>CAVVPN010000012.1:0-1318141 GCA_963750165.1 uncultured Gemmataceae bacterium | reverse complement strand
CGCAGGGCCCTCGGCCTCGTCGCCCCGGTGAGCAGCCGCGACGATCAGGGGGGAGGCAGTAGCGGGGGGCCGAGCGGACGTACAACTTGGCAATGGCCTTGGTGTTCATAGCCGGCCGTCTCGGTAACGGTGTGAACCATGATGCCCAGCATCTCCAGGCGTGCGGCCAGGTCTGCCGGCCTCGATGGCCTTCAGGGTGATGCCGGCCAGGTAACCGATCGCGCGGCCTTTTCGAGTGTGCCCACCTCTTTGCTCCGCCCGCACAGCCGTGACCTGTTCCTCCAGCAGGTGGGGCACATTGGCAGCGGTCTGCAGCCGGAATGGCAGCGGGATCGGGGTTGTACCGGGGGTTGTCCGATCGTGGCCGGACCGGCGGGGGTTTCCTGAGGTGTTACGCATTGGTAGTCCCTGGCGCGGTCTCAGTCGGAGTACGGCATAGGGTTCGCCCTCTTCGTCTCTCCCTGTTCTGCCAACAACATAGGTTACATTTTTTGGAGGAATGCGCAGCAAGGATCATTCCGCCTTCCTGGGTCAGCCCCGCGGCCGCCTAGGTGGCGGGGGGCTTTCCTGTGCCTTCGGCAGGCACCCCGCGACTTGGCGGTTCCCGCCCCGCAGGCTCGGCCTCGAGGAACGCCAGGCAGGTCACGTAGAGAGCCTGCGCCAACGCCACGACGTTCGACCAACCCGGTTCCCTGGCGTCGTCTTCCTAGCACATGACCGCGTCCCGCTTCACGCCGACCCGTTCGGCGAGCTGACCTTGGGTCAGCCCCTTCTGTTCCCGCAACTCCCGCAGCCGAGCCCCGATCCATGCGGATGCCGCCATGAATTCACCTCAATAAAATCCTATAAATGTAGCCAACTGGACTTGTAATTGTGGCCATCTGGCTTATTATTCTTGTCACGGTCCACCCATTTGGCTGCAACCTGATCTTTGACAATCCGGACTGCCGGCGTGAAGCCATTGTGGAGTCGCCGGCACACAGAAGAGAGGCAAACGGGGCTCGAAACGAAGTTGGGCCGGCGGTTATACCAACACCCCCGGCCCGCGGCATTCCTTCTATGGAAAGGAACGCTACCGCAACCGCGGCCGCCGTACGACACGAAACCCCGGTCAACTTCTTTCGCGCCAGTGCGCGGGTTGGTCTCCTGGAGAACCCTTTGACGGCAACCCCGGCGTGGTGCAGATCACCGTCGGCAAGGACCGGGCTGCCTTCTTCCTCGACCCAGTTCCGTGCCGACTCGGCCGGGACTTCACGGTCGAGAAGGTCGGCAGTCGCCCGTGGATGCCTACCACGTCAACATCGACGGTGACAGCCAGACGTCCAGCTGCAAGGGCCATGCCCGGTGGCACAATGCAAGCACGCCGACGGGCTGGCGGCGTGGTCAAGGCTGGCCAGGTGTAACCACGGGATCACGGCAGGGGGGAACGCCCACCCCCTGCCACCCAGCACGAGAAAGGTAGTACCCGTGTTGCTACGCCATGCGACAGTGGTTCGCAACTTGCCCAGCATCCTGAAAGGCGGTCTGCTCTGCTCCAAGAGCAAGGGCCGGAAAAGGCGGTCTGGCTGCGCACGCCGAACAAGACGACCTGGGCAACTCTCCACACGGTTCGCCGTCACGGCGGCCGCCGCCCGCATCGGTCAGGATCACCCGCTCGCCCTCGGCGTGCACGCTGAACGGCCGGCCGCCCACCTGGCCCGTCAGGTAAAACGGTTCCTTGGGCACGCCGTGCCGGGCCAACTCCAGGGCGTTGGCCGCCACCCGCGCCGCAACGTCGCCAGCACTTCTGGCGCCGCCCCGAAGTATCGATCTGCCGGCACCAGCCCGTCCACCCCCTGGTGCGGGCGTTGGAAGTTATAGTGGTCGATGAACAGCCCGATCCGCTGCCGGGCCTCGGCCAGGTCGACGAACACCGCCGCCTGCAGGCACTCCCGCCACAGCGTGCCCCAGAGTCGCTCCACCTTCCCCAGCGTCTGCGGCCGCCGCGGTGACGCCACCACCTGCCGCATGCCGCGCTTCTCCAGTTCCTTGGTGAAGGCCGACTTGCCCCGCCAGGTCACGTACTGCGTGCCGTTGTCGGTCAGCACTTCCTCCGGCGGGCCGTAGTTGGCGACGCCGACGCGAACACCTCGATCACCAGCGCCGTCGACTGGCTGGCGTGCAGCCCGAAGCCGACGATGTAGCGGCTGTGGTCGTCCAGGAACGCGACCAGGTAGACCCGCCGGTTCTGCCGCTTGAGCATAAACGTAAACAGGTCGGTCTGCCAGAGTTGGTTCGGCTTGGCCCGCTCGAACGACCGCACGTGGTCCGGGTGCGGCCGCGTCGGCACGTCCTCCAACACGTAACCCGCCTCGTGCAACACCCGGGCCACGGCCGGGGGCTCGCCGGCAAGGCTGGGCCGCGCAGGAGCATATCGCTGATCCGCTGGCAGCCCCAATCGGGGTTCGCCGTCTTGAGCATCAGGATGGTGCGGCGGGTCAGCTCCGGCAGCCGGCTGCCGGCGGGGGCGCCGCGGGGGTGGTCGTCCAGGCCGGCGGGCCCCTGCGTGTCGAACCTCCGTTTCCAGGCGTACAGGGTGTGCTTGGAGATGCCGACCAGGGCGGCGAAGTCGCCGGCCGGCAACCCGCTCCGCTGCCAGGTGTCCAGCACCAGCAACCGCTGTGCGGCGGTCAGGGGCGAGGCGGTGCCGTCGGGGGGCCGGGCGAGGCGTCGGCCGCGGACGGGCTGCTGCAGGCGGGGCCGCTCCCGGGGCGGGCGTTGGGGGGCGCGGCGGTCTGCGGGTCCGGTGGGTCGGGGTCCGGGACCTGGGTTACGGGCCGCGGCGGTGCCGCGGACGGGTCGGGGGTGGGGGTCGGGGTGGACATACGCCCTCCTTTCGTGCGGGGGAGCCCGCGAGGGGGAGGGCCGAATTCCGGAACCCATTTCCAGCGATCAGGCTGCCATTATTTCGGCGAGGAGGACACTGCCGTACCTGGACGTGGAGGAAGCCGACACAGGCCTGCCGGCTAGCATCTTCGAGAAGGGGCTGCTCGATGCCAGGAGCGGGGACAAGGTGGTGGTTTGAGCCTTGGGTATGTCACTTGATGATCTTCACGCCAGGCAATGATCGTTTGAGTTGTCGGATACCTTCTTCCGGCCGGCGCTCGTTGATCGGAGGTTTAACTCCCGCAGATTTGTTAAGCCTTTCAAATGATCCAGGCCGGCGTCTGTGACCTGGGTATAGCCGATGTACAGCTTTTGCAGCTTAGTCATCCCCTTCAACACCGCCAGTCCGTCATCGGTTACTCTGGTGGCTCCGATGTCTAGCGTCCGAAGTTTCGTGGCTCCTTTCAAGTGATTCAGCCCGTCATCCGTCATGTATGAACCGGCCAGATGCAGATGCTCAAGTTCGATCATTCCTTTCAGGTGAGCCATACCCTCATCGGTCACACGGCAATTATTGAGCGACAACCCTCGGAGTCTAGTCAACTCTTTCAGGAGGATAGTGCTTTGGCTGTGATCCAGGTGCCTGCAATGATGTTTGCCTGTTGAACTTTGGTTAGTTTTCCAGGTAAGCCGAGTCCGGTTCCGTCAGCTTTACGCCGCTAATTGACAACAGCCGAAGTTCCGAAAGTCCGCTCAGGTGGGCCAGGCTTTCATCCTTGACGAGCGTGCCGAGCAGCGACAGCTTCTCAAGATGGGGCAACCCCTTCAGGTCAGCCAACTCTCTCGCCGGCGTTTGCACGAGGGTCAGGTTAAGTTCCCTGGTGTTGGGCGAGGTAGTGCAGGAAAGCCAACCCATCCTTTTGGCAGCGTCACGCCGAACAGGTTCACCGACACGACCGATTTGCTTCTTGCATCAATCTCGACCTTGCCTCCCGGCTTCTTGACGGCTGCCGCTGCCCTTTTCTTCGGCGGGGTTTTGCTTGCGGGGTCGCCAGCGACGAGGGAGAAGTCTGGTCAGCAACAGGGCAAAGTGCTGCGTCATGACAACCTCCTTGTAGGGGAAAAGGCCACCAACATTGTGGTCAAAAGCGTCGGCGGTTGCAACACGAACAGGCTGCTTCCGGTCAAGGCGACTTCCTGAAGGTTCAGTTCTGGAACTGCCTGAGAATGCCGCCCAGCGGGAACAGGATGTCGCCGACGCCACCGCCGTTGTCCTGGCGAACATTCAGGTGCCGGGCCGGGGGCAAGTTCTGACCCGCACGGGCCACGTTGTTGTGCCCCCCACGAAATAATGGCCGCGCTTGGGGCTGAAATGTGTTCCGGAATTCCACCCTCCAAAACCGAAGATCGTCACGCCCGACGCGGACGTGACGGCTGAACGACTCGTCATCTGCACTGGCACCCACTGGGGGGCGGTTGACACCCAGGCGGCCCACGTCAAGGCCGGGGGTGCCGTAGTGAACCGCTCTTGGTGTATCCCACCCGCCGCGCGGTGTCCAGGGGAAAATCGGGACCGGGCGTCACCACTGCGGCGAAGCGCACCCACGGTGAAGGTGTCGGTGCCTCGTCTGCCCCTTCGCCTGTGCTGGTGGGCGGCCGCGCCGGCTCAGGCCGGGGCCGGGTGCAGGCGGTGTCCCCGGGACTCGGCTTCGCCGTCGGTTGGCGAGCAGGAACACCCGTTCAGGAGTCCTGGACGGCTGGCAGCGATTTTGGCTTTCCTTCCGGCCGGCTCCCGGGTAGGATGGCCGGGGAACGAACCTGGGGTATCCGGGCGGGCGAATTCCGGAACGCATTTCGCCCGAGTTTACGGCCATTATTTCGTAGGGGGCACGGCGTCGCAGGGGTTGTCGCCGGCACCTCACCGTCGTCGGACCCGGCCAAAATGCGTCCACTTCCAACTCTCGAAAAGAAGAATTCGCAAGAAGAATGGCAGCAGTTGCTTGCGTAAAGCGTCACCAATTCCCCCCAATTCCCCTCCACAGTTACCTTCTAAAATCGCCCCTTTGCTATCTCAATGCTATTGAATCGGGTGAGGAACGAAAGCCTCGTTCGGCAAACGCTGAGGATGCAACCACAGAGACACCAGAGAACCGCTGCTCAGCACAGCAACACAATCCTGAGCGAACTCAACAGCAGTAACATCAACGCGGAGATCAGGATTACCAAGACATACCCAGCCGGCCTCGGAATTAATTGAAACCGGCCAGAGCCCTCCATGATTCACTTCTCTTGAGACACCGGGAATCAGTTCCTCATGAACCTCGGCGAATAATTGGCCTGGAATCGAATTGGGCGGGGTTTTTTCGGTCAACTGAAATCGGATCAACGGGCAGTATCCCCAGATAAACAGCACCTGCCCTTCTTCATCGACCGAAAGCTGCAACGTGTTCACGAGCAGTGTCGTGATGGCGGGTGGAAGAATCTCTGAGGTGAAGATGAAAGAGTAGTCTTCAACCGAGTAGGTGAGCCGTCCCTGCAGAGGCGACTCACACGGCATAATGTGAAACTTCATTGGCCACCTAATTTGAGACGAAGTTAAAGTGTAAGACTGTGTTAGTGTTGACGTTTACCACAAGTTGCCATGTCCCGTCACTCCCCCGAAAGTAACCCGGCACGTCCCAACGCAGAGCACCTGGGGCGCCTTGCGGGTCTGGAATCTGTCCTCCTCGCCGAAATAATGGCGGCGAAAACCCTTGAAATCTGTTCCGGAATTCGCCGCTTGAAAACCCGGCGGCCTGGGCGCGTCAGGGCGATTCATCGACTCGACCGCCATTCTACCCGGCGGCAGGCCCCTGCGAAACGAAAATCCCTGGCCGAACGGCGGCGCGGCCACGCCCGGCGATCAGAACAGCCTCAAGCCCGTGGCTCACCACCCGCCGCGGTGTTGGCGGCGCCGGCGTCCGACTCCTTCAGCCATAGCTGCATCAGCCCTTCCGACAGGGTTGCCGGGAAGCGATCCAGGACCTCATCCAACGTGCCGCCGTGCTCCATGTGGTAGGTGGTGGCGCCGGTGCAGAGCCCGAAGAGCGCCGCCTCCTGCTTCGGCGTCTGCGGCGGCCACAGGCGGGTGATCTCCTCCCAGCGGTACGCCTGGAGTGCGTTGCCGACCGCCTTGAGTCGCCGAGGTATGCCGTTGTAGCCCATTGCCAGGCCCTCCCCGTTTTGCGGCCCGTCAGGCGTCCCGCTGCTCACGCCCCGTCGGCCTGGCCTCCCCAGGGGCTTTTCTCGGAGGCGTCCAGGTGCTGGCCGGTCTGCGCCACGATCAGGCGCTCCATCTCTTCCACACGGGTCGTCAGGTCGATCAACTCGACCGCCTTGAGCGACTGGTCGAGGATGCCCAGCGCCGCCCGGATTTCGCTGCCGGGGTGGCCGCACGTCAGGTTCCGCTCCAGCGCCTCGACGGCCTTGCTGGTGGTCTGCTGCAGCCGGCCGATGGCGGCCTCGACGATGCCGCGCAGGGCCAGCCGATACGCGGCCTGGAACTCTGGCAGGAGCAGCCAGCGCTGCAGCGTAGCCTCTCCCACGCCGGCCTTCGCGGCTGCGGCGGCGTGCGTCGGCTCGGTCAGCAGGGCGGCGATCACGACCTCCTGCTTGCGGGTCAACTTGCTGCCAGCGCTCATCCCCTATCACCTCCTCTCAGCCCCGAACGGCCACAGGTTCGGGGCCTAGCACCTGGGGCACACTCACGGACCCCAGCTTGAGGCGGCCTGTCCCGTTTTCATTTGCCGATGCGTGCCTTCCGTTCCCTGGCGAAGAATTCTCCCATTGCCAGGGTTCGCCAAGGTCCGCCGCCTCATCCATGCCAGTGACAGCGGCGAGGACCCTTTCCCCGGCCTTCGCTTCGTCCTGGGGGCGGAGTTTCCCGATCAGCGCGGCGGCGTCCTGGGGGTCGATGCCGTCCGCGGACAGGCGCAGGAACTGTGCCAGCGTGGGCACGGCGTCGAGGATTCGCCATTCGTCGAGGTCGAGCCGGTCGGCGTCCACGGCGTCGGGCGGCTTACCGATGGCGTAGGTGAGCAGCAGTTTCGCCGCCGCCAGGTCGCCGGCCAGGGCCAGGTCGTAGAGCTTCGCCCCCAGCGCCTGCATCCGCTCGGGCGTCAGCCCGTCCAGCAGGGCGGAGGCGCAGGGCGGCCATGCGGCGGGCGTGGGGGTTGCCCCGAGCAAGTTTGTTGCCGGGGGCGAATGTGCCCTTCGCGGTGCGGCCTTCGGGGGCTGGGACCGCTAGGGGCGGTGCCGCTGTCGCACCGTCTGAAACGGTGTTTAACGGTGCGGCGGGTTTGGCCTGCGGCACATGACCGTTGCGCTCATGGAAGCCGTTCGCGCTAGGTTTCTTTGCGGCGATCATTGCGGTAACTCGCTTTCATTCGTGCCCGATCTTCGCACCAGGGGCGAGTGTCGCCCCTGGTGCCGTTCTACCAGAGGGCGTTACCCCTTCGGCTTGTCCGGTGACTGGCTCAGGAGCAGGGCCACCAGCCGCGCCCGGTCGTCTGCCGAGAGAGTCAGCAGCGCCGCGGCCAGCGCTTCCACGGTGACAGGTTGAGCGGTTTCCGCCTTGCCGGTGCAAGCAGTGGTGCAAGCGAGAGACGAGATCGGCGTATCTACCTTGTCACTTAACGGGTTGGGTTGCGATGCTTCCTGAATGGGGTTCAGGAGGTCGGAGGTTCGAATCCTCTCGGCCCGACATCGCAAGGGCCGTCGCAATAAGAAGTTGCGGCGGCCCTTGACTTTGCCCCCTACGATGAGGGCAGGAAACTAGGCAGGAAACGCACCTGCCCCACCTGGTTGTGACAGGCAGGGCAGGCTTGAGCAAGCCTTCCGGCTTACCCGTGGCTTCAGTCATGGGAGGCTTTGGCTCATGCGTCCGCATCATCCCTGGTATCGTGCTTCCAAGAATGCCTGGTTCGTCGAGGTCGGCGGCCGGCAAGAGTTCCTCGGGCATCACCCGGCCCACCTTCCTCCGCCCCGGAAACGGAAACGGGGTGATCCGCCACCCAAGCCGCCGGAAGAAATCGAGATTGCCTACTTCCGCGTCATGGCCTCGGGCGCTGGCAAGCTCCCCGAGGCGGAAAAGCTCCCCGTTGCAACGGTGTGCGAGCTGTTCCTCGACTACTCCGAGAAGCACCGCACCCCGGACACCTACCGCGGCTACCGGGAATTCCTTCAGGACTTCTGCGAGATGTTCGGCACACTGCTCGCCGCCGATCTCAAGCCGCTGCACGTCACCCGCTGGCTCGACGCCCACCCCGGATGGAACGGCTGCCGCCGCAATGCCATCATCGCCGTCAAGCGCGTGTTCAACTGGGCCGAGGCCGAGGGCCTGCTTTCCTTCAACCCGGTGAAGAAAGTCGCGAAACCCCCACAGCGGCACCGCGACCGCATTCTGTCGCCTGCGGAGCGGGAGGAGATCCTGGGCACGATCAAGGACCAATCGTTCCGTGACTTCGTCCTCGCGATGGTCGAAACCGGCGCCCGGCCCGGAGAGGTCCGCAAGCTCACCGCGGCCCACGTCAACCTGGAACTGGGCGTGTGGATCTTCAAAGAACACAAGACCGCCAAACGAACCGGCCGGCCACGCGTCATCTACCTGACGCCGGCGATGGTCGAATTGTCCCGCAACCTGATGGCGAAATATCCGGAAGGCCCGCTGTTCCGCGGCCCGCGCAGCAAGCGCGGCTACACCCGCAACAGCGTCCGCTGCCGCTTCCGGAACCTGCGGGCCAAACTGCCGCACATGGCAGGCGTCATCAGCTACACCATGCGGCACTCGTTCGCGACGCAGGCCCTTGTCAACGGCGTGGGTATCGCCCAGGTCGCCGAGTTGATGGGACACGTGGACACCAGCATGGTGAGCCAGCATTACGCGCACCTCGCCGGCAGGGTGGACCACATGCGCGAGGCCGCTAAGAAGGCTGCGGGAGTGTGATGTGCCGTAGTGGCTGCGGAGGTGCGGCAGGAAGCCGTACCTCCAGCTGACAATCCTTCAGGAACGCTTCCAGATCGTTTTCCTCGACCCGAATAGTGCCGCGTCTTCCGGGACGACCGAAGCGGGAATGCTTCAGTGCCCCAGCTGCACACCACGCATAGATCAGGCTGACCGACACCCCTGCCCGCTCGGCCGCCTGCTTGACGGATAACATGCCCCACCTCGATCTCTTCCGTTACAGGTACTCGGCGATCATCTCCTCACTGCTGGCGATTTTGCCCCGCCCCAGGTCCACGCGCGAATGGCGCAACTGCGTGGGCGTACGCAGCCCGTAGACCGTGTAGGCCGACACGCCGAGGCGGGCGGCCGCATCTTTCACAGTCATAGGCGCACCTCAGTGTTCCCGGCCGCCGGCCCGGATGAGCTGCCGGGCTTCCACCTCGCGCGCCACCGTTTCGTAAAACGGGTCTCCGCCCCGCCCCTTGCTCTGAACCTCCAGCCAGGCGCCAAGGTCCATCGTCTTCGCCTTGCCGATCCAGTAGGCCCGCGTCTCCAGCAGCCGTGCGTCGGTCGCCCCCGCGGCCCTTGCAGCGAATGCGCGGAAATGGTCCTTTTCGTACAGGCGAGCGTAATGCTCGCGGTCCTGCTCGCCGGCTTCGTAGCCGTAGCCCATCAGTTCCTCGGCCTTCCACTTCATGAACCCGACAGCCACGATGGCCTCGAAAGCCTCGCGAACGACAGCGGCCCGCTGCTCCGGCGTGAGGGCCGGGGCGGCTTTGCCGATCCAGTCCCGGTGTTTCATGACTCAGTTCCTCGACGGGTTCGCGCACCGCCATCCCCGCTCGCTCATGATCGCGTAGGCTTCCAGGGCCGCTCGCACGCGCCGGTAGAATGCGTGGAAGGCCTCGGCCTGCTCCTCCTCCCGCAGGCACGGGGCCACCACCTCGACCATGCTGTACGCCGCCGACCATGACGTGTCATGGATCAGGTGTTCGTTCACGGGTCACCTCGAAGCGTTTCGGGCGAGCAAGCGCGCGCAGCGTTCGTGGATTTGCTCCGAGCATTCGTCCCACTGGCAGCCGACGTCGATGAAGGCGGACTCCAGTTGCCGGAACGCCGCTTCCATTTGCTCCCCGCTGTTGCCGCCAGCGAGCCACGCCGCCCCAAGCGCCCCGGCGACCTCGCCCCACATGCCGAATGCTCGCCCCAACTGTGCACCCGCTGCCCCCCACCGCCGGGCCTTCGCAGGCAGCTCTTCCCACATGCCCGCGTACTCCGCGCAGAACTGCCCGTACAGCGGGGCGTATTCCTCGACCGCCTCGGCGAGGGGCTTCAAGTAGTTCATCAGCTTGCTGGCGGGGATGTCCCATTCGTCAATGAGCAAGAGGCACACCGCTTTCGTGTTTTCAATGGCGGTATCCATGATAAGCTCGGGGTCCATCAGCCGCAGGGCCTTATCCAGGCTGTCCGCCGCTTGGTAGGTCTGGCCGTAGCGCTGAGGGATGTCCCAGATTGCGTCGGCGAGTTCCTCCGGTAGTTCCGGGAGTTCGTCCTCCTCGGAATCGTCTTGCGTGCCGCCAGGAGCCTCCAACCCGAACAGCCCCGCGAAGAATTCTGAAAGCCATGCCATCGTTTCGTCTCCTGAGTGAAGGGGAGGGGCGTTGCCCGCCCCTCCCCGCCTGGTCTTCTACTTCCTGCCCAGCCACCAGCGGACGGCCGTCCGCGCCGCCTTCCCGCCGTTGTCCTTGTTCAAAAATTTCCGCCAGTTGAGCGACCACCAGATGGCGAACACCAACAGGGCGGGTCCGAACCACGAGCATCCGTCGGTGAATGCGAACATCACGGCTGTTCCCCTTTCCGGTTGCGCAACCAGGCGATTGCCTGCTGGCCCCAGCTGGTCGTCCCGATCAGGACTCCGAGGGCGGCGCAGCACACGATAAAAACGAAACCCTCCAACATCAGAGTGACCTCCCTCCCCGCTCTTGCTGTTGCTGGGGCAACTCAGGATCGCCCTGAGTCTGTTGCTGCGGGTTCTCCTGCGGGCCGTGGACGCCTTGCTCGTTCCCGGATGGGGTGTATTGTCCTGGTCCGTAGGGGACGAAGGCGCTGCCGTTCCACATCGCATTCGCCAGTTCCATCTGGCCTTGCACGCCGAGCCGTTTCATTTCAGCCCCGACCTCGGGGATGACACGCTCGGTCAAGTGGTCCTTCACTCTCTCCACCCAACTCCTGTCCTGCATCACTCACCTCCACTGCTGAAATGCCGGGTGTTCCGGCGGATGGTATCGCTCCCGCTCCAATGCGACCGCCGAGGCCACGTAGGCAGCGAGCAGTCCCAGAACCATGAACACAAACGCCCTGAACAGCGCCTTACATGACGCCGTGAATCTGCCAAGGAACGAGCGCCGGAAGAGGCCCGGTTCCTCGAACCAGCGCACCGTGCGGGTCAGGATGGGCCGATAGCCCGGCGTGAACGTGATGGCGACGCGCGGATTGAGCGCCAGTACTTCTTCGGGCTTGAGTAGCTTGCGCGATCTGGCTCCAGTTGTCATTCAACCCTCCCGATCTATTTACACTAAGGCGGCGCCCGGTAACAACTTCGTCGTTTTCATAGAATGACTTGGGGCAGCCTCTCGGCCTTGGCGGAGGCATTCCATGAAAAACTCCGAACATCCAACTGCCCGCTGTTGCCCTTGCCCGGACTGCCAGCAGCACCCGACCAGCGCGTTCGCGGCGCAACATTGTGCCATCAATCACTTGGTGGTTACCTTGGACGAGCGCACCCGACGGTTAGTCGTCGGTCTCTTGGCACAACGCTACGGTCGTGGCGGGATTGCCCGCCTGGCTCAGGTCACGGGCCTGAGTCGCGATACCATCCGGCGTGGCCAACGGGACTTGGCCCAGCCTGACCCGCAACTCGGTTCACGTATCCGCCGCCAGGGCGGCGGGCGCAAGCGGGTCGAAAAAAAATGGTTCTTCCGGGGTAAAGTGCGAGTGCCTGGATTTTTGAGCTTTTTCTGGGCGGCGTGCGGGGCTTACATTTCTGGATAGGTGCCGTGCGTCGGCCGGCCCTGGGGTTCTCGATGCTTGCTCGTCAGGGACGGTCATGGCCACCATCACTATCGACGTGGATCTCCCGGAAGGCGTCACCATCGTGGCTTACGAGCGCCACGGCGACGGCCACGGCTTTGAAGTCTCCTGGCCCTTGCCCAACCGCTGTCGCTGCGACCGCTGCCGCCGCGAGGAGGACGCGCACCTGGAGTTCAAGGAGACGGTGCAAGTCGTCCGCGACCTGGAACTCTGGGGCCAACCGAGCTTCTGGATCTACCAACCGGTTTTCCACCGCTGCCCCCACTGCCATCACCGACAACACCTGATCCCGCCCTTCAAGCGCCGGGACACGAGCTACACCTACCGCTTCGAGCAGCACGTCTTGCGGGCGCTGATCGGCAGTAACGAGGAGGAGGTGGCCCGCCGCCTGGGCATCTCGGCGGAGACGGTCGGCCTGATCGTCCGCAACCAGTTGGCCGACACCCAGGCCAAGACGATCGACCCCCAGCGCGTGATCCAGGACGTGGGCATTGACGAGTTGAGCCTGAAGAAGCGGCACAAGCTCTACGTGACGATCCTGACCGACCTGACCAACCCCGACCGGCCCGAAGTGCTGGCGGTGACCGCAGGCCGTGACGCGGCGGCGGCGCAGCAGTGCCTGGAGAAGTTGTCCGCGGCGCAGCGCCTGCAGGTGCATACCTACCGGGCCGACATGGGGCCGGCGTTCCACGCCGCTTGTCGGGGCTTGCTGCCCAACGCCCAGGCGGTCATCGACCGCTTCCACGTCGCCAAGAAGTTCAACGAGGTCGTGGACCAGGCGCGGAAAAAAAATCACGCGGGGCCACAAGCAGAAGCTCACGAAGGCGCAACGGAAGGAATTTCGCTCGTTGATGTGGGAGTTCCGCCGCAACCCCAAGGACCTGACCAAGGCAGAGCAAGCGAAGCTGGAGGCCTTGTTTGAGCAGTTGCCCCGGCTGCGGCGGCTGTACGAGATCCGCGTGCGCTTCCAGAAGATCTTCGACACGGCCACGGACCGGCGGCAGGCGCTACGGTGGCTGACCGGGGTGTGGCTGGACATCCTGGAGGAGTTCCCGGCGATGGAGAAGTTCATCGTGACCTTCGAGACCTGGCAAGACGAGATCCTGAACTACTTCGAGGGCCGGCAGACGAGTGGGCCAGTGGAGGGGATCAACAACAAGGCGCGCGTGATTGTCAAGCGTGCCTACGGGCTGAAGTCCGCGGACAGTCTGTGGAGCCGGTTGATCCTGGACCTAAACCGAGGCAAGGATCTGGTGCGGCAGACCATCGCCCACATTCGGGAACTGGTGGCGGGCTTCCGGGCCATTTTCTCAGGCGCTTGCACCTAAAAACGGAAGAACCCAAAAAAGCGTTCGGTGAGCAGGGCCGCCTCTTCTTCTGACATCATGGCGATGCGGTAAGCTAAATCCTTGAGTAAGATTTCGCGCACGAGTGTCTTGGCGGCCTGGATGCTGAGTTCGATCCACCCGTCAGCAAGTCCCTTGAATCCAAAGGTCCCAACAAACTCATCCAGAACTACGCGGCAACCCCGCGGATCGACGGCCGCGCTCCCGTCATCAACCGCGCATGTAAGGTGGCCATACTTTCGTTGACGAGCGATCGCCTCACAGACGGTTTGGACATCGCTCGGCACGACGGACCCCTCCCAAGCTGGCGAACAACTCAGTTCACGTGCGGGCCGCTCGACTAAATATTATTAGATTGACCGTAGATGGCCCGTCACGTGCAACGACTGGTTCGGGTCAAGAAAAATGTCCGCGTCCCCTGGTATGTGGGTTTTAGCAAAGAAATAACCCATTCCGACGAGCCAGCTGCCAGAATGAGATGAGCCCTCTCTCTTTTACCGGAGGCAGGTCTCATGGCCACTTCTCGTACCCACAAACCGTCCCTCGTCCCGTCGTCCGGCACCCTCCCTCGGCAAGCCCCACGGCGTGCTCCATCCCCGCGTCCAGCGGGTCGGGCCCGAACACTTCGGCATCGTCTGCTTCGACTGCGCCAAGGCACGCTCCAAGTTCCTCCTCGCCGACTTCTACGGCCGCGTCCTGCATGCCACCCACGACCGTCGCCCACAACCGCCCCGACCTCGACGCGGCCGTCGCCCAGGTCCGCCAAGCTTTCGCCGAGCACCAGCTCCGCGACGGCCTCGTCGCCATCGAACGCACCGGCCGCTATCACCGCATCGTGCAACGCACCTTCGCCGCCGCCGGCTTCGAGACCCGCATCCTCCATCCCTTCGTCACCAAGCAGTATCGCCAACCCGTCGATCCCGGCAACAAGACCGACGACACCGACCTGGCCGCCATTCATCGCGCCACCGTCACCGGCTGCGCCTTGCTCGAAGCCACCCGCGACGAGGCCTGGACCTCCTTGCTCCTGCTCATCCGCCAACGCCGCGACCTCGTCCGCAAAGGCGCCGCCCTCAACTGCCAGATCCGCGACCACCTCGAAGCCGCCTTGCCCGGGTTCGCCGCCTGCTTCGACAAGCTCTGGGAGAGTCCCGTCCCCTGGCACTTGCTCCGCCACTTCCCGACCGCCGACCAACTGCGCGAGGCCGGATTGACAACCCTCTGTCACTCCCTGCGTCAGGCCGGCATCCGCTTCCAGCAACGCACCGTGCAAACGGTCCTCGACTGGGCCGACCAGGCCGCGCCGGGCGATGTCGCCGCCGAGCAGCACCGCCGCATTGCCCTGGCCTTACTACCACGATCGCCAGCAAAAAACCCAGGAAATTCTGGCCCTGGAACGCGACATCGCCGGCCGGCTGGTGCAGACGCCCTACGTGCTGCTGCTGTCCTTCCCCGGCGTCAACGTCGTCAGCGCCGCCGACTTCGCCGGCGAGATGGGGCCGATCGAACACTACGCCAACGCCAAGGCCATCACCGGCCGCGCCGGCCTGCGACCGTCCCGTTATCAGAGTGACCAAGTGGACAAAGCCAACGGCCCGCTGGTCCGCAACTGCAACCGTTCCCTCCGCGCCGCCATCCTCGGCATCGCCGACAACCTGATCGTCTGCAACCACCACTTCGGGGTGTTGGCGACGCAGTGGGCGGCACAGGGCAAGGACCCGCGGCACACGCGCGTCAAGGTGGCGCTGCGCTTCTGCCGCATCGCCTTCCAGATGGTGGCCGGCCGCCAGGTCTTTCGCCACCCCAGCATCCAGGGTCGCCATTACATCCTCGACAAGCTGACGGCCTTCCACCGCGACCACGACACGGGCATGGCCGAGGTGCTGCGCGACCTGCAAGCGGCCATCGGGCAAATCCCGTCGCGCGAACATGCCGCCGAGGCCAGGCCGTTGGCCGAGGAGTTGCAAAAGATCCAGGACGGTCATCGGCGTGGCCCCCAGTTGCTGGGGGACATCCTGCCGATCGTGTTGGCGCGCCTGGGGGTCGGCGCGGTACAATCAGCAGCGTCAGGGGAGTAGACCTCCGCCGGAGCGGGATCGCGAGCCGAGAACGCCTTTTGTCCCCAAGGGGTGAACCCTAGGAAAAGCTTGCGCTCTCTCGGATCACCAACGCCTGATACGGCACCGTGGGGTCACTCCCCTGATATACCAGTATGGCGAGACGGTGATCAAACCAACGAGAGAGGCTGGTTCGTGGCACTGCAAATGCTACTCCGCGACTCCTTGATGAAGCCGTCAATGGGCGGTGGCGTACACCGTCCGTAAATACCGCGTCATCTCATTGGCACATGGCACTCTTTTTCTTCCTTTTTCTTCCGGTGTGGGGGTCGTCCGCTGTAGCGGCTTGTTCGTGCCAGACGCTCCTCACCGCATCGGTTCCCAGGGCACAGGTCGCTCCCACCGTTCGCCAAGCAGAAACCGAAGCATCTCCATCCCCTCGATGTCACTCTCCTCCCCCACTTCCTCGGGGTTCGGGAATGGCATCTCTGGCTCGCTGACTGTAGGCGTCAAGTAGAGCAACTCATGCCGCCCCTCGTAGCTATCCGGCTGATCCAAGTAGGCCAATGCCCGCTCCAGGTTTCGATAGAACTCCTCTGGCGCGCCCGCCCCGGCCAGCGCCGCCGCTTCCAAGGTGACGAAGGGCCGGGCAGTCGATGCGATTGCCTCACGGAGCATGGCTGCGTACCGAGCGACCGAGCCCTGCTCCCGGAACAACGCATCGAGCCGGGCCACGGCTCCTGCCAGCCTTTCCAACGCCCTTGGGGTGTCCACTACGGGCGCAGGGTCACGATACGTCTTGCCGCACTCGACGGTCACGCTCTCGACGAGCAGGTCCGACGGCCGGAACAGTGGGAGCCAGAGCAGCGGGATACCCCAATCGCAGCAGGCAACGGAATGCCGGGCGGCGTTGTAAGCCGGTTCTTGGAGGCTGGGGTAGGTCTGCCGCGTAGCCGCCGTTGTCAGCCACGCCTTGTTGCCCATGCGACGCCCCCCCGCTCCCCTCACGAACCAGGTGATTAGGGCGCGCAGCGCGCCCTAACAAGGTTACTGTTTCAGGTTTTACGTTCACCAGCAAGCCCCCGCGGAGCGGAGCGCCCGCGGGTGAGCGTAATCGGTCGAATCTCGAAAGTCAATAAGCGCGCACTTTTTTTATCGGAAATGCCCGGAGAGGGCAAGCCGACACCCACCGAACCGGCCGGCGCTGTCTGGGCGCCCGAACCAGGTGATTTGGGGCGCCGCGCGCCCTAACAAAAATCACTTTTCAGGTTTTACGCTCTCCCGCAAGCGCTGGCCCAGCGCTTGCGGGAGAGCGGAACATCCCCGGAACCGGAAAGCAAGAAGTGCGCCAGGGAAAAGAATAGCCACCTCGGAAATCTTTAGAATGTCCCGAGAACCCTCTGCGGCAGGGAGGAATTTGGCTCCGAACTCCGGTTTGGGAACGAGGGTATCTCCTGCCGCCCGGCCACCCGGTCACGCCTTCCCTGGTGCTCACTTTTTCTCTGCTGCGGGCAGCTGTCCCGCCGGCACCAGTTTGCGCCACGCCGCCACGCCGGCGGCGCGCTGGGCGGCGCCGGCGTCGTATGCGATGTCGCCGCCCTTCGGCACCAGCCGCACCAGATGCCAGTGCGACAACGCGCGGATCGCCAGCTGGTCGTGATCCAGGTAGCCGATCAGCGCCTCATACGTCTCGGGCCGCGCCCGATCCGCGTCCGTGAAGCCGTGCAGCAGCTGCATGACGATCTCGGCGTGCGCCGGCTTCAACTTCCTGTTCAGCAGCAGCCGATACAGCGCCACGTCGTTGGCGGTGCCGCGGCCGATCCAGTGACGCAGGCTCAGGACCGCCGCCGCCCGCGCGTCCGCGTGTTTGCTGTCGTTCAGTGCTTCCCAGACGCGGCCCGGCTGGTCGATGGCCTCCGCCCAGGCCACCATCAACGCGCGCGTGGCCGCGTCGCTGGAGCCCAGGTTCTCCTCGATGACCGTGGCCGGCTCTTTCTTGGAGAGCGCCCTGGTCAACTTCTCCAGCGCCGCCTGCACGTCCTTGGCGAGTGGCTCCGGCTTGTCCGCGGCCCAGTCGGGCACCTTCTTCAAGGCGATCGGCCCGACCACGCCGCGGTCGCTGTTCCACTGATACAGCATCCGCCCCTGGAACGTCTGCTCACCCTGGTCGTCGTTCAGCTTCGCCTTGATCCGGCCCTTGAGCAGCAACAGGTGGACCTCGGTCACCGGCTCGTGGCCCTTCTTCGGTTTCGCCAGGAACGGCACCCCCGGCAGCCAGCGACTGAAGCGCTCCAGCGCCACCTCCGCGCCCGGCTCCAGCTCCAGTTCCAGCACCTCCTTCAACGCGCGCACGCGGACGCGCACCGGTTCCTTGGCCTGGTGGGCCCGGACGAACACCCGGCCGCGGTCCAGCGTGAAATCCAGGGGCACGCCGGCACTTTTGTGCAGCCGGACAGCGCTCTCGCGCACCGGCGTGGCCGACACCTGAACGTTGCCCACCAGCGCCAGCCGCGCCTCCGCCTTGAGCGTCTCCACCTCGGCACGGTAGCCCGGCAGCGCCAGCATCAGGTCGTCCGGGAACAGCACACCCTTGCCGCGCACGACGAGACTGTTCGGCCCCGGCCCGTAGGCGGCGATCAGTGTGCCGGTCGGCGACTGACACACCGCAATGCCGGTGCGCAGGTCCGGCTTCTGCTTCGGGGGCTGGTCCTTTTTCTGGCCGCCGCCCGGGCCGCCGACGGCCGGCCACGCCAGCGTCAGCCCGAGCAGCAGACCGACGACACCTTGCACATGACGTTGTTGATTCATGGGACTCCTCGCGCTTGCCGCGGGACGGGACCACTGGGCTCTCCACGGAGAGAGACACCCTCATTTTAGAGCGGTTTGCGTTTGGGTGTAGCGGAAGTCGCCAGACTTCCGGAGCGGCTTCGGAAGTCTGGCGACTTCCGCTACACCCAAACGCAAACTGCGCCGGAGCGCGTGGCGCGCGGGGGTAGCGTGTCGGGCGGTGCCGCTGGTTGTCACCTGTGGTGAGATGGGAGGCGCGCCATGTGGCCAGGTGGCCAGGTGACTCCCCACCGAGACGAGAAAGTCACCCCACATCCACCACCGCGGCGCCCAGCACGTCCCAGCGCGGCGTCACACCCAGGCCGGGCACCGCCGGCGCCGCCAGCCGGCCGTGGACGCGCCGCGGCGCCCCCTCGGCGTTGCTGACCGTCACATAGCTGTTGAAGTCGGTGGCCGTGAACAGCAGCTCCGGCGGCGTGCTGTGCGCCAGGTGAGCGATGGCCGCGGTCACGATGTCGCCGCCCCAGCTGTCCTCCAGCGTCAGCGCCACGCCCAGGGCCACGCACAGATCGCGAACCTGTTTCGTCTTTGTCAGGCCGCCGAGCTTGCTGATCTTGAGGTTGACCACGTCCATCGCCCGGTCGGCGTGGCCGCGCAGCAGCACGTCGAGCGAGTCGATCACCTCGTCGAGCACGAACGGGTGGTCGGTGTGGCGGCGCACCGTCAGGCACTCCTCGTAACTGCGGCACGGCTGCTCGATGTACACGTCCACATCGCGCACGGCCCGGACCACACGCAGGGCGTCGTGCATGAGCCAGCCGGTGTTGGCGTCGGCGATGAGGCGGTCGCCCGGTTGCAGCTGGGCCGCCGCGGCGCGGATGCGCTCGATGTCCTCGGCCGGGTCGCCGCCTACCTTCAACTGGAAGCGGCGGTAGCCCTCGGCGCGGTAGCTGGCGACGCGGCCGGCCATGGCCTCCGGCGCCTCCTGCGAGATGGCCCGATACAGACCGAAATCTTCGCCGTGGCGGCCGCCGAGCAGCGTGCAGACCGGCTGGCCGGTGGCCTTGCCGAGGAGATCCCAGCAAGCCATGTCCAGGGCGGACTTGACGTAGGGGTGGCCCTGCAGGGCGGCGTCCATGCGGCGGTTGAGCTTCTGCAATTCGAGGGGATTTTCGCCGAGCAGGTGCGGCCCCAGTTCGGCGATGCCCGCGCAGGGCGCCGCTGGCGTAGGCGGGCAGATAGAAGGGGCCGAGCGGGCAGACCTCACCGTAGCCCGCGACGCCGGCGTCGGTGTCGATGCGCACCACAGTGCTGTCGAAGACAGTGACGGCCTTGCCGCCGGACCACTTGTAACTGCCCTCGTGCAGCGGCAGGTCCACGCGGTAGGCGCGGATGCGGGTGATCTTCATGCGATCCTGGAGGGGTTGGCGTACACGGGGGCGGCGGCCGCCGCCGGCCGGCCCGAGGCGGCCCGGCCAGGGTTCGTTTACGGAAACGGCGCCGCGTTGAACAGCGGCCCTACCGGGCTTGCCGAGCTTGCAGTACAATGATCTTGCTTACACACCCGCTTGCGAGAGGCGGCCTTCCCTGTCCTCCGGCCATGACGGCTGAGGGAATCACTTACCTGATTACGCCGGTTCATGATCGCTTGTTCTTCGCGAAACGGCGCAGGACCGGGTGTTGATGGTGCCGCGCGACCACCTCGGTGGTCTTGTTCAATACATCGGCCGGCGGTCGGTTGATGTTCGAATTCATGTCGAGGCTCCTGACCATGCGCAACACAACCGAACTGGAGCGCGAGGTGACGGCTCGCGTCAGGGCCGAGGGCGCTTTGAAACAGGCCAACGCCGAGCTGGAGCGACAGATCGAGGAGCTACGGGCCAGTGAGGAGCGCTTCCGGCTGCTCGTGGAGGGTACGAAGGAATACGCCATCTACCTGCTGGGGCCCGACGGCCGCATCGCCTCCTGGAACCCGGGGGCGGAGCGCATCAAGCAGTACCGGGCCGAGGAGGTCCTCGGCCAGTCCTTCGCGCTGTTCTACCCGCCCGAGGCGGTCCAGGCGGGCCGGCCGGAGCAGGGGCTGCGGACGGCCGCCGCCGAGGGAGCGTACAAGGAAGAGGGCTGGCGGGTGCGCAAGGACGGCTCCCGCTTCTGGGCCAGCGTGGTCCTGACCGCCCTGCGCGACCCAGCCGGGAACCTGCGAGGCTTTTCCAAGATCACGCGCGACCTGACCGAGCGGCAGCAGGCGGAGGCGGACGCCCAGCGGTTGCGGGAGGAGGCGGCGGCCCGCCGGGCGGCGGAGGAGCAGGCCGAGGCCGTCCGGCAACAGCACGAGTGGTTCCGCATCACCCTGGCGAGCATCGGCGACGCGGTCGTCTGCACCGACGCCCAGGGCCGGGTGATCTTCCTCAACCCGGTGGCCGAGCAGCTGACCGGCTGGCCCCTGGGCGAGGCCGAGGGGCGGCCCCTGGAGAACGTGTTTCACATCGTCAACGAGCAGACCGGCGAACCGGCCGAGAACCCGGTCGTCCAGGTGCTGCGCGAGGGCCAACTGGCCGGCCTGTCCCACCACATGGCGATCGTCGCCCGGGACGGGACGCGGCGACCCATTGAGGAGAGCGCCGCTCCCATCCGAGACGACGGCGGGACACTCGGTGTCGTCCTGGTCTTCCGCGACGTGACGGCGCGGCGGGCTGCGGAGAAGACCGTGCGCGACAGCGTGGAGCGGCTGCACCTGGCCCTGGAGGCGGGCCGCATGGGCGTCTGGGAGTGGAGTCCGGCCACCAACCAGATGTGGTGGTCGGACAACTTCGAACCGGTGCACGGCCTGCCCGCCGGGACGGTGCCGCCTTCCCAGGAAGGGTTCGACGCCCTCGTCCACCCCGACGACCGTGCGGCGGTTCGCCGGGCCTACGAAGACGCCCTGGCGACCGGTTCCGAGTTCGAGGTCGAGTTCCGCAGTGCCGCGACGGACGACGGCGAGCGCTGGCTGTTCGGCAAGGGCAAGGTCTTCTGCGACGACCAGGGCCGGCCGGTGCGCCTGGTGGGGGTGCGCCAGGACATAACAGCGCGGAAGCGGGCGGAGCAAGAACTGCGCCAGGCGGATCGGCGCAAGGACGAGTTCCTGGCGACGCTGGCTCACGAGCTGCGAAATCCGTTGGCCCCCATCCGTACCGCCCTGCAAGCCCTGGCGCTGACGGACGACCCGGCGAACCGCGCAGGCCCAGGCCATGATGGACCGGCAAGTCATTCAGCTGGTGCGCCTGGTGGACGACCTGCTGGACGTGAGCCGCATTACCAGCAACAAGCTGGAGCTGCGCTGGACCCGCGTGAACCTGGCCGCGGTACTCGAGAACGCCGTCGAGACCGTCCGGCCGCTCCTCAACGCCAAGGGACAGGCTCTTAGCGTGGCGCTGCCGCCGCAGCCGGTCTTCCTGAACGCCGACCTGACCCGGCTGGCGCAGGTCTTCTGGAACCTGCTCAACAATGCCGCCAAGTACACCGACCCGGGCGGCCGCATCGTGCTGTCGGCCCGGCTGGACGGTTCCGAGGTCGTGGTGACAGTGCGCGACTCGGGCATCGGCATTCCCGTGGCAGCGCTGCCCTCGCTGTTCGCCCTGTTCTCGCAGGTGGAAACCAATCTGGAGCGCGCGCAGGGGGGGCTGGGCATCGGGCTGGCACTGGTCAAGGGGTTGGTGGAGATGCACGGCGGCACGGTCGCGGCCCACAGTGACGGGCCGGGGCAGGGCAGTGAGTTCACCGTGCGCCTGCCGATGACCACGGAGCCGTCTTGGTCTCCCGATCCGGCCCGGGAGGTACGCCCCCAGGGGCCGCGGCGCCGCGTCCTGGTCGTGGACGACAACCGGGACGCGGCGACCAGCCTGTCCATGATGCTGTCTCTGCTGGGCAACGACACGCGCATCGCCCACGACGGGTTGGAGGCGCTGGAGCTGGCCGAAGCGTTCCGACCGGACGTGATCCTGCTCGACATCGGCCTGCCGAGGCTGAACGGCTACGACACCTGCCGCCGGCTGCGGGAACAGCCCTGGGGCAAGGACGTGGTGATTATCGCGGTCACGGGCTGGGGACAGGAAGAGGACCATCGCCGCTCCCAGGAAGCGGGCTTTGACCAGCATTTGGTCAAGCCCATCGACCTGGCCATCCTGGAGCAGTGGCTGGGAGGCCCGGGAGCGGCCGCCGGTTGACCCCGTTTACGTTTCGCGCGCGTTGACCGGTAGCGCTGATGCGCCCGCCGCCAGGCCCATTGGCAGGCACCCGCCAGCGCGCCAAGGCCGAAGCCCAGCACGATCGCGCCTCCGAGGAGCCAGCGCCACGCGGCGCCGCCGGCAGGCTCGTCAGGCATCGGCTCCACCGGCGGAGTGAGGCGGTCCGTGACCGTGCTCCGGGTCGGCGCGGACAGGGCTGTCGGGCTGACGACGGGAATGGGACGGCTTGGGGGTGTCGCCGACGGCACAGCGGCCTCCGGCACCCGGCTGTCGGTCAACCACTGCAAAAACTCGGCGCACGACCCGTAGCGCTGGCCGCTGTCGGGGTGCATGGCCTGAAGGATGACCTCTTCCAGGCGGCTGCTGAGGGTCGGCGCCAGCTGGCGCGGCCGGATCAATTCGTTCAGCGACTTCTTCTTGAGAACCTGGATGGTGGTGCGGGCCGCGAACGGACAGCGGCCGGTGACGGCGGCGTACAGGGTGGCACCCAGGCCGTAGACATCGCAGCGCCGGTCGGCCGACTTGGCGTTTGCCAGCTGCTCCGGGGCGACGAAGTTCGGCGTGCCCAGACCGCGGCCTGGCACCGTCAGGTCGAGATCCTCGTCCTGGTGCTTGACCAGCCCGAAGTCCGTCAGCCGGGCCCGGCCATCCGGCGTGAGCAGGATGTTGTCCGGCTTGACATCGCGGTGGATCAACCCTTCCTTGTGGGCGTATTCCAGGGCCGCGGCGATCTGGACGATCAGGCGCAGCGCCTCGGCCGGCGGCAGCGGCCCCTCGCGGGCGATGCGGTCGCCGAGGCTCTCCCCGTCCACCAACTCCATCACGAAGTACGGGCCGGTCTCGGACTGGCCACAGTCGATGCCACGAACGATGTTGGGGTGATCGAGACGGGAGGCCGTTCGGAACTCCTGCTCGAAGCGGCTGCGCGCCACGGAACTGGTGACGTACTCGGACGCGAGAATCTTGACGGCAACGGCCTGGCCGTTGTCGTGCCGGCGCGCACGGTAGACGGTGCCCATGCCGCCGCGGGCGATCACCTCGACCAGTTCGTGGCCCTCGACTGTTGGCAGGGCGTCCCTGGCGGGACGGGGTCGGCTGGGGGTGTCGCCCGGCGCATCGGGCCTCACCAGCTTCGGTGAGGACGTGCGGGGGCCGAGAGGCTGCGAGTGCATGACGGGTCTCCGGCGTAAGGGGAAGGGAGCGGACGACGACCGGTGACGGCCCGGCCGACGGTCGTCCGTGACGAGTCTCGGTTCGTTCGCCGGAACTCAGGGAGTTGCCCTGGGTTCTGTGTAGCTTTTCAAGAAGAATAGTTTACAAATGGCGAAGTTGCAAAAATGATGGGAAAAAATTGCTGGGGCGCGAATGAACATTGCGCGCTGCCCGCGCCTGGACCTGGCCGGCCTGAACCCCGACAGGCCGCTCCCCGAACCTGGGCCGCCGGTCAGCCACTGATGCGCGGGCTATTTGACTTCCTGTCCCCGTGGCCTACCCTTGATTGCCCTATCTCGCTTCCCCCTCGTAAACCCAATAGCCTGGCATTCCCGTCATACACCGTGCGCGGAGGTGGACGTGCTCGAAGAACTGACAACCTGGTGGCAAAACATTTCCCCGGAAACGCAAACACTGCTTAAGGACGGCGGGGTGGCTGTGGCCGCGCTCCTGGGCGGACACTTCCTCGGGGTGCTGGTGACCCGGACCCTGCGCGGCTGGGAGTTCGATGCCGCCCTGCGGCCGCCGGGGGCCGAGACCGGCCCTGAGGCGAATCGGGGCTTCACCCCGACGTTGGTCGCCGGCATCCTCGTCCGCCTGACCATCTGGGTGGCGGCCGCGTGGTGGCTGGCGCACCGGCACGGCCAGGCCGAACTGGCCGCTACCCTGAGCCTGGCCCTGCGCCGGACCTGGGGCGTGGCGGTGGTGCTGGTCACCGCCCTGGGCCTCGGCAGCGTGCTGTCGCACCGACTGCTGGAGTGTCTCCAGGCCCTGCCGAAGCCAGGGGCAGCCGCGGCGCCGCACCGGAACCTGGCGGGCGCGGTGGCGGCGGGGGCTTACGTCCTGGCCGTGCTGCTCGTGCTGTTGATCGCCGCCGACTCCTTTGACTGGCCGCTGACCCGCAGCGCCGCCCTGAGCCTGTGGCAGTTCACGCAACACTTACTGGCCGCCGGAGCCGCGCTGTTTGTCGGCGGCCTCGGCTCCCGCTGGGTGCGCGAGGTGGGGACAGCCGAGGGCCTCGGCGCGGCAGAAAAGAAGGCCACGCATTACACCTCCCTGGGCATCATGGGCGGCACGACCGTTCTGGCCGTGGCGGTGCTGCTGTCCGGCGCCGGCGTGCTCATCGGCCTGGCGGCGCTGGCTCTGCTGGGGCTGGCGGCCTGGCTGCTGCGCGACTACCTGCCGGACGTGACGGCCGGCTGGCAACTGCGGTCGCACAAGGCGCAGGAAGTGTGGTTCGAGGGGACGCCGTGGCAGGTGGCCGAGGTCGGCTTCCTGACGACGCAGGTGGGCCGGGCCGGCGAGTTTCACAAGGTACAGAACCGGCTGGTGCTGGACGCCCTGCTGCGCGGCGCCCCGTCGGAGGCGGCCGCGGCGCGCTGATGCTCTTGAGCGGTTCCCAGTCGCGTGGACCACAACTCGCCCACCTGCTTGCGGCAAAGCGCGTAATCGAACGCCATCGGTTCCAGTTGTTTCATCCGACCCCACTCCCGTTCCGGTAGCGTTCCAGGAACAGCCGCAGGGTATCCTCGCCGTGAGGAGGGGGAACCGTGACCGTTGACGAAGCGCTGACCCTGGCCTGGCGGTATCAGCAGGCCGGCGACCTGGGGCGGGCCGAGGCGATGTACCGCCAGGTCCTCGACGCCGAACCAGGGAACGCCAACGCCCGCTACCGTCTGGCGGTGGTCTGTCAATTGCAGGGCCGCGTCGCGGAGGCCGTGCCGTTGTATCGGCAGCTGCTGCGCGAACGCCCCGACACCGCAGTCGTGCATTACAACCTCGGCCTGGCCAGCGCCGTCGAGGGCCGGCTGGACGAGGCAATGGCCTGCTACCGGGAGGCGCTGCGTCTGCAGCCTGATTTCGCCGAGGCCCACAACAACCTGGGACTCGCGCACGCCCTGCGCTGCGAGTGGAACGAGGCCGTGGCCGCGCACCGCCGGGCCCTGGAGCTGAACCCGCGCTACGCCACCGCCTGGAGCAACCTGGGCTGGGCACACCTGCAACAGCACCAGCTGGACGACGCCATCCACTGCTACCGGCAGGCGCTGGCCCTGGAACCGGAGCACGTCGTCGCGCTGGCCAACCTCGGCAACGCCCTGCTGTCTCAGGGTCAGACGGACGAGGCGGCCGACTGCTTCCGCCGTGCTCTGCGGGCGCAGCCGGGGGACGTGAAGGCGGCGTGTGGCCTGGCCGATGTTCACAGCACGTTACAGCAATGGGACGAGGCGCTGGCCTGCCTCCGGGACAGCCTGGCACGGCACCCGTCCGACTACCGGTTGCATACCGCCCTGGGGGACATTTTTTACTGCCTGGGCAGGGACGCCGAGGCCCTGAACTGTTTCCGGCAAGTGCTGGAGCTGCGGCCGGGCGACGCCCGGGCGCGGCTGCTGGCGGAGACACTCGCCAATGGCACGCGGTTGACACGGATGCCCGCCGACTTCCTGGCCGCTGAGTACGACGCGCTGGCCGAGCGCTTCGACCAGCGAGTGCGCTGGCGCGGCGACCGTAGCCCGGCGCTGCTGCAGGCCGCCCTTGGGCCGGCGCCGCGGGGGCGGAGTTGGCCGTCCTGGACCTCGGCTGCGGCACGGGCCTGTGCGGCGAACTCTTCCGTTCGTGGGCGCATACCCTGGTCGGCGTGGACGCTTCCGCCAACATGCTCGCCCGGGCCGAGGCACGCGGCCTGTATGACGAGCTGATCCGCGGCGATCTGTTCACCGTGTTACAGGTTTACGAGGCCCGCTTTGACCTCATCGTGGCCTCCGACGTGCTGCTCTACTTCGGCGACCTGGCGCCGTTGTTCGCGGCTGTGCGCCGCGCCCTGCGGCCCGGCGGCCGCTTTGCCTTCACGCTCGATCTGCTCGAAGGCCCCGAGGACTACCGCCTGACGCCGTGGATGCACTTCGCCCACTCGCTGGCCTATCTGCGCGACCTGGCTGTCAGGAATGGGATGCGCGAGGTGGTCTTGCAGCAGGTGTATTTTCCGCGGGAGAATGGCTACCACGGCCGCGGGCTGCGGGTGGTGCTCGGCTGCGGGTGAAATGACGACCGGGAGGGGAGATGGTAAACGGACGCAGCGGACCATACAAGAGTGCCGCCCAACGTCCCGCCGTGCCAGCGCCACCGGTCAAGGGCGCCGAATCTCGACGTGTGAAAAAGTTGGCGTTCTTGGCGTTCTTGGCGTCCTTGATCTGACAACCCACGCCACCCAGCGCCCGGCCGTGCCAACCCACAGGCACTCACGCCCCCGGCCGTTCCCTGTTCGGATGCTGTCCTGGGGTAACACTTCTCCTGCCCTTTTCCCTCCCCCGAAGAGGCCGAAGGTGCATTTGGCCCGACTGCTCTTGCGGCCGCCCGCCGTGGCTGTCACGATAGCAAAAGAGAACTGCCCTTGCCCACCCTGCCTCGACCTTGCCGCGCTGGTTCGCCGAGTGGGACACCTTTGAGGCAGTCACCCTTGAGGCGTCGCCATGAGCACACCCACCGACCCCAACCCGGGGAGCACCTCCCCCGAACCGCCCGGCCCTGCCCTCCCTGAAGCGCCGCCGCCGGAACCGACCGCGGTGGCGTTCGACCTCCGCGCCCGCCTGGCGGAACTGTTACCGGACCACGCACCGCTGCCGGCCTGCACGGTCGCGGCGGACGTGCCTGACCGACTGCTCGGCAACCCGTCCCAGCTTCTGCAGACCCTCGCCGGCCTGGTCGGGAGTGCCCCCGGTGAGCCCGGTGGTGGGACGGTGTGCGTCGAGCGCGAGGCGGCGGCGGCGGACGGGGTCTGGCTGCACTTCAGCGTCCGTGCCGCGACCGCGGCGGCGCAGTGGGAGGCGGCACTGCTGGCGGAGCCCCTGGGCGGACGCGTCTGGGCGGACGACGCGGGGGTTGTGCATCTGCACGCCCGGTTTAGTCTGCCGACTGCCGCAGCCGAGTTCGACCGTGCCGCGACACTGGGGCGCGTCGGCGACGACCCGGCACTGCTGCTCGAGGTCGTCGAACTATTTCAGGTGGACAGCGTCGAATTGCTGGGTCAGGTGCGCGCCGGCCTGGCCCAGGGGGACACCGACCGCGTGCGGCGGGCCTGCCACAGCCTCAAGGGCCAGGTGCTATTCTTTGGTGCGGGCCCCGCAGCGGCAGCGCTGGCCCGGCTGCACCGCCTGGCCGCCGGTCCTGAGCCGGATCGGGCCGTCGCTGAACTGCCTGCCCTGGAGCAGCAACTGCAAACCCTGCGCGCCCACCTGCGAACCTTCGCGGAGGAACTGAGCCCATGAAAGTGCTGATCGCCGAGGACGACCCCATTTACCGCCGTGTGTTGCTGGCGACGCTGGCCGGCTGGGGGTACGAGACGGAAGCCGTCCAGGACGGCATCACGGCCCTGACGGTGCTGTCTGGCCCGGGCGCACCGCCAATGGCCATCCTCGACTGGATCATGCCGGGCCTGGAGGGCATCGACGTCTGCCGGCGACTGCGGGCCCTGCCGAGCAGCACCCCTGTGTACGTGATCGTGCTGACCGCCCGGGACGCGAAGGAAGACCTGGTGGCCGGTCTGGAGGGCGGCGCCAACGACTACCTGACCAAGCCGTTCAACCGCGAGGAACTGCGGGCGCGGCTGATCGTGGGCCAGCGGCACGTGGAGTTGCAGCACCGCCTGGCCGAGCGCGTCCGCGAGCTGGAAGAGGCCCTCGGCCGCATCAAGCAACTGCAGGGGCTGTTGCCGATCTGCTGCTACTGCAAAAAAATCCGCGACGACAAGAATTACTGGCAGCAGGTGGAGACGTACATCAGCGCCCACTCGGACACGCGCTTCTCGCACGGCATCTGCCCGGAGTGCTTTGACAAGGTGGTGCGGCCGGAGCTGGAGAAACTGGACGCACTGCCGCCGCCGGAAGGTTGACAGGCTTCCAGCCTGTCCCACGAGTCTTCAACCGAAAAGGAGCAGGATGGCCCACGGCGGCGTCTTGACGAACTGGCAACCGACCTCGTAGCCGTCCTTCTTCTGCCGACAGGAGCGCACCTCCACCTCGGTCCAGGGTGTCATCTGGGGGGCGTGGGTCGGCAGCAGGTTCAGGCGCGTGCCCTCGGGGAAGGCGGTGGGCGATTCCAGACACACGCCGCCGACGGAGCGGTCCAGCACCCAGCCGCGCAGCGGCCGGTCCTTGCCGGCCTCGCAGGTAGCGACCCGCACCTCGATCGGGCTGCCATCGCGGCGGACGCCGCGGCGCTGCTCGGTGCGGCTGCCCTTTTCAAAGGGGTCGTGGGGTAAGTCGGGCGGAGCCGCACCGGGGCTGGCGGGGGCTGGCGGCGCTATCGGCTCGGGCCGCCGGCGCAGCAGCAGCAGGCCGACGGCACACGCGACCAGCAAGCCGATCGCGGCCGGCCCGATCAAAAACAAACTCCACCACGCCAGCAGGCCGGCGTTTGCCAGGGTTGGGGAGGCCATGGTCTTTTCCGTCTCCGTGCGTAGGGGGCGCGCTCGACAGCGCAACCGTAGCACGCGGCGGCCCCCGGGGCAAACACGATCACAGACCAGCGACCTCCTCTGGCCCTTTTGGCAGCGACCGCCGCAATAACTCCGTCTCCGCCTGGAGGATGCGCAGGGTCAGGCGCGTCTCCCAGACGAGGATGCCCGAGCCGGTGAGCACGCCGCCGACACCGGCAACACCGCACCCCAGCGCCACCACCAGTGTGGCGGCGAGCGGGACATCCAGGTGCGTGGCGACGAAAACGGTTCCCAGCAGCGACGCGAAACTGGCGCCGGCGAAGGCGCCGACGGAAAGGTAAAAGGCGGTCAGGGCGTGGACCAGCAGCCGCGCCCGCCGCACGGCGAAGTCCAGCTGAAGCATACGCAGACGTGATTCGTGCTCGCGGGGGCTCTTGCCCCGGAGCTGGGCCTCCAGGCTGCGGGCGCGATCGATGGCGCGGGCGAAGCGGTTGGCGGTCTGAAGACCCATGACGGACGAGGCGTTGGTCAGGACCGCCGGCGCGACGATGAACGTCAGCACCGCGAATGGGTTGCCGGCCAGCGGGTCCATCCGTTCACCCTCCCCAGTGGGCACACGGTCAACCCGCTGTCGGGGTGGAGTCGGCGCCCCGAACCAACTTGAACACGAACTGTTCGTCATCGCTGTGCCAGCGGTCGGCCACGTGCCCGGCCAGGTTGAGCAGGGTGTTGTGGGCGGCGGCGTCGGTGTGAGCGAAGGCGTCGGCGTTCAGCAGCACGCACACGTAGCCGCGCGCCGGCAGCCAGGACAGGTCGGACCAGACATCAATGAGGGCGTCCCAGTTGTGGCCAAAGTAGCTCGGGAAGTCGAAGGCGGCGGCCAGCGCCTGCAGGAGTTCGGCCTTGCCGGCCAACCGGGCGCCGTCGATCACGCGGGCCTGGATGTGGTGGGCGGCCAGGTCGGCAGCCAGCCGATCCGCCTCTTGCGGCGAAAGAGCGTCGGCCAGCACAACGGCGGGGCCGTCCGACTGTCGGCACTCGGCCAGCAGGGTGTCGAAAGGGGGAATGGACATCAGCGGACTCGCGTAAAGGATTGGTAGTGGTCGCCGGTGAAGTAGACCTCACCCTTCTTGCCGATGACGACGCGGAGCGGTCCCGGCCGTGGTACGCCCTTCATCTCCATGACGAACTCGCGGTAATACTCGCGATCCTTCTGGCGTGGCACACGGCCCTCACGGTTGAGGAAAATGGCGCCGTCGTTCTTGTACTTGAGGGCCTTGCCCGCGCGGATGCGTCCCAGGGTGGGGTTGATATCGATCTTGCCCTGGTAGATGAGTTTGTCGAAGTTGACCACCCGGGCGTTGTCGAGGACTTTCGCCGGCCCGGTGACGGCGTCGATCTGCGGGCGGCCAAAGGTCGGCGTCGTCTTTTCCTGGGCGTTCGCCCCGGCCAGCACGGCGAGCACCAGCAAGCCCGCCACCAGTCTCGCGCCTGGGGTGCATTGTCTCATCGTGGTCCTCCTCTCGGGACTTCCTGCGCCGAAGTGCCCACCCCGGCATTGTATGGATCGGCGAACCGGTCGGAGCTGACTCGACCACCTGAGATCACCCCGGTGCGCTTACGCAGGGCGGGAAGGCTTCGCGAGGACGCGCCGTTGACGCCAGCGCGAGTAGTACACCGCCGCCACCAGGGCGGCCCCGAACGCTACCAGGGACGCGGGCTCGGGTGTCGGGTGGACCTGGGTGGCGATGGCCACGGGGTCACCGAAGTTCTGGCAGTTGCCGCCGACGCAGATGCCCAGGGACGCACCACTCGGGTCCGTCTGCAGGGGCGTGTTGCCGTTCTGGTCGTAGAGGAACAGCGTGAAAAAGCTCGACTCGCCGTTGGGGGACGGCGTGATCGTCCCTGGCCCGGTGAATTCCACATTGAAGCTGAAGCCGGATCCATAGGTGAAGACGTGGTCAATGGAGTTGGGCGGCGGGAACGCATTATTCAGCGTGGCGGGGCCGGGCAGAGAGCCCGAGACCGAGCCCTCAGTGTAGCCCGGGCCGAACTGCTGCGGTCCCAGGACTGCACCGCCCTGCACCTGAAAGTTGCTCACCACGGCCTTGGCCTGGGCCGTGGCGGCGCTGGCCGGGTTGAACTGGAAGAGGATGTCTCCGGTCTGACCGGCCAGGGCGGAGGTGTTGACCTGCACCTGGTAATAAATCGGCCCGGCCGAAACACGCCCCCCCGCCGCGAACCCCAGCACCCCGGCCAGCGCGGCGATCCCCACTCGGCTCCACAGTTGGAGGCTGAACATGGCGGTCATCTCGGTCTCGGTCTCGGAAACAAAAGGGCCCCGGTTCCGCCCGCGGCCGCGCCTCAATAAACGCCGGAGTACAACTGCGTCGTGAAGCTGACGGGCGCCCCGGTCGTCGAAAACTGGAGCAACACCGACAGGGTAGCCCCGGGCGCCAGCGAACTCTGGGTCACCAGGATGAACGGACTGCCACCTGGCGTGTAGCCGCTGGCGTTCGTCAGCGTCACCCCCGGCGGCAGGTTGTTGAGCACCATCTGGAAGGTGCCGGTCATCGTCACGGCACTCGTGTTGGTGAACGTGACACTTTCCGACCACAGTCTCGTGCTGCGGTTGTAAACCAGGCCGCACAGGGTCGTCTTCACCTGACCGGTGATATTGGTCACCACCGGCGCCAGTTCGCCGAACAGGTAGCCAGTGGCGTTCACGCCACCCCCCAGGACGACGTTGGTGAACTGGTCCTGAGTGGCGGCGTTGCCGCTCGAGATGCCCAGTGTGTCCTTGCCTTCCACCCAGTTGCTCGGCTGGGTTTCCACGACCGTATACGTACCCGGCCGCAGGTTCGTGAACGAGTACGCACCGGTGCTACCAGTCACAAACGTCTGGTTGACCGCGTTGCCGACGTCGTCCGTCCCCGTCAGGGTCACGGTGACGCCGTGGATGCCGTTCTCGCTGGGATCCATCATGCCGTTGTTGTTCGTGTCCTGGTACACGAAGCCGGACAGGCTCGACGGCCGCAGTTCACCGAAGTTGTTGTTCTGCCCGTTGGTTCCCTCAGTGAGCACCGCCCCGGAGATCACGTCGTTGATCGTGTTGCTCCCGCCCTGCGTGCCGACCGCGTCCTTGCCCTCCAGGTAAGCCGCTGGCTGCGTCTCGGTGATCTGGTAAGTGCCCGGCCTGAGTGTCCCGAAACTGTACGAGCCGTCCGCCGCGGTGGTCGTGGTCTGGCTCACCATGTTGCCGAGGTCGTTGGTTCCTGTCAGGGTGAGGGTCACGCCGCTAATACCTGGTTCGCCGGGATCCTTGACGCCGTTGTCGTTTGAACTGTCGTCGTACACGAACCCGCCGATCTGGGCGGGCCGCAACTCCCCGAAGTTGTTCATGGTCCCGGTCACACCCGCATTCAGGTTGACGCTGAAGCGATCATTGGTCGTGGTGCCGCCCTGCGTGCCGATGGTGTCCTTGCCGTCCAGGTACGCCGCCGGCTGCGTCTCCTGAATCCCGTAGGAGCCGGGTCGCAGGTTCGTGAAGCTGTACGAACCGTCCACCGCCGAGGTGGTGGTCGTCTGGTTCACCATGTTCCCGAGGTCGTCGGTGCCCGTCAGGGTGATCGCCACGCCGGGGATGAAGGGCTCGCCGGCCTGTTTGATGCCATCGTTGTTGCTGTCCTCGTACACGAAGCCGGCCACGCTCGCCGGCACCAGTTCGCCGAAGTTGTAGCTCACACCCGCAGTGTTGGATTCGCGCGGAATCGTGATCCCCGTGATCTGATCCGCCGCCGAGTTGGCGGTGCCGCCGAACATGGTGCCGGACGTGTCCTTGCCACTCAGGAACCCCGCGGGCTGCGTCTCGGCGAGCTGATACGTCCCCGGCCGCAAGCCTGTGAAGCTGTACGAATCGTTGGCCGCCGTCGTCGTCATGACATTGACAGTATTGCCCAGGTAATCCGTGCCCGTGAGGGAAATCGCGACGGAACCGATACCGGTTTCGCCCAGGCCCGGCTCATAGCTGCCGTTATTGTTATTGTCCCGATAGACGAACCCGCTGATCGCGTTGGTGTTCACGGTAAGCGTGGCGCTGCCCGACACCGGCCCGTAAGTCCGCTCTCCTGGGACAGCACCCGGCAGGCTTGAGTACTGCGTGACGGTGGCGGTGTTGCCGACCGTCGTGCCCGGGGCAACCGTGGTGGTCAGGTTGGCGGTGAAGGCGAACGTGAGGGTGGTGTTCGGAGCGATGGAAGGGCCGGTGTAGGTCACGGTGTTGGCGGCGTAGCCGAAGGTGAACCCCGCCGGCGTGGTACCCGCGGCGATGTTGGTGAGGTTGGCCGGATTGATGGGGTCAGCCAGGGTCACGTCGAACGCGGTGGCGTTGCCGGTGTTCTGCATCGTCAGCGTCACGGTGACCGGATCGCCGGCGTCGCCGCGGGTAATGCTGAAGGTTTTAGCGATGGTCAGCTGGGGTTGCACCACCGTGACGGTCGGATCCATCGGGCTGTTGACCGTGGTGTTGGTGCCGCTGGTGCCGTTGGTGTAGGTCAGGGAGCCGTGATTGGGCAGGGTGGTGCCGGTGACGTTGCCACCGACGTTCAGCACGTGGGCGGTGACCCGGATCACGAAGGCGTTGTTGTCGGCGACATTGTCATCCGCGGTGGTGACGTTGCCAAAGGTGAACAGTTCACTGCCGCCGGACGCGGTCACGACGGGCGCCGGCAGGGTGCCGTTGTAGTCGGCGGCGAGCCGGCCACCGGCCGTGGTGATGATGCTGTAGCCGACGTAGCCGAGGCCGGCAGCTGGCGTGTCCGTCACCACCAGGTTCTGGGTGACGCCCTCGGGCAGCGTGACCAGCAGGTCGTAAGACACGGTCTCGCCGATGGCGACGTTGCTGCCGGTGGTGGACGGTTCACTGGTCGGATCCGGCACGTCGGCGAACTGCTTCGTGATCTGCGGCGTGGCTAGGGTCACGCTGGCGGATGCGCTGCTGTCGTAGCCGTTGAGGGTGCCCGCCCCGCCGGAGCCGTCGCGCTCGCCGTTGCCGGCGCCGCTGCCGCCGGGAGTGTTGGAGCCGGTCGGGTTGCCCTGAGTGCCGGTTCCCGGCAGGCTGGTGTAGGTGACGGCGACACTGTTGGGGATGGTCACGCCGGCCACGGCGGTGGCGGACACATGCGCTGTTACCTGCAGCGTCACGGAGTTGCCCGGTTGGAGCTGGTTGATCGATACGTCCACCGCGCCGGCGGTCGAGTTGTTGGTGACGGTGGCGTAGCCGGGCTGGCTGACGACGGCTACGTCCGTGGCTGGGTTGTTGATGGTCAGGTTGGCATTGAGGGTGTCCAGGGCATGAACGTCGAAGGCCGTCGAGACGTTCCCCACACTGGTGTTGTTGGTGATGACGATGCTGTACACGACCGTGTCCCCGGCGTCGGTGGGGACCGTCGTCACGGTCTTGGCGACGGTGACGTTCGGCTCGACCACCGTCACGCGGGCGGCGGCGGAGGTGGCGATGTTGGTGTTGTTGACCTGCACCGTGTAGGTGTTGTCCAGGTTCACGCCCCGGTGATTGCCGGTCACGTTCAGGACCAGGGCGTTGAATTCCACGACGACGTACTCGGAGTCCGCGTCGCGGTCGCCGTTGGCCAGGTCGCCCATCTTGAAGTACACCGACGTGCCGGAGCCGTAATTGTCCACGTTGCTGGTGGCGCTGCTGGAGACGTTGATGTCCGGCAGGGCGAAGGTCGGCGTCACGTTCCCGGTGTTGCCGGTGATGTCCAGGCCAGCGCCGCTGATGGCCAGGGGCCCCGAGGAACTGATGCCGGCCTGGTTGGCCACGAAGGCGACCGTGGCCGTGCCGTCGTTCAGGAATTCCAGTCCCGCCGGCATGTTGTCGATCAGCACGAAGCCTGGGGCAGAGCCTTCCGCGATCACGGTGGCGAGGTGGTAGTGGACGATCTCACCGATGGCCACGTTGTTCCCCGCGGTGGAGGCTTCCGAGGTCGCTACCACCATCTTGACCGGCGTGGGGGTGACGATCTGAACGTCCGCAGTGCTCTGGGAGAAATAGTCATCGACGCCGCCGGCCCCGGTTCGTTCCGTGGAGTTCGTGTTGTAGGAGGAGATCTGTCCTGGGTTGCCGGGCAAGCTGGTCCAGTACAGGTCCGCGTTGTTGGGGATGACCTGACCAGGCATCACCGCCTGGGTTAACGTCCCGGTGACGGTAATGGTAATGGTCCGGGAGGGGTTGTACAGCCAGTCGAAGCCGTTCGCCGAGGCGGTTTGCAGGGTGTTGCCCGTCAGTGTGATGTCCGCGGCGGTCACGAGGCCGGCGCTGTCCACGACGCTGTAACCGGCGACGTTGATGAGGGTCGAGATGTTGTCGAGGAAGGTCACGTTGAAGGCGTCGGTCTGGCTGGCGGCGGGCTGGCTCAGGGTAATGGTGTATAAGACAGGGTCGCCCGCGTCGCCGGTGGTGCCGCTGCCGTTGACCACCACGGTTTTGGTGGAGAGCAGTTTCGGCTCGATCACCGTCACGCTGGGCGCCGACACCGAGGCGATGTTGCCGCCTGCCCAGGTGACCTGGGCCGAGTTGCGTAGCTGGGTGCCGCTCTGGTTGCCGGCAACGTCCAGCACCACGGCGGTGTAAGTCAACGTGATGGTTTCCGCCACACTGTTGTCACGGTTGGCGTTCGTGACGGTGCCGAGGTTGAAGGTGACGTTCAGGCCGTTTCCGGTCACGGTCGGTGCGAAGTCGCTGACCTGCGAGAAGTCGCCCGTGCCCTGGGTGGTGGTCAGGTCAGTGCTCGACCGACTCACTCCGGTGAGAGCCACGAACGCCAGGCCGGGGCCCAGCGTATCGACCACGGCCAGGTTCGGCGACTGTCCTTCGGGCACGGTGACGGTCACGGAATAGGTCGCCGTCTCGCCGATGACCGCCTGGGTTGCACTGTTATTCGCGTTAGTGATGGAGGTGCCAACCAGGATTTTCGAGGCCGACGGGCTGGCAATCGTGGTAGTCGCCGTGTCGGTGTTGTTGCCGTTCAGGCCGGTGTAGTTCGGGCCGCCCGGGGTGCCCGCGTAGTTCGCCAGCGTCGCGGTGTTGGTGATCGTCTCCTGGGGCGTGACCGAGCCGGTGAGGGCCAGATCAAAGGTGACGATCGCGATGTTGTGGCCGTCGGCGATGACATTGCCGTTCGCGTCCTGCCCGGGGGCCAGGGCGCCCTCGGTGGAACTCGGGTCCACCAGTTCGATGCCATTGCCGAAGAGGTCGTCAGGGGTGCCGTTGATGCCGTCGGGACCGCCGCCGAGGCCTACATAGTTGAGCGGGATGCCGGAGCCATCGGTGATGTTCAGGTTGAGGCCCTGAACGGTGCTCGGGATGGCGAAGCCGGCCGGCAGGTTGTCGGTGAAGGTGATGTCGAAGGCGCCGTGGGGGCTTGAGCCGGTGTTTTGCACGGTCAGGACGAACTTCACCAGGTCGCCTGCGTCCACGCCCGAGACGTTCGCGTTGAGGGAACTGCCCAGGTTGGCCGAGTCGATCAGGCCAGTGAACTGGCCGCCGCCGCCGTTGGCGGGCTGGTCGGGTGCCTGGAAGGTGACGCCGGCCGGTGAAATCGGAGCCGAGAACTGGTTGGCGGGGTCGTCGGTCGAGACGATGCCCTTACGGATCGCCACGATGGAGGGCTCATCCACCTTGATCTGGACGATGGCGTTGGCGGTCGCGGTCTGGTCGAAGGTGCTGCCTTCGGACTCGTGGGCCTGGTTGGTCAGGAACAGCCCGTCGGCGAAGGGTTGGTCGCTGACCGTGACCGTGAACAGGATGTCGATGGTGGAAGTGCGATTCTGCGGGTCGTTAAAGGTGCCGAAGTTGAAGGCCACGCTGTTGGCGGCCGCGTCCGTGGTCACGGTCGGCACCGCGGTCGGGAAGATGCTGTGGAACGTGGCCCCGGGGCCGTACTGGGCCTGGCCGGCGGCGGGAATGCCCGTGGTAGTGTTATTGAACGTCGTCACTTCTGTGGCACTGAAGACCGGCAGCGGCAGGAAGTCGGACAGCACAACGCTCTCGGCCGAGGAGGTCGGCAGGGTGTATTGCAGGCGGTAAGTGACCATGTCGCCGGGGGACACCTGGGACGTCGCCGGGACGGTCGTGTTCCCGTTGATGGCGTAGATGGACTTGGAGAGGACGCCGCGGGCGATGGTCACTCCCGCGCTGCTGTTGTCGGTGCGGGTGTTGCCGTCCGGGGTCAGGTTGCTGTAACTCAGGACGTTGCCGGTGACGTTCACGTTGTTGGACAGCACGTCGCCTTCGTCCACGGCGGCGTCGCCGCTGGGGTACGTCACGTTGTAGGCGTCGTTGATCGTCGTGCGGAACGTGATGGTCGCGGTGGCGGCCCCGAAGCTCGGGGTCGGGCTCGGCAGCGTGGCCGAACTGCCGGTGCCGCCAGGCGGGATGGACCCGCCCAGCATCATGCCGCCGAAGAACGCCCGGCTGAGCAGTTCGTTCGAGAGATTGAAGGTGAGCGGGGTGATACCGGTCGTGCCGTCCTGGCTGCCCAGGACGTAGTTGGCGGTCGCGAGGGTTCCGGAGGTCGTGCTGCCCTGTTCGGTCACCGTGAGGGTCGGCATGTAGGTGGGGTCGAAGCTCTGGCCGTCCGAGAACTGGTCCAGGGCGACGAGGTTGTTGAAGGCGAAGAAATCCGAGACCTGGATGTTCAGCGTGTACAGCAAGGTGTCGCCGGGGGTCGGACCCAGGGCGCCTGTGTCGATCACGTCCGCCACGGATTTCTGGATGGCGATGGACTTGTCGGTGATGGTGTTCGTGGCCACGTTGCTGGTCACGGTCGTCGTCGATTGCCGAGGGTCGATGGGCGTCCAGGTGCCCTGGGCGGAAGCCTGGTCGGTCGAGGTCGTGAAGGCGCCGCTGGTCAGGTCCAGCACCTGGTTGCCCATGTTGTCGTCGCGCGGAATGTAAAAGGTGAAGAGCAGCTGGGCATCGTCGCTCCCGGTGGTGCCGGTCACCTGGTTCAGCTGGCGGATCAGGATACCGCCTGGGGTGGTGGTGGTCGCGGTGTTCCCGGCCGGCGTGGTCACCAGGGTGGTGCCGGTGCCGGTGACCGAGTTGACGCTCACGAACTGCATGTTGTTCGGCAGCACGTCGGTGATGTCGAGGTTGTTGATCGTCTGGCCGTTGGCCACGTCCACGTTGAGGAGGTACTGGTGCGGGAAGTCCGGGCCCGTGGCGGTTTCCTGCTCCGGTCCGAGGTAGGTCTTGGTCAATTTGATCAGTGTGGGTGTGACCGACTCACTGCTCCAGGTGGCGCTGTTGTTGCTGAAGGAGTTGACGATGCTTGGGTCGGTGGACGGGTCGTTGAGTGGGTCGGCTCCGTACTGGAAGCCGGCGCGGGCTTCGATGGGCAGTGGCGTGCCCAGGACTGCCAGATTGCTCAGCGAAGTGTGGACGACCACATCGGCCGCGGGCTGTCCCGGCGTGAAGGAGCCGAAAGGCAGCTGCAGCGTCACCAGTTCGTCGCCAGCAGTGCCCTGGACCGGGAGCGGGGTGTTGGTGGTATCCACGGCGTAGGGATCGTTGACGGTCCCCGTGACGCCGGGACCAGGGAAGGTCTGGACCGTGGCCGTCACCGGCTGGCCGAGGTAAGTGGCACTCAGGAAGTTGATGCCGTTGGGCGTGGACGTACCGTGGTTGCCGAGGGCGCCGTTGTACGGCAACACCAGGTCGATGAACGGGCCGTAGCCCACATCCGTAGGCGTGCCGCTGGCGTTCTGAAAACTGACATCGAAATCCAGGTTTTCGCCGATGAAGTTCTGGGCCGGGACGTTGAGCGTGGCCAGGGGCACCGGGGACAGAACCGTCCGGTCTTCGAGCTGGTCAAAGGAGAGTCGAACCCGGCGGACGGGTGTTGATCGGGAGTGGGGGAGACGCCGGTCAGCCAAGAACCACTTGCGAATCAATGCGGAAAAGCGGTTGCGCGAGGGGACAGTCACTAGGATTCTCCAGCGATTCCTGTGCTGCGTTCCCCCCTCTGCGCGACTCTGCGCCTGAAAATTGCCAGAAATATCCTCCTGAACCTCACGGCGCGAATTACCAAATCCGTCCCTGGGACGCCGCAGACTCGCTTCCGACCGGGCGGGACGGAATGGGTGAATTTCTTGGACTCTCCGAGGGAGCAAACGCAAGGGTGGTACTAAGTTTTTCCCCAGTACGGCCTGGGAGTTTGTCCATCAGATTAACCATAGTCCACGTTCCGCAAAGAGGCGTTTGTAATTTTTCCCGGTTCCCTGTCAGGGCTTGCCGGCAGATTGCCTACCCTTGTTCCGGTTTACCACCGGCCCTGGGAAAATCCCGTATTGAGCGACCGCAACAACTTGGTCGCCAGGAAAACGGCGGGCATAGTTCCTTGCGCGATTTCTCTTCCCCGGCTTTCCGGGTCCTGGTTTCTAGCAGTGGGTTCGAGCCGGTACGATGGCGAGGTTCTCAGGTGAACGCGGGTCTTTCCCCGGGGGGCCATCCCCTCTCCCCGGAAAGTCTGGAAATGTCAGCCCAGTCTTCCTGCCCGGTTCGGATGGTACTCGGGGGTGGGTTGAGTGCGCTGCTGGTGGTGGCGCTGTACGGCGGCACCGTCGTCGAGTTACTGGCACTCTGGGGGTCCGATCCGAACTATTCGCACGGGTTCCTGGTGCTGCCGGTCGCCGCCTGGCTGGCCTGGCGCTGTGCCCGTCAGGGGCCACTCCGGGGCGAGGCTCGGCCGGGACTCGGGTCTCTGGAAATCCTGGCGGGGTGTCTGTTGCACCTGGCCGCCAGAGTCCTGGGTCAGCCGCTGGTGGATTACGTCGGCCTGGTGCTGGTCCTGCGCGGGGCGGCCCTGGTGCTGGGCGGGCTGGCCTGGGCGCGGCGCTTCCGTTTCCCCCTGGCGTTCCTGTTTTTCCTGTTCCCACTGCCATTCCGATGGACCGCCGCCGCAGGACTGTGGCTCATGGATGCCGTGTCCTGGTCGAGCACTGCCGTGCTGGAATGCTTCCTCGTTTGCTACCGATACGGCAACGTCATCCGCCTGGCCGGCGTCGATGAGCCCCTGGTGGTTGCGGAGGAGTGCAGCGGTCTGCGTCAACTGGAAGCGTTCGTGGCCTGTGCCGCCCTGGTCGGCCATCTTGGAGGTCGGAGGTGGCCCCGCCGCCTGCCCCTGTTGTTCGCAGCAGTGCCACTGGCGATCGGGGCCAACGTGGTCCGCATTCTGGCGATTGCCCTCGTCGTGTCCGCTGGCGGCGCCGGTCTGCTGGAAGGCTGGCTCCACCACACCCCGGCTCTGTTCACGCTGCCCCTGGGACTTGGACTGCTCGTCCTGACCGACCGATGTTTCGTCGGGAAACCTCGACCGGACCAGTCGGAGGAACCAACACCATGAGTCTGTCGGCGCGACTGGTCTTGACCGCCGGGATGCTGGCTCTCGGGCTCCTTGGGGACCGTGTTCTGTGCTGGCACCTGGACTCGGTTCGCCCCGTCCAGGCGGCTGGCTTGTTGCGGGAGGTGTCTGCCTTTCCCGAGCGACTGGAGGGACTGTCCAGTGCCTGGGAGGCAAGACCGGACGCAGGGAAATTGCCCGCGCTGCACTTTGCCGACGAAACATTGGTGCGGACCTATCGGCATGGTATCTCGGATGCGGAGGCGCAGGTTTACCTCCTTTACTCCCACAGGGGGGAAGACCGCAAACACCACCCGGAATACTGTCTGCGGGACGCCCAGGGACTTCCCGAGGACGCCGGTTGGCGACAGTCCATCGCCCTGGACAAAGGCAAGCAGGCGGTGCGCCGCTACCGGTTCCGTACTGGTACGGCGCACTACACCTTCATCTACTACTGGCACTACGCCATGCCCCCCGAAGCGACCGCCCAGTCTCCGCTACAAATGCTGCACTGGCGGGTGGGTCACCCTGTCCCGAGTCTCACCGTACTGGTGTGTACCGACCTCGGGCCGGAGCGTGTGGCTCTGGTGGAGACGGACTTGCTGCGGGCGGTGGATGTGGCGCTCCGTGCCCGACACCTGCCGGCAAACGCTTTCCTGAGTAGCGAGCCGCTTCCGATCCACTGGCGACGGGTGACGGACATCGCCCCGCCACGGTCCTGATTTTTCCGGAGGGCCGCATGGCTACCGTTCGGCGCTGGTTGAAACTGGGTGGGCTCGCGGTCCTGGCGGCGGCGGTTCTGTGCTTCGCCGTCCATCTGATTGACCGCCGTTCCGAGGGCCCGGAGGAGTGGCTGCGGCGCTGCCAGTCCGCCCACGAGCGTGGGTTGGCCGCCTGGCAAAATGGTGATCGGGCCGCCGCGGTCACGGCCTTCGACGAGGCGCTGCTGTTTGCCGGTCGCGTCCTGGACGAGGTGGAGCGGCGGCGCAACCAGGGCACCGACGAGGGGCGCAAGGCTATCCTGCACCGGGAGGGAGAAACCTACTGGCTCAAGGCCCAGGTTCTGCGCGACCGCGCCTACGCCTGGTCGGAACAGGTCGGCCGGCCGCTGCCCGCGTCGGTCGATCCCATTACTGGCCGTCCCTATCGGGACATGAACCAACTGGCCGAAGACCTGTCCCGCCGGGAAGCCTTCGTGTGCCTGTTCCACGCAGCCGAGCGGTTGCCGGGACGTACCGAGGTCCAGCTGGAAGCGCTGCGAGCCGAGTTGCAATGGCGGCCAGTGCGCTGGGCGCGGGTGGAGAAATTCGCCCGCCGCCTGGTGGACGTGGAGGATGGACATTTTCACGGCCGCTTTGCCCTGGCCTGGCTGGAATTCGAGCAACCCCCGACCCCCTGGCAGGACCGGCGCCCTGGCCGGGTGCGGTCGGCGCTTGGACACCTGGACCGACTCCGGGATTCGGGGCCTCGTCCCCACTGGGGAGTGGTCGGCTTGCGGGCACAGGTCCACAGCTGGCTGGCGGATTATTACGGCCGCACCGGCAAGGACGCGGAGGCCAACCGGGAGGGAGCGGCGTTGCGCCGCCTGTTGTTTGACCCGACGACTGGCCCTCTGGTGCGGGCGCCCAGGAATCGCCGGACCAGTGGGGCCCGCTTGAGGCCCGGGCCCTGCTGGAACTGCACCGGCTGGCCCTGGAATGTCGCGTTCAGGATCTGCACTCCCCCTGGGCCTGGCTTCTGAAACCGGATCGCGGGGATCTGTCATCGACATTGACGGCGACCGTGACCCTGGCCGACCGCCTGGCCGTCGCGGGCGGAGAACGAGAGGCGGAGGCCCTGGCTGCGGCGCTGACGGTGTGTGCCCGCGCTCAGCCCTACGCCGCGGCCGCGAACCGGGACGCCTGGGGCCGGGAACTGAAACGGCTTGAGGCGATGGCGAACCGGGCGGTGAACCGGCACGGTGGGTTGCCGGCGTCCTACGGAGTGCTGGCGGACGTGATCCGCCGGGAGGGTCAGCAGGGCTCGGTCAAGGACACGGTGCCGGCCGCCCTTCAGTGGGTCGAGACCGGCCTGGCCGTCGGCACGACACAGAAGCGCCCGGCCGTGGAGCTGGCGTCCCTGCACGCGCGGGCCGCGGAACTCCAGCTTCTGGCGGGCAAACCCGGGCCCACGGTCGCCCCACACCTGGACGCCCTTCGGGGAGTGAAAGACGCCGGGCGCAGTGCAGGCCCATCTCATCCAGGGGGCGCTGTACTTCCGGGAAGGGCGGTTGGAGAAAGCCGCCGCGGCACTGCGGGAGGCAGAACGGCTGGACGCCGGGGCACTGGCTCTGCGGTCCCGAGTGGTCCTGGCCCGGGTGTGGCTGGAACTGGGTCAGCCGGAAAAAGCCCTGGAACACCTCGAACCGGTCCACGGGGCCCTGGCCCGCTTCGAGCGGTTGCTGCCCGAGGAACAGACCTGGGTGAAGGTGTTCGTGGGTGACCCCGCGGACCTGCTAGCACTGGAAATCCAGGCCCGCCTCGACGCCGCCTGGTTCAGAGCCACAGGGCTGTATCAACAGCCCCCGCGCGACCCGGCGTTGCGGGCGGCGACCCTGAAGCGCATCCGGCAGTATGAGGCGGACGCTTCCCGACTCCTGGAACGGCTGCCGACCCCGGGACCGCAGGACCGGCGGGCGCGGCTCGGGTTGGCGGCCCATCAACTGCGCTTCGGCAGGCTGGACCTTGCCGAGGTGGAGGTCAATCACCTGCAGGCGTCTTACCCGGCCGACGCCGACGTGCTCCGGCTGCGGGTCGCCCTCTTGGCCAAATCTCCGTCCAAAGGGAGCGCATCTCCCGAGGCTCTGTTCAAACAATTTCTCCAGAACCACCCGGACGACCTCCACGGTCATTTCCTCTGGGTGGAGTGGCTGACCGCCGCCGGCCGGTCGGCGGAGGCACTCGGCCACCTCGACCGAGCCCCGCCACTCAAGGCGGCTGCGGGGCGCCCGGAAGTGTTGCGCCTCCGGGCAGCAGCCCTCGCCCGGAGTCATCAGGGGGGCAAGGCAGCGGCCGTCCTGAACCGACTCAACGGCACGGACAACCTGGTGCCAAAGGCCGTGGCCAACCCTGCCACTCCCGGGGCGGATCGACAGGAAGGGGATGCTCACTGTGATGCCGCCTGGCTGGCCCTGACCGCTGGCGATCTGGATGGGGCGGCGCGGTCGTTTACCGAAGCCCTTGAGTTTGCCCGGGTGCGCGACGTGGCCCGGCAGGGGTTGCTCCACACGCTCTTCACCCTCGCCCAACACGACCCGAACCAGGCCCGGCGGCTCACCCGCGCACTGCGGAATCGGCGTCCCGAGGAACCGAGTCTGTTACTCGGGACCGCCTTTGCCGCCCTGCAACTCGATGACCTGGGAGACCCGGACAACCCGACGACCGATGGCTCCGACCTGGCCTCGGCACTGCACGCCTGGGAGCAGGCCGTCCGCCGGGAGCAGCGCGACTGGGTCAACGGCCCCCTCACGCGCGCCCAGTTCTGGCTGGCGGCCGACCGTCCTGACCACGCCCGTGCCGAGGCTTGCCGGGCCTTGCGGGAATTTCCCAACCATCCCGGACTGATGACCCTGGCCGCCCAGCTGGCCCTCGAATCCCATGATCCGTCCGTGCTCGCTGACGGGTGGGACAGGGCGACTACCCTGGTCAAGCTGTTCCCCCGAGATCCTCAGCCGTTCCTGCTCCGGGCCGAACTGGAGCGGCGACAGGGGAAGTTTGCGGCCGCCGTGAGCACCTACGAAGCCCTGCTCGCCCGGCAGCCCACGTGCGCGGCCGGCTACGCCCGGCTGGTCGAAGCGCTGGAACATCAGCAGGATTTCAGGGCGGCCAACCGCTGGGTGCAACGCTGGCGGCGGGCGCTGCCGCAGGACGCGCTGGCTGTCCAGGCGCAGGTGCGGTTGCTGGCGCGGGCCGGCTTGACAGCGAAGGCCCGGGAATTGGCCAACGACTTCTATCTCCAGCAGTCCACTCCTGAAGCGGGCAAGGACGGTCGCTGTCGAACCCTGCTGCTGCTGGCCAACGGCTTCCTGGCGGGACACGCCTGGGACGTGGCCGAGTTCGGCTGTCAGAAGGTGTTGGCGGAGCAGCCGGAGTCCGAGGACGCACGGTTGCTGCTGGGGGATGTGTACTTGGCCCGGCTGGCGGAGTCCGCCGGGTCGGATCGTGTGAGGTGGGCGGCACAGGCCCGGCAGGTGTACACCGCTGTCCTCGACCGCAACCCGAGACAGACGGAGGCGGCGAACAACCTGGCCTGGCTCCTGGTCCGCGAGTACCGCGACCCGACCGCCGCCTACCAGGTGCTGCACCGCGCCCTGGCGACGGGCCACGGGTTTCCGGCCGCCCATCACCTGCGGCCGGAGGTGCTGGACACCCTCGGGGATGTGTACCACGCACTCGGCAAGGCAAGTCTGTATCCGCAGATGGGCGACCTGTATGAGGCTGCCTGTCGGCGTCACCCGCGCGACCCCCGGATGGGGCTGCACCTGGGACGAGCCTACGCCGGTCTGGGGCACAAGGTCAAAGCCCTGATCGTGCTCTCGGCGGCCCTGCGCGTGACCGAGAGCGAGGCACCGAGTCCCTGTTCGGTGGACCAGCGCCAGGCGCTGGCAAGAGAATTACAGACGGCATTGCGCGACCTGGACGGCGAGCGCGAAACCTCCTGGAAATGAGCCACGTCCCAAAGCGGTTCCCAGGCGGTTCGCGCACGGAGGGGACGACGGGCACGGCCTGACCAGCAGGGGCCTGCGCTGTCGCAGCAAGGGGGCCAAGGGGGCCAAGGGGGCCAACTTTTTCACACGTCGAGAATCGGCGCCCTGGCCCCGTGCGGCTGGCACGGCGCGACCACCACCGGCGGCGGTTGTCAGATCAAGGACGCCAAGGACGCCAAGAACGCCAACTTTTTCACACGTCGAGATTGGGCGCCCTTGGGGCAGGCCGGGCAACTGGCAGGTCAACTCTGCAAAACCGTCCTGCCATTCGCGCCGCGGCCTTTTCGCCCGACGGCACGCAACTGCTTGTCAGCCCATTCGGCTCGACGGCGTTTTGCCTGCTGGACCTGGCCCGGCTGCGCAAAAAAGGTTGACCGTTGGCGCAATTTGCGTAATCCGCGCAATGCGTTCTTGACAGAGGCGCTCCGGCGTGATAGCTCAGAAGGGGAGGTAGACTCGAGCTCACCACCTCGGCTGGAGCATCCATGGATTTGAACGACTTTGGCACGCAGTGCGATGCCAACGCACGGCCTGCGCACACCGACAACAACCACTTCGCCGGCTCCAGCATCTACGGCTCGCACGAGACGCCGATGCTGCCCATTCAGTGGAAAGTGGCTTTGCCGGGTGTCTTCGAGGCGTGTGGCACCACCTTCCGGAAACTGCCCGCGGGGGCCTATGGTTGCAGCATCAACCAGTACGGCGAACCCCAACTCGCCGCCAAGGACCTGCAAGTCGATGACCTGATCGACTTCGCCGACAGCCTGCCGTCGCAAATCCTCCATGAAATCGAAAACTTCTGGGCCCTGGGCGAGAAGTTCGAGCGCTACGGTTACCTGCACCGCCGCGGCTACCTGCTCTACGGGCCGCAGGGCGCGGGCAAAAGCTCGGTCGTGCATCAGGTCGTCCACCGCATCATCAAGGCCGGCCATGTCGCCGTCTTCTGCGAGCACCCCGGCGTGCTGACGCGCGCCATGGAACTGTTCCGCAAGGTCGAGCCGGATCGGCCACTGATCTGCATGTTTGAGGACATCGACGCGGTCATTGAGATGCACGGCGACAGTGAGTTGTTGCAGTGGCTGGACGGCTCGCACCAGATCAACAAGGTCATCAACATCGCCACCACGAACTACCCGGAGCGGCTGGACCGGCGCATCGTGTCGCGACCGCGCCGCTTCGACCGCATCATCAAGATCGAGGCGCCGCCGGTGCGCATCCGTGAGGTGTACCTCGGCAAGAAGTTGCCGGAGTTGTCGGCGGCAGACATGTTGCGATGGGTGACGCTGACGGAGGGGCTGTCGTTCGCGGCGCTGGCGGAACTGGTCATCAGCGTGGCGTGCCTGGGGAACACGCTGGAGGATACGGTCAAGCTGCTGCGCTCGCTGGACGACCAGAGCCCGTCGAGCCGCGAATTCGACCGGCCCGGCGGCATGGGCTTCGGGGCGCTGCGCAACCAGGCGCGCGGGCCGCGCGGCGGCCGGGACGAGATTCCGTTCTGATGCATTTCCGGCGAGCGGCGCGGCGTCAGCCCGCCGGTGTTGTGCAGTACCGGCGGGCTGACGCCGCGCCGCTCGCCAAACCCACGGGCGGACAAAATCCCCCTTGCCATCTCGCCTGCTGCTGCTACATTCACTAAATCAATAAGTGTTTCGATGTTTTCGGAATCTCAAGGCAGAACCTATCCGTCGGAGGTGGCGAGGACTGAAATGGCGATTACGAAGGACCGCAAGACCGAGATCATTGACCAGTTCCGGCGCGAACCGACCGACACGGGCTCGCCCGAGGTGCAGGTCGCACTGCTCACCGCGCGCATCACCGAACTGACCGAGCATCTGCGCACGCACAAGAAAGACCACGCCAGTCGGCGCGGCTTGCTGATGATGGTGAGCAAGCGGTCCGGGCTATTGACCTATCTGCGCAACCAGGACCGCAACCGCTACCTCGCGGTCATCGGCAAACTCGGGCTGCGCAAGTAGTTGGTCCGTTGTTCGTTGCCAGCCGGGTTCGAGCGCCGAGACGATTATCTGCGGCTGCAACCCGGCTGGCCACGGACCACGGACAAAAAGATCCTCACCACCTCTGCGGCTGTTCTGCCGGCGCATGATGAGGGATGTACCGTGCAGGCAAGTCGTGTTGAACGTCCACTGGGTTCGCAAAAACTGATCCTCGAAACGGGCAAGCTGGCCAAGCAAGCCCACGGCGCCGTGGTGGTAACCTACGGCGACACCGTCACCCTGACCGCCGCCGTCGAAGGCGACCCCATTGAGGGCCGCGATTTCTTCCCGTTGACCTGTGACTATCGGGAAAAGGTGTACGCCGCCGGCAAGTTCCCCGGCGGCTTCATCAAGCGGGAAGGCCGGCCGACCACCAAGGAAATCCTGACCAGCCGGCTCATCGACCGGCCCATCCGTCCGTTGTTCCCCGTCGGCTACCTCAACGAAGTGCAGATCATGGCCTCGGTCATGTCGGCCGACCAGGAGAACGACCCGGACGTGCTCTGCCTGATCGGCGCCAGCGCTGCGCTGCACATTTCGCAGATTCCGTTCCTGTCCCCGACCGGCGCCGTCCGCATCGGCCGCATCGGCAACGAGTTCATCGTCATGCCGACGCGCTCCCAGCTGGAAGAGAGCGACCTCGACCTGGTCGTTTCCGGCACGCGCGACGCCGTGACCATGATTGAAGGCTTCGCCCGCGAGATGTCCGAGGAGAACATGGTCTCGGCCATCCTGCTGGCCCACGAGCACATCGTCCTGGTCATCGATATGATCGAGGACCTGCGCCGCAAGGCGGGCCTGCCGGACAAGACGCCACGGCCGCCGGCGCCGGCCAACCCGCTCAAGGCCCTCTTCCAGGAGAAGCACGCCGCCGAGTTCCGCGAGTTGAAGACCACTACCGGCAAGCAGGCCCGCGCCGACAAGATCAAGGAGTTCCGCGAACGGCTGTTCAAGCAGTACCTGCCCGAGGACGGCAGCACTGAGTATACGCCGGCGCAGTTCAGCTCCGCGTTTGAAGCGCTCGAGGAGAAGGTCGTGCGCGACCTGATCCTGGAGGGCAAGCGCATCGACGGCCGCAGCCCAAAGGACCTGCGGCAGATCACCTGCGAGGTCGGCATTCTGCCGCGGACACACGGCTCGGCGATCTTCCAGCGCGGCGAGACGCAGGCGCTGGTGACGACCACGCTCGGCACCTCCAGCGACGAGCAGCGCGTGGACGGCCTCACTGATGAGTACAGCAAGAAGTTCATGCTGGACTACAACTTCCCGCCGTTCAGCGTCGGCGAGTGCCGGCCCATCCGCGGTCCCGGCCGCCGCGAGATCGGCCACGGCGCCCTGGCCGAGCGCAGCCTCAAGCCGGTCATCCCGCATCCGGAGAAGTTTCCGTACACGATCCGCGTTGTCTCCGACATTCTGGAGTCGAACGGTTCCAGCAGCATGGCCAGCGTCTGCGGCGGCACCCTGTCGCTGATGGACGCGGGCGTGCCCATCAGCGATCCGGTGGCGGGCATTTCCATCGGCCTGGTCAAGGAGGAGAACCGGTTCACGCTGTTGACCGACATCATGGGCGACGAGGACCACTACGGCGACATGGACTTCAAGGTCGCCGGCACCGTTCGCGGCATCACCGGTATCCAGCTGGACCTGAAGATTGCCGGCATCGGCGAGGAGATCATCCGGGCGACGCTGGACCAGGCCCGCGACGCCCGCCGCGAAATCCTCAAGCACATCGTCACGACGCTGCGCTTCCCGCGCCGTGAGCCGAGCCAGTGGGCGCCGCGGCTGCTGACGGTCAAGATCAACCCGGACAAGATCGGCCTGCTGATTGGGCCGGGCGGCAAGACCATCAAGGCCATTCAGGAGGCGACCGGCGCCAAGATCGACATCGAGGAGGACGGGACGGTGTACATCTCGCACCGCGAGGCGGAGGGCGCCGAGCAGGCCAAGCTCAAGGTCGAAGCGCTGTGCGAGGAGGTGCGCGTCGGCAAGGTGTACGAGGGCCGCGTCACGTCCATCAAGGACTTCGGCGCGTTCATCGAAATCCTGCCCGGCCGCGACGGGCTGTGCCACATCAGCGAACTGGACGACAAGTATGTCGATAAGGTCGAGAGCGTGTGCAAGGTCGGCGACAAGATGCAGGTGAAGGTCATCGCCATCGACGACCAGGACCGGGTCAAGCTGTCGCGCAAAGCCGTCCTGCGCGAGCAGAACAAGGGTCGTGACGGTGGGCCGCCGCCGCAGGGCCAGGACCGACCGCCGCCGCGCGCCCCCGCGGCGAGGAGTCGCGCAGGGATTCCTGAGCCGGCGTCGGGCCGTCCTGGCTGCCGCTTGCAGCTTAGCGCTTCCAACCCGCTCAGCCGCAAACGGCAGCCAGGACGGCCCGCATCATTACCCCTCATGAACGCACACTATCACGAGTTGGCCGAGTTGGCGGGCGGGTTCATCCACGAGATCAAGAACCACCTGAGCACACTTGGGCTCAATCTGCAACTGCTGGCCGAGGACTTCCAGGAGCCGCAGAGCCAGCGCGAGCACCGCGCCCTGACGCGCGTCCAGCGTCTGCAAGGCGAGTGTGATCGCCTTGTCCTGCTGTCCAACGACTTTCTGCGCTTCGCCCGCATCAAGGCCCTGGACCTGCTGCCGACGGATCTGGCCAAGGTGATCGAGGAGATGCTCGATTTCTTCACACCGACCGCCCGCGCCGCCAACATCGACATCAAGCCCTACCTGCCCGCGGACCTGCCGCCGGTGCTGCTGCACGCCGACATGTTCAAGCAGGCCCTGCTCAACCTGATGCTCAACGCCGAACAGGCGATGCCCGAGGGCGGCGAACTGACCATCCAGGCCGCCTGCGAACCGGCCGGGGCCGATGGCTGTCCGGTTGTGTGCCTCAGCTTCATCGACACCGGCCAGGGTATGCCGCCGGGGGTGCGGGCTCGCATCTTCGAGCCGTTTTTCTCGACCAAGAAGGGCGGCACCGGCCTGGGCCTGCCGACGACGCGGCGCATCGTGGAGGCGCACGGCGGCAGCATCGCCGTGGAGAGCGAGCCGGAGCGCGGCACCAAGTTCACGCTGCGCCTGCGAGCCGCGCCGGCCACCGCGATCCGTCCCGCCCCGGCCCCGGCCGCGCCCTGTCTCGAACCTCAGGAGAGCCCATGACCCGTCCCGCGCTGGCGAATCTCAACGGCGAACAGCTGCCGCTGACCGAGGTCAAGGTATCCGCGCTGGACCGCGGCTTCCTCTTCGGCGACTCGGTGTACGAGGTGTTGCGCGTTTACGGCGGCAAGCCGTGGCTGCTGGAGGAGCACTGGGATCGGCTGACGCGCAGCCTGCAGGCGCTGCGCATCACCGGCGTGGACCTGCCGCGGTTGCGACAGCGGCTGCTGGACACACTGCGCGCGAGCGGTTTCGCCGAGGCGATGATTTACCTCCAGGTGACGCGCGGCGTGGCTCCACGCAACCACGCCTTTCCCACGAATGCGACGCCGACGGAGTTTTTGTGGGTGCAGGAGTTCATCGACCCCTATCCGCCGAAGCGGCAGGAGGGCGTCACGGTCGTCACACAGCCGGACCTGCGCTGGGAGCGCTGCGACATCAAGACGACGAACCTGCTGGGCAACATCCTGGCCTATCAAAACGCCATCGAGGCGGGCTGTCATGAGGCGCTGCTGTATCTGCCGGACGGCACCATGACCGAGGCGACGCACAGCAGCTTCTTCGCGGTGCTGGACGGCTACCTGCTGACGAGCCCGAACAGTTCGCAGATTCTGCCCGGCATGACGCGCAACTTGATCCTGCGACTGGCCAAAAAGGCGGACCTCCCGGCTCGCGAGCAGTACCTGCAGCGCGGCCAGCTGCGCCAGGTTTCGGAACTGTTCCTGACCGGCACGACCTCGGAGATTCTGCCGATCGTGCGCGTGGACGGCCAGCCGGTCGGCGCTGGCCGGCCGGGGCCGGTGACGCGACGGCTCCAGGAACTGTACGCCGAGGCCGTCCGCGAGTTCTTGGCGCGAGCATAAAACGGATTTACCACAAAGACAAAAAGAGCACCAAGAAGACAAAAAGAGTTGATAAATCAATCTTCGGTCTTCTTGGTGCTCTTTGTGTCTTTGTGGTGAATCCGTTTTCAAATCTGCTGCAGGTCCTGTGTCCGCGGCAAATCTTCCAGGCTGTTCAGCCCGAACAGTTCCAGGAAGCGCGGCGTCGTGCCGTAGGAAACCTCGCGCACTGCCTCGGCGTCGGCACGCTGCACCACGGCGATCAGGCCGCGGCGCTGCAACTGCCGCAGTAGCGCCCGGACTCGGCGCCGCGCAGGCTGTCGATCTCCTGCCTGGTCGCCGGTTGACGGTATGCGACCAGCGCCAGCACGTCCACCGCGACGTTTGACAGCCGGGCCTCACGCATCGAGCCGTACAGCCGGTCCAGCACCGGCCGGTGCCGCGGCCGCAGCGTCAGCACGTGGCCCGAGTCCTGCGGCTGAATCAGGTACGGCCGGTTCTGACGGCGGTAGTCGTGGTTGAGCCGCTCGACCGCCTGCAAGAATTGCTCCTCCGTCAGACCGCGGACGATCTCGCGCGCTCGCGCCGCCGTCAACGGCGGCCCGCCGACGAACAGCAGCGCCTCGACGATGCGCAGCGGTGCCGGCGGCGTCGGCTCCACGGGTTCGTCTGCCTGCCAGCCGGACGGTTGGTGCAGCAGGTCCGAGAAGGTTTGGCCCGGTTCGGTCATGGTGGCCCCTGTGGCGGCCCCTGGTGCGGCAGGAAAAACACGCCCGTGATGAAGGTGCCGATCCAGAAAACCAGGAACACCAGCCCCATTCGGTAGTGCAGCGTGCGCCGCCGCTTGAGGCCGGTGTAGAGCATGCCCACCAGCAGCAGTGTCGCCGGCATGGAAAACGCCAGGTGGATATACAGCTTCGTCCAGGCATCGGTGCGGTCGAAGAACTCCTCAAACATTTTGGGGTCGATGAGGCGGACCACGACTTCCAGGCCGAACAGGGCCGTGACGGTCAGGGCGAAGAAGACCATATTGATGCGGCCGTGCAGGTGGTAGCGGCCGCGCGACAGGGCGATCAGCGACGCGATCAGCAGCACCGTGACCGCGATCACCGCGACCTTGAGTGTGAGGATGACGTTCTCGGCGGTCAACACGTTACTTCGCTTTCTGCCCCCGGATCGTCCAGAGGTGCAACTCGTACTCGTCGGTCTCGCCGAGGTTGTTCTTGGCCTTCAGTTTGCGGGTCTCGTCCGGCTTCCAGTCGCCCATGGTGAAGCGGTGCGACACGACGCGCGACCCCGGCTTGAGCGTCTTCTGCAGGATCGGCCGCAGCCGCAGATTGATCTCCTTGCCGACGTACAGCAGCACCACTGACGCCTCGGACACGTCCGTCAACTTCAGGGCGTCGCCGACCTTGAAATCCACGCGGTCCTTCACCTTCGACAGCCGGGCGTTCTTGTTGGACTCCTCGATCCGCTGCGGGCTAATGTCGATGCCGATACCCCGCCTGGCGCCGTACTGTTCCACCGCCATGAGCACCAGCCGGCCGTCGCCACAGCCGATGTCCCAGACCACGTCGTTCGGCCCCACCTGCGCCATCTTCAGCATCTCGTCCACCACCTTGTTCGGCGTCGGCACGTAGATCACCTCCACATGGTCGCGCTGCTCGAGATCCTCGCGGTTCAGGTCCACGGTGTAGACCTTGCCCGGCTCGACCTTGAGCGTCCGGGGGCGGACGATGTTGGTATAATTGTTCGGCCAGAAGCCGTAAGCAATTGCGACGGTGGTTTGGCCCGCCCTGAGCGGCAGCTTGACGGTGCGCAACGTGTCCTTCGGCTCGGTGTGGTCCTTGCCGTCGATGATCAGTTTGGCGCCGCGTTGCGCTCGGGGTATTCCTTGCTCTTGGGCAGCTTGAGGATGAGGGTGACTTCGCCGCCGCCCTGGCTGGCGGCGCCGCTTTCGGGGCCGTGAATGGCGGCGAGCCACAGGGAAGCGAGGACCGAGCACGACAGCACGAGTTTCAGCACGGGCTTCACGAGCGCGTCTCCGTCGGACGTTGACCGAACCCTGTGGCAGGCAGCGCAGGGCGCCGGTATCCTGTTAAATATGGGTTTAGTGTGTTCAAGGACAGCGGCCCAACCCAGGCGGTACTCGTCGCAGTTCGACAAAAAGGAGGGCCAGGCATGCCGCTTCATGAGTGGTCAGGTCGTTCCGGCTGGGAAGGGGTTCATCTCCTGTGGATCGCGGAGTTACTCCACTGGGTGAAACCGCGTCTGCCTGCCGAATACCGGGCTTTCGTCGGTTATGCACCGACCCTCGCCGTCGGCGCGCCCGCCGAAAAGCCGGACGTGGAGGTACACAGCCGACTGAGTGAGGAGTTGTTTCCCGGGGAAGATGGCGATTCCGCAAGCCCCACCGACGCAGCCGCGCAGGAACCGGATGAAGAAATCGCGGTGAGCGTGCTGCAACCCGACCCGGCCTTGATGGTCGAGCGCGGCGGGCATTTGATCGCGGCCGTGGAGTTGGTCTCGCCACGCAACAAGGATCGGCGCTTGGCCCGCGCCACCTACGCGACGCGCTACGTGGGCTATTTGCTCCGGGGAGTCAACTTGCTGCTGGTGGACGTTCACCGCCGGCCGCGGCGGTTCTCATTCGCGAACCGTATTGCCGCGGAATTGCAAATGGACCAGCCGCCGCTCCCGGCGCCCTTCGCCGTCAGTTATCGGGTGGGCGAACCCGCGGCCACGGGGGGGCGGCTTCTGGCCGTGTGGCGGCGGCCGCTGGCCGTGGGGTCCACCTGCCGACCTTGCCCCTGCCGCTCACGGTCCACCAAGAGGTTACGGTGGACCTGGAAGCGACGTACCGGGAGGCGGCGGCCGGGGCGTATCTGGCCTGAACCAGGTTGCAGAATTCCGAGCCAAACATGTCTGATGACACATATTTACTTCAGGACTCCTTTAATTATTTGCAATAATTTTGCAAATAATTCTTGCTTTCGGGAAAATGCTTAGTACCCTCAGTGTTATCGGCGGTGCTGGAGAATCACCCTGATTCGCCCGCCACCCGCGGTGCCCATTTCCGACAAAGGGAGTTCGATTGATGAAGCGTTTGACCTGGATGGTGGCTGCCCTAACGCTGCTGCTCGGCGGCTCGGGGCAGGCGATGGCAGGGTTTGTGTCCACCGGGACCGGGACCCAGGGGGGGTCGCTCGCCTACTCGCCATCGGGGCCGGACCCGATGTTCAACTACACCTTCAACATCGCCGGGAATGTCGGTTTCGGCACCCTCAACGCGCAAAACTCCGGCCTTGGTGATGGGAGCTTGTTGGTTACCGGTGGCACCCTGACCCTGACCAGTTCCGCTGATCCCACCGATACGCCCCTCGGGACGTATTCTCTCCTGGCAATCTCCGGGCCCCCGACTGTGACTTCGAGTCCCCTTGGCTCATCCATTGTTGACGACCTGATCTACCCAGGCAACAACGCCGCCGGTGGGGCGAACCAGGGAGTGCAAGGCTTTACTACCACAGGTCCTTCGTATCTTGACTACTTTGGTTTGCTGTTTGGGACGACTATCGGTTCCACGCCTGAGATCAACCTCTACTACGGCAACAACGGCGCCCAAACTTACTCAATGCTCACCAATACCCAGAATTACGACGGCGGTACGTTCACGCTGACTTCTGCCACGCCCGAACCTTCCAGCCTGATCCTGCTCGGCATGGGCATCGCCAGCCTTACCGGCTACTCCCGCTGGCGGCGGCGGAAGCAGCCTGTGACTGCGTGAGCCGATGCGTGAACCGTGATTCTCAACGAGCCTCGGGCTGATGCCCGAGGCTCTCTTTTTGAGCAGTCGGAACCTACGCCGCCTTCCGCGCCGCCGGCTGGTGCTTCCAGCGCCGGTGCAGCCAGAAATACTGCTCCGGCGCTGTGCGGATCAACTGCTCCAGCGCCGTCGTGAAGCGCTGCGTCATCGCCCGCACCGGGTCGGCGTGGCTGGCGTACTCCTCCGGATAAATCACGTCCTGCGTCACGATCTCGTAGCGCATCGGCTCCGCCACCTTGCCCGTGCCAACCACCGCCAGCACCACGTTCTGTTGCAGCGCCAGCAGCGCCACCGCCTTGTGCGTCGAGGCCGGCCGGCCGAAGAATTCCACGAACAGGCCGCGCTGCCCGGCGTCCTGGTCCGCCAGCGTCGCGATCACGCCGCCGCCGTCCAGCAGCGCCTGCATCTCCGCGAAGTCGCCGTGCTTGGCCAGAATTTTCTGGCCCGTTTTCTCGCGGAACTTCAGCAGAAAGCGGTCCAGGAAGGGGTTGTCCAGCGGCCGGGCGATGGCGTGCGTCGTGAAGCCGAGCAGACCCAGCGCGTAGCCGGCCATCTCCCAGTTGCCCCAGTGACCCGTCACAAACAGCAGCGGCCGGCCCGACAGCAGGCAGTTCACCACGCGGTCGCCACCGACCAGGCGGATGTAGTTCCGCCAGTTCGCCGGCTGCAACAAGCGCGGGATCAGGATGATTTCGATGACCAGCGTGCAGAAGTGCCGGTAGACCGCCCGCACCAGGGCGTCCAGCTCAGCGTCGCTGTAGCGGCCGGGGTACGCCTGGCGGAGGTTGTCGCGGGCCACGATGCGGTGGCGGCGGTTGACGCGGTACGCCAGCCACGCCAGGCCCGCGGCGAACGCCCGGGCCGCTGGCGGCGGCAGCGCCTGGATCAAGCAGACGAACAGGCGGACGATGAGGTAGATGAGGTAATCGCCAACAAGGGAACGCGGCCTGGCCATCAACGTCACTCCTTTGACGTAACGTGGGGCAGACATTCCCGTCTGCCGTTGAGGTTGGCAGACAGGAATGTCTGCCCCACGATCAGGGTTCAGCGCAACGGCAACTCCACCACACACCCCGTCTGGGCGGAGCGGTAGATCGCCAGAATAATCTCGACCGCCTTGCGACCCTCACGGCCGTCCACCAGCGGCGGCCGACCCGTTGTGATCGCCTCGACAAAATCCGCCAGCTGCCGGGCGTGACCCTGGTGCGAGATCGCGGCGGGATTGCTCGACCCGCCCGACGCGCCGCTCTTCTGCGCGAAGCGCTGCTTCACTGCCGCGTCCTCCGCCGTCTCCGGCGCGAAGTCCCAGCGCAGCACGTCGTCCTGTTCGATGACCACCGTGCCGCGGTCGCCGTGTACCGCGATGGTCTTCGGCAGCCCCGGGTGGACGCTCGTCGTCGCCTGGATGACGCCGAGGGCACCGATCGCAAACCGCAAGCAGGCGACGGCTGTGTCTTCCACCTCGATGCGCTCGTGGGCCAGCGTCGCGGTGAAGCCGGAGATGTGCGACACCGGCCCCATCAACCATTGCAGCAGATCGACGTTGTGAATCGCCTGGTTCATCAACGCGCCGCCACCGTCCAGCGCCTGCGTGCCCTTCCAGCCGCCCTCGTCGTAGTACGACTGCGGCCGCCACCATTTGCAGGTCGTCTCGCCCAGCGTCAGCCGGCCGAAACGCCCCGCCTCCAGCGCCGCCTTCAACGTGCGGTTGGCGTCGCCGAAGCGCGACGGGAAAATGGTACACAACTGAACTCGGTGCTGCTCACACGCCGCGATGATGGCGTCGCAGCGCTCCAGGGTGATTTCCAGCGGCTTTTCCACGACGACATGCTTGCCGGCCTGCGCCGCGGTCACGGCGGGCTCCATGTGGGCGCCGCTCGGCGTCGTCACGATGACCGCGTGAACGTCCGGCCGCGTCAGCGCCGCCGACAGGTTGTCGTAGATGGCGCAGTCGAGGCCGAGCGTCTGCCGGAACTCCTGAGCGCGGTCGAGCTGCCGGCTGACCACCGCCGCCACCCGCGCCCCCGGCACCTCCGCCAGCGCCCGCGCGTGGAAGCCCGCGATCATGCCGCAGCCGATAATCGCGAACCCGACCGGCTGTTTCGTCCGCTCTGCTGTCATGGTAGTCGGTGTCCCGTCCGAGCCCGAGCGCCAGCGCAGGGCAGCGCTGGCGCTCGGGCTCGGACTGTTACCCCACCGGGTCCGCTTTCAGCAGGCTCGCCGCCCGCACCAGGTATTGCAGACCGCTCAGCGCCGTCGCCAGCAGCATCGCGTAAATCAGGCCGTCGCGCAGCCACGTCAGGGCCGTCAGCCCGTCCTCGGTCCACGCCGGCCACTGTAGCACCAGAAAGATGGCGAAAAGCACCGCACACTGCAAGGTCATCTTGACCTTGCCCAGCCAGTCCGCGCCGAAGCTGGCGCCGCGGTTCTCCATGAAACTCCGCAGTCCCGTGATGATTAGCTCACGGCCAACCACCACCGTTACCATCCACGCCGCCAACCCCGCCTTCGCGCCCAGCGGCAGCAGAAAGATATAGGCCCCGCAGATCACCACCTTGTCCACCAGTGGATCGAGATTGCGGCCCAGCGAACTCACCAACCCCTGCCTGCGAGCCATGTAGCCGTCCAGCCAGTCCGTCGCCGCCGCCACCGCGAACACGACGATCGCGCTCACCCACAATTCCAGTTCAATGAACACGAACAGCACCACGCCCAGCACGAACCGGCTCGCGGTCAACTGGTTGGGCAGGTTGAACGGGGACGGCTCTCGCCGCACCGGTAGTTCCGATTTCCCGGGGGTCACGGTCGCCATGCGGTCACCTCACTGCCGCGGGCAGGGCACGCCCCACCAGATCGTAGCCGTCCGCCGCGGTCACCTTGATCGTTGCCAGATCGCCCGACCGCAGTTGCTTGCCCTTGACGCGCACCACGCAGTCGATGTCCGGCGCGTCCGCGTAACTGCGGGCCAGCACGTGGTTGGGCACCTCCGGGTCCGGGCCGTCCACGATCACATCCAGTTCCTGGCCCACCTGCCGCCGCGTCCAGTCCAGCGCGATCGGCTGCTGCACTTCCATCAACCGATTCCGCCGCGCTTGCTTGACCTCTTCCGGCAGGTGACCGTCCAGCTTCACCGCCGGCGTGCCCGGCTCCAGCGAATACGGGAACACGCCCAGCCGCTCGAACCGCACCTCTTCGACGAACGCCACCAGTTCTTCAAACTCCGCATCCGTCTCGCCGGGGAAGCCGACAATGAACGTCGTCCGCAGGGCCAGCTTCGGCAGCGCCGCGCGCAGCCGGCCGAGCAGTTCCTCCGTGGCGGCGCGGTGGACGCGCCGCTGCATGCGCCGCAGCAGCCGGTCGTTGATGTGCTGCAGCGGCAGGTCCAGGTACGGCAGGATTTTCGTCGCGCCGGCCAGCGCGTCAATCAGTTCGTCGGTGAAGTTGATCGGGTACGCATACAGGATGCGAATCCACTCCAGGCCGTCCACCCGATCCAGTTCGCGGAGCAATTCGGCCAGACGGACCCGGCCGTACAGGTCCATTCCGTAATACGTCGTGTCCTGGGCGACCAGGATCAGCTCGCGCACACCATCATCGGCCAGTTCGCGGGCCTCGCGCACCACCTCTTCCAGCGGCTTGGTGACGTGCTTGCCGCGCATACCGGGGATGGCGCAGAACGTACACAGGCGGTCGCAGCCCTCGGAGATTTTCAGGTAGGCGAAGTGCCGTGGCGTGACGCGCAGCCGGGCGGTGTCTTCCTGGGCCCGCACAGGCGCCGGCCGGAACAGGCTGCGTTGTTCCAGCCGGCCGGCGAGCACGCGCTCCAGCACCTGCGCGATCTCCTCGCGGCCGAAGACGCCGACGATGTGATCGACCTGCGGCACTTCCTTCAGCAGTTCGTCGCCCCGGCGCTCGGCGAGGCAGCCGGCGACCACCACGGAGCCGACGCGGCCTTGTTCCTTGAGCGCCAGCATCTCGCGGATGACCGCCAGCGATTCCTGCCGCGCCGGCTCGATGAAGCCGCAGGTGTTGATGACGACCACGTCCGCCCCCGCCGCCTCCGGCACCAGTGCGTAACCGTCCTGGGCGAGCTTGCCCAGCATCCGCTCGGAATCGACCAGGTTCTTGGGACAGCCCAGGCTGACAAAGGCGTAAGTCCCCTTGGGGTGGGTGCTCATGCTGTGGATGGGGCCTCTTCGGCAAGAGAGTCAGGGAACGAGGCCACCGCCCTCCGCAGCGGCACGGCACCTCAACGGTCATCATATCAGGTCACGGCGACTTTGTGCAATCCGCCCCCTTTCGAGACGCTCACTCCGGCCGCGCGGCCGACTTTTTTGTTGACACGCCTCCCGCTTGCCCCGATCATTTCCAAACTGAGTGGGCGTTACGCAACTGACTTCTTACTCATCGGAGGGTGCCGTGGGACTCTGGGACACCATTAAAGGCTGGTTGAACATCGGCGGCGTCAAGGTGCTGTTGTGGAAATACAAGGAGCCACTGAGTCGCTCCGATCCGGTCATTTCGGGAGCGGTTCTGCTCAAGTCCAAGTCGCCCAAAACCGTACTGAGCCTGGAAGTGCGCGTGGTGGAAGAATACACGACGGGCAAGGCGGAGGAGCGCGTCACCGACACACTCGTCCTGGGCAGCTTCCACGCCTCGGCCCTCGGCTACCCGCTCGAACTGCAGGCGGGGGAGGACAAGGAAGAGCCGTTCTCCTTCTCCGTCGCGTTTCCCGAGCGCATGCAGGACGCCGGCGGTGTGGTGGGGACCTTCGGCAAGGTGTCCGCCTTCATGAGTCAGGACCAGGCCGTGTACTACCTGATCGCCGAGGCGTCCGTCAAAGGTGTCTCCTTCTGCCCCAGCCACAAGGTCAAACTCAAGATCGCCAAGTAATCACCGGTACTGAACTAACGCGGTTCACAGCCGCATGGATCACGCCCCGTAGGACGGCTCTCCAGAGCCGTCTCCGAGACAAGGACGGCTCTGGAGAGCCGTCCCACAGGCTGTGCGCAAACCAAGTGTGAACCGAACTAACAGGAGAACGCATGAAAATCGTACGCATCATCGGCGCCATCCTGTTCATCGGACTCATCGCCTGGGCCGTGTGGTGGTGGTGGACTCGCGAGCAGCAGCGCAGCGAGGAGGCTGCGCCGTTCAACGCCAAGATCGCCGAGTACCTGGCCGACGCCAAGGAAAGCACGACCGAACCCTACGTCAAGGGCAAGGTGGTGGTCGTCGATACGTCGGCCAAGGCCGTGGACCGGGAGGTCTTTTTCGGCCTGCCCGAGGATCTGCGCCGTCAAACCGGAGGACGTCAAGACGGTGGTGCGGCTGACGTGGTCGGAGAAGTCCATCGGACGCAACAACGTGGGCGACCCGTTGATTCGCCAGGACGTGCATATCCTCGTGGTGGACAGGGAGACCAACGAGGCGCTCGGAGAGCCGTACATTATCCTCGGCAAGGAGCCTGCCGAGACGACCAAGAAGAAAGCGTCCGGCACCCAGCGCGGCCCGAAGCCGAACGACAAGGTCATCGACTACATCAAGAACCTGCCGAAGAAATGACGCCGCGGCCGGGAGGGCGCGGCGGTATCCGCCAGTCCTCCCGGCTGGACTCGAACCAGCGACCATCGGCTTATAAGACCGAGACTCTACCGCTGAGTTACGGGAGGAAACCACGCACCACAGGCGCTATACCACCCTCACGTATCATGGCTTCCTCCGTTCCCGCTCACAGCGGCAACATCTCCGCCAGCCCGGCCGCGACCATTTCGGTGCCGCTCACGTAACGGCCGATCCGTGTCCAGGTCCGCAGCTGTTCGTCGGCGCCGCCGAACAGTTGATTTTGCCAGTTGTCCAGTTCCTGTTCCATTTCCTCAAAGTGTTTCGCCCACTGCAGCGCCTCCTCGGAGCCGACGCGCTTCTCGCTCTGCCAGCGCATCTTGTGAAAGAGGAACGTGCTGAAGCGCGTCACCAACCGACGCTGGCAGCCGGCGAACAGCAGCAGCGCCGCCGACGAGCACTCGCCAAGCACCACGGCGGTCGCGGTATGGCGGCGATGGCGCAACAGCGTCAGCACCGCCAGGGCGCCGTAGACGCTGCCGCCGGCCGAGTCGATGTAAAAGGCGCACTCACCGCCGGCCGGGATGTCCAGCAAGGTCTTGACGACTTCCTCCTCCCAGTCGTCCACCTCGCCGATCACGGGGATTTCCGGCACCGGTTTGTTTGGTTTCTTCGCTTTGGCCATGAAGTTAGCAATGTAGCCCACCCTCCCCGGCCGGCAAGGGACGAATTCCGTTAGCCCTCCGGCAGCGGGTCAGCCGGCAACCTTCTCCCTATAATGAAGTTTCGTGAAAGACGGCAACGGCTCGGGAAGCGCCTGGGAGGCATGCCCCATGAACTGGGTGTTACGGTGTGGTTCGCTGGCGGTGGTCGGCCTGGGGCTGCTTCTGGTCGCCGGCTGCGGCGAAAGCAAGCTGGAAATCAACGATTTACAAGAGGGCACCGGGGCCGCCGCCGAACGGGACGACCTCATCGAGGTGCATTACACGGGCTGGCTGCGCGACGGCACCAAGTTCGACAGCAGCCTGGACCGCGGCCAACCATTCCGGTTTTACCTGGGCCGTCGCGAGGTCATCGTCGGCTGGGACAAGGGCCTGCTCGGCATGAAAATGGGCGGCAAACGCAAGCTGCTCATCCCCTCCAAGATGGCTTACGGGGAGAAGGGCTCGCCGAGCCGCCCGGGGGAGCAGCAAAGCATACCCCCGCACTCGGACCTGACCTTTGAAGTGGACCTGCTCGCCGTCTACCGCGTGTTACCCGGCGGCCTGTACGTCAGCGATCTCGTGGAAGGCAAGGGCGAGCCGGTCAAGAAAGGGCGCAGGTCGAGGTGAATTACACGGGCTGGACAGTGCGGGGCCGGCAGTACACCACCACGAAAGGCCAGGCGCCGGTTGCCTTCGAGTTGGGCTCGGTCAAGGTCATCCCGGGGTTCAACGAGGGCCTGGAGGGCATGAAGCAGGGCGGCAAACGCAAGCTGATCGTCCCCCCTTTGCTGCAGTTCAACAAGGACGGGCCTGCGCCGGTCATTCCAGAGGTGCCGGGCCCCGAGGCGGCGGGCGAATTGACGTTTGAAGTGGAACTGGTCAAGGTGCGTTAAACGTGAGGCAGGCAAGCAAGAGCGAGGCCGCAGGCATGAGCAGCAGTCGGCGTTTTGTGCAGCAGTTGACCGATGGCGAGTCGCTGGACGAGGTGTACCTGGTCACGGACAAGCAGTTGCGGGCCAACCGCAACGGCAACCTGTTCCTGCAGCTGGAACTGCGCGACCGCACCGGCGGCATCAGCGCCCGGCTGTGGAACGCCGGCGAACAGCTCTTCCGCTCCTTCGAGGAGGGCGACTTCCTGCGCATCAAGGGCAAGGTGCAGCTTTTCCAGGGCTCGCTGCAAATCATCCTGAGCCACGTGGAGCGGGTGTCGCCGGAGGAGGTCACGCTCACCGATTTCCTGCCGCACACCGAGCACGATGTCAGCAAACTGTTCGAGCGGCTGCGCAAAACGCTGATGGGCATGAGCAACCCCCACCTGCGCGGCCTGATCGAGTGCTTCCTGATGGACGACGCCTTCGTCAAGGACTTCTGCACGGTGCCGGCCGGCGTCCGCAACCATCACGCCTACATCGGCGGCCTGCTGGAGCATGTCGTGCAACTGCTCGACGCCGCCGACAGGTTGGCCCCGCTCTACCCCGACGTGGACCGCGACCTGCTGCTGACGGGCGTGTTCCTGCATGATGTGGGCAAGGTGCGCGAGCTGAGTTTCGGCCGCGTCTTCGCTTACACCGACGAGGGGCAGCTGCTCGGCCATCTGATTATCGGCGTGGAAATGGTGACGGAGAAGGTGGCGCAGGTGCCGGACCTGACGGGCGAGTCGTTCCCGGCGGAACTGCTGCTGCGCGTCAAGCACATGATTGTGAGCCACCACGGCAGCTATGAATTCGGCAGTCCCAAGCTGCCGATGACGCCCGAGGCGATCGCGCTGCACCACCTGGACAACCTGGACGCCAAGGTCCACACATTCACGCGCGACATCCGCGAGGACCGCAACCAAACCTCGGCGTGGACGCCGTTCAACCAGTCGCTGCAACGGCGGCTGTTCAAGGGCAGCGTCAACGGCAGCGAGAACATGCTGTCTGAGCCCCTGGACACCGAATGACTAGTAATTAGCCACAGAGGACACAGAGAACACAGAGAGAAAAAGAGAGAGAGTGCTTTTCTCTCTTCTCTCTGTGCCCTCTGTGTCCTCTGTGGCTTATCTCCGAGGACCAACATCATGGCGGACCTCAGCCAGCAAATCCTGAGGGCGCTGCAGCACAAGAGTTACGAGCCGCTCAAACCGAAAGCGCTGGCGAAGAAGCTGGGCATCGGCGAACCGCAGTACGCCGAGTATCGCCGCGTGCTGCGCACCCTCCACCGCCAGCGCCGCATTGAGGTCGCCAAGAACAGCACCATCCGCCTGGTGCAACCGCACGGCACCGTCGCCGGCGTCTACCGCAGTTCCGCCAACGGCTACGGCTTCGTGCGGCCGCACCCCACCGAGAAGGGCGCCCCCCAGGAAATCTTCATCCCCCGCGGCGAAGGGTTGGACGCCGCCACCGGCGATGAGGTGCTGGTGCGCATCCTGAAGAAGCCGAGCCGGCCGGACCAGAGCGCCAGCGGTGAAGTGCTGGAAGTGGTGGAGCGGGCGACACGGCAGTTCGTCGGCACCTACTTCGAGCGCGGCGGCGAAGGCTATGTGCGCGTCGATGGCACCGTCTTCAGCCACAGCATCTATGTCGGCGACCCGGGTGCCAAGGGAGCGCGGCCGGATGACAAGGTCGTCTTCGAGATGGTGCGCTTTCCCGGGCCGGAGGACCGCGGCGAAGGCGTCATCACGGAAATCCTCGGCGCCCGCGGCCAGCCCGGCGTCGATACGCTGTCGGTCATCAAGGCGTTCGGTTTGCCGGAGGCGTTCCCGGAAGAGGCACTGCAGGAGGCCCGCGAGGCCGCCGCCGCGTTCAAGGAAAAGGACCTGCACGGCCGTGAGGACTTCACGAAAACCGTCGTCATCACCATCGACCCGGCGGACGCGCGCGACTTCGACGACGCCGTGTCGCTGACGCAGGACGGGCAATCCGGGCACTGGCAGCTGACGGTCCACATCGCCGACGTGGGGCACTTCGCGCCGCCGGGCGGCCCGCTGGACCTGGAGGCGCGGCGGCGAGCCACCAGTGTGTATCTGCCGCAGCGCGTGCTGCCGATGTTTCCGGAGATCATCTCGAACAACCTTGCCAGTCTGCAACAGGGCCATGTCCGTTACGTCAAGACGGTCGTGATGGACTTCGCGGCGGACGGCGTGCGCACGGGGATGCGTTTCGCCAACGGCGCCATCAAGGTCCGCAAGCGCTTCGCCTACGAGCAGGTGTCGGAGTTGCTGGAGAAGGGGCCGCACGCGGACACCGACGCCGCCGTGATGGCGATGCTGTTGCGCATGCGCGAACTGGCGCTGATCCTGCATCAGCGGCGGCTGAAGCGCGGGCGCTGGAGCTGGCGATGCCGCAGGTGGAGCTGGAGTTCGACGCACAGGGCCGTGTCAGCGGCGCCCACTTCCACCGTCACGACATCAGCCATCAGATCATCGAGGAGTTCATGTTGTCGGCCAACGAGGCGGTGGCGGAGCACCTGGCCCGCCTGGACGTGCCGTTCCTGCGCCGCGTCCACTCCGACCCGGACCCGAACAAGCTGAAAACCTTCGCGGAGTTCACCCGCATCCTCGGCTACAAGATCAAGCGCGAGACGGATCGGTTTTCGTTGCAGCGCATCCTGCAGGAGTCCGCCGGCCAGCCGACGCAGCACGCCGTCCATTACGCCCTGCTGCGCAGTCTGAAGCAGGCCACGTACAGCCCGGAGGAGGACGGCCATTACGCGCTGGCCAGCCAGAACTACTGCCACTTCACGTCGCCGATCCGCCGCTATCCCGATTTGACGGTCCACCGTCAACTCGACCGCTGGCTGCGCACGCGCAAGGCCGGCGCTGACTTCGCGGAGATGCTGGCGCTGGGGGTGCATTGCAGCAAGATGGAGCGCCGCGCCGAGACAGCGGAACGCGAGCTGGTCAAGTTCAAGCTGCTGACCTACATGAGCGAGCGGATCGGCGAGGACATGGCCGCGATCATCACCGGCGTGGCGGACTACGGCTTCTACGCCCAGGCGGAGCGGCTGCCGGTCGAGGGGCTGGTACACATCAGCACGCTGGAGGACGATTATTACGATTTTGATGAGGCGTCGTACAGCCTGACCGGCCGGCGCCGCAAGCGCCGCTACCGGCTCGGCGACAAGGTGCGGGTGCGCGTGGTGCGCGTGGATTTGCAGCGGCGGCAACTGGATTTTCGCGTTGTCCCCGCGGGAGGCAAGGGTAAGGAATGAGGGGTCTGCCGCTTCTGCGTGGGGCAGAGAACCAGGCCAAACCCGCGTTAACGGCCCCGGGCCGCCTCCGCTTCCAGGCCGATGAAGCCGCGAAACTTGTGCGGCGCGGTGCTCTCGAAGACCATCGCGAGGTACAGCCCCGGCCCGATCAGGCGGACCTCATCGCGCATGTTGCCGAAATAGGGCGTCCCTTCGGGGTACGCCAGGATCACGCTCAGCTTGCCGTCGTAATAGCTGGAGCCAAGGCAAGCTTGCGACTTTACGGCGCGAAAGCACAGCCACTGGTTGATGAAGCCGGCGCGCTCGTCGAAATGCTTGCCCTTCCACACCAGCCCGACCAGCCGCATCTTGAAGCGCGGCAGAGCGGTGTCGCCCAGGTGCAGCACCGCGCCGCGGACGAAGCCCACCGGCAGCGCTCCCGCCTCGCCGCCGGCGTAAAGCTGTTCGAGCTGGCCGACGTTCAGGCGCTTGAGGTCGTCGAGGCAGGTGGGCGGGTCGGCGGCCGCCCGGCCGGGGAGCAATCCGAACAGCAACACCAGGCCGATCCATCGCGCATTCCGGATCATGGGCACGCCCTGTACAGGTCGGGAGCAGGAAGGCGGCGGCGTCCCGGCTCGAGACGGCGCCCCACGGTTCAACCATCGACGTCAACTTCGCCCCTCCTGGAAGCCGTGGCCGATTCCCCTGGCGAATTCAGCGCCGGCTTGGGCCGACCCTGCCGACGGTGCCGGCCGCGCCGCCCTGCTCACGCCGCCGTCCGGTCGCTATGATCTCTGCAATCACGCATTCCACACCCTTGTAGCAAGGAGATGAAGCATGGGCGTCAACGCCCCCCTCAACCGCAAACTGCGCATGGGCCTGGTCGGCGGCGGCCAGGGCGCGTTCATCGGCGCCGTCCACATGCGCGCCGCCATCATGGACAACCGTGCCGTCCTCGTCGCCGGCGCCCTGTCCAGCGATCCGGCCAAGGCGAAAGCGTCCGCCGCCGACTACGACATCAAGCCCGAGCGCGCCTACGGCGCGTACCAGGAGATGGTCGCCGCTGAGGCGAAACTGCCGGCTGGCGAGCGCATCGATTTCGTCAGTGTCGCCACGCCGAACCACACGCACTTCGAGATCGCCAAGGCGTTCGCCGAGGCCGGCTTTAACGTCATGTGCGACAAGCCGCTGACCTTCGACCTGGCCCAGGCGGAGGAGCTGGCGAAGGTGGTCAAGAAGTCGGGCGTGGTCTTCGGCGTGACGCACAACTACACGGGCTATCCGCTGGTGCGTCAGGCCCGCGACATGGTGCTGAGCGGCGAGCTGGGCGAGATCAACGCGGTGCGGGCGTTCTACATTCAGGGCTGGCTGCGGCGGCGGCTGGAGAAGGACAACCAGAAGCAGGCCAGCTGGCGCACCGATCCGAAGCGCTCCGGCGCCGCCGGCTGCTTCGGCGACATCGGCACACACGCTTACAACCTCGGCCGCTTCATCACCGGCCTGCTGCCCGAGCAGATTTCCTGCACGCTGAAGACGTTCGAGCCCGGCCGCGCCCTGGACGACTACGGCACCGCCATCCTCCGCTACCAGAACGGGGCGCTCGGCACCGTCACCGCGTCGCAGATTTCACACGGCCGCGAGAACGACCTGTGGATCGAGGTGGATGGCACCAAGGGAGCGCTGGAGTGGCACCAGGAGGAGCCGAACAAGATGCTCGTGCGCACCAACGACCAGCCGCTGCGTGTCTACACGCGCAACCCGGGCGCGCCGTGGCTGGGCGAGACCGCGAAGGCGTCGTGCCGCATTCCCAGCGGCCATCCCGAGGCGTTTCTGGAGGCGTTCGCCAACGTGTACACCGCCGCCTACGCGGACATCATCAAGCGCGCCGGCGGCCAGAGCGTGGATGATAGCAAAAGCCTGTACCCCAACGTCGCGGACGGCGTGGACGGCATGAACTTCATCACGCAATGCGTCGCCAGCTCACGGGAGCACGGTCAGTGGCTGTCGCTCAAGCACCCGCTGTGCCGCTGAGCATTGCACTGAGTCCGCGCGAAACGTAAACCGGGGTGGTTGTACCGAAGATACGTTTGGCTCGCTCTGGAAGTGCCGGCGGGCGGAAAAATCGCGGCGGCGCGGACGGATTGCCTCACGTCCGCGCCGCCGCGGCGCCATAATGGAACGGACGCGGCCGCGCACTTCTTACCGCGGGGAGGGTTCAGCGATGCCCAATGACGCCAAGCTGGGAATGGTTTTCGGAGTGGCCCTGGTCATCCTGGTCGCGGTGCTGTTCTTTCGCAAGGACAACGCCAACCCCGCTGCCGCCGAGTCCACGCCGGCCGTGGTCGCCAAGGGCAGGCCGGCGCCTGTCCCCGGCCACTCGCCGGACGCCCCGACCCCTCCCGAAGTGCGGACGCCGCGCAAACACGTCGTCCAGGAGGGCGACACGCTCGCCGCCCTGGCCGAGCGCTACCTGGGCGACGAGGCCCGCGCCGACGACCTCCGCCGCGCCAACCCGAAGCTGGCCGACACCGAGGAACTGACGCCCGGTCAGGAACTGGTCATCCCGGACGCGGCGGCCGCGGAAAAATCAGCTGAGTTGCCACAGTAGCATTTTCAGGCTGTCGCCGAGCCGGGCGTTGACGCCGAGCGCCGCGGCCGTCTCGTAGCCGCTGTGCATCATGCAGTGCTCGCAGCGCGGGTCGTTGCCGTAGCCGTAATTCTCCCATGCCGTGTTGTCCATCAGGTCACGGAACGAGTCGTGGTGCTCGTCCGTGATGAGGTAGCACGGCCCCTTCCAACCCTTGACGTTGCGTGTCGGGCTCGCCCAGGCGGTGCAGGTCAATTCGCGCTTGCCGCTCAGGAATTCCAGATACACCGGCGACATGTTCATGCGGTGCTTGCTCAACAGTTGCGCGGCCTCCTGGAACTTGGCCCGAATCTGGTCGCGCGTCAGGAAGATTTCCGCGGCGCCGTCGGGGTTGGTTTTGTGGACCGCCGTGTAGCCGTAGGCCGGCGCCAGCATGAAACCGTCCACGCCCAGTTTCGTCAGGAACGTATACAACTCGTCGATCTCATCAATGTTAGTTTCCTTGTAGACGGTGGTGTTGGTGCAGACCATGAAGCCGGCGCGCTTCGCGGCCTTGATGCCCTCAATGGCGGCGCGGAAGACACCCTTGCGCTCCACGGCCAGATCGTGCGTCTCCTCCAGGCCATCCAGGTGGACGTTGAAGAAGAAGCGCGACGTGGGCCGAAACTCGTGCAACTTCTTTTCGATGAACATGCCGTTGGTGCAGAGGTAAATGTGTTTGCGGCGCTTGATGATTTCGCGAACGAGGCGGCCGATCTCGGGGTAGATCATCGGTTCGCCGCCGCAGATGCTGACGATGGGCGTGCCGGCTTCGTCCACGGACGCGAGGCACTCCTCGACGCTCAACTTTTGCTTGATGGTTTCTTCGTACTCGCGGATGCGGCCGCAGCCGGTGCAGGTCAGGTTGCAGGCGTGCAACGGCTCCAGCATCAGCACCAGCGGGAAGCGCTTCGGCCCCGTGAGCTTTTGCTTGACCATGTAACCGGCCATCGACATCGTGAGGCTCAGGGGGAAACGCATAAATCACTCCATGATAGGCATTAGGCATTAGGCATCAGGCATTAGTTATCAGCCACGCGCCGATAGAAACTAAACCTGCCGCCCTGGACCTCATGCCGGATAACTAATGCCTAGGGCTAAATGAGCCTGCCTCCGCCGCTCCTCCAGCTTCAGCGGCTCCCAATGGACTTTTGTTTTCCCTGCTTCACCGTACAGGCAAAGTGGAAGGTGCAATTCACGGTTTGACCTGAGATCGTCATGTATTCGTCTTCTTCTGTCTAACGACTCTTTTGCTTGCGTTTCAACACGAGGATCTGCATATTTTCAGCCCGTTTTCCACGCAACGACGTGGGAAATTCTCCAGGCTCCCTCGAAAAACCAATGGTCAATTCATCGTTTTCAATTCGGTAAAGTGCGTGAATGTAGCATGGACCTCCCAGAAATGAACTGTCGATCAACATCTTCTTTTCAGACAACAATGAGAAAAGATCAAACCTGCCAGAAAAAGTATGGCTGGAGAATTCAATTTTAATACAGTTTCCCTCGATCACGCAACCATTGCATCGTTGCTTCTGTTGGCCATTGCTGCCAACTGTCCATGATTTCACGACCCACTCGCCCTGCATTGCTTTCATCTCAACAGTATGCAGGTTGGCATTCACAGCACTGATACATAAGCACATCAAGCAAACAGCAAATGTCATAAGAAGTCCGTGCCCCCTACAGGCTGACGCCTCTCCAGCGTCGATGTCGTTGTCTCGCGGTCTCCGGTCATCGTTTCCAAGGACGACGTATTGGGTCGCTTTCTAGTGTCTAATGCCTACCTGATGCAACTGTCGCGCCGACGCCTTTTCGACATCGATCGCCTGAGCGTAGCGCGCCAGCGCCATCAGCGGGAAGTACAGTCGATACAGGTGATACTTCAGGTAGAACACCTTCGGGAATCCCGTCCCGGTGAACTGGTCCTCGCGCCAGTTGCCGTCCGGCCCCTGCGTCTCCGTCAGGTACGCGACGCCGGCCCGCACCGCCGCGCAGTCTGCGTCGCCCGCGGCGATCAGGCCCAGCAGCGCCCACGCCGTCTGCGACGCGGTCACCGGGCCCTGGCCGGCCAGCGCCGGGTCGTCGTAGCTGGCGCAGCTCTCGCCCCAGCCGCCGCCCGGTTGCTGCACCCGCCGCAGCCAGTCGGCGGCGCGGCGCACCATCGGGTCCTGCACATCGAAGCCGACCGCGCAGACCCGCCAGCACCTGCCAGGTGCCGTACAGATAGTTGACGCCCCAGCGGCCCAGCCAGCAGCCGCGCCGGTCCTGTGTCCGGCGGATGAAGTCCACCGCCCGGTCCACCGCCGGTGCGCCGACGCGGTGGCCGTACTCCGCCAGCGCCTCCAGCACGCGCGCCGTGATGTCCGGACAGCTCGGGTCCAGCATCGCATTGTGGTCCGCGAACGGCACCTTCGTCAACACCTCGCGGTTGATGTCGCGGTCGAACGCCGCCCAGCCGCCGTCACGGTTTTGCATGCCCAGCAGCCACTGCACGCCGCGCTCGGTCGCCGCGGACGACTCTGCCCCGCTGCGGGCCAGGCCCATCAGCACCATCGCCGTGTCGTCGGTGTCCGGGTAGAAGCCGTTACGGTACTCGAAGAACCAGCCGGCCGGCTCCAGATGCGGGTTGAGCAAACTCCAGTCGCCGGGCCGCCGCACCTCACGGTCGAGCAGCCACTGCGTCGCGCGCCGCAGCGCCGGGTGCCCGGTTGGCAAGCCCGCGACCGCCAGGGCGTTGACCGCCAGTGCCGTGTCCCACACCGGCGAGACGCACGGCTGCACACGAATGCGGTCACCCTCCTCGATCATCAAATCATCAATCTGCTTCAATGCGTAGCGCATCTCCGGCGAGTCGTCGGCGTAGCCGAGGCTGCGCAGGCCGACGACGGTGTAGATCATCGGCGGGAAGATGGCACCGAGGCCATCGCTGTCCGCGAAGCGTTCGAGCATCCAGGCGCGGGCACGCTCGACGGCGGCGGCGCGGAGGCGGCGCGGGCCGCAGCGCTCGTACCATTTGATAAACTGATCGACGCCCAGGAAGAAGTTGGTCCACGTCAGCAGGCGGCGCGTCGGCGGGTGCGGCCAGCGCGGCGTCTCGGGCGGTTGCAAAAAAAGCTCGGGAATGCCCAGTTCTGTCGGCAGCGTCCGCACCGGCTTGCGGGCGGAGAAGATGCTCAGCGGGATGACGATGGTGCGCGTCCAGCTCGACATGGCGTAGATGTTGAAGTACAGCCAGGTCGGGCAGAACATCATCTCCGGCGGCACCGAGGCGCAGTTGTCGTAGGGGAATTGACCCAGTAGTGCCAGGTAGAACTTGGTGAAACTGTTGACGCGCTCGGCGCCGCCACGGCCGCGGATGACCTCTCGCGCCCGCACCATGTACTCGGCGTCGGGGTCGTGGCCGGTGAGCTTCAGCGCGAAGTACGCCTTGACGGTGCAACTCAGGTCCATCGGGCCGCCGGGGTAGTTGGCCCAGCCGCCGTCGGGCTGCTGCTGCGCCAGTAAATAGCGGGCCATTTTGGCACAGCGCGGCTCGCCTTCGCGGCCGAGGAAGGCCAGCAGCAGGATCGTCTCGGATTCGAGGATGGTGTCGCCTTCCAGTTCGCCGACCCAGTGGCCGTCGTCGCGCTGCTGGGCGAGTAGGCACTGGCGGGCGCGGTCGATGGCGTGGTGCAGCGTCGAGCCGTGCGCCGCGTCGTGGCGGTAGCCGTTCCGCGGGGGTGTTGGGGCGTTCAAAGTGCGGGGGGGGAGCGTGGTGCGCGACATCCTTGCGACCTCACTACGGCACGGCGAGCCCACCTTGGCTTGCCAGGGAGTCGTACTGTACTCCGACGGCGGGACAGGCCGCAAGAGCAGTCGTCGTTTGTCCGTGGTCCGTGGACCGTTGCCGGATGGGTTCCAGCGCCAGCACCCTTGTAGCCCGGTCTCCTGACCGGGCCACGGCTGCGACCGAAGCACCCGTTGTGGCCCGGTCTCCTGACCGGGCCACGGCTGCGACCGAAGGTCTTCTCTTCGGCGTCCCAAGCGTTCGGGGAGACCTTCGGTCAGGCCCCGTGGCTTGGTCCGGAGACCAAGCCATAACAGGCAGACCAAGCCACAACAGGCACCCAGCGCTTCAACTCAGACGGCAAAGGACCACGGACAACCTTACGGATGCCCCATCATCCCGACCGGCCGGGACGCCGCGGCCCGCCACAGCCGCACGCTGCCGTCGTGGCTGGCGGAGGCCAGCAGCCGCCGGTCGTCGCTGAACGCCAGGCCCACCACCGGCCCTGTGTGGCCGCGCAGCGTCAGCCGCTCCGAATCCTGGGCCGGGTCCCACAACTTGATGGTGCCGTCCCGGCCGCCCGCAGCCAGGGTACGGCTCGTTCCCGGAGTGAACGCCAACGACAGCGCCGGACTGCCCTGGCCGCGCAACTGCTGCCGGCTTTCGTCCCAGACCACGACGATGACCTCGTGATCCTTCTCCGTCCTGACCCGGGCCGTCGTCAGGCTCTGCGAGCGGAGCACCCGGTCGGCCCCGGCCACCCACACCGTCGGCGTATGCGGCGACTGGGCCAGCGCCCGCACGGCGCTGCCGGGCGAAAACGGCTGGCCCACCGCCACCCGCTTCAGCAATTCCCACGCCTGCACCACGCCGTCGTCACCGCCGCCGATCAAGAACACGAAGCCCTCGCCTTCCAGCAGCACCAGGCCGCGCACCGGCCCTTTGGGCGGCGGCAGCCGCGGCTCCTTTTTTTCCTTCGCGTTCTCCTGCAACACCAGGTAGGGGTCGGACGCCTTCTCCGCCTTTTCCAGGTCGTCAAACTTCCAGACGCGCACCGCGCTGTCCATGCCGCCCGCGGCCAGATACTTGCCGCTCGGCGTCCCGGCCAGACACAGCACCTCCTTCGTGAAGCCGGTCAGCTTGAACAGCTCCTTGCCGAACTCCTTGGCCTTTGGGTCTGCCGTGTTCCAGACGCGGACGGTGCCATCCGCCCCGCCCGTGACCAACCGCTTGCCTTTCTGCGAAAACCCCAGGCATAACACGCCCCCCTTGTGCCCGCTCAGCGTCGCCACTTCCTTGCCTGTCGTCACCGCGATCAGCTTCACCGTGCCGTCCGCCCCGGCTGTCGCCAGGTACTGCTCGGCGTGCGTTTTCTTGTCGTCCTTGTCGGTGAGGTCGTCCGGACGGAACGCCACGGCGTACACCTCCTTGCCACCGTGCGGCCGCAGCACATCGCGCTCGGCAGAGGGCGTCGGATCCCAGACCTTCAACGTCTTGTCGAAGCTGCCCGAGACCAGCGTCTTGCCGTCCTTCGACGCCGCCAGGCAGCGCACCCAGCCGAGATGGCCACGCTGCCGGCCGCGCTCCTGGCCGTTCGCCGGGTCCAGCAGTAGAATCACCTGGTTCTGGCCGCCCACCGCCAGCAGCTTGCCGTCGTTGACGAACGCCAGGTCGGCTTCGAGCGGCAGGGCCCCCGTCAGCGGTTCCCGCTCCTTGCCAGCCGCGTCCCACAGGCACACCAGTTCGCGCCGCGTGCCGTCCCGCGTTTCCACCACGCCCGCGGCCAGCGTCTTGCCGTCCGGCGCGTACACCAGCACGCCCACGGCGCCGGGGTGCTTCAGGGTGGTCGCGGGCTTGTCGCTCACCTTGCCGTCGGTCACGCCCCACAGGAACGATTTCGGGCCGGATGAGGTGGCCAGCGTCTTGCCGTCCGGCGCGAACGCCAGCGCCGTCGCCCCCTCCTTGTGCTCCGCCAGCGTCTGCTTCTCTTCGTGCTTGACGGGGTCCCACACCTTGACGGCATCGCTGAGGCTGGCGGACACCAGCGTCTTGCCGTTCGGGGAATAGGCCAGGGCCATGACCGCGCTCTTGTAACCCTTGAGCGTGGCGGCCGGCTTCGTCACCTCGGTGAACTTCTCCGTGGTGGGCACGTCCCAGAGCAGAATCGTCCCGTCCGTTTCACCCGAGGCGATCTGCTTGCCGTCGGGCGACAGCGCGACCGGGAAGACCATGCCGCCGTGGCCGATGAAGCGGACGCGCTCCAGACCCGTGGTCAGGTCCCACAGACGCACCGTGCGATCCTCCAGGCCGCAGGACACGGCGACCTTGCCGTCAGCGCTGACCGTCACGTCGTTGACCGTGCCGCGGTGGCCGAGCAGGTTCTTGTTCTCGCCGTTGGCCTGCTGCCACAGGTAGTACCAGTCGAAACCGCGGGCGTCGCGCGGGCCCTTTTCGTCGGGGTAATAGATTTGCGGCCCCCGGCAGCGCAGCAGGTACTGGCGCAACTTCACGGCATCGCCGCCGTCCAGGGCCTGCTGCGCCAGCTGGATCTGGGCGACGTAGGTCGGAAACGCTGTCGCACTGACCTCGGCTTGCAACGCCTGGTTGGTGGGACCGAGTTCTTCCAGCTTTTCTGTCTGCTTCTCCAGGGCGTCCTGCAGCACGCGCAGGGGCTTGTAGAGCAACGCAAAGGACGCCGTTGCCAGCAGGATCAGCAGCGGGATGGTGATCCACAGCGCGTCCGACATGCGCGTCGTGCCGTATTCGCGTTTTTCCTGCTCCAGCGCTTCCTGGGCGACCGCCAGCGCCAGAGCGTCGCTGGCCAGGCTGAGGTACACGCCCTGCTGGTTGCCGACGGTCAACGTCTGCACCTCCAGCAGGCCGACCTCCGGCGTCGCCGCGGCGGCCGCCAGGGTCTCCAGCGGCGTGCCGCCGCGCCAGTCCTTTTGCAACTCCGTCAGCGGTCGCAGCGTCCGCACCACGCTGCCGTCCGGCAGGCGGCGGACCAGCTGGCTCAACAATCCTTTCAGAGCGCGACTGTCGCCCATCGCCTGCGGCAACTGTCGCAAACGGTCGCGCAGCCACCGCGCCGCCGCCTCCGGGACACCGCCGACCGCCCGCAGGTCGGCGGCGCGGATCACCCGCTCCTCGCGGTTGGCGATCCGTTCCACCAGCCGCATTCCGACCACCTGCACCAGTGCCGCGGCGCTGACCGGCCGGGCGGCGGCCGCCCCCAGGGCCTCATCGATAACCTGCCGGGCCAGCCCCTCCTCGAACGCGAAGCCGTACTTGCGGTACGGCACCTCCGTGCAGCCGGGCAGCGGTTCGTCCACGGTCGGCAGCAGCAGCGCGTCGAGCAGGGCTTCCCGACCCAGCGGGGCCAGCAGATACTCGGCCAGCCAGGGCTGCCCGGCGAACGGCCGCAGCCCGTGCAGCAAGCGGCCGTGAAACTCCGTCCGCAGCGCCACGATCAGCTTGACGGCTGCCGCCGACCGGGCCGTCCGGGCGAGCATCGCCAGCGTTGCGTCGGGCCGTGCTGCCGGATGGCCCTCCGCCAGGGTGAACAGTTCCTCGCCCTGCTCGACGACGATCACCAGCTCGAACGGCAGCCGTTCCGTCAGCGCCGCCAGTACCTGGCCCAGCAACTGCGGCTCGCTGGCCAGGATTTCCCCCAGCAGCCCGGCGTTGAGGGCGCCGTCGCGGAACGCGCCGCCCACCAGCGGCGTCAGCTCCTCGGCGAAATCAACCGTCACCGTGCGGCCCGTCGGCGTCTCGTAGCGGTAGGGCCGGGCGCAGAACGCCGCCAGCGCCGCCGCCAGCTGGCCGGTCAGATCCCACGTGGCCCGGACGGTCACCGGCACGCCGTCCTCATCCTCGTCCGCCTCGGTGCGGTCGCTCAGCACGCGGTAGCCGACACAGTCCGCATCCAGGTACGGCAGCAGCCCGGCACGCAGCAGTGACGACTTGCCGACCGCGGGCGCGCCGTGCAGCACCAGCAGCCGCGTGTCGGCGCGGTCGAGCGTCAGGGCCACGCGCTGCAGGTCGTCCTCACGGCCGATGAACAGCGCCTGGTCCGCGGCCTCGTAGGGTCGCAGCGGCCGGTAGGGCTGGTCCGGCAACGGCACGTCATCGTTCGCCGCGCCGCCCTCGACCGGTGCCGCCGCCGGGCCGGCTTCCGCGGACTTGATGGCCTCGGAACGGGTTTCGTCGGCGCCCTCGACGCGCAACCCGCCCGGGGCCAGGCCGGCGATCAGCAGACCCACCTCCGGCTCGGCGCGGCGCAGCTCGTGCAGTGCGGCGCCGAGGGGCTGCTTGCGGTCCAGGAAGCGCTCCAGCAGTTGCAACGCCAGGCGCACGCCGGAGCGGCCGGCGACCGTCTCGATCACCACCAGGCCGCCCAGCGGCGCGGCCGCCAGGCGTCCGGCCACGACGTCGGTGTCGGCGCCCTCCTCAGGGCACAGGCAGGCGACGACCAGCGTACCGCCGGTGGGGCCGCCGATTTGCAGCAGATCGAGCAGTTCCTCGGGCGTCAGCCGATCGCTGCCCAGTAACAGGGCGTCGCCGGCGGTGTGGCACAGGCAGAACACCACATCGGGCGGCGCCTCGCGGGTGTCCGCCGCCACCTGGTCGCGGTGCGGCGCCACCGGGGCGGGGTGGTCGCCGAGGAAGTCGGTCAGACGCTTCTTGTCCTCCGCGGGCAGTCGTTCGCGCAACTGCGGGTCGAGGATGAACTGGAGGGTCGGCTTGGCGAACACGTTGAGCTGGCGCAGCGGACTGACGCGATGGCCGCCGTGCAGGGCATAGCGGACGCCCCAGAAGTGCTGCCAGGCGTCGCCGCTGCTGGCGTGGAACAGGGCCTCGTCGGGCGGCTGTTCGTAGAGGGCGTTCCAGGGCACCAGGCCCGGCTCGTCAGCGAGCAGTTCCAGCGACTCGACGCCGTCGCGCCCCAGGCCGGTGAACCAGTCGCGGATTTCGCCGGCCTGGCTCTCATAGCCGGCGTCGGCCTCGAACAGTTCGCGGAAGAGGGCGTGGCCGGTCTGGGCAAGGGCGAAGCCGGCCCGGCTGACGTCGGCGGGCGTGGCGGCCGCGGCCAGGTCGCGCAGCCGGCCGCGCGCCTGTCGAGCCAGGTCGAGGAAGCGCGTGCGGGCGGCGCCGGTTTTGGGATAGGGCTCGAAGGACGCCGAACCCGCCGACCACAACACGGTCAGGCGCTCCGGCCGCACCAGCACTTGACAAACGACGTGAGCCATGGAACTGCTGCCCTCGCTGGAGATACATGGTGTACGCGGCAGACTATATTGAAATTGGCCCCAGGAAACAGGAACCGTCCGCGGCGGTGGTCAGGCGTGAGCTAGACTTGGGGGGACCGAAACCGTCTGCTGTTCCGTTTACGTTTCGCGCTCCTCACGTGGGGCAGACATTCCTGTCTGCCAGCGCTTCGGCAGACAGGAATGTCTGCCCCACGCAGCAGCGCGCGACCCGACCTCTAACCTTTGGCGAGACTCCCCGTGGACGAACTGCTTCCCTATCTGGACACCCTGGTCAGTCAGGCACACCCTGAAGGCGGTTGGGGCTACGCGCCCGGCCAGCCCGCCAGCCTGGAACCGACCTGCCTGGCCCTGCTGGCGCTGGCGCAGCAGCCGGAGCGCTGCGCCGCCGCCATCGACCGCGGCAAGCAGGCGCTGGCGCGCTGCGCCCAGCCGGACGGCAGTTACCGCCTGGGCAACGGCCGTGAGGAAGCCGTGTGGCCGACCGCGTTGGTGCTGTTCGTGCAGAGCGTGCTGGGCGCGGCCGGCGCGGAAGTGCGGCGGACGGCGGCCCGGCTGCTGGCGCTGCGTGGCCGTGTGCCGGAGAACGCCGAGAAGGACGAGGTGCAGGACATTAATCTGAAGCTGGTCGGCTGGCCGTGGGCCGAGGGCAACTTCTCCTGGGCGGAGCCGACCGCGTGGGCGGTGCTGGCGCTGCGGCACGTCGGTCAGGGTCAGCACCCGCGCGTGCAGGAGGGGCTGCAAATGCTCCTCGACCGCGCCTTCGACGACGGCGGTATCAATTACGGCAACCGTCTCATCCTCGGCAGGCGCACCGAGCCCATCCCCGGCCCGACCGCCCTGCTGCTGCTGGCCACGCAGGGCTCCCCTGTTGTGGCGGGGTCTCCCGACCCCGCCACGGCGGGGCGCGTCGCCGCCGCGGTGCAGTATCTCATGAGCAATGCCACGGACGACCTCGAACACCTGTGCTGGGCGAAGCTGGCGCTGGAGGCGCACCGCGAACAACCGGGCGTCGCGGAGTGTCTGCCGCGGCTGGACGAGCGCATCCGCGCTGCCCACACCGAGCGCGCCGGCACCAACTGGGTGCGGCCCGCGCCGCTGCGGCAGGCGCTTATGGCCCTGGCCCTGGGCGCGAGCAGGCACAACGTCTTTCGGCTGCCGGCCGGTGTGACCGCCGCGGAGCCGATCAACGCCGGGCCGGCCGCCGGCAAGCGCCCGTCGCTCGGCGCGCGGCTCGGCTCGTGGTGGCGCGGCCTGGCGCTGAAGGCGGTCGCGCAGATGAAGCCGCTGCCGCCGCAGACACAGGTTCACATCGCCCGCGCTGCCGACTATGACGCCGACCTCGCCGGCGTGCTGGCGACACAGTACCAGCACTTCCGCGACAAGGTGCCGCTGGCCGGCAAGCGCGTGGTGCTCAAGCCGAACCTGGTCGAGTACCACCGCGACAAGGTCATCAACACCAACCCAAAAGTCGTCGCCGCGGTGATCGAGCTGTGCCGGCGCGAGGGGGCCGCCGAGGTCATCGTCGCCGAGGGCCCCGGCCACTGGCGCAACGTCGAATACCTGGTCGCGGCCAGCGGCCTGGGCGACGTGCTCAAGCACTACAACGTGCCGTTCGTCGATCTCAACCACGACGAGCCGGTCAAGGCGTTGAACCTGGGCCGCCTGACGGGGATGGAGCACCTGTACCTGGCGAAGACGGTCGTGTCGGCGGAGGTGTTCATTTCGCTGCCGAAGTTGAAGACGCACCACTGGGCGGGCGCGACGCTGTCGCTGAAGAACCTGTTCGGCACGCTGCCGGGCATTTGCTACGGCTGGCCGAAGAACGAACTGCACTGGCGCGGCATCGACAACAGCATCATCGACATCGCCCTGACGCGGACGCCGGACCTGGCCATCGTGGACGGCATCGTTGGCATGGAGGGCGACGGCCCGCTGAACGGCACCGCGAAGTCGATGGGCGTGCTGGTCATGGGCAACGACCTGGTGGCCGTGGATGCGACGTGTTGCCGGCTTATGCAGCTGGACCCGGAGAAGGTGGCGTATTTGGCGCTGGGCCAGATGAAGCGACTGGGGCTGCTGCGGACGCAGGAGATTCAGCAGCTCGGCGAACCGATCGAGGCGCTGGCGCAACCGTTCGCCACGGTGAAGCATTTCGAGAGGATTTGCGTGGGCCGGTCGGCGTGAGCGGTAGTGACCGATTGATGTCACTGGCCGCCGGGGCCGTTTTGCCCCGTGGACGGCGGCGGGGTGGGCGACTCCAGCAACCCTTTCAGGGCGTTGGGGAATGCCTTCCAGGATGCTTGATAGGTCGCTTCCAGTGGCACCGGCACGTAGACCTCCGGCTGCAAGAACAACGGCATGTCGGGCAACCGATCACCCACGCCGACGGGTTCCACGTAGGCGGTCTTGATTATCCCCGCGGAATAGTCCGCGAGCGTCAGGGGCTTGTCGGGCGGCAGTTCAAAGGGTTCTTCCAGGAACTCATCCCAGATGACCTTGTGGATGCCCTGCGGATCCCTGGGCCCTGGCGGCAAGAGGTCGATCACCAGCAAGTGAACGCCCTGGACGATCAGGTCTGCAGCCTTCTCTGCGAAGGCACGTATCTCGGCGCGACTGCCCTTTTTGCCGGGGGACACGATCTCGATGACGGCGATGACGTTTCCGTGGCGGTGGTGGACAGCGATCCGGTTGGCTTTGTTCAGGAACGGGTCCGCATCGGTTTGCCTGACGTGGCGGGTTCGCGGTGGGGCCGTGGCCACTGCCAACCCCATCGTGCCGTAACCCCCCTCGTCCTGGCCCGGAGTCAGTTTCAATGTGAGCACGTCCGGTATCGGCCCGCGAATGGGTTGCTCCGCAAGGGCGAAGTAGTTGGGAGGCAAGCCGCCTTCGTTCAAAGCGTCGCAAAGAGCACTGATCCAGCGATGGTGAAAGTTGTGAAACAACCCAGCATCAACGCGGGTCCAGTCGTGAACCGGCGCGGCTCTTCCCTCCACAGAGGTACGGCCAACGGCCAACCGCAATTGTAGCTCGTTTCGCCGCAAATTCCATTTACAGCCGCCGAGGCCGTCCGCTATCCTGAAGGGGTTGAAAACTCCCAGCGACATCGACTCGGCATGACAAGCTTGCCCGGGCAACGGACGCCTGTCAGCAACGCTGCCGTTCCCCCTTCCGAGCACGCCGCTGACCCACTTCGCGAACAGGGGGGAACCGCCATGTCCGTCCACGACGACGCTTTGACGGCGGCCGGAGGGGTCGCCCTCGGTCACCATGCCCACCCCGCCGCTTACTCCGTCTTCACCCGCCTGGTGCAGCAGCTCGACGCCTATACGCGCGTGGCCGATCAGATCCGCCAGACGCTGGAGGCAGTCCAGGAGGCGACCGGCGCCGACGTGGTCTGCTGGCACAACGAGGCCAACGGCGACACGCTGCACACCGCCGAGGCCGACGGCCTGTCGCCGGACGCCTTCCGCGGCGTCGCCCACCGGCTCGTGGTCCGCCACCAGGTCGGCGGTAGCACTGCCTTCCTCTGGCAGCGGCCACCCGGCCACAGCGACCGGCCCGCCGGCACGCCCTACAGTGCCGCCGCCGTCCGGCCACACCCGCGCCGTCACGGCTGGATCGTCGCGCTGAGCCTGAACTGCGACCACGAACTCGGCAATGCCGAGCTGCGCCTGCTCGGCCTGGCCGGCGCCATGCTCATCAAGCAGACCCGGCACACGCGCGCCTTCGGCCAGCTCAAGGAATCGCTGCTCGGCCTGGTCCGCTGCCTGACCGTGGTCATCGACGCCAAGGACAGCTGCACCGCCGGCCACAGCGAGCGCGTCGCCCGCATCGCCGTGCGTCTGGGCAAGCAGATGGGCCTGCCCGGCCCGACGCTGTCGGACCTGCACCTGGCCGGGCTGCTGCACGACGTGGGCAAGGTCGGCGTCCGCGACGAGGTGCTGCTCAAGCCGGCCCGGCTGACGCCGGAGGAGACGGCCCACGTCCGCGAGCACGTCGTCATCGGCGACCAGATTGTGGCGGCGATCAAGCCATTCGCGCGGCTGCGGCCGGGCGTGCGCAGCCACCATGAGCGTTACGACGGCCAGGGCTATCCCGATGGTCTTGCCGGCGAGCAGATCCCGCTGATCGCGCGCGTGCTGGCGGTGGCCGATGGCTGCGACGCCATGATGTCCGCCCGTCGCTACCGCGGCCCGCTGTCGCCGCCGCAGATCGACGCCATCCTCTTCGAGGGCGCCGGCACGCAGTGGGACCCTGAGATCGTCGAGCACTTCCTGGCCTGCCGGCAGGATGTGTATCCGCCGATCTACCAGAAGGGCATCGGCGACTCCGCGCACTACGCCATTGACGAGATCGTGGCGGCGTTGAAGGACGCCTCCTCCGAGACCTTCCCGGTGATGGAGGCCGAGGGGGTCGCGGAGCGCTGATGCTGGTCCGAGCCCGAGCGCCAGCGCGGGGCCCCGCGCTGGCGCTCGGGCTCGGACTTACACGGAGCACCATCATGGATTCCCATCCCACCTGGGTGCTCACCGAGCGCACGCCGGCCGAGGTGCCGCTGTCGCCGGAAGCCGTCGATTACCTGTTGGCTCACCACCGCGCCCACCTGCGACTGCTTCCGACGCGCGCGTCGGGGGTGTTCCGCGTCACGGCCACCGGCCACGTCGGCACCATTCTCGCGCCCGACTGCCGGCTGGTGCTGCAGCCCAAAATCCCCCTCCGGAATGTGCTGTATCTGCTCGAACCCGACGCCGCCTTGCCGCCGGCGGACGGGCCCGCCGGTGACGATGGCGACATGCTCGACCTGCTGGCCGTGCAGCTCGCCCGCCTGCTGACGGAGCGCACTGCCGCGGGGCTGCGGCGCGGCTACCGCGAGCAGGCCGACGCCGGGGCCTATTTGCAGGGCCGCCTGGACGTGGCCGCCCAGCTGCGCGATGCCGCGCAGCGCCGTGATCGGCTGCACTGCCGCTTTGACGACTTCACCACGGACGTGCCGTGCAACCAGCTGCCGCGCGCCACCGCCGAGCGCGTCCTGGCCTGGCCGCTGCTCGACGCCCCGGTGCGCCAGGCCCTGCGCCAGGCCCTGCTGCCCTTCGCCGACGCGCAGCCCGTTCCGCTCGACGGCCGGCTTTTCGACGCGGCGCTGGCGGATCGGCTGAACGCGGAGTACCGGCCGCTGCTGGCCCTGTGCCGGCTGCTGGCCGAGGCGCTGGCGCCGGCGCCGGCGGCCGGCCCGGCGAGCGGCCCGGCGTTCCTGTTGAACCTGGAGCGGGTGTTCGAAGATTTTCTGCTGTCGCGGTTGGTCGCGGGCTTTGAGGCGGCGCCCGGCGGCGTGCGGGCGCTGCCGCAGCCGTGGTGCCGCGTGGCGGCGCCCGGCGGATCGCGGCCCGAGTTGGCGCTGCGGCCCGACCTGACGCTGGAGCGCGCCGGCCGCACGGTACTGGTGCTGGACGCCAAGTGGAAGCGGCTGCCGGCGGCGCGGTTGCTGACGGCGGACGTGTATCAGATGCTGGCGTACTGTGCGGCACTGGACGCGCGGCGGGCGGTGCTGGTGTATCCGGGGCGGCGCGACCGGGCGTGGCACTATGAGTTGGGGCAGGGGCCGGCGACGCGGCTGACGGTGCGGACGCTGTGCGTCACCGGCAACCGGGCGCGGCTGGGGCGTGCGGTGCGGCGGTTGCTGCGGGCGCTGCGGTACGCGGTGCGGTGAGGTTGCGGCCGCGGATTGCTCGTTCACCTTTGGCCCTTGTCCGGCGGTGCGGGTAATAGTACGTTGGATGGAAGAACATACCAGCGCCCGCGCCGCAATCCAGATCCTTCAAGGGCTGAGGAATGGATCATGATTTCTTTGGTCGAAGCCTGGAACTACCGCTGCTTGCGCTACATCCGGCAGCCCCTTTACCCTTTTCATGTGCTCATCGGCCCAAATGCCAGCGGGAAATCCACCTTCCTGGATGTAATCGCTTTCCTCGGTAGACTGGTCTCCGATGGAGTTGAAGCCGCAGTCACCGAAAGATCGACCAACCTGCGTGACCTGACCTGGAAGCGATCCGGATTTCGTTTTGAATTGGCAATCGAAGCAAAAATTCCAGAAGGGCTACAGAAAAAACTCGGAGAGGAAGGGCGTGATACGGCCCGGTACGAAGTTGCCGTAGGGTCGGCTTCCGAAACTTCTGAACTGGAAATCTTGTATGAAAGGGTGTTTTTGCTGCAGAGCCAGCAGACAGACCACCAACCGCGTTTGATGTTCCCTGAGCCAGCGGAACCGCCTCAAACGATCCTCCACCATGCAATCCGAAGTGCCCGGACCGTAGTCAGTAAATCAACAGGAGGGAATGACAACTTCACACCTGAAACGAGGACAAAAACGTCGAAGAGTTGGGCGCACTCATTCCAACTCGGGCCGCGCAAATCCGCTCTGGGGAATTTGCCCCCTGACGAATCACGGTTTCCTATTTCTACTTGGTTGCGGAAACTGTTGACAGAGGGAGTACAACCTTTCATGCTCAACAGCCAACTCATGCGCAGGCCGAGTCCTCCTCACCAGCGCCGTGGCTTCAAGACCGATGGTTCAAATCTCCCCTGGGTGGTTGAGCAGTTGCAAAAACAACCGACACTGTACAAGGACTGGATCGGACACCTGCAAACGGCTCTACCGGATCTGGTTGACCTTCAAGTGGTTCATCGGGCCGAAGACAATCATCGGTATCTCTTGGTGGAATACCGTGGCGGGTATAAAATCCCTTCGTGGATGGTTTCCGATGGCACCTTACGCTTGCTCGCATTAACACTGCCGGCCTACTTGCAAAAGACTCTTGGGGGGATTTATTTAATTGAAGAACCTGAGAATGGCATTCACCCGAAGGCCGTTGAAACGGTCTTCCAATCTCTGTCTTCAGTGTACGACGCCCAGATCCTCTTGGCTTCGCACTCTCCAGTGATCCTGAGTGTTGCGGAGGCAGATCAGTTACTCTGTTTTGCCAAGGATGAGGAAGGGGCTACGGACATTGTCCTGGGAAGTAATCATCCGCGCTTGCAAGAATGGAAAGGAGAAACCAACCTTGGCGTGTTGTTCGCGGCGGGAGTGCTGGGATGAGCAAAAAGAAACCACCGGCCGCTCCCCTTCCGCAAAAGGATCTGATCGTGCTGGCCGCGGACAAGGATACGCGCTTCACCGTGGAGGGACTACTTGGCCGTCATCAAGCCCTAAACATTCGTCCTCTGAAATATGAAATCATCACGCACCCTGAGCACGACCCGGGGTGCCTGACCCGGTCCGATGGTATTTTGAAGCTGTATCACAAAACCCACCGATTTGCTTTGGTTCTTTTCGACCGCGAGGGGTGCGGAAAGGAAAAGACGCCTCGTGAGGATCTCGAACAAGAGGTGGAGGATCAACTGACAAGGGTCGGGTGGAGCAGCCGTGCAGCTGTCCTGGTGATTGATCCTGAGTTGGAAATCTGGGTCTGGAGCGATTCACCCCATGTCATTTCTGAACTCGGATGGAAAGACCAAGACCAAGACATTCGCACCTGGTTGATCGAACAGGGATTCCCGAATGACCAGGACCAGCAGAAGCCGGCTCGGCCGAAAGAAGCAATGGAAGCTGTCCTAAAGAGATCGAAGAAACCGAAATCCTCGGCCATTTTCCGTTCCCGCGCCGAAAAAGTCAGCCTGAGCCGCTGTGCGGATGCAGCCTTTCTTAAATTCAGAACGGTGCTGCAAGGTTGGTTCCCCCTTTCCAGTGAAACGTCCAAGGCAAAGGGCGCGCCATGACCAGTCCCCGCGACGCCTTCCTGCAGCGCGTCCGCCAGGCGGTTGCCGACGGCAACCGCGCCGGCGCCACCCCGCCGCTGCCGCCGCGCGGCGACCTCGGCTACCAGGGCGCCGGCCTCGACCCCATCGCCCCCTTCTGCGACGCCCTCAAGACCGCCGGTGGTCACCCGCACGTCGTCCGCGACCGCGACGCCGCAGCCGCCGCCGTGCTGGACCTCGTGCGCAGCAAGGGCAAGCCGCGCGTGCTCCTCGGCCGCGGCGACTTCCTCGACACCCTGCAACTCGCCGGACGCCTGCGCAAGCTCGGCCTGCCTGTCGTCGAGACGGCCAGCCACGACGCCGACACCTGCGCGAGCCGTTCTTTGCCGCGGATGTTGGCGTCAGTGGCGTCGCCCACCTCATCGCCGAGACCGGCAGCGTCGTCGTGGCCACCGCCCCCGGTGACCCGCGCTCCGTCAGTCTGCTGCCGCCCATGCACATCGCCGTCGCCACCCGCGCCCAGTTGCTGCCCGACCTGTTCGACCTGTTCGCCGCGGTCAAACCCGCAGCCCCGGAGGAGGACGACCCGCATCGACTGCCGGCGTGCCTGACGGTCATCACCGGGCCGAGCAAAACGGGCGACATCGAACTGCGGCTGGTCACCGGGGTGCATGGGCCGGGCGAACTGCACGTGATTCTGGTCGATTCCTGACGCGGCCGTTTGCTCTTTGCCGGGCGAGTTGAGATAATATCCTCAACCCTCTGGCGGCGTCTCGGTTGGGGCGACGCCGGTCGGGAGGGCCCCAGCATGCGTCACGTTTCTTCGGGGAGCACCATGAGTCAGCTCGAGATCCGGCCCGGCCTGGCCGACGTACCCGTGGCGGAGTCCGCCATCAGCTTCATTGACGGCAAGCGCGCCCGCCTGGAGTATCGCGGTGTCGCGGTGGAAACCCTGGCCCGCGAGAGCTGTTTCGAGGAAACCGCCTGGCTGCTGCTCAAGGGCGATCTGCCCACGCAGCGCCAGCTGGCCGACTTTGAAGACCAGCTCCGCCACCACCGCCGTATCAAGTACAAGCTCAAGGACCTCATCAAGTGCCTGCCCGAGACCGGCCATCCCATGGACGCGCTGCAGGCCGCCGTCGCCGCCATGGGCATGTTCTATCCGTCGCGCGACGTGACCAACGCCCAGAGCAACTGGGACTCCGTCGTCCGCCTGATCACCAAGCTGCCGACTGTCGTCGCCGCCTTCCACCGCTACCGCCACGGCGACGAGGCCATCGACCCGCGCGACGACCTCGACCACGCCTCCAACTTCTATTACATGCTCTTCGAGAAGACGCCGACGCCGGCCGTGCGCAAGATCATCGACGCCTGTCTGATCCTGCACGCCGAGCACACCATGAACGCCTCGACGTTCAGCGGTCGTGTCACCGGCTCGACGCTGGCCAACCCGTACACGGTGGTCAGCTCGGCCATCGGCACCCTGACCGGCCCGCTACACGGCGGCGCCAACGAGGAAGTGCTGCAAATGCTCGACGAAATCGGCACCCTGGAGAACGTGCGGCCGTGGCTGGAGAACGCCGTCGCCACCAAGAAGAAGGTCATGGGCTTTGGCCACCGCGTCTACAAGGTCAAGGATCCGCGCGCCACGGTGCTGCAGGAACTGGCCGAGCACGTCTTCGCCGAGACGAGCCGGCCGCCGCAGTACGAGATGGCCGTGGAGCTGGAACGCCTGGCCGCCGGGCAGCCGACACTGGGCGGCAAGAACGTCTACCCGAACGTCGATTACTACTCCGGCATCGTCTATCAGTCGCTGGGCATCCCGCGCGACCTGTTCACGCCGATCTTCGCCATCGCGCGCGTGGCCGGCTGGCTGTCGCACTGGCTGGAGCAGCTGCAGAACAACCGCATCTTCCGGCCCGAGCAGGTGTACGTCGGCAAGCGCGACGTGCCGTATGTGCCGCTGGAGAAGCGGCCGTGAGGAAGATTTGGATCCACAGATGACACAGCTATTACCCCGGCAGGAAAGATCCTCATAAGCACGACGAGCCAAAGACGAGATTCGGCTACTGGTACTTCGGGCCTGTATGACCTTCTTTCGTGCGGCGGTAATAACACAGCTAAAGACATCTTAATTTGTCTTTAGCTGTGTTAGCTGTGTCATCTGTGGATCGTTTTTTATGGAAGCTACCCATGCTGGACGCACAGTTCATCCGCGACAACCTTGACGCCGTCAAGGCCAACCTCAAGAACCGCAACGTCAATGCCGACGTCGATCGCGTCGTTCAACTCGACGACCAGCGCAAGCACCTCGTGCAGCAGAAGCAGCTACTGCAACAGCGGCAGAACGAGGTCGCCAACCTCGTGAGGATCGAGAAAGATAAGGACAAAAAGCAGGCGCTGATCCAGGAAGGCAAGGACCTGAAGCCGAAGGTCGCCGAACTGGAGGCGCAGGAGAACCAGGTCACGGCGGACCGGGATGCTGTGCTGGCTCTCATTCCCAACATGACGCACCCGGACGCGCCCGTCAGCACCGACCCCAACGGCAACAAGGTCATCAAGACCTGGGGTGAGCCGCGCAAGTTCGACTTCCCGGTCAAGGACCATGTCGCCCTCGCCGAGGCGCTGGACCTCGTGGACTTCGAGGCGGGTTCGTCGGTCGCGGGTCAGAAGTTCTATTACCTGAAGAACGAGGCGGTGCTGCTGGAACTGGCGCTGGTGCAGTACGCCATGCAGACGCTGCTGCGCGAGGGTTACACGCCGGTCATCACGCCGGACGTGGCCCGCGTCGATGTGCTGGAGGGCATCGGCTTCATTCCGCGCGGGCCGGAGACGCAGATTTACAGCCTGGAAAACACCAACCTGTGCCTGATCGCCACGGCGGAGATCACCCTCGGCGGCATGCACCGCGACAAGACCCTTGACGAAAGCCAGCTGCCGCAGAAATACGTCGGCCTGTCGCACTGCTTCCGCACCGAGGCGGGCGCCCCCGGCCGCGACACGCGCGGCCTGTATCGCGTCCACCAGTTCACCAAGGTCGAGATGTTCGTGTTCTGCACGCCGGAGCAGAGTGAGCAGATTCACCAGGAACTGCTGGCCATCGAGGAGAAGATTTTTCAGGGGCTGGGCCTGCCGTACCACGTCATCGACACCTGCACCGGCGACCTGGGCGGCCCGGCGTACCGCAAGTACGACCTGGAGGCGTGGATGCCGGGCCGCGGGAACGGCGGCGACTACGGCGAAGTGACGAGCACGTCGAACTGCACCGACTACCAGGCCCGGCGCTTGAAAATCCGCTACAAGGGCCCCGGCTTCAAGAACACGCGCTTCGTCCACACGCTGAACGGCACTGCCGTGGCCGTGTCGCGGGCGCTGCTGGCGGTCCTGGAGAACGGCCAGCAGGCCGACGGCAGCGTGGTCATCCCGGAGGTGCTGCGGCTGTGGGTCGGCAAGGAGCGGATCGCGGGTGAGGGGGTGAGGGGGTGAAAGAGCGATACTTCCGTCTTTCACCCCCTCACCCCCTCACCCTGACTTCCGCCGGCAGAACGTCACGCAGTTGCCGCGCTCGTTGTAGCGCACCCACGTCGCGTAAGCGCGGATCAGGAAGACGCCGCGGCCACAGCAACGTTCCAGGTTCTCGTCGGCGAGCGGATCGGGCAGGTCGTCCGGATTGAAGCCGTTGCCCTGATCCTCGATCTGGATCTGCACCTCGTGCGGCAGCACCGCGAAGCCGACGCGCACAGGCTTGCTGGTGTCGCCGCCGTGGCCGTGCTTGATGGCGTTGACGACGCCCTCCTCCAGAGCCAGGCGGATGCTGAAGCGGTCGCGGTCGGTAAAGGCCGCAGCGGTCATGGCGCCCTCGACGGCGGCGGCGACCGCATGGACCTCGGCCGCGACAAAGAGCGTTTGCCAGCACCAGGCGGACGGCTCGGCGCCGGACGAGCCGTTGTTGACCGGGGGCGAAAGTTCGGAGAGGGATGTCATGAAGCCACCTCGGTTCCGGGCGACCGGGCCCTGACAGACGGGAAAGGCCGAATGGCAAATCGGGCTCTTTACCATTATGCCACGAAAAGTTGGATTCTCCAAACCTTTAGATACGATTGTTCACACCAATCCCCGACGCTCCGGGACGGGGCCGCTCCAGAAACAACCTCTGAAAGTAGCAATCTTGGTGCCGGGTTGAACGAAATCAGCCACCGCGGGACCGCCGTCCTGCCGGCACAACCCTCACCCGGGAGAACGTTTGATGCGCTGGTTGGCGGATGTGGACGCGGTGTTCTTCGACGCGGTGGGCACGCTGATTCACCCCGAACCGGCGGCGGCGCAGGCGTACGCCGAGATCGGCCGGCGACACGGCAGCCAGTTAGCGCCGGCGGTGATCCGCGCGCTTCGCGGCGGCGTTCGCCCAGGAGGAGGCAGCGGACGCGGCGGCAGGGCTGCGCACCGACGAGGAGCGTGAGCGGCGGCGCTGGCGGGCGATTGTCGCGGCGGTACTCGGCGACGTGCCGGATTGGGAAGCGTGCTTCGCAGACCTGTACGAGCATTTTGCGCAGGCGGCGGCGTGGCGGGTGGAGGCGGAGACGGCGGCGGTGCTGCGCGAACTGACGGCGCGGGCTGGAAGTGGGCGTGGCGTCGAATTTTGACCGGCGGCTGCGTGGCGTCGCGGCGGGACTGCCGGCGCTGGCGGACGTGCAGCATTTCGTCATCAGTTCGGAGGTGGGGTGGCGCAAGCCGGCGCCGCAGTTCTTCGCGGCGCTCACGGCGACGGTCGGAGTGCCGGCGCCGCGGATGTTGCTGGTCGGCGATGACTGGGCCAACGATTACCTCGGGGCGCAGGCGGCGGGGCTGCGGGCGGTGCTGTTCGATCCGCGTGGCCGGGCCTCGACGGACGCGCGCCGCATCGGCCAGTTGGCGGAATTACTGGAATGATCCGCGACCCCTTCTGTCTGCCGCTTGCGGCTTAGCGCGTTCGGCAACCAAGAGGACTCGTCCGAGCCGCGCACGGAGCGTACGCGCGGAGTAAGCCGCCGCCCGCTGGTATCTCCGTAGGAGACGTTTGTGACTATATTGGCGTCAAGGGCCATCAGGACTCACGGCGAATTCAAGGCCCTTGACGCCAATACAGTCACTTACTCCGCGCGTACGCTCCGTGCGCGGCTCAGACCCGCTCAGGGCTTCCGAACGCTCTTACCCAGCAGGGGCTCGCCGTTGCCGTACTCCCAATTCGCGTCCTTCGGCAGGACGATGAGCTGGCCGCGCATCCGCAGGTCCGTCAGGGCCGGGCTCGGCGTGTGGATCCAGATCGCCACCTTGACCTTGCCGTTGTCCTCCCGGACGCGGAAGGCCAGCCCACCGGAACTCGATCCTTGCCAGGTCACCCACACCAGTTTCTCCCGGCCGAAGTCCACCAGGCCGCGTAGCAGCGCCCGGGTCTTCTCATCAAAGAGCCTGGCCAATTCCGCATCCGTGGTGATCTCCTTGCGCATCCCCGGCATCCCGCTCACCCCGACGCCCAGCACACGAACCGCGGGCTGCCGGCACACCGCCTGCACCGCCGCGTCGATGGCGGCATAGCGGGCGCGCACGGCCCGGTCTTTCTCGGCAGACGCTTTGCCCTGGCCGGGGAGGAGCGTGACCGTTTTCTTGCCGAACTTGATCGTGAGGGTGCGCGGGTTGACTACCACCTGGCCGTGGTCCTTCAGGCCGGCGAGGTCGTGCCGCGCGAGTACCTCCGCGAGCTGTCGGAGCTGGGCGGCGGTCAGCTTGCCCTTGGCCTGGAACGTACGCTCCGTCTGCTCTTCGCCACCGCGCAGGAACAGGCTGCCGGTGCCCCAGGTGCCGTCCGTGTCGATCACGCGGTAGCCGCCGGAGTAGCCCGCGATCCCGCCCTGCAATTCTTGAATCTCCAGGCGTTCCTTGAGCCGGCCGTCCCGGGTCAGGTAGTCTTCCGCCCTGGCGCCGATCGGGGCGGTGACTGTCAACTTGATCGGGGCGGCGATGAGCACCGGGCCGCCGCCGGTTGTCTTGGAGCCGCCCAGCTGCCAGGTCGCCGACAGCGTGTACTCGCCAGGGCGCGTCCAGTACCACATGCTGTTGGCACGCGGGTGCGGGAAGCCCAGGTTCGTGACCGGCTGCGTGTAGGTCTTGCCGGCCGGGATGACGACGGGCCGGGAGTATTTGAGGTCCGCGGTCGTGGCGAAGGTGAGCAGTTTGCTGACCGCCCCCGGGCCCTTGAGGTCGAAACGCAGCGCCGTGTCATCGCCGCCGATCCAGATGGTCACGTCCTTGTCGCTGGTATTGGCGATCTCCAGCACCAGGTCCACCCTGGGACCGGGCGGAACGACACCTGTGTTCTTGAATGGGTCGATAGCGTCGAGCAGCTTGCGGAACTCCGCCTCTGACTTGCCGCCCAGGTCGAGGGCGTAGGTGCTCTGCCGGGCGATGAGGCGCATTTTCAACCCGTGTGTCGGGTCGGGCTGCGGCTTGCCTTGCTGGGCTGCGGAGCGGACGACAGGGGCGGCGAGCGCCGCACAGCATAGCGCCGCCAGCAGCCAACGAGTGAGAAGCGTCATGGGGCCTCCGTACATGAAAAAGATGAGATCGAAACCGCTTACGAACCATTCCGACGAGAACGGCGCGGAGGCGGATTTCCGTAAAATTAAATTTTTTACTGCTGGCAGGAGGGGCTTCGGGCGTGGCTGTTCGACCCGCGCGGCAACAAACACGGCACCCGTTTCGTCGTTTTTCCGGGTAAGCTGAGTTGCGGGAAGCGCGGCGGTTTGATGGCGACGCACAGCACAGGAGGTTGGTCGTGAACGCACACGTTCTGAGCTTTTATTCAGGGTTGTTGGCACTGACGTTCTGGGTCGGCTCGACGCCGGCAAGAGCCGCCGGTCAAGGCGATGGCGCAACCAAGGGGGCGGGGCCCGCGCCTCTGGCGGTCGATACCGACGGCGACCCGTTGCCGGCGGGCGCGGTGGCGCGACTCGGGAGGAGTGGCGGGCGTATCGGTGGACCGATTCGCTTCCTGGCGAACGGCATGACCCTGCTCGCCGGAGGACGGATGGAGAACACGGTCTACCTGCGTGACGCCGCCACCGGCAAGGCGCTGCGCAGGTACGAACTGAAGGGCCAAGAACTGGAACTTTTTGATTTCTCGCCAGACGGGAAAACCGTCGCGCTCCGCGACCGCTCCAACAACGCGCCGGGCACGCAGATCCGCGAATTGGCCACCGACAAGGAAGTCACTCGGCTCCCCAACGGGGGAACCTTTGCCGCCGTCTTTTCACCGGACGGCACGTTGCTCGCCACTTCGGCAGGGAACGTCGCCGTCTGGGAAGTCGCCACCGGCAAGCACCTGTATGATTTGCCCGTCGGCCCGAGTTGTTGGTCCTTCGCGTTCACCGCGGACGGCAAGACTTTGAGCACCGCGCGGTTCGGGAAGGGCACCTGCGTGGTGGAGCAGTGGGAGGCGCAGCACCGGGAAGAAACAACGCGGCCACACCATCAAGGACACCCAGTTATCCGAAGCCAACTTGTCTCCTGACGGCCGACTTGTGGCCGTCAGGGGATCGGTCCCGGATGGCAAGGGGAATTTCGTTCTGGTGATGGATCTAACGAGCGGGAAGGAACTGTACCGGGTTCCCGTGGCGTTCGGATTCCTGCGCGTTCTCCCCCGCGAGCGACCTACTCCTGGTGCCGGACCGAAAAGGAGACCGACTGCTAGACGCCCGCACCGGCAAGCAACGCGGGCAACTGGCAGGCGCGACGGTATACAACCCCGTCTTCTCCCTGGACGGCAAGCGCATCGCCGCCGGGCTCTACCGCGATTCGATCAGCCTGTACGACGCCGCCACGGGCCGCAACCTGCGCCCGTGGTTCCCGACGCATTTCGGTCGGGTCACGGACCTGGCCCTCTCCCCGGACGGCAAGACCCTGTACTCGGCGGGCTTCGGTGCGATCTGTTGCTGGGACCTGGACCACCGCCGGCTCGTTCACCGACTGGAACCGGCCAAGGAACTCCCGAGGAAGCGCGACTTCCTGACGGACGGCCGACTGATCGCGTCGGCAACCCAGGACGGCAAGGTGCGGATCTGGAACGCCGCCGGCAGAGAACTGGATCGGCTGGAGGGCTTCGGGGAGGTCATCGACTTGCAGCTGTCACCGGACGGGAACACCCTGGCGCTGTTGAGCGTGAAGGGCGCCGTGAAGAAGGAAGCCATCCAACTGCCGCGGCCGATCCACTTGCAACTGTGGGACCGCCGCGCCCGCAAGGAGTTGCCCAGGCCGCCCGTGCAGCAGCTGGGGACGATGGGGGCGTTGCTCCGCGAGCGAGAGGTGGCGCTCGCGTTTTCGCCCGACGGCAAGTTGCTGGCCGTGAACGACCACCGCCAGGTCCTGCTCTGGCCCCGCAACGCCCGGGATCCGGTGCGTAAGCTTGAAGGGAAGTGGCTGGTGAGCCCCTCGGCCCTGCGCTTCTCCCCGGACGGCCGGCTGCTCGCCGCCGCGTGCAGTCGCCACTGCATCATCTGGGACGTGGCCACAGGCAAGGAACGCCTGCGGCTCAATTTCATCAACAATCTTGGCAACGGCATTTCCGACGTGATGTACGGCATGGCGTTTTCCCCGGACAGCCGGATGCTGGTGACCGGCCATTATCTCGGCATCCGCCTCTGGGAGTTGGCGACGGGGGAAGAGCGTTGGTTCTTGAAGTCCGGCGCGCGCGGCCTGGTGTTCACCGCCGACCAACGGCTGCTCGTGACGGGCGGCGACGACGGTGCCATCTTGCTCTGGGACATGAAACGGCTCGCCGTCCCGGACCCGACGGCCCCGCTCAAGTCGGCGGCATTGCCGGCGCTCTGGGCCGAGCTTGCCGGGAGAGCGCGCCCCGCCTTTGTGGCGCAACAGTTGCTCGCGGGATCCCCGAAGGAGGCTGTCCCCTTCCTGACGAAACAACTGCGCCGCGAGCCAAAAGCCCCGAACAACGCGACGGACCTGCTGCGCGATCTGCGGGCACTCGAAACCCTGGAACGCATCGGCACCGTCGCGGCGCGGCGCGCGCTGTCGGAGTTTGCGAAAGAGACGAAAGACGCCCGTCTGCGACAGCAGGCGCAGGAATGCCTCACCCGGCTGCCGGCGCGCGCGGTCGGCGGGAAGTAAACGGAAGCGGCGTCAAACTATGGCTGCTTTCCCGCCCGGGCCGCGGCGAGTTGCTTGCGCCAGGCGGCCGCCTGCTCCGTCTGGCCGGTGGCCTCGTACAGCTGCACCAGTCGCTCCAGCGCCTCGGTCACGCGGACCTGTCCCTGCGACGGAATCTGGGCCGCACGCTGCTTCATGCCTTCGTAGCCGCTCAGCAGCAGTGGCTCCGCGTCGGCATATTTCTTCTGGCCCAGCAGCGCTCCGCCCAGCATCGACCGCGTGCTGAACGTCGTCCAGGCGTCAGGCTGCTGCCGTTCGCGGGCCTTCAGGCAGGGCGCAGGACGGGCTCGGCGTCGGCGGGCTTGCCGGCCTGCAACAGGCACAGGCCCAGGACGGCCTGCGTCCCGACGCGAACGGGGTGGTCCGCCGGCAACTTGCGTCCCTGCGCGGCGAGCAGTGCCCGCCACACCTGCGCCGCTCGGTTGAACTCCTTCGCCTCGTGCAGCGCCTGCGCCAGATTTCGCAGCGTGAGCTGGGCGTAGGGGTGGTCCGGCCCGAGGGTCGCCTCCTCCTGTTCACGCAGCTGCTCGTACAGCTTGATCGCCTCGCCGATGCGGCCGGCGGCCTTGTACGTCGCGGCCAGGTTCATCTTGGTGACGAGCGTGTCCGGGTGATTGGCAGACAGTCGGGCCGTGCGTTTTTCCAGCGTCTCCTCGAAGAGCGGGATGGCCTCCTTCAGGCGCTTGAGCTGCAAATAGGATTGCGCCAGGTTGTCCATGCTCCGTAGCGTCTTGGGATGGGTCGGCCCGAGTTTCTCCTTGCGTCCCGCCACCGCCTCCTCAAAGAGCGGCAGCGCGGCCGCCGCCCGGCCGCCGCGGAGGTAGGCGTAGCCGAGGCTGTTGATGCTCCTCAGCGTTTCCGGGTGGTCGTCCCCCAGGAGCGCCCGCCGCCGCCGGAGCACGTCCTCGAACATTGGCACGGCGTCCCCGAGCCGGTTCGCGAACTGGTAGGCCCGGGCCAGGTTGTCCACCATGTACAGCACGTGGTAGTCGTCCGGGCCGAACTGTGCTCGGTTCAGCTTCAGCGCCTCTTCAAACTGCTCAACTGCTTCGAGGTAACGGCCCAGTTCCTGGTAGCCGTGCCCCAGGTTGTTCAGGATGGTCGCCACCTGGGCGTGGTCCGCGCCGCGCAGGGTCCGGGCGGTCGGCAACAGCTCCTCGTTCAGCCGGACGGACTTGGCGGCCTGCCCAGCTTCGAGGTAGGCGTTGGCCAGCAGCACCCGGGCGTCCAGCGTGTCGGGGTGGTTCTTGCCGTGGTGTTCAAGCAGGATGCGCTCGGCCCGCTCCAGCGCCTCGGCCGCTTCCTTGAAGAGCCCCAGCCCGGTAAAGCTGGCGCCGATGGCCGCGAACATGTCCGCCTGCACCAGCGGTTGGTCGCGCAGCTCGACGGCGGTCCGCTCGACGCCCAGGGTGAGCACCTCGACCACGGTGACGCGCCGGCCATCGACCTCGGGGTTGGCCCGGTGGAAGACGGCCAGCAGGTAGTCGCGCACCGCCTCGGCCCGCTTTTTTTCCTGCCGGGCCACGCCGGTTTGCTTCTCGGCCTCCCGACGGCGCTCCTCGGCGAGGCCGCTTTGTTTCACGGCCTCCTTCCGCCGGCTCTCGGCGAGGCCCGCGCTGGTCAGCACCCGCCGCTCCGCACCGGCGGCCCGATCCCGCTCCCCGGCGACCTCGGCCAGGGCCATGCGCGTGTCCGCCTCCGCCTCCAGGGCGCGGACCAGCCCCCAGGTGGTGCCGACGATGCCACCCAGCAGCGCCAGCAGCAGCGCCGCCGCGACCAGCACCGGCCGCCGGTTCCGCCGCAGGAACTTGCGCAGCCAATAGCCGGCGCTGGGCGGGCACGCCGCCACCGGCTCGTCCTGCAGGTAGCGCTCCACGTCCTGCGCCAGTCCGTTGGCCGTCTCGTAGCGGCGGCCGCGGTCCTTGTCCAGCGCCTTCATGACGATCCAGTCCAGTTCGCCGCGCATCAGTTTCGTCAAGCGGGCCGGCTCCGTCTGCCGCTGGGCCGAGATCACCGGCAGCGCGTCCTTCGATGCGCTGAGCCGCTGGCTCGGCCGCGGTGGCTCCTCCTCGCGGATGCACCGCAGCACCTCCGCGAACGCCGCCTGCCGCAGCCGGCTGCGCTCCAGCGGCGTGCTACCGGTCAGCAGTTCGTAGAGCAGCACGCCCAGGGCGTAAATGTCGCTGCGCGTGTCGATGTCCTGGTTATTCAGCTCGGCCTGCTCGGGGCTCATGTACTCCAGCGTGCCGATCACCGCCCCGAACTCGGTGAACAACGTCCTGTCCGTGAGCCGCGGGCCCGTCGCCTTGGCGACGCCGAAGTCGATCACCTTGACCACCGGCCGGCCGTCGTAGGGCGCCACCAGCACGTTACTCGGTTTGAGGTCGCGGTGGATGATGCCCTTCTGGTGCGCGTGCTGGACGGCCTGGCAGACCGGCACGAACAGCGCCAGCCGCTCCCGCGGCGTGAGCCGGTGCTCGTCGCAGTATTTGGTGATGGGGGTGCCCTTGACCAGTTCCATGACGAAGAAGGGCCGGCCGCTGTCGGTGGTGCCGCCGTCCAGGACGCGGGCGATGTTGGGGTGGTCCATGAGGGCCAGCGCCTGCCGCTCCTGCTCGAAACGGGCGATCACCTGGGCGCTGTCCATGCCGGCCTTGATGACCTTCAGCGCCACCAGGCGCCGCAGGGGCGTTTGCTGCTCGGCCATCCAGACGACGCCCATGCCGCCCGTGCCGATCTGTTGCAGCAGCCGGTACGGCCCGAGCCGCATGCCTGAACTTTCGCCAGCGGCCGCCGGGGCACTGGGCGGTCCCTCCGCGGTAGGCCGGAAGGCGTCGGTGGTGCTGGCCGCGGCGGGCGGCGGCTCCAGGAAGGAGTCGGCGGCGTGGGCCTGCAACAGCACTTCCAGTCGCTGCCGCAGTGCCGCGTCCCCGGCGCAGGCGGCGTCGAGGTAGGCGGCGCGCGCGGCCGCGTCCTCGATCTGCAGGGCGGCGATGAACAGGTCGCGTTCGCTCATGGCGGACTCTCGCAGGAATTAGAAGGGGCGCTGTCTGCAATGCGTAATTCGTCTCTGAAACGCGCAGCCGAAATTTGCCGAAAGGTTGCTCCTGGTCGGAGCCCGAGCGCCAGCGCGGGGCCAACGCTGCCCCGCGCTGGCGCTCGGGCTCCGACCCACCACGATCATTCACGGCGCTGCCGTATCAGGGGCGTTCGCCCTGGAGTTCCGCTCGCAGCCAGGCCCGGGCGTAGGCCCAGTAGCCGTCGGCGGTGCGGGGCGCGACGCCGAGGAGCGCTGCCGCTTCCTTGATCGTCAGGCCGCCGAAGTAGCGCAGCTCCACCAGGCGGCCCACCTGCGGCTCGACCGCCGCCAGCCGGGTGAGCGCCTCGTCCAGGGCCAGCAGTTCCTCGGAAGCTGCCGGCGCGGCGACGGCGGACGGATCGAGTTCCTGGCGCTGGCGACCGCCGCCGCGCTTCTCGGCGCGGCGGCGGCGGGTGTCGTCGATGAGGATGCGGCGCATGGCCTCGGCGGCGGCGGCGAAGAAGTGGCCGCGGCCGTCCCAGTGCGCCGCGTCGCGGTCGCCGACCAGGCGCAGATACGCTTCGTGGACCAGGGCGGTCGGTTGCAGGGTGTGGCCAGCGGGCTCGTGCGCCAGCTTCTGGGCAGCCAGGCGGCGCAGCTCGTCGTAAACCAGCGGCAGCAGTTGCGCCGCGGCGTGCGGGTCGTTCTGCGCGAGAGCGTCCAGGATGCGAGTGACTTCACTCATGACGGTCGAGCGTACCGCGGCGGCGGCCGGTTCGCAAGCGTCGGCGCGTTGCCCTGTTCGCCCGCGGCCGGATTTGCTAACGTCGGGCCATTTCTGGAGGGAATCTCGTATGCAACCGACCAGTGTTCCTGCCGTGTCGCCGCCGGCTGCTCCCGTACCCTTGATGACCGCGGCGGAGTTCGCGCAACGCCACGGTGGTGATTGCGTGGAATTGGTCAAGGGACAGGTGCGGGGGGTGCCGAGGCCTTATCCGAAACACGGCAAGATTTGTTACCGCTTCAGCTTCGTGCTGGGCCAGTATTTGGAGAATCACGATCTTGGTCGCGTGATGACCAACGACTCCTTCGTGCAAACGCAAAGCAACCCCGACACGATCCGCGGCGCAGACGTGTGCTTCTACAGCTATGAGCGTCTGCCGAAAGGCAAGGTTCCGGACGGCCTGCTGCCCGTGGTGCCCGACCTGGTCGTCGAGGCGTGGTCCCGCTCCGAGCGGTGGACGGAATTGTTCGGCAAGGTCGTCGAGTACCTGAAGGCTGGCGTGCGCGTCGTCATCGTCCTCGACGAGCCGACGGCCACGGCGTCCGTCTACCGGCCCGACGAATTGCAGCAGCTCTTCCACAACGGCGACGCGCTGGTGGTGCCCGACGTGCTACCCGGGTTCACCGTGCCCGTGCAGCGGCTGTTTGAGTGAGGATGGCGGCCGCTGTCGCCCACGCCCGTTGTCGGTGGCCTTCGTGCTCGGTGCGCGGGAGCGTCAACCCCTGTGCTATGCGATCCAACCAAGCGCTGACGCCCCCGCGCCTGCGGAGTTACGGATAGATGTCGTTGTTGCTGGTGGAAGCGTGGTTGTGGTCGATGTCGGTCAGCGCGTCGAAAGTGAACATCCCCAGGTTGTAGACGCCGCCGCCCACCCCGGAGCCGCCGCTGCCGCCGTCGGCCTCGTTGTGCTCGACCTGACACGCGAGCAGCGTCAGGGACGGCGTGCCGAACGGCGAAGCGCCGCCGTTGTAGATGCCGCCGCCCTGGCCATCGCCGCCGACGCCGCCCGCCGCGCCGGCGCCGCCGATGGCCTCGTTGTGCTTCAGCGTGGTGTTCGACAGGACGGCCGTCACCCCGAACGCGGTGAGGAAGCCGCCGCCCTGGCCGGCACCGCCGCTGCCACCGACGCCGCCCACACCCGCTGCGCCGCCGGTCCCGCCCACCGCTTCGTTATCGGTCAACTGGCCGGCGCTGACGATGATGCTGCCCAGCAGCGCACGGATGCCGCCGCCCTGGCCGGCACCCCCGTCACCGCCGTCGCCACCGACGCCGCCCGCGCCGCCGTTGCCGCCGAGGGCCTCGTTGTCCTTCATCGTCACGCCGGTCAGCGTCGAGACCGGATGCGACGTGCCGAAGGTCACGGTATGCACCAGCGCCCCGCCGCGGCCCGTACCGCCGGCGCCGCCGGCCGCCCCGGCGCCGCCCGCGCCGCCGAGTCCGCCCGTGGCATCGTTCCCGCTGAACGTGCTCTGCACGATGGCAATGGTCCCGTCGTTCAACGAGACCGCGCCGCCGGCCCCGGGTCCGCCGTTGCCGCCGCTGACGGTGGCTGCGCCGCCAGCACCGCCGTTGCCGCCGAGGGCCAGGTTGTTCGTGAACGTACTGCAGCTGATGCTTGCCGCCGTCGTCACCCCGCTCACGGACAGCGCGCCGCCCTGGGCCTCGCCGCCGTCGGCGCCGGCGCCGCCGTCGCTGCCGCGGGCCAGGTTGCCGGTGAACGTGTCGTTCTCGACCGTCAGGACGGAGCCGGTCGCGGCGACGAACAGGCTCTGGTCCGTGGCGAAGATGGCGCCGCCGTTGTCGGCGGGCGTGCCGCTCTGGCCGGGGCTGCCGTTGTTACCGCGGGCCACGTTGTCGGTGAACGTGCTGCCCGACACCGCCGCGGCACTGCCGCCCCAGACCGCGATGCCGCCGCCGTCGATGGCCCGGTTACCGGTGAAGGTGCTGTACGCCACCGTCAGGACCGAGCCGGTGTCGCTGAAGATGCCGCCGCCCGGGCTATCGATGGCGCTGCCCGCGGCCACGTTGTCAGTAAACGTGCAGTCCTCGACCGTCAGGACGCCGCCGGAGACGTTGGCGACGCCGCCGCCGGCACCGATGAAGCCGGCGGCCTGGTTGTCGGTCAGGGTCACGTGGGAGAGCGTCAGGTGGGCCTGGTCGTTGAGGATGCCGCCGCCCAGCGTGACGGCTCCTTCGGTCCCCGTGATGGGGCCGGTGGCCGCACCGTCGGCGATGGTGAGACCGTTGATCGTCACGTCGGTGGCGCTGCCGGTGAGGTGGAAGACGCGGCTGGCGTCGTCGCCGCTGACGGTCACCTTGGCCGCGCCGGGGCTGTTGACGGTCACGTCGTCGGTGACGCCGAGTTCGCCACCGGTCAGGACGATGGTGCCGTGCAGGCCAGCGGTGAAGCGGATCGTGTCGGGGCCGGCGTGGGCGTTGGCGTCAAGGACGGCCTGGCGCAGCGAGCCGGCGCCGCCGTCGTTCAGGTTCAGCACCGTGAAGGTGCTCGGCAGCGAGCGGTCCTCCAGCGCCTCCAGCCGGAGTTGCCGGGACGGCCGGCGGCCCGTGCGCGCACGGCGGAACAGTTGGAACAGCATGGTGTGGTCCTCTCTGTGGAGAGCCGGTCTGCGGTTGAGGAAACGTGCCATCGTTCCCGGCGCGCAGACCGAGCGCCGGGCGAGGGCCGGACCGGTGCGGGTTTGCCTGACGGCAAACGCTCGCCGGACGCCTTGGTTGGTCGGGTCAGAGATTACTGGTTGAGTTTCGCTTCCAACTCGGCGAGCCCTTTCTGGAGCGCTTTCCGCGCCCGCAGCGGCTGGAAGTCGGGGTTCTTTTTCAGGTGAGCCCCATCCCGGAAACCGAGCGCGACGGCCTGCCGCAACAGCTCCAGCGACCGGGCGGCGTAGCCCTGGGCCAGCTCCTCGCGCTGGGCCGCGGCGAGCCGGGCGTCTTTTTCGGCCAGCGTCGCACAGTTACTCAAGAAGCAGGCCGCGACATAGCGGTCGTGCGCGGGGTCGTAACCGCAGCTGGCCAGTTCGTCCGCGGTCGTGGCCAGCCGTGCGTGGTCGGCCAGGAACAGATGACTCGGGGCCAGGGTGCGGAGCAGATTGAGATAACACAGGCGATAACCGCGGTCCTCGGGTCTGGCCGCCCGGGCAACCTGGTTGTGAACCCGGGCCTGTTCGAGCAGCAAGACGGCATCCGCAAACTCACCGCGCAGATTCTGCGCGGTGGCGATTTTGATGAGCGTGGCCGCCAGGGCGTCCTGAGGTTCGGGATCCCGGGGGCCGTCGGCCGCCAGTTGTCGCCGCAGCACCAGGGCGTCACGCCACGCCGCTTCCGCTTCCTCCAGCCGCCTGGCGAGAAACCGGGTCATGCCGAGGTGGTCGAGATTGTGGGCCAGCTCCTTGCGATACCGGGGTACGGCGCCGGCCTCGGCCACGAGCTTTTTCCTGAGATTCACCGCTTCACCGTATGCCTGCTCTGCGTCCGCATACTTTTGCTGCTGTTGCAAGAAAAAGCCGAGGTCGTGATAGCTCCCGGCGAGTTCCTGGCGGTACTGAAACACCCTGGGATAGTCCGCGACCAACTTCTTGCGCAGATCCAGGCCCTGGCGAAAAACCTTCTCCGCTTCCGCCGGCTGCTTCAACTCGGTGAGGACGATCCCCAGACCGTTGCAGGTGTCGGCCAGGTCGCGGCGGTACGCCGGCGCGGCCGGGGACTCGTTCAGTTGCTGCTGCTGGGCGTCGAAGGCCAGTCGATAGGATTTCTCGGCCGCGGCGAACTTCGCCTGCTCCCGCAACACCTTGCCCAGGTTGGAGCGAGCGCGGGCCAGCAACCGGCCGACGGCAGGCTCGGCTTCGCCTTCCGCCTGCAGCCCTTCCAGCAGGCCGAGGGCCCGGTGGTAACCCGCCTCCGCGTCGGCGTACTTCTTCTGATCCCCCAGAAGTTTGGCCAGGTCGGCCTCGCTGGCGGCGCTGTTCCAGCGATACCGATGCGCCCGGGGGAACTCGCTCGCCAACTGTTGTTGAATGCCCAGACCCTGCCGGAAGCTCGCTGCCGCTGCCGCCTCGTCCCCCAGGTCCGCGAGCAGGATGCCGCGGTTGTGGTAAGCCCGCCCGAGCTGCTCCCGGTAGTCGGGCACGCCGGGGTGCTCGGCCGCCAGCGGCCCGAGCAGGTCGATGGCCTGGCGATAGCCCGCCGCGGCCTCGCGCTGCTCGCCGAGCAACGCCCGCAGGAACGCTACCTTGAAATAGCCCTCGGCCCGCAACCATTTGGCCTCCGCCGTTTCCCCCAGCTGCCGCGTCACCGCCTGGTAAAACCCGAGCACCTTGCGCAGGAACGCCCGCTCCGTCTCTCCCAACTCTGGCTGCCGGGCGAACATGGTCTGCACCACGTCGTCGGTGAGCGTGTCCAGCACGTCGCGCGCCGCCGTCAGGGCCGCCGCGGTCTTCGTCTGCTCGGCCGTCACCTGGACCAGGGCATCGGCGGTTTCCCGCTCGGCTTGCGTGGCCCGCACCGCCTGCCAGGTGCTCACCGCCGTCCCGGCCAGCAACAGCGTCAGCATCGCCACGGCCGCCGTCACCTTGCCCCGGTGCCGCCGCACGAGCTTCCGCAGCCGGTAGCCCGCGCTCGGCGGGCACGCCAGCACCGGCTCGTCCGCCAGGTAGCGCTGTACGTCCGCCGCGAAGGCGCTGGCCGACTCGTAGCGGCGGTTGCGGTCCTTCTCCAGCGCCTGCATCACCACCCAGTCCAGTTCGCCGCGGAACAGCCGGCTCAGCTTGCGCGGGTCGCTACGGCGCTTCGTCGAGGTCGTTGCCGCCGCCGGGCCGGCCGTGCTCATGCGCGTGCTCGGCTTCGGCGGCTCCTCCTCGCGGATGATGCGGCGGATTTCGTCGAAGCCCGCCCCGTGAAAGCGCTCCTTCTCGAACGGTGTCGTGCCGGTCAGCAGTTCGTAGAGCAGCACGCCCAGGCTGTAGATGTCGCAGCGCGTGTCGAGGTCCAGACCGCTCAGCTCCGCCTGTTCGGGGGCCATGTACAGCGGCGTGCCGACCAGCTGCGCGAAGTGCGTGAACAGCGTCCTGTCGGTCAGCTGCGGTCCGGTCGCCTTGGCGATGCCGAAGTCAATGACCTTGGCCACCGGTCTGCCGTCGTGCAGCGTGACCAGGACGTTCCCTGGCTTGAGGTCGCGGTGGATGACGCCCTTCTGGTGCGCGTGCTGCACCGCCTGACAGACGCTGACGAACAGGTCGAGCCGCTCGCGGATGCCCAGGTGGTTCTGGTCACAGAAGGCGGTCACGGGCACGCCCTTGACCAGCTCCATGACGAAGTAAGGCCGGCCGCTGTCGGTGGCGCCGCCGTCGAGGATGCGGGCGATGTTGGGATGGTCCATCAGCGCCAGCGCCTGCCGCTCCTGCTCGAAGCGCGCCACGACCTGCCGGGTGTCCATGCCCGGCTTGAGCACCTTCAGGGCCACGCGGCGGCGGACCGGCTGCTGTTGCTCGGCCATGAAGACGACCCCGAAGCCACCCTCGCCGATCTGCTCCAATAGCTTGTAGCGCCCGATCGCCGCGCCGGGCTGCTCGCCCACCGCCGCATCGACGGTGGTCCCCGACCGCGGCGCCTCGTGGAACGAGCCCAGTTCGGCCCGTGCGTGCAGCAACTTCTCAACCTCGGCACGGAGCCCGGCGTCGCCGCCGCAGGCGCGCTCCAGGAACGCCGGCCACTGCTCCGGCGAGTGCCCCTCGAGGGCCGCCAGAAAGATCGACTTGGCCTGGTTGGATGGGTCGCTCATGATCGTTGCCCCCTGGCACGGGGCCTCCTCTGCACTCCAATGCGGAATCGGCACGCTGATTTTCTCACGGCGCGGGAAGAAAGTGAAAAATTGTGTTGTGGTCGGGTGGGTCGGAGCCCGAGCGCCAGCGCGGGGCAGCGCAGGCCCCGCGCTGGCGCTCGGGCTCGGACTACAAACAAGCCCCGCGCTGGCGCTGCCGGATCAGGTAGCCGGATCGTCGCGCAGTTCGACGTGCAGCCAGGCGCGGGCGAAGTTCCAGTGCCGGTAGGCGGTGGCGGTGGACATGCCGAGAGCCCGTCCGGCCTCGTCCACGGTCAGCCCCGCGAAGTAGCGCAGCTCGACGAGCCGCGCTGCCGCCGGGTCGCCGCTGGCCAGCTTCGCCAGGGCCTCGTCGAGGGCCAGCAACTGGTCCGGCGCGGCTGTGGTGGCCAGGTCGATGGCGTCAATGTCGAGGCGCTTGCGATTGCCGCCGCGCTTCTCGGTGCGCTTCGCCCGCGCCCGATCGATGAGGATGCGGCGCATCGCCTCGGCCGCGGCGGCGAAGAAATGACCGCGGCCATCCCACTGAGGTTCCTCCCCCCGCTCATGCAGGGGGCTCGCCACCAGGCGCAGGTACGCTTCGTGGACCAGCGCGGTGGCGTCCAGGGTCTGGCCGGGCTGTTCCTGGGCCAACTTCTGCGCGGCCAGGCGGCGCAGCTCGTCGTAGACCAGCGGCAGCAGCTGTTCGGCGGCGCGCGGGTCGCCCTGGTCGATGGCGCTCAGGATGTGGGTGACTTCACTCATGACGGTCGAGCGTACCGTGGCGGCGCGCGGCACGCAAGCGTCGGGATGAGCAAGTGGGGTGCGGGCGCGGGGCCGGTGGTCACTTCTTCTCGACGCTCTTCAAGAACTCCGCGGCCGGGGTGTCGTTTTCGATCTTGCGCCGCACCGGACCCTCAAAGTCCGGATTGCGCCGCTGCAACTCCTTCCGCACTTCCTCGACCTGTTCGGCGGCGGGCAGCGCAGCGATCCGCTGGACGTCGGCATCGGTGAACGCAGCGAGTGCTGGCGGCGGCGGATTGTCCTTCACCATCGGCTCGATGGCGGCGCCGAGCCGTTCGATCTTGAGCGACGGCAGCAGGGCGGCGAGCTTCCTGGCACCGGCGTCCGTTACACTCGTTCCGCGGAGGTCTAACCACTGGAGCGCCTTGAGGCCAGCCAGCGGCTCCACGCCCGCGTCCGTCACTGTCGGGACGGCGTAGAGGCTCAGATGCGTGAGGTTTTGCAGACCGGCGAGTTCCTTCAGGCCCACGTCCGTTACCCCGGTGTTTTCGAGGCTGAGCCACTGAAGTTTTTTCAGGCCGGCCAGCTCCTTCAGGCCCACGTTCGTCACCCTGGTGCCCCAAAGGCTGAGCCAGTGAAGTTTTTTCAGGCCGGCCAGATTTTTCACGTCCGCGTCGCTGACATTCGTGTGTCTGAGGTCAAGGGTCGTCAGCTCCATTTCCTTCAGCGGTGAGAGGTCAGTGATGGGCGAATAGCGGCAGATCAGGTTCGTCAGCGGCAACCCTTTGAGCGGCAGGAGCCCGCGGGCGCCCAGTTGACCACGGTCAACATCGCTGCCAGAACATTCGAGCGACCGCAATTTCGTTAGCACGCGCACCGGCGAAATGTCGCTCACCTGGTCCGCCGAGAACTCCAGGCCCGTCACCACGCCATCCTCGATCATGGGGTTGAGCTGCCCATCAAAGTTCGGATTGCGCCGCTTCAGCTCCTTGCGCACTTCCTCGATCTGTTCGGCGGCCGGCAGCGCGGCGATCCGTTTCCTGTCGGCATCGCTGACTGAGGGAATCGCATCGTCCTTCTGCTTCGGCGGCGCCACGACCCTGGGGGGCGGATCGTCCTTCTTCGGTGGGTCCACCCTGGCAATCGGTGTTGCGTCCCGATCCCGGAACAGATGCGTTATGCCAGCGATCTCCGTCAGCGCCAGGGCGAGGAGGGGAAGCAACAGGGCGGTTGCCGCGACCCATTTCCACCGGCCGGATCGCCCGGCTGCGGGTTTGCTTCGGGGGATCCGGGAGAAATCCTTGAGCCGGGCGTTCGCCTTGAGCTGAGACTCGCAATCGGCGAGGACATCGGCCACTTCGCGGGCCGACTGGAAGCGCTCCTCCGGCTTCTTGGCGTGCAGCCTGGCGATGATGTCGCACAGCCATTGCGGCACTTCTGGAATCACCTCGCGGATCGGTCGCGGGGTGTCGTCCACCACGCGCTTGAGCACGGCATAGGTGGTCGAAGCACGGAACGGCGGTCGGCCGCTGGCCATGATGTACAGCACGCTGCCGAGGCTGAACAGGTCGGCCCGGTGGTCGAGCGAATCGCCTCTGGCCTGCTCCGGGGCCATGTACATGGGGGTGCCGGCCAGCACGCCGCTCTGGCTCAGGCTGGCGTCGTCGGCCGCCCGCGCCAGGCCGAAGTCGCTGATCTTGACCCGTTGGTGCCCGCTTTCGAGGAGCACGTTGCCCGGCTTGATGTCGCGGTGGATGAGCCCCGTGGCGTGGGCAGCGGCCAGTCCCTCGGCGATCTGCCGGCCGATTTGCACGATCTCCGGCGTTTCCAGCGGGCCGACGCGGTCCAGCCGTTGCTGGAGGGACTCGCCGGGGATGAACTCCATCACCAGGTAGGGCACCGGGTGCTCCTCGACGGCGTACACCTGGATGACATTCTCGTGGCGGACCTTTGCGGACGAGCGGGCTTCGCGCGAGAAGCGCTTGCGGGCCGGCGAGGTGGCGGCGATCGCGGGGGCGAGCACCTTGAGCGCCACCACGCGCTGCAGCATGTCGTCGAAGGCCCGGAAGACGATGCCGAACCCGCCTTTGCCGAGGATCTGCAACACGTCGTAGTGGCCGATCCGGCCGAGCGCGTTGGCGCGGGCGGACGGTTGCAAGAAATGCAGGTCGGGTTCCTGGTTCTTGGCGTCGGCCACGGCATCTCCTTCCGGCTTGCCGCGCAGGCTCAAGGTGTTCTCGTTGATCGGCGTCGCCGCGCCGGCCGCCAGCTGCTGGCCGAGCGGCTCATCCAGGAACGGCCCCGAGCGGAAGTGAGCGGCCAGCAGGTCTTCGACCTGGCTGCGGAACTCCACGTCCCCGCCACAGACCTTGTTCAGGTAAGCAATACGGTCGGCCGGGTTGGCCAGCTCCAGGGCCGCCAGAAAGACCTGTTCTTCCGTCATGGCGAACATCCCTCAGGAATGCCGTTACGGCACCTCGTTCCCAATGCGAAATTCCGACCGAAAGCTGGACAACGTTTTTTAATTTTTTTCCTGCGGTCCCTCCACGGCCCGGCGCAGCCAGGCGCGGGCGTAGGCCCAGTGCCGGCTGGCCGTCCGCTCGGACAGGTCGAGCGCGGCGGCGGCCTCGGTGAGACTCAACCCAACGAAATAGCGGAGCTTGACGAGATTGGCTTTGAGAGGGTCTTCGATCGCCAGCTTGTCCAGTGCCTCGTTCAGCGCGAGTAAATCTTCGCGGGGTTCGGGGATGGTGGCGGCATTCGGGTCGAGTGCCTGGCGCTGCAGCGCACCGCCGTGGCGCAGGGCGGCCTTCTGGCGGGCCTGGTCGATGAGGATGCGGCGCATGGCCTCGGCCGCGGCGGCGAAGAAGTGGCCGCGGTGGTCCCACTGGTCGCCGGCGGGGGTGCCAACCAGCCGCAGGTACGCTTCGTGGACGAGGGCGGTCGGCTGCAGCGTGTTGCCGGACGGCTCGACGGCTAACCGGGCGGCGGCGAGGCGGCGTAGTTCGTCGTAGACCAAAGGCAGCAGCTGCGCGGCGGCGTGCGGGTCGCCCCGGTCCATCGCGTTCAGCAGTTGCGTCACGTCGGACATCGCTTCGCCCAGGCAGGAACATCCCCGGAAACAGAGCCATTCTATGCCGGAGGGAAGCAAAGTGGCCGTGCCGGCAACGGGGAGTCCGCAGCGCTACGAGATCACTTCCAGCACTTCACGCCAGCGGCGCGGCACACCGCGGTACGCGGCCTGGTAGGTCGCCTCCAGCGGCACGTTGACGTAGGTCTCGGGGTCGAGGAACAGCGGCATGTCGATCAGTTCCCGGCTGACGGCGGTTGGCTCGACGTAAGCCCGCTTGACCGGCCCGGCGGAGTACGCGGCCAGGGTGAGCGGCTCGTCCGGCGGCAGCTCGAAGGGGGCGTCGCTGATCTCGCCCCAGATTCGGGCGTGAATGCCGTTGGGGTCGCGCGGGCCGGGCGGGAACAGGTCCACGATGAGCAGGTGATAGCCGCGGTACAGCGCTTCCACCGCCTTCTCGACGAACGCGCGGATGGCGTGGCGTGCCGACTTGTTCCCCGGCGAGACGATCTCCAGCAAGGCGACGATGCGGTCGCCGCTGGTGTGACGGATCACCAACGTACGGCGCTTCAGGACATAGTCGTTCATCTCGGCTTCGGCGGCGACCCGCATTCGCGGCGGGGCGGTGGCGACCGCAATGCCGCCACCGGAAGGTTGCGCGACCGGTTCGTTCGGAGTCCCGTTCGACTCCTGAAGGGTGAGCACATCCGGCCCGAGCGGCCCGGCGATTTGTTCGGCCTGGGCGTAGTAATCCGCCGGCAACAGCCCGTCGTTGAGCGCGAGTTGAATCTCAACAATCCAACTCAGGTGAAACGCATGCCACGTACCGGCGCTCACGCGCGTCCAATCATGGATTGGCATCGGATCTTACTCCCCGTTTGAAGCTGTGTCTTCGCGTCCATTCTATCAGCGGCGTCACGCCCCCGGCGGCATCCGCTCCGGCCGGCGCCAGCCGATGCGCAGCGGCGTCGGCACGTCCAGACTCGTCAGCAGCTGGCGGTGCGGCGCGCAGTACTGCCGCGCCGCCGGCACTGACACCGGCTCCATTTCCGGGTAGCGCAGGGCGGTCAGCTGGCCGCCGAAGACGCAGCCGGTGTCGATATTGACGGTGCGCTGCACGCGGATCGGCTCCAGCACCGGCGTGTGACCGTAGACCACCAGCGCCCGGCCGTGGTAGTCCGCCGCCCAGTTGCGCCGCACCGGCAGCCCGTCCGCAGCCATCTCGCCGGTCGTGTCGCCGAACAGCGCGAACACACGCACTCGCTCCGACATCCGGCCCTGCATCTCCTCCTTGATGCCCGCGTGCGCCACCACCAGCTTGCCGCCGTCCAGCACGTAATGGCTCGGTAGCATCTCCAGAAAGTCGCGGACGCGGTCCAGGAAGCCCGGCGGCTCCCGACCCAGTTGCTCCAGCGACTCGGCCAGGCCGTGCGTCAACCTTACGTCGCGGCCTTGCAGCTTGCGCAGCAGCTTGTCGTCGTGGTTGCCGCGCACGCTCAGCGCCAGGCCGGTGCGGGCCATGCTCATCACCAGCCGCAGCGCCGCCGGCGTCCGCGGGCCGCGGTCCACCAGATCGCCGACGAACACCACCTTGCGCCCCTCCGGCCCACGCACCGCGAAGCCAGCCCCGTCCGGCGGCGGCTCCCGCGGATGCACCTCGTAGCCGAGCTTTTGCAACAGCAGCATCAGTTCGTCGAAGCAGCCGTGCACATCGCCGATCACGTCGAAAGGCCCGTGCTCGGCGCGGCGATCCACCGGCAGCGGCAGCCGTTCGACCCGGGCCGCGGCCACCTCTTCGAGGCTGCGTAACACGTAGACGTGCTGGAAGTGTTCGCGTCCCAGGGCGGCGAGGGCGGTTTGCAGTTGTTGCCAGTGGTTGCTGACCACCGTGACCGGCACAACGCGCTCGGCACGCTGCTGGTTGTGCCGCTGACAAACGTCCTCCTCCAGGGCGAAGACGACAGCGACCGGCGGCACATGATATTTGTTGGCCAGGATCAGCAGCGGCTTGCGACCCTCAGCCTGGAGGTTGGTGGCGTCGATGACGGTGAGCCGGCCGGCCGCCAGCCGTCGCGCCGCCACCAGGTGCAGCGCGTCGAAGGCGTCACGGCTGGCGGACTGGTCGTTCTCGTCGTCGCGCACCAGGCCCCGGAAGAAGTCGGAGGACATCACCTCGGTCGGCTTGAAGTGACGGCGCGCGAACGTGGACTTGCCGGACCCCGACGGGCCGACCAGCAGCACCAGCGCCAGCTCGGGCAGACACAGGTTCATGATGATTCGGGAAATTGAACTCCCCTCGCCCCTTCAGGGGGAGAGGGGTTGGGGGCCCCTCACCCCCGACCCCTCTCCCCCTGAAGGGGCGAGGGGAGCAAGATAGGCCGACCGCGAACGTCACTCCATCCCTTCGCGCATCCCCTCGGGCTCCACGCGCAGCAGGCGAACGGTGGTCGTCTCTTCCTGGCCGTCGTCGTAGTGGACGCGGATGGTCTCGCCGCGCTTTTCCGCGACCTCACCGGGGTAGAAAATCTGGCCGCCGCCGCGCCGGCAGGCGACGCGGTCGCCCACCTGCACGCTCAGCCGCTTGAGCTTGGCCGCGGACAGCAGCGCCTGATCGCCGTCGTCGAACAGCACCTGCAAGCGCTTGCCGTTCACCGCCAGCACCACCCCCGGGTACCAGCAGGTGTCCAGCCACTGGCCCAGCACTCGATCGCCCTCCGACCAGTTCATCTCGCCCGGCAGCCAGTCGTCGCGGTCCAGGCGCAGCAACCGCAGCAGCGTCACCTCCTCGTCACCATCTTCGTAGCGGATCTGGACCACCTGGCCGTCCCGCCGTGTGACCTCGCCGGGGAAAAACTCCGGGCCGCCCTGCCAGCGTCCCTGCACCGCGTCGCCGATCTCGACCGTCAGCTTCCGCAACTGGCCGGGCTCCGCCAGCAACTGGTTGCCGTCGTCGAGCACCACATGCACCTGACGGCCGCGCAGCGCCAGCACGGCGCCGGGATACCAGAACGAATCCGGCCCGCACGCCAGCACCGCGTCGCCCGGCGTCCACTGCGGCGCCGCTTCCTCCTCCGCCAGCGCCGGCCGCCGCGCCGCCGGATCGACGCGCAACCGCGCCGCCGAGGTCCACTCCTGCCGGCCATCGTCGAAGCGCACCTGCAGCGCATCGCCGTCCTTGCCGCTGACCGTGGCTGCAGTGTAGGCCCGACTCGTCGCCGCCCGCACGAACACGCGGTCGCCCGCCTGCCACTCCAGCCGCGCCAGCTCCGCCGCCGGCAGCAGCGCGTCCTCACCGTCGTCGAACAGCACGAAATAGCGCGTGCCGTCGCTGTGTTTGACCGTGCCCGGATACCAGAACGGCTCCTCCGGCCGCTTCCCCAACACCCGATCGCCAACTGACCACATGGGATGCCTCCTTCGATGTATGCTTTACCGGGACTGCGCCCGGGTGAACCATTCTACGCAGCGGTCCCCGGCAGGACACGCACAGCATTGGGTTCCTTGCGCAATGCGCCGTGGGGACGGGGGATGGACCGCCGCGGCGGGGCAGAACGCTCCACCGCGGCCACTGGTTGCACAGTAAAATGCCAGGGGAGGGTTGTCAAGTTCGCAGGCGCCTTCACAAACTTCATAAGGGCGCGGGGAGGATAGGCACGGCGCAGGTGGCAGACAATACCAGTTTTACTATATTTCAGATAGGTGATATTTATGTCGATCTCCCCTGACATCGCACAGCCCGGCCCGGCCCTGACCGACCAGGCCCGCGACTGGCTGCGCGGCCAGCCCAACCCGTTTGACGGTCTGGTGCGGCCGCAGCGGCCCGACGAGCACTTCCTCGATCACCACGAGCCCAGCATTCACCAGGCCGAATACCAGAAACTCACCGCGACGATGGACGTGTATCGGCCGCAGACGTACCGCCTGAAGGCGTATCACCCCGGCAGCGGCCTGGCCGACAGCCGTGTGGTCGCCGTGGTCGGGCCGCGCGGCGCCGGCAAGACCCATCTGCTGGAGGCACTGGCGCACCGCGACGACGCGCTCCAGCTGCTGATCCAGCCCACCTTTTTTGAACCGGAAGTGCCCCTTGATGAGGCACTGGTCGGCCACCTGATCGCGGCCCTTCGCGCCGAGGGCACGCCTTCCGGCCGGCCGCCATTGCGCGACATCGCCGCCAACCTGACCGCCCGGCTGCTGCGCCGCGTCCTGGGCGTATCCGCCCCGGACGCGCCGTCGGCGGTCGAGGATCCGGCGGCGCTCGCCCAGACTCACGGGCTCACGCCGGCTGCGGCGGTCGAGCGCATCGCCGATGATCTGCAGCGCTGGGAAAAGGAAGCGGCGGGCGTGGTGCGCCGGCGGCTGCTGATGGCACTGGTTCGGGCGGCTTTGCTGGACGAGGCCGACCCGCTCGGGACGTTTGTGGAAACCGATGCCGGCCCTGGCGGTGCGCGGCCGTCCTTCCGCAGCGTGGCGGCCCGCCAGCTGCTGCTCGCCCTGGTCGAGGTGTGCGCCCTGGTGCGGTTGCCGGTCGTCTTCGCCTACGACAACCTGGAGGGGCTGCTGGCACCGCAGGGCGAACTCAGCCCGGAGCGCGTGCGTGCCTTCCTCGACGGCCTGGCCCAGGCGGTGGACGCGACGCGCAGCCTGCTCTTCCTGGTGTTCGCCGAGAGCGAGGTGTACCGGGCGCTGCGCACGCTGGGGCACCCGTTCGCCCTGAGCCGCCTGGATCAGGGCGTGTCCGTGCCCGGCCACGGCGTGGTGGATGTCGTGTACCTCGGAGCGCCGGCGCCGGCGGCGCTCCGCACGCTGGTCGAGCACCGCGTCGCGCGGACACTGCGGGGCTTTGCGGCGGCCGATCAACTGCCGCGGCTGTTCCCGTTCACGGACGCCGACCTGGCCGCGGTCGAGCAGATGGCGGACGTGCCGCTGCGGACGCGCTTGCAGCGGCTGCGCGAGGAGTACGACCGTATCGTCCACGGGCATGCACCGACGCCGGCGGTCAAACCGCCAGTGCCGTCGTCGGCGCCGCCAGCGCTGGCGACGGCGACCGACCCGGACACGCTGCTGCGGCGCCTCTGGCAAGAGCGCGTGCGCGCGGCGGAGCAGGTAGCCCAGAACGTCGGGCTCTCGAGCCTGGGAGGGAAGCTCAACGAGGGGTTGTGTCAGGTGCTGCAGGCGGCCGGGGCGGTCACCCGCGACGGCTGGCGGCTGGCGGGCGCCGAGGTGGTGGTGACCAAGGATCCGCACCGCGATTACGCTCTGGTCACCGCGGTGGACTGGCAGCGGGTGACCGACGACGGCGCCCTGGGGCGGCCCGCGCGCGTGGCCGTCGGCCTGTTGCTCACGACCGGCCGGGCGTTGCCCACGGAACTGGAAGCCCGGCTTGCGCCGCTGGCCGAGCCCGCCCGTCCGGCGGACGCCATGATCGTGCTGTGGCTGGCGCCGGCGCACCGGGAGTTGCCGCCCCTGACGAAGCAGGTCTGGGACAAGCTGCGGCCGGCGCGGGCCAGCCTGCGCAGTCTGAGCGATGGACAGGCCTGGCAGCTGGCCGCGGCCGCCGGGTGGCACGAGGCCGTGGCGGCGCAGGTGCCCGGCGCGGGCGCCGCCGCGGCCCGCGCGTTTCTGGCCAGCCAGTGCGCCGGCCTGCTGCCGCTGGTGACGCCGTCCGAGTCCTGGAAGAGCGCCGAGCCGGCGACCGCCGCGGCCGCCCCGTAACCTCCCGCCACGCCCGTCAGCCGACGACCGTCCGGCACAGCCGGAAACCAATGTTCGGCGCCAGGTGCTCGCTCCACTCGCCCTCCGTCCAGCTGCGGGAGCCGCGCGACATGCGGAAGGTCACCGTGACCGCGTCGGCACAGTCCGCCCAGGAGCCGCCGCGCAACACCTTCTCCTGCCCCTTCTCCTGCCCCTCCGGGTCCTCCTCGGGGGAGTGCCGGTAGTAGTCGCGGTCGTACCAGTCGCGCGTCCACTCCCAGACACCGCCGTTGACCGCGTACAGCCCGTAGCCGTTGGGCGGAAAGGTCGTCATCGGGCGGATCGAAAAGTCGCCGAAGTGGTCAAAGTCGCAGCAGTCGGGGGTCGGCGGCTCGTCGCCCCAGGCGTAGCGGGCGCCGATCAGGCCGCCGCGGGCGGCCTTCTCCCACTGCGCCTCGGTCGGACAGCCGTAGCGCACCCGGTCGGTGGACAGGCGGGCGGCCAGGTCCTCGACATCCTGCCAGGCGACCGCAATCATCGGCTTGGTGTCGTACCGCCACGGTGCGTCGGGCTCGTCGCGCGGCGGCGTGCCGAACAACTCCTGAGCGGACTGGGTCTGGCCGCCCGTCTGCCACATCTGCCCCGGGGCGTGGGCGTGCCAGTCGCCGGCCTGCGTTGTACGGTCCTCGCAGTATTGCAGGCGAATTTTGTTCGCGTTGTACAGATGAAAGAGCGGGCGGTCGAAATCACCCGGCGCCGGCTCACGGTCCCGCGGATAACCGCCCGGCGGCGCCTCCCAGCCCATGAGCCGGCAGTACGCCTCCCAGCTGACCGGCGTCTCCGACATCCAGTACGGCGCCAGCCATACCGGGTGCCAGGGGCGCTCATCTTGCTCGCGTGTGTCGCAGCCCATCAGGAACACGCCGCCCGGGATGTAGCGGAATGTCAGGCCGTGCTCGACCACCGCCAGGCTGTCCAGGACGCGCGCCGCGCCCGTCGCACCGCCTCGTGCGCCGGGGCGATGCCAAACGCCCGGTCGAGCACCTGCGCGGCCCCCGCCCGGTTGCCCTCGTCCTCCAGCTCCTCGGCGACCGCCAGCAACAGGTCGGGGTCGCCCTCTCCCGGCTCGAACTGCACGCCGATCCAGCGGTACTTCTCAGGGAGCATGGCTCGCCTCCTCCGGCGCGGCGGACCGAACCGGCAGCGCCCGCGGGAAGGCGGCCGCCGCCTCGACGTTGGCCCCGGGGTGCGGCGCGGCGCCGGCCAGATACTCCTCGAACCACGGGTCGGGCGCGTCCGCGGAGCCCGCGAGCGCCTGCGCCGCGCCCGGCAGCCGCCCGAGAAGCCGCCCGCCGACGGTTCGCGCAGCCGCCGGAACTGCTGGCCAGTGCGCCAGAGGACCGCGAAGGGCGTGGCGCGGACGTTGCCGGTATGGAAGGCGGGGCCGAGGAAACTGCACGGGCTGACCTCGCCCTGCACTGAGACGGAACAGACGTGCTGGCCCGCCCCGCAAGTGTGGCTGGTGTGGATGCGCGGCTGCGTGGCGGCCCGGCTGTCCGGGCCGAACGGATCGAGGCCGCGCAGGTCCGCCCCCGGGCTCGCCATGTCCGCCAGTTCGTGCAGGGCGTGGCTGTACTGGCTGAAACTCGGCATCAGGTCGAGGTGTTCGAGAGCGACGCCGGCCGGGTAGAGCGGCCGGAACACGGCGGTGTGGGCGCCGACGCGATAGGCCAGTTCGGCGCAGCGGTTGACGAGGTGGGCGTTCGTGCGCAGGACCGTGAAGGCCAGGGTGAAGCGCGCGTGCCGGCGGAGGACTTTCAGGTTCTCCAGCACGGCCGCGAACGTCCCCGGCCCGCGGACGGCGTCGTTCGTCTCGGCGTCCGGGCCTTCGAGGCTCACGTTGATCCAGACGAGGTCGCGACGGCCCAGCTGGCGGGCGATCTCCTCGGTGAGCAGCAGGCCGTTCGTCGTCAAGCAGGGGTGCAGGCCGTGCCCGGTGGCCGCGTCGAGGATGTCGCCCAGGTCCTTGCGCAGCAGCGGTTCGCCGCCGGTGAGGCCCAGCCGAAACGACCCGAGCCGGGCCAGCTCGCCGAACAGGCGGTCCATCTCGGCGACGGTCAGCGGCTGGTGGTTGCGCGGCAGCGTGCCCGCGAAGCAGTGGGTGCAGGTCAGGTTGCAGGCGCCCACGACCTCCAGGTGGACCGCCAGCGGCCCGACCAGGTGGTCCGCGGGCACGTCCACGTCGAGGAGGTCCGCCGCCAACCGTCCGTCCAGGCGAAAGAAGCCGCGCTCGTAAAAACAGGCGAAGAACCGTTCGACCGCGGCGCGCTCGTCTTCGCCGGGGTAATCGGCGAGGACGGCGTCAATCGGCCGGCCGTGGAGCGCGCGCAGCAGGGCAGTCGCCTCGTGGTCGAACGGCAGGTAGCGCGACGTGCGCCGGTCGAAGACAAGGCAGCCGAAATACTGCGGGACCAGGGTCAGCGGGTTACGCGAGGTGGTCATGCGGGTCGTCCTGGGTCGATCCGCCCCCAGCCGTGCGTCACGACGACGCACGGGTTTGGGGCGGTGGGATGTCAAAGACTTTGCGGATCCAGACGCTGCCCATCACCGGGGGCGCCTGCGGGCCTCGCCACAACCCCAGCAGCTGCCACAACGAGCCCCGTTCCGCCGCGGGAGCCGGTGCCGGTAGTCGGAGGCAGACGGCCCCCAGGCGGACACACTCGTCGCACTGGTAGGCGCCCGGGCGCCGGAGGCGAGCCGCGGCTTCGGCGCCCCCGTCAGGACGACCCAGTCGCGGTCGTCGAAGGTGGGCGTCTTCCACTCGTCGGTTTCCGGCCGCTGGAGGGTACATTTCCAGGTGCCGTCGTCGGCCGTCAGCACCCGCAGCGGGGCGTCGGTCACCAGGGCCGGCGGATTGCGCTCCGAGCGCGTCTCGGGGTGGACGGCCGCAAACAGGATCAGGCCGCCGGACAGGTCCGTGTCCTCCAGGGCAAGGGCGACGGCGTGCCGTCCGAGAGCGAGGTCCACGCGACCGTTTTGCACCTCGGCCCCGTCGAGGAAGCAGGCGGCGGGGACTGGCGCGTAGAGGTGGAGCCGGAGCGGCACAGCGGCGAATGGGTTGCGCCAGCGCAGCACAACGCCGCCGCAGCCGGCCGGTATCTCGCAGTGGCTGTGCTCTTCCAGGACCAACCGCCCGGACTGTTTGCGGAAGCGCGACAGCGAATTCAGGTCGTGGTCGCTCGCCATGGAAGATCCTCAAGCGCCGGGGTCGTTGTTCAACCGCTTCCGCAGAACGGACAGTCACGATACATAAGGGAGTGTAGGCGCGACATTCTCGCCTCGTCAAGCAAGGAATCGGCCTTTGATCCTTGCGGTTTTTTTCGTTGCACTCCCGAGACGGTTGGGTGTCGGGAATCAATCGCTTTCAGGAGTGCCCAGGGAATGCCGGATCAGGTAAGATAATCATCGAGAATCCGTCCTCCTTGCGAAACGGAGGAGGCGCTGGACGTGCTGGCGCAGTTGAGCGACGGCGACGCACGGCGGGCGCTGACGGCGCTGGAGGTGGGCGTGCGGTCCACGGCGGAGCGTCCCGTGCGGTATTATGAGCCGTTGGAGCGTGGCTACCAGGCGGAGATCAAGCGGCGCATGGAGGAACTGCGGCGGCAGCGCGGGATCATGGGAACCATCAGGGATGAGGTAAGATGAACCAATGGCTGCCGAGCCAAACGAAGCGCCCCCCGAAGCAGCGCCGTCTCAGGAGCAACCGAAGACGCCCTCGCCAACAATCCACGCGGCGGAAAGAGTCTCCGGCCCTTCCGGCCTTGTGGAGCGGGGCCAGGAACTCAGCTTCAAGGACGCGGTGGCGCGGCGGATTGTTGCCGAAGATGTTGTGGTTTGCGGGGAGGATCTGGCCGCGAATCGGCGACTTGCTGGCCAAATTGAAGCCGCCGTCGGGCCGCGCACACCGCCGCAGCCGCCCGAGCGGCGCGCCGGGCCGCACGCTTTACCGCACTACCACCAGGAGTCGCGGGAACCGGACGGGCACACCTTTTACGAAACCGACAAGCGCAAGGCGAGGAAGAAAAAATGAAATACTTTACGCCTGACCTGCTCGTCCGCTTCGGCTCCAAAGACGATGCCATTGCCAACGCCGCCCAGGAGGAATGGGACTGCGCCTGCGATAGTTATGGCCATTACTTTGACTCGATTAAGGGGAAAATGCCCTCGGGTTTGAGGCACATTGAAGAAAGTTATCAACTCCATGACGCCAAGGTTCGGGGCCTGGGCAAACAGGGGCATTCCTTTGTCATCGTGTTACAGCTGGATTCGCCGCCGCAACCTTTGGTGACGCTTACCTTCGACCTGGTGAACGAACCCAAAATCAACCCGACCGACTTGCCCCTGCAGTTTCGTTCCACAGGCAGCGTGGTGGAATGGCAGTATGATGAACTGGAACTGATCCCCGGCGAACCGCCTATCTGGTCCTGGTCGATTCTGCTCAGCAACGGATGGGAAGTGAAATTGCACTTCCGCGACGTGCAGGTCCAGGAAGCACAAGCGCTTCTCCCGGCCCCACGGAACGGCAACACAGTCGGTATGGCTTCCATGACCCCGCTCGAACGGGTGACGCTGTGGTATCGCCTCTACCTGGGCCGTGCCCCTTCCCCGGAGGAAAAGGGAGTGACCTTGTGGGTACAGCATCTGACGTCTGGGGACATGACGGACACCCAAGTGGAGGCGGCCATCCTTGGGAGCCCCGAAGCACAAGCGCATCTCCCGGCCCAACAGATCGGCCTCACGGCCGGCACGGCTTCCGCAGCCCAGGTGTGAAACGAACATCAGGTGGCGCATGGGTAACTCTGTCAACGGAGAAAGGAGGTAACTTACTGAGTTAGCGCTGCGGAAAGCCGACGATCAAGGCCACCAGGGAATGTTCGGCTGTCGTCCAATCCCTGTCAAGGGGCAATCATCAGGGAAGCGCTGTCGATACCGGGCGGGAGGCTACACTTGCAGCACGCCCGTCCGAAACGGCCGGCCCTCATCGTACCGCAGCGCCACCGCCAGCGCCGTCAGCAGCGCCGGCCGCGTGGCGGTTGGCTCCACGACGCCATCGACCCACAACCGCGCCGCCGCGTAGCGCACGTCCGTCTGCTCCTGGTACGCCGCCGTCACCCTGTCGCGCAGCTCCTGCAACTCCGCCGCGTCCGGCTCGTGGCCGCCGCGCTTCAGCGCGCTGACGGTGATGTCCAGCAGCGTGCCCGCCGCCTGGTCCGCACCCATGACCGCGTACTTCGCCGTGGGCCACGCCAGGATGAAACGCGGGTCGAACGCCTTGCCACACAGAGCGTAGTTGCCGGCGCCGAACGAGCCGCCCAGGATCAGTGTGATCTTGGGCACCACGCTGTTGGCGATGACGTTCACCAGCTTGGCGCCGGCGCGGATGATGCCGGCCTGCTCCGAGTCGCGGCCGACCATGAAGCCGTTCACGTCCTGCAGGAACAGCAGCGGCACCCGTGTCTGGTTGCAGTCCATGATGAAGCGCGCCGCCTTGTCGGCGCTATCGACGTAGATGACGCCGCCGAACTGCAACGGCCCCGCCGCCGGCTTGCAACGCTGGCGCTGGTTGGCCACGACGCCGACCGGCACGCCGCCCAGCCGGCCGAAGCCGCACACCAGCGTTTGACCATATTCGGCCTTGTACTCGTCGAACGGCGCCGCGTCCAGCAGACACGCCAGCACGTCGCGCACATCGTACTCCTGACGACCGGCGCGGTCGCAGTAGTGCAGCAGGTCCGCGGCTGGCCGGGCGGTCGGGATGTCGAAAGCGACGCGCGGCACGTCGGCGGCCAGCAATTCGACCAGGCGGCGCAGGCGCGTCAGGCAGGCGGGGTCGTCCGGCTCGCGGTAATCGACGGTGCCGCTGATGCTGCTGTGCATCTTGGCGCCGCCCAGTTCCTCACTCTCGACGCTCTGACCGATGGCGGCGCTTGACCAGCGCCGGCCCGGCGAGGTACAGGCCGCTGCCCTCGGTCATGAGCAGCTGGTCGCACAGCACCGGCAGGTAGCCGCCGCCGGCGACGCAGTTGCCGAGGATGGCCGCGAACTGCGGCACGCCCGCGGCGGAGAGCACCGCGTTGTTGCGGAAGATGCGGCCGAAGTCGTCCTCATCGGGGAACACCTCGTCCTGCAGCGGCAGGAAGACGCCGGCGGAATCGACGAGGTAGACGAGCGGCAGGCGGTTGTCCAGGGCGATGCGCTGGGCGCGGAGCACCTTCTTGGCGGTCATGGGGAAGAAGGCGCCGGCTTTCACGGTGGCGTCGTTGGCGATGACCATGACGCGGCGGCCGCCGACACTGCCGACGCCGGTGACGACGCCCGCCGCCGGTGCGCCGCCCCAGTCCTGGTACATGCCCCACGCGGCCCACAGGCCCAGTTCGAACAGGTCCGTGCCGGGGTCGAGCAAGTTGGCGATGCGCTCGCGGGCGGTGAGGCGGCCCTTGGCGTGCTGGCGGTCGCTGGCGGATTTGCCGCCGCCCTCCTTGATTTTGGCTTCCTGGCGGCGCAGCTCGGCGAGCAGTTCGTCCATCGGCAGTCTCTGAAGAAAAGGAAGAAAGCTCACGCAAAGGCGCCAAGAGGCGCAAGGAAATACCGAATTACAAGAACACGGTAGTCGTCTTTTTTCAATTCCCTTTTGCGACTCTTTGCGTCTTTGCGCCTTTGCGTGAGCTTTCTTCAGTGCCCCCTGCGCGGCCGTCGCTACTTGACACTGACGTTCGGGTGCGCCTTGATGAACTTCATCTTGGCTTCGGAGGAAATTTTATCGCTGCCGTGGAGGTCGAGTTCCGTGAGTTGCGGCATGTTCCCCAGGGGCGCCAGGCTCTGGTCGGTGAGGTAGGTACTCCAGAGAGCGATTTTGCGCAGGCTCTTGCTGTTGGCGAGGATGGCGGTGCTTTTCTCCGTCAGGCGGTTGCTGCGGTTCAGCAGGAGTTCCTCCAGCGTCGGGCTGGCGGCGAGGGCTGCCAGTCCCTTGTCGCCGACGCTGGTGCCGTAGATGGTCAGCACCTTGAGGTTGGGCATGGTGGCGATGGCGACGGCGGCGGTGTCGTCGATGGAACTGTTGCCGACGTCGAGTTCGCGGAGTTGCTTGAGGTTGTCGGCGATGAAGACGACGCCGGTGTTGCTGATCTTCGTCCCCTGGGCGCCCAGTTTTTCGAGCCGGGTCATGCCGGCCAGCTCGCGGAAGCCGGCGTCAGTGACCTGGTTGTGGTTCATCGACAGAACCTTGAGCTGCTTGAAGCGGCCGATCTCCTTCATGCCGGCGTCGCTGAGCGGCCCCTGGCCGACGCTGAGTTCGGTGAGTTCGGTGAGCCCGGTGAGGGCCGCGAAGCCGGTGCCGGTGATGCCGGTCTGGGTCAGGCCCATCTTCCGGACCCTGGTGAGCGGGGCGAGTTGCTTGAGGTGGTCGTCGGTAAAGCTCTTCTGGAACACGGTGACGCCGATGACGTGGCTGCCTTCCTGGGTGGCGAAGCCGCCGTGCGCCTTGAGCAGGTCCGCGGCCGCCTTCTCGGCGGGGTCGAGGGCGACCTGTTTGGGCCCCCCGTCGTTCGGGTTGTTCGGGTTGTTCGGGCCGGGGCCGGTGGTGATCGTGCCACCGCACGCGATGATCCCGAGGACCATCACCGCCAACATCAGGGCGCTTGTACCTTGTTCATGGATGGGCTCCGAGAAAGGGGACGCATTTCCGACGGCGAGCGACGGCGGACGGCCCGACGCCTCTCGAAACAATTTAGCCAGGACGGCCGGGGGCGTCCAACGACGCTTCCAAAGGCACCGCGACGGGGGCAATTCGAGACCGGTCATCATTGGCCTTGCCTGTGGGTGTGGTTCGATCCAGTGCAGCCATTGTGAAAATACCTCTGCCCCGTGTTCGGGGTCAACGTACAACAACCGCGCCGGCCGCGCGTTCTCGTTCGAGGGAGGCAACCCGTAGTGAAGAAGGTCATCCTGCTCGCGCTGGCCGGCACCGCCGGGACGCTGGCCCGCTACTGGCTCGGCGGCGTCGTGCAGCGCCTGTGCGGGGCGGACTTCCCCTGGGGCACCCTCGTCATCAATGCCTCGGGCTGTCTGCTGTTCGGCTTCGTCTGGACGCTGGCGGAGGAGCGCTTCCTCATCAGCGGCGAGACGCGCGTCATCATCCTGACCGGGTTCATCGGCGCATACACCACGTTCTCCACGTTCGCGTTCGAGACGGCCGAGCAGCTGCGCGGGACGCAGTGGCTGCTGGCCGCGGCCAACCTCGGGGCGGAGCTGGGCCTCGGGTTGGCGTGCATGTTCGCGGGGTTTTTCCTGGGTCGTCTGCTGTGAGGAGGGTCAGGCTATGAAACTGCCGGCGGAGGCGGAACTGCTGCGGATTTTCATCGGCGAGAACGACAAGCACCACGGCCGGCCGCTGTACGCGGTGCTGGTCGAGGAGGCGCGGCGGCGCGGCCTGGCCGGGGCGACGGTGCTGCGTGGCGTACTCGGCTTCGGCGCCAACAGCCGCATCCACACCGCGAAGATTTTGCGGCTGTCGGAGGATTTGCCGATGGTCGTGGAGATTGTCGATGCGCCGGACAAGATCGCGGCTTTTCTGCCAGAGCTGGACGGCCTGATCGGCGAGGGCCTGGTGACGCTGGAGAAGGTGCGCGTGCTCGTCTACCGCCATGACGCCGCGGCCGGGTCGTGACGGTTTAGCGCCCGGCCAGGAATCCCAGCACCGAACCAGGTCGTTGGCTTGCCCCGCTGCATTTCATTTAATCAGATCAGGGGCGGCGCGGTCCCGGAACACCGCCGCCCGGGGCACATCCTTCGGAGGGCAAACCAATGACACGGACCGTGGGACTCGGGCTCGGCCTGCTGGCCGGGCTGGCCGTCGCGGCGGGGGCGGGCCAACCGCCGGCCGACAAGACCGGCCTGAAAGTCGGCGCGAAGGCCCCGGCCTTCACGCTCAAGGACCAGGCCGGCAAGGACCGATCGCTGGCGGACCTGCTCAAGCAGGGCAACGTCGCGCTGGTGTTCTACCGCTCGGCCAACTGGTGACCGTTCTGCCAGGTGCAACTGGTTCAGTTGCAAAAGGACCTCAAACAGTTCGCGGACGCCGGCGTGCAGGTGGTCGGCGTCAGCTACGACTCCGTCGCGGAGCTGGCCGCCTTCGCCGCCCGGAAGAAGATCACGTTCCCGCTGCTGTCGGACCCCGACAGCAAGGTGATCCGGGCCTATGAGCTGCTCAACAAGGAGGCGAAGGGCAAGGCCGCGGGCGTCCCCTACCCGGGGACGCTGGTCGTGGACCGCGCCGGCGTCCTCCGCGCCAAACTGTTCGTGGACGGCTACGCCCGGCGGCACACGACTGCGGAACTGCTCAAGGCGGCCGCCGGGTTGAAGAAGTGATCCGGGGGCTTCCCTGGCGTGGCGGAGAGGAAACGGGGTCAGGGTTGCTCCGGAGAAAACCTCTCAGGTTGACGGAGACGGCGAGCGACGCGGCGTCAGCCCGCCGGTCCTGCGAAGCACCGGCGGGCTGACGCCGCGTCGCTCGCCGTCTCCGTCTAGCGCTTAGCTACTTCCGGGTGGACCGGGTTTGGCGTCTGCAAAAGGAAACCGGGCCACCTCGCTCATGGGTTGCTCGCTTTCTCCTGTTCCAGTAGTTGCAGGAGCGTGGCGGCAGCGGCGTGAGCGTCATGGGGAGACCAGACTGGATACTCGATGGCGGTGACGCCGTCTTCCTGGGCCAGTTCAGCAATGAGTTCCTGGACGAGCAGGAACTCGTCGCGACGGGGGAGTGCCCGCACAGCGGGCCGCAATTCAGTTAGGGACATCACCAGAGACCTCCTTGCTGATTGACTTGCAGAACCCACACCTCGCTCCTGCTCATCATGCCAGTTCGGAGGAATACAGCCTGCGGCAGCTTCGCCGACCACCTAGCTCACGTGCGGACCCGCGCGACTCGGACTGTCCGCTTGACCCTGGAAGGCCCGTCATGTGCAGTGGGTGGTTCGGCCAAAATAAACTTGAATGTCCCCTTTCTCCCTGTCTTTCAGGTGCCGGGGCGGGGGCGTGCCGGCAGTTGCCAGGCCTCGCAAGGCCGCCAAGGCCGCCAAGGGACTCCCGTGCCGCGCCGGACGGACCTGCCGCGTCGCGCCGGCGAACGCCTCCCATTGCCGCTCCGGGCAAGGCCGCCAAGGCCGCCAAGCCCACGCGAGCCCCGCACGGAACCCCGGACAACCACGGGCAGCGGCCGGCACCCGTTGGCCTTCGGCGCGACGCGGAGCAGCGAACGGCCCTGGTCTTTGCCGCGGCTTGCGGCTGAATAAAAAAGTGAGACGGCTTGCGGGGCGTCCCGGGCGGCGGACGCGGCCGGCAGGACCGGTGGCGGCGGCGCGAATCCCCCGTTACTTCGCCTTCGGCAAGCGCTCGATCAGCTTCTTGAAGTCGGCGCGCGCGCGGAGCGCGTCCAGGTCGGTGTCCATTTCCATGTGGGCGCGGTTCGTGAAGCCCGCCTGCACGGCCCTGTGCAACAGCTCCATCGCCCGGTCGGCGTAGGCGACCTTCTTGTCGTCGCTCCTGGCCGCGGCCAGGGCATACACACAGGCAAAGTCGTACCACTGGCCGGCCCGCCACTTCGTCGGCAGCGCCGCCAACTCCTCGACCTCGGCCACGGCCTCGGCGACCTTGCCTGCCACCTGGACGAGAGACTGCGCCCGGTCCAATCGCAAGGGGGGCTGTTGGGTTTTCGACGTCAAGGCAATCGCCTGGTCCCAGTCGGCGACCGCCGCGCCGTACTTCGCCAGGCCGTTGTGGGCGAGTGCCCGGTTCCAGAAGCTGTTGCGCAGAAACAGTCGGGCCGTGACATCCCGCGGTTCGCGGTCGTGGACCGGCCGGAGGACGGCGATCGCCTTGCCGAACCAGTCCAGGCTTTGGTCCGCCTGGCCGTCATCGCGCATGAGGTCGCCGATATTGCAATAGTTGCCGCCAAGCTCCACCCGGTACACGGGCACGGCGGGGAAGTCGGCCACCAGCTTCTCCCGGAGCGCCAGCGCCTTGCCGTACTCCGCTCGCGCCGCCGGCCGCTCCCCGAGTTCGCTCAGCACAATCCCCAGGTTGTTATGGCTCCTGGCCAACTCCTGGCGGTACTTGGGCACGGCGGGGTACTCGGCCGCAAGCTTCTCCAGGAGCCTCACCGCCTTGGCGTACTCCGCCCCCGCCGCCGGCCGGTTCCCGAGGTCACGCAGCAGATTCCCCAGGTTGTAGTGGATCGAGGCCAACGTCTGGCGGTAATCCGGTACGGCGGGGTACTCAGCCGCCAGCTTCTCCTGGAGCGCCACCGCCTTGCCGAACTCCGCCCGGGCCGCCGGCCGGTCCCCGAGGTCACGCAGCAGAGCCCCCAGGCTGTAGTGGCTACTGGCCAAGTACTGGCGGTACTTGGGCACGGCGGGGTACTCGGCCGCCAGCTTCTCCCGGAGCGCCAGCGCCTTGGCGTACTCCGCCCGCGCCGCCGGCCGGTCCCCGAGGTCAACCAGCAGCAGAAGCCCCAGGTTGTAGTGGCTCACGGCCAACTCCTGGCGGTAGGCGGCCAATTCGGGGAAGTCGGCCGCCAGCTTCTCCAGGAGCGGCACCGCCTTGGCGTACTCCGCCCGCGCCGCCGCCCGTTCCCCGAGGTCACGCAACAGAACCCCCAGGCTGTTATGGCTCCTGGCCAACTCCTGGCGGTACTTGGGCACGGCGGGGTACTCGGCCGCCAGCTTCTCCAGGAGCGGCACCGCCTTGGCGTACTCCGCCCGCGCCGCCGCCCGTTCCCCGAGGTCACGCAGCAGATTCCCCAGGTTGTAGTGGCTACCGGCCAGTTCCTGGCGGTAGGCGGGCACGACGGGGTACTCGGCCGCCAGCTTCTCCAGGAGCGGCACCGCCTTGGCGTACTCCGCCCGCGCCGCCGCCCGTTCCCCGAGGTCACGCAGCACAATCCCCAGGTTGTTGTGGCTCCTGGCCAACTCCTGGCGGCAGGCGGGCACGGCGGGGTATTCGGCCGCCAGCTTCTCCTGAATCGCCAGCGCCTTGCCGAACTCCGCCCGCGCCGCCGCCCGGTCCCCGAGGTCATGCAGCACAATCCCCAGGTTGTTGTGGCTCGCGGCCAAGTCCTGGCGGTAGGCGGGCTCAGCGGGGTACTCGGCCGCCAGCTTCTCCAGGAGCGCCAGCGCCTTGCTGTACTCCGCCCGCGCCGCCGCCCGGTCCCCGAGGTCACACAGCAGAAGCCCCAGGTTGTTATGGCTCGCGGCCAACCCCTGGCGGTACTTGGGCACGGCGGGGTACTCGGCCACCAGGCCGGCATGCGCGGCTCGGGCCTCCTCGAACGCGGCCCGACTTTCCTCCATGCGACCCAGGCGATACTCGATCACGCCCACGCGATGGGCCGTGCGGGCAATCCGGTGTCGCGTTCGCTCGTCGTCCCCCTTGTGGCTGGCGAACTTGCGGTAGACCGGCAGCACCTGCGTCAGGAACGCCTTCTGGTCCGCGGTGATCCCTGGCTGCGAGGCCAGCGACTCCCCCGCGATCTCGGTCACGAGCACGTCCAGCGCCGCCAGCGTCTGCTCCGACGCCTCCTCGGCGCGCTGCCGCGCCGCCGTTTCCTTCTGCTCCGCTCCCTCGGCCCGGATACGCTTCCTGTCCGCGTCTCCTTCCGCCGCCCGGGCGGCAACCCGCTCTTTTTCGGCGATCCGCTCCGCCGCCCGGGCGGTGTCCCGCTCTTCATCAGCGATCCGCTCCGCCTCCCGGGCCGCCAGCCGCTCCTCGTTGGCGCGGTACAGCCCGTAGCCGGTGCCGGCCAGGCCCACCAGCAGCACCGCCGCCACGACCGCCCCGGCCCGTTGCACCGTCCGCCGCCGCCTGGCCTGCTCCGCCGCCTGCACCGCCGCCCGGGCCCGGTCCAGCTCCGCCTGCCTGGCCCGCTCCTCGGCCGCGACCCGCAAGTCCGCCACCCGCCGGGCCACCTCGTTGGCGTCCGCCGGCCGGTCCTCCGGCTCCACCGCCAGGCATCGCCGGCACAGCGCCACCACTTCAGGCTCGGCCCCGCAGGCCGCGAGCCGGGCCAGGGCCTCCCCCGTCTGGCCGCGCAGCGCCTTGCGGCGGACGCTCTCGGCATCGGCCCCGGTGAACGGCGGCTGACCGGTGAGCAGCTTGCACCAGAGCGCCCCCAGGCCGAACACGTCCGACGCCCGGCCGACGCGGTGGGTCTCGCCGGCGGCCTGCTCGGGCGCCATGTACGCCGGCGTGCCCAGCACGCTGCCGGGCTGCGTGTGGTCGCTGCCGCGGCCCGTGCGGATCGCGGTGGGGGCCGTCGTCGCCTCGGGGTCATTCTCCGGTGGCGCACCCTCCTGGCGCGCCGTGAGCACCTTCGCCAGGCCCCAGTCCATCAGTTGCACTTCGCCGAACGGCCCGACCATGACGTTGTGCGGCTTGAGGTCGCGGTGGATGACGTCGTGGGCGTGGGCGTAGCCGAGCGCCTGGGCCACCGCCTCGATCACGGCGAGGTGGTTGAGGGGGGCGTTCGCCCGCACCAGTTCGTCGAGCGTCCGGCCCTTGATGAGCTTCATCGCCAGGAACGGCCGGCCGTCGGCGAGCGCGGCGACGCGGTAGACCGCCGGGATGCCGGGGTGCTGCAACTGGCCGGTGATCCTGGCCTCTGCCACGAAGCGGGCCGCCGTGGGCGAGCCGACGGGGTAGCGGTCTTGCAGGACCTTGACGGCCACCTCGCGGTCCATCTCGAGGTCGCGGGCGCGGTAGACGTCGCCCATGCCGCCGCGGCCGATGAGGTCGCCGAGTTCGTAGCCGGGCACCACGGGCGCGGCGTCGTCGGCCGGGGCGTTCGGGAGTTCGTGGCTGAACGTGGCGTCGTTCATGCGTTGGGACCTCATGCGAGTCGTGACGGTGTGCAACGATAACCGTACGGACTTTGCGGCCAGGCGGTGATTCGCCAGGACAGGCCGCCGCCGAACTATTGGAATAGCGGAAAGTCACCTGCAACTGCTTCGTATCGCTATGACGATCTTTCTTGTCGCTGTCACCGGGCTACTTTTCGCTATTACGGCTCTGGTTTTGCTATCAACAACCTTTTCTCACAGTACAGCACGGGTCAGAAAACGCAAGCAGCTTCCCCAACCCGCAGACCTCCGGCCGCAAGTCGCTGGCGGCGCTACGCCCCGGCGCTGCCGCCAGCGCCTCCAGCTGCCCCAGCTGCTCGCGCCGCCCCAGCACCACCAGCGTGTCGCCCGCCTCGATTACCACGTCCGGCTCCGGGTTGAACAGCATCTCGCCGCTGTGCTTCTTGACCGCGATCACCATCACCTTCAGCTCGTTCCGCAGCCGGCCATCCTTCAACTGGCTGCCGTCCAGCGGACTGCCGGCCTGCACGCGCGCCTCCTCCATTTGCAACTCGAAGTGCTCCGTGCGCGTCGCCAGTTCGATGAAGTCCACCACCGTTGGCCGCAGCACCGCGTGCGCCAGCCGCAGGCCGCCGATCTGGTACGGCGACACCACACGGTTGGCCCCGGCCCGTTTCAGCTTCTGTTCCGAGTGCGGGTCCTCCACACGGGCCACGATGAACAGATGCCTGTTCAGCAGCCGGGCGCTCATGGTCGTGTACAGGTTCGCGGCGTCGGAACTCATGACCGTGACCAGCGCCCGCGCCCGCTCGATGCCGGCATGGCGCAGCAACTCGTCGGAGGAGGCGTCGCCCGGTAGCGGAATGCCGTGCGCCAGGTCGAACCCCTCCAGCACCTCCGGGTGCCGGTCGATGATGACGAACGGCATGCCCTGCCGGGAAAACTCCTGGCAGACCTGCCGCCCCATGCGGCCGTAACCGCAGACGATGAAGTGCCCGTCCAGCGCCGCCAGCTCCCGCTTCATCCGCTGTCTCCCCAACTGCTGCCGCAGTTCGCCGCTGACGACGGTGCGGATCAACTCGGTGAAGGAGTAGAAAAACACAAACACGCCGCCCAGGATCAGGAAAATCGTGAAGACGCGGCCGGAATCCGTCAACGGATGCACCTCGCCGTAGCCGATCGTGGCCAACGTGATGACCGTCATGTACAGCGCGTCCAGGAACGTGTAGCGCTCGTCAATGACGCAGTAGCCGGTGGTGCCGACGGCCACGAGCAGGATTGGCACCAGGGTCATGCGCAGGATGCGGCGGTGCCGAATCAGGACCAGCAGGTGCCACGCATCCTCCAGCCACCGGCGCCAGGGTTTCGGAGTCGGTTTGTGCATTTATCCCAGGAAGCCGAACAACCGTTCGCGCGCCGCCGCGTCCAGCGGGGCGCCGTACTCGCAAGCCTCGAACACCTCGGCGAACTGCACGTCGGCGCCGCGGCGCATCCCGTAGCGCTGCAGCAGGGCGTGGCGGTATCTGTCGGCGCGCGCCTGCAGCCGCCGCCGCGTGTGCTCCGCCAGCCAGTCACGGCGGGCGCGGGCGTCGGCCGGTACCTGGTCGATGTGCTTGCCGTTGTACGGCAGCCACTCGTAGAACTGCGACACGTGACAGTCCAGCATGTCCACGATGAAGTCGAAGACGCCGCCCACGTCCACGACCACATCCGGCTGCAACGGATACGGTTTCTGGAAGTCGTCCGGCAGGTACGCGATCACGGGGTCGCGCTGCAGGTGCGGCGTCTCCGGCGCCAGGGCCGGCACCGTGACCATGTAAGCGGCGTCCTGTACGAGCTGGCTGGTGTAGCGGTGGTCGGGGTGATAGTCGTTGGGCCGGTGCGTCAGCAGCATGTCCGGTTGAAACGTGCGGATCAGGCGGATCACCGCCAGCCGATTCTCCAGTGTCGGCAGCAGCTGGCCATCGTGGCTGTCGAAGATGTCATAGGTCGCGCCGATGACGGCCGCCGCCGCGCTCGCCTCGCCGCGCCGCCGCCGGGCCAGCGCGGGGCCGGGGTGCAGGTGATGGCCAGCGTCGCCGTTGGTCAGGCTGACGAACTTGACGGCGTGGCCGGCGGCACGGTACAGCGCCGCGGTGCCGCCGGCGGCGAAGTCGGCGTCGTCGGGGTGGGCGCCGATGATGAGCAGGCGCAGCGGGGTGGTCATGGAGCCGGGAACCTTCCTTTCCGCAACGCCAGGTGAGTGCGTTGCTACCATAGCTTTATCATCCGGAAGCCATCTTTTCATCTCACCTCTTCACCATCTTTCACAAGAAAGGGGTGAAAAAAATCGCGGCGTCCGGGAGATGGAAGGGTAGAACTCGAGTTCCACGGGCGATCACGATGGCAACCAACACGTTTGACGCCGTCCTGGACAATCTGCGCCGGGTCTGCCGCCGCCAGGAAGTTGCCGGCCTCACGGACGGCGAATTGCTGGAGTGCTTCATCGCCCGGCGCGACGAGTCCGCCTTTGAGGCGCTGCTGCGCCGGCACGCACCCATGGTCCTGGGGGTGTGCCGGCGCACGCTCCGCCACGAGGCCGACGCGGAGGACGCCTTCCAGGCCACGTTCCTGGTGCTGGTGCGCAAGGCCGGCACCATCCGGCCCCGGACCCTGGTCGGCAACTGGCTGTACGGGGTGGCCCGCACCACGGCGCTGAAGGCGAAGGCCATGCGAAGCAAACGACGGGTGAAGGAGAAGACCGCGGGGACGCGGCCGAAGCCGGAAACGCCCCCGGAGGTCTGGCGGCAACTGGAAACGGTCCTCGACCAGGAGTTGCAAGCCCTGCCTGACCGATACCGCGCCCCCATCGTCCTGTGCGACCTGGAGGGCAAGTCGATCAAGGAAGCGGCGCGGCAGCTCGGGCGCACCGGTGGGGACCATCGGCACCCGGCTGGCGCGGGCGGGCGCTGCTCGGCCGGCGGCTGGCCCGTCACGGCTTGCCCGTCTCGGGCGCCGGCATCGCGACCGTGTTGTCTGCGAACGTGGCCACGGCCGGTGTGCCGTTGTCCCTGGTGGCATCGACGAGCCGGGCGGCGCACCTGTTCGCCACCGGGGCGGCTTCCGGGGTTCTCGGGGCCAGGGTGATCGCCCTTACAGATGGAGTGCTGAAAGCCATGTTACTGACCAGGCTGAAGGTCGCGACGCTGTTGCTGCTGGCGGTGCTCGGCTGCGGCAGTGTGCTGATGCAAGGCGGCACGACGGCACGGCAGCCCGATCCGGTCATCAAGTTGAAGCGACTGCCGGCCGCGCAGCAGGACAAACCGGCCCCGAAGCAGGCGGAAAACCGGCAGCGACTGGACGCCGCCCTGGCAACCCTGAAGGGAACCTGGCGGGTGGTGTACGTGGAGACCACGGACCGGTTCTTGCCGGAGCAGGTCGCGGGGGATTGCGTCTGGGACATCGCGGACGGGAAGATCACACGGACATTCACGAACACCAAGGACGGCACCCGGGAGGATGTGGTGCGCTTCACCATCGACCCGACGAGGAGCCCGGCCCACCTGGACGTAGTGACGCAGACCGCCGGGAAGCGGACGGTCCTGCAGGGGATTTACAAACAGGACGGGGACGAGCTTACCGTTTGTCTGATCGGCGCCGACGGCGGGCGGCCTGTCGCGTTCAGCAGCAACAATCGCGGCGACAGAAAAGGTGGGAACATGCTTCTGAAGTTGAAGCGGCAGAAGCCGGCGCCGAACGAATAAGCCAGTGCCTGCCAGGGAACCGCGATTAAACTCGGTCGGGATTGAAATAGGCGTGCAGCACCAGCGCGGCGATGAGGCCGATGACTGCTCCGACCAGGCAGAATTGCAGGGCCCGCAAGAAACTGTCCTCCCCGAGCGCTTCCCGCGTGAACCAGCTCGCCGCCAGGGCCAGGGTCGGGCCGGCACCGGCAACCAGGAAGCCGCGAACCCCCGCACCGATCGCCCCCAGGATCAGGCCGATCAAGCCGCCGCCGATCGCTCCCCAGGACACGCCGGCAGTGAAGGCCGTCATGGACCGCTCATCGGCCAGCAGGTTTTCCGGGTCGCCCGGCGACGCATACGCCGCAGCGGTCACGACTCCCAGCACGGCGCCGAGGAAGGCGCCGGCCACAAAGCCGGCGAGGCCCCTGGCCAGGCCGCCGCCCCGCGGCGGATGGTGTCCCTCGGTCATGCGGCCCCCCCTTGAAACTCCCGTCCCGTCAGCCGCGCGAACGCCTCGGCGTACTTCTGCCGCGTCCGCTCCACCACCTCCGCGGGCAGCGGCGGCGGCGGACTGTTCTTGTCCCAGCCCACGCTCTCCAGCCAGTCGCGCACGAATTGCTTGTCGAACGACGGCGGACTGCCGCCCACCCGGTACTGGTCCTCCGGCCAGAAGCGCGAGCTGTCCGGCGTCAGCACCTCGTCAATCAGGATCAGTTCACCGCCCGGTAGCCGGCCCCACTCGAACTTCGTGTCGGCCAGAATGATGCCACACCGGCGCGCGTGCTCCGCGGCGCGGCGGTACAGGTCGAGGCTGCGCCGCTCCAGCTCGGTCGTCGCCTCGGTGCCGACCGCGTGGGCCATCTCCGCGACGGTGATGTTCTCGTCGTGGCCGCTCTCCGCCTTGGTCGCCGGCGTGAAAATCGGCTCCGGCAACTGCTGGGCCTCACGCAGCCCCGCCGGCAATTCCACGCCACAGACGCGGCCCGTCTGCCGATACTCCTTCCAGCCCGAGCCGGCCAGGTAGCCGCGCACCACGCACTCGATCGGCACCACCGCCGTCTTGCGCACCAGCATCGACCGGCCGCGCAGCGCCTCCGCCTGGGCCGCGAACGCCGGGCCCATGTCCGCTAACGAATCGCCAAGGAAGTGATTCGACACGGTCAGGAAGTCCAGCCAGAAGCGCGTCAGGCCGGTGAGCATGCGGCCCTTGTCGGGGATGCCGGTCGGCAGGATGTGGTCGAAGGCACTGATGCGATCGGTGGCGACGATGACAAGGCGGTCGCCCAGATCGTACACGTCGCGCACCTTGCCGCGGCGGCAGGGGATGCCTTCGACGTGACTATGCAGTAGCGGCGGCATGCGCGGCCTCATGGTGGGCGAAGCGGTCGGGTTATGCGGCCCAGCCATTTTAAGCGGGCGGTCCAGGTCCGCCAATCGCGCCGACGGCGTGCGCGCCAGTTGTCCGCACGGCGCCGATGAGGTAAAATGTAAGCAGACCCGGCAAATCGGACATTGCCCCGTCTACCGCCAATCCTCTGGCGTGCCCATTCCCCGAGTCACCGCCAGCGCTTACCTCTGGTGACCGTGGCCCCACGGCCCGGCAAAGGAACTCGTGCGCACATGGATCTGCATCCCGACCGCCTCCACGATCAGCCGCAGGGCGCCCCAACGACACTCGACTATCCGCGAGCACCCGTCAGTTCGCTGCTCGACGGCGCCGCCGAACGATTTCCGCAGCGCGTCGGCTGCACGCTGTTCCACGAGAGTTTCACCTACGCGGAACTGGCCGGCCGCGCTCGCAAGCTGGCGGCGGCCCTGGCGGCGCTGGGAGTTGGGGCCGGCAAGCGCGTCGGCCTGTTGCTGCCGAATTCCCCCGAATATGTGGTCGCCCTGCAGGCCACCTGGCTGACCGGCGCCACCGCGCTGCAGCTCAGCCCGCTCATGGTCGCGGAGGAGATCCGTCACTGGTTGCAGTTGACGGACTGCCATGTGGTCATCGCCCTGGACCTGCTGGCGGCCGGCGTGCATCCGGCGCTGGAAGAAGACCCCGTCGAGCACCTGGTCCTGACCTCGCTGATGGAGCACCTGTCGATCCTGAAGGGGCTGCTGTACCGCATCGAACGCCGGCGCCGGGGTGGCCCGCTGCGGCTGCGCGACCGCGGCAAGGTCCATGTCTTCGACCACCTGCTGCACACGCCGGCCCGGCCGCTGACCCCGACCATCACGCCGGAAGAGGACGTGGCGGTGCTGGCCCCGACCGGCGGCACCACGGCGGCGCCCAAGGCGGTGATGCTGACGCACTCCAACCTGATCGCGAACGCCCTGCAGGTCCGCGCCTGGGACGGCGGCGCCGACGGCACCGACGGCGTGCTGGCGGCGCTGCCGATCTTCCACGCCTTCGGCCTGTCCGCGTGCCTGCTGGCGAGCTTCGCCAAGGCGGCCACCGTGCATCTGGTGCCGCGCTTCGAGCCGCGCGCCGTGCTGGACCTGCTGGTGCGGCACCGTGTCGATCTGGCCCCGGTGGTGCCGCTTATGCTCACCGCCATGAACCGTATCCTGCGTCAGCAGCCGCGCGATCTGTCGTTCCTGCGCGGCGTCGTCTCCGGGGCGTCGGCGCTGTCGGCGGAGGTTCGCGCCGAGTTCCAGAAGACGGGCGTGCAACACCTCATCGAGGGCTACGGCCTGTCGGAAGCGAGCCCGGTCACGCACATCAACCCGCTGAGCGACCGCGCCCGGCCCGGCACCATCGGCCTGCCGGTGGCTGACACCGAGGCCCGCATCCTCGACCCGGTACAGGACCGCGACGAACTGCCGGACGGCGAGGTCGGCGAACTGGTGGTGCGTGGTCCGCAGGTGATGAAGGGCTACTTCAACAACCCGGCCGAGACGGCGGCGGTGCTGCGCGACGGTTGGCTGTACACCGGCGACCTGGCGAAGCGTGACGCGGACGGCTTCTTCACCGTGGTGGACCGCAAGAAGGACATCATCAAGACAGGCGGTTTTCTGGTGGTGCCGGCGGAGGTGGAGGAGGTGCTGCGACGGCACCCGGACGTGGCGGAGGCGGCGGTGATCGGCGAGCCGGACGCGGAGCGCGGCGAGATCATCAAGGCGCTGGTAGTGCCGCGACCGGGCGTGGCGTTCGATCTGGCCGGCCTGGAGCGCTTCTGTGCCGAGCACCTGGGCAAGCACAAGCGGCCGCGGCGGCTGATGCTGGTGAGCGAGCTGCCCAAGAATTTCCTGGGCAAGGTGCAGCGCCGCAAGCTGCGCGAGGCCGGCGCCCGGGAGGGGGAGCGCGGATGAAACGGTGGCTGCTCTCCGCGGGGTTTTGGGAGCCGGTCGTCCTCGGCGCGCTGGCGCTGGGGTGTCTGCCGAACATCGTCGCCCGGATGGCTGCCGGCGACCCGTGGGTTTTTGTGGAATTGCTGGCCGGCACCGGCACGTTGGCGGTCGTATGCCTGGGGTTCTCCTGGCTGACGTATGAGCGTCCTCCCGCTCCGCCCGCCGTCCCCGCCACCTTCCTTGAATCCTTCCGGTGGACAATCAGCGGGAATCACCACATCCAGCCCGCGGCCTCGGGGCGTCGCGCCTGGCGCTGCTGAAGCGCAAAGAAGAGGCAACGAACCCTGCCTGTCCTGCCCGGCCCTCGTTGTCCAGGCCGACTACCTCAACGGGATCATCCGGCAGATCGAGGACTGTCTGAAAAAAGTGCTGGAGTTGCACTGACCCGAAAAAGGGGGCGGAGTTCGATATTACAAATTTTGAGATTCGTAATATCGAACTCCGCCTCTTTTCCCTTTCCATTTCCCTTTCAGCCGATGCGGCTGACCGTGCATCTGTTGCGGCGGCAAGACGGAGTTGATCGAGGAGCCCGCTGAAGTGAGCGCCAGGATCCTCTCTCACGGCACTTCCTCGCATGTTGGCCGACCGTTGACCGCCGCTGGTTACTGATTGACCACCTGACCCGGCGCCCCCGCCGGTGATCGCAGAAAACCAGGGAAAAGCGGCGGTCTGCGGTTGGTATGTCACTTGCTTAAAGCGGATTGCGGTTGGGTGTAGCGGTCTGGGGTAGGTGCCGCGAGCCGAGCGGCACCCGCTGCGGGTCCGGCTCGGCTCGCCGGACCTACTACCCGCTACACGCACCTGCAATCCGCGCTAACAGGAACGCCGGCCTGACGACTGGGCTCGCACAAGCGCTTTTGCTTTCCCCGGGAGTGTGCGGCGGGAGTCGATCCCGTTACCGGACGCTCTTCGCGCGAAGCTGTTCTTTTCGGAGGTTTTCATGCGCCAACGGTCCCCGTCCCCCACCGCGTTCACGCTGATCGAGTTGCTGGTGGTGATTGCGATCATCGCCATCCTCATCGGCCTGCTCCTGCCCGCCGTCCAGAAGGTGCGCGCGGCGGCCCAGTTAACACAATGCGCCAACAACCTCAAGCAGATCGGGACGGCTACGCATTCCTATCTGGACGCCAAAAAATCGCTGCCGCCGGCCCGGGTCATTTACGTGACCTCCGGTGCCCTGGCCGGGACCATCGATCAGCCAGGGGGGTCCGCTTCCAACGGACACGGCTGGGGGGTGGAGTTGCTCCCCTACATCGAACAGGATAACCTGTACTCGCAGTTTCAATTTTATCCGAAGGCGACCTGGGGCAACTGGGCGGCGAGTGTCAATCAGCCGGTGGTCAGTCAGCCGATCTCCGTGTACGTGTGCCCCGCGACGCCGTCCGGGTTTCGGACCACGACCGTGGCGCTGGGCACCAGCGGCTTCAGTACGACCAACTGTGACATCCCCGCCAGCGCCGGGGATCGCGTATTACGGCGACTATTTCACCCCCTGGTCGGTCCAGAACGTCACGGGCGTCGGCAGCACGAGCCCCGCGCTCGACCCGTACGGCAACCCGACCCCCATCGCCAAAATCGTCGATGGCACGTCCAACACGATCCTCATGAACGAGTGCGCCGGCCGGCCGGATTATTACATCCTGGGCGTCCAGCAGGCGACGAACGCCGGCATGTCGAACCCGTACTGGTGGGGGCCGTGGGCGTCGTTCAACGCCTACGCCGTCACCGGCTACAACGCGACCGGGACCGCGGCGGGCACCGACTGCTCGATCAACTGCAACAACTCCGCGGGCGTCTACACCTTCCACTCCGGCGGCGCCAACTTCGCCTTCTGCGACGGCAGCGTCCGCTTCATCAGCGCCAGCATCCCGGTGCTCACCTTGATGCAGCTGTTCAGCCGCGACGGCCGGGAGGTTGTTTCTGTCACCGACTATTGATGACTTCTCCCCGTACGGTCTGAGGCTGGGAAGGGTACAGCAAGCGATGGCGAAAACTCCCTGGTTCCGAGGTGGCGTTTTGGCACTGGCACTCCTGGCGGGCTGCTCCCAACCGGAGAACCGACATCCCGTTTTCGGCAAGGTGCTGGTCAACGGCCGGCCGGCGGCGCGGGCCAGGGTGATCTTCGTGCCGGTCGCTGGCTCCCCGCTGCGCCCGAGCGCCGAGACGCAGGCCGACGGCAGTTTTGAGCTGAGCGGCAAGGGCGGGGTGCCGGTCGGCGAATACGCAGTCACAATCGTCTGGCCGGTGTACGAAATCAACGGCGGCGAGGAGATTCAAAAAGGGGATCGCTTGCGCGGCCGCTACGACAGCCTCGCCAAAGCCTTCACCAAAGTCACCATCCAGACCGGTCGGAATGACCTCAACCCGTTTGCCCTGAGCGCTCCCTGATGCGGCGATGGAACTTCCCTTGTTGAGGAACTCGACATGCATCGCAGTGTTGCTTGCTGGCTGGTCGCCGCGCTGGCGGTCAGCTTTTTCCCTGCCGCCGCGCTGGCGCAACCCGGCGAACCGCGGCTCGTTCGCTCCAAACAAGCCGGCGCCTGGTCGGCCGGCCAGACAGACTACCCTGGGATTCTACCGCTCCGGCAAAGGGTGTGAAGACGCAACGCGGATGGGCGCCGTCCGCGGCGGTTGCTTCCCCGCGAAAAGCCGCTACGCTGACCCCGACGGACCTCACGGGCACGAGCGGGGGCGACGGCATGGCCTGGTTTCAAGCGCAGACCCTCTGGGTCAATCAACTCGCGGACGGCGTCGCGGCCCTGGTGCTCGACGTGCCCGGCCGCAGCGTCAACGTCCTCGGGCGCCAGGTCCTCGACGACCTCGAACTGGCCCTCGACCGCATCGCCGCCGAAACGTCCATCCGTCTCCTGGTGATCCGCAGCGGCAAGCCCGGTACCTTCATCGCCGGTGCCGACGTGCGCGAACTCGCCGCGGTCGCGGCCGCAGAGGAGGCGCAGCGGCTGTCGCAGCGCGGCCAGCAGCTGTTCGCCAAACTGGCGGCACTGCCGCAGCCGACCGTCGCCATGATCGAGGGCGCCTGCCTGGGCGGCGGCCTGGAACTGGCGCTGGCCTGCGATTACCGCGTCGTCATCGCCAACCCGCGGACGCAACTGGGACTGCCCGAGGTCGAGCTGGGCCTGCTGCCCGCCTGGGGCGGCACGCAGCGACTGCCGCGCGTCGTCGGCCTGGAGCGCGGGCTGCAAATGATCCTCGGCGCCCGCCGCCTCAAGGCCGACGAGGCGCTGCGCTGGGGCCTGGCCGACGCCACCGCGGACACGCCAGACGAGGGGCCGCCGGCGGTCCTGCAGCACCCCGTCAAGCGGCCGCTGACGCGGTTGCCGCTGCGGACCTGGCGGCAGTGGCTGCTGGAATCGAACGGCCTGGGCCGCAGCTTTCTCTTTCGCGGCACCGAGCACGTGCTGGCCCGCAAGGTGCCCGACGACATGCCGGCGCCGTGGGAAGCGTTCCGCGCCGTCTGCACCGGCGTGACGCAGGGCTTCGATGCCGGCCTGGCCGCCGAGAGCGCCGCCGTCGGCCGGCTGGCCACATCGAACGCGAGCCGCAACCTCATCGGCCTGTTCCTGCAGCACGAGGAGCTACGCAGGCCGCGGCCGGAAGCGCGGGCGGAGGTCATTCGCCGCGTCGGTGTCATCGGCGCCGGCGTCATGGGCGTCGGCATCATCCAGCTGGCGCTGCTCAAGAGCTGCGACGTGGTGGTGCGCGAGGTGAACAAGACCGCCCTGGGCCTGGGCATGTTTCGGCTCTACGCCCTGATGAACAAGGCGGTGGAGGTCGGCCTGCTCACGGCTGAGGAGATGAAGCTTTGCCTCGACAAGCGGCTGCACGTCAAGTCGGACTGGGGCGGCTTCGGCGACCTGGACCTGGTGATTGAAGTGATCGTCGAGGACCTGGCCGCCAAGCAGGCCGTCTTCCGCGACCTGGAAAAGCACACGTCGCCCTCGACCATCCTGGCGACGAACACCTCGTCACTGCGGGTCGCCGACTTGCAGCAGGGGTTGCAGCATCCGGGCGCGTCGCGGGACTGCACTTCTTCAACCCCGTCCATCAGATGCCGCTCGTCGAGGTGGTGCGCACGCCGGCGACGCGGGCGGAGGTCAGCGACCGCCTGACGGACTTCGTCGGCAAGCTCGGCAAGGTGCCGGTGCGCGTCCAGGACAGCCCCGGCTTCGTCGTCAACCGGGTGCTGGCGCCGTACTTCAACGAGGCGCTGCTGCTGTTGCGCGGCGGCATGCGCGTCGAGCTGATCGATGAAGCGCTGCGACGCTTCGGTATGCCGCGCGGGCCGCTGGAGGTGCTGGACCAGGTCGGCCTGGACGTGGCCGCGGCGGCGACGCGGGCGCTGCAATCGGTCTTCGGCGACCGCCTGCCGGCGGCGGGCGTGCTGGAGAAAATGCAGGCGCTCGGCTGGCTCGGCGCCAAGAGCGGTCAGGGGTTCTACCGCCACCGCCGTGGCAAACCGCGGCCGAACCCCGCTGTGCTGGCCCTGGTGCGCGACCCAACGGCGACCGCGGTGACCGGCACGCCGGCCGACGAGATGGCTGCGGCCCGCGAGCGGCTGGTGACGCTGAGCGTCAACGAGGCGGCGCTGTGCCTGAGCGAAGGGCTGGTGGACAACGCGGACGCGCTGGATCTGGCGCTGGTGCTGGGCGCGGGCTGGGCGCCGCACCGTGGCGGCCCGCTGCACTACGCCCGGCAGCGCGGCGTCGCCGACATCGTGACGGCGCTGGAGCGGCTGGCGCAGGCACACGGGCCGCGCTTCACGCCGAGCGCGGCACTGCGGCAGCTGGCGGGCGCCGCCGGGTAGCAAGCACTCCCGTCAGTGGATCACGTGCCCGGCCGCAAATTCAGCGTCCCCACCTGCACCAGCTCCCCCGCGAAGTTCGGCCGCGCTCCCGTCCAGCCGCCGACCTGGCCGCCGCCGCCGTGTACCCCCGCCGCCAGCCCGCGCGTCAGCACGTACCAGCAGAAGTAGCAATGATTGGATGTCGCCCCCGGCAGCGCCGCCGGGTCGTGCGCGAGGATTTCGTCGCGGATGGCGGTTAGCCCCGCGCGGAACACCTTGCCGACATACGGGTGCCGCCGCGCGCGCTCGACAATCTGCGCCACCGTGTCGCTTTGAATGTTGCCGATCGTCAGCTGGTCCAGGTCCGACGCGAAGCCGCAGCACGGCTTGACCTCGCCGCGCGGCGTCACGATCAGCGCCTGGCCCGGGCCCTCGCAGTAGTCCTCCTCGAACCACGCGCCGTCCCACGCCCCGGTCAGCTTCTCGGCTCGCTCCACCGCGGCCAACGCATTCCAGTTCAGCGTCACCGTCAGCTCCGGCGACACCAGCAGATAACGGTGCAGCAGCGGCGACCAGTCCACGACGGCGCCCAGCTCCTGCGCCAGTGCGTGGACCGGCTCCAGCCCCTGGTCCGGCCGCCGACTGGCGTAGGAGATCGACACGATGTTGTCGCGGTCGAAGACCCGGCGGGCGGTGCGGCAAAACGCCGCCAGCTGCGGGGTGTGGACGCCGTGGAACTTGTCCACGCTCAGGCCGAGTTTGCCGCTGAAGCCGGTCGCGGCCAGGTCGCGGAGCACCGTCTCCAGTTCCGCGGCGTCCCGGAACCAGACGCCGTTGGTCATGATCTTGTCGAAGCGAAAGCCCAGCTCGACCGCCCGGCGGCACAGCGTGCGCACGAATTCCGGGTAGAGGAATGGCTCGCCGCCGGTGAAGCCGAGGATTTCGATGCCGAAGGTGCGCGCGTCTTCCAGGAAGCGCAGCGCCGCCGGGATCGGCAACCGGTCGGGCCATTCGATCGGCACGCAGCAATGAGGACAGCTCAGGTTGCACTGGTATGTCCCGGCGAACGACAGGTAGTTGGGCCGAAACGTGCGTGTGCGGCGCTTCACCGGGCGCCCGGGGCCGCGGCCGAGGGGGGTATCCACCACGTCAAGTCTCCCTTGCTTCAGATCGGCGGTCAGCGTCCAGAGGCATCAAGGTCGTCTCCTGCTTCGCGCAGTGCCTGGCGCCACACTCCGTGGTTATGCCGTTCCTGCACCAGGCCGAAGCCCCGCACGCTTCGGGAATTTGCGGGATTACAAATCCGTTAACTGGTGCCCCCTTGGTTGTGAGGGCCCCACAAGGTAATAAATTAGGGTGAGTTTCCCCGGCCGCCAGTGGAAGCACACGAACGACTCGACCAGCGAGTCAGCAATCCCAGAAAAACCTACCCGATGCAGCGAATGCGGTATCCTGAACCTGGAGATGGGTGTTTCAACGGACAGGCTCTTTGCCTCGGAAGGGACAAAGGCATGCACGTACTCGTGATCGAAGACGACCCGATGACTGGGAAATCGCTGCACTCCGGTTTCGCCGAGATGGGGATCGAGTCCGACTGGGTGACCGACGGCAAGGCCGGGCTCGACAGGGCGCGCTCGCAGCAGTACGACGCCCTCGTCCTGGACCAGCTGCTGCCGGGCATGGACGGCCGCGACGTGCTCCGCGAATTGCGACAGGCCGGCATTCAAACCCCCGTCATCCTGCTGACCGCCCTGGGCACCGTGCAGGACCGCGTCCAGGGCCTGCAGGACGGCGCCGACGACTACCTCGTCAAGCCGTTCGACTTCGCCGAGTTGCTGGCGCGCCTGGAGGCGGTGTGCCGCCGCTCGATGCGCCGGCCGGCGCCGGTTCTCGAGGTGGGCGACCTGCGACTCGACCTGGCCCGCCACCGCGTCACCCGGGCGGAGCGCGAAATTGACCTCACGCCGACCGAGTTCAGCCTGCTCGAATTCCTGATGCGGCACGCCGGCCAGGTGGTGACGCGGAAGATGCTGTGCGAGCACCTCTGGCGCGCCGACTGGGACGGCGTGACCAACGTGATCGAGGTCCACATCAACCGCCTGCGGGCCAAGCTGGACCGCGGGTACACCACCTCCGCCATCCGAACCGTGCGAGGGCGCGGCTATGGTATTGTCTCGCCTTAGGGCCGTCCTGGGCAGCCTGCGCGTGCGGCTCACGTTGTGGAACACCGTCGTCCTCGCCGCCCTGGTGTTGGTCACCCTGCTGGCCCTCCGGGAGGGCCTCCGCTTCACCCTGTACCAGATGGTGGACGAGTTCATCGGCGAGGAGTTGGACGCCGCCACCATCGACCTCCCGGACGACGATCCGGACGCGCCAGCGGCGCGTTTGCTCCTCAACCACCGCGCCGCCGGTCACCCGCGTCGCGGCCTCTTCGTGCAACTCTTCACCATCGACGGCCGGCTCCTCTGGAGCAGCGTCCACGCTCCGGGCCTGGAGGTCGCCTTCCTGACGCCAGCCGGGGATGGCCAGTTTTTCACGGTTGGCGATTACCGCTTCGTCCACCGGCGGATCGCCGCGCCCGGGGGCGGCCGGGTTATGCAGGTCGGCTGCTCGCTGCGGCACGCCAACCACGACCTGACCCGCTTCACCCGGCTCATGATCGGCGTCGGCTGCCTGGCACTGCTGCTGGCGCCGCTGGGCGGCTTCCTGCTGGCCGGACGCGCCACCCGGCCGCTGGCCCTCATCATCGCCACCACGGCCCGGCTGCAGCCCGATCACCTCAAGGAGCGCCTCCCCATCCGCGACAGTCACGACGAGCTGGACCAGCTCTCGCAGACCATCAACGGCCTGCTCGACCGCATCGCCCGCTACATCGAACAGATGCGAGAGTTCACTGCCAACGCCGCTCACGAGCTGCGCTCGCCCCTGACCGCCATGTACAGCGGCATGCAGGTCGCGCTCAACGCCGAGCGCAGCGCGGCGGAGTATCAGGAGGTTCTGTCCGACCTGCTGGAGGAGGCGAGCGGCCTGCGGCTGCTGGTGAATCGCCTGCTCCTGCTCGCGGAGGGCGACGTGGGCCAGGTGTGCAACGCCCCGAAGCCCGTGCAGCTGGACGAGGTCGTGCGCCGCTCGGCGGAGATGTTCCAGGGAGTAGCGGAGGTGGCCGGGGTCGAGTTACAGATCGAACGCCTGGAACCGCTGCTCGTCCCGGGCGACGCCGGCTACCTGTGGCAGGTGATTAACAACCTGCTCGACAACGCCACCAAGTACACCCCCGCCCCCGGTCGCGTCCGCGTGACGCTGGTCGAGGAGGCCGGGGCGGCCGTGCTGCGCGTGGCCGACAGCGGCGCCGGCATCGCGGCCGAGGACCTGCCGCACGTCTTCGAGCGCTTCTACCGTGGCGACAAGGGGCGGGGGCGGCAGGGGAACACCCGCGGCACGGGGCTCGGCCTGAGCATTTGCCAGACCATCGTCGCGGCCCACCAGGGGACCATTGAGATCACGAGCGTGCCCGGTCGCGGCACGGAGGTGACCGTGCGGCTGCCGGGATGCACGCACTACCAGCCGCCGGAAGTTCAACTCGCACCGCCAGAACCGTCGCCGCCAGCGGTTTGACCTCGACGCCAGGGTATCGTGCGGGTATCTTATCACCCGTCCCGCAACCCGGGATCACTTTCGCCGCCCCCCCTTTCCCTCCGGGGTTTACGAATGCAGAAAGCCCGGCGAAAAATAACAATTTCGTAATCTTCCCAACACCTAGCCGCACTGCGGTCGCGAAAGCTAACGATCTTGTAATGAAAACGGTGATGGCGTGACGGTGCATAAAATCGTAATATAATCAATGTTATTTATCCAGACGGCATCATCCCTGGATGAATGATAACGCCTCGCGCCGAGTTCCCAACCGCATCCGTAAAGTGCTCCACAACCCCCCGCGGTGCGTGCATAAAAAATCGGCCCGATGACGAAATAACCCCCAGGATTCTGAGGCAACAGCGTTTGCCATCCTCCTCTCCAGACGACACCAACGCCCGTAACCGGTTGCAAATAAATACTTGTAGCGCCTAACAAGCTTGTTATCTTCCCCCGGCATGGAGGTTGCTCTGGGGGTGAGGTGGCCGACGTGATGATTGTGTGAATGACCCGGCGTGAGGATTGTTATGAACCCGACCGTATTCGCCATGAAGCGTCCGATCACGACCCTGATGTTGGTCGTGGGCCTGATTAGCGGCGGCCTCCTGGCGTTCAACCGCATGCGGGTGGACATCTTCCCCTCCCTGAATACCCCGCAGATCTACGTCTTTCTCGACTACGTCGGCATGGGGCCCGATCAGATCGAGGGCTTCATCGTCAACCAGCTGGAGTTGTATTTCCAGTACGTCGATGGCATCAAGGACATCGACTCGCGCAACATCCAGCAGGTGTCGCTGTGCAAGCTGTCGTTCTACCCCGGCACCAACATGGGCCAGGCCATGGCCCAGACCGTGGCCATGTCCAACCGGGCCATGTCGTGGATGCCCAAGGGGACGCTGCCGCCGATGATTATGCGCATGGACGCCGGCAGCGTCCCCGTCGGCTACCTCGTGCTGGAGAGCGACGAGGCGTCGCTCGGCCAACTCGGCGACTGGGCCCAGAACCTGGTGCGGCCGCAGGTGCAGAAGAACGTGCCCGGCACCGTGGCCATCTCGCCCTTCGGCCCGAACATGCGCTCCATCGTCGTCTACGTGAACCCGAACAAACTCCAGACCTACAACATCACGCCCCAGGAGGTCGTGGACGCCCTGCACAAGGGCAATACCATCATCCCGGCCGGCAACGTCTACGTGAAGGACTCGATGCCGATCGTCCACAACAACGCCACGGTCAGCAATATCCAGCGCCTCGGCGACATCCCGCTCAAGAGCAAGCGCAACGTCTACATCCGTGACGTGGCGACCATCATGGACGACACCGACATCACCTACGGCTACGCGGTCGTCAACGGCAAGAAGTCGGTCTACCTGCCGATCATCAAGACCGACACTGGCTCGACGCTCGACGTGGTCGCCAACACGCGCAAGTCGATGGACCTGTTCCGTAGCGTCATCCCCAAGGAGTACCGCGACAAGGTCAAGATCAGCTTCCAGTTCGACGAGTCGCCGACCGTGGTGGCGGCGGTCGAGAGCGTGGCCACCGAGGGGGCCATCGGCGCCTGCCTGACCGGCCTGATGATCCTGCTGTTCCTCCGCGATTTACGCAGCGTGATCGTCGTCGTCGCCAACATCCCGCTGGCCCTGCTCGGGTCGCTGTTCGGCCTGTACCTGACGGGCAACACCATCAACATCATGTCCCTGGGCGGCATGGCCCTGGCCATCGGCATCCTCGTGGATGAGGCGACGGTGACCATCGAAAACGTCCACGTGCAGATGGGGCACACGAAAAACGTGGCCACGGCGGTGCTGCACGCCAGCAACGCCACCGCCGTGCCGCGGTTGCTGGCACTGCTCTGTATTTTGTCGGTGTTCATCCCGGCGTTCATCATGGCGGACCCCCTGCGGTCGCTGTTCATGCCGCTGACCCTGGGCGTCGGCTTCGCCATGATCTCGTCGTACCTGCTCTCCAGCACGTTCGTGCCGGTGCTGTCGGTGTACCTGCTCAAGCACATGGGCCACGAACACGGCGCGGGCCACGGCGAAGAGGCCGGACTGTTCGGCCTGTTGCTCAAGGGCTACGGCAAGGCGGTGAACCTGTTCGTCCGGCTGCGCTGGCCGGTGGTGTTGACCTACCTCGGCGGCTGCGTCGCGATCCTGCTGGTGCTCGGCTTGCAGGTCGGCACCGAGCTGTTCCCGCAGGTCGATTCGGGGCAATTCGTGCTCCGCTTCCGGCCGCCGCCCGGCTCCAACTTCGAGCTGACCCGGCAGATGGCGCTCAAGAACCTGGAGGTGATCGAGCAGGAAGCCGGCCGCGAAAACATTGAGATTTCGATGGGCTACGTCGGCCAGGTGGCCCCGAACTTCGGCATCAACAACATGGTGTTGTTCATGCGCGGCCCGGATGATGGCCAGCTGCGCGTCAAACTCAAGGAGGACAGCGGCATTCAGCTCGCCGAGTTCCGCGAGCGTCTCCGCAAGAAGCTGCCCGAGAAGGTCATCCCGTGGCTGGAGCAGCGGTTGGAGCAGGGCGGCCTGTCCAACGCGGAGGCCATCAAGCAGGCTCACCTGGCGACCTTCGGCTTCGAGCCCGGCGACATCGTCTCCTCGGTGATGAGCTTCGGTTCGATGACGCCGATCGCGGTGCGGCTCGTCGGCACCGACCTGGGCGACGTCCGCAAGCACGCGGAGAAGGTCGCCACCGAGATGAAGAAGATTCCGTACCTGCGCGACGTGCAGTTCGAGCAGACCGTCGATTACCCGACCATCGAGGTCGAGATTGACCGCGAGAAGGCGAACCTGAGCGGCGTCACCGTCGAGGACATCCACCGCGCCCTCGTGATGGCGACCTCCTCGACCCGCTTCAGCGACCTCAATTACTGGTGCGACGAGCGCACCGGCTTCGACTACCTGGTGCAGATCCAGGTGCCACCGAACAAGATGGTCAAGGCGGAGGCCATCGAGGAGCTGCCGATTCACTCGATCAACCCGTTCGTCAACCTGATGATCCGCGACGTGGCCAAGGTCCGCACCAGCGTGCGGCCCGGCGAGTTCGACCGCAACATGTCGCAGCGCTACCTGACCGTGACCGCCAACGTCGAAGGCGAGGACATGGGCCGCGCCGCCCGCCAGGTGCAGGAGGCCATCGACCGGGCCGGCACCCCTCCCGCCGGCGTCCGCGTCGAACTCCGCGGCCAGCTGCCGCCGATGAACGAGATGTTCCTGGCGCTCGGCGTCGGCCTGGCGGTCGCGGTGTTCGTCATCCTCGTGCTGCTGACCGCCTACTTCCAGTCGCCGAAGCTCGGCCTGATCTCCATCGGCGCCGTGCCGGGCGTGCTCGCGGGCATCGCCACCATCCTGTACTTCACCCGCACCAGTTTGAACATTGAGTCGTTCATGGGTTCGATCATGAGCCTGGGCGTGTCGGTGTCCAACTCGGTCATGCTCGTGACGTTCATGGACGACCACTGGAAGAACGGCAAGTCCTCGACCGACGCGGCCATCCTCGGGGCGAGCGACCGGTTGCGGCCGATTCTGATGACCGCCTGCGCCATGACCGTCGGCATGGTGCCGATGGCCCTGGCGTTGGAGAAGGGCAGTCAGATGCAGGCGCCGCTGGGCCTGGCGGTGATCGGCGGCCTGGTGATGTCCACGGTGGCGACGCTGCTGGTGCTGCCATCGATCTTCGCGGTGGTCATCGGCCGCCAGAAAGCCAAGTCGCCATCGATCTACCCCGACGACCGCGACAGCGCGCACTACGACCCGAACGTCCACGCTCACAAGGACGAGTACGTCGCGGACGTGGCGGCGAGCGAGGATTACGGGGCCTGGGACGAAAGCGGCCGGCCGATCGCGCTGGAGCCGCAGCACGGTGAGGGCATCTCGCCGGGGACCGGCCACGGCCCGATCGAGCGGCCGCGCGCGCCGCGCCGCCGCCGCCGCACGGAGATCACGGCCCCAATGACGGAGGCCACGAGCCCGGAGCGCCGCCTCATTGAGTGAAAAAACCGGGGCGAGCGGCGCGGCGTCAACCCGCCGTGGAACGCCAGACACGGCGGGCTGACGCCGCGCCGCTCGCCCAGCGCGGAACAACCTCATCCTGATTCATAAGGAGATGTTCGATGAATAGTGCAGATCAAACTCCGGCGTCGTTTCCTGCCACCACGCGCCACCGGCTCCTGCTCTGGGTCGCGCCCGTGATCGTGATCGGGGGCTGCCTGACGCTCTGGTTCAGCTGGGGCCGATCCGGCGAGCCGGAGGGCAAGCACGAGGCCGCCACCGGGAGCGTCGCGGACCCGCCAATGGTGAAGCTGCTCCAGACGCCGGTGAAGACCATCGTCCGCACCGTCAGCCAGCCGAGCTTCGTCGAGGCCTACGAGCGCACGTCGATCTACCCGAAGATGACCGCGTACATCGAAAAGTGGTGCGTGGACATCGGCGACAAGGTGAAGAAGAATGACGTGCTTGCGAAGCTGTTCGTGCCGGAGTGGGTCGAGGACTGGGAGACGAAGAAGGCCACGGTCAAGCTCGATGAGGAGCGCGTGCAACTGGCCCGCAAGCTCGTCAAGGTGGCCGAGGCCGATGTCAAGGCGGCCGAGGCGCGCCTGCTGGAAACCAAGGCGATCCTGGACCAGTACGAGGCCCAGGTCGTCCGCTGGGACTCGGAGGTCAAGCGGCTGCGGCGCGAGGTCGCCAACGGCACGGTCGATCCACAGGTGCTGCTCGAATCGGAGAATCAGTTGCGGTCGAACCGGGCCGCGCGGGAGGCGGCCAAGGCGACCATCCTGAAGGCGGACGCGGAACTGCTCTCGAAGAACGCCAAGCTGGATGAGAAGACGGTCGCCGTCGCGGTCGCCAGCGCGGAACTGAAGGTCGCCGAGAGCGAGGCAAAACGGCTCGAGGCTCTGGTTGGCTACCTGACGTTGCCGGCGCCGTTCGACGGCATCATCACGGTGCGCAACGCCAACACCAACGACTTCGTGCTGCCCGCCAACGGCGACCCGACGGCCATGCACCGGTCGCCGCACCAGTCGCCCAGCGGGGCCGCGCCGCTCTACGTGGTGGACCGCACCGACATCGTCCGCATCTTCGTGGACATCCCCGAGCAAGACGCCAACTACGTCCGCAAGGGGACGCCGGCGAGCGTCTACATCCGCGGCTACAAGGACGAGTGGCTGTCGGCGACGGTGACGCGCACCTCATGGGCCTTGAACGTCACCAGCCGCACGCTCCGCGCCGAGATCGATCTGAACAACCCCAACAGCAAGATTCTGCCGGGCATGTACGCCTACGCCAACGTGATTATCGAGCACCCCGACGTGCGGGCGCTGCCGGTGAGCGCCACCTTCACGGTCGGCGAACAGACCTTCTGCTGGCTGTACAAGAACGGCCACGTGGTCAGGACCGAGATCCAGACGGGCATCAGCGACGGCAAGTGGATCGAGGTCACCAACCGCCGGCTGCCGAACGGGCCCGACGGCAAGGCACGCTGGGTGCCGTTCGACGACCGGGTGAATGTGGCCACCGCCGACGACCTGATGGCCCTGACCGACGGCGCCCCCGTGCGCCTCGCCCCTGGGGTTCTCGTGCCGAAAATGAACGATCGCTAGGTCCGTTGTGGGACGGCTCGCTGCAGCCGTCCGGGAAACTTGGCGGGGCGGCTCTGCGGAGCCGTCCCTGTTCCAGACGGCTCGGGCGAGCCGTCCAACCATTCGTGAGACTAACGTTATGATGAACCAACGAACGAACCGGATGGCAGCGGTCCTGCTGACGCTGCTAGTGGGGATGGGCGCCGCGGGCACGGGCCTGGCCGTGTGGGCGCGGCAGGCGGAAACCGAATCGCAAACAAAGGCCGAAGAGGCCACGAAGCAGCGTGACGAGGCGATGAGCTTCAAGGCAGCGCTCACAAGCCAGCGCGACCAGGCAGAGGCGACGCGCCAGACCACGGCGCAGTCGCTCGACCGGGCTTTGGCCGTGGCGGCAGAGGCGAAGCGTGCCGCGCAGGACGCCCGCGCGGCGCTGGAGTTCTTGCAGGACCGGGTGTTCGCGGCGGGCCGCCCGAAGGCCTGGGCCGGCGTCTTCGACAAGGCGGTGACGCTGCGCCAGGCGGTGGACGCGGCCGAGCCGGAGATCGCCAAGGTCTTCGCGGATCGGCCGCTGGCGGCGGCGCAGGTCCGCGAGGTGCTCGGCTCGTCTTACCTGGACCAGGGCGAGCCGGCGCTGGCGGTCCAGCAGTACAAGCAGGCGCTGGACTTGCGGCAGACGGCGCAGGGGCCGAACCACACCGACACCGTGGCCTGTCGCAACAACCTCGCCCGCGCTTACCGGGCCGCCGACCGTACGGTTGAGGCCAGCGCCCTCTACAACCTGAACCCCAATTAAGGCGGTTCACGATCGGTTAGCACACAAGTGGTAGGACGGCTCTCCAGAGCCGTCAGCGTTCTCCCGACGGCGCTGGCGAGCCGTCCTACGGTTCGTGATCCACGCGCCTGTGAACCGCTCTGGGCTCACGGCGCGCCGTGCGCCAGGACATTAGCCGACGGCCCAGCCCCTGCGGTACTCGCGCCGCAGATACTGGGCCGCGTTCTTGTTGTTGGTCACCGTGCCCGTGCGGTCGTCCCACTCGATCTTGCCGCCGCAGCGGTACGCCACATTCCCCAGCAGCACCGCCACCGTCAGGTTGCCGCTGTAAGCGAAACTGCACGTCGTTGGCCCGCCGCTGCGGATCGCTTGCAGCCATTCGCGGTGATGACCGATCGAGCGCGCGATGGTCGGCTTCGGCGGCTCGAAACCCTTGAATCGCTCCACCGGCAGCAGCCGATAGCCGTTGTAACCCGCCAGCAGGTTGCCCTTCTCGCCCTCGAACAGCACGCCCGCCGGGAAGCCCGTGTAGGTGACTTTCCCATTCAGGTCCGGGCCGGTGACGCCGTGATACCACGTCAGATGCACCGGCGGTTGTTCGCCGGCGCCGGATATTCGTAGTCCACCCGCATCAGGTTCGGCACGGTGTTGTCGCCCTTGTAGGTGACGCGGCCGCTCGCCGCCACCGTCCGCGGTTGCGTCAGGCCCAGCGCCCAGTAGGCCAGGTCCAGGTAATGGCAGGCCATGTCCGCGAGCACACCGCCGCCGAAGTCCCACCACCAGCGCCAGCGGAAATGCACGTGCGACTCGTGGTACGGCCGCGACGGCGCTCCGCCCAGCCACAGGTCGTAGTTGAGGCCCTGCGGCACCGGCGTCGCTTGCTTGACGCGGGTGCCGGCGGTCGGCCGGGTGTTCACCCAGACGTGGACGCGGCGGACACGGCCGATGGTGCCGGCGCGCATGATCTCGACGACACGTCGATAATTCTCACCGGCGTGGATTTGCGTGCCCATCTGCGTGACGGCCTTGTGGCGACCGGCCGCTTCCATCAGCAACCGCACCTCGCGGACGTTGTGCGCCAGCGGCTTTTCGAGGTAAACGTGCTTGCCGGCCTGCAGCGCCAGCAGCGCCGGCAGCGCATGCGCGTGGTCCGGCGTGCTGATGACCACGGCCTGCACGTCCTTGCGATCGATCAGGCGGTGGTAGTCCTCGACGAACGCGGCCTTGGGAAACTGCTTGCGGGCGGCGGCGGCGCGGTTGGTGTCCACGTCGCACAGGGCGACGATGTGTTCGTGGCTGACGCCGCGGAGGTTGTCGGCGCCGCGGCCGGCGACACCGATGACGCCGAGGCGCAGGCGCTCGCCGTTGGGCTGCGGTTGGGCGGCGGTGAGGGTGTACGGCACGACGGCGCTGGCGGCGACGGCGGCGCTGCCCTGCAGGAAGCGGCGGCGCGTGAGGCGGGTGGCCACGGTGAGGTCTCCAAAAAGTGCGCGGGGTGGAACTGACTCGATTATGACGGCGCCGGCGGCGATGGCAATGGTTTTTCTGCCGCTGGCGGCCTGGCGCGGCGCATCCATCCCGGCGGCAGGACTGGATAGTAAAGAGAAGACTGCCACCGCCCCAACCACCCCTTCAGCAGCGCAACTCCAGGACAGTCAGTGGTTTTCTGAATCGCCTTCCTTTTGGCCAGCGAAAACTGTATAATATTTCAAGACTATACAGTTGCTATACAGTTATCGTCGATGGTCAAGTTGCCTCAAAAACCACCCTCGTTAGCCAACGAAAAGCTGCCGCGCGTACTGCAGCAGTTGGGGAACCCGTCCATCCAGCAGTACATCACCGAAGCGAACACCGCCTACTTTCACTGGGACAAACTGCGCCACCGGCCACCCCTGGCCGGGCTCGACCCCGAGGAAGCCTGGCTGGCGGTCAAACTGTCGCGCATGGGCCAGCGGCGCTTTCTCCCGCTGGTGGATGAGCACCGCCTCGCCTTTAATTACTGGATGCCGCTGCCTTCGCTCCGGGTGCTGCACGAGGTGGACCGCATGGGCGGAACCATGATCGGCCTGGAAGCCGGCGCCGCCCCGGCCATCCGGGAAATTCGCGAGCGCGTGCTGATCAGTTCGCTGATGGAAGAAGCCATTGCCACCAGTCAGATCGAGGGCGCGGCCACCACTCGCAGGGTGGCCAAGGAAATGCTCCGCACCAACCGCAAGCCGCGCGATCGCAGCGAACAGATGATCGTCAACAGCTACCGCACCATCCAGACGTTGCGGCAGCGCCTGGACGTGCCCCTGTCGCTGGATTTGTTGTTTGAGATCCAGGAGAGCATGACCCGGGACACCCTGGACGACCCGACGGGCGTGGGACGGCTCCGCACCCCGGACGAAGCGATTTCCGTGATCGACGTGCGCGACAACGAGGTGGTGTTCACGCCGCCGCCGGCCGATCGGCTGCCGGACCGACTCGCCCGCTTGATTGACTTCGCCAACGCCGAGGACGGCAAGGACAACTTCATTCACCCCCTGGTCAAGGCGGCGGTCCTGCACTTCTGGCTGGCCTACGAGCACCCGTTCATCGACGGCAACGGCCGCACGGCGCGCAGCCTGTTTTACTGGTACATGCTGAAACGGGGTTACTGGCTGTTCGAGTTTCTGACGATTTCCCGCGTCATCATGAAAGCCCCGATGCAGTATTACCGCTCGTTTTTGCACAGCGAACACGACGACAACGACCTGACCTACTCCGTGCTGTTCCAGCTGGAGGCGACGCAACAAGCCCTCGTAAGCCTGCGCCAGTACCTGGCCGAAAAGCAGGCGGAGCAGCAGCGGGCGGCGGCGGCCCTGCGCCGGTTCCCCGACCTGAACCACCGCCAGCGCGCCGTGCTGGACCGCGCGCTGCAGGACCCGTCCCAGGTTTTCACCTTCCAGTCGCACCAACATTCTCAGGGCATCACCCTGGTGACGGCACGCAACGACTTGCTCGACTTGGCGGGGCGTAAACTGCTGGTCGAGACGAAACAGGGTAGGCAGCGTGCTTTCGTCGCCGCGCCGGATTTGGCAGACCAGCTGGATTTTGGGGAAAAGAAGCCGAAGCGCCCCAGGGAACGCTGACCGGCTGCCGGAACGACCTGCTGACGGAAAGCTGGCCCTTTTCCTCTCTTTTCAAAAAGTAAGCCGAGGCAAGCTGTTTTTATCTTTTCGGTATTTCTCAACACTGAACTTGGGGGGGGCAGAAACTTCTATAAGAAACAAAAAGCCGGTTTGTTTGTCAACCAGGATCGGGTTGTTTCCAGTAATAAGGTTCCGAGCCTTTCCTAGAAAAATTGATTCTTTTGTCCAGTAGAACACCCAGGCAATATCATACTCTTCGGTATATTCATCCCAAATGACCCATGGGTCATTCTCATCGTGTTCAGCAAGTGAACTCAAGCATCGACTCACGATGTCTCTGGCAGTTGTTTTGTCAATCATCGTTGTGCCCCCTATGTAATAATGGCGGCAAACCGGAGCGAAATTGGTTCCGGAATTCAACGGCCTTCTCGTCTCGGGCGCGTAGGGGCGTTGCGGGGGCAGCCTACGGCGTTTCCCTGCCGGGGCATCCTACAGCCTTGCCCTGGGGTTCGCCCAGTTGGCTCGTGCGTCGCCGCCACAAACCCGTGAACGGGTACGCTGGAGTCTGGAGAGGTGCAGCACGCCAGGACGCCAGCGACCGAAATCCAGTCACGGCGGCGCGACCCGGTACGGCAGCGGCTGCCCCGCGAGCCCGGCGAGCAGGTTCTCCACCGACATCTCCGCCACGCGCCGCCGCGTCTGTTCGGTGGCGCTGCCCAGGTGCGGCGTGATGGTCACGTTCGGCAGCCGCAGCAGCGGGTGGCCGCGCGGCAGCGGCTCCGGGTCGGTCACGTCCAGCGCCGCGGCGTAGATGCGGCGCTGCGCCAGCGCCTCGGCCAGCGCGTCGGTTTCCACGACCGGGCCGCGGGCGACGTTGACCAGAATGGCCGTCGGCTGCATCCGCGCCAGCTCCGCCCGGCCTTTCTCACCGCGTCCGTTGGCTGTCTTATTCAGGATGTTTCTTCTTTTCCCCTTCCGGTGCAGGCCGGGCCTCCTTCTCGGTTGGATTGGAGAGTGGCAATTGCTGTTGACGGGCGCGCTCGCGGGCCTGAATCTCCGGGTGGTCCGCGGAAAGCGCCTCGCATTCAAAAAACTGGAAATCCCCCGAACCAAACGTCTCGCCCTGATGATTCGGGGTTGGCTGCTGGATCGCGCTCATGCGCACGTCTCCTCATTTCAGTTCCACGGTGGTGTCTGCCACCCACTGATTGTCCAGCAGCAATTCTACCAGAAATAGTCCCGGCTGGGGAAAGGATACTCCCTTCATGGTCACCACCATGTTGACGATCGTATCTCGGTCGGGAAAAACCAGCTGTTGGACCAGAGTGCCTGCAACAAACTGGCCACTGGCGGCGCGACGGATGTCCACTCGAAAGGGAATGGTTCCCAGCCCCTGCGCCAGGCGGGCGAAGACCACAAAGGACGGGTGGATGTGTGGATATCCACCCTGGGGGCGAATGGAATCAAAGATCCCCATCAGGTCCGTCTTCCCGGAGGTAAAGCCGAGGTGCCCGTCGCAAAGATACAGCGATTTTGCCATCGGCAGAATTACCCCGGCACTCAAAGTCCGCCCCCTTTCCCAACAGAATTCGGGTCGTTCTTGCCGCTATTCCCCGCTTCCGTTCACTACCACGGACGCGCCCGGCGCCAGCGGCAGCAATCCCGTCACGGCGGCGCGACGCGATACGGCAGCGGCTGGCCCGCAAGCCCCGCCAGCAGGTTCTCCACCGACATCTCCGCCATGCGCCGCCGAGTCTGCTCGGTGGCGCTGCCCAGGTGCGGCGTGATGGTCACGTTGGGCAGCCGCAGCAACGGATGGTCGCGCGGCAGCGGCTCCGGGTCGGTCACGTCCAGCGCCGCGGCGTAAATCCGACGGGCCGCCAGCGCCTCGGTCAGTGCGGCGGTGTCCACGACCGGGCCGCGGGCGACGTTGACCAGGATGGCCATCGGCTTCATTCGCGCCAGCTCCGCCCGACCGATCAGGTGGTGCGTCTGCGGCGTCAGCGGCACCGTGAGCACGACGTAATCCGCCGTGGCCAGCAATTCGTCCTGCGTCACGTGGCGGGCTGGCAGCGCTACCTCGGCGGCGGGCTTGCGGGTGCGGTTGCAGTAGAGCACCGTCATGTCGAAGGCGCGGCCGCGGCGGGCGACCTGTTCGCCGATGCGGCCCAGGCCGATGACGCCGAGCGTGCTGCCGTGGATCTCGCGGCCCAGCATGTACGAGGGGTCATAGCGCAGGAAGTCTGGGCCGCGGGCGTAGCGGTCGCCCTCTGCCAGGCGCCGGCCGGCCGCCAGCAGCAGCGCGAACGCCAGGTCCGCGGTCGCCCCGTCCAGGACGCCGGGCGTGTTGCCGACCGGCACGCCCCGCGCCGCCGCGGCCGCCACGTCGATGTGATCGACGCCGACGCCGAAGTTGCTGACCACGCGCAGGCCCGGCAGCCGGTCGAATAACGCCGCGTCCGTCCGCGGATGGCCGTAGGTGTAGATGGCCGCGATGCGCTCCGCCCCCGGTTCCGCGGCCGCCGACCACGGCCGCAACTCGACGCGGCCGTGCAGCAAGTCGGTGACGACCGCCCCCAGCGGCAGGTCGGCGAGGACGTGGGGCATGGCGGTGGCAGGCATCGCAGAGCTCCATAAGGGAAGACGTTTCAGCGCACTGGGGATAGTGATATTGGCAGGGAATCCCGTTGTTCACGTTGCTCGGCTTTTTCCCGGAGTTGTCATGCGCTGGTCCTGTCTTGCCGTCGCCATGCTCGGACTGCTGCCGTCGCCGGCCGCGGCCCAGGCCGCCCCCAAAAAACCCAACGTTCTGTTCATCGTCGCCGATGATTTGGCGGCATACGCCATCGGCGCCTACGGCAACAAGCAGGTCCGCACACCCAACCTCGACAGGCTGGCGGCGCAGAGCGTCCGCTTCGACCAGGCGTTCTGTAATTCGCCGGTGTGTACCGCCTCACGGCAGTCGTTCCTCACCGGCCGCTACCCGCGCACCGTCGGCGTCACGCAGTTGAAGACCGCCCTGCCGGCGACCGAGAACACGCTGGCGAAGCTGCTGGCCCGGGCCGGCTACCGCACCGCCGCCATCGGCAAGATGCACTTCAACAGCGATCTCAAGCACGGCTTCGAGTATCGCCTGGATCTGCCCGACTTCCGCAAATGGCTCAAGCAAAAGGGCGCCACGCCGCTGCCGAAGGACGTGGAGTTTCTGCCGCAGTGGCGGCCCTTCAAGGATCCCGGCGCGTCTGGCTCAACGCCGACTGCCGGCCCTACCCCGCCGGCGATGTGGACATGGCCGGCACCTACTTCGCCAATGAAGCGGTTCGCTACCTCGGGCAGCACAGGGACGAATCATTCTTTCTGATGGTCAGCTTCACAGAGCCGCACTCGCCGTTTCACTTCCCCGTCGAGTTCCGCGGCCGGCACCAGCCCGAAACCATCAAGGTGCCGAAGGCCGGCGCCGAGGACGACTGGCAGATTCCCGCCATCTTCCGCGGTCTAACCGAGCGCGACACGCAGGGCATCACCGCGGCTTACTACACCTCCGTGGAGTTCCTCGACAGGAACATCGGCGTCGTGCTCGCGGCCCTGGAGAAGCTCGGCCTGGACCGCAACACACTGATCGTCTTTATCGGCGATCACGGTTACTTGCTCGGCCACCACGGCCGCTTCGAGAAGCACTGCCTGTTCCTGGAGGCCATCCGGGCGCCGCTGCTCATCCGGCTGCCGCCGGCCCTGCCACCGCCGCCGGCGCCGAAGAAGCGCCGCAGCAGCCGTGCCCTCGTCGAGTTCATCGACATCGCCCCGACGATCCTGGATTCCTGCGGCGTCGCCACGCCGAAGACCGTGCAGGGCCGCAGCCTGCTGCCGCTGCTGCAGAGCAAGACCGACAAGCACCGCGACCGTGTTTTTGTGGAGTACGCCGAGAATGAGGAGATGGCGGTGCGCACGGACCGCTGGCACCTGATCTACGGCACCGGCAAGCGCGCTCGTCAGGACGGCTACACCACCGGCAAGCCGCTCCCGGGCCGCACCATCCTGCTGTACGACAACCTCAAGGACCCCGGTCAGACGACCAACCTGGCCAGCAAGGCGGAGTTCGCGCCGGTGGTCAAGGAGTTGACGGCCGAGCTGGCGGCCCACGTCCGGCGCACCGCTCGCCAGCCGGAACTGCTGCCGCGCACCGACGACGTGCATGAATTGCTGGAGGTCGGGCTGCAACCGCGCGACGTGTCTAACAAGAAATCGCCATGAATGTTCGTGGTCGGAGCCCGAGCGCCAGCGCGGGGCCAACCTCTGCTCCTCGCTGGCGCTCGGGCTCCGACCACGAGCCGTCACTTCAGCCGTGGCCCGTAGCGCTCCACCAGGTCCGTCACGTACCCCGCCAGTTCGCGGTCCAGCCGCGTCAGGTCCGCCCCGAACACCTGCCGGAAATCCGTCAGCCGATGGTCCGGCGTCCGGCGCGGGTAGATCAGCGCCAGGTACTTCCGCAGCGCTTCCGGCCGCCGGTGCATGAGCAGATGGAACAGCGCCCAACTTTGGGCGTAGCCGACCGTCAGCGTCGCGCTGTCCTTGCGCCAGTCCGCCGACCCGACCAACTCGGCAATCGGCAGCAGTTTGGCCTTGCCGCGCTGCACCTGGGCCAGCACGTGCAACCGATCGGGGTTGTTCGGCCGGCCGACCCCCTGCCACGCCCCCTTCTCGGTTGCCTCGCAGTAGCAAGCGAGTCCCTCGGCCAGCCACAGCGGCTTGTCGCCGTCGCGGTTCAGCAGACCGCAGTTGAACGACACCTGATGGGCCGCCTCGTGCATGGTCGTGGCGATGTTGGCGTCGGCGCTGGCGTCGCGCGCCGAGCGCTCCACCGCTTGAACGTAGTGAACGCGGTCCATGTCCAGGGCGATTTGCTTGCTCAACTGCAGGGCCTTTTCCTTGTTCGCCAGCAGGCCCTTATTCTGGTTGAGGTCATACACCACCAGGCGGTTGCTCGCGGGGTGGTAGACGCCGACCAGGCTGTTCGGCATCTTCTGGCCCAGGTACGCTTCAAAGCCGGTCTGGGCGTCGAAGACCGCCACCATGAGCCGGGCGGCTGGCGGCCGCAGGCGAAAGCCCTTGCGCTCGAAGTGCTGGAAGAAGTTGTGGTGGAGTACCTCACAGTTGCGCAGCCGCAGCACCGTGAAGTCCGGGTCGGCGTTGCTCCAGGCGGTGAAGTGCCGGCTGTCGTACTTCAGCAACGGCGGCAGCTTGTACTGTTTCTGCAGCCGCTGCATTTCCACGGCGAATTGCCGGGTCTGCTCCGCGTCGGCGCGCTCGACGCGGAAGCCGCTGCAAATGACGTGACAGCCGGGCCGGTCGTCCTGGTCGAGCAGCACGATTTGCAGCGTCGCGCCGGCCTCCGCGGACACGTCCCAGCAGTAGGCGTTGTTGACGCCGTTGGCCAGCGGCAGCAGGGAGTTGGTCGGCGTCCAGCCGGTGGCGGTGCGCCGCAGCTTGGGCACCTGGCGGTGGCCGGCGCCCAGCAGGTAGACGTTCATGCGCTTGTCCGCGCGCAGCCCCGGCCGTAAACGGCGTGGGCGGCGAAGTGAATGCGGCCGGCGCCTTCGGGCACGGTGAAGACATAGCGCAGCAGGGCCTTGCCGCCTGGGGCGTCGGCGCTGCCGACCCAGCGCGGCGTTTGCTGGCCCGGCCGCAGGGCGAAGCCGCTACCCTGCCAGCGTACCTCCGGCCCGGACTGGAAGTCGAGGTTGCCCAGGGGCCGGACCTGCGTCGGCACCACGCCCAGGCACAGCAGCGGCAGCACGGCGAATTTCATGAACCGTCCTCTGGCGACAGGAATTGTCAGAGCCCCTGGTGTCCCAACTATAGGTTGCGACTGGGGAGCCGTCCAATCCGCCGGTGCTCTGCAGTACCGGCGGGCTAACGCCGCGCCGCTCGCCGGGTGAGTCTTCCGCGCCGGAACTTTTTATTTCGTTGGCTTTCCGCCCGTTTGCCGCTACCTTAGCGAACACAGCCGGCCGCGCGGTCCGGGCCGGTTCCCCAAACTCATGAGAGGTGCGATGATGGGCAGCAACGTACGTTGGTGCTGGGCGGTTGGCTTGTTGGCCGGAGCGGTGCTGGTCGGATGCACCAACCAGGAAGACAAGAGCGGCAAAAAAATGTCCAAGGAGGAGGAAGCCGTCAAGACAGCGTTCGGCGATCTGCAGGCAGGCCTGGAGGCCGTGGACGACGGCAACACGGACAAACTCTGGGCAGCTATCGACAAGGAGACCCAGAAAGAGGCCGAGGCGACAGCCAAGGCCGTCAAGGAAGCCTATGACAAGGCGGACAAGATGAAAAAGGAGGAGATGAACAAGACCTGGGTCGGCAAGAAGAAGGTTGACCTGGCCACCCTCGACACCAAATCCTACTTCAAGACCGAGCGCTTCCACGACAAATTTCACAAGGTCGAGGACTCCACGGTCACCAAGGTGCAGGTGGACGGCAACAAAGCCACGGTCCATTACAAAGAGAAAGAAGGGGATACCAAACAAATGAAAATGTCCCTCGAAGACAAGGAGTGGAAGGCGCAACTGGAACTGCCGCGCTGACGCGCCGGACCCCGGCGCTCGCGTTTTCTGGAGGCCCCGGGCGGATGGCGGCTCCCCTCAATGTCCTCACCGGCGCGACCGGGCTGCTCGGCAGTCACGTCGCCGAACAACTCGTCCGCCGCGATGAGCGTGTCCGCGCCCTCATCCGCCCCGGCGCCGACACCGCCTTCCTCCGTGGCCTCGGCGTGGAGCTGGTCCCTGGTGACCTGCTCGACGCCGAGGCCGTTCGCCGCGCCGTCCACGGCGCCACCATCGTCTACCACTGCGCCGCCCGCGTTGGCGACTGGGGCGCCTGGCGGCAGTTCCGGGCTGAGGTCATCGACACCACCGCGAACCTCGTCGCCGCCGTCCGCGCCGCGGGCGTCAGCCGGTTGCTGCACGTCAGTTCTGTCGCCGTCTACGGCCATCCACGGCCGACGCCGGCCGGCTTCACCGAGGACGAACCGCTCGGCCAGCGCGTCCGCCGCCTGGACTACTACTGTCGCGCCAAGATCGAGGCCGAGCGCCTGGTCCGTGCCCTGGGCGACGGCGTGACGGTCGTGCGGCCCAGCTGGATCTACGGCCCGCGCGACCGCAACGGCCTGCCGCGCCTGGTCAACGGCCTGCGCGGCGGCTGGATCAAGCTCATCGGCCGCGCCGACAACCTGCTCAACCTCGTCTACGCCGCCGACGTGGCCGCAGGCGCCGTCCTGGCCGCCAACCACGCCAGCGCTGGCGGCCGCGTCTATCACCTGTGCAGCCCCGGCGAGATCACGCAACGGCAGTTCTTCGAGACCCTGACCGACGGCCTCGGTCTGCCGCGTCTGACGCGCCACGCGCCGCGCTGGCTGGCGACCTGGGGCGGCCTGTTCGGCGAGGTCTACGCCCGCGTCATGCGCTGGGACCGCGCCCCTATGTCACGCGCTACGGGGCCGACCTGATGACGCGGCCGGCCGCTTATAGTATCGACCGGGCGCGGGCGGAACTGGGCTGGCAGCCATGCACCCCGGCGCTGGAGGGGTTGCGCCACACGCTGGAATGGTTTCGCCAGCGTGAAGGTGTCGGAATTGCGGCCGTCGCGCAATCTGGATATGCTGGGAAGGCTGGTGAAAATGGTTGACATGGCTGGATGCCTCTCTAAAATTTACAATGTCCCGTTCGCTCGGGTGGCGGGCTGGAGTGCGGAACACTCCCCGTTGCGAAAACCCATATAAGGAAGAGAAGACCCTCCAGCGCCAGGTCAGCGGGCGTTGCGGAGCAGTTCCCGACCGACCCTCAGCACTTCTCGCGGTACGGATCGCCACCATTTAGTCGAATCGATCAGCGAGGACGACGATGGCCGAACCACGTGGCCGCAGCCTGCCTCTGTCGCCGGCGCGGCGCCTGATCGGGGATTTCCTGCACAGCGCCCGCAAGGTGCCGTCGGTGCCGGTGCAGCGGCGCATGAACATTGCCCCGCTGATGGTGGCCCGCGAGCAGGCCAGCCCACGGCCGAGCTGGTGCGCTCTGTTCACCAAGGCCTACGCCCTGGTCGCCGCCGCCCGGCCCGAGTTGCGCCGCGCTTACCTCACCTTTCCCTGGCCGCACCTGTACGAGCACCCCGTCAGCATCGCCTCCATCGCCATGGAGCGCGAGGTGGAGAACGAGCCGGCGGTCCTGTTCGTGCAGTTGCGCGGAGTCGAAGAGCACAGCCCCGAACAGATCGACCGCTACCTGAAGGAGTGCAAGGAGACGTCGGTGGAGCGCGTGGCCACGTTTCGGCGGGCGCTGCGCATCAGCCGGCTGCCGTGGCCGCTGCGGCGCTTGATTTGGTGGGTCGGGCTGAACTGGTCGGGCTACAAGCGCGCCCGCAACCTGGGCACGTTCGGCGTGACGGTGTATTCGGGGCTCGGGGCCGAGGCGCTGCACCCGCTGTCGATCCTGACAACGACGCTGAACTACGGCGTCATCGCGGAGGACGGCACGGTGGACGTGCGGTTGATCTACGACCACCGCGTCCTGGACGGGGCCACGGTGGCGCGGGCACTGGGCGAGCTGGAGCGCGTGCTCAACCACCAGCTGCCGACGCTGCTGGCGCCGCCGATGCGCAAGGCGGCGCCGGCGACCGCGACGGCCGGCGTGGAGGTGAAGACGTAACCGCGGCGGCTGTGCGAGAAACGCATGAAGATTAAGGCGATTTTATCATCCGCATATTGACAATAAGCAGATGCCTGGATACCCTATTTCCTATCTACTACCCCGTCAAAGATCGCCTCGCAACTCTATCACACATCACAAACGGCAATCGGTAGGATCGTCCTCAGAGCCGGGATTGCCCATGAGGGAGCGCGCATGTTCACAAACTACTTGCGGAAGTGGGTCGGAGTTCGCGGTGTCACGAGCAACCGGGCCGCCGGACGGGCGCGGTCGGGGCGGCGGTTGGTGCTGGAACAGCTGGAGACGCGCGACCTGCCGGCGGCCCTGTCGTGGGCCGTGGGCGTGAATCTGCCCGTGGCGGCGGGCGGGCTGGCCGCTCAGCCGGAGGGCGCCAACCTGCTCATCCTGGCGGGCCCCTCAACCACGTCGTACGCGCTGAACGCCACCGACCCGAGCTGGCAGGCGAACCTGACGCCGACGGTCCAACCCCTCGATTTCGCGCGCTCCGGGCCGGGAGTCGGGCCGTTGCCCAGCGGCTACTTCCTGGTCTACGGCGGCGCGCAAAACGGCTTCGCCACGTCGGCCGTCACCCAGTACGATCCGAACACCGTCACCGTCGTGGACGGCGCGACCAACCAGACGCGCTCCCTGAAGTCGATGAACATGCCGCGCGGCCTGCTCGGCGCCGCCTACGACGCGGCCACCGCCACGAACTACGCCATCGGCGGCGTGGACAACAACGGCACACCGCTCGCCACGATGGAGGCGTACAACGCGACCGCCAACACCTGGACGTTCGAGGCCCCGCTGCCGCAGACGCTGTTCTCCGCGTCAGCGGTCGATGACGGCGCCGGCCACCTTTACACCTTCGGCGGCGTCGGCGCCGGCGGTGCCATCACCAGCAGCGTCTACCGCTACACCATCGCGACCAACACCTGGGATCAGGTCGCCCCGCTGCAGGTCGGCGTCCGCGACAGCGCCGCGGTGCTCGGCCCGGACGGCCTGATTTACGTCATTGGGGGCAGCACGGCCGCGGGCACGACCGCCACGGTGGAGACCTACAACATCACGACCAACACCTGGACGGTGGCGACGCCGCTGCCGCAGCCGATCAACTCGGCGGCCGCGACGGTCGATGCCCTGGGCCGCATCGAGGTGCTGGGCGGCAACGACGCCAACGGCAACCCGCTGGCCACGACCTATGTCAGTCAGCAGCTGAACCAGCCCGACCAGGCCCCGATCATCACCTCCGGCGCGAGCGGGACGTTCCTCGTCAACACCCCTGCCACCCTTCAGGTCACGTCCACGGCCAACCCGCAAGCCACCTACGCCCTCACCAGCGGGGCGCCGACCGACATGACCATCGACCCGAACACCGGCCGGATTTCGTGGACGCCCACCTACGCGGACGAGACCAGCACCGCTGTCGTGACCGTGACCGCCAGCAACAACGTCGGCCAGACGACGCAAACGCTCACCCTCGGCGTCACGCCGAATGTCCCGACCGGGCTGACGAGCACTCCCATCAGCACGACGGCGCTCGAACTCTCCTGGAACGCCGCGCCCGACCCGAACGTGACCAGCTACGACATCTACCGCGGCTACCCTTACCACAGTCCGCGCGGCTCCGGCGGCGGCATCAACTGGGTGCTCTATGCCCAGGCGTTCGGCGCGAACGCCGTCATCCTTTCCGGCAGTTCGAGCGTCAGCGCCCAATACTACATCGCCGCGGTCAACAGCGCCGGTCACGTGTCAGGGCATACCGCCGCCATCTACGCGGCGGTCGCGGCGCCGCCGGACCTGTACGTGGCCACCACCACCTCCGGCGCCGACATCGGCAGCCTCAACGTCACCGTGGGGCAGACCGTGCAGATCGACCTGGTGCAGGAGTTCGCCAACCCGGCGCCGACGTTCGCCGCCGTCAACCCGCCGAGCGGCCTGACCGTCGATCCCACGACCGGCCTGGTCACGTTCACGCCGACCGCGGCCTCGGTCGGCACCCTGCCCGTCACCTTCCAGGCGGCCAACTTCGCCGGCACATCGTCCTACACGTTCTATTTCTACGTGTCGGTCAACCAGCCGGCGGTGCGGGTCAGCACCAGGGCGGTGATTTACGACGGCCATGCGCACGCGGCCAGCGCCACCGCGGTCGAGACCGATGGCGTCACCCCGGTCGCCGGCAGTTTCGTCTACACCTACAACGGCTCCACGACGCCGCCGACGAAGGCCGGCACCTACGCCGTGAGGGCGACCTTCACGAGCGCCGACCCGGCTTACGTCAACGCGGTGGCGACGGGCACCCTGACGATCCTGCCGGCGACGCCGGCCGTTACCCTGAACAGTGGCTCGTTCTATTACAACATGATGCCGCACGAGGCGACCGCGACGGCTGTGGGTGTGGACGGCGTCAGTCCCGTCGATGGTGATTTCAAGCTCACCTACAACGGCGATCCCAACCCGCCGATCGGTCCCGGCCTGTTCACCGTGGCCATCCGGTTTTCCAGCAACGACCCCGACTACGCTTCGGTGGCCGTCACCAGCGACCTCATTATCTACAGCCTGGGCACCCTGACGCCGACCTTGACCCTCGTGGACGGTTCGGCCGCCTACGACGGCACCGCCCACGCCGACACCGCCAGCGTGGTGGGCGTTGATGGCGTCACCCCGGTCGATGGATCGTTCCAGATCACCTACAACGGCAATCCCAACCCGCCGACCCAGGCCGGCAGCTATGCCGTGGTCGCCAACTTCATCAGTGCGGACACCAACTACGTCAGTGCCACCATCGCCGGCACCATGACGATCAGCGCGGTGGCTCCCACACTGAGCGTCGGTTCGACTACGTTCTATTACAACGGCAGCGGCCAAGGTGTCGTGGCCACCGCGGTGGGTCTTGATGGCGTGACGCCGGTCGCTGGCACGTTCAGCCTGACCTACGACGGTTCCACGACCTTGCCCGTCAATGCCGGCACCTACGACGTGACGGCGACGTTCACCAGCGCCAACCCGAACTACCAGTCGGCGACCACCACCGGCACGCTCACGATCTTGCCGGCGACCGCGTCCATCGGCCTCGGCAACGACGGCCAGTGGGAATTCACCTACAACGGCCAACCGCAGTCGGTCGCCGGCAGCGCGTACGGCTGGGACCCGATCAACGGCTACGTCCCGATCAACGGCTACTTCACCTACGAGTATTTCAACGAGTACGGCAGCAACACTCAACTCTTCGGCCCGCCGCTGTCCGGGCCGCCGACCGATGCGGGCTACTACACCTTCATCGAAACCTTCACGAGCCTGGACCCGAACTACACCGGCGGCTCGTACAGCTGGGAATTGTGGATCGATCCCGCCGCGCCCACCCTGGTCATCGGCGGCACGTCCACCACGTACAACGGCAGGGCCCAGCCGGTGAGCGCCGTCGCCCTCGGCATCGACGGCGTGACGCCCGTCGCCGGCAGCGTGACCTACGCCACCTACAACGGCTCCACCACCGTGCCGAGCATGGCCGGGACGTACGCGGTGTTCGTGGAATGGGGCAGCAGCGATCCGAATTATTACAGCTCAACTGGCAACGCCACGTACGTCATCAACAAGGCGACGCCGGCGTTCAGCGGCCTGTCCTCGCCGACGGTCACAACCAGCGCGAGCACCGTCACGGTGAGCGGCCACATTGCGGCCGGGTCGGTGTCTCCCGGCGGCGACGACGTGGCGATCACGTTCAACGGCGTCACACAGCCAGTGTCGATCAGCAATGGCGGCAGCTTCTCGACGACCTTCAATATCCAGGGCCTGGCGACGGGCACCTACCCGATCACCTACGAATACCTCGGCGACGGCAGCAAATTCACCGCGGCCGGCACGACCGGCCTGGCGAGCGGCACGCTAACCGTGCAGGCGGCCCCGAGCGTCCTCACCAGTCCGAGCAGTCAGACGGTGGTGAGCGGCGGCAGCGTCACATTCACCGCCGCGGCGTCGGGCTACCCGGCGCCCACGGTGCAGTGGCAGCAGAGCACGAACGGCAACAACTACTCGAACATCAGCGGCGCCACCAGTCTCAGCTACACCATCAGCGCCGCCACGGCCAGCCAGAACGGCTATCACTACCGGGCGGTGTTCACCAACAGCGTCGGCTCCGCAACCACCGCCGCCGCGACGCTGACCGTGCAGTCCACCCCGACCGTGACGACCAACCCGAGCAACCATATGGTCAGCGCCGGGTCTAACGTGACCTTCACCGCCGCCGCGACCGGCAACCCGGCCGTGAGCATCCAGTGGCAGGTGAGCATCGACGGCGGCACCACCTGGAGCAACATCACGGGAGCCACCGGCACGACGCTCACCCTCACCGCCGTCACGACCAGCCAGAACGGCTACCGCTACCGCGTCGTGTTCACCAACAGCCTCGGTTCGGCGACCACGTCGTCGGCGAATCTGACAGTGCATTGACCATCGCCGCAGCTGGCGGCTCCAACTCAGCGCGAAACGTAAACGGGGTCAGAGGGCGCCCGCTCCTTCTGACCCCGTTTACGTTTCGCGCGGCCCCAATTCCTGCGCCAACGTCGCCGACAGCTGGGCGTTTCTATTCTTGATCGAATCTCAAACAAGCCGAAACGCTGGTCCTGCAGAAGTTGGTGAGGGACGCACCCGCGGACGCTCGCGTTCGCACTCCTCAAACCCCGGCGTGAATCCATGCAGCCCCAATCTGCCTGCCCCCAGTGCCAGACCCCGCTCCCGGCGAGTGGCGACCCGCCCGCCTGCCCGCGCTGCGCCACCGCGGCACCGCTGCCGTGGTGGGTCGCGCCGCGACCAGTCCCTTGCGCCGCCCCGCCGCGTGCCGTCCGGTCCCGCCGGCCGATGCTCGCCTGCGCCACGGCCGCCGTGCTGTGCCTGTCCGTAGCCGGCAGTGCGCTGGTGCTCCGCAATCTCCCCGACGACAGCCCCGCAGAACCGCCCGCACAGGAAGATGCCGAACGCCCGCACCTCCAGACGACCGCTCGCGGCGGGCTTTCGGTCGAACTGCCGCAGCCCCCTGCGCAGCGCGACCGGAACCGGAGTCGGTCGAGCCCAACCGCGACCGGCCGACCGACCCGCCCGCCCAGAAGAAACCGCAACCCGAAGCGCTCGAGCAACCGGCCGACCCGCCCGCACAGCCCGTTCAGCAGGCCCAACCCGCGGAGGTGGCGGCCAAGCCGGGCGCCGTCCCCGCGCAGCCGGCGCCAGTAAGTCCAAAGACGGCCCGGCTCATCAAGCAGTTGCAGTCGCCGGTCAAGGCCGAGCGCCTGGCGGCGATGAAGGAGCTGGGCAACCAGGGTGCCGCCGCCCGGGCCGCGGTGCTGCCGTTGATGGAGCGCCTGCGCCGCGAAGGCCCCGAGTTCGCCGACCAGGCCGCCCGGACACTGGCGCAGATCGGCCCGGCCGCGGTCCCCGCACTCATCAAGGCGCTGGCCGACGCGGCGCCGCCGGTACGGCGGCGGGCGCTGTGGGCGCTGGCGGTCATCGGCCCGGACGCGGCAGCAGCGGTCGAGCCGGTCAGCGATTTCCTTGAAGACAAGGACGCACAGGTGCGGACGCTGGCCGCGCTGGCGCTGGCGGAGATCGGCCCGGAGTCGCGGCCGGCGGTGCCGCGGCTGGCCAAATTGCTGCGCGACCCCGATCCGGAGGCCCGCGCCTGGGCCGCCGTGGCGCTGCACGAAATCGGGCCGGAGATGATCGAGCACTTGCTGGCCGCGCTCAAGGAGCCAGACCTGCCGGTGCGCCTCAGTGCCGTGCAGGCACTACCGCGGTTCCGCGACGCGAACGAGGCCGTGCAGGCGCTGGCGGACGCCTTACGGGATCCGGACGCCTCGGTTCGCACCACGGCGGCCGCCGCGCTGGTGCAGCTTGGGCCGGAAGCGAAGGCCGCCCTGCCGGGGCTGCTGGCGTGTCTCAAGGAGCAGGACCGGGCGCTGCAAGCGACGGCGTTCACGGCCATCCTGCTGATCGGCTCGCCGCGCGACGCCGCCCTGCGGGACGGCCTCGGTGCCCTCAACGCCACCCACAGCTGGGCCCGGCCGGCCCCGGTCAAGAAGGCCGTTAAACGGCCGGAGCAGGTGCAGCGGCTGGTGGGCGTGCTGGGCGACCAGGACCCCACGCGCCGCCTGGCGGCCGTGCTGGCTCTGGGGCAACTGGGGCCGTTGGCGAAGGCGGCCGTCCCGCACCTGAAGAAGTGTCTGAAAGATCGGGATCTCTGCGTGCGGGCCGTCGCGCTGCTGGCCCTGCCGGCGGTAGACCCGCGCCAGCCGCCGGGCGCCCGGCGGCCGGAAAGTTGATCGCCGGCGTCTTTGACGACTTGCGGGCCAGGCCACGGCCGCACGTCGAGGACCTGATCCAGTTGCACATCCTCACGTCCACGCTGGCCGCCTCGAAACTGCTGCCGGCACCGCCGGACGACCCCGTGCGGAAAACCGTCCACGCCGCCCAGCAGTGGACCACCCAGGCGCTGGGGAAACTGGACGACGCCCCTGGGGTCATTCCGGCGCTGGTGCGCGGCACGAACCTGGCCGCCGAGATGGACCTCGGCTTCACCGAGCCGTTCGGCCGGCTGAGCCTCCAGCTGCGCGACTTGCTGGAACAGGCCGTGGACCAGCAGCCGCTGGGGTACGTGCTGAGCCAACTGGGCGCGGGCGTCGCGCCGGACTCACCGTACCTGGCGGCCCTGGAGGTGCTCCGCTTCCAGGCCCTGACGCACCCGGCGCTGCTGGACGCGCTAATCCGGGAGCAGGAGCAACGACTGCAAGTCGTCGGCCGGCAAGCGATCATGCAGACGACGGCCGCGAACCAGGTTCAGGGGGACACGCGCCAGGCGCACGAACTCTTCAAGCAGGCTCTGAAAAGCGTCGAGGATCGCGCGTACAGCAACCCGGTGGAATTCGGGCCCGGGGCCGAAGCCTACCGCCGGTACAAACTCGTGGCCTGTGAAAATTTCGGCCGGCTACAAAGGAATTTCGATGCGAAACTGGCCACCGTGGTTTTTCAGGAACAGGCCCGGACGGCGCAGTGCAGCTGACGCTGCTCAACGAACAGGTGGCACTGCAAGCGCTCTACCAGTTCAGGGCGGTGGTGGCGGCCGGCAAGATCCAGCAGCAGTTTCTCAGCAAAGCGGGCGAAAACCCTGCGGCGTTGCTGACGAAGTTGCAGGACCGGGATCCGCGCGTGCGGGCGGCCGCCGCGACTGTTGTCGGGCGGAAGCGTTTGCCCGCGGCGAAGGCGTTGATCGTGCTGCTGGAGGACTCGCCGGAGGTGCGGGAGGCCGCCCACCAGGCCCTGGTGCGGCTGGCGCGGCACCGACTTCGGGCCGACGCTCCTGGATTCGCAGGACAACATCCGTCTGGCCGTGCGCCGCTGGCGGGCCTGGCTGGAACTGCAACGACCGGACGACGCCGTCCTGCCATAGTGCAGGCGGCCCGCCTGCACCATGGGAAGCGGTCAGCGCCAGCGGAACCAGCGCAGCGCCAGCGCGAACGTGACCAGCGCCCACGCCAGCAAGATGCCCAGCCGCCAGGCGACATGGTCCAGGCCGTGGCCCTCCAGCATCACCTCGCGCAGGGCGTCGTTGAGCTGCGTCAGCGGCAGCGCCTGGATGAACGGTTGCGCCTCCGCGGGGAAGCGCTTCGACGAGAAGAACACACCCGAGAGCAGGTACATCGGCAGCATCACCAGGTTGATGAGGCCGCTGACCGTTTCGGTCTTTTCGGTGCGACAGGCGATGAGCAAGCCGATGCCGTCGAACGCGGCGTTACCGACCAGCACCACAACCGCCAGCGCCAGCAGACCGCCATTGATGGGGACGCTGAAGATGTACCAGCCGGCGCCGAGCAGCACCGCGACCTCCGGCACCAGGAACACCAGCCGGGCGGTCAGGATGGCGAGCAGGAAATCGACGCGGTTCATGGGCGTGGCCAGCAGGCGCTTGAACAGCTTGCGGACGCGCATGTCCACCAGCACGAAACCGACGCCGAACAGGCCGCCGCCCATCAAATTGGTGCCGATCAGGCCCGGCAGCAGGAAGTCAATGTAACGACTGCCAGGCTCCTTCACGTACGTGTCGATGGCCGGCGGCGCCTTGTCGCCGAGGCGGTCGCGCATCAGCAGGGAGTCCACCTGGTAGCGGGCCAGGACGCTCTCGGCGCGGGCCTCGTCGTAGACGTACTCCGGGCCGCGGGAGTGCGGCACCACGTACAGGGCGGTCTTGCCAGTGATGAGGCGGTGGCGGCAAGCGTCGGCGTCGTGGGCCTCCACCTCCTTGAGGCCGTGGTCCCTGGCTTTCAGGGCCTTGATGATAGGGGCCACATCCGGATCGGTGTCGCTGCCCTGCACGTCCACGGCGGGCGGGGCCTGTGGGCCGCCGGAGAACGCCAGGCCGAGCGCCACCGCCAGCAGCAGCGGGAAGGCGTACACCCAGAACAGGGCCTCCGGTTCGCGGAAGAACTCGCGCCACCGGGCCAGGACCAGTTGACGGAAGGCGTGCCAGCGCGTCATGCGATGCCCCTCTCCCTCCCACCCTGACCCTCCCCCACCAGGGGGGAGGGAGAAAGAAGACCCTCTCCCCCCTGGTGGGAGGGAGACGGAGTTTGTCCCGCCTGCCGCGTCAGCCACTGCGTCAGGTCGGCGATGAAGCGTTCCGGGTCCGGCTCGAATTCCAGCGTGTGGTGGGCCTCGGGATATTCGATCACCGTTTTATCCGCGGTCGCAAAGCGCTCGACGTAGCGGCGCGTCGGTTCGTTGCGGACGATGCGTTCCTGGCCGGCCAGCAGCACCAGCACCGGCACCGTCACGAAGCGCGGCACGAAGCGTAAATAGCCGTCGAGGCGGACGCTCTCGATCAGCAGTCGGGCGGTCGCCTGGCGCAGCGACCGCGGGTCGTCGCGCAGGAACTGCTGCCAGCGCGGGTTGGCGGTGAACAGTTCGGGATCGTTGAGTGGGATGGGGAACAATCGCCGCGGCGCCACCAGGCGCGACCAGACAATGGCGAGGCGCTGGCTCAGCGGCGGCCGCACCATCGGGAAGTAGCCGGGGCACAGCAGCGCCAGGCCGTCGATGAGTCTGGGGTGGCGGCGCAGCAGGGCGGTGGCCGTCTTGCCGCCCCAGGAGATGCCCGCCAGGAAGACCCGCTGCCCCGCCGCCTGGCCGCGCAACCAGAGCAGGTATTCGGCCACATCATCGAGAAGGCGACGGAAGCTCGGAGCGTCGCCGCGGTCCTGGTCATTGAGGCCGGAGCCGCGGCGGTCCAGGAACGACACCGCGAAGCCCGCCTGCCGCAGCCGTTCACACGAATGCTCGTACCAGCCGCCGTGACTCTGAATGCCGTGCAGGAACACCACCTGGGCGGTCGCGGCCGGTTCGGGCGTGTAGCGGCGGTAGCGCCAGACGTAGCCGTCGCTGGCGGTGAACAACTCGACCGTGATGGTGGCGGCCTGGTCCATGCTGTGCTTTCAATCCGGACGTGGGGCAGACATTCCTGTCTGCCAACCTCACCGGCAGACATTTCTGTCTGCCCCACTTGGAGCGGTTCACACTTGGTTTGCGCACAGCCTGTGGGACGGCTCTCCAGAGCCGTCCTTGTCTCGGAGACCGCTCTGGAGAGCCGTCCTACGGGGCGTGATCCACGCGGCTGTGAACCGCTTTAATCGCTCTGCCGCGTCACCTTGGAACGCAGTCCCTTGAGGTTTTCCTGCTCCTCGACGGGGCAGACGACACGGAAGCCGACGAAATCCGCGTCAGTCATCCACCAGATGCTCTGCGGCCGCTGCGGATCGCGGCGCAGCCAGTCCTTGTTGGAGCCACGGCGGGTGGCGCTGCGCAGCATCGCCGGCGGGTCCGCCCAGCTACCGCCGCGCACCACGTAGGAATAGCGGGCGTCCGTCGGCAGCTCCACCGGCTGCAGAAATGGTTTGTCGAGCGGGAACTTCTTGTAGCCGTCCTTGAAGTAGTGATCGACGCACCATTCCGCGACGTTGCCGTGCATGTCGAGCAGGCCCCACGGATTGGCCTGCTTCTGACCGACCTTGTGCGCGACGTTCTCCGCGTTCTTGTTGTACCAGGCCACATCGTCCAGCCTGGCCGGGTCGGCGCCGCAGCTCCACGGCGTCGTGGTGCCGGCGCGACAGGCCCATTCCCATTCCGCCTCGGTCGGCAGCCGATACGTCTTGCCGGTCTTGGCGGACAGCCAACGGCAATACTCCATCGCGGCGTGGTGGGTGATGCAGAGGACCGGGTGGCCCTTGCGGCCGTGGCCGAAGGTTTCGTCGTCATAGGGGGGTGTCGGCCGGGTCACGGCGTCGGCGGTCTTGTCGCGTTCGGTCGGATCGGGGTTCGGCGGTCCCTTGCGCTTCTTCCAGTAGAGGTCATACTCGTCCCAGGTGACCTCGGTCCTGCCCATCCAGAACGGCTTGACCGTGACGGGATGCTGCGGCCCCTCGTCGGCCTTGCGGCCCGGTTCGTTGGCGGGGCTGCCCATCCGGTAGGTGCCGCCGGGGATCGCGGCCATCTTGAAACTGACCTTGGTGCCGGCGATGGTTTCGACGTAATCCCTGTGCGTCTTCGCCTTGATGATCGGCAGTTTTTTCAGGTCCACCTGCCCGGGGAACATCGGCGCGCCCAGACCGAGAGCAGCCGCGGTCACGGCGAGCAGACAGCAGGCGAACGGGTGCTGTAATGTGCGGCGCATCTGTGGTACTCTCCAGGTATTCTCCTGAGGAAGTGTAATCGCCAGCCGGGTGCCTGACCATGCGCAAAATCGTCGTGTGCTGCCTGGGACTGACATTGCCCTGCGTGGGACAGACATTCCTGTCTGCCAAACTTCCGGCAAACAGGAATGTCTGCCCCACGTCCCAGGCGGCGGAGCGCTTCGAGTTCAAGCAGCCGCACATGGGCACGACGTTCCGCCTGGTGTTCTACGCGAAGGACCGAGCGACCGCGGAGAAGGCGGCCAAAGCGGCCTTCGCGCGTGCCGCGGAACTCGACCAGATCATGAGCGATTACAAGAAGGACAGCGAACTGATGCGACTGTGCCGAAAGGCCGGCGGCGACCCAGTGAAGGTCAGCCCGGACCTGTTCAAGGTGCTGGAGCGGGCCCAGCGCATCTCGGAGTGGTCGGACGGCGCCTTTGACGTGAGTTGCGGCCCGGTCGTGAAGCTGTGGCGGTTCGCCCGGCGCACGCAGCAACTGCCGCCCGCGGACGAGCTGCGCAAGGCGCTGGCGCTGGTCGATTACCGCAAGATCAAGCTGAACGCAAAGGACCAGACGGTGCAGTTGACGCTGACCGGTATGCTGCTGGACCTGGGCGGCATCGCCAAGGGCTACGCGGCGGAAATGCTGTTAGCGCTGCTGCGGCAGCTCGGCATCACCCAGGCGCTGGTGGCGGCCGGCGGCGACATCGTGGTCGGCGACCCGCCGCCAGCTGCAAAGGGCTGGAAGATCGGCGTCGCGCCGCTGGAGAAGCCGACGACGCCGCCGAAGACGTTCGTGCTGCTGCGGAATGCGGGGGTGTCCACGTCCGGCGACACGGAGCAGTATGTCGAGATCGACGGCAAGCGCTACGGCCATCACGTGGACGTGAAGACGGGGTTGGGCCTGGTGCGGCGCGGCAGTGTGACGGTGGTGATGTCGAACGGCCGCACGGCGGACGGCTGGGCGGGGGCGCTGTGCGTGCTCGGGCCGGAGCGCGGGCTGAAGCTGGTCGAAACGATGGATGATGCCGCGGCGCTGTTCGTGACGGCGACGGAGCAGGGGCAGGTGGTGCAGCGGTCGCGGCGGTTCGCGATGTTTGAGGTGAAGTAGTAATTCAATTAGAGTCGTCATGAACTGGGGTTCACCCAGAGTTCATGAAAATGGCCGCAACCACTGAACGTACCATCAGGAATGCGGCCTATTTACAGAGCAGCGCGTTGCGTTCGGGTGTGGTGGGTTCTTCGCCCCGCAGGGGCGGGACAACTTAGCCCAGGGCAACGCCCTGGGGACGCCGATGCGACCCCCCCTCTTCTCTCTTCCGTGCCCTGAAGGGGCACCCCAAGCGTTGTTGTGTGCCCCTTCAGGGCACGGAAGAAAGCAGGGTAACAGTCGCCTCCCTGGTTCCCAGGGCGTTGCCCTGGGCTAAGTTGTCCCGCTCCTTCGGGGCGAAAGACACGACCGCTACAGTCGTCTGCGAACCGCTCTCGTCCCGTTTAATCGTGAGCCAGAGGCGCCGATTCTCGACGTGTGAAAAAGTTGGCGTTCTTGGCGTCCTTGGCGTTCTTGCTGTGGCAGCCGTGGCCAGTGGTGGTCGCGCCGTGCCAGCCGCGCGGGGCCAGGGCGCCGCATCTCGACGTGTGAAAAAGTTGGCCCCCTTGGCCTCCTTGGCCCCCTTGCTGTGGCAGCCGTGGCCAGTGGTGGTCGCGCCGTGCCAGCCGTCCCACCACCCCTGCACGAGCCGCGCGGGAACCGCTCCAGATAGCCGGAACGAGAAGCACCGCGTCGTGCTCACGCCGCACCTGGAGATTCGCTACCAGCCCACCGACTGGCCGTTCGCCACTGACCCGGTGCCGCGCCCATCAAGCGCTAGGCCGCGCCGCCACCCGCACCAGGTGCGCTTGCAGGAAGGCGAACGCCGCCCGCTCCTGCTCGCCGCCGGTCTTCTCGACCAGCACCGCCAGCTTGCGGTACTCCGCCTCGATGTCCGCCAGCGGCAGAAAGTCCGTGCGCGTCGCCAGGATGGCCGCCTCGACCACCGCATGCTTGGCCCGGTTGAAGCCGAAGAAGTCGCGCAGCGTTTCGGCGTGAACGACCTCCGCCGTGATGCCGACGCGCTCGCCGCTCTCATCCCAGGCGGTGACGCGGAATTCATACGCCCGGCAGGCGTCCGCCAGCACGAAGCCACGCACGCGCTGCGCCGGCCGCAATGGTGGCGGCTCCAGCGCCCCCAGGGCGGCGCGGGCCAGCAGCAGCACATCGTCGGTCACGTGCAGCACGCCCTCGCCGTGGTGCTTGAGATTGCGGTAGGTCTGGGCCGTTCGGAACGGTCGCAGCAGCAAGGACCGCAGCGGCCCCGGCTCGACACGCGGCCCCATCGGCGCGACGTTGACGCCGCCGTCAGGGCCAACCGTCGTGACAATGCCTTCGAGGATCATGCCAGCGCCCTGAGCAGTCCCTCGGCCTTGTGCCAGGTTTCCGCGGACTCGACCTCCGGCGTCGAGTCCGCGACAATGCCGCCGCCTACCGGGAACTGCACCCAGCCGCGGCCCTGCGTCAGCGTGCGGATCAAAATATTTGTATCCATGCCGCCGTCAAAGCCGAGGTAGCCGAGACTGCCGCAGTACGGGCCGCGACTCACCGGCTCCAGTTCCGCGATGATTTCCATGGCGCGAATCTTCGGCGCGCCCGTGACCGAGCCGCCCGGGAACGCCGCCCGCAGCAGGTCCACCGGTCCCAGCCCCGGCCGCAGTCGGCCGCGCACCTCCGACACCAGATGATGCACGTAACGGTACGTCTCCACGCCGCACACCTCGGGCACGCACACGCTGCCATATTCGCAAACGCGGCCCAGGTCGTTGCGCAGCAGGTCCACGATCATGACGTTCTCGGCCCGGTCCTTGGCGCTGCCGACCAACTCCGCGACGCGGCGTTGGTCTTCAGCGGGCGTGGCGCCGCAGGGCCGTGTGCCCTTGATCGGCCGCGTCTCGACCTCGCCGCCGGCGACATGCAGAAAGCGCTCTGGCGAGGCGCTGAGGATCTGGAACTCGCCCAGGTCAAAATAGCCCGCGAACGGCGCGGCGTTACACTGCCGCAGCCGCGTGTACAGTTCCAGCGGCGGCAGCCGTGCCGGCGTCAACAGGCGCTGTGCCAGGTTGACCTGAAAGCAGTCGCCGGCGTGGATGTAGTCGATGGCCCGCTGTGCCGCGGCCAGATAGCCGGCGCGGTCAAACGTGCTGGTGACGCCGGGACGGCCCGGCACCGCGAACTGCGGCGCCCGCAGCGGCTGCGGCTCCTGCCAGCGCCACGCCGTGGGCCGTGGCTCCTCGAGCAGCAGCCGCTTCACGGCGCGCAGGCGCTTCTCGGCCCGTTGCCGGCGGCGGCCCGGCTCCAGCTCGGGGAGGCCGGTCGAGATCAGCCAGCCGCGGCGGTGTTCGTGATCGAAGGCCAGCACCCAATCATAAAAACCGACGGCCAGGTCCGGGACCGTGAAGTCATCGCAGCGCGGCCGCGGCAGACGTTCGAGGTGGTGGCACAGGTCGTAGCCGAACAGGCCGGCGGCGCCGCCCTGGAACGGTGGCAGGTCCGGCAGCGTCGCCGTCCGCCAGCGCCGCAGCCGCTCCGCCAGCAGTGCGAATGGGTCGCCGGCAGTCGTGCCGCGGGATTGCAGCCAGTCGAACGGATCGGCGCTGACGAAGGAGTAGCGGCCCAACGTGGCGTGCGGCATGACGCTGTCGAGACAGACGGCGTGCGGCAGGTGGGCCAGCCGCCGTAGCGCGTCCACGGACCACACGTGCGGCGGCAACTCCTCGACCAGCGCGGCGGCCGAGGATAAATCCGTTGGTGGTGGGACTGTCGTCGCCATGCGCTGCCAACTCCCCGCCGCGAATGCCAACCCGCTACATCATGATGATAGCAAAGCGACGGCCGGGGCTGCGCGGTACGGGCGGCCTGAATCTGTCAATTGGCTCCGTTCGCGCCGCGCCTGGCGAACTTGACCTGAACCTGGAGATCCTGGTTACCGCGGCGGACGGACAGGGCGGCCTGCCCCTGGACCGTCGCCCGGCGCAGACGGCTGCGGAACTCCTCGGCCGAAGCGGGTTCGGCCTTGTCGATGGCGGTGATGATGTCGCCCGCCTTGACGCCAGCCAGGGCGCAGGCGCTGCCGGGCCGCACCCGCGTGACGTGGGTCCGCCCTCCCATCCACGTCGTTATAAATCGCCCGGCATGCCGCATGAAGTCGCAGGCAAAACGATTCATTTCTCCTTGTCGCCCTGCTTCGCCACCCGCGCCTTCTGCGTGCCCGGTTCGAAGTCGAACACCGCCGCCGACAGCGCCACATTGTTGCCCTCGACGTAGTGCATGTACGCCACCGCCACGCGGCCGCCCACCGCGTCAATGCCGAGGTAGTCGCCGAAGAATTTGCCCTTCTTGGGGCAGTCGAACGGCGGCTGCTCAACCTTGTGGTTGACGAACATGCGGCCGCCGTCCACGCTCCGCGCCAGCGTCAGCCCCGTGTTCGCCCCGTCCAGGCCGCGGCGGTCATAGAACGCGATGTTCAGCGATCCGTCCGCCGGATCAACCACCAGCCACGGAAAGAACTGTTCCTTGCCGTTCTTCAGCGCGTTGTCGTTGACGCGCAGCGGCTTCGACCAGGTGGCGCCGCCGTCGCGCGAAGCCATCAGGAATACGTCCGGGTCGCCGTTGCGCCGGTCGCCCCAGCAGACGTAGATGCTGCCGCGATCCTTGCCGCCGCTCACGTCCACGCCGCACGACGGCAGCCCGTTGGCCCGGCCCAGCCCCGCCACCGCGAAGTCCCAGCCGGCCAGCTCGCCGAGGTAATGGTTCTTGCCGAATTGGAACCCGCCATCCTTCGAGGTCGTGAACACCAGCCCCTGCGGCCCCGCCCAGACGACGTGAACCTCACCCTTCGGCCCCACCGCCGGACACGCCCCCTCCACGGTGTTGCTGTCATCGACACAGTTGCCGGGTTTTTCGGAGATGCGCAGCGGCACCATGAACGTCTTGCCGCCGTCCTTCGAGCGCGAGAAGTAAATGTGCGATTTGTCCTCGGGCTTCTTGCTGCCGTACACGTCGAACTTCGTCCAGGCGACGTACAGGTTGCCCCGGTGCTGCGAGCCCTTGACGGTGTCCGCCTTGATCCACGGCTTGTCCTCGAACGGCCGCGAGGTGTTGATGTGCTCCACGGCGGCGGCGGGCGCGCCCCAGGTCAGGCCGTCGCGCGAGGTGCGGATCAGGATGCCGCTGTCGGCCTGCGCCGGCCGTTCCCCACGGTTGCCGCGGAAGGCGATGTAGGTGCGCACCGCCAGGCCGTCGGCGGTGAAGGTGACCACGTCGTCGCCCTGGACGAGCTTCCGCGGATTGGGCAGGTCGGCCTGTTTCCAGGTGCGGCCGCCGTCGGTCGAGGCGTAGGAGAAATTGGTCGTACCCGGTTTGCCGTACTGGATGGACACGGCCACGAGGTGGTCCGGGTTGGTCGGGTTGATCGCGACCGAGACTTCCGCCGCCGATTTCACGTCCGGGCCGGTGATCTTGCTGACGCGGTGCGCCGCCGCGACCGGTTTGTCCTGGGCGACCGGGGTCGCCAGGCCGATGGCCAGCAGCGGCGGCAGCAACAACACGACGCCAGCGACACCGACCCGCCGCACAGAAGAGGGCATTGCCATGAGTTGATTGCCTCGCAAGAGGAAGAACGGAACCCCAGGCCACTATCGCTGGGGCGTCAGGCGAGCGGCCGGAGGAGATTTACCCGCAAGTTGGACTTCCGTCCATGTGGGTGAACTCGGATAGTGTGGGTTGGTTGCTCGCTCTTACCCCCAAGGTCTCGTCCTGCCTGAACGAGGAACGCCGCGCTCCTGGCTGGGCAGAGCGAACCGGTGGCGGCTATAATAGGGCTCGACCCGCGCAACCCGGAGACGAGCCATGACCACCACAACTACCCCTCAACCCTCCTACCACGGACTGCCGACGCTGGCAGGGCTGGCGAGCATTGAGGACGCCGCCCGGACTGGCCTGGGTGTCGAGGCGTGCGTCGCGCGCCTGAAGCGCTTCCACTATGCCGGGCAGCGGCTGCATCAAATCCTGACGGCGCGCATCACCGCGGAGCCCATTTACGAGTTAAAAACGGGCTTTTCGCACCATGCGTACCTGTGTGCCGAGCACGTGCAGGCGCTGCGGACGCGCATCGGCGAGATGCGCGAGCCGCCGCTGGGACTGGAAGAGGTGCCGCATGAGGCGCTGGCCGTGTTCTTCGATGAAATCCTCGCGGCGCCGACGACGGCGGCCCTGCTGCTCGGCGTCTACGAACAGGCGCTGCCGGCCCTGGACGCGGCGCTGGCGCGCTACCAGGCCGACACCAACCCGCTGACCGACGCCCCTTCGCGGCGCACGCTGCGCTTCGCCCGGCTGGAGCTGGCGGACATGATCGCGCTGGGCCGCCAGTCCATCGCCTGCCTGGTGGACGCCGCGACGCGCCGGCAACTGGCCGACTGGCTGGCGCTGCTGGGCCAATGTCTGGACGCCGCGGGCGGTTTGGACGGCACCGCGCCGACCGGAACGGCGCCGGCCCGTGTGTACTCGGCGACGCCCTACGTCTACGACCCGGTGCCGCGGCGCGACGAGCGCTGGCAGGACCTGTACAACCAGGGCGTCAACGCGGAGTCGTTCCTGTACAACCCGGAGTACGAGCCGCAGGCCAAGGCGCTGATGATGCTGTACAAGCGGCTGCGCGAGATCGACGTGCCGGAGATGATGGCGAGCATCATCACCGAGACGAAGGGCCAACCCTGGGACTACTACCTGGCGATGTCGCGGCAGCTGTGGGACGAGGCCCGCCACGCCATGATGGGCGAGGTCGGGTTCATGGCGCTGGGCGTGGACTGGACGCAGGCGCGGATCACGCACAACTGGTCGCTGCGGCTGAACACGGAATGCACGCCGATCGAGCGGCACGCGGTGCTGTACTTTATCGAGCAGGGATTGATGACCCGCACCGGCAAGCGCTACGAGTGGGAGGTGGCGCAGGAGTCAGGGCTGCCGCTGATGGCGACGCTTCAGGATTTCGACTGGGCCGATGAGGTGCTGCACGCGCAGCTGGGCCGCGCCTGGTACATCCCGCAGATCGGCGACCGCAAGGAGGCGCTGGACTACGGCGACCGCTGCTGGTCGAAAATCCTGAGCAACTGGCAGGCGGTGCGCGACCAGGGGCTAACGCGACACGAGAACTGGTGGCCGGCGATTTATCGGCAGGCGTGCCGGGCCTGGGGCGTGGAGCCGGACGCGAAGGCGCTGGCGTTCGCGGAGACGTATGAGGGCCAGCGGGCGGACCTGAAGGCCGTCAGCGGCAGCGCGTGAACCCATCTACTCCCCTCGCCCCCTGAAGGGGGAGAGGGGTCGGGGGTGAGGGGGACAGGTTCCAGAGACGGGAAGTTCACCCCTCACCCCCAACCCCTCGCCCCCTTCAGGGGGCGAGGGGAGGAAGACATCATGTCCGATGCAACCTCCCCGTCGCGGTGGATTCGCCTGGTGTACGCGCCGGCCGACGACGGTGTTGGCGTCTTCTGCGTGCGCGACGCGAACTCGACCGTGTACTACACCTTCCGCGAGATCGCCTGCGCCATCGGCGGCCGCGGCTTCGTGGTGCATCGCCTGGGCCTCGGCACGCTCTACCACGTCCGCGTCGGCGCCGCGGCGGACTGCGAATGTGAGTGTCTGGGCTTCCTTCGGCACGGCTACTGCCGGCACATCCAGGGGCTGCTGGCGCTGACGCACCACGGTAAACTGTGCGGTTTCACTGGTCGAGGTTGATGCGCACACCGTTGGCACATTCGATGGTAAGCACCTGACGGTTGGCCAGGTCGTTCAAACTGGAGACGGGCTGGTCGTAGGTAATGTACGCAACGGGACTGCGCACGGTGACCGCGGTGGGGGTGAGTTCAGCGCTGAAGCGGGCCAGGCTGCAGGCGGTCGCTTTCAACCGCCCATCGGCTTCCACGCTGAACGACTCGAATGCCAGAAGCAGCCTGCGCAGGCGATTTTCCAGTCGGTAAGCGCGCTGCAATTCCGGGCAGTTTTCGCCAAAGGCCCGTTGCAGTTTTTCCTCCACGCTGAGCAGTTTCCAGGCGCCGGCAAGGAATCGGTCTGCCGCGGGTGACAGCAATGGGGTTTCCTGCTGGGGCAAGCTCACCAGCGGTTTCAGCAAATACGCGGGCTCCGTCGGCAGGTCGATGCACCAAACCTTTTCCGCCACCCAACCGAAGTCACCCGCGGCCGTGCAATAATAAAGCTCCGTGAGACGGACGTAAAGCTGTCCGCTGGACGAATCCACCCCGAGCTTGGCCAGATGGGCGCGACCGAGGAAGTCGTACCCTTTGCCCTGTGCGGTGCGGCGACCGATCCAGACATCTTGGAGCTGCTCCCCCTCCACGCGCTGCGCCTTGAAGACCCAGGGCACATCGGGGTGCTGGAACCAACCGGGCTGCTTGAAGCGCTCGTAAAGGGCCGTCTCCAGTTGCGGTGGGGTGCGCGGGTCTGATCGGTCCCGAGTTCCGGCGGATGGTTCTTGCGCGGCGATCACCGCGACCAGGGACACGCCGAGCAACCACTGAGAAATCATCCGTGACCTCATGGGTTGGTCCTGGGAAATGTGGAGCATGGGTTGCGCTGGCAATCGGCGCAGGGGAAGGCCGATTGAGTATGGCGGGCGGCCATCCTAACCAACGGCAGCGATAAAGCAAGGCGAAGTCGCCGCCCGGCATACCCGCTCGCCAGCCTGCAAAAAAGATCAGTATGCGGCGGCGGTCAGGGTCAGGGGCAGCCGGCGGCGCAGGAAGTCGAGCACGAGTTGCGGGTAGCACTCGCCGCCCACTTCGGGAACGTTGTCGTGGTTGGCCCCGGGGATCAGCGCCAGTTCGCCGGCGCTCTGGCAACGGGCAAGCAGGCGGTGGGCGTCCTCCGGCGGTGCGTGCGGATCGTCGGTGCCGGTCAGCAACAGCAGCGGCGCCGGCAGCAGTCGGGCGACATGCTCGACCGGCGCGATCTGCTCCAGGCGCAGCCGCAGACGGCGCTCGGTCACCCAGACGACGCCGCGCCGGAAGCGGCGGACCCACGCCGGCAGCTTCGAGCCGATGCGGTTGTCGAACGCGGCGGCCAGGTCGTGGTACAGGCTCTCCAGGATGACCGCGGCGAACGGCAGAACGCGCCGGGCCGCGAAACACAACGCCGCGGCGCCCATCGAGACGCCCAGGGCGGCGCACGGTTGATCGGGCCAGCGGCGCTGGATGAGGTCGCGCACGGCCACCACGTCCGCAGCCTCGTAGTAGCCGAAACTGGTGAAGCGGCCCTGACTCTGGCCGTGGGCGCGGTGGTCGAAGAGGACGCAACGGTAGCCCGCCCGCGTCAGGAAGTCGCAGCGCTTCAGCGTCTGCTGACGGCTGCGCGCAGGCCATGGAACAGCGCCACGGTCGCAGCCGGCCGCAGCGGCGCCACCGACCAGCCGAGCAGACGCAGGCCGTCAGCGGTACGACATTCGAGGTGCTCCAGATGGAGATCGCACAGGTCGGCCGGCAGGCGCGGTTGACTACGGCTGCGGCGCGTCAGCCAGCGTGAGAGGGTGTACGCCGTGGCCAGGTAACCGACGCCCGACGCCGCGGTCAGGCCGGCGAGCCACTCGTTCAGCCAGGCGGTGCGCCGGCGCCGATACATACGTCGAATCTCCGGACAGGGACGCAGGGGAGAGTAAATCATCTCCATGATCGGCCGAGGGGACCGCGAACTTGTGGATTTTTTCTAGGAGCTTGTCCGAGTATGCCACCCCTGGCGGCTCAGGGAGCGCCTGATCTAACGCCTGGACGGGCTTCACGTCCTTGGGAACCTGGGCGAATTCCGCTGCAACTTGTCGGCGCAGGTCGCCAACTTGCTTCTTGGCCTTGCGGAACCGGGACGCCAGTTTCTTGCTGATAATTCCCATTCAACACCACGCTTTCCACTTCCGTTTCACGAGCCAGGCTTCCGCTGTGGCGATGCTACTGCTCGCGCTCGGCCTGATCGGGTATGCTCCCCAGGAACCGTCTCGCAGCGCATACAGGCAGGTGCCACCGAATGATCCCGACAGGCTCACGGCCGAGAACCGGACCAGCACCCGTGTCCGGTCCTTGCCGCACTCCACGATGCGGGGCGTCCGGTGGTACGAATACCAGAGCGCGGGCTGGGCGATGACCTCAATGGGGAGGCCGAAGAAATGAACCAGCGCTTCCTGCACCGTGCAGCTTTCGTTTGTCTCGGAGTAAATGAACGTGTTGTCCTTCACCTTGTGTCTTCATTGACCTCCGGAAGTGAATCGTCGCTGGTGAGCCCCAGCGCCAGGCGCACCCGGTCGTCCTCGTCCTTGGGGTTCAGCGGGCGGGAAGCGATGCACTGCGGTTGCTCGATGACGGCAGGTGCGCCGCCAAGTCACTGTCCAACGATTATTTCCGCAATGGGCGAGGACGATGAGGCCAGATCGTGTAGTTCCACTTGGGCAGCACTCGGCTGGGCTTGAGCCGGACCCGGGCCTTGTCCTGCGGTGCCACGCGCTGGTTGGCCGGGTAGTCCTTCCGATCCAGGCAGGCACGGCAACGAAACCGCTTCTCCGTCCGCGCCGTGCGGATGTATTTCAACAGCGTCTCATAGTTGACCAAGGGCTCTCCGGCCCAGTGATGCGTGCCAACAAGCTGATGCCGCCACAGCCGTGCTGGCGGGCGAGGAAGCCAGCCAGAAGACGGCGCGCGCGTTCGTCCGAAGCAGCGATGAGACGGTTGAGAGCACGGTGCTCTCGTGCCACTCGGCCTTTGGGATACTGGCGGCACCTGGGACAGTCACAAGCGTGGACGCGCTGTCAAGGTTTCCTCTTGCTCAGACGCTTTTTCTTGGCCATCGGACCTTCACCTCCCTTCGGGCAAGCTCCAAAGGGCCAAGGTTATTCTATATGCTCATTGCGGAAATAATCGTTGGACAGTGACTGGAGCGGTTCACGCACGGTTTGCACACGAGTGGGCGGCGGGCACAGGCTGACCACCAGCGGCCTGCACTGCCACAGCAAGGGGGCCAAGGGGGCCAACTTTTTCATACGTCGAGAATTGGCGCCCTTGCCCCGCACGGCTGGCACGGCGCGACCACCAGCGGCGGCGGTTGCCACAGCAAGAACGCCAAGGACGCCAAGAACGCCAACTTTTTCATACGTCGAGATTCGCCGCCTGGCAGCGCCGGCCTGCCGTTCGTGGTCCACACAACTGGGAACCACTCTAATCTGCTTCGACACATCGGCCGACGCGCTGAACGGTCGGTGCTCCGGCGTGTCGGCCCGACGCAGGTTGAGCAGTCCGGCTGCGCGCAGCGGTGGTCAGGACCGGCGTGCGCAACCTTGTTGTGCTATCGATCGAGCCTTTGCAAGATGTAAAGCCTTTGATTCATGGCCGTGCGGCGAATAGCATAGCACGGATGCCCCGTGGAAGCCGGAGGGCCCCGGTCGATGAACGACGTCACCCGCATCCTGTCGGCCATCGAGAACGGCGACTTGCACGACGCCGACCAACTCCTCCCGCTCGTCTACAACGAGCTGCGCCGGCTGGCGGCGCACAAGTTGGCCCAGGAGAAGCCCGGCCAGACCCTGCAGCCCACGGCACTGGTTCACGAGGCGTACCTGCGCCTGGTGGGCGTGAAGCAGGCCCAGCACTTCAACAGCCGCGGCCACTTCTTCGCCGCCGCCGCGGAGGCCATGCGCCGCATCCTCGTCGAGCACGCCCGCCACAAGAATCGCCTCAAGCACGGTGGCGCCCTGGAGCGCCACGACTTGGACGGCCTGGAACTCGCCGCACCGGCCGCCGCGGATGCCGTCGATGTCCTGGCCCTGCACGAGGCGCTGGACCGGCTGGCGGCCCGGGCGCCGCGCAAGGCGGAACTCGTCAAGTTGCGCTACTTCGCCGGCCTCACGCTGCCCGAGGCGGCCGCGCTGCTGGGCGTCTCGGCATCGACGGCCGAGGATGACTGGACGTTCGCGAAGGCATGGCTGCGGCGCGAGATGTCACGCGGCGAAGGGGCGGATTCGTAAAAAAATTTGAAAAAGTTCCGGGGGTCGGGGGCCTGACCGTCGCATGAAGAAGTAGAAGGCCACCAAACCGGGCCCTCGTCCTTGCGTGGGAGTGTCGCCATGACCGAGAGCGTTATCTTCGCCGCCGCCGTCAAGTTGCCGCCCGCCGAGCGCGCCGCCTATCTCGATAAAGCCTGCCGGGGCAACCCCAGGCTGCGCCGCCAGGTGGAGACACTGCTTCAAGCTCACGATGATGCATCAGCGGACTTCCTGGAACACGCCATCGCCCCCATCGCCCCGCAACAGACCATCGACCACGCCGGCTCCCCGGAGGCCACGCTGGCCGCGAACTCGGCGGCGACGCCGGTGCCGGGTTACGACCTGCTGGCTGAGCTGGGCCGGGGGGCGCAGGGCGTCGTCTACAAGGCGCGGCAGCACAAACCCAACCGCACGGTCGCCCTCAAAATGCTGCTGGCGGCCGAATACTCCGACCCGGCGACCGTAGCGCGCTTCCGCAACGACGCCGAGACGATTGCCAGCCTGGACCACCCGAACATCGTGCGCATTTATGAGGTCGGCGAACACCAGGGCCGGCCCTACTTCACGCTGGAGTTCGCGGAGGGCGGCAATCTCGAACAGCAGCTCAACGGTACCCCGCAGCAACCGCGGCCAGCGGCCAAGCTGGTCAGGAAGCTGGCGCGGGCGGTCCACGCGGCCCACGAGGCCGGGATCATCCACCGCGACCTGAAGCCGGCCAACATCCTCCTGACCGCGGCGGGGGAGCCGAAAATCACGGACTTCGGCCTGGCCAAGCAGGCGGGGGAGAGGTCGCGGCAGACGCAGACCGGGGCGATCCTGGGCACGCCGAGTTACATGGCCCCGGAGCAGGCGGCGGGCAAGAGCAAGAACGTCGGCCGGGCGGCGGACGTGTACGCGCTGGGGGCGATCCTGTACGAGTGCCTGACGGGCCGGCCGCCGTTCAAGGCGGCGAAGACGTTTGACACGCTCCGGCAGGTGATCCAGGATGAGCCGGTGCCGCCGCGGCAGTTGCAAAGCACGACGCCGCGCGACCTGGAGACGATCTGCCTGAAGTGCCTGCACAAGGACCCGGCCCGGCGCTACTTCACCGCCAAGGCGCTGGCCGCGGATGTGGGGCGCTACCTGGCCGAGGAGCCGATTCTGGCCCGGCCGGTGGGGTCGGTGGAGCGGCTGTGGCGGTGGTGCCGCCGCAAACCCGGCGTGGCCGCGACCGGCATCACCGCCCTGCTCGGTCTGCTCGTGGCACTGGTCACCTTCATGGTCGCCTTCTTCCTGGTCAACGACTCGCGGGGTCAGGAGCGGGAGCAACGCCTCAAGGCGGAGAACCTGGCCGAGAAAGAGCAAAACCTGCTCCTGGAGCAAAAGAAACTTACCACCAAGGAAGCGAACGCCCGCGCGAACGCCGAACAGCGCCGCCAACAGGCCGAGGCCGCCGAAAAGAAACTGGCCAAACAACTGCTGCGCACCGAAAGCCTCCTGAACATCGGCCACCTTACTCAAGCCCACGACTGCCTCCAGAAATTTGACGTCGTCGGTTGCCGCCTGGCCCTGGACAAGACGCGCTGGGATTTGCGCGGGCCGGAATACGGCTACCTCGTCAACCAACTGGACAGAAAAACACAAACCTTGTCCGGGCACGCGAGCATTGTCAAATGCCTGGCGTTGTCGGCGGACGGCAAGCGCCTGTTCTCGGGCAGCCAGGACGGCACCATCAAGGTGTGGGACCTGGGGGTGGGTCAGGAAGCCCTGACCCTGCCCGGCCATGTGGGCGGGGTCCACTGCCTGGCGTTGTCGGCGGACGGTAAGCGCCTGGTCTCGGGCGGCGGTGGCTTTAACAGCACCATCAAGGTGTGGGATCTGGAGGCCGGCAAGGAGACCCTGACACTGCCCGGCGACAAGCGCATTGTCAAATGCCTGGCGTTGTCGGCGGACGGCAAGCGCCTGGTTTCGAGCGGGGGCGGTGTCGCCGTCCCCATCAAGGTGTGGGACCTGGAGGCGGGCAAGGTCGCCCTGACCCTGCCCGGCCGCAAGGACGAGGTCAACTGCCTGGCGTTGTCGGCGGACGGCAAGCGCCTGTTCTCGGGCAACAAGAACAAGACCATCAAGGTGTGGGACCTGAAGTCGGGCCAGGAAGCCCGGACCCTGCCCGGCCACGCGGGCGCGGTCAACAGCCTGGTGTTGTCGGCGGACGGCAAGCGCCTGTTCTCGGGTGGCGGCGGCGGCATCAGCGACGACAGCATCAAGGTGTGGGACGTGGAGGCGGGCACGGTAGCCCGGACCCTGCCCGGCCACAAGGGCGCGGTCTTGAGCCTGGCGATGTCGGCGGACGGCAAGCGCCTGTTCTCAGGCAGTTCAAACCGCTTTGGCAATACCATCAAGGTATGGGACCTGGTGGCGGCCAAGGAAGCCCTCACCCTGACCGGCCACACAGGCACTTGCCTGGCGGCGTCGGCGGACGGCAAGCGCCTGTTCGCGGGCGGCGGCGACGGCACCATCAAGATTTGGGATCTGGAGGGGGGCAAGGAAGCCCGGACCCTGCGTGGTAACACGCGCATGGTCAATTGCCTGGCGATGTCGGCGGACGGCAAGCGCCTGTTCGCGGGCTGCTGGGACAGCACCATTGAAGTGTGGGATCTGGAGGCGGGCAAGGAAGTCCGGATCCTGAGCGGCGACACGCGCGGGGTCAATTGCCTGGCGGTGTCGGCGGACGGCAGGCGTCTGGTCGCGGGCGGCGGCCTCAGCGGCGGCGCCATCGAGGTGTGGGACCTGGAGGCGGGCCAGGTCATCCTCTCCCTGCGCGAGTACAAGGGCCAGGTCCGCTGCGTGGCGGTGTCGGCAGACGGCAGGCGCCTGTTCTCGGGCGGCGCCCTCGGCGACGGCAGCATCATGGTGTGGGATCTGAACGCTGGCAAGGAGGTCCTCACCTTGCCCGGCCACAAGAGCAAGGTCCATTGCCTGGCGTTGTCGCCGGACGGCAAGCGCCTGTTCTCGGGCGGCGACGATGGCATCAAGGTGTGGGACCTGGAGGCGGGCAAGGAAGTCCTGTTCCTGCCCGGCAAAAAGGGCGGGGTCACTTGCCTGGCGTTGTCGGCGGATGGCAAGCGCCTGGTCGCGGGCGGCGGCGACGGCACCATCGAGGTGTGGGACCGGAAGACGGGCAAGGTGACCCTGACCCTGCCTGGTGAAACGCGCGGTGTCCGCAGCCTGGCGTTGTCGGCGGACGGCAAGCGCCTGGTCGCGGGCGGTCAGGACAAGACCATCAAGGTGTGGGATCTGGAGGCGGGCAAGGAAAACAAGACCCTGCCCGGCCACAAGTACGGTGTCCGCAGCCTGGTGTTGTCGGCGGACGGCAAGCGCCTGGTCGCGGACAGTGGCGGCACCGTCAAGGAGTGGGATCTGGAGGCGGGCAAGGAAAACAAGACCCTGCGCGAATACAAGGGCCCGATCGACAGCATGGCGGTATCGGCGGACGGTAAGCGGCTATACGCGGGTGGCGGCTTCGGCGACGGCATCATCGATGTATGGGACCTGGAAGCGGGCAAGGAAGTCGTCACCCTGCGCGGCCACACGGAACCGGTTACTTGCCTGGCATTGTCGGCGGACGGCAAGCGCCTGTTCTCGAACAGCTGGGATAATACCATCAAGGTGTGGGACCTGGAGGCGGGCAAGGAAGTCCTGACCCTGCCCTGTCGCACGGGCAAGCGCAATTGCCTGGCGGTGTCGGCGGACGGCAAGCGGCTGGCCTCGGCTTGCACCAGCGACGACGGCAAAAGCAACAAGGTGTGGGACCTGGAGACCGGGAAGGTAGTCCTGATCCTGCGCGGTTTAATCGCAAGCCTGGCGTTTTCGCCAGACGGCAAGCGCCTGTACGCGGGCGGCCTCCCCAGCATCAAGGTGTGGGACCTGGAGGCGAGGAAGGTGGTCCAGACCCTGCACCAAAGGACCGAGGTTACCAGTCTGGTGTTGTCGGCGGACGGCAAGCGCCTGTTCTCTGGTAGCAGCCACGGCGGCGCCATCGAGGTGTGGGACCTGGAGACGGGCCAGGCAACCCTGACCCTGCCCGGCCACAAGAGCAAAAACGGCGGCAACGGCGGGGTCGGCAGCCTGGCGTTGTCGGCGGACGGCAAGCGCCTGTTCTCGGGCGGTGGCCTGGTGAGTGACGGCAGCATCAAGGTGTGGGACCTAGAGGCGGGCCAGGAAGCCTTGACCCTCCGCGGCCACACGAATGAGGTCAGCGGCCTGGCGTTGACGGCGGACGGCAAGCGCCTGGTCTCGGGCGGTCACGACGGCACCATCAAGGTGTGGGACCTGGAGGCGGGCAAGGAAGCCCGGACCCTCCGCGGCCACACGGGCGGGAGCGCCAAAAGCCTGGCGTTGTCGGCGGACGGCAAGCGCCTGTTCTCGGGCGAATGGACTAGCAGCACCATCGAGGTGTGGGATCTGGAGACGGGCAGGGAAACCATGACCCTGCGCGGCCCCATGAGCGCGGCCGGGGTCTATGAGACGACGGAGGACGGTGAGCCCCTGGGGGGCAAGACCGGCATGAAGACGTTTAACCTGGACTATGGCAATAGCTCGGTCTTTAGCCTGGCGTTGTCGGCGGACGGCAAGCGCCTGGTCTCGGGCCACAGCGACTTTATCATCCATGTGTGGGACCTGGAGGCGGACAAGAAAATCCAGACCCTGCGCGGCCACAAGGGCAGGGTTTTGCGCCTGGCGTTGTCGGCGGACGGCAAGCGCCTGGCCTCGGGCGACCACTTTGGGACCATCAAGGTGTGGGACCTGCCGACGGGCACGAAAGTCCTGACCTGGCGCCACCACAAGGGCCCTTGTCTGGCGTTGTCGGCGGACGGCAAGCGCCTGTTCTCGGGCGGCAGCGACGGCAGCATCAAGGTGTGGGACGTGGAGGCGGACAAGGAAGTCCGGACCCTGCCCGGCCATACGGGCGGGGTCAGCAGCCTGCTGTTGTCGGCGGACGGCAAGCGCCTGTTCTCGGGCGGCGGCGACGGCACCATCAAGGCGTGGAACCCGAAGGCGGGCAAGGAAGCCCTGACCCTGCCCGGCCACACGCGCGGGGTCACTTGCCTGATGTTGTCGGCGGACGGCAAGCGTCTGTTCTCGGGTGGCAGCGACGGCACCATCAAGGTGTGGGACCCGAAGACGGGCAAGGAAATCATCACCCTGCGCGGCCACACGGGCGCGGTCAGCAGCCTGGTCTTGTCGGCGGACGGCAAGCGGCTGATCGCGGGCAGTTTGGGTAAGAAAATCGAGGTGTGGGAACTAAAGTAATGGGTTCCCTGAAAACCTGGAAAGTCCGCGACATTCGGGAGGCGGCTTGATGACCATGCCCGTGTGGCCGACTCCAGGCCATCCCGGCGGAGACCACGCGGCGATGAACAGGCACTCCAACTCGATCGCCCGCAGCCTCGGCCCGCTCGTCGAGCAGGTGCCGCGCTCGTGCAAGCCGCCCGCCGGGCCGCCGCCGCCAGCGTCAACGCGCTCCAGGTACACGCCCACTTCGAGATCGGCCGGTAGACCGTTGAACCCGAACAACAAGGGGCCGAACGCGCCGCCGACCCGCCCACCACCTTCCGCCGCGGCCCCGCCGGCGAAGGATTTGCCGGGAGGTAGCGGTCGAAGGACTCGATGACGGCGACGGCGGTCGCCTGGAGCACTTCGTCCCGGCCCTGAAAATCGCGGGCCAGGGACGTGATCAACGCCGACACGGTGGGGACGGCCAGCGTCCCCAGGCGCGTCGCTTCCAGAATTCGAGGATCCATCACGCCCCCTGCTGTGCCGCCGCCTCCCCTCTGTTACTTACCCTGCACCGGCGGATGACGACGCCGAAGGGAAAAAGTTGGAGTGGCTCATCGGTCGCAGACCAGGAAGGGGAGGCCGACGAGCAACTCACCCGGCGCAGCGGCATCGGCGCCGAGACGGCCCCATGAGCGACGGGAGCGGCCGTGTCTTTCGCGCGCTGCTGTTGAATAACCGGCGTTGTTCTGCCGACGAATTGCCGGGGCGGCGTACCAGGATCGCGACGCTGGAACCTATCCGGCTCTGTTCGGTCAAGGCACCACGTCCTCGCCCTGGTGAAGAGGGCCATCTACTGGTGATAGGTTGCTTCGGTCCTCCCCACCTCTGCACGGAGCGTACTCCCGCCAACGTGCAGCGGACACATCGGCCTCATCAACCAGCGTCAGCGAACCGCCGCCGGCAGCAGAGGCACTCGCCGTCGTGCCCGTCGATCAGGGCCGAGAACGCGGCGGTACTGATCGATGCATTCGACCGAAGCTCGACGACCGCCGAACTCATCCGCGTGATGCGACACCAATTCCCGGACGTCCAACGCCCCCGGTCACCCGCTGCACCCGTCCCCAATCCTCGCGCCACCTCCGGGGCCAACCGCACGTCAGCGATCAATCTTCACGTTGGGCAAGGCCTTCTGCAAGGTGCGCACGCCCGCGCCGGTCACCCGGGTATCGTTGAGGTGCAGGTGCCGCAGGTTGGGCAGCTGGGCCAGCTCCGCCAGGCCCTCGTCCGTCACGAGCGTCCCGACGAGGACCAGGGTCTCGAGCCGGTTGAGTTTGCCCAGGTGCCGCAGCCCCGCGTCGGTCACCCGCGATTTGCGCAGATACAGGTGGCGCAGGTTCGTCAGCGCGGCCAGGTCCTGCAAGCCCCGGTCGGTGACCGGGCTGTCGTTGAGCACGAGCGTATCCAGTTGCCCCAGGGCCGCCGCCTCGCGCACCCCCTCCGGCGTCACCGGCGCCCCCACGAGCATCAGCACCCGCAGTTCGGTCAGCTGCGCCAGGTCCTTCAGCCCTGCGCCCGTCACCGCCGTGTTTTGCAGCGACAGCTGCTGCAGATCCTTGAACACCGTCAGTTCCTTGAGCCCTGCATCCGTGACCGCCGTCCGGTCCAGGAAGAGCCCGCGCAGGCCCCTGAGGGCGGCCAGGTGCTTCAAACCGGCGTCCGTGACGTTGCACTTTTCCAGCATCAGGAAATGCAACTGCGTCAACCGGGCAACTTCCCGAAGTCCCGTGTCGTTGAACCCCGCGCCGCCCAGCGACAGCCAGCGCAGTTGCCCCAGCCCGACCAGTGCCTGCAAACCAGGCCCGCGTACCTTGGTGCCGGCGAGGTTCAGCAAGTTGAGCGCCTTCAGGCCGGCCAGTTCCTTCAAACCGTCGTCGGTGACCCGGGTGGAGTTGAGGTGCAGCGCCTGCAGCCGCCGGCACGCGGCCAGGGTCTTGAGGTCGGCGTCGGTCGCCGGCGTCCCGTTGAGTACCACGTTGACGACCGGCTTGCCGCGGCCCACATCGGGGTCGAAGTGCTGGCCGCCGAGCCGCTGGACGGCCTTGATCGCCTGGTCCTCGGCCTCATCGGCGCTGACGGTGGCGGGTAGCAACAACAGCAGCGCGATCCACATCAGCCGGCGTGCCGTCATGGTCCTTTCCTCCGCGAACATGCCCGGAAGCAGCGCAACAACAATCCCGATGTTAACCGATCCGGCAGGCGCGGTGTGTAACGAGGGCGTAACGAGTGGGGTAGACCCACGAAACGAACAGGTCCGGTTGACGGCGGCCAGATGCGCGTGACTGACAACGCGGTCAGCCCTGGATCCCAGATGCGATCACCTGGCCACCATTGAGCACCGCCTCGGAAAGGTGACCACTTTTCATTTCCTGCGGGCACTATCATACGTAGGGCTGATCCTCGCAGGAGTGTCCACCGGTGACCACGGCAAATGTGAGTGATTTTCTCCACCGCCTGACACGCGGCATGACGGCGGAACTTCTCGGCGTCGAGTCCGACCGCCAGCTCGTCGAGCGAGTGCTGGCGACTCGTGACGAGTCGGCCCTCCTGACCATCGTGCGCCGCCACGGGACGATGGTTTACCAGGTCTGCCGCCGCGTGTTGCGACACCCACAAGACGCTGAGGACGCTTTCCAGGCCACCTTTCTGGTCCTCGCCCAGGAACTCCACGCGTTGCGCCAACACAGTTCGCTGGCCGGTTGGCTGCACGGGGTGGCCCTCCGCATATCCCGCAAAGCCAAAGCCCGCGCCATGGCCCGACAGCGCTGGGAAGCCGGTGCCGCCCGGTCCGAGGCCGTGCCGCCGGACGACCTGACATGGAGCGAGGTCCGTTCGGCCCTGGATGCGGAACTGAGTCGCTTGCCGGACAGGTGGCGGCTGCCGCTGGTGTTGTGCTACCTGGAAGGCCAAACGCAGGACGAGGCGGCCGATCAACTCGGCTGGAGCAAGAGCACCCTCCGGCGGCGGCTGGAGCAGGCGCGCGCGGCGCTGGGCAGCCGGCTGAAGGGTCGCGGTATCGCCTGGTCCGCGGTGCTGCCCGCCGTCCTGGCATCCGAGAGCCTGTCAGCGACCGCCATGCCCCTGGCCTGCGTGGATACGACGGTCGCTGCCGCGCTCGCGGTGGTCAACGGGAAGTCCCTGGCCCTGGCCGCGTCGGCCAAGGTCGCCGTTCTGACGGAAGGAGTGCTAAAAACCATGTTCGTCAAGAAAATCGGGATGGTCGCCGGGGCGCTGATCGTGCTCGCCCTGGTGACGGTGGCGGTCGGCGGACATTTCTACGCTGCCAACGCGGCGCCGGCGGAAGTCCAGCCGGAGCGAGGCGCCCAGGGACCGGTGGGGCCAGAGGAAGAGCCGGCCCTCCCGGTGGTGTTCCCCTTGACGGAAAGGACTTCCGCGCGGGCCCAGAAACCGGAACCGCTCACCCTCAAGGGGCATACCAGTCAGGTCTGGAGCGTCTGCTTCAGCCCCGACGGCAAACGCATCGTCACAGGTGGTGGAGTGTTGCCTCGGGGGGTCGGAGCGGGCGGAGGGGTCGGAGGAAATCCACCAGGTCCAGGCGAGGTGAAGGTGTGGGACGCGGCGAAGGGGACCGAGATTCTCGCCCTCAAAGGGCATACCGGCGTGGTGTGGAGCGTCTGCTTCAGCCCCGACGGCAAACGCATCGCCAGCGCCGGCGCGGATCAAACGGTTCGGGTGTGGGACGCGGAGAAGGGGCACAAGATCTTCATCCTCAACGGGCAGACCCGATCTACCGGCAGCGTCTGCTTCAGCCCCGACGGCAAACGCATCGCCAGTTTAAGCACTGAGGGCATCAAGGTGTGGGACGCGGAGAAGGGGCAGGAACTCCTCACCCTCACGGCGCAATTCAGGCCGAACGGCAGCGTCTGCTTCAGCCCCGACGGCAAACGCCTCGCTGGTGTCTATCCGTGGAGTTCAAAAGGTGCCAAGGCGCCCGGAGTGATTAAGGTGTGGGACGCGGAGAAGGGGCAGGAACTCCTTACCCTCAAGGGGCACACGGGCTTCATCCACAGCGTGGCGTTCAGTCCCGACGGCAAACGCCTCGTTAGCGCCGGCGATGAAACGGCTCGGGTCTGGGACGCGGAGAAAGGGCGAGAACTCCTGGCACTCAAGGGGCACACCTCGTTTGTCTGCAGTGCCTGCTTCAGCCCCGATGGCAAACGCATCGCCAGTGCCAGCTGGGATAAGACGGTGAAGGTGTGGGACGCGGCGAAGGGACAGGAACTCCTCACCCTCAAGGGACATACCGCTCTTCTGAGGAGCGTCTGCTTCAGCCCCGACGGCAGACGCCTGGCCAGCGCCTCCAGTGACCGGACGGTGAAGGTGTGGTCTCTGGACAAGGAGAAGTGAGAACCGGACGCTGGGAAGGAGGCTGTTGCCCCGGAACGACACCGCGGAGTCCGCTGCGGTCTCCCTCCCAGCCGCCGCGCAACCGGAGCCCGTTTCGGTCTTCTTGAAGCCCGCAAGGCGGCCAAACGCGCGGCCCCACAGCGACCGACAGCACGCCCGGGTGGGAGGATGGGAGTGATTTCCACGTCGTCCCCCCATATAGTGACCGCCATACGCGGCCGCTGCGCGAGGAGCTTCTCTCGCAACCACGGGTGGCGCCCCCTTCGCGAACTCCACGCGGCGCGGAACGGCCTCGTTCCGCGGGCGAGTCGGGAAACGCCGTCCACACCCGGAGACGTCGATGAAACGCTACAACCTTCTGACCGCGCTCGTTGTGGGCATCCTCCCGCTTCTTCATCCTGTACTCGGAGCCGGGACGCGGGCAAAACCTGTGGCCGACCGCGACGAAGTCATTCCCGCCCTCGGCGGCGCCCTGGAGTCTGAGCCGGCAGCCGAGCACGCGCCGTTGCAAGAGGGCCGGCCGCGCACTTACCAGTTCGACAAAACCATGTCGCGCGCGGTGCTGGAGAACTACCTCGCCCGCGCCATCTCGATGGAGGGCCTGCTCAACGGCAAAGGCGACCTCGACGACAACGTCCGCATGCTCAAGGATACCGGGGCCAAATTCATCGGCCGCGCCCTCTGTCTGTGGGCCGGCGAAGCCAATTTGCTGAAGAACCTGGAGCGGGCTCGCAAGCAGGTGCCGTTGGTCCACAAGGCCGACCCGGAGATGATCCTGCAAGCTTGCGTCTTCGAGATCGTGACCACGAACGTCGAGAAGGTCCCCGTGCCCGCCTGGGCGTTCCAGGCCCTGGGCCTGCCGGCCGAGGCGCGTAACTTTCGCTATGCCGACATGCTCTACCCCGACGGCAAGCGCCGCAACCATTGGGGCAAAGGCGCGTCCGTCCCGGACGTGAGCCGGCCGGAGACCAAGCTGTGGTTTTACTTCCTGGCGGCCTCATACATCGACCTGGGCTGCGAGGCCATTCACTTCGGTCAGACGGAGCTGATGAACGGCAACGACCGTGGGCTGGCCCATTACGAGCACGTCCTCACGCTGATCCGCGCCCACGCCGCCAAGCACGCCCGCCGACACATGGTCGTGTGCGACGCGCACGTGCCGAGCGGCGGGCTGGTGCGCGAAGGCCGGCTGCTCATGGATTTTCACTCCTTCCCCCTCCGCATCAAGGAGGTGCCGGACCGGCCGCAGGAGGCGGTCTTACAGGTCGGCTTCTCCGACAGCATCTACCGCCGCAGCAAGGGCGGCCTGACCTTCAGCGGTTGGAAGTGCGACCACCTGCCCTACCTGGTGGAGATCGACAACTGGGGTGTCAGCAAGCAGCCGGGCAAACCCAAACAAGGCGGCATCTGGGTCTGGGGCTACGACGAGATCAGCTGGTTCGCCCACCAGAGTAAGCCGTACCGCGCCGCCTGGCTGCGCTACGCCTGGGACTGGGTGCGTACCACCGACCCCAACGGCTTCCTGCAGATGCCCGGCAGCCGCACCGTGCGCTCGCCGCTCGACCGGCGGCGCTGGTACTTCGCCAACGTGCCCAGCGCGGCGGTGCCGGACGGGCTGGGGGATGAAGTGGCGATCCGGGCCATCTGGGCCGCCGACAGGGCGGACAAGAAGGCGGGAAAGTAACTCACCGACGCGGAGGCCAACGAATGAAAGTCTGGCCGCTGCTGGGGTTCGTCGTGCTCGCCCCCAAACGAGTGCAGTCGCCCAGAGGCCCGTCATCCCCCACGCTCTCGGCGGCGTGCTGGCGCCGCAGGGCGTGCCGCCAGATGGTGAGAAGTGTCGGTCCTCAATGACACATTAACAATCCGCTTGTCTTATCAGCCTTTCTTTGAAATGGGCCTTCAACTCAGGTATAAATGGTTTTTTGGGGGTACCTCCACGCGATCCCACCAACTGGCCTCCCGTTTCGATCCAGACGAATGGTGAGCGGCGCATGGGTTGGCCTCGTTCGCCGTGGTTGCTGCCGCTGGTTTGACACGCCCGTAATCGCGCTTCGTTTGGATTGTTGCCGGACGACGCGCTTAAGAGATCGTTTGCCATGATCGCATCCCGCCAGATCACACCTCTATTGGTTGTTGCCGTTGCCGCCTCATTGGTCGGCGTCGGGACGTCGGGGCTTCGTGCGGACGAGCCCATTCCCTTCGCGCGCGTTGCGCCGCTCTTTCAGAAACATTGCTACGGCTGTCATGGCGCCGAGAAGGCCAAGGGGAAATTGCGGATCGACAAGCTCAACCCCGATCTCGTCAACGGCAAGGATGGCGATCACTGGCGTGAGGTCCATGACCGGCTCAATTTCGGCGACATGCCGCCGGCGAAGCAACCCGCCCTCAAAAAGGAAGACCGCGAGCTGATGACCGCCTGGCTCACGCAGGAACGCCGTCGAGCCGCGCTCGCGAAGAACCAGGCGGTCCACTTCCGCCGCCTGACCCGCCGCGAGTACGAACGCACGATGCAGGACCTGCTCGGCCTGCCGATCAGGTTCGGGGCGCGGCTCCCGGAAGACGGCCATTCAAAAGACGGCTTCCGCAACGACGGCGACGCGCTGCGGATGTCGCCGCTGCAATACGAGACCTACCTGCAGATCGCGGACGAAGCGCTCGCCGAGGCGATCGTATCGGGCCCACCGCCGGTGGTTCATCGTTACCGCCTTTCCGTCGGCGACAAGCACGCGAATTTTCAAGTGGCGAGCTTGCCCAGGCCCGATGGCCGACCGGGTGAATCCTTCGAGTACGCCACCAAGAAGGGCAAGGCGTTCCGCATCTGGAACATGTCCAGCCCGGGCAAGGACAAGGACAAGGACAAAAACAAAATCTGGAACCCGGCACTGGCGCCGTCGGCGATTCGGCGCTTCGGCGAGGCGGCAGTGCAGATGCCCGAGCACTGTTACGCTTTCGGGTTTCACCAGGCCTTCCGCAAGGGGGAGACCCGGATCAAGGTTCGCGCCGCCTGCGCCGAGCTGCCGGCGGGGGCCGACGCCGCGCGCCTGCCGATCCTGACGGTCGCCGTCGGCTCGACAAACTTCCACGGCGTCGAATTGACGACCGTCGGCGAGCCGATCGTCATCGACCACGCCGATTACCGCACCTATGAGTTTCGGGTCCGGATGGAGAACGTCTCGGTGCCGAACTCCGGCCCGCTGAACAACAAGAACTCGGCCCTGATTGCGGCCTGGAACTCGGCCAGGGCGATCAAGGGGGAGGCGAAACCGCCGCGGCTGAAGATCGAGTGGATGGAGTTCGAGAGTCCGTATTTCGAGACCTGGCCGCCGCGGACGCATACGAACATCCTGTTTGCGAAGGATGGGCTTGCCGAAGCGCCGTACGCCCGGGAAGTCGTGCGGCGCTTTGCCGCGCGCGCCTATCGCGGTCCGATCGCCCCTGACGAACTCGATCGACTCATGAAATACTGGACGAAGGCCCGGGCGAGCGCCGACACCCTGGAAGACAGCCTGAAGGACACGCTAAGCGTCGTGTTGAGTTCGCCGCGCTTTCTGGGCCTGCCGGCGAGTCGCAAGGGCACCGTGAAGGAACGACTGACCGATCACGAACTGGCGTCACGGCTGTCCTATTTCCTCTGGAGCACCATGCCCGACGAGGCGCTGTTTCGCCTCGCCGATCAGGGGAAGTTGCGCGACCCCGCGGTCCTGTCTGCCCAGGTCCGCCGCATGATTCAAGACCCCAGGGCCTGGTTGTTCATCGAGCAATACGCGGAGCAATGGCTCGAACTCGATCGGTTGCAGCGCGTGACCGTCAGCAAGAACACTTATCCCGGCTTCGACGATCGGCTCGCCGCGGCGATGCGGCTGGAGACGATCCACTTTTTCGGCGAGGTGCTGCGCCGCGACCTGAGCATCTTCCAGTTCCTCGCCTCCGATTTCACGTGCGTCAACGACACCCTGGCGGCGCATTACGGCATCGCCGGCGTCAGCGGCCCCAACTTCCGCAAGGTGAAGCTCGACGAAGCCCACCAGCGCGGCGGCGTCTTGACCCACGCCAGCGTCCTGACGGGTCTCTCGGACGGCCGCGACGGCCACCCGGTCAAGCGCGGCATGTGGCTGCTCAAGAACCTGTTCGACGAGACGCCGCCGCCGCCGCCACCGAATGTGCCGGAGTTGAACCGCGAGAATCCGAAGGTGAAGAACCTGACGATTCCCAAGGCGCTCGAAGTCCACCGCAGCAACGCCGCGTGTGCGGGCTGCCACCGCAAGATCGATCCGTGGGGCATCGCCTTTGAGGAATACGACGCCGTCGGCAACTGGCAGCGCGATGGCGTCGGCGCGACCCTGCGGAAGCGCAGGACTGCGCACCCGATCGACGCGAAAGCCGAATTACCCACTGGCGTCAAAATCGACGGCATGCGAGAATTGCGAAGTGAACTCTTGCGCACGAAGTCCGACCAGTTTCGCCGGGCGATGCTGCGCAAGGTGATGACCTACGCCCTCGGCCGATCGCTCACCCTCGGCGACACCGAGGCGGCCGACGCCCTGGTTCCCACCCTCCGCGAGCGCGGCGACCGGTTGCCCGCACTCATTGAATTAATCGCGTCGAGCGAACCGTTTCAATCGAAGTAACAAAGGATGACCGCCATGCCTCGCTCCTCCTGGCATCTCGACCGACGAACATTCCTCCGCGGCGCCGGCATGGCGCTGGCCTTGCCATGGCTCGAATCCATGTCGCACGCCAATCAACCGGCGGCCCCGCGGCCGAAACGCTTTTGCGCGCTCTTCTTCGGTAACGGCGTGGCACTGCCAGGGCGCAACCGACCGGACTACCAGGACTGGCACTGGTTTCCCCACACCGACGGGACCGACTATCGGTTCACCCGTTCGCTCGAACCGCTCGAACCGCATCGCCGCGACCTGACCATCTTCGGCGGCCTGTCGCACCCGACCAGCCGCCAGCTCGTCGGGCATAACACGGTCGATGTCTGGCTCACCGGGGCCGACATCCGCGTCAATCTGCAAAACTCGATTTCGATCGACCAGGCGATCGGCCGCCGGTACGGCTCGCAGACGCGTATTCCTTCGCTGGTGCTTTCGAGCCACGGCGGCGTCGGCACCAAGAGCCGATCGACGACGATTTCCTTCGACGCCCAGGGCCGCGCGATTCCCGCCGAATCGACCCCGCGCCGCATTTTCGAGCGCCTGTTCGAGCCGCCCACCGACGGCGACCGCGCCGCGCGTGCGCGGGCCCTCGCCTCCGGCCGCCGCCGGGTCGATTTCCTGCTAGAAGACTCGCGTTCGCTGCGCAACAACCTCGGCCGGCCCGATCAGCAACGGCTCGATGAATTCTTGCAATCGCTCAGTGAGGTCGAAACCCGATTGGTTCGTTCCGAGGAATGGCTCGGCCGGGCGCTGCCGCAGGTCAACCGTCAGGCCATCAACCTCGACGTCTCGCCGCGCGGGCCGACCGACTACATCCGCACCATGCTCAACCTGATCGTGCTGGCGTTCGAGACCGACACGACGCGCGTCGCCGCCTACCAGCTGTGTGCCGAAGACGGCGTCGGCATCTGCGACCGCTTCCCGTCAATTCTCGGCTTCGGCAACGGACATCATGGCCTCAGCCACGGACCGACCACGCCCTGGGGCCGATACGACCGCTACCTCGCCGAGCAGTTTGCTTACTTCCTCAACCGCCTCGGCTCGATCCGCGAAGGCAACGATCGGCTGCTCGACAACACCGTGGCCCTCTACGGCAGCGGCACCAGCACCACGCACAACGCCCGCAACTACCCCACGATCCTCGCGGGCGGCAGAAACCTCGGACTGCGCCACGGCCGCTTCATCAAACAGCAAACCGAGCGCCCCCTCGGCGATCTTTTCCTCACGATGCTCCACCGCTTCGACATTCCCGTGCGGTCGTTCGCCGACAACGCGGGCGAGTTTTCCGACATCGTCACGAGGGACTGAGGTACTTGAGGACAAACACTATCCGCCTTCATTCCGAGGTGCGCACCATGATCCGACCGGTTTCGACCGGTTTCGGTCTCAGGATGCTCACCCTTGGGTATTCGGCAACCCCGTCCGCCCCGTTGCCATCGACCCAACTTGGCGGACGCCGAGCGACCGCGCACACGGTATCCATCAAGACTCCTTGACCAGGCAATCCAGGGCTTCGATCTGCGAATGACACGCGCTGGAAATCTCCTGACCTGCCCGGCGAACCTTGCTGTCCTTGAGTGTGTCTGATTGGTGACGCTTGTGAGCGTTACCTGGCTCGATTCCATCCTCCAATCACGGGGCGCTTCGAGCGGCCCGCGAATGACCCATTCACGACTCACGGCAGAGGCGTGCGTTCGCTGTACGATGACCCGCGCACCCATCTCCGCTCGCGTGCAGACGAACCCGTCTGCGCCCGTGGATGCCACCGTTCGCCGGCATTCCCCGAACACAGCTCGACACGATGAAAGCAAGCAAACTCCGTTGGCGGTTCGCCCCGCTATGGCTGCTCAGCACCCTCACCGAACTCTCACTGGTCCGCTGGTTCATCCAGCGTATCCCCTCGCTGGATCGCATCCGCGTCACCCTTCGGGCGATGCGGGACGGGCGGAAGGTCGTCGGCTGGCTGGCCAACGGCGAGACGGTGTGGTCCGGTCTGGACAAGGATCACCTGATCGCCCACCCGGACGTCATCCCGCACCTATACGAGGCCCTGCGGGCCATCGTGCTCGACCCAACCCTCAGGATCACCCGCCCCTTCCTCCACGATTTCGGGCATCCGGTCGGCCACTCGGCCTGCGTGCCCACGACCGAGACGGACGAGATCGTTTACGTCCGCCGAACCGGCCGCAAGTTGGGTTGCTCGCGTATGGTCAAGGGCCGCGAGCCGATCCCGTGCAGCTCGCTGGTGGTGATCCTGCACCGCAACGCCTACGGCGTGGTGGCGCTGATGACGGCGTACTTCGGCACCCTGGCGCCGGCCGAGCCGTGCAGCAAGACCGGGCAGGCGACGCTGGCGCGGTGGGAGGAGAGCGTCCGCTTCTGGCGCGAACATGCGCTGATCTACACCGGCAACCATGACCCGAACTTCGGCGTCCGGTCGGAGGAACCGGAATACTGGCGCCCTCCGGCCCCGACGTCGTGAGCGGCACCACTTCGCGACTGTGACCGAGCCCTCGCGGCGCAGGACGTTGACGCCGATGTCGCCCTGGCCCCGCTCAGCGTTCCTGGGGCAGCAGCAGGGGCGACCCGCGACCGGATCCTCGGCCGGAAAGGCGGCCCCCTGCGCGTCGGACGAAAACCGAGCCTAGCCGATTGTTCAGTACCCGTCCAGGGATGTACACTACTCTGTGCAGAGGTAGTTCTACTGTGCAACATGATTCTAGCCGGCAGCTGACGCGGTGGCTACACTGAACGGCGGTATCTTTGTGGAGGCCGCCATGGACATCCTCGACCACCCCGACGCGCAGGCCCTGCTGAACGACGCCGAACTCTCCGCTGCTGCCGTCCGCTCCTGCGCGGACCAGTTGACCGCCTTCGCCCAGCGCTACCTGCCCCGGTTCCACCGAGAGGAGCACCGCGGCCACGCCCTGACCGTGCTGCGCGGCAAGCTCAGCGGCCTGCAGCGCAAGACCACCGAGCCCATCGCCACCTTGGCCGGCCTCAAGCGCCGCCCCTTGCAACTGTTCGTCGGTGGCGGCGGCTGGGACGACCAGGCCGTCCTGGGCGAGTTGCGCCGCCACATCGCCGAGGAGTTGGCCGACGACGACGCCGTCTTCGTCCTGGACCCCTCGGCGTTCCCCAAGAAGGGGGCGGCTTCCTGTGGGGTGGCCCGCCAGTGGTGCGGCCGGTTGGGCAAGATCGACAACTGCCAGGTCGGCGTCTTCCTGGCCTACGTCGCCCCGCGCGGCAAGGCCCTGCTCGACGCCCAGCTCTATCTGGACCAGGACTGGGCCCACGACCCCAGGCGCCGCGCCGCCACGTTTGTGCCCGCGGCGGTCGCCTTCGCCGAGAAGTGGCGGGTCGGCCTGGAACTGCTGGACCGCGCCTGCGCCGACCTGCCCGGGGACTGGGTGGCTGGCGACGACGAGTTCGGCCGCTGCACGGAACTGCGGGCGGCCCTGCGGCAGCGGCGGCTCCGGTACGTGCTGGACGTGCCCTGCAACACCCTGGTGCGTGACCTGGCCGAGCGGTTGCCGCCGGTGCGCCCCGGCGGCCGGCCGCGGTTGCCGGCGTTCGAGCGCGTTGATCGGTGGGCGGCGCGGCAGCCGGCGGGGCGGTGGCGCAAGGTGAAGGTGCGTGACGGAGCCAAGGGGCCGCAGTGGGTCAAGGTGCTGTTGGCGGCGGTGCAGACCAAGGACGAGGACGGCTGCGTGGGGCCGCGCGAACGTCTGGCGATCCTCAAGAGTTGCGAGCCCAAGCCGCAGACGTGGTACACGCTCTCCAACGCGCACCGGCGCGGCGCGGGCAGGCGGCGCGGGTACACGGGCGCGGCACGGGGTCGAGGAACTCTTGGCGGAGGCCAAGGGCGAGGTGGGGTTGGGACACTACGAGGTGCGCAGCTGGGTGGGCTGGCACCACCACATGACGCTGTCGCTGTTGGCCCTGTGGTTCCTGCAGACCGAGAAGCTGCGGCTGGGGGGAAAAACACCAGCGCTGACGGTGCCGCAGGTGCGGCAGATCTTCACGGAACTGCTGCGCGAGCCGAGCCCCAGCGCGGCCCGGGTCGCGGAGATCGTGAGCCAAGTGCTGCGGCGTAACGAGGAGGCACGCATCTACCACTGGCACAACGCGACCGGGCAGTTCCCGCCGCGTCGGCCGCGGCCGCGCGGCCGACCGAAAAGAGGAAAGTAGCACAGTAGAAGTAGAATGAGCGAGAAGTGTCCATTTCCCTCTCAGTAGATCTGGACCAGGCCGTTCGCTTTTCCATATCATAACGCTACAGCATCGTTGCTCTCCGCGGACGACAGTCAGAATGATCGACCCGAGAAGGACCAGGATAATTTCTAGCATCTTGAATCCCCCGCCGCTTCGATCCCCCACAATTTGGGCAGTGCAGTAAATTGCCAAAACTCGGCGTGGGATTCTTGACTCGCGGCTGCAAAAACATTGATGGTGACTTTTCGTGAAACCGTTTCAATTCACCCTGCTGGCAGCGCTGATCACACCGCTACTCCCAGCAATAGCCTCCGCCTCTCCCATCGTGCCCGGACTCGCCAACAGGCATCCGCTGTCCCAGCAACAAGTTGGTCGATTGTTACTGGGCGAATTGCGCTGCGTCGCCTGTCACAGTCTCAAAGAGGGCCCTCAGCCGGACGCCAGAGCGGCTCCGGATCTGGCTGACGTGGGTGGGCGTGTCGCGCCGAATTATCTGCGGAAGTTTATTGCGTCCTCGTCGGCGGCACATTCCGGTACGACCATGCCGGATCTGCTGGCCGCCGAATCCGCCGGCGAGCGGGAAAAGATCGCCGAGGCCATTACTCATTTCCTGATCGCGCAATCGCCTCGCAAGTACCAGGGCGAAAAGCTCAACGAACCAGAGGTCTCAGGGGGCAAGACCCTTTTTCACACGGTGGGCTGTGTCGCCTGTCACGCGCCGCGCGACGATGCCGGCAAGGAGATAACGAACGCAGGGGTAGTCGCCCTGGGACACATCCCCATGAAATACAGCCGCGCTTCACTGGCAGAATTCCTGCTGGAACCCCTGCGAGTGCGGCCGTCGGGCCGGATGCCGGACATGAAGTTGACACCGGTCGAGGCCAGGGCGCTTGCCAGTTACTTGCTCGGCAAAGCCGACACCTCGATCAAATCGCTTCAGCCACAGGCCAAACTGGTTGCCCTCGGCAAGCAGTATTTTCAAAAACATAACTGTGCCTCGTGCCACAAACTCGGCGACATTCCCGCCGCGGCGCCCGCCGCCGCCCTGGAGGCCGCCAATTCGGCACGCGGCTGCCTCGCCGACAAGCCGGGCAAGAGCCCGCGCTATCACCTGAGCATCGACCAGAGAAAAGCAATTCGGGCAGCGCTCGCGAAGCCAGCCGACCCGGTCACTGACAAGGTACGACTGGCGACGACACTGACGGCGTTCAACTGCATCGCGTGTCACGCTCGGGGCGACTTCGGCGGCGTCTCGGCGGCGAACAACCCGCATTTCCGGACGAGCGAGATCAATCTGGGGGATGAAGCGCGCATACCGCCGCCGCTGACGTTGGTCGGCGCCAAGCTGAAAATGCTGACGCTGAAAAAAGTGCTCTTCGATGGTGAAAGCGTGCGGCCGTACATGTTCACACGCATGCCTCAGTTCGGAGAGTCGAACCTGCGGCACCTGCCGGAACTGTTTGCACGTCTGGATACCTTCCCAAAATTCGAGTTCAAGTTGCCGAATGTGGAGAGCCCGAATGGGAAGGAGCGGGCGCGCGAGCGGGAGTTGCGGACTGCCGGCCGCGAGTTACTCGGGGATAAAGCCCTGAATTGTGTCGCCTGCCACACCTTCAATGGAAAATCGTCTAATTTCAAAGGCATCGACCTGATGCTCTCCTATCAGAGGCTCCAGGCGAGTTGGTTTTATCATTACATGCGCGACCCGAACGCTTTTCGCCCACGAACAGTCATGCCCAGTGCCTGGCCCGACGGCAAGGCGATGCAGAATACCATTCTGAACGGCAGCACGGATCGGCAAATTGAAGCGATCTGGTATTACCTGTCTCTGGGAACGTCGGCGGCGGACCCGTCCGGAATCCGCACGATCGCAACAAAACTCACGGTGACCGATGCCACGCGCACGTACCGCGGCCGCAGCAGTGTCGCCGGCTATCGCGGTATTGCTGTCGGTTTCCCAGAAAAGCTGAGCTACGCATTTAATGCCGAGACGGGCACTCTGTCGGCGCTGTGGCGCGGCGATTTCGTGGGCGTTGATCGCGGCGGCCAGGGGTCGGGCGCATTCCACCCGGCTGGTAAGTTCGTGGCCCTGGCGCAGGACGTGTCATTCTTCCCCCTCAAGGACGAGAAAACGCCCTGGCCGCTCCGCCCGGTGATGACGAAGGAAGCACCGGTCAATCCCGACCCACTATACCCCAAAAATCGCGGCTATCAATTCAAGGGCTATCACCTGGATGATGCGTCGATCCCGACCTTCCTGTACCTCAGTGGCACCATCGAGATTGAGGATCGTTCAGCCCCCGCAGCCCAAGGCAAAAATGGCGGACTCCTGCGCCAGCTGACGTTCAACTCGCCGAAGGCCCAAACCGTTTGGTTTCGCGCCCTCACGGGGAAGATCGAAGCGGAGTCGAAGCAGCAATTCAAAACTGCCGAATTACGTCTGAACATCCCACCGGTCCCAACGGTGCTGCGGCCCAATTCTGCTGATCAAAATACCACGGAACTCCTGCTTAAATTCGACATCCCCAAGGGCAAATCCACGCGGACACTTACTTATGAACTGCTCAAGTAACCATGCGCGCCTGTTCCTGTTGCTGCTCGCAGCCTGGTCGCTCAATGTCTCGAACGCCGGGGCCGAGGAGGTCGGTGCCCGCTGGGGCACCGAAGAGCGCGAGCGTGAATACTACCCGATTGTCAACATCCCGATCCCGCCAAGCATGGTGATCGAGGCGGGCGCCTTCTGTGTATTGCCCGACGGTCGCGTGGCAGTTGGCACGCGCCACGGTGAGATCCATATCCTGAGCGGCGTTGATGCCAGGAAGCCGAACCCAGCGTACCACCTGTACGCGACCGGGCTGGATGAGATTTTCGGACTGGCTTACAAGGACAAAGCGTTCTACGTCACGCAAAGTTGTGAACTCACGCGCGTCAGCGACACGAAACAGGACGGCAAGGCCAACCGGTTCGAAACCCTTTCGGACGCCTGGGGCTATGCGAATTACCACGAATACGCTTTCGGCTCGAAGTTCGACCGCGACGGAAACTTGTACGTGGCGCTCGGGTTGTCGTTCTCCTACGAATCGCGTGCGTTGTATCGCGGCTTCGTGATGAAGGTCACGCCGGAAGGCAAAACGCTGGCGCTGGCCAGCGGGCTGCGCAGCCCTGGCGGCATCGGGTATAACGAACACGGGGCATTGTTTTATGCCGAGAGTCAGGGGCCATGGAACTGCTCGTGCAGCCTCAAGGCCGTCACGCCTCGCAGTTTCCAGGGACACCCCGCGAGCTTCAACTGGTACAAGTACGCCCCGGAAATGGGCCCGGTTCCGGAAATGCCCAAATCCGGCTCGCGCGTCATCATTGAAAAGTCCCGGGTGAAGCAACTCGTCCCCACCGCAGTCGTCTTCCCGTATGTCCGCATGGGGCGCTCGATCACGGGGTTCGATGTGAACCGCACCAAAGGCAAGTTTGGTCCGTTCGAGGACCAAATGTTCATCGGCGACTACACGCTCTCGGTCATCATGCGTGCCACGACTGAGCAGGTCAACGGCGTCTGGCAGGGCGCGTGTTATCCCTTCCGCGAGGGACTATCGACGGGCATTCTGAACGTGGTGTTCACGCCGGGGGGCAACTTGATGTGCGGTGGTACAAATCGCGGCTGGCCGGTGCGCGGCAACAAACCGTTTGCTCTCGAACGGCTCGAATGGAACGGCAAGGTGCCGTTTGAAATCCAACGCATCAACATTGAACCAAATGGCTTCAAGATTGCCTTCACGAAGCCGGTCGATGCGAAGACGGGCAGCGACCCCAAATCCTATCAGATCACCACTTTCACGCATCCCTACCACAGCGGCTATGGCGGGCCGGAAATCGAGAAAACGACGCCCGTCGTCAAATCGGTTCAGGTTTCCAAGGACGGCATGTCTGCGACGCTGGTCCTGAACCAGTTGCTTCGCGGTCACGTGTATGATTTCGACCTCTTCAACTTGCGTGCCCGCGACAAGGAACAGTTATTGCACAGAAAGGCGTATTACACTGTGAATGAAGTTCCCGTGGCGAAATAATCACCCACCACCATCTACGACCTGCTCGCGACGATCCTGCACCTGCTGGGCCTGGATCACGAGCAGTTGCGCTTCTACCACAACGGCATCGAACGCCGGCTCACCGACGTGCATGGGTGCGTGGTGGACGCTGTGCTGGCGTGATGTTGCCCCGGCGGCTATTTGGGCGCTACCAGCGCGAGCGGCACCTCACAAAAGGTCAGCGCGGCGATGCCGTTGGCGCCGACGATCAGCCTGTTCTGACTCCAGTTCATCTCTTTAAGATATCTGATGGTTTGCGCCGTCGAGGCTTCCTTCAATTTGAGCGTGACCACGTTCCCGGACACCGCCCCTGAAGCGACTTTATCCTTCGCACCATCCAGATAGAACTGACCTGTCAGCGCGTCCGCCCAGGCAACGGGCTGGTCAAACTCCAGAGCGATCGCATCCTTCGCCTTGCTCGTGTAGTAAGCCCGCTTGAGGTCGGGCGGCGTAATTGAGGCGGCGGGCACCTTGCCGTAGTGGTCGCGCTCGATCAAGGGCTGGATCAACCGTGCGAACTCCGCCCAGCCGGTCAGCGGATAATGACAGCCACCGGACGGTTTGATCCCCAGCGTGGACATGATGTGCATTTTGGAGAATTGACGCGGCAGCGTGCGCTGCACCTCGCGCAACATGTCGCCATGTCCATTCCCCATGCCGCAGGCGTTGGGCCAGATCTGGAAAACGTAGTAGTGCTGGATATTGGGAAAATCCTGTTTCCAGGCCGCCGCCAGCTCCAAAAAGTAATGCTGATAGGTTTCCCAGCCATAACCGCCAGTGGGACCGTCCGAGCCCTGGTCGCTTTCACCCTGGTGCCAGATGACGCCGCGAATGCCGTGCGTGAGCCGGGCCTGCTGCACCCGCCAAAGAGTGCGGCCGTAGATCGTCTTCAAATCTCCGTGATTGGTTGGCGACGGCTGGTGTTCGTCTATGCGGGTGCCGCCCACAGCCCCGTTGATGATGAAGACCGGCATCTTCTGACGCGCCACGAGCCGTTTGGCGAGTTCCATGCCCCAGTAGCCGAGTTCCGCTTTATCTTGCGGCCGGGCCTTCCAGACCGGGTAACACCAGAGATTCGGTCGCGGATTCTTCGAGAATCGGTCGCGGACCCAGTTGTTGCCATCGCCCCGCCCCGTGGGACCGCTATAACTACGGACCCACTCGCTCGTCTCACGCGGCGCCTCTTCGCCGGTGTCGGTGGCCAGCGCGTTCGATTGCCCCTGAATAAGATAGGCGTCGCCGCACACCAGGTTGTTGGCCTTGTGCAGCACGTTCTCCTTGCCGTCCGTCTGCGTACCGAACTCCACTCGGTACTTGATTAGCCCCGGCTTGAGATTCACCGTGAAGGCATACGCCTTGCCGGCGGCGGGTTTCTGGTTCTCGGACTTGAAGAGTTTGCCGTCCGCATAGACTTTCAAGAACACCGCCTTCGCGGGCTGATCGAGCACACCATTATAAAACAGCGTCCCCTCGTTTTTATCGTCGCGGGCGTAGAACTGACCGTCCTCGGGCTTCTCGTCCTTGGCGGGGACGCGCTGCACCCAGGCGTCGGTGTCGGGTTCCTTCACCGCAATCATCGTCGAGCGCACGGACGCCGCGCCGCCGTTGTCGATGGCGACCGAAACGCTCAGCGGCCCGCTGTTCTGGGAGCGCTTGAGAACGAGTTTGCCCGGCGCCGTTTCCTTGAGCACCGCCAAACCGGAAACCGTCCAGGTGTAATTTAATTTGTCCGCGCCCTTGGCCCGCAGCGCGTCCAGGTTCGTGATCTGAGGCACGATCTCGATCGTCTTCCGCCCGTCCCACGCGGCAGGGGCTTGCAGCGTGAAGACCGGCTCGGGGATGGCTTCCCGGATCGTGACGGGGATGTCGATGGTTTTCACGCCGTTGGGATAAACCGCCTTGAAACGGATAGTGAGCGACCGATCGCCAACCACCCGGCCCGCTGAGAACGCGAAGGACAGCCGATCTACGGCGGCAACCGTTTCCTTGCCGTCGCGGGATACCACCCAGTAGAGCTTTTGAGCGCCGCCGGCCTTCGCGGACAGGGCGACGATCTTGCCCTCGGCCATCACGATTTTCTGCTGCAAAACGGAGAACGCATTTCCCTTCTGGACGAGCGGCCCGACCAGCGTTTGCAGCGGCTTCTGGTTCTCGTACTGCAACCGGATCCATTCCGGCGAGCGGACGATCCTGGAGATCCGCACCTCGTCGATATCGCCAACGAAGTCGTAGTTGTGGTACCAGCCGCCGATCCACAGCCGGGCCGGCGATTTGATCGTTAACGGAGCGGATGCGGTTTTTGATACACCGTCAAGGGCCCCGTTGATATAAATGCGCGATTCACCCTTCTGATACGTGTGCACGACATGAACCCACTGCTGCTTCGGCACGGGAGTCCGATTGGCAACATTCGCGCCCGAAAAATAACACTCCATTTGCACGCCCGGCGGGCTGCGGTAGCGCATGGTCACCTTGCCTTGGCCGTGCTCGTTGCCCCAGGCAAGCACCCGGCAATTGATGTTGTCGGCGCGGAACCACGCCTCGCTGCTGTGGGGACTCGAACCGTTGGGATAGTTCGGAATCTTGTCGCCGCAGAAGATGCCCTTCTGGCCCGGAAAGTGCCGCGCCTTGCCGATGATGCCGGCGGTCGTCGTCGTCCCGGTGTCCGTGCTCTTCAGGGTGCCAACCTCGTCCTTAACCAGATCGTCCATGTGCCAGACGCTGAGGTAGCCGTTCGTGTCGTTGAAGACCGCCTTCCCGCTGGACACGCTCGCCACGCCGGCCTTGCCCCAGAACAGCTTGATCTCCTGGCGCGCGTTGCCCTGGATCTTCGGGATCCGCACCCAGATGCTGGCGGTGCCGTTGGCCGCGTCCCACTCCTCGATCTGGTACGCCAGCGCTTTCCCGTCACTCGACGAGAAGCGAAAATCCTCGCCGTGCGGTTGCGCCTGGCTGAAATCGAAGAAGTCCTTGTGTAACCGAACCAACAGCGGGAAGTCCTCAACCGATGCCGAGGCGGGCAGATCGGCGCCCTCGGGTGTCGTGAGGATGTAAACGGAGCCGGAGTGCTTCCAACCCGGATAGTCGGCGGACGCTTGTCCGGCCAAGACGAGGAGTAGCGAGACGGCGAGTGCTTGCGGACTTTTCACGGTAGGAGGTCCCCTGCTCGGTGAGGCTATTCGCGTTGCGGTGAGACACGCGGTTCAATTCGTCAAGGAGCTCAACCCTCAAGAATTTCCGGAACAATCTGTCCGCCGTCCACGAGCGGCAGGGGGCGATTCTGGCGATCGGAGATCGTCCGGTCCGCGTCCACGCCCAGGAGGTGATAGACCGTGCGCAAGATGTCCTTGGGATTGATGGGGCGATTCTGGACGAAGGCGCCTTGCCGGTCGCTGGCGCCGACGACGTTGCCTTGCTTCACTCCCGCGCCGGCCAGGAGAATACTGTACGTCCCCGACCAGTGATTCCGGCCATCGGTCCCCTCCGGACGCGGCGTCCGACCGTGTTCGGTGAGGCACAGCACGAGAGTCTCGTCCAGCAGACCGCGCTGGTCGAGGTCGTCGAGCAAGGCGGCAAACGTCTGGTCGAGGCCGGGACACAATTCCCTGCCGAGCCGACGGGTCAGGTGGTTGTGGGTATCCCAGGCGGAATTGTTCTCGGCGAATTCATCCCACAGGACCGTGACAATGCGCGAACCCGCCTCGATCAGCCGCCGCGCGAGCAGCGCGGACTGGCCGAACAGGTGCCGCCCGTACCGTTCGCGCAGGGCGACGGGTTCCCGATCCAGACGCAGGGCGCCCGGCAACGTCTGGGAGTCGCACAGGCCCAACGCGATCTGCTGCAACTCGTCGTAGCCGCGGATGCCGGATGACCGCGACAGGTGCCGTTGCTGATCGCTCAGCTGATCGAGCAGGCTGCGGCGTCCGCGGAAGCGATCCAAAGTGATTTCGGGAGTCAGCGAAGTTGCCGGGAAATTGTAGGGAGAACCCAGGCTGATGGCGCAATAGGGGTTATTCGGCTGGAGCGAGGTCGGCAACGTGCCGCGTCCCTGGAACTCGATCGGGGTCGGGTCAAAGCGCGGGCCGAGAAAACCGCCGAAGAACCCGGCGCGTTTCTCCGGCGCGTTGGTGCTCTGCCGCCAGGGCACAATGACGTTGCGCGGAATCAGCGCGGGGGCAGCCCGATCCCGGGTCGTTTCCAGATGGTCGAGCACCGAGCCAAAAAAGGGCCAGTGGCGCGGGTCGCGCTGGTTCAGCTCCATCGGGATGTCGGTTTGACGAATGCCGGTCACGGCATTGGCGACATTGTGGATCGGCAGCGAGTGCGTCATGGACCGAACCACGGTCACGCGGTGCAGCCGGCTCGCGAGGTGTGGCAGAGGCGAGCCGATCCGCACGCCGGGAATCGAAGTCGCAATGGATTGAAATGGGCCGCGGATTTCCGCCGGCGCGTCCGGCTTGGGATCGAGCGTGTCGAGCTGACTCATGGCGCCGTAAAGGTACAGCAGAATGACATTTTTCGCCCGGCCCTGGTGGTGCGGCCTGTTCACTTTTGCCTCGGCCGGTGTGCCGGCCAGGTCCACCAGACTCAATCCCAGCAGGCCGCTGGAACCGGCTTGCAGGAGCTCCCGGCGCGTCAAGCCGTCGCAGAGCCGCTTGCTGGAACCAAGAATTCTGAGCATCGCATCCCCCCCAGTGTAAGAAACCATCCGGAAAGTTTTCCTGGATTTTTCGGGCTTTTTTAAAATATTTGAGGACTCTTGATAGTAATTTAATCGGTTGAGTTACATTAGGCGATTGAGCATGAGATTCACCATACTCAGTTGAATCATGGCTTCCCTGGAGTCGGTCCGTCTTGCCGTTAAACTCGACGTACCAAGCGTCCTTCGACGCGCGATACCAGGGCTTGGTGGGAGTACGCACGGGCTGACCTCCTGACTGCACTTTCCAAGAAAACCTAACAAGCGGCGGCAACCTGTTTGTGGTCAGTCACTTACAACCCATCAACGACTGTTGATGCCTGGCCTCCCGTTTTTCAGAATCCCAGTGTTTTTCAGGGTTTTCGCCTTCCGTGTTAGCTTTTCTCGGAAAGTGCAGCTCCTGACTCTGTTCGCGGAAAACAGAGGGTGAGTCAGAAGGTCCACTTGACGCCCGAGGCTGAGGCAACAGCCGCGGGACATTCCAGCGTACGCACCGAGCGTCCTGGAAAAGCATTCCCTGCCCTCCGCCAGGCAGGCCGACGTTTCCATAAAAAGCCTCGCTGTAACTCGTTGTTACAGCGAGGCTTGCAAGGTCGGGCCGAGAGGATTCGAACCTCCGACCTCCTGAGCCCCATTCAGGCGGTAGCAGGACTGGAAATCGCAAGAGCAAGGCATTTCACGGCTTACAAATCACACACTTCTCATATTTTACAGGAAGTTGGCCCTGGCGCAAGTCCAAATCACACATTTTTCGACACTCTAGCACCAGAGGTGAGCAAAATGCGGTCGGCGGCGCCGTAAAGCCCTTCGTTGTTGTCATTTGCATCAGCGGTCTCGTGCGCCCCGTTCAGCAACATTGATCGGATGGTTCGCTATCGCAGTAGTTGCAGTCGAAAGTGCTTGTCAGCACATGACTTATCCGGCTCGGACGCCAATTCGGTCACCCATGGTGCTAGAGTGTCCATTTTTCACGGAGTTTCCTGCCTTTTCCTGCCCCTGTCAAGTTGCGGAATCTGAGTCTCCTCGATCCACATGACCGGAGCACGCAATGCTACCGGAGTCAAGCTGGCTAGTATCCGCAGGGCCGTTCGTTGTTTCAAGCTGGGTAAGGCGACGCACCAACGATTCAGGACTTACGACAAGAAGTCGCCTACTCCATTTGCCCAGTGTGAAACAGAAAACAGCCCTGCTAGTATCCGCGACCACCTCGACAAGCATGACCACGGGGACGAGAATAATGGGTTGAGGCGAGCGGGTCAGCAGCGTTGGCCCGCTCGCCATTCCGTGGTTAAACCACTTCGATGAGCCATTCCCCCGTGGAGAAAACCTGATCCAGGGATGCGGGATCGGGATCTGAGGGTCGCCGTTCTCTTTCGACACCGACCGGGGTGTCCCGCCAGTCGATCTGCTGTGGTTTCAGGGCGGCCGGGTTCAGCAAGGTCACGGCCTGGCCCGTCGCAGGGGAAGCGGCGGCCAGAACAGGACCGCCGCCCGGATTGAGGATCGGCCGTTGTTCTTCGAGGAAGGTGCTGACGAAGGCATCGGGAACAACTGCGGTCAAGCCACCGGCGACCGTAGCGAGCGATGCAGGAGGCGTTGCCGGGGCGATCTTTGATGGACTCGACCCCGGGAGCGGGGCCTGCTGAGCGAGTTGTTCGGGCGCATCCGGGAGAGCTGGCGGCACCGGCAACGCGGCCCCCGTGGGAACGGGTTGGATGTCCCCACCGGCATTTGTCGGAACCACGTCCGCTGTGGAGGTGATGGGCGGTGCCGACGGCGCGGCCAGGTCAGGGGCACGCCGCACGCCGGTCCCGAGGGTGGCGGTCATCCAGTCGTGGTCCAGGATGCTCGCGTCGATGCTGGCGTAGCCGAGCACGTGCCCCAGTTCGTGCGTGACCACGGTGAGCAGATCGACGTGGCCGTACGCCGGGCTGCCCGGCAGAGCCTGCATCTCGTTGGGGCCGGTGGGCTTCGTGAAGGCCGCCTGGGAAGCAGCGGAGACGTCGGTGTACCAGCCGTAGCCCTGGGCGCTCTGGTCGATCCAGATCGTGTTCTGGTAAGTCAAGCCCAGGAGAGAATTCGGCAAGTTGGTCAACTGAAAAACCACATGGCTCAAACTCTTGACATTGTAGCCCGCGGCCGCCAAGTCCGCGATGGCTGTGGCGATGATCGGTTGCAACTGGGCTTGGGTCAGGTTGGGCGTATCCGAACTGGGCTGTTTCGGGTTTCCCGAGAGAAACTGAGGTTGGCCGGTATGAACCACGAAATTATCGAAGGCGGCATCGAAGTAGAAGTCCTGCACGTTCATCTCGATGTCGATCCGAACCGTAGTCCCCGCGAATGCGGAAATGTCCCCCGTAAAACTCGTCATTGGAATGCTTTGCGAGTTGACACCTTGAGTGGTGACGAACAAAGTCTTCCGAATGTTGTCGGAGAGGTCACGAACGTCCACGGTGAGGAACTGGGAATTTGGGTCGAAAATTCCGTAAAAGTTCTGGTACAGCATATCCCACGTCAGAGTCGTGGCATTAGCGGGCAGGGTGACATCCTGGTACATCCGGTGAAGTTGCGAGCCGTTCTGCAGTTGGTAGGCAAGGAAGTTTCCATCCGTCGCATGGTAAGTTCTGGGTAGGCCGGGTGAAGTTTGCGTGACAAAAATGCGATCGAAGTAATCAAACGTGGATTCGCCATAGGTGATGACTTGACCGTTCGATGCGATCCCCCACGTCCCATAGGTTGGTAGCGATGGACTTTCGAGTAGGGTCCAACCTGTGTAGTCACCCGTCTCGAAACTTCCATTTTGAAGCACTCGCGCCACAACCGAGAAGTTGCTGGCGAACGTCCCAGTGCCGAGCGGGTTACCCGCCCGGTCGGTGATGCTGGCTTCGTTGAGCCGCAGCTGGTAGGTTCCCACCGCCAGCCCGGCCATCGTCAACACCACCTGCGTGCTGTCGCTCAGGATTTGGATGTTCGTGATCGTCACGAGCGTTTCGTGCCCGCTGCCGAAGAGGCCGTTTGAGTCTGCCTTGGCAAGCTGGAAGTTTGCCGCCGCACCGCTCGCCGTGGCGAGTGGCTCGCTGAAGTTGATCGTCATCGTTTGCAGTCCTTGATTGGCCGTTCCGCCGTTCGCGGGGGAAGTGCTGACGATCGTGGGCGGCGTCAAGTCTCTCAGCAGCCCGACGGTGAGCACGCCGGACATAGTGGTGACCCCGCTGTTGTCAATGACACGCGCCTGGAGCGTGAAACTGCTGGCCCCCGCACTGAGCAGCGGCGCGATGAACGAGTAGTTGAGCGGCGATGTCGTGCCGGTGGCGATCACCTGGCCGTTGAGGAGAACATCCACTTCCTGGACGGACACGCCCGTGACCACCGTGACGCTGCCCTGAACCGTCACGCCCTCGTACAACTGTAAGCCCGGCGTGGTGGTGTCGGCGTCGGGGTTGCTGACCGTCAGCGTCTCGCGCGGCGTCAGGGTAAAGGAGTCGGTGACGTTGCCCGTGCTGAGCGGATGTCCAACACGGTCGGTGACCGCCGCCCCGTTAATCACGAGTTGGTAACTTCCGGCTAGCAGCAACGGGAACGTCAGTTGCACGAGGCGGTCGCTGTCTTGCACCTGAATGTTGCTTGCTGCGACGACGTTGTTATTCGCGTCGAGGAGTTCAAAGTTGGTGGCAGTAACTGTTGTTGTGTCAATCGCCTTCGAGAAGGTGACACGCACCGTCTGTGGAGTTCCCCACGAAAAGTGGACACGGGGTTAACGGTTATTCGGACTGTTCATACTCGGCCGGGGACACGTACCCCAGCGACGAGTGCCGGCGCTGGCTGTTGTAGAAGACCTCGATGTACTCGACGAGCGCCGCCCGCGCCTCCGCCCGGGTGGCGAAGTCGGCGTCGTGCACCAGTTCCTTCTTCAAGGAGGCGAAGAAGCTCTCCATCGGGGCATTGTCCCAGCAGTCGGCCCGGCGGCTCATGCTGCAGGTGATGCCGTGCTTGCCCAGGAGGCGTTGGTAGTGGTCGCTGGCGTACTGGCTGCCCCGGTCGGAGTGGGCCAGCAACCCCTCCCCCGGCAGCCGGCGCTGCACCGCCAGCTCCAGGGCATCGACGACCAGCCGGCTCTCCAGGTGGTCGGCCATCGACCAGCCCACCACCCGCCGCGAGTACAGGTCCTCGACGACAGCCAGGTACAGCCAACCCTCCCGGGTCGGGATGTAGGTGATGTCCGCCACCCACGCCTCGTTGGCCGCGGCGGGGTTGAACTGCCGATCCAGGAGGTTCGCGGCCACGGGCAGGTCGTGGTTGGAGTCGGTCGTGCAGCGGAACTTGCGGGCCGTCTTGGCCCGGAGGTCGTGGTCGTGCATGAGCCGGGCCACGGTGTTGACGCAGCAGTCCTGGCCCCGGGCGACCAGCTCGGCGTGGATGCGCGGGCTGCCGTAGCGGGCCTTGACCTCGGCGTGGATGGCGCGGATTTCCACGAGGAGGGTGTCGCGGCGCCGGGCGCGGTCGCTGGCGGGGCGGTCGCGCCAGGCGTAGTAGCCGGCGGTCGAGACCTCCAGGGTTTCGCAGAGCAGGCGCACGGGCCACTGGCCGCGGTGTTCCTCGATGAAGCGGAAGGTCATGTCGCCTCCCTGGCGAAGAACGCCGTCGCTTTTTTTAGGATGTCGCGCTCCGCCAGGAGCCGCTGGTTCTCGGCCCGGAGGCGGCGGTTCTCTTCCTCGAAGGGGGAGAGCTTGCCCTGGCCGGGGAAGGCCTGGCCGCCCTTGGCCTCCAGCGCCTGCTTCCAGGAGCGGAGCAGGGTCTCGTGGATGCCGAGGGAGCGTGCGGCCTCGGCGACGGAGTAGCCCTGCTCAGTGACGAGCTTGACGGCCTCGAGCTTGAACTCCGGGGTGTAGGTACGTCGGGTTCTGGCCATGATGGACCTCCTCAGGAGAGTTTACACTCTTAACTGGGTGTCCACCATTCGTGGGGAGGTTCACAAGGCAGGAAGGTCGGTCAACCACGGGTGCTTTGCCATTTCCCTGACGCTTATCTCCAAATGTTTGCAAGCAAGTTGCCAAGTAATCATGTTTACAAGAAATCTTGCTATAAACGAGTAACAACCTCTGTTGATCTCTTATTTCTGTTAGTGGTTCAATTGCGCTGCCGTCTCCATGTGTGATCTCTCAGTTGCAGGTCATAATGTACCTTACGTCCTGCAACCATGATTCCAGTTTAAGGAAGTGTCAGGAAGTCAATTCACCAAAACCGAAAATCTTGCAGGACATAAGATGAATCCGGGGTGAATCGGGTGGAATCGCTCCGGCTGCCAGGTCACTTCTGAGTCCCAATTCTCTGATCGTTGACAGCTTGTTCGGATTCTGGCAAGATTGCCAGATAAGCCATTACACAGAGTGTTTGAGTCGTCATGCCCACTCACCAGGAACCAGAATACCTCCGTGTCCGTGTCGATCCCGCTGGCCGCGTCATGGTCCCGGCCAACCTTCGCCAGAAGCTTGGAATCGAGCCAGGCTCCGACCTCATCATCTCGGCCGATGCCCAGGGTATCCACTTGCAAACCTTCGCCCAGGCCGTGCGGGCGGCTCAGGAAGCCTTCGCTCCTTACCGCGTTCCGGGGGTCAGCGTCGTGGATGAGTTGATCCAGGAGCGGCGTAAAGAGGCTCAGAAGGAATCACGCAAATGGCCGGCCGGTGAGTAAACTCGTTCTGGACACGTCGGCGTTGCTCGCGCTCCTGTTCGCCGAGAAGGGGGCCGACACGGTCCAGGCCCGTGGGCAGGCTGGGTTGGTGTCCGCCGTCTCTTTCTCCGAGGCCATTGCCAAATCACTCGACCGGAATGTGCCGTTTGAAACGATCAAGCACGCACTGAACGGCCTCCGCCTGACCATCGTGCCGTTCGATGAGGCGCGCGCGCTGGCTGCCGCCTCTTTCCGGCCTGCAACCCGCCCCCACGATTTCTCCTTCGCCGACCGTGCCTGCCTGGCGACGGCCGCGCTGGCCAGCACGGCGGTACTCACTGCCGATCAGGACTGGACCAAGGTGGATCTCGGCATCAAAGTTCATCTGATAAGGAAGCCCGGATGAGCCGCGGCGCCTTGACGACCGTTCCCGCCCTGACCAGTTCGCTGCTGCCGCACGACCGGCGTCACAGCCTCACCGCCTGGCTGGAGGTGTACATGACCGTCGAAGCGGCCGCCGGCTCGCCGAACACGTTCCGGGCGAAGCAACGCGACCTCGAAGCCTTCCTCGGGTACTTCACCCAAACGTCGGGAAGCGACCACCCCGACCAGTGGACCCGGTCGCTCACCGCCGGCTACCTCAAGGCCCTTGACCGCGCGGAAAAGAAGCCCACCACCGTCAACCGGGCGCTCGCCACTCTGCGCCACGCGGCCACCTGGGTTCACCGTCAGCGGCCGTTCCTTGCCGGCAACCCGACCGACCGTATCGCCGACGTGCAAATTGACGAGCCCTCCTGGAAGGGCCTTTCCGACCTGGAGGTCACCCGGCTCCGCTCAGCGGCCGAGCAACTGCTCTGCCTGAAGACGGCCAAGAACCAGCACGCGCTTCGGGATTACGCGGTGTTCCTGCTCCTCCTCTAGACGGGGTTGCGCGTGTCGGAACTGCTGGGCCTCGACCTGGCCCAGTACCGGGGCAAGCATTTTGTGGATGTCAGGAGGAAAGGCAGGAAGGTGTCCGCCAAAGTGTTCCTGGCTGGTGAAGCCAGGGAGGCACTCGACCGTTACATCGACGAGACGAGGGGCAAGGAAGCCGGGCCGCTCTTTCTGTCGCGGTCGGGCAAACGGCTGCGCCGCTCCAACGTGGACGATGCCCTGAAGGCGCTGGCCAACCAGGCCAACGCACATCTTCCGGCGGACCAGAAGATCCACCTGTCCGCCCACGTGCTGCGGCACACGATGCTCCGGCGGGCGGCGGAGAAGAAGGGCGTTCAGTTCGCGATGGAGCTGTCCGGCCACAGCAGCAGCAATTACATCTGGCGTTACGTCAAGCCTTCGGACGAGCAGAAGGAGAGGGCGGTCGAGGAGTTGTTCTAGGGGCTGTCACAGTCGTTTGTAAGCGGGGTTGAGCGCGGCGACCGGCGGATCGACATTATCCAGCTACAGACCCTCTGCCAGGTTTTTAGCCAGACGCTGATCTGCCTGATTGCGCTTCGCAGACTGGCCACGATGATGCCGTCCTACCGGGTGACGGATGACCGCTCTGCCTCTTCCTGCCGCTCAATCTCGGCAAAGAGGGGGTATTCCCGTTCGTACTTTTGCTGCTCTCGCGCGGCCTTGTTCCGTTCCCGCGTGCTCCTCGCCGCGGCGAGTTGCTCGGCGGATCTCGGCTGGTACGTTTCAATCGGCGCCCAACACAACGAGTAGCGGTGCGGGTGAACTTTCTCCCCACGGACCTCGATGGTCATCGTTGGGTGGCGTTCCAGCAGCATCGGCCCGAAGCCCTCTTCATAGCCGGAGCATTCCGTCACCTGGCCGTCCTTCACTGTAAAATGCCGTTTCTGGCCTTCGCCGTTCCTGACCGTGAATACCGTGGCGGCGGCAACGGGACGTTCACCCGTCCGGCGGCAACGGACTTCTTCTTCGTGATCCAACAAAAAGTGCCGCCCGCTCGGGAGCCAGCCGGCCCCGAACTTCCCCATCGCCCAGAGCACCACGCGATCATATTCCTGCTGCTGACGCTCGGCGATTACCTGACGGCTGCGGGCGTTTTGAAGGTCGCGGGCCGTGGGCTGTGGATCGGGGAGAGGCTCTGGCGGCTGTGTCATCTGGGGAAAATAATCTACCCCCTGTAATGGTGCAAGTTCTTCCTGGGCGAGCTAGTGTCGCAGCTGGAAATTCGCTCCACCGTCGTTGACGAAGAGGACATGCTTTCTTCGGCTCTTCCGTTTTTAGGTGCGGGTTATCGGCCCGATTCTCAATTTTCCTGGAAAAATCGTGGGGCACGTGATCGTCCGTTCACCGAAAATCCAGTGTTTCGCACCTAAAAACGGAAGAGCCGGAAGAATCCTTCTTCGTCCCGAAGAAAGGGTTCTTCCGGGGTAAAGTGCGAGTGCCTGGATTTTTGAGCCTTTTCTGGGCGGCGTGCGGGGCTTACATTTCTGGATAGGTGCCGTGCGTCGGCCGGCCCTGGGGTTCTCGATGCTTGCTCGTCAGGGACGGTCATGGCCACCATCACTATCGACGTGGATCTCCCGGAAGGCGTCACCATCGTGGCTTACGAGCGCCACGGCGACGGCCACGGCTTTGAAGTCTCCTGGCCCTTGCCCAACCGCTGTCGCTGCGACCGCTGCCGCCGCGAGGAGGACGCGCACCTGGAGTTCAAGGAGACGGTGCAAGTCGTCCGCGACCTGGAACTCTGGGGCCAACCGAGCTTCTGGATCTACCAACCGGTTTTCCACCGCTGCCCCCACTGCCATCACCGACAACACCTGATCCCGCCCTTCAAGCGCCGGGACACGAGCTACACCTACCGCTTCGAGCAGCACGTCTTGCGGGCGCTGATCGGCAGTAACGAGGAGGAGGTGGCCCGCCGCCTGGGCATCTCGGCGGAGACGGTCGGCCTGATCGTCCGCAACCAGTTGGCCGACACCCAGGCCAAGACGATCGACCCCCAGCGCGTGATCCAGGACGTGGGCATTGACGAGTTGAGCCTGAAGAAGCGGCACAAGCTCTACGTGACGATCCTGACCGACCTGACCAACCCCGACCGGCCCGAAGTGCTGGCGGTGACCGCAGGCCGTGACGCGGCGGCGGCGCAGCAGTGCCTGGAGAAGTTGTCCGCGGCGCAGCGCCTGCAGGTGCATACCTACCGGGCCGACATGGGGCCGGCGTTCCACGCCGCTTGTCGGGGCTTGCTGCCCAACGCCCAGGCGGTCATCGACCGCTTCCACGTCGCCAAGAAGTTCAACGAGGTCGTGGACCAGGAGCGGAAAAAAAACTAGGACAGCAAAGCCGGCTGGAGCAGTTTTTCCTCCAACTGTTGGAGGAACGCCCGGGGATTGCGACGGAACCGTGTGCGGTTGACTCGGCGGCGGCGGCGGGACTCCAGGTGTTGGCGGAGTTCCGCCTGCCTGACCGGGTCTGCCTCCGCCAACTCTTCCGCTGTGTAGACGTGCTGCCGGGTCGCCGCGGCCGCCAACACGCGGGCCTCCCCACGGAGCACCAGACTCGGGGACGCCCCCGTGCGGCCGCTGGCCCGGCGCTCGTGGTAGCGATGGCTGCCGAAGAACTGCTCCAGGTCGTTGTTCGTCCGCGGTAGGTCCGCGACGGCGTAGCAGTGGAACAGCCCCGGCCAGTAGCTCCGGGTGACCTTCACGAAGTGCTCGACCCCGCTCGCCAGCGCCCCGACCAGCCCGCGGTGGCGGGTCATCGCCCCGAGCAGACCACCCAGGCGCTGCCGCACGGCTGGGGCCACCCCGGGGCCGTGTTCGCCCAGCAGGTGCGCCGCCTGCCAGACCCAGGCGAAGGCCACGCGCACCGGGGGCCACAGCGGCGCCGTGGCCGCCAACGCCGCCACGAGCAGCAGCCTCAGCCGGACGAGTTCTTTCGGGAGCCCCTTTTTTCGGCCACCCCGTCCAGGCTGGCCACCACGGCGCTCAGGCGGTCGTGGAGTTTCAGCCCGGACGCTTCCAGGGGCGGCCGGCCGTCGTCGGTCACGGCACTGCGGACCGCGTCGCAGTACCCCTGGATGGCCTGGGCCTCGGGGTCGGTGCGGCCCTCCACCTGGCGCTCGAGGGGCCGCACGCCGCGGACGCGCTTCTTGAGTTCCTTCTTGGCGTGGCGGTCGGCCTCGTAGATGGGCCGGGCGGCTTCGCGGAGGTAGTGGAAGTGGCAGAGTTGGTGCGGCACGCCGGGCAAGGCTTCGGCCACGGCCTTGCGGATGGAGTGCTGGCCGTCGGAGACCACCCCGGTGATCGGCACCGCCAGGCCGTCGCGCACCTGGCCGATGAGTTCGGCCAGGTCCTGCTGCCGGCTGGACAACAGGCTGCGGGCCAGCAGGACGGTGCCGGAGAGGCAGTCGCGCAACACCCAGAGCACCTCGTGGCCGACGTCGGGCTGCAGGCCGTCGATGGCCAGGATGACGCGGCCCTGCGCGGCCAGCAACCCGCGCAGGCGGCCGGCGTCGGTCAGGGTGACGGCCAGCAGTTCGTCGTAGCGCTCCAGGAGGTTGGTGACCGTCCGCTCGGCGATGGCCAGGCCCCGGGCGACCAGGTGCTGGTGGATCTCGGGGACGGAGCGGTGCTCGGCGTAGCGGAGGGCGCCGAGGTGGGCGATGACGTCCAGGCCGAACTCGTGCTGGGGCAGGGCGTGGCGGCCCTCGGCCTCGGGCCGGTAGGGCTGCAGGTGGCGTGGGCAGTCGGCGGTGTGGCAGCGGCGGATGTGGAGCACCAGCCGTGTCAGGCCCAGCAGGGTGACGACGGTGCGGTCGTTCCGGTAGTCGGACCACATCCGTCGGTGGCAGGCGGGGCAGTCCTGGTACAAGGCGTCCAGGTGTTGGGTGAAGGTGGGTTCGGGGCGGGGCGCCTTCCTGGCCATGGCAAGCTCCTGGGTTGGGGCGCTAAAGCGTAACCCAAACCCAGGTTAGCTGTCTAGCCGGCTTTGCTGTCCTAGAAAAAAATCACGCGGGGCCACAAGCAGAAGCTCACGAAGGCGCAACGGAAGGAATTTCGCTCGTTGATGTGGGAGTTCCGCCGCAACCCCAAGGACCTGACCAAGGCAGAGCAAGCGAAGCTGGAGGCCTTGTTTGAGCAGTTGCCCCGGCTGCGGCGGCTGTACGAGATCCGCGTGCGCTTCCAGAAGATCTTCGACACGGCCACGGACCGGCGGCAGGCGCTACGGTGGCTGACCGGGGTGTGGCTGGACATCCTGGAGGAGTTCCCGGCGATGGAGAAGTTCATCGTGACCTTCGAGACCTGGCAAGACGAGATCCTGAACTACTTCGAGGGCCGGCAGACGAGTGGGCCAGTGGAGGGGATCAACAACAAGGCGCGCGTGATTGTCAAGCGTGCCTACGGGCTGAAGTCCGCGGACAGTCTGTGGAGCCGGTTGATCCTGGACCTAAACCGAGGCAAGGATCTGGTGCGGCAGACCATCGCCCACATTCGGGAACTGGTGGCGGGCTTCCGGGCCATTTTCTCAGGCGCTTGCACCTAGAGCGGTTCCCAGTCGCGTGGACTACAAGTCGTGGGACGGCTCTCCAGAGCCGTCGGGAGAACGCTGACGGCTCTGGAGAGCCGTCCCACGACTTGTGCGCTACCCAAACGCGAACCGCTCTAAAAACGGAAGAACCGGTTTTTTTGCGCGGCATGACGTTGATCGAGGCGGCCCCGGCAAGTGAGCTTAGTCGTTAGCGGCACCCCGCCGCCGCCCGCCTCGCCCCGGCAGCCCTGAGCCGCCCGACACGCTCCGGCCGGCAGTCACGGTCTCGGCTCCGTCGGTACGACGAGGGTAGGTGCATCGACGCTGGTGAGGCGGGCGCTGGCTCGAGGTTGCCAGCAGCACCCCCTCGGTCTGCCCAAGGGCAACCGGCCGGCCCCCAGGAACACGGGGGTCTCTGCCTACCGGTCCGCCAAGCCGAACCACACGTTGCTGTTACTCGGCGCGCGGCCTGGTGCAGCTGACTGGCAGCGGCAGAAGCGCGCCGAGTAACAGAACTCCCGGGTTCGGCGCGAGAGGCTTTGGGCAGGAACAGGGGACGTTCATTCCTTTCAGGCCTTATCATGTTGAGTGCCCCTTATCCTGCCCGAGGAACGGCCAGGTCGGTTTACACGTTCTGGATCGTGAACGGCCCGAGCACTTGCCAGTTCACCCCCAGCGCATGCGCCGGATCGAAGGAGTTCCCGCCCGGAGGGCCGCCCATGTCCACAAAGCCGGTGAGGTAGTGGGTGGGCGCCACCGCGCCGCTCAGCGCGAACGTGTCGCTGCCGGTGCCGAAGCGCACGTTGACGGTCCAGGTTTCGGGTCCGGTGGTGAAGAGACTGAACCCGAGCATCAGGGAGCTGTTGCCATTGCCGCTCGTCCAGGACAGGACACCACCCGGGGCGTTCGCAATGGTCAGCGTATTGGCGCCGTTGCCGACGGTGATCGACAGGTTGCGGTTGATCGTGCCGTTCAGGAAGCCGATGTCCGTCCCGTTGCCGGCATTGACCCGCAGACTGCCATAGATGGTCGCGGCGCCGCCGAGCGTGTAATTGCTGTCGCCGTTGCCCAGGTTCAACGTGGCATCGCCACCGATCATGGACGCGAGGATGAGATTGACGGAATTGGTCCCCGAGCCCGTGTAGGTCAGGCTGCCGCCGACCAGGGAGGTCAGCGTCAGGTTGCTGGGGCTACCGGTCTCGGTCACGTTGACGTTGCCCAGGATGGGGGCGTTGATCGTGACCTGGTTGAGACCGCCACCCGTGGAGGATTGGAAGTTCCCGAAGACGCCCCCATTGGGGGTGACGGTGACGTTGTGGCTGCCCGCGCCGTTGATGGTCACGTTGCCCTTGACCGCCGCACCATCACCGCTTCCGCCGAGCTGGAAGGTCCCCGTCGGATCGGTGGCGCTGAGGTTGCCGTTGATGACGGTGCCACCCTCGATGGTAAAGGTGTCGCTGCCGGCGCCTTGAAGTAAGACGTTGCCGCTGACTTGGAAACTGCCGGTTGTGCCGGTGGTGACCTGGTTGGTACCCTGGCCCGTGTTAATGGTGAGGTTACCGGAAATCTGCGGGAGACCGCTGCCGTCGCCGGTGACGACAATCTGGTCGTTTCCGTTCCCGGTGGTGAGGGAGACATTGCCGTTGAAGGTGCGCGAGCCGGCCAGGGTCAAGGTGACGGTTTCCGCGGCGTTGCCGGTCTGGAGGTTGATGCTGTTGGCACTGAAGGTGCCCAGGAGGGAGGTGTTGTCGAATACCTGGATCTGGCCGGTAAGTAGGGTCTGGTTCAGATTAATGATCCTGCTGGTGGAATCGCCGCTGATGTACAGAGTGCCGCTGATGAAGCGAACGGTGAGGCCGGTGGGGCAGAGTCGGTTCTCAAGGGACTCAAGGGTGGGTCGGGTACGCCGTACATTTCGCATGATACTGCTCCGGTTGAGTTTCACGACAAGGGTGAAAGATTCGGATGGGCAGGTCCACAACGGTAAGGCAAGTTTAACGGGAATCGCGAAGGGATACCAGGCGACGCGACGAAGAAAAGAGGACGCAGCTCGATCTGATGTGCGGGATGTGAGGCTGGCCGAGAAAGAAAAGATGTACCGTTGAAAGTCAAGAACCGTCCGTCGTGATGACGGTTCTTTTTTCCGCCCTCTCTGGCGAAGCGGTCAACGGGTTCTCTTCACGGGTTCCTCTTCTCTGTTCCGGCGCAAGCCGAAGGTCTCCGCCAGGTGCAAGGCGGCTTCGTAGAGCGGCAAGCGCTGCACTGCGGCCCACAGGTCCAGGGAAAAGGGGACATTCATCATTATTTTGGCCGAACCAGCCGTTGCACGTGACGGGCTATCTGAGGTAAATCGGACACATTGAGACGAGTGGCCCGCACGTGAACTGGGGTTGTTCGGCGATTGGAGAAGCGCATGACTGAGGAAGACTTGAACCGAATCGCGGGTGGGCTGGGAATAACCCTCCCGACCGCGTATCGCGAACTGATGCTTGCCCATGGGGCTGAGTTTCGAGCCAGCCAACTGGGCAGTTGGATCTGGGCGCGGCCAGACGATGTCCTCAGCGAGAACCTTCGCGAGCGAGATCCCCGCTGTAGCCTCTATGAGCCGTACCCGAATTGGTGGAAAGAGTACCTGCTGATTGGGACGGACGACGACAACGACTACTTTTGCCTGCGTCTGGACGGGGATCCGGCAGTGTACAAGATCGGGTCGGACGACAGCGGGCCAGAGAAACTGGCCGAGTCGCTACCCGGGTTCCTGGACACCGAGTGGATCAAGCCACGGCTTAAACCCAAACCACCCCCGTCGCCGCCCGCGGACTAGCCGCGCGTCAAATCCGGGAAGAAGAAAAGGGGTCAGCGTAGCTTGTTGAGCCGAACCAACCACTGCTGCGGACGGGCCTTTTGAGTACAAGCGGAGATGTTCAGATCGACAAGAAGAAAAAGGGGACGCGGACATTTTTCTTGACCCAAACCAGTTGTTGCACGTGACGGGCCAACTGAGGTTGCAGCTGAGCATTGAGTCGAGTGATCCGCACGTGAACTGTGTTCGGTGCGCTGATTCATGATCCGTTCCGGATCGTACAGATGGCGGACCCAGTGGCGCAGCATGTCCGGGCTGTGCGGCTTGCCCGTCGCCTGCAACCATTCTTCGTAGCGGTCAAGCAGGCGGTCGTGGCAGGCGGCCTTGCCCCAGCGGTTGTGGCCGTAGTAGAGCGTCAGCTGGCCGCGCGCCTGTGACAATGAGGTGTCAGTGCGCAGCAGCAAGGCCAGCACCGACGCCAACCCCGCTCGGTCCGCGCCGGTGTGGCAGTGGACCAGGATGGGCGTCTCGGCGTGCTCCAGGAAATCCACCAGGCGGATCAGTTCGCCCGGCGGCGGTGGACTGTACGCCCACAGTCCCACGTCCTCGAACACCGCCCCCGCACGGACGGTCGTCTCGATTTCGCGGTGATACCACTCGTCGTCAAAATTCTCACCCCGCAAATTGATCACGGTGCGAATGCGGTACGCCCGGATGTACGCCTCCAGCGTCGCTGGCGACAGCTGGGCACTGCGGTAGACCTCGCCGCGCACCACCTCGTGAAAGTTGCCGCCCAGCACGATGTGGCCCACCTGTGCCAGCAGCACCGCCACCGTCACGAACAGACCCCCGCCCAGCAGCCAGCGCAGCCGCCGCCAGACCGTCCGCCGACCAGAAGGGCCTGGGTTCTCAAATTGCAGCATTACCGTCCGCCCTCCCCGGATCCGGAGCACGGCCCGCGCCGCGGCCCCACCTCTCCGTGGGATTGGTATCGGCCTTGCCTCTGCCCGGGTTTCGTGAAGAATCACAATTCCCACCTTCCCCTCGCCTGGCCGCCTTGCCGCGCCGTTAAAAATTGTGCCTGGCCCCCAACCACGGCAGTTCGCCGAAGCCCTGGAACCCCCGGCACACACGGATCGTCCAGCGCGCCACCGGTTGGCCCGCCTCGGTGTGCGTCACCACCCGGGCGGCCTCTACTTGCTCGAAACCGCCTGGCGGCGGCACGTCCCCGGGCGCGATCAGCAGGAACGTCCGGCCGTGGAATTGCTCCGGCTGCCAGAGCGGGTTCGGGCCCCAGAAGTCGTACTGGCTGCGGCGGTCGCCAAACGCCAGGCCCAGCGAATGCACCGTCGGATGGCCGGCGCAGTAAAAGCCGACCTGGCCGGGCAGGTTCCAGCCGGTCGCGACCAGCACCGGCTCGCCGTCCTCAGAGCGCAGTTTTGCGCGCTCCTCGTCCACCGCCGCGGCCAGGCTGCGCCAGCCGCGCAGTCGGCACGTTGGGTCGAAACGGCGCAGGGGCAGCGGTTCCCTGGCGGTGGGCGCGCCCGCCAGCGGCACCAGGACCGGATAGAGCAGCGGGCTAAAATACACGGCCGCGGTCAGCGCCAGGCCCAGGCCGCAGGCCGCGACCGTTGAGACCTGGGCCGCGCGCCGCCGCCAGACGTTGCGCGCTTGCCATTCGCGCGCCAGCCACACCGTCGCCAGGATGAGGCCGGAGGCGTAGGCCGTCACGGGCCAGTTCGGTTCGCCGCCGCCGGTCTTGAAGCCGAACAGGCAGAAGACCGCGAACATCGGCACCGACAGCCACCACAGGTAACGCAGCTCGGCGTCCGGCTCCTTCCACGGAGCGTAGGTCCACAGAGCGCGGGCCCAGAAGACGAACCAGAAACCCAGCAGCAGAGCGAACTGCAGGACGACGAATTGTAGCGGCCCCAGCCAGCGGACGCCGCCGACCTGCTCCGCCAGGCCCGCCTGGCCGCTGACGTGGCGGAAGGTCACCCACTCATGCTGGGCGTTCCAGATCAGAATCGGCAGGCAGCACACCCCGGCGACCGCGACCATGAGCCAGAAGCCGGGACGGACGAGCTGGCGGCGGTGGGCGGGGCTGGTCAGCAGGAACAGGCCAAGCGAGGGCAGCCACAGGATCATCGTGTACTTGGCCAGGACACCCAGGCCGACGAGCAGACCGGTCAGGGCCCAGGCGCCGCGCGTCGGCCGGAAGACGGCGCGGTGACCGGCGACCAGGGCCCAGCCCCACAGGCAGGTGTACGGCGCGTCGATGGTCATGAGCGAGGCACCGACACTGACCACCGGCAGCGTCAGGGCAAAAGCGACGACCAGCAGAGCCAGACTTTCGCGGCGCGTGACCCGGGCCGTCAGCACGTAGAGACTGAGCAGGAACAGGCTGCCGCACACGACCGCCGGCAGCCGTACCGCCAGCGTCTCGGTGCCGGTCAGCGCCAGCGACAGGCCGCCACACAACTCGCAGCCGAGGCGGATCAGGTAGGCGACCAGCGGGCCCTTGCTGTAATAGCTCCAGTCGAGGTGCCGCGACCAGTCCCAGTAATGGGCCTCGTCGGGCGAGAGGTCGAGTGGGCTGTTGGCCAGGTAGAGGATGCGCCAGAGGGCCGTGCCGAGCAGGAGCAGCGCCGCGGCCAGGCGCCAGCGGAGCACCCCGGCGGTCGGCGTCGGGTCAGCCTGGGAGTCGAGCATGGCAGTCCGTCCTGGAGAACCGGTCGTCCGGGGGAAGTCGTTTCCACCGGGGGGCGGAATGGGCTTTTAGTCGGAAACGGTGTGGCTGTCAAGCACGGCTGCGCGACCGGGACATGCGGCGGGGGATTCGGCGGACAGGGAAAAGCAGCGCGGTGGCGCTGGCATTTCTGCCGCTTGCGGTCTGGCGGGGAGAGCGCTAATACGGAAGCGCCTTGCACGGACTTCGTGGACGAAAGCGCTCGGCCCCCCGGGCGATTGTCTTTTGTGGGGGGCCGGCGCCTAAAATGATACATCTGGGACCGCCCGAACACGCGAGGCCAACATGGCAATGTACGACGACCCCCGTTACCCCTACCAACCCCGCCGCCCGCAGCAATCGTCGCCGCTGGGACTGCTGCTGGCGCTGCTGTTCCTGGCGCTGCTCGTTGGTGTGCTGGTCTGGCGCTTCTGGCCGGAGCGCACCGGCTCCGAGGGCAACCTCCTCAACCCCAATGCCGAACTGCGATCCGTGTCGCCGCGCGGCGAACTGGCGGATTACGAGAAGTCGGTCATCCGCCTGTATCAGCAGGCGTCGCCGTCGGTCGTCCACGTGACCACCAACGTGGTGCAGCGCGACTTTCTGAGCCGCGACCTCACGCGCATCCCCAAGGGGACCGGCTCCGGTTTCATCTGGGACAGCCAGGGCCGCATCGTCACGAACTACCACGTGGTTGAGATCGGCAACTACTATCAGGTGACGCTGACGGACCCGCAGGGCAAGCGCTCGACATCCCCCGCGGCGCTGGTCGGGGTGTCCCCGTCGCACGACCTGGCGGTGCTGCAAATCATCAACGCGCCGGTGCAGAAACTGCGACCGCTGCGCATCGGTGAGTCGCACAATTTGCTGGTGGGCCAGTCGGCGTTCGCGATCGGCAATCCGTTCGGCCTGGATCAGTCGCTGGCCAGCGGCATCGTCAGCGCCCTAAACCGCGAGATCGAGTCGCCCAACGGCCAGACCATCAGCCACGTCATTCAGACGACGGCGCCAATCAACCCGGGCAACTCGGGCGGGCCGCTGCTGGACAGCGACGGCCGGCTGATCGGCGTCAACACGGCGATCCTGAGCCCGTCCGGGGCGTGGGCCGGCATCGGTTTCGCGATCCCGGTGGATGAGGTCAACCGCGTCGTCACGCAGATCATCCGCACCGGCGGCGAGTGATCGGTGTGTCTGCCGCTTGCGGCTTAGCGCACTGCGGCCCTTCTCACGTGAGAAGGGTCGCAGCGCGCTAAGCCGCAAGCGGCAGAAAGACGGGTGGCAGCGCCGGGTAGCCTCTTGCCCCTCTCTCAGATCGTGTTACCATGTATATCAACAAAACTTCGCCCGCCCGCCTGCACTCCCGGGCCGAGGATCCCACCGCATGCGCCACCCCTGCCGCTGGACCCTGCCGCTGTTCGCCCTGGTGCTGCTGATGGCGCCGGCCGCCCGTGCCGGTGACAGCAAGCCGTCACCGCAGGCCCTGGAGTTCTTCGAGGCGAAAATTCGGCCCCTGCTCGCGGAGCACTGCCTGGCCTGCCACGGCGTCAAGAAACAGCAGGCGGGCCTGCGACTCGACACTCGCGCCGCCGCTCTGCAGGGCAGCGATAGCGGCCCCGTGCTGGTGCCCGGCCACCCCGAGAAAAGCCTGCTGCTGAAAGCGGTGCGGCACCAGGGCGACCTCAAAATGCCGCCGAAGAGCAAGCTGCCACAGTCCGCCATCGACGACCTGGCCGCGTGGGTCAAGATGGGCGCGCCCTGGCCAGAGACACCCGCAGTCGTCAAGCACGCCGGCAAGGACACCTGGAAAACCCACTGGGCGTTCCAGCCGGTGCGGCCCGTGGCAGTGCCGCCGGTCAAGAACGCTACCCTGGTCAAGACGCCCGTGGACGCCTTTCTGCAGACGGCCCTGGAGGCGAAGGGCCTGAGCCTGGCGCCGGCCGCCGACCGCCGCACCCTGCTGCGCCGCGTCACGTTTGACCTGCACGGCCTGCCGCCGACCGCCGCGGAGATCGAGGCGTTCGAGAAGGACCAGTCGCCGGACGCTTATGAGAAGGTGGTGGACCGGCTGCTGGCGTCGCCGCGCTACGGCGAACGCTGGGGCCGCCACTGGCTCGACCTCGCCCGCTACGCCGACACCAAGGGCTACGTCTTCACCGAGGAGCGCCGCTACGCCTTCGCCTACACCTACCGCGATTACGTCATCCGCGCCTTCAACGAGGATTTGCCCTACGACCAGTTCATCCTGCAGCAGCTGGCCGCGGACCAGCTGCCGCTGGGTGCCGACAAGCGGCCGCTGGCGGCGATGGGTTTTCTGACGCTCGGCCGCCGGTTCCTGAACAACGTCCACGACATCATCGACGACCGCATTGACGTGACCACGCGCGGCCTGCTCGGGTTGACCGTCAGCTGCGCCCGCTGTCACGACCACAAGTACGACCCCATTCCGACAGCGGATTACTACTCGCTGCACGGCGTCTTCCTCAGTTCGCAGGAGCCGAAGGAACTGCCGCTCATCGGCGAGACGCCGCGGACGCCGGAGTACCTGGCGTTCGAGAAGGAGTTGAAGACGCGCGAGCGGGCGGTGGCCGAATTCAAGGAAAAAAACAAGCAGGAGTTGGCGGCGAAAAACCGTAAATTCCGCGACGCCCTGAAGGCGCTGCAAAAGAAGGTCGATGCCTGGCAGGCGGGGTCGCCGTTCGCGCCGCCGCGGGCGATGGTGCTGGTGGACAGGGCAGCCCCGGTGCAGGCGCGGGTGCTGAAGCGCGGCAGCCCGAACACTCCCGGGCCGCTGGTGCCGCGGCAGTTCCTGGGAGTGCTGGCCGGCCCGCAGCGTAAGCCGTTCCAGAAGGGCAGCGGCCGTCTGGAACTGGCCCAGGCCATCGCCAGCAAGGACAACCCGTTGACGGCCCGCGTCCTGGTGAATCGGCTGTGGCGGCACCATTTCGGAGCGGGCCTGGTCACGACGCCCAGCGACTTCGGCACGCGCAGCGACCCGCCCAGCCACCCCGAGCTGCTCGATTACCTGGCGAAGCGCTTCGTTGATGAGGGCTGGTCCGTCAAGAAATTGCACCGGCTGATGCTGCTAGCGCACGCCTATCGGCAGCAGAGCGGGGTGGTCCCGCAGGCGGCGCGCGTCGATCCGGAGAACCGGCTGCTGTGGCGACAGAACCGCCGCCGGCTTGAGTTCGAGGCACTGCGTGACAGTCTGCTGGCGGTCAGCGGCAAGCTCGACCTGAAAATGGGCGGCGCCGCGGTGAACATCGTGACCGCGCCGTTTAGCGGCCGCCGCTCGGTGTACGGCTTCATCGAGCGACAGAACTTGCCGGGCCTGTTCCGCACCTTCGACTTCGCCAGCCCCGACGCCAGCACGGCGCAGCGCTACCAGACCACGGTGCCGCAGCAGGCGCTGTTCCTGATGAACAGCCCGTTCGTGCTGGAACAGGCACGGCTGCTGGCCCATCGGCCCGAGGTCACCGGCCCGGTCCAGCCGGCGGCGCGCGTGCAGCAGCTGTATCGCGTCGTCTTCGGCCGGGCCGCCGACGCCGACGAGGTGCGGCTGGGCGTGGCGTTCGTCCAGGCGGCGACGCGGGAGACGCCGCCGGGGGCGCAGGGGCTCGGCCCGTGGGAGCGCTACGCCCAGGTGCTGTTGCTGTCGAACGAATTCGCGTTCGTGGATTGAGGACGCTGCTGTTTCGTTGTGGTTTGGTCTTGTACGTTGTGGCTTGGTCTCCGGACCAAGCCACAGGGCCTGACCGAAGGTCTCCTCCGAGTTCCAGTGGTTAAAAGAGGAGACCTTCGGTCGCGGCCCGTGGACCGGTCAGGAGACCGGCCCACAACAAGTGAGGTCGCGGCCCTTGGGCCGGTCGGGAGACCGGCCCACAACAAGTGGCGCACAAGGAATGTGGTTCGTTCCAGCGGAGGGATGCTCATGATTCGCGCGCGTTGCGTGGCATTGATCCTCACGGCGTTCCTGGCCGCGCCGGCGCTCGGGCAGGACAACGCCGCGCCGCGGTTGTCGCCGGAGGGCCGCTTCCTCTACGCCGATGACGACGACTGGGACTGGGCCGCGCCGATCAACACCAACCAGAAGTGCGGGCTGAGCGTTTACGGCCGGATGCCGTGGTCGGCTCTCGACTGGATGGAAGTGGACCTGGACGAGGTGCGCGGCGTGCTCATCGGGACGCCGCCGCTCATCGGCAGTTACCTGACAATGGCCGACCTGAACCGCGTCCGCAACGCCGGGCCGAAACGATCCTACAAGCAACTGCGGCACACGGCCACCGTGCTGCGCGACCTGCTCAGGGACAAACAGCCGCCGAACCTCATCATTATGATGCAGGACAGCGGCCCGGTCGGGCTGCCCATTTCGCCGCCGGAAGTGGAGGCGGCCCTGGAATTCGTGCGCCGCGGCGGCCGGCTCCTCATCCTGGACGACTGGACGTGTTACCGCAAGTTCGTCGAACCGTATGTGGACTTCCGGCGGTACATGCAGGCCCCGCCGGCCCAACCGGCCCGGGCGGATGCGGACCTGGCGAAGATCGATCCGTGGCTGGCGGGGGTTGGCGTTTCCGCGGCCCAGCTCCAGGCGGGCGTGCACCTCCGCACGATCTCGCGCAACGGCCAGAAGCAACCCGGGTTGGCCTTGCTCGTTACCGTGCCGCCGTCCGGCAAGGCGAAGTGAGCACGCATGGTCTTTGGGAATGGCACCTCACACTCGTTGTGGCTTGGTCTCCGGACCAAGCCACGGCCGCGACCGAAGGTCTCCTCCGGGTTTTAGCACCCAAAGAGGAGACCTTCGGTCACGGCCGTGGGCTGCTCGGCAGACCGGCCCACAGCATGGCGAATGGCACCTTGAGGGAGATAGCCGATGTCTTTTGACCATCTGTTGCGCGGCCCGTTGACTCGTCGCGAACTGCTGCGGCGCAGCGGCATGGGCTTCGCCGCCCTGGGTCTGGCCAAGTTGCTCGGCGACCAGGGGCTGCTGGCCAACGACGCCCCGCCGCTGAACCCGCTGACGCCGCGGCGGCCGCACTTTCCCGGCAAGGCGAAGCGCGTCATCCACATTTTCGCCAACGGCGGCCCGTCGCACGTCGATACCTTCGATCCCAAGCCAGCCCTGCGCCGCCTCGCTGGCCAGCCGCTGCCGATGCCCAACCTGCGCACCGAACGCCGCACCGGCGCCGCGTTCCCGTCGCCGTACCGCTTCCAGCGCTACGGCCGCAGCGGCATCGAGGTCAGCGAGCTGTTCCATCACGTCGCCCAGCACATCGACGACATCGCGGTCATCCGTTCCATGCACGCCAACGTGCCGAACCACGAGCCGTCATTGCTGCTGATGAACTGCGGCGAGGCCCGACAAATCCGGCCGAGCCTGGGCAGCTGGGTGACCTACGGCCTGGGCAGCGAGAACCAGAACCTGCCCGGCTTCATCGCCATGTGCCCCGGCGGCTACCCCATTCAGGAGTCGCAGAACTGGCAATCCGCATTTTTGCCGGGCGCCTACCAGGGCACCTACATCGACATGCGGCACACGCAGCTGGACCGCCTGATCGAGCACATCCGCAACGGCGCCGTCAGCGACGCTCAGCAGCGCCGCCAACTGGATTTGCTGCACCAGCTGAACCAGCGCCATTTGCAGCAGCGGCAGCAGGACGCCCAGATGGAGGCGCGCATCCAGTCGTTCGAGCTGGCCTACCGCATGCAGCACGACGCGGAGGACGCCTTCGACGTGAGGCGTGAGCCGCAGCACATTCGCAACCTGTACGGCCCCGGCACGCAGGCGCGGCAGCTGCTGGTGGCGCGGCGGCTGCTGGAGCGTGGCGTGCGTTTCGTGCAGGTCTGGCACGGCGCCGGTCAGCCGTGGGACAATCATGACGATCTGGAGGTGAACCACCGTCGGCTGGCGCGAGTGCGATCAGGCCATCGGGGCGCTGCTGCGCGACCTGAAACAGCGCGGCATGTTCGAGGACACGCTGGTGATCTGGGGCGGCGAGTTCGGCCGCACGCCGACGGTGGAGCTGCCGACGCCGGGCGCCAACGCGGGCCGCATCAACGGCCGCGATCACAACCACCACGGCTTCTCGATGTGGCTGGCCGGCGGTGGCGTCAAGGGCGGTCAGACCATCGGTGCCACCGACGAGTTCGGCTTCGCGGCGGTGGAGCGGCGCGTCCACGTTCACGACCTGCACGCGACCATCCTGCACCTGCTCGGCTTCGACCACGAGCGGTTGACGTACCGCTATGCCGGCCGCGACTTCCGCCTGACCGACGTGAGCGGCGCGGTGGTGCCCGAGGTGATTGCCTGATACCAAATCGGGTTGCTGGTTACGCCAACCAGCAACCCGATTCTGTATGAGGGAGAATGCCGATGCCCCTGCGCGAACATTTTCAAGGGCCACAAACCTGGGCGTCCAGGTGGGAGGCCATGCACAGCAGCTGGCCCACCTACATCGCGGAATCGCTCAGTGAGGGGTTACTGCCGCCGCACTATTACGCGGTGCCACAGGTCACCGTCGGCAGTGTGGAAGTGGATGTCGGCACGTTCGGCGCCCAGACTCAGGGCGGCTCGCAGAATGGCGGCGTTGCGACCGCCGTGTACGCCTCGCCCGCAGCCGCGGTGACGGCGGTCGTGGACTGGTCCGAGTTGGACGCCAGCGAGGTACTGGTGCATGACGACGGCGGCCGGTTGGTGGCGGCCATTGAACTGGTAAGCCCGCGCAACAAGGACCGGCCGGCCAGCCGGCAAGCTCTCGCGATCAAGTGCGCCAGTTATCTGCTCCAGAGCTGTTCGCTGGTCCTGATCGACGTGGTCACGTCCCGGGCTGGCAACCTGCACGCCGAACTGCTGCGACTGGTGGCACCCCAACTCGCCGGCTCGGCGCTGACGGACGCGAGCCGGTACGCCGTGTCATATCACACCCTTCGGCTGCCGCAAGACCAGACCCGGTTCGACCTGTGGCCGTTCGCGCTGGCGGTCGGCGAACTGCTGCCCGTGGTCCCACTGTGGCTGACCCCCGAACTGGTGTTGCCGCTTGACCTGGAAAAAAGCTACCTCGACGCCTGCCGGATGTTGCGCTTGTCTTGACGATCTCCGCCGCCGACCGGGTCGCTGTCGCATTGGTCTTCCTCATTTGCTTCCCAGGTCGGATAATCCTCTGTCGCTTCTATTCTCGCCACGTTCCAGGGAGGGACTCGCATGGCCAGCACTGGCAAGACCCGCGGACGGCGCCTGGGCTTCGCGGTGGTCGCGTGCCTGACTGCCTGTGCCGCCGGTTGTTTCCCGGGCGTCACCTGGCTGCCGGACTCCAGCGGCTTCCTTGTCATTTCGGAAACCGCAGCGGCGGACTATTTCGTTGCCATCCCCCGAACCGACGGACAGGCACCACCGCAGCCCTTCAAGGTCACGAAAAAACTCCGGGATTTCCTGACGGATGCACCCAGGGACGAGCAGGCAGGGCAGGCGGCCATCAGCCCCGACGGCAAGCGACTGGCCTTTGCCAAATACGACTGGCATGGGACCGAACCCCACCCGATCCAGATCATCATTTATGACGCGGAGAAAGACGAACTGGTGCGGTCAAAGGAATTGCCGTTCAAGCCCCGTCAGAAAGAGGGCCCCCAGTTCATCGGCGCCTTGCCGCCGCTGCTGTACTGGTCGCCGGGGGGCAATCACCTCGTCGTGTTTTGCGACTGGGTCACCGGCCTGTATGACCTTCGGGCGCAGCGGATGACTGCGTTTGATTGGACCGCCGTCGTCTGTATTGAGGGGAGCCCCATTCACCCCGACGGCGCGGGGTTCCTGGTCGTCCGCATTGCGGACGACCAGGACAAACTGCCGAGCTACGCCATGATCGACTGGCACGGCGGCGTGAAGGAGATCAAGGCCGACGCGAACCTCGACTCCAAGAAACTCGCGCTGCAATTCCCCGCGCCGGAACTCGACGTCTTTCGGGTGACAATGACCGGTTCACCCGCCCTGCACGCCTCGCACTGGGAGAAGGGGGTGGCGGTGGTCACGTTCTCGGGGGTCACGCTGCGGATCGACACGGACGGCCAGCAAATCCGCTGGAAGATCGGCGCACCAATCAAGGCGGACGGCAAGTTGGTCAAGGATCAGTTTCCGCTGGCGGACGGGGCCGTCTTGCGGACGGTGGTTCTGCCGTTGAAGCGAGCTCGCAGTGAGCAGGTGCTTCCCTATGTGCGCGTGGAATTGAAGCGGCCGGGGAAGAAAGCGAAGGTGCTGGTTCCCGAAGCGATGTTCGTGATTGCGACGCCCTCCCCGAACCGGGCGTACGTGGCCCTGCGCTGCTTCCTCGATCCGGTGGGTGCCCAGGCGCCCAATCCCGAGCGCTTGCTGGTCCTGGACCGCCGGGGCAACGTGGTCCTCGACCGCGGTCCGAAACAATGACCGGCGAAAAACATGAAGGCCGTCGCGGGCGGCGTAGCGCTCTGCCACTACGCCGCCCGCGACGGCCAGCATGAACCGCTGCGAACGAACCGGCGTCAGGAGGCCGACTGGCTCGGATTCACGATCGTCGTCAAGCTCATGAACTCCGCCGAGGTCAGGAACGCCTCGTCCATTGAAATCTCGTCCAGCTTCGAGGTCGCCCAGGATTGCAGTTCGGCGGCCGAGGCAGACCGGCCCAGGAAATACGTGTAATCCTCGGCGGCGATCACCTGCTCAAACTGCGACGACGCCAGCACCGTCTGGACGAACGCCTGCCGTCCGACGCTCTGTAGCAGCGCCAGCAGGCCGGGTTGGTTCTTCGCGCTGACCGACGTGCCCAGCAGGTCCTGATACACCGCCGCGATGAACTGCGCGTCCGTGCCGCCCAGTTGCGTCGCCAGGAAATCGCTCAGCGTCTTGGTGTAGCCCGCGGCCCCCAGTTCGCTTACCCACCTGGTGAACGACGCATCCGGCGCCTCGTTCAGGTACTGCTGATACCACTGCTTAATCACCACGTCGTGCGCCTCGGTCGTGCTCTCGACGCCCTCGACGAACGCCAGGGCGCCGGCCTGCTGCAGCGTCACCACGCCTGTGGCCTCCTCCTGCGCCGTCGGGTCGCGCTGCAGCACCTTCTGGTACACCTCGCGGATGTAACTCTGATCGGGGCTGACGCTGAGGTTGACCCCGGCCATGTTGTAATAGTTCACCTGGCTCATCGTGCCCTGTGCGTAGGCGACGCTCACCACGCCCTGGCCGACACCGGTGGGCTGGTTCTGCATCACCGCCGTGTTCGACGAGTCGGTGACGTTCAGCGTGTTGGTGCCGGAGCCGCCGATCAGGTTCACGCCGGCGATCCCATCGGTCGGCGCCACCACCGCGTCGAAGGTGTTGTTGCCGCCGTTGCCGTAGACGGTGAAGGTTTGGGTGCCGGGCTTGCCCGCCAGGACCACCGTGTTGTTGCCCGCGCCCAGCTGCAGCAGCCCGCTCACGAAGGTGCCGCCGTTCGATTGGTAGTAGATGTTGTACGGCCGCACGGAGCCGAGGATGGCGTTGGCCGTGACGTAGACCGTGTTGGCCGCCGGGTTGCCCGCGTCGCTGACCACCAGCGTGTTGGCGCCGCTACCCGCCTCCAGCATCACCGGCGAGACGATGCCGCTGAGCACGGAGCTGGCCTGTTTGGCGGTCGAGCCCGCCACCAGGGTGTTGTCGCCGTCGCCAGCGTCCACGGTGGTCGGGGTGCCCGGCAGCGTGCCGGCCACCAGGATCACGTCATTGCCGACCCCGGTCTGCACCATGACGCCGACGCCGAACACGTCGCCTGCCGCCAGGTAGACCGGCCCGCCAATGCCCGAGTCCATGATGGTGTTGGCACCCACCATCACCTGATTGGTCGTGGCGATGCTGGTCAGGTTGTCCATCAGGAAGCTGTTCTTCGAGCCGGCGACCACGGTGATGCTGGTGGCGGTGGGCGTGTTGCGCACGATGTTCACGCCGTCGTCGCCGCCATCGCCAGTGATCACGACGTTGGCGAGGCCTCTGTAGCTCGCCAGGGCGCTGCCGATGCTGACCTGCGTGTTGGTGACCGTGATGAGGTCGTTGCCGGGGGTGGCCACGAAGTCGGCCGCACTGCTGCCGGGCCCCGTGTTCTGGATCGTCACACCGCTGCCCAGGTTGGCCAGTTTGACGAAGTACGTGCTGTTGCTGCCGGCGCCGTCGATGACCAGGCTGACCACGTTGCCGTACTCCACCAGATTGTCGCCGCTCCGGCCGAACATGCCGGCGTCCACGTAATAGGCCCCATTGTTGGCGGTGCTGGTGTAGGTGACCGATGCCAGGCCGTTGAGCGAAGCGCCCGTGGTGTTGCCGGTGAAGCGCACGTCGGTCAGGCCGAGGGCGCTGGTGGTTGTGCCGGTCTGCGGCGCCGTGATGGCGCCGGCGGCCAGGCCGAGCGCGAAGTTCTGAACGGTCAGGCCCGCGATGTTGACCGTGGCGCCGCCGGACAGGATGCCCGTGCCGCTGCCGCTGCCGGACAGCACCGTGCTCGCGGAGCCGGCGCCCTGCAACGTCATGGACTTCAACAGGCTGACACTTTCCTGGTAGGTGCCGGCCGCGAGGTTCACGGTGCCGCCGGCCGCGACCGCCCTGGTGCCCTGCGGCACCGTGGCGTAGGCGTCATAGCCGATGGCCAGGGCCGGGCCGGTGCCGTCCGGGTCGGTGCCGATGGGCAGGCTGGCCCAGGCCTGGTTGACGTAGACGACGGCCGGCGGAGTGACGGTCGCGTTGGGGATGGCCTTGAAGGTCAACACCTGGTTGACGCTCAGGCCGGCGCTGTCGGTGACGCGGACGAGGACGCTGAACGTGGTCGGCACCGTGACGGTCAACGGCGTCGCGGTCACCAGCTTGTTGCCGCTGATGGCGAAGGCCGCGTTGTTGGTGCCGCCCGTGCCGCTGACCAGGCTGTAGGTGAAGCTCTGGCCGGCGTTGGGGTCGGTGGTGCTGAAGGTGCCGACGGTCGCGCCCGTGGCCAGGCCGGAGAGCAGCACCGGGTTCGGCCCCGCCAGGCTCAGGCTGACGCTGGTGGGCGCCGCCCTGGTCGGGTTGACGGTGATGGTGAACGGCTTCGCGTACGTCAGCCCCAGCGAGTCCGTGGTCGTGACCGTGATGCTGTAGGTGGTGACCGTGGTGACCGGGAACACCGCGGCCGTCTCCAGCGTGTTGCCGCTGATGCTGAACTTGCTGGCGTCGGTGCCGGACAGCGTATAGGTGAAGCTCTGGCCGGCGTTCGGGTCGGTGGTGCTCAGCGTGCCGACGGTGGTGTCGGCGGCCTGGTAGGCCGTCACGCTGGTGCCGGTCAGCGCGATGTCGGTGGGACTGCCGGGGAGCAGCGTGAGGGTGAGGGTCTTGCTGAAACTCAGGGCCGCCGAGTCGGTGGTCTGCACCGTCAGGCTGTAACTGGTCGGGGCGGTGACGGTCGGCAGCGTGCCGGTCAGCAGCGCGTTGCCGCTAACCGTCAAGAAGCTGGCGGCCGGGCCGGACAATGTGTAGCTGAAGCTCTGGCCGGCGTTCGGGTCGGTCGTGGTGAACGTGCCGACCGTCGAGCCCACGGACGCATTGGCGGCCACGTTGAGGTTCGACAGGCTGATGTCCGTGGGCGCCGCCGTGGTCGGGTTGACGGTGATGGTGAACGGCTTCGCGTACGTCAGCCCCAGCGAGTCCGTGGTCGTGACCGTGATGCTGTAGGTGGTGACCGTGGTGACCGGGAACACCGCGGCCGTCTCCAGCGTGTTGCCGCTGACGCTGAACTTGCTGGCGTCGGTGCCGGACAGGGCGTAGGTGAAGGTCTGGCCCGCGTTCGGGTCGGTCGTGGTGAGCAGGCCGAAGGCCGTGCCGGCGGACTGGTAGGCGGTCACCGCGGCGCTGCTCATCTGGATGTCGGTGGGCGGCGCCGGGTTGACGGTGATGGTGAACGGCTTCTGGTAGGTCAGCCCGAGCGTGTCCGTCGTCGTGACCGTGATGCTGTAAGTGGTCGGGACGCCGACGGCGAAGACGACGTTGGTTTGCAGGGTGCTGCCGTTGACGCTGAACTTGCTGGCGTTGGTGCCGGACAGCGCGTAGGTGAAACTCTGGCCGGCGTTCGGGTCGGTGGTGCTCAGCGTGCCGACGGTGGCGCCGACCGACTGGGCCGCCACAATCGTGCTATTGCTCAGCGCGATGTTCGTCGGCGGCGCCGGGTTGACGGTGATGGTGAACGGCTTCTGGTAGGTCAGCCCGAGCGTGTCCGTCGTCGTGACCGTGATGCTGTAAGTGGTCGGGACGCCGACGGCGAAGACGTAGTTGGTTTGCAGGGTGCTGCCGTTGACGCTGAACTTGCTGGCGTCGGTGCCGGACAGCGTGTAGCTGAAGCTCTGGCCGGCGTTGGGGTCGGTGGTGCTCAGCGTACCGACCGTGGCGCCGACCGACTGGGCCGCGATGATCGTGCTGTTGCTCAGCTGGATGTTCGTCGGCGCCACCGGGTTGACGGTGATGGCGAAGCCCTTGGGGAAGCTCAGGTCCAGGGAGTCCGTTGCGGTCACCGTGATGTTGTAAATGGTCGGGGCGCCGACCGCGAAGACGACGTTGGTTTGCAACGTGCTGCCGCTGATGCTGAAATCGCTGGCGGCGGGGCCGGACAGTGTGTAGGTGAAGCTCTGGCCGCTGTTGGTGTCGGTGGTGCTCAGCGTGCCGACGGTGGTGCCGATCAACTGCGCCGCGCTGATGGTGCTGTTGCTCAGCGCGATGTTGGTGGGACCATTCGGGAACAGCGTGATGGTGAAGGTCTTGCTGTAGGTGAAGCCCAGCGAGTCGGTGGTCTGCACTGTCAGGCTGTAATTGGTCTGCGTGGTGACCGTCGGCAGCGTGCCGGTTTGCAGCATGTTGCCGTTGACCGTCAAGAAGCTGGCGGCCGGGCCGGACAGCACGTACGTGAAAGTCTGCTGGACATTCGGGTCGGTCGTGGTGAACATGCCGACCGTCACGCCGGCCGGCTGGCTCGACGCCACGGACTGGTTCGACAGGCTGATGTCCGTGGGCGTCGCCGTGCTCGGGTTGACGGTGATGGTGAACGGCTTCGCGTAGGTCAGCCCCAGCGAGTCCGTGGTCGTGACCGTGATGCTGTACGTGGTCATGGTGGTGACCGGGAACACCGCGGCCGTTTGCAGGGTGCCGCCGCTGATGCTGAACTTGCTGGCGTCGGTGCCGGACAGCGCGTAGCTGAAGCTCTGGCCGGCGTTCGGGTCGGTGGTGCTGAGTGTGCCAACGACGGTGCCGGAGGATCGGTAGGCGGTCACCGCGGTGTTGCTGAGCGTGATATTCGTCGGCGGCGCCGGGTTGACGGTGATGGTGAAACTCTTGGAGTAGGTCAAGCCCAGCGTGTCCGTCGTCTGCACCGTGATGCTGTAAGTGGTCGGGACGCCGACGGCGAAGACGTAGTTGGTTTGCAGGGTGCCGCCGTTGACGCTGAACTTGCTGGCGTCGGTGCCGGACAGCGTGTAGCTGAAGCTCTGGCCGGCGTTGGGGTCGGTGGTGCTCAGCGTGCCGACGGTGGTGCTGGTCGGCTGCGCTGCCACGATGGTGCTATTGCTCAACGCGATGTTCGTCGGCGGCGCCGGGTTGACGGTGATGGTGAACGGCTTCTGATAGGTCAACCCGAGCGTGTCCGTCGTCGTGACCGTGATGCTGTAAGTGGTCGGGGCACCCACGGCGAAAACGACGTTGGTTTGCAGCGTGTTGTTCGAGATGCTGAACTTGCTGGCGTCGGTGCCGGACAGCGTGTAGCTGAAGCTCTGGCCGGCGTTCGGGTCGGTGGTGCTCAGCGTGCCGACCGTGGTGCCGGTCGGCTGCGCCGCCACGATGGTGCTGTTGCTGAGCGTGATGTTCGTCGGCAGCGCCGGGTTGACGGTGATGGTGAACGTCTTGGAATAGGTCAGCCCCAGCGTGTCCATCGTCTGGACCGTAATGCTGTAAGTGGTCGGGGCGCCGACCGCGAACACCGCATTGGTTTGCAGCGTGTTGTTCGAGAGGGTGAACTGGTTGTTGGCGTTGTTGGTCAGCGTGTAGGTGAAACTCTGGCCGGCGTTCGGGTCGGTCGTGCTCAGCGTGCCGACGGTGGTGCCGGTCGGCTGCGCCGCCACGATGGTGCTGTTGCTGAGCGCGATGTTCGTCGGCAGCGCCGGGTTGACGGTGATGGTGAACGTCTTGGAGTAGGTCAAGCCCAGCGTGTCTGTCGTCTGCACCGTGATGTTGTAATTGGTCGGGGCGCCGACCGCGAACACCGTGGTGGTCTGCAGCGTGTTATTGCTGATGGTGAACTGGCCGGGGTTGGCGCCGGTCAATGTGTAGCTGAAACTCTGGCTGGGGTTCGGGTCGGTGGTGCTGAGCGTGCCGACGATGGTGTTGATCGGCTGCGCGGCGCTGACGGTGGTGTTGCTCAGCGCGATGTTCGTCGGCGGCGCCGGGTTGACAGTGATGGTGAAACTCTTGGAGTAGGTCAAGCCCAGCGTGTCCGTCGTCGTCACCGTGATGCTGTAAGTGGTCGGGGTGGCGACGGAGAAGACCGTGTTGGTCTGCAGCGTGTTGGTGTTGGCGATGGTGAACTGGCTGGCGGCGGGGCCGGACAGCGTGTAGGTGAAACTCTGGTTCGGGTTCGGGTCGGTGGTGCTGAGCGTGCCGACGGTGGTGCCGGTCGGCTGCGCCGCGGTGATGGTCGTGTTGCTCAGCGTGATGTTCGTCGGCGCCACCGGGTTGACGGTGATGGTGAAATTCTTGGAGTAGGTCAGCCCCAGCGTGTCTGTCGTCGTGACCGTGATGCTGTAAGTGGTCGGGCTGCCGACCGCGAACACCGTGTTGGTTTGCAGCGTGTTGCCCGTGATGGTGAACAGGTTGGCGGGGTTGCTGGTCACCGTGTAGGTGAAGCTCTGGCCCGCGTTCGGGTCGGTGGTGCTCAGCGTGCCGACGGTGGTGTTGAGCGGTTGCGTCGCGTTGATGGTGCTGTTGCTCAACGTGATGTTCGTCGGCGGCGCCGGCAGCACGGTGACGATGATGGTCGTGTCCAGCGTCAGGCCGAGCGTGTCCACGACGTGCACGCCCACAGTAATGTTGGTCGGGACGCCGACCGCGAAGACGGTGTTGGTGGTGAGGGTGCTGCCGGTGAGCGTGAACAGGTTGGCGTTGGGGCCGGTCAGCGTGAAGGTGAACGTCTGGCCGCTGTTGGTGTCCGTGGCGGTCAGCGTGCCGATGGTGGTGCCGATCGGCTGGGCGGCGTGGACGGTGGTGTTGCTCAGGCTCACGCTGGTCGGGCCGTTGCTCGGCGCCGCCGGCGCCGTGACGAACACGTCCAGGGTGCCGTTGAGGTCGCCGGTCACGCCGAAGGCCGCGTTGGTGGCCAGGCCGACCCACGCCGTCGTGGTGCCGTCGCCGCTCAGCTCCGTCGGCGCCAGCGTGGCGCCGATCGCGAGCAGTTCCGACGGGTCGAAGGCCAGGCCCACCGCCGCCGGCTGCGCGGTCGCTGACGCCTGGGAGTCGAACACGCGCACCGAGACGGTGGGGCTGAAGGTGGCGGTCAGCCGCGATTGGCTGACGTTGCTCGGCAGCGCGTAATCGATGTAGCTGACGTAGCGGCCATCGTTGCTGATGCTCGGCGAGGTGCCGCCGTTGGCGTCCGGCGTCGTCGCCGAGCCGGCGGCGTGGCTGACCAGCGTGTTGGTGCCGGTCATGGCGTTGTACAGATAGACGTTATCCTGGCCGTTCTGGCCAGTCAGCGCCGTGGCCAGCAGCGTCGTCGAGTTGTTGGCGTAGGCGACGTACTGGCCGTTGGCGCTGATGGCCGGGCCGCTCGCCTCGTACAGGTTGCTGTTGGTCGGGTTGTCGCCGGCCGTCGTGGCGCTGGCGGCGGTGTGGCTGACCAGCGTGTTCGTGCCGGCCGCGACGTTGTACAGGAAGACGTTGAGCGGGCTGGCGGTGCCGGCCTGGCCGGTGACGAGGTTGTTACCGCCGAAGTAGTAGGCCACGAAGGCGCCGTTGCTGCTCAGCGACGCCGGCAGCGGACCCCACTGCGAGCTGGCCGTGCCGCTGCCGAAGCTGGCCGCGGTGGTGGCGCCGCTGGCGGCGTGGCTAGCGAGGATCGTCTGGCCCGCCGTCAGGCCGGTCGCGCTGTCGGCGATGCGGCTCCAGACGTACAGCTCGAGCGCCGCTGGTGGTGATGCTCGTGCTCAGCAGGTTCGTCGCGTTGTCGGTGAAGGCGACGGTGCTGCCGTCGGCGCTGATGGCGACGGTGCTGGCGTTGCCGTTGCCGCTCGTCGTCGTGCCGTTTTGGGCGCTGACCAGCGTGGTGGCGTCGTTGGCGCGGTCGTACAGGAAGACGTTGGTGTTGCTGCCGCCGCCCGTCGTCCAGGTGCCGCCGCCGGTGTAGGTCTCTCCCAGGCCAAGCGAGCTGTTCAGGGTGAACTGGGTGCTATTGACCAGGGTAATGGTCCAGGTGCCGTCGATGTCGGGCACGCCGCCCGCATTGGCGATCGTCACCGACATGCCCGTGGACAGGCCGGCCGTGCTCGTGGTGGTGATTTTCACGGTGCCGAGTAACGGGTCGGTGACCGCCGTGATCGAACCATTCAGACCAGAGGAGCCAGTGCCTGTGATGTTGCTGGCGTTGCTCAGGTAGGCGATGTACTGGCCGTTGCTGCTGACGCTCGGCAGCGGCAGGCCCTGGGCGGTGGCGTTGTCGTACAGCAGCGTCGTCGGCGGGTAGCCGGGGCTGACCGGCACGGTGCCGTTGGAGCCCGTCGTGTCGCCCGTGGACGCATGGCTGACCAGCTTGACGGTGCCGTAGGCGGCGTCGTTGGGGTTGTTGTCATACAGGTATAGCTGCGTGCCGCTGGTGCCGCCGCTGATGAGGTTGGTGGCGGTGCTGTAGAACAGGATCGTCGAGCCGTCGGCGCTGATGACCGCGTCGGTCGAGATGCCGTTGGCGGTGGTGGCCGGCGAACCGTAGGCGTGACTGATAAGCGTCACCGGGTTGGTGCCGCTGGGGGCGCTGCGGTTGTACAGGTAGACGTTCAGGCTCAGGGCGGTGTCGTTCTCGTTCGGCGCCAGGTTCGGGGCGTTGCTGAAGAAGACGGTGTACTGGCCGTTGCTGCTGACGGCGTTCTCCGGCGACATCTCGCTCATGCCATTGGCGGTCAGGCTCGGCAGGTTGGCGTTGCGCAGCGACACCGTGGCGTTGGTGCCGACGGCCGCCAGCGGCGTGTAGCCGGTCGCCGTGCTCAGGCTGTAGGCGTACAGGTCGGTGCCGTCGCCGGCCACGGCGTCGTTGAGGTCCTGGCCGGGGTGGCTGTTGATGGTGGTCGGCAGCAGGTTCGAGGAGTCGTCGAGGTAGAGCATCGTACTGCCGTCGTCGCTGATGACGGGGGCGTACGCCTCGGCGTTGCCCGTCGTGGTGGGCGAGGCGTAGGCGTGGCTGGCCAGGATATAGGCCGGCGAGGACACGCCGATGTTGGGGCCCTGGTCGTAGACGATGGCGTCAAAGCCCCTGGTGCCCGACCAGGTGTTGATGTTGGTGGTGCCGGAGACATCCGCGGCGGCCGAGCCGATGTAGCCGACGTAGCGGCCGTTGCCGCTGATGCTGATCGTCAGCGGCATGGACTTGAAGGTGGGGAAGGCCGAGGTCGGAATGCTCTGGTGCGACAGCAGCGTGACGTTGCCGGTGGCGGCGCTGAACAGGTAGGCGTTGTAGCCCGGCGAGGTGGCGGTGCTTTCCAGGTTGGTGGCAGCGCTGTAGAAGGCGACGTAGGGGGCGGTGTCGCTGTCGCTGACGGCGGCGGTCGGGGCCGTGTAGGCGGTGAAGGAGTCGTCGCCGGCGTTGCCGACCTGGGTCGCGTTGCCGGGCGTGTGCGTGATGAGCGTGTTGTTGTAGCCGGAGGTCGGCTGGGTGGTGTCGTAGAGGTAGTAGTTGTCGCCCATGCCGGCGCCGGGCGTCAGCGGACTGGTGACGATGGCGTGGTCCGACATGTACACGAGCCAGTGGCCGTCCGCCGAGAACACCGGGGCGGGGTAGTCGAGCGGCCCGCTGGTGTTGGGGAGGGAGTCCAGGGTGGCGAGGCTCACCTGGTGACTGACCAGATAGGTGGTCTCGCCCGCCCAGGTGCCGCTGGCGGGGCGCTGGGCGAGGAAGAATTGCGGGAAGTCGCCCGGCTCCTGGCCGGAACTGCCATCCGTTTCGCCCTGGACCAGGCTGGCCGACAGGCTGGTGAAGGCGACGTTGGTGCCGGTCGGGTCGATGGTGGCGACGTAGCAGGTGTTGTCGCTCGGCTCGATCGGCAGGCCGGCGCTGTTGGTCGGCGAGCTGATGTCGTGGCTGGCGAGGAAGTTGGTGTCGGTGGTGCGGTCGTACACGAAGACGTTGCCGCGGCCCTGGATGCCGCCGCCGTCCACGGGGTTGAAGAAGCCCTCGACCTGGCCGCTGACCAGATGGGTGCCGGTACTCAGGTAGGCGACGTACTGGCCGTTGGCGCTGAGCGAGACGCTGGTGGTCTGGCTGGCCACGCTGCTGTCGCTGCCGCCGAAGCCGCTGAGGATGCCGCTGGTGCCGTCGCTCGCGGTCGTCTGGTAGCCGGCGCCCTGGTCGGCGGCGTAGTGGCTGACGAGGGTGGTCTGGCCGGTCTGGACGCTGTAGAGGAAGACGTTGTACTGGCTGCCGTAGGACGTGTTGTGGGCGCCGGTCAGCGCGAAGTCGGCGTAGAGGCTGCCGCCGGTCAGGCCGGAGCCGTGGCCGGTGAGCGTGCCGGTGGAGGCGCCGTGGGCGAGCGCGCCGGTGAAGGTGACGGTGAACAGGCTGTTGAGGTTGCCCTGGGCGACGACGGAGTTACCGGGGCCGACCGTGGACAGGTTGTCGAGGGCCGCCTGGATGTTGGCCAGTTCGGTCGGCCCGTCGAAGTTGTAGGCGATGGGCGCGGTGGTCTGGCCGCCGTAGCTGAGCGTGAAGGTGCCGCCGGTGTAGCCGTAGACCGTCAGGTTGTAGGTGTCGTCGGCCAGCTGCTGGCCGCTGACGAGGTTGTCGCCGTTGCTGACGTAGGCGACCCAGTTGCCGTCGGCGCTGATGGCGGCGTTCTCGGAGGTGCCGTCGGCCGTCGTGGCGGTGGAGCTGGCGGCGTGGCTGACGAGGGTGGTGGTGCCGGTGGAGCGGTCGTACAGGAAGACGCTGGTGGTGGTCTTCGAGTTCATGACCTGGCCGGTGGCGAGGTTGGCGGCGGCGTCGGTGAAGACGACGTAGCGGCCGTTGCTGCTGACGGCGGCGGCGCCGGTGACCTCGATGCTGTTGGCCAGCTGGCCGTTGAGCGTGAAGCCGGCGGCGGTGTCGGACAGCAAATTCGGGTCGGTCGCGGAGGCGGCGTTGACGGACGGGACGGTGCGTTCTTCCAGCGACTCCAGAAACAGGGCGGGTCGGCTCGGTTGGGGCCGGCGATGGCCGGTGGGACGCTTGCTCTTGCGCTGCACTCCGCGAAACCAGCGAGTCCAGGACATGGGTGGCACCTCAGGACGAATGATGAGACAATGGCCCCGGAACAGGGGACCGGAAATTATGCTTGCGTCGTCGGTCGGGGTCAGATGATCGGGAGACCCCGACGGGCTTTTTATAGGAACGGGACTGGAAGCCGCACTGGGCGGTCAGCGACCGGCCCCGGCGTTGGGCGCGAAGACCACGCATCTCCGGCCTTGCCGGAAGAGGCAAGGGATGCGGAAGGAGTTGCCTTCGGTGTCCGCCTGAACAGTAGCAGGGGCGGGTAGCGGTGTCCGAAAACCCAGAAGTTGGGCTATTAAACATGAGAGTTTAACCGAAATGTGAGGGCGGTCAAATGATTTTTTCATCTTTTTGATCCACGGGGGCGACCATCCCCCAAGTCGAACCGATGGCTCATTGTCCCGACGGTCGCCGGGACTTTTTCCCCTCCGCACTCCGCTGGAGCTGGATGAACAGGGCTTCCGTTCACAGGTCCTCGAGCAGCCTGGTGGCGTCGTTGGTAGGCGCGGTGACTGCCCGCGTGAAGAACCAACAGCAATACTGGCTGCGTCCCCAAGGTGCCGAAGCGATCTTGCAACTCCGCGCGGCCGTGCTGCGCCAGGACGAACGGCTGACGCGCTGCTTCGCCAACCGCCCAGGGAACCCGACCCGAAGGAAGCGAACAGCAGCCTCCTGATCAAAACAAACCGCGGCGTGGCCTCACTCCCGGACGTGGCGGCGGTGGCGAAGTGGACCGAAGTGCGGAACCCTGTGTGGAAGCACCGGCACCGGACGCGCTACCCGGAGTACCGGGCGCGGGGCTGAGACGTGGGCAGCGGGCCAACGGAGGCGGGCTGCAAGGAGAAATGAACCCCGCTGTCTCCTTGTCATCGCTTGACCGGCTCGCCGACCGTCAGGGTGAACGGGAAGTTGGCGTAGGGCACGCTCACCGCCGTGACGGTGTAGCGCCAGTCGCCGGCCGCGGCGTTGTCCACCTCGACGACAAACGAGGCGATGCCCTCGCGCTCGACCTTGCGGCCGTCCGGCGCCACCAGTTCCAGCTTGAGTTTGGCGCCGGCGTTGCTGAAGCCCAGCGCGAACTGCAACGGTCCGTTCTTCGGATGGTTGTACACGTGCGTCGCCTTGAGCGCTTCGTCGCCGATGCTGAGCCGTTTGGCCGGCTGTGGCGAGAAGCCGCCCTGGATCATCGTTTTCGTGACCTTCGTCTCTTCAAACGAGGTCACCGCTGTGAACACCAGATACTTGAGCAGTTTCCGCTCGACCTCGCTGTTCTGCTTGGCGTTGTGAAAGGACGTGAAAATGACGGAACCCTTGCCGCAGGTGAACTTGACCAGCAGCAGCCCGGACAGTTCCGTCTCCTTGAGCTGGAAGGCGGGGTCCGGCTCGTAATCGGCCTCCATGTAGACCTTGACCAGGTTGCGCTTGAACCGGGCCGGCTTCCAGCCGCGCTGGTCGAAGTTGAGCGTGACGCTGTCGCCCAGTACCTCGCGCAGCCCGGGGTCCACGACCGTCGCGGTCAACTTTTGCTTGTCCCCGGCGAAGTTCGGCCCGGGGTCGATGTAGTCGGGGAACGCCCCGCGCAGGGCCTCGAAGCGCAGGTCCGATGCGTACAGCGTGCCGCCGTTCTCGACGAAGAGGCGCAGCGCCTCGTTCTGCCGCAGTTTGCTCGCGGTGGAATGCTTGCAGGTCAGGAAAATCACGTCGTAGTGCTTCAGCCGCTTCAGCGACAGCAGCTCGTTCTCGTTGAGTTCGGCGAACTTGTAGCCCTCTCCCAGTTCGAGGAGCAGTTTGCCCATGTCGTCGAACATGGCCTCGGAGACCGCCAGCCTCAGTTGGCGTGGCGTCGTCTTCTCCGTCTTCTTGACCGTTTCGAGAAGCTTGATTTGCAGCGGAGCCACACCCTCCGGTGGTCTGGTCCTGTCCTTGTTCGACGGCCCGTCGGGTTTCACGAGCGTGGATTTGTCCTTCCCGGATTTGTCCTTTTCGGTCCCGTCCTTCCTGTCCTTGTTCCTGTCCGGCACGGGGAGCGTAACCGACTTCTCCCCATCCCTGTTCGCCGTGGCCTTGTTGGTCCGGTCCCCGGTGACCCTGTCCTTGTGGGGGGCAACGTCGCGGTTGCCGTTTTGCGGCTTGTGCGAGGGATCTTTGGGCGGCGGGGTTTCCTGGCGGGCGGTTTCGGGCGAGTTGCCGGCGGTGAAGCAGAGGTACGCGACCACGCCGCCGGCCAGCAGCAGCAGGGCGAATCCGCCCAGCACGGCCCCGGTCACCAGCGGTGATGGCCTCGACTGTGGCGGCGGTGTGTGGCCCTGCGCAACGGGGTGCATCTGGGCCGTCCGGGCGGCCGGCACGGCGCGCATGGTGGTGGGGGCGGTTTTCGCGGCCCGGATCCCGCGCGCGGGGGTCGGCGTCGCCAGAACGGGCACAGCGGCGACGGTCGGCGGCGGCGTGGGCGGCGCGGCGCCGGGCTTCGGGGCCTCCTGGAAGAAGGTGGCGCCGCACCAGGGGCAGAAAACCTGGGCGGGCAGCGCCTGTTGCACGGGCAGGGATCGATGGCAGTTGGGACAGGCACACTTCATCGCTGTTCCTCCGCGAGGCCCGTGACGGTGACGCTGGTACACCCCGGTTTGGGGAGTGTCTGTCGGCGGTGCTCGATTTTTGTTCTCAATAGTATACTCTATGCGAACCTGCCAGTCGAACACAACCCCTTACGTGGAAAGCGAGGCGGACCTGCTCGCCGCGCTGTCCTCCGGGCCGCGCTTTGCTACCATGTAGTTGGCACCAACGCCGTGCGGAGGCCGCCATGAACCGACGTTCCCGGGCCCGCGAAGTGGCCCTGCAGTTGCTGTTCCAGCACGACCACAACCCGACCGTGGACCGTGCCGACATTGAGCGCTTCGTCCACGACCGCCTGCGCGACGCCGCGGCCGAACGCTTCTGCCTGCGCCTGTACGATGGCGTGCGCGCCGAGGGGGCCGACATCGACTTTCGCCTGAGTGCCGCCGCGGAAAACTGGCGGCTGGTGCGCATGGCCACCGTGGACCGCAACGCTCTGCGCCTCGGCGCCTTTGAAGTGCTGCACCCCGAGGAGACACCCGTCGCCGTGGCCATCGACGAGGCCATCGAACTGGCCCGCCGCTACGGCTCGGCGGATTCGCCCGCGTTCGTCAACGGCGTCCTCGACCGCCTGCGTCGCACCGCCCAGCCCGAGCCCATCACCTGACGCCATGACCGACCCCAACCGTCGTGTTGATCTGCATGCGCACAGCACCGCCAGCGACGGCGCCTATGCCCCGGCACAGCTGGTGGACCTGGCGCGCCGCAGCGGCCTGGCCGCGTTCGCGCTGACCGACCACGACACCGTTGCCGGCGTCGCCGAGGCCCAGGCCGCGGCCGCGGGCAGCGCTTGCGAACTGGTGACCGGCATCGAACTGACCGTGCGTGCCCGCCGCCGGCAGACGCTGCACCTGCTCGGCTACTTCTTCCGCCCCGACGACGCGGCGCTGACCGCCGCCCTCGACCGTGTCCGCACCGGCCGCGCCGCCCGCATCGGCGAGATCGTCGAGCGATTACGCGACAAGGGCGTATCCCTTGACGAAGGGGCGGTGCGCGCGCTGGCCGCTGCGGAGTCGCCGGGCAGACGGCAGCTGGCGGAACTGCTGGTCCGGGAGGGCCGGGCCCAGAGCGTGCGGCAGGCGTTCACGCGCTACCTGAACGACGACAGCCCGTATGTGACGGCGGCGGTGGGCCTGCCGGTGGCGGAGGCGATTGGGCTGCTGCACGCCGCGGGTGGCGTTGCGAGCCTGGCGCATCCATCTTATGATGGCGTGCCGGCGCTTCTGGCCGAGTTAAAGGCGCTCGGGTTGGACGCGATGGAGGTGGACTACCCAAATTGCCGGCCGAGCTGGGCGCGGCAACTGCGTGACCTGGCGGCGCAGCTTGAGCTAGCGGTGACGGGCGGCAGCGACTGCCACGGGCCGGACGATCCGCGGCGGGCGCCGGGCCGGCACGGCGTCACCTGGGCGGAATTGCAAAACCTTCGACAACGCATAGCGGAGAGCTAACCGATGGTCTTTCGCGCCCTTTACAACAAGCTAAAGCAGGGCCTGTCCAAGACGCGCAGCCTGTTCAGCGGCATCGCGGAGCTGTTCTCGTTCAAGGGCCGCGTGGACCGCCATTTCCTGGACGAGCTGGAAAAGCGTCTGTACCTGGCGGACGTGGGCACCGTGGCGACAACGACCATCGTGGACCGCGTGCGCCAGGCGTTCCAGGACCGCGAGATCACCGGCGACGTGGAGGTGTTCGTCAAGGACCAGCTGAAGGAACTGCTGACGGCGCCGTCGCAGGGGATTGCATACGCCGCGAGCGGGCCGACGGTGGTGATGGTCGCGGGCGTCAATGGCAGCGGCAAGACCACGTCCATCGCCAAGCTGGCTTACCGGCTCAAGGCGGACGGCAAGAAGATCATGGTAGCGGCCTGCGACACCTTCCGCGCCGCGGCGGTCGAGCAACTGACCATCTGGAGCGAGCGGCTCGGCTGCGACATTGTCAAGAGCCAGCAGGGCAGCGACCCGGCGAGCGTGGCTCACGACGCCTGCGAGAAGGCGAAGGCGCGCGGCTTCGACGTGCTCATCGTGGACACGGCCGGCCGGCTGCACACACAGACGCACCTGATGAAGGAACTGGAGAAAATCCGCCGCATCGTTGCCAAGCAGATCGACGGGGCGCCGCACGAGGTGCTGCTGGTGCTGGACGCGACCAGTGGGCAGAACGCGATCGTGCAGGCGGAGATGTTCAAGAAGACCGTCCAGTGTACGGGCATCATTCTGTCGAAGCTGGACGGCACGGCCAAGGGCGGAGCCATCTTCGGCGTCAAGCAGAAGCTGGACCTGCCGGTGAAGTTCGTCGGCGTCGGCGAGCAGCTGGACGACCTGGAGCTGTTCGACCCGGACGCTTACGTGGAGGCGCTGTTCGCGAAATGACCGTTGGCCCCGGGAAAGTCCCGATTTTTCCCGGGGCGGCCGACGAGGTGTTCACTTGGCCGCGGCAGCCGGCTTGGGGGCGGGTTGGCCGAGGCACTCGGCGCACAGCTTGTCGAACTCCGCGTTCTGCTTGGTCACGGCCTTCTTGAGTTTGGTCAAAAACTTCTTCTCGCTCTCATCCACCTTCTTGTCGGCGAAGATCACCTGCCGCAGCACCGTGACGGCGTCCTTGCTCAGCACGCCAGCCTCGCTCAGGATGCGCTGCTGGACGACATCGAAGAACAGCGCTTCGAACTTCGGATGCAGGTCGGCGCCCTTGGCCTTCTTGTGGGCGGCCTCGCGCAGCTCCACGAGGAAGGCGAACTCCTGCTTGTCGATCTTGCCGTCGGCGTAGAGTTCTTTTTTGAGGATTTTGACCTCATTCTCGTCGATGGTGCCGTCGGCCAGGATGGCGTCGAGGGCGAGTTTTTTCCAGTCAGCCATGCGTGAATCCCCCTTGCTTGGGCGGCTCACTGCGGCCGCACTCAACGCAAGTCCGGCGCGCAATGCACATTCGTTGGGGGAAGCATACCAGAGGGGACACACGCTTCGCACGCGCAAAATGCAGCAAATTCGGCCTTTTTCAAACAATTGTTGCGAATCGTAGCGATTTTACGGGGAGGGTTCACCACAAAGACACAAAGAACACAAAGGAAGACCTGTTTGTCTTCCTTTGTGTTCTTCGTGTCTTTGTGGTGAATCCTTCCGGGTCAGCGACCGCCCGGCGGCACATGTTTCTTCAGCCAGGCGAAGACCTCGCGGTGCCAGTACCTGCTGTTCGCGGGCTTGAGGACCCAGTGGCCCTCGTCGGGGAAGTTGACCATGCGCGACGGCACGCCGAGGCGCTGCAGCGTCGTGAACAGCTCGTGGCCCTGGCCGATGGGGCAGCGGAAGTCGAGGTCGTTGTGGATGACGAGCATCGGCGTCTTGAACTTCTTCAGGTTGGCGGCGAGGCGGTGCGGCGAGTGCTTCTCATAGGCGGCGCGGTTCTTGCCCCAGGGCGGGCCGCCATGCTCCCACTCGTCGAACCAGAGTTCATCGGTCGTCGCGTACATGCTCTCGAAGTTCCAGACGCTGCAGTGCGTGATGAGGCACTTGAAGCGGCCGGTGTTGACCGCGAACCAGTTCATCATGTAGCCGCCGAACGACGCCCCCGCGGCGCCGATGCGGTCCTTATCGACATACGGCAGCGCTTCGAGGTAATCGACGCACTTCATGAGGTCGTCGTAGCACTTGCCGCCCCAGTCGCCGCTGATCTCATCGACGAACTTCTGGCCGAAGCCGGTCGAGCCGCGCGGGTTCGGCAGCGCCACGACGTAGCCCTGGGCGGCCCACAGCTGCGGGTTCCAGCGGTAGCTCCAGCCGTTGTGCCAGGCGCCTTGCGGGCCGCCGTGAACGAGGAAGACGACGGGCCATTTCTTCTTGGCGTCGAAGCCGGGCGGCTTGAGGATCCACATCTGCACCGGCGTCCCGCCCGCCCCCTTCACCTTAACGCTTTCGGGGCGCGGCAGGTCCAGTTCTGCGAGGAGCTTGGTATTGTCCTCGCTCAGATCACGAGGGCCGTCCGATTTGGCTTCCTCGCCCGTCACCATGATCTTCGGCGGGTGGCCCAGGGTGGACTGCGTCCAGACGACGGTCCCTGCCCTGGGGGCGCAGGAGAGCGATGCGCTGGTGCCCCCGTGCTTCGAGGGCGGGCTGAACCCGAAGTTGCCCCGGTTCCAGGACAGCAGGGCCATCTCTACACGGCCTTCCAGGTCCGACGTGAACTCGATCAGGTCGTTGGCGATCCAGACGAATTCCTCCGCGGAATAAGCGATTCCGATAAAGGCATCCTCCGGCTCGCCCTGGAACGCGCCGGACGGGTCCACCTTGACGATCATCAGGCTCCAACTGTCGGCCTCGAATCCCGCTCGGTGTTGCGCCCGGTACGCCAGCTTCTTGCCGTCCGGCGAAAACTGCGGCCCGCTGTCCGCCGCCTTGTTCTTCCCGGTCAGGTTCTCCGGCTTGCCCTTGCCATCGACCGCCACGCGCCAGATGTCGTAGTTGGTGCTCCACGCCGCGTTGGTCTTCGGCGGCGCCGTGAAGAGCAAATGGCTGCCGTCCGGGCTGAAGGTGTAATCGACGCTCGACGAGAACGTCGTCGAGGTGGGAAACGCATCGTAGTCGCCGGGCGTGACGTCGCGCGGCTCGCCGGCCTTGCCCTCGGCGAAGTCGCAGACGAACAGGTGCTGCCGTTTGTCCTCGACGTAGTCGTCCCAGTGGCGGTAGAACAGCCGCGTGAACACCTTCGCCTTGACCGGCCCCGCCTCCTGCTCGGCCATGCGTTTCTTGTTGGCCGCGTCGCTCTCCTTGAACGGCTTGCCTGAATACTCCGGCCACACCGCCGAGACGAACGCCAGGCGTTTGCCGTCGCGCGCCCAGGTCGGGTCCGAGACGCCGGTGCTGACGTGCGTGAGCTGGCGGGCCTCGCCGCCGTCGAGGGCGATGAGCCACAACTGCGGCGTGCCGGAGCGCGTGGACACGAACAGGATCGCCTTGCCATCCGGCGCCCAGCGCGGCTGACGGTCCTTCTTCGTGGTGCTGGTCAGCTGCTTGCGCGTCTTGCCGTCGGTGGACGCCAGCCACAGGACGGACGAGATTTTGTTCTTGCTGACGTCGTCCACGGTGGCGACGGTGTAGGCGACCCACTTGCCGTCGGGGCTGACCTGCGGGTCGGCGACGCGCTTGAACTTGAAGAGGTCGTCGATCTGCATCGGCCGCTTGGCCGGTTGCGCCGCGGCCGGCGCCGCCAGGACCAGCAGACAGACGAGGACTGCGAAACGTTTCATGGGTTCTTCCTTGGGGACGACTTGGAGCCGAAGACGGTGACCGCAGCGGAGAGCCTGGGTACGCAAACTCATTCGGCGTTGAAATTGACCTCGTTGAGCGTGTTGGCGGTCGTCGCCTGATCGAACCACTGATCGAGCAGAGCGAGCCGTTCCGTCGCCTCGATGCGCCTCACCACTGCGGCGGGAATCCTGCCGAACTTGTTCCGCAGCATGCGCACCAACAATCGGCGCTGGGTCCGCAATTCTCCCTCCTGCCGCCCTTCTTCTCTCCCCTCATCTCGGAGGGCATCCGCAATCGTCCGGCCCATGTCAATCACCTCCTGACGGCGGGCGTCGTTCTGCACGGAGCCTGCCGCCTTTTCAACCAACGGCTCGCGTTCCGATTCTTCCCGCTCATTATAAATCGGCGACTCGATGAACGACAGCAGTTCCAGCCAGCGCGCCCGATCCTGTTCCCCGAGCGCTTCCAGACCCTGCACCACCTCGCGCAGCGTCTGCTCGAAGACCGGCAGCCGCACGCGCCGCTGCTGCGCCAGCAGCAGCAGCAGCAGCCCGAACGGTCCCCCCTGCGCCAGCGCCTCCGCGCTCGTCTGGCCCACGTTCAGGAACAGCGGCTGCAGCTCCGGGACACGCTCCGCCAGTTCGTCGCCCAGTTCCACCAGTTCCCGGACGCCGCCCAGCCGGTCCCACGTGCGCGTGCCCGTGTACAGCACGATCGGCAGCACCGGCTGCAGCCGGCAGTGGTCGAGGTTGCCGTGCTGCCGCTCCCACAGGCGCAGCTGGCGCTTGTAGATCAGCACCACGTACTCCAGCACCCGCAGCGGCATGAGGTGGTCCAGCTCCGACTGGTGCTCGATGAGGATGTAGAGGAGGATGCGGCGCTGGCCGCTGCCGGGCTCCGGCCGCAGCGGCGCCTGTAGCACGAGGTCCGCTTCGACGTGGCGGAATTCGCGCTGCACGAAGCGGCCCGGCACCACCTGCATCCGCGCGAAGTCGATCCGCGGCAGCAGCTCCACGCCGAGCAGCTGCAGCAGGTCGCGGACGTTGCCGGGGTTCTCCAGCATGAATTTCAGGCCGTTCTCGTGGAAGTTGCGGACCAGCAGGTTCAGGCGTTTTCGGCTGGGCATGGGGATACTCTTTTCCAGCGCGCCGAGCGCAACTCGCTCACGACTCCGACCACCGTCGTCCACCACCGGGACCGCTCCGAGGTCCGCGTGTCAGGCCGCGCTCATCGGACCAGTTCCTCGGCTTGCAGAAACAGAATGCTCAACGGCGGCAGCGTCAGGAACAACGACGCCGGCCGGCCGTGCCAGCCGTCCGGCAACGCCAGGACGCTGCCGAGGTTACCGACGTTGCTGCCGCAGTAAATCTGCGCGTCGCTATTGAGCAGCTCCACCCAGCGGCCGCCGTGTGGCACGCCCAGCCGATAGCCCTCCCGCACCACCGGCGTGCAGTTCATCACCACCACGACGGCCCGCTCGCCGAGCCGCGACTTGCGCAGGAAGCTGAAAATGCTCTGGTCGGCGTCGTTGGCGTCGATCCACTCGAAGCCGGCCTGATCGGAATCATGGTCGTGCAGGGCCGGCTCGCTGCGGTACAGCCGGTTCAGGTCGCTCACCCAGCGGCTCAGGCCCTTGTGCGCGTCGTACTGCAGCAGGTGCCAGTCGAGGCTCTGGTCGTGCTGCCACTCGATCCACTGACCGAACTCGCCGCCCATGTACAGCAGCTTCTTGCCCGGCTGCGCCCACATGTAGCCGAACAGCAGCCGTAGGTTCGCGAACTTCTGCCAGTAGTCGCCCGGCATCTTGCTCAGCAGCGACCGCTTGCCATGCACCACCTCGTCGTGCGACAGCGGCAGAATGTAGTTCTCGTTAAAGGCGTACAGCATGCGAAACGTCAACTCCTGATGGTGAAAACGGCGGTGGATCGAGTCGTGCTCGAAATAGTGGAGCGTGTCGTGCATCCACCCCATATCCCACTTCAGGCCGAAGCCGAGGCCACCCAGGTACGTCGGCCGCGACACCATCGGCCAGGACGTCGATTCCTCAGCGCTGATCTGCACGTCGGGGTAGCAGCGATACACTTCCTGGTTAAAGCGCTTCAGGAAATCGATGGCCTCCAGGTTTTCGCGGCCGCCGAAGCGGTTCGGGACCCACTCGCCCTCCTTGCGCGAGTAGTCCAGGTACAGCATCGACGCCACCGCATCGACCCGCAGGCCGTCGAGATGATACCTGTCCAGCCAGAACAGGGCATTGCTGATGAGGAAACTGACGACCTCGTGGCGGCCGAAGTTGAAGATGGCGGTGTTCCAGTCCTTGTGCTGGCCCTGCAGCGGGTTGGCGTGCTCGTACAGGTGCGTGCCGTCGAAGTAGCTCAGGGCGTGGCCGTCGAAGGGGAAGTGGGCCGGCACCCAGTCGAGGATGACGCCGATGCCCTGCTGGTGCAGATAGTCGATCAAATACATCAGATCTTGCGGTGTGCCGAAGCGGCTGGTCGGCGAGAAGTAGCCGGTGACCTGGTAGCCCCAGCTCGGCGCGAACGGGTGCTCCAGGAACGGCAGAAACTCGACGTGCGTGAAGCCGAGGCGCTGGACGTAATCAGCCAGCGGCGCGGCGAGTTCGCGGTAGCTCAGCCAGCGGTTGTCCTGGTCCGGCACGCGCCGCCACGAACCGAGGTGCATCTCGTAGATGCTGATCGGCGCGTGCAGCGAATTGTGACGGCCGCGCTCCGTCATCCAGACGCCATCGCCCCATTCATAGGTGAGGTCCCACACGACGGAGGCGGTGCGCGGCGGCACCTCATGGAACCAGCCGAACGGGTCGGCCTTCTCGGCGCGGTGGCCGTGGAAGCGCGAGGTGATGTAATACTTGTAGGTAGCGCCGCGGCCGATGCCGGGGACAAAACCCTCCCAGATGCCGGAGCTGCCGCGCGGCCGCAGCAGATGACTATCGCGGTTCCAGCCGTTGAAGTCGCCCATGACGGCGACGCGCTCGGCGCCGGGCGCCCAGACGGCGAAGTAGGTGCCGGCGACGCCGCCCACCGTCAACGGATGGGCGCCGAGGTGGTTGTACAGGCGGAAGTGACTGCCCTCGTTGAAGAGGTAAATGTCCTGGTCGCTGAGCAGCGTCACGTGCTCGGCGGACCGTTCGCGCACCTGGGTGGTCATGGGGGAGTCACCTTTGGTTTTGTCGTGGTGCAGGCGGCCCGCCTGCGGAACCGGCAGGCGGGCCGCCTGCACCACGTATGATAGAAACCCCGGGCCTGTCAGGCTGAATAGCAGCTGACGTGCCGCCGGACAGGAGAAGGTGGCATGACGAGCGACGAACTGATTGTCAGCGTGTCGGGCATTCGCGGCGTGGTCGGCGCCGGCCTGACGCCGGAGGCGGTGCTGCGGTTCGCGCAGGCACTGGCGACGGCGACCGAGGGCGGTACGTTCGTGCTGAGCCGCGACGGCCGGCCCAGCGGGGTGATGCTACGGCACGCGGTGCTGGCGGGGATGCTCGCCGGTGGTGCCACGGTCCAGGACATTGGTGTGGCGCCGACGCCGACGGTCGGGCTGATGGTGCGCGAGCTGAAAGCGGCCGGCGGCGTGCAGATCACCGCCAGCCACAACCCGGCGCCGTGGAACGGCCTCAAGCTCTTCGGCCCGGACGGGGCGGTGCTGACCGCGGCGCAGGGGCAGCAGATCAAAGCGCTCTTCGACGGCGGCCAGTTCCGCCAGGTCGCCTGGGACCGCATCGGCTGTGTGTTTGACACTCCCCTCGGCGCACCGCTGCACCGCGAGCGCGTGCTGGAACTGGTGGACGTGCCGCGCATCCGCAGCCGGCAGTTGCGGGTGTTGCTGGACGCCAACGGCGGCGCCGGCGGGCCGCTGGGACGGCAGTTACTGGAGTCGCTGGGTTGCAAGGTCGAGGTCGTGGGCGGCGACGCGGACGGTTACTTCAGGCACGAACCGGAGCCGGTCGAGGCGAACCTGCACCAGGTTTGTCTGCGCGTCGCGGCAAACGGTGCGGCACTGGGCCTCGTCCTGGACCCGGATGCGGATCGGCTGGCGCTCATCGACGAACACGGCCACTACATCGGCGAGGAACTGACGCTGGCGCTGGCGGTGCTGTTCCGGCTGCGTTCGGAGCGCGGGCCAGTGGTCATCAACATGTCCACGTCGCGGCTGGTCGAGGACATCGCGGGGCGCTGCGGCGTGGCCTGTCACCGGTCGGCGGTGGGTGAGGCGAACGTCGTCGAGAAGATGCGTGAGGTCGGGGCGGTGATCGGCGGTGAGGGCAACGGCGGCGTCATTGACCCGCGCGTCGGCTGGGTGCGCGACCCATTCATCGGTATGGGCTTGATCCTGAATTTGCTCGCGGAGGAAGGCAAACCGCTCAGCGCCGTCGTCGCGGAACTGCCGCGCTATGAGATCGTCAAGGACAAAGGCACCGTCCAGCGCGAGCGGCTGCCGCAGGCGTTCGCGCAGCTGCAACAGCGCTGGCCGGACGTGAAGAGCAACACCGTCGATGGGCTGCGGCTGGACTGGGCGGATCGCTGGGTGCATGTGCGGCCGAGCAACACCGAACCGATTGTGCGTATCATCGCGGAGGCGCCGGCGGCGAGCCAGGCGCGGGAGTTGATCGCGACGGTGCGGGGCGTCCTGGGCGGTTGACCGCAAAATCGGCGAGGCGAAGCGCTGTCGTGTGCCAGCCGGCTGCCAGGGTACAATGGGGGGTGCTCATGCGTAAGGTCGCTGGTCGTTCCTTGTGGCTCGGGAACGCCGCCGACCTGCGCGACGCCCGCGCGGTGCTCGCCGTCGGCGTCGAAGCAGTGGTGGAACTGGCCGACAGTGAGCCGTTTGCCACCCTGCCGCGGGATCTAATCCGCTGCAGGTTTCCGTTGTCCGATGGTGGCGAGAACCCGCCGTGGCTTCTGCGTTTGGTGGTCGATGCGGTCGCTGCGCTATTGAGAAGCAGCGTGCCGGTGCTAATATGCTGCTCCGCTGGGATGAGTCGGTCGGTTGGGGTGGCGGCTGCTGGCGTCGCTTTGGCTGAGGGGCGAGCGCTTGCCGAGGCGCTGGCGCTGGTGGTCGGGTCGGGACCGGCGGACGTATCGCCAGGGTTGATCGGTCAACTGCTACAGACGCTCTCCTCATGAGAGAAGGAGAAAGTGATACTGCATGACATGGCTCGACTGGGCCAGGGAGAAGAACCATGAAAGAATATCACCGCCGACATCTCGACGACCGCGATATCTACCGGCGCTGGCTCGATCCGCGGCTGGATCAGGTGCATGTGGCGAACGTCGTGGCCTACCTTCAGGGCAAAGGTTGGAAGGCCGTGGAGGCGGACCGGCCCGGCGACCTGGTTTTTGAGGAGCCGACCGCTTGGCCAGTGGCGCTAACTTCAAAGTGCGACTGCCTTGCAGACGGCGACGGGCAGAGGACAATGAGGCGATCAGAAAGGTGCGACCATGCCGCTACACGACTGGACCGACGACCGTGGCTGGGACAGCGTCCACCAGCTGTGGATCAACGCCTTGCTGTTCTGGGCGCAGGATCGCTTGCCGCCGGGCTACCGGGCGTACCTGGGCTCCGTTCCCGGGCTGAGCATCGGCGCTGAACCGGGTCGGCCCGATCTGGGCGTCCGCACCTGGCAGGCGCGGGGAGGAAACCGCAGCACCGTCCGAGGCACTGGTCGAACCGCAGCAACCTGACTTCAAGACCGTGGCCTTGCTCCACCCGGAACCGCGCCCGGCCGTCCACATCTTTCGCGAGGGCCAACTCGTCGCGGCCATCGAACTGGTGTCGCCGCGCAACAAGGACCGCGCCTCCTCCCGCGAGTTCTACCGCAACCGCTACCTGAGCTACCTGTGGTCCGGCGTCCACCTGATGCTGATCGACGTTCACCGCCGGCCGCTGGGCTATTCGTTCATTGAAGCGATGGCGGCCGAGGTGGAATGTCAGTTCCCGGTCGGACTACCGCCCCAGGCCGTGAGCTGGAACGCGGGCGGCCCCACTCCCGAAGGCGGTCAGTTTCTGGACGGCTGGTATCGGACGCTGACGGTCGGCGAACCGTTGCCCACCTTGCCACTGGCCTTGACCGCCGAGCGCTCCCTCCTGATCGACCTGGAGGGCACCTACAGTGAGGCCACCCGGCGTGCCTACCTGGAATAACCGATGACAGGTTGTGCCGTCCGACTGACCCGCCGCGCAAGTTGATCGATCCCGAACGTTCGTTAGGGGAGAAATCAGACCCACTGGCGGCGTGCCAGGTGCGGGGCTTCTGGAACCATCAAGACGCGGTGAGGGCCCAATCATGTTGCGGTTCCTGTTGGCGACGTTCCTGGGGGCACTGACGCTGTCGTGGGCGGCCGGCCCTGCCCACGGTCAAACCGCAGGCCCCAAACCGGGGTTCGACTATCACGGCGACCCGCTCCCGAAGGGGGCACTGCTGCGCATCGGCACCGTTCGCCTGCGCCGGCGGTCAGCTCGCGGCCCTGGCGTTCTCGGCCGACGGCCAGAAGATCGTCACGGCCAACCGCACTGCCGTCCAGGTGTGGGACGTCCTCACCGGGAAGGAACTGCATACGCTGCCCGCCCTGAAGGACAACCCGAAAACGGAGCCGTCACCCTTCACCACCGCGGTCCTGTCGCCCGGCGGCGTTCACGTGGCGGAAATCAACAATGTCGGCACCTGCCGCGTGCGCGACGTGCCCTCGGGCAAGGAGTGCTTCGAGATCAAACAAGCGCACTATCTGAACCTGCGCATGGTGCGGTTCGCGCCCGACGGCCAGCGCCTGGCCCTGCTCAAGAGCGACGGCGCGGTGGAACTGTACGAGGTCGCCACGGGCAAGCTGCTGCGGTCGCTGCCCTGCGAACGGCACACCAGCTATTACCCCTTCATCACCTTCACCCCGGACGGCAAAGCGCTGGCTGTGGCCGCGCTGAAAAGCCTGGTGGTCCTCTACGACGCCACCACCGGCAAGCGCCTGACCGAGTTCGGCGACAACCAGGACCAGGGCACCTACGCCTCCGCCGCCTTCTCGCCGGACGGCAAGCTGCTCGCAGCGCTCGGCAACTACTTCAAGCACCTCGATGTCTGGGAGGTCGCCACGGGCAAGCGCCTGACGCGCGTCACCGGGCATTTCGGCTGTCCGGGCCAGGTGACCTTCACGCCGGACAGCCGCCGCCTCTTCGTCGCCGACAGCGACGGCGCCACCCACAGCTGGGAGGCGGCGACGGGCAAACGCCTTCACACGATCCCCAATTACAAGGGCAGTTATCACCTGATGGTGTCGCCGGACGGCCGCCACCTGGCCACCACGGACTACGGCATCGTGCGGCTCTGGCACACGGCCACCGGCAAGCCGGTCCACGACTTCGCGAGCCCGCGCGGTCTGAGCGTCTTCGTCCGCTTCGCCCCGGATGGCCGGACGCTGATTTCGACCAGCCCGGGCTACTTCGGCTCCGAGGAATCGGCCGCGTCCTTCTGGGACGCCACGACCGGCCGGCTGCTGAAGCGCGTCGGCTGGGAGCCGGGCTCGTGGGCCGCGGGGGCCGTGTCGGACGACGGCCGCGTTCAGGCCAGCGGCAGGGAAGGAAAGCAGGTCGCCGTGCGCGACGTGGCGAGCAAGAAAGTGCTCCTGCAATTGGACGAGCCGAATTACGTGCCGACACTACTGGCGCTGACCCCGGACGGCAAATACTTGCTGGCCCAGCTCCTCGACCCGCGCGCGGAACGGCGGCGCGAAATTCCAACTCTGGGACGTGGCCGGCCGCAAGAAACTGATCGCGATCAACGGTCAAGTTGACGGGCGCTTCGACGTGGGCGGCCGCCGGCTGGTCGCGGTGCAGGTCCAGCGACTCATGGCGTACGACGTGGCGACGGGCCGCCGACTGCCGCGCTCCACACTGACGCCGGTGATCGCGCACCGGGTCGCGCTGGCGCCCAACGGCGGCCTGGCGGCGCAAGCGCTCTACAGCGGAGGCGACGTGACGCTGCGCGAGCTGGCCACCGGAACCACCGTGGCCAGCCTGGCGACGCGCGGCCATGTCGTGAACGACGTGGCGTTTTCGCCCAGCGGCCGGCTGCTGGCGGGCGGCACCACCGACGGGCACCTCCTCGTCTGGGACGTGGTGACCGGCAGCGAGCTGGCCCTGTTGCCGGGGCACCGCGCAGGCGTGTCGTCGGTCAGCTGGTCGTCGGACGGCAAACGGTTGGTGTCGGGCAGTTCGGATTTGACCATGCTGATCTGGGACGCGGAGCCGTGGCTGGCCCGGACGCGCCACGACCCGCGGCAGGCGACGGCAGCCGAACTGGATGCCTGGTGGCAGGAACTGGCGGCGGCAAACGCCCGGGGACACCAGGCCGTGCGGAAGTTGGTGCAGGCGCCGCAGGATGCCGTGACTCTGCTGCGGAAAACGTTGCGGCCGAGCACGGCGAAGGAACTGGAGCGGATGCGCACGCTGGTCGGCGACTTGCGCAGCGATCAGTTCGTGAAACGACAGCAGGCGGTGGCGGAGCTGGAAATTCTGGGCGAGCTGGCACTGCCGCTGCTGGAGAAGGCGCTGGGCGACAACCCGCCGCTGGAAGTGCGGTTGCGCGTCGAGAAATTGCTGGAGAAGCTGGAGGGGCCGGGGGCGGCGCCGGCGGTGCTGCAGCAGCTGCGGGCGCTGGCGGTGCTGGAGTTGATCGGTAGCGTCGAGGCGCGGGCGCTGGTGCAGTCGCTGGCCGCGGGCGAGCCGGAGGCGTGGCTGACGCGCGCGGCGCGGGCGGTGCAACAACGGCTCAGTAAGTAGGAACCATCAGGACAAGCGCTTTTCGTGGAATCAACTCCGGTCGAGCCAGCCGGTTCGGCGCTCCCGTCGGCCGGCATTGACCTGGTGGATCGGCAGCAGCGCGGCCACCGCCAGGGCCCACAGCGGCGACACATCCTGCGCTTCCCGGCCGGCATCCCCTTCGTGGACAGTCTGCGGTGGATCGGCCAGCGCTTCCCCCAGCTCCCGGTAAAGCGCTGCGGTCGGGTGCGACAACTCCGCGCGCCAGACCGAGGCCCAGACGGCGCACAGGGCCGCGTCGGCCTCCGGGCCGCCGACCGCATCGACGGGTTGGGGCGCCGCTTCCCCTTCCTGTTCCCGGAAGAAGTCGGCGTCCTCGGCGTCGAGCGGCGCGGGCGGAGGCTCCTGTCCGCCCGCGGAAATGTGCGGTTTCGTCAACGGCGATGGCGACCCGGTGTCCACGGCGGTCACCGCCACCGCGGCGGTCGTGGTGACGGTCACCGGGGCGACCTGGGCCGATGACGAAGTGCTCGTCACTGCCTGGGAGGCGGGCGCCAGGAACCCCGCCGGCGACAACGGTGCCGGTGCTGGCGTCGTCAACGTCACCGTCACGGCGGCGGGACTGCTGGCCTGCGCGACCACGGGAGTGGTCACCGAGACGGTCACCGTGTCCGTCACCGGTGCGGCGGGCTTGACCTCCGGGGTCTCCGGTGTCGTGCCGGTGGTTGAACTGCTGCCGGACGGGACCACGGTCTTCGTGTCGTCCCCCGAGTTGTTGTCCGGCGAACTGACTTCCCCGCCCGCCGTGATTGCGAAGCGCTCGACCCCACTGTCATCGCTGATCACCAGGGGCAGGACGACGTCGATGGGGACAAGGATGGGAAGATACCCCCACCCGTAGGGATACGGATTTACCGGCGCGGGCAGTTGCACCTGGCTGACGACGGTGCTGAGGTCGTCCAGGGATTGCGCCTGGACGGTGGTGTTGGAAATGGAATACAGCACGTTGCCGATGAAGACGCCGCGGCTGATCTCCGAGCCATCGGTGACCTCGCCGGTCAGGTCCAGGGTGCCGGCGGACACGTCTACGTGGAAGACCAGCAACCCGGTTTCGGTCACCCACTGACTGCCGGTCCCGTCGGGGGCCGTGACCTCCGTGATGGTGGAGATGGGCAGGGCCAGGGCCTGGAGTTCCGGATACCAGGTGATCGCGTGGAAGTCGTACTCGGCGGCCGACCAGGACCAGCCCTGTGGCGCGACGTGGTAGCGGCTGACCAGGATGGGGTTGTTCAGGTCCGACACGTCGAACAGCGACACTGTGATGTCCGTGGTTTCGCCCGTGACCGGATCCGAATCCCGGCCGATGCCGATCAGGTGCGTGGCGTCCAGCGCTTGCAGGTAGCCGGTGTAGCCGGACACTTCGAGCGTACCGGCCACGACGGGATGGGTTGGGTCGGACAGGTCCACGGCGAACAGTGGGTCCGTGTTTTCGTAGGTGGACACGAAGGCGCGGTCGCCCAGGAAGCGGACGGCGTAAATCGAGTCATCGGGGGCCAGGCCCTCCAGCTTGCCAACCACATCGAGACTGGCGCCGTTCGCGGTCAGGACGTAGAGGTTGTTACTCGAGTTATTCCACCAACCCGTGGTGGTGGCGATGTAGAAATCGTTGCCGTTCTCGCCCGCCGAGTACGAGTTCAGGATGGAGCCGGGCACCCGACCGGTGGCGGTCAGCGTGATGTCGCCGCCCGCCAGGCTCAGCTGGTCGATGAACGTCCAGTTGCTGACGTAGGACCAACGACTGGAAATCAGGTAGAAGTTGTCCGTCGCGGCGAACAGGGTCGCATCGTAGGAGGTCAGCAGACTGACCGAGTGTGTGGGCCCGGCAACGGCGCCGCTGACATCGAAGGACACCAGCGACATCAGGGTGTTATCGTCCGGCACCGCCGGCTGATAGAGGTCCGCCGGGTCCGTGAGCAGGCCGCTGAGGTCGTGGTCGCCAGCCGCGTCGGTGTAATGCGTCGTGTAGGTGGGCAACAACTGGTTCAGCGGCAGCGCCTCCAGCTGGGCGCGGTAGTCCACCTCGGTTTCGTAAACGGAATTGTTGCCGACCAGTTGGTAGGTGGGCGCCGGCACGCTGGTCAACTCATTGCTGAGGGCCACGTAGACGGTGTCGCCGATGGCCCGTGAAGTGTTGTAGGTGCCGTCGAGAGTGGTCTGCTGCATGACCGCCGGCGCGGACGGATCGGACACGTCGAACACCGTCACCCGCACGACTGGCTGCGACGGGTAGCCCCAGTAAGGGATCAAGTTCCCGGCAACAATCGCGCTGGGGGTGACAACGCCCGGGGGCGGAGAAGACGGATCGCTCACATAATCCTGCGTGATGACCGTGAGGCGGTCGCCGTCCAGGAACTCGGCCTGTGGGCTGCCCTGCAGGGCCGTCACGGACAGGGTCTGCAGGGCGCTGGCCGGCCAGGCGGTGAGGATGACCAGTTGGCCGCCGGACAGTACGTACAGATACTGGCCGTCGGTCTTGACGGTGTCGCCCTCGTCCACGCCGTTGACCTGCACGTTGGTGGTGGAGTAGGTAGGACTGGCCTCGTCAACCGCGTCAACCGTCCCGGTGGCGAGACTGGTCGTGACAGCTTCGGTGGCGAGCGGGAACGCGAAGTAATAATTGGGGAAGGTTTGTGCCAGGAGCGAGGCGTAGCGCTGCACCGCCTGGTCGATCACGTACTCGCGGAACGCCGCCTCCGAGCCGAACTGCTGCGGGCGCAGGTGGCTGTCGGTCTGCAGGCGCGTCACGACCGCGCCGTTGGAATAGGCGCCGTCCTGCCCGTTCAGGAACGTGTCGCTCGCCACGACCACCTCGCCGTCGCCCTGCAGGGCCAGGGGGTGCGTCGGCGCCGGCAACTGCGTGTAGTCCCAGGTGAGGCCCACGGAGGCGTCGCCGCCGTTGCCGTAGGTCAGGTCCAGCGCACCGTCGGCGCCGTAGCGCAGCACATCCGTCGAACCCTCGCTCAGCTGTGCCACCAGCAGCTTGCCGTCCTGCTCGAAGGCCACGTCATGGCTGAAAAAGTTGCTCGGCGCGTCGATCCAGACCGAGGTGGACGTGACGACCTCGCCCTGATTGCCGAACGCCGTGTTCGGGCTGCCGTCGGCGTTGAAGCGGAACAGGTTGAAATACTCCTTGCCGTATCCGCCCTCCGGGGGCGGGCCGTCAAGGGACGCGATGAGGGCATAGGTGTCGGCGGTCGCCGCGACCTGGCCCGTGGTCGGGTCCACCGCGACGTGTGAGGACAGCGGCGTCGTCCCCGACACTGCGACGGTGGCGACGCCGGCGGTGGCGAAGGTGGTGTCCGGGGTGCCGTCCGCGTTGTAGCGTAACACCGAGAGCTGGCCGCCGCCGAAGCCGCTCACCACCACCTTGCCGTCGCTCTGAAAGGCGACGCCGCCGGCCTGGGCGCCGGCGCCGAGCGCCACCGTGACCGAGCCGCAACCGCCGAAGCCCGGGCACAGCTGGCCGTCCGAGGCGTCGAGTTCGACGACGACGAGGTCGTCACCACTGGCGCCGACCGCGACTACCGCGCCGCTGTTCTGCACCGCCATGTCGCTGAATGTGATATTCGGCATCGGCAAGGATACGGACATTCCGCCGTTCGCGAACGTGGTGTCGGCCGTCCCGTCGGGGTTGAAGTGGGCCTCGTCCAGGCTGGAGTCGGCCGCTCCGGCGACCACGATGCGGCCGTCGGCGCGCACTCCCAGGCTGAACACGGCGGTGCCGGCGCCGAAGGTACCCGTGACCGCACCCTGGTCGCCGAAGGTGGTGTCCGGCGTACCGTCCGTGTTGTAGCGCAGCAGGTTGTAACCCGTCTGGGTCTGATCGAGCAGCAAAATCTTGCCGTCCGCCTCGACGACCAGCGCCCGCGACGCCGCGCCGCCGTCCGGGGCCGTGACGCCGTTCTGGCCGAAGGTCGGGTCGATGGCCCCGGCGCTGAGCAGCCGCCGATCTTCCAGCAGTTCCACCCGCGGCCGATAGCGCCAGCGCTGCCCGGTCGTGTGCCGACGGCCGCCTCGATCGCGCCGCCAGGAAGCGCGCTCGTGGTTTGTCCACGATTGAATCATGAAGCACCTGGGAGTGTGAAAAAGGTAAGTTCGATGACCGCAGCGGCCCCCGTTCTCGCGAGTTCGGCGCCGCCCCGGTACAGGCGTGCCCACCCGCGGCACACCTTCTACACAATCGGATCGATTGTGGCCGGTCGATCGCCAACTCATATCCTCAAACGGTTGTGACCGCAAGGGATAAAATTATTTTCGAGGTAGGACATTGTGACAAGGGGGCGGCAGGGGAGGTGGGGGCGGGGCGCCCTACTCGTCTTCTTCCTCCCAGGCTTCGAGATTGCCGTCCCGATCCTTGTAGCCGCGGGGTCGTTTGTACAGTTCCCGTTGCGCCTTTTTGAGCGTCATGTACTCATCCCAGCGAAACAGGGTCCTGCGGCTGACGCCGGCGGCCTGGGCAATTTCGTCGTCCGTCAGGTCCGGGTAGAGGTAGCGCAGCCCCAGGGCCAGCGCCTTGCGCTGAGCGGCGGTCTGGGCCAGGCCGGTATCCCTGTCGCCGGCGGAGCGGGAGCCCTGCCCATTCCCGAGGTCGGACGGGTCGGTCGGGCTCGACAGCGACAGCGGGCCAGGCCACAGTGCGGTCGTGCTCCCCTGGACCGCGGTGACCTGGAACTGGTACTCCACTGGTTTCGCGGTGCCACCGTCCGCCGCGAGCAACTCGTCGGCTGAGTTGACCGGCGCGAGTGCGGTGATCGGCGCGGGTTGGCCGGCGGACGAGGGCGAGGCGAGGTTGCCGTCCGGTTGCGCGGGGCCCGGCCCCTGTGTCGAGCTGCTGACGATCAAGGTCAGTTCGGTGACTGGCGCAGGCGTTCCCGGGGTCGGCGCGAAGAAGCCGCCCACACCCGGCGGGGGCGGCGAGGCCGGGACGCTCAGGGCCACGACCTGCGCCTGGACGGCGAGGGAGCGGCCCGGGATGGCGAGGACTGTGAGCACCTGCGGCGCGGCGTCGTTCCTCTCCGCAGGCGTCTCCGGATGAGCGACCGGGGTGACGGTGACCGTCACGACCGATCCCTGCGGTACGCCTCCCTCCGAGGGAACGTTACTCGCCGGGGGCGGGGAACTGCTGATCGTGATCTTGAGGGACGTGGTCTCGGGGACCGTGGCGGCGTCGTTGGACGCTGGACTGGATTCCGTGACTGACGAGGTGGACAGGATGTGGACCGTGAAACTGTACTGAATACTCTCGAGCGCGCCTGACGCATATTCGACACCCGCCGGGGGTGTTGTCAAGGCATCCAGGCTGAAGGCGGTCGTTGCGATCGGGCTGTAGATGGACGCACGGTCGCCCGGCACGGTGGACAGCGGCGCCGTCAGCAGGGCGAGGGCAAAGGGGAGGTCGGCGGGAACGAGGCGGCTTTCCAGGTGCTCCACCTGCGGCCGATAAAACACCGACGACCGGCGGACGCGGGCCGAGGTGGGCAATCGCAATGGCATCGTCATGCGGCTCTCCGTCCACAACGCTGCGGGTAGGATTGCAACATTCTAACCAAACCGATGGAGCCGGTGCCAGCGGCTTTTTATTCGGCTTGGGGTAGCGGAAGTCGCCAGACTTCCGGGCAGGTTGGGGTAGCGGAAGTCGCCAGACTTCCGGGCAGCGCCGCACGGAAGTCTGGCGACTTCCGCTACACCCCAAGGCCAGCCGCGCTAGAATCGGCCGAAGAACTGCGAGATGTCGAAGTACACCGTCCGCTCCTCCCCGCGCTCGTTCCGCCAGGTGAGCACGTCATAGGGCTTGCCGTCGATGTGTGACAGCGCCTGCATGCCCGGCTGGAACCCGGGGTGGTGGCGCTGCATCCACCGATACTCCTCGGCCACACTGCCGACGACGACCGCCTTCTCTGGGCTGGAGCCGTCGCCGCCACCGCCACGGCGCCCGAACAAAAAATCGAACAGGCCCATCGGTTCACCTCACGCCATCCGGTCAGTCACTTCGAGCGAATGATGCTGCTTTTTCTAGGCGCAAGGGGAGGAGTGTCGCGGCCCAGCGCAGGCACGCCCGCTACTGACCTGGGATCGGTCTTGCCACCGGTTACACTTCGGGTGTGATGTGTGGTGAATCCCACCTACTTCCCCATACCAAACGGAGGGACTTTCTCATGTGGCGCCAGGGAGACGTCTTCATCGCCGCCGTTCCATCCATCCCCGCCGCGGCGCAACCCCGGCCGCACTGCGTGCTGGCCGAGGGCGAGGTGACCGGCCATAGCCACCGCATCAAGGAAACCGGCGCCGCCCGGATGTTCGCCCACGCCGGTTCGCTCTACCTGGAAGTGACCGCCACGCTGGCGACGGTCGCCCACGAGGAGCACGGCCCGATCACGCTGCGGCGCGGCACCTACCGGGTCTGGCAGCAGCGCGAATACAGTCCCGAAGCGATCCGCACCGTCCGCGATTGACCCCGAACCAGGAGGCCGCCATGTCCGCCACCGTGAACCGCACGATGACCGCCGCCGAGGCACACGAACGCATCCTCGCCGGCACCGCTCCCGACGGCGTTGAGGTTGAGGGCTACCTGGAGTTCCAGGGCGTCGAGGGGTTGAGCTTGCCCACCGGGTTGAAGGTTCGGCGGCTGCGCTTGCTCGACTGCCCCGACCTGAAGGCGCTGCCGCGTGGGCTCCAGGTCCGGCACCTGGAAATCCGCAACTGTCCCCGTCTGAGCACACTGCCGGCGGGACTGCGCTGCTACGAGATCACCGCCCCGGAGTCCGGCCTCGTCAGCCTGCCCGACGGTCTGCGTGTGGAGTTCCGCCTCGACCTGCGCGACTCCCGGCACCTGGTCCGGCTGCCGGCGAACCTGCGCGTCGGTTCGGTGGTGCTGAGCGGCTGCACGGCCCTGGAGGAGTTGCCCGAGGGGCTGGCCGTCTGTTTCCTGGACCTGCAAGGTTGCCGGGGGCTGCGGCGCTGGCCGAAAGATGTGTCGGTGCGGCATGGCCACCTGAACCTGTCGGGCACCAGCTTCACCCGACTACCGCCCGGTGTCCGCCAGGTTGCTCAACTCGACCTGCGCGACTGTGCTGGCATCACCGAGCTGCCGGGCAACCTGACCACCACCTCCTGGATCGAGGTCGGCGGCAGCGGCCTCACCCGGCTGCCGCGGTCGCTCCGAGATGTGCCACTGCGCTGGCGCGGCGTCGCCGTGAGCGAGCGCGTCGCCTTCAAGCCCGAGACGCTCAGCAGCGACGAGATCCTGTCCGAGCCCAACGCCGAGGTGCGCCGTGTCATGCTGGAGCGCGTCGGCTTCGAGTGGTTCTTCCAGCACGTCAACGCCGAGGTGCTCGACCAGGACCGCGACCCGGGCGGCGAGCGCCGACTGTTGCTCGTCCCCTTGCCGGGAGACGAGCCACTGGTCTGCCTCTCGGTGTCGTGTCCTTCCACGGGCCGCCAGTACGCCCTGCGCGTGCCGCCGGCCCTGCGGTCCTGCCGCCAGGCCGCGGCGTGGACGGCTGGCATCGACGACCCCGACGACTATCGTCCGCTCATCGAGACTTGAAGCGCTCGCGCCCTGGTTACGTTTCGCGCGGGCAGAGTCCGCGCGAAACGTAAACGGGGTCAATTGATGTCCAACTTCTCCCCAACAAACAGGGCCGCCAGCTCCGCGTCGTGCGTGCTCAACCCATCACAGACGATACCCGGCAGCAGGTCGCCGAAGGCGTTGGCCTCCAGAAGCGCGTGCCGTCGGAAACTGGGCGTGAACAGCAGATCGACGCCGACGTGCAGACATCCAGGGAACACGGCGGCGGCGCGGCGGCACGTCTCCAGGGCCGCCTCCCAGTGCTCCGTGGGGATCTGCTCGCGCAGCCGGGACGGGTCGCCGCGACGGTTGAGCAGGTGCAGGTTCGTCATCGGGTGCCGGCTCAGTCGCGGCACGACATGACGGACGGTGCCGCCGATGACCAGGACACGCAGGTCAAAGGTCTGTCCCTCGAAGGCCGCCTTCGGAATCCATTCTTCCACCTGCACACCCTCGCGGCAAAGTGTGTCGATCAGGGGAACGATGTCGGCGGCGGACTCGTAAGTGCGGATGCGCCGCGTGTTGTACAGGCGCAGCTCGCCGTCGTGCTGCACCAGTTCCACCGTGGTGATCGCCTGCATCCGCCCGGCGCCGGTGCGGAACGCGACCACTCCCGACGCCGACGAGCCACACGCCAGCTTGACGAACAGCCGCCGCAATCCCGTCTCCTCCATCCGGGCCAGTAGTGCAGCGAAGGATCGTACCGCGCCCAACCGCGCCGGCACCGGCAGGCCCGCCTCGGCGAAGCGCTCCTGGCAGCGACGCTTGTCGAACAGCGTGATGATGTCCTCCGGATGACTCAGCCAGCGGACGCCGGAGTGTCCGCCCAGTTCCCGGGACAGGCGCCGCAGCACGGCACGGAAGCCGCGATACCATTGCCGCGGACAGCGCAGGCGGCCACGGTCGGGCGTCAGCCGCAGGGCCGCATCGGCCGGGAGGAATGCGGCGTCTGTGTCCTCCGTCTCCGCTGTCGCGGCTCCGGCGGCCAGTAGCAACCGCTCCACTTCGAAGTCCTGGCCGGGCGACTCGATCCGCACCCAGGCTCCATCTCCGACCACCTGCCGCAGGTCCGCCTGCCCGGTGAGCAGGTCGCGCCAGGCGACGACGAACGCCGGCGGCAGTCCACGGCGGGACAGCGCTTCCTGGAACAGCGTGACGCGCTTGTGTCCGGGATGGCCGATGACGACCAGACGACCGTCACTCATCGACGGCGATGTAGCGATCGACATAGGTGGTGTCGCCGTAGGTGCTGATGTCGGGTTTGCGCGTCTCACTCAGGTCCACGTCGAGCGGCAGCTTTTTCAGGTACTCGACGAACGGCGGCGAGATGTAGTGGTGGTGCAGGTCGAGTTTCTTCAACTTGCGCAGGCGCGGGCTGACGATCAGGGCCTCGGCACCGGCCTCCGTGAGACTGCCGAGGGACAGGTCCAGGGTGTGCAGCCGTTCCAGCAGGGGAGACTCAGCGACGGCCTTCGCCACCAGGTCGGCAATCTCACTGTTGCGCAGGCCGAGGTATTTCAGCTTCTTGAACAGCTTGCCCGAGAGCAGCGGCTTGAGGGGGTCGGGCGTGTCGATGCCCTCGTAGTTTGGCGAGCCCAGCCACAGTTCCAGGTGCTCCAGTTTCGGCAACTCCGCTTTCCACAGTGCCCGCAACAGCGGCTCGGGAAGGCCGCCGCTCTCGACGGTGAACGAGCGCAGGTTACCGTGCTTGATCTTGCCGAAGGACAGGTTGGCCGCGCCGCGGATGCCGAACGTCTCCAGCTTCGGGAAGGCCGGTAGCAGCGCCGACAGGTCGCCGTAGCCGATCCAGGAAACCTCACACTCCTCCGAGGTGACGTCCCCGACGAACAGGGAGCGGAGGTTGGGCATGCGCTGGCGATTGCCGACCAGGGCCTCCACCATGTCGCCGGCCCCGCCCTCGTCCAGCATCGGCGAGTCGCTCTCGTTCCAGGCGCCGATGACCAGGGCGGTCAGATCCTTGCCGCCGTGCGCGGCCAGGAACAGGTCGAGCAGTTCAGCGAATTCGTACTCCCCCTCGGAGCATTCCGACTTGACGTAGTCGAAGCCGCCGAGGTGATAGACGCAGGGCTTCTCGGGCTTGCGTTTCGTTTTGGGGTCGAACCATTTTACCGGCAGGCCGGTGAAGGTTTTCAGGTGTTGATTAAAGGCCATGTGTCCTCCTGGATGGTGGTGAGGTCACTCCGAGACGACGTTGTAGCGCAGGACCTCGGTGCGACCCTCGTAAGTCTCGAACTCGGTTTCGCAGGGGTCGTCCACGTCCACCTCGCCAGGCAACTTCCGCAGTTCCTCGACGAACGGCTCGGACAGGTAGTGATGGCACAGGTCGAGCATTTTCAACTTGTGTACGGCCGGGCAGCCGAGCAGGGCCTCGGCGCCCGCGTCGCTCAGGGTGCCGTTGGACAGGTCGAGGGATTCCAGCCGCGCGATCAGTGGGGATGCGACCAGGGCCTTCGCCACGGCGTCGGTGATCATGGAGTTGACCAGGCCGAGGTACTTCAGCTTCTTGAACAGCTTGCCCGACAGCAGCGGCGCCAGCGGCTCGACCGTGTCGATGCCGCCGTAGTCCGGCGAGCCGAGCCACAGTTCCAGGTGCTCCAGCTTCGGTACTTTGGCCGCCCACACCTCGCGCAGCAGCGGTTCGGGCAGGCCGCCGCTCTCGATGACGAAGGTGCGTAGCTTGCCGTGTTTGATGGTGCCGAAGGTCAGGTTGGACGCGCCCCGGATGTGGAACTCCTCCAGCTTTGGGAAGGCCGGCAGTAGCGCCGAAATATCACCGTAGCTGATCCAGGAGATCTCACACTCCTCGTAGGTGATGTCCCCCAGGAACAGGGCACGCAGGTTCGGCATGCGTTTACGGTTGGCCACCAGCGCCTCGACCATGTCCGCCGCCCCGCGACCGTTCAGGCCGTCGCACATGTCGCCATAGTTCCAGGCGCCGATGACCAGGGCCGTCAGATCCGGGCCACCGTGCGCCGCCAGGAACAGGTCGAGCAGCTCGGGGAACTCGTACTCACCGTCGCCGTACTGCGACTTGATAAAATCCATGCCGCCGACGCGATAGACGCAGGGTTTGCCGCCCTTGCGCTTCGCCTTGGGGTCGAACCAGCGCACCGGCCGGTCGTCGAAGTCGTCCAGGTGGTATCCGATGGTCATGTGTCCTCCTCCGAATGGTTGCGGATTCGTCCCCGGGCATCACCCCGCCGTCACCGGCAGGGGCGAGCGCCACAGCGGCCGCGCCGGGATGCGCTCCAGCACACCGGCGCCGAACACCGAGTACAGTCCCAAAGCGTCCAGGTGGACATAGCCGATGTGACAGCCACACGTCGCGTTCGTACACAGTCGCTCGGTCAACACCCGCTCGAACTCCGGCTCGTAGAGGTTGCCCAGTGGTTCCCGGATGAAGTGACAGCGGCGCACGGTGCCGTCGCCGTCCACCGAGACGGCCGAGTGTCCCGCCCGACACGGCCGACCCCGACTCGGGTGGCGGACATTGTTGACCGGGAACAGCGGATCGATGTCGGCCAGCCACTCGGCCTCGCCGACGGCATAGTAGTCGGGACGGTCCTTGTAAGCGTTGACCCACAGGTACACGCCCCCGGGCAGCTCGCGACGCAGCGCGTCGATGTCGGCGAAGTGCTCGCGCAGGCCGACGACGCCGACACTGAAGCGCACTCCCAGGCCATGCAACCGCAGGCACTTCGCCAGGAATCGCGGCCGTGCCACCTGTCCGGGATGGTACGTGGCCCACAGCGCCAGCCGCTCCCGGTCGCACGCCGCCACCCAGCCCAGGCCGCACGCCAGGTTCGTCTGTGCCACCACGCGCACCACCTGTGGCAAATGGCTCAGCCGTGTCAGGGCGTCCCGATACCAGTGCCGCGTCAGGGCCTCGCCCCACGGTGTAAAGAGAATGCCGAGCCGGTCGTCTGCCGGGCGCGCCGCGACCCAGTCCACGAACCGCACGAGGGCGGCGCGGTCCCGGGACAACTCCGTGGCCGTCTCCCGACGCTTGGCGAAGGGACAGTAGCCGCAGTCGTAGTTGCAGCTCGACAGCGGCCCGCGGTACAGGATCGACAGGTTCAGCGCCACACGTATTCCTCCATCCGCGTTCGCACCGTGTCCGAGTACAGCCAGGGACCAATGGCGTCCGAGCGTTCCAGGCCCGCGTTCGTGAGTCGCAGCCGAGTCCCCTGGTGTTGGGCCAGTCCGAGTGTCTCCAGATCTCCGAGTGCTGGCAGGTCGGACAGGGCGTCTCCGCCGAACCGTCGCCGGTAGGCGTCCAGGTCGAGGCCGTCGCACTGGAGCAGGGATAGCAGCACAAAGCGGCGGCGCTGCTCGTCAGTGTCCAGGCGGAAGCCGTGCGTCGCAACCGTGAACGCCGCCGCCGACCGGGAGACATAGTCGCCGAGGATGGCCCGGACACCTTCGGGACGGACGGCGTACTCGTCGGCGTAGTGCAGGCCGGTGGTGTACGAGCGGGCGCCGCAGCCCAGACCGACCATGCCGTCGCCCTGACAGCAGTAGGCTGGGCCGTCGTGTGGGGCGTGCGCTGCCTGGAACATCCGCATCGACACCTGGCGATAACCGGCGCCGCGCAACAATTCCGTCCCGGCACGGTAGCACGCCAAACGCAGGTCGTCCCAGGTGCGCCGCGAACTGCCCAGCCCCGTCCCGGGCCGGACGTAGAGCGGGTACAGATACAGTTCCTCCGGCCGATACTTCAGGGCGGCGCGCACCGAGTCCAGCCACGTTGTCACCGTCTGTCCCGGCAGGCCGTAGATGAGGTCGATGTTCAGGACCGGGAAACCAACAGTGCGAATGCGGTCCAGGGCGGCCCTGACCGTGTCGGGACGCTGCGGCCGACCGACCACGGATGTCTCGGTTTCGACAAAGCTCTGCACGCCGATGCTGACCCGGCGGACACCACGGTCGCGCAGCAGCGACAGTTTCTCGGGCGCCACCGTCTCGGGAGAAGTCTCGACCGAGGCGGGCATGGTCACGGGGCCGCCGAGCAGTGACTCGGCCAGGTCGAACAGTCGTTTCAGGCCGCTGAGGTCCAGGGCGGTGGGCGTACCGCCGCCGACAGCCAGCCGGGCAAATGAGGTTTCGCCCAGGGCGTCCCGGACCTGTCCCACCTGCCGCGCCAGCGCGTCGAGGTAGTCGGACACCACCCGTTCCCGCGGCCGGGCCTGGGTGAACAGGTTGCAGAAGCCGCAGCGCATTTCGCAGAACGGCACATGCAGGTACAGCAGCAGGGCGGAGCGCGACTCGGCGGCCCACAGGTCGCGCAGCGGCACCGGCTCAGACAGCGGGCGGTAAGCGGTCTTGTGGGGGTAGCCGTAGACATAGCCCTGGTAGGGGGAGCCAGTGGTCAGCGGGTGCGCGGCGGTCGCGGTCATGACGGCACCTGGGACAGAAGGAACTCGGCGTAGGGAACGGTCCAGACAACGGAGTGGGCCAGGCGGTGGCCGTGGTAGCCGCCCTCGCCATAGGCGGTGCCGTGGTCGGAGCAGACCACCGTCAGCAGCGGACTGCGGCGGCGCAGCGCGTCGAACAGCGGCGGCAGCGCGCGGTCCACGTAGGCCAGGGCCGCGGCCTGTGTGGCGGGCGAGTCCGCGATGGCGCCGGGCAGGTAGCACGCATTCGGTTGATGCAGGGCGGAGACGTTCAGGAACAGGAACAGGCGACGCTCGGCGGGCAGCTCACGCAATCGACCGCAAATCCAGGCGACCTGATGGGCGGTGGAGTCCGGGTCGGTGACGCCAAACTCCGGCCGCCAGACGCGCTCGGCGAACAGTCCCGGCAGCACCGAGCCAAGCGGCCCACGCAGGTTGAAGAAGCCGACACCGCCGACACAGACCGTATGGTAGCCGCGCCCAGCCAGGCCCGTCACGATGTCGGGCGCGTCGAAGACGCAGGTGTGGGCGGTGGTGGTTTCGCTACCATCGAAACGGACGGCGAACAGGCGCGGGTGACGGCCGGGGCGGGCGGGTGTCGGCAGGAAGCCGGCGAAGAACGCGGCGTGGGCGGCGAAGGTGAAGTTGCCCGGTGAGTGTCGCTCCTCCCAGGCGCCGCCCGGCAGCAGCGCGGCCAGGTGCGGTGTGCGGCCGTGGCGCAGACAGTCCTGGGCCACGTCGTAGCGGAGCGTGTCCAGCGTCAGCAGCAGCACGTCATGGGTGCCGATCACGGCGTTGGTGTCGATCATGCAGTCGGCCCCGGCGCTTCACTCCGAGTGGGCGTTGTAGCGTTCAGTGTGGGTGACATCGTTGTGAGTGTAAGTATCCGGCTCCTTCAGGTCGGTGGCGTCCAGCCCGATGCCCAGCCGGTTCAGCTCCAGGACCACTTCCATCGAGACGTAATGGTGATGGATGTCCAGCATTTCCAGGCGGTGGACGGCGGGACTGGCGAGCAGGGCGCGGGCGCCCTCGTCGGTGAGGTTGCCCAGCGACAGGTCGAGCACGCGCATGCGCTCCAGCAACGGGGAAGCGACCACAGCTTTGGCGACCTCGTCGGCGATGGCGCTGTTGCACAGCCCGAGATAGCGCAGGTCGGGAAAGAGGCGACCGGATAGCAACGGCTCCAGCGGGGCGACGTTGTCAATGCCGCCGTACCCGGCCGCGCCCAGCCACAACTCCAGGTGCTCCAGCTGCGGCAGCTCGGCCGCCCAGATTTCCTCCAGGATGTTCGCGGGCAGTCCGCCGCTCTCGACAGCCAGGGAGCGCAGCCGGCCGTGCCGCAGTTGACCGAAGGACAGGACGCCAACGCCTCGGATACGGAACTCTTCCAGGTCGGGATAGGCCGCCAACAGTGGGCTGACATCACCCTGTTGAATCCAGGAGATTTCGCACTCCTCGCGGATGATGTCGCCCAGGAACAGCGCCCGCAACTGTGGCAACCGGTCGCGGGCGGCCACGAGTGCCTGCACCACGTCGCGGTTGCCGGCGCCCCAGTCGTTCATGTCGTCGTAGTCCCAGGCACCGATGACCAGCGCTGTGGTGGCCGCGGCGCCCGGCTCACTCAGATAGGCGCCCAGAACTTCCAGTAACGGGTGTTTGGCCCTGCCATACTCCAGGCCCCCCAAGTGGTAGGCGACTGCGCCAGGTTGGCCTTCGAGGAAACCGCCGCCCGGCGCGTAATTGACGACCTTGAGCCCGGCGAACATATTCAGGTGCTGTTCAACGGTCATGCTACCCTCATGCTGTTGGTCAGACGAGGGGGAGTGTAACCGCTCCCGGCGGCGATGTCCACGTTCGCCGCTACAATGACGCCATGAGCCACCCGCCGCGAGCCCTGGCCCTGTTGGCGAAATGGCCCCGGCCCGGGGCCGTCAAGACGCGCCTCGCCGCCGACACCACGCCCGCCTGGGCCGCCGCCGTCGCCGACGCCTTCCTGCGCGACCTCAGCCGCCGCCTCGCCGCCGTGGACGCCCGCCGCGTCCTCGCCCACGCCCCGGACGACACCGAGGCCCGCGCCTTCTTCGCCGCGGCCGCCCCCGCCTTCGCGCTGACGCCGCAGGCCGACGGCGACCTGGGACAGCGCATGGCAGCGCTGGTGCGCGACCTTTACGCCGACGGCGCCGCCGCGGTCGTGCTGGTCGGTGCCGACAGCCCGACGCTGCCCGTCGCCTTCGTTGAGCAGGCGTTTCGCGCGCTGGAGGGCGGTGCCGACGTGGTGCTCGGTCCCGCAACCGACGGCGGCTATTACCTGCTCGGCTGCGCCCGCCGCGTACCGCCCATCTTCGACGGGATCAGCTGGGGCGGGCCGCGCGTCCTGGCCGAGACGGTCGCGCGGCTGGAGGGCGTGTCCGGCCGGCTGGCGCTGTTGCCGCCGTGGTATGATGTCGATACGCTGGCCGACTGGTGGGCGCTGCAGGGACACCTGGCCGCCCTGCGCCGCGCCGGCTCGGAGGTCGATCTGCCGCACACCCTCGCCTTGCCGTCGCCCGGCGCTCACGAGTGATTCCCATGCACCTGTCTGTCCTGCTCTCCTCGCTGCCGGTGCCCTTCACGACCGCCCTGCAGCACGCGCGGCAACTCGGCTTCCGTCACGTGGACGTGGTCGCCGAGGCCGCCCGGCCCGCGGACCAGCTCGACGCTCTGGCCGACAGCGGTCTGCTCGTCTGGAGCGCCGCCATCGGCAAGGGGCTGCCGCCCGACTGGGCGCTCGACGCCCCGGGACTGGTGACGCGCCGCGACACCCTGGAGGCGATGCAGCAGCAGGTCGAGGACGCGGCGTTGCTCGGGGCGCGACAGTGCTACGTTGTCGCCGGCCGCGACGGCAGTCCGCAGGGGCTGGCCCGCTACCGCGACGCGGTGTGTCTGCTCGCGGACCACGCTGGCCGCCGGATGATGCCGCTGTGCGTCGAACCGATCCCGGGCCGCGCCCTGCCGTCGTCCGCCGCGGCGCTGGCCTGGCTGGAGCGCGTGAACCACGACAACCTGCTGTTGCTGCTTGACGTGGGCCACTGCCTGATTAGCGAAGAGGAGCCGGCCCAGGCGGCACTGCTGGCGGGGGCACGGCTGGGGCACGTCCACCTGGACGACAACGACAGCGTGGACGATCTGCACTGGCCGCTGCTGACGGGCCGATTGACGCAGGAGATGCTCGAAGCGCTCTTGACGATGCTGGAACTGGGCGATTATCAGGGAGCAGTGACCCTGGAGCTGAACCCGACCCTGGCCGACCCGCTTCGCGCCGTGCGCGACGGGGCCGCCCTGGTGCGGCAGCTGGCGAAGACCATCGCGTGAGGACCGATCATGTCCGCTCCCACCCCCGCGGCCGCCCCGGCGAGTGGCCCCTGGCCGCCGCTGACCGTTAATGAGCGCCGCGTGCTCGGCGTGCTGATCGAGAAGGCCAAGACCACGCCGGAAGCGTATCCGCTCAGCGTCAACGCCCTGGTGACCGGCAGCAACCAGAAGACCAACCGTGAACCGCTGTTGACCCTCAACGACCTGGACGTGGAGGAGGCCCTGGCAGCGCTCCAGCAGGGCGGACTGGTCATGCGCATCACCGGCGGCCGCGTCGAACGCTGGCGGCATCTGGTTTATGAGAAATGGCAGATCGACAAGGTGGAAATCGCCATTCTCGGCGAGCTGCTGCTGCGGGGTCCGCAGACTGAGGGCGAGTTGCGCGCCCGCGCCAGCCGCATGGAGCCGATCAACGACCTCGACACGCTGCGGACCCGGCTCAAGCCGCTGGCGCAGCGCAACCTGGTCGTGTACTTGTCGCCGGAGGGCCGCCGCGGCACCATGTTGACGCACGGCTTCCACCCGCCGAAGGAACTGGAGCGGCTGCGCGGCCAGCACGCCGGCGGCGCCCCGGGTCAGGATGTGGACGAGGGTGCGCCGGTCAGCCGGCCCGCGGCGGCGCCCAGGCGCCGCGCGAGGATCGCGTTGCCGCGCTGGAGACGCGGTTGGCCGAGGCGCTGGCGGAGGTCGGCAAGCTGAGCGGACAGGTCGCGGAGTTGCGGCAGCAGCTGACGCAGCTGGCGGAGCGGTTGTCGGCGCCTGGGGCGTCGGACCTGGCTGGCCAGGTCGCCGATTTGGCGGGGCAGCTGAAGTCGCTGCGGGACGCGCTCGGCGCTTGACTGGGAGGAGAATTCTTCACGAACGCGGCGAACGGACCTGCGCCGTTTTCCGATTTTCGATTGACTCGCTGTGTGCCGATCCGTCCAATGGAGCAAAGGGAGGATTGGCCCATGGGCGTTGAGTTCCCCTGTCCACGTTGCACGGCTCCGCTGCAGCACTCTATCCCTGGTGAAATCGTTTCCTGTCCGCGGTGCCATCAGGAAATCATTGCGCCTTCCCAGCGGTTCCACGTGGCTCCGGGTGTCCCTGTCCATACGATTCGCTGCTACGACTGCGGGAAACGCGTGCCCGAAACGGGATCGGTGCGGCGCATCGTACAGACTGGCAGCAGATGCGTTAGCGGGTCATCCTGGGGTAACAACTGGGCCGACCGCAGGAGCTATGGTGCCACCGAGTCCATTTATGAAAAAGTTGACCTGTGCCCGGAGTGCAACGATAAGCGAACCCGAGAAGCCGCAGCACAAGCACGAAGAGCCGTAGTGGCAGGCCTCCTTGCAATTCTCGGTGTGGTTGCCTTTGCCTGGTGGGTGGCCGTCTCTGGCGGCATCAAGCCGAATGCGGGGACAAAAATCCCCAACTCCACCGCCCTTGAACCGCAGCCAAAGGAAGAGAAAGAAGGGAAAAAAGCCATCGCCCCTCAGGGCGAAGAAGCGAAACAAACGGACGAGCCCGCGCCAGAGAAACAGCCTCCGCCCTCTCCCGAGGAATTGGCCAAGCAACAAGCGGCAAAGGAAAAGGCTCAGGCCGAACTCAATGAAACGAACGGCGCCAGGAAACTCGGCCTGGCCAAAGCCCAGCTTGCAGACGGCCGACGAAATTTGGGAAACAAGTCCGGGGAGAAACTGATCGAATTTGCCATCCTCCGTTTGGAAGCCATCATCGCCGATTTTCCAGGGACTGCTGCCGCCGCAGAAGCCCAACAAGTCTTGAAGGATGCCAGGTTCTTTCTGGAGGATTGGCGGAAGGGGCGGTAGGACCGGCCCGCCGGCTTCGGCCTTCGTCGCCGGCGCTCGGCCGCGGTTCAACCGCCCCGCATTGCCGCCGAGAACATTTCCCCTCTCGGGTCTTCGTCTTCGGCCGAGCGCCGTTCCAATCGCTGTCGAAATCCAACCGTGAAGATAGTTTCAGCCACCAGAATAGCCCCCGAGCAGATGAGGAGCGTCAGACATATCCACGCCCAGGGAGTGCAGGAGGTTTTGAATAGCAGGGCTGCCACCGTCGTGGCTCCGAAGTTGACGCCCGGGTTGCTGCTGGTGCGGGTTACGGAGTCAGCTACTGCCTTTTCCAGAGGAAAGCCGGTTGCCACCTGTGCCACAAAAGCCATCAGGGCCGCAATCACACAACTACCCATGATCGTGAGCCGGGCGTTGCCTAAAGGGAGGCAAAATCCGGCCACGATGGCGCTGCCGACCAGCAAGGGGAACAGGATCATCAAGGGAGCCGGGCTTACTTGCATCTTGTTTTGCTCTTGCTGGGCACGCAACCGGGGGATGTCGTCGGGATGGATTTGCCACTCCATTTGATGTTGGGCTTGTCGCCCCGCGCTCTCGATCAAAGGGTCAACAGAGTAACCGCCGTAAGCAGCCTGGTATCCGGACTGAGTAATAAGCGTCCTGCCGCCGTAGGTGCCGCCGGGGGCGGTACACTGCACTTCCACAAAGGGAAGGAAGAGCAGTAACAGGACCAGTGCCAGGGTGGAGGGGGAACTAATCCGCCAAACCCAGGAAAGGCACTGGATGAGCGTTTTGGGAAAGGGCCGCTGACCTGCCTGGTCCAATCCAACTCCGGGCGCGTTCTGAGGCTGAAGGATCGGACGAGCCCCCACTTGCGCGGATGACCGTCCCGGAGAGAACAAAAAGTTATTCCGGCATGCGGGGCACCGAACCACACGGCCGACCCATTCGGGAGGAACCTGGACGGGTTGCCGGCAGCGCGGGCAGAGACTGGCCAGGTCTGGAGTTGGTGAGGTGGCACGAAAGGGCTGTTGCGGTGTCGATGCGGGTGCGGCGGTTGCCAGGATGGGCGCGGGGAGCGCCACTGGGGGTGGCGTCATCGGAGGCGCGGTCGGCCCCTCCATCAACGGGGCAAGAATGGTGCGGTCGCGGGGCGGTAACGGGATTTGCATCCGCTGCTGACATTTTGGGCAATTCACCTTGCTGCCGGCTCGTTGATCGACTGCCTCGAACGAGGTGCGGCAGCGAGGACAGGCAAAACGGATCATGGGCACGACCTCGGTGCTGTGGTGCAGGGTTGACCTGTCTCATTCAAACCATTCCCCTACCAAGGTACAAGCGAAATCGGGCCAGGGGGATAGAATCACCTTGTCCGGGTCATCGATCTTGCCTCAATCCGGAACGGTCAGGAACCGCAGCGCGTCCATCTCCAGATCGAGCAGCGCCACGGTGTACTCGTCGGCGTCATGCAGTGCCCCTGGGTTGATACGCCGCGTCGGGCCGTCGCGACGGTCGAAGGTCAGGTGGAAGTGGCCGGACAGCAGGTAATCGGGTCGGTCGGCCAGCAGGCGGCGCACGTCGGTTCTCATGTGGCCGTGGACCAGCGCGACGCTCTTGCCGGCCAGGGTCACCGCGCCGCCCCAGCCCAGGCAGACGGCGCCCGCCTCGGCCATCGCCCGTTGCAACTCGGGATGTGGTCGGCGTCGTGGTTGCCGAAGGTGAAATAGCACGGCAGCACCGCGCACATGGCGACCATCTCCGGTCGCGTCAGGTCGCCGCAGTGGGCCAACGCCTCGGCCCCTTCGGCCCGCAGCAGTTCGACGGCGCGTCGGGTGCGGTCCAGTTGGTCGTGGGTGTCGGAGAGAATGCCGAGGTGCATGGATTCACCGCTTCGTCGCTATCAGATGGCAATCGCTTGCACGGATCGTGCGTTACAGCGAGTTCATGACTTCGGTAACACGGCGCGCAACCCGGAGCGCGAGCCGTGCTTCGTCCTCCGTGGCGTTGACCCCGCGGTGGATGATGGCGTTGCGCTTCTGGTAACTCTCGGACAGCTCTTTCCAGAGCCCGCCCGGCTCTCGGAACAAGGAGCGGTTGGCGATCAGGTGCATCACCGCGCTCATCTTGTTCCGCAAGCCGAAATCGACTCCCGTGAAGAATGCGCGGGCGTCGGCCCATTCCTCCGCAAGCGCTGCGTTGACCAGGGCGTCGTATTTGCGGTTGAACACCGCGTCGATGGTGCTCCAGCAGAACAGGACCACCTCGCGGAAGCGGCCTTCGTAAAGTGCCCGCTCGGCGTCGATGAGAAACAGGTCGGCGGCCTCCGGTTCGTTGCCGCTGGCGAGGCTGGCGCGCACCCTGCCAGTCAAGGTGGCGACGTCCAGTCGCAACGCCCTGGGGATTGGCGCTTTGTATTTCAGAGGCTCACCCCACGCGGGTTCCGCTCCGGCCCCGACCAACTGGAACTGAAACGGGCTGGCTTGAGCGCGAGTCAACTCAAGTATTTTCGTCTTGTGACTGACCGCCCGATACCAGCGCAACAGGCGATTGATGCGACGAAGCAACTGGTCGGCGTCTCTGGTTTGAAGTCGAAAAATTTCTTCCTGATCGGTGGTTTCTGGATGGGTGAAGTTGGTACGCACGACCGTTCGCCGAGCCGGGCCCTGCTCCCCAGACGATCGGCGGATTTGCAGGATTTCTCCGGCAGGAGCCGTAGGATAATCCCCCTCGTGGAGGCGAAGATCGTACGGCAGTGTGACGCTCACCTGGAGTTCCGGCACCGGCGTCCACCTCCTCAATCATCGGAAAGAAAGAGTTGCAGACGGCCCTCGAATCCCTGCTGCCGGGCATACTCACGAAGAATGCTGACGTATCTGTCCGTCACATTCGTGGCGTCGAGTTCCGTGAGAAAGGAGACGTGCGCTTCCAAATGGTCACCGCGGCGAAAGATGTCGGCGCGGACTTGCTGGTGCTCGCTGATAAACGTGCTGAGGTAGTCGCCGTAGTCCTGGCCGATTTCCGCGGCAAATTCCGTATCTGTTTCAAAGGGCATCGGTTACCTCCTGCTCGCAAGCAACGGACTATCTTGTTCACGATGAATTATTGCACCAATCGCGTTGCGAAAATTCAAGGCTGCCTCAGCCCGGCACCGCCACCCCCAGCCGCCCCGCCACCTTCGCCAGCTGCCCCCATGTGCCGTCGTCCAGCGTCACGCCCGCCGCGCGCCGCTGCTGTGCCGTCAACCGCTCCGGGTCCCCCGGCAGCGTGATGCGCTCCACCCCCGCCACGCGTGGGCACGTCCGCACTGCCTCCGCCAACCGCGTCACCTCGAAGAGAAAATGTTCCGCCCCCGCGAACTGCTCCACGTCCAGCACGATGAACAGCACCGCGTTGGCGCTCAGGTTCGGCGCTCCCGGATGGCTGCACGGCGCCCCGGACAGGCCGCCCGCGAACATGTCCAGCAACAGCCCAATGCCGAAGCCCTTGTAGGCTTGCGGGCCGCCCAGCGGTAAAATGGAGCCGCGCGGCTCACGGTACAGCACGCCCGCGTCGGTGGTCGGCTGGCCGTCCGCGTCCAGCAGCCACCCGGACGGGACCGGCTGGCCCTTGTTGTACAGCACGCGCACCTTGCCCTCGGCGCAGACGCTGGTGCCGATGTCCAGCACCACCGGTTCGCCCGCCGTCGGCGCCGCCAGGCACAGCGGGTTGGTGCCGATGCGGCCCTCCGTGCCGCCCGGCGGCGCCACGCCGCGACCGTAACCGTGGTTGTTCACCGTGGCGATGAACGCCAGGCGCTCGGCCGCGGCCGTCTCGGCGTACTCGCCCAGCCGGCCGATGTGGCCCGTGTGCCGTAGCGTGCCGGCCGCGATGCCCAGTTGTCGCGCCATCGGCACCAGTCGCCGCAGCAGTCGGTGCGCCTGCACCTGGCCGAAGCCGCGACCGCCATCGGCGACCAGCACCGCCGGCGTCTCCTTGACGACGGTGAACGCCGCCCCGGGCCGCAGTCGGCCGTCGGCCACGGCGTCGAGGTACTGCGGGATGCGGATCAGGCCGTGCGAGTCGTGGCCGCACAGGTTGGCCAAAACCAGGCTGTGCGCCACCTGTCCGGCCTCGTCGTCGGCGACACCGGCGGCGCGGAACAGGGAGTCGGCGAAGGACTGCAACACGTCGGCGGGTAACGTCGGCACGGTGGGATCCTCATTGGGGCGTCAGAGCCCGAGCGTCAGCGAGGGGCCCCGCGCTGGCGCTCGGGCTCCGACGACACCTGGGGGTTGATGGGCATCGATCACCATACGCCGGCCGAACGCCGCCGGGGAGGGAGTGAGCATGGCATTTCAGGTACGCACCGAGTTGCGCCCGGCCCAGGATCGTGACGGCACCATCTACATCCTCGAAGATCCGCAGCGCGGCTGCGGCGCCGCGGTTTGGCCAGCGATTGGCGCGAACTGCTTCCGCTGGTACGTGACGCCGGACGCGGGCCTGACGCCGACGGCCGGGCATCGCGTCGAACTGCTCTACGCCGATCCACAGCTGTTCGCTGGCGGCAAGCCAACGCGCAGCGGCATCCCGGTGTTGTTCCCCTTTCCGAACCGCATCCGCGACGGCCGATTTACCTGGGACGGCCGCACATATGAGCTACCGAAGAACGACCCCGCGGGCGTCAACGCCATCCACGGTTTCGCCTGCCGCGGTCCCTGGCGCGTGCTCGGCCACGGCGCCGACGCTGACGCGGCCTGGCTGACGGCGGAATGGCAGCTGAGCCGTGACCACCCGGACGCGCGGCCACTGTGGCCGGCTGACTGCCGGCTGCGGCTGACATTCCGCCTGACGCCGGAGCGGTTGCGGTTGGAGGCAGTGGTGGAGAACCCGGACACCGTGCCGCTGCCGTGGGGCCTGGGCTATCACCCGTACTTCCAGCTACCGGGCGGTGCCGCCGGGGCGCTGGTGCAGGCGCCGGCCCAGAAGTTCTGGCAACTGGATCAGTCGCTGCCGACCGGCGTCAGGCTGCCCGTGGACGCCGCCCGCGATCTGCGGACACCGCGCCGCTTCGGCGATTTGCAACTGGATGACGTGCTGACGGACCTGGAGGCGGCGCGGCCGGAGCGCGATGGGCTGAAGCTGCTGGGCCGCGTGCAGCAGTTGACGCTGTGGGCGTCGCCGGAGTTCCGCGACGTGGTCGCGTTCACGCCGCCGCATCGGCACGCCTTCGCGCTGGAACCGTACACCTGCACGACCGACGCGCTCAACTTGCAGCAGCGCGGCGTGGACGCCGGCTGGCGGACGCTGGCTCCCGGGCAGACGTGGGCGGGCGTGGTGGAATTCTCGGTCGGTCTGCCGCCTCTTTCGTGAATCAAAGGCCCCGAAATGTCCCGGAAAAGAACTGACAGAGCTGTGTCACTGCCGTGCCTGGCCGCGGCCGTCCACGACCAGTTGCGCGGCCCGCTCGGCGTCGTGCTCGGCTCGCCGCGGCCCGTCGCGGAACTGCTGGAGTCGCTGCCGCCGTGGGAGGGCGAAATCGTCTGCTACCAGATGGACCTGTTTCAGGCGGAGCGGCTGCGCGAGGTGCTGGCGGAGCGCGGCGTCAAAGCCCGGGTGGCCACAGCGCCGGACCTGTGGGACTTGCCGGGGGGCTTCGCGACGCTGCTCTATCCCGTGGCGGAGGGGGGCGAACGCCTGCTGAAACTGGACATGCTGGAGCAGGCGTATCACGTGCTGCGGCCGCAGGGGCAGCTGGTGGTGCTGTCGCCGTATGAGAAGGATCAGTTTTTCCCGGCGGCACTGAAGAAAATTTACGGCCGTGTCCACGCGCCGGCGGCGGGCGGCGGGGCGCTGCTGTGGTGCCAGCGCCAGGGCGACCGGCCGCGGCGGCGCCACGAACTGACGTATCGGGTCCGCGGCGCCGGCGGCACGTCGCTGCGTTTCCTGTCGCGGCCGGGGGTGTTCTCCTACGGCCGCTTCGATGACGGGGCGCGGGCGCTGATGGAGGCGGTGCAGGTGGAGCCGGGCGCGCGCGTCGTGGACATCGGTTGCGGCGTCGGCACCAACGGTGTCATCGCCGGCCTGCGCGGCGGACCCGGCAGTCGGGCCACGTTCATCGACAGCAACGTGCGGGCGCTGGCGCTGGCGGAGCACAACGCTCGGGCCAACGGTCTGCCGGCGTTCGACCTCGTTGCCAGTGCCGAGGTTGCCGGCGAAGCGGCGGCGTACGACGTGGCGCTGGCGAACCCGCCGTACTTCGCCCAGCTGGGCATCGCGCAAAAGTTCATTGACGGCGCCCTGCGTCTGCTGCGGCCTGGAGGCCGGTTGTACCTGGTGACCAAGCAGCCGCAGCAGGTCGGTCAGCTGGTCGCGGACGCTTTCGGTGAGGTGGAAGTGGAGTTCCGCCGCGGCTACGCCGTGCTGTGCGCCGAGGCAGCGGATGAGCCCGCATGAGGATGCGAGCACCCTGAGCATTTCGAGCTGCCTCGTTGACATTTCGCGCGGGCCGAATCCGCGCGAAACTGGAGCACGTTGCAGGCGATGGTAGCGGTCTCGTTGGTCCGGTTGCCAACCGGTCCGACGCTCCACCCCACCGCCAGGCGCGCTAAAAACGCGGTGTCCGTCGGGTTGGGGCGCCGGGTGCGGCGGTGTCGCCCGGCCAGACGACCACCCCGCCCTCGGTTTCGCCGGCGAACAGGGACCAATCGGCACTCGTGATCGCCGACGTTGTCAGGATTTTGTATCCCTCGGGCGCGGCCAAACTCCGGAGAACCTGCCCTGTCTTCGCCTGAAGCAGGCAGAAGGCGCCATCATACGCAAGCACCGCCAGTTTCCGACCCCGGTCTCGAAATTGCAGCGCGTTCGCGTACGGGCTCTTGAGCTGGGTCGCGGGCGCTTCTCCCTGGTCCGGCTCATAAAGCTCAACGTAGCCGCTGTCGGACGCCACCGCCAGGCTCAGGGTGTCCGCGCGAAAGGCGAGGGCATCGGCCTTGGTGTCGAAGATACGCTGCCGCCTGCCTTGCATGTCCCAGACGACCACGAGGGGCGTGCTGCGCCCCGCGCAGGCCAACCGCCACGTAGCGGTAGCCCGGCGAAAAGGCAACCTTATGGCCGTAGTGGTCGGGGTCGTAGAAGACTATCAGATTGCGGACCACCTGCCCCTTGCGAACATCGTACAGTTCCACCCCCCACTTAACGCCGAGGGCCACCAGGCGGCCGTTCGGGCTGACCGTGGTGCTGGTCTGCCAGCCTCCGGGGGAGAGCAGGCCGCGGGTGCCCCGGCGGAGGTCGCAGCACATGCAGCCACCGAAGGCCGTCACCAGCAGCACCTCGGCGGATAGGAACGCGATGCCGGAAATGCGAAAGAAGTCCGTGATGCGGGTGACCTCCTTGCCAGAGCGCGGGTCGAACACCTGGACGTGATCGGTGTCCTGGCAGGAGACCGCGAGTCGGGTGCCAGGGGGATTGAACGCCAGCAGCCGGTCGCCCTCCGGCGGAAAGTCCACGGGCAGCAAGCGAGCCGAGCCAACCGTTTCCGGGTGCACCATGACGGACACCTCCAGCGCCGCGGCAGCTTCGGGGAATCAGCCTCGCAGCGCGGCGACCGTCCGCTCCAGGTTCAGCCGCGCCTGGGCCTCGAACTGCTCCCGGAAGTACGCCGTATGATAGATGGCCGGGCGGCTGAGAAAGCGCTCCAGGATGCGCGCCCGTCCGGCGCGGTAATCGGCTTCGGCGACCCAGTGATATTCCTCTCGAATGGCGCGATCGTACGCCGCGAACACGTCCGGCGCGCCGCCAGAATCGACAGGTCCACGTCCACGAGCAACGCCTCATCAATGGAGTCCGGCTCCCGATCGTGCCTGGTGGCGAGAATCAGTGCCTCGACGCGCTGGAGAACGTCGGGAGCGGCCCCGACCTCCGCCAAACGCTGCGCCGCCCAGGCCGCGCTGCGTTCCTCGTTGTCGGCCGCGTGCGGGTCGTAGACGATGTCATGGAACCAGAGGGCCACTTCCACCTCGTCCAGCCGTTTCACCGGAACACGAGCGCGGTCCAGCTGAGCGAGGCAGTCCGCGATGTGGGCCGCGTTATGGTAAGCACGGTGCGGCTCGGAGTAGGCGTGCTGGAGTTGCGCGAAGGGGCCCGCGGGGTCGCTCCGACTCCCCAGCCGTTGCCACAAGCGTCGCCAGCGTTGTTCGTTCAGCATGGCTACCGGACCCTCATTCGAGCGTATCCTCCCGACGGCCGGAATGCAAGCCGCCCGGCGTTGTTGGGTGCATCCCCGTCGTGGCAAAGGCAACGAATCCCCGTCGTGGGACGGCTCTCCAGAGCCGTCGGCGCGCCTGCGACGGCTCTGGAGAGCCGTCCCACCAGGCGACCCCGGCGCAATTACGGGGATGCATCCGGGGTCGTTCGCATCTGGCTCCGCTCCGGCTGGGAGTTGTTTGGGGTGCGAGGTTGTGGGTGGGGAATCCGCGCGTCCCCTGGGTTTGTTAGGGGTGTCTGTGACATGAGATGAAACGCAAGCCCTCCCTGGCACTTCCTTCATTATACCGCACAGCCCGCTTCCGGGGAACCGCCCTGCAAGCCGCCGAACTGACCTTCCCGCACACCGGGCGTTCGGCCACAATGACCGCATGATGCACGCCACCATCCTCGGTCCCGACGGCAGCATCGCCCGTCGGCTGAGCAACTACGAGGCCCGACCACAGCAACTCGCCATGGCCGACGCCGTCGCGCGCGCCATCGCCGAGTCGCGCCACCTCATGGTCGAGGCCGGCACCGGCACCGGCAAGTCGTTTGCTTACCTCGTGCCCGCCCTGCTGGCGTCGCTGCAGGACAAGGAGTGCCGCGTCGTCGTCTCGACCCACACCATCAGCCTGCAGGAGCAGCTCATCCAGAAAGACCTGCCGTTCCTGCAGACGGTCCTGCCGAAGCCGTTCAACGCCTGCCTGGTCAAGGGACGGTCCAATTACCTGAGTCTGCGGCGGCTGCGCGTCGCCCAGCAGCGGGCGCGGACGCTGCTCGTCGAGCCAGGTTCCGCCACGCAACTTCTGGAAATCGGCCGCTGGTCGCGCACCACCCGCGACGGCAGCAAGAGCGACCTGCCCTTCCAGCCGCCACCGTTCCTGTGGGATCTCGTGGAGAGCGACAGCAACAACTGCCTCGGCCGCAACTGTCCCGACCATGAGAACTGTTTCTATTTCAAGGCCCGGCGGCAGATGTATAGCGCCAACCTGCTGGTGGTCAACCACGCCCTGTTCTTCAGCGACCTGGCCCTGCGGCGGCAGGGGGGCAGCCTGTTGCCGCGCTACAAGGTCGCCATCCTCGACGAGGCGCACACGCTGGAGGACGTGGCCGCGGAGCACATGGGCCTGCAGGTCACGCGCGGCCAGGTCGATTACCTGCTCAACAAGCTGTTCACCGAGCGGCGCGGGGCCGCTCACGGTCTGCTGGCCCTGTACGGCGACCAGGACACGATCAACCAGGTGCTGGCGACGCGGGCCGCGGCGGAGCAGTTTTTCGGCAACGTGCTCGCCTGGCGCGACGGTCAGGCGCGGCGCGGCGGGCCACGCGGCCTGACGGCGGAGTCCGTCCGCGTCCGCCAGCCGGATGTCGTGCCCGACGTGCTCTCCGGCGAGTTGACGAAGCTGAGCGGTTTGCTGGAAGTCGTCACCCAGCGCATCTCCGGAGACGAGGAAAAAATCGAGCTGTCGTCGGTGGCCGCCCGCTGCGCGGACCTGGCGGCGCAGCTCAAACAGTGGCTCGGCCAGCAACTGGCGGGACAGGTCTACTGGCTGGACGTCAGCGGCCAGAGCAATCCGCGCATCCAGCTGTCCAGCGCTCCGGTCCACGTCGGCCCGGCACTCACGGAGCATCTCTACAAGCAGGTGCCGACGGTCGTGATGACCAGCGCCACGCTGAGCATCGGCGGCCGCGGCGGCTTCGAGCATTTGCAGCAGCGGCTCGGCCTGGAATCGTGCGCGACGCTACAGCTCGGCAGCCCGTTCAACTTCCGCGAACAGGCCGAACTGCACCTGTTCCGCAACATGCCTGACCCGTCCACGGCCGGCGACGCTTTCGAGGAGGCGGCGCTGGTCAAGATTCAGGAGTACGTGCAGCGCACGGGGGGCCGGGCGTTTGTGCTGTTCACGAGCAACCAGAGCCTGCAAAAGGCGACGGCGCGGCTGCGGCCGTGGTGCAGCCGGCTGGGGCTGCCGCTGCTCAGCCAGTGCGACGGCATCCCACGTTCGCAGATGCTGGAGCAGTTCCGCCGGGCCGGCAACGCGGTGTTGCTCGGCGTCGATAGTTTCTGGCAGGGCGTGGATGTGCAGGGCGAGGCGCTGTCGAACGTCATCATCACGCGGCTGCCGTTCGCGGCGCCGGATCGGCCCATTGTCGAGGCCCGCACCGAGGCCATCAAGGCGGCGGGCGGTCAGCCGTTCACCGACTACCAGGTGCCGCAGGCCGCGATCAAGCTCAAGCAAGGCTTCGGCCGGCTGATCCGCACCGCCACCGACACGGGGCTGGTCGTCATCCTCGACCCGCGCGTGCTCACCAAGCCGTATGGCCGGGCCTTCCTGGCGGCGCTGCCGGAGTGCAAACGCTTCATCGACGGCGTGTTGGCGGGGCCAACCTGATCGGTTCCTTGAGTACAGAGGTACGGTTCACTGGGGCGCAGCCGCGGGCAGCGCTTGCAGGGCGTGGCGGGCGTCGGCGAAATTCGCATCGAGGACCAGGGCGGTCTCAAAACAGGCGCGCGCTTCGGCGTACTGGCCGTACTGGGCCAGGATCGTGCCCATCCGGAAGTGGGCGACCGGCAACGAGTGGTTGAGCGCCAACGCCATCTGGCAGGCCTGGATGCCCTCGTCGGGGCGCCCTTGCTGGGCCAGGGTCAGGCCCAGGACGCTCCAGATGCCCGGATCGTTGGGGTTGAGCTGTAGCGATGCACGGAACGCGGCTTCCGCCTCGCGGTGACGGCCCAGGAGCCGCTGCATCTCCCCCAGATTGCTGTGAAACCGCGGCCACCGCGGTTCCAGGGCCACGGCCCGGGCCATCATGTCGATCCCCAGAGTGAAGTTCCCAAGGCAGGCAACGCAGATGCCCAGGTGGCTCAGCGCTTCCGGGTTGTTGGGCTCGTGGCTCAGGACGTGCGCATAAATCGCGCTGGCCGCGCGGTACTTGCGTTCGCCCACCAGCTGCGAAGCCAGAATTAGACACTCCGCAAGGGTTTTGTCCGTCGGCAGGGAGCGTTCGTGGCGCACGACCCCCTCCTGAATCAGCTGCTCCACGCCGGCCGTGCCGCCGCGCGCGAAGGCGTTCGCCAGGACCTTGTAATGGTTATCCAGGATGGCGCCGTCGCAGTCCTGCCAGCTGTGGTCGGCGATTTCCGCGCGCGCGATGGTCATGGCGGCCTGGAGTTCCCGGCGCCGGGCGGCCTCCTCCGGGGTTAACTCGACGAGGTCATAGCTCACACTCTGCGGGACGAACAGCAGCTGGGCATACGGTTCGCCCTTGCGGAAAATGTGGCGCTGGCCCGGCCGCGGGGCGCGAAACACGACGAACAGCAACCGCGGATACCATTCCTGCTGCAGGTGGCCGCTCATCGACAGGGGGACGGTGTCGGTGTCGTCTGTGAAGAATCGCGGGTGCGGTTCGGTGCGGACCACGTGACCGGGCGGGGCCACCACGTCGAGCCCGGTGTTGAAGAGGTAATACCGGGAAGCGCGTTTGGGAGCGAAGGAGATAAACTCGCCGCCGGTCAACTCGCCCCCGGGCTCCTGTCTGAAGTCCCACTCGAAACGGACAACGCCGTTGTCGTTGATGACCTGACATTCCGTGTCGTACTGATAAACGAGTTCCAACCCGTACGTCGAGGCTTCAACGAACGGCAGGCAGTGCCAGGGTTGCCCCGCGGCACCGTCCTGCATTTTCTGGGGCGTGCCGCCCCAGTCGCCCACCTTGACCCGGATGGGTTGGGGCGGGTCGGCCTTGGCGTAGGTGTGATAGCGAACGAGGAGCGGTTCCATGAGATGCCGTTGGATTGAAGATGACCCGGATCACTTGACGTAACGAAACGCCACCGACGCCGGCAGCGCCGGACACTTGATTAAACCCCGACGGGCTTCGCCAGGCAAGCGCCTGCCTGCCGGAAAAAGTCAGAGCCTTCGATAAACCTTGCCGGCCGCGGCGGCGGCGCCGCCGACCCTGGGCACGATTTTTTCCCCCAGGCTGCCAGCCGCTTGCTTGTGCCGTCTGCGCGAGATACAATGTCGTTGGTAGGTGGCAACATCTGCCAAGAACCTCTGCGGTGTTCGTGATCGACGGCACTTTTGACGAACCGATGGAGTACCCGCGGGGAGCCAACTTTAATTGTCCGGTGCATGCAAGCCCACCTGATGCAGTGGGATCCGTAAGCCGGGCGTGAGGCACCCATACTACACAGCGGGTTCTCAAAAGCGTCTACACGGCACAGGTGGAGGTTTTTTTCTGCGCCGCGCAAATTATCCTACTCTCGTACCGATTTGCCTGACGTTCCTCTAACTACTTCTCTCCCAAATATTTCCTTCACACCTGAGCGCGGCTGCGCGCGGTATGTTCTCCCCACCCCGTAGCTTGATCGGGCCGCCGCCGGGATGGGACTGCATTTGCTGACTGTTGGCGGATAAGCACTTCCGCCAACCGTGCAGGGAATTCCTCAAGGGCAGGTTTTTCCAGTTGACTTCCCCGATAAAGACGGTAATCTTCACCTTTGTAGTTTCTTCTACAATCCTTCGCACTGCCTATGGTTGCGAAGCGTTGGCGAATTATGTTATGCCCCCACAGGCTGGATGTTTCGCCACCCTGGTTTGTCGGGAATTATCCTCATTCCACAAACCTCAACCTGAACAACCAGAACCTGAAGTCTTGCGCCGTTCAACTGCGCGCCCACGTTCGTACTGGACGCCGACGCTTGCGTAGCGCTCACCCGGGGCCAGGACGTTGCCCCCAAAGCGCCAGGATTGGTGCGGGTCAAAAAAACCTATCAACTGAGCACTCCAGGCGCCGGCGTCCGACTTTTTGGCCCCGCACCCGCGGGTACGCATTCCCCCCGGGCCAGGCACACGCGACCACGCCGCGGTGGGATGGTCGAATCGCAGGGACGCTCAGACCAGGCACAGGCCGGCTCCGCAAGGGACTGCGGAGGCCGGCCTTTTTCACAGCGCACCCCATTTGCCCTGCCTTCGTAAAATACAGCAATGCCCCGCCGCCAAGTCTGGCGTCCGCCGCCGCTTTGGTCTATCCTGGCATAACCGTGGTATCCGTTGAACCCTTGCTGGGTGTATTGACCTATGTTGATCTCCGCGCAAACGTCCACTCGCGAAGTCCTGGAAACCTTGCTGGCCGAGCGCATCCTGCTGCTCGACGGCTCGATGGGGGCGCTCATCTATTCAAAGAAGCCCTCCGAGGAGGACTACCGCGGCGAACGGTTCCGCAGCCATCCGAAATCCCTCGCCAACTGCACCGAAGCGCTGGTGCTGGCCCAACCGCGGCTGATCGAGGACATTCACCGCGCCTACCTGGAGGCCGGGGCCGACATCATCGAAACCTGCACCTTCAACGGCAACGCCCTGTCGCTGGAAGAATTCGACTTGCAGGATCACGTCGAGGAACTCAACCGCCGCGCCGCGGAGCTGGCGCGGCATGCGGCCGACGACTTCACCCGCCGCAACCCGGACAAACCGCGCTTCGTTTGCGGCAGCATCGGGCCGACCAACAAGACCCTGTACATCGAACCCAAGCGCGAAGACCAGGGCAGCCGCACGTACTCCTTCGACGACTTCGTGGCCAGCTATTACGGCCAGGTCGCGGCGCTGGTCGCCGGAGGCGTGGACCTGCTGGCGGTGGAAACCGGCAACGACATCCTGATCCTCAAGGCGTGCCTGTTCGCCATTGACAAGTACCGCGCCGACCACGGGGTGGACCTGCCCACCATCGTGTCCGGCACGATTTACCACCCGAGTGGCCGCACCCTCTTCGGCCAGACGCCCGAGGCGTTTTACGTCTCCGTAGCTCAATTCGACGCGCTGAGCGTGGGGTTCAATTGTGGCGTCGGCGTCGAACTGCTCCGGTCGGCCCTGGAGACCCTGGCCGGCCTGTCGCGCAAGCCGATTTCCTGCTACCCCAACGCCGGCTTGCCCGACGAAATGGGCGGCTTCGCCGGCGTGGGCTGTGAAAAGACCGCCGAGATCATCGGTGAGTATGCCCGCAATGGCTGGGTCAACCTCGTCGGCGGCTGCTGCGGCACCACGCCGGAGTGGACCGCCGCCATTGCCCGGGAGATCGAGGGCATCACGCCACGCCGCGTGCCCAGACTGCCGCATTACTCGTACTTCTGTGGCGACGAGGTGTTGGTCGTCCGGCCCGAGACAAACTTCGTCATGGTCGGCGAGCGCTGCAACATCACCGGCTCGCTGCGGTTCAAGCGCCTCATCAAGGAGGGCAACTTCGACGCCGCCATCGCCGTGGCCCGCGATCAGGTGCAGAACGGCGCCAACATCCTCGACGTGAACATGGACGCCGACCTGATCGACGGCAAGGAGGCGATGACGCGCTTTTTGATGCTGCTCGCCAACGAACCGGACCTCGCCAAGGTCCCGATCATGGTGGACAGCTCCAAGTGGGAAGTCCTGGAAGCGGGGCTGAAGTGCCTGCAGGGCAAGGGCATCGTCAACTCCATCAGCCTCAAGGAGGGCGAGGACAAGTTTCTGGAGCAGGCCCGGCTGGTGCGGCGCTACGGTGCCGCCGCGGTGGTGATGGCCTTCGACGAGGAAGGCCAGGCTGTCACCCGCGACCGCAAGGTCGAGATCTGCCAGCGTGCCTACCGGCTGCTGACCGAGGAAGTCGGCTTTGACCCGAGCGACATCATTTTCGACGTGAACATCCTGACGGTCGGCACCGGCATGGAGGAGCACAACAATTACGCCGTCGAGTTCATCGAGGCGGTGCGCGAGCTGAAGCGGCTGTACCCTGAGTCGAAGACCAGCGGCGGCGTCAGCAACGTGTCGTTCAGCTTCCGCGGCAACGAGGTGGTGCGCGAGGCGATGAACGCCGCGTTCCTGTACCACGCCATCCGCGCCGGCCTCGACATGGGCATCGTCAACGCGGGCCAACTCCAGGTGTACGAGGACATCCCAAAGGATTTGCTGGAGCGCGTCGAGGACGTACTGCTGAACCGCCGGCCGGACGCCAGCGACCGGCTCATCAAGTTCGCGGAGTCGGTCGGCAAGAAGCAGGCGACCGCCGCGGAAGAGGTGGCGTGGCGCAAGGCCCCGGTCAACGAACGGCTCAAGCACGCGCTGATTCACGGCATCGTCGATTTCATCGAGCAGGACACGGAAGAGGCGCGGCACCAGTTTGAGCGACCGCTGCAGCTGATTGAGGGGCCGCTGATGGACGGCATGAAGGTGGTCGGCGAACTGTTCGGGGCGGGCAAGATGTTTCTGCCGCAGGTGGTGAAAACGGCTCGCGTCATGAAAAAGGCAGTCGCATATCTGCAACCGTTCATGGAAGCGGAGAAGGCGAAGGGCGGCGCCACGGCGCGGAAGTCGCGCGGCAAGATTTTGCTGGCGACCGTCAAGGGGGACGTGCATGACATCGGCAAGAACATCGTCGGCGTGGTGCTCGGCTGCAACGACTATGAAATCCTTGACCTGGGCGTGATGGTGCCGTGCGAGAAGATTCTGGAGACGGCGCGCACGGAAGGCGTGGACATGATCGGTCTGTCCGGCCTGATTACGCCGTCGCTGGACGAGATGGTGCATGTGGCTCGCGAGATGGAGCGCGAGGGCTGGCAGTTGCCGCTGCTGATCGGCGGCGCCACGACCAGTCCGAAGCACACCGCCGTCAAGATCGCGCCGGCGTACCACGAAATGGTGGTGTACGTCAAGGACGCCTCGCGCGTGGTGGGTGTTGTCGATCAACTCCAGCGGCCGGAGTTGAAGCAGCAGCTGGACCAGCACAACCGCGATGAGCAGGAGGCGCTGCGCAAGGCGCACGCAGAGCGGCAGAAGCGCAAGCTGGTGCCGTACGCCGAGGCGAAGCGGCGGCGCTTCACCATTCAGGGGGGGCCACTCCCGGCACCGGAGTTTTTGGACACGCGCGTGCTCAACGATTTCCCGCTGGCGGAGATCGTGCCGTACATCGACTGGTCGCCGTTCTTCATGACGTGGGAGCTAAGCGGCAAGTATCCGCAAATCCTCGATGACCCGCAGGTCGGGCCGACGGCGCGCGACCTGTTCCAGCGGGCACAGGCACTGCTCGGCGAGATCGTGGCGAAGAAAAAGCTGACGGCCCGTGGGGTGTACGGCTTCTTCCCGGCGAACGCGGACGGGGACGACATCATCATTTTCACCGACGACGAGCGGGTGAAGGAGCGCGTCCGTTTCCACATGCTGCGGCAGCAGTGGGAGCGTGTCGGGCAGGAGAGCTTCCGCAGCCTGGCGGACTACGTGGCGCCGGTGGCGTCGGGCCGGGCCGACTACCTCGGGGCGTTCGCGGTGAGCGCCGGCTTCGGGGCGGACGAACTGGCCAAACGCTTCGAGGCGGAGCACGACGACTACAACGCCATCCTCGTCAAGGCGCTGGCGGATCGGCTGGCCGAGGCGTTCGCGGAGTTGCTGCACGAGCGCGTCCGCCGCGAGTGGGGCTACGGCAAGGACGAGCGGTTGAGCAAGGAAGAGCTGATCGATGAGAAATACCGTGGCATTCGCCCAGCGGCCGGCTATCCGTCGTGCCCGGACCACACCGAAAAGGCGACGTTGTGGGGCCTCTTGAACGTCGAGGCGGCGGCGGGGATCAAGTTGACGGAGAGTTATGCGATGTGGCCGGGGGCGGCGGTGAGCGGGCTGTACTTCAGCCATCCCGAGGCGCGGTACTTCGCGGTGGACATGATTACGCGCGACCAGGTGGAGGACTACGCCCGCCGCAAGGGCGTGCCGCAGCGCGAGGTCGAGCGCTGGCTGGCGCCGAACCTGGCGTATGAGGCGGATTGAGGCAAAGGAGGATTTGCGTCATGAACATGCCGGTGACCATGCCGTTGTTGACGCCGGAGGATTTGCTCCGGATGCCAGAGGGCAACCGTTATGAGCTGGTGGACGGACGGTTACAGGAGTTGAATGTGAGTGTTCAAACCGGCATCATCGGCGCCCGGGTGATTTGGCTGTTGAACAGTCACTGTGAGGCGAACAACCTGGGCTGGGTGCTGACTTCCGAGAACGGGTATCAGTGTTTTCCGGATCGGCCCAATATGGTGCGCAAACCGGATGTGTCATTCATCCAGGCCAGCCGGTTGACGGCCGAACTATTGGCCCAGGGGTGGGCGCGCATTCCCCCGGATCTCGCCGTGGAGGTCGTCTCCCCGAACGACCTGGCCCATGAGGTGGAGGAGAAGATCGAACTGTATTTTCGGGTGAATGTGCGGTTGGTGTGGGTGGTCATCCCTGAGACGCGCACCGTGCGCGTGTGCCGGCCGAGCGGCTCCGATGCGCGGCTGCACGAACAGGACACGCTGACCGGCGAAGACGTGGTGCCGGGGTTTCAGTGCCTGGTGCGCGACCTGTTCCCGCGCCCGCTGACAGCCGCGCCAGTCACGTAGAATGACGCCAGGCTTCATCCCAAACGAGGTGGCTCATGACAGCGTTGCAACAGGATCGACTGGCAAAACTGGTGGCATTCCTGAACCAGGCAGGTCAAGACGTGAGCCCGCTCGCGGAGCTAATCAATCTGGTAGAAGCGCTGCAACAGGAAGTTGAGCGACTGCGCCAACAATTGCAGCAGGCGGAGAAGGAACGCGGCCAACTGCTGGTGGCCTGGTCCCGGGAGCGCATTAGCGACGAGGAACTGGACCGGCGGAGCAAGGAGGGTGGCGGTTGTTCGACGGCCGAATTGCTCCAGCGTCTGGAGCAATCATGCGCTGCACCGTGACCTGGAACAACGCGGCTCAGAATGAGTTGGCGACCTTGTGGACGGACGCCGATTCGGCAACGCGGCAGGCCATTACCCAGGCGACGCACCAGATCCCCAGCACGCCGGAGTTCCTCGGCGCGCTGGGGATGTAGGTTAATACTCCCCACCGTTGTGTCTTGGTCTCCGGACCAAGACACGGCCGTTGACCGAAAGTCTCCTCAAGCGCTGGCCCACGCGGATGAGACCTTCGGTCGGCGGCCGTGGCGTGTCACTTCTTTTCTTTGTCCTTCCAGCGCTCGTCCTTGTCGAACGCCCCCTTGTCGAAATCCCTCCGGTCGAAACCATTACCGCGCTTGTCGAAATTGCCCTTGTCAAAATCGCGCCGATCGAATTTATCCTTGCCGAAATCTTTCCGGTCGAAATCTTTCCGAACGGGGCCACGGTCCTGAAACCACTCGCCCTTGTTCAACAGGCCGATCAGCGCGGATGTCTTGACGGACACCTTGAAGACCACCTCGGTGTCCTTGCCCAGCACCTTCGCCTCCACTTCGACCTTTGACCCCAGGCGGATGTGCATCACGGTCATGTCCGTGAGTTCCAGCAACTTCTCCGGTTCGATCACGCTGCCGAACGAGCGGGCCATGTCGTTGCGAAACTCCCGGTCGCGCATCAGGTCGCGTCGCAGGTCGCGAGTGCTGATGGACACGGCCAACGCCTGCGTGAAATCCGTCTTGTTCATGGCCTCCTGCATGCCTTCTGAGACATCGGCCTTCCGGTCGCGCTTGAGAACCCGGGAGAGGGTTTCGACGTGCGAGCTGAACAAGATGGTGCGGTTTGGCAGGGCACAGACGGCCATCCGCTGGGGATCATACAGCCGCACCGTGTGCTCGCCAACCTTTCTGTCCTGGAACTCCGCAAACGCGGGTCCCTTGAACAACTCGCGGAGTTCGACGGGTCGTTTCGTCTTGACCACGACCACGAATTCCGGCCCGGAGCGTTCGCCGGGGCGTGGGAACAGCCCGGCCACCGTGACGCGCTCGATCTCCGTCAACTTGAGGCCGAGATCATTCTCCAGCTTTTGTAGCTCGCGTTCCAGGTCCGGCTTACGCTCATCGATCTCGCGTTTCAGGGACACGTAGAGTTCACTGGACTGCACTCCGGACACGTTCAGCGAGGCGATGTACTCGAAGTTGTCCGGGACATAAAGCAGTTCGTTGGTCAACCCCACGGGCCGGAAGAACAGCCAGTACACGCCCGCCACCAGGCCGCCCGTCAGGAACAGGCCCAGGAGCACCGCCCCGGAGATGAGCAGGATTTTTTTGCGTGCGGATTTTTTCAGCGGCGCGCGCCGCCGGTGGCCCCGTACGGGCTCGGCTTCCGGTTCGCGAACGTCCGGATCGGGGTCGGGCGGGCGAACGGCAGGGAACCGGGGAGGGGCGGCCGCTTGCACTTCCCCCTGGCCAGGCGTGGGCACCAAGAACTCACGCCCGCAATCGGGGCACCTGGTCCTTCGGCCGGCGAACTCCTCCTTGGCCTGGAATTTTTTCGCGCATCCTGGGCAACCAAACACGATCATGGTCGGTCCTCGTCAAAAGATCGAATGCTTTCCCAAGAACACAGCGGACAGTGAGCGGCCGGACATCCCGAAAGTCTCTGGCAACCGACCGCTCAGTAACCCCGCGTCTTATCCACGACGCTCAGCAGCCGCTCACCGGTGACGAAGCGGCGCACGTTCTCGCGCCACAGCCGCCACTGCCGGTCGCGCGCCCCATTGCCCTCACTGCGGGTATCGTTGGCCAGGTTCCGTCCCGGGAAGCCGAATCCGGTGATCGACCGCTCCCTCTGGTTTGGTACAATACCGTTGCGCCGGGACCGCGAAACGGAGGTTCTCATGTTCACACTGACTCTGGAAGGGCTGGCCGATCGACTCACCATACTGGAGCGGACGGTCGCGGAACTGACGCGAGCGGCGACACCGGCCATCCGCCCCGGCACCGGCGATTGGGACGCTTTCGTCAGGGCTGCTTCCGCACTCCGTACGACCTACGACTTCGAGGCGCTTCGCGAGCAGGAGGAGTGCGACCTCCGCCACGCCCGCGACCACCTGCCATGATTCTCGTCGATACCAACGTGCTCGTCGCTGTGATCCGCACCGGCGGCGACAACCTGAGCGCCCTCCGGGCCGGCGGAGTGACGATCCCGTTCGCCGACGCCGTCATTGCGACCCTCGCCATTGTCAACGACCTCGAGTTATGGACCCGCGACGCCCCCTTCGCGCACGTCCAACGCATCCTGCCGGCGATGAAACTGTTCGCCGAACCGCCATGAGTCAGACGATCGGGTGGCCGCGCGGTCGCCTCTCAATACCCCAGCCCCTTGTCCACCACGCACAGCAGCCGCTCCCCAGCGACGAACCGCCGCACGTTCTCGCGCCACAGCCGCCACTGCCGCTCGCGTGCCCCGTCGCCCTCGCCGCCGACGTGTGGACTGATCGCGACGTTCGGCAGCCGCCACAACGGATGGTCGTCCGGCAACGGCTCCGGGTCGGTCACGTCCATCCCCGCGCCGGCGATCACCTTGGCCTTCAGCGCCGCGACCAGTTCGTCCGTTGTGACGATGCCGCCGCGGGCGATGTTGACCAGGAACGCCGTCTTCTTCATCGCCGCGAACTGCTCCTGGCCGAACATCCCCTTCGTCTGCTTTGTCAGCGGACACGCGATCACCACCACGTCCGCCTTCGGCAGAAGCCCCAGCAATTTCGCCGGCGGGTCGATGCTGAAGACGAACGGCGGCCGTTCGATCTTGTCGTTGGGGTCCACCGCCATCACGCGCATACCGAACGACTCCGCCCGCCGCGCCACCTCAGTGCCGATGCCGCCCAGGCCGATCACGAGCATCGTCTGGCCGCGCAGCTCCTGCGGCTTCATGCCGGCCTTCAGCTCGTTCCAGTATTTCGCTTGCGGCTGCACGCGGCCTTTCAGTGGCGGCAGCGCCTTGCCCTTCATCTTCACTAGGTCGCGCGACAGCGTCAGCAGCAGCGCGAATGCCTGGTCCGCCACGTTCGGCCCGTACAGCCGCTGCGTGTTCGTCAGCACCACGGTGCTCTTCTGCATCTCCGGCGTCACATACTTCTCCACGCCGGCGCTGCCGACCTGAATCCAGCGCAACTTCTTGCCCGCCCGCAGCAGGTCGTCGCTGCAAAAGCCGATGACCGCGTCCGCGTCGGCCGCCTCCTTGACCGCCTCCTTCACGTTCATGACCGGCACGAACAGCACATCCGGCGCGATCCGTTTCAACTCCGCCAGCTTCGTCGGCAGCAGGTTCGGCACGATGATGCGCTTCGGCTTCGTCCAGCCCGGGTCGTCCTTCGTCGGCGACGGCCCCTCGTAAACGCCGATGTCCTCCAGCAAGTCCGCGGGCGCCACGCGGCCGGTCAGCTCGCCGTAGACGTGCTCGACGTTCTCCTTGCGCTCCTTCGCCGCGACCCCTGTCCATTCCTTGTACCAAGGCATGTCGATGACGTTGCGAATGTCGGCGAAGGTCTTGCCGGCGTCAATGCCCTTCTGAATCTGCTGCCGCAACTCCACGAAGTAGCGGCGCTGCTTGCCCAGCAGTTCCTTGCCCGCGGGCAGACCGTGGCCGGGTAGAATCAGCTTCACGTCCAGCTGCTGCGCCTTTTCCAGTACACGAATCCACGAGGCGGTGTCGGAGTGGCCGGTGTAGTTGAACGCACCGTTGCCGCAGGCGTCGCCGGTGCAGAGAATCTTGTGTTGCGGCAGGTACAACAAGGAGTCGCCGGCCGTGTGGGCGTGGCCGAAATGTAGCAACTCGATCCGCTGCGTGCCGTCGTCGATGACCAACTTGTCGTCGAACATCAGGTCGGGCACACGCAGCACGCTGTTGCGGATGTCCTTGCGACCCTGCGGCCCCTTGCCGGCGTCGGCGAACTCCTTCGGGCCGTTGACCCGCAGCAGCCGGGCCGTGTTCCGCGAGGAAATGATGGTCGCGCCCGCCTTTGCCCACACGTCGTTGCCGTAGGCGTGGTCGCCGTGATGGTGCGAGTCCAGCACGTAACGGATCGGCTTGGTCGTCGTTTGCTTGACCGCCGCGATCACGTCGCCGGCCTCCTTCGGGAAGTTGGCGTCGTAGACGACGACGTAATCCTTGCAGATGATCCAGATGTTATTGCAGCCGCCGAACGGGATTTTCGGGTCCGTGGCGGAGATCGATGAGTAGCGGAAGTAGACGCCGGGCGCGACCTCGCGCACGTCGTTGAACTTCATCTGCGGCGGCTGGGCGGCGCACGGCGCGGCGGCCAGGAACAGGGTGGTCAGGAGTAGAATGCGGCGGGATTGCGCCAACATGAGACACCTATCGTCGGGAAGGCGAACCGTGTTACTTCCGAGCCCGAGCGCCAGCGCGGGGCCAAGCGGGCCACCGCGCTGGCGCTCGGGCTCGGATGGGCACCACTTTACCAGAGTTGCAGCCGTTCGCAAGCGGTCGCCGGATTTGCCGGCCGCCGTTACAATTCAAGAGATTCCTCATGCCGCCGGGCCGCGAACCTCCGTCGCCAGGCCGCTGTCCACCCAATCATGAACGGGAAGATGGACGCACACACGCTGGAACTGCTCGAATTCAACAAGGTCCGCGAACTCGTGGCCGGTTACGCCGCCTGTTCGCTGGGCAAGGCCCTGGCACGTCAGGCCGAGCCGCTGCGCGACCCCGTGAAGATCCGCGACGAGCTGGCCCTGGTCACCGAGATGACCGGGGTGCTGGCGCTGGGCCAGTCGCCGCCGTTCGGTGGCGTCCATGACGTGCGGCTGCTGGCCCGCCGTGCCGCCATCGGCGCCATGCTCACCGCCGACCAGCTCCTGGAAGTCGGCGAAACGCTCGCCAGCACCGGCCACATGTTCCGCTACCGGATGCGCCTCAGCGAGCAATTTCAGCGGCTCATCGAGCTGCTGACGCCGGTGGAAGACCTCGGCGTCGTGGCCAAGAACATCAGCGGCTGCATCGACAGCCGCGGCCACGTCCTCGACATGGCCAGCCCCGCTTTGGCAAATGTCCGCCAGAAACTCGCCGAGATCGATGAAAAAGTGCAGCACCAGATCAAAAAACTCCTCCGCGACCCCCGCCTCCGCGAAATCCTCCGCTACCCCAACGCCACCGTCAGCGGCGACCATTACGTCCTGCCCGTCGATATCAACCACCGCCACAAAATCCCCGGCGTCGTCCACCGCACCAGCGGCACCGGCGAGACGGTGTTCATCGAACCGGCCAGCGTCGCCAACCTCAGCGCCGAGCGCACCGTCCTCAAGGGCGAGGAGGAGCGCGAGGTCCGCAAGGTGCTGCGCAAGCTGAGCACCGAGGTCGGCAAGGTAGCGCGGCAGTTGTCGGTGGCGGTGGAGACGATGGGCCGGCTGGATTACGTCACCGCCCGCGCCCGCTACAGCCGCGACTACGGCATGTCCTGCCCGGACCTCAACACCGAGGGCCGCGTCTGGCTCCGCCTGGCCCGGCACCCGCTGCTGGAGCATCTTTTCCGCAACGGAAAGGTGGGGCAGACATTCCTGTCTGCCGAACCGGCGGCCACGGCAGACAGGAATGTTTGCCCCACGAACGAGGAGCCGCGCACGGTCGTGCCCATCGATGTGCGACTGGGCCACGGTTTCAACCTGCTCATCATCACCGGACCGAACACTGGCGGCAAAACGGTGACGCTGAAGACAACCGGCCTGATCTGCCTGATGGCGCTGGCCGGCATGCACATCCCCGCGGCGGACGGCAGCCAGGTGCCCGTCTTCCACGAAATCCTCGCCGACATCGGCGACGAGCAGAGCCTCGAACAATCGCTCAGCACGTTCAGTTCGCACATCTCGCGCATCGCCCACATTCTGAAGTCGGCCGACGACAAAAGCCTGGTGTTGCTGGACGAACTCGGCGCCGGCACCGACCCGACGGAAGGAGCGGCCCTGGGGCGGGCCATCCTGGACGAGCTGGACCGCATCGGCTGCCGGGCGATGGTGACGACGCACCTGGGCGACCTGAAGACATACGCCTTCAACAACGACCGGGCCGAGAACGCGGCGGTCGAGTTCGACGTGGAAACGCTACGGCCGACGTATCGGCTGCACATCGGCCAGTTCGGCATGAGCAACGCCCTGAAGATCGCCCGTCGTCTGAAGCTGCCGCGCGACCTGCTGCGCCGCGCCACAAGTACCTGCGCCGTCGCCAGCGCCGCGCCCGGAGATGGCCCAGCTGCAAAAGATGCGCGCGGAAGCCGAGAAGGCCCGCGAGGAGGCGCTGCTGGCACAGCACGAGGCGGAGAAGCAGCGCGAGGAGTATCAACAGACCCTGCAAAAGGTACAGCGCGAGGAGGAGGAGCGGAAGGCGCCTGCGCGGCGCGGGCGCGGCTGCAACCGAACGACCTGGTGCAGGTGCCGCGCTTCGGCAAGCCGGGCAAGATCGTCCGCATCGACCACAAGCGCAACCAGGTGGTGGTCAGCGTCGGCCTCGGCCAGTGGGAGGTGCCGCTGGACGAGGTGTTTCCCGTGGCGACGTGATGGGCAAAAACCCAGGAAGAAGCGGAACCACAGAAAACCCCTCAACCTCCCACCAGCACCGCTTCCCGTTTACGTTTCGCGCGGCCCGCCGCGCTGCAGCCACAACCGCACGTAATGCCGCCGCTGTTCCGGCTCGGCGTGGTCCTCGAAGCCCGTGCGGTTGTGCAGAATCCAGCGGTTGTTGATGAAGAACAACTCGCCCGGCCGCAGCAGGAACTCCGCTCGCAGCCCCGGTTGGGCGGCCACGCGGTCCAGCACGTCCAGCGCCCGCACCTGCTCGGCCGAGAGCGGCTGGCCCGCCTTCTCGTGGCCGGCCTCGATCCAGTAACGCAGGTAGCGGATCAGCAGTCCACCGTTGTGCTTGTCCAGGACCGGGAAGCGCGCGGTCGGCGCCTCGCCAGGCCGCACTCCGCCGCGGCGATCAACGTGGAACGGCCGATGCAGCACCTCCCAGGCGTCGCAGTGGTTGGCCCGCAACTCGTCCTGGATGGCATAACCGCTGACCACCTGGCTCAGACCGCCTGACTTCGCGGAATTGACGCACAGCAGCCCGACGTAATCGAGCACGTCGGCACCGAAGGAGTTGTCGGTGTGGAAAGTGCTCTCGGCGTTGGTGACGGAGAAGCGGGCGCCGTAGCGCACGTCCTGGCCGGTGTCGCGCACATCGTACAGCAGGGTGCCCTGCACGTTCTGCTCGAACGGCCGGCCCAGGAGTTGGCCGACGAGCCAGTAGACGGCTGGCCACTCCTGCGGCGCGAAGCGCTCCGGTCGGCCCGGCGTGATGACCGCGAAACCGCGGCCCGTTTCCAGCGCCGCCAGCGCCGGCGCCAGGTCGTCCGCGCAGGCGGCGCGCAACCGGTCGTCGGCCCGCAGATCGGTGACCGGCCCGGGGTTCCGTCGCCAGGGCTGAAGGGCCTGATCCAGGGCCGACTGGGCACTGTCGGACAGGGGATAATACCACGAGTGAGGCGCGTCCAGGGTGCTTGCCCGCCAGGCCCGCGGATCGGTAGTGGTCGGTGTCAGCATGGCAAGGTCTCGGTAGGCTGCTTTCTGTCGGATGGTTGCGGATTTATCGTGGGGCTTGCGACAACGACTGTCAAGCGGAAAGAGCACCGCGGCCAAGGGGCGGTCAATTTGCTCTGGCGGGAATCGGCAAGCCAGCTAGGATAAGAGACGAACGCGGTCCCCGTCCCGGTTGCGCCTGGCCATTTGACTGCGGCGAACCCGATCCCGTTGAGGCCCAACCATCACCCCGGCGAACGCACCCCGTCCTCGTGGCCCGGATCTCCAGCAGGAGTGCCCTCCCACATGGATTCCACGCCGAAGACTGGCCCGCTACTGTCGGCGCGCCTGGGTTTGCTCGACACGACGAGCATCATCGTCGGCATCATCATCGGCGTCGGCATTTACGAAACGCCGTCGGTGGTCTTCGGCTACGCCAGCGGCCCCTGGGCGGCGCTGGCCATCTGGGTGCTCGGCGGTTTCATCTCGCTGCTCGGCGCATTCTGCTTCGCCGAACTGGCCAGCACCTACCCGCGCTCCGGTGGCGAGTATGTTTACCTGACGCGCGCCTATGGGCCGTGGGCCGGCTTCCTGTTCGCCTGGGCGCAGCTGGCGGTCATCCGCACCGGCGGCAGCATCGCCGCGATGGCCTACATCTTCGCCGACTATGCCGGCAAACTTGCCCAGCTGGAGGGCGAGGCGAAAATCCCGCACGTCGGCCTGGCGCTGCTGGTGATCGTCGTGCTCACCTGCGTCAACATCCTCGGCGTCCGGTTCGGCAAGTCTACACAGAATATCCTGACGGCGTTCAAGGTGCTCGGGCTGGCGGCCATTCTCGTGACGGGCCTGTGGTTCGCGCGGACCTGGGAGGTCAGCGCGTACCGTGCCGTGTACGAAAACCAACCGATGGCGGTGGTCGAGGGCCGGTTCGTGGCCGTGGACGCCTCCGGCCGGTTGCGCCTGCGGGACGACGAGGATCGGGAATGGGTCTTCCCCCTGGCGAAGTCAGCGAAGATCACCATCGACAATGAGAAGCAACCGCCCGCTGCGCTGGCGGACCTCGCGCCGGGCACGGCCGTCAAGCTGCTCGTGCCGGAGGCAGGCGGTGCGGCGGTGCGCGTCAAGGCGACGACGCTGGCGCCGCTGGGGGCGCTGGCGCTGGCGTTGATCCTGGTGCTGTGGACGTACGCGGGCTGGCACGAGGCGGCGTACGTCGCGGCGGAGGTGCAGAACCGCCGTCGCAACCTGCCGCTGGCGCTGCTGCTGGGCACCGCCACGGTCACGCTGCTGTACCTGCTGGTGAACGTCGCCTACCTGATCGGCCTCGGCTACGAAGGGGCGGCGGATTCGCCCGCGGTGGCGGCGGACGTGCTGAAACTATTGCCGGGCCACATCAGCGAACAGACGATGTGTCTGCTGGTGATGCTGTCGGCGCTCGGGGCGATCAACGGCATGATCTTCACGACCTCGCGCATCTTTTCGGAGATGGGGGCAGACCATCAACTGTTCACGGCGCTGAGCAAGTGGGATCCGCGCTGGGGCACGCCAGTGCGGTCGCTGCTGGCGCAGGCGGCGATCAGCGTGGGCATGGTCACGGTGGTCGGCCTGGGGTTTCGGGGCAAGAGTGGCTTCGTCATTCTGGTCAACTGCACCGCCGCGGTGTTCTGGCTGTTCTTCCTGCTGACCGGCCTGGCGCTGATTGTGCTGCGCTTCCGGGACCGCAACATCGAGCGGCCGTTCGTGACGCCGTTGTATCCGCTGCCGGCGCTGGTGTTCTGCTTCTTCTGCGGCTTCATGCTGTACGGCAGCGTGACCTATGCGCCGCACGAGTCGCTGGTCGGGCTGGCGATCCTGGCTGCGGGAGTGCCCTTGTACCTGGTCTCGCGGGCGTCGCGTCCGCAAGCGCCGCCGCCGGTGACGCTGCCCACGGCGGACAGCGAACACGTGCGGCCGACCCACGTCTGAGCGCGGCCCGGTCAGATGGCCGAGCCGGCGTTGATCCAGTTGAACGCCGGCTCGAACTCCTCGAAGACGGCGACCTGCAGGCCGCGGTCGGTGGCCAGCATCTCGAAGAAGCGGGGGCGGTCGAACCCTTCGCGCTCCCGCCGCAAGATGGCGATCTTGTTGAGCACCCCCAGACCCAGCTGGCGGAGCATTTGCACCAACTCGTACAGCTCGACGCTGCTCAGTTGTGGGCCCTCGGTCCCGCGGATGTCCACCAGGATGTCCCGGTCGGAGTGGCCGGCGACGGCCGCCGCCAGCTGCTCCAGGATGTGCTTGCTCGTGGGCAGATCGACATGGCCCTGGATGTCGGCCCGGAGGAACTCGCTGGCCTTGATGACGCGAATGTCGTGTGGCATTGGCATTCCTCCATTCGACAGCCGGGTGATCGAGGTCAGGTGTAATGTCTGCTGGCTTTTGGGGTGGCACGCGAACTCCCAGTGCCGTGGCGGATCGACCGACCTGTGGCCGTCCGCCGTCGTCGATCATGGAGCGGTAAACAAGGGGCATCTCGTTACCTCAGTTGCGCCATACCCTCACCTTGATTGAGGCTCATGTCTGCCGGAGGACAATCTCTAATTCCCGCCCGGCAACTCCGCGATGCGGAAGTTGCGGAAGCTCAAATTCGTCGTCGGGTCATGGCCCTGCAAACTGATGTGCCCGGCGGCCGCGCGGTAGCCGTTGCGGGCGTTGTCGCTGGGCGGCCGGTTATCCACCCAGTCCACCATCTGCACACCGTTCACCCACGTGGCGAAGTGGTTGCCCTGCGCCACCACCGTCAACGTGAACCATTCGCCGTCCTTCGCCGCTGCGAAACGCGCCGGCACCCGGCGGTAAATCGCCCCGCTGCCGTAATCGACCGCCGCCGACTTCACCTTGTCCTTGCCGAGCAACTTGTGCGTGTCCGGGTCATACTTCTCGACCACGTAATCCTTCGCCGCCGCGCCGAAGCCGTTGTGGATCTGCGCCTCGTAGCCGTTCTGGTACTCGTTCGGCCGGCAGCGGAAGAAGACGCCGCTGTTCAGGCCCTTACCGTGACTGATGCACTCCAGTTGCAGCACGAAGTTGCCGTATTTTTCCTCCGTCTGCAGGTCGCCGGGACCGTTCTTGATGTTCAGCTCGCCCTTGTCGTTGACGGTGAACTTCGATTTCTTGCCCGGGAACTCCTTCCAGCCGGTCAGATCCTTGCCGTTAAAAATCGACTTCAGTTCCAGCGGCTTCAGCTTGACGTTGCGCAGCCGCAGCGTCTGGCCGGCCGTAACCACGAACTTCAACGTCGCCACGCCGAGCGCGATGTTGCCACCGCTGGAACTGCCGCCGCTGGTGTTGCCGTTCGTCGATTTGTACGCCAGCTTCTGGTTGTCCGTCTTGCCGTCATCGGTCAGGCGCACATCTAGCGAGAGGGTATCCCAGTCGGTCTGGGCGTTGGGCCCGGCCTCGTCCAGATTGGTCGCGTGCTCCGCCTGGCCACCGCCGCCGAGGCTGCGCGTCAGCACAAACTTCGCCTGCTTTTTGCCCTCGCTCCGCAGTTCCACCGTCAGGTCGAAGCTCGTGAACGCGGTCGTTGGCTGGGCCGTGGTTGCCTTGGTGCCGCCGAGCACCAGCACGCCGTTCTCCACCCTGGCCTCGCCGTCCACCTTCCAGCCGAAGGTTGTCTTGCCGTCGAACAGCAGCAGCACGCCGTCCTTGACTTCCTGCGGCGTCAGGGTGTTGGGCGTCGCCTGGGCGCGGGCGGCCGGCGCGGCACCCAGGACCAACAACAGAGCGGTCAGAAGGCGGTTCATGGTGTGCGTCTCCGTGAACGGGATGGGATCTTGAAGTTCTGCCGCTTGCGGCAGAAAGCACGCGAAGCCGCAAGCGGCAGAACGCGGCTGCTCAGCCGTGATGTTTGTGGCCGTGGTGCTCGTGCTTGAGGATGTACTTGCGGGCCAGCTCGGCCTCGTTGGCGGGCACCTGGATGCGGATCGCGATGCTCGCCAGGCCCCCCAGCGCGGCCTGGTTCTCGTCCTCGATGAAGCAGCGCAGGCCCTCCGTCTCCAGCGCGTTCTTGATGATCTCCGCCTGATCCGGGGTCGATACGGTGTAGACCGTGACCAGTTCGTCGTTTGCCATGGCTGCCTCCTCGTTAAGTTCGCCACCGAGAACACAGAGGACACAGAGAGGAAAAGAAAACCAATCTCTCTCTTTGCTTATTCTCTCGGTGTCCTCTGGGGCTAAAGAACATCTCAGGGTTACTTGCTCCCAGTCTTCATTGTATGCGCTTCACGCCAGCGGGCGCTCGTACTTGACCTCGCCGCCGACCACGACCGCGTGCGCCCGGCCGCGCACCCGCCGGCCCAGGAACGGGCTGTTCCGGCTTTTCGACTTGAACTGCTCGCCATCGATCAGCCATTCCGCCGTCGGGTCGATGATCGTCACGTCCGCGTCGGTGCCCGGCTGCAAGGTGCCGCGGTCGATGCCCAGCACCCGCGCCGGGTTGATCGTCAGTTTCTCGATTAACTGCGGCCACGTCAAATGGCCCGGCTCGATCAGCGCCACGACGCACATCGGCAGCAACGTCTCCAGGCCGATGATGCCGAACGGCGCCTGGTCCAGCTCGCGCATCTTCTTCTCCGGCGCCAGCGGTGCGTGACCCGACGCGATCACGCTCAGCGTGCCGTCCTTCAGCCCCTCGATCAACGCCGCCACGTCCGCGGCGGTGCGCAGCGGCGGCGCCGTTTTGAAATTGCTGTTGAAGCTGCGCAATTCCCGGTCCGTCAGCGTGAAGTGGTGCGGGCACGCTTCGCCACTGACGCGCACGCCACGGGCGCGCGCCCGCCGGATCAGGTCCACGCCACCGGCCGTCGAGACGTGCAGAATGTGCAACCGGCCGCCCGTCAACCGCGCCAGCTCGATGTCGCGGTGGATGACGACTTCCTCGGCGGCTGCCGGCAAGCCGCGCAGCCCCAGCCGCATACTCTCGAAGCCCTCGTTCATGACACCGCCGCGCGCAGCTCCGCGTCGAGCGCGTGGCTGAGCACCGCCTTGTCGAACATGCGGCAGTATTCCAATGCGCGGCGCATGATCTCGGCGCTGACCACCGGGGCGTCGTCGTCGGTGAAGGCGACGGCGCCGCCCTCGACCAGGCCGCCCATCTCCGCCAGCTCGGCGCCCTGGCGGCCCTTGGTGATCGCTCCGACCGGGAAGACATTGGCGTTGCCGGCGCGCTCCGCCTGGAGGTAGACGAACTCCGCGGCCGCCTGGCTGTCCAGCGCCGGCTCGGTATTGGGCATGCACGCCACGGATGTGACGCCGCCGGCCAGCGCCGCCGCGGTGCCCGTGGCGATGGTCTCGTCCTCCTCGCGGCCGGGCTCGCGCAGGTGGACGTGCATGTCGATCAGGCCGGGGCAGACGAACTTGCCCGTCGCGTCCAGGGTGCGGGCGGCGTGCAGGTGCGGCTGCGGACCGAGGCCGACGACCTGCTCGCCGCGGATCCACAGGTCCGTCACGGTGTCGAGGTTCTGCGACGGGTCGATGACCCGGCCGTTGCTGATGCGCAGGGTGTTCATGGGGTCGATTGTAAGGGGAAACTGGCGACAGGCGAGCGGCGCGGCGTCAGCCCGCCGGTGCTTCGCGCTACCGGCGGGCTGACGCCGCGCCGCTCGCCATCACTTCTACTCGAACTCCTTGCGGATACGATCGCCGTCGGCGTTGAGGTCCGGGGCCGGGTGGCGGGTCGGTGGATCGGCGAAGGCTTCGAGCTTGATCGGATTGCCGGCCATGCGCAGGCCGTCCGCCTCGACGATCATCCGCCGCGCCTGCACCTGCGGGTGCTCCACCGCGTCTGCCACGGTGTGGATCAGCGTACACGGCACCCCCGCTTCCTCCAGCCGCGTCTGCCACGCAGCCGCTGGCGCTGTACGCAACACCGCTTCCAGGACGTGTTTCATCTCCGCGGCGTGGGCGCAGCGAGCGCGGTTGGTGGCGAAGCGCGGATCGTTGACCCACTCGGGATGGCCCAGCACCTGGCACAGCCGGGCGAACAGCAGGTCGTTGCCGCAGGCGATCACCAGCGGCCGGTCGGTCGTCTCGTAGGGCTCGAACGGCGTGATGGACGGATGGCGGTTGCCCATCGCTGGCGGCGCCTGCCCCGTGGTGGCGTAGCGCATGACGGCGCTCTCCAGGATGGCGATCTGGCCGTCGAGCATGCTCACGTCCACGCGCAGGCTGGCGCCAGTGCGTTCGCGGTGGTACAGGGCGCTGGCGATGCCAGCCAGCGCGAACAGGCCGCCGGTGATGTCGCCGACGGACGTGCCCGCCTTGTACGCCGGCCCCTCCGGCGGCCCGGTGACGCTCATCAGGCCGCCCATCGCCTGCGCGATCAGGTCGTACGCCGGCCTGCCGCTCCACGGCCCTGTCTGCCCGAAACCCGAGACCGACGCGAAAATCAGCCGCGGGTTGACTTCACGCAACTGCGCGAAGCCGAGGCCGAGCCGGTCCAGTGTGCCGGGCCGATAATTCTCCACGACCACGTCGGCGCGGCGGACCAGGTTCAGGAACACTTCGCGGTCGGCCGCGGTTTTCAGGTCGAGAGCGATGCTCTCCTTTTCGCGATTCAGCGACTGGAAGTAGGCGGATTTGCCGTGGAAAAATGGCGCGAAGTGCCGCGAGTCGTCGCCGCCTGCGGGGTTCTCGATCTTGATGACGCGGGCGCCCAGCTCGGCGAGCATCATGGTGCAGAACGGACCCGCCAGCACTCGCGTCAGATCGACCACCAGCACATCGGAGAACGGGCCGGGTTTCATGAGTCACCTTCGCAAGAAAAATTTCACCGTGGAGCACGCGGAGAGCGTGCTCCGCGGTGAAATTATTCTTCAATCATACCAGATGGTCAGCATGGACTGGCTGAACTGCGCCCAGGTCAGCGTCACCAGGCCGTCGTTGGGGTTGCCCGACGCCACGGCGCCGCCGTCGTAGCCCCACGGATTGCGCACCACCACGTTGCCGAACGGGTCGATGCCGACCACGGAGTACGCATGGTTCGCGATCAGCATCGGGCTGATGGCCGACGGGTTCGTGTTGGTCGCCACCACCAGTTTGACGCCCGGATTGCTGACCAGCGCCTGGAACAGCGGCAGGTTCGTCGCCCAGTCCCAGCCGCCCGCACGGCCCGTCAGTGCCAGGAACGCATCGCTCGGAAAGGCCACGTCGGACTTACCCTCGAACGTCCGCTCCTGCTCCCAGGCACGCTGGTACAGAATGGCCCAGTAATCGCCGTCGGACGGCAATCGGCAGTCCGTCGCCGTCACAGTGCCGTTGTAGTACACCACCTGATTCACCCAGGTGCCGGTGACGCCGTCCGCATTCGGGCGGAACAGCCGCACCTGATACTCGTACCAACCCAGGTAGGTGATGCCGGAGTTCAGGAACGACGGGTCCGTTTGCGCGACCGTCTGCAGCGCCGCCAGGAACGCGCAGGTCGGCGCCTGCTGCTGGATCACGTCGGCTGGCTGGATGCCGGCGGGCGCCCAGTTGCGGGTGTTGAACGTCGGCGCCGTCGCCGAGGGTGCGGGGGACTGAGAGGGGGGCGGGATCACGGTGTCCTTGCCACCGCCGTTGACGATGGTGGCGTTGCCGGTGCTCTCGTAAATCGTGTTGTTGCCGGTGCCGGTATTAATCGTGTCGGTGCCCGGGCCGGCCAGGATGGTGTCGTTGCCGCCGCCGGCGTTGATGGTGGTGGGGCCCCAGCCGGCGGCCAGGTAGTCGTTGCCGTCGCCGCCGTTGATGACCACCGGCTGCGTGATGGGCTGCGAACCGTACTTGTCCTGATTGAGCTGCACCACGTCGTCGCCGCCCAGTGTGTTGACGACGATTTTCGACACGCTGCTGCTGGCGACCGACGCCACCTGTCTGCCGGTCAGGTTGATGGGCTCGCCGAGGACGGAAATCTGATTCTGGCTCTCCCAGAAGGCGATGTGGTCGGCGCCGGGAGTGCCCTCAACGGTGAGGACGTTTTGGGCGAGGCTGGCAGTGACTTGCGCGGCCAGCAGTTCGCGCGTCTCCAGCGCTTCCAGGGACGGACGTACGTTGCTCATGGCACCAAGCCCTCCATTGTTTGGTGTTGCGAGTCGTACCGCCGTGGCGGCACGGTCCCTTGGGGGGGATCGGGTTGTTTACATAATGCGGACAGACGGAAAAGTGCCGCGAAGGGGCTTCGTGGGTCAATCAAGAGAGCGCGGCAAAGGGATCGAACCGGATGGCGAACAGGTCCACGGGAAACGGGTCAACGGCGACAGGATCGCCGACAGCTTTTTTTCTATCGGCATGCGCAAGGGATGTTCGCCAGCTTGATTCAAAAACTTTTGTGTTTTTTCGGAATCGCCTTGCGCGTCAGAACTGGAAGTAAATGAACGGCGGCTTTTCCCCGGCCGGCGCCAGCAGCAGTGCCAGCGCCAGCACCGCCGCACCCGCTCCCCACAGCAGGCCGCGGGTCAGCGGCGCCCGCCGCAACGGCAGTTCCAGACTCGCCAGCGCCGGCACCCAGCGGCCGCACTGGTGCATCGCCAGCGCCGCCAACCCGTACACCGCCAGCAGCAGCCACAGTGATAAATCCGCCGCCCCGCCGACGAACAGCTTGTCCGCGTCGAAGACGACCCATTTGCCGATGCAAATCAGGCTCGCGCCGAAGTCGCTCAGACGGAAGAAGCACCACGCCAGGCAGACCGCGTGAAACGTCAGCGCCACGCACGTCAGCCGCCAGGCCACGCCGGCCGGCCCCGTCAGCGCCCGCAGCCGGGCCGCCAATCGTGTCTCGCCCCAGAGGCCGTTGAGCACCAGGTAGCCGCCGTGCAGCCCACCCCAGAGCATGAACGACCAGCTGGCCCCGTGCCACAGGCCGCCGAGCAGCATGGTCAGCATCAGGTTCAGGTGCGTCCGCCAGCGGCTGCAGCGGTTGCCGCCCAGCGGCACGTACAGGTAGTCCTTCAGGAACAGCGACAGCGTCATGTGCCAGCGCCGCCAGAACTCCTTGATCGACGCGGCCAGGTACGGCCGGTTGAAGTTGTCCGGCCAGCGGAAGCCGAACAGCAGGCCCAGACCGCGGGCGATGTCGGTGTAGCCCGAGAAGTCGAAGTAGATTTGCAGCGCGTACAGGTAAGCGTAGGGCAGCGCCCAGACGCCCGCGGTGCTGCCGTCACCGACGTGGACGAAGAACGGATCGATGGCCAGGGCGATGCGGTCGGCGATCACCAGTTTCTTGAACAGGCCCAGCCCCAGCAGGTGCAGCGCCTCCAGCGGCGCCTCCGGCCGGTCGGGCAGCGCCCCGGGACGCAGTTTTTCCAGGAATTCACTGGGCCGCAGGATCGGTCCCGCCACCAGGTGCGGGAAGAACAGCGCCGACAGCGTGTATCGCCAGAAATTCGTCTCGGCCGTGGTGGTGCCGCGGTACACGTCCACCAGGTAGGCGATGCCGGTGAAGGCGTAGAACGAGATGCCGAACGGGATCACCCAGTCGGTGGGCGGGCTCGGCACGGCCGGCAGGTCCAGGGCCAGCGCGACCTGCGCGGCGGTCCGCAGCAGCAGCGGCGTGTATTTCCAGTAGGCCAGCACCACCAGATTGAACGCCACGCCGAGCGTCAGGCCCCAGCGCGGCCGCCGCGATCGCGCCAGCCAGCAGGCTGCCGTCCAGTCCACGACGCAGTACGCCAGGATCAGGAACAGCAGCGGCCAGTAATGATAGCCGTAAAACACCAGGCTCGCTGTCAGTAACAGCACCACCCGGGCGCGGTAGTTCCCGCGGCACAGCAGCCACAGCGCGAACGTGATCGTGGTCAGGATCCAGAAGGGCTTTTCGGTAAACGTCATGGCACCCTCGCTCGCGCCTGCTCCCGGGGTGGCTTGTTCGTAGCACGGCTCTCCAGAGCCGTGGCATTCACCCCACGGCTCTGGAGAGCCGTGCTACGTGCCGCAGTAATTCGCTCAGCAAAATCTGACCTGCTCCCGAGGTGGCTTGTTCGTAGCACGGCTCTCCAGAGCCGTGGCATTCACCCCACGGCTCTGGAGAGCCGTGCTACGTGCCGCAGTAATTCGCTCAGCAAAATCTGACCTGCTCCCGAGGTGGCTTGTTCGTAGCACGGCTCTCCAGAGCCGTGGCATTCACCCCACGACTCTGGAGAGCCGTGCTACGTGCCGCAGTAATTCGCTCAGCAAAATCTGATTGCCGCGCGGGCTGAAGTGCAGGTCCGGGATGAACAGGCCGTCGAGGTCCGGTTGCGCCCGAAAGGCGTCGCGCGGGTCGAACACGTCCAGCCCCGCCTGCCGTAGCAGGGGTGTCAAGGTGTCCTGAAAGCCACAACTTGCCCCGTCGCGAATCTGATGATAGGCGGGGATGAGCAGCACGGTCACCGGCACCTCGTGGCTGCGGCCGACGCGCGCCAGGCTGCCGAACAGCTGGTGCAGGTCGCTCAGCAAGGGTTCCTCAATACCGTCGTACAGGGTGCCCTGGCGGAAGCGCGGGTTGCCGCGCTGCCAGCCGCTGCGCACGCACGCCGCCAGGCCGAGCCGGCTGTGCCGCACCACGCCGTCCAGCGGAGCGGGGAAGTTCGGGAGATCGTAGGTCAGCGCCCCGCGCGGTGACGCGCTGCGTCGCCAGCGGTTGCTCGCCCAGGCCGAGCACGTCTACCGGCATCAGGGCGACGAAGATCCGCTCAGGCCGCAGCCCGTTTTCCAGGAGCAACTTGACCTGGGCCAGCCGCAGCGGCAACAGTTCATTCTTCCCCAGGTTGAAGACGCGCGTGCCCGGCAGCGCCTGGCGGGCGGTGTCGGCCAGCATACCGGGGGCCTGCACGAACGAGTTGCCGAAGAACGCCCACAGCGGTCGGCCGGCCGCGTGTGACTCGAACGGCAGATACTCACGAAGGCGGTCGTCGTTGTCCGCGGCCAGCGCTTCCCAGTCGCGGTAGGTGATGCCGAAGTCGCCGTCCGGCCGATAAATGCCGGTCAACGGCGAGGACTCGCCCAGGTACGGGTGCAGGTCGCGCGGCGGGAACAGCCGGAGATACCCCTCGGCGAACCCGGCGAACAGCGTCACGGCCAGGACGCACCCCAGCGCGAACCGCCAGTAGGGGGCGCCTTCGCCGGCCACGGGTGGCGGGCTGTCAAGGACCATGCGGGCCTCTTCCTTCCCTGGATGCGCGGCGGTACAGGTCGCGGGCCAATGGATTGCATGGCGCCGCATACACACACACAACCGCAGCACGCACGTCGAGATCGTCTTGGGGCGGCGGATGTACCAAAGCCTTGCTGAGGATACAAGACCGTTTTGCCGAAGATGCCATATCGTTGATACAAGCCTTGGTGTCGCAGTTGGTTGCGACAGCGCATGAACTCCCCCGCGTGTGTCAGGAGGCGCGGGGGAAAAAAGACAGACTCTTATTCCTCGTCGCGAGGAGAGGCTGTGAAACGAGCGCTCCCGAAAGATTGGCCACACCCATTTTTTCGGCAGAAACGGGTTTTTGATTGACACTTCGTGCTTATGGGGTAGCATTAGAAACTAAAGACCCATTCATTTGTCGATTGGCGAGCCCACACAACACAAACGGTAGCGGAACCCCGCAGCGTCACGTGTTTTCCGCGCAGGGAGCAATTGACCAACCCGCCGGTGTCCGGCGCTTGGATTGTGCATTTTTCATCCCAGTACGAGGAGCGTGTCATGAGCTGGTTTCCCTCCGTCGAGCGCCAGGCCCTCCGTAGGGGCCGCCTCGGCTTCACGCTGATCGAGCTGCTGGTGGTGATTGCGATCATCGCCATCCTGATCGGCCTACTCCTGCCCGCCGTGCAGAAGGTCCGCGAGGCCGCCGCCAACTCCCAGTGCAAGAACAACCTCAAGCAGTGGGGCCTGGCGATGCAGAACTACCACAACGTCTACAAGAAATTCCCACTCGGATCGCGCAACGGTCCGCGGCAGACCTGGGTGATGTACCTCTGGCCCTACATCGAGCAGGACAACCTGGCCAACCCGGTGAACTACGCCACCCAGGATTTCTACACGCCGCCCTGCACGGTGTACAACACGATGAACGGCCTGACCGGCCAGGCCGTGCCGCTGTACTACTGCCCGAACGATGTCGGCATCGGCGCGGACCTGGACGACCCTTCGCAGACGTATTGCCGCCGCCGTGGCAACTACGTCGTCAACTGGGGCTTGGTCTACTACGACACCGCGCCGACGACGATCACCCGGGGGCCGTTTTACAACATCGGCGGCAGCCGCGCCACGCCGAACTTCACCCGGATCACGGACATCAAGGACGGCTCCTCCAACACGATGATGATGTCCGAGTATCTGCGGAGTTACAGCCACGACGACAACGACTGGCGCGGCGACATCCAGAACGATGACGGCGTCAGCCACTTCATGGTGTTCACCACGCCCAACTCCACCACTCCGGACGTGGTCTCCTGGGCGATCTCGAACGGTGACCCGCTGATGCCGGTGAGCACCTCCGGCGGCAACGGCGAGTTCAACACGGCGCGGAGCCGGCACACCGGCGGCGTCAACGTGGTGTTCTGCGACGGCAGCGTGCAGTTCATCACGAACGGCGTCTCCCAGATCACCTGGCAGGCGCTGGGCACGATGAGCGCTGGCGACCAGCCGGGTAACGATTGGCAGTGAGACGCCAGGCCAAGGAGAGTGCAACCATGTTGATGCAACGCACCGCCTGGGTTGGCGGCTGTCTGGTGCTGCTGCTGACCCTGGCGGGCTGCGGCGGTGAGCCCTCGCTTGGGGAAGTCACTGGCACGGTCACGTATAACGGCAAGGAGGTCGAGGACGGCAGTATCAGTTTCGAGGCGAAGGACGGCAAGGGCGACGGTGGCGGCATTATCAAGAATGGCAAATACACCGCCAGGAAAGTGCCGGTCGGTCTCGCCCGGGTGAAGATCGTCAACGCGAAGGAGTACGCCCGCAAGAAACTCTACGATGCGCCCGACAGCCCCACGAGAGCGCTGACCAGGAATGACCTCCCCGAGAAGTTCAACACGAAGACCGAACTGGAGTTCGATGTCAAACCGGGGCCGAATGAAAAGAACTGGGATCTGAAAGACTGATTGTCCCAATCGAAGCAAGAAAGCTCACGCCTCCGTTGTGGCCCGGTCTCCCGACCGGGCCACGGGCTGCGACCGAAAGTCTCCTCCGGGTAGAAACGCGGGGAGACCTTCGGTCGGGCCGGGTGGCTTGGTCCGGAGACCAAGCCACAACCCCGTGACCCCCCATCAGCGTGGCGGCTGCGCCATCACCTCCACCACTGTCGGATGCTGCGGCGGCCGGCGATGGAAGAAGTAGCCCTCCACGACCAGCGCTTGCTGCCGATACTCCTCCGTTTCCAGCAGCAGCTCGTGCAGCTGGCGCATGCGATAGTGCGGCACCATCGGGAAGAGGTGGTGCGGCAGGTGATAGTCCATGCCGAGCGGGAACACTGCGAAGCGGATGAGCCGGCTGACGAGGAAGATGCGCGTATTGGTGAAACGGTCGCCTGAGGCGTTGCCGTGCTGCACCACCTGCCGCAGCAGCATGAAGAAGCTGAACGACGTGCCCAGCGGCACCAGCCACAGCACCAGGTAATACAGGCCCCACGGCATCTCCGTCAGGTAGCTGAGCCACGCCAGGCCGCTGATGAGGGCGGTCAGGTACGTGACGCGGCCATAGCTCATGGCCCGTGGCGACACGTCGCACTTGACCATCGTCTTGCGATAGAAGCGATCCGGCACCACGGCGCAGAACGTGAGCATGGCCGCCAGCATGACGAGCGGCACCACAGCCATGAGCACCGGCTGATCGAACGCGACCAGGGCCGTCATCACCGCAGCGAGCGTCAGCAGGTGCAGCACGCCGACGAGGAGGAGCAGTTTGCTGCGCTTGCCCTTCGCCTCGTAGGGGCCGGTGCCGCCGCCGGTGGCGTTGTAGCGGTGCGGCATGCGCAGGTAGCGGATCAGTTTGGGGAACCAGAGCACCTGCTTGAGGACGCACTCCCAGACGAAGTGCCGCGGCGACATGGGGAAGCGGAAGCGATGGCCGCTGGCCTCCATCTGGGCGAGGTCGGGGTCGCGTTCGGGGTCGTTGGGGAACTGGTGGTGGGCCAGGTGCTGCAACCGGTAGTGATGCGTGGCACTCCACATCGGAAACATGCACAACACGTCGGACGCCAGTTCGTTGAGCAGGCGGTGCTTGAACAGCATGTAATGGCTGGCCTCGTGGGCGAGGGTGGTCAGCCGATGCTGACCGGCGCCGATCAGGACAATCGCCACCAGCGTCACCGGCACCGTCCACAGCCAGTGCAGGCCGAACTGGTCGTGCATCTGGTAGAACGCGATGGTCAGGCCGAGGACGGCCGCCAGGAAGGCGTACTCGCGGACGAAGTACAGCCAGTTGGTGCAGTTGTCGGTGGTGCGCAGGGCGTTGACGCGGCGGATGATGCCGGGGTCGTTCAGCTGAGTGCGCGGGCGGTCGAGCGTGGCGGTGGACATGGCCGGTGCATCCCAGGGGAGTGTGCGTCTCAGATTGTCTATTTTACCAGGACTTCTCAGAGAAGCGAAGATCCACCTGCTGAGAAAATCGCGGAAACGCGGGGGAGTTGTGCAGACGATAGGGGGCTTGCGGGCGGCGGGCCATTTTGTCCGAACACTCTCACGAGGGCGCGCCGGAACGGAGGAAGTAAATCATCGCCCAGAGGCGGTCACTCTCACCACGGTCGATGACTTCGAGCGGTTTCAGTCCGTCAAACGCTTCGTTGGGCGTCTGTAGCCATTTCCCGAGAGATTCCGCTTTCATGACTTCGGCCAAGGCGCCCGTCAAGCGCCGCAGTTCGATCAGGCGGCGCGCAACCACATCCGTTGGCGGGGAGCCGCTTTCCAGCGTCGCCAGCGTGCGCACAGAAACCGGGAGGAGTCGGGCGAACACCGCCTGGTTCAATTGCAGCCGTTTGCGCAGGTCCACCACCATGCCTGGCTTCACGGGGGTGGCGACCTCCTTGACCGGTCGCGTCCTCGGCTTAGCCTTGGTATGAATCGGCTGCTGCGCCGTTGTTTGATCGTGAACGACCACCGCCATGATTTACCTCCCTTCCCAGACTCGTCGCCGTGCGGCGATGGGCGAGCCTGTTTCATTATCGGCGCTTTGGCCCGTCGGGTCAAGCAGACTTGCATGCAAAGTTGCAGATATTTACGGCGCTAACCGGTCCGCATGCAGGACGCGGATTTCACTGTCCGACTGCAAATTTCCTGGAAACACCAGCAGATTATGGCCTTTCGGATCGGCGGCGGAGGGCACGATCAGGCCCTCCAGGCCGATTTCCAGGGCAGCCCGTCCAATCGTCTGCGTGATCGGTTCCTGGGCCGCCCGGACCTCTTTTCGCCAATCCACGACCAGGACGCGCTCCAGGGATACCTGGAGCCGCTGGCGAACAGGCCCCAGCCGAAAGTCGAGCACTGCTCGAAGGCTTGCCTCCAGCGCCACGAACGTTCGGGGCATCGCGTCCTCAATGGGAATTCGGTAGTAGCGGTGATGGGCCAACGTCTCCGCCATCGCGGTTTCCGGCGTCAGGGAAGCGTAAACCATGGCGATTCCGAGCGGATTCCACCGACCGCCATGGCGTCTGCTTCCTTCCCCTGTCAGCAGATCCGATTCGTTGGCATATTTGGGCGTGCTCGACCGATAGACGGTCTCCGCGAACGCTGCCGCCAAGGGAAGCAGTCGCTCCAAACGAGTCTTTAGCTGTTCAAGAGTCGGTCCGGAAGATGCCATGCATCACCGCAAGCGCTCGATCGCGACTCTCCTCAGGTTGTTCCGGGTCTCACGCCAGCCAGTTCAACGCCGCGGCCGCTGCGCCAGCCGCAGCAAGATCTCAACGCCGCGGTCAATCGTCTGGTCGCTCGCCGCATAGCTGATGCGGAAGTGCGTGTCCGCCTTGCTGAACACGCCGCCGGGGATGATGAGCAGGTTGTTACGGATCGCCTCGGCGACGAACTCGTGCCCGGTGCCCCACGGCACGCGCGGAAACATGTAAAACGCGCCGCCCGGCTTGACGATCTCATAAGCCCCCCGGAGCGCATCATATAGCCGGTCGCGCTTGTGCTTGTAGTCGGCGACGATGGCCGACACGTCATAGTCCCAGGCGGCGACACCGGCGTGCTGCACGATGCTTGGGGCGCACACATACGTGAACTGCTGCAATTTAATCATCTCCTCGATCAACCGCCGCGGCCCGTGGCAGTAGCCGAGCCGCCAACCCGTCATGGCGTACGTCTTGCTGAAGCCGTCCAGCACCAACACGTCCTCGTTGAACTCCGCCGGGCTGTGGAAGGCGCCGTCGTAGCAGAACGCCCGGTACACCTCATCGCTCATCAGCAGCACGTCGCGCCGCTGCGCCAGCTGCGCCAGGGCCGCCAGGGTGGCGCGGTCGTGCAGCTTGCCGGTCGGGTTGGCCGGATTGTTGACGATGATGGCCTTGGTGCGCGGCGTGATGGCGGCCTCGACCTGCGCAGGGTCGATGCGGAAATCCGGGTAGGTGTCGAGGAGCACCGGCTTGCCGCCGGCGACCGTGATGAAGTGCGGATACATCACGAAGTACGGGTCGAAGAGGATGACCTCATCGCCGGGGTTGAGGACGCAGGTCAGGGCCAGGACCAGACCGCCGCTGGTGCCGCTGGTGATAAACGTCTCGCGGTCGGGGTGCGGATAGCGGCGGCGCACGTCGTTGTGGATTTTCGAGCGCAGCTCGGCGATGCCCTGGCTGACGGTGTAGGCGTTCTCGCCGCGGTCGATGGCGGCGTGCGCGGCGGCCTTGATCGGCGCCGGCACGTCGAAGTGCGGCACCCCGATGCTCAGGTTCACCGGGTCCTTCAGGCTTCTGGCCAGGTCGAACACCTGACGGATGCCCGACACTTCCACCTGCCGCATCCGCTCCGCGATCCAGTGTTCGTGCATGAAATTGCTCTGCGGGGGTTGGGATCATGGCTTCGGGGCGCTCGATTTCTCCTTTTTAGCTGGTGCGCCGCGGTTTGTCTGTACCGCTGGGTCGCGGGAAAAAATCGCTCTCCCGGTGCTGGGCAGTCGTTGCCACCGGACGGCGTACCGTGTCAGGCGAGGCCAGGTGGCCAAATGCGGCGTCGCCCCCGTGTTGCAGGCGCTGCAGCAGTCGGCGGACGTCCATGGTCTTCGACACAAGGAAAAGCCCCGTTTACGTTGCGCAACGTAAACGGGGTTATGAATCTTCGTGGTAGGTCGGAGCCCTCACCGTATTATACGAACTCCTCGTTACAGTGCGTGATGACCCAGCGGTTGATGTCGCGCAGCATATCGGGGTGCAGTTTGTGGGTCGTCGGGTAGGTGTGCATCTCGACCGCCATGCCGGCGCTGTACAGCAGTCGATGGTCCTCGTGAGCCAGGCTCAGCGGCACCACGGAGTTGGCGATGCCGTGGCCGATGAACATGCGCAGGTGACGCACATCCTGCAACCGCAGCAAGGGGCCGCCGCGCCGCGGCATCGCACCGTTCAGCGAAATGACCCCGGCGAAGCGCTCCGGGAACATCAAGCCCAGCCGATACGACAGCGTCGCCCCCTCGCAAATGCCCGCCAGGTAGATGCGCTCCGAGTGAACGTGATACGACCGCCGTGTCTGCTCCACGGCGCGGAACACGTAGTCCTCGACCAGCACGTCAGAGCCGCTGTCGGGGCCCCAGGCGTAGCCGGCCCGGCCGTCTGCCCGCACGCCCAAAAAATCCGGCCCGCGCAGGCCGATGCAGATGAAGTTGCGCCGGCTCAGCCGCGGTGCCAGCCGCAGGATCTGCTCCTCGTTGCCGCCGTGGCCGTGCAGGAACACCAGCAACGGATACGGATAGCGCGGCTCGTAGCCGGTCGGCAGGAAAGTGCGTACCGGCAGCGGCCCGGGGGACTGCACCTCGGAGGTGTAAAAGCCCTCGGCGGGCCGAACAGTTAGCGGAGTCAAGGGTAACGGCATGAAGCAACCCGTTTTGCCAGGAGTAACGGTTGTGCCGATTGTGCGGCTCCGACCGCGATCGGTTTTTCCTTAAACCGCCGTAGCGACTCAAGTTTCGCCAAGTCTACGTTGACCTAAAGAGAGTGTCAACGCGGCTCTGAGCGCCGAAAGAAAAAATCAAGTGGTTTTTTCCAGGCAACGTCGGGATACTCCGGTTAGGAGAGGTACACGCAAGGTCGGCGACCCTGCCGGCTGGCGAGCGCCGTGAATCCGGGCAGAAAAATCGGCCCTCAGAAGGGTCGCCACCACCGTCACGACCGCGGCAAAATCCCCCGGCTCTCCAGGTACGCAAGCAGTTGTTCGGTCGCCTGCGCCGGCGTTGTGGCGGTCGCGTCGATGCACAGCTCGGGCTGCGTCGGTTCCTCGTACGGGTCATCGACGCCGGTGAAGCCCATGCCCTTGCCGCCGGCGAGGGCGGCGCGGGCCTTCTTGTAGAGGCCCTTGGGGTCGCGCTGCTCGCAGGTGGTGATCGGCGTGTTGACGTAAATTTCGATGAACGGCAACCCACTGGCGGCATGCAGAGCGCGAACGGTGTCGCGGTCCTTGCGGTAGGGGCTGATGAAGCTGGTCATGGTGATGACGCCGCAGTCCGCGAACAGCTTGGCGACCTCGCCGATGCGACGGATGTTCTCCTCGCGGTCGGCGGCGGAAAAGCCGAGGTTTTTGTTCAGACCGTGACGGATGTTGTCACCGTCGAGCACGTAGGCCAGGCGGCCGCGCTGCACCAGAGCGTGTTCCAGCGTGAACGCCAGCGTGCTCTTGCCCGAGCCGCTCAGGCCGGTGAACCACAGCGTCGCTCCCTGCTGGCCGAGCAGTTTGCCGCGCTCCTCGCGGGTGACGTGGCCCTCGTGCCAGGTGATGTTGGTCGCCTTGACTTCGCTCATAACAGCGGCTCCGTGCGGGTGTGAGTTGCTGGGAAATGGGTGTTGTACAACGGTTGAGGCAAAAATCACCACAAAGACACAAAGAAACACGAAGAAGGCAGACAGGAACAAGGAGAGGTTGATTCACTCTCCCTGGGTCTTTCCTTTGTGTTTCTTTGTGTCTTTGTGGTGATTTCAGGGCGTTGGTTCGGCGACGACGAAGCGGATGGTCTTGTGAGCCGGCGGCCGGGCGCGCGCTGCCGTCGTCTGGTCCTTTATCTGGATGGTCAATTGATACTCGCCAGGCCCGACGTTCGGCACACAGAAGGTGTACTTGTTGAAGCAGTCGTGCCGCGGCGTCAGGCTGCGCAGCGGGGTGCGGCCGTCCTGCAGGCTGCGCTTCCAGACCGACACCGGTTTGCCCTGGTGATCCTGGAACAGCTCGATGGTGGTGTCCAGACAGGTCTGGTAATAGCCGTCGCGGGGTTCGGTGGCGAAGTTCCGCAGTTCCAGGTAGATTTGCACCAGGTCGCCGGGCCGTCCCTGACGGGTGGGTTGGAACGCATGGCCGGCCGGCAGCGGGTCGTAGTCGCCGTAGCCCCGGATGCGCTCGCACAGGCACATTTCGCCAATGACCAGGTTGGCCCGACTGCGCAGCGTCTGCACCAGGTTTTCCAGCTGGTCCTGCAATTCGGCCGCCTCTTCGGGCGACAGCCGCTCAATGCTCGTCTTCTCCAGGGTCGCCAGTGTCGGCAGCACCCGCAGCAGGTAGTCCTGCGTCTGCGGGCTGTAGCCCTTCAGGGCCGCCGTCGCCTCGCGCGGTCGTTTCTTGAGGAAGAGGTTTAACGCACTGACCAGGCGGCTCACCTCCTCCGGCGGCACGTCATGGTGCGCTACCAGCTGCTGAACTGGCGGCCCCACATTGGCCGGCGTGTCCGGGAAGAGGGCAGCCGGTGGCGGTGCCTGTGGCATCGGGATTGGATTTTTGACGATGGGCGGCGGCGGGATGAGGTGGTAGGGCGATTCCCGCGGCGGTCCCTTCGGCTCCTGCTCCTCCGCGCTGCTCTGGGGCGGATCTTTGATGGCGAGCGCGGCCTTGTCGGCGGAGGGTCGGCAGTCAGTCTGATACAGGCGGCCAGGGCCCTGCGCACACGCCGACAGCAGGCTGAGGCAACACCCCGCTCCGACGATCAGGCGCCACATTTGCCGCGTCATCCCTACCTCACCGCGTTGCTGGACCGCTGTTCCGGGCCACGGTCAGATGCGGGGTATAGCGACCGGCCCTCAGGCCGTCAATCCGGGAACGACCGGCACGACCACGGGCCACACCAGCGCGGCCGCTCCGAGCCGCTGTGGCCGCCGCTGCGGGCTGGGCCGCCCCCGCAGCGTCTGTTGCAAAGCCCAGGCGCCGAGGATCAGCAGGGCCACGCCCACGACCAGCAGCCACGGCGTGCGGAGTCGTCTCGTCATCATGTGCGCCTCACGGCAGTGGAAAACCTGGATGAGAAAGGTATTTTCCTTGTCGGCTGGGGGCGCCGGCAGGGAGGTGAGAAATCTGGGACGGCCAGGCGGGACGGCGGATCGAGCGCTTGCCTAACCGACATAAACGGCGCAGCCGCGCCAGCCGCTACCGTCGGCGGCGGGTGGTGGAAAATCGGCCCCGTGGCGGGGCCCGCGCTTGCCCGTGCTGCGAGAGCCGGGTATGTTTCCACCGTTGTGGGTGTCAGCCACAGCGAACCATCGAGGTAGTGACTGGGCGGTGCTCGCGTTGAGTAACCGTCTCGCGCTGGGAGTCACTACCTCGATTTTGCAATGCCTCAGGCCCGCGGGGGTGACTCCGCGGGCCTGTTCGTTTGGCACTTCGAGCGCGGCTCAGGCGGAAGCCTGACCGCTCGTGTCGGGCGGCTGCCAGGCCGGGATGTCCCCGCGGGCGTGCGGCGTCGCGTGGTCCAGGGCGTTGAGCCGCTGATACGCCTCCTGCGCCTGCGCCCCGAACTGCTGGAACGCCGACAGCGAGTGGTGGCTCTGTTCGCGGTAAAAAATGATCTCCTCGCCTCCCGGCGCCACGCTCCACTGCGCCTCCGGCAGCGCCTGGTGGGCCAGCTGACGGAACACCTGTTCGCAACCGTCCTGTGGCACTGCCAGCAGGCACAGTTCGCCGTCCGGCGTCGCCCCGGCCAGGCCCGGCGCCGCCTTGCCGAAGGCCGCCTGCAGGTCCTCTTGCAACTGCGGCGTCAGCGCGTACTTGCCGCTCTCCTGCTGGGCGCCGTACTGCCGCAGGTACACCGCCGCCACGGCGGTGTCCTCCAGGTGCTGGCTCAGGTACGCGCCCGTCTCTTGCATCATGGCCGGCATCAGCACGCGCAGCACGTTGCCCGGCGACATGCACACCTGCAGCAGCGCCCGGAACTGCTTGCGCAGCAGGCCCTGAATGTGTTTATCCAGTTCCAGCAACTGCTCCGGTCCCACGCGCTCCTCCAGGCGGCGCACCGCGTCGTCCAGGCTGGCGCAGCCCGGGGGAAACAGCCAGCGGCCAGCGACCGCCTGGCCGCGCGCCGCCGAGGTCTGCTCCCCGGCCTCGAACAGCCCGTGCAGCTCCGTCAGGCGGGCCCGGCAGAAATCGACCTCGCGCAACTGGTCCGACAGCAGGCCGCGCAGCGCCACGTACAGGCCGCTGACGCGCTGCAGCACCAAACTTTGGTAGCGGTATTTCGGGTACGACCGCAGCAAATCCTGCAACTCCCGGGCGACCAGCGAGGTGGCGGCCGGCAGCCGGCGGGTGAACGGCGCCTTCCAGGTGGGCGTTTTGGGCCCGGCCGGGTTGGGCGCGGGCTGTTCCAGCAGCGCTGCCAGGCGCTCGTAGACGGCAGTCGCCCGCTCCTGCAACTCCTGGCTGAGTTGCTCGTGGTTCGCCAGCGCCTGTTCGATCAGCACGTTCAGCTGGCGAATGGCCTCTTCGGCGCCGGCCAGGCGGGCCTCCGGCGCCTCGATCAGACGAACGACCAGCTCCGCGACGCGCTGCTCAAAGCGGTCACCGAGTTTCGTCGCCGCGGCGCTCAGCACGCCTTCCAGCGAGCCGGGCGTATAGGCCAGCGGCTCGCCGGGCTTCGGCGTGCCCCGGTACTCCTCGGGGATGCCGACCAGCGCTTCAAACTGTTCCAGGGTCTCGACGACCGCGCCCAGCGCGAGCGACGGCTCGGGCGGCTTGCCCTTGACCGGCGTCAACATGCGGTAGACCGGCAGCGCCAGGTCTGCGAACACATCCTCCGGCGCCTTGCCCAGAGCTTCGCGGCAGGCCTGTTGCAGATCGCCGATCAGCTGCTCCTGACTCAGGCCGAACTCCGCCCACTGCTGCGCCACCCAATCCTTGACCACCCCGCGCAACGGCTTGGCGTCCTTGCTCAGCCAGCGCTTCACCAGGCGCTGGCACAGGCCCCGCGACGCCAACTCCAGCATCTGCCGCCGCGGCCACAGCAGCCGATGAATGCCCACCGTATGGTAAGCGAGCGTGGGCGGCGCATCCGACGGGCGGGTCGGCCAGATCTGCGCGGCGCGCAGCAGGGCGTGTTGCTGGCGGAACTGGTCGGCGGTCTTGCCCAGGGCGGTGGCCAGCTCGGCGGACAGGCAGTGGCCGGTGCGCGCGATCACGGTCTGCGTGGCCTCGGTCAGCGATGGCGTGCCGTCGTCGCTGGGCACGCGCTCGGAGCCGGGCGGGTCGGCTGGCAGCGGTATCAAAATGCAGCGGTGCAGCGGCGGGCCGGACGCCCGAAACGGCTTCGGCGCCGCGCCCGCTTCCGGCGCGTAGCGGGCCTCGAACACGGCGTCGGGGCCGGCGAAGTGGTTCAGTTCGGTCAGGGCGGCGAAGGCGTTGGCCAGCTGGGGCCCGCGCCGCGGGTCGGGGCCCTCGGTGCCGGGCACCAGGAACAGGCCGACGACTTCGGCGGCCTCCTGGCCCATTTTCGTGAGCAGGTGCCGCACCGCGTAGGCCAGGTCGATGAACATGCCGCTACCGGTGCCGCCCGCCAGGCTGGTGACGATGTAGACACGCGGCACGGTGCCGCGCACCGCCAGGCCGGTCTGCTCGGTGGCCTGTTGCAGCCGCTCCGGGTCGCAGCACTCACTCAACTCGACTTCCAGGCGGCGGACAATGCTGGGGTAGTTGTCCACGAAGGCCAATCGGCCCAGCGCCCGCAGGCCAGCGGAGGTCTGCTGCCGGGGGATACGATAGAGCATCTTCGGACTGAGCCAGCCGGTCACCCCCTGGCCGGCGCTGACGCCCTTGAGGTAGTGGCTGGGCCGATACAGTCGGGCCAGCAGCGACTCGTTGGGCCGCAGCACCGCGGGCGCCTTGCCGCGCGGCGCCGCCAGCGTCGTCTCGGCGTCGGTGTCCAGGTGTAGCAGGCGGACGTTGGGCAGGGCGGCGGCGCTGCCCGAAGCGCTCGTGAATTTCGCGGCGCAGTTCCTTGAGCGTGCGCAGGCCGAGGTGGCCCAGACCGATGACCAGGGCCGGCAGCAGGACGCCCTCGGCCTGGTGGCGGGCGGCATCCTTGCGGCTGCTGAACGACGGCGTGACGGGCGGCTTGCTGGTGCCGGGCGTTTCACTGGGCTCGGGCCGCGGCGTGACCCCGCCGACCGTCGGCGCCGACGGGGCCACCTCCAACGGCGGGTGGAGATCGGAGTGCGACGGCATGACGCCGGGCGTCGGCAGGGAGGGGATCGGCGGCGGCCGGCGCAGGGGAGCGCCCTGGGTTTTTTCGTCTTCGGGGCTGGCCGGCGTCTGACCCAGGGCGGCCCCGGGAGTCTCGGCGGCGGGCGGGGCGTTGTCGATCTCGCGGGTCGGCACCGCTCCCGTGCCGGACTCGAGCGGTAACAGCGGCAGCGAGGGGGGCGGCGCCGTGGGCCGGCCGCCGCTGGCCGCCTCGCGCAGCTCCCGCGCCAGTTCCTGGCAGGTCGGGAAGCGCTGGTCGGGGTTCTTCGACAGCGCCCGCGCAATGATCGCCTTGTCGTGGGCCGGCAACGGTGACAGATCGGGCTTGCCCTGGAGGTGTTGCAGCACCAGCTGGCGCACGGTCGTGCCGACGAAGGGCCGTTGGCCGGTGAGCAGTTCCTGATAGACGATGGCCAGGCTATACTGGTCGCAAAAGCGGCTGACCCAGCCGTCGAAGGTTTCCGGGGCCGCGTAGCCGGGCGTGACGCCGCCGGTCACCGACGCCATCATGCCTTCGAGATCCTTGACCAGGCCGAAGTCGGCGACCTTGACGTGATTGTGAATGAGGAAGAGGTTCTGCGGCTTGATGTCCAGGTGCTGCAACTGATACTGGATGTTCATCAGGTCGAGGGCCTCGGCGGTCTCGCGGAGGTAGTTGAGCAACTCCTCGCGCGGGATGCCGGGCAGGCCCTGGGCGCGACATTCGCGGAAGCGGTCCCAGAGCGTGCGGTCGGCCAGCTCCATGACAATGAGCAACTGGCCGTCGATGATGTCATAGCGTTCGAGCGACAGGATGTACGGATGGTGAACAGACTTGACGCGCTTGAGGGCCTTGAGTTCCTGGTCGGCGCGCGCGCCGTCTTCACCGAGGGATTCAAGGTCGCCGTAAACGAACTTGATCGCCTTGAAGAGCCCGCCGGGGGCCTCGGCCTTCCAGACCTCGCCGAAGCCGCCGCCACCGAGGCGTTCAATGAGCCGGTACCCGGGGATTGGTTCGGCCTGATGTTCAACCCGTACCGCCATCTGCTTGGTTCCCGGCTGGGAATGCTGGTCGGTCCGCGAGCGGCAGAAATCGTCTGCCGTGACACCTGAAAACGTCCGCCCGGCTCAACCTTAGCTCCGGAGGCGGGCCGCCGCAACTGGGCCGGCCGGTTTGCACCCCGGCGCAAACGCGGCTCGGAGTCTCTACTGTTTCGGCCCGCACCTGAAACGCTTGATGGTAGCATAGCTCATGGTGGAGTTGGCGGGGCGAAATCTGGGACTGCTGGTCAGCGTCCGCGGCGCGGCGGAGGCGGTGGCGGCGCTGCGCGGCGGGGCGGACGTGATCGACGTGAAGGAACCGCGGCGCGGCGCCCTGGGCCGGGCAGACGCCGACGCCATTGCCGCGGTTGTGGCCGTGGTCGGCGGCCGGCGGCCGGTCAGCGCTGCGCTGGGCGAGTTGGCCGAGGCGGCGGGGGCAGACATTGATGGTCTGGGGCTGGCGTTCGTGAAGTGGGGCCTGGCCGGGGCGGCAGCCGGTTGGCAGACGTTGCTGCGGCGCCGGGCGGCCGCATGGCCGGGCTGCACGGCGGTAGCGGTGGCCTATGCGGACTGGCGGTCGGCGGCGGCGCCGTCGGTTGAGGAAGTGCTGGCGTTCGCGCGACAGACGCCCGGTGGCGTGTTGCTGATCGACACCTGGCAGAAAGCGCCGCGGCGGACGCTGCTGGATCATTTGTCGCTGCACGAGGTTGGCCGACTGCGGCGGCACTGTCGCGAGGCAGGGGTGCGGCTGGCGCTGGCGGGATCGCTTGGGCCGGCGGAGATTGAGGCGCTGCTGCCGCTGCGGCCGGACTGGTTCGCGGTGCGCGGCGCCGCCTGCGCGGCGGGGGAGCGCGACGGGGCGATTGCGGAAGACCGGGTGCGGGCGCTGGCGGACCTGCTGGCGACGGGTTGAGGGCGAGCCGGGCGCTACTCCAGCTCGTCGAGGTCCGCGTCATGACCGTTGCCGGCCGCGGCCAGGTCCTGGCCGAAGCCGAGCGCCCTCCTGTGCCGCTTCGTCAGCTCGCTGCGGTTGATGTCGAACTGGTGCAGCGCCCAGCCCCAGTCCCAGGTGCCGCTGTCGATGAAGTGCATCACCAGCAGGTTCTTCAGCTCCTCGACCTCCGCGAAACTGTAGCCGTCCGTGGAGGCCACCGCTCGCTCCAGGTCGATGCCAGCGCGAATGTCCTCGTGCCAGCGGCCCATCAATTCGCGGCGCAGGGCGGCGTCCGGCGGCTTGAAGTGCAGCAGCACGTCGAGCCGGCCCGGCCGCTTGAACGCACGGTCGATCAGGTCCAGCGAGCAGTTGGTCGTGAACAGAAACACGACGCCCTCGTTGACCGTGATGCCGTCCATGGCGCTGAGGAAGACGGCCTGGTCCTCGCTCTCGCCGACAGTCTCGCGGTCGCGCAGGGCGATGTCCATGTCATCGAAGAAGACGACACCGCGGCGCTGCACCGTGAACAGGCCGCGCACCGCCTCGACGGCGTTGCCGCTGCAGCGCGCCTGGCGGTACGCCTCGGGCGTGACCAGCCGCCATTCCCAGCGGCGCCGCCGGCACTGCTCCCAGATCCAGCGACAGGCCATCGTCTTGCCGTTGCCGGGCGCCCCCGTCAGCAGCACGCCGCGCTTGGCCCGGCCGCCGTACGCCTTGATGCGCTCCAGATTGCCCGTTTCCAGATAGCCGATGGTGTTCTTGGCGAGCACATCGTACTGCCCCGGCGGCAGCACCGGCGGCACACTGGGCGGCTGCGTCTGCTCCAGCTGCTTCCGCGCGATGCGGTACAGCTTGCGGTAGTCCTTGCGGTCCACGACGGTGAAGTTGAAGGCCCAGTACGTGACCTGTTCGCTGTAGTGGACCTGGACCTGGACGAAGCGGACGCCCTGCACCTCGTAGAGACGCATGCCGAGCTGGATGCCGGTGTGCGGCCGATGGTATTCCGGCGCCCAGTCGCGGACGAGCACGCCGTCCACGGGCAGCAGTTCGCCCTTGCGCGCCGCCTTGAGCAGCGGGTCGTTGAACTGGTTGAGCACGACCGCGACCGGATCGCTGAAGCCGGCCCGCTGGGCGGCCTGGTCGAGCAGGTATCGGTGCTCCGCGGTGAACTGCTGCAGGTGGTTGTCCATGTTGGTATGACGAGCGCCGGGGTTGGTTGGTTCGCCGCGCCGCGGGTTTTCGCCCCATGCAGGGCTGGTTCGGTGCGGCGCCGTTCGGGTAAGATGCCGGGTGAGAACGCCCAACGTCCTCCCTACAGGAGAATCTACCATGAGCACGGGCCTGATTCCACCTTCGCCGGTCCCCGCCGAGACGCCCCCGGCCAAGGAGGACCCCTTCCGCTACGGCTGGCGCTTCGTCAAGCGGCAGTTGCCGGATGGCAGCGAAGCCCTGGTGCAGGTGCCGCTGACTCTGGAAGACGCGTTGCACCCTGAGGAGAGCGATCACATTTCTGAAGACGATCTGCATTCCATCGAGTGTCGCTACCTGGCCGAGGTGTTCCAGGACCGCCTCGGGCGGCTGGCGAACGGCAAGTTGCTGGCGAATTGTCTGGTGGACTGGAACGTTCCGCTCCAGGGCGACACTGCCCCGGATGTGGCAGTATTCGCGGACGTTCGCACGCCGCTACCCGCGCAGTTCGGGCTCTATCGGTTGCAAGACTTCGGCGGGCGCTGCGTGGTGGCCATCGAGGTAGTGTCCCCGGCCACGCGTTACAACGACGTGGTGCGGAAGTACGCCGAGTATTATGTGGCTGGTGTGCCGTTGTACGTGATCGTCGATCAGCAGCGCGACGGCGGGCCGCGGCAGTTGCTGGCCTTCCGCCACACCCCCGATCGCTACGAACCGGTCCCGCTGAACCAGAATGGCCGTGTGCTGGTGCCGGAACTCGGTCTGTTCCTGGGGATGCGCGACAACCGGGTGTATTGTTACGACGAGATCACCGGCGAGGAACTGAGCGGCAGCTATTCCGTGGAGAAGCGCGGCCGGGAAGCGGCTGAGGACCGCGCCCACGCGGAAGCGCGGTCGCGGCAGAAGGCCGAGGACCGCGCCCACGCGGAAGCGCGGTCGCGGCAGGAGGCCGAGGACCGCGCCCGGGCCGAGGCCACTGCAAGGCAAGAAGCTGAGGAGCACGCTCGCGCCGCGGCCGCGGCCCAGGAGGCTGCCGAGGAACGCGCCCGCGCAGAGACCGCAGCGCGGCAAGCGGAGGCGCAGGCTCGGCAGGCGGCCGAACAGCGCCTCCGTGAAGTAGAAGCGGAGCTGCGCCGCCTGCGTGGCGAGTCTCCTCAATAGAACCCCTTTGCGAAGGAGAGCCATGACACCCACGGACCCGTCGAGCGAGGCAGCCCCGCACCCTTACGGTCATCGCGTCATCGAAATGTCAGCACGCAAGCGACTCGAAGCCCGCATTGTGCAACTGGAGGCGGAGTTGCAGCGCCTCCGCGGCCACGGCCTGACGCCTTGACGCCGTGCCAGTCGGCAAACTAGGATAACACCTGATCCGTTGCGCGCACCCAGAAAGTACGGTTCCAAGGACGGTCCCGAACCGGTTTCCCTTCATCACGGAAGTTCCCGAGGACGCGATGACCTACCAGCACACGTTCCACCGGCACAAGACGCGCGAAGTTCGCGTCGGCAATCTGATCGTCGGCGGCGACAACCCCATCTGGGTGCAGTCGATGACCACGCCCGACACCTACGACCTCGAAGCCACCGTCAAGGAAATCCACCGCCTTGAAGAAGCCGGCTGCGAGATCGTCCGCGTCACGGTGCCCAAACCGCAGGACGCGGCGGTCCTCGGCGAGATCAAGAAACGCATCCGCATCCCGCTCATCTGCGACATCCACTTCGACTACAAGATGGCCCTGGCCGCCCTCGACCATCCGATCGACAAGATCCGCATCAACCCCGGCAACATCGGCGGCATGGACCGCTTCCGCCAGGTGTTGCGCAAGGCCAAGGCCAGGGGCATCCCCATGCGCATCGGCGTCAACGCCGGCAGCCTGGAGCGGGAATTCGCCATGAAATATGGCTTCCCGTGCCCGCCGGCGATGGTGGACAGCGCCCTGCGCTACATCGAGATCGCCGAGTCCGAGGGCTACCACGATCTGATCGTATCGCTGAAGTCCAGCGACGTGATTACCGCCGTGGAGGCGTATCGGCTGTACGCGAAGCAGGCGAACTACCCGACGCACATCGGCATCACCGAGGCGGGCAAGGCGCCCTACGCGGTCACCAAGTCGGCGTGCGGCCTGGCGCCGATCCTCCTCGACGGCATCGGCGACACCATCCGCATCAGCCTGCTCGGCGACCCGGTGCCGGAGATCGCCGCCGCCTTCGACATTTTGCAAGCGACGCGGCGGCGCGTGCGCAAACCGGAGTTGATCGCCTGCCCGACCTGCGGCCGGTTGGAGATCGACCTGGAAGGCATCATCGCCCAGCTGGAGAAGCGCCTCGAAGGGCGCACGACCGCCATTAAAGTGAGCGTGCTCGGCTGCGTGGTCAACGGTCCCGGCGAGGCGCGCGAGGCGGACCTGGGCATCGCCGCCGGCAAGGGCAAGGGCGTCATCTTCAAGCGCGGCGAGATCGTCCGCCATGTGCAGGAGAGCGAAATGGTGGACGCCCTGCTCGAAGAGATTGACGCCTGGGAAAAGGAAGAGGCGGAGAAGGGTCGCACACCGGAGCTGGCCGCCGGCCGTCTGCGGCTGCCCGTGCTGCAACCCTGATGCAGCGGCAAGGGGCTTGCTGTTCGTGGGACGGCTCTCCAGAGCCGTCTCTTCGGCAAAGACGGCTCTGGAGAGCCGTCCCACGATTGTACCAAGTCCCTTGCGATTGCACTAACGAATGACCCCGCAACCGCGGGGAGAGGAATGAGCGATGGTGCCGATCAAGGTCCGCTGCGAGGGCTGCAAGAAGACGTTGAGCGTCAAGCCGCACCTGGCCGGCAAGCGCGTGGCGTGCCCGGTGTGCAAGAAGCCGCTGGTCATCCCGGTGCCGACCGCCGCCCCCGCCGGGCCGCCGCCCGAAGACGTGGAGGCCCTCGCCGCGGCCGCCCTGTTCGAAGACCCCGCCGCCAAGCAGGCCGAGGAAGAAGCCGCCGCCACAACCATCGACTTCACCTGCTCCTGGTGCGACGAGGCACTGCACTTCAACATCGAGTTGGCCGGCAAACAGGAGCCGTGTCCGCACTGCAAGCGCATCGTCAAGGTGCCCATCCCCAAGGACCATCGGCCCAAGAACTGGCGCGAGGTCAAGGGCGGCCCCGCCGTCGCCCGCATGCGCGACGAGAAGCTCGAAGGCGTCATGAGCAGCAACGAGAAGGGCGGCGTCAGTCTGGGGGCGCTGGAGGAAGCGGGCGCCCTGCCGCCTGAACAGAAGGAGCCGGTGCCGGTTCGGGTCTGGGTCCGCCGCGGTCTCCTGGCGGTCGTGGGACTGGCGGCGGTGGTCGTCGGCTGGATCGTCCTCAGCAACTACCTGACGAACAACCAGCAGGAGGACGAACTGAAGAAGGCCCTGGAGGCGAAACTGCCGCCGCTGCCGTCCGCGGCGATCTACCGGGCCGCGGGCGAGTACTACACGCGGACACGTCAGGCGGACAAGGCACAGGAATCCTTCCGCAAGGCGGCGCAGGCGCCGTTCGCCGCCACCAAGGACTCGGCCGCGCAGCAACTGGAACGCGACGCCTTTCTGATCGATCTGGCCCTGACCTGGGTGGACCTGGGCGGCACCGACGAGGAGGACCTCGACAAGGTCAAACTGCACTGGAAGAAGGTGCAGAAGGAGCTGGGCGAAGTGCTGCTGGCGATCCGGTCGCCGGAGGCGCTGCAGACCGGCCTGCGCGAGGTGGGCGGGAAACTCATCAAGGCCGGCAAACCGGAACTGGCGCAGGTTCTGGCCGTGCAGGTGGTCAACGTCATCAACACGAAGGCGGCCCCCCCGGACGGCGGCGAGACGGCGGCACAGAAGGCTGCGAAGACACCGCTGTCGGCGCAAAAAATCGCCTTCTTGCTGAAGGACCACTCGGAGGACGCGAAGGCCATCGCCGCCCCGCCCGACAAGAATACTGCCGACCCAATCGCGCGGCAGGGGTACGCGGAGGGCTACGCCCGCGGCGGCGATTTCAGCAAGGCCGAGGACGTGGCGAAGGCCGCGGGGCCGCCGCTGGAGTGCTTGCAGGCGGCGCTGGGCGTCGCGGCGGTCGCGCTCCAGGCCGAGAAAGCGGAGGTCGCGGGGCCGTTGCTGGTGTTCGCCCGGGAGCAGGCCGCCAAGGCCCGCAAGGCCGGCGTCACCGTCCCCGCGTGGGATCTGCTGCAACTGAGCCGCCTGCTGGCCCAGGCCGGCAAGACCACCGAGGCCAAGGAAATGCTCGCCCAGCTGCCGGACAAAACCACGAAGGCGCGGCGCAACTGGAAATCCTGCTGGCCCGCCTGGCGTCGTCCAAAAGTCAGGAGCCGATGTCCGCGGCCGAGGAGGTCACGGACAAGGACTCGCTGGCCTACGCGCAGGCGCTGGAGGCGCTGGCCCGGCACAACGCCCGGCTGGGGCAGTCGGGTGTTGTGCGCGAAGTGCTGGAGGGCACCGAGGAGCGGTTGCGGCCGTTCCTGCACGCCGGGCTGGCGCTGGGGTTGCAGGACATGCGGAAGTGATCCCCCGTGGCACAGGCGTCCCGCCTGTGCCACGATCAAGAAAGGCCATCGGCCGTGACACCTCGAGAAATCCTGGCACTGATCCGCGAGAAAGAAGTCAAAGCGGTTGATCTCCGCTTCATGGACTTCCCCGGCCTCTGGCAGCACTTCACCATCCCCGCCGACACCCTGACCGAGCACACCTTTGAAGAGGGCCTCGGTTTCGACGGCTCCAGCATTCGTGGCTGGGTCGCCATCAACGAGTCGGACATGCTCGTCATCCCGGTGCCGGAGACGGCCTTCCTCGATCCGTTCTGCAAGGACGTGACGCTGACGATGGTCTGCAACATCCAGGACCCGCTGACCAAGGAGGATTACTCGCGCGACCCGCGCAACGTCGCTCGCAAGGCCGTCAACTACATGAAGTCCACCGGCATCGCCGACACCGCCTACTTCGGGCCGGAGCTGGAGTTCTTCGTCTTCGACGACGTGCGCTTCGACCAGAACCAGCACTCCGGCTACTACTACCTCGACAGCGTGGAGGGGGCGTGGAACACCGGCCGCGACGAACGGCCGAACCTCGGTTACAAGCTGCGCTACAAGGAGGGCTACTTCCCGGTGCCGCCGGCCGACGCCCTGCACGACCTGCGCAGCGAGATGATGTTGACGATGATCGAGTGCGGCCTGAAGGTCGAGGCGCAGCACCACGAGGTGGCGACCGGCGGCCAGGGCGAGATCGACATGCGTTTCGCGCCGCTGGTGGAGATGGCCGACAACGTGCTCAAGTACAAGTATGTCGTCAAGAACGTGGCCCGGCGGCACGGCAAGACTGCCACGTTCATGCCCAAGCCGATCTTCATGGACAACGGCAGCGGCATGCACGTCCACACGTCGCTGTGGAAGAACGGCGTCAACCTGTACGCTGGCAGCGGTTACGCGGGACTGTCGGACATGGCCATGTACGCCATCGGCGGTTTGCTGCGGCACGCTCCCGCGCTGTGCGCCATCACCAACCCGACGACGAACAGTTACAAGCGCATGGTGCCGGGCTACGAGGCGCCGGTGAACCTGGCGTACAGCCGCCGCAACCGCTCCGCGGCGCTTCGCATCCCGGTGTACTCGCCGAGCCCCAAGGCCAAGCGGCTGGAGTTCCGCTGTCCGGACGGCTCCAGCAATCCGTACCTGGCGTTCTCGGCGATGCTCATGGCGATGCTGGACGGCATCAAGGGCAAGATGAAGCCGGGCGAACCGCTCGACAAGGACATTTACGACCTGGAACCGGAGGAACTGGCGAAGGTGCCGAAGACGCCCGGTTCGCTGGAAGAAGCGCTGGCGGCGCTGGAAAAGGACCACGAGTTCTTGCTGCAGGGCGACGTGTTCACGCCCGACGTGATTAGCACCTGGATCTGGTACAAGCGCGAGAAGGAGGTGGACGCCATCCGCCTGCGGCCCCACCCCTATGAGTTCATGCTGTACTACGACATTTAGAGCTTGACTCCCCTCGCCCCCTTCAGGGGGCGAGGGGAGAAAGAGCGCTCACATCGAGAACGAACTGCCGCAGCCGCAGGTGCCTTTGGCGCTGGGGTTCTGGATGCTGAAACCCGGCTGGTTCATGTCGTCGTGGTAATCGACTGTCACGCCCTCCAGGTACATCATGCTGCGCTTGTCGATGACGACCGGCACACCGTGCATCTCGAACACCTCGTCGAGCTTGTCGTTGACGACAGGGTCCAGGTCCAGCTTGTGCTTGAAGCCGCTGCAACCGCCGCCGACCACACGCATGCGCAGGTGAATCTTGCCGAACGCCGCGGCGTTCTGGCCCAGCTTCTGATTCAGCTCCTCGACGCTGACGCCAGCCTTCTCGGCCAGTTCGTTCAGCACCGGCGGCCGGCCGCCATTCTGGGCCAGCACTTCCTGAAAGACCGGCACCAGTTCCGGCGTCAGACTTGCTTGCTGCTGTTCGTTGATGATCCGCTTGACCGCCTTGGCGGCCTTTTCCGTAACCACAATGCTCATGTCAAACCTCTCCTGTGGGCGATGTTACCGCGACCTCAAGGCGGCCCGCACGCCGGGCCGGTGATCGCAACCTTATCCCTCTGGGCGAGCGCGTAACTCGGACTGAGCGCCCGCAGCCGCGCCACCACGCGCGCCACGGCCGTCACGGTGTAATCGACTTCCTCCTCCGTCGTGAACCGCCCCAGGCCGAAGCGCAGGCTGGCGTGCGCCAGCTCGTCGTCCAGTCCGATGGCCCGTAGCACATAGCTCGGCTCCACGTTCGCCGACGTGCACGCCGAGCCGGAACTGACCGCCACGTCCTGCAGCCCCATCAGCAGCGCCTCACCGTGGACGTGGGCGAAGCTCAGGTTGAGGTTGTTCGGCAGCCGCTCCGTTGGGTGGCCGTTCAGGCGCGTCTCCGTCACCTGGCTCTGGATGCCCTGCCGCAGCCGCTCGCGCAACCGCGTCAGCCGTTCGGCCTCCGTGGGCAGTTCTTCACCACACAAATCGCAGGCCATGCCAAGGCCGACGATCAACGGCACCGGCAGCGTACCACTGCGCATGCCGCGCTCGTGGCCGCCGCCGTCGAGCAGCGGTTCCAGACGTACATGGGGATTGCGGCGGCGCACGTACAGCGCCCCGACACCCTTGGGACCGTACAGCTTGTGAGCGCTGACGCTCAGCAGATCGACGCCCAGCGCCTCCACGTCCAGCGGCACCTTGCCGGCGGCCTGCGCCGCGTCGCAGTGCAACAGTACGCCGCGCTCCTTGCACAGCCGGCCAATCGCCGCGATTGGTTGCAGTGTGCCGATTTCGTTATTCGCCGCCATGACGCTGACCAGGACAGTGCGCTCCGTCAGCGCCGCGGCGACCTGCTCAGCACTGACGCGGCCGTGGCCATCGACCGGCAGATACGTCACCGCGCAGCCGTCGCGCTGCAACCGCTTGCACACGTCCAGGACCGCCTTGTGCTCGGTCTGCGTCGTGACCAGGTGGTTGCCCTGCCGCCGCAGCATCGCGGTCGCGCCCTTGAGGGCCAGGTTGTTCGCCTCGGTGGCGCCGCTGGTGAAGACGATCTCCTTCGCCGCGGCGCCGATCAGTTGTGCCACCTGTTCGCGGCCCCGCTCCACCGCCGCCTCGGCGCGCTGGCCGAAGATGTGGTGCCGGCTGGCGGCGTTGCCGTACTCCTCACCGAAATAGGGCAACAGCGCCTCGACGACGCGCGGATCGCAGAGTGTCGTGGCGTTGTTGTCCAGGTAGATCGGCAAGGTCACCATCGCAACCCCGTCCTGACGAGGAATCGATCCACAGATGACACAGATAAAGACCAATTCAAATGTCTTTATCTGTGTTCCATCTGCGTCATCTGTGGATCCTCTGTTGTCTTTTCTCTGCGTGCTCTGCGTTCTCCGTGGTGAAATCCTCCGTCCTAGAGCCGTTCACACTTGGTTTGCGCACAGCCTGTGGGACGGCTCTGGAGAGCCGTCCTTGTCTCGGAGACGGCTCTGGAGAGCCGTCCTTGTCTCGGAGACGGCTCTGGAGAGCCGTCCTACGGGGCGTGATCCACGCGGCTGTGAACCGCTCTAAACGGACACCGCCGCCCCCTCGCAGCGTGACGTGTCCAGTTGCAGCCTCATCACGGTGCCGCCCGGCGCGAACAATTCTCCCAGTGTCACCTGTTCCAGCACCTCCCGCAGCCGACGATGCACCTCGGCAATCGGCCCCTTGACCGGGCAACGCTCGTACAGGGCGCAGCAGGTGTCCGGTGGCTCGTGGTTGCACTCGGCCAGGAAGAACCCGTCGTCCAGGGCGTCGAGCAACTCGGCCAGGCTGCGACCCGCCGCGGCCGGCGTCAGCACATAGCCGCCCTTGAGGCCGCGCTGGCTCGCCACAAACCGTGTTCGGCACAGGAGTTTGAGAATCTTCGCGGCGAACGGTCGGCCCAGGGCGAGTTGATCCGCCAGGGTGCGGGCGCAGGCGCCCTCGGGGTGGTGCCGCAGGTAGCACAGCAGCAGCAAGGCGTAATCGACTTTGCGCGGCAACAGGGTCATGGTGCGCCCGGTGAAGGTTCTGCCCCAGGAGGACATTATGATAATAGGACCGAAGCGGTCCTATATCAAGGCGAACCCGACGCGCCGTGGCGGTAGCGCAACCTTAATCCTCCAGGTTGAAGACTTCGCCACCGTTGTAGGTAATCAGCGCGTGAATCTTCCACGCGGGAATCTCCCGCGCGAAACGCTCAGCGCGGCCGTCCGCCAGGGCCGCGCAAAAGCCGTTGGCAAACATGCCCCCGATCTTGGTCACGGGTTGACCGCCCCTGAATTTGAAATTCGCCGCGGGTTCTTTCTTGACGGCTTCGCCCTTGAGTTCGTTGTCATACGCCAGATCTTCGGGCTTCGTCCACACGACCGGGTCGATGCCTTCCACAATCAAAAACGTATTGGAGGAGCCGTCCGTGATCTGATTCGGGCGCGGCTCGCGCCCTTCCCCAAAGAGCCCCGATTTGCCCGTGAGCACCTGGTAATAGGTTCGGCCGCCCTCCGGGTGCTCGCGCCGCACCGGCTGATAGATCTTCGGCATCGACTGAATCAGTTTTTTGTTGTGCGCGCTGTCCCACGGTTCGTCCAGCTTGAACTGCCGGTACAGGTTCTCTTGCTCCAGGAACGGCAGCAGGGTGACGCGCCAGCTCAACAGCGGCGTCTTCTTGCCGTCCTTGCTAAGGATCGCGGCCCCTGGAAACTTTCGCCGTTCGAGTTCGTAAGTCTTCATCGCCAGGGCCAGTTGGCGGAGGTTTTCCTTGCTCTGGTGAAAGTCGGAGATGGTCCCATTGTTGGGCGAATCCAGTTTGCCGTCGGCCCCGAGGTCTAGCTTCCGCTCCACCACCGGTTCCTTGCCCTTTTTCTTGTCCTGATTCGCCACGTCCTTGTTGTCCCTGGCGGGGGGCTGCGCCGCGGGTCGGTTGAGCAACAGAATCACGATGATGATGATAATCAAGGCCAGCACGCCGCCGCCAATGCCCACCCACAGCAGGGGACTGCTTTTCTGGGCCTTGCGCTTTTTCTTCTTGCGCCGCGGCGTCTCGTCTTCCTCATCCTCCTCGTCCCGGCGGCCGTTGCGGCGCGGCGTTTCGTCGTCTGCCGCCGCGCGCTTGCGCTGAGCCGGAGCCGCACCCTTTTTGAGGGCAGGGGAGGCCGCCTCCTCGTCCTCGTCCGGCTCGGGCACGAGAACAACGGCGCCGCATTTCGGGCACTTGATCTTGCGGCCGGCGGTGCTGTCCGGGGCTTTTAGGGTCCGTTCGCAGCCGTCACAGGTCACGCTAATGGTCATGGTTGCCTCGTGGGATTCAGATTGTCTTGTTATTTTCGCGGCAAGGGCGGCCCGTTCGGGTCGGACGTGATCGCCGCCCGGAGTTGGTTTTAATTGAGGGCGTTGCGGTCGAACCAACGGACGTCGGTGTCCGCCAGGGCCACGTTGAAGCCATTATCGAACATCTGGCCGAACCGGGGGACGAGGCGTTGTTGATCGTAATAGATGTCGTTGGGACTGGTCCACTCCACGGTCTGGTCGCCTTCCACGATCAGAAACGTGTTGGACGTGCCCAACGGGAATGAGAGAGGCATGCGCACGTCCCTGTCCGCGCGGAACAGACCGTCCTTGCCGGCGAACACCTGGTAAAACGTGTGGGTGTTGCCGATGCCCTTGCGCACCGGCTTGTACACCTCGGGCATCTGGTTGCGCAACGGGAAGTTATTCTGGCTGTTCCAGGGCTCGTTCAACCGGAATCGCTGGTATAACTCGATCTGTTCGAGATAGGGCAGCAATTCGACGCGCCAGCTCAGGCCATTCTTGTTGGCGCTGGGAAATCGCTTGTAAGTGGCGTGGTAGGATTGCATGGCCAGGGCCAGTTGGCGCAGGTTGTCCTGGCTTTTCCTGCGTTCCTCCTGGGTTTTTTGTTCCGCTTCCCGTTTCCGCCGCTCGGCGTCTTCCTGCATTTTCTTGGCCTGGTCGATCGCCGTGTTCACGGCCTGGTTGGTGGTGACGCCGAGCCAGGCGAAGACCACGGTCCACATGACGACGACAATGAGGATCGCCAGGCCGTTAACCGCGGCGCCCGCGATGGGCATGCCCAGGCCCTTGTTCTTGTTGGTCAGGGCCAGGATGAGTCCGACGACTCCCAGGATCAGGCCGATGATCGCCAGCGGGATGGAGATGAACATCCCCACACAGGGGATGAACCCCAGCAAGCAGGAGATGATGCCGACGCACAGCGAGCCGATGCCCAGGCCCATCTGCGCGCCGCCGCTGTCGTCCCCGGCCGCCGCGGGAGCGGGGCGCTGACGGCGGCGCGGCTCGTCGTCATACTCGTCCTCGTCGCGGTCGCGGCGCGGGCTCCGGCGGCGCGGCTCGTCCTCCATCGGCGGCTCGACCAACTCGGGCACCTCCGGCACGGGTGGCGGCACATTGACGGTGATGGGCCGCGGTTCCACCACGACCCCGTGCGCGGCGGGCACGTCCAGGATGGCGGCGCACTTCGGACACTTGACTCGCTTGCCGGCCGCCGTGTCCGGCGCCTTCAAGGTGGTGGAGCAATTCGTACAGGTCACATTGATCGGCATGGAAACATCTCAGGGCGGAACGAAGAGCGACCGGCAAGGGGTTACGCTTCTTTATCTTCACGCCGCGCGGCGCGGCCGGCAAGCCTTTTTATCGTGGGGCCGACATTCCTGTCTGCCGGGCACCCGGCAGACAGGAATGTCGGCCCCACGACCAGGGCGGCTGACATGCGTGGCGGCGGCCCGAACCGCTACAATCACACCATGAGCGAAGCGCTGACGGGCACCATTGAGACGGTGACGTTCCACAACCCGGACACGGGTTTTGCGGTACTGCGCGTCCAGGTCGCCGGGCGCCGCGGCCTGGCAACCGTGGTCGGCGTCCTGGCCAGCGCCGTTGCCGGCGAGTACGTCGAGGCCGAGGGCACCTGGCAGCAGGACCGTCAGCACGGCTTGCAGTTCAAGGCGGAGCGCCTGGTCACGACGCCGCCGCACACCAAACAAGGCATCGAACGCTTCCTGGCGTCCGGCCTGGTCAAGGGCATCGGCAAGCACTACGCCCGCAAGATTGTCGAGGTGTTCGGCGAACGCACCCTGGCGGTCATCGACGAGAGCCCGGCGTTCCTGCAGGAGATCAAGGGCATCGGCCCCAAGCGCATCCAGCGTATCCGCGAAAGCTGGCGCGAGCAGAAGGCGGTGCGCTCGATCATGATCTTCCTCCAGGAGCACGGCGTCGGCACGGCGCGGGCGGTGCGCATCTACAAGACCTACGGCGACCAGGCCGTGGACCTGGTGCGCAGCAATCCGTATCGGCTGGCGACGGATATCTGGGGCGTTGGCTTCCAGAGCGCCGACCAGCTGGCGGAGAAGCTCGGCATCGACCGCGCCTCACCGCTGCGGGCGGCCGCGGCGCTGCGCTACGTGTTGCAGCAGCTGAGCAGTCAGGGCCACTGCGGCTATCCCGAGCAGGGCGTCGTCGAGCAGACCGGTCAGTTGACGGGCATCCCGCCGGACATCGTTCGCGCCGCCGTCGAGAGTCTGCGCGAGGACAAAAGCCTCATCCGCGAACCGTGGAGCCAGGGTCAGGCGGACGAGCCGTGGCTGTACCTGACCACGCTGTTCCTGGCGGAGCAGGGCGTGGCGCGGACGCTGAAGGAGTTGAAGCAGGGCGTCCACCCGCTGCCGCGCGTGGATCTCGACGCGGCGCTGGCGGCCATTGAGCAGCGAATGCGGCTGACGCTGGCGCCGACGCAGCGCGAGGCCGTCCGCCAGGCGGCGACGCAAAAAGTGCTGGTCGTTACCGGCGGCCCGGGCACCGGAAAAACGACGATTGTGAGAGGGATACTTGAAATATTCTCGATAAAGGGCCTGCGCTGCGCGTTGGGTGCGCCGACGGGCCGGGCGGCGAAACGGCTGAGCGAGACGACGGGCCGCGAAGCGTTGACCATCCACCGGCTGCTGGAGTTCGACCCGGGCCTGGGCGGCTTCAAGCGCGACCGCGAACATCATCTTGACGTGGATTTGCTGATCGTCGATGAGGCGTCGATGGTGGACGTGGTGCTGATGAACCAGCTGGCGCGGGCGGTGCCGCGCTGGGCATGCCTGGTGCTGGTCGGCGACGTGGATCAACTGCCGTCGGTTGGGCCGGGGGCGGTGCTGGCGGATGTGATCGCGTCCGGGGCGGTGCCGGTGGTACGGCTGACCGAAATCTTCCGCCAGGCCGGCCACAGTCGCATCGTGCAGGCGGCGCACCAGGTCAACCAGGGCGAGGTGCCCGAGTCTGGGCCACCGGGGCAACTCACCGACTTCTATCACATTGAGGCGGCGACGCCGGACGCGATTCTGGAGCGGATCATTCAACTGGTGCGCGAACGCATCCCGGCGCGCTTCGGCCTGGACCCGTTCCGCGACGTGCAGGTGCTGACGCCGATGAACCGCAGCGAACTGGGGGCGCGGCACCTGAACACGCGGTTGCAGGAGGTGCTGAACCCGGCGCAGCTCGGCGTCGCCGAGGTGGAGCGCTACGGCTGGACGTACCGCGTCGGCGACAAGGTGCTGCAGACGGTTAACAACTACGACAAGGAAGTCTTTAACGGAGATATTGGCCGCGTCAAGTCCATTGATCTCAACGAGCGCGAACTGGTCGTGGACTTCGAGGACCGGGCAGTCAGTTATGATTTCGGCGAACTGGACGAGTTGGCCCTGGCGTACTGTTTGTCGATTCACAAGTCTCAGGGTAGCGAATACCCGGCGGTGGTGATTCCGCTGCACACGCAGCATTACATGATGTTGCAGCGCAACCTGCTCTATACCGCCATCACGCGCGGCAAGAAGTTGGTGGTGCTGGTCGGCAGCGGCAAGGCACTGACGCTGGCGGTGCAACGGCAGGACACGGCCCGACGCTATACAGCGCTGAAATGGCGGCTGCAGGAAAGTTGAAAAGCAGAAGAACCGCCAGGAAGACAAAAAAGCATATAACGTTCACCGTTCACGGAAAGGCGTACCATGAGAAGCAAAATGGGGCGTATTGAGTGATTTTCCCCCCAGAGTGCCATGTCCCCCGCCGCCACCATTCTGGACCACATCGGCAACACCCCGTTGGTGCCGCTCCTGCGCATCGGTGCCGGGCTGCCGGTGCCGTTGCTGGCCAAGTGCGAGCACCTCAACCCCGGCGGCAGCGTCAAGGATCGCATCGCCCGCGCCATCGTTGAGGACGCCGAGCAGCGTGGCGTCCTGCAGCCGGGCGCCACGCTCATCGAGGCCACCGCGGGCAACACCGGCGTCGGCCTGGCGCTGGTCGCGGCGGCGCGCGGCTACCGTTTGGTGTGCGTCATGCCCGAAAAGATGTCCGTCGATAAGCGCATCGCCCTGGCGGCGCTGGGCGCAGGTGGTGATGACCGCGAATGCGCCGCCGCACGATCCGCGCAACTTCCAGCAGGTGGCGAAGCGCCTGGCCGCGGAAAACGGCTGGTTTTTGACCGATCAGTTCGCCAACCCCGCCAACCCGCGCGTCCACGAACTGACGACCGGGCCGGAATTGTTCCGCCAGACGCAGGGCCAGCTCGGCGCGTTCGTGGCGGGGGCCGGCACCGGTGGCACCCTGACCGGCGTCAGCCGCTACCTGAAACCGCTGCTGCCGCACGTGCGCATCGTCCTGGCGGACCCGGTCGGTTCGCGGCTGGCGCACCTGGTGGACGCGCGCCACCCCGACCTGGACGCGGCCTACCAGGTAGAGGGCATCGGCTCCAGTGTGCCGCCGGCGACGCTCGACCTGACGGCGCTCGACGCGGCGGAGCTGATCAGTGATGCGGAGTCGTTCGCGATGACGGGCCGGCTGCTGCGCGAGGAGGGGCTGCTGGTGGGCGGCTCGTCGGGCACGGCGGTGGCGGCGGCGCTGCGGGTGGCGGCACGCGGCGACGTGCGCGGCCCCGTGGTGGCGCTGCTCGCGGATTCGTGGGATCGCTATTATTCCAAGCCGTGGGTGCGGCAACTGGCGGGAGTGACGTGAGAAGAAAGAGAACGCCGTTTACGTTTCGCGTGCACTTCAATCCGCGCGAAACGTAAACGGGGTCATCAAGGCACCGGCACCTCAACCTTAATCACGGTCGTCAAAATCCCAATCGAAGAAACCGTGCCCGTTCGTCGTGCCGCCGACCACTGCCAGGCCCTGCGGGTGAGCGTCCGCCGGCACCAGCGACGTCGGGAAGATGATCGGGCCCGCCGGCTCGCTCAGGGTGCCGTCGCGGGCCACCGACAGGATGTGCAGCTGGTTGCCCTGCGGGAACGAGGCGGTCGGGCTGGTGTTCTGGCCGATCACGTACAGCGTGCGGCCGTTCGGGCTCAGCGCGAGTTCGAAGTCGGCGGTCTGGGTGGGGCCGCCCGCCGGGCCGTGCGGGCCGCCCAGCGAAAATTCCTGGATCTCGACCGGCTGCAGCGGGTTCGCCAGCGAATAAACGCCGACCGAGTCCGTCCCGGTGTTGGAGGCGTACAGCGTGCGGCCGTCGCCGCTGACCGTGATCCAGCACGGCGCCGACCCCTGGTCTGACGCGGCGCTGACGAACGAAATCCGCCCCGTCTCGTCGTAGGTGTAGACGCCCACCTGGCCATTGCCGGTCAGGCCCGCGTAGATGATGTTCAGGTGCGGGTTGAACGCCAGGCCCAGTTGCACCGACGGGTTGATCGGCTGGCCCACGCCGCCGCCCGGCGACGCCACCAGGGTGCCGTCGCCCTGAATCTGGAACGGCTGCACCGTGTTGCCCTCGGGCGCCCCGCTCAGCGATGCCAGCTGCACGAACAGCAGCCGGTCGTTCGCCGTCACCAGCACCTGCGTGGCGAAGGTGCCCACCGGGAACGACACCGTCGAGCCGGCGATCAGCGACAGGCGGCCGTCGCGGCCGACGTTGAAGCCGGTGACGTTCGGGGCCACGGTGCCCGGCTGCGTCTGTGTCGCGTCGCCGCGGTTGGCCACGTAGACCTGGTTGCCCGCCACGCTCAGGCCGTCCGGTTCGATGCCGCCCGAGTCCACCGTGCCAATGCGGTCCAGGCGGCCGTTGGGGTCGATGCGGAACGCCGTGATCGAGTTGCTGCCCTCGTTCACCGCGTACAGGAAGCGGCCGTCCCGGCTGGCGACGACCTGGTGGTCGCCGTCGTCAGGACCGACCACCTTGGGCAGGTTCAGTTCGCCGGTGCCGCCGGTCGAGAAGCTGCCGATCAGCGTCAGGTTGCCGGTCACCGGGTTGCTGCGGTAGGCCAGCACGGCGTTCTGGCCCGCGGCGGGGTTGTTCGTCTCGGTGTAGACGGTGACGGCCGACGGGACCATGCGGTCCTCCAGGGCCTCCAGGTGCAGACTTTTCGGGCGGGCGGCGCGGCACGGCAACGGGCGGCGGGTCCAGATCCAGTTCAACATGGTTCATCCTCACAGGCGAGATGTCGTCGCGGGGAGCCGGCCGAGATGGCTTCCCCTTCATCGCCCGTGAGTCGTCGCGGACGCCGGGTTCCTTACACCAGCGGCGCGAAAAAATTACTCCCCGGCGGCCTCCTCCAAGGCGCGGCGGATGCGGTCGCGCGCCTCGGGCGACAGCTGCTCCTCGGACGGCGCCTGCGCCAACGAACGGTGCAGCCAGCGGACGGCCTGGCGGAAACGGCAGCAGGGCGAGCACCCCAGCAGGTGAATCGCCAGTCCCAGCCGCTCCAGCCAGGACAGCCGGCGGTCCAGTCCGTCGGAAATCACCTGCGTCATGCGGCGACAGCTCAGCACGGTTTTTCCTCGGCGTTGAACCAGTTGATTTGCAGGCAGCGCAGCAGTCGCAACCGGGCGCGGTGCAGCAGCACCCAGAGGTTGGCCGGCGTGATGGTCAAGGTCCGGCAGACCTCCGCAGCGGCGCAGTCGTCCAGGGTGCGAAGTACGAACGCCTCGGCCATGGCCGCCGGCAGTTTCGCCAGGCAGCCGCGCACCACGCGCCAGAAGTCCTGCCGCTCGACCAGTTCCGCCGGGTCCGTCCAGCGCACCGTCGGCCGCCGCCAATGGCCACTGGCATCGAACCAGGTGTCCAGGTCGTCCACATCGGCGCGGTTGCCGTGCCGCGCCGCCGCCCGCAGCCGATCAGCGATTTTATGCCGCAGAATGCCCAGCAGCCAGGTCAACGGCTCCGCTTGGCCCGCGAAGCGTGCTCGGACCTGCAGCGCCGCCAGGAACGTTTCCTGCACGGCCTCCTCCGCTTCCGGCGGTCGCCGCAGCCGCGACACGGCGTAGCGATACAGGGCGTCGCCATACCGCCCCACCCACTCGCCGGGCGGCGGCAGCTCGCGGCCCACTTGGCGGTCCTCGCCGGGTACTTGCCTGGCCATCGTGGTCGCCTCCCCCTGGTGTGCCGGGCGATGAAGGGTCTCTGCCAGGTCGTGAGTCGCCGGGGGCAGGCGAATCCTTACACCAGGGCGGAGCCATTTTCGGGGGGGAGTTGTTTCATCTATGGTTTCGCGCGGATGAGCGCGAAACCATCAATGAGGTTGAATGGGGCCCGGACGGCGCTCAGAGCCGATTGCTGTAGCGCTTGACACGACGGCCGAAGACGGGCGCCGCGGTCTTCGGCGCCTCCGGGACGGCCGGCTGCCGCGGCGTGTACGCCTGGAAGTCGGCGATGCGATCCTCGGCCAGCTGGTGGTTGATGAACGTTTCGATGGCGGTCAGCTGCGGCCCCTGTTCCTTCGTGATGAAGGCGATGGCGATGCCGTCCTTGCCCATGCGGCCGGTGCGGCCGATGCGGTGGACATAGTTCTCGGGGTCGAGCGGCAAATCGTAATTGATGATGTGCGAGATGTCGCTGACATCGATACCGCGGCCCACCACATCCGTGGCGACCAGGTACACCACCTTGCCGTCGCGGAAGCCCTTCATGATCTTCTCGCGCTCCGGCTGCTCCAGGTCGCCGTGCATCACCGCCACCTTCTTGTCGGCGCGCCGCAGGTCGCGGTACACCTCGTCCGCCCAGCGCTTGCGCTCGCAGAAGATAATGCACTGCCGCGGTTGCTCGCGCTCGATCACCTTCAGCAGCAGCTCGAACTTCCTGTCCTCATCGACCGTGATGTAGGTCTGGCGAATGTTCTCCACCGTGACCCGGGCCGGCGACAGGTTGATGTGAACAGGGTCGTTGAGGTAGCGTTGCGCCAGCCGTAGCACCGGCGGCGGTAGCGTCGCCGACAGCAGCAGTGTCTGCCGGGCTTTCGGGCAGCGCCGCAGAATCTTTTCGATGTCCGGCCGGAAGCCGATGTCCAGCATGCGGTCGGCCTCGTCGAGCACGGCGTAGCGCACCTGATCGAACGTCAGCGTGCCGCGGCCGAGGTGGTCGATGACGCGGCCGGGAGTGCCGACGACGATGGCGACGCCCTTTTGCAGCGCCGCGATCTGCTGGCGCATGCCCTGGCCGCCGTACACCGCCAGGGTGCGGCAGTCCTTGCTCGGCGTCAGTTTTTTGGCCTCTTCGGCGACCTGGGCGACCAGTTCGCGCGTCGGGGCGAGCACCAGGGCCTGCGGGCCGTGCTCGTCGCTCTTGCGCCACTGGTTCAGGAACGGTAGCAGAAACGCCGCCGTCTTGCCGGTGCCGGTCTGCGCCTGGCCCATGACATCGCGCCCTTGCAGGACGTGCGGGATCAGGGCCGCCTGGATGGGGGTGGGTTGCACATATGCGGCCCGCTCCAGGGCCGCCAGCAGAGAAGATGAAAGGTTGAGGGGTTGGAAACCGCTCATGGGTTTCTCAAGCAATGCGACTGTCAAACAAACCTCCAAAACGAATGTCGTCCACTTGTCTGATGATATTCTCTACGGATACTGTACGGCTTTTCGTGGGCCAAGTCCAGCACTAACCGGGTGGCGATTCGTTGCGCTTCTTCAGTTCCGCTCGCAGTCGCTCCAGCTCAGTTTGGGCCTCCTCCGCGCGGCGTTTCTGCTCCTCGGCCCGTTGCTCGGCCTGTTCGGCGCGTTGTTTTTCCTGTTCGGCGCGTTGTTTTTCCTGTTCGGCGCGTTGTTTTTCCTGCTCGGCTTGGTGCTTTGCGATCACCAGTTGCCGGCCCTGATGCACCAGTTCCTCGTAGGTGGCGAAGCGGCGGCCGTCCGGCATGAACAATTGCAGGTCGGTCCCGACGGTGGTGAAGCGCACCTTGAGGCGCGGACTCACCCAGCCCTGCATCTGCGCGATCTCCCGGAACTGGCCGTCCTGCCGTTCCCAACCCTGCAACCGGCCGTCGTCGGGGTCGTACACATAATACTCCTCGACGCCGTACCGCTGGTAGAACAACGCCTTGCGAGCCATTTCGCCGCCGCGGTTGCTGGGCGACAGGATCTCAAACACCACCTGCGGCGCGATGCCGTCCTCCTCCCACTGGCGGTAAGAGCCGCGAAACCCCCTGGGTCGGCCGAAGGCCACCATCACGTCTGGCGCCTGGCGGATGGTGTTGTCGCCCTCGACCGGATACCACAACAGGTCGGCCGCGACGAACACGTTCGGGTCGTCGGCGAACACATCGTCCAGACCCACTCGGGTGGTGGCGATGTACTCATATTGCAGGGTGTTCTCGGCCAAGGGGTTTCCGTCGTCTTCGGGATACACGACTGCCCGAGGGGGCGTTAAGGTATGCGTATTCATGACCAGAACTCATGGGAAGGTGGCAAAGCAAGGCGCACCAACATTCACACCCCCACTATACCCAGGCGGAAGGGAAAAAAGAAAGGCGGGCCGTCGCTGCGCAGCGGCTTCAGGGTTGCGCATTGAGTGTGCGGATGCGCTTCAGGGTGGCGTCCACGAGTTCGCGCACGGGGGCTGGCATTTGCTTGTTCGTGCTGGCGGTTCGCACCTGTTCCTGAATCTGATCCAGCGAACCGGAGCAGGTCAGCCGTTCCAACCGCCCCTTGCCCTCGGAGTAGTAGGTGAACGTGATGTTCATCTTACCACCCTCGAGCGGCTTGGCGACGACGTGGACCGCTGGCGGTCCGTCGGGCTTGATGAGCCCCCTGGGCGGTTCGGTCGGGTCCGCGACCGCCAGCAGTTTGGTGGACAACCCCGCCTCCAGGGCCACTTCCTTGCCGCCGCGCAAGACCAACAGGGGGGCCTTGCGATCCGGGGGCGCGGCCCGCAACAATTGGGCGAAGTGGGCCGTGTCGCGGACGGGGGTTTTTTGGAAGGAGAGGAGAATGTCGTAGCGCTTCAGGCCGACCTGTGCGGCGGCAGACCGGGGCAACACCTGGTCGATGACGACGCCCATCCCCGGTTTCAGGTGGGCGGACTGGAGTTGCTCGTACAGCACCCCGGGCACCGGCACCACCGTCAGGCCGAGGGCGGCGATTTCCGTGACAGGATCCACCGGGGTTGGCTGCGCAACCTTGACCTGGCCCTGAGCCGGCACGGCGAGCAGAGACCACGCCAACGTCAAGACCAACACGCCCCATTTCATCGGACCACTCCCTGGCCGGCCCGGCGGGCGCCAGGTTCACGGCAATTGTTTAGTGATGATGACTTGCACGCCGCCCTTGGTTTCAACACCGTACGACCCAATGGGTCGGCCGCTCTTGGACGGGGTCTCGTCTAGGGAGAGAATCTTGAGCAGGGGCGGATCCGCCTGGTGGGCCGGCAGTTGCTCGCGCGTCTTTTCCCGGTCGATGCTGGCGGGTCGCTCCAGCTGCTTGCCAATTTCTTTCCCCGGAGACAGGGTCGGGGCGGCACCTGGTTTAACCTCGGGAAAGCCGCGCGTCAACAGGAACGAGCCGGCCAGAAAAAACGACACGGCAGCGGCCAGCGCCAGGTGGCGGTGCCAGCGCTGCCAGGCCGGCGTCACGCCGCGGCGCGACGACGCGGTGCCCGGGGCAGCGGGCCACGGGTGGGGCAGTTCCGCGCGGAAGTACGCGCGAAGCAGCCCGTCCAGCTCATCAGCGGGGCGGTGCATGCGGGGGAGCGCAGCGCCTGTCGGCATCGTAGACCTCATGGTTGATAATGTACGCCCTGCGCGGTCAAGCGTTCCGCCAACCGTTGCCGCGCCCGACTGAGGCGCATGTGGACGGCGGTCGCGTTGATCCCGAGCAAGTCGGCGATTTCATTGGCATTATAGTCCAGACCGTAGCGCAGCGTCAGAATTTCCCGATCCGGTTGCGCGAGTTCTTCCAGAACGCCGCGCAGCTGCGCAAAGGTTTCTTCTCGTTCCAGCGCTTCGAGCGGCAGCGGCTCGTGCGAGCGCACGCCGTTCATGGTCTGCGGCGGGTGGGTGCCGTTGCGGCGAAAGGCGCTCTTGGCGTGGTCCTCCGCCAGGTTGCGCGCCACCCGGAGCAGCCAGGCCCGGGGGTTCAAGATGCTCTCGCCCCCCTCCTGCCACTGCCGCCACAGCCGCAGAAATGCCTCCTGCATGATGTCCTGGGCCAGGTCCGCGTTCAGCCAACGGGCGTACGCCAGCGCCCAGACCTCGCGGCTGTGCCGCTGGTACAGCGCCTCGAACTCCGCCCGCTGCGGCTCCGTCGATCGCGAACGCGCTTTCATGGTGTCATCCGCCGCCACCCCGAGGACCGGAGCCCGGGGGGCTGATGTCCCCACTCCACAGACGAGTGGGCGAGCGTTCCCTAACGCTGTCGGGCCAATTCCGTGCATTTCCCCGCCGCCTTCACACCGCTACCACCAGATTATCACGATGCACCACCCCGTTGTGGCACGGTCTCCGGACCGTGCCACCCGGCCCGACCGAAGGTCTCCCCTGCTTCGACCCGGAGGAGACCTTCGGTCCAGCCCGTGGCCTGGTCCGGAGACCAGGCCACAACAGCGGTTGTGCATTTCCCCAACGCCTTCACACGATCACCACCAGATTATCACGATGCACCACTTCTTCGTAAGGCACCGCGCCCAGCAATTCGCCGATTTGCTCCGTGCGCAGCCCGATGATCTTGCCCGCGTCGCCGGCCGGGTAGTTCGTCAGGCCGCGGGCGAACTCGGTGCCGTCGCGGTCGCACAGCGCCACCACGTCGCCCTTGTCGAACTGGCCGAGCACCTGCAGCACGCCAATCGGCAGCAGGCTACGGCCCTGATGTTGCACCGCCTGCCGGGCCCCGGCGTCCACGACCAGTCGGCCGCGCGGCTGGGCCGTGAAACCCAGCCAGCGCTTCCACGCCGGCACCGTCGAGCCGTGCGGCAGGAACAGCGTGCCCACCGCCGCCGCCGTGAAAATCTCGTCGAGCACGCCGGGACGACTGCCATTGGCCATGATGACCGACTCGCCGGCCGCGGTCGCCAACCGGGCGGCGCGGATCTTGCTGCGCATGCCACCGGTGCCGAGCATGCTCTTGCTGCCGCCGGCCATGTCCATAACGCGGCCGTCGATCTCCGGCACCGTCGCGACCAGTTCGGCGCCGGGGTGGGTGGCCGGGTCGCTGGCGTACAGCCCATCGACGTTGGTCAGCAGCACCAGCAGCGGCGCCTGCAGCAGGTTGCACACCATCGCGGCCAAATGGTCGTTGTCGCCGAACTTGATCTCCGCAACACTGACCGTGTCGTTCTCGTTGATGATCGGCAGCACACCCCACTCGAACAGCGTCAGGATGGTGTTGCGAACGTTCAGGTAGCGTGTACGGCTGTCGAAGTCGCCGGCGGTCAGCAGGATTTGTGCCGTGTCCACGCCCTGGCGGCCGAGGTATTCCTGGTACGCGCGCATGAGCAGGCCCTGGCCGACGGCAGCGCAGGCCTGCAGGTGGCGGAGGTCCCGGGGGCGCTGGCCGAGGCGGAGTTGGCCGACGCCGGCACCGATGGCCCCGGAACTGACCAGGGCGACCTTGCGGCCCGTCTGGCGGAGGCGCTGCACCTGATCGGCGAGGGCCTGCAGGCGTTCCGGGTTGAGCGTGCCGTCGGCGCCGGTCAGCACATTGGTGCCGACCTTGACGACGACGGTGTGGGCCAGGGCGATCACTTCCTGACGAACCGGATCGACCATGACAGTCCTGTACGGGTTGCGGCCGGGCGCTCAGGGCTACGTTATGACGGATTCGCCGGGGCCGTCAATGCCTGTCGCCGCGCCAGGTTCGTCTTCCCTTTTTCCGCCACCGTGGTATGGGAAGTGTTCGGGAGGAGACTGACCATGCCGATGAGGAGCGGGCGAAACTGGGCGCTGTGCGTCGCCGGACTGCTGGCGCTGGGCGGTTGCGGCCCGACGCTGGAGCAGGAGCGCCTGCGTGACATTGCCGCGGATGGCGTCAGTCTGTTCCAGCGCGGCCAGTACCGCGAGGCCCGCGAGGACTTTGAGTTTGCCCTCAAGGCGAATCCCAACGACGCCAACCTGCTCTTCAACGTCGGCCAGTGTTACGACCGCCTGAACGACGGCACCAAGGCGGAGGACTACTACCAGAAGTGCCTGGCCCAGAACGCGAAGCACGCCGCGTGCCGGCAGGCGCTGGCGCTGCTGTGGCGCAAGACCGACCGCACCCAGAAGGCGGCGGAGTTCGTCGAGGACTGGCTGGCGCGCGAGCCGGAACTGGCGTCGGCGTACGCGCTGGACGGTTGGCGGCTGCGGTTGGATCAGCAATATGAAGAGGCCAAGGGCCGGCTGCAACGGGCGCTGCACTTCGACCCGCACAACGTCATGGCCCTGACGGAGCTGGGTCTGCTGTACGAGCAGCTGGAGCATCCCGAACGAGCGCTGGCGCTGTACGAGCAGGCGTTGCGGGTGACGCCGCACGACCCCGAGTTGCTTGAGCGCGTCAAGCTGCTGAAGCAGCAGGGGGCGGGCAGGCCGCGGCCGGATTTATAATGTCACTGGCCAACACGGAACTCCGTTTACATTTCGCGCGGACTTTACCTGCGCGAAACGTAAACGGGGTCAGCTGGGGTCAGCCGCAGCGCTCGTAACGGTTGCCCACCAGTCGCCGCACCACGCGTTTCATCTCCAACATCATCAGCACGCCGCTGAGCTGCGGCACGCCCAGCCCCAGCTGTTGCGCCATCTCATCGACATGTCGCGGCTGTTCCGCCAGGAAGTCCCACACGCGCCGCTGCTCGTCGCTGAGGTCCGGCGGCGGCCCAGCAGGCACCGGCGCAGGAATCGGCGCGGCCACTGCGGCGGGGGCAACCGCGGCCAACGGCGGCAGGCCCGGCAGCCAGGTCAGCGGCTCGGGCGCTGGCGGCGGCAGGTTCGCCAGTTCTTCGAGAATGTCGGCCACACCGCGGCACAGCACGGCCCCGGTGCGGATGAGCGCGTGCGTGCCGGCGCTGGCGGGGCTGTCGATCGGCCCCGGCACCGCGAACACCGGCCGGCCCTGCTCCGCGGCGTGCTCGGCGGTGATCAGCGCTCCGCTCTTCTCGTTCGCCTCGACAATGACCACCGCCCGCGACAGCCCGGAGATGAGCCGGTTGCGCGCCGGAAACATGCCCGGCAGCGGCGATTGCTGCATGGGCGCCTCGCTCAGCAGCGCCCCGGCGGCTGCGACCTCCTGCGCCAGCTGCCTGTGCTCCGGCGGATAAATCTTCGCCAGGCCGTTCGCCAGCACCGCCAGCGTCCTGCCGCCGGCCTCCAGCGCTCCGCGGTGTGCTGAGGCGTCGATGCCACGAGCCAGCCCCGAAATCACCGTGAAGCCCGCCCGGGCCAGGTCGCCCGCCAGTTGCTCGGCGACGCGCTTGCCGTAGGTCGTGCAGTCGCGCGAACCGACCAGGGCCACCGCGTTGGCGTCGCGCGGCTCGATGGTGCCGCGGACATAGAGCAGGTGCGGCGCCGCGGCGATGGTCGCCAGAGCCGGCGGGTAATCCAGGCCGCCGAGGACGCGCAGGTGCGTCTGATGGGCGGCCAGCAGTGCCACCTCCTCGTCCACGTTGATGTCGCGCAGGGCGGCGCTGAGCTTCCCCGCGAGGCGGCCGCTGATGTGATCGACCTGACCAAGTTGGGCCGCCGACGCCTGCAGCACCGCCGCCGCGGAGCCGAAGCGCTCGATCAGCGCGGCGGTGCGCAGCGGCCCAAGGTCGGGCGCCAGGTTCAGGGCCAGCAGGGCGCGGGTTTCCGGCGAGACGGTCACGGCGGCTCCTCCGTGGCGGGGTCGATGATGGCTGAGAAATAATGTATCCGACCTGTCCTGTGCCAGGGAGTGGGCATTGGTACGATCACCCTCTGGCGAACCAGGACACTGCTCGGCAAAAAGTGGGGCGGAAAGCAGAAAAAGTAGCAGCAGATCCTTTCTTGACCCGGATCTCGACGTGTGAAAAAGTTGGCCCCCTTGGCAGTCTTGGCCCCCTTGCTCTGACAGCCGCGGCCAGCCAACGACTCCCAGAGCCACTCTGGCAGGCCGTCCGTGCCCATCCCGCACCGACCGCAGTCCACCCGGCGGCAAATCCCGCCTGTGCCGACGCGGCACCCCGGCTTGCGCAAAATCCCGCCGGAAAATCCGAGATTTGGTAGATTGGCAGGGGCAGTCAGTTATAATAACATCCGTTTGCGGCAGACAGGTTGTCTGGCAACGGAACGGCAACTCCCTGCGGTTCACGAACCGCGGGCCCTGAAAGCCCAGCAACCCAACAAGTCATCCATGAAGCAAGCGCAAATACAAGCGGGCCTGGGCCGACAGGAGCTGCTCGACAGCCTCAAGGAAAGCAAAATCCTTTCCGCGGAGGAATTGGAGCACGCCGAGTCCCTGTGCCCGGGCGCCGACGGCACCACCCTGGCCCAGGCCCTGGTCGAGCAGGGCACGTTGACGCCGTTTCAGCTCGACGCCGTGCTCAACAAACGCTACGAGAAGTTGCACATCGGCAACTACGTTATCCTCGACAAAATCGGCGCCGGCGGCATGGGCGCCGTCTACAAGGCCCGGCACCGCCGCATGAAGCGCGTGGTCGCCCTGAAAGTCCTGACCCGCAATCTGTGCAAGGACAAGACGTTTGTCCAGCGCTTCCAGCGTGAGGTGGAGGCCATTGCCCAGCTGAGCCACCCCAATATCGTCATGGCCTTCGACGCCGATGAGGCCAGGGCCGGCCACTTCCTGGTGATGGAGTACGTCAACGGCCAGGATCTCTCCGGCGTGGTGCAGAAACAGGGACCGCTGCCGGTGGCCGAGGCGGTGCAGTGCATCCTGCAAGCGGCCCGCGGATTGGATTACGTTCACCGCCAGCGGATGATCCACCGCGACATCAAGCCGGCCAATCTGCTGCGCGACGCCAGCGGCACCGTCAAGCTGCTGGACCTCGGCCTGACCCGGTTGACCGGCCCCGCAGGCGCCGCGGCCAACGGTCTGACGCAGGCCGGCGGCATCCTCGGCACCGTGGATTACATGTCGCCGGAGCAGGCGATGGACCCGGCCGCCACCGATCAGCGCGGCGACATTTACAGCCTGGGCGCCACCCTGTACTTCCTGCTGACCGGCCACGCTCCCTACGTCGGCCAGACGCCGATGGACACGCTCATCAAGCACCGCGAATTACCGATCCCGGCGCTGACCGCCGACCGGCCCGATGTGCCCGCCGCGCTGGAAGAGGTGTTCCGCCGCATGATGGCCAAGACCCCCGAGGCCCGCTATCAGTCGATGGCCGAGGTCGTGCGCGACCTGGAGGCGCTGGGCTTGAGCGCCGCCGGCGCCACCGCGGCGCCGGCGGCAGCGGCGGGGAAGGCGGACGGCAACCGGCCCTCGACCGTGCCGCCGCCCGCGGGCAAGACCAGCGCCGACACGCCCCCGGCGGCTTATTCCGACGAGCCGCCGCTGTTCGACCGCAGCCGCCTGCCGACGCTGAAGCTGCTCCTGGTCGAGCCGTCGCGCACCCAGTCGGCCATCATCCAGAAATATTTGCAGGAGAATGATGTTCGCCAGGTCGTGGCCGTGCAGTCCGCGGCGGAGGCGCTGCGGGCGGTGGCCGCCGACCTGCCTGACGTGGTTGTCAGCGCTCTGCACCTGGCAGACATGAGCGGCGTATTGCTGGCCCAGCAGGTCCGCGCCGACCGCGACCCCGCCCCCGGCTTCGTGCTCATTTCCAGCGAGGCGCAGGGGGCCGAGACCAAACAATTCACCATGTGCGCTCAGTCGATCCTGCTGCGCAAGCCGTTTTCGCCAAAGGAACTGGTCGAGGCGCTGTGCCTGGTCGCGGGCCGGACGCGGCTGGCGTGACCCAGGTTGTGACCCGGTCTCCCGACCGGGCCACAACGGGGTGAAGTTACTCGGCCTGGTTCAGTCAACCTGTGAGACGTCCATGAACGAAATCCTGCGCGATTTCTTGCTGGAGACGAACGAAAACCTGGCCCAGCTGGATCTCGACCTGGTCGCCCTGGAGAAGCACCCGACCGAGCGCGAGACCCTGGCCCGGGCCTTCCGCACCCTGCACACCATCAAGGGCACCGCTGGCTTCCTCGGCCTGCAGCAGCTGCAAGCGCTCTCGCACGCCGCCGAGCAGGTGTTCAGCCGCCTCCGCGATGGCGTTCTCGTCTTCGACGCCGACACCGCCAACGTCCTGCTGGCCGTGGTGGACGCCCTGCGGCGCATGCTCACGGCCCTGGAAGTGTCCGGCGAGGAGGGCGAGGCCGACTTCTCCGAGCTGATCCAGGCCCTGGAAGCGCTGCAAGAGGTCAAGGCCAGGCCGCTGGCCGACGTGGAGGCGAACGGCGAGGATGACGATGCGCCGGTGGCCGTCGCACCGCCTCCCCCACCGCCGCCGGCTCCGACGCGCGGGCCGGCCGCCCCGCGCCCGCCCGCCGCTGCGGCGCCACCGCCGCCGATCGTGGTCTCACCGCCGAGCGTGATGTTCGCCCCCGGCGAGCTGCCGACCCTCGAAGGCGCCGAGCCGCGCGCCCCGTCGTCTCCGACAGCGCCATCCGCGTGGACGTGCTGCTGCTCGACAAGCTCATGACCCTCGTCGGCGAACTGGTGCTGGCGCGCAACCAGATCATGCAGTTCAGCATTTCCTCCGAGGACGCCTCCTTCCTGGGCACGGTCAAGCGGCTCAACCTGTTGACGACCGAACTGCAAGCCAACGTCATGAAGACGCGCATGCAGCCGATCAACAACATCTGGAGCAAGTTCCCGCGCGTGGTCCGCGATCTGGCGGTGGCCTGCGGCAAGCAGGTGCGCGTCGAAATGGAGGGCCAGGACACCGAACTGGACAAGACCATCCTGGAGGCCGTGCGCGACCCGCTGACGCATCTGGTGCGCAACGCCGTGGACCACGGCATTGAGCCGCCAGCCCGGCGCGTGGCCCTGGGCAAGCCGGCGCAGGGCCGGCTGTCGCTGCACGCCTTTCACGAGGGCGGCAAGGTGATCCTGGAGATCACCGACGACGGCGCCGGGATCGACCCGCTGCGCGTCCGCGAAAAGGCCATCCACGCCAAGCTCATCACGCCCGATCAGGCCGACCGTCTGACCGATGGCGAGCTGGTCAACCTGATATTCCTGCCCGGCTTCTCGACCGTGGACCGCATCACGCAGTTCTCGGGCCGCGGCGTCGGTATGGACGTGGTGCGCACCAACGTCGAGAAGACCGGCGGCACTGTCAGCATCGAGAGCCACCTGGGCCGCGGCACCACCGTGCAGATGAAAATCCCACTGACGCTGGCCATCATCCCGGCGTTGACCATCACCACCGGCGGCGACCGCTACGCCATCCCGCAGGTGAGCCTGCTGGAGCTGGTGCGTCTCGAAGGCGACCAGGCCCAGCGCGGCATCGAGCGCATTCACGGAGCGCCGGTCTACCGGCTGCGTGGCAACCTGCTGCCGCTGGTCTACCTCAACCGCGAACTGGGCCTGACCGAGGCCGCCACACCGCCGCCCGGTGAGGTCAACATCGTCGTGCTGCAGGCGGAGGACCGGCAGTTCGGCCTGATGGTGGACGCCATCCACGACACCGAGGAGATCGTCGTCAAGCCGTTGCAAAAGCAACTCAAGGGCATCACCGCGTTCTCGGGCGCGACCATCATGGGCGACGGCAAGGTGGCGCTGATCCTGGACATCATGGGCCTGGCCCAGAAGTCGAACGTCCTGTCCGGTATGCGGCACAGCGCCCTGACCGAGAAGGCCCCCGCCGCCCCGGGCCGGACCGCGGACACGCAAACGGTGCTGCTGTTCGTCATTGAGGACGGCAGCCGCATGGCCATTCCGCTGTCGCAGGTGTCACGTCTGGAGGAGTTCCCGCGCACGGCCCTGGAGCGCGTTGGCACGCAGGACGTGGTACAGTATCGGGACGAGATTTTGCCACTGTTCCATGTGTCGCGGTTGCTGCGGAAGAAGCGCCGTCAGGAGGGTGGTCGCGGTTTGCCGCGCAGCGCGCGCCGGCTGGCGGACGTCCCCCCGCCCGAGGCGGCCGAGCACCGCGACACCGTGCAGGTGGTGGTCTTCGCCGGTGAGGGGCAGCAGGTCGGCCTGGTGGTCGGCCGCATTCTTGACATCGTGGAGGAGGCGATCACGATCCGCTCGCGCACCAACCGGCCCGGCGTGCTGTTCTCGGCGGTCATTCAGGGGCGCGTGACGGAGTTCCTGGACGTGGAGGGATTGCTGCTCACGGCGGACCCGGACTTCTTCGAGCCCAACGGACGCCAGCCGCGGCGGCTGGAGCGCTCGGCCGGGGCGCCAGGCCGGCCTCGGAGCTCGAAGCGGGTTCGCACGCGGGGGTTTGATTGGTCCGTCGCTTGTGGCTTAGCGCGCTGATACCCAGTTAACGTCAGAAGGGTCGCAGCGCGCAAGCCGCAAGCGGCGGAACACAGAGGTACAAGCATCTATGGCCGGCGAGCGGCAATACTGTACGTTTTACCTGGACGGCCACTACCTCGGGCTGGACGTGCTCAAGGTCCAGGAGGTCATCCGCTACCAGGAGATGACGCGGGTGCCGCTGACGCCGCCGGTGGTGCGCGGCCTCATCAACCTGCGCGGCCAGATCGTGACCGCCATCGACCTGCGCCGCCGCCTGGAGTTGAAGGATCGGCCCGGCGACCAGCTGCCGGTCAACGTCGTGGTGCAGACCGACGACGGCGCCGTCAGCCTGCTGGTCGATGAGATCGGCGATGTGCTGGAGGTGCCGGAGCGGGCGTTCGAGCCGGCCCCTGAAACGTTGCAGGGCGTGGCCCGCGACCTGATCGTCGGCGCCTACAAGTTGCCGGGCCGGCTGCTGCTCATTTTGGACGCGGAGCGCACCGTGAACCTTTCGGAGAAGGGGCACGACTTTGAACTACGGATTTAATACCAACCGCGCCGACGAGCGGGGTCGCGTCAGCGCCCCGTGCAAGCCCACGGGCGCTGACGCGACCCCGCTCGACGAGACAGCACCCAGCGAACGACGCCACCCGCGGTGGCAACGGAGCCGCAACGATGGACAACGCCTCGAAAGGTCGCGCCACCCCCGGCCTGAACGGCAGCCTGGACTCGCCCGAGTTCCTCCGCGCCAGCCTGGCCGCGGTTCAGGCCAACGTGTTCCTGACCGACGCCAAGGGCACCATTGTCTTCGCCAACGCGCACGCCCTCGACACGCTGCGCGGCCTCGAAGGCGAACTCCGCAAGGCCATCGGCGTCGAGCCGGAAGAGGTCGTCGGCACGCCACTGTCCCGGCTCCACAAGGACAAACGCCAGCTGGAACGCACCCTGCGCAACCCGGCGGCCCTGCCGTACCAGGCGGTACTGGGCTTCGGCACCGTCACTCTCCGCGCCAGCATCAACGCCGTGCCCGGCCCCGAGGACGCCCCGCTGGGTTTTGTGGTCAACTGGGAGGAAGCCGGGCAGGGCGCGGCGGAGCCGTCCCCTGCAGCCGCGATCCTGAACAGTGCTCCGGTCAACCTGTTGCTGGCCGACTGTGACCTGACCATCACCTACGCCAACCCCGCCGCGCTGGCGGCCCTGGCCCGTCTGGAGCGCCACCTGGAGGTTCGGGCGGACGAGGTGGTGGGCGCATCGCTCAACGACCTGTTCCCACGCAGCACGGCCGGGCAGCGCAGGCCGCTCAGCGACCCGCGCAACCTGCCGGCCCGCGTCAACGTTCACCTCGGCCCCGAGGTGCTCGACGTGCAGTTCACCGCCGTCTACGACGCGGACGAGAACTTCCTCGGCCCACTGGCCACCTGGGAGGTGGCGACCGAACGGCTGGAGGAGGAGCGCGAGCGCCTGGCGGAGTTCGAGAGCGAACGGCAGCAGGTGGAGGAGTTTCGCACCCGCATTGAGGCACTGCTGGAAGCGGTGCATGCCGCGGCGCGCGGCGAACTGACGCGCGAGATGACGGTCAAGGGCGCGGACCCGGTGGGCCAGCTGGGCGAGGGCCTGGGCAAGTTCTTCAGCAACCTGCGCGGCAACGTCCACAACATCTCGCAGACGGCCCAGTCGCTGGCCCGCGCCAGCCGTGAATTGACCGCCGTCAGCCAGCAAATGGCCGCCACCGCCGAGGAGACGGCGACGCAGGCCAACGTTGCCTCGGCGGCCGCCGAGGAGGTTAGCAAGAACGTCAGCACGGTGGCGACGGGCGCCGAGGAGATGGGCGTCAGCATCAAGGAGATCGCCAAGAACGCCAACGAGGCCGCCAAGGTGGCGACGAGTGCCGTCAAGGTGGCGGAGCGCACCAACTCCATTGTGGCCAAGCTGGGCGAGAGCAGTGCCGAGATCGGCAACGTCATCAAGGTCATCACCAGCATCGCCCAGCAGACGAACCTGCTGGCGTTGAACGCGACCATTGAGGCGGCCCGTGCCGGCGAGGCGGGCAAGGGCTTCGCGGTGGTCGCCAATGAGGTCAAGGAGCTGGCCAAGCAGACCGCCAAGGCGACCGAGGACATCAGCCGTAAAATCGAGGCCATTCAGGGCGACACCAAGGGGGCCGTGGACGCCATCGCCCAGATCGGCAAAATCATCAACCAGATCAACGATATTCAGAACACGATCGCCAGCGCCGTCGAGGAGCAGACCTCGACGACCGGCGAGATCAGCCGCAACGTCGCCGAGGCGGCGCAGCGGCAGCAACGAGATCGCCCAGAACATCATCGGCGTGGCCCAGGCGGCCCGCAGCACCACCGAGGGGGCCAGCAACACCAAGGGCTCCGCCGACGAACTGTCGCGCATGGCCCAGGATCTGCAAAAGCTGGTGGCGCAGTTCAAGTACTAAAGGTCAGAAGTCAGAAGGGAGAAGTCAGAAGTCAGAAGTCAGGAAGAGCGCTAAGCCGCAAACGGCAGAACAGACGGTCAACTCTGACTTCTGACTTCTGACTTCTCACTTCTGACCACGGGGGAAGCTATGCTCGCGCTCGTGATCGATGACTCCCGGGCGGCCCGGTCCATCATCAGCAACATCCTCAAGGAGATGGGCATGTCCGTGCTCCAGGCCGCCAACGGCCTGGAGGCGCTGGAGGTGTTGCAGCGGTCGCCGGCGGTCGAGTTGCTGCTGGTGGATTGGAACATGCCGGCGATGAATGGCCTGGAGTTTATCAAGGCGGTGCGCGCCGACCCGACCTATCGCGGTGTGCGCATCCTCATGGTCACCTCGGAAGCCGAGACCGCCCAGGTTAAAATGGCGCTGGAGGCCGGGGCCGACGAATACCTCATGAAGCCGTTCACCAAGGACGTGCTCGTGGCCAAGCTCAATCTGCTGGACGTGGTCCGGGAGTAACCGTCATGGGGAAGATCCGCGTGCTGGTCGTGGACGACGCCGTGGTGTTCCGCCGCCTTGTGGCCGACGAACTGGCCCGCGACCCGGAGCTGGAGGTCGCCGGCACCGCCGCCAACGGCCGCATCGCCCTGGCCAAGATGGCCCAGGCCAAACCCGATGTCATCATCCTCGACTTTGAAATGCCGGAGATGGACGGTTTGGCCACGCTCGGCGAGCTGCGCCGCAGTTATCCGCGGCTGCCGGTCATCATGTTCAGCAGCCTGACGGAGCGCGGCGCCGCCGCGACGCTCGACGCCCTGGCGATGGGCGCCACCGACTACTTCACCAAGCCGTCCGGCACGCACAGTGTGGACGGTTCGCTGGCGGTCATCCGCGAGCAGCTGATCCCGGAGATCAAGGCCCTGCACGCCGCCGCCAGCCGCGACACGCGCGCGATCAAGAAGGTCGTCCGCAGCCAGGCGGCTACGCCGGCCGGTGCGGCCGGGGGCCCGGCCCCCCGACACGCGGAGGTGGTCGCCATCGGCGCCTCAACCGGCGGCCCCAACGCCCTGGCGGAGGTCTTTTCGCGGCTGCCGAAAAACCTTTCCGTGCCGGTCGTGGTAGTACAACACATGCCGCCGATGTTCACGCGGTTGATGGCGGAGCGGATGTCGGCCCAGTTCGGGCTGGCCGTCAAGGAGGGCACCTCCGGGGCGGCGCTGCAGCCCGGCCAGGTCTGGATCGCCCCCGGGGACTACCACATGATCGTCGTCCGCAACGGCCCACAGGCACGGCTGTTGCTGCACCAGGACCCACCGCAGAATTCCTGCCGGCCCGCGGTGGATGTGCTCTTTCGTTCCGTGGCCCAGACGTTCGGAACGGCGGCGCTGGCCATCATCCTGACCGGCATGGGCCAGGACGGCCTGCGCGGCTGCGAGGCGGTGCGCGAGGCCGGCGGCCAGGTTTTGGCCCAGGACGAGGCCACCTCGGTGGTCTGGGGCATGCCCGGCAACGTCATCCGCGCTGGCCTGGCCGATCAGGTATTGCCCATTTCTCACATTGCCGAGGAGATTCTGCACCGCGTAAAATAACCCAGGACAATGCGCAAGATGATGAAAATTTAATTATTCGTCGAAGCCATTGCGGCGGCGGGTGTTGAGTGCGTCGAGCCGGTCAGCCCAAACCCCACCAGGGGGCGAACCAGAACCACGAGGAGGCGCCGGTGTTAATGGTTAACACCAAATTCTGTCCCTGGAGAGGAAGCCGCCGGGGGCAAAACACCTGGGAGCGCCGTTTCCAGTCACCTTACTCCGTGGGAACCGAACCATGCCAGCCGCTGGTGAACTGCAACTTCAACCGCCCCTCTCCAAGACGCTCAAGGTGGATGGCATGACGGAACAGGATTTCGACTTCATTTGCAAACTGCTCCAGGAACGTAGTGCGATTACCCTGGAGGCGGGAAAGGAATACCTCGTCGAAACCCGGCTGACGCCCGTGGTGCGGCAATTGAACCTGAAGTCGATTGAGGATCTGGTTGGGCAGTTGCGAACGCAACCCTCCGCGGGGCTCAGCACACGCATCGTGGAGGCGATGGTCACCACCGAGACCTCGTTCTTCCGCGATCACCACCCGTGGGAGGCGCTGCGCAAGAGTGTGCTGCCGGACCTGATGAAGCGCCGCCGGGAGGAGCGCCGTCTGCACTTCTGGTGCGCCGGCTGCTCGACCGGCCAGGAACCGTACAGCCTCGCCATCCTGATCCGGGAATACTTCCCCGAACTGGCCCACTGGAGCGTCACCATCGTGGCCAGCGACCTGTCGCGCGAGGTGCTGGAGCGGGCGCGGCAGGCCTGCTTCAGCCAGATCGAGGTCAACCGCGGCCTGCCCGCGGCGCTGCTGGTCAAGTACTTTCGCCAGCACGGCACCCACTGGCAGCTCAACCCAAACATCCGCGCCATGGTGCAGTTCCAGGAGATCAACCTGGCCCAGGTCTGGCCGGTGCTGCCGCGCATGGACCTGTCGCTGATCCGTAACGTCATGATCTATTTCGACGTGGCGACGAAGAAAACCATTCTGGGCCGGCTGGCACGGCAGTTGCGGCCGGACGGCTATCTGCTGCTGGGCAGCGCGGAAACGACGTTCAACCTCGACGACTCCTTCCAGCGCGCGGAGCACGTCAAATCGGGGTATTATCAGCTCGTCCGTTGAATCGCCACGGATTCCCTGCGTAAGGAGCCGACCTTGGACATCCTGGCCGCGGCCGCGGCGGGGGCGCAGCCTGTCCCCGCGGAGGTCAAGCAACAGCTGGTGGGGCCGTTCACCGAAGCCGTCACCCACACCTTCGCCGAGATGGCGTGCCTGGAGGTGACGCCGCGCGGCGCCTTCTGGAAGCCGGAACCGACAACGCTTGGCGAGGTGTCGGCGGCCTTGCGGCTGTCCGGCATCGTCCGGTCGCTGGTGCTCGGCTTCGATCAGCCGACCGCCCAGGCCCTGGCCGAGCGCGTGCTCGCCGGACTGCCGGAGGCCCGGGAACAGGCCATGCAGTACGACTGTCTCGGCGAGGTCGCCAACGTGGTCGCCGGCCAGGCCAAGGCGCTGCTGGCCGAGACGCCCTACCACTTCTACTTCTCCACGCCGACGGTCATCGCCGGCGTCCACAAGGACATCCGCGTCACGCCGGGCCGGGAGTGCCTGATTCTGGGCTTCGGCAGCGACCTGGGCGACTTCGCGTTGCAGGTGTTCGTGAAATTGGGCGGCAAGACGGACCTGAAGCTCGGGGAGCGCTAGCCCGGTTATTTCGCCTTCTCCTTCAACCAGCGCACGAACCAGTCCAGCGCCGCCTGCCGCTGCGCCGGCGTGACCGCGTGGCCGACGGGCTCCACGATGATCCGCAGTCGCTCCGGCGTGCCCGCGTCCCGGAACGCCTTCTCCGCCGCCGCAAACGCCAGTTTGGCGCCGCCCAGCGGACAATTCCCATCCTTTTCGCCGTTGAGGATCAGCAGCGCCCGTCCCGCGAACAGCCGCAGCATGCTCGGGCCGTCGAACTGGTCGAGGATGCCGGGCAGAATCTTGTTCCACAACGCCCGGCACACCTTTTGATTGACCGCCTTCTCGCCGAGGTCCGCGGCGGCGGCCTGGTGCGCGGCCTTGATGGTGTTGGCGCGGCCCTGCCATTTGTCGTTGTCGAGGCTCCAGCGAAAGCTCTGCACGCCGATGGCCGGCACCGCGACCTTGATCCGCTCGTCCGCCGCCGCCGCCAGCCAGGTTTCGACGCCGCCCTTGCTGAAGCCGATCAGACCGACGCGGCCGCCGTCAAGGAACGGCAGCGTTTTCACGAAATCGACCGTGCGCCACACGTCCCAGACGGTGTCGTAGTAGAACGGATGCTCCATCGGTTCGCCGGGTTTGGTCCGCCAGGCGCGGATGATGGCGGCGTTGTATTCCGCAGTGCCCTTGCCAGTCTTCCGCGCGCCGTGGTAGCGGCCGTCGATGGCCACGCCGGCAATGCCGCGCTTCGCCAGCTCACGCATGAAACCCATCTGGCCTTCCTTGGTGCCGCCGGTGCCGTGCAGGCAGATCACCACCGGCAGCTTGCCCGTGACGCCCTTCGGCCAAACGACCAGCGCGGGCACGCGCTCGGTGGTCCCGTCCGCCTTCTTTTCGGAGGCGAAACTGTAGGAGACGACGTTCAGGTCCCCGTCCTGCTTGACGGGGCCAGCCTTCACGTCCAGGTCCACCTTCGGCCGGTCGAGCAACTTCTTGAACGCGGCCCGCACCTCCGCCGGCGGCGGGTACGCGGGCTGGGCACCCAGCCCAGGGGCGGCCAACAGCAGCAGGGCGAGGGAAAGGCAGCGTTTCATGGGTTCCCTCGATCAATCGCCATACTTCTGCCGCAGCCGCGGCGACAGTCGCAGCAGCCACTGCACGCGCTCGAACTCGTTCAGCCAGTCCTGCGTCACCTGCGCCGCCAGGTCGCCCGGCACCGCCAGGCCGGTCGGGCAGCTGTCGCCGGCCTGGTCGCGCATCAGCTGCCGATACTTGCTCAGCGTGCGCTCGCCGTAGCGGGCCACTTCCTGGCCGTCCTCGCTGAAGAACACCACCACCGGCACGCGATTGCCGCCGTTGATCTGCAACGCGCGCTGCGCGTCGGCGTGCTCGTCGCGGTCGAGGTAACGCACCGCCAGCACCGGCGCCGCCTGGGCGAAGCGCTCGAAATTCGGGCACTGGTTGATGCAGTCGCCGCACCAGGCGCCCGCCAGGCACAGCACGTTCATCCGCCGCGTGAACGACGCCAGCAACGCCCGCTGAGCGTCCGTCAACTTCAACTGCTCGAACGTTTGCTGCCAGCGCTGCTTCTGCACATCGGTCGCGTACCTCTGGATGAAGTCCACGTACGCCAGGCCCTGCGGGAACTTATCGAAGAGATTCATGCGCTCCTCCTCACTTCGCCTTCTTGATCGAGATCACGAACGGTGGCGACGCGCCCTGTAAATTATTGCGGCCGGTCGCGGTGCCGTGAATGACCACACCCTGGAAATTCCCCACCGCGGCCTTGGCGTTGGCGGTCACCTCCACCTCCAATACGTTCTTGCCCTTGTCGATGACGCCCCTGGTCGCGGTCACGTTCACCGGCAGGTTACGCAGCTCTACCGCGACGGGGCCGTCATAGCCAGCGACGCGGGCCGTCACGATCTTGATCTTCGCCTTGCCGCCGGGCGTCAGCGTCAGCGGCGCGCCCTCCACCAGTACCTCGAACGGCGCCGCCTCGGTGATGGCAACGGCCACGTCCGACGACCAGTTATTCGGCGGGAACGGCAGGCCGGCGAGCGACTGCTTCACCAGCGTCCGCAGGTTGACGTACTGCTTCACCTTCTTGCCGTTGATGTCCGCCTGGCACTCCAGCGTGATGAGCTGCGGCCCGATCGGCGTGGAGCGATCCACCTTCACCACCAGCATGGCGCCGATCTGGTTCGGCTGCGGCGGCTTGTTGGCGGCCACGGTCACCTGACCGGACAGCCCCTTGCCGCCGACCGTTCTGACCTCAATCGGCCCGGTGAAACCGCGACGGTTGACGATCAGCGGCAGCGCCAGCGTGCCGCCGGCCGGCACGTCGTAGCGGTCGATGCCCAGCGTCACATCGAAGCTGGGTTCGCTCGGCGTCACCGTCACGCGGTAGACCTCGTTCGGGCCGACGAGGTAGTTCAGGTGCTGCACTTCCAGCGTGTAGTCGCCGTCCTCCGCCGCGGTGAACTCGATGCGCTGGTCCAGCGGCGGCACCGCCTGCGGGTTGGTCTTGCCGATCTCCGCCCCCTTGGCGTTCTTCAGCAGCATGTACACCAGCGACGGTGAGTAGTGCTCCAGCGTCTGGGCCTCGATCAGCAATTTCTGCCCCTTTTTGGCACCGAAGATGTAGTAATCCACGTCGGGGCTGGCGGCCGCGCCGGGCTTCGCAGACAGGAAGCGGCCGGTCACGCCGACCGGCACCGTGAGCCGCTGGGCCTTGGCCGGTTCGTCGTTCGGCTCGCGCTCCAGCACCTCGTCGAAATCGCTGACCGTCAGGGCCACTGGCCAGCCGTGCAGGCCGCTCGGGCCTTTCGGCGCCACCCAGAGGACGTTGACCCGGGGGTCGGTCGGCACCGCAACCGCGACCGACGCGACACCCGCGACCTGCGGCCCAGAGAAGTGAACGTCCACCTTGCTGCCGCGCTTCGCCGCCAGCGGCAGCGCGGTCGTCGCCAGCGGGAAGTCACCAACGCGCAGCCGATACACATAGTCGGCGCCGCCGCGGAAGAGCGTGTCCTTGACCTCAATGATGTAGTCGCCGGCGTCCTTGAAGGTGTAGCTCAGCCGGGGGTCGTTCTGGCAGCCGGGCGAATCGTTTTCATGGGCCAACTCACGTTTCGTTTGGGAGTGATAAATGGAAATTTGCGGATCGATTACGGAACCAAGTCGCCGGCCCAGTACGTCAAAGGATAAGCGCTGGCCAGCCTGGACGGTGATCTTGTAGTAATCCCCTTGCTCCACCGTCAGCGTGCCGGTCACCACACAGGGCAGCGGCAACGGCTGCGCCTTCGTGAAGTCACGGTTTGTCCCGGCGGAGGTAACCGGGGGCAGGTCATCAACGCAGAAGAGGCGGAAATTCGACATCCCCTTCGTGGTCGCCAACCGTAACGTATGATAGCCGAGTGGTGCATTCGCGGGCACTTGCAACTGGACGCGGAGCTTGTTCGCCTCGGTGCCATTCTTGTTGTCGGTCGGGATGGTGATCGTCCCGGGAAAGCTCGCCAGCACACCGGTTGGGTTGGCCAGGTTGCTGCCGGTCAGGACGACTTCCACCGTGGCGCCGCGCTGGGCGCCCGGCGGCGAAACCGTCGTGAGGGCGGGGGCCAGCGGGTTCGGCTTGACGGGCGGCGGTGGTTTCTGAGCCCAGCTCGGAGCTACCGGCCCGGCCAGCAGGATTCCGGCGAACAGGACGGCGGCGCGAGAGATGAACCGATTCATGGTGTACCTCATCGAAGAAGGTGGGTGTAGTGATGATAAGGGCTGGCCGTCCTGGCGGAAAGCCAATTGCCGGAAAACCGGCTGTGACCACCGTCGGAAAATGGGGTAAACACTGGCCGAAGTGTGAGCTATATTACAACGAAATGCCATCCTGCACTTCCCCGCCCGGTGGATGACAGCGGGGGAGCAGTCTCAAGGGAGACGCGGTGTGAAGCGGCACATTCGATTGCGCGGCATCAACGGCGACGTTGAGAATCTGGTCTGGGAGGGCGACTCGATCCTGCGCGCGGGCCGTCTGGCCTCGCTGGAGGTTGTCCTCGACGACAGTTCCGTCAGCCGCCGTCACGCGGAGGTCCGGGCCACGCCGAGCGGCTGGCGCGTCAAGGATCTTGGCAGCACCAACGGCACCTTTCTGAACGGCACCCGGCTGGGCACCGGCGAATGGCCGCTGCGGGTCCACGACATCATTCGCTGCGGCAACATCACCCTGGTGGTGGACGCGCTGCGTGACGGTCGCGAGGCGGAGATGCCCACCCCCGAGAATCTGCTGGTTGAGGCGGCCGCCTCCAAGAGTTGGGACGAGGCGATGGAGGGCCTGGCCTTCGACAGCAATCGCTGTCCCCGGCCTGGCGAACAACTCCTGGCGCTGCTGCGCGCCGGCCACCACCTCGGCCACCTTGAGAGCGAAGACGATCTGCTGCATTCGATCCTGAACGACGCCGTGAGCACGCTGGAAGCGCAGCGCGGCGCCATCGTGCTGGCCGACGGTCCCAACGGGCCGCTGCGGTTGCGGGCTTTGGCCAGCGGCGCCAGCCAGATGGCGACGCGCACCGGCTTCAGCCAGAACCTCGCCCAGCGTTCCTTCAGCCGTGGCGAATCAATCCTGTGCTCCAGCGTCGAGGAGGATCCCGAACTGGTCGGTGCCCGCAGCATCGCCGAGGGCACGATGGCGTCGGTGCTGTGCATTCTGCTGCGAACGCCGCGCAAGCGGCTGGGCGTCTTGCACCTGGACCGCGGCCCGATGCAGAAGCCGTTCGACAAGGACGACCTGATGCTCGCCGACGCCCTGGCAGCGCACGTCTCGGCCGGCATCGAGCAGACGCAACTGCTGCGCAAGCAGCGCGACCTGTTCTACAACACGATCACCATTCTGGCCCAGGCGGTCGAGCTGCGCGACAAGTACACCGGCGGCCACACACAGCGCGTCACGGAGTATTCGCTGCTGCTGGGCCAGCACTTGCAGTTGTCGGCGGAGGACATGCACCTGATCCGCATCGGCACGCCGCTGCACGACATCGGCAAGATCGGCATTGAGGACGCCATCCTGCAAAAGCCCGGCCGGTTGACAACGCAGGAGTTCGAGAAGATGAAGGCGCACACGACGATGGGCGCCAAGATTCTGGAGCAGGTGCCGGACCTGGCGCCGGTGATCCCGATCGTGCGTTCGCATCACGAGCGCTGGGACGGTCAGGGCTACCCGGACAACCTGAAGGACGAGAACATCCACCACCTGGCCCGCATTGTGGCGGTGGCGGACGCCTTCGACGCCATGACCTCGGATCGCCCCTACCGCCAGGGCCTGGCGGCGGACGTGGCCTTCGCGGAGGTCGAGAAGCAACGCGGCAAGCAGTTCGACCCCGAGTTCGCCACCGCCTTCCTGGCCATCCGCCAGCGCATCGTGCAGGAGATGCAGTTGCAGACCAAGAAGATCGCCACGCCGACGCCGACGGTCAACGGCAACGCCGGCCATCTACGGCTGGCAACATAAATTCACCACAAAGACACAAAGAAAGACAGGAGAATTCAATTTAACAAATCTCCTGTCTTCCTTTGTGTCTTTGTGGTGAATTTGTTTACGGTCCAATCGCCTGCGGGCCGCGTTCGCCGGTGCGGATGCGGACACAATCGTCCAGCGGCAGCACGAAAATCTTGCCGTCGCCGATCTGGCCCGTCTCGCCCATGCGCGCCGCGTGGACAATGGCCTCCACGGCCGCCTCTACAAACGCCTCGTTCACCGCGATCTCCAGCTTCACCTTCGGCAGCAACCGCACCTGAAATTCGGTGCCGCGGTATACCTCCGTGTAGCCGCGCTGCCGGCCGCAGCCGCGCACGTCACTGACCGTCATCAGATATACGTCATGTTCATTCAGCGCCGCCTGCACCGCCTCCAACTGCTCGGGGCGGATGATCGCAACCACCATTTTCATCGGGAGAGTTCCTCTTCTTCGTGGGGCAGACATTCCAGCCTGCCGAGGGACCGGCAGACTGGAATGTCTGCCCCACGGAATCAGTGTAGGAAAAGTAAGCGGGGCACGGTACGGCTCCGTTCCGTGCCCCGCGTGGACTGGCAATCAAAGGCAGGTGCGGGCCGTCCGCTGGACGACCGCAGGAAGTCGCGCTCCTAGCCCGGTGTGCCGGCGGACACAAGGGCGTCCGCCCGGACACGGCCGTTGCCGGGGCCGCTTTCAAGATAGGTCTGAAGCGAGCCGTGGAAGTGTTGCTGAAACAACCGCTGCAAACTCTCCTTCATCACCGTGGGATCGCCGCCGCGGAAGCGGAAGCGATTGCCCTGAACCGTGGTCACGAACGGATACACCGTCAGAAACTCCGTGCTCGGCGGCGCCGCGCCCGTCTGGCACAACTGCGACCAGATGTTGATCAGTTGCTCGGTGGGCACGCCGTCCACGACGACCGTGAAACGCTTCTGGCCGTTGGGCGGCACCAGCGCGGGCCGCGGTTCGTGGTGCGGCGTGTGGTCCACCGGCACATCGAGTGCCGGCCCCAGGTCGAAAGCCACCTCGCCGTGGGCCACGCGATCCAGGCCCTCATTCTCGGCACGGGCGTCCAGGCAGAAGCCGCCGCACAGCACGTCAACCACCTTGACCAGTACCAGCGACGCCACGAAGGAAAAGGCCGCCGCCACCAGCGCGGCCAGCAACTGCACCCCCACCTGGGCCGCCAGACCGTGTTTGAGCACAACGCCCACGTCCTTCGGGTCCGTGCCGGCGCCCGCCTGCTGCACCGCCGTCGAGACAAACACGCCCGTCAGCACCGCCCCCAGGAACCCGCCGACGCCGTGAACGCCGAAGGCGTCCAGCGAGTCGTCGTACTTGAGGACCGGCTTCAGACACACCATGCCGTAGCACACGACGCCGGCGATCAGGCCAATCAGCAGCGCCTGCCCGGGCAGCACGTAGCCGGACGACGGCGTCACCGCCACCAGGCCGGCCACCAGCCCGGACGCAAAGCCCAGGGCGGTCGGCTTGCCGCGGTGCCACCATTCGGTCACCATCCACGACACGGCCGCCGCGGCCGCCGCCACCTGCGACGCCGCCAACGCCGAGACCGCCAGGCCATTGCTCGCCAGGGCACTGCCGCCGTTGAAGCCGAACCAGCCGAACCACAACAGGCCGGCGCCCAGCAGCGTCAACACCATGCTGTTCGGATGGCTGACGTGCTCCGGGTAGCCCAGGCGCTGCGCAGCACCAGGATCGCCGCCAGGGCCGAGAAGCCGGCGGCAATGTGGACCACCGTGCCGCCCGCGAAGTCCAGCGCCCCCAGCGCCCCAAGCCAGCCCGCCGGTTCCGTCTTGTTGTCGGCCAGCGGCCTGACCGCCCATACCCAGTGGGCCAGCGGCGCGTACACCAGCGTTGCCCACAACAGCATGAACAGGCAGTACGGCCCAAACCGGATACGTTCCGCCAGCGCCCCGCTAATCAGTGCCGGCGTGATGATCGCGAACATGCCCTGATACATGCAGTGCAGCAGAATCGGGAGCGAGGTGCCGGGATATGTTTTGTGGACCCATTCACCCTTCTCGTTCAACTCCAGAATGCCCTGCAACCCCAGGAAGTCGCCAGACCAACCGATCCAACCGCCCTGCGTGTGGCCGAACGCCAGGCAGTAGCCGATGAGCACCCAGTGAATGCCGACCAACCCCAGCGCCACCATGCTCTGCATCATGGTGCCGAGCAGATTCTTTTGCCGCACCATGCCGCCATAAAACAGCGCCAGGCCGGGCACCATGAACAGCACCAGGCCAGTTGAGATCAGCATCCAGGCGATGTCGCCGTGCGCGGCGGCATCATCAACCTGGCTTTTCGTAACCGGTGGTTCCTTGGGTTCGTCCGCCCGTGCAAAATCACCACAAATGGATAGACAGACCAGGGCCGCCAACGCCCAGCATAACGGTTTCAAGTGCGTAACCTCCACGTGACGCTGTTGGTCGTCAGACTGGACAACCGGAGAGTGAACGGTCACGTTGGGGAGGGGTGCAGCAATTCCCATACCGCGCCCTGATTGAGCGAATCTCGTCAACATAAGTGCATCAACAGCAAACAATAACGTCGTTTGGCATGGAGCGAAACAGGCCAGACGCTTGCCGGGCCTGCAAGGTGGTAAAGCACGCGCTGCACGTAAACCATGCAGGCACCCAGCGGCGCGGCTGTGCCCAGGCGGGCACTTCGCACTGGCAACGCCGTGCGCCGGCAGGCACAACCGAACCCGGACGGGCGTCGTTTGGCCAATAGGGGTGTGAGAGAAACGTGAGACGAAACGGCAACTGCTTTGTGCCCAATGAGTTATTTCATATCACCCTCGTGAGATGAAATCGGGAACGAGGCTGCCGCTGTCTCGTGACACGATTGTTACAAACTTCGTCCCGCCTGAGTCGTCATAATGGGTGAAGACCCGCGAGCGCGACTCGTGGGTTTCGCAGCCCCTGATGGGGAAGAGCAGGCGAAAGGAGGGATGCAGTGCGTCGAATCCTTGTGGGTGTCGTGGCGGCCCTGCTGCTCGGCGCGGGTGTCGGCCACGCCCAGGGCGGCAAAACGGTCAAGAACCCGTTGCAGGGCGATGGCGGCGTCTGCACCGGCGACTTCGGCACGTCCGTCAAGTTCCTCAAGACCCCGAGCGAGGCCGCCCGACAGGCCCTCAAGGAGGAGAAGCTCGTGCTTGTCCTCCACGTCTCGGGCGATTTTGAAGACCCCGACTTCACCTGAAACAACGCGGAAGCGCTCCGTGTGAACGCTCTGGCCAATCCGCAAGTCGGGAAGTATCTGAACGAGTATTTCGTGTCGTCGTTCCAGCGCGTCGGCACCTTCCGCATCGTCGGCAAGCAGAAGCAGGGCGGCAACGTTGCCGCGTACTTCTGCGCTCCCGACGGCCGCGTGCTGCACTGTATTGCCGGGCCGGTGGACGCCGCCACGATGCTGCGCGAGGCCAAATGGGTGGTTGCGACCACCGAGAAGGCCATCAAGGAATGCAAGGGCGACGGCGGCACCTTCAAGGCGATTCTGCGGAAAGCCCACGCCGAGAAGTTGCGCACCGAATACGGCCTGGTCGTGCAGCCGGTGACCTTCGACCCGCCCGACGAGCAGGATCCCAAAAGCCCCCTGACCTACCGCGACCCGACCGGCCAACCGCTGGCCCCGAAACTGCCGCCGCCGCCCATCGACGGCCCCGACGTGAAACTGCTCCACCTGCAAGCGAAGATGGCCAAGGGCGCGATCCCCACCGCTATTGTGCGAGACCGCGTCGGCAAGGGTTGGCGGCTCGGCAACCAGGGCCGCGTCCATCACCTGATGGCCGCCCACTGCATGGTCAAGATCGAGAAGGTGTACGGTGCGGTCTTCGAGGGCATCCTCGGTGAGCGCATCACGACGCGCCCGGTGGAAATGGTCGATCCGTTCCCGAGCCGGCTCAACCTGAAAAAGGCTTCCGGCATCAAGTAAGGCAAACCAACCGTCGCTCGGTGACGCCCTGCCCTGCCCAGGCCCCGGTCAGCCCGCCGGGGCCTTTTTTTGCGCTGCCCGTCACTGACCCGAAACGTGACCTAGAGTTGGGGAGCGACGGCTGCGACAGCCTGCGCGGCGTTGCCTTCATCTAGCTCCCGCCCGTTGCACGAGGATTCCGCGATGGACAACCTGCCGACCAATCCGACGACCGACCGCGACTGTCCGGTGGTGTTTGTGGTGGCGCCCGCCTTCCTGTGCGGGCTCGTCTGGCTGTATACCTTGCTGACCCACATGACGCACTGATCAGGACTTCCTGCGGCGCGGCTTGCGCGGCGCGGCAGGCTTCCCGGTGGTGAGTCGGTCCAGGTACTGCCGAATCTGCTCCGGGGATAATCCAGCCAGGCGCCGCTCCAGCGGGAACGCCTGCAACACCTCCTGCTGTTTCTCCGGCGGCAGCGCTTGGAGCACCTCCGCTTGTTCCTCGGGCGTCAACTCGTGAAAGTGATCCTTGGCGTACAGGCGCTGGAAGTCCTGCATCGTGTAGGTCATGGTCAAGCCCTCCCCCTGAAACCGCTCGAACAACTGCTTGAGTAGCGCGCTTGTGTTCTTTGAACGCTGCCGGTAGGCACCACTGCCGAACGCCACCAACTCCGGCGCGGCGCTGAACAGGTGCAGCGGCGCGTTGTGCGGCTCGCGCGGCAATTCGCCCGGCACCACCACGCGGATCGTATCCGTTCCCCACCGACAATCGTACACCCCCCGGCTGCCGCTGCTGCCAGGGGACTTGCGCCGCCAGGTTCTGCGGGAAGCGTGCCGCCACCGCGTAGAGCCCGAAGTGATCGTCGGGGAGCAGGTCGGACGGCGAGGGGTTGACGTACTTGCGGTAGGCCACGTCCAGGCCGGTCAACTCCTTCATGGCCCACGGCGTCAGCGCCTCGTGGTGTGACTTGAAGGTGACGAGGTTATGCGGTCGCAGATTTTCGAGGCCATCAGGCAGCCGGCCGGCGAAGCGCCCGCGGCCGCGACGCACGATCAGCACATCGAGCAATTGTTGCTGAACCGAAAGGTCGCGCTCGAGTTCGCCCGCAAAGGGCGAGCCGCTGAAGAAGTCGGTCAGCAGCAGGCCGAACAGCCGGTGCCAGTCGCGCAGCACTTCGCGCTCATTGCTCATCCGATGGCCCTCCAAAATCGCGCCCGATTATACCTGGCAACTACCTCGAGCAGAAGGGCGAACGACGGCGCGTAGCCGTGATCGGGTCTCAGCACGCCTGGGAGCCGTTGCCACGGCAGCAGCCGTCCGGGTATCCTGGAGCGCAAACATCCACTCCCCAAGGAGAAGCCCATGTCCGCCGACCACCGCCACGCCAGCGGCTACCTGGAGCGTCTGCTCCAGGGCCGCACGCAGGAAGACCTGGTGCGCCGCCTCGCGCCGCGCACCGACAACCCCGCTCCGAAAATCCCCGGCGGCGCCGACCTGTCCGCCGAGGCCCTCGAACGCCGCTGGGCGCTGCTGTCCGTCGCCGCGGACGCCCGGCCCACTCTGCTGGACGCGCTGACGCTGGAGCAGCGCGAGTGCTACAAACACAACGTTGAGAACTTCATTGGCGTGGTCCGGTTGCCGATCGGCCTGGCCGGGCCGCTGCGCGTCAACGGTCTGCACGCCCAGGGTGACTACTACGTGCCGCTGGCGACCACCGAGGCGGCCCTGGTGGCGTCGTACAGCCGCGGCAGCCAACTGCTGAGCGAGGCGGGCGGTTGCAGTGCGGTCGTGCTCAACGAGGGCGTCAGCCGCGCCCCCGGCTTCGCCTTCCGCAACTTCCAGGAGACGGGCCTGTTCCTGGCCTGGGTGACCACGCAGATGGACGAGTTCCGCCGCCGCGCCGAGGCGACCACGCGGCACGGCAAGCTGGTGGACCTGCGCATCACCATCGAGGGCAACCACGTCTATCTGAGCTTCGACTTCACGACCGGCGACGCCTCCGGCCAGAACATGGTGACGCTGGCGACCGAGGCCGTCTGCGACTACATCCGCGAGGCCAGCCCGGTGGCGCCGCAATATTCGTTCGTGGAGGCGAACCTGTCCGGCGACAAGAAGGCCAGCGCTCAGTCGTTCCTGCTGGTGCGTGGCAAAAAAGTGTCGGCGGAAGCGCTGCTGTCGGCGGCGCTGGTGGAGAAAAGGCTGCACACGACACCGGAGCACATGGTCAACTACTGGCGGATGTCGGCGCTGGGCGGTGTGCTGAGCGGCACGGTGGGCGTGCATGGCCACTACGCCAACGGCCTGGCCGCCCTGTATCTGGCGACGGGGCAGGACGTGGCGTGCGTGGCGGAGTCGGCGGTGGGCGTGACGCGCTTCGAGGTGCAGGGCGGCGACCTGTACGCCAGTGTGACGCTGCCGAACATCATGGTCGGCACGGTCGGCGGCGGCACCGGTCTGCCGACGCAGCGGGCGTGCCTGGAGGTGCTGGGGCTGGCCGGCCCCGGCAAGGCGCAGGCGCTCGCGGAGGTGACGGCGGCGCTGTGCCTGGCGGGCGAACTGTCGATCATTGGGGCGCTGTGCTCCGGCGACTTCAGCCGGGCGCACCGCCTGCTCGCGCGCGGCAAGCTGGCGGAGAAGGCGGCCGCCCATGAGTGAACCCGCCCTCGCTGATACGCCGTTTCTTTCACGCTGGTGGACCTATCAGCGCGAGCGCTTTCCGGTTGTGGCGCACGGCCTGCTGATCGTCGCGTTCAGCCTGTCTGCGGTCAGCTACTCAGCACTGCTGCGCAGCCGCACGTCGGTCGAGGTCGCCGGTGCGCTGGTGGCGTTCGCCACGTCGTTCCTGTTCTTCCTGCAACTGCGCATCGCCGACGAGTTCAAGGATTTCGAGGAGGACGCCCGCTATCGGCCCTACCGTCCGGTGCCGCGCGGCCTCATCCGGCTGCGCGAGCTGGGCGTGCTCGGCGTGCTGGCGGGCGGTGTGCAGCTCGGCCTGGCGCTGTGGCTGTCGCCGGCGCTGGCGCTGCTGCTGGCGCTGACGTGGGCGTACTTCACGCTGATGAGCAAGGAGTTTTTCGCGGCGGACTGGCTGCGGGCGCGGCCGGTGATTTACCTGCTGTCGCACATGATGATCATGCCGCTGGTCGATTTCTACGCCACGGCCTGCGACTGGCTGCCGGCCCAGGGGACGCCGCCGCACGGCCTGGAGTGGTTCGTCGCGGTCAGCTACTGCAACGGCGTCGTCATCGAGGTCGGCCGCAAGGTCCGCAGCCCGGCGGACGAGGAGGCCGGCGTCAACACTTACAGCGTGCTGTGGGGGCCGCGCGGGGCCGTCGGCGTCTGGCTGGGGGCGCTGTCGCTGACGGCGACGCTGGCACTGCTGGCAGCGTGGCAGATCGGGTTCGTGTTGCCGGTGGCGGTGCTGCTGGGCGGTTGCCTGACGCTGGCGGCGCTGACGGCGGCGCAGTATCTGCGGCGCCTGGACGCCGGGCGCGGCAAGCGCATTGAGGCGCTGTCGGGCGTATGGACGCTAACGCTGTACCTGAGCCTGGGTGTGGTGCCGCTGGCGTGGCGCTGGTGGCAGGGCAGCGGGCTCCAAGCAGTCGCTCGACCGTGAACTGAGGTACGGCAAACGCAATAGCGATGCTGTAAGATGAAAGAGAAGGTTGTGTTTCACTACACGAACGACAAGGGCCACAAGGCCATCGGTTCCCAGAAGGTGTGGCTCTTCAAAGCGTCGAAGCCCCCGTGCGATCACCCGAAGGCTGCCTACTTCACGAGCCTCCCGCCAGGGACCAAGAATCTGGCCAAATGACTTTTCGTTCGCGGATGTGCAGATAAGGTAACCCACGTGTTCTGCTTCACTGGCGGAGAGGACCTCAAGCCGCTTGAGGGAGGGAGAGGCGCATTTATTTTCTACAGCGAGGATGATTACTCTGTGGAGAAAGACCGCCAGGTAGCGCACGGCCCAACGAAAGATGTACAGGAGAACCTCCCATGATCGGCGGTACTGATGTCGTGATCCCAGCGGTTGGCGACACGGCGGAGTTGGATGCTTGCGCGCGGCTCGTCCGCCGGTATTGGCCGCAGGCTGAACCTCCCCACGAATGGTGGACACCCAGTTAAGAGTGTAAACTCTCCTGAGGAGGTCCATCATGGCCAGAACCCGACGTACCTACACCCCGGAGTTCAAGCTCGAGGCCGTCAAGCTCGTCACTGAGCAGGGCTACTCCGTCGCCGAGGCCGTACGCTCCCTCGGCATCCACGAGACCCTGCTCCGCTCCTGGAAGCAGGCGCTGGAGGCCAAGGGCGGCCAAGCCTTCCCCGGCCAGGGCAAGCTCTCCCCCTTCGAGGAAGAGAACCGCCGCCTCCGGGCCGAGAACCAGCGGCTCCTGGCGGAGCGCGACATCCTAAAAAAAGCGACGGCGTTCTTCGCCAGGGAGGCGACATGACCTTCCGCTTCATCGAGGAACACCGCGGCCAGTGGCCCGTGCGCCTGCTCTGCGAAACCCTGGAGGTCTCGACCGCCGGCTACTACGCCTGGCGCGACCGCCCCGCCAGCGACCGCGCCCGGCGCCGCGACACCCTCCTCGTGGAAATCCGCGCCATCCACGCCGAGGTCAAGGCCCGCTACGGCAGCCCGCGCATCCACGCCGAGCTGGTCGCCCGGGGCCAGGACTGCTGCGTCAACACCGTGGCCCGGCTCATGCACGACCACGACCTCCGGGCCAAGACGGCCCGCAAGTTCCGCTGCACGACCGACTCCAACCACGACCTGCCCGTGGCCGCGAACCTCCTGGATCGGCAGTTCAACCCCGCCGCGGCCAACGAGGCGTGGGTGGCGGACATCACCTACATCCCGACCCGAGAGGGTTGGCTGTACCTGGCCGTCGTCGAGGACCTGTACTCGCGGCGGGTGGTGGGCTGGTCGATGGCCGACCACCTGGAGAGCCGGCTGGTCGTCGATGCCCTGGAGCTGGCGGTGCAGCGCCGGCTGCCGGGGGAGGGGCTGCTGGCCCACTCCGACCGGGGCAGCCAGTACGCCAGCGACCACTACCAACGCCTCCTGGGCAAGCACGGCATCACCTGCAGCATGAGCCGCCGGGCCGACTGCTGGGACAATGCCCCGATGGAGAGCTTCTTCGCCTCCTTGAAGAAGGAACTGGTGCACGACGCCGACTTCGCCACCCGGGCGGAGGCGCGGGCGGCGCTCGTCGAGTACATCGAGGTCTTCTACAACACGCGGCGCCGGCACTCGTCGCTGGGGTACGTGTCCCCGGCCGAGTATGAACAGTCCGAATAACCGTTAACCCCGTGTCCACTTTTCGTGGGGAACTCCAGGCCAGATTTGAGGACGCCATCACCGGCGACAAGTATCAACGCATCGGCGACATTCCCCTCGGTCGAGTGCGGGAACTGCTCGCGTACCCGGACGCCCACGCCGAGACCGCGTGGGACGCGGACAGTCCCGATTCGCCGCCGAACTCCATGCTCTACCTGATCCTGTCCGATCATTTTGTCACAGTGGTGGTGGACGACCCGAAAACTCCTGACATGCAAGCGCTCTTGGAATCGATCCGAAATATCCTGTGGGTGAAATATACAGAAAATTACGCGGAGGCCGCATGAGCCCTGAATCTTCCGCCGTCGTTCTCGAGCGTCTCCTTCGAGGCAACGGCCTCGGGTGGATGATCGACATGTACGCCCCCCGTGACCGTGCGATCCCCTTCCTGCTTGAACAACTGGATCGTGTGGCCGCCGAGTACCGCAACCGCATCCGGGTGAACGTCCCGTTCACTCCGGCGGCACTCCTGGCCGAAGTGGAGCGTAACCCACACAAGGTCCGCGCCTTCCTCCAGGCAATGGGGACCACACGCTCGGCCGAGATGCTCGTGATGGTTTGGCGGATCCTCCAGGGGTTGAGCATCCGCACGGTCGAAATGAATTACCGCGAGCAGGATTTTTTCAGCCTGGCGGTAGTTCTGGCCCGGCCGAGCGAAGAGCAGGACCAACTCGAAACCTATAACTCTCAGGACATCAACGATGCTGCCCTCGTTCGCCATTTTGGCATCACTACCGTCAACGGACGACCGTTGTTTGACGGATTCTTCCCTCTGCGACAGCGAGGATGAGCGCCACTGGTTCTTCAGATCGTGGCGCGTGAGCATCATGGACGGTTCTTCCAGCGGTCAGTCGCGCTCCTCCGGCCGCGCCCGCGGCAGCTGGAACGGGTTGCTCTCGTCCCGGCGCAACCGCAGCGACAGCAGGCCGAGCGCGAACACCAGCATCGAGAGGATGAACGAGCCCATCTTCAGCATCGCGAACAGGAAATGGAGGTGCAGTTCACCCAACTCCTGGCGGGTCGGCGGTCGGGGCTCGACCATCTTCGTGTACCACACAACAATTTGGATCATCGACAGTGAGGCGTAGCCGATGAGCAGGAACAGCGCCGCCGACAAGCCGCCACGCCGGTCGGCGCGGTAGCCGACGACCGGCGCCAGGAAATACACCACGGCGATGACGACGAACAGTAGCACGGCGCTCCAGTCGAGCACCCCACCCAGGGTGTGTCCGTAGAGCCGAAACAACTCCAGTTGGTCCATGTTCGACGCCTTTCGGTAGCCGGCAGCGGGGGATGAGGAGCACTTCGCCTTCCGAACATAACGGATGGCGACGGCGCCCGCAAGCGGCCGCGGCGTGGTGGCACAACCACGGTTCGCACCGTACACTAGCGTGGAGGGCCGTTCTGGCCCTGGTTTTCCACCTCACGGAGCCGGACCATGAGAACCGTTTGGCTGTCTCTGCTGGCCGTGCTGGCTGCGCCCGGCCGCGCGGGCCGACAGTTTCGACAACTACACCAATGAAATCCTCGCCCTTTTGCCGAAAAAGGCAGGTTTCGTCGAGCATGTCAAGAAGTTGGACACCGCCCTGCTCACGGACCACGCCGGCGTCCTCAAGGACAACAGCGCCGCGTTTGTCGTCGTCAAGACCAACGAGGGCCGCTGGTGCAAGCTCCTGGTGCGGCCGGTGCGCCAGAAGGTGCCCGGCGGCAAGACCGTGCCCATCGTGCTCGTCGAGCGTTTCGTCACCTTCAAGGAGGGCGAGGAGCGCACCGTCGTCGTCCAGGGCAAGAACGTCCGGCTGTTCGGCGACTTCCATTTCAACCTCGACCTGGGCCAGGTGGTGCCGGCGGCGGTCGGCGGCGACCTGCACTGCGCCGCGGTCGGCGACAAGGTGGTGCTGCGGCCCGAGGGCAAGGCGGAACTGTACCTCATCACCAAACGCTTCCCCGAGGCGACGCCGAAGAAGGCGGACAAGCTCGTTGTCGGCGCCACCTTCGAGCCGCGCTACTTCACCGGCAAGTATCACCTCTACGACGATGGCCGTCGTTCGGGCGTGCTGGTGCTGAGCGTCAAGGACAACAACCGGGACGTGACGGGCTGGTACTACTCGGACAAGGACGGTCAGAAATACGAGGTGGACGGCAGGGTCGGCGATCCGCTGCACAGCCTGACGTTCAAGATTACGTTCCCGCGCACACCGCAGTTCTTCCACGGCTACCTGTTCACCGGCGACGGCCGGGCCATCACCGGTTCGTCGCGGTTGCAGGACCGCGACACCGGCTTCTACGCACTGCGGCTGGAGAAGTAGTCGGAGCCCGAGCGCCAGCGCGGGGCCAACTCTGCCCCGCGCTGGCGCTCGGGCTCGGACGACTAACCACTGGCCACTGACCACTGCCATCTGTTAAGATCGGCAGATGGAGACACGCACCGCCGGCTTTCGGGACCGCCGGCCCAGGGGAGACGCCGCCATGGCCTACACGGCCGAGATCAGCCGCACCAACCCGACCTGCTTTCTGTTCCTCGTCGATCAGTCCGGCTCCATGGCCGACCCATTCGCCGCCCAGCCGGACAAGAAAAAGGCCGACGAGGTGGCCAACGCCATCAACCGTCTGTTGCAGACCATCGTGTTGCGTTGCGCCAAGGGCCATGAGGTGCTCGACCGCTTCCACGTGGGCGTCATCGGCTACAATTCGCTGCGCGTCGGTTCGGCCTTCGGCGGCACCCTCGCCGGTCAACTCCTGGTGCCGGTCAGCAAGCTCGCCGCCCAGCCGCTGCGCATCGAGCAGCGCGTCAAGCACATCGATGACGGCGCCGGCGGCATCCTGCAACAAACCATTCGCTTCCCGGTCTGGGTCGAGCCGCAGGCCAACGGCAAGACGCCCATGTGCCAGGCGTTCGACCAGGCCTGGAGCAGTCTGTCGGAGTTCCTGGGCCAGTACCCCGACTGCTTCCCGCCGCTGGTCATCAACATCACCGACGGCCGGGCCACCGATGGCGACCCCGAGGCGCACTCGCGCTGCGTCCGCGACCTGGCCAGCCGCGACGGCAACGTCCTGCTGTTCAACATCCACATTTCCTCGCGCAACGAGCGGCCCATCGAGCTGCCGGCCGGCGATATGGGGTTGCCGGACGACTTTGCGAAACTGCTGTTCCGCATGTCGAGCGTGCTGCCGCCGCAGATGCGCGACGCCGCCCAGCGCGAGGGCTACCCGGTCACCGACACGACGCGCGGCTTTGTCTTCAACGCCGATTTGGTGTCGGTGATTCGCTTCCTCGACATCGGCACTCGTGTGGATGCCCGCAACCTGCGGAATTGAAAAGCATTTCACCACAGAGAACGCAGAGCGCGCGGAGAAAAGACAAAAAGTCGGAAATGGTTTGATACAATTTTTCTTGGTCTTTTCTCTGCGTTCTCCGCGTTCTCTGTGGTGAATTATTTAAGGGGTCAGCCGCATGGCCTGGCCGCAAGCGACCGACTACAACGAGGCGCTACAAACGCCGGCGCTGTGCTTCCGCGATGCCGACCTGCAACAGGCCGAGGCCGCCGTGGACCTCTTCGGTCTGCCGCGGACGCGCTCCGGCAACTTCGCCGACGTCTACGAGCTGCGCGACGCCTCCAGCGGTCAAACCTGGGCCGTCAAGTGCTTCACGCGCGAGGTCCACGGCCTGCACGAACGCTACCGCGCCATCAGCGACCACCTCGGCCAGGCCCAGCTGTCCTTCATGGTCCAGTTCACCTTCCTCGACGAGGGCGTCCGCGTTCGCGGCGAATGGTTCCCCGTCGTCAAGATGCGTTGGGTCGCGGGTCTCACCCTCAACGAATTTGTCCGCGACCACGCCGACAAGCCGGGGTACATGGAACAGCTCGCCGGGTTGTGGCTGCGGCTTGCCCAGCAACTGCACAACGCCCAGATGGCCCACGGCGACCTGCAGCACGGCAACGTCCTGCTCGTCAGCGGCACCAAGGCCAACGCCCTCAAACTGCGGCTGATCGACTACGACGGCATGTGGGTGCCGGCCCTGGCGGACAAACCTTCCGGTGAACTCGGCCATCCCAATTTCCAGCACCCCGAGCGCGTCCGCAGCGCCCCTTACCACCGGGAAGTGGACCGCTTCGCGCACCTGGTCATCTTCACGGCCCTGCGCTGCCTGGTGGTCGGCGGCGGGTCGCTCTGGCAGCGCCACGACAACGGCGAGAACCTGCTGTTCCGCGAACGCGACTTCCGTGAGCCCGGCAACTCGCCGCTGCTGCGCGAGCTGTGGCAGCAGGACGACGCCGACCTGCGGGCGCTGGCCGGCCATCTGATGCTGGCGGCGCAGGGGCCGCTGGCCGACGTGCCGCTGCTGGAGGACGTGTGGCTGTCCAGCGGCGCGAAACCGCTGTCGCCGGCCCAGGCGGAACTCGTGGATCGGCAGCTGTCCGTGACGCCGGAGGACATCTTGCTCGGCCTCACGGCCGTGGAAATACCGCACGCGGAGCCGATCCTGCTGGAGGACGAAGAGCCGCCGTGGTGGCAGTCCCAGTCAGCGGAAGAACCGACGCTGCGCGGGCTGCCAGTCGCCGAGGCACCGAAGCCGGCCGCGGCGCCGATGGCCCCGGGGTCGATCCTGCCGAACTGGATCGGCCAGGCGGCGCAGCCGCGCTACCAGCGCTTCTGGCTGCCGCGCCGCGGCCGCACCGCGGCACAGTATCGCCAGGCGTTCGCGGCGGACGTGGACCGAGGCCGTCTCGCCGTGGCCTCCGGCGTGCGCGAGGGCCGCTGGGTCAACCTGTGGGCGCGGCTGCTGGCGGACGACTTCGTGCGCAACGACGCCTCGCCGATGGCCGACGTGCGTGACTGGCTGGAGCCGTTGCAGCGCCGCTGGGCGTCGGAGGTGCGCGAGAAGCAGACGAGCAAGGCGTACGCGACGGTGCTGGAGCAGGGCGTGTTCGCGTCGTTCATCGGCGTGGCGGTCTACCGCTTCGGCCGCGACCAGAAACGCTGGCAGGCGGTGGTCAGTGGCGACGCTGGCGTGCTCGTGGTCCGCGACCGCCGGCTGGAAGCGCTGTACCCACAGCGGCCCTCCGAGGAGGTCACGAAGGCCATCGGCTGGTTGGGCTCGCGCTCCAACCTGGATGACGCCCTGGAAGATTCATTCCTGCGCGGTGGCGGCAAGGGTGAGACAGACGACCGGCTGATTGTGACGAGTGGGCCGATGCTGGAGTGGTTTCAGCGTCAGGTTGAGGCGGGACAGAAGCCGTGGGACGCGCTGGAGCGGCTGGCGGGAGTGCCCGATCCGCAGAACGCCTTCGCGGCGTGGGTGGAGTGGCTGCGCGACCACGGCGGCCTGGCGGACGACGACGTGACGCTGCTGACGGTGCGGCTGTGAGGTTCTGCCGTTTCGTCTCACAGAGGTGAGATGAAATAACCCCTTATTTACACAGGGGGTTGCCGTTTCATTTCACGTTTCTCTCACCCCCCGATTGGCCAACGGGCGGCCGCCCACGTCTGGCCGTGCCGGCGGGCGCCCGCCGTTGCCCGCCTGAAGTGCCCACTCAGGCATAACCGTGCCGGACGGTGTTGCCGGCGCGGGTCGAATCAATCGCACCTCAGCGCGCTGGTCTCGGCTTCACGACTGCGCCAGCAAGTGCGAGTTCTCCATGTCGTCGCCCTGGTCGAACTGGGCGGCCCAGAGCATGACGCGGCGCGTGACCTCGGCGGCCTGCCGCGTGTGGATCGGCGGCAACGGCTGGCCCAGCCCCAGCCCCAGATCGACGCCCAGACGGCGCTGGAGCACGTCCGCGGTCGCCAATGCGATCTCGCGGTTGGGCAGTCGCGCCAGGTCGCGCAGCGTTGTGACCGCGGTGGACTGCAGCGCCTCGTCGGCGGTGTGCTCGGCCAGCAGCGTCTCCACCGCGATCAGCCGCAACGGCGCCGGATTGGACACGTCCAGCAACTTCCCCAGCAACGGCGTTTCCAGTTCCTGGTGATACTGCAGCAGTCGGCCCAGCTCGATGCGCAGGCTGGCGGGCGTCTGCGGGTCGGCCAGCTGCTGGCGCAGCGACTCCACCAGGGCCGATTCGGGGTGTTCGCTCAGCGCCCGGCTGTAGTGGGCCGCCAGCGTCAGCGACGCCCGCTGTGACAGCACGCCCTTTTCAGCACACCACGCCGTCAGATCCTTGACGGCCTCCTGCGTCAGCAGTTCACCGCTGTGGCACAGCGCCCCGTCGCCCTGGTAGAGCGGGTCGGCGAGCGCGCGGCGAACGGCGAAGCACACCCAGGTCCAGCGGCGCTCGGTGTCCCAGAACAGCGCCTCGGTGGCCGCCCGCCGTACCTCGACGCTGGGGTCGTGCAGGAACTGCGCCAGCGCCTCGACCAGGGTGCGGTCATCGACGCAGGCCAGGGCGGCGACCGCGGCGGCGCGCACGGCCGGTTGCTCGGCACGCTGAGCGGTCTGCAACACCAACTCGGCCTGACCGGGCCGCCAGTCCCGGCGGAACTCCAGCGCCGCCAGCGCCGCGACGCGCACCTCGATCCGCGGATGTTGCAAGAGCGCCAGCGCCGGCGCCGCGTCGATGGACAGCGCGGCGCGGAACGCCTTGACCTCCGGCAGCGATCGGCAGGTGTTCAGGTCGGCGGGCCAGTCCTTGCGGCCGGAGAGGCGGTCGGACAGGGTGCGGGCCTTGCGAATGGCCGTCGCCCCGGACTCGACCAGCGTCAGCTGCGCGAAGACGCAGAGCGGCACCACCAGCAGGATCGCCTTGGCCAGGTGGGTGAACCAGTCATCGCGGCCGTCGCCGAACCACAGCCAGGCCAGGGCGATCAGGTACAGCGTGATGACGGACGGCCCCAGCGGTTGCCGCCAGTTACGGCGGTTGAGCATCGTCATGGCGCAGACAATGCCCTGGAACGCGGTGCCGCACCAGAGCATGAGATTGTGCCCCTGCGGGTGTCGCAGGCTGGCCAGCAGCAGCAGCCCCGAGGGGATCAACAGAATCGTGAAGCGGGCGATGAACGGCAGCAGCGTATGCCCCTGCGGCCCAGGCCGGAATGAAAAGACAGTGGACATAGGGATGCCAGGGGTAAAAGGGTCGGCGCCGGCAGGGCGCGCGGTGAGTGCAGTCCACGTTCCGTTCACCAAGTATGGGACACAATCTGGCCCTTGGCCAGTGGTCCGTGGTCCGTGGAAGAAAAAGGGTTGCGGCACCAGGAACTTCCCAGTGCCGCAACCCTGATCGTTACAACGGACAACGGACCACTGCTCAACGACGCCGGCCGCCGAAGCCGCCACCACCGCCACACGTGGGGCAGGAGCCGCCGCCACCGAACATGCCGCCGTAGCCCATGCCACCGTAGCCCATGCCACCGTAGCCCATGCCGCCGTAGCCCATGCCACCGTAGCCCATGCCGCCGTAGCCCATGCCGCCGTAGCCCATGCCGCCGTAGCCCATGCCGCCGTAGGTGATGCCGGCCGAGGCCGCCGCGTTGTAGCCGCTGACCGCGACGCTCGACGGCGAATAATAGCTCGTCCGCTCGTTCAGGTCGGTCACGGTGGTGCGCACGACCAGGTTCGGATCGGCGAAGCGCTCCAGGCAGCGGCGCAGGTCCGCGACGGACAGGTCGCCGTCACAGGAGAACGCCTGCAACTTGCCGGTGCGATCGCTCAGCACCAGGCCGACGCCCTTGCTGATCTCGAACGCCTTCGCCAACGCCTGACCGGCCGGCGTGCTCACGTCCACGTAGCAGCAGACGTAGTTGTCTGCCAGGGCCTTGAGCGTCGCGGCGTTGAAGCCGCCGTCGCGGGCTACCTTCTCGTAGCCGGCCGGGCCGCTGCCGAAGAACACCGCCACCGGCTTACCGGCGTTCGCCGCCTGCTTCCGCGCCGCCGCGTAGTCTTTCGACCAGCTCGGTCCCTCCGCACCTGACAAGGCCAGCACGCTCGACAGGGCGAGAACTGTCACTGAGGTGTACATCCGTAGATTCCTCCTGATGCAAAGTTGTTGACACCTCGTTCCAACCCGGTTCCGTTCACCGGATTTACAAGAAGGCAACCTTATAACAGCCCAAGTTAGTGATTGCAACGGTAAAATTTGCCCAGTCACCGGAGACTATTTATTCGCTATATTTATTCATATTTTCTGGAATCGATATAAATCTTGAATATTGCTCATGTTACCCACAGTGAAAACGTAGTACCCGCTAATTTTGTTGTAGAAAGAAAAAGTGGCGCGGGCGGAAAATTTTGGTGTCCACTCTCGAAAAAAGTCCCCCTCCGGCTGGCCGGGGTCGGCGGCGGGTGGTTTTCTCGGCTAGAGTGAAGAGGGAAGGAATCGCAAAGAGGCGTCTTGTCAGGAGGACAGACCGTGGCACGTCGAACGTGGGCCGCCCTGCTCGCTGGGTCGCTCGGCCTGGTGGGGCTGCTGGCGTCGCAAAGCGAAGCCCAGCATCCGCCGTATCCGTCTCCGCCGTACAACCAGTTCCAGAACCAGTCGCAGGCGTACCAGCTGCAACGGTTCTACTACTACCCTTACTACTACTTCCCGCACAACTACTGGCCGGCGTACAGTCCGCAATGGCCTGAGCCGCAGGGGCGCCCTACATGCGGCCACCGGCGTACATGGCCTATCCGCCGTTCCTCGAACCGAAGTGGCGCTACGAACTGTGGCAGCCACAGAAGTACTACAGAGGCTTCCACTTCTGGCTCGACCAGTTCTAGAGCGTGGGGTGCCGCTATTGCAGATTGCGAATGGGTGTAGCGGAAGTCGCCAGACTTCCGAGCAGCACCGGACGGAAGTCTGGCGACTTCCGCTACACCCAACTGCGAACCGCTCGAGCGGCGTAGCGCGCTTCCGCTACGCCGCCAGCGGCGTCCGTTCACGGCAACCGCAGCGTCGTGCCGACGGGGATCGGATACGCCGGGTTGATCGTCTCGTTCAGCCGATAAATTTCGCTCCACCGTTCGGGATCTCCGAGCGTCCGCTCGGCGATGTCTCGCATCCGTTCTCCCTGCACCTGAACGACATACTGCCGTGAGCCCGCGGTCGCAACGGCGCCGCCCGTGCTCGCGACCGGCGGCCCAGCGGGAATCACCGGTGCAGCGGGCGCGGCCACCACCGGCACGGACGACCGCACCGGGGCCGCCGGCAGTGTGCTCACCGATACCGTGGGCTCGGCCGCTGGCGACATGGAGGACGTGCGCAGCTGTGGGTTGACGGCGGCTGGCGGCGGAGCGGCTGCGGGGGCCGGCGTGGGCGTCAGCGGCTTCAGTCCGGGCAGCAGGTGCGGATAACGATCCTCCAGCACACTCACCGGCGGCACCTTGACCGTCATCCCGGGTTGCATTTGCGGCGGATTTTGCCGCAGGCCCGAGTTCGCTGGATTCTCTTCGAGGTTGTACTGGAGCAGCGCCTGGGCGTAGCTCGCCGAGATACAGTGCTGCCTGGTGAACTCGGCGAAATTCGTGTCCTCCGGCTTGAGGGTGATGTTCTGTACCAGGAAGTCCTTGACCACCGGCGTCGCGCCGACCGTGACCGGTGGCTGCTGCATCGTCGCAGGGCTGGGCCGCAGCGCGGGTGCTCCGGTCTGGACTCCGCCCGCGTTGGGAATTGACACCGGCGGCAGCGGTTCACCCGGCTTCGGCGCGCCGCCGTTCAGAGCCAGCGGTGCGGTCGGCGGCGGCGCGAGGTTGTCAAGGCGCTGGACCGCCGGGGGCTTCGAGTTCGTCAAGTAGTCGGGTGACATGGGCGTCGGAGGGCCGGACGACCCGCCGGGCTTGCCGGTGTTGCTGGGCGCGACGGGCGGCACGATCGGCTTGAGGTCCGACGCATTTACCGCGGGAATTACCGGGGCAGTGGAGACGGCCGGGGTCGGTGCCGCCGGAACCGGAGGTTGCCCCATTGCCATCACCTGCTTCTTCAACACGTCCTCAGTGACCGGGCTTTTGTCGTTCTTTTGCTGCACTCCCGAGGAAGTCGGAATGGCCGGCGGCGCGTTCGGCTTCAGGTCGGTCGGCGGCACCGGCGTCGGCAGCACCGACGGCACCGGTGGCAGGTTCTTGTCATTTCCCGGGCTCTGGGCAGACGCGGGCTTCACCAGCGACGCACCATTCGTGTTGAAGCTGTCCTTGCCCGTGACCGGCGGGATGTTGAAGGTCGGGGCCGGGCCATTGAGATTGGTGGTTGCGGGCGCCTGGCTCACCAGCTGGTTCGGATGGGTGTTCGGGGTCTTCGCCGGCGTCGTCTGGCCGTCGGGCGGCAGCGGTACGGGTGGCGCCAAAGCCGTCGGTGCGCCAAAGGTAGCCGATTTGTTCTCCGGTAACGGCACGGGAGGAGCCGTGGTGTTGTAGTTCCCGTAAGTCGGCGCCACCGCAGGCACCTGGAGAGTGTCCGGCTTGATCTCCTGTGTCGCCGGCAGCGGAGGTAAATGGCCCGGTTGAGTATTGACGGCCTGTTTTACCTCGGATTCCGGTAGCGATTTGGCCGCCGGTTTCGGTTTGCTCGGGACCTCCGGTTTGGTTTCGGTTCGCACCACCACCGGTGTCGCCGGCGGTTCGCCTTCCTGCAGTTTGTTGACGACCACGACCGTCAGCAAGCTGACGAACGCGCCGGCCATCCCCAGACAAAGCTTGGTCTCGCGGGTCATCGGGACTCCTTTCCGTTTCGGCCGCCGTGGGGCCGCCCGCCCCACCCACTACGCGCCGCGCACCGCCGCCCGCAGCTTGGCACTGCGGGCCCGCGGATTGCCGGCCACTTCCTCGTCCGTCGCCTGCACCGGCTTGCGCGTCAACGCCTGCCACACCGCACGGTCGCGCAGCGCGTGCTTGACTCGCCGGTCCTCCAGCGAATGGAAGCTGATGAGGGCCACGCGGCCGCCCGGCTGGACGCAACGCGGCAGCGCCTTGAGCAACCGCTCCAGCGCTCCCAGTTCGTCATTGACGGCGATCCGCAGCGCCTGAAACGTCCGCGTCGCCGGGTCGATGCCACTCTTCGACCGCGGCACGCAGCGCCGCACCAACTCCGCCAGTTGCTCCGTCGTCTCCACCGGCGTCAGCCGCCGCGCTTCCACGATGCGGCGGGCGATGCGGCGGCTGTGGCGTTCCTCGCCGTACTGGTAAATGAGGTCGGCCAGGTCGCGCTCGTTGAGGTGCCGCAGCAAATCCGCCGCGGTCTGGCCGCGCGTCTGGTCGAGCCGCATGTCGAGCGGCCCGGGCTGCTGAAAACTCAGGCCGCGCGCTGCCTCCAGCTGATCGGAGCAAAACCCCAGGTCCGCCAGCACGCCATGAACCGCCATGATGCCCAGCTTCGCCAGCACGCCGGGCAGATGCTCGAAGTTCGTGTGCCGCAACTCCACGCGACAGCCGGTGAGGCGCGGCCGGGCCAGTTCCAGCATGGCCGGATCCTGGTCGAGGCCGATGAGCAGGCCGTCAGGGCCGAGCCGCTCGGCGAGCAGCCGGGCGTGACCGCCGGCGCCGACAGTGCAGTCCACGAACGTCTGTCCGGGCTGCGGCTGCAACAGCGACAGAACCTCGGCCGGCAACACCGCGACGTGGCGCGGCGCACCGGCGGCTGTTTCATGCACGGATGCGACTCACTGAAACCGGCCGTCCCCATGATGGGGGCGGGCCTCCATAACAAAGGTGGCGGCGTTTGCCAAGACCGATCAGCCGCGGACGAGCACGTCGGGGCGGACGAATTCATCGCCCTGGATGCGGATGCGCTTCAGCGGCCAGTTCTCCGGCGCCGTCACCGCGCGCGGCCCCTCCCGGGTGAGCAGGAAGGTGTCGCAGCTGAGCGCCGCACCCACGCTGGCGCGCCAGTTCACCACCCAGTTGTTGCCCAGCAGTTCCTCGGTTTGTGGCGTCAAGGGCAACTCGACCGGGGAGTGGCCGGTGATATGGCCCTGGGGACTCAGCAGCCACTCGTGCTCCGCTCCGTTGTACTGGTAGAGCCGCCGCGCCGCGGCCAGAATCTGCCGCGGCATCGCGTCCGGCCAGCTGCTGGCGACGTAATTGGCGGTGATCTTGCAGCAGGTGTCGTGATCGCGGCGGAACGCGGCCTCCGGCGCACCGAAGCAGACCGATCGGCTGGCGGCGGCGCACAGGCCATACTTGCGTGCGAGCACGCTGACGACACACAGCGACCGCACCGGCGCCGCCGTGAAGCCGCATTGCCGGTATCGCTGCGAGCGGCCGTCGGCGGCAATACCGAGCACCACCGGGTTGGCGCCGCGGTGGATGAGGCGGTGGCTCAGCTGGCCGGCGACCTCGCGCTCGGTGTCGCCGGGGTTCAGGTTGCGACAGGTCGCTTCCAGGGCGTGGCTGACCAGATGCCCCAGCGCCCGGTAGCAGGCCTGCTCATAGGGGGTGGTCCGCCGCCGCAGCGACCGCAGTTTGTCCGCGATCACCTTGCAGCCGTTTAGCGGCAGATCGCTGGCGGCCTTGCGGCTCTGGAGCAGGTCCGCCAGCAGTTGTGCCCGGCCCCAGTGCCACGGCCACTCCTTCAACTGGAAGCCGAGGCCGTCGAGTTCCTCGTCGAAGAGGCGCTGCGAATCGACATTGCTGCACAGCGCCCAGCGGCCGTCGGGGCTGAAGTACAGCGCTGGCAGGTCGGCCGGGTCCACGATGCTGCGAGCGGCCCCGCCCGCGCTCAACCAGGCGAAGTTCTCGGGGTCGAGCACCACCAGCCCCTCGCACTGCACGTCGCGCAGCAGCAAGGCGATCTGCGCCTGCTTGGCGTCGATGTCCGCGCGGCGGTCGCTCGGCGTCGCCAGGTTGATTTCCGGCGAGCTTTGCTGCGTGTAGATCAGGGTTTCCAGCGGTGCGTTCATCGGTCCTCTCGTGCGCCGCGCTGCCACGGCGGTGGGAACTCGCCGGCCGCGTGCCGCCGCGCCCGGTCGAGATAATGCTGGCAGATGTCGCGTGTCCGCTGCACCTCCGCGTCGGTGACTTCGCGAACGATCTTGCCCGGTACGCCCATCACGACCGAGCGTGGCGGAATCCTCTTCCCTTCGGTCACCAGCGCCCCGGCGGCGATCAGGCACTCCGCGCCGATGTCACTGCCCGCCAGCAGTCGGGCGCCGATGCCGACCAGGCTATCGCGGCCGACACGGCTGCCGTGCAGCATCACCAGATGGCCGACCACCACGCCTTCCTCGACAAGCATGGGACATCCGAAGTCGGTATGCACGACGCAGCCGTCCTGGAGGTTAACATTGGGGCCGAGCGTGATGGTCGCCAGATCGCCGCGGACCACCGTACCGTACCAGACGTTCACGCCCGGTGCCAGCACCACGTCACCGAGGACGACCGCGGTGTGGGCCACGTAAAAATCACCGATGGCTTGCATGAGGACGGGCCCCGGTCCTATATCTGAAAGGAACAGCCGAAGTCGAATGGCCTTCATTGTATACGCTGGCCGGCCCTGGGCGAATGGCAAGGGCGGCCGACGGGGCGGGTTGCGCGTGAGTACCAGCGTCATCGCTTTCCCTTTCGATTTATTCGGCAGCCGCGGTGCCGGCGCCGGAGCGGAGTTGCTGCGCGATGCCATCGCCGAGATGTTCGACGACAACCGCCGCGAACGGCAGCCGACGCGGGCGCGGGCCTACCAGGAGCAGGTGCGGCTGCGCGAGGTCGGCTTCGAGACGCTGGCCGATTATGGCGACTGGCGGCGGCGCGGCCGGCGAGCGCTGCGGCAGGCGTGGCGGCGCGGCGATCTGGTGTTCTGGCTGGCCGGCAACCACCTCGGAGCGCTGCCGCTGTACGACGAGTTGAGCGCCGAGCCGGAGGGCACGCTGGTGGTGCAGTTCGACGCTCACCTGGACGTGTACAACTTGACGGACTGCACGGCGGAGCTGTCGCACGGCAATTTTCTGCTGCACGCCGCGGGGTCGCTGCCGCCGTTGGTAAACCTGGGCCACCGCGAGTTGCTGCTGACGCCGGAGTATGTCGGCCGCTATTACAAGCAGACGTTTTCGGCGGCGGCGCTGGCCATCGATCCGGGGCCGGCGCTGCGCTGGCTGCGGCAGGCGGCGGGGGCAGCGCGGCGGGTGGTGCTGGACATCGACTGCGACGTCTTCGACGCGGCGTACTTTCCGGCGCTGGCGCAGCCGCTGCCGTTCGGGCTCAGTCCGCCGCTGCTGCTGCGGTTGCTGGACGCGGCGTGGGGCGCGAACGTCACGGCGGTGGCGCTGTCGGAGTTCGAGCCGGGCCGCGACCGCAACGATCAGAGCCTGGGGACGTTGTTGTGGTTGGTGGAGTATTTGCTGTTGCGGCGCTACGAGTAACGACCGCGGGCGTGCCAGAGGCGGCCTGTTGTCGCCCAACACCTCCGCCACCCTTGCGCCCTCTGTTTTCCGAACACGCTTCTGAAAATCGTCCTACGGCTGCCTGCCCTTCTCCCGCCGTCCGCCTCGCGGATCCATTCGGCGCGGGTTGTTCAATTCCCAATACTCCCTGGAGGCGCCGTGTTGGCGTCGCTTGGGACCGAACGGATGCCCCATCAAGTTCGCCTTGCCGGGCTGTCGAAGCAACCGAGGGTCTGCCGGTCAGCCGCCGCGCGCGCCCTGCAGGTGGCCGACGGCGGCCGGGCCGATGCGGTCCAGCGGCAGCGTCAGGCAGGCGGCGCCGAGTTCGGCGGCGGCCTTCGGCATGCCATAGACCACGCTGGTGGCCTCGTCCTGGGCCAGCGTCAGCCAGCCGGCCTGACGCAGCCGCAGCAGCCCCGCGCCGCCGTCGCTGCCCATGCCGGTTAGCAGCACCGCCACCCCCGGGCGCGGCCAGCCCTGCGCCAGGCTCTGGAAGAACACATCCACCGAGGGCCGGAAGGGATTTTCGCGCGGCTCGTGCGTGTAGGCCAGCCGGCCGTCGGGCTGCAGTACGAGGTGGTCGTCCGTGGCGGCGAGCAGGATCACGCCCGGACGCGGCACCTCGCCCGTGGCGGCCAGGCGCACCGGCAGGGCCGTCTTGCCCTGAAGCCACTGGGCCAGGCTGGGCGCGAAGCCGACCCCGATGTGCTGGACGAGCACCACGGCTACCGGCAGCGTCGCGGGCAGCGCCGCCAGGACGCGCGCCAGGGCGTCCGGGCCGCCGGTTGAGGCCCCCACGGCCAGCAGCGCTGGCGTGGCCCTACCAGCCGGCGGCCTGGGGCCGGGAGTCGGGGGCGCCCGATCCGACGCCGCGGATCGTAGCGCAACCTGTTCGCGCTCCAGCCGGGCCAGCCGCGTCAGCAGCCCGTCGCCACCGACCAGTGCCCCCTGCGGCCCGAGCGTGGGCGTGTCCACCGCGTCGAGGGCGCCGTGGCCCATCGCCTCGTAGACCTTGCTGAAGTTGCCGTGAACGCTGCTCGTGACCAGCAGGATGGGGCAGGGCGTGGCGCTGATGATGCGCCGCGTGGCCTCGACGCCGTCCATCACGGGCATGATGAGGTCCATCAGAATGACATCAGACGGGTCGTCGTGCGCCAGACGCACCGCCTCGGCGCCGTTGACCGCGACCCAGGCGACGGCGTAGCCCGGCACCGCGGTCACCGCCCGCCGCAGCACCTCACAGGCCAGGGCCAGATCGTTGACGATGCCCACGCGCATGACCCACTCCGTGGGAATTGCCAATTGCCAATTGAAAGACAGCACCTGCGATGTTTTTCAATTGGCAATTGTCAATTGTCAATTGGCAATTCTATTACGCTTCACCGATCAAATCCGCCACCGCCCGCAGAAACGTCTCGTCATGAAAGCTGCTCTTGGTTAAGTAATAATTCGCGCCGGCGTCCAGGCCTTTCAGCCGGTCCTCCTCGCGGTCCTTGTACGAGACGATAATCACCGGCAGTTGCCGCAGCGCCGGGTCGCGGCGCACTGCCCGCACCAGTTCGAAGCCGTTCATGCGCGGCATGTCCACGTCGCTGACCACCAGGTCGAACGGCTCGGAGCGCACGGCGTTCCAACCCTCCTGACCATCCACCGCCAGCGCTACCTCGTAGCCGTGGTGCCGTAGCAGCTGCCGCTCCACCTCACGCACCGTGATCGAGTCGTCCACCACCAGCACGCGCTTGCGCGGCCGCTCCGCCTTCGCCACCGGCTCGTAGCGGCGCAGCGTCCGCTCCTGAATGAAGCGGTCTGCCGAGCGAATCAGGTCCTCGGTGTCCACGATCAGCACCGGCGAGCCGTCGTCCAGGATGGCGGCGGCGCTGAGGTTGGGCACCTTGCCGAGCCGTGCGTCCAGCGGCCGCACCACCAGGTCCTGCTCACCGCGAAACGCCTCAACGATCAGGCCGTACACCCCGGTGCCGTCGCCCAGCAGCACGACGCACACGTCCTCGTCGGCCGGCGGCGCCGCCGGCAGGTCCAGCACCTGCGCCGCCAGCACCAGGCCGACGTTGAGCCCGTCCAGCACGAGGTATTGCCGATTCTCCAGTGAGCGCACCTCCGCGCGCGGCACGCGCAGGATGCGCTCGATGCGGTTGTGCGGGAAGGCGTAGACCTCGCCGGCGATCTCCACCAGCACCGCCCGCAGCACCGACAGCGTGATCGGCAGCTGCAGGTGGAACGCGGTGCCGCGGCCCAGGTGTGTCGTAACGCGGGCCGAACCGCCCACCGCTCGCGCCGCGGTCAGCACCACGTCCAGGCCGACGCCGCGGCCCGACACCTCCGTCACCGCCGTCGCCGTCGAGAAGCCGGGCAGGAACAGGAACTCCAGCAACTCCACCTCGGACAGCGACTGCGCCATGGCCGCCGTGGCCAGGCCGCGGTCCACCACCTTGCGGCGCACGGATTCCACGTTGATGCCGCGGCCGTCGTCGCTGACGGTGATCGCCAACATGCCGGCGCGGTGGCGGGCCTCGACGCGGATCAGCCCAGCCTCGGGTTTGCCGGCGGCGCGGCGCAGTTCCGGCGACTCGATGGCGTGATCCACAGCGTTGCGCAGCAGGTGGTTCAACGGCGCGTCCAGTTTTTCCAGGATGTCGCGGTCCACCGGCGTGTCGGCCCCGTCAATTTCCAGGCGGGCCTTGCGGCCGAGGCTGCGGGCCAGGTCGCGGACCAGGCGCGGGAAGCCGTGGGCGCCGTCGGCGAACGGCCGCATACGGCTGCTGATGACCTCACGGTACAGCCGGGTGTTCAGGTCCTCCGCCCGGCTGGCGTGGTCATCGAACTCGCCGGTGCGTTCGCCGAGCACCTGCCGGCAGTGGTCCGCCAGCCGCCGCGCCTCCGCCACCAGGCCGGGCAGCTCGTCGCCGTCGCGACTGGGCGGCAGCGCCTGGGCGATGGCGTTGAGCAGGCCGCGCAGGTGGTCCTGGTGTTTCTTCAGTTTCAGCAGCGCCGTCGAGAACGGGGCCAGCCAGCGGGCCTGCACCAGCGATTCGCCGGCCAGGCTCATCAGGCGGTTCAGGCTCAGCGCCGTCACGCGGACCACGGCGTCTTCCGGGGCCGTGTCTTTTTCCTTCGCTGCGGGCGCCGCTTCCCGTGGTGCAGGCGGCCCGCCTGCACCATCGCTGTGCAGGCGGGCCGCCTGCACTACGGGTCCAGTGACCGGACTCCGCGGCAACCCGTCGAGCGCCTGCCGCAGTTCCGTTACGGTCGCGCCCTGGCTGGCGGTCCACTCCGGCAGCGTCTCCTCGTTGACCTGCTGCAGCCCCGTCAGAAACGCCAGCGCCCGACCGCAGACATCCAGTTCCGCCGGCCCGAGGCGCAGCGCCCCGTCGCGGATGGCGGTGAGCGCCTGCTTCAACGCCTGGCACACCTGGGCTGCCGGCTCCAGCCCGAGCAGCCGGGCGCCGCCGTTCAGCGTGTGGGCCGCGTGGATCAGGGCGTCCACGTCCGCCGCCGGCAGCGGTCCCGCGGCCAGGCGGCGCAGGCCATCGCTCAGAACCGCGGCGTGAACGCGCACCTCTTCGCGGTACAGGCCCAGCATCGAATCATCGTCCGCGGCGGGCGCCGGTTCCTCGGTGAAGACCAGGCCGCGCGGCTCCGCGGCCGGCGCGGCGGCCCCGTTCGTGGGAGCGACCGCCGGCGCGGTGGCCGTCGGCTGGCCCTGCTGAATGCCGCGAAATACCTCGGCGAGTTGCTCCACTCGCGCCTGGTGTTCGGCGGACCAGGTGGGCACGGCGTCCTCGTCGATCTGGCTCAGGGTGGCCAGCAGGTCGGCGGCCCGCAGGCACTGGTCAATGTCCGCGGGTTCGAGGCGGACGTGGCCCTCCTGGGCGGCGACGAGCGCGTCCTCCAGGGCGTGGGCCAGGCGCACGGCCGGGTCGATGTTGACGATGCGGGCGGCCCCCTTGAGCGAGTGAGCGGCCCGCATCAGCGGCTCGATGCGCTGCGGGTTGGCGGCGTCAGCCTCCAGCTCCACCAGGCCGGCGCTCAGCGTCGCCGTGTGGGCCGCGACCTCCTCCCGGAACAGGCGGAACAGCGATACCTCCGCGCCGCTCATCGCAGCTTCCCCTCCAGGCCGTGAAACAACCGCTCCGGGTCCAGCAGGCCGATCGACCGGCCGTCCCACGGAAACACGCCCTGCGACAACCGATGGTGCGACCGGGCCACGGTCGCCGGCGCCGGCGTTAGATTGGCCCGTGAAAAGCGGTGTACCTGGTCCACGGCATCGACCGGGAACACCCAGCGTTGCTGCCGCCACACCACGACCAGCAGCCGCCCCGCCGCCTCCGGTCCGGCCGCCTGGGTGCGGTCGCTGCGGATGCCGAGCAACTGATCCAGCAGGACGCACAGGTGCAGCTCGCCGCGGAGGTTGACGAGGCCGGCCAGCAGGCCGCCGCGGTGCGGTACACGGTGCGGCGTCCGCCAGGGCGTGACCTCCGTGAGGACCTCGACCGGCAGCGCCAGCCACTCCTCGCCAATGCGGAAAATCAGCACACTCTGCAGGTCAGTGGCCGTGTCCTCCGGCGGCGCCGCCAATCGGGCGGTCCACTCCTCCAGGTAGCCCGCCGGCGCCGGCGCGTTGAGAAAATTGCGGCCGGCGGTGGCGAACACCGGGCAGTTGTGGCAATGCACGACCTTCGCCAACTCCGGGCAGGAGCGGTCGCCGCGCACGCCGATGCGGTTCCAGCAGTCCATCGTGGTCGGGGCGACGGGCAGGGCAACATTCATGAGTCGCCTCCCGCGGATCGGCGCAGTCGCTGCCGTAACCGATCCGCCTGGGCCGTGTCGCCGCGCTGCTGGTGTAACAGCGACAGGTGCAACAGTGCTTCCGAATGCTCAGGCTCCAGGTACAGGGCCTTGCGGAACGCGGCTTCCGCGTCGGCGTCCTCGTGCCGTGCCTGGTGAATCACGCCGAGCAGGCTGTACAGCGCGGCCGTCGGCGCGCCGCTGTCGAGCTGGGCGCGGCACAGGCGCAGGGCCTCGTCGAGCCGGCCGGCGTCGGCCAACTGGCGGGCGTCGGCCGGCTCGACAGGAGATTCGGCAGTTGAAGGGCCGATCCGAGCCCGAGCGTCAGCGCGGGGCCCCTCGCTAGCGCTCGGGCTCGGACGGGCGCACTCGGGCTCCAACGTGTGGCCCGTCTCCAGTCGCTGACGCCCCCCGCTCGCCGGGACGGCAGACTCGGGTCGCTCCGCCACGCCGGCCCGCCGGTACAGGAAAAACTCGCGCGGCCCCGTGGCGGCGAAGCGGGCGTCGTACTGCGCCAGCGGCTCCGCGTGACCGATGCAGAGCAGGCCGTCGGGGGCTAGCAGTCGGTCCAGATTGTCCAGCACTTGCCGCCGCGCCGCCGGGTGCAGGTAGATCAGCAAATTGCGGCAAAAGATCAGGTCGAAGGGCGGCTCGCCGAACAACAAGTGCGGATCAATGGCGTTACCGACGCGAAAGCAGACCCGGCTGCGCACCGCCGGCAGCAATTGCCACTGGTCGTTCGCGGCCGGCCGGAAGAGGCGGCGCTGCAGCGCCGGCTCCACTTCGCGGAATGAGAAGGGGCCGTAGATGCCGGCGCGGGCCTGCTCGACCAGCCGCGGACTGACATCCACGCCCTCGATGTGGTACGCCGTTGCGGGCACGTTATGTTCCTGCAGCGCCAGCGCCAGGGAGTACGGTTCCTGTCCGGCGGCGCACGGGACGCACAGCACGCGCACCGGAGCACCCCGCGCCTGGGCGGCGCGGCTGACGTGGTCGGCCAGGTGCGTGAACAGTGTGCCGCCGCGGAAAAACCAGCTCTCCGGCACGACGATTGTGTCCACGAGTCGTTGATATTCCTGCGCCGCTGCCCGCGCTTGCTGCGCGTACGCCGCCGGGTCGGTCACACTCAGGGCGGCCATGCGCGTCCGCACCGCGGCGGGGATAACACCGGCGCCGAGGGTGTCGGGGTCCAGGCCGAGCCGTTCCCGCAGCAAATCAGCGACGGCGTCCGCGCTCATCGGTCTGCCTCCGCGGCCGCCAGGGCCAACCGGCCAAGCTCCCCGGGCACCAGGCCGCTCAGGTCCAGCAGCCGCAGCACATCGCTACCGTCGGCCAGCAGCGGCCCGAGGCTGGGCCGGCCCGGTTGTGCCAGATCCACCGGCGGCCTCACGTCCGGAACGCTGCGGAGGTCGGCGACGCCAGCCGCGAGCAACCCGAGGTAGCGGTCGGGAGCGCCGCCGGGCGCGTTCACGAGAATGATGCGACTGCTCAGGTCGGCCGGGCACTCGCCGGCGCCGACCAGGCGGAACAGGTCGAGGACCGGCACCACCTGACCGCGGTAGACGAACAGCCCCGCGAGCCACGGCGGCCCGCCGGCCGGCTGCCGCAGCCGCACGCGCGGCACCACCTCCACGACGGCGCGGACGTCGAGCGCCACCTGGTCCGCGCCGACCTGGAATGCGAGCGCCTGCATGGGAAACCCCGTGGGTTCTGGTTTTTCTGCCGCTAGCGGCTTAGCGCACTTCCGGAGCGCTAAGCCGCAAGCGGCAGAAAGTCACACCTTGAACTGCGCGACCTCCTTGTTCAGCCCCTCGACCGCGGCGCGCAGGTGGGCGGTGGCGCGGTTGAACTCTTCCAGCGCCGCCAGCGTCTGCTGCGTGCCCTGGGCGATCTGCATCATCGCCTCGTTGATCTGCTGCGCTCCCGTGGACTGGTTGCGCATGCCCTCGTTAACCTGCTGGAAGCGGCCGCGCAGCCCCTCGACCTGCTCGATGATCTGCCCGGTGGCGCCGTTGATCTGGGCGATGCGGCCCACGCCGGCACGCACCTCCTCGCCGAACTTGTCCATCTGCATGACGCCGGCACTGACCGCGTCCTGCATCAGCCGCACCATGTTGTCGATGTCCAGCGTCGCCACCGCCGTCTGGTCCGCCAGCCGGCGAATCTCGCGCGCCACCACCAGGAAGCCGCGGCCGTACTCGCCCGCCTTCTCCGCCTCGATGGCGGCGTTGATCGACAGCAGGTTCGTCTGGTCCGCCACCTTGGTGATGGTGGTCACTACCAGGTTGATGTTGTCCGCCTTCTCGCGGATGGTCGCCAGCTTGGCCGAGATCGATGCGGTCGATTGCACCAGCTGCTGCATCGCCGCCTCCATGGCGCCCAGCTGCGTCCGGCCCCCGGTGGCCAGCGTCGCGGCCTGGCTGGCGCTGTCGTACACCTGCTCCATCGTACCGGACAGTTCCTTGCTCGTGGCTGAGATTTCGCGCACCGCGGCCGCCACCTCGGTCGTCGAGGCGCTGAGGCCCTGGGCCGTGCCCTCCTGTTGCCGGGCCGTGGCCGCGATCTCCGAGGCCGTGGACAGCAGCTGCAGGCTCGCCTCGCGGATCTTGGCGACCATCGTGTGCAGCCGTTCGATCACGGCGTTGATGCCGTCGGCCAGGCGGCCGATCTCATCGTGAGTGTCCAGCTGGACCCGAGCGGTCAGGTCGCCGGCGCCGCCGGCCATCTCGTCGATCCGATGGGTGAGCACGCCGGTCGAGCGCAGGATGCTGCGGGCGATGAGCACGTTGAGGGTCACCGCGAGCCCGAGCACCAGCAGGCCCACGCCCAGCATGATCCACTGGGCGGACGCCGTGGCCGCCAGCACCTCCGCCTCGCGCTGGGCGGTGTCCTTGTTAATGAGGTCCAGCAGCCGTTCCGCCGCCTTCAGGTGCTCCTGGTAGCGTGGCGTGATCTTCTCCTTCAAAACCTTGGTCGCCCCGACCCGGTCCTTCTTGTTGACCAGGGGTAAAAAGTCCTCACGGGCGATGCGGAACACTTCCCGGACAGGCGGGTCGGTTTCGCGCTCCAGCCCGTCCCGGATCGGTCCGCTCGGCAACTCCCGCCGCCAGTAGTCGAAGCGCCGGCGGTACTCCAGTTCCATGCTGCGCAGGCTGTCGATCTGCCGCTGGATTTCCGGGAGTTCGTCGGCTTCCGCCAGAATCTGCAGGGTCATGAAGATGCGCGGGATCGCCAGGGTCGCGGGCGTCAGGTCCGGCGACAGCTCGTTGGCCTGGAGAATGCGCTTGTACACCGGCCCGCCCACCTGGTAGGTGGACGTGATCCACAGGGCCAGCCCCAGAATGGTCGCCAGCCCGGCCGTGACCACGACCACCTTGCCGAATAACTTGGTCCGGATCGAGACGTTATTGAAGCGCATCAAGACAGCCTCCCACGGGCCGGGTTCGCGAATCATCCTTGCAGTATAAATCTTCCGCCTTGCCAGACGCCAGACGTTGGCGGCCGTCGTCCGCCGCGGAGTCCCAGGCCGGGCTTGCGTCTCTGGCACATCCCCACTTACCGTCAGGGTCCGAAGCGCACATCGATGAGCGAGAAATCGTCGGCCAGGGTGTCGGAGCGGCCCAGTTCGCGGACATGGCGGTGCAGACGCTCGGGGACGGGCTCGCCTTCCAGCGGGAAGTCGGTCATGAACGTGAGGAACTCCGACAGCGCCCACATGGAGCCGTCGGGCTTCTCGACCTCGAAGACGCCGTCGCTGTAGATGAGCAGGCGAGCGTGCGGCTCCAGGGGAACGGTGCGGCTCTCGAACGGCACGTCCGGCGGCAGCATGCCGACCATCGGGTCCAGGGCGTCCAGCTGATGCAGGCCGGTGCTGGCGGCGTCGGCTCCCTGGTAGAGCAGGGCGGGCGGGTGGCCGGCGTTCCCGTAGGCCAGCGTGCGGTCCTTCTGGTGATAGACGCCATACCAGATCGTGAAATACTTGCCGTTCTGCTTCTCCATCTGGAAGACGTCGTTGAGTCGGCTGAGCACCTGGGCGGGGTCGCGGAAGTCGGTGTGCGGCAGCGACTGGGCGGCGAGCACGTTGGCCGCGGACACCGCCAGCAGCGACGAGCCGACGCCGTGACCGCTCACGTCGAGCAGGTACAGCGCCAGGTGGTCCGGGTCCAGCCAGTGGTAGCCGAACATGTCGCCGGCCAGGTCGGTGCTCGGCACGTACTTCCAGTCGATGGCCGGCGTGCCGGTGAGCTTCGCCGGCAGCAGCGACTGCACGTAGCGGGCCGCCTGGGCGATCTCCTCGGCCATGCGGCGCTCGCTCTCCTGCAGCTGGCGGTAGGCTTCGTTGCGCTCCAGCAGGTTCAGGTAGCTGCGCGAGTGGTAGCGGATGCGCGCGACCAGTTCGAGCTTGTCCGGCAGTTTCACCAGGTAGTCGTTGGCGCCCTGGGCGAAGGCGCGGGCCTTGATGACCGGCTCCTCCTTGCTCGACAGGACGATCATCGGCGTCGCCTTGGTCGCCGGGTTGGCGCGGAAGAATTTCACCAGCAACAGGCCGTCGATGTCCGGCATGACCAGGTCCTGCAGGATCACGGTTGGCTGCACCTGGTTGGCGACGGCGATGGCCTTCGCAGGCTCCTGGCAGAAGTGGAAGACCAGGTCCGGTTCACCGGCCAGCATCTGGCGTACCTGTTCGCCGACGATGGCCTGGTCATCGATCAGCAGAACGGTCGCGGGGCGGTCCACGAGGGGCCGCGGGGGTGACGTAACAGCCTCAGTCATGGGTGTGGCTTCTCTCGGTGAACGTGCGCCGGGCGGGCTCCCTTCAGGAAATATACGGCGCCGGACATCACCTGACCCCGTTTACGTTTCGCGCGGGGCTGCGCGAAACGTAAACGGGGTCAGCGGGGCGGCTACTCACCTTGGCCGTCGCCGTGCCACCGTGTACAGTTTCTTTCAATCAATACACTCATTCCCCATCCCAACTGCGCGGAGGGCGACACATGGCGGACCTGCAAGACGGCCAGACGGCAGAAATCCAGGGCTCCGGTGTCAAGCCGTACGTCCTCAAAAACGTGGGCGGCGTCTACTCGTGCAGCTGCCCGGCGTGGCGCAACCAGTCGGTGCCGATCGAGCGCCGCACCTGCAAGCACCTGCGTCAGTTCCGCGGCGAGGAAGCGGAGCAGGCCCGCCTCGGCGCTCCGCTGCCGCCCAAGCCCGAGTCGCCCGCCAAGGGAGCCGGCGCACCGCCGCTGCTGCTGGCCGAGACGTGGGACTGCGTCCTCGACCCGACGGGCTGGTGGCTGAGCGAAAAGCTGGATGGCGTGCGGGCGTTCTGGGACGGCCAACATTTCTGGTCGCGGCAGGGCAACCAATGGCACGTACCGGACTGGTTCACTATCGGGCTACCGTCCGAACCGCTGGACGGTGAACTGTGGATTGGCCGCAAGCAATTCAACAAGACTTCGGGCCTCGTGCGCCGCCAGGACAAGACCGACCTCTGGAAGCAGGTGCGTTACGTCGTCTTCGACGCGCCGAAGTTGGAGAAGGCGTTCGAGGCACGACAGGAGTTTGTGCGCGAGTGCCTCACGGGCAGCAAGGCCATGTACGCCCTGGCCCATGAGCAGCAGCGCTGTCACGGCATCGACCACCTGCGGGCGGAGCTGGAGCGGCTGGAGGCGCTGGGGGCGGAAGGGCTGATGATGCGCCGGCCCGGCTCGAAGTACGAGAGCGGCCGCTCGTCCACGCTGCTGAAGGTCAAGCGCTTCCACGACGCGGAGGCGCGAGTGTTGCAACACCTGGAGGGGGCGGGCAAGCACAAGGGCCGGCTGGGGGCGCTGTTCGTGGAACTGGCGGACGGCACGCGCTTCTCCGTGGGCACCGGCTTTTCCGACGCGGAGCGCCAGCAGCCGCCGCCGGTCGGCAGCACGATCACGTTCCGCTATCAGGAATTGTCCGAAGGCGGAGTGCCGCGCTTCCCGTCGTTCATCGGCGTCCGCGCGGAGGCGCCGCAGCCGGCGCCGGCCGCCCCGCCAGCGCCCCCGGCCGCGGTGCGGCGGTTCGAGCTGTCGGAGGGGGCGGCGCACAAGTTCTGGGAAGTGTCGGTGCAGGGCAGTGAGGTGACGGTGCGCTACGGCCGCATCGGCAGCGCGGGGCAGAGCAGCACGCAGTACCTCGTCAGCGCGAAGGCGGCGGCGGAGCAGGCGGACAGGCTGGTCAAGGAGAAGACGGCGAAGGGGTATCAGGCGGTGTGACCTGAAACGGCCGGGAAAATCTTTTCCCACCTGGTACAATGGGTTCGCACTCAAACGGAGGGCTTACCATGCAGCACGAGCAAATTGTTGAGGAAGCAGGGAAGAAAATCCGCGGGCAGCTGGAAACGGCGCAGCCCGAAAGCGACCAGGAAGACCTCGTCATGGAACTGGTCGAATCGCTCCGGCGCGGGCGCTCACCGAACCAATGGAGCGGTTCATCGATGGATTGAGCGATGAAGAGATGGAGCAGTTCCGCGACCGTCTGCGCGATCTGGTGGCAGACCTGAAGGCCCGGGCCGCGTTGGTGAGCCAGGGATAGGAGATCCGCATGGCCAAGAGGTCCGAGACGAAGCGGGACGTTGACGAACTCGTCTCCGAGGCGAGTTCGTCCATCGATAAAGTTGCCCGGCGTTTCCCCTGCTCACCAAGGAGCAGAGGTTCGAGCTGGCCAAGTTGGATCACGAGTGGCGAAAGACGAAGCAGCGCTACTTTTTCTGGATGGCAATCATCATCTCCCTGGCCCTGGTCGTGATCTGCTGGCTTTCCCTGTATTTCGGCCGAGCGGACCTGGCACTGGATCTGGTGAAAGTGCTGGTCGGGTTCGCGGGTGGGTACGCCGTGAAAACGGCCATCAGGCAAGTGAATGCACGCACGTTGGCGGAATCGATCACTCCTTGCCCAGCAGCAGGTCGAGCGCCCAGCAACCGCGGACGTGCGGGCCGGGGCCGCGCAGGTGGCCGAGAATGGCGGCGTCGGTGCAGCCGGCTTCTTCGAGGGCGTCGGCGAGTATGGGGAGGCGGTCGAAGGCGCGGTCGTGGTAGAGGGCCTGCGCGAGCTGCAGCACCGTCGGCGTCCGCCAGGTGGGATCGAGGACGACGGAGCGGAAGGGGTTGCCAACGATGTCCCGCAGATAGTCAGCTTGGACGGCGATCTCTCGCATCGCACATGGGACATCGTTGGCAGCGTAATAGACGCCGGCACAACATCGAGCCGCGCTGACAGCCTGCTTTTCGGATGATTGTCCGATGCGATGGGGAAGTGTGACATGCACAGCATAAAACGGCACCACTCTTGCCGCTTCTTGCGGCCCAGGCGTACCTGGATGCGACATATTCTGGAAATCGGCAAGGAACGCATTGTACTCAGGTTCGCCGGCCACGCCTTCGGCCATGCGTTCGGCCAATTCCAATCCCCGCAGCGTGATTCCCTGTGTCATGAATGACTTCACGCGCGAGGCGCAAGCGGCCACAAACAGCCCATTCTTGCGAACGGATCGACGGCGACGACTCTTGGCCCCGAGCCACAGGAGAAGCCGTTCGGGGGATTCTGCCGCCAGCCATTCCGCCTCGGTCATGTGCCCGCCCTCCGGTGCCTCACCACCGTGCAGCGTAAGCGTTCCCGGTCCCGCTGTCCAGCGCCGCCACTTCGTTGACACCGGCCCCGCGCCGCCGTAGCATCACGAATTGTCGAGACACCCTGCCCACCAACCCACAACCCCACGAGGTCCCGCATGCTCTCCCGCTTGCTCCGCCGCAGTCCGCTGCTGCTGGCCGTGGCCGTCCTGCTCCTCGGCGCCGCTGCCGCGCACGCCGGCGGCAAGGAACGCGACATCTTCGACTACGCGGCCCAGAAGGCCGCCAAGGGCGTCAAGCGCATCGTATTCGTCGCCGACACCGCCCCGCACGGGCCGCGCGGCAACCACGAATTTCTGGCCGCCGCCATCTACTTCGCTCGCACCCTCAACGCGAAATACCCCGACGCCTACTGCACCGTCTACACCAAAGCGAAGTGGCCGAAGGACCTCAAGCACGCCGACGCGGTGATCGTGCTGCTCAACCACGGCGGCTCCGCGGTCAACCCGGCGGTCAAGGAAGCGGTCGGCCGCGGCGCCGGCTTCATGGCCATCCACTACGGCGTCGAGGTCAACAAGGGCGACCAGGGCAAGAACTACCTGAACTGGCTCGGCGGCTACTTCGAGACGTTCTGGTCCGTCAACCCGTTCTGGACGCCGGACTTCAAGGAGTTGCCCAAACATGAGGTGACGCGCGGCGTCAAGCCGTTCAGCATCAACGACGAGTGGTACTATCACATGCGTTTCGTGGACAAAATGCAGGGGGTGACGCCGATCCTCAAGGCGGTGCCGCCGCTGAAGACGGTGCAGGGCGAGGGCAAGAAAGCGACCTCACACGGCGGCAACCCGGCGGTGTACGAGGCCGTGAAAAAGGGTGAACCGCAGGTGGTGGCGTGGGCCTATCGGCGCCCCGACGGCGGCCGCGGTTTCGGCTTCACCGGCCTGCACAAGCACACCAACCTCGGCAACGACAACTTCCGCACGCTGCTGCTCAACGCCTGCGCCTGGGTGGCGAGCCTGCCGGTGCCGGAGAACGGCGTCCAGGCGCCGACGCTGGACCGCTCCGCCCTGGAACAGCTCATCGACGACGGCAAGCTCGCGGTCAAGAAACGCGGCATTTAGCGCGCTTACCAGCCCGAAGCGCCAGCGAGGGACGCAGAAACCCTCGCTGGCGTTTCGGGCTGGTAAAGATGACGCTGCGCCGCTCGCCTGCACCACGTTGGATCACTTACCCGCCGCGCCAAGCCGAAGCCGGGCGCGTTCCAGGGCGATCTCGACCTCGAGCCGATCCGCCCGGGCCTCCAGCAGGATGGATTGCGAAGCCGCGCCCGTTTTGACCAGTTGTGCCGTCCTCGCCTCTGTTTCCTTGGCCAGCGCCAGCAGCCGTTGCAGCACTTCCACCCGCTCCCGGTCGGTGGCACACAGTTCCAACTCCGCCTGGCAGGCCCGGCGCCGCGCACGCAACAGGACTTCCGCGGTGACAACCCCTTGCTCGAAGCGCTTCTGCAGCACCGCGACCTGTTCCTTCAGAATGGCGAGCCGCTCCTTGAGCAGCGCCTGGATTTTGGGGCTGTCCGCTGGCGGTTCGCTGGGCTTCTTGTCCCCCTTCTTGCCCTGCTCGGCCCCGGCTTCCCTGGCCGGCGCCTGCCGCGCCGGGTCGTTTGGCTGCCCCACCCCCGTCGGCTGGGTTCCCAGGACGTGGGCGGACACGGCCGCTCCGGCGCACACGACGCCGGCCAGAAGCAGCACGGCCACCCATTTCAGTTTGACGATGAACATGGCTCTCAGCACTCCTTCCGCGATGGCGACCGCCTCGGCGGACAAAACGCTCGCGGCCGCCGCCCGTGACACCGTTCTCCAACCCGCCGCCTGCACCGCGGCGGCCACCAACCCCGCCGGCGGCGCGGCCGACGCCTCCCCGGCCAGCAGCGCCGCCAGGCCGCCGGGCGTCATCCCGCGCCGCGCCAGCCGCCGCGCCAGCAGCGCCCGCGCCCGCGCCTGCCGGCTGGCGACGGTCCCCTCGGGCCAGCCGAGCTGCTCCGCCGCCTCCTTGCGCGTCTTGCCTTCCAGGTCGCACAGCACCAGGGCCGCCCGGTAGCGCTCCGGCAGTCGGCCCACCTCCTCGTCGAGGACGGGCCGCAGTTCCGCGAATGCGTCGTCGCCGCCGACTGGCCGCGGCAGCGCGGCCGCGTCCCGCTCCTTCTGCCGCCGTCGAGCCATCGACCGCCGCAGTCCCAGGGCGGTGCGCCGGGCCACGCCGTACAGCCAGGCGCCGACGCGCTCGCGCGGCCACACCGACGCCGCCCGGCGGGCCAACACCAGGAACACCGCCTGGAACGCATCCTCCGCGTCGTGAGCGTGACCCAGCACCCGGCGGCAGACGCCCCAGACCATCGGCCCGTGCAGGCGCACCAGCGTCTCGAAGGCCGCCGCGTCGCGTGCCACGACGTAGCGCTCCAGCAGGTCGCCGTCCGTGCCGGCGCCGTGCGGCCGCAGCAGCACGCCGCGTAAATGCTCAATGACCCTGGCCAACTGGCTCATCGCCGTCGCCCTTTCCTCACCATGCATTGGCTGGAGGCGTCCCGGCTGTTCCCGTTTTTTTCGCCCGGTTGGAAAAAAATCGGCAGGGGCGGCAGTCCGCCCCCGCCGCTCCAACAAACCGCCGTCAGTCCTCGATCACCAGGCGGCGCGACAGATCCCTGGCGAGGTTCGCCCGCTTCAAAAACAGCAGGGCCAGGCAGGTGTTGACCGTGGGGTGCTGGCCGTAGAAGTTGCCGGTCGGCCAGTGGCCCTGGTCGCCCTGGATCGTCTGGTGGATGGTCAGGATTTCCGCGCCCCAGCCGTACCAGTCCTTGCCGCCAATCCTGTCCACGCCAAAGATCACGCCGACCCGCTCCACCGACCACAGGTAATACAGGTTGACGAGCGGCACGCTGCTGGCGTTCTCCCAGGGCCTGTTCGGGTTGCCGACGGCCTTGCCGAGGTAGTCCAGGCCGCGGCCGATGGCGGGATCCTGTTCGGCGGCCGGCTTGCGGCCCTTGGTCGTGGCGCCGCGGGCCTCGTTGACCAGCCCCTGACCCACCGCCAGCCCCAGCAGGCCGGCGCAGGTCATGGCGTCGGGCGGCTGGCGGTCGCCCGCGGTCGCCTTGCGGCCGCCGGCCGTCTCGTAGCCCCAGCTGCCGTCGGGGTTCTGCGACTGGTGGAAGCGCTGCACCACGCGGGCCAGCGCCCGCTGTACCGGGATGCCGCGCACCTTGGCCGCCCACAGCGCCAGCACCGCGAACTGCGTGTTCGAGTTGTCCGAGTCCACCCCGTTCGTCGGCACGTCGGCACGCCAGACCGCCAAACCCTTCAGGTTGTCCGGCAGGGCGGCGCCGCCGTCCAGCTTCACCTGGGCGGGGTCCACCACCTGCAGCCCCAGCCGGCCGGCGGACACGTCGGCGGTGACGCTGGTGCGCGTCTTCTCCAGGAACTGGCCGAGCGTCACCGCGTCCGCCGGGGTCAGCACCTCGCAGTCGTAGTTCCAGCCGCCGCTCGCCCGCTGGCCGGCCACGATGCGCAGCGCCAGCGTGCGGATCAGGTCCGCGTCCCGGGCGTCGCCCAGCCGGTCGAGGAACAGCAGGGCCAGGGCCACGTCGTAGGTGGGTTGGAGCTTCCTCGGCGACGCCTCCAGGCCGCGCAGGTACGCGGCCGCCTTCTGCACGACCGGGTCGGTCTTCGGCACGTCGCACTCCAGCAGGGTCAGCGCCGCCAGGGCGCTGATGGCCGGGATGTGGTCGGGCAGCGTGTCGCCCTCCGCCTTCCAGGAGCCGTCCTTGAACTGTGCGGCCTTCAGGTAGGTAACGCCGAAGGCGATGGCCCGGTCCACCGCAAGCTGCTGCTGGTGCGACAGCGGGCTGTCCTTCTTCTTCGTTTTGGGTTTGGATTCGTCCGGGATCAGTTCTGGCGGGTCGGGTTTCTTCTTTTGCTCGGGCTGGTCGCCCTTGTGTTCCTTGTCGTCCTTTTTGTCCTTGTCGTCCTGCTTCTTGTCGGTGTCGGCGGCGGCCTGCTGCGTCGCGCCCGGCCACAGGCCGGCGAAGTACGTGGCCAGCGCCCCGCCGCCCAGCAGCACGACGACGACCAGCAGCACGAGGAAGATGGCCCTCCAGCGGACGCCCTGCACGCGGGCGTCAATGCTCAGGCGGGCGCCGCAATTCGGGCAGGTCAGGCTCCGGCCGACGGACAGCGGTTTGTCCGACTTCAGGCCCATCCCGCACTTCGGGCACTCCATCCGGTTCGGTGTCATGGTCTGGCCCTCTGGGGTCGCGCTCGCACCAGCCGCCGCACCGGACAACCGAAAATGCTACCGGGCGACTCTGGCGTGAGTTGCTCTATACAAACCGCCGCTCCCGGCAAGCGCCGCGCCCGCCGCGCGACATTCAGGTTGGTTCCGCGGTGGGTCAGGGGGGTGCGTCCGGCAGGCGGCGCAGGAGGTTGACCATTTCGATGGCGGTGAGGGCGGCGTCGGCGCCCTTGTTGCCGGCCTTGGCGCCGGCGCGGTTGAGGGCCTGTTCCAGCGTCTCGCAGGTCAGCAGTCCGAAGACGACGGGCACACCGGTCGCCAGCGCCGCCTGGGCGATGCCGGTGGCGGCGCCGCCGGCGACGTAATCGTAATGGTCGGTGTCGCCGCGGATGACGGCACCGAGGCAGATCACCGCGGCGTACTTCCGGCTGGCGGCGAGGCGGCGGGCGACAAGCGGCAGTTCAAAGGAGCCGGGCACCCAGGCCACGTCGATGGCGTCGTCGGCAACACCGTGGCGGCGCAGCGCGTCGAGGGCACCGGCGAGCAGGGCCTCGACGATCAGGGAATTGAACCGCGCCGCCACGAGACCGAAGCGGCCCGGCGGCGGCGCGAAATCGCCTTCGTAGATGGTGGGCATGGATGAACTCTTTCTCCCCTCGCCCCCTTCAGGGGCGAGGGGAGACTGCCTTACCCCAGGTTCATGCTCATGAGGAACTCGGCGTTGCTCTTGGTGCGCGCCATGCGGTTGGTGAGCAGTTCCATCGCCTCGACCGGGTTCATGTCGCTGAGCACCTTGCGCAGGATATACACGCGGCGCAGCTCCTCCGTGTTCATGAGCAGGTCTTCCTTGCGGGTGCCGCTGCGGTTCACGTCGATGGCCGGCCAGATGCGCTTATCGACGAGGCGCCGGTCCAGGTGCAGTTCCATGTTGCCGGTGCCCTTGAACTCCTCGAAGATCACCTCATCCATGCGCGAGCCGGTGTCAATGAGGGCGGTCGCCAGGATCGTCAGGCTGCCGCCTTCCTCGATGTTGCGGGCCGCCCCGAAGAAGCGCTTCGGCTTGTGCAGCGCGTTGGCGTCCACACCGCCGGACAGAATCTTGCCGGAGTGCGGCACTTCCGTGTTGTACGCCCGCGCCAACCGTGTGATCGAGTCCAGCAGAATCACCACGTCGGTGCCGAACTCCACCATGCGCTTGGCCTTTTCGATAACCATCTCGCACACCTGGACGTGGCGGCTGGCCGGCTCGTCGAACGTGGAGCTGACTACCTCGGAGTGGGCGCTTTTGACGGTGCGCTCCATCTCCGTCACTTCCTCGGGCCGCTCGTCGATGAGCAGCACGATAACGTAGCACTCAGGGTGGTTGCGCAGGATGCTGTTGGCGATCTTCTGCAGCAGGATGGTCTTGCCGGTGCGCGGCGGCGCCACGATCAGGCCGCGCTGGCCCTTGCCGATGGGCGTCGCCAGGTCCATGACGCGCATGTTGATTTCCTGCGGCTCCGTCTCCAGGATCAGGCGCTTGTTCGGGTGCAGCGGCGTCAGGTCGTCGAACACGACCTTCTGCGTGAGCAGGTCGGGATCGTTGTAGTTGATGGCCTCGACGCGCAGCAGCGCGAAGTAGCGTTCGTTCTCCTTCGGCGGCCGGATCTGGCCGGCGACCACCGAGCCGGTGCGCAGGCCGAAGCGGCGAATCTGGCTCGGCGAGATGTAGATGTCGTCCGGGCAGGGCAGATAATTGTAATCGGGGCTGCGCAAAAAGCCGAAGCCGTCCGGCAGCACTTCGAGGGTGCCCTCGCCGAACATCAGGCCGTTCTGCTTGACGCGCTCCTTGAGGATTTTGAAGATCAGATCCTGTTTCTTCAGGCCCGTGTACTCCGTCAGGCCCTCGTCCTTGGCACAGCGGAGCAGCTGCGGCATGGTCATCTGCTGCAGTTCGGTGATGTGGGTGCCGCCGCGCTTGATCTCCTCGTAGCGGCTGTTGGTCTCCTCGTCGAAGCCGACCGAGTCGTCGTTGGCGGCGTGCCGCGGCGGAGCGGGGGCGGCGGTATCGTCACCGTTGGCGACGGCGCGGGCGGGGCCTTCGGGCTCCAGGTCCTGCTCCTCCGGCGGCAGGTCCTCGTCCAGCGGCACGTCCGATTTGGGGCGGAGGCGTGGGCGGGTCGGGACGGCGGTTTCGCGGCGGCCACGTGGTTCGGCCATGTCAACGTTCTCCTTCGTCGTTCGTGCTGGCACAGAGCGGCGGGCCAGAAGCCCAGAGCCGGTGCGACAACGACGGGTACTTACGGGTGTCGCGCGCGGCCAGCGCCAGCGGTAGGGTTGTCAAGGGGTTAATGGTTTAATGATAAACGATTCCGTCAGGGGTTCAAGAACGGTCGGCGGCACACTGCTGAAAAAGTGTCCGCACCTGGTCTTCGAGCCGTTCGGGGGTGCCGTCGTTATCCAGCACGAAATCCGCCCGGCTCGCCTTGTCGATCAACGGCCACTGAGCCTGTTCACGGTCCTGCACCTCCTTCGCGCCCCAGCCGCGCAGGCCGGCCAGGCGTTGCTGCCGCACGGCGTTCGGGGCCTGGACGAACACCAACCGGTCGCAGTGCCGGTCCCAACCCGCTTCGAGCAGGATGGCCGCGTCCAGGACGATGAGGGACACCGCCGGGTCGGAGCGGGCCCGGGCAATTTCCTGACGGATGCGGCCCTCGATGTAGGGATGCACAATCCGTTCCAGAGTGCGCCGCTGGGCGTCGTCGGCGAAGACCACCGCGGCCAGCTGGCGGCGGTCGATGGCGCCGGCGGCGTCGAGCACCTGGGGGCCGAAGTGCGCGACGACCTGGGCCAAAATGTCCGGCTGCCGCAGGGCCTCGTGGCCGAGCTGGTCGCCGGCGATGACGGCGGCGCCGAGCCGGGCGAACGCGGCGGCGACGGCGCTCTTGCCGCTGCCGATGCCGCCGATCAGGCCGAGGACGGGCGTCATGGCGCTACGCCGCAAGCGGCATCTCCTCCCCCGCCACCGTTACTTCGCGGCCGCGGACAGCTGCCGCGTCTTGAACGACACCCGCCGCGTGCTCGGGTACACTTGCAGGTCTTCCACCTGTGCTGCCGTGCCGTCCTCGAATACGACTTTGAGTGCCAACGCGGCGATCTTGTCTTCAACCTCATCCGCCAGGCCGAACGTCTGCCCTTCGACCATCGCCCCAAATACCTCAAACAGATTCTGGAGCGGCGGCGGCGTTCCGACCAGGGAAATCGTCCCGCGGTAACGGTCGCCGTCGAGACGAACACTCACGCTGGCAATAACCTCCAAGCCTTTAAGCACCAAGTTGCCGCTCGATAAAGGCAAAGGTAATCTCTCAATCACCAGCCACGGCCAACCGGATCCCGTGGTGTTAGCCGATATTGGTGCATCGCCAGGGCTCACGCCAGTTCGGGACTTCACCATCTTGGCAACACGGAATGTTCCACGTTTGGGCTTCGTTAAGGATGTCTTCGTCTTCTACAATTTCACCTTCGTAAACCGGCGCACCGATGTACCGCTCTTTGCGTGGCGATTTCGAGTAGCGTGCCCTGAAATAATCTCCCAGGAGAATGTGCCCCCATTTCAGCGCCGCTTCCCGATTCGGAGCGTCAATCCAACAAGACATCTGAAAATCCCCACCTGGGTCCTCCGGCGTTCCCGACCCCAAGTACGAGAGAAGTTCCAGGTAGTGAAAAAGATATTTTCCCATCGATGGCAGGCCGCTGGACAACCATTGCTTGTCACGCCGCCTTCTCCACCAGCGGTTGCACGTCCAGCCAGTTCGGCCCCACGCCCACGTCCACCCGCAGCGGCACCGTCAACTTGTCCGCTAGCGCCCCGGTCATCTCCTCCGTCACCAGCTTCGCTATAATCTCTACCTCGTCCGGCGGCACTTCAAACACCAGTTCGTCGTGAATCTGCAGCAACAGCCGCGCCCGCCGCCGCTCGCGCTGCAGCCGGCGCTGCACATTCAGCATCGCCATCTTGATCAGGTCCGCCGCGGTGCCCTGAATCTCCATGTTCAGCGCCTCGCGCTCCATCTGGTTGCGGCGCTGGTACGACGAGTCCACCCGGATGCCGTTCTCCGCCTTCACGTCGAAGTAACGGCGGCGGCCCAGCAGCGTACTCACGTAGCCCTGCTGTTTGCACTTCTTCAGCAACTCCTGCTGGTACGCCAGCACCTTCGGGTAGCCCGCGAAGTAGGCCTCAATGAATTTGGCCGCGTGCTCCTGCGACATTTCTAAGCGTTCGCCCAGGCCAAAGGCGCTGATGCCATAAATGACACCAAAATTCACCGTCTTCGCCATGCGCCGCATCAGCGCATTCACCTCGGCCAGCGGCACGTGGTAAATCTGCGCCGCCACCTGGGCGTGGATGTCGCGCTCCTCCGCGAACGCCTGCCGCAGCGCGTCGTCGCCGCTGAAGTGCGCCAGCAGCCGCAGTTCGATCTGCGAATAGTCGGCGGTCAGCAGCAGCCAGCCCGGCTCCGGCACGAACGCCTGGCGAATCTGCTCGCCCTGTTCGCTGCGGATCGGGATGTTTTGCAGGTTCGGCTCGCTGCTGCTGAGCCGGCCCGTGCTCGTCACCGCCTGATTGAACGAGGCGTGCAGCCGGCCCGTCTTCGGGTTCACCAGTTCCGGCAGCGTATCGACGTAGGTGCCCTTCAGCTTCGCAACCTTGCGGTGCGTCACCAGCAACCGCGGCAGTTCGTGACCCTCTGCCGCCAGCTCCTCCAGCGTCTGCTGGTCGGTGCTCGGCTCGCCCTTGATGCCCGTGCGGCGCTTGACGGGCAACTTCTGCTCGACGAACAGGACGGTGCGCAATTGTTTCAACGACGCAATGTTGAAATCGTGGCCGGCGAGCTGGTGGATGGATTGTTCCAGAGCCTGCAACTCCTGCGCGAACTGAGTGCTGAGCTGTTGCAGCCGCGACACGTCGAGGCGGATGCCGGTGAACTCCATCTCTGCCAGCACGTCAATCAGCGGGACTTCGAGGTCGGAATACAACTTCTCCAGATGATATTCGGTCAATTTCTTATGGAGCAGATCGGCCAGGCGCCAGGCCACGTCGGCGTCCTCGCTGGCGTACTCGGCCACGCGCGCGGTGGCTACCTGATCCATCCGTAATTGTTTCTTTCCCCTGGGGCCGATCAGATCGGTGATAGGTATCACTTGGTGGTGGAGGTAATCTCTTGCCAGAACGTCTATACTATGGCCGCGCTCGCTGGCGTGCAAGAGGTAATGCGCCACCATCGGATCGCCCTGGATCCCCGAAAGGCGCACACCTTGTTGACGCAGCACCTGGGTGTCATATTTGATGTTCTGGTTGATTTTCCCGACGGCCGGCGATTCCAGCAACGGCCGCAGTGCCGCCAGCACCCGGCCGGCGTCCAGCACCGCCTCGCCCTCCGGGCCGCGCACCGCCACATAGTACGCCTCGCCGGGCCGCCAGCAGAACGACAGGCCGACCAACTCCGCCGCGTGCGGCTCCAGGCTCGTTGTCTCCAGATCCACCGCGAAGCACGGCTGTTGCCGCAGTTTCGCCAGCAGGTCCGCGAACTCCTCCTCCGTGTTGACGAGGTGATACGCCGACTCCCACTGCTCCGCCTGGCCGTTGGCCGCGGCGGCGTCCGGCGCGACCGCGACCGCCACGGCGGTCGCTTCGCCCTCGTCCGGGAACAATTCGCCCTGAGCGGACTGCCCGGCCTGCGCCGTTTTGCCGGCCCGGCGCGTCGTGCGGCTGGTCTTCGCCAGGTGTGGTGCTGACGCCAGCACCTCGTCGTGAAAGCGGCGGAAATTCCACTCCTCGAATAACTGCAACAGCCGCGGCGCGTCCCACTCCTGCAACCGCCAGGCGGCCCAGTCAATGTTCAACGGCACGTCGGTGCGGAGCGTGACGAGCTGTCGCCCCAGCGGCACCGTGGCGCGGGCGGCCAGCAGGTTCTCGCGGCGCTTGGTCCCCGACACCTCGTCCAGGTGCGCCAGCAGGTTGTCGAGGGTGCCGAACTTTTGCAGCAATTCCGCGGCGGTTTTCGGCCCAATACCGGGCACGCCGGGGATGTTGTCCACTGAATCGCCGACCAGCGCCTGATAGTCGATCACCTGCTCGGGCGTCACGCCCCAGTCGCGCAGCAGACCGTCACGGTCCAGGATTTCGCCCTTGCGCAGGTTGTAGACCTTGATGCGGTCACTGATGAGCTGACGGGCGTCCTTGTCGCTGGTGCAGATGAAAACGTCGATGTCCTTCGCGGCGGCCCGGGCGGCGACGGTGGCGATCACGTCGTCGGCCTCGAAGCCGGCGGCGCTGAGCACCGGCACGCGCAGCCCCTCCAGCAGCTGGTGGATGAGCGGAATCTGCGGCGCCAGGTCGTCGGGCATGGGGCCGCGGTTGGCCTTGTAGGCCGGGTACAGGTCGTCGCGGAACGTCTTCTCGGAGCGGTCGAAGGCCACCAGCAGATAGTCCGGCTTCTTACCGCGCAGCGTGAGCACATAGCGGGCGAAGCCGAACAGCGCGTTGGTCGGCAGGCCGCTGGGGCTGCTCATCGGGCCGACGGCGTGGAACACCTGGAAGATCAGGGCATGCGCGTCGAGCACGTACAGGGTTTGACGGGGGCCCGTGGACATCGGCCGCAATTACCTGGAAGCGGAAAGTTCCGGGGCAGGCCGCCCATCCGCTCACGGATAGGCGAAATCGGTAACGCTCCTGGATGATTGGTTGACGCGGTTAAAGGGAAATAGGTTCAGAGGTCCGTAATTGAAGTATCCGGTGGTTCGTGCTTGCGAACCACCAGGGGCGACAACGGCGGAAGCGCCGAAGAACGGGGGTGGCGCTTCGGGGCGAGGCGATTGCGTGGGCATCCAGGTTTCTGGTCCGGTTTCAGAACCGGAATTGTTAACGGGGGAGCGTCAAGGGATCAAGGAATCCACCACAAAGAAAGCACTCAACCGCGGATAACGGGAAACCAGGATGGGAACACCAGCAAGGAGGTTGTTAATTTCTTTTTTCTATTTTAGAGGACTATCCCCCGCTGTCAAGTCCATTCGTTCGGCCGCTCAGAACCGCTGCAATTGCTGGCGCCGCGCCCGGCTGAGACGGTTGTGCGGAGAATTTCGGCTGCACCGCTGGAGCAACGTCCAGGCATGCCGACCGGAGCGCCTGTAAGGGTGGGCGAAACGCCGCCGTGCAGGGAAACCGCGATTTCTCTGCGGAAAACAGCGCGGAATCCCGGGACAATGGTGCCGGTCAACCGGGAGGGGTCTGTCATGGGCGCACGGCGACAAATCGCAGGCTGGGTGCTGCTGGGCCTGTTCGGCTGCTGGGGGGCGCTGCGGGCGCTGGAACAGGGGGCGGCCCAGGGTCAGACCGGCAAGGTCGCCCAGCCGGTGCAGTTCACACCGCAATCGCCGGAGCCGCCGCTGGCCGCGCCGCCACCAACGCCACCGCCGCCCATGCAGCCGCTGGTCGGGGCGCCGCTGATCCTCGGCAGCGTCTGCCCCCTGGACCCGCCGACGCCGGTGGTCAGCCTCAGCGTCCGCGTCAACGCCTGCGCCAGTGCCGACCAGGAACTCGAATACCACATCTGCATCAAGAACGACTCCGCGGCGGCGGCCCATCACGTCCTGGTGCGCAACCCCATCCCCGCCAACGCCCGCTTTGTCCGGGCCACGCCCGCGCCGAACGTGACCGACTCCGAGTTGCGCTGGCACTTCGGCACCCTGGGGCCGTGCGCCTGCCGCGAAATCGTCCTGGTGCTCTGCCCGACCTGCGCCGAGGACGTCAAGAACTGCGCCCGCGTTCAGTTCGAGCATGGCCAGAGCGTGACGACGCGCCTGGTCCGCGCGGCGCCGCTGCTGACCGAACCGCCGTTGCTACAACCGCCCGAGGTCAAACCGCCGCAGGTAGCGCCGCCCGAAGTCAAGCCGCTGCCGCCCGGCGGCAAGAAGACCACTGAGCCGCCGCTGCCACCCGGCGGCAAAAAAACCATCGAGCCACCGCTGATCCTGGAGGAGGGCGACCGGGCGAAACTGGAGCTGAGCATTGACGGCCCGAAGGCCCAGTACGCCGGCCCCACCACGCGCTACCGCCTCACCGTCCGCAACACCGGCAAGGCGGCGGCGACCAACGTGCTGCTCGCGGCCCTGCTGCCCGCGGGCACGACCTACCTGCGGGCCAGCGACGAGGCCAAGTTGGTCAAGAACCAGGTGGCCTGGCTGCTGGGGACGCTGCCCGTGGGGCAGAGCCGCACCGTGGAGGTGTTTCTGCGGGCGAACCAGGCGGGGGAGTTGTGCGTCCGCGCCCGGGCCCTGGCGGACAGGGAAGTGCGTGCCGAGGCAGAATTCTGCACGAAGTTCCAGGGCGTGTCGGCGCTGTCGCTGGAGATGATCGACCGCGACGACCCGATCGCCGTCGGCGGCCGCACGAGCTATCCCATTCAGGTGGTGAACCAGGGCACGGCGCCGGTCAAGAACCTGCGCGTGCAGGTGACGGTGCCGCCGCAACTGCTGGCGACGCGGGCCGTGGGAGCGAGCGCCCCGCCGGAGAAACTGCCGGCGGCCACCGCCGAGGGCGTGACGTTCCAGTTCGCGCCGCTGCCGACGCTGGCGCCCGGGACGAAGGCGGAATATGAGGTATTCGTCCAGGCTCGGACGCCGGGGGACGTGCGCTTCAAGGTGGAGATCACCGCTGACGAGTTGAAGGCAGGCGGGCCGGTGCGCGAGGAGGAGAGCACGCGCATCCTGCCGGCGGCGGGGCCGCCAGTCGTCAAGGAGGCGAAGCGGTCCAGAGTGAAGCGGTGAGCAAAACAGTTCAGCGAGCGGGGGGCGTGAGCCTGTTGGGCTGCGCCAAACAGGGGGCTCACGCCCCGCCGCTCGCCAGGGAAAGGAGCTTCAACCTTCGCCGCCCAGGTCGATCCACGGGTCTTCCCAGTCCGCGCCGCTTTCCGGCACGTCACACTCCATCAAGGTCACCGCGTCCATGCGTTGCATTGGCTTCTCCTTCGGGTCGGGGGGTTGGGGAGTACAGGTTTCTGGTCGGAGCCCGAGCGCCAGCGCGGGGCTCCTCGCTGGCGCTCGGGCTCCGACCCACCACGCCAATCCAGGGCGATCTCGGATCAGGGATGATAGCACATGGCCAGCTTCCAGTTGGGGCCCTGGCTGCGGCGGTAGCGCCAGGCGGCGGCGGAGTCCATGACATCGGCGGCACGGGTCGGGGCGCTGGCCTGCGGGGTGCGGCCAGCGGCCCGGGCGTGACGGCCGCTGCCGAACCAGCCCATCCAGGCCATCGCGGCGGCGGTGAGGATAACGGCGAGCAGCGTGACGGCGGCCCAATTGCTGGTCTTCATGGACTGACTCCTTGTCCCGGCGATCCGGCCGTCGCGTCCTGCGACGACCCTGGTGCCATGTGATCTGGCGATCCGATTGGTGGTCCTGAACGCTTTCGGAGTATTGCAACTCCAGCGCCGGCAAGGGGGCGGCCGGGCCTTTTTCCAGCGTTTTTCCGCAACTGCCGCGGTTGCCGCGGGTTGAGCGGACGAGCAATCTTTACAAGCGGACAGGCCGTTTCGGCTCTCCACAGCAGGTTTTACAATCTGTCAAGCCCGAATTGTACAAAGCGGACAAACGCCGAACCGGACGGCCTGCGCCAACCCCGGCGATTGCTCAGTTGATCGGGTCGCGCTCCTGCCGGCTGGCCCAGACGGTCAGGTCAGGCCAGCGCTTTTGTAATTGTTGCGCCAGCTCCTCGACGCCGCAGCGCTCGGTGGCAAAGTGTCCCGGCAGCAGCAGTGCCACCTCTTCCGCCTGCGCGCTCAACAGATCATGGAAACGCATCTCTCCCGTCAGGAAGGCGTCCGCCCGGGCACGCACCGCGTCGTGAAAATATTCGCCCGCCGCGCCGCAGGCGATGGCCAGCCGCTCCACGGGCTTTTCCAGCGCGCCAACCGTCTGCACGGCTTTCGCGGCCAGTTGCTTCTGCACCGCCTTCGCCAGTTTAGCCAGCGGCGTCGGCTTCGGCAGACGGCCGACGCGACCGCTGCCCAGCGCTGACGGCGCCGGCCGCAGTGGATACACATCGTAAGCGGGCTCCTCGTAGGAGTGCGCCCGCCGCACGGCCGCGACCACCGCATCCACCGAGCGCTCGGGACACACCACCTCCAGCCGCCATTCGGAAACGTCCTCACGGCGGCCCTTCTGGCCCACGGTCGGATTGCTGGCCTCGGAACCGAAAAACGTGCCGGTGCCGGCCAGGCGAAAACTGCACTCGCGGTACTGGCCGATGTGGCCGGCGCCCGCGGCGAACGCCGCGTCGGCAACCGGCCCCAGGTCCTTGTCCGGCACGAACACGACCAGCTTGCATTGCCGCGGTCCCTCACCGGGCCGCAGCGGCTTCACATCGAGCAGTCCCAGCCGCCGCGCCAGCAGGGCGTTGATGCCGTGCTCCGCGTTGTCGTAGGCGGTGTGGGCGCTGTAGACCGCGACGCTGGCCCGGATCAGCGGCAGTAGCAGGCGGCCCTCTGCGGTCACGGAGGTCAGTCGTTTGGCGGCGCGGAACAGTACCGGGTGATGCGTGACGATCAACTGCGCCCCCTCCGCGACGGCCTCCGCGGCGGACTCGGGTGTCACGGTCAGGCAGGTCATGACGCGCTGCACTGCCGTGGTTTCGTCGCCCAGCAACAGGCCGACGTTGTCCCAGTCGGCGGCCAGCGTCGGCGGGGCCAGCTGCTTCAGGAAGTGAGCGAGGTCCGCGACAGTCGGCATGGCGTGTTCCCGGGTTGGGGTCAGGAATCGATTCTCGTCCTGATCTGGCGAGCGGCGCGGCGTCAGCCCGCCGTGTGCGCCAGCACCTGGCGCACACGGCGGGCTGACACCGCGCCGCTCGCCAGATCAGTGAAGACCCGGGAGTGGATTGTATGCAAAAGCGCGAAACGTAAACGGAAGAAACCCCCTCACCCCCAACCCCTCTCCCCCTGATAAGGAGGCGAGGGGAGCAGGGGAAAAAGACAAACGCCTCGCCGGGAGTGACCGGCGAGGCGGGGTGCATCTCCGCCAGGGGTGACAGCGGAGCGATGCGGAGGACACTTAGTTGCAGCAGCCGCCACTCTGGTAGCTCTGGTAGCTCTGGCCGCGGCCGTGGCCGCCGCCGAACAGGCCGCCCGTGCCGCCGAACAGACCGCCGAACTTGTGCTTGCGGCCGGTGGTGGTGCAGCAGGGGTTGCAGCAGTCGTTGCACGGGCTGCAGCAGGTGTCGGCCACCTGACGGCAGACCGTACGGCTCACCATGCGGCAGGCCGTGTAGGTCTCCTGGCAGGGCACGCAGACGCGCACCGTGCGGCAGCCCTGGCACGGCACCTGCTTCATGACGCAGACCGTGTACTTCTCAACGCGGTTCTCCGTCACGCACTGGTAGGTGCAAACCTGGCAGGTCTGCTCCCGCCATTCGGTGCGGTTGACGGTCACGGTGCAGGTGCTCGGCACCATGGTGCAGATCTTCTTGCAGCAGGTCACGGGGCACTGCTCGGTGACCATGCACGGCACCCAGACCTTGACCGTCCGCGTGGGCGGCGGCGGCGGGCACGGCGGGCACGGGTTGCAGCAGTCGCCGCCACGGTTGTGGTGGCCGCCGCTGAACAGGCCGCCGCAGAACTGGCCGATCGCCTTGCAGCACGAGAAGACTTCACGGCACTCGTAGTGGCCGCGGTCCACCGTGCGGCACTTCATGGTAGTGACGTTCTGGTAGCTGTAGCACGGCTTCATGACCGTGCGTGTCTCGCACACCGGGACGGTGACGCACACCTTCTTGCACACGGTCTTCATGACCGGGACGCGGCGGGTGCAGCACACCGTGCGTTCACGGCACTCCTGCACGGGCACACACTTCATGTAGGTGAAGTTCTCCGTGCGGCACTCGGTGCGGTAAACCGTGCGGGTGGCGGTGTAGGTTTCCGGTACGCACTCGGTCACGTAGACGGTGCGGGTGCCACAGGGGGCGCCGCAGCCGCCGCCGCAGCCGCCGCCGCCCGGGCCGCTGACGATCGGGCCGCCGGGGCCGCCCATGGCTGGGCCGCCGGGCTGGATGGGCACTTTTTCAGTGGGTGGCTGCAGCTTCTCGGCCTGAGCCTTCTTGTCACCCTTCTCTTCGTCCTGGGCCAGCGCCGCCGAGGTTGAGAGCGCCAGGACCGTACACACGAGCACTGCGATGCGAATACGTTGCCAAACCATGCCTTCTCCTTGTTGCGGGACGAGCCGACCGCCCCCAATCACGGCAACCGTGCCGGTGGGCTTGGTCGGGGTATAGGTCCGACTGACCACACCCCTAATATGCCCAATGCTGGAAAAAGTGCGAAATGACGGGGCCTGAGAAAGTCAGAAAATTCACTGAGGCTTTTCAGGTGGTAGCGGCAGTAAGCAGAGCGGGGGCTGGCGCGGACGCGGCGGCGACTCCGTCAGCAGCGGTCGAGGCGCCTGGGAGAGCTTGTGGGGCGCGGTTCCGGTGCGGGATGGGCGGCTTTGTTGAAGTGTTAGGTTTACAAAATTATTTCGGGGCACCTGGCCTGGGTTTGGGCGAGCGGCGCGGCGTCAGGCCGCCGGTACGATGAAGCACCGGCGGGCTGACGCCGCGCCGCTCGCCCTGGTTTGCTACAGCGCAACCTGGACTCTACTGCTGCGGCTGCTTCTTCTTATCTTTCTCATCCTTCTTCTGTGGCGGAGGCGGGTTCTGCCGCGGCGGTGGCTGCGTCACCACCGGCGGCCGCTGTTGCGGTGGCGGCGTGGTGCCGCGCGGCGGTGGAGTCGTGCCCGTCTTCTGCTGGTTGGGCTGGGACAGCGGTTGGCCGTTCGGCGTCAGCCCGGGCCTGGTGTTCTGCAAGCCGGGGTTGACGGCCGTGTTGGGTTTGACGTTCGGGTTGACCGTGCCGGCGACGTTGTTGAGGTGGCCGGCCGGCTGTTGGTGGACGCCAGGGTTCGGCGCTTGCAGGCCATGCGGGTGGGTCGCGCTCGGCAGGGAGGCGGCCGATTTCGTCGGTGGCACCTTCAGCGCCGCGACGCGCGGCGCGGCCGGGGCTTTCGGCGAGCTGCCGGGCGGCACGTGCTCCGCCTGCTTGCGCTGCGTCACGGCGGCCAGCTGCGTGGTCTGCGCCGCCTGCTTGGCTGCATAGCGTGTGGTGGTGTCCACCGGCACCGTGGTCATGCCCTTGGCGGCCGCTACCTGCTTGGCCGGCGCCACCATCTGGAACTGGTTGTTGGTCACATTATTGTTCACGTTGTTATTAACGTTGTTCACCGTCTTGTTGATGGTCGTGTTGTTGACCACCGTGGTGTTGTAGTTGTTAATAATGGTAGTCTGCTGCGCGAGGGTGCGCGGCGGCACCGGGGCCTCGCCGCGCGAGCGGCTCCCGAACAGGTTGATCTGAATGCTGACGTAGTCCGGCTGGCTGCGGTACTCGTAAGTGCGGTACACGACAATGCTGTCGTAGTTGCGCGTGCTGTAGACGTAACTACTCTCGTAGCCCAGGGCCCGGTAGCGCGGCTCGTAGTAGTCGCCGAAATAATAATGGCAGGCGCACGGCCGCACGAACATGGTGTCCATCACCAGCGTGTCGCTGACGGCGTAGGCTGGCGTGTAAACGTAGGTAGCCGGCACCACACGGTAATCAACCACCACCGGTGCGTACAGCATACCGCGGCGCGCCACCGCAATGTCCCAGTAGCCGGGGATGAAGACGTAGCCGCTTGGCGTCCAGCGGTAGTGGCTCGCCACCCAGACATAGCCGGGCTGCACCCGCGTCCAGAAGCCGCTGCGCCAGGCGTAGGCGGTGCCGTTCCACTGCCAGTAGCCGGGCACGTAGAACACGTCATCCTGCGGCGGTTTGCCCGGCGGCGCCACGTTCGGCGGCGCCGGCGGCGCCGGGTAGTAGGTCACGCCTGCGTCCTGCTGCTGCGGCGGTTGGCCCTGCGCGACCGGCTGCTGTTGCTGCTGTGGCTCGCTGTGCCAGAAGCCGGGCACCCACTGCCACTGCTGCGTGTCGGCCTCGCGCCAGTAGCCGGCCACCCACTCCTTGCCCGGCGGCTTCGTCCGCCAACAGCCGCTCACCCACAGGTAATCGGTGCGGTCGTCGTCCCAGGCCCAGTAGCCGGCGATCCACACCACGTCCCCCTCGGGCCGCTCGTCGGGCGGCAGCTCGTCGAGGGGGGCCGGCGGCTGCTTGCCGACGGTCATGGTCGGTTTGGCCTCGACGGTCGGCGTGGCGAACGCCTCGTGAACAGGGCCGCGAGTCATGACCTCGACGCCCTGCGGCGGCGGCGGGGCGCCCTGCTGCGCCGCGGCGGCGCCCCACAGGCCCAGCAGCACCGCCCCGATCAGGGCCAGGCGACCGCGGCCGAGGGCAGGCCGGGATAGGCTAGTTGGTTGGATTGTGACAACGTGCGCACCCATGCGATTTGCTCCTGTGGCCGGGAACCACGAAACGACTCTCACGCGGGGTGGGACTCATACCGTCGGGAGGAACGGTGGTCAAGGCAAGTAGATTGCAAATTGCAAATTGAAAGACGAGGGGTTCTGGGGTATTGTCTTTCAATTTGCAATCTACAATTTGCAATCTGCAATCGAGAGACTGGCATGATCCAACTGGCCGGCTGCGTCGTCATCGCCCTGGCGGTCTATCTGGTGGTCCGCCGCCATGACGTGCGGCTGGTGCTGCTGCTGGCGGCCCTGGTGCTGGCGGCCCTCGGCGGCAGCCAGCGCGGCGACGCGGAAGAACTGGGCAACGCCCTGATGGCCGTCGTCCAGATGTTCCTGAAAACCTTTTCCGACGAGCGCTACGTCGTGCCCATTTGCACCGCGATGGGTTTCGCGTATGTGCTGCGTTACACTGGCTGCGACCGCCATCTGGTCCATCTGCTGATGAAGCCAGTGCAGCGCGTCCGCGTGCTGCTCATCCCCGGCACAGTCGTCGTCGGCTTCCTGGTTAACATCCCGGTCGTCAGCCAGTCAAGCACGGCGGTGACCATCGGCACCGTCGTGGTGCCGGTGCTGCTGGCGGCGCGCTTCTCGCCGGTGACGGTCGGGGCGGCGCTGCTGCTCGGCTCGTCCGTGGGTGGCGAACTGCTCAACCCCGGGCGCCGGAACTGCGTACGGTCGTCGAGGTCAGCGAACAGGCGGCGGCCGAGCGGAAACAGGGGCCGCTGAACCTGTCCAGCCGGCAGTGCGTGGATCGGCTGCTGCCGTTGAACCTGCTCGGCCTGGCCGCGGCGACGCTGACGCTATGGTTGCTGTCGCTGCGCGCCGAACGCCGGGCCGAGGTCGTCGCGCCGCAGCCCGAGTTGCCGGCCGACGACTTCCGTGTCAACCCGCTGAGCGCCGCGGTGCCGCTGGTGCCGCTGGTGCTGCTGTTCCTGACGGGACCGCCGCTCAGCCTGATCGACGTGCCGACGCGCTGGCTGGTGCCGGCGGCGAACCCGGAGCAGCTGACGAGCGCGGAGCGCGGCCTGTTTGACAGCCGGCTGATCGGCGCGGCCATGCTGGTCGGCGTCGTGGCGGCCGCGGCGGTGGCGTGGCGCAAGGGCCTCGGCGTGATGGGCGTGTTCTTCGAGGGCGGCGGCTACGGCTTTACCAACATCATCTCGCTGATCGTGACCGCGAACTGCTTCGGCGAGGGTGTCCGGCTCATCAAACTGAACGAGGCGCTGGCCGGCCTGGTCGGCGACAGCACGGCACTGCTGCTGATCGCGGCAGGGGTGTTGTCGTTGGGTTTCGCGTTCGTGTCCGGCTCCGGCATGGCGGCGACGACGAGTCTCTTTGGCTTCTTCGCGGGGCCGGCGCTGCGGTTGGGGCTCGACCCGGCGCTGGCGGGGGCGGTAGTGTCGCTGGGCTCCGCGGCGGGGCGGACGCTGTCGCCGGTGTCGGCGGTGACGCTGATGAGCGCGTCGCTGACGAGGACCGAGGCGATGCGACTGGTGCGGCGCGTGGCGCTGCCGCTGCTGGTGGCGGTGGCGGCGGTCGTCGTGGGGGCAATCATCATGGCAAACGCGGGCTGGTAGGGGTAAACTGAGCCGATGTTGCCGTGTAGTGAACCGCGGGCGAGCGGCGCGGCGTCAGGCCGCCGGTGTTGGGAAGTACCGGCGGGCTGACGCCGCGCCGCTCGCCGCTGAGGAGTTTTCCTATGCTCATTTTCGACGCACACCTGGACCTGGCCTGGAACGCCATCGACTGGAACCGCGATCTGCTGCTGCCCGTGGAGAAGATCCGCGCCGCCGAGAAGGCCGACGGCATGACCGGCAAGGGCCGCGGTTGCAACACCGTCTCGTTCCCCGAACTGCGCCGCGGCAAGATCGCGGTCTTCATCGCCACGCTGCTGGCGCGGCTGATGCGGCCGGACCTGATGCCCGCCATCCAGCGCTACACCAACATGGCCGCCGCCTACGCCGCGGCACACGGCCAGCTCGCCTACTACCGCGCCCTGGAACAGCAGGGCGTCCTACGCTTCATCAAGGACCGCAAGACCCTCGACGCGCACGTGCAGGCGTGGCAGCACAACGAAAACACCGCGGAGCCGCTCGGCTTCATCCTGAGCATGGAGGGAGCGGACCCGGTGCTGTCGCCGGAACAAATCCTCGAGTGGTGGGCGGTGGGCCTGCGCATCATCGGGCCGGCGCACTACGGCGTCAGCCCGTACGCGCACGGCACCGGCACCGAGGGCGGCCTGTTCCCGCCCGGCAAGCCGCTGCTCAAGGCGATGGAGCAGGTCGGCATGATCCTTGACGTGACGCACCTGTCCGACCAGTGCTTCGATGAGGCGCTGGACATTTACGGTGGCCCGGTGCTGGCGAGTCATCACAACTGCCGCGCCCTGGTGCCGAACCAGCGCCAGCTGACGGACGAACAGATCAAGCGGCTCGTCGGCCGTGGCGCGGTGATCGGCGCGGCGCTGGATTCGTGGATGCTGTACCCCGGCTGGGTCCGCGGCGAAACGAAGCCGGAGGTGGTCAACCTGGAGGCGATGCTCGACCACATCGACCGTGTGTGCCAGCTGGCGGGCAACGCCCGGCACGCGGCCATCGGCACCGACCTCGACGGCGGCTTCGGCCGCGAACAGACGCCGTGCGACCTGGACACCATCGCCGACCTGCAGCGCCTGCCGGACATGCTGAAAACACGCGGCTACTCGGCGTCGGACATTGAGGGGATCATGCACGGCAACTGGCTGCGGTTCTTCCGCACGGCCTGGGCAAGGGGGTGAGCGACATGGGCATGGAGCATACGGTGCGGCCGGCGGGCGGCGTGACCTGGGATGCGCTGCGCGACTTCCTGGCCGGGCGCGGCTACCCGCTGCAACTGCGGATGATCGACGGCGAACTGGCCTTTCCCGACGAGGACCCGGCGCCCGGTTGGCGCGAGCTACGCGTCGCGGCGCCGCAGGGCATGGTGACGCTGCGCCGCAGCGAAGACACGCTGGCTGTGGTGACGTGGGGCAACGCCGACGCGGGGCTGCGGCAGCTGTGGAACGCCGTGGCGTGGGCGTGCGCGGCGATCGGCGGCGGAGAGGTGGTGACGGAACAGGGGGCGGTCAGCGCTGAGGAGTTTCGCACCAGCGCGGAAATGCCGGAGGTGTTGGGGGACTGAGTAGGCTGCGGTGCCTGTTCCGTACCTGGGGATTTATTATGAAACGCTGGGCGACCGTCTTCGGCTGTTTGTTGTTGGTGCTGATCGGCGTCGGGCTCGGCTTCGTCCTCGGCTGGCTGCGCGGTTCGGAAGACGGCACGGGCATGGTGGGCCGCACGCTCGTGCTGGACTGGGGCGACGGCGACCAGGGCGAGCAGTTCGCGTCCTTTTACGGCGCTCACGCCTTCGTGGAACCGGACGGGGATGCCGTTGTCGTCAAGGTCCAGATCCTGATCGGCCGGCCGAGCAACGGGTCGGACTATTTATACGACTTGGGCACCATCGGTCACGCCAGCAGTTTTGTCGAGGCCCAGAAAAAATGGGGCAAAGTGACCTGGACACCGGAGGCCGTTTACTTCGGCGACCCGCAAGCGGGTGGATTCCGCGTTCCCAGGAGCGATTTTCAGCGGCACCGTTGAACGCCGGGCGCCGGCGGTCACTCGTCCACCACATCCTCCAGCGCCGACAGCGCCACCACCTCGGCGCGCGCCACCACCACGCGCTTGCGGTTGCGCTTGATGCCGGTGGCCTGCGACGCCGCGACGTAGTTCTCGCGCGTCGTCTCGGTGTCGCGCAGGTCGTGCAGGTCGGCGTTGCGCACCTCCAAGAAGTGCTCGCTCACCCGACTGAGCGTGCCCAGACACACGAACGGGCTGCGCAGGTCGATCACTACTTTTCGGCCGATGAACTCGTCCAGCATGTCCGCACCTCGCGCCGCTTGCTAGGCTAAACGTGGGGCAGACATTCCTGTCTGCCAGGTCACCGGCAGACAGGAATGTCTGCCCCACGAAGAGAAATCCCATGCCGACGCCAACCCTCCGCGCCGCCGAGGAATTTTATCACGAGGCCCTGCGTCGCCTCCAGGGGCTGCTCGACGGCCAGCGTGCCGAACTCGACCGTGCCGCGGCGCTCTGCACCGACGCCATCGCCGTCGGCGGCCTCGTCCACCTGTTCGGCTGCGGTCACAGCCGTATGCTCTGCGAGGAAATGACGCCGCGCCAGGGCTGCTTCGTTGGCTGGCACACCATCGTCGAACTCGGTCTGACGTTCCACAATCTCATCGTCGGCCCCAACGGTCTGCGGCAGAGCCTGCACCTGGAGAAGACCCTCGGCTACGCCGAGCAGATTCTGCGCAACTTCCGCTTCGGCCCCAAGGACGTGATGATTGTCATCTCGACAAGCGGCATCCGCGAAGTCATTATTGAGATGGCGGAGGGCGCGAAACAGCGCGGTCTGGCGGTGATTGGCGTCGTCAGCAAGGCGCACTGCGAACAGGCCAGGCCGGCGCACCCGTCGGGCAAGAAGTTAATGGACGTGGTGGACGTGGTGCTCGATAATGGGGCGCCGGTCGGCGATTCGCTGCTGGCGCTGGCGGGCTGCACGAACAAGACGGGGCCGTTCAGCACGCTCGGCGGCGCGATGGTCATGAACCTGTTGCGCTGCGAGGTGGCGCAGCGGCTGCTGGACCGTGGTGTTGAGCCGGTGTTTCTGCCGAGCCATCAGTTCGTCGGCAGCCGCAGCGTCGAGGAGCAGCTGGAGTTCTTCTACACGCAGTACGCGCGCAGCGTGGCGCCACTGTATGGGCGACAGGGAGAATGACTCACCACAAAGACACCAAGAACACAAAGGAAAGACCGAAGAGAACGGCGATTATTGTGTTTATGTCTTCTTTGTGTTCTTGGTGTCTTTGTGGTGAATCGTTCTGATCGGAGGGGGATCATGGCCGGGCGGCTGGCGGACAAGCGCTGTCTAATCGTCGGCGGCACCTCGGGCATCGGCCTGGCCGCCGCCGAGCGCTTCCTGGACGAGGGGGCGTCGGTCGTCATTGCCGGGCTGCCCGAACCCAGCCCGCAGGACGCCCTCGATGAACTGCGGCTCAGCTGCCCCTCGGAGTGGCACGTCTGGGCCGCCACCGCCGACGCCACCGACCCCGAGCAGGTGCGGCACTTGTTCGAACAAACGCTGAAGCTCCTTGGCGGTCTCGACGTGCTCTTTCACGTCGCCGGCGGCAGTGGCCGACAGTTCGGCGATGGCCCACTGCACACCTGCACAGACGACGGCTGGCTGTGTACCATCGACCTCAATCTCTACAGCACCTTCCTCACCAACCGCGCCGCGGTGAGCCACTTTCTCCAGGAGCAACAGCCCGGCGTCATCCTGAACATGGCCAGCGTGCTGGCGTTCGACCCGGCGCCGGACTTCTTCGACACCGCCGCCTACGCCACGGCCAAGGGGGGCGTCATCGCCCTGAGCCGCTACGCCGCGGCTCGCTACGCCGCCGACGGCATTCGCGTCAACGTCCTGGCTCCCGGCCTCATCGACACGCCCGCGGCCGCCCGCGCCACCGCCGACCCGGACATCCGGCACTTCCTCGCGCAAGCAACCGCTGGCCGAAGGCCCCGGGCAGCCCGCCGACTGTGCCGAGGCGGCGGTCTTCCTGTGCAGCGACGAGGCACGGCTGCTCACCGGTGTGGTGTTGCCGGTGGACGGCGGTTGGGGCGTCCGCGACGCCGGGGGATAAATGGCGACGGCCCCGGCGAGCGGCGCGGCGTCAGGCCGCCGTGCAGTCTCCGACACGGCGGGCTGACGTCGCGCCGATCGCCGAGGTGTTGCGGGAACGGCTACGGTGGACTCGCCTTCCGCGCTGCCCTACAATCAAGGCTGTGGAAGCCCCCGGAGCGCTGCCGTTGCTGGAAGTGGAGCTGATGCGTCGTTCTTCGAGTGATGATGTCTCACCTGTCCGCGAAGTGCTGGTGACCCAGCCGGACGAATTGGCCGCGTGCTGTCAACATCTCGCCGCCTGCCCGCGCCTCGGACTCGACACCGAGTTCGTCGGCGAAGAGTCGTACCATCCCAACCTGTGCCTGATTCAGGTCGCGGCGCCCGACGCGCTGTACCTCATCGACCCGTTCACCGTCGGGCCGCTCGACGCCTTCTGGAACGTCATCGTCCACCCGGAACGGCAGATCATCGTCCATGCCGGCCGCGAGGAAGTGCGCCTGTGCCATTTGCTCAGCGGCCGCACGCCCGCGAACCTGTTCGACCTGCAGATCGCCGCGGGCCTGGTCGGCTTGCAGTACCCCATCGGCCACGGCCCGCTGGTCAAACAACTGCTCGGCGTCCGCCTCGACAAGGGCGAGACGCTCACCAACTGGCACACCCGGCCGCTGACGCGCTCGCAGATTCACTACGCCTACGATGACGTGCGCTACCTGCTGGCACTGTGGCGCAAGCTGTCGGCGCGGCTCGACGAACTGGGCCGGCAGGAGTGGGCCAGGGAGGAGTTCGGCCGCCTGGCCGTGAACAGCACACCGGACGAGGCGGGCGTCACCGTCAGCGCCGACAAGTGGCGCAAGCTGCGCGGCCTCGGCGCGCTGGACCGCAAGCGGCTGGCCATTGTCCGCGAACTGTTCCACTGGCGCGAGGAGGCGGCGGCGCGCGTCAACCGACCGCCGCGCACCGTCGTCCGGGATGATTTGCTGATCGAGATCGCGCGGCGCATCCCGGCGAAGGAGCGCGACCTGCACGTGGTGCGCGGCCTGGCGCGGCGCGACCTGCAAGCGATCATCGACACGGTGCAGCGGGCGCAGGCGCTGCCGCCGGAGACGTGGCCGACGGTGGCGGAGCGCGAGCAGGATCCGCCGCAGTTGACGTGGCTGGTCAACCTGCTGGTGGCGGTGCTCGGCGACTGGTGCGTGCGCAACCACCTGGCGACGCCGCTGGTCGCCAGCAACGCGGACGTGAAGGCGCTGGTCAAGGCCCACCGGGCGCGGCAGCCGCTGCCGGAGGACACGTCGCTGACCCGCGGTTGGCGGGCGGTCCATGTGCTGCCGGAGCTGCTGGCGGTGCTGCAGGGGCGGCGGGCGATGTTCGTCCGCAGCGCCGACGCGGAGGCGCCGTTCGGGTTCCAGGACGTGGCGAACGGGTGACTCCAGAGCGAGCGGGGTCGCGTCAGCGCCGCGTGGCAGAGCGAGCTGTGGCACGCGCACGGGGCGCTGACGCGACCCCGCTCGGCCGGTACGGTGAAGATTCCCGTCCCCGCAACGAATAACGGTTACACACAGCGCCACGGCGTGGTAAACTTGACGCCGTTCGTGCAAGGCCAACCCCTTGGGAGTGACGCTCATGTCCGCGGTGATCGAGACGCGCAACCTGGTCAAGAACTACGGCAACATCCAGGCGCTGCGCGGCGTGACGTTGAAGGTGGCGCCGGGTAACATCTTCGGCCTGCTCGGCCAGAACGGCGCCGGCAAGACGACGCTCATCAAAATCCTGCTCGGCGTGGCCCGCGGCTGGGAGGGCGAGGCCAGCCTGCTGGGCGCGGAGGCCGGCGACGTGGCGGTGCGCAAGCAGGTCGGCTACCTGCCCGAGGACCACCGCTTCCCCGACTACCACAGCGCTTACAGCCTGCTCGACTTCTACGGCTGCCTGCTGGGCGTGAGTCGGCCGGAGCGGCAGAAGCGCATTCCGCACTACCTGGAGATGGTCGGCATCAAGGGCCGCATGCACTACAAGATTCGCACCTACTCCAAGGGCATGAAGCAGCGTGTCGGCATCGCCCAGGCGCTGTTCCACGACCCGGCCATCATCTTCCTCGACGAGCCGACCGACGGCGTCGATCCGGTAGGCCGCCGCGAAATCCGCGAAATCCTGTTGCGGCTGCGCGAGCAGGGCAAGACCATCTTCATCAACTCGCACCTGCTGGGCGAGGTCGAGCTGATCTGCGACCGCGTGGCGATCCTGCAGCGCGGCGAGATGATCCGTGAGGGCGACATCGAGACGCTGACGCGGCAGGTGGGCCGCTACCAAATTCGGCTAGCGGAGGGCCAGGCGTTCCCCGAGGCGGAGCTGTCGCAGATAGGCTTCGCGGCCGTGCCGGTGGGCGACCTCTGGCAGCTGGAGTTGACGGCGGACCAGAGCATTGACGTGGTGGTCGATCTGCTGCGGTCGCGGCAGTTGAGCATCCGGCACCTGGTCGAGAAGCGGCAGACGCTGGAAGAGTTGTTCATGGCGACAGTGGACTCCGCCGAGCCGGGCGTGGATCGGCCGCGCGACCGCCGTCCGCCGCGGCGCGACCGCGACCGTGATGACGACGACTACGACCGCCGGGAACCGCGCCGCCGTGGCTCCGAGGAGCGTTACCGCTAACACGCTGCAACCCACAACTAACATCCCCAGCTCTTGCCGCCCCTGACAGGATTTTTGCACCCATGAAATACCTGGCCATCCTGCGCGACTCGTTCCGCGAGGCGATCGACAGCAAGGTGATTTACGCCCTGGTCGCCATGTCGCTGTTAATCACGCTGTTCATGCTGACCATGTCCTTCACACCCCTCAAGGCGGACGAGGCCTTCAGTTCCATGTTCAACCGTGGCGGCTTGCCTCTGAAAAAAAATAACCGCGGGGCGCAGATGGAACCTCCGCCACCGGAGCACGTCGAATTCGACCAGAACGGGAATATCATCCGGCGCCGGCCGAGGCACGCGGAGCCGGTCTATCAGGGGGTGGAACTGCTCAAGGGCAACCCTGATTCGCCGAGCAGCGAATACCGCGTGACCTTCTACGTGGACCTGGGCGACAGGAACTTCGCCGCCGCGGCCCGCAAATCGTTCAGCGACCGGATCCCGGAGATGCGCCGCGACCTTGGCAAGGTGGAAGAATACGAGATCTTCAAAATCACCGACCTGCGTGTGGCGGACAACGACCAGAACAAGTTCGCCAGGGACAGCACCCCCGAGAAGCGCGCCGAAGGCGTTTTCCTGGAAATGGACACCGCCCCCACAGCCGCCACGCACCGCATCTGGCCGACGGAAGTCGGGCTGTTCTTCGGCTACATGCCGCTCACGTTCACGCGCGGGCGCCGCTGGGCATGGCGTTGTGGATTCTGGCCTCCATCGTGCTGTGGATCGGTTCGCTGGTGACGCTGCTCATCAGTGTCATCATCACCGCCTTTTTCATCCCCAACATGCTGCGCAAGGGCACCGTGGACCTGTTAGTCGTCAAACCCATCCATCGCTGGCTCTTGCTGGTCTACAAATACATCGGCGGTCTAACGTTCGTGTTCCTCAACACCGCGGTGGCCCTGCTCGGCATCTGGCTGGCCCTGGGGCTGCGTTCCGGCGTCTGGGCCAACACGTTCCTGCTGATGATTTTCGTCTTCACGTTCTTCTTCGCCATCCTGTACGCGGTCTCGACGTTCGTGTCCGTGCTAACGCGCAGCGCGGTCGTTGCCATCCTGGCGACCTGTGCCGCCTGGTTTGTGTTCTTCGTGATCGGATCGGTTCACGGCGTGTTCGACAACCGTCGGCAAATGGAGATCAAGGAGAACATCCCCGAAAGCCAGCGCTGGGGCGATAACGCCTGGGGCCAGGCCTTCCGGGCCATCCACTTCGTGACGCCGCGCACCACCGAACTCGACGCGCTGGGCAGTAAACTGCTCCTGGCAGACCTCGTCTCCGGTCCGTTGGCCGAGGCCATCGCCCTGCGCGAGATCCACTGGTGGGAAACCCTCACCGTGTCGCTGGCGTACATCGTCCTGTTTGTGGGCGTTGCCTGCTGGTGGTTCTCAACCAAGGATTACTGACGTCATGGCGGATGTCGTCTTTCAGCGCTGCATCAACCCCGCCTGCGCCGCCGCCTGCGCGGTGGACGAGACGAGTTTCGTCTGTCCGCGCTGCGGCGGCCTGCTCGACGTGGCCTACGACTGGGACCGGCTGCGTCCACCGTCCGCGCTGTCCTGGTTCGAGAGCAAGTGGGCCGACCGCGCCAACCCGCTCAGCTTCAGCGGCGTCTGGCGCTTCCGCGAACTGCTGCCGTTCGCGCCGCCCGAGTGCGTGATGACCATCGGCGAGGGTCAGACCATTCTGCAGTGCGCCGACTTGCTGGCGAACTACGTCGGCATGAACGCGGGCCGGCTGTTCCTGCAGTACGAGGGCATGAACCCCTCGGGCAGCTTCAAGGACAACGGCATGACCGCGGCATTCACGCACGCGCGGCTGGTCGGGCGCGACGGGCGGCGTGCGCCAGCACCGGCAACACCTCGGCGTCGCTGGCGGTCTTCTGCTCCGCGACCGGGCTCATGCGGGCCATCATCTTCATCGGCAGCGGCAAGATTTCCTACGGCAAGCTGGCGCAGGCGCTCGACCACGGGGCGCTGACGGTGCAGATCGCCGGTGACTTTGACGACGCCATGCAGCGCGTGCAGCAGGTGGCGCGTAAGCTCGGCATCTACCTCGTCAACAGCATCAACCCGTTTCGGCTCGAAGGTCAGAAAACGATCATGTACCGCGTCCTGGAGGCGCTGCGCCGGGAGCCGCCGGACTGGGTGGTGGTGCCGGGCGGCAACCTCGGCAATGTCAGCGCTTTCGGCAAGGCGTTCATGGAGCTGCAGCAGCTGGGCCTGCTGACGCGCGTGCCGCGGTTGGCGGTCATCAACGCGGCGGGGGCGAATACCTTCTTCCAGCTGCACGACCGCCTCAACTTGCGCTGGAACCAGGGTGTGCCGGACCGGACCATTATCGAGGGCTACTTCCAGGGCCTGGCGGCGCGGGCCGCGACCATCGCCAGCGCCATCGAGATCAATCATCCGGTGAATCTGCCGAAAGCGCTCCGGGCGCTGGAGCACTGCGGCGGCGTGGTGCGCGAGGTCAGCGACCAGGACATCCTGGACGCCAAGGCCAAGGTGGGCGCCTGCGGTCTGGGCTGCGAGCCAGCGTCCGCGGCGAGCGTGGCGGGAGCGCGGAAGCTGCGTCAGGCGGGCGTCATCGGTGCTGACGAGCGCGTGGTGTGCATTCTGACGGGGCATCAGTTGAAGGATCCGACGGCGACGGTCGCGTATCACAGCGCCGACCAGAAGACGTTTGATGAGGTGCTGGGCCACCGCGGCGTGCGGCGTGCGTCGTTCGCCAACCGAGCGGTGCAGGTGCCCAACGACCTGGATGAGATCATCAAGGCCATCGAGGTGTTCGCCTGAAACGACCGAAGAGACACAGCAGCCCTGCGGTGCTTTCGCAGTGCAGGCGGCCCGCCTGCACCCCTTCCCTATGCAGACGAGCCGACCGCACTACGAAAGCGCCGCAGGGCTGCTACCGAGCAACTCACGGGTAATTCCTGATAACCTCCATCCACGTGACCGGGACCGCGGAGTTGAGCAAGGTCTTGGTCCCCCCGCCGATGCCGAAGTCAATGATGGTGCTGCCCAACGCGGTGACGGCGCTCAGGTCGAGCGCGCGCGTGCCGTTGGTGAAGGTGACGTGCAGGGCGAAGCTGTTGACGGCGTTGGCGATGGTCACAGTGTTGCTGCCGGTGCCGCCCTTGAAGTTCACGACCGGCCCGAGCAGCTGCGCCCCGGTGTCCACCGTGAAGGTGTTGGTGCCGTTGCCCGTGGTCGCGGTCACCGAGCCCGCTACCGTGCCATTCAGGTCGATGGAGTTGGCGCCGTTGCCCACGGTCAGGTTCAGACTACCACCGATCAGGGCCGTGCCGCCGAACAGGATCGTGTTGGGCCCGTTGCCGAAGTTCAGCGTCATGCTGCCACCGACCGTGCCGCCGAAGCCGAAGATCGGCGACCCGAACAGGGTGGTGCCGTTGCCGGCCGTCACACTGAAGCTCTTGCCCACGAACGTCGCCGGGTCCATGTCCACCAGGTTGAAGCCGCTGCCCAGGTTGACACTGAAACTGCCGCCGATGCTGCCCGGCACGTCGCCCGCCCCACCCGGGTTGGGGTCGCGCACCGCCACAAAGTCGCCGTTGTTGCTGCCGCTGACCGACAGGTTGCCGCCGACGAAGCCGAGCACCACCACCGAGGCGCCGATGGGGGAGTTGGTGAGGTTCACCGTCAAGCTGCCGCCCACCTGGCCGCCCGTGAAGCCGAAGGCGCCCACCGTCATCTGGCTGTACTGCGTGTCGGACACGCTGCCGTTGACCACAGTGCCGGGGCCGACGAACAGGCTGTTGCCCGCGAAGCCGCCCTGCGTGCTGGCGGTGGCGGTGACGCCGCCGTTGATGTGGATGGCGTGGGCGGTGGGGTTGGTGTCCAGCGGGCCAATCTGGCCGAGGGCAACCACCTCCTGACCCGAGCCGCGCAACACCGTGACGCCGCCGTTGATGGTGCCGGTGTTCATGCCGCTGCCGTCGTAGATGCTGACCGGATGCGGCGCGAGCATGCCCGGGGCGATGGCGTCCGCGTCGCCGTTGCCCAGGTCGATGGTAACGCTGCCCGGCAGCACGCCGGCGTTGAGGTCGATGTTGATGTCGGTGGTGAACGAGGTCAGGTTGAGGCGCAGACCGTTGGTGACGGTGAAGGTGCCGTAGTTGATCGGCGTGGCGGCGTTGTCGAGGACTTTGAAGTTGGTGCCTGCCACGCGCTGGATGAGGAGATCCTGCCCAACCGCATTGCCGGCGCTCGGGCTGCCGGTGATCGTCAGAGTGCCGGCGATCAGGCTGACCTTCGTCAGCGTCGGGCAGGTGCGGTCCTCCAGAAACTCCAAAGCGGGACGGTAGCGATGACGGCGGTGTATCACAATAGTTCTCCGTTGCCGGTTTGAGAGTGAGCCACCTGGCGGGTAGGTCGCATCGATGATTTTCCCGCATGCAAGGAAATCACATAACGAGATTAACGGAACCAGGTGGTCCTACAAGGCCATCCCCGGTCCCGTGGCCTGTGATTTTCCTTCCGTCACCAGGCACAGTTTCTCTAACCGGCATTGTTGGATTTAGCCTCACGTTGGCAGGCGGCCGCGCGGTGACAGCCCTGTGTCACCGCCGCGGGCGCTTGCGAAAATCCTGACTTTTTTGCTTTCGGGCAGTCGAATCTGGTGTAACATTAGATAAAGATCCGAAAGCCGGTGTGTCCGGAATGGCAACGGGCCGTGGGCCTGTGCCGTGAAACCCGATGGTTCGACGAGCCGAAAGGGGGACGCCGATGAAGACGTGTGTGCAGTGGGCGCTGGCGGGGGTGCTGGCGCTGGGATTGATCGGGCAGGCGGCCGGCCAGGTGGTGACGTCGCAGACGATCAAAGACAAAAAGATGAAGTACACGAACTATTTTGTGCTGACGCCGCCGCCGGTCACGGGCAAGTCGGCCTTCGGCCCCGCCACGGCCAAGGGCGTGGTGCTGGCCGCCCGGGACTGGAAGTGCGGCCGCTCCTTCACGGACGACCAGGGGCGGCACTGGAATCTGGTCCACGGCGTGTCCTACACCAAGAATCCGCAGGGGGTCAGCGGTTGGCTGGTCCAGCCCGAGAACCAACCGCTGGAGTTCCTCAGCACCAGCGGCCGGCTGTTCCGCCAGGCGCCGCCCGCGCCCATGGATTGACCCGATCATTCACCACTGAGAACGCAGCGAGCGCACAGAGAAGACAGAAGAATTGATAAGCAATTCTTTGTCTTCTCTGTGCGTTCTCTGTGCCGACTTATTTTTCCTCCGCTGGTTTCACGGTCGGCGGCGCCACCACAATCGTCGGCAGCGGCGGCGGTTCCGCGGCTGCCACGGGCGTCGTCGTCGTCGTCCGCGTCCGGGCCAGCAGCCGCTCCCGCATCTCCTTCCGCCGCGCGTCCTCGGTCGTCGAGGCCGGCGGCGCCTTGGAGCCGGGGTGCTCCAGCTTCTCCAGCGCCAGTCGCGCCCGCAGCAGGTTGGGCTCCAGCTGCAGCGCGTGGCGGTACGCCTCCTTCGCCTGGGCCACCTTGCCCTGGGTGGTCAGCAGGAACGCCAGGTTCGAGTGGGCGTCTGCCTCGCTGACCACCTTGCGAAACGCCTCCAGGCACTCGTCATAGCGCTGCTGCTGGCCGAGCACCAGGGCGAGGTTGTTCCATGCCCGCTGATACTTCGGGTTGATCGCCAGCGCCTCCCGCAGTCGTGCCTCCGCCACGTCCAGTTTGCCGCAGTTGTAGCAGAAGTAGCCGAAGCTGTTGAGCAGTTCGGCGTCCTTCGGCGACTGCACCAGGGCCGTCTCGAACTCCCGCTGGGCCCTTTGCGGTTCGCCGATCTTGTCGTACAGCACCGCCAGCTGCCGCGACACCTTCAGGCCCGGGTCGAGGGCCCGCGCCCGCTCGTACTGTATGGCGGCCTCCTTCTCCTTGCTCTCGCGCTCGAACGCCGTGGCCACGGCCAGGCACGCCCTGGCCCCCTCGCGCGGCGGCAGTTCCACAGCATTGCTGCCGGTTGCCTCGGCCGTGGTCTTGTCCGCCGTCAGGCAGCCACCGGCCGGCAACAGGCTCAGCACCAGCAGCACCGGCCATCGGGACGCGCTCATGGCATTTGCCCTCGTCAGTGGTCAGTGGTCGGTGGTCAGCGGTCAGTGGTCAGTGGAAGACAATGAGGTTTCGTCTTCCACTGACCACTGACCGCTGACCACCGACCACTGCGTCAGAAGCCATACCCATACAGGCCGCCGAAGCCGCTGCTGTAGGCGCCGAAGCCGCCGGCACCACCGAAGCCGAAGCCGCCCATCAAATTGCCGCGGCCGAAGAAGCCGGCCCCGAAGCCGCCGATGCCGCTCCGGAAGAACCCGCGACCGTAGTTCCCCTGGTACAGCCGGCTGTAGAGCAGCTGGTAGTACGTGAGTTCGGCGTCCTCGCCGCGCAGCCCCTCCGCGTCGGAGTAAGCGATAATCACGCGCGGCTCCGGATCGGGCACGCCCGCCGCCGCCAGCGCGGCCACGATCAGCTGCCGCCGGGCGTCGTTGGTCGGCACCTCCGAGATCGGCTGGATGACCACCGGGAACGGCACCGTCGCCAGCCGCTTGATGACCTCCTTGAGGTGGTACTTGCCGTACGGCCCCAGCTGGGTGCCGTTCATGTACCACTCGTCGGGGTAAAATACGAAGTCCGCGGCCTCCGCCTTGTTCGCCTGCGTCAGATTTAGCCGGTTGACGTAGGTGCCCAGCGGCGCCGGCATCGCCACCGGCGGCCTGGCTGCACGGCCGTGGGCCACGCCGCCCTCGCCGTCCCCTGCCTTGCCGCACCGGTCGCAGTAGCAACCGATCACCCCCAGCGCCGCCAGTCCCCCCAGCACGGCCATGGTCAGCGCGGAGATTGAATAGAACCGTTTCATTGGCTGATTCCTTCGTTGTCCGTTGTCCGTTGTCCGTTGTCCGTTGTCCGTTGTCAGTGGCAACGGACGACGGACAACGGACAACTCAATGATCGCCCCCGTGGCCGTGCGGCCCCGCCAGGTACATCCCCTCCATGCGCCGATACGCATGAATGCGCTCCCAGTCCGTCCGCACCGTACTGCGATAGTCCACCGGGTAGTGACTCTCCAGCCGGCCCAGCACGTAGAACTCCAGGTCGTTCGCCTCGAACATGTCCGAGCCCGGCAGCGGCGACACCTCCTTGTAATCCAGCGGATGCACCAACTCGGGCGTCACCAGCACCACCAGTTCCTGCTCGCCCATGCTCGTGCGGCTGAAGCCGAGCAGGTTGTTCAGAATCGGCACGTCGCCGATGAACGGGACGCGGTGCGCGTCAGCCCCCATGTTCTGCTGAATCAGGCCGGCCACCGCCAGCGTCTGGCCCTCGCGCAGCTCCACCGTCGTCTGGAAATTGCGCGTCGTCAGGTTCGGGATGAACGAGCCGCCGATGTTGCTGACGCCGTTGGCCAGGTCGCGCGTGCTGATCGACGCATACATCACCAGGCGGATGCGGTCGCGGTCGGTGATGTACGGCGTGAAGTTCAGCTGCACGCCGTAGGGCACGAACTGCACGCCCTGCAAGCCCGCCGCCGTGAAACCGGTCACCACCGGCACCGGGAACTCGCCGCCCGCCAGGAAGGTGGCCGTCATGCCGTTCATGGTCACCAGGTTCGGCTCCGCCAGCGACCGGGCTAACTCCAGCGTGCGCAGGGCACTGATCGCCAGCCGCACCTGGCCGTTGTCCAGGGCCGCCGGCAGGTTGTTGTAGCCGCCCGCACCGATGGCCAGGCCCGCCAGCGGTGTGATGCCGAAGGTGTTCTGGACATTCGTCAGGCCCGCCAGGTTGGTGCCGATGCCGTTGCCGCCGCCGAACGTCAGGCCGGCCGAGGAGATGCTGCCGGTGTTATTGGCGAAGACCGCCTTGCCCGCGCTGTTCAAGACGCTGAAGTTCAAGCCGATGCTCCGCTCCGCGGCACGGTTCACCTCCGCAACCGTGACCTTCAAACACACCTGCTGTTCGCCGGGCACCTTCAGGTTGTTGATGACGTTCGGGCCGCCGGCGCTCAGGTAGTTCTCCGTGCCCGGCGCCGCCAGGGCGCCCTCGGGGCCGAGTTCCTCCGGCGCCAGGCCGCGCGGAGCCACCGGCACCTTGGTGGTTTCGGGGTACATGTGCCGGCCCTGGAAGTTGGCCCGCACGATACGCAGAATCTGCGTCGCCTCGTAGATGTCGTGGGCCCAGCCGTTGACCACCAGCTTGTCGCCGACCAGCTGCAGACAGACCACGCTGTCTGGGAAGGCACAGTTAATTTCGTCGCCCAGGGCCTTGTAAATGTCCTCCAGGCGTTTTTTCAAACCAGGGTCCGGCACGACGTTGACGTGGTAGATCAGGATGGTTTCCTTGGTGGGTTCCTTCGGGTCGGCGAACCACAGGGTCAGGACGGTGATGCCGGTGTTGCGGCCGATCAGCGACAGATCCTTCGGGCTGACGAGCGTGTAACTGGCGATGGAATCGTCAGCAATCTGCACGCGCTTGGGGACCTGGTACAGTTCCATCAGGCGCGTGCGGCCGACGACCAGCTCCATCTGCACTTCGGGATCATCGAACTTCCTGACGAACTTACTGTACTTCTCCAGGGTTTCCCGGGAGGGACGAGGCGGCGTGCCGATGATGGTGCCTGGCAGGCGCTGCAGCCGCGCCTGATCCGGGATGAACGGGCCGAACTGCCGCGGCATCGGCCCCACCGGGATCGGCTGGACGAGCTTGTTCTTAGCCTGGTCCTGTGCCTGGGGCAGTGCGGGGCCCGGCGGAAAGAAGCCGGGCGCCGATAGGACAGGAACCTGGGGGCCCGGCGGTTGGGCGACCGCGGGCCGTGCGCCGGCGAACGCCCCCAACAGGGCGAGGCCGCACACCCACGCCGCGCCGGCCCAACCGCGGCGCGTCGTGCGTTGGCCCGAACGGCCACCGCTCCGTGGTTGTCTGTGGTTGACGGCTTTGTTCCTCATAGTCTTCCTTTCGGCTGAGACCGATCGCCGTGCGGTTGCGTTCGTGGCCGCCAGTCCCCTGGCGCAGCGAGCTTCCCCGAACCTGCGGGTTCCCGATGTCCGATGCGGCGCACGCGGGCGTCCTCCGTTGCCAGCCCCCCACAGGGCTCACCTTCCCGGGCCGGCGCCCGCCTCCCCCGAGGCGGACCTCCAAACCGGGGCGGACCCACCGCGGGCGCGTTGGCCGCGCCGTCACAGGGATCACGCATGGAATGTTGGCAAGTGGAGGGCGGCTTATAATCCATCGGCGAATCGGGTCAAGAGCAAATTCTCTCGAAATGCGTCGGCCGATGCCGGCGAAGGTCTGCCGCAGGAATTTGGCACTCCCAGGCGAGCGGCGCGGCGTCAGCCCGCCGGTGCCGGCAGTAGCGGCGCGGCGTCAGCCCGCCGGTGCCGGCAGTAGCGGCGCGGCGTCAGCCCGCCGGTGCAGTGTGTCACCGGCGGGCTGACGCCGCGCCGCTCGCCTGAAAATGCCAAAATGTAGCGGCGCACCCCCGGCGAAGTTTCGGCTTGCAAAATCGGAGCGCCGGCGTATACACCCCGGTTCGCAAACGAACCGCCGCCTCTGAAGCGACGCACCGCCCCCCGCGGGGGTCGGCGGCCAGTGCGCCCCGGGAAGAGCCCATGAGGCCGACGGTGCGGCGGTTGTGCCTGGTCCTGCTGATCGCGGGATCGCTGTGCGCGCTGCCCGGCTGCTTCGGTGTCTCCCAGAACCCCAGCTACTTCCCCTACCTGTGGCCGACCGGCGACATCATCCGCACCCATGCCAAGCCGACCGGTTCCGGCTACTATGCCAACTTCGACCCGCACGCCATCCGCCTGGAAGTGCGTCCCAACGCCGTCGTCACCAACCCGGTGCGCACGCAGCACGTTATCATCGCTACCATTTATGATGAGAAAAATGTGCCGCGCCGCGACCGCCGCGTCGAATGGATGGTCGAGGGCGTCGGCAACATATTGGAAGTGGACGAGAGCGGTTTCTGGCCGGGCCGCGGTTACAAGGTCGATAACAAGTACGCCGTCAGCTACACCAATTACTGCGAGCACCACATCACACGCGGCACCGCCAGCTCGGCCGACGATTTCGTGGTGCGCCCCGGTCAGACGTGGTGTCTGGTTAGCGCCGCCGTCGAGGGCGACACGCACGTGACTGTTTACGCCCCGGGCATCTACGACTGGCAACAGAGCAAGCAGGTGGTGACGCTGCGCTGGGTGGACGCGGCGTGGGTGTTCCCGCCGCCGGCCGTGGCGAACTCCGGCAGCGAACACGTGCTGACGACGCGCGTGCTACGGCCAACGGACCAGCAACCGCTGGCCGGTTATCGCGTTCGCTACAAGGTGCTGGACGGCCCGCCTGCCCTGTTCCCGCAGACGAAGCGCGACGAGGTGGTGGCGGTGAGCGACGACCGCGGCAACGCCTCGGCGAGCCTGGTGCAGGCTGGGAGCGCGGCCGGGCGTGAACCGCATCGGCATCGAGGTCATCCGGCCGCCGGACCCGACGGCGCCGAGCGGCGTCGGCATCGTGCTGGCCAACGGCGACACCACCGTCGAATGGCTAGCGCCCGCGGTGAGCCTGACGCACACCGGGCCGGCGCTGGCGACGGTCGGCCAGGAGCTGACCTACACGATCACGGTCGCCAACAGCGGCAAGGTCGAGGCCCGGTCGATGACGGTGACGAACCCGGTGCCGCCGGGACTGCAATACGTGCGCTCCGAGCCGCCAGCGGTGGTGAGCGGCGGCCAGCTGATCTGGACGCTGGGCCGGCTGCCGCCGGGCCAGGCGCACACCATCCAGGCGGTATTCCGCACAACGGCGGTCGGCACGGTGAACAACTGCGCTCGCGTGGTCACGGAGGAGAACCTCCGCGACGAGCGGTGCGCGGTGACGGTGGTTGGCCAGCCGGGGCTGAAGGTGAGCGTGAGTGCGCCGGCGACGGGCGTGGTGAACGTGCCGGTCAACTACCAGATCACGGTGGCGAACCCGGGCACGGTGCCGCTCGAGCAGGCGAGCGTGACGGTGCGCTTCGACCAGGGCCTGGAGCACGGGTTGGCGACGAACCCGCTGGCGAAGGTGGTCAGCAAGGATGTGGGTACGATTCCGCCGGGCCAGAGCGTGACACTGCCGCCGTTGCCGCTGGTGCCGCGCGTGCCCGGCCGGCTGGTGACGCGCGTGACGGCGACCGCGGCCGGCAACCTGAGCGACCAGGCCGAGCATGTGTTGCTGGCGCAGCAGGCGCAGCTGGGCCTGAGCATTGACGGGCCGAAGAAACAGTACGTCGGCCAGACGACGGAATGGCGCGTGCAGGTGAGCAACCAGGGCGCGGCGGCGCTGCCTGGGGTGCAGCTGCGCTACAAGCTGCCGGCGGAGATGACGCTGCAAAACGCGACGCCGACGGGCAAGATGGAGAACGGCGAGGTAGTCTGGCAGCTGGCGGCGCTGCCGGCACAGGGCCAGGCGGAGGTGAAGCTGGCGCTGCGCGGCGAGAAGGCGAGCCCGTCGGCGCTGCAACGCGTCGTGGCCCTGGCGCCGGGGCTGAACGTGACGGCGCAGGCGAGCGTGGAGCTGAGTGGCGTGCCGGCGCTGCAGTTGAAGATGGTCGATGTGGGCGACCCGGTGCGGCTGAAGGACAAAATCATGTATGAGATTCAGGTGACCAACACCGGTTCGCTGGACGCAGGCCAGGTGGAGATTGTGGCGACGCTGCCGCCGGAGCTGACGCCGCTGGCGGACGGCACGACTGGGCCGACGAAGGCGACGGTCGTGGGCCAGCAGGTGACGTTCGCGCCGCTGGCGGCGCTGCCGCCGCAGCAGACGGCGAAGTTCCAGGTGACAGCCGTGGCGGGCAAGACCGGCGACGTGCGCATGCGCGTGGAGTTGCGCAGCAAGGCACTGGAAAGCCCGGTGGTGGAGTGGGAGAGCAGCCGGATTTACGATCCGGGCAACGGCCCGGCCGCGACGCCGCTGCCGCCGCCGGTGGCGCCGGGACTGCCGCGGCCGTGGGTTATCCCGCGGCCGCTGCCGGCGGGGCCGAAAACGCCGTGAAGACGGATCAGATGTCGCTGGACACTCCAACTGCGGGTTTTTATCTTATCTTTGCCCCGAAGGGGCCGAACAACTTAGCCGAGGGCAACGCCCTGGGACCGGGGAGCAATCCCCTCGTTTCCCCGCCCCGCACTCCTCAAGCGGTTGGAGCGTCCTTGAAGTGACAGCGGTCTGTCACCCGGGCGAGAACCGCGGCTGCGGCGTCCGATGAATCACCGCCGGTGTCTGCGCCTGAATCCGCGCCACCTCCGCCATCACCGCCGCGACGCCCGCAGCGCTGTCGTGTGCCTCGATGCTCCACGTACACGAGAAGCGCCCACCCGGCGGTAGCAGCGGCACGCGGCCCTGCTGCCGTTCAAAGCCCTTGAAGTTCGGGTAATTCGTCGCCGGCTCCAGGCCCGTCACGTAGCCGTCCTCCAGCGCCGCCGTGTTCTTCCACACCGTGAAGCACGGCAGCTCCTGCCGATTGAAGCGCACCGCCAGGCCGAGGTTGGCCGCCGCGTTCGCCAGCAGCGACAGCGTGTGGCCGTGCGCGTCCGCCGCCGGGTCGTAGCAGTACACCTGCTCCGCGTAGCCGGCCACCGGGCCGGCGTACGTCTCGTAGGTGTCCATGCTTTCCGCCGCCCGTGTGCTGATCGGCGCCAGTTCGCGGATCGGCGCCAGCACTCGGCCGCCCGCCTCCAGGAACGGCGGCCCCACATTCAGGTGATACAGCATCTGCGTCTCCGCCGGCCGCGAACCGCGGTTCTCGATCACGTCATGGATCACCAGCCGGTTCGAGCCCGGCGCCGTCGTGTACGTCGTCGTCAGCAGCAGGTTCGGCGAAAACAACGCCGCCTCCTCGACCTGGCCGCGCACCGTCAGCTCGAACGGCGCCTCCAGGCCGACGCTCACCTCCAGGTAGTGCGCCGGCAGGTTGGCGATGCGGCCGTGCAGCGTCAGCCGGTCGCGGTGCGCCTGGCCGCTCCGGTCCGTGTAGGCGTCCTCGCCGGGCGGCCCGTTCGACGCCAGACCGCAGCGGCACAGCCATTCGTCGAAGCCGTACAGCCAGCCGAGGCCGCCGCGCGCGTCGAGCGAAACGTGCCGCGGGTGGATCGGCCCATGCACCGGCGTCCGCCAGCCAAGGAAGTTGCCGCGGTAATCGCCGCGCCACAACCCCATGCCGCGCGTCGGCAGCACCGTGAACGCCAGCGCCCCGTTGTGGACCTCGACCACATCCACGCCGTCGCGCAGGCCGCCGCGCAGCGTCCGCTTGCGCACCGACCAGGGGTGCGGCGTCGCCAGCCGCAGCGTCTCGTTGCTGACGCCGAACTGGTCCAGCCACACGTCGCCGTACACGTCCGTCAGCACCCACTGCCGCGCACGGGTCATCATCGCCCCCTGGTTCGCACTCAATTCTCGACGTATGAAAAAGTTGGCCCCCTTGGCCCCCTTGGCCCCCTTGCTCGGTCAACCGACGCCGGCCAGCGCCATCGTTTGCCAACCGCCGCTCAGTCCTTTTCGCGGACCATCAGCTTGCCGAGCAGTGTTTCCGACACCTCCGGCGTGAACACCTTCAAGCTGGTGTCCACCTGGATGAACTGGGCGATGCCACCGACATGGTTGCCGCCGAAGTTGCGGTTGTACTTCTCCTCGTCCGACGCCGCCAGGCCGAAGCCCGGGCCGCCGACGCGCGACCAGCTGCCGGGATACTCGCCGTTGTACAGCGCACCGTCGCCGACCGCGACCGTGGTGCGGCCGACCACCGGCACATGCTTGTCGCCCAGCAGCAGCGTCACGTCACCGTGCTTCAGATCCTTGAGCCCGACACGCGACCGCCACTCCAGCACGCGGTCGCCGTCGCGCTTGAGGACCTCCGCGATCACGAACGGGCCGTTAGCATTGGGGCCGTCCCACGGGAAGCGCGGGTCGCCGTCGCCGGCGACGCAGGCGTAATCGCCCAGCGCCCCCGGGTACTGACGCGGCTCAGGATTGCCGTTGCCCGGCACGTCGCCCTCGGTGCTGACCTGCCCCGGCCGCCGTCGGGCCGGGCAGTAAAACAGGCCCAGCTGCCCCTCGCGCACCGCCGCGGGCTGCACGTAGTAGGGCAGCGTCTCATCCCAGTCCTTGAGCGGGTTGTTTCGGTCGGCGACGAGGTAGGGCGCCAGCAGCACGGCCCAGGTGGCGTACCGGTCGGCGATGCGCGCCGGCGGCAGCGCCTGGGCGGACCCGTGAAACTTGCGGACGGCGGTGCCCAGCCGGCGGAGGTGGTCGGCGCACTGCGCACGGTCGGACGCCTCACGGGCGCGCAGCAGCAGCGTGGCCAGCAGGCCCAGCCCGATCAGCGCGAACAGGCCGAGGACCATGACTTCCACACGGCTCAGGCCGTGCCGCCCACTCTGGTCCCGCCGCATCATGACCGTGCCTCACGTCTTGGTCCCGTTTCAGTCGCCGGATGTGGTGATTGTGCGCCGCCCGGGCGCCTGCGGCAAGGACCGGGCCAGCCGCCGTTCTTCCTACGCAGCTTGCAACCGGAAGGGTTCGGATTACATTCTTTACTTATCGCCCATCACACAGGAGGACGCATGATGAAGACGTTGGTTGCCGGAGTGGTCGTGTTGTTTGCGGTCAGCGCCGTCGTGCGCAGGACGACGCATCCAAACAGGACCTCAAGAAGATGGCGGGCACCTGGGCCATCAAGGAGCTTGAGGTGGGCGGTAAGAAGATTTCCGACGAGGAGAACAAAAATGCCAAGGTCCGGCTGGACATTCAGGGCGACAAGTACACCGTCCACTTCGGCGACATGCAAGTCGGGGCCGGGACGCTCAAGTTGAACGCGGCCAAAAACCCCAGGCAGATCGACATCGCCATCAAGGAGGGAATGGGGAAGGACCAGATCCTGTACGGTATCTACAAATTCGACGGCGAGACGATGATCGTGTGCGTCAATCAGCCGGACGCCAAGGAGCGGCCGACCGAGTTCAAGACCAAGGAGGGCAGCGGCCAGATGCTGTTCAGCTACAAGCGCATCAAGAACTGACTGCCGCCTGGGCGGTTCTGGTTTTTGGTCGGAGCCCGAGCGCCAGCGCGGGGCAGAACTTGGCCCCGCGCTGGCGCTCGGGCTCCGACCCACCACGACAATCCAAGCCGCAAGCGGCGGAAAAGACCCTCACTTCGCCGCCCGGATGTCGTAGCACCACAGCGAACCGAGATCGCGCAGATACAGCCGGCCGTTGGCGACCACCGGGTACGCCCACGCCTTGCCCGGCGGATTGCCACGGTCCTGCGGCTGAGCCGGCGCCGTGAAACGGCCGCGCTCGCGGTACGCTTCCGGCGTCGCCTCCACCAGCGCGACCTCGCCATTGCTTTCGCCGAAGACATAGAGCCGGCCGTCGGCGTAGCAGATGCCGCCGGCGCCGACGCACTCGTCCTGCCACTTCACCTTGCCGGTCCTGAACTCGACACACATCAGCGTCTGGCGGTAGCTGGTGCCGTACAGGTGCTCGCCGACCAGCACGGCGCCGCCGATGGCGTTCGGCAGGCCGGCGTTGAAATACACCTCTGCCGCCGTGACGCCGTTATTGCCGGGCTTGAGTTTCACCAGGCCGGCACCGCCCTTTCCGGTGGCGCTGTAGACGTAGCCGTCGTGGGCCACCGGCGTCGGGATGTTGGCCAGGCTGCCCTTGGCGGTCCTGTCGTAGCGCCACAGGAGCTTGCCCTTCTGTGCGTCCACGCCGACGACGCCGTTCTGCAGGAACTGCACGTACTGTCGGGCGCCGCCGCCCTCGACGACGATCACCGACGCATAGGCCGCCGCGTCGCCGCCCGGCACCGCGCACTTCCAAATCAGGTTGCCGGTCTTCTTGTTCAGGGCCAGCAACGTCGCGTCATTGCCGCCGGGCGTGCAAACGAGCATGTCACCGTCGATCAGTGGCGACTCCGCGTAGGCCCAGAAGCCAGGCTTGCCACCGTAATCGCGGCGCAGGTTCTTGCGCCAGCGCACCGCGCCTTGGCCACTTCCACGCAGGCCAGGTCGCCATCGGAGCCGAGGGCATAGAGCACGTCGCCGTCCACCGTCGGCGTGGAGCGGGCGCCGGGATAGTTGACCTTCTCGTTCGGCCCCACCTTGCCGAGCTTCGTGGACCAGACCTGCGTGCCGTCCTTGACGTGCAGCGCCTGGACGAACTCGTTATCCAGGCCGCGGTTGCTCAGCAGGTAGATGCGGTCGCCGACCACCGCGGGTGTCGAATAACCGAAGCCGATGTCCTTGACGTGCCAGAGCAGTTTGGGGCCGCCCTTGGGCCACTGCTTGAGCAGGCCCGTTTCCTTGGAGATGCCATCGCGGTTGGGCCCGCGCCACTGCGGCCAGTCGGCGGCGGCGCCGCCGAGGGCGAACAGCCCGAGGCCGGCGAGCCCGAGCAGGAGCCAGCGTGTTTTCATCCCGTGCCTCCGTGGGAATTGGTCGTGCTTGCAAACGATCCAATGTCAGGCTACGGAAGCCCGGCCGCCGTGGCGACGGCACCGGACGCAACGGCGACGATTGCCCTGCGGCCGTCAGTCCGCGTTGTGGTTTTGAGAAAATTGGAACCCGTCCACGGGGCATCGTCAAGAAGATTCGCCAGATATTGCCACGCGCCGCCGGGACCGCTGCCGGTGAAGTTTCGCCTAACGGGGCGGTAATTCGTAGACTGACGGTGTGCCGCCCGGAACGAGGAGAGCGACGATGACCGAACCATCAGGCAGGATCGTGGCGCGGCCGCTGGTCAAGCGGGCCTGCGGCCATCAGCAGGAGTTCCAGCACTATGAGGTGGACAAGTACCGAGCGCAGCGGCTGGCCAAGTTCCAGCGGACCCGCTGCGCCGCGTGTGTCGCCAGGCTGGACGAGGAGCAGCGGCGAATGGCCCCGATCCCCAAGGGGGAGGCGCTCAAGCAACTCCCGGCGGGGGCGCAGGTGACGCTGACCCTCCAACCGGACGGCACCTGGGCGGGCACGCTGGCCGCCGGGGGGACGACGGTCGAGACAGTCGGCGTGGCCGGGGCCGGGCCGCAGTCGGTCGTAGGCGCGCTCGCCCGGCTCTGGCTCTCGACCCACCCGCAAGCCTGACAAACACCGGCCTGCCCCCGCTGAGCTTGCCGGTCGGGAAAACCAGGCGGTCTGTACGTCCTTTGACCAGCCTGGTTGGTGCCAGACCAGCAACCGCGGGAATTTTCACGGAGGCCTCTTTCCCACCATCAGGCGCAAGTTCCTTGCAGCCATATCTCTTGCGCCAACCATTGCCGGAATCCATCGATATGGAACCAGGTTTGCTTTTATGGGTGTGGGAGAGTTTATCTCGCGCTCACCATCGACTCTTCCCCAATGAACTTTAGCCGACCTGATTGACTATACGCGGGGACTCGTCAGTGCCTGACAATCGTTCCACTCGAATTCGATACGTTGTGCTGATTGTCCTCGCCGTGCTGGTTGTGGGCGGTGGCATCACCATGGCCGTCTCCACCGCGGCGCAGGATGCCGTCAGCAACCTGCTGCCCGGCAAGAAGCGCAAGGCCCAGCCCGGCGGCGACGAGGAAAACACGTCCGCCGAACTGTTCCGCGACGCTAATGGTAACCCGGGCCTGCGCCTGACCGCCGACGCTGTCAAAGGCCTGGGCATCAAGCCCGTAACGGTCAAGTTGGCCAGGGAGCCGCTGCCGCTGCCGCCGCAAATCGGCACCATTAACTACGATGTGGATCGCCTCTACACCGTCAAGCCGCGCTTCACGGGCGAGTTGGCGGAATTTCGCATGGTGCTGGACACCGATACGCCCAGCTACTTCACGAAACTGCGGCCGATCCGCGCGTTCGATAAGGTGAAACCGGGCGACACGCTCTGCGTCGTCTGGAGCCGCGACCTGGGCGAGAAGAAGGCCGCCCTGGTGGATGCCGTCTGCGCCCTGCGCCTGAGCCAGGCCACCCTCAAGCGCCAGCTGGACATCTTCCAGGAAGGGGCCATGTCCTACGCCAGCGTCCAGGTCACCAAGCGCCAGGTGCAGGCCGACAGCGGTGCCGTGCTCACCGCTGAGCGCACCCTGAAGATGTGGAAGCTACCCGACGAGGAGATCGACAAGATCAAGCGCGAGGCCAACATCATCATCGACCAGAACTTGGTGCGCTCCGCCGACAAGGAGATGAAGTGGGCGCGCGACGAGGTGAAGGTGCCGCTCAACCGCTTCGACGCGAACGCGGAATTGACCATTGTCGAGAAGAACTGCAACAACGACGAAAAGGTGGACCCGGGCAACCCCACGCCGTTGTTCAAGTTGGCCGACCTGCGCCGGCTGCAAATCTGGGTCCACCCGCCGGAGGAATACCTGCCGATCTTGCGCGAACGGCTGGCGAAACGCGACGGCCAGGGGCTCAAGTGGCTGATCCGCCTCCAGAGCGAGTCGGCCAACGCGCCGCCGCTGACACTGGACATCGTCCAGGTCGCGCCCAGCCTGGAGCCCAACCAGCACACGCCCATCGTCATGGGTTACCTGGACAACCCTGGCGGTAACAAGTACCTCGTGGGCCAGTTCGTGACGGCGACCATCTTCGTGCCGCCCGACCCGGACACGGTGGAGATTCCCACCGAGGCCCTCAACGAGGTGGAGAACCAGGCCCTGGTCTTCGTGGAGACCAACGCGGCCAAACGGGAGTACACGCTCAAGCGGGTCGCCGTGGTGCGCCGCTTCAAGCAGGTCACCTACGTCCGCACGAAACTGACGCCGGAGGAGGAGCAGACGTCCCGCGCAGAGGTCCAGCGCGGCCGGCGGCCGATTCAGCCCCTGCTGCCGGGCGAGCGCGTCATCACCCGCGGCGTCGTGGAGCTGACCGCGGCCCTCGAAAACCTTCAGGCCCGGGAACGGCCCGACGACACCGATCAATGAGTCCCGTGTCATTCCTGGCGAGCGGCGCGGCGTCAGCCCGCCGGTGCTGTGCAGTACCGGCGGGCTGACGCCGCGCCGCTCGCCGGAGGCAAGATCCCACACCCAACCCAGCCCTGAAGCCCGGTTGCCTGAAAGCAACCGCAGGAGAATTCCCCATACATGGTTCGCAAACTCATCGAGTGGTCCCTCAACAGTCCGCTGATCGTCGTGTTGCTGGGGGTGGCCCTGGCCGTCTTCGGCTATTACGCCTTCAACAACATCAACGTTGAGGCGTACCCCGACCCGGCTCCGGCCATCGTCGAGGTCGTCGCCCAGTGGCCCGGCGCCTCCGCCGAGGATATGGAGCGTCAGGTCACCGTGCCGCTGGAGGTAACCCTGGCGGGCATGCCCGGCCTGAAAGCCACCCACAGCCGATCGCTGTTCGGCCTGACCCACCTGCGCAACGTCTTCCAATACGGCACCGACTACAACGCGGCGCGGCAGGAGGTTATCAACCGCCTGCAGTTCGTCACCAACCTGCCGCCGGGCATTCAGCCGCTGATCTCGCCGGCCAGCCCCATCGGCGAAATCTACCGCTACACCCTGAAGACGCCGAAAAACGCCCTGGGCCAGGAAATCTACACCCTCAACGACATCAAGGCCCTGCAGGACTGGCTGGTGGAGCGTGAGTTCCGCCGCGTGCCGCGCATCATCGCCGTGACCAGCGCCGGCGGCACCGTCAAGCGCTACGAGATTCAGCCCGACCCCGAGCGCATGAAGCGCTTCGGCATCGCCCTCGCGGACATCCAGAACGCCCTGACCAACAGCAACGCCAACGTCGGCGGCGACTTCCTCGTCCAGGGCCGCACCGTGCAGATGGTGCGTGTCATCGGCGTCATCGGCGGCGGCAAGGATCCGATGGAGCGGGCCTTCGCCATGAAGACCCCGCAGCAGGCCGCCGCGTTTCTGCGAGCCGAGGACAACAAGCGCCTCAGTGAAATCCGCGACATCGTTATCAAGTCGGTCAACAACGTGCCGATCAAGATCGACGACGTGGTGGACGGCGGGCCGCTGCCGCACAGGGAGGCGCCGAGCACCCGGGGCGTCGTCGTCAGCCACCAGACGCGCCTGGGCCGGGTCAGTCTCGACAGGGCCCTGGATGACGAGGGCCACCACTGGCGGCACAGCGACGAGAAGGTCCAGGGCATCGTGCTCATGCGTAAGGGCGAACAGTCCCTGCCCGCCATCAAGGCCGTCAAGGACAAGGTCGAGGAGTTGAACCAGCCGGGCCGGCTGCTGCCCGGCGTCGAACTGGAGCCCTACTACGACCGTGAGGAACTGATCCACGTCACCACGCACACGGTCGAGCACAACCTGGTCCTGGGCATGGTCTTGGTCACGCTGATCCTGCTGATGTTCCTCAACAACATCCGCAGCGCGTTGATCGTGGCCATCAACATTCCGTTGGCGCTGCTGTTCGCCTTCGCCACGCTCTACCTGCGTGGCAAGTCGGCCAACCTGCTGTCCATCGGCGCCGTCGATTTCGGCATCATCGTCGATTCCTCGGTCATCATGGTCGAGAACATTTACCGCCACCTCTCCTCGGGTGACCACGCCGAGCTGCCGCTCAAGGAGCGCATCCTGTATGCCAGCAAGGAAATCGACAAGGCCCTGCTCTTCTCCACCGGCATCATGATCTGCGCCTTCATGCCGTTGTTCACCATGACGGGGGCCGAGGGCGAGCTGTTCGGGCCGATGGCCCAGACCTACGCCCTGGCCCTGGGCGGCGCCCTGATGCTGAGCCTGACGCTGTGCCCGGTGCTGTGCCTGCTGTTCTTCCGCGGCATCAAGCCGGTTCGGGACAACTTCTTTGTGCGCATCATGAAGGCGCGTTACCTGAACAATCTCCGCCGGTGCCTGGAGTACCGCTGGGTCACTGTCGCTCTCATGGTGGCGCTGGTGGTGCTGACCGTCTGCTGGCCGCTGATACACCTGGGCCGCGAGTTCATGCCCGAGTTGGAGGAGGGCAATTTGTGGATTCGCGCCACCTACCCCGTCCACACGTCGCTGGATGCCGTGACCGATTCCGTGCACACGGCGCGCCGGGTCATGAGTTCGGCCAAATATCCCGAAGTGGCGGCCGTCACCACGCAGGCGGGCCGCCCGGATGACGGCACTGACCCCGGCGGCTTCAACAACGTCGAGTTCTTCGTGCCCTTGAAAAAAGAGGAGGAGTGGCCGGAGGTGCAACGGCCCAACGGCCAGCGCAAAAAACGCACCCGTCGGGAACTCGTGGCCGACATGAGCGCGGAGTTGAACCGCAAGATGCCCGGCGTCGAGTGGGCGTTTTCGCAGTACATCCGCGACAACGTCATGGAGGCCATCTCCGGCGTCAAGGGCGACAACTCCGTCAAGATTTATGGACCGGACCTGGACAAGTTGGAGGAGTTGGCCGCGCGGACCAAGAACGTGCTGGCCCGGATTGACGGCCTGAAGGACATCGGCGTGTTCCGCATCATGGGGCAGTCGAACCTGGTGCCCGTGGTGGACAAGGAGAAGTGCAAGCGCTGGGGCGTGCAGGTGCAGGACGTGACCAACGTCATCAACAGCGCCGTCCACGGCGCCCCCATGACGCAGATGGTCGAGGGCGAAAAGACCTTTGACGTGACACTGCGCTGGCCGTTCAACCGCCGCTGGGACCAGAGTTCGATCCTGGACATTCCGGTGGACGTGTGGAACAACACGCTGACACCCGGCTCGGCGCCCGGCCTGGGGCAGACGACGACCACGGGGCCGCAGCAGGGCAGTTCGCCGACCGGTTTCGGCCTGTTTCTGCCCGCGGTGATGAGTGCCAACGTAGCGCCGAACACCGGTTACCAGACACGGCTGCGGTTGCGCGACCTGGTGTCGCCAGGGGGCGCGGACGGGCGGCCCGACCCCAAGGGCAGTTTCTCGCGCCCGGCGGCTCGATGATCACGCGCGAACAGGGCAAACGCTTCATCGCCGTCAAGTACAGCGTCGATGAGGATTACGATCTGGCCAGCCGCGTCGCCCTGGTGAAGGAGAAGACCGCCCACCTGTACCATCCGCCGTACCGCGTGGCCTTCGGCGGCGAGTTCGAGCAAATGGAGGACGCCGAGGGTCGCCTGCTGATTATCGTGCCGGCGTCGCTACTGCTGATTTTCATCCTGCTCTACATTGCCTTCAAGTCGATGCTGGACGCGACGGTGGTCCTGTCCAACGTGCTCGCCCTGGCGGTGGGCGGCATCTGGGCGCTGTTCCTGACCGGCACCAACTTCAGCATCTCGGCCGCGGTCGGCTTCGTGTCGCTGTTCGGCGTGGCCATCATGGATGGCCTGCTGATGATCTCCTACTTCAACGACCTGCGGGCCCGGGGGGTGCCGGTCAAGGAGGCGATCATGCAGGGGGCCGAGAAGCGCGTGCGGCCCGTGACCATGACGGCACTGACGGCCATTCTGGGGTTGCTGCCGGCGGCGTTCTCGACGGCCATCGGCGCCCAGACGCAGCGTCCGCTGGCCATCGTGGTCGTCGGCGGCATGGTCACGACGCTGTTCCTCACGCGGTACATGATGCCCGTGCTGTACAGCTTCTACGGCCATCGCGAACCGCCGGCCGACGCCGCCCGGTTGTCGCACTAACATCCTCGACATCCTCGTTCCCACGCTCCGCGTGGGAACGAGAGCGTTAATACCGCCACTCCGCTCGCAGGAAGCCGCCCTGAAACGTCACGTTGCCCTTGCTCTGGAATTCCGCCTCGGCGACGTTCCACCACTCCTCGTAAATGTAGCCTGCCGAGAAGCGCAGCCCCTCGTTCCAGGGAGGCGTGTAGTTGACGCCGAACTGGATGTTCAGGGTCGGCGCTGGCTGCGTCTGCGCCTGCCGGCCGACGCCGTTGACTGGGGCGCCGCCGGGAATCGTGATCGACTCGGTGAAACTCTGGTGGATTTCGCTGATGAGCAGTGCGGACTCGGCCCGCATGAACAGGCCCCACCCCGGGGCCTCGGCAAAGCGCCGCGTCAGGTCGAGACCCACGTGCGGGCCAGCCCCGACGAGGTTGTTGGAGGTCCGCTGCAGCAGTTCCGGGCTCACCGCCTGCGAGTCGAAGAACACACTGCTCACCTGGGCACCCACCCGCCACTTCATGTCCCAGAGCGGCCCCAGGCTAAACTCGCGGCCGGCGAGATCCAGGTTAAAGGAGTTCAAGGCCAGGCGGCTGTTGACGTTGCCGGGATTGCCGGCCGCGTCGAAGGCTGGCAGCACCTCGTTCCCGGATGTCGTCAGGAAGCGGTACGACATCAAGACCTCAAGATTTCCCTGGCCGGGCCGGTAGCCCAGTTCGAACCGCGGCGACCCCGTCCAGCCCTGCGGGGCATCGGCAGATGGACCGTGTTGGTCGTGCCCGCGGTGGTCGTTACCAGAGTGTCGGACACCCGGTTCTCGATGTGGGGCCCGACCAGATCGACCTCGACGGCGGCGTACCAGCCTGGCGGGGCGTGCTTCAAGTCTTCCAGCAGCGGGTCGAACTTGAGGAGCGACCCGTTGTTGTCCTCGTGCAGTGCGCACGGCGGCGGCCCGGCCTCAACCCCCAGGACGCCTGGCGGCGCACACCTGGCAGGGGGCGTATAGGACCGCCCGGCCTGATACCCCCCCAGCACACCGGGCGGCCCCCCCCAGGCAGGAGGCGTGTAGGGCGGCGCAGCCTGAACCCCCACGACGCCGGGCGGCGCCCCCCCGGCAGGGGGCAGGGGGGACTCGTCCACCGCAGTAGGCGGCAGCAGGGCAGCCTGCGGGGACACGGGACTTTGTGCCAGGGGAGGGACCAGCGGCAAACTGTAGACCGGACTGTTCGGCGCCTGACCGTACCCCCCGCCCGCCGCCAGCACGGCCAGGGTCACGGCCGTCACCAGGATACCATATGTGCGAACCATTTCTGGAATTCCTTTTCACACTGGAAGCGTGAGATCTTGTCCATTCCCATCCACACCCGTTCAGTCCCGCAGCGCGGCCGGCGTGGCGACCGGCGGCGGCTGTTGCATCAGGGACGGCGGGGCGCTCAACACGACGGGGCGGAGCTGGGACGGCACGGTGTACCTGGGGAACGACAGCTGATCAGGCCCCGGTTTCTCGGCTGGCGGCGGGGCCTGCGGCGGTTGCTTGATTTGCGGCGGGGCCTGCGGCGCTTGCATGGTTTGCGGCGGGGGCAGCGGTTTTTTCTCCGGCTCCGGGACCAGGCCCGCCTCCGGCCAAACAAGCTGCGCCCCCCGGAGGGACTGCGCCTGCGGGGTGCTGCACGGGTGGCAGCACGGCAGCTTCAGCAGCTCGTGCAGGTCGGCGACCGAGGCGACCGGAAGGCGCTCCGTCCCCGCGAACAGGTCGTCGGTCTGCAGCAGGCTGCTCACGTCCACGACAGCCTGCCACTGCAGACTGAGCAAGGTAAGGTAACTGCCCACGACCGAGACGAGGTTCTGCTCCGAGCTGATGAGGTCGTTGTAGGCCACCTTGTCGGGCTCCGCGCCGTAGTGGCGCTTGACGGCGGCCCGGAACGCCTGCACCTGTTTCGGCAGGGCCTCCTTGACGTACAACTCGACCAGGGAGCGGTTCTCGTTGTACCGGCGGAAGGCGTCGGCGACGCGGGCGCTCAGTTCGTTGCGGACGCGGTGCGGTTCCTCGACGGCCTGCATCAACGCCCCCTGGGCTTGCCAGATGCCGCCGCGGCCCTGGTTCCACACCGGGATGGGGAAGGTCACCTGCACGCCGCTGGTGATCACCCGCCAGTGCAGGGCCGATCCGCCGAAGCTCGACAGGCCCGTGGCCAACGTCGGCGTGTTGTCGTGGATGATGTTGGCCGAAACGGTGTAGTCCGGGTACGGCTGCAGTTCGGCCAGGCGCAGGTTGTAGCGGGCGACGGCGACGCCCAGATTGGCGATTCCCACGTCGGTGTGGTTGGTCAGGACCTGGGCCAGGACGCTGTCGTAGTGGTACAGCGGCAGGGGCATGTCGATGCGGCCCTCCAGCTGGGTCGGCGGCATGCCCGGCAGGCCCATGCTGCTGGCCAGCTGTTTCCAGGCCAGCGTGTAACTGTTCCGGGCGGTGATGAGGCCGGCCCGGGCCTGGATGGCGAACACGCCCATCTGCATCGGCTCGTAGGTGGCGACCTCTCCTCCCTTGAGCTGGGCGACCATGACCTTGTACACCTCGTCGGTCAGGTCCACCAGGGCCCGGTTGGCCCGGACGTTTTCCTGGGCCACCAGGACGGCGAAGTAGCCGGTGCGGACAGCCGCCATCAGGTCGGTTTCGGCGCGGCGGTAAGCCAGCTTGGTCTGTTCCAGGTTCGCGACGGCGGCCGCCTCGGCAGCCTTGAGTTTGCCGAAGCCCATGATCGTCTGACCCAGGATGACGCCGTACAGTGGGCCGCCGCTGGGGCCGGGTGACGAGGAGGCCCCGGGGCCGATCGACGGGTTGGGGTACTGCCCCGCGAGCACAACCGCCCCCTTGTCCCGCTCGATGGCGGCGGCCGCCTGGCGGAGTTGCGGGCTGTTGGCGACGGCCATTTTCTGCAGGTCCGCGAGCGTGAGCGGTCGGCCGTCCGGTCCCGGCGGCGGCTGGAATTCCTTGCCTGCCTCCGCCAACGGCGGGAAGTATTTTTTGACTGCCGCGTCCAGTTGGGTTTTCTCGTCGAGTGGGGGCAACCGGATCGGCGGGACGGTCGCGCCGGGGACGTCCTTGCCGGCCTCGAGCAGTCGTTTTTCCAGGGTAGTGGCAGGCTTTCCCTGCCCCTTCTGGGCGGACACGAGTTGAATCTCCCCGCCGCCGTCGCCCAGGAGGGGGGCGGCCGCCTGGCCCAGCGGGCTGGTCGGCGGAGTCGCGGCCGGTGGGAGCGCGGCCGGCGGGCCCAGGTCGATGGGTTGCCCGGCCCGGTCGCAGAGCAGCGCATCGACGCTCTGCTGGACCGGCGAGTGGCAGCCACTCAGCGCCCAGATTCCGAGTAGGGCCATTGGCACGTACAGGCGCTTCATGGAAGCCCCCTTCTGGAACTTGCCGTCCACACGGCGGGTGTACCACAACGGCCACGGGTTGGTACGGATCGAGCTTCCACCACTACCAGTGCCATGACGAAAGAGAGTGTTAAACAGTATCGGTCGTAACGGCTCTGATCTTGAAAAAAATTGCGAAAGGAGCCGAAAAGCTTCAAGTTTGCCCTTCACCCGCTCGCAGCGCTTGCCGATTCGCCAGGAGGCACCACGATCCGCCTTGATTCTTGAGTCGGTTCCTGAAATAACGGGCTCCTCCTGGACCTTAGCGCGGTGCGCAGGCGGAGCGCGCACGGGTGGGACGGCGGACACGGCTTGACCACCAGCGGCCTGCGCTGTCGCAGCAAGGGGGCCAAGGGGGCCAAGGGGGCCAGCTTTTTCATACGTCGAGAATTGGCGCCCTTGCCCTGCACGGCTGGCACGGCGCGACCACCAGCGGCGGCGGTTGCCACAGCAAGAACGCCAAGGACGCCAAGGACGCCAACTTTTTCACACGTCGAGATTTGGCGCCCTGGCAGCGCTGGCCTGCGGTTCGTGGTTCTTGCGACGGCAAACTGCTCTGGAGCGGTTCACGCAGGGCAGGCGCACAAGGCGTGGCACGGCTCTCCCGAGCCGTGCGGTTGCCATCACGGCTCGGGAGAGCCGTGCCACGGTTGGTGGTTCACGCGACTGGGAACTGCTCTAATTCCTGGAGAAGGGGGTGTAGCCGAGTAAGGCCAACCAATGACCGGGCAAGCGATACGCCATGCCCCTGCAAAAGACGGCTCTGGAGAGCCGTCCTACTTGAGCTTATTGCTGGCCGGGGTAATAGCCATGTCAACACGAAGATTGGCGGCGGCGAGTGAAGACGGAACGACCCATCATCTGATCAACTATGAGCGATCAGAATGACGGCGGAGCGCGGCGCTGTGACGTAGTGGTCCGCGGGGCGCAGCAGAACCGCGTCTTTGTCCTCGACGATGTCCTCCGACTCAGGCAGATTCGTGTCTACCAGGCGTTGCCAGCGCCATTGGCCGTCGTGCGGGGGCAGCACGAACTTACGCCACTCCCAGTGAGCGTTGAAAAGGACATAGAAGTGCGGCTGCCGGTGCCAGCCACGGAGATGGAACGCCAGCGTGCGGCTCTGCCCGGACCAGTCCGGATCGCCGGGTTGCGTGCCATGCCAGGTGACGCGGTTGATGAACTGCTCTCGACTCAGGGCGAAATGGCGCTTCCGCAAGGCAATCATCATCCGCGTGAAGCGCAGCAGTCCGGCGTTCTTTTGCGCCAGACTCCAGTCCACCCAGGAGATGTCGTTGTCCTGGCAGTAGGCGTTGTTATTGCCCTTCTGCGTGCGGCCGAACTCATCTCCCTGGGCGAGGAACGGCACACCCTGGGAGATGAACAGCATCGTGAGGAAGTTCTTCATCTGCCGCTGCCGAAGGGCGACGATGGCGGGAACTTCTGTTGGGCCTTCGTGGCCACAGTTATAGCTGATGCTTTCGCTCCAGCCGTCGCGGTTGTTTTCGCCGTTGGCGATGTTGTGTTTGTCGTTATAACTAACGAGGTCGTACAGGGTGAAGCCGTCATGGCTGGTGATGAAGTTGACGGAATGATACGGATGGCGTGAGGAATCGCCGTACAGGTCCAGGCTGCCGCAGATGCGTTTGGCGACTGCCGCCGCGGCCCCAGGGTCGCTGCGCAGGAAATGGCGCACATCGTCACGGAACCAACCATTCAACTCCGCCCAGCGGCCCCACGCGGGGAATTTGCCGAGTTGCGAAACGCCGGCGGCGTCCCAGGCCTCGGCGATCAATTTGGTGCCTGCCAGCACGGGATGTTCGGCGATATGCTGAATCAGCGGCGGGTCTTCCAGCACCTTGCCGTTGGGACCGCGGCCGAGGATCGTTGCCAGATCAAACCGAAAACCATCGACGTGCAACTCGGAGACCAGGTAAGATAGGCTGTCGATGATGAGATCGCGAACCACGGGATGGTTGCAGTTCAGCGTGTTACCGCAGCCGGAGAAGTTGTAGTAGCGCCCCTCGCCGTCGAGCATGTAGTAGATCGCGTTGTCAAGGCCCCGGAAATTGATGATGGGCCCCTTCTCGTTTCCCTCGCACGTGTGATTGTACACCACGTCGAGGATGACCTCGATGCCGGCGCGGTGGAAGGCCTTGACCATCTCCTTGAACTCGCGCACCTGCTGGCCCGGCTGCGCGGCATAGGACGCTTTTGGAGCAAAGAACGAGAGCGGCGAGTAGCCCCAGTAGTTTTTGAGCATTTCGCCAGTGAGCGGGTTCTTACGTTCCAGGTCCAGTTCGTCAAATTCAAGAACCGGCATGAATTGAACGGCAGTGATCCCGAGCGCCTTCAAGTGCGGGATCTTCTCACAAAGACCCAGGAACGTGCCCGGATGCGCGACGCCGGACGATGGGTGCCGGGTGTAGCCGCGTACATGTAACTCATACAGAACAGTCTGCCCCAGCGGCGTGGCCGGGGGTACATCATCTTCCCAGTCGAACTCATCGATGACCAGGCGCCCGCGCCGCGACAGACGACTGCCGTTTCCCTTCACCTTGCCGTTTTCCCCGACCCCATTGGCAGAGGGCAGCGTGAGGATGTGGGGAATGTCGGGGAAACCCCAGCGCTGGCCGCCGCTGATCGCCCGAGCGTAAGGGTCCAACACGATGGCGTTGTGATCGAAGCGGTGGCCGGCCCGCGGCACAGACGGCCCCGCGATGCGATAACCGTACAGCAAATCCGGGGTCACGTCATGGACGAAGATGTGCCAGACATCACCCGTGCGGTTGTGGGTTGCATCCAGCGGGATCTCGATGATCGGTTCTTCCTGTCCTTCCTTGAACAATACCAGATGGACGCGCTGCGCATGCCGGGAAAACACGGCGAAGTTGACGCCGCCGGGCCGCGGGGTGGCGCCGAAGGGCAGGCAATGGCCACGCGCGGTCGTGAACGTGGTTCGCGGGACGACATTCCTGGCACTCATCGTTAACTGAGACCTCGTTTGCTCCACATTCGGCGCCCCACGCAGGATCATCGATGGCTCCGATCAAATTGGGTCAGTGAAAATCATGCGCCAGAATCTCCGCCCCACGACGGCAGAGTTCCTGACCGTAGTCCGTCCACACTCCCTGCCCCCAGTAGCGGAAGCAACTCGTCTCCGCCATCAACAGGTAAAAGAGGGCATTGCGATAGGCCCGGCTGTTTCGGTCCACGGGGCGCGAGTCCAGAATCTGATGAAAGTGGGCGCTGAGCTTGTTCATCGGTGTCAGAATGTTGTCGTAGCCGGCCACCCAGCTGATGTTGTTCGTCCAGGAACCGCCGTCCATTGAGAAGTTCGAGTGCTCGCGCTTGATGCTGGCAATGGCTTTGTCCGCGGCGCCCGGCTCCCACTTGCTGATGCGTGCAAACACCTGGCCCTGGTTGATCGGCCGGCAGCCCGGCAGCATGGGCTCACGGATACCGGCTTGCTCGATCATCTCCAGGTATTCCGTCACGTTCACGTTGACGACCCCCTCCGTACCGAAGCGGCCAATCGCCTGGCGGTAACCGGAGGGGAACTCGTTCATCATCACACCGCCGTTCTCGCCATCGCCGATCTGCGTCACCAGGGGCGGAATGCTGATGCCGCCGACCTCTCGACGTTGCAAACCCTGTGCCTCATAGAAAGGCTGCATTTGTGCCACCAGCTTGGTGTCCGATCCCTGCGTCTTGATGATGGCGACGATGTTCACTTCCTCGCCGCAGGAATTGCGAGCGATGAGCCGATGCGGCACATGTTTGTAGCCCAGTCCGCGTCCCTCCAGGGTTTCGACCGTGTGTTCCTGTACCAGCAGCCAGCGGTAGCCGCACTCCTTCAGCGCTTTGACGTATTCGAAAGCGGCGTCCGGGTGGTTGGGCATGTGCATTTCCGGCGGTGAGAAGCCGCGTACTCGACTCAGCGCCTCCCAGCCGTAGACGGCGGCAAAGTTCTGCTGCCAGGCCCGCATGTGCAGTTTCAGGTCCGGCAACGGTGTGGACGAGGCGACGGCGTGCCCCCACATGGTCCCAAGCCATTCGACATACCGCCGCAGGTGCTGATCGCAGGTGATGGCGCGCAACCGTTCGAGCACATCGCCGCGACCCATCTTGCGCAGTCCGTAGAACAGCTCGCCGGAGTAATCGAGCATCACGCGCGGATTCCGGCCGGCGCGGACCAGTTCGGGAATGATGTCGCCCATCCGGCCGTAGCAGTCGGCAAAAACCGAAGCGTTGTACTCGTCACCGGAGCGCATCATGTGGTCGAGATTGCTGATAACGTCCGCCGACCGCAAATCGCCGCCCCCCGCGGGGATGAGCGGCTGGTGCATGTGCAACGCGATGGCGAAGACCGCCTGGAGACGGCCCAGTTGCAGGTTCGTGTCCGGCAAATAGACGGGTTGTTGCCGGCGGGTGATTTCCTCAACCTGAGCCTCAGCGCCACTGATGTTCGGCAGGCCATCAATAATTTCGGGCAAGGAAGACATGTTCATGCAGTATTTCTCCGAAAAAAACCGCGCGACCGCAACGCGAAGCAAGGACAAACGATGGCCCTGGCTTCGCAGTGCGGATTCGCAGGGTTATTGGCCTCTCATGCTTGCGGGGTAAATGATTTCCACTCGAGCCGACACTCGACACACTTGAGCGCTCCGTAAACATTGAGGTACGTCGCGTATCCCGTGCTGGTATCGGACTTGACCAGCGTCAACTCATCGTGGATGTTGGCGTGTTTGTGGCACAGGCCCCGGCCACAAGCGGCGCAGCTGCCCCGCGCTTCTTGCTCGCAAAACCAACACAACATCGCCAGTGCCTCCCGTTCGAGTTGAGCGCCGGGTTCGATGCTTCAGGGACCGGCCGCGCCCGCCGGCGCGAACAGACGATAGTCCAGTTCCGGGAACAGGGCGTCCATGTATTCCAGGGCCTCCAGGCGTCTGGTCTCGATGTGCTGGTTGTCCAGGCCGTTGAGCAGGTCGTGGAAACGGTGCAGATGGTCGTGGAAACGGCGCCGGGCATACTCCTCAGTGGTGCCGTTACTGATGATGAACGGCCAGTCGGACGCCTGGGCCAGCATCAACTCCCGCCCGGCCTGACGCAGCGCCCGGTCCTCCAGGCTATCCGCCGACACCTCGGGGCGGCTCTCCACGGCCTGTCGCATCCGCGCCGTGGCTTCGTGCAGCGGACGCCACATCCACTCGGTCTTGTCGTTGATCCAGTGCTCGCTGTAGCCGTTCTTGCCCCAGCTGCTGGCGGCCGGCAGCGCTTGCTGCTGAATGGGGAACGCGCGGAGGTATTCACCGGGCGTGCCCGCCTCCAGTTCCCCACCCCCGCCCAGCTCGCGCAGCACGTAATAGATCCATTGCGGACCTTCAAACCACCAGTGACCAAAGAGTTCGGCGTCGTAGGGCGACACCACGACGGACGGGAACGGCATGTCGCTGCTGGCACGGCTCGCCTGCGCGCGGCAACGGCGAACGAAATCGTGGGCGTGGCGCTCGGCAGTCTCGCGTGCCCAATCGGGATGGTACAGGTGCTTGTCGCCGGGCAGCCCGGTGATGCGATGGTACTTGATGCCCGTGTGCGTGCGAATGCCGTGCGCGTACTGGAACGGCTCCAGATAGTGCTGGTCGAGATCGAAGCCGATGTCGCGATAGTATTCGCGGTAGTTGTAATCCGCCGGGTAGCCGACGCTCTTGCTCCAGACGAGCTTGGAGGTGAGCGGATGCCGGCCGAAGGCGGCCACGCCGGAAGGACAGTAGAGCGGGGCGGCGACGCCGAACAGCGGTCGCGGGTCCGCATGGTCAATGGCGTGCGAATCGACAAAAAAGTAGCGAATGCCCGCCTCGGCGAGCACGTTGTCCAGCCCCGGATAGAACGCGCATTCGGGCACCCACATGCCCTTCGGTTGTTGCCCAAAGATGCGCTGGTGTTCCTGGACGGCCGTCAACACCTGGGCGCGCACCGCGACCGGCTCCGAACTGAGCAGCGGCAGGTAGCCGTGCGTACCGGCGCAGGTGATTAGCTCGAGGTTGCCCGAGTCGGCGTATTCCTTGAAGGCCGAGATCAGCCGCGTGCCACAGCGCTCGACAAACGTGTGCCGCGCCTCCTCGAACAGGCGCTTGTACATCCAGGACAGCGAATTGACATCGCGCCAGTGCTGCGTGCGGTCGCATTCCTTCTCGGCGAGTCCGATCGACAGATCCAGGTGCCGCACGCAGCGCGCGCGCAGCAAGGGATCTTCCATCATGTTCGCCAGCGTCGGCGAGATCGACAGCGTCACCTTGAACGGCACGCGCTCGTCCCGAAGTCGGTCGAAGAACTTGATGAGCGGAATGTACGTCTCGGTGACGGCCTCGAAGAACCAGCGTTCCTCCAGGAAGCGGTCGAACTCCGGATGCCGGACGTAGGGCAGGTGCGCGTGCAGGACCAGGAACAGGTAACCTTTCGGCATGAATGCTCTCCGTAACTACGAGGCAGGTAGAAAGCCCTAGAGCGTCACTGCAGCGCTCATCTCCCTCCCGTTGTGGCATGGTCTCCTGACCAGGCCACCGGGCTCGACCGAAGGTCTCCCCGCACTCCCTGGACCAGGGCGATTGCTGGAGACCTTCGGTCGGCGGAGTGGCCTGGTCAGGAGACCATGCCACAACAGGGGGCCTGGTCAGGAGACCATGCCACAACAGGGGGCCTGGTCAGGAGACCAGGCCACAACGAGGGGCGTTCGTGAACCAAAAGCCCTAGCGCATTACTGCAGCGCTCATCAGTGCTTCCACCTGCGCGGCCACCTGGCCCCAGCCGAACTGGTCGTTCAGCTTCAGGCTGCCTTTCTCGCCGAGGCGCTGGCGCAGCTCGGCGTCGAACAGCACGCGCTCAACGCCCCACACGAGGCTGTTCTCGCTCGGGTAGCACAGCACCGCGTCGCCTTCGTGTTCCAGGAGCCCCGGAGCCAGCGGGTGCGTGGCGACCACGGGACGGCGGGCGGCCCACGCGGCCTGGATCGGCCACCACGACGTTGACTCGCGGCTGGGAACGACAACAACATCCGCGGCCTGCAGCAATTCGCAAGCGGCCTGCCCCTCCACGCTGCCGGGCAGGCGAACCGCGTGCTCCAGCAGCAGGTAACGGCTGTAGACACGCAACGGCCAGTAGAGATCGCCCGCGCCGGCCACGACGAGCCGTGCCTGCGGATGGTTCTTGAGGATTCCCGGCATTGCCTTCACAAGCAGGTCGGGGCCGTACCGCTCGCTCAGGTCGCCGAGGAACACAATCGTGGGGTCGATGGGACCGATCTGGTAACGCGCCTTGACCTCTCCGGGATCGAGCGGGGTCTCGAAGAGGTGCGCGGGGAAGATGTCGCGCACCGGGGTCAGGCGCTCGGCGCACTCCGGGACGGCAGCCTGCGCGACCGCGGCAGTCACCGGGTCGTGAACCAGGATGGCCTTCGCCGCGCGCAACCCGGCCTGTTCGATCGCTTCGATTTGCTGACTCACGTCGCTGGTCAGATCGCTGCGCTGGCGCTCCAGGGAGTGCAGCGACAGGATGACGTTGAGGTTTTTTAGCCCCTGAAGCAACGCCAGCACCGGGATGGCAGACCACTCCAGACCCATCAGCGTGACATTGCCGCAGCCGCCGGGGAACAGTTTGAGGAAGGCATTGCACGCGCGGCCAGCGAACTCTTGCACCGGGCTGACCAGGTCGTCGCCTTCATCACCGCCGAGCGCGTGGCTGGCGACACCGAGGGCATCCAGGGCGAAGTCCCGGCGTGAGAACACGTGAACGGCGATGTCGCGTCTTGTGAGCGCACTGGCCAGCCGGGTCACAAAACGACCGACCACGCTTTCGGGATCCTCGTAACAGAAGACGGCGAGGGCCGGGCGCGTCTCCGGGCGCTCCTGCTGATCTTCCTGGATAGGCCGCGGTGGCACCTCCGAGCGAATCAGAACCGCCGTTCGGCCTTCCGTCGCCGTGGCGTCGAGTTCGCTCACCACACCCGTGCCATTCTGGTTGGCCTGCAACATGTCAATGCTCCTGGACAAATGTCCGTTCGGTTTTCCTGCTGCACGCACCGTTCAGCAAAGCGTTTCAATCAGTTTAGGAAAAAGCGTCGCACAAAGATCCAGATAATGGCTTGCGACCTCAGGCCACACCACGGAAGCTTGTTCGGTGCGCCGGCCGTGCTGGCCCATGCGCTCGGCGTGCGCGGGGTCGCCCAGGATCCGGTCGAGGGCCCAGACCATGCTGCCCGGGTTGTCGTAGGTGATGAGCCCGTTGTCCTCGTGGCGCACGAGATGGACCGGGCCGCCGTGGGTCGTCACCACGGGCCGCCCCGCGCGCCGTGCCAGGTCCACCACCGCGTCGTCAAAGGGCACCCGGTAGCGCGACGGCAACACCAGGGCTTCCGCGGCCCGAACCAGCCGCGTCACTCGGGGACCGTCCACGTGGCCCAGGATGCGCACCGCGCCGGCCACGCCGAGTTGGTGGGCGCGGTGATGCAGGTGGCCGTACAGGTTGCCCGCGCCCGCGAAAGCCAGGCGCACATTGCCGGCGCGCTGCAGCAGGACGGGCAGCGCCTCCAGGAGCACATCCACACCGGCCGCGTGTTCCAGCGGCCCGACGAACAGCAGCAGCCGGTCGAGCGGACCGAGGCCGATGCCCTTCTTGACCTCACCGTAATCGAGCGGCGTTTCCCATTCGTTGGGCATCCGCCCTTCCATCGGAAAGGCGTGGACACGGGTGCTGTCAAGGCTCAGTTCAAAGCATGCGCGCTTGCGGAGCCAGTCCGGTGTCAGGACGCAATCAGCAGCGCGGGCCGCTGCGCCCTCGGCTTCCTCGATCACGCGCGACTGATCCGTCGGCGCCTCGTCGCCGCGCCGCGTCGCCTCGATGGAACTGAGCGAAAGAACCGCCGCCGCATCGCCGTACCAGCGACCCAGGGCGGTCATCCACTCGTGTAGATGAATGATGTCAAATGGCGGAAATTCGCGCAGGCGCTGGCCTGCAACCTGAGCGAACGTTCGCGCCTGCTCCAGCGGCGAGCCCTCCAGGCTCACCGCCAGCGGATGGTAGTGAACGCCCGCCACCTCGCGCGAGGCGTTTAATGCGTCGCAGGCCGGTACAAAGACGTGGGTTTCGTGGCCCTGGGCGCACTGACCGGCGGCCAGCTCGGAAACGAAGGTGGCCAGCCAACCCTCCTGGCCCGAAGCTGGCGAGGCCAGGGCGAACGCCGCGATGCGCAAGGGCCGGCGCAACCGGGGCCGGCGGCGTGCGGCCAGGATTTGCTCCTGTTCCCAGACGTTGCCGACTTCCGTGATGTGGCGGCACTCGTCCACCAGCAGGCCGGCGTTGCTGCAACGGGGCGAGGGAGCGTCCGGCGGAAACGGCGTGGACTGCGAGCGGGCCGCCGCAATGAACTCGCCGCCGCGCAGCAGGAAACCGACCTCCGCCAGTTGCCAGGTGCCAGGGCGTGGCAGCTTGAAAAAGAAGCTCCCGCACAGGCCCGGCAGCGCGTGGTCCTGAATGTGATGGGCATTCAGACCGTTGAACTGGATGTAGGACACGTCGTACAGGCGCAGCACCAGACGACAGTTGTGCCAGGCGTCGCCCCTGTGTCGCTCGGTCTGGTCCACCCAGGCGGGCAGGATGCGCCAGTGGACGAAGCCGTGAAGGGGGGCGACCAGTGCCAGACCCACATGATTGACGGACGGAACAAAGGAATCGCCCGGCCGCGTTTCGCCAATTTCCCAGGCAAAACTGCGCAGCAACTCAGCACTGAGGGGAAGCCGGGCAGTCGGTTCGTGGCCATTTTTGCCGGGGGCCGCTGCCCCCTCGGCCAGCCGCAAGATGGATTCGACATCCGGGAAGCCAACAAATCCGTTGGTGAACATCGTCATGGTGCATCCTCAATGATGACTCAGGCCACACTGGCGTAGACTGCTTCGGTTTGCTCGGCGATGTTGTCCCAGCTGAACGCGGCATCGACGGCCGCTCGGCCGTTGCGGCCCATCCAGCGACAGCGGTTGTGGTCGGCCAGCAGGGTGCCCAAACCCCAGGCCACCGAATCGACCGTGTCGTCCACTTGCAAGCCGTTCACGCCATGCCAGACGAACTCGGCCGGGCCGCCCCGCTTGGTGCTGACCACCGGTTTGTGGGCGCTCCACCCCTCCAGGATGACGATCCCAAACGGTTCATTCCGGCTCGGCACCGACACGACGTCGCAGGCCTTGAACAGGTCGTGCAGGTCGCGGCCGCGCTTGTCGCCCAGCATCCGCAGGGCATGCGCGACGCCCAGGTGATGGGCCAGGCCGCAGACCTCGTTCTTCATGTAGCCGTCGCCGGCGAAGACGAACTTGGCGTTGGGGTAGTACCGCAGCACCGACGGCATGGTGCGGACGAGGATGTCCGGGCCCTTTTGCACCACCATGCGGCCGACGAACAGAATCGTGGGATCGAACGGGCCAATGGCGTAGCGGCGCTTGATCTCGCCAGCATCGACCTCATAGTCGAAGACCTGGGAATTCACGCCGTTGTAGATCATCTGGGCCTTGTGGTCAGGCAGGTTGTAGAGCCACTTGATCTCCTCCTTGAGCTGGTTGGAAACCGTGATGACGCGGTCCGCGCAATAGGTGCCGTGGCGTTCGTGGTCCTGCACGCGGACGGACTGGCCGCCGAGGAAGCGGTTGCCGTTGCGGCCGTATTCCGTCGAGTGCATGGTGAGGATGGCCTTGTGCCGGCGGCCCTCCTTGATCCAGACCGCGGCATTCGACGCTAACCAGTCGTGTGCATGAACGATGTCGAAACGGCCGACCTGATCCTCAACAGCGTTGAAGTGGTGGACGAACGACCGGCACATGTTGTTGACTTCGTCCACGAAGTTCGGCGTCAGGTCGAAGGGGCAGCGGTGGTAGTGGACGTCGTGGACGTTTTCGTAACCCGGCTGATTGTGGCCGCGCCGGGTGAAGACGTGAACCTCATGGCCGCGGCGTTCGAGGGCGGCAGCCATCTCGGTGACGTGAACCCCCACGCCACCCACAGCGATGGAATGCAAGGTTTCCCATGAAAACAATGCGATCCGCACGAGTCAAACTCCTTTTGCGATCCAGGGTGAGAGAGTAGGAACAGAACGAGCAGCGCCCGCTGACATAGCTGGGCTCAACATCTGCACGTTTTGGAGGCAGGTTGTGTTGCCATCATTGGCAGTTCGCGAACATCCTGGGGTCTGCAAAGACCGTGGGCAACGGGAGTCTTTGAATCATTTCGGTGTACAAAAGTAACGCACGCCAACATTTCGGCGTCGCGCTTTGCGGCGAACCCTGCTTTTCTTGCGGTATTCGCCCCGTAACAGGGACGACCGGCTGCGGGTTCAAAAAGTGCAGGGGTTAATCTTGTCTCTATGAGAAAGCATGTCCTGTGCCAAGACTCCACTCAGTGGTTTTTCGGCCGAGCCCGCATGGTTGTCGCGGCCATGAACGTCGTTTTGGCAGCCGATTGGCCAGGCTGGCTGAAAAATCTGCCATAGTGGCATCGAGTTGTTCCAAAACGCCGAAGGAGAATGTACCAGGTCAGCGGGCGCGGGCGCGGTACAATTTCCCCATATTTTCGCCTTCCGTCCTTCTCCTGTGCGGGCTGTAGCGGCGGTGAGGTGTAGGACAGCTCTCCAGAGTCGTCAACCTCGGCAGCTTGCGGAGGACCGGAGATTCTCTACCTGGAACTTGGTAACACCCGAGGGCGACCATGACCGACAGGAAACAAGAAGCGGCGCCGATTCCGGACCAGCTTCGCAAATGGCTGAGCCGTGCGGTGCAAACCGGGGCCTCGGACCTGCACGTCATCGTTGGCTACCCACCAGTGCTGCGCTTGCACGGCGAACTGACCGAACTGTCCGAGCCACCCCTGTCCGCGGAAGAGACGCACGAGTTACTTGCGGCCCTGTGTTTGCCCGAAGTGTTTGCTCGCCTCCAGGCCCAGAAGAACGTCGATTTTTCGTTTGGCCTGGTGATCAACGGCCGCATCAGCCGCTTCCGCGCCAATGTCTTCCACACCGGCCGGCAACTGGGCGCCTGTGTGCGGGTGGTGCCCGCCAGCATCCCGGATTTTGCCTGGGCGAGCTTCCCGTTGGACCTGGCCCAGCGGCTGACTTCCGTGCGCGACGGGCTGGTGATCGTGACCGGCGCCACCGGTTCCGGGAAGACCACTACCCTGGCGATGCTCGTCAACCTGTTGAACAAGACCGGGGGCTACCGCATCATCACGGTTGAGGAACCGGTGGAATACCGCTTTCCGCGGGCGGCGAACTCGGTGGTGACGCAGCGCGAAGTGGGGCCGGATGTCCTGACCTTCGCCGACGGCCTCAAGTACGGTTTGCGGCAAGACCCGGACATCATCCTGGTGGGCGAAATCCGCGATCAGGAGACGGCCCAGATGGCGCTCAGTGCCGCGGAAACGGGACATCTGGTGTTTACCAGCCTGCACACCCGGGACGCCAAGGGCGCCATCAGCCGCTACGCCGATTTGTTTCCGCAGGACGCGCAGCGCGAGGTGCGGGCACTCCTGGCCCTGGGTTTGCGCGCGATCGTGAGCCAGCGGCTGCTCCCCGGTGTCGAAAAGGGGGTCAAGCGGCACCTGGCGCTGGAAGTGTTATGGAACACGTTTCCCATTGCCAGTGCCATCCGCACCGGCAAGATCGAGAGCATTGACAACTACCTCCTGACCTGCCGTGATGATGGTATGTTGAGTTTTGACGAATCGGTGCGGCAGCTGTGGCGGGCGAACAAGATCAGCCGCGCGATCGCCGAACAAAATGTCCGTGATGTTAGTTTGCTCAATCGCTAAGGAGGCGCCGAACAACAACTTCGTAGGACGGCTCTCCAGAGCCGTCCTACTCTTGGAAGTTGTTGTTCGGCGCCTCCTAAAGCACTGCGCCGGTCCCAGGCGTGAAATGCTGGCGAAGCATATTACCCCGGCAGGAAAGATCCTCATAAGCACGACGAGCAGCTTCATCTGCTGCCTGTTGACCATACACGCGCCACATGGGGTTGTAAAAGAAGTTCGCTCGCGTCTTGATGCCACGAATTTTTCGCGATGACTGCGAGTCAATGGATCTTACCCCGATCGCGTGAAGCCCATCAAAACTTGCAATGGCAGACTCAAACGGTCAACCCCCCGGTTTCGACTTGTTGCCGGGCAGACGCTTTTCTCCACCCAATTTCTTTGCAGCAGTTTCAATCAAGGAAACAACCATGCCGGGGAAACAGCAAACCTCAGGTGTAACCGGCCCCAGGCGGCGCGCGCAAGCCCCGGGCCGCCCGCCACAGCAGCCAGGCAATCGCCAGTCCGAGCCCCAGCATCATCAGGCTCAGGAAACGCAGGCCGTGGCGGAAACCGTAGGCGACGCTCTCGACCGTGGCGAACCCGCCCAGGACGGTCGCGGTTTCCTGCTGCAGGACAGGCCCGCTCTGTCCGCGCTGTCGATAGTAGTCGGCGACGCGGGCCTGCGGCTGCCGACACCGCGGGACGGTTGGTGCTGAGGTTGAGGCGGTAGGTGTCCAGCGCCCGGTCGGACCACGCCTTGATCATCGGTCCCCGTCGCCGTCGGCACCGTGATGATCGGCGTGACCAGGCCGACGACGGCCAGGGCGCCGGCGTAGAGGAATTCCCTGGGGTTCAGCCCCTCGATCTCGTCGGTCAGGAAGACGGGCGGGATCAGGCCGAGGAACGCCCCCCAGCAGGCCAGGATCAAGGCCACGTGCCCCTTCGGAGTGAAGTTGTCCAGCGACGACAGCCACCACACACACGCCGCCGTCCCCACCACGCCCACGAACAGCCAGACGTGCCGCAGGCTGCGCCGGTGGAACCAGGTCGTCAGGAATGTGGTGACTCGCCATCGTCAGTGTGGTCGGCACCATCAGCCAGCCCGCCGTGGTCCGGTCGTAGCCGCGCAGCTCGGTGGCGTACAGGCCCACGATTGTCAGCACGCCGACCAGGTGCGTGAGCATCAGGCCGCGGAGCGTCATCGACAGGATGAAGACGCGGGTTCGCAGCAGCCGCTTCAGATGCTCGTCGGGGCTGAAGCCCGACCCGAGCCAGACCGCCAGGACCACGGGCAGGGTGACGCAGAGGATGACCGTCACGGCGAAGGTGTTCGAGGTCCAGCCGCCCCACTTGCGATACCAGCTGAAGGCGAACACGACCGCGACCACCCAGGCCATGAAAAGCGTGACGGCCAGCCAGTCGATGGGCAGGTGCATGGGCCGCGGCGGGCGGTCGGGACGCAGATACTTCCAGACGAGCACCACTCCCAGCAGCGCGATCGGGACGTAGAACCAGTACATCCACCGCCACGACAGCCCCACGGTCAAGCTCCGCCATGAGCAGCGGGGTCGCGTTGCGCGTCGCGTAGGCGAAGATCGCCGTAGAAGCCGATGGCCACGAGCAGCAGCCGGTCAAACTGCTTGTAGAGCGTGGTCCGGCAGAGGCCCATCACCATCATCTTGCCGAAGCCATCGACGAAACGGCCGACGATCAGGCTCTCCAGCCCGACCGCTGCCCCACACAGCAGGTTGCCCAGGGCGAAACCCACGAGGCCCAGGGCGATGGTGTAGCGGGCGCCGATCCGGGCCGACAGCCACAGTCCCGTGAACACCCCGTACAGGACGCCGACACCGTAGCCGACCTGCACCAGGTCATGTCGTAATCATCGACGTTGACGCCTTTCCGCACGGCATCGTCGGTGATGACGGTCTGCACGAGCGTCTGGTAGGGCGCGAAGAAGACGACAAGGATCGCCAGGGCCGCCAGCCAGTGTCGGCGCGCGAGCAGCAGCGGCGGGGCCGGCGCAGGCTCGGGCGCCGCGGCCTGGGGGGCGGGGGCCAGCGTGGCGGTCATGGCGGGTCCCCCGGGCCAGCCCCGCGGTTCGGAAACTGCGGCTGGTTGTAGCGCATCTCCAGGTCGCGCATCTCCCGGGCGGCCTGCTCGGCCCAGACGGCGTCCCCGTCTCCGTGTGCGATGACCACCTGGGCCGAGAGACCGGCACGCAAGCAGCGGCCAGCGTTCATCTTTCTCGATCCAGATGCGCACCGGGACGCGCTGCACGACCTTGGTGAACTCGCCGGAAACGACGTTCCGTGGCATCAGGGCGAACTGCGCCCCGGTCGATTTGTTGATCCAGACAACCCGGCCCTGGAACGGCTCGGTCGAAGGCATCGAGCCGCAGTTCGACCGGGTTGCCGGGAGCCACTCCGCGCAGCCGTGTCTCCTCCAGGTTGGCCGTCACGTAGAGCAGGTTCGGGTTGTACATGCTCAGGATCGAGACGCCGGGGGACACGAAGTCTCCGAGGTTGCGGTAGCGCTTGACCACCACGCCGGGAAACGGGGCGCGGACCTCCGTGAACTGGAAGGTGTGCCGAGCCGAGTCCAGCGCGATCTGGGCGTCCTTGACCACCTCCCGTTTCACCGCGACCATCTGCTCGACTTCCTTGATCTGGTCGTAGCCGGTCTCGGCAAGCTTCAGGGCGATCCCGGCCTTGGTGACCAGTGTCTGGGCAATCTCCAGGTCGCGCACCGGCGACCTCGATCCGCGTCAAGGCGGCCACGGCCTTGGCCAGCCTGGCGTCGGCCAGCCGCTTCTCGGCCCTGGTTGCGTCAAACGCGCGCTTCACCTCATCGGCTTTCACCTTGGTCGTCGCGTCCTGCGCGGCGAGTTTCGTCCAGCGGTCATACTCCGACTTGGCGAGCACGGAGTTCGCCTTGCGCGACCGCGACCGCCGCCCTGGCCTCGTCAATGGTCTTGTAGACCTCGTTGTAGGTGAGTGTCAGGGCGTCTTCCGCCCGATCCGCCTCGGTCTGCGCGCTGGCGAGCGTCTGCCCGGAAATGCCGATCTGGAGGGGAACCTCATTCCTGAACTTGTCGAGGCCCGCCTGCTGCCGTTTCAGCTCTGCTTCGGCGAGGTCGAGCTTGCCACGCGCCTGCTCCACCTGATCGCGGTAGTGGATCGGTTCGATCACCGCCAGCGGCTGACCCTGTTTGACCTGATCGTTCTCTTCGACCAGGAAACGGACAATGCGGCCCGAAACCATCTCGGGAGCGATGTTGACGATGTGCGCCTCGACGAAAGCGTCGTCGGTGATGGAATGGGAGACTCTGTAGGTCCACCAGTGCGTGCCGAAGTACGCCGCCGCGATGACCACCCCGGCGACGGCGCACCAGACGACCCACCGGAACAGGCGCGGCTCGTGGGATGCAGGCGCCGTGACGGGGGGTGAGCCAGTCGGAGTGGGAGGAGGCGGCGCCTTGGGTGCATCGGCTGTCATGTGCGTACTCAGGAGGTCGCAGGCCAGTTCCTCGGGCCCTACTGATGGCCGTGAGCGCGGCCGGGGGTCGGAGTGACCCCCATCGCGTATTCCAGGCGCGCCAGGGCGATGAGGTAATCGTGAATCGAATTGAGGTAAGCTTGCTGGGCGCGGGTCAGCGTGCTCTCGGCGTCGGTGATTTCGGCGGACGTGGCGGCCCCCACATTGGCCCGGGCGCGAACCAGCCGCTGATTCTCTTCCGCCTGAGCCACCGCCGGGCGCGAGCGCTCGATCCCCAGGCGCGCGGTGACCAGGTTGCGATAGGCTTCCGTCACCTGGAAAGCAATGGTATCCGCGATGGACTCCGCCTGGGCCATGGCGCTGCGGATCCTGGAATCGGACGCGCGCAACTCGGCCACCCGTTTGCCGCCTTGAAACAGGCCCCACTCCAGTTTGATGAAACCGAGCGCCAGGTCGGCGTGGCCGCGTGGATCGGACTGCTGGAAATCGATCAGCGAGCCCTCGGCGACGATACGCGGGGCGAAGTCGGCCTGGGCCACGCGCCGGCCCTCGTCGGCGGCCTGGATCGAGCGGCGGGCCACCTGGAACTCGCGGCGCAGACCGACCGCTGTCTGCAAGCACTCGGCCAGCGACTGCGTGAAGGGCGGCACGTCCGCGCTTTCCTGAACGGCAGTTGGGGCGTTGACGTTCAGGCCGATGGCCAGGTTGAGGGTGGCGACCGCCACCGTTTCCGCCCCCTCCGCGGCGTCGAGCAGCCGATGACTTTCCGACAACAGCACTTCGACCCGCAGTCGCTTCTCCTTCTCCAGAGCGCCGCCTTTTTCCAGGTTCTTCGCCACCTCCAGATCGTCTTCACCGCGGCGAACGGCGTCCCGGGCGGTCTTCCGCAGGGCCCGGGTGCGCAGCACCTGGTAGTACGCCACCGACACCTCATTGGCCACCGTCTGATAGGCCCGCTCGCTCTGCAACTGGGCAATGTCGGCGGCGAGACCGGCTTGACGATAGCGGCCCAGCCGGCGGCCGAAGTCACAGATCAGCCACTGCAACTTCAGGTCGGCCAGCTCATAGCCAGTGTTGATGTTCAACCCGATGGGGATGGCCCCCAGGGCGGGGATGAACGTGAAGCCGGGAGGAACCCCCGGGATCACGCTTAGTCCGCCGGCGTTCAGGTTGAAGCCGCCCGCCGAGTATCCCGCCACGGCCATTGGCAAGAACGGAGCGAATGCCACGTCCTCGGCACGACGGGCTTGCTCGACGCCCTCCAGGTAGACCCGCAAGCGCGGCTGTTGTCGAAAAGCCGTGTCGATCGCCTCGGGAAGGCTGAGTGTCTGGGCGGGCTCACAGCCGGTCCCGATTCCCTGAGCTGATGCCTGTACCACGGGGCGTTCGGCGTCCCCCTCACTGGTTGCTCGGGGAGCCCCCAGTCGGGCCTGAGTCCCGGCGGTGGGGGGCTCTTCGGGAACGCTGACCGGTTGCGGCGGCAGAATGCGCTGGGTCAGACCCTCCTGGCGCTGGAAGCGTCCCTGGCTGCAACCGAGTGTGATGCTCAGCAGCAGGAAGCCGACGAACTGCCACCCGACACGGAGCCGCCCGGTAGTGGTCGTACTGGTCGCCAAGGTCAGGCCCCCAGGGCTGCGGCGGTGACACACTCCACTTTCCGGGCAAACCATCGGTTCCCTGGATCTCTCAATTTCCCAGGTTTGTGCAGGGTGTCCAGTGGAGTCATCTTCTGGGCGCGCGGTGGTAGTGATTATATCGGGTCTGCGGCCTCGGACCTTGAACGATTACGACTGGAGGTAGGCAGGAGGCTCACTTTGGGACTGCGGCTGGCCGAGCTTCCACGCCACGTACCGGGCCATCAGGCCGACAGTGAACAGGTCGGCGACGGCGCTCAACCGTCGGTCTCGATCAAGGGCCTCCAGGTCCGCGTAGGGCATGCGCGATCGCAACTCCTCCATGCCCTGGTCGGTCACCCGGCCGTCCCGCACGAAGTCTGGGTCGCCCTGGAAAAGCGACTCGGGGAACAATTCGTCGCGCGGAATCTTGATGCCGAACTCGCGCTCCAGGCGAAACAGGAGGTCCAGAAAGTCGATGGACTCCGCGCCCAGGTCGCCTTTCAGGGTGATGGTCGGCGTGAGGTCCTCTTCGTCCACGTTCAGCGATTCCACCAGCACCCTCACTACCGTCTCGTAAATGGTTTCGGAAGCGGACATGGCCCCACCCCTTCTCAAGGAAATTACCGCTCTCCGGGTCTACAACAGCCGTAGAGCTTGGATGGTACGGGGTAAGGCAACCCGTATGCCAAGGGGGCAGGCACCGAAAACCCCTTCCCGATTTATCGGTTCGCGCGGCCCACTTCCACGCGAACCAATAAATCCAAACCTGAACCTGGAGGTTCGGTGACTCCCTGGCTGCGGCACAGGCAGTGAAATGGTAGCCGACTTACCAGACGGCGTGGAACATTTACTACCGCGGCGGTGACCGCGCTGGCCGAGCGGTCCTAGACTGACTCGTCTTCATCCGCTTCAGCAGGGCGTGCGACGGATAGTCCCAGATCCCGAAGTTTCAGGCGCAAGGTTTGCCGTGCAATTCCCAGCAGGAGAGCGGCCTGCTGGAGATTGCCGTGCGTCAGGGCCAGGACGCGCGGCAGCAACAGCCGGTCCAGCTGGCGGTGCGTTTCCGCGTACAGCTCGCGGACATCGATCCCGAGCCGTTGGCGGATCACGAACGTCTCCACCCCGGCTTCCTCCGCGGCCGGCGACATCGGGGCGGCCACGGCGGGTTCCCCCCGAGACTCTGGCAGGAAGGCCGGGAGCAGGACCGTGCCGCTGGCCTGGAGCAGCGCTTGCTTGAGGACGTTCTGCAGTTCCCGGATGTTGCCCGGCCACCCGTAGCCGCGCAGGCGCTCCAGCGCCTCCGGGGCAATCTGGCGCACCTCGCGCCCAGTTCGCGGCTGAAGCGCCGCAGGAAGTGCCGCACCAGTAGCGGTAGGTCGTCGCTCCGCTCGCGCAGCGGCGGCAGGTGGACGGTGAAGACGCCCAGCCGATAGTACAGGTCGGGCCGGAATTTCCCTTCCGCCAACCACGCCTTCAGGTCGCGGTGCGTCGCCGCGATCAGGCGCACGTCGGTGCGGATGGTCTCGTTGCCGCCAACGCGCTCGAATGTCTGCTCCTGCAGCAGACGCAGCACCTTGGCCTGGAGTGACAGCGGCATGTCACCGATCTCGTCAAGAAACAGGGTGCCACCGTGGCACTGCTCGAACTTGCCGATGCGGCGGCGGTCGGCGCCGGTGAAGGCGCCCTTCTCGTGGCCGAACAGTTCGCTCTCCAGCAGCTGCTCCGGGATGGCGGCGCAGTTGAGAGCCAGGAACGGCGCCTTGCGCGCGGGCCGTGCTGGTAGATGGCGCGGGCGACCAGTTCCTTGCCCGTGCCGCTCTCCCCGGTGATGAGCACGGGAAAGGTCTGGTCGGCGACGCGGCCGATGGCCTTGTAGGCTTCCTGCATGGCCGGGCAGCAGCCGATGATGGCCTCGCCCGGGAGGTCGTCGTCCGGCGGCGTCTCCGCGACCACGGCCGGCTCACGCATCAACCGGGCGACCTTCAGCGCTGCGCCGACCACCCGGTCCAGCTGTTGCAGGTCCAGCGGCTTGAGCAGGTAGTCGTACGCCCCGTGCCGCATCGCCTCGATGGCCGCCTCGGCTGACCGAGACAGCGTGACAAAGACGACCGGGATGCGGGCGTCCAGGGCGCGGAGCTGCTTCAGGACCTCCAGGCCGGACTGGTCGGGCAGGCGCAGGTCCAGGAGAATAACGTCCGGCGGCGCCGCCGCGGCGCGCTCCAAACCCTCCGCGCCCGTGTAGGTCACCTCGACCCGGTGGGCAGGGGTGGGGAATAGATGGCGCACCTTCTCCGGCAGCAATTCCGGGTCGTCATCGATGAGCAACAGGTGGGCCATGGTTCGGCTCCGCCTCGGTACGCCAGGGGAAGGAAAGGCAAGATCATTGTCGGGGCGATGGCTCGGCCTGTCCAGCCGGGGGAGCACGGCACGAGACGACCCCGGACTGCGAGGTTGGCATGCACGAAAGACGTCGCGCCCGACTGGTAGCCTACGGTGCGGCCTTTCTCTCCACGGGCCTGGCGCTGGCGCTGCGGTGGCCGCTCTGGCCCGTGCTCGGAGATAGTAGCCCGTTCCTGACCTTAATCCTGGCGGTCCTCCTCAGCGCTTACCTGGGCGGCTTGTGGCCCGGCCTGCTGGCCACGTTCCTCGGCGTCGCCGTGGCGAGCTACTTCCTCATTGAGCCGCGCTATTCGTTCGCGATCGCGGACACCGCGAACGTCGTCGCCCTGGTGCTCTTCGTGCTGGCGGGTACGCTGATGAGCATTCTGAGCGAGTTCCTGCACCGGGCCCGGAACCGCCTGGTGGCCGACGAGCGCCGGCGACCGGCGGAGGAACTGCTCCAGGAGGGGTATCTGCTGCACACGCTCATGGAGAACCTTCCCGACAACATGTACTTCAAGGACGCCGCCAGCCGCTTCGTCCGCATCAACAAGGCCCTGACCACTTACTTCGGCCTCAGCGACCCCGGGCAAGCGCTCGGCAAGACGGATTTCGACTTCTACGCGGAAGACCACGCCCGCGCCACCCACGCGGACGAACAGGCGATCCTCCAGACCGGCCAACCGGTGGTGGGCAAGGAGGAAAAGGAAGTCTGGCTGGATGGCCGGGTGCGCTGGGTGTCCACTACCAAGATGCCCTTTCGCGACAAGGACGGCAAGATCATCGGCACCTTTGGCGTCTCCCGCGACATCACCCGGGTCAAGCTCGCCGAGGAGGAGTTGCGCGAGAGCGAGCAGCGCTGGCGCAGCCTGACCGAAGCGCTGCCGCAACTCGTCTGGGCGGCCACACCGGATGGCGCCTGTGATTACTTCAGCACGCAGTGGACGCAACACACCGGCGTGCCCGAGCGTGACTTGCTGGGCTGGCGCTGGCTGGAATTGCTGCACCCCGACGACCGGGAGCCGACCCGGCAATTCTGGCTGGACTCGGTAGCGGGACGCGGCCCTTATGACGTGGAATACCGCGTCCGCCACCAGGACGACATCTACCGTTGGTTCAAGACGCGCGGCGTACCCATTCGGGACGACGCCGGGAACATTGTCAAATGGTTCGGCACCTGCACCGACATCACCGACCTGCGGGCGACCGAGGAGGCGTTGCGCGAGAGCGAGGAACGGTTCCGCAATACCTTCGAGAACGCGGCCGTCGGCATCGCCCACGTGGACAGCCAGTACCGCTGTTTGCGCGCCAACGGCGTCTTTTGCGACATCCTCGGCTATTCCCGCTCGGAAGCGGTCGGGAGGACCATCCCGGAGGTGGTGTATCCCGAGGATCTGCCAACCAACCTCGCGCTGTTCGACCGTGTGGTGCGTGGCGACCTGCCCAGCTTTACCATGGAGAAGCGCTTTCGCCGCCGGGACGCCCGGATCGTCTGGGCTTCCCTGATCGTCTCACTCCAGCGCGATGCATCGGGACAACCCACCTACTGCATTGTGATCGCCCAGGACATCTCCGAGCGCAAACGCTTGGAGGCAGAGTTGAGCCAGGCTCACGCCCGGCTCGACCTGGCGGTGCGCGGCTCGAACATCGGCATCTGGGAGGTTGATATGCCGGACGGCGTGCTCGACAACGCCCGGCTGACCATCAACAATCTCTGGGAGTTGCTCGGCTATGACCGCAACGATGGGCCCACTACCTTTCCCGACAGGATGGCCTTGATCCATCCCGAGGACGAGCCGCGCTTGCAGCGTGCCATCCAGACCTACCTGTCCGGCGAAGCGGGGGAGTTCGAGGTTGAGCATCGTAACCGGCACAAGGACGGCTCCTATCGCTGGTTGCTCACGCGCGGCGTGGCCGTGCGCGACTCGGCGGGAAGACCGGTGCGCTTCAGTGGCAGCAGCGTCGATATTACCGATCTCAAGCGGGCCCAGGAAGCGCTGCGGCAGAGCGAGGAACGCTTCCGCGGCACCTTCGAGAACGCGGCCGTCGGCATTGCCCACCTGGATGCGCAAGGCTACTGCCTGCGCGTCAACGAGAAGTTGGCCGACATCATCGGCTACCCGCAGACCGACCTGGTGGGGATGGCCATCCCCGAGGTGGTGTATCTCGAGGATCTGGCGGAGAACCTCGCCCTGTTTGGTCCCCTGATGAGCGGTGACATTCCCAGCTTCACGATGGAAAAACGCCTGGTCCGCAAGGACGGTTCGCTCGTCTGGGCCTACCTGACCGTCTCGCTCCAGCGCGACGCGAACCCGGAGAACCTGGGCGAGTCCGCTTACTGCATCGCCATTGTCCAGAATATCTCCGAGCGCAAACGACTGGAGGAAGAACTGCGGCAAGCGAAGGACGCGGCGGAGGCGGCCAACCGCGCCAAGGATGAGTTCCTGGCCAACGTTAGCCACGAGATTCGCACGCCCATGAACGCCATCCTCGGCATGACCGAGCTGGTGCTCGACACGCTCCTGACCGAGGATCAGCGGCGGTGTCTGAAGACGGTCAAGTCGGGGGCCGACAGCCTGCTCGGCATGATTAACGACCTGCTCGACTTCTCCAAGATCGAGGCCGGCAAGCTGGAGTTGGAGCCGGCCGACTTCTCGCTGCGGACGGCAGTTGGCGACACGTTGCGCGTGCTGGCCATGCGGGCCCACACGAAAGGGCTGGAACTGGTCAGTCAGGTGGCGCCGGACGTGCCCGACGCCCTCGTCGGCGACGCCGGCCGGCTGCGCCAGGTGCTGCTCAACCTGGTCGGCAACGCCATCAAGTTCACCGAAGTGGGCGAGATCGTGGTCGAGATCAAGAGAGGATCCACAGATGACACCGATAAGAAAAGCGAGAAGATTTTGGATTCTTCAGCTGAGTCATCTGTGGATCTTCTCTTCTCCGTCCGCGATACCGGCATTGGCATCGCCCATGACAAACAGAAGAGCATCTTCCGGGCGTTTGAGCAGGAGGACACCTCGACGACGCGCAAGTACGGCGGCACCGGCCTGGGCCTGACCATCGCCGCTCGCCTCGTGGCCCTGATGGGCGGCACGATCACCGTGCGGAGCGAACCGGGCCACGGCAGTACCTTCACCTTTAGCGCACGCTTCGCGCGGCAGGCGCACCCCTCGGAGTCGGTCGCCGCACTGCCACCGCCCGTGCTCCATCAGCTACCGGTGCTGATCGTGGACGACAACGCCACCAACCGCCACATCCTGGCAGAGTGGCTGCGCGGCTGGCGGATGGAGCCCACCGCGGTGGGCGACGGCATGGCCGCGCTGGACGCCCTCTGGCATCGCGCCGCCAACGGCCTGCCGTTCGCGCTGGTGCTCCTGGACGCCCGTATGCCGGACACGGACGGCCTGGCGGTGGCCGCCAGGATCCGGGAACGGGCCGAACTGTCGGCCACGCGCATCATCCTGCTGACCTCCGGGGACCGCCCCGGCGACCCGGCCCGGTTTCGTCAACTGCGGATCGACGCCCACTTGCTCAAGCCGGTTCAGCAGGAGGAGCTTCTCGAAACGATCTACCAGGTGCTTCAAAGGGATGAGGGCAGAAGGATGAGGGATGAGGGAGTAGAAAGAAGGCCGCCCTTTGATTCCTCATCCCTCATCCCTCATCCCTCATCCCTTCAGATTCTGGTGGCCGAGGACAACGAGTTGAGTGCGCAAGTCCTGGAGCAACTGCTCATTCGGCAGGGGCATCGTGTGCGGCTGGCGGGCAACGGCCGGGAGGCACTGACCCTGGCGGCCGCAGGAGGATTCGACTTGCTGCTGCTGGATGTCCACATGCCGGAGCTGGACGGCTTCCAGGTCATTCAGGCGATTCGGGAGCGGGAGGCGACCGCCACGGGACATTTGCCGGTCATCGCCTTGACGGCACGCTCACGGGAAGCGGATCGCGCGCGCTGTCTCGCGGCCGGCATGGATGATTTCCTGACCAAGCCGGTCCGACCCGCCGACCTGTGGCCGGCCATCGACCGTGTGCTGAGCCTTTATCCTCCCCGCCCCGCCCCCAGCCTGGACTTGCTGGACGTGCCGGTGTTGCTGGCCGCCTGCGGCGGTGACGCCACGCTGCTCGGGAAAATGTGCCAGACCCTCCGCGCGCGCGTCCCGGAGCACCTGGCGGCGCTGCGCGGTGCCTTGCGGGACCAGGACGCGCCGCGCCTGCGTGAAGCGGCTCACAAGTGCTGTGGCTTGCTGTCGGAGTTTTCGAGGGTCGCCGGCGACCTTGCCGGCAATCTGGAGGACCTTGCGGCCGGCGCCCAGCTGGACAACGCCCCCGCGCTGCTGGAACAACTGGAAACGGTCGCCCGGGAACTGCTCCAGCAGGTGGACGGCATTTCCATCGAGACCTTGCGGAATCATGGTGAGGCTGCCGATTAGAGCGCGTTGAGCTGGCCCAGGAGCTATTTTCCCAGGGCGGCCCAGGCGTCGAGCCGCCGCAGCGCCGCCCGCGCTTCCTGCGTGACCCGGGCCTCGGGCGCTCCCGCGGCCAGCGCCGTCAGCAGCCGCCGTGCCTCGGCGCCGCCGTCATACTCCAGCACGGCAAGCGCTCGCAGCCGGCGCAGCTGGGCGGCCGCGGGCACTCCGTCCTGCTTGCCGAGTAGTTGCTCCAGACGCCGCCGATACTCCAGGGAAGCTGGTTTGGCCAGCGCCTGCCGCAGGGTGGGCTCGGCCAACTCGCCCCACTGCTCCAGCGCGGTGCTGGCCCTGTCCCGCACCGCAAAGCGCTTGTCGTCGAGTTCCCGGAGGAGCGCGGCAATCTGCTTACCGTCCACCGCCGGGGCCGGCTTGAGGTGCTTGACGAACAGCGGCACCGCCTGCGCCGGCCGGGCGGCCAGCTGCGCGGACGCCTTGTGCGCGGCGGCGGCGTCGCCACCCAGTTCGGACCACCAGGCTTGCAGTTGATTCGCGGTCGCGGCGGGCGTGGGTTTCCGAGCGGGCCGCGGAACCTCCCAGAGGAGGATGGTGTGGTCGGCGCTGCCCGATGCCAGGTGTGCGCCGTCCGGAGAGAACGTCAGGCAGTAGACCCGGGACCAGTGCTCCCCAAGTTGGCCAACCTTTTCGCCCGTTCGCACATCCCACAAGTTGATGCCGCAACCCCATACGCGGCGAAGCGCATTGAACACGTTACCGTTGTCTGCGGCGAGCAACCGGCCATTGGGGGAGAAGGCCAGGGAGTGCGGTAGCGTGTTCTCGATCTTCAGGATTTCCTGGCCCGTCGCCCGTTCCCAGAGCCGGAGTGCGGAGCTGTCGTATCCGCCCTGCCACTGAACCACTTGACTGGTGGCGATCAGCCTGCCGCCGCTGGAAAAGGTGGCCCCAAGGCAGCGAAGCGAAGTCCGGTCGTCCCGGACCAGGCGCAGCGGGAGGTCGCAAAGCCGTTTGCCGCTGACCGTGTCCCACAGGCGCACCCGCTCGGCAGCTTCCGGCAACTCGGGTACGCCGTCGGCGGCCAGGGCCACGGCGCCGTCCGGGCTGAGCGCGGAAATGGTAGCGTACTGGTCAGTCTCGAACTGCCGGAGCCGCTTGCCGCCCGACAACTCCCAGACACAGACCCGGCCCCCCCGCACCCCCCTGTTCTCGATCATGGGACGGTAGGGTCTGGATCCAGCGATCAACCGTTTCCCGTTCGAGGAGAAGGCCAGAGTGGCGCCATTGGACGCCGGCCCGTCCAGCCGGAGCAGCTCCTTGCCATTGTCAACGTCCCAAAGCCGGACCTTGCCGTCCTCACTGGAGGACGCCAGCCGTTGGCCGTCCGGGGCGAACGCCAGGGCGGTGACTCCGGCTGTGTGCCCTGCCAGGGTCCGCAGTTCCTTGCCCGTGGTCGCGTCCCACAGTCGCACCGTGCGGTCCAGGCCGCCCGAGGCCAGGAGCTTGCCGCCCGGGGCGAACGCGACACACTTCACCTCGTCCTGGTGGCCGCTGCCGTGGCGGACTTCCTGGCCCGTGGCGATGTCCCAGAAGCGCACCTCATACCCCCCCTGCCAGTTGTCGCCGTCCAGCAGTGCCAGCAACTTGCCGTCCGAGGAAACGCCTCCCAGCGCATCTCTTTTGCGAAATAGCCCTGAAAGCGACGGAGTTCCTTGCCGGTGGCTGCGTCCCACAGCCGCGCTCCATCGTTCGCGTCCCACGTTACCAGCGCCTTGCCGTCGGGGGTGAAGCCGAAGGACGCCGCCCGGGACGGCACCCGACAAACCTCCTGGTTGGTGGCGACGGTGCGTACCTGAACCTGGCCGTCCTTCCACCCCTGGGCGATGGTCTGCCCGTCCGGCGCGAAGGCGACCGGGCCGCGGGCGTCGGGGAGGTCGTGCAGTTTCTTGCGCGTGGCCACGTCCCAGACGCAGACGCCGCCGGGGAACCCCTTCTCAAGTGGCCGCATCTTCGCTGGGGCCTCATCCCCGGTCAGCAAGTGCTTGCCGTCCGCGCTAAACTGGATGGGACGGAAACTCTCGCCGCAGCCCGCGAACGGCGGCAGCTCGCGGCCCGTGGCGACTTCCCACACGCGGATACGGTAATCGTCCCTCAGCCCCAGGCAGCCAGCGGCCAGCAGCGTGCCGTCCGGCGAGAAGGCGAACGAGTAGATGTCGTGGTCCTTGCCGTAGGTGCGCAGCAGCTTGCCGGTGCGCCAGTCGTACATGGCGAGGGCGGACTCCTGGTTGAGCGCCACGGTCTTGCCGTCGGGGGAGAACACCGCCTTGCGCACATGGTTGTATCCGGTGGTGCTGAAACGCTGCACTTCGCGTCCGGTGGCCGTTTCCCAGAAGATCAGGGACACGCCACTGGTTTGCCCAGGCCCGACCGCCAGGACGATCTTGCCGTCCGGCGAAAAGGTGGTGGCGTACACGCCGGCCGAGTTGTAGAAGCGGCGGTGGCCCAGGCGCGCGACCGCCCCTTCGGGGAGCGGGACGCCGTGGCGGTCGAGGCGGCCCGTTTTGGCTTTCGCCTGCGGCGGCTGAGCGGGGGCGAACAGCGGCAGCGCCAGCAAGCAGCAGAGCACCAGCAGACAGCGGCAAGGACGCAGTGCCATCAGAGGTCTCCGGGAAGGGCCGGGAGGGTGGTCACGAATACCCCATCCACAATAGCCGATGGCCCCGGCAGCCGCCACGGAAGATCGGGGAAACGCCAGGGCCGTTCGCTGCTGGCTCCGCCCCGGCTGGGAGTTGCCCGGGGTGCGAGGTTGCGGGTGGAGAGTGGGCGCGACCCCTGGGGCAGTCAGGGGGTCTGTGAAATGAAATGAAACGCAAGCCCTCCCTGGCACTATGTACATTATACCGCCCAACCCGCTTCCGGGGAACGGCCTTGCGCCCACGGCCAGGGCCGTTCGGGATGCCTCCCCGCCGGAGGGTTGGGAGGAAGAAGCAAACGGCCCTGGGTGGGCTTGAATCCGATCCCCCCATCTGTTAGGTTTCCCACCCTGACTGAGCCGATGAGCCTGCAACCCGTCGCACGCCCAGGCCCGCCACAAACTCAGAGTCTCCGGAAGGAGTTCACCGCATGACTGCGGTCCTCGGCCTGTCCGCATTTTACCACGACTCTGCCGCCGCCCTGGTCGTGGACGGGGAGATCATCGCCGCCGCTCAGGAAGAGCGCTTCAGCCGCGTCAAGCATGACTCCGGCCTTCCCGCCCAGGCGATCGAGTATTGTCTCCGGGAAGCCGGGCTTCGGCCGGAGGATCTCGACTACGTGGGCTTCTACGACAAGCCGCTCCTCAAGTTTGAACGGCTCCTGGAAACCTACCTGTCCTACGCCCCGGCCGGGTATCGGTCGTTCCGCCAGGCGCTGCCGGTGTGGATCAAGGAAAAGCTCCACCTGACCCGGGAGATGGACCGAGGGTTGCAGGGTCGCTACCGGGGCCGCTTCGTGTACACCGACCATCACGAGTCCCACGCGGCCAGTGCCTTTTTCCCCTCCCCCTTCGACGAGGCCGCCATCCTGACACTGGACGGTGTCGGCGAATGGGCGACGTCCTGTCAGGGGGTCGGCCGAGGCAACCGGATCGAACTGACCCATGAGATTCGCTTTCCCCACTCGCTGGGGTTGCTCTACTCCGCGTTCACCTACTACACCGGCTTCAAGGTCAACAGCGGCGAATACAAGGTCATGGGCCTGGCCCCTTACGGCCGGCCGGTCTACCGCGACCTGATCCTGCGACACCTTCTGGACCTCAAGCCGGACGGCTCGTTCCGGTTGGACATGAGCTACTTCAACTATTGCCAGGGTCTGACGATGACCTCGGCGAAGTTCCACCGACTATTCGGCGGTTCGCCGCGGATGCCCGAGAGTCTGCTCACCCAACGCGACATGGACCTGGCCGCCTCGGTCCAGGCGGTGACGGAAGAGGTGATGCTGCGCATGGCCCGCGACCTGCAGAAACGGACGGGGCTGAAGAACCTGGTCCTGGCTGGCGGTGTGGCCCTCAACTGTGTCGCCAACGGCAGGATTTTGCGGGAGTGCCCCTTCGAGAATCTCTGGATTCAACCGGCCGCGGGCGACGCCGGCGGGGCACTGGGCGTGGCCCTGTTCACCTGGTATCAGCTCCTCGAAAACCCACGGCGGCCCAACCGCAAGGACACTCAGCAGGGCTCCTTCCTGGGACCAGCCTTCACCGACGAGGAGATCGTCGAGACGCTGGATCGGCTCGGGGCCATCTATACCAGTTGCGTCAACGAGGATCACCTGTGCGAGGAGGTGGCCGGGCTGCTTGCCCAGGAAAAAGTGGTCGGTTGGGTGCAAGGCCGGATGGAGTTCGGCCCGCGTGCCCTGGGTGCCCGCAGCATCCTCGGCGACGCCCGCAGTGAGACGATGCAGTCGGTGATGAACCTGAAAATCAAGTTTCGTGAGTCCTTCCGGCCCTTCGCCCCAATTGTCCTCCGCGAGCATGTCGATGAGTATTTCGAGATGCGGCCGGGAGAGGACAGCCCCTACATGCTGCTGGTCGCCCCGGTACGGGAGCAGTTCCGAACGCCGACCGGCGCGGGTTACGATGAGGCGTTCGGCATCGAGAAGCTGAACTACAAGCGTTCAACGCTCCCGGCCGTCACCCACATCGACTACTCGGCCCGGGTGCAGACGGTGGACCGGGAACGGCACCCCTTGCTGTGCAAGCTCATGAAGAAGTTCCAGGAAAAGACCGGCTGTCCGGTGCTCATCAACACCAGCTTCAATGTGCGCGGCGAACCGATCGTCTGCACTCCCGAGGACGCTTACCGTTGCTTTCTGGTCACCAACATGGATGTGTTGGTCCTGGGCAACCAGATCCTTCATCGAGAGGAGCAGCAGAAGCTCAGCGAAAACGCCCGGCGGCAACACCTGGGACAGTTCCAGTTGGACTGATTACCTCCAGGGCCGTTCATCCCGTAGGCGAGGACGCTGCTCATGGCACTGATCGAAATCTCCTGGAACCCCGACCGCCGCCAGCTCCGACAGTTCGGATTGTGTGGCCTGGTCGTACTGCCGCTGCTCGGCTGGTTCGTCCTGGAACGGACAGGGCCGCTCGACTGGACCGACAGCGAACGGCTGTTTTTCGGTTGTTTCCTCGCCGCCGGCGCGGTCCTGGGAGGACTGGCCCTGGCGTGGCCGCGCGCCCTCAAGCCAGTGTTCCTGGCCGCCACTCTGGTCACGCTCCCGATCGGCATGGTCGTGAGCGAGTTGGCAATGCTGCTCATCTATTTCGCGGTGTTCACGCCGATGGCGATTCTGTTCCGCCTGCTGGGCCGTGACGCACTGCAGCGCCGCTTCGAGCCCGCTGCCACCAGCTACTGGGTGCCGCGCAACCAACCGTCCGGGCCGGAGCAGTATTTCCGGCAATCTTGATTGATCCATGCCACGAAGGAGGAACCCATGAAACCGGAGAAGACGGCTTTCGAGATGGCGACGCCGCCGCGGCGCCTGGGAGTGGTGGGGGAGTTCGTCTACTTCCTCCGGCAGAACAAGAAATGGTGGCTGCTCCCGATCCTGTTGACGATCGCGCTCCTGGCGGCGCTGTGCTTCTTCGCCGGCACCGGCGCGGCCCCCTTCATCTACACCATGTTCTAGGATCCGAGTCTCTTCCCCTGGGAGAAGTGGTGACGATGTGGGGCCTCGTGGCGACCGGGCGGTCCTCGTTCTCGGTTCGGGGGCCTACCGCATCGGCAGTTCGGTGGAATTCGAGTCGGCTACCCGGTGCTGGTACGGCCGCCACCGACCACGAACTGAAGCGGTTTCTGCTCAAGGCGGCCGCGGTGTCGCGCAAGCACCCGGTCGTCATCACCCAGTTCATCGAAAACGCCAAGGAGATCGAGTTCGACGGCGTGGCCCAGGATGGAGAGTTGGTCGCCAGTGCCATTTCCGAGCACGTGGAGAACGCGGGCGTCCACTCCGGCGACGCCACCCTGGTGCTGCCGCCGCAGCGCACCTACCTGGAGACCCTACGGCAAGTTCACCTCATCGCCCGCAAGGTGTCGGCCGCCCTGCAGAGCACCGGGCCATTCAACATTCAGTTCATCGCCCGGGACAACTTCGTCAAGGTGATCGAGTGCAACCTGCGGGCCTCGCGCACTTTCCCCTTTGTCTCCAAGGTGTATGGGGCCAACTTCATCGATCTGGCGACACGCTGGTGGGAGACCTGGCGATCAAGAGCTGGGCCGAGTATCGGAGCCGGCCCCAGAGCCTGGCAGCCTACCCGTCGTCGGCCAGGGCCGATCCGGGTTCCCCACAGGTCAGTGCGTCTCCTGATGCAGCCTGAGTCGTCCCCTGGTTTCGTCCCGGAAAAGGAGGGAATGGGTCAACCATGTGGAAAGCCAAAGCCATTCGCTTTGCTGTTTGCGCCGGGCTGGCCGGTGTCGGGGCGTTCTGCTTCCCCAGATCTCGCGGCGTCGCGACGCTGGCGAGTCTCGGCGTTCTGTGGGTTGCGGGACTACTGGCTCTCAAGTACCTTGTCGAACTGGTTGCCTGTCTCTTCAAGAAGGAGCTTGCTCTCCGCTCCCTGAGTGTCTGTGCCCTGTTTTCGGGGTCAACGCTGTTGCCGATCTTCGCGTTCGAGACCTATCTCGATCACCTGGCGAAGCAGAAGGTGGACGCGGAGGCGGGCGCCAACGGGCTCACCATGCCCCAGGAGTGGCAGCAGCGGCCGGTGCAGGTTGCCGGGACGCTTGACGCTTACTACTGGCACGGCAAGCTGCACGTCTACAACGCCGACCTCATGCGCCTCGCCGGCCAGTTCCCTCCCAGGAAAGATGACACCTTCCGCGTCATGGTGCTGGGAGACTCCCTGACCTACGGTCATGGGGTCGATCAGGAAGATACTTACTGCCGCGTCCTGGATCGGGAGTTGGGAAAAAACTATCGGATCGAATGCCTTAACCTGGGCCGCTGTGGCGACCAGAGTGAAGACATCCTCAAGACCCTTAAGGCCAAGCTCCCGGTGCTGCGCCCGGATCTGGTGGTTTACGGCGTCTGTCTGAACGACTTTCTGCCCTCCGGCATGGGCCAGTATCAACACATGGCCTGGGAGATCACGTTCCCCGGTCAGCAGCACCTGCTCTGCAAGACCAGGATCGGGCCGTTCCTGGCCAAGAAGTACGACGACCTGCTGGTACACTATGGCGTTCGGTATGACTTCTACCAGGACATTTTGCGCGACTTCAAGGGCTACCGAACGCGCTTTGCCAGAGATGTCAAGGAGATGAACGAGTACGTTGTGGCCAACGGCTTGCCCCCCCTGGTGACCATGGTCCTGGATCAATTCCCCGAGATACCGGGCGGGGACGAGATCACTGCCATCGCTGAGAAGTATCTGAAGGAAGCCGGCATGGAGGTCGTCCCCGCCACGTACCGACGGGAGAAGGGCAAGCAGCAGTGGCGGGTCAGTTGGTGGGAGGGACACCCCAACGAGACAGCCCACCGAATATTCGCCCGGGAGTTGCTACCGCACATCGAGAAGACGCCGGCCCTGCAACAGTATCGGATCGATTGAGTCTTTTTCCGCGGAGGACGGGCATGGGGACCAAGCAAAGTAACCTCTGCGCCTACCCCTGGCAGCAGATGATTATCGATCTGACCGGCGAGGTCGTCCCCTGCTGCTTCTGGAGCGGCTACGACAATACCGGCAAGCCGCTCGGCAACACCAATGTCAACACCCTGGATGAAATCTGGAACGGGCCCGAGTACCGCCGCCTGCGGTTACAGATCGTTAACGACAACACCAAGGGCTTTCCCTGCCATGAGTGCCTCGCCTACAAGTGGTCTCAGGGCCGATACCCCCCCTTTGTTTGGCCGGCTGACTTCGAGCCGGAGACCGGTCACTGCTACGTCGCCCATGTCTCGGAGTCGTTCCTCAAGCTTGCGGAGGGCGAGGCGCCGGCGGACTTCGAGTTGCTGGAGGATGGCCAACCCCTCGGTCCAGGAAACTGTTTGCACGCCGACATCCGCCAGCACGGCTGCGGTCGTTTCAGTGTCTGGGGCGAATTGCTGTATCTGTCCGCCTCCGATAACTCCGACCCACGGTGCAACGGCCGGGTCTACGTGCTCCGCCGCGGCCAGGCCAGCTGTGAGTTGCGCTCCACGGTTCGGGACTCGGAGTCGGGCCGCAACCTTCAGCGCGCTTACCAGGAGTATCTGGAGCGGAAGGTGGAACTGTCGGCCCGGCCGAGCATGATCTCGTTCATCAGCACCGCCGACTGCAACATCGACTGCGGCTTCTGCAGCCAGAACAAGGTGCGCAAGTTGAACGTTCGCCATCGCCCGGAGACGGGGCGCGACGTGCTGGCTCATGTCCCGTACCTGGGCCAGTTCGTCTGGCACGGTGGCGAGCCGTTCCTCATCAAGGACTTTCGCGATTTTTACGAGCAGTTCCAGGTGTCGGACAACCCGAACCTGACCTTCGGCTTCACTTCCAACGGCGTCATGATTACCGAGACAGTGCTGGAGCAACTCAAGAAGTTCCCGCGGCTGAACGCCAGCGTGTCGATGGACAGTTTCCAGCGGACGACCTTCGAGCGCATCTGCGCCGGGGCGAACTACGACACGGTATTGAAAAACGTGTTCCGCTTGCTGGCGGCCCATGACGCGCCGCGGCGCGTCTTTTCGGTCGGCTCGGTGGTGATGAAGTCCAACATCCGCGAACTGGCCGACAACCTGCGCTTCGCCAGCGCGCACGACATCGGCGTCAACTTCGGCCCCCTGGTCATCTACCCGGTCCACGAACGGCTGGACGTTTTCCATGACGTGCAGGCGGAAACGGCCGGCTGGGACCAGGTGCTGGCGGAGGCGCGGGAGGTGGTGCGCGAGGCGGTGTCCCGGCGGAAGCGTGCCGTCCAGCGCGTCAACCCCCTGGGCATGATAGACGCCCTGGAGGACATCCTTCGGCGGGCCCGCGACCGCTACCGCGAGACGGTCGAGTTGCAAGTCCGCGTCGAGGATCCGCATCACGCCCTGCCGGCAATGCGCCAGCCGGTCATCACTTTTCTCCACTTCACCAGGGCGGATCGGCCGATGACCTATTTGCCGCTCACGCGGCCAGGGACGTTCACGGTGCGGCTGCCGGCGCAGGAATTTTTCACCCTGGGAAGGTGGTGCTACTGGGTGTTGCCGGATGTCCATGACGAAGTCGAGATCCTGGTGGGCAGGGATTTCGAGCAGGCGAGCACCGAAGATCCGCCGGCGCCGCTGCGGATCGTGCTGCCTCCGTATGAGAAACGGCAGAAGGTTCGGAACATCGTCCTGGCCAAGAAGCCCAGCACTCCACCGTTGATCGTGCGCGACCCGGCCAAGGATCTGAACCGGACGGTCATCGTGGCCGAGCCAGCGCCGCCCGCCAACCTGCTTCTGGGGGCGCTGCGAAAACTGGGTCGGCTGGCCGGGCTCCGCTAGAGCGGTTCTCGCGCGGTTCGCGCATGGGGTGGGGCGGCGGCCACGGCTTGACCACCAGCGGCCTGCATTGCCACAGCAAGGGAGCCAAGGGGGCCAAGGGGGCCAACTTTTTCACACGTCGAGAATCGGCGCCCTGGCTCCGTACGGGTGGCACGCCTCGACAACCATTGCTACCCGGCTTCGTCCCCATCCTCGACGGTTAGCTTCAGGTTCAGCCCAGCTTCTTGCAGGCGCAGCCGGAAGGTGCCCCGGGCGACCCCCAGCAGGCGCGACGCCAGGCGCTGGTTGCCATCGGTGAACTCCAGCGCCAGCGGCAACAGAATGCGGTCGAGTTGCCGGTGGACCTCGGCGTAGACGTTGTTGCCGCCGGCCTCCAACCGCTGCCGGATGAACGGCTCGAACGCAAAGCCCACCTCCGCGGTCCCCGCCGTGGGCGCGACGGATTGCCCACCGCTCCCGGTCACCGCCTCGGGCAGGAACGCCGGGATGAGCACCGAACCGGTGGCCTGGAGCAACGCCTGCTTCAGCACGCTCTGCAGTTCGCGGATGTTGCCCGGCCAGGGGTAGGCCCGCAGCAGTCCCAGAGCTTCCACCGCCATCTCGGTCACCTCGCGGCCCAGCTCCCGGTTCAGGCGGCGCAGGTATTGCTGGATGAGCATGGTCAAATCGTCGCCGCGTTCGCGCAGCGGCGGCAGCGCGATCGTGAAGACGCTCAGCCGGTAATACAGGTCCGGCCGGAATTTGCCCTCGGCCGACCACGCCTTCAGGTCGCGGTGCGTCGCCGCGATCAGCCGCACGTCCGTCTGGATGGTGTCGTTGCCGCCGACGCGCTCGAACTTCTGGTCCTGCAGCACCCGCAGCAGTTTGCCCTGCATCCCCAGCGGCAGGTCACCGATTTCGTCCAGGAACAGCGTGCCGCCGTTGCACTGCTCAAACTTGCCGATGCGGCGGCGATCAGCGCCGGTGAACGCCCCGCGTTCGTGGCCGAACAGTTCGCTCTCCAGCAGCGTCTCGGGGATGGCGGCGCAGTTGATGGCGTGGAACGGCGCCCGCGCCCGGGCACTGTGCTGGTAGATGGCCCGCGCGACCAACTCCTTGCCGGTGCCGCTCTCGCCGGTGACCAGCACGATGACGTTCTGCCGTGCCACGCGGCCGATGGCCTTGTAGACCTCACGCATGGCGGGACAGCAGCCGATGATGGCGTCGCCGCGGTCGTCCTCCGGCAGCGCCTCGGCGACCACGGCCGGCTCGCGCGCCAACCGCACCAGCTGCAGCGCCTGTTCGACCACACGGCGCAGTTGCTGCGGGTCGAGCGGCTTGAACAGGTAGTCGTGGGCGCCCTGCTGCATGGCCTCAATGGCCGTCTCGGCCGCGGTCGTGGAGGTGATGAAGATGACCGGGGTGCGGGCGTCGAGCTGGCGGACGCGCTGGTAGACCTCCAGACCTGAGAGGTCCGGCAGGCGCACGTCCAGCAGGATCACGTCCGCCGGCCGGGCCGCCAGCTGGGCCAGTCCCTCCGCCCCGGTGCGAGCCACCTCCAGTACGACACCGAGCGGGGCCAGGGCGTGACTCACCTGGGCCTCGATCAGGTCGGGGTCGTCATCGACCAGCAGCACTCTGGGCATGGTGTCCCTCTGGTTGGCCGCGCGGCGATCATTGGTCCCGGATGCCCCAACGGGGCGCGTGACAGGGAGTTCTCCTTTGAGAAAGTCTATGGACGATCCGCAACTCAACAACTCAAGCGGAGCTGCTTTTTATCTTGACAAGCTTGCAAATTCCCCCTATCTCGGTTGAGAGAATGGCAAGCAGTTTGCAAACAACAACCAGGGCGACAGCCGACATGCCGACGCGGACGCAACAAAAAGGCCCCGTGTACCTTCGCTTTGACGACGGCAAGGGTTTTGTCACCCCACGGGATGATGACCAGTTCTGGATCGATGCCAGGCCAGCCATTGAGGCCCTCCGGCAAGCGTGCGACGCTGACGCCTGGGTGAAAAACTTTTTCGACGAGTACATTCTGTCCAGATCTATGCCAAAACCCAAGCAGCACCAAGAGAAGGCCGAGAACAACCGAGCCTTTCTGAACAGCATTTCTGCAACCGGGCCGCCCGACTGGATGGCCATCATCGCCTTCTATACGGCGGTCCACGAGCAGTTCGTAGCTGCCGAAACTGCGAAAGCCTCTTCTCCCTCCCCCTGACCCACCAGGCCGCCGGGAATTCAACTCCCCAGGCTGCACCTGTAACTGGCGCCGGTTGTCAGATCAAGGACGCCAAGGACGCCAAGAACGCCAACTTTTGCACACGTCGAGATTGGGCGCCCTTGTTAGGATAAGGACGAGACGGCACCGGGTTTGCTGCTGGAGACGGCCTCGTGCGTAGCCTGCCCCCGAGACGTGCGGCCGTGGCGGAGCTTGTCGCGTTTTTGAGCACCGAGCAACGATGAACACACCATTCCCCGACCTGGAACCCACGGGGCTCGTCGTCCTGCTGGACCATCTGCCGGTCATGATCTACGGCCTGGACGCGGACAACCGCTTCTGCCTGTGGAACCGCGAGTGCGAGCGCGTGCTGGGCTACCCCAAGGCGGAAATCCTGGGGCGGACGCGCCTGGACCTGTACGAGCGCATGTACCCGGACGCCGCTTACCGGGCCTGGGTTGTGGCGCAGGTCGCCGGCCACCGCTACCGTGATCTGGAAACGACACCGACCGCCGCGGACGGCAGCACGCGCGTCTGTTCCTGGTCGAACTTCTCCGCCGACGTGCGCATCCCGGGGCTGCCGGTGTGGGGCGTCGGCATCGACGTGACCGACCGCCGCCGTACCGAGGACGCCCTGCGCGAGAACGAGCGGCTGATGAATTCCGTGCTGAGCCAGCTGCCGGGGCTCGCGTACCGCTGCCTGGTGGATCGCAACTGGTCCGTTTTGTTCGCCCGCGGCAACTTCCGGCCCATTGGCGGCATTGACGCCGACGACCTCGCCGCCGGCCGCGTGTACTACGGCGACATGCTGCACCCCGACGACGCCGAGCGCTGCGCCCGCAACGTTGCCGAGGCGCTGGCGCGCCGCGAACCTTACGAGAACGAGCACCGCATCTTCGACCGGGCGGGCAACGTCAAGTGGATCCTGGCTCGCGGCCGCGGCATCTTCGCGGAAGACGGCACCTTCCGTTACCTGGACGGCCTGAACATCGACATCACGGAGCGCAAACAGTCGGAGGAGGCGCTGCGGCAGGCGAACGCCCGGCTGGACCTGGCGGTGCGCGGCTCGAACGTCGGCCTGTGGGAGAACGACTTTCCGGACGGCGATTATCACCACGGCAAGGTCCACTGCATCAACATCATGGAGCAGCTCGGCTACCCGCCGGAGTCCGCGACGACGTATGACGCGGTTGCGGTGCCGTACCACCCCGACGACGTAGAGAAAATCCATGAGGCGCTGCGGGCGTACTTCGACGGCGAGACGCCGGAGTATTGCGTGGAATTCCGGGCGCGGCACCGGGACGGGTCATACCGCTGGATCCTGTCGCGCGGGATCGCGGTGCGCGACGCCAGCGGCAAGCCCGTCCGCTTCGCCGGCACGCGCATCGACATCACCGATCTCAAGCGGATCGAGGAGGAACTGCGGCAGGCGAAGGAGGCGGCGGAGGCGGCCAGCCGGGCCAAGAGCGAATTTTTGGCCAACGTCAGCCATGAAATCCGCACGCCCATGAACGCCATCCTCGGCATGACCGACCTGGCTCTCGACACGCGCCTGAGCGACGAGCAGCGCAACTACCTCACCATCGTCAACACCTCGGCGAACGCTCTGCTGAACGTCATCAACGACCTGCTCGACTTCTCCAAGATCGAGGCCGGCAAGTTCGAGCTGGATCACGCCGCTTTTTCGCTGCGCAAGGTGTTGAACGAGACCTTACGCGCCCTGGCCCTGCGCGCCACAAGAAAGCGCTGGAACTGGTGTGCCATCTCGACGCCGACGTGCCCGACGCCCTGCTCGGCGACGCCGGCCGGCTGCGGCAAGTGCTGCTGAACCTCGTCGGCAACGCGATCAAGTTCACCGAGGAAGGGGAAGTGGTCGTCGAGGTGCGGACAGAAACCACGGAACACACGGAATACACGGAAAAAGACACGGAAAAGGTCCAGGAGCAGTCTGCCCTGTCTTCTTCCGTGTTTTCCGTGTGTTCCGTGGTTTCCCTCTGTTTTTCAGTGCGGGACACCGGCATCGGCATTCCTGCGGACAAGCAGGCGAAGATTTTTCAGGCGTTTGAACAGGGGGACAATTCCACCACGCGCCGCTACGGCGGCACCGGCCTCGGGCTGTCCATCGCCTCGCGCCTGGTGGCACTGATGGATGGTCAGATCACGGTCGAGAGCGCGCCGCACCGCGGCAGCACTTTCCGCTTCACCGCTCGCTTCGGTGTGCAGTCCACGACCGACGCCGCCCCGAGTCCACCGCCCGTCGAAATCCGCGGCCTGCGCGTCCTCATCGTCGATGACAACGCGACCAACCGGTTGATCCTCCAGGAATGGCTACGCGGCTGGCGGGCGGAGCCAACCGCCGTCGCCGACGGCCTGACCGCCCTGAACAGTCTGTGGCGCGGCGTCGCCCTGGGCCGGCCCTACGCCGTGGTGCTCCTGGACAGCCGTATGCCCGGAATCGACGGCCCGGCCCTGGCGGCGGAAATCTCGCAAAGCCCCGAACTGGCCGGCTGCCGCATCATCCTGCTGACCTCCGAGGATCAGCCGGGCAACCTCGCCCGGCAGCGCGAACTCGGCATCGCCGCGGCGGCGATGAAGCCGATCCAGCAGGAAGAACTGCTCGACACCATTCAGCGCGTGCTGTCCCGGCCGGCAGGCGACGGGGCAACCGGAAACGTCGAGCCGTCCTCGGTCACCCCCTCACCCCCTCACCCCTTCACCCCCTCACCCTCCCGGCCGCTGCGGGTGCTGCTCGCCGAGGACAACGACCTCAACCAGCAGGTTGTGCAGCACTTCCTCGCGCGGCAGGGCCACACCGTTCAGGTGGCCCGGGATGGCCGGGAAGCCCTGGACGCCCTGGAGCGCGACCGCTTCGACCTGCTGCTGCTGGACGTGCATATGCCGGAACTCGACGGCTTCCGCGTCATCGAGGCCGTGCGCCGCGGTGAACGGACAACCGGCCGGCACCTACCCGTGGTCGCGCTGACCGCCCGGTCCATGAGGGGGGACCGCGAGCGTTGCCTGCAAGCGGGCATGGACGAGTTCCTGGCCAAGCCCATCCGCCGCCAGGAACTGTTCGACACCATCGAGCGCGTGCTGGTCGGTCGAGCGGTCGCCGAGACCGTGCCGACGGAGGCGCTGCCCAGCGATGGCCTGCTCGACACGGCCACACTGCTGACGGCCTGCGACGGCGACGCCACACTGCTGGCCCGGATGATCGCGGTGTTTCAGGCCGGCGCCCCCGCTCAGCTGGCCACCGTCGCGGCGGCCGTGCGCAGCCGGGACGCGGCGGCGGTGCGGGAGTCGGCCCACAAGTTGCGCGGCCTGGTGTCGGCGTTTTCCAGCGACGCCGCTGCGATTGCTCTGCATCTGGAGCAGGCGGCGGCCGCGGGACGGCTCGACGGCATGGCCGAACAGCTGGCCACCCTCGCGGCCATGATTCGGGATCTGGCCCCGCTGCTGACCGGCCTGTCCGTGGAGGAATTGCAGTCCCGGTCGGGCCAGGCGCATTCCTGACCGTTCCCCCTGGTCCGATTTCTGACCACCGGCCCAGGGTTTGTGCCAGTCCAACAGCGCCTCTCAAGTCCCGGTCACGGACATCGGCCATCCTTCCGAGAAAAAAGCCGCAATCCCCCTGAAATCCCGAGCGCGGTGGGCCATATCGCCGGCAAGCACATTCTTGGCACGAGCGCTGCATAAGGGATTGCTGTTTCCCGGAACGGTATTCGTCCGAGGCCAGCCCCCCAGGTGCTCGTTTACCTGAATTCCCGCCATTGCTCAAGGAGTTGCTTCATGCCGCCGTCCTGCGTCCGCCCTGCGCGCGTGCCCCGCCAGGGCTTCACGCTGATCGAACTTCTGGTGGTGATTGCGATCATCGCCATCCTCGTCGGTCTGCTGCTGCCGGCGGTGCAGAAGGTGCGCGAGGCCGCAGCCCGCTCTCAGTGCGCCAACAACCTCAAGCAGGTCGGCCTGACCCTGCACGGCTACCACGACGTGTACAAGCACCTGCCGCCGCCGCGCGGCAATCACGTTCCCACGCCGCTCTTCACGGAGTACCGCGGCTGGATGTGCGAAATCCTGCCCTACATCGAACAGGACACCCTGGCCGGCAACATGTACACCGATCCCTGGTACGTCGGCTTCTTCGTCACGTACAACCTGCCCGTTCAGACTTACCTCTGCCCGTCCGACCCCCGCGACCTGCTCAGCGTCCCCAGCGGCAATGGCGCCATGACCAGTTATGTCGGCGTCATCGGCTCGGACGCCACCGCCGCCGCCCAACTCAACGGGCCGTCCAACGGCGTCTTCAACGTCTCCTCGCTCGGCATCCGTTTGCAGGAAATCACGGACGGCACCAGCAACACCGTGATGGTCGGCGAACGGCCGCCGGCCGCCGACCTCTTCCTCGGCTGGTGGGGGGCGAGCGACTACGACTGCCTGCTCTCGACCAACCAGCAGTACGGCGACCCCTTCAACAGTGGCGGCTGCGTGCTGCCGGGACTGTTCGGGCCGGGCAGTCTCGGCGGGCCCTGTGACGGCGACAGCAACCACTTCTGGAGCTTCCACACCGGCGGCGCCAACTGGCTGCTGGCCGACGGCTCGGTGCGTTTCCTGCCCTACGCCGCCAGCGCCCTGACCATCCCCCTGGCCTCACGCAACGGCGGCGAGGTCGTGGACCTCACCCAGTATTGACAACCCCTTGACACCGAGGCACTGCCATGAACCGTTTGCGTTCGTTGCTCTCGCCGCGGCCGACTCGGGCCGCGCTGCTGGCCCTGCTGCTGGGCGGACTGGCCGTCGGCTGCGGCACCAGCCAGGGAGAAGTCAGCGGCACCGTCCGCTACCAGGGCAAACCGTTGGCGTTCGGGACCGTCCAGTTCCTCGGTGCGGACGGCATCCCTTACGCCGCCCAGATTCAGCCGGACGGAACGTTCAGCGTCCGACTGCCGGCCGGGCCGGCGAAGGTCATCGTCCGCTGCGTCGATGAGGCCCGATTGAGCCGAGCCGTCAGCAGGTCGGCGAGCCGCCACAGCCGAACCGCTGTCCCCGGGCCCGTCGGCAATGTCTCACTGATCCCGCAGCGCTACGCGGACTGGGACGCCTCCGGGCTCACGGTCGTCGTCACGCCCGGCCAGAACGTACAGGACTTCAACCTCGTCTCCAAATGACAAAGGAGCCCGCCGATGAACACCTCCGCGATGGGCGCGCCGGTCCCGGGCAAAACTGAGGAGGGCATCTTCCGAGAGGTGTGCCTGCGCCGGATCGAGGAACTGACGCCGCTCCTGGACGAAGTGGTGGCCGAACTGACCGGGATGGGCTACTCCCCCACCGACTGCCTGGGGGCCCGGATGGTCCTCGGCGAGGCCATCGTGAACGGCCTGCAACACGGCAACCAGGGCGACCCCGCGAAGCGCGTCCGGGTCTGCTACTGGATCGACCCCGACACCCTGCTGGCGGAGGTCGAGGACGAGGGACGGGGATTCGACCCGGCTCGCGTCCCTGACCCGACCGCCCCGGAGAACCTCGAAAAACCCAGCGGCCGCGGCCTGTTGCTGATGCGGCAATACACGAACTGGCTGCGCTTCCACGGCCGCGGCAACCGTCTCTCCCTCTGCAAACTCCGCTGTCCCTGATGTGCTCCGTCCTTCGACCTTACAACCGAACCCGAACCGACCCTTTTTTCCAAGAAGTTCCACCCATGTTCCGTCTCTTCCGCAACCGTACCACCCGGAAACCGCGCCGGACCACGCTGACGCTGGAGGCGCTGGAAGCCCGCGCCGTGCCCGCCGTCTTCAACGTCAACAGCACCGCCGACCTCCTCAGCCCGCCCGCCGGCACCGTCACCCTGCGCTCCGCCATCGAGCAGGCCAACGCCACGCCCGGCGGCAACACCATCAACCTGACCGTCCCCGGCACCTACAAGATCACCCTGGCCGGCGCCAACGAGGACGCCAACAAGACCGGCGACTTCGACATCCTGGCCGGCGGCGGTAACCTGACCATCGCCAACACCAGCCACGGCAGCGCCACCGTGGACGGCGGCAACCTCGACCGCATCTTCGACATCAACCCGACCTTCGACCCCAACCACCCGGCCAACACCCCCGCGTTCAAGGTGACGTTGCAGGGGCTGGTGCTGCAGCACGGCATCGCCGGCGCCCAGGGCGGCAACATCGTCGGTGGCGGCGCCATCCAGGACACCGGCAACGCCAGCCTGGAGCTGGACAGCTGCGCCGTGCTCAACAACGTCGCCTCGGGGGCCGGCGGCGGCATCCTCATGCAGAACACGGTCAACACGCCCTGGACGCTGACGCTCAACGGCAGCATCATCGCCGACAACCGCGCCGGCGACGCGGGCGGCGGCATCGACACCATCGGCCAGGGCCACGTCGTCATCACCAACAGCGAACTGACCGGCAACGTCTGCGTTAATCAGGGGGCCGCCGCCTGGCTGGATGTCATCGACAACGTCAGCGCCACGCTGATGCTCAGCAACTCGCTGGTCAACGACAACCACGCCTTCAACGGCGCCACCGGAGCGCTGGGCGTGGCCGGCAACGGCGCCGTGACGATCACCAGCACGACGGTGCGCGACAACTACTCCGGCACGACGGGTGGCGGTTTCGGCGACGAGGACATGATGGCCAACGTGACCATCCTCAACAGCCAGTTCATCAACAACACAGCGCTGACGAACGGCGGCGGCGTCCAGGCCGGCGGCGCCGGCACGACGACGATCATCAGCGGCTGTCTGTTCGCGGACAACACGGCGGGCGGCCTCGGCGGCGGCCTGGACCTGACGGGCGGCACGGCGACCGTCACCGACACCCGCTTTACCGAGAACACCGCGCCCAACGGCGGCGGCGTCGAGGACCAGGCCGCCACGCTGACCCTGACGGCCTGCGAGGTGGACAACAACCGCGCCGTGGGCGCCGGCGGTGGCGTCATGGGCGGCGGCGGCGGTGTGGACGCCCAGAGCGGCGTGACGGCCTTGAGCGTCGCCAACTGCCTCTTCCTCGGCAACACCGCCGTCAGCGACCAGAACTTCAACGGCGGCGCCGTTTACCAAACGCTCGGCACCCTGACCGTGTCGGCCTCCCAGTTCACCGGCAACGTGGCGACCGCCAACGGCGGCGCGGTCGAGTACACGGGTCCGAACCTGGCGGTGGCCGGCAGTACGTTCAATGACAACCACACTGCGATGGGCGTCGGCGGCGCGCTGTTTTTCTTCCAATCGTCCTCCCCCCTCAGCGCGACCCTGACCAACGACACGTTCACTGCCAACGTCGCGCATGACGTTGGCGGGGCGGTCACGGCGAACGGCGCTGCTCTGGTTTCCTTCCTCAATGACACGCTCAGCGGCAACACGGCCCCGGACGGCGGCGGGCTGGCGGTGTCCGGCGGCATGGGCACGACCGTGGTTCTGCAGAACACCCTCATCGCCCGGAACATCGGGCAACCCAACCCGGACATCCGGCTCTTCAGCAGCACGGCCACCGACCACGGCGGCAACTTCATCGGCAACCTGGGCAACGCCACCGGCTTCGGCCCAGGCACACTGACTGGTGACCCCAGGCTCGGCCCGCTGCAGGACAACGGCGGCCCGGCGGTCGGCCTGACCGGCTTCGGCCAGGTGCTGCTGACCGAGGCCCTGCTGCCCGGCAGTACCGCCATCGGCGCCGGCGTCGCCGCGGGCGCCCCGGCCACGGACGCGCGCGGCTTCCCGCGCCCGGCCGGCGGTCGCACCAGCCCGAGCATCGGCGCCTACGAGCCGCAGTACGCCGCCAACGCCAGTGCCAACCAGGTATTCGTCGAGAACGTCTACGAGGTGCTGCTGAACCGCGTGACCGACCCGGGCTCCGCCGGCTGGGTCACGTTCCTCAACCAGGGCGGCTCTACCATCACCGTCGTCCAGGACATCGAGGCCAGCCCCGAGTACCGCGGCGACCAGGTGCAGACCGTCTTCCAGCGCTTCCTGCACCGCGCCGCCGACTCCCAGGAGCAGAAGAATTTCGTGACCCTGCTGGGGAGTTACACGGTGGAGCAGGTGGAAGCGTTCGTGGTCGGCTCGCAGGAGTACTTCGCGCTGCACGGCGGCAACAACGAGGGTTTCCTGGACGCGCTGTACGCCGACGCCCTGAACCGCACGCCAGGCATGGACGAACTGAACGCCTGGCAGCAAGCGCTGGGCAGCCAGACGCGCACGCAGGTGGCCGCGGCCGTGTTCGGCTCGACCGAGTATCTGACCGACCTCGTGTCAAACGACTACCAGAGCTTGCTGGGCCGGCTGGCGGACGCCGACGGCCTGGCCGGCTTCGTCCAGTCGCTGCAGGGCAAGAACACCGACCAGTCCGTGCTGGCCGCCATCCTCGGCTCCGGCGAGGCGTTCGCCGACCGTACCACCTGAGCACAACCGCAACCAACCCAACCCAACGAACCCATTTTTCCAGGGAGAATCGACCATGTTCCGACTGTTCCGCACCCGCACCACGAACAAGTCCCGCCGCGCCACCCTGTCGGTGGAGGCGCTGGAGGCGCGGGCCGTGCCCGCCGTCTTCAACGTCAACAGCACCGCAGATCTCCTCAGCCCGCCGGCCGGCACCGTGACGCTGCGCTCGGCCATCGAGCAGGCCAACGCCACACCCGGCGGCAACACCATCAACCTGACCGCACCCGGCACCTACAAGATCACCCTCCCCGGCGCCAACGAGGACAACAACGCCACGGGCGATTTCGACATCCTGGCCAGCGGCGGCAACCTGAATATCGTCAACACCAGCGGCGGCAGCGTCACCGTGGACGGCAACGGCATCGACCGCGTCTTCGACATCAACCCCACCCTCGCCGACACGCCGTTCACCGTGACCATGCAGGGCTTCTCCATCACCGGCGGCATCGCCTCCGACCCGATGAACCCGGACGGCGGCACCTCCAGCGGCGGCGGCATCCGCGACAACGGCCGCGCCAGCCTGACGCTGAACGGCATGGCCATCTTCAACAACAGCGCCACCGCCGACGGCGGCGGCGTCGTCTTCGAGAACACGGTGAACGTGCCGTGGACGCTGACGGTCAACAGCAGCGTCATCAGTAACAACCACGCCGGCGACGCCGGCGGCGGCATCGACGAGGACGGCCAGGGCAAGATCTTCATCAACTCCGGCACCGTCATCACCGGCAACACCTCGGTCAACCAGGGCGCCGGCATCTGGCTCGACGGCGTCGGCCAGAACACCGTCTTCGCGGTCACCGTCAACGCCGGCGGCACCAACTACACCACGGCGCCGACCGTCACCTTCAGCGCCCCGCCGGCCGGCGGCACCACGGCCACCGGCACCGCCGACATCACCAACGGCATGGTCACGGCGGTGAACATCACCAACCCCGGCAGCGGCTACCTGACGCCGCCGACCATCACCTTCACCGGCGGCGGCGGTTCGGGGGCGGACGCCAGTGCCACGCTGACGCCGGTGACGGCCAACCTGACCATCAGCGGCGCCGTCTTCAGCGACAACACGGCCATCGCGGCGGACAATTTTGGCGGCGGCATCGGCAACGCCGGCACCGGCGCCGTGGTCATCGCCAACAGCACGGTGGAGCACAACTTCAGCGGCGGCACCGGCGGCGGCTTCGGCGACGAGAACAACCTGGGCACGCTCACGGTGGTCAACAGCCTGTTCCTGGACAACACGGCGTTCACCGACGGCGGCGGCATCCAGGAGGGCGGGCCGCAGACGACCATCATCGGCACGTACTTCGTGGGCAACACGGCGATGGGCAACGGCGGCGGCCTGCTCGTCGGCAGCCCGACGGCGACCGTGTCCGGCTCGCTGTTCCAGGCCAACCAGGCCAACATGGGCGGCGGTATCGAGGACCAGGCCAGCCCCCTGACTGTCACGGCCTGTCTGTTCGAGGCGAACCAGGCCGTCGGCAACAACGCCGGCATGGGCGGCAGCGGCGGCGCCATCGACGCGGAGGTCACGGGGCCGCTCACCGTCGCCAACAGCCTGTTCGTCGAGAACGATGCCCGCGGCGGCAACGGGACTGGCGGCGCCATCTACCAGCCCGTCGGCATTCTGACCGTGACCGCCTCGCAGTTCACCGCCAACACCGGCGACGATGGGGCGCTGTTCTTCGGGGGGGCCACCCTGACGGTGACGGCGAGCACGTTCAACGGCAACGCGAGCCAAAACGCCACGCTGGTCGTTGTCGATAGCCAGACGGTGACGCTGACCAGCGACACCTTCACGGGCAACAGCGGCGGCCTGAACATTCAGGCGTCGGGGGTGACGACGCTGCTGAACGACACCATCACCGGCAACACGTCCACCAGCATGGGGGCCGGCCTGCTTACCTTCCCGCACGGCGGCGGCGGCCAGGGCTTCGTCGTGCAGAACACCATCATCGCCCTGAACACGGCGCCGATGGACCCGGACATCGCCGCCAACGGCGTCCACTTCACCGACAACGGCGGCAACTTCATCGGCAACCTGGCCGGCTCCTCCGGTTTTGGCGTGAACACGCTGACCGGCAACCCGAAGGTCGGCCCGCTGGAGGACAACGGCGGCCCGTTCGTCGGCCTGCCCGGCTCCGGCCAGGTGCTGCTGACGGAGGCGCTGCTGCCCGGCAGCCCCGCCATCGGCACCGGCATCCTGGTGGGCGCCTCGAACACCGACGCGCGTGGCTTCGGCCGGACGGCCGGCGGCCGCACCAACCCGAGCATCGGCGCCTTTGAGCCGCAGTACGCGGCCAACGCCGACGCCAACACGGTGTTCGTCGAGAGCATTTACGAGGTGCTGCTCAACCGCGTGACCGACCCGGGCGCCGCCGGCTGGGTCACGTTCCTCAAACAGGGCGGTTCCACCGTCACCGTCGTCCAGGACATTGAGGCCAGCCCCGAGTACCGCGGCGACCAGGTGCAGCAGATCTTCCAGCGCTACCTGCACCGCACCGCCAACAGCCAGGAGCAGCAGAACTTCGTCGGCCTGCTGGGCAGCTTCTCGGTGGAGCAAGTGCAGGCGTTCGTGGTCGGTTCGCAGGAATATTTCGCGCTGCACGGCAGCACCAACGAGGGCTTCCTCGACGCGGTGTACGAGGACGCCCTGGGCCGCGCCCCTGTTGCGGGCGAGACCACCGGCTGGCTGCAGCTGCTGGGGAGTGAGTCTCGGACGCAGGCGGCGTCACAGTTCTTCGGCTCGGCCGAGTACCTGTCGGACCTGGTGACCGGCGACTATCAGAACCTGCTGGGCCGGCAGCCGGACTCCGACGGCCTGAGTGGTTTCGTCAAGTCGCTGCAGGGCAAGAACACCGACCAGTCCGTGCTGGCCGACATCCTCGGCTCCGGCGAGGCGTTCGGCGACCGTACCACCTGAGCACGCCCAGGATACCCCCCGCCGGCGAGCGGAGGGCGTGAGCCCCCCGAGGGACGCTGCCCCTCGGGGCTCACGCCCTCCGCTCGCCGGCAGTAGGGGAGACCGAGTAAGCACGATCAGCCAACCACCATCCCAACACACCGATTTCCCAGGAAGCATCAACCATGTTCCGCCTGTTCCGCAGCCGCACCACGAGCAAGCCCCGCCGCGCCACCCTGTCCGTGGAGGCGCTGGAGGCGCGGGCCGTGCCCGCGGTCTTCAACGTCAACAGCACCGCCGACCTCCTCAACCCGCCGGCCGGCACCGTCACCCTGCGCTCCGCCATCAGCGCCGCCAACGCCACGCCCGGCGGCAACACCATCAACCTGACCGTCCCCGGCACCTACAAGATCACCCTCCCGGGCGCCAACGAGGACGCCAACAAGACCGGCGACTTCGACATCCTGGCCGGCGGCGGTAACCTGACCATCGCCAACACCAGCGGCGGCAGTGTCACGGTGGACGGCAACAACCTGGATCGCATCTTCGACATCAACCCGACCTTCGACCCCAACCACCCGGCCAATACGCCCGCGTTCAAGGTGACACTGCAGGGCCTGGTGCTGCAGCACGGCATCGCCGGCGCCCAGGGCGGCAACATCGTCGGTGGCGGCGCCATCCAGGACACCGGCGACGCCAGCCTGGAGCTGGACGGCTGCGCCGTGCTCAACAACGTCGCCTCGGGGGCCGGCGGCGGCATCCTCATGCAGAACACCGTCAACACCCCCTGGACGCTGACTCTCAACGGCAGCACCGTCACGGACAACCGGGCCGGCGACGCGGGCGGCGGCATCGACACCATCGGCCAGGGCCACGTCATCATCAACAACAGTGAGTTGACCGGCAACGTCTGCGTCAACCAGGGCGCCGCCGTCTGGCTCGACGTCATCAACAACGTCAGCGCCACGCTGGCGCTGAGCAACTCGCTGGTCAACCGCAACATGGCCTTCAACGGCGCCACCGGCGCCCTGGGCGTGGCCGGCAACGGCGCCGTGACGATCACCAGCACGACGGTGCGCGACAACTACTCGGGCACGACCGGCGGCGGCTTCGGCGACGAGAACCTGACCGCCAACGTCACCCTGGTCAACGACCAGTTCATCAGCAACACGGCGCTGACGAACGGCGGCGGCGTCCAGGCCGGCGGCGCCGGCACGACGACCACCATCAGCGGCTGCCTGTTCGCGGACAACACGGCGGGCGGCCTCGGCGGCGGCCTGGACCTGACGGGCGGCACGACGACGATCACCGACACGCGCTTCACCGAGAACACCGCGGAGTCCGGCGGCGGCATCGAGGAGAGCGGCACCACGCTGACCCTGACGGCCTGCGAGGTGGACAACAACCGCGCCGTCGGCAACCCGACCGGCGGCAACGGCGGCGGCCTGGACATCGCGGGCGGCAACGCCGTCACCATCAACAACAGCCTGTTCCTGAACAACGCCGCCATCAACGCGCCCGTCGGCAACGGCGGCGCCATCGACCACGCTTCCGGGACACTGACCATCAACAGTTCCGAGTTCCTCGGCAACTACGCGACCGACCTGGGCGGCGCCGTCAACTCCTTCGTTCTGATGCCGGTGACCATCACGGGCAGCACCTTCGCCAACAACCAGGCCGGCAGCCTGGGCGGTGCCGTTTACCTGAACACCCCCGGCACGTCGATGAACCCGCCCACCACGTCACTGACCAACGACACGTTTACCGGCAACACCGCGGGGGTCAACGGCGGCGCCGTGGCGGACAACGGCGGTGAGACGCTGAGCTTCCTCAACGACACCATCAACGGCAACCACGCCGGCCAGATGGGGGGCGGCGTGTTCCTGCAGACGAACATGAGCACGTACATGTTTGAGAACACGATCGTCGCGCTGAACACCGCCGCCAGCGACCCCGACATCCTCGCCACCACCGGCGCCATGGACCACGGCGGCAACTTCATCGGCAACTTCACCGGCGCCCTCGGCCTCAACCCCTTCTCGCTCACGGGCAACCCCAAGCTCGGGCCGCTGGAGGACAACGGCGGCCCGGCGGTCGGCCTGACCGGCTTCGGCCAGGTGCTGCTGACCGAGGCCCTGCTGCCGGGCAGTACCGCCATCGGCAACGGTGTCAGCCCGGGGGCCGCGACCACGGACGCGCGCGGCTTCCCGCGGCCGGGCAACGGCCACACCAACCTGAGCATCGGCGCCTACGAGCCGCAGTACGCGGCCAACGCCAGCGCCAACACGGTGTTCGTCGAGAACGTCTACGAGGTGCTGCTGAACCGCGTCGCCGACCCCGGCGCCGCCGGCTGGGTCGCGTTCCTCAACCAGGGCGGTTCCACCATCACCGTCATCCAGGACATTGAGGCCAGCCCCGAGTATCGCGGCGACATGGTGCAAAACATTTTCGAGCACTTCCTGCACCGCGCCGCCAACCCTCAGGAGCAGCAAAGCTTCGTCGGCCTGCTGGGCAGCTTCACGGTGGAGCAGGTGGAGGCATTCGTGGTCGGTTCGCAGGAGTATTTCGCGCTGCACGGCAGCACGAACGAGGGCTTCCTGGACGCGCTGTACGCCGACACCCTGAACCGCACGCCCGGCATGGACGAGTTGAACGCCTGGCAGCAGGTGCTGGGTAGCCAGACGCGCACCCAGGTGGCCGCCGCGGTGTTCGGCTCGACCGAGTACCTGTCGGACCTGGTGACCGGCGACTATCAGAACCTGCTGGGCCGGCAGCCGGACGCCGACGGCCTGAGCGGCTTCGTCGCGTCGCTGCAGGGCAAGAACACGGACCAGACGGTGCTCGCCGAGATCCTGGGTTCCGGCGAGGCGTTTGGGAATCGGACCACCTGAACGTATGCGCTCACTCCCTCGTCGGACTCTCGTAGCGCAGGTTCACATAGAGGCACACATTGGCCACGGCCAGGAACGCCAGCGCCGGCGCCAGCGCCAGGCCCGTGAGGACGGCCAGTGTCGCCGCTGCCGCTGGTGCTGCCGTCCCGACCAACCCGGCAGCGACAGCCACCGCCAGCAGCAACGGCAGCGCCAGCGCCAGCGCCCACACCAGCGCCAGCCCCTCGTACACGACCACGCGCCCCGGGTGCTGCCGCAGCAGCGCCCACCACTGCCGCAGCGCCTGCGACGCGGGGCACTCCTCGACGACCACCACTGGGGTGAGCAGCAGCCCCAACCCCAGCAGCAGCCACAACATCGCCTCCAGCACCAGCCGTAGGGCCACACCCGCCGCCGCCAGGGCCGGTCCCAGCCACGCCGGCTCCTCGACCGCCACCGTCCACGGCAGCCGCAGCAGCGTCAGCACGCCGCCGACCGGCGCTGCCAGCAGCAGCTGCGCCAGCAGGCACTGCGTCAAGCGGTCACCGAGGCCAGCGGTCGCCTCGCGCCACGCGGCCGGCCGCAGCTGCGCCAGCTCCAGGAATGTCAGTCGTGATAGCACCACCACTGCCCAGCCCTGCAGCAGCCACGCCGCCAGGGCTGCCGCGACCGGCGTCAGCACCGACCATGGCGCCGCCAGCAGCCTCGCCAGCCCGGCCACCGCGACCGCCACGCCGAGACCGCCGCCCGCCAGTGCCGCCGGCCCCAACCGCGTCGGCTGCAGCGCCGCATCCGTGGCCGTCCACAGGCGCTCCACGAAGCCGCGGACGCCAATCGCTTCCAGGTCCAGGTTGGGGTGGGCGCCGGGGAGGTTATCGCCGCCCCGGCCCGGTGGGCGTGATCGTGTGGGGGCCAGGTCAGCGAACACGTCGAAGCGGTCCAGGGCGGCCCAGGGTTCGCGCGGCGAGCGCCGCACCTGCACGTCGCGCGGCAGCCGGCCGGTTTCGAGGTGGTGGCGCACCGCGGCGCTGCTGTTCGCGTGGACCACACTGCCGTCCGGCAGGCGCACGTACCAATCGTCGGTCGAGGGCATCGGCGTGTCCGGCGAGAGAGGTTGCTATCCGACCCGACGCCCGCTCCGCGGGCGCAAACTCCCACGGTAACCACGTTACGCCGCAGACGCCGCCGGCGCCAAGGGGCGATGGCGTGGCGGCCTGCGATGGGAAAAGAGGGCGGATCGGTCGTAGCGGTTGTGCCGGCAAGAAGAAGGTGAGCAGGGTCGCGTCAGCGCCCCGTGGGAGCCGAGCGTGGTCGCGTCAGCGCCTCGTGCAGCGCCCACATGCGGCGCCCACGGGGCGCTGACGCGACCACGCTCGCCGGACTTGGATTGTCCAATTACCGGGCGGAAATCTCGATGTTGTTCAGGTCCCGCTCTTCACCATCCTTGAGAGTCAGGGTGGCGATGGGGCCCCAGTCCTTGCGCTGCTCGTGCCAGCCCATGAGCGTGACCGGAATGCCGGCGGGCACGACGATCTCGAAATTGCCGTCGTCCCTGGTGACCGCGAAATAGGGATGATCGAACGCCCAGATGTAGGCGTTCATCCAGTTGTGAATGGAGCACTCGACCTTGATCGGCTCGTCGGTCGGGTCAAGTTTGGACAGGGTGATGCTCTTGCCGTGTTCGATGTTCTGATTGAGGTCGCGGCCGCCGACCTTCATCTTGGCGTTGTGGTTGATGGGCGAATCGTTGAGGATTTCCAGCACCTGACCGGTCAATTTCATGGTGCCGGTGTCCTTGTCGATGTACTTGGGGAACAGCGCGACCGCGTGCGGCATGTAGGCGCAGTGCGGTTGATGCAGCTTGACATCTGCCGGCTTCTTCATGTCGTCCTTGATCTTGAAGAAGGTGTTCTCCGGCGGCTGCAGCCAGAGGACGGCGTTGGCGACGCTGCCGTCGGGGCCGACGATCCAGGTCTGCTCGCTTTTCTCACGGTCGGTGCCGGCCTCACAAACGCTGCGGTCCTCGTGTTTGCGGATGGCGTCGATGAACGCCATCACCGGCGCAGTGCCCTGGTAGACGACGTGGCCCCTGATTTTGGCCCAGCCGGTCGAGGCCGCCTCCTTGGCCGGCCCGCTGCTGCCCTTGCCGGCTTCATTGCCCTGCGTGCTCGGGCCGGTGCCCATGCGCCGCGGCGGGCCGCCTTCCTCGCCGCAGCCGGCCAGCAGCACACACGCCAGCGCCGGCACCAGCACCATCGCCCCCACACTCCACCAACGACGCATTATCAGTTCTCCGAAAAAACAGGCCGGGACGACGAGCCTGAGAGTTAACGAAACGGTTCGGCAGGCTGGAAAGCCTGCCCCACAAAAACTCCGGCTCTCACCGGAAAGGCAAATCACCCAGGTCCAGCGTTTTGCCGCCCTTGATGGTGATCGGCTGGCCGTTCTTGCCCTTGGCGCCGAGGCGGTAGCCCTGTTCGTGCAGGAACTTGATCCGGTACTCGCCCTGGGGCGCCTTCGGGATTTCAAACTTGCCGTTCTCGTCGGTGACGGCGAAATACGGGTGGTTGAAGACGACAATGCGGCCCTTCATCCAGCCGTGAATGTTGCACTCGACGAGGAGCGGCCCGCGCTGGACCTTAAGCCCCTCGATGACCTTCTGTTGGCCAGGCGGCAGCAGGATGTTGCCGCTCTTGTTGACGCCCATTTCGCCGAGCCAGCGGACGTTGTGCAGAATCTTGGCGCTGTTCTTGACGACCAGCTCCTGCCCTTCGCGGACGGCAACGACACGCGGCTCGAACATGCAGCAGGGCTGATCCATGACCACCTGCTTGTTCTTGATGGCTTTCAAATCCGGGTGCAGCGGGATCAGGCCGCCGTCCTGCTTCGGCAACAGAAACACCACCACGTTGGCCAGCCCGTTGTTCTTGGGGTTGACCACGATTTCCTCGTCGAGAATGGTTTTGCCGTCGGCGGACCTGCTCAGGCAGTCCGGTTTGTTCACCTTGACCACGATCTTCTCGCGCGGCGGGGCGTTCTTCCAGACGATGCGGCCCTTGACGGTCGCCCAGTCGTTCTTGTTGACCTGAGCGCTGACAGGCGCCGTGGGCGTCGCGGTCAGTCCGGCCAGCACGGCGACGACGCCGGCGGCGATCAGGAAGCGTTGCATGGGCTTTCTCCGCTACACTACTTCTTGACGTTGAACTCAAGTTTGCCCAGGTCCAGCGTCTGACCGCCCTTGATGGTGATCGGCATCCCGTTCTTGCCGGCCTTGCCGCCGCGGTAACCGCTCTCGTGGTAGATCATCAGCCGATACTCGCCCTTGGGCGCCAGCTTGATCTCGAAGTTGCCGTTCTCGTCCGTGACCGCGAAGTACGGGTGGTTGAAGACGCCGATGCGGGCGCGCATCCACGGATGGATGTTGCACTCGACCATCAGCGGCAGCTTCTGCGCCTTCAGCTTGTTCAACTCATAGGTCGCGCCCGACGGCAGGCTCGGGTTCCAGCCCGGGTTCACGTCCGGGTTGCCGGTCACGCGCACGTTGTGCGGCACCGGGGCGCTGTTCTTGGCGATGACCACCTGGCCCTCACGGATGGCGATGGCGCGCGGCTCGAACATGCAACACGGCTGATCCATCATCACCGGCTTGAGCTTGACGTTCTGCAGTTTCGGGTGGATCGGCAACTTGCCGTCGTCCGTCTTGGGCAGCAGCCAGATGAAGACGTTGGCCAGGCCGCCGTTCTTGGGGTTGACCAGGTAATCCTCGGTCAACAGATCGCCCTTGGACAGGCAGTGGGCCTTGTCCGCGGTGACGGGGATCTTCTCGCGCTCGGGCGCCTTACCCTTCCAGATAATGCGGCCCTTGATGGTGACCCAGTTGGCGGCGCCGTTCTGGGCCACCGCGGTGGACGTGGGCGAGGAAGCAATCCCCACCAGGCCGACGACGAGGCCGGCGGTGATGAGCAAGCGGTTCATTTCTTCTCCCCTGTGCCGCGCGTGACCAGCCAGTGGCGGGCCAGCGGCAGTTCGGACAGTTCAGGCCAGTTCATGATGACATCGCGCACCGCACGCACCTGTTCCAGGCCGGTGCCGTGGAACATCTCCACGCTGGTCGGCTCGTTGCGTTTGAAGTTCTGTGGCATGATCGGCGTGTACGGCACCATGCGGATCGGGTTGGCGATCCAGATTTTCGCCCAGTCCGGTCGCAGTCGGTTCGTCGCCAGATTCAGGGAGGGCCCCGCCGTCTCGTTCTCCGGCCGGATGAAGCCGACCGGGTGACACTTGGAGCAGACCGTCACCACCAACTTCATACCGCCAAGGGCGTAAGCCTCGTGGTCGCGCCAGCGCTCGCGCTGTCGCTCCAGGGTTAGGCCCGCCACCAGCTGCTGCATGCGGTCGTTCTCTTTCTCCCAAACATTATAAGGCTCCTCGAACGGTTTGCGCTCCTCCTCCAACTTTTTCACCTCGGCCTCCGCCTTGGTGACCCGTTCCTGGATGGCCTTTTTCTTGCCGTCGTCCTTCTCGTCCTTCAACTCTTGCTTGAGCGCGGTCAGCGACTTGTTGGCTTCGACGACCTTCTTTTGCTTCTCCTCGAACGGCTTGAGCACCTCCTCGTAGCGGGCCTTCACCTTGACCGCCTGTGTCTGGGCGTTGGCCAGAATCTCCTTCCACATCGGCGTCAGGTCGTCCAGTTCCTTGTCGAGCAGGCTCTTCTTGCTGTTCTTCGGGTCGCGCGGATCGGGCGTGTTCTTCAGCTGGCTGATGTACTCCGCGGTCTTCTTGCGCCAGAACTCGTCATGGGGACTGCCGCGCTGCGGCACCCGGGCGTAGGGGTAGTCCAGGTTCTGCTTCGGATTGTTGAGCTTGTCCACGGCCGCGAAGTAATTTACCAGCGCCTTCGACTCCTCCTCGCTCATGTTGAAGCGCGGCATGCGCAGCACGGTGATTTCGCGCACCTTGGTCGGGTTGAGCAGGAAACGATATAGCCAGTCCGGCTGCGTGCGTTCGCCCTGCCAGATCAGCGACGGCGGCCCGAAATGTCGCGCTTTCGACAGGTCGGTGATGTCGCCGTACTTCTTCGAGTTCAGCGTGGTCAGGTACTTCGACAGCACGTCCGAGAAGGCGCCGCCGAAGGTGCCGAAGCGGCGCTCGAAGGCACGCAGCGCCTCGGGCGACGCCAGCGCCTCGGGCGGCGGCCAGATCATCTCCGCCGGGCTCAGATAGACCTCGTTGCCGGCGCGCACGTTGCGTGTTTCCTCGCGCGCACCCTTCTTGCCGTTGATGGCACTTTGGTAGCGCAGCGCCTGCACCAGCCGCACGGAGAAGGCGGGAATCTTCTTGCCGGCCACCCGCTGGCCGCCCTCCTCGGCCACGCCCATCGCCCCCGGCAGCAGCGTCGGCTTCACGCCGTACAGCTTCAGCATCTCGCCACCCGGCGGCTGCAACCGCCCTGCCCAGGCCAGATGGTCCGGGAAGTTGAAGTCGGTCTCCTTCTTCAGCAACTCCAGCTGTTTCGCGGCCCTGTCCGCGGGCGTCCTCGCCTCCTTCACCTTGTCCAGGTCGTCCTTGCTCGGATCGCCCTGCTCGGTGCGGATCGCCTCATACTTGAAGTCCAGCTGGGCCAGGCTGAGTTTGCTGCGCCGGAACTCGTACTCGCCCGGCTGGATAATGTGGCAGCCGGCGCAGTTGTACTTGTCCAGCACCTGCCGCCCCTTGACGACGGCCAGGCGATCCGGGCTGGGCGTGTTCAGGTAGTTGATCGGAATTGGTTCCGCCACCAGGCCGAGCACGAACGTCATGACCGCCTCGCGAGCCTCGGCCTCTTCCAGGTGAGCGCGGGCGTGGAACTCCTCGGGCGTCTCGGGGCCGCGCGGTTTGGCCTTGGCCGGCAGCGGTTTCTTCATGGCCGCGGCCCAGTCCTTGCGCGCCTTGAACTCCTCCGGCGTCTCTGCGTGTTTCGGCATCGCCTGGGCGAACTTGAACTGCGGCATGCGAGCGCGGTCGTCCCATGCCTTGTCGCGCGTGTAATCGTAGCTGCGCGGCGCCTTGAGCTTCTGATAAAGGTAGCCCTCGCGCGTTTGATGATGGTGGTCCAGCATGTCGGCGAAGAATTTCTCATACGTCGGCTTGCCATCGATCTTCGCCGGCACCGGCTGGCCGTTCTTGTCCACCAAACTCTCAACAACGTGATACTTGTCTTCCAGGTACTGCTTGATGTTCTCGAACGCCAGGCGGCCGGGGTCCTTCTTGCCCCAATCGTTCAGGTTGACGCCGATGTTCTTGGTGTTGTCGAAGCCGGGGATGTCGTGGCAACCGAAGCAGCCCATCCGGCCGATGGCCTTGCGGCCGACGAACCAGCTCAGATCATCCTGATACACCTCGCTCTGCGTCCGGGCCTTGCCGGCGGCCTGTCGCTCTTCGAAGGTCTTTTTCAGGTGCATGATCCGCTCGCCGAGCGCCCGCTCGTCGGCCGGCAGCTCCTTGATGCGGCCCGCGTCCAGTTCGCCCTTGAAGAAGCGGTCCACCTCATAGCGGGCCATCACGCGGACCAGGTAGACACGCGACAGCGCCTCCAGCGTCTGCTCGCTCGGCTTGTTGATCTGCGACTTCGCGTAGCCGTCGCCGAGGCGCTGGGCCGGCTGGGCGAGCAGCCACTCGGCGATCTTGGACGCCTCCTCATCGGTCAGGTGCGTCACCGGCATCTTCGAGCGCGGGCTGTGCAAATGCGGATCCTTGAGCCACTGCACCAGCCAGCCGCGGGCGTGCGGCAGGTTCTGTTTGTCCTTGCTCAGCAGCTTGGCGGGCAGTTGGCTCAGGTCCGGCCCGAAGTTCGCCTCGCTGACGGCAGGCGGGACGGTCACGTGGATGGTCTTATCATTGCCGCCCTCGTCCTCGTATGCGATCTTGACTTCCAGCGGGCTTCCGGTGCCGGCGTGCTGGTGGCAGGCCAGGCAGCCCTTGCTGCTGAACAGCCGCCGGCCATCAGCGAGGAAGAGACCCTCCACGTCGGCATCTTTCAGGTCCTTCAGGAACTCCGCGAAGGCCTCCTTGTACTTCTCCTTGTGCGTCTTCTTGAAGCTCTCCTCGGACGGCAGGTCGGTGTAGGTAAACTTGCGGTACGCGGGCTCTGCCCGCTCCGGGACCGGCAGCGGCACGTTCCGCAGCGACAACCGCAGCCGCACTTCCTCCAGCTGCCGTTCCTTCTCTTCCTTGACGTTCGGCAGCATTTCCTTGACGCGCTGCTTGTCGGTCAACTCGATGGTCAATTTGGCAACCAGCTGCTCGTCAGCCTTGCGGCGGTCCAGCCGCGCCAGCGCGGCGTCCAGTTCCGCCTTCTGTTTCTTCTGAGCCGCCGTCAGCGACGCCGGGGCCTTGCCCAGCAATTCGGCCTTGAGCACGCGCACCGTCTGCTCGTCGGCCAGGCGCTTCGCCTCGCCGTGCTCGCGGACGCCGTCCAGAAAGCGGCCGCTCTCCGTGAACAGGTAGTGCGTGATGCCGTAGACCTCGGCCGCGGGGAAATGTTCCTGGCCGGTGTTCGCCAGAGCCTCGGGATTGTTGTTGCTAAGGTTGTAGTAGTGGGGCATGCGCGTCGTCGGCCGCACGTCGCGCGGGCCCATGACCCACTTGCGCGTGAACTCGGGATACGTCTTCTCGACGATGCGGTACAGGCTCGGGCCGACCTTGCGCAGCGTGCCGGGCGGATTGTCGGCGTCTGCCAGCAGGCGGGCACGTTCGCCGGGCGTCAGGTCCTCCAGCGGCGGCTTCGGCTCCAGCCGCAGGTCCGGGCCGATGGAGCGACCGCCCTTGGTGCCGCTGATTTCGTGACAGCCGAAGCAGCCGTTCTCGCGGATCAGGTTGTAGCCGCGCAGCAGCTTGGGCGCTTCCTGCTTGCCGGTCGTGGAAATCAGGTCGGTGACCTGATGGTGGCACTTCAGGCACGACGACTCGATGAACCGCTTCGGGTGCATCGGAAATTCCCAGTCGTGGTTGTTCGCCCAGTCGAGCTGCTTCTTCCAATTCGCTGCCTGCTTGGGGTTGTTGGGCGTGTGCGAGGCCCACTTGAACTCGGTGCCGCTCGGCTGGCCGGCGTGGCAACTGGTGCAGCCGAACTTCTCCGCCGGGTGCTTGCTGCTGGAGGCGACAAACAGGTCCAATCGTGGATGGACGCAGAACTCGTTGATCCGCTCCGGCGTCAGCTCCTCGTGCGTCATGCTGGTGATCTTGAGCTGTTCGGGGTCGGGGACGTTGTTCGCCTCGGGCGTGCCGGCGAACGCCTCCTTGACCTCACGCAGAATCTGCTTCAGGCGTTCCAGGCGGATTTTCAGGTCCGCGGGCACTTCGCGCAGCGAGCGCAGTTTCTCGCGGGTGTAGGCGACACGGTCGATGCCCTTGTGACAGGTCATGCAGCGGTCGAAGCGGGTCACGCCCTTGAAGTTGTAGTCGATGGTCAGTTCGTTCAGGGTGATCTGGTCGATCTTGGTCGGTGACGCGAAGGCGTCGAGGATCGGCAGCGAGCGGAACCAGTCACCCCAGCCCCACTGCTTCTTGAGGGCGGTGCGTACCTTGCGCAACAGATCGCCGGTGACCTCGGTCAACTCAGTGCGGGCGCGGGCCAGGCCGCTCTCGAGTTCGTTGCGCTGGCGCGTCTTGCGCTGGATCTCCTCGGTGAGACGGTCGGCCGTGTCCTGCTCGTCGGCCAACTTCTTGCGCAACTGCACGACCTCGTCCCACAGCAACCTGGCCTCGGTGCCGCCGGGGCCGTGCGTTTCGACGGCGATGTTGTAGAAACTCTCGCGCGATGCCAGGTCCGCCTTGACGTTGGCCGTGACCTTATCTTGCTTCTCCTTCTTCGGCGTGAGGGATTTGATGTCGTCGTCGAGGTCCTTGATCTTCTGCTTATTGTTACTGTGCTCGTTCAATTGCGTGACGACCTTGTACATGGCGGCGTCATAGCGGTCGGCCATGATGGCCACGTCATGCAGGGCCTCACGCTCGGCCATGACCGATTCGGTCTTGAGGAAGGCGCGCTGCTCGGTCTTCCAGGGCCGGAAGTAATCCTGGGCGAACATCAACACGATGCTCACGAGCATCAACAGGGACGACACCCCGAACACCAGATCGAGGGTCCGCTGGCTGCGATAGGTTTGGTCGGTGGCGGCCATGTTGGTCCTAGATATTGAAGAAGGCTTCCGGGATGAACACGATGTATTTAAGGTTGATGGTCCAGCGCAGCACCATCTTGATCGGCAGCGCCGCCATGAATTGCAACAGCGTCACCAGCACGAAGAAGCGCATGAAGCCCATCTTGATGAAGAATTTGCGCATGACAGTCTTGGCGAGCAGCGGCGGCAGCAGCAGCAGATACGCCAGCACCAGAATGATGCCGGGCAGCTCGCGCATGAACCAGCCCATGCCCTCCATGCCGTAGCCGAGCCAGAGCAGCCAGAAATAATCCGACAGATTGATGTTGTTGAGCGGCACCGTCTTGTGCGGGTCCCACTCTTCAAAGGGGCCGAAGAAGTTCCAGTTCGGCCCGCGCAGGAACGTGCCCAGCACGATCAGCACCACCCACAGCACCAGGAAGCCAAACATCCACGTGGACAGGGCGAACGTGCGCTGGCTAAAGGTGAAATAGCCGTTGCCCTTCTGGTTGAAGTCGATGTAGGGCATGGCGATCAGGCCCACAATAATCATGGTGGGCAGCACGACGCCGGCCATCCACGGATCGAAGTAGACGAGCATTTCTTGCAGACCGAGGAAGTACCACGGGGCCTTGCTGGGGTTGGGAATCTTGGCCGGCGACGCGGGCGCCTCCAGCGGCGCCTTGAGGAACACCGCCCACACGGTCAGGCCGAACGTCACCACAATCATGGCGATCAATTCGGTATACACGAGGTCCGGCCACACCAGCACCTTGTCGTCGCCGAGTTTTTCCATCGGCGGTTCGCCCTTCGCCATGCGCTCGTCATTGATGACGGCCAGGCGCAGGCCGAGCCAGGTGAAGAAGCCGACGGAGAAGATGAGCATGGTGATCGGCACGTTATCCGGCTTGGTGATAATGGCCGCGAAACTTTTGCTCGTCATCGCCCAACCGGAGAACAGCAGCACCACGTTGAGGACCGACCACGCGAACACCGGCTCCGTAACCGTCCGGCGAAAACGTAGGATGAGGATGAACGCGATGGTCGAGATGACGAAATAGCTGACCGCGTTCATCGTGGCATTGACCAGGTGCTGGATGCCGACCGGCAGCATCCAGCCGAGGTGCAGGAAGTAGGCGGCGGCGTGGAGCAGGAACACGCCCGCAACGGCCGCCCAGATGCCGGCCATGCGCGTGTCTTTACTGCGGTAGTAAGGGTAGGCGAACCCCAGATTCATCAGCGCGACCAGGAGGTAAAACACCCCCAGGCCGTCCTGGAAGCTGTTGGTGAGGCTTTCGTGGTTGTGCATGGCGCTGGCCGATCCCGGGGAACAGAAGTTCTTGCAACGTGGGGCAGACAGGAATGTCTGCCCCACGTTGCAAACCAATTACAGGGCGCCGCTGATACCGCCGTCCTTGCGCACGCGCCAGAAGTGGACCGCGATCAGCAGCGCCACCGCCAGCGGAATCGCGACGCAGTGCAACACGTAGAAGCGCAGCAGCGCCGTCTCCCCCACGAAGCGGCCGCCTAACAAAATAAAGCGCGCATCGCTCCCCGAGGTGATTAATTCCACTCCGCCCACAGCGAGGAATTTGGCACCTGGCCCTTCGTAACCTAATAGTGGTGTCGCGCGCGCCATGTTGCTGCCGACGGTGATGGCCCAGATGGCCAGCTGATCCCACGGCAGCAGGTAGCCGGTGAAGCTCAGCAGCAGCGTTAACACGAGCAGGATCACACCGACGCCCCAGTTAAATTCACGCGGCGGCTTGTAACTGCCGGTGAGGAAGACGCGGTACATGTGCAGCCAGATCGTGATGACCATGGCGTGGGCTCCCCAGCGGTGCAGCTCACGGAGGATACCAAGCGTCGCCACGTCTCGCAGCGACAGGATGTCGTTGTAGGCGTGCTCCAGCGTTGGCCGATAGTAGAACATCAGCAGCACGCCGGTGACCGTCTCGACCAGGAACAGGAAGAACGTGATACCGCCCATGCACCAGGTATAACTGAGGTCGATGCCGCTCTTGCGCACGCTGACCGGGTGCAGGTGCAGGAACACGTTGGTGAGCATGACCACCACACGGTTGCGGCGGTCGCGCGGCGCCGGGTGGCGGAAGATGCTCTTCCAGACCTGCGAGTTACGGATGTAGTCCCCAATCGCCATGGGTGCCCTTTCAGGGTTGGTTCGTCGTACCGCCTTCAGGCGGAATCTGCGTCCCTGATTCCGCCTGAAGGCGGTACGACGAACGAAAACAAATCACACCTGCAAGAACGAGTCGGGGTCGTTCCACTGGCCGAGTTCTTTCTGGAACTTGCGCGACTTATCGACTTCAATCTGGCCGTCGTCGGTGCGGCGGATGGCGTAGCGCTCCAGCGGCCGCGGGGCGGGGCCCTCGAAGTTAACGCCGGTGATGTAAAAGCCGCTGCCGTGGCAGGGACACTTGAATTTCTTCTCCGCCTCCAGCCAGTTCGGCGTGCAGCCCAGGTGCGTGCAGGTCGTGCTCAGGGCGTAGATGATTTCGCGGTCGCCGTCCTTGTGGCGGACCACCCAGGCACCGTCCGGCTTGAAGCGGTCGCTGACCTTGTCCAGTTCGAACTGATCGGGCGGGCCGGCCTTGAAGCGCGTCGGCGGTTCGGACAGCACGTTGGGGAACAGGAAGCGAACCGTCCCCAGCGTCATGCCAAGCATCGACGCGGTGAAGGTCAGCCAGCCGATGCTGGCCCAGCTGCCGACGAGCGACATCAGAAAGAAGCGGCGCGACGGCGGTGCGGCCTTGGCGGGCGCGGCGGGTTTGGGCGGCATGGCCGGCTTCGGCGGTGCCGCGGGAGCGGTGGCGATTGGCGCGGCCGGGGTGACGGCCGTTTCCGGTTTATTGGTAATGGGTTCGGACATGTGTCTCCCAATCGGCGAAAAGTCCGCGAGTATTGGCGGTCATGGAACCCTCGCGGCTTTTGTAGTGCGGGTCGAAGGGTTGTCAACCGTTTTCCTGATCTCAGGAACCCTGATTTCCCAAGCAAAGCCAGTGCCGCAGCAGCGCGCCGCAGCCCGGCCGCGGTTTCGCACGGTGTTCGCCGTCGGGCATTCTCAGGGGCTACAATGAAAGCCGTGGCTTTTCCAGGAAGTGAGAAACATTTCGTGGTGCGGCTGGCGCGCGTGGCATTTAGGGCTAGCGGAAGTCGCCGGACTTCCGTGCGGCGCTGCGCGGAAGTCTGGCGACTTCCGCTACACCCGAGGGCCAACCGCGCTAGCCCTTTCCCTGTCCCCGAGTCCCGGTCTCCTGACCGCGTTTGCCGGGCCGCGCCGTCAGCCGCACCACCCTGGGCGTCGGCCGGTCGTGCTCGTCCTCGATGTCGCCGACAATCTCTTCGAGAATGTCTTCCAGTGTCACCAGGCCGAGAATCTTGCCTTCCTCGCTGCGCACCAGCGCCATGGGCCGGCGGGCACGGCGGAACAGCCGCAGGGCGTTGCCGAGGCTCTCGTCCGGCTTCAGGAACAGCGCCGGGTAAATGGCGTCGCTCAGCACCACGATGCCCTTCAGGCTGAGAATGAAGAACAGGTTCTTGGTGTTGACGATGCCGACGATGTTGTCGAGGTCCTTTTCGTAGACCGGCATGCGCGTGTGCGCTCCGCTGCGCACCGCCTCCAGCACCTTGTCGGGCGGCGTGCTCAGCTCCAGGGCCGCCATCTTGTCCGCGGGCACCATGCAGTCGCGCACCACCTTGTCCGACAACCGAAACACGTTCTGCACCAGCTGCGCCTGCTCCGAGTCGAGGATGCCCGCTTCCTCGGTGTCCTCGATGAGCAGCGACAGTTCATCGACCGAGTGGACCATCGACTCGCTGCGGGCGCGGTCGTAGCCGAGGCGGCGCAGCACCCAGTTGGCGGTGGCGCCCATGACCAGCACCAGCGGCCGCGTCAGGCGCACGAACACCACCAGCGGCCGGGCCAGCCACAGCGCGGAGCGATCCGGCGCCTGCAGCGCCAGCGTCTTGGGCACCAGTTCGCCGAAGACCACGTGCATGAAGGTGATGAACAGAAAGGTCACCACGAAGGCGGCGGAGTGGCTGGCGGCGCTCGGCCAGGGCGGCGGCAGCGCCTCGAACAACGGCCGCAGCAGCCGTTCCAGCGCCGGCTCGCCGACCCAGCCCAGACCGATGCTGGCCACGGTGATGCCCAGCTGCGTCGCGGCGATGGTGCGGTCGAGCTTGTTGACCGCCGCCTCGACCGCCGTCGCGCCCTGGACGCCCTGGGCCACCATCTCCTCGACGCGCGTCCGCCGCACCGCCACCAGCGAGAATTCCGCCGCGACGAAGAAGGCGTTGAGCAGCACCAGCGCCGGCAGACTGAGTAGACCGAGCACCTCCCAGCCCCAGTTTATGGTCGCTTCCGCCCACAGCAGTGCCAGCATTCTGATGCCCCCACAGCGTTACCCACATTCAAAATACGCATTCCGACTTCGTTCTCCAATGCGTGTCGAGGGCGCCCGGGGATAGTAGAACGCACATTCCAGGCCGGGGGGCACACGGCATCGGATGTGCATTTCCCGAGAAGGTGGGGCAAATAGGGCAACTGGGAGAACCTGTTTGGCCAACCGGAACTGCCGATCCGGCCCCGTGCGCCATTGGTCAGTGCGCTATTGTTCCTGTTGAGGTGGCGGGTATCCTATACAAGGTAACGGCCGGCACGACGTCTGGCCGGTCCCCGAGGTGGAGCGTTATGGCTGCGCTGGACCACTGGCACCCAGTTCTCTCGAGCAAGCAACTCCGGCGGGCGCCGGTCGGCATCCGGCTGGCCGGCACGGACATCGTGTTGTTCCGCAGCGACGGCGGCGGGGTTGGGGCGCTGTCCGACGTGTGCCCGCACCGGCGGATGCGGCTGAGCCTGGGCACGGTGGTCAAGGGCCGCCTGCAATGCCGTTATCACGGCTGGAAGTTCGATTGTGCCGGCGAAGGCGAGAGCCCGGCGACGCCGAAATTGTACGCCACAGCGACCGCGTTCGAGGCGACGGAGCAGCACGGCTTCGTCTGGGTCAAGTCGCGCGACTCCAACCCGGTGTTCCCGCCCTTCGACGTGGTCGGCTGGTACAACGTTTGCAACCTGATGCACCGGGCACGGGCGCCGCTGGAACTGGTGGTCGATAATTTTTGTGAGATCGAGCACACGCCGACGACGCACGCGGTCTTCGGCTACGAGCTGGAGCGGATGCACGAGGTGCAGGTGCAGTTCGAGCCGACGGACACGACGGTGCGCGTCATCAACCAGGGGCCGCCGAAGAAGATGAACTGGTTCTTCCGACTGCTGCTGGGCATCGGCAAGCACTGGCAGTTCAACGACGACTGGACGACCTATTTTTCGCCGGTGTACTCGATCTACAACCACTGGTGGACGAACCCGAAGACGGGCCGTGAGGGACTGGTGCGCTGGAAGCTGTACATCTTCTTCACGCCGATTGACGACCGGGAGACGGCGGTCACGACGTTCGCGTTCACGAAGTCGCGCTATCCCCTCGGCCCCAACGGCGCCGTGCCCGTGTTCGGCTGGCTGCTGCGGCGGAACCTGAATCATGAGATCAACCTGGACGTGAATATCCTGGGCAACCTGGCGGACAAGGATCCAAGCATCGACGGCATGAAACTGAGCCGCTTCGATCGCGTGCTCGGCCTGAACCGTGAGCGCATCCAGCGGATTTACCACGGCCGCCAGACGGTGCTCCGGGAGCGGGGCTGAACGGCGCCGGCTGTCCCGGCGCTGCACCCGCGGCCAGGACACTCCCGCGCTATTGTTCCCGGCCGACGACCAGGTATGTTAACCGGGAGCGCCCGCGGAGCGCTGGACGACTCCTTCGAGGTTGCACCTGATGGCGGTTCTGAATCACTGGCACCCGGTACTGCGCAGCGAGCGGTTGAAGCGGGCCCCGGTGGGCGTCCGCCTGGCGGGCCGGCACCTCGCGTTGTTCCGTGGCGCAGACGGCCAGGTGGGCGCGCTGGAGGACGAGTGCCCCCACCGGCGCATGCGGTTGAGCAAGGGGCGCGTCGAGCACGGCCGGTTACAGTGCCCGTATCACGGCTGGACCTTTGACGCCTGCGGCCACGGCGAGAGCCCCGGGACCCCGAAACTGCACGCCCAGACCACGTGCTATGAAGTCCGCGAGGCCCACGGCGCCGTCTGGGTCAAGGCACCGGGGGCCGCCGCGTTCCCGGACTTCACCTTCCCGGGCTTTCGTCACATGTGTACGCTGGAGCACCACATGCGGGCGCCCCTGGAGTTGGCCCTGGACAACTTCAGCGAGATTGAGCATACCGCCACCGTCCACCGGGCGTTCGGCTTCAACCCGGCGCGCATGGCGGAAGTGGCTGTGGAAGTGGAAACCACGGACACGATGGTAAGTGTCCGCAACCGTGGGCCGCGCAAGCGGCTCCCCCTGTTCATGGGGTTGCTGTTCGGTGTCTGGGGCGGACATTGGTTCAATTCGTGCTGGACGACTTACTTCAGCCCCGTCTATCTGGTGATCGACCACTGGTGGGACAACCCGAAGACCGGGCGCGAGGCTCTGGTGCGCTGGCGGGTGGTGGTGCTGTTCACGCCGCTGACCGCGGACGAGACGGCGGCGTGGACCTTCGCCTTCGCCCAGTCGCACTGGCCGGTCCCGTGGGGCGGCCTGCCGCTGTTCCCGTGGCTGATGCGCAAGGAACTCGACGCGGAGATTCGCCTGGACGTGGAGCTGGTGGAGAACCTGGCCAGCCTGGATCCGTCGCTCGTCGGGATGAAGCTGGGCCGCTTCGACCGCGTGCTCGGCCTGAACCGCGAGCGCATCCAACGGATTTACCGCGGCGTCTCCCCGGACGCCGCCCTCGAACCCGCCGGCCCGCGGTCGGGGTGCCAGTGCCCCTCGGACGCGGGGACCGCCTCCTGATCGGCTGACATGGCCACACCGACGATCCACCTGAGCTTCGACCGCGGCACGCTGCTGGTGACGGGCGCACCGGCGGAGGTGCTGTCCACCTTGCCGGGCTGCCGGTTCGACCAGCGCCAGAACACCTTCCTGGCCGAGGCCCGTTATTACCGCGCGCTCGTGGAGCACGTCCGCGCCCGTCACCTACCGTACCAGGACGAAGCCCGCGCCTTCCAGCCGACGCCGTGGCCGCTGCGCACCAGCCGCGACCCGTTCCCGCACCAGACCGAGGCGCTGGCAGCGTGGTGCCAGGCTGGCAGCCGTGGCGTCGTGGTGCTGCCGACCGGCACCGGCAAGACGCACCTGGCCATCCTGGCCATCAACCGCACCGCCCGCCCGGCCATCGTGGTGACGCCGACCATCGACCTGCTGAATCAGTGGTACGGCGAGTTGCTGCTGGCGTTCGGCGAGCCGATTGGCTTGCTCGGCGGCGGCTACTACGACCTGCAACCGCTGACGGTGACGACCTACGACTCGGCGTACCTCCATGTCGAGCGCTGGGGCAACAAGTATGGTCTGCTGATCTTTGACGAGTGCCATCACCTGCCGGGCCCGAGCTACACGGCCGCGGCGGTGGCCAGCCTGGCGCCGTTCCGCCTCGGCCTGACCGCGACGCCGGAGCGTGCCGACGGTCAGGAGGTACTGCTGCCGGAGCTGATCGGCCCGCTCGTCTTCCGCCGTGAGATCAAGGAACTGGCCGGCGACTTCCTGGCGGAGTACCAGACGCAGCGCGTCTACGTCGAGCTATCGGAGGCGGAGGCGCAGCGCTACCGTGAAACGCGCGACGTGTACCGGCGTTTCGTGGAGGAAAACGGCATTGTCTTCGGCGGTCCGCAGGGCTGGCAGCGCTTCATTCAGGCGACGTGTCGTTCGCCGGAGGGCCGCGCCGCCTTCCAGGCGTACCGGGAGCAGAAGCGCATCTCGCTGGCGGCGCCGGCGAAGTTGCAGTTGCTGGAACAGCTGCTGGCCCGGCACACCCAGGATCGTGTGCTCATATTCACCTATGATAATGCCACGGTGTACAACATCGCGCGCCGCTTCCTGGTGCCCGCGATCACGCACCAGACGAAGACGAAGGAGCGGCAGAAGATCTTGCAGCGTTTCCACAGCGGCGAGTATCCGATTGTGGTGACGAGCCAGGTGCTGAACGAGGGCGTGGACGTGCCGGCGGCGAATGTCGGCGTGATCCTGTCGGGCACCGGCAGCGTCCGCGAGCATGTACAGCGGTTGGGCCGGCTGCTGCGCAAGCACGGCGACAAGCAGGCGCTGCTGTACGAAGTGATCACGCGCGGCACCGCAGAGGAGTTCACCAGCGACCGCCGCCGGCAGCACCACGCTTATCGCTGACCGCTTTGTCTTCTGTGAGGAATCACCCCATGAGCACGGTTTACAACTTCAACGCCGGGCCGAGCATGCTGCCGCCGGCGGTGCTGGAGCAGGTGCAGGCCGAGCTGCGCGACTACCAGGGGCGCGGCCTGTCGATCATGGAGATGAGCCACCGCTCAAAGGAATTCGAGGCGATCAACGTCCAGGCGGAGGCGACGTTCAAGCGGCTGCTGGGCGTGGGCGACGGCTATCGCGTGCTGTTCGTGCAGGGCGGCGCCTCGACACAGTTCGCGATGCTGCCCATGAATTTCCTGACGCCCGGCGCGACGGCGGATTACCTGGTGACGGGAGCGTGGGCGGAGAAGGCCCAGGAGGAGGCCGCGGCGCTGGGCCACGCGCGCGTCGCCGCGAGCGCGAAGGACGGCAGCTATCGGCGCGTGCCGCGGTCCGACGAGATCCACCTGAGCGCGAATCCGGCCTATGTCCACCTGACCTCGAACGAGACGATCCAGGGGATTCAATGGTCCGCCTTCCCCGATGTGGGCGGTCGCCCGCTGGTGGCCGACATGAGCAGCGACATCCTGTCGCGCCCCTTCGACGCCGGCAAGTTCACGCTGATCTATGCGGGGGCGCAGAAGAACCTCGGCCCGGCGGGTGTGACGGTGGTGCTGCTGCGCGAGGCGTGGCTGGCGCAGGCGAACCAGCAGGTGCCGACGATGCTGCGTTACGCCACGCATGTGAAAAACAATTCGCTGTATAACACGCCACCAACGTTTGGCACTTACATGTTGAACCTGGTGCTGCAATGGATCGAGCAGCTCGGCGGGTTGGCGGCGCTGGGGCAGCGCAACGCCCGCAAGGCGCAGATTCTGTATGACGCGATTGACCAGAGCGGCGGCTTTTACCGTGGCCACGCGGAGTCGGGTTCGCGGTCACAGATGAACGTGACGTTCCGGCTGCCGAGCGAGGCGCTGGAGAAGCAGTTCGCGGCGGAGGCGCAGGCGGCGGGCATGGTCGGCCTGCCGGGGCATCGGTCGGTGGGCGGGCTGCGGGCGTCGATCTACAACGCGGTCAGCCCCGAGGCGTGCCAGGCGTTGGCGGGGTTTATGCGGGAGTTCGCGCGGAAGAACGGGTAGTGGACATCCTTCACAAGGAGAGGAGCGATGGGGCTCGATCTGCTGCCGGCTCAACTAGAGCAGTTTGCGGCTGGGTGTAGCGGAAGTCGCCAGACTTCCGTCCGGTGTTGCTCGGAAGTCTGGCGACTTCCGCTACACCCAGTCGCGATGCGCGCTAATTCTTGATCAAATGATTCAGTTTCAGTCACCCACCGCGTCTCGTCTTGCCCCTGAATTCCTCAAAGTGCATCGCGCCCGATCTGGCTTCACCGCCTGATCGCTCGAACCGCGGCGGTTTGTGGACGTTCTGGAGTCAAAAGCTCGAGCAAGCGCGAGGTGGTACTCCATCAACAGAAACAGAGGTATTCAGCTCCATGCTCACCGGCAAACACGTCCGCGTCCGCTTCAGCCGCGACCGCGTCCTCCCCATCTACCTCGACACCTCCGAGGTAGGTTGGCGGGAAATGGCCGAGCGCCTGCTGGAGGTCTTCCGCGGCCTGCCGGGGCGGACGCGCGGCGAACTCGAAACCGAACTCGACGACGCCTTCGGCGAAACCACCACGCAACTGGTCCACCAGGGACTGGCGAAGTTGCTGGAGGACCGTTGCGAGTTCGAGGTGCAGAGCGGCCATCCGCCCGACCAGCTGCGCGAGGCCGTCTTCCGCGCCGCGACCAGCCACCGCCAGGCGCCGGCCGACGGTGCGCTGCGAAAACACTTCGACCGCGCCGCTGTGCTCGCGGAGGTCTCTGGCCAACTGGGTGTCAGTGTCGAAGAGATCGAGCAGGGCCTGTTCGCGGACCTGCGCAGCGAGCAGCGCCTGGTGAAATTCAAGGACATCACCGCCGAGCGGCTGCTGGAGCGCTACAACGTGGCGCTGGCGCAGGCGGTGCTGCTGCGCTCCACGGGCGTGGAGGTCGTCATCCGCCATGAGCCGCCGCAGCGCTACCGCCAGCTCGCTGCGCCTGGTGAAGTTCCACCGCCTCGTCTGCGAGGTGGAACCGCACGCCGGTGATGCCTTTTGCCTGCGCCTCGACGGCCCGCTCAGCCTTTTCAGTGCCACGCAAAAGTACGGCCTGCAACTCGCCCTGTTTCTGCCGGCGCTCCTCCAGTGCAAGGATTTCGACCTGAAAGCGGACCTGCGCTGGGGGCCGCAGCGTAAGCCGAAGCAGTTCCTGCTGTCGCCGCGCGACGGTTTGGTGTCGCACTTCGCCGACACCGGCATGTATGTGCCGCCCGAGTTAACCATGTTCGTCGAGCTGTTCCGCAAGCGTGCCGCCGACTGGGACATCAGCGAGGAAAGCGATCTCTTACCGCTGGGCAGCGGCTTCTGGGTGCCGGACTATCGGCTGGTACATCGGGCCAGCAAGCGTGTCGTCTACCTGGACGTGCTGGGGTTCTGGCGGCGGGCCAGCGTCGAAAAACATCTGCAACGGCTGCGCGAGCACGCCCGGGTGCCGTACCTGCTGGCGGTGTCGGAGCAACTCAAGGTCGAGGAGGCGCTGGAGGGGCTGTCAGCGGCCGTGTATCGCTTTCGGCAAATGCCGCTGGTGGACGAGGTGGTGCGGCTCGCGGAAGAAGTGCTGCGGCAACCGCCGCTGTCAACCCGGTAGCGGCTGCCAGTTCGCGAAGCGCTCCGCCCCGAGTTCCTCCTCAATACGCAGCAGCTGGTTGTACTTCGCCAGCCGTTCGCTGCGGGCCACAGAACCGATCTTGATCTGGCCCGCGCCAGTGCCGACCGCCAGGTCCGCAATGGTCGTGTCCTCGGTTTCGCCGCTGCGGGCGGAGATCACCGGCCGATAGCCAGCGGCGCGGGCCTGTTCAATCACCGCCAGCGTTTCCGTCAGTGTGCCGATCTGGTTCAGCTTCACCAGCACGCCGTTGGCCACGCCTGCTTCGATGCCGCGCCGCAGCCGCTCCGGGTTCGTCACGAACAGGTCGTCGCCGATCAACTGCACCCGCCGGCCAAGCGCCTGCGTCAACAACTTCCAGCCGTCCCAGTCGTCCTCCGCCATGCCGTCCTCAATGCTCAGGATCGGGTAATCGTTCACCCAGCGCTCCAGCACGCCGCAGAATTCCGCGGCCGTCAGCGGCGCCGGCTGGTCGCGCAGGTGGTAGCGGCTGTCGCGGTAGAAGTGCGAACTGGCCACGTCCACGGCCAGCGCGGCGTTGTAACCGGGGTTGAGGCCGGCACGCTGGCACGCCTCGACCGCCAGTTCGATGGCCGTGTGGTTGTTCGGCAACCGCGGCCCGAAACCGCCCTCGTCGCCGACCAGCACGGATTCGTAACCGCGCTGCCGCAGCACCTCCGCCAGCGCCCGGTAGACCGCGACGGTCGTTTCCAGCGCCTCGGAGTAGCTGCGGGCGGCGATCGGTAGCAAGAGCACGTCCTGAATGTCGAGGTTGCCGCCCGCGTGCAGACCACCGCTGATGAGGTTGACCATCGGCAGCGGCAGCCGGGCCTGATCGCGACCGGCGTCCAGGAATCGCCACAGCGGCATTTTCCGAGCGGCCGCGGCGGCATGGGCGCACGCCAGCGACACGCCCAGAATGGCGTTCGCGCCAAGGCGCGACTTGTTCGGCGTGCCGTCGATCTCGCATAACAGGCGGTCGATACGCTCCTGCTCTGTCGCCGGCGTCCCCTCCAGCGCCGGCCCCAGCGCGTCGTTGACGATTTCGACGGCGCAGCGCACGCCCTTGCCGCCGTAGCGCCGCGGGTCGCCGTCGCGCAACTCCACCGCCTCGTGCCGGCCGGTGCTGGCGCCCGACGGCACGATGGCGCGGCCGAGGGCACCGAGACAACGCACCTCGACCTCCACGGTCGGTTGGCCGCGGCTGTCGAGCACCTCCCGGGCGTGGATGCGGTTGATGGCGTCAGCCGGTGACATGACCTTCCTCCCCTTGAAGCATCTCTTCAAAGCGGCTCAGCGCATCGGGCCAACTGATCGGCCGGTCCAGCAGCATTCGGCCGAACGAACGCACCATGTCGCGGCGACGTTCCTGCGGCAAATAATCCACCGGGCTGGTGCCGTCGATCCGCGCCGATAGGCAAGCGCCAGGTGGGCGCTGCCGCGCGCCTGCCAATCTTCTTGACGCAGGAAAGTCCGTTCGCCCGCGTAAGCGTCCAGGAAGTGAATCGCCAGGTCCAGGTACTCGCCGCCGCGCTCCGGCAGTCGCGACGCCTTGAGCAGCAGGTGCGCCAGGAACAGCCCCAGGTCGAACGTTGGGTCGCCCAGGTGGGCTGTCTCGTAATCAACCAGCATCAACCCGGCGTCGTGGACCAGCAGATTCTTCGGCGTGAAATCGCCGTGGCAGAGCGCCAACTTGAAGGTCAACATCTTTTCGATGAGCGCACCGACCGGGGCCGCAACCTCGGGGCGGCGCTCCTGGACGCGGCGGTAGAACGGCTCGACACGCAACTGCACGAACACCTCATGGTCGCGCAACCGCCCCAGTTCCGCGGCACGCTCCGCGGTGGCCTCGTGCATCCGGCCCAGCAATCGGCCCGCCTGTTCCGCGACCGTCGGGTTGGTCTGTCCCGCCAACAAATCCTCTTTCCAGACGCGGGCGCCGTCCGGGGCGTGGCTCATCACGAACACGAAGTTGTCGCGGTCGGCGTGCAGCACTGCCGGCACGCTCAGCGGCGGCAGCAGCGGGTGCAGCAGTTCCATCACCTCCTGCTCGCGGTAGACGCGCTCCAGGTCGCTGAACCAGGCGTCGCGCGTCCGTAACTGCGGCCGCGACTGCTTGACGACGACGGTCTGGCCGTCAGCGCGCACGGCCAGCACGGCGTTGGAGACGCCGCCGCCCAGCGGCCACACCTCCGCGAGGCCGCCGCTGAGCCAGCCGCGCCGCTGCAGAAACGCAATCACGTTTTCGGGGGTCAGTTCGAGCATGAAGCTGCTCCCTGGTTCAAACCAGATGACCCATCTTTCCATCAAAAGAGGAGCCTACTTCTTGAGGATCGAGTCGATAAACGAGCGGCAATTTCGTAAAAACACGATATTCTTCCGTCTGGATCCGCTTTCCTGATTCCTGTTCAAAGATCCTATGGACAGCGGCAAACCTGACGAGCGAAATGCGGCAAGGTGCGCCCGGGGAAAACGGCCCAGATGGCCTCACCCTGGACTTCGTGCAGCCTGTTTAGAGCCGGGGCGAAGCGGTGGAGACGGAAAAGTCACTCTACCTGCACGGTGCGGGCGACGCGCCCCTGCGGCGTCTGGACGTAATAGACCCGGGCGCAGTCCAACGGCTGCAACAGCCGCAGCTTGACGCACTCACGGCGGAGCACCAGCACGCACTCCGCCGCCAGGTCGAAGTGCTCGGGTCGGCCGTTGACCAGCAGCGTCAGTTCACGCCGCGTCGGGTCGATCTCCTGGATCACTCCGGTAACTTCGGTCAACAGATTTTCCGGCAAGAGGGTATTCATCACAGCGGTGCTCAGGTTCGATTCAGGGTTCAGGAAGTAGCAGTAGCAGATTCAGTGCCAAATGCCGCGGGGCTGCGCGGGCAACGGACGGCAGCGGCTTTTCAACCGAGGGGAACACGGAGAACAATCCTTTTGCACGTCGAGATTAACCGCCTTCCGCGCTCGTTGACCCTGGCAAAAAACCGTTCACCCTGGTCGTTCGCCGCTCACTCGGGCACGGCAGGTTCAGCGCGGTATAATAATCTTCGGTCCTGGAAAACCCCTCTGTGCCGCGAGGCGCGCCGCCATGTGGAATCGCAGCCTGTCCCTTCGGATCGCCGCGCCGACCATCCTGGTCAGCCTGGTGCTGCTGGCCCTGTGCGCGGCGGCGGCCCTGTACCTGTATTTCCAGCAACTCTCCTCCGCCGAGGTGCTCGGCGAGAACGTCAGCAGCGCCCAGGAGGCCCACGACCTGGAAACCACCCTGCGCGACCTGGTGGTCCTGCTGAGCGACAACAACGATCAGGTGGCCTCGCTCCATCAGCGCATCCGCGCGCACCTGAAGCGCGTCAGCCAGCTGGCGGACAAGGACAGGGAGAAGGCCATCGTGGATCGGCTGCGGATCAGCCTCGATCACTACTTCGAGCGCTGGCGACAGCGCGGCGAGAATGGCACCACGGCCAAGGACCTGCGCCCGGCCCTGGACATTCTGGAGCACAAAACTCTGCCGTTGTGCGCCCAGCTGCAAGAGTTCAACGCGGCAGAGGTGAGCGCCTCGGAGAGCACTCACCGGACGACGGTGCGCTGGATGGTCCTCGGCCTGATGGCGGTGGGCACGGTGGCGTCGCTGGCGGGGCTGCTGCTGGGCTATGGCGTCGCGCGCGGCCTGCGCCACTCCATCTACCACCTGAGCGTGCGCGTCCAGGACGCCGCCAACAAGCTCGGCCAGGATCTGCCCGCGGTCGCCCTGGCCGAGACCACCGACCTGCACCAGGTCCACGAGCAGATGCAGGGCGTCGTCCGCGAGATCGAGCAGGTGGTGCGCAAGCTGCAACAGCGGGAACGCGAGGTGCTGCGCCGAGCAACTGGCGGCGGTCGGTCAGCTGGCCGCCGGCGTCGCCCACGAGCTGCGCAATCCGCTCACGTCGATCAAGATGCTGGTGCAGACCACGCGCGAGGAGCTGGCCGCGCAGGGCCTGTCGCCGGAGGACCTGAACATCATCGAGCTGGAAATCCGCCGCATGGAGCGCTGCCTGCAAACGTTCCTGGACTTCGCCCGGCCGCCCCAGCCGTCGTATCGGCTGACGGACCTGTCCGAGCCGATCCGGCGCACGCTGGCGCTGGTCGCCGGTCGCGCCCGCAAGCAACAGGTGGCGGTGGCGTTCACACCGCTGGCGGAGTCGGTCCTGGTCAACGCCGACGCCGAGCAGTTACAGCAGTTGTTCGTCAACCTGGTGCTGAACGCCCTGGATGTGATGCCGCGCGGCGGCCGCCTGGAGGTCGCGGTGGGGCCGCCGGCGGACGGCCAGGTGGAGGTCGGGGTGCGCGACACCGGGCCGGGCATCAGTGACGACCTGTTGCCGCGGTTGTTCCAGCCGTTCGTCAGCAGCAAGGAAACGGGGCTGGGATTGGGCCTGGTCACGTCGCAGCGCATCGCGGAGACGCACGGCGGCAGTTTGACGGCCGGCAACCATCCCGACGGCGGGGCGTGCTTTCGGCTGCGGCTGTCGGTGGCCGTCGGCGTGCCTGACTCCCCTCGCTCCCTTCAGGGGGAGAGGGGTCGGGGGTGAGCGGAGAAAGAGGTACTCACAACGTCGGCCCAATGCTCCACGGCGCGAACTCCTCCTCGCCGACGCCGTTCAGCTCACTCCTGGTCTTCTTGCCGCTGGCGACCGCCAGAATCTCCTCGAAAATCTGCCGGCCCACTTCCGCGACCGGCACGCCATCGAGGATGACGCCGGCGTTGATGTCCATGTCGTCGATCATGTGGTTGAACATTGGCGTGTTGGTCGCCACCTTGATCGACGGCGCCGGCTTGCAGCCGAACACCGAACCGCGGCCCGTCGTGAACACCAGCACGTTGGCCCCGCCCGCGACAATGCCCGTCATGCTCACGGGGTCGTAGCCCGGCGTGTCCATGACGACGAAGCCCTTCGCCCGCACCGGCTCCGCGTAATGCACCACGTCCACCAGCGCCGTGCTGCCGCCCTTGGCGATGGCCCCCAGCGACTTCTCGTAAATGGTTGTCAGGCCGCCTTCCTTGTTGCCCGGCGACGGATTGTTGTTGATCTCCGCGCCCGAAGACGCCCGTGTACCACTCCCACCACTTGATACGCTCGACCAGCTTCTCGCCGACCGCCCGGTTGACGGCCCGCCGCGTCAGCAGATGCTCGGCCCCGTAAATCTCGGATGTCTCACCGATGATACTGGTGCCGCCCTGCTGCACCAGCAGGTCCGACGCGACACCGAGCGCCGGGTTGGCGGTGACGCCGCTGTTGCCGTCGGAGCCGCCGCAGTTGGTGCCCAAAATGATCTTGTCCGCGGAAATCTTCGTGCGCTGCCAGTCGTTGACCTGCGGCAGCAGCTCGGCGATGGCCCGCACGCCGGCATCCACGGTCTTGCCGATGCCGCCGCACTCCTGAATGCTGATGACCAGCGGCTTCTTCTTCGCGGCGCCCGTGATGCCATTGAGCTGGATCAGGTGTTCGCCCTCGATCAGATGCGTCGCCTGGCCGGTTTCGCAGCCGAGGCCGATGAGGATGTACGCCGCCACGTTGGCGTGCCGCGCGAAGCCGGCGAGCGTGCGGTCGAGTTGGCGGTGGTCTGGCCCGTCGTACTGCATGGCGCAGCCGGCCTTGTGCGTGATCGCCACCACGCCATCGACGTTCGGGAACTGCTTCAGCAGGTCGGTGGAGCGGAATTTCTCGGAGACGTACTTGCTCGTGCTCGCGGAGCAGTTCACGGTGCTGATGATGGCGATGTAATTGCGTGTGCCGTACCGGCCGTCACCGCGGTCGTAGCCCAGGAAGTAACGCTGTTCGGGGGGCGGCGGCAGGGGCGGCGGACATTCGCTGCAAAAGGCGTAGTCGCGCTCGAAGGCGTCGGCGGCAACGTTGTGGACATGAACGTGCGTGCCGGCGGGGACGTCCTGGTTGGCGAAGCCGATGATCTGGCCGTACTTGAGAATGGCTTCGCCCTTGCGGATGTCACGCAGCGCGAACTTGTGGCCGAGGCCGACGCGGCCGGCGAGGCGGAGGGTGCGACCGTCGGCGGTGATTTCGAGGCCGGGTTGCAGGTGGCGGGCGGCGATGGCGACGTTATCGTTGGGCCGCAAGTGGACGGCGACTTGCGACAGGGGGGTGGCAGGCATGCGCGCTCTCCAGGTGGGGACCACAAGGGAAGATGCGGTTACGATACCGCGCTGGGGGTGGGTTTGCAAACGGCCGTGCCGAACGCAACGGTCCTGTCGGCTGGCGCGGCACCGGCGCCGACTTCTCGGCCCACAAACCCACGATTGCCTTTGACCGGGCGGCGCCGCGGACGGCACAATCTCCAGTAAGGGGTGTTCCGTCTCGCGTGCCTGACTGTCCGGGGGAAAGCCGTGATTAGCAACATCGTCGAATTGACCGTACCCGAAAAAATCCTCCTCGCCGCCCACCAGCTCGACCAGCAGGGCCAGTCGCCGTTCAGCGCCGAGGCGCTGATCGTCGCCTCGTGGCAGCAGTTCCCGCGGGCCTTCGGTCTGAAGGGCTACGCCGACCAGTACCCCGATTCCAACAAGATCCTCAGCAGCATTATGGGCGAGAAGGGCCTGGCGCAAAGGCTGGCTCATCAAGATGGGCCAGAAGCTCTACGCCCTGACGCGCGAGGGCAAGTACGCCGTGCGCAAGCTCCTGCAGCAAGAAACCGAGCCCGAGGTGGCGCCGACCGTACGGCTGCGGCCGGACCTGGAACGGCACCTCATCACCTTGCTCGACAGCACCGCGGCGCAGAAGTTCGAGGAGCGGCGCAAGAACGAACTGACGTTCGCCGACGCCTGCCGCTTCTGGAACGTCACGGAGAACATGCGCAATGAATCCCTCGACGAACGCTTCGCCGCGTTTGAGAAAGAGCTGCTCGAACTGGAGCGCATCATTGCCGTCAACGAGGTCGAACTGAGCAACGGCCGCATGGTCAGCCCCGGCGATGTGCGCGTGCTCGTCAACATCCATCACTACATGGAAGACCGCTTCAGCCGGCACCTCAACCTGTTGCGCTCTCGCCGCTGAGTAGCGCGGCTCTCCAGAGCCGTGGGGTAGAAGACACGGCTCTGGAGAGCCGTGCCACGAAATGTGCTACGAGCAGGGTGCTGCTGGCACCCGGACCAGCGCGTCCTCGAAGCGCAGCCGCGAACCCTCCACGTAGTCGGCGTTGACCTCGACGCTGACCCAGGCACGCTCCAGTGCCTCGGCGACGCAGCCGGTAACATTGCTGCCGGCGAAGGGATCGACGACGAGTTGGCCCTTCTGCGTCAGGAAGCGGATGAAGAACTCGGGCACCGCGGCGGGGAAGCGGGCGGGGTGGACTGGCAAACCGGCGGCACGGCAGCGGCGGATGTATTCATCCTGCGAGCGCGTGTTCGACACGGTGAGCAGGTTGGGCGGGATGGCGCCGCCGTTGTCGCGGCGGAAGTGCGGTGAAATCTTGTGCTGCGATGGCCGCTCCGCCGCCTCGTAGCCGTCGCGCAGCAACCGGTGCATGGACTTGCTGTAGGGCCGCAGCACCCGGCGGTTGTCGGCCTGGGGCGTCGTCGTTTTCGCCAGCCACCAGAGGGTGTTCACGGCGTCCTTGACGCGCGTGCGCTGGATCGTCACCCACTCCGCCGGCGTCGGCAGCCGCGCCGGGTTGTACCAGTAAAACTCCTGCGCCAGGTGGAAAATCCGGGCCAGGCGCAGGATCAGTTCATAGGGGAACAGCGAGCGCGTGCCGCTGCCGCGGTTCCAGGCACCTCCCAGGTCGAAGACGAAGCTGCCGTCCGGCCGCAGCACTCGATAAATTTCCTCCGCGAAGGGCCAGAACCACTCGACGTACTCCGCGGGAGTGACATTGCCGTAGGCTTTCTGGCGGCGCAGCGCGAACGGCGGCGACGTGAGCACCAGGGCCACGGAGTCGTCGGGCAGGTTGCGGAGCAGGTCGAGGGCGTCGGCGCGATAGGCCCGGCCCAGGGCGGTGGTGTAGCTGGGGGCAATCCCTGGTTCGGACACGCGACTTCTCCCTGTCGATGGCGCACGGATGGTTTACAGAAGGTGATGATATATGGCGGCGGCACGGACATGGGAAGGGACGGCCGTTGACCGCGGCCCCGAGGGTGGATTATGCTACCCTGCAGTAAGTTTCGTTCCACCACATCCTGATGCCACGGAGGACATCATGCGCAAGTGGCTGTCACACGGGTCCGTCGCCGCCCTGCTGCTGGGGCTGGCCGTCCACGCCTGGGGCCAGGGGGCCGGCAACGCCAAGGCCGTCATCGACAAGGCCATCGTTGCCCACGGCGGGGCCAAGAACCTCGAACTGCTGAGACGCACGCGTGTGCAGGGCAAGGGCAGTGCGTTCATCATGGACAGGGAAGTGCCCTTCACCAGCGACGCCTACCAGGACCTGCCCGACCGCAGCCGCACCGTCCTGACCCTGACCCTCAAGGGCGTCCCGGTCACGGTCATCCAGGTGCAGAACGGTGACAAGGTCTGGACCTCGGTCAGCCGCGAGGTCAAGGAGGCCGACGAGCAGGAAGCGGCCCAGGTGCGCTTCACCCAGTACACCGCGCTGGTGCAGATGCTGACGCCGCTGATCCAGGACAAGAACTTCACGCTGACCAGCCTGGGCGAGAGCAACGTCAAGGGCAAGCCGGCCCTGGGCATCAATGTGGCCTATCCGGGCAAGAAAGACGTGCAACTCTACTTCGACAAGGACACCTTCCTGCTCGTCAAGATGACGCGCCGGGGAACGATCCGGTCAGCAAGGCGGCGGTGGTCCGGGAGGAATTTTACAGCGACTTCAGGGAATTCGACGGCGTCAAGCAGCCGACGAAGTTGCTCATCAACCTGGCCGGCAAGAAGTTCCTGGATGCGGAGACGCTCCAAATCACCTTCCCGGCGCGGTTCGACGATAAGACCTTCACCAGACCAGAGTAAACCGTAGGACAGGCGGCCCGCCTGTCCAGTCGCCGGACAGGCGGGCCGCCTGTCCTACGGTTCACAACCCGATGACCCAGCGCGGCAGCAGCGCCGCGACGGAGGCGTTGAGCAGCGTCACCAAAAAGCCGACCAGCAGCGCCGTCGCCCCGAGCCGCGCCAGGTCCGACCGGCGGTTCGGCGCCATGCCGCCGATGCCGCCCAGTTGAATGCCGATCGACGCGAAGTTGGCGAAGCCGGTCAGCGCGTACGTCGCTAGCTCCAGGCCGCGCGCGCTGATGGCGCCTTTCGCATTGTACTGCTTCAGCTCCACGAACGCGACAAACTCGTTGGCCGCCAGCTTGATGCCGAGCAGGTCCGCCACGATCGGCACGTCCTTGCCCTCCACGCCCATCAGCACCGCCGCCGGCGCGAACACCGCCGAGAAGATCGTCTTGAGCTTCAGGTCCGGCGCCAGGTTTTGCAGCACCACGTCCGTCACGCCGACGAAGATGACGAACGCCACCACGACCAGGCCGCCCTTGAGCAGCCAGACCGGCAGGTTGTCGCGGTAGAACAGGGCCGGCCACCAGCGCCGCCCGGCGTACAGCAGCAGCGCGAACAGCGCCACCAGCACCGCCAGCGACAGCACCGCGTTACCGGCCCCGCCCTGCTGCAGCGTCGTGAACAGCGACTGGCCCGACGCCACCCGGCCCAGCAGGTAATTGGCCATCGCCAGGAACGCCAGAAACGCGATCAGCATGGCCGCGACGTTGATGGCCAGCAGCATGCCGTCGGAGGCGCCCGCCGAGGCCGCGTCGATGACGTTGCGGTGCAGCTTTTCGTCACTGACTTTCATGCGGCCGCTGGTTTCCGGGCGGCCGGTCTCGGGCAGCACCACCTTGCTCAGGTACAAACTGCACGGCGCCGCCATGACGCTGGTGGCCAGGATGGCGACGGCGTCGGCGCCCATCTCCATGTAGACCGCCATCAGGCCGCCGGAGATGTGCGCCATGCCGCCGACCATGACCGTCAGCAGTTCTGACTGCGTCATGCGCGGCAGGTACGGCTTGATGGTCAACGGCGCCTCGGTCTGGCCCATGAAGACGTTGGCGGTCACAGACAGCGTCTCGGCGCCGCTGGTGCCCATCAGCCGCATCATGACGCGAGCCATCTGCCGCACCACGAACTGCAAGACACCAAAGTAGTACAGGACGCTGAAGAACGACGCGAAAAAGATGATGACCGGCAACACCGAAAAGGCGAAGATCGCCTGGTTCGGCAGCGTCCCGAAAACGAAGCGGGCGCCCTCCATCGCGAAGCCGACGAACTGCCGCACCACCCCCGTGATGGCCTCGAAAAACTCGTAGCCCGGCAGGAAGCGGTCCGGCAGCCCGAGCCAGCCGAGGCCATGAATCTCCAGGCGGATGGACAGCACCAGGAGGACCTGCAGGGTGGCGCCGACGCCGACCAGCCGCCAGTTGACGCGGCGCAGGTCCGCCGAGAAGAACGCCGCGACGCCGAAGAAGCAGACGATGCCCAGCGCCGCCTGGCCGCTACTGCCAAGGGCATCCTGCAACTGGAACGCCAGCCACGCCAGCAGCGCGACGCCCGCGGCGATGGCCGCCCGCCAGGTCCAGGGCGTCGCCGAGCCGGTGGGAAGTGTGGGTGGGAACTCGGGGGGCACCGCCTCCGGGGAAACGGTGGCAGCCTCGGGCGGCGGGGACACTTCGCGGTTCATGCGGCTTCCAGGGTTTCAAGGATGAGCGGCCGGGACGGTGGGGGCGCGTCGCCGACGACGCACGCTTGTGTGAACAGGTTGAGCGCGGCGGGCAGCCGGGCGGCGTCGCGGTAGTGGACCTCGACGAGCGCTTCGTCCGCCTGCACGGCGTCGCCGACCTTGACGCGCACCACAGCGCCGACGGCGGGGTCGATCACGTCCTCGACGCGATCACGGCCGGCGCCGAGCAGCATCGTCGCCCGGCCGATCTTCTCGGCGTCCAGGTCGGTCACGAAGCCGGCGCGGCCTGCCTTGACGACGGTGCGATGCGGCGCCGCGGGCAACCGCTCATAGGCGTCCACGACGTAAGGGTCACCGCCCTGGGCCGCGATGATCGCACGGAACTTTTCCAGGCCGGCACCGGAGCGAAGCGCCGCCCGAGTCTTCGCCTCCGCCTCGGCGAGTGTCGCGGCGTTGCCGGCCAGCAGCAACATGTGCGCCGCCAGCAGCACGGACAGGCTCTCCAGGTCCGCCGGGCCACGGCCCTTGAGCGTCTCCAGGCACTCAATGATTTCGAGGGCGTTGCCGACGTGGCGGCCGAGCGGCGCGTCCATCGCGGTGACCAGGGCGGTGGTACGCAGGCCGTTGCCGCGACCGCTGGCGACCAGCGACTCGGCCAGCAACCGGGCGTCGCCGGGCGTCTTCATGAAGGCGCCGCGGCCGCACTTCACGTCGAGCACCAGGGCGTCGATGCCCTCGGCGATCTTCTTACTCATGATGGAGCCGGTGATGAGCGCGATGCTCTCGACGGTGGCGGTCACGTCGCGCAGGGCATAGAGGATGCGGTCAGCGGGGGCGACCTCCTTCGTCTGGCCGATGAGGGCGCAGCCGACGCGGGCCAGCTGGGCATGGAACTCGGGCAGCACAGGCCGACGCGGAAGCCAGGGATGGCTTCGAGCTTGTCGAGGGTGCCGCCGGTGTGGCCGAGGCCGCGACCGGACATCATCGGCACACAGATGCCGCAGGCCGCGACCAGCGGGGCGAGGATGAGCGAGGTCTTGTCGCCGACGCCGCCGGTGCTGTGCTTGTCCACCTTGACGCCGGGCAGGTCGGACAGGTCGAGTTTGCTGCCAGAGTGGACCATCGCCCGCGTCAGGTCGGCGGTTTCGGCGGCGCTCATGCCGCGTAGCAGGATCGCCATGAGCAGCGCCGCGGCCTGGTAGTCGGGCCAGTGGCCGTGGGTGACGCCGGCGACGAACGCCTCAATTTCAGCGCGGTCCAGGGCGTGGCCGTCGCGTTTTTTGCGGATGATGTCCACGGCGCGCATGACAGTGCTCGGGAGAAACGGGGACGCCCGGGGAGGGGCTGGGGAGATTATACGGCGGCCTGAGCGGTCGGATAGACGTTGGCGTTGCAGGGTTGCCCTGCTGGGGTGGGTCTGTACGGTGAGGGTGTGGTTGATGCGAAACGCAGAGGATCCTCTCCATGCGCGTCGTCGAGTTGAGCGCCACCCATGTGCGCATCCCCTTGCGAAAGCCGTTCCGCCACGCCTCCTACACGCGCACCAGCACCGACAACGTGTTAGTGCGCTGCGTGCTGGAGAACGGCGTCGTCGGCCACGGCGAAGGGGTGCCGCGCGAGTACGTCACCGGCGAAACCATTGATTCGGCGCTGGCGCTGCTGCAGGGCAGCGATCTGGCGGCGCAGCTGGAGCCGTGCCGCGATTTCGCCACGGCGGCGGCGCTGGCGGAGCGACTGCAACTGCGGCCCATCCCCGGCGACGACCGCGGCTGTCAGGGCAACGGTGCCCGCTGCGCCGTCGAGCTGGCCCTGCTGGACGCCTACGGCAAACACTTCGGCGCGCCGCTGTCGGCGGTGACGCGGCTGCTGGCGCCGGACCTGTACGAGCCGCGGCCGCGCGTGCAGTACAGCGGTGCCGTCACGGCGCGCGGCGGCTTCAAGCTGCGGTTGTCGTCCTGGCTGATGTGGGCCTACGGTTTTCGGCAGGTGAAGGTGAAGGTCGGCGTCGCGGGCCACGATGATGTAAAGCGACTCCGCGTCATTCGCCGTCGTCTCGGCCGCAAGATCGACATCCGCATCGACGCCAACGAGGCGTGGACGCCGGACAACCTCGTGCAGCGCGTCACGGAACTGCTGCCGTTCGGCGTCAGCGCGGTGGAGCAGCCGGTGCCGCACGAGCAGGTGGCGGCGCTGGCGGCGGTGCGCAAGCAACTCGGTGTGCCGCTGATGCTGGACGAGTCGCTGTGCGGCGCAGCGGATGCGCGGCGGGCGGTCGAGGACGGCACCTGCGACCTGTTCAACCTGCGGCTGTCGAAGTGCGGCGGTTTCGTGCCCACGCTGCGGCTGGCGCAGCTGGCGAAGCGGCACGGTCTCGGCTATCAGCTCGGCTGCCAGGTCGGCGAAACGGCACTGCTGTCCGCGGCCGGCCGGCACTTCGCCGCGAGCGTCGCCCACCTGCGTTACCTGGAAGGCTCTTACGACCGCCACCTGGTGCGCGAGGCGCTGGGCGAGCGCGACCTGACGTTCGGCCGCGGTGGCTGGGCAGCGGCGCTGCCGGGGCCGGGCCTGGGCGTGGAGGTGGACGCCGCGGCACTGCGGCGCGTGACGCAGCGGACGGTGCCGTTGCTTAACGGGAATCATAAAACAGCCTGAACATCAGGTATCCCAGAAGGAGCATCGCATCATGAATCGGCTCTCCCCCCGTGTGCTGTCGGTGACATTGCTGTTCGGCCTGTCCGTGGCCCTTGGCGTCGGTTGCCAGAAGAACGACGACCCGAGCCCCGAGGTGAAGAAGAGCGACCCCAACGTGAAACGGCCCAACCGTGACGTGAAGCGGGGCGACCCCAACGTGAAACAGGGCGGCCCGAAGGACGAGAACGTCAACCAGGTCGGCAACGAGCGCAGCCCCTGGGAGAAGATCCGCGGCATCCCCAAAAATGAGGACCCGGAGGTCGTGGCCCTGGTGAAAGCGAAGGGCTGGATGATGCTCACCGACGTCCGCATTACGGACTACCGGCCGCTCGTCTCCCTGCTCATCGAAAACAAGACAAAACAATTCCAGGACTTCCCCCTCACCCCCGAAGAATACAAGACCATCGCCAAATCGAAAACGTTGCAGTTCATCGACCTGCGCTGGGTGAAACTCACCGACGAGGGCCTGAAGACTCTCGCTGGCATCCCCACCCTGGAAATGATCCTCGTCAAGGGTGACGACGTGACGGACGCCGGCATCAAGGAACTGGCCCGCTGCCGCAACCTCGACACGGTCAGCCTGATGTTCACGAAAAAGGTCACGGACGCTGGCGTCAAGGAGCTGGCGACGCTGCCAAAGCTGCAAGGGCTCTACCTCATGGGCCTGACGATGGACGGCTCGGCGTTCGCGGCGTTCGTCGGCTCGAAGACGCTGGAGACGGTCAAGCTGGAGATGGTGGACGGCCTCACCGACGAGGGGGTGAAGCACCTCGCCAAATTGCCGCGCCTGAACGAGTTGAAGCTCGGCACCGGCTACGGCGAACAGAAGGTGACGGCGGCCGGCATCAAGGCCGTCGTGGACGCGCGGCTGCCGGCGAAGTTCGAGTTCAACAAAAAGCTGCTCGACGACGGCCTGCTCGAAGCGCTGGTGGCGAAGGGCTGGCTGTACGGGCCGTCGCCGCCCGGGACGAAGGAGCGGGACAAACGGCCGGCCACCGCCGCGCAGGTTCAGTTTATCGATCTGAGCGACAGCAAGGTGACCGACAAGGGCATGCAAGCGGTCCTGAACTGCACCAACGCCACGGACCTGTTCCTGACCCGCACCGGCGTGAGCGACGCCACGCTCAAACAACTCGCGGCGTTCAAGAAGCTGAAATACCTGGCCCTGGACGAGACGAAGGTGGCCGGCCCTGGCCTGGAGACGCTGACCGGGCTGCCGATCAAGCACGTATCGCTGCAGCGCTGCGACCTGACCGAGGACGCCTTCAAGGCGCTCGGCAAGATGAACAGTTTGGAAGAACTGTGGCTGTCCGACACGAAGTTGCAGCCGGACTGGCTCAAGCACCTCGCCCACCTGCCCCAGTTGAAGGAACTGACGCTGATGGGGACGAGCTTCAACGATGACGCGGTGAAGCTCGTCAAGTCGCTGCCGAAGCTGGAGACGCTGGCGCTCAACAACACGAAGCTGGGCGACAAGGGCTTCCGCGAGTTGATCGCGCTGCCGCAACTGCAATCGCTGAACGTGGACGGCACCCAGGTGACCCGTGAGGTGTACCAGAAGGCGAAGAAGGACCGCCCGAAATTGCGCCTGTACTTCTACCGGTACGACCAGTGACGCGGGCGGGCGGGACATTTTTCGCGTTTGTCCTTTGCATCCCGCCACGACAGACGTTTATGATACACCCTGTACACTTTCTTCGCTTTGCCAACGACCTGCTGCCGCCGTCGTGACGGAGACCCCTACATGGCGACCACCCCATTCAAGCAACCCTGTCCCAGCTGTGAAGCGCTCGTGCCGATCAAGGATGCGGCACTGATCGGCAAGAAAACCGAGTGCCCCAAGTGCAAGTACAAGTTCGTCGTCGAGGAACCGGCCAGCAAGGACAAGAAGGCCAAAAGCGAGGTCGGCGGCAAAACTCCCAAGGACAAGGGCAAGGCGTCCGCGGACGAGCGCATCTGCGCCGCCAACTACCAGGTGAAGGCCGGCAAGAAAAAAGTCAGCGACGAGGACGAAGAGCTGGAGGACGTGGACCTCGACGAGGAAGAGGACGAGGCCCCGGCCAGGGGCAAGGACAAGGCCAGGACCAACGGCAAGGCCAAGGCGCCCGCGAAGCGCGTTAAGGACGAGGACGAAGACGAGGAGGAAGAAGAGGAAGAAGAGGAGAAGCCGAAGGGCAAGGACAAGGGTAAGGGTAAGAGCAAGGACAAGGGTAAGGACGACGACGAGGACGAGGAGAAGGGCAAGGGCAAGAAGAAAAAGAAGAAAAAGGAGAAGGCCGCCGGCATGGACCGGAAGAAGCTGACCCTGATCCTGGCGGGGGTCGGCGTTGCGCTGGTGGCGGTCGTGGCCATCATCATCGCGATGGGCGGCAAGGGCGGGGGCGGCCCCAAGGGCAAGGGCGGCAAGGGCGGCGGTGGCGGCGGCGGCGGCGACGAGCAGGCCAGCAAGGACGGCGGCAAGAACAAGGGCGGCGGCGACCGGCCAGCGCCCAAAACCGACGGCGGCTCCGGTGGCAAGGGCGACAACATCCGTCTGACCAACCTCCTGCCCGCCGACACCCAGAGCGTGCAGCACGTCTTCTTCAAGCGCTACCTGAACAGTCCGCAGGGCGAGGCGGCGACCGACGCCGGCATCCTGAGCGACCCGGAATACCTCGCCAAGGTCGGCTTCAAGATGTCCGCGGTCGATGAGTTGATCCGCGCCGAGAATTTTAGCGGCGAATGGACGTTCACCGTCCTGCACACGACCGACGCCCTGGACGACCTGGCCCCGCTGGTCAAGGCGATGGACCTGAACAAGACGCCGGTCATCGTGGGCGGCAAGCAACTGCTGACTTACACCGTCCAGCGCAACGGGGCCTACGTGGATGGGCTGTCGCGGCTGGCGCTGGGCGTCCCCGCGTACCTGCGCAACACCCCGGCCAACCCGAGCCTGGCGGCCCGGGAGCAGCCGTTGCAGCTCTACCGCTACGACAGACACACGCTGGTCTTCGCCCCCAAAGCGGTGATGCAGCAGTTCCTGCACACCAAGGACAAGATTCCCACGAAGAAGACGGAAGTCAAGAAAGAGGAGGTCAAGGATAAGGACAAGGACAAGGCCAGCACGGGCAGCGAGCAACCGCCAGGACCGGGCAAGGGCAAGGACAAGGGCAGGCCGGGCGCCGACAAGGGCAAAGGCCCGGGCAAGGGCAAGGCCCCCCCGGGGCCCTCGGACGGCGGCGAAGCCAAGGACGGCGAGAAGAAGGAGGAACCCAAAACGCAGGTGATTGAGATCGAGGTTCCTTACGGCAAACTCAGCGCGAAACTGCGGGACATGCTGGAGCGCCTCAAGGGCAGCGGCGAGCAGGCGGGGCAGCCAATCGTGCTGTCCGCCGTGGACATGGACGCGGCGCGGGCGCTCCTGGCCAAGCAGGGGACCGTGCAGGGCCGCGTTCAGTGGCAGTTGCGTCTGCTGTGGGACCTGGGCGACGTGCTGGGTGAGTCCGGCCGCGTCGTCAACGTCCTGGGCACGGCCGTGCGCCAGCGGGACGACGACGATAAAAAAGTCCTGGTTTACGTCAACGATCTCGACTGCTCCAGCGACAAGACCGCCAGGGCGTTGTTCGAGACCTTGAACAAGAAGCGGGCGCCCGAGGTGGCGGAGTTGTACGGCAAGTTGCTGCGCGGGCACAAGATCGCTGTGCCGGAAGAGCTGATCGAGAAGAAGGAAGACGAAAAGAGCCCCGGAACCACGAACCCCAACGGCCCCGGCCCCGGCCCGGGTCCGGGCAAGGGCAGGCGTCCGCCGCCCGGCAACCAACCGCCCGGCACGGGCGACAAGGACAAGGAGAAACCGAAGAAGGAAGAACCGCGGTCGCGCATCCTCGTCACGGAGAACGGTCACGCCGTTGAGTTCACGCTGGAATTGTGGCTCAGCGAGGTGGAAACCCGCAAGCAGTTCGCGCCGCTGTGGTCGGTGCTGCTGTACGGGTTGAAGACGGACATGGCCCTGGCGGAGGCGGTGGACCGCTTCCGTATGCTGGAGGCGGCGAAGAAGGGGCCGGACGAGATCAACATTGTCTACGGGCTGGCGGCCGCCGGCAAGCGACTGGGTGAGAACGACCTGAAAGTCGGCGTCATCAAGGACCGTCTGACCAAGCAAGTCCTGAAGGTGGGCAGCGGCGAACCGGGCAAGTTCCCGCCGGGCTCGCTGCGTCGCCTCGATGGCCCGCGCTACGGCCGTGAGCCGAGGTATCGCATTAGCTGGATGGCCGAGTTGCTGCCCTACCTCGGCTGGCACGAGCTGCACGCGCAGATCGACTTCAAGCAGTCGTGGAAGGACCCGTCCAACTGGCTGGCGGCCCAGACGCTGGTGCCGGAGTTCATTGACCCGAGCTATCCGGTGCGGAGCCGGTACGTCCGGCCGCCGGGCATGCCGCTGGGCACGGCGGCGACGCACTTTGTCGGCCTGGCGGGCATCGGCCCGGACGCTGCCGAGGCCGCCTGGGGCGACCCCGCGACGGTGCTCCTGGAAGATAAGCTGGGCGTCTTCGGCAACGACCGCATGACGCCGCTGAAGCTGATCCGGGACAACCGCGGCCTGTCGAACACAATCCTGATGGTGCGCGTGCCGTACGAGGGCGTGCCGGGCGCAACGCCGTGGATCGCCGGCGGCGGCAGCACCGTGCGCAATGTCCCGGAGAAAAACAGCCTGGAACCGTTCCTGTCGTCGGAGGGTGGCGGCAAGGGTACGTACATGCTCATGGCCGACAGCTCCGTGCGCTACGTCAAGGCGGAAACGGACCCGGCCAAACGGGCGAAGCAGGACGAACTGTTCCGCCGGCTGGCGACGGTGAAGGACAAGCTGCCGGAGGGACTGGACATCAACGAGTTGACGAAGGTGGTGCCGCCGCCCAAGGGCGGCGTGTCGGTGGCACCGCCGCCGCCGGTCAAGAAGGAGAAGGAGAAGAAGGAACCGGAAAAGAAAGAGCTGGAGAAGAAGGAGCCGGCCGAGGTGAAGGCTCCCAAGGGGTGGATCACGTTCACGGAGGAAACCCAGGGCTTTAGCGTTCTTGTGCCGGTAAAACCCGAGCAAACGGTGAACGATCAGACCAAGGAAACCTTGAACAAGGCGGGGCTGGGAATTGCAAAATCCCCGATTCACTTTCCTGCTTCGACCGGAGGACTGAATCCGAGCTACAACGTGGAGGTAGTTTCCCTGCCGCCGGAAAAGGCCAAGTTGAAGCCCGACGCAGTATTTAATCTGGTCGAGTCGGGGTACAACCAAATGTTCAAGCGGCTTAACGTTGAAATGAAGGTGGGCGCCACTAAATCGAGTAACCCCCCGGGGCGGGAGTGGGAACTGGGTGACGGCAAGTCCACCCTGATCTTCTTGCGTGCCTACCTGGTAAACGACCGGCTCTACATCTTGAGCGTGAGCGGGAGCAGGTCCACCCATCCCTCACCGGAGACGCGGGCGTTCTTTAATTCGTTCAAGACGCTGTCCAGGTGACAGCCCTGGTGATTGAACATCGTTCAGCGAGGCGTCTGTTGACCCCGTTTACGTTTCGCGCGGCACCGCGCGAAACGTAAACGGGGTCCGTTGTTGTTCGTCGCCGCTTGCCGAGGCATTAGCCACGCTGGGATCAGTACACGGACACTCACATTCGGCAAGGCCCTTCCAGTGTGGTATCATGGCGCCAGCAGTTCAGGGCGGCCGTTAACCACCGCGGGGCGCGGCGGTTGATCGCTGGAGAGGGAGGAAGGTCGCCAAACCCGGGACAGATCGGTGGCTGACATGATGGACACCGCAACGCGAAACGGCAGAGCCACGGTGCCGCCGCTTGTCCGCCCGGACGAGCCGGTTGTGCTCTTCGATGGCGTCTGCAACCTGTGCAACCGCCTGGTGCAGTTCGTCATCGCCCACGACCCGCGCGGGCGGCTGCGGTTGACGTCGATCCAGTCGCCGGCCGGCCAGGCCCTGTTGCGCTGGGCTGGCCTGCCGACGGATCGCTTCGATACCATGATGTTTGTGGAGCAGGGCCGGGCGTACACGAAATCCAGTGCCGTCCTGCGCGTGGCGCGCTACTTCGCGCCGCCGTGGTCGTGGCTGGCTCTCTTCCTGATCCTGCCGGCGGCCTTCCGCGACTGGTTCTACGACCGGGTCGCCCTGAACCGCTACCGCCTGTTCGGCAAGCACGAGAGCTGCTGGGTGCCCACGCCCGAGACGCGCAAACGCTTTCTGTGATGGGGGGACACCGACATGGGCAAGGGACTCTGGAAAAAGGGCTGGTTCTGGGGCGTCGTCGGCGCCATCCTGATCCTCACCGTTCCGCAGCTGGTCCTGGCGCTGCTGGGTGTTGAGCCGAACGGCAAATCGTCTGACGGTCGCAATGTGCGCGTCTGGGCCATCGGCTTTTTCTTCGCCCATAACCATGTTGAGATTCACGACCAGGCGCCGGCGAAGCCGGATGAAAAGCAGGACCGGGAGGTGAAGCCCGACGATTAGCGCGTGGTTTCAGGTCCGCAGCAACAGCAGCAGCACCACCACCGTCAGCCCCAGCAGCGTACACAGCACCGCCAGCAGCCAGACGAGCCAGCCAGGATTGGCCGCGGCCGGTCGCAGTTCCAGTTCGTCGGGCACCGTCGGCGCCGAATCGGGCGGCCACGTCTTCGTCGGGGCGCTGCCGATCGCGGCCACTTCGCCAGTGCCGTCCTCCAGAAACTCCAGGCCGCGCGTGTCGTGCCGCAGTCCTGTGTCCTCCACCCCCGCCGCCGCCAACCGCGGCGCCACCACCGACCACGACAGGTTCTGCGCCAGGTGCGTCAGCGCCGCGGCCAGGTCTGTGGGCTTCTGGAAGCGGTCGTCGGGGTTCTTGGTCATCAGCCGCCGCACGACCGCCGACACCACCAGCGGCACCTCCGGCCGCAGCACGTCTGGCGGCGGCGCCTCCTCGGAGCCGTGGCGAATCAGCTTGTCCAGGCTGTTGCCGCCCGGGAACGGCACCCGGCCGGTCAGCAGGAAGTACAGCGTGCAGCCCAGGCTGTACAGGTCCGAGCGGATGTCCACCTGATGCACGCTGCGCGACTGCTCGGGCGAGAGGTAGTCGGGGGTGCCCATGACGCAGTTGTCCGCCACCGCGATGCTGCCCATGACGCCCGGGACGTTCGGCAACTGGTCGGACAGGCGGGCCAGGCCGAAGTCCAGGATTTTGACCACGCACGGCCCGGACGCACCCTGCGGCCGTTGCAGCAGCAGGTTGCTCGGCTTGATGTCGCGGTGGACCATGCCGTGCTCGTGAGCGCACTGCAAGCCCAGCGCCGCCTGACGGATGATCTCGCAGGCCAGGCCGACCGGCAGCGGCCCACGCTCGCGCACCAGCTGTTCGAGGTTCGGGCCGTCCACATACTCCATCACCAGGTAGAGCCGGCCATCGCTCTCGTTGGCGTCATAGGCGGTGACGATGTTCGAGTGCAGCAGCTGGCCGGCGGCGCGCATCTCGCGCTGGAACAGCTGGCGGGCCTTCTCGGTGCGGGTATGCTGCGGCGCCAGCACCTTGATGGCGACCGTGCGGTGCATCGTCTGGTGGACGGCCTTGAAGACGCGACCCATGCCGCCCTGACCGATCTGCTCCAGAATCCTGTACTGGCCTAAGAAAAAGCCCGAGACCCGACCGGCGAGGAGCAGTTCCGCCTGAAATTTGGTGAGCCGGCCCTGCTCGACGAGGGCGCGCGCCACCGCCTTGCCGCGGTCGGTGTTTGGCAGACCAGGCAGGGCGTCGCGGATTTCCTGAACCGACATCAGGCCGCTCTGGCGGACCCGGCTCAGGAAGGTCTGGCGGTTGACGCTGGTTTGTTGCATGACGGCACCTGTGAAGGCAACGCTTCCTGGGCTGGGGCCGTTCCGCGGCCCAGCGGTTCTGACGATTGAGTGGGTTCCGTTCCGATGACGACACGGGCGGTTGGCGGGTTTCGATGGCAGTGTGGCAGGGAATCTTTTGGATCCCTGCCCCGGGTGGTGTGGGCGTCACCACTAACAAGACGATCAAGGCAGGCAATTCGTTCAAGGAAGATTGTAACAAACCGTAACATAGTGTCCACCGGTTTCCGCCGTCGATCACGCACTTTCCCAGCATTCTATGATTGACATTCGCCCCCCAGCCGTTACCATTTTCTCATTCCTCAAATTTTCACCATGCAGTGCGTCCCGCCGATTCCACAGAACGGGCGTGCGCTGACGATCGACCTGACGCCCCAACCCTGGCTGCCGGTAGCCGCCCCGGGTAGAATCGAGCCTGTGGTCTGGGCCTCGACGGGGCGGCGTCCTGCCGGCCGTCGGCGGCCCAGTTCCCATCCAATTGGACGATGCACAAGAGGGGGTGACCGTGGAATACCGGCAACTGGGCGGCTCAGGGTTCGTGGTGCCGGTGCTGAGCCTGGGCACCGGCACCTTCGGCGGCGGCAACGAGTTCTTCAAGGCGTGGGGCGCCACCGATGTGGCCGGGGCGACGCGCCTCGTGGACATCTGCCTCGACGCCGGCCTGACGCTCTTCGATTCCGCCGACATTTACTCTGGTGGCCTGGCCGAGGATATTCTGGGGCAGGCGCTCAAGAGCCGCCGCGACCGCGTGCTCATTTCCACCAAAGGCACCTTCCGCACCGGCCCCGGCCCCAACGATGTCGGTTCATCGCGCTACCACCTCACTCGTGCCGTCGAGGGCAGCCTGCGCCGGCTCGGCACCGACCACATCGACCTGTACCAGCTGCACGGTTTCGATGCCCGCACACCCATCCCGGAGGTGCTGCACACGCTCGACGACCTGGTGCGCGCACGGCAAGATTCTGTACATCGGCTGCTCGAACTTCTCGGGCTGGCACCTGATGAAGTCGCTGGCGGTCTCCGAGCGCTACGGCCTGGCGCGGTATGTCGCCCACCAGGCGTACTACTCCCTGATCGGCCGCGACTACGAGTGGGAACTGATGCCACTGGGCCTGGACCAGCAGGTGAGCGCGGTGGTCTGGAGCCCGCTTGGCTGGGGCCGGCTGACGGGCAAGATCCGCCGCGGCCAGCCGTTGCCTGCGACCAGCCGGCTGCAAAGCCAGAAGGTGGTGGACATCGGGCCGCAGGTGCATGACGAGTATCTGTACCGCGTGGTGGACGCTCTCGAAGCGGTTGCGCAGGAGTCAGGCAAGACGGTGCCGCAGGTGGCGCTGAACTGGCTGCTGCAGCGGCCGACCGTGGCCACCGTCATCATCGGCGCCCGCAACGAGGAGCAGTTGCGGCAGAACCTCGGCGCCGTCGGCTGGAACCTGACGCCCGAGCAGGTGGCCCGCCTCGACGCCGCCAGCGCCACGACGCCCGCCTATCCGTACTGGCACCAGCGCGGCTTCGCGGAGCGGAATCCGCTCCCGGTGTGACGGGGCGCGCCGGCGTGTCGTGTCGGTGGCCCTCGGTGTCATCTGTAAATCAATTCCTCGATCTTCTCTCCGCGCCCTCCGCGTTCTCTGTGGTGAATCATCCCAGATCGGGAGACCTGCCGGGCGAAAGTGCGTTCCTGCGCGCGGGAATGTTCCACCAGGGCATCTATACGGGTGGGAGGGGTTGCAGCACAAAAAGGTGGGAGACTGGATCGATCGTCCGGGGAGTGTCAGATTGTCCTTTTTAAGGGAGATTGTGTGATGAGACCGATGGATCAGCAGCCGAGCCGACGCCGCTTTTTGCAAGGTGGTGCGGCCCTGGCGACCCTGGGGGCGTTCGGGGCGTTCGTCCCCGGAGCCTTCGCCGACCAACTCGCCAGCACCCCGCCCCTGACCGAGGGGCCGTTTTACCCGCGGCAGCTGCCGCTCGACACCGACAACGATTTGATCGTCATCAACAACAACCTCACGCCGGCGGTCGGCACCATCGCCCACGTCAGCGGCCGCATCCGGAGCGCCAGCGGTTCGCCGCTGCGCAACGTGCTGGTCGAGATCTGGCAGTGCGACGCCCGCGGCGTCTACCACCACGTCGGCGGCGGCGGGGGCGGTGGTCAGCGGGACGCCAACTTCCAGGGCTATGGCCGCTTCCTGACCGGCACCAGCGGCGAGTACTACTTCCGCACGATCCGGCCAGTGCCGTACCCGGGGCGAACGCCGCACATCCACTTCAAACTCAAGCAGAGCAACCGCGAGCTGCTGACCACGCAATTGTTCATCGCCGGCCACGCGCAGAACAACCGCGACGGCATCTTCCTGGAATCTGGCAACCCCATCGCCCGGGAGCTGGTGCAGGCCGACTTCCGACCGCTGCCCGGCTCCCGTCTGGGCGAGCAGACGGCCCGCTTCGACATCGTCCTCGGCCGCACCCCCGCCGAGAGTTAATCGCACCCAACATTACTGGATGACACTCATTCGACTGGAGGATCAGCATCGTGCGAATCGGGATCATGCTCACGTTGGCGGCGTGCTGCCTGCTCGCCGTCTCGGTCGCACCGGGTCAGCCCCCCGGAGGCGGCAAGGGCAAAAAGGGCAAGGGCAAGGGCTTTGACGTGGAAGCCACGGTTACCCAGATGATGGCGTTCGACAAGAACAAGGACGGCAAGTTGACAAAGGCCGAGGTGACCGACGAGCGGCTGCACCGCCTGTTCGACCGCGCCGACGCCAACAAGGACGGTGTGGTCACCCGTGACGAACTGACGGAGCTGTTCACCAGGGAGTCGCAATTCGGCGGTGGCGGATTCGGCCCCGGGGGGAAAGGGCCCAAGGGGAAGAAAGGATTTGGCAAGGGCCCCGGGAAGGGACCGGGGAAAAAAGACAGCGCTGGCGGCCCCCCTGATACAGGAGCGCCATGAATGTTCGTGGCTGGTCGGAGCCCGAGCGCCAGCACGGGGTAGCGCTACCCCGCGCTGGCGCTCGGGCTCCGATCGGGAACCGGTGTTCGAGTGCAAGCATTGTCCCGCGGCGAATGACACGGGCGTCGCCTGGAGCGGTTCGCAGACGACTGTAGCGGTCATGTCTTTCGCCCCGAAGGGGCGGGACAACTTAGCCCAGGGCAACGCCCTGGGAACCAGGGAGGGACTGTTACCCCGCTTCCTTCCGTGCCCTGAAGGGGCACCACAACGACGCTTGTGGTGCCCCTTCAGGGCACGGAAGGCGTCCCCAGGGCGTTGCCCTGGGCTAAGTTGTCCCGCCCCCCTTTGGGGCGAAGAACCCGCAACACCCGAACGCAACGCGCGCTAACGTCCGCGGCAGTTCCATCAACCAGTCAATCAGGTCCTTCCACGGGCTGTCGTAATCGGCGGACATGCGAGCCTTCTTCTGCCCCTTCGCGCAACCGTTGACTGAAAATCGGTTCCTGGCACCGAGGAGTACTTCTCGGCATTTTCAGGGCACGAAAAGGAATCCGGAAACGAATCCGAAAAAACCGGATCCGGTCACGGCGTCCCCTTCTTCAGCCGCCGCACCGCCTCCGCCGCCTCCGCCGTCAGCCGGTGCCCCGCCGCCCCGCGCCAGTGCCTCCAGCAGCTCCCGCGCCTCCGGCGTGCCGATCCGCTCCAGTGCCTCCACCCCCCGCACCTCGCGCCGCAGTTGCGCTGTCGGCGCCGTGCCGTCGAGCCGGTCGCGCAGCGTCTCCAACCGCTGCCGGGCCTCCGGCGACGGTTTGCCCGCCAGCTGCTGGTGGATCGCCGGCCCGGCCAGGTCGCCGAGCTTTTCCAGTTCCTTCGTCGCCGCCTGGCGCACCGCGAACTGCTTGCTGTCCAGGTCCGCCAGCAATTTTGCCACGCGCGCCGGGTCCACCGGCGGCACCGGCTTCATCCGCGCGCGCAGCAAGTCCACCGCCGGCCCCGGCGCCGCCACCAGCGTCGCCAGGGCGTCACGCACCTTTTCCCCCTCCTCATCCGCCAGCGCCTGCCACAGCGCTTCCGGCGCCGCGGCGGCCGACACTGCCGTCAGCCGCTGCCGCAGGGCCGCCCAGTCCCACAGCAGCACGGTCGTGTCCGCGGAGCCCGATGCCAGCGTCTTGCCGTCGGGCGAAAACGCCAGCGCCGTCACCGTCGAGCCGTGCAGCGGCAGGTCGCCCAGCACCGTCGCCGTCGCCACATCCCACAGCCGGATGCTGCCGTCCAGCCGGCCCACCAGCAGCAGCTTGCCGTCCGGCGAGAACGTCACCGTCATCGGCACCACGCCACGGCCGGCCAGGACGCGCAGCTCCCGACCCCGGACCACGTCCCAGACCTTGACGCTCGTCAGACCCGCGGTCGCCAGGTGCCGGCCATCCGGCGCCATCGCCACGCCAACCACCATCATGTCGTACACCGCCGACATCATCTCAAGCATCTGTTCGCCACCCCCTCCCATGAGGGCCTCCAGGTTGATCTTCGTCTCAGCGCGGAGGCGCCGCTGGCCGGTGAACACCTCGAAACCGTGATACGTCGAGGCCATGCCCGCGTCCGGCCCCCGCCTGCCCTGTTCCACGCTCAGCTGGGTGGCGAACAGCAGCCTGCCGTCCGGTGAGAACGCCGTGGTGATGAACTGGAAGTCGCCTGGCCCCGGCCCGTCCTTCTCCGGCACGGTGCCCGCGAGGAACTGCCGCGTCTCCTTGCCGGTCGCCGCCTGCAGCAGCTGCATTCCGCCGAGGCCGGCCACGGCGACATGCTTGCCGTCCGGCGCGATGGCGAAGGAGGTCAGGTACTTCCGCGACGCCACCGCCCACGGCAGCGCCTTGCTCGTGGCCGCGTCCCAGCGCTGCAGCGCCCCGCCCAGTTCCAGGCCCAGGACCGTCTTGCCGTCCGGCGTGAACGCCGCCTGAATGGTGTTCGTCTTCCACGGTACATTGGTGAAGTTGCGCAGCGCCTCCCTCGGGCACCCCGGCCGGCGCGAACGCGAAACTCCGCACCAGCCGGCCCGACTTCGCCTCCCACAGCAGCAGCGCCCCGTGCGGCGCCGCCGTCAACAACTGGCCGCCCCGCGGCGCGAAGGCCAGGGACGCCACCCCGTCCACGTGGCCCTCGTCCATGCGCACGGCCTTGCCTGTGTCCACGTCCCACAGCCGAAAACTGACGCCGACTGCGACCGCCAGCCGCTTGCCGTCCGCGGACAGTGCCGCCGCCAGTTCGCCGCGGTCCACGGTGACGGCCGGCACGCGCAGCAGTTCCTTGCCCGCGGCGGTCTCCCAGACCCAGACGCTGTCATGAGTCACCGCCGCCAGGCGCTTGCCGTCCGCCGACATCAGCACACGCTGCAGTTCGCCGCGGGACAGGAAGCGCCGCTGCTCCTTGCCGGTGGCCGTGTCCACCAGATGGACCGACTCACCGCCGCGATCCAGCGCCACCAGCGCCTTGCCGCCCGGCAGGAAGCGGAGGTGGCTCGGCCGCTCCACGGGCGAGGAAAACGACTTCACCTCCTTGCCCGTGGCCAGGTTCCACAGGCGCACCGTCTGCCGGCTCTCCTTCTCGTCCTTGCCCGCACTTTCTTCCACCGTCGCCAGGCTCTGGCCGTCGCCGGCCAGGGCCAGCGCTACCAGGGACTTCTTCTCGCCCATGTCGATCACGCGCACGAGGGCGCCAGTGTCGGCCCGCCAGACACCGACCTTGCGGCCCTGACCGCGGCCTTTGCGGAATAATTCGGCGCTGTCGGACACGACCACGAACTGACCGTCGGCGGAGAGTTGAAACTCCGCGTCCCGCAGTTCGCTTGCGTCAGCCTTCAGATCCTCGGCCAGCTTTTTCTGGGCCACGCTGGCGATTTCCTTGCCGGTGGTCGCGTCGTGGAATTTCAGCTGGTCGCCGACCCACCAGGCGACCGTCCTGCCATCCTGGGACAGCACCAGCTCCGCGGTTCGGCCGAAGTAACGGCGTTCAAACCGCGCGTCGCCGACGGCTGGCGTCAGCTTCCGCCAGAGGGCCTTGCCCGTGTCCAGGTTCCAGAGCCGTATCTCCCCGCCGGAGAGGGCCAGGAGTTTGTACCGGTCGCCGGCGAAGCCGAGGTACGACACCGGCTGCTTGTGGCGGAAGCGCGTCGAGCCGATGCGGACCAGGGCACCGGGCGGCAGCGGTTGACCGTCGGCGTCGAGCCGCGGCGTGGCGGGCCTGTCGGGCGCCTGGGCCAGACTGCGCGACGTGAGGACCGTTGGTACCACAAACACAGAGCAGACGAGCAGAAGCCGGATCGCCATGAGCGACCTCCGTTGAACTGGATTGCGGCGGACATCGACATTCACCCCGGTCTACGGTACCCGATTCGCCGCGATTTGCAAACGCCGCGCGGACTCGGCGCGGTCGTGGCACCTTGTCCATTACGCCCGGGCCGCACCAGAGTTCGAGTCCGCACCCACATGGCAAAATTCGTTTTTTCTTCTTGTAATCGGGCGATGCCTGTGATAACTAACTAATTTGAAACAGTCATGTCAGCCACGGCCTCAGTGCCGCGACCGCATGGCCGATTCTTGACGAGCGTCGTTGAACCTTGACCCAAACAGCAGCCAACCTCAAGTGGGTGCTGTGTCAATCGTGCAACGAACGCGCCCTATCATCCTGTCCGAATCATGCCAAGAAATCGCGGTGCCCCAGTATTAACCTTCCTGAGGGTAAGGGATCTTTGGATCGATCCTGAGTGTGTGTTGCAAAACGCAGACGCCGGAACCGCTGCGCACAGTCGGTTCGGCACTTGCCCCTTCGTTATGAAACAGCCCCTCATGGTCCTTTGTTGAGCCGCGGTGTCCCACTGAATCGAACCCGTTGACGTTCCCTCTTCCCCGTCCGCTGTGCGCGCCCGTCGGGCCGCCCGGACTCGGGGAAGGTGTGCGTCCACCGCCGCCTGGATGGTTCAGCCACCGAGTGGGGTTTCTTTAGGAGAACACCTGTGACTGTGTGTACTTTCCGATGCCTCGGGGCCCTGGCCCTGGTCCTCGGCGTCCTGCTCTGGTCCCCCGCGACCGCCCGCGCCGGCCTGCTGCCGATCAACTACATCCCCAACAGCCCGCAAGTCGGAGGCAGCAACGGCAGTATCGCGTATACCGCCTCCACCGGCGACTTTAAAGTCGCGCTGTCGGCTGCCAGCCTCCAGTACACCGCGCCGCTCATCCTCAAAGCCCCGTTTTTCGCAACGTTTACCGGCGTCCTGAGCATCGACCTGACGGTCGATCACAACGGGAATTTCGTCGCCAACGGCACCGGGGTCAGCCTCACTGGCACCCTCACCCTGAGTAAACTCCAGGACGGGGCGACCCCAGTCACTTTCAGCGGCACGCTGCTGACCGGCACCGTCACCAACTTCGGGGCGCAGATGGCCGGGCCGCCCTCGCTCAGCTTCGACGGCTACTTCAGCGTCACGGGTGGAGCGCTGACCCAGACGATGACCGACTCGAAGGGCAACTCCGTCTTTGGGGGTTTTTCCGTGGGACAACTCGGCGGCTTCCAACTCGTCGCCGAGAACGTCACCAGCGGTACCCTGGGCGATTTCACTAGCAGCTTCTCCTCCAGCAGCGTCAAGCCCACGCTCGGCATGCTGACGCCGGAGCCGGGCACGCTGGCGCTGTGGCTGACTGGTGGTCTGGGGCTGCTCAGCTGGCGCCGGCCGCAGCTCTGGCGGCGATTGCTGCCCTGGCGCCGGTTCGCGCAGTCGGTCTAGCAGTGGGCCCGCATGGGGCCGCCCCGTCAAAACAACCGGACGGAAAGAGCTGGCGTCGATCACTTGGCAGTCCTTCATCGGTGGGGGGAACGGTCATGGTTACCGCTCGCGCTCGTCGTGCGCCCAAAAGTGGGCACGGAGATTCGTCCCGATGGTCGAGGCGCTGGAGGACCGCACGGTCCCCGCCCTGCTCGGGCTGGCACAACAGGGGACGCCGCCGGACCTCACCTCCGGCATCGTCAACAACCTGTCCTACACACAACTGAACAACAACGCCAACCCCTTCCACTACGACTCGATCCCGTTGTGGATCACCATGCCCGACACCTCCGTCAATTACATCAATGACCCCTCCGACGGCAGTTCCGCCACCACCAACCTCGACCTCAACCTGACCAACGCTGGCACCTACACCGGCAGCGGCGGCAGCTTCAGCGTCACCGGCAGTGTCGCCCTCGGCGCCCAGAATTACGACGGCACCCTGCTGACGGCCCAGCCGACCGCCTTCGGCTTCGCCAACGCCTTCTCGCCGCAGTCCGGCGAGTTCGAGGTTCAGCTGACCATCACCGGCGGCCAGCTGACGGCCGGGCCCAACAACCCGTACACCATCGGCAACACCCTCGGTCTGCTCATCCACCAGCCGGACCTGACCATCACCACCTTCCCCAGCACTTTCAGCTTCTCGTCGATGAACCTCGGCCTCTTCGACGGCATCTCCGATGCCGTCAACATCCCGATGCAGCAGATGAACCAGCAGGTCCCGCCCCCCGTGGTGCCCCAGCCCCGGCCCGGGTGCAACTGCGGCAGCACCAACGCGCCGGGCACCCTCGTGCAAGCCGCCGCCGGCAACAGCGGCAACCTGCCCTCGGAGCAGTCGCCGAGCGGCGTCCGCTACGGCGATGGCGTCGTGCAGGTGGCCACCGCCGACCTGTCCTCCGCCGGCTACGGCGTGCCCTGGGGCCAGACGCGCTCCTGGACCAACGGCCCCGGCTACGCCTCCCAGAGCAGTAACGGCAACGGCGTCGTGGACACCCAGCTGCCCTCCCTCATTCAGGTCAGCCCCACCACCCTCGCCGAGGTCAGCAACGGCACCACCGCCTATTACTACGACCTCGTCGGCGGCGCCTACCAGCCGCGCTACTTCGACGAGTCCACCCTTACCTTCGACCCCACCACCAACCAGTACGATCTGACCGACGAACTCGGCGACGTGCTGGTCTTCTCTGGCTTCGTCGGCGTGGCGTCGGGACAGCAGGGGCAACTGAGCAGTTACACCGACCCGGGCGGCGATGTGACTTCGGTCACCGGCCGCAACGCCGACGGCCAGACCACGCGCGTGCAGCGCAGCGCCATGTCCGGCGGCAACACCGTTACTGAGTCGTACGTCTACGACTACGTGTCCAGCGGCGTCAACGCCGGGCTGCTGCAGGACGTCACCCTGGAACGGCAGATCAACAACGGGCCGGAGACGGTGGTGCGCCAGGTGGTCTACACCTACTACGACGGCAGCCAGCCCTACGGCAACGCCGGCGACCTGATGACCGCCGTCACCGAGGACGCCAGCGGCAACCCCATCGACACCTCCTACTACCGCTACTACACCGCCGCCGACGCCGGCAGCATCGGCTACGTCCACGGTCTCAAATACTCCTACGACACGGAATCGTTCGCCCGCCTGGAGACCGCGGTTGGCGATCCCTTCACGGCCACCGATGCTCAGGTGGCGCCCTACGCCTCGACGTACTTCCAGTACGACAGCCAGCAGCGCGTCACCGAGGCGGTGATCCAGGGGGATGGCTGTTCGTCGTGCAGCGGCGGCCTGGGCACGTACACCTACACCTACACGGCGAGCGGCAACCCGGCCGGCTTCAACAGCTGGAACACGGAGACAACCGAGACGCTGCCCGATGGCAACCAGAATTACGTCTACACCAACGCCTACGGCGAGGTGATGCTCAGCGTCTACCACGACACCACCACCAACCAGTCCTGGCCAACGTTCTACCAGTACGACGGCCAGGGCCGGGTCACGGAGATGGCCAACCCCTCGGCGGTGACCGGCTACGATGACAGCTACCCCGACCTGCTGAACAACCAGGGCGGTAACTACCAGTACCTGAGCAACGACAGCGGTCTGATCACGCGCTACGACTACTACACCGGCAACACTGCCACCGAGACGGACCCGGGCGGCGTCACCGGCTATCAGTTCGATTCCCAGTTGCAGCAGGGGCAGCAGGGCACGCTGATCCCGCAGACGACGTATCAATATTACACGCACACGGCCAACGGCAGCACCGTCCACCCCGAGGCGACCAGCACCGGCTACCGCTATGACAACGGCACCGGCGCCGAAACCACCACCTACATTTACACCTATTACCCCGGCACCACCCAGGTGCAGTCGATGACCACGTCGCTGCCGACCATTTCGGCGGCGCAGAACGGCCCAGGCGCCGCGGACGTGAGCACGACCGTGTACGACGCCGAGGGCCGGGCCATCTGGAACCGGGATGGCGATGGCTACCTCAGCTACGCGGCCTACGACACCGGCACCGGCGCCGTGATCGAGACCATCGCCGACGTGAACACCGCCAACCCCAGTGACTTCAGCAACCTTCCCGCTGGCTGGAGCACACCGCCAGGCGGCGGCCTGAACCTGGTCACGACCTATCAGGTGGACAGTCTGGGCCGGGTCATCGAGCAAACCACGCCCAACGGCAACGTCACCTACACGGTCTATGACGATCCCGACCACGAGTCCCGGATTTATCCCGGCTGGAACGCCGCCACCGGCATGCCCACCGGACCGACTCAGGTCTACCGCGTGGACCTGGCGAACAGCTACACCGAGATGCTGACGATGTCGGCGGCGCCCCACCTGACGGGCGGTGTGCCGGATGGCACCGAGCCAATCACCGACGTGCAAACCCTGGAGCGCAACTACACCAACGCGGCCGGCCAGGACGTGCGAGAAGACTCCTACTTCAACCTGAGCGGCCTGACGTACTCAACGACTCCCTACCTCGGCGCGCAGAACACGAACTACTACACGACGCAGTACAGCTACGACCACCGCGGCCGTCTGGAGCGGACGGAGGACCCGAACGGCACCATCACGCGCGATGTCTACGACGGCCTGGGTCGGTTGGTGAGCACCTGGGAGGGCACCGACGACACGCCGGGCAGCGGCTTCTGGTCGCCGACCAACAACACCAGTCCATCCAACATGGTCGAAATCAGCGCTTACGTCTACGACGGCGGCGGGGTCGGGGACAGCAACCTCACCCAGGAAACCGACTATCCCGGCGGCGGGGCCGCCCCGCGCGTCACGCAGTATTACTTCGACTGGCGCGATCGCCAGGTGGCCGAGAAGGACGGTGTGCTCAGTAACCCCGCCAATGAATACGACGGGACCAACCGGCCGATTTACTACTCCACCTACGACAACCTCGGCGAAGTGACCACCTATAGCCAGTACGACGGCGACGGCGTGACCATCCAGACGACCGACGGTGTGCCGCAGCCGCCCGCCGCCGACCTGCTGCGGGTTTACAATACCACCGGGTACGACGACCAGGGCCGCGTCTATCAAACGGACACCTACGACGTGAACCCGATGACGGGGACCGTGTCGAGCACGGGACTGACAACCAACTTCTACTACGACCACCGCGGCGACCAGATCGCCGAGAGCGATCCGGGTGGTCTCTGGTCCAAGGACGCCTACGACGGGGCCGGGCGGCAGGTGACGGAGTACACCACCGACGGCGGCAGCGGCACCACCTACGCTGGCGCGTCAAGCGTGGCCAACGACGTGGTGCTGGAGCAGACGCAGACGATTTACGATGCCGACAACAACGTGATCGAGACCATTGATCGGCAGCGCTTCAACAATGCCACCGGGACCGGGGCGCTGGGTGATCCCACCAGCACCACCGCGCCCAGGCGCGGGACTACTACTCGGTGTTCTATTACGACGCCGCCGACCGCGCGATTGCTTCCGCCGATGTTGGTACCAACGGCGGTACTGCCTATACCCGGCCCAGCACACCGCCCACCCCTTCCAACATCGTGCTGGAGACCCAGGATTTCTACGACGCCGCCGGTTGGCTCCAGGATGTGATCGATCCGCGCGGCATCGACTACCGGACACTCTACGACGGGATGGGCCGCATCGTCGAATCCATCGATGACTACACCAACGGCGTGCCGACCACTTCGAGCAACTACACGACGGCCTACACCTACGACGGCGACAACCACAGGCTGACCGTGACGGCCGTGCAGCCGGCCGGCACGCCGTCGCAGACGACCCAGTACGTCTACGGCGTGACCACGACCGGCGGCAGTGCCATCAACTCCAACGACCTGCTGGCCACCACGGAATACCCCGACCCCACGACCGGCCTGCCCAGCAGCAGTCCGAGTCAGCAGACCACCTACACGTATAACGCCATCGGCCAGATGACCGGTCTGACCGACCGCAACGGCACGACGCACCAGTTCACCTATGACGTGCTCGGTCGGCAGACCTCGGACGCCGTGACCACGCTGGGCAGCAATGTGGATGGTTCGATCCGCCGCATCGACACGGCCTACGATAGCCAGGGCAATCCATACCTCTACACCAGCTACGCCGACCCGGCCGGCACCACGATCGTCAACCAGGTGGAGGACGTCTACAACGGCCTGAGCCAACTCACCAGTGAGTATCAGTCTCCGTCCGGCCCCGTGGTCGTCGGCACGACGCCGGTGGTGCAGTACACCTACACTGATTTGGCCGGCGGGCAAAACAACAGCCGCTTGACGAGCATGACTTACCCCAACGGCCGCGTGGTCACTTACAACTACGACGCCGGCCTCGACAACGACATTAGCCGGCTCAGTTCGATCTCCGACAACACGGGCGTGCTGGAAGCCTACACGTATCTGGGCCTCGATACCGTGGTCGAGCGCGCCCACCCGCAAACCAACGTCAATCTGACCTATATCAGTCCCACGGGGGCAACGGGAGACGCCGGCGACCAGTACACCGGACTGGATCGCTTCGGCCGGGTTGTCGAAGCACTCTGGTACGACACAAGCACCAGTAGCGCCACGGATGACTTTCTGTATGTCGAAGACCAGGACGGCAACATCCTCAGCAAGAACAACGTGCTGAACTCCGCCCTCAATGAGCAATACACCTACGACGACCGCAACCAGCTCACGGCCTTCACGCGGGGCAGCGAGACGGAGACCTGGACTTATGACGCCCTGGGCAACTGGACCAGCGTGACCGTGAATGGCGTGCCGCAGGCGCGCACCACCAACGCGCAGAACGAATATCAGTCGGTCGCGGGGCAGACGCCACCGGCCTACGACAACAACGGCAACCTGACCGCCGATCCCAACGGCAACACCTACGTTTACGACGCCTGGGACCGGCTGGTGGCCGTCAAGAATGGCAGCACCACGCTGGAATCCTACAGTTACGACGCCATCAACCGTCGGGTCACCCAAACCACCGGCACGACGGTGGACCTGTTCTACAACAGCGATTGGCAGGTGATCGAAGAGCGCACCGCGGGCAGCAGCACTGCCAGCACGCAATACGTGTGGTCCCCGCTGAGCAGTGACACGCTGGTGGAGCGCGACAGCAACCCCAACGGCAGCGGCGTTCTCACGTTGCGGCTATACGCCCAGCAGGATGCCAACGGCAACGTCACGGCCCTGGTAGACACTTCGGGCACCGTGGTCGAGCGCTTCGTCTACGATCCCTATGGCAGTGTCACGGTCCTGACTGCCAGCTGGGGCGCGGGCAGCGATACCTACTCGTGGAATTATTTGTTCCAGGGATTGCGGTATGACACGACCAGCGAACTCTATTACTCGCGCAACCGCGATTACTCGCCGACGCTGGGGCGCTTTCTGCAGCAGGATCCGGCCGGCTTCTCGGCGGGCGACGACAACCTGTATCGGTTCGAGGAGGGGCAACCGACGTTCTATGTCGATCCGCTTGGCGAAACTCGCACCAAGCTTCCTCCCCCGCAGCCCGGCGGGTTGGCCGCCATCCAACCGCTGCCGCGGACCTGCAACTGGTGCCAGGGCAATGAGGGCACCTTCGGTGCGGCCCGGATGCATGCGACGCTCAACTGTTGCTGCTCCTGCCAGCAAAAGGATTTCATGATGTACGCCGATCTGGAATCCAGCCGAAAAAGCTTTGCCCATGCCTTGAAGAACGCGGGAGACGTGTTCGGGGTCCGGAATGTGGAGCACATGATTAACACGCTGCGCGCCAATGTCGGGCAGTGCCAGTGTGTGAACAAGCTGACGATCAGTGCCCACGGTGGCTTTGCGGGTCAGGGTGGTTTCCGCTTCAGCCGATACGACGGCACGCCGCAGGCGGGACAGGAGACGATCTCCCAGGCCAATGCCCAGCGGTTCGGGACCATTCTCGCCGGCATCATGTGCCGGCCGTGCGTGATCAACGTCATGGCCTGCGGCAGTGCCGATGGCCAGACGCTCGCCACCATCGCGGCCGCGACGGGGTGCAATGTCCGCGGCGTCCAGAACGGCAACTTTGAACGAAGGAACATCACCTTCTTCGGAATCCGGGATCTCTGGAAGGCCTACGGCGCCGTTGTTGACGTTGCGCCGAACGGCCAGCAGACCGTTTTGCACCCCGCCGACTCCACGGGAGACGAAGCCTGGTAGCTCCTGGCCCTGGTGGGCGGTTCTTGTTTGAGCCCGAGTGCGCAGCGCGGGCCCCCGCACTGGCGCCTCGGGCTCAAGTCAATTCGTGATTGCGCACCGTAGCGATAAGGAAAGGATCACCTTGAGTCCCTGGTGGCTACTCGTTCCTGTCGCTCTGGCGGCGCTGCTCGTGTTTTGTTTCGCCATGCGCAGGTTGGAGTATGAGTGCGCGAATACCTGCAAGAAAAAGATGGTGTATCAAGCGTTTGGTTTTCACCTCCATCAACGCCTCGAAGAGAATGATGTGTCCAGATGGTTGCAGAGTATTGTGGGGCAGGATCGTGCGCACGATTGGGTGTTTTCCGGAAGCAAAGGGTTTTTCGCGGTTGCAGATGGGGTCCGATCGGAGAAGTGCGCGCTGTTTATGAATCTGTACCAGAAGAGACAGGAACCCCTGGCGGCGGATCTTGTACGTGAGTTGTCGCGGGTGAACAGCAGGGCGGTGCCAGAGTATTTGCTTAACGCCATTATGAAGTTGGTCGCTGGCTCGTAGTTCTACCGTAACGACAAGCCCGGGAAGGGTGCGGAATTGGCCTTCGTTACCGAACTCATCTGTGAGGCCACTGGGGCAGGCATGCCCCACGTCACGAAGAAAACCCTGCGCGCGGAGCGGCGTCAGGGTTTTCTTCAGTTCGTGGGACCGATCCCCGCGCGCTCACTTCCCCTTGCGTGGCTTCCTGGACGGGGCGGTGAAGCGGGTCGGATCGATGCGCGACAGGGCGACGCCGGCCGCCTCGCGCACCCGCGCATCACGGTCGCTCTGCGCGGCCTGGAGCGCGGGGATGGCTTCCTGCGCACTTTCACCCAGGCTGCCGAGCCCGATGGCGGCGCTCCAGCGGATGTCGCTCTCCGTGTCCTTGAGGGCACCGATCAGCGCTGGCACGGTCTGGGCCGTGTCCGCCTGGCGCCGCGCCAGGGTACGAACCGCGATGACACGATCCTTCTCCTCGGGCGACTTCAGGTCCGCGATCAACTCCTCGGTCGTTTTCTCCCGGCCACAGCCGGCCGCGAGCAAGCACAGCAACACCACGAAGCGTGCTGGATGACGCATGGCTCATGTCCTCCGTTCGGAAGCGGGCGGTCAGAAATCGCCGAGCACCTCGCCGCCGGCAATGGTGCCCAGGGCTTGATAGGTGGTCGGGTTGACGCCGCTGCTGATGAACCGCACCGAGCCGTCGCCGAGCAGGAAGTTCGCGCCGCCCGAGTGCATGCTGTAGAACGTATCGGGGTCGTAGAACGGCTGGTCGGCGTTGGGCAGGTGCGTGGCGTTGGCGTGGGCGAACACGAGTGCCTCGCCGAAATCCGCATTGTCGTAGGCCGACCCGTTGGGCCCCGTGGGTGCCTGGCCCGGCGGCGTGTTGGGAGCGGTGAAGGCTGGCGTTGCCATCCAGGCGGGACAGCGTCCGCCGGGCACGGCACCGGTCCAGGTGCTGGGGGAGTGGTTGGCGGAGCGCTCGCCCACGAAAATGGTGTTGCTCAGGCCGTCACGGACGGCGACGACAATCGTGCGGCTGTTACGATAAAACACCCCACGTCCGGCGATGCCGTACTGGCCGGTCAGGCCGTCGGCCCCGCCCCCGGGTTGTGGGTTGCCGCCAGCACCGTTAAAGCATTCCTCCCAGCCGTTGCAGCCGACATAGTTGCCGTGCGCTACCACGGCAATCGGATTGGTGAAATTACTGTCGTAGATGGGGACAGCATCCTGGTACGGATCCGAGGGACACTGAAAAACCGGCAGCGCAGTCAGGGAAACCTGAGCGTTGACGCCGGTCCCCACCGTCTGCTGGAAATTGATCTGGTTGTACACGTTGTTCTGTTCGAGGTAGGGCAGCAGGTAGGCCGCCCAGCCCCAGCCCGGCCCCACGTCATTGTCGGGAGTGCTGTTGGGATCCGTGTTGCCATCGACGTAGCCGGGCGGAAAATACTTGTAGGAACTGTAGTAGTTGTGCAGGGCCACGCCGATCTGTTTGAGATTGTTCTGGCACTGGGAGACGGCGGCCGCCGCACGGACCTTCTGCACCGCGGGCAGCAGCAGACCGATCAGAATGCCGATGATGGCGATCACGACGAGCAGTTCGATCAGCGTGAACGCCCAGCGGGGCCGGGCCTGCGGTCGCGGTGTCATGTCGAGACTCCTCCAGGTGGACTGATGAACAGTAGTTTCGGTCAGACAAAGTAATATCGTCGTGGTTACGGTATGCTTTTGTAATACCGGCCCTACGGTGCGTCAAGCGTAAAACGAAGGAATACGAAAAAAAGTGCGCCGGCGCTGTGCGCGGTCGTTGACTTTGGCCACGCATCCGGCATGATGACCACCACTGTCCCACCAGGCACCTTCGCACCAGGGAGTACGCACATGAAACTGCGGCTGCTGTTCCTCGCCCTCGTCTTTGTCTGCCTGCCGACGCTGGCGCGCGCCGATGTCAAGACGCACGCGCTGTGCAGTGAGGGCATGGTCCTGCAACAGAAGTCCGACGCCAAAATCTGGGGCACCGCCGACAAGGGCGAACAGGTCACCGTCACCTTCCGCGGCCGCAAGGCGACCGCCACCGCCGACGACGCGGGCAACTGGGTGGCGACCGTCTCCACCGGCGCCGCGGGCGGGCCGTTCGAGATGACCATCGCTGGTAAGAACACCTTGAATTACAAGAACGTCCTGGTCGGCGAGGTCTGGATCTGCTCCGGTCAGTCGAACATGGAGTGGTCGGTCGGCGGCTGCGACAAGAGCGACAAGGACTACGCCGCCGCGGCGCCGCACAATGCAATGCTGCGCACGTTCAACGTCAAGAAGGCTCCGCAAGGGACGCCGCAAACGGAGACGGCCGGCAAGTGGATCGAGGCGGACCCGAAGACGGTCAACGGCTTCACGGCGGTCGGCTACTTCTTCGGCCGCGCGTTGCAGGCGAAGCTGAAGGTGCCGGTCGGCCTGATCCACACGAGCTGGGGCGGCACGCGCATTGAGGCGTGGATGAGCCGCGGAGCCCTGGAATCGGTGGGCGTCAAGGAGGGGACGCCGAAGAACGTCGGCCCGAACACCGCGTCGGCGCTGTACAACGGCATGTTGCACCCGCTGCTGAACTACCGCGTCCGCGGGGCAATCTGGTATCAGGGCGAGAGCAACGCGGGCCAGGCCTACAAGTACCGCACGCTGCACCCGCGCATGATCGAGAACTGGCGGGCCGACTTCAAGAACCCCGAGCTGGCGTTCTTCTTCGTGCAGCTGGCGCCGTTCACCCGGGTCAGCGCGCAGCCCGGCGAGAGCAACTGGGCGGAGTTGCGGGAGGCCCAGGCCATGACGCTCAAGCTCAAGAACACCGGCATGGCGGTCATCACGGACTTCGGCAACGAGTACGACATCCATCCGACGCCGAAGCGGCCTGTGGGCGAGCGGCTGGCGCTGGCGGCGCTGGCGACCACCTATGGCGAGAAGATCGCGTACTCCGGCCCGATGTACAAGGCGGTGCGCTTCAACGGCAACAAGGCGACGGTCAGCTTCGACCACGTCGATGGCGGCCTGGTGGCGAAGGAACTGGTGCCGACGCTGGAGCGGAAGAACGGCGCCGCCTGGCGCGTCAAGGAGGGCTCCACCAACGCTCCGCTGGTCGGCTTCACCATCTGCGGCCAGGACAAAAAGTTCTACCCGGCGAAGGCGGAAATCGCCGGCGACACGGTGGTGGTCAGCAGCGATCAGGTGGCGGAGCCGACCGCGGTGCGCTACGGTTGGGCGAACCATCCGATCTGCAACCTCTTCAACCGCGCGGGCCTGCCCGCCTCGCCGTTCCGCACCGACAGCTTCCCCGGCGTCACCCAGCCCAAGAAGTAGGTAAATCGGGGCGAGCGGCGCGGCCACGGCGGGCTGACGCCGCGCCGCTCGCCCCATCATTCCTCCAGCAGCACGTCCGCCTGCCGCACCCAACCGACCTGCCCGCCGTCCAGCTCGATTTGCAGCCAGTCGCCGCGGCGATGGCGGACGCGCGCCTCAACACCGCGGTTGAGCGTCGGCACCTCGCTGTGCGGCGGATAACTCTTGCCGTTGCCCTTGCGCAGGGCGGTGCCATCGTGCGCGATCACCGCCAACGGCCGGCCCGCTTCCGCCTGACGGTGCAGCGTCCAGGCCCAGTAGCCCAGCAGCGCTGCGGCCGCCAGCGCCGGCAGCGTCGCCGTGGGGAACAGGCCCGTCAGCCGCCAGCGCAGCACGCCGGCGCACGCCAGCGTGTAACACGCCACCGCGGCCAACAGCACCCACTCCGGCCGCAACCGCGGCAGCCACGGCGGCCAGTCCGCTGCCGCGGGCCGGCAGCGCACGTCCGCCGGGTACTGCACCTGATCGCGGGCCCACTCCAAGCGCTCGTGCAGCGCCGCGTCGTCCGGGGCCAGGCGCAGACCACGGCGGTAGGCCAGGATCGCCGCCGGCAGCTGGTCGCTGAGCAGCAGGGCGTTGCCCCAGTTGAGATACAGCGCCGCGTTGTGGACGCCGCGGTCGTGCAGCGCCTCGTAGTTGGCCGCCGCCGCGGTGAAGTGGCGCCGGGCCGCGGCGGCGTCCGCTTGCGACGCGATGCCCTGCTCGAATGCCGTCTCGGCGCGACGCAGCAATTCCGCGTCGTCCAGGTCCGCGGCCGGCGCGGCGCCCAGCAGCAGCGACATCACGAGGGCCGCGCGGCACACAGGTCGGCCTCCAGGCTCTGGATGAACTGAATCGCGTCGGGCGCCAGCGCCGGCCGGGCACCGGTCGGCGCGAAGCGGGCGCCGTCACAGGCGCCGAGCAGGCCGGTCGCGCGCCGCACCAGCGCCGCGGAGGCGCCCGCTTGCTGCAAACACGCCGCCACTTCCGCGGGCGTCGGCTCGGCCACGGTCAGGTCGAAGCGCTGCCGCAGGTAGCGTGTCACCACCGCGGCGGTCGCGGCGCCGCCGGGGTCGGCCGCCCGCTTCAGCTCGCGTATGGCCTGGCGCACGGCGCGGGCGTGGCGGCGCTGCCGCAGTTGCAGGGCGTCCGGGTGCAGCCGCCGCCAGACGACGTACCAGGCGCCGCACAGCAGCGGCGGTGCCAGGGCCAGTAGCGCCAGCGCCCACGGCTCGAACCACCACGACGGCGCCTCGCGCCGCAGCACCGCGTCACCCGTGGCGATCTCGAACACGCCCGGCGGCGCCGCGACGTTGCCCGTGGGCGGCAGTGGAGCCTGGCCGCGCGGCTTCACGGTCAGCCGGATGCGTGGCGGCCGCGTCAGCGACTGGCCGCGGCCGCCACGCAGGTTGATGAACACGAATTTCAGTGTCGGCAGTGTCTGCGTGCCGAGCTGTTTCGGCCGCAGCAGATAGGTGAACTCCCAGACGTTCCGCTCAGGCCGCTTCGGCTCTCCGTCGGGAATTTCCAGGGAAAAGAGGTCGTCCAGCTTGCGCGGAGCCAGCTGCGGGTTGGCGAGTTTGCGCAGGTCGGGCCGCCGCGGCTCCTCGCTTCTGGGGTCGGTGGCGGTGATGCGCAGCGTCAGCGTCACGGGGTCGCCTTCCTGCACCTCCGTGGGCGCCGCCCGGACGCTGATCTGATAATTGCCCTTCGGCAGCAGCCCTTCCTGTCGCGGCGGCTGGTCCTGGGCGCGCACACCGCTGACCAGCAGCACCAGCACCAGACCTCCCAGCACGGCGCGCCGCATGGCCGCTCGCTGTTGTGGCTTGGTCTTCGCTCGCTGTTGTGGCTTGGTCTCCTGACCAAGCCACCGGCTTCGACCGAAGGTCTCTCGTGCTGCTACCTGGAGGAGACCTTCGGTCGGGGCCGTGGCCCGGTCAGGAGACCGGGCCACAACAGGGTCAGGAGACCGGGCCACAACAGGGTTGAACGGGGCGCGCTGCATGGCCGCTCACCAGTCCTTGACGTTGGGGTTCGTGCCGCGCCGTACCGCGTCGCGCTCGCGCCGCTCCAGTTGATCGCGCAGGATGCGTTGCACTGCCAGCTCCAGCTGCGCCGCGGCGTCGTCGGCGTCCTGCGGCTGCAGCTGATCCGAGTCCGGCAGCGTTCGCAGGTTGCCCTTTCCCGCCAGCTGCTGCTCCACCTCCTGGGCCTTCTGCCGGCTCTGCAACGCCTGCTGTAGCGCGGAACGGTGCTTGCGGGCCGGCTTGCCGTCCTGGTCGTCGCCCTCGTCCGTGCCGGAGTCCTTCTGGCCCTCCGGCTCCTTCCTCGACGTGTCCGTGGTGTCCTCCTTCGGGTCGCGATCCTGCGCCGGGTTGGCGCGGGCCTTGAGCCACAGCAGTCGGGCCAGTTCCAGGTTGTGCCGGGCCTGGCCGTGCAACTCCCGCCCGGCCGCGTCGCCCAGGCAGGCACGGTAGAACTCGATGGCCAGCGCCAGCGTCTTCGCCGACTGCGTCTCCGCCCCCTCGCGCAGCAGACAGTTGCCCAGGTCGTACAGCCCCTTTGCCCGCCGCGTCGGCGGCGCTTCCTGGTCCTCCAGGCAACGCAGATAGCACAGCTGCGCCTCGCGCCAGCGGCCCAGGCGATACAGCGTCGCCCCCTTGTTGAACGCGACCAGTCCCGGGTCGGCGGCCCGCTCCTCCGCCCGCTCGTACAGCGCCAGCGCCTCGGCGTAGTCGCCGCGCGCGAAGGCGGCGTTGGCCTGACGCAGCGAGTCATCGCCGTCCTGCGGCGCGGCCCCCGGCAGCGCCAGCGCTGCCAAACTCAACCCCACGATCAACCAACGTGACGGCATGTCAACGGCCCTCCAGCGGCCGGCGGGTGCGGCCCAGTGTGGCCAGCGTCAGCAGCGCCAGGGCGCTGCCGAAGAACCAGCCGTATTGCTGGCGGTAGCGCGGCAGCTCGCCGGCGCGGCCGCCGGGCGCCTCGCGCCGGTCAAGCACCGCCCGGAACAGCGCGTCCGGCGGCAGCGTGAAGCGCCGCGCTGCCACGTAACTGCCGCCCGTCCGCTCCGCGATTTCGCGCAGCAGATCCTCGTGTAGCCGGCTCTCGACGACCTTGTCGTCATGGCGCAGCGGCCGGTCGTTGACGAGGATGTTCCGCGGCGTCTCCGGGTCGCCGACGCCCACGGTGATGACCGGGATGTGTTTGCCCGCCGCCGCGATCACGCCCTCGTTCCATTCGCGGTCGGGCGGGACAGCCTGCTCGGCCGGGTCGTCGCCGTCGGAGACGAGCACAATGGCCCGCGGCTGGGTGCCGTCCGCCTCGAACGACGCCACCGCCAGTTTCAGCGCCGCGCCGATGCGCGTGCCCGACAGCCCTTCCGCACCCGGCAGCAGTTCCGGTGGCAGCCGCGCCGCGTCCTGTTGTTTCACGGCGTCGCGGAACAGGTCGTAGTCCTGCGCCAGCGGCAGCACCAGCTTCGGCTGCGCGGCGAACACCACCAGGGCGACGCGATGGCCGCCGCGCTTCTGCAGCGAGTCGGCCAGGCCCAGCAGCGCCTCGCGCGCCAGCTTCTGCCGGCTGGGCTGCTCCGCGAGCATGCTGCGGCTCAGGTCGAGCACCACGACCAGGTCGCGGCCGGCGCTGACCTGCTGATGCGGCTCGCGGCCCCACTGCGGCCCGGCGACGCCCACGATCAGCAGCACCAGCCCGAGCGTCCCGCACAGCCGGCGCAGCAAGCCGCTCCACCGCCGTGGCGCCAGCAGCGCCTGCAGCGCGAACGCCCCGCCCAGGCGCAGCAGCGCCCGGCGCCGCCGCCAGCGCGCAGCGCTGCCAGCAGGCCCAGCAGCGGCAGCAGCGTCAGCAGCCACAGCGCCCAGGGCTGGGCGAACCAGGTGTGCCACAGAGGAGTCATGGTCTTTTGTCTTCTGCCGCTTGCGGCTTAGGCTGCGCGAGCTGCGATCCCTCCCGCCGCCAGAAGATTATTCCCAGCGCCGCGAGAGACGAAGCGCGCCAAGCCGCAAGCGGCGGAACCTCACGGTACGCGCCGCCACCACGTCCGCTCCAGCACCAGCAGCAACGCCCACAGCGCCAGCGCCGCCAGGCCGCACCACGGATACCACTCGTCATACAGCCGATACTCGAAACTCTCGATCGGCTGCCGTTCCAGTTCATCGATCTGGGCGCACGCCTCCGCCAGCGCCGCCGTGTCCGCCGCCGCAAAGTACCGACCCTTCGACAGCCGGGCCATCTCCTGCAGCGTCTTCTTCGCGTTCAGCCGATCCGCGGCGGAGGTCGGCTCCAGCGCGGCGGCCGTCGGCGGCCGGTCGCTGCCGGCGTCGATCGTGTACACTGGCACACCCAGGTTGCCGGCCAGCTGCGCCGCCTGTCGTGGCTTCAGTGACTGGTTGTCCACCACCGTCTGCTCGCCGTCCGTCAGCAGAATGACGATCTGCTTGCGCTTGCCCGCGGGCTTGAGACGGAACAGGCCCCACGCCAGGGCGTCGCCCAGGTTGGTCAGGCCGTCCTCGGAACTGGTTCGCGGCTGCTCGGCGTCCAGCGATTTCAGCAGCACGGTATGGTTGAGCGTCAGCGGACAGCCCAGCTCCGGCCGCGTGGCGAACGGCACCAGGGCGATCAGGTCGCTGCGCCGTCCCTCCAGCCGCCGGCCATCCGGCAGCTCGCCGCCCTCCACGAACTTGTGGAACACCTGCTGCGCCGCCTCGAAGCGGCTGACCGGTTGGCCGTGCCAGTCGAAATCGCGCTCGCCCATGCTGCCGCTCACGTCCACGAGGATGACGATGGCGATGCCCTCCGTGGACAGGCGCGAGCCGGGGTCCGGCCAGCGCGGCCCCGCCAGCGCCACGACCAGCAGCGCCAGGGCCAGGCCGCGCAGCGTCACGGTCGCCCAGCGGACCCAGCGGCCGCGACGGCTGCCGGGCAGCGGCCGCAGCCAGGCGGTGCCGGGGAAGCGCACCGCCGGCCCGCGCTGACGCAACCACTGCCACAGCAGCGGCGGCAGAGCCAGCAGCAGCCAGAGCCATGCGGGATGGGCAAAGTGTGGCAGGGACACGGCAGGCTGGGGTTTGGGATTCGTTGACGACACCACCTGCGCGGCAACGGCAAAGGTTGTGCCGTGGCCGGCACCGTCATTGTAACGCGGGCAGCGGACGCCGGCGCGGGTGTGGCGTGGACAAAGGGTCGCCAGCGGTGGTCAGGGCCTCGCCAGCCCGGCGCTCACGAGGGCGGCGGCAGCACCTTCGGCGCGACTTCCGGGACGGGCGGCAAGACCTGTGGTCGTGGGCCTTCCTCGGCCGGCGGCAGCACTCGCGGCGGTGGGCCTTCCGGGACCGGCGGCATCGGCGGCACCAGCTGGAGACCGCGTTCGCGCAGCTGCAAGGCCTTGTCCTTGACCTGCTCCGCCGGGACAACCGGCGGAGGCAGCAAGGTGAACCGCAGTTCACGGAAGTCGCGGAGGGTCCAGGGCAACAGATTCTCGGTGATGAAGTCGAACGGCGGGTACTCCCACCACGGGGCGCGGAGATCCTCGTACACCTCCAGGGTCTGGAAGCCGTCGCGCATCACCGTGTACTTGCGGACGCCGTAGTAATCGAAGGTCTGGTTGGTGGGACTCGGGCCCCTGGGCCGACCGTCCTCAAACACCATGGCCGACGGCGGATCGGTCAGGACGGTGTAGCGCCGTTCCACACAGCCGGGCAGCGCGGCGGCGCCGAGCATGACCAGGAACAGCCCCGTCCGCGACCGCCAGTGCGCTGTCATGGTTTCGCCCGCCTTCCAGGACTGACGCCCGTGCTCTCCTTCCGTCGGAAGGGGTGAGGGTATACCCCCGGAACGGCCCGACCGTCAAGGGTAAATTCCGCCGCTGGGTGTACCTGCTGAATTTTGGCGAGCGGCGCGGCGTCAGCCCGCCGGTGCTGTGTGTTACCGGCGGGCTGACGCCGCGCCGCTCGCCAATTCCAGCAGGCACGGCGGGCTGACGCCGCGCCGCTCGCCCATCGCGGCGGTTCGCGCCGGAGTGATCGGCGTCCGCGGCACCAACGGCACCGGCGGCGCGGCCTGTCGGGGACAATTCGCTTGTGACCCCTGGGAATGTGACCTACAATCCCTTTGACAGGATGACTCGCGCCACTCTTTCTCCTCCCCGCGGCTTCACGGTGCCAGGCAACCGGCCACCGCGGAAGATGGTTGCTTGTTCCGTGGTGTCATGAATCCCCAAATCCCCAACCCTGCCGCCCCGCCAGGCACGGACGCACCTGCGCCCCCCGGCGTCCGCCTGCCGGCCTGGCCGTCCCGCTACCGCCCCGACCGCCGCGGCTGGTTGCTGCTCGCCGGTTTGCTCCTGCTGGTGCTGAGTCACCCGCGTCTCTGGAACCCGCACAGCGACGGCCTGTACTTCGCGCCGCTGGGCGTTGGCCTGGCCCTGATCGCCTGGCTCGGTTCGTTCGCCGCCATCTTCGTTGCTGTCGTCCTGCTCGCCGTCCGCCTGGTCACCCCTGACCCGTCCACGCCGGCCGTCATCCTCTGGTTGGAGCCGCTGCTCAGCGCCGGCACCCTGGCCCTGGGCTGGTGGTGCTACCGCCGCCGCGCCCACGGCGCCCGCCAGCTCGACGACCCGCGCTCGGCCACCGTCTTCCTGATCCTGATCCCCGGTGCCTTCGTCAGCCTGCTGGCGGTGGCGCTGGCGCTGCTGCACCTGGCGCTGCGCCCCGGGACCGTGGACCTGCCGGCGCTGGCAGCGGGGTTGTGGCTGCAGCGCCGCCCTGGGCGTGCTCGCCCTGGCGCCGCCGCTGCTCGTGGCCGCCACGCCCTGGCTGGTGCGCTTCGGCCTGGCCGCGGCCGACTCTGACGAGAAGCCCTATCAGACCGAGCGGCTGCTCCGCTGGCGCTGGGACGAGGCCATTGAGGTCGCCGGCCTGGCGGTCGGAGCCGGCGTGCTCGGCCTGGTGCTGGCGGCGCTGCACAGCCGGGCGGCGAACACCAACTGGGCACTGTGGGGCATCCTGCTGCTGGTGATCGTCTGGGCGAGCTTGCGGCAGGGGCTGCGCGGCGGCACGTTGGCGGCGGCCGCGGCGGCGGCGCCGGCCCTGATCTTCGCCCCCGCGCTGGGCAACCTGGACGCCGTCAGCCCGGTCTGGGGCGACGCCCAGCTGGCGCCGCTGGCCGGCAACCTCCTGGCCCAGTGCTGCACCGCCCTGCTCATCGGCGCCTCCGCCGGCTGGGTCCGCGCCAGCGAGACCCGCTACCGTCAGGTTGTCGGCCACATCCCGCTCGTGCTCTACAGCGCCCGCCTGCTCCACCCCGGCCGCCCCGCCACGCGCCCCGAGGACGTGGAGATCACCCTGGTCAGCGCCGCCAGCAAGGACGTGCTGGGCGCCGCGGCCGACGACCTGCTCGGCGACTATCAGGGCTGGCTGGCCCGCGTCCACTCCCAGGACCGCGAGCTGGTCCTCGCCGCCATGGGCCAGCTATTCCTGCAGAAACAGCCGGTCACCTGCGAGTACCGTTTGGCCACCACCGCCTCCCGCCCGCCGCTGCGGCCGCGCGGCCTGCTGGCCATGCACCAGACGCCCACCAACCGCGACCGCTGGGTGCGCGACACGCTGGCGCCGCACCACGGCGCTGACGGGCAGCTCGACGGCTGGGACGGCGTGGTCGAGGACATCACCGAGCACCGCACCCTGGCCTACGACCTGCGCCGCACCACCAACGTGTTGCAGGCCGTCGTCACCCATCTGCCGACCGGCGTCTTCCTCATCCACGGCCCCACCGGCCAGCCGCTGCTGGTCAACGCCCGCGCCCGCCAGCTGCTGGGCCAGCGCGAGGACCCGTCCGCCGGCCTGGCGCACCTGCCGGACGTGTACCGCCTGTTCCGGGCCGACGGCACGCCCTACCCCTGGGAGGAGCTGCCGGTCTGCAAGGCGCTGCGTGACGGCATCACCAGCATGCGCGACGACATCGTCGTCCACCGCCCCGATGGCCGGCAGATGCCGCTCATCACCTGGGCCGCACCGGTTGATCTGGCGGGCAACGGCCGCCACGACGGAGCGGTCTGGGTGCTGGAAGACCTGACGGCACTGCGGCAGGCGGAGGCGGCCCACCGTGAGGCGGAGGCTCGGCTGCGGGCCATTATCGAGACCATGGCCGAGGGGCTGGTGGTGCAGAACCAGGCTGGCGCCATCATCGAGTGCAACGCCGCCGCCTGTGCCATTCTCGGCGCCACGCCCGACCAGCTGTACAGCCGCACGGCCCTGGCGCCGGACGGCTGCCTGCGCGAGGACGGCAGTCCCTTCCCGCGCGACGAGCAGCCCGACCTGGTCAGTCTGCGCAGCGGCCGGGCGGTGCGCGACGTGGTCATGGGCATTCCCGACCACGCGGCGCCAACGGCGGCATCGTCGGCGGTGATGCGCACGCGCGGGCAACGGCCGGACGGAGGTGCGCTGGGTCCTGGTGAACACCATGCCGCTGGCGGGCCGGATCGCCGGCGGCACCGTCATGGGGCCGCGCGTGGTCACCACCTTCGCGGACGTGACCGCCCACCGTCACGCCCAGGAAGTGCTGCGGCAATCCGAGGAGAAGTACCGCGGCCTGGTCGAGACGCTGCCGTTGATGGTCGTGCAGTTCGACCGCGACGGCCGGGTGCTGTACGTCAACCCGGCGGCGCGGGCGCTGACCGGCTTCGCCGCCGACGAACTGACCGGCCCGGAGGCGTGGAAACTGCTGGTGCCCGCGGAGGAGTCGGCGGCGCTGGAGCAACTGCACCGCAAGGCGTTGGCGGGCGAGCGACCGGCCGGCGAGTTCCGCCTGCGGACCCGGGGCGGCGCCGAGCGGGTGGGCTACGCCCTGGCGCAGCCGCTGGACCGCGGCGGCACCACCGCCGGCAGCACGTTCCTGATCGTTGATCGCACGGAGCAACGGCGGCTGGAGGGCGACCTGCAAAAGGTGCAGCGGCTGGAGCTGGTTGGCCGGCTGGCCAGCGGCGTCGTCCACGATTTCAACAACCTGCTCACGGTCATCCTCAGCGCTGCGGAGTCCGTGCGCAGCCAGTTGCCGGGCGGCCACGAGGCGCAGCAGGACCTGCACTACCTGACCCAGGCGGCGGAGCGCGCGGCGGAGCTGACCGGCCAGCTGTTGACGTTCAGCAAGCAGCGGCGTTTCCCATCGCGGCAGGTGAACGCCAACGCGGTGGTGCAGCGGACCCTGGAACTGCTGCGGCCGGGGCTACCGCACGGCGTCACGCTGCTGGCGCAGTTGCACGAGGGCCCGCTGCTGGTGCTGGCAGACGAGTCACAATTGCACCAGGTGCTGTTGAACCTGTGCCTGAACGCCCGCGACGCCCTGGGCCAGAGCGGCACGTTGACGGTGGGCACGAGTCGGGAGCCGGACGCCGAGAGCCAGGTGTGGGGCCGGCTCGTGGTCGAGGACACCGGCATCGGCATGGACGAGCGGGTGCTGGCACGGATTTTCGACCCGTTCTTCTCGACGAAAGAACACGGCCACGGTCTGGGCCTGGCGGTGGTGCAGCAGATCGTTCACGGCTTCGGCGGCCGCATTGAGGTGACCAGCCGGCCCGGCCAGGGCACGCGCTTTGATGTGTGGCTGCCGGCGGCGTGAACGGTTGGCGGGCCCGTCATTCCAGCTGGAAATCAATCGAATTCGGCTTATTAGGTTTGACCTCGCAGCGCAGGCCAGACAGTTCCGGGTCGCGGTAGCGGTCGGGCAGCAGCGACCGTGGCAGTGGGTTGTAGGGGTGACCTTTCAGCGAGGTGGATCCCGGCGACACGGCGGCGAGGGTGACGCGGTGCCAGCCGGGAGCGGCGCCCCAGGCGTCGCCGGTCTTGAGTTGATAGCTGCCGTCGGCCTGGACCTCGGCAACGGCGGGATCGCCGCTGTGGCCGCGGTTGGCATCCGGCGTGAACACGATGGTGCCGCCGCGCAGCGGCACGCCCTTGTACCAGACCTTGCCGCGCACCTGCGTCAGGGCCGGCGGCTGTCCCTGACAGCCGGCCAGCAGCAGCAGACCGAGCACGACCGCCCGGCCCCAGCCTGTTCGCCTCCTTGCGCGCATCACCCATCCTTCCCGGAGAGGGTCACACCAGCGGCGGATCATACCAGGGATGGGCGGACGGGCCAAGAGCAGTGATCAGTGGTCAGTGGCCAGTGGAAGACAGAAGGGTTGGGGCGCTTGGGAATAACCCGAGACTCCAACTCCTCTGTATTTTCACTGACTACTGACCTCTGACCTCTGCTCTTGATTTGCTCCGACCACTTGGATACAACCCGGACCTCCCTTTACGGAGCATGGAAGGGGGACGGCTGGAACAGCCAACGTCGCGGTTCGGTGCCAGCGCGGAACGCGGCCCGAGGCGGCGGCCAACTCGTATGTGAGGAGAACGGACAGTGAAGAAAACGGTCCTCATCGTCACGGGCCTGGCGACCGTGTGCGCCGGCCTGTACTGCGGTGCCCGCCTGCTCGCCCAGCAGCCGGCACCGCAACCGGCCCCGGCCACCACGCGCGTCGCCGTCGTCAACCTGCACGCCGTCCTCAAGGGCTACGCCAAGACCAAGCTGTATGACAAGGAAGTCGAGGACATCGTCCGCCCCCTGCGCGATCAGGCCCAGAAGATGAAAGACGACATCACGGCCTGGACCAAGGCCGCCCAGGATCCGAAGGCCGACCCGACGAAAAAGGAGCAGTGGGAAGGTGCCGCCCGCAACACCAAGCGCATGCTGGAAGACCTGGAGATGGACGCCAGCAAGAAGGTCAAGAAGAAGCGCGAAGAGCAACTGGTGCAGCTGTACAAGGAGATCGAGGAGGCCGTGTCGCGCTACGCCGTCAGCAACGGCTTCACCCTGGTGATGCAGTACACTGACCCGGAGACCCCCGCCGAGCGCTACACCGCCGAGAACATCCAGCGCAAGCTCGCCGGCTCCGCCCAGACTGGCTGCACGGTGCCGATGTACTTCCACCCCGGGCTGGACATTTCCACGGCAGTCATCACCAACCTGAACGTCCCGTATGGCGGTGGTGGCGGCGGCCCGTCCCCGGCGCCCGGGCCACGCTAAGCAATTGCAAGCCGCAGATTGTAGATTGAAAAGACGCGGATGGTCTTTTCAATCTGCAATCTGCAATCTCAAATCTGCAATTCTTTTTCCCTGTCAAGGAAGACAACGCCGTGAGAAAGCTTGGGTATCGCTATCAACGGACGGTCGCCCGGCCGGTCGAGGTGGAAGGCGTCGGCTACCTGACGGGAGCGCGGGTGCAGCTGCGCTTCACGCCGGCAGCGCCGGACGCCGGTGTCGCCTTCGTGCGCACCGATCTGGGGCCGCAGGCGCGGCTGCCGGCGGTGGTGAATCGCGTCACCGGCACGCAGCGGCGGACCACCCTTGGGCACGGGTCGCTGACGGTCAGCCTGGTCGAGCATGTGCTGGCGGCGCTGGCCGGCCTGCGCATCGACAACTGCACGCTGGAGCTGAACGGCCCGGAGCCGCCTGGCCTGGACGGCTCCGCGGAGGCGTTCGTCGCGGCGCTGCACCGGGCAGGCGTGACGTTACAGGCGGCGCGGCGGGCGGTCTGGACCGTCTCCCGACCGCTGGTCGTCGCCAGCGCGGGCGCCACGCTGGCGCTCCATCCGGCGGACGATGAGTTGCGGGTCAGTTACGTGCTGGACTACGGCTGCTGGACGCCGCTGTGCCGCCAGTCGCACACACTGCGGGTCACGCCGGAGAGTTTTATCAATGAGATCGCCCCCTGCCGCACGTTCCTGCTGGAGAGTGAGGCGCACGAACTGCGCCGGCAGGGGCTGGGCAAGCAGACGCGCGTGACGGACCTGGTGGTGTTCGGCCCGCGCGGGCCGATCGAGAACACGCTGCGCTTCGCCAACGAACCGGCACGGCACAAGATCCTGGACCTGCTGGGCGACCTGTCGCTGCTGGGCCAGGACGTGCGCGGCCATCTGGTGGCGTACCGTTCGGGCCATCCGCTCAACGTCGAACTGGTGCAGGCGCTGGCGCGGCAGCTGCCGCAGGCGGCGCTGCAACGCTGTGCGGCGTGAACCATGTTCTCCCCTCGCCCTCTTTCAGGGGGAGGGGGTCTTGGTTCGTAGTACCGCCTTTTGGCGGAATCTGACCGTCTGCTTCCGGCTAGAGCGGTTCGCAGACGACGGTAGCGGTCGTGTCTCTCGCCCCGAAGGGGCGGGACAACTTAGCCCCGGGCAACGCCCTGGGAACCAGGGAGGCGACTGTTACCCTGCTTTCTTCCGTGCCCTGAAGGGGCACCACAACAACGCTTGGGGTGCCCCTTCAGGACACGGAAGAGAGAAGCGGGTGGGCTCGCATCGGCGTCCCCAGGGCGTTGCCCGGGGCTAAGTTGTCCCGCGCCTTCGGGGCGAAGAACCCGCGACACCCGAACGCAACGCGCTCTAAAGCCGGTACTACGAACCAAAGCCCTCTCCCCCTGAAGAGGGCGAGGGAAGTAAGAGGCAAGTGGAGACAAGCATGGCGCGGCTACGGATGGCCGTGATCGGCGTGGGACACCTGGGCAGCGCGCACGCCCGCGTGGTCGCCGGCCTGCCGGACGTGGAGCTGGTCGGCGTCGTGGACACGAACGCGGAGCAGGCCGGGGCCGTGGCGCAGCGGCTGGGCACCGAGGCGTTCGCCGAACTGCGGCCGCTGCTGGGCCGCCTCGACGCCGCGACCGTGGCCGCCTCGACGCGCTGCCATGCGGCGCTGGCCACGGAACTGTTGCAGCACCGCATCCCCGTCCTGGTGGAAAAGCCCCTGGCCGCGACGCTCGAAGAGGCGGAAGCCCTGGTTGAGCTGAGCCAGCGACAGCAGACGATCCTGCAGGTCGGCCACATCGAGCGCTTCAACCCCGCCTTCGAGGAGCTGACCCGGCGGCGGCTGCAGCCGAAGTTCGTGACCTGCGAGCGACTGGGGCCGTTCAGCGGCCGCTCGACGGACACGAGCGTCGTGCTGGACCTGATGATTCACGACCTGGACTTGCTGCTGGCGCTGGTGCGCTCGCCGGTGCGGCGCGTGGAGGCGCTGGGGCTACGGCTGCTGAGCGAACACGAGGATATGGCCGGCGCCCGGCTGCTGTTCGCCAACGGCTGCGTCGCCAACGTGACCGCGAGCCGCGCCCACCCGACGGCGGTGCGGCGGATGCAGATCTGGGCGCCCGAGGGATACGTGCGGCTGGACTTCCATGAGCGGCGGCTGACGCTGGTGCAGCCGAGCGAGGAGCTAAAGCAGCGGCACGCCGGCCGCAAACCCGATGCAACGGCGCAGGCGCGACTCAAGGACGAGTGGTACGGCCGCTATCTGGAGACGCTGGAACTGCACCGGCCCGAGGGCGACCAGTTGACGCTGGAGTTGCAGGACTTTGTCAGCTGTGTGCGTGAGCGGCGGGCGCCGCGGGTTGGCGGCCGTGAGGGCCTGATGGCGATGGCCCTGGCGACGCGCGTGCTGGAGAGCATCCGCACGCACCCGTGGGAGGGCACTGCCCACGGCGCCACGGGACCGCTGCACCTGCCGGCGCCGCTGGGGCCGCTGTTCGAGCGCGAGCAGGGCGGCGCGGCGGCGTGAGGTGGGTCGTTATTTTTCCGCCAGCAAGGCCGCCTGGGCGTCCGCCAGTTGCTGGCGCTGGGCCGCGCTGACCTCCGGGTATTTCAGGTCGAGGCCGGCGAGCGCGTCGATGACAGCGGCGGCCACGACCACGCGCGTGAACCATTTCTTATCCGCCGGCACCACGTACCAGGGCGCCTCCTCCGTCGCGGTGTTCTGGATCGTCTCCTCGTAAGCCTTCATGTAGTCGTCCCAGAAGGCGCGTTCGCGGATGTCCGCCGCGGAGTATTTCCAGTTCTTTTCGGGCTTTTCCAGCCGTGCGAGAAACCGCTGCTTCTGCTCCTCCCGCGAGAGATTGAGAAAGAATTTGCGAATGACGGTGCCGTTGCGCGTCAGGTGGCGCTCGAAATTGCGGATGTCCTCGAAGCGCTCGTCCCAGAGGTGCTTGCTGACGAGTGGCTCCGGCAGTTGCTGCTTCTTCAGGATTTCGGGATGGACGCGGACGACCAGGGTTTCCTCGTAATAACTGCGGTTGAAGATGCCGATGCGGCCGCGCTCCGGCAGACAGCGAACGCAGCGCCAGAGGAAATCGTGGTCGAGGTCCTCCGCGGAGGGCTGCTTGAAGGAGTAGACCTGACAGCCCTGCGGGTTGACGCCGGACATGACGTGCTTGATGGCGCCGTCCTTACCGGCCGCGTCCATCGCCTGGAAGATGATGAGCAGCGCCCAGCGGTCGTTGGCGTAGAGCACGTCTTGCAAGCGGGCGAGTTCCTTGATGCCGTTCTGCAGCGCCTGGTCGGCGCGCGGCTTGTCCTGGTCCTTGAGATCGCCGATGTCGGCGGGGTCGTAGTCCTTGAGGCGGAACTTCGCCCCCTTGTTGACACGATAGGGGGCGGACAGGTCGCGGGCGTTGCGGATAACTTCGCTGTGTTTCATGTCGTTTTCCAGGTTTCGGGAACGCGGAATCCAGCACCGGCAACCCTGATAAGGTAGGAGGCGCCGCCGGGCGCCGGTAGCGGCAGCCCGCCTTGACGCGGCCGACCGCCCCGGCTACCGTCCCGCCGCGCCCAGGGGATCGCCCCCTCATCCCACGAAATGGAAGTGTCGAATGTTCAAGCGCTGGCAGTGGTTGGCGGTGGGCGTGCTGGCCCTGGCGGCCGCCCCGGTGAATGCCGGCCTTCGCGAACTGAGCACGGTGGAGTCGGCCATCGGCGTGCTGAAAACGCTGACCGCGGACCCGCACAAGGGGCTGCCGCCGGCGCTCATGATCCGGGACGCTGATGCAAAAAGGGGACGCAGCTCAAATCGGGCGAATCACCTGATTTGAGCTGCGTCCCCTTTGCGATCCGGTGGTGGCCCCACGAAACATAGCACTCCCACCTGTCCGTCTGATTTTTCTGTAACCCCCCCTTAGCCGTCCGCATCCAACCGTTGTACATTCGACGGCCGCTGCCCACGCCGTCGCCTGAACATCATCTCGTTCGCCGCGTCCCACATCGGATGGTGACCGTGCCGGAACGACACGCCAGAACACGCGCCGGGGTGGTCCCGGCCGCGGCCCTGGCGCGACGGGCTCACTTTTTCTCGGGAGGACATCTCATGCTCCGCAAATGCGCACTGCTGACTGGCCTGTTCCTGGCGATCGCCCTTGTGATCGGCATCGTCGGTTGCGTCTCCAACACCAAGTCCGGCGATGGCGACAAGATGGAAAAGAAGGGCGACAAGATGGAAAAGAAGGGCGACAAGATGGAGGGCAAGGGTGACAAGATGGGTGGTCAGGGCGACAAGATGAGCGGCAAGGGTGACAAGATGAGCGGCAAGGGCGACAAGATGGAAGGCCAGAACTGAGCGAACCGGGAACCGCGCGGCCGGCACGGAGGCCGGCTCCGCCCTTACGGGAGACCACGCATGCGCCGACTGGAAGCCAAACACCCGCGCGTGATCCGCTGGCTGCACTGGATCAACGTGCCCCTGCTCACCCTGATGATCTGGAGCGGCCTGCTCATTTACTGGGCCAACGACGTCTACGAAATCCGTGTCGGCGACATCGTCCTCTTCCACTTTTTCCCCGACTCCTTTTACAGGGCGCTGGGCGTGAGATACCGGCTGGCCGAGGGCATGGCCTGGCACTTCACGGTCATGTGGTTGTTCGCGCTGAACGGCATCGCGTACGTTACCTACACCTTCGTGTCGGGCGAATGGCGGCACCTGTTGCCGAATCGGCGCTCGTTCGCCGAGGCGTGGCAGGTGGTGCTGCACGACCTGGGCATCCGCAGGGAGCCGTTGCCGCGGGCGAAGTTCAACGGCGCCCAGCGCATCGCTTACACCTCCGTCATCCTGATGGGCGCCGGTTCGCTGCTGACGGGGCTGGCGATCTACAAGCCGGTGCAGCTGGCCTGGCTGGCGACTTGCCTGGGCGGCTATGAATGGGCGCGCTTCGAGCATTTTCTACTGACCGTCGGCTACGTGCTGTTCTTCGTCATTCACATCACCCAGGTGATCCGCGCCGGCTGGAACAATTTCCGGGCGATGGTCATCGGCTACGAGGTCATTCCCGTCGAGGAGAAGGCTCATGGCTAAATCGATCCCGCCCCAGGACGTGGACCGTGTGCTCGGCCGCATGACGCGGCGCAGTTTCGCGACGGGTCTGGCGGCGGCGGGCGCCGGCGTGCTGGGCTGGGCCTGGCTGCGGTACGGCGCGGCGCCGGAGGACGGCATCCCCTGGCCGCTGCGGCGCGTGCTGGAGGCCAACGAGGGGTTAAGTCAGGCCGCCTTCGACCCGAACCGGCTGGCGCCGGACTTCGGCCGCGACCGGGCCACGGACGTGCGCGTCAACGGCCAAATCGGCCTGGCAAGCCCCCTGGACCCGGCGGCGTGGCGGCTGCGCGTGCACGGGCCGACGGGCGCGCCGCGGTTGTTCACGCTGGCGGACGTGCAGGCGCTGCCGGCGGTGAGCATGACCACGGAACTGAAGTGCATCGAAGGTTGGAGCAATGTGGTGCACTGGACGGGGGCGCGGCTGTCGGACTTCGCCCGGCATTATCGCTTCGGCACCGCGGACAGTCTGCCGGGCTACGTCCGCCTGGAGACGCCGGACGGGGGGTATTACGTCGGCCTGGACCGGGCCAGCGCCCTGCACCCGCAGACGCTGCTGTGCTACGCCATGAACGACGCGCCGCTGACGCCCGCACACGGGGCGCCGCTGCGGTTGGTGATCCCGGTTAAGTACGGCATCAAGAGCATCAAGCGGATCGGCGTGCTGCGCTTCACCGACGTGCGGCCCGGCGATTACTGGGCCGAGCGCGGCTACGACTGGTACGCGGGACATTAGTCGACAAGGAGACAAGGAGACAAGGAGACGGGCGGTTGCCGGCTTTCTCCTTGTCTCCTTGTCTCCTTGTCTCCTAATGCCCCTCCCGCGCCGCCAGGATCGCCCGCACCAGATCCTCCGGCACCGCAGCCAGCGCGGGCTCGTCCTCCGCGAACGCCGCGCGGCCCAGGTTGATCGTTTCGCGGTAGCTGCCCAGGTAGTTGGTGCAATCGGGGCACTCGGCCAGGTGCTCCAGGAACAGCGCGTGCTGTTCGGCGCTCAACTCGCCGTCGAGGAAGGCAGCCAGAAACTCAAGGACTTCTTGGCAGGTCATGCGGACCCCTGAGCAAAATGGGGATTGAGCAGCGTCCGCAGCGCCTGGCGGGCGCGGTGCAGTCGCGTCTTGACGGCGGCGGTGGTCAACCCCAGCAGTTGGGCGGTCTCGTCGGTGTCCAGTTGCTCCATGTCGCGCAGCAGCAAAATGGTGCGGAACGCCTCCGGCAGTCGGTCGATACTGGCCCGCACCAGGGCGTGCACTTCCTGACGCTCCAGCGCCGAGGCGCCGCGCCACGCGGGGCCGGGGTCGGTGCGGTGGCCGTCCGCCTCGAAGGTCGGCAGCAGTTCATCGATGGACTGTTCCGGGCGGCGCTGCCGGCGGCGGAGCTTCTGCAGCGCCGCGTTGACGACGATGCGGTGCAGCCAGGTGCCCAGCCGCGCCTTGCCGTCAAAGCCGGCGATGGCCCGGAACGCCGACAGGCAGGCGTCCTGCAGCGCGTCGCGGGCGTCCTCCTCGTTGGGCAGGAAGCGGCGGGCGATCACCAGCAGTTGCGGGCCGTGGACGCGCAACAACTCGGCGAACGCGGCGTCCTCGCCGGCGCGCAGCCGTCGCACCAGGGCGGCGTCAGGGTCGTCGTCCGCCGGGGGGGCGGCGGGTGGCGCGATACTCTCCATGATTGATGAGGTTATCAGACCGCGGCGACCTCAGCAAGCGCCCGGCGGCGCCGCCAACCCCGCCCGCGGCCGCACTCAGTCGGTGAGGTACTCCGCGAACTCCTTGTCGTTCCGCCCCGTCCCCTTTCTCGGTGCGCCGGTCGATGTCGGCAACGGCCTGCTCGGCGCCGGCCCGGACGCCGCCGCAAGCGAGGAACAGCCCGATGCCCCCACGGCCACCAGGACAATGCACACTCGTCGGATCATTGACCCGCCCTCCCGAATCACCGCGACCACAGCTTCCGATCCAAACTCCGATAATTGATCGCCTCCACCAAATGCTGCGGCTTGATGGTCGCGCTCGGATCCAGGTCGGCGATGGTCCGCGCCACGCGCAGGATGCGGTCGTGCGCCCGCGCCGACAGCCCCAACTCGTCCATCGCCGTCTTCAGCAGCGCCTGGCCCTCCGCGTCGAGGGCACAGTGTTTGCGCAGCTGCCGCGTGCTCATGCGGCTGTTGAGCGTGCCGCTATCGACGCCGAAGCGCTCCTGCTGCACCGCCCGCGCCTGCTTGACCTGCTCGCGCATCACCGCGCTCGAGGTGCCGTCCGCGGTCGCCGACAGTTCCTGGAACGGCACCGCCGGCACCTCGATGTGTAAATCGATGCGGTCCAGCAGCGGGCCGCTGATCTTGCCCATGTAGCGCTCGATCTGCTGGGGGTTGCACTTGCAGGAGTGGCGGGCGTCGCCGAGGTAGCCGCACGGGCACGGGTTCATGGCCGCGACCAGCACGAAGCGGGCCGGGAAGGTCGTCGAGTGCAGGGCGCGGGAGATCGTGACGCGGCCCTGCTCCAGCGGCTGGCGCAGTACCTCCAGACTGCGGCGGTGGAACTCCGGCAGTTCGTCCAGGAACAGCACGCCATGGTGGGCCAGCGAGATTTCACCGGGCGCCGGCGTGCTGCCGCCGCCGACCATGCCGGCGTCGCTGATGGTGTGGTGCGGGGTGCGGAACGGCCGCCGCGTCAGCAGCGGTTCGTCCGCCGTCAGCCGGCCCATCGCGCTGTAAATCCGCGTCGTCTCCAGCGACTCCGTGGGCGTCAGCGGCGGCAGGATCGTCGGCAGCCGCTGCGCCAGCATCGACTTGCCCGTCCCCGGCGAGCCGATGAACAGCACGTTATGGCCGCCGCCGGCCGCGACCACCAGCGCCCGCTTGGCAAACTCCTGGCCACGCACGTCGGTGAAGTCCACGTCATACGTGTTCAGCCGCTGGTACGCCTCCTCGATGCCCGCCCGCACCGGCTCCAGTTCCACCTGCCCCGCCAGCAGGCCGACCGTCTCCGCCAGGTTGTGGACCGCGAAGACCTCCACCTCCTTGACCACCGCCGCCTCGCGGGCGTTCGCCGCCGGCACCACCAGTTTCGGCAGCCCCTGCTTGGCCGCCGTCATCGCCATCGACAGCGCTCCCTTGATCGGCCGCACGCTGCCGTCCAGGGCCAGTTCGCCCACCGTGGCGTAGTCCTTGATCTGCTCGGGCAGCAGCTGGCCGGTGGCGACCAGCATGCCCAGCGCGATCGGCAGGTCGAAGCCGCCGGCGTCTTTACGGAGGTCCGCGGGGGCTAAATTGATGGTGAGCCGGCCGGGGTGGCGTTGATAACCGAGGTTGGCGAGGGCGCGTTCGATGCGGTGGACGCTCTCGCGCACCGACAGTTCGGGGAGGCCGACCAGGACGGTCTTGGGCAGGCCGGTGGAGGCGTCTACCTCGACCTCGACGGGGGCGGCGTCGATGCCCACAAGGGCGAAGGTGTTTAACTTGGCGAGCATGCGTGGCGTCACTCGGGGGTCAACGGGAGCGGCCGTCCTTCCACGGAGGTGCAGTTTACCGCTCGCCGAGCAGCCGGTCCACTACCAGACAGCTCCGCGTGCGGACGTGCTCCCCCGGTTGGCGGCAGTGGGCCAGCATCTCCGTGTGGGTGCAGCCGGCTTCCTCCAGCGCGTCGCCGAGGATCGGCAACCGATCGTACGCCCCCTGGTCGCGGATGGCGCGGGCCAGCCGTACCACGGTGCCGTCGTTCCAGGTGAGCCAGGCGGGTTCCGGCGTGGTCAGACCATACGCCTGAACCCAGCCGCCGACCAGGCGCTGTACGGCAATGGCGAAGGCCGCGCCCCACTGGTTCATCTGCCGGCAGTAGTCGCTGTACTGATTGGCCAGCGACCGGAACAACTCCCGCGTGCCGGCGAGTTGTCCGACTTCCCCGCGGAGCGGTTTGTAAAACTTCTCCACGAGATGATACAGGGCCTGCACGGGCTTCACGACTTCTTCGGCGATGGGCCAGAGGTAGTGCCGCACCAGCATTTCCGCGGCGCCCTGGCGCGTCGGCGGCTCGATGCCGAGTTGCCGAAGCGTCGCCTCGAACAGCGGGGCGGCGTCCCGCACGCCCGGCGACCGGGCGTGCCCCCATGGCACCAGGGGCGTGCGCACGCCGGCGTCGTGCAGGTCGTGGCCGACGCGGAAGTACTCCTCCACGGTGGCCAGCCCCAGCACATGGCGGGCGACCACGAAGCGCATTCCCGGGGACATCCGCGCTCAGTCCTCGATGATGTCCTCGTGCGGCTTCGGCTCCAGGACCAGGCGCTTGAAGCAGAACATGCCCAGGCCCCAGATCAGGAACAGCGAGATCAGCGCCGACCAGAACTTCATCGACTCGTGAGCGAACAAGGCCACAAAGGTCCCCGGCTCCACAGTCTTCGGGAATTCAAAGCAGAACCACAGATTGTGGATGATGACCATCACGATGCACAGCGCCACCAGCAGGCCCGGCAGCAGGTGCATGAAGTGTTCGTTGCCCGTCTTCTCGATGGTCTTGGTGAGCTTGCCCAGTTTGCGCGTTTGCGTGTTGTAGCCGCAGTGCAGGCAGATGATCGCGCCTGGCTCCAATTCCTTGGTGCAGTTGGGGCAGCGCGGCGCCAGGTCCAGGTCCGTGATGCCGTACTTGCTGCCCTCCGCGTCCTCGTCGTCCTCGTCCGCGAAGCCGACCGGCGGGGCCGGGGCCGGCGCGGCCGGGGCGGCAGGCTTTGCAGACTTTGCGGGCTTGATCTGAACGTTCTTCTGCGGCGGCCCCGGCTCGTCGTCGTCACCGGGCACGATAAAGCCGTGGCCGCAGGACGGGCAGCGGATGCGCTTGCCCTCCAGACCGGGCTTGCCCTTGAATCGCTTTTCGCACTCCGGGCAGGTGATGACCGCCGGCATTGCACACCTCATCGCTCGTGGCGTTCTTCTGTGGACAACCAACCGCCGCTGCCGATTATACTATCAAACGGCCCCCGTCCGCCACCGCGCTGGAAGCACTCATGGACCGCGCCGCCACCGCCGTCGCCCCATCCCCCCCCAAGCGCGTGCTGGTGGCGCTGGCCACCTACAAGGAACGCGACAACCTGGCGCCCCTGATCCGCGACCTCCACGCGATGGTGCCGCACGCCGAGGTGCTGGTCATTGACGACAACTCCCCCGACGGCACCGGCCAGCTGGCCGACGAACTGGCCGCGGCCGACCCGCGCGTCCACGTGCTGCACCGGCCCGGCAAGCTGGGGCTGGGCACGGCGGTGCTCGACGGCATGGCCTACGCCATGAAGAACAACTATGACCTGTTCGTCACCCTGGACGCGGACTTCAGCCATCCGCCGCGCTACCTGCCGCACCTGCTCGCCGGCATGCGCCGCCATGATTTGATGATCGGCTCGCGCTACATCCCGGGCGGCGGCGCCGAGGGCTGGGCGTGGTCGCGGCGGCTGATGAGCGCGGGGGTCAACGGTCTGGTGCGGTTGCTGATGCGCATCCCGGCACACGATACCAGCGGCAATTTCCGCTGTTACCGCGTCGCCAAGCTGCGGCGCATGGACCTGACACAGCTCTGGTCGCACGGCTACTCGTTTCAGGAGGAAATGCTCTACCGCTGTCACCGGGCGGGCTTCCGCATCGGCGAGACGCCCATCATCTTCGAGAATCGGCGGGCGGGCGCTCGAAGGTGAACCCGCACGAGGCGCTGCGGTCGCTGGCGGTCCTGCTGTGGCTGGGCGTCGATGCGCTGCTCAACGGAAAAAAGACCTGATTCACAGATTTCACAGATGAAGACAGCAAGAGTTGTTCATTTCTCTTTGTGTCTTCATCTGGGAAATCGGCGTCCTCTGTGGATTACTTCTTTCTTCTTTACCGGCCGTTGCCGTGGCGGGAATATTCCGCGGTTTTCGGGCCCAGGATCGCTTCGAGCCGCTCCTTGGTCAGCCGTGCCGGGTTGATGCAAAACTCCTCACCGGCCTTCAATTTCGTCAGCTTGCCGGCGGGGTCGCGAACGTACAGGAACACCGGCACCCGGCCGCGCGCCTCGCGCAGCACCGCGGCCAGTTCCTGGATGTGCCGCGGGTCGTGACGGTCCAACCGCAGCGCCAACGCCAACCCCGTGGTACGCTCGCGCTGCGCCTCCTCGACGGTCAGCACGCGCTGGATGACCAGGCCCGGTTCCTCGCGGTTGCGCTCGACCGTGGCGACGACGAAGCGGATGGCGTCCTCGCCGACCGCGTCCTTGTAGCGCACGAAGTCATCCGGCCACATGACGCACTCGGCGGCGCCGGTAAAATCCTCCAGTTTGCAGCGGACGTAGCGGCTGTTGCCATTGCGCGCCTTCCTGGTGTTCATGTAGCGCAGCTGCGTCAACATGCCGCCGATCAGCACTTCCTGGTTGGCGCTGCAGTCGCGGAGCTGGTTGACCTGGTGCGTCGCGAACAGCCGCAGCATCTCCTCGTACTGCGCCAGCGGGTGGCTGGAGATGTAGAAGTCGAGGGCCTCCTTCTCGTACTTGAGCAGTTCCGCGGTGGGCCATTCGTCCACGTCCGGCAGCGACTGGGGGGCCGTCGGGGCGTCGCCGGTCTGCTGCTCCAGGGTCTCGAACAAATTGAGCTGACCGTGCCGGCGGTCCTGCTGCACCTCGGTGGCGGACTGCAGCGCCCGCGGCAAAACGTGCATCAGCTGCGCCCGCTTCGCGCCGAAGCAGTCGAAGGCGCCAACCTTGATGAGCCGTTCAATGGCGGCCTTGCTGACAACCTTCAGGTCGATGCGTTCGCAGAAATCGAAGAGGTCCTTGAAGGGCCCCCGGTCGCGGCGGGCGCGGACGATCTCGCGGGCCGCCCCGCGGCCGAGGCCCTTGATGGCGACCAGGCCGAAGAGAAGCTGATTGTTGGCGACGGTGAAGTCGTCCTCGCAGTCGTTGACGCTGGGCTTGCCCACCGGATAGCCAAGCTTGCGGGCGTCGTCGAAGTGCTCGACGAGGATGTCGCGCTTGTTGCCGTCCTCGACCTCGCTGGACAGCAGCGCCGCCATGAACTCTGGCGTGTAGTGGGCCTTGAGGTACGCGGTCTGGTAGCCGAGCTGGGCGTAGGCGGCGGAATGAGATTTGTTGAATCCGTAACGTCCGAAATTAGTGACGAGTTCAAAGATTTCCTTGGCAGTCGCTTCGGCCAGGCCCCGTTCCTGAGCCCCCTTCAGGAATTCCGCCCTGCGCTGGTCGATGACATCGTGCTTCTTCTTGCTGATCGCCTTGATGCAGGCGTAGGCACTGGACAACTCAATGCCGCCCAGCCGGTTCAAGATCCGCATAATTTGCTCTTGATAAACCATGACACCGTGAGTCTCGGTCAGGATTTCTTCCATGACCGGGTGCGGGTAGTGCGGCTTCTCGCGGCCGTGCTTGCGATTCACATAGGCGTCCACCATGCCGCCGTCGAGCGGCCCAGGCCGGTACAGCGCCATGATGGCGATCAGGTCGCGGATGTTATCCGGCTTCATCCGCTTGAGCAACTCGCGGATGCCGTCGGACTCCATCTGGAACACGCCCTTGGCGTCGCCGCGCTGCATCAACTTGTAGGTGGCTTCGTCGTCCGGCGGCAGTCGATACAGGTCGATCTTGCCCTCCGGCGTCTTCGGCTCGGGCACGGCTTCGCCGTGCGTCTTCTTGATGAGATTGAGGCAGTTCTCCAGCAGCGTCAGCGTTCGCAGCCCCAGAAAGTCCATCTTGAGCAGGCCGACCTTTTCCAGGTCGCCCATCACCCACTGCGTCGTGATGATGGCGTCGTCGCGCCGGCCGCCGTCGTCGCCCTTGCGCACCACGCGATGCACCGGCACGTAATCGGTCAGCGGCCCGTTGGCGATCACGACGCCGGCGGCGTGCGTGCCGGCGTTGCGGTTGGTGCCCTCCAGTTTGCGAGCAATGTCGATCAACTCGCGCACCGTCGGGTTGGTGTCGTACTCGCGTTTCAGGTCCGTGCTCTCCTCCAAGGACTCGTCGAGCGTGATGCCCAGCGTTTTGGGGATCATCGCCGTCAGACGGGTGACGTGCTCCAGCGGCACCTCCAGCACACGGCCCACGTCCTTGAGCGCCGCCCGCGCCGCCAGCGTGCCGAACGTCGCGATCTGCGCCACGCTCTGCTCGCCGTACTTCTGCTTGACGTAGGCGATCACTTCCTCGCGGCGCTCCTGGCAGAAGTCGATGTCGATATCGGGCGCCTCGCTGCGGTTGGGGTCGAGGAAGCGCTCAAACAGCAGGTCATACTCCAGCGGGCAGACGTGGCTGAGCTTGAGCACGTAGCTGACGATGGCGCCGCAGGCACTGCCGCGAGCGCTCGCCGGGATCTTCTGCTCCAGGGCGAAGCGCACGAAATCCCAGACGATGAGAAAATAGCTGGCAAAACCCAGGCGACTGATGATGTTCAGCTCGTGGTTGAGGCGGTCCACGGCGTTCTGGGGCGGCGGGTCGCCGTAGCGCTCGCGCAGGCCCCGTTCGCACAGTTCGCGCAGATAATCCTCGGGCTTCTTCTGGTCCGGTGGCGTGAAGACGGGGAAGTGCCGCTTCTTGAAGTCGAGCTGAACGCAGACGCCGTCCGCAATCTCCTGGCTGCGCTGCACCGCGTCGGCGAGTGGGCCGGGGAACAACTTGTACATTTCCTCCGGCGGCCGGACGTAGAACTGATCGCTGCCGTAGCGCAGGCGGTTCTCGTCCTTGCGGGTGCGGCCGGTGTTGATGCACAGCAGCACGTCATGCGCCAGATTGTCTTCCTGCTTCAGGTAGTGCGCGTCGCTGGTCGCCACCAGCGGCAGGCCGAGCCGGTTGGCGATGGCGATGGCCCCGTCGGCGCATTGCTGCTGGATGGACAGACCGTTGTTCTGAATCTCGACGTAGAAGTTGTTTCCGAACGTCTGCGCGAACCATTCCGCGATCTTGCGGGCCTCGTCCAGCTGGTCCTTGAGAATGCATTCGCTGAACTCGCTCGACGCGCAACCGCTTAAACAGATCAACCCGTCTTTATGAGCCGCGAGCAGTTCCTTGTCGATGCGCGGCACATAATGGTAGCCCTCCAGGAAAGCGACCGACGCCATTTTGATGAGATTGCGGTAGCCCTGGTTGTCCTTCGCCAGCAGCGTCAGGTGAAAGCCAGCGTCACCGCGGCGACGGGCCTCGCGCTCGGTGCGCTTGCCGGGCGCCACGTACGCCTCGTAGCCGATGACCGGGTTGAGGCCGGCGTCGGTGCATTCGCGGTAGAACTCGATCGCGCCGTACAGGTTGCCGTGATCCGTCAGCGCGACGGCGTTCATGCCGTGCGCCTTGACGTGTGCCACCAGTTCGGGAATGCGGTTGGCGCCGTCGAGCAGGCTGTAATGGCTGTGGCAGTGCAGGTGGACAAACGAGCGCGCGGCCATGTTCTCGGTCCCTGGTCCGTCGGGGAGGAAGTCGCCTTATTCTACCAGGATCGGCTGTCGGCGTTGAGATTTGTTCAGTGGAAGCACCGTGCCGGTCAGCTGAGGCCCGGCGGGGATCGGCAAGTCAGGCAAAATCCGCACGTCCGCCGGCGAGACGCCTCAAACCCGCACCGCGAGCCCTCACCCCTCCAGTGCGTCCGGCTCTGCCACGGCACGCAGGTAGCGGGCCAGCAGCATCTGAATCGCCAGCACCTTCTGCCAGTCCGAGAACGACAGCGTTACCTGGCTGCCGTCGTCCTTGGCCTGAATGTTTTCGGTGGCGCAGGTCAGGCCGCGGTGCAGGAAATCCAGAATCTCCGCGAGCCGGGCCGCCTGCGACGGCGTCAACTTCTGCGGCAGCGGCGGCAGTGGCCGATTGCCGATGAACAGCGCGTCGCTGGTGAGCGTCATCGGATCGTTGAGGTTGAGGTCGAACTCCAGGTCGCCGCTGCTGAGCTGGCCAGCGAAGGTCTTGGCCTGCACCGTGGCGGGGCCTTCCGGCAGAATGCCCTCCGCCTCGCTCGCAACCGTGGAACTGCGGCGCTGCTCCAGGTCGGCCATCCGGGCGGCGATTTCCTCGTTCGAGCCGAACAGCAGCAGCGAGCGGCCGACGCAAACGCGGTCGCCGAAGCGCAGCCGGCGGATCTGCACCACGGCACCATTGACGCGGGTGCCGTTGGTGCTCTCCAGGTCGGTCAGGATGATGTCGCCGTTGTCCTGCTGCACCTTGGCGTGGAAACGACTGACGCGCTCGTCGTTCAGGCGCAGGGCGTTGCCTTCCTCGCGGCCGATGGTCACCGGAGTCGCCAGGTCGCGAAAGACGCGCCCCTTGTCGATGCCCTCGAGCACTTGAAAGGTTACCTTCGTCATCCCCTTGCACCCCTTGGTGGTCATGGCACCGCCCGCAGAAACGGAAGCACAACGGTCAACTGGACGGGCATCCCCCCTGATCCATTGTGGTCCGCCAAAGCTCCCGTGTCAATTGGCTGCTGACCGGCCGGCAGCCCGGCAGGTGACGGAACCACGTGATTTGCCGTTTAGCGAACTGCCGCGTGCGCGTCTGCACCCGGGCGACGGTCGCTTGCAGCGTTTCCCGGCCGTCCAGGTGGGCGAAGACTTCCTTGTAGCCGAGGGCCTGGGCGGCCTCACGGCTGAGCAGCCGCGGCAGGCCCCGCAGCGCCCGCACCTCGTCCACCAGTCCCTCGGCGAACATGCGCTCGACGCGGCGGTTGATGCGTTCGTACAGCGCGGCGCGCGGCAGGTCAAGCCAAAACGCCCGCGGCTCCGCGTCCGCCGCGGTGTCGGTCCACTGTTGCTGCCAGGCGCTGATCGGCCGGCCGGTCAACTCCCAGACCTCCAGGGCGCGAATGACGCGGCGCAAATCATTGGGGTGCAGCCGGGCGGCGCCGGCCGGATCGACCGCGGCCAGCCGGGCGTGCAGGGCAGCGCCGCCGTGCTGTTCCGCTTCCTGGCCCAGCCGTTGCCGCAGGTCCGCATCGGCGGGCGGCCCCTCGAACAATCCCTGGAGCAGCGCCCGTAAGTAAAGCGGCGTACCGCCGACGATCAGGACACGTTTGCCGCGGCTCCGGAGGTCGCGGGCACAGGCGCGGGCACGGTCGAGCCACCAGGCGACGCTGGCCGACTCCCAGGGATCAAGCACATCAATGAGGTGATGGGGGACGCGGTGGCGCTCGGCGGCGGTCGGCTTGGCGGTGCCGATGTCCAGACCGCGGTAGAGGGCCATGGAGTCCATCGACAGGATTTCGGCGCCGTGCCGCTCGGCCAGCTCCAGGGCCAGCGCCGTTTTGCCGGAGCCGGTCGGGCCGGTGAGGAGGAAGGCGTCGCGGAAGTCGGCAGTCATGGGAATCCGAAGAACCCTGAAAAGATTCAGCCAGCGGTTTGCCCGGCAGGCGATTCTGACCTACAGTTGTAGCAGCAACGGGGAATGCCAGTTCTGGTGGCACTCCTTTGGAGGCAAGCCTCTGCGTCACGCCTGCGTCGTAACGCCTTTCATCCTCGAAAGGGCAAACTCGGCGAAAGCCGATGACGCAAAGCCACGGGCCTGAACCCGCCCCAGCGGGCATGGCGGCCGGGCTGCCGAAGGGACGAAACGAGCGAAGAGCCCGTCCGTCCCGCAATCCACGGCGACAGGAGGTCGCACGAGATTGTCCCAACGACGCGGGGACCGGTCACCCGGTTACGCGGAGGCTTGCCTTGCTTCCTTCCCTGGAATTGGTCGCGTGGGAAAGGGGTTTGTGAGACGAACTGAAAACCCTCCCTCCACCCCCCTTTCAGCATACCACACCGGTCGCCAATGCGGAAGACGGCTCACTTCTGCGCCCACCACTGCTCGACGCGCTGCGTCAGCTGCTTGACGCGCGCCGTCTGCGTCTTCGCCAGGTTATTCTTCTCGTGCGGATCCTTCGTCAGGTCGTACAGCTCCACCGGCTCCTTCGGCGACGCGGGCAGGATCAGCTTCCAGCCGTCGAGCGTCCGCACCCAGCGGTACAGCACATCCAGCCGCTGCTTGCCCAAATTCGTTGCCGTGTGCTGGTAAATCTCGCCGAACACGGCGTCGCGCTTCTGCTGCGCCTTGCCCGCGGCCAGTTCCACCAGGTCCAGCCCGCGCATCTCCCTCGGCACCTTGACGCCGCACGCCCGCAGCGCTGTCGGCGTCAGGTCGATGGTCGTGGCCAGTTCGTTGTGCCGCCCCGCCTTGACCCGGCCCGGCCAGCGCAGCACGATCGGCGTGCGGATGCCCATCTCGTACGGCGTCTGTTTACCGCGCGCGCCCCGAATGGGCTCTTCCTGTCCTCCTGTACTGTCGGCTGCACCCAACCGTTGTCAATGCAGAAGAGCACCAGTGTGTTGTCGCGCAACTTACGCCTGTCGAGGTGGTCGAGCAGCTGGCCGCAGGTTTCGTCGAACCACTCGCACATGGCGTAGTAGCGAGCGATGTTCAGGTCGCGGCCCTTGACGGCGTAGTGCTGCAAAAGCCGCTGCGGCGGCGTGTGCGGCAGGTGCGGCATCATCGGTGCGTACCAGACGAAAAACGGCGTCTGACCGCTCTGGTCGATGAAGTCGTAGATCGGCTGCATGGTGTCGCGGCCGATCTGCGGCTTCGGCGCGATGTGGCGGTCCCTGTCGCTGCTCTGGCCGTGCGTGAAGCCGGCGTTGCTGAAATGGCCCTCCCAGAACTTGCCGGTCTGTAAACTCCGATAACCAGCCGGCCGCAGCAGCCGCGGCAGTGCCGGCGCGGTCTTGATGAACGGGTGCATCTCTGCCCGCGCCACTCCCTTGGGCGGGTCGTTGCAGCAGATGCGGTGCTGGTACGGATACAGACCGGTCAGGATGGTCGCCAGGCTGGCGCGGCACAGCGAACTGGGCACGTAGCCGAGTGGAAAGACGGCGCTCTCGGCGGCCAGGCGGTCCAGCCGCGGCGTGCGGATGACCTTGTGGCCCATGAAGCCGAAGTCGTTCCAGCCCTGATCGTCGCCGATCATGAACACCACGTTCGGCGTCCGCGGCTGGGCCGCCAGCGACGGGGTCGCGCGGGCCAGCACGGCGGCGCCGGCCGCCGTGGACATTTGCAGGAAACGACGCCGGTCAAGCGAGGTACGCATGGCAGCACTCCGGGAGGCGAACTGGGTATACCTGCAAGGTAACGGCGCGGCGCCGGCCGGTCAACGGAGCGGCGCCGCCGCCTTTTCTGCTTGCGGCGCCGGCGCCGCGGCGGCTACGATACAACCAACCGCCCGGCACTCCCGCCGTGCCTCGTGAGGACGACCGTCCATGCTCCGCATCCTCGGCTCGCCGAAAACGCTCTGCGACGGCCTGACGCGCCGCGACATGCTCTGGGCCGGCGGCCTCAGTCTGTTCGGCCTTGGCCTGCCGCAGTTGCTGCGCCTCGCCGACCTGCAAGCATCCCAGCCGCAGGCCCCAACGCCGCGCACCTTTGGCCGCGCCAAAGCCTGCATCCTGCTCTACCTCTACGGCGCGCCGAGCCAGCTGGAACTGTGCGACATGAAGCCCGACGCCCCGGAAAACATCCGCGGCGAACTGCGGCCCATCCGCTCCACCCTGCCGGGCTGTGATGTCTGTGAACTGCTGCCGCACGTCGCCGGCGTGCTGGACCGGATGACGGTGGTGCGCTCGATGACGCATCCATTTCCGCTGCACGGTGTCGCCTACGCGCTGACCGGCGTACCGCACATCGACGTGCCGCTGGAACTCAACCCGCGCGACGGCCGCCACTGGCCGTTCGTCGGCTCGGTCGTCGATTACCTCGAACGCCGGGCCGAGCCCGACGGAGCCCGGTCAGGAGACCGGGCCCCAACAAGGAGGGCTCCGACCAACGTCGCGCTGCCGTTCCCGTTCAGCAGTCAGCGCGTCGGCGAGGTGCCGCGCGCCGGCCCGTATGCTGCGTTTCTCGGCAGCGCCTACAACCCGCTGTGGACGGAGTTCCGCGGCCGGGCCACGGGCACCGCCGTCAAGACGCTGCAGGACCAGCGCTTCGACGGCCCCGAGCCCTACGTCGGCATCGCGCCGGACAGCCGGTTCGTCCTGGCGTCGGCCACGAACCTGGGGCCGCACCTGACACTCGACCGCCTCAATCAGCGCCGCAGCCTGGCGGCGCAGCTCGACGCGGCCCGGCGGCAGGTGGACGGCGAGGCGGTGCAGGGATTGGATCGCTACCGGCAGATGGCCTACAACCTGATGGGCTCGGAGCGCATCCACACGGCCCTCGACCTGGACCGCGAACCGCGGCCGCTGCGCGAGCAGTATGGCATGACCCTCTTCGGCCAGGCGGCGTTGACGGCGCGGCGGTTGGTCGAGGCGGGCTCGCGCTTCGTGACGGTGTTCTGGGACGAGTACGGCCTGGCGGGCTCGGGCTGGGACACGCACTGGGACCACTACCAGCGCCTGCGCCACGAACTGATGCCGGGGCTGGACCGGGCGCTGTCGGGGCTGGTGCGCGACCTGGACGCACGCGGTCTGCTGGACGAGACGCTGGTGCTGTGCCTGAGCGAGCATGGCCGCACGCCGCGCCTCAATAATGCCCGCGGCGGCGGCCGCGATCACTGGTCGCAGGCGTACACCTGTTTGTTCGCTGGCGGCGGCGTCGCCCGGGGCCGGGTCGTCGGCCGCACCGACGCGCACGCGGCCACGGTCACGGAGCGGCCGGTCTCGCCCAAGGACGTGCTGGCGACGGTGTACCATCTGCTCGGCATCGACCCGGAGACGACGCTGACTGACCGCACCGGCCGGCCGCTGCCGCTGGTGCCGAACGCGGCCGTGGTGCAGGAATTGTTGGCGTGACCACTCGCAGATAGGCTTGCTGGCTGCCACTCTTTCAAGAAAATTAATATTTTCCTTGACGAGATCGCCGCGTTTCGCTATTTTCTCATTTAATCATCAATCCAGTACCCAGTCTCGGGGCAGTCCATGAAACCTCTTCAACCAGTTCGTCGTGCCGCGTTCACGCTGATCGAGTTGCTGGTGGTGATCGCCATCATCGCCATCCTCATCGGCCTGCTCCTACCCGCCGTGCAAAAAGTGCGCGAGGCTGCCGCGATGGCCCAGTGTCAGAACAACATGGCCCAGCTCGGTAAGGCCATGCACAACTTCGAGAATCAGTACAAGCGGCTGCCGCACGAGACGCGGACGGCTCCTGCCACCGCCCCCAGCTGGCCGACACTGATCCTGCCGTTCATCGAGCAGCAGAACGCGGTGCCCGGCACCACGCTGGTTGTGCTGCTGTGCCCGAGTCGCGGGCAACGCCTCGGCGGCAAGAATGACTACTCCGGCGCCTACAGCGCGTCCATCGGCAACACGGCGGGCGGCTCCGGCGCCCTCAACGGCGGCCAGATCAACGGCATGGTCGTCATCGCGACCGCCTACCAATCCATCCTGGACCCGAACGACAACGTCGGCATCCCCATTTCAAAGATCACGAGAGGCGCCGGCACCTCCAACACCCTGCTGCTGGCACACAGCATTCTCGACCCTAGCCTCTACAACGGCGGCGCCAGCAACGACACCGGCTGGTGGCAGACGTACGCCTCCAACGGCACCTTCCCGAACATGCGCTGGACCGACGCCAACGGTGGTGCCGACCACGGCTACATCCACGACTCGCAGGGGGTCGATGAAAACCACATGGGGGGGCCGCACATTGGCGCCTCCCCGGTGCTCTGGGCCGACGGGTCGGTTCGGAATTATCAATACATGTACACCTGCTGCAACGCCGTGAGCGCGACCGCGGCCGAGGCTGCCGACACTGCCGTCTGGCAGGCTTTCTGGGCCTACAACCGCGTGAATGTTCTCCAGCTGCCAGATCAATGATATGTGAGATGCCTGGGCCCCGTCTCCGTTTCGCACGACTCGCGCGAAACGGAAACGGGGCTTTCGCGTTGTCACGCCGCCGCGGACTGGCGCCGCCGTCCGTCCGGTAGCGTGGCGGCCCCGACCGCCGCCGTATCCCCGCGGTGTCGCAGCAGCACCACCAGCGCCCCGATCAGCAGCAGATACGCCCACACGTAGGCCCCGTAGGTCTGCGCCAGCTTGGCCGCCTTCTCCAGCGCGTCCGCCAGCCCCGTACTCGTCGAGGCCATCAGCAGCGTCACCACCGTCAGCGTGCCGACCAGGTACGCCCGCAACGCCGTGCCAGCCCGGTGCGTCGCCAGCCAGTAGACGATCACCGCGAACGGCAGCAGCAGCGTCACGCAATGGTGCTTCCACGTCCGTTCGCTGAACAGCAGCATGCCCAGTACAACGACGCTGAACTCCGCCGCCAGCCGCCAGCCACGCCGCCCCGTCGTCGGCGTCCGGCACGCCCACACCACCGCCAGCGCGAACACCGCCATGCAGCCCTTGATGAGCAGCCGCACCCAGCCGGCGCCAAGGTCGGCGATGTTGTAAAACTCGTCGGCGACGTAGTGGCCGTCGGCGAAGTGCGTGAATGATGGCTCGCGCGTCAACAACCGGGTGAGGACGCCGGGCAGCGACTGGTTGTTGTGCTCCGGCGTGATCTCGCCGCCGAAGACGAACGGCACAATCATCTTGTCGTACCAGCTGGACAGGCACTCGGCGTTGCGGTCGAAGCCGAGTAGCAGCCCCGGCACCAGCCAGAAAAACAGCACCAGCCCCGCGGCGCAGCCGGCCAGCGTGCGCCAGGACCGCTTCCACAAAAAATACGGCACGAACAGCGCCGGCGTCACCTTGCAGGCGACGGCCAGGCCGAGCAGCAGTCCCGCGGGCAGTTCGCGGCGACGGCGGTAGGCGTACAGCGCCAGCACCACCAGGAACAGGATGAAGATGTTAATGTTGCCGTGACTGAGGTCGCCCATGACGGGCCGCAGACTGAGCACGACCGTGACGGCCTTGGCCCACGCCGGGAACGGCCGGGCCGGCGACTCCACCAGGCGGAACGCCAGTGCGATGGCGACGACCACCATGACGACCTTGAGATAGAACCAGCACAGCGAACAGATCAGTGGCGGCAGGTGGACGACCGGCGAAAGCAGCAGGACCATGATGGGCGGGTTTGGGTAGTTGTGGCGGTCGAAGATGTTGACGCCGTGGTCGAGTTCGAGGATCTGTTCGCGCCAGCGGAGGATGGCGGAGCGGTTGTCGCGGTGGTCGTCGTCGCGGACCTTGAAGCTGTACTGGACGCTGAGCGCCACGAAGAAGAGCAGCAGGCCGACGGCGAACCAGCGTTCGCGCGGGTGGGTGGGGATGGCAAGGGCGGGGCTCGCGTCCATGGCCTGCGCCTCCGTGCGTCGGGCGGTTGCGGTGTGCGGGCTCCTCCCGCGCCGCGTCAACTTTATCAGGCTGCTCGGGGGGAATAAATACCAATCACGAAACCACGAACGAACGAAAACCCGAAAAAAGACCAATAATATAAGTCTTTTTTCGTGTTTTCGTTCGTTCGTGTTTTCGTGATTGGTCTTGGTTCTTTCAATCCCCGCGACGCGCCAGGCCGTAACCGCGCAGCTTGTCGCGCACCTCTGTCAGCGAGGTCATGCCGAAGTTCTTGGACTCCAGCAGTTCGTCGGCGGTGCGATCAACGAGGTCGCCCAGCGAGTTGATGCCGAGGCGGTTCATGCACTTGCGAGCCCGTACCGACAGATTCAGGTCGCTGACCGGCTTGTTCAATACCGCCTGCTCCTGGTCGCTGAGCGGCTGCTGCGGCGAATAGCGGCGCTCGAACGTCGAGCCCTCCTCCAGCGACTGGCCCAGCCGCAGTCCCTTGCTCGCCAGCATCTCCTTGATCTCCGCCAGCGACGTTTCGCCAAAATTCTTGCTGCTGAGCAACTGCTGCTCGTTGACGCGCGTCAGGTCGCCAAGCGTCTTGATATTCATCTTCTTGAGGCAGTTCCGGCTGCGCACCGACAGCTCGAAGTCGGTGACGGGGATTTCCAGCACCTGACTGAAGCGGCTGGACATCGCCTCGTCGTCGGGGTTGTAGTACATGTTCATGGACGCCTGGGCGTCCTTGAGGAACAGCCGGGCGTGCTCGTGCAGCGGTTGCGCGTGCAGCACCTTGCGATAGCAGTCCACCGCCTTGTCGTACTTCTCGCTGTCCTCGTAGAGCACGCCAAGGTTCATCAGCACGTTCATATGCACCGGCGGATGTTGCAGGCAGCGCTCGTAAAAGATGATGGCGTCGTCATCGTTGCCGGCCAGGTCGTTGGCGTGGCCGAGCTGGAACAGCGCCCCGGTGTGGCCGGGGTCCAGCTTGACCGCCTCTTCCAGGTGCTTGACTGCCGACGGCCGTTCGCCCTCCGCCAGGTAAATGCTCGCCAGCTGGAAGTGGTACTCGGCATTGTGGCTGGACTGGTCGCTGAGCTTGTTCAGCAGCGCCCGCGCCTCCTTCAGCTCGCCGCGCTGCCGCAGAATGCCGGCCTTCTGTAACTGCACCTGGCTGGCCGTGTAGCCCGCCTTCTCCGCCTTCTCGAACGCCTTCAGGGCGTCGTCGTATTCTTGCCGTTCGACCAGGGCGCGGCCGAGGTAGAAGCACGCCAGAGCACCCTCGGCCTGCTTCAGGTGCGCCACCGCGTCGCCGAGGTGGCCCAGGAAAAAGGACGCGATGCCGAGCTTGAGGTGCCACGTCCTGGCCTGCGCCGGCGCCGCCGTCTCCGCCTTCTTCTTCAGAACGTCTGTCACGTCGCGCAGGGTGCGGTATTGCGTCTTGCCCTGCGCCAGCGCCTCGCGGATCTTCTGTACTGTCCCTGCGTTGCACTCGTCGCGCTCCACCAGCAGCGCCTTCAAGTCGATGAGCATCGCCTCAGCCATGAAACTCCCTCCGCCGTGACCGGCTTCCTTCGTACTTGTTGATGCTTGCGGTTTTTTGGTTACCTGCTGATTGTAAGGGTGGATGTGTTAGTATAACGAGGTTGCCGATTTCCGCAAGGGGACAGGGAGTATACACCGGTCCACACATTCGGCCGGAGAGCGGGGTCGCGTCAGCGCCACGTGAGGTCGCACGGGGCGCTGACGCGACCCCGCTCGCTGGCCGGCCGAATACGGTAGCGTTCCGAAAGCCGTTATGTCCAAACCCACCGACACCGCGCCGCCCTGCTACGCGCTGGTCCTGCCCGGACTGGAGCCGGTGGCGGCCGACGAGATCACCCACGACCTGAACGGCACGGTCAAGCGTACCGGAGAACAGGTCGTCGTCTTCCGCGTGCCGGAGATCGACGCGGAACTGCTGCGGTTGCGCACCACCGAGGACGTGTTCCTGCTGGCCTGGGGCACCGACCAGTTGACGTACCGCGCCGAAGACCTGGAGCGCATTCGCAAGTGGACCGCCCACGAGGCGGACTGGCAGGAACTGCTACGGCTGCACCACGCTGTGCGGCCGCGGCCGAAGGGCAAGCCGACTTACCGCCTGGTGGCGCAGATGACCGGCACGCACGGCTATCGTCGGGTGGACGCGCGAAAGGCGCTGGCGAAGGGGCTCGCGGGCAAGCTGCCGGCCAGCTGGAAGCCGGCCGAGGAGAACGCCGCGGTCGAAATCTGGCTGACCATCTACGAGACCACGGCCGTGTGCGGTCTGCGGCTGTCGGATCGAACAATGCGGCACCGGACGTACAAGCACGAGCACCTGCCGGCGTCGCTACGGCCGACGATGGCCGCGGCGCTGGTGCGCCTGGCCGAACCGCGGCTGGAGCATGTCGTGCTCGACCCGATGTGCGGCGCCGGCACCATCCTGGCCGAACTGCTCGGCCTGCGCGAACGGCAGTGGCGCCAGGGTAGGGAACAGGGGACGGTGGGCGCGGTGCTGGGCGGCGACATTGACCCGGGACACCTGCGCGCCGCGGCGGCGAATCTGCGGTCAGTCGGGCAAGTGCAACTGGAGCGGTGGGACGCCCGGGAACTGCCGCTGGCGGACGCGAGCGTGGATCGCATCGTGTCGAACCCGCCGTTCGGCAAGCAGTTGAGCACGCCCGATGAGGTGGGGCCGCTGTACCGTGCGGCGCTGGCGGAGTATGATCGCGTGCTGCGGCCGGGGGGCCGGGCGGTGCTGCTGGTGGCCGACGCGCCGGCGCTCCGCGAGGCGGCGCGGGCGATCGGCTGGCAGTCGGCGCGACAGTTGCGCGTGCGCGTGCTGGGCCAGAAGGCGGTGATTACGGTCTGGGATAAGAGGTGAGCGAAATTCTCCCCTCGCCCCCTGAAGGGGGCGAGGGGTTGGGGGTGAGGGGGAGTTGCATGGAACCAACGCCGCCCACGGGCCGGCCAGCCGCGAACGCCGGGGCGCGTGTGCTGCTGGGCATCTTCATCGTCTGGCAGTTGTTCTTCCTGTTCGCGATCAACGTCCTGGATCAGGGCGATCGGGATCGGAAAAAGCTGCCTCCGGATGTGCCGGCGCTGATCGAGCCCATTGCCCCGGGCTGGGTGGAGAAGCGCGGCCAGGTCGAGAACCTGTTCCAGTCGCTGACGGAGATCAGCCGTCAGTACGCCCAGATAACAGGACAGTCACAGAGCTGGTGCCTGTTCGCGCCGAACGTCAGCAACCAGTGCATCTTCCCCGCCCTGGAATTGCACTGGGAAGAGGATCCGCAGAGTGCGCCGCGCTTCGCTCGGCCGTTGGCGGTGCTGGCCGCCCAGCACCCCCTGCAGGCCGCCGCGCTGTGGGCTCCCGTGCGCCGCAGTCCGCTGCCGCGGCTGCCCTACCACGTCGAGCGAACCGGTCGTCACCTGGCCGGGCTGGCCGCGGCCACGCCGCTGGACGCCGCCGTCCTCGCAGCGGCAGTGCGGCAGACGCCCATGCCAATGCCGCCGCCCACGGAACTGGTCCGCTCCGACAACGAACCGCCGGACCTGCGGCGCTTCTTCCGCGTCGGCCGGTTCCGCCTCCGCCTCTACGATAGCGCCGTGAACCTGGAACTGGTGCCGTCCTGGGAAGACGAGACTTACGACATCATGTTGGAACGCTGGAACCGCGAGACGCGCAGGTATGTGAGGAACGAGGGCGCCGCCGTGAGCGCTTACCTGCGCTGGCGGACGCGGGCGTACCTGGCGGCGCACCCCGGCACGCCGATGCCGGCCCAGGTGATCCTGCTGATGCGCCGCTTCCGCATCGCCGACCCGGACGAGGCGCCGCCCTACCTGATTGGGCCGTTCGTCGAGCCGGTGGCGCGCTGGCAACCGGGCGACTCCGCGCCGGCTGGCTTCCACGAGCTGGAGGCGTACAACCACGTGACCCAGCGGTTCGAGAGGGTGGCCATCAGTGACTGACGCCGCCGTGCCGGAGGGCCGCCAGGTGGTGGGCCTGCAACCGTGGCTGCCCTGGCCGCTGGCCGCGTCGCGCTGGTGGACGGAGCCGGTGCGCGCCGAATACCTGGCGGTGCTGCGCATCGGTCTGGCGGCGGTGCTGCTCTGGGACATCGTCTGCGTGTACTGGCCGCTACGGCACGACTTCTTCGGTCCGGACAGCCTCGGCAGCCCGGAAATCTTCGCCTACCTGGTGCAGGACAAGAAATGTTACTGGTCGCTGCTGCGCGGCTTCGCGGACCCACTGCTGTCGGCGCTTGCGCTACTGGCGTGGCTGGGCAGCACAGCGTTCGTGCTGGTGGGGCTGCGGGCGCGGCTGGGCACGAACGTGCCGGACCCGCCGACGTTGCGTTGGGCGCTGGTCGTCTGGCTGGTCAGCGTCGTGGTCGGGGTGCTGGGCCTCTGGGTGCGCCTGGCCGAGCTGCCGCCGCCGGTTGGCGACGCGGATCAGGTCGCGCGGACGGTCGCGGTGCGCGCGGGCCTGGTGCTGCGGGTGCCACTGGTGGTGTTTGCCGTGGCGCTGGTGTTTCTGTTCCTGGGGCTGTGGCGGCGCAGCCAGGCGGCCGCGGAGGACCGTTGGGTGTGGCCCGGCCTGCTGGCGTGTGCCGGGGCCACGGGGCTGCTGGTCGTGGCCGGCTGGCTGAAGTGGCAGACATGGACGACGGACCCGGCCGGGCCAGACTGGCTGCGCTGGACGCAGACGCGCTGGCTGGCCGAGCCGCGGGCCATCGACGTGGGCATGGCCGTCTGGGTGGGGGCGACGCTGCTGCTGCTGCTCGGCCTGGGCACGCGCGTTGCTGCCGTGGCGGTCTGGGCGCTGGGCCAGTCGTTCGACAACCTGAACTTCAGCATCACCAACGCCGGCGACCAGGTGCGCAGCATCATCACGTTCTATCTGATGCTGTGCCCGTGCGGCGCCGCCTGGTCGCTGGACGCCTGGTTGGCGCGGCGCTGGGGGACGTTGCGCGGCGTGGCCTACGTCTCGCCGTGGGCGCTGCGGCTGCTGTTCGTGCAGCTGATCTACTGCTATTTCATGAACGGCCTGTTCAAGTACACGGGCAAGGACTGGTCGGCGGGCACGAGTCTGTACTACGTGCTCGGCGACGTGGTGCTGACGCGCGTCTCGTACTGCGCAGTTCCCGGTGCCGCTGGAAATCCTGCGGGTGATGGCGTGGTCGGTGCTGGTCTGGGAACTGGCGTTCCCGGTGCTGGTACTGTTCCGCTGGACGCGGATCGCGGCGCTGCTGTTCGGCGTCTGCTTTCACCTGGGGATCTGGTTGACGATGGAGATCGGCGGCTTTCCGCCGTACATGCTGGTGCTGTACCTGCCGCTGCTGCCGTGGGATCGCTGGCTGCGCCGGCGTGAACCTGCCCCGGCCCCGTCGGAGGTTGCAGGATGATCCCCGCCCAGGAGCTGGACGCGCTGCGCAAGCGTTCGCCCTGAACGCAAACGACCTGGGTGTGGGCCTGTATAATCCAACCACTGGGGAAATACACATCTGTCCGGGCAAGCGCCGCCCGTAGCGCTTTCGGACAGTGCGGAGGCGCGCGGGATGGTGACACATTTTTTGACGGCCCTGGAAGCCGCTCCCCAAACCACCTGACCGGGAACCACTTCATGGACTGGCAAGCCCTGCGTGCCCAGATGCCGGTAACGCGGCACTGGGCCTTCTTCGATCACGCCGCCGTCGCCCCGCTGCCGCGCACCGCCGTCGAGGCCATGACCACCTGGGCGACCGATGTCGCCGAGCACGGCGTCGTCAACGAGCCGCGCTGGAACGCCCGCGTCCAGGAAGTGCGCGAACTGGCCGCCCGGCTGCTGAACGCCGATCCGCTCGACATTGCCTTCGTCAAGAACACCAGCGAGGGCATCGGCATCGTCGCGGAGGGCTATCCGTGGCGGCCCGGCGACAACGTCGTCACCGCCGCGGACGAGTACCCCGCCAACCGCTATCCGTGGCTGAACCTGGCCCGCCGCGGCGTCACGGAGCGCCCCGTCGCCAGCCGCGACGGCCGCCTCCGCATCGACGACGTGCGCGCCGCCATCGACGACCACACGCGCATCGTCAGCCTGAGTTTCGTCGAGTTCGCCACGGGCTTCCGCAACGACCTGGACACGCTCGGCGCCCTGTGCCGTGAACGCGGCGTCCATTTCTTCGTGGACGCCATCCAGGGCCTGGGCGTGTTGCCGCTGGACGTGCGCCGCACCCCCATCGACTTCCTCGCCGCGGACGGCCACAAATGGCTGCTGGGGCCGGAGGGCGCCGGCCTGTTCTACGTCCGCCGCGAACTGATCGACGTGCTGCAACCGGTCGGCATCGGCTGGAACAGCGTCGTCGGCGCCACGGACTTTTCGCAGATCGATTTCACGCTGAAGCCGCACGCCGGCCGCTGGGAGAGCGGCACCCTGAACGTCGCCGGCATCACCGCGCTGGGCGCGAGCCTTGAGCTACTGTTGCGCGTCGGCGTCGCGGCGCTGGAGCAGCGGCTACTGGAATTAACGGACTACCTGTGCGATAAGGTACAGACCACCGCGTTGAGCGTGTTCAGCAGTCGCAGTCCTGGCGAGCGTTCCGGCATTGTGTCGCTGGCGGCGCCGGGCGGCACGGAGCAGGTGCGGCAGCTGGTGAAGCGTTGTCGCCAGGCGGGCGTCATCGTCAACCGCCGCGCCGGCCGGCTGCGCATCAGCCCTCATGCGTACAACACGGCGGAGGAGATCGATAGGCTCGTGCAGGTTCTATCAGGATAAGGGAGACACGTTATGCCTGTCATGCTGGGCCACGACATCGCGGTGTACACGGGCGTGTTCGACCCGGTCCACCTGGGGCATCTGGACGTGATCCGCCGCGGCAGTCGCATCTTCGAGCGCCTGATTGTCGGCGTCGGCATCAACCCCGAGAAAGCGACGTTCTTTTCACTGGACGAGCGCTGCGCCATGCTGGAGCGTGTGGTGGCGCCGCTGGACAACGTTGAAGTGCGCCCCTTCGAGGGTCTGGCGGTGCATTTCGTGCGTCGCTGGGGCTCCGGTATCATGCTCCGCGGCCTGCGCACCACCAGCGACATGGAGTACGAGTTCACCATGTCGCTGACCAACCTGGCCCTGGACCCCGGCATTGAGACCGTCTTCCTGATGGCCAAGGAGACGTACTCGCACATCAGCGGCACACTGCTGCGGCAGATCGCCCAGCTCGGCGGCGAGGTCGATAAGTTCGTGCCGCCGGAGGTCAAGGAGACGCTGCTGAACCGCGTCCGGGAACGCAACAACCACCAGTAACGCATACGATCCACAGATGACACAGATAAAAGACAGAAGAATTGATTTTTGTCTTTTATCTGTGTCATCTGTGGATCATATGGTTCACGCCAGCACCAGCGTTGCCGCCAGCAGCGTCATGCGCAGGAACGGGTTCGTCGCTTCCGGGCTGAACGTCAGACAGACGCCGGCCGCCGTCCGCGACCACGCCCCCACCGCAACGCCGCGCGGACTCACGTAACGCACGCCGCCGTCGGCGCGGCTCTCGGCGACCGCCAGGCAGTAGCCGTTGGCGTCGCGCAGCGTCACGCCGCGGATGGTCGCCACGGCGCGGTTGTCGGCGTCGTCCAGCTGCCACGCCCGCAGCCAGCCCGCCGGGCGGTACAGCGTCAACAGCAGCGAGGCGTCCTCCGTCTCGAACACCTGGAACGTCTGGCCGCCCAGCCAGCGCCACCAGCCGCGGCCGCCGTGGGCGCGGACGAAGCCGAGCGGTTCGCCGCTGTCGGCGTTGAGGACCGGCCGCTCACGCGGTTCGTCCCCCGTCCAGGCCCCCAGCACCAGGCCGCGCTGTTCGAGCATGAATCGCCGCCCCCGTCCGCCGGCCCGCGTCGCCCCGCGCGCGGCGGCCCCGGCCTCCTCATGCTAACGGCCGCGGCGCCGCCCGGCCAGCAACCGGCTCGGCCCTGGTTTTTTTGCGGAAATCAACACACCTGGGCAGTTGCCTGGGTTGACGGCGTGAGCTAGGTTTTGTCATCGGCTCAGTTTCCCTGCAACCCGTCGGAAGGATCGTGTGTCATGCACTTGGTCAATTGCTCCATCGCTGCGCTCGCCGTGGCCAGCATCTTTTACATGTGGCGCGCCTACGCCACCGACCGGGTCAAACGGGAACAAACCCTGCGCGAGCGCATCGCCTACATGCTCTGGGTCATGGCCAACCAGGCCCGCTGACCGGCGCCGGCCAGCGCCGCCCCGCGCCGCGCCGTTTGACAGGCCGCGGTTTGCGACCTAGCCTTGTACAAGGTGTGAACTCGACGCCCTCCCCGCTCGCTCCCCTTCCTCGCCCGACTCCCCAACTGCGCCTGGAAGGCGCCACCTTTGTCATTCCTTCCTGCCGAAGCGCTCCTCGGTGACGCTGCGGCCACGGCCTCCATCCGGGGGCGGCATCCTCCACCGAGACAGGGGTTCTCGTCGCGCCCAGCGGCGAAGCCCCTGTTTTTTTTGTCCGTGGCCCGTCGTCCGTTGTCCGTTGCCCCGGCGGCGCGGCTCTGGTAGAACGAAACCGATGCCCAGCAACAACCTTTCCGCCGCCATTTTTCAAGAGAGTGGTCCCACCATGATCCGGCCGACACGACCCGAGGACACGCCCGTGCTACTGGCCCTGGCTCACGGCACCGATGTCTTCAAGACCATTGAAATCGACGCCCTCAAGGAGGTCCTCGACGACTACCACGCCACCAACCACGCTCACGGCCACCTCTGCACCAGCTACGAGAAAGACGGCGAGGTGATCGGCTTCGCCTACTACGCGCCGGCGGCGATGACCGACCGCTCGTGGTATCTGTACTGGATCGCGGTGACCCGGCACACGCAGGCGAAGGGCGTCGGCACACGGCTGCTGCACCGGGCCGAGGAGGACATCCGCACCGCCGGCGGTCGGGTGCTGTTCATCGAAACCTCGTCGCTGCCGCACTACGAGCTGACGCGGCGCTTCTATCTCAAGCACGGCTACGAACAGGGCGCCGTGCTGCGCGACTACTACAGCGACGGCGACGATATGGTCGTGTTCTGGAAACACTTCTGATGCCACAGAGCGGCGAGCTGGGGAGGTTGTGATGTTGTGGAAATTGACCGTGCTGGGCGGCGTCCTGGTCGGGCTGGCAGGGGCGGCGCTGGTCGCGGCGGCCCAGGGTGGCGGGCAGGGCCTGGACGTGAAGGGTAAGGTCCGGGCCGGCGTGTACAAAGCGCGCCTGGAGGGCGGCACCCTCTACCGCGTTGAGGCCGTGGGCAAGGGCTTCCGGCCGCGCCTCTCCATCGGCGCTGGGCTCGGCGTCCAGTTTCACCTGCAAAATCTCGAAAAGAAAGACACCTACACCGCTTACACGATGGTCCGCAAAAGTCAGGACTACCGTATTGCTGTCGTGCCGGATGTGCTGGACCCCATCGCCGAAGGGGCGCTGGACTTCACGCTGAAACTCACGCCGATAGTCATGGAGCCGAAACCGCTGCTGCACGTCGCGGGCAAGTGGACGGCCGACGACCCGCTGTACCAGCCGCGCCGCGCTGCGCACTTCAAGGCGTATCCGATCAAGCTCAAGGCTGGCCGGTTCTACGTCATCGACCTGGTGAAGAAGGCGGAACTCGACCCGTATCTGTATCTCGAAAACGACCGCAAGGAAATCGTGTTGCAGGATGACGACAGCGGCGGCGATCTCAACGCCCGCCTCGTCTTCCGACCGGAGAAGGACGGCGAATACCGCGTCATCGCCACGACGTTGACGAAGACGGAGGGCGATTTTGAACTGACCGTGCGCGCGGAGAAGGCGGAGTAACTGTCCGTGGTGAGCGGCGCGGCGTCAGCCCGCCGTGTCGGGGACTGCACGGCGGGCTGACGCCGCGCCGCTCGCCGGTCAGCACACGTCGATGTCGTTGGCCAGGACGGGCAGGTTACACAGCTCCATGACGGCGTGCTGGGCGAGTTGCTTGGCGTGATAGGTGGTGGTACGACCGCGGAGGATGACGCCACCCGCCTGCACGAGCACCCGCAAATTACGGATGCGGTTGCCCAGGCGGCGCTGCATCAGCGACTCCAGATGGTCTTCGCGAATCCAGGCGATCTCGGGAACCACAGGTGCGCTCATGATGACTGTCCCAACCGTGGAGAGAGAGCGACAACAAACCACCCGGCGCGTACGGACCCTGTACCAGTCACTGGCAGATGTGTAGGGCATGGTACTGGGGAGGCAGCGGATAATGACGATGTGCGCGTGGGGAGGCCAAGACCTGCCCCGCACTGAGTTCCGGTTACCGCTCGGGAGCAACCGGGAACCTCGCCATCCATGGATCAGGTCCGGGAACGTCAGCGTTCCGAGATTGTTAGCACCGTCCAGTGCCAAGTTGAGTGTTAGGCTATCACCGCGCGGATACACTGTCAACCAAAAATGACACAAACTTTTTTCTTCCCCAAACCGACACGAAAACCCGTTGGGATTACGCCTCGGAGATGAACACCACCAGCGCGAACGGCGCCACTGAGTACCACCCCGGTGCCGGCACGTGGGGCCCGAGGTCCGCCTCGAAAATGTCCCGCGGCGGCTGTTGCGCCGTGTCGAGCGCCAGCCGCCAGGGCTTGCCGGCCGGTGACGGTGGCACGTGAAAGACGCGCGCCTTCTCCGTGGCGTTGCAGGCGATGAAGAAGTCACGATCCGGCTCGCGGCCCGTGTGGCGGCCGTCCAGGCATAGCGCCAGCGTGCGGCCCTCCCTGGAGAAGGCCGTGTCCTCCGGCTCGACGCCCAGCCAGATCACGTCGGGCTTGCCGGTGAGCGGGTCGGGGCCGGCGAAGAACCGACACCGCCGCAGTGCCGGATGCCGCTTGCGCAGCGCGATCAGTTCGCGCGTGAAGCGCAGGAAGTCACTGTTCGTTTCTACCAGCGACCAGTCCACCCAGCTGACCTCGTTGTCCTGGCACCAGGCGTTGTTGTTGCCCTGCTGCGTCCGCAAAAACTCATCGCCGGCCGTCAGCATCGGCACGCCCTGCGACAGCAGCAACGTCGCCATCAGGCTGCGGGCCCGCCGCCGCCGCAGCGCCAGCAGTTCCGGGTCGCGCGTCGGCCCCTCGACGCCGCTATTCCAGCTGTAGTTGTCGTTGCTGCCGTCGCGGTTGCCCTCGCCGTTGGCCTCGTTGTGCTTGACGTTGTAACTCACCAGGTCCCAGAGCGTGAAGCCGTCGTGGCAAGTGATGAAGTTGACCGAGTGCGCCGGCGAGCGGCCTGCGGTCTCGTACAGGTCGGCGCTGCCGCACAGCCGCGTCGCCAGCGCCCCGGCCATGCCCACCTCGCCCTTCCAGAAGCGGCGCACGTCGTCGCGGTAACGGCCGTTCCACTCCTGCCAGCGGCGGCCGTAAGGGAACCGGCCCACCTGGTACAGCCCGCCCGCGTCCCACGGCTCGGCGATCAACTTGGTGTCCGCCAGCACGCCGTCCTCCACAATCCGCTCGACCACCGGCGGCTCCGCCAGCACGTTGCCGCGCTGGTCCCGGCCCAGCACCGACGCCAGGTCGAAGCGCAGGCCGTCGATGTGCATCTCGCTCACCCAGAATTGCAGACAGGTCAGCAGCAGGTCGCGCACCACGGGATGGTTGCAATTGACCGTGTTGCCGCAGCCCGAAAAATTCAGGTAGTTGCCCGCGGCATCCAGCAGGTAGTACAATTCATTGTCCAGCCCGCGGAACGAATAGGTCCGGCCGCGATCATCGCCCTCGCCGGTGTGGTTGAAGACCACGTCGAGGATGACCTCCATGCCGGCGGCGTGAAAGGCGCGCACCAGGTCGCGGAACTCGGCCATCTGGCCGTGCGTCTGGGCCGTGGCGGCGTAGGCGGCCTTGGGCGCGGCAAAGCCGATGCTGTTGTAACCCCAGAAGTTCCGCAGCTTCTCACCCGTCCGCGGGTTGCGGAAGGGACAGTCGTCCTCGTCGAATTCGTGGACCGGCAGCAGTTCCACCGCGGTCACGCCCAGGGCCTGCAAGTAGGGAATCTTCTCCATCAGCCCGGCGAAGGTGCCCGGCTTCGCGACCCCCGCCGACGGGTGGCAGGTGAAGCCGCGGACGTGCAGTTCGTAGATGATGAGGTCGGTTAGCGGCGTCAGCGGCGGCGCGTCGCCGTGCCACTCATAGGGCCGGCGGACGAACAGGCTGCGGCGGCGCGTGCCGCGCGGCCGGCCGAAGCCGCCCGCCTCGCTCGAGTGCCTGCCCCAGCCCTCGCCGTCGGAGATGGCGGTCGAGGCCGGGTCGAGCAGGATCAGTTCGGGGTTGAAGCGGTGGCCGCCGCCCGATGGGCCATCCACACGCCAGCCGTAGCGGAATATCGACGGCAACTGCGCAACCGTGACGTGCCAGTGCGAGCCGGTACGGTTTTTGCGAGAATCCAGAGGGATCTCCGCGAGTAACTGGTCGCTGTCCAGGGGGTAGAGCACCAGATTGACGGCAGTGCCGTGCCGGCACAGCAGGGCGAAGTTGACGCCGTCGGCCGTGGCCATGGCGCCAAGCGGCAACGGTCTTCCGCGCGAAGTTGGGTACGTGGACATGCAGGGTTCACACAACAGGAGAGTGCGAGAGGTTTCCGTCGCCCAGCCTGGTGCAATCATAGCGAAAACGCACACGGCCTGACAACTCGCCGCACGGGTGGAGAAAAAATCGACGGATTTTAGAAAAAGCGCTTCCCTTCGGCGCCGCGGTTGTTCATGATGTACGAGCCCTTTAGGGAAACGGCAGGTTTTTGGCCCCGGGACGCGGGACGCTCAGGACCGCGGACTCGCCCAGGGCTCGATAGGCCGCCCACTCTGCGACCAACCCCGTGTGGACAATTGACGTGTTCAGGCGCCGTGCGGAATGTCGTACCGTACCGAGCCGGCCATGAACGCCGGGCGGGCGGGCGGCGCCGTGGGTGCCGGAAGGTCGCGGTAAAAACGCATCGCCAAATGGCAACCATTTTTAACCGAACATCCCCGACGGCGCTGGCCGTGTCCCCCCTGGTGGCACAGCGCCCCCCGTGCGCCAGCACCAGGACGTTCAGAGCAATTCAGCGGAGGAACTCCTATGGCCATCGCCCGCAGTGACGATGGGTCCTCACCCGTCGCGCGGAGACGCACCCCCATCCGTAAACCCGCCGACATCGCCACCCCGTCGCCCGGTGGCCCGGCCACTCCGGCGCCGGCCGGCGGCACCGGCGTCCCGGCCACGCGACTGGATGACCTGTATCGGCTGCCGATGCCCAAGCTGTTCGCCTACGCCGAGCGCGAGGGCATCGGCGAGCACACCGGCATGACGCGCGGCCAGCTCATCATGGCGGTGGTGCGCCACCAGATCGAGCGCGGCGTCGTGGTCCGCGGCAGCGGCACCCTGGAGGTGCTGCCCGACGGCTACGGTTTCCTGCGCAGCGTGGCGCACAACTACCTGGCCTCGCCGGAAGACATTTACGTCTCGCCGAGCCAGATTCGCCGCCTGGGCCTGAAGACCGGCCTGATTGTCGAGGGGCCGATCCGTCTGCCCGTGGAGGGCCAGGAGAATTTCGCCCTGATGCAGGTCGATGCGGTCAACGGCCATCCGCCCGACGAGCGCGTGGTGTCCGCCGGCTTTGAAGACCTGACCCCCCTGCACCCGAACAAGCGGCTGGTGCTGGAGACGTCGGCCGAGGAGCTGGCCATGCGCGTCGTGGACCTGGTGACACCGATCGGCAAGGGCCAGCGTGGTCTGATCGTGTCGCCGCCGCGCGCCGGCAAGACCATCTTGTTGCAGAAGATCGCGCTCAGTCTCATCAAGAACCACTCGGAAGCCTACCTGATCGTGCTGCTGGTGGACGAGCGGCCCGAGGAGGTGACGGACATGGTGCGCACGGTCGCCGGGCCGACCGCCGAGGTGGTGGCGAGCACGTTTGACGAGCCGCCGTCGGAGCACATCCACGTCAGCGAGATCGCGCTGGAGAAGGCCAAGCGCATGGTGGAACACGGCCAGGACGTGGTGATTTTGCTGGACTCGATCACGCGGCTGGCACGAGCGCACAACACGGAGGCGCCGTCCGGCGGCAAATTGCTGTCCGGCGGCCTCGACACCAACGCGATGCAGAAGCCGAAGCGTTTCTTCGGGGCGGCCCGCAGCACGGAGGAGGGCGGCAGCCTGACCATCCTGGCGACGGCCCTGATCGACACCGGCTCGCGCATGGATGAGGTGATCTTCGAGGAGTTCAAGGGCACCGGCAACATGGAACTGCACCTGGACCGCCGGTTGGTGGACAAGCGCGTCTGGCCGGCCATCGACATCAACCGCAGCGGCACGCGCAAGGAGGAGCTGTTGCTGCACCGGGACGAGGTGGATCGCGTCCGCATTCTGCGGCGCGTGCTCAGCGACATGCACCCTGTTGAGGCAATGGAGATGCTCACCACACGGCTGCGCAAGACGAAGTCGAACGCGGAATTTTTGATGAGCATGAACATGTCGTGAGGAATTTCAGGGCGGGCCCGACAGGTCAGGGCTCGCCTTGTCTTTTCTGGGAGATCGCCCATGATGGAAATCATCCTGATCTGGTCCTTCGGCAGCAAGCTCGCGGAGAAATGCAAGAAGAAGGGACACCCGGCGGCCGGGTATGTGACGATTTTTGTTGTACTCTGGATCGTCTGCGAGCTACTTGGCGTCATTCTTGGCGCCGTCGTGGGCGATTTCCTGGCCGTGGGGGAGTTTTCGTTCCTGATGTCGTACGGGCTCGGCCTCATCGGCGCCGTGTTCGGTGCCTTGACCGGCTTTGCCATCGTCAACCGCCTGCCCGACCGCACCGCACTGCCGGCGCTGCCCGGCGATCTCCCCCCGGAGGACGGGGAATGGCGGCGGCGCTGGGACGAGCGCGACGCCCCTCGGGACGCCGACGGCCGCATTCAGCAGCGCTGACGCGGTCGGGCCGGTTGCAGTCGCCGCTACTTGTTTTCCAGCAACTTCCCGCCGAAGCCCGATTTTTCAATGGCCCAGGTGCAGGTCGCAACGCGAAGGAGGAAGTCATGGTGTACCGCTGTCGCTGGGTGGGGCTGCTGCTAACGCTGGGGGCCTTCACCTGGACCGCCGCGGCCGCGGTGGTCGCCCCCGAGATCAAGGACGAGGGCAAATTCTTCAGCGCCGAGGCCGTCAAGAAGGCCAACCAGCAGATCCGAGAGATCTACCGCAAGTACCAGCGGGATGTCCTCGTCGAAACCTATCCGACACCACCGGCCGACCAGATCGATAAGGTCAAGGAGATGGACACCAAGGAACGGTCGGCGTTCTTCGGCAAGTGGGCGAAGGAGCGGGCCGAGCACTGCGTCGTGCGTGGGGTGTACCTGCTGATTTGCAAGGAACCCAAGTTTCTGTACATCGAGGTCACCCCGCAGGCGAAGCTGGGGCCGGCCGGCGAGGTGCGACAAAAGCTGTTCGACGTGATGGCCGCGGACTTCCGCAAGGACCGCTTCGACGACGGTCTGGCCGCGGCGCTGAAACTCCTTGAGGAACGCCTGGCCAAGGCCAAGTGAGGCGGACGCGGGTGCCGGGAGCCAATGGCCAAGAACCTCGTAAAACCGTGCCTGCTGGTCGTCGATGACGAGCCGGACCTGGTGGACAGCGTCAAGGACCTGCTCCGCTACGACTACCATGTGCTCGGCGCTACCCGTGCCGCCGAGGGACTGCGCATCATGGAGCGGGAGTCGGTCCAGGTCGTCATGACCGACCAGCGCATGCCGGAGATGACCGGCGTCGAGTTCCTGCGCCGCCTGCGTGAGAGCCACCCCGACGCCATCCGCCTGCTGTTCACCGCCTACGCCGATCTGCAGGCCGTCACCGACGCCATCAACCAGGGCAGCGTCTATCGCTACATCACCAAGCCGTTCGAGCCGCGTGAACTGCTGGCCGTGCTGCGCCAGGCCGTCGAGCACCACGAATTGCTCGCGGAGCGCAAGCGATTGCTGGCGGAGTTGCAGGAAAAGAACCGGCAGCTGGAGGACGCCAACCAGGAACTGCGGCAGGCCAACGATCTGAAAAAAGCCTTCATCAAGGTGGCCAGCCATGAGCTGCGCACGCCGCTGACCATCGTGCTGGGCATGTCGGACCTGGCGATGCGGACGCCGGACCTGCCGAGCCCGCTCGGCCACTGGCTGGAGCGCATCTACGTCGGCAGCGTCCGCCTCAATGAACGCATCGACCTGATGATCAAGCTGCTGCTGGCGGACCACTTCGAGCGGCCGCTCAACTGCCAACCGGTGGACGTGGGCGAACTGCTGCGCGCCGCCGCGGTGGAGGTGGCCACGTTCATCGAGCAGCGCAAACAACGATTGGAGGTGGAATCGCCGGAACCGCCGCTGAGTGTGTTCGTGGAGGAGGACAAGCTGCGCGACAGCATTTTCCAGCTACTGGTGAACGCGATCAAGTTCACGCCGGACAGCGGCACCATCCGGTTGTCGGCGGCGCGGCAGGCGGACGGCACCACGGAGATGCGCATTGCGGACACGGGCGTCGGCATTGACGCGGCGAGCCTGGCGCGCATCTTCGACCCGTTCTTCACGCGCTTCGACGTGTCGAAGCACTCGTCGGGCATCTTCGAGTTCGACCGCCGCGGCCTGGGCCTGGGGCTGAGCGTGGCCAAGGCGTTCGTGGAGATGCACGGCGGCCGCGTCAGTGTCGCGAGTGAGCCGGGCAAGGGCTCGACGTTCACGATTGAGTTGCCGCCAGCGGAACGTTGATCTCCCCTCTTCAGGGGGAGAGGGGAGTCAAACGCGCAGCCGCCATGGTCTCACGGCTGTTTGCCGTCCACCACGCGCTGTTGCAGCAGATACGCCAGCAGGTGCGCGAACTCCATCTCGTTGATGGTCTCGGCGAAGTTGGCCGGCATCGGCGACAGCGGCACCACCACCCGCCGGTCCACGTCCGCCGCGGCGATGCGTTGTTCCTTGCCCTCCTTATCCGCCATCACCAGCACCTTGCCCTCCTCGCGCAGCAGCAGGCCGCTCACCTGCTTGCCATCGCCGAGCGTCAGCAGCGTCGAGCGGAACGCCTGATCGACGTTGCGATTCGGATCCAGAATGTCTTCGAGCAGCCGATCCACGCCGCGGATGCCGATGCCGTCCAGTTGCGGGCCAATCTTCGCGCCCTTGTTGGCGATCTGGTGGCAGCTGGCACAGTTCTTCTCGAAGACGCGCACGCCCGCCTGAATGTCCGGCTTCGTCTTGACGAAGGCATTGCGGCGGCCGGCGATCAACTGGGCGACGCGCTGGTCCGCGGCGGGCAGGCCCTTCGTCAGTTTCGCGAGGCGGCCGGCCAGGTTCGGCACCTTCGCCTGCTTGAGCCGCAGTTCGACGCCGCGATCCTGCAACAGCCGCGCCGACGCCTTGCCCTCGGCCACTGCCCGGAGCAGTTTTTCCGCCCCCTGCGGACTGCCAGCCAGGCCGACGGCGATGGTCGTTTCCAGGCGGGCCGGCACGTTCTGCAGCGCCTTGAGCAATTCCGCGTGGGCGGCGGCCTGGTTGGTGTCGGCCAGCGACGCGGCGGCCTGTTCGCGCACCGGCAGCGCCTCGGCGGCGTCCGTCAGCACGCGGCTCAACATGCTGATGTGGCGTGTTGGGTGAATGGCCACGACCGCCTTGACGGCAGCGCGGCGCGTGGCCTCCGGCTGCTTCGCATCCGCCAGCAGTCCGAGCAGCGTCTTTTCCAGCTTCGCGGTCTTGAGCACGCCGGCCATCTCAACGGCACTCTGCACGAGTTTGGGGTCGCGGTTGCCGATAAGGTTGCCGGTCAGCGCCTCAGCCCAGTCCTGCACCGGCTGGCTGAGCCGGGCACCGCGCGCCTGCGTTCCTTGCTGGATCGCCTTGAACAGCCCCGCCTGCAGGCCGCGGTCCTTGCCGAACTTGCCCGCGGCCAACTCGACCAGCTTCGCGCCCGGGGCGCCGCTGCCGTAGCGGGCGATGTGGTGGGCGTAGCGCAGCACATTGGCCTGGCTCTCCGGCAACCGCTGCAAATGGGCGAGCAGGAAGTCGGCGGCCTCGGCAGTGTGAACGCCGGGACAGACGTCGGCCAACGCCCGGGCGTCCTGGTCGCTCCATTTGGTTTCATTGACCTGCTTCCACGGTTCCCTGGGTTTGAGTTGGTCGCGCAGGGCCATGCGGACGACGTGCAGTAAATGCGTGTCGGCGGCGGGGACGGTGTGGCGCAGGTCGAGCAGCGGTTTCAGGTTCTCCGGTTGCGGATGTGCCCCCAGCGCCTCGGCGGCGTTGCGCTGTACGAAAGCGTCCTGGTCCTTCAACCCCTCCAGCGCGAGGTCGCGCTGGGCGACGGCCCATTTCGGCCGTTCGGCGAGCACGCGCATGGCGTGGACCCGGAGCAGAGGATCGTTATCGTTCGCGGCCGCCGCCAGCTGTTTGTCCTCCAGGGCGCCTTTCCGTTCCAGCACCCACAGGGCATGCGTCGGGCGCCACTTCATTTGCGACCACTCCAGGATGCGCCGTGCCACCGCGACGCCTTCGTCGCCGCGTTCACACAGTTGATGCGTCGCCGTCAAGCGCACCGTCAGGTTCGGGCTGCCCAGCGCCGCCGCCAACGCCTTCACATCCGCCCGGGCCAGATTCGGAATCGCCGGCAGTTTCTGCTTGCCATCCTTGCCGGCGTAGCGGATGCGCCAGATGCGGCCGCGCTCACGGTCGCGGCCCGGGTGGTTCAGCGGCACCTCGTAGTGGCCAATGATGCGATTGTAAAAATCCGCGACATACAACGCCCCATCCGGCCCGAGCTTGATGTCCACGGGCCGGAACCACGGGTCATCGCACTTGACGAAATCCGGCATCGCAATCGCCTTGTAGGTCGAGCCGTGCTTCTCCAACCGGTCGCGGTTGATGCGGTTCGTGACCACATTGCCGATGAAGATGTTGTCGCGGAACTCCGCCGGGAACTGGTCCGCGGCGTAGTAGGCGATGCCGGCGATGGCGGTCGAGCCGTGGTCGTGCGTCAGCATTTCCGGGCCGAAGCCGAGGCCGTCGTGCGGCTTGCCGAAGCTCGGGTAATACGCCCCTTTGAGGATTTGATAGATCGGCCGGCTATGACAATCGCAGGTGTAGAGGTTGCCGAGCGGGTCGAACGCCAGGCCGAAGGGGTTGACCTGGCCGTGCGTGAAATACTCAATGTGCGAGCCGTCCGCCTTGATGCGGTAGGTGTTGCCGGACTGCATCGTGATGGCGGAGCCGTCCGCCGCCTTGACGGTGGAGGTGTTGGAGTAGCCGTGGCAGGCGTAAATCCAGCCGTCGAAGCCGTGCATGAATTCGCCGGTCAGGCCGTGCGTGTCGCGGTGGCCGTAGCCGCTGTAGAGCACGGCTTTCTTGTCCGCCTTGCCGGTGCCTCTGGTGTCGCTCAACTTGTAGATGGCCGGAATGCTGAAGACGATGGCGTCCTTGCCGAGCGGCAGCACGCCGATGGGAATGTTAAGGTTGCCGGCGAAGCGGACGATTTTGCGAGCGCGGCCGTTGGGTGCGAAATCGCTGAGGATCTTGACGCCATCGCGGGCCTTGTCGGCGGGAGCGGGGAAGGGGTACTCGACGGTTTCGGTGACCCAGAGGCGGCCCTCGGCGTCGAAGCAGATGTTGATGGGCTTGCTGATGAGCGGGTCGGCGGCGACCAGCTCGATGACGAAGCCGGGCGGCAGGTGGAAGAGCTTTTGCTGCTCCTCCGGCGTGCGCGGCGGCGTCTTTGCGATGTGGGCCGCGTAGGGGTCTTTCTGCTGCGCCCTGGCCTGGCCGAAGTCGCCGCCGAGCAGCAGGGCCGCGCCCACCGCGGCCAGCACCGTCAACACCTGTCGCATGGAAATTCCTCAGCAAGAAGAAGAGAATCACGATAACACGAACGAACGAAATTACGAAAACAAGCGCGGCTGTCCGGGCAGGGAGTTCGTCTGGAACTGCGTTTCAGTTCACTCCTTTTTCTGGCTTTTTTCGCGGTTTCGTCCGTTCGTGTTGTCGTGATTCGTTTTTTCAAATCCTCCGTGAACGGGGTGTCAATGGTGGTATGGTAGCGGAGCGATGGCGGTTGGGGCAAAGGAAATTCGCGGACGAAGTTGAGCGCCTGGGCCGGGCTCAGGTCTTCTTCCACTTCTTGCGGGTGGGCCGCAGGTGCCGCAGCCACTTGTCCTTGATGCGCTGACGCTTCCGCCTGGTCTTTCGGTTCGGGTTCGGCATGGGTGCGTTCTCCTTTAAGTCGGGGCGCTTCCACCGGGTTGATCTTCGGGGATCGCCGTCCCGAAGGCAAGGGCCTGATGCACGCCGTGCGGAGTTTCGCACGCCACTGACCGTCACGGATTGTGGGGTGGGTTTTTACGCCGAAGGCGTTTTATCTCAGAGCCCAGGGTCGCGCAGCGCACCCTGGGAGACTCTTACCGATCCACACTCCTTGGGACCGCCAAATAGCAGCAATACAGCATCGAAAAGCGCATTCGCAACAGGCGCCGGAGTGTCGTTTCGCATCATTTTTGTATCAGTTTGCACCACTTTTTGCGCGCTTTTGAGGGCGTGAAGGCAGGAAGTCGGCGCCCGGCAGAGTGCCAGGTGAGGACCAGGGGGGACCGGTATCGTTTCAGTCCGCCTCAATCTGCCCGCGGATGTCGAGCCCGATCCGCTCGCCCCACGCCTCCAGCAGCCGGCGGAACACCGCCCCCGGCCACGGCAGCGGCACGCCGTTGATGCGGCTGACGCCCGCCAGGCAGTACGGCGTACTCGCCAGCATGGCCTCGTCCGCGTTCAGGCAGTCGTAAACGCCGAGCGGCCGCTCCTCGTAGCGGACGCCCAGGGCCGCACACAGTTCGCGCACCACCTGCAAGCTGACGCCGCCCAGCACCGCGTTCGCCGGCGGCGACAGCACCATACCGTCGCGCACTGCCAGGAAGTTCGCCGCCGCCGTCTCCGTGACGTGGCCCGCCGCGTCCAGCAGCAGGGCCGCCGCGCCGGGGTCCGCCTGCCGCGCCTCCTGCTCGGCCAGCCACCAGTGCAGACGGCTGCGCTGCTTGATCCGCGGGTCGATGCAGGCGCCCGGCACCTGCCGCGTCGCCGGGAGGACCAGCCGCGCCCCCTCCTGGAACAGCCGTCGGTAGCGCGCGAACGGCAGCGGAAAGGTGTGCATGAGGAAGGTCGGCTCCGCGTCGCCGGGGCCGCCGGGGTCGCCGAGATAGTAGCCGATCGGCCCCGGCGTCGCCAGCAGCACGAGGGCCAGTTCCTGTTGCGGCGTCCACAGGGCGGCGTTGCGACGCACCAGTTCGTGGGCCGCGTCGGACAGGGCCTGGTCGTCGAGCGGCGGCGTGATGCGCGTGGCCCGGCAGCTGGCGCGGAAGCGGGCGAGGTGGTCGGTCCAGCGGTAGAGTTGCTGGCGGACGGTGCGGCACAGGTCCGTGACGGTGGCGCCCAGCACGAAGCCGGCGTCGTGCAATGGCAGCCGCGCCTGCGACTGCGGCACGAACGCGCCCTGCCAGAACGCCAGCGGTTCGGTCATGCTAGGTCTCGTCGGGGCGGTGGGTTTACTTCTCGACGTGTGAAAAAGTTGGCCCCCTTGGCCCCCTTGGCTCCCTTGCTCGGTCAGCCGGCGTCACCGGGCGACGCGCCGTGCCGGCAAGCGATGCAAATCTCGACATATAAAAATGTTGGCGTTCTTGGCGTTCTTGGCGTCCTTGCTGTGCTGCCCACGGCCAACTACTGACCGCCGTTGCCAGCCGTCGCGCGGCCGCCCGTAGTAACTAGGCCGCCACCGCCCGGCGCTGTTCGCAGCGCGTCACCAGGCGGTCGAGCGCGTCCAGGGTGCGCTCGGTGGCCCCGCGCTGGGCCAGGACGTAGCGCTGGGCGTTCTGCCCTAATGTATGCCGGGCCGCCGCGTCGCCGAGCAGCCGCAGCACGACACGCTCCAGGTCGGCCGCGTCGGCGACCTGCACGGCCCCCTGCTGCTCCAGCAACCGCAGCACCGGCTCGCGGAAGTTCCACACATGACGACCGAACAGCACCGCCGCGCCGAAGCCGGCCGGTTCGATCATGTTCTGGCCGCCGCGCTTGCCGTCCATGCTGCCGCCGACGAACGCCACGTCCGCCAGGCCCCACAGCGCCCCCAGCTCGCCCAGCGTGTCCACCAGCACCACATCGGCCCGCACCGGCTCCGACAGAATGCTGCGGCGCACGAACGGCTGGCCGGCCTGCTCGAGCAGCGCCGCCACCTCGCCGAAGCGCTCGGGCTGCCGCGGCACCAGGAACAGCCGCAGGTTCGGGAATTGTTGACGGGCCTTGCGGAAGAGCTCGAGCGCGTGCTGCTCCTCCGGTGGCTGCGTGCTGCCGGCGACCCAGATCAGATCGTCCGGCCCGACCGCGTATAAACGCCGCAGCTCGCGCGTTCTCGGGTGGTCGTGGTCGGTCAGGACGTTGTCGTACTTCACGTTGCCGGTGACAACCACGTTAGGCGCGCCGAGGGTGCGGAAGTGGCCGCCGTACTCCTCGGTCTGTACGGCACACAGGTCGAGGTGGGCGAACAGCGGCCGTGTCAGCCGGCCGATGCGCAGGTGCCGCTGAAGCGTGCGCGGGCTCATGCGGCCGTTGATGAGGGCGACCGGAATGTTGCGGCGCTTGGCGGCGCTCAAAAAGTTCGGCCACATCTCACTCTCGGCGAGGACGACCAGGTTGGGCCGGATGCGCTGAAGGGCGCGGCGCACGGCCCAGGTGAAGTCGAAGGGCCAGAAGAACAGCAGTTCATCGGGGAAGCGTTTGCGGGCTTCGCCGAAGCCGGTGTCGGTGGTGGTGGAGATGGCGACATCCCAGTCGGGATGGCGGCGACGGAAGCCGGCGATCAGCGGCCGCAGCAGGTAGACCTCACCCACGCTGACGCCGTGGAACCAGACGCAGGGCCGGCGACCGGCGCGGCGTGGCGTGCGGCCGCTGAACTTGCGCCAGGCGGTGCGGTAATACTTGCCCTGCTTGAACGCCTTGTAGATCAGCAGCGGCGCCAGGGCGGTCAGCACCATCAGGTAGAGGAAATTGAGGAAATAGCGCGTCATGTCGGAATCCTTTCCGTGGCGTGCGTATTGAAAGCGACCCATTTACGTTTCGCGCGAACTCAGCCCGCGCGAAACGGAAACGGATCCCACTCACCCGACCGCACTGCGCATGTGGCAGTTCTTGTACTTCTTGCCGCTGCCGCACGGGCACGGGTCGTTGCGGCCGACCTTCTCAGAGCGGTTGCGGATCGGCTCGGCCTTTTTGTCGCCGCCCTGGCTGTTAGCGATGGCCTGGGCGTTCTGGTCCTGCTGACTGCCCGGGACCGGCAGCGCCTTCGGCGCCGCCTCGTGGACCGTCGCGCCGATGGACCACAGCGACTCCTGGAACGCTTCTTCCTCCTCCATGCGGAAGACCGTATCCGTCACCTTGTCCGAGACGCCCTCCCACATGGACTCGAACTCCTTCATGCCCTGCCGCTTGTACTCCGTCTTCGGATCAACCTGGGCGTAGCTCACCAGGCCGATGCCCTGCCGCAGGTGGTCCATCGTGTACAGGTGGTTCTTCCACGACGTGTCCAGCTGGTTGAGCAGCAGGCCGCGCTCCATGCGCCGCATCTCCGGCCGATAGCTCAGGTCGAAGGCATTCCACAGCAGCTGTCGGGCCTCGTCCTGCGTGGCCCCATCCAGCTCCTCAACGGGAATGTCCAGCTTCAACTCCGCCTTGGCCCACTCGGCCAGTTCGCGGGCGTCCTCCGCCTCGGCGTGTTCGGTGCCGCTGAACGCCTCCGCCAACCGGGAGTCGATCTGCTCCTCCGCCGTGCGCGGGTAGGCCTGCCGGCTGACTTCCAGCAGCTTTTCCTGCAGCCGCGCCCGCGACTGCGTGCGGAAGTCCTCCTCCGAGATGACCGTGTGCAGGTTCGGGAAGCGCTGCTGGCACCAGCGCAGTAGCCCCTCGCGGTCGTACTTGTGGCCGCCCTGCACCACCTTGTCCGACATGAAGCGGGTCATGCCCAGCATCACCGGGAACTCGATCTCCTTCTGCCGGTACAGCTCCATCACCTTGCCGTGCAGCAGTTCCTTGATCCGCGCCGGCGACTGCTCGGCAATCTGGTTCGGGTCGATCTTGATCTGGAACTTCAGCCGCACCCAGTCGCACACCGACTTGATGCCCCAGTCGGGCTCCAGATACTGCCGCCCCGCCGACAGATCGACCTCCCTCAGACTCTTCTCCGCCTGCTCGATCAGGAACTCCGAGAGGTTGTCACGGCCGATTTTCTTGAACTGGTGGTCGTTCAGTTTCAGGCCGTAGCGCGAATTCATGGCGCCGGCCATCGCCTGCCAGTTCCACTCCTTGGCGTCCACATCGGTGTTGAGGTTCTCCTCCAGCGCCTCGTGGACCTGGGTGGGGATCATGCGGCTGGCCTTGTCGCGGGCGGTGCGGTCGGCCGTCTCGAAGTCGGCGCGGCCGAAGTCCGAAGCATCCAGTTCGACGCCAAGCCGTTTGGCCGCGAACTCCGCGAACGTCGCCGGGCCGTAGTCGTCCGCCAGCAGCCGGTCCACCGCCATGCCGACCTGGTCGTCGATCATCTGCAGAATCAGCAGCTTGCAGTTGCCGCCGTCCAGGATGTCCTGGCGGTAGCCGTAGACCTTCTTCCGCTGGTGGTCCATGACCTCGTCGTATTCGAGGAGGTTCTTGCGGATGTCGAAATTGCGTTCCTCGACCTTCTTCTGGGCCGCCTCGATGCGCCGCGAGACCATGCGGCTTTCGATGGCCTGGCCTGCCTCCATGCCGAGCCGCGTCAGGATGCTGGCGACCCACTCACCGGCGAAGATGCGCATCAGGTCGTCCTGCAGCGACAGGTAGAACCGGCTCGAACCGGGATCGCCCTGCCGGCCGCCGCGGCCGCGCAGCTGGTTGTCGATGCGGCGGGCCTCGTGACGCTCGGTGCCGAGGATGTGCAGGCCGCCCAGCTCGACCACCGTCTCATGCTCCTCCTTCATCTTCTCCTTGTCGTCGATCTCCTGGACGAGGGCCTTCCATTTATCCTCGGGTACGTCGAGGCGCGTGGCGTATTCGTGCTTGAGTTTGGCCCAGGCCATCGTCTCGGCGTTGCCGCCGAGAATGATATCGGTGCCGCGGCCGGCCATGTTGGTGGCGATGGTCACGGCGCCAATGCGGCCCGCCTGGGCGACGATCTCCGCCTCGCGGGCCGCGAACTCCGGCTTGGCGTTCAGCAGTTCGTGCTTGATGCCGCGGCGCTTGAGCATGGCGCTGAGCTTTTCCGACTTCTCCACGTCGGTGGTGCCGACCAGCATCGGCCGGCCGCGCCGCTGCGTGTCCGCGACCTCGTCCCACTTGAGCGTGCGTTTCTGGTTGTTCTCCTTGACGACAACCTCGACGGTGTCATCGTCCTCCTTGCGGATGGTGCCGACCAGGACGCTGCCGTCGTTGAGCGCCAGCACATCGTACTTGTGGATGCGCTCGATCTCCTCGACCACCGCGTCCCACTTCTCCTTCTCGGTCATGTAGATCATGTCCGCGTAGTCGGTGCGGACCAGCGGTCGGTTGGTCGGGATGGCGATCACATCCAGCTTGTAAATCTTCCAGAACTCGTTGGCCTCGGTCATGGCCGTGCCGGTCATGCCCGACAGCTTCTCGTAGAGCTTGAAGTAGTTTTGCAGCGTGATGGTCGCGAGCGTCTGCGTCTCTTCCTTGATCTTGACGCCCTCGCGCGCGTGCTTGGCCTCGACGGCCTGGTGCAGGCCATCGCTCCACTGCCGGCCGAGCATCAGGCGGCCCGTGAACTCATCGACGATGATAATGCTCATCTCGTTGGTTTCGGGGTGGCGCATCACCACATACTTCTTGTCCTTGTGGTACAGGTGGTGCGCCTTCAGGGAGTTGTCGATGAGGTGCGGCCACTCCATGTTGCCGGCGGTGTAAAAGCTCTCGACCTGGGCCAGTTCCTCGGCCTTGTGAATGCCCTCGTCGGTCAGGTGGCAGGTGTGCTCCTTCTCCTTGACCTCGAAATACTTGCCCGGCTCTTTCTTCTGCAGGTCCGTCAGCTGGACGGCGATCTCGTTGGCGCGGGCGTAGCGGCGCAGGTCGCCGAAGGCGGGGCCGCTGATGATGAGCGGCGTGCGGGCCTCGTCAATGAGGATGTTGTCCACCTCGTCGATGATCGCGTAGTTGAGGGCCTTCTGACATTGCTGGTAGTAGGGGTCGTAGTTGTCGTCGCCCCAGCGGGCGGGCTTCATGTTGTCGCGCAGGTAGTCGAAGCCGAACTCGCTGTTGGTGCCGTAGGTAATGTCGCAGTCGTAGGCCTTGCGGCGCTCGACCGGGTCCATGTCGCTCTGGATATAGCCGGCCGTGACGCCGACGGCGCGGTAGATCGGCAGCATCCATTCGCAGTCGCGGCGGGCCAGGTAGTCGTTGACGGTGATGATGTGAACGCCCTTGCCCTCGATGGCGTTGAGGAACGCCGGCAGCGTGGCGACGAGGGTCTTGCCCTCGCCGGTAATCATCTCGGCGATGTTGCCGCGGTGCAGCACGATGCCGCCGATGATCTGCACGTCGAAGTGCCGCATGTTCTTGGTGCGGCGGGCGGCCTCACGGCAGGCGGCGAACGCTTCGGGTAGCAGGTCGTCGAGCGTCGCGCCGTTGGCCAGGCGTTCGCGGAACTGCGGCGTCAGCGCCTTGAGTTCGTCGTCGCTTTTGGCCTTCATGACCTCTTCGAGGTCGTTGACCTGGGCCAGCAGCGAGCCGAGTACAATGGTGTGAGTGCCCTCGGGGCCGCGGATGTAGCCCAGACTGCGGATGACGCGCTGGTTGCTGGAGCCGAACAGGCGGCCCAGGAAACCGACCACGCCTTCGCTGAAGGCGCCGAAGCCGTCGGCCAGGCGCTCCCAAAAACTGATTTCCATCTTCGTTTCGCTGGCCATGATTCTTCCTGTCCCTCTCCCGGCCTGAGAGAAGCCGCGCGCCGGAGGTGGCGCCCGCCTTGCCGAAACCCCGTCACTGGTCCCAGTGTTGCCTCAACTGGAAGTCTAAGGGGACTGGCGGAAGGGGTCAATACGGACCCGTTCTGCGGTCAGGCTCGTTTGCTGCTTCCCCCTGTTCTCCAGTCTGATGGCCCGGGAACCCGAATCGTCCTGGCCGCGGGCGCAAGGCGCTTCCCCGGAAGCGGACTGGGTGGTACAATGTACATAGTGCCAGGGAGGGCTTTCATCTCGTTTCATTTCACACACCTCCTGACAGTGCTCGGAGCCGCGCCCATTCCCTACCCACAATCCCGACCCCTCACTGGAGAACTCTCCACCATACGCGAAGAATGCAGCGCACGGCCCTGATTCTGCGGCCAGCGGCCGTTCCGCTGAAACAGGGACGCGCCGGCGGCGGAACCTCGCCGCGGTGTCGTCTCGATCCTGGAAGAGGGCGCCCGGCGCGGCCGTAGCGTGTGCGCGGCACGCCGGGTGCGCACTCTTCGCCTCGTTTAGAGGGTGGCAGGATTGGAAAGGGTGCAAGAAAATGCCGGGCCTGACCGCGCGGCGAACCTTGCGGAGGCGATGTGGCTTCACTTTTTGGGGAAGTCACGGCGGAATTGACTGAGGCGGCGACTTTGAACAGCGAGTTTGTGCAACTCTTGCAATTGCTCCAGGTTCGCCAGTTCGTTAACGGCTTGCTCAAACTCCTGAACTGCTTCTGGACCCAAGCGCAACTGCAGGACCTGCAACACGTCCAGGCGGGCTTGCGCCTGCCGCTCTTCCTCAGCGATCATTTGGAAAAACGCTGATTCGCGCATCTCTTCTCTCCCGATGAGGGACAGAACATCCAAGGAACGAGTTTTGGGCATACCAAAAATGCTCAGAATTGCCAGCACTGGGACGCTATAAATGATGCTTAACGTCGGCAAACGTTCGCGCTCTGACAGCAGGCCGCTCTTGGCCAGCACGCTCCACACCGCCGACTCCACCCAGTGCGTATACGCTTCAAAGTAGACGACGAACCGCCGGTCGTCGCTGACGGCGCGGAAGGCGCGATCCGCCAGCCGCTCGGTCGTTTGCAGCGTGTCGCCGATCGGCTTCCACTGCTGCGGCGTCAATCCCGCGAGGCGGGCCAGGCCAATGCCCGACGCCCGGGCCACGATCTTGAACCCCGCATCATAATCCGCCATGCGCCCCTCCCTGAGCCTACAACGTCACCACCTCCCCGCGCAGCGGCACCGCCACGTCCGCGAACCCACGCTCCCGCAGCGCCGCGGCCAGTTGCACCGCGTTCGCCGGGTCGCCATGCACCAACCGCACCTGCGCCGCCCGCTCCCGCAGCGGCGTCAGCAGCGCCAGCAACTCGTCGTGGTCCGCGTGGCTGGAGAAGCCGCTCAGGTCCACCACCTCGGCCCACTTGTTCCAGCGACGGCCGTCGAACACCACCGTCGGCGACTTCTCCAGCAGCCGCCGACCCAGGCTCATTGGCGACTGATAGCTCACCAGCACGACCGAGCAGCGCGGGTCGTCCACGTTGTGCCGCAGGTGCTCCAGAATGCGGCCCGTGTCGCACATGCCGCCAGACGCCACCAGAATGCACGGCTCCCGCTGCGTGCTGACCTGTTGGCTCTCCTCGAACGACTGCACGTAATGCACCGGCGCCAGCTCGCCGCGCAACCACGGCAGCGCCTCGGGCAACAGCCGGTCGGGGTGGCGGCGGTACACGTCCATGACGGCGCGGGCCAGCGGGCTGTCCACGATCAGCGGCGCCCGCGGCAGCCGGCCGTCGGCCATCCAGCGCTGCAGGAAATGCACCACCACCTGCGACCGGCCGAAGCTAAACGCCGGGATCAGCACCTTGCCACCGCGGCCGAGGGTGCGAGCCACCACCTCGGCCAGCGTCCGCGCTACCCGCTCCAGTGGCGGGTGCGTGCGGCCGCCGTAGGTGCTCTCGCAGACCACCAGGTCCGCGGCCGGGATCGGCTGTGGCGGCGGCAGGAACGGCAGGCCCTGGCGGCCCACGTCGCCAGTGTAGGTGACGCTGACCGTGCGACCGTCGCCGCGCACCGTGAGCCGGGACAGGGCGGAGCCGAGCACGTGGCCCGCGTCCACCATGCGCAGGGTGACGTGGGGGGTCAGGGGCACGTCGGTGTCGTAGGCGACGGGGACGCACTGGCGCAGCAGCCGGTCCAGGTCGGTCAGCCCGGCGAGGTTCTGGTGACGCACCGCGTCGCCCAGCATCACCGGCAGCAGGTCGCAGGTCGGGGCGGAGGCGTAGACGGGGCCGCGGAAGCCGCGGTGGACCAGTTCGGGCAACGCGCCGCAGTGGTCGATGTGCGTGTGGCTCAGGACGACGGCGTCCAGGTCGGCGGGGGCCACCGGGAAGTGGTCGAAGACGCCCAGCCGCGGCGGCACCGAGGAGCCGCAGTCCAGCAGCGTCCGGTACGCGCCCGCCTCCAGCAAGTGCATGGAGCCGGTCACGCTCTGTGCGGCGCCCCAGAACGTCACTCGTGCCGTGTTGCTCACCCTGCACTGCCCTTTCTGCCGCTTGCGGCTTAGCGCTCCGAAACCCTCCCGCCGTCGGGAATTTGTCTGAGCGCTAAGCCGCAAGCGGCAGACAACCAGGGCACCTCACTTCTTCAACGACGACAGATACTCCACCAAATCACGCACCTCGCGGCGCGACAGGTAGCGGACATTGTCCTCCGGCATGGCGCTTTTGCCGCGCTGCCGCTGGTCGATCTCGTCGGCCGGGATCGTGAGCAGCACGCCCTCCGGCGTCATCAGCCGCACTGCCTTCTTCGTCTCGGACTTGATGATGCCCGACTTGATGCTGCCGTTGGACAGCGTCAGGATCACCGTCTCGTAGCCCTTGGCGATCTGCTTGTCCGGCAGGATGATCGACTCCAGCAAGTAGTCGCGTTTGTGCTGGCCGCCGACCCTGGACAGGTCCGGGCCCACATCGCCGCCCTGGCCGTTGACCTTGTGGCAGCGCAGGCACGACACCTCCGCCTTGCCGAAGAAAATGCGCCGGCCAGCCTCGATGTCGCCGCCTTCCAGCGATTCGCTCCACGCCGCCAGCGGGTCGGCCTTCGCTTTGCGCGCCTCGTAGGCCTTGATTTTCTTGACCAGCTCCGCGGTGTTGACCGCCTGCGCCGCCTCCAGCACGTCCAGCCGCAGCGGCAACGGCACGTCGCCCTGCACGAGCCGATCCGCCCAGGCGTCGAGCAACTTCGTCGCCTCGGGTCGCTTCATCTCCGCGAGCGTCGCCAGCGCCTGCTGCTTCTCGACCAGCTCGCCCCTGTCCAGCGCCTCGGTCAGCAGCCCCAGCGCCCGGGCGGGATCGCGCTTCGCCAGCACCCGCCGGCCCTCCGCCCGCACGGCCCCGGCATCCGCCTTCAGCGCCACCTCCAGCGCCTCGGCCAGGCGCGGGTCCTTCAGCGCCGCCAGCGCCCGCAGCGACTCGACGCGCGTCGCCGCCGGAACCTCACGGCCTCCCTTGATGAGCTTCAGCAGCAACGGCCCGACCTCACCGACTTTCAGTGCCGCCGTCACCTTCGCCGCCTCGGAGCGCACCTTGTTTGAGCCGGTGAACATCCCGGCCAGTTCGCCGCGCACCGCCTCGCGGGCCACCTTCACGTCGCGCTCCGACAGTGGCCGCCAGAGGCCCACCACGCGGTCACGGCCCGACGGCTTCGCCCAGTCGCCGAGCATGGCCAGGGCCTCCAATCGGGTCGCCTCGGAGGCGTCCGGGCGAGCGGCCCACGCGGCGAGGCGCTCGGCGTTCTCCGCGCGGCCCAGGCGGAAGTTGGCGTTGAGCACGCGGTACACCAGCGCGTCCGGCGTCCCTTTGCCGATGGTCAGCCGCGACAGGTCCGCGAACGCTTCGGGGATTGGCGTGTCGTTGATCGCCCGCGCCGCCTCCAGCACGTTGCGCGGATCGGCGTCCTGGAGCCAGCGCGCGACCTGCTGCTTCTGCAACCGCCGCAGCGCCAGCAGGCCCGCCAGCCGCACCGCCGGCGAATCGCTGTCCGCCAGCTTCAGCAGGTCACCGCCAGTCGCGCAGCCGACCAGACCCATGACGACGCCGTGTCGCACATAAGCGTCCTTGTCGCCGTTGGCGCGGGCTAGTTGCACGAGCGGGCCGACCGACTTCTCGGAGCCGATCTTGCCCAGGCTCAGGGCCGCGTACAGCTGCACGCGCGGGCTCTCGTCCCTGAGCAGCGGCTCCAGCGCCCGTGCCGCCTTTTCCCAGGCCTGATCGGGCCGCACGACTCCCCTCGGCGTCTCGACGCCTTCGTAAGGGAAGTGCCGCCGATCCGCCAGCACCTTCGCCGCCTGGGCACGCAACTCCGCGTCTCTGTCCTTCAGTAGCGGCAGCGCCTCATCGACCGGCTCGTTCGGCCGGTGCCGCTGGCCTAGCGCCCACAGCGCGTGCAGCCGGGCCAGCGGTTGCCTGGCCTCCCAGGCAATGTCGCGCAGCAGTTTCGCCGCCTCTGCGGTGCGGCGCCCCGCTAGCTCGAACTGCGCCTCCTGCCGCACCCGTTGGTCGGCGTTTCGGAGCAGGCCAGCCAGTTCTCCGAGCTGGCGCTGCTTCATGCCCTCCGCCAGCAGCGCCTTGACCTCTCCCACCTCAATGTCCTTGGCCCGCTTCGGGTCGGTGATCTTGTAGAGGCGGCCCTTGCCGGGCTTGCCCCAGCCATCGACCCAGTCGCTCAGGTAAAAGCCGCCGTCCGGGCCGAACTCGCAGTCCGTCGCCAGCACCGAGCCGACGAACTGATGTGCCCCCACCAGCTTGAACGAGGCCCCGTCCGGCTCGACGCGGAAGGCGTGGACGCCGCTGCCGTTCGGGCCGCCGCGAAAATCGCATAAAAAGAAGTGCTTCTGGTACTTCTCCGGCAGCGCCGTCACGCCGGGGTTGTACGTCAGGCCGCTCGGCCCGCTGCTGATGTGGTACAGCGGCGGCAGCAGGTACGCCGCCTGGTTCTCCGGCCGCAGGCCCCACAGTTTCTCCGCGTTCCACGCGCCCAGTTGCACTGGCTTGCGCAGGTACTGGTAGCCGATGCGCCAGCCGCTGTCGCCGCCCTCCACGATGTTGACCCAGCGTGCCTTGTCGCCGCCGTCGGCGTTGTTGTCGCAGGTGAACAGGTTGCCGTACTCGTCGAACGCCAGCTCCTGCGGGTTGCGCAGGCCGACCGCCACCACCTCCAGGTGGGAGCCGTCCGGGTTGCAGCGCAGCACACCGCCCATGTCCGGGCACACCAGTTTGCGGCCGTCCGGCGTCTCGATGTTGAAGCCACGGTCGCCGACCGAGAAGTACAGCCGGCCGTCCGGCCCGAACCGCAGTCCGTGCGAGTCGTGGCCCAGGAAAGCGACATGGACGCCGTAGCCGGTGCTCAACTTTGTCTTGCTCGCCGCCACGCCGCCCTTGCCCTCCTGCAACAGCCACAGGTCGGGGATGCAGGTGTACCATACCTTGCCGTGCCGCGCCAGCACACCGCTGCCGATGCCGTCCTCCACGTGATGGAAGCCGTCTGCGAACACCGTCGATTTATCCGCCCGGCCCTTGCCGGTGCTGTCCCACACCAGGCGGATGCGGTCGTGATCGATGCTGTAGCTGTCGTAGGTCTTGCCCTTGAGGTGCTTCCGGTACATGGCGATGCGGTCCGCGACAGTGCGGCTGGCGAGATCGTCGTTGAGCCAGTACATGTGGTTGCGGTTGTCGGTCACGCCGGAGTGCAGGCGGAAGGTTTCGGCGACGAAGCAACGGCCCTGCTCGTCGAACGCGAAGGCGACGGGGTTGGCCAGCAGCGGCTCGGCGGCCCACAGTTCCACGCGGCAGTCCGCCGGGACGCGGAAGCGCTTGATGGCCTTTTCGCCCTCGTTGGAGGGGCCGTGGAGTTTTGGGTTGTAGGGACTCCTGTCCTTCTCTGCCGGCTGGCTCTCGGCGCTGGGCGGCGTCGCCAGGGAACACACCAGGGCGAATCCACCTGTCAGGGCCAGGCTCCACGCCACCACACATCGATGCATCGGCACACCTCGCGGCAAGGGAAAGTCTCTACTTTAATGTAACCGCCGCCCGCGCCGCCGCCAAGCAAGGACAGCCAGGGGAACTTTAGCGCACGTGGCGTTGGGGTGCAGCGGCAGTTGCCAGACTTCCGCTCCACCCCAGGGCCAACCGCTCCCGCGCGGTTCCCGCGCGGATCGCGCAGGGGTGGTGGGGCGACGAGCACAGCTTGACGACCAGCGGCCTGCGCTGTCGCAGCAAGGGGGCCAAGGAGGCCAAGGGGGCCAACTTTTTCATACGTCGAGATGCGGCGCCCTTGCTCCGTGCGGTTGGCACGGCGCGACAACCATCGGCGGCGGTTGCCACAGCAAGGACGCCAAGAACGCCAAGAACGCCAACTTTTTCATACGTCGAGAATTGACGCCTGGAAGCGGTTCGTGCAACTTGAAGGACGGTTCGGGAGTGCCGTGCTTGCGCTGGTTACGCGCCTGGCCGCCGCGATTGCTTTTCCTGAGCCGGTAGCGCGGAGGGGTTGCGTTGAGAAAACTACTACCCGGATTAGTAAACTGACTGAAGCTTTACGAGTGCTGAGCGGCCAGGGACACCGGGGGTAACTCATGATGCGAGAAGAGATCACGGAAGAACTCTGGCGGATCATCGAGAACAGCACGCGAAAGCGCAAGGGGCTGCTGCTGATCGCCACCGAGAACGTCCGTAATCGCCGCCGGCTCAGCCTGCTGGCCGGCGTGCTCGCGCTGCTGTCTGCGGGCTCGATCACCTCGCTGCTCGCCGACGCGCTGCCGCGGGGGGTGATGACCGTACTCGCCGCCCTGTTCGCCACGGCGTCGGGCTTCCTGTCACTGCTGACCTCGCTGACGCTCAAGGACACCGAACTGGAGCAGCTGTACGAAGGGGCGTCGCGCTACCTCAACCTCCGCGACCGCTGCCACCGGATGCTGCTCAATAAAGCGCTGACCAGCAAACAGGCCGAAACCGGCCTCGAAGAGGTTCAGAAATCGTACGCCGATCTGGACGGTCTGTTCACGCGCTTCCTGGTGGCTGCCGCGGAGGGTGCGCCGGGAGCCTCCACCGGGCCGACGCCGCCCGCGGGGAAAGGGCGCGGGGTGGAGGATGAGCTAAAAAGCTTGCGTGACCAGGTCAACGCGAAGGGTTCCCCCGACACCCCGCAACGGCCGTCCGACCCGCCCGGCACCTGATCGGCGGGAGTCGGGGCCGCTCAGCGATCGAGGTCGATGGTCACGTCGATGATGCCGCGCACCTTGTTCTTCTCTGAGTAAACTCTGTCCGGCCGCTTCCGGTATTCTTTGAGTTCGTTGTGGCAACCCCAACACTCGTGGGTCATGAGGATCGGGGAAGCGTAACGGAAAAAATTCCCCGGGCTGCCTCGGACTTCCGATTTGTTCTCATACCGTTCCGACTGCTCGGGGTTTTCCCGGAAATGCTCAAGGGATTCCTGTTGCCAGGGGTCGGTCTTGTGGGTCCGGCCGTTGAACGGGTCGTCACTATAGACGTAAACCTTCAGGCGAAAGCCCGCTACCTTGTCCTCCTCCAGGTTGTTCATCTGCGACACGAAGTTGAACGGGACGGGAATGTACGCCTTCTCCCCCTGGACGAACACCCAGCCGCCAGGGTTGCCGATTGGTTCCGGCAATTGTTTCTTCTTGAGCATCTTGCCGATCACCTGCCTGGAGTACAAGGTGAGCAAGTTTTGCGTATGTTCGGCCTCATGCCGTGCCAACTGGAGGGCATGGTCCCTGGCCTGCACCTGCCGGTCGTGATACCACCCGCCGGCCGCCGCCAGCGCCGTCACCGCGACCGCCACGGCGACCGCGACCGCGATACCCCGCCACCCCACTGGGCGGCCCGGCTTTCCGGTCGAGCTGGCGGACACCGGTTCGCCGCGCAGGAACCGCCGCAGGTCCTCCGCCAGTTCGGCCGCCGAGCGGTAACGCCGCGTGTGGTCCTTTTCCAGGCATTTCAGGCAAATGCGCTCCAGGTCCATCGGCACCTTCGGGTGCAGGCGCCGCGGCGGCACCGGCGGCTCATTCAGCACCTGCTCGAACAGGTCGCCGGGCTCCTCCGCCAGGAAGGGCGGGCGGCCGGTGAGCAACTCGTACAGGATGGCCCCAAGCGAATAGAGGTCGGCAGTCTCGCGAACCAGTTCGCGCCGGCCGCGGGCCTGCTCCGGCGCCATGTACTCCAACGTGCCCAGGGCCTGGCCGCCGGCGGTCAGGCCCTGATCGCGGTCGAGTTCGCGGGCCAGACCGAAGTCGCTGACCTTCGCGGTCCCGTAGGTGTTGACGGCGTCGCGCAGATCCGGCTCGACGTTCAGGCTGTCGGCGTTGACCGGCATCAGCAGGATGTTGGCCGGCTTCAGGTCCCGGTGCAGCACCCGCTGCTGGTGCATGTAGGCGACCGCGCGGGCGATCTGTTCGACGACCCCGGCCGCGGCGCGGGGCGGCTGCGGCTGCCGATTGGCCCGCTGCTGCAGGGTGCCGCCGTCCACGTATTCGAGCGCCAGGTACGGTTGGCCGGTCGTCTCGCCGAAGTCGAACACCTGCACGATGCCGGGATGCTGCAGCCGGGCGGCGGCGGTGGCCTCGGCCCGGAAGCGCTCGCGGTCAGCGGCGGACCAGGCCCGATCCCTGAGAATCATCTTGAGGGCGACCGGCCGGTTGAGCCGTTCGTCCCAGGCGCGGTACACCACGCCCATGCCGCCCTTGCCGAGCCGGCTCAGGATGCGGTAACCCGGCACCTGGGGCAGATTGTCGTCGGGGCCAGCCTGAGCGGCGTTGCCCTCGACCGGAAATTGATGGTGGCAACCGGGGCAGGTGATCTGGTCCGTTGACCGCAGTTGACGCTTGACCCGAAGTTGCCTGCCACAGCCAGGACAATGCAAGAGGTGGGCTGGGGAGTCCGGGACGGTCATGAACGAACTCGCAACAGGGATAGGGAATAATGATGATATTGAACACTAGCGCGTGGTGATTGTCAACCCGCCGTACCTGCGTAGAAGTGGTTTCAAAACCAGCCCGGAGCGCCAGATCGCGTTCCCCGTCGCTGGCGCTCCGGACTGTTACGCGAACCAGCAACGCGATTCCGTATGAGCGGGTCCGTGTCCGTCCGCATCACAGAGTTAGCTGGTAGAAATTCCGCGCCGTCTCGCCGAAGATCATGTCGCGCTCGGCGGCGCTGAGCGGGCTGACCGCCTCGCGCAGCGCGTGGTGGACGCGCGCGTAGTCGGCGGCCAGCTCGCACACCGGCCAGTCCGAGCCGAACATGCACCGCTGCGGCCCAAAACACTCCAGCGCCGTCTGCACATACGGCCGCAGGTCCGCGACCGTCCAGCGTTGCCAGTCCGCCTCGGTGACCAGGCCGGAGAGCTTGCAGTAGACGTTCGGGAACGCCGCCGCGGCCCGGAAGTGCGGCAGCCAGTCGTCAATGGCGTGGTCCTTGATGCGCGGCTTGGCCAGGTGGTCGATGACCAGGCGCAGGTCCGGCAGCCGTCGCGCCAGCGCCGGCACATGTCGCAGGTGCTTGACGTAGAACAGCAGGTCAAACGGCACCCCCTGTTTTTCCAGCACACCGAGGCCGCGCAGCACGTCCTCGCGCACGATGAAGTCGTCATCGGGTTCGTCCTGCGTGACGTGGCGGACGCCGACGAATTTGGGGTGGTTCCGGAACTCCAGCAACTGCCGCTCGCAATCCGGGCTCGTCAGATCCACCCAGCCGACGACGCCGGCGATGAAGGCGTGCCGCTCCGCCAGGCCCAGCACCCAGCGGTTTTCCTGGAGGTTGTGCTGCGTCTGCACGAAGACGGTGCGGGCCACGCCGGCGGCGCGGAGGTGCGGCGCCAGGTCGTCGGGCAGGAAGTCGCGCTTGATCGGCGCCAGCGCCGGGGCGTCGAGCCAGCGGTAGTCGAACGGCTCGCTCAATTGCCAGAAGTGCTGGTGTGCGTCGATGGTGTTCATGGCCGCTCAGCCCATGCGGACGCCCAGCGCCAGCAGCACGTTGGCGAAGCGCTGCTGATCGCCGGTCTGGATGGTCAACACGTGATCGGGCGTCTCCACCGTCTTGTAAAAGTCCCACTTCGGAATGGGCTTCAGCTCCAGCGCCAGGCCGGCGCGGCGCAGGACGGCCCGGTATTCGTCCCACACCGGCGGGTCTTCCTTCAAGGCGTAGGGGTCGTCCGCCGTGTACATCATGGTGTTGACCTCATCGACGGGCACCGCCGACAGGACGGCTTCCAGCACCTGCGTGCAGCTGACGACGCCGGGCATCAGATTCAGGCAGACCAGTTCGGCGTTGGGGCCGCGTTTGGTCGAGGCGGGGTAGTTGCCGTCGGCGATCAGGACGCGAGCGTGGTGGCCGGCGCGGCCGAGGACGGCGTTGATCTGCGGGTGGATGAGCAGGTGCTTGAGCATCCCGGGAAGTCTCCTTACGCGGGCCGGAAGAACTGGCGGAACGCCTTCATCGTCTGCGCCGCCGCCGCGTCCGGGTCGGGGTAGGCGAACGCCTCGGCGGACGCGAAACCGTTGTAGTGAATGTCGCGCAGCGCCGCGGCAATCGGGGCGTAGTCCAGGTGGCCGAGGCCGGCGGGGCGGCGGTTGGAATCAACGAAATGGACGTGGCCGATGCGGTCGCCGCCCGCCCGCAGCGCCGCCGCGATGTCCGCCTCCTCGATGTTCATGTGGAACAGATCCGCCAGCAGCACGACGTTCTTCGTCGAAAGCCCGCTCAGCAGCGCCAGCCCCGCCTCGACCGTGTTGACCAGGTTCGTCTCGTAACGGTTCAGCGGCTCGAAGATCAACGGCACCTTGTGCTGCCGGGCGTGCTCGCCCAGTGCTTCCAGCGACTCCGACAGGTGGCCGAGGGCGGTATCGCGGTCCACGCCGTCGCCGCTGCGGCCCTGCATCGAGCCGATGATCGCGGACGCCCCCAGCGGGCCGGCCAGGTCGATGATCGAGCGGATGAACGCCCGGGCCTGGCCGCGCTGCTCCGGGGTGGGCTGACACAGGTGCAACCGCTGCACCACCCAACCGGCGCCGGTGCCGACCGCCGCCAGGGATAAATCGCACTCGTCCAGCAACCGGCGCAGCGCCTTCGGATCGATGGCGTCCGCGGCGGGCGGGAACACCTCCACGGCGTCGAAGCCGAGGGCCTGCGCCTTCGCGCAGGCGGCGGGCAGGTCGTCCCAGTAGACGAACGGCCCGCCACGGACCTCGGGCACCAGACTGACGGTGACGGCGGAACGGATCACGGGTTCTCTCCTCTGCCAGTGGGGACCGTGGCGTTACTCCTCCGGGGGGCCGCCCAGGGCTCGCAGCCGCTGGCGGCGCTGTTCCCACGTGTTCGCGTCCAGGATATGGACGTTGCCGTGCTGGTCCAGTTCCAGTCCGGTGATGACCTGGGACCAGAGCAGAAGTCGCTGGGGATCGCCCTGCAGAGGGCGCGGCACTTTCCACAGCCGCACCGTTTCGGTTTCCCCCTCCACACTCCCGGTGAGCACGTCCTTGCCGTCCGGGCGGAAGGCCAGGGCGGAAACCGAGCCCGGGTGCCGCAGGGGCAGCCCGAGTTGCTTGCCGGTGGCCGCCTCCCACAGACGCGCCGTGCTGTCCGCGCTACCGGTCAGGATGACCTTGCCGTCTGGGCTGAAGGCCACGGCGGAAACCGTGCCCTGGTGCCGCAGGGGCTGGCCGAGGGGCTGGCCGGTGGCCGGCTCCCACAGCCGCGCCGTGTTGTCCGCGCTGCCGGTCAAGATGACTTTACCGTCCGGGCTGAAGGCTACGGCAGTAACCCCGTCCTGGTGCGGCAGGGGTCGGCCGATGGCCTGGCCGGTGGCCAGGTCCCACAGCCGCGCCGTCCGGTCTTCACTCCCGGTGAGCGCGGCCTTGCCGTCCGGGCGGAAGGCCACGGCGGAAACCGCGATTTGGTGCCGCAGGGGCTGGCCGATGGCCTGGCCGGTGGCCAGATCCCACAGCCGCGCCTTCCCGTCCGAACTCGCGGTGAGCGCGGCCTTGCCATCCGGGCGGAAGGCCAGGGCGGAAACCGAGCCCGGGTGCCGCAGGGGCTGGCCAATGGCCTGGCCGGTGGCCAGATCCCACAGCCGCGCCGTCTTGTCCGAACTCGCGGTCAGTACGGCCTTGCCATCCGGGCAGAAGGCCAGGGCGGAAACCGTGCCCGGGTGCCGCAGGGGCTGGCCAATGGCCTGGCCGGTGGCCAGATCCCACAGCCGCGCCGTCTTGCCCCTCCCACCGGTGAGCGCGGCCTTGCCGTCCGGGCGGAAGGCCGCGGCGGAAACCCCGCCCGGGTGTCGCAGGGGCTGGCCGGTGGGCTGGCCGGTGGCCAAGTCCCACAGCCGCGCCGTCCGGTCTTCACTCCCGGTGAGCACGGCCTTGCCGTCCGGGCGGAAGGCCGCGGCGGAAACCGCGCCTTGATGCCGCAGGGGCTGGCCGATGGCCTGGCCGGTGGCCAGGTCCCATAACTGCGCCGTCCCGTCAAAGCCCGCTGTGAGCGCGGCCTTGCCGTCTGGGCGGAACGCCACGGCGGAAACCGTGCCCTGGTGCCGCAGGGGCTGGCCGGTGGCTTTGCCGGTGGCCAGGTCCCATAACTGCGCCGTCCCGTCTGAACTCACGGTGAGCGCGGCCTTGCCGCCCGGGAGGAACGCCACGGCGGAAACCCAGCTCGGTTGCCGCAGGGGTTGGCCGATGGCCTGGCCGGTGGCCAGGTCCCATAACTGCGCCGTCTTGTCGTAGTCCCCGGTTAGCGCGGCTTTGCCGTCCGGGCGGAAGGCCACGGCGGAAACCGCGCCCTGGTGTCGCAGGGGCTGGCCGATGGCCTGGCAAGTGGCCAGATCCCACAGCCGCGCCGTCTGGTCAAAGCTTCCGGTGAGCGCGGCCTTGCCGTCCGGGCTAAACGCCACGGCGCAAACCCCGCCCTGGTGTCGCAGGGGCTGGCCAATGGCCTGGCCGGTGGCCAGGTCCCACAGCCGCGCCGTCTTGTCCAAGCTCGCGGTCAGTGCGGCCTTGCCGTTCGGGCTAAACGCCACGGCGCAAACCATACCCTGGTGCCGCAGGGGCTGGCCGATGGCCTGGCCGGTGGCCGGGTCCCACAGCCGCGCCGTCCCGTCTTCACTCCCGGTGAGCACGGCCTTGCCGTTCGGGCTAAACGCCACGGCGTGGACCGCGTATTTGTGAGAAAAAACTGCCCGGAGGCGGTGCAATCCCTGGCCCCAGCCATCGAGATGAAGCCGCATCGAGTCCGCCAGGGGCTGGTCGTTCAGGGTCACCGTCTCCGGAAGGAGTTTGGCGGTGCCGACCATGCCGACGGCCACATCCTCTTTACTCAGGTGATAAAAGTAATCGAACCGAGCCCGGAGCGCCAGTTTCTCGGCGTGACGGCGGGCCGCCGCTTCCTGCCCGGCCAGCCGTTTGTTGGCCTCCGCCAGCTGTTCCGCTTCCGTGCGGCGCGTGTCGGCATCCTTTCGAGCCTTTTGCTCCGCGATCGCCAGTCGCTCCTTCTGACCCGCCAACTCTACCGCCTCGTCGCGCGACTCTCGGACCAGGAAATATGCCACCGTGACGGTGACCAGGGCGGTCAGCACGGCGAGCACGATGGCGGCACCGGCGGCGGCCAGGGCGGGTTTGCGCTTGCCCCAGCGCCACAGCCGTTCCACTGACCCCGCCGGCCGGGCCAGGATCGGCTCGCCCGCCGAGTAGCGGCGCAGGTCCTCAGCCAGTTCCAGGGCGCTGGCGTAGCGCCGCTCCGGCTCCTTGCGCAGACACTTCAGACAGACCGTCTCCAGGTCGCGCGGCGTCCGGGACTGCAGCTGCCGCGGCGGCACCGGCTCGTCGCGCAGCACCTGGAGCACCGTGTCCATCGGCGCCGCCGCCAGGAACGGCGGGCGGCCCGTCAAACACTCGTACAGGATGGCCCCCAGCGCGTACGTGTCCGCCGCCGGCCCCACCTGGCTGCTCTGGCCGCCCGCTTGCTCCGGGGCCATGTACGACGGCGTGCCCATGACCGCGTTGGTCCCGGTCAGGCCGGAGTTACTCTCGAGTTGCTTCGCCAGGCCGAAGTCGGCGATCTTGGGCGTGCCGTCCTGCGTCAGCAGCACGTTGGCCGGCTTCAGGTCGCGGTGCACCACGCCCTGCTGGTGCGCGTAATGGATGCCCCGGGCCAGCGCCTCGACCAGCCGCGCCGCGTCCGCGGCCGGCAACGGCTTGCCGCCGAGCTTCGCCGCGAGACTGCCGCCGTCCACAAACTCCAGCGAGAAGTACGGCAGGCCGTGGTGCTGGCCCGTCTCGAAGATCTGCACGATGTTCGGGTGCTGCATCCGCGCCACCGCCGCCGCCTCGGACAGGAAGCGCTGGACCTCGGCCTGGGAGGCGTGGGCACCGCTCAGGACCATCTTCAGGGCGACGACGCGATTCAACTGCGTCTGCCGCGCCCGGTAGACCACGCCCATGGCGCCGCGCCCCAGTTCGCCGAGCAGCTCGTAACCCGGCACAGCCCCGTCCGCACTCGCCGCAGCGCCGGCTTGCGGGTGCCCGTCCAGGGTGGGCTGATTGGGAACGGGTTCAAACGAGATCGTTTGACACGGCTCCTGGGCGGGCGGCGCCTGCGTGACCTGCTCATCCGGGGGCTGGGCTGAGGGGGACATGGGACGACCTCTCCGGGGTTTTAGTGCTACGCATGCCCTGCCGTCACGCCAACGTCGCCCCGCGCCAGGGCCTCGGTCAGGCGCCGCGGGGACTTACCGAACAGCCGCTCATATTCCTGGCGCGTCGTCTCCAGGCGGACGCGCACCTTGTCGGCGTGCATCTTGGCGATGTTCGACAGCAGGTGTCGGGTGAACGGGTTGCGGAGGCGGTCCCACACCTGGTCCGCGAACGCCGCCACCTCCGGCACGCGGTACGCAATCGTCGGCACGATCTCCTCGAAGACCAGGCTGCGCACCCAGCGGGCCGCCTGTTTGTCCGCGAGCACGTCCTGCACCGTCTCGTAACCGGCGCCGTAGAACTGACAGACCATAGCAGTGTGCAGGCCGTTCAGGATGCGCACCTTCCGCAGAAAATACGGCTCCAGGTCATCGACCCATTCGATGGCCGGGTGCGTGAAGAAGTCCGGCTGACCGGACGCGGGCCGCTCCAGCGCCCACAGCGCGTAGGGCTCGGCGCAGACGAGCAGCCTGTCACTGGCGGTCAGCGGGTGTTCGTGCGGCTGCGGGTCGGTGATGATGCAATCGACCAGGCTGCACGGCCAGACGCACTGCTCGCGCACCCAGGCCGCGAACTTCTCCGGCAGACCCCACTGCCTGGCCAGCTGGACGACCAGCTCGCGCAGCTTGTCGGCGTTGCGTTCGATGAGTTCGCAGGGCAGCAGCACGAGCGGCCGGCCCCCCGCCTGGAAGCGGTGCCATAGCAGTTGTGTCAGTTTGGCCGGCAGCGACCGCGGCGGCGCCGCGCTCAGTTCGTCACCCGGTTCCAGGTTGAAGCCCGATTCGGTTGAGTTGGAAATGACGTAGCGCAACTGCGGCGACCGCGCCAGCGCCAGCACCTGCTCCCACTGGCCGTCGGCCGCCAGCGCCCGGCTGACGCAGCGCACCGGCTCGACGCGCTCGACGGTTGCGCCGTCCTCGATGCCGCGCACCAGGACGTGATAGCCGTCCGGCTGGCTGTTGAGCAGGTCGGCGCGGGCGCCGGGCGTGGACTGCACGATGACGACGCGGCCGACGGGCTGGCCCTGGTCGTTGGCCTGCTGGAGGAAGCGGTCGGCGAAGCCGCGCAGGAAGCGGCCGGCGCCGAACTGCAACACGGTCTCGGGTGCCGAAGTCACTTGCGTTCTCCTCATCCGAGCCCGAGCGGTCAAACGCCCACGTCCACGATCGCCTTGATGACGCCCGTCTCCGGCCGCGTGTACGACGGAAACACCTCGATCAGCTCATCGAACGCCGGCCGGTGCGTGATCCACGGCCGCGTGTCAATCCGTCCGTCCTCGATCAACTGGATGATGCGGGCGAAGTCCGCGGTCAGGGCGTTGCGGCTGGCCAGCAGCGTCATCTCGCGGCGGTGCATCAGCGGGTGCGGGAAACTGATCTCCTGCGTCGTGATGCCGACGAACACCAGCCGGCCCGCGAACCCGACGTAATTCAAGGCGTGGCCCATCGACCTGTTGCTGCCGGTCGCGTCCACGACCACCTGGCCGAGTTTGCCACCCGTCAGTTCCGTGAACGCCGTCAGCTCCGAGCCATCGCCCTTGACCAGCATGGTGTCCGGCACCTTCATGGCGTTGCGCACGAAGGCCAGCCGTTGCTCGTTCATGTCCATGACGATGGTGCGCGCCCCCGTGAGCTTCGCAAACTCGATCACCGACAGCCCGATGGGGCCGGCACCGAGCACGAGCACGTGTTCGCCCGACTGCGGCTTGCCGCGGTTGATCGCGTGACAGCCGATCGCCAGCGTCTCCACCAACGCCAGTTGCTCGAAGCTCAGCGTGCGCGAGACGTGCAGCTTCCGGGCGGGCACCAGAAACTGCGGCCGCAGCCCGCCGTCGCAGTGGACGCCGAGCGTCTGATGGTGTTCGCAGCAATTGGTGTGGCCGCGTGTGCAGGAGTAGCACTTCTGACAGTTGATGTACGGCTCGACGGAGCAGCGGTCGCCGGGCCGCACGTTGTCCACGCCGGCGCCGACCTCGACCACCTCGACGCCCAGCTCGTGACCGGGGATGCGCGGGTAGCTGAAGAAAGGCATCTTGCCGAGATAGCCGCTGATGTCCGTGCCGCAGATGCCGACGCGGTGGACGCGCACCAGTGCCTCGCCCGGCCCCGGCCGCGCCGGCGCGTCCACCTCGATGCGCTTCCAGCGCTGCGGGGCCTCCAGTTGTAACGCCTTCATTCCTGCTCTCCTACTGCTATTTCGGCAGCCCCTGGTTCCAGTAGATGCGCGCGTTGAAGGTCTGCCGCCCCACCGCGACGATGTCCGGCCGACCGTCGCCGTCCAGGTCGGCCACCGCCAGGTCCTCCACCGCCACGCTGCCCGGGTCCAGGTCGTGTCGCGCCCATTTGCCGCCACGCTCGTCCAGCGCCTTGTAGATGCGCACGCCGCGGCGCTGCTCCACCTTCTTCGGGTTCAGGTCGTCGCGCACGCCGATGATGAGTTCGTCGCCGCCGTCGCCGTCCAGGTCCGCGAACCACACCGCATGGCCCCATTTCAACTGGTCGTCAATGACGTGCCGGTCCCACAACGCGCCGGCCTGCGCCGGCTCCGTGTACACCACCACCTGGTTGCCGTGCCACGGCTCGATGGTGGCGATGACCTTGCGGCCATTTTTCAGCTTGCCCTGCTTGATCTCGCTGGCGCCACGACTGCCCTTCGGGTTGCTCTGGTTGCCGGTGCCCAGCTGCGTCTTGCCCCACTTGCCGGCCGCGTCCATCGACAGCAGGTGGACGCCCTCGTAGCTGGCGGTGAGCACGTCCATGCCCCTGCGGTTGGTCGCCGGGATCGGCCAGAAGTTGTGGACGACGTGCAAACTCTCGTCGAGGACGATCGGCTGCCAGCGCTGCTTGACGGGATCGGCGGGGATCTTGTACGCAATGATGCGGACGGGGTTGCCGTCGGTCCACAAGCCCTTGGCGGTGCAGTTGCGGCCCTGCAACGGCACGAGGACCAGTTCCGCCTTGCCGTCGCCGTCCACGTCCGCGAACCGGATGCGGTGGACCGTCGGCTCCGTGGCGATGGGGTGCAGGCTCCACGGTTCGTCCAGCGTCTTGCCGCGCTTGAGCCATTGCAGTGTGCCACCGGATTTGGTGTTGGATGGGTTCCAGTCGGCGCCGAGCGCCAGGTCGAGCTTGCCGTCGCCGTCGATGTCGTAGGCGGCGATGCAGACGTTATCGGGTTTGGTCTGGCCCTCGATGATGCTGCGCCGCTTCCAGGTCGGGTTCTCGTACCAGACGACGCGCGTCTTATCGACGATGATGATGTCGCGTTTGCCGTCGCCATTGAGGTCGGCGAGCAGAACGGCATAGCCGATCTTGAGGCCGGTTTCGATCTCCTGCATCCGGAACTTCGGGAAGGCGACCGTGCCCTGTGCCGGCTCGGTCGCGGCGGGGGCGGCGAGGACGCCGGCCAGGAGCGTGCCCAACAGCAGTGACGTTTTCACGGTGCGCCTCCAGGGAGAGTCGGGGAAAGCTGTCCCGTTGTGTTACCGGTTGGAGTCGCGGCGGTCAAGCGGCCGTTCCCCACGCCGCGTTTTCACAGCGAATTCGACATTTCCTCACACATTCCTATTACAACCACACGGGAGCTTTTTTCTCACCCCTCTCTTCTGGAGTTGACGCGCAATGAGCCGCACCCTCCTGCTGCGCGGTTTCGCCGCCGCGGTGCTGACTGCCCTGACCTGGCTGCCGGCGTCTGCACAAACCGTCCTGGTCCTGCCCTACGTGCAGCCCGGCGACGGCCGCACACTGACCGGCTCGGACGTGAAAGTCCTTCGCTGGTTGACCGACCAGACGCCGGGCGCGTTCGTGGTGGAATACACCGTCGGCGACGGCCCGACGCGCACCGCCAAGGTGGAGCGCATCGCCCTGGACTTCGCGGCCTACAAACCCAAGAAGGTCAAGGACAAGGAGCCCGCGAAGGAAGTCAAGAAGCCCAAGGTCGAAGAGGAGCCGCAGGAAAAGAAGGAGCCCAAGGTGCCGCCGCTGCCGGAGAAGGAGCAGCACTACTTCCGCTACACGGCGCACCTGGGCGGCCTGCCGTTCAACAGCGCCGTGCGCTACCGGGTGAAGCTCGGCGTCAAGGTGGTGCGCGAGGCAACGTTCCGCACGCGGGCCACGGCGGACAAGTCGGTGCGCTGCGTGCTGGTCGGCGACATGGCTCAGGGGCGGCTGTATCAGCAACCGATCGCGTACCAGATCAGCCAGCAAAAGCCGGATTTCCTGGTGGCGCTGGGCGACATCGTGTATCCGACCGGCCGCGCCATCCAGTACATGGCGTACTTCTGGCCGACGTATAACGACGTGAAGGACCCGAGTCCGAAGACGGGTGCGCCGCTGATGGCGACAGTGCCGTTCTACCCGGTGCTCGGCAACCACGACATCGGCGCCAAACTGCCGGCGGTGCCGGACGCGCTGGCGGCCTACCTGTTCTTCGCGCCGCCGAAGGGCGGCCCGGGTGAGGGGCCGTGGGCGACGAAGCTCGGCGACAACGAGGCGGTGGCCGCGAAGTTCCGCGCCGCCGCGGCCGACAGCTACCCCAACATGGACGCCTACTCCTTCGACTACGGCCCGGCGCACTTCGCGGTGCTCAACGTCAACAAGGGCATGGCGATTCATGATCCGGCCTTCTTGAAGTGGCTGCGGGCCGACCTGCAAGGGACCAGCGCGAAATGGAAGATCGTGTGCTTTCACCAGCCGGGCTTCCAGAGTTCCAAGTCGCACTACGCCGAGCAGCAGGTCCGGACGTTGCAGCCGCTGTTCGAGGAGTGCGGCGTGGACCTGACCTTTGGCGGCCACGTCCACAACTACCAGCGCACGGTGCCGCTCAAGTTTGCCCCGGACGGCAAGGGCCTGGTCAAGGGCAAGGTCAACGGCACGTTCACGCTGGATACCGCCTTTGACGGCAAGAAGGTGACGCAGGCGCAGGGCGTGATTCACATTGTCGCGGGCGGCGGCGGCGCCAGCCTGTATGGCCCCGGCATTGAGAAGACGCTGCCGTATCTTAAGAAAACCTACAAGGAGAACAATTACGTCGAGTACACGGCGAAGATGATCGTGGATCGGCACTCGTTCGTGGTGCTGGATCTGGCGCCGGAGCAGCTGGAACTGCGGGCTGTCGGCGCCAACGGCGACGTGCTGGACCAGGTCACGCTCACGAAGGGCAAGTGAAGCGGTTCGCGACCCTGGTTCAAAAGTGTGGCGGCATGAGGTGAGCGGCGCGGCGTCCGCCCGCCTCATGCCGCCACAACCGTTAGCGAATAATCCGAAGCTTGGGGCGCGCTGCCTTGAATGCATTGGCCCCCGCGTCCGTGACCTGGGTGCCAACGAGGGACAGTTCTTGCAAATTCGTGAGGCCGTTCAGGTGCTCCAACCCTGCGTCCGTGACCCGGGTGCTGCTGAGAGAAAGGGTTTGCAGCTTGGTGAGTTGACGCAATTCCTTCAGCCCCGCGTCGGTAATCGGGGTGTCGAACAGAACGAGCGTCTGCAGGTCCTTCAATTCCGCCACCGCTTTCAGGCCCACGTCGGTAATGCGGGTTTTCTGAAGGTGCAACGTCTGCAAACTCCTGAATCCTTTCAACTCGTTCAACCCTGCGTCGGTAACTTTGGTGAAGGCGAGCGACAGTGTTTGCAGGCCCTTCAGCCCCGTTAACTCCTTCAGCCCGGCATCCGTGACCTTGGTTCGGCCCAGGTTCAGAAAGCGGAGTCGCTTGAGAGCGGCCACGTGCTTGAGGCCCGCATCCGTGATTCGCGTAAACACCTCTCCCCCAATGCCCGCGCTGCCAAGGTCCAGGCCTTCCAGTTGCGGCAGTGCGGCCAGTTCCTTGAGGCCGGCGTCCGTTACCTGGGTGTCTCTGAGGTCCAGCGATCGGATTCCCTTGAGGGCGGCCAGTTCCTTGAGGGCGTCGTCGTTAACCTGCGTCCCCTGAAGGTAAAGCGTCTGGAGTTCCTTCAGCGGCGTGAGGTGTTTCAGGCCGGAACCGGTCACTGCCGTGAGGGTGAGGTTCAGGCTCCGCAGCCGCTCCAGGGGGGCCAGTTCCTTGAGGCCCGCGTCTGTGACGCGCGTGCTGCCGAGCCCCAGTCGTTGCAGGTGCTTAAGTTCCCGGATGGTCTTCAGCCCTGCGTCAGTAACCCGGGTTTGATAAAGTTCCAGCGACTCCAGGCTCTGCAGATCCTTGAGCACCTTAAGCCTCTCGTCCGTCACCTCCGTGAAGTCGAGGCGCACGCCGACGACGGGCTTGCCGGGTCGTTTGGCATCCACCTGGACCGAGCCCTTCAACTTGTTGATTGCCTCCGTCGCCGTGGCCTCATCGCCGCTGACGGTAACTGGCAGGACCAGGCACCCCAGCAACGTCGCCACCACCGCTGCCCAGCGTTGTCGCGCCATGATGCCCTCCACGCAAAGAAGTCCCATGATGCCCTCCACGCAAAGAAGTCCCAGGCTGCTCGGCGGTCGGCTCACGCGGCGCGAGGTGTTGAATGTGGACAGCCGTCAGCGCCTGTCCGATCTGCCGCAGCGGTTGGTTCAGACGGACCCATGATCCTCTTCAACTCCGTCTCCGCACGCTAACTTAACGTTGGATCCTGCACTCCGGCAATTCCTTTTGCAGCGCGGCAACGCCCGCTGGCGTTACCCTGGTGCCGGACAGGTCCAGCCAGCGCAAGCTCTTCAGGGCGGCCAGTTGCTTGAGCCCAGTGTCGGTCACCCTGGTGTGCCGAAGTTCCAGCCCGTGCAGGCCGGTCAGTCCCGCCAGTGCTTTCAGCCCCGCGTCCGTCACGTTGGTTTCGACCAGGTCGAGCCGTTGCAGGGTCTTATGCCCGGCCAGTTCCTTCAGCCCCGCGTCCGTCACCTTCGTGCGGTCCAGGGCCAGCCTGCGCAGGCTCGTCATTCCGGCCAGTGCCTTCAACCCTGCGTCGGTCACCTTGTTGTCGGACAGGTCCAGCGTGGTGAGGTTCTTCAAGCCGGCCAGTTCCTTCAGTCCCACGTCCGTCACGACGGGGCCGCCCACATTATCTTGGGATCGCAGGTTCAGCCTGGTGAGCTTCGTGAGACTGGACAGGTGCTTTAACCCGGCATCGGTCACCCGGGTGCCGGTCAACTCCAGCGCGGTGAGATCTATCAGGCCGGTCAAATGGCTCAACTCGGCATTCGTCACCATGTTATTCGACAGGTTGAGCGTCCTGAGCTTCTTGAGGCCCGCCAGGGATTTCAGGTCCTCATAAAAGGTGAGTTCAAGGTCAAGCGACATCAGATTCTTCAGGGCGGCCAATTCCTTCAATCCATTCACGCCGACGCCCGTGGCGTGCCTTCGAGCAGCAGCTGGCTGCCTTCCAACTTTAACGACGTGAGGTTCGTGAGGCCGGCCAGCTGCTTCAGCCCCGCCTCCGTAAATTCTACCGACAGCCGTAGCGAGGAGAGATGCTCGATGCCGGCCAGTTCCTTCATCTCCGCGTCGGTCACCTTGAAGCCGATGAGGAGAAGCGACCGGAGGTTTCTGAGGCCACGCAATTCCTTCAGCCCCGCCGCCGTGAGCTTACCGGTTTGCAGAGAAAGTGTGCGGATGTTCGGCAGCCGGACGATTTCCTTCACGCCGGCGTCGGTGATCCTGTTGCCGACGACGTGCAGGGTGGTGAGTTGCTCGAACCCGTCCAGGTGCTTCAGCCCTGCATCGCTCGTTGCCAGGTACAGGTTCGTGAGCTTTTTCAGCCGGCCCAGTTCCTTCAGGCTCTCAGGCTTGAGGTTGGGCCCGAACAGAAAGAGCGTCCTGAGGTCGTGCAGGGCCGCCAGTTCCTTCATCCCTTTTTCGGTGATACCCTTGTCGTAGCTCAGACGAAGGACGGTAAGATGCTTCAGGCCGACCAGTTCCTTCAGGCGCGCGTCCGTCGCCTTCTGGCCGAGGTCGATTCCGAACGCGCGGGGCGGAACCGGCAACTTCGGCAGCACACCCACTGCCAGCCGTTCGCAGAAGAAGGCGGGCACGTCGCCGGGCAACCCCTCGCCCATTCTGAAAACGTGGTCCTCTCCAACGAACCCGAACTGCGCCCGGCGTCCTGCCACGCCTTGACGATCTCCGGCGGTAGCGGTTTGGGTGCATCGTCCCTGTCGGGGCCCGCGGCGAAGCTATTCGGGCCGCAATGGCTCAGCAGGAGCAGTGCCGTCAACCAGCGCCATGTTGTCCCCTGTCGTTGCATGATGACCTCGCCTGAGTACCATTACGCCGTTGCTCGCCTATCACAGAAATGGAGACCCGCCGGCAGCGTTCAGCCCTGGAGCATCATTGTTGCTCAATACCGAACCTTGATCCCAGGTCGCCCGATCCAGGAACGGTTGCCAGTTTTTGATCTCAGCGGCAGTGTAACCGCCTCGATTCTGGGACGCAAATGGCGTGCGTGAATTTCTTTTATGGTGTCCGCATTCTGTTGTGGCACCGTCTCTTGAAGGAAACACTTGTGACCGAGGCTCTCCCCGACCGGAGGAGACCTTCGGTCGCAGCCCGTAGCCTGGTCTCCGGACCAGGCCACCTCGAGTACTCGTTCGTGGTGCTGGATCTGACGCCGGCGCGGCTGGAGCTGCGGGCCGTAGGTAACAACGGCGAAGTGCTGGATAAGATCACGCTAACGAAGGACAATTGCCGCGCAACCGGCCCGGGGCCGTTTTCGTTTCGCGCGACTTTCAGCGCGCGAGACGAAAACGGCCCCGGGCAGAGTTTAATTTCAGAAAATGGGCAAGCGCCACCACGGCGGCAGGAGCACCATGTCCACGATGCTCCCCGCAATCAAGCTACTCGACATATCCGTCACGGTCATGCTCTGGGTCCCCGGCGTGGCGAAGGACATCCAGAACAGATGCATGCCGTGATCGGACGGCACGAACGTGTAGTCGGCCGGCATCGTCGCGCCGTGATCGCTGCTAACGAACTGAACCGTGCCGGTGTAGCCGGCCGCGAGTTGGTCGGAAGCGTCCAGGGCCATGACGATGAACGGCGTCGGCATCCCCGCCATGGCCGGGGCCAGCGCCACCATCTCGAAGTGCGTCGCCGGATGCGCGACCACGAAATCGACGCCGCTCACATTCATGCCGCCACGGCTAATCAGGATCGAGCCCGGATTCGGCGACGCCTGTTGCAGCGTGGGGGGCAGGACCAGCACCACATGGTAGTACCCGGTGCCGCTGACTCCCGAAGCGATTTCCGGATTGGCCGCTGGGCCGCTGAGCTGGTTGAAGGTGTACTGGCCCTGGCTGTTCGTCACGGTCGTGGCCAGGACGTTGCCGCTGCCGTCCTGCAGCTGGACAGTGACGCCGGCCACGCCAGGTTGCCCAGACCCGCCCGACGCGAGGGATACTTCCCCGCTGATGGACGCCTGGAAGAAGAACACGTTGCTCTGCAGGTTGGTGATGCCGGTGTTCACCTCGATGACCTTGGCCAGCGTGTTCCCCTGCTGCAGGATGGCCATTTCTTGCGGGCTGAATTGCTCGTTCAGGTAAAAGAAGCGGTCGCCATTGCGGAGGTTGGTGAACTGATCGACGAGGATCGTCTGGAACAGCGGGCCGAGAATGGAACCAGGCACCGGGTCCTCGGCCAGGCCGCCCTCGAAGGCGTCCACGTTGTTGATGTTGTTGTTATAGGCCGTTTCCAACTCGTGCTGCACCTGAACGTTGCTCGTAATCTGCGCGAAACTGGTCACGTCCGGCAGCCCCAGCGCTTCACGGACCTGGTTGTACGAGCCGATGCCGTGATCGCGAGCCCGCTCGATGTCGAGCGCGATCAGATCCTGGCCGAAGCCGACGCCGGGCACGACCTCGTTGAAGAGCAGGTTGCGGACTTCATTGATGGTCTGCTCGTCCATCGCCTGGGCGTTCTGGTCGGCGGCGCCCTTCAGGACGGCCGCGATGCTGGTGGTCGGCAGTCCGGTCATCTGGTCCGTCGTCGCCGGCTGGCCCTGGCCGTTGAGGATGTTGGGGTCGAAGAAGTCCGCGGCCAGACTCACGGCGGGCGCCACGTTGAGACCGTTGTTGCCCTGCCGGATCACGTCCGGGCCGAGCAGGGAGTGGCCGAAGCGGAACGCCACGGTGGAGAACTCATTGGCGATGGTGGCGTTGACGCCGGGTTTGTAGCCGGTGTAGGGCGACAGTGCGTTGCTGCCGAGCACGGCGGGAATCCATTCGTTGTAGACGATCGATTGATACTCGGCGATGTTGAGCTTGCGGGCCTCCTGGAACAGCTTCTCGTCGGTCCAGCTGGGGTTTTCCCGCTGGAGTGCGGCGGCGATGCGGTTGTGGTTGTCCAGGAAGAGAACCTGGAGGGAGGTCAGGTCCAGGGCCTCGTTGCCACGGCTGTCGCCGGTGACGAACATGGCGGTCTGCGGCAACGGCCCGGCGTCCGCCATGCCGCCGACGGAGGCGTTGATCGTGGCCAGCTGCGTCGCGGTGAAGTACGTCCCATTGTCCAGGGGCGGCAAACCGCCCGGACTGGTCTTCATCTGGCCGCCGACCATGGTCCGCAGGGCGTTGTCGGTCGCCAGGTCGGAGCCGTACACCTGCGACAGGTCGAGATAGGACGTGATGGAGTTAACATCCTGGGCCGGGTTGCCGGGGCCGGTGCCGGTCGCGGGATCGGTCAGCGAGCGGTTGAAGGCCAGCGGCGTGTCAGCCGGCCCGCCAATCGGGTCGCCGGGTGGCACCGCGATGGGATCGGAGGCGCCGGTGTCGATGGTCAGATCCATGTCGTGATCCATGAATTGACCGAAGGCGAAGGCGAAATCCGATAACGACTGCTGATTGACCGTGGCGAGGTCCTGCGCCGGATTGGCGGGGTCCGCCTGATTGTTTACGATGTTGGAAATCAGGCGCGGGTTTGGTGCCAGGGGCAGCGAGGGGGCATCCACGCCATCAGCGTACTCGGCCGGGGTGAGGCGCGTGAGATCGGTGCCCGCCGCCCCCCAGTTCGGATTGGCCACATTGTTGCCGACCTCGTCAATGGGCCGGTAGCTGCTGCCTGTCGGCACACAACGGTCTTCCAGCGATTCGATTTCGGGCCGCCGCAACGGGCGGCGAACCGGTCGCCTCCGCGGCTTTCGTATGGAGCCGACGCAAAACCAGTAAAGCGCATTCATCTTCGTCCCCCTTTGCACGGAAAAGATACGCAGAAAAGACTGCTGGACGACAAAGTATATCCACCAGCGCGATGGACCACTACAGGTTGGGCAGTTGACATTGAATGATGCGCGCAAAGGTAAGCGTCAATGACCGCAGCCCTGGCCATAGGTTTCAGGCGCGCAATATGGTTGGCATTAAGCTATCTTCCTTACTTTACTTCGACTGATGGTAACGCCTGAATAGGGCGATTGCAACGATTTTTCCGTGAAACGGTACTTTTTGAAAAGTTTACAGGTGAACATGTGTGACACCATGAATGTTTCCGTTTCTTCGGCGTCACACAAGCAGGTCCGCCACCCGCACCGCTGCCGTCGGTGCCGCCAATGGCGTAACAGTGTCCGCCGGGCCAAGCGTCTGCTGGGTGGCGTAATCGCCGGCCTGGGGGTCGCGGTAGACGAGCAGCCGGCGGCCGTTGATGTCCACCACCCAGTAGTCGCGGATGTTGGCCCTGGCGTACAGCAGCCGCTTCTCGTTGGTGTCGAAGTCGAAGGAGGTGTCCGCCACCTCGATCACCAGATCCGCCGTTGTCGGGTGCCCCGCATAGTCGCGCGGCCGGCCTGGTACGACGGCGAGGTCGGGTTCCGGATCGAGGTCCTGGCCGAGGACCAACGGCGACTGCTGGCGCAGCCACCATCCTGCCCCGAAAGCCGTTCGGATCGCCTCTTCGGCCAGTCCGAGGGTGATCGCGTGGGGCGGGTTCATCGGCCCTTCCTCCAGGATGACACCGTCGATGAGCATCGCCCGCCGGCCCTCGAACACGCCCAGGTCGCCGAAGCGGTGGAACTCGGCGCACGTCCAGCGCAGCGGCCGCGGGCCGGCCGGCGCGGGGCGTGAGGATGGCAGCGCTATCGTTGTCACGGCAGTCCCTCCTGATGGGCGCGCCCGCGGCGTTGATCCCGGACGCCTTCCCGACTCCAGACGGCGTTACGCCATGTCCCAGTGCGAACACAGTCCGCCACACAGGAACACTGTCGTGCTCCGTTGGTCCGGTGCAGCGACTGGTTAAGGAGGCGCCGAACAACAACTTCCAAGAGTAGGACGGCTCTCCAGAGCCGTCGGGACGGCTCTGGAGAGCCGTCCTACGAAGTTGTTGTTCGGCGCCTCCTAAGCGTACAACAACCGCCCGCGTGGCGCGGGAATCGGGCGGCCCAAGTCCTGCGCTGTCTCGATCCACTCTCGGATTACCACCTCGACATTGGAGACAGCTTCCTGGTAAGTCGCCCCGTCCGCCGCGCAGCCCGGCAACTCCGGAACCTCGGCGCTGAACGCCTGATCTTCCTTGCTCCAGTACAGAATGATCTCGTACTTGATGTCACCCGCCATCGCCTTCCTCCGATTTGTTCAAATCCTCCGCGCTCATGTCTTCTTCAGTCGAGGGCTCCTCCGCCTCGGACATTCCCGCGGAGAACCTTATCCAAAGTCTTCGTGACTTTACTCATGGCGGACCGATCCCCCACACCTTCGGAACAACCCCGTGGCGCTGGACCGTTTCCGGTTCACGCGCTTCCAGCACGCGAAATGGAAACGGCCCAGCGCGGGGCTTTGATTCCCTCAAGAACCACTGGCCGCCTTGAGGACGCCGCGCGCCCGCAGCCACTCCTCGCAGCGCCGCGGCCACTGGGCGGCTGGAGCGTACTTGCTGCGGTTCAGGCCGTAGCCGTGACCGCCGCCCGAGTAGATGTGCAGTTCCGCCGGCACGCCCGCCTGCTTCAGCGCCAGGTAAAACAGCACGCTGTTCTCGGCTGACACCTTGTCATCGCCGGAGTGGACCAGGAACGTTGGCGGCGCATTCTTGCTCACGCGCACGTCCGGCACCAGGGTTTTGTTGCCCTTGGCCGTCACGCCACCGGGGTAGACGACCACCGCGAAGTCCGGCCGGCAACTGAACTTGTCCGCCGCGTCGAACGGCTCGTAGGCCCGCTGGTTGCCGTTGGTGGCGGTGACGGCGGTCAGGTGGCCGCCCGCGGAGAAGCCGAGCATGCCGATGCGGTTGGGGTCAAGGCCCCACTCCCTGGCCTTGCTGCGCACCAGGCTGATGGCGCGCTGAGCGTCGGCGAGCGGGGCCTTCGGGTGGTCGGCCCGGCGCGGGATGCGGTACTTGAGCACCACGCCCGTGATGCCGAGCTGGTTCAGCCACTGCGCGACCTCCTCGCCCTCGTGGTCCCAGGCCAGCACGCTGTAGCCGCCGCCCGGGGCGATGACGACAGCGGCGCCGGTGTCCCTGTCCTTCGCGGGCCGGTACACCGTGATGGTCGGCCGGCTGACTTCGCTGACGCGGCGGTTCGGCTTTGCGCCGGTCATCTTCGCGTCCTTGACGCCCTCGCCGAGCAGCTTGTCCGGGAACAGAGCCATCTCCGGCGCTCTTTCCTGAGGGGCCGGGGCGGGGTTGGCCTTGCTGCCGCCGTAGCCCGGCAGCGGGCGGCCTTCCCTGTTGAGCTTGTCGCAGGCCCAGAGGATGCCGTTGGCCAGCAGCTTCTGAAACTCCGGCATGTTGACCGTCTTGAGGTCATGGCCGAGCGTGGTGGCGAACACCTTGCCCTTGCCGTAGGTGCTGACCCAGCAGACGATGTGATCTTCCTTCACCTTGTCGGCCTTGCCCTTCAGCAGCGCCGTCGAGCGCGGCCCCAGCTTGATCGTCTGGTACAGTTCGTCGCCGGTCGTGCGCCACTCCCCGGGCAGCACGTTGGTAGCGGGGTGGTCCTGCACGGTCTTGATGATCGAGAACGGCCGGTAGGGGTCGTGCCGGCGCGTGCGCATGCCACAGGCGTCCGTCCACTCGTCGGACGCCATGAAGGTGTGCATGGCGCAGTGGATCATCACCGCCGGCTTGCCAGCGCGAATCGCTTTGAGGGCGTTGTCGATGATCTCGGAGTTCTTGGCGTCGGCGAAGCAGAAGTTGTACAGGATCACGTCGTAGCCGTCGGCGAATTTTGGGTTTTTCAGCGTGTCGAGGCCGTATTTCACGTCGATGCTGACGTTGGCCAGCTGCGGGATTTTCTCGACGAGGATGGGGTTGAGCTTTTTGTAGTCGTGGTAGCCGCCGCCGGTGACGAGCAGCGCCTTGAGTTTGTTGGCGGCCGGCTGGCTGGCGGCGGCCGGCAGGGCGAGCAGCACGCCCAGGACGGCGAACAGAACGCGTGGCATGAGATCCTCCAGGTGTGGGAGAGTTTCGGGGCCGCGGTCTGTTCTACCCCGGCGGCGGCGAAAACGCAATCGGCTGCGGCGTGCTATAATGTTCGTGTACATTTCTAATCAGGTGGCCACGCCCGATAGCGGATACGGAGAGGGATATGCCGGAGCCAGCAGACCGACGGGCGGCGGAGCGCTTCCCCATCAACGCCGACACGTCCTGTACCCTGGCCGGCCAGGTGGCGGACCTCGGGCCAGTGAAGATTCAGAACATTTCGATGGACGGCATCGGCCTGATCGTGTCGTGCGCCGTCGAGGTGGGTAACCTGCTGGTCCTGAACCTGGTGAACCAATCGAAGTCGTTCGCCAAGACGCTGCTGGTGCGCGTGATCCACTTGACGCCGCAGCGCGGCACCTTCCTGGTGGGCGGCACCTTCGACACGCCGCTCACCTACCAGGAGTTCACGACGCTGGTGATGTGACGGCCGGCCGCGCCGGGTGGCGCGACCGGCCCCGTTGCGCAAAACGCTCTAACTCTGGGGCCGCCCAGATAAGCGCTCCGCGACGGGGCCGCCGTCCTCCGCGAACAGGAAGCGCAGCAACTCCTCCTGCCTGCGGTAGTCCGGGATAACCACATCCGCGCCCGCCTGAATCAACCGCGTCCGCTTCCACGCATTCACGCCCTGCCGCCGCGCCTCGTCGCTGGCGACCGCCACCGCCACGCCGCCGACGCGCTTCACCTCCTCGATCTCCACAAAGCCGTCGCCGAAGCCCAGCAGCTCCGGCCCGTGCAGGCCCTCCTCACGCAGGATGCGCTCGATGACCATCTGCTTGGAAAAGTTCTGGTAATCGTCCAGGGCGCCGTAAATGTGCTCGCCGAAATACTCGGTCAACCCGAGCAGCGCCGCCTCGTGGCGCACGAACTTCACGTCCGTGCCGCTGGCCAGGTAGAGCCGCAGACCACGGCGGCGCAGCTGCCCCAACAGACTGTGACTGCCCGGCACCGTCCACTCCTCCGCCGTCACGGCCCCGGACGCCAGCGCCTGCAGCCGGTTGTCGATCCGCTCCAGGAGCAGGTCGTGGTAGCGCTGCTTGTAGCGGAGCGGCTCCAGCGGTTGGCCGCCGCGCTGGCGCACCTCCTCGGCCAGCTGGATCATCTGGTAGATGGTCTGCCGGCCGTTCAGGCGCATGACGAATTCCTCGACGGCGGCGGTCAGCTGCTCGGCGGGCTCGGCGGTGCCGGTCTGCCGCAGCACGTCCACCATCATCGGGATCATGACCTGCGGCCAACCCTCGCGGATCAGCGACAGGGTGCCGTCAAAGTCGAACAGCACGGCGCGGAAGCGGCCGCGCGGCAGGTCCGGACGCAGCACTTCCAGATCGTCGGCGGCGGGGACGGACATTCGGCATTACCCTCATGTTGGGAAGGATAGGCGGCCCTTGGCTGGTAAAACGGGCAAGCTGTGCGGGCGTTCGCTGGCTGAGGTCCGTTATATTTGAGTGCCGGTCTCCCGGACATTGTGGACGGAAACGGAGAGAGCAGTCATGCGTGTTCCCGACTTTTTGGCCGAGCGCTGCGTCGCCTTCGAGACGGTGGTTCATCCGCCGGCGTACACGGCTCAGAAGCGTGCCCGTCGCCTGCACCTGTCCGGCCGCCAGCTGGCCAAGTGCGTGCTGTTGCGGCAGGGGAGTAGCAACCTCCTGGCAGTGCTGCCGGCGACACACCGAGTTGATCTGGAAGCGGTCGCGCGGCAGCTGCAGGCGCCGGTACGGCTGGCGACGGCGGAAGAGGTCGCGGCGGTGTTCAGCGACTGCGAATGGGGCACGCTGGCGCCGTTCGGGACGCTCTATGGTCTGCCAACGCTGCTGGACGCCTCCTTCGACCCGGACGCGGTCATCGTCTTCGAGTCGCAACGGCACCACCTGACGATCCGCATGCGCTGCTGGGATTTCGAGCGCCTGGAGCAGCCGCGGCGCTTGCGGCTGGGGCGGCCGATGGCACCGTGAGAGCGAGTTGGTTCGGCGGCGGAGCAAGAATAGAACAACTTGACAAGAGAACCCCGTTTTCAGTTTCGCGCGGGCTCGATCCGCGCGAAACTGAAAACGGGGTTATTGCCAACTGCGCGGATAATGCAACATAACAGCGTCGCTTCGCAGCGTCTTTTTCGACGCTTTCGCGCTTTGTGACGTTGCATTATCCGCGCAGTTGGCAATAGAAAAAGGACGCCCGCTGGCTGACTCATTTAGCTTTCAGTTGGAGCATCTCAATTTCCAAGAGCAATTGGTTGGCCCGGACGGTTTCAAAGGGAACCCTACTTTGGGCCGTTTCCTGTAACTGGGCAACCCTGTGGGTGTAATCAGCCAATCGGTGCATCTCCTTCAAAAAAGTCGAACGCTCCTGGCTTCGAGAAAAAATCTCCAAACCGATGTGAAGAAAGCGCTGCTCCGTTTCAATCAGAGATTCCCCTGATGATTTCCCTTTCCAAAAATGATCGAAACGCATACCCAATTCTTTCAGGGCCAGATTGTAACGCGACTTGGCGAGTTTTGTGTATTGATCGTCGGTTTTCAAAATGTCAACGGGCTTCGACGTAACAATCGGTGGAGTTTTCTTAATTTCCTCATCGGTGATTTGTGCTTTGAGCGGAACGGCAGGCAAAAAGAAAACCGCCATCCCAAATGCGAGAGTAGCCTGTACCGAACGACTAGCAATCGACATGGCAAACCTCTGTTTAGGCCGCATACGGAAGGTATTCCATGCAACATTGTTCAAGGTAGACAGTGCAACCACTGCCGAAAACTCTTGCCGTCAAGTCGATATAATTCACCACGGAGTTATCGAGAGTAAATGTTGCGTTTCGGCCCGCGGGTGCGTTCAAGTTTGTGTAGCTCATACATTCAAGAAACCCATCGCACCAGAGAGTAGCGCTGCTATCGTCTGCCGTTCTGATAGTGATCATGAAATACAACTGCCATTCGATGTTACTCTGACTTGCCTGCAGAATAGGTTTTGCGGATGTGTCCGCAATGAGGGTACTGTGTGAATCGCTTGGGTCCATGTAGAGTCGAATCTGGACAGTACCGCCGCTACTCCCAGCAGTATACTTGCCCCAGGCACGAATCATGATGACAGCGCTTTGGACCAAGGAACTGAAGGACCGACCACCGACGTAAATGCCGCCGCCAGCGCTGATCAGGCTCTTTTCCCCATCGCCTGGCACAGCACTTTGTTCTTGAACCAGCGTGTACACAGGACGAGACGCATTATTCTGGTGCTGGCATGCGATGCCCCTGAGTGAACGAAAGGGTAGCAACAGAAACACACACAATAAGGGTAGCAACAGAAACACACACAATCAAGTAAAATCTTAACGAGTATTTTTTTTTCTAGGACGGCAATCCTGACTGGAGCCGTGGAGTTCCCCAGGGAATAATGGCGGTGCTCATTAGTCCATCTGTCTGAATACACAGGGAATTCTGTCCACTCCAGTCAGGATTGCCGTCCTAGTTTTTTTCCAATCACAATCTGAAATAATTTTAAATCATTTACGCCCATATGCTTACGTCAGACAATTCTAGGCGATTACTGTTTCCGTTACTTTCTGATGCCTGAAGACGAACAACCAATCCAGCTCGTTCAAAATGAACTGCTCCGTCACCGTCAGCCCGAGCACGCCGCCGAGCGGTTCGAGTTCGACGCGCTCGCGCAGCGCACAGCCGCCGGCCTCGGTCGCGCTGAAGAGACTGGCGTGGTTCCGGCGGCGGCGAAGCCTACCTGCACGACGGCCGGGCCCGCACGCTGAGCGAAGCGATCCTCTGGCACGGCGGCGAGGCCCACCCGGCACGGGAGGTCTTCCGCAACCTGGCCGCCGCCGACCGGGCCGCGCTGCTCAGGTTCCTGCAGTCGCTTTGACGCAAGCGCCTGCCGATCGCGCCCGTCCCGCGGGGCGGGCGGTTTCATCTCGCGGGGGTGATACGAAATAACCTCCTGGCAGCGAAGGAGTTGCCGTTTCGTTTCACGTTTCTCCCACACCCCCATGGGCCAGGTTGCGCCCACCCACGTCGGGCCGTGCCGGCCGGCGCCTGCTGTTGCCGGCTGAAAGTGCCTGCCCAGGCACGACCGTGCCACGTGACGACAAGCGCGTGCCAAATTCGTGCGCTTTTCCCTCTTGCAGCAATAGTTCCATTTGCTACAGTAAGAATTTCCACTATTCTGCGCCTCACCGGAGCAACGGAAAGCCAATGAAAGTTCGCGCCAGTGTCAAACGGATCTGTGAAAACTGCAAGCTGGTTCGGCGGCAGGGCAAGCTGTACGTGATTTGCAGCAACCCGCGTCACAAGCAGCGCCAGGGTTAATTCAGGAGAGCCACCCATGCCGCGTATCCTCGGCGTCGATTTGCCCAACGATAAACCGACGCACATTTCGCTGCGCTACATCTACGGCATCGGCCCGACCACGGCCCTGGAGCTGTGCGACAAGGCCGGCGTCGATCCGCAGCGCCGCGCTCGCGACCTGACGGACGAGGAGATCGCCCGCATCGTCGGCTTCCTCGACCGCGAGTACGTGGTCGAGGGCCCGCTGCGCCGCCAGATTCAACAGAACATCCAGCGCCTGAAGGACATCCAGTGCTACCGCGGTCTGCGGCACCGTCGCAGTCTGCCCGTCCGCGGTCAGCGCACCCGCACCAACGCCCGCACCCGCAAGGGCCCGCGCAAGACCGTCGCCGGCAAGAAGGGCGTCAAGGAGATGCGCGGCTAACCCAGAGAGAGCAGAAGACAGAGGTCAGAAGTCAGAATTGCCTTGTTCTGCCGCTTGCGGCTTGGCAGGCTTCCTGCTGCTCTGACCTCTGACTTTTGACCTCTGTCTTCGGACTTCTGATCGACTTACGAGAGGTGGATACGTGGCCAAGAGCAAGAAACGCAAGGCCCGGCGGAACGTCAGCCGGGGCATCGCCCACATCAAGGCGACCTTCAACAACACCATCGTCACCATCACTGACACCAACGGTGACGCCCTGTGCTTCGCGTCCGCCGGCACTGTCGGCTTCAAGGGCAGCCGCAAGAGCACGCCCTTCGCCGCTCAGCGCGCCGCCGAGACCTGCGCCGAACGCGCCGCCAAGTTCGGCCTCAAGGAGATCGAGGTCCGTGTCAAGGGCCCCGGTTCCGGCCGTGAGTCCGCCATCACCGCCCTGCAGGCCGCCGGCCTGTCCATCAAGGCCATCGAGGACGTCACTCCGCTGCCGCACAACGGCTGTCGCCCGCCCAAGAAGCGGCGCGTATAATCAATGAACCTCCCAACGTGGGGCAGACATTCCTGTCTGCCAAATCACCGAGGCTGGCAGACATTCCTGTCTGCGCCACGGAACGCAGCGCGAACCTTTTGTCACCCTTTGTTGTCGAGTATGTTACCGCCATGGCACGTTACCTGGATTCTGTCTGTCAGTTGTGCCGCCGTGAAGGCATGAAGCTGTACCTCAAGGGCAGCCGTTGCGACAGCCCCAAGTGCGCCGTCAGCCGCCGCAAGGCCGGCAATAGCGTCGTGGCGCCCGGTATGCACGGCTATCGCCGCGGCAAATCGAGCGAGTACGGCGTCCGCCTCCGTGAGAAGCAGAAGGTCAAACGCTTCTACGGCGTGCTGGAGCGCCAGTTCCGCCGCTACTTCGAGCTGGCGTCGCGCTCGCCGGAAAACACCGGCGAGCAGTTGCTGAGCATCATGGAGCGGCGGCTGGACAACGTCATCCACCGCCTCGGCTTCGCGCAGTCACGGGCTGCGGCCCGGCAGATTGTCAACCACGGTCACGTGCTGCTCAACGGCCGGGTCTGCAACATCCCAAGCCTGCTGCTGAAGAAGGGCGACACCATCAAGGTCAAGGAGCGCGCCCGTTCGCAGAAGCTGGTCAAGGAGCGGCAGCAGGACCACCCGCAGCCTATCCCCGACTTCCTGGTGATCCTTAACGCAGAGGCCCTGGAGGCGCAGATGACCCGGCTGCCAACCCGCGGCGACGTGGACCCGCGCCTGGCCCAGGCGGACCAGCCGCTGCAGGAGCAGCTCATCATCGAATTCTGTGGTCGATAGTCATTAGTCATTGGTCATTAGTCATTAGTTCGCTGGGTTTCTGCCCTGGAGCGGGAACCCAGCGAACTAATGACTAATGACTAATGACTAATGACTAATGACATTTTGAAGGAGGCTTTCCATGCGTATCAAATGGCGTGGCCTGGAACTGCCCAACCGTCTGAGCTGTGACCGCGACACGCTGTCGCCGAGCTACGGCAAGTTCTTCGCCGAGCCGTTCGAGCGCGGCTTCGGCGTCACCGTCGGCAACAGCCTGCGCCGTATTCTGCTCAGCAGTCTGGAGGGCAGCGCCGTCACGCGCGTCAAGATTCAGGGCGTTCAGCACGAGATCACCACCATCCCCGGCGTCGTCGAGGATGTGACCGACATCATCCTCAACGTCAAGAGCCTGGTCGTCAAGAACTCCAGCGAAACGCCGCGCATCATCCGCATCGACCGGCACGAGCGCGGCGTCGTCACCGCCGCCAACATCATCACCGACGAGGCGGTGCAGATCATCAACCCCGAGCACATCCTCGCCACGCTCACCGACGACGTGCCCTTCGTCATGGAGATGACCGTCGAGAACGGCCGCGGCTACCGCACCGCCGACGAGAACTCCGGCAAGGAACGCGAGATCGGTGTCATCCCGGTCGATTCCAGCTTCTCGCCGGTGGTGCGCGTCAAGTACGAGATCGAGGAGACGCGCGTCGGCCAGCGTACCAACTATGACCGCCTGGTCATGGAAATCTGGACGAACGAGACCATTAGCCCGCAGCTGGCGCTGGTCGAGGGCGCCAAGATCATGCGCAAGCACCTCAACCCGTTCATCCAGTACGCCGAGGCCGGCCCCGAGATCGCCCTGGACGACCGGGCCGATACGCCAACCACCGTGGAGGCGCCCGATCACGAACTGGAGCGCAAGCTCAACATGAGCCTGGCCGAGCTGGAACTGTCGGTGCGGGCGACCAACTGCCTGGAGTCCGAAGGCATCACCACCGTCCGCGACCTGGTTATCCGCACGGACGAGGAACTGCTGGAGGTGCGCAACTTCGGCGAGACGACGTTGAAGGAAGTGAAGGCCAAACTGCAGGAACGCGGTCTGCACCTGGGGATGAAATTGCCGTCCTCGCTGCGCCGCTAACGGAATTGCCAATTGCAAATTGCAGATTGCAAATTGAAAGACGGCGCCGTTTCCTGTATTTCAATTTGCAATCTGCAATTTGCAATTGGCAATCGAAGGAATTGACCATGCGACACCTGAAAGCCGGCCGCAAACTCGGCCGCAACGCGACGCACCGCCTGGCCCTGTTCCGCAACCTGGCGATGGCGCTGTTCCGCCATGAGCGGATCATCACCACCGTCGCCAAGGCCAAGGAGGCCCGGCCGTTCGTGGAGCGGCTCATCACGCTGGCCAAGCGCAACACGCTGCACGCCCGCCGGCTGGTGACTGCCCGCCTGGGCGGCGCCGGTCACGCCGAGGTCAAGCCTGGCACCGGCGACGACGCCGACCACCGCGACATCGTCAAGAAGTTGTTCGAGGAGATCGCGCCGCGCTACGCCAACCGGCCGGGCGGCTACACGCGCGTCATCAAGCGGACGCAGCGCCGCCTGGGCGACGGCGGCGAGACCGCCTTCCTGGAACTGCTCAAGGAAGGCGAAACCAAGGTGCGGTTGCACGAGCCGGCCCCGGCGCCGCAGGTCGAGGACGAGACGCAGCAGCAGGAGGAGCCGCCGCAGGAAACTCCGCCCACCGAGGGCGCCGCGCCCCCACCGGCAGGTGGCGAGGCGCCGGCCCAGCCGCCACAGGGCGAGGCCGCACAGCAACCGCAGGGCGAGGCACCGCCGGCCACCGGCCAGGCGCCGGCGCCCACTCCGCAGAACCCGCCGCAAGCCTGATGCGGCAGCGCCTTGCATGTTCGTGATGGGTCGGAGCCCGAGCGCCAGCGCGGGGCAGCGTTGCTTCTCGCCGGCGCTCGGGCTCCGATTGTATTGCCGCGGTCGATTTTTTTGTTGACACACCCCTCTCCGAACCATAAATTAAACTCCCATACCTCTCTCACTTTTACAACCGCTCTCTCCTCCACCGGGTTGGTGGCATCTCGCCCAAAGCCAGGATGGCCGCAGGAACTGAGTTCAGACCCAGTCGCTACCGCAGGGGGTTTGGTCATGCACGGTGGTGCTGCGAAAACGTTCTGCCTGTTGTTCGGGCTGAGCTGCCTCGGGTTCCTTGGCGGTTGCGGCGGCAAAAGTGAGCCCGTGCGGAACGAGATTACCGGCAAGGTCACCTTCGGCGACCAGCCCATTGAGGACGGCGTCATTTTTTTTGAACCACAGGACGGCCAGGGCACCCGCGACGGCGCCCAGATCGTCAACGGGGAGTACCGGATTTCCAGGAACAAGGGTCTGGCCGCGGGCAAGTACAAGGTGAGCGTTCACGCCGGCGAAAGCTCGGCCGCGAACAAGGGGATGCCGCCTGGCCCGTCCGGCCCTGCCCGCAACCTCGACCCGTTGCCGCCCGAATGGAGCACCGATTCCAAACAGTTCGTCGAGGTGAAGGACGGCGAACCCAACACGTTCAATTTCAACATCCCGAAGCGCAAGACCTAGCAGGTAAGACTCCAGGGTTTTTCATTCCGCTTGTCGGAGTTTCTTCCAGGGGAGGTCAGCCATGTGTTTCCGTCGGCGAGGGTTCACGCTGATTGAGTTACTGGTGGTGATCGCCATCATCGCCATCCTCATCGGCCTGCTGTTGCCCGCCGTGCAAAAAGTGCGCGCCGCGGCGGCCAACGCCCAGTGTCAGAACAATCTGCACCAGCTCGGCATCGCCATGCAAAACTACCACGACCAGCACAAGTTCCTGCCACCCGGCACCGGGCCGTGGGGCTGCTGCTGGGGCACCTGGATGATGTACATCCTGCCTTTCCTGGAGCAGCAGAACATGGCGAACATGTACACCAACCTGGGGGGCAACGACGCCACCGGCCCGCGTTATGCTGCGGCCCCCAACAATTTGGTCACGGACCTGCGCATCCCCTCCCTGACCTGTCCGGTGGACCCCGGCAACAGCAACTCCATCACCTACCACAACTACGTGGTCAATTTCGGCAACACCAGCATGTACCAGGCGAACCTGAACGGCGTCGTCTATGGCGGCGCGCCCTTTCCCGCCTACCCGAGTTCCTGGCTCAGCAGCCTCGGCGACGGCCCCCCGTCTGCAACGTTGACTGGCTGGACGCCCAACACCGGCGGCCAGGTGCGGTTGTCGAGCATTGTCGATGGCACCTCCAACACGCTCATGGCCTCCGAAATCATCCAGGGGCAAGGCGGTGACCTGCGCGGCTATGCCTGGTGGGGCGGCGCCACCGGGTTCACGACCTATAACCTGCCGAACGCCAACGCCCCGGATGTCATCAGCGGCGGCACCTGCAACGTCGCCGCGACGTACAACATCCCCTGCACGACGACCGCGACCACCACGTTGCCGCGCATGCAGGTCGCCCGCAGCCTGCACAACGGCTCCGGCGGCGTCAACGTCGTTTTCTGCGACGGTCACGTCGGTTGGGTCAACAACAGCATTAACCTCACCATCTGGCAGGCCATCAGCACCACGCAGGGTAGAGAAGCGATCAACAGCACGGACGTGCCCTGACGCGGCCCCGGCCGCGGCGAACGAAAAAGGGCGTCCCGGATTCCAGGAATCCGGGACGCCCTTTGCGTTTGACCGCCGCCGGGTCAAGGCGCCGGCTGATTGATCTTGCGGGGTGCCGGCCCTTCCGGTGCGGGCGGGCTGGGTGGCGATCCGAGCGACGCATACGGCAAAGCTGCCTGGGGGCCGAGCACGGGGCCTGGCGAACAATTGGGGCCGCCGCCCGGCCACTGCCGCCAGGTGGTCTGATAGTAGCCCCAGCCGGGCTGGTCGCAGGGGCAACTCACTGGCCGCGGGCAGCCGCACTGGATCTTGATGCACGGCGGCCCTTCCTGGCAATGAAAGTAAATCGGCGGGCAGAGGAACCGGTTGCAGGTGGCACAACCGCTTGTTGGAGTGGCACCGCCGAACAAATTGCCGAGCACCGGCCCGCCAGTCAGGCAAGCGCCACCGCCGGAGAACAGATTGCCGCCGACCCCCGAGCTACCGGCCAGCGCGGCACCGGTCGGGCCGCCGGATTCGCACTGCTGGGCCGCCGCCGTCGTGGCCGCGCCCAGCACCACCGCCAGGCACAGCCCGGCCAGCCTCAGCCACATCCGTTTCGCAGACATGTCCATCCTCCTTGATGGCTGGCCGTCCGCCTGGCTCAGCGTTTCAGCAAGGCGCTGCACACGGCTGCCCTGCTGTCAACCTGGCGTTCCCATCCGCAGAACCGATCACACCGGATTTGTCCGCACACTCTGAACATCGGCCGCGTCGCCTGGGGAAGATCAATCGAAATCAGCGCGCGGGGCGTCAGGGTCCATCGCCGCCGAAGACCCGTTTGATCGGCGCGAAGCACTGCGCCAGCCAGTTGCATAGCGCGCACCGCTGATTCGCCGAGATGAAGAGGCGGTCGCCGGGGAACAACTGGTAGTTCGTCGCCGTGCTGGCGCCCGAGACGATCGCCATCCAGTCGATCGGCAGGATCTGGTCACAGCCGTACTGCGGCGGCGCGGGCCGTGCCAGCCAGAGGCGGTGCCGGGAGGCCACCGGCGGCAAGCCATCGATCATGGTGATGGCGTCCAGCACGGTCTCGTTGCCGGTGATCGGGAAGCGGAACACCTCCTGGCCCCAGCTGCCGTAGTCCACGACCACGTAGTAGACCTTGCTGTTGTAGGCACCCACGTTGATGGCGATCTCCGGGTTCAAAATCCACCCGGACAGGTGCTCTTCAATGACGCCCTTGGCCTGGGACAGCGTCAGGCCGGCGACGTAAACGCTGCCGTAGGCGCCCAGGTCGATGGTGCCGTCCGGCCGTACCAGGTGCTTGCCGCCCAGCTGCGGCATGGCGCGGTACTGCGCCAGCGACACGCTTACCTGCGGGCTCTTCAACTGGTCGTTCAGATGCGTGCGGATGGCGTTCTGGATTTGCTCGAGCGTCATCGCCGCAACGAGGACGCTGCCGTAGCCGAAGCCCAGGTTGATGGTGCCGTCCGGCGCCACCGTGAACGACCCCTTGATCGGCTGCTTGGGTATCGTGCCGGACACCTCGACGGTCAGGATCTCCAGCGGTTCGACGCGGTACGGCGGCTTCGGCACCAGCTTCAGCGCCTCGATGCTCAGGATGTCCGGCGGTGCGATGGTGTACGGCGGATGCGACACCTTGTTGAGTTCGGTCGGGCACGGCCCCCACGGGTTGGGGAGGCAGGGCGGCAGCGGCGCGGCGTCGGCCGGCGGTTGGCCGTTCTGGTCCGCCAGCGGGCCGCCCGGATTCTGGTACGACGCCTGGACGACCGGCGCGGCCGGCGCGACCGGCCGGGGCACGCCCGGCGGGTACGTGAACGCCGTGCCGGAGCCGCCCATGCTGGGGCCGGTGGCGTAGCGCCCGCCGTCGCCGGTGTAGCGAACGCTGGAGCCGCCGATGACGGACGGTCCCATCAGCCCCAGATCGGACTGGCAGCCCACGGTTGCCAGGCACGGCCCCACCAGAGCGCTGACGAGCAGGAGCAGCTTGCGCTGGCCGTACAGAACCATGTCCCGACTCCTTCGCAATGAAAATCCCCACCCCGCACGCAGCCGCCGCCGGGTGCGCGGAATCCCCGATGGTTCCGGACTGTCTGAATGCTAGTTCGAGAGGGGAGGGATATAACCAGGGCCGTTGTGCAACGCAAGAGCGGTTTAAGACTGCGGTGCTCCACTCGATTTTGGCGAGCGGCGCGGCGTCAGGCCGCCGCGCCGCTCGCCGCATTCCAGAGGCACACCCTATGACTGCGGTTGAAAAAATTGGCCCCTGCCGGGCGTGCAGTTGGCGCGGGCGGGCGGTACAATCCCACCATCTCATCACCCGGCACGCGGAGGAGCACATGGCCGACACCACCCACCTACCCACCATCATCGACCGGCTGCGCCAGGCCCACCCGAACGCGCGCTACGAGCTGGACTGGCAAAACCCCCTGCAGTTGCTGGTGGCGACCATCCTGGCGGCGCAGTGTACCGACGAGCGCGTCAACCGCGTGACGCCGGCGCTGTTCGCGAAGTACCCCGACGCGGCCGCCTTCGCCGACGCGGACCTGGGGGAGCTGGAAGAGATGGTGCGGCCAACCGGCTACTACCGTAACAAGGCCAAGGCGATCAAGAACGCCTGCCGGGCGCTGGTGGATCGCTACGGCGGCGAGGTGCCGCGCGACATGGACGACCTGCTGACCCTGCCGGCGGTGGCCCGCAAGACGGCGAACGTGGTGCTGACCAACGCCTACCAGATCCCCAGTGGCATCATCGTCGATACACACGTGGCCCGCGTCAGTCAGCGGCTGGGCCTGACCGACCACGACAACCCGGACAAGATCGAACAGGACTTGATGGCCGCGGTGCCACAGGACGAGTGGGTCGCTTTCGGCCCGGCAATGGTGCTGCACGGCCGCTACACCTGCACCGCCAGCGCTCCGAAGTGCTCCGCGTGCGTCCTGAACGACCTGTGCCCGAAGATCGGCGTCGGCGCAGGCGGCCACGAAGACGCGGACGAGGAGGAGCAACCGATGGCGAAGAAGAAACCCGCGAAAAAGCCGGCGGCGAAGGTGAAGCGTGTCGGCGCCGGCCACGCCACGCCGGGCGGCGGCCACGGCGAGTTCGAACTGCCGCCGAGTTGGCAGGCGGTGGTCGGCGCCGAACTGACGAAGCCGTATTTCAAGCAGTTGCAGGAATTCATCGCCGAGGAGCGGACGGAGCATACGGTGTTCCCGCCGCCGGAGGACGTGTTCGCCGCCTTCTGGGCGACGCCCTACGACGACGTGAAGGTGCTGCTGCTGGGCCAGGACCCGTACCCGACCGTCCACCACGCCGCACGGCCTGTGCTTCTCGGTGAGGCCGGGCGTGCGGCTGCCGGGCTCGCTGCTGAACATGTTCAAGGAACTGCAAGCGGAGTACGGCTACGACATCCCGAACAACGGCTACCTGATGCCGTGGGCGGAGCAGGGTGTGTTGCTGCTCAACGCCGTGCTGACGGTGCGCGAGGGCGCGCCGAACTCGCACGCCGGCAAGGGCTGGGAGAAGTTCACGGACGCCGTCATCAAGGCGCTGAGCGACCGCGACGACCCGGTGGTGTTCGCGCTGTGGGGCGGCTACGCGCAGAAGAAGGCCAAGCTGATCGACGAGGACAAACATCGCGTGCTCAAGGCGGCGCACCCGTCGCCGCTGTCGGTGAAGCTGTTCATGGGCAGCAAGCCGTTCTCGAAGATCAATGAGGCGCTGGAAAAACTGGACAAGCAGCCGATCAACTGGCAAATCCCGGATCTGTGAGCGGAAGGGCGCACCACCAAGGAACACAAAGAAAAAAGACCATCACTCGTTACTAACTACGTTGAAAGGCACACCCCCAGTGGACAAGCACCGCACGCATCGGCTATGGTGTGACGACGCCCCAAACCGCTGTCCCCAAGAGGAGCCTGCCCGTGTGGCACGCGCGCTTCCGCCTGGCCTCGCTGTGGCTGTCGCAGAGTACCCGCTTGATGGCGGACTATTGCCTGCGCATCTTCGTCATCCTCCAGCTGGCCGAGGGCGGGGCCCAGGAGCGGGAGGCGGCCTGGCATGTCGTGATCGCGCTGTTCATGGCGCCCGCCATTCTGTTCGCGCCGTTCAACGGCGCGCTCAGCAACACATTGCCGCGCCGCTGGGTCCTGGTCGGCACCGCCGCCTATTGTCTCGCGGTGATCGGCGGCGGCGCGCTGCTCGGTCTGCCGTGGCTGGCACTCTGGGGCCTGCTGGCACTCGGCTCAGTCATCTACTACCCGACGCGCTACGCCGTGCTGCCGGCCGCCGCCGAGGAAACCCAGGTGCCGCTGACGCGCGTCAACGGCCTCATTGAGATGGGCGCCGCCCTGGCGATCGTGTTCGGCCTCGTCGCCGGCTACCAGTTCACCCGGGGCGGTTGGACGGTGCCGGCCGAACTGCTCGGCGAGGCCGGGCCGCCGCCGGCGGTGGCGCTGGCACTGGCGCTCAGCGCGGTCTGCCTGGTGACGGCCCTGCCGGCGCGCTTCCGCGGCGACGTGCGCCGGCCCGAGCCGCCAGCCGCCGCCGTGCGCGACTTCTTCGGAGACGTGCGGCGGATTTTCCAGGTCCGCGAAGCGCGACTCGCGCTGCTGACGATGGCGGGGCTGCGCGGCCTGGTGGCGGGGTCCACCGGGGCACTGCTGGCGGTCGTGTTCAGCCGACACGAGAACCAGACCGGCCCACAGCAGGTCGCGGACGTGATGTGGATCGGGCTGTGGCTCGGCCTGGGGGCGGCGGCTGGTTCGCTGCTGGCCGGCGTGCAGCGGCACCCGCGGCGGGCGCTGGGGCTGGTGCCCCTCGGGGCGACGGGCCTGGCGTTGGGGCTGGCGCTGGCGGCGCTCACCGGCGACACCGGCCCGGTGCTGGCGATGTTCCTGGGGTTCGTGATCGGGCTGGCCAACGTGCCGCTGGCGGCGGCCTACCAGGCGAACGTCCCGGCGGACACGCGCGGCAACGGCATGGCTGTGCGGCAGCTGTTCGAGTACGTCGCCATGACGGCCCTGGCGGTGACGCTGGTCGGCCTGGTGCGTCTGGGTCTGCCGCCGCTGGGCCAGTTCTGGGTGGTGGCGGCGCTGGCAGTGTTGCTGGTGGCGGTATGCTGGCGGTTGCTGGCGGTCGTGTTCCTTGAACTGGGGGTGGAACTGCTCATGTGGCCGCTGTACCGCGTCCGCGCCACCGGGCCGGGCCTGGACCGGATTCCCGTCCACGGGCCACTGCTGGTCGTCGCCAACCATAGTTCCTACTTCGACCCGCTCTGGCTGGGCAAGATTCTGCCGCGGCACATCCGGCCGATGATGACCAGCCTCTTCTATGATCTGCCGGGGTTGCGCTGGTTGATGAAGCACGTGGTCGGGGCCATCCGCGTGCAGTTCTCGCCCTACCGCCGCGAGGCCCCGGAATTACAGGAGGCCATCGCGGCGCTGGACGCGGGCGAGTGCGTCGTCATCTTCCCCGAGGGCTCGCTGCGCCGCGACGAGGCCCGGCCGCTGCGGCAGTTCGGCCAGGGTGTCTGGCACATCCTGCATCAGCGGCCGCAAACGCCGGTGGTCCTGTGCTGGATCGAGGGCGGTTGGGGCAGTTACTGCTCGTATTTCAAAGGGCCGCCGCTGAGGAACAAGCGCCTGGACTGGTTCCGCCGCATCGATGTGGTCGTGGCCGAGCCGCTGCGGGTGGCGCCGGAACTGCTCGCGGACCAGCGGGCGACGCGGACTTATTTGATGGAGCGGTGCCTGGAGACGCGGCGGCACCTGGGGCTGGCGGAGGTCCGGGCCGAGGTGCTGGAAGAGGAAGTAGCGGACACCGCGAGTTAAGGACTTTGGCGAGTACGGGGACAAAAAAAGGAGGACTGGGCAAACCCAGTCCTCCCCCGCTCGGCGCGGGATCGTGTTCCCTGGCGGTTGGGTCCCATCCTGGGACACCGGACCCGGGTCCGGTCCGCCGGTGGATTCAAGGTGCAAGCACCGGGCGGTCGCCTCACGAGTGGCCGCACGGTTGAGTCAGTGCGCGGTCGGGTCGGCTGCGCAGGGTTGGAGCGAACACACTGGCAAAAGTGAAACCGGAGCGGGCGAACGGTCAGGTTCTCATGGGCGGTTGGTGGTTCTTGGGGCAGTGGTTTGTTCTGTGAAGAGACTTTTACAGAATCCGCCGGGCCGGTGCAAGCATAATTTGACCTTCGCCGCAAGCCACGATTGTTACGACCATTAGCTCAAAAAAATGCACCTCCGACAGCGCTGCCGCAGGCGTCTTCCGGCCGGCAAATCCGCCGATAACCGTAAGCCCATCAATTACTTAAGTGGTGGCGGCACCGGCGCCGGGCGCGAGAAAAAAAGTTCCCGGCTCGTGGGACCAGACAGATTGTCTGGTTTTTGCAGGTGAGGCGGTGGGGAGCCGGGCCAGACTTCTCCAGTCCGCCGGGCCAACCGCCGATAATCTTCAGTAATCCCCCGAACGGGACAGCAGGGATGCAGCACATGGGGAAGCGCAGCGCGCGGCGAAACCTGTGGCGACGGGCCCGGCATCTGCGGCGCTACCTGGGCCGTGGCGCGCTGGCGCTGCTGATCGGTTGTCGCTCGGCGGCGCTGCCGTACACCGCCGACCCCGGCCCCGACCCGGCGGATCGCGGCACCGTCCTGCGCCAGCAGCTCATGGACGACTCCGCGCGCGCCGTGGCGGAGCGGCCGTTGACCTGCGGCTGGGAACTGGTGGTTGAACTCGGCGACCACTTCCGGTCGCTGACCGCGGGCTGCCTCGGCAAGCGTTTCCTGATGCCGTTGCGCGGCCAGCCGGGCCCGCTGCTCAAGCACCTCACGCCGCCGCAGCACCAGGAACTGGAAACCTGTCTACGCGACCTGACCGGCATGGATCTGGAGCCGACCCGGCTGCGCCTGGCTGTCGAGGGCCGCGCGGCGCTGGCCGCCCTCTATGAACTGTTCGACAACGCCAGCACGTCCATCGACGTGCTGATGTTTTACTGGGAAAGCGACGCGCTCGGGGAAGCGATCGCGGCCCGGCTGGCGCAGCTGGCGGGGCCGCAGTTGCGCGTGCGCGTGCTGATCGACGGCGGCGGCAACCTGGTCTTCGGCCTGCCGCACCACACCTCCGCGGCCCAGGTCAACCGCGTCCTGGCGATCCTGGCGACGAACCCCTGCATCGAGGTCATCCGCATCCGCAATCCCTTCCTGCGCTTTGACCACCGCAAGCTGGTGCTCGTGGACGGCCGCTGGGCCTGGAGCGGCGGCCGCAACTTCTCGCACGAGGCCTTTTTCGACAATCACGATCTGTCGTTTGTGTTTGACGGCCCGCTGGTGCCGCGCTTGCAGGAGCGCTACGAGTCGTACTGGCGGCACCAGCACGGCACGCCGGCCGAGCCGCCGCAGGCAGTGGCGCCCACGACGTTCGACCCATGCCGCGCGGCGGTGCCGGGGCAGGCACGGGTGATCGTGTCGGAGCCGGGGGCGCGGCAGCTGGCGCAGGCGGTGTACCTGGCCATCGACCGGGCGCAGCAGCGCATCTACCTGGAGAACGTCTACTTCAGCGACAGCCGGCTGGTGGTGGCCCTGGCGGAAGCGCGGCGGCGCGGCGTGGACGTGCGCGTGGTGCTGACGTTCAGCAGCGAGAACGAGACGGTCAACCGCGCCAACCGGGTGGTGGCCAACCGGCTGCTGCGGGCGGGGGTGCGCGTGTTCGTCTACCCCGGCAAGATCCACGTCAAGGCGGCGCTGGTGGACGGCCTGTGGGGCTATCTCGGCACCGGCAACTTCGACGCGCTGAGCCTGCGGCACAACTACGAAGTCGGTCTGTCGCTGGGGCCGGGGCCGGCGCTGGACGAACTGGAGGGCCGCCTGTTCGCGCCGGACTGCCAGCCCGAGTACGAGCTGACCGAGCCGATGCCGCTGTCGCTGCAAGATTACCTGTGCGAAATCGTGGCCAGCCTGTTTCTATGAGGCTGGCCGTGGCAAGCCCCTCGCCCTTGTGGGGGAGAGGGGTGAGGGGGTGGCTCATGGCCCAGCACGACCAGCGCTTCAAGGCTCTGCTCCAGGCATTCTTCCCGGATTTCATGACGCTCTTCTTCCCCGAGGATGCGTCCCAGTTCGATTTCTCCACGACCGAGTGGCTCGACAAGGAGCAGCTGCTCCACCCACCCAGCGGCGAAGTGCTGGAGGTTGATCTACTGGCGCGCGTGCGCTTCAAGGAGCAACCGGACGACGAAACACTGGCCGTGGTTCACATTGAGGTGGAGTCGCGCGACGCGGTGGCGACGTTCCACGAGCGCATGTACGAGTATTACCAGCCGCTATGGTACAAATATCGGAATGTGCTACCGGTGGCGCTGTACCTGCGCGTCGGCCTCGACGGCATCGGCGTGGGGACGTTCGTGGCGCGGGTCGGGAAATTTGAGGTGAACCGCTTTCGATACCTGTACGTGGGCCTGCCGGGGCTGGACGCTGAGCCGTACCTGCGCAGCCACAACCGCCTGGCGATTGCGCTGTCGGCGCTGATGGGCATGCCGCGCGACCAGCGGCCGCAGAACCGGGCTGACGCGCTCCTTGAGCTGACGGTAGAATGTCAGGAGCATACTGCACACTGCCTCATCCTGACCGAGGTTGTGAACGCCTACTTGACGCTTGACGCGGAGCAGCAACGGGTGTTCGAGGAGTTGCTGAAGACGGAACCATACCGGAGGATCGAACCCATGTACCAAACCGTGTATGAAAAGGCCGTGGCGGAGGGAAGGGCCCAGGAACGGCGGGAATTCGTGCGCAAACTTCTGGAGCGACAGTTTGGGCCGCTACCCGCGGAGGCGGTGCAACGGTTGGAAACCTGGCCGTTGGACCGACTCGAAGATCTGGCCTTTGCCGCGGGCAAATCAACTTCTCTGCAGGAGTTGGGCCTCACGGATTAATCGCCGATCCCCGTCCAGGAGAATGAGCCGCTGCGCGGGAGAGGGATTGGAGTGAGGGGGTGTGATGCATGGCTGAGCACGACCAGCGCTTCAAAGCGCTGCTCCAGGCATTCTTCCCGGATTTCATGACGCTCTTCTTCCCCGAACAGGCGTCCCTGTTCGACTTCTCCACGACCGAGTGGCTCGATAAGGAGCAGCTGCTCGCCCCGCAACCGCCTGGCGATTGCGCTGTCGGCGCTGATGGGCATGCCGCGCGACCAGCGGCCGCAGAACCGGGCTGACGCGCTCCTTGAGCTGACGGTAGAATGTCAGGAGCATACTGCACACTGCCTCATCCTGACCGAGGTTGTGAACGCCTACTTGACGCTTGACGCGGAGCAGCAACGGGTGTTCGAGGAGTTGCTGAAGACGGACCATACCGGAGGATCGTACCCATGTACCAAACCGTATATGAAAAGGCGGTGGCGGAAGGCGAACGGCGTCTGGTTCGGAAACAATTGGAGCGACGTTTCGGAACTCTCTCGGCAGAGGTGCTGCAACGGCTCGAAGCCTGGCCGTCAGATCGTCTGGACGAGTTGGGCCTCGCCGTTTTAACGGCACCCTCCCTGAAAGCGCTCGGGCTTGCCGATTGAGTCCGCGCCTGCCGCCGGGACCAGAACCGCATCCACCCTTGGCCGCCGCCGCCGCGCCATGTATGAATACAGATGGATGTCTTGCCCGGTCTCCTCACGACCTGTACGGAGTTTCTCATGGCGGCGGACGGCGTTATTTCGCAGAACGGCAGCCCCAACGGCGACGCGGACGCGGCGGAAACCAAGGAATGGCTCGATTCGCTCACCGGCGTCCTCCAGACTCACGGCGCGGACCGCGCCGGCTACCTCCTCTCCCGCCTCGAAGACAGGGCGATTCGCGCCGGCGTGCAGCTGGCGTTCACGGCCAACACGCCCTACGTCAACACCATCCCGCCCGACCGCCAGCAGCCTTTCCCCGGCGACCGCGCCCTGGAGCGCCGCCTCAAGAGCCTGGTGCGCTGGAACGCCATGGCGATGGTCGTGCGCGCCAACAAAAACGAGAACGGCATTGGCGGCCACATCTCCACCTTCGCATCGTCGGCGACGCTCTATGAGGTGGCCTTCAACCACTTCTTTCGCGGCCCCGACGCGCCCGGCGGCGGCGACCTGGTGTACTTCCAGGGCCACGCCTCGCCCGGCATCTACGCCCGCGCCTTTCTCGAAGGCCGGGTGTCGCAGAAGAACCTGGAGAATTTTCGCCGTGAGCTGGCCGAGGGCGGCGGCCTGTCTTCATACCCGCACCCCTGGCTGATGCCGAATTTCTGGCAGTTCCCCACGGTTTCGATGGGCCTGGGGCCGATCATGAGCATCTACCAGGCGCGCTTCAATCGCTACCTGCTCAACCGCGGCCTCAAGGACACGTCGCAGCAGCGCGTCTGGTGCTTCGTCGGTGACGGCGAGACGGACGAGCCGGAGACGCTGGGCGCCTTGACGCTGGCGGCGCGCGAGAAGCTCGACAACCTCACCTGGGTGGTCAACTGCAACCTGCAGCGGCTCGACGGCCCGGTGCGCGGCAACGGCAAAATCATTCAGGAACTGGAGGCGGCCTTCCGCGGTGCCGGCTGGAACGTCATCAAGGTCATCCTTGGCAGCGACTGGGATCCGCTGCTGGCGCAGGACCGGGACGGTTTGCTGGTCAAGCGGCTCGGCGAAACGGTGGACGGCGAGTGGCAGAAGATGCAGGTCGAGTCCGGCGCCTACATCCGCGAGCACTTCTTTGGCAAGTATCCCGGGCTGCTGAAACTGGTGGAGCACCTGTCGGACGATCAGCTGCGACGGTTGAGCCGTGGCGGCCACGACCCGGCCAAGGTGTTCGCCGCCTACGCCGAGGCGGTGCGCCATCACGGCAGCCCGACGGTCGTGCTGGCCAAGACGATCAAGGGCTACGGCCTGGGCGAGGCCGGCGAGGGCCGCAACATCACCCACCAGGCCAAGAAGCTCAACGAGGACGAACTGTACGAGTTCCGCTCGCGCTTCGGCATTCCGATCTCCGACGAGGAAGTGGCCAAGATCGCCTTCTACAAGCCGGCGGAGGACAGCAAGGAACTGGCGTACCTGCGACAGCGGCGCGCGACGCTGGGCGGCCCGCTGCCGGCGCGGCGTGTGCAGTGTCCGAAGCTGCCGGCGCCGCTCGCCGACAGCCTGAAGCGCTTCTATGAGGGCAGCGCCGATAAGCCCGTCTCGACGACGATGGCGTTCGTCAGCCTGTTGCAGTTCCTGCTCAAAATCCCGGAGCTGGGCAAGTACATTGTGCCCATCATCCCGGACGAGGCGCGCACGTTCGGCATGGAGAGCATGTTCGCGCAGTACGGCATCTACGCCAGCGGCGGCCAGGTCTACGATCCGGTCGATTCGGAGACGATCGCCAGGTATCACGAGTCGAAGGACGGCCAGATTCTGGAGGAGGGCATCACCGAGGCGGGCTCGATCTCGTCGTTCATCGCCGCCGGCACCGCGTACTCCTCGCACGGGATCCCGATGATCCCGTTCTTCATTTACTACTCGATGTTCGGCTTCCAGCGCATCGGCGACCTGATCTGGGCCGCGGCGGACATGCGGTCGCGCGGCTTCCTGCTGGGCGGCACCGCCGGACGCACGACGCTAATGGGCGAGGGCCTGCAGCACCAGGACGGCCACAGCCACCTGATCGCCCAGGCGGTGCCGAACTGCGTCGCCTACGACCCGGCCTTCGCCTACGAGATCGCCGTCATCATCCGCGACGGCATCCGCCGCATGTACGAGGAAGGCGAGAGCGTCTTCTACTACGTCACGCTCGGCAATGAAAATTATCCGATGCCGCCGATGCCGCCGGGCGTCACCGAGGGCATCCTGCGCGGCCTGTACCGCTTCCAGGCGGCGCCGCTGCAGACGAAGGGCATGCGCATCCACCTGTTCGGTAGCGGCTCGATCCTGCACGAAGCGCTGCGGGCGCAGCAGACTGTTGGCAACGCAGTACCAGGTCGCCGCGGATGTGTGGAGCGTGACCAGCTACAAGGAACTGCGCCGCGAGGCGCTGGAGTGCGAGCGCTGGAATCGGCTGCACCCGACGGCGCCGCCGCGCAAGAGTTACCTGGAACAAACGCTGGCGAAGGAACAGGGCATTTTCATCGCCGCCAGCGATTACATGAAATTGCAGCAGGAGTCGATCACCCGCTGGGTGCCGGGCGGACTGGTGCCGCTGGGCACGGACGGCTTCGGTCGCAGCGAGAATCGGCCGTCGCTACGGCGCTTCTTTGAGGTGGACGCGGAGTTCATCGCGCTGACCGCCCTGGAGCAGCTGGCGCAGCGCGGCGAACTGAAACCGAACGCGGTGCAGAAGGCCATCCAGGATCTCGGCATCGATGCGGACAAGGCGGACCCAGTGCGCGCGTAAGCGTGACAGGCGCGGCAAATTCTGTTATACTTTTCTCACGGAGGGAACCGGACAGGGCCCGCTGCCGGGCGCAGTTCGGAAGCCGGTGGCGGTTGGGAAGCCAGAGCAACTGTCCCAGCGTTCCCGTTTCTTTCGGAGGGTCATTCGTGAGCATCGTGCGTATCGGCCTGGGGGAGAACAAAAAATTCGCGGCGGGCTATGACGCCATCTTCGGCGGCAAGAAGAAGGCCGCTCAGGAGAGCACCAGCGCCAAGCCCAGGACCACCAAGGCAACCAAAACCAAGGCCAAAACCGCGAAGGCCAAGAAGAAGACGACCAAGAAGAAGTGAGTGGTCCGTGGTCCGTGGTCCGTGGCCACGGACCACGGACAAAAAAATTTGAACCCATCAGCCGCCGCCCGCGTAGCAAGTCCCAGGGGAAACGTGGACTCCACCGACGCGCTCACCTGCTGTTCGGACGAGGAGCTTCTGGCCCAGTTCCAGAGCGGACAGCGCTGCGCCTTTGAGGTGCTGGTGCGCCGCTATGAGCGCGAACTGTTCGGCTACCTCAAGCGCTACCTCGGCGACGCCGCCCTGGCGGATGACGTGTTTCAGAACACCTTTCTACAACTTTACACCAAGATCGCCACCTACGAGCGCGGCCGACCGGTGCGGCCCTGGTTGTACACCATCGCCACGCACCAGGCCATCGACGCGCTGCGCCGCAGTGGTCGGCACGCGGCCGTCAGCCTCGACGAGCAGCGCAGCGCCACCGAGGGTGGCAACGTGCGCCAGCTGCTCGACGCCCTGCAAGAGCACGGCCCCGATCCCCTTGACGCCGTGCAGGGCGAGGAGCGCCGCCGACTGGTCCGCGCTGGTGTGGATGGTCTGCCGGCCGCCCTGCGCCAGGTCGTGCTGCTGGCGTACTATAACGGCCTGAAATATCGAGAAATCGCCACCATCGTGGGCATCCCGGTGGGCACTGTGAAGTCGCGCCTGCACACGGCCCTGGTCAAGCTCCAGGAAACGTGGGCAGCCTCCTCCGCGTTCCTCGACGAGCCGCTGGAGCGTTAAGACGTATGGAAGAGAACCTGATCGGCTACCTTTTGAACGCCCTCGACCCGCTCACGCAGCGGCAGGTGGAAGCCTACCTGGCGGACCACGCGGACGCGCGCGCCCGGCTGGAACTGCTGCGGCAGGCACTGGAGCCGCTGGCGGCGGACGCCGGGCTGGCCGAGGCGCCGCCGCCGGGCCTGGCGGAGCGCACGCTGCGCCATGTCGCCGAGGCCAACCGTGAATTTCCGCAGGCGCCGGCCGCGGCGCAGCGGTCGTTCGGGCCGCCGCGCACGCCGTGGCGGCGCGCTGACGTGCTGGTGGCGGCCCTGGTGCTGCTGGGGTTCGTCAGCACGGCGCTGCCCTGGGTGGTGCAGCTGCGCAGGATCGGCCGGTCGGACGACAACCCGGTCCACCGGATCGAGTGCCAGGAGAACCTGCGGAAGTTTCACGAGGCGATGATGGTCTACCACGACCGCAACGGCCGCTTCCCGAACGTCGATCGGATCACGGGGCCACGGAAGGCGGCGGGATTGCTGGTGCCGTACCTCATCGACCAGGGCTGTCTGCCGGCGACCGTCAACGTGCAGTGCCCCGCCGCGGGCGGCAACGCGGCCACGCCGTGGACGCTGGCGCAGTTGCAGGACATGGGCCGCGAGGAGTTCGAGCACAGCGCCCGGCACCTGAACCCTGGATACGCCTACTCGCTGGGCTACCTGGAGAACGGGAAGTGCCTGAGCGTGAGCCTGCAGGACAAGCCGGGCTACATCAAACCGTTGATGGCCGACTGCCCCGGCCCGGACGCGACCAAGGGCAACAGCCCCAACCACGGCGGCAAGGGCCAGAATGTGCTCTACGTGGATGGCAGCGTCAAGTTCTGCACGACGCGCGCGCCCGACGGCGACGACTTCTACGTGAACAAGATCAAGAAGGTCGGCACCGGCTTCAACCAGGCCGACGACGTGCTCGGCGGCAGCGACGCGGCGCCGTGAGAGGGGAATTCACCACCGAGAACGCAGCGAGCGCAGAGAAAAGACAAAAGAATTGAACCAACAATTCTTTTGTCTTTTCTCTGCGCTCGCTGCGTTCTCGGTGGTGAATTCCTTCTTCCTCACGCCCGGCTCAGGGCGGCCACTTCGCGCGGCTCGGTCACGGGCGTGCTGTGCGGCATCTTGACTACGAGCACGGAGCAGGCCGCGTCGCGCATCACCTTTTCAGCCACACTGCCCATCAACTGCCGTTCGACGCCGGTGCGGCCGTGCGTGCCCAGGACGATCAGGTCGGCGCCGTGGTCCACACTGTAGCGGATGATCTGCTGCGCCGCGTCGCCCTCCAACAGGACATGGCGGACGGGAATGTGCGGATTCACAGGACGGATCTGCTCCAGCTGCTGCCGCCAGTACGCCCGGTCCCGGTCGCGCTCGGCGGCCGACGAACCATCGGCGTTCCAGACGTGCAGAATGGTCAGGCTGGCTTCATGACTTTCCGCCAACGTGATGGCGTGAAAGTACGCCTGGTTGGAATAGGGCGAAAAGTCGGTGGCGTAGACGATCCGCTTGATGTTGATCACGGCCGGTCTCCTTTGCCCAGGGCACGCCGACCCACCCCGCTCCGGGGGAGGGCCGAAGGGGTTCTGCTTCTAAGCGCCCATCGTACCACCCGGCGCGGCCCGCGCCAAATGGCCACTCAGGGAATCAATCCCGTCCAGACATACGCCTGCAGCAGCACCAGCAAGCCCATGAAGATCGCGAGCACCAGGCTGTGCCAGAACACGAAGCGCAGAATCGGCCCCTCCTGGCCGGGCTGCTGCGTCGCCGCCGCGGCCACGACGATGCTCTGAGCGTCGATCATCTTGCCCATGACGCCGCCCGTGCTGTTGGCCGTCGCCAGCAGCGTCATCGCCTGCAACTCCGTCAACGGCAGCACGTCGCGGCTCACCAGGTCGCGGGCCGTGATCGTTTGCAGGCTGCCGAACAGCGCGTTGGAGGACGTGTCCGAGCCGGTCAGGGCGACGCCCAGCCAACCGAGCAGCGCCGCGAACAGCGGATACACCCAGCCGGTCTGCGTCAGCGCCAGGCCGAGCGTCGCGTCCATGCCGCTGAAGCGCGTCACGTAGGCGATGGCCAACATGCAGGCGATCGTGAACAGCGGTACGCGCATCCGCCAGCACGTCCGCCCAAACAACACCACGAAACGCCGCGGCCCAATGCCGAGCCAGCACGCCGACAGCACCGCCGCCAGGAAAATGCCCGTGCCCGTGCTCGACAGCCATTGCAATTGATATTCCGCTTTTTCCGGCTCCGGTTTCTCCGTCACTTGCGGGCCGCGCTGGACGTGCCGGTGCAGCAGCGGGATTTCCAGCACGGGCGAAGTCACGTTGAGCGGCCCCTTGATCTGCGGCAGGCCCCACAGGAAGACGAACACGGTCAGCAGCAGCCACGGCACCCACGCGGCGATCATCTGGCGGCGCGTGTGGCGCGGCGGCGCGGCGGGCGGCGGTTCGTCGGGGAAGTGAAAGACTGCGCGCGGCTTCCAGACGCGCAGGAAGAGTGCCAGGCAGAGCATCGACACCAGGCCACCGGCCACGTCCACCAGCCAGGGGCCGTGCAGGTTGGAGACGAGAAACTGCACCAGCGCGAAACTGCCGCCGCAGACCAGCAGCGCCGGCCAGACGCCGCGCACGCCGCGCCAGCCGGCCATCACCCACACCAGCCACACCGGCACGATCAGCGAGAAGAACGGCAGCTGCCGGCCCGCCATCTGGCTCAGGCGCAGTTCCCACTCCGCCAGCGGTACGTTGGGCGGCAGCGTCACCTGCGCCAGTGTGAGGATCGGCGTGCCCAGCGCCCCGAACGCCACGGGTGAGGTGTTCGCCAGCAGCGCCAGCCCCGCGGCCTGCAGCGGTTTGAAGCCGGCGCCCATCATCAGCGCCGCGGAGATGGCCACCGGCGTACCAAAGCCGGCCGCCCCCTCGACGAACGCCCCGAAGCTGAACGCGATCAGCAGCGCTTGCAACCGACGGTCGTCGGACAGGTTCGTGACGGAGTGCTTGACGATCTCGAACTGACCGGTTTCGACGGTGAGCGTGTACAGAAAGATGGCCGCCAGGACGATCCAGCCGATGGGCAACAGACCGAACGCGGCGCCGTAGCCGAGCGCTGCCAGCATGGTCGGCGCCCACGCCGCGATGCGGGCGCCGCGCTCGGGCAACTCGGGGTTGCTGGCCACGAAGACGAGCGCCGCCGTCAGCAGCGCCGCGGTCAGGCCGAGCAGCGCCGCCAGTGCCGACGAGACGCGACCGGTCGCCAGCGCTCCGAGCAACAGCACGATCGGCAGCGCCGCCACCAGGGTCGAGAGCACGGGACTGCCGAGCGGGTCGTAGTTCTGCGTCCAGGTCATGACAAACCCGCGTCAGGGAGAGGGGCTTCCTTCTCCCTCCCCCCTGGTGGGGGAGGGGCGGGGTGGGGGGGAGGCGCCGGCGGCTCGGGCGCTTCCTTGCCGAAGCGCGGATGCTGGAACACCCGCCAGGCGTCGCGGCCGCGCCGCTCCCGCGGCCGTACCGCCGGCGGCTGGTGCTGGAGCGGCACCTGGCTCATCCAGCAGGTGATGAAGTTCGCCTTGGCCAGGATTTCCACATGAACGAAGCTGCTGTCCGACTGCAGGGGAAAGCGCTCGAAGATTTCGCGGCGGCACAGCGCGAACAGGCAGCCGACGTCGTGGACGCGGACGCCGAAGACGGTGCGGATCAGGCGGCGGCGCAGCAGACCGCGCCAGCCGAGCCAGCACGACAGCGGCTCCAGCGGCACAGCGAACAGCACCCGCGCCGCGGCCCGCCAGCCGGTGTGCAGCGACTGCAACCAGCCCGGCACGGTTTGCGACAACCGATAGCCGACCACCAGGTCCACCTCGTCGATTTTGTCCACGAGGCACTGGAGGTCCGCGGCCTGAAACTGGCGGTCGAGCGGGGCGTAGGCGAGCAGCGGATGCCGGGCCGCGGCCAGGCCGGTGCGCAGCGCAGCGCCGAAGCCGCACGGCGTTGCGTGGTGGTGGACGCGGAGTTTCGGCAGCTTCTGGGCCAGCTCGTCGGCGCGGGCAGCGGTGTCGTCGCTGCTGCCGTCGTTGACGAGCAGGATTTCATGGGGCCGCTTGCGCTGGTCGAGGAACTCGACCCAGGGCGCCAGCAGCGCGTCAAGGTCGGCGCCGGCGTTGTGGACCGGCAGTACCAGGCTGAGGGCCGCCGTGGCGATGGGTGGCCGCTTGGGGGGTTCAGGCATGTTGGTCTCAACAAACCGTGCCGACGCACTTCCGTTTGTCCGTTCGAGAAGTTATATTCATCCCACTCCACAAAAACCCGTGCCTTTCATAGCGATACGAAACGGCTGCAGGTTTCTTCCGGCTTTTCCAATAATTCGACGACGGAGGACGTGGCCGATGACAGCGGATGCCTGGGACGACCTGGTTGCTCGATTGCAGTCGCACGGTGTCGCGTTCGACGCCGGCTTGACCAACGCCGAGGTCATCGCCGCCGAGACGAAGTTTGCCTTCCGGTTTCCGCCCGATCTTCGAGCGTTCCTGCAAACGGCGCTGCCGCGTGGGAGGCGACTTCCCGACTGGCGATCCGGGGACGAGGCAGAACTTCGAGACTGGCTTGGGCCAGAAACGCTGACTGAGGCCAAGCGGGTCGTTGAACAGCTGGTCGGCCGCCCTGAAACTCCACGGGGCGTGAATCTCTCTTTCGGCTACAATATGGGCAAGGAGGTGTCTCGATGACGACGTTACTTCAACAGGCTTTCGATGCAGCAACCAAACTCTCGGAGGCGGAACAAGACTTGCTCGCTGCGCGAGTCCTCGCCGAACTCGCCGCGGAGGATGACTTCGACAAGGCGATCACAGCTTCGCGCCAGAAGCTCGTGACCTTGGCGGCGGCAGCTCTGGCTGAACATCGGGCAGGCCAGACGCAGCCGCTGGACCCGGAGCGGTTATGACCTCACATATGACCCGTCACTTCCTGGAACAGTTGGCCGCACTCCCGGCACAGGTCCAACGACAGGCCCAGGATGCCTACGCGATTTTCCAGAAGAACTCGTCCCACCCGGGGCTTCGGTTCAAGCAAGTCAACTCTGGTCCGCCGCCTGTCTACTCGGCTCGTGTGGGTATCGGTTACCGCGCCTTGGATTACGAAGGGCGAGCGCGCAGCAGCACCAGAGGGCCGCGGCGCTCCACTTCTTCGAGCCAGCCGTTATGGAGGTGACGCGGCCACTCCGCAGCACAGTCCGCCGGCATGACGACGTGCAGCGGTTCGCCCCGGGCTAGCCAGCGATCGAGGTTTTCCCACTCGATCAAGGTGACGACAGGCCGGCCGACGTGGAACGCCAGCGCGTGTGCCTCGGTGCGGAAGAACGCGACACGGCCGGTGGTTTGTTGGCGGATCGCCAGCGCGAACGGTCGGGTGCCGTCGCCGGCTTCGGGCCGCGACAGGCCGCGCTCGACGAACGCCAGCCAACCCAATGCGCAGCCCGCGACCAGCGCGCCGCCGCCCAGCGCCAGGCGCACGCGCTGCCGCGACTGCCGCCAGCCGTGTTCGAGGACGCCGGCCAGGAACAGCGCCGCCCCGGGGTACGCCGGCAGCAGATAGTCCGCGCGCTTGAAACGCATCAGCGACAGCAGTGCCACGACCGCCAGCAACCAGACCAGGCCAAAGCGCACCTCGGGGTCGGCACGCAACTCGCGCCGCCGCGCGCACCACCACAGCGCCGCCGGCAACAGCTGGCTCCACGGCAACAGGTCGATGGCCAGGCGCGGGCCGTAGAACCACCACGGATGCGCGGCCAGGGCCGCGTCGTCGCCGAAGCCGCGCTCGACGTTGTGATGCCAGAAAAAGACGCGGAATAGCTCGCCCTGCGTCTGCCAATCGACCCAGGCGTACCACGGCAGCGCCACGGCCAGCGTCAGCGGCACACCCCACCCCAGCCCAAGTTCGCGGACGCAGGACCGGTTCAGGCGGCGCTCGACGAGGCGCTGCGCCAGCAGGACGGCGGCCGGCAGCGCCACGGCGATGGGGCCCTTGAGCAGCAGACCCGCCGCGAGCGCGAGGTAGGCGGTGAGGAGCCAGCGCCTGCGTCCCTTCTGCTCCGCCGCTTGCCGAAAACAAACCAGCGCCGCCGTCACCGTCAGTGTCAGCACCATGTCAATGCGGCCGACACGCGCCAGCCAGGTGAAATGCACCATCGTCGCCAGCAGCAGCGCCGCGACCAGGCCGCGGCGTCCCTGGGCCGCCAGCAACAGCACCGTCGCCAGCGCCGCCAGCGCGGCCGGCAACCGCACACACCACGCATCCACCCGGCCGCCGTGCAGCCAGCCCAGCGCCGCGGCGCACCAGTAATAGCCCGGCGGCTTCTGCAACTCGACACGCTTGTCGAACAGCCGCGGCAGCAGCCAGTCGCCGGTGTCGAGCATCATTTGCGCGTGCTGGGCCGCGCGCGCCTCGTGGCTGCTCGACAGGTCGCGGTCGCCGAGTCGGTGAAAGAAGAGGCAGTAGCTGAGAACGAGCGGGATCGCCAGGGCGAGGAGGGGGCCGGGCCGCGGTATTATTCGGGGGTCAACCGTCATCGTCACGCCACCAGGCGCTGAAACTGGGCCTCGTGCAGCCGCTGATACAGCGGGCAGGTCTTGAGCAGTTCGCCGTGCGTGCCCAGCGCGGCGATGCGACCGCCGTCCACCACCACCACCCGATCCGCGATCTCCAGCGTGTTCAGCCGGTGCGTGATGATGAACGTCGTCCGGCCCTTCAAAAAGTCGCGCAGACCATCGTGCAGAATCGCCTCGCTCTCGGCGTCATACTGACTGGTGAACTCGTCCAGGATCAAGATGCTCGGGTCGCTGAGCAGCGCCCGCGCCAGCGCCAACCGCTGCCGCTGACCGCCCGAAATTTTTAAGCCCGCCTCGCCGATGCGCGTCTCGTAACCGTGGGTCAGCCCCTGGATGAAGCCGTGCGCGTCCGCCAGCAGGGCCACGCGCTCCACGTCCTCACGCTTCGCCCGCCGGTTGCCGTAGGCGATGTTGTTGTAGATCGTGTCGTCGAACAGAATGGCGTCCTGCGTGACCATGCCGATTTGCTGCCGCAGACTGCGCAGGTTCACGCCGCGGATGTCCTGGCCGTCAATGAAAATCGAGCCGTGGTCCGGGTCGTAGAAGCGCGGTAGCAGGTTCAGCAGCGTTGTCTTGCCGCTACCGTTCTTGCCCACCACCGCGATCGTTTCGCCGTGCCGCACATGCAGATGCACCCCCGTCAGGATGGAGCGGCCCGGCTCGTAGGAGAAGCACACGTCGCGGAACTCGATGTCGTGGCCGTGCTGCTCCAGGCGCGGTGCGGAACTGTTCCGCCGCACCTTCGCCTCGCGGTCCATGAAGTGGAAGACGCGGTCGCTGGCCGCCGCCCCGGACTGGATGCGCGTGTAGACGCTCGACAGCTTGCGCACCGGGTCCGCGATGGCCGCCAGCAGCGCGTACAGTTGCAGCAGCGTTTCGGTGTCCAGCGGCTGCTCGCTCATGCGCAGGCCGAACAAGTGCGTCTCGCGGTTCAGCACCAGAAACGCCCCGGCCAGCAGCGCCGTCGCCACCGCCGCAACGCCCAGCACCTCGATAATCGGCCCGGCCAGCGCGTCCAGCTTCACCACCCACATCGACTTGTGGTAGTAGTCGCGCGTGGCGCTGGCGAAGCGGCGGCGCTCGTAGGGCTCGCGCGTGAACGCCTTCACCACGCGGATGCCCAGGAACGTCTCCTGCAGATGCTTGTAGATGTGCGACATTCGCTCCAGCAGGCGGCGCGTGGCTCGCTTCATCATGCGGCCGACCTTGGTCAGGATGAACAGCGCCACCGGCACCAGCACCAGGAACATCAGCGTCAACTGCCAGCTGATCCAGCAGGCGATGATGACGCACGCCAGCGCCCGCAGCGGCTCCGCGACCACCCGGCCAAACAGCGTCTTGAGCCCCGCGGCCAGCAGTTCCATGTCGTTGGTCAGGCGGGCCATCAATTCGTGCGTGCCCTCGGCGCTGAAGGCGCCCACGTCCAGGTGGATGACATTCCGATAGAAGCGGTTGCGCAGGTCGAACAGCGACAGGTTGACGACGCTGCCGACCAGCGTTTCCTGGCAGAACTCGAACACCCCCTTGATGGCGACGGCCGCGACCACCAAACCGATCACCAGCGCCAGCGTCTGGAAGCGATCCGATGGGAAAATCAGGTCGATGTACTGCTTGAGCAACTGGAAGCGGTACAGTTCATGGCGGGCGGCTTCCAGGCGGCTTTCGATCTTGGCCAGGCCGCCGTCCAGGCGACGCTGCTCCTTGTCCTTCAGCTTGGAGGGCGGCAGCTTGTCGAGTTCCTCGCCGCGCCGGGTCATCTCCTCTACCTGGGTTTCCCAGCCGGCGACATCCTTCTTGGTGCGCTTGATTTCGCCGTTGACCCACTGCTGCAGGTTCTGATCGGAGCCCAAAATTTTCAGGACGGGATAGATGGCGGTGAAGTTCAGGCCCCAGAAAACCGCGGCGGCCAGGGCACACGCGACCGACGTGGCGAGCCGATGACGGTAGGGCCAGGCGTAGCGGAGCGCACGTAAAAAGTTTCTCATGCCACTGCTTCGACCTGCGAGCCCGGGTGTTCACGGCGGCAGCATCCGCGGTGGAGCGTGCTTGTAACAGAATCGACCGCCGTGAACAAGGTGGCTTGCGGCGTGCATTTTGGCGAGCGGGGGGCAGGCTGCGCAAGACCGGCGAACCGATCCGGCAATTCTTGTCGGAAACAATTCTTTGCAATTGGGAAAGAAATTTGGCATGTTATTAAGAGAGGATGAAAGTCGCGACCCGTTTTGGGAGGACGGCTGGCGTCCCCGAGGTCTTCCTGCTGGGTGAAAACGGATGAAACCCACGAAAACCACCATGACCGTGATACCGACGACGAACAAATCGGCCCGGGAACTGATCGGCGCCTGGCTGGGCCTGCCGACCGGTACCGCCTGGCCGCCGGACCACTATACCCTGCTGGGCCTGCCCCCCGGCGAGGCGGACACGAACCGCATCGAGCAGCGGGTGCAGGAACTGCTGGCCCTGGTGCGCTCGTACCAGCTGGCGAGCCCGGCGGCGGCGACCGAGGCCATGAACTTGCTGGCCCAGGCGTTCTGCTGCCTCACCGAACCGCGGGCCAAACTGGCCTACGACGCCAAGCTGGGCATCCGCCCGGTCACCACGCCGGTGACCACGCACATCGCCCTGCTGCCCTTGCGGTCGAGCAAGCCCACTCCTGTGCCGAAATCGTCAATGGACACGGTGTCCACCAGACCGGTGACCCACCTGGACGCCCCGAAAATGCCGCCCGCCCCGCCTCCGGTGGCGCTGCCGGTTGCCGTGCCGGTGACGCAAGCAGTCGCAGCCGTGCCGGTCGAACCGGCGCCAGCGCCGGCGGCGCCAGCGCTGGCGGCGCCAGCGCGGCGGCCAACCAACCCCATCGCCGCGCTGGCCCGCCGATCGCGGGCGGCACGGCACGGCCTCGGCACCCGCCGCGGCCTGCTCGAACGCATCCTGGAGACGCGACGACTGCTGCGTGCCTGGCAGCGGGCGGGCAAGTATGTCAGCAAGCCGGCTCGCACCCTGACGCGCCCCGCGGAGGAAGCCGAGCTGACGCGCCAGCTCGTGGCCGTCTTCGAGTTGCTGGGCACCTACCCGCCCATCCTCGGCCACCCCGGACAGCCCGGCTACCGCCTCGTTGCCATCGCCGAGCAGGAGGCGTCCGCCGACATCTTCAAGGGCCTCGACACCGAGGAGCGCGGCCTGCTCGCGCCGACTGGAACGAGGGCCGCAGCGTCCTGGTCGAGCACCTGAGCTTCTTGCGCGAGCAGGTGCGCTGCCTGCGCCGCTGCTGGTGCTTCGCGCGGCTGCTGCGCCCCGTGGAATGGTGGCTCGAAGAACATCCCGGCTGGGTCTGGCTCATCCTGGGCGTCATCACCGCGGCGCTCGTTTGGTTTGTGGTGTTGCGCTGACTCTCCCCCACAATCCGGTTTCCCAGCACATCCCGCTCGTCCGGGCGCAGTTTGCCCTGCTTGCGCCACCGGGCGCCGTTTGCGATTGACAGCCCCTTGTCAGTGGCTATGATGAGGGCGTCGATTTTCCTCGCGAAGCTGGACTCGCAGACGGACAACCGGGCGGCCCACCCACACAACCGGCCCGGAGAGCGTGCAGAGGGACGAGCATTCATGGCCACCGGCACGGGCCAGCGCGTTGACGAACTTGCCCAGGACCTGTTCGAGGTGGTGACGCAGGTCTGCCTGGCCGCCCAGCGCGGCCGTCGCCGGGGCGTGGACCTCAAGGAAATCGAATTCCTCACCCTCGCCACCCTGCAGGGCCGCGGCACCATGATCGTCGGCGACATCCAGCGTCTGCTGGGCGTCCTGCCGGCGCAGATGTCGCGCATCATTCGCTCGCTGGAGAACCGCCCCCAGCCGCTCATCAGTTGCAGCATCAACTCCCGCGACAAACGCAAGATCGATGTCTGCCTGACTCCCATCGGCGAGCAGGCCCTGCTCGCCTACCAGGGCGCCCGCGTCCGCCGCATCGCCGACTGCCTCCGCGACCTGCCCGAGGACGATCAGGAAGACCTGGCGCGCCTGCTGACCAAGTTGCTCGCCGTGCTCGACCAGCCGCGCTGACCTCTTCCACGTAGGACGGCTCTCCAGAGCCGTCTCTCCCCGACGGCTCTGGAGAGCCGTCCTACGTGGTATCGCCGCGCTGACGCGGACCCGGCCGGTTCATACACTTCCCACAGAACCAACCCCGCGGCGAGCAGCCCGGCACGCCCGCCACTCTTGGCGCGGACGCACGCACCATTCCCCCCTCAGGAAACGCGCGATGACCAAGTACGTCTACTTCTTCGGCGGCAGCACCGCCGACGGCGACGGCAAGATGAAGGAACTGCTCGGCGGCAAGGGCGCCAACCTCGCCGAGATGTGCCGCATCGGTCTGCCGGTGCCGGCCGGCTTCACCATCACCACCGAGGTCGTGCAACTACTACGTCGCCCACAACAAGAGCTACCCGGCCGAGCTGAAGGCTCAGGCCGACGAGGCCCTGCGCAAGACCGAGCAGGTCATGGGCGCGAAGTTCGGCGACGCGAAGAATCCGTTGCTCGTCTCCTGCCGCTCCGGCGCCCGCGTCTCCATGCCGGGCATGATGGACACCGTGCTCAACATCGGCCTGAATGAAGCCACGCTGCGCGGCCTGATCGACAAGACCGGCAACGAGCGCTTCGCCTGGGACAGTTACCGCCGTTTCGTGCAGATGTACGGCGACGTGGTGCTCGACCTCAAGCCGCAGCACAAGGAGGAAGAGCGACCCGTTCGAGCACATCATGAAGGAGTTGAAGCACGAACGCGGCGTGGAGTTTGACACCCAGCTGACGGTCAAGGATTTGCAGGAGCTGGTCAAGCGCTTCAAGAAAGCGGTCAAGGAGAAGAAGGGCAAGGACTTTCCGGACGACCCGCAGGAGCAAATGTGGGGTGCCATCGCGGCGGTGTTCGGCTCATGGAACAACGAGCGCGCCATCGTCTATCGGCGGCAGTACAACTACCCGCACGACTGGGGCACGGCGGCGAACATCTGCTCGATGGTGTTCGGCAACATGGGCGACGACAGCGGCACTGGCGTCGCCTTCACGCGCGACCCGGCCACGGGCGAAAAAGTCTTCTACGGCGAGTACCTCATCAACGCCCAGGGCGAGGACGTGGTCGCCGGCATCCGCACGCCCAAGAAAATCGCCGAGATGGAAAAGGATATGCCGGTGGTTTACAAGGAACTGCTGCAAATCCGCGAGACGTTGGAGAACCATTACCGCAACGTGCAGGACATCGAGTTCACCATCCAGAAGGGCAAGCTCTGGATGCTGCAGACGCGCAACGGCAAGCGCACCGGCTTCGCCGCGGTGCGCTTCGCGGTCGATTTCGTCGAGGAAGGCAAGATCACCAAGGAAGACCGCCCTGAGCGCCGACTGGGTGCCGCCCGACGACCTGAATCAACTGCTGCAACCGATCTTCGACCCCGAGGCAAAGCGCAAGGCCAAGGTGATCGGCAAGGGCATCAACGCCGGCCCCGGTGCCGCGACCGGCCGCATCATGTTCTTCGCCGAGGACGCCGAGGCGTGGGTGGCGAAGCACGGCAAACCGGACGCGCACGGCAAGCGGGACGCGAACGGTCGGGTCATCCTGGTCCGTCAGGAGACGAGTCCCGAAGACATCCGCGGCATGCAGGCGGCCGACGGCATCTTGACCGCCGTCGGGCGGGGCCTCGTCGCACGCCGCCCTGGTGAGCCGGCAGATGGGCAAGGTGTGCGTCGTCGGCTGCAAGGACCTGGAGATCGACTATCGAGCAGCGCACGGTGACGGTGAAGCGGCCAGGTGCTACAAGGAGGGCGATTTCATCAGCGTGGACGGCTTCACCGGCGAGGTCATGGCTGGCCAGGTGGCGGCCAAGCCGAGCGAAGTGGTGCAGGTGCTGATCGACAAGACGCTGACGCCCGAGCAGTCGAAGGTGTACCAGCAATTCGCCGAGTTGATGGGCTGGGCCGACGAGGTGCGCAAGCTGCAGCATCCGCACCAACGCCGACAAGCCGAAGGAGGCGGAGGCAGGCGGTGGCGTTCGGGGCGGAGGGCATCGGCCTGTGCCGCACCGAGCACATGTTCTTCGAGGGCAAGGACAAGGCCGAGACCGCCCGCATCACCGCCATGCGGGAGATGATCCTGGCCGACGCGCTCGACGACGCGCAAGGCGGCGCTGGCCAAACTCCTGCCCTATCAGCGCGGCGACTTCGAGGGCTTGTTCCGGGCGATGAAGGGCAAGCCGGTGACCATCCGCACGCTGGACCCGCCGCTGCACGAGTTCCTGCCGCACGACGAGAAGGGCCAGGCGGAAGTCGCCAAACAGCTGGGCGTGAAGCCGGAGGTGATCGCCGAGCGCGTCAAGGCGCTGCACGAGTTCAACCCGATGCTCGGCTTCCGCGGTTGCCGGCTCGGCATCGTCTACCCGGAGATCACCGAGATGCAGGCGCGGGCCATCTTCGAGGCCGCGTGCAACGTGCAGAAGGCCGGCGTCCAGGTCGAGCCAGAGGTGATGATTCCGCTGGTCGCCTTCCTGCCCGAGCTGAAGGCGCAGGCGAAGATCGTGCGCGAGACGGCCGAGAAGGTGTTCGCCGAGAAGGGCGTCAAGGTGAATTACCTGGTCGGCACGATGATCGAGCTGCCGCGGGCCTGCGTGGCGGCGGACCAGATCGCGCAAGGAGGCGCAGTTCTTCAGCTTCGGCACCAACGACCTGACGCAGACCGGCCTGGGCATGAGCCGCGACGACTACGGCAGCTTCATCCGCGTTTACCTGGAAAATGACCTGGTGCCGCGCGACCCGTTCCAGACGATCGACTTCGACGGCGTCGGGGCGCTGATGCAAGATCGGCGTGGAGAAGGGCCGCAAGACGCGGCCGGACCTGAAAATCGGCATCTGCGGCGAGCACGGCGGCGACCCGGACTCGGTGAAGTTCTGCCACAAGATCGGGCTGAATTACGTGAGTTGCAGTCCGTTCCGGGTGCCGATCGCGCGTCTGGCGGCGGCGCAGGCGGCGCTGGGGAAGTAGAAAACCAAGGATGCGGACACGCGCAGGCGAAAGGATCGTTCCTTTCGCCTGCGCTTATTTGGTAGAATCATTCCGAGCAGATCGACGAGATTGGGCCATGCCCCTGGTACTGCGCCGCCCAGAGACCCCATACCATCCGGACTTTCCGCAGCATCATTTCCGGCGTGTACGACGGAAAGCGGAACGTGCTGCCGTCGTATCGCGGAGGAGCTTGACGTGGTGCTCGAAGTAGTTCTTCGCCTCATGGGCTGCCGCGTCTGCGTCGCGCACGGGCACCTCGTCATTGTGCGGCGCGGCCTCAACCTTCACACGCGCAACCGGAATGGCGACGTGGTGCAAATCGGCAGCGTACCGCTCCGCTTCTTCTACGACCAGGGACAGGGTCTTGTTGGAACGCCGCCAGGTAGCCATCGGTTGTTCGACATGTTCGCCGCGTGCGAGGACGATCCAAACGCATTTCAGTTCTCGGGCGCTGCACCACTCCCGAAACCGGTCAAGCAGGGTCTTGCCTGGCGCCAGTACAGTTATGTGGACTTCAAAATCGCCGCGGTAGTTGTGCATGGCCGAGAATATACGCGAATTCACTGGCTTCAGACTGAAAAAGGTATCACCAGGCTGATAATAGAGACACCAGGCTTTCGTTCAGGTTCGGCTCTTCTACCCGCGCGCTCCACGTCTGCAAGGGCGCCAAATCTCGACGTGTGAAAACGTTGGCGTTCTTGGCGTCCTTGCTGTGGCAACCCACACCAGCGAGCGCCCGACCATGACACCCCCAGGCCACGACTTCGACGTATTGATTCGGCGGCTGTGTGTAGGGGGGTGCCATGCAATCCATTTCGCGCCGGGAGGGATTCAGCGCGCTTCTGTCGTGGGGCAGACATTCCTGTCTGCCGACCTTGCAAAGTTGGCAGACAGGAATGTCTGCCTCACGACAGAAGCGCGCCAGGCCGCAAGCGGCAGAAAGATGGGGTCCGCTCACCCGCGCAACTGTCGCGCCAGCAACTGGTGGAAGTGATAGCCGCCCGCCTCGCGGCGCACGCTGAAGCGCCCCGTGTCATACGTCCGACTCTTCAGCCCGCGCTGCACCTCATCGCAGACGCCCATGTCCTCCAGCTGCACCTGATGCGCCACCGCGATGCTCTGCTCGATGAAGCGCCGCGCCTCCGGCCCGGTCACGTCCGCGAAGTAGAAGTCGAAAATCACCTTGCAGCGGTCCGGCCCGAGCGGCAGCACCAGGTTCGTGTCCATCGTGCCCTGGTACAGGTTCAGCATCAGGTTCGGAAACACCCACCAGTAATAGGCGTGCTCGCCACCGCGCACCGCCTGCACGGCGGGGTCGTCGCTCGGCTTGATGGGGCTGATCTGCACGCTGGTGTTGCCGGCGATCTCGGTGCGGTAGTGCTTGTAGTCCAGCGCCCCCGCCAGGCCCGGATGGACCGTGTTCACATGATAACCACCGTCCTGGTAGTTGTCCACGAACACCTTCCAGTTACACTCCAGCACGTACTCGCGCCGCTCCGCGAAGTGCAACCGGTCCAGCCCCAGCGCCGCGGTTCGCTCCGGCAGCGGCGCCAGGAACGTCTCCAGCGGCGGTCGTTTCGCGGCCGGGCGCAGGTGACGAACACCAGCGGCCCCCACTCGGCGACGCCCAGTTCCGGCAGGCCAAAATCCTCGCGGCAGAAGTCCATGACGCCCTCGAACTCCGGGGTGCCGCGGAGTTGGCCGCACAGGTCGTACGTCCAGCCGTGGTAGCGACAGCGCAACTTCGTGGCGACGCCCTGCGGTTCGTTGATGACCTGGGCGGCGCGGTGACGGCAGACATTGGAAAACGCCCGCAGCACGCCATCGCTGCCGCGCACCACCACGATCGGCTCGCCCGCCACCTCCAGCGTCAGGAACGCTCCCGGCGCCGCCACCTGGTCAGCGCGGCCGACCGCCGTCCACACCGTGCCGAAGACGTTGCGACACTCCAGCGCGTAAAGCTCGGGATCGAAGTACCACGCGCTGGGGATGGTGCGGGCGCGGTCCAGCGGCAGCTCGGCGTCGAAGGCGTTCAGTAGTTCGCGCAAGCTTGGGGACATGCAACGGCTCCTTTCTTTCTGCATTCTCGCCAAAGTCAACGGAACCCGCAACGTCAAGCGGATACGCATCTTACTATCCGTCGGCAGCAGCGCAAAAGCCGCCGCGCGGTGCGTATGATTGGTGGAGGAAGAGACACATCCAGGCCGGAACGGAAGTGGAGGTGACCCATGTTTCGCAAGACAATGCTGACGGCGGTGGCGGCGATGGCGGTGACCGCAGTGACGGCGGGGGCTGCGTCGGCTCAGGTGTCGCTGGGCGTGTGGTTCGGCGCCCCACGGGCGTGCTACCGGCCCTACCCGGTCTTCGCCCGGCCCGTGGCGGTCGCCCAGCCGGTGCCCGAGGCGCCGCCGGTGCTTGCCCCGCCTCTCCCGGCGGCCCCGCCCGTGACGGTCACCCAGGCTGTGCCGTGCGCTCCAGTGGCCGCGGTGGGCGGCCAGCAGGATTTCTTGCTGCTGCACCCGGCTCGCAGCTTCGCCAACGCGATGAGCGCCCAGGGCTACCAGGTGCGCTTGCAGAGCCACGGCCTCCGCTGGCGCGTGGTCTACACGTTGCCGGTGATCCGCTGACCTATTTTGCTGCCGCTTGCGGCTTGGCGCCAAGCCGCAAGCGGCAGCTCGATTCGATCACCCCTTCAGCGCCGCCGCGTAGCGCTGGGCGACGTTGGGCCAGTTGACGACGCTCCACCACTCGCGGATGTACTCGGGCCGCCGATTCTCGCGGTCCAGGTAATAGGCGTGCTCCCACACGTCGAGGCCGAGGATCGGCGTCTTGCCGCTCAGCAGCGGGCTGTTCTGATTCGGCAGGCTTTCCATTTCCAGCTGGCCCTTGTTGACGACCAGCCAGGCCCAACCGCTGCCGAACAGCGTCGCCGCCGCGGTGCTGAACCGCGTCTGAAACTGCTTGAACGAGCCGAACGCCTTGGCGATGGCCTTGCCAAGGTCGCCGGCCGGCTCGCCGCCCGCCTTCGGGGCCATGATTTCCCAGAACAGGCTGTGGTTGGCGTGGCCGCCGCCGTTGTTAATGACCGCCGTGCGGATGGCCATCGGCACCTTGTTGATGTTGCGCAGGAGGATCTCGACGGACATCTTTTGCAGGTCGGGGTGGCCGGCGACGGCGGTGTTGAGGTTGTTGACGTAGGCCTGATGGTGCCGGTCGTGGTGGATGGTCATGGTGCGCTGGCTGATGTGCGGCGCCAGGGCGTTGTAGGCGTAGGGCAGCTTGGGCAGCATGAACGGGCCGGCGGGCGGTTGGGCCTGGGGCGCGGCGGGCCGGACGGGGGCGGCGGCTGGGGCGGCGCCAAGGTTGGGGGCCAGGGTCAGCACCGCGGCGGCAGCGGCGCCGGACTGCAGGGCGTGACGGCGGGTTACGCGAGGCATGATCGGCTCTCCTGGGGGTTCGGGAAACGGTGGGCGGTGGCGGCCACCGCCCTTCTGCGTACCGTATACAATAGCGGCCCTGGCAACAACTGGCCGTTGGCCTCGAAGGAGCTGCTGTGAACCGTTCGCGCCTGGCCGCCATCAGCTTGCTCGTCCTCGTGTTGCTCATCCCGCTGTCCGGGCTGCTGCCGCCACATCCTGTGGCCAACCCGAAGCCCGTGGCGCGGCCGGCGCTGCACTTCGTCCACCCGAAAGGCTATGTCTGCTACCGCGCTACGCAGCCAATCAAGATCGACGGCAAACTCGACGATCCGGCGTGGCAGGACGCACCGTGGACCGACGATTTCGTGGACATCGAGGGCGACAAGAAACCGCGGCCGCGCTTCCGGACGCGCGTCAAGATGCTCTGGGACGATGACTATTATTACGTCGCCGCGGAGATGGAGGAGCCGCACGTCTGGGGCACGCTGACGAAGCACGACTCGGTGATTTTCCGTGACAACGACTTTGAAGTGTTCATCGATCCCAACGGCGACAATCACGAGTATTACGAGTTCGAGATCAACGCGCTGAACACCGGCTGGGATCTGTTTCTGCCACGGCCGTACCGTGACGGCGGCACGGCGCTGGACAGCTGGGAGATACCCGGCCTGAAGACGGCGGTCCATGTGGACGGCACCCTCAACGACCCGCGCGACGTGGACCGGGGCTGGTCGGTGGAGCTGGCGTTGCCGTGGCGCGTGCTGGCGGAGATGGCGTATCAGCCGCACCCGCCGGGGCCGCCGCGCGACGGCGACCAGTGGCGCGTCAACTTCTCGCGCGTTGAGTGGCGGCACGAGGTCGTCGAGGGCCGCTATCAGAAGATCAAGGGCTTGAAGGAAGACAACTGGGTGTGGTCGCCGCAGGGCGTGATTGACATGCACCAGCCGGAGATGTGGGGCTATGTGCAGTTCTCGATCGCGAAACCGGGGACGGTGAAGTTTCGGCCCGATGAGGCGGGGCGGGCGAAGTTGCTGCTGTACCGCATTTATCAGGCGCAGCGGGCGTATCACAAGACACACAAGCGCTGGGCGCCGGACCTGAAGGCGCTGGGCCTGGCGGGATTGACGCACCCGAGCCTGACGCGGCCGCCGGGGCTGCAAGCGACGGAGTTGCTGTTTCAGGCCGACGCGGAGATTCGGGGCGCGGCGGGCAAACGGCAGCGCTGGGTGGTGCGGCAGGACTCGAAGGTGTGGAAGGTGGAGTAGATCAAATTCAAGGAAGCGGTGAGATGGCCCGCTTCGTTCGTAGTACCGCCTTCAGGCGGAATCTGCGGCGCAGATTCCGCCTGAAGGCGGTACTACGAACGAAGCGGCAGCGCCTCAGGCCTCGGCATTGGTGCGGATGGCGTCGTCAATCTCCGCCGCATGCCGTGCGTAGTAATCCCAGGCCGCTTCCAAATCGGCCGGTGTCAGATCGGGATGGTGTTCCAAAATGCGTGCGTCGGTTAAGCCCAGCTTCTTCCACTCGACCAGACCGTGAACGGTGTGTCGGGTGTCGCGGATGCAGGCATCGCCGCCACAGACGCCGGGCGTTTTGCTGATCCAACTTGTGGAAAGAGCCATGTCGCCTCCTTCTCCTTGTGCGAGTCGTATATAGGCGTCCCGGCGGCGCTCGAACACCTCCCGTGTGATCGCCTTCAGCTGCTGTCGTCGGGCAGCATCTGCGGACATACTCACTCCTCCATCGATCCGTTGAACATTCCCAGGTAACTCGTATACCGCCGCTCGCTGATCTGCCGCCTGAGCACCGCGTCCTTGATGGCGCAGCGCTCCTCGTGCGTGTGCGTGCAGTCCGGGAAGGCGCACAGCGCCACGTACGGCCGGAACTCTGGGAAGAAGCCCTCCACCTCTTCCGGGATGATGTCCCACAACTCGAACTGGCGGATGCCCGGCGTGTCCACCACCCAGCCGCCGAACTCCAGCTTCAGCAGCTGCGCCGTCGTCGTCGTGTGGCGGCCCTTCTGGTTGACCTCGCTGACCTCGCTGACGTGCAGGCCCAACCCCGGCTGCACCGCGTTCAGCAGCGACGATTTGCCCACACCGCTCTGGCCCGAGAACACCGTCTGCCGGTCACGCAACCGCGCCCGCAGCCGGTCGATGCCCTGCCCCGTCGCGGCGCTCGTCAGGTACGTCGGGATGCCCAGCTGGCTGTAGAAGCCGACCAGCGGCTGGTACGCCACCGCGTCCACCAGGTCCACCTTGTTCAGACAGAGCACCGGAGCGATGTTGCCCTGTTCAGCGCTGGCCAGGTAGCGGTCGATGAGGTGCGGCTTCAACTCGGGCTCGACCAGGGCCATCACGAAGACCACCTGATCGACGTTGGCCACCAGGACGTGCTCCCGCTTGCGCGACGCCCGCGTCAGCAATCCGTGCCGCGGCTCGACGCGCTCGATGAAGCCCTCGTCGTGCTGCGACAGGCGGATCCACACACGGTCGCCGGTGGTGACGACGTTGCGCTCGTCGGTCGCCAGTGACTTGAGCAGCCGCCGCACGACACAGCGGTACTGCCGGCCGTCCGCCGTCTCGACGACCGAGTGCAACCCGTGGACGCGCAGCACACGGCCCAGCAGGTGTGTGGCCGCATCGACCGTCGGCATCTCGGCGGTCTGTGCCTGGTCCGGGTTGGCTCCGGGTTGGTCTTCCTGGATGATGGTGCGCTGCGCGACAGGTCGCCCTTGGCGCGGACGCGCTCGTCCGAGACGGTCGCGTCCTCGGCGTAGCCGTGCTCCTGGAAGCCGCGCGTCCAGGCGCGGTCGCGCGGCGGCTTGGAGCGGTTCTTGCGCAGATCAACCCGAACTTTTTTCTTTTTCGCCATGCGGGGATTATACCAAAGAGATTAGCCACAGAGGACACAGAGAGGAAGACAGGAGGGCTGAATCACCCTTCCTCTCTTTCTCTCTGTGTCCTCTGTGTCCTCTGTGGCTAATCTCTTTGGTTCAGGAGAACAGTTCATTGACCGGCTGGCCGCCGTCCACGATGCGGATGGGGCGGCCGATGGCCGTGAGGTTCTCGCGGCGCGGGTTGATGCCCAGCGACCGGCAGAACGTGCAGAACAGGTCCGGCACCGTCACCGGCCGCTGTGTCACGTCCACGCCGGTGGCGCTGGTGGCGCCGAGCACACGGCCGCCACGGATGCCGCCGCCGGCCAGCGCCAGGCTGAACGCCCGCGGGAAGTGATCGCGGCCCGTGTTGGCGTTGATGCGCGGCGTCCGGCCGAACTCGCCCATCACCACCACCAGCGTCCGCTCCAGCCGGCCACGCTGCCGCAGATCCTCCACCAGCGACGCGAACGCCGGGTCCACCTGATTCACCAGCGTCCGCGTCCGTGTGAAGTTGTCCTGGTGCGTGTCCCAGCCCGGGAAATCCACCTCCACAAACGTCACGCCCGTCTCGATCAGCCGCCGCGCCAGCAGACAGCCCTGGCCCACGGCGTTGCGGCCGTAGCGGTCGCGCGTCGCGTCCGTCTCCTCGCGCAGGTCGAACGCTCGCAGCCGGGGGCTGCGCACCAGGTTCGCGGCGCTGTTGTACACCGAACGGTGCTCGTTCACCTGCGTCCGGGCGCCGGCCGCGGCAAAGTCCTCTTCCAGTTCGCGCATCAATTCGAGCCGGCGGCTGAAGCGGGCGTTGCCGACGGGCAGCTGCGAATTGGCCGGCATCTGGTTGGCGTTCTGCACCACGAACGGCGCGTGTGCCATGCCCAGGAAGCCGCTGCCGACGGCGCCGAAACGGCCGCCGACATGGACGAAGTGCGGCAGATCAAAGTCGCGCGGCCCGATCTCCGCCGACGCAATCGAGCCGAAGCTCGGGTAGCGCAGCGCCGCCAGCGGCACGTAGCCGGTGTGCAACTGATAGGTCGCCCGCTGGTGCTCGCCCTCGCGGTTGGTCATCGAGCGCACCAGGGCGATGCTATTCATCACCTGGGCGGTGCGCGTCCAGCCCTCGGCGAGCTGAATACCCTGCACGTTGGTGTTGATGGCCGTGGTCGGGCCGCCGTTGGTGGTGCCCGGCTTCGGGTTGAACGTCTCGAACTGGCTGGGGCCGCCGCGCAGGAAGATCAGCACGCAGGCCATGCCCTGGCGGCGCAGCTCCTGGGCGTGCGCCGTCACCGCGTCCTTCCAGCCAAACAGACCCAACCCCGCCGCCCCCGCGGCGCCGCGCAGGAACGTCCGTCGGCTGACCACACCCTCGCCCGTCGTGCGGACTTGCATCAAGGTTTGAACGGTCATTGGTTCCTCGGGGTTTGGTGTCCGATCCGAGCCCGAGCGCCAGCGAGGAGCCCCGCGCTGGTGCTCGGGCTCGGATCGGACACGCATGGTCAGCGTTTTGTCTGGAACTCGGTCGAGTTCACCAGCACCCACAGAATATCCTCGAACGCCTCGGCCCGGTTGCCGACGCGCTGAACGTACGACTGGCAGCGTTCCAGTTCACGATCCGTCGGCGTCCGCGCCAGCGCTCGCAGGTACACCACCGTCAGCGCCTCGTCGTCCTTGGGATACGCTTTCAGCACGCGGGTCAGCAAGTTCGTGCCCGTGGCCCGGATCTTCTGGTTCAGCTGCGGATTGTTCATCAGCAGCAGCGCCTGCGCGATGCTGCCCTCGATGTCCTCCGGCCGGGTGGACGGGTCGTAGCCGAACTCCTGCTTGAACACGTTCTCCAGGCCGCCCCGCCCCGCGAAACCGCCCGGTCCCTTCCTGGGGCCGAAGCCGCCCGGCCCCCCCGGACCAATCGGCCCCAGCGTACACACCAGCGACTGCCACAGGGCGTTGCCCTGCAACCGCTTCGGATACACCGCCGCGAACAACAAGTGCTCGTCCGGCGCCGCGCCGCGCGAATCTGCCGCTGATACGCCCGCGTGTTCATCACCGTTCGGAACAGGCCCTTCATGTCGTAGTTCGAGCCCTTGAAGGCGCCCGCCAACCGCGTGATGACCGGCGGGAACACCGCCTCCTTCTGCGGCCCCAGGTCGTCGATCGGCTGGTAGAACGACTGGCCCAGCAACTCGCCCCAGATGCGGTTGACGTAAGCCGCCGCGAACCACGGGTTGTCCTTTGACGTGATCGATTCGACCAGCGATCTGCGCCGCTGCAGGTCCGGCAACCGCGCTCCCGGCGACTTGCCGTCCAGGAAGCGCGGGGCGAGGCCGGCGCCGCCGGGGCCGAAACCCTTTTTCTTGACTTCCTTCTTGTTATCTTTGCCCGGCATCTGGTACTCGCCGAACGGAGTGGACACCAGCGCGAAACCGACGATGCGCTTCTCCTCGAAAATGGGCCGCTCGCGCAGCCGGCCGAAGTACGCCGCGAACTCGTGGAACTGCTGCCGCTTCCACACGTCGCTCGGGTGGTCGTGGCACTGGGCGCACTGAATCTGGACGCCCAGGAAGATGCGCGACGTTTCCGCGGCCCGTTCGGTGGCGGCGTCGGTGCCGCGCCGCGAACCCAGCAGGAAGGACGAGCCGTTCGGCTTGTACTTCCCATCCTTGCCGGGGAAGAAACGCATCTCGCCCTCGGCCAGCAGCATTGATCGGGTGATGTCCGCCCAGCTCTTGTTCGTCTTGAGCTGCTCGACCATCCACGGCTTGAACTGCTGGCCAGTGATTTGCAGCAACGGGTCGGTAACGCGCAGCGCGATGACGCTGTACCAGTAGTCCGCCCAGTGCCGGCAGAAGTCGTCTGTCTCCAGCAGGCGGTCGATCAGCTTCGCCCGCCGGTTCGGATTCTTGTCCTTGACGAATTCGGTGATGTCGGCTGGCATCGGCAGTTTGCCGGTCAGGTCGAGGTACACGCGGCGGATGAACTGCTCGTCGGTGGTCAGCGGCGCCGGCTTGACGCCGTGCTTCTGCAACTGCTCGGCGAGCAGGGCGTCGAGTTCGCCGGGTTTGAGCGCGGCGGTGCTGGCCTGCTTCCACTGCTCCGCAGGGATCGCGGCGGCGGTGGACGTGGCGGTTTTCTTCGGTGGAGCCTTCTTGTCGCCATCGGCTTGTGCTGCCGCCAGCGCCGAACCGCCGAGTGCGGTCAGCGTCAGCAGCGCCGCCAGGGTGGCGCAGGTGCGGTGGAGCAATCGCATCCGGTGAACTCCTGTTCGGATTGGGAACTTGCCCAGAGAACGCGGTCGGCGCGGTCACTCTGGCTTGCGCCGGCGGTTGGGGCAAATGCGGATCGGTGGACGCACTCCGATCCGGCCCTTTTGAATGAAACACCGGTGAAGGAAGGGAGTGTCGGTGTCCGGGCGGAAATGGGCTGCCGTTTACGGTTCGCGCCGCTTCCGATGCGCGAACCGTAAACGGCAGCAAGGCGATCTGCGAAGGCTGTTACGGCCGAACCTGCGCGAACACGTCCAGGTGGGGGTAGCGGGCCAGTTCCGGCAGCCCCATCACCATCGTCCCCAAACGTTGGCCTTCGGCCTCGCTGGCGACGGTCAGCCGGACCTGAATCGCCGTGGCCGACTTGAACTCCACCTCGATCTGTTTCGCCGCCGGACCACAGACCTGCATCAGGCGCTGCCGCAACCGAGCCGCCAACTCCGGGGGTGCCGCGGGCGGTGCCGGTCTGGCTTCGAAACGCACCGTCGCCGGAGCGGCGGATGGGCCAGGCGGCGCGGCCGGCGACCGGTTCCCCGCCTGTATCACCGCTGGCAGCGCGGGCGGCGCCGGCGGCGTGTAACCCCCCGCTTTCTCAACAGGCCGGGGCACTGGCGGTGGCGCGGACGCTACCGGCGCTGTCTGCTTGGCCGGCGGCGGCATGGTTGGCACGGCCTGAACCACGGGCGGCACCGGCGGCACCGGCACGTCCATCGATATCATGGGCGGCGGCGACGGCAACGTGTAGGGCATTGTCTTCTCAACCCCGGTCGGCCGCCTGACCGCCGCGGCGGGAGGCGACGGCGTCTGTATCGGCACGGGCAACGGTGTGTACTGGGCGGTCACCTGCTGGGGCCGAATCTGCAACTGGTTCATCGCGACCGGAGCCGGGGCCGGCGCCGGTGCGGCGAACGCCGCGGCCTGGAGCTGACAGGTGACACTGGCGCAGCCGTCCACGCGCCGCAGCGCCCGGCAAACCGCGAGTTGCTCCTCCGGCGACCCAACCGAGCCGACGAGCGCAACGCACCCCGGGGCCAGGCATCGCACGCTCACGGTGGCTCCTGCCGGCAGCACGCCCTCCAGGGCGGTCTGCACGGTCTCGGCCAGGTTCGGGTCGGGTAAGACGAACCGGGGCGGAATGTTCGGGTGAACCTTGAGATGGTCGATCACGGGCAGGGGGCTGTGGTGGCGGGCCACGGCCAGCGCCCGGTCGCGCACCGCGGCGGTCGGCAGGTAGCCGCGCACCTCCAGACCCGAGCCGGTCACCCGCGCCTTCAAGTAGTGCGGGAACGTCAGCGGGTCGGCCAACCAGGCCAGTTCAACCCGGATTTCCCGGGCCCGCGGCGTGGCGGCCTGAATCGGCGACATCCCGACCAGCTCCCGCTCGGGCGCTTGTGCCGCCGCCAGTCCCGTCGCCCCCAGACCGGCGCCAACCGCGAGCGCCCAGGCGGCGCGTCGGAGTGTCTTGCGCATGGCTTCTTCCTCCTTACCTCTGAGGAGTCATTAGACATTGGTTCTCAGGGTTCGAGCGGTAGGCGAAACGCCTGGCGCCCTATCCCGGTGAACTAATGACTAATGACTAATGACTAATGACTCCTCAGGGTCGATACTGCGTCATGTCGCGGGTGACGGCCTGTTGTGATTCAGGCGTGCAGGCGACAACGTGCAGATGGTCGCGATCAATGTACACCGTCTCGGAGCGGCGCCGCTTGACCTGGAACGGGAACGGGTAGCCCGACATTTTTGTCTCGGTGAAGTAGACGACGCACTTGTAGTGGCAGTGGTGCAGCTGGGCCGGGCCGACCAGCGGGTAGAAGCGCGGCGGATCGATGTGATCGACCATGCGCTCGACCGTGAACTCGTAGTCGTCGCGGAACTCCTCGTAGAAGTACGGCACGCCGCGCGCCACCCGCGGCATGGCCCGCAGGATGGAGGCGCGATCGGGCGGATCCTCGCACAGCGGCCGATAACCGGCCGGGATTGCCGGCATGATTACCGTGTTGTTATCGATTCGGCCGGCGTTGCCGAGGCGCTCCTCGGCCCACTCGGCCACCCAGGGCTGGATCGGGATGGGTGTGCCGAGGCCCATCGAGAACGGGTTCGGGAAACAACCACCGCCCACGGCCGGCGCCAGCAGGGCGCCGACGAGCAGCCACCAGCATCGCGCGTTTCGCATCGCCCCCTCTCCCTTCCTGGAGCCGCCCGGCGGCGGCGCCGCCAGAAATTCCGATCCGCGAACCGGCCACGCCTGGGCCGCCCACGCCGCGAGGTGGGGGGTCGCGCCGCGTCCCGCCTCCAGCGTTCTTTCTTTACATCCGTATCGGCCGGCGCTGGGGCGGACTTTAACGGTTTGCGCGGTGGTGCGGTTCGGATCGGCTGGCACGGCCAGTCCTCGGCTGTCGCCGCCTGACCGAGCAAGGGGGCCAAGGAGGCCAAGGGGGCCAACTTTTTCACACGTCGAGAAGCGGCGCCCTTGCTGCACCGGTTGGCGCTGGCTGGCGCCCGCGCTCGCCGGGATAGTTCCGGAGGCGAGACGCCTGCACCACGACTCGGCGCGGCCGTCGTTCCGCTGGTGCCGCAGTGAAAACTCGGGGAAACAGGGGTGGCAAGGGCGTCTCTGTCCCAGAGCAGGGCCAAACGGCCCCGACTCAGGAGCCCGCGCCGACCCCAAAAATGAAAATTCACCCGCCTGACCCCGCTGAATTTTGCACAGCAACTGGGTGAAAAACCCTTACCGGATGGTCACAATCGCGAGCCTCATCCTGAATTTTCACAAAGACTTGAGCAACCTGCACGAAAAACTCCACCGTTTTTTCTCTTTTTTGCTTGACATGTTGGGTGAACCGCCTTACTTTCAATTCAGTCTTCCCCAAATTCCACAGGGGTCCGTGGTACCTTGAGTGTGCATGCTCCGAACCGTTGCCGAACCCTTACAGCTCGCCCATTGGCTCGCCATTCTTACTGGGTGCAGGGTTCTCGGACGGTTGCGGTGTTCCTGATGTGCTTCGTGATTGAGACCTTCTAACGGGTGCGGTCCCGTTCGCTCCTACATTCGAGATGGTTTGCGGGTGCGGTCCCGCTTGTATCTTCGTTGCTCCTCTCAGAAAGGGTATCTCATGACTCTGCGCAGGCAGAACCGATCCGCGTTCACGCTGATCGAACTGCTGGTGGTGATTGCGATCATCGCCATCCTCATCGGGTTGCTCTTACCAGCCGTCCAGAAGGTCCGTGAAGCTGCGGCCCGGACCCAGACAATCAACTTCCTGACCCAGCTGGGCAAGGCGACCCACAACTTCGCCGGCACCTACGGCACCAAGCTGCCGTACAACGGCACGCCGACGAGCGGCATCCCGCTCAACGGCAAGAGCGTCAGCATCTTCTATCACCTGTTGCCGTTCGTTGAGCAGGAAAACGTCTACAACCAGGGCCTGCTCGCCTCGGTGGTTCCGACCTACATCTCGCCGCAGGACTTCACCGCCCCGGGCACCGGCCTGACCAGCGCCAACATCGGCATCACCAGCTTCGCCGGCAACGCCCAGCTGTTCAACAACGGCTCGTTCCAGCGCCTGCCCGCTGGCTTCGCGCCGGCCGGCACCAGCAACACCGTGATGTTCGGCACCGGCTTCGCCTATTGCAACACCACCTATCGCGCCTGGAGCAGCCTGTCCGCCTTCGCGCTCCCGGCCAGCCCCGGCACGGTGACTGGCACGATCACCTGCTACCAGAGTTCCAACGCGGCGTACATTTCCGTGGTCTCCGGTGGTGCCCTTTCCCCCAGCATCCTGGTCCCGCTGCCGCAATCGAGCAGTATCGGCGTCGGCTGCGTCACCAACATGTTGCAGGCGTTTAGCTCCGGTGCCGCCAACGTCACCATGGGTGACGGCAGTGTCCGCGGCGTCAGCTCCTCGGTGAGCCAGCAAACGTGGTCGGTGGTCAACAGCCCGAAGTCCACCGTGCCGCCGCCCTCCAACTGGCTCGAGTAAGTCGGCTTCCACTCCGTTGCTCGGTACTGTTTCACGGCCCCTGGGAACACTTCCTGGGGGCCGTGTGCATTGCCAGCGTCGTGGTTCGTGGGGTGTTCCACTCGATTTTGGCAGTTGCCGGCGAGCGGCGCGGCGTCAGCCCGCCGATACTGCGAAGTCCTTGACACTCCGCAGTACCGGCGGGCTGACGCCGCGCCGCTCGCCAACATCGAGTGGAGCACCCGTTCGTGGTCATTTTTTCGCATTTCTCTGGCGGAAGTTCCGGGGGATGGGTATCCTGACTATGTTTTGCCTGTGAGGATTCGCCTTGCCGGAGGACTTGCCAATGAACCGAGCCGCGTGGTTTGGCCTGGTGCTTTCCGCTCTCGTGTTGTTGTCGTGGCCCAGCCCTGGGGATGCCCAGGCGCCGAAAGAAGCGGACATTGCCGCAGCCGTCCGCAAGGGGCTGACGTATTTGCGCTCCCAGCAGCGTGAGGACGGCACCTGGCAGCACGCCCAGATCGGCGCCACAGCCCTGGCCGGCTGGACGCTCCTGGAATGCGGCGTCGCCCCAACCGACCCGTCCATTCAGAAGGCCGCGGCCGCCGTCCGCAAAGAAATGGTCCAGCTGTCCCAAAACTACTCCCTGTCCCTGTGCATTTTCTTTCTGGACCGCCTGGGCGATGAGATCGACCTGCCGCTCATCGAATCCATGACGTTCCGCCTGATGCGTGCCCAGAACGCCTGGGGCGGCTGGGATTACACCTCCAGCGTGGCAGGGACGGACACCGAGCGCCTGGATGCGCACCTCAAGGTGGCGACGCCGGGCAAGCTCAACCCGAAACTGCCCAAGGACCGCACCCCCCGCCACTGGACCCAGCTGACGCCTTACATGCAGCGGGAGTTGATGCCGTTCGTGCGCGCCCCCTTGCAGGGGGACAAGAACACCTCCGGCGACAACTCCAACACCCAGTTCTCCATGATGGCTCTGTGGGTTGGCCGTCGCTACGGCATGCCGGTCGAGCGGCAATTGTTGCTCACCGAACAGCGCTTCCGCAATTTTCAGTTCGAGACCGGTGGCTGGAGCTACGAATTTGAGAAGAACAAGAACGCCCCCAAGACGGCAGACACCTCGCCCAGTCTGGCGATGACCTGCGCCGGCCTGCTGGGCCTGGCGCTGGGCCACGCCAGCGACCCCAGCCGGGCCAAGGTGGACCTGGCCAAGGACGAGCGCGTGCGCGCGGGCCTGGGGGCGGTCGCCTCGACCATCGGCAACCCCATTGGCGACAGGGCCAAGGCGGCGGCGCAGGCGAAAAGCGGCCGCATTTACTACGCCTTGTGGAGCCTGGAGCGGATGGCGGTGGCGTACAACCTGGAGGGCAAGCACATCGGCACCAAGGACTGGTTCGGTTGGGGGGCCGAGCTGTTGCTGTCCGTCCAGTACCCCGACGGCGCGTGGCGTGGCGATTTCGCCCAGGGCAGCTGCGATACCTGTTTCGCGCTGCTGTTCCTGAAGCGCGTCAACCTGGCCGCGGACCTGACCGCCAAGGTCAAGGTGACGCAGCCCAAGGTGGTGGAGGAGCCGCGGCTGGTCATCCCGGACCTGCCGAACCTCGTCAACAAGAACGAGAACAAGGGCCCCAAGAAGAACACCGACCCGCCGTCGAAGACGGGGCCGAGCGCCAAGCAGTTGGGCGAGGAACTGACCGCCGCGCCGGCGTCCAAACAGGGGGCGGTGCTGGACAAGTTCAAGGCGGCGAAGGGCCCCGGCTACAACGCGGCGCTGGCCAGCGCCATCCCGGCGTTGAAGGGCGCGGCCAAGACGCGGGCCCGCGCCGTGCTGACGGAGCGCCTGAGTGCCGAACCGCCCGTGGAGGTGAGCGCGGCTCTGAAGTCGGACCAGGTGGAACTGCGGCGGGCCGCCGCCCTGGCCGCCGGCATGAAAAAACAGACCCGGTACATTACCGAGCTGATTAACCTGCTGGAGGACGCTGAGCCGCCGGTCGCGCACGCCGCCCACCGGGCGCTGACGCAGATCACCAGCCAGGACTTCGGGCCGGAGGACGACGCCACCCGCGCCGAGCGCACCGCTGCCGCCAAGGCCTGGCGCGCCTGGCAGAAGTCGCAGAAGAAGTGATCCAGGACATTCTGGAAACGCTGCGCTTTTCGGAGCCAGCAACAGGGCGGTTGCGTGTGCCGCCCTGCTGGAACCGGTTTAGCCGCGACCCGAAGGGGAGCGCTCCACTGCGCGTCGCGGCTAAACCGGGAACTTTTTTTCCTACGCGCTCCTTTCTTGCCCTCCTTCTTCCGCCAGCACACCCAGATGCGCTGGAAAAAGCGTGGTGGTTGCGGTATGTCGAGAACGCCAGGCCGCCGCGGGCGGTGCTGGACGGTTGCGCGTTCCGCGCAACCGCACAACGATGGCAGAAGGGAGGGAAGCATGGCCGCGGCCCGTGAACCCGTGTTGCCGCCCACCTGGGGCGACGTGCTCGATCAGGTGCAGCAGTCTCTGGCCGACGCTCTGGAGCAGGCCGACCACCGGCTGCAGGCGCTCGAAGCCGCGCCGCCGACCGCAGTCCCGCCGTCGCCCCCGGCGTGCGTCGCCGAGGGACGGCTTGCCGCCCGCGTGGACGAGGCGGAACTACAGGTCGCGGACGCCGACGCGGCGCTGGCAGCGGCGGAGGAAGCGCTGCGGGCGTGGCTGGACGCCGGCGCCGCGGCGCAGCGCACCCTGGCGGCGCGGGTGGCGGGCGCGGTAGGATAAGTGACAACGGCGCGGCGGACGTTCCGTGCCGGGGCCATTGTCCTGGGGGTCGCCATGAGTTCGTTCGCGGTCATCCTGCCGGCGGCGGGAAAATCCTCGCGCTTTCGCGACAAGGAAAAGAAGCCGTTCACCAACCTCGACGGCCGCGCCGTCTGGCTGCGCACCGTCGAGCACTTCGTCAACCGCAAGGACGTGTGCCAGTGCCTGATCGTCGTGAGCCCGGACGACCAGGAACTCTTCCGCCGCCGCTACATCGCCAACATCGCGTTCATGAATGTGCAGATCGCCGACGGCGGCCGCGAGCGCTTCGAGTCGGTCGCCAACGCATTGGCGCTGCTCAAGCCGGAGGTGGAGTTCGTCGCCGTGCATGACGCGGTGCGGCCGTGCGTCACCGACGCCATGATCGACGCGGTGTTCGCCAGGGCGCAGGAGGTGGGCGGCGCTGCTGGCGGCGCCGGTGGCCGAGACGCTCAAGCGCGTGGACGGCCAACAGCGCGTGCAGGCGACGGTGCCGCGGCAAGGGCTGTGGCTGGCGCAGACGCCGCAGGTGTTCCGCCGCGACTGGCTGGAGGCGGCGTACGCGAACCGCAGCAAGGTGGGGCAGGCGATCACCGACGACGCCCAGCTCGTCGAGGCGGCCGGCCATCCCGTGGCGGTCGTCGAGGGGGACGGCTCCAACATCAAGATCACGACCAGGGCCGACCTGATGCTGGCGGAGGCGATTCTGAAGGCGCGGCCGAAGCCGAAGGCGGATCGGCCGATTCACCCGTTCGCGGATGAGGAGATGTGGGGCGGGCGGCCGTCGTGATCGGGCATTGTGTGAATGAGGTTCTCATGGCGACTGCGGAAGAATCACAGAACGGCCACTGGCTGGCGGAGCGGACGAAACCGCCGTTCCTGCGCCGCGTCCGCATTCAGGGGTACAAGAGCATTGCCTTGTGCGACGTGCGGCTCCAGCCAATGACGATCTTGGTGGGCCGAAACGGCTCGGGAAAAAGCAACTTCCTCGATGCGCTGGCGTTCCTGCGTGACTCGATGGAATACAGCGTTTCTGATGCGTTCAAGCGCCGAGGAGGTTGGGCGTCCGTGGCTTGCCGCAGTCCGGCGTCTCCCCAGATCATTTTTGAAATTGAAGTGGGTTTCCTACGCGAACCCTTCGATCGCCGGGGGAACGGAAGCCACCTTCATACAGCGGAATTACCTGGAAAAAGAGCACAGATGGATTTGGCGGACGACGCCTTGCTTGCTAGATATTATTTGGAATTGGCACGAGATCAATATAACATCCCAATTATCCATAAAGAGATGTTGGAGATTCAAGGACTGGATACTCAGGCCGGGATTGGCTTTGAGGTGCGAGACGGTTTGATCTCTCGCTGGCGATCAAGAGAGGGCGTCAAGGAACCGATCCAGAGCCCGCTCGCCCAGGAGTTCTTTACCACTTACCGTCCTGACCGGCCCTTACTCGGTGTAATCGGCACCCAGCCATTCATCTCCTTGGGAGAAGGGCTCCGGGAAATGGGCTTCTACAACTTTTATCCGGAAGCCATCCGCCGGCTTCAAAAGCCTGCCCCAGGGGTGCTTTTGGAACGAGACGGGAGCAACCTCGCGAGTGTGATCGAGGGGTTGAAAGAAATCAGTCCGGATGCCATCACACGTATCCGAGATTATCTCGTGACCATTGTGGAAGATGTCGATCAATTTGACGCAGTGCAGTATGGGGAGTACAACACCGTCCGCTTTCAGTTGCGGCCGTCGGGACCAGCAACCTTATCCCTGGGGTTCGACGCAGCTAGCATGTCAGACGGGACATTACGATCCCTGGCGGCGCTGATGGCCGTCTTCCAGATTCACTTGCCGGTCGGGCCGATTGTCGTTGGCATTGAAGAACCAGAGACTTCCCTCCACCCTGCCGCCACTCAGGCTCTGGTTGATGCATTGGAGGAGGCAACGGGGCAGACGCAGGTGTTGTTAACTACCCACAGCGGCGATCTGCTGGCGGATCGCCAGGTGGAACCCGGTCAGGTGCTCGTCGTGCGAATGCGCAACGGCCAGACGCAAATCGCCCCCGTGGATCCCGCCAGCCGGGAAATTCTTCGCAAGGAACTTTACACTCTGGCCGATTTGCAGCGCATGGGCCAACTTGACCTCGACGAAGCCGATTTACAACGGCAAGCAGAAGTGCTTCCCTCGGGAGGGGGGAACTAACCATGCCCCTGCGTGTGGCGGTCATCGTGGAGGGCCACGGCGAGGACCAGTCCATCCGGGTGCTGCTCGAACGGCTCTGGTACGAACTGCTGGGCGGCGACAGCCTCGACGTGCTGCGTCCGTTCCGACACCACCAGGGAACCTTGTTGAAGGAACCCGGGCTCAAGGCGGCCGTGGACGCCGCCAGGATCAAACTGGATTTACGCCCTCCAGATGACTTTCACAAACTGGTGCTGATTTTCATCGACTCGGAGGGCGCCTGTCCCAGAGAACTTGCCCCCCGACTGTTGCAATGGGCTCGGGAATCCCGGGCGGATGCAGACATCGCCTGCGTTCTACCCCACCCCATGTTCGAGACGTGGTTCGCGGCCGCCGCCGCCTCCCTGGCGGGGAAGAACGATCTTCCCGCCGACCTCGTGGTCCCGGTGAATCCCGAGGAGGAGGGCAAAGGCAAGGGTTGGATCAAAAGCCTGCTGCCCCGAAAGTACAGCGAACGGGTTGACCAGCCGCGCTTCACCGCTGCAATGGACCTGGCTCTTTGCCGGAACCATTCCCCCTCGTTCGACAAACTGTGCCGAGAACTGAAACACCGCGTACCGTCCGCTCCCCCGTCGCCAGAAACCGCCCCAGGGTAAGGGAAAAGGCCGCGTGCCCCCGTCAACGAATCGGGACGCGCGGCCGTTGTGTTAAGCCAGCAATTCCTCAATCACATGCGCCGGCTCGACGCCAGTCAGGCGGTAATCGAGCCCCTGATGGCGGTAGCTGAAGCGCTGGTGATCAAAGCCGAGCAGCTTCAGCACCGTCGCGTGGAAGTCGCGGACGTGCACCGGGTCGCGCACGATGTTGTAGCTGAAGTCGTCCGTCTCGCCGTAAATCTGGCCGCGGGCCGCGCCGCCGCCGGCCATCCACATCGTGAAGCAGCGCGGATGATGGTCGCGGCCATAGTTCTGCGGCGTCAGGCCGCCCTGTGAGTAGATCGTCCGGCCGAACTCGCCGCCCCAGATGATGAGCGTCTCGTCGAACAGCCCCTTACGCTTCAAATCCTGGATCAGGCCCCAGCACGGTTGATCCACGTCGCGGCACTGGCTCGGCAGCCGGCCGGCGACGTTGCCGTGCGTGTCCCAGTTGTTGTGGTAAACCTGCACGAAGCGCACGCCGCGCTCCACCAGCCGCCGCGCCAGCAGGGCCGTGTGACCGAACGTGCCCGGCGTCCGCGCCGAGTCGCCGTACAGCGCGAACGTCGAGGCCGGCTCGTTGGCCAGGTTCACCAGCTCCGGCACGCTCTGCTGCATGCGAAACGCCAACTCGTATTGCTGAATCCGCGTGTGCGTCTCCGGGTCGCCGACGCGCTGGAAATTCATTTCGTTGAGCCGGCGCAGGCCGTTGAGGGTGGTGCGGCGCACGTCCATCGGCACGCCGGGCGGGTTGTTGATGTACAGGATCGGGTCGCCGCTGCTGCGGAAGGCGCAGCCGGCGTGCTCGCCCGCCAGGAAGCCGGACTGCCACAGCCGCGCCGCGATCGCCTGCACCTGTTCGGTGTTGCTCGGCCGCGCCACCATCACCACGAACGTCGGCAGGTTGTGATTCAGCGAGCCCAGGCCATACGACGCCCACGCCCCCAGGCACGGCCGGCCGGTGATCTGGCTGCCGGTTTGCAGCATCGTGATCGCCGGCTCGTGGTTGATCGCCTCGGTGTGCATCGAGCGGATGAAGCACATGTCATCGACCATGCGGCTGGTGTACGGCAGCAGTTCGCAAACCCACATACCGCTGCGGCCGTGCCGCGTGAACTTGTACTTCGACGGCGCCACGGGGAAGCGGGCCTGGCGGCTGGTCATGGTCGTGAGCCGCTGATTGTTGCGGATCGAGTCCGGCAGGTCGCGGTCGTACCAGTCGCGCATGACGGGCTTGTAGTCGTAAAGGTCCATCTGCGGCGGTCCGCCGACCATGTGCAGGTAAATCACGTGCTTCGCCTTCGGCGCGAAGTGCGTCAGGCTGCGGGGCGACTCCTGCGCTTGCGGAGACTGCTGGGCGGCGGCGCGGTCCTGGCCGAGCAGCGTGGCCAGCGCCGCGGCGCCGACGACGTTGACGCCCTGGGCCAGGAACTGGCGGCGCGACTCGAAGCGGAGGTATTCTTGGAACGGGGTCATGGGTGGCTCCTTGCGCCGGCGAGCGGGGTCGCGTCAGCGCCCCGTGAACATGCACGGGGCGCTGACGCGACCCCGCTCGCTGGATTTGTTACTTGTTCAACACCTCGTCCAGGTTCATCAGCTGGTTGGCCAGCATCGTCCACGCCGCCAGCGTCGGCGGGTCCAGCGTCGTGTCCGCCACCGATTCGCCGACGGTGAGCAGTTGCCGGGCGTCATTCGGGTGCGACTTGTAGAAGCCGTGCAGGTCGGCGAAGACCTCGCGCAGCACCTTCAACTCGGCGGCGCTGAACGGCCGCGCCAGCAGCCGTCGGGCCATGAAGTCGGCGCGGCCCTCAAACCTGTCGCCGCCCTGCTTCAGTGCCGCGGTCGCCAGGTGCCGGGCCGCCTCGACGAACTGCACGTCATTGAGCGTCACCAGCGCCTGCAGTGGCGTGTTGGTGCGTTCGCGGCGCACGGTGCAGAACTCGCGCGTCGGGGCGTTGAAAATCTCCATCGACGCCGGCGGGGCGCCGCGCTTCCAGAACGTGTACATGCTGCGGCGATACAGGTTCTCGCCGCGGTCGCGCCGGTAGATGCTGGTGTTGCTGACGTTCATGGCGACCGCCTCCCAGACGCCCTCCGGCTGGTACGGCTTGACGCTCGGGCCGCCGAGCTTGCGCACCAAGAGGCGGCTCGCCGCCAGGGCGTAATCGCGGATCATCTCCGCGTCCAGGCGATAGCGCGGGCCGCGCGACAGCAGCCGGTTGTGCGGATCCTTGTGCAGCGCCTCCTTGCTGACTGTCGCGGCCTGACGGTAGGCCGCGGACGTGACGATCAGCTTGAAGAATTGCTTCACGTCCCAGTGCTTTTCACGGAACTCCACCGCCAACCAGTCGAGCAGCTCCGGGTGCGACGGCAGCTCACCGGTGACGCCGAAGTCGCCGGTCGTGCGCACCAGGCCGGTGCCAAAGACCTCCTGCCAGAAGCGGTTGACGGTGACACGCGCCGTCAACGGGTGCTCCGGCCGCAGCAGCCACTGCGCCAGGCCGAGGCGATTGCGCGGCAGCTCGGCCGACATCGGCGGCAGCGCTTCCGGTGTGGCCGGCGTCACTTTTTCGCGGCGCTTGTCGTAGTCGCCGCGGAAGAGCACGAACGCTTCCGGCGGCGTGGTCCGCTCCTGCATCACATGGGCCACGGTGCCGCGCGATTTGATGGCGGTCTGCTCCTGCACCAGCGCCCCCAGTTGCGCCGCCAGTCGGCCGTATTCCTTGTCCATCGCGGTCAGGAACCAGTCGAACAGCTCATTCTGTTCAGCGGGGCTGCGTTTGTCGGCGGCCTTCGCCACCAGCAAGGCGGCGCGCGTGGTGCGGGCGATCAGCGCCGCTTCCGGCCCCGTCAGCGGGCGGCTGTAGACGCGCAGGTCCTGCACGTGAATGTCCGTCAGCGGTGAGCTGGCGGGGAAGCGCCGACCGATTTGCAGCGGCTTGTCGGTGCGGATGCTGCCGCTCAGCCGGTCCACGAAGACGGTCGTCTCCAGCGGCTTGCCGTCCGCGTAGAGCCGCACGCCCGACGCCTTGCCGGAGCCGTCGTAGCTCAGCGTGACATGGTGCCACTGATTCGGCTTCAGGAACGTCTTGCTGTTCACCTTGATGGCGTCGTCCTGCCACGCGGACACCAGGTGCGCCGTCGGCCGGCCGCCCTCCAGGAACAGGTCCCAGCCGCGGAATTTGTTGGTCTCGTCCATGCGGGCGACGACGGCGCCGGTCAGGTTATTCTTCGTCGGCTTGACCCACACGGACACCGTGAACGGCTGATCCTTCTCGAAGTCGCCGGCCGCCCTGGACGCGACCACGGCTCCGCCGCCCGGCTTGAACGCCTTCGCGGCGACATGGCCCGCCACCCAGGTTGGCACCCTGGCGAGCTTCGCTGTGCGCGGCTTGCCGTCCTCGACGAGCGTCACCTGCTCGCCGCTGCCCTCGCTCAGCGCCGCGTGGAAGCGCAGCTGGTCTTGCAGTGCGGCCACCGTCACGGCGTCCGCCTTCGCCTCCTTCAACCACTTCGCAAACGCGGATCGTGCTGCCTGCTTGCGGGCGTCCGTCTTCGCCTTCATGTCGCCGACCTCCTTGACGAGCGTGTCCCAGCGGCCGCGGTCCTCCATGCGCGGCACGATGATGACCGGCGGCGTGTCCTTGATGTTGCCGTCCATCGCCCCCTGCGTCGTGTTGTTGAAGAACGCCGCCAGGCGGTAGAACTCGCGCTGGCTGAGCGGGTCGAACTTGTGGTCGTGGCACACGGCGCAGCCGGCGGTCATGCCCATCCACACCTGGGCTGTCGTCTCGGTGCGGTCGCGTGTGTACAGAACCAGATACTCCTCCGGGATGACGCCGCCCTCGTTGGTGGTGATGTTGCAGCGGTTGAAACCGGAGCCGATTTGCTGGTCGATCGTGCGCTTCGGCAGCAGGTCGCCGGCCAGCTGCTCGATCGTGAACTGATCGAACGGCATGTTCGCGTTGAAGGCGCGGATAACCCAGTCGCGGAAGGCCCAGTTCTCGCGGTAGTTGTCGAAGTGGATGCCGTGCGTGTCGCCGTAGCGGGCCACGTCCAGCCAGTAGCGGCCGCGGTGCTCGCCCCAGTGCGGCGACGCCAGGAACTTATCGACCAGCTTCTCATAAGCGTTCGTCGATTTGTCGTTGACGAACGCTTCCACATCGGCGGGCTCGGGCGGCAGTCCTGTGAGGTCGAGGCTGAGGCGGCGGGCGAGGGTACGGCGGTCGGCCTCGGGGGCGGGCTTGAGGCCGTGCTTGTCCAGCTCCGCGAGGATGAAGCGGTCAATGGGGTTGCGCACCCAGGCGGCGTTCTTGACCTGCGGCAGCGGCGGCCGCTTGACGGCGAGCAGCGACCAGTGCGGCTGATACTCGGCCCCCGCGGCGATCCAGCGCCGCAGCGTGTCCTTTTGCGCCTGCGTCAGCGTCTTGTGCGATTTGGGCGGCGGCATCCGCTTGTTCGGATTCTTCTGATTGATGCGCGCGACGATGTCGCTGTCGTCGGCCTTGCCGGGCACGAGGACGCCGGCCTTGATGGCGTCGTCGCGACGGTCAAGGCGCAGGCCGGCCTTGCGGCTGGCGCTGTCGGGACCGTGGCAGGCGAAGCAGTTCTCCGCCAAAATCGGCCGGATGTGGCGGTTGTACTCCAGTTTTTCCTGGGCGTTCGCCGTCCCGGCGCCGGCCAGCGCCAGGTCGAGGATCAGGAAGAATACGGTAACCCTGGGTTTCATCATCGTTGCTGCCCTTCTAACCACCAAGTTCAGCAGCCGTAACCACTGAGTGAGACTTGGAACCATGCATGATCGATCACCACCATGAACTGGCGGCTACGAGATCCAACCGCCTACACCTTGAAACACCCACTCGCCGTCTAGCAATTTGAACTCCAACGTTCGCCCACATCCGGCGCCGCGACCGAATTTCTTGGCAATGGGAGCACAGATTCGGTGCAAGTTCTCACTGATGAGTTGCACCCTGATCTCTCCCGGGGTAACCTCGCTCCAACCGTAAACGATCTCATCGCCCTCCAGTTGTTTGCGGACGAGCGCCTCAATCGATGGGTGAAGTTGTCGCTGGGCTTTCGGCACGCGTCGCCCTCCCTCGCCGCACTTTTTCCCGCAACTGGATGTGGAAAATATTATTTCAACCGAGAATGCCTTCCACCACGCCGCCATGCACGTCAGTCAGCCGGAAGTCGCGACCCTGGAAGCGGAACGTCAGCCGCCGATGGTCGATGCCCAGCAGATGCAGAATCGTCGCCTGCAAATCATGCACATGCACCGGGTTCACCAGCGCGTTGTGAGCGAACTCATCGGTGGCGCCGTAGGTCGTGCCCCCCTTGACGCCGCCGCCGGCCAGCCAGACCGTGAAGCCGTAGGGGTGATGGTCGCGGCCCCACACGCTCGTCTCCTCGATCCGGCCCTGCAGGAACGGCGTGCGGCCGAACTCACCCCCCCAGATCACCAGCGTCTCGTCGAGCAGGCCGCGCTCCTTCAGGTCCTTTACCAGCGCCACCGAAGGCGCGTCGGTGTCGCGGCACTGGATACGCAGTTGTGTGTTCAGATTGCGGTGCTGGTCCCAGCCGGCGTGCATTACCTGGATGAAGCGCACGCCGCGCTCCGCCAGCCGCCGCGCCATCAGGCAGTTGTACGCGAACGAACCTTGCCGCCGCACGTCCGGGCCGTAGCGCTCCAGCACACGCGCCGGCTCGTCGCGGAAATCGGTCAACTCCGGCACGCTCGCCTGCATGCGGTACGCCATCTCGTACTGGGTGATGCGCGTCGCGATCTCCGGGTCGCCGAACTCGCGCAGCGTCTCCTGGTTCAACCGGGCGATGCCGTCGAGCTGGGCGCGGCGGACCTCGCGGCTGACGCCCGCCGGGTTCGACAGGTACAGCACTGGGTCGCCGCTGCCGCGGAACTGCACACCCTGGAAGCGCGACGGCAGAAAGCCGCTGCCCCAGTAAAAATCGTAGAAAATCTGGCCACACGACGCCTCACGGTCGCGTGAGGTCATCACTACGAACGCCGGCAACTCCTGCGTGTCGCTACCGAGGCCATAGGTCAGCCAGGCGCCCATGCTCGGCCGGCCCGCCTGTTCCGAGCCCGTCAGCAGGAACGTGATCGCCGGCGCGTGGTTGACCGCCTCGGTGTGCATCGACTTGACGAAACACAGCTCGTCCGCGATGGACGCCATGTGCGGCAAGAAGTCGCAGACCCAGGCGCCGCTCTGGCCGTGACGGGCGAAGCGCGTGATCGGCGGCAACACCGGCTTGGAGCCCTGGCCGCTGGTCATGGTGGACAGGCGGCGGTTGCCGCGGATTTCCGGCGGGATTTCGCGGCCGCGCCAGCGCTCCATGCCCGGCTTGTAGTCGAAGAGATCGACGTGTGTCGGGGCGCCGTTCTGAAACAGGTAGATGACGCGCTTGGCCTTCGCCGCGAAGTGCGGCACCCCCGCCAAACCACCGATCCGCGCCGGCGTCTGGGCTGCTGCGGTGCCGTCGCGCTGCAGCAGCGTCGCCAGCGCTGCGGTGCCGAGCCCCAGTGCCGAACGGCCGAAGAACTGCCGTCGGGTCAGGTGTGCCTGTCGTGCCAGGATCGGGTCCATGAGTCACTGCCTCGTGAGGGCTTCGTCCAGGTTGTATAGCAGGTGACACACCGCGGTCAGCGTGGCGTGCTCGACCGGGTCGAGCTTCTGGTTGCGCAGCGACTCGCCGACGCCCAGCACCTTCAACGCCGCGTTGCGGTCGGCGGCGTAGTCAGCGCGAATCCTGTCATATGCCTGGCGCAGCAGCAACCGCTCCCGGTCGGTCGGCGTCCGGGCGGTCGCCGTGCGCCACGCCAGGGCCAGGCGCTCATCGGTCGCGAGCTTGTCGCGTTCCAGCAGGCGCTGAGCCTGGGCACGGGCCGCCTCGGTGTACGTGGGGTCGTTGAGAATCACCAGGGCGTGCAGGGGGGTATTGCTGCGCCGCACCCGCGGGTCGCAGTACTGCCGCATGGCATTGTCGAAGAACATCGTCGGGCCAACGATGCGCCGCCAGAACACGTAAATGCTGCGGCGATACAGGGACTCGCCTTTGTCCTGTTTGTAGACTTTCTGTCCGAAGGTGGCCTCCTCCCAGACGCCCGCGGGCTGGTACGGCCGCACCGGCGGGCCGCCGACCTTCTCGACCAGCAGGCCGGACAACGCCAGTGCCTGGTCGCGGATCATCCACGCCGGCAGGCGGAAGCGTGCCCCGCGCCAGCAGGCGGTTGTCCGGGTCGCGCTCGCGCAGCGCCGGCGTCACCTTCGACGACTGCCGATAGGTGGCGCTGGTGACGATGAGCTTGTGCAACTTCTTCACGTCCCAGCCGGTGCGGACGAACTCGGTCGCCAGCCAGTCGAGCAGCTCGGGGTGCGACGGCCGCTCGCCCTGCACGCCGAAGTCCACCACCGTGCGCACGAGGCCGGCGCCGAAGAACGTCTGCCAGTAGCGGTTGACCGTGACGCGCGCCGTCAACGGGTTGGCGGGATCGACCAGCCAGTAGGCCAGCCCCAGGCGGTTGCGTGGCGCGTTCGCGCAGCGGGGGCAGACTCGCCGGCACACCCGCGGTCACCTTCACGTCGTGTTTGTCGTACGCCCCGCGGACCAGCACATACGTGGTGCGCGGCGTCTTCATCTGATCCATCACCATGACGCGCGGCAGCGTCGCATTGGTCCGCTCGCGCTCCGCGACAGCCGCCCACAGTTTCGTCAGCGCTTTACCATACGCCGGCTCGGCCTTCTCGAACTGCTTGATGAGGTCGCGCAGACTGTTGAGCCCGCGACTCGCGGGCGCCTTCTTCAACTCGCCAACGATCTTACTCGGCAGTCCCTTCACCTTGACGGACTCCGCGACGCCCTTGCCGTCGGGCCGCGGGAACAGCGTCTTTTCCAGGGCCGCCACCTCGGCGCCGACGGCGTTGGCCTTTTGCCGCAGCTCGGCCAGGCGGGCGCGGTCCTGCGGTGTCGCCACCTCCAGCACGGGCGGCACCTGACCGCCACGGATGCCGCCGTCCTCGCTCGTCTGGTTGAAGAAGTCGTAAAGCTGGTAATACTCTTTCTGCGTGAACGGGTCGAAGCGGTGGTCGTGGCAACGAGCACAGCCGATGGTCGCGCCGAGCCAGACGGTCGCCGTCGTCTCCACCCGATCAAACACGTTCTCAACGCGCGTCTCCTCGGCGATGCGGCCGCCCTCGCCGTTGTGCATGTGGTTGCGGTTGAAGCCGGTCGCGATCTTCTGCTCCAGCGTCGCGTTGGGGATCAGGTCGCCGGCAATCTGATAGATGGTGAAGCGGTCGAAGGGCATGTTCTGGTTGAGCGCCTTGACCACCCAGTCGCGCCACGGCCACATGGTTCGGTCGGGGTCGCCCTGATAGCCGTTGGAGTCGGCATAGCGGGCCGCGTCCAGCCAGTCCCACGCCATGCGCTCGCCGTAGTGCGGCGACTTCAGCAGCCGATCCACGACGCGCTCGTAGGCGTTGGGCGATTTATCCGCCAGGAAGGCGTCAATCTCCGCGAGCGTCGGCGGCAGACCGGTCAGGTCGAGCGTGACGCGACGGATGAGTTGCTCGTGGGTCGCCTCGGCGGACGGCCGCAAACCCTCGCGCTCCAGCCGGGCCAGCACGAAATAGTCGATGCCGTTGCGCGGCCACGCCTTGTTCTTGACCGCCGGCAACTCGGGCCGCTTCGGGGACACATGCGCCCAGTGCTTGCCCCAGACCGCCCCCTCGTCCACCCAACGCGTCAGGAGCTGGATCTGCCGGGGCGTTAGCTGGCGGTTGGCCTTGGGCGGCGGCATCACCTCGGTCCTGTCTTTGCTGGTGATGCGGCGGACCAACTCGCTGGCGTCGCGCTTGCCTGGCACAATGGCGTGGCTGCCGTCGCGCAGCGCCTTGAAGGCGCCCTCCTTGCGGTCGAGGCGGAAGCCGGCCTTGCGGACCTTGGCGTCGGGGCCGTGGCAGGCGAAGCATTTGTCCGACAGAATGGGCAGAATGTCGCGGTTGAAATCGACCGTGCCGTCGGCGCGGGCGGCACCGGCCCCGAAGGCGATGACGATCAGGACGAGGACACAGCGATACGTCATGGCTGGCTCTCCGTGGCCGCGTCCGGCAGCGAGCGCGTCCAGTAGGTCACGCCGGACTGAATGTGACGGGCCATCGCCCGCGCCGCGGCCCGGCGGTCGCCCGCCAGCAGCGCCTCGACAATCGCCAGGTGCTCGCCCGCCTCCTCCGCCAGCCTGCGAAAGTCGTTGCGCGCCTCGTGTCGCACATACGAGACATCCCGAAAGGCCCGGAACAACATTTTCAGCCGGCCCAGTTCATTCGCCAAAAAGGTATTGCCGCAGTTGGCGGCGATCAGGTCGTGCAGGCGTGTGTCCACGGCACGGGCCTCGTCGAGGAAGCAGCCCTTCGCCGGCTGCGTGACCGCCATCAGCCGCTTCAGGTGGGCGGCCAACTCGTCGAGATCGCCCTTGAGGATGCGGCCGCAGGCGTTGCGTGTGGCCTCGCATTCCAGGGCCCGGCGCACCTGGCAGACCTCGCGCACGTCGCGGGCGGTGACGCGGCGCACCACGGCGCCGCGGTTGGGTAGCAGATCGAGGATGCCAACGCCAGCCAGCGCGATCAGGGCCTCGCGGATGGGGGTGTGGCTGACGCCGAAGCGCTCGGCCAGGTCCTGCGTCACCAGGCGCTGGCCGGGGCGCAGGTCGCCCTGGAACACGTCGGTGAGCAGCGATTGCACGATGGCCTGGCGGCGTAGGCCGTGGTGGGCCTTCGGCGGTTTGGTCGAACGCGGGACGGACAAGGCGAATACTCCGGCGGGCAGGTGGGCGCGGCGGGGTTGGTGTAGATGAAGGAGATTGTAACCGCCGCGCTCAGGGATGGCAAGGAAATTCTATAGAATTTGCCAACCGCCCAACCGCTCAACACGGGCGAGGTGACCCAGGGCTACCTGCTGAGCCCTTGACGCCGGGAACCTCCGGTGTAGTAATGGTGTCTGGTTTGTGGGACGGGTCGGAGAAGACCTGGAAACGCCACTGCTTACGATGAGGGGGAAATCCGTGCAGAACACCGCGCACCAATCAGGCGTCACGTTCGCTGTTGACGATGTGACACCCGCGACCAAACCGTGGCCGGAGTGCCGAACGCACGCGGCCGTCAAGGAGCTGCTCGGCACCGAGATCGAGAGTTGTTGCGACCCTACTGGCAGGCCCCGGGGTTCGCTGATTACGGCGACGCCGAAGAGTTTACCCGTCGCAAGTGACACCGCATTCAATGGCCGGAGGATTTGCTGTCCTTCTTGCCGCTCTCCTTGTGGCCGTCGCCCGAATGGTCGCCGTCGGCGGGGGTGGCGTGCGCGGCGGGCAGCGGCTTCATCGACAGCTCACCGACCCAACCGTAACCCGCCAGGCCCAGGCCGAGCACGCCCACTGCAATGCCCGTGAACCAGAACGGCCGCGACCTGGTCAGCACGCCGATGGACGCGAACACGATCCCCAGCTCCAGCGCCAGATGGCCATAGTCGATCCAGTTCACGTGCTCGTGCAGCTCGTGGCTGGCGTGCTCGAAGGTGTTCGCCTTGTCCTCCAGGTCCTTCGCCTCCTGCAGCATGGCGGTCAACTCGCTATGCTTCGCGTCGAAGCGCTTCGGCCGGTCCTTCTCCTTGCCCTGCAGGTACAGGTCCATCAGCGTCCAGTAAGGCTTCTCGTCTTTGCCTTTCGACACATCACCCTCATACTTGTTGACCTGCTTGATCCAGATTTTTTGAGCCTGGGCCACGAACTTCAGGTCCACGTCCCTGTCCTTGGCGAGCATCTTGGACAGCATCAGGAAGGACTGGAACTCGTAACTGCGGATGTTCTTGGCCTGGTAAAAGCTGTACTGGTCGGACTTCTTGGTGTGATAGATGTTGGCCTCGTTGGCCAGGCGCAGCACCTCGGTGTGGCCGCGGTGGCTGAGCAGCGTCACGCCCGCCAGCGCCGCCGCCATGATGGCGATCGACATGGCCACGCCGCGGTCGAAGGGGCTGTGGGCTGCGTGCTGGGCGTGCTCGGCGTGCTCCATGTGCTTGTCGGCGCCGTGGGACATGAGAGAAATCCTTGCTCGGGAAAGGGTGGTCAGTAGAGCCCGTTTTCCTGGCCCTTTTTACGGCGCCGCCGGCCGCTTGCAACCCCGGCCGCGTCCTGCGGCCGCACCTTGCCGTCAGCGGTCGCCGGGGCGCTGGTCCGCGGCTCCTCCGCGCCCACCAGCGGTTGGCCGACCGCGGCCGCCTCCAGCCGGGCCTCCGTCTGCCGCGCATACTCGGGCGACAACTCGAAGCCCAGCCAGTGCCGGCCCAGCTTCTTCGCCACCGTCAACGTGGTGCCGCTGCCGCCGAACGGGTCCAGCACCGTCTCGCCCGGGTTCGAGCACGCCCGGATGATGCGGCCGAGCAACTGCTCCGGCATCTGACAGCCGTGCCAGCCGGCCCGCTCCTTGAAGGTGCCGCACACGCGCGGCACATACCACGTGTCTTCCAATGGGTCGAAGCCGTCGCGCAGATCCTGCGGCCGCAGAATCCAGGTGTCGTCCGGCACCCGACCGCGGGCGTCAGCGCGGGCGTCGGCGTAGACCAGTTGCCGGGCTGACGGCACGCGCACGGCGTCCGCGTTGAAAGTGAAGTGCCGGGCGTCCTTGACAAAGTAGAACAGGTGGGCGTGCGAGCGGCTGAATTTCTTCGAGCAGTGGACGCCGAAGGTGTAGTACCAGATCACCCAGTTGCGACAGGTCAGGCCCAGATTCTGGAAGAGCAATTTCAGCTCGGCCGCGTACTCGTCGCCGATGGCCAGCCAGAAGGTGCCCGTGGGCTTGAGGACGCGCACAACCTCCGTGCCCCATTTGCGGCACCAGTCCAGGTAATGCGGAGCGTCGCGGCGGTCGTCGTAGACATCGTATTCGTAGCCGATGTTGAAGGGCGGGTCCGCGAAGGCCAGGTCGATGGTCCCGTTCGGTACACGCGGCAACAAATGCAGGCAATCGCCCTGGTGCAGGCGGTTCAGCGGCAGTTCGTCAGTGGGAAGCATAAATGCCAGGATAAAGGCCGGCGGCCGGGAACTCCAGAAGCAATCTGTCGTCGTGCTGGGCCCGCTGGTTTTCGCAGCCCGAGGTTGCCGGTTGTGGCGTTTGTGCAAGCGGCGGCTGCCCTGCTGTGCGGAACCGGAGCAAGTCCGGAGAAACTGTCCCGGAATCGCACATCACTGGAGCCGGCAGCAGTTCAGCAACCAGCTTGTGTTAAACGATTTGTGGAACAGGCACAGGCTTTGCTTTCTATTCTAGCGCGACAAATCCTCTCCCGGATCGAGGAAAGGAGCAAGCCATGTACCGCTCCGTGATGGTGCCTCTGGACGGTTCCGCGTTCGGCGAGCACGCCCTGCCGGTGGCCGCGCACATCGCCCGCCGCTGTGACGCCCGGTTGCAACTCGTTAATGTGTTCGCCCCGCTGGGTAGCATTTTCGTCGAGGGCTACCTGTTCCCCGACGATGCGGTCGAACGCTACCTGCGGCAACGGCAGACCGAATACCTGCACAGGATGGCGGAGCGGCTGCGGCAGCTGACGCCGACCCCGATCACCGTCCACGCGCTGGAGGGGTCGGTGGACGACCAGCTGCGGCAGCTGGCCCGGGACAGCGCGACGGACCTGATCGTGATGACGACGCACGGCCGCAGTCCGCTGAGCCGGTTCTGGATTGGCAGCGTTACCGATGACCTGCTGCGTGACGCGCCGGCCCCCGTGCTGGTGATGCGGCCGACCGCCGAGAAGGTGGACTGGACTCGCGACCCGCTGCCACGGCACCTGCTGATCCCGCTGGACGGCTCGGTGCTGGCCGAGGAAGTGCTGGAGCCGGCCATCAACCTGGGGATGCTGAGCCAGGCGGAGTACACGCTCTTGCAGACTGTCAAGCCGGTGATGCCGATGCCCTATCAGGTCGATGACGCGACGATGGAGCGCGTGGCCAACGCGCTGATCGACCAGATCGAGATCGCCCAGGAGGCGCTGTGCAAGCAGGCGCTGGCGTACCTGAACAAGATGGCCGGGCCGATGCGGGCGCGCGGGCTGACCGTCCACACCCGGGTCGTCCTGGAGAATCAGCCGGCAACGGCCATCCTGCGGCAGGCGGTGGCGCCGGTCGATTTCGTCGCCCTGCGGACGCACGCCCGCCACGGCCTGGCGCGGATGTTCCTCGGCAGCGTCGCCGACAAGGTGGTGCGCAGCGCGACCGTGCCGGTGCTGGTGCAGCCGCCGCGCAAGCTGTAGGGAAGCAAGCAGTCCGTCCGGTTCCGCCGTAGTCGGAGTCAACTCCTCTGCCCTGAATCGCGGCGCACCGGCAGACACCACTGCTCCAGCCACGCCATCTCTTCCGCGATGCCGGCCGCCAGGTCGGGCTGCCGCAACTCCGGCGGCAGCACCGTCCAGGCGTACGTCTCCACTTCCAGGTGCCGCGTCAGGCCGAGTTCCGCGTTGAGACGCACGCAGTCCAGGATCGGCGGTTGCAATGCCCGCAACCGGCCGAAGCGCTGCAGGTACACCGGCACATGGAAGTGGACGCGCCACTCGCCGGTCAGCGGGCGGTCGCGGGCTGCGGCCAGAGCCAGGTGCAGGTCCTCGTGGAAGACCGGTGGCGCGTCCGGCCGCGGCCGCACCATTGTCTGATGCAGATAACGCTCCTCGTGGAAGCCCGCCAGCTGCGCCAGCGCCGCCGGCCGCTCCGCCGCGTCCAGTTCGTCCAGCGGCAGCGCCACTGCAGACGAGATTTGCACCTTCGGCACCGCAATACCCGCCGCGTGGTAGCGGCGCAGCACTTCCTCTTGATCCTCGAACATCACCGCGGCGTGGCACACGTCATGGCAGACGCCCAGGTAGCGGCGCACCGCGGCCTCGTCCGGGCCGGGCCACAGGTGCTCCTCGAAGAAGCGCACCACATCGCAGCTGTACTGCAAGACGCAGCCGGGCTCGGGCTCGATGGCCAGGCGGATCAGGCGGCCGGTGTCCGCCTCCAGCGCCGCCAGCTGACGGGCGACCTGCCGCAGAGCGGCGCCGGCCTGGGCCAGCTGTTCGCGCGTCGGCGCCGGCTGGCCCCAGGCGACCGGCAGCGTCGAGATGCTGCCCTCCAGGCCGCGCGGCAGCAGGCCGTGCTGAATGCGGATGAGTGCCTGCGTGTACTCCAGCCGGGCCGATTCCCACCAGGTCGGCAGATACACCTGATGCTTGACGACGGTCTGGTGAAAGTCGCCGTAGGGGAAGCCGTTGAACGTGAACGGCACCAGGCCGACCTCTGTCAACCAGGCCGCGAAGTCTGCCACGCGGCGTTCGCGCTGAAGCTGGTGTGCGGCCGACGCCGCCAACCACAGGCCAACGCCCATCGGTGCGTCCTGACTGAACCGCCGCTTGACCGCCAGGGCGTAGCGCTCCAGGTTCTGGCCGGTTTGTTCCAGGTCGGGGCCGGCGTGGACGTTCGTGCAATAACCGATCTGCATGGTCATGATGGCGCCCGGGATGGTGATGTTGCTCCCTTCATTGTGAGCGCCGGAACGCGAAAGACAACGGCTCTTCAACGTGGCGCTGTTTGCTGCCGTTCCCCGAATGCGGCCTGAGTGATAAAATGGAAATAGTGCCAGGGAGGGCTTGCATCTCGTCTCGTCTCACAGACCCCCCTCGCACTTCTGGGGGACCGTTCGGTGACGTGGGCGGTGGTAAGGCGGCTGACGGTGAGGCCGTGGTAGCGCCGCTCGAAAGCATCGAGGAAGTCGAAGTAACGGGCGGTCGTCTTCGGCGCCCGGTTCTCCTTGCACCAGGAGATGAACGCCTGCAAGTACGTCGCGACGAACTCGGCGTTCCGCTCGGCCGGCTGTGCCTGGGGTTCGAACAGTTTTCGGAACGCGGCGTCGATCTCCGGCGGCGCATTCCAAAGGTCAGTTTTCTTGCTCTGCTGGGGCTTCGCGGCACCAGCGGGGTGCTCGCCGAGGCGGTGGCGTTTCTTTGCCACGACCGGACTCCCGCATACAATGGGCGGATGCGGTACTGAGACGGATCAGCGTCGCGAAGTGTACCCGAACCGTACCCGAAGGTCGGAAAGAGAAACTCGGGACGCGACGCAAGTTCCACACAGAACATTACATGGGGCAGTAGCTCAGGGGATAGAGCAGCGGATTTCTAAAGCAGGAAACACCCGAAACCCCTGGAATTTCCAGGTTGTTACATTTTCCACTACACCAGTTGCCCCTCGAAAACCCTGACAGCGGGTGTAGTCGGGTGTAGAAGGTGTAGCCCGGTGTGTGCCGTTTGTCCGGCGGCTGGACAGGGAAGCAATCAGCCGGAACTGCTATCGATCACGGGTGTATTCGGCACGCATGAACGGCGCCGCCTTGCGTGGACGCCCGGGGCGCCGCTCGCGCGCGGCCCGGCGATGTTCAGCACTGATACGGCGGTTGCCTTGAGCCAGTCAACGACGGCGGCGTCCGGCGTGCCGCCCAGGTCCAGCATCGGGTGGGGCTTGCCCGACCGCGGCGGCACGGAACTGACGGTCGAGGAGTGCCGCCGGTCGGCTGGCCCGAGGCCAGGATCAGCGTGGCGACGCCTGCACGTTCCAGCACACACCAGGCCGAGCATACCATCGGCCTTTCCGTGGCCGCATTCGTCGATGTGTCCGAAGCAGTTTAGCGGAAGTGCGGTGCTCGCATAGGTGGGGCGGGACGAAGCACGCAAGATTCACGTCGGACCGTTGCCACAGCCAACTGCAGGGCATACGCTTGGAGGCAGACATCCTTCCGATTGCTTCTAACTGGACTTTTGCAAAGTTGGAAACCTTTGATTTTTGTGAAACCTATGATCGTTCTTACATGAGGCCCAGATGAGCCACAATCCGCTCGGTACTCCACTGGAATTTCGTGGCATGGTCCATGGCCCAGGTCAGTGTTTTGCGCAGGGTTTCCCGCCCGATCGCTCGACAGGCTTGGCCGATGGTCGTCAGCTTCTCGAAGGCCCATTCATACGCATGGCTCTGCCGCAATTGTTTCATCAGGAGACTGTACGCCAGCATGACGAGGTGCACGTGCCGGGTCTGGCCCTCGCTGTCACGCAACTGACAGTCCCCCATGCCCAACTGTTGCTTGCCATCCCGATGAAAGGTCTCGGTGCCCGTCCAGCGATGCCGGTAACCCCGCACCACCCGACTGACCTCCCACTGCGTCCGGTTGGTCACCAGGATGATCCGTGGGCTGGTATCGTCCCGCTGGTTCCAAATGATCACGATGCGGACTTTGTGCTGCACGTCCGGCAGGCGCAACGTGCAGGTGAAGTACCACTGCCGGCGGTCGCCTTCCCGCAACGGCTTGCGCACCTCCGGGGCGATGGTAGCTGCCAGGGCGTCCGCCTTGACCAACCGCCCCTGGTATTCTAACTTGCGGTTGAACTTGAGCGAGCCGACGTAGCCACGGGGTTGGCCGTTCGCTAACTGCTTACCGTGGATGTGGTTCAGGATCGGGGCATTGGTGAAGTAGCTGTCGAAGGCGAAGGTGCCCGGGATGCTTTGGGCGCAGACCCAGTCGATGAGTTCCTGGCACAAGACGGTGTGATCCTTGAACGGCACCTCCAGGCAATCACACAGGTCGGCCTTCTGAAAGCGGCGGAAGTCCAGGGGGTAATGCTTGCCATTAGTGCAGACGTAATTCACGATCAGGTAATCGTGAGCGATCTTGTAGCGCTCCTCGGCGTGGTCCCAGAACCAGCCGGCATCCTGAATGTACTCACCGTGGTGGTCGATCAAGGTGTTGTCGATGGGGATGATGCCGTGCTCACAATAGCGGGTCGAGGGTTCCTGTTGCAAGGAGTCGAGACGGCGTTGGTTGAGTTGTTGCACGTCCCAGGTGGCGTCGGTGAGGAAGCGGTTGAGGCAGGATTGGTCGGTGGTCTGAGCGAATTCACGGTTGATGCCACAGACGGTCTTGCGCTCAGCGACGAACAAGCCGGTGAGGTATTCAGCGAAGTGGCGCCGTTGCGGTTCGTTAGGCAACAGATCGCCGTAGACGCGCAGCGCTTCCTGAACCACCTGGGGGAATTCAACAATGCCAGCCATGGCAGACTCCACAACACCGCCGAGCGATTTTGCCCAGGATAGTGTACAAGATTCAACAGCTACGGCATCGAGAAACCAACTTTGCAAAAGTCCAGTTCTAATACAACTCCGTCACACCTTCTACGCATCACTTGAGTGGCCGTGTATAGAACGTAACATGGGAACGTACACCCCCGAATTTAGCCCGGACGTGCTGGCCCGGCGACTCCACAGCGAGGACAGAGCGACTCTGGCGGCGGGCAACGGGCAGATTAAAGTGAATTCGTTCAAGAGCAGTCGGCTCTCCTTGATCTAGCAGACCGGGTGAGAGACAATGAGCATGAGTTCATGCGCCCAATATCTGCGGAACATTGGGGTGCCGGAATGGACCAACCACTGATCCTTACGGACGTTGACGACGGCGCGACCCGAACCGTGAAGGTAGGCCAGGAAGTGGTCCTCCGGCTGCAGGAAACCCCTGCGACCGGGTATCGCTGGAACCTGGAAGTGTCTGAGCCGGCTGTCATTGAGGTTCTCAGCAGCGACTGGCACGCCGCGCCAAACGCTCAGGTGGGCGGTGGCGGCGAGCGCGTCTTCCGCCTGTTGGTTCGAGGCAAGGGGCAGGCTCGGTTGTCTCTGCTCTTGGTGCGCGAGTGGCTGGGCGCGGGCTCGGCCATCGAACGCCGTCACTTCACGCTGGTGGCGACGTCAGGACCACCCCAAACCTCAGCCGAGAAAGGGCCGCCGAATGACTCCCCTGGAACTCTCTACACTCCAAAATGTGCTGGCGCGCCAGGGCACTTGGACCGCGCAGCACAATCCGCTGCTCGATTTGAAGCCGGACGAACTGCTCAACCGCCTCGGCTACACGCCGGACACCGGGGAGCCATCGCTGGCAGATCGAGAGTTGAACGCCCGCGCCAATGCCTCGACGGGGTTCGGCATGCCGTGGATGTACGCGGTCTGCGAACGGCTGGGCTTGGGGGAAGGGCAGCCGGCGACCTGGCGGTTGCTGCTGATCAAGGTGTCGGCCGAGGTGGTGGTCAGTTGCCGGCGGGTGGTGGTGCGCCTGTCAAACTCCTGGCCGTACCTGGACTACTACCGCCAGGTCTGCGCCGCGGTCCTGAGCGCGGCGGCCCTGCCAGCGGGAGGATAAGCGATCGGCCAAGCTGAAAAAAGAGTTGGGGGTAGGGGGCGGTGCGCCGCCAATCCTCCGCCAGGGTTCAAAACCTACCCACAACGTATCTTGAAGAAGCGAGAGCCTCCTCCTGGAACCGCTGATGAATAATCCCCGCTAGCTGACGATTTGCAGCTTTCTGCACTTCACTGAGATCGCGACCCTTTGCTGCATCCCGGAATTGCAGCTCCTTGACCGACAGCAGTAGTTGGACATCTGCAAGCTGCTGGTCCCTGAAACCATCGCGACCGAATTTGTGATAGAGGGCATCAAGGGCCGCGATTTTCCGTTCCAGCCAATGGCCTTGTTGTTCTTGAGTCATCGTTCAATTCCTCGAAGGCCGCAGCCGCCTTCCTTCCTGCTCCTCCATCAACGCATAGGCTTCAACTGCCGCCTCACCCGTTCATAAACAGCGGCAAATCTCGCGCATTTTTCTTCCTCTCTGAACAGCCCTTCTAAAAGCCGAAGGCACCGGCCGCGGCAAGCCAACGTCGGCTCACTACCGGCCGGCGCCCGGCACAGCCAGAATAGCAACCCGTGGACAATGGCGCAAGTTATCCAAATTACCCAATTATGCGCGCTGGCCCCGGCGTGTACGCCCAGGTGCCGGCCGCGCGTCGGCAAAGCTGTTGGGCACATGTGAAGCGCGACTTCCAAAAAATCATCGACCGCGGCGGCCCGAGTGCGGACGTGGGCGACAGGGGCAAAAGCTGGTCAAAAAGGTCTATGCCGCGTGGCATGCGGTCCAGGAGGCCCAGGTCACGCTGGCACAACTGCAAGCAAAGTTGGCCCCCGTCGAGCAGCGCCTGAACTATGAGTTGCTCGACGGTGCGCTCCTCGGCGAAGACCTCCCCGTGGCGCGGTTTTGCGAGAACGTGCTGGCGTTGGAGGCTGCGCTGTGGACGTTCGTAACCACGGACGGAGTGGAGCCGACGAACAATCATGTAGAGCGCTTGTTGCGGCGGGCGGTGTTGTGGCGGAAGCGCAGTTTTGGCAGTTGGAGCCAGGCGGGTTATCACTTCGTGGAGCGGATCTTGACCGTGGTCCGAACGCCAAGGTTGCAAGCCAAAAATGTGCCGGATTACCTGCACGACGCGCTCTGCGCCCATCACTCCGGCCAACTCTGCCCCAGGTTACTCCCGGAAGGGTGAACGGTTACCGCCCTCCTTTCACGCGGGGAACCCCGCGATGGGGAGGGCCGAATTCCGGAACCCATTTCCAGCGATCAGACCGCCATTATTTCGGCGAGCAGGACACCTCCAACGTGTTTCGCCGGGTGCGTACGATCCACCTGGATGGCGATTTGGCCGCGACGCTTGGTCCGACGCGGCAGCGGTCGATCGCTACGCAGGATTTTCATCAAATCTACTCGGGTTTTCGTTTGTAAATTTCAGACGTATCTGTATTATCAAAGTATAATTCCCCTCTTCTGAAATGTGCCTCACGGCTTGGACTTTTTTCGAGGAGAAGGTCATTATGACCCATCAACCCCGACGCCGCGGCTTCACTCTCGTGGAGTTGCTGGTGGTGATCGCGATCATTGCGGTCCTGATTGGCCTGCTACTCCCGGCCGTGCAAAAAGTACGCGCTGCCGCCGCCCAAACCCAATGCGGGAATAATCTGAAGCAGATCGGTCTCGCCCTGCAAACTTACCACACAGCTTACAAATGCCTCCCGCCCGGCGTAGCCCGTTACGGCACAGGCCAACCGTCCAACGCGACCTACTGGTCCTACTTCATTCTCCCTTACATTGAGCAAGATAATCTTTTTCAATCCATCTCCCTTGTGCAAGCCCCCAACTGGTCCCAAGGGAATTACCTGGCCGCTGCGCAAGCCCAACCATCCATTTTTCGCTGCCCCGCCAGTACCGACGACCTCACCTACCGTACGACGTCCGGTGGCAACATTTTCAACAGGTACGCCATCAGTTATGCCGCAGTGTCCTCCGGCAGTCTTAGCAACCCGGCGTCCTTGTGGGGCGGCGCCGAGTCTATTTACAATTGTGACGACGGTAAATATGTGTATTCCGGCGGCTTCAATAATTGGGGCACTTTTAATGGTACCGGCTTTCGTAGGGACGGCGCCTTCTACCAGAACTCGACGGTGCGGCTGACGCAAGTCATTTCGGGCACCAGCAACGTGGTCGCCGTCGGCGAGCGCGTCCGCCTCATCACGAATCCCGCTTTCTACCCGCAACAAAATAACGAATACGGCACCTGGGCGATGGGCAGCAACTGGTCCCAAAATTTCATGATGGGGGCGCTGGGAACCACCGGTGCTCCGTTCAACTACAACTGCCAGACGATTGGTACCTGCGCCAACGCAACTGAGGCCTTCACCACTGCCGGTTGCTTCAGCAGCATGCACACCGGCGGCGTCCTCTTCGTTTACCTGGACGGACATGTCGATTTTTTCAGCAACAGCACCGCTGATGACATTCGGTATGCCATCGGAGTCATCAATCAAAACGGCAACCAGGACTCCCCCGACAACTCCCCCCTCAACGACGACGATTGAAAGGATGAAAAATCCTGCCGCGTGCCTTAAGCCAAGGGGGAGTTTTCGGCAACTGGAACCAGCAAAGGAGAATGCGTGACGCGCCGCCGAATGTTCGCTGTTTTGCTCGTTCTGGGCCTGGCCACCGCAGTGGCCGCCGTCTACTGGTATTTCGGCGGCGACAATACGCCCCGGCTGAAGGTCCTCAAAACGATCCCGCTCGGCGGCCAAGGCAAATGGGACTACCTCTGCGTCGATGCAGAGGCCCGTCGGCTATACGTTCCGCGCTCCACCACTGTGCAGGTCGTCGATCTCGACAACGGCGTTCTCGTTGGCACCATTGCCAACGCCGGCGGCAATCGCATACACGGCGTGGCCCTGGCGCCCGAGCAGAACCTGGGCTTTATCAGCGCCGGGAAGGACCGCTGCGTCAACGTTTTTGACCTCAGGACGCTGAAAATCACCAACACGGTGAAGACCGGCGGCATGCCCGACTGCATCGTGTACGATCCCGCCAGCAAGCACGTTTTCGCCAACGACCACGGCGGCGATATCACCGTCATCGATCCGGCTGCGCTCTCCAACACGGTCACGATTTCGGTGAAAGGCCGCCTCGAATCCGGCGTTGCCGACGGCGCCGGGCATCTATTCGTCTGTGTCCAGGACAGGAACGAAGTCGTGCAGATCGACAGCATGACCAACAAACTGCTGGCCCGCTGGCCGCTCGGGCCGGGCCAAGCCCCGACGGGACTGGCGATTGACACCGAGCGTATGCGCCTCTTCGCGGGCTGCGGCAATCAACAAATGGTCATCCTCGATGCGAAGACCGGCGCCGTCCTGGGCACGACCCCCATCGGCAAGGACGTGGACGGCGTGGCGTTTGAACCCTCCCTCCGACTCGCCATAAGCTCCAACGGCGATGGCACGGCGAGCGTGGTCAAGGAAACGGCGACCGGAAAATTCGAAACAATCCAGACCATCAAAACGACTCCCGGCGCGAAAACGATCACCATCGACCCCATGACGCACCAGTTCCTGCTGCCATGCGACGTGCCCGACGGCAAGGGCGGGGCGACCTTCGGCATCGTCGTGCTCGGCGCCGAAGCGGCAAAGTGAGAAGGCGCCGCTGCGCGATATGATGCAGCACACCGATCGAGATCCGGTTTGCGGCCGTTCGCAGCCAAATCATCCGCAGCCGTAACACGGAGACCAGCACAGGAAACCCGCGCTAACGCCTGATGAGGAGATCTGGTATGAGACATTTCAAGGACTGTCGGCGTTGCGCTCTTGGGGCCGGCATTTTTGCCCTGGCATTATCGTGGGGTGTGCCCTCGGTGTGCGCCCAGCCGGCGGAGCTGGTTGTGCGCAATGCCAACGTGCTCACCGTGGGTGCGAAGAACTCAAGGGCGACGGCGCTTGCCGTCGCCGACGGGAAGCTCCTCGCGGTCGGCTCGGATGACGACGTCAAGCCCCACATCGGCGAGAAAACCCGCGTTGTCGATCTGAAAGGCAAGACGGTAACGCCGGGATTCATTGATGCCCACTGCCATCCCTCGCCGGCGTACGCTCAAGATAAACTGTGGGCGTCCGTCGATCTCTTCAACAAAAAAACGATCGACGACCTGGTGGAGGCGCTCAAGAAAAAGGCGGCCAAGACACCGAAAGGACAAACTGTGGTGGGCTCACGCTACCGCGACACGCTTCTCGGCCGGCATCCCACGCGAAAGGATCTCGACCGCGTCAGCACCGAGCACCCGGTGATCATCTCGCATTCGAGCGGGCATCTGCGGGCTTGCAACAGCTACGCGCTTGACCTTGCCAAGCTCGACAAGGACGCGAAGGATCCGGCCGGTGGCGAATTCGAGCGCGATGCCAAGGGAGAGTTGACCGGCGTTCTCAAGGAATCCGCCGCGTCACGCGTCACGCGCAACCTCCCCAAGGCTCCCGAGCCGCCTCAATCGGAAGTGATGGAAGGATATCGCCTACGCTTCAAGGAGTACTTCAAGAAGGGCATCACCAGCATTCACGTGGCCGGGACTTCCGTGCGCACGGCGGAACTGCTGTCGATCGCCAGCAGCGACCAGGTGCCGATGCATCTTTACATCATGCTGCGCGAGCGTGAGATCGAGGAGGCCGTCCGGCGTCAAAAGATGGCTCCGAAGAACAGGCGGGTCAAGTTCGGCCCGATCAAATTTTTCCACGGCGCCTCGCTGTCGGGGCAAACCTGCTGGCTCTCGGCCCCCTACGCCAACAAGAAAGACTATTTCGGCATCCGGCCCGCCCGGTCGCAGGCACGCCTGGACGACCTGGTGCTCAAGATCCACAAAGCCGGTTTGCAGGCATGCGTCCACGCCAACGGCGACCGCGAAATCGACATGGTGCTCACCGCCTTCGAAAACGCCCTGGCCCAGCATCCCCGCGCCGATCATCGCCACCGCATCGAGCATTGCAGCGTGGTCACGGAAGAGATCCTCAAGCGGATCAAAAAGCTCGGGCTGGTCGTGGCCCCGCACTCCTACATCCTCGAGCACGGCGAGACCATGGAAGCCTACGGCGAAGCCCGCTGGAACTGGATGCACGCCGACCGGCTGATGATCGACATGGGCATCCCGATCGCCGGTAATTCCGACTCCCCTGTAAGTCCGGCCGACCCGCTGCTGCGGATGCAGAGCATGGTTACGCGCCGCTGCGAAACCAACGGCAAGGTTTATGGCGCCAAGCTGCGGACCACGGCGGAGCAGGCCCTCACCGCCTGGACCCGCGGCGGCGCCTTCGCCTCCTTTGAGGAAGCGAATCGCGGATCGCTGGAAAAAGGAAAACAGGCCGATTTCCTGATTCTCGCCAACGATCCGACCAAAGTCGATGCCGAGAGGATGCGTGACATTGCCGTCGAGACCACGGTGATCGCCGGGAAGGTCGTGGCCGGAGTGGATCCGTTCTGACTCTCGCCATTACCGGATGGGCCAGCAATTTGGCCAAACAGATACCGGACTGAGATCCCTTACCTGGGTTCGTGAGATGGCCAAGCAGGTTCTCGACGAGGACGGCAAGGGCAACAACGGCGCCCAGACCACCCTGACGGCGCCCAGGGCGTACACGGGGGTGCTCTCTACTTTTGCGGACCGGTGGCGGGACGGGTTCCTGGCCCCCGTGGATGGCGCCTCCCTGGCGGTCTTTCGCATCTGCTTCGGGCTGCTCATGCTCGGGAATGTTGGGCAGTACTGGACCAACGGTTGGATCACCAGCTACTACGTCGAGCCGACGTTTCATTTCACGTACTTCCTGTTCCCGTTTGTCCGGCCCTGGCCCGGAGACGGCATGTACTGGCACTTCGGTGTGCTCGGACTACTGGCCACGCTGATGGCCGTGGGCCTCTTTTATCGGCTGGCCGCGTGGGGGTTCTTCCTGGGCTTCACCTACGTGTTTCTGCTGGATAAAACGTGTTACCTCAACCACAACTACCTCATCTGCCTCCTGAGCTTCCTGTTGGCCATTGCCCCGGCCCAAAGTGCCTGGTCCCTGGACGCGTGGCGTCACCGCCAAGAGACCGGACCTCCAACATCACCGGTCCAACCTTGTTATGACGGGACGGTGCCACGCTGGAGCATCCTCTTGCTGCGGACTCAGGTAACTCTTGTCTACTTCTTCGCCGGCATTGCCAAGCTGAATCACGACTGGCTGGTGCGCGAGGAACCGCTGCACTTGTGGCTGCGGGCCCGGGCCCATTGGCGCCTGGTCCCGCCCTTGCTGGAAATGCCGGGCGGGCTCACGCTGATGACCTACGGCAGCACGCTGTTCGATCTGTCGGTCGGCTTCCTCCTTTGGGGGCGACGCACGTTCTGGCCGGCAGCAGCCGTCGCGCTGGTTTTCCACCTGCTCAACAACTACCTGTTCCACATCGGCGTCTTCCCCTGGCTGAGCCTGGCAACGCTAACGCTTTTCCGCAGCCCAGGCTGGCCGCGCAGGTGGTTCCCGCAAGCGGCCCCTGACACCCCGGCCCACGCTCGACGCCCGGCCTCCGTTCGCCAGACCACGGCCCTGGTCCTGCTCCACCTTTACCTTGCCGTTCAGCTGCTGGCGCCGTTGCGCCACTGGCTGTACCCCGGCAACGTCTCCTGGACGGAGCAGGGGCACCGGTTCGCGTGGCATATGATGCTGCGGCACAAGGATATCAAGACGTTCGCGATGTCCCTGACCGATCCCCGGACGGGAGCGCGGCGGGAGATCGATCCCCGCGAATACCTGAACCCCCGCCAGGTGCGCGAGATGAGCCGTCGCCCCGACATGATACTCCAGTTTGCCCATCATGTTGCGGACCTGGAGCAGGCGCGTACGGGTGTCCGCCCGGTTGTTAACGCCCGTGTGGTGGCCTCCCTCAACGCTCGACCTTATCAGGAATTGATCGACCCCACCGTGGACCTGGCCGCCCAGCCCGAAAGCCTGGCGCCCTGCGCACTGGATCGTGCCCCTCCGGCCCTATTGAGACCGCGACGTAAATTTGCGGCGTGACGCGGCACCTGGAAGCGGACCGGCGTGCGTGGAAGCGGCGTTGCGCCGCTTCCACTACTGTGGTGAACAATTACCACCACCGCGGACAGATGGTGCAAACCAATGGATGCCCGGACGCACGCGTTGCCGCCGGCCTGGGCGTGGCTTTCTGCCAACAGAATAAATTAAAAAATACTCGATGAACGACCCAAGGCGCAAGATATTGATGGCCAATCATCTTGCGACGATCGCGACCGAGCCGGGGGCCGCCCGTTTCGGGAATCGACTGACCGACGCGGCGCTGAACTGCGTTAAACCTTCTAGAGAACTCGCGTGGGCATCACTCGGTTGCACGATCCCGCTTCGACCGCTGGCGGGTGCGAGTAGCTGTTCCAAACATTGCGTCGAGCTTTCGCTCTTCCCCACCATTGCCTGGCGGAGAAGCGCGAAGGTATCGTGGAGGCTTCCTCCGCCGCTGCGAGGCGGGCAACCAACGAGCGTTGCTCGTTGTCTTCCTATTGTTGGAACGTGTGAGGCCCTACCCCACCCTCCGCCCCACTGTGAGGGCCAGACGATTCGGGAGGGATTTCTTGGTAGGTTTAACTCATCCACCTGAAATCTAAACACAACTCGGATATAAAATCAATTTCACACATTATTTGTGTTGTGATTTCTTATTCCGGTTCACGCTGCGCCCGTGTGAAGGTATCGCCCACCGCGTTCACTCCGCAGGAGCTACTTTCTCCCCATCCTCATTCGCGCAGGCCGTCATGGTTGACCCTGCCTCATTAGCACAGTGCGAAGGAATGCGCCTGACTGCATAGATGTTGATCACGGGTCACATGGTCCGACTCTTCTCCCCCGAAGGTCGGTCGAGTTCGCGAATCCCAAGGCAGTGCTTGATGTACAGAAAGATGTCGCGCTGTTTTGGCAAGAATAGGCCGACCCAGGCCCGGGACGCCGTCCCAAACGGCTGAGGCTCGAACAACCCGAAATCCGTGAAGTCCTGGCCAATTTCAGTCCGAACAACCTGCTGCTCACCGTCGTGGGCACCAAAATATGATGCGCTGAAAGCACCTGCCCGTTGTCGCAACATTTCGCCTTTGATTCGCGTCCGTGCAGTGGGGAGCGCTTGTAGTGCTCTTTGCCGTTACTGCGTGTTTATCGGAAGCCTCTGAACCTTCTCGTGTCAAGTTCCGCAACACTCTCTGCAAGGAAGGATGCACCAATGTCGAATATCTCGTGGACCAGGAACCTGCTCAAGTTGTGGACCCGCAGCAAATCGGACAAGGCCAAGCGCCGTCCGTTCCGCAATGCGCGGCCCTGGGCAGAGCAGCTGGAAGTTCGCGAAGTGTTGACCGGAGCGCTCAGCCTCACTGGCAATGCCCTGCTGCTGGCGGACGCCGGCGCCCCCACCATCACGGTCGCCTACACCACTGGCGCCAGTAACCACTACACGATCACCGACAACAACACCTTTTCGAGCGTGCCAACGGGCTGGACTGGTGTGGGCACAACAACGGCCACCGGCCCGAGCGGCAGTGGGGCAAGCATTACGCAGCTTAGCTTCCAGACGACCGGCGCAGCGTTGACAAGCGTAGCCGCCCCCGCGACCGCTTCGATTTCGATCACCGACGCGGCCACCGCCACTATCACGGGCACAAACTCCTTCAACGGCGGCCTGTTCGTTCAGGGGGGCACCCTGCAAGTCGGCAGTGCCGGTGCTGTGCCTGCCGGGGAGCCCGTCACCGTCGCCTCCGGGGCCACACTGGACCTTGCCGGGAACAATGTCTCCATTGCCAGCCTCAACGGCGCCGGCACCGTGGAAAATACTGCTAGCTCTACGACCGCCATGTTGACCGTCACGGCCGGCGGTTCCTTCAGCGGTGTCATCCAGGACGGATCAGCCAACAGCGCAACGGCCGTGGATCTCGACGGCGGGACGCTGACCCTTTCGGGCGCCAACTCCTTCACCGGCGGCCTGACCATCCAGGCCGGCACCTTCATCGCGGGCGGCGACACCTCGGGCACCACCGGAGCGGCTGGGAACACGAACACCGCGATTCAACTCGGCACCGCCACCACGACTTCGGCCAGCTTGGAGGCGGGCACGTTCACGGTCGCCAACCCGATCAATGTGGGGAGCAACGGCACGCTGACGCTCGGCAACGACGGCGGCTCTGACGACGCCTACTTCAGCGGATCGGTCATCTTGCACGGCGATGCTTTGACCATCTCCGCGACGGGCACGGCTGACGACACGAGCGGCAACTCGCCCGGTGTCATTGTTAGTGGGTCGATCACGGGGACCGGCAACCTGGTCCTCAACAACTCCTCCATGGCTTCCGCCAGCGGGATGACCCCCGCCGGGACGATCTTGCTTGGCTTCCCGCCCCCCGGCAACCACTCCGGGCCGCCCCCCGCACCAAACAACATCAACAATACGGGTACGATCACCAATGTTGGCACCAGTACCGGCCTCGCCACCATCAGCAACAACATCCTCACGAACGTAACCGGCGTCTACGAAAACGCCACCGCCAACGGCTCGCCTCTCGTGCTTGCCGGCACTAACACGTTCCTGACCGACGGCACCCATTCTGGCCTGATCGTCCTGGGCGGCACCGTCGATGCCGCTCAGACCTCGGCGGCACTCAGCACCGGAACGATCACACTGGGGAGTACCACGGGCAATGTACCCGCCGCCCTGTTGATCTCCACTAGTTTCTTGACCGTCACGAACAATATCCATCTGGCCAGCAATGCCAATCTCTCCGGCGTCGGCGGTCTGACCATCGGCAGCACCCAGGACGTCGCAATTGGTCGGCCGACAGACGCCACCGCGACTTTCACTGGCACCGTAAGCGGCAGCAACGACCTCACGATCGCCGTCGGCGGCAACGGCAACGTCATCTTCTCGGGTCCGCTGAATATCAGCGGTACGATCGCCAACGACGGTACGGGCGGTGGCGAGGCCATCATCAGCTCCAACCTCCCCGCCACCGTGACGGGCATCACCGAGAACGGCACGTCGAACCTGGTCCTCTCCGGGACCAACGCGAACACCGGCGCCGACACCATCACGGCCGGCGAACTGAGCGTCGGAACGGACGCGAACCTCGGCAGCACCACCGGCACTCCCAGCTCGATCGTCTTCGGCGGCGGCGCCCTGCAAATCACCGGCGCCAACGTGACTTCCGCAAGCGGTGGGAACATCGGCTCGCACCCGTACTCGATCAATTCGGGCGCGACGGCCGGCTTCGATATCAACGACTCGACCAACACCTTTACCATCAGCGATGCATTGACGGGCAATGTTGGACTCGAGAAGCTTGGCGAAGGGACCCTGGTTCTGACGAACGCCAACACGTACACGCGCCCCACGCTGATCAACGCCGGCGTGTTGCAGCTCGGCAACGACGGCACCACCGGATCGCTCAGCCCGAGCAGCACCATCGTCGATAACAGCACCTACGTTTACGACTTCAACGGCGGCACCCCCAATCTCACCATCCCCAGCACGTTCGTCATCAACCGCAGCAACACGGTCACCCAGGGGACCGATTTCAGCAGCAGCGGCTTCGGCACCCTCTCGTTGGCGGGCGACACCGCGAACGGCAGCACCACGGTCAGCAACGTCGATACCACACTGCTGGCCACGGGCATGCCGGTCTCCGGTCCCGGCATCCCGGACGGGGACGTGATCGCCTCGATCGATGACGCCACCTCCTTCGAGCTCCTCGCGCCCGCCACGGCGGACGGAACGGGGGTCTCGTTGACGTTCACCGAGACCGGCGGCCTGGCGAACAGCGGCAGCGGCACGACGATCCTCACGGCGAACAACACCTATTCCGGACCGACGTCCGTCTACAACGGCGTCCTGCAGGTGGGCAACGGCGGAACCAGCGGCAGCTTCGGAACGGGTGTCGTCAACATGGGCAACGGCAATCTGGTCTTCGACCGCTCCGACCTACTGACTGTGTCGAACGTCATCCAGAATGTGACCGGCGCCACGGCCGGCGGCTCGGCGCCGGCGACGACCGTGGCCAATCCCGGCCATGACATGGTGCAGACCGACCCCACCACCGGAAAGCAGGTGGCCGACACGGCGATCAACATGCATGACGTGGCGGACGCCAACGGCCAGGTCTACGCCTACCACTGGGGCGCCACGGGCAGCGACCGTCCGGGACAAATTCCGGTTATCGCCCCGTTCAATCCGATTGCCGTCCAGGCCGTCGGCAACACCGTTGGCTCCGGTGCCCTGTTCTACCTGACCACGAACGAATCGACCCAGTTCACGTCCCCCACGGCCGCCACGCTCCCGGTCAGTTACACGGCCGGCAGCAACACGGTCACCCTTACCTCGGGCACGATAGCGGGTTACGGCATCTCCATCGGCCAGGTCGTCGAAGGGGCTGGCATCTTGACGGTCCCCGCGGACGCCAACGGCGGCGGCGGCCCCGGCGCTGGAGCCAATCCGACGGGAACCTTCATCACCTCGGTCGATACCGTTCACAATACGTTCACCCTGAACATCGCCCCGAGCGCGTCGGGAACGAGCCTGTTACTGCCCGCCCTGGCCAACTTGCAGGCCAACGGCATCGGCGGTGTGCAGATCGTGTCCGGCGGCGGCAGCGCGTCCGGTGCGCCCGGCGCGGTTAATTACACCTCGGCCGATGTCGGCAAGATCCTGACGGTCGCCCAGGGCCAGGGGACCTTCTCGATTGGCACCAATCCTTACGACGACGACGGCCTCACCCCTGCCGGCAGCCTCACCCCCAACTCCGAGAACTACGCCAACCCCAACGTGACGCCGGCGCAGCTCATGATTACGTCGGTGGCAAACGGTCAGATCACCGGCGTCGAACTGCTCTCGCCCGGCACGTACCAGGCCTACTCGCCGGTGCTTCCCGGCGACCAGACCTACGCCGCCCAGGTCTTCACCGGTTCCGTCTCGGGCAACACGCTCACGGTGAGTTCGTTCATCACCGGCACCGACGCGGTGTCTGCCGCCGCCAGACCTCTCGCCGTCGGACAGGTGGTGCAAACCAATACGAACGGCATTGTCGGCCTGCCTGGGACGGACATCCCCGCATACGCGACCATCACGGCACTGAATAGCGTCAACCCTGACGGCACCGGTACGTACACCTTGAGCACGGCGTTGCCGTCGTTCACCGGTTCGATCAGCGGCAACACGCTCACCGTTTCCGCCGCGGATGCGAACAACCTTGCGCCTGGCGACACGATCACGGGTACGGGGATCCCTGCTGGAACCACCATCACCGATTCGGGAACCGACAACGGCGACGGCACCTTCAGCTTCCCCATCAGTGCGACCCTAACCATCGCCAGCGAGACGATGAACTATTCGATCCCCGACCAACAGCTTTACGCCCAGACGATTACGGGCTTCAAGGGCAGCATCTCGGCAAACGTGCTCACCGTGGACGCCGGATCGCTGGCAGGATCTCCTCTCGTCGTCGGCGACGTGTTCTACGCTCCGGGCGTCACGGTCGGCACGGCCATCACGGCTCAGCTATCGGGCACCCCGGGTGGGGCCGGCACTTATCAGTTGGCCACGCTGGCCGGTGTTTCGCCACTGACGGTCGCGGACGAGTCGATGACCGCTCAGTTCAATCAGACGCTGACCACCTCGACGGGCGCTCAGCTTCCGATCGAGTCGAACATGATCAGTCCGGCGCTGACCCAGCCCACGGCGGTCGATAATTCGGACCAGAGCGGCGGCCCGGACGGTTACGGAAGCGCACTCGGTCATGAAGTGACGACGGCCTACGAAATGACGTCGGCCCACGAGTATTACGCCCCCTTCACGGGCGATACCACTGCCGGTAGCAAAGTCATCAATAACGCGGTGGACACCTCCGTCGCGATGACCCCCTTCGCGGTCGGCTTCGCCGTCGATGGCCCGGGCATCCCGGCGGGCGCCGTCATCACGGCCGTCAGTGGCAGTTCGATCACCCTGTCGCAAGCCGCCACGGTTACGGCCACCGGCTCGTCCTTCGACAGTTGGAATGAATGGACGAGCGCGATTGACCCCAACACGATCGCCGTGGGCGGCTCGGGTTACACCAACGGCGCGACCGTGGTGGCCCTGGGCGGCGTGACGGCGGCGGCCGGCACTCCGCTGCTCGGTACGGTGACGACCACCGGTGGCGTGGTTACGGGCTTTACCGCGTCCAATGCGCTCAACAACGGCTTCCAGGGCGACGCCTCGGATGCCGCCAACTGGTATAGCGTCCTGCCCACCGTGCCGTGCCCCGTCACCGGCGGCAGCGGAACCGGCAACCCTCTGTTCAATCTGACCATGAACGATGTCCTTACCAATAGCCAAAGCGTGCCGACCGGCATCGGCATCGCCACGGTCGTGAGCGGACACGGCGGCAGCGGCTACGCCCTCGGCGACGTGTTGACCTTGAGCGCGCCGGCCGGGATCACCCCGGTCGGAACGGCGGCCACCCTCACCGTGACCGCGGTCGATGGCTCGGGCGCGATCCTGGCCGTCAACGTCCAGACCGCGGGCAGCTACACGAAATGGAACCCGGCCACGCTGTTCTACGTCGCCCCGGTGGACGGGTCGGGCGGCAGCGGGGCCATCCTGTCCTGGCAGGCGCTGCAAACCTCCGTGCCGGACAATGCGAGCAGCGCCCTTTCGCCTGACGCGGCCGTCGTCAATGGCGGCGGGTACGCCGTCGGCGACGTCCTCGTCGTGAGCAGCACTTCTTCCTGGACGGACTCCCAGGGGAACCAGGCGACCTGGACCGTGGCGCCCATCTTGCAGGTGACCCATTACACCTACTCGGCCAGCGGTTCGAGCTTCACGTACAACCTCATCAACACGCCCGTGTCATCGACGGGTGATTTCCCCCTCAGTTCGGACACGTTCAACCTCTTCCCGCTGGGTTACACCCCGGCCACCACCATCGTCGGCCCCTACACGTATAACGGGGCGGGCGTCAACGGCGGCGTCGCGGAATTCGCCGCCGGGGCCACCGTGAACTTCGGTCCTCAGGTCTTCGGCGGCACTCCGGGGTCCGTGATTCAGTTGGGCACCGGCACCACGATCCTGACCGGGACCAACACCTACACCGGTCCAACCAATGTGATAAACGGCACACTGGAAGCGACCAGGACAGCTTCACTGCCCGGATACAACACTTCAGGTTCAGGCAGAATCACCGTCAACGATGGCGCCACCCTGGCCGTTCAATTCGGCGGCACCGGGCAATTTACCTCCGCCGACGTTGACACTCTCCTCAGTCATGCGACGTTCAGCGATGGCGCCGGCACAGCGACCCTTGGCCTGGACGTGACGGGCACGAACACGGCCACCTATGCCTCGGTGATTGCCGACCCCAGCAATGGTGGAAGTTTGGCCGTGGAGAAACTGGGGACTGGCAAGCTGACCCTCTCGGGCGCGAACTCGTTCACCGGCGGCCTGACCATCCAGGCCGGCACCTTCATCGCGGGCGTCAGCAACTCGGGCACCACCGGAGCGGCTGGGAACACGAACACCGCGATTCAACTCGGCACCGCCACCACGACTTCGGCCAGCTTGGAAGCGGGCACGTTTGCGGTCGCCAACCCGATCAATGTGGGGAGCGCCGGCGCGCTGACGCTCGGCAACGACGGCGGCTCTGACGACGCCTACTTCAGCGGCGCGATCACCCTGAACGGCAATGCTTTGACCATCGCCGCCACGGGCACAAGTTCGACGGCCCGTATCGTTGCCAGTGGGTCGATCACGGGGGCGGGCAACCTGGTCCTCAACAACTCTTCCTCCGCCGGGTCGATCTGGATCGGCTTCCCTCCCCCCAGCGACGTTCACGCCGGGCCGCCGCAAAGCCCGAACAACATCAGCAATACGGGTACGATCACCAACATCGGCACCAGCAGCGGCCTCACCACGATCAGCAACATCATCACAACGCACGTGACCGGCGTCTACCAAAATACCGGGTCCCTCACCGCCTCACCGCTCGTGCTTGCCGGCCCCAACACCTTCACGAGCGGCCTGAACATCCAGGGCGGCACCGTCGATGCCGCTCAGGTCTCGGGAGCACTCGGCGCCAACACCAATGTGGTCACGCTGGGCAATACCACCGGCAGCGTCCCCGCCGCCTTGCTCATCTCCACCAGCTTCCTGCAATTCTCGAACCCCATCCAACTGGCCACCAATACCAATCTCTCCGGCGTGGGCGGCCTGACCATCGGCACCACCCAGGCCGTCGTCATCGGTCGGCCGACCGACGCCACCGCGACCTTCAGCGGCAACGTGACCGGCAACAATAACCTGACGATCAACGTCGCCGGCAACGGCAACCTCATCTTCACGGGCGCGCTCAACATCAGCGGCGCCATCACCAACAATGGTACGGGCATCGGCACGACCATCATCAGCTCCAACCTCTCCGCCGGCGTGACGGGCGTTACCGAGAACGGCACGTCAAATTTGATCCTCTCGGGGACCAACGCGAACACCGGCGCCGACACGATCACGGCCGGCGAACTGAGCGTCGGAGCGGATGCAAACCTCGGTGCCACTAGCGGCACCCCCAGTTCGATCGTCTTCAACGGCGGCACGCTGCAGATCACCGGTACCAGCCTGATGTCCGCTAGCGGCGGGTTCATCGGCTCACACCCGTATTCGATTACCCCCAACACGACGGCCGGCTTCGATATCAACGACCCGAACAACACCTTCACGATCAGCGACGCGCTGACGCAGGGCACGGGCGGGCTCACCAAACTGGGCGCCGGGACCCTGGTCCTGACGAACGCCAACACGTACACTGGCACGACGTTGATCGGCGGCGGCACGCTGCAGCTGGGCAACGGCGGCACCACCGGATCGCTGAGCACAAGCAGCACGATCGTCGATAACAGCGCCGGCGCTTTCGGCATCCTCACCACCCCCGGCGTTTTCGCCATCGACCGCAGCAACACGGTGACCCAGGGGACCGACTTCAGCGGCAGCGGCATCGGCACCGTCTCGTTGACCGGGAACACCGCAATCTCGTTGTCCGGGAGCCTGACGAATCATAGCACCACGGTCAGCGGCCTCGCCAGCACCGCACAGCTGGCCACGGGCATGTTGGTCAGTGGCACTGGTATCCCGGCGGGGGATACGATTGCCACGATCGCCAGCGGCACCAGCATCACGCTCACCACGGCCGCCACGAGCACCAGAACGAGCACATTGACTTTCAGGTTGACGGGGGGGCCCACGAGCAGTACCACGGTCAACGGCCTCGCCAGCACCGCACTGCTGGCCCCGGGCATGGTGGTCGCCGGCGCCGGCATCCCGGCAGGGGATAAAATATCCACGATCGCCAGCGCCACCAGCATCACGCTCACCACGGCCGCCACGGCGGTCGCAACCGGTGCCGCGTTGACATTTACCGAGACCGGCGGCCTGGCCAACAGCGGCAGCGGGACAACGATCCTCACGGCGGCCAACACCTATGCCGGTCCGACGTCCGTCTACAGCGGCGTCCTGCAGGTCGGCAACGGCGGCACCACGGGCACCCTCGGAACGGGTGTCGTCACCATCGGCAGCGGCAACCTCGTCTTCGACCGCACCGACACGATGACCGTGCCGAACGTCATCCAGAACTTGACCGGCGGCAATCCCGGCGGCTCGGCGCCGGTAACGACCGGCGCCAATCCGGGACACGACATGGTGCAGTCCGTCAACGGAGTGCAGGTGGCCGACTCCTCGATCAACATGCATGACTATGTGAACTCGGCCGGCCAACTGTACCAATATCACTGGGGTGCCACTGGCAGCGACCGTCCTGGACAAATCCCGGTCCTCGCCCCGTTCGATCCGATTGCCGTCCAGGCCGTCGGAAACACCGTCGGCTCCGGCGCCCTGTTCTACCTGACGACCAATGAATCGACCCAGAACACATCCCCCACGGCTCCCACGATCCCGGTCACGTACACGGCCGGCAGCAACAAGGTCACGCTGAGCTCCGGCACGATCGCGGGTTACGGCATCTCGATCGGCCAGGTCGTCGAGGGGACCGGGATCGCCACATTCCCTGCCGATGTCAATGGCAACGGCGGCCCCGGCGTTGGAACCAGCCCGACGGGAACCTTCATCACCTCGGTCGATACCGTTCACAACACGTTCACCCTGAGCATCGCCCCGACCGCGTCGGGAACCAGCCTGGTGCTCCCCGCCCTGGCCAATCTGCAAGCCAGCGGCATTGGCGGCGTCCAGATCGTGTCCGGCGGCGGCAACGCGGCCACCGAGCCTGGCGCGGTTCCTTACACCCAGGCCGACGTCGGCAAGATTCTGACGGTCGCCCAGGGTCTGGGAACCTTTTCGATCGGCATTAATGGCAGCCTCACCCCCAACCCTGAAAATTATGCCAACCCGAACGTGATGCCGGCGCAACTCATCATTACGCAGGTGAACGGCGGCACCGGCAGCGGCGCCATCACCGGCGTCGCAGTGTACATGCCCGGCACGTACCAACCCTATTCCCCCGTCGAAACCGGCGACCAGACTTTGCTTGACCCGATCTTCTCGGGTTCCGTCTCGGGAACGACGCTGACGGTGGACTCGTTCGTCAGCGGCACCGACGCCCCGTACGCTTACGGCTTCAATCTGACCGTCGGACAAACGGTGTTCGACAGCAGCGGCGACTCGTTAGGGACCATCACGGGGCAGCTCACCGGCCCCACCGGCGGCATCGGCACGTACACTTTGAGCCAATCCTCAACGATCACCGATACATTTTCGGCCCAGACGACCACGTCGATCACGGGCAGCATCTCGGCCAATGTGCTCACCGTGTCCAGCCCGACGGGATCTCCCATCGTCGTCGGCGACACGATTAGCGGCACGGGCATCCCGATCGGCACGGCGATCACGGCGCAGTTGACGGGCACCACGGGGGGAGCCGGCACTTACCAGTTGGCCACACTGACCGGCGCCTCCCTGACTGTCTCCAGTGAGTCGATGACCGCCCAGCTCAATCAGACGCTCACCACCTCGACGGGCGCCCAACTGCCGATCGAGTCGAACATGCTCAGTCCGGCCTTGACCCAGCCGACGGCGCTCGACACGTCGGACCAGAACGGTGCCCCAAGCGGGTACGGCAGCGGCCTGGGCCACGAGGTGACGACGGCCTACGAAATGACCTCGCAGCACGAACTGTACGCCCCCCTCACGGGCGATACCACTGCCGGTAGCAACATGATCCTGAACGTGGTGGACACCTCCCCCGCCGGCACCCCCTACGCCGTCGGCTACGCCGTCGACGGCCCGGGCATCCCGGCGGGCGCCGTCATCACCGCCATCAACGCCAGTTCCATCACCTTGTCGCAGAACGCCACGGTGACGGCCACCGGCTCGTCCTTCGACAGCTGGAATGAATGGACCAGCGCGATCGACCCCAACACGATCGCCGCGGGCGGATCGGGTTACACCAACGGCGCGACCGTGGTGGCCCTGGGCGGGGTGACGGCGGCGGGTGGCGCTCCGCTGCTCGGTACGGTGACGACGAGCGGTGGCGTCGTGACGGGCTTTGTCGCGTCCGATGCGACCAACAACGGCTTCCAGGGCGACGCGGCGGATTCCGCGAACTGGTATAGCGTTCTGCCCACCGTCCCGTGCCCGGTCACCGGCGGCAGCGGCACCGGGAACCCGCTGTTCAATCTGACCATGAACGATCCCCTTAACCCCAGTGCCACATCGTATCCGATCAACTTCGCGACCGGCATCGGCACCGCCACGCTCGTGAGCGGAACCGGCGGCAGCGGCTACCACATCGGCGACGTGTTGACCTTGAGCGCGCCGGCCGGGATCACCCCGGTCGGAACGGCGGCCACCCTCACCGTGACCGCGGTCGATGGCTCGGGCGCGATCCTGGCCGTCAACGTCACGACCGCGGGCAGCTACACGAAATGGAACCCGGCCACGCTGTTCTACGTCGCCCCGGTGGACGGGTCGGGCGGCAGCGGGGCCATCCTGTCCTGGCAGGCGCTGCAAACCTCCGTGCCGGACAATGCGAGCAGCAACCTGTCACCGGACGCGGCCATCGTCAACGGCGGCGGTTACGCCGTCGGCGACGTCCTGGTGGTCACCAACACCTCCTTTACAGATTCCCTGGGCAACCAGGCGACCTGGACCGTGGCCCCGATCTTGCAGGTGACCCACTACACCTATTCGGCCACCGGTCCGAGCTTTACGTACACCGTCATCAACACGCCCGTGTCATCGACGGGTCATTACCCCGTCAGTTCGGACACGTTCAACCTCTTCCCGCTCGGTTACACCCCGAGCACCACGGTTGTCGGCCCCAACAATTACTACGGGGCGGGCGTCAACGGCGGCGTTGGTGAATTTGTCGCCGGGGCCACCGTGAACTTCGGTCCCCAGGTCTTCGGCGGCTCTCCGGGGCAAGTTATTCAGGCAGGCACCGGCACCACGATTCTGACCGGGGTTGACACCTACACCGGGGCAACCACGGTCAGCGCGGGTCGGCTCCTGGTGGACGGCAGCATTACCAGCTCCACCTCCGTCGCGGCCGCCGCAACTCTGGGAGGCACGGGCACGATCTCAGCCCCGGTCGCCGTCACCGGCGCCTTGATTGCCGGCGATACGACGGCCGCGAGCACCGGCTCCTTGACCGTCGGCAACCTGTCGTTCGGCTCGGGTGGCACGCTCAATGTGCTGCTGAACGGGACGACCGCGGGAACCGGCTACGACCAGGTGACGGCCACCGGCGCCGTCAACTTGGCGGGTTCTTCCCTCGACCTTTCGCTCGGCAGCGGTTTTACACCAGCCCCAGGCACCACTTTTGACATCCTTGTCAATAATGGCGGGTCGGCCATCACCGGTACCTTCTCCCAGGGAAGCACCATCACGGTTGGCGGCACGACGTTCAGCATCTCTTACGCGGGCGGCACCAGCGGCCATGACGTTGTGCTGACCGTCTCAACCGGCTCAACCGTCTCGACGACCACGACCATCACCGACAACGGCCCGAACCCGTCGCTCAACTTCGGCAGCACGGTGCAGCCGGTGTCGTTCCTGGTCCACGTCGCGCCCGCCAGCGGCTCGGTCGCCGGCGACACGGTGTCCCTGTCGGACAACGGCGTCGCCATCAGCGGCGCCACCGGCACCCTGGACGCCAGCGGCAACGCCACCATCACCCTCAGCAGCGCCGCCGTGCTGACCGTCGGCACGCACCCCATCTCCGCCAACTTCGCCCAGCAGGGGAACTTCGCCGCCAGCGGCTCGGGCACGGTCAGCCAGGTGGTCACCGCCACCTTCCAGGTAGACTCGGCGACTCTCGCGGGCAACTACGTCCAGCTGGTCTTCGACGGCCCCGTCGATCCCAACACCACCCAGCTGTTCTACAGCCCCGGCGCCACCGCCGTGGCGCCGAACATCACCCTGACCGGCCCGGGCGGCAGCGTCAAGGGCTCGCTGCTCATCGACGCCACCCATCCCAACGTCGCCACTTTCGTCGCCACCGCGGGCGAACTGGCTCCCGGCAACTACACCGTCGCCGTCACCAACTCCGTCAAGGCCGTCGGCGGGGCCACCCTCGCCAGCAATTACAGCCAGCCCCTCACCGTCGCCAGCCCGCTCGTCACCCCGGTGGTCACCGCCGCTTTCGTCGCCCGCGGGCCCGGCCAGACCGTCAACATCCCCAACTCCAGCACCGGACTGCCCATCACCCTGAGCGGCATCACCTCCGCCGTCCAGTCCCTCTCCTTCACCCTGACCTATGACCCGACCCTCCTCAGCGTGACGGCGGCCACCCTCTCGACCGACGCCGCCACCAACGGCAACCTCGTCCTCAACCCGATCAGCTTCACCAGCATCGACGCCCACCACATGCTGATCACCTTCACCATCATCGGCGGCAGCGGCGGCGGCCACTGGAACCCCAGCGGCGGCACCGGCACCCTGCTCACCCTCACCGCCACCGTGCCCCAGAACGCCCCCTACACCGACAAGGCCCTGCTCGCCACTCAGAGCGTCGTCCTCAACGGCACCGCGGCCCAGGGCGATGACGCCATCGATGTCAACGCCTACCAGGGCGATATCGATGGCTCCCACACCTACACCGGCCTGGACGCCTCCCTCATCGACCGGGTCAGCGTCGGTCAGGGCACCGGCTTCAGCGTCTTCAAGGATCTCGATCCCTGGATCATCGGCAGCGTCACCGCCAGTGGCACCCTGGGCGTCACCGGCCTCGACGCCGCCGATGTCGATAAGGCCGCCGTCGGCTCCTTCCCCAGCGTCATTCCCCAACCGCCCACCGGCTTCACCATCACCGGCCCGCTCGGCCCCGACCCCCGGCTCTACCTCGCCGCCGCCACCGGTGGCGACGGCCAGACCGTTACCGTTCAGGAACGCTTCAACGTCTCCGGTGCCGATCCCAGCACCGAGATCGATGCCATCGACTCGGTCATCGAGTACGACCCCAGCAAATTCACGGTCTCCAACATCCGCGCCGGCTCACTGCTGCCGGGCTTCAGCGTCACCACCAACGTGGATGCCGTCCACGGCGTCATCCGCGTCAGCGAGTTCACCGCCAACCCGGCGCAGGCTCCCAACCCCACCGACGGCGATGTCCTGCTCCTCGACTTCACCGTCAACAGCAGCGCCCCACTCGGCCCCTCGCCGCTCAAGCTGGCCGCCAGCTACACCGACGCCAACAACACCAGCACCACCACCGCCGTCTACAACGCCACCAGCGCCCTGACGCTCGGGCCGGCGCCGCAGAACCCCAGCACCCTGCCCCTGAGCGGCAGCACCGTCAGCCCCTTCGTCACCAACGTGGACAACTACTTCAGCGTCGTCGGCCACAGCGGCACCGAGGGCTTCCCGGCCAACACCACGGCCACGGCCGGCGGCACCGTTACCATCCCCATCAACTTCAGCAACGGCCCGGTCCCCTTCGACATCGCCGCCGTCGATAACGCCATCAAGTTCAACCCGCTGCTGCTGCAGGTCACCAACGTCACCGTCGGCAGCCTGCTGACGGGCTTCAGCCTGACCACCAACGTGGATAACACCAACGGCGTGCTGCGCACCAGCGAGTTCACCGCCAACGAGGCGGCGGTCAGCGGCGGCCAGGTCGGGGCAGTGCTGCAGATCACCTTCGCGGTCAATGGCTCGGCCAGCGGTAGCATCCCGCTGTACATCCTGCAGTCCTACACCGACAGCAACAACACCACGACCACGACCGCGGTTTACGACGACAACGGCGCCATCACGCTGACGCCGGCGCCGCAGGGCACCGGCAGCAACCCCGTGTTCGTGACCGGCGTGGATGGCAACCTCAACATCGTGGTGCAGCCCAACCAGCCGCCCTACGCCAGCCTGCCGGTGCCGGCGGTCATCCCGGAGGCGCTGTTCAACCCGGCGGCCCACGCCGGCCTGCAGACGGTTACGCCCAACACCGTGGCCTTCTCGTCGGCCACTGGCGACGCCATCATCGTGACTGACAGCGACTACACCGCGAGCGGCTCCCCCGAGACGACGACGCTGACCCTGACCGGTTCGCCGGCGGGCACCTCGAGCGGCCCGGTGGGCACGCTGACGGCAGCGGCCAGCGGCCAGGCCATGGTCAGCGGCGGCGGCACGCAGCCGCTGGTCATCACCGGCAGCCCGAGCGACATCACGACCACGCTCAGCAGCCTGGTGTACACGCCGGGCCCCGGCTTCTTCGGCACGGCGACGCTGACGGTGAGCACCACCGACAACGGCAACAGCGGCTACGGCGGTTCGCTGACGGATGTCCGCTCCACGAGCATCACCGTGGTCGGCCTGTTCCTGAGTGAGATCGACACGCTCAAGGGCAACACGACCAACCCCAGCCAGTACATTGAGGTCTTCTCGACGGTGCCCAGCTACACCATCCCGACGGGCGTGTACCTGACGGGCATCAACGGGGTCTCGGGCAGCACGCCGGCTGCGGGTGTGCTGGCCGACATCTTCAACCTGAGCGGTTTCACGACCGGCAGCAACGGCTACCTGGCGCTGCTGCAGAAGAGCGAGAAGTACAGCAGCGGCGGTTACGAGGTGGCCGGTGGCAACCAGCTGGACAACAGCGGTACGGGGGCCGGGTTCGGCAGCGGTAACACGAGCAAGTTCGGCACGGTCACTGGCGTGCATACCGGCAGCACCCGGCCGAGCGGCCAGCTGGCCACCGACATCCTCCTGACGGGGGCGGAGAGCTTCCTGCTCATTCAGACGCCGACGGCGCCGACGACGACGACGAACATTGATCCGGCCAACACTGGCAACCCGAGCAACCAGACATCGGCGTACAACGGCTGGAACGTGCTGGACTCGGTGGGCATCCTGGACAGCGCCAGCACCAGCCACGCGTACGCGGCGATCACCTTCAAGCCGACGGGGGCGACCGGCACGACGCTGGCGGGCTCGAACGTGGTGAACACCGGCACCTGGGTGGCGAACTACGTGGGCCGCATCGCCCAGAACACCGGCAGCAGCGGCGCCGACTGGCTGGGCAGCGTGGTCACCGGCACGCCGAGCAGCGGCATGTTCTTCCTGGGGAGCCCGAACAGCACGGCGTTCGCGGGGCAGCCGCTGAACAGCATCGGCGGGCCGAACGACTGGGCGCCGCAGTTGACGGTGGCGGTGAACGACGACAGTTCCAACCAGCACTCGCAGGTGGCGGAGCTGACGCTGACGTTCAGCACGCCGGTGAACATCGTCGATCTGGCGAGCGACTTCGTGCTCAAGGATGCGTCGGGCAACCCGCTGAGCATCAACGTCAGCGACCCGGGCACCGGGGCGACCACGGAGGGGGCCAGCGGCCCGGTGCCGGACAGCGGGGCGACGCAACTGTTCGTCACCTTCAACGCCGACGCGACGCACACGTTCAACTTCATCACGCCGTACCTGGACCAGTTCGGCAACACGCTGACGGTCGGGCTGGTGGACGGCAACTACTTCCTGAACACGAAGGTGGCCGACATCAGCGCCGCCAGCAATAGTGCGGTGCTGCTGGACGGTGCCAAAAACGGCATGAGCGGCAGCACGACAAGCGGGACCGGCAACCTCAACGGCAACGGTGTCAACCAGGTGGACGAGTTCTGGCGGCTGTTCGGCGACACGGAGGGGCGGCGGCAGGTGGATGGTGTGGACACGACGAACTTCCGCACGGTGAACGGCGTGACCCAGGAAACCAGTGGGATGACGGCGGGGATCCTGGCGGCGAGCGAGTCGAACAACACGGTGACGATCACGACCAACGGGCCGAGTGGTTTCCTGATGGGCGAGATCGTGAATATCGTGGGTCTGCCGGCGGGGTACAACGGCTCGTTCGTGATCCTGTCGGTGAACGGCAACACGTTCACGTACATGGCGCCGACGAGCGGCCTGACGGCGGTAACCAACCCGACGGGGGCGGCGGCGACGCTGAACTCGTACCAGTGGTATCTGGACTACAACGAGGACGGCAACATCGACGTGGGCAACACGCTTGAGCAGACCCAGCTGATTAACCGCCTGTTCACGCAGATGCCCGCGTGAGCTGCGCGTGCTTCGTGAGCTCCGCCCCGGGCGTTAGTGTCCCGGGGCGGGTTCCTTGACCAGGATACGCCATTACTCTCTGAGGACACCTCCGATGCGCATTCGCTCCGCAATCGTGGCCGCGGTGCTGGCCCTCCTGCCAGGCCGTGCCGCCGCCGACTACGCCTTCACGTTCTACGATCCCAACACCAGCACGTTCACAAACAGTTTCACGGTCGCGCAAGGCGCGACGGTGAACGTCCAGGTCTACCTGGCGCAGACGAACGGCAGCACGGGACTGACATCCGTCGGGCTGTCGGCGGGCGGCGTGGCCCTGAGCTACGACCCGACGGTGGCGACGGTGGCGAACCAGGCGGCGATCACGCCGAACTCGGCGTTCGACACGGCCCAGACGAGCGTGGTGATCCAGCCAGACCCGATGGGCACGGCCAGCCTGAGCGAGCAGCAGGTGTTCAGCGCGTCGGTGTTCGCGCCGACGACCGGCACGACCGCGGGGGCGGTGCTGCTGGGAACGTTCACCTTCACCGGGGTGTCGGCGGGCTCGACGCTGACGCTGACGGCGGAGGCGCACTCGGGATTCGACAACAACGTGCTGGGCGACCACACGGTGCTGGACAGCATGATCGCCAACTCCAGCGCGACCATCACCACCACCAGCGCCGTGCCCGAGCCGGACACGCTGCTGCTGGGCAGCCTGCTCGCGGCGGGCCTCGGTGCTGGCGTGGTGCTGCGCCGCCGCTGGTCTCGCAAGCAGGGGCAGCTGGCGATTGCCGCCGGGTGACCCTCCCCCCGACTACCGAAAACGCCAGGGGCCTCATGCGGTTTCCGAACCGCGTGAGGCCCCTGGCGTTTCGAGGAGTTACGCGAATTACTTCTTTTTGAGGTCGAAATCGAAGGTGGTGTGCCCGGGCTCCACGTTCGCGGTCAGGGTGGTTTTCGTGTTGTACTGCGCCGGGATGACCTGCTTTGTCTCGTCCACCTTGTTGGGCGGGTCGTTGGGCGACACGATCTGCTTGCCGGTCTTCTTGTGCCAGAAAATCTCGACGCGGTGCTTGCCCGGGGCGGGGGCCTTTGCACCCTTCAACTCATACTTGCCGTTCTCAATCGGGCCACCCACCTTGACGGCCTTCGCATCACTGTTCTCGGGCAGGAACGCGATGGAACCGCCGTCCACCGGCTGGCCGTCGAAGGTGACGGTGCCTTGCACGGGAATCCGGTCGCCATCCGCGCCGCCACAGCCGGCCAACAAACCCAGGGCGAACGCCAGCCCCAGGGCCAGCGCCCCGGGCCGCCAAAATCGGGTCCAATGCATAAAGCCGTGCCTCGCGATCATCGAGCGGGCCCCGGATGGGCGTGCGCCGCCGCACCCGGGGGCCGTGGGGTCAAAAGTCCACGTAGACGGGGTAGCCGTCGTTCGGGTGCGTCAGGTTTTGCAGCGTGAAATTGCTGAAATTCGCCGGGAAGTTCGTCCAGACGTCGCTCGGGTCCGCCGGGGTGCTGTTCGGCATGAAATGGATCGAGCCGTCGGCGAACAGGACGTTGACGCCGCCGCTGTGCATGCTGGAGTATTCCAGGCGCTGGGCGTTGCCCGTGCCGGTCGGGCCGCCGGGGTTCAGGACGTTGATGCCCGAGCCGGGGCGGCCCTCGAAGCTCGCCGTGGTCTGAGGGGCGTGGCCCGGCCAGACGGCGGCGATGTTGTTCGTACCGTTGCGTTCGCCGATCAACAGGGTGTTGCTGGAGCCGTCGCGGATGTTCTGCACGGCCAGGTTCGCCGGTTGCGTGGACGAGTTCGGGCCGAGCACCTCGCGGTTGCACACGTAGTTGCTGAAGCCATAACTGTTCAGCGCGTTGTTGACCTGCTGCTGGCCGGCGGGGTCTGACGGACAGAGGTACACGGACAGCGACGTGGTGAGGGCGACGTTGGCGGCGGCCGCCGGCATGGCCGTGTTGCCGGTGGGGTCCACCCCCAGCAGGTTGTACAGGTTCTCCTGTTCGATGAAGGGCAGGATGATGGAGCCCCAGCCCCAACCCGGACTGGGGGCGTTGATCGGGCTGACGGCCCAGCCCTGCGGCAACTTCTTGTAGACGTTGTGATAGTTGTGCATGCCGACGCCGATCTGCTTGAGGTTGTTCTGGCACTGCGTGCGGGCGGCGGCCTCGCGGACCTTTTGCACGGCGGGCAGGAGCAGCCCGATCAGGATGGCGATAATCGCGATCACCACCAACAATTCGATCAGCGTAAAGCCCTGGCGCTTCCGCGGGAGAGTGAAACCGACCATTCCGGCCTCCGGAGGGAAAAGGAGAGGAAAACAACGGGGCGGTGGGGCCGATCAATCAACGCATAAACAATTGATAATCGGTTAATTCAATTTATAGGACGCCGCGCAGGCGCCTCAAGGGGAATCGACCAGTTTCTGACAATTTTTCTGGCAAGTGCCGAGGGCCGGCGGGTGCGTCGCCGTGGGAAACTGGTTCGCGGGACAGGGTGGGTAGGGGGAATTGCTTGCTTGCCGCCAGGCGCGTAGCGGCCGCGCGGCACGTGCTTGAGGAAGTGCTGCGCGTCCACCAGCCGCAGTCGCCGCAACTCGCCGGGCTTCTCCTGGAAGTAGCGGGCGGTTAGCCGATGCCAGCTGGCCGGGTCATGCACCGACAGGTTCAGTGCGGCCCGCTCCTGTGGCGTCAGTTCCAGCAGGGCGAAGTCGCGCAACGTCGGCCGCGGCAGCTCGGGCAGGCCGTCCAGCGCTGCCTGCCGGCGGACGCGGTAGGCGTCCCAGCGCTCGCGAGGCCCCGGCAACGTCTGCCACGGCGGCCGCAGGTGGTACTTGGTCGCCAGCTGCTGAATCTTCACCGGGTAAGTCGGCCAGCTGCCCTCGGCGTCCTTCAGGTCGCGGGCCTCGTCGCGCGTCAGCAATGGTGGCAGCGTCTCCTTGACGAACGTCTGCATCTTCGGCGACAGGTCGCGCGGCTTGGTCGGCCACAGTTCGCCGGGCAGGGTGATGTTCTTCAGCGCCGCGAACTCCGCCACCGCGGTGCCGAACTTCGGCCACTTGTTCGAGCCCTCCGCCGCCTTGAAGCGGTTGTGCAGCACCGTGTCGATCCCCTTGACGAGCTTTTTGGGGAAGAACCCTGTCGCCAGCCGATCCTTGACCGCCTTCGGCAGTTTCGCGGCAGTGTCGATGCCGCGCGGCCCCGGCAGCGCCGGCGGGTAGCGATCCGCCAGTTCCACGAGCAGATACGGGTACTCCGGCCACTGGCCCGCCGCCGCCTCCAGCCGCGCCCACTCCTCCCGCGAAACCAGGTAGCGCAGATAGCGGGTGACGTACTCCTCCACGTCCTTGCCGAAGTGGCCGGGGCGGTTGGGCAGGCCCTCCTTGGGCGGGTGCTCAACCAGGTCGCCCCAGTGGCGGGCGGCGATCCGCCAGTCCTGACGGCGGCGTTGCTCCTCGCGCTTGACGCGCGCGAGGAAGTCGGCGGTTGGTTCCAGCCGCGGTGCCAGCAGCGCCGCCAGGCCCGTCAGCGGTGCCACGTTGCGCGGCGCCGCGAACTGCCCCAGAATGCGCGTCAGCGCCGCCAGCGGCTTTGCCCGGCGCAACTGCTCCGCCTGCACCTGCACCCGCTTCGGCTGCGACCGCAGCCACTGCTGTTCGCGCAACCGGCGGATCAGTTCCAAACGCTGCTTCTGGTCCCGCGTTTTCAGCACCTCCTGGCGCTGGTCCTCGGGCAGCTGTTCCAGCCAGTCGGCGTAGCGCTGCATCACCTCGAACAGGTGCTTCTGCACGGACGAGGGCTGCTCGTGCAGGTCGCGTTCGAGCTTGAGCAGGCGTTCGCGGCGGATGGCCGGCAGGGCCAGGAAGGCACGCGCTTCCTGACGGAGCCGGGCGAACTGCGCGGGGTTGGCGGTGCGCATCTTGTCCAGGGCGCGGCGCTGCTCGGCCTCGTCGGCGCCGAACAGCGGCAGCAGCGGCACCACGGCGAGCAACGGCAACAGGAGCAGTCGGCGGTCGGGCACGGGCGGTCTCCCTCACGAGTCGGCGTCGTCGCCGAACAGGTCCGGTTGGTCGAGGGCCCGCAGGAAGTCCAGGTTCTCGGCGGCCTCGAACAGGGCTCGATTCTCGATGACGCCGAGGTGGCGGGCCAGGGTTTCGTCCACGTCGGCGGTCCCCTCCTCGGCGACGGTGGGGGCGGGCCGCGGCGGCCAGAGCAGCTCGGCGCCGCCGTAGCCGCCGGCCGCGGCGAGCAGTACCGCGGCCGCCCAGGCCAGCGCCGCCAGCCAGCGCCGCCGGGGCCGGACCAGCAGCGTTTGCTTGCCGGTGATCGGCTGCACTGACAGCTTCGACAGCGTGCGATTGGTGAAGTCGGTGGAGGGCTCGGGCCGCGGCAGGTAGTCGAGCAGTTCCCAGGTGCGACGCAACGCCTCGGCCTCGGCGCGGGCCAGCGGGTTGAGGCTCAGCTTCGACTCCAGCGCGTGCGCTGTCGCCGCGTCGAGTTCGCCGTCGAGGTAGGCCACCAGGTTCTGTCGGTCGTTGTCACTCAGGTGCGGCATGGAGCCCCCGTGGTGCAGGCGGCCCGCCTGCACGCTGTCTGTGCAGGCGGGCCGCCTGCACTACGGAAAAGGGTCACGGCCCCTCGTCGGGCGCACTGGGGATGGGTTGGCCGTCCATGTAGACATAATCCTTGAGGGCGAGGCGGAGGTTTTCACGGGCCCGGCTCAGCAGCGACTTGACGGCCTTGGTGGTCAGGCCCATGACCTCGGCGATCTCGGCGTAGTTCATGTCCTCGAACTTGTTGAGCACGACCGCAGCGCGCTGCCGTTCGTTGAGGCCCTCCAGAGCCTGCTGGATGACGACCGCCAGCTCCTGCTGCTGGATGCGCGCGCCCGGCTGGTCGCTGCGGTCGCGCACCAGCTGCTCAGCGGGGCGTGGGCCAAGCGGCCCGGAGTCGCGCACGTCGAGCGGCACAACCGGCTTGCGCTGGCGAGTCCGCAGGGCGTTGAGCGCCAGGTTGTTGGCGATGGTAAACAGCCAGGTAGAAAATTTGGCCCGCGGTCGATACTTCTTGCGCACCCGGTAGACGCGCAAGAACACTTCCTGGGCGAGATCCTCAGCCTCTTCCTTGTTGCCGACCAGGTGGTGCATCACCGTCACCAACCGGTGCTGGTACAGCTCGACCAGTTCGGTGAAGGCGGTCGCGTCGTCGTCCCGAACCCGTAGCATCCGGCGGATGTCTGGGTCGCGGAGGGCCAGTTGCTGGCTGGTCTCGCCGGTCGTTGACACGGCTGCCTCGGGTGCCGGGATGGTGGCCGCCTCCGTATCCATTAAACCAGCGCCGCCGCGGAGGGTTTCGGTCGGCGCCGGCAGTCATTAGTCAATAGTCAATAGTCATTAGTCATCTGGGTTTCTGTCCCTGGCCGCGATTCTGGTAACTAATGACTAATGACTATTGACTAATGACTATTGACTAATGACTGCCGGCGCCGCAACTGGCCGCACGCCGCGTCGATCTCCGAGCCCTTGCGCTTGCGCACCTTGACGCTGACGCCGCTCTGCCGCAGCGGCGCCAGGAACGCCGCCAGCGCCTCGGGCGTCGGCCGCCGATAGGACAGGCCCTCCACGTCGTTGAACGGAATCACGTTGACGTGTGCCTGCCGCCCCGCCAGCAACCGGGCCAGTTCGCGGCCGTGGCTCACCGTGTCGTTCACGTCGCGCAGCAGCACGTACTCGAACGTCACCTGCCGGCCCGTCTTTTCCTGGAAAGCGTCCGCCGCCTCCAGGATCGCCGCCAGGCCGTTTTTGGCGTGCGTCTGGACGATCCGCGCCCGCAGCGCGTCGTTGGCGGCGTGCAGCGACACCGCCAGATGGTACTGCCGGCCCAGCTCCGCCAGCTGCCGAATCTTCGCCGGCAGCCCCACGGTCGAAATGGTGACGTGGCGGGCGCCGATGCCAAGGCCGTCCTTGCTCGTCGCCACCTCCAGCGCCGCGAGGAGGTTGTCCAGGTTGGCCAGTGGCTCGCCCATGCCCATCACGACCATGTGCGTCAGCCGGGCGGACTGGCCCAGCGGGTCGGGCAGGTTGCGCAGCCGCACCAACTGTTCGACGATCTCGCCGGCGGTCAGGTTCCGTTCAACACCGCCGATACCGCTGGCGCAGAAGGCGCAGCCCATGCCGCAGCCGACCTGGGTGCTGACGCAGGCGGTGCGGCGGCTGTCCTCCTGGATCAACACGCACTCAACCAGGCAGCCGTCGCGCAGGCGCAGCAGCAGCTTGTGCGTGTGGTCGGCCGACTCCTGATGGCAGGCGACGGCCGTTTCCAGCGGCGCGAAGGCGGCGGCCAGTTGCTCGCGCAGGCCCTTCGGCAGATCGGTCATCTGCTCGAACGACTCGGCGCCCGCGGCAAGGAGCCAGCGGCGCACCTGGCGGGCGCGCAGCGGGGGCTGCCCGTGCTCCCCCAGCCAGGTGTGCAGGCGGTCACGGGACACGTTCAGGACGCCGGGCAACGGTTCGGTCACAAGCGGCAAGGTCACGATGGTCGGCTCACAATCAGCACGTCGGTGTCTGCTCGAACATACTCTCTTTCATTATGTCGGGGCGGGGAGCAGCGGCCAAGGGAAAAGAAAGGGGAGGCCGGGGGATTTTGGCGCGGGAACGCGCGCCGGGACCAAACTGAACTTGACCCCCATCGGGAAATGGGCTATTCCGCACCCCTGGCGTCCCTCAAACGGGCGGCCGAAGGAGTCGGCCGGGCGCCCCGTCGGGAAGAGGTAACATGGACAGTTCCTACCCCAGTAAACTGCGTCTCTGGCAGGGTCCCGCGCGGTCGGTGCTGGGCGAACCGTCCGGGTGGCCGCGACCGCCTGCCCCAGCCCTGACGCACGATCAACTCCACTCCCTGAGCCCCGCTGACCTGGCGGAACACCTGTTCGCCCTGGAAGTGCTCAACCCGCCGGCCGACCGGCACCGCGAAGAAGAGCCCGAACCGTTCACGCTGCAATGGTATCTGCACGTCGAAGCTCAGCGCCACGCTCGCCGCGGTCGCTGGATCCCCCGCCTGCTCGAATTCTCCAAGCACACCGGCGAAACGCTCCTGGGCCTGGGCCACGGCCTCGGCACCGACTGGGTGCAGTACGCCCGCCACGGCGCCGCCGTGGTGGTGTGCAGCCCCAGCAGCGCCCAGCTGGCGCTGGTGCGCCGCAACTTCGAGCTGCGCGGCCTGCCGGGCCGCTTTCTGCACGCCGCCCCCTATTGCCTGCCGCTGGAGCCGGCGAGCATCGACGTGGTGTGCATCAGTGCGCTGCTGGAAGCGGTGAATAACGTGCCGGCGGTCGTGGACGAGGTATACCGGGTGCTGAAGCCGGGCGGCAAGGTGCTGGCGGTGACGCCGGCCCGCTACGACGTGGTTTTCTGGCGGCGCACGCTGTTCTTCTGGGAGCAGTGGCTGGGCGGCCGGCAGTCCACTCCCGGGTCGGGCGAGCGCTTCTCACGCCGCCAGTTGCGGCGGTTGTTCGGGCGCTTCGTGGAGCAGCGCGTTCACAAGCGCCAGCTGCGCCGCGCTGAGGTGCCGCACCTGTGGCGCTGGGTGCCGCTGCCGATCCTTGAGCGTGTGCTCGGCCGCGTCCTGGTGCTCAAGGCGTTCAAGCCGCTCAGCGCGGCGCTGCCGAACCAGGCGGTGGCGTGAGAACCGACCAGACGCACATCTGTTCGCGGCCAATCCACCCAGAAAGAGCCTTCATGGTTGGCCTGCTGCAAGTTCTGGCACAGGCGGCTTGAAGCAAGTCACCGACGAATTGCTCAAACTCTTGCCGGGGACGGAAGTTCTCACGGTTCACGCATCCCCCAGCAGCAGCGGCACCTTGTCGCGCAGCAGCGCCATCTCCTGGTGCGTCTCCCCCAGATACGTCAACAGCCGCAGGTCGTCGCGCGTCACGGTGCCGCCAGTGAACAGCCAGCTACGGATGCGAAACAGCTTGTACAACTTGACCAGTTTGCGGTCGCTGACGAAGATACGGTCCTCGCGCACCAACGTCTTGACGAGCCGCTGGAACTCGCGGAACACCTCCGCCGGGAAGAACGTTTGCCGGTCGTTCTGCTCGTCGCCGCGGCCGCCCGCTTTCTTCTTGCTGAACAGGTACGTCAAATAGCGGTTCGCCTTGAGAATGTCGTCGAGCGTGGCGTGATCCTCGACCCAGGGTCGCTGATTCAGGCTGCGGTACACCTCCGCTTGCAGCCCCGCGTCGATCAGTTCCGTGAAGAACTCCTCCTGCACCGACCGGCTCTCGGCCTTGAGCACGAAGCGGTCCTTGAGCGCCGCCAACTCGCCCTGCTCGGGCACCTCGTTGGTCGCCGCGAACAGCACACGCAGGCGCACCGGCTGCGGTACGCCGTCCTGGTAGAACTTCCGCTCGTTAATGATCGTCAGCAGGATGTTCAGAATCGCCGAGTTCGACTTGAAAATCTCATCGAGGAACGCCAGCCGCGCAGTCGGTAGTTTGCCCTGTTCGCGGCGGATGTAGCGGCCCTCGCGCAGCAAACTAATATCAATGGGCCCGATGATCTCCGACGGCTCGGTGAAGCGCGTGAGCATGTATTCAAAGTAATCGCCCTCCCCCAATCCCAGCGCGTCCTTGAACTTGAGCACGAGGTCGGACTTGGCGGTGCCGGGCGGTCCGACCAGCAGCAGCGGTTCCTGGGCGATGGCCGCGACCAGCATCAGGTCGATCAATTCCTGCTTGTTGACGAAGAATCGGCCCAGCGCTTTGCGGAAGTGATTGAGGCGCTGACGCACCGCCTCGGCCTCGGCCCGCAGTTCCTCGAAGCCCCAGTCCTCAGTGGTCGTCATGGTGTGCATATCCTTGGAGGCGCCGAACAACAACTTCGTAGGACGGCTCTCCAGAGCCGTCCCGACGGCTCTGGAGAGCCGTCCTACTCTTGGAAGTTGTTGTTCGGCGCCTCCTTGTGAGAACCGCCAGGACGCCACGGACGCCAAGAAGACAAAATCCAAATTATTTTGATTTTGTCTTCTTGGCGTCCGTGGCGTCCTGGCGGTTTCTCTCTGTTTTCAACGCCGTCGGGGCTTGGTTTCCTCGTACGGCATCAGTTTCACCTCATTGTTGTTATCGTAGCAGGTGAACTCCAGGAACTCCGGCGACACGTTCTGCGCCGCGTGGATGGTCACCTGGATTTCGCCCGCTTCCTCCAGCCGCGTGATCTCCTTGCGCTTGCGGTTCGACAGGTAGTTGGCCACCTCGTCGTGGACGCGCACGGTGATGCGCTGGATGTGCGGCCGGTGCGCCGCCAGCTGCAACATCCGCATCACATCAATGCTCATGCTCTCGACCGTCTTGACCTGGCCGGTGCCGTTGCAGTGCGGGCAGTCCTGGTAGACGCTCCGCTTCAGCGATGGCCGAATGCGCTGCCGTGTCATCTCGATGATGCCGAACTGCGAAATCTTCAACACCTTCGTGCGGGCGCGGTCGCGCCGCACCGCCTCGCGCATGGCCCTTTCGACCCCGCGGCGGTGCTTCTCCTCACGCATGTCGATGAAGTCGTTGACGATCACGCCGCCCAGGTCGCGCAGCCGCAGCTGCCGGGCGATCTCCTTGGCCGCGTGCAGGTTCATCTGATAGGCGGTCTCCTCCGCGTTGTTGTCCGCACGGAAGTTGCCGCTGTTCACGTCGATGGCCACCAGCGCTTCCGTCTGGTCGATGACGATGGAGCCGCCGTGCGGCAGCGGCACATGGCGGCGTTGAATGCGGCTGATTTCTTCCTCGATGCCGTACTTGTGGAACATCGGCTCGGTGTCGCCGTACAGCTTGATGCGCGTGGCGTAACGCGGCATCACGATCGTCAGGAACTCCTGGGCGTGCTCGAAGGCGCCGGGTTCGTCCACCCAGATGGTGTCGATCTCGCTGGTGAAGGTGTCGCGGATGGTCCGCGTAATCATGTCGCTTTCCTGATAGATTTCGCACGGCGACTTCAGCTTGCGGATGCGGCGCACCACCACCTGCCACAGCCGTGACAGGTACGCCAGGTCGCGCTGCAACTCCTTCTTGTTGCGGTCCAGGCCGGCGGTGCGGATGATGAAGCCGAGGCCCTTCGGTGGTTGCAGTTCGCTCAGGATTTCGCGCAGGCGGCGGCGCTGATCGTCGTCGGCGATCTTGCGCGACACGCCGATACGGTTCAGGCCCGGCATCAGCACGAGGTAGCGGCCGGCGATGCTGATGTAGGTGCTCAGCGTCGGGCCCTTGGTGCCGATGCCCTCCTTGATGACCTGCACCAGCACTTCCTGGCCGCGCTTGAAAATGTCCTGGATGAGCGGCTTGGGCCGGCCGGCGCCCGGCCGCCCGGGGCTCCGGCGGTTGCCCTGCCGGCCGCGACCACCGCGGCGGTCGCCGCCCCGGCGGTCGTCACGGCGGCGCGGCGTTTCCTCCTCCTCCTCGTCGAAGTGCAGCGGTTCCTCGTGCAGATCATCGTCCAGCAAATCGTCTTCGCCAGCCAGGTCGTCCGTCACCGCCGGCGATTCCTGGTCCTCATCCTCCTCGGACTCCTCGCGCGACTCCTCGGCGTGGGCCTCGGCGCGATCCCCAGCCTCCGGCGCGTCGGCGGTGGGTCGCTCCTCGGTCAGCGCCGCGGGATGGAGGCCCGGCTCGACCTCCTCCGCCTCGGTGCGCCGCTCCGCCGACTCCATCGGCTTCGGCTTTTCGGGTTTGCGCTCGCTCTCTTCCGCGGCGCCCGGCTCGGCGCTGGCTTCCGGGGCCTCACCGCTCTCGGCGGGCGCTTCCGCGGCCTCGGCGCGTGCGCCGGCCGGCGCGTCCGGCTACCGCCGCGCGACCGGCGACGGCCCTTGGCCGGCTCGGCCTCGGCGGGGGTCTCCGGCTCGGCCGGCAGCTCCGCCTCGGCGCTGGCGGGGCCTTCGCCGGTGGCGGCCAGCGAAGGCTCCTGAATCACCGGCGGCGGCAGCTTTTCCTGGACCACCGGCGGCGCCGCCTCTGGCTCCGGCGTGTCAAAAATGCCAGCGCCGAAGCTGCTCTCGCGGAACTCCACGACCGGTTCGGGCGCCATCGTCGGCTCCTCGATCACCTCAATCGCCGTCACGTCCGCGAGCCCACGCTCCTCTGGTTCCTCCGGCTCAGGCGGCGGTTGCGGGCGCGCCGCGCCGGCGGCGGCTGGCGGCGGGCGGGGTACTCATCCTCCTCGACGGGCCGGCGACCGCCGTTGCCGCGGAAGCCGTTGCCGCGACCGCCGCGACCGCCGCCCTCACGGCGCTGCTCCAGGTGGCGGTAGTACGCCGGCTCCACGTCCGAGACGTGCAGGAAGCCGTTGCGGCCGACGCCGAAATCGACGAACGCCGCCTGAATGCTCGGCTCGATGTTGACGATGCGGCCCTTGTAGATGTTGCCGACGTAGCTTTCGTGGCTGGTGCGTTCGACGTACAGTTCCTCCAGGATGCCGTCCTCCACGATGGCGATGCGGCACTCCTCGGGCTGCAGCACGTTGATGAGCATTTCTTTCTTCATGAGTTCCTTCCTTCCCGCCGGAGGAAGCCGGCCGGGTGCGGTGAGGGCCCTCAGGCGTCAAACGACAGGGGGCCCGGGAGCAGCGCCGTCGGGCGCTGCGCCGGGCCCTCCCGGGTGGGTTTGTCCCGGAGTTCCTGCGATTGGGGCACGGGGCCGGTTTCGTGTGTTTCGTCGTGTAATTCCAGGCGGGTGCGCTCCAGCACTGCGCCAGCCTCCAGCAGAGGGCCCAGGCCCAGCAGGCCCAGCACCTCCTCCGGCCGAGCGGCGCCGGTTGGCGTCATCCACAATTCCATCTCCAGATGATCGGGGCTCAGGCGCAGGGCGCGGAGCAGCGGTCGCACGTCCAGGCGCCGGCGGGCGGGGCGGCTGCGCTCGACCCAGCATTCCGTGGCTTGCAGCAATTCCTCGATGCGTCGCGACAAGTCACGCGCGCTGGTCGGAGCCCGAGCGCCAGCGCGGGGCACAGCAGGCCCCTCGCTGGCGCTCGGGCTCGGACAAGAGACGGGCTCCGAGGGCAGCGGCACCCGATAGCAAACGCTCCGCGCCTGTCCGGTGAGTTTGTAGTCGATCGTTTTAGCGGTCAGGATGGTCAGGCCGGGCGGCGTCTGGCGGGACAGGGTGTGTCGCACTTCCTCGGGCGTGAGCGGCGCGTCCAGCACGAGTTCCAGGACTTCCTCGCAGCCGACGATGCCCAGCGCCAGCGACGAGGCGAAGACCATGCGCGGCGTCGGATGAAAACCCTGCGTCCGCGCCACCGGCAGGGCGGCCCGGCGGAACATGCGCTCGAAGACCTTCATCAAATCATGGTGGCTGACAAGGCGGAGGTCGCCGTCCTTGCGAAAGCGGAGGCGGATCTTGGTGCGCGGCGGCGCGGCGGCGACCGAAGGCGCGGCGGGAGCAGGTTGCGAAGGGTCGGACGCCATTGCTCACTCATCCCCGTTGGGGCGGGGAGTCTGCGGGAGGTGCGACCGCGGCAATGGGGCGAGGCCACGCCGGCTGCACTTCCGGGCCCAAAAAAGTGAATCCGTCCGGGACCGGGGGCCACCCGGGGAGCGGGAAGAGGGGAAGGGAACGGCCGGGGCGGGGACTCGGGACGGCGAACCGTCGGCCGGCGACGCCGCCGGCGCGAGACGCAGAAGCCTGGTCGATTTCCTTCCCCCGGTCAGTTCACCAACTCCGGGAGGATTCGGCGGGTTTGTTCCCGCAAGTAATTATTCACGTCGCGCGCCGTTTCGAGGCGGAGCGCTTCCCGGGCGACCTGAGTGGCTTCCTCAACGGTGATGGACCGGATGACCTTCTTGATCTCCGGCAGATTCTGCGGCGCGACGCTCAGCTGGCGTAAGCCCATGCCCACGAGCAACATCGTGTAAATCGGGTCGCCGCTCATCTCGCCGCACACGCTGACATCTATCTTCTGGCGCTGCGCCGACTGCACCACATGCTCGATCAACCGTAGCACCGCTGGATCGCCCGCGCTGTACAGCGCGGCCACGGTTTCGTTGGTGCGGTCGGCCGCCAGGGTGTATTGAATCAGATCGTTGGTGCCGAGGGAAAAGAAATTCACTTCGCGGGCAAACTGGTCCGCCAAAATCGCGGCGGACGGCACCTCGATCATCGTCCCCACGGGCAACTTCCGGTTAAAGGGGATGCCTTCGTCCTCCAGATCCTCCTTGACCTCGGCCAGAATCAGTTTGCACTGCCGCAGTTCCAGCAGCGTGCTGACCATCGGAAACATGATGCGCACGTCTCCGAAAGCACTCGCTCTCAGGATGGCACGCATTTGCGTTTTGAACAAGGTCAAATTCCGCAGGCACAGCCGAACGCTGCGCAGGCCCAGCGAGGGATTGCGTTCGTCGCGGCTCACGTCCGCCGCGGGGGAGAACTTGTCCCCTCCCAGGTCCAGCGTGCGGATCACCACCGGCCCCGGCCCCAACGTGCGCAGCACCGTCAGGTACGCATCGACGTGCTCGGCCTCCGTCGGGTCCGTGTCCTTGTTCAGGTACAGGAACTCGGTGCGGTACAGGCCGACGCCAGCGGCGCCGCGCTCGCGGCAGTGGGCGGCCTCCGAGGGGAACTCGATGTTGCCGAACAACTCCACCCGCGTGCCGTCGCGCGTCTCGGCCGGCAGGTCGCGCAGCGCGCCGAGCTGACTTTCGAAGGTGCGGAAGCTGGTCCGCGTCTGTTCATAGCGCTCGCGCGTTTCGTCGTCCGGGTTGAGGATGACGACGCCGCGGGTGCCGTCCACGATCACCTCGTCGCCGCCGGAGACGTTCGTCAAAAAGCGACCGACGCCGACGACCGCGGGAATCTCCAGCACGCCGGCCATGATGGCAGTGTGGCTGGCCCGGCCGCCGGCCTCGGTGACGAAGGCGTGGACCATGCGGCGGTCGAGCTGGGCGGTCTCGCTGGGCGTCAGGTCGTGGGCCAGGATGATGACCGGTTGACGCAGATGGCTGAGCGATTCGCGGCGTTCGCCGAGCAGGTGGCGGAGGATGGATTTTTCGATGTCGAACAGGTCGGCGGTGCGCAGGGCCAGGGGGCCGCGCTCCAGGGCCTCCAGCACCTTGACGTGGCGGCGGATGACGCGGCTGACGGCGTACTCGGCGGTGTTTTCCTGGTCGCGGATCAGGTGCTCGACCTCGCGCAGCAGCGCGGGGTCCTCGATGAGCAGCGCGTGGGCGGCGAAGATGGCGCCGTACTGCTTGCCGAGCTTGGCGGAGATGGCGCGTTCCTGCTCGCGGGCATCGCGGGCGGCGGCGGCCAGGGCCGCGTGCAGACGCTGCACCTCGTCCACGGCCGTGTCGCCGTCCAGGAAGCGGCGCGGAATGCGGAAGCCCTCGTTGTCGAGCACCAGCGCCGGCCCCAGGGCGATGCCGGGGGACACGGGGATGCCGCGTTTGATTTCCATGCGTGATCCGCGAACCGCCGCCCGCGCGGGGCGGGTGGCGAGGGGTTGTGGCTTCTTTTTTCTGCCGCAAGCGGTAGAAAAACGGGCGCGGAGCGCCGGGCGGTGCCTCCAGGTTCTTCACGGCGCGCCCGAGGCGTTTCCGTTGTCTTCCTGCTTCAGGTTCTCCAGCAAGGCGACCAGCGCCTGCAGCGCCGGCTCCTGGTCGGGGCCCGACACCTCCAGGGTCAGTTCCGTGCCCTGTTCCGCGACCAGGCTCATCAGGCCGATCATGCTGCGGCCGTCCACGCTCGGCTGGCCGTTTTTCTGCACGTTCACGCTGCTCTGGAACGTCGAGGCCAGCTTGACGAAGTCCGCCGCGGGGCGCATGTGCAGCCCCTGGGTGTTGGTGATCGTCACCGTGGTCCGGAGCGGTTCGGCGCTCATGGCATCGGCACTCTGCTACTCCCGGCGGTCGGCGCCATGCGTGCGCCCCAACCACCAGCGGTTGCCGAAACGTCGTGGTTCGTCAACGCCACCGCGGCGCCTCACGTCGTGGGACGGTCGGCGCCGTCGAGCAGCGCCAGGATCGCCTCGCGGGTGGTGGCGGCGCGCAGGTTGCGCACGAAATTGTCGTCGCGCAGGCTGCGGGACACGTTCTCCAGGGCGCGGAGGTGGTCGCCGGGCCGGTCCTGCGGCGAAATCAGCAGCACGAACACGTGGACCGGTTCGCCGTCCAGGCTGTCGAAGTTGACGCCGGCGCGAGATGGCCACGGTGCCGACCAGCCGGTCGGCGGTGCTGTGCTTGCTGTGCGGGATGGCCACGGCGCGGCCGATGCCGGTCGAGCCCAGCCGCTCACGGGCGAGCACGGCGTTGACGATGTTGTCCAGGTCGCCGCCCTTGAAGTAGCCGGCCGCGCAGGCTCTCGACCATCTCGCGGATGACGGCCTCCTTGGTGGTGGCTTTCAGGTCCGGGATGATCGCCTCTTTGACGACGAAATCCGACATGCGCATGGGTTGCCCTCCATCACTCGTCGCCGGTTTCCTCGGTAGCCGGGGCGCCAGTCACCTCGCCCGTGGACGGCGTGCGGCGATGGTCCTGAATCTTTTCCTTGTAGCGGCGCAACTGGCCTTCCAGTTTCGCCATCACCAGATCCACCGCGGCCAACAGATCCTTGTTGCGCTCCGAGGCGACGAAGTCATGCTTGTGCTCGGCCGACACCACGAACTCGACGAACTTCAATTCGTCGTTCATGTCTACCGTGACCTCGATCATGGTCAGGCGCTGGAACAGGTGATTCAACTTTTGCGCCTTGTCCCGGATGAACTGCTGGGTGCCGTCATTCAGGTGGTGGCCGTGGCGAGCGGAGATCTTGATTTGCACAGACGCAACTCCTTGTGGCCGGCCGCCCCTGGCCTGGCGCGGGCCGGTGACCTGGACTTCGGTGCCCCCGCGGTTGCCTCTCCCGCCGGGATGCTTCGCCGGGCGCGCGGGGCGCTGGTGCCCCGCCCGGCACTTGACCGTGGCAATTGTAGCCCGACCAGCGGCGCGGTGCAATGGGGTGCGTCCCCATAGTGGCAAAGGGAGCGACTCCCCTTCGTGGGACGGCTCTGGAGAGCCGTCCCACAAAGCGACCCCGGCGCTGCTACGGGGATGCGCGCGGTGTAATGGGCCGTCGCTTTTGACTTTGCCGCCGCCAGGGTCTAGAGTTTTCCAGCCCTGATCCGTGCCGGCCTATCGTGGCGGTGCCACCGATCACTCCCCTGGCGCCCTTGAGGAAACCCCGTGACCAAGCTCGAGGTGTTGAATCCAGGACTGGAACCGTTTCCGGGCTACCGCCTGGTGAAATTCCTCGGGCGCGGCGGCTGGGGGGAGGTCTGGGAGGCGCGGCAGCCGGACGGCAAGGCGGTCGCGCTGAAGTTCCTGCCCTGCGGTAGTTCGCTGGCCTCCGCCCAGGAGGTCCGCGCGCTGCAGTCGATCCGCCAGCTCCGTCACCCCAACCTGCTGTGCATCGACCGCATCTGGTGCTTCGGCGGCCATGTCGTCATCGGCATGGAACTGGCCGAGGGCAGTCTGTTCGACCTGCTGGAGGTTTACCGCAAGGAGTACGGCACCGGCATTGTGCCGCAGCACCTGTGCCACTTCCTGAGCCAGGCCGCCGACGCCCTCGACTACCTGAACGCCCGCCAGCACCTGCTCGATGAGCAGCGCGTCGCCGTGCGCCACTGCGACATCAAGCCGAGCAACCTGCTGCTGCGCGGCGGCAAGGTCAAGGTCGCTGACTTCAGCCTGGCCTGTCCGACCAGTTCGCCGCGGTGTCAGCACCGCCGGGTCGGCACGCTGCATTACGCTGCCCCGGAAGTCTTTCAGGGCTGGCTCAGCGACCGCACCGATCAGTACGCCCTGGCGGTCAGCTACTGCGAACTGCGCGGTGGCTGGCTGCCGTTCCCCAACACGCCGTCGGCCTTCCACATTGGCTACGTGCGGCCCACGCCGGACCTGTCGATGCTGGTGCCGGCCGAGCAGCCGATCATCCTGCGCGCCCTGGACCCGGTGCCGCAGGACCGCTGGCCCTCCTGCCGTGACCTGATGACCCGCCTGACGCGCTGCGTACAGGAGAAGTGTGTCGTCCCGAGTTGATCGGCCGCAAGCCGGTGGGGAGAGGGTCGGTGTGCCACTGCTTGGCCGCCCGCGAAGTCTCTGGCACCGCCGTCCAGTTCAAGAAGGGCGGCCAAGCAGTGGCACACGTTCCCTCATCACGCACCACCTAAAACCAGAGACCCACCCAATTACCGAGTCGCCCCCATCCCCACCATGCTCTATCCCTTCTTCGCTTTGGCCTCCACCTCGCCCGGCCGGCAGTACGCCTTCCGCTGCCTGGTGACGGCCCACGTCCTGGTGCTGGGCGTCGTCGTCCTGCTGCTGCTCGCCCGGCCCGACGCCCGGCCGCCGCTGGCCGGCCACGTCCTGCTGGTCGCGGGCATCGTCGAGGGGGCGCTGCTGATCGGCTGGCGGTTGACGCAGCTGCCGAAGAGCCAGGCCCTGGAGTTCCTGCTCGTCAGCCCACTGCGGCCGCGCCGCCTCTTCGTCGCGGAACTGCTCGTCGGCCTCTGCCGGCTGGCGCTGCTCGGCCTCGCCGGACTGCCGTTGCTGCTGGCGCTGGTGCTCGAAGGCAAACTGCATCCCTTCGACGTGCCGCTGCTGCTGGTGATGCCGTGGACCTGGGGCGCCCTGGCGGGGCTGGCGCTGGTCGGCTGGGCGTACGAGCCGGCCCGCGCCCGCCGCTGGGGCGAACGCCTGATGTTCCTGTTGATCCTTGTTTATTTGTTGATCGGCGTGCTGGCGGCGGAGCACCTGCGCGACTGGCTGGCCTGGCTGCCCGGCGACCTGGGCGACTGGTGCGTGGCCGCCTTCCAGGCGCTGCACCGCTACAGCCCGTTCGCAGTGCTGCAAATCGCCCTGGAGCGGCCGCCGCTGCTGACGTTGCCGGAGACGCTGACGCTGGAAAGCCTGACGCTGCTGGCGGTCCTGGTGCTGGCGGCGCGGGCGGCGACCCGGTTGCAGCCGCACTTCCACGAGCGCCATTACCTGCCGGCGGTGGACGAGCGCGGCGGCCGGCGGCCTGTCGTTGGGGACCGGCCGTTGTGCTGGTGGGCAGTCAAGCGCGTCACGGAATATTCCGGGGCGGTGAACCTGTGGCTGGCCGGAGGCTTCGCGCTGCTGTACGCGGCCTACCTGGTGGCGGGGCCGCACTGGCCGGCGTGGCTGGGGCGGCAGGTGTTCGTCATCGTCGATGGGGCCGGCGGCGTGCCGGCGCTGGCGAGCGCGCTGATCGTGCTGGCGGCGGTGCCGGCCGCGTTCCAGTACGGCCTGTGGGACAGCAACACCCAGGATCGCTGCCGGCGGCTGGAACTGCTGCTGATGACGGGACTGGAGGCCCGCGACTACTGGGAGGCGGCCGCGGCGGCGGCATGGCGGCGCGGCCGTGGTTACTTCGCGGTGGCGGCGCTGCTGTGCGCGGCGGCCGTCGTGGCGGGCCGGCTTCAGCTTCTCCAGGGACTGGCACTGACGGCGGCGGGTGTGGTGCTCTGGGGGTTGTACTTCGCGCTGGGCTTTCGGGCGTTCGCGCGCGGCCGACAGGCGGGCGGCCTTGGTCTGCTGCTGACGGTCGGTCTGCCGCTGCTGGCATATGCACTGTTCCAGCTCGGCTGGCCGGCGCTGGCGGCGCTGGTGCCGCCCGGCAGCGTCTATCAGCCGACGACCGCTCACGCCGCGTGGACGTGGCTGCCCGGCCCGCTCGCCGGGGCGCTGCTCATGCTGGCGCTGTGCGCTGGGGGCTGGGCCGCTGCGACGCGGAGTTGCGCCGCTGGTACGATCAGCACCACGGGCAGCAGGTGATTGACTGAGCCGGTCCTACTTGTAGCAATCACAGTTGGGCTTCGTCCACTGCTGCTGGCCAGCCGGGACCGGCACGGTGGGCACCCCGTTGCTGGTCGCCGGGACGCAGCCTGGCGAGCATTGCGGGGCTTGATAGTACGAACCTGTCGGCGTGCATGGGCACCCCTGCCCCGGCGGCGGCGGCGCACAGCACCCCTGCTGGGACGGGCCGCACCAGCGCTCGCACATCCGACAGCAGCCCAGTGCCGTCATCGTCAACCCCAGCACCGCCGTCAGCAATAGTCGCTTGCCTGGCATGGCTCTGCCTCCTGGATAGCCACGGGGGATGTGGCCGGTATTTGCCCTTCAATGGAGCGGCGGGCATAGCGACTTCCGAAAAATCTGTCAAGTTTGATTCAAGTTGCGCGTCGTGCAGGCGAGCCGCCTGCACGACGGAGACAGCCTGTCGCGCAAGGAGGCGTTCCGAATGCGTATGATAAAGAGTGACCCCGCGCCGCCTCCCCGTTCGCGGCGCCCGGCGTCCTGGTTCTTCGAGGAGGGTATCCACTCATGAAACGCTGGTCCGTCGCCGCCGCCTGTCTGCTGCTCGGGGCGCTCCTGGGCAGCTACTTCCTGGCCCCGCTGCTGCATGGTCAGGCCCCTGTCGTCAACCCCGCCCCGCAGGCCCAGCCGCTGCCGCCGAAGGAATTCGGCTCCTACCGCGACATCGTCAAGAAAGTGCTGCCGGGCGTCGTCAGCATCGAGACTGGCCCCAACTTCAAGCTCAAGCTGCCGCCGCGCGTCAACGAGGGGCCGTTCGAGGGCCCTGGGGCGCGCATCGGCCTGGGCTCCGGCGTGCTGGTCGATCCCAAGGGCGTCATCCTGACCAACAACCACGTCATCGATGGCGTCGATGAGGTGGCGGTGCAGCTGCTGGACGGCCGCCGGTTCGTGACGCGCGACATTCGCGGCGACCGCAAGACCGATCTGGCTGTCATCATCCTGGACGCCAAGGCCAAGCTGAATTTGCCAGTGCTGGAGCTGGGCGACAGCGAGCGGATGGAGATTGGCGACCGTGTGCTGGCGGTCGGGGCACCGTTCGGCCTGGCCGGCTCGGTGACGCACGGCATCATCAGCGCCAAGGGCCGCAGCGGCCTGGCCATGAACATGTACGAGGACTTCCTGCAGACCGACGCGGCCATCAACCCGGGCAACAGCGGCGGGCCGCTGGTGAACCTGGCGGGCAAGGTGGTCGGCATCAACGCCGCCATCAAGAGCCGCACCGGCGGCTTCACGGGCATTGGTCTGGCGGTGTCGAGCAACCTGGCGAGGGCGGTCGTCAAGGGGCTGGTGACCGACGGCTTCGTGCGCCGCGGTTATCTGGGCATCGGCATCCGTGATCTGCCGCTGGAGGAGGCGGAGAAGCTCGGCCTGGCGCAGACCGGCGGCGTCGTGGTTGCCGAGGTCTACGAGAACACGCCGGCGGCCAAGGCGGGTTTGCAGAAGGAGGACGTGATTACGGCGATCAACGGTCGGCCGATCCGCGATGGTCGTGTGCTGCAGAGCACCATCGTGTCGCTGCCGATCAGCGAGGCGGCGGAGATCGGCATCGTCCGCGGCGGCCAGACGATGAAGCTCAAGGTGACGGTGGAGGAGCAGCCGTCGGGCTTTGGGAAGTGACAGCGGTTAGGGAGTTGGGAGTCGATTGACATAAGGATGTCAATCGACTCCCAACTCCCTAATTACGGCCGCCGTGTGCGCCAGTCGCCTGTGTTGATCCAGGCAGACGTTGCAGCGCCTCCTCCAGCAGTTGTGCGGCGACCTGCATCGGGCTGACCCGTCGCTGAGCGGTGCTCATCTCCTCAGCGAGCTGGGTAAGCCTGGCAACCGTCGATGGAGAGAATCGCAGTGAGAAAAAGACTGCGGAAAAGGTGTCAGGATCCTGCGAGCTTCGGGAAGTGACAGGCTATCTTCTTTCTGCCGCAAGCGGCAGAAAATCGGGCGCAGAGCGACTCTCACGCCGCCCGCAGCACCAGACAGGTGTTACTACCGCCGAAGCCGAACGAGTTCGACAGCGCCACCCGCACGCGCTGCGGCCGCGCCGCGTTGGCGACGTGACACAGCTTGCACTCCGGGTCGGGCCTGTCCAGGTTGATCGTCGGCGGCAGCGCCTGACGCTCCATCGCCACCAGGCACGCCAGCGCCTCGACCGCCGCGGCCGCCGTCAGCAGATGGCCCGTCATGCTCTTGGTCGAACTCACCGGCACTCGTGGCAAGTCTGCGCCGAACACCGCCTCCAGCACCCGCGCCTCCGCCACGTCGCCGACCGGCGTGCTCGTGGCGTGCGCATTGACGTAATCCACTTCCCCCGGTGCCACGCCCGCGTCCGCCAGCGCCTGCCGCATCGCCGCGGTCGCCGGCTCCGGGTGCGGACTCGGAATCACCATGTTGTGCGCGTCGCTGCTGGCGCCGCAGCCCGCCACCTCGGCGTACACCTTCGCCGACCGCCGCCGGGCCGTCTCGGCGCGCTCCAGCACGAACATCGCGCCGCCCTCGCCCATCACGAAGCCGTCGCGATCCACGTCGAATGGCCGCGACGCTTTCTGCGGCTCGTCGTTGCGCCGCGACAGCGCCCGCAAATTGCCGAAGCCCGCCACCGACATCGGTGTCATCGCCATGTCACAGGCGCCCGCCAAACACACGTCCACCCAGCCCAACTCCAGCCAGCGCCGCGCCTGCGCCAGTGCATAGTTGCCGCTGGCGCACGCCGCCGACACGCTCACCGCCGGCCCAGTCAGTTGCAGCCGGCGCACCGCCCACTGCGTCAGCGATTCGTGGTCCTGCTCGGGATGATAGACGCGGCGCCCGCCCGCCCGGTCGTCCACTTCCCAGCTGACCAGCCACTCAGCGCCGATGCCCAGCACCAGGCCGAGCCGCACCTCGCCGCGGCGCGCATACCAGCCGGCATCGCGCAGCGCCTCGACGCAGCACCACAGCGTCACCTGCTCCTGGCGCGACAGCCGGGCGAAGACGGACGAGTCCGAGTCTGGCGGGCAAGGGAGCTGGTCGATCTCACCGCCGATACGGCTGGGGTGCTGGCTGGCGTCGAAAGCGGACAGGGCGCAGACGCCCGAGCGCCCGGCCAACAGGCTGTCGGCTATCGCCCGGTAGGTGGTGCCCAGGGGTGTGGCCGCCCCGACGCCGGTGATCCAGACCGCCGATCCCTTGCTCACTTGTGCTTCTCCTCGCAGCCCGCGTTCCGCTGCAACCGCAGCCGGCCGCCGCACGCCAACCGCCAGGAGGCCGCGGTGGACGGCTCGTCGTCGGCCAGCGCCGCCGCCAGCGCCTCCAGCGTGAGGGGCGCCGCGCAGCCGGCCGCGGTGGCGGTCGAGTCGATTTCCAGTTCCCACGGGCCGGGGCCTTCCGCCACCAGCGCCAGGGCGACCGCGACGCAGACAGGCTGATGGGTGAACACGGCCTCGTGCTCGGTGCCGGTCAGCAGCAGCCAGACGCCCGGCAGCCGCTCGCGCGCGAACAACGCGGCGGCGGCGACCAACCCCTCGGCCACGGCGAAGGGGCCGCCGCCGACGCCGATGTTGGGGCCGTGGATGCGAAGCGCCTGGCTGACCGTGCCGGACAGCGCGTGCAGGGAACGGTGCGGGATCAAGTGCGGCGAGATGCCCCAGGCACCTTCCTGGGCGAATTTTTGTAGCGCCTGGGCCATGGCGGCCCGGCCCATGAAGCGCGGCGCACCCAGGACGCCCCAGTCGGCGAAGCCCTGGGGGTCGAGCCCGAAGTCCGTGACGGCTTGCAGCACCGCAACCAGGCCGACCACGGTCTGCTCGTCGGCGTGCTTGAGCAGGTTGGCGGGCAGCATCTGGCTCAAGGTCGGGTGCGGCTGCTGGCGCAGGGGGGCGACCTCGGCGACCGGTACACGCCGCACGGCGTGGGCGACGGCGGCGCAGCGGACGGCCGGCGGAGCAATGACGTTCACGCGCGGACTTCCTTTCCCATCGGCAGCGACGGCGGAATAGCCAGGCTCCAGGTGCGCGGCGGGTAGTGGGGCCATCTGTAATGAAAAGCCGCACGGCTGTCAACAGCGGATGCAGGTGAGGGTGCGCCGCTACATTTTGGCATTTTCAGGCGAGCGGCGCGGCGTCAGCCCGCCGGTGACACACCGCACCGGCGGGCTGACGCCGCGCCGCTCGCCAAAATCCAGCGGCACACCCTGCAGGCGAGGGCGCGCCCCAGGAATTGGGCGCGCAGCGCGCCCAATTCCAGAAGAACACCCGGATTGCGCTTGTCACAGCGACAACTTTTTGGTTTATTGCCCGCGCCGGGGTCGGACACCGCGGCCGCGCTACCACTTCCCTTCTCTTCTTCTGGAATGTGAGAAGCTGGCATGACCGACTCGCCAATGAACCAACTGATCCACGCCGTGCGGCAACACGGACTGGTGCGCTTCGTCGAACACTTCAAGGCGCTGTTCCCGGACTGCCATCTCAAGGATCTGGTGGTCGATGAGGTGGACGCGAACCGCGGTATGGTGGTGGACGGCCAGCGCGTCATCAACTTCGGCTCCGACAGCTTTCTGGGACTGGACCAGGATCCGCGCGTGCAGGAGGCGGTCATCCACGGCGTCCGCCGCTGGGGCACCCACAACGGCGCCTCGCGCGCCTTCGCCTGCGTGCGGGCCAACGCCGAGGCCGAGGACAAGGTGGCCGCCTGGCTCGGCGCCGAAGCGGCCCTGATCTACCCGTCCGTGACGCTGGCCAACCTGGGCGCCCTTCCCGGCCTGGTCGGCCGCCGCGACCTGATCGTCGTGGACGAGCAGGCACACAACTCCATCCATGAGGGCACACGCATCGCCAAGGCCAACGGCGTGCGCGTGCTGCCGTTCAGCCACTGCGACCCCGACGACCTGGCCCGGGTGCTGACCGCGGCCGGCGAGTACCGCGTCGCCCTGGTGGCCATCGACGGCGTGTACAGCATGTCCGGGGCACTGCCGCCGCTGGCCAAGCTGAACGCGGTGGCGAAGCGGCACAACGCGGTGCTGTACGTCGATGACGCCCACGGCACCGGCGTGCTCGGCACCCACGGCCGCGGCACCGTGCTGGACGCGCTGGGCGACTACGACAACACGTTTGTGATCGGCTCGCTGTCCAAGGCGTTCTCGTGCCTGGGCGGCTTCATCGGCTGCCCGGCGGCGTTCAAGGAACTGCTGAAGATGAAGTCGAACACGTACATCTTCGGCGGTCCAGTGGCGCCGGCGTACCTGGAGGCGATCTGCACCGTCTGCGACATTCTGATGTCGGGCGAGTATGACCTGCTCATCGGCCGGCTGCGGCGCAACCTGCGGCGGCTGACGCACGGGGCGGAGCAGCTGGGGCTGGTGGTGCTGGGCGGCGAGACGCCAATCATCTCGATCCTGGTGGGCGACGAGGCGGACACGCTGAAGGCAGGTCATCGGCTCTTCGAGGCCGGCTACTATGTCCAGTCGGTGACGTTTCCAGCGGTGCCGTACCACGGCGGCGTGCTGCGCATCCAGGTCAACGCCAACCACCGGCCGGAGGCCATCGACGGCCTGGTGCAGGCGCTGGCCGGCCTGCAGCGCGTCATGCAGCTGCCGACCGTCGAGGCGCAGCAAGGCGGCGTGAAGCCGAAAATCAAATACGAATCACGAAAACACGAAAAAAACAAAGACTATTTTTGGTTTTTCGTGTTTTCGTTCTGTCGTGTTTTCGTGATTCGTATTTCTATGCAGCGGCGGCGTCGGGCGGCGCGGCGAGTTTGGTCTGGAGCAAGTTGAGCACGTCGCCGACGGTGATGAGTGTCTCCAGTTCTTGCTGGCTCAGGCGGATACGGAAGCGGCGCTCGATCTGCGAGACAATGCTCACCACATCCACCGAGTCCAGGCCCAGTTCCTCGCGGAGCTTCTTGCTTTCCGACAGGTCCGGATACTGGTTCCCGGTGTCGGCCTCCAGCAACTCGATAAGGGTTTGGCGAATGGCATCGCGATCCAGCATGGTTCACCTTCCTGGCTTGAGACTACGTCCGTGCGGCGCCCCTTCCCGGGGCCGGCCGTAAAAGAACCAAGTTTCCGCCGTTTTGGCAAGAGCGCTTCTTAGCGGCCGCGCTCGCGGAAGCCGATCAGGAACGTCAACAACAGCACGCCGCCCAGCGCCAGCGCCGTCGCGTAGGTCGGCACGAAGGCGCCGTCGAACGCCTGCCGCACCGCCCCGACCAGCACGTTGCCGATCAACTGGCCGATGCCATTGCCGAACGTCAGCAGTCCCTGAGCGCTGGCACGCACATCGCCGGCGGCACTGCGGTTGACGAACAGCTGGCCCGCCACCAGAAAGCACGGGACGCAGACACCGTAGCCGCCCAGCGCCGCCACCGCCAGCCAGACTGGCTGACCGAGCGTCAGCCCCGCCAGCGCCAGCACCCACGCCATCATGCCCAGCAGCATGGTGCCGCGCTGCCCCAGCCGTAACAGGCACATCGGCAGCAGCGTCAGCGTCGCGATCTCCACCCACTGCGGCAGCGTCAAAAGCGGTGCAACCACGCTCAGGTCGAAGCCGAGTTGCTTCAGCAGCAGCGGGTTCAACTGCGCGCCGAAGGCGATGGTGATGTACAACCCCAGCGACGCGGCACAGTAGACGGCGAAGGAGCGGTCGCGGAACAGCCGCAGGGCCGCCAGCGGCGCCAGGAAGGCGGACGCGGGGCGCGGCAGCGGCGGTGTGGTCGGCAGCGTCAGGGCGTAGCCGGCCAGGGCGAACGCCAGGACGCCGGCCAGGCGGAAGGTGTCGGCGAGGTCGCGGCCGGGGACGGTGAACCAAAAGCCGAAGCCCAGGCAGGGCAGCAGCCAGCCGGCCGTCCCCCAGAGACGGACGCCCCCGTAGTCGCGTTCGGGGTTGGGCAACTGGGCGAAGCTGAGCGAGGCGCACAGGGTAATAGCGGGCACGAACACGAGCCAGGCGGCGAGCGTGAGCAGGAAGACGGCCAGCGGGTCGGTGGTGCCCGGCAGCAGCCAGAGCAGCACGCCGGCGATCAGGCCGAACAGGGCGACGCAGCGCTCGGCCGGTAGCCAGCGGTCGGCGAGTTGGCCAGCGAGCAGCGGCGCGGCCAGGCTGCCCAGGGCGTAGGTGGCGAAGCACCAGCCGATTTGCAGCGGCGTGAAGCGGAGGTGCTGGAGGTAGATGCTGAACAGCGGCAGCCAGGAGCCGGGGACCGCGTAGAGCAGGAACATCAGCAGCGACAGGCGCGGCCGCAGCCAGCGAGGGGCGGCGGCCGCGCCGGTCAATGGAGGTTCGGCCAGGGTTGCGACAGACAAGGTGGGGCCTTTCTGGTGGGGGGAAATCCGGTTGTGCCGGGGGCGGCTTCCACAGATAATTCATAGCGAAACCAGGCGGCCCGGAAAAGGCGAAGGTGCCGGCGTCGCGAAACCTTCATCAAACACGGAGGCCGGTCGTGCCGCAGTTGAAGTGCCTGTCGATCCGCCAGCCGTGGGTGGAGCTGATCCTGTCGGGCCGCAAGCGTGTGGAGAACCGCAGCTGGAAGACTCGCCACCGCGGCCGCCTGGCCATCCACAGCAGCACGAGTCTGGAGACGTGGGAGGGCCTGAGCGACGCGGAGCGCGACCGGTTGCTGCCGGGCTGGCGCGACCGCGGTGTGCCGCCGTGCGGCTTCGTGCTCGGCGTCGTCGAGCTGGTGACGGTGTGCCGGCACCAGGATCTGCCGGCGGAACTGCGGCTGCACCCGTTCGCGATGACGGACCCGGAGAACTGGTGCTGGGTGCTGACGAACCCGCGGCGCTTGCAGGAGCCGGTGCGCGCCAAGGGCAACGCGGCGCTGTTTCATGTGGAGGTCGGTGAGGCGGCCCTGGCGACCGCGGTCGCTTGCCAGGCGGCGGCGATTGGGTAGACTGAGGAAATGGAATTGCCCGACTGGAAGCAACCGGAGGGAATCGGCGATGGAAGTGAAGATCTGTGCCGGTTGCGGACTGGAGAAAGGCGTCACCGAGTTTAACTTTCGAGTGAAGTCCAAGGGGCTTCGGCAGCGGTACTGCCAGGTTTGCACGCGCCTCCAGTTAAAATCCCACTATGAACGGAACACCGATTACTACCTCCGCAAGGCGCGGAAACGCAAGCTGGCAGTAAAGCGCACCAACCAGAAGAACCTGCTGGATTACCTCGACCAGCATCCCTGTGTGGATTGGGGTGAATCCGACGTGGTTTGCCTGGAGTTCGATCACGTTCGTGGCGGCAAGAAGAAGGCGATTTCCGTCCTGGTCAAGACACACGAATGGGAGACGATTGAAAGGGAGATTGAGAAATATGAAGTCCGGTGCGCTAACTGTCACCGGCGGAAAACAGCACGCCAACGCGGTTACTACAAGATTGCAGGGAACGAGCGCCCGTAGCTCAACTGGATAGAGCAATGGTCTTCGGAACCATAGGTTGCAGGTTCAAATCCTGCCGGGCGTAATACTTACGACAAATCGACTGCCCCTGCCGCGAGCGGCGCACCGGGGTGTCCTCCGCACTCACCGAGGACGATCCTCGGTCTGCCCGTCCTCCTCGCCCGGCACATTTCCGTGAAAGGCCGCCGTGTGAGCAACCTGGTCAAGGACCACCTGTTGAGTTTGTACCGCCGGATGCTGCTCATTCGCCGCTGCGAGGAGCAACTGGTCCGCTCCCATCAGCGCGGCCTGATCCACGGCGCGTGTCACACCTACATCGGCCAGGAAGCCATTGCCGTCGGTGTCTGCACGCACCTGCGCACGGATGACGCCGTCTTCAGCACACACCGCGGACACGGGCATGCCCTGGCGAAGGGAGTTCCGCCGGAGCAGTTGATCGCGGAGCTTTACGGCCGGGCGACGGGCTGTTCGCGCGGCCGCGGCGGCAGCATGCACCTGTTTGCGCCGGAAGTTGGCCTGATGGGCACCAGCGGCATCGTCGGCCCGTGTATTCTCCAGGCTGCCGGGGCCGGTTACAGCTTCAAGCTCCTGAAGAGCGACCGGGTGGCCGTGGCGTTCTTCGGCGACGGGGCCGTGAACAACGGCGCGTTTCACGAAGGACTCAACCTCGCCAGTATCTGGAAGTTGCCGGTGCTGTTTGTGTGCGAGAACAACCAGTACGCCACCGAGGTGCCGTTTCGCTACGCCGCGGGCAACCCCACGGTGGCGGGCCGCGCCCACGCCTACGGCATGCGCGGTCTCCAGATCGATGACGCCAATGATGTGTTAGCGATTCATGAAGTAGCCGGAGAAGCCATTCGTCGCGCCCGGGAGGGTGACGGGCCGACCTTGATTGAATGCTGTACTTATCGCACGCGGCCGCATGCGGAAGGCATGGGCGACTTCTCCTATCGCACACGGGAGGAAGTAGACCAGTGGAAGTCGCGCTGCCCCATCCTCCGCCTGAAGCAATATCTACTTGAGCAATCCGTTGCATCGGAAAGCGACCTGAACGATATTGAGGTTGCCGTCACCGCGGAGGTCGAGCAAGCGCAGCGCGCTGCGGAGGCGAGTCCCTGGCCCGAGCCGTCCACCGCGGCAAGCCACGTGTACGCCGAACCGACTCGCGTTGTTGCGCCACCGCCGGCTCCGGTTGCCGACCGGCAGCTCAGCTACATGCAAGCCACGCTTGAGGCGCTGGCGTTCGAGATGGCGAACAACCCGCGTATCTTCGTGCTCGGCGAAGGCATCGGCAAACGCGGCGGCAATTTCAAGACCACCGCGGGGCTCTACGACCTCCACGGCCCCGAGCGGCTCTGCGACACACCCATTGCCGAGCGCGGCTTCGTCGGCCTGGGCGGCGGCGCCGCCATGACCGGAGCGCGTCCCGTGATCGACTTCATGTTTGCCGATTTCGTCCTTGATGGCGTTGGTGAGATCATCAACCAGATCGCCAAGATGCAGTACATGAGCGACGGGCGGCTCACGATGCCGATCCTGCTGCGCGGCTGCATCGGCATCGGTCACTCGGCGGCGACGCACCATTCAGGCAATTATTACCCGATGTTCGCCCATTTTCCCGGGCTGCGCGTCGTCGTCCCGTCCACGCCGTATGACGCCAAGGGTCTGCTGCACCACGCGCTCCGCTGCGCTGACCCGGTCCTGTTCCTCGAACATCGCGAATTGCTATCGCTGAAGGGGCCGGTGCCCGAGGAGGATTACGAGCTGCCGTTCGGCCAGGCCGCCGTGGTGCGCGCGGGCACCGATGTCACCGTGGTGGCACTCGCGCTCATGGTGCCGCGTTCCTTGAAGGTTTGCGAGACGTTGGCCAACGAAGGGGTCTCGGTCGAACTGATCGATCCGCGGACGGTGGCGCCGCTCGATGTCGAAACGATTGCCCGCTCGGTGCGGAAAACGGGCCGGCTGTTGATCGTCGATGAGGCGTTCGCCCCGTTCGGAGTCGGCGCGGAAATCGCCGCCCAGATCAGCGACCGCGGTTTCGACGACCTTGACGCCCCGATCCGCCGACTCAACGGCGCCCACACGCCGACGCCGTACAGTCCGCCGCTGGAAAGCGCGGTCGTCCCCAACGTGGACGCGATTGCCCAGGCGATCCGCGCTCTCGTCGCAGAGTGAGGCCCATATCATGGCGATCCCGATCACCGTTCCCCGGCTCGGCTGGAACATGGAGCAGGGCGTATTCGTCGGCTGGCTCAAGGCCAATGGTGCGGCGGTTCGCGCCGGCGAAGCGCTCTTCAGTCTTGAGAGTGACAAGGCGACGGAGGACATCGAATGTCTCGACGATGGCGTCCTCCACGTTCCCGCGAATGGCCCCCGCGTGGGCGAAACCGTCGCCGTTGGCTCGGTCATTGGCTTCGTGCTGCATCCCGGCGAAGCGGTCCCCGACGCAAACACGTTTCTCACACCGCCACTCCAGGACGAGCCGCAGGTCGCCGCCGCCAGCACGCCGACCGCCGCCGTGAAGGGGTCGCCGCAGATCAGCCCGGCCAGTTCACCGCGGGCGCGACGCACTGCCGCCGCGCTCGGCATCGACTGGCAGGACGCCACCGGCACGGGTCGCACCGGCCGTATCCGCGAACGGGATGTTCTGGCCCTGGCCGCCCGGTCCGCCGCGCCCATCACTTCGACCCGCCGTATCATCGCGGAACGCATGTTGGCCAGCCATCGTTCAACGGCGCCGGTCACGCTCATGACCACGACCGACGCAACCCATCTCGTCAACCTGCGCAATCGGTTCCAGGCAGCCGCGCGAGCCAGTGCCGAGTTACACCGACATCCTGGTCCTGCTGTGCGCATGCGCGCTCGCGCAACATCCGGTGCTCAACTCGCGGTGGGAGAACGATCGCATCGTCCTGGCCGACGGCATCCACATCGGCATCGCCGTGGACACCGACGCCGGCCTGCTGGTCCCCGTGGTGCGCGACGTACCGCGTCTGAGTCTCGCGCAGCTGGCCGCGCAAACGCGCGACCTGATCGAGCGCGCCCGCCAGCGCCAGCTCGCCGTGGCCGAATTGCAGGGTGGGACATTCACCGTCACGTCGCTCGGCGCTTTCGGCATTGATGCGTTCACGCCGATCCTCAACCCGCCCGAATGCGCCGCCCTCGGTGTCGGCCGCATTCAGCGCTGTCCGGTCGTGGACGGTGAGCAGATCGTCATTCGGGACCGGCTGACGCTGAGTCTGACGTTCGATCACCGCATCACCGACGGCGCCCCGGCGGCGCGGTTTCTGCAAACGTTGCGCGGCCTCATCGAGAACCCGCCCCCGCGAGGCGAATCATGAAATGCGATCTCTCGGGCAAGGTCAGTCTGGTTACCGGAGCGGCGCACGGCATCGGGCAGGCCATCGCGGATCGACTCGCGGCCAACGGTAGCCGCGTCGTCTACACCGACCTCGATCCGACCGCGACCGAAGCAGCGGCCGCGCGATCCGCCGGCGCCAGGGGCCTGCGCATGGATGTCACGCGCGCCGACGAGATCGAAGCGGTCATCGGCCAGGTCGTCGCCGAGTTCGGCCGCCTCGACATTCTCGTCAACAACGCCGGCGTCAATACGCTCGCTCATCGCGTCACCATCGATCAATTTCCGCGTGAGGAATGGGACCGCCTTTTGAGCGTTGATCTGACGGGCCTGTACGAAGTCAGCCGCTTTGCCGCCCGGGTGATGCGCAATCAGAGAGCTGGCCGCATCATCAACATCGCGTCGATTGCCGGCCTGGTGCCGCTGCGTTTGCAATGCGCCTTTGTGGCCGCCAAGGCCGGGGTCGTGAACCTGACGCGCGCCATGGCGTTGGAACTGGGACCGCACGGCATTCTCGTCAACGGCATCGCGCCCGGATCGACGCTCACCGAGGGAACCAAACAATTGTTCTATGCCGAGGGCGGCAAGTTCCGCGATAACGTGCAGCGGATGCTCGACCATGTGCCGCTGGGCCGTCCCGCCACCACGGATGAGATCGCCGTCGCCGCCCTGTTCCTGGCCGACCCGGAAAACAGTTACATGAACGGCCACATCCTCACTGTCGATGGCGGCTGGACGGCGGGGTACGCCCGTGACTTCTGATCTGCTTCCTGCGAGGGCGACGAATGTCGAACATCATGGCAGTCCCCCCGCCGACCGAAGCCGCCATCTTTCGCAAAGTGTCGCTGCGCCTGCTGCCGTTTCTGTTTTTGCTCTATGTCATCAATCTCATTGATCGGACTAACATCAGCATCGCGCGCTTGCAGATGGTGGACGAGCAGCACATCCTCGACGAAGACGCATATTCGCTGGGAGCGGGGATCTTTTATGTCGGCTATCTCCTCTTTGAAGTGCCCAGCAATCTCATTCTCCTGCGGACGGGCGCCCGGGCCTGGATCGCGCGGATCCTCATGAGCTGGGGCCTGATCTCGACGGCCATGATGTTCGTGACCGGGCCGTGGAGCTTCTTTGTGTTGCGCGTGCTGCTCGGCGTCGCCGAGGCGGGCTTCTTTCCCGGCATCATCTATTACCTGAGCGATTGGTTTCCCGCGCGTGTGCGGGCCCGTGCCGTGGCGAATTTCATGATCGGCGGTGTCATCGCGTCAATGGTCGGCAATCCCCTTTCGGGGTTCATCCTCGAATACCTGGACCAGTTCGGCGGACTCTGGGGCTGGCAGTGGGTGTTTCTGCTCGAAGGACTCCCAGCCGTCGCCCTCGGATTCGTCACGCTCGCCTATCTGACCGATCATCCCGGCCAGGCGCGCTGGCTGAGTCCCGCCGAGCGGACCTGGCTCACGCAGCAGATCGACAACGAGAAAGCGCAACTCTCACTTGGCCGCAGTCATTCCCTGCGCGCGGCCAGCGTGGACCCGCGCGTCTGGTTACTCATCGCCGTCTATTTCACCGCCGCGATGGGCGATAACAGTTATGGCTTCTACATCCCAACCTTTCTGAAAAGTCAGTTTCCCGATTGGAGACCGTTTCAGATCGGCCTGTTGGCCGCGGCCCCGAGCGTGATCGCCATCGTCGGCATGACCCTGGTCGGCCGCCACTCCGACCGCACCGGCGAACGCCGCTGGCACGTCGCCGGTTCCGCGTTCACGGCCGCGGTAGGTTGGTTGACGATCACCCTGATCACCGCCGGTTTCGTGACGATTCCGGGCATCGACACGCGCTGGCTCTTCGTGATTGGCGTGGCCATTACTTTGACTGGCATGAAGTCGATGTTGCCGACCTTCTGGACGCTGCCGCCCGCGTTCCTGGCCGGTCCCGCGGCCGCGGGCGGCATCGCGCTCATCAACTCGGTCGCCAATCTCGGCGGGTTGTTAGGTCCGCGGATCATCGGCCAGGCCAAAACGGCGACCGGCAGTTACACCCTTGGCTATCTCATCATGGCAGCGACGCTCTTGCTCGGCGGCGTTTTGGTCCTGGCCGCGAGGACATCCGGGAGTCACGAGCGGGGATAGCCTGGGGCTCTGAAAAGACCAGATCTCGTGGGACAGGGCGCGGCAGACGCGGTGACGGAAGCACTTACGCCGGGGCGTAGCGCGTGAGGCCCCCCTGTTGTGGCATGGTCTCCCGACCATGCCACAACAGTTGCATCGCGCTCACCGCTGCTCAGTGCGACACCGTTCAGCACGTCGCTGGCCTTGCGCGTGAAACCTGACCCGCACCGGCGCCGGCGGGCGCCTGCCGGCACGCCCCGGCACGGGTGAACGCCCTCTGGCCAATCGGGGGGTGTGAGAAACGTGAGATGAAACGGCAACCCCCTGTGCTACCACGGGGTTATTTCATCTCACCCCCGTGAGATGAAATAACCCCTGGGACGCACACGACTGGCGCTCGGGCCAGCGCTGGCCCCGCGCTGGCGCTCGGGCTCGGACCGGGAACGAGAATCGCCAGGGCGCTTCCATGTAAGACCGCCGCGCCGCCGCGGTATTCCCCTTCAGCAATGCGGCGAACGATGACAGGCCCGCATTGCAACCTCATTTCACGGAGAGACGATCATGAGCACGTTCAAGGACCGGGTGGCGCTGGTGACGGGTGGCACGTCGGGCATCGGCCGGGCGACCGCGGTGGCATTCGCCAGGGCGGGCGCGAAGGTGGTCGTCAGCGGCCGCCGCGACGAGGAGGGCCGCGAAACGGTGCGGCGCATCGAGGCCGTCGGCGGTACCGGCCTGTTCGTTCAGGCGGATGTCCGCAGCGACGCCGACATCGCCCGCCTCGTCCGCGCCGCGGTCGAGCGCTTCGGCCGCATTGACATCGCTTTCAACAACGCCGGCGTCGAAGAGGCGGTCGGCGCCTTTCACGAGAAAACCGAGGCGGATTTCGACCCCATCTTCGACATCAACGTCAAGGGCCTGTGGCTGTCGATGCTGCACGAGGTCCGGCAAATGCTGCGGCAGGGCGGCGGCGTCATCGTCAACACCACCAGCATCGCCGGCCTGATCGGCTTCCCCGGCGCCGCGATCTACGACGCCAGCAAGCACGCGGTCATCGGCTTCACGAAGTCGGTGGCGCTGGAGTACGCCCGCAAAAACATTCGCGTCAACGCCGTGGCGCCCGCGGCCATCGACACCGACATGTTCAGCCGTTTCGCCGCCGACGAGAACGTGCGCAAACAGCTGGAGGGGATGCACCCGATTGGCCGCATCGGCAAAGCCGATGAGGTGGCGGCGGCGGTGCTGTGGCTGGCCTCCGACGCGGCCTCGTTCGTCACCGGCCAGACGTTGCCGGTGGACGGCGGCTTCACGGCCCAGTGACGCCGCCAACGCGCTTCCCCCATGCCGGGTCTTGCCGAGAACCCGTACAATGCTCAAAAGGGAGCGTTGGCAACGCCCGGCTCGATACACGGGGGAGGGGCCTTGATCGACGAAGCACCCGTAACCAGACTCAGTTTACTGCTGCGCCTCCGCGACCCCCAGGACGCGGAGGCGTGGCGGCAGTTCGTGCAGGTGTACGCGGCGGTGGTGTACGGCTTCGCCCGCAAGCGCGGCCTGCAGGACGCCGACGCCGCCGACCTGATGCAGGATGTGTTCCGCGCCGTCGCGGCTGCGGTGGGCCGACTGCAGTACGACCGCAGCCGCGGCGGCTTCCGCGCCTGGCTGTACACGGTGACCCGCAACAAACTGTACAACTTCCTCACCAGCCGCCGCCGCCGCGAGCGCGGCAGCGGCGACTCCGACACCCGTGCTTTGCTCGAAGCCCATCCGGCGCCGCCCGACGGTGCCGCCGACTGGGACCAGGAGTACGAGCGCGGCGTCTTCGCCTGGGCGGCCGAGCGCGTCCGCGGCGACGTGTCGGAGCAGACCTGGCAGGCGTTCTGGCTGACCGCTGTGGACAACGTGGCCGCGAAGGAGGCCGGCGCCCGCCTGGGCATGTCGCCGGGGGCGGTTTATGTCGCCCGGAGCCGCGTGCTGGCCCGCTTGCGCGAGGAAACCCAACACTTAAAGCAGGAATAAGCCATGTCCCGCCAGGCCATCTGTCCCAATCCGGATCAGCTCCAGGAACTCCTGGCCGGCCAGCTGTCGCCGCGCGCGCTGCAGGAGATGACCGCCCACCTGGACGAGTGCAGTTCGTGTCAGCAGGCCCTGGAGGCGTTGGCCGCCGGTGATCTGCGGTTGCCCACCATCCTGCAACCGCTGGAGCGTCTCCAGCCGCCGTCCGATTCCGCCTACTGGCCGGCGTTGCAGAAGCTGGAGAACGAGGTCGTCACCCTGCTGCACACGCCGGGCAGCGCGGACACGCACAGCGATCTGTCGCTCGACTTCCTGGGACCGCCGGAGGAGCCCGGCTATCTGGGCCGGCTCGGCCATTTCCACGTCACCGAGGTCATCGGCCGCGGCGGCATGGGCGTGGTGCTGCGCGGCTTCGATCCCTGCTTGCAGCGCTACGTCGCGCTGAAGGTTCTCGACCCGCAGCTGGCCGACGACGAGCTGGCCCACAAGCGCTTTTGCCGCGAGGCCCGCGCCGCGGCCACCATCACGCATGAGCACGTCGTCGCCATCCATCAGGTTGAGGAGGATGACAAGGGGCTGCCGTTCCTGGTGATGCAGCTCGTCTCCGGCGAGTCGCTGCAAGAGCGGCTGGACCGTGACGGCAAACTGCCGCTGCGCGAGATCGTCCGCATCGGCATGCAGACCGCGGCGGGGCTGTCGGCGGCGCACCAACACGGCCTGGTCCACCGCGACATCAAGCCGGCCAACATTCTCATCGAGCATGACCTGGAGCGTGTCAAACTGACGGACTTCGGCCTGGCCCGCGCCGCCGAGGACGTGAAGTTGACGCAGACCGGCTTCGTCGCCGGCACGCCGCTGTACATGGCGCCGGAGCAGGCACGCGGCGAGGCGCTGGACCACCGCACCGACCTGTTCAGTCTGGGCAGCGTGCTGTACGCGATGTGTACCGGCAAACCGCCGTTCCAGGGCAGCACGCCGTTTCTGGTGCTGCGCCAGGTCACCGAGCAGGTGCCGGAGCCGATTCAGCAGGTCAACCCGGACATCCCCGACTGGCTCAGCGAGGTCATCGACCGCCTGCTGGCCAAGAACCCCGCCGACCGCTTCCAGTCCGCGGCCGAGGTCGCCGAGGTGCTGGCCCGCCGGTTGCATCACTGCCCGCAACTCGCGCCAGCTGTGACGCCGCGCCGCACCGGCCGGCAGCCGGCCGCCCGTCGCGGCTGGCAAGTCTTCTGGCTCCTCTCCGGCGTCGCGTTCTGGCTGTGCCTGGCGGCGCTGACGGTTACCGAACTGACCGGGCTCACGCACTTGCTGGCGCCGGTCGCGCCGCCCCAGGCGCAGGTTGAGAGCGAGGCCGTCGGGCCGCGGCCGCTGGCGACGCTCAACGCCCAGACGGGGCCGATCTGGGCGACGGCCTTCGCGCCGGACGGCGCGACGCTGGCGATGGCACTGGACGACGGCACGGTGAAGGTCTGGGACGTGCAGGCGGAGCGCGTGCGAGCGACGTTGAACGCCCACAACGGCCCGGTGTGGTCGGTCGCATTCACGCCGGACGGCAAGACACTGGCGACCGCCAGCGACGACGGCAAGGTGAAGTTGTGGGAGGCCGGCACCTGCGCCCGCTCGGCGTGCTGGAGCACGAGACAGCGGTGCGGCCGCTGACGTTCGCGCCGGACGGCAAGACGCTGGTGACCGGCTCTCGCAACGGTCGCGTGATCCTGTGGGATGTGGCGGCGCAGAGCAAGCGCGTGCTCGGCGAGCACCGCGGCGTGGTCATGGCGGTGGTGTTCGCGCCGGACGGCAAGACGGTGGCGTCGGCCAGCGGCGACAAGACGGTGAAACTGTGGGACGTGGCCAGCGGTCAGGAACAGGTGACGCTGGCAGGCCATTCAGGCGGCGTCTACACGGTGGCGTTCTCGTCGGACAACCGCACGGTGGCGACCGGCGGTTGGGACCGGACGGTACGGCTGTGGGACGCCGCCACCGGCAAGACGCTGGCAACGCTGGCGGGCCACGGCCAGGACGTGTGGGCGGTGGCGTTCGCACCGGACGGCCGGACACTGGCGTCGGGCAGCGAGGACCAGACGGTCAAGCTGTGGGACGTGCGCGCCCACCGCGAGCTGCGGACGCTGCGCGGCCACACGGCGACGGTGTACGCGGTGACGTTCGCGCGCGACGGCGCCACCCTGGCGAGCGGCGGCCGTGACGGCACGGTGCGGTTGTGGAACGCCCGGCCCTGACGGATCGCCAGCGTTTTTTTGTAAGGATCGACCTGCACGCCGGTATTTCCTGGGGGAAGACAGTCGCAACGATGACCTTCGCCCACCACCGGAGAAGTGCAGATGGTTGCCGTGACACGAACTGAAATGGATCGCCGCGATAGTGACCTGGCTGCCGAATTAACGGACTTTGCCCTGGCGGGCCTGACCCAGGCGGGCGTCCACGGCGATTCCGTGGCGCTGGAGTTGGCGCTGTGGCGGCAGTTGACCGACGCGCTGGAGCGCGCGTCCTGCTGGGAGCGGCGGACGCGCCTGGGCGGCTCGCCGCCGGACAGCGTCCTGGCTCAAATCGTTCACCGGGCGGCGCTGACGGTCGCCGCCGCCTTCACGCCGCGGAGCGACCGGGCCGCAGTGGAGCGGCGGTTGCGGCCCTGGGTCGCCGGCCTGCGCGTCACCGCCCGCCAGCGCCGCCAGCTGGCCGAGCGTGCGGCCCGGACGGAGCAGGACTGGGACCGGGCCGTCGGCGACTCCGGGACCGTTCGGGCGCTGCGTGTGGCGGCGCTGAACTGACCGCATTCACGGCTTGCCGGTGCGTCGCCAGAATTCCGCCTCGGCCTCGGCCAGCGACGCGACCGGTTGCTCTCCCGCCTGCTGGGCCAGCAAGGTGGCACGCCGCGCCTTGAACCGCTTCTTGAAGCGCTTCGCTCGCCGGAGCCTGGTTGCGGGGACGAAGTGAACGTGCCACCGCTGTTCCCAGACTTGATTCGCCACCAGTTTCTTGAACCGCCGCAAAGCCTGCGCGAGCGGCTCACCGTCGTGCAGGCGCATTCGGATACCCATCATCAAGCGTCTTCTATGGCTGACGCAACGCCAGTGTCAAAAACTGTCAGTCAAAAGGCGCCGAACCAGGCGACCACCGCCGTGATGTTGTCCCGGCCGCCGTTGGCGTTGGCCGCCGCCACCAGATGTTCGCATGCTATCCGTGGGTCCGACTGGCGTCCAAGAATGTCCGCAATCTGTTCGTCCGGCACCATGTCCGAGAGGCCGTCGGAGCAGAGCAGCAGCACGTCGTTGGCCTCCAGGTCCACGCACTGGACATCGGCCTGAACACCGGCGTGGCCGCCGCCGAGCACGTTCGTGACCACATGGCGGAACTGGTGGTGGCCGACCTGCTCCGGCTGGATGACGCCACGCCGCGCCAGTTCGCCCGCGACCGTGTGGTCCACGGTCAACTGCTGCAGCCGGTCGCCGCGGTACAGGTAACAACGGCTGTCGCCGGCGTGTACCAGGAACAGCTTCCAGCCGCTGACGAAGGCCAGCGTCAGCGTCGTGCCCATGCCGGCAAACTCCGGATGATGGGCGGACTCCTCGGCCAGGCGTTCGTCGGCTTGCCGCAGGGCCCGCTGAAAATCCAAGAGGACGGTCTGCTCGTCGTTCACCTGCAGGTTGGAGAAGCGCCGCAGCAAGTGCAGGATGAAGGCCTCGATGGACGCCAGGGTCAGGGCGCTGGCGACCTCGCCGGCCTGGTGGCCGCCCATGCCGTCGGCGATCATGAGGATGTGACCGCGGTTGCGGCCGAACTGGGTGTCCGGCTGGGGAAGGCTGGTCTGGCGGACGAAGAGCGTGCGGGCCAGCTCGGCGATGAGGAAGTGGTCCTCGTTGGTGGGGCGAACGCGGCCGCGGTCGGTCAGGCCGTGGCTGCGCACGGTGATGGGCGTCGGCGGTGGCGTGAGCGGATTCGGCGCCGGTTCAGGCTGGCTGGCGGACATGGGACATTCCTTTCCTGCTTGGGGCGCGCGTCCAGGGAAACTCGGCCGCCGCGCCGATGCCGCGCTAACCGGCCGGCTCAGTGGTGTTGCCCAGGAGATAATACACATCGGTGCGGAGCTGGGTGGGGTCGTCGCACCCGTGACCGTACACCTCCCAGTTCGGCCCGGCCAGCGTGTGGCCGTGTTCGACGCACCAGCGACAGATGGCGGCGTGGGCATCCCCAAGGCGGTCGTACGGCCCCAGGTGCTCCGTCGTGGCGACCGGGCCGGCCGGTGTACACGAATTGACCACGTTGCTGTCGCCAGCAATGGGCTGCGCCACCTCGACGCCGACCTCCAGGTTTATCTCGCCGTCCAGGTACAGGGCCACGTGCCGCCCCGGCCGCGGCAGTTGGTTGGCGCGGAAGTACTCCCAGACTTCGCCGCAAGCATGGGGGACCACCGTCTTCAGTTCGTCGAGGTGGGCGCGGCGGCGCACCACCGCGGTCGGCTGCGCGGCCACCGGCTGCACGTGGATTTGATATTCCGCCATGAATCCTCCGGGAATTTCACTCGCACAGGGCCAGGATGGCGAACCCCGTCGCCGCGTCGCGCAGGAACCGGCCGACGTTGGTTTGCGGGTCGCGCGGCCGATTCGGATAATTCGCCGGCCAGGTGCCGTCGCGCTGGTTCGTGGTCAGCCAGCCCACGGCCTTGCGGAGCTTCGGGTGGTCCGCCGCGACGCCGGCGCGCTTCAACGCCAGCATGACCAGTCCCGTGGCGTAGCCGTCGCTGACCGCCCCTTCCGGGTGGACGCCGTGCGACTTCCAGTTGCCGGGGCCTTTCGCGGTCCTGCCCAGTTTCGGCAGGCTCCAGCCGCCGTCAGCCTCCTGGAGTTTCAGGAGTTCATCGATGAGTTTCTGCCGATCGACCTCATCCAGAATGCCCGGCAACCGCGACGCCGCCCACAGAGCCGTTACACGATGGTGCAGCGGTTGCTGCGGGAATTGCGCCTTGAGATACTGCTTCAGCGCGGCGACCTTCGGCTGCACGGCGGTGTGTTCGTAGTAGTCCTTGCCGGCCGTGCCCACCGCGAGCGCCGCCAGGGAAGCGCCGAAGTAGGACGAGTCCTGTTGTTCCCACGGTTTCAGTCCGAAGTCGAGCCAGCGCCAGGCCCCGTTTGCCTGCTGCTGTGGCCAGAGTTGGTTCAGCGCTTGTTTTGTGGCCGCGCTCAGGACGAGCTTGTTCCGCCGGGCGTCGTGGTTGACCAGGACCAGCGCGTTCAACACGGCTTCCGTGCCGAGCGCCGACGGCTTGCGTTCCTTGGGATAGAAGGGCACGAAGGGGTTCTTGTCGGCGGTAGCGTCGGCAACGATTTTGTCCCAGTTAGCGACGCGCTTCTTCACGTTGTCGAGGAAGCGCTGCTCGACGGCGCCCGGCGTGGTTTCGCCGAGGCGGACGCCGAGCGCCGGCCGCGCCAGGGCGTAAGGCAAGGTGGTGTGACAGGAGATGCAGGCCGTGCCCTGACCGCGGGCGGCGCCGGACCATTTGAGCCAGTAGTCGGCGCGGCCATCGAGGTAGGTGGCGGCGGCCTTCGGGCTCCAGTCGTCGGCGCGGGCCTGGGCCGCCGATAGCGTTGCGAGTAAGACGAGCACGAAGGGAACGAGGGCGGGACGCAAAAACATTAACATGGTTCCACTCCTGGCTTGCTACTGTCAGGCCGTTGAGCCCGGTTAATCGAAACCGCTTATGACAAGGTCGTCGCCTAAACCATCATCCACCCGGAGTGTCCACTAATGTTTGTAATCGCGTCGCCAGTTCCGGGGGGTAATGTCGGCCCCAGTTGGCGTCGATCAGCCCAACCTCCAGGAGATCACGCAAATGCGTCCGGTCCTTGTCGCGGAAGGCCGTCAATTTAATCTGCACCAGAGCCCGCAAGCTCAAAATCTTGTACGCCCCGGCCGACTCGCTTTCGGTCACCTCCGGGTTCGGCAACGGCTCCTCCTCCCGAACCTTCTCCCCCGAGAACACCACATGCACAGCGTCGCGGGCCCTGGCATCCGGGCCATCCAGAAACAAGTCGATTCCGGCGGCGTGACGGTAGACAAAGCCGACGCTTTCGAGCGCGGCTTTCACGGCGTCGAGGTCAGCACGCCGGATCAGAATGTCCACGTCCTGCGTGTTCCGGACGGCGGATTCATCGACCCGGGACACCCACGCCGCGACCGCGTTGCCGCCGACCACGGCGTAAGGAACCTGGGCCGCCTCCAGCGCGGCGGTGGCGCGCAACAAGCGTTCGCGGACTCGTTCCGCGGCACGCACCATTCGATCAAGGGAAAACGGTCCCAAAATCATCACCATCGCATCGGCCGATGCTGGTCAATCTCCTCAACGGCGCGCAATGAAATAAGTCACGGCGGCGGCAATGAGGCCGCCTACGATTTCGCCGAGGAGGTTTGGCCCGAACGCCCACAGCCTCCGGCTAAATTCTTCATCACGCTTCTTCTGATCGTCCTTCCACTTTCGGAGTTCCTCGACCTCGCGCTTCAGCAAGGCGCTCTCTTTTTCGACATCCCGCAGCATGTCGGCGAGCCGACGTTGGGTGTCGATCACCCCACCCAGGGTTTTTACTGCGGTGTCCAGTCGCTCCCAAAGAGTGGCAACATCCTTTTGTAACTCCTCAACCTTGTCTCCCAAGGCCATGTCAGGGCTCCGTTGCGTCCATTTCCAGAATCCTTTGAAAGTGCCGTTCGCCTCTCTGCCGAAGAATGTCGTCCCACAGAAGACCCAGGCGGCTCTTCAAATAAGAGGACCAGGTCAGTTCGTCCGTATCAAATGAGCGGGTGGCCGAATCGGAACCATCAGAAATCCAGAGCGTGTAACGCCCGGTTCCCTGGTTTTCTTCGGATCGGTCCCAAACCGCCTTCACCTTGTCCGCGTTCCGCGGCCCCAGGACTTCTTCCAGGCTGTTCGTCGCCTGTTGTAGCAGGACAAAATCTTCGCCCCGCTGCTTCACCCGATCACTGTATTCGACGTGCATGGTAGCTCTCCTGTGCGCCGACACTGCCCCGCCACCATTCTACCGCCGCAAGCGGCCATGCGCGAAACCCCGGCCGCTCAGCTAGCCGCCATCGCCTCCGGCTGCGCCGGCGTCTGCCCGGCCGCCGCCTCGGGCGCCAGCGGCGGCGCGTCGCTCCAGCGGATGCGCTCGCCGGCCGAGTTCCGCATTGCGATGCGGTTAATCACCTGCAGCAGCGCCAGCGCACTGGCCTCGATCACGTCCGTGCTCACCGCCCGGCCCGTGAACACCTTGCCCTTGTACGCCACCTCCACGTGCGCCTCGCCCTGGGCGTCCTCGCCCACGGTGACGCTGCGGACGCTGTAGTTGCGCAGTTCCACCTCGATACCGGTGATGCGCTCGATCGCCTTGAACACCGCGTCCACCGGGCCGTCGCCGATGGCCGACTCGCGGTGTACCCGGCCCTCGTTGTGCCACAGACACACCACCGCCGATGGGATCGTCGCCGAGCCGGCGTTGCAGGTGATCGCCTCCAGCGTCCACAGCGCCGGCCCGTTGTGGATCTGCGTCTCCGCCAGCGCCTCGATGTCCGCGTCGTACACCTCTTTCTTGCGGTCCGCCAGCGCCTTGAAGTTCTCGAAGACGCGCTGCAGCTGCTGCTCGTCGAGGTGGTAGCCCAGTTCGCGGATGCGCTGCCGCAGCGCGTGCCGGCCGCTGTGCTTGCCCAGGACCAGTTGCGTGCGCAACAGGCCGATGTCCTCCGGATGCATGATCTCGTAGGTGCGCCGCTCCTTGAGCATGCCGTCCTGGTGGATGCCCGCCTCGTGCGCGAAGGCGTTCTGTCCAACGATGGCCTTGTTGCGCTGCACCTGCAGACCGGTGATGTGCGACAGCAGCCGGCTCGTCGGGTACAGCCGCTTCGTGTTGATGCCCGTCTCCAGCCGGAAGTAGTCGGCTCGCGTCCGGACGGCCATGACCACTTCTTCCAGGGCGCAGTTGCCGGCCCGCTCGCCGATGCCGTTGATCGTACACTCCACCTGCCGCGCCCCCTCGTGCAGGGCCGCCAGGCTGTTGGCGACCGCCAGGCCCAGGTCGTCGTGGCAGTGGACGCTGATGACCGCCCTGTCGATGTTGGCGACGTGGGTGCGCAGATGGCGGATGGCGGCGGCGTACTGCTCCGGCACCGCGTAACCCACCGTGTCCGGGATGTTGACCGTGGTGGCGCCCGCCGCGATCACGCGCTCGACGACCTCGGCCAGAAAGTCCAGCTCGGTGCGGGCGGCGTCCTCCGGCGAGAACTCCACGTCATCGGTGTAACCGCGGGCGCGCTCGACGCCGGCCACCGCCCGGCGCAGGATTTCGTCCTTGGCCATGTGCAGCTTGAACTCGCGGTGGATGGCGCTGGTGGCCAGGAAGACGTGGATGCGCTTGCGCGGCGCGTCCACCAGAGCGGCCCCCGCGCGGTCGATGTCGTCATCGTGGCAGCGGGCCAGGCCGCAGATGACCGGGCCCTGCACCGCCCGCGCGACGGCCTGCACCGCCTCGAAGTCGCCCGGCGACGCGATGGGGAAGCCGGCCTCGATCACATCGACGCCCAGATCGCGCAGCGCGCTGCGCGATCTCCAGCTTCTCGGCGAGATTCATGCTCGCCCCGGGCGATTGTTCGCCGTCGCGCAGCGTCGTGTCGAAAATGATCAGACGGTCCTGGCTCATCGTGCAACCCCTCTCGTGTTGTCGCTGGCGGCCTGGCGCTCTTCCGCCAGGCCGCCAACGGCAGAAAACCAATCCGATAACGAAAAAACCCTGGAACCGGCGGTCCCAGGGTTGGTATTAGCGATCATCCTGCCGTGGCAGCTGACGGCGTACCTAGGACCCATTCCCCTGGGGAGGAAGCGAAAGGTCCAGTAGTAACATCCTCAAGAACTGCATGGAACCTGCCCTGCATCCAATAATAAGGATGGTTAAAACTTAAAGGATGCCGGCAAGAAATGCAACGGAAATTTCGGCCGGAGCGCAATTTCATCCCGTTTACATCTCGCGCGGGGCAGCGTCCGCGCAGAGAAAAAAGGATCCACAGCTGACACAGATAAAGACCAATTCAAAGGTCTTTATCTGTGTCAGCTGTGGCATCTGTGGATCAATTCCTTGGTCTTCTCTCCGCGTTCTCCGCGTTCTCTGCGGTGAATCATCCGGGCCAGGCGCTTACTGCTTGCTATACCGCAGCGGCACCAGGCCGGCGCCGCTTGGGTCCAGCCGCATGGACGCGCTGTAGTCCGCCTGCGCCCGGTCGGTGTCACCGAGGTGGTGGTACGTGTGGCCGCGGTTACGCAGCGCCGTCGCGAACTCCGGGTTCAGCTCGATCGCCTTCGTGAAATCCGCCAGGGCGCGCTCGTGCTGGCCCTTCTCGCCGAAGACGGTGCCGCGGGTGTTGTACGCCTGCGCGTTCTGCGGCGCCAGCCGGATGGCCACCTCCAGGTCCGCCAGCGCCTCGTCGTACTTCTCCAGCTTGCAGTAGGCGCTGCCGCGATTGCAGTACGCCAGGGCGGGACTGTCGGTGTACTTGATCGCCGCACTGAAGGCCGCCACCGCCGCGTGATACTCCGAGCGCGCGTTGTGGACGCAACCACGGTTCAGGTGCGCCTCGCCGCTGCGCGGGTCCAGTTGCGCCGCCGCCTCGAAGTCCGCCATCGCCAGGTCCATCCGGCCATCGCCCAGGTACACCACGCCGCGCGACACCAGCATGGTCGCGCTCTGCGGCGCCAGCCGCACCGCTTCATTCAGGTCCGCCAGCGCCTCCGCCGTGTTGCCCTCCTCGCGGTGCGTGTTGCCGCGATGGAAGAAAAAGATTGCTTCTTTCGGCTCAAGGCGGATGGCCTCGGTGAAGTCGCGCAGCGCCGCCTCGCGGTCGCCCAGGGCGTTGTACTGCACGCCGCGACCGAAGAACGTCCGGGCCTTCGGCGCCACCTTCAGCGCCGCCGTGTAGTCCGCGATGGCCGCCTGGAAGTCGCCGGTCTGGGAGAACACCTCGGCACGCTGGCACAGGGCGGTCTCATTGCCGGGGTCGCGTTCCAGTACGTCGGACAGGGCGGTCAGGCGGTCGTAGCCAGTTTCACTCGCCGCGGTGAGCGCGTCGGAGCCGGAGTCGGCGGGCGGCTCCCTGTCCGTTTTCGTGCAGCCTACCAGAACTGCCAGGGTCAGCATCACGAACGACCTGCGCATGGCCACCTCCTCGCCCGAAGCGAAGCGCCAACCGCCAACGGCGCTCTTCAACTTTCCTTCCATCGACGCCAGCCCAGCCAGCACTTCGCTCAAAGTCGGAAAAATCGGAAAACTGTCATTGACACTGTCATTGACAGTAATACAATGTGGATATGCCACGCAATCATGCCGACCAGTACTGGCTGCTCAACCAACTCATCGAAGAGGCTGCCCGGGTGTTGGCCCTGGACAAACGGGGGTCGGTCAGCGGCCGAGTGCGGGAACTTCCAGACATCCGCACTGTTCGTTACTACACGACGTTGGGGTTGATCGACAAACCGGAAGGCCGGTTTTGGAAGAACGCGCTCTACTGCCGACGGCATTTGCTGCAACTGGTCGCGATCAAGCGGCTGCAAGTCCAGGGGCTCACCCTCGAAGAAATCCAGCAAGAATTGGTGGGCAAGCCCAATTCTGTCCTGGAACGCTTCGCCCAGCTTCCAGCCGACATCGGTGACAGTCCGTCGCCGATGGTGAAACGGTTGTCGAAACAGGAAGTGAGGGCTGAACAGGAGCAGCGACGGGGTGCGTTCTGGAGTGAGGCCCCGGCGGAGGCGCCGGAGGGCCAGCCGCCTTCCGCGCCCCCGGTTCTGCGCGGCATTCCTCTCAGGGAGGATGTGACGTTATTGCTGACTTCGCTGCGTGAACTCGGTCCTGATGATTTGGAAGCGATCCAGGCGGCGGCGGCGCCGCTGCTGAAGTTACTGGAGAAACGCCGGCTGATGTGACCAGGGGGCGCGGGTCAGGGAACGGCAGAACGGTTGGAACGTGACGTGCGAAGGACAGGGCAACCCTCTCTGTCTTCCCTGACCCCTGGCCCCTGGCCCCTGACCCCTGAAAGGAGAGCCCCGCATGATGAAGCCGATTCCGATCCTGAGTGACGTGGACGTGCAACGCGGCCTGCAAGACGAGGAGGCCGGCTTCGGGGCCCTCCGGACGCCGCGCGGCTCACTGCCGCTGCGCAACCTCGCCGTCCATGCCCAGATTGACGCCCTGCTCGCCCAGGTCACGGTGACGCAGACGTTCGTCAACGTGCTCGACGAGGCGCTGGAGGCGACCTACATTTTTCCGCTGCCGGACCGCGCCGCGGTGACGCAGTTCCAGATGAAGGTCAACGGCCGCGTCATCGAGGCGGTGCTGGAGGAGCGCGCCGAGGCGCGGCGCGACTACGACCAGGCCGTGCAGCAGGGCCAGCGTGCCGCCATCGCGGAGGAGGAGCGGCCGGGCGTTTTCACAATGCGCGTCGGCAACCTGATGCCCGGCGAGGTGGCGACGGTGCGGCTGACGCTGACGGGGCCGCTGGCGCTGGACGCCGGTGAGGCCACGTTCCGCTTTCCGCTGGTGGTGGCACCGCGCGTATATCCCGGGGACGCCGCTGCCCGGCCCGAGTGTCGGCGGCGGCACCGCGGAGGACACCGACGCCGTGCCGGACGCCTCGCGCATCACGCCGCCGGTGCTGCTGCCAGGCTATCCGAATCCGGTGCGCCTGGGGCTGAACGTTGAGGTGCGGCCCGGCGGCCTGAACCTGAGCGACTTCCGCAGCAGTCTGCACACGGTCATGAGCGAACGCGACGAGCAGGGGATTTATCAGTTCGCGCTGCAGCCCAACGAACGGCTCAACCGCGATTTCATCCTGCGTTTCCGGATCGCTGACGAGCAGGTCCGCAGCACACTGCTGCTGACGCCGGACCAGAACGGCAACGCCAGAAGCGGCACGTTCGCGCTAACGCTGGTGCCGCCGCGCCACGCCCCGGAGAGCCAGAAGCCGCGGGACGTGGTCTTCGTGCTGGACCGCAGCGGCAGCATGGCCGGCTGGAAAATGGTCACCGCTCGTCGCGCCCTCGGCCGCCTCATCGACACGCTTTCCGAACAGGACCGCTTCACCATTTACGCCTTCGATGACAGCGTGGAGGAGCCGGCGGAGGCCAGAGGTGGGTTGATCGCCGCGACGGATCGGCAGCGCTTCCGGGCGATTGAGTTTTTGGCGAAGGTCGATGCCCGCGGTGGCACGGAGCTGGCCCAGCCGCTGGACCGGGCGGTGCGGCAGCTGTCATCGGCGGACGCCGGCCGCGACCGCGTGCTGGTGCTGCTGACGGACGGCCAGGTCGGCAACGAGGACCAGATTTTGCGGCACCTCGGCAAGCGCGTGGCGGGACTGCGCGTCTTCACGCTGGGCATTGACCAGGCCGTCAACGAGGGCTTTTTGAAGCGACTGGCGACGCTGGGCGGCGGCTTCTGCGAGGTGGTCGAGTCGGAGGATCGGCTGGACGAGGTGATGCACAAGTTGCAGCAGCGCATCGAGCAGCCGTTGCTGAGCGGCCTGCACCTGGAGGCGGTCGGCTTCCGGCTGGAACCGGGGACGGTGGTGCCGGCGCGGCTGCCGGACCTGAGCGCGGCGGCGCCGGTGGTGGTGCTGGGCCGCTACCAGGGCGTGAGCGAGGGGGCGGTGACGCTGACGGGGCGCGACAACGCGGGCCGGCCGTGGTCGGAGACGGTGGCGAGCCGGGTGAGCGGCAACCGTGGTCTGACCTGGGCGTGGGCGCGGGCGTACCTGCGCGAGCTGGAGGACCGATTCGTCATCGGCGCCGACGAGCCGGCGGAGCTGGAGAAGCGGATCGTGCAGACCTCATTGCAATATGGGGTGCTGTGCCGCTTCACGGCGTTCGTGGCGGTGGACAGGTCGGAGTCGGTCAACGAGGGCGGCAAGCAGCACAAGATCGTGCAGCCGGTGGACCTGCCGGCGGGGTGGGAGCCACCGGGGATGATGATGCGGGGGGTGCAGTTCTGCATGGCGGCGCCGGTGGCCTGTGCCGCGCCACCGGCGGATTACGACGAGGAAACGGAGTCGGTGGATTCCTACTTGATGGACTTCAGTCCCGAAGAGGCGAATCGCGGCCCTGTCACCGGCGAATTGCTGCCGCCGCCGGCTCAGTCCGCTCCGGCGCCTGGAGGTGGTGCGGCCAGGAAGCGCAGGAGCGCCGCCACCACCCAAAGCGAAGAAATCGGCCAGACCATCGGGCGGCCTGCTCGGCAAGGTGGCGAACCTCTTCCGCGGCGGTGAAAAAGGCGAGAGCAAATCCGATTCTGCCGCGGAGTCCGTGGACCTGAGCGCCTACCGCCGCCGGGCCACGGAATTGATCGATGCGCTGAACCGCGGCGGCGATCACCTGCACGCGCTGGGCGTGCTGTCCGTCCAGCTGGCGGCGCTGGTGGAAGACCTGGAATCGGTCGGCGCCGGCGCCGCGGTGCTGGAGCCGCTGCGCAAACTGCGCGCGGAACTGACGGCGCTGGTGCAGCAGAAGCAACCCGTCGCCGCGGACGTGGACCGGCTATGGCAGCGGGCGCAGGAGATGCTACGCCTGTTCGCCGCTGAGCCCGCCCCGGCGGCGAAGTAAGGAGCGAACCGACTGCGTTTCGTGGGGCAGACATTCCTGTCTGCCGTGGAGATTGGCAGACAGGAATGTCTGCCCCACGAAGCGCAGCGCTGTCGTCTTCTCCAATAATTCATCTTTTCCACCGCAATTCGCCACGACCCGCCGCGCTCGAACCTCGCTATACTCCGCCTTGTTAGAGTTTGTTCGCCGTGGACGACTGCGACCGGCGCTGGCTGACTCGCCGAACACCCCTGATGTGGAGCCGTACTGTGGACCAAGGACCGAGCCGAACTTCCGTGCTGCGAATCGTCCTCTTTCTGGCCGTTGGAGCCGCCCTGGCCGCGTTCATCTTTTTCTGGCTGCCGGACTTGTGGATCAAGTGGTTTGTCAAGGAGGAGGAGAAGCCCACCTACACCATCCTGAAAACGGGCGGCACCTCCAACGTGGACATCATCATGGAGAACCGCTGGCGCACCGAATACCGCAAGCAAAAGCCGATCGATTTGGTGTACGAGTCCACGGGGTCCACCAAGGGCCTTCAGGAGATGATCGACGGCAAGTACATCATCGCGTTCACGCACGCCCCGATGCCGTCAGAGCTGCGCAAGCAGGCCCGCGCGCACGGCGGCGACGTGCTGCATATCCCCGTGGTGCTGTGCGCGGTGGTGCCGCTGTACAACGTCAAGGAGTTGAACGACAAGCCGCCGCTGAAGTTCAGCGGCGAGGTGCTCGGCGACATCTACCTGGGCAAGATCACCAAATGGAACGACCCCGCCATCAAGGCCCTGAACCCGGAATTGAAGGACGTCCTGGAAAAGATCGACACCAAGATCGTCGCGGTGCATCGCTCCGACTCCAGCGGCACGACGTTCATCTTCACCGACTACCTGGCGGGCAAACGCCCGGCGAGCCCGGCGTGGAAGGAGCAGTTCAAAGGGCCGCAGAGCGTGGTCCAGTGGCCGCCGGTCGGCGTCGGCAAGGAGCGCAACACCGGCGTGACGCAGTATGTGAAGGAGACCGAGGGGGCAATCGGCTACGTGGATATGCTGCACGCCATCGACTCGTATCTGCCGTTCGGGGCGGTCAAGAACTCGGAAGGCAAATTCATCAGCGCCAGTGGTGAGTTGCGGCCCTGGCTCGAGCGCAGCAAGGCGGCCAAGAACCCGGAAGGCAAACTCAACTACACCGAGGCGTTGAACATAACCGCCGCCGCCAAGGCGCTGGGCAACACCGACATCTCCGAGGACCTGACGTTCACCCTGACCAACATGCCCGGCAAGGACTCGTACCCGATTTGCAGTGCCATCTGGGCGGTGTGCTATCAGAAGCAGCCCGGGGACCGGCAACAACAGGTGTCGGAGTTCCTGAACTGGGTTTTGCACGACGGCCAGAAGTTTGCCGCGGTCACGTCGTACGCGCCGCTGCCGGAGGAGATCGTGCGGCGGGCGGAGGAGCGGATGAAGTTGATCCAGACGGGCTCGTGAGGTCCGGCAGTTCGCGGGCCGTTACCGGGGCCGCAGGCGGCGCATTTCCCGGTCCATCAGCCAGTCGCTGAGGCCCAGCGGCAGCCAGCGCAGCAGGCCGAGCCTGCGGCGCATGTTGGCGGGGAAGGCGACGAAGGGCCGCCGTCGTTCGATGGCGCGCAGGATGCGCCCGGCCGCGTCGGCCACGTCGAGCATGCGCGGGATGGGGAAGCGGACGTTGGCGGTCATCGGCGTGCGGATCCAGCCAGGGCAGACGGTGGTGGTGGCGATGCCGTGCGGTTTCAGCTCGACGCGCAGGGCGTCGAAGAGGGCGTTGACGCCGGCCTTGCTGGCGCAGTAACCGGCCATGTGCGGGACGCCGCGATACGACGCCAGGCTGGACATTGCCACCAGATGACCGCGGCGGCGCTGGAGCATGCCCGGCAGCACTGCGGCGACGCTGTTGGCCACGCCGACGAGGTTGACGGCGACCACTTTCTCGAAGACGGCCGGGTCGAAGTCCAGGGCGGAGGTTTCGACGCCGATGCCAGCGCTGGCGATGAGCAGGTCGGTGGGGCCGAGGTGTTCTTCCAGAGCGCGGACGGCGGCGAACAGGGCGGCTCGGTCGGTGACATCGGCGGCGACCGCGGCGCAGCGCTGCCCCCTGGCTTGCAGTTCGGCTTCAAGAGCCTTGAGCGGCTCGGTCTGCAGATCGACCGCGGCGACCGGACGGCCCTGAGCGGCCAGCATCAGGGCCAGTTGCCGGCCGATGCCGCTGCCGGCGCCGGTAATCAGCACGGCGGAAGGGGCCGCGGGAGAGGACATGAATGAGCTCCGCTGTCGTGGGGCAGACCTTCCTGTCTGCCAGAACACCGGCAGACAGGAAGGTCTGCCCCACGAGAATTACCGCGCCCCCGCCAGCGCCGGCTTGGCCTCGCGCACGGCCTGCATGAGCGTCCGCAGGAACGCAGGCAGGTCGTCAGGTTTACGGCTGGTGATGATGTTGCCGTCGCGCACCACTTCCTCATCGACATAGCGGGCGCCAGCGTTCACCACATCATCCTTGATGGCGAAGAAGCAGGTGGCCTTGCGACCCTTGAGCGCCTGCGTCGAGCACAGCACCCACGGCCCGTGGCAAATGGCCGCGACGATTTTGCCCTGCTCTGCCATCGTGTTCGTCAGCCGGATCATGGACTCGTGACGGCGGATGAAGTCCGGCGCGAAGCCGCCGGGAATCACCAGGGCGTCGAAGTCGTTGGCGCTGACATCCTTGGCCGCCTTGTCGCTCTTGGCAGGATAGCCGAGCTTGCTCGGATAGCTCTGGCCCGCCTCTGGCCCGACCAGCGTCACCTGACAGCCCGCCTCGCGCAGCCGGTACACCGGATACCAGACTTCCATCTCCTGATACTGCTGTTCGACCAGCACCGCCACTCGTTTGCCTTGCAGTTCCATGGGAACCTCCGTGAGAATGGGAAAAGGATCGTCTCCGTTATTGCCAACCTGTGCTCCGCCGTGCTGGCAAGGACGCCGCTTCTCGACGTATGAAAAAGTTGGCGTTCTTGGCGTTCTTGGCGTCCTTGATTGGTCAGCCGGCGCCACCGGGCGCCTCGCCGTGCCGTCGTCACACCTGCGCGGCCTGCGGCTGACCATAGTGTTGCTTGTACCACTGCATGGTCGTGTACATGGCGTCGTCGAACGCCACCCGCGGCTTGTAGCCCAGTTCCTCGCGTGCCTTTTCGATGCTGAAGTCCAGGTTGAGCCCCAAAAACTTCAGCCGCGCCCTGGTGAACAGCGGCGCCTGTTTGGCGCCGCGCAACTTCGCCCACGTCTCGGCGCCCCAGGTCAGGACGCGCGCCAGCCACAAGGGCGGCATGCGCGTCGGGTGTGGCAGGCCGAGCGGGTCGGCCACCGCCTCAATGAATTTGCGCTTGGAGATGAACTCACCATCCGTCAGGTTGTAGACCTGGCCGACCGCCCGTGGCGCCTCCAGTGCCAGGAACACCGCATCCACCAGGTTCTTGACGTAAATGGTGTTCAGCGCCCGCGTCCCCTTGGCCCCGGGGTAGCGGACCAGGCCCTTGCGCAGGTTCTCAATGATGCGCGGCAGGACCGCCCGGTCGCGCGGCCCATAGACAAAACCCGGCCGCAGCACCACCACCGGCACGCCGAAGTCGCGATAATACCGCAGCGCCAGCTGCTCCGCCTCGACCTTGCTCTGCGAGTAGCCATCGATCTGCCGGCGCGGCAGCGGTTCCGCCTCGGTGGTGCCGTGATGGTGCCGATTGGCGTAGACGCCCAGCGAACTCAGGTGAATGAACCGCTCCAGTGCCTGGCCCTTGCAGGCGTCCAGCAGCCCGCGCAATCCCTCGACGTTAACCTTGCGGTACTCCGCGACCGGGCCCCAGTCGCCGACCTTGGCGGCGCAGTGGACGACGGCCTCGACCTCCGCCACCGCCTTGTGAACGGTCGCCGGCTCGGTCAGATCGCCGTGGATCAGCGTGACGCCGAGCTGTTCGAGCAGGGCGGTGTCGCTGTGCGGCCGAACGATGGCGCTGACCTCCCAGCCGCGCTCGACGAAGGCTTCGGCGATGTGGCCGCCGACGAAGCCGGTGGCGCCGGTGATCAGGAAACGCGAGGACATGGGCCGCCCCATGTTACTGGTGCCTTGGGGTCGAAGCTGCTGTCTTTCTTCGCGTGTGGCCGACGTTTTGGCAAGGGGTGGCGGACAACACGCTGAGCCCGAAGCGCAAGCGCGGGATGCAATTGCTTCACGCGCTTGCGCTTCGGGCTCAGAATGAACCATCGTGGCCGTTGCGTTGCTGCCGCAGTCGGGCGAGCTGCTCCTCCAGTTGGGCGCGGTGGTCCGCCTGCAACTGGCGGCGCTGGCGCATGCCGAAGCGGGCGATGGCCAACGAGTCCGCCGCCGCCAGCGCCAGCAGCGCGAACACGGCCAGCAGCACCACGCCCCAGTAGACCGCCATGAAGCGCGTGAAGTCCTTGTCGGCCGCGGTCAGCGGGTCGGCCTGGGCGCGGGCGTGCAGCGCGCGGAAGTCTGGGTCCAGGAAGAACCAGCCCCCCAGCATGACGGCGACCAGCACCATCAGTCCGCAGCAGAACAGCCGCCGCCACGCCTGCCGCACCGCGTAGCGGCGTTCGTCGCCGGGCGCGCCGCCGCCTCCTCGCAGCGTCTGCACCTGCCGCCAGCCGAAGTAACCGGCCACGGCCAGCAGCAGCACGATCAAGACCATCATGAAGGCCAGTTCGGCGGGGTCCACGCTGCATCTCGTTTCCGGGGACCGCCCTCACTTGACGCGCTGCACCCAGGTCGTCAGCACCCGCCCCACCTGCGCCAGGCTGTCGGCGGAGCAGTTCGCGGGCGTGTCCGAGAGCTTGTGCCAGTGTGTATAGTCGAAGTCGATGATGTCGATGGCCGGGATGCCGACGTTCAGCAGCGCGATGTGGTCGTCGAGCACTTCGTGCCGGGGGAGTTCGTACTTGAACGCGGTGCATTTCAACTCGGCGGCGATCCGCCAGATGTGCTCGACCAGCGGCCGGGCTCGCCGCAGCGAGTTGCCCTCCGGTGGGAACTCGGCGTCCTTGCCGCCGACCATGTCCAGCAACACCGCCGCCAGGTATTCCGGCTGTCGCTTGTTCTTCACCCACTGCTGCGCGAAGTGCTTGGAGCCGAAGAAATACTCGTCGTTCTTGTTCCAGACAAACTCCTCGCCATCGAAGAAGACGAAATCGACACCAACAGTGGTTTTCAGAGCCTTCATATGGTTGCCAAGTTCCATCAACAGGGCGACGCCGGAGCCGCCGTCGTTGGCGCTGACGAACGGCTTGTGCCAGTCGCGCGGATCCTTCTCCTGATCGGCGATGGGCCGCGTGTCGTAGTGCGAGCACAGGATGACACGCTTCTTGCGCTCGGGGTTCCACGAGACAATGAGGTTGGTCATCTCGACGGCGTTCCTGCGGCTGAGCTGCTTGGCCTTGAAGGTCTGTTTCTTGACGGTGGCGCCCAGGCCCTCGAAGTGTTTGATAATCAGCTCTTGCTGCTGGGCCATCTGCTTGGTGCCGGTCATGCGCGGGCCGAGGTCGCAGATTTTTTTCAGGTAGCCCAGGGTGCGCGGGCCGTCGATCTCGACGGGCTTGTTCTGGGCGGCGGCGGTGCGATCCTGGGCGAACTGCGGGCGGTCGTCGCTCATGGGGAACACCCAGCCAACCAACAGCACGGCGAAAATGCACAGGACACGAACCATGTTCGGTTCTCCGGTACGGAGGAAGGGCGAGCTATCACGGTTCGGCGAAGGTGGCATCGCCTGGTCCTTCCCTTATACGTTGGGCCGCGCGGGCTGTCCAGTACGTTCGCCGCCCGCTGGTGTTATAGGGGATTTGGCAAGGACGGGGCGGTCGTGGGCTACTCGCCGAGGATCTTGATCAGCACACGCTTGGCCCGGTGGCCGTCGAACTCGCCGTAAAAAATTTGCTCCCACGGACCGAAATCGAGCTTCCCCCCGGTGATGGCGACCACGACTTCTCGGCCCATCACCTGGCGCTTGAGGTGGGCATCCGCATTGTCCTCGCCGGTGCGGTTGTGGTGGTAGTGATTGGGGTCGGGGTTGAACGGGGCCAACTTCTCCAGCCAGACGCCGAAGTCGTGGTGCAGGCCGCGCTCGTCGTCATTGATGAAGACCGAACTGGTGATGTGCATCGAATTGACGAGGACAATCCCTTCGGCGACGCCACTGTCCTTGACCGTTGCTGCGACTTCCGGGGTGATGTTTTTGAAGGCCATTTTGGACGGAATGTTCAGGGTCAGGTATCTGGTGAAGGACTTCATCTGCGTTGCCCTCGGTTGCCGGAGCGCTTGACGACCGCCCTCCTTTGGGCTTGCCGATTGTTTTACGTGCCGGTGAATCGACCGGCCGCTGTCCAAAGGGGTGTCAAAACGAATAAGCTAATCCCAGGACCGCTCAACAAGGGGAATGCTCACGCGCACTGGTCATGGCCACCCTCTTCCTCGCCATCGAAACTTCCTGCGACGAAACCGCCGCCGCCGTCTTCACCGACGCGCCGGCCGTGCTCGCCAGCGTCGTCGCATCGCAGACCAACCTGCACGCGCTCTACGGCGGCGTCGTGCCGGAGGTCGCGGCCCGCGCGCACCTGCAGCGCCTGCTGCCGGTGATCGACCAGGCCCTGCGCCAGGCCAACGTCACACTGCCGCAAATCAGCTGCGTCGCCGTGCTCAACACGCCCGGCCTGGTCGGGGCGCTGCTGGTCGGTGTCAGCGCGGCCAAGATGCTCGCGCTGGCCCTGGAAGTACCGCTTATCAGCGCCAACCACATTGAGGCCCACGTCTACGCCGCCCGCCTCGCCGCCGGCCGCGACATCTTCCCGTGCGTCGGCCTGGTCGTCAGCGGCGGCCACACGGTCCTGTTCGACTGCGCCGACGCGCTGCACCTGACGCTGCTGGGCGGCACCCTCGACGACGCCGCCGGCGAGGCGTTCGACAAGGTGGCGGCCATCCTCGGCCTGGGCTTTCCCGGCGGCCCCGCCGTCGAGCGCGAGGCGGCCCTCGGCGACCCGACCGCGTACCGCTTCCCGCGCTCCTTCTTCCATGAGGACCGCCTGGAGTTCAGCTTCAGCGGCCTCAAGACGGCCGTGCTGTACACCGTCCACGGCCAGAGCGTCGCTCGCGGCGCGCCGCCGCCGCCCGGCCCGCTCCGCGCCAATGTTGCCGCCAGCTTTCAGCGCGCCGTCGTCGAGGTGCTCGCGGAGAAATGCCGGCAGGCGCTGCGGCACACCGGCCATCGGCGTCTGGCGGTCGGCGGCGGCGTGGCGGCCAACCAGGCCCTGCGGTTCGCCCTGGAGCGGATGTGTGCCGACGCGGGCGCGGAACTGTTCATCCCGCCGCTGGCGCTGTGTACCGACAACGCGGCGATGGCGGCCATCGCGGTCGAGAAGTGGCGCCGCGGTCAGTTCGCGCCTCCCGACCTGGACGCGCAGCCGACCTACGGCGCATGAAGTGAAACCCCCTCACCCCCGACCCCTCTCCCCCTGGCAGGGGGAGAGGGGAGGAAGATGAAAGGCTTTCCATGTCTCTGCCCGACCGCGAGCAATTCACCCGCGGCGAACTGCACGAGGCGCAGGTCGCCGCGGACCCGATCACGCAGTTCCGTCGCTGGTTCGACCAGGCGCTGGCCGCCGCCCTGCCGCACGCCGAGGCCATGACCCTCGCCACCGCCAGCGCTGACGGCCGGCCGTCGGCGCGCATCGTCTACCTGCGCGACTACGACGAGCGCGGCTTCGTCTTCTACACCAACTACGACAGCCACAAGGGCCGCGAACTGGCGGACAACCCACGCGCCGCCCTGGTTTTCTTCTGGGAAGCGCTGGAACGGCAGGTGCGCGTCGAGGGGGACGTGGAGCGGGTGGCGGCGGCGGAGTCGGATGCGTACTTCGCGGCCCGGCCGCGCGGCAACTGCCTGGGGGCGTGGGCGTCGCCGCAGAGCCAGGTGCTGGCGGATCGCGCCGCCCTGGAGCGTTCGGTGCGCGAGGTCACCGAACGCTTCGCGGACCAGCCGGTGCCGCGGCCGCCGTTCTGGGGCGGCTACCGTGTCCGGCCCGAGCGCGTCGAGTTCTGGCAGGGCCGGCTCAACCGGCTGCACGACCGCCTGTGTTACCGGCGCGCTCCGCAGGGAATCTGGGTGGTCGAACGCCTGGCGCCATAAGCGGACGCCGTGCGGCCGCGTCAGGCGGGGGTGTCAAGGGAGACGAAACTGGGGGCCAGGTGGACGAAGGCGTCGGCGGCCTGTTCCATCAAAATCCGGGGCACCGCGGCGGCAACCAGGGCGGCGAGGAAGTGCTCCAGCAACCGGTTCACCTGTCGGGCCGTCAGACTGACCGTTGAAGTCGCGAACTCGAGGGGGGCATCGACCGGGGGAGCGCCCGGCGCTCGGCTCAGGAAGGCGAGCTGTTTACGTTTGAGGGCGGCCACGTCCAGGCCGGCGAGGAGGCTCTTGACCTGCTCGTCCGCCAAGGCACGGTCGTAAAAGCGCTCGATGATAAATGACAGCACAGCCAGGCCGCCGAGCTGCTCGTATAGCGAGGACGGAGGGGTACACATGAGCACGTCGGGCTGCGCCGCGATCCTTGGTTCGGTTGCGAGTAACCACCAGGTCCGCACCGCCGGCAACCTGGCACCAGACTGGTGAAGACGGTTTTCGGCGGGGTGCTGTCACACCCTTGCATTTCTCCTTATCTATGGAGCGCAAGCAGCGCCGGCAAGTGTAGAAAGTTTTACTGATGTCCGGACGTACAGACGCGAGCGCTGGTCCGAGCATAACCAACCTTGTCCGCCGGATTAGACCGGGTTGCCGGCCGGGTGCTCCAGCAGCGCCATGTTGACCAGCTGGGCGATGCTCTCGGCCTCCATTTTCTGCATGACCTTGGCGCGGTGGATGTCCAGCGTCTTGCGGCTGATCTTTAACTGCGTGGCGATGGCCTTGTTGGTCGAGCCGCGCACCACCAGGTCGAGCACCTGGCGTTCGCGCGGCGTCAGTTTCGCCATCCGCGTCAGCACCACGTCGCGCTCCACCTGCCGCTGCCGGGCCTGGACGTTCTGCTCCAGCGCCTGGTGGACGCGCTCCAGCAGCACCTGATCGTTGAAGGGCTTCTCCAGAAAGTCAATGGCGCCGGCCTTGACCGCGCGAACGGTCATGGGCACGTCGGCGTGGCCGGTCATCATGATGACCGACAGCGGCCGGCCCTGTTCGTTCAGGCGTTGTTGCAGTTCCAGGCCGCTCATGCCCGGCATACGCACGTCCAGGACCAGGCAACCGGGCCGGCCGTCGTACTTCTCCAGGAACTCCGTGGCCGTGCTGTAGGCGATCAGCGGCAGGCCGACCGACTGGATCAGGACGGTGATGGCGTTGCGAATGTTGGCATCGTCATCAACAAGGAACACAGTGGCTTGCGCGTCCGCCATGGGTTTCAGGCTCCCGAGAAGTAGTGAACCGGCACGGGCCGCGGCGCACCCCCACAAACCGGCTGCCGTCCAGGCGCAGGAGAGTCCCGGCCGTTGGTGCCAAAGGCGCACGAGGCCGCTCGAAGGCGTGCCGAGAGCGGAGGGGGAGGGATTTGAACCCTCGAACGGTTTCCCGTTGCTGGTTTTCAAGACCAGTGCAATCGGCCACTCTGCCACCCCTCCAGGGCGCACGGCCACCGCCGGGAACGCCCAACATCTTAACGTACATTATCTTCGCCCGGCAGCCCGCTCGCAAGAGGTGACGCCCCAACTTTCCGCCGCGGCGCCCGCCCCGGGCCCGGCGCCGGCCGTCCACCTTGCCCGACTTCGCGCGGCGGCGGGTGCCATTGCCATTTTTTGCGCCCCTGGCCAAACTAACAGAGAGGGGACCACCGGGCTCAACTCAGGGCGCTCGGGGTGACAGCACCTTAGCGGAGGGAGTTTGATGAGCAGTGCAGAGCGGATCAGCCGACTGGCGTTGCTGGTTGGCGGCGGGCCCGCACCGGGCATCAACGGCGTCATCAGCGCCGTGACCATTGAGGCGATCAACCACGGCATCGAAGTCTACGGCGCCCGCGACGGCTTCAAACACCTGGTCAAGGGCTCGACGGACCACATCCGCAAGCTAACCATCGACGACGTCAAGGGCTTCCATCTGCGCGGCGGCTCCATGCTGGGCACCTCGCGGACCAACCCGACCAGGAACCCCGGCGACATGGACCGGGTGCTGGAGGCGTTCCGCCGGCTGGAGATCGACGCCCTGGTGACCATCGGTGGCGACGACACCGCCTACTCGGCCAGTCAGGTCTGCAAGAGTGCGCTGGGCCGCATCAGTGTCGCGCACGTGCCCAAGACCATCGACAACGATCTGCCCCTGCCCGGTTCGACGCCGACGTTCGGCTTCGAGACGGCCCGGCAGCTGGGCGTGCTCATCGTTCGCAACCTGGCCGAGGACGCGCGGACGACCTCGCGCTGGTACGTGATCGTGAGCATGGGCCGGGCGGCGGGGCATTTGGCGCTGGGCATCGGCAAGGCGGCGGCGGCGACGCTGACGATCATCCCGGAGGAGTTCCGCGGCCGGCGTGTGACCCTCGACGAAATCTGCGACCTGATCCACGGCTCGATCGCCAAGCGCGCGGCGCGCGGCTCGCACTACGGCGTGGTGGTGCTGGCGGAGGGGCTGATCGAATCCATCGGTCAGGAGGCGCTGGCGAAGGTGGTCGAGGAGGCGCAGGGCCGCTACGGCACGGTGGTGCGCGACCCGCACGGCCACCTGCGCCTGGGCGAGATCGACTTTGGTCGCATGGTCAAGGACAAGCTGACCAAGCAGCTGGAGAACCACCCGCAGAAGACCACGTTCATCGACAAGGATCTGGGCTACGAGCTGCGTTGCGCCGACCCAATCCCGTTCGACGCGGAGTACACGCGCGACCTGGGCTATGGAGCGGTCAAGTTTCTGCGTTCGGAGCGGGCGGCGCACTTCGGGGCGATCATCAGTTTCACCGAGGGCCGCATGTTGCCGTTGCCGTTCGACGATATGCTCAACCCCGAGACCAAGCGGATGAAGACGCGCAAGGTGGACGTGGAGGGTGAGGGCTACGAGTGCGCCCGGCGCTACATGATCCGTCTGGAGCGGCGCGACTTCGAGGAGTCGGCGCGGCTGGCGCTGATCGCGGAGGCTTCGGGCATGACGCCGGAGCAGTTCCGCACACGCTTCCAGTACCTGGTGGAGCGCGACCCGCTGGCAGGCTAAGTGGCTGTGCGAAAAGTAGGTCCGGCGAGCCGAGCCGGACCCGCAGCGGGTGCCGCTCGGCTCGCGGCACCTACTTTTCACACAGGCCCTAAAAAAAGACGCGATCCACAGATGACACAGAGGAACGCAGATAAAGACAAAGAATACAAATATAATTGTCTTTATCTGCGTTTCTCTGTGTTATCTGTGGATCGCGTTCCCGGTCTTATCCGTCCTTGCGGACCTCGCCGCGCAGATACTCCAGCGCCCGCTCCAGCACCCGATCCTTGTACGGCGCCGGTCGCAGCACCTCGATGTTCCACGGCACCAGCAGCCAGCGCTGGTCCGTCTCCGGCGTCACGCCGGGTTTACGGATCACGTCGCGTTCGCGCCGGTAGCGGTAGTAACCCGCTCGCTCCGTGTCCGTCAACTTGACCTCGAAGCCGGGGTTCGGCTTGACGCCCCACTCGTCCTCTTCCTTGCTGTCGCGGAACTTGTGGATGTTCTTCTCGCTCGGCCGCCAGTAGCTGGCCGTCGTCAGCTTCAGGGCCGTCGTGCCGCCCTCCAGCGGGATGATGTTCTGCACACTGCCCTTGCCGTAACTGCGCTCACCGACGATGACCGCCCGCGCGTGGTCCTGCAGCGCCGCCGCCACAATCTCACTGGCACTGGCGCTGTAGCGGTTGAGCAGGATGACAATCGGCACGTCCACCACCGGCGCAGGCGCGCCTGGGAAGCGCTTGGCCTCGTAGGTCTCGCCCTTACCGTTGCGGCCCTTGGTGCTGACGATGCGTTTGCCCTCCGGCAAAAACAGCGAACTGACCTCCACCGCCGAGCGCAGCAGACCGCCCGGGTTGGTGCGCAGGTCCAGCACCAGGCCCTTGACGCCGTCCTTCTGCAACTGCTCGACCACCTTCGCCAGGTCGCCCGCGGTCGTCTCGGTAAACTGCGTGATGCGGACATAGGCGATCTTGCTCTGCCGATCCAGCATGAAGTCCCATTCCTGCAGCTTGTCGGCCACGCGCGCGTCGCCCATCACGCTGTCGATCAGGATTTCGGCGCGCTTGATGGTAATGTCCACCGGCTTCTCGCCGCTCTCGTGCAGGACGTTCAGCGTGATCTTCTGGCCGGGCTCGCCCTGGATCAGCTCGATGGCCTTCTTGAGCGACATGTTCTCCGTCGAGGTGCCGTCGATCTTGAGGATGAGGTCGCCGGCCTCGATGCCGGCCTCGTAGGCCGGGGTGCCGACAATCGGGCTCTCGACGAAGATCTGCCGGGCGCGATCGATGCCGATCTTGATGCCGACGCCGCCGAACTTGCCCTTGCTGGTCTTCAGGAAGTGCTTGTATTCCTCGGCATTGATGAAGCCGGAGTGCGGGTCGAGTTGCTCCAGACCGAGGTTGAGCATGTCCTCGAACAGCTCACGCATGCGCTCCTTGTTGAGCGGCTTGACGTACTTCTGATCGACCTCCTCAATGGCCTCGACCATGAGGCGGTAGTTTTCGTGTTTGTTCTGAAGGGGGCCCTGCGACGGGGCGCTCTGCAGCACGGCCAGGGCGATGAAGTTGGCCGCCGTGATGCCGAGCAGCCAGGCTAAGTTCCAGCGCGACATGATCGGGAATTCCTCCTGCGCGGAGATCGGGAAGAGACGACGGCCCGAGAACGGGCCGCCGATGGTGGAATTATACCGCGGTCGCAGCGGTCGAGCGAGGGGAGAAAAAATGGGGCTTGACAGCGGAGGTCAGCGCTTAACCATCCAGCCGGCGCCGCAGGTCGGCGACCAGTTCCGGGTCCGTCGTGTCAAAGCGGTCCTCCGGTGGCCGCCAGGCGCCGCCGAACGACACCTGCGGCCGCGCCGCCACCGAGCGATCCGCACGCCCGCCGCGCAGCGAGGCGTGCACCTGTGTGCAGCCGGTGCGCGCCACCACGTCGGCCAGCGTGAAGCGATTGACACCGCCCGCCGGCAGCACCTCGATGCGGTTGGCGGCGCGACGGATCAACGCCGCGATCAGCGCGGCGCCCTGGTACGCCGTCTCTTCCTGGCCGCTGGTCATCACCCGCGCGAAGCCCAGGTCGATCAGTTGTTCCAGGGCCGCGAACGGCTCCGGCGTCACGTCGAAGGCGCGATGAAACACCGCCGGCCGGCCGCCGCACTGCCGCAGCAGTTCACGGCAACGGTCCACGTCCACCGTGCCGTCCTCGTGCAGCACGCCGAAGACCACGCCATCCGCGCCATTTGCCAGCGCCCAGTCCAGGTCGCGGCGCAGCACCCGGCGGTCGGCAGCGCTGTACGCGAAGCCGCCGGGCCGCGGCCGCAGCATCACCAGCACCGGCAGCCGCACGGCCTGGCGCACCTCCAGCAGCGTGCCCGGCGATGGCGTCAGACCGCCGAGCGCCAGTGCCGCGTTCAACTCAATGCGGTCGGCGCCGCCAGCCGCCGCCGTCAGCGCGTCCTCGACCGACGCGGCGGCGACCTCCAGCAACAGACGCAATGCGGACATAACGTTCCCTCACAGCGGCAGCTGGGCGGCGATTTCCGTGGTCGGCCGTGCCGCCGGCAGCGTCTCGACCACCACGGCGGTGCCGTAGCACAGCACCTCGGTGACGCCCTGCATGATCTCGTTGGCGTCGTAGCGCACGCCGACGATGGCGTTGGCGCCCATCTCCTCGGCGTGCTCCAGCATCAGGCGGAACGACTCGCTGCGTGTCTTCTCGCACAGCGACTGGAACAGCGAGATGTTACCGCCAAACAGCGTTTGCAGCGAGGCGCCGAAGGTGCCGATCACCGAGCGCGAGCGCACCGAGATGCCGCGCACCAGCCCCAGGTTCTTGATGACGCGGTAGCCCTCAAGGGTGAACGTCGTCGTGGTCATGGAATTCTGCATAAGCCCTCCGAGAAAGCGGCGGATCGGATTCCGGGGCTGTTGTAGCAATTGCCCGGATACTTTGTGGCAATGCGCCGGCGCTGTGGTACAGTGGCCGGGTGGGGAAGGGTGCCCGTCGGCACCGTCCCACCCGCGGAGCCACGTCCATGCACCCGCTCACATGCCCCAACTGCAACGTCCCCCTGCCCGACAAGGATATTGACGAGGGCTGGTGCGACCATTGCGGCAAACAGATCCCCCAGCACCTCATCAGCGCTGCGCTGAAGGAGCACCGCAAGGGCCGGCTCGGCGCCCTGGCCGCCGCACCGCCGGCAGAACCCGTGCCGGAACCCATAGCGCCGCCCCGTCCCGCGCGGTCCGGTGCGCCGCCGCGCCTGGCCGGTCACCGCCGTCGGCGCCGGCCAGCTGGTGCTGGGCGGCCTGTACGTCGTCTGGGGAGTCTACCTGCTGATCGCCGGGGCGCAGTTGGTGTCGGGGCTGCTGCAGGCGCGCGACGACGCCGCCAGCCTGGCCGGCGCGGAAGGCAAACAGGTCCGGGAAGGGGCCAACGTCGTGGCCTCCGGCCTGGCCGGCATGGTCGCCACCGTGGTTGCCATCGCGGCGGGCTGCTCGATGTTGCAGGGGCTGCCCCTGCTGCTGGCCGGCGCGGGCGTGCTGGCCCGGCGCCGCTGGGGCCGTGTCCTCGCCCTGGTGCTCGCCGCGCTCGGCGGGCTGGAGGGCGTCGCCTGTCTGTTCAACGCCGGGCGCTCCGCCGGCGTGCTCGCCGCGGGCCTGGTGCTGCTGGCGTACGCCGTGCTGACGTGGGTCGTGCTGCTGTCGCGGCGCGCGGCGGTGGAGTTCGGCCTTTGGCCTGTGCCGACGCCTGCGCCTGCGCCGATCCCGCTGGCCCACGAACCGGCGCCGCCCGTGTCCACGCCCGCGGAGGCCGTCCCAGCAATCCCGCCGCCCGCGCCCGTCGCGAATCCGCTGGTGGCGCGACCCGCGCCGCTATGGTTAGGACTGGCGGGGTTGGCGCTTGGCCTGATCGCCCTGGCGGGGGTGGCCTACACTCTGGCCCGGCCGCCGGTCGCCGAACCCGCCAGGCCAGTCGATGGCCAGGCCCAACCGCGGAAAGAGAGCCCGGGGCCGAAGGACGAAAAGCCACCTCCGCACGACCGGCACTTCCTCCTGCCCGGGGACAAACCAGCACCGAAGCCCACGGACGCGCTGGCCATCGCGGTGCTGCCCCTGGAGACCAAACCGCTGCCCGTCGCGCTGAAAAAGAGCAAGCCGGGGTCCGGAGGTGGAACTTACGCGGCCGGTCTACACAAGCTGCTGGAACGGCACCTGGCGGTGCAGCTGGGCCTGAAGGTGCTCCCCGGCGCCGCGGCCCTGGGCAAGACGGCGCGGCAACCCGGCGCGCGCCTGGTGCTGCGCGGCGCCGTCGAATTTTCCGCGGACCACAAGGTGGCCACTACCCTGGAGCTGGTGGACGCGCACACGGGCGACCTGGTGTGGTCGGAGGTCTTCCGTGAGACGGCGTTTTACGAGTGGCCGGCGGCGCAGTTCGCGCCGCTACAGAAAAAGCTCCTCAAGGAGTTGAGCGAGCGCTGGCCGCTGCGGCTGCTGCGCGGCCAGCGGGGGCTGACCCACGTCGCGGTGCTGCCGTACGTGCCCCTCCAGGACGATGGCAATTCAAACAAGTACATTTCCACGCTGAACATGACCGCAGAAGGGGTGACCCGCAACCTGGCGATCGCCCTGTCACGGGACCGACGGCTGACGGTGGTGCCGCCCGGCGCCATCACCCGCGTCAAGGCGGTGCCGACCGAGGCGGGACCGGAAGCGGCCTGGTCCGAGGGCCGGCGCACCGGCAAACGCCTGGGCGTGGATGCCGTGTTCGAGGTCACCGGTCGTCTCGTGTGGCGGGCGGGCGGCGGCTACGTCTGGATCTTGCACGCCGAGCTGCTGGAGGTGGAGTCCGGGACGGTGCTCTTGACCGAGGCATCGGAAGCACCCGCCGCGAACACCCAGGCGATGGGCTGGCCGGAGGCGCTGCCGCCCACGCTCGCCGTCCGGGTGCCGCCGGCGGTGCTGGGCCGCTGAGCCCCTTGGGCGAGCGGCGCGGCGCCGTCGCCCCTCATAAGAAAAGGGCGCCGGTACTTCCAATCACCGGCGGGCTCACGCCGCGCCGCTCGCCCAAACCAACAACTGCCTTCCCAGCCTGCTCCTTGACCGACACCCCCCACCCCCGTATTGATGAAAGTAGGATCACCCGAGCGACCACAAACCTCGACCTTCTCGGTCGGGTTTCTTTTTGAGCGGATTCGTGAAAAAAGTCACGAAGTCGGCCGGGCTGGATTCGCCGGTAAGGGGGCTGGACGTGCCGCCACAACAAGCGTTCGATCTATCGCTGTACTTCCCGGTCTTCATCTACCTGGTGGTGATCGTAGGCTTCGCGGCCACGGCGCTGCTGATGGCGCAGACGATCGGCCCGCGCCGCCGCACTCCCGTCAAGCAGATGCCCTACGAATCGGGCATGGACCCGGTCGGCGACGCCCGGCAGCGCTTCGACGTGAAATTTTACCTGATCGCCATCATGTTCCTGGTTTTCGACGTGGAATTGCTGTTCCTGTACCCCTGGGCGGTGATCAGTTACGGCACCGTGCCGGAGGCGGAACGCGAGGCGTTCCTGGCGTTCAAACCGTACCGCTTTTGGGGCGCGCTGATTTTCCTGGCCCTGCTGGCGGTGGCTTACGTCTACGACTGGCGAAAGGGGGTGTTCAAGTGGCGTTAGACCTGCCCGAGAACGTCGTGCTGAGTCGCCTGGACCACCTGGCCAACTGGGTGCGCAAGAACAGTCTGTGGCCGATGCCGTTCGCGACGGCCTGCTGCGGCATCGAGCTAATGGCCACCGGCGCCTCGCGCGCACGACATCGCCCGCTTCGGCGCCGAGGTGATGCGCTTCAGCCCCCGGCAGTGCGATTTGATGATCGTCGCCGGTCGTGTGGTCATGAAAATGATGCCGGTGCTGCAGCGCATCTGGCTGCAAATGACGGAACCGAAGTGGTGCATTTCGATGGGTGCCTGTGCCTCGACCGGCGGCGTTTTCGACACCTACGCGGTTGTGCAGGGCGTGGACCGCTTCATGCCGGTGGACCTGTACATGCCGGGCTGTCCGCCGCGGCCCGAGCAGCTGCTGCAAGCGGTCATCGACCTGCAGGAGCAGGTGATTAGCAAGACCGGCACGGTCAACGGCACGGAGTTCGCAAAGCGGACACGGTCCGAGGGGCCGAGTCCGGTGACGTTCATCCCGGAGAACGCACTGGTGGCGCCCGGTGACTTCGCATCGGCGACCCGGCTGCGGGGGAAGTGACTTGATCGTGGGGCAGACATTCCTGTCTGCCGTAGCACCTGGCAGACAGGAATGTCTGCCCCACGTTGAGGTTGATCATGAGTTACGAAACCGTCCTGCGCGAGCGCTTCGGCGAAGGCAGTTTCACCACGTCGCAGTTTCGCGACAACCGCCGCGTCCACGTGGCGCCGGACAAGCTGCATGCGTTCCTCGAAGTCCTCAAGAACCAGTGCGGCTTTGACATGCTCGCGGAAATGACCGCCGCGGACTACCTGAACTACCCGGGCGCCCGCGACCGCTTCGGTGTGGTGTATGGGCTGCTCAACATCAGCAGCGGCGAGCGCGTTTGGGTCAAGACGTTCGTGAACGAGCCGGACCTGACGCTGCCGACGGCCTTCGACCTGTGGAAGGGGGCCGACTGGCTGGAGCGTGAGGTCTACGACATGTACGGCATCGTGTTTGAAGGCCACCCGGACTTGCGCCGCATCCTGATGCCGGAGGAGTTCACCGCGTACCCGCTGCGCAAGGACTATCCGCTGCGCGGCAAGGGCGAACGGCACAACTTCCCGGTCATCACGCGGGCGGAGAGTTAAACGTGGGGCAGGCTTTCCAGCCTGCCGTTGAGGTTGGCAGACAGGAATGTCTGCCCCACGAAGGAAAGACGCCATGCCACTCGAACTGGTCCACGCCGACGCCGCGGCCGACGAGAAGGAATATCTCTGGACGCTGAACTTCGGCCCGCAGCACCCGGCCACGCACACCACGCTGCGCCTCATCCTGACGCTGGACGGCGAAACCGTGGTCAAGGCGGTGCCGGACATCGGCTATCTGCACAGTGGCTTCGAGAAACTCGGCGAGGATCTCGACTATAACCAGTATGTCACCATCGTTGATCGCATGAACTACATCTCGCCGACGGCCAATGAGATCGCCTGGCACCACGCGGTCGAGCTGTTGATGGGCATCGAATTGACGCCGCGCTGCCAGTACCTGCGCACCATCCTCGCGGAGCTGGCGCGGATCAGCGACCACCTGCTCTGCGTCGGCGCCGCGGCGCTGGACCTCGGCGGCTTCACCGCGTTCCTGTACGCCTTCAACCAGCGCGAAAAGCTCTACGACATTTTCGAGACCGCCTCCGGCCAGCGCTTCCACCCCAGCTACACGCGCGTCGGCGGTCTGGCGTTCGATGTGGATGACCAGTTCATCGGCCAGGTCCGCGATTTCATCAAGAATTTCCCGAAGGCGCACGCCGACGTGTGCCGGCTGCTGAACCGCAACCGTATCTTCATCGAGCGCACCAAGGGCATCGGTGTGCTGTCGCGCGAGGACGCCATCAATCTGAGCACCACCGGGCCCGTTGCTCGCGCCAGCGGCGTGGTCCGCGATCTGCGCAAGGATGAGCCGTACCTCGCTTACAAGGACTTCGACTTCAAGGTCGTCTGCTCGAAGGAGGGCGACTGCTTCGCCCGCTACCTCGTGCGCATGGATGAGATGCTGGAGAGTTTGAAGATCGTGCAACAGGCCATCGAGAACCTGCCGAGCGGCCCGGTCAACGTCGATACCGAGAGCAAGGCGGTGCTGCCGGACCAGCTGGCAACCTATCGCAGCATCGAGAGCCTGATCCAGCATTTCGAGCTGACGATGACCAACCGCAAGTGGAAGCCGCCGGTGGACGAGGTATACGGCGCCAACGAGACGGCCAACGGCGAGCTGGGCTTTTACGTCGTCTCCGATGGCACGGGCGTCGCCTATCGGGCACGGACACGGCCGCCGTCGTACATCCATTTCGCGATCTTCCCGTACCTGATCGTCGGCCATCAGCTAAGTGACATCGTGGCAGTGCTGGGCAGCCTGAACATCATCGCGGCGGAGCTAGACCGATGAGCGTGCTGAGCGAGGCGTTGAAGGACAAAATCCGGGCGTATCTGCCGCGCTATCCGCACAAGCAGGCGGTGACGCTGCCTGCCCTGCATCTGGTGCAGGACGAGCTGCGCTGTGTGCCGCGGGAGGCGGTGCGGGAGATCGCGGACCTGCTGGACCTGAGCCCGGCGGAGGTCCACGACACGATGACGTTCTACGGTTTCTTCCGCGAGGACGAAAACCCGCTGGGCCGAACGCGGCTGTGGGTGTGCCGCAGTTTGGCGTGCATGATCCGCGGTGGCGATGATCTGCTGGGCAACGTGTGCCAGAAGCTCGGCGTCAAGCCGGGCGGCACGACGGCCGACGGCAAGGTGACGGTCGAGTTCGCGGAGTGCATCGGTCAGTGCGAGGGGGCGCCGGCGGTGCTCGTGAATGATGAGGCAGTGCATAACGTGACGCCGGACAAGGTGGATGGGTTGCTGCGTCAATTACAATCATAATGAATTAGCCACAGAGGACACCGAGAACACAGAGAGAAAAACAGAGAAGTTGGTGATTTAGTTTTTGGTATTTCTCTCTGTGTTCTCTGTGTCCTCTGTGGCTAAAGATTTGAACCTGAGTGGATCATGGCTGAGTTTGAACCCGTGCTGCTCCGCCGCGTCGGCAAGCCCGACAGCGCTTCGCTGGCGAGCTACCGCGCCGACGGTGGCTATCGCGCCCTGCAGAAGGCGCTGAACGAGATGGCCCCGGCCCAGGTCACCGACGCCGTGAAGGCGTCCGGCCTGCGCGGCCGCGGCGGCGCCGGCTTCCCCTGCGGCGTCAAGTGGACGTTCCTGCCCAAGGACCATCCCGGCCCCATTTACCTCTGCGTCAACGCCGACGAAAGCGAACCCTGCACCTTCAACAACCGCATCCTCATGGAAGAGGATCCGCATCAGGTGCTCGAAGGCATTTTGCTGGCCTGCTACGCCACGCGCGCCAGCGTCGCTTATGTGTATGTTCGCTACGAATACGGCCGGGCGTTTCGCGCTTTCCAGAAGGCCATCGACGAACTGTACGCCAATAATCTGCTCGGCCGCAACATCCTCGGCAAGGATTTCCACCTCGATTGCTACATGCACCGCGGTGCCGGCGCGTACATCTGCGGCGAGGAAACCGGCCTGATCGAGAGCCTGGAAGGCAAGCGTGCGTGGCCGCGCATCAAGCCGCCGTTCCCCGCCGTGGAAGGGGCGTTCCGCAAGCCGACCGTCGTCAACAACATTGAGACGCTGGCGTGCGTGACGCACATCATCGACCGCGGCCCGGACTGGTTCAAGAGCATGGGTGTGCCGCCCGACCCCAAGAACCCGCGTGACGCCGGCAGCTTCGGCCCCAAGCTCTACTGCATCAGCGGCCACGTCAACAAGCCCTGCTGCGTCGAACTGCCACTCGGCGTCACCGTCCGCGAGCTGGTGGACAAATACGGCGGCGGCGTCTGGAAGGGCCGCAAGGCGAAAGGGGCGATCCCCGGCGGCATCAGCATGGGCATCATGACCGAGAAGGAGTTCGACACGCCGCTGGACTTCAACGGCCCCGGCAAGGTCAACTGTCTCGGCCTCGGCACCGCGGCGGTCACGGTCTTCGACGAGGAAACCAGCATCGTTGATGTCCTGTACAACATTTGCAGGTTCTTCCAGCACGAGTCCTGCGGCCAGTGTACGCCCTGCCGCGAGGGCACCGGCTGGATGAGCAAGATCGTGACGCGGCTGCGGCACGGCCAGGGGCGGCTGGAAGACCTGCGCATCCTGGACGACGTGGCGAAGAACATCGGCATCATGCCGGGCACGACGATTTGTGGGTTGGCCGACGGCGCGGGCTGGCCGGTCAAGAACGCGATTCAGAAATTTCGGCCGGAACTGGAGGAGTACATTCGCAGCGGTCGTCGGATTGAGGGACCGGCGCTGGTGGGGGCGCATTAGAGATGAAGGCGAGCGGCGCGGCGTCAGCCCGCCGTGCAGCGCCAGACACGGCGGGCTGACGCCGCGCCGCTCGCCCGCAGGAGAAACGGTCATGCGAAAAGTCGTGGTGATCGTGGCGTGCGTCCTGTGGGTGCTGATCCTGCTCGGCTGCGCCGGGTTTTGGAAGACCGCTGCGGACCAGGAGCGGCGCAGGAATATCTTGAAGGATGTTGGCCAGGCGTACCTCCAGTACGAGACCAAGCACTCGAAGCCGCCGGAGAACGCTACCGAGTTGCAGGAGTTCATGCTGTTGCCCGAGGCGAAGACGGCGATCACGAACGGCAGCGTGCTGGTCATCTATGGCACGAGCGGCCGCGACATCGTGGCGTGGGGCGGCCCACGCTGCGCGCTGGCGTACGAGAAGTCCGTGCTGACCAGAGACGGCGCCGTCGCCCGGGGCGACGGGTCGGTGGAGTGGATGAATACGGTCAAGTTCAACGAACTGATCAACGCCGGGGCGCCAGCGAAGTAAGGGGGAAGCATGAGCCGCGACCACGACGAGTTTACGGACGAGCCGCTCCCAGAAGACGAGGGCCGCACTGCGCCGGCGCCGCCCGGACGACACGGAACCGAAGAAACGCAACACCACGATGATCCTGGTGTCCGTGATCGGCGGCGTGGTGCTGTTGTGCGGCTGTTGCGGCGTCGGCGGATTCATCGGCCTGCAGCGCATGCGCGAGGCCGCGGTGAAGACTCAGCGCAAGAACCAACTGCTGGCCATCGGCCTGGCGTACTTCGATTACGTGAAAACCCACGAGCAGCGGGCGCCGGCGAAGGCCGAGGACCTGCGGCCGCTGCTGACGGAAACGCCCGGCGCGTACGAGGCGCTCGCGGACGGCTCGGTGGTGTTCGTCTACGGGATCAGCCCCGACGAGATGGTGCCCCCCGGGCCAGAGGGCTTCCCCGTGCTGGCGTATGACAAAAACACGCCCGAGAGTGGCGGCTGGGTTGTGTACGCCAACGGGGAAGTGGAGCAGGTGACGGCTGCGGAGTTCGCCAGCAAACCAAAGCTGCGGAAGCGGGGGGAGAAGTGACGAAGTTCTCGCGGGCCGCGGTGTCCGCGTTACCGGGGCGGGAGCCAATTCATGGCAGTCGTGATCGTCAATGACAAGCCGGTGGACATCGGCAACGAAAAGTTGAACCTCATCCAGGCCGCGGAGAAGGTGGGCGTGTTCATCCCGCGCTACTGCTGGCACCCGGCGCTGACCGTCGTCGCCAGCTGCCGCATGTGCCTGGTCGAGGTCGGCGAGAAAAAACCCGATGGCACCGTCGCCATGCAGCCGCGCGTTGTGCCCGCCTGCCAGACGCCCGCCAAGGACGGCACCGTCGTTGTCACCAACAGCCCCAAGGCGCGCGGCGCCCAGGAGCAGACCCTCGAAGATTTGCTGCTCAACCACCCGCTCGACTGCCCCGTCTGCGACAAGGCCGGCGAGTGCATGTTGCAGGACTTCTCGTTCGGCTACGGCCGCGCCACCAGCCGCATGATCGACGAGAAAAACACGCCGCCGAACAAGCCGCACATCGGCGAACACATCACCCTGTTCGCCGACCGCTGCATCATGTGCTCGCGCTGCGTCCGCTTCACGCGCGAGATTTCCGGCACCGCCGAGCTGCTGGTCGTCAACCGCGGCGACCACTCGGAGATCGACATCTTTCCCGGTGAGCCGTGCAACAACAAGCTCGCCGGCAACGTCGTGGACCTGTGCCCGGTCGGCGCCCTGTGCAGCAAGGATTTTCTCTACAAGCAGCGTGTCTGGTTCCTCAAGGACACGCCCAGCGTCTGCCCCGATTGCAGCACCGGTTGCAGCATCCACGTCGATCACAACAAGGATATGGTGTATCGGCTGCGGCCACGCGAGAACCCGCAGGCCCAGGGTTACTTCATGTGCGACGAGGGCCGCTTCGACATCCCGTACATCAACGAGCGCAGCCGCATTTTACAGCCGCAGACGCGCGCGACCGGCAACGGCACCGGCCCGGCGGCTGGCTGGGAAACGGTGCTGCCGGAGCTGCGGGCGGAGCTGGCGGCCGCGGCCAGGGGCGAGGGCCAGCGCGTCATGGCGGTGCTGTCGCCGTTCCTGACCTGCGAGGAGGCGTACCTGTTCGCCCGCTACTTCAAGGGCCTGTCGTCGGACGTGCGGCTGGCGCTGGGCCACGTGCCGGTGATCGGTCAGGACGACACCTACCCGAAGGACCGCCGCGGCAACCCGATTCAGCCGGTCAAGTTCACCATCCGCGCGGAGAAGTGCCCGAACCGTCGCGGCGTCGAGGCGATCCTGAAGCACTTCCAGGGCGAGGTCATCGGCTGGGACGCGGTGCTGCGGGCGGCCGGCGCGGGCGAGCTGCGAGCGCTGTACGTGACCGCGGGCTATTCGCCGCGGGCCGGCCACTGGGTCAGCGAGGAACAGGCGGCGCAGCTGAAGCAGGTGCCGCTGCTGGTGGTGCAGGATCTGTTCCAGAACGCGGCGACCGCGGCGGCGAAGTACGTGCTGCCGGCGGCGAGTTTCGCGGAGAAGGAGGGCACGTTCGTCAACCACGCCGGGCTGGCGCAGGGGCTGCGCTGGGCGGTGCGGACGGCGAGCCGCACGGACGGGCAGATTGCTCTCGACCTGATGCAGCGCCGCGGTCTGCTGCACGCGCCAACGCTGCGCAAGGAACTGGCCGAGGCGGTGCCGTACTTCGCGCCGCTGGCGTCGGGTGATCTCGGCGAATACGGCGTGCTTCTTCCGTAGTGCAGGCGGCCCGCCTGCTCCGGTTTTGTGCAGGCGGGCCGCCAAGTTGTGGCCTGGTCTCCGGACCAGGCCACGGGGCCCGACCGAAGGTCTCCCCGAGCATCCCGGAGGAGACCTTCGGTCGGGGCGGTGGCACGGTCAGGAGACCGTGCCACAACGGGGCAAACGACGATTACCAGCGGCTGGTGAATGCCATGATGTACGAGTTCAACCGCATCTACACCCTGCTGACCATCGTCGGCGTGCTGGCTGTCATCCTGACGACCTGCGCTTACCTGGTCATGCTGGAGCGCAAGATTTCCGCGTGGATGCAGGACCGCATCGGCCCCAACCGCGTCGGCCCGTATGGGCTGCTGCAACCGCTGGCCGACGGCCTGAAGTTCCTGCTCAAGGAAGACCCGATCCCCGACCGGGCTGACAAGGTTCTGTTCCTGCTGGCGCCGTGCATTTCCGTCGGCACCGCCCTGCTGGCGTTCGCGGTGGTGCCGTTCGGCGCCCCGACCGAGCCGGGCAACCCGAAGGACTATCCGTTCGCCATCGCCCCGGGGCTGGACATCGGCATTGTCTTCGTGTTCGCGGTCTCCAGCCTGGCGGTCTACGGCATCATCCTCGGCGGCTGGTCGTCCAACAACAAGTACAGCTTTCTCGGCTCGCTCCGCTCCAGTGCCCAGATCGTCAGCTACGAAATCCCGCTGGGCCTGTCGATCCTCGGTGTCGTGCTGCTGAGCGGCTCGCTGAACCTGGAGCGCATCATCGGCCGCCAGGCGGCGGATGGTCGCGTCTGGTACGTCTGTTACCAGCCGCTGGCGTTCCTGATTTTCATGATTAGTTCCTTCGCGGAGTGCAACCGTCTGCCATTCGACCTGCCCGAGGCGGAACAGGAGCTGATCGGCGGCTACCACACCGAGTACGGCGCCCTGAAGCTGGGCCTGTTCTTCATCGGTGAGTACACGAACATGGTCACCTCGAGTTTCATCATGGTGATCCTGTTCTTCGGCGGCTGGCACTTCTGGGGGTTCGCGGAAGCGGATGCCTTCTGGCTCATCAAGGTGATTGTCTTCGCGGTCAAGATGGGCCTGTTCATTGTCTTTTACATGCTGATCCGCTGGACGATTCCGCGCTTCCGTTTCGACCAGTTAATGGCCCTGGCGTGGAAGGTGCTGATCCCGCTGGCGCTGCTGAACCTGGTGGGCGCGATGGTGGTGCTGGAACTGGGACTGAGTGCGTGGTGGCTGCTGCCCTACTCGCTGGTGCTGCTGGTTGGGGCCGCGTGGGTGGGGTCGCTGCCGGCGCTGCCGCCGCCGCGCCGGGAAGTGATCGGCGACCATCGGCCCGAGGTGGCGGCGAGGTAGGGAATCTCTGGCCCCCCCAGGTGCTGGTAGGGGGTCTGTGAAATGAAACGAGATGAAAGCCCTCCGTGGCACTACCTGAATTATACCGCCCAGCCCGCTTGCGGGGAACGGCGGAACCTGGCGAGAGAGGAGTGGCCGTGGCGATCAATGACAACGACGTGAAATGGGTGCAGGAGCCGAAGATCGGCCTGCTGGAGAAGCTGTATCTGCCGGCGATCTTCGAGGGCTTGCAGACGACGGTGCGACATATGTTCGGGCCGGCCATCACGCAGCAGTACCCGGAACAGAAGCCGCACCTGCCGGCGAACTACCGCGGCGTCCACCGGCTCAACCGTGACGAGCAGGGCCGCGTCAAGTGCGTCGCCTGTTACATGTGCTCGACCGCTTGCCCGGCGCACTGCATCGACATTGTGGCGGCGCCGTCGCCGTGGCCCGACCGCGAAAAATATCCGGAAACCTTTGTCATTGACGAGCTGCGCTGTATCTATTGCGGCATGTGCGAACAGGCCTGCCCCTGTGACGCGGTGGAGTTGACCACCCTCGCCGACCTGACCGGCCTGAGCCGCCAGGAGATGATGTTCGACAAGGAAAAACTGCTGAGCGTCTTCGACGAGACCGTCAAGGCGGGCACCGACCCGGTGCGCACACACCGCGGCCCGCTGAGCATTGCCTCCGAGCCGGCGACGTGATTTCTGTCTCCCCTCTCCCCCTGAAGGGGGCGAGGGGAGCAAGAGTAAAGCCATGGACAAACGCTTCACCGACTTTCTGACCGCCTTCTGGCCGATCCTGCTGCCGAGCGTCCTCGGCCTGGCGGGCGTCTATCTGCTGATGCCGCGCGTGCGCCGCTATCCGCTGCTGTGGGGCGGCGTCTGCTGCGGCCTGGCCCTGGCGGCGGTCGCCGGCTTCCTCGTCCGCGCCGAGGCCCGCTGGGCGGAAACCATCCTGTTCTACGCCTTCAGCGGCATCGCCATCCTTTGCGGCGGCCTGATGATTCTCGCGCAACCCCGTTCACTCCGCCCTGGCGTTCGCGCTGGTTGTGCTCAGCACCTGCGGCCTGTTCCTGCTCAACGCCGCCCCGTTCCTCATGGCCGCGACCGTCATCATCTACGCCGGGGCGATTATCGTCACGTTCCTGTTCGTCATCATGCTCGCCCAGCAGGAAGGCCCGTCCGACGCCGATCAGCGGGCGCGCGAGCCGTTTTTGGCGTGCGTCGCCGGCTTCGTGCTGCTGGCCTGCATCCTCGCCGTGCTGCAGCGCAACTACAACACCCTGCCGCTCGACGATCTGCTGGCGCGCATCGACGCCGCGGCGAAGGCCGAAGACGAGGCCGGCATCCGCAAGGCCCTCGGCAAGTACGAGGATGTCAAAAAGGAGTTCAGCACGCTGCTGGAGGGCGGCAGCTCGCCAGCGGAGAAGAACCGCCGCATCCTCGGCGCCACCGGCACGCAACGGCGCATGCTGTTCGACACGCTGAATGAACTGGACGAAAAACTCAACAACCCGCGCTTCGACGTGAAGGGGGTCAAGCAAGACCTTGAGGAAATCCACAAGGTCGGCCTGCAGGTGCGCGTGCAACTGGGCGCTGTGCGGCCCTCCGACAAGCTGCCGCTGTCGAAGTTCAGCGGCGCCTCGGCGGCGGAGCCGGTGAAGCTCGACGACAAGGGCCGCGTCGAGGAGCGGCTGCCGGCCGAGAATGTCGCGGCGCTGGGCCGGTCGCTGTTTACCGACTACCTGCTGCCGCTGGAACTGGCCGGCGTGCTGCTGACGGTCGCCACCATTGGCGCCATCGTCATTGCCGGCCGGCGGACGGAGGGACTGCGATGACCCCGGTGATGCTCCACGATTACCTGATCGTCGGCGCCATCCTGTTCGTGCTGGGCCTGATCGGCTTCCTGACGCGGCGCAACATGATCATCATGTTCCTGTCCGCGGAAATGATGCTGCAGGGCGTCGCGGTCAACCTGGTGGCGTTTGCCCGCTACCGCGGCAACCTGCAGGGCCAGGTGTTCACGATGTTCATCTTGACCGTCGCCGCCTGCGAGGCGGCCCTTGCCCTGGCGCTGTTCGTCGTGCTCTTCCGCAGCCGCAAGACCCTGGACGTGAGCGTCTGGCAGGACCTGCGCGAGGCCGACCAGCTGCCCGTTGTGGACGAGGAGCCGCTGCCGCCGCCGCCGCCCGTGCCGGCCCTGCCGCGGCTGACGCCCTCCGGCATCGAGCCGCCGCAGCCCCAGGAGAGCAGCCATGTCTAACGAACTGCTCTGGCTGATCCCCGCACTGCCACTGCTGGGCGCCATCGTCATCACCTTCGGCCGCGACTGGCTCAGGGAGCATGCGCACTGGCCGTGCGTCCTCGGCGCCGCCGGGGCGTGTGTGCTGTCGGTCGTCATCTTCGCGCAGGTGGCCGGCAACACCGAACCCGAGGCCCTGCACACGACGCGGGTGACGTGGTTCGCGGCCGGCGACGTGGACATCAGCGTCACGCTGCGGGCCGACGGCCTGACCGCGATCATGCTGGTGATGGTCACGTTCATCGGCAGCCTGGTGGCGATCTACTCCATCGGCTACATGCACCATGACCCGGGTTATCCGCGCTTCTTCGCGGAGGTCAGCCTGTTCCTGTTCTCCATGACCGGCCTGGTGCTGGCGGACAATTTCATCGTGCTCTACGCCTTCTGGGAAGGCGTCGGCCTGTGCAGCTATTTGCTGATCGGCTTCTGGTTCACGAAGCCGGCCGCGGCCAGCGCCGCCCGCAAGGCATTCCTGGTGACGCGCCTCGGCGACGTGGGCCTGTTCATCGGCATCCTCGTCATCTTCGCGCTGTTCAAGAACGCGGCCGGGGTGCCGCTGCACTCGCTGAACTTCGAGACGGTCTTCAACCACGCCATCGACCAGGACCCGGGGCTGCTGCTGGCGGCGTGTCTGCTGCTGTTCTGTGGGGCGGTCGGCAAGTCGGCGCAGTTCCCGCTGCACGTGTGGTTGCCGGACGCGATGGAAGGCCCGTCGCCGGTCAGCGCCCTGATCCACGCGGCGACGATGGTGACCGCCGGCGTTTACCTGGTGGCGCGTTGCATGCCGCTGTTCGGCCACTCTGATGCGGCGCTGGTCGTGGTCGCCGGCATCGGCGCCGTCACCGCCCTGATCGCTGCGGTGATGGCGCTCACGCAAACCGACCTCAAGCGCGTGCTGGCGTACTCGACGATCAGCCAGCTCGGTTACATGTTCCTGGCGCTGGGTTGCGGTCTGCGCACGGGCCATCTGGCCGCCTTCGCGGTGACCGCGGCCATGTTCCACCTGTTCACGCACGCCTTCTTCAAGGCGCTGCTGTTCCTGGCCGCCGGCAGCGTTATGCACGCGATGGGCAACATCATCGACATGCGCCGCTTCGGCGGCCTGTACAGGGTGCTGCCGACCACCCACTGGACGTTCCTGTGCGGTGCCGGGGCGCTGGCGGGCGTGCCGCTGCTGTCCGGCTTCTGGAGCAAGGACGAAATCCTGGACGTGGCGCTCAGCGCCTCGGGCAAGGACCCAATGCTCGGCTCGATTTACCTGGTGTTCTTCGCCATCGGCCTGTTCGTGGCGGCCCTGACCGCCTTCTACACTTTTCGCGCCTACTTCCTGACGTTCTGGGGCGCAGAGCGCATCCCGGAGGAGGCCGGCCACCACGCCCACGAGTCGCCGCCCGTGATGACGATACCGCTGATGATTCTGGCGGCCGGGGCCGTGTTCGTCGGCATCATCGTTGAGCCGTTCACGCACTGGTTCAGCCATGTGCTCGAACACCGCTGGATCAGTCACGCCTTCGGCTCGCTGTACCGCGAACATGAGCACACGATGAACCTGCCGATGATGCTCGGCAGCAGTGTGGTCGCGCTGGCCGGTGTCGCGGCCGCCTGGTGGATGTACGTCCGCCAGCCCAGCGCCGCGGCGCAGGTGGCGGAGGCCGCACCGGCGGCGTACCACCTGTCGCTCAACCGCTTTTACCTGGACGAACTGTACATCATCTTCGTGGTCAAGCCGCTGGTGGGGCTGGCGGTCTTCTGCCGGGTATTCGACCAGTACGTCGTGGACGGGCTGGTCGATCTGTTCGGCCAGGTGCCGAGCTTTTTGGGGATGCTGATCCGGCCGCTGCAGAACGGGCTGGTGCAGTTCTACGCGCTGCTGATGGTGCTCGGCCTGGCGGGGTTTTTGCTGGCGGTGCTGTTTCGATAACGGAGTGTGTCTTTTTTCTGCCGCAAGCGGCAGAAAAGACCGGTAAACGGGAACCCATGACAAACGCACAACTGGAGTCGCTGCGCTTCCTGATCGTCAGCCTGCCGGCGGTGCCGGCGGCGGCCGCCGTCGTCGTCGCCCTGCTCGGCAGCGGCCGCGCCACGGCGGTGCGCTACGTCAGCCTGGGCGCCACGCTCTTCGGCCTCGTGGCCGCCGCGATCCTGGCGCTCACCCTCGTCAGCTACGAGCGCAGTCACCCCGGCGCCGGCACCTTCCACCCCGAGTTCGTGCCCGGCGCCCCGGCCACCACCGCCGCCGAGGTCGGCAAGGACGGCAAGCACGAGAACCGCCACGCCACCACCTGGACCCTGCTCCGCTTCGGTGACACCGGCGCTGTGCAGTTCTACTTCGGCCTGGATGGCCTCAATGTCTGGCTGGTGGCGCTGACCGCCCTGCTGATGGTGTCCGCCGTGCTGGCGTCGTGGACCGCCATCGACGACCGCGTCAACGAGTATTACGCCTGGCTGCTGTTGCTCGGCACGGCCATGTTCGGTGTCTTCCTGTCGTTCGATATCATCCTCTTCTACGTCTTTTTCGAGCTAACGCTGGTGCCGCTGTTCTTCCTGATCGGCATCTGGGGCGGCCCGGAACGACGGCACGCGGCCCGCAAATTCTTCATCTACACGCTGGCCGGCAGTCTGCTGACACTGCTGGGCGTGATCGCGGTCGTGGTCGTCTGCTACGACGCCAACCGCCGGCTGACGTTCTCCATCCCGGAGCTGGTCGAGCAGGTGCAGCTGTTGCAGCGCCACGCCCGGCCGGACCAGCGAGCGTTCTGGGATGCGTTCCAGTTCTGGGTGTTCCTGGCGTTGATCGCCGGCTTCGCCATCAAGGTGCCGCTGGTGCCGCTGCACACCTGGCTGCCGCTGGCGCACGTCGAGGCCCCGACGGCGGGCAGCGTCCTGCTGGCCGGTGTGCTGCTCAAGGTTGGCGCCTACGGTTTTCTGCGGCTGTGCCTGCCGCTGGTGCCCGACGCCTGCATCAGCGTTGGCGTGCCGCTCATCGGCACCCTGTCGGTGATCGGCATCATCTACGGGGCGTTCTGCTCGCTGGCCCAGGACGACATGAAAAAGCTCGTGGCCTATTCCAGCGTCAGCCACCTGGGTTTCTGCATGCTCGGCATGTTCGCGCTGAACGAGGCAGGGCTGACCGGCAGTCTGCTGCAAATGATTAACCACGGCCTGTCCACGGGCGGGCTGTTCCTGCTGGTCGGCATGCTCTACGAGCGCTACCACACGCGCAAGCTGGCGGACTATGGCGGCATGAGCGCCCGGCTCGGCCTCCTCGGCGCGTGCATGGTGTTCATCTGCCTGACGAGCGTCGGGCTGCCGGGCTTGAACGGCTTCGTCGGCGAGGCGCTGGTGTTCCTGGGCATGTTCCAGGTGCGGCCCGACCTCGCCATTCTGGGCACGTCCGGCATCGTGCTGGGGGCCTGGTATCTGTTCACGCTGCTGCGGCTCGTGTTCTTCGGCGAGGTCAAGGAGCCGCACCACGACGGCCACGCGGTCACGGACATGAACGGCCGCGAATGGGCCGCTCTGGGGCCGATCATGGTGTTCTGCGTCGTGCTCGGCGTCTGGCCGCAGCCGGTCATCGACGCCGCCCGGCCAGACGTGCGCGTCCTCACCGGCATCCTCAGCAACCGCCCGACCGCCACCGCCAGCGCCCCCACCCACCCCGAAGCCGCCGTCGCCGCGGACGCCAGCGAGAGGCCGAATCGTGAGTGATCCCATTGTTGAAGCGCTGACCAGTTGTTACCGGCTGCTCTACCCGGAAATGCTGCTGATCGCGGTCGCCTGCGTGATCTTCCTCGGCGGCGCCTTCCGGGCCAACCGCCAGCTGTGGGCGGCCCTGGCGCTGCTGGCGCTGGCCGGCGCCGCGGCGCTGCTGCCGGCCGGCTGGTATTTCCATTACAGCAGCAGTGACGCCGCCACCGCCGCGGTTTTCGCCGGGCCGATCGCCAACGACACCTTCGCCTACGTCATCAAGGGCATCGCCCTGGCGAGCGGGGCCGTGCTGGTGCTGCTCAGCTGGAACCAGGTCAAGGACCGCCAGGCCGGCGACTATTACGCCTGCCTGCTGCTGGTGGTCGCCGGTGTCAGCCTGACCGGCTCCGCGAACGACCTGGTGACGCTGTTCGTGGCCCTGGAACTCGTCAGCATCCCAACCTATGTGCTGCTGTACCTGCCACGGTACGACCAGCCGGCGCAGGAGGCGGCGCTCAAATACTTCTTGCTGAGCGTGTTCTCCTCGGCGCTGGTGCTGTTCGGCTTCAGTTATCTTTACGGCCTGGCCGGCACCACAAACCTGCCGGCGCTCTTCGACTCCCTGAGCCGGCCCGCGGTCGAGGGCGCCGTGGCTGGCCGCGAGCCGCTGCCGGTGATCGCCCAGGTGGCGGTGTTGATGGTGGTGGCCGGGCTCGGCTTCCGCATCACCGCGGTGCCGTTCCACTTCTACGCCCCGGATGTGTACCAGGGCACCGCGACGGTGATGGCGGCGTTCCTGGCCCTGATTCCCAAGGTGGCGGGCTTCGCGGCGCTGCTGCGGTTGCTCGGCTTCGTGCTGCCGGCGGAGGTGCCGACCGACGCGAGCCTGCCGCTGGGCACGCTGCTCAGCCCGGAGGTGCCGATCCTGTTCTGGTTCCTGGCGGCGGTGTCGATGTTCCTCGGCAACCTGTTCGCGCTACAGCAGGACAACCTCAAGCGGTTGCTGGCGTACTCCAGCGTGGCGCACGCCGGCTACATGCTGGTGGCGCTGGCAGCGGCGCCATACCTGCGCGACCAGGCCGTCAACGGGCTGGACGCGCTGCTGTTTTACCTGGTGGCTTACGGGGCCATGACGGTCGGGGCCTTCGCGGTGATCGCGTACCTGCACACGCCGGAACAGCCGGTCGAGTCGGTGGACGACCTGGCTGGCCTGGGCCGCAGCCACCCCGGCGTGGCGCTGCTGATGCTGGTGTTCCTGTTCAGCCTGATCGGCATCCCGCTGACGGCGGGCTTCACCGGCAAGTACATCGTCTTCTTCGGGGCGATGGCGATTCCCGAGGACGGGCCGTTCGGCGCCTACGCCTGGCTGTTCCGTCTGCTGTCGGTGCTGGGTATGGTCAACGCCGCCATTGGCGCCTGGTATTATCTGCGGGTTCTGTCGGTGATGTACCTGCGCAGCCCGATCAAACCGCTGCCGCGCCGCGCTGGCTGGAGCGGTTTGGCGACGCTGTGGATCTGTGCGGCGCTGACGGTTGGCCTGAGCGTGCCGCCGGGGGCCGACTGGCTGCTGCAGTGGGCCCGTCAGGCGACGATCAAGGGGCAGCCGCCGGTGACACAACGCTGACACCCATCAATGAAATTCGAGCAGATGGCGGAGGGGAGTAGCAGCGCCAGGGGTTGCCAGGCCGGGATCTGGGAGAGGCGCCATGTGGCCAGGTGGCCATGTGACTCCCACCCAGACCACTACACCCCACCGCCAACTGGTCCAGATGCGCGGACTTCCTTCGCTTGACAGCAACAGCGCCGCGATTTACCATGCCCTTCTGTTTGGCCACCCTTCACCACCGCGATGCAGCAACACCATCGTCTTGGGCCAATCGACACGGCCGCGCCCCGCGGGGCGGGCGCCGGAAATCCTCGCCGTCTTGACCACCCTCCACGGCAGCGCCGGAGGCGCCGCCAGTCCTCGGGGAATTCGCACGGATGCGCAAACTCAACGTCAAGTTCCTGTTCAGCCTGGTCGTCGCCGTGGTCGCCCTGGCCGGGACGCTGGCCCTCGTCCACAGCCTGCAGGCGGGCAACATCGCCAGCGCCCTGCTCTGGCAGGCCAACCAGGCCGAGCAGGAGGGCCGCCTGAAACAGAGCAGCCGCTTCCTGGCCCGCTACCTCGAATTCGCCCCGGACGACCTGGAGACGCGCGCCCGCCTGGGCAAACTCCTCTGCCACCAGAAGCTGGCGGTCAGCCACAAGGCCCGCGAACGGGCCCGCTTCGTCATCGATCAGGTGCTCATCAAGGAGCCCGGCAATACCGAGTTGCGCAAGTGCCTGGTTCGCCTGGCCCTCGACGAGAACAACCTCGACGTGGCCCACGAACAGCTGAAAATCCTCGAACAACAGGCCCCGCAGGACGGCGAGGTATCCGTGCTGTCGGCCCAGTACGAGGAGCACCGCGGCTACAAGGGGCACGCGCTGCTTTACCTGAAACAGGCTGTCAAAAAATCCCCGGAGTTCATCGACGGCTACGTCCGCCTCATCCGCCTGATGCGCGAGTTCGACAAGTACGCCGCCGAGGCGTCCCAGTACGCCGCCGAGGCGCTGCGCCGCGCCCCGAACGACGTGGCCGTGCTGATCGCTGCCTCGGAACTTGCGCAGGACCGCGCCCTGACGGAGTACGGGCGGGAACGGCTCAGCGGCATCCTGACCGGGATGGTCTGCCGGGTGACGCAGGAGCACTGCTGGGACACGGCCGCCGCCTACCTGGACCGGGCGTTGAAGCTCCAGAGTCGCGAGGGCCGCGTCCACCAGGCGCTGGCCCAGCTGGAGGTCCGCCGCGGTCAGCGCGACCGGGCCATCGCTGCGCTGCGCGCCGGTCTCAAGGTGGTGCCGCAGCAGGACCGCTTTGAGCTGACCTGGACGCTGACGAACCTGCTGCTGGACGGCGGTGACATCGACGAGGCAGTTCGGCTGATCCCGCAGACCAGGGTTGCCGGCGTGCCAGCGGCGTCGCACGACTTCTTGAAGGCCCGTGTGCTCATGGCTCAGGGCCGCTGGTACGACGCTTCGACTCAGTTCGTGCGCGTCCGCGACGGCCTCAAGGGGGCGCCGGGGCTGGTGGCCCAGGTCGATCTGTTCCTGGCCAGTTGTTACGAGCGGCTCAAGGAGCCCGCCCAGCAGCTGGCGGCCTGCCAGCGCGTGCTGTATTTCGACAAGACCTCCGTGGCCGGCCGCCGCAGTGCCGCGGCCGCGCTAATGGCGATGGGCCGCACGGACCTGGCCATCGAGGAGTACCGCAAACTGGCCGAACTCGGCCAGCAAACGCAGCAGGTCAACAGCGGTCAGCTGGACCTGGCCCGCGCCCTGCTGACGCGCAACCTCGGCGCCGCGAAAGCGGACTGGACCGCTGTCGAGCAGGCGCTGGCCGCCGCGGAGCAGGAGCAGCCCGGCGCCGTGGACGTGGTGCTGCTGCGGGCCGAGATGTTGCTGGCCCGCAAGCAGCCGGACCAGGTGCGTGCCCTGCTGGAGGCGGCACTGCAGAAGCAGCCCAGGAGCGTCGCTTTGTGGAACGGCCTGGCGGTGCTGGAGGAGCGGCAGGGCCGGGCCGCCGAGGCCCGCCGCGTGCTCGACCGGGCCGAGGCGCAGCTGGGCGACTGTGTGGCGGTGCGGCTGGCGCGGGCGCGGCTGGTCGCTGCCGTGGACAAGGGCGACGCCGCGCGGGCGGCGCTGGCGAAACTGGAGGCCGGCTGGCAGCAGTTGCCGGCCGAGGAGCGGCCGGCCCTGTTGAGCGGCCTGGCCGAGGCGTACCTGCGGACGGACCAGCTGCGCGACGCCACGCGGCTGTGGCGGCTGGTGGCCGAGCAGCCGCGATTCGCGAAGGATGTGCGCGTGCGGCTGGTGCTGTTCGACCTGGGGCTGCGGCTGGGCGACGACGAGCAAATGCGGCAGGCCCTGGCCGAGGTCAAGACGCTGGAGGAGGGCGAGTCGCCGTTCTACCTGTACGGCGAGGCGGCACGGCGGATTTACCTGGCGCGGCAGGGGCAGACGGGCCTGTTGAAGGAGGCGCGGCGGCTGCTCGACCGCGTGGTGCAGTTGCGGCCGGCGTGGCCGGCGGTGCTGCTGGCGCGGGCCGAGGTTGAGGAGATGCAGGGCAACACCGAGCAGGCCATCGCCAACTATCGGCGGGCGCTGGAGCAGGGCGAGCGCGGCCCGCGTGTGCTGCGGCAGCTCGTGCAACTGCTGACGAAGCAGCAGCGCTATGACGAGGCCGACCAGGTTATGCGCCAGCTGCAACAGCAGGCCCAGCTGTCACCGGACGACCAGAAGTTGTTCATCGACGTGTCGCTGCGCAACGACGACTTTCGGGCCGCTGAGGACATCCTGAGCAAGAGCACGCCCGCCGACTCGAAGGACTACCACGACCAGCTGTGGATCGGCAAGGTGCTGTCGGCCAACGGCCGGCCCTCGGCGGAGGCGGAAAAGGCGTTCCGCCGCGCCATCGCCCTGGCGGACGCGGTGCCGGAGACCTGGGTCGCGCTGATTCAGTACCTCGTCAGAATCAACCAGGCGCCGCTGGCGCAAGGAACTGGAGCGGGCGAAGGCCAAGCTGCCGGCGCCGCGCGAGGCGCTGGCGCTGGGCCAGTGCTGTGAACTGGTGGGCGACGCGAAGGCGGCGCGGCAGTATTACGAGGCGGCGCTGCAGGACCGGCCCGGCGAAATCCAGGTTTACCGCGGTGTCGTCGGCTTCTACCTGCGCAGCGGCAGCTCGCGCGAGGCGGAGGCGCTGCTGCGGGCCGTGATCGACCGCAAGGTCAAGGTGGCCGACGCGGACCTGGGGTGGGCGCGGCGCGGCCTGGCGCTGACGCTGGCCAGCAGCGGCGACCCAAAGCGCCTGGCCGAGGCGCTGGCGCTGGTCGGTCTGGGGCTCGACGACCGCGGCAGCCTGAAAGCGGGCAAGGCCGACGACGGCGAAAGCCTGGAGGACCAGCTGGCGCGAGCGCGCGTGCTGGCGACGCAGAACCGCCGTACGTTCCGCGTCCGGGCCATCGCCCTGCTGGAGGAGGTCAACCGCCGCCAGGCCCTGCCGCCCGACGAGCAACTGGTGCTGGCCCATCTGTACCTGGCCCAGGCGCCGGACGATCTGGCCCTGGGCAAGGCCCGGGAACTGATGAGCAGCCTTGTCCGCAACTACCCGCATAACGCGGCGTACCAGGCCCTGGTGGCGGAGGCGCGCATCAAGCACGGCGACGCCCGCGAGGCACTGAACGACATCGCCCGGCTGGAAAAGGTCGAGCAGGCGCGGCAGGTGGTGGCCGACGCCAGCCCCGCGACCGAGCTGAAGGCGCGAGCGCTGGAGGCGCTCGGCAAGCGTCGCGAGGCGCAGGATCTGCTGCGGGCCTACGCCGCGGCGCCGAACGCGCCGGCGGAACGGCTGCTGCTGGTCGCCGGCATCAGCGGCCGGCTCGGCGAGGTCAAGGAGGCCATCGACCTGTGTGAGCAGGCGGCGCAAAAGTGTCCGCCCGAGGCGGTCGGCGGCGCCGCCGTGGCGCTGCTGCGCGAAGCGCGGGTGGCGAACGTCTCGGCGGACGCCTGGAAGGCCGCCGCGAGTCGGATGGCGGCATGGTTCCAGGGCGCCCTGAAGCAACAGCCGCAGAGCGTCGCGCTGCGGCTGCAATTTGCGGACCTGCACAAGATGCTCGACCGGCCGCAGGAGGCGGAGAAACTGTATCGGGCGGTGCTGCAGCAGGAGCCGCGGCAGGTGGTGGCGCTAAACAACCTCGCCTGGCTGCTGGCCGAGCAGAACGTCAAGAGTGACGAGGCTCTGTCACTGATCGACCGCGTCATCGAATACTACGGGCCGCGGCCGGAGTTCCTGGACACGCGCGCCGTGGTGCTGCTGAACCTGGGCCGTCACGAGGCCGCCGTCGCTGATCTGACGCGCGCCATCGAGGACGCGCCGTCCTTCACGAAATACCTGCACCTGACCGACGCGCACCGCCAGGCCAGCAACCGCACCGCGGCGCGGGCGGCGTTGAACCGCGCTCGCAGCCTGAACCCGGGTCCGGGTCGCCTCAGTCCCGCCGAGCTGACGCTGTTGCAGCGGCTGGAAAAGGATCTGCAATAACGCCCGTCGCCGAAACCCATCTTTCTGCCGCTGGCGGCTTGGCGGGGCGCGCTAAGCCGCCAGCGGCGGAAGAGCAATCGCACTCACGGACGAGGTCGCCTGTGCATCGCCCCTGGAGAACCGCATGACCCCGGCAGTCCTCAAAAAAAGCACCCCAGCGGAGCAGCTGCGCCAGCGCATCGACGACCGCACGGCCCGCGTCGCCGTGGTCGGCATGGGCTACGTCGGCCTGCCCCTGGCGGAAACCTTCGCCTGGGGCGGCTACCCCGTGCTCGGCTTCGACATCGACACCGCCAAGGTCGAAAAGCTCAACCGCGGCCAAAGCTACATCGGCCACATCTGCTCCGACCGCGTCGCCGAGCTGGTGCAGTCCGGCCGCTTCGAGGCCACCACCGACCCCGAGCGCTTCCGTACCGCCGACGCCGTCATCATCTGCGTGCCGACGCCGCTGACCGAGGCGCGCGAGCCCGACCTGTCGTGCATCGTCGCCACCGGCCGGACGCTGATGCCACACTTGCGGCCCGGCCAGCTCGTCGTTTTGGAGAGCACCACCTACCCCGGCACCACCGAGGATCTGCTACGGCCCATCCTGGAGGAGTCCGGACTGCGTGCCGGCAAGGACTTCTTCCTGGCCTACAGCCCCGAGCGCGAGGATCCCGGCAATCGCGATTACTCGACGCGGACGATCCCGAAAGTCGTCGGCGGTGTCAACTGCGCCAGCCGCGAACTGGCGGCGGCGCTGTACGCGCCCGTTGTTGAGGGCGTGGTCGAGGTGTCGGGCACCGGCGTCGCCGAGGCGTGCAAGATTTTGGAGAACACCTACCGCGCCGTCAACATCGCCCTGGTCAACGAGTTGAAGGGCGTCTTCGAGGCGATGGGCATTGACGTGTGGGAGGTGATCGCCGCAGCGCGGACGAAGCCATTCGGCTTCCAGGCGTTCTACCCGGGGCCGGGCCTGGGCGGCCACTGCATTCCCATCGACCCGTTCTACCTGACCTGGGCGGCCCGCAAGTACGGCGTCCATACGCGCTTCATCGAGCTGGCCGGCGAGATCAACACCGCCATGCCGCAGTACGTCGTCGGCCGCGTGGCCGAGGCGCTCAACGAGGACGGCAAGCCGCTCAAGGGCAGCCGCGTGTGCGTGCTCGGCGTCGCCTACAAGAAGGATGTGGACGATCCCCGTGAGTCGCCGGCGTTCGTGGTGCTGGACCTGCTGCAGAAGCGCGGCGCCGAGGTGTCGTACAACGACCCGCACGTGCCGTCGCTGCCGGCCATGCGGCATCACGCCTTGAGCCTGGATAGCCAGGAGTTGACGCCCGCATTCCTGCAGCGGCAGGATTGCGTCGTCGTCATCACGGACCACTCGGCCTATGACTTCAACTTCATCGTGCGCCACGCGCGCCTGGTGGTGGACACGCGCAACGCCACGGCCGACTGCACGGCCGCGGGGGCGCGGGTTTGCAAGGCGTGACGACACGGGCCCGTTTATTACCCCGGCAGCTAACGCGGGGACTCGGGTGGCATCGGGGCGGCCCCAGGTGTAGTATCGATTTTGACGGCGGTTCCCGCAAGGAGGTGGGCGTTGGCCGCGAAGAAGCAATGGCACCCGGTATTCGCCGAACTGCTGCGGCTCACGGTGGAGAGCCACTACCGGGTAGAGACGAACGTGCCGGTCGGCGACGTGCCGCGCGAGGCCGATTTCGTCCTGCTGCGCCGCACCCGCGCCGGCCAACTCCCAGCCGCCGGGCTGTGGCGTGACCTGACGCCCTGGAACGTCCTGGAGTTCAAGGGGCCGAGCGTTTCGCCGCGGGACGAGGACCCGGAATTGCTGGTCGAATTGGGCCTGGGCATCCACCGCCGGCTGAACGACGACCAGGCCCGGCAGCAGTTGCCGACGCAGGGGCCGGATGGGCTGTCGTTGTGGTTTCTGGCGAACCGGCTGGGCCGGCGACTCTTGCGCGGCTGGGGTGGACGTCTGGGGGACTTGCAGCCGCACGGCCCCGGTGTCTGGCGCGGTCAGGTGCTTGGGCGGACGCTGTTCCTGGTCAGCGGGGCCGACCTGCCGGTGGAGGAGGCGAGCCTGCCGCTGCATCTGGTCACACGAGAGTCTGAAGAAACCGAAGAGGCGGTGGCGAGACTGGTGACAGAGAATGCCGGGTTATGGGAGCGCTACGGGGGCTGGCTGGCGTTTTTGCACCCCACTATTTACGAGGAGGTTCGGAGCATGGCCAGGCAACGTCGGGGTGAGTTGACGGTCGATTTGAACCCGATCGTCGAGTTGATGGGTATGCGCAGAGTCGTCGAACAACTGGGGCTGAAACGGGTCGTTGAGGAATTCGGCCTGCCACGGGTCGTTGACGAGGTGGGGGCTGAACACTTTGTGAAGAAATTGACCGCGGCGCAGCGGCAAGTGTTCAAGCGGCTCCTGGAGGACTGACCATAACAAGTGTTAGCCCTCGGAGCCCATACCGGATCGAACTTCAGCCACCGCTCGATGTCCGGCTACCCGCGTCGGTAGCCCTCGATGAACCGCCGGACACGCTCGATCGTGTCCAGGCCAGGCTGCCGAATGAGGAAGAACTCCCGATCCTCCCGATCTACCCGCACCCCGACTGAACCGGTGAGTTGTCGGTCGAAATCATCGAACCGGTTGGGGGTGTCCTCGGCCCAGGACGGCGGCATGAAGTTGAATACGACGTACAGGCTGCCATCCGCCATGACCCGGATGAGCGGCTCGCCCTCCGGGTCGAACCCGGCCAGCGGTATCTCCTGTTTGACCTCATCCATGCCGGCAGCCTCTGTCATTGTCCTCGTTCCCGAACTCCGGCCTCAACAGACCTCCGATTCCCCTACGCCAAAACCTCCTCCACCACCCGCCCCGCCACGTCGGTCAACCGGAAGTTGCGGCCCGCGTAGTTGAACGTCAGCCGCGTGTGATCCAGCCCCAGCAGGTGCAGCAGCGTCGCGTGCAAATCGTGCATATGCACCTTGCCGCTGACGGCCTGGTGCCCAAACTCATCCGTCGCGCCGTGAGCGAAGCCCGGCCTGACGCCGCCGCCAGCCAGCCACACGGTGAAGCCGCCCGGGTTGTGATCGCGGCCGGTGCCGTTGCGCTCCGCGTAGGGCGTCCGCCCGAACTCGCCGCCGAACCACACCACCGTGTCCTCCAGCAGCCCGCGCCGCTTCAGGTCCGTCAGCAGCCCCGCGACCGGCCTGTCCACCGCCCGCGCGTGCGTCGCGTGCATCGGCAGGTTCGAGTGCTGGTCCCACGCCGGGTTGTCCGTGTTGTCGCCATAGGTCACCTGAATGTAGCGCACGCCCGCCTCCGCCAACCGCCGGGCCATCAGGCACTGACGGCCGAAATTGTCCGTCGCCGTCTCGCCAATGCCGTACAGCCGCTGCGTCTCGCGCGTCTCACCCGACAGGTCGAGGATGCCGGGGGCGTGCAGCTGCATGCGCTGCGCCAGGTCGAACGAGCCGATCACCGCTTCCAGCTCCAGGTCGCCGGGCGTGCGGGCCAGTTGCTCGGCGTTCAGTGACTGCAGCAGGTCGAGCTGGCGGCGCTGCTGCGCGGGCGTCAGGGCGGCGTTGCTGGCGTTGCGGATGCGGGCCTCGGTCGCGGGCAGACCGGCCCGGCCCAGGGCCGTGCCCTGGTACGCCGTTGGCAGGAAGGCGTTGCCCCAGTTGCGCGGACCGCCGTTGCCCATCGACGGGCAGATGGTAACGAAGCCGGGCAGGTTCTGGTTCTCGCTGCCCAGGCCGTAGGTCACCCAGCTGCCGACCGACGGCCGCACCAGATTGATCGAGCCGGTGTGCAGGAACAGCGTCGCCGGGCCGTGCGCGATGCCCTCGGTGTGCATGCTCTGCAAAAAACACAGGTCATCCGCCCGCCCGCCGATGTGCGGGAACAGGTCCGACACCAGCCGGCCGCTCTGGCCGTAGCGGCGGAAGCGCCACGGCGACCGCAGAACACGGTGCTGGCCGCCGTCCATGCTGCGCGCAAGGGTGCGGGCGTCGGCGAAGTTGAGCAGGCGGCCGTCGTCGCGTTCCAGGCGCGGCTTGTGGTCAAAGGTATCGACGTGACTGGGGCCGCCCTGCATGAACAGGAAGATCGCTCGTTTCGCCCGCGCCGGGTGGTGCGGCGGCCGCGGCGCCGTCGCGCTCGCCAGGTCCGCGAGGGCCAGGTAGCCGAAGCCGCACGCCAGCGATTTCAGGGCCTGCCGCCGAGAGAACTGAGGGGTCATGGACATCTTCCTGGTTCAAGAGGGATTTAGGAGGCGCCGAACAACAACTTCGTAGGACGGCTCTCCAGAGCCGTCCTACTCTTGGAAGTTGTTGTTCGGCGCCTCCTTAGAGAGCTAAGCCGCAAGCGGCAGACAAGAAGGGATGGTGCTTCATCCCAGTGGTTCCGCCGCTTGCGGCTTAGCGCGCTGCGTCCCTCGCTTGCACGTCGGGTTAATACACATACCGGAAATCGATGCACGCAAACAGCACCTGCTGCAAGCGCTCCCACGCCGCCGCCCGCGGTCCCGGTTCGCCCGCCAGGAAGTCCAGCGCCAACCGTCGCTCCGTCGCCGTCGGCAGCCGGCCCAGCGCCCGCCGGTACATGCGTGCCACGCGGCCGACATCGTCCAGGCCCGGCTCCGCCAGCAGCCGTTTCGCCGCAGCCTTCGCCTGGCCGAGCACGAACGGACTATTCATCAGGTACAGCGCCTGCGGCGCCACCGTGCTAATGTTGCGCTTCCCCAGGCACACGTTCGGGTCCGCGAAATCGAAGACCTCGAACAGCTCCAGCACCTTGTTGCGGAACACGGGCGTGTAGACGCTGCGGCGCACGTCATCGAACACATAGTCGCGTTCGACGGCCGTGCCCTTCTTGATCGTCGGGCCGCCCGGCGTCAGGTCCAGCTGGCCGCTCACCGCCAGCATGGTGTCGCGGAGAGCCTCGGCGTCCAGCCGGCGGCGGTTCGCCTTCCACAACAGCCGGTTCTCCGGATCGACCCGCGCGGCCACCTTCGCCGTCGCCGCGGCGGGCGTGCCGCTCATCTGGTAGGCCCGTGACAGCATGATTTCGCGGATCAGCTTCTTGACCGACCAGCCCTGCTCCACGAAGCGCGTCGCCAGGTGGTCGAGCAACTCCGGGTGCGACGGCGGCTCCCCGGTGGCTCCGAAGTTGTCCATCGTGCGGACCAGGCCGGCGCCGAACAGATGGTGCCAGATACGGTTGACCATCACCCGCGCCGTCAGCGGATTGTCGGATCGCACCAGCCACTCCGCCAGCTCCTTGCGACCACTGCCCGCCGACTTCACCACGGTCGATTCGCCGCGCGGCGTCAGCACCTGCAACACACCGCGCGGCACCGTTTCGCCCTTGTTGTGGTAGTTGCCGCGGATGCACACGTGCAGGTTCACCGGTTTAGCATCGTCGCCGACCGCGATGGCCACCGGTCGCGCCGGCGCTTTGGCGAGCAGCGCCTTCAACTCCGCCTCCAGCGCCCGCGAGTCCGGCAGCGCCTCCTTCGCCGCCGGTTTTGGCGCGGCGGGCTTTTTCGCCTCCGCCAGCTCTTCCGGCAGGAACTGCACAGCGTCGGCGACGACGTGGCCGTTGGCCTTTTCGGTCAGCACCATCACGAACCACTGATTGCCCTGCTCGAAGCGGTACTTGCCCAGCGACACGAAGCGGCCGTCAATGGGCGGCGCCTCACGCTGGTTGACGTAGACGGTGTTCTCGCCGTCGGTGTGGAAGATGCGAATCCCCACTTTGGTCGCCCGGTTCTCGTGCGGCACATAGGCGAAGCGCACCTCGTAAACGCCGCTCTTCGGAATCTCAGGAATGAACGTCAGCGTCTTGCTGTCCTTGAAACCGCGGTCGTCGTACAGGTAGCCCGTGCCGATGAAGTTGCCCGAATAGACCGAGTGCTTCCACGAGCCGACCACCTTGGCCTGCGCGTCGTCGATGACGATGCCCGCTAGCGCCTTCGGGTCCAGCTTGCCCCTGGCCAGCGCCGACTCCACCACTTTGCCGGCTTTCTTCTCGGCCGCCTTCGCCAGCTGGATTTTCGCCTTCAGCGCGGCCACCGCGGCGTCGTGCTGCTGCACGGCCCTGGCCAGCGCGGGCGCCATCGGCAGCGGTTGTTCGGCCCACTTCGAGACGTTGCCGTGAACGATGAATTTCGTGCTTTTGAAGATGCCGGCCAGAGCGTAATAGTCCTTCGTCGGGATCGGGTCGAACTTGTGATCGTGGCAGCGGGCGCAGCCGAGCGTCTGGCCGAGGACCGACTTGCCCAGCGTGTCCAGGATTTCGTCGATGATGTCCATCTCCAAAATCGGCTTGTCCTGGCGCTCGTAGTTGTGCGGCCCCAGCAGCAGATACGCCGTCGCCACCAGCTGCCAGTAGCGCTCGGCCGAATCCTTCGCCGGGAGCAGGTCGCCGGCGATCTGTTCGAGCAGAAACCGGTTGTACGGCGTGTCGCTGTTGAAGGCGCGGATGACGTAATCGCGGTAGCGCCAGGCGTCCCGCAGCAGCAGCGACCGGCCCCCGCCGGTCGATTCGGCGTAGCGGGCCACGTCCAGCCAGAAGCGGCCCCAGCGCTCACCAAACTGCGGCGACGCCAGCAGCCGGTCCACCACCTTCGCGAACGCCTGCGGCGAGTTGTCCGGGAGGAAAGCGTCCATCTCCGCGGGCGTCGGCGGCAGGCCGACCAGCCCAAAGGTGGCGCGGCGCAACAGCACCGCCCGATCCGCATCCGGCGCCGGCTTCAGCCCTTTCGCTTCCAGCCCCGCAAGCACGAGACGGTCGATGTCGCCGCGCGGCCACGCCTGGTCCTTGACCGCGGGCCGCTCGGGCTTGCGCACCGGACGGTACGCCCAGAACTTGCGGCCCTCCTCAACGCTGGGACCGTACTTCGTCTTTGCGACCACCGCGGTGCGCAGGTCGGCGCGCCCATCGCGATCCACTTCTCGAAGTCGGCAACCACCGCCGCCGGCAGCTTGCCCTTCGGCGGCATGCGCAGGCCCGGTTCGCCATAACGGAGGGCCTTGAGCAGCAGGCTGGCGTTCGGCTTGCCCGGCACGACCGCCGGGCCGGACTCGCCACCCTTGAGCAGACCATCGCGGCTATCGACCAGCAGTTCGCCGCGCTGCTTGCCCGCCTGGACGGAATGGCAGCCGTAACAGTGCTCGACCAGCACCGGCCGGATTTTTTTCTCGAAGAAAGTGATGCCGGGGCCCGCCGGTGCCTGTCCGCGCAGCGGGAAGACGGTGAGCAGGGGCAGCAGAACCACGGCCAGGCGCGGAAGCATGTCGGACGCTCCAGGGGGCCAGCAAAACCTTTCGCGGCCGACTCGCCGGGGTGGGAAGAGGGCGGGCAAGTCGCGGCCAGGCGGGTTCACTCTTTTTTACCTGACCACAACCGCGCTGACAACAAGGAAAAGCCCCGTTTGTCGGAACGCAATAGAAATGTCCTCTGTTTGGTTGAAATAGAAATGTCCTGTGGTCAGTCCTTTCGCGGCGCACGCAACCCTCGACGCCAGAGGTGCTCTGCGGCTGCCAGTCACCCTGCTGATGCAGGCGGACCGCGAAAGCATGTACCTGGAGTCTCCGGCGGGCTCCGTTACGCTGGGTTCGCCGCAATGTATGACGCACAATACTTGCGCCTGAATAGCAGACCCATCCGCTGTGTCAACCAAAATAGGTCGCCATCAGCCATTACCGCTTTTCTGCAGCCCCTGCGAGTGGTGAAAGACCTCCGCCGCCGGCACTCCCTACCCGCTGTCCGCCTGGCGCGGTTCGCAGTCGCGTGGCCCACAAACGGCAGGCCGGCGCTGCCAGGCGCCGCATCTCGACGTATGAAAAAGTTGGCGTTCTTGGCGTCCTTGGCGTCCTTGCTGTGGCAACCGCCGCCGCTGGTGGTCGCGCCGTGCCAACCGCACGGGGCCAGGGCGCCAAATCTCGACGTGTGAAAAAGTTGGCCCCCTTGGCCCCCTTGGCCCCCTTGCTGCGACAGCGCAGGCCCCTGCTGGTCAAGCTGTGCCCGCCGTCCCACCCCGTGCGCGATCCGCGTGCGAACCGCTGCCCTGAAAATAAGCTGCCCATCAGGTGGGCTGTTCAGAGGCGGCGCGATTTTCATGATCTCTGGGTGAACCCCAGTTCATGACGACTCTAATCGAAATGCTCATCCCCTTCCACCGCCGGCAGCGCCCCGATGCCGGCGGTGCGCCGCGTCCAGGCGCTGGTCTGCCAGTTATCGACCACCGTCCGCTCCGGCACCACCGGCGGCAGCGCCAGCAGAAAATACCGCCCCAGTCCGTGGATGAACGGTTCGTACATGCCGCGCAACTCCGCCAGCTTCTTCTCGAACGCCGCCCCCTCCCGCAGTTCCAGGCCGGCGTGCCGCAATTGCTCGCGCAACTCCGCCAGCTGGCCCGATGTCAGGCGATCCGGCTCCGGCGACCGCGGCGGTGTGCGGAACACCAGCGCCAGGTCCACCGCCGCGTGCCGGGCCATCGCGAACGTTAGCTGCGACTCGTACACGTGGACGCCCTTGACGCCGGCGATCAGCAGGGCACAGGTGTCGAGGATGGCCGTCAGCGCCGCCAGCCAGGACTGGTTGTCGTGCTGCGAACGGTAGTAGGCGAGCACGGGGTACGACAGGTGGCTCTCCAGCAGCTGGGCCGCCCAGCGCTCCCACTCGACCAGCAGGGTGGCGAGGCCCTCCATGGGGCCGAACTGGGCGGCGCAGCAGGCCCTGGGTGGCGGTCGGCGGCGAGCCGGCGCGGGCGTCCAGCAGCGAGATGGTCAGCTCCCGCTGCGAGAACGCCTGGTAGAGCGCCGGCAGGTAGCCGATGATCACCGCCATGAAGCCGAAGCCCAGGCCCGCCTCCGCCACCGCCAGCACGCGGCCCAGCGGTTCCACCGGCACCATGTCGCCGTAACCGAGCGTCAGGAACGTGGTGCCGCTGAAATACCAGTAGGTCAGGAAGTCAGCGTCCTTCGCCGGCACGGTGGCCAGCGACCAGTGCAGCAGCCCGAAGCCGGTGATGAGGCCCAGCACCCACAGCGCAAACAACACCAGCAGCGACAACGGACCAAAGTAGCCGAGGAACGCCTGCCGATAGTGGCCGACCAGCAGCCGCACCGCCGCGAACCGCCACAGCACCCAGGCGTAACGGTAGTACAGCCGCGCCGGCCGCAAGGTGCGCGTCACTCGCCGCGGCAGCACCATCACCTCGAAGGCGTCGAGCAGCACCGAAACGATCAGGAGCAGGCTGAGCACGGTAACGACAATCGCCAGCATGACGGTGCATCTCCGCGACCGGGCCAGGGGCATTGGGAGGCATCCTATGAAAATCCAGCGTCGGCCGTGAGGCGGGTCGGTGGACAGCAGGCGCCGCGGTTGGCATCATAACAACGGAACCCGGAACCCAGGACCATCATGGCGATTCACTCCCTGAGCCCCGAGACGACGCTGCCCGAGAGCTGTCGCGGCGGCGCGGTGACCGTCGGCAACTTCGACGGCGTTCACCGCGGCCATCAGCACCTGCTCAGCGCACTGGCGGCGCACGCTCGCGCCCTGGGCGGCCCGGCGGTGGCGCTGACGTTCGATCCCCACCCGCTGCAGATCCTGCGACCGCAGCAATTCCCGCCGCTGCTGACAACCGTGCCCGACCGCGCCGACCTCATGCAGCGCCACGGGGCGGACGAGGTAGTGGTGTTGCGGACGACGCCGGAGCTGCTGCAGCGCACCGCCGATAATTTTTTCGCCGAGATTTTGCAGGAAAAACTGCGGCCGCGCGTGATGGTGCCGGGCTTCAACTTCCACTACGGCCGCGGCCGCGCCGGCTCGGTCGAGACGCTGGCAGCGGAGTGTCGGGCGGCGGACATCGCCTTCGCGCTGGTGCCGCCGCTGGAGATCGAGGGCCAGCCGGTGTCGAGCAGCCGCATCCGCGCCGACCTGCTGCGCGGCGACGTGCGGACGGCGGCCGCGCTGCTGGGGCGGCCGTACCGACTGTGTGGCATTGTGGCGCGGGGACAGCAGCGGGGCAAGTTGCTGGGCTTCCCGACGGCGAACCTGGAGGCGGTGGCGACGGTGGTGCCGGGCAACGGCGTCTACGCGGTGCGGGCGTGGCTGGACGGGGCGGCGTGGCCGGCGGCGGCGAACGTTGGCCCCAACCCGACCTTCGGTGAGGACGCCCGCAAGATCGAGGTCCACATCATCGGCTTTCAGGGCGACCTGTATGGCCGCGAGCTGGCGGTGGAGTTCGTGGAGCGGCTGCGCGACACGCGGCCGTTCGCGGGCGTGGCGGAGTTGCGGGAGCAGTTGCGGCAGGACGTGGAGCGGGCGCGTCAAGCGGCGGAAGTTGCCGGGTGAGCCGACCGGTCGGGTGTCGGTTATGACGCCCCGTTTTTGGGATCGGTGTCCTCCGGCGGCTTTTCCTGAGCGGCCTGCTGCTTTCGCCATTGCTGCCAGCGGACGATTTTCTCGCGCTCGGCTTCGAGTTGTGCCAGCAGGTGCGGCGGGCACGGTCGCACCGTCGTGTCACCGACCAGATCAATCAGCAAATTCACATCATCCGGAAAGGTAAGATCGAGACGGTATTTTTGGGGTCCGGTAGGTGGTTCGTGTCGCTCACGAGCGATGCACATGAACGTCCATGTAAAACTTCAGGCTCATGGCAACTTACCCAGCGCCTGCAAGCGCTTCCGCAAGGGTGAATCTCCAGCCTGAGCGCGCAGTTCCTCAACGCGCCGATCCTGTCGTTCGGGCAACGGCGTTTCCCACAGCGGTCTACAAAAATGGAGGACAAATGCAATTGCTCAGTGTACACTTGACTAGTAGTGTCGCCCGGAAAAGGAGCGCTGATGTCCATCGAACTGCCCCTGCACGGCCGTGGCACCTCCGCCAACCCGGCCAACCGCTTCGAGCGCATCCACTACGAACCCGACCCGGACCTGCCGCCCGACGACCGTCCCGCGCCGACGACGCAGTATTATCGCGACGCCACGCGCACAATTATCGCGACTAACGAAAGTCCGGATGTTGGTTTTGAAGCGAGCATTAATCCTTATCGCGGATGTTCCCATGGTTGTGTGTACTGCTACGCGCGCCCCTATCATGAGTATTTGGGTTTGTCAGCGGGCTTGGATTTCGAGACGCGCATCTTTGTCAAGGAGGACGCCCCCGAATTACTGCGCCGCGAACTGGCGTCGAAGAAATGGCAGCCCAAACCGCTCGGCCTCAGCGGCGTCACCGACGCCTATCAGCCTATCGAGCGCAAGCTCCAGCTCACGCGCCGCTGCCTGGAGGTGCTCGCCGACTTCCGCAACCCTGTCTTCATCGTCACCAAAAACCATCTTGTGGCCCGCGACGCCGACGTGCTCGCGCGCCTGGCCCGGCACGACGCGGCGGCGGTGTTCGTGTCGCTGACCACCCTCGACCGCGACCTGCACGCCGTGATGGAGCCGTGCGCCTCGCAGCCGCAGGGCCGTCTCGCCGCCGTCGCCGCGCTGCGCCAGGCCGGCGTCCCCGTCGGCGTCATGACCGCGCCCGTCATCCCGGGATTGAACGACCACGAACTCCCCGCCCTGCTCGACGCCGCCGCGGCCGCCGGGGCGTCGTTCGCCTGCTACACCATGCTACGGCTGCCATACGGTGTCGCCGACCTGTTCGAGCAGTGGCTGACGCAACACTTCCCCGAAAAAAAGGACCGCGTCCTGGGCCGCATCCGTGAGCTGCGCGGCGGCAAACTCAACGACAGCACCTTCGGCACCCGTATGCGCGGCACGGGCGTGCTGGCGGACGCCATCAACCAGCTGTTCCACCTGGCCCGGCAGCGGGCGGGGCTGCGGCGCGGCGGCTGGGTGCTGTCCACGGCGGCGTTTCGGCGGCCGGGGCTGGTGCAGGGCACGCTGTTCGATGACGCGCCTTCATGATTCCCTGGTTTTCCAAAAGCCCGTGCTCAAGTGCGGCCGGGCGGCGGACGATAACAGGGGTGTTGAAAGTGTTCGTCACTGGTGGGGAGGACTCCCGCAACCGTCCCTCCCCGCCCGGCCGCACGGAAGCGGTCGCTGGCCGGCGTGCTGACGTTCAAGGAGGGAACGTCGCCACCCCGCACGCCGCCGACACCGAAACGATCCGCCGCCCGGCAGCGCTCCCCCCGCGGCCGTTCGCAGCGGATCGCCTTCCGCGGCCTTTTTCTTGAGGGGCCCCGGTCACCGACCCCGCTACCGCGACCCCGCCCGGGGCCCCTTCTTTTCACCACCCACGGAAACCCTACAACGATCCGGGAGGGACGGCCTTTGGGCTGCCCCTCCCGTGTGGCGTTTCCCGTGGGCCCGCTTCGAGAACCAGTGATGGAAATCCAGAGCATTCGCGGCCGTGAAATCCTCGACAGTCGCGGCAACCCCACCGTTGAGGTGGAGGTCATCCTGGAGGACGGCGCCAGCGGCCGTGCCGCCGTCCCCTCCGGCGCCAGCACCGGCGCCCACGAGGCGGTTGAGTTGCGCGACGGCGACAAGAGCCGCTACCTCGGCAAGGGCGTCCTCAAGGCCGTCCAGAACGTCAACGAAACCATCGCGCCGCACCTGCTCGGCCAGGACGCCCGCGAGCAGCCGGCCATCGACGCGCTGCTGCTGGAGCTGGACGGCACACCCAACAAGGCCAAACTCGGCGCCAACGCGGTGCTCGGCGTGTCGCTGGCGGTGGCCCACGCCGCGGCCAACACGGTCGGCCTGCCGCTGTACCGCTACCTCGGCGGCGCCAACGCCCGCTATCTGCCGGTGCCGATGATGAACGTCATCAACGGCGGCAAGCACGCCGACAACAACATCGACTTCCAGGAGTTCATGATCTTCCCGCTCGGCGCCAGGTCGTTCCGCGAGGCCCTGCGCATGGGCGCCGAGACCTTCCATCACCTCAAGAACGTCCTGCACGAGCGGCACCTGAGCACGACCGTCGGCGACGAGGGCGGTTTCGCTCCCAACCTCAAGAGCCTCGACGAGGCGTTCGAGGTGCTGGCGAAGGCGGTCGAGCGCACGCCATACAAGCTCGGCGAGCAGATGTTCTTCGCACTGGACCCGGCGACAACGGAACTGTTCGACGAGGCGAAAAAGAAGGGCAAAACCGGCTACTGCTTCTTCAAGAGCAAGCCGGAGCACGTCGCCAGCACTGACGAGATGATCGATCTGTGGGCGGCCCTGTGCGCCAAATGGCCGATCCGGTCCCTCGAGGATGGCCTGGCCGAAGACGACTGGACCGGCTGGGAGAAGCTGACGAAAAAGCTCGGCCAGCGCGTGCAACTGGTCGGCGATGACCTGTTCGTGACCAACACACAGCGGCTGCGCGAAGGCATTCAGAAGAACGTCGCCAACAGCATTCTGGTCAAGGTGAACCAGATCGGCACCCTGACCGAGACGCTGGAGGCGATCGAACTGGCGCGGCGCAACAGTTACACAGCGATCATTAGCCACCGTAGCGGCGAAACGGAGGACGTGACCATCGCGGACATCGCCGTGGCGACCAACGCCGGCCAGATCAAGACCGGCTCGACCAGCCGCACCGACCGCATCGCCAAGTACAACCAGCTGCTGCGCATCGAGGAGGATCTCGGCGATAGCGCCCGCTTCGGTGCCGAACTGTGGCCGGCAATGCGGCGCTAACCCGGATGATTCACCACGGAGACCGCGGAGAGAAGACCGAGGAGTCGATCCACAGAGAACACAGATGGAACACAGATTAAAGACCATTTCAAAGGTCTTTATCTGTGTACCATCTGTGTCCTCTGTGGATCCGCTGTTGTCTTTTCTCTGCGCGCTCTGCGTTCTCTGTGGTGAATCATTCAGGCTCAGTCGCGTTCCGTGCCACCAGCCCCGGAGCGGAACCGATCCACATCCGGCGGGGCCAGTTCCAGCGAGGCCACCAGCCACGATTCCTCGTGCTCCTGGGTGCCATTGCCGTTGTCGTCCCGCCACTTGGCCCGGAAATGGGCCGTGAGTTCGAGGTAACCCCGCGGCAGGACGGGCAGGCGAACAGGGCCGCCTTCCCTTCCTTGGCCTGCGGTTCGTCGAGGAGGCTGGCGGCGGCCTCCAGGTCGCCCTGCGCCAGCGCCAGCACCGCAGCCCGCAGGACTGCCCGGCTCAGCGTGTTCAACTCGCGCACGTCCATGAACTGGTCGCAGTCCTCGCAGAATTTGGCGGCGAGCACTCGCTTCCCGGCGACCTTGGCGGCCACGATCACAGCGACCACGACCCCCAGCAGGGCCACGCCCACGGGGATCAGGTCGAGCCCAAACAGCTGCGGCGGTGCCCAGCCACGGGTTTCGAGAAAGGGCTGGCCGGCCACCTGGTACAGCAGCCAGAGCAAGGTCACAGCCAGGCCGGCAGACCCCTGCGACAGCACGACCGCCGCGGACTGGTTGCGGTTCTTGCCCCAGCGGCCGGCCTGGGTGGTGCTCATGGCCGCCCCCCAGCCCGCCGCGGCGAAAGTCAGGCCGAGCCCGACGACGGCGCCGAGAACGAACAGGATAATCCCCATTATCAAGACGTAGCCGCAGAAAAACATCAACCCGACCAGAAGCCCGAGCAGGCCGACCACAACCCCCACACCGGCCGCGACAACGAGGCCGGCCAGCGTCCCGACCAGCACGCCGGCCGCCGTCCCGAGGACCAGCGTCAGCAGGGCGCTCGCCGGCAGGGCGCCGCTCGGCTGGTAGGCCGACGGCACCGCGGGCAACTCCTCGCGCCATTGTTTCTCCACCCAGTCCGCGTCCGCCGCGCTGCCGACAACGGGGTCGTACCATTCGTCCAGGTTCAGCCCCATACGGCGGGCGAAGTGCCGGCCCGGCGACTCCGCTTCGGCGGCCGTTGGGATCGCGGGCAGGCGGCCAGCGCTGACCGCCGACGGCAGCCGCTGGGGAGCGGACCCGGCGTCGGGTAGGGGCGGCGGTAGTGCGAACCGGGTTTTACAGGACGGGCAAGCCACCTGTTTGCCCAGGTGCTGGGGGCCACATTGCAGACTGGTGTTGCAAGCGGGGCATGTGACGGTGATGGCCATCGCTCCTCCGGGGGCAGCGGTCCTGGTCAGGTCGCCGACATCATATCCCCGTTCGGTGCGCGGAACTACTGTCGAAATGGGCGAAGCCGCCCGTTCAAGCGGACAGGAAGGCGAGCCGGGAACTCCCGGCTCGCCTTCCAGAGCGGTTCACACACGGTTTGCCACGCATGGGGTGGCTGGCACGGGCTGACCACCAGCGGCCTGCTCTGCCACAGCAAGGGGGCCAAGGGAGCCAAGGGGGCCAACTTTTTCACACGTCGAGAGTTGGCGCCCTGGCCGCGTGGGAGTGGCACGGCGCGACAACCAACGGCGACGGTTGCCACAGCAAGAACGCCAAGGACGCCAAGAACGCCAACTTTTTCATACGTCGAGAATCGGCGCCCTGCCAGCGCCAGGCTGCCGTTCGTGGTCCACGCCACTGGCAACCGCTCCAGTTCACTTGAACGAGCGGCGATTGCCTCACCGCCAGGTCGGCACCGACGGCAGCGCCGAGCCTGGCACCGGCGGCAGGTAGGCCGGCGTCGGCGCGGGCTGCACCGCCTGGGCCGGCTGCACCGGCGCCGGCGCAACGGACTGCGTCGCCAGCTGGGCGGGCGTCGGGGCGCCGGCGGGGACCAGCTTCGCCAGCGCCAGCTCCGCCTCGCGGCGCACGCGCGGGTCGCTGTCGGACTTCAGCTGTTGCAGCACCAGGACCACCGGCTCGGCCTTCACCTGCATCCGCGCCAGGTTGTAGGCGCAGCTGGCGCGGACGGTCGGGGCCGGGTCCTGCTTCGCCGCCTCCAGCAGCGCCAGCACCACCTGCGGCTGCGTCCGCCAGTCGAACAGCGTCAGGTTATTGGCGGCCCACTCGCGCTGCGATGGGTACACCGACGTTCTAAGCACATACACCATCTGCTCCAGGCTGTCCTGCGTGGCGGACTGCTGGGCCGACATTTGCACGACCGGCCGCCGGTCCATGGCAGGGTTGGCCGGCATCATGCCGGGCGCTGGGTAGCCGGCCGGCATCATGGGCATCGGCATCAGCGGCTGCACGTTGGGCGGCAGCGGGCCCTGGTAGGTGCGCGGCCACGGGCCCTGGGCCAGCTGCGGGTTGTAGCCTGGCGGCATCATGTACGGATTGGGGCCGTAGCCGGGCGGGTACATCTGGCCCGTCGCCGGCGGCAGACCGGAGGGCATTCCCGGCGGCGTCATCATCGGCGGTTGGGCCGGCATCGGCGCCTGCTTGACGCTGCCGTCGATGTTGTACGCCTGCGGCGGCGTCCAGGCATTGACGTAGGCGTTCTGCTGCGGCGCCTGCGGAATCTGCGGCACGGGCGGCAGCGGCGGACGGTGCGGCTCCGGCACCGTGACCACGGGCACCGGCAGGTACTTGATCTTGTTGGTCATGCCGTTGTACGCCTCAATGACCGATTTGGAGCCCAGCGGCAGACTGGACGGCTCCGTTGGCTGCGACCCCTGCACGCCCATGCCCGCGACCAGGCCGGTCGTTGTCGGCGGGACGGGCGGGATGGGCGGCTTCGGCTGGATCAACTTCTGTTCCACCGAACGGGGCATGAAGAACTCGGGACGGGTCAACGGGTCGTCCTGCTTCGTCTTCACCATCGACACGGGCGGCGGTGGCGTGACGACGACGACCGGCTCCGCCTTCGGCTTGCCGGGCAGTTCGGCCTGCGGCACCGCAACCTTGACTGGCGGCACCACCAGGGGCACCGGCGGTGGGACGACAACGACCGGCTCCGCTTTCGGCTTGCAGGCCAGATCGGGCAGCGGGGTGCCGCGGATTTCAAAGGGCGGCGCCTGGGTGACCACCAGCGGCTCGGCGTTGACTGGTGGTGGCACCACCTGGGGCGCCGGCGCCTTGGCGAACAGGTTCTGGATGCGCTGGCCCAGGGTGGGCCGCGGCGCCACTTCCATGACGACCGGGCCGTTACACTGCGGGCAGTTGGCGGCCACGGCGGGAGTGCTGTTGACGACCGCCGGCGGCCTGGGCGCGTCGGTGGGCGGGGTGCCGGAGCGGTCCCAGTGGAAGATGCGCGTGGCCATCGCCAGCTTGCGGGTGTTGCCGGTGCCCTGCATCGTGGTGACCGGGCCGCTCTCAACGATGGTCATTTTCTCGCCGGTTTCCAGCGACTGCATCTCACACGCCTGCAACCCTTCGGGCGTTCGCCAGACGCGAAGGATGTGACACTTGATCGGCGACTTGCCCGCTTCCTGGATGGTGCGGATGTCGCCCGCGCGGAACACGGCTGCCTGGGATGGCGGCGCGGGCGAGGCGGCCTGGGCGGTCGTGACCGGCGCGGCCGGGGTGTTCATCGTCGGGTACGAGTTCGAGATGGGCGCGGTCGTGACCGGCACCGCGGCGGTCGGGGCGCTGGGCCGGCCGACAGCGGCGTAGGGCGTGGCGCCGGCGGCGGCCGGGGCGCTGGCGGCCGGTGGCGGGGCGCTGGGGGCGCCGACGTTCGGGTAAAATGTGTTACCGGCGCCCACGACCTGGCGCACGCTGCCGTTGGCAGGGGCGGCCGGTGCCCTGGCGGCGGGGGGGAGACGGGGGCGGCCGGTGCCCTGGCGGTGGCCGGGGCGGCGGGGCTGCCATCCGGGGGCAGCGGCGCTCCGGTGGGGGAGGTCTTGCCTGCCCCCCAGTGGTAAATTTTCTGCATGTACGTCGGCCCGCCCTTGCCGCCGGAGGGGCTGGTGGGGCTCAGCACGACGGTGATGAACTCGCCGCCGGGCGCCACCACCTGATGAACCTCGGAGCCGTCCCGCATTGTCCAGGTTCGCAGGATGCGGACCTGCAGCGGCCCGTAACCTTCCTGGATGGTCATGGACCGTGCCGGCATGGGCGGCGCGACCGGCGCTGTCGAGGACTGCTGGCCGTGCGCCAGCCCCGCCCAGGCCACCGTCACGGCCAGGGCTGCTTGCCATTTTGACCAGACCATGAGACAGGTCTCCTTTTGCCACACGTCGCGTATTGACCGACAGCGGACGCCCACCAAACGCGGCGGCGCCGGCGAGGCCCGGAAAGTTTGGTTGGATGGAGGCGCCGGTTGGCGGGACGGCGCGATGTGTCTGTCTCTGTTTATCGGCCGTGCCGGGCGTGCGCATCAGTCCGAGTTTGCGGACTTCGCCAACCGCGGCGCCGGCGCCAGCTTGTCCAGCTTGACGCCGGTGCGGCAAGGAGCGCGGGTCGGCCTTTCCCGGCGGCGCGGTTTCGTGTTCAATACGACCACCGCGGCGTCTCCGCGGCCGAAAGGACCATGAAGCGATGCAAATCCTGATTAGCGCCGAGCGATTGCAGCAGCGCGTCGCGGAGGTGGCGGCCGCCGTGGCCCACGACTACCATGACCGGCCGGTCACCATTATCGGCGTCCTGACCGGCTGCCTGATGTTCCTGGCAGACCTGGTGCGGCACCTGGACCTGCCGCTGCGCATCGGTCTGTTGCAGGCGTCGAGCTACCGCGGCGAGACCACGACGCCGGGCGAGTTGCGTATCACGCCGAGCCTGCTGCTGGACGTGCGCGGCCGGCATGTGCTGCTGCTCGACGACATCCTCGACACCGGCCAGACGCTGGGCCAGGTGGTGCAGCACGTCCGCGATCAGGGGGCGCTGTCGGTGCGCGTGGCGGTGCTGCTGCGCAAGCTCGGCCGGCAGCGGGTGCCGCTGGAGCCGGACTACTGCGGTTTCGAGATCCCCGACGCCTTCGTGGTCGGCTACGGCCTGGACTACAACGACGAGTACCGGCACCTGCCCTACGTGGCGGTGCTGGATTCGCCGCCTCACGGATGAGGAAAGCCATGCACATCTTTTTATTGGTGCCGGACCTCGCTTACGGCGGCGCCGCCAGACAGGCGTGTCAGCTGGCGCGAGCGCTACCGCGTTCGGCCTTCGACGTGACCGTGGCCGCGCTCGGCGGCGCGACGCCGTTGGCGGCGGAATTGCGCCGCGCCGGCGTGACGGTCCACACGCTGGGCCGGGGCCGCCGCTTCGACCCTGTGGCGCTGTGGCGGCTGCGAGCGCTGGTGCGCGCTCTGGCCCCGGCGGTGATCCACGTCTGGCGGCCCGCGGCATTACGAGCGCTGGGCCTGGCGGTCGGCCGGCCGGCGGCGCGGCTGATCGTGAGCGACCCGCTGCCGCGCGGGGCCTGGCGTCCCGGCCTGCTGGACCGCTGGCTGCTGCGGCACGCCTGGCGCTTGCTGACCGGCGGCGCCGCCGAGGCCGACCGCTGCCGCCGCTTTGGGCTGTCGGCGGAGGCCATCGAGGTGGTGTGTCCGGCGGTCGAGGCGCTGGCGTCCCCCCCACCCCAACCCTCCCCCACCAGGGGGGAGGGAGCGAAAAGCAGGCCGCCGCAACTGGTGTGCGCTGGTCGCATGGTGCGGCACAAGGGCTTCCGTGACGCCATCTGGGCGTTCGACATCTTGCATTACGTCGCGCCGGACCTGCGGCTGCACCTGGTCGGCGACGGCCCGGAGCGGCCGGCGCTGGAGCACTTCACCGACCGGATCGACATGCGGCCCGTGGTGGACTTCGCCGGCGCCGTGCCGGACATGGCCGAACCGCTGGCCGCCGCGGAGGTTGTCTGGGTGCCGAGCCTGGCGCCGGCGGGCGTTCATGTGGCGCTGGAAGCGCAGGCCCTGGGGCGGCCGGTGGTCGCGTCGCGGCTGCCGGAGTTGGCCGAGGTCGTCGCGGACGGCGAAACAGGCTGTCTGGTGGAGCCCGGCGACAAGGTGGGCCTGGCCCGGCAGACACAGCGGCTGTTGCGCGACGAGGCCGCTCGGCGGCAGCTGGGCGCGGCGGGTCGGGCGCGGGTGTTGCGGGACTTTCCTGTGGCGGAACTGGCCCGCCACGTCGCCGATGTGTACGCGCGAGTTGCTTGAAAATTGGGTTGCGTGCGCCGCCCCCGTCAACACAATGACGGGAGGAGGAACGCACCTGTGAACGATGTCTTGACCTTGATATTAGCCGGCGGCAAGGGCACGCGCCTGGAGCCACTGACGCGCGACCGCGCCAAGCCGGCAGTGCCCTTCGGCGGCCTCTACCGCATCATCGATTTCACGCTCTCGAACTGCCTGAACAGCAACCTGCGCAAGATTCTCGTGCTGACGCAGTACAAGGCGCGCAGCCTTGACCGCCACATCGGCACCGGCTGGAGCTTCCTGACGCGCGAGCTGGATGAGTACGTGGAAGTGCTGCCGCCGCAGCAGCGCATTGACGAGCACTGGTACAAGGGCACCGCGGACGCCATTTATCAGAACATCTACACCATCGAAAAGGCCGACCCCCGCCTCGTGGTGATCCTCGCCGGCGACCACATCTACAAGATGGACTACGGCGACATGATCCGCCACCACATCGAGCGCAAGGCCGACCTGACCATCGGCTGCATCCCCATGCCGCTGCGCGACGGCATCCACTTCGGCGCGGTGCAGGTCGATGGCGAGGATCGCGTCACCGACTTCCAGGAGAAGGTCAAGGAACCGCCGCCGATTCCCGGCGACCCGGAGCATTTTTTGGCATCGATGGGGATTTATGTGTTCACGGCCCGGCTGATGTACGAATTGCTCTGCCAGGACGCGACGCGCGCCGACAGCGCCCACGACTTCGGCCGGAACATCATCCCGGTGATGATTCCGTCGCAGAAGGTGCAGGCGTTCCGCTTCCGCGACAAGAACCGCAAGACGGTGCCCTACTGGCGCGACGTGGGCACGCTCGACGCCTACTATCAGGCGAACATGGACCTGATCGACATCGACCCGGTGCTGAACCTGTACGACCGCGAGTGGCCGATCCGCACGCACCAGCCGCAGTTGCCGCCGCCGAAGTTCGTCTTCGACGACGGCCCCGGCCCGGAGGCGCGGCGCGGTGAAGCGCACAACAGCATGGTGTGCCAGGGTTGCATCATCAGCGGCGGCCATGTGCGCCGCAGCATTTTGTCGCCGAACGTGCGCGTCAACAGTTTCGCGGTGGTGGAGAACTCGATCCTGTTCGACGGCGTGGACGTGGGCCGGCACTGCCGCATTCGCAAGACGATCATCGACAAGGACGTGAAACTGCCGCCGGGCACGATCATCGGCTACAACCTGGAACACGACAGGCAGCGCGGCTTCCAGGTGACCGAGCAGGGCGTCGTGGTCATCGCCAAGGCAGAGCTGCCCGAGACGTTCACGCAGCGGGCGATAGCCATTTAATCCCCAGATAACACAGATAGAAATATCAACATGGCCGTGCGCCGCAACCGTTACTGGGTCTGGTTCTTCGTCATCGTGGGCGTACTGACGCTGGGCGCGGTGGTCACGTTGATCGCCTACAACCTGGGCCAGCAACTCAAGCCGGAGCAGCTCGCCGCCGCCCGCAAGCTTTGGGAGCAGCACGGCCCGGCGGACTACGACCTCTTTTACAAGGTCCAGCGCCAGGGCCAGGGCGGCGAAAGTGAGGACGAGTACGTCATCAAGGTGCGGCACGGCCGGGTCGTCTACGGCACCCTGAGCACGGCACCGCGCTTCAAGCAGACACCGCTGCCGACGCGCCTGTACGCCACGCAGGGCGTCCCGGCGTTCTTCGATTTCCTCGACGATTACCTGACGCAGGACAAAAAACCCGGCGCCGGCGCGCCTTCATGGTGGCGTTGTTCGATCCGCAGGACGGCCATCTGCTGCACTTCGTCCGCCGCGTGTCCGGTACCAGCAGCCGCGTCGAGATCACCGTCACGGAGGTCAAGCCGGTGACACCCACCCCGCTGACGCGCGCGGAACTGGTCGCGGCACAGCGGCGCTGGGACAACCGCAAGGCCAGCCTGCACGACTACCAGCTGGAGTACCAGTTGCGCCAGGCGGACGCGCGGCACGCCGAGCGCTACCTGGTAGCCGTGCGCGACGGCGAGTGGGAGCTGGTCAAGCGCGGCGACCGGGTGATTTCGGGCAAGGAACCGGGCGTCTACGACATGGCGACCCTGTTCGCGCAGATCGCGGACTGGCAGCGCCAGGACGAGCAGGCGCAGCGGCCGGCCGCCGAGGCGTTCTTCGACCCTGACAACGGCCAGGTGCGCTGGTACCGCCGCACGGACCCGGAAGTGGAATTCCTGGTGGACCCGGTGCAACCGCTGCGGGCCGGGCGCTGACGCGGTCCCGCTCGCCAGGGGGTTCTACGAAGCCAATCCGCGCGTGTTGATTTTTCCCAAAGATTTCCTCAAGTTTCGCCGTGGACCTGCTCTTGACAGGGTGGGAAGGGGAGCCTATACCGCGCCTCCCAAATTCGCGCTCGACCTTCCCGCACTTCGAGGGCCGACCAATGACGGAGACCACTCGCGCACCGGCGACCACGGCCTGGGGCCGCGGCCTGCTGACCCTGCTGTTGTGCGCCGCCCTGGCGCCGACGGGCCTGTTCGGCCAGGCCCAACCCACCTCGCCCATCGTGGCCGAGGTGTTCATCGACGGCAATCGTTCGGTGCCGGCCGACCAGATCAAGGCCCACCTCCGCACCCAGGCCGGCCGCGAGTTCAACCGCGCCGTGCTCCAGGAAGACTTCAACCGCCTGGCCAACTCCAAACTGGTCCGGCCCATCCGCGTCATGGAACAGCCCACCCAGGACGGCCGGCTGGTCCTCCACATCATCGTCGAGGAGTACCCCAACCTGGTGCAGGAGGTCGTTTACAAGAACGCCCACCACCTGTCGCAGGAAGACCTGGAGGGCATCACCAGCATCAAAAAGGGCCTGCCGCTCAACCCCGCCCTGAACCAGAAAGCGTGCTTCGACATCCAGGAGCACTACAAGAAGCTCGGCCGCATTTTTTCCACCGTCAAGCTGGAGGAGGGCGGCAAGCCCGGCGACCGCCGTGTCGTCTTCAACGTCACCGAGAGCCACGTGGTCAAGGTGCGCAACATCAGCTTCGAGGGCAACCGCGACCTGGCCACGGGCAACCGCCTGGGCACGCAGATCGATTCCAGCGGCGCCTTACTGGGCATCCAGCTGCTCGTCGGCCCGTTCAACCCGATCATCCTGGACAGTGACGTGGCCAAGCTGCAGGAGTATTACTGGAACAATGGCTACCGCGACGCCCGGGTGTCGCGCGAGCTGCTGTTCACCGACGACCTCAAGAACGTGGACGTGGTCTTCCACATCCACGAGGGCGTGCGCTACCGCGTGCAGGACGTGACCGTCGAGGGCACCAAGCTCCTGCCCCGCGAGCAGGTCACCAGCATTCTGAAGCTGAAGAAGGGCGATCTGTACAACGACTTCATCGCCGAGGCCGACGTGCACAACATCGCCGACCTGTACGGCTGGCGCGGCTACAAGGTGACGGTCGAAAAGAAGGTGTTCAAGCCGGCGAACCTGGACCCGGGCCTAATCAACGTCCACTATGACGTGGTGGAGCAGGGGCAGGCCAAGGTGGGCCCCATCGAGATCAAGGGCAACGAGGTGACCAAGGCGCGCGTGATTCTGCGCGTGCTGCAGCTCTATCCCGGTCAGACACTGAGCTACCCGCTGGTGCGCGACGGCGAGAACCAGTTGAAGCGGCTCGGCCTGTTCGAGTCGAACGCGGAGACGGGCGTCAAGCCGACCATTGAGGTGGGCGAGAGCGACAACGATTTCAAGCCGATCACCGTGCTCGTCAAGGAGCAGCCGACGGGCAGTTTGATGTTCGGCGTCGGCGTCAACTCGAACGCCGGCCTGGTCGGCAGCATCGTGCTCAACGAGAAGAATTTCGACATCGGCCGGCCGCCGACGAGCCTGGCGGACCTGTTCAGCGGCAAGGCGTGGCGCGGCGGCGGCCAGGAGTTCCGGGCCGAGGCGGTGCCGGGCACCCAGTTGCAGCGCTACAGCGTCAGCTTCCGCGAGCCCATGCTGCTCGACAAGCCGATCAGCTTCATGGCCAGCGTCTATTACTTCGACCGCATTTACAACGAATACGAGGAGCGACGAATCGGCACCCGGCTGGCGCTGGGCCACCAGATCAACCGCTTCTGGAGCATCACCGGCTCGTTGCGCGTTGAGCAGGTGGACATCTTCGCCATCCCGGCGTACGCGCCGCCGCAGATCACCAACTACCAGGGCAACAGCATTCTGGTCGGGCCGCGCGTCACGGTGACGCGCGACGACCGCAACTCGATCCTGCGACCGACGGAGGGCGGTATCCTGGAGGGGTCGGTGGAGCAGGTGCTGGGCACCTACACCTTCCCGATCGTCAACATGGAGGCGACGCGCTACTTCACGACGTATCAGCGGCCCGACGGCAGCGGCAAACATGTGCTGGCGGCACGGTCGCAGTTCTCGCTGGCGGGGGCCGACGCACCGGTGTTCGAGCGCTTCTTCGCGGGCGGTTTCAACAGCATCCGCGGCTTCCAGTTCCGCGGTGTCAGCCCGAACGTCGATGGCTTCATGATCGGCGGCGACTTCATGTGGCTGAACAGCCTGGAATATCAGGTGCCGATCAAGGCGAACGATCAGTTGTACATGGTGGCGTTCGTGGACTCGGGCACGGTGGAGAATCGGCTGTCGATCAACGACTACCGCGTCTCGGCCGGCTTCGGCGCGCGCGTCATCGTGCCGATGCTCGGCCCGGTGCCGATCGCGCTGGACTTCGGCTTCCCGATTGTCCGCGGCCCCAACGACCGCACGCAGGTCTTCAGCTTCTACGTGGGCCTGTTCCGTTAACACCGCAGCGCGTCTCAATCCGAGCCCGAGCCCCGTCCGAGCCCGAGCGCCAGCGCGGGGCAGACTTTGCCCCGCGCTGGCGCTCGGGCTCCGATCACTTCCGCGTCTCCACGTCGATGACGCGCAGCAACAGGCGGCCCATCGTGGTGGCGGTGTTGGCGATGGCCTCCTGTTCGATGCCCAGCCGCAGGTGCGCCGCGTCCAGATCGGTTTCGGGCAGCGAGGCGTCCACCGGCACCCAGACGCCGTCCAGCACCACCTCGTTCCAGGCGTGGCCGCCGAACGCCTTGACGCCGTCGCCCATGTACACCAGTCCCGCCACCTCGCGCGCCGGCACCCCCACCGTCCGCGCCAGCGTGTTGAACAGCAACGCATACGACTTGCAGTCGCCCGTCTTGCGGTCCAGCAGGTCCAGCAATTTCGGCAGCGTCGTGGACAGCGACGGCCGGATGTAGTCGTGCGTGAAGCGGGCCAGCTTCTCGACCTTCGCGCGCGGCGTTTTGGCGTCGCCGACCGCACGGGCCGCCAGCGCCTTGACCCGGGCGTCCGTGATCGGGTACGCCACCGTGTCCTCCAGCGCTTCCTTGATCTCGGCCGCCGTCGCCTTGACGGGCGCCGCGTATTTCGCGCCGAGCTTGATCGTCAGGCTGTTGTCCTTGTTGACCGTTACCTGCTGCCGCGGTCCCGGCTTGATGACCTGGTCGAGGTTCTTGCCCTCCGCCCGGAGCACCAGGGCCGTGACCTGCTGCGTGCGGCCGAGCGGCCGATCCACCCTGGCCATGCCCATCACGAAGATGTCGGCGCTGTAGGTGGTGTTCCTGGCCTGCGCCTCGCTCTCGCGGCGCATCTCGAACACATCCACGATCTTGCCGGAGATCATGCGGCCCCTGTCGTCGTGCCGCTGCAGCGTCGTGATCTTCGCCTTGTGGCTAAAGTTCGACAGCTCGTGGAAGACCACCTTGACGCCGTTCACCAGGCTCTCCTTGGTCGCCAGCAGTTTGTAAGTGCTCAGTTCGACCTTGAGGCTTTCCAGGTCGAAATCGCGGACGATGATGGCGCCGGCCTTCGGCTGGCGGCGCAGCCAGACCTCCGCGGTCAGGGCATCCTCCAGCGTGTGCTCGATGGCCGGCAGTTGCTTCCGTTGTTTCGCGTTGCCGGTGCGGATGGTCACGTCGTAACCGCCCTTGTTGGCCGTGAGCAGGATATGCTGTTTGACCTTGCCGTCCGATTGTGAGAATTCGCCGCGGTGCAGGCGGTAGGGCGGGGCAGCCTCGTACTCCAACACCTGCACACTTTTCAACTCGATCTTCTGACCCATCGTCACCAACTTCATTTCCAGCTCGGCGGCGTCGCGAAAAGTGGCGTCCTTACCGGTGCCCTGCTTGCTGCGGTCGGTCTTGAGCCAGCCAATCTTCTTGTCCTGGAAGTACAGGCCGTACCACTCGACACCGAGCGACGCATCAATGTCCTTGTCGGTCAGTTCAAGCCGCGTCGGCTTTTCCTGCGACGACAGCGGCGCGGCCTGAAAGCCGAGCAGGACGAACAGGACGGCGGACAACAGCAGACAGCGGCGCGTCATGCGAGGACTCCTGATCGGGGAAACGGCGAGCGCGGTGCTCGCGGAATGGAGAAGATCATACGGCGGGAGAGGCGCCGCGAGCAAGGCCGGCTGCGAACGCCAGTGACTCCGGCGCGAGCGATTCCCCGGAAGCGGGCTGGGCGGTATAATGAAGATAGGTGCCAGGGAGGGCTTTCGTCTCATCTCATCTCATCTCTCAGACACCCCCTCCGGCCCAGGGGGAGCGTAGATTCCCTACTTCTTGCCGTAGCGCGGCTGGTAGAGCATCACCTTGAAGTCGCCCGGCATCTTGAAAAACGTCACGAGCCCGAAGCCCTGGTCGGTGATTGGGTCCGTGAACTCCACGCCGCGTGCCAGGCAGCAACCTCCGTTTCGGCACCCATCAACACCACCTCGCCCCAGCGGTCCCAGAACCAGAACCCGCAATCGGTGTTGTCCTCCCAAAGCCGAGCAGGCCGCTTCAGGTCATACCCCAGTAATCGTTGCCCCGCGCCGAGAAATAATCATCGACTTCACCGAGGCTTACTGTAAACATGATGTACCGCCTCGCCAACGTTATCGTGATGGTCCGCTCCCTGCTCGACTTCAATGGTAAACGGCATCTCCATCACTCCTCGAACAGCACCACGCTCGCGGTGAAACCATGCAGGAAATTCTGCCCGCCGACCGGCCCCAGTTCGCCCTGCGCAAAAAATCCCGCCAGCGGCACCGGTCCCGCCTCCGCCCGAATTACCGTCGCGTCATGGTCCGGTTGCGGGAACAGCCGCGTGCCCCGGCCGTTACAGCTGAACAGCAGCGCCGCCGCCGGCCGCTGCTCGTGGGCGCTCAGGTCGATCTGCAGCAGCGCGTGCAAATCCTCGTCCGCCGTGGCCGCGTCGCGCACGTGGAACTGCACCGTCTGGCCGACACGCACCCGATCCGTGATTGCCAGCGCTCCGGAGCCGCGGTCCATGCCGATGACGTTGCGCACCAAAAAATCGCCGCGCTGGAACTCGCCCTGATACTCGTTGATGACCACGCCGACGTGCAGCCCCTCCTGGAGCAGTTCGCGCTCCTCCGGCGACAGCTCCTGCCACAACTGTTGCAGTTGCGCCAGCGCCGGCTTGCCGCCCAGCTCCAGGATGACGTTGTCCCGGGCGCGGGTGATGACCAGGTGGCGGCCGACCGGCCGGCAGCCCTGCGACACGACGCTGCGCACCCGTACCGGCCCCTGCAACAGCACGCCGACCGCCCCCTCACGCACCACCTGGCCGCCGTGGATCAGACCGCACTGGCCCGGCCCGCGGACGCCGCTGCCCATGCCGCCGACCACGCGCAGCCCCGGGCGGTCCTCGTTGATCTGGTGCAGGAAGCCGTCTGCCGGGAACGAGAAGGGGTCGCCCAGCAACAGCATCACGGACGCGCCGGCGTCCGCGGTTTCCAGCTCGTCCGGCCAGCCCAGCAGACTGGGGCCCTCGGAGGTGTGCGTCAGCGTCAGGTGGAACGGCGTCAGCTGCACCGACCGCGGCCAGCGGCCCAGCCACAGGCTCAGCGCCGGCGCGTCCTCGATCTCGCGGTCGTTGCCGACGATGGCCTCGCCGGGACAGCCCAGCAAACAGCGCGGCGCCAGCCGCCGGTGCAGCGCCGCCACGGTCGCGTCGATGCTGGCGGCGTGGTGCGGCGAGTAAAACAGCAGGGCCAGGTCCGGCGGCCCGTCCACGTCGGCCCGGGTGCAAACGTCGTCCAGCGCCTGACTCGTGGCGGCCTCGGTGGACAGCGCGGCGGCGAAGGACATGGCGGTTCCCCATCGTTCCTCATGTGTGGTTTCGCGCTCATGAGCGCGAAACCATCAATGAAGCAAGGTCACAGGTCGCGTTCCAGCACCGGGAAGCTGCCCTGGCGGCGGAACGTGTGCTGGAAGAAGCGCAGCAGGTGCGGCGCGTCCGAGGGCACCTGAGCGGCCAGGCAGTCGAAATCATCCTCGTGCTGCAGCCGTTGCGCCGCGTGGCCGAGCAGGTCCAGCGCCAGGGCGTTGAACTGGTTGTCGGCCCGGCCCAGCACGCTGAACAGGCCGCGGACGCGCTTGGTTTGCATCCCCTCGGTGCCGAACGCTCCCAGGCGGAAGCACGGCATCTGGGCGTCCAGCTGCCGCGCGTCGGCGTAGGTCGCGTCGCGCACCAGCAGGCCAAAGGCCAGCGGCGCCCCGATGCCGCGCTGCCGCAGCGCCACGATGGAGTCCGGCGGGAAGTATGGGTTGCGGAACAGGTACTCCACCAGCCGGGCCGGCTCGTCGAAGCGCAGCACGCCGCGGCCCAACTCGCGCAGCGTCGGCAGGTCGGCCGGCGTCACTGGCGTGATCGGGCTGCTGGGGCGGTGCGAGACCGTCGGCATGTCCACCACGTCGAGGTAGAAATTGACCATCTCCCGGGCGACGGCGAAGCCGTTGGTCTTGAAGAAGTCCAGGACACGGCCCCAGTCGGCGCGGTAGGCGGCGAAGGCGCGACGGTGGCCAGCTTGACGCAGAGCCTCCAGGGCCGCGGTGAACAGCGGCTCGGCCTGGTCTTCGTGACCGGCCCGGCACCACGGGTAACTGACCCGCCCGTTGGCGTTGGCGACGACGTAGCCGACCACCTCGCCCTGGGCGTCGGTCGCGAAGAAGCGCTGACCGGGGTCGAAGTCGCTCGCGCTGGTGCGGCGCTTGACCTCGACGAGGGTGGCTGGCTTGAACCGGGGTAACTCGGCCGCCGCCGCGTTGTACAGCGCGACCTGGGCAGCCTCGTCCCCCGGTTGAAAGGTGCGAATGGTCACAACGTCCCCCTACTGATCCGTCTCCGTCCCGCGCAACCGGCTCCGTGGGCAACGCTCGCGTGACTGATTGCACAGTACCGCACCGCCGCGCGGGCAGCAAGTAAGAAATCCGCGTCGGCGTACCCGGGCAAATGGCATTGGACGCTGCGGGGCGGCCTGTGCTATAATCTTCACGGTACTTGATAGCTCGCCCGAGGGTAGGGACAATGGACAAAGTCAGCGTCTACCAGGACTGCGAGCAGGAAGCGGCACAGTTCAAATGGATCGAGAGCGAGAAGGCGGGTCGGGACCTGGGCGAGGCCGCGATCCGTCGCTGGGTGCAGTGTCACTGGTGGGGCTACCTGCGAGCCCGCTGGCTGGAGCACCTGCAGGGCAAGCGCTTCTGGGTCGAACTCGACCGCGGCGACTTCGGCCTGTTGCGGCAGCGCTTCCAGGACAATGCCCTTCTGCTCGACCGCATTCTCGATCGCCTCAAGTCCGGCCAGGAAAACCTCGACATCCTGCAGTGGGCCCTCGACTGGGGCATTCCGATGGCCGCCGTCCTCGAAATCCTCGAATCCCTCGACATCAACAGCCGTCGCCTGTCCCACCGCTTCGACCCCCTCCATTGACCCCACGCCACCGCCACGCCGGGAACACCTGCCCGCGGGTTTTCTCGCGAAGATTACTCGCTGACAGCTCATTTGCATTTCTCATTCTTTTCATTTTTTCCTTGACGGACGTGGCATTTTCTTCCTACTCTATCTCCACCACTCGTTCGAGCGCCACTCTGGGCTCGGTCGAAGGGTTCCAAAATCTACTCTCCTGACTGGTCGTCCGTCATCCCTGGAACGGGGTTGGTGTGCTCGTGCTTATTGGCGGGAGGCGCTCACGGGACCAACCAACTCTGCACCTGACGAGACCCAACCCGCCGCATCGCGATGAAACGCGCGGCTATCCTGGCTGCGGGTTCGAGGTATTATTTTTGTTGTACCCGGAGGTCTGCATGAAATTCCGCCCCCCCGTCCCCCGTGCGAGCGGTTTCACGCTGATTGAACTGTTGGTGGTGATCGCCATCATCGCCATCCTCATCGGCCTGCTCCTGCCCGCCGTGCAGAAGGTGCGCGAGGCCGCCCTGCGCGCGCAATGCCAGAACAAGATGAAACAGATCGGCGTCGCCATTCACAACTTCCACACCACCACCAAGTATCTCCCATACGGGAACAGCCAACAATCGGCCGGGTCGTCCGCCCCCTACTGGACGGCCTGGCTGCGGGACATCGCCCCCTACCTGGAACAGCAAAACGCCCTCCGGGCCAGCGCAAGACTTCGTCTGGTGTCCGATGGACAGCCGCGGTGATTTCTATTACCCCGGCAACGGCGTCACCTGGTACGCCGCCATGTCCAGCGCCAATTTTAACCAGCCCTTCGCGGGATCCCCACCGCCGGACTCCGGGGGCATGTTGGTGGCCGGCATCCCGGTGCGACTCAGTTCGGTGGTTGATGGCACCAGCAACACCATCATGGTGGTGGAACGGCCGCCCGCGTCGGACGGCCTGTGGGGCTGGTGGGATTCCGAATACTGGGCGGACAACCGGACGCCGGCGCGCAGCACCATGTCCTTGACCTACAGCACGGGCCTGAACGGCTCTTGCCCGGTCCCCGCGATTTTCAAACCGGGGAATGTCCTGGACAACTGTGCGTTCAACGCCCCCTATAGCCTGCACAGCGGCGGCGCCAACTTCCTGATGGGCGACGGTTCAGTGCGGTTTTACACCTACGCCATCGCTCAGGGGACGCCGCCCACGCTCATTGAAATGATGGCGACACGCGCGGGCAGGGAAGCGTTCAACGACCCCGAATAAGTCCACGCCACGGGGCCTGGTTTTTCGGATCGAGTAAGGGGATTTTTCATGCACGTTGTCCGTCGGTGTTCGGTGTTCCTCGCCTGTGTGCTCAGTCTTGGCCTGGCCGGCTGTGGGGGGGGGTCGCCTACCGGGACCGTCTCCGGGAAGGTCACTTTTAAGGAGCAGCCCGTCACGGCCGGCCAGGTCACCCTGCACAGCAAGGACGGTCGTCCGCTGTTCGTCAACATCCAGAGCGACGGCACCTATACCGTCAAAGACGTGCCGTACGGCGAGCACCTGGTGACGGTGTACAGGGAATCGCCGGAATACCGCGCCTACCTGGAGCAGGTCAACACGGCGCAAAGCCGGCGCGCCCAAGGAATTCAAGAGCCCTCCCCCCATGAACGCCTTTCCGTCCCGCTATAACGACCCCAATTCCTCTTCCTTGCGCGTCACGGTTGACGGCCCGGAAACCACCTTCAATATCGACCTCACCGCTGATTAAAGCAGTTTGCAACTGGGTGTAGCGGAAGTCGCCAGACTTCCGCTACCCAGTCGCGATGCGCGCTGGCGGCTGGGAAAGCAGTTCCCGGTTTCGATTGATCGGAAACTGATTTCGCGGCTGGCCCGTCCTCGCCGGTTCTCGTGACCTATGTTTATATGTAATTCCGGTAAGATGTGGCCGCGCCGCCCACACCGTACCGGAACCCGCCGCCGCTGAAGCCCGCCGCCGCCAGACCGGCGGGCGGAGGTCCTACCGTATCTCGTTTCTCTCTGGAGGTTTCATGGCCCCATCGCGTTTCGACCCCCGGCGTTCCGCGTTCACGCTCATCGAACTGCTCGTCGTCATTGCGATTATTGCCATCCTGATTGGCCTGCTGCTGCCCGCGGTGCAGAAGGTCCGCGACGCCGCCGCCAACACCCAGTGTAAGAACAACCTCAAGCAGCTGGCCACGGGCCTGCACAATTACCACGACCAGTTCAAACGACTGCCGCCGCCCCGTGATACCCTGAGTTGCTTCACCTGCCCCAAAAGTTGGGTCTACTCCACCCTGCCTTACGTCGAGCAAGACAACCTGAAAAACCTCACCATCAACAACTTCAACCAGGCGTCCGGCCAGCAGGTACCCATGCTGCTGTGCCCCGCGGACCCGCTCAGTAACGGCTCCTTCAGCGGCACCGTGGGCGGCGCGACCGGCAGCTTCGGCCTGATCGACTATCTGGGCGTGATCGGCACCACCTACAACATTGGCACCGGGCCGACCGACGGCATTTTCGACACCAGCCAGACGGGCATTCGTCTGACGGACATCCGCGACGGCACCAGCAACACGGTCATGCTGGGGGAGCGGCCGCCGAGCGCCGACTTGCAGTGGGGCTGGTGGGCCTACAGCGACTACGACAACCTGCTCGCCACGCAGACGAACTACCCCGCGTATGGGGGCTGTCCGTCGCCGAACCTGTTCGCCAGGGGCAGCCTGGGTAATACCTGTGACAGCCTGCACTTCTGGAGCATGCACAGCGGCGGTGCCAACTGGGCCTTCGGCGACGCCTCGGTGCGCTTCATCCCCTACAGCGGCGCGGCGGCCCTCGTGCCGCTGGCCACGCGCAACGGCAAGGAAGTCGTGGACCCCAATTCGTATGAGTGAGCGAACCCTCGACAGGCTTTTTGGAGAACTTAACGTGCTTTCCACTCGATCCTCACACGCGGGGGGCCCGGCCCTGCGCTGGTTGCTATTCGCCACGGTGGTGGCTGGCCTGGTCGGCTGCGGCCCGTCCACGGGCAGCCTGAGCGGCAGGGTCACCTACAAGAACAAGGCGCTGCCGTTCGGTTGGGTCAAGTTACAGGCCGGCAACGGCCAGTTTTTCGACGCCAAAATCGAGACCGACGGCGCCTACACGTTCGCCAGCGTCCCGGTCGGGGACGCCAAATTCACCGTGGCGTGCGTGGACCCGAAGCTCGAAACCTACACCCGGCAACTGGCCGACCAGCAGAAGTCCCGAGGGAATACGAAAAGCACCAAGATACCGGTCCTCCCGGCGCGGACCCGCTCGCGAAGTTTTACCTCATTCCGCCGCGTACGAGGACATTACTCGGTCGAAACTGGCGTTCAAGGTCGAGCCCGGGCCGAACGTCTACCACATCGATCTGAAGTAGCACCTCTGGGTCGCGCCGGGCGCGCGGCGCCGCGCCGCGCGCCGGCGGAACACCAGTACACGTCTCCGGACGGCGCGGTTTCAGGCCCTGGCGTTGTTGTCACCCTCAGAATCCCATCTTTTTTTCATGTTTGCCTTTTTTAACTTGACGGAAGAGTCTTCCAGCATTTACTCTATCTTCCAGCCACTTCCCGGCGCTTTCTGGCGGCGGAAGTGGTTTTGGCGACTCCTTGTTCGCGTCCGTCTGGAACGGACTTCCCAACCCGGCAAGGAGCCATTTCGTTCGACGGAAGTTCGCACGGGCCTGAACGGAGTGAGTCAGCCGTCGCCCAACCTCTCCCCAACAAATGAAGCCGGCAGCCGCGACGGCTGCGGGTGATTTATCTTTTCATTGTTCGTCATCGGAGGCTCACATGGTTACCCGGAGTGCGCTCCCCCGACGGATTGGCTTCACGCTGATCGAGTTGCTGGTGGTGATTGCGATCATCGCCATCCTGATCGGCCTGCTCCTGCCCGCTGTGCAGAAGGTGCGCGAGGCGGCCAACGTCGCCAAGTGCCAGAACAACCTGCACCAGATCGGCGTCGGCTTGCACAACTACTACGGCGTGAACAAACGCTTCCCGCAGGTGTTCGGCAACAACACCATGAGCTGGATGGGCATGATGCTGCCGTACGTTGAGGGCGACAATGTCTACAACCAGATCAACTCCTCGAACAATAACAATAACGGGGCGCAAATCCCGATTTTCCTCTGCCCCGATGAGACGCGCGCCGGGCAGGAGTACACGGGCTGGGGTGGGGCCGGCTTCGGACTCACCGATTACGTGGCGGTCGCCGGCCTGGACTACTACTCCTCGACGCTGAACACCGTCGGCATGATTAACAACGTCATGGTCGTGAACATGATCATGATCCGGGATGGCACCAGCAACACCCTGATGGTGGGCGAGCGGTATCCGGCCGCCGACCTGTACTGGGGCTGGTGGGATTACCCCTCGTGCTGCGACACGGCCTCTGGCGCGGCCAACATCACCTCACTGGGATACTCGACGGCCACCGGGGGCGCGTGCCCGGCGACGCCCTGGTACTACGGGACTGGCCCGCGGGACGTGACCAACCCGTGCAGCTTCAACGCCATGTGGTCGCCGCACACTGGCGGCGGCAACTTCGCGTTCGGCGACGCCTCGGTGCGCAGCATCAGTTACTCGGCCTCCCTGATTATGCCCAAACTTGCCACCATTCAGGGCGGAGAGGTCGTGGACCTCAGCCAGTATTAACGGCACTGACACACCCGGTAAGCGGGCGGTCGCAGGGCTTCATCGACGAACGCCCGCGACCACCCGCTGCCGTTTTTTCACCGCCACAACGTCGGAACTTCCGGGACCACGCCAGGGTAATCCCGTCGCCCCACGTCTTTATCCGTCGAGGGCATCATGGGCAATTCGTTCGGTTGGGCCAGGTGGCTTCGTCTGGGCTGGGCGTTCGTGCCGGTGCTCGCCCTGGTGCTGCTGGGTTGCGGCGGCAAGCCCACCGGGGACGTTTCCGGCAAGGTCGTCTATCAGAAAAAGCCAGTCGTTTCCGGCTCGGTGGTCATCGTCGGCAGCGACAACAAACCCCGCACTGGAGAAATCAAACCCGACGGGACGTACACCGTCCTCGCGGTCCCCGTTGGGGAAGCCAAAATTGCCGTCATCAGCCCCGACCCCAACCCAGACCTCCCGCCGCCCCAGGAAGTCAAGGGGAAGAAAAAACCCCTCAGACCAGAAGGCACGCCGGTCGAAGCCGAGAAGAAAAAGAAGGACGTGGCGGACAAATGGTTCCCGCTTCCGGAGAAGTACGCCGACGTGGACCGGTCCGGGCTGACCGTCACCATCCAGGAGGGCCCGAACGACTTCCCCGTCACCCTCAAGTGAGGTCCGGGGTAACTCCACGGAACGGCCGGGCCGATGGGCCCGGCCGTTCGTCTTTTAACCCGATCCGCCGGCGTCAGCCGCCCTGCACTTCGCCTGTGCTGAATCCGCACGGCCGGCTGATTCGTCGATATTTGGGGCATAGCGCCTCTTTCCTCCACTGGCGGCGTTCCGCTCTTCCGCTACGCTACCAGCGGAGGACTCCCCACCCCATCCACGGAGGTAGCATGACATCTCGAACACCGCTTTCGCCCGGCGTCGCTCTGTTGGCGGCGGTTGTGGCGGCCCTGGTGCTGGCTCTGGTGGCGCCGACGGGCGGCCAGCAGCCGGTCAAGAAACGGCCCGCCCCGGACGCCGCCGCCCTGGGCCAGGCTGAGGCCGTGCTGGCGGAATTGTTCGCTACGAAGCTGAAGGAGGCGTTGAAGGACAAGGCCGTGGCGCGCGAGTTGGCCGACTACCTGCTGACCCGAGCCCGGATCACCCACGACGACGACGCCCTGCGCTTCGCGGGCCTGAAGCGGGCCAGCGAACTGGCGGCACAGGGCGGCGACAATGCCGCCGCCCTGGAGGCCGTCGAGGAGTTGGCCCGGTCGTTCACCGTTGACACCCTCGACCTGAAGGCCGCCATTTACGCCCGGGTGGAGAAGGAGACCACCAACAAGGAGGACGCCATCGCCCTGACCGAGATGGTGCTCGGCCTGCTCGACGACGCGCTGGCCGCCGACCACTTCGCCACCGCCGACAAGCTCCTGGCCGTCGCCGACAAGGCGGTGGTCAAGACCGGCAAGTTGCAGCTGGCCTCGCGGGTGGAGGGCCGCGGCAAGGAGATCAAGGAGGCGAAAGCCGCTGCGGAAGCCGTCAAGCCGTTCGTGGCACGCGTCGCCAAGAACCCCGATGACGCCGAGGCGCACCGCGAGGTCGGCCGTTACTTATGCTTCCTCAAGGGCCGGTTCGACAAGGGGCTGCCACTGCTGGCCCGCGGCGACCACGCCGAGCTGAAAAAGCTGGCGCTGCGCGATCTGGCCGCGCCCGCCAAGGGCAAGCTCAAGGCGGACCTGGCTCACGACTGGTACAAGCTGGCGAAGTCGGAAAAGGGCCTGGCTCAGCGACAGCTGTTCCGCCGGGCGCTGCACTGGTATCAGCTGGCGCTGCCAGAGGTCGAGGGCCTGACGCAGGACCGCGTGCAGATGCGTGCCGAGGAACTGACCAAACTGTTCCCGGTGACCGGCGCGACGTTGACGGTGGAGATCGCGAAGGAGCAGCGCGTCATCGGCCAGGCCCACCAGGGGCAGGTGAACTCGGTGGCGGTCAGCGCGGACGGCAAAGTGGTCATGACGGGCAGCTACAACGAGGTGATCGCCCGCGCCTGGGACGCGGCCACCGGCCAGAAAAAACAAGACTTTCGCATCAACAACGGTGCCGCCATGGGCGTGGCCGTGTCGGCGGACGGCAAGCTGGGCCTGACGGGCAGCAACGACAACACGCTGCGGTTGTGGAATCTGCAAACCGGTCAGGAGGTGCGCCGCTTCAACGGCCACGGCGGCGCGATCCGTGCGGTCCAGTTCGTACCGGGCGGCAAATACGTGATCTCCGGCTGCGACGACGGCCAGGTGCGCGTCTTCGACCTGAACAACGGCAACCTGGTCCGGAGGATGGCCGGCCACACGGCGTACATGACCAGCGTGGCCGTCAGCAAGGACGGCAAACGCGCCGCCACCAGCAGCAGCGACAACACCGCGCGCATCTGGAACCTGGAGACGGGGCAGGAAGTGCGCCGGCTGCAGTTCACGCTGCTGGTGCAGCACGTGGCGCTGTCAGCGGACGGCAAGCGGGCGGTGACGACCAGTTACGACAACACCGTCAAGGTCTGGGACGTGGATAACAACAAGGTGCTGCACACCCTGGCCCACCCGGGCATGGTGTGGCAGGTGGCGATCTCGCCGGACAGCCGCCGCGTTTACACCGCCAGCGGCGGCGGTGTGGTGGTGAACGGCGGGGTGCAGCCCAGCAACACGAACAACCTGGTGCGTGTCTTCGACCTGCAAACCGGCAAGGAACTGCGGACGCTGAGCGGCCATACGCAGTGGGTGATGACGCTGACCCTGTCGGCGGACGGCCGGGTGCTGGTGACCGGTGCCCAGGACGGTACGGTGCGGCTGTGGGGCGCGAAATGACCCAAACGGTTAGCGCGGTGGCCGCTGCGTCGTCATGTTGGGTTGGAGCGCGATAATTTTGGTTGACAACCTGCGACCGTCCCGCCACTGTAGTGTGAAAAGGACGGAGTTTCCCCAGGTCGTACCCAGTCACACTTCCAAGTAGAGGTCCCCATGTTGTGTTCACCATCCCTGCGTCGCATCGCCGCCCTGTTCGCGGCGGTCGCGGCGGTATCGCTGCTGCTGGCCGTCGTGCCGATGGACGCCCAGGAGCCCGGTCTGAAGAAAAACGTGCCCAGCGCGGAAGATCAGGGCAAGGCCGAGGCCACCATCTCCAAACTGTTCGCCGCCCGGTTCAAGGAGGCCCTGACGGACAAGGCCGCCGCCCAGTCTCTGGGCGGCGAACTGCTCAGTCAGGGCAAGATGGAAAAGGACGACGATCATCTGCAATTCATGGCCCTGAAGCTGGCCAGCGAATTGTTCGCCCGCGCCGGCGACAACACCGGCGCTCTGGAGGCCATCGGCGAGCTGAGCAAGCTCTTCAAGGTCGATACCGTGGAGATGAAGGCGTCGATTTACGCCCAGGTGGAGAAGAACACCACCTCCCGGGAGGACGCCATCGCCCTGACCGAGGCGCTGCTGAACCTGGTCGAGGAAGCGCTGAACGTCGATAACTTCGCCGCCGCGGACAAGCTGGTCGCCACCGCCGACAAGGCCGCCGTCAAGAGCGAGAAGCTGGCCCTGGCCGCCCGCGTCCAGAAGCGGCTCGACGAGGTCAAGGACGCCCGGAAGGCCTTCGACAACATCAAGCCGCTGCTGGCGAAGGCCGGCACCGACAAGGAAGCGGCCCTGGCGGTCGGCAAATACTACTGCTTCGCCAAGGGCAACTACGACAAGGGCCTGCCGCTGCTGGCCAAGGGCACCGACGCCGTTCTCAAAGCCCTCGCCGAGCGCGACCTGGGCCACCCCAAGGTGCCGCGCGAGCAGGTGGCTCTGGCCGATCTGTGGTACGAACTGGGCGAAAAGGACAAGGGCCTGGCCCAGCGTCAGACCTTCCGCCGGGCCTATCACTGGTATCAGATCGCGCTGCCGATGCTGAACGGCCTGACCAAGGTGCGCATCGAAAAACAGGTCGAGGAGCTGGCCCGGCTGTTCCCGGCCGGTTCGGGCGTGGTGTCCTTCTCGGGGGCGGAGATCACCACCGAGTTGCGCAAGATCGAAGCACACGTCGGCGGCGTGCAGTCGGTGACCATCAGCAGCGACGGCAAGTTGATTCTCTCGGGCGGCAGCGGTGACAACGCTGTGCGGCTCTGGGACGCGACCAACGGTCAAAAGAAACGCGACTTCTTCGGCCACAACGGCTCCATCCAGAGCGTGGCCATCTCGCCGGACAGGAAGTACGGCCTGTCGGGCAGCACGGACAACAGCATGCGACTGTGGAACCTGGAAACCGGCCAGGAAGTCCGCCGCTACTTCGGCCACAACGACTGGGTGCGAGCCGTCCGCTTCCTGCCGGGCAACAAGGTCATCAGCGCCTGCGACGACCGCTCGATCCGCATCTTCGACCTGAACAACGGCAACAACGCCCTGCGAACGATGACCGGTCACACGAACTACATCAACGGCCTGGGCATCAGCAAGGACGGCAAGCGGGCGATCAGCTGCAGCGTGGACTTCACGGTGCGGGTGTGGAACCTGGAGACGGGCCAGGAAGTGCGGCAGTTCAAGCACAACAAATCGGTGCAGCACGTGGCGCTGTCGCCGGACGGCAAGCGCGCGGTGACGAGCAGCTTCGACAACACCGTCAAGGTCTGGGACGTGGACGCGGGCAAGGAACTGCGGCAGTTGACGCATCCGGGCATGGTGTGGTACGTGGCGATCTCGCCGGACGGCCGGCGGGTGTACACGGCCTGCGGCGGCGGCATGGTACTGAACGACGGCACCGTGCAGTTCAACAACAACAATAACGTCATCCGCGTCTTCGACCTCCACAGCGGCAAGGAACTGCGGCAGCTGACGGGCCACACGAACTACGTGCGGGCGCTGGACTTTTCGCCGGACGGCCGGTTCCTGGTGTCCGGCAGCCAGGACAACACCGTACGGTTGTGGGGCGCCAAGTGACATCGTGACGGCATACGAACGGAGGCGGGTGGGTCAGGTCCGCCCGCCCCCGTTGTTTTTTCGATAGGTGTAGTGGAAGTCGCCAGACTTCCGTGCAGCGCCGGACGGAAGTCTGGCGACTTCCGCTACACCCCAGGGCAAACCGCTCTTAGCAATTCTTCTGCGCCACGAGCACGTCCTGGCCCTCGCGCGCACCGGCACGGCCGCACCAGCTGCCATACGCGATCGACCCCCGCGGTGCCAAACCGGCCTGGTCGAGCAGGCGGCGCAGGTCGTCCTCGGCGTAGGCCACCGCGACCTCGGGGCGATCCGGCCGCGTCGTGCGGTAGCCCGGGCCGGTGTGTGCGAAGTTGAAGCGACTGTCCGGGCCGGCCATCCGCGCCAGCGACTCCGCGTTGAGCAGGAAGAACGTCGCCAGCAACCGGCCGCCGGGCCGCAGCACCCGCGCCACCTCCGCCAGGTAGTGCGTCACTTCCGCCGGCAGCAGGTGCGTACACACCGACGCCAGCAGCACCAGGTCGAAGCTGGCGTCCGCGTGTGGGAAGGCGAAGTCCTCGGCGCGGAGCCGGCCGCGCGGGTTGTAGCCGCCGTTGCGCAGGTCCACGTGTTGGAAGCGGAAGTGCGGATAGCGTGGCGTCAGGTGCCGTTGACACCAGCGCACGGCCGAAGCCACCACGTCAAAGCCGTCATAGGAACCGGGCGGTTCCAGGTACGTTGCCAGCGCCCGGGCGATGCGGCCGACACCGCAGCCGACCTCCAGCACGCGGTCCGTGGGCCGCAGGTCCGCCAGCTCGCGGCAGTGCGTCAACACGCGGTCGCCGACGGCCGTGAAGTCGCCGCCGGCCGCCAGACGCAGCCAGCGCGGCGGCAGCAGCGGGTCGCGCCGGCCACGCAGGCAGTCGCCCAGTTCCAGCGGCAGCAACCACCACCGCCGCAGCCGCAGCCAGAATGCGCTGGGCATTCGCTGACCCTCCGTGGCGGGCTGCTTCGTTCATGGTACCGCCTTCAGGCGGTCTTCGCTCCCACCCGCCTGAAGGCGGTACTACGAACGAAGACAGCCACACCCTACCCCGCCAGCCCCTTCGCCATCTCGCGCTGGATGTGCTCGAATTCCTCAACACCGACGGACAGCCGAATCAGCTCATCGGTGATGCCCTGCCGCCGCCGCTCTGCTGGGCTGACGTAACGGTGCGACGTGGACGCCGGATGGCTCAGCGTCGTTGTCGTGTTGCCCAGCGACGGGCTGAACGGCACCCCCGGCGCCAATCGCATGAACCGATTCACTCCCTCGCGACCGCCGCGCACCTCGAAGCTCAGCATGTTGCCGCAGCCGCCCTGCAACAGCGTCTTCGCCAGCGCATGGTCGGGGTGGTCCTGCCGGCCCGGGTAGACGACGCGCTGCACACCGCCCTGGTCCGCCAGCCAGTCCGCCAACCGCGTCGCGTTCGCCGACGCCGCCCGCATCCGCAACGGCAGCGTCGCCAGGCCGCGCTGCGCCAGCCAGCAGTCGAACGGGTTGCTCGCCAGCCCCCAGATACTCACCGTCGCGCTGACCTGTGGCAGCAGCTCGCCCTTGCCGGCCACCACGCCCAGCGTCACGTCGGAGTGGCCGCCGATCATCTTCGTCAGGCTCTCCATCACGATGTCGGCACCCAGCGTCAGCGGCCGGGTCAGCACCGGCGTCGCGAAGGTGTTGTCCACCATGAGCAGGCAGTGCCGCTCGCGCGCCAGCTGCGCCAGCGCCGGCACGTCCACCAGGCGTAGCAGCGGATTGGACAGCGTCTCAACGAACAGCACCTTCGCCGGCTCCGCCAGGGCCCGCTTGACGGCGTCGAGGTCGTTGGCATCGACGAAGGTGGTGCGGATGCCGAAGCGCGTCAGCTCCGGGTCGAACAGCTGGGCAGTGCGGCCGTACAGACGGTTGCCGGCGACAAGGCGGTCGCCCTGTTGCAGAATGGCGAGCAGGAACGCGCTGATGGCGGCCATGCCGGAACCGCAGATGACGGCCCAGTCGGCGGCCTCCAGCGCTGCCAGCTCGGCCGCCAGGTGGCGGGCGTTGGGGTGGGCGTCGCGGGCGTAGACGTAGCCGGGCTCCTCCGCGTTGATGATGCGGTCGAGCGCGTCGAGGTCCGGCAGGGTGTAGACGGAGGACAGATACAGCGGCGGCACCAGCGGTGTGCTGCGGCCCAGCGGCGGCTGCGACATGGCGGGGTGGCTCCTTTTTTCCTGGTCATCATCGCAGCCGCCGGGGCGGGAGGCAAGGCCAGCGGTGGGCGAGCGGCGCGGCGTCAACCCGCCGGTGCTTCACCGTACCGGCGGCCTGACGCCGCGCCGCTCGCCAGAAGCGTCGGGCACCGTCGCTCAGAAGCCGCTCGCGGGCTTCGGCTTGTCGCGGTCGCGGTTACTATTCTTGTTTTCCTTGTCGCCGCCGCAGCCGAGCAGCAGCGGCACCGTCACCGCCAGCAGTAGCAGAAAAGCCAGGAAGTGTTTCACGTTCGTTCCCTCGCCCTGGGCAACCGAAGTGCAAAGAGCCGGCCACGGGGGTGGCCGGCTCCTGTTGGATCGTCAGACGTGGATTACTTCTTGTCCTTGTCCTTGTCCTTGTCCTTGTCCTTCTCGCCGGCCTTGTCCTTTTCCTTTTCCTTTTCCTTGTTGCAGCCGACGTTGGCGATGGTCAAGGAGAAGACCAACGCCACAGCGGCCAGAAGCGTGAGCAATTTCTTCACAGGAAAACCATCCTTTCGCGAGGTTCAAACACTAGCTGATCCTGAATATCCCATCATATTCAGGCGTCATTCACAGAAAAGTGCGTGTCGAGTCACCAAATCTTGACGTTGAGGAGGCGTTACTTTTCGACCTTCAGAGTGAACGAGCCCTTGCCGGTGCTGTCCGTGCCACCGATAGCGAGATCCACGGTGTGATCGCCCTGAGCGACATCCACGAAGGTAAGCATGACATCGCCCTTCTTGTCGCCCTTGGTGATCTCACCGGTGCCGGTGATGCCCTTGTCCTTGCTCGTGGCGGTGATGGTCAGTTTGTGGGCGGCCTTTTCCTTCAACTCCACGGCCACTTTCAGGGTGCCCTTCTTGCCGGTCGCCTTGTCCACCTTCTGTTCCTTGATGGTGTCAAATTCGTACGTGGTGGTCTTCCCCTTGTCCTTGTCCTTTTCCTTGTCCTTTTCCTTTTCCTTGTCCTTTTCCTTGTCCTTGTCCTTGTCCTTGTCCTTGCCGGCGGCGGTCTCCTTCTTGTCCTTTTCCTTGTCCTTCTCCTTTTGGCAGCCGACGGTGCCGGCCATCAGGGTGAAGGCCAGGCCCATCACCAGAATTCCCAGGAGCTTCTGCACGGTTTGTCCGTCCTTTCCACACAGGTGCGAAATGGGGAGAAACATCCTCGGTCAGTATCCCCGACTGCCGAGTTCGTAGGCTATGACACCAACCTGCGTGTTTTATTCCCGAAAAAAAATTCCCGCGGCCCTGGGGCTTCCGTTCGTCCCCCGGGTGGGGGTGGCCACGGCGTGTCAGTGGTGGATTCCCAGGTTCGGGCAGCGCAATCCGCCCCGGAGGGATGAATTGAGTTGCCCAGGGACCGTGGCTTCGCGTAGTCTACCCATGCGTTATAAGAAGGCCGCACGGCAGTGGTAGGGGGCTCGGCGGTTTTTTTTGAAATTTCTCCCCGTTCGGGAATAAATCGTCCCGGCGCGGGCTCGTGCGTTGGTGGAGAAGGTGGCCCATGAACGTGCCCAGCAACAGACGTTCTGTGCAGAAGCTGGTCGAGGAACACTACGCGGCTCTGTACCGCTACGCCTACCGTCTGTCGGGCTCGGCCGCGGATGCCGAGGACCTGACCCAGGAGGCTTTTTGCCAGGCCCAGCTCAAACTGGGCCAGCTCCGCGACCCCGCCCGGGCCAAGGCCTGGCTGTTCAGCATCCTGCGCAATGGCTACCTCCACCGCACGCGCGCCGAGAAGCAACGGCCGGCGGTGTCGCTGGACCTGGTCGGCGACATACCCGAGCGTTTACCCGAACCGCTGCCCGAGGTCGATCCCGACCAGCTGCAGCAGGCACTGAACGAGTTACCTGAGGTGTATCGGACCCCGATCATATTGTATTATTTTGAGGAGTTCTCATACCGCGACATCGCCGAGCAGATGGATTTGCCGATCGGTACGGTGATGTCGCGGCTCGCACGTGCCAAGGTCCACCTGCGGGCTCGCCTGCTGCCGGCGGCCTCCGCGGCGGTCACCGAGGGCACCGGGAGGGCGAACGATGGATTGTAACACCGCCCGTCTGCTCCTGGCTTTTGTCCGCCCCAGCAATCCCACGGAGACCGACGCGGCCGAAGCGGAAGCGTTGCAACAGCACCTCGACGGTTGCGCCGCCTGCGCCGCCCTGGCGCACGACGAGCGCCGCGCCGACGACCGCTTCAGCCGTGCCATGCAGGCTGTGAAGGTGCCGAGCGGCCTGCGCGAGCGACTGCTGGTGCGCCTGGACGCGGAGCGCGAGGCCTGGCGGCGCGGCTGGGGGAAGGTCGCCGCCGCCGCCGTATTGCTGCTGACCATCGGGCTCGGGCTCGGTTATGTACTGTGGGCTCCGCGGGTGCCGGACGTGGATTTGCCGGCCGTCGCCCAGGCGGCGAACCGCGCCCCGACAACGGACAAGCAGGTGGAGGAAGCTTTCAAGGAGGAGTTCAAGGTCCAGATGAAGGCGCCCGAGGATCTGAACTATCGGCTGCTGGAAGGGTATCACCTGGCCCTGTTTCAGGGGCAACCCGTCCCGTATCTGGTGTTCGCCTTCAACCGGCCCAATGAATCGGCGCAGGTGGCGCACGTCTATGTGCTGTCCGTCAATCAGTTCAACAAGAAAAGCGCGCTGGAGTTCGCGGGCAATTTGCGCAGCGGACGCTTCAGTATCAGCGTCCACGACATGGACAACCCGTATTTCTACATCATGATCTACAGCGGCAACCGCGACGACTTCAAGAAACCGAAGCCGCGGGCACGCCTGACCTGAGGAGGCGCCGAACAACAACTTCCAAGAGTAGGACGGCTCTCCAGAGCCGTCCCGACGGCTCTGGAGAGCCGTCCTACGAAGTTGTTGTTCGGCGCCTCCTGAAGTAAAAATGTCACCACGGAGAACGCGGAGAGCTCTCCGCGTTCTCCGTGGTGACATTTTATTACTTCGGCGCGGGTTTCAGGAAATCGCACACTTCCAGGATCTGTTTCGGCTCGACGCGGAAGGACGTGCCCGTGCCCTCGTAGAAGCCGTAGCGCTCGACCATTGCCGGCACCAGGCACGAATACTCCAGTTTCTGACCGTTGTCCACGTTTACCGCCTTGAGGTAGGCGTTGGTCCTGGTGTCGTCCCGGAACGGCGACTTCTGAAGGCCGCGCGTCAAATCCAGCGTGATCTCGAACCGACGGTTGCAGTAGATGCAGCGGATCGGCTCCTTGTCGGTCGCCTTGCCGCCGAGCTTGTGCCAGATCGCCTCCAGCGCGTACAGGTGGCGGGCCAGCTCCTGGTGCGACATGCCCAGTTGCTCGACCACGTAATCGTTGTCGCGGGCCAGCACGTCCAGCAACGCCTCGTCCTTCCCGAGGAAACCGGCCTTCGACAGCGCATCCGGCCGCATGTCCTTTTCCAGGGTGGCGATGGACTGGCCGTTGATCTTCTTGAGGCCACGGATCAGGTACGTCGGGTTGCGGCCGGCCACGACGAAGCCGGTTTTTTTGTCTTCCTTGGGTGTCTGCAGGACGATGCCGAGATCGACGAAGACGACCGGCTTGTAGTCGCCGGCGGGCGGCGGTTTCTTCTGGCCCTGCACGGGTTTGGCCTCCTGCTCCTGGCTGGGCGGCGAATTGCAGGCGAGGGTGACGGCGCCGACGGCGACGCCAAGGACCAGGCCAGCGCCGACAGCGTGCCAGCGACGACGGTGCGCGAACATGGTGGCTCTCATTCAATAAGGTGGCAGGCATCGACGGAACACATGTGCGACAACAACGCTCAAGAATAGCAGGTTCCGCAGCAGCAGTCCAGGAATGAACAGCCGCGGCGGCCGCAGTGGTGTGCCAGCCGTCAACGCCGCGTGCAGTTGCCGCGCCAGCCCCTCCATCCAGACGACCGTGCGCGGCCATTCCCACAGCCCCGCCAGCCACTCCGCGGGGATGCCCTCCTTGCCGACGCCGGCACCGACGATGCCGCCGACGATGGCCGCGGTCGAGTCGGTGTCGCCGCCGCAGCGGATCACGTCTGTCACCGCGGCGCGGAAGTCGCGCGGCCAGCGCAGCCAGGCGTGCAGCGCCGCCGGCACCGTCCGGTAGACGTAACCGCTGACGGACTTCCAACCCAGTGCCGTCGTGAACTCCGGCGTGGTCGCGCCGGTCGCGGCGCTGGCGACGGCCTGGGTGACCAGCTCCAGGAACGGCACCGCGGCTTCCTCCTGCAACTGCCCGCGCAGCCGCTCCAGGAATTCGGTGCCGCTGACCAGCGGTTGCTGCCGGGCCAGGCGGGCGGCGAGGGCGACAGCGAAGGCGCCATGTTCGGCCTTCGGATCGCGGTGGGTGATGCGCGTGTTGACCTCGACCAACCGGCGCAGCTGGCCAAGATCGTCGATGGCGGCGCCGAGGACGGCGCTGCGCATGGCGGGACCGTTGCCGGCGGAGAAGACGCCGCTATGGCGCGGCGGGAAACCGAGACAGAGTTTGACGCAGGCTTGCAGTGTCGCCCGGCCGACTCCCACTGGTAGCGTCAGCAGCCAGCCGCGCAGCCGCCAGGCCAGGCTGCGGGCGAAGGCGTCCGCATCGCCGCCGCTGGCGGTCAGCGCTTGCGCGACCATGCAGGTGTGTTCGGTGTCGTCGGACACCATGCCGCGGCCGAACAGGAAGCGGTAGCACTCCGGTTCGCCCAGCAGCCGCAGGGCGCGGCGCCGCGACAGGTTCTCGTAGGGCAGTCCCAGGGCGTCGCCGACGGCCGTGCCCAAAACGGCGCCGACGATGGCGGATGCGGTCATGAACTCACTCCGTTTACGTTTCGCGCGGACTCTGCCTGCGCGAAACTAGAGCGGTTCCCAGTCGCGTGGACTACAAGTCGTGGGACGGCTCTCCAGAGCCGTCGGGAGAACGCTGACGGCTCTGGAGAGCCGTCCCACAACTTGTGCGCTACCCAAACGCGAACCGCGCGAGAAACGGGGCCACCCGGCGCCGTCAGCGGTCGCGCCACGTCAGCGTCACGCGCGGCACGTTGCCCTCGACGCGCAGCCGCACCAGCGCCACCGGGTCGTTGGGGTTCTGTTCGCGCTCGATCTTGATGCGGCCCGGCGACGCCCGCAGGCCGGGCTGGTAGTGCAGGCTCAGCACCACACAGCCGTTGTCCGGCACCACGTCCTGCAGCGTGATGTGATGGCTGTCCGCCGACAGTACGTGGGCCTTGCCCTTCAGCGCGAAACTGTGCGGCGCCCGGCGGACCTCGAACAGCACACCGGCGCCGCCGTCCCGCACGTCCGCCACCTCATGGGCGCCGTGCCGCCAGGCCCGCAGCCGCTCCACCACCTCCGGCGACCACGCTACCACCCAACCGATATTGTAGCGTTTGCAGTATTCCTCCAGCGCCGCGTCGCCCCACTGGCGGATCGGCTTGCCGGACAGCTGGCCGTCCTTCAGGCCGATGGCGGTGTGCTCGATTTCCGCGTCGGGATCCAGGCCGCCCACGAATGGCCGATCCGTCAGCAACGGCAGCAGGGCCGTCCAGCGCGACGCCCCGTGCGTCACCGGCCGGTCCTCCCACAACACGCTGCGCGTCCGGCGCTGTGTTCTCCACCAGCGTCCGCACCAGCGCCTCGCGCTCCGGCCCCAACCCGACCACCAGCGGCTCGGCGGCGCCGCAGCGCCGCGCCAGCGCCTGCGCGGACGGGTGCAGTGCCACCGCCGTCGCCAGCGCCGCGACGACCGCCCAGGTCACGTGCCGCCAGCGCCCCGGCAACCGCTGCGCCGCGCCACCCAGCACCGCCAGCGCGTGCCCCGCCGGCAGCGCCGCGAACCACAGCGCCGGCACCAGCAACCCCGACGTGCCCAGCTCGCCCAGCGGCTCCCAGGCGACGCCCAGCACCGCCAGCGCCAGCAGCATCAGCGCCCCCAGGCCGAGCAGCCGGGCCGCCGCCCGCCGCCGCGTCTGGTTGAGCAGCACCACGCCGGCCAGAGCGCCGACCAGCAGCAGCAGTGCCAGGTCACGGTCCGGCCCGTCGCCCCACAGTGGCGACGCCCACACCGCCCCGAATGTGCGGTGCGGCAGCAGGGCGTGATGGCCCGGCAGCGGTTGCCGAATCCACCAGTGCCGCACCCAGTCGATCAGCCAGAAGGCGTTGAGCGCCAGCGCCCCGACCTGGGCGGCCAGCAGGGCCGCGTGCCAGAGCAGGCTCGCGTGCTTGACGCCGACGGTCAGGTAGTAGACGAGCAGCAACGGCAGCAGCAGCGGGAAGACCAGCGGTTGCGCGAACCAGCCGACGACGCCGGTCAGCAGCAGGCCGAACCACACCGCCGGGCCGGGCAGACGGTCGTAGCGCAGCAGCAGACCGCCGTGCGCCAGCACCGCCAGCGCTGCCACCAGCAGTTCCAGGTCGCCGGCTTCCAGCGCTCGCCGGCCGGGTACGCCCCACCACACGAGCAGCCCCGCGGTGGTCGCCCAGCAGGTCGCCGGCACGCCCAGGCCGGCGCCGCGGCAGGCCAGCATCAGCAGCAGCGGCACCAGCGCGCACGTCAGCGCCAGACCGAGCTTGTAGGCCGACGGTCGATAGGCGCCACCGCCGAGCGTCAGGAATAATTCCGCGGGCCGGCTGCCGTTGTCGAAGACGTGCGTCTTGGGGTAGCCGGCCTGGAAAGCGGGGTCGTAGCAGCAGAAGCGGCCGGTGTAGTGCAGCGCCTGCGCGCCGAGGTGGCCGTGATACAGGTGCAACGGATGGCGGCCGGAGACGATTGGCTCATCGTCGAGCAGCCGCCGCCACGGCGCCTCGGTGCCGAACAGGCTCAATGTCATCCACGCCTGCCAGCCGGTCAGCACCAGCAGTGCCAGCCACCAGGGCCAGGTTCGGGGTCGGTTCAGCGGAACTGCGGGGAGAGCGTCCATGCGACGCGGAGGATACCGGCGGTCGGCGTTTTCGACAAGGCGTGTTGCTGGCGGGGTGTCCTGCAATCCTGCGGGATGGGACGGGGAGGGAGACTCGGTGTGCCACTGCTTGGCCGCCTCGTGATGCCCTGGGTGATCCCTTCCGGTCGAGAAGGGCGGCCAAGCAGTGGCACACTCTACCTACCCTGTCGCCTTCAGCACAAGCACAGAAACAAGAGGCGCACTCTTCGGCGCCCTTCGGCATCCGGTTTGCTCATCATTCCAAGATGTATGATTTTGACCCCCAGGCCGGAATCGGGGGGAACCGAGCGCCCAGGAAGGACAGCGATCAAGGGGAGGCAGGGCCGTGTATCACACCATCAAGTTCGTGGACAACCTCGTGCTCGACCTGGAGACCTCGGCGCGGCATCACCTGGAGCGGGTGGAGGTTCACAAGGGCACCCGGGTGCCGGCGCAGCTTCGGCCCTACGTGGTCGAGACGGCGCGTGGGCCAGTCGAGGTGGCTGACCTGTTCTTCGAGGACGGTACTGCCATCCGCGCCGTGCCGTTCGCGTTCCTGACCTTCGACGACTAACCGGGCGGGATGGGCCGGCCGTGCGGGTCGCGGGCGGGATTGTGTAGTTCCGCCGCCAGCTGGCCCTGCAGATCGGGGCCGATGAAGTGCTCCATTTGCGTCGCGGGGTCGTGCAGGTGGTCCGGCGGCAGATCGAAGTTCTCGCCGAGGTACGCTTCCCACAAACGGTGCGAGCGCACCAGCGACCGCGCCCGCTGCCGGCCCTGGTCGGTCAGCTCCAGCCCACCGACACCGCGCTGCACCAGCCCCTGGCGCGCCAGCCACCATGCTGCCAGCCGCGGCCGTGGGCCAACCGTCGGCGAGCCCGCCTCCGCCGCCCGGTATAGCGCCGCCAGCACGTCCTCGCCGGCGATGCGCAGCGCCAGCCGGGCGTTCCGCAGCCAGCGCGCCACCAGCCCGTGCCGCGGCGCGAACAGCACCGCCAGCAAAAACTGGCGCTCCCGCCGCCACCGCCATCATGGCCGAGACGATGGAGTTGAACACGTATTCCGACGCCAGCACGTAGCCCAGCACCGCCGCGGTCGCCGCCAGCAGCGCCGCCAGTAGCATCATCAACCAGAGCCGATCCGTCAGCAGGTGGGCGGTCGCCGCGGGCACCACCAGCATCGCCACCACCAGAATCGAGCCGACCGCCTCGAACGCCGTCACCGTCACCGCCGCCACCAGCGCCATCAGCAGGTAATGCACCGCCGCCGCGGGATAGCCCATCGCGGTCGCCAGGGCCGGGTCGAACGAGACGATTTTCAGTTCCTTCCAGAACAGCAGGACCAGGCCCAGCGTGCCGGCCAACCCCAGTGCCATCGTCGGGAATGCCCGCGGGATTTGCCAGCCGTGCCAGCTGAAGGTGTCCACCGCGACCAGCTCCAGCACGCCGTTGAAGACGCAATCGAGGTCGAGGTCGCGGCCGGTGGCCTGGCGCGAGATCAGCAGCACGCCCAGCGCGAACAGCGTCGTGAAGACGACGCCCATGCTCGCGTCCTCGGACACCTTGCCGAAACTTTGCAGCGCCTGCGTCAGCGCTGCAGTGAGCAGTCCGCAGAGCATCGCTCCGACCAGGATCGGCCAGCCCGTCAGCTGGCCACTGACCAGCACCGCCAGAACGATGCCCGGCAGGACACCGTGACTGATCGCGTCGCCCAGCAGGCTGAGGCGGCGCAGCACCAGGTAACAGCCGATGATTGCGCAGGCGACGTTACAGACGACGCCAACCGCGATCGTCCAGAGGGCCTGTTGCAGGGCGGCATGGGTCATGGGAAATCTACCGTGGTGCGGACGGTCACGTCGCCGTGCGCCAGCCGCCGTCGGAAGCGCCGCTGCGCCAGCCAGCGCCCCAGCACGCCGCGGCGCGGCCCCAGCAGCAGCGATGCCAGAAACAAACCGCTCGCCGTCAGGATGATCGTCGGCCCCGCCGGCAGCCGTTCCACGCGGGCGCTGACCAGCGCGCCGACCACGCCCGAGGCCACGCCGAACAGCGCCGCCAGCACCAGCAGTCGGCCGAGCCGCTCCGTCCAGAAGCGCGCCGCCGCGGCCGGGATGATTAACAACGCCGCGATCATCAGCACGCCGACCGCTGGCAGCCCAACCACCACCGCCACGGCAATCAGCAGCATCAGCAGCAGATCCAGCCGCGTCACCGGCCAGCCCTGCACCTGCGCGAACGCCGGGTCGAACGCCACCAGCTGGAATTCCTTGTAGAGCAGCACCACCGTCAGCAGCGCCGCCAGCGACAGGCCGCCGATCAGATACACATCCTCCAGCGTCATGCCGGCGGTCTTGCCGAGGATGTACGCATGTAGGCCCGCCTTGCCGCTGCTCGGCCGCCGTTCGACCGCCTTCATCAGCACCAGGCCGAGGCCGAAAAACACGCTCAGCACCGTACCGATGGCCGCGTCCTCCTTGACGCGCGTCCGCCGCCGCAACAGCGTGATGATGACGACGCCGAGCACGCCCGTGCCCAGTGCCCCCAGCAGCATCGCCGCCAAATTGCGGTCGCCCAGCAGCAGGAACGCCAGGCACACGCCCGGCAGCGACGCGTGCGCCAGCGCGTCGCCGGTCAGCGCTCGCCGCCGCAGCACGCCGAAGACGCCGACCACGCCCGCCCCGGCTCCCAGCAGGCTGACGCCCACCAGCACCAGCAGCGTGTTGTACGGCAGCCAGTCGCTCATGGCGCCGGCTCCCCGGCGCGCACCGCCACCGCGGCCCGCTCCAGCACCGCCAGCCGGCCGCCGTAGGTCCGCCGCAGATTCTCCTCGGTGAACACCGCCGCCGTCGGCCCGCTCGCCACCAGCCGCACGTTCAGCAGCACCACATGATCGAAGTAGTCCGGCACGCTCCGCAGGTCATGGTGAACCACCAGCACCGTCTTGCCCTGGGCGCGCAGCTCCTTGAGCAACTCGAAAATGGTCCGCTCCGTCGCCGCATCGACGCCGGCCATTGGCTCATCCATGAAGTACACGTCCGCCTTCTGCGCCAGCGCCCGCGCCAGGAACGTGCGCTGTTGCTGGCCGCCGGATAGCTGGCCGATCTGCTGTCGCTCCAGGTCGCGCAGGCCAACGCGCTCCAGGCACTGCCGCGCCCACGCCCGTTGTGCCGCGCCCGGCCGGCGGAACCAGCCCAGTTCGCCATAGGTGCCCATCAGCACCACGTCCAGTACGTTGACCGGAAAGTCCCAATCAACGCTCTCGCGCTGCGGCACGTAGCCGATCCGCCGTCGCGCCTGCGCCACCGGCTCACCGAACAACCGCACCGCGCCGCCTGCCAGCGGCACCAGGCCGAGGATCGCCTTGAGCAGCGTACTCTTGCCGGCCCCGTTGGGACCGATGACGCCCACCAGCTTCGGTTCGCGCAGCGTCAGATCGACGTTCCACAGTACCGGCTGCCGTTGATAGGCCACAGTCACGTCATGCACATCCAGGATCGGGTCGCCGATCATTTCAGCGCCCCCACGATCGTCTCGACATTGTGCCGCACCATGCCGATGTAGTTGCCGGTCGGCGTCCCCTCCGGCCCCATCGCATCGGAGAACAGTTCGCCGCCGATCACCACCTGATGGCCGCGTGCCCGGCAACCCTCGCGCAGCGCCTCCATGTTGCGCTTGTTGACGCTGCTCTCGACGAACACCGCCTTCACGTTCCGACGCGAAATGAAGTCCACCAGGTCATTCACGTCCTTGACGCTGGCCTCCGCATCGGTCGAAATGCCCTGGATGCCGCGCACCTCCAAATCGTAGGCACGGCCGAAGTAATGGAAGGCGTCATGCGACGTGATGAGCACGCGCCGCTCCTTCGGTATGGTCGCGAGCTGCGCCTTCGCATGGGCGTGCAGCTGGGCCAGTTCCTTTTGATATGCCTCCGCCCGGGCGCGGTACTCGCTGGCGTGCTCGGGGTCGTACTGCTCCAGCACGTCACGCACCACGCCGGCGCAGCGGCTCCACAGCGATACGTCGAACCAGACGTGCGGGTCGGCCGCATCATCTCGGATGCGCAAATCGCTCTCGTCCAGGTACTCCGCGACCGGGAATGTCGGCTTGTTGCGGGCCAGGCGCTCGAAGATGTCGCTCATCTTGCCTTCGAGGTGCAGGCCGGAATAGAAGATCAGGTCAGCGCTGTTGAGCTTCGACACATCGCCGGCGGCGGCGCGGTAGGTGTGCGGATCGACGTCGGCGCCCATCAGCGCCGTCACCGCCACGCGGTCGCCGCCGATGTGCCGCACCAGGTCCGCGACCATGCCGGTCGTACACGTCACCTGAATCGGATAGCTGCCCTGGTGCTTGCGCTCCACAACCACCGGGCCGCGGCCCCAGTTCTTGCCGTGGCCAGTACCGTTGCCGTCGCCGCAGCCCAGGGCCGCGACGATTAGCAGACCCAGGAACCCCCAGCAGAGACCGCGTTTCCCGATCATAAATGTCATCCTTCGCCGCACACAGGAGCTAACAGCTTATTTAGGTCAGGCTATGTCCGTGATAAGTCTAGGCTAACAGCGGTGGTTTCGTCAAGCGAAATGCGCGGCGCCGTCGCGTTTTGGCGAGCGCTCGGAGCCCGAGCGCCAGCGAGGCGGCCACACTGCCCTGCGCTGGCGCTCGGGCTCCGACGGCAAGATGCGGTTGCTTTCCCCTGGCGGCCTGGCTAGAGTTTCCTTTACAATCCAATCCGGGGTGCGCGCGTAGCTGGGGTGACGTGATGGCCGAGTTAATCACCTTTCGTTGTGCCAGGTGTCAGCACGTCCTGAAAATCGGTACGGAAAAAGCAGGCCGCAAAGCCAAGTGCCCGAAGTGCGGCGAGGGCCTGACCGTGCCCGGCGCCGAGGAGGAGCCCGTCAAGCAGGCGGAGGATGACGAGGACGACGCCTCGGGGTACGGCCTCGCGGACGAACCCGTTCACGTCGCTCCCAAGGTGGACCTCACCGCACCGATCCGCCCCGGCGCCAAGGACGAGGACGATGATGACGACGACAAGCCGGGCAGGATCAAGTTGCGCAAACGCGAAAAGGCTGTGCAGCAGAAAACGCTGCTGGAACCGGAGAAGTGGCAGTCGGTCAAACTCGGTCTACAAATCATCGGCATCGGCTACCTGATCTGGCTGCTGGCCATTCTGCTGCACCTGATTCCATTCTGGATCGTCGATATCCAGTACCTGTGTACCGCTCCCGAGGATCGGACGCCGCCGGATTACGCCACCCCGGCGCAGCGCTACGTCAACACGCTGGACGCCCGCAACAACAAGACCGAGGCCGACCTGGGCGACAGTTACCTGGGCACCGCCGCCTTCGCGGTCAACCTGATGTTCGGCAGCGGCATGATGGAGGCGGCGCTGTGGCTGTGGCGCATCGCCGAAATCTTCATGCTCATCACCGTCATCACGCTGATGGTCGGCGCGGTCATTGCCCTGCCGGTGCCGCCGCGCTTCGGCACCAAGGGAATAGCCATCGCCCTCATTTCGGTGGGGGCGGCTGACCTGATCATTCGCCTGGTGTTCAAACTGCTGCCGCTCACCGGCGTCATGAACGCCATGCTCTGGATGTACGTGACCCCCGAGGTGGCCATGGCGCCGGTCAACATGGAGCGCATGATGCCGCTGCAGGAGTTCTGGAGCGACGGCCCCTTCTGGGAGTGCTTCTTCTCCCTGATCTTCCTGCTGCTGGGTTTTGTCCAGCCGCTGCTCTTCGCCGCCTTCTTGCGGGCCATCGGCCTGTCGATGAAGAACGACGACCTGGACCAACGGGCCAAAAGCATGCTGCAGCTGGCGGCGGCTCAGGGGTTCATGCAGATCTGCTACTTCCTGATCGCCAACACCGGCACGTCGGACGTGCTGGTCATCCTCTGCCGCGTCCTGTACGTCCTGGCCACGTGCTTTTTCGTGGGGCAGCTGATCTGGTTCTCCGTCATCGCCTTCCGCGTCCCCGCCATGATCGAAAAGGAGCTGACGCAAGAATGACGGGCTAAAATCGATTGCAGATTGCAGATTGCAGATTGCAAATTGAAAGACAGAGGGTTCCAGTCTTTCAATCTGCAATCTGCAATCTGCAATCTGCAATTTTCCCTCTGGGTGCCATCCATGTCCGCCACGATCAGCTTCCAGTGTTATTCCTGCAACCAGGTGCTGCGCGTCGGCGCGGACAAGGCCGGCAAGAAGGCCAAGTGTCCCAAGTGCGCCACGGCCCTGACCATCCCGTTCGCCTCGGCCGAGGGGCCCGCGACGCCGGCGGCCCCGAGTGAGGCGTCGAGCGGCTCGTTCCCCAACCTGCAACTGGACGAGGCGCCGTCCCCGGCGCCGCCGCCGACGCCGTCCCGTACCAGTACGCCACCGCCCCGGCAGCCGCTGCGCGTGGAACTGGTGGACGATGAGCCCGCGGCCGCGCCGCCACCCCCACCGCCGCCGCGCCGGCCCGCCGCCGCCGCGCCGGCCCCGTTCGCCAACCTGGATCAGGTGGAAGAACTGCCGCAGGTGGCGGAAGTCTACGAGGAGCCCTACGAGGACGACTACGAGCCGCGCCGCCGTGGCCGGCGCGACGACCGCGGTAGTGGGCTGCCGCCGTGGTTCTTCGTCCGCCTGGGGATGCTGCTGACGTTCATCGGCAGCTGCATCTGGGCGGGGTCGTTCCTGCTCGAGTTGATCGGCCATCTGCTGTATTCGATCCAGATTATCCAGCTGCTCACTGGGTCGCCGACCAGCGCCGGCGCCGGCGGTGGCGACACCTCCGGGATCCTGTTCAAAATCGGCGAGATCGTGTCCGCCCTGGGGAGTCTGACGGCGCTGGTGGGCTATGTGTTCTTCATCATCGGGCCCAAGGAGCGCGGCAAACTGGGGCTGGCCATCGCCGTGACCGCCGTGGCAAGCGTGGACCTGCTGCTGTCGTCGATCTTCAGAATCCGGTTCGTGTTCGACAATTTTTTGGGGGTCGGCGCGTTGGGCCACGGGAGCATTACCGGCATCTGGTTCATGCTGGTGCTTTGTCATCTGCTGTTCGTGGCGGAACTGGTCCTGGTGCCGCTGTACCTCCGCCAGGTGGCCCGCGACGTGCGCAAGAGTGCCGTCGGTCGGGGTGCCCTGGCAACGATCGGCGTGACGGCGGCTTACGGGGGGCTGCGGTTGCTCGTCTGGATCATGGTGTTGGTGGTCTTCAACAGCAGAAGCGAATCGCGAGCGATCATGTGGATCACGCTGATTTTGCTCTGGTTCGGCAACTTCGCGTACATCGGCCAGGTCATCTGGTACACCATTGCGATGTGGCGGGTGCGCAGCGTCGTGCCGGCCGGCGACGAGCGCTATTAGCCCCGAGAATCTCAACCATGCTCAGTCAACAACTGCTCGACATCCTGCGCTGCCCGATGAACCCGAGCCGGACACGGCTGCGTCTGGACGGCGACCAGCTGGTCTGCGAGCAGTGCGCCGTGAAGTTCGCCGTCAAGGACGGCTTTCCCGTGCTGGTGATCGAGGAAGCGACACTGCCGCCGGGCTGCGACAGCATTGCGCAACTGCCGTGCCAGCGCGGCGGCACACCTTCGTAACAAACCGGCAGCAACAGGAGACGCGATCCATGCCCGCCACACATCGGCTCTACGTCGGCACCGTGGGCGAGGGGCTGTTCCGCAGCACCGACGGCGGCGCCAGCTTCATGCGCGCCTGTGAGGGCATGTTCGTCGAATGCCATGTGCGAGCGCTGGCGGTCCATCCCCGGCGGCCGGAAGTGCTTTACCTCGGCTGCGAACTGGGCCTGTTCCGCAGCGCCGATGGGGCTGACACCTGGAAGCCCGTCGAATCGCCGCTGAATGGCCGGCAACTCTGGTCGCTGCTGATTCATCCGCAGCAGCCCGACCTGCTTTTGGCCGGCACCTGTCCACCGCGGCTGTTCCGCTCGGAGGACGGCGGCCGCACCTGGAGCGAGGGCCAGGCGACGCTCGCGCAGGAGTGCCCGCGCATCCTGTGGAACCGCGTCACGACGCTGCGTGCCGACCCCGCCGCCGCGGATACGCTCTGGGCGGGCGTCGAGATCGACGGCCTGTTCCGCAGCCGTGACGCCGGCCGCACCTGGCAGCCGATGGGCCAGGGCCTCAGCTCGCGCGACATTCACGATCTGGCGTTTGTACCCACCAACGGCAAGCCGGGCCGGCTGCTGGCGGCGACCAACAACGACCTCAACGTCAGCCACGACGGCGGCGAGACGTGGTGGCCGCTACAGGTAGCGCGGATGTTGCCGTGGGGTTACTGTCGGGCGCTGGCGCAACCGTTGGGGCAACCGGGCGTGGTGCTGCTGGGCTGCGGCGACCGTCCGCCCGGCTGCGAGGGTCTGGTGGCGCGCTCGACCGACGGCGGCGACACCTGGCAATCGACGACCTTCCCGGGGCGGGCCAACAGCACGCTCTGGAACTTCGCGGTCCACCCGGCGGACCCGGCGCTGGTGTACGCCAGCAGCGTTAGCGGCCAGGTGTACCGCTCGACCGACGCCGGCGCGACGTGGGAGAAATTGCAGCGCGAGTTCGGCGAAATCCGGGCGCTGGCATGGACGCCCTGACGTCGCGCGAAACACCGGGGGTGCGGGCTCTGTTCAACAGGCCCGCATCCCCGGTTTGTTTGCGCAGTCGCTTTGCCTCAGTGATACAAGCCCGTCCCCGTCGGGGTGGGAGTCGGCACCGGCGGCACCGTGCTCGACCCATATGTCGAGGACGTTGGCGTGGGCTGAACAGGATACGTTGGGGTGGTGCCGTAGGGGCTGCTGCTCGCAGGCACGGGCGGCACCGTCTGGTTGGCAGACGACATCGACGTGGAGTACGGCGACGCCGGTGGCGGCGGGTTGCCGCCCACCATCGTCGTCGAGTTCCCGGGCGGCACCATCCGGTTCATATCCGTCTTCACCGCCGAACTGGTGCTCGAGGTCGTGGTCGTCGTCGGGTTGCTCGACGGAGTATACGGATTCGGCGGCGTGTAGTTCGATGCCCCGCCCGGCGCCGAGCTGCCATAGCTACCGCCCGCAGGCGTTACAGAGCGATACCCGGGCTGACCGGACGAACCACCCGACAGGTAGTTCGGGCTTGTGCTGCCGCCCATGCTGGTCCCGCCCGTGCCAGTCCCATAGCCCGAGCCGCCGCCCGTGCCAGCCCCATAGCCCGAGCCAGTCCCGTAGCCCGAGCCGGTAGAGGTGCCGTTCGGTTGACCTGCGCCGACCGTCGTGGTCGTGCCGCCTGGACCGGTGGTGGTGCCGTTCCGGGCGGCCATGCCGCCGGGTCCAACGCCAGGGCTGCCGTTCTTGGGCGGCACCCACTGTTGGCCGTTCTGACAGCCGGCCAGGGTAATGCCGGCCAGGAACAATCCGGCCAGCTCGAGGAAACGCTTCTTTCCCATGGGTTCCTTCCCCCGATTCGTGGCATCCTGCCGCGCCGGATCGGCTGCGCGGACACTGGCCGGCTTCCCGATCCGGGTCTGGCGATGGCTTTTCGGTTCCGTCCGAAGTGCGAGCGGCCTTTTAGCGGTCGGTCTGAAAGGGGTCAAGGCCAAATGTGAACCGCGTGAAGGCGAGTCGGATTCATTGCCCGCCCCAACGGCAGCACTTGCCGCCCTTGGCGCAGCCCGCCGGCCTTCACGAAAGCCACGTTCGCGCTAACCCGCCTGTCCCGGACAGGTTGCACCGCTTCCCGGGCCGGCACATCCTTTGCACCCCATCAACGACAGAGTTCGCCCGTTCACGTCTCCGAGGAGGGCCCATTCCATGTGTGGATACCTGATCGACATGGACGGCGTTATCTACCGCGGCCACACCCTGATCCCGGGGGCCGACCGCTTCATTCACGAACTGCGCGAAGCCGGCGTGCCGTTCCGGTTCTTGACAAACAACAGTCAGCGGACGCGCCGCGACGTGGCGACGCGGTTGCAACGGCTCGGCATCGAGGTCGAGGACGAGCACATCTTCACCTGCGCCATGGCGACGGCCCGTTTCCTGGCGTTGCAGAAGCCGAACGGCACCGCGTTCGTGATCGGCGAAGGTGGTCTGTTGACGGCGCTGCACAACAACGGCTACGCCATCGTTGATCGCGACCCGGATTTCGTTGTGGTCGGCGAGGGCCGCACCTTCAACGCGGAGATGCTGGAGGCGGCGCTGAACATGGTCCTGGGCGGCGCTCGCCTGGTGGCGACCAACCCGGACCCGAACTGTCCCACGGCGACCGGTACGCGACCCGGCTGCGGCGCCATCGTGGCCATGCTGGAGGCGGCCAGCGGCGTGCGGGCGTTCAGTCCCGGCAAGCCGAGCCCGGTCATGCTGCGGGCCGCCCGCAAGGAACTCGGCCTGACCACCGACCAGACCATCGTCATCGGCGACACGATGGACACGGACATCCTGGGCGGCGTGCAGCTCGGCTTCCGCACGGTCCTGGTGCTGTCCGGCGGCACCCGCCGCGAGGACCTGACCCGCTACGCCTATCGCCCCGATCTGGTGGTGGACTCCATCGCCGACCTGCACCACGCCCAGCTGATGCAAGAACTGTTCTCCTCTCCCGCCGTGTCCGCCAGCACCCGTACTCTGGGCAATCATCACGCGCTGGCGGCCCTCCCCGGTTGATGTCGTTCCGAATGGGTGGTCTTTGCCGGCCAGTTCAGCCGTGCGCACTGCGCCTTTGTCACGGCGCGGGCAGCGACTGCCGCGCTTCCGGGCAGCGCGCATGGTGACCGGCAGTATTATCCGCAACGATGATGATCGATGGTACAAATCAGCAAGGAGTTACGCTGCGATCCCGGCGGCGCCGTGCCGTGGCATGGTGTTTGCGATGAATCGAAACGATACCAGCACCCTCCCTGGCGAATCGCCAGGCAGCGTCGGGAGTGTCAAAATCATGTTGTCGCGCATCCCGGATCGCGGTGAAGCTCTTCATCCCCGGACGACGTTACCGCCCACCGATGACGTGGAGGAACTCTCGTTACTGTTGCCGGCCTGGCAGGTCAGCGCACTGGAGGAGACGGCCCACGCCCAGGGCCTGACGACGGCCGCCATGTTGCGGCGTTTGATCGAGGACTTTTTCCGCCGCACGCAGCGGCTCAGTCATACCGGCGCCCGACAAGGGGCGTGAGGATTTTGCAGGTGCAGTGTCCGCGAGCAACTCCTTTGCTTCGCGCCGTCCGCCGGCTGCGGTGCTTGTGGCACTTCAGCCGGCGGCGGCGTTTTTCCTGCCTGGTCGGAGCCCGAGCGCCAGCGCGGGGCCAACCCTGCCCCGCGCTGGCGCTCGGGCTCCGACCAGATTAATGCTCTTCCCGCTCCGGCGGCGTCAGGTGCCCCAGCAGCAATAGTTCCTGGCCGTCGCACACCAGCGGCGGCTGACTGAGTTCCTGCTGATCGCGCCGCCAGCTTTCCAGGCACTGCTGCCACGTTAGCGGCACATCCGCGAACAGCAGCAGTCGCGGGTCCAGCCGTTCCAGCCCCTGTTCGTCTAGCGGTTCCGGATCGTCCGGCGGCACCAGCAGCCCCTTGTTCCGCACCAGATCGCAGAGCCGCGCCTTGTCCTGCTGCTGATCCTCCCACAGCAGCAGGCCGAGGTTGGTGATGTCGTAGGCGACCGCCCACGGCGGCAGGTGCGCGGCCAGGTGCTCGCGCACCAGCTCCACGCCCGCCAGCTTGTACAGCAGCGCCAGCGCCGTGTTCAGCGCCGCCGCCTGCTCCCCGGTGAGGTTCGCCAGGAACCCCCCCTCCGCGATGTTCGCCACCAGCCAGCCGCGCGCGTCCTCGAACTGCAACCAGCACGACGGATCCTCCGGCAGCGCCGTCAGCAGTTCCACCAGGATGCGGTTGCACGCCAGCGTCACCCGGCCGACGCGCAATGGCCGCGTCTGAAAACTCGTGCTCTGATTCACCAGGTACACCAGCTCGCGCGTCACGAACTGCCGCACCGTCTCCTCGACCTCTTCCAGATGATACCGCCAGCTGCGGGCCGCGCTCCAGTTGCCCGTCTTGATGCCGCGCCGTTCCGCCTCCCGCAGCCGAGCGTAATACTTCGGCACCGTGCCGGAGTGGAAGCCAGGGTGCAGCAGGCCGCGCACCGTCTCGCCGTGGCTGCCCACCGCCTCCGTCCGCACCGTGCGCGGCTGCGTCGCCCGGTACAACCGCCAGTTCTCTTTCGTCTCCCAGACAATGAACCCCACCGCGTCCGGCAGCAGAAACACCGTCACCCACGCGAACCCCCGCCCCACCGTCGGGCCCAGCACCGGCGTCAGCAGATCAGTGAAATTGTCCACCAGGTTGAGCGTCAGCGACAGGGGGTACAGGAACTTGGCGGCCAGGCTGGAGATCGGCAGCTTGATCGGGTTGAAGCCCGGCTCGATCAGCACCAGCATGTAAAACCGCGTCACATACGAGATCGGGAACCACAGCACGCCCAGCACCGCCCGCACCACCATTGAGGTCTGCGTGTCGCCAGTGCGGAAACGCAGGAACTCGTCCACCGTGAACAGCACGTACTCGACGCCCTCAACCAGGCTCTTGAACAGCTGCACCACCAGCTGCACCAGGCCGACCAGCAGGCCGGCGCGCAGCAGCCGCAGCAGCTTCAGTGACCCCAGACGGATCGCCTCGTTGACCGCCCGGCCGATGCGCGAGTTGACCACCAGCAGCACCACCACGAAGGCGCCGGCCAGGCTGTACACCTTGGACAATTCATGGGGCAGCAGCAGCCAGAGCAGCAGCACCACCACCATTGGCTTGAACAGATACCAGTAGCAGAGCTGGAATGGCCAGCTGTTCACGGCCTGGTGCAGCGCCGGGATCTGCACCAGCGACACCGGCACGTCCACGAACAGTTTGCGCAGCGCCACCAGCGCTTCCCAGCCAATCGCGGCGACGCGGCGGCGGAAGGGCTGCCGGTGCCACAGCATGAAGATGAACACCGTCAGCAGCGCCAGTGCGGGGTAGTACAGCCAGGGCAGCACGGCCGGCATCTCCACGGCCGGGTGGCTGGGGTCCTGGTCGGGCAGCAGGTACGACCAGGGCGAGATCGCCGGGACGTGGAACAGCTTCAGCAGGATATTCAGCAGTTCCAGCGTCGCGAACGCCCCGCCCAGCGGGATGAGCACGAACTGCGTCAGCACGCGCCCGGTGAAGGTGCCGAACGTCAGCGCCGTCATCCGTTCGATCAGCCGCAGATACACCTCGCCTGGCCGGTACACGCCGTCCAGCAGCCGCGCTAGCCGGCGGTCCAGGTGCAGCAGCGGGTCGCCGCGGACGATGAACTCCTGCGGCGTGGTTACGTCCGGCAGTTTCAGGTGGTTGCGCGAGATGGTGTCGCGCAGGTCGCTGAAGGTCAGGAAGCCGTGTGCGATGATGCGGTCCAGAATTTCCTCAATGACCTTGTGAAAGGCGGTTCGTTCGAGCGCGTTGGTCGGCCGCAGGCCGACATCGTAGAGGGCGGTCTCGAGCACCGGGCGGAAGCTGGTGCGCAGCCGTTCGCCGCACTTGTGCAGGGCCGCCTGCAGCAGGTTGCCGAAGTGCTGCCGATCCTCCTCCGCCAGTCGGGCCGCCGTCAGCCGCTCGGCGACGACGCGCAGCTGCTTCAGGACGCGCACCATGCGCTGGCTCGGCAGCGGTCGTTTGATCGGCCGGCGGCCGGCGGACTGCAACCACTCCACGATGTCCAGCGCATACAGGTCACGCTCGTATTCCAGGACGACCAGTTGCAGGTCGTACAGCAGCGTGTCCTCAACGGGGTTGCGGCCCTGGTCGGAGCGGTCGAGCAGGGTCGGCAGGTCCTTGAGCCACTCGGCCTTTTCTTCGTCGGTCAGCTGCAGGGCGACCTGCAATCGTTCGAGCAGTTGCTCCAGGTAGCCGACGGCCTCGTTGCGCGTGCTGACGGCCAGGGGCGTCGGCGCGACGCGGGCGGCCCGGCGGCGCAGCGTGGCGGCGCGGACCAGGTTGCCGCGCTGCGCCGCCCGCTCCGAACTCTGCACCAGCTTGTGGTAATACTCATACGCCTCGTCCGGCGAGCCGCTGCGGTAGCTACCGGGGTCGGGGGCGCCCTGGAGCCGCGACGCCCGAAACAGGGCGTCGGCGTCCACGTCCTGGGCGAGCAAGCGGAACGTCTGTTCCAAATCGCGCAGGCCGGGGAAGTAGCTGGGCAGCAGCCGGGGTCGGAAGTAGTGCAGTTCCAGGAAGACGGCGGCGAACTCGGCGTACAGGTTCTGGTCGTCGGCGCCCGGCAGCAGCACGTTTTCCTGCTGCAGGACGGTGCGAATCTCCTGCACCTCGGCACTGCCGATTTGTTCCAGGCGTTCGCGCAGCTGGGCCGGGGACAGCGGGCGTTGTCGCAGGGCCAGGTGGACCTTGGCGTGAAACAGCAGTCGCCAGTAGCGGAGCAGCTGGCCGGCGCGGGCCCGCGTTCCCTGGTCCTCGTCGCCGGGCCGGACCAGCAGGATGACCGTCTCGGGCAGCACCTGGTTGGATTCGACTTCCAGTTCTTCCTGCTCGACGTGGCGGAACAGCACCTGACGATCCACGACAAACGAGGTACTGTGCGGCACCCGCCAGAGCACCGCGGTCAGGTGATAAACCTCCTGGATGACCCGCGTCAGGACACGCGGCGTGACCAGGAGGGCCGCGTCATCCGCCGCGCGAAGCACTGCTTGAAGTTCAGACACTCTCATAAGCGTTTGCCGCCTCGGGCCCGCGGGCGCTGGGTGGCGGAGGTGGGGGGCCTCGGCGCACCGCCGCCCCCGGTCCGAGGGCGGCCTCGCCTCACTTTAATCGCGTGCCGGGGGAATGGGTAGTGAAAACCCCAGGGGCATCCCGGTCCCGGCACGGCCGGCGCACGGCGCGAACCGTAGGTTGCTCAACCCCAGCCTCAACCGCTCAGTTTACCACAGGCGGCGCCGGTCACGAAACGACCGCGGGCGAAAGCGCTTGCCCCGTGTCGCCGGCGGGGGTATCCTATTCCGCATGACCATCCACAGGTTCATCGGGCCACGCCACCTGGGACTGCTACTCAAATTCCTGGTGGTGCTCGGCCTGCTGTGTCCGCGGAACGTGACGGCCGAGTGCCGCTGCGGCGCCTGTGGCGCGCCCTCGGCCGAAGCCGCCTGTCCGCACTGCCAGCCCGACACGCCGGCAGACGCCGTGCCCACGGACGGTTGCACCAGCAAGCAGCCCACGTCCCCCTGTTGCTGCGATTGCCAGCCCCAGGTCGAGGACGAGGAGGACGAAACGGAGCCCGAGGATACCGAGTCTGCTCCGCCAACCAACCAATCGACTGCCGACCCAACTCCTAACGAAGAACCGCTGTCGGACGCGCTGGTCAAGAGTTGCTGCTGCCATCTCTCGGAACCGCAGCCAGCGCCCGCCGCTCAGCTCGACCACCGTTTGCAACGTCTGACCGAAGCGGAGAACGCCGGTCTGCTAACGCCGTCTCCAGTGCCCGCGTTCCCGGCGCCGGTTGTCAGTGCGGGCGCCGGCTGGAGGGCGCCGCCAACACCTGGGGCTGCCGTGCCCCTGCGGGCGTATTCTGCACCTGGCTCGAATAACCATTTCCCCGAACGCTCACGGTTCCTCGGCCGCGCTGCCCGCGCGCCGCCGTCGTTGCTCCGTACAGGCTTTCACTTTTTCGGAAAGGGTTGGTATCATGAAGAAGTTTCTGTTCGCGCTGGTGGCCGTCATGGCCGTGGTGTTGCTGGGCGTGACGCCCAACCTGGCCGGCGGCAAGAAGGTCACCTGCAAGTGCCCGGTGTCCGGCAAGGACGCCACGGAGAAGTCGGCCGTTGATTACAAGGGTGCCAAGGTCTACTTCTGCTGCGACATGTGCCCCGGTGAGTTCAAGGCCAACACCGCCAAGTACGCCACCAAGGCCAACATGCAGCTGGTTTGCACCAAACAGGCCGTGGAGAAGGTCTGCCCGTTCACCGGCAATGAGCTGAATACGGACACCAAGATCAAGGTCGGCGATGCCACCGTCTGCTTCTGCTGTCAAATGTGCCAGGGCAAGGCCATGAACACGCCGGCCGGCAAGCTGATTAACGACGTGTTCAACGACAAGACGTTCGCCAAGGCGTTTGAGATCAAGAAGAAGTAACCGCCCTCTACCGACCGGCCTGGCGAGCGGGGGCTCACGCCCCCCGCTCGCCGGCGCGGTTGATCCACGGTCACTGTGAGCACTCTCATGAACCGCGTCCGATTCTGTCTGCTCCTGGCGTGTACCCTGGCCGCCTGCGCCGCCACGGCGGGGCGCTGCGCCGCCGACGAAAAGAGCCAGCTGGGGAAATTCAAGAAGCAGAACCAACAGAAGAAAACGCAGCTGAAAACGGAAGTAGACGCCGTGCTGAAACTGGCCCGGAGCCTGGAGGCCAGGCAACCCGCCGAGGCGCTGGAGCTGCTGCGGGCCGCGCGCGACCGCTTCATCATGGAGCAGGTGTTTACCGCGGACGAGGAGAAGCAACTGTTCAAGCCACTGGCGGATCGGATGGCGGAACTCAAGGAGATGATCCGCGACCGCCAGTTCCGCAAACTGGGCGAGGAACTGTACGACTACAGGGACTCCATCCGCCACTGGTCCGACCTGCTGGAGGAGGCGCAGAAGACGGGGGCCTCAACCGCGGGCGGCAAGATGGCAGACGCCGCGGCCGTCGAGACGACCACCCCTTCACTGATCGCCTTCCGCGACGGCACGTTTGCGTACGGCCTGCTGCGGGCCATTCCGCGCCAGTCCGTGGATTGCACCATTGACGGTCGCACCGTTCTGCTGCTGCCCCGGGAAGTCGTGGCGGTCAAGTTGTCCTCCGGCTATTACCTGTATCACGAAGGTCTGGGCCGTTACGTCTACGTCACCAACCCGCAGGCGTACATCCTGACCGCCCCGGCGCGCGCGAAGCTGAAGGTGCCGGAACTGCCGCCGCCGGAGCGGCCCAACATCGTCAACAGCGGCGCCTCGAAGGTGAAGCCGGAGACCATCGACGGCTACGTCAAGGCGGTCTTCGCCGACGGGCCGCGGCTGCTGCCAGTGTACCTGGACAAGGAGAAGGCGGTCGAGCCGGGCAGCGAGGCGACGCTCATGCGCCAGGCCCGCGACGCGCTCATCGAAGCTCAGATTCGCCTGTTCCTGGCGCGCGCGGCGAAGAAAGCAAGCGCCGCTTCAAAACGCTGATCGTTGGCTTCCTCAACAACCGCCCCGGCCGGCCGCTGAGCGATTATCAGCAGGAGCAGCTCGAAGAGGAGATGGAGCGTGCCATGCCGAACGCCGGCGTCTGGCCGCGGCTGCTGCTGGACTTCGTGAACGACCTTGTGCAGGAGAGCCGGGCGCCGCAGCGGCTGAAGCGCTAACCGCGGCCTGGCTTTTCTAGCTCCCCGGCTACTTCGGGCCGCCCGGCTCCCGCGGCTTGCGCCAGTCCTGCACCTGCCGCTGCAGTTCCTCCAACCGCACGGCCGCGCGCGGCACGCGCAGCAACTGCTCGACCAGGTGGACCTGCGACCCGTGCGCCACCAGCACGCGCTGCACTTCCGCGTCCAGCCGCCGCAACCACTGCGGCACGTCCAGGCCCACGCCCACCGGCGTCTCGGCGTACGGCCGCAATTCCTTCTCCAGCCGCGCGAACGCCGACCCCGGGCCGCCGTGGTACACCTCCTCCATCACCGGTTCGATCAGGGCGCACAGCCGGTCCAGCGCCAGCGGCTTGACGAAACGCTCCTGCAGCCGATCCGCCACCGTTCGCAGCCGCATGCCGTGCCGCCGCTCCAGTTGCGCCAGCTCCTTCAAATATTGTTCCGCCAGGTCGCTCGTCAGCCGCGTCAGCTGGCCCTGCCAGCGCTCCGCCACGCGCAGGTGTCGCCGCGCCAGCACCTCATGCACCAGCAGCAGCGGCCGCAGATGCCAGGCGTTGCGGTCGTAGCTCGCCTTGAGCCGCAGAAAATCCAGCAGCAGGTGCAGGTTGTCGCCGTAGTCCGACTGCGGTGTCGTCGTGTTGTAGTCCTTGTATTCCTCGTAATTCTCGATCACCGCCTGTAAAATCACCTGCAAATAGCGCTCGGCCTCCACCTGCCGCACCTTGTCGCCGAGTTCCTCGACCAGGCGCACCGGGTGCAGCGGGTCGGGGTTGGCACCCAGGTAGTCCAGGTACTTGCCGACGCCGCCGTGCAGGATGCCACGCAGGTTCGCCAGCGTCATGAAGCGCGCGTGAAACAGGTCGCGGCCGTAGCGCTTGATGAAGTCGCACAGGGCCGGCCACTCCTGCTCGCGCACCGTCTCCAGCACCGCCACGCGCAGCGTCCGGCTGTGCTCCATCCACAGCGATAGAAATGGCTCCATCAACGTTTCCAGGAACTCCACCAGCGCCTCGTCCTGCCCGGTGGCGGGGTCGGGAGACCCCGCCACAACGGGAGGCTCGCGCAGCGCCGCATCCACCACCGTTTCGACCACCGCCTGGGTCGCTCCCTCGAACAGACGGTCGAACTCGGTGACGCGCGGCCCCTCCAGCGGCTGCGCCAGCTCCATCGCCTGGGCCGTGCGCACCAACTCATACGCCTCGCGCAGCAGGCCCAGCCGCGGCAGGTTGACGGCTAGCGTCCGCAGGATCGTCTGCGCCAGACTCGCCTGCAGCACGTGCCGTGGATGGCCGCCCTGCGCCAGCGGCCGGAACAGCAGCGGCTCGTGCTGGAACAACTGCAAAAACGGCGTCACCAGTGCCCGCGCCGTGCCGACCTCGCCGCGCCACAGCGCCCGGTCCAGCCGCAGCAGCACCGGCACCCAGTGCGGATCGTCCGCCCCCGGCGCCGTCACCTCCTCGCCGCGCAACTCCGCCAGCCGCCCCTGCAGCGTGCCGATGGCCAGCGCCGTGTCCAGGCTGGCGGCGATGAGCACGCCCAGCAGCCGTTCCTTGATGACGCGCCGCCGGTCGAACTCCACCAGCGAGTCATACGAGCCGGACGGCCCCGCCAGTGGGTGCTCGTGGATCGCGTCCAGCAGCGTGAGTAATTCCTGGTAATTCTTGCGCCCGCGCCAGCCAGGCCGGCAGCACTTCCGCCGCTTCGGGGGAGGGGACCGGGGGCTTTCCCCCCTCGCCCCCTTCAGGGGGCGAGGGGTTGGGGGTGAGGGGGGAAGCGGCAACCACCTGATCGCGCCGCACCGCCGTCGTCCACAGCCGGGCCAGCGTCGATAAAAACCGCAGCCGCTTTTCCAGCCGATCCGCCTCCACCTGCAGGTCGAACTCGCGCGGCTCCTCGCCCCCCAGTACCTCACCTTCCACGTCATCGTCCGTGGTATCCTGATAACTGACGCCCTCATAGGCGGCGCTGTACAGATCCTCCTTTTCCTCGCGGTCCTGCTCGGGCAGCACCACATCGAGGCGCGGCACCTGCCAGTAGTCCTCGGCGTTGGCCTCCAGGTAGTCGAAGCATTTCCGCACCAGCGCGAATGGCTGCGGCGCCGCGGGGTCGCAGGCGAGCATCATCCAGCGCAGCGCCAGGTTGTGGAACGAATAATCGCCCTCGTCCAGCGGCACCTGCTCGGCCTGGCCCAGCCAGTTGATGAGCAGGGCCATCGCCGCCCGCAGGTCCCGCTTGCGCAGCAGCGCCTCGACCACCAGCGCGAACGCCTTGGGTGAGCGGAACCCCTCCAGGTGCTGCCGCCAGAACGCCAGGTCCGCGGCCGCGGCGCCGCGCTGCCGCCAGTTCGTCAGCGCCCGCGCCACGTGCTCGGCCGACGACACCGACTCGCCGCCGTGGACGTGCCGCACATCGCCGACCTCCACCGACGCGAACCGGTCCCACCACGCGGCCAGTTTGCGCATCTCGGCGGCAGCCTGTTTGCCGATGTCGTCCTGGCCGAGCGCCGCCGCCTCGCTCAGCAGCCGGGCCAGCAGGTTCAGCAGCCGCTCGACCACCTGCACCAGCTGGCCGACGCGGGTGTCAGCAGCGCTGTCCTCCTGCGCCGGCGACAGCGGGAACAGCCCTTGAAAGCCCAGGATGTTCCACGGATCGACCACGGCGCCGCAGTCGATGCCGCGGCGGATCAGATCCTCGACCGCGGCGGGCAGCGGCGCCACCGCGGCCAGGTCGCCGCTTTCGACCGCCAGCTCGCCGGCGGTCAGGTGGATGTGCATTTCGCTGAGGAAGCGCACCGACGGCACCTCGATCTCGGCCGCCTGCCGCCGGCTGGCCTCGGCGCAGCCCATGCGCGCCAGCAGCAGCGCCAGGTGCCGCTGTTGCAGCTGCGTGGCGCGCAGGCGGGCCAGGTAGTGGTTCAGGTGCTGACGGGCGCCGCCGAAGGGCTGGCGGGTCGTCTGCGCCTCCTGCCGCAGCCGTTCGCCGTGGTCGCCGCGCGCGGCTTGCAGGTGCAGGGCGTAGAACGTCTCGCGGTAGCGGGCGATCTTCGCCACCAGCGTGGACAGCGTGACTGAGGAGTCGTGCTCGCCGGGCGCGCCGCCGCTGACGCCCGTGGCCATGAGCAGGGTGCCGGCGCAAACGACCGCCGCCTCCTGCATCAGTTGCTCGCGCGGCAGCCCTTCGGGGGCGGCGCGAACGCGGTCGAGCAGGCCGTCGAGCGTCAGCTGGCGGGCGACGTAGCGGCGGTAGCGGCCCTGGTTATCGAGGTGGTGCGGGTCCCATTCGCCGAAGCGGTAGTTGGGCCGTTTGTCCACGGGATGAGCGTGGTCGTAGGCGCGTGGGTCCAGGGCCAGTTCGTCGAGCAGCGCCAGGTCAAAGGAGGCGTCGGCGAGCAGGTGCGGCGGCGTCGCGGCGAGCACGTCGAGGGCGCGGGCGATGAGGTCGTGGTAAGGGCCAACCAGCGGGCCGGCGCCGCGCAGAAACAGGGGCACCGGCCGCAGTTTCTCGTGCGGATACGGTTCGCCGCGCGGTCGCGTCTCCAGGATGGCGATGGGGCGGTAGCCGACGTAGTCGTTGAGCTGAGCGAGGGCGCCGCGCACAAGGCGGTCGTGTTCCTCCCAGGGCGGCCCCTGGGCGAGCACGGCCTCGCAGGCGCGGGCCAAAAAGCCGGGCTGGAGCAGCAGCGCGTCGGGCTGGTGGGCGAGCAGGTCGGCGTGGAACGCACGGTACGCGGGCAGCAGGCGGGCGAACACGGCGTTCAGGACAGCGGCGGCCTGCTGCACGTCCTGGAAGGCGCTGTTGGCGGCGCGGAGGGACTCCAGATCGCGGCGCAGCCAGTCGTGCAGCGCCTGCCACGGGGCCGGGGCGTTCTGGCGGACGAGCGTGGCGCAGGCGTCGTTGAGTTGCTTGTGAAAGCGCGGGTCGGGCCGGCCCGTGGAGAAGTTCAGGTAACCGAGCACGCCCTGGAGCGTGGGGCCCGGGGCGGGGCCGGGGGTCGAATCATGCACCGTGCGATCCTCTGTCGTGGCTGCTGCCAATGACTCCTTTCCCCAGCATACCAGAAGATTTCACCACAGAGAGCGCAGAGAGCGCAGAGAAAAGACCGAAGAGTGGATCAACCACTCTTCGGTCTTTTCTCTGCGCTCTCTGCGTTCTCTGTGGTGAATTCCTTACCCGAGCAGCAGGCTCGGTTCCCAGCCGACGCGCTCGGCGGAGGCCCGCAGTTTCTCCAGGGCCCGGTTCTGGATCTGCCGCACGCGCTCCTTGCTGATGCGGAGCAGGTGGCCGATCTGGCGCAGGCTGTGCGTGCCGTTGCCGGTCAGGCCGAAGCGCAGGTCGAGCACCTTGCGCTCGCGCGGCCGCAGGTTCTCCATCAGGAAGTTGAGGGCCTCCTGGCGTTCGGAGTTCTGCCGCAGCGTCGTGCTCTCGTTGTCGGGCATCGCCTCGGTGAGTTTGAAGTCGCTGTCGTCGTCGAGGACGGCGTTGAGCGACACCGGGGCCCGCGTGGCGGTTTGCAGGTGGGTTAGATGTTCGAGGCTGCTGCCGGTGCGCGACGCCAGTTCCTGCGGACTCGGCAGGTGCTTGCCGCCGTGGGCCAGCGCCTCGGACTCCTGCTGAAGCAGACCGAGTTCCTGGAGGTGGTGCGGCGACAGGCTGACCAGGTGACTCTGGCGCGCGACGGCGATTTGCAGCGTCTGGCGAATCCACCAGGTAGCATAGGTGGCCAGGCGGGTGCCGTGGCTCACGTCGAAGCGGTCGATGGCCTGCATCAGCCCGCAGACTGCTTCCTGGAGCAGGTCGGAGTAGCCCAGGGCGTGATGGCGGAAGCGCTTGGCGACGTGGGCGGCAAGGCGGATGTTGGCGGACGCGAGGCGGTGCTTGCAGTGGATGTAGCGGTCGTGGACGCGGCGAATGGCCAGCACGGTGCGGGCATCGCCGTCACAGTGGTCGCGAATGAACTGGGCCATCGGCCAGGGTTCCAGCGGCGGCCGATGGGCGCGCAGCCGCGGGAAATGGCGGATGAGGATGCGCACCAGTTCGCTCTTGCATTCCCAGAAGCCGGCGAGGAGTTCGCGTTCCTCCTCGGGGGTGAGCAAATCAGAGGAGAAAATCGTGGTGGGTGTCATAGTCGCAGTCGCCTCGGCCGGTTCGGCAGCGGCGGCCGGGCGCTTGCGGCGAGCAGTCTTCATGGCCTTCCTTCCCTAAAGTGTCAGTGTGTTGAGCCCACGCGGTCGTGAGTCCATGCCGTCTCCAGAGTCTCACGGAGGGGCAAACCGCACCGGCGACAGGGCAAGGAATGGGAAACCGAGGGGACTCCCCAAAGCAAAACGACACCGACGCCGTGCGAGACGGCCGCGTTTTGCGATCTTGGTAGGGGAGGAAGCCGCCTACGCACGTCCCTGACAAAAACAACGCTCCGGGGAGGGAAGCCATTCCCTCCTCGCGGTGTCTTCAATTCCCTATCGCTGTGTGGATTGTAAATGTCGTCAAGGGCCAGAGCAAGAGTTATCTGAGAAATCTTGGAATTCTTGTCCAACGCGGCAAGTTGGCGGTTACTACCTTTTCCCTATAGTGGCTGCAAATGATGATTTGCGTTGCACTTACTGAACCAGGTACAGGATGCGTCCGCAGCTCTTGCAGGTCACGTATCGTCCACTTAACAGCTCGTTAAAGTTTTGTGCCGTGACTTCGGTGTAACACGCGACGCAGGTGCGGTTTTCGACCGCCGAGAGCGCATCTTCGCCCTTGGCCTTCACGGGCCGTTCATAAAGCGCTTTCACGTCGTCGGGCAGCGTCGCCTCGACCTGGACCAGTTCGGTTAGTGCCTGCTGACGTTGCGCGGCGAACTCGGCGACACGGGCGGCGCTGATGCGGTCGAAGTCGGCGAGTTCGGCGTGAGCGCGTTTGACCTCCTTCTCGGCCTCGGGCAGTGCGGCGGCCTGCCGGTCAATCTCGTCGAGGGCGGCGAGGACCTCGTCTTCGAGCTGGCTGACGAGTTGCTGGGCTGCGGCGATCTCGTGCTTGAGGGCGTCGAATTCCTTCGCGTTCTTGATGTCGTTCAGCTGCTTCTGATACTTGTCGATCTGCTGCCGTTTGGTCTTGATCTCGACTTCCTTTTCGTGCGTGGCCACCTTGAGCTTTTTGAGGGCGTCCTGGGCGGCGTGCAGGAGTTCGTCCATTTTGCGGGCGCGGGTTTGCTGCGCCGCCAGCGCCCTGGGAGCCTGGGTGATGCGCGTTTGCAGGTCGTGGGCGTGCTTCAGGAGGCGGTGGCATTCACGAAGGATCGGCCCGGGTGCGGACATGGTGCGAATCTCCAACGGTTCCGTATATGTTGATTTGATCACTGGCGAAGGCACACCGTCCCTAGAGGCCACCCACCGACAGTTAACGACGTTCTTGTTTTCCTCCGAGCACGCCTCCGGTGAACCTGGTGTGTACATGAGAATTGCTGCGGGACGGGCGACGAGTCACCGGCCCCTGCGGCATCCACTCGGGAGGCACGTCGAGATGCCGTCGCACGCGGTTCGCCAGCAGTTCCCACGCCGGGATGTCCTGCAGTTCCGGCTGGCTGAACGTCACGCCGACGACCCGGCCGGTTTCGCGGCTGAATTCGACGGCGATCTTCATCTCATCGCAGACCCAGTATCGTGTGGTCGTATCGCGGATCACAAGCCCACCGATGCAAGGGGCGTAGAAGCCGCTTCCCCTGACCAGGCGCCCGTCCGTCTCATCCCGCGGCGGCCCCAGCAGCCGTTCAACGCGGGAGTAATGCACGCCAGGTTCGACCTGCCGCGCGTTCTCCAGGGTGATCTGCCGGCGCGGCGGGTCGGCCCGCACCGCCCCGGCAAGCAGCAACCCCACCAGCACCGCCACGGCCCATTTCCCAGACATACCCGTTCCTCCGCTTGTGGCACCAAGCAACTCCCCCGGAGAATGGCCTGTGAAATCAGTGTACCAACAAAAACCGCCGGCCTTTCGGGCCGGCGGTGTTCGCCTCAGCGTCGCATGGTTCCATCCAGGAACCCCTCCAGTTGCCGGCTGCGCACCGGATGTTGCAATTTCCGCACAGCCTTCGCCTCGATCTGCCGCACCCGTTCGCGCGTCACCTTGAAGATGCGGCCGACCTCCTCCAGCGTGTAGGTGTAGCCGTCGCCGAGCCCGTAGCGCAACTTGATGATCTCGCGCTCGCGGTAGGTCAGCGTCTTGAGCACCTGCTCGATCTTGTCCTTGAGCATCTCCTGCGTCGCGGCGCTGACCGGCGACTCGGCGCCGTCGTCCTCGATGAAGTCGCCGAAGTAGCTGTCCTCGCTCTCGCCGACGGGTCGGTCCAGGCTGATCGGGTGCCGGCTGATCTTCATCACCCGCCGCGTCTCTTCAATGCTGATGCCCGCCGCCTTCGCCGTCTCCTCAATCGACGGGTCGCGGCCCAGCTCCTGCAACAGCTTCTTCGAGACGTTACGCAGCTTCGACATCGTCTCGATCATGTGGACGGGGATGCGGATGGTGCGGGCCTGGTCGGCGATGGCCCGCGTGATGGCCTGGCGAATCCACCACGTCGCGTAGGTGCTGAACTTGTAGCCGCGGCGGTACTCGTATTTGTCCACCGCCCGCATCAGGCCCGTGTTGCCTTCCTGGATCAGGTCCAGGAACGACAGGCCGCGGTTGCGGTACTTCTTGGCGATGCTCACGACCAACCGCAGGTTGCCGCCGGACAGGTCGCGCTTGGCCTGCTCGTACTCGGCGAAGCGCTTCTTCATGATCTCGACGCGGCGGCGCAGCGTGAACGACTCCTCCAGCGTGATGAGCATCAGGTCGCGCAGCTCTTTCTCCAGGTTCGCCTTGTCCTCCTTGGCGCTGCGCACGCCCTCCAGCTCCTGAATCTGCTTCTCCAGTTCGTCCATCCGCCCGGAGATTTGCTCCAGCTTCTTCATCAGCGGCTGGACTTTCTGGGTGCGGATGCTGAGTTCTTCGACGAGCGTGACCGCCTTGCGGCGGCGGATGCGGAGGTTGCGGCGGCAACGGCGGCGTTCCTCGTCGGAGAGCCGGCCGTCGAGGCTGCGGTTGAACTCCTCGACGTTCTGCTCCAGGAGGTGCTCCAGCGTCTTGAGGTTGTGCGGCATCCGCTGGAGGATCTTGTCTTTTTCGAGGTTCTCGGTCAGCGATACCTTGACCGTGCGGTCGAACGGCAGGTCGCCGCTGTGAACGCGCTTCAGGGTATCGACGACATTGGACAGGGCGTAATCGCACTCCAGCACCTTGCGGCGGAAGCGCTTGCGGGTCACCTCGATCTTCTTGGCGAGCGAGATTTCCTCGTCGCGCTTCAGCAGCGGGATTTCGCCCATCTGCGTGAGGTACATCCGCACCGGGTCGTCAATGCGGCGGCTGTCCTCCTCCTCCAGGAAGCCGAGTTCGAGTTCGACGCGGAGGTCGTCGTCGCTGACCTCGCCGCCGCCGGCCTCGCGGGCCTCGGCGGCTTCCTCGTCGATCAACTCGATCCCCTGGTCCTCCAGGATCTCCAGCAACTGGTGGATCTTCTCGGGGTTGGCGGCGTCGTCGGGCAGGTACTCGTTGACCTGCGTGTATGTCAAGTAGCCCTTGTCCTTGCCGGATTCCAGCAAAGCCTTCAGGCCCTCGTCTTGTTTTACGTCCATCAAACTCTCCCCTTGTGATGCGCCGCGCCCGCGGCCGACCGTCGCCGGCAGGGGTTGGCGATGCGCATCTCAGCCACCGTTCAAGTCCCGGAGTCGCCGCAACAGCTCCAACGCCTCCTCGGAGTTGGGGTCGGTCGTGCGCAAGCGGTTCAGGAGTTCTTGCTTCTCGGCCTCCAGGCGGCGCCGGCGAAAACCTAGCACGATTTTCTCCAGCCACGCCAGCCGATCGGGGTTGGCCTGCCCTTCCTCTTGCAGTCGCATCGCCGCGGCCATCAGGGCCGGGTTGTCGATGCGCGGCCGCAGCCGGTCGAGGTCGGGGGGCACGCCTTCCGCCTGTAAACGATAAAGACCCTCAAGGAGCAGCTGTAACCCTGGGTGCTGGATGTCGCGGGCCGGAATTTCTTGCTGGGCACGCGGCACCAGCAGTGGGTCGGCCAGCAGGACAGTCAACAGGTCACGCTCCAGTGGCGCCGGGCGGGCGCTGCGCACTTCCCCTTCGGGGGTGGAACCCGCCTCCCGCCGGGGGTGCTCGCGGTTGTCGGGTTTCTTGCCGGCGCGCAGTTCGCGAAGTCGTGCCCATACCGTCTCTTCCTTGAGTGCGAGGCGCTGCGCAATGCGCGTGACCATCAGTTCCTGCTTGACCGCAGCGGCCTGGTCCGGCAGGGGGGGGGCCAGGGCCAGGATGCCGAGCACCGCGTCCACCGCCCGGCGCCGGCCTTCCGTGCCGTTGTTCGCCTCGACGGTCAAAACGCGAGTCAACTTAAATTCCAGCACGTCCACAGCATTTGTCAAGGCCGCCCTGAACGGTTCCGGCCCCTGTTGCACCAGCAAGTCACACGGATCTAACCCCACGGGCAGCGTCGCGATCCGCAAATCTACATCATGGGTGACGAATAATTGCAGGGCCCGATCCACGCCGGTGTCGCCCCCCTCGTCGGCGTCGAAGACCAGCACGACGCGCGGCGAGAAGCGGCGGAGCTGTTGCACGTGCCGGGCGTTCAATGCGGTGCCCATCGTCGCCACCACCTGCGGCACGCTGCACTGGTGCGCCATGAGCACGTCCGTGTAGCCCTCGACTACCACCAAAAAGCCCTCGCTGACGGCGGCTTGCCGGGCCTGGTCGATACCGTACAGCTGCTCGCTCTTGGTGAACAGCGGCGTGTCACACGAGTTATAGTATTTCGGCGCCCGCCCTGTGAGGGGGGAGTCGGGCAGAATCCGGCCGCCGAAACCGACCACGCGCCCCTGCGGATCGCGGATCGGAAACATCACCCGGTCGCGGAAACGGTCGTAGTACCCTTGCCCCCCCGTCCGTGGTGCGATTAATCCCAGTTTTTCCAGTAAATCCAGCGGCTGATCCTGTTCGTTCGCCTGCTGCACCAGCCAGTCGCCGGCCAGCGGCGCGTAGCCGAGCTGGTTGCGGCGCACGGTCTCGCCGAGCAACTGGCGCGCGCCGAGGTACTTGCGGGCGGTCTCGGCGACGGGCGCGTCGAGCAGGCAGTCGTGAAATAGCTGAGCGGCCCAACTCATCGTCTCAAGCATAAGGGCGCGGCTGCGATTTTGCTGGGCGGCGCCGCTTTTTTCTAAAGATATTCCGGCGCGGCGGGCCAACAGTTCGAGCGCTTCGAGAAAACTGATACGTTCCTGTTCTTGAACAAACGAGATCACGTCGCCGTACTTACCACAGGACCAGCAGCGGTAGCGCTGGCGGCGCGGATCGACATCGAAGGAGGGCCGGTGGTCGTCGTGGAAGGGACAGAGGCCTTTGAAGGTGGGGCCGGCGGGCCGGAGGGCGACATAGCTACCAACGACATCCACAATGTCGTTGGCGGCCTTGACCTGTTGTACCCGATCTTCCGCCAAGGCACACCCGGGGGCAGGAGCAATCGGAAAGGACCGAGGCGGCAACCTCCCGCTGCCGTCGGGGCCCCGTGAGTTCGAGCAAGTGCTGGAGAAGGCCAACCGAATTCGGCGGTTGGTGTTCGCGGCTCTCTCCCTCCTGGTGGGCCGCGGCCGGCTGCCCGGTTTATACCGATTGGTTGGTTGTAAGTGGAGTCGCGAAAACTGCTTAATCCAACGGCATTCCGCCAGGCTGGGGGAATTATAGCCACACCTTTCAGTTGAGTCAAGTTAGGCAATCGGCCCCGGTGCCGATCCGTGGTGCGGGCGGCCCGCACCACGGATCGGGGCCGGTTTTTCGTTGACAGCGGCCACGGCACGTCACACGATGCAGGCTCGCTCCATTCACCAGGAGGCGGACCATGCGCGAGATCGTGGCAGCGCTGGCGGCCAAGGCCGGGCTCTCACAGACGGAGGCCCGAGCGTTTCTGGACCTCGTGCTCGATGAAATCACCGAGCGGTTGGTCAAGGACGGCAAGGTGCGGCTCGCGGACTTCGGCGCCTTCGAGGTCGCGAAGCGCAAGGCCCGCACGGGACGCAACCCGCGCACCGGCGAAAAGCTGACCATCCCGGCGTCGCTGCGCCAGGTTCAAGCCCGGGGTGCGGCTGCGCGATGCGCTGCAGGACGTGCCCGGCCAGCAAGGCTGAGGCGTTCGCCGCACTAGAGCGGTTCCTAGTCGCGTGGACTACAAGTCGTGGGACGGCTCTCCAGAGCCGTCGGGAGAACGCTGACGGCTCTGGAGAGCCGTCCCACGACTTGTGCGCTACCCAAACGCGAACCGCTCTAATCCGGTATCTCACGCAACAACTCCTCCGCGTCGCGCAGCACCGGCACCCGCAGCGGCCCCGGCTGCTGTGCCGCGTCCACGAACGCCCGCAGCGTCTCCTCCAGGTGGTCCGTCAACTCCAGGTGGTGCTGCGCCACGTCGTTGACCTCCCAGCGGTCCTCCGGCTTGATGTACAGCTGCCGGCCGCGTGGCGCGTCGCCGGGCACGCTCTGCACCGGCAGCAGCAGCACCCACTCCGGCGTGCGCAGCGCCCACTCCTCGGCGCCGGCCAGCGCCCAGCCGGAGCAGGCGTAGGGGCGTATCGTCTCCGCCTCGCCACGCGCCAGCGGCAACAGGTCGTGGCCGTGCGACTCCGGCGGCACCTCCGCCCCCAGCGCCCGCAGCAGCGTCGGCAGCAGATCGACCGGCTGCGTCAGTGCCGCCACGCGCCGCCCCGCCTCGGCGGCCGCCGGCAGCCGCAGCAGCAGCGGCACGTGGACGAACTCATCGTGCAGCCACGGCCGCCAGTCGCCGACGATGCCGTGCTCGCCAAGCGCCAGGCCGCGCGCGCCGCCGACCACCAGCAGCAACTGATCGAGCAACCGCCGTTGCCGCAGTTCCTCCAGCAGCAGTCCCAGCCCAGCGTCCAGGTACGTCACCTCCGCCGCATAACTGCAGCGGATGCGCTCGACCAGCACAAAATCGTCCACGTCCACCGGCCCGACCGGCGGGTCCGGCAGTGGCAGCAGCGGTTCATCGTCTGTTTCCGGCCCTGCTTCCTCTTCCTCGTCGTCCGCGGCCTCCTCGTCGTCGGCGGGTGCGGCCGGTTGCAGATAGCGGTTCTGGAAATCGGCGGGCGTCTGCCACGGCGGCAGCAGCGGCGGCAGGTCCGCCCAGAGCAACCAGCGGTGGCGGCCCTCCAGCTGGTCCAGTGTCGTCACCACGGCGTCAAGGGTCGCCTCCAGGGCGGTGGCGTCCGCGGTGGCCGGCTGTGGTCCGACGAAGGCGGCGGGCACGTCCAGCGCCTGCAGCAGGTCCGGCAGCAGCGCGGGCTCCGGGTCGCGGCCCGGCGGGAAGCGGTGGCGGCCGGTCCAGGCGCCGGGCGGGCCGCCGGGCGTGTCGGCGATGTGGCTGTCGAAGACGACGCCCTCGGCCGCCAGGCGGTCCAGGTGCGGCGTCGCCACCCACTCGTTGCCGTGGCAGCCGAGGAAGCCCAGGTGCAGCCCGGTGATGTTGAGGCACAGAATCTTCATGGCCTGATTGTAACGGCCGTGGGCGGTTTGCGTCAGGGCGCTCGTGAGCTATAGGTTGGACAGCCGCCCTTCCGTGCCCGATTCGGGGAGACTGCGCCATGAGTAGCCAGGTGCTGAGTGAGCTGACGCCCGAGATGAACGAGGAACTCCGCATGGAGATCGGCTGGACCGAGGTCGCGGCCGGTCTGGCGCGGATCCTGTGGGGCTACCTGGTCTGCTTCCTGGCCATCGTAATCGGCCTGGGCATGGTCGCGGTGTCGCTCTACGGCCTGCCCGACGCCAATGGCATGATGCGGATGCGGCCGGCCAACAGTTCGTCGCTGTGGGAGTGCTACACCGGCCTGGCGATCCTGGTGCTCGGCTGCGTGTTCTCCTACATGATGCTGGCCAGCGGCCATTTCCGCTGCATGATGGGCGCGGCGGAGCGCAAGGGGGCGCGCTGGCTGATGTTCTTCTGCATCACGTGCATGTTCATGGGCCCGGCGCTGAACTTCGTCGCCGGCGTTGTTGGGGCGGAGCGCGGTATCAACCTCGACCACGGCGCCCGCACGTTCACGGAGATGCGCTTCAACCAGAGGGGCCAGAACCTGCGGGTGGTCGCGTTCATCATTAGCCAGTTCTACCCGTGGCTTTTCCTGCTGTTCCTGCGCTCGGTCGCCGCCTGCATGCACGCCCGGATACTGTCCACATTGTTGGCGCTGTTCCTGGTGGCGGACCTGTGCCTGGTAGGCTACACTGGCTACCTCATCTACAACCCCATGCCCAGCCATGTGACCGGCAAGATGTCGATGATCCTCCTTGGCGGCTGGGTGGCGCTGGGGCTTGGCTACCTCGGCTTCATCGCTGCCACGCGCGTTTGCATTCTGATGACCATGAATCGCGTGCGCTCGCCACTGGAGCTGACCTGACGCGGAGCGCCACTCCATTTCGGCGAGCGGCGCGGCGTCAGCCCGCCGGTACTGCGAAGCATCGAGAACTGCGCAGTACCGGCGGGCTGACGCCGCGCCGCTCGCCAAATTCCAGAGGCACACCACAAGAATCCGCTTTTCCCTTGATCTTCCCCGCGCGGCCGGGCACGATGGACCATGCCCAGCATCGACATCACTCCGGGGGAAAACCGCCATGCGTTCCTGCAAACTGCTGCTGCTCGTGCTGAGCGGCGTCGGCCTGGTTGCGTTGAGTGCCGTCCGCCCACTGACGGCTGGCGACAAGAAGGACAAGAAGCCGGCCCAGGGCGGCGCCGAGATCGTCATCACGGACTTCAACGGCAAGGAGCACAAGGTCAAGAACTGGAAGTTCACCACCGGCACGCTGCACCTGTCCTGGCTGGCGACGCCCGCGGAGGCCAAGCAGCTCGCGGAAAAGCAGGGCACTCCCGGCAAGAAGGGCAAGGGTGGCCCGAAGGCGCCCGCGGTCGGCCCGGAGGCGTTCGAGTTCAGCCCCGGCCTCGGCCCGGTCTACAAGCGCGGTAACCGTATCATGGTCTACGTGCCGCTGGAGAACATCCGCAGCATCGAGTTCGACCACGAAGAGAAGACCGCGACGGTGCGCGTGGCGAAGGAGAGCGGCGAAGAGGAACTGGTGGGCAAAACTGGCTACGTCGGCGTGAACGTGCTGACGATCGAGGCCGAGACGGACCTGGGCGAGTTCGGCGTCGGCCAGATCAAGTTCGAGGGCGGCGTGAACCGCGGTATCAAGAGCGTGCGGTTCCCCGCGGCGAAGGCGGCGGCGGCGCCCAAGGGCCGCAACGCGGAGGTGTATCAGTCCGAGAAGGACAAGGTCACCCTGTACAAGGTGAAGGATTTACTGCCGCTCTACAAGCAGACGGACGGCCTGCTGCGCACGTCGCCAATGCTGTTCTTCCAGAAGACGGTCAAGCTGGACGTGGCCAAGGTGGCGCGGTTGAGCCAGCTGGGCGCCAGGGGCGACAACTGGGACGTTACCCTCAAGAGCGGCGCGTCGCAGGCACTGGAAATCATCAAGCGGCCCGCCGACGTGGGCGGCAAGGCGGCGGGCCTGGAAGGGCTGGTCGCCCGGTCGGCGGCCGGCTATTACCTGTTCCCGCTGTCGGAGATCAATGAGGCGTACTTCGACAAGGGCAAGAAGAAGGACGATATTTGACCGAACCACAACCGCTGTCCCGTCCGAACCGAAACCCGTTTGCGGAGTGAGCCCGTGTCCCCTCTCCCCTCGCGGCGCACGTTGCTGCAGGCCGGCACGCTGGCCTGCCTGCACCTGACCCTGGCGGACGTGCTGCGCGCCCGTGCGCAGACGCCCGCAGCGCTGTCGCAAGTCCGGCGGCCGGTTCGCGGGGTGATCCTGGCGAACCTGACCGGTGGCCTGAGCCACATTGATTCGCTGGACCCCAAGCCGAACGCCCCCAAGGAAATCCGCGGCACCTTCAACACCATCGCGACCGCCGTGCCGGGGGTGCGCTTGACCGAGCCGCTGCCGCGGTTGGCCCGGTGCCTGGGTGAATGGGCGCTGGTCCGCTCGATGCGGACGCTGACGCCGGTACACGAACCGGCCGCCCACCGTCTGCTGGCCGGCGTGGACCAGACGCCGCCGGGCACCGGCAACACCGCGTCGCGCCGCGACCGGCCGCACCTCGGTGCGCTGCTGGCGCGGGCGCGGCCGGATCGAACGGGTGTGCCGACGACCGTGGTGCTGCCGCACCGGCTGCGCAGCTACCCCGGCCAGAACGGCGGCTTCCTGGGAGGGCAGTACGATCCGTGGTTCGTGACCGGCGATCCCAGCGCCGCCAACTACCGGCCGGCGGACCTGACCCTGCCAGCGAACCTGAGCGTCGGCCGGCTGCACGACCGGGCGGCGCTGCTGGCGGCGCTGGACCGCCAGGACCGCGGCCCGGTGCCGCGCGCTCGACGCCCACCGCCGCCAGGCCATCGACATTTTGACAGCGAACCGCTGCCGCGACGCTTTCGACCTGTGGCGCGAGGAGCCGCGGTTGCGCGACCACTACGGCCGGAACCTGATGGGGCAGGGCTTGCTGCTGGGCCGCCGTCTGGTGGAAGCGGGCGTACCGCTGGTGCAGGTGAACATGGGCACGCCGGAGGCGTGGGACACGCACAGCGATAACTTCAATGGGCTGCGGTCGCGGTTGCTGCCGATGCTGGACCGGGCGTTGGCGGCACTGGCGGAGGACCTGACGCAGCGCGGTCTGCGTGACGAGGTGCTGGTGGTGGTGGCGACGGAGTTCGGCCGGGCACCGCGGATCGGCCAGGCGGTGCCGGACGGCTGCGGCGCGGCGCCGGACGGCCGCGACCACTGGGCGAGTGTGTTCAGCATCCTGGCGTTCGGCGCGGGGGTCGGCCGCGGCCGGGTGCTCGGGGCCAGCGACCGCCTCGGCGCGTTCCCGGCGGCGCCGTCGTACACGCCGGCGGACCTGGGGGCCAGCGTGTTACAGGCGCTGGGCGTCAACCCGGCGGCGGTGCTGCGCGACGAAACGGGGCAGGCGTTCCCGGTGAATTCGGGGACGCCCATCCCGTGGGGGTGAGCGCCGCTCCACCCGGCTGTGTCCTCGCCTTGACCCCTCTTGCCCTACCGCTTATAGTGAGCCTACCGGCACATTGCCGGCAGAGGGTGGGCTGCGCAAACCGGAACCCGCGCCGCGCCCAACAGGAGGAGAGGGATGAACGCCGGCTCCCGTGGACGACGCAATCGGTTACGCCTGGTCATCCTGGCGAGCCTCGGCCTGGTGCTGGGCCTGCACCTGACGTGGGCGCTCGGCCAGCAATCGACTTACAACGAACGCGAGATCAAGTCCGATCGCAGCGAGCTGGACGATCCCAAGCTCGATGTCTGGTCGCTGGACTTCCGCTTCAAGGACCCGCGCCTCATCAAGGTGAACATCCCCGGCCGCGGCACGCGGATCTGCTGGTACATGTGGTATCAGGTCATCAACCGAACCAAGGAACCGCGGACGTTCATCCCCGACTTTGAACTGGTGACGATCGACCACCCTGGCGTCTATAAAGATGAGGTGTTGCCGTCGGTCGAGGACGCCATCAAGCGGCTGGAGGATCCGACCGGCTACCAGGACATCAAGAACTCGGTGACCATCGCCGCCAGGCCGATTCCCGTGTCGGGGCCGCCCGGCGAGGCGTTCCCGACCGCGGTGACCGGCGTGGCCATCTGGGATGGCACCCCCGCCCTGGATCCCAATCAGCCGTGGAAGGACAACCGCCCCGCCGGCACCAAGGACCTCAGCGACTCGAACCGCTTCTCAGTGTTCGTGAGCGGCCTGTCGAACGGCTGGGTGCTGGTTGATCCGGCCAAGGGCAAAGGCGAGGCGCCGATCATTCGCCGCAAGACGCTGCAATTGAACTTCAAGCGCGTCGGCGACCGTTATTCGCTGGACTCGCGTGAGATCAGTTTCGTGCCGCCGTCGGAGTGGATTTATCGTTCGGCCCTGCTGCGCATCCCCGACCAGCCGGGCGCCGACGCGGGCAAGGAAAAGGCCAAGGACAAGCTGGGGGCGTTGAATCCCGGGAAAGTGCTCCAGGTGAAGTAAGGAAGGGTGACAGGGACATGGCTCACAAGAAAGGTCAAGGTTCGAGTCGCAACGGCCGCGAGTCGAACAGCAAACGGCTGGGCATCAAGGTGTACGGCGGCCAGTCGGTGCCGGCGGGCGGCATCATCGTGCGGCAGCGCGGCACGCGCTACCACCCCGGCCGCAACGTCGGTCTCGGCCGCGATTTCACGCTGTTCGCGCTGGCCGACGGCATTGTCACGTTCGACCGCGAAGGCACCCGCATCAACGTCGTCGCCCAATCGTAACACCGACCGAGGTTCGATCATCATTGACCCGTTTACGTTTCGCGCGGGCTGCTCCCGCACGAAACGTAAACGGGTTCACTTTTTGTCCGGTCGGGGCCGTGAAAGCGGCTATCGTAGACGTGCAATCCGAAGGGGGGGCTATTGCGATGCACGTCGTTCACCCCCTCAAAGGGGACGCACGTCAAGAAAACGCGGCGGGCGGCGTACAGCGGCGGCAGCAGGGCGCTCATGCCGCGGCGCGAGCCGCGTAACGCCTGCAGGGCCATCCGCACGCGCCAGCGCCAGCCCAGGCGGCCGAGCGACTCCGCGGCCAGCGGCGTGGCATCCGCCACCGAGAAGTAGGCGGCGCGCAGCAGGTGGTGCAGCGCCTCCCGGGTCGGCGTGAAGCGGCTGGTGTAGTTATGGAAATCATGCACCGCGGCGCCCGGCAGCAGGCCGAGCGCCTCGTTCCCCTCGATCAGCACGAGGGTGTCGCGGTGACAGCAATGGCGAATCTGCGCCAGCGCGTGGAACGGGTCGAACAGGTGATAGTACACCCCGAAAAACAGGATGAGATCGAAGCGGCGCCCGAGCGTCGCCAGTGCGTAAACGGGCAGGCGCTGGTTGACCTCCACCGCCGAGCCGAGCAGTTCCCGCGCCAGCAACAGGCCGCTGCCGTCTGACCAGTTCTGCGTCAGGTCATCCGCCGCGAGCACATGCCGGGCCCCGCGGCGCTCCGCGTAGAAACTCCAGTAACCGTCCCAGCAGCCAATGTCCAGGACGGTGCGGTCGCGAAAATCGACGGCCTGGAGTTGTTGCTCGATGAAGCGCCAGATGGTCCGATGCACCTCCGCCGCAGGGTTCTGGGAGCGGGCGCACAGGCCGTTGCCGAAGTCGAATTCGTGATACCAACGAATCGCGTCGATCCGCGCTTGCTGGCGTGCGACATCCATGTCCGGTTCCCTGGGGTATGACGGGGGCGGGTTACCTCTGCAGGATTGAGGAAAAGATTACTGCGGCCGCGGTCGGCGCGTCAAGGGCGACTGCAACCGGGCTGAAAACCCGCCTTGACGCGCCGCCCCGATGCTGCGATAGAGCCCGCCATCCCATATCGCAGTCCATCAAGGTGCCAAGCCATGCGCCGATCCGTCTCTCTGCTGCTGGCGCTGCTATGCAGCCCCGCCACGGCGCTCGCCCAGACGCCGAAGGTCGCGCCGCCCATCGCGGCGCCGCAACCGCCGCCCGCTGTGCAGCCACCCACGTTCTACCGCTTCGACCCGCAGCACGTCGAGGTCCACCGCGTCGATGGCCGCTGGGTGCTGGCCGCCGACAGCATCCAGCTGCGCGATTTCGGTCCGCGCGAGGCCGACGCCCACGAAGCGCAGCACGTCATCCGTCTGCTCAACCTCAACCAGGTCGGCTTCCTCGGGACGCCGCTGCCGGTCATGGAAATCTGGCTCACCGACGGCCACGCTCCGCTCGGGCCCGCGCAGGGCCTGAACGTGCGGCCGCTCGACCTGAACGCGCTGCACGTCGAGCACGACGCGCAGACCAAGCAGTGGGTGCTGGCCGACAGGGATCGAGATCGGCAGGGCGGCGATCAGCGGCGCATCCTGTTCGCCTTCGGCGAGCACGCCGAGCAGGCGTACCTGGCGCTGGACGTGATGCGCCACTACGGCTTCAGTCAACTGGGCACCGTCGGCCGGCCGTTCCCGTCGATGACCTACTTTTTGGCGCACCCCAGTGAGAAGGCCCGTTTCGAGATTCAGCGGGCGATCGCGGCCCAGGCGGCGCCGCCCGGCACGGCAGCGGCCAACACGGCGGGGCGCATCCGCTTTGTCCCGCAACGGGTCGAGGTGCGGCAGGACGACCAGCACCAGTGGAAGTTGATCGTCGGCAACCAGGTGCTGGCGAATTTCGGTCCGGATCGGTTGGGGGCCACTCAGGCGCTGCAGCTCGTGCAGTATTACGGACTCACCGAGCGGTTGACCATCGGTACGACGGAGGACGGGTTTCACTATTACCTGATCAACGGTCAGCCGCCGGTGGGCGTCCGCTTCGGTCAGTTGCCGCTGAATTTCCGGCCCGATTCGCTGCTGGTGCGTCAGCAGAATGGCCAGTGCGTGGTGTTCGACGGCGACACGCCGGTGCAATCCTTCGGCGGCCATCTGGCAGACGCGCAGCAGTTCGTGCGCGTGGTGCAGCACTACCACTTCGACCGCCTGGTCAGCTTCGGCGGCCAGAACGGCAAGGCGATGACGTTTCTGGCGCGGTCGCACTGATCCTGCCTTCTGCCGCTTGCGGCAGAAAGCAGAGCGCCGGTCAACCCGTCTGCTGCGTCAACTCCTCTTCAAGCTTTTTCTCCAGCCGCGCCGGCGCCTGAAAGACGACGTACAGCACCCGCACCACCAGCAGCGACATCACCATCGCGCTGATGACGCCGCCGATCACGACCGTCGCCAGCGGCCGCTGCACTTCCGAGCCCATGCCCGTGCTGAACGCCATCGGCAGAAAGCCCAGACTCGCCACCAGCGTCGTCATCAGCACCGGCCGCAATCGTGTGATCGACGCCTGCGTCACCGCATCCTCCAGCGGCATACCCTGGTCGCGGTACTGCCGGATCGTCGAAACCAGGATCATGTCGTCCAGCACCGCCACACCCGACATGGCGATGAAGCCGATCGCCGCCGAGATCGAGAACGGCATGTCGCGCAGCCACAGCGCGAAGATGCCGCCCACCGCCGCGAACGGGATGCCTGTGAACACTCGCAGCGTGTCCACCAGGCTGCCGTAGGTCATGTACAGCAGAAAGAAGATCAACAACAGCGCCACCGGGATGACCAGGTACAGCCGCTGCTGGGCGCTGATTAAGTGCTCGTACTTGCCCCCCCACTCGATGTGATAGCGGCCGTTGGCCGGCAGCGCTACCTTCTCGGCCACCGTGCGCTTGGCCTCCTCCACGAAGCTGCCCTGGTCGCGGCCGCGCACGTTCATCGTGATGTTGATGACGCGCTGGCCCCACTCGCGCTCCAGCGTGCTCGGCCGATCCTCCACCACCTTGACCTCCGCCAGCCGCTCCAGCGGAATCTGCTCGCCGCCCGGCGTCGTCACCAGCAACTGCTTAAGCTCCTCGGTATCGCGGCGCAGCTGCTCCGGCAGCCGTACCGCGATCGGAAAGCGATACATGCCCTGCAGCACCTCGCCCACCGGCAGGCCGCCCAGCGCCTGCACCTGGTCCAGCACCGTCTTCTGCGACACGCCGTAGCGCGCGAGCTTGTCCTGGTCCAGCTTCACCTGCAACACCGACTGGCCCGTGACCTGCTCGAAGCCCACGTCCCGGGCCCCGTCGATCTGTTGCAGCACCTTCTGAATCTCCTCCGCCTTGTTTTTGAGCACCTCCAGATCGTCGCCGAACAGCTTCACCACCACGTCCCCCTTGGCGCCGGAGATCATCTCTTCCAGGCGCATCTTGATCGGCTGCGTGTAGCCGATGCGGTGTCCCGGCACGTCGCGCAGGAACTCCTCGATCTGGTCCGTTAGCTCCTTCTGCGTCGCGGCTTTATGCCACTGATCGCGTGGCTTGAGCGTGACGTACATGTCGGTCATCTCGATGCCCATCGGGTCGGTGGCCACCTCGGCGGTGCCGGCCCGGCTCCAGACGTGCTCGATCTCGTCGGGGAACTGCTCCTTCAGTCCCTTTTCGATGCGCGTGTTGCGCTCGACGACATCTTCCAAACTGGTGCCCGCCAGGCGCGTGATGGCGATGGCGATGGAGCCCTCGGACATCTGCGGCACAAACTCCGAGCCCAGCCGCGGCGCCACGACGCCGAAGGCGAACGCCAGCACGGAGACGGCGATCAACAGCACCGCCGCCTTGTGGTGCAGGGTGAAGCGCAGCAGCGGCGCGTAGCAGATGCGGGCCAGCCGCATCAGCAGCGGTTCGCGTTCGGTGATCCTGCGCGGCAGCAGCAGACTCGCCAGCACCGGCATCAACGTCAGCGACAGCACCATCGAGCCGGCCAGCGCGAAAATCACCGTCAGCGCCATCGGCCGGTACATCTTGCCCTCGATGCCCTCCAGCGTCAGGATCGGCAGGTACACGATCATGATGATGAGTTCGCCGAACAGCGTCGGCTTGCGCACCTCCACCGCGGCGTCGCGAACCATCTCCATCTTGCTCTTGCGGGTGAGGTCGCCGTGCGCGATGTGGCGGACGCAGTTCTCGACCATGACGACGGAGCTGTCCACGACCATGCCGAAGTCGATGGCGCCCAGGCTGAGCAGGCTGGCGGCGATGCCGAAACGCAGCATGCCGCAGAACGCGAACAGCAGCGACAGCGGAATGGCCAGGGCCACGATCAGCGCCGCCCGCAGGTTGCCCAGGAACAGGAACAGCACCGCGATCACCAGCAGGCCCGCTTCCAGCAGGTTCTTGCGCACCGTGGCGATGACCTCGTCCACGACATGCGTGCGGTTGTAGACCACCTGCACGTCCGTGCCCGCCGGCAGCGTCGGCTTGATCTCCTTGAGTTTCCTGTCCAGCGCGGACGCGACCTCGTGGCTGTTCTCGCCCATGAGCAAAAAGCCGAGACCGAGCACGACCTCGCCCTTGCCGTCCATCGTGACGGCGCCACGGCGGATTTCGTGGCCGATCTGCACCTCGGCCACGTCGCGGACGCGGATCGGCACGCCGCCGCGCGGCGCCGAGATAACCACGGCCTTGATCTCCTCGACGGTGACGGTGCGGCCCAGGCCGTGGACGGGGATCATCTCGCTGCTGCGGCGCACGAAGCCGCCGCCGACGTTGCGGTTGCTGGCGGCGACCGCGTCCATGACCTGCGTGAAGGTGACGTGGTGCTTGACCAGCTTCTGTGGATCGACGCGGATCTGGTACTGCTTCTCAAAGCCGCCCCAGCCGTTGACCTCCGCGACACCCTGGACGGTGCGCAACTTGGGTTTAATCATCCAGTCCTGGATGGTGCGTGCCTCCGTGATGTCGCCGCTGCTGCTGCGGACGACGTAGTGAAAGATTTCGCCCAGGCCGGTGGACACGGGGCCCATCTGCGGCCGCTCGACGTGGGGCGGCATCGGCACGCGCTGCAGTCGCTCGTTGACCTGCTGACGGGCGAAGTAGATGTCGGTGCCGTCGGCGAAGGTGACGACCACCTGGGAGATGCCGAAGCGCGAGACGGAGCGGACCTGGATCAGGTGCGGCATGCCGGCGAGGGCCTGCTCGACGGGCACGGTGATTTGCAGCTCGATTTCCTCGGTATTGAGGGCCGGCGCATAGGCGTTGACCTGCACCTGCACCGGCGTGGTGTCGGGGAAGGCGTCGATGTCGAGGTGTCGCAGCGCGAACGCCCCCAGGCCGGCGCCGCCCAGCGCCGCCACGATCACCAGCAGCCGGTTGCGCAGCGAGAAGTCGATGATCGCGTTGAGCACGGGACGTTCTCCTCATTTAGTGTTCAGTGTTCAGTGTTCAGTCAGAAGGTTTTAGAGCGCGTTGCGTTCGGGTGTGGCGGGTTCTTCGCCCCTTCGGGACGAAAGACACGACCGCTACAGTCGTCTGCGAACCGCTCTGGCACCTTCTGACTGAACACTGACCCCTGCTCTCAATCCGCCTCGCCCGCGCCGATCTTGTCCCGCAGCAGATCGCCGCGCAGCACGCCGCTGTTGCGCGTCGCCACGACCTCACCGGGAAACAGGCCGACCAGGATTTCCGTCTTGCCATCGTCCGTGCGTCCGCCCGTCCGCACCGAGCGGACATGGAACAACTTGGGAGCCCCCTCCTTGTCGAAGTCCTTATCCTTGACGAACACCACGAAACTGTCGCCGACCCAGTGGACCGCGTCGCTGGGCACGACAACCGCCTGATCGTCCGCGCGCAGGATCACCCGGCCCAGGCCGAAGGTGTGGTCGCGCAGTTTGCCGGCCGGGTTCGCCAGCGGCGCTCGCAGTTCCACGGTGCGCGTCTTCGGGTCCGCCTGCGTGCTGATCCAGTCGAGGTGGCCGCTCACCTCGTCGTCGCTGCCGTCCGGCTTGAAGCGCACCTCCTGCTTGAGTCGGACGTACTTCACGTCCTCCAGCCGCATCTCCAGCGTCAGCCACAGCCGGCTCACATCGGCGACGGTCAGGAGCGGCCGCGTGGTGTCGATGACCTCGCCGCCGACGACGTTGCGGTCCACAACCACACCGTCAAGCGGCGACCGCAACGGAATCAGGTTGGCGGTGCGCGTCTGGCCCGGGAACTGCTTGACCAGTTCAGGCGGCAGGCCGAGGAACTGCATCCAGGCGCGGCGCTGCTCGGGCGTCAGGTTCTTCAGCGCGCGGCGCGGATGGGCAGGTCCAGGTTGATGAGCGCCTGCTCGGCGCTCTGCATCCGGTAGTTGGCCTCCACCTCCGCCGTCTCCGCCTGCTGCAGCGTGGCCTCCGGCACGAAGCTCTCGGCTTTGCGCCAGCGGGCGAGTTGGGTGCGCTTCAATTCAAAGTTGACAAGCGCCTGCAGGAACTCAGTCTTGGCCCGACCCACCTCCGCGGAATCGACCAGCACCAGCACGTCGCCGCGCTTCACCGGGTCGCCCGTTTGCTTGAGCACGCGCCAGACCGTACCCGGGGCCCGCGACGCCAGCCGGGCCACGCGCGTCGGGTCGTAGGTGATCTCCCCAGGGGCGCTGACGCTCTCGATGACGAGCTGGCGCTCGGCCGTGGCGAAGTCCAGGCCCAGCTTCTCGATGGTCTCCTTCGACGCCAGCTGCACGCGCTTCAGCCCGACGGTGGTTTTCTTGTCACTCTCGGGCCGCGGCAGCAGCTTGAGCGCCTTGTCGATACGGGCGCGCTCCTCCGGCGTGACCACGGGAGGCTGCGGCAACTGGGCCAGGTCGGGGTGGTCGAGGACACAGTTGAAGACGCCGTGCTCGGAGCACCAGCCGTAATCGCGGTCCGGCGGCCAGCGAAACGCGCAGGTCGGGTTGCAATGCACGCACTGGTCGGCCTCGATGCTGGGGTGCTGCTGACAGCCGGTTTTGTCCTCCTCGGCGTCCGGCTTGCCGCCGGTCAACTCCGAGAGTTTTTTCGGCAACTTCCAGTCGTAGGCATAGCCCAGGCCGCCGACGGTGCCGAGGATTGCCAGGATCAGCAAGGTCGGCAGGCATTGCAGCGCCTGGCCGAGCAGGCCCGTGGCACGCGACAGTTTGACCGGGGCGGGGCGCGGCGGAGCGGGAGCGACGGCGTGGAGCGGCGGTTCGTCCACAGGAATCAACGGTTCGTTCATGGCTTCCTCAACGGAGCGGCGCAGGGGGTGGTAGCAACGGAGGGACGGCACCCGCGGCGCGGGCAGGCGCGGCCGGAGCGCTTGCCGTGGCGGCAAGGGTTCTCGGATCGGACCAGTGGGAAGAGAGGAAGCTCAGACGCGCGGGGGCCGGATCAGGCCCGGAAGGGTGACACAGGGGATGAGCGGCGGCGCCTCGGGAGACAGCGGCGTCAGACACGGCAGCGTCGGCAGCCAGGGCTGAGCGGTTGCCACCGAGCAGGGTGCTTTTTCGAGGCAGCAGTTGCTGACGGGGCAGCGCGGTCCCGGCGGACAGCAGGGGCAGTGCGTATGGTCTTCCGTGACGGTGCCGGCGGGGTCATCGTCCTCGGCGGCGCCGCCGTCGTGGTGGTGATGGCAGTGGCAGGTGGTGTCGATGACCGGTTCGGCGTCGGCGGGGCAGTGGACGGTGCGACAGTGACAGTGGTGAGCCCCGACGCGCGCCAGCGCCGCCGCCAGCGCCCCCGGTGTGCTGGACAGCAGCAGCAGGAGCGCGGCGAGCAGGCTGATCGGAGTTCGGTACGGCGCCGCCATGTCCGGGATGACCCGCATGGATTCAGTAAAATGCCCAACTTACGCAGGGCGACATATTCCGTATTCTAGATGGATGCGGCGCGGGCCGTCAAGCGCCGTCCCGGACGGCCGCGGCGCGGCGCCGGCGGCAGCGCCGGCAAACCCCGCACCATCCCCACGGAGGCAGTCATCATGGCGACGCGCGTACGCTGGCTGGGCCACGCCTGTCTGCTCATCGAGAGCGACGGCACACACATTCTGATCGACCCGTTCCTGACGGGTAACCCGAAGGCGGCAACGACCGCGGACCAGGTGCCGGCCGACTTCATCCTGGTGTCGCACGGCCACGGCGACCACGTCGGCGACACCATCGCCATCGCCAAACGCACCGGGGCGACCGTCGTCGCCAACTACGAGATCAGCGAATGGCTGCAAAAGCAGGGGCTGAAAAAAGTCCACGGCCAGCAGCACGGCGGCGGCTTCCAGTACCCGTTCGGGCGCGTCAAGCTGACGCTGGCGTTTCACGGCTCGATGCTGCCGGACGGCAGTAACGGCGGCAACCCGTGCGGCTTCCTGCTGACTCTGAACGACGGCAAGAAGATTTACGACGCGGCGGACACGGGACTGTTCAGCGACATGCGGTTGATCGGCGAGGCGGGCATCGACCTGGCGATGCTGCCGATCGGCGACAATTACACGATGGGGCCGGACGACGCGCTGCGGGCGGTGAAACTGGTGCAGCCGAAACAGGTGCTGCCGATCCATTACAACACCTTCGAGCTGATCGCCCAGGACGCCAACGCCTGGGCGGAGCAGGTGCGGCGGCAGACGACGACACAGCCTGTGGTGCTGCAACCGGGCGAGTGGCTGACGGTGGGCGGCTGACCCCGTTTACGTCTCCTTCACATTGACGGAACCTTGGCAGCGAGTGGACGAATTCCTGGATCACCTGCCTCGGGATGGGAGTTCCGCAGTCAACAGGAGCATCAACCGCATCGAAACGAGGTCAACGCCGTCTGTGCTGTAATCCGGCTACCTTGTCTGCGGTCGTTCGTGTTGTTCCATGATTCACCACCCCAGCGCCTGCCGCAGTTCTTCCAGCGCCGCGCGGATGGCCTCGTCGCCGGTGGCCGCCACGGCCTGGCACGCCACCGGTTTGCCATTGTTCGTCTGCACGACGTTGCAACCAAACTTGCCGCCGACCGGCACCGGCACCAGTTTGTAATTGGGCTGCGGCCCCATGAACATCAGCCACGTGCGGCCGTCGCTCGCCAGTTTCAGGCTGCCGCCGTGTTTCTTCAGCCACTCCGGCACCTCTACCGCCATGCCTCACCCCTCCTGATCGCCGCGGACCTTGAAAGACGTTCATTGTACGCCAAAACCGCGACCCGGGCAGCGCTGGCCATTCACCGCCCCAGGGCCGTGCCCTGCTGGCTCCGCGCCTGGTTGCGGGTAGGGAATCCGCGCGTCCCCTGGGGCAATCAGGGGGGTCTGTGAAATGAAACGAAACCTTCCCTGGCTCCTATCTCCATTGTACCGCCCAGCCCGCTTCCAGGGAACGGACTGTTTACGGCCCCCCGTGCGCTGCGGTAAGATAAACTCGAATGAACTCGCCGCCCGGGACCGCCCGGGCCTCTTGCAGTTCGCCCCGGACGCGACCACGGATGAGTGACGACAGCCCAACTCTTGGCTTTCTCGGCGCCGGCAAGATGGCGACCGCCCTGACGCGCGGCTGGCTGCAAGCCGGCCTGTTCCGCCTCGACCGCGTGTACGCCAGCGATCCGCTGGCCGCCGCCCGCCTTGCCTTTCAGCAGGAAACCGGCGTCGCCGCCAGCGCCGACAACCGCCATGTCGTCGCCGTCAGCGACCTTATCGTCCTCGCCGTCAAGCCGCAGTCCCTGCCCGCCCTGCTCGACGAAATCCGCGACGGCCTGACGCCGCGGCACCTGGTCGTGTCCATCGCCGCGGGCGCGACCCTGCGCCAGCTGCGCGACGGCCTCGGCGCCACACGCCGCCTCATCCGCGTCATGCCGAACACACCCTGCCTGGTTGGCGCCAGCGCCTCGGCCTATGCGTCCGGTGAGCACGCCACCGAGGCAGATGTGGCCCTGGTGGATCGGCTGCTGGGTGCGGTCGGCGTGGCGCTGCGGTTGCCGGAGCACCTGCTCGACGCGGTGACCGGTCTGAGCGGCAGCGGCCCGGCGTTCGTGTACGTGATGATCGAGGCGCTGAGCGACGGCGGCGTGCGCATGGGGCTGCCGCGCGATGCGGCCACGGCGCTGGCGGCGCAGACGGTGCTCGGGGCCGCGAAAATGGTGCTGGAGACACGGCAGCACCCGGGGGCGCTCAAGGACGCGGTGGCCAGTCCGGGCGGCACCACCATCGCGGGGCTGCACGCGCTGGAGCGTGGCGGCCTGCGGGCGACGCTCATGGACGCGGTGGAGGCCGCGACGCGCCGCGCCGCGGAACTGGCCCGCGGGCCGGGGCAGTGAGGCGCTGCCTTCCCCTGGTGAGGAGCGAGCGCTTGTGCTACATTGACTCATCATTCGTGCCGCTTGCGGAGGGTACATCATGTCCGAGAACAACGACCGGGCTGCGGAACTACGGGCGCGGCGGAAGCTCGCGGTCGCCTATCTGCTCCGTTGCATCGCCGACGATCTGGAGCGCGAACCGGATTGCACCGAGGATGTGCTGGAGCGCTACAAACAGCGGCTCACGGAGTTCATCCTTGAATTTTTCCCACCCGCTCCACCGCATCAGGTTCATTCTCCCGAAGTCCGGGCGATGTTCTCTCAGGACCACCTTACCGATGAAGAACTCATTGCCCGCGTGCGCGAATTCGATGAGCAGGGCGGCGGCATTGAATTCGGGGAAGTGCTTCGGGCCCTGAAAGAGAATTCGTCAGCCCTGAACGGGCATCAGGCGACCTCACCCCTCGACAGGCAGGAGGCCCATGAGCGAGCCAACCGCTAGCCCTTTGTCCTACAAGATCGAAACGGCGCGGGTCGTCGAGCGCGAGCTGGTGGCCCTGGAACGCCGAGCGGTTGCCGCCGGGTTCGGGCAATCCTTTCGCGCCGCGCTGGACCAAATTTTCCGGATTCTGCGTATCTACCCCCCCAGTACGGCGAGCCGCGGAAAAAACTTGAGATCGCGGGCCAGATCATCTACACAACGCGCGGCTTCGCCTTCGGATGCTTGCACGTTGAATACGTCCTGGACGAGCCCAACCGCCAGGTGATCTTCTCGCAACCATTCAAGGTCATGCCGCACTCCGGCTTCGAATAACCCAACCAGATTCGCAACTCGCCCCGAGGTTTGACCGATGACCGCCACCGTGGAGCCCCCAACATCCCCTCAGGACGAGCGCATCCTGGTCCTCGACTTCGGCGCCCAGTACGGCCAGCTCATCGCCCGCCGCGTCCGTGACCTGAACGTCTTCTGCGAGATCGTCCGCCACGACCTGCCGGCAACGCGCATCGCCGAACTGAAGCCGCGCGGCCTCATCCTCTCCGGCGGTCCCGCCAGCGTCTACGAGCCGGGCGCCCCGCACAGCGACCCCGCCATCCTCGACCTCGGCGTCCCCGTGCTCGGCATCTGCTACGGCATGCAGCTGGCCTGCCAGCAGCTCGGCGGCCAGGTGACGCCGGCCCACAGCCGCGAGTTCGGCCGCGCTCGTTGCCACATTGAGGAACTCGACCCGCTCTTCCTGGGCGTGCCCGCGGAGACGACGGTGTGGATGAGCCACGGCGATCAGGTGAGCACTGTCAACGGCCAGTTCCTGGCGCTGGCCGCCACGGACACCTGCCCCGTCGCCGCGGTGCGCCACCGCGACCGGCCCATCTACGGCCTGCAGTTCCACCCCGAGGTCAGCCACACGCCCGCCGGTGGCCGTATCCTGAAAAACTTCCTGTTCGAGATCTGCCGCTGCACCGGTCAGTGGAAAATGGCGTCGTTCCTGGAGAACACGGTCGCGGAGCTGCGGCAGCGTGTCGGCGAGCAGCGCGTGATCTGCGGCCTGTCCGGCGGCGTCGATTCGTCGGTGACGGCGGCGCTGCTGGTGAAAGCCATCGGGTCGCAGGTGGCGTGCATCTTCGTGGACAACGGCCTGCTGCGCCAGGGCGAGCGCGAGGCAGTGCAGCGGACGTTCCGCGACCATTTCCACGCCGACCTGCATGTGGTGGACTCCCGCGATCGCTTCCTGACGGCGCTGGCCGGCGTCACTGATCCGCAGGAGAAACGACGCATCATCGGTCACGTGTTCATTGATGTGTTCAAGGATGAGGCCCGCCGCATTGCGGGGGCGCACTTCCTGGCGCAGGGGACGCTGTACCCGGACGTGATCGAGAGCGGTTCCGCGGCGGACGGCCCGGCAGCGAACATCAAGCTGCACCACAACGTCGGCGGACTGCCGAAGGAACTGGGTTTCGAGCTGATCGAGCCGCTGAAGGCGCTGTTCAAGGATGAGGTGCGCCGCCTGGGGCTGGAGCTGGGGCTGCCGGAGACGACGGTGTGGCGGCATCCGTTCCCCGGGCCGGGCCTGGCGGTGCGCTGCCTGGGCGAGATCACGGCGCCGCGGCTGGAGACGCTGCGGCAGGCAGACGCGATTCTGCTGGAGGAGTTGCAGGAATCGGACTGGTATCGGCAGACGGCGCAGGCGTTCGCGGTGCTGTTGCCGGTGCGCACGGTCGGCGTCATGGGCGACGGCCGCACCTATGAGAATGTGATTGCGCTGCGGGCTGTACAGACGGATGACTTCATGACGGCGGACTGGTCGCAGCTGCCGTATGAGTTGCTGGCCAAGATTTCGACGCGTATCATCAATTGCGTGGCGGGCGTGAACCGGGTGGTCTATGACATCAGCAGCAAGCCGCCCGCCACCATCGAATGGGAATAGGCGGCGGATGAGAACCGAAGGAGGATCAAGGAGCGGGTGGTAGTAGTAGACCAAGGATTTGCAGATACAGCGCCGTGGCAGGCAGAGTTTTCTCCCGAGGGTGAGCGGTTGGCTTGAGCCATTTTGTAGCACCGTGAAAACATTATTACGAGGATGGCCCATGCGCTTCACGAAAATGCACGGCTGCGGCAATGACTACGTCTACGTGAACTGCTTCCAGGAAAAGGTGCCGACCGACCTCCCGAAGCTGGCCCGTGCCGTCAGCGACCGCCATTTCGGCGTCGGCAGCGACGGCCTCATCCTCATCTGCCCGTCGGAGCGTGCCGACGTGCGCATGCGCATGTTCAACGCCGACGGCAGCGAGGCGGAGATGTGCGGCAACGGCGTCCGCTGCGTCGCCAAGCTGGCCCACGACCACGGCATCGCCCACAAGTCGCCGTTGACTGTCGAGACCGGCCGCGGCGTGCTGACGCTCGACCTGCACGTCAAAGAGGGCCGCGTGCAGACGGTGCGCGTCAACATGGGCGAGCCGATTTTGCAGGCCGACCAGATTCCGACGACGCTGCCCGGCAACCCGCCGCTGAATGTGCCGCTGCCCAGCTTCGACCTGCGCGGCACCTGCGTGTCGATGGGCAACCCGCACTGCGTCATCCACGTCCCGGAGATCACCGACACGCTGGTGCTGGGCATCGGGCCGAAGATCGAGACCGCCCCCGTGTTCCCGCGCAAGATCAACGTCGAATTCGTGCGCGTCAACCGGCCGGATGACGTGACCATGCGCGTCTGGGAGCGCGGCAGCGGTGAGACGCTGGCGTGCGGCACCGGGGCGTGTGCGGTCTGTGTCGCCGGCGTACTGACCGGGCGGACGCAACGGCGGCTCACCGTCCACCTGACCGGCGGCGATTTGCAACTGGAATGGTCGGCGGCGGACAACCACGTCTACCTGACCGGGCCGGCGGTGGAGGTGTTCAGCGGCGACTGGCCGGCGTGAGGGCAGAACCGAGGCGGGTCGATTTTGCCGGCGGCGTCTGGAGGGATCATCAACTTTTCATGAGTTGGCAGTTGACCTTGACGGTCCCGTCCTTTAAGCTTTTTTTGAAACCTTTGCGGCGTCAGCCCGTACCTTTAGTGTGAGCCCTGACGGCGGCAACGGTTGCAACGTCGCTCCCGTTTTTACCGAAAGTTGTGACGATTTCCCCAGGCCCACTGGTTTTTCCCCTCATTCTGGTGACGGCCATTTTTCCGCCCCCTCCCATCTGGACGATAACGGAGGTGATGCGCCCTCCGTCCACCCGGGTTGTGATCCTCAACGAGCCTTTTGCCGAGAAACCCCATGTTCCGATTTTTCGCGACCAACAAACGCCCTGCTCACAAACCTGCTCCGCGCCGGCGGACGCGACTGGAACTGGAAGCGCTCGAGGAGCGCTCGCTGCTGTCGGTCACCACCAACACCATCACCGGCACCGCCTTCCTGGACGCCAACAGCAACGGCGTCTTCGACCCCAAGGAAGTCGCCGAGCCCGGCATCACGGTCAACCTGACGGGGACCACCAACCTCGGGAAGGCGGAAAACGTCTCCACCACCACCGACATCAACGGGAAGTACACCTTCAATAACGTGCCGACGGGCACGTATCAACTGAACGCCAGTGGTCCCGGCCTCTTCCAGACCGGCGCCGCCGCCACCGTGACCGTGGCCGAGGGGCAGTCGGTGATCGAGAACCTGGCCGTCGGCGGCATCGCGCCGCAGTTCATCTCGCTGCGGCAGTTCCTGACCGACTCCAATACGTCCGTCTTCGCGCCGGGCAGCCCCGGCGGCGGCTCGGCCGCGGTCGGTCCGCGCTCGAACAGCCCGCCCACCGTGGCGTCGGCCATCTCTGACTTCACGCTGGCCAAGAACGACACCACCGGCACCGTGCTTGACCTGGCCGGCGTCTTCACCGACCCGGACCTGACCAACAGCGAGGTGCAGTTCGAAACCGCCGCCGGCCCGATCAACCTCACGCTCTTCGACGCCCAGGCGCCGCGGACGGTCGCCAACTTCTACAACTACATCAACGCCGGCCTCTACAACAACGACATCTTCCACCGCCGCACGGTCGCGTCGGACGGCCTGCAGGTGCTGCAGGGCGGCGGCTTCACTCTGACCACCACCAACGGCCAGTCGAGCTTGCCCGCGGTGACGACGTTCCCGTCGGTGCTCAACGAGCCAGACTTCACCACCCGCTCGAACCTCGCCGACACCATCGCCATGGCCAAGACATCTGATCCGAACAGCGCCACTAGCCAGTTCTTCTTCAACCTGGTGGACAACTCCAGTTCCCTGGACAGCACCAGCAACAGCGGCGGCTTTACGGTCTTCGGCATGGTCGCGGACGCCACCAGCATCGCCAACATGAACGCCCTGGCTGCCATCCCCAACTCGGACCAGAGTTCCGCCCCGGGGTTGCCGAGCAGCGAACAGGGCGTGTTCAACGAGATCCCGCTGCAGAACTACACGGGCACCAACTTCCCCACCGACACCACGGCGGCCAACTACGCCCTGATCCAGGGTGTGAAGATTCTGTCGCGCCCCGAGTTCCTGACCTACTCGGTGGTGAGCAACAGCAACCCGAACCTGGTCACGGCCACCCTGGGCACCGGCGACAACAATCGGCTGACGGTGGCCGCCACTCCGAACGGCGGGACCGGCACCGCCACGATCACCGTGCGGGCCACGGACACCTTCGGCGCCACCGTGGACGACACCTTCAAGGTGTCGGTCGTCAACGAACCGCCGACGGTCGCCGTCACGCTCAGCAGCACCTCGCCGCAGACCAACGACACGCTGACGGCCACGGCGACGCCCAGCGACCCCAATAAAGACCCGGTGCAGTTGACCTACGCCTGGTCGGTTAACGGCACGGTGGTGCAAACCGACACCACGAACGCCACGACGGATACCTTCGACCTGAGCAAGCCCGGCCACGGCGACAAGGGCCAGACGATCACGGTCGTGGTGACGCCCAACGATGGCACGGTCAATGGCGCCGCCGCCACGGCCACGGCCACGGTGGTCAACGCTCCGCCGGTGATCAACAGCCTGGTGCTCACGCCCGCTTCGCCGAGCGCCACCGACACGCTGACGGCGACCGTGACCGATTCCGACCCCGACGGCGATCCGGTGAAACTGACCTACGTCTGGGCGCTCAACGGCAGCACCGTCAAGACGACCAACCTGAGTTCCAGCACGACCGACACGCTGGACCTGTCCTCGCTCAGCGGCGTGAGCGCCGGCAGCACCATCACGGTGACGGTCACGCCCAACGACGGCACCACGAACGGCACCGCCAAGAACACCAACGCCGTCGTGGTCGGCCCGCGCTCGACCAGCACGGTGCTGACGGCCAACCCGAGTTCGGTGGTCCCCGGAGGGATCTTGACCCTCACGGCCAAGGTCAGCGCGTCCGACAACAGCACGCCCACGGGGAACGTTAGTTTCTTCGACTCCACGACGAACGTGAATCTGGGCGTCGCCTCACTCACCGGCGGCGTTGCCACCCTGTACACCCGGGCACTGACCGTCGTCCAGAATGACACCATCACCGCGACCTACGCAGGCGACAGTCAACACGACACCAGCACGGACATGCTGATCCAGCCAGTTGTCGCCACGACGCTGCCGTTCTCATTGACGGATTCGCAGTGGCAGACGGTCCCCGTGTCGGGGCGGGCGTCAAACCTGCCCACGCTGCGGGACTGGGACGTGACCGTGGGCACCGGGGCCACGCTCCAGGTCGGACAGCAGTTCACTGCCAGTTACACCGGTTACCTGCCCAACGGGACGGTGTTCGACTCGTCGAACATGCACGGCGGCCCGCAGCAGTTCACGCTGAGCACGACCAGCCTGATCGCCGGGTGGGTGGACGCGCTCCCGGGGCTCAAGGTGGGCGGCGAGATCCGGCTGGACATCCCAGCCGACCTCGCCTACGGGAACAACCCGCCCTCCGGCATCCCGGCCAATTCCGAGTTGGTCTTCGATATCACCCTGGTGTCCATCCCGTAGATGCCGACGGTCGGCGTCGCCCTCAACAACACCGCGCCGCAGACCAACGACACGCTGATGACCACGGCGGCGGCCAGCGACCCCAACGGTAACCCGGTCTAGCTGACCTACGTCTGGGTGGTCAACGGCACGGTGGTGCAGACACGCCGCAGCCGACGTCGGCCACGACGGACAGCTTCGACCTGAGCAAGCCCGGCCACGGCGACAAGGGCCAGACGATCACGGTCGTGGTGACGCCCAACGATGGCACGGTCAATGGCGCCGCCGCCACGGCCACGGCCACGGTGGTCAACGCCCCGCCGGTGATCAACAGCCTGGTGCTCACGCCCGCATCGCCGAGCGCCACCGACACGCTGACGGCGACCGTGACCGATTCCGACCCCGACGGCGATCCGGTGAAACTGACCTACGTCTGGGCGCTCAACGGCAGCACCGTCAAGACGACCAACCTGAGTTCCAGCACGACCGACACGCTGGACCTGTCCTCGCTCAGCGGCGTGAACACCGGCAGCACCATCACGGTGACGGTCACGCCCAACGACGGCACCACGAACGGCACCGCCTCCAACACCAACGCCGTCGTCTCCTGACCCGAAGGTGGGAGGCAAAACCTCTGGAGCGGCGTTGCGCCGAAGCACTTCGGCGCAACGCCGCTTTTTTGTCGGTTGCCCGGAAACCCACGTCACCTCAGTTCCCGGCTCCGCCCAAACCCGGGGCAACCGGCGCAAGCCGGGTCAAGCGCCCGCACAATCGGCTTCTGCCGCAAAAAAGGCAAGTCCGGCCCGCCGGCTCGTCGATGATGCTTCTGAGAGTGGAAACGCACCACGTCCACGCCCCGGCTCGGGGCCGCTTGCGGTGGCGCGGCGAGCCGGTGAACCTGCACGTGTTCTGATGGGGACGGAGCCATGACGACGCGATTGACGGTGGCCCTGTGTGCGGCGTTGGCGTTCGGAGGGCAGGCCTTCGCCCAGACACCCACGGGCCCGCCGTCGGCCCAACCGCCAGCCCAGCCGTTGAACCAACCCCTGACCCAACCGCCGGCGGCCGTGACCGATGGGTCGGTGCCGTCGCTGGCGGTCTGCTGCTTCGATGCCCCGCCGGCAGGGCCGCGCTGCTGGGTGAGCGCCGACTACCTGGTCGCCTGGATGCGCGGTGACAACGTGCCGGCACTCATCACGGGCAGCCCGCCCGGCACGGCGCAGACGGCCGCCGGCGTTCTGGGGCAGCAGGGCACGCAGGTGCTGTTCGGCGGCACCGTGAACGACAACATTCGCTCCGGCTTCCGCATTGGCGCGGGCGCCTGGCTGGGGTCGCAGCAGGTGGTGGGCGTCGAGGCCGGCTTCATGATGCTGGAGAGCCAGTCCACGCTGTTCAACGCGACTTCCGGCGGCAACGGCATCCTGGCCCGGCCGTTCACCGACGCCACCACTGGTTTGCCGCAGGCCCAGTTGATCGCTTACCCCGGACTGTCCAACGGCTCCGTTGCGGCCCAGGCCAGTTCCGGCAACTTCTACACGTTCAACTTCGATGTGACCGAGAAGGTGGTGGACACCGGCTCGTTCCAGTTGGTGTCGCTGCTGGGTTACCGCTACTACCGCTACGACGAGAACCTGCGCGTCAATCAGGTGATGGCGCCGACGAGCGCGGCGTTCATCCCCGGCACGCAGATCAGTTCGGCCGACAACTTTTCCGCCCGGAACGAGTTCAACGGCCTCGATATGGGGCTGCGGGCGCGGTTCTCGTGGGAACAGCTGTCGCTGACGGTGCTGACGCGGGTGGCCGTCGGCCGGGTGCAGCGCCTTGAGAACATTGCCGGCAGCACGACGACTTCGGTGCCGGGCTTCGCACCCACGACCGCCACCGGCGGCCTGCTGGCGCTGGCGAGCAACGTCGGCTCGCACCCCAACGGCGACTGGGCGGCGATGCCGGAACTCGGCCTGAACCTGGCCTGGCGAGTGGCGCCCTACCTGAACCTGCGGGTCGGCTACACCGTGCTGTTCCTGGACCGTGTGGGCCGGGCCAGCGACCAGATCGACACCAACGTGAACCCCGGCCTGCTGCCGCCTGCCAGCGCCAACCTGACCGGCCCGAACAATCCCGCCTTCAACTTCATCCGCTCCGACGTGTGGATTCAAAGCCTCAACTTCGGCGTGGAATTCACGTTCTGAGCCGCGACGAGGATTCACCACAAAGACACAAAGGGCACAAAGAAAGACGGGAGGAGTAATAATTCCCTCCTCCTCCCGTCTTTCTTTGTGCCCTTTGTGTCTTGTGGTGAATCCTCTTCCATGTGTCCGCGGTTTGGTCTACAACGGTAGCAGAGCCGCCCGCCTTTCCGAAGCTACCGCGGAGACGAACCATGCTGAGACGACCTGGCCTGCTGCTGTTGTGCCTCGCCGCCTGGGGGGCCGCCGTACCCGCCGCCGATGGCCATGAGGTGGACCTGAAGTTGCGCAGCCGAGTCGCTGCGCCCGACGGACAGTTTCAGGTCAACCTGAAGGCCGCCACCTGGGACCTGCACAAGACCGCCGTCATCGTCTGCGACATGTGGGACTCGCACCACTGCCTGAACGCCGTCATCCGCGAGAAGGAACTGGCGCCGCGCATGAACGAGTTCCTCACGAAAGCGCGGGCCAGCGGCGCCCTCATCATCCACGCGCCGAGCAGTTGCATGAAGCCCTACGCCAACCACCCGGCGCAAGCGCGCTCAGGAGGCGCCGAAAGCCGCCAACCTGCCGAAGGACATCGGCACCTGGTGCTACAAGATTCCGGCAGAGGAGAAGGGCGTCTATCCGCTCGATCAGAGCGACAGTTGCGACACCGAACCGGCGCTGCAACAGAAGTGGGAGGCGAAGCTGAAGGCCCAGGGCCGCAACCCGGCCGCGCCGTGGCTGGCGCAGATCGACGTGCTCAAGATCGACGACGAGGACGCCATCAGCGATTCCGGCGTGGAAATCTGGAACCTGCTGGAGCAGCGCGGCATCAAGCACGTGATGCTCGTCGGCGTCCACACGAACATGTGCGTGCTCGGCCGGCCGTTCGGCCTGCGGCAGCTGGCGAAAAACGGCCGCGACGTGGTGCTGGTGCGCGACCTGACCGACACGATGTACAATCCGAAAAAATGGCCCTACGTCTCGCACTTCCAGGGCACCAACCTGATCGTGCAGCACATCGAAAAGTTCGTCTGCCCGACGATCACGTCCGACCAGTTGCTCGGCGGCCAGCCGTTCCGCTACAAGGCCGACGTGCGGCCGCGCGTGGTCATCGCCATTTCGGACGCGGAATACGACACGAAGACGGTGATGCCGCCGCTGGCCAGGCGCCTGTTCGCGGACCAGCTCGGCCTGGACGTGACGGTGCTGCACGGCAAGGACAACGTCATCCCCGGTCTGGCCAAGGCGCTGGGCTCGGCGGACCTGGTGGTGGTGGGGGTGCGGCGCAGGGCGCTGCCGGAAGGCGACCTGGCGGCGCTGAAAAAGTACCTGGCGGCGGGCAAGCCGTTGATCGCGCTGCGGTCGGCCAGCCATGCGTTTGACGCCAAGGGCAAGGTGCCGACGGGCCACGCGGAGTGGCTGAAGTTCGACGTGGAAGTGCTGGGCGGCACGTACCGCAGTCACCACAAGGACGGGCCGCTGACGACGGTCACGCGGGAGGCCGACGACTTGAAGCACGAAGTGTTGACCGGCATCAAGACGCCGTTCACGGCCCGCGGCTCGCTGTACAAGATGAGTCCGCTGATGAAGACGGCGACGCCGCTGCTGAGGGGGACGATTCCCGGTCAGCCGCCGGAGCCGATCGCGTGGACGAACCAGTACGGCAAGTCGCGGGTGTTCTACACCTCGCTGGGCCACCAGGACGACTACCGCAACGAGCAGTTCGTGATCCTGTTGCACAACGCGGCGCGCTGGGCGCTGGCGATGCCGCCGGCGTCGCTGACCGGCAAGGGCCCGTGAATCAAATAACTATTTACCACGGAGCACGCGGAGCGCGCGGAGAAAAAGCAAAGAATGTTTAATTCAGCATTCATGGTCTTTTCTCCGCGCGCTCCGCGTACTCCGTGGTGAAATCCTCTTTCATGCGGCGGCGCGGCGCGGGCGCGATTTCACGTCGAACAGGCCGAAGATTTCATCCTCCGTCAGCCCCATCACCGGCGGCGCTCCGTTCTGGCCGATCAACTCGTGGAACAGCTGCCGCTTGCGCTCCAGCACCTCCGCGATGCGGCCCTCGATGGTGTTCTGCGACACGAAGCGCGTCACGAATACCGTCTCCTTCTGGCCCAGCCGGTGCGCCCGGTTGATCGCCTGGTCCTCGACCGCCGGGTTCCACCAACGGTCGAACAGGAACACGTAGTTCGTGAACTGCAGGTTCAGCCCGACGCTGCCGGTGCCGTAGCTCATCAGGATCACGTGCTTGCCCGGGTCGCGCTTGAACTGGTCAAGGATCGGCTGCCGATCCTTGTGCGCGACCTTGCCGTGGTACAGCAGCGGCCCAAACTCGCGGAGCGCCTCCGCCAACATTTCCAGCGGTTCGACCCACTGCGAAAAAATAATCGCCTTGCGGCCGTTGGCGGCCACCTCCTCCATCTCCGCCTGCAACTGCTCCAGCTTGGCGCTCTGGCCGGTGCGTGGGTCGAAGTTGCAAATCTGCTTGAGCCGCATCACCAGCTCGAAGATGTGCTGCACCGTGATGCTGTCGCCCAGCTCGTTCAGGTGGATGACGCCTTCCTTCTCCGCCAGGTCATAGGCGGCGCGCTGGCCGGGCGACAGCTCCAGGTAACTGTCGCGAATCACCTTGGGCGGCATGTCCGTGGCCACGTCCTCCTTGACGCGGCGCAGAATGCAGTCGCTGGTCAGCTGCGGCAGCAGTTTCGCCGGCGTCTCCGGCGGCACGCGGCCCGGATCGACGAATGCAAAGATGTTGATGAGATCCTCGGTGCGGTTCTCGATGGGCGTACCGGTCATCGCCCAGCTGCGCTGGCGGTGCAGGCCGCGCACCACCTGCGCCGTCTTCGACTCGCGGTTCTTGATGCGCTGCGCCTCGTCCAGCACCGCCACGTCCCACTGCACCTGTTCGTCGTGCAGCCAGGCGGCGTCGCGCGTCAGGATTTCGTAATTGACCAGCTTGACCGGACACTTCGAGACGAACCAGGTCGCCTTGCGCGCTGCCGTGTCGCCGCCGACCACCTCGAACGGCACGTCCTCCGCCCACAGCCGCAACTCGCGCGTCCAGTTAATCACCAGCGGTTTCGGGCACACCACCAGTGCCCGCCGGATCAGGCCGCTGTGGAACAGCAGCCGCAGCGCAATGATGACCTGGGCGGTCTTGCCCAGGCCCATCTCGTCGGCGATCAGCGCCGCGTGCCGCGGCATCAGAAAGGCGATGCCCTTGACCTGATACGGATACGGCTGGAACGGCAACTGCACCTGCTTGCCGCCGAACAGGTCTTCCAGCGGCGGTTGGAGCAAGTAGAGCAGGCGGTCCTTGAAGACGGCCAGGTCACCAGGCGGCCGCACGCGCGTGCGCGTCGGTGGGCCGAACAGCGGCACGACCTCGGGGGCCGGGTCGGGCGGCGGCTTCGGCGCGGCCGGTGGCTCGAACGGTTTGGGCGGCGTCAGTGCCTCGCCCGGCGTCGGGAAGCGCCAGCCCTGCGTGGAAACTTCGAGGCCGACCTTGCCGAGGGTGCGTGTCCACGGCGTGCTGGTCAGCAGCGGCGCCTGGCGGACGTTCACGGCCAGGGGCCGCTCGAAACGCGGGTGCGGTGTCGCCTCGACCGGCCAGGTCAGCACGACGGGCTCGATCTCGGGCGGCTGTAGCGGCTCGGTGGATTCGGGCGGGGCGATGGGAAGAGGGGCGGCTTCGGGGGGGGCTTCCACGCGAGGGTCCTCCTCACGGCGGCGCGTCCTGGCGAGTCATCACTTATCTTCTATCGGCCGCGGGCAGTGGCAACTTGAGCGGTTTCGGTGCGCGCTGTTCACGAGAGGCACAACCCGCCCCACCCGTCACAGGACGCAATACGAAACGTACGAATCAAAGGGGAAGCGCTCGACGCGCAGGTTTTTCAACCCCAGCACCTCATCGACCGCCAGGGTTTCCCCCGGGAACATTCGGGCGTTGAGTTCGTCGAACGCGATCACCGCCCCGCGCGGCATGCGCGGCACGAACACTTCCAGTGCCGCCCTGGTCGGCTCGTACAGGTCCACGTCGAGGTAGAGCAGGCTGACCACCAAATGCGGGTTCGCCTTCAGATAGTCGGGGGCGGTTCGGCACAGGTCGCCCTGGACCAGCTCGACCTTGGGGATGTGGGCGAGCGGCCGGTTGGCGTCGTAGAGTTGCACCGCCCGTCGCACATCCTCCAGGGGAGAGCCCGTCAGGCCGCCCCGGGCCAGGTGCGACGACGTGCCCGCCGTCACATCTTTCGCGTTGACCGACGGGAACCCCGCGAAGGTGTCGAAACCGATGATTTTGCGGACGTGGTTAGCAGGCTCGAAGATGGACGACAGCTTGGCAAACGTCAGCAGCCCGGCCCCGTGCAGGACGCCGCACTCGACGACCGAGCCGTTGACGCTCAATACCTTCTTGAAGATCTCGTACCGCGCCAGGAACTTGGCGAGCGCCTGCCGGGACGCGAACTTGGCGAAGCCGTCAATCCGGTCCGCGACCGAACCGGCGGACTCCTGAAACACCTGCTCCATCAATTCGAACTGGGCCAGGTCGCTGGCGGACTGGTTCTTCGGCTCGCGGATCATGCCCGGTCCCTCCGGCTAAAGGAATGACGCCGCCCATGCCCTCGTCGGCGGGGGCGCCGAGGCGCGTGTACCGCGCCTGCACCGTGTAGCGGATGCCCTGCGACAGGTTCAGGTTGCCCGAGTGCAGCAGCAGGGCGTTGAACAGCAGCAGGTCGCCCTTCTTCATCTCCACCAGGCGGATTTCGCGATGAAAAATGCCCAGCGGCACGCGCTTCTTGCCCACAGCCAGGGTGTGCGCGAGGGGGCCGAGCTTGTGCGAGCGCGGCATGATGCTGAGACAGCCGTTGAGGAAGGTGGTGTCCTGCAGGGGCACCCAGGCGGTGACGACCTCGGGGTTACCCTTGACGTAGAAGAAATCCTGGTGCCAGTGGGCCAGTTCCTCGGTCCAGAACGGCATGTCGATGCGAAAGGGGATTTTGCGGAACAGGCCCGCCCGCGGCCCGAGCAGCCGTTGCACCGGCTCGACAACGGCCGCGCACCGGGAGAACATTTCCAGCCAGGGCAAGCGGCGGATTTCAGCGTAGACCTGCGCTTCCGCGACGCGGTTCTGGTTGTAGAAGTCGATCAGGTCGGCACCGTTGGGGTCGGTAAAGGGCCTGCCCGTGACCTCACGGACCAGCCCCAGATACTTCCCTAAGGCGGCGCCCGGAAACAACTTCGTCATCCACTCGCGAATCCGCAGAAAAACTAGGAGATTCGCAGAACAATCGACGAACTAATTTCCGGGCGCTGCCTAACAGGTCGTCAATCAACTCGACGGGTACGGCCCGGGGCAAGAGCAGAAATCCCTGGTCATCGTAAGCCGAATTGCCCTCGCTCGTCTGGCCCTCCCTGGTCCGTGATAACATGGCCGTTCCCGGCGCGTCGGGGCGGGGTTCCACGAGAGGTTCCTCCTCACAGAAGCGTCTCCTGGTGAATCGTCGGTTGTATTTCCATCGTCCGCGGGGGAGCAGCAACTTGAGCGGTTTCGGCAGATTGAGGCGAGCGGCGCGGCGTCAGCCCGCCGGTAACTTGAAGTACCGGCGGGCTGACGCCGCGCCGCTCGCCTCAATCCAAAGGCATACCCGATTCACTTCCCGTACAGGCTCGTGATGCTCGCGTTCTGCTCGCGCTGTTGCAGCCACGACTGCACCTCGCGCGCCTGCGTCAGCAGTTCCTCGATGTCGCGCCGCTCGGCGGCCAGCCTTGCGGCCACCTCCAGCGGCGTCGCCAGGTACGCTTCCTCCAGGTCTTTCTGCAAGCGCACGCCGAGTTGCCGCTCGAACTGGTCGCGGATCGCCAGCCAGCGCAGCGGCAGCACAATCACAATCAGGATGTGCAGCATAATCAGCACCATCAACGTCAGCAAGAACGGCAGCAGCAAATCCCACACCTCGAACTTCGACAGGTGATAGCCGTGGTCCAGCGGGTCGAAGTAGCGCCACAGCTGCCAGCCGATGGCCGCCAGCAGCACCGTGATGGGCAGGTAGTCCGCCAGCAGGATGATTGAGTTTTTGAGGTAGCGGCGGAAGCCGGTCGGCCGTGACCACTCCTGCTCGACCTGGCCGAGTACCTCCACCAGCGCTGCCGCGTGCCGCCGCCGCCAGTCCGAGTTGCCAAGGCGCTCCGTCGGCTCGCTCAGCAAATTCAGCGGAAATCCCTGCTCGTCCGCGGCCAGCAGCAACCGGTTCGCCAGGGCGCGGTTGCGGGCATCCAGGTGTCGATCCGACGCGGTGGTGCTGCAGCTGGTCGTGAACTGGGCCAGGTCCCACGTCGGCGGCGCCGCCTTCTGGTCGGTCCCTCGCGGCAGGAACGGCAGCCGGTCGCGCAGGGCGCTGGTGGCGTACTGCAACCGGTTCACACCGGACAGATACACCCCCATCAGGCCGCGGAACTGTTGCCGCCGCTCCTGAGCGAAGTGATGCTCGATCTCCTGCTGGTACGGCTCCAGCGTGTTCAGCAGCACCTGGGCGTCGCCCAGCGCCTCGTCCGCCAGCAGGACCGACCATGCCTTGCGTGTCTTCTCTGCCGCCTCGCTCAGGTCCGGCGGACAGACTTCCTCCAGTGTTTTGTGCAGTTGTTGCAGCAACTGGCTGACGCCGCGGGCCTTGATCGCCTCGATCTCCAGGCGCGTCAGGCCCATTTCCAGCCAGTTCACCAGTTCCAGGTACTGCTCGCCCTGCGGCAGCGCCCCGTTGGCCGCGACGCCGTTGGCCTTATCGACCCAGAACTGGGCGCAGGTGCGGAACAGCAGCGGGTTCTGAAAGCCCTCGCTCTGCAGGTCGCGCAGCAGGTCCTCGTCGGGCCGCAGGCCGGTGCCGCCGCCGTGAACGCAGCGGTCCCACTTGTTGAGCACGAACGCGAACGCCCGCCGCTGCCGTTGCTCCAGGAACAGCTCCCAGCCGAGCTTGTCATGGTATTTTTCCTGCGAGCCGACGTAGAGCACGATGTCCGCGACCGGCAGCAGGCGGTGCAGCTTCTCGCGGTTGCTCAGGTCGTTGCTGTCCAGGTCCGGCGTGTCCACAAGGATTTTCTGCTCCAGCGCCGGCCGGTCGTGCTGCGCCAGGCGGCAGTGCTTCAGCGCCGGGTCGAGGCGCTCCGTCTTGACCGACTCGTGGTAGTAGACGACCGGGTCGCGTGTGGTCGGCCGGGCGAACGACGCCTGGGCGATGGTGCCGCCGGCCAGGGCGTTCAGCAGCGTCGATTTGCCGACGCCGGTGCCGCCCATCAACAGGATGACGAGCAGCGGTTTTTCCTGCTCCAGCATCTCGGCCTGGCGGCGCAGGTCGTTGGCGAAGCCGTCCAGTTCTGCCCGCGCCGCCGCCGGCAGCGGGTAGCGATGGTCGCGGTTCAGCCAGCGCGTCAGCCGCTGCTCCAGCGCGCGCAGCGCCGGCGCCAGCGTACGCAGGACCGGCTCCGTCGTGGTCGCAGTGCTCATCGAAAGTCCCCACCCGTGGCCAAACCGAGCCCGATTATTGCAGATTGCGACTGGGTGTAGCGGAAGTCGCCAGACTTCCGAGCAGCACCGGACGGAAGTCTGGCGACTTCCGCTACACCCAACTGTGAACCGCTCTAGTTCTTGTTGCCTGGTCCTTTTTTGGGATTCTGTGCCTGGCGGTGTTCGTGCATTCGGTCGAGCACTGCTTGAATCCGCTTGTGGACCGAAGGCCCTTGGTGTACCACGATCACCAAGCCCAGAGGATAGTATTGCACCGTCCCCTTGCCGCCGTTCGCCGCCCACGATTGTGCCGGGCCCGCCCGGAGGATGCGGCGGATCAGCGCGTCATGGCTGGTGTCGCCGGTCGATCTCACGTCAAGGAGATGGCCGACCTCGTAGGTTCGCAGTACCATCTTTTCTTCCGCCCCGGCAGGTGCTTGAATCAACAACACACCACCCAGGGCCAACATGACAACGCAGAAACGAGGCATCGGTCCACCTCCTTCGAACCACAGGTTCAGACCTCTCGGCGTCACTCGCCCATCGCCTTGTTGATTTCCTCCGCCACGGTCTGCAGCGCCGCCGGGATGCGCTTCAGCGTCAGGTTCAACCGCTCATACGCCGAGCCGCCCGTCGAGGGCCACTGCGCCAGGTACTCCGCCAGCGGCCCGGAGACGTACTGCGCCACCAACGCCTGCTGCCGCGCCCGCGCCAGCTCGCGCTGTGTATCGACGTACTGCTTGCCCATCAACTCCACCAGCTGGTGCGTCACCGACGCGGCCAGCGGCACCAGCACGAAGTCCCACGGGTTCAGGCCGCCCGCCATAATCGTGCCCGCGATGGCCGCCACCTCCAGCGTGAACTTGGTGCCGCGCAGCGTGTTCAACGCCACCGGGTTCTTCTCCAGCTGCTCGTAAATCGCCCGTGCCGTGCGGTCCACCTCGTCGCCCAGGCTCATCTGAAACGCCCGCAGCCCCTCCTCGAAGCGTGCCTTCGCCAGATCGATCAGACCGCCCTGGAAGCCGACGGCGATGTGGCTCCAGACCGGGTGCGACCGGCTGCGCTGCGCCGCCTCCTTGCGCAGCTGGTCCAGCCAGCCAGCCAGCGCCTCTTCCAGCACCGGCCGCTCCGGCATCGGCGACGCCTGTGGCCGCTGCAGCGCCTTCTGGAAGAGTTGCTTCGCCAGGCGGTACGGCGTCCGCACCACGTACAGCGCTCCGCCAAGCAGCCGGCCGATGCCGGGCAGTTCCAGCAACTCCAGCAAGCGCGCCAGCGACTGGTCGAAGCGGTGGAAGCGCTCGGTGGTCAGGTACTCGCGACGGTAGCGGGCGTCGAACTCGACCTGGCCGCGCTGCACCGCCAACCGCCAGGTGTCCAGCGCCGCCAGGTCGGCGCGGGCCACGCTCAGCAACTCATCCTGCGACGTGATCAGGTAGTTCATGGCGCAGCGCACCGTGCGCTTGCGGGCCACATCCGGCGGCGAACCGAGCACCGACACCTGATTCAAGAGCGGGATGCGGAACTGGGCCGCCTTCTTGATCGGGTCGGCCAGCTGTTCGGCCGTCAGGAACGGGATCGTCAGCACCGCGACAGCGCCGCCGTCGATTTTTTGCAGGACCTCCTGCTTGAAGTGGGCGACGAACGCCGGCGCATCCTGCGGCCGCATTTTCACCAGGCACACCACCACCGCCTTGCCGGCCAGCAGGATCATCCGCAGGAACTGCGTCGGCATCTCATCGTTGTAGCGCTCGTCGGAGGCGACGTAGACGATCACGTCAGCGAGGGCGGCGATCTCCAGCAGGCGCGAGACGTAATTCTCCGCGGCCCAGGTGGTCATGTCGGGGCAGTCCCAGACGACGAAGTGCTCCAGCAGCGTGAAGACACCCTGCTCGCCGAGGACGCGGCGAACCTGGTACACGTCGGCATCAACGCTGGCGGGCCCGGGCCGGCTCATCTTCTGCAACGGGCCGAGGAAGCCGAGGTGCGACGGCCATTCGGTGGCGCCGTTGGAGGTGGTGTAGGCGATAGGATGGCGCGTAAAACCGGCCTGCGGGTTGGCCTCGGCCATGACGGAGCCGGACAGCAGGTTGGCGACCGTGCTCTTGCCGGCGCCGGCGCCGCCGACCACGGCGACGTGCAGCGGGACCGATTTCTGGCCGTTGAGGAAGGGGCCGATGCAGTTGCGCACCAGCGCCGCGGCGAAGCGCAGCCGGCCGGCCTGGTCGGCCAGTTCCGGCTGGCGACGGTAGTGCTGCTCCAGCCAGGCGATGTCGTCGGCCAGCTGACCCGTCAGACTGCGCAGCTCCGCGGTTTCCATGTGGTTGCTCGGGTTCCTGATGGCCTGGCACCGAGAGTCACCGTCTGGCTGCGTCGTTCACAGCAAGGGAGCCAAGGGAGCCAAGGGAGCCAACTTTTTCACACGTCGAGAAGGCGCGGAGTGGCACAACGCCGCCGTTCGCGCCCCGCCCGCCACCGCGTAGTCATCGGGGCACGGTGTTCGCCTCTTCGCCCCGAAGGGGCGGGACAGTTTAGCCCAGGGCAACGCCCTGGGAACGCGGGTAAACTCATCGGTTTTCGTCCGTGCCCTGAAGGGGCACAACGCCCCAGGTGAGGGTACGGTGGTCCCTGCTCTCCAGCCAGCCGGATTCCCGACTGCCGAGGGCGTATCCCACTTCCAGCCTCCGCATCCCGACGAACCACGTCTCTGGGCGCACCGCCCGGAGCCATTGCCGAAGGACCGCCAGCCCGTTCGGGATGAGCAAGGCGCGGACGGCTGCGCGTTCATCACTGCGGACGGCGAACACGGTCAACGATCAATTTCCTCGATGCCAGTTTGCAGCCAAGGCCTGCCGAAAGCCTTTCAGCGGCTCCGGAGTGTCAATGCCCATTCCCAGCAGGTGCTTGTTGAAAGCGATCCACAACTCACCGAACTGAGGCACGTCTGCCAGCGCTTGACTCATCGCCTCAGCGCCAATGGGATAGCTCAGGCCGTGCGGAAGTCGGTCGCGCAGCCCTGTGCGGATCAAACTCATCGGTTCGCCACGATCCACCACCCCAGCACCCTCCGCGCCGAACGGTTTGTTGTGCCTCTTCAGGGCACGGACGAAAACCGATGAGTCTCCCCCGCGTTCCCAGGGCGTTGCCCTGGGCTAAGTTGTTCCGCCCCTTCGGGGCGAAGATAGACCGCACTGCCTATCATCGGACCTCGCACCAGTGCCATTGTGTCCCGGAACACGGCGGCGCATCAATGCCGTTTTGCCATCGGTGCGGCCCGGTTCAGCGCGAACGGTTCCAGCGGCAACGTCGGCGACTGCCCGAGCAGCAGTTCCCGCATCAGCAGCGCCGTCCCCGCCGACAGCCCGATGCCGGCGCGGAAATGTCCCGCCGCGACAAAAAGGTTGTCCACGTACGGCACCGGCCCGAGGAACGGCAGGCCATCGGGACTACCCGGCCGCAGCCCCGCCCAACAGCGTTCCAGCGGCGCCGCCCCCAGCGCCGGTACCAGATCGACGGCCAGCGCCAGTAGATCGCGGATGGCCTCGGCCGTTGTCCGTTTATCGAAGCCCACATCCTCTTCGGTCGAGCCGACCAGCACGCGGCCGTCGGGTCGCGGCACGATGTACCGGGGGCCGGACATCAACACGTGACGCAGCAGCGAGCAACCGGTGTTGAGTAACACGATCTGGCCGCGCACAGGGCGGATGGTGACTCGCGGACAAAGCCGCCCCAGCAGCTGGCCGGTCCAGGCTCCGCCGGCCAGGACAATCCGCTTCGCCCGAATTTCGACACTGCCGGCAACACCACCGATAACATCAAACAGGATCTCGCCCACAGGCGTATACGGCCGGAGCCGGACCCCATGGCGAACGCACCCCGCCACCAGGGCCTGCAGGTGACGCGGGTTGCGCAGCTGGGCCAGGTCCGGCAACCGCACCGCCGGGCCGACGCCGGGCGCCAGCTCCGGTTCCAGTCGCCGGGCGGCGGCCTCGTCCAACATCTCCACCCGCACGCCGTCGCCATGCCACTCCTGCTCCGCGTCGTCCTCCTGCGCATGCAACTCTAGCCCGCCACAGCGCAGGTAGCCGTTGTCGATCCCGGTTTCGCTCAACAGCTCCGCCGACAGTTCCGCCAGCAGCTGGCCGCTCAGGGCGCGCAGGCGGTCAAACGGCGTGCGCGCGGCCTCCATGTTGCCCGGCGGCAGGATGCCGGCGCCCGCCCAGCTGGCCTCACGGCCGAAGTCGCCGCGGTCCAGCACCTCGACGCGCACGCCTGCCTTCGCCAGGAAGTACGCAATCGACAAGCCGATGACGCCGCCGCCCACCACCGCCACGTCGGCCGACGTTGTGTCGCTCATGATGCCCTGTCCGCCTGTTGGCTCCGGCGGGTTGATTCGTTCTCTTTTATCGGTCGCCGCCGGACGGCCACCGATACTTTGACCGCCGGCCCCGGTTTAGTTATTATTGGAGCCGGTCGTCCTACCGCCAACTTCGGGGAGTCGTGTATGAAGTGCTTTCGCGTCGGCGCCGCCGCGCTGCTGTTCGTCTTCGCCCTCCACACCACCCTGGACGCCGGCGGCCAGACGAAGCGCACGCCCAGGGAAGCGCTGCAGGCGTTCAACGACCTGATCGGCAAGTGGCGCGCTACCGTCACGCCGGCCAGCAACAAGAATAAATTCTGGGTCGAGGAGCAAAACTGGGGCTGGCAGTTCAAGGACAAGGACGCCTGGTTGACCGTCACCTTCGACAAGAGCAAAAACTACACCAGCGGCGAACTCCGCTACCAGCCCGACCAGGGCGTGTATCAGTTGACCCTGCTGACCACCGCGAAGGAAAAGCGCGTCTACACCGGCACGCTCAAGGACAAGGTGCTAACGCTGGAGAGCATCGACGAGAAGCAGCGGGAGACGCGCCGCCTCGTGTTCAAACTGCTGCACGCCAACCGCTACCTGTATGCCGAGGAGGTCAAGAAGGCCGACCGCGAAACCTTCGCCAAGTTGTACAGCGTCGGCGTCACCAAGGCGGACGGCTCGTTCGCCAGCGGCGACGGCAAGCCCGAGTGCATCGTCAGCGGCGGCCTCGGCACCACGCCGGTCACCTACATGGGCGTGACCTATTACGTCTGTTGCAGCGGCTGTCGCAGTGAGTTCAACGCCGACCCCGCCAAGTACGTCAAGGAGTTCAAGGCCAGGCAGGCAAAGAAGGCCAAGTGACGCGGCCTTTGGTACAATGGGCACCGAGAACGGCCTGAACCCGGTCCCGACGAGCGGGGTCGCGTGAGCGCCCCGTGCATCCACGGGTTGCGTGAGCGCCCCGTGCATCCACGGGGCGCTCACGCGACCCCGCTCGCCGGGCACATCCCGCCGGTCGGCCGTGAAGGAGTCTCGGCATGCTCTGGCTGCTGCGCTGGTTTTTCTGGCTGATCGCCAAAAGCGCCCTCTGGCTGCGCTACTCCATCCAGGTCCACGGCTGGGAGGAGGTTGCCCGGCTGAAAAAGCCGGTCCTCATCCTGCCCAATCACCCCGGCCTGGTGGACCCACTCATCCTGATCACGACGCTCTGGCCCAGTCTGCGGCCGCGGCCGCTGGTTTACGACCACAACTTCCGCAACCCCGTCATGGCTCTGCTCGCCCACGCGCTCAACGCCCTGCGTGTGCCGGACCTGGAGCAGGCCAGCGCCCGGCGCGCGACCAGGCCCAGGCGGCGGTGCAGGCGGTCATCGGCGGCCTCAAGGCGGGCCACAATCACATTCTGTGGCCGTCCGGCCGCATCCAGCGCCAGGGCACGGAGGTACTCGGCAGCGCTCGTGCCCTGGCCGACATCCTGCAGGGGGCGCCCGAGGCCGACGTGCTGCTGGTGCGGACGCGCGGCGTCTGGGGCAGCAGTTTCAGCTTCGCGCCCACTGGCATACACCCGACGCTCGGCGCCGGCCTGCTGCACGGCCTGTGGGTGGTCCTCGCGAACCTGCTGTTCTTCACGCCGCGCCGCCAGGTCCACATCACCCTGCAGCGCCTCGACCGCGCCCAGCTGCCGAGCCCGTTGAACCGCGAAACCGTCAACCCGTGGTTCGAGGCCTGGTACAACCAGGGCCTGCCGAACGGCCGCGAGACGCCGACCTATGTGCCTTACCACTTCCTGTTCGGGCCGCGCACCTTCGCGTTCCCGCATCCCGGCTCGCTCGATGAGGTGGACCTGGAGCGCATCACGCCGGAGACCCGGGCCGCCGTCACGCAGTTCCTGCTCGAAAAACTCGGCCGCGACGCCCGGCCCGAGGAACTCGACCCGAAGACGCCGCTGGACCAGCTGGGCCTGGACAGCCTGGACCGCATGGAACTCAGCCTGGAGGTGGAGCAGCGCTTCGGCTTCCACGCCGAACAGGTCCCCGCCAACATTGGTGAGATGTGGGCGCTGGCCCAGGGCCTGGTCCGCAAGACGGCGCTGAAGCCGCCTGACCCGGCCTGGTTCACGCCCGTCAGCGACCACGGCCCGCTCACCGTCGAGGGCGCCACCCTCGCCGAGACGTTCGTCCGCCGCGCCCTCAAGCACCCGAAGGACGTGATCGTCGCGGACGACCTGGCCGGCGTGCTGACGTATGACAAACTGCTGGTCGGCGTACTGCTGCTGGCGAAGCGCTTTCAGAAACTGGAGGGCGAGCACGTCGGCCTGATGCTGCCGGCGTCGGCGGCGGCGGGGATCATGTTCCTGGCCCTGCACCTGGCCGGCAAGCTGCCGGTCATGCTCAACTGGACGACCGGGGCCGCCAACCTCGCCCACGCCGTCCAGCTCATGCGCGTCCAGCAGATCGTCACGTCGCGGCGCTTCCTGGACCGCATCGCCGTCACCGTGCCGGGCGCCGACTTCGTGTTCGCCGAGGACCTGCGGCAAACCATCGGCAGCCTGGAAAAGTTGTGGACGCTGCTGCGCGTGCGCTGGTTACAGGGCGGCGTGCTGAAGCAGGTGCCGCGGCCCAACCCGGAGCAGCCCGCGGTGGTGCTGTTCACCAGCGGCTCGGAAAAGGCGCCCAAGGCGGTGCCGCTGACGCACAGCAACATTCTGATCGACCAGCAGCACTGCATTCCCATCCTGCACTTGACGCGCGAGCACACGTTGCTGGGCTTCCTGCCGCCGTTCCACAGTTTCGGCCTGACCATCACCGGCCTGTTACCGTTGTTCACCGGCCTGCGCGTCGTCTTCCACCCCGACCCGACCGACTCCGCCGTCCTGGCCCGTAAGGTCGCCGCCTACAAGATCACCATCCTCGTCGGCACGCCGACCTTCGTCAGCTACATCCTGGAGCACGCCGAGGGGGACAAGCTGGCCTCGCTGCGGCTGATTATCGTCGGCGCGGAGAAGTGCCCCGAGTCGCTGTTCACGCGCTGCAAACAGGCGGCGCCGGGGGCACGTGTGCTGGAGGGCTACGGCATCACGGAATGTGCGCCGGTCGTGGCGGTGAATCGGCCGGACGCCAACCGGCCCGGCAGCGTCGGCCTGCAACTGCCGTGCATCGAGACGCGCGTCGTGGACCTGGAAACACAGCGGCCGTTGCCGGCCGGGCAGATGGGCATGCTCTGGGTCAGCGGGCCGACGGTTTTCCCCGGTTACGCCGGCGACGAAGTGCCATCGCCGTTCCAGGAGTGTGACGGCAAGCGCTGGTACGTCACCGGCGACCTGGCGGAGATCGACACCGAGGGCTTCATCTTCCTGCGCGGCCGGTTGAAGCGCTTCCTGAAGGCCGGCGGCGAAATGATTTCGCTGCCGGCGCTGGAGGAACCGTTTGCCCGGCTGTATCCGCCGACGCAGGATGGGCCGCGCGTCGCCGTCGAGGGGGTCGAGCGCGACGGCGGCCGCAAGATTGTGCTGTTCTCGACGGAACCGCTGTCGCTGCGCGAGGCGAACGCGGTGCTGCACAAGGAGGGCTTCAGCGGCATCATGCGGCTCGACGAGGTGCGCAAGGTGGACGCCATTCCAGTGCTGGGCACCGGCAAGACGGATTACAAGGTGTTACGCGGCCAGTTGCAAACGTGACCCCGTTTACGTTTCGCGCGGGGAGGAACCGCGAAACGTAAACGGGGTCAGCGTGACTCGGCGGGTCAAAGCGGAGGCGGTCAGGCGGCGGCCTGGCGGCGGCGGCGGAGGCGGTACGCCCCCAGGCAGGTCAGACCAACGCTGATCAGCACGCAGCTGGTCGGCTCCGGCACGCTGTTGACCGACACGGTGTCCGACACATGGGCGGTCAGATCACCCCCCGTCCCGCCGTCTCCGTTGGTGAGCCAGTAACTGCCGGTGATGGTAAAGGGGTCGAGGGCCGCCGGGTTGTTCTGCAGGAACGTCGCGATGGACTCAGTGTCGTCCGGCGCAAAGGCAGTGCTGACACCGACGTAGAAAAGATCGGTGATCGCCTGATCGGCTGATCCGGACGTAATGTACGTGTTGGTGATACTGTTGTAGCCGACGATGCGGCCGTTGAAATCCGAGTAATCGTACGACGAATCAAAGGAGCCAGGGGGATCGCCGTTGGGGAGGGGGTTGCCCAGATCCATGCCACCACCTACCGTGCTGCTAATTGAGAAGTTGAGCTGCGCCAGGCTGAACGTGTTGGGGCCCATCGACTGGTCCGCGTGAATGACAATGCCGAAATACAGGCGGTTGCCGTTTTCGCCGGTGAACGGCCCGGGAGTCTGCCCCATCCAGGAGTCGTAGGCGGTGGCGATCATCTGATTGTACGAGATCGAGTTGGTCGTGCTGTAATAAGTTGTCGTACCGGGAGTGCCTTGCGACGGAGGAGGGGTCGATCCGCTCTGCCCCTCAAGGCCAGCGATGGCATTGGCGGTATAGCCGTCGATGCTCGACGAGCCGAATTGGTTGGGCCCCGCCGAGGCAAAGACGCTAATGGTGATCTGTCCGGCGTGCGCCACGCTTCCCAGCAACAACAGCACAACGGCTGCGACGGCGCCGCGAGCTTGTGGCAGACCTTTCAAGCACTTCATGAGCCTTCCTTCCCAATGAACCGATTTGGGGCACCGCCTCCCGGTAAGGAGCATCTTATATAAGCCTCAGATTACCTGATTCGCGTCCGGTGAGGATGAGAAAACGGGATTATTCATCGATCTTTCTCATTTGCGGCATCTCTTCATGATAAGCCTGCACGCTCAACCACTCTTTTTCACAAAGGGAAGCGCCCGCGCTCAGCGTTTGGTCCACCAGTACAGCCGTTCACCTTCCTGCGTCTCCCGTTCGGCGGCCGCGGTGTCTCCCAGCCGGCGATACGCCTGCGCCAGGTAGAAACGAAAGTCCACGTTCTGCGGCGCCAGCTCCACCGCCCTGCGGTAGCTGGCCAGCGCCGCGCGCGGCTGGCCCAGACGCCCGTACGCCTGGGCGAGTTTTACATGGGCCCGGGCGTCCCAGTCCCGCATCCGCACCGCCGCGAGGTGCTGGGTCCGGGCGTCGTCAAGCTGTCCGGCTCCCTCCAGCTCCAGCGCCAGACTGTAGTGAGCGAGGTAATTGTTCTCCGTGTACGCCAGGGCGTTCTCCCACAGGGCGACGCTGTCGTGCCAGACGGCCAGTTGCCGCCACGAGGCCCAGCCGCACAGCAGTAGCACGGCCAGCGTGGCGGGCACCAGCACGGGCCGGCGCAGCCGCGCGGGCACCACATCGGCGGCGAACCAGACCGCCGCCCAGAAGATGCCGATGAGCGGCACATAGGTATAGCGGTCGGCCAACGTGTGGTTGGCCACCTGGAACAGGCCGATGGCCGGAACCAGGGTGCCCAGATACCACAGCCAGCCCATCAGCAGGTACGGCCGGCGTCGGGCCTGCCACACACACAGCGCTGACACCAGCAGCAGCACCGCGACGGCGGCCAGAACCTGGCCCGGCGGTCGGCCCTCGAGCGGCAGCGGATAGAAGACGGTCAGATCGTTCGGCCAGAGCACCCGGCGGAGGTAGACCGCGTAACTGACCACGACGTTCGACAGCCGCGGCCCCAGGGGGTAGCCCTCCAGGCCGCGCAGGCTGCCGCGGCCGGTCATGAAGAACACGCTGGCGGCCGACGATGCCGCAGCCAGCGCGAACAGCGGCAACTTTTCGAGCAGCAGCCGCCGCCAGGATACGGTCGGCAAACGGCGCAGCGGCCACCAGTCGAGCAGCAGCAGCGTGCAGGGCAGCGTCACCAGCATCGGCTTGGACAGCAGACCCAGGGCGAACAGCAGCATCATCAGGAAATAACGCTCGAACCTGGGTCTTTGCACGAACCACAGATAGCAGAGTGTGGTCAACATCCAGAAGCAGGTACTGAGCACATCCTTGCGGCTGGCCACCCAGGCGACCGGCTCGACATGCAGCGGGTGCAGCGCGAACAGCGCCGCTACCGCGGCGCTGCGCCAGACAGCGCCGGTCATCCACCGCAGCGCCGCGAACAGCAGCAGCGTGTTGGCGACGTGCAGCAGCAGGTTCGTCAGGTGGTAGCCCCACGGTTGCAGGCCGAACAGGTCGTGATCCAGCTGCAACGACATCCACGACAGCGGGTGCCAGAAGCCGGACACTTTCGAGTCGGTGAACGCAAAGAAAATGCCGTCGTCGGACAGGCCCGCCTGCACGTCCATGTTGCGCAGGACGAACGCCGTGTCGTCGAAGTTGACAAAATCGCAGTCCAGCACCCGGGCGAAGGCCAGCAACGTGCCGCCGGCCAGCAGGACGCCGGCCAGCCACTCGAACCGATACCGCCAAAGGAACGCGCGCACGACCGGGCCTCGGAATGCGTTGCCGGAGGGCTTCGGCGACTTGCGGAGCCGATACGGCTCAATGTAGAGCGGCGGTTGAATCGGGCCAGGGCTCGTTTTGGCCCTCTGTCGGATTGTGTTGATCTCGGTAAAATCGCCCTGACCCCGGTTCATTCTCAACGGAGGCACCCATGAGCGAGGCGAAACAGCCCGACCGGCGCGGCGCTGGCGGCGGGCGCGGCGGCGGCGGTGGCGGGCGGCGTGTTGCTGGCGTCCAGCACCGCCCACGCTGCCCAGGTCGAGGACCGCGGCGCGACCATCCGCATCCGCGGCCTGCGCACGACGCCGGTCGGCCCGAAAGCGTTCGTCAAGATCGAGACGAATCAGAACGTTGTTGGCTGGGGCGAGGTGACGGGGCTGGAGCCGCGCGTCGCCTGCGCCCTGGCGGAGTCGCTGTTCGAACTGCTCGACGGCGAGAACCCGACGCGCATCGAGCACCTGTGGCAGAAGCTGTACCGCTCGCACCGCGACATGCGCGGCGGGCCGTTCATGGTCCACACGCTCTCGGCCATCGACATGGCTCTGTGGGACATCACTGGCAAGCTGTGGGGTGTGCCGGTCTATCGGCTGCTGGGCGGCCCGGTGCGCGACCGCATCCGCATGTATCCGAGCAAGACCGCGACCAAGCTCGGCACCGGTGGGCCGCACCCGTTCTCGGCCAACCCCGACGAGATCAACCGCCTGGTCAAGAACGTGCAGGACGCGCGCAAGCGGCTGGGGGCGGAGGGCACCATCATGTTCGACGCCCACTGCGCCATCCCGCCGCCGATGCTGCTGCAGTTCGCGGCGGCGATTCAGCCCTACGACATTCTGTTCCTGGAGGAGCCGGCGGTGCCGGGCAACATCGAGGTGTTCAAGCGGTTGAAGGAGCACATCCGCATTCCGATCGCCACCGGCGAGCGCGACCGCACCATCTGGGACGTGATCGCGTACCTGCAAAACCGCTGCATCGACATTTTGCAGCCGGACTGCGGCCACACCGGCGGCATCACGCAGATGCGCAAGATCGCGGCGCTGTGCGAGGCGTACCATGTGCCGCTGGCGCCGCACAACACCTGCTCGGAACTGGGCCTGACCGCCAGCCTGCACGCGACCGCGGCGACGCCGTTGTTCCTGATCCACGAGGGCTACCTGGACGGCCACATCATGCCGGCGGGCGTGGCTCGCAAAAACTGGACGCAGGACAAGAATGGCAATGCGTCGCTGCCGGAGGGGCCGGGTCTGGGCGTGGAGATGGACGAGAAGGCAATGGAGAAGGTCGCGAAGGATCCGAAGCGGCGCTTCCGCTGGCCGCTGCCGCGCTACGCGGACGGCTCGGTGCGCGACTATTGAAGCGCCGCGAGCGCCCCGTGTACGTTTCGCGCCGCTTCTAACTTTAACTTTTCTCATCCAGGATTTTTCCTTGACGACCCATTTCGAGGCGGTTACTTTGTGTTTCTGGCCCCAATGTCCGGCGTCCGCCCCGGGCCAGGCGCAACAGTTGCCCGCGTTGAAAACGTTTGTGCTTACGGCGTTATCTTGCGCTGGGGCGCGATATTGCCGGATTGTCGGGTTAGTTTTGGCGGATTCGTTGGCCGTGACGCTAACGATGTCTGTTATTATCGCGCTATCGAGCGCTGGCTGCGCCAGATAATCACATGTTCGGCTACAGGAGGGTGTGTTTATGACTACGCAGTGGCTGGTATGGGCGCTGGCCGCCCTACTCCTCGGCTTCGCGGTGGCCAGCACCGCGCTCGTGCTGGCCGCGGCGCGCGGCGCTTGGCGGCGCGACCTCGACCTCGGAGGGCTGCGCACCTGGTATCCGGGCTCTGTGCTTCGGCTCCGCGGGGCGGCCGCAGTCACGGGCGGCGGCTTGATCGCGCTTCTCGTCGGAACCTACGCCGCCGTGATTTCGCTCGGGCTCCTCAAGTTGGTGCTGGAGTTGTGGTCGTAGCGCCGAACCAGGCGCTGCAGCCGACGACGGCCGCTTTCCGGCTTCGCGTGCTTCACCGTCCCCTGGGCGGCCGTCGCGGCTGAGCTGGGTCGTTCGGCTTGGCTGGCGTCATAAGTGGTGTAGCACCATAGGTTTAAGCGATTCGGAGCCGCGTGGCTTAAGACGCGTGTCTCGTCGGAACCGCGAACCGCCTTGGCCCACCAGGCGTGGCGTGCAGTCCAGGAGCGGCGGGAAGCCTCCGATCCGTTGCTACGGCGAGGCCATGCGTTCCCGCTCGCTGCGGTGGGGTCTGGTTCCCTGGTTGCCACCAGCCCACGCGATCTATCCCGAGGCAACCGGCCGGCACTTGGAACGCAGAGTTCAGCGCAACTGGTCCGCCAAGCCGAACCCGCCGTTGCACGAAACCGGGCGCGCCTCCCGGTCCCTCTGACGGTGAGTCGGCCCAGCGCGCCCGGTTCGTGAACTCTGCGTTCGGCGAGGTTTGCAACGTGTCCAAGAAAGAAAAGAAGCCGGTGAGCATCCAGGTGAACCCTTGGGTCTTGGCCCAAGCCGTCGCGCAACTGAACGCCAAGCCTGTCAGAATTGCGCCGGGTGCGCGGCGTGCCGTTGCAGTCGGGTTCTCCGAAGCGGATTGCACTGCCGCGTTAGCCGCGCTCCGGCAATACCGTGGGCCTGAGACGCCCCGCGTGCATCGAGCTGTTTTAGCTCTTTCCGGGGGTAAACTGGCCGATCTGGAGGCCATGATTGACGCGGCGAATCAGGACTACCGGGACGTGCTCTACTGGGCCGAATATCCCGAAGAATCGACGCCTGGCACTCAAGAGCAAAAACGAAAGGCTGCCAGCGAAATGGCAGCCCGGTGGCGTCAGATGGGGCTTCAAGTCCCCAAGGCAGACTGACGGGCGACGGCTGCGCGGCAGGGTCGGCACTCCGACCCGGTCCAGCCAAGCCGGGCGGCATCCATGCCGTTAAAGGATGCCGTTAAAGGTGTCAGGAACCGTTTGATCTGGCACAGCGGCAAGCCTCGGCGGCGTGCCGAACCAACTGCTGCAGCCGACGGCGGCCTCTTTTTTGGCTTGCACAAGTGTCAGCTCGGTGGGGCCGCCGCGGCTGAGCTTTGGCGTTCGGACAAACGGATTTCAACTATGCGGAGTCTGGTGGGAGGCTTAATTGGTGTAGTCTTGGTTGGGTGCTTGGCATCCTGCGCGAACTCTCGCCATGATGGGAACAAGGGTAACGGTGAGCGGTCAGCGAAACGAAACAGTGTGGCGGGTGGGCCTATGGAAAATAAGAAAAAGGGTCGGGAGTCGTTTTGAAATACCGGCCCGAACCAGCCGTTGCACGTGACGGGCCATCTGAGGTCAATCGGACGCGCCCAGGTTACTTGGCCCGCACGTGAACTGGGTTGTTCGCTGGCTTGGGTTCTCTGAACTTTCGCACAACTGGTGCCGTGCCAGCGACAGACCGACCCCGATGGTATTCTGGCGGTTCCGAACCAGGTGGCTCGGTTCCTGCCGCTAACAGGCGGTGACGCCCCCGCTCGTCGGTCCCGGAAGCTCACACCGCCGCCGGCAGCCCTTCCACAAAACTCGGATACCGTAACTCCACGCCCAACTCCCGCCGCATCCGTCGGTTGACGACCCGGCGGTTGGCGGCTTCCATCCCGGGCGTCGGCGCCACGAAGCGCGGCGGCGGCGCCCCCAGCAACTCCGCCAACCGCGTGTAAAACTCATGCCGCCGTGCCGGCCGGTCGTCCGCGACGTTGTAAACTTCCCCCGGCCGCGCTCGCTCCGCCGCCGCCAGCACTGCCGTCACGCCGTCGTCGATATGGATCAGGTTCAGCCACTTCTCCGGGTCGGCTGCGATGGGCTCGCCCGCCAGCAACGCCTGTCGCCGCAGCAGCCGTCCCGGCCCGTACATGCCCGCGAAGCGCAGCCGCACCGCGTCCGGCCGCCGTCGCATGAGCAACTGCTCCGCCTCCAGCACGACCTTCCCAGACTCCTCCAGCGGCTCCGTCGCTGCGATCTCTTCCACGTCCTCGCCGCCCGTCTGGCCATAGACGCCCGTGCTACTGACGTACAGGAACCGCCCCCACGACAGGCGGTCCAGCATGTTTGCCAGGCCCTGGATGTGTACCGCACGCATGCTCCCAAAGGCACCCCGGTCGAAGCCCACCGCATACAGCACCACGTCCACCATAAACCCGGGGAATTGCCCTGAGCTGCCGGGGTCCAGCACGTCCGCGATGATCGGCTCCACCCCCAGCTGCCGCAGCTCCTCCGCGTGGGCGACGCTGCGGGTCGTGGCGAACACGTGCTGACCCAGTTCCCGCCAGCGCACCGCCGCCCGCCGGCCCAGGTAACCGCACCCTAGAATGAGAGTAGCCACAACCGCAGCCCTCCGCCCGCCGGCCCGTGGCCGGGCGGTATCACAATACCTAATGATGACCCTACCGGCGTGGACGCCGGCTCCGTCATCGTAGCGAAGACAACCCCGTAAAGGAGGTCCGCATGTCCAGCCCCGCCGTCGCTCTCCACGGCAGCAACGACCGCGTGGTCTCGCCCATCCCGGTCTTCGATAACGCCCCCACCTTTCAAATGGCCCTCCGGCAGCTCGAATCGGTCGCCGAGGTCATCGAGCTGGAACAGGGCCTGTACGAGCGCCTGAGCAAGCCCAAGCGGGCCATTGTCGTCAGTGTCCCCATCGAGATGGACAACGGCCACACGCAGAGTTTCATCGGCTTCCGCGTGCAGCACAGCCTGACCAGCGGGCCGAGCAAGGGCGGTCTGCGCTACCACCCCAGCGTCGATCTGGGCGAGGTGACGGCCCTGGCCATGTGGATGTCGTGGAAGTGCGGCCTGATGAACCTGCCGTTCGGCGGCGCCAAGGGCGGCATCGCTTGCGACCCCGCCCAGCTATCGCGCCGCGAACTGGAACAGTTGACGCGGCGCTTCACCGTGGAGGTGCTACCGGTCATCGGCCCGCGCATGGACGTGATGGCTCCGGACCTGGGCACCGATGAGCAGACGATGGCGTGGATCATGGACACGTACTCCATGAGCGTCGGCTATGCCTGTGCCGAGATCGTGACCGGCAAGCCGGTCGAACTGGGCGGCTGCGTCGGCCGCCGGGAGGCCACCGGTCGCGGCGTCACCTACTGCATCGTGCAGGCGCTGCAGGAGCTGAACCTGAAGTCGCCGGAAGCGACCGCGGTGGTGCAGGGCTTCGGCAACGTCGGTTCGGTGGTCTGCGACGAGCTGCACCAGCGCGGCGTCAAGGTGATCGGGATCGGCGACCGCTACGGTTCCATCCACAACCCCAGGGGCATCGACATCCCGGCCCTGCTCAAGCACTGCGCGGGCGGCAAGCGGCTGCCGGACTTCCCCGGCGCGGAGCGGATCAGCAGTGACGACCTGTTGACACTGCCGTGTACCATTCTGGTGCCGGCGGCGCTGGAGCGCGTCATCACCGGGACGAACGCAGGCAAACTGCGCTGCCGCATCCTCGCTGAGGGCGCCAACGGTCCGACCACGCCGGATGCGGACAAGATTCTCGACGGCAGCGACATCTTCATCATCCCGGACGTGCTGTGCAACGCCGGCGGCGTCACGGTGTCGTACTTCGAGTGGGTGCAAGACATCCAGCAGCTGATGTGGAGCCAGCAGCAGGTCAACCGCAAACTGGAGGACTTGATGTTGAACGCCTTCCACCAGGTGCGCTCGCTGGCGCTGAGCCGCAAACTGCGGATGCGCACGGCGGCGCTGGTGCTGGGCGTGCAGAAGATCGCCAACGAGAAACGGCGGCGCGGATTGTATCCGTGACCCGCCTGCATTACGGCAATCGGGAATTACTGGTAATTCGCCACCGATACCGCTATAACAAACCTACGCCAGCGTTCGCTGGCGCCCGATCACGGAGCAAAGGGATACCGCATGTTTCACCGCACCCGATTGCATTCAGCCCGCCTGGCCGCGGTGCTGCTGGCGGTGCTGCCGGTGGCGCTGACCGCGCCGGCCGCGCCCAGGGCGGCCCGGCGGTCGCCAAAATTCTGAAAGTGGACGGCGCCCTGCTCAGCCACAAACCGGGCAGCGCCTGGCAGCCACTGAAGGCCGGCGATGGCGTGCCCACCAACGCGCTGCTGGTGGCGCTGCCAGACGCCGAGATCGTTTCCAGGAACGGCCACGTCCTGATGAAAATGGTGGCCGACCTCGGCAAGCGCGGCCCGTTCCCCGTCTTCGAGTCGGCCGTCAAGATCCACGATAACCTCAAGTTCGACCTGGACGTGACCCAGGAGCGCGGCGCCTTCGGCGTGCGCAACCTGCGCGCAAGGGCCCCGCGATGGTGCGCGTGCATGTCGCGGGCAAGACGTTCGACCTGGTACTGCAAAAGCCCGGCACGACCGTGGGCCTGGAGGTGTTCGGCCGGCACCCGCCGGGCGCCCCGACCGTCGCCGTGGACAGGGCCGGCAAGGTCACGTGCAAGGATCAGCCGACGATCGACCTGGTGGTGAGCGTCCGCGAAGGCGAGGCCCTGTTGCGGCACGAGGGCATTGACTATCCGCTGAGGGCGCCGCCGGGGCCTGCCTTCGTCAGCTGGGACAACGTCGCCAACAAAATCACGATCAGACACCTGGAGAAGTTGCTCCCCTCCATCCTGCCGAGCGGGCCGGAGGAGGAGAAATATTACAAGGATGTCTGCGCCCGCGCCGCCCGGCTGAACAAGGAGCCGATCGACAAGTTATTGAAGGAGTATCGCGCCAGCCCCAGGGAGAAGGAAGCCCGGGCGGCCGCGGTGGTGTACGCCGCCCTCGACGACCTGCCGAATGTGCTCAGCCTGCCTGTCCGACCCGAAGAATGCCGACCTGCGCGACTACACCGTCACGGTGTTGCGCAACTGGATGGGCCACGAGCCCGGCCAGACGGAAAAGGTGTTCGCCACGCTCATGAAGGAGCGCAAGTACACGCCCGTGCAGGCCAAGACGCTGATCCATTTGCTGTACGGGCCGACCGACCAGCAGCGCCGCGAGCCGGCGACGTACGAGGTGCTGATCAAACTGCTGGAGCACAGCAAGGTGGCGGTGCGCGAGGTGGCGCGCTGGCATCTGGTGCGGTTGGCGCCGGCGGGCAAGAAGATCGGTTACGACGCCGCGGCTCCGGAGGCGCAGCGGCAGAAAGCTGTCGAGCAATGGCGGGCGCTGATCCCCGCGGGGCAGCTGCCGCCGCGGCCCGAAGCCAGGACATCGGAGAAGAAATAACCAAAGAGTCATTAGTCATTAGTCATTAGTCATTAGTTGGACCCAGTTGAGTTTGAGCGCCTGGCAACCATCTATCTACAACTAATGACTAATGACTAATGACTAATGACTAATGACTAATGACTAACCACGAGGTGCTCATGACTCGCTTGCCCTCTCGCTGGCCGTTGTGCTGTGTCGCGGCCCTGCTGCTGCTCGGCGGGACCGCCGCCGGTGCCCGCGCTCAGTACGGCTACGGCAACCCTGGCATCTACGGCGGCCGCTACCCCAACGGCATCTACGGCCGCGGCTACGGCTACCTGACCGGCTATGGCAACGCCTTGCAGGGCCAGGCCACGGTCATGGACGCCTACGGCAACCTTGGCCTGCAGTCCGAACAGGCCCGCATTATGCGCGAACAGGCCGAGCAGGCCAAGCTCGTCACCAAGCGCCAGACCTTCGACGAGATGAAGTACGAGCGCGAGAACACCGAGAGCTTCACCGAGAAGCTGGAAAAGAACGAGGCGCTAAAGATACGCCGCCTCATCAACAACCCGCTGCCGGCCGAGGTGACCAGCGGCAGCGCCTTCAACACACTGCTGCCGTTCCTCAGCCAGGTGGCGCAGAACAGCCACTCAGGCGGGCCGCCGGTGCCCCTGGATCAGGAACTGCTCAAGCAGATCAACGTCAGCTCCGGCATCGCGACCGCCGGCGCCGGTGTCCTCAAGGATGGCGGCAAGGTCACCTGGCCATTCCCGCTGCGCGGTTCGATGCAAGAGGAACTCGACCCGTTGCTGCAACAGGCCGTGAACCTGGCAGCGCAGAATAAAATGACGCCGAAGTTGTACAACCAGATCACCGGCAAGATCAACACCATCTTCGAGGATCTGCGCACGCAGTTCCACAAGGAGGAGATCGACGGCTCGGCGTTCCTGGAGGGCAAGCGCTTCATTGACAGCCTGAACGGCTCAGTGGCGCTGCTGAAGTCACCGAACGCCTCCAAGTACTTCAACGGCACCTACGCGGCCCGTGGGAACACCGTCGATGAACTGGTGCTGAACATGACAACGAGGGGCCTGAAGTTCGCGCCGGCGCAGCCGGGCAACGAGGATGCGTACTTCGCGCTGCAAAGCGCCTTACAGCAGTATGCCACGGCGTCGCACGGCGGCGCGCAGGCGTCGTTCCGCCTGCGCGTGGGCTCGACCGTCGCGGAACGGAACTATGGCAAGAACCCGTAAGCTTCAACTCAGAAGGACGAACCACCCATGTGGAAGACGGTAGCCCTGCTGGTGCTGGCCGCCTGGCCGGCGCTGGCGCAGGGGCAAACGCTGACGATCGCCAACCAGCGCCTGACCTTCGGCTTCTTCGGCCCGAAGCGCGCCGACGCCAAATACCTGCCGGGCGATCTGATCATCCTGGCCTACGACCTGAAGAACATCTCCTTCGACAAGGACGGCACGGCGACGTTCGCGGTCAGCATGGAGTTGACGGACGCCGCCGGCAAGTCGCTGTACAAGCAACCGCCGCGCACCGCCCCGAGCCGGAATTACCTGGGCGGCAACTCCGTGTCCGCGATTGCCACGCAGTACATCCCGCCGGACTTCCCGCCCGGCACCTACACCCTCACGGTGACCGTGGAGGACAAGGCGACGAAGGCCCGCCAGTCCATCAAGCAGCAGGTGCAGGTGCTGCCGGCCAACTTTGGCCTGGTGATGGTCGGCACGTCGCTGGATCCGGAGGGCCGCCTGCCAATCTCCCCGGTGGCGACGGTGGGCGAGTCGCTGTACCTCAACGTCTCGGTGGCCGGGTTCGCCCGCGAGAAGACCGGCCAGAAACTGCCGAACGTCAGCCTGCGCATGCGCATCCTGGACGAGAACGGCAAGGACACGATGCCGAGGCCGATCCCCGGCAAGGCGAGAGAGGACGTGCCGCCCGACCTGAAGGTGATCCCGGCGCAGTTCCCGATCACGCTCAACCGCGTCGGCCGCTACACCATCGAGGTGTCCGCGACCTGCGAAATCTGCGGCAAGACCGCGAAAACGTCGTTCCCGCTCCGAGTGCTGACGGTGGACTGATTGCTGAGCCCGATTTCGGAGCCCGAGCGCCAGCGCGGGGCCCGCGCTGGCGCTCGGGTTCTGCATTTCTCACCCCGCCCGCTCCGGCACGATGAACGGCTTGCGATACTGCCGCGTCAGCAGCGCGTTGGCCTGGGCATCGTTCGAGACGCGCTCCGTCTTCGGGTCGATGGTCAGCCGGCGGCCGACGCGGTAGCGCAGCCCATCCAGTTTCAGGCCGTTGCCGGTCAGGTGCGACTCCATCCGCGCCAGCGTCTCATACGCCTGCTTGTTGTCGCCGAACGCCTTGGTGCGTGGGTTGAACGTCGTGTTCTCGCCGAGGCGGTACGACACGTTCGCCAGGTGGCACAGGGCGGCGGAGAAGTGCCCCTCCAGGATGTCCGCGTTGAGGTTCTGCACCCGCCGGCTGCGCACCGCGGCGATGAAGTTGGCGAAGTGATCGCCGCCGCCCGGGCCGCGCGGCAGCGGCGCCACCTTCGGCAACGCCACCGGTTTGCCGCCCTCCTTCGGGAAGAACTGATTGCCGGCGATGGTGCCGCCTTCCAGATGGAACAGATTGCCGATCATCTGGCCGCGGTAGCGCTCCGTGCGCAGGCCGCGCACCTCAAAGATCAGCTGCGTTGCGCCAAAGTCGAAGATGGATATCTGCGTGTTGGGCGTCTCGCCCTGGTCGGTGTAGCCGAAGCGGCCGCCGACGCTGATGACGCTGCGCGGCAGGGTGGCGTTGGCGATGCCCCAGCGGGCGATGTCCATCTGGTGAACGCCCTGGTTGCCGATGTCGCCGTTGCCGAAATCCCAGAACCAGTGCCAGTTGTAATGCACCAAATTGGCGTGGAACGGCCGTGTCTGTGCCGGCCCGAGCCAGAGGTCGAAATTGACCTCCTTGGGCGGCTGACCGTTGGGCCGCACGCCGATGGTGCCGCGCGGCTTGTAGCACAGGGCACGGGACACGAGCAATCGGCCGAGTTTGCCGGAGCGGACGACCGCGATCACCTGCGCCCAGTTGCCGCCGCTGCGGCTCTGCGTGCCGTGCTGCACGATGACGTTGTGCCGCCGGGCCGTCTCCACGGCGACGCGGCCCTCGTGGACGTTGTGGCTGCACGGCTTCTCGACGTAGACGTGCTTGCCGGCCTGGCAGGCCCAGATGGTCATCAGTGCGTGCCAGTGGTTCGGCGTTGCGATGGAGATGGCGTCGAGGTTGCGATCCTCCAGGGCGGTGCGCACGTCCTGAACGGTGCGCGGCACGTTGCCGCCGTTCTTCTGCACGGTTTTGGCGCGGCCGCCGAAGGTGCGCGTGTCCGGGTCGATGAGGTACGTCACCTGCACGTCCCGCATACCGGAGAAGGCGTTGACGTGGGCGCCGCCGCGGCCGTGCAGGCCGGCGACGCCGATGCGGAGGACTTCGTTGGCGCCGAGGACGCGGCCGGACGACTTGGTGCCGGCGATGGTGATCGACGCGGCGGCGGCGAGGGAACCTTTGAGGAAACGACGGCGGGACATTTTGGCCATGCGCGTGCCCTTTCGCGAAACGGGTGGGAGAGTCGGGGGGGAACGACTCTGTTGTACCCGCAGCGTGGGCCGGACGCAAGTAGGCGAAAAGCGATCGGCGGCCCGGTGCGGGGCCGCCGATCGGCTGGTGCGACGCCGGTGCTTCGGGTCAGCTCGCGCGCTTGAGCACCCAAACCAGTTGTTTGGAATCCTTCTTGGCGGTGAACTCGGTGGGGCGCTGAGCGCCCTCGTCCATCGGCATGCAGATCTTCAGCGAATCACCATCCAGTTCGTACAGGCCCTTTTGGGTATGGGTGTCGTGGCTGATTTTCTTGTCCTGGATGTTATGCTTGGTGGCCACTTCGAGGTCGATTTCCTTCGGAGACTTCGCGGAGTACAGTTTGTAGGGCGACGGCGGCTTCAGCGGGCTCTCCTTCCCATCGGACTTCCAGGTGAAGTCTTTGCTGCTGATGACGATGGTTTGATCCTTCTTGTCGGCCGGTACCGTTTCACCGTTCAGTTCCGCCGACACCACCTTCCAGGTGCCCTGAATGAGGTCGATGTCGGCCTTCGCGGCCGGCTGCTCCTTGTCCTTCTTGTCCTTGTCCCCCTGCTGGCAGCCGAAGGCGAAAAGCAGGGCCGTCAGCGGTAGCAACGCCACGCCAAAGCGCTTCATCCACATCTCCTCAAAAAATGCTCACGTTCAACCGGTCCCGAGATATTGGGTGTATGAATGACCCAACTCCTCCAAGTTTATTCCCAGGTTTCGTCGAAGCCAGGTCAGTAGCTCTGGACGCCGCGCACCAGCCGGTCCGCCAGGCAGTTCAACCCCGGAAACGGAAAACGGTACTGCCGCACGCTGGCGGTGCTGAAGCGCGTCAGCGTGAAGTTGACGCCGTCGCCCAGCGTCCAGTGCGGCCAGTGGACCGGCAGGTACAGCGCGTCGCCGGCCTCCAGCACCACCGGGATCGGCCGGACCTTGCGCGCCAGCGGGAATTTTTGCAGGTCGAGGTTGCTGAAGTCCACACGGCTGGTGAAGAACTCCTGATAAATCGGCCGGAAGTAGAGGTTGTCCACGTCCGACGGATGGAACAGGTGGAACGTCTTGCGGCCCAGCAACTGCAACACGACGGCCTCGGCGTGCGGATGGATGTGGCAGCGGCTGCCGGTGTCCTTGCCGAAGAACACGAAGTCCGCGCAGTCGGGCAACTCGTCCAGGTAGTCCGGGAAGCGCAGGTCCGCGTACAACTCCGGCGACAGTTCGCGGAGCCGGTTCGTCTCCATGTAATAGCGCTCGGAGCCGCCGGCGCGCACGATCCGGTCCAGGTAGTCGCGGACGGTCATGGGCACGGTGCCGGCGCAGTGCTTGCCGTCGGGATAGTGGCTGACGCGGATCGGGCGACCGTCGCAGGCCGCGGCGAGGTACTCCGGCGTCCACTTGCCGTGGGCCGGCCAGGAACGGGTGAAGCCGGGCAAGAGGGCCGGCATGCCGGTGCGGATGTGGTGGCGGAGGGTGTCGCGGTCAAGGCGGTCAAGGCGGACGAGGTTCATGCGGCGCGTTCCCGGTCAGGCCGTGCTTGGTGGATAAAAGCGATTGTAGCACGACGGCCCAGGATTTCCAGAAAAGGAACCCCGGCGGCCCGATTTACAAGATGCCTTAAGCGGAAACTGTGCCACTACCCTCGGATTCTGCAACAGCTACAATCAAAGTCTCCTGAACGCCCCAATGCCTCCACGGCCCGCGCGAAAAGAATCCGGCGCGGTGCAGACGAGACGCCTGCACCGCGCCGGATTGCAGCAGGCGCGACGCCTGCACCACGAGCGCTTCATTTTGTCACAATCATCCCACCCAGCCGCGCCCCGACCTCCGCGAGTCGCCGCTGCGCGCGCGCACGGCCGGTTGCTCAGCCTGCCCCTCCGCCAGCACCAGATACACCGCGTCTGCGCCGGCAGCCAGGTCCGCCAACGGGCCGCCCTGTTGCCACGGCGCCCCGTCGAGCAGCACCAGGTCGTAGCGCTCGCGCAGCCAGCGCAGCACCCAGTCGCTGGCGGCGCCGCTGAGCAGCGTCTGACGACCCGTGCCGGCACCTGCGGCCAGAGCGTGCAAGCGCTCCTGTGCTGTCGTCTGAATGACCTGCTCCAGCGCCGCGGTGCCGCTCAGCACTTCCTGCAGTCCCGGCCCGGCGGCCAGCCCCAGGCGCTTCGCCAGGACGGGCCGCTGCAGGTTGGCGTCCACGACGATGACCTGGCGGCGCGGGTCGGCCGCCGCGCACACCGCCAGGTTAAGCACGGCCGTGCTGGCGCCGGCGCCGGGCGTCAGCGCGGTGAACAGCAGCGCCCGGCCGTCGCCACCGACCTCGGCGAGGATGGCCGCGAGCAAATCTCGATACTGCCGGCTGACGGCGTGCTCCGGTTCGTGGAAGGCGATGATTTCCGCAGCCAGGCGCGGCCGGGGAAGCGCGGCGGGAAGGGTGCTCTGCAGTGCGACGCTCAGCGGCGGTCGCGGCGTCAGCATGACGGTGCGCGGCGTCGGCGTCTGCAAGGCCGGCTTCGCCACGGCCGGCGGCTCGGCTGGCACGCGGCCGGGGTTGGTGATCCACACGGACGGCGACGCCTCCACCCGCGGGCCAGAGCCGCCAACCTCAATGAACGGCATCTCCTCAACGGGCGTCTCCTCGCCGCCCGCGGCCAGCACGGCGGGGGGTGACGGCGGCTCCACGGAGGGCCAGTCGGCGCGCTTCAGTGTGTCCAGCATCCTGCCCATGTTCGCGTCTCCTGCACGGCCATCAGGCGGCCGCGTCCACCTCGCCCGCTTCGGCCATCAGCCCCAGCGCTGCCAGCGCCTCCAGGGCGACCTCGAAATCCACCTGCGTGGCCTCGGCAGCGTCGGCCAGCTCCAGCGCCTGCTGGCCGGCGTGGTTCAGCAGCCGGGGCAGTCCGTGCGTCTGGCGGCCCAGCAGGGTCAGCGCCTCGTCGCTGAACAGCAGTTCCGGCTGACCACCGGCGCGGCGGATCTGGTGACGCAGGTAATCCGCCGCCTCTTCCGCGGCGAGCGCGTCCAGGTGGGCCCGCACCGTCAGACGCTGCTGCAGCGCCGCCAGTTCCGGCTGGCCCAGCCGCTCCGCCAGCGCTTCCTGGCCGATCAGCACCACCTGAACCGCCTTGCCGGCGCCGGCCTCCAGGTTGCCCAGCAGCCGCAGTTCCTCCAGCAGGTCCGCGGACAGGTGCTGCGCCTCGTCGATGAGCAGCACCGCCCGCCGGCCGGCCGCGAAGTTGCGCAGCAGGAAGTCCGTCAGCCGCAACCGTAGCACCTGCTCGCGACCGCCCTCGTGCGGCAGCCCCAGGTCGAACAGCAGCGCCTGGAACAGGTCGATCCGGTCGTTCAGGTGGGTGTTGGTGATGAAGGCGCTGCTCACGTTGGCGCCGAGTTGCTCCAGCAGCACATGGCCGAGGAGCGTTTTGCCGCTGCCGGCCGGCCCGGTTAGCAGCGCCAGGCCGGCGCCGCCCTGCAGGCCGTGCCGCAGACGCGCCAGGGCGTGTTCATGGCTGGTCGCAGGATAATAGCCGGCACTGTCCGGCGTGGCGGCGAAGGGCCGCAGCTGCAGGCCGAATCGCGTTTCGTACATGGTGAGCGGTCTCGCGCCGTGGGTGGATACTTTTTCTCCATCGACCGCGGCACGGGGCGGGCTTGACCAAACTTGATCGTTCGCATGCTCAGCGCAGCAGCCCCAGCGCCAGCGCGATCAGCGCCAGCAGCAGCACGCCGCTCAGGCACAGCCGCACCGGCACCCGGTCGGGGACGCGCCCGGTCCCTGGGGTGCCGGTCGGCGCCAGCAGCGCCGCCGCCGTCGCGTTGACCGCCAGCAGCGCCCCCAGCACCGTCGCCTGCCCCTGGGCGTAGCGGCTGACGGCCAGGCCCAGCAGCGTCGGCAGCAGCGGCCCGATGCAGGCGAACGCCACCACCAGGCCGAGGATGCCGCTCAGCGGTCGGTCGTTGCCGAGTGTGTTGCCGATCAGGATGGCCAGACAGATCGCCAGCAGCGCGAGCATGCCCGGTTCCCAGTCGGGCGGCACCCAATGGATCGCCGCCACCTGCCCGACCATGAACCACAGCCCCGGGTTGAGCAGCAGCCCAAAGCCGAGCCGCCGCCGCGACAGCCCCATCTCATTTTCGTAGGCGCCGCTCCAGCCCGGCAGCGACGCCGCAATGGCCTGGTAGCACACCACGCCGCCGGCCAGCAGCCACAGGTGCCGATCACCCGCCAGCCGGCTGAGGTGCTCCTCCGCCTGCACGGTGGGATAGGCGCTGACGGGTGTGAAGCACGCCAGGGTCGCCGGGACCAGCCCGAGCAGCGCCAGCAGCGGTAGCGCCCGGCCAATGCCGACCCGCCGTGTCAGCCAGTCGGTGAGGCCGGGCGTCACCATCATCCCACCCGTGAGGAAGACGAAGGTGAGGTTGGTGGACGCCGCGGTGTGATCTGCGTAGAATTTCTTGGAACCGAGAAGGATGGTAGCGACAACCACTGCCCCAGAAGCGCTACCGCAGAGCGCGCACGCCAGCGCCGCCAGCGGTTTGGTGCGGCAGCGTTCGAGCAGGGCCAACCCAAGCAGGGCCGTCAACAAGCCGGACAGCAACACCTGTCGAACGCCCCACTTGTCGATCCCCACCCCCGCGACTAGCATCATCAAAACCAATGCTAGCAGGGTGACTGCCCGCCCGGCGGGCCAGCGCGCCTCCGTGCGGCCCAGCTGCGGCGCCACCAGGCCGGGCAACCGCGGTAGCAGGGCCAACAGCACGCCGGCGAACATGCTGGCGGCGATGGCGGTTGGGATGAGCAGGGTTGGTTCGTTCATGACAGCCCTCGCAGACGGCCCGGGGGCGGAACGCCGAAGGGGGCCTCTACCTTCTGTTCGTCCCGGCTGGTGTGGGCATTTGTACAAAAGTGCGGGTTGTCCGGACGGGGCCGAACCCAGGTTCGGGCGGCCGTGTCGAGAAAAGGAGGCCGGCGCCGGGACACGAACGAACGCTCGAAGTTGGCGCAGGAAGGGGTTGTGGCGAAGGTAGGGGAAAAACGACTTGCAACGGTCGTGCCGGACTCCTATACTGACGTTTTTGTGCGCCGGCTGCGCTCCCGTAGCTCAATGGTAGAGCAACGCTTTTGTAAAGCGTAGGTTGTGGGTTCGACTCCCTCCGGGAGCTTCCTGGACGCAAGGAGACACACGGGTCGGTGGCCGAGCGGCCAATGGCATCAGACTGTAAATCTGACGCACTACGTGCTACGCAGGTTCGAATCCTGCCCGGCCCACTTATTTATCTATCGCGGGTGTAGCTCAATTGGTAGAGCGCTAGCCTTCCAAGCTAGCCGTTGAGGGTTCGAGTCCCTTCGCCCGCTTTTATGGACGGAAGTCTGCTTAAACGCTGTTCCCGCTGCATTGGCCGAGATCGCCAAGTGTGACGTGGTTTGTGCAACCTGCCATCGAATGAGAACGTGGCAGAGGAAGCAGAACCACGCGAAATCGCTGCTGTAGCTCAGTGGTAGAGCACCTCATTGGTAATGAGGAGGTCTTGGGTTCAACCCCCAACAGCAGCTCTGGCAAGGATTTACGTTAAGACGTTCGCGTACCCAACCCCAACGGTACACCTTAGATTTGAAAGTTGCGGAGGAACGATGGCTAAGGAAGTCTTCACGCGTGACAAGCCGCACGTCAATGTCGGCACCATCGGTCACATCGACCACGGCAAGACCACCTTGACCGCGGCGATCGTGCAGCGCCAGGGTTACAAGAACAAGCTGGCGAAGGTCAAGGAATACAGCGAAATCGCCAAGGGCGGTACGGTGCGCGACGAGAACAAGACCGTCACCATCGCCGTGGCCCACGTCGAGTACGAGACGGCCAAGCGCCACTACGCGCACATCGACTGCCCCGGTCACGCCGATTACATCAAGAACATGATCACCGGCGCCGCTCAGATGGACGGCGCCATCCTCGTCGTCGCCGCCGACGACGGCCCCATGCCGCAGACCCGCGAGCACATCCTGCTCGCCCGTCAGGTCGGCGTGCCCCGGATCGTCGTCTTCCTCAACAAGGTCGATCTCGTCGATGACCCCGAGTTGCTCGAACTGGTCGAGATGGAACTGCGCGAGCTGCTCAGCAAGTACGAGTTCGACGGCGACAACGTGCCGATCATTCGTGGTCAGTCGTGCGCGGCCTACGACAGCAAGGGCAAGGACGACGTTGCCTGCAAGCCCATCGACGACCTGATGGACGCCCTGGACAGCTACATCCCCGATCCGAAACGCGAGGAGGACAAGCCCTTCCTCATGTCGATCGAGGACGTGTTCTCGATCAAGGGCCGCGGTACCGTGGGCACCGGCCGTATCGAGCGCGGCCGCTGCAAGGTCGGCGACGAAGTCGAGATCGTCGGCCTGATGAAGGCGCCTGCGCAAGACGACCGTTACCGGCGTCGAGATGTTCAACAAGTCGCTGGAGTACGGCATGGCTGGCGACAACGTCGGCGTGCTGCTGCGCGGCATCGAGCGCAACGATCTGGAGCGCGGCCAGGTGCTGGCCAAGCCCGGTTCGATTACGCCGCACACCAAGTTCGAGGCGGAGGTCTACGTGCTGAGCAAGGAGGAAGGCGGTCGTCACACGCCGTTCTTCTCCGGCTACAAGCCGCAGTTCTACTTCCGCACCACCGACGTGACCGGCAGCGCCACGCTGCCCGAGGGCGTCGAGATGTGCATGCCGGGCGACAACATCAAGATGACCGTCGAGTTGCTGCCCGAGCAGCCGATTGCCATGGACGAGGGCCTGCGCTTCGCCATCCGCGAGGGCGGCCGCACTGTCGGCTCGGGCGTTGTGACCAAGATTTTGACCTAGTCCGTGGTCCGTTATCCGTGGCCCGTTGTTGGTTGCAGCGGGCCGCGGATAAGGGACTCCGGATAGCGGGCTTTGAACCATCATGCGAGAATACGTTTGGCTGGAGTGCTCCGTCTGCGGGGCGCGCAACTACCGCACCCAAAAGGAGACGCGCGGCGCCGAGCGGCTCGCGCTGAAAAAGTTCTGCCGCAAGGAACGCAAGCACACGGCGCACAAGGAATCGCGGAAGAAGTAGTCATTAGTCATTGGTCATTAGTCATTAGGAACCCGGACCCCTGCCCTTGGCGGGAACCCAGGTCACTAATGACCAATGACTAATGGCTACGGAGTGCGGAGGGGTGTAGCTCAATTGGTAGAGCACTGGTCTCCAAAACCAGCGGTTGAGCGTTCGAGTCGCTCCGCCCCTGTTGAGCGTTCGCAACGATTTTCGATTGACGTGGGATCCAATGTTCTGTGGGCCAGGGACGCGCCCGCGGCGCCAACCGACCATCGAAAATCTTTCACGTAAGGAATAGCCATGGCTGTGGCGGAAAAACCCACCCCGGAAACCGTGTCGCGCAGCCCCCAGCAGCAACTGGCGGTCGGGGCCCTGCTCGGGGCTCTGTACGTCCTGTTCGCCTTCGGCCTGGTGTTCTCCGGCTTGCCGAGCCTGTGGCGGGAACTGTTTCCGCCCAGCGTCCTCAACGAATTCCTGGCCGACGCCCTGCTCCTGGTCGTCACCGTGCCCACGGCCGTCGGTCTGGTGTTCCTCGGGCACCGCCTGCTCGGCTCGCAGCCGCGGCGTGGCCTCCGCGCCGGCGCCACCTTCGGGGCGGTGGTTCTGTTCGTCGGCCTGATCGTTATCTTCGCGGTCGGCAATGCCATGAGAAACGCCGTGCTGGACACGCCGATCATCGTTGTCGTCATGGCACTGCTGGCCGGCGGCCTGCTCTACGGCCTGTACTGGCTCTACACCCGGCCCGCCACCGGTATGTTGTTCGGCCGGCTGGAGGATAACGGCTGGTTTGACGTGTCCGGCTTCAAGCCCAACCAGGGCGTGCGCGTCCGCCGCGGCACGGTCGTCGGCATTCTGGTGATCGTCGCCTGCGGCCTGTACGTGCTGGTGCAGCACCGCACGCTCGGCGGGGGCAACTGGGAAATCGCCGTGCCTTTCCTGCAAGACAAGGTCTTGCCGATCATGTATCGGCTGAATATCAATGCTCTCTTGCTGATCGCGGCGGCAGGCGTCTGGCTGGCAGTTCGGATCGTCAACTGGCCCGTGTTCGCGGACTTCCTGATCGCGACCGAGGCCGAGATGAACAAGGTCTCCTGGACGACGCGCAAGAAACTCGTGCAGGACACCGTGGTCGTGCTGATCACCGTCTTCCTGTTGACGGTCTTCCTGTTTGTGGTGGACATCCTCTGGGTGCTCGTGCTGAGCAACCCGGCGGTGCGCGTGCTCGTCCACAACCCACTGGAAGAACGGGCCAAGCAAAACAACCAGGCCTCCTGGTAGTTGCCGCCTGCCACGCCGCCCTGGACGGGAAATCATCCCATGAGCGAAGCTGTCTCAACCCCTGTTTCCACCGAAGCAGGCCAGCCGCCCGTTGCCCCGGCGCTGGTCAGCGAAACCGTACCCCCACCGCCGCCCACGGAACCGCCCACTGCCGATGTCGCCACGCCCCCGGAACTATCGTCGGAGGTTGGACACCCCGCGGAACCCCAGCCCGAGACCGCCGAGCATCCGCCGGAACCCGCGGCAGCGCCGGAACCTGCGGCCCCGACCCCGGAGCCCGTGGCTGAACAACCGCCCATCCCGGAGCCCGAGCCGGAACCGGAACCCGTGGTCGCCGCGGCACCGGCGCAGACTGAGCACACGGAACCCGAGCCGGTGGCGGAGGCCGAGCCCGAGGCGGCGCCGGCCGCGGAGGAGCCGAAGGAAGACAACAAACACTGGTACGTCGTCAAGGTGCAGAGCGGCCGTGAGGAGTCGATCAAGGACGCCATCGAGCGGCGCGTCAAGATCGAAGGCCTGGAGGAGTATTACGGCGAAATCCTCATTCCGGTGGAGAAGGTTACGGAGGTACGCAACGGCAAGCGCTACGTCAAGACGCGCAAGCTCTACCCCGGCTACATCATGGCCAACGTGGAGTACAACGACCGCATCCTGTACCTGTTCCGCGAGACCTCCGGCGTCGGCGATTTCGTCGGCGGCAGGATCGACAAGCCGCCGCAGCCGATGAAGCCGCACGAGGTCGAGAAGATGATGGGCAAGCCCGGCGCGGCGCCCACGGTCGAGCACAAGCACAAGTTTAACGTCGGCGACCGGGTGAAGGTACGCGACGGCACCTTCGCCACCATGGAAGGCGAGATCAAGGACATCCTGGAAGCCAAGAATTCGGTGCGCGTGGAGTTGACGATTTTCGGGCGGCCGGTGCCGGTCGAGCTGGAATACTGGCAAGTCGAAGAGCAATAAAGGAAGGGTTAGCGACCAATGGCCAAGGTAGTCACCGCCCAGATCCGCCTGCAATGTCCCGGCGGCAGCGCCACGCCGGCCCCGCCGGTCGGCCCGGCGCTGGGTCAACACGGCGTCAACATCGGCGCGTTCGTGACGCAGTTCAACGACCGCACCAAGGACCAGCGCGGCATCACGGTGCCGGTGGTCATCACGGTCTTCAACGACCGCAGTTTCACCTTCGAGATCAAGAGCCCACCCGCGGCGGTGCTGCTCAAGCAGGCGGCCGGCATCCCGCTCGAAAAGAAGAAGGGCGGCGAGGTCATCCCCAGCGAAGAGAAGGTGAAGCAGAGCGGCAAGTACAAGGGCTTCAAGGTGCCCGCCGCCAAGGTGCGCGAGATCGCCAAGCGCAAGTTCGCCGACCTCAACGCCCGCGACGAGGACCACGCCGTCCGCATCATCGAGGGCACCGCCCGCAGCATGGGCATCACGGTGGAAGGGTAACAATTTTCGTGGGGCAGGCATTCCTGTCTGCCAGGAGCCACGGCAGACATTCCTGTCTGCCCCACGTTAAGAGGCAGACAGGAATGTCTGCCCCACGCATTTACGCGAGACCTCATCATGGCAAAGAAGCAAAGTCCGGACGCCGGGGCCGAAGCCCCCCAGCCGGCCGCCGCCGCGGGTGACGCCGCCGCCGCGCCCAAGGAAAAGAAGCCGCGCGAGCCCAGGGCCAAGGACGCTGGCAATAAAGCCAGCCCGGCGGCGCCCGCCGCCGAGGCGCCGCCCGCCGCCGCAGCGCCGGCAGCCCCCGGTGCCGCGCCGACCGAATCGACCAAGAAGAAGGGCAAGCGTCCCGGTATCAGTCCGAAGCGCGGCAAGAAGCTCCGCAACCATATCAAAAACCAGCGGCAGAAGGTCGCCAAGGAAGGCGCCGTGCCGCTCAAGCGCGCCATCACGCTGCTCAAGCAGATGAAGCGCGCCAAGTTCGACGAGACGGTCGAAATCCACATGTCGCTGGGCGTGGATGTGACGCAGAGCGACCAGCTGGTGCGCGGCACCGTGTCGCTGCCCAACGGCATCGGCAAGTCGGTGCGTGTGCTCGTCTTCTGCCAGGGCGACAACGTCGGCAAGGCCAAGGAGGCAGGCGCCGACTACGCCGGCGCCGACGAACTCATCGAGAAGATTCAGAAGGAAGGCTGGACCGAGTTCGACGTGGCGCTGGCGACGCAGGATCTGATGGGCAAGGTCAGCCGGCTCGGTAAGGTGCTCGGTCCGCGCGGTTTGATGCCGACGCCCAAGGCCGGTACGGTCATCACCGGCGACGTGACCAACTCCGTCCAGGAGTTCAAGGCGGGCAAGGTCGAGTATCGCACCGACAAGGGCGGCAACGTTCACGCCGGCGTCGGCAAGATGAGCTTCGACGAGGAGAAGCTCGTTCAGAACGTCCATGCCTTTGTGGACCAGATCCGCCACGCCAAGCCGGCCGGCGTCAAGGGCAACTACATCCATTCGATCACGCTGTCCGCGACCATGAGCCCGGGCATCCCGGTGGCGATGTAATCCAGGTTTTCGTCCTCACGAGCGGGGTCGCGTCAGCGCCCCGTGAACGTTCACGGGGCGCTGACGCGACCCCGCTCATTTTGAGTGAAACGACACCATGAGCAAGAAAATCAAGCAGTTTGAAATGGACTCGCTGAAGCGCACCTTCCACGAGGTGCGCGACCTGGTGGTCCTGAGCGTCCAGGGCCTGCCGGCGCAGACGGAGAACGCCCTGCGGCTGACGCTGCGCAAGAAGAACATCCGGTTGCAGGTGGTCAAGAACAGCCTGGCCCGGCGCGTCTTCGGCGAAATGGGCCTGGAAGCCGGCCCGGTCTGGGAAGGGCCGACGATGGTCGCCTGGGGCAGCACCAGCCTGTCCGACCTGAGCAAGGAACTCGAGGATGAGTTCAAGAAGACCGGCGACAAGAACAAGGAGAAGTACCAGTTCAAGAACGCCATTTCGGACGGCCAACCGGTGACGTTCGAGCAGGCCAAGAAGATGCCGACCCGGGCCCAGGCCCTCGGCCGCGTTGTCATGCTGGCGCTGGCCCCGGCCGGCCGTTTGATCAGTCAGATCAAGGGCCCGGCGGCGGCGGTCGCCAGCCAGATCAAGACGATCAGCGAGAAAAAAGAGGACGAAGCCGCCCCCGCCGCAGCGGCACCCGAGGCCGCCCCGGAGGCGCCGCCGGCGTGAGGTGCCTTCGTTCGCAGTACCGCCTTCAGGCGGAATCAGAGCGCCAGATTCCGCCTGAAGGCGATGCTACGAACGAAGACGTTGCCCCCTTGCCCCCAGTTGCTACAATGACAGTCTACGCCTGACGCGAACATCCGGACGCCCTGCGGTGTCCTTTTAACATTCGGCTATTACGCACCCGCCGTCGCGCTTCCGACGGCACGGCTTGGTTGATAAATCCCTCCGGCCCTGAGGCCGAAGGCGGTCACGACACTCAGAAAGGACAACGCAATGGCTGAAGGCAATGGCCGCGCCTGGTCGGCGGACATCAAGGACATCGGCGACAAAATCGCGGCCCTTACCGTCTCCAAGGCCGTCGAACTCGGCGATTATCTCGAAGAGGTCCACAAAATCAAACCCGCCGCCGGTGGCGGCGGTGGCATGATGATGGCCCCGACCGCCGCGGCCGCACCCGCCGCGGCGCCGGAAGTGAAGACCGAGTTCACGGTCCAGCTGGACGGCTTCGACGCGGCCAAGAAGATCACCGTCATCAAGGTGGTCCGCGAGATCACCGGCCTGGGCCTGAAAGAGGCCAAGGACGCCGTCGAGGGCGCCCCCAAGGCGATCAAGGAGAACATCTCCAAGGAAGACGCCGAGAAGTTCAAGAAGCAGCTGGAAGACGCAGGCGCCAAGGTCAGCCTGAAGTAACCAGCGGCGTGCCCCACCGGGCGCCAGGAGCGGCCGCCCCTCCCACGGCCATGACCGCCGTGGCCCGTAGACGACCAGCGGACGTTGGGTTCTCTGATCCACGGCATTGACGCCGTGGGTAGAATGTAGATGCCAGTGAACGACGCCGCACAACATCCGTGCTACCGACGCCAGGTTCCACCCAACTTCCGTAAGGGAGTCGGGTGGAACCTGGATCGCTGCGCGCCTGAGGAAAGCTCCGTGCCGGAACCGGTGGTTTTCCCGACTGTCATTGCTCAACCTTGTGAATACCGCAATCCATCCCCGCAGCCGTGCGCGCTGACGACCGGGCGGCGCTGACCGCAGCACCGCCGGCCCCCGGTCGCGGGGTTTCTTGTCCCTTCTGGGAGGAGCCTACACCATGCCCATCCCGGCACAACGCACCATCATTCCCGATGAGATCCGCAACTTCGGCCGCTTTGGCGATGCCGTCGAGGTCCCGGAACTCACGGAGGTGCAGACAAAATCGTATGATCGCTTCCTCCAGCTGGACGTGGCCGTGGAGGAGCGCACGGCCACGGGCCTGGAAGGCGTCCTGAAGGAAATCTTCCCGATCGAGAGCTACGACAAGACGCTCAGCCTGAACTACATCAAGTACGACCTCGGCAAGCCGCGCTACGGCCCCGACGAGTGCCGCCAGTTGCGCCTGACCTACGGCCGCCCCTTCCGCGTCTGGCTGCGCCTCAACAAGGAGCAGCCGGTTGAGGAAGAGGTCTACCTGGGTGACATGCCCATCATGATCGGCGGCGGCGAGTTCATCATCAACGGGGCGGAGCGCGTCGTCGTCAGCCAGTTGCACCGCTCGCCCGGCGTCGATTACGTCGTCGAGAGCGAGGGCACCGAACGCAAGCTGCACAGCTGCCGCATCATCCCCGAGCGCGGCAGCTGGATCGAGATCAACGTCACCAAGAAGGATGCGCTCGGCGTGCGCATCGACCAGAGCGGCAAGTTCTCGGCGATGACGCTGCTGCGGGCGATGGACCCGGCGTACTCGCGCGACGAGGACATTTTGAAGGCGTTCTACCCGACGGAAACCATCGCGGTGACGCAGAACAACCGCGAGAAGATCGAGGGTACGCTGGCGGTCGGCGACGTGATCGACCCGGAGACGGGCGAGATTTACCTGGAGAGCGGCGAGACCTTCGGCCGCGAGCACGTGGACAAGCTTTTGGCCGCGAGCCTGCCGACGGTGGAGGTGCTGCGCTTCAAGCTCAGCGAGCACGAGCGCGGCCACGACCCGCTCATTCTGACCTCCCTCAAGGAAGACCCGACCAACACCCACGAAGAGGCGCTGCTGAAGATTTATCAGCGGCTGCGGCCGGGCAACCCGCCGGCGCTGGAGAAAGCCAAGGAGCTGTTCCGCGAGAAGTTCCAGGACCCGAACCGCTACCGCCTCGGCAAGGTGGGCCGCTTCCGCATCAACCGCAAGTTCAACCAGGAAATCCCCGAGTCGGAGATGACGCTGCGCTCGCTGGACTACCTGAACGCGATCCGCTATATCCTGGAACTGCGCAACCCCGAGGGCAAGGCCCACATCGACGACATCGACCACCTCGGCAACCGCCGCCTGCGCACCATCGACGAACTGGCCGCGGACGAACTGCGCAAGGGTTTCCTGAAGCTGCGCCGCACCGTGCAGGAACGCATGAGCATCCGCGACCAGCAGGACATGACGCCGCGCACGCTCATCAATCCGAAGTCGATTTCGGCAGCGATCGAGTATTTCTTCGGCCGCGGCGAGCTGTCGCAGGTCGTCGATCAGACGAATCCGCTGGCGCAGTTGACGCACGAGCGGCGGTTGTCGGCGCTGGGACCGGGCGGCCTGAACCGCAAGCGCGCCGGCTTCGAGGTGCGCGACGTGCATATCTCGCACTACGGCCGCATCTGCCCGATTGAGACGCCCGAGGGCACGAACATCGGGTTGATTTCGAGCCTGTCGATTTACGCGGGGGTCGATGAATACGGCTTCCTGACGACGCCGTACCGCAAGATCCAGAGCCGCAAGATGACGAGCGAGGTGCTGTCGCTGCGGGCCGACGAGGAATCGCAGGCGTACCTGGCGCCGGCGGACACGCCCTCGGACACGCACAAGATCACGCAGGATCGCGTCATCGCCCGCATCGGCGGCGACTTCAGCGTGGTGCCGGCGGACAAGGTGCAGTTCATCGACATCTCGCCGAAGCAGATGGTCGGCGTCTCCGCGGGCCTGATCCCGTTCCTGGAGCACGACGACGCCAACCGGGCGTTGATGGGTTCCAACATGCAGCGCCAGGCGGTGCCGTTGCTGGTGACCGAACCGCCGCTGGTCTCGACGGGTCTTGAGGTGGAGGTCGCCAGGCACAGCGGCATGGTGGTCCGCGCCGAGCGCGACGGCACCGTGACGTTCGTGGACGCTCAGCGCATCAAGGTGGACGAGCGCGAGTACCCGCTGCGCAAGTTCGTCGGTCTGAACGAGCGCACCTGTTTGAACCAGAAGCCGATCATCAAGATGGGCCAGAAGGTCAAGAAGGGTGACATCCTGGCCGACGGCGCCGCGACGCGCAACGGCGAACTGGCGCTGGGCCGCAACGTGCTGGTCGCGTTCATGGCCTGGGACGGTTACAACTTCGAGGACGCGATCATCATCAGCGAGCGCCTGGTGAAGAACGACACCTACACGTCGCTGCACATCGAGGAGTTCGAGATCGAAATCCGCGAGACGAAGCTGGGCAAGGAGGAGTTCACGCGCGACATCCCGAACGTGTCGCCGAAGGCGCTGGCGAACCTGGACGACAACGGCATCGTCCGTACCGGCACGTTCGTGGTGCCGGGCGACATCCTGGTCGGCAAGGTGTCGCCCAAGAGCAAGAGTGAATTGACGCCGGAAGAGAAGTTGCTGCACGCGATCTTCGGCCGGGCCGGCGAGGATGTCAAGAACGACAGCCTGGAAGTGCCCAGCGGTGTTGAGGGCATTGTGATTGACGCTCAGCGCTTCAGCCGCCGGGCGAGCATGAGCGAGGAGGAGAAGAAGCAGTTTGACCGTGAGCACAAGGAGATCGAGAACCGCTTCAACAAGATGATCGCGGACCAGTTCAAGGCGATGGCCGCCGAGCTGGGCGAGACGCTGGACAAGCGCGAGATGAAGGCGCTGACGCCGGAGAAGGACGAGCGCTCGCTGGTGGAGCAGGCGATCGCGTTCCGGCTCGACAACCTTGGTCTGAGCGACAAGCGCAAGGAAGAGGTGTACGACACGTACTTCAAGCACTTCGAGCGCATCCAGTTCCTGGCGGACGAGAAGGAGCGCAAGCTGAACTCGCTGAAGCGCGGCGACGAGTTGCAGAGCGGTGTGCAGCAGATGGTGAAGGTGTACGTGGCGACCAAGCGCGTGATCTCGGTCGGCGACAAGATGGCCGGCCGGCACGGCAACAAGGGCGTCATTAGCAAGGTGCTGCCGGAGGAGGACATGCCGTTCCTGGCGGACGGGACGCCGGTGGACATTCTGTTGAACCCGCTGGGCGTGCCGAGCCGCATGAACGTGGGCCAGATTCTGGAGACGCACCTGGGCTGGGCGGCCGCGAAGCTGGACTTCAAGGCCATCACGCCGGTGTTCGACGGTGCCACCGAGGAGGAGTTGCGGGCAACGCTGAAGGAGGCCGGCATCCCCGAGAGCGGCAAGACGTTCCTGTACGACGGCCGCACCGGCGACCGCTTCGAGCAGCCCGTGACGGTGGGCTACATCTACATGCTGAAGCTGCACCACCTGGTCGATGACAAGGTGCATGCGCGGGCGACGGGGCCGTACTCGCTGATTACGCAGCAGCCGCTGGGCGGCAAAGCCCGCTTCGGCGGCCAGCGCTTCGGCGAGATGGAAGTGTGGGCGCTGGAAGCGTACGGGGCGGCCTATGTGTTGCAAGAACTGCTTACGGTCAAGTCGGACGACGTGGAGGGCCGCACCAAGATCTACGAGTCGATGGTCAAGGGCGAGAACACGCTGGAGGCCGGGACGCCCGCGAGCTTTGACGTGCTGACCAATGAGATTCGTGGGTTGGGGCTCAACATGCAGCTGGAGAAGAAGCGGATTTGACCAGGGATCGGTCATGAAGCTCACAAAGGCCATCCGGCGCAAACTCGGAACGCTGGTCGATGTCGCAGACCAGACCGTGGCCGAGGTGATTCGGACACGCGGCGGAAATGCCGCCAATGTGCAAGAGGCCGGGCCGTGGGCGAATCAGTCTCTCGGGGAAGCGGCAAAGGCGGCGGTAGAAGGTGACGCGACGGCGGCCAAGGCGATAAAGATCGCGAAGCAGGCCCGCCGTCTGGGACAGGAACACTGAGGGATTTGTCATGAGCGTTCTTGCCCGCCATCCCGACAGCGCCGATCCTCTGCTGCTTCCGCCGCGAGAGACGCCGTATGTCCTTCAGGACGTGCTGGAAAAAATGGTGGATGGTTGCCGTGACCAACTCATTCTGAACCTGGGAGATTGTTTTCTTCGGTTCGGAGTGGACATCGACACGGACACGATAACCAGTGAGTTCCAGCCGTCCCCGTTACGAACGAAACGGGGTTACCGAAGCATCCAATCCGCCAAGCCGTGGGAAAAATATGTCGGCAAGGAGTGCGGTTGGACCTGGCTCGCCTGGAATCAGCAAGGATACCTGGACAGCGTACTGCTAAGCTTCGATGGGATTGAGCCAAATGTCCTGCTAAACACGATCGGTTCGTCCATCGATGTGTTTGTGATTTCGCTCGTGGAAAAAGCGAACGTCTCCGGGAGGAACGGGAACGGCAAGCGTAACACGAAAACAAAACGGTAACCCGATGCGCCATGAGCAACCCATCGCCTCCGGAAGTGGTTACGTTCAACGTGATCCATAACGACGGTTGGATCAAGGTTCGCATCGAAGACGGGTTCGCTACCATCGAGGTGGGGAACATCAATGATCAGGAGGTAGTCGTTCGGGCGATTAACAGGGCCATTGCCGCGGGTGCTGTCCGCGGCACCCTGTTAACCGGCGATTGTGCGAACGACCAAATCGCGCGGATGCACGCCATGCGGGCCGAAAAAGGTGTCACCTGGCGAGGCGGGAAAGTGACATACCTGGGGGAAGGTGAGTTGGGGCCGCGCTTTCGCATCGACTTCGATGAGCTTTCCCCCATAACCTGAGGAGGCGTTCATGCCGGATTACCAGAAGCTCGCTCCCTTCCTCCAAGGGTTGAAAGCCGTCCCAGACGCCCACTTCTTTTACGACCTGTTCGCTGACGCGCTGGTCTGGTCGGACGAAATTCCGCATCTCGATGCGCCAGGGATGGAATCGTTCCGTGCCTCGGAGTTACGAGGAGTCTGGCGTTACCGGACGCTTTTGCTGCTCGGTCAGGCGGGAGAGCGGTTTCGTGACGCCTGGGAAGCAGCAGGGAAAGCATTTCCGACCTGGCCCGGGTTTGCTCCGGAGCGACGTAACCCGGCCCTTGCCGGCACCTTCAACCGGCTGCGCGAAACGGCCATGCGCAAATGGGAAGAAGCTGACGCGAAGTACGACGCTGAAATTGCCAAGCAACAACAACAAGCAAGTGCTTAACTTGCCCTTCGGAAATAAATACAGAATTGCACTCAAACTCGGACTGCGAGTTTCTTTTTAGGGGAGGGCGGCCATGAGTACCGGCGAAGCGAATTACGACCGCATTAACGACTACGGGGCTGTGCGCATCAGCCTCGCCAGCCCCCACGACATCCGCAGCTGGTCCTTTGGCGAGGTCAAGAAGCCCGAGACCATTAACTACCGCACCTACCGCCCTGAAAAGGACGGCCTGTTCTGCGAGCGCATCTTCGGCCCCGAGAAGGACTGGGAGTGCGCCTGCGGCAAGTACCGCGGCATGAAGTACAAGGGCATGATCTGCGACCGCTGCGGCGTCAAGGTCACGCACTCGCGCGTCCGCCGCAAGCGCATGGGCCACATCGAACTGGCCGCGCCCGTCGTTCACATCTGGTTCTTCAAGGCCATGCCCAGCCGCCTCGGCACCCTGCTCGACATGAAGACCACCAGCCTGGAAAAGATCATCTACTTCCAGGATTACGTCGTCATCGATCCGGGCAAGACCGGCGAAACCACGCTCAAAGAACGGCAACTCCTCACCGAGGACGACTACCGCAAGGCCCGCGAACAGTTCGGCGAGACGTTTGAAGCTGACATGGGCGCCGAGGCCATCAAGAAACTGCTCGAACGGCTCGACCTGGTGGAGTTGTCGAAGCGGCTGCGCGACGAGTTGCACACGATCAGCCAGAAGGAGAAGCCGTCCAAGCAGAAGCAGCGCGACCTGACCAAGCGGCTCAAGGTCGTCGAGGCGCTGCGCGACAGCGGCCTCGGCGGGCCGCAGAACAAGCCGGAGTGGATGGTCCTGGAGTGCATCCCGGTCATCCCGCCGGACCTGCGCCCGCTCGTGCTGCTCGACAGCGGCAACTTCGCCACCAGCGATTTGAACGATCTTTATCGGCGGATCATCAACCGCAATAACCGCCTCAAAAAGCTGGTGGACCTCAACGCCCCCGAGGTCATCATCCGCAACGAGAAGCGCATGTTGCAGCAGTCGGTGGACGCGCTGTTCGACAACAACCGTTGCAAGCGGCCCGTGCTCGGCAGCAGCAACCGGCCGCTGAAGTCGCTGACCGACATGATCAAGGGCAAGCAGGGCCGCTTCCGCGAAAACCTGCTCGGCAAGCGCGTCGATTACTCCGCCGCGCTCCGTCATCGTCGTCGGCCCCGAACTCAAGCTGCACCAGTGCGGGTTGCCGAAGAAGATCGCCCTGGAGCTGTTCCAGCCGTTCATCATCCGCCGCCTGAAGGAACTCGGCCACGCCGACACCATCAAGTCGGCCAAGAAGATGCTCGAACGCAAGGCGGATGAGGTCTGGGACATTTTGGAGGAGGTCATCAAGAATCATCCGGTGCTGCTCAACCGCGCCCCGACGCTGCACCGCATGGGCATCCAGGCGTTCGAGCCGGTGCTGATCGAGGGCAACGCCATCCGCATCCACCCGCTCGTCTGCAAGGGCTTCAACGCCGACTTCGACGGCGACCAGATGGCCGTCCACCTGCCACTGTCGATTGAGGCGCAGGTGGAAGCGACGGTGCTGATGATGTCCACCAACAACATCTTCAGCCCGGCCAACGGCCAGCCGATCATCAGCCCGTCGCAGGACATCGTCATGGGCTGCTACTACCTGACGGCGGACCCGTGGGCGGCCTTCGTCGGCCGGGCCGATGACGAGAAGTTGAAGATCAACCGTAACGCCACGCCGCTCGACAACCTCAAGGGCGAGGGCATGGTCTTCTCGTCGCCGGCCGAGGTCTTCCTGGCCTATGCCCAGAAGAAGGTCGGCGTCCACGCCCGCGTCCAGGTGCGGCTGCCGATCGAGAAGAAGGTCATCAGCGAGGTTCGCTACGACCCCACCAAGGTCAAGGACGAGGAGGTGCCGCGCAAGCCGAACGGCCTGGTGTCCACCACGGTCGGCCGCGTGCTGTTCAACGACATCCTCAAGCCGCAGATGGCCTTCTACGACCTGGCCCTGTCCAGCAAGAAGTTGGCCCGCATCATCGCCGACTGCTACCAGCAGCTCGGCCGCCGCGAAACCATTGAACTGCTCGACCGCATGAAGGAGGCCGGCTTCCGCGAATCGACGCGCTCCGGCCTGTCGTTCTCGACCGACGACCTGCGCACGCCGGCCAACAAGGAGACCATCATCCACACGGCCGAGAAGGAGGTCGAGAAGATCCAGAAGCAGTTCCAGCGCGGCCTGATCACCGACGCGGAGCGCTACAACAAGGTCATCGACCTGTGGACGGCGGCGCGCGACGACATCACGAAGTTGATGATGCACGACCTGCAGCACGACGTGCGCGAGGGCCGGCCGTACCTGAACCCGATCTACCTGATGGCCCACTCCGGCGCCCGCGGCGGCGTCGAGCAGATTCGCCAGCTGGCCGGCATGCGCGGCCTGATGGCCAAGCCGTCCGGCCAGATCATCGAGACGCCGATCAAGGCCAACTTCCGCGAGGGCCTGAGCGTGCTCGAATACTTCAGTTCGACGCACGGCGCCCGCAAGGGCCTGGCGGACACGGCGCTGAAGACGGCGGACTCGGGCTACCTGACGCGCAAGCTGGCGGACGTGGCCCAGAACGTGGTCATCACGGCGCACGACTGCGGCACCACGCAGGGCGTGACCAAGAGCGCTCCGACCAAGGACGAGGAGCTGGACCGGCCGCTGAGCGAGAAGATCCGCGGCCGCGTCTCGCGCAACTCGCTGACCACGGTCACGGGCGAGACCATCGTCCGCGAGAACGAGATGATTACCTGGGAGGCGGCGCGGCGGATCGAGCAGCTGGGCCTGGACAAGATCATGGTGCGTTCGCCGATGACCTGCGAGGCGGAGCTGGGCGTGTGCCGGCTATGCTACGGCATGGACCTGGCCACGGGCAACCTCGTCGAGGAGGGCATGGCGGTCGGCATCATCGCGGCGCAGTCCATCGGCGAGCCCGGCACGCAGCTGACCATGCGCACGTTCCACATCGGCGGCACCGTGCGCCGCGACATCATCGAGAACGACATCAAGGCGCGCAAGGCCGGCGCGGTCAAGCTGGAGAACATCCGCGTCGTCACCAACGACCAGGGCGACCGCATCGCCCTGACGCGCAAGGGCGAGCTGCACATCGTCGGTCCCAAGGGCATTCTGGAGACGTACTCAATCCCGCACGGGGCCGTGCTCAAGGTCGAGGAGAAGCAGGCGGTGACGCCACTCATGGTGCTGGCGACGCTCGACCCGCACCGCATCCCGATCCTCGCCGAACGCGGCGGCCGCATCCGCTTCGAGGAAATCGTCGAGGGCGAGACGCTCCGCAAGGAGCGCGACACCGGCTCCGGCGCCGAGCGCTGGCTCATCATGGAGCACAAGGGCGACCTGCACCCGCAGATCGTCATCGAGGACGAGCGCGGCCAGAACCAGGAGGTGCATTACATTCCCGAGAAGGCGCACATCGAGGTGCGCGAGGGGCAGATGGTGTCGCCGGGCACGCTGCTGGCGAAGACGCCGCGCGAGGTGGGCGGTACGCAGGACATCACCGGCGGTCTGCCGCGCGTGACGGAAATCTTCGAGGCCCGGCGGCCGCGCGACCCGGCGGTGATGGCGGAGGTGGCCGGCGTGGTGCGGCTGGGCGAGAAGCGCCGCGGCAAGCGGCCGATCTACATCCAGCCGGTGGACGACCAGGCCCGCTCGCTGGGCGAGGAGCGCGAGCACCTGGTGCCGCCCGGCAAGCACGTGCGCGTCCACGGCGGCGAGCACGTCAAGGAAGGCGACCCGCTCGTGGAAGGGCCGCTGGTGCCGCACGACATTTTGCGCATCTCGGCGCCGAGACGGTGCAGAACTACCTGGTGCGCGAGGTGCAGTCAGTCTACCGCAGCCAGCGCGTGGACATCGACGACAAGCACATCGAGATCATCGTCTCGCAGATGCTGCGCAAGGTGAAGGTCGAGACGATGGGCGACACGGGACTCTTGCCGGGCTCGGTGATCGACAAGTTCGGCTTCCGCGAGGTCAACCGCCGGCTGCGCGAGTGCGTCAAGATCAAGGACCCGGGCGATTCGCGCTTCGAGGCGGGCAAGATCGTCAGCAAGGAGGCGTATGAGGAGGTGCGGGCGTCGCTGGAGGCGGAGAAGAAGAAGCCGCCGACCTTCGTGCCGCCGACGCCGGCGACGTGCAGCATTCAGTTGCTGGGCATCACCAAGGCGGCGGTGCAGTCGGACAGCTTCATCTCGGCGGCGTCGTTCCAGGAAACGACCAAGGTACTGACCGAGGCGGCGCTGGCCGGCAAGGTCGATTACCTGGTCGGCCTGAAGGAGAACGTCATCCTCGGCCACCTGGTGCCGGCCGGCACCGGCTTCCACTCGCACCAGGACGCGGAGGTGCGGATCAATCAGCAGACGATGGAGGCGGGCCTGGCGGCGCTCAAGGGCGGCAGTTCCGACGGGGCGGCGCTGGAGGCGGCCACGCCGGTGACGCGCTGAGGCGCGGGGCAGCGATGACACACGGACGCCGGGGTTCGGCTTGCGGGCCGGGCCTCGGCGTTGGTGTTTTATGGTGATCGCAGTTCCCGTATTCCACCTGGGTCGCCTGCCGGGGTATGATGGCCTGGATGGAACCCAGGGGAGCCAGAGGGCAGGCGGATGTTGCCGCGGAACCAACGACAGGAAGCGTTGTCCCGGGCTTACGTGCGCGCGATCGCGGCCCAGGCGGGTGTGTCCTGTGGGGACATTCAGCAGGACTTCGGGGTAGACATGTTCCTGCGCGGCATCGACCGTCAGGGGACAGAACACCTGGACACAGGGCCGCAAATTGATCTTCAACTGAAAAGCACCACGGGGGCGGAGGTGCGCCCGGCGGAAGTGATTCACGACCTGGAGGTGCGGGCCTACAACCTGCTGCGAACCGCCCCCGAGCACCGGCCACGCTTGCTCGTGCTGCTCGTGCTCCCGACAGAGGAAGGCCAGTGGGTGAGTCAGTCGGTGGAGGAACTGATCCTGCGACGGTGTGCCTACTGGCTGTCGCTGCGGGGCGCTGAGCCGACGACGAATCAGACAACCGTGCGGATCACCATCCCGCGCACGAACGTGTTTTCGGTAGAGTCCATCCAGACAATGCTGGCCGCGTTGAGGTAAGGAGTCGCGTCATGAATACGCTGTACGCTCGGCGGTACATCGCCCCCCAAGAGCAGTATCGTCGTTGGATCGACCCTCGGGTTCGAGCGCTGGGCACGGCCGAGGTGATTGCTTACCTGATCGACCGTGGCTGGAAGCCGTTACCCACGGATCGGAAGGGGTATCTGGCGTTCCAGGAGCCGAATGGGGCCACGGTGGAAGGTCGGCCCCTCTGCCAGTTCGTCCCCGATACGGAAGATAGTGACCTGCCGTTGCGGATGTTCGAGTTAGTGACAGGTCTGGCAGAGGTCGAGGACCGGCAGGCCAGTGCTGTCATTGATGATATTCTGCGCCATGCTTCCGGTCAGGCAAACGGGGCCGCGCCGAAGACCGCCGAGCCGATCACGCGCTGAGGCGTGGCAAACGTCGAGGTTTATCATGCCGATTCACGATTGGACGCGCGTCCCCGCGGGGACGTACCATTTCTTCCACCAGCGGTGGATCCAGGATCTCGCCGCCGCGCTCAACGCCGGCGGACTGCCCGAGGGCTACTTCGCTCGGGAGCCGTTATTGGAGGGCTGGAATGAATTCTTCGGCGGTTGAAACGCGCGAGCCGCTGGCGATCCATGTTGAGGTAAGCGAAGACACCTTGGCGGTCGAGTTGGCGGACGGCCGCAGTATCGCCGTGCCGCTGGCCTGGTATCCGCGGTTGGCCCACGGCTCGGCTGCGGAACGGGGTTCCTGGCGGCTGCTTGGCGACGGGCGGGGTATCCACTGGCCGGCGCTCGACGAGGACATTAGTGTCGCCAACCTGCTGGCGGGTCAGCCGTCCGCGGAAAGTCAGCATTCGTTCAAGAAGTGGTTAGCGGGTCGGACGAAGCCAGGTCGCAGCCGGCGGAAACGGTCGGGAGCCGAACCAGACACTGCAACAGACCGGGAGCCTTGACGGCCTCTTTCGGGGACGGGAAAGGGGTCGGGGAAAGGGGGATGGGAAAGGGGTCGGGAGTCAATAACACGTTTTACAAATTCGTAATATCGACTCCCGACCCCCTTTTCTTATCTTTTCTTATCTGGCGAAGTTGAGGGAGGAGAGGGCGCTGGCGGAGGAGTTGTATTTTGAGTGTGCTGACGCGGTTGCCGTCGGCGGAAGAGCGCAAGGACGTGGCGGACTTCCTGGCGGCACAGCAGGGGGACCGCAACACGGGGCTGGGCGATCTGGTCTGGGCGCTGGAGACCTCGGCGGAGTTTCGGTTCAACCATTGAAGGGGAAGCATATGGCTCTCGTGGAAATGACCATGGAAGAGGCAAAAGACCCGGTCAATTTGCTGCCCCATGTATGCCTGAGATGTGGGGCCCCGGCCGTGGTCGCCCATCCGGTGTCCTTTCTGAAAATCGACCCGGAGAGGGTGGACGTGCCTCCTGGAGAGGAGGGGACGGCGATGGCGGCGAAGATTCTCGGCGTTTGGGGCTTCCTCAACCTTTTCGCGAATTTGTTCCCGACCAAGGTGGTTGTGATGACGCCTTTTTGCAAGGATTGTGACGAGGAAGGATTCCCCGAGGGTCTTCGCAAACTGGTGTCCATCCAGGGAAATACCTTCACCCTGATCGGCGTGAGTGATGCCTTCGTCGTGGCACTGGAGAAAAAACGCGCGGCATTGAAAACCAAATAGGGGTCAGGATGGGAAAGAAGGATGGGAAAGGGGTCGGGAGTCGATTGACACACATGTGTCAATCGACTCCCGACCCCTTTCCCATCTCGAAAATCGTCGGCGGTCAGTGATCACAACGCTTCGATGGCGGAAACCCCGGCCGCCCGGTTTTCTATTTTCCCTCGTTCCCAAACTCCGGTTTGGGAACGAGCGGCATCGAGCGGTTTGCAGGTTGAGGTGTAGCGGCAGTCGCCAGACTTCCGAAGCGCTTCCGGAAGTCTGGCGACTGCCGCTACACCAACTCGAAACACGCTCGATCCCGTCCGATCCACCGGCCTGGTCAACACGGCCATCCACTCGCCTGGTCCCCACCACTGGGGGGCTGAAAAAACCTGACCGTCACGGATTTTGGGGCGGGTCTTTACGCCGAAGGCGTTGCATCCTAAAGCCCAGGGTCGCGCAGGGCACCCTGGGGACCGCAAACAACCGTAAGGAATTTACCCCGAAGGGGTTGGATCACCTGGATGCAACGCCTTCGGCGTAGACGTTCACCCCAGGCGCTCGTTTCGCAGGGTGCGCTGCGCGACCCTGGGCTTTGGGATGCTACGCCTTCGGCGTAAAGAACCAAGGCGAAGAGTCATCCGCCCCAAATTCCGTGACGGTCAGGAAAAAACAGCAAAAAAAGTCCTGAAAACAGTACGCGAAACAGGCGCCGAGCCGTCATTTTGCATGTTTGTTGATGCGATTTCGGCGGTTTCAGGGCGCTTTTCAGAGCGCGATAACGCGGTTGTGGCCCTCGGCGGCGTGCCAGGCGGCGACAGCACGGCGGTGGGCCGGGGCTGCGGGCCGCCTACCAGGCTACCTTCCCCTTGCGCCTGCTGCGAAAATATGTATGGTGTTGTGACCCCATCGCCCCCCATCTCCCCCTCATTTCCGGAGCAGTCCCCCATGAGCCCGCCTCCCGACGCCGCCGACACGCAATCCTTCGCCGACATCCCCGCCCAGCCGTTTGACTGGATCTGGCCCGGCTGGGTGCCGCGTGGCGTGCTCACCCTGCTCGACGGCGACCCCGACATGGGCAAGTCCACCCTGGCCATCGAACTGGCCGCCCACGTCAGCCGCGGCACCGTCATCCAGGTGCCGCCACCGCCCCCGCCGGCCGCCGAGCCCGACACCCGCCGCCGCCAGCGCCAGTCCGCGCCGGTCGTTGCCCCGCCGCCCCCGCCGCCCCCGCGCCGGCCGCCTGAAAGCGTCCTGCTGCTGTCCGCCGAGGAGGACGCCGCCCGCGTCCTGCGGCCGCGCCTCGACGCCGCCGGCGCCGACATCGGCCGCGTCTTCCTCCTCAACCATCCGCCCGGTCACCCCGAACGGCCCGTCCAGCTGCCGCAGGACACCCAGGCACTCCGCGCCGCCGTCGAGCGGCACCGCGTGGCCCTGGTGGTCATCGACCCGCTCATGGCCTTCCTGGGCGCCGACGCCAACGCCAGCAGGACATCACCGGCGGTCTGCCGCGCGTGACGGAAATCTTCGAGGCCCGGCGGCCGCGCGACCCGGCGGTGATGGCGGAGGTGGCCGGCGTGGTGCGGCTGGGCGAGAAGCGCCGCGGCAAGCGGCCGATCTACATCCAGCCGGTGGACGACCAGGCCCGCTCGCTGGGCGAGGAGCGCGAGCACCTGGTGCCGCCCGGCAAGCACGTGCGCGTCCACGGCGGCGAGCACGTCAAGGAAGGCGACCCGCTCGTGGAAGGGCCGCTGGTGCCGCACGACATTTTGCGCATCTCGGCGCCGAGACGGTGCAGAACTACCTGGTGCGCGAGGTGCAGTCAGTCTACCGCAGCCAGCGCGTGGACATCGACGACAAGCACATCGAGATCATCGTCTCGCAGATGCTGCGCAAGGTGAAGGTCGAGACGATGGGCGACACGGGACTCTTGCCGGGCTCGGTGATCGACAAGTTCGGCTTCCGCGAGGTCAACCGCCGGCTGCGCGAGTGCGTCAAGATCAAGGACCCGGGCGATTCGCGCTTCGAGGCGGGCAAGATCGTCAGCAAGGAGGCGTATGAGGAGGTGCGGGCGTCGCTGGAGGCGGAGAAGAAGAAGCCGCCGACCTTCGTGCCGCCGACGCCGGCGACGTGCAGCATTCAGTTGCTGGGCATCACCAAGGCGGCGGTGCAGTCGGACAGCTTCATCTCGGCGGCGTCGTTCCAGGAAACGACCAAGGTACTGACCGAGGCGGCGCTGGCCGGCAAGGTCGATTACCTGGTCGGCCTGAAGGAGAACGTCATCCTCGGCCACCTGGTGCCGGCCGGCACCGGCTTCCACTCGCACCAGGACGCGGAGGTGCGGATCAATCAGCAGACGATGGAGGCGGGCCTGGCGGCGCTCAAGGGCGGCAGTTCCGACGGGGCGGCGCTGGAGGCGGCCACGCCGGTGACGCGCTGAGGCGGGCTTTGCACATTTTGACCGTCTGCACAAATAAACAGGGCACCTGCACAAGAATTGATTTCTGTGAGGTGCCCTGTACTATTCCGGTCGTTGATGTAACTGCCCGCCCACTCCCGGTCGTTAATAATGAATGAATGACGCCCGACCAAACGCGGCGCGTGGCTCCCCTTCCTCCTTTATCGGTGGCCTCCTCCCGGCCCTGGTGGAAGTTTTGGGGGAAATGATCAGTCTCAAGAAGCCCGGCAGCGGCACCTATGAATTGATCGGCGAGTGAGCCAACGACCCGCGGGGAGGCCGTCGCCACAGCCCCCTAGCGCATCAGTCGGCCAACCCCAACTCTTTCAGCGATTTGGCTTGCCACGCCACTGCCGCCAGGGATTCGAGTTGCTCGGCCGTCAGCGCCTCCAGCCGCGCCAGCGTGGTCTCGCTGAGGGGGCCGAACCGGGCGGCCAACTGAACCCGCAGCATGTTCCGTTGCCCTTGCTCCAGACCCTGCTTGTAGGTGGTCTCTCAAATGCCCATGGACATGGTTTGCACTCCCGGGTTTGGGGTGTTGCCGCAAACGCTCCGCCAATTCTTGACGCTGCGTGTCGTCCAGCGGCGCGTACGCCCCGAGGCGGTCAGTCGGTCAGATCGAGGTCTTTCAAGGATGCAGCTTTGACCAATGCAATGAAACGTGCTTTCAGTTGCTCGGCGGTCAAGAGCTGCAATCGGGCCAGAGTCGCCTCGCTGAGTGGGCCGAACTTTTCCTGTAACTGAGCCTGCAAAGCATCCCGCAGACCTTCCACGCGGCCCTCTGCTCTGCCCTCCTCACGGCCTTCCGCGAGTCCCTTCTTGTAGGTGGTCTCCCAAATGCCCATCGACATGGTTTGCACTCCCGGGTCGGGGTGTGTCAGCAGCGTTTTAGGATGGGGCCAAAAGCGCGCTGTGGCCCGGGCCACAGCGCGCTGGCTGGATCGCGGGACAGGATTGTGTGGTAGGGTTGAAGTGGATCTGGGCGCCTCCCAGCGCAAAGCGCCGCGGAGCCAGGCGCCAACCCGGCTCCGCGACTGGACCGTCGGGAGCGCATCCTCCCCTGGGCCCCTCCTCATTTCAGCAGTCCTCTGGCGCGCGACCAGAGGCGCGGCCAGCGCGACGCACACGCCGTTGTTTGCTCAAAGGCTGGGAACGGTACTTCACGCCCTCTTGCCCCCAGGCCCGGTATTGCAGTGACGCCTGTCGCCAGGCGGCGCGGCGGTGGCGGCGCTGGCAGGCCAGCCAACGCTATCGGGCCAGCGCCCACGGCAAGGAACGGCGCCGCCAGCAGCACCGCCGCTACCGCCAGTGCTGTCGTACGCGCCTGACCACGACGCACCGCTCGGGACCAACCAACACGACGACGCAGCGCGAGGGCCAGCGCCCAGCGGTCCCGGACGAGATTTTTTCGACGCGGCCGTGCGCCCGCCCGGGTTGTTATGCCGTGTTCCCAGTCTGGCACGAGCGTGACCAGCAGCGTTTTTGCTCCCCACTGTGCCGCCTGGCGTTACGACGCGTGCTTGATCGCGAGGCGCGGTATCGGCAACGCCGGCGGCGCTGGCGCCGGCAACGGCTGAAGGCCCGCTGCCGCGCGCCCGACACCTCCTGAAGCATGTCTTTCGGTCTGGGATCGCTGTCCCGGACGACTTACAGTGCCACGACCCCAAGAACGGAGGAAGGAGCGGGCGGGCACGGACGTGTTTCGTGTCCCCCGTTTCCTTTCTCTGATTGGGGGGAGCGTGGAGGGTACGCGCATGGACTGGGAGAACGGCAGCGTGCGGCCGGTGGCCCGCGCCGCGCTGGGCCAGAAGTATCGGCGCTATCGCCTGGCCGATCCGCCGGCGGAGGAGGCGATGGCCGGGTCGCTGCGCCGTTGGGGCCAGTTGTCGCCGGTGGTGGCGTGCCTGCGCGACCAGCAGTTGGAAGTGCTCGACGGCTTCAAGCGCTGGACGGCGGCGCAGCAGTTGCCCGGGCTGACCAGTTTGAGCGTGCGCGTGCTGGCGGTGGACGAGCGCACGGCGAAGGCGGCCATCCTGGGACTGAACCACGGTCAGCGTGCCACGCGGGAGCTGGAAGAGGCGTGGGTCGTGCAGGCCCTGGTGCGGGACGACGGCCTGACCCAGGTGGAGGCGGCGCACTTGCTGGGCCGGCACAAGAGCTGGGTATGTCGCGGCCTGAAGTCGGTGCGGCTGGCGGCGGCCCCGGACGCGGCCGTCGGCGCCCGGTTGCCGCTGCCGCAACTGCGCAAGACGCCGCTGGGCCTGCGCACGCTGATGGTCGGCGAGTTCCCGGAGGTCGTCGGCAAAGCCGGCGGGCAACTGCCGACGCCCGGCACCGGCAACGGCGTCCTGGCGGAGCCGGGGGCGGCGCACGTCTGGCGTTTTAGCGCGAAGAAGGGGCAGCGGTTAATCGTGGAGGTCAACGCCCGCCGCCTCGGTTCGCCGCTGGACTCGGCCATTGACATCCTCGACGGCAAGGGGCAGCCCATTCCGCGGGCGACGCTGCGCAGCCTGGCCCGGACGCACGTCACCTTCCGCGATCACGACTCGGTGACCGCCGGCATCCGCCTCGACAACTGGAATGAGCTGGCCATGAACGATTATTTATACGTCGGCGGCGAACTGCTGCGCATCAAGGCGCTGCCGCTCAACCCGGACGCGGATTGCAACTTCTTCAGCGCCGGCGGCCAGCGCGTTGGCTACCTGGACACGACGCCGACGCACCACGCCAACGGCTCGCCGATGTACAAGGTGGCGCTCCACCCGCCGGGCACGAAATTCCCGCCGAACGGCTTCCCGGTGGTGACACTCTATTACCGCAACGACGACGGCGGCCCCGGCTACGGCCGCGACTCCCGGCTGTTCTTCGACCCGCCGGCGGACGGCGACTATCAGGTGCTGGTCACCGACTCGCGCGGCCAGGGCGGCCCGGCCTACGCCTACCGCCTGACGGTGCGGCCGCCGCGGCCGGGTTTCAACGTCAGCGTCAACCCGAGCAAGCCGGCGGTGTGGCTCGGCGGCGCCGTGCCGGTGACGGTGAACGCCGAGCGCCTCGACGGCTTCGACGGCGAGATCAAGGTGCGGCTGGACAAGGTGCCGGCCGGGTTCGTTGCGCCGGCGACCGCCATCGGCGTCGATGAGAACAGCACGACTTTTGCGCTGTGGGCGGACGCCGCCGCGAAGGCGACGCCGCCGCTGAAGTTGGTTGCGGAGGCGGTCATTGACGGGCAGAAGGTCGTCAAGACGGTCGCGGTGGGGCCGGTGACGACGAAGGCGGCGGGCGATCTGGTGACGGTGACGCTGGAGGACGTGGTGACGCTCAGGCCGGGCGGTGAGGCGAAAGTGCGGGTGCGCATCGAGCGGCGCAACGGCTTCACGGGCCGGGTGCCGCTGGACGTGCGCGGGTTGCCGCACGGCGTCCGCGTGCTGGACATCGGCCTGAACGGCATCCTCATCACCGAGCGCGAGACGACGCGGACGGTGGTGCTGTACGCGGAGCCGTGGGTGGCGGCACAGGAGCGGCCGTTCGTGGTGCTGGCGCGGCGCGAGGGCAAGAACACCGAGCACGCGGCGAAGTCGGTGCTGCTCAAGGTGGTGGCGGGCGGCCCTTGACCGGATTCATCTCACGGTCGCGAGATGAAATAACCCCTGATAGTTCCCTGGCTTGGCTTTTCATCTCACGCTGAGCCACACACCCCCCCCCGTGGGCCAGCCCGTGCCACGTCCGGGCGGAGAAGGACCCACACCCCCAACCCCTGTTGGGCCGCCTCGGTGGACTCGATTAGAGCAGTTTGCGGGCGGGTGTAGCGGGTCGTCGGAAGAGTCACCGGGCCACCGGGCCACCGGGCCACGGTGTCGGAACCCAGTGCCGTCCCGTGCCCCATGCTGCCAGCCCGAGTAACAGGGCCACCACACTCCACCCACCGCTACTCCCAGCCGCCAACTGCTCCAGTAGGCCCAGGAGCAGGAGGCGCGGGGCGTCGGCGGGGCCGCCGACTGTCAGGGTGGAACCGGCCACAGCCGCCAGTTGAAACAGCTTCTCCAGTACGCTAGAATGAACTGATTAACAGGTGGTGCGCGGGTTCCAGCGCATTGGGGTCGGGCGGCAGGAACGGGGAACGCGGGTCGAAGGGCATCCCGGCCTTGGCATCGGGTGCGGTCAGGGTGACGGTGACGGGGCGGACGGCGCCGGCGGCGGTCAGGGAGTGGGCTTCGGGTTCGGGCAGGCCGAGCCAGTCGCCCTTGCGGACGCTGCCGACGGCTGCAGGGCTTGAACGAGTATGGGTGCGACTCCGGTGTGGTGGGGCGACGGGGCGATTGTAACCGGGGTGGGGGTGGATGCGGCGGTGGGGTTGCGGAGGCGGGGAGCGGGCTCGGCGCCGGGAAGGGCTGCGAATACCGGAAGTGATTTAGTGCTGATTCTCCACCAGAATAACGTAGGGGGCATACAAGCGTTCCGAGGCATCGCCGAGACGACCCCCCAGGCGACTGGGTATTCAAGCGTCGATTTCCGGAACTGATTTCAAGGAATTTCGCCGCCACTATTTAGGCGAGGAGGATTCCTTTTCCCCTGCGGCACAAAAAGGCCCCTACAACCGGAACGCGGGGAACAAATCGAAATGTCCCGATGCGCAGAAGTTTCTGGATTACAGACGATCACAGCGCTATAATCTTCAAAAACCACCGAACTGCGACGGGGAGATTATCAAATGGCAAAGAGAGCGACCGGCAAGGTCGATGTGCCCGGCAAACCGCCGGTCCGCAAGAAGTATAAGAAAAACTTCTTGAAGAAGGTTGTCGTGCGCGTGGATTTTTCGGACGTAAAGATGGAGCTGAAAGGTCCTGCAAAAGCGTTCATCGGCGCAATCAAGAGCCGTTTCCCGATCGCCGAGGTGAAGAAGTTGATCGCCCACTCGCTGCGCATCGGAGGCAAAAAAAACGAGGAACTGAAGGGCCAAAGAAACGAATGGCTCTTCCACGCGAAAGACAGGGACAAATTCCTGGTGATCGCGGAAGATTTTCTCGCGATCGAAATCAGCGCCTACAAAAACTTCGAGTTGCTTTGCGAGGATTTCCTCTCGGCGGTCGATGCGCTGAATCATTCGTACGGCGACATCATGGTCAGCCGTGTCGGCTTGCGGTACGTCGATCACATCGAACTGGACGAAACCAATCCAACGGAATGGAGCGATTACTTGCACGCGGATCTGCTGGCGGGTTTCAATCTCGCCCAGGATCGGAAAACGGTTACGCGAACCTTCAACATCCTCGAAACAAACGACGGAGAGGTCGCCATCCGGTTCCAGTTCGGCATGCCGAATGAGGACTATCCGGCGGTGATACGTAAAAAGTCATTCGTGATGGACACCGACGCGTATACCAACCTCGTGATGAGCCAGGGGGACATAAAAAAATACCTGAACATCTTGCACGACCGCATTAACGCGCTTTTCGAGAGCGTGATCAAAGACGGCCTTTGCGAAAATGGGGGTGAATGGTGGCTGAACAGGAAGGCATTTTCTCCCCTCAATACGAGCAAGGGGAGCGAACGCAATCGACGGTGCCAGAACGGAAGCAGGACGAACAGGGGGATCGAACCCAGGCAACGGAGCCGGAGCGGGCAGGGCAGGTGACACCGAAGATAGCGGTTGTGAAATTTGAAGAGTTGGTCGAGAAGGAAATCGTCAAGTACGGCACCGGGAAACCTAGGCGCGTCGTGATCAAGGCGAAGATCATCAATGATTAAAGTTAGGAAAAAATGCGAAAACCGGATATGCCAGGGTGACATATTCCGTGACGTGGAATTTATCGAATACGCGATTGAGTCGAAGGGGAACTTCGAGATCTCGAAGATCGTTTTCCCGCTTGTGATTGTTCTCACCCAAGACTGCGACCTCGAACAAGACTCGAAAGTCCGTAAAGCTGGCGAAAATGCAGCAAGCAAGGACAAGTTGCTGTTTTCCGTGTTAGTGGCACCACTGTACAACGCCGAGCATGTCTATCTGGGGCAGCACCTCAGCGAACTCTCCATGAAAATGATGGAGATCAACAGTAAAAAATCACCGGGAGAAAACCTCCGAAAGAACGAGACGCCTCGATTTCATTACCTCTCGTTTCCTGACGAGATCTCGGTCGTTCCTTCAGTTATCGACTTCAAGCACTATTTTTCCGTGAACACAAACTATCTAAAAAAGCTGAAGCGAAAACAGTTCGTTTGCAAGGTCGGCGACTTGTACCGCGAGGATATTTCACAGAGGTTCGCAAGTTTCCTGTCACGAATTGGCCTCCCCTGAATATCTTCGGAAAGGAAAAGGGGCATTCATGTCCCCTTTTCCTTTTGTACCGCCAATTATGTTGCCGTAGAATGGTCAGTGTTCGTTTTCCGGTTACAGTCGATCAACTCTTTCTCGGTTTATCGTCGGGTCTCAACGGCCTCGGCCTGTTCCCTCCCCGCGCTTTCATGATCTCTCGCGCAGTATTGCAAAATCACTGTCACCGGAAACATCGTTCTTTTGGGCAAGGTCAAGCAATTCGTCACGGGTTAACTTGCCGAGCGAACGAAAAAGCACTGGAATAGCCGCCTCGCGTGATTTCAATTTGCCAGGTTTCGAGTTAGTCCGTTCGAGAAAACGTTGTACATCACGAAGGTTTGGAAGAAACGTACGATTTTGGAAGCCGACAGCGAGCAACCGAAGAGGTTCCTCAATGTCGGGATGATCGCGGCACTCGGAAGCCACCACGTCTATAATCGAGGGTTTTGGGCGCTTAGTTCGTCGCTTCTCCTCCGCCTCTCTGAGACGCTGTTCCAGTTCCTCATGTGTCTGATCTCCAAGACGGGCTAAGACTTGGATCAATTTTTGGTGACCGTACTTCAGGATCAGCAATCGAAGTTCGAGTTCAAGGAGAGCGTCATTCACGCCGTCACCTCTGCAATGCCGATGAGAGTGAAAATTTCATCCGCCAAGCGGCGGAACCCTTGGACCACATCACCTCGCGCGTAACTCGTCCGCGAAAGCGGAGTTCGCTCACGTGCCGATTTCGCGTAAGAGGCCGAGTACCTCAGTTGATTTTCACAGATGTGCCAACCATTCTCAGTGGCCACTTTGGTAACGTCCTTGATCGAATGCTGGCCTTCAGGGCCGCTGGAATAGCTCGACGAATGGTTGAAAACCAAGCCGGCGATCTCAATCTGATGGTCTTCGTTCTCGATCCGGAAATCCTGAAGAGACCGAGCAAGCAGGGGCAATCCGATGGTGGCCATAAACTCTGGCTTGATCGGAACAACAACGTAACGACTCGCGAAATACGCCGCATCGGTCAGTACCGATTCGGTCGGGCGCAGTCGATAATCACGAGATCGTACAGATCGCGAACCTGGGTGAGTGCCTTCGCCAATCGTCGCTCCTTCTGCGCTGGGTTCTTCAGCGTTCTAGAGAGTTCCAGTCGGCTCGGGATCAAGTCGAGGGTGCTGTCACCCCAATAACCCGCCTTTTTCACCACAACATTATTGGTGTCAAGCAAATGTGGGGAATCGCTGGCGGAATGAGTCGGTACCAATTCATCAAAAATCTTGACGACCGTTGGCTTGTTCTTCGCCAGATAATCAACATAAGCTTTCGGCCCCATGAGTGCCTGGCTCAGATTGGACTGCGGGTCGAGATCAACTGCAAGCGTCCGCAGATTCATCTTGTCTGCCGCGTGAGCGAGGTGCATCGCCAACGTCGTCTTCCCCACCCCACCCTTCATGTTGATCATGCTCAGAACAGTAGCCATTTTAATGTCCCCTTTCTCACGTTGATGTTCAGCGGAGTTGCATAGTTCGGACTGGCTGTAAGCAATCAATGCACGTTCATGCTCTCGGTCAATTTGTCTTGAAACCGCTGACAGTTTGGTTTCTTTAGCCAACCGAAGCATGTCAACAGGGTTTGCACCTAGCACACGGCACAATTCACAGATGAACTCAGGTGCAGGGATTTCCCCCTGAACTTCAATTTTTGCCAGGTAGGCAACGCTTTTCCCCGTCGCGGCTGCTAAATCTCGAATCGTGAAGCCGCGCTCGGCGCGAAGTCGTTTCACCTCTCTGGCGAACGACGTGACGATCATGTTCACTAATTTAGGTAAACATGGGGCAGTTGTCAAGCCTTTTCTATTTTCTGTCGCACCTGGCCCACGCCAGGAATTGACGCACGCTGCGGCACCACGGCGTAACCGCGCCGCACCCGCCACAGGAGCGGGCCGCCAGTTCAAAATCCTCGTCGCTGACCGGGTACACCTGCCCCTTGCCCAGGCGCAACTCCTTCATCGGTCCCTCCGTTCCTGGTTCCCCGGAAGTCGGTCCGCGTCCGCCATTCGTCCTGAGCCTGTTCGGCACCCGGTGGCCCTACCTCTTGATCCAGCCCCGGTGCCTGGCGATGCGCCTGGCCCACGCCAGGAATTGGCGCATGCTGTCGTTGTTCTTCTTGCGGTTGCAGCTCTTGCAACAGGTGACGACGTGCGGAAAAATGCTGACCGTCACGGATTTTGGGGCGGGTCTTTACGCCGAAGGCGTTGCATCCCAAAGCCCAGGGTCGCGCAGCGCACCCTGGGAACCGCAAACAACCGTAAGGAATTTACCCCGAAGGGGTTGGATCACCTGGATGCAACGCCTTCGGCGTAGACGTTCACCACGGGCGCTCGGTTCCCAGGGTGCGCTGCGCGACCCTGGGCTTTGGGATGCAACGCCTTCGGCGTAAAGACCCAAGGCGAAGAGTCATCCGCCCCAAATTCCGTGACGGTCAGGAAAAATGAAAAACGGGGACGTTGCTGCTAACCCATGATTCGCGAGGCAAATACGGATCAAGTGTACCGCCGGGTGCCCTGCGTTCGCGGTCCGCCGCCGTCAGAAGCGTTGCAGTCCCCTCCAGTCCGCGAACGCAGGGCGCCGGGCGTTGACACGACGCCATTTCGTTGGCTACGCTGTCTTTGGCGGAGGATGGAACCGTTGAGGGCTGCCTGTTGCCGTCGCAAGCGTATCGCCTGTGGAGCCGGGATCGGGCCACGGAACTGGATCATCTGGAGGCCGCCCACGCGCTGCTCGGTGGGTCGGCGCGCGGCCGGAATGCCACGCAGCAGGTGAACCGGATGTATGCCGTCCTGCTGGCGTCGCAGTTCCAGGGCTTTTGCCGCGACCTGCACACGGAGGCGGTTTTTCTGTTGGTGGCGGTCATCCCCCACCCAGGATTTCGCTACACGACGCGGCAAGACTTTTTGTGGAACCGTCAACTCGACAGCAAAAATGCCAACCAGGGAACCATCGGCGGTGACTTCGGGCGGCTGGGGGTGCAAAACCTCTGGGGGCAGGTCGATACCGTCTTCGCGAACAACCACTTGCGCAGGCGGTGGCTGGACGAACTGAATACCTGGAGGAATGCCATCGCCCACCAGCTGTTTGACCCAGCCTTCCTTGGTGGGACCACGGTCCTGCAGCTGGCCAGGGTACGGCGCTGGCGCCGCGGCTGCGACCGCCTGGCACGATCCATGGATCGGGTACTCCGGACATACATACAATCCGTCACAGGGGGTTATCCCTGGTAAGGGAGCCGGTCATGGCAAAGATCAAGGGCAATGGGAAAACGCCTCCGCCACGCTACAACCTCGGGGACTCGTCTCCTTTCCCTTTGGCAGCGGTTGGGTCACGGCAAGAGTGGTCGAAGACCGCGGCGGCCTGGGGATCGGTGGCAGAAGAGTGTACGGAGTCAAGTTTGAACTCAACCCAGGCGAGGAAGTGTACACGGAGATGGCCGAAGACGAAGTGACCCCGGGGGCCACAGCGGATTGATCTTGACTCCGAGGACAGGAACCCTCCATGCTCATCCTGCACGCAGGACTGATCGAACACCGCCTCCTCCTCTGGGGCGAGAGGAGAAAGCAGAGGAGAAAGGGGTCAGGTTCATTTACTCCATTGTGGCACGGTCTCCCGACCGTGTCACCGTGCCCGACCGAAGGTCTCCCCGGCATCCCGGAGGAGACCTTCGGTCGGGCCGCGTGGCTCGGTCAGGAGACCAAGTCATCACTTGCGGGCAGATGATCCATCACGCACGTCGAGAGGAACACAGCGCGGACCACGCATCCAGACCACCAGCGTGGGGCTGCGGCTGTACCTGCTGTCGCTCAGGGCGGGAGGGGGTTCGCCGGGTTGACGCGCCCGATTGGTCCAGGTACGGTAACCGCAGAGGTGGAGTTAGCCGGTTCGAGGTCTGCCCATTGCCGTCGCAAACGTATCGCCTGTGGAACCGCTAACGCCAACCAGGGGACCATTGGTGGCGATTTCGGCCGACTGGGAGTCCCTGACTTCCAGGCAGTAGGCCGGGGTGCTCCAGCGCGGTTCGCAGTCGCGTGGCCCACAAACGGCAGGCCGGCGCTGCCAGGCGCCGCATCTCGACGTATGAAAAAGTTGGCCCCCTTGGCCTCCTTGGCCCCCTTGCTGCGACAGCGCAGGCCCCTGCTGGTCAAGCTGTGCCCGCCGTCCCACCGCGTGCGCGATCCGCGTGCGAACCGCTCTCGCGGCACCTACCTGCCGCAGTTCCCGCCGCTTCGCTGAGGAAACCAGGACACAAGCGATGGGCATTTGACTTGACCGGAAATGTGGCCTATAGGATTTCAGGCAGTGCGAAGGGCGCCCCACCCGTCGGCCAAGACCCATTATCACGCCGCCTTCCCCTCAGGCCGTTTTACCTCGACCTCAGAAGAGGCTTTCCATGAACTGGCTTTCGTTGCTACCGCGCGCCGCGCGCCGCGGCGTCAGGGAACCCCGCGCCACCCCGCCCACCGCCCGCCGACCGTCGAACTCCTGGAGGACCGCCTGCAGCCGTCGGCCAGCAGCATCGTCTCCAACTTCAACGGCACCGCCATCCCGGCCGGCGCCACGGTCTGGTTCAGCAGTGTCGCCAAGGTCAGCGGCCTGGGCAGCGCCCCGGTGACCCTGCACGTCACCAACGCCTCGGTGACCTTCTCGGCCGGCGGCACCGATTCCACCGTGCCGGTGCCCGACTCCGCCATCACCTTCACGCCCGGCGCCACCCAGGCGACCGCCGCCTTCGACACCGGCTCCAACACCTGGCAGGTCAGCGAGCCGGCTCGGTTCAGCGGCGACGCCTTCCTCGCCGGCGTGGCGCTGCCGGCCCCCAACGGGCTGCCCGGCGGCATCAGCCCGGTCACCTGGCACGCGAACTTCCAGGCGAGTGCGCCCGGCGTCAGCGTCGAGCTGGCAGTGGGCCGCCGCCATCTACTCCCAGTTCAGCACCGACTACACCGCCCTGAACGTCAAGGCGGTGGACGACAACCACTTCGGCCCGAACGCGAATTCCGACCACGCCGGCACGCCGGAAACCGACAAGTCCTTCGTCCTGGGCGGCGCCCGCGGCGGCGGCGGCTCGAACTGGACCGGCTCGTACAGCGCCACCGGCTCGGTGACGCCCGACATTTACGTGCCGCCCTCGGCAACGGTCTCGGGGTTCGTCTATCAGGACAACGACATGGACGGCGCCTACGAGCAGGGCACCGACACGCTGCTGCAGGGCGTGACCGTGTCGCTGTACAACAGCGCCGGCCAGCTGGTCACCACGACGATGACCGGCCAGTCCGGCGACTACCAGTTCTCGGGGCTGGCGGCCGGCACCTACACCGTCGTGACGGCCGCGCCGGCGGGCGACAATAGCGAGACGCCCGGCTCGGTCAACTTCATCGTGGCGGCCGGCGCCACCGCTACTGAGGACTTCGCCTACATGTCAAGCCCCGGCTCGTGAGCGGCCGTCACCCGGGCGGCAGCGGTGGAGCTGCCGCCCGGGTGATGACGCACTGGACAGGGCAACCGGGCACCAGGCTCCAGCAGGACCGAGCAGTCTTTTTAGCACTTTTTACGTCTTTATTTGACAAGCCCAGAAAATTGCCCTACATAGCTATAGCAATGCGCGGTGCATTGCCCCCTCCTACCTCCCTGCCCCGCACCGGCCCGGTGCCTGTGGTTGTGCGGCCCTCCTCCCCGACGCCGGCACTCCCTTCCCACCCTGGAGTCCTTCCATGAACTGGCTGAGGTCCCTCCTGCGCGCTCGCCCCAAGCAACGCCAACGGGTTTCCGCACACCCCAACCGCTTCCGGCCCCTCGTGGACGGCCTGGAGGTCCGCTGCGTGCCGGCCGTCACCCTCGGCACGGCCGCCAACTACGACGTGCTCGGGCTGCAAAACACCGCGATCAACAACAGTAACGTCACCATCACCGGCGACGAGGGCGTTTCCCAGGGCGGCAGCCTGTCGAACGCGGCCCCCTCGACCATCAAGGGCAACGCCGTCGTCTACTCGGCCAGCCAGTACTCCGGGCCGGGCAAGCTGGGCGGCGGCGTCGTGGTCAACCCGGGCCTGCTGGCGCAGAACGACGCGGACGCGCTGATGGCCGCGTCCCAGGCGGCGGCGCTGACGCCGACGCAGACGCTGGGCACGGTGGGCAGCCCGACGACCGTGACCGGCAACGGCGGCCTCAACGTCCTCGCCGTCAACGGCGACCTCACGGCGTCGCTGACCCTCAGCGGCACCGCCAGCGACATCTTCGTCGTCAACGTCACCGGCACGCTCACCTTCACCGCCAGTTCGGTGCTGGGGCTGGGCGGCGCGGTGACGGCTGACCACGTGCTCTACAACTTCACCGGCGCCGGCGGCACCATCAACTCCAAGGTCGGCAACGTCTTCAACGGCACGCTGCTGGCCCCGAATTACAGCTTCAACCTGGACGGCACCTTCAACGGCGAGATCATCGGCGGCAAGAGCATCGTGATGCTCTCGGGCGCCCGACGTCAACCAGCTGCCGTTCAGCCCGCCCTCGACGACGATCTCGGGGTTCGTCTACCAGGACAACGACGGGGACGGCTCCTACGAGGCGGCCACCGACACGCTGCTGCCGGGCGTGACCGTGTCGCTGTACAACAGCACCGGCCAGCTGGTCGCCATGACGGCGACCGACCAGTACGGCAACTACCAGTTCACGTGGCTGGCGGCCGGCACCTACACCGTCGTGCAGACGGCGCCGCCGGGCGACAACTTCGAGACGCCCGGCTCGGTCACCCTCACCGTGGCCGCCGGCACCACCACCACCGTCAACTTCGCCGACGCGCAAGGCGGCCCCGGCTTCTGATCGGCCGTCACCCCGGCGGCAGCTGGACCGCGGCCGCCGGGGTGACGACGTACTGCTCCACCCCGCGCACCGTGAACACCAGCAGCGGGCACACGTCGTCCAGGGCGCCGGCCTGTCCGCCCGCGCCGCGGAACAGCACCAGGTCCGCGCCGCCCAGGCGGACGCCGACCGGCGCGCGCCGCAGTTTGTTGCTCGGCAACATCGGGTGCCAGTGATCCAGAACAGCCATCGATCTTCCGCCCAGGGAATCGGTTCACCGCCGTCACGCGCTGTGGTTCAGGATACCGGGCGGCGCGACAGGAACAATACGCTCCGTCAAGGTGGTGCTGGCGGCTGCTCGCGGCCGGAACTGGTGGCGCAGCGCGATCTGCCAGTTCGGCAGCAACACGCCCTCGGGTTTGTGCAGCACGCTCACGCCAGCGGCGTGCCAGCGGGCGGCAAGGAGCGAGTGCCGGGCCGGGGCTGCCGCTGCCACGCCGAGCAAGGGGTTCAAGGGGTTCATCGTGCACGGGGGCCCCGGCATTGAGCGCCTTGCCTTGACCACCGCGAACCGCACGCTAGTCAAATCGTCCAATCGTCGATGACCAATCCGGGAACTTTGCCGAAATCGCGTGCATTGCGTGTCAACACGGTCAATCCCTGGCTCAACGCAATGGCGGCAATGCGTAGGTCCATGGTCGCGATGCGCACCCGTTGCGCCACCAGGCCGTCGAAAACCAGCGCGGCCTGGCCGTCGAAGGGCAACACCTGCGCCGCCGCGAACGCCGACAGTACGCGATCAAACATCCGATAGCCGCGCTCGACATCGGCAGAGGTCCTGACTTGCGCGAGATACGCATTGCAGCCGAGGACTTGTTCGTGAAAACTGACGATACAGCATGCCAAATCGGTACGCCGCACCTGGGCGATGCGTGCCATCAACGCGGCGTACTCCGAGCCCGATTGCTTTTGCAGGATACTGATGTGATCGGTATCCAGGAGGAACTTCATGGCATTGGAACCTCGGCCGGTTGGTCTGCTTGGCGGATGGCGCGGCCGAGCGCCAGCACTTCGTCAAAGGCCGGTTCGTCCTTCATGGAACCGATCACGCGGTCCAGCCAATCCGGGGCCGGCTGGCGTGCGTGGAGCGCCGCTTGCAGTTCGCGCACGGTTTGTTCCAGCACCGTCATTCGCTGTTCGAGAGTGGTTTCAGGCATGGGTCCTGCTCCTTTGCGTTTGTCCGTGGGGTTATTGTAACCATCGGCGACAACAGGAAGGAGCGTTTTCTTGCGTTCGTTGTGTGTAAAGGATCGGGGTATGACGGAGTTTGAGACCGCAGGCCCCGAGAAACGGCCGAAGGCGGTGTCCGGTGGTGCCGGTCTGCGCAAGGCGCTCAAGACGCTCACGCCGGCGGCGTGCCAGCGGGGGGCAAGGAGCGAGTGCCGGGCCGGGGCTGCCGCTGCCACGCCGAGCAAGAGGCTCAAGGGGTTCATCGTGCGCGGGAGCCCCTGTCATGTGCCACTTGAGCCTTGGCCTGACCACAAAGCAGCACAGGGCGGCGTGGGCGATTTATGACGCTTTGTCTTTGTCGCCGGATGGTTGCGAGAAGCGTCCCCATTTTCCACTCCTCGTTGAACAGCACCTTGCCGTCCTTGATCGGCTTGGCGGCCTCGTGCAACCGTGCGCCGTCGATCGTCAGCACCTCCAGTTCGCGTATTCGACAGAAATGTCCTACTGACCTAGACTTGTGCTCGCTAAAAGCATACAAACGAATGGTTTTGTGATAAGAAAAATAGAAGGGAGTCGGTGTGGAAATGGGACCACTGCATGAGTAGCTCGACCAAAATCCAGTGGTGCGACAGCACTTGCAACCCGACAATGGGCTGCGAGGGGTGTGAACTCTGGAACACGAAGACCGGAGAGAGGTCGTGCTATGCCGGGGTGCTGCACCAGCGCTACGGCGGTGTGACGAAGGGGTTCTCGCCAACTTTTGAGGAACTGACCCGCTGGCCTGGCCGTATGGCGATGGCGGCACGGTGGACTGATCTGACGGGCACATCCCGGAAGGACAAACCGTGGTTGGACGGCTTGCCGCGACTAATCTTTGTCTCAGACATGTCGGATGCCCTCTCGGCCGCTGTTCCTTTCGACTTCCTTGAGCAAGAGATCATCGCCAATGTGACCTCGCTGAGCGGCCGACGACACTACTGGCTGTGGCTGACGAAGCGCGCCGACCGCATGGCCCAGTTCTGCGAAGCGCTGAAGGAGAAAGGCGTCGGATGGCCCAAGAACCTGTGGGCTGGGACGAGTATTACCACGATGGCCACGACCAGCCGCATCAAACACTTGCTGCGCGTCGGAGACGATGACACAATAAGGTTTTTGTCAGTGGAGCCGCAGCGTGAGGCAATGGCACTCGGCGAGTGGTTGCCCGGTCTAGACTGGGTCATTCAAGGCGGTGAGTCGGGCCGGTCCGCCCGCTCCTTCCAACTGGAATGGGCCGTGGACTTGATCGGCCAGTGCAAGGAAGTCGGCTTGGCCTTCTTCCTAAAGCAACTTGGGAGCGCGGTTTTCTCCAAGGGGCAGAATCTCCGCTTCCGCGACAGCCACGCTGGGGACTGGAGCGAGTGGCCCACGCAGGTCCGGGTGCGGGAGATGCCGCGGCGCGCAGTGGCTAAGGTGCAACAGGCGGAATTTCCCCTGTTTGCGGAGACCGTCACCCGGACGCCTCTTGAAGTTGTTGAAGTCCCAAGCAAGGGGCGGTTGGCCGCCCTCAAGGCATGGGAAACCCGGAGACGCAAGGAACTGGAGAAGAAGAGGAGCGAGGCTGCGAAAAAAGCATGGAAGACACGCAGGGGCAACGAGCGGAACGGTGCGGGGTGAGCGCCGGGCCGGACAAGGCAAACATCGGTGATGAGGATGATCATCCAAGCAGACCAAAACCCAAAATACTGGCGGGAGTATACCAACCTCCAGAAAATAAAGCACGAACTCATCAGGGGTTACCTGAACGGGTGGCTCCCCAAGATGTCCCTCGGGGCGAACGGGTGCAGCCGCCTGCTGTACATCGACACGCACGCGGGGCGCGGAAAGCATCTAAGCGGCAAACTCGGGTCGCCACTGGTCGCCCTGACGACTTTGCTCGACCACGCCGCCCGTGGTTCCATCCTCCAGAAGACGGAGGTGCAGTTTTACTTCATCGAGCGCGACGAGCAGAACGTCGCGGCCCTGAAGCAAGAACTGACGGCTCACACCCTGCCGAAGAACGTCGCCGTCGATACGTTTCACGGCGACTGCTTCCAACTGGTCGAGGAAGCAGTCGCCGCCGTCGAGCAGGAGGGCAAGAACGTCGCCCCCGGCTTTTACTTCATCGACCCGTATGGCTTCAAGGTGCCGGGGAAGCTCCTGCGCAAGCTCATGAAGTACCCCAAGGTCGAAGTTTTCCTGAACGTCATCTGGCGCGAACTCGACATGGCAATCCAGCAGAGCCTGAAGGGCGATCCATCGCAGGTGCCGATCTTGACCAGCATCTTCGACGGGGACGGCTGGATGAAGATCGACGCCGAAGACTCGGACGACCGCGCCGAGCAGTGCGCCGACCTGTTCCGCAAGATGACCAGTGCGGAATGGGGCACGCACATTCGCATGCTCGACAACAACCGAATTCGGTACTTCCTTTTGCACCTCACGAACCACGACGCCGGTCGGGATCTGATGAAAAAGTGTATCTGGGACGCGAGCCCCGACGGCGGCTACTACGCTAGCAAGGCGGATGGCCCGGACCAGCAGATCTTCATCGAGTCCGATTCGTACTTGGCGCCTCTGCGTGACTGGGTGAAGGAAAAACTTAGGACTGCCCCGAAGCATTGGAAGGAGTTGAACGAAGCACTCCGTGAAGAACTATGGCTGTCAACGCACCTTAACGAAGTGATTCGTGAGTTGAAGCTACAGGGTAGCATTGAAGCCGTTGGGAAATTCGCCGAGAAGTCCAACCCACTTCTTCGCCTCAACATGCGCCCGGTACAGGGCATACTGTTTGACTGACGACTTCTGCCGTGCATTACGGCTTCGTTTCGCCAGGGGCCACGCCCACAGCCGCCGACCCGCCGACGCTGATGCCCGCGGAAGCATTAATGACCGCTTGCGTGGTGACATCCAGGACCGTGATCGTATCGCCGTCGATGCGGAAGAAAATCCGGAGGTCGGTGGTCGTGAGCAGCAGGTAGACGCCTTCGTGGCCGGGTAGCGGCAGAGCGTTTTTGCGCACCACTTCATCCTCGTCCCACCGCCGCAGGTAGTCAAACCAGGCCTGAACCCTGCGGACACCCTCGGGGGTGAGGGCACTCATCGACATCTCAACGGCAGGGGCGTATTCAATCTGCTTCATGGTAAACCTCGCACCGTGGATGCAGGCACTCGTTTCAAGATACCCTGTAGAGACGGCGTCAGCAAGCCGCTCAGGGCCATTGTAACCGGCGGCGCTGGCGGGGGTGCGCTTGCTTCCATCTTGCACGCGGGCAGGGCCTGAACATGGCGGACTTTGATGCCGGTTTCAAGATCGTGACGCGGTTGTCCGGCGACGGCCTGATGCGGCTCGCGGGCATTCAGTTGGAGAAACTGGATCAGATCGGCGATACGTTACAGACGACGGAGCGCCTGGCCGACCGCGCCTTCCGCGCTCGCAACGCCGACCGGCACTTTCTCGTGTATTTCGAGACATATACGCGCTGGGCGGAGTCGGCAGTGTGAGAGGAGAAAGCAGAGGAGAAAGGGGTCAGGTTCATTTACCCCATTGTGGCACGGTCTCCCGACCGTGTCAGCGTGCCCGACCGAAGGTCTCCCCGGCATCCCGGAGGAGACCTTCGGTCGGGCCGCGTGGCTTGGTCAGAAGACCAGGCCATCACTTGCTGGCAGATGATCCATCACGCACGTCGAGCGGAACACAGCGCGGACCACGCCTCCAGACCACCAGCGCGGGGCTGTGGCTGTTCCTGCTGTCGCTCAGGGCGGGAGGGGGTTCGCCGGGTTGACGCGCCCGATTGGTCCAGGTACGGTAACCGCAGGGTAGAGTTACCGGTTCGAGGTCTGCCTATTGCCGTCGCAAGCGTATCGCCTGTGGAACCGCTAACGCCAACCAGGGGACCATTGGTGGCGATTTCGGCCGACTGGGAGTCCTTGACTTCCAGGCAGTAGGCCGGGGTGCTCCAGCGCGGTTCGCAGTCGCGTGGCCCACAAACGGCAGGCCGGCGCTGCCAGGCGCCGCATCTCGACGTATGAAAAAGTTGGCGTTCTTGGCGTTCTTGGCGTCCTTGCTGTGGCAACCGCCGCCGCTGGTTGTCGCGCCGTGCCACTCCCACGCGGCCAGGGCGCCGCATCTCGATGTGTGCAAACGTTGGCTCCCTTGGCTCCCTTGCTGCGACAGCGAACGGGGTATTACCCCTGGTGAGGGAATTTGCTCATGGTGAAGATCAAGAGACCTGGGAAACCGCCGCCGCCCCGGTATAAGGAGGCGCCGAACAACAACTTCGTAGGACGGCTCTCCAGAGCCGTCCCGACGGCTCTGGAGAGCCGTCCTACTCTTGGAAGTTGTTGTTCGGCGCCTCCTAAGTTCGGGGATCTCGTCTCCTTCCCCTTTGGCAGCGGCTGGGTCACGGGGAGAGTGGTTGAGGACCGCGGCGGCCTCGGGGTGGGCGGCAGGAGATTGTACGAGATCAAATTTGAAAAAAGCCCAGGCGAGGAAGTGTACACCGAAGTGGCCGAAGTGTATTTAACCGCGGGGGCCACAGCATGCTAATCCTGCAAGCCGGACTGATCGACGGCCGCTTCCTCCTCTGGGGCGAAGCGTCCGCCGACCCGGCGAGCCCACCCGTCAAGAAGCGCGGCCGGGCGCCAAAAGTGCCGCAGATTCAACCCCTGCCCTTCGCCGCCGCGCCGAAGGAACTGGCCGCCGTCCTGCAAACCACCCTCCCCGGCTGGAAAGAAAAACTCGCGGCCGGCGAAGCGCTCAACGTCTGGCTGCCCACCGTCGAGGGGCGGCCGATTCCCTCCAACCCGCTCATCGGCGAACAGACCGCCGAGGGCGCCGCCCTGGCTCCGTGGCAACTGACCGCCCTGCCGCTGTCGCCGCACCAGGCCATCGATCTGCTGTCCGCCTGCCTGGATCACACCGCCCTGGCCCCCGGCGTCCTCGTCGGCGCGACGCTGGCGTACTGGGCCACCGCGCTCCGCTTCGCCGGCGCTCTCGCCGCCCGGGAGGAATTTTTGCCGGATGTGGATGCCATCGCGGACACCTGGCGCGCCGCCTGGAAGCCAGCGCCAGCCGGGGCCGACCGCCAGCGCTTCAACCAGCTGGCCCGCGCCATGCCCGGCGCCTGCCGCGCCCTGTCATCGACCGCCGATGCGGCGCCGGATACGCCGGCGACCACGGTGCTCACCGCGTTCGTCGGCGTCATGGTCGATGCCCTGGTCCGCGCCACCGCGCCGGCGGCCGCACCAACGGCCCCGCCACGCCGCACGGGCAAGAAGGCGGCCGTCTTCGATAGTCTCCACGATCAGTGGCTGCATGCCCTGCGCAGTGGCGACGGCACGCTGAGCGGCGGCGCTTCCGAACTGGCCGGCCTGGCCGAGCAGGTCCACACCTGGCGGCGGCCCGCGGCGGTCACAGCCGAGGCCCCGTTCCGCCTGTGCTTTCGCCTCGAAGAACCACCGACCAACGGCGAACTCACGGTCCCGGAGCCGGGAAAAACTCCCTGGACGGTGCGCTATCTCCTCCAGGCCCAGGACGATCTAAGTCTGCTCATCCCCGTGGCCGACGCCTTGGAGCCGCGCGGCCGCACTGCCGCGGTGCTGCGCCGCGACGGCTTTCAGCCCCGCGAATTTTTGCTCACGGCACTCGGCCAGGCGGCGGGATTATCGCCCAGCATCGAGGCGAGCCTGAAGAGCGCGGCGCCGGCTGACTTCACCACCGACGCCGCGGGCGCCCACCGCTTCCTGACCGAAACCGCCTGGCTGCTGGAGCAGGCCGGCTTCGGCGTACTGTTGCCGGCGTGGTGGACCGGCAAGGGCACGAAGCAAAAGCTGGCCGTCCGCGCTCACGTCAAGAGGCCGCCGATGCAGGGCGGCAGCGGCTTGACGCTGGAAGAACTGGTCAAGTTTGAATGGCAGGTGGCGCTCGGCGAGCACACGCTGACGTTCAAGGAACTGGAGGCGCTGGCCCGCTTGAAGGTGCCGCTGGTGCAGGTGCGCGGCCAGTGGGTGCAGGTGTCCGCCGAGGAATTGCAGGCGGCCCTCGACTTCTGGAAGAAGCAGGAGTCCGGCCAGGCGACGCTCAAGGAACTGGTGCAGATGGCGCTTGGGGCGAAGACGGCTCCGGGCGGGCTGTCGGTCGCCGGCGTCTCGGCCACGGGCTGGGTGGAGGATTTTCTCGCCAAACTGGAGGGCCGGGCGAAGTTCGCCGAACTGGCGCCGCCGGCCGAACTGCACGGCACCCTGCGGCCCTACCAGGTGCGCGGCTATTCGTGGTTGCATTTCCTGCACGACTGGGGCCTGGGCGCGTGCCTGGCCGATGACATGGGCCTGGGCAAAACGGTGCAGACGCTGGCCCTGATCCAGCGCGACTGGGAGGCCGGTCGGCGGCGGCCGACGTTGCTGGTCTGCCCCATGTCGGTCGTCGGCAACTGGAAGAAGGAGGCGGAGCGCTTCACGCCCAATTTGCCGGTGCTGATCCATCACGGCCTGAAGCGCACCCGCGGCGACCCCTTCGCCGCGGCGGCCGGGCAGCACGCCCTGGTCCTGACGAGTTACGCCCTGCTGCACCGCGACGCGGCGCTGTTCCAGGGCGTGAAATGGGCCGGCGTAATCCTCGACGAGGCCCAGAACATCAAGAATCCAGAGACGAAGCAGGCACAGGCGGCTCGCAGCCTGACGGCGGACTTCCGCGTCGCGCTGACCGGCACGCCAGTCGAGAACCACGTCGGCGATCTGTGGTCGATCTGGCAATTTCTCAACCCCGGCTTCCTGGGCAGCCAGAGCGAGTTCCGCCGGTCGTTCTTCATCCCCATCCAGGTGCAGCACGACCCCACGGCGGCCGGGCGGTTGCAGAAGCTGACCGGCCTGTTCCTGCTCCGCCGCCTCAAGACCGACAAGGCGGTGATCGCCGACCTGCCCGACAAGCAGGAAATGAAGGTCTACTGCAATCTGACGAAGGAGCAGGCGTCGCTGTACGCCGCAGTGGTGGCGGACCTGGACCGGGGCCTGAAGGGCACGGAGGGCATCCAGCGCAAGGGCGTGATCCTGGGGACGCTGTCGAAGCTGAAGCAGGTGTGCAACCACCCGGCGCAGTTCCTCGGCGACCACTCGCCCGCCGCGGGCCGCTCGGGCAAGCTGGCCCGCCTGACGGAAATGCTCGACGAGATGCTGCAAACGCCGGACGACCGGGCGCTGATCTTCACGCAGTTCACCGAGATGGGCGACATCATCCGCAAGCATTTGCAGGAGACGTTCGGCCGTGAGGTGCTGTTCCTGCACGGCGGCGTGCCGCGCAAGCAGCGCGACCAGCTGGTGGCGCGCTTCCAGGCCGCCGGCGCCGGGCCGCGGTTGTTCCTGCTGTCGCTCAAGGCGGGTGGCACCGGCCTCAACCTGACCGCCGCCAACCATGTCTTCCACTTCGACCGCTGGTGGAACCCCGCCGTGGAGAACCAGGCGACCGACCGCGCCTTCCGCATCGGCCAGACGCGGAACTTGCAGGTCCACAAGTTCCTGTGCGTTGGTACGCTGGAAGAGAAGATCGACGAGATGCTGGAGCGGAAAAAGGAAGTGGCCGAGCGCGTGGTCGGCACGGGCGAGGCGTGGTTGACGGAACTGTCCAATGAACAACTCAAGGACCTGCTCACCCTGCGGCAGGAGGCCATCGGAGAATAACGATGTGGTATCGCGATTTTTATCGGTTCCCGAAATCGAAACCGCGCCAGGCCAAGGGCGGCATCAAGGCGCAGTCGAAGCGCGGCCAGTTCGGCGCCACCTGGTGGGGCCGGCGCTGGGTCGAGGTGCTGGAAAGTTTTGACATCGGCGCCCGCCTGCAGCGCGGCCGCTCCTACGCTCGCGGCGGCCAGGTGCTGTCCATCGACATCGCCAAGGGCGAGGTCAAGGCGAAGGTGCAGGGCTCGCGGCCGCAGCCGTACGCTGTGACCATACAGCTACAGGAGCTGTCGAAAAAGGACTGGGCGCGCGTGACCGCGGACCTGGCCGGCGAAGCGCTGTTCGTCGCCAAGCTCCTGGCCGGCGAGATGCCGGAGGAGATCGAAAAGGTCTTCGAGGACGCCGGGCTGTCGCTGTTTCCGCGGCGGTCGGGCGATCTGAAGACATCGTGTTCCTGTCCGGACTATTCCAACCCGTGCAAGCACATCGCGGCGGTCTATTACCTGCTGGCGGAGGAGTTTGACCGCGACCCGTTCCTGCTGATGCGGCTGCGCGGCCTGGACCGTGAGGAGTTGTGCGCCCGACTCGGCACCGCCGGCGCCAAGGCGACACCGTCCGGCAAGACCGCGGCGAAGGCAGTGGCGGCCGGGGAGCCGTTGCCGGCGGACCCGAAGGCGTTTTGGTCGATGGGGGAGTTGCCGGCCGATTTCTACGGCGACGTGGAGCTGGCGCCGGTGGCGGCGGGGCTGCCGAAGCGGTTGGGCGGCTTTCCGTTCTGGCGCGGCACGGAGCCGTTCCTGGACGCGCTGGAGCCGGTGTACCGCCAGGCGTCGCGGCGGGGGCTGGCGACGTTCCTGGGCGAACGCCCGGAGCGACCGTAGGGCCGTCGCGTCCGTCGATGTTCGGCTGCACTTCCCTCCGAGCGCAGGGGCTCCTCGGGCCGGCTCTAAAGACTCTCGGGGTGGCTTTTGCGGATTCCGGCGCGCGTCACTTGCAATCCGGCAACCGCGAAGTTACGCTCAGCGGCGGGCGCTGCGCTTTGTCAGCGCCCGCCGCTGAGCGTAAAACCTGAAAACCCAACCTTGTTAGGGCGCGCGGCGCGCTCTAATTCACGTTCGGCGAGGGACACCCTGCGATCGCGTGTTGCAAGGAGAGCCGGAATGGATCACCAACGCGTTTGCGAGAGTGTCGCTTGTCAACTGGCTCAGGTATGGGCAATCCACCGGACCCCAGCGTTTGTCGAGTACCTCCGCCAGACCTTTGGTGGTGAACCGCGAGAGCCCGTTCGGTTCGCCGGCATCTTCAGCATGCAGATGATCGGAGGGTACTTTTATCCCGACTTGCCGGCTGGACCGGGGCCAGTCGTTGAGCGGGTGTGGTTGACGGACGACTTGGGGTTTCGCGCGAGCAGCGTGGGCGAGTTGCTGTCCGTGGAGGATCGGGAGAACGGTCTTGCGATAGCCCTGGAGAGCGATAACGCGCTCGTGGTCTACGACCCATCGCGTGTGTCCTCTGAACCGATCAGTTCCCAGCCCTGCTTGTTCGTTTATCCTCGGGTCTTGTTCTTTGTCAGGGGGATGGGCTGATTTACATGGAGAGCTTTGGGTACTCTGCGTGGTGCAGAAAGGTGGGGAAGCTGGTCGTCAGTGATCAGGTGCATGTACAGGATACGCGCATTGCAACGAGGATGTGGCGGGGGAAGCTCGTGGGGATGGAGTCGCACGCCGGGAAGAAAAAGGGGACGCGGACATTTTTCTTGATCAGGCACGAGATGGGACTGAACCGAGCAGACTTCGCACGCCTGGTCGGGTTATCGGAGCGCTCCGTGGCCACCTGGGAGGCAGGCGCAGACCTCAAAGAGTCCTCACTGCGCACCATCGTCGAGATCGGCCGACTGTACGCCAAACTCCGTCAGTCGTTCGCATCTCCCGAGCAGCTTGCGACCTGGCTCAAAACCCCAAACAAGGCCTTTGGTGGCTCGCAGCCACTTCAGGTCATTGAGCGGGGGGAAATCGATCGCGTCTGGCGTATGATCCATTTCCTGGAGTCTGGCTCCCCTGGCTGATTGGCCTGCGGTCAGCAGTAAGAGGTGGCACCGCCATGACCCACACCCACCGCAGAGCCGGCTTCACGCTGATCGAGTTGCTGGTGGTGATCGCCATCATCGCCGTCCTCATCGGCCTGCTCCTCCCCGCCGTGCAAAAAGTCCGCGAGGCCGCCAACGTCACCGTCTGCCGCAACAATCTCAAGCAGATCGGCCTGGCGTTCAGCGCCCACCATGACGTGTTCAAGGTCTACCCGTCCGCGGGTACGTATTACTACGACACCCTGCGCGTCCTGGACAACGGCAGGCCCTCCGGTTACCAGACGCAAACCTGGGGCTGGGGCTACCAGCTGTTGCCCTTCATCGATCAGGAAATCCTCTGGGCCAACCTCAACGACGACCTGGTGGCCGGCACCGCCATCGCGCTGTACTTTTGCCCGTCGGTTCGCGGTCCCACGCGGTTTGCGTACAGCCAGGTGGGCGCCGACGGTTCACCGCGGGCCCAGATCGACTACATCGGCAACGGCGGCACTTACGGCGTCTGGTGGACGTTGACCCCGCCGCTGAACAGCCTGGACGGCCCCCTGGTGCCGTCCACGGCGGCGAGCGGTCAGCGGGTGCGGCTCACGGACATCCGCGACGGCACCACGAACACGCTGCTGGTGGGCGAAAAGTACCTCAACGGCAGCGCCATCGCCGGCACCGCACCGGCCTGCAACGACGACCAGGGCTTCGTGGACGGCTGGGACAACGACACCATCGGTTACGCCAACGGCAGGAACGACGCTGCCGGTCCGGCGGTGCCGCCCTTTCGCTTCGGCTTCAATGGCATCGACGACTGCGGTTGGACGTTCGGTTCCATTCACCGCACCTGCACGGTGGTGTTCTGTGACGGCTCCGTGCACGCGATCAATTACGACATCAGCCCCATCGCCTGGCAGCGCCTGTGCAGTCGGAACGATGGCCAGCCGGCGGACCTGAGCAGCGTGGATTGACGCCGCCGGCGCTCACGAACGGCGCGCAAGCAGGGTGAGCAGGGCTTCCAGTGCGGCCAGGCCGCCGCCACCGACCAGGGGCACCAGGACGGCCCGGACCAGCGGGTTGTCGTAAAGGCCAGCGAACGCGCCATTTTTCACGCCGTCGATGTCCGATCGAATCCGTTCGAGTTTCTCCCGCCCGGTGTTCACCACAGGATCGGATCGATCTTCCAGAATCTCGTCCAGCGCGTCCAGCGCCCGTTTGCGGACGCGCTGCGCCGCCTGTTGCAGCATCAGCGCGCACGAGACAATGGCCACGGCGTAGACGAGCACCGTCAGAAACAGGACCGGATTCAGATTCCAGTTGTCGAAAATGCGGTTCTGAGCCACGACGAGCACCAGAAGGACCACAAACGGACAGTAGATTAACTGCCCGGCGATCAGAAACGTGAACGACTTGATCAGGCTGACCGACAGCCACTTGCCGACCGCCTCATCCGTTTTGTCGGAGCGCTGCAGGCCCCGTCGTTTCGCCTCATGCTCGAGCTGATCCTCGGGCCATTGCCTGGAGGTCATCCGCGCCAGGGCGACCACGAGCCGATACGACAGCAGCGTGGCGTCCACGACGAACATGAACAGCGTGGCCGAGGCGCCGAGCGTCGCGCCCAGGACCAGGAAATACGCGCACCGCGCGATCAGGCCCCGGGCCTGCATGACGCTGGGTTCAAAGGCCAACCAGAACAACAGGAACAGCCCCAGGGTGAGAGCGGCGAACCCGGCGGTGCGCCACAAGCGCCGCCCGCGCGACCCGCGCTGTAAGAAATGCAGATACAGTTCGCTAACGGTCTTCGCCTCCTCCGCCGTCCGGGGCGTCAGGGAGTGAGCGTGCTGGGGGTCGAGGCACGGGAACGCCTTCCAAACGTCATGGTTCCGCTTGTCGATCGACCTCAGGATGTCGTGCAGGTAGTAGAGGCAAAGGCCGACCGCCAGCAGGCGGAAGAGCACCGTGGGCCAGACGCTCAGACCCTCAAACCACTCGAACGGCTCCTCGTGTTCGGTCGTGTGCGCGTGGAGCATGATGAGCCCCAACGCCAGCAGGAACAGGACCACTCCGACCCACACCTTGACTGGAATGTGCGGAAAATTCTCGTCATCCTCCTCGGCGTCGTCCGGTTTCGCCGCAGGTTCCTCGGCCCACTGGAATCGCTTCCGCCGCGCCGCCACGTATTTGCGCCAGGGCCACAAGATGAACTCGCGCCAGGGCCGGGAAACGCACATCAAAAAAATGCCAATCGCCAGAAACATGCCCGCCAGCAACCACGGTCGGTGGTGCAGGGTGACCCAGGGTTCGTTGCGGGGGTTCTTCGGCCCGATGTCGTCCTTCTCTCGGAGGCTCAGTTCGTACGCGCCGTGGCGGCCCACCTCGTAAAGGTAGATCGGCATGCCGGTTTTATCCTTCGGGACAAGCAAGCTGCCATTGCTGGGTTTCCCAAAGAGCCGTTTTTGCTCGTCGGGGCTCAGCAGTTTCACCAACGGTTGTAACTCCGAATACTGAACCGCGCGCAGACAGCCGAGGTAACTGGCGGTGTCGTAACTGCTGCGGAACGGCGGCGACTGTGCCTGCAAATCCGCATTCAAGGACAGGCCGTAATGGGAAGCGATCAACAGGTTGCGGGTGGTCGCGTAATCCCCCGGCTGGATGAGCCGGGCGTCCAGGTCGGTGGTGAAGAAGACGGCATCCGGAAAGTGCGGGCGGAGCGCTTGCAGAAGCAGGATTTTGTCGTACACGTCGTTGCCGAGGATGCCGATGGCATGGAACCGGCCTCCCAATTCGCGCTGTTCCAGCTTCATCCGCTCCGCCAGCCGGAGGAGGTAGTCGAACTGCTGTTGCCCCACACCCAGTTTCGCGGTGGGCTTGTCGGAGGCCGGTTTGAGCCCGTTGTTCGCCGCGCTGTCGGGCTCGGCGGCGGCACCAGCCTTGCTTTTCCCAGCTCGCTCTTGCGTCTTACCGTCCAGCCCGCGCAGGTAGGAGTATTGTTTCAGCTTCTTGCTGGTTTCTTCCCCGAAGAGCCATTTGTGCATGTACCTGCCGTACTCGGTGTCCCATTCCGCGACGATGGCGACCGGCGTCGCTGTCGATCCCAGGTAAATGCCTCGATACCCCAGTTCCTCCTGCAACTTCTCCCCCAGCCGACTGTCCGTGTCGATGATGTACTCGACCTTCAGCCCCCGAACTTTGACTGAATTATCCCGGACCTTGTTGGCCGTCGCACAGGTGACGTACAGGGTCATGGCGGGGCCGATCGGGGGGCATTCTTCCTGGAGCAAGGCATCCAGTTGCTCGGAACTGATCTGGCCGTTGACGGCAACCTCACAGACCGGATGGTCCTTATGGCTCTTGCCATTGGTCAACTCCATTTGCAAGGCGTTCGCCAGTTTTTTGAGGTAACTGAACTGGGGTGTGCCGTCCGTCGATGGACTGACCCAGAGGACGCAAACCGACTGGTAGTGTTGGTTGAGTTTGGCGTCGTGGCACGGCTTCACCCATTCGTAGGGGATGGGAACGCCCTTTTGCCGGCCTGCGTCCGGTTCGCCGTTCGTGATGCCCGTCGCGACGGAACACGCTGACCAGTGCATGTAACGAAGGCGATTGGGTTCGGTCGGCACGTAGCCGGCGGTGTTGAGGGCGGAAAAGATGTCGTAGCGTTCCCGGCGGCGTGCCTCTGCGGCGTCGAGATCGCCGTCCGCGCTAATGAGGTTCAACAGAAACAGCACTTTCTTGTCGCAGTCGCAGCCCTGGGGCCTGGCCTGAATGAGGGTTTTGATTCCGTTGCTGGGCCTGGCGTCGCGCAGGACGGTTCCCAGGGGATCCTGCCAGAGGCGGGCCGGCACACTTTCACCTTGTGCTCCCGAGATGTTGTCGCTGCCGTCGGTCGGCGGCCGCGGGCTCACCAGGGCCTGGTGGGAAGCGATCAACCCGACCACGACCACGATCAAGGAGGCAAGGGCGGGCCAGGCGCCGATCAGGGAGCCTTCGTCTTGTTTGAGCATGGGCCATTCCTTTCAACCGGAGGGGCGGCGTGGTAAATCGGGGCGTTCCTTACCCTGAAATCGCAAAGGCGCCCAAAATGAGGACACGATTTGCCCAAAAAAGTACCATTCCCCTACCGTTTCCCCAGGGGGCCGAATCTCGACGTGTGAAAAAGTTGGCCCCCTTGGCCCCCTTGGCCCCCTTGCTCTGTCAGCCGTTGCCGCCCGGTGCCCCGGCTTGCCAGGTGTCCTGGTCGTTCTGGCACAGCTGCGCCTTCAGCTCCGCCGCCACCGCCTCGGGCGCGTCGCTGCGGCACACCGCCTGGCACACCGCCACGCGCTGCCCGCCGGCCGCCAGCACCGCGCCGACGTTGCCCAGGTGAACGCCGCCGACCACGAACGCCGGCAGCGTCGTCTCCGCCACCGCCTGACGCACGAACTCCAGCCCCGCGAAGTCGGCGAACTCCTTGGTGCCGGACGGAAACGTCGGCCCCACGCCGAGGTAGCTCGCCCCCTCCAGCACCGCCTGCCGCACCTGCTCCGGGTTGTGCGTGCTGACGCCGACCAGCGCCCCGGCCCGAGGATGCGCCGCGCTTCCCGCACCGGTAACTCGTCCTGTCCCAGATGCACGCCGTCCGCCTCGACCAGCCGGGCAATGTCCGGCCGGTCGTTCACGATGAACAGCACGCCTGCCTGCCGCGTCCACTGCCGCACCTCGTAGGCCCGCTCCAGCAACGCCCGGTCGCTGAGGTGCTTTTCGCGCAACTGAATGATGTCGGCGCCGCCGTCCACTGCCGCCTGGACCGTTTGCCGCAGCCCCAGCGTACACAGCGCCCCCGTCACCAGCACGTACAACCGGGCGTCCTGCAACCGCGCCCGCGCCTCCGCACCGAGCAGCAGCGCCCGCTCCAGCGTGTAGGAGCGGTAGCGCAACTGCTCCAGCCCCTGCCCCAGTTCGGGGCTGTGCAACTTACCGAACTCCTCCAGGCTGCGCAGCGCTTCCTGCAGCCGTTTCAGGTTTGCCCGCACCACGTCGGTCAGCGATGCCCGCTCCTGCTCCTGCGGTGTGGAGATGCCGGTGCCCACGTCGCCCAGCGTGTCGCGCGCTTCCAGCAGTTGCGCGGGCGGCAACTCGGCCAGCAGGGCCGCCAGCTGGTGCCGCAGCGTTTTCAATTCGCCGCTGAGCACGGCGTCGTTGAGCACGAATCGGCAGTAGTCCTCCACAACGCGCAGGGCCTCGCGCGCCCGGTTGGCGGCGGCGTCCAGGATGCGGGCCGTGTCCAGCTGTTCCGCTGCCGGCCGCAGGTCGAGCGGCTCGTCGAGTTGGAGCGGCGGCCCCGCTTCGCCCTGCACGGCCACCACCAGCGCCTCCCAGCGCAGCCCCAGCTCGGTCAGCCGCTCGCGCAGGCTGCGAGCTTGACGCAGCAGGGCCAGCAGCACCTGATCGCTGGTGACGGTGCCCTCCGCCGACAGTTCGCGCGACAGCCGCCGCGCTTCGCCCAGGATGAGGCGCACGGCGGTCCCGTGCGGCAGCGGCACCGCTGTCGGCGGCGCGGTGTCGAGCGGCCGGCGGTAGCGCTCCAGGTCGAGGCCAGCGCGCATCAGCAGCACGGCGGGCTGCTCCTCATCGTCGCGCACCAGCGCCTGCAGCAGGTGCTCGGCCTGGACCTCGACCGCGTTGGCCAGGGCCGCGAACGCCTGGGCGGCCTCCAGGGCGCGGCTGGCGGCGGGGGTGAATTCGAGTTGCATGACACGTGCTCCGGGGTCGGTGGATCGTTGTTATCGTTACGCCGCGCAGACGCCGACGGCCAATCTTCCGGCGTCCCGGACTGAACGTGCAGCCCCACGGCGGCCGCGGTCGATGAAGGAGTGGATGCACTGATCGACTACCCGCTGAACTGAAGGACGCACGATTCATGGCCCCACAGCACTCCTCCGGCAAGCCCGGGTTCCGCAAGGTGCCGCTGCGCCTGACGGCGGCGCTGCTGACCTGCCTGGGCGCCGCCCCCGCCGTCGCCCAGGTGCCCGCCCAGCTTCCCGGAACGCCGCCGCCCGCCCAGGTGGCGCCGCTGACCGTCGCGCCTGCCCCGGTCTACACGCTGGCTGACTGTGTGCGCGTGGGCCTGGAACGGCAGCCGACCCTGGCCGCGTCGCGCGCCAGCGCCGCCGCCGCCGAAACGCAGCGCCAGGCCCTGGACAAACTCTGCCTCGCCGGACTCATCAGCCGTGAACTGCCCTACCGTCGCCAGCAAGCGGCCCTCGGCGTTACCATCGCCCAGGCTGGGCTGACGCAGCACGAATACGAGACCGTCTACGCCGTGACGCGGAACTACTTCAGCTACGTCTACGCTCGCCAGCAGGAGTCGCTGGCTCGCGGCCTGGTAGACCGCCTGAAGTCCGCCCGCGACACCGCCCGCGCCGCCGTCAAGAAGGGCGACCCCGATTCCCCCATCACCCAGATTGACGTGGACAAGCTGATTGTCACCATCGACCTGTACGAACTGCGCGTCATCGAGGCCGAGGTCGGAGCGGAGCGAGCGCTGGCGGCGCTGCGGGAGGCGATGGGCCTGGACGCGGACTGTCCGTTGATTGTGGTGCAACAGCCGCTGCCGCCCCTGGGCCAGTTACTCGACCGCCGGCAGTTGATCGCGCTGGCGTGCGCCCGTCGCGGCGAACTGGTGCAGGCTGGCAGCGCGGCGCAGATCTTCGACCTGGAGGTGCAGGCCCAGGGCACCGGCATGGGGCTGACCATGCGCACCTTCGCGTCGGGCTCGGATATCCACGCGCGCGAGATTCCGCAGGGCGTCAGCAATAGCGTGTACCGGCCCGGGGCCATCGGCGTCGAGATGCCGCCGCAGCTGGCCGGCCGCCGCCCCGACCGCGTCGAGCGCGCCCGCGACCTGAGCGGCCGCGCCGCCGCCGTGGTGGACAAGACGCGCAACCTGATCACCCTGGAAACCGAGGACGCCTTCCTGAAGTGGCAGGACGCCTACCGCAAGGTGCGCGTGCTGGAGCAGGCGCGGCCCAAGGCGCTGGCGGTCGCCAAATCGGTGCGCGCCCGCTTCGACAACAGCAAGGCGACCTCCGAGGATCTGCTGCGGGCCGAGACGATGCAGGACCAGGTGCAGGCCCAGTACAACGAGGCACTTTATCAGCACGCCCTGGCGATCACCGCTTTGGAACGCATCACCGCGGGCGGCCTGGTGCCGGCCTTTCGCCAGCCGGCCGTCGGGACCGCAACTCCGCCTTGACATTTTTGGCCGACCTCGCTCTGGTGTCGCACCCCGAGGTCGCAGCTGATTCCTTCCCGGCCGGCGCCGGTTGAGGCAACCTGGAGACCCTGGGGACCGTCGCAGGCGGCCGCCCTTCACGGAACAGCCGAGGATCGCATGACCGCACACAGATGTTGGCCTCTGGCCGTGGTCGGGTGGACCGCCCTACTGCTGCCCTGGGCGGTCGCCGCAGACGACCGGGCAGAGACGGCCATGCGCATCGGCCTGGTCACGAGCCTGTTTCGCGACGTGCCGGCGCCGCTGGTGGAAATGGCCAAGCAGCCCTTCAAGACACTGATGCGCGACCAGACCGGTTTGCGTGGCACCCTGGTCGTGGGCGGCGACGCCCTGGCCCTCGGCAAGCAACTCGACCAGAATCAGGTGCAACTGGGCGTCTTCCACGGCATCGAGTTCGCCTGGGCGCAGGTGAAGTATCCCGAACTGCGGCCGCTGATGGTCGCCGTCAACCGCCAGCGTGAGTTGTATGCGAACGTGGTGGTGCGCGAGGACAGCACCGCCGCCGGCTTCGCGGACCTCAAGGGCCAGAAGCTGTCGCTGCCGCGCCGCAGCCGTGAGCACTGCCACCTGTTCCTGAACCGCCTGGCCAGCGCCGCCGGCGGCAGCCCCGCGACGTTCTTCAGCAAGATCGTCCAGCACGCCAACGTGGAGGACGCCCTGGACGACGTGCTCCGCGGCAAGGTGCAGGCGGCCGTGGTCGATAGCGTGGCGCTGGAGTGCTACGAGCAGGTCAAGCCCGGCTGCTATGCCCGGCTAAAGGTGCTCAACAAGTCGGAGGTGTTCCCGGCAGCGGTGATCGTCTACCGGCAGGGAGCCCTGGACGCGGCCACGCTCAGGACGTTCCGCGACGGCATGATTAACGCCAACCAGACCGCCCGCGGCCGCGATCTGATGGCGATCTGGAAGTTGACGGCGTTCGAGCCAGTCCCCGGCAACTTCCAGCAGACGCTCGACAACATCCGCCGCGCTTACCCCAACCCGGAGGCGCTGAACGCCAACGCCCCCAACCCCGACGCGGCACCGGCACCGGCGAAGAAGCCGTGACATGGCGCGCCTCCCACGTCCCAACCCGGCAACCACTGGCACCGACACACCCACCGCCAGCTGCTCCGGACGTAAGTTATCTGCTCACTTCTGCACCACCTCGCCGACCAGCCGGTCAAGCGCCGCGTCCAACCGCTGGAGGAACGCCGGCTCCTGCGTGAACGGCGTGCCGGGCGGCACGGTGAAGCGGAAACGCACCGCCCCCTGGGCGTCCACGAGCACGGCCGTTGGAAAGCTGTAAGCGCCCCATTCCTTCTGGAGCGGCTGGTTGTTGAGGCCGCCTTTCTTGTTGATTGACGACAGCACCGCCGCCGGTGGCGCCGCGTCCATCTGGACCTTCCTGGCCAGCAGTGCCGGGCTAGTGCTGGCGACCATCACCAGCGCCACCGGCCGGCCCTTCAGACGTGCCAGGTGCGGTTCCAGGTAGGCCCGCACCTTGGTGTACTGGGTGCTGGGCCCGGTGTAGAAGTAGACCAGCACGACCTTGCCGCGCAGGTTCTCCATCTTGAAGGCGTTGTTCATCACGGTCTGGGTTTCTGTTTTGGGCGCCGGTTGACCGATGTTGAACTTGCGGATGGCGTCCAGCACCGGCGCCACGCTGATGGGGTTCACCAGGTTGTTGGGAAAGGGTCGGTTGGCCGCCAGTTTCTCGTACTGGTCGGCGTAGCGCTGGGCGTGGCGGGCCAGGTCGCGGTCGCCGGTTTCGCCCGCCAGCTGGTAGGTGTCGCGTGCCAGCATCAGGCAAGCGAACCCGCGGTCCTGCTCCGGCAGGTCCGGGGCCGTCGCTAGCTGCTTCAGCAGCGCCGAGCGCGTCGGCGTCGGCGTGGTCCACTGGCCGACAATGAGGCTCGGGAGGTTGGGGTTCTTGAGGTGGTGCTTCAGCACATGCTGCACCGTTCGTGCTTGCACCTCGCCGTGCTGCAGGCCGCACAACATGCCGAGCGCCTGGTACGACAGGTTGTCGGCCGGTTCCGCATCAATGAACTTCGCGATCAGCCCGGCCAGCTGCTCCTGGGCCATTTTCACCTGGTCGGCGGGCAGGCCCGAAGCCGGCCGCGACAGCTGAAAGGCTCTGCTGAGGTCGATGAACTGCTGTGTTCGGTTTTTCTCCTGGGCCGCCGCCGATGGCCCGGCGCAAGCCAGGGCCAGGCCGACGAGCCACACCGCGCCCTGCTGGACGTGCCGCCTGCTCATGATGCTGCCTCCCGGGTTGGGTGAAATTTGCCTCATTGTACCCGCTGACGCTGACCGATGAAAGAAGCGACTCCCAGCGTTTTTGGTCGCGGCCGAGGCTGTCCTGCGCCCATCTGGTTACTGAACAAAAAATCACAACCTGTCGATTATCCTTTTTTTAACTGGCATGATAACAAATGTTTGCGACGTTGCAGATGTTGCTGAACTGACCTGGGTAGCAAGGCAGTCGCCTGCTACAATTATTTATGTTGAGAAAAAGGAAGTGACTTCGCGGAGCGTAGCGGCACATGGCGGAATCGATTCAATCAGCCTCGATCACCCAGGAAACGCGGCGGCGCTACCTAACGTATGCGCTGTCGGTCATCCACTCGCGGGCGCTGCCCGACGTGCGCGATGGCCTCAAGCCGGTGCAGCGCCGCATTCTGTACACGATGTACCACGACCTGCACCTCTACGCCGACGGGCGGACGCGCAAGTGCGTCAAGATCGTCGGCGACGTGAACGGCAACTATCACCCCCACGGAGATCAGGCGGTCTACGAAGCGCTGGTGCGCATGGCCCAGGACTTCGTGATGCGCGAGCGGCTGGTGGACGGTGAGGGCAATTTCGGCCTGGTGAGCGGCGACCCTCCCGCGCACCAGCGCTACACCCTGGCCAAGTTGACGCCGCTGGCCGAACAGATGATGTCCGAGCTGGACCGTACGCGCACCGAGGCGACGATGCGGCCCAATTTCGAGAACACCACGCAGGAGCCGGTGATCCTGCCGGCGCGGTTCCCGAACCTGCTGGTCAACGGCTCGGCCGGCATCGCCGTCGGCATGGCGACCAACATCCCGCCGCACAATCTTGGCGAGGTCATCCGGGCGTGCTGCCACCTGATTGATGACTCTGAGGCCTCGACCGCCCAGCTCATGGACCGCATCAAGGGCCCGGACTTCCCGCTGGGCGGCAAGGTCGTTACCGACCGGGCCACCCTGCGCAAGATTTACGAGGAGGGCACTGGCAGCATCAAGGTGCAGGGCGAATGGAAGGTGGAGGAGGCCGGCAAGCACAGAAACATCCTGATCACGTCGATCCCCTACGGCGTAAACTCGGACGCACTGGTGGAGGAGATCGGAGCCATCATCGCGGAGCGCCGGTTGCCGCAGTTGCTGCACGTACGCGACGCGACGGACCTGAAAACCGGCTTCCGCATCGCGCTGGAGGCGAAGGCGGACGCGGACCCGCACCTCATCATGGCGTATCTGTACAAGCACACGGCGCTGCAGGAGAATTTCGCGTACAACCTGACGTGCCTGGTGCCGAGGCCGGACGGCAGCGTGCAACCGGAACGGCTCGGGCTGAAGGGGATTCTGCGGCACTTCCTCGATTTCCGCTTCGGCACCGTGCGGACGCGCTTCGAGTTTGACCTGGCCCAGCTGCGCAAGCGCATCCACATCCTGGAGGGCTTCCGCATCATCTTCGACGCGCTGGACCGGGCCATCAAGTTAATCCGCGAGAGCAACGGCAAGGCGGACGCGGCCGAGAAGCTGATGAAGGCATTCAAGATCGACGAAAGTCAGACCGCCGCCATTCTCGACGCCCAGCTGTACAAGATTGCGCAAATGGAGATCAAGAAGATCCTCGACGAGTTGAAGGAGAAAGCGGCGGAGGCAGCGCGGATCGAGGTGATCCTGAGTTCGGACAAGAAACTGTGGGGCGTGGTGCGGGCGGAGCTGGCGGAACTGGGCGAGAAGTATGGCGACCGCCGGCGGACGAAGATGGGCGGCGCTGATGAGACGGTGGAGTTCGACCCCGAGGCGTACATCACGCGCGAGAACACCAATGTGGTGCTGACGCGCGACGGCTGGATCAAGCGTGTCGGCCGGCTGGCGTCGGTGGAGACGACGCGCGTCCGCGAGGGTGACGCGGTGCTGGCGGTCATCCCCGGCAGCACGCTGGATCACGTGATCTTCTTCGCCGACGACGGCACCGCGTACACGATGCGCATCAATGAGGTGCCGGTGAGTTCGGGCTACGGTGAGCCGATCTCAAAATATTTCAAGCTGGCGGACCAGGTTAAAATCATCAGCGCCGTAACGACGGACGAGCGCTTCACGCCGGTGGAGGTCAAGGGCCACAACGGCGACCTGCCGGGACCGCACCTGCTGGCGGTGACGGCGCACGGCCTGGCGCTGCGGACGCCGCTGCTGCCGTTCCGCACCGCGTCGAACAAGCCGGGACGGCGCTTCATCCGCCTGGAGGAAGGCGACAAGGTGGTGATGGCAGCGGTGCCGCACGGGGAGAAGACCATCTACCTGGCGTCGGCGAATGGTCACGTCATCCACTTTAACGTTGACGAGATCAACGTCCTGTCCGGTGTGGGCAAAGGCGTGCTGGGCATGAAGGTGGAAAAAGAGAAAGACGAGTGCCTGGGCGGGGCGCTGATGGGGAGGCGGTTTGACAAGTTCGTGCTGGAGACATCAAGCGGCAAGACGATGGAGTTCGGGCCGGCGAAATACGAGGTGACATCGCGCGGCGGCAAGGGATTTGAGGCAGTCAAGCGGACGAGTTTTGTGCGCGTGGTGCCGCCGCCGATTGAACTGGTCGATTGGGACGTGGTGGAAGGCAAAGTCAAGCCGGAGCGGGTGGAGAAGCCGAAGGACGCCGACGAGTCGCCGCCAGAGCAACCGTCGTTGTTTGACTGACACCTACCTCGTCCGCCGCAAGCGATGTAGCGAACCCCGAGCGATCACGGGAGAATTGTCATGGCTGCCGTTGGACAGTCGCGCGCGACCCTGGACGACCTGATGGGAACGGACGGTAAAGCCGAACTTATTGGCGGAAGGGTTGTGCAAATGTCTGTCGGCATTCGCCCCAATGAAGTCGGTGGCAACATCTACGTCGGTCTTCGCGCGTACGTCAAGCAAACCAAACAAGGAAGGGCATTCACTGACAGTATTGGTTACGGCGTCCCGCAACTTCCTTCCGGGCGCGAGTCGTTTTCCCCGGACGCCTCCTACTACAACGGCCCCTTGCCGGCCAATCTCATGGGTTTCGTTGTCGGTCCACCCACGTTCGCGGCCGAGGTGCGCAGCGAAAATAGTTATGGGGCCGCCGCCGATGCCGAAATTGCCGCCAAGCGAGAAGAGTATTTTGTGGTGGGCACACAGGTGGTTTGGGATGTTGACCCAATCGCGGAAACCGTGACCTGCTACCGCGCCACCGATCCAACGAACCCGGTGACCTGGCGGCGCGGTGACACCGCCGAGGCCGAGCCCGCCGTGCCCGGTTGGCGGATGACGGTGGACGAGATTTTTGCCTGAGCGTGGAGTGAAAGAAGCGATGAGCACAGCGACCTACACCGCCAAGGACATCACCGTCCTCGAAGGGCTGGAGCCGGTGCGCAAGCGGCCGTCGATGTACATCGGCGGCGTGGACCCCAAGGGGCTGCACCACCTCGTCTGGGAAATCGTCGATAACGCCGTGGACGAGTACCTCAACGGCCACGCCGACGCCATCACCGTCACGCTTCACAAGGGCGGCGACGCGGTGACGGTGCAGGACAACGGCCGCGGCATCCCCGTGGACCTGCACCCCAAGTACAAGCGCTCCGCTCTGGAGTTGATCCTGACGACGCTGCACTCCGGTGGCAAGTTCGGCGACAGCGACAACTACATCCACAGCGGCGGTCTGCACGGCGTCGGCTCGTCGGTGGTGAACGCGCTGTCGCGCAAGCTGGTCGCCACGATCAAGCGCGACGGTTTCGAGTGGCAGCAGACCTTCAAGCGCGGCAAGCCGGCGTCGGAGCTGGAGAAGTTGGAACCGACCCGCCTGCACGGCACGACCATCTACTTCGAGCCGGACCCCGAGATTTTCAAGACGACGCACTTCGACGCCGACCAGATCAGGCCGCACCTGGAGGACATGTCGTACATCCACAGCGGGTTGAAGATCATCTTCAAGAACGAGGTCACGAAGGAGACGCACGACCTGACGCACCCGGGCGGTATCCCGGAGTTCCTGGGCCGGCTGATCGCCGACGGCCAGAAACCAACGGTCCATGAGGCGCCGTTCACGCTGGCGCGCACCCCCCCCTCATCCCCCCCCTCGAAGGGGGGGGGATGGGGGGGTGAGAAGATGGAAGTCGCCTTGCAGTGGACGGAAGCGACCGACGAGACGATCCGCAGTTACGTCAACGGCATCCGCACGTCGGCGGGCGGCACGCACGAATCCGGCTTCAAGAGCGGCATCGTCAAGTCTGTCCGCAAGTTCATGGAGACGCACGAGATCAAGGTCAAGGGGCTGGACATCAGCGCCGAGGACATCCGCGAGGGCGTGGTCGGCGTGCTGTCGGTGTTCGTGCGCGAGCCAATGTTCCAGGGCCAGACCAAGGAAAAGTTGAACAACCCCGAAATGGTTGCCACGGTGGAGAACTTCGTGCGGCCGGCGCTGGAGTCCTGGCTGAACGCCAACAAGACGGCGGCGGACCAGATCATCGGCCGCATCGTGCTGGCGGCCAAGGCCCGGTTGGCGTCGCGTGAGGCGGCCAGCGAGATCAAGCGCAAGAGCGCCTCGTCGCGGCGGCTGAACCTGCCCGGCAAGCTGGCCGACTGCGAGAGCAGTGAACTGGACGAATCCGAGTTGTTCATCGTCGAGGGGCAGTCGGCCGGCGGCAGCGCCAAGAAGGGCCGCGACAGCCGCAAGCAGGCGGTGCTGCCGTTGCGCGGCAAGATTCTGAATTCCGAAGGCCAGGCCCTGACCAAGGTGATGTCCAACACGGAACTGTCGGATCTGGTGAGCGCGCTGGGCACTGGGGCGGGCGAGAAGTTCAACCTGGCGGGGTTGCGTTACGGCAAGATCATCCTGCTGATGGACGCCGACGCTGACGGCCACCACATCACCACGTTGATGCTCGCGTTCTTCTTCCGCCACCTGACGGAGTTGATTCGCAAGGGCCACGTCTACCTCGCCCAGCCGCCGCTGTACAAGATCCAGGTCGGCAAGGAGACGCTGTGGGCGCGTGACGACGAGCACCGTGAGGAAATCCTGGCGGGCCTGCGCGGCAACGCCAAGCCGGAGATCACCCGGCTCAAGGGCCTCGGCGAAATGGAAGCGGTGGACCTGAAGACCACCACGATGGACCCGCGTTCGCGGACGCTGTTGAAGGTGGAGATCGACTCCAACCTGGAAGCGGACAGCACGTTCTCGGAGCTGCTGGGCAAGGAACCGGGGCTGCGCTACAAGTTCATCATGCAGCACGCGCCGCAGGCCGTCGCGGAAGACCTCGACGTGTGACCGCCACGGCCTTGATTTATCGATTCGCGCTCCTGAGCGCGAATCGATAAATCAAGGTGGATCGGGCCAGGGCTCCCACCACCACCGCCGCCAGCAGTCCGCCGCCCGCCCAGCGGATCCAGCCTTCGCCGAACACCACCGTCGCGTTGAAGATCATGAACGCCAGGAACCCGTGCAGCGCCGCGCCCATCCAAACCGGGCGCCGGGCGTAGCGGTGCGGCCACCCCAGCCAGCACAGCACATCCGCCAGCCAGACCAGCGTGAACCCATGCGACAGGTAAATGCCCGGCCCGAACCCGCTGACGCGCTGCGTGCGCTCGACGGCATCCTCATGGGACCAGTGGTGGTAGAAGTGGAAAGCCATACCGACATGGATGAGGTACGCCAGCCACGCCAGCGCCCAGCAGAGCCGCACCGCCCGGCCGCGCGGCGTCAGTGCGGCCCAATCTGCGGCGGTCAGCCACGGCATCAGCACCGCCGCGACGCCGTAGAACAGCAGCGCCAGCCGGATCGTCTGCCGCGTCAACTCCTCGCCGGGGTCGGACACGCGCCCCAGGAATGGTATCGCTAACACGGCAGCCAGCAGGACCAGCCACACCACCATTACCGCCCTACTCATTGGCCGCCCCCATCTTGCTCACCTCGTCTACCCCCGGCAGGCCGAACGAGCGTGCCGTACTCGTGACCAACAGCAGCAGTGTGTGTCGCATGGCACTCTCCCCGAGACGAAGGAACGAAGGCATCTGTAATCCGACATTGGTCAGCGGCCGCGCGGTGGTCGCCTGGGCCAGCGCTTCCCCGACGCGACGCGACTGTCGTGGTTGTCGTGGAAGTAGCGCAGGCGCGTGAGCACATCATATGCGCGCTCGTAGCGCTTCCACGGGTTCTTGCCGAGACAATGCAGGCAGAACGCTTCCAGCTGCGGCGTCACCTGGGGGTTGAGACGGGTGAGGGGGACCGGTTCCTGGGAGCGTACCTGCTCCAGTACCTCCGCCGCGGTGGCCCCGGCGAATGGCGGCCTTCCGGTCAGCAGTTCGTACAGGATCACGCCAAGGCCATAGATGTCCGTGAAGAAGCGCGGCTCGGCATCCGGGCCGCGGATCAGTTCGGGGGCCAGATACGCGAGGCCGGCGGGCTCGGCGGAGAACGGGTCCAGGGACAGGCCCGCGGTGTAGCGGAAATCGACGAGCCGAGGAATGCCGTCCGCGGCGAGCAGGACGTTGCTCGGCTTCAGGTTGCCGTGGACCACCCCCTGACGGTGAAGGTAACTGACGACCTCCGCCAGCTGCGCGACCACGGCGAGGGACTGGCGCACGGGCTGCGGTTGGCCCGCGAGCCTGGCGGCGAGGCTGCCGTTCGGGACGTACTCCACGGCGACATACGGAGCGCCGTCCCACCAACCGGCCTGCTGCACGGGGACGATGTGTGGGTGCGTGAGGACGGCCCATATATCCGCACTCCGCTGGACACGGTCTTCCCATACCTCTCGCGTGCAAATCCCCTCCCGAAATACTTTCAAAGCCACGGGCTGCCGGAGTGGACCAAACAGGGCGTGGTAGACAATGCTTCGGGGGCCACGGCCGCTCTCGCCGATTATCTGGTAACCATCACGTTCGGCCAGGCGAGCCAACCGTTCGCGCTCCCCGATGGGTTTGGCCATCACCGGCTGCGCTGTGAGGAACCGGCCAAGATCTTCCGCCAGCGCCACGGCAGAGGCGTAGCGGCCGTCGGGTCGCTTTTCCAAACATTTGAGACAGATCGTCTCCAGATCGCAAGGCACCTCTGCCCGCAACCGGCTCGGCGGCGTCGGCTCCTCGTGGAGTACCTGCTGCAGTGCCTGGTTCCAGGTGTCGGCCAGGAAGGGGGGCCGGCCGGTGAGCAACTCATACAGGATGGCGCCCAACGCATACACATCGGTGGCCGGGCCGATCTCGTTGACGCGGCCGGCGGCCTGCTCGGGAGCCATGTAACCGGCCGTGCCCAGGACGGCCCCGTCGAACGTCAGGGCGGTGCTCTCGCTATCGAGGCGCTTGGCGAGGCCAAAGTCGGTGACCTTCGGTTTTCCGTAGTCCGTGGTCCGTAGTCCGTTGCCATCCGTCGCCGGCTCTTCCGCAACGGACAACGATGCGCGGACCACGGACGCCAACAGGATGTTGGCCGGCTTCAGATCGCGGTGAATGACGTGCTGCTCGTGAGCGTGCTGGATGGCCCCGGCCAGGGTGCGGAGCAGTTCGGCTGCCTGCGTCGCGGGCTGCGGCCGGCCGGCGAGGTGCTGGTCGAGACTGCCGCCCTCAATGAGTTCCATCGCGAAATAGGGTCGGCCCTGATGCTCGCCGACCTCGTAGACCTGCACGATGTTGGGGTGCCGCATGCGCCCCGCCGCCTCGGCTTCGATGCGAAAGCGGGCGCGCTCCTGCGGGCCGGCCAGGGCGCCGTCGCGGATCAGCTTGAGCGCGACCAGCCGCTGCGGATTGACCTGACGGGCGCGGTAGACGACGCCCATGCCGCCTCGTCCCAGCTCGCCCAGGAGTTCGTAGCCGGGGACCGTCGGCCAGTCTGCCGGCAGTGTCCCGATTGGCGCCGGCCAGTCGCCGGTAACGGGGCGCTCGGTCATTGCCGGACTTCCTTAAATAATGAGACCGTCGTGGGTTCGCCGCTCTGAGTGACTATCCCATATACAAACTGTTGTTCACCTGCACAGAGGCAAATGAACTACTCTGCTGCTCCAATCCGCTTGCTCACTACACTCCACCATCAGCAAGATCTCTTGAATGGCCTGTCCGACTGGGAACCGATCATTCAGGATGAAAACGCCTGCCATCGCCTCCCCTGCTGCCAAGCGCGCGTAAGCATGGTCGGGAACGGTTGCGCGGTCGTGGGATAAAAGAATACGGCTGTTCTCGGCGGCCCAGGCCAGAATGTCCGGATCCTCCGCACCGTAAAGGCCGACATCTTGCAGACGAACGATGTCCAGGTCCAACTGGCGTAGTAACAACCCGCGCACGATGTCGCCGTGGAAATTTTCGTCCGCCAGCAGTCGCAACATGGCTTGTCCTCAGGATCGCGGCCGGGCCTACGGGCCTGCACGGATTTCGCTCAGGTCGCCGCCGGCTCCGCGCCCCCACGATACGATAAAAGTCGTCCGGGCGGGTAGGCAGTCGCAATTCGGCCTGTTCTCAGGATCGTCGCCGGGCTTGCAGGCGCGCACGGATTTCGCTCAGGTCGCTCTGTTGGCGCTCCATCTGCTGCCGCATTTCTTCCGCTTGTTGTTCGCGCTGGGCAAGGTACTGCTCGATGTCGTCTCGGTGGCGCAGGTAGTACGTGATGATGGCGTAGACGTCTTCAAGTGCCAGGGTGTCGTAGCGCAGCACTATCGTTTCCGGGGTCGCTCCATCCTGGAACGCCCGGATCACCAGTTCGAGCAGCACTCGGGAATCGCCGACACGCAGGGCTCCGCTAGCATCTTCGCGAATCGGCGGAGCGTCGGTTTTTACAGTAAAATTCATGTCGTCTTTCTCCTTCTGCTTCAGAGACGGTGATTGCTTCTGGACAGTTCCGGCCTGTCAGGCACGCTGCTTCCGCAGTTCCAGTTCCTTCGTGATCTGGGCCAGCGACTTCGTGTTGAACACATTCTCCTTTTCCAGCCAGCCACGCCGCGCCACGTACACCCCATACTCCACATACTCCAGATCATGGGTGCTGTGCGCGTCCGGGTTGATGACCAGCTGCACGCCGAGCGCCTTGGCCCGCTTGCAATGAATCCAGTCGATGTCCAGCCGCATTGGATGGGCGTTGATCTCGACCATTGTGTGATGTTTCGCCGCCGCCTGCAGCACCGCTTCGAGATCGACCTTGTAGCCCTCGCGGCGCAGCAGCAGCCGGCCCGTCGCGTGGCCCAGCATCGTCACGCGCGGGTGGCTGATCGCCTTGATGATGCGCTTCGTTATCTCCTCTTCGGACTGGTTGAAATGCGTATGGACGCTGGCCACCACGTAATCGAACCAGCCCAGCACCTCGTCCGGAAAATCCAGACTGCCGTCCGCGAGGATGTCGCACTCCGTACCCTTGAAGATGTGGATGCCTTTCAGCTTCGCATTGAGGGCGTCAATCTCCTGGTGCTGTTTCTTCACGCGGTCGATGGTCAGGCCGTTGGCCACCTGCAACGATTGCGAGTGGTCGCCGATGCCCAGGTACTTGAAGCCCAGCTTCTTCGCCGCCAGCGCCATTTCTTCCAGCGTCGCGTTGCCGTCGCTGTAGGTCGTGTGGCAGTGGAACGTCCCCTGCAAATCATCGAGTTCGATCAACTTCGGCAGCTGGTGTTTCTCGGCCGCCTCCAGTTCGCCAGTCTGTTCGCGCATCTCCGGTTCGATGTAATCGAGCCCAAAATACTTGAAGATGTCCGCCTCGTCCTTGCACTTGATGTGCTTGCCGTCGCCGGCCAACTCGTACTCATTGAGCTTCAGACCGCGTTCCTGGGCGCGGATGCGCATCTGAATGTTGTGCTCCTTGCCGCCGGTGAAGTAGTGCAGCGCGAACGGGAACTGCGCGTCCTTGACCACGCGCAGGTCCGCATTCATGACCACGCGCTTGCCACCCTCGGTGGGTCCGGCCAGCACCGTACTCGACTTGGTGTCGCCGTGGCCGGTCACCTGCAACACCTGTGGGAAACTCACGAAGGCGTCCATGATCGGCTTCGCATCATCGGTACTGACGAGGATGTCCATGTCGCCGATGGTCTCGCGCCGCCGCCGCAGACTGCCGCCCAGCTCCATGCGGATGACGCCGGGGCACTTCGCCAGCTGCTCCATGATCTGCCGCGCCAGCGGCAGCGCCTGGTCCAGCCGCACACGTTCGCCAACGCCGGCCTGGCTGAGAAACGCCATGCCCTCCAGAATCTTCGCCTGCGTCTTGGCGCCGAAGCCCTTCAGTTCCGCGACCTGGCCGCTCTCGCACGCGGCCTTGAGTTTGTCCAGCGAATCGATGCCGAGCTGATCGTACAACGCCTTGACCTTCTTCGGTCCCATGCCCTGGATGCGCAGCATCTGCACCAGGGCGGGCGGCGTCTTCTGTTTAAGTTCCTCGTAGAACGGTAGCTTGCCGGTGGTGACCAGCGTGGTGATCTTCTCGCGCAGTGTTTCGCCGATGCCGGGCACGTCCTTGAGTGTGCCGGCGGCGACCAGATCGCTGAGCTTCGTCTCCAGCTGTTCAATGGCGCGGGCGCCGTTGTGGTAGGCGTTGCAGCGGAAGGAGTTTTCGCCCTGCAGTTCCAGCAGGGTGCCGATTTCGTCGAGAATGGCCGCGACTTCGTTCTTGTCCATGTCCGGGTCACCGCGCTCGGGTTAGGGTGGGGGCAAAAACCACCCGCAGCATAAAGCGCGAGCATGGCCAAGAGCAAGGTTAGCGGGCCAAATTTAGCCACAGAGGACACTGAGGACACTGAGAAAGAAAGAAGCCGCGACCCTTCGAAAGAGTCGCGGCTACCGGGTTGAAACCCATTCTCTCTTCTTCTCTCTGTGCTCTCTGTGTCCTCTGTGGCTAATTTTTCCGGGCTACGCCGCCTCGCTGCTGAAGTCCAGCGACCGCGACGGGTGCAGCAGGATTTCCAGGGCCGTCACCAACCGATCCGGGCCGCGACCGTCGATCAGGTTGCGGGCGCAGCGGGCCAGCGCCTGCCGTTCGATCGGGTCGCTGAGCAGGTTCTGCACCGCCTGGCGGATGGTGCTCGGCGACACGCTCTCGTGCCAGCCCAGGCAGGCCGCACAGCCCTCCTCCTCCAGCCGCTGGGCCGTCGGCCAGTGGGCCTCGTTCTGCACGATGAGCAGTTGCGGTACGCCGATGCACGCCAGCTCCACCGACCAGCCGCCGCCGTTGGTGACCGCGAAGTGCGCACGCACCAGGCGGGCGCTGATCTCGTTCGGCTCCAGCGCCACCTCCAGCCGCTCCGGGTGCGCCGCCGCCAGCGCCTGCAACTTTTCCAGGTCCGGGTGATAGGAACGCACCACCACGTCCACCCGGGCGATGCGCGGCACCGCCAGCAGCAACTTCGACAGCTCCAGCGTGCGGCGGTGCGGGTCGTCCTCGCCCAGCGACACCAGGGCGCGGAACTGATTCGTGTTGCGCACCTGGCCCTGCACTGGCACCGGCGGCGGTTCCTGCGAACGCACCTGCCGCAGCCGTCGCACTTCCGGCCGCACCAGCGCGTAGCGCTGCCCCAGCAGTAGCTGCGTGCCCGGGTCAAACTCGTAGCTCTCCTTGCCTGGCCCCAGCAACGGGTTGATGATGAGGTGCGCCGGCACTCGCCCCGCCGCCTGGTGGTCCAGCGCCGCCAGCAGCCGCGAACTGGCTCGCAGTTCTGTCAGGTAGCCGGGTGTCCCGTCAGGCACGTCCGTCACCACCGCCGCGGGGTTCAGGCGGCGCATCTCCTGAATCGTCTCGGTGGCGTCGTCGGGGGAGCCGGCAGTGTTGTCGGCCTCAAGCCATTCGTTGCCGGCGCGCTTGATCTGCAGACCCAGCGACCCGGGCTCCAGCTGCGACAGGAAGTACACCGGCCGCCGCCGCCGCTGGATCGCCGCCGCCAGCGTCAGGCAGCGGGCCAGCCCCTCATAGCCGGTGCGGGGCGTGGCATCGACGCGGATGAGAATGGGGTCGCGATTCATGCTCTGTTCCTGCAGAAAGGATTAGGGAAAGGATGAAGGATGAAGGATGAAGGATGAAAAAGGAAAGAATAGTTTCGGTTCTATTCAGCCTTCATCCTTCGTAATTCATCCTTCCGATTCAGCCGGTCTTGCGTGGGCTGAACTGACGGTGGAGCTGCCGCGCTTTCGCCAGGTCGTACGGGAAATCGACCTCGACCCGGCCATGGTCGTCACTGAGATGGAACGCGAGGGGCCACTTGCGGTGGAGCTTGCACAGCAGGTCCGCGACGTAGCCTTGCAGCCCGCGCTGCCAGGCCTGCCGCCGGAGCGTCTCAAAGAACTGAGCGCTGCCGTCGGCACTGAAACGGACACAGCCCGTGAACTCGCCCAGCACCAGACCGCCCTTGAGGAACGTCTTGCTCATGGTGCGGAAGTCGCCGTTGCGCTCCGCGAAGACCTTCATGTCCTCGTCGTCGCACGGCTTCAACTCCACGTCCACAAGAACGTCCGCCTCGGGCTGGTCCGCCAGGAAGCGCTGGAAGCGCTCGAAGGAAAAGAAGTGATCGCCCGTGGTGAAGGTGAACCCGTGGCCCTCCAGGTATGGCAGCGCCTGCCAGACACTACCGAGAATGCCCGCGTGCTCGTAAAACGGGTTCAGCAGACAGGTGGCCCGCTTGCCACAGAAGTCCTGGACCGCGAAGGCGTCGTGCCCGACCAGGACGGTCGTCTCGGTGATGCCGGCCCGCTCGAAGTTCGTGAGAATGGACCCCAGCAACGTGTCGCCGCCGAGGTCGAGGAGCACCTTGTTCTGCCGATCACCGAGGTCCTGCATGCGGGTGCTGAGCCCCGCCGCCGCGATGAGTCCCTTCATCCATCAACCTCTTCCGCTTCCTGGGCCGTCCGTGGCCCCTGTCGGACGGTTCCGTCGTCACGACGCGGCGAATCTTAACCGCGAACCGCCCTTCATGAAAAGAGCAAATGACGTAAGTCCTGGACATGGTACAAATTACAATTACAAAGTAAAAATGACAGGGGCCGCCATGCCGCAACCGCTCGAAATCGGCGTCATGCTCAACAACCTGGAGCCGGATCGCCTGCGCGCCTTCCGCGTCGCCGCGGACCTGGGCTTTCGCGTCGTCCACACCAGTGCCCTGCCGGAGCGGTGGCTGACCGGGCCGGAACGGGCCGCGTACGTCGCCGCCGCACGGGACAGCGGCCTGACCATTGACACCATGTTCGTCGGCTTCGACGGGCAGAGCTACCGTGACATTCTGAGCATCCGCCGCACCGTCGGGTTGGTGCTGCCGGAACTGCGCGAGCATCGGACGCGGGTGGCACTGGAGTTTTGCGGACTGGCGCAGGACGTGGGAGCGCCGTTGGTGAGCGCACATCTCGGATTTTTGCCAGAGGACCGCGCCCATGCGGATTACCGCGCGCTGGTCAAGGTCGTGCAACGCATTTGCGACCGTTGCTCCGAATTGTCCCTCGGATTTAATCTGGAGACGGGGCAGGAGTCGGCCGCGCGCCTGCTGCGGTTCATTGAGGACGTGGGCCGGCTGAACCTCGGCGTGAATTTCGACCCGGCGAACTTCCTGCTGTACGGGACCGATGAGCCGTTGCAGGCGTTGCGCACGCTGGGCCGTCACGTACGCGGCTTCCACGCCAAGGACGCGCTCTCGACCGCGACACCGGAGTGGTTGGGAACGGAAGTCCCCCTCGGTCAGGGTGAGGTGCCCTTCGCCGGGCTGCTGGCAGAACTGCGGCGCCTCGACTATCCGAGGCCGCTGGTGATCGAGCGCGAACACGGGGCGAACGTGATCGCGGAAGTGCTGGCGGGGCGCGATTACCTGCTTCGGATGCTGAACGAACCTGGGCACTGACGTTCCGCGTGGAACGGTAGCGCCGGTTCTTCCGCCGCAAGCGGCGTAGCGATCTGACCGCTACGCCGCTTGCGGCGGGACAGAAGCGGTGGAGCGCAGGCAAACCCCGATTGTTCCCGCCCCCGCGTTGGTTTAGAATGCCAGCCTCGGAAGGATTCGAGCCCCCAGCCCTGAGCGGAGGTTTGGTCATGGAGAAGCGCAGACTCGGTCGCGGCCTCGACGCCCTGCTCGGCATCGCCGAGGGCACCGCCGACGCCGCCACCATCACGGCCCCGAGCCCAACCGTTGCCGTCGATGCATCGGAAGTGCCGCTGGACAGGATTCACCAGAACCCGTTTCAGCCGCGCAAGGCCTTCGACGCGGAGGAACTGACCGCCCTGAGCGAGAGCGTCAAGAGTCACGGCATCCTGCAACCGCTGGTCGTCCGGCAGGTCGGTGACGGCTTTCAGCTGGTCGCCGGTGAACGCCGTCTGCGTGCCGCCCAGGCGGCTGGCCTCGCCAGCGTGCCGGTGCGCGTCGTGGACTTCAACGACCAGCAGGTGCTCGAAGCGGCCCTGATTGAGAACATTCAGCGCCAGGACCTCAACCCTATCGAGAAGGCCCAGGGGTTCAAGGACTACCTTGAGCGCTTTCAGATGGGCCACGAGGACCTGGCCCGGCGCATCGGTCTGGCACGACCGACGATCACGAACCTGGTCAACCTGCTGGAACTGGCCGCGGAGGTGCAGGACGCCGTGCGCGTCAACCAGATCTCCGAGGGACATGCTAAACTGCTCAAGGGGATCAAGGACCACGGCCAGCAGGTGGCGCTGTGCAAGCAGATCATCGCCCGCGGTTTGAGCGTCAAGGCGGCCGAGCAGTTCCTGCGCGAGCAGAAGGAAGAGTCCGCCCCGGCCGAACCGCGGACGCCCGCGGAGGAGAAGACCGCCCATGTCAAGGGCATCGAGGACGAGTTGCGACAGAAGTTGTCGCTCAAGGTCGAGGTGAAATTGAAGGCGAAGGACCGGGGGCAGATCGTGTTGCGCTTCGAGTCCAACGACGATTTCATGCGGGTGCTGGAGGTGCTGCGGCGCTAGCGCCCGCGCTGGATTGTCCGAGCCCGAGCGCCAGTGCGGGGCACGCTTGGCCCCGCGCTGGCGCTCGGGCTCGGACGGGAGAGGATCAACCATGTACAAGCTGCTGGGATGGTTCTTGCTGCTGGCTCCTGTGTCCGTGGCCGTGGGTCAGAACCCCGGCGAATGGAAAGAGTTCGTCAACAAACCCGGCGGCTTTCAGGTGCTGCTGCCGGGCACGCCGCAAGAACACCAACAGTCCGTCAACACCTCGGTCGGCAAGGTGTACGTGGTGTTGACTGTCGCGGAACTGAAGAAGGGCGGCGACGCCTACGTCGTCGGTGTCTCGGTCCTGCCGGATTCGGCGGTCAAGGAGACGGAGGAGCGGCGACTGGACCACGCTCGCGACGGGGCGGTCAGCAGCGTCAAGGGCAAGCTGCGCTCCGAGAAGGCGCTGAAGCTGGGCGGCCACCCCGGCCGCGAACTGCTCATCGACGTGGACGGCAAGACGGAAGTGCGAGCCCAGCTGTACGCGGTCAAGAACCAGCTGTACCAGGTGATGGCGGTCGGCAGCCCGGCGCTGGTCGGCTCCGCGGACACCGACAAGTTTTTCAAGTCGTTCAAGTTGCTGAAGTGAATTTCGCCCGGACGTGCTTGGCAGGGCCATCGCTTTGCGGTAGGCTATCCCAGGTAGGTCCGGTTCGGGGTGTAGCTCAGTTTGGCCAGAGCGCTTGGTTTGGGACCAAGAAGTCACCGGTTCGAGTCCGGTCACCCCGACTGATGTGGAACAAACGCCGTCTCTGCCTGGACAGGGGTTCGCCTTGGCAAAACAAGCCCCCGAGCAGAACGGTCACCACCAGCTCGTAAAAGCGATGGCGCTGCTCATCAACAACCAGGCGGCGTTCGTCGGCCAGCTGGCGGAGCACGCCAAGGCTCACGCGGAATTCGAGCGCCGTGAACTGGAGTATCGGCGCGAGACGGCGGAGCGCTTGGCACGCCTCGAAAAGCAAATCGCTGAGATCATCCGGATCCTTGCGGAGCACGGCCGGCAATTGGAACGGCTGACCGATGCGGTGCGCGAGAAGATCGGCTTCAAAGCGCCGCAATGACTTGCCGTGCTCCACCCACCGCGAAACGATTTTTTCACCCCCTCCCCCTCTCACCCCTTCTCGCATTTGCCCGTCACCGCGGTGTGACCTATAGTTGCAGCGCCCGGACTCGCCTGGCTGGCTGGGCCGCGCCTGAGGTCGGAAGGTCGCATGAGACGCTACCATGAAGGACACGCGGACCCGCCCTCGGGGCCCCACAGCGGAACTGGACCCGGCCCTCAGTCCGTCCGCGACCCTGCTGTTGCACAGCCTGTTGGCCTCCTCGCTGATCCCGGCCGAAGACTGGGACGGTCTGGAGCCCAACCTGCGTGAAGAACTGCTGCGCCTGCGCTCGGTCGAAAAGCTGCTGCCGCGCCTGCTGCACCACGGCCTGCTGACCGAGTACCAGGCCCGGCGTGTCGAGTCCGGCAACACCTTCGGCATGGTCCTGGGCAACTACCGCGTTCTCGACCGCCTCGGCGCCGGCGGTATGGGGGTGGTCTACCGCGCCGAGCACCTGCGCCATGCGCCGCCAGGTCGCCATCAAGGTCATTCAGATCCGCGCGGACCAGGACCAGCGCATCCTCCGCCGTTTTCTCACGGAAATCCGTGCCGTCGCCAGGCTCAAGCACTCCAACATCATCGCGGCCTTCGACGCCGGCGAGAGCCGGCCCGAGGACGAGGACGGCATCGTCTTGCACTACTTCGTCATGGAGTACGTGCCCGGCCAGGATCTCGAACAGCACGTCAAGGCACACGGGCCACTGACGCCGACGCTCGCCGCCGACCTGATGTATCAGATTGCCTCGGCCCTGTCGGAAGCGCACCGCCACCATCTGGTCCACCGCGACATCAAGCCGAGCAACATTCTCATCACGCCGGAGGGCCAGGCCAAGCTGCTCGACTTCGGCCTGGCACGTAACTTCCACAGCAGCAAGACGGAGTCCGGCAGCCTGATCGGCACCGTCGATTACATGGCCCCCGAGCAGATGCGCGACGCCCATACCGTTGACGTGCGCGCCGATCTGTACGGCCTGGGTGGCACTCTGTTCTGGTGCCTGACCGCGACGCCGCCGTTTCCCGGTCAGGAGAACGTCATCCAGGAACTCAACGCCCGGTTGAGCCAGCCGCCGCCGTCGTTGCGGAAGGTCCGGCCGGAGTTGCCGGGGGACCTCGACGCGCTCGTGCAAAAGCTGCTGGCGCTGCACCCGGATGACCGCTACCCGACCGCCGAGTCGGTGATGCAGGCACTGGTGAGCTTCCTCAAGCCCGCGCGGCTGGCGCTGCCATCGTACCTGGAACTGACGCCCGGGGAACTGCCGGCGGCGCTGGCGTCGCAGGCCGGCGCCGCCGACAATGTGTCGCACCGCCTGCTGGTGGTGGACGACGAGGCCGGCATCCGCGCCTACTGCCGCCATGCCCTGCACGCGGACGGCTTCCTCACCGAAGAGGCCGCCAGTGGCCAGGCCGCCATGAAGGCGCTGGCGAGCCAGCAGTTCGACCTGATCGTGATGGACCTGTGCCTGCCGGACGTGGTGGGCACGGAGCTGTGCAAGCGCCTGCGCGAGAACCCGTCGTCACCGCACCTGAAGATCATCCTGATGTCCGGCAACGACCAGGCGGACACCATGGCCCAGTTGCTACTGTGCGGCGCCGACGACTTTCTGACCAAGCCGTTCAGCCGGACGCAACTGCGGGCGCGGGTGCGCTGCGCCCTGCGGCTGAAGGACGCCCAGGACCGCTCCGGCCAGCTGACCGCGCACCTGCTGGCGGCCAACCTGAAGATCGAGGGCAGCCTGCACGGCGAGCACGCCGACCTGGTGCAGTCGCGCAACGCCGTGGTGCTGGCGCTGGCCAAGCTGGTCGAGCACAAAGCGTCGGAGAAAGGCGGCCACCTGGTGCGCGTGCAGCGCTACTGCCGCTGCCTGGCGGAGGAGGCGGTCAAAGCGTCGCCGTATGCCGAGCAAATCGACGCCAATTTCATTGAGATGATGGTGGCCTGTGCGCCGTTGCACGACATCGGCAAGGTGTGCCTGCCCGACCACATCCTGCACAAGCCCGGCAAGTTGACGCCGGACGAGCGGCTGCTGATGCAGCAGCACACGATCATCGGCGCCGAGACGCTGCAGGAGGTGACGCGGCAGCACCCCGGAGCGATGGCGTTCCTGCAGATGGCCCTGGACCTGGTGCGGCACCACCACGAGCGCTGGGACGGCCGCGGCTATCCTGACCGGCTGGCCGGCACCGACATCCCACTGGCGGCGCGGCTGCTCACCGTGGGCGACGTGTACGACGCGCTGCGGTCGCGGCGGGTGTACAAGCCAGCGCTGGCGCATCGGCCGGCACTGCAGGTCATGCACGACTGGTCGCCGGGGCAGTTCGATCCAGCGCTGCTGCAAGTGCTGCTGCGGTGCGAGTGCCACTTCGAGCGCATCTTCCGCGAGGTGCAGGATTGAGTTGCGAGTCGGCAATCCCTCTGTTAGCTTGCGCTATAAACATGAGCACACTGTAGCGCAGGGTTGCCGCCATGCCGTTGTTCGACCACTTCCACCCGCCTCTGTACCCCCATCATCACTGGGAGTCGTTCCACATACGCCCGGACAGCCTGCCAGTTGTCGGGGGTGTCCTGAAGGTCGAGACGCACACGAATTAACTGATCCACGTAAAGCGTGCTCTGGTAGAGCCACTGCCCGCGCACCGTGACGGTGTCGGTGCTGATGGCACCGAAGCACTGAATCAGTTCGTCATCCGTCTGGAGGAACTTCGCACGTTCGATCTGTCGTCCGTCGTTATAAAACAATGGGAGTAGGATGTCGAACCTTATCATGGGCATCCTTTACCTCGGCATCGGTGGCCCGACGGTACGCAATGTGCTGATCCTCAAGCAAACGGAGGGCCTCAATAGGCACCTGGTAAACCCCATCCGGGAAACTACTGATGCGGGCGCGGGTTGCCATTTCATAGAAGCCGCGCACGCGATCTTCCTGCGAAAGAAACCGAATGTGGATGGATTGCATGGCCAAACCTCCCTCCACGCGATCATAACGCGGACCCACCCTCCGAGCAAGGGGGCCGCTCACCACGCCACCGCCAGCTGCACCAGCACCACCACCAGCAACCCCACGCTGACCACCGCGTTCACCTGAAAGAACGCCTGATTCACGTGCGTCAAATTGTCCGCCCGCACCAACGAATGCTCATACACCAGCAGCAGCCCCACTGCCGCCACTCCCGCCAGGTAGATGCCGCCCAGGTATGGTACCGCCGCCCAGTACAGCGCCACCAGAAACCCCAACATTGCCAGGTGACATAGCCGTGCCACCGTCAGCGCGCCGCGTACGTCCAGCGTCGCCGGCAAGCTCCGCAGCCGCGCCTGGCGGTCGAAGTCCACGTCTTGACAGGCGTAAATGATGTCGAATCCGGATACCCAGAAGCCCACCGCCCCGCCCAGCACCACCGGCGTCATCAAATCGACCAGGTCAGGAATGCCGCGGATGGCGATCCACGCCGCCAGCGGCGCCAGATTCAGTGACGTCCCCAACCAGAAGTGGGCGAACAGCGTGACGCGCTTCGTGTAGGAGTAGGCGAAGAGGAACAGCAGCACCGGCACCGCCAGCCACAGCGGCCAAGGGTTCGGCGGCTCCGCCAGCAGGAACAGCGCCGCGGAGGCGACGAACAGCAGCGCACAGACGATGGTGAAGACGGTGACGCCGGCGACAGTCAGCTGCCCACTCGGCAAATGACGGCCGGCGGTACGCGGGTTGGCGGCGTCGAGGTGACGGTCGGCGAGGCGGTTGAACGCCATCGCGGCACTGCGGGCGAACGTCATGCACAGAATGATGCCGGCCAGTTCCAGCCAGGAGAACGCTCCCTTCTTGCGCCACGCCAGCGCCGCGCTCAGCAGGGCGAACGGCAGCGCGAACAGCGTATGGCTGAAACGGATCATCTCCAGCAGGCGCCGCAGTTGGCCCGGCATGGCGTCGTCCCTCGCGGTGGTCGATGGTTCTCGCCATTGTAGAACCGCGAACGGCGACGGCGATCAACCCGCCTCGGAATAGGTGTGGAACTCGCCGGTGCGCACCAGCGTCTCGATGGTGAACGCCAGGTGGCTGCCGATGCCCGGTAGCGCCTCCAGGCCGCGCCGGCCCTGCCGGTCGAGCAGGTCCGCCACCGGGCAGTTGAGGCCCTGGATCACCTCCGCCGCACGCCGGTAGGCACGCACTCGATACAGGTTCTCCATGCGCTGTTGCAGCTGCCGGGCGTGACTGGTCAACCGCTGAGCAATCGTATGATTATCCATGTCTGAATCCTCCGCTCGATTTCCTCCCTCTAATGATACGCCTGTTCACTGACTGGAAACAAGCATGGCAGCGGTCGAACTGGAGGGTCTGACAAAGGTTTTTGGCAACGGCGTCTGTGCCGTGGACGGGTTGAGCCTGTCGGTGCATGCCGGCGAGTTGCTCGTGCTGGTCGGCGCTTCGGGCAGCGGCAAGACGACGGTGTTGCGTCTGATCGCTGGACTGGAGCAGCCGACGGCGGGCAGCATTCGACTGGCGGGCCGCGACGTGACGGCAGTGCCGCCGTGGCAGCGCGACGTGGCGCTGGTGTTTCAGCAGCCGGCCCTGTATCCGCATTTGACAGTCGCGGCCAATTTAACGTTCTCCGTGGAACAACGGCAACCCGGCCTGCTCCAGCGCTGGGCGGCCCGACTGCTGCAACCGCGGCGCTGGCAGACGTTCCGCGCGCAGCAAGCCGAACTGGCCCGGCGGCTGGTGGATGTGGCCGGGCTGCTGGGGATCACGCCTCTGCTGGGGCGGTTGCCCGCTCAGCTATCCGGCGGCGAACAGCAGCGTGTGGCGCTGGGCCGGGCGCTGGTGCGGCAACCGGAAGTGCTCCTGCTGGATGAGCCCTTCAGCCACCTCGACACCCGGTTGCGGCAGGAGTTGCGCGGCGAGTTGCTCTTGCTCCATCGGCGGCTGGCGACGACAATACTATTTGTCACCCACGATCCCCAGGAAGCGCTGAACCTCGGCGACCGCGTGGCGGTCTTACACCGGGGCATGCTGCAACAGGTCGCGGAGCCACAGCGGCTCTACGAACAGCCTGCCAGCCGGTTCGTTGCCCACTTTCTGGGCTGGCCGGAGCAGAACTTTTTGGACGGGGTGTTGCTTTTCGAGCGGGATAAGCTGTATTTTGTAGGGGGCGATGTCCGCTGGCCAGTGCCACCCGAACGCACAGCCGCCTGGTCTGCGTGGGTCGGCCGCCCCGTGACGCTTGGCGTGCCGCCCGAGGCGGTGGGTGTCGGAGCGGAAATCGGGCATCCGGTCGAGATGGATGTCGTACAATTGGAAGGATGGGGTCCGATGGCCCTGGTGACCTGGCAGGCTCAGGGACTGCGATTGCGGGGGCGCGGGAGTGCGCAAACCATCGTCCAGGGGCAACGACACATGGTTCGCCTTCGGTTGGAAACCGCTCACTTGTTTGACGCCGCCACCGGCCAGGCGCCGGCGGGCGGGCGTTCCACAGCGTGAGGGCGCCGCTGCGCCTTGCGCTGCAGGGGCAGTGAAAAGTGGGCCTGGACCCACTTTTTTTGTTACCTGTCGTGCTCTGTTGAGAGCCTTGGTGAGCGGGGTCGCGTCAGCGCCCCGTGTCCCCAGCGGATGCGGGCACGGGGCGCTGACGCGACCCCGCTCGCCGCGGCAGAAAAGACCATCTGGTCGAGGGTATTGATTCATGTTTACCAAAGGCTCCGACGTGCTTCGTCTTGTGGAGGCGATGCACCAGGAAAAGCAGATCGCACGCGACCTGATCTTCGACAGCATTCAGGCCGCGTTGCAGCTCGCCGCCGAGAAGCACTACGGCGACGACGGCGACATTGTCGTCACCCTCGACCGCGACACTGGCGAGTTACAGGCCACGCACGCCGGCCAGCCCGTCGAACCGGGCGAACTCGGTCGGATTGCCGCCCAGAGCGCCAAGCAACTGCTGATCCAGAAGATCCGCGAGGCGGAGACGACGCAGCTCATCACGCAGTACCAGGCCATGAAGGGCGACCTGGTTCACGGCACCCTGCAACGCTACGAGGGGGGCGCCGGCATCGTCAGCCTCGGCAAAAGCGAGGCCATTCTGCCACGCTCCGAAAGCATCCCTGGTGAGACGCACCATCCCGGCGAGCGCATCAAGGCCGTCGTCCTGGATGTGAAGAAGGCTGGCCATCGCGTGAAGATCATTTTGTCGCGAACCCACCCGGATTTCGTGCGTCGTCTCTTCGAGCACGAAATTCCGGAGATCGCCGACAAGACCATCGAAATCCGCGCCGTGGCCCGTGAGGCGGGCTATCGCTCCAAGATCGCCGTCTCCAGCATTGACATGAAGGTCGATTGCGTCGGTGCCTGCGTCGGCGTCCGCGGCAGCCGTATCAAGAACGTCGTGGAAGAACTCAACAACGAACGCATCGACATCGTGCGCTGGAACGATTCGCTCCAGGTCATGATCCCCAACGCCCTGCAGCCGGCGCAGATCGAGGAAGTGTTCCTCTATCCGCGGCTGGGCCGGGCCATCGTCCTGGTGAAGGAAGATCAACTGTCGCTGGCGATTGGCAAGCGCGGCCAGAACGTCCGCCTGGCCAGCAAGCTGGTCGGCTGGGACATCGAAATCATGACGCACGACGAGCTGAACAACAGCATCGAAAAGGCGGAGAACTGGTTCAGCCAGATCCAGGGCGTGCAGCCGGAACTTGTGGAGGTATTCATTGAGGAAGGCTTCCTGTCGTATGACGACCTGACCTTCCTGGAGCCGAGCGAGATGGCCGAGCTGTCCGGGCTGAGCGAGGATGAGGCTGACGACATCATCGCCATCGCGGAGGAGAAGGCGGAGGAAGTGCAGGAAGAGAATCGCACCAACAAGACGGAGCAAACGCGGGCCGGGGCGGTCGCCCGGTCGGGGGCTGGCTCGGCTTCCCGGTCTGGGGCGCCGCGGGCGGAAGACATTTTCGGCCCCGCCGAGCCAGCGGAACAGCAACCGCAGGAGCACAAACCGACCGCCGAGAGTTTGTTCGGCCCCGACACCGCCGCCCCCGAGCCGGAGGAGCCGCGCCTCACCGCCGCCCAGGTGTTCGGCGATGAACCGGCCCCGGCCCCAACGCCCGATGCTGTCGCCGTACCGACCGAGGAGACCGCCCCCGAGAACTCAGTGCCGAGTGGCCAGCCATGAAACACCGGCACGCCACCACCGCCCTGATCGCTCCTTCCCTCCCCAGAGGGGAGGGTCGGCACCCCGCAAAAGCCCGGGCAGGTTGTTCTGCCCTTTTCAAGAAAAGTGATGGTGTTAGAATAAATAATTGGGGTATTTGCCGCGGCCCCCCAGCCGCGCACGCCCCACCTGATGAAGCCTAGAGGAGCCCCGCTTGCAAAAAGACAAAGTGCGTGTCTACATCCTGGCGCGTGAGCTAAACATGGAGAGCAAGGATTTGCTCGACCTGTGTACCGAACTCGGCCTTGATGTCAAGAACCAATTGAGTAACCTGGACCCCAAACAGGTCGAACAGATCGAGGCTGCCGTCAAGCGCGGGGCCGCCACTGCGACGGCGACCGCGCCGCGCCCGTCCGCCCCTCCCGTCCTGCCGGATGTCAACAAGCCGATCCGTAAACTGGACAGCCGCCGGCCGCCCGAGCCCGTGCGCACGCCGCCGCCGGCCCCAACCGCACCGCCGGTCGCCGCCCCGACGCCGCTGGTCGCGCCCGCGGTGACCGCACCCGCCGCTCAGATTGCGGAGGCCGCGCGGCCAACCGTCGCCCCCGTTCCACCTCCGTCCGTGCCGGCTGCGCCCACCGTGCAGCGCCCCGGCCGCCGTCGCCGCGCCCAGCGCCCCCGCGGCCAAACTCCCGGAGGCCCCGCAGGCCCCCGCTCCCAAACCTCCCGAGGCACCAGCCGCCGCAGTGAAAACGCCAAGCACCGCCGAACCTGTCAAACCTCCGGTCCCTGAGGCCGAGCGGCCGCGCACGCCCGAACCGGCCGCGCCGCCAGCCCCCTCAGCTCCGGTCGCAACGCCACGGCCCCCGGCGCCGACCACGCCGCCGCGATTGCCGACCTCCACCAGCGCCACGCCCGTGCGCAACCTGGGGGGTGGCCAGGCGCGCGGCGACAGCCCGCCCCGCCCGGGCGGCGGTGGCGGTGGTGGCGGTATCGTCCATCGGCAGCGTGTGCTGCGGCCGCCGAGCCAGCGGCCGCCGGGCGCCCAACCCCCCAAGAAGACGCCGACCGGCGGCGGTGGCCAGCAGCAGCCGGCGGCCCGGGCTGGCGCCCAGCCCACCCAGCAGACCAAGATGGTCTTCACCAAGGAGATGCTCAAGGAGATGACCGAGAAGGGTGTCAACCCCCTCGATGTCATCAAGGGCCAGACCGAGAACAAGGACACCGGAACCGCCGTTGTCGATGTACCCGATGACGACGAGGCCAAGAAGGGCAAGAAGGGCGCCGCCACCAAGACCGGCGTCATCGGCCGCGACGACCGCCGCAAGGAACGCGACAAGCGCGCCAAGGATCGCAAGCGCGAGGGCGAGGTCATCGTCGAGCGCGGCAAGATCGTCACCCTGGACGACGACGAGCGCGTGCGCCGCCCCGGCGACCGCCTGCGCGACAAGATCAAAAAACGGCAGCAGGCCACCATGCCGCGCAAGGGCAAGGTACCGGTGGTCGTGCCGATCACCGTCCGCTCGCTGTCCGAAGCGATGGGCATCAAGTCCGGCGAACTGCTGTTCAAGTTGATGAGCCACGGCATGGGCGCCGGCATGAGCATCAACTCGGGGCTGGACCCGCAGACCGCCGAGTTGATCGCGCTGGACTTCGGCCGCGAGCTGGACATCAAGAAGGCGGCGGACGCCGAGGACCAGCTGAACGAGGACTTGCACAAGGAAGACGCGCCGGAAACGCTGGTGCCGCGGGCCCCGATCGTCACGATCATGGGCCACGTCGATCACGGCAAGACGTCGCTGCTGGACCGCATCCGCAATACCAAAGTGGTTGACACCGAGGCGGGCGGCATCACGCAGGTCATCCGCGCCTGGCGCGTCGATCACGGCGGCCGGCCGATCACCTTCCTGGATACACCCGGCCACGAGGCGTTCACCAAGATGCGCGCCCGCGGTGCGAACGTCACGGACATTGCCGTCATCGTGGTGGCGGCCGAGGACGGCGTCATGCCGCAGACCGAGGAGGCGATCAACCACGCCAAGGCGGCCGGCGTCTCACTGGTGGTGGCCATCAACAAGGTGGACCTGCCCAACGCCAACGTCAACCGCACGCGGCAGCAGCTCTACGGCCTGAACGTGCTGCCTGACAACATGGGCGGTGACACGCCGTTCGTCGAAACCAGCGCCGCCACCGGCAAGGGCATCGACGAGTTGCTTGACCAGATTTCGATCGTGGCCGAGTTGAAGGAACTCAAGGCCAACCCGAATAAACCGGCCAACGGCACCTGTCTGGAAGTGATGCTCAGCGAGGACGAGGGCGTCCGGGCGACGCTGCTGATTCAGGAAGGCACGCTGCGCCGCGGCGACGTGGTGCTCTGCGGTTCGGCCTACGGGCGCGTGCGGCAGATGTACGACGACATGGGACGGGCGCTGCAGGAGGCCGGCCCAAGCATCCCCGTCCGCATCACCGGCCTGGACACTGCCCCCAACGCGGACGACGCGTTCCAGGTGGTGCCCGACCTGGCGGTGGCCCGCGAGGTGGCCGAGAAGCGGCGCATGAAGCAGCATGCGGCGTCGTTCGACCCACGCGTCCCGATCACGCTGGACATGCTGACGCAGGCGAAGGTCGCCGAGTTGAAGATCATCCTGAAGGCGGACACGCGCGGCTCCATCGAGGCGATCCGCAAGGAAATGGACAAGTTGACGCACGCGGAGGTGCGCGTCCGCGTCCTGGAGGCCGCCATCGGGGCCATCACGGAGAACGACGTGTGGCTGGCGCTGACTTCGCCGCAGGACACGCTGATCGTCGGCTTCAACGCGGTGCCGGACGACCGCGCCCTGGCCCTGGCCGAGGAGCGCGGCGTCAAGATCCTGCAGTACAACATCATTTACAACCTGACGAACGACGTGCGCGCGGCGCTGGAAGGGAAGCTGAAGCCGCGCGAGGAGGTGGTTCACCTCGGCCGGGCGGTGGTGCGCGAGACCTTCCGCATCAGCCGGGTGGGCACCATCGCGGGCTGTTACGTCACGCAGGGCAACATCAAGCGCTCCGCCAAGGTGCGCTTGATCCGCGAGGGCGTGGTCATCTTCCCGCCGGCGGACCGCAGTGCCGGCCTCGAATCGCTCAAGCGCTTCAAGGAGGACGCCTCCGAGGTGCGCGAGGGCTTCGAGTGCGGCATCAAGATCGCCGGCTACGATGATGTCAAGGTCGGCGACGTGATCGAGGCGTACCGCGTGGACCAGGTGGTTCGCACGCTGTAGCGTGCTTTGGTCATTAGTCATTAGTCAAATGACTAATGACTAATGACTAATGACTACTATGCACATAGGCACTCTGCGCGTGCGCCTGCTGGTGCGGGAGGCACGCACCCTGAAGGACAAACGCCAGGTGCTACAGAGCATCAAGGATCGATTGCGCAACCAGTTCAACGTCTCGGTTGCCGAGGTTGACTATCTGGACGACCGCCGCCTCGCGGAACTCGGCGTGGCGATGGTCGGTCCTGATGCCCAGAGCGTCAAGGCGGCGCTGGGCCACATTGTCGAGGCGCTGCGCGGCCATCCGGTCGCGGAGTTCCTGCAACACGAGTTAGAGGTGGAACGGCAACCATGAAGACCCACCGCACCGCTCGCGTTGCCGAGGTCGTCCGCGAGGTGGCCGCCGAGACCATTTTGTTCGAGATGAAAGACCCGCGCATCAAGGGCGTCACCGTGACGCGCGTTGAGGTGTCCGCGGACCTGCAACACGCCAAGGTGTACGTCTCACTCATGGGCACTCCCAAGCAGCAGCAACTTTGTCTGCACGGCCTGAAGCATTCAACCGGCTTCATCCAGTCGAAACTGGCCAGCCGGCTGAAAATGCGCTTCACGCCGCAGATCAGCTTCGTCGTGGACGAAGGGGTCAAGAAGAGCATCGAGATCACCCGCCTGATTAACGAGGCGCTGGCCGAACACCACAAGCCAGCGCCGGAGGCGGGACCGGACGAGCACGGGGCGACGGAAGAGGAACCCGGGGCGTGACGCATCCGGCCGGCACGCCGTCACGGAGGCGGGTGTCGGGAACCCAGGCCGGGGCGTCACCGAACTGTCAACCTACCCACACGGGGGGCGCACGACGCATTATGCCGACCATCATCAACAAGCAGAAAGTGTTCACCCAGCTGTTCTCCACCGCGGTGAAGAACAGGGCCGACGAGGAGGAGCCGCGGCCGGTGCTGGAACAGTTCCTGTACGCGCTGTGCCGCGAGGGCGTGACGCGTGAACAGGCGGACCGCGCTTACCGCGGCCTCCGCGAACAGTTTTTCGACTGGAATGAGGTTCGGGTCAGCTCCGCCCGCGAGCTGGCCGACGCCCTGCAGAGCCTGCCCAACGCCGAGACCCGCGCCCAGCGCATCATTGAATTTCTGCAAGAAGTCTTTGAAACGACCTTTTCGTTTGACCTGGAGAGCCTGCACAAGAAAGGGCTGAAACAGGCGGCCAAGCAACTGCAGCGCTACCAGGCGGCCAACGATTACTCGGTGGCCTGGGTGATCCAGCAGAGCCTGGGCGGCCACGCCATCCCGGTGGACGCGCCGACGCTGCGCTGTCTGGGCCGGCTGGGCGTGATCGAGAACGAGGAACAGGACCCCGAAGTGCTGCGGGCCAGCCTGGAACATCAGGTGCCCAAGGCCCGCGGCGTTCAGTTCAACGACCTGGTGAGCGAACTGGCCGAGGAGTATTGCTACGAGGCGGACCCGGCGTGTCCGGGCTGTCCGATGGCCGGGGCCTGTCAGTTCGCCAGCGTCCAGGGCGGCACCGCGCTGGCCGGGGCAAGCCGCGCTAAATAGCGGATTCACCACAAAGACACAAAGAGCACAAAGAAAAGACAGAAGAATGATTATTTAATTCTTCTATCTTTACTTTGTGCTCTTTGTGTCTTTGTGGTGAATCCTCTTTGATGAATGCCGTCTTGGCAAAATCCCATTTTTGGTTACACTCCGCCGCCAATCGCCGTGGACCGGAGTGCCGCGGCCGCCGTTCCCCGCCCGCGAGCTAAAGAGGGATTCGGAAATGCCCCAGGTTGCTCGAACCGTGCTGCTTCTGATCGTTCTCGCTGCCGTGCCGGCCGCCGCCCGCGCCCAGCACCGCCAGCCGCCCGAGGACGAGCCCGCCGTCCTGCCCGCCCAGCCCGCCTCCGACAAGGACCGCGACCGCCGTGAGGCCCTGCACCTGTACGTCCACGGCCTGCTCTGCGAACGCGAGGATCGGCTGATCGAGGCACTGCAAGCGTTGGAAAAGTCAGCGAAACTGAACCCGGACGCGCCGGCGGTGTACCGCAGCCTCATCGTCCTGTACATCGCCCTGGAGCGCCCGGCCGAGGCCCAGACCGCGACGCGCATGGTCCTGAGCCTCGATCCGCAGGACTATCAAACCTGGTTCTTTTACGCCCGCCAGCTCCGTGCCCAGGACCGGCTGAAGGAGGCCGCGGCGGCGCTGCAGCGCGGCCTGGACTGCGCCGGCATTCAGGAGCACCCCGAACTGTGCGAGCAAATGCACCAGGATTTAGGCGTCATCTACGAGCACACCGGCGACGTGGCCGGGTCCGTGGCGGCGTTCACCCGCGCCGCCGCCCTGCTGGAAACGATGGACACCGTGACCGACGTGAGCGCCGCCACCCGCCAGGAAATCCGCATTCGGGCCGCAGAAATCTACGAGCGCATCGGCCGTGGTCATTTGCAACTGAAGCAGTACGAGCCGGCCATCGCCGCGTTCAAGAAGGCCCAGGGCAAGAACCCCGACGGCGCCGGCCGCCTCAACTACCACCTCGCCCAGGTGTGCCTGGAGATCGACCGTGTGGACGACGCCCTCGGCTACCTGGACAACTATCTGCGTCTGCTGCCGCAGGGCACCGAGGCGTATGAGCTGAAGATCAAGCTGCTACGCAAGCAGAAACGCGACGCGGAAGTGCTGCCGTGGCTGCAGAAGGCGTCCGGCCTGGACCGGTTCAACCTGGGGCTGCGTCTGCTGCTGGCCCGCCAGTACGCCGTCGCCGGTCAGACCGCGCCGGCGGAGAAGATTTACCTGACGCTGCTGGAGGAGTCCCCGAGCACCAACGTCTATCAGGGGCTGTTCACGCTGTACAAGGACATGGGTCAGCCGGGCATGGCGCGAGCGCTGGCCCTGGTGGATGCCCGGCTAACGCAGGGCCGTGAGCGGCCAGATCAGGTCGCGACGCTGGCCCGCACCCTGGTCGCCGCCTTCCGCAGCGACAACGACCTGAGCCGCGAACTGGTGAAGTCCGCGCTGGCGCCGCGCGAGAAGGAGTTGCAGGGCGAGACGCTGCACTTCCTGGCACTGCTGGCCGAGGCGCAGCGGATGTCGGACGAAGCGGAGCACTTCTTCCGCCGCTGCCTGGCCCAGCCGGGCGAGTCCAACGGCCGCCTCGTGGTTCAGGCCGGCTTCCTGCGGCTGCTGTGGAAAACGCACAAGTACGTCGGTGTGGCGGACGTGTGCCGCAAGGCACTGGAGGAGCCGAAGGCGCCGCAGGCGGTCGTGTTCCGCTCCGAGCTGGCGCGGGCGCTGGGGCTGCTCGACCGCGTCGATGAGGCGCTGACGGAGGTGGATCTGGCGGCGAAGGACGCAACCGCGCTGGAGCGGCCAAAGCTGCGTATGCTGCGCGTCCGCCTGCTGGCCCAGGGGGGTCGGTTCACCCTCGCGGAGAAGGAGTGCCTGGCATTGCTCAAGGAGGCAACCCTGCCCGGCGACGTGCAGGAACTGCATTATCTGCTGTCCAACGTCTACAGCACGGCGGGCTGGCAGGCGAAGGCCGAGGCCGAACTGGAGCAGTGCCTGAAACTGGACCCGAACAACGCCACGGTCAACAACGACCTGGGCTATCTGTGGGCGGACCAGAATAAGCGGTTGGAGGAGGCCGAGGCGATGATCCGCAAAGCGATCGCGCTGGATCGGCAGCAGAAAAAGGTGAATGTGCCCTTCGCGGTGACGGCGACGGAGGAAATTCAGGACAACGCCGCGTATATTGATAGTTTGGGCTGGGTGCTGTATCGCCGCGGCCAGTTCGAGGCGGCGCGCCGGGAACTGGAGCGAGCGACGGCCCTGCCCGACAGCGACGACCCCGTGATCTGGGACCACCTCGGCGACGCCTACCAGCGACTGGGGCTGGCGGCGCAGGGGCGGACGGCCTGGCAACGGGCACTGCACTTTTACGGGCCGGGTCAGGGGCGTAAAATGGATGAGCGTTACCGCGAACTGCAAAAGAAGTTGAAGGGCCAGGGGAACGAATAACCATCTCGATGAAGGGCGGCCCGCCGGGCGGCGGCCGGGGTGTTGCGCCGGGCCGCGGGCGCGCTGCGCTTCGCTGCGGCAAAGGAGGAGTCATGTCAGGCCATTCCCACTGGGCGACGATCAAGCACAAGAAAGGGGCCATTGACGCCAAGCGCGGCAAGCTTTGGAGCAAGTTGAGCCGGGCCATCATCATCGCGGCGCGCAACGGCGGCGGCGACCCCACCATGAACCTCAAGCTGCGCTACGCCATCGACAAGGCGCGTGAGGTCAGCATGCCCAAGGACAACATCGAGCGCGCCATCAAGCGCGGCACCGGCGAGATGGAGGGCGTGGTCTTCGAGGAGATCACGTACGAGGGCTACGGTCCCGGCGGCGTCGCGGTGCTGGTGGACGTGCTGACCGACAACCGCAACCGCACCAACGGCGAGGTCCGCAAGATCTTCGAGCGCTGCGGCGGCAAGATGGCCACCGTTGGCGCCGCCGCCAACCAGTTCGAGCGCAAGGGCCTGTTCGCGGTGCCGGCCGGCGTCGATGAGGACACGCTCATGGGCGTCGTCCTGGACGCGGGCGCCGACGACCTGAAGCGCAACGGCGATCAGTTCGAGATCACCTGCGACGCGGTCCACTTCAACAAGGTGCAGGAGGCGCTGAAGGCGGCCAACCTGACGCCGACCCACGCGGAAGTGGCGCAGGTCGCCAGGGTGCCGGCCACGGTGGACGTGGAAACCGGCAGGAAGGTGATGCGGCTCATGGAAACGCTGGAAGACCATGACGACGTGCAGAATGCGTATTCGAGTCTGCACGTCACCGACGAGTTGGTCGCGGCGATGGAGAAGGAGTGACCCGTTTTTCTGCCGCTGGCGGCTTTGCGCGTTCAGCCTCCGAGCCGCGCACGGAGCGCACTCGCGGAGTAAGCGGGCGGCCGCTTATTCCGCGAGTACGCTCCGTGCGCGGCTCGGACGAGTCATCGTTGTTGCGAAAGCAAGTCGGCGGCGACCGCTACTCTTCCACGTGCTGCGGGATTCCCGGCCGGGCCACGAACGCCACCTGACAGGGCGCGTGATTCAGCACATGATTCTCCCAGTCGCGCCACCAGTTCCCCTGAGCCGGCCGTTGGTCCGGCAGCGGCAAAATGATGAGATCGTAATGGCGTTCCTTGACCAGCTGCACCAACCGTGGGCCCCAGTCGCCCTCCAGACGCTCCACGTGCAATTCTCTTCCGAGGTGACTGGCCAGTTCCTGGTCCTGCTTGAGTGCCCCACCGTTGCCCGTTTCCTTTCCGGGGGCCATCGTGACCACCAGGTCCAGCGTTACTTGCGGGTCAAGCATCGTCAGCACCGACTGGAACACATCATGGCTCGCCTGGCTGCCGTCATGGGCCAGCAGCACGCGGTTCACGCCCACGCCCGCGGCGCGCAGGTCCGCCACCGACCGCGCCTGCCGTTCGCTGATCCGCGGGATACGGTTGCCGCCACCCAGATCGAAAGACACGTCGCGGTTGCGGCTCAGGATGCGCACCGTCAACGGCTTTTGTTCACCGTCGTTCAGATGAATCCAGTAAAACGCGACCTGATCCAGTTGCTCCTCGGCGCTGAACTTGTTGGACGCCCCCAATATCAACTCCTGCACGCCCAGGTCCTTGGCGGTGCGCAGTACGGCGTGCAGCGGGTTGTTGGTCGGTACGATGAGCGGCTTGATCTGCTTGCCGGCGTGCTCCGCCCGATTGACCACGGCCGTCATCAGATTCTGGTCGTAAGTGTCCAGGGTGGCAGCGTCGGCGGGACCGCGGGCGTCCGGTTCGCCCGGAGGGACCGTCTTGGCGGTCATGACGACCACCTCGGTGGTATTCGGGTCCGTCTCCGACAGAGCCTTCTCCAGCATGAACAGGTTTTGCGGTGAGCGGATGGCTACCAGTTTGCGATACGGTTTGGTCAACCCCAGGGTTTCCGGGGTCACTTCGCCAGCGATGGTCTGATTGAACTGTTCGAGATGCTCATGGGGCTTGCCCTGCAGACGCTTCTCGTGATAATGATCTGAAACCAGGAACACAGTCAGGAACATCAATGTGAAACCAAGGCCGCCGACCGTCGCCACTTCCTTGGTGAAGAAGTTCAGCAGCGCCGTGGTCAGCAGGATCAGGAAAATCATCAACAGGCCAAACGGAACCTCAATCGAACCGATCTTGAAATTGAACGGCACCTTGTACACGCGCGGCGTCCGGTCCTTGAAGCGCAGCACCACCATCGCCGCGGCGTTGAAGACGAAACTCCAGACCACGCCGAAGGCGTACGCCTCTCCCAGCAAGATCATGTCGCCGCCGCTGAAAAGAATGACCGATAACTGCAACCCCAATATGAGGTACAGCAGCCGATAGGTCGTGCCGTACTTCGGGTGCGGCTTCAGGAACCAGTCGGGCAAGACGCCGTCCTCGGCCACGCGGTTGAGCACGCCGTTGCTGCCGATGATCGCCGTGTTCACCGCCCCCGACAGGATCAAAAAGCCGATCACTACCACGAACGTTTCCAGCGCCAGCTTGACCTGCGGCGGCCCCAGCACGTACCGGGCCAGGCCGCCAATCAGGTTCTGGTCGTAGAACTTCATTCGCACCTCGTCGGGAATCAACAGCACGGCCAAAAAGCTCATGCCGCCGGTCAGCACCAAACTGTAGACAAAGACGATGAACGCTGCCCGCTTGAAGTTGGGCATCTTCGGCGACTCAACTTCGCGGTACACCTGAGCCAGCGTCTCCTCGCCACTCATCGCCAGAATCGAATGGCCGAACGCGATCATCAGACCAATGACGCCAATAAGCCCCAGCCAACCGTGCGGGTGCCGCAGATTGGTCAACGCCCCCGCCGGGAACATCCGACCCAGAAAGCCGAGCGGGTCCTCCTGCTCATCGACGCCCACCTTTTCCAGCGCCACGCTTCTTTTCGAAATGGGGTTGCCCTGCTCGTCCAGTTTCGGAATCAGTTTCCCGTCCGGCCCCTTGACCCACCGGTCTTCCACATCGCCGTATCTGGCCTTTTCCGCTTCGGTCACCTTGACGGTTTCCAATTCATACTTTTTGTCGAGATCGGGCATGCGAAAGATGTCGTTAGCCGGCCCGTTGACCGCCAGCGTGATGAGACACCAGCCGATCATGATGACCGCCATGATGGTGGTGGCGATCATGATCTTCATGGCCTTGTCGCTGGACTCGTGGATGCCGCGGAGGTTCTGGCGGAAGAAGTAAATCGTTACGGCGCAGGCGAGCAGGACGGCCCCCCAGTCGCCCACCGGTTTGCGAATCGCATCATTATCCAGGCCGAGGCTTATGTAAAAGCTCTCGTTGGAAATCTTGATAAACTGGAACGCCAGTCCCATGATGTATTGCCCGGCCGAGACGCCGCTGGTGGGGCCGGTCAGGATGTAATCGAACATCAAGGCGGACACGGACAGCTTGGCCAAAAAGCCGCCCATCGCCTCCTTGACCACTCGATAAACGCCGCCGCGCACGAACATTGAACAGCTTTCGATGTAGACGGAACGGACAGCGTAACTGAAGAACATGACAGCGAGGATGAACCAGGGCGCGGCCGGGCCGATGCTTGATTCGACGACGCCGCCGATGTAGTAGGCAGTGCTGGCCAAATCGCACAGGACCACCGCGGCGGTGCGCCAGTACGAGATGAAGGTGAACATCACACTGCTGACGACGATGACCTGGGCGGCGCGGCCCACCTTCCCCACTGGGGACGCGGAGACAGGCCCATCAATAGGAGTCATGGAAGCTACCGGGGAAGAAGTGTTCCCAAAGGGAGTGGGCACGGCGTTGGTGCAGGAAACGTGGCGCCCTTTCAAGGGGCCCGAAGCGGCGTTGCCCGGGCCGGCCGACGGGGTTAGCTGACGGGCTGGGGTTTGAAAGTACCCTGGCTGATGGACGGCCTGCGCCCGGAGCCGGAAACAACCGGCTCGCTGGTTCCCCCGTTCCCGCGCCGGGCGGTGCGGGATTTGGCTGCACAGGGGTTATGGTGTATGGCGGCGGCCCGATCCGGCAAGGGCCTGGACAGCAGGGCTGGCGCGGGTCACGCTCACCGGCCCAGAACAGGGCGGCAGTTTTTGCTTGCAGTCCCGGCAAGACGCGGTAACCTATTTACAACTCTCCACCTTCACCCGACTCAACCCGAGGTTGTGCGGCCTGCCGAATCGCCCCGCCCCGACCTGTTGCAAGGAGAACGCTCATGGGCTTTCGCATCGCTTGTCCCGGTTGTCAGCACGTTTACGCCCTGACCGACGAGCACCGCGGCCAGACGCTCCGCTGTCAAAAGTGCCTGCGACCCTTCCAGGTTCCCGGGCTGGCTGCCGCACCGCCCGCGCCGCCCGCGCCGCCCGCGCGGTCCAGCCAGACGGTAAAACCGGTCGCCCCCAGGCCGGCCCCGGCTGCCACGCCGCCCAGCCGAGCGGTAAAACCGGGCGCTCCCAAACCGGCTCCGGCCGCCGCCGCGCCCAGGCCCCGCACGCCCGCACCGCAGGAGCGCGCCGCCCCGCCGCGCCGCCAGGCCAGGCCCGCGCCGCAACGCTCCATGCTGCCCGTGCTGCTCGTCGCCGGTGGCGCGGCTGCCGTGTGCTTCATCGGCGGCCTGCTCGCGCTGTGGTTCCTTTTCCTCCGTCCCGGCACCACCGACGCGCAAACGGCCGCGACCGATACGGCGAACCAGGAGGACAAGGGCAAGGAGGTCAGGAAAGAAGACAAGACGGAAGACAAAAAGGAAAACAAGAAGGAAGACAAACGGGAAATCAAGAAGGAAGACAAAAAGGAGGACAGAAAGGAAGACAAGACGGAAGACCGGAAGGAAGACAAGAGGGAAGACCGGAAGGAAGACAAGAAAGAGGTCAAGAACAACGGGGATAACGGCAAGATCAATCAACCCCCCCCCGTGGAGGTCAAGCAGCCCGACCCGCCCGAAACCAGGCCGCAAGAAAAATTGCTGCTGCCGGCCACGCTGAGTCCGAAGGACGTGCAGCGCATCAAGCACGCGACGGTGCAGCTGCGCGTCACCCGACCCGGCAGCATCTCCGAGGGCTCCGGCTTCTTCAGCCTGGAGCCGGGCGTCGTCGTCACCAACGCGCACGTCCTGGGGATGCTACAGGCCGACAGCCGGCCGCCCAACAATATTGAGGTGATTGTCCGCAGCGGCCTGCCGGGCGAGGTCACCTTCAAGGGCGCCGTTCTGGGCGTGGACCGCGAAACCGATCTGGCCGTCGTCCGCGTCGAGGGGCCGCCCGACAAACTGGCCGAGCCGCTGCCCGTCGTCAGCGCTGCCGACCTGAACGAACTGCAAAAGGTTTACATCTTCGGTTTCCCGTTCGGCTCGCAGCTCGGCAAGAACATCACCGTGGCGGAGTCGTCGGTGTCCTCGCTGCGCTCGGACAAGTACGGCATCCTGAACCAGATTCAGGTCAACGGCGGCATGCACCCGGGCAACTCCGGCGGCCCGGTGGTCAACACGCGCGGCGAGGTGGTCGGCGTGGCCGTCGCCGGCATCCGCGGCACACAGATCAACTTCGCCGTGCCTGGCGACTTCGCCCGCCTGATCGCCCGGGGCCGCATTCAGGAGACGTTCCACGGCGAGCCCTTTTTGGAGAACAAGCAGCGCCACCTGCCCGTGACACTGGTGTGCCTGGACCCGCTGCGGCGCATCCGCGCCATGCACGTCGAGGTGTGGACCGGCGACGGCGGCGCGGCCCGGCCCGCCGCGGATCGGCCGCCGGCCGCGCTGCCCGGCGACGGCGGCAAGATGACCTACCCCGTCACCCTGGAGGGCGGCGTCGGCAAGGTGGCCGTCCCGTACACACCGATGGCGAACAAGGTGCTGTTCATTCAGCCTGTGGTGACCAGTACGACAGGCGATAAATACTGGGCCGTCGTGGTGCCACACCGGCCGTCGTCGGCGCCGCCGCTGGAGGCTCTGCCGGCGGTGCTGAAGCAGAAGTACGAGGGCACCCCGGAGCGCACGCTGACCCTGAACACTTCCTCGCAGGTGCGGCTGGCGCGGGGCAAGGATCAGCAAGCCTTCGTGCTCACGACGAAGGTCACGGCCCTGGAACTGGTCACGACGCACAAGATCGGCGGTGCCATGCGGGTGTACGTCGGCGACTGCCAGGCGGCCTACGAGGTGGAAGGCAAGCGCGCGACCATGCCAGCGCGACTGGTGCCATACCTCAAGGTGTTCAGCACCAGCTACGCCGCCGACCCGGCCGGCGCCCTCAAGGAACGCGGCGACCCGAGCTTCAAGAAGTTGCCGCCGAACGTGCGCGAGGACGTGGAGGACATGTACAACCGCATCGCCAACGGCTACGAGGCCACCTGCTACCCGGTACCCAACCGTGAAGTGCAGCCGCGCGAGAAGTGGAAGGCCCGGCAACCGATGCTGATCGCCGCCGACACCAAGAAGGAAATCGTGGACATCCTACTTGTCTGCACCTACGAGGGCAGCCGGGTGGGCGCCGCCGGCACGGAGGCGGTCATCAGCCTGACGGGCGAGGTGCGCGGCCGGGACACCAAGAAGCAGGGCCAAACCTTCGGCCGGGTGCGCGGCCGGGTGCTGTTCAACACGGAGCGCGGCTTCGTGTCGGACTATCAGATCAAGGTGACTTCCGAGCTGGGCGGCGGCGAGGCGGTGGTGACCTACGACGTGTTCCTGACACGCGTAGCGGGCAACCTCGCCAACATCACGCCGCCCAAGAAGGGACCGCCTCAGGTGGCGAAGGGCAAGGTCCACTTCCAGATCAAGGGCGACCTGACGCAGAAGTCCCCAGTCGATTCGAAGATCCGGCCCGGCACCCGGATGAATATCTACCCGGTAAAAATGGGGGCGAACCGCAAGTACGTCTTCGACATGAAGCTGGTGAGCGGCAAACTGGACCCGTACCTGCGCATTGAGGACGACAAGGGCCAGCAACTGGCGTTCGACGACGACGGCGGCGGCTTCCCCAACGCCCGCCTGGAGTTCACGCCGCCGCGCACCGCCACCTATCGGGTGATCGCCACCAGTTGCAACCCGGGCGAGTTCGGTGCCTATGAACTGACCCTGTCCGAACTGCAGTAACGCACAGCCCCGGCGAGCGGGGGCGTCAGCCCCCGGTTGGTTCTCCAGCAACAGGGGACTGACGCCCCCCGCTCGCCGAGCCCGGTTCCTCATCGGCGTGGACCGCCAGGCGCAGGACGGTGTGTCCCGCCTGGATCTGATCGCCGTCCTTCAATTCCAACACATGGGCCCGCTGGCCGTTGACGAACGTGCCATTGCGGCTGCGCAGATCCACCAGTTTGCAGCGCGGCGGGTCGATCTCCATCAGGAAGTGGATGCGCGAAAAATATTTGTCCTTGTCGAGCAACCGGAAGTGCGCATAGCGGGAGCGGCCGACCAGGAAGGTGTCACGTTCGGTGAACGTGAACACCTGGCCGCGGTGGGGACCGACGGTAACGGTCAGGGTGATGTGCATGGCGTTACGCTCGCCGCCGGCACCCCGGCCCGGAAGGATAGAAGGTGTGCCACTGCTTGGCCGCCCTTGAGGGCTTCACCTTCACCCGGTGCTCCCAGGGGCGGCCAAGCAGTGAGCCAGCCCTGGAGCGGGACGCACTGCTTGGCCGCCCCTTGCAATCTCCAACACCTCGGTTCGGTTCAAGAAGGGCGGCCAAGCAGTGGCACACCCAACCGACCAGAAGGCGCCCAACCTCAATCGGCGTGGCGGGCGACCAGGGCCGCGATCATGTCCGTCAGTTTGCGCTCGTTGACCCCGTAGTTGCGCGACACGTCGGCTGCCGCCTCGCGCACGGCGCGGTGCTCGACCACTTCCAGCGGCAGGTTGCCCTCCGCCGACTCAGCACGCAGGCCGGGCAGGCTCAGGACCAAAACGGCGGCGTGTATGGCGACGGCGGCTCGCACGGCCGAGATGCCGCGATTCGCCAGCCATACGTGCTGCCGCTGCAACAGCGCCTCGAATTGCCGCGTGAACTGGCGGTCGTCCAGTTCGCCGGTGCGGTAGCGCTCGAGTTGCCGGTACAGCGGTCGGGCCAGACGCGGCAGGACAATATCCATCAGCGGTTTGCTCATGTTTCACCTCAATGCCATAGTATGGCGCATCTCGCGAGCCAATCCTGCCGCCGGCGCGAGAATTTTGCAAAAACCATTACTCACCAACCATTCTACACCGGTTCTGTGCTACAGGCAAAAGTCAGCGCGCGGGCCGGTGGCGGCGACGGTTCCGGTCGCGGCGTCCGCGCTGAGGAATTCCTGATGCAAATTCCGGTCCACGGTTGCAGACCCCTGGCCGCGGCCGCATAATCGGCCTTGAATGTCCGCATGACCTTCACCACCCACGAGGACACCCCCATGAACTGGCGTAGCTGGCTGCCGCCGGCGCTCCTGCTGGTCGCCCCCCTGGTCGCCGCGTTGCCCGAGCCCGGTGCGGCCCAGAAATCGAACCCGCAGAAGCCGGCCATCACCGTCACCTGGAAGAAAATCGTCCTGGACAGAAACTTCCGCTCCGAAGGCGTCGGCGTCGCCGACGTGAACAAGGACGGCAAGCCGGATGTCATCGTCGGCGACTGCTGGTACGAGGCCCCCAAGGACAGCGGCGGCGACTGGAAGCGGCACATCATTCGCGCCGACCGCAAGTTCGACCTGAACGTGTACAGCGATTCATTCTGTTGCTTCGCCGACGACTGGAGCGGCGACGGCTTCCCGGACGTGATCGTCATCCCATTCCCGGGCAACCCCTGTTACTGGTACGAGAACCCAGGAGCGAAGGGCGGCAAGTGGAAGGCGCACCTGCTGACCAACAGCGCCTGCAATGAAACGCCGATCTTCATCGACCTGTTCCGCAGCGGCAAGAAACAGCTGGTCATGGGCTGGAACCCACAGAAGGACGCGAAGGATCTCAAGAAGGGCAATTACGACGACCGCGGCGAGCTGTGCTATTTCATCCCGGGCAAGGATCCAACGCAACCGTGGCAGCGCGTGTCGATCAGCGGGCCGAGCACTCCCGGCAAGGCGTGGCCGGGCACCGCGCGCTTCGCGCACGGGCTGGGCCACGGCGACGTGAACGGCGACGGCCGCATCGACATTTTGGTGCCGCAGGGCTGGTGGGAGCAGCCGGAAAAACTGGACGGCTCGCCGTGGAAGTTCCACGCCACGCGGATCACCGACGCCTGCGCGGACATGTACACCTACGACATCGACGGCGACGGCCTGGCGGACGTGGTGAGCACCAGTGCCCACAATTACGGCATGTGGTGGAGTCAACAGACCAAGGCGGGCACGTTTGTGCAGCGACAGCTGTTCCCGAGGCCGGCGGAGGTGGCCAAGCTGCGGGCCGATCACGGCCTGAGCAAGGAAGAGCTGGAAGTGCTCAAGGCGATCAACGCGGTTCGTGAGGAACAGAAGCGGGCGCCGTGGGCGGTCCACCCGGTGCTGATGGAGGCAGCGCGTGCTCAGCTGAAGCGGGGAGTCGGTGAAAGCACCACACCGCCGCGCGATATGGCGCTGGGGGGGCACGTCGAAATGGTCGTCCGCAACGACCAGGAGCCTGACCTAAAAAAAGCGTTCAAGGCGACGCTGGAAGACTGGACGAAGCGGCACCCGAAACTGCTGGCGCCGAACCTGGAACTGGGGATTAGCCACGTGAAGGGCAAGGGGTGGCTGCTCCTGATCGGCACTCGCAAGCAGTTTTCGCTACCGTCGCAGACGCACGCGCTGCACTGCGTTGATCTGAACGGCGACGGCCTCAAGGACCTGGTGACGGGGCGGCGCTGGTGGGCGCACGGGCCGCGCGGCGACGCGGGGCCGAACGACCCGGCGTATCTGTACTGGTTCGAGGCCAAGCGCTACAAGGACCGCATGGTGCTGTTCACGCCGCACGTCATCGATGAGGATTCGGGCATCGGCACGTCGTTCGCCGTGGCGGACATGAACGGCGACGGACTGCTGGACATCATCGTCAGCAACAAGAAGGGCACGCACGTTTTCCTGCAGGGGCGGACGCCGGTGAAGTAACTTCCCTGCTCCCCCTCTCCCCGGAAGGGGGCGAGGGGAGCAAAAACATCACTTTCAGGAGCAAAGGACATGAAGACGCAATCGCGCCTGTGGGCGCTGGGCCTGGCCGCGGCCGTGGCCGTGGGCGGACTGCCGGCGTTGCCGCCGACGGTCGAGGCGACCCAGGGTGCCGCGATGTGGAAGTCGCTGTTCAACGGCAAGGACCTGGCCGGCTGGGACACCTGGTTGGGCAAGCCCTTCAAGGGCACCGAGGTCGTCGGTCTGAACAAGGATCCGCAGAAGGTCTACACCGTGGTGATGGAGGACGGCAAGCCGGCCATCCGCATCTCCGGCGAGACGTTCGGAGGCGCTGACGAGCAAGGGCGAGTTCGAGAACTACCACGTCAAGCTGGAGTTCAAGTGGGGCACCAAGAAATGGCCGCCGCGCGAGAAGGCGGTGCGCGACAGCGGTCTGCTGTACCACTGCGTCGGACCGCAGGGGGCGGCGAGCAGCTTCTGGATGCGCTCACAGGAGTGTCAGATTCAGGAGAACGATTGCGGCGACTACTACAGCGTCGCGGGCGGCATCGTGGACGTGAAGGCCACCAAGAAGGGCAACAGCCTGACGTGGAACCCGGACGGCGAGCTGTTCAAAGGCGTCAAGGGCCGCATCATTCGCAGCAAGAATTACGAGCACAAGACGGGCGAATGGAACACCATTGAAGTGCTGTGCCTGGGCGGCACCTGCGTGCATCGCGTCAACGGCCATACCAACATGGTGATGACCAATTCGCGGCAGGTCGTGGGCGGCAAGGAGGTGCCTCTCGTCAAGGGTAAGCTGCAAATCCAGTCCGAGGGGGCCGAGGTGTTCTACCGCAACATCCAGGTCAAATCGATCAAGGAGATTCCCGCGGATTACATGAAGTAGTCATTAGTCATTAGTCATTAGTCATTAGTCATTAGTTCACAGGCTCGGAAATCGGGGTTATCACCCGGCGCTCCAACCCTATCAACTAATGACTAATGACTAATGACTAATGACTCCTCCAAAGGAGGGGGGAATATGTTTGAGCCAACGAACGGCGCTGAGCTGCTGGTGCGGCGGCTGTACGACCACGGTGTCCGTCACGTCTTCGGCTATCCCGGCGGCCAGCTGACGCCGATCTACGACGCCCTGAGCCGGCAGACGGAGGTGCGCCATTACCTGGCGCGGCACGAGCAGGCGGCGGCGTTCATGGCGGACGGCTTCGCGCGGGCCACCGGGCTGGCCGGCGTCTGCCTGGCGGTGTGCGGCCCTGGCGTGCTCAACGCCGCCACGCCGCTGGCCACTGCGTTTACCGACTCCATTCCCGTCCTGCTCGTGTCCGGTCAGATCCGCCATGACAACTACGGCCTCCGCTCCGGCTACTACCACGAGAACGAACAGCGCACCACCTGCGCCCCCCTGACCAAGTGGTGCGCGCCCCTCGACGCCCCGGACCTGATCGTGCCCCTGGTGGACGCCGCCTTTGAGCAGTTGTACCAGGGCCGGCCGGGGACCGTCCTGCTCGACTTCCCGCTCGACGTGCAGATCGCCGCGGCGCCCGCGGCCCCGCTGCCGGACATCAAAACCACCTACGCCCCGCGGCCGAAGCCGGACCAGCTGGACGACGCGGTGCGCGTCATCGCGGGCTGGAAGCGGCCGCTGTTGCTCGCCGGCGGCGGCGTCGTCAGCGCCGGAGCCGAGGCCTTGCTCGGCCAGCTGGCGGATCGACTCGGGGCGCCGGTGTTCCACACCTTCAACGGCAAGGCCGCCCTGTCAGCGGACCACTCGCTCAAGGCCGGGCTGCCCTGGCACCGGGCCACGTCCGACCTGACCGACATGGGCCGGTTCTTCGCGCCGCTGTTCGGCGCGGCGGACGGTCTGCTGGCGGTCGGCTGCCGTTTCACCCAGGCGGCGACCGGCAGCTGGACGCTGCGGGTGCCGCCCAGCCTGGTGCAGATCGACATCGACCCCGGAGAGATCGGCCACCACTACCCCGTGCGCGCCGCCCTGGTCGCGGACGCCGGGGCCGCGCTCGAAGACCTGCTCGACGCCCTGCCGCCGGAGCCGCGCGCACCGTGGACACGGCCGCAACCGGCGGCGGAGCCGTGGCGGCTGCCGGGCTGGGATCTCGTCGGCCCGCTGCGGCGGGTGCTGCCACGCGACGCCATCGTCGTCGCCGACATCACCCGCCTTGCCTACATCCTACTTGCGGAGTTTCCGGTCTACACGCCGCGCACGTTCCTGCACCCGGCCGGTTACGTGTCGATGGGCTACGGCATCCCGGCGGCCCTCGGAGCGAAGGCGGCGCTGCCGGGCGCACGGTCGTGGCGGTGGTGGGCGACGGCTGTTTCCAGATGTGCGGCATGGAGCTGGCGACCGCCGTGCAGGAGCGGTTGCCACTTGTCGTCATCGTCGTCAACGACGGCAGCCTGACGCTCATCAAGGCGATCCAGGATCGCCGTTACCAGGGCCGTCACCTGGGCGTGGACCTGCGCAACCCGGATTTTCAGCAGTTCGCGCAGGCGTTCGGTGTCCGCGGCTGGCGCGTGGAGGACGACACAGCGTTCGAGCGGGCGCTGACCGAGGCAGTGGCGCTGGAAGCGCCGGCGCTGATCGAAGTGGTGCTGCGGGGGTGAAGCACTGCAGCTGTCCTATCTTCACCAGACGGCCTATACTTCCCTCGGAGGAAGTTCGGGCAAAAAGGGCGTTGCCGGTTGGAGGACGGCAGGGATTTTGCGAATAATGCAGGATGGAGCCGGTTCGCGGAGCCTCCGCTCCACCGCAGGACGCACGGAAGCCGCACGGACGCTTCCAGGCATCCCCGCGAGAACAGGCCGAACCGTGAAGAAACTGCTCGTGACGCTTCTTGTACTTGGCGTCGTCGTCGTGGCCGGCGCTTACTGGGCCGCCCGGCCGCGGCAGCCGCAACTCTCGCCAGACGTTCTCACCTTCGCCACCGTGGAATTCGGCACGCTGCAAGAAACCGTCAGCGCCTCCGGCACGCTGCAACCGCGCGAACTGATCGTCGTTGGCAGTGAGGTGCCGGGCGTCGTCGTGGAACTGCCCGCGCGGATCAACGACCTGATCCCCGAGGACGGCCTGCTGGCCCGGCTCGACCCGCGGCCGATGAAGGCCAAACTGGACGCGGCCCGCGATGGCGTCGCCAGCGCCAGGGCGGCGGTCGCCCAGGCGGAGGCGCTGGAAGAAGGCGCCCGGATCGCGCTCAAATACCAGCTCGCCCTGGAAAAGAGCGGGGGCTTCCGCACCGAGCGCGACGAGGCCGAGGCCAAACTGCGGGCGGCGCAGGCCGGCGTTCAGGCCGCCCAGACCCGGCTGCAGGCGGCCCAGACGCAGATGCGCGAGGCCGACCGGGTTCACGGCCAGACGCTCCTCAAGGCGCCGCCGGCCCGGTCGGGACCGCCGCCGAGCGGCGCGCCGCAGCGGCTGTACCACGTCCTGGAGCGCAAGGCGCAGCTGGGCCAGTTCGTCGGGCCGCAGACCGGGCCGCTGTTCACGCTGGCCGGTGACCTGAAGCTCATGGAGGTCCACGCGGACGTGGCTGAGGGCGACGTGGGCCGCGTCTGCCGGGGCCAGCGGGTGGTGTTCACGGTGTCGGCTTACTGGGAACCGGACGCGAAGTTCCACGGCGTCGTCAAGGAAGTGCGGCCGGTGCCGACCAACGTCAAGGGGGCGGTGTTTTACACCACCGTCATCGACGTGGTCAACGAGCGCGACCGGGACACCGGCGAGTGGCGGCTGCGGCCGGGCATGACCGCGGCGGTGGATATTGTCCGCCGCGAGCACCACCAGTGCTGGAAGATGCCGACGGCGGCGCTGAATTTTCAGCTGGACCCGGCCTACCTGCCGGACACGGCGAAGCAGCGCCTGGAGGAGTGGCGGACGCACCGGGCCGCGGCGGACTGGAAGCCGGTATGGACCTGGGACGAGGCGCGGCAGACACCGTGGCCGGTGTTCGTGCGCATCGGCGGCCTGAAGGACGGCCAGCCCGGCATCAAGGACGGCGAGTTCATCGAGGTACTGGAGTGGGAACCGGGCTGCACACCAGTCGGGCCGCACCAGGCGCCGCGCATCATCACCGACGCGCCGGCCGCGGCGGCACCGGGGCTGCTCGAGCAGCCAAGCAAATTGAAAGTGTCGTGAATGAAAAAACTCTGGCCGTCAAGGATTGTGGGCGAGTGATTTCCACGGTGGTATCCACCCAGGGAAGCGGACACCAAGACGTCTTGCGCCTCCTCCTGGAAGGTCGCGCAGGCGGCTTGCAAGTCCTCGGCACCGGCCGTCTGAGCCAGGGCTGCCCCCAGACAGCAGCCCGCGCCGACCGTGGTGGCAACGTAGTTCTTCCGCCGGCCTCCTTAACCGGGGCTGCCTGACCGCTGCCAGGCGATCTGCTGCGCCAGGCCCTCGTCGAGCGTGACCCGCGGCCGCCAACCGAGGTGGTGCCCCAGCTTGGCGGTGTCGGCGCAGGTGTAGCGCTGGTCGCCTGGCCGGCCCGGCTCGCGGCGCACGGCCGCCTTGCGGCCGGTCAGCGCCTCCAACTTCGCCAGGATTTCCCAGACGTTCGCCACCTCGCCGCCGCCGACGTTGTACGTCTCCAGCACCGGCGCCTCCACCGCCCGCACCGTCGCCTCCACGCAGTCGCTGATGTAGGTGTTGCCGCGCGCCTGCAGGCCGTCGCCGAAGACCGTGATCGGCCGGGTATTGAGCAGCGCGTCGATGAACTTGAAGTAGCCCATGTCGGGCCGCTGCCGGGGGCCGTAGATGGAGAAGTAACGCAGCACCACCACCGGCAGGCCGACCTCCTCCGCGAACGCCCGGCACAGGTTCTCCGACGCCAGCTTCGTCACGCCATAGGGCGAGATCGGCCGTGTCGGCAGCGTTTCGTCACCGGAACTGAAGCGGCCGTAGACCGACGAGGTTGAGGCGTAGATCAGACGGCTTAATTGCTTGCCGCGCAGCGCCTCCAGCAGCCGCTGCGTCGCGGTCAGGTTGCAGCTCTGGTACAGGTCGAACTCGGTCCAGCTCTTCGCCAGGCCGGCCATCGCTGCCAGATGAAAAACCACGTCCACGCCGTCGGTGACCGTGCCCAGGGCGTCGCGGCGCAGGTCGAGTTCGTGGAAGCTGAATTTCGGCTGGGCCCGGGCGGCGCTCAGGTAGGTTTCCTTGACCGGCCGCGGGTAATAGGGGATGAAGGCGTCGAGGCCGCGGACCTCGTGGCCGAGGGCCAGCAGGCGCTCGCACAGATGGGAGCCGATGAAGCCCGCAGCGCCAGTCACCAGACAGATCATGAGCGTTTCTCCGCGGCCGCCAGGGGCTGTTCCGTCGGCGGCACCTGTTGCCGTTCCAGCCGCGTCAGACGGTCGTTGAGCAGCCGCACCGCGTGGTCCAGGGCGGCGCACGACTCGGCCAGTTGCTGCACCGCCGTCACCAGCTGGCGGTTGAAGGCGGTCTGCTGCCGGGACAGCACGTCCACGTAGGCGTGCTTGAAGTTGCCGAGCAGCTTGCGCTTGACGCGCCGCTTCCAGGTCGCCAGGAAACCCTCGGTCACATCGACATAATCGTCCGGCAGCCGCTGCAGCCGCTGCGCCTCGGCCAGTGCCGCCTGGGCGGCGTCGGTCAGTTCCTGGCCGCCGTCGGCCGCCGCGGTGCGGCCGCCGCGCACCACCAGTCGCATCCCCTGTTTTAGCGAGAGCCGCGGGTCGCCGCCACCGCGGCGGTCAGCACGCTCCGCCCAGAAGACAACACGGTAATGGCCCGGCGTCGGCGGCACCGGCACACCCGCCACGGCGGCCAGCGTCCGGCCTGGCGGCAGCAGTGCCGGCAGCGGTGTCGTCAGTTCCGGCGCTTCCACGAGCCGGCCGTCCGGCGTATACACGCGGCAGCACAGCAGCGTTTGCGCCGGCCCCTCGTCGGCCAGCGGTTGGCTGCCGCGGTTGCGGACGCGCACCGCCACCAGCGCCGCGGCGCTGCCGGCGCCCACGCGCCGCACCCGGCCGCGCGGCCGCACCTCCGCGGCGAAGTCCCAGGACGGCGGTGGCTGGTCGAGCAGCTCTTCGACGAGACGGGCGAACCGTTCCCGCCATTCCGGCCGGCCCAGCGTCGCCGCCCGCTCCAGGCCGCGGCGGCGCATGCGCTCCGTCAGTGGCTGACCCAGGTCCGCGACCGCCGCCAGCAGTCGGGCGGTGTACGCCTCCAGCGCGGCGTACTCCTGGCGGACGTACTGCCGGCCGCGCTCGCCCAGCGCCCGCCAGCGCTCCGGCTGTTGCCACAGGTCGTCGAGGGCCGCCGCGAAATCGTCGTAACTGTCGATGGCCCGGCCGGCGCCGCTGCGGCGCAGATGGCCGGCGACCACGGCGCAGGCACCGCGGCCGACGACCGGCGTGCCCAGCGCCCACGCCTCCAGCGCCGCCAGCGACAGCGACTCGTGCCGTGACAGCTGCACCAGCGCCGCCGCGTGCGCCAGCAGCGCCCGCTTGCGCTCCTCCGTGACGAAGCCGAGGTCGCGCGCCCACGGCTCGCACGGGATCGCGATTTCGCCCTGGCCGACGAACACGAACGTGAAGCGCTCCGGGTTTGCGGCGTGGTAGCGGCGGGTGAAGTCGAGCAGCAGCGGCAAATCCTTCTGCTCGGAGTAGCGGCCGCAGTAGAGGACGTAGCGCGGCAGGTCGGCGACAGCGGCGTCCGGGGCGAGTGCGGCGGCGTTGGGGCCCACGTCAAGGCACGTCCCCAGGCAGGCGGCGCCGGGATGGTTGAAGCCCAGGTCGGCCTCGGCGAAGTGCTGCTCCTCGGCGCTGTGGTAGAGCACACCGGCGACGGCTTCATACGCCGATCGCCACACGGACAGCCGCATGAACGGCTCGTCGTGGAAGCACGGCAGCAACAGCGTTTTCTCCGGAAACGCCGTGGCCACGTCGTGCGTCAGGCCGAACAGGTACGGGCCGACGATGATGGCGTCGAACTCATCCCGACGGCGCCGCAGTTCCGCCAGCAGCGCCGCCGAGTGGATCGAGTGCCGCAGATAATCGCGCTCCAGTTCGGGGCTGACGCGGCCGTCGTTTTGCAGGATGGCACGCACCGTGTCATGGTGGCGACCCCGGTCGTGAGCGGCCACGCGGAAACGGTGGACCGGGACGCCGTTCAGAAGGTCGTCGCCCTCCGGCAACTCGTTCTCCCAGGTGGTGGCGCTGCGGGTGCAGGTCGCGAACACCTCGACGCCGCAGCCGGCGCGGTGCAGCGCCTCGGCGGCGCGGCGCAGCGACGCCTCGGCGCCGCCGACGAAGTCGGTGCCGTAACGGAACGAGACGACGGCGACGCGGGGTTTCTGATCGTGGGGCGGGCATTCCTGTCTGCCGGCGCTTTGGCAGACAGGAATGTCTGCCCCACGATCCAGCACCCGCCGCAGCTGCCGCGCCAGGTCGTCGGCGTCGTCCGGCACGAAGGTCAGCCCGGCGGCGCCGACCGTTTCCGGCAGCGCCGTCGTCCGCGCCGCCACCACCGGCAGGCCGCACGCCATCGCCTCGACCACCGGAATGCAAAAGCTCTCCCACAACGACGGCATCACCAGCACGTCCGCCGCCCGGTACACGTCGCGCAGGGCCGCGCCCGTCTGGTGGCCGAGCCAGTGCAGCCGCTCCGTCACGCCCCGCTGCGCCGCCAACCGCCAGCAGCGCTCCGCCTCGGCGTGGTACACGTCGGTCGCGTCGCCGACCACCAGCGCATGCACGGCGGGCCGCTCATCGCGCAGGCGGTGCAGCGCCTCGACCAGCACCGGCACACGCTTGTTCGCCGCCACGCGGCCAACGAACAGCAGCAGCCGGGCGTCGGGCAGCCCGAGTTGCTTGCGCCAGTCCACCTGCACGGCCCCGGGCTGAAACAGCTCGGTGTCAATGGGGTAGGCGAGCTGCCGCAGCCGCGTCTCGGGTAGGTCAAGGTCGCGGGCCAGCTCGCGCCGGGTGTAGCGGCTGTGGACCAGCACCGCGTCGGCGCACCACGCCAGGCCGCGCTGCCGCACGCCGCGCTGCAGCGCTTCGTGGGGGTACGGTCCCCACAACGCCGGCGGCGTGACGCCGTGATAGTCCACCAGGACGCGCGGCCGGCCGCCCGCCAGCAGCGGCAACAGCGTCAGCAGGGCGTAGTGCTGGCCGAACTCGACGCAGATCAGGTCCGCGCCAGTGAGGAAGTCCCACGGCTCGCCGGCGGGCACGGGGGCGCGCCAGACGTGGTAGTGGCCGCGCAGCAGCGGGTGCAGGGCCTGGTCGTTCTCGACGAAGGCACGCACATCGGCGCCGCGCTCGTGGAAGAAGGTGAATTTCTCGGCGACCTGGTTGCCGATGGCGTCGCCGACGCGGGCGTTGTAGGACAGCAGGGCCACGCGCATGGCGTTCCTCCGTGAACTCTCCGGGCAAGGGAAAGCGATCCGTCGGAGGTATGCTAGCAGGCGGCGGTGGGCCGGGCAATGCCGCGGCGTCAGCCCGCCTGCAGGGCGGCCACGGCGGCGGCGGTCGTCGGGGCGAAATGGAACAACTGGTCCAGGTGACAGGCAGCAAAAATGTCGCGCGCCTCGGGGCCGACCTCCGCCAACCTGAGGGCGCCGCTGTTGGCCTGGAGCCGCCGATGCAGCGTGACCAGCTTGGCCAGGAAGACGCTGTACAGGCACTCGGGGCCGTGCGGTCCCAGGCTCAGCACCAGTTTGTAACAGCCGTCGTTGACCAGCTGGGCGAACTCGTCGCCCAGCTCCTCCAGCTGATCTTCCGCGATCCGCGGCGCCACCAGGCGAGCACACCACACTTCGCCCTGCCGCTCCACGATCAGATGCTTGTACGGCCGTTCCATGACACGACCCTCTACTTGCGTTGTTCGTAGCACGGCTCTCCAGTGCCGTGCTACGGTTGCGCTACGAGATCATGGGCAGCGCGCGGCGCCCGGCGGTCACCTCGGCCTCCGGCTCCGCGAGCACCACGCCGGCGCCGACGCCCACCGCCCGCACCGGCACCAGCCGGCCCAGCAGCGCCGGCGCGTGTCCCGCAAACGACACGGGCGCGTAGCGGCACGAGGTGCCCAGCGCGTGCCCCGGCCGTTGCGGGTCGGCCCCCTCCACCAGCACGTCCAGCCGCCGGCCCACCAGACTACGATAATACACCGCCGCCAGTTCGCGCTCCAGTTCGCGCAAGCGCTCGCGGCGCGCGTCCGTTACCGCGGGCGGCACCCGGTCGCCGTACTCCGCGGCGGCAGTGCCGCGACGCGGGCTCCAGGAAAACACATGGATTTTCGAGAAACCGGCCGCGCGCACCACCCGGCACGTCGCCTCGAAGTCCGCGTCGGTCTCACCCGGAAAGCCGACGATCACGTCCGTGCTGAACGCCGGCCGGTCCAGCGCCCGCCGCAGTCGCGCACAGCGCTCCAGGAAACTGCCGCTGCGGTAGCGCCGCCGCATGCGCTCCAGGATACGGTCGGAGCCGCTTTGCAAACACAGGTGCAAGTGCGGCACCACCCGCGGCGTCTCGGCCAGCACGCGGATCAGGTCGTCACGCACCTCCGCGGCCTCCAGGCTGCTCAACCGCAGTCGGAACTCGCCGGGCAGCGTCGCCAGCCGTTCGACCAGGTGCCACAGCCGGCACCACTCCATCCGGGGCCGGCCACGGCTCAGGTCAATGCCGTAATGGCCGAGGTGGATGCCCGTCAGCACGATTTCGCGCCGCCCCGCCGCGACCAGCTGCGCCACCTCGGCGGCGATCTCCGCGGCCGGCCGGCTGCGCAGCACCGGCCGCACCTGCGGGATGATGCAGAACGTGCAGTTGAGCAGGCAGCCGTCCTGCACCTTGACGAAGGCGCGCTGATGGCCGTCGAAACGGCGGATGCCGCTCACCATCTCCTGGACGCCGAACGGCGCCAGTTCCTCGCGCAGCCGGGCCTTGTCCGTCACCACGCGCGTGACTCCGGGCAGTTGGGACACCGCGTCGGGGTCGCGCGTGGCGTAGCAGCCCATGACGACGATGGCGGCGCTGGGGTTTGCCTGGTGCAACCGCCGCACCCACTGCCGGCTCTTGGCGTCGCCCTCGGCGGTGACCGTGCAGGTGTTGAGCACGCACAGGTCCGCCGGCTCGCCCGGCGCCGCCTCGCGGTAACCGCTGGCCTCCAGCGTCTCCTTGACGTATTGCGTTTCGTACTGGTTGACCTTGCAGCCCAGAGTTACCAGCCGGCACGTGCGCGGGTTCATGGCGTTCTCCCTGGTGCAGGCGGGCCGCCTGCACCACGGAAGACATTCTAACCCGGCCGCACGCGATAGACTACAAACGTTTCGGCGAAGCCCGGGACCGCACCGTCACGTCTTGCATCTCGCCGCCCAGGCCGGGATGGAACTGCAGGATCTCGTCGCGCACTTCGGGGCTGATGAACTGGCCGAAGGTCTCGCGCAGTTAGTGGGCGCGGCTCAGCGCCGCGGTTATGTCATTGAAGTGGTTGGTGAGCAGGCCGAATTGGTTGGGATGTTTCTCGGGCATGAGCACGTCGTTGCCTGATTTGTGCGGGTTGAGTATCACCGCCACGGTGCTCCAGCGCAGCAGCCACCGCAGTCGGAACGACAGCCGGACTACACCGCGCACCTCCGCCGACCGGGTTTCGGCGAAGAAGTTGGGGTAGAGCACGGCGGCCAGGAAAGCCTCGACGATGCAAAAACAACCGTCGCCCCCCACTGGTGCGAAATTGAACAGCCGTCCAATTTCGCACCAGACCAGGATGTCCGATCGCTCAGTTGCTCAGCAAGGCTTCCTGGGATTTGTCGTCGGTGAAGGCAGTGCGCCGTTCGTGAACTTCCTGGCGGTCCACCGAGACGTTCTCGGGGGCTACCACGCCCAACCGCACCTTGTTGCCCTGGACAGAGAGCACCTTGACCTGGATGTCACCGTTGATCACGATCGTCTCACCAATCCGGCGGCTGAGGACGAGCATCGTTCCCTCCTTGGTTTGAGAAGCGTGTAGGGTCTGTTTGAGATACCTCGTTCAGTTGGATGCGATTGTTAAAACGCACCCGACTACATGGCTGGACTATTATAGCAACTGACATGCCGGCTTTCCCGAAAAATGCAGATTCGGTCCATTTTGTCAGTCCGTGGCGCAGATTTGGGGGAAAAAGTGGTAGGGTAGTTACCCTTTTTTATCTAACGCACCTGAATTGTAGCGCGGCTGGTCAAGGCCGGCAGCAAGGCCCAGTCACTTTTGAGCCCATACCGCACACCCCCTGTGTCAAATTGTGCGCACCACCCGGATTTGCGTGCTTGTTTGACCCGTTTCCCTGAATCCACCGTGCGCCTGGGATGTGTGCGCAAAAACTGACCACGACCAGCACCACGCCTGACTAAATATCGGCCCCCTCAAGGATTTTTCACCGACCACCCTCTCGCGCGGTTCGCAGTTGTGGGGACCACGAACGGCAGGCCGGCGCTGCCAGGCGCCGAATCTCGACGTGTGAAAAAGTTGGCCCCCTTGGCCTCCTTGGCCCCCTTGCTGTGGCAGCGCAGGCCGCTGGAGGTCAGCCCGTGCCCGCCGTCACTTGTGCGCAAACCGTGCGTGAACCGCGCTAAACCCTTCACTTGAGCGCCTTCAGCCAGGCGTCGAAGGCGGCCTTTTGTTGCGCCACCGTTTTCTCCGGCCCGATCAGGCGGATGAAGAACTTGTCGCCCTTCGTCTCCAGGTAGACCGCCAGCATTCGGTAGTGCGGCAGCGGTTTCGCCTGACTCTTCGGCGCCAGCGGCCGCGGCAGGTTCAGATATGTGCCGGACACGTCCAGGTACGTCACCTTCGCGGCGCCCACCATGAAGGACTCCACCTTGCTGACCTCATCGAGCGTCTTGCCAGCCGGCGGCTCGAACCAGTCTTTCCAGCCCTGGACCTTCTGCTCGGAGGTGCCGCGCTGCTCCGGCGAGATGGCCAGCTCGGCGTCGGCGGGGTCGCCCTTGGTCCGCGGCACCTTGAACTGGTGCGAACGCAGGCGGTTGGCCGGCTTTTGCTTCTGCCAGTCCGCTGGCGTCTTCGACTTCAGGCCGTCCAGTTCCACGACGGTCCCTTCGTCCGGCTTCTGACCAGCGGCCGGCGGCGCGGTCCCGGCGGCCAGCAGCACCAGCGTACACGGCAGCAGACGCCACAGCGGTTTCATCGGCACTCCCTCCGAGGCCCGCGGGTGCGCGGGTTGCTCTTTTCAAGCGACACGGCAGCTGGGAAATGACTCCAACGGGGCGGCGCGGCGTCGCTGCCGGCAACTATCCGTCCCGCTACCTTAACACCTTCCACTGCGACGGGAAAGCGCTTTCCCAGGTGGCCTGTCTCTGGAAGACTTCCATCGCAGCCCAGGCCGGCATCGCCATCGCCACGCAAAGCTCACAAGCACCTCGCCGAGCGCGCCCGCCGACAACACCGTCTGGCACGGTCGTGCCCGGGCGGGCACATCAGGCCGGCAACGGCGGGCGCCGGCCGGCACAGCCCGACGTGGGTGGGCGCCGTTTGGCCAATCGGGGTGTGAGAGAAACGTGAAATGAAACGGCAACCCCCTGTGCTGCCAGGAGGTTATTTCGTTTCACCCCCGTGAAACGAAACTGCCCGCGCGGCCTGCTTTTCTGCCGCTGGCGGCAGAAAGACGGGGCGAACCATTTTGTCGCCGGCGCGCCATTGCCCACGGCGGCCGGCTTCGAGTACGATCAACCGACGACAACCCCACTCCCAACCCGAGGCGGGCACGTCCGGAAGAGCCTGGTGCCGCTCGCCGCCACTGGGGCCGAAGTGTTTCACAACTCCCTCCAGCAAGGAGCCCGTATGCGTACGCACACGCGCCGCCGACTCACGTTCGCGGTCCTGGCCGTCACCGCCGCCCTGGCCGCCGCGGTCGTCTGGCACAACGCCTCGTCTGACGCCAACCAGTTCGAGAAGAACAACCAGGCCGACCCGAAGGCCGACAGACCGCTGGCCGCGGCGCTGCCGATCACGCAGGTGGTGCTGTTCAACAGCGGTGTCGGCTACTACCAACTCGAGGGGGACGTGCAGGGCAACAGCCACGTCGAGCTGTCGTTCCCCGCCGGCGAGGTGAACGACCTGCTCAAGAGCCTGGTATTGCAGGATCAGGACAAGGGCAAGGTCGGCGTCATCACCTACGACAGCCACGACCCCGTGGACAAGACGCTGCGCAGTTTCGCCGTCAACCTGAACGGCAACCCCACCTTCGCCCAGATTCTCAACCAGGCCCGCGGTGAAAAGGTGGAAATCGTCTACCGCCCACGCAAGGAAGCGCCGACCGAGAAGCTCAGCGGCACCATCGTCGGTGTGCAGGCCCAGCTCCAGCAGATCGACAAGGACCGCGTCGTTGAGGTCGATTCGCTGAACCTGCTGGGCCGCGCGGGCTTGCAGAGCCTGGCGCTGGAGCGGGTGGAATCGGTGCGCTTTTTGAACCCGGCGCTGCAGACGGAGTTCGAGCGGGCGCTGCAGGTGGTGGCGTCGGCGCACGACACGCAGAAGAAGACGCTGAGTCTGCATTTCGTGGGCAACGGCAAGCGGCGCGTGAAGGTCGGCTATGTCGTGGAGCGGCCGATCTGGAAGACGAGCTACCGGCTGCTACTGCAGGACGACGGCAAGCTGTTCGTGCAGGGCTGGGCGCTGGTCGAGAACACCAGCGACGACGACTGGAAGGGCGTGCGCGTTATCCTCGTCTCGGGCCAGCCCATCTCGTTTGAGATGGACCTGTACACGCCGCTGTACGTGCCGCGGCCGGTGGTCGAGCCGGAGCTGTTCGCGTCGCTGCGGCCGCCGGTTTACTCCGGGGCGATGGATAGCGAAGGGAAGGTGGCAAAATTGAAGGATGTGGACGGTTCAATCGGCGGGGTATTTGGTCTGCCCGGCATCGGCGGCATCGGCGGTTTGCCGCCTGGAGGGATGCCGCCAACGCCGTCTGCGCTGGGTGGGCCTGCCGCCGACCGTCGCCCACCGAGCCCGTTCGGGTCTTATTACGGAAGCCCGTATGGCATGGGTGGCATGGGCATGGGTGGCATGGGCGGCATGGGTGGTCTCGGTAACATGCCGCTGGCCGGAAGCTTCTACGGCCGGCCCGGCCAGTCGCGATTGTCCTTCGAGGAGTTGCAGCAGCGCCGCGCCGAGCAAGAGAAGAAGAAGGATCAGGCCAGGAAGGTCGGCGCCTCGCTGACCGGTATGAACTTCAAGGAGGGCATCACCTCGGTGGCGACCGCGGAGGAGCTGGGCGACTACCACCAATATGTCATCGACCAGAAGGTGTCACTGCCGCGGCAGAAGTCGGCGATGCTCCCCATCCTCAACCGCACCATCGCGGGCAGCAAGGTCAGCATCTACAACGAGAGCGTTCACGCGAAATACCCGCTGCTGGGCCTGCGCCTGAAGAACACCAGCGGCCAGCCGCTGACGCAGGGGCCGATCACCGTTTACGAGGATGGCGCTTATGCCGGCGACACGCGCATCCTCGACCTGCAACCCAACGAGGAGCGCTTGTTGAGCTACGCGCTCGACCAGGGCACCGAGGTCAAGGTCACGAACAAGGTGACGCCGAGCCCCGACATGCACTTCAAGATCGGCGGCGACAACCTGACGGCCAATTACAAACTGCGGCAGACCCGCACCTACACCATCAAGAACCGTTCGCCGCGTGACCGCCAGGTCATCCTCGAACACCCCATCCGCAGCGACTGGCAGCTGGTCTCGCCAGCGAAGCCGAAGGAACGCAGCCGCGACGTCTACCGCTTCCAGGTGACGGTGCCCGCGGGCAAAACCGGCGCCTTCGATGTGGTTGAGGATCAGAAGCGGATCGACGTGGTGTCGCTGACGACGAATAAGGACGTGCCGCCGTTCTACGCGGTCGCGGCCGGTGTCGAGGTCAAGCCGCTCGTCAAGGTCGAAGCGGATGAACTGTTGAGCCTGAAGATCGTCAAGGGCGTGCTGGTGCCGACGCAGCGCACGCGCGAATCGAAGACGTATTTCATCCAGAATACCAGCGACGAGGACCGCACGTTCACGGTCGATCATATTGTCCGCAAGGGCTACAAGCGCCTCGGCCCCGACGGCGAGCAGACCGGGCCCGCCGTCTACCGCTTTGAGCTGAAGGTGCCGGCGCACAAGACCGGCCTGAAGGAAGTGACCGAGGAGCGCGTCCACCAGGACCGCAAGGAGTCGCTCAAGCAGGCGACCCTTGAGGAACTGCGGCGCGACTACCTGACCAGTCCAGCGGTCAACGCCAGCGTCAAGGAGGCGTTGAAGAAGTATCTCGACCTGAACGGCCAGCGGATCGAGACGACGCGGAAGCTGGACGAGCAGAAGGGTCAGCTCAAGATTCTGACGGAGGACCAGGCCCGGCTGCGCGAGAACCTCAAGATCATTCCACCCACGTCGGACGAGTACAAGAGCTTCCTGCAGAAGTTCGTGGCGCGCGAGGCGGAGATCGACGCCCATCAGAAGCAGGTCCGTCAGCTGGAGGCGGCGCTGCTCCAGCAACAGCGCGAGTTCGATTCGTACCTGACCGCGCTGACCGTGGAGTAAGATGACTGATGGTCCGGCGAGCGGCGCGGCGTCAGCCCGCCGGTAACTCGAGTTACCGGCGGGCTGACGCCGCGCCGCTCGCCGGCGATGACAAGAACCGGACTCGATTCCGTAGCAGGGACAAGTTCATGACGCTCCTCTACCGCGATCCCCTGTTCCTCGACCACGACACCGGCCGCCATCCCGAGAACGCCCAGCGGCTGCTCGCGATCAACGCCGGCATTGACGCCGCGGGGCTCAGCCAGCGCTGCACGCCGGGCACGTTCCAACCGCTGGCGCCGGAGGCAGTGCTGCGGGCACACACGCCCACGGTGCTGCGCACAGCAATGGACCTGTGCCGGCACGGCGGCGGCCACCTGGAGGCGGACACACCGGTCAGCCCGCGCTCGGTGGACGTGGCGTTGGCGGCGGCGGGCGCGGCGGTGGCGGCGGTCGATGCGGTGCTCGGCGGTCACGACACGACGGCCCTATGCCTGGTGCGGCCGCCGGGCCACCACGCGACGCCGATGCACAGCATGGGCTTCTGCCTGTTCAATAACATCGCCCTGGCGGCGCTGCACGCCATCGACGCCCACGGCCTGACGCGGCTGTTGATCGTCGATTGGGACGTGCATCACGGCAACGGCACGCAGGACATTTTCTATGAGGACGGCCGCGTGCTCTTCCTGAGCATTCACCGCTACGGCAACGGCTTCTACCCCGGCAGCGGCGCCGCGGACGAAACCGGCTCCGGCCCCGGCCTGGGCTGCACCGTCAACGTGCCGGTACGCTACGGCATCACCCGCGGCAAGTTCCTGGAGCAGTTCACCGCCGCGGTCGAAGCGGCCGCTGGCCACATCAAACCGGAGCTAGTATTGCTTAGCGCCGGCTTCGATACCCATGTGCTGGACCCGGTCGGCGGCCTGTGTCTGGAGGCGGGCGACTTCGCCGAGCTGACGCGGGTGGTGCGCGGCGTGGCGCGGGCGCACTGTGGCGGCCGTGTGGTCAGCTGCCTGGAGGGCGGCTACAATCTTGACGCACTGCGCGACTCGGTGGTGACGCACCTGGAAGAACTGTTGAGCCAATGAATTCACCACAAAGACACAAAGAAACACAAAGAAGACAGCTGGGAAAGGATGACTTCGCCCTGTCTGTTCTTGTTTTTCCTTTGTGTTCCTTTGTGTCTTTGTGGTGAATCCTCTTTCTTCGACGTGGGAGCGAGTGTGCCGCGTACCATCCTGGCGTTCAACGGCGACCTCGAATCGCGCCTGGCCCTGCACTGGCTGGTGCATGAGCGCGGTTACGACGTGCTGACGCTGTCCATCAACCTTGGCCAGGAAATCTACCTGGAGCCGCTCGGCGAACTGGCGCTCGAACTCGGGGCGTCCGCCGCTCAGGTCATCGACGGCCGCGCCGAGTTCCTGCGCGACTTCGCCTTCCCGCTGCTACAGGCCGACGCCGTGTATCAATCGAGCTGCTTCCTCGGCTCCGCCCTGGCCCGCTACCTGATCGCGCGTGAACTGGTCCGCACCGCCCACGAAGAGGGTTGCGGCAGCGTCGCCCACAGCGCCGCCAGCAAGGGCAACGACCAGGTGCGCATGGAGACGGCCATCGCCGCCCAGGATCCACGGCTGCAAGTGCTCACGCCGGTGCGGCAGTGGAACCTGACCACCCTGGAGGACAAGCTCAACTACGCCCGCCGCCGCCGCCTGCCTGTCGAGGAACCGGCCGGCCGACATTACAGCATCGACCGCAACCTCTGGGGTGTCAGCCTGTACCTCAATGACCTGGAAGATTCCTGGCAGGAGCCGCCCGCCGACGCCTTCACGCTGACCTGCACGCCCGAGCAGGCGCCGGACACGCCCGCCGTGTTGACGCTCGGCTTCGAGGCGGGGACGCCGTGCAGCCTCAACGGTACGCCCCTGGAGCCACTACCGCTGGTGCGCGAGCTGAACCGTCTGGGCGGCGAACACGCCGTCGGCCGCAGCGATGTGGTCGAGGATCGGCTGTTCGGCATCAAGAGCCGTGAGTTTTACGAGGCGCCGGCGCCGACCATCCTGTTGACAGCGCACCGCGACCTGCAAACGCTCGTCCACAGCCGCGAGCTGATCCAGTTGCGCGAGTGGCTGCGGCGGCGCTACGCCGAGCTGGTGTACATGGGGCTGTGGTTTCACGACGCCCGGCGGGCGCTGCAGAGCTTCTTCGAGCAGACGCAGCGCTTCGTGACGGGCGAGGTGCGGCTGAAGTTGTACAAGGGGTCGTGTACGGTCCTGGGCCGACGCAGTCCACACAGCCTGTACGACGGCCGGCTGGCCAGCCAGACCAATCTGGGTATGTTCGACAGCCAGTGGGCGCAGGGCTTCACGTCGCTGTGGACGCTGCCGTCGCGGCTGGCGGCCCGTCAGCAGTCGGAGTCGCCCGGCGGCGCGTGAAGATCGCATGAAGCGCTCTTTACAACTGTCGGGTAGACCGCCAAGATGGGGGTGACAGGAAGCAGGATCGTTCCTGGGTTCCGCCAATCACGGCTGGTGCTCGACACCGTCTCCCCTTGATAGGTAGAGGCGGTGTTTCGTTTCCGTGAGTTTCGCAGTTCGAGGATTCTGGACATGGACCGCATCCCGATGACGCGGGAAGGCTACGAGAAGCGCAAGGCCAAACTCGACCACATGCAGAACGTCGAGATGCCGGAGGTGACGAAGCGCATCGCCGCCGCGCGCGAGCTGGGTGACCTGAGCGAGAACGCGGAGTACCACGCCGCGCGCGAGGACCAGGGCATCTTGCAAGCCCGCATTGATGTGCTGCGCGACGAACTCGGCCGGGCCTACTTCATCGACCGCAGCACCCTGCCCACCGACATCGTCGTGTTCGGGGCGCGCGTCAAGGTCAAGGACCTTGAAGCTGGGGATGAGGAGGTCTTCGAGCTGGTCGGCCCAGGCGAGGAGGATTACGACAATAACAAAATCCTCACTACCAGCCCGATGGGCCAGGGCCTGCTCGGCAAGAAGTGCGGCGAGGTCGCCGAGGTCCAGGCGCCGATGGGCAAGTTGCGCTTCGAGATTCTGGAGATTTCCTTCGAGTGAGCCGCGGGGGTAGGTCGGAGCCCGAGCGCCAGCGCGGGGCAGCGCCAGCCCCGCGCTGGCGCTCGGGCTCCGACTGCAGAACCAGCGGCCCCGGTGGATTCCTGCCGCCCCGATCTCCTAGAATACCATTGCGCACCCGCCGACACCTCTCCACGGGGCGACGGGCACGCAACGAGCGCTTCCACCTTGAGGAGATCCCCGGCTAATGGCAGACCAGGTTCGGCCGACGACGTTACGCCAGTTGCGCGACAGCGGCTGGCAGTCGAAAACCGTCAAGCACGAAATCCGCGACAACTTCCTCCGCATGCTCGATGCCGGCGAACCGCTGTTCCCCGGCATCCTCGGCTACGACCACACCGTCATCCCGGAGATCAACCTCGCGTTGCTCGCCGGCCATGACATGCTCTTCCTCGGCGAAAAGGGGCAGGCCAAGAGCCGGCTGATGCGGGCGCTGGTGCGCTTCCTCGACGCCGAGATTCCGTACCTCGACATCCCCGGCAGTCCCGTCCACGAGGATCCGTACCGCCCGATCACGCGGACCGGCAAACAGCTGGTGGTGGAACTGTCCGAGGACCGCATCCCCATCGCGTGGTGGCCGCGGCAGCAGCGCTACGCGGAGCGGCTGGCCCCGGGCACGAAGTTCGCGGACATCATCGGCGAGATCGACCCGGCCAAGCTGGCCGGCGGCACGAGCATGGCCGCGGAGGAGGCACTGCACTTCGGCCTGATTCCGCGCATGCACCGCGCCATTTTCGCCATGAACGAGGTGCCCGAACTGGACGAACTGGTGCAGGTCGGCCTGTTCAACATCCTCGAAGAGCGCGACGTGCAGATTCGCGGCTATCCCATTCAGTTCGACATCGACGTGCTGATTCTGTTCTCGGCGAACCCGTCCACGTACAACCGCAGCGGCAAGGTGATTCCGCAGCTCAAGGACCGCATCGGTTCGCTGGTGCAGACGCACTACCCACTGGACCGGGCCACCGGCATCGAGATCATGGAGCAGGAGGCGGCCATCGACCTGGGCGGCGCGTTCCCGGTGCAGGTGCCGTACTTCATGCGCGAGATCGTCGAGCAGGTGACGCGTGTGCGCCCGCAAGTCGAAGTACGTCGATCACGCCTCCGGCGTCAGTGCCCGCTTCAGCATCGCCAACTACCGCACGATGGTCGCCAGCGCCCGCCACCGCGGCGTGCGCCTCGGCGAGAAGCCGGCGGTGCCGCGCATCAGCGATCTAGGCCATCTGTACTCGTCATCGCTGGGCAAGCTGGAACTGGACATGATGGGCAGCCATCAGATGTCCGAGCGGCAGGTGCTGGAGGCGGTCATCGCCGAGGCGGTGCGGACGGTGTTCGAGGAGTATGTCGATAAGCACGGTCTGGGCGAGATCGCGGAGGTGTTCGGCAAGGGCGTCAAGATCGAGGTCGGCGACATGCTGCCGTCGTCGCATTACGCGGAGCGGTTGAAGCGCGTGCCGAAGGCGTGGGAGAAGGCGTTCGAGGTCAACCCGAGTGACAGCCCGGCGGTGCGGGCGAGCTGCGTGGAGTTCGTGCTGGCGGGGTTGTACGCCAGCGACCGCATCTCGCGCGCGCAGAAGCACGGGCGGATCACGTATGAGGTGCGGTGAGTATGACCGTGATCGCCTATGAACAGCGGCTGCAGGAAGACCTGCGCTGGGGGTTTATGCAAGGCAGCATGCACTTCGAGAGAAACAGTGAGGTGCAGAAAACCCTGGAGCGCGTGACGCGCCGCCTCGGGGAGTTGAAGATCCCATACGCCGTCATCGGCGACCTGGCGCTGTTCTTCCACGGCTATCGGAAGTTCACGGAGGTGGTGGAAATGCTGGTGACCCAGGAGGGGCTGCAAGCGATCCACCGGCAGCTGGAATGTCTGGGATGTGTCTTGCTGGCTGAAGGCAGCCGGCATCTGCGGGACGCCGTATCGGGAGTGCGGATCGACCTCCGAGTGTCCGGCGAATATCCCGGGGACGGCCAGCTGAAACCGATCGCCTACCCGGACCCCGACGGCGCCACGGTCACGTTGGAAGGGATGCGCTTTCTAACCCGGTCTGGCCTGGTCGAACTTTACCTGGCGACGAGCATGTCGAAGTGGGTGAGGTTGTGGGATCTGGCAAACGTTCAGGAAATGATTAAGCACCTGCATCTGGCGGAGGATTTCGCCTTGCAGTTGCATCCGAGTGTGCGGGACAAGTATCACGAACTCTGGTGGATGATCCAGACTGCCCCACCCGGCCCCGACAGTGACTATTGGGAGAAAAGTTGAGCCATGCCGTCGGCGAAGGACCAAGGCGAAGTATTGCTCCGGGCTGTGCTGGAAAGCCCGGACGACGACGCGCCGCGCCTGGCCTACGCCGATTGGCTGGAAAAGCAAGGTGGGGCGGCGGTGGCGGCCCGCGCCGAATTCATCCGCATCCAGATTCAAAGTGCTCGTACGCCCGGCGACGACCTGCGGCAACGGGAGTGGGTGCCGCGTGAATTGAGGTTAATTAGAAAATTCCAAAGGCATTGGCTGAAGGCGATTCCCGGGTACGAGCAAATGTACTGGGGTTGGCAACGGGGGTTTGTCGCTGATGTCTCTTGTTCGGCTTCACAATTTTTGACCGCTGCGGAAGTGCTTCGGAGTTTGGAGCCGATTGAGTCAGTCAGCTTGAAACTTCTCGGGAAGCGGGCCAGAGAGTTATTCGCCTGCCCGCACTTGGCCGGCATCAGATTCATGCACCTTCGGAAGCCGGGCGAAGAAGGCGCGTTGGAGTTAGCGCGGTGCCGATCCCTATCCGCCCTAAACGTCCTCATCCTGGAACAGGGCGTCGGCCCCGTGGGTGCGAAGGCGCTGGCCGAATCACCGCACCTGGCCAACCTAACGCATCTCTCCCTTCTGCAGGCCGGTATTGACGACGCGGGCGTTGAGGCGGTTGCCGGCTCGCCGTTCCTGCGACGGTTGGGGGAACTGGGACTAACACACGACACCATCGGCCCCGTCGGGGCTCGAGCCCTGGCGGCTTCCCCGAACCTGAGCGGTGTCACCGACCTAGACCTGACATCGAACCAACTCGGCGACGATGGGCTGAGGTTGTTGCTCGGCTCGAAGCATTTGATGCGACTGAAAGGCCTCAAAGTAGGTTACAACGGCATCACCGACCCTGGGGCGGCGGTCATAGCGGCGTGGCGCGGCCTGGTGAAATTCGAGGTGTTGGATTTTCGTGGCAACCGATTGACCGACGTGGGGGCGCTGGCGTTCGCCCGATCGAAATGGACGCGCAACTTGCGCGACCTGTTGTTGGATGGGGAGATCACACCCGATGCGGTCACGGCCCTACAGGCCGCGCAAAACCTGCAACAGACCAGGCTGGGTATCAACAACCACTTGGTTGACGACGTGAAGGGACAGCGATGAGCAGTAAAGAGCAGCTGGGCGGCATCATCCACACCTATCAAAAGTACGACCCGGTGAACCTGCCGAGTCCGACGGCGCCGCCGCCGGACCTCGTCTCGCCGGCGTTCGAGCATCTGCTGTTCTACGGCAACACGCGCCAGCTGACACCCGAGGAACTGGCCAACTCCGTCCATATCGACCCCAGCCAGATCGCCAACCTGGGGCCGAGCCTCGAAGCGCTCATGGACATCCTGCGCGAACGCAAGCGCAAGATTTTGGAGACCTACGAGACCGGCAAGGCGGAATCCGAAGCGCGGCAGAATTTTTTGAACCAGGCCCAGGGCATGCGGCCGCCGGGCAATCTGGCGAAGCGCTTCGACAAGGCCGTGCGCGAAGAACAGCTGAACGAGCTGGAACAACTCTGGTATCGCGCCGGCAACGAGACGGATAAATTCGCCCGTCAGCTGCTGCACCTGGTCGAGCGCCTCGGCGAGAAGTATCAGGTTGATGAATTGGCGTCGAAGTACGAGTTCACCGGCCGCACGCCGATGAGCGTGCCGGAAGCGCTCGAAATCAAGGCGGAGTTGGAGCTGATCGACAAGTTGCTCAAGCAGATGGAGGAGGCCAAGCAGAACGCGCAGATCGGCATCATTGACCTGGAGGAACTGGCCCAGTTCGCGGACCCCGGCGACCTGGAAAAGTTGCAGGCGCTGCAGCAGCAGATCGAGGATTATCTGCGCGAGCAGGCGGAGCGGCAAGGGCTGGAGCAGGGCAAACAGGGCTTCCAGCTGTCGCCGAAGGCGTACCGGCTCTTTCAGTCGAAACTGCTGTCGCACATCTTCGACGAGTTGCAGGCGTCACGCACCGGCCGGCACCAGGGGCCGATCGTCGGCGAGGGCGCCACGGAGATGCAGCAGACCAAGCCCTATGAGTTCGGCGACTCCGTGACGCACATGGACATCCCCGCGTCGATGACCAACGCCATGCTGCGCAACGGCCCCGGCCTGCCGATCCAGCTCAAGCCCGAGGACATCGAGATTCACAAGACGCGCAACAACCCCAAATGTGCGACGGCGGTGCTGCTCGACATGTCCGGCTCGATGCGCTACGACGGCCAGTACGTCAACGTCAAGCGCATGGGTTTGGCGCTCGACGGCCTGATCCGCACCGAATACCCCGGCGACTTCCTGCAGTTCATTGAGATGTACACCTTCGCCAAACCGCGGCGGCTGTCCGAGGTGGCGGCGCTGATGCCGAAGCCGGTCACCATCCACAGCCCGGTCGTGGCGCTGAAGGTGGACATGAGCGACCCGCGCACCAGCGAGGTGCTGGTGCCGCCGCACTTCACCAACATCCAGCACGCGCTGCAAATGGGCCGCAAATTCCTGTCAGTGCAGGACACGCCGAACCGGCAGATCATGCTCATCACCGACGGCCTGCCGACGGCGCACTTCGAGGGCAAGATTCTGCACCTGCTATATCCGCCGCAGCACAGCACCGAAGAAGCGACGCTGCGCGAGGGCAAGCTGTGCGCTCGCGCGGGCATCACCATCAACATCTTTCTGCTGCCAAGTTGGAGCCAGAGCGAAGAGGATGTGCGCTTCGCGTACCGGCTGGCGGAATCGACGCGCGGCCGGGTCTTCTTCCCTGGCGGTCGCGACCTCGACCGCTACATCGTCTGGGACTACATCAAGCGGCGGCGGCACATCATTTCTTAAACGGGGCGGCGAGTGGTAGGTAAGACGCACGCCCGTCAGTTGGACGAGGCGAAGCCCGGGTGGTCGTCGAAGCGTACCGAGGCCACCCACTGCGCGCCCACCCGCTCGCACCAGGCGACCACGCCCGGCAGGCAGAACTGCCGCGGTTGGTTCCGGTCGTCCACCACCAGCCGAACCGTGCGGCCCGCAGGCACCTCGGAGGTCAGCACCACACAGGCGCCCTTCTCCGAAACGTTCAGCGTATTGGCGATCAGGTTGTCGTCGTGGTCGGCGGCGTCCAGAACGGCTTGCACAGTTCTCCGCGGCATCCGGAAAGCGTGATACAGCCGGTTGTCCTCGAACGGATAGGGGGTCATGTCTGCCTCACTCTCAGTCCACAGGTGTCCATCACGGTAGGCCCTTTCGCGTCATCGCGCTGCCGGCCGTCCGGGGCCGGCTGCCTACCCATACCCCCTATCGCAATCGCCGCGAAAATCCGGACACGACTTTTTGAAAAAAATGAAAAAACTGGCGGGACGCTTCCGGGACGCCGTTGGGGCATCCCGTTGTGGCAGGGGGAACAGGGTCAGAGCGGCGCAGAAACCAACCGAGCCCGCAGCGCGTGCAAGGGTTCTCTTGCTCGCGCTGCGGGCTCGGTGCGGTGTTGAAACGGGTCTTAGCGGCGGTTGTCGATCAAACGCAGCGCCTCGGTCAAGGCCAGGTCGTACTGACCGTCAACGTCGTCCAGCGGCATCATGGATTCCGACAGCACGCGCTTCTCCGCGAACAGGTGCGGCGTGACACCGCGGTCGGTGTACGGCTCGCCGCGCGGCGACAGGAAGCGGGCCACCGTCAGCCGCAGGCCGCCGGTCGGGAAGCCGCCCGACTCCTCCGGTATCTTCAGTTTGCCTTGCGCCGGCAGCGCCACGGGCCGTTGCAAACAACTCTTGCCGAACGTCGTCTGGCCGACCAGCCGGGCGCGCTTGTTGTTGTCCTTCAGCGCCCCCGCCAGAATCTCAGCGCTGCTGGCGGTGTCGCCGTCGATCAGCACGACCAGCGGCAGCGTCAGCGCCGTCGGGTTCCGGGCGTCGTAGGTTTTTTGCTGGAAGTCGAACGTCTGGCGGGTGACGATGGTGCCGCTGCGGAGGAAGCGGCGAGCCACCTCGATGGCCACATCGAACAGGCCGCCGCCGTTGCCGCGCAGGTCCAGGATCAGGGCCTTGACTCCCGAGCCCGGCTTGGTCAGCGCGGCGAGCGCCTCATCCAGTTCCTGCAAGGTCGTTTCCTGGAAGCAGGAAATCTGCACGTAGCCGATGGTCGCGCTGGCCCATTTGTAGCTGACGCTGGGCACGAACAACGCCCGCCGCCGCAGCGTCACGGTGCGCGGGCCCATGCCGGGCGTCACCAGCACCAGTTCGACCGTCGTGCCGATCTCGCCCTCCAGCAGTTCGGCGGCCAGCTCGGGGGCCAGCTCGGCGACCGCCTTGCGGTCGATGCTCAGGACGAACTCGCCCTTGAACACCTGCGTGTCCGCGTCGGCGGCCGGGCCGCCGTCGATCACGTCGAGGATCATTAACTTGTCGCCCTGCCGGCCCAGACGCACGCCGATGCCAACCACCTCCCCCTTCAGGGCGCTGGTCAGGTCGCGCAACTGGCCGGGGGTCAGATACATGGTGTAGTCGTCGATGGCGTGGCAGGCGCCGCAGGTGAACTCCATCACCGTGAGGGTCGCGCTCAGGCGCAACTTCTTGAGGGCCTTGATGGCCACCACGCGCAGCAGGTCGCGGGAGTCCTGGAGGGTCGTCAGCGGTTTGCCGCCGTTCTCCTGGAGGAGCGTTTCCAGGTTCAACTGGTCGCGGAAGTCGCGCACGTCCTCGGGCTTCACGCCGTTCAGGTGTTCGCGGCGGAACACCGGATCGGCCAGGGCGTTGCGGAATTCTTCAAGGCCCTTGTGGAACAGCCGTTCCGGCGTCGCCCGGTTCCGGTCCAGGGCGTAGGCGTTAAGGTTGAACAGGACGATCCGGTACAGTTCCAGGGCCTGGGAATACTTGAGGTTGAGGACTTCCTTGCGGTAGGTGGGGTCGAGTTGCCGCCGGGCCTGGAAGAGGTGGCGCAGGCAGGCGCGGTAGCGTTCGCGCAGGTCGGGGGCGTTGCGGTTGCCGCGGAGCAGTTCCTCGTAAACGTCGCAGGCCTTGTCCCAGTCGCCCTGACGCTCGAACAATTCAGCACGGCTGCGGAGGTTCTTGACCTTCTCCTGAGCCGGAGCCGCTGGCACCAGCACGGCCAGGCAGGCTCCCGCCAGGATAACAAATACGTGGTGCCGAACGATGCGCCTGGAGTTCAAGGCAGACCTCCCCGTGAACAAAGTACCATCCCTGGATTAACGGGTGTCAAATCTTCCTGAGTATACGGGCTCCTTTTCGCCCAGTCAAACAGACGTTTGTAGCTGTTACAAAGTTTTTATATTTGTCCGTGGTCCGTGGTCCGTGGCAAAGGGCGACTGACGACGGACCACGGACCACGGACATGCTCAGCGACTTCTTCCACTGGCTCGGCGGCGCCCCGTGCTTTCGCGTCTACGGCAAGGGGCGGCGCGAGCGCCACTGGCGCATCATCAGCGTGTACGCCTCGCGGCACCGCAACTTTGACGGTCGCTGGCCGCTGCTGCGCGGCACCTGCACCGCCTGGGCCGCGGAGGTGATCGCCGTCGGCTGGGACTTCGCGGCCGAACTTCTGCGTGAACAGCTGGCCGAGCCAGCGTCGCGGCAATGGCCGGTCGCAGTCGCTGGCGGCCGGCTCCGCGACGCACGACGGCGGGCGGCGGCGGGCGTCCACCACGGCCCCAGCGCCAGCGAAATCCTGGCTCACGAGTGCGGCCACACCTGGCAGGCGCTGCGAATGGGACCGGCGTATCTGCCGCTGGTCGGCTCCGTGACGCTGTTCCAGGAGGGGCCACGACCGCGCAACCGCTTCGAGAACGAGGCCAGCGAACAGGGCCTGTTCGGCGGCCTTGTCAACCAGTCGGTGTGTGCGCGGCTGTGGGAGGCCGTAATTGCCAATTGCCAATTGCCAATTGCCAATTGAAAGACCGGAACCCCGCTGTCTTTCAATTGGCAATTGGCAATTGGCAATTGGCAATTGGCAATTATTCGCCTTCCAGGTCGGCGTCGCGCAGGTCGGTCAGGAACATGTAGCCCGGCTTGTGCGTCAGCATCAGCGGCGGCCTGCTCTCCAGCGCCACCGCCTGCGGTGTCACGCCGCACGCCCAGAACACGGGCACCTCGCCCGGCCGCACTTCCACCGCCTCGCCATAGTCCGGTCGCCCAAGGTCGCGGATGCCCAGAGCCGCCGGGTCGCCGACGTGGACCGGCGCCCCGTGGCGCGCGGAAACCGACTGCACACCTGCACCGCTCGCACTGCCTGCGCCGGCGTCAGCGGCCGCATCGACACCACCAGCGGCCCCTGAAACACGCCGGCTCGCCGGCAGGCCACGTTGGTGCGGTACATCGGCACATTGCACCCCTGCTGGACGTGGCGCACCGGCAGCCCCGCCTGGAGTAGCGCTTGCTCGAATGTGAACGAGCAGCCGACGAGGAAGCCCACCAGGTCGTCGCGCCACCACGCCGCCAGCGTCGCGGGCTCGTCCACCAGTTCGCCGTGGCGGTAAACACGGTAGCGCGGCAGATCGGTGCGCAGGTCGGCGCCCGGAGCGACCAGACCCGGCTCCGGACTGCCCGGCTCGGTCACGTCTAACAGCGGACAGGGTTTCGGGTTGCGCTGGCAGAACAGCAGAAAGTCGAAGGCCAGATCGCGCGGCACCACGACCAGGTTGGCCTGAACGAAACCCAGGGCCAGGCCAGCCGTCGGCCGGTCCAGGTGACCGCCGCGGGCCTGCTGGCGTACTTCCACTCCGGTGGCGTGGCGCAGGTCAAACATGATGGGCAGTGTATCGCGGCGGGGCCAAAAACAAAGGGGAGGCCCCGAAAGGCCTCCCCCAGTTCCGGTCAATTGAGACAGGATCGAACCTCTCCGCACTTGTTCCGAGATCGGCTGTCGGCTCCAGACTGGTCAACGTCAACCGCCTCGGTGCGCCGCGCTTAGCGGCTGACGGAGGTGGTGGTCGTCACCGGGAACTCGAAATTCACATTGGTCTGGACGCCGGCGCGGACAGCAACCTGCCGCTCCTGGCGGACGGTCTGGCCGTTCTGGGTCACTTCCGCCACCAGCGTGTAGCTGTACTCGCGGTTGGGCTGGAGGGTCGGGGACACGAACGTCCGCACTGCGGAGGTGGACGCGGTGGTGTGGCCGTCCACGATCAGCCGGGCGCTGGCCGGCAGGTTGACAACGAGGGTGGCCGGCGCGGCGATCTCACCGGGAACCTTGTCCTTGTCCTTCGGGGGGTTGACCATTTCCTTCTGCTTCCCCGGTTGCTGCATGTAGGGTTGTTGACCCATCATGGGCTGACCGTACATCATGCCGCCGCCGTAGCAGCCGCCGACCATGCCACCGGTGCAACCGTAGCCGTAACCGCCACCGTAGCAGCCCATGTAACCGCCACCGTAACCGCCACCGTAGCAGCCCGTGTAACCGCCGCCGTAACCGCCGCCGTAGCAGCCGCCGTAGCCGCCGCCGTAGCCGTAACCGCCGCCGTAGCAGCCACCCTGGCGGTGACCGCCGAACATCCCGCCGCCGAACAGACGGTGTCCCCCGCCGGAGCAACCGCCGTAGCCGCCGCCGTAGCAGCCGCCGTAGCCGCCGCCGTAGCAGCCACCCCGGTTGTGGTGGTCCGGAACCTCCGCGCCGCCCGTCAGAGCCATCATCAACACGACACTGTACATGCTGAACCTCCTGCAGAAAAACGTAAGAGCCAGTCCACGGTTTATCAGAAACCCAAAGGGCCTGGAGCCGTTGCCGAACCGATCCAGTGGTGGTTACTCCACCCGCCAGCGCCCCTCCGGGGCACGCGAGTTGCATGCGATGGGATGTCATGAGTTTGTCAATCCGTTAAACTTCGTTGACTGAGGTGGATAGTAAAGATAGTCAAAAAAAGTGTCAACAGTAATCTGGGCGATATAAAGGAATTCTGTGGGCGGTAAGTCCCGCATAATCGGAAACAAGGGATTTTTTCCCCTGGGCGCTCCCCCTGCGCACTGTCGCGCAGGCCGTTTCCCTGGCACTCCCCGTGCCTGTCCTTCCTCCGACAGCAGCGCGGCGGACAATTTTCGTTATTCTCTGGAGTTTCCCCAGCTGCATCAGGTATCCTTGCTGATAGATTTTCCCATGCCCGGGCGGCGTGTGCGGTGCCCTCCCGCCGGGTCTCGTTTCGCACCCCATTCGCATCCGTGCCGACCACCGAAACAACGCGCCAGGCGAGCGGAGGGCGTCAGCCCTCTGTTTCCTGTGAATCAACAAGGGGGCTGACACCCCCCGCTCGCCCGGCGCGGGCGCGGAGCAATTTCTCGAAGGTTGAACAACGATGGCAACTGCAGAAGGTGTGGCGCCTCGCTCCGAATGGGCATTGTCAAACCCGTGGCCGTGGTTGGCGGCAGGCGTCGCGGCGGTCGGCGGTGGCTTTTTGTGGATGCGGCTGCTCGGCCCGGACGAGCCGGCGCGGACTGCTGCTGTGCCTCGGCCTGCTGGCGGTCGGCATCGGCCTGTGTCTGCGCTGGAGCTGGGGCGACGTGGCCTTTCTGACGCAGCTGACGCCGGCGAGTCGGCAACGCGCCTTGCTGGCGGTGGCCGCCTCTTTCGGTCTGCTGGCGGTCGTGGTGACGGGGCTGTTGCTGGGCCAGCTGATCCGGGCGCTGTCCACCCCGTGGTCGAACACGGAGTTAATCTGGTTGTGGCTGGTGGTGGCCCCCTGGTGTGGGTTGTGGGCGTACTGGTTCCTGCAGGCGCGGACGGCCGGGACGGTCAGTGCCCGCGCCGAGGCGACCGCCCTGCTAACGCTGGCGGCGCTGGCGCTGTTCCTGGCAACATGGACGCTGTACGACCCGCGGCAGCCGCTGGACTGGGACAGCATCCGGCTGCTGCTGGGCGTTGGGGCGCTGGCGGCCTATGTCGGCGGCGTCATCGCGGCGGGCTCATCACGGCTGCGCAAGCTGCTGATCAGTGTGCTGATTCTGCTGCACTTCGGCGCCATCGTGACGGCGGTGACCGCGGAGCAGCCGGGGCTGTGGGTGGCGCAGGTCCTGCGCTGGCGCCTGTACAGCTCCTATCTCGACTTCATGTACCTCAGCAACGCCTACCGCTTTTATTCGCCGGACCCCGGCCCGTCCTCGCAGCTCTGGTTCCGGCTGGAGTTTCACGACGAGCAGGGCAAGGTGCTGTCGCACTGGGCCAAGTTGCCGGAGATCGACGAGGATGGCAAATGGCCGTATGGCCTGCAGTTGCGCTTCCAGCGACGGTTGATGTACAGCGAGCGCACGCAGACGGTGCCGATCAATCCGCCGCTGGTCGGGCTCGTGTGGGGCCAGCTGGGGGTGCCACCGCAGCAGGTCCAGCAACTGGGCATTCCGAGCGGCCGGCGGCCGGCGCCCATGGCGCAACAGGCCCTGTCCTCGTATGTCCGACACCTGATCGCCTATTACCCGCATCCCAAACATCCGAAGTTGCACGCGACCACGGTGCGGATTTACTACGTCCAGCACCAGTTCATTCCGGCGATCGCACTGGCCCAGGGGCTCGATCCGCGCGACTTCACCCTGTATCAGCCTTACTACATGGGCAAGTACGCCGCCGACGGCACCCTGCTCGAACCAACCGACCCCGCGCTCTATTGCCTGATGCCGACGCTGCGCGAGAACCCAAACGACCCGCGCTCACCGGTCCTGCTATTCGCCTACAAGCACGCCGGCGACATCAACGACTGGAAACGGCCGCCGCGCTTCTTCCCGACGCCGCCACCGCCCGGCGTTGGCCCCCGATAGCCGGCCCGAACCATGAACCGACCCGTCGCCCCGACACTTCCGCAATCGAAGGGCTCTCGATATGGATCCGCACGTCACCGCACCGACTCCGGGCGCCGGCCGACCGGGGCGTCTCGCCGGCCTGGCCGCCGCCTGGGAGCGCTTCTGGTTCACGCCGGGCGACCCGACCGTTCTGGCCGTGGTCCGCATCTGCACCGGCCTGATTGTCGTCTTCACGATGTTCACGTACACCCTCGACCTGCAGGAGATGGTCGGCACCGACGCCTGGTTCGATTTGACCACGAGCCAGGAGTGGTATCGCGAGGCGGCGCAACCGCCGGTCTTCCTGGGCTGGGCGGCGCCGTTCCAGCCGCCGGCCAACCCGGAGCAGGAAGAGTATATGAAGGAGTATCAGAAGGAGTTCCGCGAAATGCCGCCCGGCCCGCAGCCGAAGTCGGCGGCGGAGGCCCGGTCGTTCATCGAGTTCCGCCACAAATGGGGCGTGGACGCGCGGCTGGTGTCGGTGCGCGGCCAGCCGGCCTGGTCGATCTGGTTCCACGTCACGGACCCGGACAGCATGATGGCGGTGCAGCTGGGCATCCTGGCGGTGTGCGTGCTGTTCACGCTCGGCCTGGGGACGCGGTTGACCGCAGTGCTGACCTGGCTGGCGTGGCTGAGCTTCATGCACCGCAATCCCATCATGCTGTTCGGCGCCGACTTCATCGTGGCGGTGGTGTTGCTGTACCTGATGATCGGCCCGAGCGGTGACGCCTTGTCGCTGGATCGGCTGCTGGCGCGTGGTGGGCGCGGGCGCGGGTGGACGTGATCGGCCGCTGGCGGGCGTTCTGGACGCGGGGTGGCGGGGTGCCGGCCCCGGTGCCGCCGGGAACGTGGTCGCCGGTGCCGCCGGCGTCGGTGGGCGCGAACGTGGCCATCCGGCTGTTGCAAATCCATCTGTGCATCATTTACACATCGGCGGGCCTGTCGAAGTTGATGGGGCAGTCGTGGTGGATGGGCGAAGCGGTCTGGGGCACCATCGCCAACTTCGAGTTCGCGCCGGTCGGCTCGCCGACGTACCTCGGTTTCCTGCGCTGGTTGGTGGCGAGCAAGGTGCTCTATGAAGTGGTGATGAACACGGCGACGGTGCTGACGCTGGTGTTTGAAATCTGCTATCCGTTCCTGATCTGGCGGCCATCGACGCGGCCGATCCTGCTGGTGCTGGCGATTCTGCTGCACGGCTCGATCGCGCTGTTCATGGGCATGAAGACGTTCGCGCTCATCATGTTGACGATGAACCTGGTATTCGTGCCGGCGCCGACGCTGCACTGGGCGCTGCGACGGCTGAGCGCTGGCCGCCTCGGCCAAGCGGCGCCGCCGACTGCGGCGCCGGAGCCGCCAGCGCTGGAGAAGACCTCGATCAAGGTGGAGCGGCCAGCCAAGATCCTGGCCGGCTCCGGGGCCAAGCGCAAGCATTGAAAGAGGAATTCACCACAGAGAACGCAGAGCGTTCTCTGTGGTGAATTTTTCTCATCCGATCAGGCGGTGATGTTTTGCAGCATCTCGCGGCGCGACACCAGGCGCTGCCCGCGGCACTCGTCGATGTGCAGCGCCTTGAGCAACCGCCGCCGCAGTTCGCCCTGCAGATCCTCGACAGCGCTGTCGGACGTGCTCGCCAGCGGAATGCAACCGCCGGCGCGGCGGTCGTGGCCGCCGGCCCGGCCCAGCTTGCCGACCACCTGCCGTAGCATGTCCCCTGCCCGGCCGCGCGGCTGGCTCGTCCGCACCGACAAGATCAGCTTGTCCTCGTAGACGCCGGCGCAGCACGCCCAGTCCACTTCCTCGAAGCGGATCATGAAATCGACCACCTGCGCCGCCAGCTCTGGCGACGGCAGATCGTCCACCCAGCTGATGATGAGCCGGTCGTAGATGAACGAGCTTTGCATGGCTTGCAACATGCACTGGAAGTAGCTCTGCGGCAGCCGGGCGTTGCGAATCTGCGCCAGCAAGTCCTTGTCCGCCAGCGGGAACAGGAAGTACGTCGCGTCGTCGTCCAGGGCGCTGGCGTTGCGCGGAAAGCCGTTCATCTCGGTTTCGATGCCGTAGAGCAGTGCCGTCGCCACGCGCGGCGGGATGCGCAGGCCCTGCTCGCGCAGGTATTCGGTCACCACGGAGCAGGTGGCGCCCACGTCGCGGCGAACATCGGTGAACGCCACGTCGCCGAGGTCGCCGGGCGTCTGGTGGTGGTCGATGACGGCGTGAACGGTTGTGTCCGGGGCGAAGGTGTGGCGGCCGGTGCCGGGCTGGCTATCGACCATGACGATGGCCTCGCCGGGCCGCCACTGAATGTCCTGGATGGGTATCAACTCGATGTCGAGCAACTCGACCATGGCGCGGTTTTCGGCGCGGCTGATGAGGCCGTCGCGGGTCAACCGGGTGGGTTTGCGAAGGCAGGCTTCCACCAAGTGCGCCAGCCCCAGCATGGAGCCGAGGCCGTCCGGGTCGGGGTGGACGTGGGTAACGAAGGTGACGCAGCTGGCCGCCTTCAAACTGGCGAGGAATTTGTCCGAGTTGCGGGTCGAGTTCGATCTACCCTGGACGGATTCCGAACTGGGCCGTGCCATAAGTGCCCTTCCTCGAGGGAACCGAGACCGGAACGCGGGCGCCGGTGGGCGGGCCGAGTAGTGGCGTCCGCACCCAGCAACCGGAGTTGCACGCACGGCGAGTCATCCAGGGGGGCCATGCGGGTCGGTGCGGGCCGACCAATCGACCGCGGGGTCACTCCGGGTCTCGAAATCAATGACCGGCCTTCCCTGGCACCTGTTTAATTGTACTCAAGTTCAGGGGGGCTGCAAGGTCCGGGCCTCCACAACTGCTCAACCGGGCTCCTGTCCCAGTGCCTCGACGCGCTGCCAGACCTCCGCGGACACTGGGACGACCGACAACCGCGGCAACCGCACCAGGTCCCAGTGTTTGGCCAGCCAGTCATCCTGCTTGATGCGGGCCAGCGTCACGGGCCGCGACCAGCGCCGCACCGGCCGTACCGGCACGCTCACCGCCTTCGCATCATCCGTGGTCGTCTGCGCGTTGCTCACTGCCCGCATTTCCCCGACAACCGCCTTTTCCTTTCCCGTATGGTAGTATAGCACCCGATCCCCGGCCCGCACTTGCCGCAGGTATTGCAGGGCCAGGGCGTTGGTGATACCGTCCCAGACCGTTTGGCCATCGCGTTCGAGGTCAGCGAAACTGTAGTGCTCCGGCTCCTCCTTGAACAACCAACCGCCTTGCACATTCTTTTCCTTGCCCATCCGACACCTCCGTGCGCTCCGTCCTGACCCCGGCAACCGTTACCACTTGCCGAAAAACGGCGCTGGGCACGTTGGGTTCTCCCGCGCCGCGCTGTTGCCGATCTGATCAGGCGCTACAATGAAAGAGCACTGCTGCCGTCGGTTCTGGTGAATTCCCTCGCACGATCCCCTTGGCCGCCAGGACCGACGGCACCTTTTTCTGCTCCTCCGTGGGGCGGACATTCCTGTCTGCCTCTGTTCCTGAAAGTCATTGTGCTGGCGGCGATGCTACCATGCCCGCGCGGCCGGAGCAAGTCCCCACTTGCAACCGCGCGACTTTTTGGTCTGCTAGAAGCGATGTCCTGCGGTTCGCGGATTCGGCGTCGTCCGGGCAAGACGCCAAGGTTATCCCGGTTCGGCGGGCCCCAGTTCCGCCAGGCGGCGCTTGTAATATTCGCGCTGCTCCTTCAGAAACGCGCGCACGGCGGGCTCGCGGTAGTCGGCGTAGGTCCACGGCCACGGCTCGAACTGACCGGCCTGGAAGCGCAGCGTGACCTCGGCGTAAATGCCGTCGCGCAGGTACAGCCGATGGGCCTGGTCCTTGGTGGTGGCCAGCTGGAACTTGCCCAGGGTCAGCAGACCGGGGTCAAGGTTGAGCGGTCGGGCCTCGGGGAACGTGCCGGTGTCGGCGAGTTCCTGTTCCAGCGCGTTGGTGCCCAGCTTGACTGGCGGCAGGCAGTCGAGCGACACGAGTTGCTCGAAGACCAGAAACTGCTTGCGCAGATCCGGCCCCATGGTTGCCGCGTAGTACGCCGTCTGGTCAAACGCGAAGGCGGGGCTGACGGCGGCGAGCGAGCCGTGGAGGTGCTGGAGGCGCTGGGCGGCCCAGGTAAGGGCGTCGGCGTGGCGGCTGAAGGCGGCGACGACGAGCAGGACGGCTGGCGGCTGGCGCGGGGTAGCCATGAAATGGATTCACCACAAAGACACAAAGGGCTCAAAGGAAGACACAATTGATTTTCCTTTGTGTTCTTTGTGTCTTTGTGGTGAATCTCCTCTTAACGCAACTTCTGCTGTTTCAGCAGTTCATGCAGCCACTTGCGGTCCTCGTCGTTGACGGCGGCGGCCGGGTCGCGCTGGTAGTCAATCTTGGCGGCGAAGTCGCCCTGGTCATAGCAGCGGGTGAAGGTCGCGTGCAGGTCGAGGACGGTATCGCGGTCGTCGGGCGCCAGCGGCAGGCGGAACTTCGGCAGGCGTTTTTGAAGCGTCGCGGTGTAGATTTCGTAGCGCTCCGGCTGCGTCGAGCGCGTGACCGTGACGGCGTAATCCCAGTCGGGCAGACCATCGCGCGAGTATTCGAGCAGCGGTTGGCCTTGCAAGATCAGGTCGATCTCGACCAGGTTGGCGCTGGCGTTGCGGCCCTCGCGGCGCTTGTCGAGGTACGCCTGCCGGCCGGCGGTCGTCAGTTTGTTGGTGGGGCTAACCACGTCCACCAGCGTCACCAGGCGGTTGTCGGTGCGCTGACGGATTTCGATATACTCCTCGTGGTGCTCCTCGCGGATGATGGACGTGAATAGGGCCTGTTCGGTGGCGTAGTGGCGCTGGGCGACGCGCGCCCGGTAGCGATCCACCAGGCTCGGCAGCAGCACCTGATACAGGCAGCCGACGAGTTGATGGTGGAAGGCACCCCAGAGCTTTTCGTCTTCGAGATACGGATCCATTCCCGGAAAAGGACTGGGCATCGTCTGGTCTCCCGTGCAAAGTCATGCTGCTGGCTTGGAGGAGGCGCATGGTAAGTTATACTGTCTTCCCGGGGCGTTCTGCAAGGGGTTGCTGCCTTCCTACAAAACAACCGGCCGCGTCCGCGTCTGGGGCAGCTCCCAGACATGGCGGCAGCGCGGTCCCTGCTGGGTATGGACACGGGCACCGGCTTCCGGGATCGCGCCGTCGGCCCGCGCCCGCAGCCGAAATTCCGTCGGCCACGGGCCGCCTGCGTCCAGGAACGCCCGCCACAACTCCCAGCCAAGGTCGCGGCCCTGCGTACCGCTGACGTACCACGTCTGCCGGCCGAACCAGCACACCATCTCTGGCTGCCCGGCGCCGCCCACGCCCAGCAGCCCCAGTTCGTCGCCGCCGCGCTGCCGCGCTTCCAGGCCGCGCAGGAAACCGAAGAACACCAGCGACTGCACAAACTGCAACCAGCGCAGTCGCGGCCGTCCCTCGTCGAACCAGTCCGCCCACGGCGCCGGCAACTGCTGCAACGTGCTCGCCACCGCCGGCTCGCGTTCGCGTTCGCCGCTCTCGGCCTCCGCCCGCAACGGCATGAAATACGCCGCCCGCGTCAGGTGGCCGTCGAAGGTGCTGTCGCGCACCGTCCCCAGCGCCAGGAACGCCAGTCCCGGCGCCAGCTCCAGCGGCGCCAGCACCTGGCCGCCGGGCGCCAGTTGCTCCAGCCACGCCGGCTCCAGGTCCACCGCCGCCGCCGCCACCAGGATGCGGTCGAAGGGGGCGTAGCCCGGCAGACCGCCGCGGCCGTCGGCGTGGTGCAAACGGACGCCGCGCTCCGCGAATGGCTTCAGATGTGCATACGCTTCACTCAGCGTCTCACGGTCCACATCGGCGCTGTGGACGTTGCCCGGCCCCACGACATGGGCCAGCAGCGCCGCGTTGTAGCCAGTGCCGGCGCCGATTTCCAGCACGCGCTGCCCCGGTTCCAGTTGCAGGTCCTCCAACATCTGGGCCATCAACGACGGCTGGCTGGACGAGCTGATGGCCACGCCGTCCGGGCTGACGCGGGTGATGAGAGCGCGGTCGCTGTAGATGAGCGACAGTTCTTCCGGGCCGGCGTCGCGCACGAGGGTTTCGCGCCACCGAGCAGGGCCCTCGCGCTGGAAGACGCGGTCGAGGAACAGGTGCCGCGGCGTGTGCCGGAAGGCGGAAATGAGCGGCGGCGACCAGAGGGTGCCCTCGGCGATGAGGCGATCGACCATTTTCTGGTTGGCCTGCCTGGCCCGGGTCGCCGGCATGATGGGACTCCGGTTCGTTCAAAAATGTCACCACGGAGCACGCAGCGCGCGGAGAAAAACCATGAATAAAACCGGTTTTCGTCTTTTCTCTGCGCGCGCTGCGTGCTCCGTGGTGAAATCCTTTCCAAATCGCGCCGCCCGCACAACAGTCACCGTCGCCCGCGTCGGGCGCACGGGCGGCAAAAGGTATCGAGAATACGTGAAAAATCCTTGACTTTTGAAGGGTGTCGCCATACACATTATAAAGCAAAACTCATGCCCGGACAATGAGTTTCGTTCGCCAGCCACGGCCGCCGGCTTCTTCCGCGACACCCGCTTGTGAAAGGCACCTCCTGATGGAATTGATGGAAAAGTGGAAGATCCAGGACGCGATGGAAATTTATCGCATCCGCCAGTGGGGCAAGGGCTACTTCGGCATCAACAAGGCCGGCCACGTCACGGTCCACCCCCGCAAAAACACCAGCCAATCTATCGACTTGAAGGAACTCGTCGATCAGCTCCAGACGCGCGGCATCCAGTTGCCGATCCTGCTGCGCTTCACCGACATCCTCCGCCAGACCGTCCGCGAGATCCACGAGGCCTTCCACCGGGCCGTCACCGAGTACGACTACCAGGGCGAATACTGCTGCGTTTACCCGATCAAGGTGAACCAGCAGCGGCACGTCGTCGAGGAGGTACTGGACGTCGGCAAGGAGTTCCGCTTCGGCCTGGAGGCCGGCTCCAAGCCCGAGCTGCTCGCGGTGCTGGCGCTGACCAACGGCCTGGAGACGCCGATCATCTGCAACGGCTTCAAGGATGACGAGTTCATCAAGATGGCCATGCTGGCCCGCAAGATCGGCAAGAACATCATCCCGGTCGTGGAAAAATTCACCGAACTGGAGGCAATCGTCCGCCACGCGGAGGAATTGCGTGTGCGGCCGGTGCTCGGCGTGCGCGTCAAGCTGGCGTCGCGCGGGGCGGGCCGCTGGAAGTACAGCGCCGGCTTTCGCTCCAAGTTCGGTCTGACGCTCACCGAAACGCTGGAGGCGTTCGAGTACCTCAAGGAGCGCGACCTGGCGGACTGCCTGCAGCTGGTCCACTTCCACATGGGCAGCCAGATCACGAACATCCGCAACATCAAGGGGGCGTTGACCGAGGCGGCGCGGGTGTACGTCGAGCTGCACCGCTGCGGTGCCGGCGTCAAGTACCTGGACGTGGGTGGTGGCCTCGGCATCGACTACGACGGTTCGCAGACCGACTTCGAGTCGAGCGTGAACTACACGTTGCAGGAGTACGCCAACGACGTGGTGTTCCGCATCAAGAGCGTCTGCGACGAGGCGGACGTGCCGCACCCGATGATTATCTCCGAGTCGGGCCGGGCCATCGCGGCGTACCACAGCCTGCTCGTCTTCGACGTGCTCGGCGTCTCCAACTTCGACCGCTACCAGGCGCCGCCGGAAATCCCGCACGACGCGCCGCAGCAGATTGTCGATTTGCAGTCGATCTACCGCGACCTGTCGAAGAAGAATTTTCTGGAGGGCTACCACGACGCCCAGCAGACAATGGACGACGCGTTGACGATGTTCAACCTCGGCACGCTGACGATCGAACTGCGTGCGTTGACGGAGCGGCTGTTCTGGGCGGTGTGCGGCAAGGTGCTGAAAATTGTCCGCGAGCTGGACTATGTGCCGGAGGAGTTGCAGGGCCTGGAACCGGTGATGTCGGACACGTATTTCTGCAACTTCTCGGTGTTCCAGTCAATGCCGGACAGCTGGGCGGTCAAGCAGCTGTTTCCGCTCATGCCGATCCACCGCCTGAACGAGCCGCCGACGCGCCGCGGCGTCCTCGGCGACATCACCTGCGACTCGGACGGCAAGATCGACCAGTTCATTGACCTGCGCGACGTGCGCAACACGCTGGAACTGCATCCGTTCAGCGGCGAGCCGTACTATCTCGGGGCGTTCCTGCTCGGGGCGTATCAGGAAATTTTGGGCGACCTGCACAACCTGTTCGGCGACACCAACGCGGTCCACGTCAGCCTGGACGACGACGGCGAGATCAACCTCGACGCCGTCATCAAGGGCGACACGGTGCGCGAGGTGCTGGCGTATGTGCAATACTCGGCGGATGAGCTGATCGCCAAGCTGCGCAAGGACGTGGAGCGAGCGGTGCGCAGCGGCAAGATTTCGCTGAACGAGTCGCGGCAGATGCTGCGCTTCTACGAGTCGGGGCTGGAGGGCTACACGTATCTGGAGGAGCCGCAGCAGTAGTGCGGTCTTTTCGACCGCTTGCGGCTGAGCGGGCTGCGGCCCTTCTGGCGCTAGCAAATCTTTCCAGCGCCGGGAAGGTCGCAGCCCGCTCAGCCGCAAGCGGAAGAGAGCGCGGGTTCCGATCCCTCATCGACCTCCTACGCCAATCCCTTCGCCGGTTTGATCCTTGCTGCGCCTGCGCAACCCCGTCCTGGTGGCATCGGGCACCTTCGCCCCGGACGACCGCATCCAACCCGCTGGCTGAGCATGGCAAGAGTGCGCTTCTTGTTGGCGGAGGCTTACCACGGAGACGTGCCGGGCTGTTGCGTGCGCTGCGGGCAACCGGCGACCGCCCTGCGCGACCGGGCGGTGTTCACCGGGTTGTTCGGCCTGCCGTACTTGATCTTGCCGTACGCCCCCACCGGGACCGACCAGCTCTGGGTCCGCTTGCCGTTTTGCGACCGCCACAAACACCTCGCGGGCTGGCGTAACCTGACCGGCCTCGGGTTGCTGGCGCTGGCGGTCGTGGCCACGGCCGGGACGTGTCTCTTCACCGGCGTGTTTCCGCCCACGGGGCAGCACGGGGACTCGGCCGGACTACTCTGCGTGGCGGTGTGGGGTAGTCTGGTATTCTGGTTCTTCGGGGCGGTGGCGCTGCGACTGAACGGGTTTTCTTGCCCGGCGTATGACGAAGTGAGCCTGACGCTGGCGGGGATTTCCGTGGAGTTCGCCTGGAAGTTAAAGGCGCTGCGCCGCGCCACGGAGGGGTTTCGACACAAGGCGCCCCGGATCACCTGGGAGCAGATGCGCAACCAGGATCGTCCCCCACTGCCGCCCGACGGCATTCAAACCTGGCCCGCCACGGTGCCCAGTTCCGATGAGCAATTCCAACCTGGTGAGTGACATGCCGAACCTCGCCGTCACCCTCGGCCGCCTGCACCTGCGCAACCCCGTCCTGGTGGCGTCGGGCACCTTCGGCTACGCGCGCGAACTGGCCGGCGTCGTCGATTTCGCGCAACTCGGCGGAGTCATCCCCAAGACCGTCACGCGCCACCCACGCGTCGGCAACAAACCGCCGCGCACCGTCGAGACCGCCAGCGGCATGCTCAACGCCATCGGCCTCGACAACGACGGCATCGACCACTTCATCGCGCACCACCTGCCCTACCTGCGGACGCTGCCGACCGCGATCATCGCCAACATCGCCGGCGAGGACACCGAGGACTTCTTCGCGATGGCGGAACAGATCGGCCGCGAACCCGGCCTGGCGGCGCTGGAGTTGAACCTGTCGTGTCCGAACGTCGCGGGCGGCATCGACTTCGCCACGGACCCGGCGCTGACGTGGCGCGTGGTCGAGGGCGTCCGCCGCGTCTGTCCGCTGCCGCTGATCGCCAAACTGACGCCGAATGTGACGAACGTCGTGCCGATCGCGCAGGCGGCGGTGGACGGGGGGGCGGACGCGGTGTCGCTGGTGAACACGTTCGTGGGCATGGCGGTGGACTGGAAGCGACGGCGGCCAATCCTGGGCAACGTGACCGGCGGCCTGAGCGGGCCGGCGATCAAGCCGCTGGCGCTGCGGCTGGTGTGGCAGGTGGCGCAGAAGGTGCGGGTGCCGATCATCGGCGTCGGCGGCATCGCGACGCTGGACGATGTGATGGAGTTTCTGGTGGCCGGCGCCACGGCGGTGCAGCTGGGGACGGTGAACTTCTACGACCCGACGGCATCGGTGCGCGTGGCGCAGGCGCTGCCGGGGTCGTTGGCACAACTGGGGGCCGGCAGCGTGCGCGAGGTGGTGGGGACGCTGCGGACGACGCCCGGTTAGCGACACCTTCCTGTGAGGAGGGAGAGGAGGAGGCCGGTGCGTCGGTTCCGCCCAGCCGACTGTGCGGAACAGGAGCAGTGGGCCCGGGCGGTTCCCACGCCCGATGCGTCTTTTCCAGGATGCAGTGGAGGCCGAGATCGCCGGCACATCGTTTGCTCACATATCTTTCGCGCTTCAGCCTAAACTCCTCTCCGCTCTCAGGAGGTACGATCATGATCGCCATCCACAAACCGTTGTTCGCCTTGACGGCGGCGGACCTGATGAGCCAGTCGATCGTCATGGTCCCCGCACACATGACCCTGCCCGCGGCCGCCCGTCTGCTGTCTCAGTCCCACATCACCGGCGCGCCGGTCGTCGATGAAGCGGGCCGCTGTATCGGCGTGCTTTCGGCCACCGATTTTCTGCACTGGGTGGAGACCGGCAAGGGCCACTGCCCGCCGCCGTGCGATGCGGCCTCCACCTACTCCCGCGCCTGGCAGTTCCTGGACCCCGACACGCTGCCCGACTACGAGGTACGGGCGCACATGACGCCGGACCCGGTGTTGGTGCCGCCGGCCACGCCCATCGGCGAACTGGCGCAAGATGCTCGACGCCCACATCCACCGCGTCATTGTCGTCCGCCCCGACAACCGCCCGCTCGGCGTCGTCTCCAGCACGGACCTGCTGGCGGCCCTGGCCCATGCCGACGAGGTGCGTCGGCTGCACGAGTTAACCCCCGCAGCCGAGGACGCCTCCCGCATGACGTCGTGCGGCTGCTGAGTTCGCCCGACCCGAGACCCTTGACCGACAAAGGAGGCCCGCCATGAACGAATCCTTGACCCTGGCCGGCCCGCTGGTGCTCCACGCGGAGACGGCCGAAGACCTGATGATGCCCAACCCCGTGTCGGTGCGCGAGAACGCCACGGTGCGCGAGGCGATGGCCCTGCTCGTTGACAAGGGCTTCAGCGCCGCCCCGGTGATCGACGACGCCGGCAAGCCGGTCGGCGTCATCAGTCGCAGCGACATCCTGGTTCACGAGCGCGAGCGCGTCGAGTACGCGGCGCCAGAGTTCTACCACCGCGGCGAGCTTGCCACCGACGCCGGCGAGCTGCTGCCGCGTGGCTTCCAGGTGGAGCGCGTCGATCGGACGACGGTGGCCGACATCATGACGCCCGCAGTGTTCGCGGTGCCGCCGGACGCCCCCGTGACCCGGGTTATCGAGGAGCTGTTGACCCTCAAGGTCCACCGGCTATTCGTGGTGGACCGCGCCGGCGTGCTGGTCGGCGTCATCAGCGTGCTGGACATCCTGCGCCGCCTGCGGCCCTGACGGCGCCCCCGCCGCGGTTTCTTGTTTCTGGTCGGAGCCCGAGCGCCAGCGCGGGGCAGACCTGGCCCCTGGCTGGCGCTCAGGCTCCGACCCACCACGAAAATCCAAGACACTTCCGGATGACCTCATCTTCCAAAGGGCGGCACCGCCGCCCCGTCATTTCTCCTTGACACGATTCCGGCGTCGCGGAATCATCAAAATACACCTACCCTGAATGCAGGCGAGGACCGGGGGGCGGCCCGCGCGGCCGCACAGGGAGGAAGGCCATGAGCCAGATTGACGTGGCGGCGGAAGCAGCATCAACGGAAGTGGAGACGCGGCCGTCGGCGGCGCTGCGGCTGCGGCAGGCGCTGGCCTGGGGCGTCCACTTTTACACCGCCCTGGGGCTGGTGGCCGCGGCCGGCATGGCGGTGCTCGTCGTCCGCGGCGACGCGCTCGGCTTCGCCTGGGCGTTCGTGCTGATGCTGGCCGCCACGCTGGTGGACAGCACTGACGGCCTGATGGCCCGCGCCGTCCGCGTCAAGGAAGTGCTGCCCGGCTTTGACGGTGCTCACCTGGACGACCTCATCGATTTCCTGACCTACACCGCGCTGCCGCTGCTGCTGTTGTGGCGGGCCCAGGTGCTGCCGGAGGGCCTGGGCTGGTGCCTGCTGGTGCCGCTGCTGGCGAGCGTCTACGGCTTCTGCCAGGTGGACGCCAAGACGGCAGACGGCTACTTCCGCGGCTTCCCGTCGCTGTGGAACGTCGTGGCGTTGTATCTGTACCTGCTGCGGCCGACGACGGGCGTCAGCCTGGCCGTGCTGTGGCTGCTGGCGGTGCTGACGTTCGTACCGAGCCTGTATCTGTATCCCAGCCGCGGCCGTGGCCTGCTCAACCGCCTGGCCAACGTTTTGGGTGTGACCTGGGGCGTACTGCTCGTCTGGGTGCTGGTGGAACTGGTGAGCGCCGCCGCGTCCGGGGACGCCGACGGCGGGCCGCCGCGCTGGCTCGTGCTGCTGTCGCTGACCTTCCCGATGCTCTACCTGGCGGCGTCCTGGACGATCAGCCTCCGCCGGCTGCGCCTGTTCGGGCACTGGTAACGGGCCGTCACGGGTTGGCCGGTTTGACGCAGCGCGTCGCCGCGAAGGTCGGCAGGTAGCGGGCCAGCAAATCTTCCTTCGGATCGTGATAATCCTCGTAAAAGCCGAGCATCTGCAGCCCGGCGTCGAGTTGTCCGCCGATCTGGTCCTGCAGTGTGTGGCCAAACACCAGCGGCAGCCCCTCGTCGATGTAGCGGCGACGCTGGGCCTCACTCAGGCTCGTCAGGTCCGAGTACGGCGCCGAGAAACACATCTGCAACGTGCCCTGGTTCTTCAGTTCCTCGTCGAACAGAAAGGCCACGGGATTGCAGAAGCCCGCCAGCAGGGTGCCGCCGGGCCGCAGCACGCGGCTGGCCTCACGCCACAGCGGCCGCACATCTGGGATGAAGCAGTTCGAGCAGGGGTGGACGATCAGGTCGAACTCGCCGGTGGTGAACGGCAGCGGTTGGGTCATGTCACCGTGGACGGTCGTCAGCGGCAGGCCGTCGCGCGCGGCGACGTGGGCGTCCTGGCCGAGCTGGGCGGTTGAGTTGTCGAAGACGGTGACGTGGGCGCCGGCGGCCGCCAGGATCGGCCCCTGCTGACCGCCACCGCCCGCCAGGCACAGCAACCGCGCCCCGGCCAGCGCCGGGAACCAGTCGCGCGGCACCGGCTTCGTCGGCGTCAGGATGATGTGCCAGTCGCCGCGCCGCGCCGCCGCGATCACTTCGGGGCTGACCGGTAGCGTCCAGCGATTGCCGCGCTGCACGTTGCGGTCCCAGGCGGCCTGGTTGTAGGCGACGACATCCATGAATGACTCCTTGAAAAATATTTCACCGCAGAGAGCGCAGAGCGCGCAGAGAAAAAACCAAAGAGGATCCACAGATGACACAGATGAACCCAGATAAAGACATGTTAATTGGTCTTTATTGCAGATTGCGAATGGGTGTAGCGGGAGTCGCCAGACTTCCGAGCAGCACCGGACGGAAGTCTGGCGACTTCCGCTACACCCAACTGCGAACCGCTCGAGCTGTGGCAGCTGTGTCATCTGTGGATCGATTCCTCGGTCTTCTCTCCGCGCGCTCTGCGTTCGCTGCGGTGAAATCCCATTCAACGGCTCGCTCATTCCTGCTTGCCCCCGATGCCGTTGGTGAGTCGCGCCGGCAGCAAGCCCGGCAACACGCGCAGCACCGCCGTGGGCACGACCAGGCCGACACGCACCGTCGCCTCCTTCGACTCGATCCGCGTCGCCAGCAGCATTTTCCGCGTCTGCTCCAGCACCTCCTCGGGTAGCACGTTCTTGAACAGCTTGAGCCTGCCCAGGCTGGCCTCGGCGGCGTCGGTCACCTGCTGACAAAACCGTTTGGCGGCCGCGGCGTCGGCCATCGTGCCTTGCATTTTCAGCTCCACCCCCTTGGCGTCGCGCAGCAGTTCCAGCCAGACCAACTGCGGATAATCCTGCAATTTGAGCCCGTCCAGGCCGCCCAGCAGGAGCGGGAAGTCCGCCGGTACGGCCCCGATCACCAGGCCGAAGCAGCTCGGGCCGACCTGCTTGAGCCGGGCCGCCAGGGGGCCAGCGGTCAGGCCTTTTTTGCGGCCGGCCCGCACGTCGAGCAGCGCGGCCACGGCCGCGGCGGCGTCGGCGCTGTTGTTGGCAGGGCCGGCGATGACCAGCTCACGATCGCCGATGACCACGAACGCCGGCGCGCGGTTGGCGTGACTCAGCACTGTCACCGGTTCCTTGCCGTCCTTGCGCGACTCCACGCGGATGCCAGGGTTGACCGACTTCAAATACGCCACCAACCGCCCGTGGTCCGCCAACCCGGTCAACCGCACGAAGACGCGCTCCGGCCCGTCCTTGGGGTTCGGCCCCATGCTGAGGCCGAACGCCACGCGGTCCAGGCGGCAGTTGCCTACCTGCTCCGCGAAGGCGAACAGGGCCGCTTCGCTGCCGGGCCGCAGCTGCCGGTCGAACAACGTCTTCAGGTGGCCGAAGTCGTGCGGCGGCACCCTGGCGGTCGGCCGCAGATCGACCGCGGCGGCCCAGGTCACGTCCGCGGGGAACCAGGCAAAGGCGTCGGCCAGGCCGCCGGCGGTAACCGCGGGCGGCGGCGGCTTGGCCCCGGTGAGGCGAGCCAGCGCCCAGCCGGCGTATTGCTTCGCGAAGCCGAGGCGGTCCTGGCCCTTCTTGCCGGCGGCCACGTCTTCCAGCGCCTGGCGTACCGTCTTGTCGTTGCGCACCTCGTCGGGGTCGATGACGAGCAGGCGAATGGCCAGCAACTGTTGCAGTTCGGCCTTACCGCCCTTCGGTGCCGTGACAACCCGTTGCACCAGATTGGGCACGGTGAGTTCAACGTTGCGCGAGCGGAAGTAGGCTTCCGGCGTCAGCAGCGACGCCATGTCGGCGAAGGGACCGCCGGCGCCCAGCGCCAGCATCAGGAAGAACTCCACGGGACTGCCACTCAGGATGAACATGGTCGGGGCTCCTTGGTTCCCAGGAGCATACCCAGCGCACTGCGCAGGCGACAAACGAAATGTGGGAGAAGCCCGGGGGTCGTCGGGGGCGCGAGGAGTGGACGGCACAGGGTTTGCGTGAAATACCTGGCAACGGAGGGGCTCATGTACAGCTGCAGCAATTGTCAGGAGTGCGGGCGCAAACTGCTGAGCGCCTTCTTCTGCCACCCCTGCCGGCAGTCCTTTTGCTCGCTGGACTGTCTCATCAAGCACCGGAGCCGGCACCCGGACGCGACCCTGTCGCCCGAGTCGCCGCCGGGGCCGGTTGGGGAGCGCGCACCGAACGGGACCGATGCCGCGTCACCCGAGCCGCCGGCTTGACCCTCACTGGTGCCAGGCGCCGACGAACGGCTCGTAATACTTGCGGTGCTGCCGGTAGTGCCACGACGGGGCCGACGGCAGTCCCTCCTGCCCCAGGGCATCGACGGCGACAACCCAGAATCGGCGCGTGTCCTTGCCGGCGGCCGCGTCCGTGTAGCTCGGCTGCGCCAACGGCTCGGCGGTTCGGCGCGTCACCTTCTGGCCGGGGCCGTTGATGCGTGGGCCTTCCATGCGGTAGACGCGGTAGCCCTTCAACCCCTGCTCCAGGTTGGCGGTCCATTTCAGCTGACACTGGTTGCCGTCCTCGCGCGCGACGTGGGAGGGGTAGCCGCTGGGTTGGCATGACCCGTCTTCCCCTTGCTGTGGCAATCGGTCTCGGGGCATCCTACCGCTGGATTACGCTGCGGGAAAGTGGTACGCTCGGGGGAAAGTGTATCACCCTCACCGGGAGACCGACCATGACCGCACAGGCGGCGACGTTACTGCTAGGGCTGTTGCTGGGCGCCGGCGACGACGCGGGCAAGCGCGACCTCAAGGCCATGCAGGGAGCCTGGCGCACCGTATCGGTCGAGATCAACGGCAAGAAGCTCGAAAAGGGCTTCGCCACCGACCGCATGACCATCCGGGGCAGCCGCTTTGAGATGAAGGCCGGCAAGGACACGATGGCCGGCACCATCAAGCTGGACGGGACCAAGGATCCCGGCCACATCAATACGGAGATCCTCGAAGGGGCCAACAAGGGCCTGAAGTCGGTCGGTATCTATTACCTGAAGGACGACCGGCTCATCGTCTGCTACTGCGTCGCGCCCAACCCGCGGCCCAACGAGTTCCGCACCGCGGAGGGCACCTCGCGCGCCCTGGTGGTGTATGAGCGCGTCAAGCAGTGACGTTCAGGCCGCCAGCGTGGCGCGGACGACCACAGCGCCGCCGGGCTGCCAGTCGAATAGCAACAGGTCTGTGATGGCGCCGGCCTCCAGACGCGGCAGCGGCAGGCCCAGCAGTTGCCGCGGCCGCAGCGCCGCCATGTCGATGGCCTCTGCCAGACTGACGCCAGCGAAGCGCATGGCGTTTCCCAGGCACACGTCGGTGAAGGCCCAGGAGCCGGCCAGGAAGCTGGTGCCGGCGACCAGGATTTTGCCCTCGGGCACGATCTCGAACTCCTGCTCCCATTCGCGGTAGCGGCCCGGCGGCAGTCCGGCCAGCGGGCTGGCGTCGCAGGTCAGCACCGTCCGCGCCGGCGTCTTGACGCGCAGCAGGCAGCGCACGACCGCGGCCGGCAGATGATGGCCGTCGCAGATGACGCTGGCCCACAATGCGTCGGTGGCCAGTTGCTCCCAGAGGTAATTGTCATGCCGCGGCAGCAGGGCGTGCGCGCCGTTGCCGAGGTGTGTGCTCAGGCGGGCGCCGGCGGCGACGGCAGCGCGGATGTGCTCGGCCCGCGCCGCGGTGTGGCCCAGCGCCACCACGACGCCGGCCGCGACCAACCGCTCGATGAAGCGCGGCGCCCCGTCGTGCTCGGGGGCGAGCGTCACCAGGCGGATGCGGTCGCCGGAGATTTCTTGCAAGCGGCGGAACTCATCCCAGTCGGGCGGTCGCACGTGCTGTCGGGCGTGGGCGCCGCGCGGCCCGTCCTCGGCGGAGATGTACGGACCCTCCAGGTGGATCGCTGGCAGCGCTCGCGCCAGCACCGCGTCGGCCTCGCAGGCGGCGCGGAGGGTGCGCAGACCGTGGGCCAGGGCGTCGAAGGAGTTGGTGACCAGGGTCGGGCACAGGGCGCCGATGCCGTGCCGCCGGGCGTGCTCGACCACGTGGCGCACGCCCGCGGTGGTGAGGGCAGGGCTGTTGAAGCTGTGGCCGTGGCAGCCGTTGATTTGCAGGTCGAACAGCGCGGGCGCGACCCAGCCGGCCTCCAGGTCCACGGGCTCCCGGGTCGCGGGGCCGAGGCCGCTCAGCCGGCCGTGTTCCCAGACCAGATCGAGCCGTTCACCGGTGGCGTAGTGGCGGGCACGTAAACGCATGAGAGGTTTGCCGGGAAGTTCACGATGGCTTCAACGTCATGGCCAGGATGAAGCCGACGACAACCGCGATCACGACCGCCGAGGCGCCCAGGGCCAGGAAGACCCAGTCGCGGTTGGTGAGCCGCAGGCGGCCGCCTCGTGCCGGCTGCGGCGGCGCGGCCGTTACCAGCTCCACGTCGAACTGCCCGGCCGCCGCGGGCGCGGCCGCGGCCGTGCTCAGCACGACGGTCGCCACCGGCGCGGCCTGGCTCTTGTGGCGCCGGTGCTTCTTGTGGCCGTGACGGCGCGGGCTCGACTCCGGCGTCAGTCCGTTGGCCGGCCCCGGGGCGCCCGGCACCGGCGTCGTCGGCGTCGATGGCCGCTCCTTGTGGCGCTTCTCCTTTTTTTCCGACTTGCCGGGCAATGGCGTGGTGGGCGGCTTGCGCCGCGTCACCGGCGTCTTGTCCAGATCGTCCTCGCCGTTGCGTTCCGTTTCGAGGCAGGTCAGGAACTTCCGCAACTGTGGCCCCTCCTCGGTCGGCCGCGCCGGTTCGCTGCCGGCGACCAGGAACACCTGCAGCGCCTGGGCGGCCCGCTCCGGCGACGGGTAGCGCTGGTTGGGGTCCTTGGCCATCATCCAGTTGAGGATCTGCTGCAAGCCGTCGGGCACGGCCGGGTTGAGTTCCTTGAGCGGCCGGGCCATCTCGGTGGCGTGCCGCACCATCTGGCTGAGGATGTTGGTGTCGGGGAACGGCGGCTGGCCGGTGAGCAGGTGGTACAGCACGCAGCCAAGGCTGTAGATGTCGGCCCGAATATCGACGGCGCGCGGGTCGCGGGCCTGCTCGGGGGCGAGGTAATCGGGAGTGCCGAGCAGGACGCCTTCGCCGGTCAGGTGCAGGTTCTCGGAGGCGGACAGGGTGCTATCGTCCGCCAGACGGCGGCCCAGGCCGATGTCCAGGATTTTCAGCGTCGCCCGCGCGGTGGTGTCGTCGGCGCCGCTGCCGCTGGCCGGCACCAGCATGAGGTTGGCCGGCTTCAGGTCGCGGTGGACCAGCCCCTGTTCGTGGATGTACTGCAACCCTTGCAGCGCCTGGTGGACGAGACGCACGGCCTCCTGCGGCGGCAGTTTCTTGCGGCGCTGCAGCACCACGTCGAGCGGTTCGCCTTCCAGGTACTCCATGACCAGGTAGTGCAGTGCGCCGACGGTGCCGACCTGAAACGAGCGGACGACGTTGGGATGCTTGAGCTTGAGGGCGAGTTTGACTTCACGGCGGAAGCGGCCCAGCAGCTGGCTGTCCTTGCTCTTGGACGGCGGCAGCACCTTGATGGCGACGACCTGGCCGGAACCGGTGTGGATGGCCTTGTAGACGCCGGCGGTGCGGCCCTTGCCGAGGCGGTCGAGGATTTTGTACTGGTTGATGAAGAAGCCTTCCGCGTGGCCGCGCGCGACCAGGGCGGCCTGGTAATCAGTGACGTACTGGTGTGCCACCAGCCAGCGCGTGAAGGCCGTGAGGTTGGAGACGGCCAGGCCGGCGTCGGTCTGCCAGCGGGCGTACATGGCCCGGACCTCGTCCGGCGTCAACAGTTTGCTGCGGATCAGCAGGCCGCAAACGTTTTCGACCGTGAACTCCATGCGCAACGCCCTCGGCGGCAGACCCGAACCAGCCGGGAATACCGGCACCCTCAGTCTACTGGTCAAGTATAATGCCTGGGCCACGCCGGGCAGAAGGGGCCAGGCAAGAAATTCCGGCAAAGATTGGACGCCCCAACCGGTGCAAACGTTCCCGTATTCGGACGGAGCGGTCGGCAGCGGAGGACCAGGAATGGACCCATTCGCGGCGAAGCGGGCCGCCATGCGCACGGAGTTCTTCGGCAAGCTGTTCCTGCTGGGCGGCTGGCTGGGCGGCACCGACACCTACAAGCGCACCATGTGGGCCGCCGTGCCGGACGTGGCGGTCGCCCGCGCCGGCTACAGCCTGACGATGCGCAAGGGTTTGCCGGAGCCCGGCGCCGACAACCAGCTCATCATGGCCGGCCACGAGGCCATGCTGGCGCAGTGGTTCCACCGGCCGCTGCGCCGCGCTGACATCGAACTGGCCGCCCGATGGTACGCGGAGCACTCCGCCGTCAAGGCGTTCCCGCAGGCGGCCTGGGACCTGGTGCTGCGGCAGCCGGGCGACGACCTGTTGTTGCCGATCAACCTCTGGGGCTTTGCCGGCGGCCAGACGTTTCTGCCAGGGGTGCCGTGCCTGTCGTTCGAGGGGCCGGGTGGGCTGGTGTCATACCTGGAGCCGGCCATGTGCCGCTACTTCGCGCCGGTGATCCAGGCGACCAAGGCCCGGCTGATGAAGCTGGCGACGCCGCGCGACGCGGAGTTTGGGCTGCGGTCGGCGCCGGTGGAGGTCTGCAACCTCATCCTGCTGCTGGCCCGCTACGTCGGCGGTGGCGGTCAGCTCACGTCCAACGACACCGCGGAGTTTATGTATCCGGAACTGTTCCGGTCGGTCGGCACCATCGGCCACGAGATGATGTGCGCCGCCCAGTCGTTCGACCGCTCGCTGGCGGACGCCGAGTACGAGATGATGGACCGCTTCATCACGGCGCTGGGCACCGCGTCATTGTTGTGCGACCTGGTGGACGCCGAGACGGTCGGCCTGGAGAACGCGCTGCGCGTCATCAAGGCTCATCCTGAAACAGAGCGTGTCGGCATCCGCGTCGATTCCGGCGACATCGCGGTGCAGTGTGCGCTGTACTTCCGCCGCCTGCGCGACGCCGGCATCTCGCCGCGCATGATCGTCTTCGAGGACGAGGTGAGCCCGGACGCGGTGCGGCAGGTGTACGAGTACTTCCGCTGTGAGACGGGCGTGGAGCCGACGATGCTGTTTCCCGGGGCGGGCGGCTACTGGTGGCGGTTGGTCCACCGCGACACGGTCGCCGCGGCGTTCAAGCGCTCGGCGACCGGTGCGCATCCGAACGTGAAGTTTTCCAACTCACCGGGCAAGGAGTCACTGGGCGGCTACCTGCGAGTGTTCGGCCGTGGCGACGCCCTGGTGGTCGCGGATGCGTCGGAGCGGATCGACGGCGAACCGCTGTTCGTGCAGCTGGTCGAACAGGGGCGCGTCACGTACCGCGAGGGATTTCCGGAGCAGGCGCAGCGGGCGGAGCGCACCTGGGGCCGCTATCGCCGGGTGGAGCTGTCGCCGCTGGTGCTGGAGTACCGCGACCGTTTCCGGGCGATGCGCGAGCGCGAGGTGGCGGCGGCGCGGCAGCGGTTGGAGTGATGGTAGATTGGTGGCATCGCGCGCGAGTGACTGCGCTTGACCGCAGGCGGGGAACGGGAATCATTCACGGAGGTGTGGGAAGCAGATGCGACCAGGGAGAGGCAAGGATGCCATCGACAGCCCTGCAACAATGGTTAACGGAAAGTGCGGCGACGCTCGACCATATAGAGAAAGCACATCGGTCGGTGCGCGGTTCCGGCCCGGGAGCGTGGACGGCAGCGCTTCAGATTAACCAGGCTTACGCCATGCTGCTGTCCGCACACTTTCAAGGGTTTTGTCGGGACCTGCACTCGGAGTGTGCAGACGGTCTGGTGGCGCCGGTGGCCGACCCCACCCTCCGCGTAACGTTGCGGGACAACCTTCTCTTTGGCCGACGGCTTGATCGGGGCAACCCGAATCGAAGACCGCGGCAACCTCGGGGTCGGCGGCTGCCGGATGTACAGAATCCTTCTTCACCCGGACCAATGGAATGATTTTGAAACCGAGGTGCGCGAGGACGAACTGGAAGCGGTGGAGGATAATCCTCCGGCGCCGGAGACCTCCGGACCAGGTTGACCCCGTTGTCGCTTCGCGCGGGCTGCCACCCGCGCGAAGCGGCAACGACCTCAATACTGCACGAACGCCAGCCAGCCGATGCCCAGCGCCAGCGTCAGCAGCGTGACCGGCACACCGACGCGCAGGTACTCGGCGAAGGTGATCGCGACTCCCTCCCGGCGGGCGTGCTCCACGACGATGAGGTTCGCCACCGAACCGAGCACGGTCAGGTTGCCGGCCAGCGTGCTCGACATCGCCAGCGCCAGCCACGCCGTCTCGCGCACGTCCGCCGGCATCACCGACAGGACCGGCTGGAACAGCAGCACCGCCGGCACGTTGCTCACCACGTTCGACAGCACCGCCGACACCACGCTCAGCAGCATCACCGGCGATTCCTGCAGGAACTGCCAGCGCTCGACGTGCCAGGTCCGAACGACATGGACGTTGAAGGCGTGGACGACCACGAACAGGCCGGCGAACATCACCAGCAGACTCCAGTCGAGCTGGCGGTAAATCTTGTGCGGGTTGACGCGGTCCAGCAGCAGCACCGCGGCGGCCGCCAGCGCCGTCACCTCCATCGGCGCCCCCGCGAAGAAGGCCGCCACCGCCGCCGCCGTCACCGCCAGACTCTTGACCAGCAGCCGCTTCTTCGGGCCGTTGCCCGTTCGCCGTCCGCCGTCCTTTGCCTGGGGTGCCGGCGACGGACAACGGACCACGGACAACGAACGACGATAGCACCAGGCGACCACGGCGAAACCGACCAGCAGGCCGAGCACCGCGATCGGGGTCAGCCGTTCGGCGAAACGCACATAACTGATGCCCGACAGGTTGCCGATAATCATGTTCTGCGGGTTGCCGGTCAGCGTCGCTGTCGAGCCGATGTTCGACGCCAGCGCCACGCCGAGCAGGTGCGGCTTCGGGTCGAACCGCAGCTTCTCGGCCAGGTGCAGCACCAGCGGTGTCAGCGCCAGGCACACCACGTCGTTGACCAGGAACGCCGATAGCACGCCCGCCAGCGTCATTGTCACCGCCAGCAGGCCGCGCGGCGTGTTCACCCGCGCCAGTGCCCAGCCGGCCAGCCGGTCAAAAAAACCGGCCAGCCGCAGGAACGCGACCACCACCATCATGCCCAGCAGCAGCGCGAGGGTGGCGAAGTCCACCGCGGCCACCGCCTGCTTGAAGCCCAGCACGCCCGGCGTCACCAGCATCAGCGCCGCGCCCACCAGGGCGATGCCGGCCCGGTCTGTCCGCAGCCGCGGCAGCTTGCCCAGGGCCAGCCCCGCGTACGTCAGCGTGAACCAGGCCAGCGTCAGCCAGAAAACCGCTTCCTCACTCACCGCGTCGCCCCCTGTCCGTCCCGGTTGGTTGGCTTAGCAAAAGGCGGTGCGCTCGACCCGCGGCCGCGCCTCGGGCACTGCCGTGTAGCGGCCGGTCGGGTCCACCGCGAAGTCGATGACCTGACGGCCTTCCGCCCCCTCCGCGTCCACCGCCCGCACCTCACAGCGGTGCGCCCCTTTCGCCAGGCCGTCCGGCAGCGGGCCGCACCAGTCCGCCGGCAACCACACCGCGAGCGGCTGCCACGGCCCCTCGTCCACCCGACACGCCACGCCCGCCAGCCGCCGCCCCGACCACACCCGCGCCCGCACCATGCCCGGGCCACTGACGACGTGCGCCGGCCCCGTCGCCAGCAGCCGCTCGCGCGGGTGCGTGATGAGCACCAGTGGGCCGCGGTCCTCGACACTGCGGTAGGTCACCGCCAGGTCGTCGCCGCCCAGGTACAGCAGCGTGTAACCGGGCGGGCCGCCTTCGGGGTCGCCGATGGAACGCGTCGCCACGCAGACGTTGCGGCCGTCGTTGGCGACCTGCCAGTAGTGCGTGTGGCCGCTGACGATTGCCGCGATCCGCCGCGCCTGGACCACCTCGCGCCATTCCTCCATACCGGGGCCGGCAAAGTCCTCCCAGATCTGATAGGGGTAGTTGTGCTGAAAAACGACCACGCGCTCGCCGGCCGACTCCGCCGCCGCGACCTGGCCGCGGAACCAGGCCAACTGCCCCGGCGACAGGCCGACCGGCCGGGCCTCCTGCGTGTTCAGCCGTAGCAGTCGAAAACCGCGGAGCGTCAGCGTGCCGTGCGGCTCGCCCACCCGGGCGCGGAAGCGGCCGGCGTGCGGGTCGCCCGGGGCGTCGTGGTCGCCGACCAGCGCCCGCCACGGACACTCCAGCCGCCCGGCCAGTTCAATAAACAGGTCGAACTGAGCGTCGGTGCCGTCCTGCACGCTGTCGCCGATGAACTGCACCAGGTCGGGGCGGATCAAGCGGTTGACCTCGTCCACCATCCACAGCGCGGCGCGGTGGTGGGCGAGGCCGGGTTCAGTCAGGTGCAGGTCGCCGGGGACCACCACGATGACGGGCAAGGGGTGCAGAGTCATGCCTGCTTCTCCAGGGACAAGGGTTGTCCGGCGGCCGGCGCCAGTTCCGGGGTGGCGGCCGGGGCGGTGAGGGTTTCGGGCACCGCCAGCGCGACGACGGCGGTGGCGGCGGTGGCGACGCCCGCCAGCAGGGCGAACATGGTGCGGTAGCCGAGATCCTCGACCAGCAGCCCCGCCGCCAGCGGCCCCAGCGCCGAGCCGAACACCAGCGACGTGCCGACCAGCGCCTGAGCGGTGCCGGCGCGGCGTGAGTCGCCGAGGCGGTCGGCCATCCAGGCGCCGGCCAGCACCGAAAACAGGCCGCTAGCGAAGCCGTCGAGCACCTGGATGGCCAGGATTTGCCACGCCTCCGCCGCCGCCGCGATCAGCGCCAGCCGCGCCGCCGCCGCCGCCCAGCCGAGCAGCAGCAGCGGCCGCCGGCCGACGCGGTCCGCCAGCCAGCCGATCGGCCGCACCACCAGCATCCAGGTGACCATGCTCACCACGAATGCCAGCGCCAGCCAGTCCGGCGGCGCGCCCAGCTGCCGCCGCATAAACAGGCCGAGGTAGACGCCGCCGGGCGCGTTGGCGAAGTGGAACAGCACCATCGCGACCACGAACAGCCCCACCGCCCGGTCGCGCAGCCAGGCCCGGTCGTCTTCCGTAGGACAGGCGACCCGCCCGTCCGCTTCGCCAGCCCCACGTTCGGGGTGTTCGCGGATCAGCAGGGCCGCGACGACCGCGAGGCCCTGCACGAGGGCCAGCGGCCCGAGCACCGCAGCGACGCCGTAGTGTCTGGCGAGGAAGCCGCCGCCCAGTGCCACCAGCACGATGCCGACCGGCTTCCAGAAGCGCAGCGCCCCCAGCGCCGCCCCGACGCCACCGGGCGGCGCCAGCTGCGTCGCCTCGGCGCCGGCCAGGCTCTCGACGGTGGCGCGGCAACAGCCGTTCTCGGCGAACAGCAGCACCAACACGGTCAGCGCCACGACGCCCTCGGCCTGGCGGAGCAACAGCGTCGCCAGCGCCAGCAGGGCCAGGGCCGCGATCAGGAACGGCTTGCGCCGGCCGACGCGATCCGACCACAGGCCGACCGGGAATTGCAGCAGCCCGACCAGCGCCGCCAGGGTGGAGATGATGCCGATGGTGCGGTCGTCCAGGTCGGCATCGCCCAGGAACAGCGGCAGGAACGGCAGCGTGAAGCCGATGCCGGACACGCCCAGGAAGTAAGCGCCGTACAGGCCGATGCGGTTACGCCGGTCCATGTTCCCTCCTTCACTGTCTGAGCTGGCCGGGACTCGGTGACGAATCGGCGGGCGAGACAGGCCTCGCCCGCCGACGCCCTGGCAGTTCACGCCAGGGCGGTCCACTCACTTCTTGCCGCGAATGCGCCGCACTTCCTGGAGCAATTGCTCCATGCGGTCTTCCAGAGCTTGCAGCCGTTTTTCGACACTACCTGGCCGCTCGAGGGCTGTCGTCGGGGCGGGCAGATCCGCATTCTGCCGGCTCTTGCCGGTACGCAGGTTGGTGATGGTGGACACCTCCAGCTTGGTGTCGCCCTTCTTGCCGGTCACCATCTGGCCGTGGACCCGGACCTTGTCGCCCTTGACGGCGATGCCGGAGAACTGGTCTTCCAGGTGCGGCGGCCAATGCACCCAGGTGCCGTCATTCAGGATCAGGCCGTCCACCTCGCCCCTGGGCGCAGTCGTGAACTGCTGCACCGTCCCCTGCATGGTCACGAATTCGCCGCGGATTTCGCCCTTTTTGCCCTTCTTGCCCTGCGGGAAAGCCCCCGCGGACTCCGCCGGCAACCAGGCAAGGACCGCAGCGCTCGCCAGGGCCACGCCCAGCAGCAGCAGCCACCGACTCAACACGTGTCTCATGATGCATCCCTCCGTTTGTGCCGGGAAAATCCCGAACGCCACACATGGGCCCTGAGTCGGTGCTTGCGGATTTTCCCGATCTGCTTCTCGCCTCCGCCGCTCAAGGCCGGAAATGGGTAAAGCAAACACGAGACCGGATCGGACCGTGAGACCGGGCCGACCGTGTCAGCGCGTTGCCGCCGCCGCCGGAAGACTGTTAACGGCAAGGGGCTTTGGAAATGACTTTCGGGAGTGAAAAAATCTTCATGCACATCGTCGTCGGCAGCCGGCCGCGACGCGACCGGGGGACTGGGCGGGGAACCCCCGGTGGGGCGGGGGATTTTCGCCCACGGACATCAGCGGTCCTCAAAGTGCTCGTGAGCCTGCAACCCGTACTGGCGGATCTTGTCGAACAGCTGCCGACGGCTGATGCCCAGCACCTGGGCGGTGCGGGTGCGGTTCCAGCGTTCCTGCGCCAGCGCCTGCTGGATGACGCGCCGCTCCGTTTCGGCCAGGATTTCCCTGAGGTTCAGCGACGGCGTGCCGGGTACTTCGACCGCGGGGGCGCCTGGCGGCGCCGCGGCCGGCTGCAGGTCTGCGGGCAGGATGATGCGGCCGCGCACCAGGATAGCCGCCCGCGCCAGCACGTTCTGCAGCTCGCGGACGTTGCCGGGCCAGGGCCGCTGGCACAACTCGCGCAACGCCTCGGGCGACAAGGCCAGCTGCGGCCAGTGGTACTTGTGGGCCAACCGCCGCAGGATGTGCTCGGCCAGCAGCGGGATGTCGTCGCGCCGCGCCCGCAGCGGCGGCAGCTCGACCGCCACCACGTTCAGGCGGTAATACAGATCCTCGCGGAAACGGCCCTCGGCGATGCGCTCCAGTAGATTACGGTGCGTCGCCGCCAGCACGCGGACATCGACCCGCAGCGTCTCGTTGCCGCCGACGCGCTCGAACGTCCCCGTTTGCAGCGCGCGCAGCAGTTTTGCCTGTAAATCCACGTCCAGCTCGCCGACCTCATCCAGGAACAGTGTGCCGGCATCGGCCTGCTCGAAGCGGCCGGTGCGGCGGGCGACCGCCCCGGTGAAGGCACCCTTTTCGTGGCCGAACAGCTCGCTCTCCAGCAGGGCCGGGCTGAGCGCGGCGCAGTTCACCTTGACGAACGGCCGGCCAGCACGCGGCGAATTGCGGTGGACCGCGGCGGCGACGAGTTCCTTGCCGGTGCCGCTTTCGCCCAGGATCAGCACTGGCTCGGCGGCGGCGGCGACCAGGCCGATGGTCTTGAACACCTGCACCATCCCCGGCGTGTGGCCGACCAACTCGTCCTCCTCGGTCGGCCCGGCGGCGGCCGCGGCGGAGTCGGACAGGGCCTGCACCTGGGCCACCAGGCTCTTCTGCGTCAGCGCCCGCCGCACCGTGAACAGCACCTCGTCGAGGTCGAACGGCTTGGTGATGTAGTCGTAGGCGCCGAGCTTTATGGCCTCAATCGCGGCGGCGCTGCCGCCCAGCGCGGTGATGACGATGACGGGCCGCTCCTCCAGGCGGTCCTGCCAGTCGCGCAGCAAGTCCATGCCGCCGCGGCCGGGCATGCGCAGGTCGAGCAGCACGAGGGCGGCGCCGTCGGCCCGGGCGGTGGCCTGCACGCCGTCGGCAGCCTCACGAACGGCGTAGCCCTCGGAGCGCAGCAGCAGGGTCAGGTTGGCACGGATGACGGCGTCGTCGTCGGCGACCAGGACCGTCGGCAGACGACCAGTGGGACTCATGGCCACGTCCTCTCTCGGGTGCGTTCAGGGTTCGGGGCGGGACTCGGGCAGTTCCACCCGGAAGGTGGTTCCACCAGGCGCGGTCTCTTCCAGTTCGACGACGCCCCCGTGGGCCAGGGCGACCTCACGGCACAGGGCCAGGCCCAGGCCGGTGCCCTCGGGCCGGGTCGTGAAGAACGGCTCGAACAGGTGGCGCCGGGCATCCGCGTCGATGCCGGGGCCGGTGTCCGCCACACGCAGGGCCACGCCGCCGCGCGGCAGCCGGCGGGTGGCGCAGTGCAAACGACCGCCGCCGGGCATGGTCTGCAGGGCGTTGGTGAGCAGGTTAAGCACCAGTTGGTGCAGCGCGACCGCTGAGCCGGACACGCACGGCAGGTCGGCGGCCAGGTCGCGTTCCAGGGTCACGCCCTGCTCAGCGGCCCGCGCCTGCAGCAGGTCCAGGCACTCGCCGGCGACGCGGTTGAGGTCCACCGGCCGCCGCTCCGCGAGCTCGGCCCGCGAGAATTGCAGCAGCCGCGTGACGATGGCGTTCAGGCGGTCCACCGCGCCGACCAGGGCGTCCACGGAGGCGGCGGTGCGTGCCTCGGGCAGGCGCTGCCAGAGCTGGGCCGTCGAGCGGATGCCAGCCAGAGGATTGCGGACCTCGTGGGCGACGCCGGCCAGCAGCTTGCCGAGGCCCGCCAGGTGTTCGGCGCGCCGCAACTCGTCGCGCAGCAGCTCCTGCTCCCGGCGCTGCCGCGCCAGACGGCGGCCGAGGTTCCAGGTGAGCAGCAACGCCAGGCAGATGCCGCCCAGGGCCAGGGCGGTCGAGGCGGCGTAGCGTCTGGCCTGGATTTCCAGTTGCTCGGGGCCGCTCAGGCGGTACAGGGCCCAGGCCGCCACGCGGGCGGGGCGAGCATCCCCGACCGCCTCCGTGACCAGGACCACCCGGCTGGGGCCGATGTCCTGTACGCTGAGAACGCAGTCCCCTGGGCTTTGAACGAGACTCTGCCGGGCCTGAAGGCGGAGGTAGGGGGCCTCCAGCGGTGGCGGATCCGTGCGGTCGCTCAGGAGTCTGTGGCCGCGGCTCGGGAAGGCGTAACCGGCAAAGCGGTCGCCCTGCGCCAGGTAATAGCCCCCCTCTACCCCTGGAAAATCCAGCAAAACTCGGTGGGCGGCGTCGGCGAGTCGGCGATTGCGGGCGTCCCAGTCGGCCCCGTCGCGCACCGGTTCGCCGGACGCGACGACCTCGGCCAGACGTTGACAGGCCGCGCGAAGTCGCGCCCTGGCGGCGGCTTCCTGGTCCGGCAGCAACAGGATCGTGATCGGGTTGCCCAGCAGGACTCCCAGCGCCCCGAGGAACAGCACGAGGACCAGGCCCACTTGCAAGCGAAACGCCCAGCGCGGAGTCATGGTCACCTCCTCCGGAATGTTAGCAAACCGGGTGCCAGCGCTGGCAGACCAGGACGGTTCCCTCAATCGGCCAGTAACTGCACGCCGGACTGGCGGGTGGCGTGACGAGCGGCCCTGACCTTCCCCTTCCCCCCACGCCCCAATATCCGTGACGGTCAGATTAAAACTAAATTGAAATGACCAGTCCCTGCTTGTCATCGCCGCGGGCGCCGGTGACAATGGGGCCGTTGGCGGGGCCCACCGCCGTGACGACACCATTGCCACCTTCGTGAGGATCTTGCCAATGACGCGCAGAGTGTTCGCCCTGGTGTGTGCCCTGGGCAGCCTGACGCTGCTCCACCCGGTCAACGGCCAGCAGCCCGGCGAGGAAAAACCGGCGTACCTGCGAATCCTGTTGCCGGAAGAGGACGCCGAACTGAAGGTCGATGGCCGGCCGACCAAACAGACCGGCGTGAAGCGCGAGTTCGTCTCGCCGCCGCTGGACCCGCGCTATACCTTCGCCTACACCATCACCGCCTCATGGGAGCCCAACAACTACACCACCGTCTTCCGCACCCGCAAGGTGTTCGTCCGCGCCGGCGAGGAAGTCGTGGTGGACCTGCGCAAGAAAGACGACAGGCACCCCGACCGCTTCAAGATCCGCTTCGTGCCCACCCCCGAAAACGTCGTCGAGGCCATGTGCAAACTGGGCAAAGTCACCAAGGACGATGTGGTTTACGACCTCGGCTGCGGCGACGGTCGCATTGTCATTACCGCCGTCAAGGACTTCAAGGCCAAACGCGGCGTCGGTGTCGATCTCAACGGCGATCTTGTCCAGCTCTCGAAGGACAACGCCGAGAAGGCCGGCGTCAGCGACCGCGTCAGCTTCCGCAAGCAAGACGTGCTCGACATCAAGGACCTCGGCGATGCCAGCGTGGTCATGCTCTACATGGGTGAGGACGTCAACCTGCGACTGATGCCGATCCTCAAGAAATCCCTCAAGGCCGGCTCCCGCATCGTCTCGCACGACTTCAAGATGGGCGACTGGAAGCCTGAGAAAATGATCACCGTCCTCGACCCCGAAGGCGAAGAGCACCATCTGTTTTTGTGGAAGATCGGTAAGTAATCCCCTCTGGAAGGAGGAAGGAGGAAGGCTGAAGGGAAGACAATTCCTCCTTCCTCCTTCCTCCTTCCGAAGCGGCGTTTTCGCTACAGGCGCCGCCCCGCGCCTGGCCGGCACAGCGGCCGCCGTTTACGCCGCCAAATTCATTGACAGGGTTGCCCCAACCTTTACACTGGGTAGAAGGGGCCGAGGAGCCGTGCCGGCCCACGTTCTCCCTGTCCGCACTCGGCCGCTCCGGCCGCGTTCCATCCGATGAGGGCAATCCATGGCGCGTCGTACCCGTTCCTCCAGCCGTCAACAAGGCGATCCATCTCGTCCCAATCCGTTTCTGGTCATCCTGGTCGTGCTGTTCTTCCTGACCACCGCCGGCCTGGGGGGCTGGGTCTACTCGATGTTCAACGAGCGCTACAAGGCCTCCGAGCAGGTCCAGAAGGTCGAGAACATCAATAAAGGGCTGGAAAACGACCTCAACTTCGCCAAGGGCGTCGGTTATGCCTGGCGCGCCATGATGGGCGACGAAACCTTCAAGGACAACACCACCGAAGAATATCGGTCCTACAAGGACTTCCTGAAGTTCCTGGATGAGCGCTACGCGGAAGTCCGCAAGAAAGAGGGCGGCGGCCCGGAGGGCGACGGCGAAAAGAAGGGCGAGCTGACCGCGGATGAGCAGCACATCAAGAAGCTTCGGGCGCTCATCAAGCAGAGCCAGGACGACCTCGGTTGGGACGACCCCGCCTCCATGTACAAGACCACCTACCGCGACCTGACCGTCAAGCTCACGAAGGAACGGGACGACGCCCGCATCGCCACCAAGCAGTACCTCCCCGACAAGCTCGCCTCCGACGCGCGCCTGCGCGGGTTCGAGAATCAGTACGTCGGCGACCGCAAGAAAATGTTCAAGGACATCGCCGACGGCAACGACAAGGCGATGAAACAGGCCGAAAAATATCTCGATGACATCAAGGCGGCCAACGCGAACAACGACAAGCTCCAGAAGGAAAAGCAGACGCTCATCACGACGCACCTGATCGAGCTGAAAAAGAAGGACGTGGAGATCAACAAGCTCCAGGCCAAACTGCAGGAGCAGGGCGTGAATGTGGCGGTCGCGCCGCCACCGCCGCCGCCGACCAAGGCCAAGGAGGACAAGGCGGGCGGCCCGACCGGCTACTCCGGCATGCCGCATGCGCTGCTGCTGGACATCTCCAAGGGCAAGCCGCTCTGGGATAGGCCGCGCGGCCGCATCATCCGCGTCGATGAGAAGGACAACCGCGTTTTCATCGACCGCGGCTCCGAGCACGGCCTGACACCGCAGATGACCTTCAACGTCTTCGGCGCCGGCTGGGACAACAAGGCGGAAAAAATGCTCAAGGGCACCATCGAGGTGGTGCAGGTTGGCCCCAAGACGTCGCAGGCACGCCTCACGTCGCTGTACGACGCCGAGGGCCGTGAGATTTCCCTCGGTGATCCATCGCCGAACAAGATCGTGCGCGAGGCCGGCAACCCGATCAAGGAGGGCGATCTACTGTTCAACCTGGCCTGGGGTTCGCATGTGGCCCTCGCGGGCGTGCTCGACTGGAACGGCCAGGACAGCCAGACGCCGGCCGGCCAGGCCGAGGACCTCGACCAGTTCCGCCAGCTGCTCAAGGCCCAGGGCATCACCGTCGATTGCTACATCGACCTGCGCGACGGCAAGATTTACGGCGCCATCAAGCCGGGCACGAACTACCTGATCCGTGGCTACGGCTTCGGTGGCATCCCCGAGGCGCAGCAGACCGAGCGCATGCGCGAGGTCAACAAGAGCATTTTGGCGCTGCGCAAGGAAGCAGTGGAGCGCGGCCTGTTCGTGATCTCGCCGGAGAATTTCGGGTTGGTGATCGGTTATCGTCGGCCGGCCAGCGCGCTGTCCAGGGCGACACTGGATTTCCGACCATCGCTGCCCGCCGGCGGCACCATCGGCGGCGCCATGCCCGGCATCGGCGGCGCGCCGGAAAAGAAGTAGCCTTGAAACCACGGCGCGCGGCGCGGCGTCAGCCCGCCGGTGCTTTGAAGCACCGGCGGGCTGACGCCGCGCCGCGCGCCTTATTCTGCCGGGAAGGCGGCCCTTACAGCGCCTTCTGCAACGCATCTTCCAGATTGCCGATCTGCAGCGTGCGGCTGAGGACGCGGCCGTCCTTGCCGACCAGGAACAGCATCGGCAGACCGGTGATGCCGTAGTGCGTCGCCAGCGGATTGTTCAGGCCGGTCGGTTGACCGCTGGGGAACAGCTGCGTCGCCGGCAGCGGGTTGGCCGCCAGGAACTTCTCCGCGTCCTCCTTGCGGTCGTCCAGGTTGACGGCCACCACTTCAAAGCCCCTGGCGCCGTACTTGGCCTGCAGCTGCTTGAGCCGGGCGAATTCGCCGACGCACACGTTGTCACAATAGCTGGCCCAGTAGTAGACCACCACGGCCTTGCCGGCCAGCTTGCTGATGTCGAAGGCAGCGCCGGTGTTGGTCGTGCCCGCCAGCTGCAACGGTTGGCCCACCACGTCCAGGCGGCGCACCGCCCCACGGGCCTTCTCCACCGCCGGGTGCGTCGGGAAGTTCACGACCAGCTGCTGATAATAGCGCTTGGCCTCGTCCTCCTTGCCGGCGAACTCACTGCCCATCGCCAGGTGCATCAGGGCTTCCGGCGTGTCCTCCGCCTTGGGGAAGTTTTGCACGAACTTGCTCAGGTTCTCCAGCCAGAGCTGCTGGTTCTTGGCCAGATCGGCCTGATTCGCGTCAGGACCGATCTTCGGAGCGAACTCGGCCCAGAGGCGCCGGTAGGTGACATAGCCCGTCAGCAGGCTGCTCGGCTGGGCGCTGCTGAGCTGGGCACGCAGGCTCTCCAGGCGCTGCAGGGCGTTCGCGTCGCCGGCCTGGGCCGCGGAGCTGAGGTTGTCGGACAGCTGCTTGATGAAGACCTCACGCGGGGCGGGTTTGAGCGACTGGCTCAGGATCTGCTCGACCACCTGGGCCCGCTCCAGCATGCGCTTGACGACCGCGGGGCTCTTGCCCTGAGTCGGCGGCATGGAGACGGTGTCCAGCTCGGAGAGCTTCTTGACCAGCGCGGCCAGTGCGGGGTTGCCCTTCAGGTCCAGGTCGTCGCCCTTCTCCATGACGCCGCCGGTGTTGGTGGGATCGATGACCAGGTCGCCCGGGACGGGAGCGTCGAGCAGTTTCCACGAGTAGCCGATCAGGATCATCGGGCCAGTCTGAATCCAGTCGTGCTTCTTGTCGGCGCCCTCGTAGAGGATGGAGCGACCGGTGTAGCGGATGATGTCCTGGACGGTGTTGTAGGCGTCCATCGGCGTGCAGGTTGGCGGAGCGCTCTCGACGCGCACGAAACTGGCGGTGGCGGTCAGCTGCGGCACCTTGCGGATGGTGTCGTTGAACTTCTGCTCCGCCTTGGCCTGGGCGTCGCGGATGCGGTTGAGGTCGGCCTGCGGCAGCTTGAGCGCGCTGGCCTCCGCATCGGTCAGGAACAGCGCCTTGAGCCGCGCGAAGTCGTGCGTCTGCACCGCCAGGAACACCTCCTGGGCAGCCTCCTCCGCGGAGATCAGCCGCCAGGCGTCGATCTTGCCGTCCTGATTGAAGTCCATGCCCCATTTGGTGCCGGCCGTGTTCAGCCAGCGGCTCTGGTCGGGCTTGTTGTCCTTGTTGGTGTCGAGGTCGCGGTAGACCTCAACGCCGTCCTTGTAATAGCTCCAGGTGTCGATTTTGCCATCCCGGCCGCTGGCGACGTAGCGGCGCAGCGGCCGGTTGCGGCCGTCCAGCAGCACCCAGCCGGCGGCGCCGGTCGCCGGCTTGACGGTGCAGGTTTTTTGCTCCTCGGGCGTCGGTGTGCTGTAGACGACGTTCGACTGCCTGGGTTTGCAGAAGTTGAGCATGTCGGTCACGGACGGGGGCGCCGACTGCGCCGCCGCGTAGTTGGCGGTGCCCAGCAGCAGCAGCCCCGCCGCCAGACCGCCAAGGATGCGTCCCTTCGCCATCCTGTTTCTCCTTTCGTCAACAAGGGCATGATCGGTAGGCACTAACTATATTCGGCAATCGCGCCTGATGCCGTGCAGGGCAAAGGCAGCAGAGAGAACAGGGAACAGGGAACAGAAGACGGGGGGACTTTGCCGCCTGGCGAGGAGTCCGCCCCCACCTGTCCCATTTCTGCTGGTCTCTGTTCCCTTGAATGCAAAGATTGACAGGCGGATATAAAATGACCACTGAGGCCCGACCACTGGAATCGTGGAGAAGGGGTGACCGTTTCATGACCAATGTGCTCGACCCGAAAACCGCGGGGCCGCCCCCAACCGCGGAAACCATCTTCCGGGACTACGCCCCGCGCGTGTACGCCCTGGCGCGGCGGATGCTCGGCAACGACGCCGACGCCGAGGACGTGACGCAGGACGTGCTGTTGCAGGTGGTCCGCAAGCTGGACACGTTCCGCGGCGAGGCGGGCATCGGCACCTGGCTGCACCGCGTCACCGCCAACGCCGCCCTGGCCCACCGCGCTCGCCGCGCCCGCCGCGCCGAACACGAGGTCCACGATGAGGTCGATCAGCTCGACGGCAACCTGCGGCCGCACGGAATGATCCGGCCCTGGTCGATTGAGCCGGACCAGCAGGTGCTCGACCAGGAACGCCAGGAGATCATCGAACGGGCCATCGCCCAGCTGCCGGAGATCTACCGCGACGTGTACGTGCTGGCCGACGTGGAGGGGCTGACCAACCCCGAGATCGGCACCATGCTCGGCCTGAGTTTGCCAGCCGTCAAGAGCCGCCTGCACCGCGGCCGCATGCTCATGCGGAACGCGCTGGCGCCTCACTTCGAGGAGGTGACGGCATGAACTGCCATGAGTTGACCGAACTGCTGCTGGAGTTTCTCGACAACGAATTGCCCGAGGATTTCTGTGCCCGTATCCGCGAACACCTGGCCCGGTGTCCGCCCTGCGTCGTCTACCTGGAGACGTATCGGATCACTATCAAGCTGAGCAGCAAACTGCGGCACGCGCCGCCACCGCTGCCCACGGCGTTTGCCCAGCGCTTGCAGGCCATGCTCTGCCAGCCGCCGCCGCCGCCCGCCGAGCCGCACCGCGAGGGGGACGGCGTGAACCCGTCTGTTGAAAGGCAGCAAGGCCCTTGACTCGTCCCGTAGAAAGTCAACGGGGCCGGCGGCGCGGGCTGCCCGTCCGAAATCTCCCCAGGGTGAACGTGAGGGCCAGTGCCGTGAAAGTCATCCACCAGCTCATCGACTACTTTAGCGAGCGCGGCGTGCTCACCGCCCGGCACCTTGAGCGCCTCGTGGAGCGCGGCTACTGGAGCGACTACATCGGCGACGACCTGCGCCGGCTGGAAGCGCGAATCGGGGAGGGCTTTTACTTCCAGGTGGTCGGCAACGAGGTCGGCCCCCTGTGGGGCACCGACGTCTACACCTCCGACTCCAACCTCGGCACCGCCTGCGTCCACGCCGGCCTGCTCAAGTCCGGCGAGGCCAGCGCCGTCAAGGTGACCATCGTGGTGCCGCCCGGCCGCTTCCCCGGCTCCACGCGCCACGGCATCACCAGCCTTGACTGGACGACGCCCTGGTCCGGCGCCTTCCGCGTCGAGGCCATTCCCAAATAAACACCCTGGCGGCTAACATCGTCACGTAGGACGGCTCTCCAGAGCCGTCGGGACGGCTCTGGAGAGCCGTCCTACGTGACGATGTTAGCTGCCGGGGTGTTATCACTCCTCCGCGGCCAGGTTTTGCCGCTTACGGTTTAGCGGCTTCCGCCAGGCTGCAAGCGGCCGGCGCCGCCTCGATGACGCGCATCGATTTCCAGCGGCCGGAGCGGAGGCGGAAATAGAAGCACACGGCCATCGCGCAAATGTGGATGGTGGCGAACGCCCACGCCCAGTACACGCTCGCCTCCAGCCAGACCACCACGAACGTCGGGATCACCATCAGCGGCCACGCCAGCGCGAACGTCAGCAGCGACACGAAGCGCGTGTCCCCCGCCCCGCGCAGCGCGAAGGCGAACGTCAGGTTCACCGAGTCCGCCAGCGAGTAGACCGCGACGCAGGCCAGCAGTCCGGGCACGATGGCCGCCACCGCCGCGAACTGCTCCGGGTCACGGCCGCCCTCGAACAGCGCCACCAGCATCTCCGGCAACGTCAGGTACACCACCGCGACCGTCGCCATGTAGCCGAAGGCCCAGCGCAGGCCGGTGTAGGCGCTGCGCTCGGCCAGGTCCGGCTGGTTCGCCCCGAGCCGCTGGCCGACCAGCACGCACACCGCCTGGCCCAGTCCGAACATCGGCAAGAATGCGATCATGTTGAGCCGCACCGTCAACGTGGTCGCGCCCATCGCCGCCTCACCCAGCCGGCCGACCATCTGCGTGAACAGGTGGAAGACCAGCACGTCCAGGAACACCTGAATGCCCGCCGGGCCGCCGTAGCGCAGCAGCCGGCCGAACAACTCGCGCTCCAGTCGCCAGCCAGCTGCGGTGGCGAATTCCGTGCGGTAGCGCCTCCGCAGCAGCAGCCCCAGCGCCACCAGCGCCGACACCCACGAGCCGATGACCGTCGCCCAGCCGGCCCCGGCGATGCCCAGTTCCGGGAAGCCCAGCCGGCCGAAGATCAGTACCAGCGCCAGCGCCACGTTGACCGACGTGCCGACTGCCTCAATGCCGAGCACCGTCCACGTCTGGCCGCGGCCGGAGAAGAAGCCGTTGACCGCCGACATCAGCAGCATCGGCAGGGCGGCGCACGCCAGGCATTGCAGGTACACCGTCTCCAGTTCCTGCAGCGCCGCGGAGTGGCCGCCCAGGGCGACCAGGGACGGCGCGGCGGGGACGATGAGCAGGAACAGCAGGCCGGCCAGCAGGGCGAAGTGCAGGCCCTGCCAGACGGCCGGGCCGACGCGCTGCGGCCGGCCGGCGCCGGTGTACTGGGCGACGAAGGTGGAGGTATAGCCGGCCGTTACCTGCAGCAGCCCGAACGGCAGCCAGAACCACATCACGGCCGGGAACGACGCGGCCATCGCCCGGGGGTCGTACCAGGACAGCAGCACCGTGTCCATGAACACCTGGACGGTCATGAAACTCTGGCTGACGATCAACGGCAGGGCCAGCGTCAGCAGCTCACGGCTGCCGCCGGCGTTTGGCAAGGTGAGGGCGGACAGGTCAAGGCTGGGCAACTCCAGCGCAGTGGGCGCGGCGACGGCGGCCGCGGCGGGGGCTGCGGTCGGTTCGATGGCTTCCATTCGCTTGGAGTCCTCGTCACGGGGGGGTAGTTGTGGCGGCCGGCGCGGGACCGCCCGTCCCCATTATGATATGCTCGGCGCCCGCGAGGTTCGGGCTTCAACCAATTTTCCTTGAAACAGCACCGGAGTTTGGCAGGCGTTGGTGAGGGCGGCCCGCACTACGAAAGACATACGGCCCTTTTCGCTGGATCGTGAGAAACCCGACCTGAAAAATCCCTGGAGTCAACCGGCGCCGGCCGGTATGCTGAAACCGCTGACAACGCCTTCGGCCAACCCGACCCGTTCTCCTCCAGGAGGTGGCCCGTGCTCCGTCACTGCAGTTGGCTCTTGCTGTTCGCGGCCTGTCTCGCCCAGGGCTCGACCGACGCCCGCCAGGGAGGCGGCCCTGCCGCGCAGAACAAAAACGGGTCCGCGCCAAATGACCCGCCCCTGGAGGTGGTGCGCCTGGGTTCGTCCCGGCTGCAGCACACCAGCTTCATCACCGCCCTGGTCTTCGCGCCGGGCGACAAACTCCTGGCGGCGGCGGACGACGATGGCAATATCATCCTGTGGGAAACGGCGACCGGCAACGCGCTGCGGCAGTTGCCCGGGCAGGGGCACCACCTCGCCTTTTCCCCGGACGGCAAGCAACTGGCCACGGCGGGGCCGTATGCCGCCATCGAACTGTGGGACGTGGCCACGGGCAAGCGCCTTGGCAGCCTGGGCGATAACAAGGGCCCGCACGTCCGCGCCCTGGCGTTCGCCCCGGACGGCAAGACCCTGGTGGCCGGCGCTGCCAAACAGGTGATCGTCTGGGACGTGGCGGCGCGGAAGCCGCTGCTACAACTGCAGGGCCACACACGGACGGTCCTCGCGGTGGCCGTGGCGCCCGACGGCAAGACGCTGGCCACGGCCAACGCCGGCGACGCGAAATTCGAGATCGGCGGCACCGTCATCCTCTGGGACGCCCAGACCGGCAAGGAACGGCGGCGCCTTGTCGGCCACAGCGGGCCGATTCGCTCCCTGTCCTTTGCGGCGGATGGCAAGACGCTGGCCTCCGCTGATCCCACCGATGCGCGGCTGTGGACGGTCGCCACGGGCAAACTCCTCGCCAAGTTCGCAGCCCCGACCAATGTCGCCTTCGTGCCGAAAAGCAATCTCCTGGCGGCCGGCGGCCCGGTGGAACTGTGGGACGCGGACACGGGGCACCTGGTGCGCTCCGTCGCCGAAAAGGCACTGGAGCCGGGCACCCTGGCCGTCACGAGCGACGGCCAGCTCCTGGCGACGGGCGGGTCCACCGGACTCATCCGGCTGTGGAGCGTGCAGTCGGGCAAGGAACTCGTCGAACGGCTTGGCCACGTAGCCCCGATCAGTTCCCTGGCCATTTCGCCGGACGGCCGGCTGGTGGTCTCCGCCTCCGGCCGTGAGGGCACGATGCGATTGTGGGACGCCGCCACGGCCGCCCCGCTGCGCAAGATCGTCTTCAACACCGCCCCGGGTCAATGGGGCGACTACGATGCGAAGAGCGTTCGCTTTTCATCGGACGGCCAACGCATCGTCCTGGGCCGCAGGTCGGGCGGGGTACAGTTGTACGACACCGCTTCGGGCCGCTTGCTGGGCCGGCTTCTGAAGGGCAGCTGGCGCATCGACGCCATCAGGTTTTCGCCGGACGGCAAACTCCTGGCCACGGCCGACGAGAGGGAATGCACTGTGCATGTCTGTGACGCCGTCACCGGCAAGGAACTGCTCGTATTCCATCCCTGTGGCGAGCGGGAGCGCGACGAGCTGGAACGGAACGCGAGCGGCCTGGCGTTTTCGCGGGACGGCAAGCTGCTCGCCACCGGCATCGGCAAATGGCACTACAAAAAAGCAAAGCTCGATGACACCATTCGCCTCTGGGATCTGGCCACTGGCAAGCTGGTGCGCAGCTGGCGGCCGGGGACGTACCCGCCGCTCCATCTGGCGTTCACGGGCGACGGCAAGGCGTTACTCTCCTTGAAGGAGGATTCAGATAAGGTGTCGCTGGAATTGTGGGACGTGGCCACCGGCAAGCAGCTGCGAACGTTTCCGGGCAAGTCCTTGCAGCAAAAAGACTGGGGAACGTCGCCCTCCATCGCGGTGTCGCCGGACGGTAAGGTGTTCGCGACCGTGGCGGAGAAGAACGACGGCATCGCCCTCTGGGACATCGCCACGGGCAAGCGGCTGCTGACGCTGCCGGTCCACAACGGGACGCTGAACAGCCTGACGTTCACCCCGGATGGCCGCGCCGTGCTCTCGGGCGGCGACGACGGGACCGTGCTGCTCACGCGCCTGCCGGCGAAGATGCGGTTCGGACCGGACAAGGTGAAAGCGTTGCCGCCGGTGCGTGTGGTTACCGAGATGGAACTGTTCCTGGCCCAGCGGTCGCAGCCGGGCAGCCGCGGTGTGCGTGAATTCAAGGACCATGCCGGCCCGGTGACGGCGCTGACGTTCGCTGCCGGCGGCACGCTGGTGTCCGCGGGGCGCGACGGCAAGATCATCGTGCGGTCCGCCGTCACGGGCAAGGTGCTGCGGACCCTGAAAGGCCACCCGGGCGCGGTCAACTGGCTGGCGCTATCCGCGGACGGCAAGACGTTAGCCTCGGTGGGCGACCAGAAGGAGGTGCGGCTCTGGAACCTGGCCACGGGCGAGCTGCTGCGCAAATTCTACGGCCATACCCTCAACGTGGACTGCGTCGCCCTGACGCCCGACGGCAAAACGCTGGCCTCGGGCGGTCAGGAGGGCATCCGCCTCTGGGACACGGCCACGGGCAAGCAACTGCACCTGATCGAACGCCCCGCCCCCATCCTGACGGGGATCGCCTTTTCGCCGGACGGCCGCACCCTGGCCTCGGGCGGCCTGGTGCGGGAGTCGGACAACTTCGCCGGCGGCGTGAGCTTCGCGCAGCCAGATCGCATTTGTCTGTGGGACGTGCAGACGGGCAAGAAGGTGAAGCAACTCCCGGTGCGCGGCACGCAGATGACGTTCTTACCGGGCGGCCGAACGCTGGTGGGGGGCGGGTTGCAGTTCTTCATTGAACCGAACCGCACCCGGGGCGGGTTCATTTATACGGACGGCCAGTTGCTGTACCGGACGACCCAGTTGCACTGGTACGACCTGGAGTCCGGGCGGGACGTGCGGACGAAGCGCGACCACGGCGGCGTGCTGGCGCTGGCCGGGAACGGCCGCCGCTATGTCACGGCTCAGGGACCGTTCTACGATGACCAGTACTCCATCGGCTGGGGCTCCAACACCATCGGCGGCTACCACACGGCGGAGCCCCCCACCCTGTGGGAAGCGGGGTCCGACCAGCCCCTGCTGAGCGCTGCCGAGGGGGCGGCGGTGGCGGCGCTGTCGCCGGACGGCCGGGTGCTGGCCTGGGGCCGCGCCGACGGCGCCGTGGTGCTCTGGGACACGGCCCCGGCCGATGCCCTGGCCGCGTACCCGAACGGCGTCGGCGCCAAGGATCTGAACGCCCTGTGGACGGCCCTGGGCGACAACACCGCCGGCCGCGCTCGCCAGGCGGTCTGGACGTTGGCCGCCGTCCCCCAACCGGCCGTCGCCTACCTCAAGGGCAAACTGAAACCGGTCGCCGAGCCGGCGCCGGCGAAGATCGGGAAACTGATTGACGACCTGGGCCACAAGCAGTTCGCGGTGCGCGACCAGGCGAACCGGGCGCTGCAGGAACTCGGCGCCGTGGCCGAGCCCGCCCTGCGCCAGGCCTGGAAGGAGAAACGCCCCGAGGAAGTGCGGCGGCGCCTCACCGCACTGCTGGAGCGGTTGAGCGACTGGCCGCGGACGCCCAATGACAGGCAGACCTGGCGGGCAATTTGGGCGCTGGAGCTGATCGGCACGGCGGAAGCGCGTCAGGTGCTGGAACTGTTGGCCGGGGGCGCCGCCGCGGCAGAGCCTACCCGCGCGGCCCGCGCCGCCCTGACGCGGTTGCAGCAGCGGCCTGCAGAATAAGCGCGACTCGCCGACATGAGCCTCCGTTCACGTTACGCGCAGGTAGAGTCCGCGCGAAACGTGAACGGGGGGCTTTCGCCAAATCTCGACGTATGAAAAAGTTGGCCCCCTTGGCCTCCTTGGCCCCCTTGCTGTGGCAGTGCAGGCCGAAATGGGACAGCCGGTGCCACCACACCCAGGGCTGCGGACCGGCACGGAACGCCGGTTCGGCACCTTTCCGCGCACCCGCCGCCCCACAACCCGACGCGATGCGCGCTTGTTGCGGCTTTCCCGTTCAGATACGCTGAAGATAGCAGTAAAGTCAGGCTTTGAAACCTCGTCCCCGAACCCCGCATGCGCATCGGCATCCGCTCGCAACTGCTCCTGCCCGTGTTGACCCTGCTGCTCGGCGTCGTCGGCATGAGCGCCTGGACCGCTTACGCCTCGGCCCACCGCGCTCGCCTGGCCATCGAGAAGCAGATGAGCGACATCGTCGCCACGGCGCACAAGGCCAAGTTCCCCTTCACCGAAAAAGTGCAACGCGACATGAAAGGCATCTCCGGGGCCGACTACCTTCTCAAGGACGGGTCGCGCATATCCACGACACTGCCCACCGCGGACGTGGACCTGCCGCCGCCCGGCGACGAGTACGCCGGCCAACCGCTGACGCTCGGCAGTCACGTCGTCGTGGCCGGCACGCCGTACCTGTGCAGCGGCGTGCGGCTCGGGCCGGGCAGCCAGCACCCCGGGGCCGCGCTGTACATCTTCTACCCCGAATCGCTCTGGGAAGACGCCCTGTGGGAGGCGGTGCGGCCGTCGCTGATCCTGGGCGCGTTCGGCGGCCTGGCGTCGCTCATTTTGACGGTGGCGATTGGCCAAGGGTTGAGCCGGCGCGTCCGCGAGCTGGAGCGGCGCACGCGGTTGATCGCCGGTGGCGACTTCAGCCCGATGCCGCTGCCGCGCCGCGACGACGAACTGCGCGACCTGACCCGCAGTGTCAATGACATGGCCGGGCGACTGGCGCAGCTGCAGGAGACGGTCAAGCAGACGGAACGGTTGCGGTTGCTGGGCCAGGTCAGCGGCGGCCTGGCACACCAGCTGCGCAACGGCGTCACCGGGGCGCGGCTGGCGGTCGAGCTGCACACGCATGAGCACCCGGCCTGCGCCCAGGAGGAGCCGTTGACGGTGGCACTGCGGCAGCTGGCGCTGGTGGAGATGCACCTGAAACGCTTCCTCGGCCTGGGCGGCCCGGGGTCGCTGCGGCGTGAGCCGTGTTCGCTGACCGGGATACTCGGCGAAGCGGTGGCGTTGCTGCGACCGCAGTGCAAACACGCCCACATCGAACTGGTGTGGGAGCCGCCGGCCGCGGACGTGACGGTGTGTGGCGATGGCGGCCAGTTGAGCCAGGTGTTCGTGGTGCTGCTGACCAACGCCATCGAGGCAGCGGGGCCGGGCGGCCGGGTGGAGGTCGAGACGGCGACGGTGGAGCCGGAGCGGGTGTGTGTGGACGTGTGGGACACGGGGCCAGGACCGGCGGCGGACGTGGCGGCGCGGCTGTTCGAGCCGTTCGTGACCGGCAAGCGCGACGGCGTCGGCCTGGGGCTGGCGGTGGCGCGACAGGTGGCGGAGGCACACGGCGGCGGCATTTCCTGGCGGCGTGAAGGGACGCGGACGTGCTTTCGCACGGAGTTGCCGTGTGCGAATCCCGTCGCCGTGGTGGGGGGGAAGGGTACTGGTTCGTAGTACCGCCTTCAGAGAGCGTCCAGCCGGAGGCGAGCGGCCTGACCAACGCGGAAATCACACGCTGTCACTTCCTGATCCACATCCCGACCGAGCCGGCGGCGCGGGCGCTGAACCTGGCCCAGGCGGTGGCGATTTGCCTGTACGAGCCACGCCGCGTCTGGCTGCAACAGACGAGCCCGTCCGCCCCAGGATCGACGCCGGCGCCGTTCGCGGTCCAGGAACAGATGTTCGCGCAGTTGCGCACTGCGCTGGAGGAAATCCACTTCCTCTACAGCGACAAGGCCGATGCGCTGATGCACGCGCTGCGGCATCTGATTGGCCGGGCGCAGCCGAGCGCGATGGAAGTGGACGTGCTCATCGGACTGGCGCGGCAGATTCGCTGGTTCGTCGCGGATCGCAATAAAATCGTTGCGGGCGACGGGCCGGAATGATACTTGTGGGAGCGCCCACATTCTCCCGGGATGCCGATGTCAACGCCCGAAACCACCTGCTGGACGGTCATCCGCGCCGCGGCGGCGGGATGTCCCGCCGACCGCGACGAACTGGGCCGCCGCTATCTCGGCGTGGTCCGCGCCTACCTGCTGGCCCGCTGGCGCGGCTCGGGGCTGCGCGACGACCTCGACGACGCCACGCAGGAGGTGTTCGTCGAGTGCTTCCGCGCGGGCGGTGCCCTGGAAGCCGCCGGGGCCGGTCGCGTGCCCAACTTCCGCGCCTTCCTCTACGGCGTCGTCCGGAACGTCGCGCGCCGGTTTGAGAGTCGGCCTGCGCGTCCTACGCTGCCGCTGCCGGAGATCCTCGCGGACGAGGAGAGCCTGTCGAAACTGTTCGAGCGCTCCTGGGCCCGGGCGATCATGAGCGAGGCCGTCCAGCTCCAACGGCGGCAGGCTGCGGAGCGCGGCCCGAATGCCGTACAGCGGGTCGAATTGCTCCGGCTCCGTTTCGAGGAGAACCTGCCGATTCGGGACATCGCCGCGCGCTGGGGCCTGCCGGCGGCGACGCTGCACCACGAATATGCAAGGGCCCGCCAGGAGTTTCGGGCGGCCTTGCTGGAGGTGGTGGCCTTTCATCACCCCGGCAGCCCGGCCGAGGTGGAACAGGAGGCGGTCAGCCTGTTGCAAGCACTTTCCTGATTTCATCAATTCTTCACACGCGAAAACGGCCTCTGCCATGATCCTGGGGTGTGCAGCGCCTTGCAGACTTCTACGAGGGAGACCCTGGCCATGACCGAAGCGCACGACCCGTACCGCACCGTCGATGAGCCCTCCGCCCCCGCCGACGCGCTCGACGCCGGCCTGGCCGCTGCCTTCGGCCAGCCATCCGCGCCGCGCTCGAGCCTGGGCGACCTGCGGCCGGTGCTGCTCAAGGAGGCGGCCGGCGAGAGCGCCACATCGTCAAGCCGCACTCCGACGCCATGCCGCCGCCGGAGCAGACCGGCGACCGCTACCAACTCTTTGGCGAGATCGCCCGCGGCGGCATGGGCGCCGTGCTGCGCGGCCGCGACGTGGACCTGGGCCGCGACCTGGCCGTCAAGGTCCTGCTGGAGAAGCACGCCGACCGGCCCGAGGTGGCGCGCCGCTTCCTGGAGGAGGCGCAGATCGGCGGCCAGTTGCAGCACCCGGGGGTGGTCCCCGTCTACGACGTCGGCCGCTTCGGCGAGCGCCCGTTTTTCACCATGAAGCTGGTCAAGGGCCAGACGCTGGCGGCGCTGCTGGCCGCGCGCCCGATCTGAGCGCCGACCGGCCGCGCTTCCTGGCGGACTTCCTCAAGGTGGCGCAGGCGCTGGCGTACGCCCACGCCAAGGGGGTGATCCACCGCGACCTCAAGCCGGCCAACATCATGGTGGGGAACTTCGGCGAGGTGCAGGTCATGGACTGGGGCCTGGCCAAGGTGCTGCACGAGGGCGGCGTCGCCGACGAGGAGCGCGCCAGCCGGCAATACCAGGACGACGGCACACAGATTCGCACGGCGCGCAGCAACGGCTCTTCGGGCGGCGGTTCGGACACGGAGGCGGGCACGCTGCTGGGCACGCCGGCGTACATGCCGCCGGAGCAGGCCAACGGCGCGGTGGCCACCCTCGACCGCCGCGCCGACGTCTTCGGGCTGGGGGCCATCCTTTGCGAGGTCCTGACCGGCAAGCCGCCGTACGTGGGCCGCAACAGCGAGGAGGTGCGGCGCAAGGCGGCCAACGGCGACCAGGCCGACGCCACGGCGCGGCTGGACGGCTGCGGGGCGGACGCGGAACTGATCGCCCTGACGAAGGCGTGCCTGTCCTCCGAGGCGGTGGACCGGCCGCCGGATGCGAACGCGGTGGCCGCGGCGTTGACGGCCTACCTGGACGGGGTGCAGGAGCGCTGCGCCAGGCGGAACTGGCCGAGGCGGCGGCCCAGGCCAAGGCCCAGGAAGAGGGGAAGCGGCGGCGGCTGACGCTGGCGCTGGCGGCGACGGTGCTGCTGGCCGTGCTGGGCGGCGCCGTGGGCGCGATCATCTACCTGACGGAAACCGAGAAGGCGCGCAGCGACGGGGCGGTGCGGGAGGTCGCCGAGCAGGCGCGGGCGGCGGCCGAACAGGCACGGCGCGAACGGAACGCCGAGGCGGTGGCGGGGCTGCTCGACCAGGCGACCGACGCGCTGCGGCCCGGGGACGCGGCCAAGGCGGAGGTGCTGCTGCAGGCGGCGAAGCAGCGGGCGGACGAGGGCGGCGCGACGGCGCTGGACGGACGGCGCGCGCGACTCACCGAGGACCTGGCCATGCTGAAGGCACTGGACAAAGTGGATCAGTTCCGCTGGACGCCAACCGACCAAAACTTCCTCCCGGACCGGGCGGCGGTGGCGGCTAGGTTCCGTGCCGCGCTGGAGCAATTCGGCCTGAAGCCCGCGGCGGTCGGGGCGCGGGAGGCGGCGGCGCGGCGTGGCGCAATCGGCGGTGCGGGAGCGGCTGGTGGCCGCGCTGGATCGGTGGCTGCGGCAGGAGCAGCTGCCTTGGGTGCGGGAGGTGCTGCGGGGGGCCGACCCGGACGAGTACCGGGGCGCCGTGCGCGACGCCCTGCTGGCGCAGGACATGGACAAGGTGGCGGAGTTGGGGGGGCAAGCGCGGGCGGCGGAGCAGCCGCCGGGGTTCGTGGCCCTGCTGAGCGAGAGCGGGGCATTGACGCAGGAGCGGAGTCGGGAATTGTTGCGGGTGGCGGTGGGGCAACGCCCGGGGGACCTGGGGCTGCTCATGGCCCTGGGCCGCACCTACCCCGCCATTCCCATCTACGCCACCAAAAGTAAGGAAGGCATCGAGGAGCGGCTGCGCTGGTATCAGGCAGCGGTCGGGGTCGCTCCTAAAAACAGTGCCGCCCACAACAGCCTGGGCATTGCGCTGCGGGCCAAGGGCCAGGTGAAGGAGGCCATCGCCTGCTACAAGCGGGCCATCGCCCTCAACCCGAAGCACGCCAACGCCCACTCCAACCTGTGCTATGCGCTGGTGTATGAGAAGGGCCAACTGGAGGAGGCCATCGCCAGTGGCCGCACGGCCATCGCCCTCGCCCCGAAGGACTTCATGGCCCACACCAACCTGGGCGCTGCGCTGGATCTCAAGGGCCAGCGGGAGGAGGCCATCGCCTGCTACAAGCGGGCCATCGCCCTCAACCCGAAGAACGCCATGGCCTACTACAACCTGGGCAATACGCTGCGGGACAAGGGCCAGCAAGAGGAGGCCATTGCCAGTTACCGCACGGCCATCAAACTCGACCCGAAACACTCCTGGGCCCACAACATGCTGGGCGCGGCGCTGCAGCAAAAGGGCGAGTTGGAGGAGGCCATCGTTTGCATTAAGCAGGCCATCGCCCTCGCCCCGAACCTCGCCTCGGCTCACACCAACCTGGGCATTGCGCTGTATTACAAGGGCGAGTTGGACGCGGCCATCGCCTGTCATAAGCAGGCCATCGCCCTCGCCCCGAAGTACGCCATCGCCCACGGCAACCTAGGCCAGACGCTGTATGACCAGGGCCAGCTGGAGGAGGCCATCGTCAGCTTCCGCACAGCCGTCGCCCTCGAGCCGAAACTCGCCAACGTCCGCGCAGGCCTCGGGAAGGCCTTGCTCGACACGGGCCGCTTCGTCGAGGCCCGCGACGCTTTGGCCCGTGCCCTCGAACAGCTCCCCAAGCAGCACCCCCTGCGCTCGGTTGTGTCCCAGCAGCTGCAAACCTGTGAGCGCTTCCTGAAACTGGAGGGGCGGTTGCCGCGCCTGCTCAAGGGGGAAGATCAGCCCGCCACCGCCCTGGAGAGCCTGGCGGTCGCGCGGCTGTGTCAACTCAAACGGCTGCACGCCGCCGCCGAGCGCTTCTTCGCCGCCGCGTTCGCGGACAACCCCAAACTGGCCGGCAACCTGCCGGCCCAGCACCGCTACGACGCCGCGCGTGCCGCCGCGCTGGCCGCCGCTGGCCAGGGCGAGGACGCCGGCAAACTCGACGACACGGAGAAGGCCCGCCTGCGCAAGCAGGCGCTCGACTGGCTGCGTGCCGACCTGGCCGCGCACGCCAAGCTGGTCGCGAGCGGCCCGGTCAGCGCCCGCCCGTTCGTGCTGAGAACGCTTGTGCGTTGGGAGCAGGACAGCGACCTGGCCGGCCTGCGCAACCCGGCGGCCCTGAACAAACTGGCCGCGGAGGAACGGACGGCGTTGACCCAACTCTGGGCCGACGTGGCGGCGCTGCAAAAGCAGGCGGAGCAACTGACGGGCAAAATGCTCGGCCAGGTCTACGAGGTCGGCAAGGGGTTGCGACTCCAGGGCCAACTGGATGCCCAGACCCCAGCACTCCGCTACCAGGTGAAGTTGCTGGCCGACAAAACCTACGTCATCGACATGGTCAGCCCCGACCAGAAAGCTCTCGATCCGTACCTGCGCCTTTTTGATGCCGCGGGCAAGAAGCTGGCCGAAGACGACGACAGCGGCGGCGGCCTCAACGCGCGCATCGTCTTCCGCTCTCAGCAGGACGGCACCTACCGCATCGAGGCCTCCTCGTTCAACGTCGGCCGCGGCGCCTTCACCCTGACCGTCCGCGAGCAGGCAGAAAAAACCAAGGAGGAAAAGCAGCTCGCGGACGAGATCGCCAAACACCAACAGGCGCTGGCGCGCCTGAAAGCCGGCAAGCGGGAACTGGCCCTGCCGCTGCTGGTCGAGGTCGTGAAACTCCGCAAAGCCCGCCTCGGTCCCGACCACGCCGAGACCTTGAACAGCCTGAACCAACTTGGCGTGGTGTACTGGCAACTGCGGCAACTGGACAGGTCCATCCCGGTGTTCGAGGAAGTGCTGAAGGCGCGACAGGCCAAGGACGGCGCCAACCACCCGGACACGCTGCTGGCCAAGGCCAACCTGGGGGTGAGCTACAAGGACGCGGGCCGCTTCAAAGAGGCGCTGCCGTTGCTCGAAGCAGCCCATCGGGGCAGTCCGAAAGTGCCTCAATTGACCTGGGTCGTGCTGCCGTTGCTGGAGGCCTATACGTTGGCGGGCGAGCACGCCAAACTCGCTCAGTTGCTCCCGGAGGCGGTGCCGGTGGCGCAAGCTGCTGCCCAGGGACAGTCCGCAGTTGGCGGGCGTGCTCGCCCAGGGCGGCATGGCGTTGCTGCACCTGCAGCGCTGGGACGATGCCGAACCGTTGTTGCGCGAGAGTTTGGCCCTCCGCGAAAAGACCCAGCCGGAGGTCTGGACGACGGCCAGCACACGGTCGATGCTGGGCGGGGTGCTGCTGGGCCAGAAGAAGTACGCGGACGCCGAACCGTTGCTGCTCAAGGGGTACGCGGGCATGAAGCAGCAGCAGGCGCAAATTCCGCCGCCAGGGCAGGTGCGTCTGGTCGAGGCGGTCGAGCGGCTGGTGCGCTTGTACGAGGCGTTGGGCCAGCCAGACGCCGTCGCCCGGTGGACCAAGGAACGCAAGGCGCTCAAGCAGTCGCAGAAGCAAGGGGAGAAAATGCCATGAACCAAGCCCACGATCCCCAGCGCACGACGGACAAGCCGCCGACCCCTCCTGGGGCGGAACTGCACGACGACAACCGCACCGTCGATGAGCCCTCCGCCCCCGCCGACGCGCTCGACGCCGGCCTGGCCGCTGCCTTCGGCCCGGCGGCGGCGCCGCGCTCGAGCCTGGCGCGGCGCAGCGACCGGTGCTACTCAAGGAAGCCGAGGGCGAGAGCGCCCACGTCGTCAAGCCGCACTCCGACGCCCTGCCGCCGCCGGAGCAGACCGGGGACCGCTACCAACTCTTTGGCGAGATCGCCCGCGGCGGCATGGGCGCGGTACTGCGCGGCCGTGACGTGGACCTGGGCCGCGACCTGGCCGTCAAGGTCCTGCTGGAGAAGCACGCCGACCGCCCCGAGGTGGTGCGCCGCTTCCTGGAAGAGGCGCAGATCGGCGGCCAGCTGCAGCACCCCGGCGTCGTGCCCGTCTACGACGTCGGCCGCTTCGGCGAGCGCCCGTTCTTCACCATGAAGCTGGTCAAGGGCCAGACGCTGGCGGCGCTGCTGGCCGCGCGACCCGATCTGAGCGCCGACCGGCCGCGCTTCCTGGCGGTGGCGTTGCAGGTGGCGCAGGCGCTGGCGTACGCCCACGCCAAGGGCGTGATCCACCGCGACCTGAAGCCGGCGAACATCATGGTGGGGTCGTTCGGCGAGGTGCAGGTGATGGACTGGGGCCTGGCCAAGGTGCTGGCCGAGGGCGGCATCGCCGACGAGGAGCGCGCCAGCCGGCAACACCAGGACGACGGCACGCAGATCCGCACGGCGCGCAGCAGCGGCTCTTCGGGCGGTGGTTCGGACACGGAGGCCGGCACGCTTCTGGGCACGCCGGCGTACATGCCGCCCGAGCAGGCCAACGGCGCGGTGGCCACCCTCGACCGCCGCGCCGATGTCTTCGGCCTGGGCGCGATCCTGTGCGAGGTCTTGACCGGCAAGCCGCCCTACGTGGGCCGGTCTTCCGAGGAGGTGCGGCGCAAGGCGGCCAACGGCGACCTGGCGGACGCCACGGCGCGCCTGGACGGCTGCGGGGCGGACGCGGAACTGGTCGCCCTGACGAAGGCGTGCCTGTCCCCCGAGGCGGTGGACCGGCCGGCGGACGCGAACGCGGTGGCGGCGGCTCTAACGGCCTACCTGGATGGGGTGCAGGAGCGCCTGCGCCAGGCGGAACTGGCCGAGGCGGCGGCCCAGGCCAAGGCCCGGGAAGAGGGCAAGCGGCGGCGGCTGACGGTGGCGCTGGCGGCGACGGTGCTGCTGGCCGTGCTGGGCGGCGCCGTGGGCGCGATCATCTATTTGACGGGAGCGGTGGCCGAACAGGAGCGGCAGCAGCGCAACGCCGAGGCGGTGGCGGGGCTGCTCGACCAGACCACGGAGGCGTTGCAGGCCCGTGATGCGGCCAAGGCCGCGGTGTTGTTGCAGGCGGCGCAGAAGCGGGCGGACGAGGGCGGGGCGGAGGCGCTGGACGGGCGGCGTGCCCGGCTCGGGGAAGACCTGACGTGGTTGCAAGAACTGGATAAAGTGGATCAGTTCCGCTGGACGGTGGACGACCAAAAGTTGCCGGACCCGGCGGCGGTGGGTGCCAGGTTCCGTGCCGTGCTGAAGCAATTCGGCCTGAGTCCCGCGTCGGCCTCGGCGCGGGAGGCGGCGGCGCGCGTGTCCCAATCGGCGGTGCGGGAGCGGCTGGTGTCTGCCCTGGATTGGTGGCTGCGGGTGGAGCAGCTGCCGTGGGTGCGGGAGGTGCTGCAGGGGGCCGACCCGGATGCGTATCGGGACGCGGTACGCGATGCCCTGATGGCGCAGGACCGGGACAAGTTGGTGGCATTAGGGGGGCAAGCACAGGCAGCGGAGCAGCCGCCGGGGTTCGTGGCCTTTCTGAGCGAGATCCGGGATTTGCCGGAGAAGCGGAGTCGGGAACTGTTGCGGGTGGCGGTGAGGCAACGCCCGGGGGACCTGGGGCTGCTCATGGCCCTGGGGCTCCCCTCCACCAACAGGTTCCGGGAGGAGGTCGAGGAGAGCCTGCGCTGGTATCAGGCGGCGGTCGGGGTCGCCCCCAAAAGCAGTATCGCCCACGCCAACCTGGGCGCTGCACTGCATCACAAGGGCGAGGTGGAGGAGGCCATCGCCTGCCACCGCACGGCCATCGCCCTCGACCCGAAATACGCCCTGCCCCACAGCAACCTGGGCGCTGCGCTGCGGGCCAAGGGCCAGTTGGAGGAGGCCATCGCCTGCTACCGCACGGCCATCGCAATCGACAAGAAGTTCGCCCGTGCCCATGCTAACCTGGGCAATGCGCTGCGGGCCAAGGGCCAGTTGGAGGAGGCCATCGCCTGCTACCGCGCGGCCATCGCCCTCGACCCGAAATACGCCTCGGACCACGCCGGTCTGGGCCTTGCGCTGCAAGGCAAGGGCCAGTTGGAGGAGGCCATCGCCTGCTACCAAAAGGCCATCGCAATCGACCCGACGCGCGCCCAGGCCCACATGTACCTGGGCCTTGCGCTGCGGGCCAAGGGCCAGGTGGAGAAGGCCATCGCCAGCTTCCGCACGACCATCGCAATCGACCCGGACAACGCCCCGGCCCACTACAGCCTGGGCCTTGCGCTGGTTGCCAATGGCCAGGTGGAGGAGGCCATCACCAGCTTCCGCGCGACCATCGCAATCGACCCGGAACACGTCCTGGCCCACTACAGCCTGGGCAATGCGCTGCAGGACAAGGGCCAATTGGAGGAGGCCATCGCCAGCTACCAAAAGGCCATCGCAATCGCCCCGAAGTACGCCCCGGCCCACTACAACATGGGCAATGCGCTGCGGGTCAACGGTCAGGTGGAGGAGGCCATCGCCTGCTACCGCACGGCCATCGACCTCGACCCGAAGTACGCCGGGCCCCACAGTGACCTGGGCATTGCGCTGTGCGCTAAGGGTCAGGTGGAGGAGGCCATCGCCAGCTTCCGAAAGGCCATCGCCCTCGACCCGAAGCACGCCAAGGCCCACTCCAATCTGGGCACTGCGCTGTTTGACAAGCGCCAGTTGGAGGAGGCCATCGCCAGCTACCGAAAGTCCATCGCCCTCGACCCGAAACTCGCCCATGCCCACGGAGGCCTCGGGAGGGCCTTGCTCGCCACGGGCCGCTTTGGCGAGGCCCGCGACGCCTCGGCCCGCGCCCTCAAACTGCTCCCCGAACGGGACCCCCTGCGCGCGCTTGTCACCAAGCAGTTGCAGCTCTGTGAGCGTTTCCTGAAGCTGGAGGAGCGCTTGCCGCGCCTCCTCCAAAAAGAATCCCAGCCCTCCTCCGCCGATGAGAGCCTGGTTTTCGCGATGCTGTGTAAGTTAAAACGACTGCACGCCGCCGCGGCACGCCTGTCCGCGGACGCCTTCGCCGACTCCTCCAAATTGGCCGACAACCTGCAAGCCTCGTTCCGCTACAACGCCGCCTGTTCCGCCGCGCTGGCCGCCGCCGGCCAGGGCGAGGACGCCGCCCAACTCGACGACACGGAGAAGGCCCGCCTGCGCCGGCAGGCGCTCGACTGGCTGCGCGCCGACCTGGCCGCGCACGCCAAACTGATCGCGAGCGGCCCGGTCAGCGCCCGCCCGTTCGTGCGGCAGATGCTCCAGCACTGGCAGCAGGACCGCGACCTGGCCAGCCTCCGTGACGCGGCGGCGCTGGCCAAACTGGACGCGGAGGAACGGGCGGGGTTCACCCAACTCTGGGCCGACGTGGCGGCGCTGCAAAAGCAGGCGGAGCAGGCGACGGGCAAACTGGCCGGCCCGGTCCACGAGGTCGGCAAGGGGTTGCGACTCCAGGGCCAACTGGATGCCCAGACGCCGGCACTCCTCTACCAGGTGAAGTTGCTGGCCGGCAAGACCTACGACATCCACATGGTCAGCCCCGACACGAAAGCTCTCGATCCGTACCTGTTCCTTTATGATGCCGCGGGCAAGCAACTGGCAGAAAACGACGACATCGCCCCCGACAACCTGAACGCGCGCATCGTCTTCCGCGCGCCCCAGGACGACACCTACCGCATCGAGGCCAGCTCGTTCCGAAACGCAGGCCGCGGCGCCTTCACCCTGACCGTCCGCGAGCAAGCGCCGCAAACCAAGGAGGAAAAACAGGTCAAGGACGAGACCGCCAAACACCAACAGGCACAGGCGCATCTGAAAGCCGGCAAGCGAGAACTGGCCCTGCCGCTGCTGGTCGAGGTCGTGAAACTCCGCAAAGCCCGCCTCGGTCCCGACCACGCCGAGACCTTGAACAGCCTGACCCAACTCGGCGTGGTGTACTGGCAACTGCGGCAACTGGACAAGTCCATCCCGGTGTTTGAGGAAGTGCTGAAAACGCGACTGGCCAGGAAGGACGGCGCCAACCACCCGGACACGCTGCGGGCCAAGGCCAACCTGGGGGTGAGCTACAAGGACGCGGGCCGCTTCCAGGAGGCGCTGCCGCTGCTCGAAGCAGCCCATCGGGGCAGTCCGAAAGTGCCCCAATTGACCTGGGTCGTGCTGCCCTTGCTGGAGGCCTATACGTTGGCGGGCGAGCACGGCAAACTCGCCCAGTTGCTCCCGGAGGCGTTGCCGGTGGCGCGCAAGCGGTGGCCCAAGGACAGTCCGCAGTTGGCGGGCGTGCTCGCCCAGGGCGGCTTCGCGTTGCTGCAATTGCAGCGCTGGGACGATGCCGAACCGTTGTTGCGCGAGTGTTTGGCCCTCCGCGAGAAGACCCAGCCGGACGCCTGGACGACGGCCAACACACGGTCGATTCTGGGCGGGGTGCTGCTGGGCCAGAAGAAGTACGCGGACGCCGAACCGTTGCTGCTCAAGGGGTACGAGGGGATGAAACAGCAGCAGGCGCAAATTCCGCCGCCAGGGCAGGTGCGTCTGGTCGAGGCGGTCGAGCGGCTGGTGCGGTTGTACGAGGCGTTGGGCCAGCCAGACGCCGTGGCCCGGTGGACCAAGGAACGCGCGGCGCTCAAGCAGTCGCAGAAGCAAGGGGGGAAAAAGCCCTGAACCCAGCACATAACGGAGTTGGCCGGCCAGCCGCGCGGCGCTGCACAAGCGGGCGGAAGCAAGTCCCAAATAGCGGCGCTCGCGCCTGGCACGCCGGCGCTGGGGACCGTGGCACGGATCTGGGTCCCGCGGGCATGATGTTTGCACGCTCCTCCTTGTTCCGCCCACTCTCACGCATCCTGGAGGAACCGTCATGCGCACGCACTGGTTGCCCTGTCTGACCGTTGCTGCCCTGTTCGCCGCTCCGGCGCTGGCCCACGCCGGTGACGACCAACTCAAGCCCGCGATTGTTGTCCGGGTCCGTTCACTGGCGACGGTGGACAGGGGCCTGCACCTGATGTCCTGCCTGACCGGCAACCACCTCGCCGGCCAGTGGTTGGCCGCGAAGCACCTCACCAGCCTCAAGGATCTCAAGGGCGTCGATGCCAAGCGGCCGCTCGGCATGTACGTCTTCAGCAACAAGCTGCTGGACGCGAGCCAGCCGCCGGATGTGCTGATGATCCCGGTGTCCGATGAGAAGCAGTTCGTGGAGACGCTCCGCACCCTCGGCCTTGACGTGCGGCCGGGGACGGATGACCACCTGTACATTCTCAAGGCGAAGGGGGTGTCGAAGCAGGGCGACCTGCGAGTGGCGAACGGCTACGGCTACTTCGCGCTGAGCGGCCCCGGCCTGGTGGCCCGCGACCGCGTGCTGAGTCCGAAGGTGCTGTTCCTGCCGAACCAGAAGGCGGCCCTGTCGGTCACCATGCACCTGGACCGCTTCCCGGAACAGGCCCGTGAGCGCATCGTGAACACCTTCATGCTGCGCGGCCTCGGGCAGAGCATGTGCCCGGAATCGCATACCCAGACCGGGCTCTGGGCGGAAACGCACCAGAAGTTCCGCCAGCTGTTCGGGGACGAGCTGCGGCATTGCTTCGCGTCGCTGGTGAATGACGGCAAGGAACTGGACGCCGAGCTGGACGCGGGGCCGGGGCAGCACGGGTTGCAGGTGAACGTCACGCTGACGCCGAAAGCGGGCACCCGGTTGGCCGAGATGCTCGCGAAGATGGACAAAACGACCAGCACCGTTCCGGGGCTGTTCAAGGCGGACGCGGCCGCCGCCGGTATGGTGTCGTTCACGCTGTCGAAGCGGCTGCGCAAGGCGGTGAACCCGGTGCTGGAAGCGGCCGCGAAAAAGGCCCGCGCGAAGCTGAAGGAGGGCGACCCGAAGGAGGAGGTGGGCGACCTCTTGTTGTCGCTGGCGCCGGCGGTCAGTACGCGGCACATCAACGGCGCGTTTGTGCTGCGCGGCCCTGACAAGGCAGGCCGTTACACCCTGGTGGCGGCTCGCGCGATGAAAAGCCCGGCAAAAGTGAAGAAAACGGTGGACGCCCTGGTGCGGGCGCTGCCGGAAGCGGAGAAGGCAAAGTTCAAGTACGGCGTGGACCAGTCCGGCACCGTTGGCATTCACCGGCTGGACCTGGGCCAGGCGCTGCCGAAGGAGTGCCAGGAGGTGTTCGGCACCGGGCCGATGTACGTGGCCTACCGACCGGACGCGCTGTTCCTGGCCGTGGGCGACGACGCCCTGAAGTCGCTCCGGGAAGCGCTGCAGGCGCCGACGGGGCCGGCGGAGCCGATGCACTTCGAGTTGTCGCTGCGCCGCCTGGCGGAGCTGCGTGCGAAGGAGCACCCGGGGCTGGAAAAAAAGCTGGACCAGTTGTTCGGCCCCAACGGCGAGGGTAAAATCCGCTGCAGGCTGCAAGGCGGCGAGGCGCTGCGGCTGCGGATCCACCTGGACCCGAGCGCGGTGCGGGCGTTCGCCGTCCAGGCGCAGCGCGCGGCCGGACGCCGACAAGAACCAGCCGAAGCAGTGAGCGTGCTGTCTTGGGAGGCGCCGAACAACAACTTCCAAGAGTAGGACGGCTCTCCAGAGCCGTCCCGACGGCTCTGGAGAGCCGTCCTACGAAGTTGTTGTTCGGCGCCTCCTTGGTTCGTAGTTCCGCCTTCAGGCGGTCTTCGCCCAAACCCGCCTGAAGGCGGAACTACGAACGAAGAAACCGCTTCCGAAGGACCACCCCATGAAGTGCTCTCCGTTGCTGCTCGCCGCCCTCCTCGCGTTCCCATCGAGCCAGGCCCGTGCCCAGGACGACAAGGCCCTGGCCGAGCTGACCAAAAAAATCCAGGCCCTCAAGCCGAGCCCCTACGAGCCCGGCAGCGTCCAGGCGAAGGAAGCGCAGGCGGCGCTGGCGCAGCTCATCAAGCAGCGTCGCGTCGAGGCGAACCGCAAGAGCACCGACGCCTGGAAGGCCCTCAAGGGCAAGGCGGACTGGGAGAAGTTCCGCGACGCGAAAATCAAGGCGCTGCGTGAGTCGCTGATGGTGTGGCCGGAGGCGCCGAAGGAACTGAAGGTCCGCGTCACGAAGACGCTCAAGGGCGACGGCTACCAAATCGAGAACCTGCTGTACGAGAGCCGTCCCGGTCTGTGGGTGACGGCGAACCTGTATTCGCCAGCCAAGCCGGCCGCGGCGATGCCGGGAATCATCATCATCCACAGCCACCACAACCCGAAGACGCAGGGCGAACTGCAGGACATGGGCGTGAACTGGGCGCGGCAAGGCTGCCTGGTGTTGATCCCCGACCAGCTCGGCCACGGCGAACGGCGGCAGCACCTGTTCACGGACGCGGGCAAGTATCCGGGGCCGTTCAAGGTCGGCCGCCAGGATTACTACTTCCGCTACAACGTCGGCAACCAGCTGCACCTGATCGGCGACAGTCAAATTGGCTGGATGGTGTGGGACCTGATGCGCGGCGTCGATCTGCTGTTCGGCAAGCAGGGCATCGACCGGGACCGCATTATTTTGCTGGGCTCGGTGGCCGGCGGCGGCGACCCGTGCGCGGTGGCGGCGGCGCTGGACAACCGCATCCGCGCCGCGGTGCCGTTCAACTTCGGCGGCCCGCAACCGGAGACGACGCTGCCGCTGCCGAAGGACGCGGAGGCGAAGTTCAACTACCTGGGCGGCGGCAGCTGGGAATCGACGCGCAACCTGCGCCTGTCCGGGCGCGACGGTTTTCTGCCGTGGGTGATCGTCGCCGCGACGGCGCCGCGGCCGCTGGTTTACGCCCACGAGTTCGCCTGGGACGAGGGCCGCGACCCGGTGTGGCAACGCTTCGAAACCATTTACGGCTGGTACGGCGCGGCGGACAAACTGTCGTGGACGAAGGGCAAGGGCAGCGTCAAGGGCCAGGCGGGGCCGGACAACACGCACTGCAACAACATCGGCCCGATCCACCGGCGGCCGATTTACGAGAGCTTCAAAGACTGGTTCAAGATGACGTCGCCGCTGCCGGAGGTCCAGGACCGTCGCAAGGCCGTGGAGCTGGAGTGCTGGACGGACGCGGCGCGGCAGGAACTGAAGCCGCTGACGGCGGTGGCGTTGGCGGATCGGCTGGCCGGGGAGCGGCTGGCGGCGGTGCGGCAGCAGCGGACGAAACTGGCCGCCGCGGAGCAACGCAAGCAGCTGCGGCAGTCCCTGGCGAAACTGCTGGGCAAGGTGACCGTGGGGATTGTGCCAGCGGACCTGCTGCCGGCCACCAATCACGGGAGCTTTTCGGAAGATCCCCAGATTTTGGAAGGTGAGCCAGACCGGTCGAAGGACCGCAACGAGATGCCGGTCCCCACCCTGCTGTTGCGGCCCGACGTCCCCGAGGGGAAGCGCGTGCCCGTGGTGGTCGCGGTGGCGCAGCACGGCACCGCTGCGTTCCTGAAGCAGCGCGCGGAGACGATTGCGGCGCTGCTGCGGCAGAAGGTCGCCGTCTGTCTGGTGGACGTGCGCGGCACCGGGGCGACGCGGCCGGCGGACGGCAGCCGCGGTCGCCAGAGCACCGGCACCTCGCTGTCCGCGACCGAGCAAATGCTGGGCGACACGCTCCTTGGGGCGCGGCTGCGCGACCTGCGTGCAGCGCTGGTCTACCTGCGCCGAGCGCGAGACATCGACAGCAAGCGTATCGCCCTGTGGGGCGACTCGTTCGCGCCGGAGAACGCCGCCGGCCTGAACGTGCGGGCGCCCCTCGACGCCGACAAACTGCCGACCCAGGCGGAACCGCTCGGCGGTCTGCTGGCGCTGCTGGGCGCGCTGTACGAGGACGACGTGAAAGCGGTCTACGTCCGTGGCGGCCTGACCGGCTATCGGTCGCTGCTGAAGAGCCAGTTCGCGTACCTGCCGCACGACGCCCTGCTGCCGGGCGTGCTGACCGTGGGCGATCTGGATGACGTGGCCGCGGCGCTGGCGCCGCGAGCGATTCGGCTGGAGGGGCTGGTCAGCGGCCTGAACCAGCGTGCGACCGCCGGCGATCTGGCCCAGGCTTACGGCCTGACGCGGGCCGCGTACCAGGCCGCCAGGCAGGGCCAGCGCTTGACGCTGCGGACGGAGCCGGCCGCACCCGCGGAGGTCGCGGACTGGTTCGCGAAGCAGTTGCAAGCGCCGTGAGCAAATCGCCCTGACCCGGCGCCAGATGACCCCGTTTACGTTTCGCGCGGATGCTGTCCGCGCGAAACGTAAACGGGGTTCTTGTTGCCCAGCCGGCCTGAATAACTCCTGTGTTTGCAACCGCTTCCGCGCGATCTGCTGCCAACCACCGATGCTAATGTTGACTAAAAAGTACAGATTCTTACAATGTAGATAGAACGCCTCGCCACGAGAGAAGGCCATGAAGATTTCAGCCCAGGAAGAATACGGTTTGCGGTGCCTGCTACGGCTGGCGCAGTCCGGCGCGAAGGCGTCGGCGACGCTGCCGGAAATCGCTGCCGCGGAAGGGCTTTCGGTGCCCTACGCCGCCAAACTGCTGTCGGTGCTGCGGCAGGCGGGGCTGATCGAGAGCGTGCGCGGCCGTTCCGGCGGCTATCGGCTGGCGCAGGATCCGGAGAAGATTGGGCTTGGCTCGTTGTTGCTGGCGCTTGGCGAGCCGCTGTTCGACGAGCCGGGCTATTGCGAACGGCACGCCGGCAGCACGGGGACGAGCAACTGTGTCCATCACGGCGGCTGTTCGCTGCGGTCGCTGTGGCAGACGTTGGAGCAATGGATGCGCAACGGCCTGGACCGCATCACGCTGGCGGACCTGTTGCGCGGCGGCGGCGACATCGGTGCCCTGGTCAGGGCGCGGCTGGGCAACGTGGCGTTCGCGCCGCAGCCGGAGTTGTTGACGCTACCGCCGCTGGTGCGGCCGGCGGTGCTGGCGGAGACAAAATAATTGGGAACACCACCGGACGGGGTGGCCGTCCGGAGACCTCTTATCAGGAAAGACGGATGAGCACTGCGACGAGCGAAATTCAGGAACTGGCCAACCGCGAGTACAAGGAAGGCTTTTACGTTGACCTCGACGCCGACCAGTTGCCGCGCGGCCTGAGTGAAGACGTGATTCGCATGATCTCGGCCAAGAAGAACGAGCCGGCGTTCATGCTGGACTGGCGATTGAAGGCGTTCCGCCACTGGCGCACCATGCAGGAGCCGCGCTGGTGGCCGAACCTCAAGATCGCCCCCATCGACTACCAGGACATCATCTATTATTCCGCGCCGAAGTCGAAGAAGCAGTTGACGAGCCTGGACGAGGTGGACCCGGAAGTGAAGGCCATGTTCGACCGGCTCGGCATCTCGCTGGACGAGCAGAAACGGCTCAGCGGCGTCGCGGTCGATGCCGTCGTGGACAGCGTGTCCGTGACGACCACGTTCAAGGAGAAGCTGGGCGAACTGGGCATTATCTTCTGCTCCTTCTCCGAGGCGGTGCAGAACCATCCCGAGTTGGTCAAAAAGTATCTGGGTTCGGTGGTGCCGTACAATGATAACTTTTTCGCGGCCCTGAACTCCGCGGTCTTCAGCGACGGCTCATTCTGTTACATCCCGAAGGGCGTGCGCTGCCCGATGGAGCTTTCGACATACTTCCGCATCAACGCCGCGGGCACCGGCCAGTTCGAGCGAACGCTGATCGTCGCCGAGGAAGGCGCGTACGTGAGTTATTTGGAAGGTTGCACTGCCCCGATGCGCGACGAGAACCAGCTGCACGCCGCGGTGGTCGAGTTGGTGGCGGCGGGGCCGAAGGCGCAGATCAAGTATTCGACGGTGCAGAACTGGTACCCCGGCGACCGCGAGGGCCGCGGCGGCGTCTACAACTTCGTGACCAAGCGCGGCGCCTGCCGCGGCGCCGACTCCAAGATTTCGTGGACGCAGGTGGAGACCGGCTCGGCCATCACCTGGAAATACCCGAGTGTGATTTTGCAAGGTGACAACTCGGTCGGTGAGTTCTATTCGGTCGCGCTGACGAAGAACAAGCAGCAGGCCGACACCGGCACGAAGATGATCCACATCGGCAAGAACACGAAAAGCACCATCGTGTCCAAGGGCATCTCCGCCGGCAACGGCCAGAACACCTACCGCGGCCAGGTGAAGATCCTCAAGGGCGCGACGGGGCGCGAAATTATTCGCAGTGCGACTCGCTGCTGCTCGGCGACCGCTGCGGGGCGCACACGTTCCCGTACATCGAGGTGCGCAACCCGACGGCGCAGGTGGAGCACGAGGCGTCCACGTCGAAGATCGGCGAGGACCAGATTTTCTACTGCCAGCAGCGCGGCATGTCGAAGGAGGACGCGGTCCACATGATCGTCAACGGCTTCTGCAAGGAGGTGTTCCGCGAGTTGCCGATGGAGTTCGCGGTCGAGGCGCAGAAACTGCTGGGCGTGAGTTTGGAAGGTAGCGTGGGGTGAGGCGCCCCTGCCAGCCCGAAGCGTAAGCGAGGGACAACAGTTTCCCTCACTTACGCTTCGGGCTGGTAATAGAAACATTGGGACGATAGTCATGGAACCCAAACCAGATCAATCAGGGTTTGTTCCGGTCCCATTCGCCTTGAACGTCCTGGGACGTGGCCTGGTCGTCTTGGCGGAGTATCCTGACCCGCATGGTATGACGGTTCGGGTTGGTGATCCTGTTGAGTTTCTCCGTCCTGACGGCAGCCGCTTTCAGACGGTTGTGCATGCGCTCGACATGGTCCACGCCCCGCCCCACGCCCCAGGCTTATTTGGCATTGTTCTGCCCCCGGACACTTCCAAAGACGATATTCCATACGGCAGCAAACTTCGCATCGGGCGTGGTACGGGCAATGAAGGGTTTGAAAACTGAGAGGAGTTGATCGCGAAATGCTGACCATCCACAACCTGCACGCCCGCGTCGCCGACAAGGAAATCCTGCGCGGCATCAACCTCCAGATCAACGCCGGCGAGGTCCACGCCATCATGGGGCCGAACGGCTCCGGCAAGAGCACGCTCGCGGGCGTCCTCGCCGGCCGCGAAGCCTACGAGGTCACCGCCGGAACCGTCACCTTCCTGGGCAAGGACCTCCTGGACCTCGACCCCGAGGATCGCGCCCGCGAGGGCATTTTCCTGGCGTTCCAGTACCCGGTGGAAATCCCCGGCGTCAGCAACACTTATTTCCTGCGGGCTGCGCTGAACGCCGTCCGCAAGCACCGCGGTCAGCCGGAAATGGACGCAGTGGCCTTCCTCAAGCTCTGCAAGGAAAAGACCAAGGTGCTGCACATCGCCGACGACCTGCTCAAGCGGCCGGTCAACGAGGGCTTCTCCGGCGGCGAAAAGAAACGCAACGAAATCTTTCAAATGGCGGTCCTCGATCCCAAACTCGCCATCCTCGACGAGACCGATTCCGGCCTCGACATTGACGCCCTGCGCACCGTCGCGGATGGCGTCAATGCCCTGCGCAGCCCCGAGCGCGGCATGCTGGTCATCACTCACTATCAGCGCCTGCTGGAGTATATTGTGCCGCACTACGTTCACGTGCTGTTCAACGGCCGCATCGTCAAGTCCGGCGGCAAGGAACTGGCGCTGGAACTGGAGGACAAGGGTTACGGCTGGATCGAGGAGACGGCCGCGCAGCCGGTGTAACTCACAAGGACATAACACGCCATGATAACGGACGTGATGGCAGAGAAAGAACATTATTTGACGCACTTCACGCGCTTCGAGAAGGAGCAGGCAGCGGCGCCGGTGTGGTTGCAGCGGCTGCGCTCGGCGGCGATCGAGCGCTTCGCCGAACTGGGCTTCCCCGGGCCGCGCGATGAGGAGTGGCGCTTCACCAGTCTGCAACCGCTGGCCGAGGTCGCGTTTCAGCCGGCCCCTGTGCGCCGCGTCCGCGCCGAGCAAATGCAGGGCCTTGCCTTTGACGCCGGGGACGGCTGCCGGCTGGTGTTCGTCAATGGCCGCTTTGCCGCGGAACTGTCCACGCTGACGGGGCTGCCACCCGGCGTGCGCGTCGGCAGCCTGGCGGAGGCGCTGCGGACGGACGGCAAGACGGTCGAGACCCACCTGGCCCGTTATGCCCGCTTTCAGGAGCAGCCGTTCACGGCCCTCAACACCGCGTTCGCCGCGGACGGCGCCTTCCTGCACCTGCCGAAGAACGCCGTCGTGGAGCAGCCGATTCAATTGCTGTTCATCTCCGCCAACGGCGGCGAACCAACGGTGTCCTACCCGCGCACGCTTCCTCCTGGCCGAGACGCACAGCCAGGCCAGGGTCATTCAACAATATGTTGGTTTGACGGAGGAAGTGTATTTTACCAACGCCGTCACCGAGATCGTGTTGGCCCCCGGGGCGGTCGTCGATCATTACAAGGTGCAGCACGAAAGTAAGCGTGCCTTCCACATCGAAACGTTACAGGTTCGGCACGACCGGGCCAGTCACTTCCGCTCGCATGCCGTAACGTTCGGCGGCGGCCTGGTGCGCAACGAAGTCAACGCCATCCTCGACGCTGAGGGTTGTGAGTGTACGCTCAACGGCCTGTATCTCATCGGCGGGCGGCAGCACATCGATAATCACACGTTCATCGACCATGCCAAACCCAACTGCGCCAGCCATGAATTGTACAAGGGCATCCTCGACGGCCACGCTCACGGCGTTTTCAATGGCAAGATTTTCGTGCGCCAGGACGCCCAGAAGACCGACGCCAAGCAGACCAATCAGACACTGCTGTTGTCGGACGATGCCACCATTAACACCAAGCCGCAACTGGAAATCTTCGCCGACGACGTGAAATGCACGCACGGCGCCACGGTCGGCCAGCTGAACACCGACGCGCTCTTTTACTTCCGCGCCCGCGGCGTCGGTCTGGCGGAAGCGCGGCGGATTCTCACATTCGCCTTCGCCAACGGCGTCCTGGACAAAGTTGAGGTCAAGCCGCTGCGGCAACATCTGGAAGCGCTGCTGTTGCACGCACACCAGCTATCGGCGCCGGACGCCAGGGAGGCCCCATGAGCACCCGTCCAACTCTCACTCTGCCGCCGCCCGCAGCTAACCCCGCGACGCTGCGCTATGATGTGCAGCGCGTCCGGGCCGACTTCCCGATTCTGCAACAGGAAGTCCACGGTGAACCCCTGGTGTACCTCGACAACGGCGCCTCCGCGCAGAAGCCGCGCCGCGTCATCGAGGCGCTGAAGCACTACTACGAGACGGACCATTCCAACGTCCACCGCGCCGCCCACGTCCTCAGCGAACGAGCCACGCGGCAATATGAGGAGGCCCGCGTCAAGCTGCAGCGCTTCATCAATGCCCGCGAGTCGCGCGAGATTATTTTCGTGCGCGGCACCACCGAGGCAATTAACCTCGTGGCGTCGAGCTATGGCGGCCAGAACGTACAGGCCGGCGATGAGGTCGTCATCACGTGGATGGAGCATCATTCCAACATCGTTCCCTGGCAAATGCTCTGTGAGGCGAAGGGCGCTCGACCTGCGCGTGCTGCCGATTACCGACGAGGGCGAACTGCGCCTGGAGGAACTGGAAAAGCTGCTGACGCCGCGCACGAAAATCCTGGCGCTGACGCACGTTTCCAACGCGCTGGGGACAGTCAACCCAGTGCGCGAAATCGTGGCGCTGGCGCACGCGCACGGCGTGCCGGTGCTGGTGGACGGGGCGCAGGCGGTGCCGCACATGCGCATCGACGTGCAGGACCTGGACTGCGACTTCTACTGCTTCAGCGGCCACAAGATGTACGGGCCGACCGGCATCGGCGTGCTGTACGGCAAAGCGGCGCTGCTGGAGGCAATGCCGCCGTACCAGGGCGGCGGCGACATGATTAGTTCGGTTAGTTTCGCGAAAACCTATTACAACGAACTGCCCTACAAGTTCGAGGCGGGAACACCCAATATCGCGGACGTGATCGGTCTGGGCGCTGCTGTCGATTACCTCAATCAACTGGGCCTGGACGCCATCGCGGCCCATGAGCAGCACCTGCTGGAGCACGCGACGGCGGCGCTCGCCAAAATCCCCGGCGTGCGCATCATCGGCACGGCGGCGCACAAGGCGGCGGTGCTGTCGTTCGTCGTGACCAATCCGCCGCTGTCGGCGCTGGACGTGGGCACCAAGCTCGACCTGGAGGGCGTCGCGGTGCGCACCGGGCACCACTGCTGCCAGCCGCTCATGGAGCGCTGCTGCATTCCGGGGACGGCTCGCGCCTCGTTCGGGCTGTACAACACCCTTCAGGAAGTGGACATCTTCGCGGCGGCGTTGCGGCGCATCGTCGCCGAGGCGGCGGCGAAGGCGAAGCCCGCAGCCCCGGCGGCGCGGGCGGAGGTGGCGTTCCCGAAGGCGGCCGGCCCCAGCCCACAGGCGGTCGCGGACGAACTGGTCGAGTTGTTCGAGTTCCTACCGGACTGGAACGAGCGCTACCAACATATCATCGAACTGGGCGAGAAAATCCCACCGCTGCCGGCGGCGTTCAAGACGGAAGCCAACCGCGTCAAGGGCTGCCAGAGCACCGTTTTTTTGCAGACGCGCAAGCGGCCCGGCACCGCGGACGTGATCGAGTTCCTGGCCGACAGCGACGCCGACATCGTGCGCGGCCTGATCGCGCTGCTGGAGCGCGTCTTCTCGGGGCAGCGGGCGGCGCAGATTGCTGCGTTTGACGTGGAGGAGTTCTTCAGCCGGCTGGGGCTGAACCATCATTTGAGCATGGGCCGCCGCAACGGCCTGGCGGCGATGGTGCAGCGCGTCCGCAACTTCGCGGCGGCGGTGGCCGGCAAGTCGGCAGGGCATTGACCATGACTTGGCAGTCGCACTTTGTTGAATGCTCAAACCGCGAGATTTATGCAGTTTTTCAGCGCCTCGATGAGTTTCAGGAGTTCCGTTGGTTCGGCCGACTTGGGTTTAATTAGGGCGTTCAGAGTCGCCCGCCGCAACACGGCTATCATATGACGCAACGACCATTCGCTGTCCCACTCCCCCCAGGACCTGGCGCAATTCCTCCGCTTCCGGCAACTGCCAGCCTGACCGTCCGCACCTTCGTCGCTCCGCAGAAGTGACGGCGCGCCAGACGCCACGCCGGCTGTCGCAGACGGCTTGATCCGCTTGAGCCCCTGACAAGGACTGGCAACGCTCGGCGCCGCCAAGGGTGCCGAATCTCGACGTGTGAAAAAGTTGGCCCCCTTGGCCCCCTTGGCCTCCTTGCTGTGCAACCCGGCGCCACCGGGCGCTTGTCCGTGCCACGGGGCTGACCGACTCCGAAAACGGGAAGGGGCCGCCTTCCGTGCGGCCCCGAGTCCTCTCGATCCGTCCGACCTTACTTGCTGCTCTTGTCCTTGGTCTTGGAATTCTTGGTGTTCTTCTTCTGGATCTGCTTGAGCTTGCCCTCAGCCTCGACGACCAGCACCTCATTGCCGGACTGGAAGACGTCCATGGCCGCCACCCGTCCCGTGCTGTCGAGCATGCGGACTTCCTCGGTCAGCTTGAAGGTCTTCTCAACCTCCTTACCGTTCTTGTCCTTCATCTTCAGCGTGATGGTGCTTTTCTTCTTGTCCACCTTGGTGACGCAGGCCTCACAGGTGTTCTTGTCCTTGCCGCTGACCGCCTTATCCTTGGTCGTCGTCTTGTCCTTTTGGGGCTCGACCGCGCACAGGCCCGTGAGGGCGAACAGGGTCAGGGCCACCACCGAGCACAGCAACGCACGCAACATGGAAACTCCTCCAACCGAACCGTACAGCCCGGGCGCCCCCGGGCACACGCCCGGTCAGAGCACTCCGAGGTTGTTCGCTCAAACGCGGATCAGGGCCAACCCCGACTCCGGGTCCCGTTTCCGGCGCAGGTGCTCGGGCGACTCCACCACGATGACTTCCAGTGTCGGCCGCACGTGAGCCTCGATGAGGTGGCCGCCCCAGGCGCTGCCGTCGGACTTGCCGACCACCACATGGGCGTGCAACTGGGGCGCGCCGTTGTCCTGGAGAGCGATGTCGCCGATCAGGGACAACACCTCCACCTGTTCCCGCACCGGGATTTTCTTGTAGTCCTTCTTCTGCCAGTCGAAATAACCCAGGATGACGTCCTGGAAGGCGCCGATGGCCGTGAGGTGGCTGTCCCCCAGGCCCTGTTCCCGAGCGAAGGCGAGCAGTTCCGAGACCACCTCGTCACCTGTCTCAAAGATGACGGCATAGGTCTTCGGTTCACCCTGGCTGATGAGCTTGGCCTTCATGACGAATCCCTCACCGGTTAAGTGCCACGGGCTCAGCTTCCTGTCCGTCGGCAAAGTCCCCAGAATCCGAGTACTCCGCCTCCCGTCCCGGGCGCGTCAGTCCCCACAGGGCCAGACCGCCCAGCACAAGGCCGGCGCCAACCAGCAGCCCCGTCGGGGCCCCAACTCCGGAACGCTGGCCGTCGAGCATGTCTCGCCCCACCCGGCTCCGCTCGCGCAGGGCCAACTGAAGTACTTCGGCCAGGTGCAGCGCCCGCCGCCCCGTGCCCTGGACGATCTGCGTCTCACAGCTGAAGCCGTTCGCGATGACCAGGGTATCCGGGTTCGCCTGGCGCACCGCCGGCAGCAAGCCCAGTTCGCCGACCTGCATGGAAATGTCGTAGTGTCCCGCCTCGAAGCCGAACGAGCCGGCCATGCCGCAGCAGGTCGATTGCGGCTCCGTGTAGTCGATGCCCATCTTCTTCAGCAGGGCGTGTTCGTCGTCCATGCCGATGACCGACTTGTGATGACAGTGGCCGTGCAGGATGGCCTGGCGTTGCAGCCGCGGCGGCTCGTAGTTCGGGACGTGCTGGTTCAGGAACTCACTCAACACGAAGGACTGTTTCGACAGCTTTTTGGCGTCCTCGTCGTCCGGGAACAGGTTCGTCAGCTCGTCCCGGAAGACGGCCAGGCAGCTCGGCTCCAGCCCGATGAGCGGCACGCCGGCGTGGATGTGTGGCCGCAGCGTGTCCAGCAGTTGGCGGAGCAGTCCCCGGGCGGTGTCGAGCATGCCGAAGTCGTACAGGGGTCGGCCGCAGCACAGGGACGTCTTTGGCACCCACACCTGGAAGCCGGCGTCCTCCAGCACCTCGACCGCTGCCCGGCCGTGCTCGGGGTGGAAGTAGTTGGTGAAGGTGTCAGGCCACAGGATGACGGGACGGCCGTCCGGGTGCATCGGCGCGTGGTGCTGGAACCAGGATTTGAACGTCCGCGTGGCGAAGGGCGGTATGGTGCGGCGCGGGTCAATGCCGCCGAGCAGCTTGGCGATGGCGGACAGGCCCGGCGTCTGGCTGACGAAGTTCGCCAGCGCCGGCGCCCCTCGGCGAGGCGCGCCCACCAGTGGATCAGACCCATGCTGTAGTGGTGTCGCGGCCGCAGCCGGCCGTGATAGTAGTGAGCGAAGAACTCGGCCTTGTAGGTGGCAATGTCCACGTTGACGGGGCAGTCGTTCTTGCAGCCCTTGCACGCCAGGCACAAATCGAGCGACTCCTTGACCGGCTCGCTGCGCCAGCCGTCGGTGAGCACCTCGCCGTTCATCATCTCCCAGAGCAGGTGCGCCCGGCCGCGCGTGCAGTGCTGCTCCTCCATCGTCACCTTGTAGCTGGGACACATGACCTCGTCGTGATGCTGCCGGCAGTTGCCAACGCCGACACAGCGCAACACCGCCCGGTCGAAGCGTCCCTTGTCGCCGGGGTAGTGGAAGTGCGTCTCGGGCTGGGGCGGCTGGTAGTCCGCGCCGATGCGCAGGTTCTCGGCAACGCCGTAGGCGTCCACCACCTTGCCTGGGTTCATGCGCCACTGCGGGTCCCAGATGGATTTTAACTCGCGGAAGGCCTCGTACAGCGTCTGGCCGAACATCTTCGGCAGGAACTCGCCGCGGGCCTGGCCGTCGCCGTGCTCGCCCGACAGAGAGCCGCCGTAGCTCACCACGAGACTGGTTGCCTCGTCCATGAACGCCTTGAACTTCTGGATGCCCGGCTCGGTGTACAGGTCGAAGCCGACGCGGCAATGGATGCAGCCCTGGCCGAGGTGGCCGTACAGGGCGGGGTGGTAGTCGTACTTGTCGAACAGTTTCCGCAGGTCGCGGAGGTAGGGACCGACCTTGTCGGGCGGAACGGCCGAGTCTTCCCAGCCGGGCCAGGTGTCCGGGTGGCCGGGCACCCAGGCGGTCGAACCGAGGCCGCCCTCACGCACCTTCCAGATCATTTTTTCGTGCTTCGGGTCGTCGAGCAACTTCATCGTCGGCGGGTGCGACTGTTTTTTCAGGGCCGCCATGCAGCGGTGGGCCTGGTCGTCCGTGTCCGCCTTGGTGTCGCCGCCGAACTCCACGATCAGGAAGCCCTTGCCCTCGGGCATCAGCGCGATGTCGGCGTCCTCGTTCCCCTTGGCCTTGACGAACTGATACAGCAGGTAGTCCATGCCTTCGAGGGCGGTCGGCTGGAACTCCCGGATGCTCATGACCTGGTCGCCGGCCGCGGCGATGTCGGGGTAGCCCAGCACCAGCAGCGACCGTGCCTCCGGCTCAGGCACCAGATTCAGGGTCGCCTCCAGGATCACGACCAGGGTACTCTCGGAGCCGACCAGGGCGCGGGCGATGTTGCAGCCGTTCTCCGGCAGCAGTTCGAGCAGGTTGTAACCCGAGACGCGCCGCGGTAGTCTCGGGAAGCGGTTGCGGATCTCGTCGCCGTACTTCGCGATGAACGCCTTGAGCCTGGCGTACAGCTCGCCGCGCGGCCCGCCTGCGCGGATGATGCGCTCCATCTCCTCCGGCGGCGTGGGACCGACGCGCAGGCGCAGGCCGTCGTAGGTGAGGACTTCCAACTCCTCGGTGTTGTCGGCGGTGCGCAGGCCGCGGCCGTGCTTGGCACACAGCAGGGAGTGGGAGCCGCACGAGTCGTTGCCGAGCATGCCGCCCAGGGTGCAGTGCGTGTGCGTCGCCGGGTCGGGGCCGAAGGTCAGGTCGTGTCGCTTCGCGGAGTCGCGCAGCTCGTCGAGCACGCAGCCGGGTTCCACCGTGCCAAGCTTTCGCCCCACGTCAATGTGCTTGACATGGTTGAGGTACTTGGAGAAGTCCATCACGACGGCCACGTTGCAGCACTGGCCGGCCAGACTGGTGCCGCAGCCGCGCGACAGGATCGGGGCGCCGAAGCGGCGAGCCAGTTCCACGGTCGCCACCACCTCCTCAATGGTGCGCGGCACCACGACACCAATGGGTGTCTGACGGTAGTTGGAGCCATCGGTGGCGTACAGCGCACGACTGCCGGCGTCGAAGCGCACCTCACCGCGGATGCGCGACCGCAGCGCCGCTGCCAACTCCTCCGCCACCCCGGGAGCGAGAGCCGTGCGGCTGTCGTCGTGCCGCTGTCGCTCGAACCGCCGACGTTCGTTCTCCTCGCGCAACACCGTCAGACTAATCATTACTCGCTCCTCCAGACGAGATACTGGGCAGCGTCGTCATGTTTGAATTCCAGACCGAGACCGGGACGGCTGCGGTCGGGCCACAGGGCACCGTCCCGCGGTGTGAGAGCGCCGTCGAACAGCAGGTGTTCGATGCGGGCGTGGTCGTGAAAGTACTCGATGTGCCGCAGAGGCAGGATGGCACAGCAGGGCTGGGCGTGCAGGGTCGGGGCGCAGTGGGCCGACAGTTCCAGGGAGCGAGCCTGGCACAGGGGGGCCACATTCAGGAAGCCAGTGATGCCGCCGCAGCGTGTGGCGTCCGCCTGCAACACGTCCACGGCCCCGGCCTCCAGCATGCGCCGGAAGTACCAAAGATCGTAACCGTACTCTCCCGCGGCGATGTCCATGCCGGCCGGTCCCCGGTCGCGCAGCAGCCGAAGCCCGTCCAGGTCATCGGCGGACACCGGCTCCTCGAACCAGGTCACGCCCAGGTCGGCGAACTCCTCGGCGAAGGCCAGGGCTTGCTTCCGGCTGTAGGCACCGTTGGCGTCCACGAACAACTCGGTGTCGTCGCCGATGGCTTCCCGGGCGGCGTGAACGCGGTCCAGGTCGTCCTCCGGCTGGGTGCCGATCTTCATCTTCACCCGTGGGATGCCCTGTTCCACCCAGCCGCCGAGTTGCCGGGTGAGCTGGTCGAACGAGTAACTGGTGAACCCGCCGCTGCCGTACACGGGGGCACTGTCGTGCGCCGCCCCGAGCAGGTTGAGTACCGACTGTCCGAGCAGCCGACCCTTGAGGTCCCACAGGGCGGCGTCCACGGCGGAGATGGCCAGGGAGCAGATGCCCGGCCGGCCCAGGTTGCGGATGGCCCGGGTCATGGCGTTCCAGGTGGCCGGCACGTCCAGCGGATCGGTCCCCTTGATGACACTCGCGAGCAGGTCGTCAATCAGGTGGGCGGTGGCGGTGTCGGCGTAGGTGTAACCGAGGCCGCGTTCACCGCCGCCGGCCACCTCCACCACCACCAACGTGGTGCTGTCCCAGGCGTAGGTGCCGTCCGCCTCCGGGGCGTCGGTCGGGATCTTGTACGCGGTGACCGATAGCTGTTCGACCGCCGCCTGCGTGTGGGCGCTGATGCTCGCCATGACTGTCTCTTCCGGGCGACCAGGTTTCTGGTCGGAGCCTGAGCGCCAGCGCGGGGCCTGGGTTGCCCCGCGCTGGCGCTCGGGCTCCGACCTACCACTCAGACCACCTCACGCACGGTGTTCTTGACAACGGTCTTGATGATGTCCCAGCCCTGGCGCTGCTGACCGCTGGCCAGGGCCTCGGCGAAGTGCAGGGCCTGGGTCATGGTGGCATGTCCCGGCATCGGCGGTTCGTTGGGGTCCACCACCGCCTCGACCAGTGCCGGTCCTGGCTGGGCGAACGCCTCGCCCAGCACTGCCTCAGCCCTGGCCGGGTCGTCCAGAGTGTAGCCGGCGGCACCGCAGGCGCGGGCGTAGCCGGCGAAGTCAATGGGTTGCAGTTGCACCCCGAACTGTGGGGTGCCCTCAAACACGATCTGCTCCCACTTGATCTGCCCGAGTACGTTGTTCTTGAAGATGATGACCTTGACCGGGAGCTTGTATTTGACCAGGGTGGCCATCTCCCCCATCATCATGGTGAAGCCACCGTCACCGCACAGGGCCACTACCTGCCGTCCCGGGTTGGCGACCGACGCCGCCACCGCGTAGGGCATGCCGTTGCCCATCGTCGCCAGCAGGCCCGACGCGGAATACATCATGTTCCCCCGCATCTGAACGTAGCGCGCCCCCACGTGGTCACTGTGCCCGTGTCGCTGCAGATGATGGCGTCATCGCTCAGGAACTTGTTCAGGTGGTAGGGGACCACCTGCGGCTTCATCGGCCGGTCGCTGCGCGTTGCCCGTTCCTTGAGCAACCCATTCCAGCTCTCCATCGCCTTCTGCGCCTGCCGCAAAAAGCCGTGGTCCTTATGTTTTTTGAGCCGCGGTAGCAGGGCGGCCAGCACCCGCTTGCAGTCGCCCGTCAGGCCGATGTCGGCCGGGAAGCGTAGGCCGATGCGGGCCGGGTCCACGTCGATCTGCACACATTTCGCCTGACCAGGCTTGGGATAGAACTCCTGGTACGGGAAGCTGCTGCCGGCAATGAGAAGGGTGTCACAGTCGTTCATCACGTCCTGAGAGGGGGCGGTGCCGAGCAGGCCGATCCCGCCCGTGGTGTAGGGGCTGTCGTCCGGCACCACCGCCTTGCCGAGCAGCGGCTTGACGATCGGATGCCCAGCTTCTCGGCCAGGGCCAGCACTTCGTCCCGGGCGCCCAGGCAACCGCGGCCAGCGAGGATCGCCACACGGGAGCCGGCGTTGAGAAGTTCCGCCGCCCGATCCAGTTCCGCGTCCGTCGGCAGGGGCTCGGGCGGGGCGAAGACGTTGGCACTGTGGTGCTTGACGTTGGCATTGGAGCGCGGCGCGTCGGCCGAGTCCCAGTCCTGAATGTCTTTGGGGATGTTGATGTGGGCGACGGTGCGGCGGCTCAGGGCGGTCTTGACGGCCTCGTCCACGACATTGACCACGTGGGCCGGGCCAGCGACGCGCTCGTTGTAGGCGGCCACGTCCATGAACAGCTTGGTCAGGTCCACGTCCTGCTGATAGTGAGTGCCAATCAGATCGTGGAAGGTGTGACCGGTGATGGCGAGCACGGGCTGGCCGTCGCACCTGGCATCGTACAGGCCGTTGAGCAGATGGATACCGCCGGGGCCTGAGGTGGCCATGCACACACCGAGGTTGCCGGTGTACTTGGCGTAGCCGCAGGCCGCGAAGGCCGCCGCCTCCTCGTGCCGTACCTGGATGTATTGCAGCTTGTCCTGGTTCTCGCGCCAGGCTTCAAAAATGCCGTTAATGCCGTCCCCGGGAAACGCGAAGACCGTCTTCACGCCCCAGTCCAGCAGGCGCTGAATCAACAGGTTCGCCACCGTTTTCGCCATCGGAGTCTCCTTATCTATGAACCAATCCTTCTGTCTGCCGCTCGCGGCCTGGCGGGGCGCGCTGCGCGTTAACCGCCCTTCGTCTTGCGGCCCGACCCTTTCCGGGGCGGCGCGGCCGCGGTTCGCCCGTCCTTGCCCGCCGACCCATTTTTGCCGGATGACCTGGTGTTGGGGGGCGCGGGGCGCCGGGCTGGACTGTCACCTGAAAATTGCGCCCCTCCCAGTGACCCGTCCCCAGCCACAGGAACGTGAACTCCACCTGTGTCCCGGCGGCGAGGTCGGCGGTCGGCAGGTCCACCAGGTGGATGCCCAGGCCCGTCGGCCGTGTCGGTGTTTCCCGGACGGTTTTCCAGCCGTCGGTGGTCCAGCGGATCAGGGCCCGCTCCAGCACCTCCAACCGCAGCACTTTGCCGGTCGGCACTGCCCGGCAGCCCTGTCGGAAGCGCCAGCACACATGCGGGGACTGAATTTTTTCCTGCAAATAGCGCTCCACCGTCTGCGGCGGCGTGTCAAAGACACGGCCGTCGTGCAGGGAGCGGCGCAGCTTGACGTACTCGGCGTGGGCCCACACCAGAGGCGTGGCCGAACCGGTGGGCTTGCCGAGGTACAGCCCCCTGTCCGCGATGTCAGGGGCGTCCCAGAGTTGCTCCGACAGCAACTTCCCATCGTTGGCGAAGGACTCCAGAGTGTGTCGGAGCCGTTCCGCCTCCTCGCGCCGGCCGGCTGCCAGTTCGTAGTGAGCGCGCTCGCCCGTGAGCAGTGGCCAGACGCGGCCGATGCCGGTGCCGTTGAAGGGGGAGCCGTCCGCGTGTTCGCCGTAGCCGTCGTGACTGTAGCGGTGCCAGCACGGGCCGCCGGGCAACTCCACGCGCAACGTCTGGTCGATCACCTTGACTGTGTTGAGCACGCGCGGGTCGTCGGCGGCGCGCAGGCCGAAGCGCACCAGCAGCAGCGCGTCCGGGCTGACGACCTCGGACAGCGCTACCCAGCCCTGGCCATTGGCGTGATTCTTGAGGTCCGCCCAGCCGTGCGCCGGCGTGTCTGCCTGCAGCTGGTCGGGACGGGCGAAGCGGACGTAGTAGCCTTCCACCCCTGTCCGGCGTGCCAGGTCCGTGTCCGTCGCATAGATGAGCCGGTCGATGGTGTCGTTCCAGGCGTCGGCCGTCTCGCGCAGGTACTCGGCCAGGTCGGACTCGCCGTGGAGGTCGGCGAGGTCGGCGGCGGCCAGCAGGGCGGCAACCTGCACGGCCATGGTCGAGGCGAAGTAACCAGCCTGCTCCTCCCAGCGATCCATCGGCGTCACTGGTCCTTCGCGGACCAGGTAGCCCGTCGCCTGGCGGACCATCGGCCAGAACTCAGCCACCTGTCCGTCGTCCAGGGCGCGCTCGCGGCGGGCCATGTCCACCAGCAGGATGACGTAAGCGGTTTCATCCAGCTGGATGCCGTCCCAGTGTGCCACACCGTCCACCGCCATGTTCTGCGGCCAGTGACCGTCCGCGTCCTGGGTGACCCGGAAGTAAAACAGCACCCGTCGGGCGTCCACGTGCTTGCGCGCTGCGAGCAGACCGCCGACCGTCTCAATCATGTCCCGCGGCCAGACCAGGTGATAGCCCCTGTCGTCATCGCCGTGGACTGACCCCCAGGGCGTGGCGAGACTGGCAACGAGACTGCCGGGGAAGCGCTTGCCCTCGTGGACGCGCATCACCGTGGTGCTGACGCGGTACAGTCCCGAGCCCGAGTCCTTCGTGTCCCCCAGGTCGGTCAGGCCCTGCTGCCAGTCCCGCCAGTCCTTGACATAACTCTGGAGGGCCTCGTCCGCATCCTGGAGCAGGGCGGCCCGCGCTCGGTGGCCCGCCTCAGCGTGGTTGCGGCCAAAGGCCAGCACCAGCACAAACGGCTGCGCCTTCGTGCCCAGGTCGATCTCGCCGGTGAGGGCCACGTTGCCGTGCTCAGCCCGGTCGTAGGCCCAGTGCATTTCGCCGTGGCGGGAAACGTCCTGCCAGCCGTCCGAGACACCGACGAAGCCCACAGAGCGCCGCCGCCATGGCCGAGTGCAGGCCAGGGCCAGGGCCATCTCGTCCGCGCACGCGAACAGCATGGGCATACCCTTGTAGTCCCCCACCCAGGCAGTGTTGTTCGCCCCGCGGTTGTTCAGGTGGGGGTTCAGTAGCGCGAAGACCGCGTAGTCCTCCCGCTTGCCCTTCAGGGGTGTGAAGTCGATCACCTGCAGGACGGCGGATCGGTTGGGATCCGCGAAGACCGTCTTCGCGAGGCGGTAGCGGCCCTGCTTGCAGGTGTTGGTCAGGCGGAAGGCCGGCACCCCAGGCTCCAGGTACTTCACTTCCGAGTCGGTGTCGCGCTGTTCCTCGGAGAAGAAGTGACGGCGGTCGGTCACCAACAGCCCCAGGTCTCGGATGCAGGCGCAGTCCACGTCAGGGTAGAACACCTCGGTCAGGATGCCACGGCTGATGGTGAACCACACGTTACTGTGATGGCTGATGGCCGTGCCGACACCTGTCTTCTCGCCCACCGCCCAGCGAGGGGACATCCCCGGAGCGCCGGGGGCATTGCCTGAGCCTGCCTTCATGAGAACCACCTCTCCCGAACTCACTGCCGTTCGCTCTGCTCCTGCCGCTCCCGTTGGGCCAGTGCCCCCAGCCCGATGGCCGCCAGAGTGCCTAAACCCAGCCCGACCAGGCCGCCGCGCCAGAACTTGCCGACACCACTGCACAGGGCGTCCAGGGCGCCGCCGGCCAGTCCCGTCAGGGCAATCAGGTCGCGCCGCTGGTCGGCCCACACCTGATAGCTGTGGTCCTTGGCCCGAGAGTCGAAGTCGCCGTGGGCGCCGTGGTCGTGGTCGTCGTCCACGGGTTCGTACAGGTTGTCCCGGCGGTCGGGCGACACGTGCCCGTCGTACTGCTGCGACTGGTAGCCCTGGTGCCCCAGATACCAGTCGCCCAGACCCGGGGCGATCTTGTTGCCGGTGACGAACACTGCCGTGGAGCCGCCGATGTACCACTCGCGACGGTAGTGATGCGAGGCGTAGAGGATGGCCTCGGCAGCCACCTCGGGCTGGTAGATCGGCGGCACCGGTTGCGGCTTGCGCGGCAACCGCGACTTGACCCAGTCGAACTGCGGGGTGTTCAGTGCCGGCATTTGCAGCATGGTGACCTTGACGTTGCTCCGGTCGTGGATCAGCTCGGAGCGGAGCGAGTCGTTGAAGCCCTGGATGGCGTGCTTGGCGGCGCAGTAGGCCGACTGCAGCGGGATACCGCGGTAGGCCAGGGCCGAGCCCACCTGGATAATCATGCCGTGATCGCGCGGTAACATGCGGCGCAGGGCCGACAGGGTGCCATGAACGTAGCCCAGGAACGTCACTTCCAGGACGCGCTTGTAGTCGGCCGGCGTCATTTCCTTGACGGGCGCGAAGACCGAACACATGGCGTCGTTCACCCAGACATCAATGGGACCGAAGGCGTTCTCAACAGCGGCGGCGGCCTTCTCGACCTGGTCGGCGTCGGCCACGTCGGTTGGCAGTTCCAGCGCCTTGCCGCCGAGGGACTCGGCGTCGTGGCGGGCCCCCGCCAGCCCCGCCCGGCCGCGGGCCAGCAAGCCGAGGTGCGCCCCCTCCCGGGCGAAGGCACGAACCGTGGCCCGGCCGACCCCGGCCGAGGCACCAGTGACGACGACAACTCGGGGCGGTTTACCTGACTCCATCGGAGAAGTGCTCCTGTTTCGGACGATCTGATGGCCTGGGGTTGGAGGCTAACGAAGCTCGATGCAGTCTCCGTGCCCATCGTGCGAAAAACCAGCGCGTGTCGGTAGGAGGGCTCGGAAGGCTTGGAAAAAGCCGGAAAAAGGCGGGACAATGGACGAACGGATCGTCAGAAACCCGTTCCGAGCAACAGGCCGCTCAACCGTGGCGAGCGGCTTGCGCAGCCCCAGGAGCCCTTGCTCCGCTTGAGCCCCTGACAAGGACTGGCAACGCCCGACGCCTCCAGGGGTGCCGAATCTCGACGTATGAAAAAGATGGCCCCCTTGGCCCCCTTGGCCTCCTTGCTGTGCAACCCGGCGCCACCCGGGGGCGGGCCGTGCCGCGGGGGCTGATCGACCGCGCGTCGCCGTGGCTCACCACTCGGTCGGTGGCCTCGTCCATGATTGCATTGAACTTGCGCAACGGGTCAAACGATTTGCGCTAATTATCCTTGAGCACACCCTTTCCGCCCATTTACAATCCCATCAAAATCCGGGCAGTCACCGGGTCCACACCTGGCCGCAACCGCCCGGAGCCCGTGGGGAGAGGACCAAGCCGATGACGCCGCCGTCGCGGAGACAAACCAGAGGAGCCTTTACGCTCATTGAGCTGCTCGTGGTGATCGCGATCATCGGGGTGCTGATCGGGCTGCTGTTGCCCGCCGTGCAGAAGATTCGCGAGGCCGCCGCCCGCATCCAGTGTGGCAACAACCTGCACCAGATCGGCCTGGCCCTGCACTGCCATCACGACGCCAAGAAGGTCCTGCCGCCCGGTAATGCGTACCCCTGGTATCGCTACCACGGCAACTGCTGGCGGCTCTATCTGCTGCCCTACCTGGAACAGGACAACATCTGGAACAATTACAACTTCACGTACATCGAGCAGGGCAGCCCGTACAACAACCCCTTCAACACGCAACTGCTGAATGGAGTCCAGGTATCCGCCTTCCAGTGCCCGGCCAGCCCGCTGCCGCGCTGGGGGAACCGCGGGACAGGGCCTCAGTACATGATGTCCGATTACGCTGGCGTCATGGGCTCGGTCCAGGCCAGCGACACCTACAGCAACCTGGCCTACCCCCAGATCGTCAAGTCCCTGGGCGGCGTGATGCTCGATGTCATCACCGACGGGCTGAAAGGATACGGCGACGGTTCGGTGCAACAGGCCTTCCACCCCACTCCGGGCCAGATCGCGTTTCGGCAGATCACCGACGGCCTCTCCAACACCCTGGCCGTCGTGGAACAATCCGACTGGTGCAGCGACGGGGCCGGCAACCAGACGGACTGCCGGGCCGGCACCAACGATCAGATGTTCACCATGGGCAATTGCTGCGCCGACTGGGCCGGCCCGATGACCACCCAGGTGACGACGGTGCTGTACCCCATCGGCTTCAAATCCTCGACCGGTCTGGGGGTGCCGAGTCCCAACTCGCCCATTCAGTCGATCCACCCCAACGGCGCCAACGTGCTGCTGTGCGACGGGTCGGTGCGGTATTTGACCGTGGACTTCAACCTGCAGACGCTGTATGCCCTGGCCGACCGGAGCGACGGTAAGGTCGTCTCCGTGGGTGATTTCTGATGCCGGCGGGTCTGGCTCGCCCAGGATGACAGGGAGTCCGCTCATGCGCTTGTACTCCTCGGCCGGTCGCTGGCGGCTGCCCGTCCTGGCGGCGCTGGTCCTGGTGGTCCTGCTGGCGGGGTGCGGCAGCGGCAAGCGGCTTGCCGAGGTCAAGGGCCGCGTCACGTACCAGGGCAAACCCATCCCGCCCAGCGCGAAAGTGCTGTTCCAGGACGCCACGGCTGGCATCTACATCCTCGCCAAGCTCAACGAGGCCGGTGACTACCGCGTGGAGATGGCCGGGGGCTACGGCCTGCCCCCCGGCACCTACGCCGTCGCGGTGCTGCCGCCGCCCCTGATGCCGTCGCCGGAGTTCATCGAGAAGAACCGCCACAAGGGGCCGCCCGCGCTGATTGCCTTCCCCCAGATCCCCCTGAAATATCGCGACGCGAAGACCAGCGGACTCAAGCTGGAACTGCCCCCCGAAGGAGCCACTTTCGACATCGACATGCAACCCGCCAATTAATGCAGTGCGTTGTTGGGATGCTCGTAGCTGAACTCTCACGAGTTCAGCTCCCTTCCAAACTCTCACGAGCAGGAGTGTAAACCCTGGCTACGGGGTGTAAACTTTTGAGACAGGGTTTACACCCCTGGATTACAGGCTTCCCGCAAAACACATCGGGATCAACCCATCACCGTTTCTAAACGATTCGTTCAACGGGTCCACACCGCATCTTAATGTTGGTTATGTCTTTGCGCAACAAATCAAAGTATTTGCGCTATTAATCCTTTATTCCCGACTGTCCTATCTTTACACTCGCCACAAGTTTACCCAACCCTCCGGATTAATGGACCTGCGTCCACCTCGACCTCGCTCGCGCCCATCGCGTAGGAAACCGTCCCGGTTTGTTCGCCTCCGTTCCGTGCCAGGCAGGATGTTTTTTTCGGGAGCGATGCACATGAAACCGCAGAACCGCTTGCGCCGCCTTCTTCGTCGGGCTTTTCGGCCCCTGCTGGAGCAACTCGAAGGCCGTGAATGTCCGGCCGGAACCATCGGCTTCACCGCGTCGTCGTTCACCACGCCCGAAAATGTTGGCGCGTACACCGTCAACGTTACCCGTAGCGGTGCCGACCTCTCCAACACCGAGACCATCAACTACGCCATCGCCGATGGCACGGCCATCCTGGGGACGGACTATTCGCGCCTCGGCTCCGGCAACTCGCCCGGCATGGCGCTGAGCGGTACGCTGAGCTTCGCGGCCAACGCCACCAGCCAGTCGTTCAGCTTCAACATCGTCGATACGCTCGTGGATCACCCCAACGGCCGCTACCTCAACCTGACCCTGAGCAACCCGGTCGGCGGCGACACCCTCGGCACCTCCGCGGCGACGCTGAACATCACGGACACCGCGCCGGGCCTGCCCGTGATTACTTCCATCGTGCCGAGCGTCACCAACAACAACGTTGTCATCACCGTCGCCCGCCAGGACGGCAGCTATGGGGCGCTGAACGTGCCCTATCAGACCCTCGACGGCACCGCCGTGGCCGGCACCGACTACACGACCACTACCGGAACTCTGAGTTGGGCCGACGGCGTCACCACGCCGCAGCAGGTCACCGTGCCGGTGCTCGACTACGCCACGCTGTCCGGTTCCAAGACCTTCTCGCTCGATCTCGGCGACACTGGCATCCCTTCGCCGAGCGCCTACTGGAGCTTCAACGCCTCCGATAACCTCAACACCAACCCGAACTACGGCATCATTACCGACCTGAGCGGCAACGGTAACAACCTGGTCAATACCAGTAATGAGCTGGGCGGCTCCACGCGCGGTTCCTATCAATTCGCCGAGCCCGCCCCCTTCACTCAGAATTTCACGGACGGCTCCTCCCGCCAGCAGCTCAGCAGTGATTCCCACTCGCCCGTCAACACGACCAGCCTGACGATGGTGAGCGGCACGGCCATCACCTACGCCCAGGCGGACATCAACGGCGCCACCTGGAACGCGGGTGGCTCGCCCAATTCGATCACCGGCGTCAGCGCGTCGGGCAACACCGTCACCGTGACGCTCGGCGCCGCGGGCGCGGTGCATGCGGGCGACATCGTGCAGATCGCCGGAGTCAACCCCGCCGCGAGCATTCCGAGCACGGCCATCGCGAACATCGTGGAAGACGGCAGCGGCAACGTGACCGTCACCCTGAGCGGCGGCACGAATCCGTTCGTGGACGGCAGCGACGTGTCGATCAGCGGTTTCTCCGCGCCCAACGCCGGCTACAACGGCACCTGGCGGATCACTCCGGGCAGCACCAGCGGCCAGAACTTCAGTTTCGTCGATCCCATTCTGGGACTGGCCACGCTCACGAACACGGGTTCCGCGGCCGGCTACTTCAACGGCATCGTTCACGTGGCCACCGTGAGCGGCAACACGTTCACCTACACCACCGCCTCCGGCATGCCGCCCTACGCCTCCGGTGGCACGATCGCGGAATCCTACGCCATCAGCAGCGCCGCCTCGTCCGGCAACACCTCGACGATCACGCTCAGTGGTGCGTCCAATCCCTTCAAACTGGGCGAGTCGGTGACGCTCGCGGACCTGGCCTCAACCACGTCGAGTTACGACACCAGCTACGTCGTCACGTCGGTTAGCGGCAACCAGTTCACGGTCACCACCAGTACCGCCAACCTCGGCGCGGGCACTCCCAGCGGTGCGGCCACCGGCTATGCGATCCTCAATCCGTTCGCGATTGCCAGCGTCAGCCTGAGCGGCACGACTGTCACCGCGACCACCGCTTACCCGATGGCGCTGACTCCCGGTCAGTTTGTCATCATTTCCGGCGTCACGCCGTCGCAGTTCAACGGCACGTACCAGATCAACACGGTCACGGACAGCACCCACTTCACCTACACCGATACCAACGACCCGGCCAGCATCAACGGCACCTACCTCACCAGTTCCGTGCCGATCGCCCAGGTGAGCGACAACAGCAATGGTGTCGTCACCTTCATCGCCGCCGCGGCGGAGAATTTCCAGACCGGCGATGTCATCACGGTGAGCGGCATCGGTGGCGGCTACAACGGCACGTACACGATCACGGGCACCAGCGGCGCCCCGAACCTCTACCAGTTCACCGCCACCGCCCCCGGCGTTCCCGGCGGCCTGGCGACGCTACCGTCCGCCGGCGGCATCTACAGCGGCACCGGCGGCACCGCCACGATCACCGCCTTCCCGATCTCAATCAGCGGCCCGAGCGGCACCACTGGCATTTCGGAGACCGGCAACACCGTTACCGTCAACTTCAATAACGGCACGAGTACCACCGGCGCAGTCAACGCCTATCAGACCGGCGATACCGTATGGCTCTCCAGTGCGCCCAACGCGGCGGCCGTCACAATCACCGGCGCCGTGGAGGACATGAGTGGCAACGTCACCATCGACACCAGTGCGGCGACCGGCGTGGCCGTCGGCAGCTACGTGGTCATCAGCGGCATGAGCCCGGCGGGCTTCAACGGCCTGTTCCGCGTCACCCAGGTGAACAGCCCCACGGAGTTCGTCTACAGTGATCCGGTGACGGGCCTGGCGGAGTCGGCCTTCGGCACCGCCGCCGCCACCTACAACGGCATGTACACCATCGCCTCGGTGCCGAACGCCAACAGCTTCACCTACACCAATCCGACGGCTAGCCTGGCCGGCGGCAACAGCGGCAACGTGGCGGACGTGACGAACTCCCCGGGCACCGGCGGCACCGCCTCGGTCGGCTACGTGAGCTTTTCCACGTCTGACAACAATGAACTCAACCAGGTCAACCCATACACCGACATCACGATCGGCGCCGAAAGCGGCTCCTCCAACAGCAATCAGGGCGTCTTCAGCAATGTCACCATCACGCCCGGGACCGTCCCCACCGCGTACGGCAACAACACCAGCTTCACCGTGACGGGCGTGTCCAGCGGCACCGCCTTCACGGCGATCACCAGCGGGAACAACCTCAGCACGCAGAACCCGGGAAACTACGTCCGCGGCGGCCTCCTCAACGACGGTTTGCAAGGGCCGGCCTGGCAAGGCCCGGAGACGTTCCTGGTTGGCGGCGACACGAACGGGCCGAACAAGCCGATCACCACGTCGGACACGAACATCTATGTGAATTCGACCGTCGGCTTCCCGATCACGTACCCCTTCTACATCGAACTCGGCCCGAGTGAGGTCGCCAAGGTGACCGGGGCGACGCTCGAAACGAGCGGCCCCTTCGCGGGCGACACCCAGTTCACGGTGGTGCGCAACACGCTCGATTTCATCGCCGACAATTACCGGGCGGCGAGTTCTTTGCAGGCGCACGCCGCCAACACCCCGGTCATTCTGATCCTCACGGCGACGACGCCTTACGCGGACAATACCAATGTGCCGCCGAACGGCGGCATCCCGTACAACAGTTCCGCGGAACCGTGGCAGGAATTGCTCACGCCGTACAACACGGATGCGGGCGGCATCGACGCGAACCTTCCCAACGGCAACACCACGGATGCGTTGGGCTACACCAACGCCCACCTGAACAGCCTCGGCTCCGCGGGCGCCACCAGCAGCGCGAGCAGTACCTCCACGAGTAGCGGCACTCTGACCTACTCGTTCTGGCTCAACCTGCCCGAGCTGATCGGTTCGGACTTCGACACCTCCACCCAGGGCTTCTTCGGCAACGGCCAGAACGCGGAAATGCTCCTCGGCCACCAGAGTGACCCGTCCAAGGGCGGCGAGTACGAAGGTGAGGTGCAGGTCCGCACCATCCCGAATTACGCAACCGCCCCGGGTTCCAGCATGAGCAACCCGCTGTACACCTTGCAGGTCCGAGCCGACGGCAAGCCGGACGGCCAGAATGTGACGCAACCGCTCAACGTTGAGTTCGGCATCAATCAGTGGAACATGTTCACCCTGGAGTGGACGCCGCAAGGGCTCCTCGTCTACCAGAACGGTCAGTTCAAGCAGGACCTGCCCAACATGGGCACCTTCAACCCCACAGCCGCCAAGCAGGTGATCGACGCCATCAATGGTCTGTTCTACCTCAACAACAACCCCCAGAGCGGCACCAAGTATAACCAGGGTGGTGACTTCCAGATCGACGACCTGGGCATCTGGCAACAAACGTTGACCCCGGGCCAGATCCAGGCCATTTACCAGAAGGGCATCGCCGGCGCGTGGCATAACACCGCCACCATCACCATCGGGTCGAACACGGCCAACGTGCAGGCCGACACGATCACGTCGCAACCGGCCAGCGCCGTCGTCAACCCCGGCGGCAGCACCAGCTTCTCGGTCAACACGTATAACACCATCGCCAGCGGTCATGATACCGTCCAGTGGCAGGTGAGCACGGACGATGGTGCGACCTACACGAACATCACCAACGGCGGCATCTACAGCGGTGCCACCAGCGCGACGCTGAATATCAGCGGCGCCCCGACCGCCTCGATCCTGTCCGTCGTGCAGACCGCCAGTTCCAACACGGTCACCATCACGACCACGGCGGCCAACCCCTTCGTCACAGGCGACACCGCCGTCATCAGTGGCCTCGCCGACACCAACCTCGACGGCACCTACGTCATCGCCGTGACCAGCCCGACCACGTTCACCTACACCACGAACGTGGCGCCGGCGGCCGATATCAGCCTCGGCGCCGGCGGCACGGCGCTCGACACCCTCAGCGGCTACCTGTATCAGGCGGTGGTCACCAACCCCAGCGGCAACGGATCGGCCACGCTCACCAGCACCGCCGCAGTGCTCGCCGTGGATGTCAGCACGGCCTACTTCAAGTCCGGGTCGTCTTACCCCAGCGATCTGCCGTCGCAGGGCGTCCTCGCTGTCAGCAACGTCAACACCAGCCAGAGCGCCTCGATGTACGCGTCGAGCGCCAACCCGACCGGCCAGGACACGGTGCTCTGGTATCAGAGCGTGGACGGCGGCTTTAACTACAGCCTGGTTCCACTCGCGCAACTGCCCAGCAATCAGGCGGGGGTGAACAACCCGGTGCTGACCTACACCAACGTCATCCAAACCGACCTCGGCCTGTACGAAGCCGTGTTCACCAACAGCCTGGGGACCGTCACCACCACCCCGCTGACGCTGACGAACGCGGCCGAGACGATCACCACGCAGCCGACCAGTGTGACCGCCACCCGGGGCTCGACGGTGACGTTCACCGCGGTCGCCACGGCGGAAGCGGGAGACCTGGTCTCCTGGCAACAGAGTACCGACGGCGGCATTACGTGGACGCTGTTCAGCGGTCCCACGAGCATCAACGACGGCACCACGACCCTGACCTTCAACAACGTGACCGGGGCCCAGAACGGCTACCAGTATCGGGCCGCGTTCGCCAACGGCACCTTGTTGACCAACGCCGCCACATTGCTGGTCCCCGGCCTGCTCGCCTACGAGCCGTTTAACTACTACGTGCCGACCGCCACGAAAGATAGTGCGACGATTGCCCCCGGCGTCAGTCTGCTCGGCCAGGGCCCCGGCAACGGCAACACCTCGACCATCGGTTTGCAGGGCACCTGGACGAACGACGGCACCGGCACGCCCGATGTCGTGGCGGGCAGTCTGCAATACCCGTCGTATCCGTCGGCGCTGGGCGGCGCCAGCTACCCCAACTACGACGGCACGCCGCCGGCGAGCGTCACGCCGTTCGGCAACTCGTATGTGAACCCCTACTATTACCAGAGCGGCACCACCCAGCAAAGCGACATCGCGCTGTCCAGTCCGTTCGGCGACAGCTCGAATGGCGGCACGGGCGGCACGTTCTGGATCAGCTTCCTGGCCAAGCCGGCCACCGGCAACTCGGGCGCCAATAACTCGCAGCCCTGGGCCGTGCGCCTGATCTCCGACCCGACCAATGCCAACGCGAACGTCTACATCGGCTTCAACTCCGCCCTGCAGTGGGAAGCCGGGTCGTTCGCCAACCTCGTGTCCGGCTCGTCCACGGGGTTGATTACCAACCTGGCGGAAAACATCAACAACAACGGCAGCATCACACAAGAAATCACCGTCCACCTGGTCGCGGAGCTGCAATTCACTCCGGGTGGCAGCACGACGGTCACCCTGTACATGAATCCGGGCTTTGGTCAGAGCCCGGCGGCCGGCAGCCTCATCACGACGGCGACCGGCACCGACTACGGCACGATCTCCGCGCTCGGCACCTTCGACGGCGACCGCGCTTATCTGGGCGAAATCCGCGTCTCGGATTCCTTCTCCGATCTCTGGTCCAATGCGGCGGCGCAGGGCATCTCGACGGCCGGGGTCGTCGCCACCAGTGACCCGCGCCTCAACGGCACGCAGGTGCCCGACATCGCCGACGCCACCAACAACGGCGCTACCAATCAGACGGTCGGCACCGGCAGCGGCAGCTACAGCATCAACGTCGTCAACGTCGGTAGCACGACCGCCACCGCCGGCTTGTTCAAGTTCGGCGACGGCAGCGGCGGCATCAGCAGCTACATCCCCGCCGGCTACTCGATCACCGACGCCAAGGTGATCCTGACCGGCCTGAACCCCACCACATCGCCCACCGGCCCCCAGCCGCTGATTCAAACGTCGGCCTACAACATCACCAGCGCCTGGAACGACAGCAGCGCGCCCAGTCCGACCATCAACACCAGCGCCGCCGTGGCCACGGGCACCGGCACCGGAGCGGACGGCGAGTACACCTACGACATCACGACCCTGGCCCAGCAGTGGGCCGCCGGCACGACCGCCAACAACGGCATCGCCATCGTGCAGACCGGCAGCACCACCATCAACAACCTCGACTTCTTCAGCCGCGAGGGCGGCTACTCCAGCAGCGTCAACTATGACGTCAACTCCCTCGACCGGCCGGTCCTCGTCCTGACCCTGGCGCAGACGAGCGGCCTGGGCATCACCAGCAACGGCGGCGGCGCAAGTGCTGCTGTGAATGTGCCGGAAGGCAACACGGCGGTCACGGCCGTGACGGTCAACAATTTCACCGGTTCCATGCCGGCGTACAATCTGAGCGGGACCGACGCCTCGCTCTTCAGCATCACGAGCGGCGGCGTGCTCACCTTCATGAGCGCGCCCACGACCCCGAGCCTCTACAACGTCACGGTCAATGTGACGGCCGGCAGCTCCAGCGCTTCGCAGGCGCTCGCCGTCACGGTGACTCCCGAAGGGAATCCCACACTCACTGCGCTCTCCGATCTGAATCTGCAAGTCAACCCTGGGGCGCAGACGGTGAACCTCAGCGGCATCAGCGACCCCAACGTTCCTGCGCCCTACGCCGTCAGTGTCAACTTCTCCGGGCAGGCGACGGGCGACACTCTGGGCTTCGCCGATGTGGCCGGCGTCATTCCGGTGAGCGGCTGGAACAACATCTCCAGCGGCGGTTCTCAGACCCTCACGGATTCCAACGGGGGCACGGTGAATGGCGGGGTCACCCTCACCTACACAGGCGGTGGCGACACGACCTCGGGCGGTGCGCTGTACGGCCTGTACCCCGACAGCAGCTCGGCGAGCAACAACGCGCTGATGAAATCGGGCGTCGGGCCCAGCGGCGGTGTCGGCAACAGTAACCATTTCACATTCAGCAACCTCGCGGCCAGTTTCCCCAACGGGTACGATGTCTACGTCTACCTCGATGCGCCCTGGGCCTACACGTCCGTCTCCGGCAAGATTTCGGACGGGACCAATACCGTGAACTATCTGGCGACCCCGACACCGTTCGCGGCGGGGTTCGTGCCATCGAACGCCGTGAACCAGGCGGGCAACTACGTCGTCCTGCGGAACGAGTCGGCCGATTCGCTCACGCTGACAAACACCATGCTCAACGCCGCCTTCGGTGGCCGCAGCATCTTCATCTTTGATGAAGTCACCGGCATCGAGATCGTGCCCAGGGCGACGCCGCTGCCGCTCACGGTGACGACCACATCGAGCAACCCGGCCCTCATTCCGTACGCCGCCGTCACCTACACCGGCGGCAGCACCGGCAGCCTGAGCTTCACGCCGACGGCCGACATGCAGGGCTCGTCCGTCATCAGCGTCAACGTCAGCGACGGCAACTACACCACGACGCAGCAGTTCACCGTCAACGTGGCGAGCTCCCCCACAGTAACGGGCGTGTCGCCGACCTCCGGCACGACCGCCGGCGGCACCAGCGTCGTCATCACCGGGACCAATTTCATCGGCGTCTCCGCGGTCAAGTTTGGCACGGACAACGCCACCAGCTACACGGTCAACTCGCCGACCCAGATCACCGCGATCGCGCCGGCCGAGGCGACCGGCACGGTGGACATCACGATCACCACGGCAGGCGGCATCTCGGCGACCTCCGCCGCCGACCAGTTCAGCTACGTCAGCTCTCCGTCCGTGACCCAGGTCAACCCGAACACTGGCCCGGTCGCGGGCGGCACCAGCGTGGTCATCACCGGCACCAGTTTCGTCGGCGTGACGGCGGTCAAGTTTGGCGCGAACGACGCCATGAGCTACACGGTCAACTCGCCGACCCAGATCACCGCGGTGGACCCGAGCGGCTCTCCCGGCATTGTCGATGTCACGGTCACCAACAGCTTCGGCATCTCGCCGACCAGCGCCGCCGACCAGTTCACCTACGTCACGGCCACGACCACGATGCTCAACACGCTGTCGTCGGTGGTCTACGGCACCCAGGTGACCTTCACTGCGACCGTCTCCGGCAACCCCAGCGTGGGCACCGTGACGTTCACGGACAACGGCGTCGCCCTGCCCGGCACGTCCACGGTCCCGGTGACCAACGGCACTGCGAGCTACACCACCTTCATCGCCCTGAGCGCGGGCACACACCCCATCGTCGCCACCTACAGCGGCGGCACCGGCTACCAGGGCAGCCCCAGCGCTTCGCAGAACCAGGTGGTCACCCCGGCACCGGTGACGGTGAGCGGCGTCGTCGCGAGCAACAAGACCTACGACGGCACCACGGCCGCCACGGTGAGCGCGCCGACGCAGATCGTCAGCCTGTCGTTCTACACGAATTCGGGAACGCTCTCCACGGGTTACACCGACGCCCTCGGGGCCAGCGACGCCGCCGGCATCGTGTCCGCGACCAACTGGAACAACGTGGGCACCGGCGCCAGCGGCACGGCGTCCAGCCTGAATAATGCGACCGGCGCGGCAACCGGTGTCGGTGTCACCTGGGCCTCTTACGGGCTCAACACCGAATACAACTACGGTGGCGCCAATAATTTCCAGCCGCAGGGTGGCACCCAGGGTAACCAGGAATTGATGTCCTCCGACATCGAGGCGTTGAATACGACCACGCACATCCAGCTCACGAACCTGCCGGCCTCGGGCTACACGGTCTACGTTTATCTGAGCGAACCCGCTTACTTCTGGGGTGCGACCGGGACGATCTACGCCGGCGACGGCACCGAGTACATCTCCAACATCAACACGGGCCTGCCGTCGGGCGCCGGCATTGATCCGCCGATCACCTCAACCGGTTTCCAGGTGCCCACCGCGGCCTTCGCCGGGACGTTTACCCAAACGACCTCCACGTCGAGTCCGGGCAATTACGTTGAGTTCCAGGGCCTGACCACCTCCACGCTCGTCTTGACGGAAGTGCTGGCCGGGAGTAACGGCCAATCCTTCGCGGGCACCGGCATCACGGGCATCCAGATCGTCAGCGCCCCGACCCTCTCGGGAGTCCTCAGCAGCGACGCCGGCAATGTCTCGCTGGTCGCGACCGGAGCCACCGGCACCTTTGCCACCCGCAACGCCGGCACCGGCATCGCGGTCCAGGTCGCCGGATTGAGCCTCACCGGTTCGGCGGCAGCCAACTACACGTTGGTCCAGCCGACGGTCACCGCCGACATCGCCCCCCGGCCCATCACGGTCACGGCGGCGACGAACACCAAGACCTACGACGGCACCACCAGCGCCGCGGCCACGCCGACCCTCACGAGCGGCACCCTGGTCGGCGGCGACACCGCCACCTACGCCGAAACCTACGACACGCCGGACGCCGGCACCGGCAAGACGCTGACGCCGACCGCCACGATCAATGACGGCAACGGCGGCATGAACTACGCCGTCACCTACGTGACCGACACCACCGGCGTCATCAACCTCGCCCCCACGACGACGATGTTGACCGCGAACCCGAATCCTTCGAGCTTCAACCAGGCGGTGACCCTGACCGCGACCGTGTCCGGCGGTGTCGGCAACAACGGCACCGTGGACTTCCAGGACAACGGCACGGACCTCCCAGGCGGCTCCGCCGTCCCGGTGGTCAACGGCGTGGCGACCTTCCAGATCTCGACCCTGAGCGTCGGCAACCACCCGCTCACCGCCATCTATAGCGGCTCCACCGATTACGCCGGCAGCCCCTCCATGACGGTCACGCAGGTCGTCAGCAGCCCGCAGCCAGGGCTGATGGTCTATGAGCCCTTCAACTACTATGTTGCGCCCGACACACAGGGCGGACGCGGCACCGGCATGTCGCTCATCGGCGAAGGGCTCAACGGCTCCAACCTCGGCCTGTCCGGCTCCTACATCAACCTCGGCCAGCAAGACGATCAGGTCGTTGCCGGCAGCCTGTCGTACCCGGAGGCGAACCCGCCGGCGTCGGTGACGCCGCTCGGGAACACGATGTTCGACCGCAGCGGCCAGAACGGCTCGGCGGCCCCGCTGGCGACCAGCGCTCAGTTTGGCGATGCCGACGGTTCCTCGACTTACTGGGTCAGCGTGTTGATCCAACCCGATGTCGCACCCAGCGGCTATTTCGGCACCTACCTGATTGGCAATAACGGCAGCGGCCTGTTGCTCGGCTGGGGCGGTGATAGCAACACGACCAGCGGCCGCTCGTACAACGGCTCCACGTTTGGCGGCGCCGGCACGCTCACTTATGCCAACGGCGTCGGCTACAACCCGGTCGCGGGCACGACGGTTCACCTCGTTGCCGAGATGGTCTTCACGCCCGGCCAACCGACCACGGTCTACACCTACCTGAATCCCGGCTTCGGCTCCACGCCGGCGGACGGGTCGCTGATTTCCACGCAGACGGGTATTGATTACGGCACCATCACGAAGCTCGGCACCGGCGACAACACCGCCGGGGCGTTCCAGGATGAAGTGCGCATTGCCAACAGTTACGCCAATCTGTGGTCGGACCCGACTGTTCAGGGGGTGCCGTCCGCCACGGCCGACGCGAGCACCGATCCGCGGTTCAACGGCACGCCGGTCGTCGCCACCGCCAACGCCATCTACGACGGCACCACGAACCAGAGCGATTCGGGCTCGTACAAGATTTTGCCGGTCAACACATCGGCCACGGCCTACGGCATGTACCAGTTCGGCAATCTGAGCAGCGCCGTCCCGGCGGGCGATACCATCACGTCGGCCAAGGTCGTGCTGACGCCGCTGTTCTACGGTCAGAACATCACCAGTTACAATGCGTATAACATCATGTCGAGCTGGGACGACTCGACGGCGAACCAGACGCCGACGATCGGGACGAGCGTGATTGCCACCGCGACCGGTTATCCGCAGGGGCAAATCTCCTTCGACATCACCAGCCTGGCGCAGAACTGGCTGGCCAACCCGTCTTCCAACAACGGTATCGCCGTGCTCGGCACGCCGGGCAGTTCCGAGGTGGACATTTTCGACCGGGAGGCCGGCTTCCGTTCCGGCAGCGGCTTCGACTTCAACTATAACGAAGTGCCGGTGCTCGTGCTGCAGGTCGCCTCCGCGCAAACCGGCACGACCACGACCCTCACAGACCTGGGCCCGAACCCGTCGCTGAACTTCGGCGGCACCATCCAGCCGGTCTCGTTCCAGGTCCACGTCACCCCCGCCAGCGGCTCGGTCGCCGGCGACACGGTGTCCCTGTCGGACAACGGCAACCCCATCGCCGGCGCCACCGGCACCCTGGACGCCAACGGCAACGCCATCATCACCGTCTCGAACTTCGCCGTCGGCAGCCACCCCATCACCGCCACCTTCGCCACCCAGGGGAACTTCACCACCAGCACCTCCCTCTCGGTCACCCAGAACGTCGTCAGCTCCCTCCAGGTAGACTCGGCGACTCTCGCGGGCAACTACGTCCAGCTGGTCTTCGACGGCCCCGTCGATCCCAACACCACCCAGCTGTTCTACAGCCCCGGCGCCACCGCCGTGGCGCCGAACATCACCCTGACCGGCCCGGGCGGCAGCGTCAAGGGCTCGCTGCTCATCGACGCCACCCATCCCAACGTCGCCACCTTCGTCGCCACCGCGGGCGAACTGGCTCCCGGCAACTACACCGTCGCCGTCACCAACTCCGTCAAGGCCGTCGGCGGGGCCACCCTCGCCAGCAATTACAGCCAGCCCCTCACCGTCGCCAGCCCGCTCGTCACCCCGGTGGTCACCGCCGCTTTCGTCGCCCGCGGGCCCGGCCAGACCGTCAACATCCCCAACTCCAGCACCGGACTGCCCATCACCCTGAGCGGCATCACCTCCGCCGTCCAGTCCCTCTCCTTCACCCTGACCTATGACCCGACCCTCCTCAGCGTGACGGCGGCCACCCTCTCGACCGACGCCGCCAGCAACGGCAACCTCGTCCTCAACCCGATCAGCTTCACCAGCATCGACGCCCACCACATGCTGATCACCTTCACCATCGTCGGCGGCAGCGGCGGCGGCCACTGGAACCCCAGCGGCGGCACCGGCACCCTGCTCACCCTCACCGCCACCGTGCCCCAGAACGCCCCCTACACCGACAAGGCCCTGCTCGCCACCCAGAGCGTCGTCCTCAACGGCACCGCGGCCCAGGGCGATGACGCCATCGACGTCAACGCCTACCAGGGCGATATCGATGGCTCCCACACCTACACCGGCCTGGACGCCTCCCTCATCGACCGGGTCAGCGTCGGTCAGGGCACCGGCTTCAGCGTCTTCAAGGATCTCGATCCCTGGATCATCGGCAGCGTCACCGCCAGTGGCACCCTGGGCGTCACCGGCCTCGACGCCGCCGATGTCGATAAGGCCGCCGTCGGCTCCTTCCCCAGCGTCATTCCCCAACCGCCCACCGGCTTCACCATCACCGGCCCGCTCGGCCCCGACCCCCGGCTCTACCTCGCCGCCGCCACCGGCGGCGACGGCCAGACCGTTACCGTTCAGGAACGCTTCAACGTCTCCGGTGCCGATCCCAGCACCGAGATCGATGCCATCGACTCGGTCATCGAGTACGACCCCAGCAAATTCACGGTCTCCAACATCCGCGCCGGCTCACTGCTGCCGGGCTTCAGCGTCACCACCAACGTGGATGCCGTCCACGGCGTCATCCGCGTCAGCGAGTTCACCGCCAACCCGGCCCAGGCCCCCAACCCCACCGATGGCGATGTGCTCCTCCTCGACTTCACCGTCAACAGCAGCGCCCCGCTCGGCCCCTCGCCGCTCAAGCTGGCCGCCAGCTACACCGACGCCAACAACACCAGCACCACCACCGCCGTCTACAACGCCACCAGCGCCCTGACGCTCGGGCCGGCGCCGCAGAACCCCAGCACCCTGCCCCTGAGCGGCAGCACCGTCAGCCCCTTCGTCACCAACGTGGACAACTACTTCAGCGTCGTCGGCCACAGCGGCACCGAGGGCTTCCCGGCCAACACCACGGCCACGGCCGGCGGCACCGTTACCATCCCCATCAACTTCAGCAACGGCCCGGTCCCCTTCGACATCGCCGCCGTCGATAACGCCATCAAGTTCAACCCGCTGCTGCTGCAGGTCACCAACGTCACCGTCGGCAGCCTGCTGACGGGCTTCAGCCTGACCACCAACGTGGATAACACCAACGGCGTGCTGCGCACCAGCGAGTTCACCGCCAACGAGGCGGCGGTCAGCGGCGGCCAGGTCGGGGCAGTGCTGCAGATCACCTTCGCGGTCAATGGCTCGGCCAGCGGTAGCATCCCGCTGTACATCCTGCAGTCCTACACCGACAGCAACAACACCACGACCACGACCGCGGTTTACGACGACAACGGCGCCATCACGCTGACGCCGGCGCCGCAGGGCACCGGCAGCAACCCCGTGTTCGTGACCGGCGTGGATGGCAACCTCAACATCGTGGTGCAGCCCAACCAGCCGCCCTACGCCAGCCTGCCGGTGCCGGCGGTCATCCCGGAGGCGCTGTTCAACCCGGCGGCCCACGCCGGCCTGCAGACGGTTACGCCCAACACCGTGGCCTTCTCCGCAGCCACTGGCGACGCCATCATCGTGACCGACAGCGACTACACCGCGAGCGGCTCCCCCGAGACAACGACGCTGACCCTGACCGGTTCGCCGGCGGGCACCTCGAGCGGCCCGGTGGGCACGCTGACGGCAGCGGCCAGCGGCCAGGCCATGGTCAGCGGCGGCGGCACGCAGCCGCTGGTCATCACCGGCAGCCCGAGCGACATCACGGCCACGCTCAGCAGCCTGGTGTACACGCCGGGCCCGGGTTTCTTCGGCACGGCGACGCTGACGGTGAGCACCACCGACAACGGCAACAGCGGCTACGGCGGTTCGCTGACGGATGTCCGCTCCACGAGCATCACCGTGGTCGGCCTGTTCCTGAGTGAGATCGACACGCTCAAGGGCAACACGACCAACCCCAGCCAGTACATTGAGGTCTTCTCGACGGTGCCCAGCTACACCATCCCGACGGGCGTGTACCTGACGGGCATCAACGGGGTCTCGGGCAGCACGCCGGCTGCGGGTGTGCTGGCCGACATCTTCAACCTGAGCGGTTTCACGACCGGCAGCAACGGCTACCTGGCGCTGCTGCAGAAGAGCGAGAAGTACAGCAGCGGCGGTTACGAGGTGGCCGGTGGCAACCAGCTGGACAACAGCGGTACGGGGGTCGGGTTCGGCAGCGGTAACACGAGCAAGTTCGGCACGGTCACTGGCGTGCATACCGGCAGCACCCGGCCGAGCGGCCAGCTGGCCACCGACATCCTCCTGACGGGGGCGGAGAGCTTCCTGCTCATTCAGACGCCGACGGCGCCGACGACGACGACGAACATTGATCCGGCCAACACTGGCAACCCGAGCAACCAGACATCGGCGTACAACGGCTGGAACGTGCTGGACTCGGTGGGCATCCTGGACAGCGCCAGCACCAGCCACGCGTACGCGGCGATCACCTTCAAGCCGACGGGGGCGACCGGCACGACGCTGGCGGGCTCGAACGTGGTGAACACGGGCACCTGGGTGGCGAACTACGTGGGCCGCATCGCCCAGAACACCGGCAGCAGCGGCGCCGACTGGCTGGGCAGCGTGGTCACCGGCACGCCGAGCAGCGGCATGTTCTTCCTGGGGAGCCCGAACAGCACGGCGTTCGCGGGGCAGCCGCTGAACAGCATCGGCGGGCCGAACGACTGGGCGCCGCAGTTGACGGTGGCGGTGAACGACGACAGTTCCAACCAGCACTCGCAGGTGGCGGAGCTGACGCTGACGTTCAGCACGCCGGTGAACATCGTCGATCTGGCGAGCGACTTCGTGCTCAAGGATGCGTCGGGCAACCCGCTGAGCATCAACGTCAGCGACCCGGGCACCGGGGCGACCACGGAGGGGGCCAGCGGCCCGGTGCCGGACAGCGGGGCGACGCAACTGTTCGTCACCTTCAACGCCGACGCGACGCACACGTTCAACTTCATCACGCCGTACCTGGACCAGTTCGGCAACACGCTGACGGTCGGGCTGGTGGACGGCAACTACTTCCTGAACACGAAGGTGGCCGACATCAGCGCCGCCAGCAATAGTGCGGTGCTGCTGGACGGTGCCAAAAACGGCATGAGCGGCAGCACGACAAGCGGGACCGGCAACCTCAACGGCAACGGTGTCAACCAGGTGGACGAGTTCTGGCGGCTGTTCGGCGACACGGAGGGGCGGCGGCAGGTGGATGGTGTGGACACGACGAACTTCCGCACGGTGAACGGCGTGACCCAGGAAACCAGTGGGATGACGGCGGGGATCCTGGCGGCGAGCGAGTCGAACAACACGGTGACGATCACGACCAACGGGCCGAGTGGTTTCCTGATGGGCGAGATCGTGAATATCGTGGGTCTGCCGGCGGGGTACAACGGCTCGTTCGTGATCCTGTCGGTGAACGGCAACACGTTCACGTACATGGCGCCGACGAGCGGCCTGACGGCGGTAACCAACCCGACGGGGGCGGCGGCGACGCTGAACTCGTACCAGTGGTATCTGGACTACAACGAGGACGGCAACATCGACGTGGGCAACACGCTTGAGCAGACCCAGCTGATTAACCGCCTGTTCACGCAGATGCCCGCGTGAGCTGCGCGTGCTTCGTGAGCTCCGCCCCGGGCGTTAGTGTCCCGGGGCGGGTTCCTTGACCAGGATACGCCATTACTCTCTGAGGACACCTCCGATGCGCATTCGCTCCGCAATCGTGGCCGCGGTGCTGGCCCTCCTGCCAGGCCGTGCCGCCGCCGACTACGCCTTCACGTTCTACGATCCCAACACCAGCACGTTCACAAACAGTTTCACGGTCGCGCAAGGCGCGACGGTGAACGTCCAGGTCTACCTGGCGCAGACGAACGGCAGCACGGGACTGACATCCGTCGGGCTGTCGGCGGGCGGCGTGGCCCTGAGCTACGACCCGACGGTGGCGACGGTGGCGAACCAGGCGGCGATCACGCCGAACTCGGCGTTCGACACGGCCCAGACGAGCGTGGTGATCCAGCCAGACCCGATGGGCACGGCCAGCCTGAGCGAGCAGCAGGTGTTCAGCGCGTCGGTGTTCGCGCCGACGACCGGCACGACCGCGGGGGCGGTGCTGCTGGGAACGTTCACCTTCACCGGGGTGTCGGCGGGCTCGACGCTGACGCTGACGGCGGAGGCGCACTCGGGATTCGACAACAACGTGCTGGGCGACCACACGGTGCTGGACAGCATGATCGCCAACTCCAGCGCGACCATCACCACCACCAGCGCCGTGCCCGAGCCGGACACGCTGCTGCTGGGCAGCCTGCTCGCGGCGGGCCTCGGTGCTGGCGTGGTGCTGCGCCGCCGCTGGTCTCGCAAGCAGGGGCAGCTGGCGATTGCCGCCGGGTGACCCCGGGCGCCGCCCGGCCTAATTACTTGTCTTTGAGGTGCAGGGCCAGGAACGCGACGGCGGCTCCGTTGGTCAGTTCGGCGCGGTGGCGGCCGAAGGCGTGCCGGGCGTCGTGCACGGCCAGCAGGCGGACGGTCGCGCCCGCGGCCTTCAGCCAAATACGCCAGGTGGCTGCAGGCGCAGTAGCTGACGACGTAGCGGGCGTGACTGCCGTCCTTGGGGGAATTGTTCGTGCCCGGCATGCAGGCCAGGTGGCCACCCGCGGAGAAGCCGAGAAAGCCGATGCGACCCGCGTCGATCTGGTACTTGTCGGCGCGGACGCGCAGCCAGCGGACGGTGGCGCGCACGTCTTCGACCTGCGCCGGGAAGCGGCTCTTCGGGGCGAACCGGTAGCTGACAAGCGCCGCCGTGTGCCGCGCCGGGCGAGCGCTTCGACCAGGTCCCGGTTCATGAGCCGACTGCCGTGCCGTACAACCAGCCGCCGTGGACGATGACCACGCACGGGAACGGCCCCACACCGGCGGCCAGCGCGACCACGCCCAGCTGCAGCTTGGCGCCGTCCGGTTCAGCGAAGGTGAGGTTTTCGTGGTAGTGCACGCCGGCTGGCGCCTTTTTCGGCGGGGCGGGCTGGCCGGCGGCGGGACCGGACGAAGGGCCAGCTAACACAAGCCGGCGGCCAGCACGGCGTCGGCCGGCACACGGCGGGGACGGGGACGTTGCAACGGGACCGTGCGGTTCATGATGGCGTCTCCCGGGTGAAGGCCGCGGTGCCCGCGACGAACGGCGAAGCAGACCATGGCGCGTCCTTCCTACCTCTACATGCGACGGCCGCCGCTAAATCCCCTGGGAATTTTTTGAGAATCCGGGCTACTCACCCGCTTCCGTGCTCCAGAGCTTCAGGCTGCCGTCCTTGCTCCCGCTCACCAGCCGGTTACCATTCCGGCCGGCCGCCACGCACAGGGTTTCGCCCTGGTGTCCCTTGAGCGACGGCATCGGTTGGCCCGTCACCGTCACCCCCGTCGCCAGCGACCTGTCGAGCCGGCAGCCGGGCGGCGATCCCGACGAGTTCTGGCGGCGGTACGGCGGCGCCGTCGGCCTTCTTCCCGAGAGCTCGTGGTCGCTGTGGGACGCGGGCGGCGCCTGGCCGGATGCCGTCGCCGCGGCTAACCCGTTTGGCGGTGACTCCACCCGACGGTAGGCCGGACACGGACTGACTCCGTACCCAGCGGAGGGCCGGTCATCTGGGCGGCAGTTGGCTGCCGGGTGGGCGAGTGTTGACCGTCTCTCGATACGTTCTTGTGCCAGAAATGCCGCGCTCCGGCCCCATCGACATACGTGCGCGAGCCGAAGTGCCCAGCGCGTCGGACCGGACCGGCGCCACGCGTAAGGGGGTCGCGCGAATCTGCAGCGGTGTGATCGACATGCGCGCGCAAGCCGAAGTGCCCAGCGCGCGGAGGACTGACACGCCGGAGCACGTTAACACCTCCTCGGCGCGCACCGCCACACCCAACCGCACTCCGGGGCACAGGCTGCCCAGATGCGGTCGTCACTTCGCCCCCTGCCCGCCGAGCAGTTGACTCAGGCTCGACCCGCCCGGCAGCCCCTGCAGCCCCACACGGAGTGCCTGGTCAATCCCCTTCCAGGTTTCACCAGGGGCATCCATCACGGGGCCGCTGTTCTGCGCCGGCCGCTTGCCGGTACGCTGCCTGTGCAGCCGTGCCCACCGGCGGATGAGGCTCGGCATCAGAGGCGGCAGCGCCTGTTTGTTCCGAACCCCGCGGCGTTGTGCCAAGAGCCGGGCCAAGCTAGAACCGCCGGGCAACCCCCGCAGCCCCTCGCGCAGCGCCAGGTCGATGGCGTGCCAGGTTTCCCCCTCCCGTCCTGGCACGTTGCCGCTCGTGGTGATCGGCCAGGCGCCTTTCTCCGCTCGGTGCCGGTCGGCCCAAGCTAACCCGGATTACGCACCGTGCGACATTACCGGCGCATAATATCTCTTGAATGACAGGCCGTTCGGTTGTGTGGGTTGGCGCAGCTGTTGTCCTGGGCTTTTGCAGCTGCGCCAACCCCTTTTTCCCGCCCCCGGCGCGCACCGCGCCCGCCGACGGCCGCGCGGGCCGCCTACCAGGCCACCAACCCTCAGTTGGCCACCCCTTCACCGACTGGCACCCGCCCAGCCACCTGACTCACATAGCGCGCCACTGCCGCCTGCACCCGCAGCCACACCCCCCGGTACGGCCAGGTCTCCGACACGTGCAACCACACCCGCCGCGCGCTCGTCACCACGACGGCACCGGCCTTCCACAAGCGCTGCCGCAACGTCCCCACGGACGCCGTCGCCACCTCGGGCACCGCTGCCGCCGCCTCCCGGAAGAGCACCACCACCGCGTAAGCCAGGGCATGCACCAGCAAGCGGAAGGCGTTGGCGCAGAAGCCGCAGGCGCTCAGCCGGTCGCAGCGCAGGCCGTTCTTCATCTCCCCGATCGGCTGCTCCGGCACTTGGCCCCGCGGCGTGTACAGCCCGTGGTAGACCTCCGCCGGCGGCTCGGAGCGGTTCGTGACCACGAAGCGCCGCTGACTGCCGTGCGGGTTCATCTCCACCTTGGCGATCACCCGCCGCGCGTGCGGCCAACTGCCCGCCTGGTAGTCACGCACCTCCTCGAAACGCTGCACGTGCGGCTCGCGCACGCCATAAAACTGGTAGTACAACTCCACATCCGCCAGCGCTGCCGCCGTGGCCCGCTCCAGCACCGCATTGCTGGCGTAACCGCTGACGTAGTCCAGGTGCTCGGCTTCGCAGAACTCCTAGACGGCGGGCACTCCCAGGCCGTTGTCGGCGCGCACCAGGATGCGGACCTCGGGCCAGGCGGCGCGCAGGGCGGCGACGATCGCCCCGAGGATGTCCACGGCCCCCAGGCTGGCGTGGATGGCGCCGGGCCGTAGCCAGACGGCCAGGGGGAAGCCGCTGTGCCCCTCGTAGACGTGCAAGGGCAGGAACTGATGCTGCCGGTAGTAGCCGTGGTAGCCGCTGAGGGCCTGCGCACCAGGGGTGGGATCGTCGCTGGCATCGGCGTCGCGGATCACCTCGGCCGGCGCCTGGCCGCGCGTGCGGATGAAGAGGTCCACCAGGTAGCGGTTGAGGATCTTCAGGCGCTGGGTCTGGGCGGCACGGACCTCCTGGAGGACGGGCCGTTCTTCGGGGGGCAGTTCGGCATCGCGGCGGCTGAAGGCGTAAGCGAAGCGCGCCAGCGTGCTACCCGAGGCGAGGGGTTGCTCGGCGTCGGGACTGACGTCGGCGCGGATCTGGAAGAGGGGGTCGGCGCGGAGGTCGTCGTGGTCGTTGTGGTCGGGGTAGCCGGCGAGCAGGGCGTAGACCTCCTGGGTGAGCAGCGCCTCGACGGAGTGGCGGATGAACTTGGGGGAACGCGGGTCGGGCAGTTGGGGTGCGAGGTCAGCGATGACGCGCAGGGGGCGTTCCAGGGCGCGGACGGCGAGCAGGCCGGCATCGGCGACGAGGCGGCCGCCCTGGAAATCGATAAGGAGTTGTTGCGAGCCAAGGTTCCACAGGGTAAGGTGGTCGGTAACTTCGGGAGCCATGATCTTGAGCCTCCACAGATGGTTAAGTGCCGGTCATCACAACACTTAACTACTGTGGCAGGCTCTTTTCACAAATCCTCGGTGCGTAATCCGGGCTAGATGACTGTTTCGTAAATCCGCCGCCAGTGCTTCGTAGCTGAAGTCGTGAGACTTCAGACAGCCTACTCTGAAGTCTCACGACTTCAGCTACAGGAAACTGGCACCGAACTTACGAAACGGTCATCTAGAATTCTTGTCAGATGTCCGTTGTGCCGTATAATTTCCTCTTATGGGAGACGCCACCCAACTCCTGCAGGCTTGCGCCCAGGGCGACCAGCACGCCGCTGCCGAACTGTTGCCGCTGGTCTACGACGAGCTGCGTCGATTGGCGACCCAGCGGCTGGCCCAGGAAGCGCCCGGCCAGACCCTGGAGGCCACGGCCCTGGTGCATGAAGCCTACTTGCGGCTCGTCGGCGACCGCCGGGACGCCTGGGACAACCGCCGCCACTTCTTCGCCGCCGCGGCCGAGGCCATGCGCCGCATCCTCGTCGAGGCCGCCCGCCGCAAGGGGCGCGTCCGGCACGGCGGCGGCCGCAAACGCCTCGACCTCGATGAAGCCTGTACGCTCGTGGAGCCTCCCTCCGAGGACCTGCTGGACCTTTCGGATGCCCTGGACCGGCTCGCGGCCCTCAACCCCGTCCGGGCCGAGGTGGTCAAGTTGCGCTTCTTCGCCGGCCTGACCATGCCGGAGGTCGCCCAGGCGCTCGACATTTCCTTGCCCACCGCGGAACGCTACTGGGCGTTCACCCGCACCTGGCTCTACGCCGAGTTGACGGCGGGCGAGCCGCCCGCGGACGAGAATGCCGACACCCAGTGATGGGCCGGGGGCCGATTCGTCGCATTGTCTTCTGGGGCTGTCCCGGCAGGTGCCGCCCGGCGCGCGACACCGCGGCGCCGGACCCGCCCCGGCCCAGGGAGCCTTGCATGATCAACCTCACCGCCGTCGAAGCCATTCTCTTCGCCGCCCTCGATAAGCCCTCCGACCCGGAGCGGACTGCCTTCCTGGACGCGGCCTGCGGCCACGACGCGGACCTGCGCCGGCACGTCGAACGCCTGCTGTCCGCCTACCCCCGGGCCACCGACTTCCTGACCGTGCCCGCGCCGGGCTGCTGGGCGCGGCCGACCTGCCACCGATCGAGGAGCGGCCCGGCACCGTGATCGGCCCGTACCGGCTCATGGAGCAGATCGGCGAGGGCGGCATGGGCGTCGTCTTCGTCGCCGAGCAGCAGCAGCCGGTGCGCCGCAAGGTGGCGCTGAAGCTCATCAAAGCGGGCATGGGCAGCCGCGACGCCGTCGCCCGCTTCGAGCAGGAGCGGCAGGCGCTGGCGCTGATGGATCACCCCAACATCGCCCGCGTCCTCGACGGCGGCACCACCGACAACGGCCGGCCGTACTTCGTCATGGAACTGGTCAAGGGCGTGCCCCTCGTTGAGTACTGTGACCGTCGGAAGTTCACCGCCCGCCAGCGGCTGGCACTGTTCGTGTCGGTCTGCCAGGCGGTGCAGCACGCCCACGGCAAGGGGATCATCCATCGCGACCTCAAGCCGAGTAACGTGCTGGTGGCGCCGCACGACGGGGTGCCGGTGGTCAAGGTGATCGATTTCGGCGTCGCCAAGGCCATCGGCCAGCGCCTGACCGACAAGACCATCTACACGCACTTCACGCAGATGATCGGCACGCCGTTGTACATGAGCCCAGAGCAGGCCGAGATCGACGCCCTCGACGTGGACGTCCGCAGCGACGTCTACAGCCTCGGTGTGCTGCTGTACGAACTGCTGACCGGCACGACCCCGTTCGACCGCGAGCGCTTCGCCCGGCTGGGCTATGGGGAGATGCGCCGCATCATCCGCGAGGAGGAACCGCCCCGACCGAGCGTGCGTCTGAGCACGCTGGGCGGGACGCTGACCGCCGTGTCGGCGCAGCGCCAGACCGACCCGCGGCAGCTGCGCCAGCTCGTCTGCGGCGAACTGGACTGGATCGTGATGAAGGCGCTGGAGAAGGACCGCCGCCAGCGCTACGAGTCCGCCAGCGCCTTCGCGGCGGACGTGCAGCGCTACCTGGACGACGAGCCGGTCCAGGCGTGCCCGCCGACGCTGGGGTATTGGCTGCGCAAGTTCGTGCGGCGGAATCGGGGGTCGGTGCTGGCCGCCGCGCTGGTGCTGCTGGCGCTGGTCGGCGGCATCATCGGCACGACCTGGAACCTGCTCCTCGCCGTCGCCGCGCAGGACGCCGCCGTCCACGAGGCGAACCAGAAGGCCCGCGCCCTGGAAGACAAGCAGGCCGCACTGGCGGCGGCGCAGCAGAGCGAGCGCGCCGCCAAGGACCGCCTGTTCCTGGCGCTGCTGAACCAGGCCCGCGCCAACCGCCTGAGCCGGCAATCGGGCCAGCGCCTCGACACGCTCGCCGCCCTGGCCGCTGCTGCCCGCCTCCGCTCCGACGAGCGCCTGCGCGACGAGGCCATCGCCGCGCTGGCGCTGCCCGATGTCCGCCGCGTGCCGGGCTGGCGCGCCGCGTGCCCCGCCGGCGCGGTGGCCTACGGCGGGCGGTATCGCCTCTACGCCCGCGCCGACGGCTCGAACGCCCTGAGCATCCGCGGCATCCCCGACGACCGCGAAATCCGGCGGATCGACTCGGGACTGTTCCCGGGCGACTACCTGTACTTCAGCCCTGACGAGCGCTTCCTGATCGGCATCGACGAGAAGAACGTGCTGCGCGTGTGGCGCGTGGCCGACGGCGCGTCGGTGCTGCGCGACGAGATCCGCGAATGTCGGGGGCACGCCTTCAGCCCGGACGGCCGGCGCCTGGCGGTCGGCCGCAATGACTGGGTGCATTGCTTCGACCTGGCGACGGGGCAGGAGGTGAAGCGCTGGCGGCTGCCGGCGCGGCGCACTCGCTGGCGTTCCACCCGGACAACAGCAAACTGGCCGTCGGGCTGTACAACGCCTCCGTGACGGTCGTGTGCGACGCGGCGAGCGGGCTGCCGCTCACCGAACTGCCCGTGGGGCCGATGAGCCAGCAGACCGTCGCCTGGCACCCGGACGGGGTGCGCCTGGCGGTGGCCGGCAGCGACCCGCGCATCCAGGTCTGGAACGTGGCCGCGCGGCGCAAGGTGGCGACCCTGGAGGGCCACGCGCAACTGGTCACGACCGTGACGTTTCACCCCGACGGCGAGCTGCTGGCCTCACACGGCTGGGACGGCCAGTTGCTGCTGTGGCACCCGGCCTCGGGGCGGCAGCTGATGCGCCTGACGGCCACCAGCCAGCCGCACTTCAGCGGCGACGGCCGCTGGCTGGGGGTCGTCTGGGACGGCGACCGGGCCGACCTGCTGGAGGTGACGCCGACCCGCGAATACCGCACCCTGGTCAGCAGCGCGGCGCCGGCAAGGGCAGCTACAACTTCTTCGGCGACATCAGCGCGGACGGCCGCCTGCTGGTCGTGGGCATGGAGGAAGGCGCCCGCGTGTGGGACCTGCACCGCGGCCGGGAGCTGGCCGTGCTGCCCGCGCCTACGCCCTTTGCGTTCTTCGACACCCACGCGGGCGGCGGCGGGGGCGTCCCTTATCGGGGACTCCTGACGGGCGGCGCGGAGGGCCTGCTGCACTGGCCGGTCACGTGCGACGACCCGGCGGGGCAGCGGCTGCGGCTCGGGCCGCCGCGGCGGCTGTCCCCCCTGGGCCGGGTCTGGTTCGCGCGCCGCCCGGACGGCGGACTGGTGGGGGCGGCGACGCAGGAGGGGGGCGTCAACCGGATCGTGGACCTGGAAACGGGGGCGGTGCGGCGCGAGCTGGGCCACCATCCGCAAGGGGAGGTCCGGGCCGTCAGCGCGGACGGCCGCTGGGCGGCGAGCAGCGGCTGGCACTCGGACGAGGTCCGGCTCTGGGACGCCCGCACGGGCCGGGAGGCCCGCAAGTGGACGCTGGGGAAGCGGAATTTCGTCACGTTCACCCCTGACAGCCGCACGCTCATCATCTGCCGGGGTGATGCGTTCAGCTTCTGGGACGTGGAGACCCTGCAGCTGGTGCGGCACTTGCCCCGCGCCGGCACGCCGTACCCCGGCCAGGTGGCGTTCTCGCCAGACGGCCGGCTGATGGCCCTGGAGATGGCGCCGGCCGTGGTACACCTGAACGAGGTGTCCACCAACCGAACCGTGGCCAAACTCATGGACCCGCTCGGCGACACGGCCAACTGGCTGGGCTTCACGCCCGACGGCGCGCAACTGGTGGTGGTGTCCAAGCTGGCCGGGGCGATCCACGTCTGGGACTTGCGGGCGATCCGCACGCAGCTGCAGGACATGAACCTGGACTGGGACTGGCCCGCGTTCGCGCCCGCCGCCGGCAAACCGGCCGCGCCCGTGTCGGTCGAGGTCGAACTCGGCGACCTGGCGAACGCCTCGACCCGCGCGTACCGGGCGCGGCAGGCGATCGAGCGGTATCGCCGGATCGTCAAGGAGGACCCGAATACGGCCTGGGCCTGCAACGCCCTGGCCTGGGCTTACCTGACGGCGCCCGCGGCGCTGCGCGACGTGAAGGCCGCCGTGCCCCTGGCCGAGAAAGCGGTGCAGCTGTCGCCGAAGGATTTGAACTTCCGCAACACGCTGGGCGTGGCCTATTACCGCGCCGGCCGCTACCGCGAGGCGGCGGCGGTCCTACGGGCCAACGTCGAAAAGCAAGAGGACGGGGTCCTGGCCTTCGACCTGTACTTTTTGGCCATGAGCCACCACCGCCTGGGCGAGCCGACGCGGGCCCGCGACTATTACGACTGGGCGATCCGCTGGGTCGCGGCGCGGCGCGACCCCAGGCCCGATTCCCTCGAAGAGTTGAACGCCATCCGGGCCGAGGCCGAGGAACTGCTCGGGATCGACCGGAAGTAAAAGTCTGTTCCAAGAGCAGGTGGCGGCACGTTTCCAACGTGCCGCCACCTGCTCTTGGAACAGACTCTAACTGCCAGCGACGAGCCGCACGCCGACGCCACTTCCGCCTCCATCTCCTGATAAAAAAATCTGCACATCTTGATGGGTCCGCATGCGTTTCATCGCATTGCCTTACGCGCCCCAGTGCTGGGGCACCTGGTTTTTCCACCCTCAGAGGTTATGACCCATGCTGAAGTCCTGGTTGAACTGGTTGCAGAAGCGGAAGTACCCGCAGGGTTGCCGGCGCGTCCGCAAGCAGCCCTGGCTGTGGAACTTCTTGCCGGCCGTCGAGCCGCTCCACGAGCGCATCCTCCCGGCGGTGACCGCGTCGTTCGCCCCGAGCACGGGCATCCTGACCGTCATCGGCGACGCCCAGGCCAACACGATCATCATCAGCCGGGATGCCGCGGGGAACATCCTCGTCAACGGCGGCAACGTGCAGACCCCGGGGGGGCCGACGGTCGCCAACACCGCGCTCATCCAGGTCTTCGGGCAGGCCGGCAACGACACGATCACGCTGGACGAGAGCAACGGTGCCCTGCCGGCCGCGAACCTCTTCGGCGGCGACGGCAACGACACCCTGACGGGCGGCTCGGGCAACGACCTGCTCTTCGGCCAGGGCGGCAACGACACGCTGCTGGGCCAGGGCGGCGACGACCAGCTCTTCGGCGGCGACGGCAACGACACCCTCACGGGCGGTGCGGGCAACGACTCGGTCTTCGGCGAGGCCGGCAACGACCGGCTGATCTGGAACCCCGGCGACGGCAGCGACCTCAACGAGGGCGGCGACGGCACTGACACCATCGAAGTCAATGGCGGCAACGGCGCCGAGGTCTTCACCGCGGTCGCCAACGGCACCCGGGTGCGCTTCGACCGCACCAATCCGGCGCCGTTCTCGCTGGACATCGGCACCAGCGAAAACCTGGTCGTCAACATGAACGGCGGCGACGACACCTTCACGGGCGGCAACGGCCTGGCCCCGCTGATCAGCCTGACGATCAACGGCGGCGACGGCAACGACACCATCATCGGCGGCGACGGCAACGACGTGATTAACGGCGACGACGGCAACGACGTGATCGTCGGCGGCCGCGGCAACGACGTGGTCATGATGGGCGCCGGCGACGACACGTTCGTCTGGAACCCGGGCGACGGCAGCGACACCGTCGAGGGCCAGGACGGCAGCGACACGATGGTCTTCAACGGCGCCAACGTCAGCGAGAACGTCAACATCGCCGCCAACGGCCAGCGGGTGCGGTTCACCCGCGACGTCGCCAACATCAGCATGGACCTTCACGGCGTGGAGGCGATCAATTTCAACGCCCTGGGCGGGGCGGACACCATCACCGTCAACGACCTGTCCCACACCGATGTCACCCAGGTGAACCTCGACCTGGGGTCCCCGGTGGGCAGCGGCACCGGCGACGGCGCCGCCGACACCGTCATCGTCAACGGCACCAACGGCAAGGACGGCATCGACATCCAGGGCGCCGGCACCAGCTATACCGTGACCGGCCTTGCCGCCGCCGTGGCGGTCCAGGGTTCCGAAGGCGCCAACGACGCGCTGGTCGTCAACGCGCTCGGCGGCGGCGACACCGTGAGCGCGGCCACGCTGCCCGCCGGCGTCGTCAAGCTGACCGTGGACGGCGGCGCGGGCAACGACACGATCACCGGCAGCCAGGGCGATGACGTGCTGATCGGCGGCGACGGCAACGACACGATCATCGGCGGCCGCGGCAGCGACGTGGCCCTTCTGGGCGCCGGCAACGACACGTTCGTGTGGAACCCCGGCGACGGCAGCGACACCGTTGAGGGCCAGGACGGCAGCGACACGCTGCAATTCAACGGGTCCAACGCCAACGAGAACATGGACCTGTCGGCCAACGGCAGCCGCCTGAGTCTGTTCCGCGACGTCGGCAACGTGACGATGGACGTCAACGGCGTCGAGCGGGTCAACGTCGCGGCGCTGGGCGGCGCCGACACCCTCACCGTCAACGACCTCACCGGCACCGACGTGACGAAGGTCAACCTCGACCTGGCGGCCCCGGCGGGCAGCGGCACCGGCGACGGCGCCGCTGACACCGTCGCCGTCAACGGCACCAACGACGCCGACGCGATCACGGTGGCGGGGTCGGCGACTGGGGTGAAAGTCACGGGGCTTGCCGCCATCGTCTGCATTCACGGGCAGGAGGCCGGCGACAGTCTCATGGTCAACGCCCTGGGTGGCGACGACACCGTGAACGCCAGCGCGCTGCACGCCGGCGCGATCAGTCTGACCATCAACGGCGGCGCCGGCAATGACACCCTGATCGGCAGTCCGGGGAACGACCTGATCATCGGCGGCCAGGGCAGCGACGTGGCCATGATGGGCGCGGGCGACGACACGTTCGTGTGGAACCCCGGCGACGGCAGCGACACCGTCGAGGGCCAGGGCGGCCGCGACACGCTGCAGTTCAACGGGTCCAACGTCGGCGAGCACGTGGACCTGTCGGCCAACGGCGACCGCCTGCGGCTGTTCCGCGATGTCGGCAACGTGACGATGGACGTGCATGGCGTCGAGCAGGTCAACGTCGTGGCGCTGGGCGGCGCCGACACCATCACCGTCAACGACCTCACCGGCACCGGCGTCACCGACGTGAACCTCGACCTGGCGGCCCCGCCGGGCAGCGGCACCGGCGACGGCGCCGCCGACACCGTCATCGTCAACGGCACCGCGGGGGCGGACAACATCACCGTCATCGGCAACGCGGCCGGTCTCGACGTCAGCGGTCTGGCGGCCCACATCCACATCACCGGCACCGAGGCGGCCAACGATCGGCTGATCGTCAACGCCCTGGCCGGTGACGACGTGGTGACCGCCGCCGGGCTGGCCGCCGGCGCGGTCCAGCTGACGGCGGACGGCGGCGACGGCAACGACGTGCTGATCGGCAGTGCCGGCGACGACACGCTGCTCGGCGGCGCCGGCGACGACGTGCTGATCGGCGGGCCGGGGCAGGACGTCCTCGACGGCGGCACCGGCAACAACGTGCTGATCCAGTGAGAGAGCGGTTTGCGGTTGGGCGTAGCGGCAGTCGCCAGACTTCCGTCCGGTGCTGCTCGGAAGTCTGGCGACTGCCGCTACACCCATTCGCAATCTGCAAGGCTGATTCGGTCCAAACAGGAGATCCCCATGCGCCGCTGGAGCTTTTTTGTCTACGGTGTTTTCTGCTATCTGCTATTTCAGGCAAACTACGCTTGCCTGGCCGGCTTCGTCGGCAACTTCCTGGTGCCGAAGTCCATCGACTCGGCGCCGACAGACCACCTTTACGCCGTCGGCATCGATCTGCTGCTGATCGGGCTATTCGGGTTGCAGCATTCGCTCATGGCGCGGCCGTGGTTCAAGCGAAACTGGACGCGGCTGGTGCCGCAACCGATCGAGCGCAGCACCTATGTCCTGATCTCATGCGTGGCCACCTTCTTCCTGATGTGGCAGTGGCGCGGCCTTACCGCCGTCATCTGGGACGTACAGGATTCGGTCGGGCGCGGGCTGCTGTGGGGACTGTTCGCCGCGGGCTGGCTGTCGGTCCCCGCGGTCAGTCTGACGATCAACCACTTCGACCTGTTCGGCCTCCGCCAGGTCTGGCTCTACCTGCGGGGGCGGCCCTACACGGCGCTGCCCTTCCGCACGCCGCCGCCCTACAACCGCGTGCGACACCCGCTTTACCTGGGCTGGGCCCTGGCGTTCTGGGCAACGCCGACCATGACGCTGGGCCACTTGCTCTTTGCCGGCTCACTGACGCTCTACATGGCCGTCGCCGCCCTCATCGAGGAACGCGACCTGGTGGGCCACTTCGGCGACACGTATCGCGCGTACCAGGGACGCGTCCCCAGGTTCATTCCCCGCGTCGGTAAGGGCGATTAGTGCAGAAACAAGCTGCATGGTTGGCGTGACCGCAAGCGGCCCGCTTGCGGTTACGCCAACCAGGTCCCTTGCAACTGCATTAGCCCGGATTACGCACCGTGCGACATTACCGGCGCATAATATCTCTTGAATGACAGGCCGTTCGGTTGTGTGGGTTGGCGCAGCTGTTGTCCTGGGCTTTTGCAGCTGCGCCAACCCCTTTTTCCCGCCCCCGGCGCACACCGCGCCCGCCGACGGCCGCGCGGGCCGTCTACCAGGCCACCAACCCTCAGTTGGCCACCCCTTCACCGACTGGCACCCGCCCAGCCACCTGACTCACATAGCGCGCCACTGCCGCCTGCACCCGCAGCCACACCCCCCGGTACGGCCAGGTCTCCGACACGTGCAACCACATCCGCCGCGCGCTCGTCACCACGACGGCACCGGCCTTCCACAAGCGCTGCCGCAACGTCCCCACGGACGCCGTCGCCACCTCGGGCACCGCTGCCGCCGCCTCCCGGAAGAGCACCACCACCGCGTAAGCCAGGGCATGCACCAGCAAGCGGAAGGCGTTGGCGCAGAAGCCGCAGGCGCTCAGCCGGTCGCAGCGCAGGCCGTTCTTCATCTCCCCGATCGGCTGCTCCGGCACTTGGCCCCGCGGCGTGTACAGCCCGTGGTAGACCTCCGCCGGCGGTTCGGAGCGGTTCGTGACCACGAAGCGCCGCTGACTGCCGTGCGGGTTCATCTCCACCTTGGCGATCACCCGCCGCGCGTGCGGCCAACTGCCCGCCTGGTAGTCACGCACCTCCTCGAAACGCTGCACGTGCGGCTCGCGCGCGCCATAAAACTGGTAGTACAACTCCACATCCGCCAGCGCTGCCGCCGTGGCCCGCTCCAGCACCGCATTGCTGGCGTAACCGCTGACGTAGTCCAGGTGCTCGGCTTCGCAGAACTCCTAGACGGCGGGCACTCCCAGGCCGTTGTCGGCGCGCACCAGGATGCGGACCTCGGGCCAGGCGGCGCGCAGGGCGGCGACGATCGCCCCGAGGATGTCCACGGCCCCCAGGCTGGCGTGGATGGCGCCGGGCCGTAGCCAGACGGCCAGGGGGAAGCCGCTGTGCCCCTCGTAGACGTGCAAGGGCAGGAACTGATGCTGCCGGTAGTAGCCGTGGTAGCCGCTGAGGGCCTGCGCACCAGGGGTGGGATCGTCGCTGGCATCGGCGTCGCGGATCACCTCGGCCGGCGCCTGGCCGCGCGTGCGGATGAAGAGGTCCACCAGGTAGCGGTTGAGGATCTTCAGGCGCTGGGTCTGGGCGGCACGGACCTCCTGGAGGACGGGCCGTTCTTCGGGGGGCAGTTCGGCATCGCGGCGGCTGAAGGCGTAAGCGAAGCGCGCCAGCGTGCTACCCGAGGCGAGGGGTTGCTCGGCGTCGGGACTGACGTCGGCGCGGATCTGGAAGAGGGGGTCGGCGCGGAGGTCGTCGTGGTCGTTGTGGTCGGGGTAGCCGGCGAGCAGGGCGTAGACCTCCTGGGTGAGCAGCGCCTCGACGGAGTGGCGGATGAACTTGGGGGAACGCGGGTCGGGCAGTTGGGGTGCGAGGTCAGCGATGACGCGCAGGGGGCGTTCCAGGGCGCGGACGGCGAGCAGGCCGGCATCGGCGACGAGGCGGCCGCCCTGGAAATCGATAAGGAGTTGTTGCGAGCCAAGGTTCCACAGGGTAAGGTGGTCGGTAACTTCGGGAGCCATGATCTTGAGCCTCCACAGATGGTTAAGTGCCGGTCATCACAACACTTAACTACTGTGGCAGGTAAGCATTCGGTAAACCGGTCAGCTGCGCTGGCCAGCTGAGCGTCCCGGACTACAACGGTTGGCATGACTGGTACGTTGGCTGGCCCTGTTGGCCCTGATCTGCTGCGGGTTCCCTTGCCCACCGCGCCTCCCGGCCCGGCCTGCTCGGCATCGCCACTCCCGGACGGCCCTTGTCCCGTCTGCCCACGCCTGGCTGTCGAGTTCGAGCCCTGGCGGCAGGCCGGCTACTGGAAAGCCCTGCACCAACGCGCCGTCCAGCGGGAGGCACTCCTGCAGCAGGAGATCGAGCAACTCCGCGCCCAACTGCGACTGCGTGAGCAACAACTCTTCGGCCGCAAGACCGAGACCCGCGCTGCCACCACCACGACCACGACCACGACTACCCCACCGCCCCGGCGGCGTGGCCAGCAACCCGGCCGGCCGGGGCCGCGTCGCCGCGACCACACGCACCTCCCCGCGGCTGTCGAAGAACACGAACTGCCCCCGGAGCAGTGTTGCTGCCAGCACTGCGGTCAAGCCTTCGCAGCCGTCGGCGGCACCGAGGACGCCACCATCCTGGAGGTCGAAGTCAAGGCCCATCGCCGGGTCATCCGCCGCCACCGCTATCGTCCCACCTGTGACTGCGGCGTTCACCCCGGTGTTGTTACCGCTCCTCCGGCACCGCGTGTGATCCCCAAGAGTACGCTGGGCGTCTCGGTTTGGGTGACGCTGTTGCTGGACAAATACTTGTTCTATCGCCCGACCTATCGGTTGTTGGCCGACCTGCAGACGCAGGGTCTGGATCTGTCGCTGGGCACCGTCACCGACGGCTTACAGCGGTTGCTGCCGTTGTTCGAGCCGGTTTACGAACAGTTGGCAGCGCACAGCCGCCAGCAGCCGTTGTGGCACGGCGATGAGACCCGCTGGCAGGTGTTCGCCACCCTTGAGGGCAAGGTGGGTTTCCGCTGGTATCTGTGGGTCGTCCACGCCGCGGAGGTCGTCGTCTTTATCCTGGCGCAGGGCCGCGCCCATGACGTGCCCGAAGAGCACCTGGGTCCGGACGCGGCGGGGATTATGGTGGTGGACCGCTACAAGGCCTACCAGGCCATGGACCAGGTCAAACGCGGCGTGATCGTGCTGGCCTTCTGCTGGGCCCATGTGCGCCGGGACTTCCTGACCGTGGCACGAACCTGGCCGGACCAGGACGGCTGGGCGCTGGACTGGGTCGGGCGGATCAGCGCGGTCTACCAACGCAACGATGAGCGTCTCGCGGTGCGGCAGGAGGCCGCGGCGTTCGCGGTGGCCGACGCGCGGCTGCGGGCGGCGGTGACGGCCCTGGGCGCCCAGGGGGAGTCGGAGTTGGCGGCGGCGGAGTTGCACCCGGCCCGGCGGAAGGTGCTGGAGAGCCTGGGCAACCACTGGACGGGTTTGACGGTGTTCGTCGAGCACCCGGAAGTGCCGATGGATAACAACACGGCGGAGCGTGCGCAGCGGGGCCCGGTGGTGGGGCGGAAGAACTACTACGGCAGTGGTGCGGTGTGGGCGGGGCAGTTGGCAGCCATGCTCTTCTGGTTGTTGCAGACGTTGTGCCTGTGGAACCTGAACCCGCGTGCGTGGTTGACGGCGTACCTGACGGCGTGCGCGGAAGCGGCGGGTGCGCCGCCGGCGGATGTGGAAGGCTGGCTGCCGTGGAATCTCAGCGAGGCGGAACGCGGCCGCTGGTCCTTGGCGGAGGCCAAGTCCGGGAGCAACACGTCGTAGGGCATCGCTGGGGGGAAACCAGCGTGGAGCGCCAGGTCGCCCCCTTGCCACGGGCCGACTGAAGCGCGGGTGCGCGCACGGCCGAACGCTCAACGAACCGGTTTACCGAATGCTTACCTCGGACGCCAATTCGGTCACCCATGGTGCTAGAGTGTCCAAAATCCCCGGTATAAGACTCGGTCAAGTTGCGCCACCGGCCGACGTAGCGGCGGGGAGTCCCCTCGTTGACCACGGCGCCCTCAAACTTGTACCGTCGGTGCGCGTTGGTCGAGAACATGACTTGGCCGCGGATCCGTCTCCACCCTTGCTCAACCTGGATAATATCTAACACACGAACACGCTCCCGGTTCGCGTCATCACTGACGTACTCCCACTCCGTTCGGTAATAGCCGGATAGTAAGGCCGACCAAGGCGGGAACCACCAGACTACGAAATCTTCCACGAACGGCCGGATGACCCACCCGATGACGGTGAAGACGAAACCGATCAGCGGGGCAATCACAGAAGTCACTGGTTCGCCTCCACGCCGGACACCTGGCCGACACCACCACGGCCGAAAATGGGATCAGCGCGCGCCGCGCGATACAAAGTTTGCCACACGGGTTTTCCGCTCGGCGGCGGGTGCTGGCTCAGCGCCCGCCGCCGAGCGTAACCGCCCGGGGGACGGATTGCAAGAAGCGCGCTGAAAAATCGACCCCTCGGCTTCCCGAGCAGCCGCCGTTCACGCCTTACCGTCCGCGCCACTCAGGACAACGACACCTTGGAGCGGCGCCGGCGGCTCCGAGAGCAGCCGACGCCGCAGAATTCGGACAAGTCCCGATCCCGGCGAATTTGAAAATCCGATATTTGGTCCGGGGGTCCGGCGCCACCCCACCCCATCGCGCCGGTAACAAGCGACGGGGGGCGTGGTCCCCGGGGTCATTGCCGCTTGCCCTTCGTCCCCTTCGTTGTAGCGCTCCCATCGCCAGCATCCTTCCTCGGCCGGCCCCGCGGGCGCTTCAGCGCGGGTGGCGCCTGTTCCTCTTTCGCCTTCGGCGGCCGACCGGGTCCGGACGGTTCCCGTTCCGTCGGCGGTTCCAGGAAGGCCAGGCAGGTCGCGCCGAGGGCCTGCGCCAGCGCCACGACGTTTGACCAGCCGGGTTCCCTGGCGTCGGCCTCCCAGCGAGCCACCGCATCCCGCTTCACCCCGACCAGTTCGGCGAGCTGGCCCTGGGTGAATCCCTTCTGTTCCCGCAACTCACGCAACCGCGCCCCTCTCCAGGCAGATTCCGTCATAACTCCACCTCAAGACAATTCCGAAAAATGTAGCCAGATGGACTTGTCAACGTAGCCAACTGGACGTATTATATCAGTGTAGCCAATTGGCTGCAAGCCGATCTTTGACAACCAGGCCCTCAGAAGTCCAGGCGGTCAGCCGGCACGACGCGAGCCAGCGGCAGAGCCAGCCAGCGAAGAAGGGTGCGACACGGGCGCGGGGGGCAGAAGGTTCCCGCCGCGCCAACCAGAGAGAGGCAAACGGGGCTCGCTTTACGAAAGTGGGCCGGCGGTGCAGCAACACCCCGGCCCGTGGCATTCCTTCTGATGAAAGGAACGCAAGATGAACGCTATCGCAACCGCGGCCGCCCGTCAACGCAAACCCCGCAGCAAGCCGGTCCGAGTGTGAGCGTTGCCAGAGTTGGTAGAATTTTTGTTCAGAGACGGCCAAGCGGCCGAATGGGAAAGAAATCCACTTTTGAGACCGGGAGCATCCCATGCGCGTGGACCTCACCCCCGAACAGGAAGCCGAAGCCGGACAACTCGCCCAGGAGTTCCAGGAGGCCGCCGCGGACGAGTTGCTGCACATGGCCCGCCTGCTCGTCTCCAAGGACGAGCGCCACCTCTTCGGGCAAACCGAGTTCGACCTCCGCGCCCTCTTGCTCCGCGTGGCCGCCAAGGTCTACAGCGCCCACCTGCAGAAAAAAACCCTAGGACAGCAAAGCCGGCTGGAGCAGTTTTTCCTCCAACTGTTGGAGGAACGCCCGGGGATTGCGACGGAACCGTGTGCGGTTGACTCGGCGGCGGCGGCGGGACTCCAGGTGTTGGCGGAGTTCCGCCTGCCTGACCGGGTCTGCCTCCGCCAACTCTTCCGCTGTGTAGACGTGCTGCCGGGTCGCCGCGGCCGCCAACACGCGGGCCTCCCCACGGAGCACCAGACTCGGGGACGCCCCCGTGCGGCCGCTGGCCCGGCGCTCGTGGTAGCGATGGCTGCCGAAGAACTGCTCCAGGTCGTTGTTCGTCCGCGGTAGGTCCGCGACGGCGTAGCAGTGGAACAGCCCCGGCCAGTAGCTCCGGGTGACCTTCACGAAGTGCTCGACCCCGCTCGCCAGCGCCCCGACCAGCCCGCGGTGGCGGGTCATCGCCCCGAGCAGACCACCCAGGCGCTGCCGCACGGCTGGGGCCACCCCGGGGCCGTGTTCGCCCAGTAGGTGCGCCGCCTGCCAGACCCAGGCGAAGGCCACGCGCACCGGGGGCCACAGCGGCGCCGTGGCCGCCAACGCCGCCACGAGCAGCAGCCTCAGCCGGACGAGTTCTTTCGGGAGCCCCTTTTTTCGGCCACCCCGTCCAGGCTGGCCACCACGGCGCTCAGGCGGTCGTGGAGTTTCAGCCCGGACGCTTCCAGGGGCGGCCGGCCGTCGTCGGTCACGGCACTGCGGACCGCGTCGCAGTACCCCTGGATGGCCTGGGCCTCGGGGTCGGTGCGGCCCTCCACCTGGCGCTCGAGGGGCCGCACGCCGCGGACGCGCTTCTTGAGTTCCTTCTTGGCGTGGCGGTCGGCCTCGTAGATGGGCCGGGCGGCTTCGCGGAGGTAGTGGAAGTGGCAGAGTTGGTGCGGCACGCCGGGCAAGGCTTCGGCCACGGCCTTGCGGATGGAGTGCTGGCCGTCGGAGACCACCCCGGTGATCGGCACCGCCAGGCCGTCGCGCACCTGGCCGATGAGTTCGGCCAGGTCCTGCTGCCGGCTGGACAACAGGCTGCGCGCCAGCAGGACGGTGCCGGAGAGGCAGTCGCGCAACACCCAGAGCACCTCGTGGCCGACGTCGGGCTGCAGGCCGTCGATGGCCAGGATGACGCGGCCCTGCGCGGCCAGCAACCCGCGCAGGCGGCCGGCGTCGGTCAGGGTGACGGCCAGCAGTTCGTCGTAGCGCTCCAGGAGGTTGGTGACCGTCCGCTCGGCGATGGCCAGGCCCCGGGCGACCAGGTGCTGGTGGATCTCGGGGACGGAGCGGTGCTCGGCGTAGCGGAGGGCGCCGAGGTGGGCGATGACGTCCAGGCCGAACTCGTGCTGGGGCAGGGCGTGGCGGCCCTCGGCCTCGGGCCGGTAGGGCTGCAGGTGGCGTGGGCAGTCGGCGGTGTGGCAGCGGCGGATGTGGAGCACCAGCCGTGTCAGGCCCAGCAGGGTGACGACGGTGCGGTCGTTCCGGTAGTCGGACCACATCCGTCGGTGGCAGGCGGGGCAGTCCTGGTACAAGGCGTCCAGGTGTTGGGTGAAGGTGGGTTCGGGGCGGGGCGCCTTCCTGGCCATGGCAAGCTCCTGGGTTGGGGGGCTTTGCTACGCAACTCGTTTTTCGCGGTACGCCTCGGTAACGTTCCGTGACGAACGGGACCAACCGCGGGACGAAATTACATTACGTATCAAAGCCGGGTTGGGGCGCTAAAGCGTAACCCAAACCCAGGTTAGCTGTCTAGCCGGCTTTGCTGTCCTAGAAAAAAAGGGGCTACCAGGGCTCCAGCGTGCCCTGCCCCACCTGCGGCCAGGCAGCGGAGTTCCAGGGCTACCGCGACCGGCAGCCGCTCAGCCTCTTCGGGCCGGTCCACTGCACCCGCGCCTACTACTGCTGTCACCGCTGCTCCACCGGGCTGTGCCCCTGGGACCAGGAGGTCGGGCTCAGCGCCCAGCGCCTGACCCCGGCCGCGGAGCGCGTCGTCAGCTTGGCGGGCTTGCTGGCCGACAGCTTCGCCGAGGCCGCCGAGAAGGTCCTGCCGGAACTGAGCGGCCTGCACGTCGGGGAGTCCACCGCCCAGCGCACCACGGAGGCGGCCGGCCGGCGCCTGGGCGACTGCCTGGAGCAGGGGCACACGCTGGGCCAGCCGGCGGCCTGGGAGTGGCACGCCGACGCGCGCGGCCGGCGTTGCGCCTACGTGGCCGCGGACGCGATCAGCGTGCCGCAACAGGCGCCGGGCGGCGGGGCGGCCGAGGGCCGCATGCCTTATGTGGCGATGGTCTACAACCCCGTGCCCGAACCGCAGGCCGCCGCGGACGCCGCGGGCCGCGCCCCCAAGCCGCCGATGCCAGCGCGATACCTGGCGGGGCTGCTGAGCCTGGACCAGTTGGGGCTGCGCCTGCGTAAGCAGGCCGGCCAGGTGGGCATGGAGGCGGCCGACGTGTGGATCGCCCTGAGTGACGGCGGCGCCGGCCTGGAGGACTTCTTCCGGACCAACTTCAACCGCGCCGACCTGGTGGTGATCCTGGACTTCTGGCACGCGGCCGGCTACCTGGAGGAGTTGGCGCTGGCGCTGCACCCCGGTGACGCCGAGACCAGCCAGGCGCTGACGCAGGCGTGGTGCCAGACGATGAAGCGGCAAGGCGGCGCGGGCATCCTGGCGCAGTTACGGGCGCTGGGCCAGCCGCGGGGCCGGGCCGCCGCCGCGAAGTACCAGGACGCCACGACCTACCTGGAGAACCAGCAGCACCGCATGGATTACCCGCACTACCTGGCCCAAGGCTGGCAGATCGGCAGCGGCCCGGTGGAGAGCGGCTGCAAGACGGTGGTGGGCCAGCGCCTGAAGTTGGCGGGCATGCGCTGGGGCGAAGACGGCACCGACGAGCTGTGCCACCTGCGGGCCTTGTTCAAGAGCGACCGCGGCCAGTGGCTGGCGTTCTGGGAACGAAACATCAATTAAAGATGCGTTTAGTTACCGACTAATGTGGGGCTGACACCCGGTCCGATCGATCCGTCTGGCGCTGGCGCCCTTGGGGGGCAACCCCGGCGTAGTGCGGATCACCGTGGGCAAGCAGGCGGACGACTACCTGCTGACCGAGGTTCCGGCCGACTACGGCCGGGGCTTCACGGTGCAGAAGATGGGGGCGGAGGAGTCCGCCTACAGCGTCAACATCGACAGGGCGAACCGGACGTGCGAGTGCAAGGGCCATTCTCGCCACGGCCATTGCAAGCATAGTGACGGGTTGGCCGCGCTGATCGCGGCCGGCAAGGTGTAACCACGGGACCACGGTAGGGGGGAACGCCCACCCCCTGCCACCCAGCGCGAAAGGTGGTCCCCATGTGGTTACGCCATGCGACGGTGGTTCGCAATTTGCCCAGCATCCTCAAGAGCGGTCTGCTCTGCTCCAAGAGCAAGGGCCGGCTCAAGGTGGTCTGGCTGCACACGTCCAACAAGACCACTTGGGCAACTCTCCACACGGTTCGCCGCCGCGGCGGCCGGGTCGAAGCGGTCGTGGTCCTGGAAGTGTCCGTGCCGCGGCGCTGGCTGCGGCGGTCCCGCAAAGGATTGTGGTTCTCCGTCCGCGACATCCCTCCGGATCGGGTTCGCCGCGCCCTGGCGTTCGGCGAGGTCGCCGGGGCATTGGCGGGATAGCGGCGAAGGAAAGGCAGGGGCGGGCGCCCGCCCCTGCCTTTCCGTTCCGTTCACGCCGCCACCGGCCAGTGCTTGAACAGCGCCTCTGCCTGCTCGATCAACTTGTCAAGAAACGGCTCCAGGTCTTCCTCGCGCACGCCCTGCTTTCGCAGCACGCGCTTGACGGCGGCCTTCACCGCCGCCTTCACGTCCTCACGGTGCCCCTCGGTCCAGTCCACTTTCAGGTTCTTCCGAATCGTCTGCACTACCTGGTGGATCAGGTCACGCAGAAACGTCGGCTCGTAAAGACTGCCGTACTGCGCCGCCACCGCGTCATAGAACGCTAGTTCCTCCGGTTCCAGGCCCAGCGCCTCGGCTCGCGCGTCGGCCGCTTCCATGTCTTTGCGGATGTCCAGCAACACCTGGATCACCGCCGCGGCGTCGATCAGTCGGTTGTGGTAGCGCTGCAAGGTCTGCTCAAGCAACTCCTGGAATGACCGCGCTTGCGCCAGGTTGCGGCGGCGGCGCAGGGTAATCGCATCCTGCAACAGCTTGGTCAACAACTGCAACCGCAGGTCCGGGTGCGGATGATCCTTGAAGGTTTGCAGGAAGCGGTCGTCCAGGATGGAAATGTCCGCCTGGTCGATGCCCGCCACCTTGAAAATGTCCACCACGCCCGTGGACGCCACCGAGTCGTCCACCAGGTCGCGCACCGCTTGCTCCAACTCCCGCGGCGGGTGCGTTCCCGGCAGGGTCTTCACAATCTGCTTGCGCGTCCGCTGGTAGAAAATCACCTCATCCGCGAAGTCCAGGCAATCGTCGAGGTGCTTGACCAACAGGTACGCCACCGACAACCGCATTTCCGCCTGCAAAAACTGGTCGCGCAGCGCCGTTTCCGCCGCCAGGTGGCCGTAAGCCAGCGCGTACAGGTCATCCAACCCGATCGGCGGCAGCGCCCGCCAGGCGCCGTAATCCTGGCCCTCCGGCAGCAGGCCGCGCACCGCCTCCAAACACTCCAGGAACAGCGGCCGCGCGTCCCTCTCCACATCCTTCGCCGGCTCGCCCTGGCCGCCGCCCTGCGTGTACTGAGCGGTCGCCGCTCGCAGCTCGTCGGCGATGCCGATGTAGTCCACCACCAGGCCGTGCGGCTTGTCGCGGAACACGCGGTTCACGCGCGAAATCGCCTGGATCATGTTGTGGCCCTTCATCGGCTTATCGACGTAGAGCGTGTGCAGACACGGGATGTCCGTTCCCGTCAGCCACATGTCGCAGACGATCACGATTTGCAGCGGGTCGTCCGGGTCGATCATGCGCTGCTTCAGCGCCTCGCGCTGAGCTTTGGTCGTCAGGTGGCCGGCGGCGCTCCACGCCGGCGGGTCTTCGCCGAGGTCGCCGGTCATGATGACGCGCACTTCGGGACAGCCCGGCAAGTCCGTCAGCGCCTTGTGCAACTTGACGCAGTTCGCCCGCGTCATGCACACCACCATCGCCTTGCCCTTGAGTGTCGCCGTGCGGGCCAGGAAGTGCGCCAGCAAATCCTTCGCCAGCTCTTCAACGCGCTCCGGCACGCCTGCCGCCGCGGCCAGCGCCGCCCGCACGTCGCCCTGGCTGACCGCCTTGGCGTACAGGTGGCGGCGCTGGGCCAGGTGCCGGCGGAGCAGTTTCTTGCGGGACGCGCGGCAACTCTCGGCAATCAGCTGGTCGGCTTTCGCCAGGTAGCGGCGCAAGGACGCATTGCTCAAGGGCTTGGCGCCGTCGGCCAGGTGCCAGGCGGAGCCGTCTTCCCGCTCCTTTTCATGCACATATTCGCAGCAGTCCCACCACTCCGCTCCGTCCAGGCGGATGCGGACGATCTCCTCGACGCGCCGCCGCATCAGCGCCTTATCCGGCTGCTTCGCTCTGGCCTTCATGCTTCTTCACCAGGGCTGTAATCCAGGTTGAATGCCACGAGCAAAGTTCGGCGTCGTTGATGAGCGCGAACTGCTCGCGCCCGCTGCCGTTGCCGCACAGGTTGGCGCTGCCTTCGATGGAGAGGCGGGCGCCGCTGTCGAACTGCAGGGCCACCACCTTGGCGTGCGAATGGCAGCAGGCGGCCCGCTGCTTGCGCCTGCGGAATTCTTCGAGCGTCTCGTCCCAGAGGTCGCCGTTGTGCGACCTGAAGAAGATGGACGCCACCAGCTGCAACTCTGCAATCCTTCCCCCGTCCAGCCAGGCCAGCAGCGTCCGCAGGTTGCGGCGGTTGTAGCCGAGCGTGGCGACCAGCATCCGGTCGCAGCGCCCCAACTTTTCCAGCAGTGCATTGATCACGTCCGTCAGGTCCAGACGCGCCGTCACCATGGCATGCAGGCTTTCGCCGGGGCCTGGGAGTTGTTCCAACACCTCGGCGGCCTCGTGAATACCTGCCGCTCTCCGGGCTTGCAGCCGGGCCAGGGCTGGCTTTGGCATGTCGGCGCCGTCGTCGTCGGCGTCACGCTGGTCGCCGAAGTGGGTACGGCGGGGGCTGAAACGGGCCATTACTTGCCCCCCGTGTAGGCGCGCCAGGCGTTGGACTTGCCCTTGCCCCCACCCTTACCCTTGCCGCCCTTGGCGGCGCCCTTGGACTTCTTGGCCCCCTTGGCGTTGAATCCGAAGTTGAAGCTGCCCACCTTGTCTTTGCTCTTGGTCATGACTGCTCCTCCTTGTGACGCCTTGCTACGCTTCCACCTCGTTTTTTACGGCTACCCCTGTCCCCAGACCGGCCAAGGGGTTGGTGACGGTGGTGACGATGGTGACGGTCGTTTCCCTCTGTTACACCTTCACTCTTTTCTGTCCCCTACTCTCATTGCCTCGTTCCAAATTTCTGAGAAGGGAACAAAGGGGTTTGACCGTCACCATCGTCACCAGCGTCACCACAAAGCTGTTTCGGACAAAACAAGGTGCTGAAAATCGACCGTCACTATCGTCACCACCGTCACCGCCGCCTCACCACCGCCTCACCTGGCCCGCTAGTCGGCGACGAGAGGGGAGAGGGGGGCGGGCCGAAGCGGGACGCGCTTGGCGCTGGGGTCAGCCTTGGCGCCGGTCCACAACCACCCCCGGCCGTCCTTGCCCGTTTTGCTCTCCCGCAGCTCGGCGATGGTCAGTGTTCGCAGGTACGCCGTCGCCCTGTTCGTGACGCGCTTCTCCCCCGTGGCCGCGTTCACAATGACCGCCACGTCCTGAACCTGAATCCACACAGCTTCGGTTTCCGAGTTGTGTCCCCGGCGCTTTAGCTCGGCGACAAACCCGTCCCGGACCACGTCCGCCTCTGCCGCGTCCTCGTCGAATTCGCCCTGCCGCTCTGTGATGACCGCCTGGCAGTTGCTCGGGTCGCCCACCCGCGCCAGGATGGCCTGCTCCCACGGCCCCCAGCGCGTGCATGTCTTGATTCGGGAGGCCTCCTCCTTCAACAGCGCGATGATGTCGCCGATGATCTCCCAGCGCCGGGCGTTAATCAGGTCGATGGTGCCCTGCTCCCAATCCCCATCCCACTTCGGCCGGGCCAGCTTGAGCGGGACGCACCGTTGGGCCAAATCCTTCGACAAGGACGCGCCGTTCAAGGTAATGACGTGGTGAATCGTGTTGGGCCTGCGGCCTTCGCCGTTGTACAGCCGCTTGCCGCTCACGGTGTCGTCCGTGATGAGGCTTTCCAGGTCCGCGTTGCTGAAGCGGTGGGACTTCACGTTATCGTGCAACACGACGGCCTTGCTCATGCCCTCCACGGAGAGCAGGCGCGTCTTCAGGTCGGCGGCGCTGTCCGTGCTGGTCGCGGCCACGCAGCCGCCGCGCAGGCGCGACAGGAGCAGCGGCAGCTTGGTCTTGCCCACACCGCGGCCGCCGCCGCTGTCGCCCTCCAGAGTCGTGACGATCCACCCCGGCCGTTGCCCCGGCTCGCCCCCCCAGAACAGGCTGAGCACGAACGCCAGGATCAGGTCGCCGTCTTCCAACGAAGACGGGCTGAACCGCCGCCGCAGCAGGCGCAGGGCTTCGCCGTTTCCGCCCTGAAGGGCCGGGTGCATGTAGTACGTCCGCGGCATCGGCGGGTAGTGCGGGAACGCCTCCACGGCGTCGAACGCCTCGGCGGCCTGCTGCAGGTGCGCAAAGAACTGCGCCTGGGTGACGTAGTTCACCCCCTTGAGTCACAGCACCCGGTTCAGGTCGCCGTCGAACCAGCCGTTGACCCAGGCGAACAGTTCGTCCGGCTTGGTAAGCCACAATGGGGTGTGGTCTTCCCCCTCGACGAAGAGCATGCCGCCGCATCGCCTGGGCCAGCCGTCCGTCAGCGTCAGCAGTTTTTCCCGGATCGCGTTGACCGACAGCGGCTCGCGGACCTCTTGCTCCACGTCCTTCCCGCTCTCGTCCTTCACTACGTTGCCGGCCTTGTCCTTCACCTTCTTCATGACCACCCGGAAGTTGGCAAACCCGTCCCGGAGTAACCACCCCCGCGGCTTCCGGTAGGGCGTGCTTTTCGACTGCTGGCACTTGTGCCTCAGTTCGGCGTCGGACCACAGCGGTTGGCATCGCGGGTTGTATTCGCGCTTGAGGATGTCGAAGGCGTCGTCAACCCCGAGGTCGAAACCCCGCTCCATGGCGCGGGCGGCCTTGAACAAACTGCCGTGCCCGTCGTGTCCGGAAACGGCGGGGTCCATCTTCGCCAGGTACGCCGACGCCCGGACCATCGCCTCGGACCTGGCGACCAGGACGAACGTGCCGGAAGAAGAGTGCCCGTTCTGTTCTGGGGCCGAGTCCGGGTTCGGGTCTGGGGTTGGTTCCCATTCCGGTTCCGATTCTTCAGCCGATCCGGCTTCGCCCACGTCCGGCGCCTTGCAGTCGCACGCCTCGGCCAACCTGCAAACCGCCTCCCACAACTCCGGGAACGGCACCACGGCCGGCTCGCCCGGCTCACCACCGACCCACGCGCGGACCTCCTGCCTGGTCCCGTCCTTGTTGGTCCAGACGCTCGGCGGGGCCACCACCTGGCCGCCCGTGCCTATGAAATCGATGGCGGTCTTTCTCTGGGCGTCCTTGAACGCCTTCTTGAACGGCCCGGTATGCCCCGCCTTCTTTTTGGCGGCGGGGGCGGCTTGCTTGGCCTGGCTCTCCGCCCATTCGGGAACCGTTGCCAGGGGGACCAGGTAGAACCGATGGGTCCGTAGCTTACCTGGGCGGCCGTCCTCCATGCCGGTCTCGGGAAGGTACTCGTCGGCCTTCTCGACCGCGGCCGTCGAATCGAGATCCACGATGACGGTCGCGTGCCCCGGCCGGTTGCCATCCGAGAGCGGGCCGCCGATCACCCCGATCATGTCCCCAGGGGAAAACTCTTCCGGAGTCAGGGACCGGGTAGTCCAGCCCTTGTACGTAGGCTTCTTCTCACCAGGGTCCGGCTTGCACACGGCGAAGCCGCGGGATACGAGTTGCCGGGCCGCGTCGCCGACCTTCGGGTATCCAGTGCCGTTGACGTGCGCGCCGTTGGCGGTGGCGGTGCTCATGAGCCGGCCCTCTCTGTTTTGGAGGGTGACGGGTTATCGGGGTAGTAGTCCACCATCCCCTGCGGCCGCCGGCGCCGCGGCACGGGCTTGGCCGGCGGGCCACCCCGCCGCCGCTGTTCAAACGCGGCCAACGCTTCGGGTAGGATGACCCAGCGCGGCTTGGCGCAGAGCACGGCGGCGGTGTTGATGGCGGCCAGTTCGCCGCGGGCGATCCAGCCGCGCACCTTGTCCTCGCCCACTCGGTAGCGGCGGGCCACGTCGCGGACGGTCAGGCCGTGGTGTGGTGTGGGGGTCATGCGCCACCCCCGTCCGGCTGTTGTTCGCTTTGGTGGACCCCGGACTTGAGCCAGGCGACTACCCACTCGCCAAGGTAGAGGATGCGGTTGCCTTTGCGCGAACCGCAGGGTGCCGTCGCGCCTGGCGCGGGCTAGGGCTTGAGGGTTGACGCCGGTGGCAAGGTATAGCTTGCCGTCGTCATACACCCCCAGGGCTCGATTGTGAATGCGGTGGCTCCCATGGTTGCCTCTGTGACATCGGCTCGTCATCTGGAGGCATTAGACACGGAAACTGCTGGGCCTTAAATCGGTCGCGCCCGGTCATGCTGGGGTCATGCGCCGACATTTCGCGGGAGCCGGACGAAGCGTCCTTGGTTGTCCTCAAGCAGAGTGGCCTGGAGTTCTTGCGGAAGTGTTTTCAACAGTCTGGGGATGGTTTTTTCCCCGCGGGTGCCGGGGATGAGCGCCTGCAGTGCAGTGTCCTTGATGTACCCGGAGTCGTCGCGCTTCTCAGCGATTGCCCGGTACAGTGCGAACGCCTTGGGTTTCTCCACCGGGTAGGGAACGCCGTCCAGGGTGAAGGTGTGGGTGTCCTCGTCGAAACAGAGCCGCGGCTGCTGTTCGCCGCCTCGCGGTGGTGTGCCGGGTGGTGCAGAGGGGGAGCCCAACCACTTCTCCGCCTCTTCCAACGCATCCAGCGTACTCAGGCAATCCCCGATCCGGCTCGGTAAGGGGGGAACATCTCCGCGGCCTGTCAGTTTCAGCCTCACCCACATTTCCTCAACGTCGAGCAAGAAGCAGAGGTGGTCGAGAGAGAGGGCCTCCAACATTGAGTCCACGTTCTTGGGGGATGGCCTGAAGTTGGAGCCCCGGACACAGGCGTTCGACAGGCGGGCTTTCTCAACGCCGAGCCACCGGGCCAGCCCCTCCGGGCCGTCTGCCACAGATGCAGGTTGGGCTCCGGCGTGAAGGCGTCCAAGCGCTAACCGCCCGGCCCACAATTGCCACGCCTCGACGGCCAATATCGTCCGGACCAGCTTGTCCGGATCAGGTTGCCAGATCCAGTATTGATTTCTCGCCAGGAGCCAGTGAAGCGTCTCCTCGCGGTCGGGGCGATGGACGACCAGAATGCGGTCACCGTTCTGGAGGTCGCTCTCGATGCGCTCATGGGCGAACACGGTGCGGCCATCCAGCCGGTTCACTTCCACCAGGTTAAAGGACGTGAAATGCTCCGGGATTGGTCGGAAGACCTTGGCCGGCTCGTCACGCAAGCACTTTCGGGTTTTTTCCAAGAGAAACACCAACCGGCGGAGGTCTGCCCCTTCCGCCTCGGGTGGCTTTTCGTTTTGGCGAGTCGGTACGGCAGGAGTGAAAGAGTCTCGCTTGCGTTGGCGCGGCATAGAACCCTCCGGTGGCGTGGGCAGCGCCCTCCCCGCGTGCGCGCCAGAGGGGCCACGTCCGCGGGGAGAGCCACCGGGTCATGACTCCCGGCGTCCCGCTCCATTCTACTCTTCCTCGCTGGCTCCCGGTTGCGGTTTGGCGGGACCAATCTGGGCCGGCGGGAACAGCCAGGCGCGAACGTGGTCGGTGACGGCCTTCAGCCGCGCATCGCTGATCGTCTCGCGGTAGACGCTGCTCACGTGAGCCACCTCATGGCCCATGATGAAGTCGGCCGCCGGCTGGTCCTTCGCCTCGTCGGCCACGGTGCGGAAGGTGTGGCGGAGGGTGTAGAACCCCAACCCCTTCTTGTTGTGGATGCCGAGCGCGTCGAGCAATTTGCGCATCTCCTTGCTGACGGGGTTGTCGCTCGTGTCCTTGGCCCAGCCGTCGCCGTACTTCGTCACAAAGGCGAGTGCAGCGTCGGCCGGGGCTTTCGGAGTCGGGCGCCTGACCAGCGCTTCTTTGACCGCGGCCACCGTCTCAGGCCAGAGCGGACAGCGGCGGGGAACGCCTGTCTTCGGCCTTGGGTAGTCGAGCCAGCCTGTTTCCAAATTCACTGCCGTCAACGGCAGCGTGCCACAGTCGCCGTTGTCGAGGGCGGCGTTGATGCCCAGCAGGATCATGGCCTTGAGCGGTTGGCCGGCGGCGCCGATCAGGCGCCGGACCTCTTCGGCCGTGAACAACTTCGGCCCCTGTCTCGCTCGTTCCAAGCGCATCGTCTTCTTGCTGGGCCTGGCGAACCCCGGCCCGAAGCGCATGGGCTTGTCCATCAACCCGGAATCGAAACCGTACTTGAACACGCTGCGGACGCACTGGACGGTTTTGCCCAGGCGATGCGGCCCCCACTTCCGGGTCATCCGGTTTCGCAGCGCCGCGAAATCATCCGGCCCCAGGTCCGCCACCACGCGGTTCTTGCCGAACTGACTGACCACCTCATCCGTCGCCACCTTGTAGTCCTCCCAGGTACGGGGGGACAACTCGCCGGCGTCCATCAGTGCGGTCTTGTGGTTGAGGAACTCGTTGACCAGCGCCTTGACCACCAGCGCGTTCGAATCGGGACGCGGCTTGAGGCCGGCGTGCAGGGAGTCTTTCTGCTCCAGGTACTTCGCCAGGGCGGCGTCGGGGTCTGCCCACGGCCCGAAGTAGTGCATCTTGCCGCGAATCTTTTTGGCCCACACGCCGGCCGCGTGCGGAAAGAGCGGGAATTCAGCGTAGGGCTTTTCTGGTTTGCTGCCGGTAGGGGTGGGAGTAGAATGGTCCTCGGACATGGCAACGGGCTCCTGAAACCGCGTTGCTGTGTTCACGGCCGACCGCGCCAACGGTCGGCCACTATTCCAAGTATACCGGGTGTAGAATCGGGTGTAAAGCAAAGTAGGCTGAAGAAAAGAAATTCAGTAAACTCCAGTAAATGAATATGTTGGGGCAGTAGCTCAGGGGATAGAGCAGCGGATTTCTAATCCGCCGGTCGGGGGTTCAAGTCCCTCCTGCCCTGCTGTGGTTTCGCGTTGACACCTTTGGACGAGGGTTCCATGCAATACTTCTCCCCTGCGCGCCTGGGGCGCTGGCTCTTCGCGTTGTTGTTCACCCTGTTTGTGTTGACCGCCGCTTCCGCCCAGGATGGCAACCAGCGCCTGCCCGTTCCCGCCGCCGACGCCCTGGAGAACGCCGACAAGCTCATCCGGGAAATCTTCCAGGAAGACCTTGACGCCGCGAAGGACGCCGCCGCCCGCACCCGGCTGGCTGAACAGCTCCTCAAGGAAGGCCGTGAACTCCGCGACAACCCCGCCGTCCGCTTCCTGCTGTACCGCCGTGCCGCCGAACTCGCCGCCCAGGCCGGCGATGCCGCGCTCACCCTGCAGGCCACCGAGGCGGCCACGCGCGAATTCGACCTGCCCGTCCTTCAGACCAAGGCCATTATCCTCGACCTCGTCGCCCATCATCTCGCCGACAAGGCGGCGGCCCGCTCCCTGACGGACACCTGCCTGACCCTGCTCGCCGAGGCCATCGACCAGGACAACTACCCCGCCGCCCACGCCCTGGGCGCCGTCGCCCTCAAGGCCGTCAAGAAGTCCGGCTCCTCGTCTCTGGCCTTCAGCGTCCAGAAGCGCGTCGAGGATGTCGCGCCCTCGAGAAGGGCTTCGCCAAAATGCAGGCGTTCCTCGACCGTCTCAAGCAGGACCCCAAGGACGCGGAGGCCAACCTCGAACTGGGCAAATACTTCGCGCTGCTCAAACACAAGTGGAACCGCGGCCTGCCCTACCTGGCCCGCGGGTCCGACCCGAACCTCCGGGCTCAGGCCAGGAAGGACCTCGGCAAGCCGCAGGACGGGGCGGGCCAGCTGGCGGTCGCGGACGGCTGGTGGTATCTGGCCGCCAACGAAAAAGGGCCTGTGGCCACGGGTATGAAGTTGCGCCCGGCCACTGGTACGAGCAAGCCATCGGCAACCTGGCCGGCATCAACCGCACCAAGGCCGAGAAGCGGCTGCAACAGATCGCCGGCCTCAACTCGACGGAGATCGTGATCGGGCCGCCGGTCAAACCCGGGCCGCTCAAGGAGTTCACCGGCCACACGCGCGAGGTCAAGTGCGTCGCCTTCTCGCCCAACGGCAAGTACGGCCTGTCCGGCAGCGTGGACACCACCATGCGGCTGTGGGACCTGGCCAGCGGCAAGGAGGTGCGCAGCTTCCAGGGTCACTCCAAGGAAGTCTGGGGCTGTGCCTTCACGCCGGCAGGCCAACCGTTGTCGGCCAGCTGGGATGGCACCGTCAAGCTGTGGGAACTGGAGACCGGCAAGGAGTTGAAGACGTTCGTCCATCCCAAGGACGTGAACGGCGTCGCCGTGTCGCGCGACGGCCGCTGGCTGCTGACCGGCTGCGACGACTACAACGTGCGGCTGTGGGACCTGAGGTCCGGTCAGGAGGTACGCCGTTACGCCGGCCACAGCGGCTACGCCTACGGTGTCGCCTTCTCGCCCGACATGAAGTATGTCGCCTCGGGCAGCGCCGACCGCACCGTGCTCATCCACGATTTCGCGACCGGCAACAAGGTGCGTGAGATCACCGGGCCGACCGACTACACGAACTCCGTGGCGTTTTCGGCCGACAGCCGTTATGTGTTCACCTGCGGCGACGCGGTGCCGCGCATGTGGGAGATCGAGACCGGCAAGGAGATCAAGCGTTTCATTGGCTCCAACGCAGACCTGTCCAAGGCCCTGGCGGTGTCCCCCGATGGCCGCCGCGTGTTGACCGGCCACAGTGACAACTCGGTGCGCCTGTGGGACGTGGCGACCGGCAAGGAGATCCAGCGCTTCAACGGCCACACGGGCAGCGTACTGGCGGTGGCATTCTCATGGGACGGCCGCCGGGCGCTGTCGGGCGGCAACGACAACACCGTCCGCCTGTGGGGCCTGCCGGCGCGCTGATATGGAATCGCCCTGACCATTCGTGGTTAGTCGGAGCTCGAGCGCCAGCGCGGGGCCAAGCGCTGCCCCGCGCTGGCGCTCGGGCTCCGACCAAAGACAGCACTCGAACCGACCGTTACCAAAGGTGCTTTCATGTCGCAACCGTTGAGCAACATCCGCGGCAAGGCGCTGGCCGGTTCCCTGCTTTTCCTGGTGGCCGGTGCCGTGCCGGCGGTTTCGCCGCCCCAACCGGACAAAAAAGCCGCCGAGCCCAGGGTCACCGCGGTGCCCGAGGCGGTGGTCAAGAAATACAAACTCGACACCACCTTCTACAAGAAGCACGTCGATTACAAGGGCTTCTCGATCCTCAGCTCGGCGAAGGTGTCCGACGCGGCTCTGCTGGAAGCCCGTCACCTCATCGACAAGCTCCTCGGCGAGCGTGAGGACATCCTCAAGGCCATGATCAAGACCGGCTGCCGATTCATGGTGATGGCGCCCACCGAGATGACCACCGACGTGCCGGAACAGCGGCACATGGACAAGGCGTACTGGGACAAGCGCGCCCGCGGTCTGGGCGGCAAGCTCTCATCCTGCGGCGAGGAAAACCTGCTCAACCTCAAGGGTGACCGCTACAAGCAGGAGAACATCCTCATCCACGAATTCAACCACGCCATCCACCAGCAGGGCCTGCGGTCGGTCGATCCCACGTTCGACAAGCGGCTGCGCGCGGCCTACAAAAAGGCGATGGAAAAGGGACTGTGGAAGGGCACCTATGTGGCCACCAACCACAGCGAATACTGGGCCGAGGGCGCGCAGGCTTACTTCGACTGCATGCGGCCGCAGTTCGGCGCCAACACCCGCGAAAAGCTCAAGAAGTATGACCCCGACCTGTTCGCGCTCGTGGATGAGGTCTACCGCCAGTCGAAGTTCCGCTACGTCCGCTATGACCAGCGCCGCTCAGCGCCGCTGAAGGACCGGCCGGAACTCAAGAAAGACGGGAATAGATGACCGAATCAGACTTCGCCGTGGTGCGCCTGGCGGTGCAGGGATCCCGCAGTGGCGCCGGGTGGCGTGGGTTGCCACAGCAAGGGGGCCAAGACTGCCAAGGGGGCCAACTTTTTCACACGTCGAGATTGGGCACCCTTGACGACAGCGCAACCTGTTCCACGAAATAGTTGCGGGCCGGCGCAGAATCGGTTACCAATCGGTGCAAGTCGCCAACCACGTTTCCGGCGCGACGAGCCTCCAACTACTCCGAGGAACCCTGTTATGTGCTGCGTCCCCTGTTTGTCCTTCCTGGTGCTGGTCGCCTGGCAAGGTCTCGCCCCGGCCGCACAGGTGCAACTCCAGCCGATTCTGCCGACGGGCCACAGTAGCGCGCTCACGGGTGTGAGCCTGAGCGGCGACGGCAAGCTCCTGGCCACGGGGTCCGTTGACGGGACAGCCATCCTGTGGGAGGCGGCTGCAGGGAAAAAGCTCCGGACCTTTTCGGGCCACAGTCACTGGGTCATGGGCGTGAGTCTGAGCGGCGACGGCAAGCACCTGGTCACGGCGTCCATTGACGGCAAGGCGATCCTCTGGGAGACGGCCACCGGCACCAAGCTTCGGGTGTTCGAGGGGGAGAAATTCAACGGGATCAACAGCGTCCACCTGAGCGGCGACGGCAAACTTCTGGCCCTGGGGGCGGGGGACAACACGGCAACCTTGTGGGAGACCGCCACGGGCAACCGGCTCCAGACCTTCAAGGGCCACACGAACTTTGTCTCCAGCGTGAGCCTGAGTGGTGACGGCCAGCTCCTGGCCACGGGAGCGCTCGACAAAACGGTGGTTTTGTGGGAGACAGCCACCGGCAAAAAGCTCCGGGTCATCCAGGGCCACGCGGCCCGAATCACGGGCGTGAGCCTGAGCGGTGACGGCAAGCTCCTGGCGACGGCGTCTGAAAAGGACACCACGGCGGGCCTGTGGGACACGGCCACCGGCAAACTGGTCCGGACCTTCGACGGCCACAAAAGCGGGGTCACGACGGTGTGGTTGAGCGGCGACGGCAAACGCCTGGTCACCGGCTCGCAGGACAAAACGGCGGTCCTGTGGGACGCGGCCACTGGCAGGAAACTCCAGACCTTTCGGGGCCACACCCTGGCGGTCCGACACGTGGGCCTCAGTGCCGACGGCAAGCACGTGATCACCGGGGCGTCGGACCGGACCGCGGTCCTGTGGGACGCGGCCACCGCCGACAAGGTCCACACCTTCCAGGGGTACGTGGAACCGATCCAGAGCGTGGGCGTGAGTGGTGACGGACGCTGGTTGGCGACCGGGGCGCAGGACGGGACGGTCGTCCTGTGGGAGCCGGCCACCGGCAAGGCGCCCGGACCTTGCGCGGGCACACCGGCATCGTCTGGAGCGTGAGTTTCAGCGGCGACGGCCGCCGCCTGGCCACGGGCTGCTTTGACCGGACGGCGATCCTGTGGGACGCGGTCACTGGCAAGCAGCTCCAGACCTTCCGGGGACACGCCGGTTACGTTTACGACGTGAGCCTGAGTGCCGACGGCAAATTCCTGGCCACGGGGTCCTTCGACAAGACGGCGGCCCTGTGGGAGACGGCCACGGGCAAGCGATTGCAGACCGTGCAGGGTCACAGCCAGTGGATCTGGGGTACGAGCCTGAGCGGCGACGGCAAACTGCTGGCGACGGGCTCCCCAGACAAAACGGCGATGCTGTGGGAGGCCACCACGGGCAACCGGCTTCGGACCTTCAAGGGCCACACCCGTCAGATCATGAGCGTGCGCCTGAGCACCGACGGCAAACTGCTGGCCACGGGGGCGCAGGACAACACGGCGCTGCTCTGGGAGACGGCCACGGGCAAATTGCTGCACACCTTCAAGGGGCACGACCGATCCGTGACGCACGTGAGCCTGAGCGGCGACGGCAAGCTGCTGCTGACGGCGTCCTGGGATACGACAGCGATCCTGTGGGAGACGGCGACGGGCAGCCGGCTCCGGACCTTTCAGGGGCACACCGACATGGTCCGAAGTGCGACACTGAGTGGCGACAGCAAGCACGTCTGGACCGCGTCTGCGGACGGCACGGTGCGGCTCTGGGACGCCGCCACCGGCAAGGAACGGTGCGCCCTGCTCAGCCTCGACGGTGGCAAGGACTGGTTGGTGGTCACGCCCAACGGCTTCTTCGATGGTTCGCCGGGCGGTCAGCAGCGGCTAGCCTGGCGGCAGGAGGGCACCCTCCGGCGGCTCGAGGACGAGGCGACGCGACAGCGGTTTCACCGCCCCGGCCTGCTGGCGCGGCTCCTCGCGAAGTAGCCGCCGGGGGAATGTCCCACCGTTTCCAAAGGCGCGGCCCGAAACCTGCCGCCGTATCGCTGGTTGTGGCCCGGTCTTCGGAGATCGGGCCACAACCAGGCAGTCAGCCGAGTGCTGCGGCGGAACGAAACGGTGCATCAACCAGCTGATTCGCTAAAACCGGCATCTCCTCCCCTGGCAAGCGACTGGACCGAAAACCCGTTGCAGCTTACCCATTTTTAATCAATATTGCCGGGACAACCGCAGGGCCGGATGTTATCATCTCCACAAGAAGGCGCCCCTGAGCGTCACCCAGTAGCGCCAGCACTTCAACCCACCGGCAACCGCGCAGCCGGTATCCCCGGCGACTGCCAACCCAGGGCCGGCGGCGCCGGTCCTCATGCAGGGCCATGTAAAGTTGTCAGGCGGGTAAGGTTGTGCCACCATTGTCGTTGGACTCAGGGCAAAATCCTTTTCGCACCTTGAAACAATGAATGATCCTGGTTCCTCATGGACGATACCATCTGTTGTGTCCCCGCCCGCTGACCGGGACACGACCCAGGGCGGTCGGTTTTCCGTCCTCGGATGAAGCGACCGGAACTCGCACTCGCCGCTGTCGGTGGCTCGTCGCGGACCTGTCCTGCTGGCGAACCCACTGCCCCCGCCAACCATGTTGCCCCCGGGATGGCACGGACGGCCCACGATCAGACAGCATGTCTGCGAAGTTACTCCCCCGGTTGTCGCCGTCTGTGCCCGGGCGCTCGTTGGTTGAAGCGCCCCCTTTCACCTGAGGACCGCCCGGCCTCTTCACCCGCATGGGAGACTGAAAAATGCTGCACCCGAGGAATTCCCTGTCCGGTTCTCCCCGCAAACCCGACCCCCAGGGCCGGCGCGGCCGGACGCGCCTCCGTCTGGAATTGCTGGAAGATCGCACCCTGCCAAGCACGGTCAACCAGGCGTTTGTCGGACAGGTGTACCAGGACCTGCTGGGCCGGCCGGCCGACCCGACGGGCCTGGCCGAGTGGACAGTGGCCCTGGACGAGGGCGAAAGTCGGGCCGCGGTCGTGACCGGGATCATCACGGCTCCGTCGCTGGAGTTTTACGCGCAGCAGATCCAGCAGGCGTATCAAGTGGTGCTGCACCGCCCGGCCGACCCGTCGGGGATGAACGCGAACCTGCCGGCTCTGGTCAAGGGGGAGACGTACGAGCAACTGCTGGTGAGTTTGGCGGCCTCCAATGAGTTCTTCAGCACCCAGGGCGGCGGCACCGACGCCGGTTTCCTGAACGCCCTGTACGAGAACCTGCTGGGCCGGCCCATCGACCCCACCGGCCAGGCGGTGGGCAGCCAGGCCCTGGCGGCCGGCGCTTCCCGGGCCAAGGTGGCCGCCGGGGTGGTGGGGAGTCTCGAATTTCAGCAGGATTTGCTGACGAGCTACTACCAGCAGTTCCTGGGCCGCGCCCCGACCCGTCCGGGTTGAGCGCCTACCTGGGCCTGCTGGCCCAGGGCGTATCGACCAACACCATCATCGTCGGCATGGTGAGTTCCGACGAGTTCTTCAGCCACCTCAATCAAACCACGGTCACCGTCAGTTCGTCGAACAACCCGGCGGTGTTCGGCGAATCGGTGACCTTCACCGCCACGGTCGCGGGGACGTCCGCAGGGCTGGGCACACCGACGGGCACGGTGACCTTCACAGACAACACGAACGGCTCGACGCTGGGCACCGGCACACTGGGCAGCACCGGCACCGCCACCGTGAGTTCGTCCAGCCTGACCGTCGGCACGCACGACATCTCGGTCAGCTACAGCGGCGACTCCAAGTTCGCCGCCGGCTCCGGCTCGCTCACGCAGACGATCAACCAGGCCAGCTCGATCACAACGGTGACCTCAGCGACCAATCCGTCGGTGTTCGGCCAGTCGGTGACCTTCACGGCCACGGTCGCAGCCGTTGCGCCCGGCGCCGGCACGCCGAGCGGCAACGTGACCTTCACGGACACCACGACCAGCACGACGCTGGGCACCGGCACGCTGAGTAGCGGCACTGCCACCTTCAGCACGTCCAGCCTGGCCGTCGGCATGCACGGCATCTCGGTTACCTACGACGGCGACACCAACTTCGGCGGCAGTTCTGGCTCGGTGACGCAGACGGTCAACAAGGCGGCGACGACCACGGCCGTGACCTCCTCGCTCACGCCGTCGGTGTCCGGCCAGTCGGTGACCTTCACGGCGACGGTGACGGCGACTTCGCCCGGCGCCGGCACACCCACGGGCACCGTGACCTTCACGGACAGCACGACGAGCACGACGCTGGGCACCGGCACGCTGAACAGCAGCGGTGTCGCCACCCTGAGCACCGGCAGCCTGACCACTGCTACCCACACCATCACGGCCACCTACGCCGGCGACACCAACTTCGCCACCAGCAATGGCACGGTGACGCAGACCGTCAACAAGGCGGCGACGACCACGGCCGTGATCTCCTCAGTCAACCCGTCGGTGTTCGGCCAGCCGATCACCCTCACGGCCACGGTACAGCCCACCTCGCCGGGTGGCGGCACACCGACGGGCACCGTGACGTTCGAGGACACCACGACCTCGACATCGCTGGGCTCCGCCACGCTCAACGGCACGGGTGTCGCCACCCTCAGCAACGTCTCCAGCCTGAGCATCGCGACCCACACCATCACGGCCACCTACGCCGGCGACACCAACTTCGCCACCAGCAACGGTTCGGTGACGCAGACGGTGGGCAAGGCGGGGACGACCACGACGGTGACCTCGTCGGCCAACCCGGCGGTGAACGGCCAGTCGGTGACCTTCACGGCGACGGTTACCCCGACTTCGCCCGGCGCGGGCACGCCGACGGGCACCGTGACGTTCGAGGACACCACGACCTCGACATCGCTGGGTTCCGGCACGCTGAGCGGCGGCGTCGCCACGCTCAGCACGTTGAGCCTGAAAGTCGGCAGCCACGCCATCACCGCCACCTATGGCGGCGACAGCAATTTCACCACCAGCAACGGCTCGCTGACGCAGACGGTCAACACAGCGGGGACATCCACGGCGCTGACCTCGTCGGTCAACCCGTCGGTGTTCGGCCAGTCGGTGACCTTGACGGCGACGGTGTCCCCGACCGCGCCCGGCGCGGGCACACCGACGGGCACCGTGACCTTCCTGGACACCACGACCAACACGACGCTGGGCAGCGGCACGTTGGACAGCAATGGCATCGCCACTATCAGCACGTCTGACCTGAGCGTTGGCAGCCACGCCATCATCGCCACCTATGGCGGCGACACCAACTTCAATAGCAGCAACGGCTCGCTGACGCAGATGGTCAACCAGGCGGCGACGATCACGACGTTGGCCTCGTCGGCGAACCCATCGGCATCCGGTGACCTGGTGACCTTCACGGCCACGGTGCAGTCGATGGCTCCGGGGGCCGGCACGCCGACGGGCACGGTGACCTTCGTGGACACCTCGAACAACAACGCGCCGCTGGGCAGCGGCACGCTGGACATCAACGGCGTCGCCACCGTCAGCACGTCGTCCCTGACATCCGGCGACCACATTATCAGCGCCACCTACGGCGGCGACACCGACTTCTCCACCAGCAACCAGACCCTGGATCAGACGGTGATGTGAAAGATGTGCTTGCAACCAGTACCCGATTTATCGGTTCGCGCAGCTCACGCGAACCGATAAATCGGGTACTGGTTATTTCGGACTACTTCGCCGCGGATCGCAGCCGCAACAGCCACAGCGTCCGCGGCCCCTCGTTGCGCTGCGTCAGCCGCACGTCCTCGAACAGGTCGAGGCCGCCCTTCAGGCCCTCCAGCACCACCGCCGCCAGCTCGGGCTGCAGACCGTGCCTCTTCGCCAGCACCGCCAGCACGCCCTCGCGCTGCTCCTTGAGCAACCGCGTCAGCTGGCGCACGTTCAGGCGCAGCAGCGGTGTGCCGTCCGTCGTGTCCGGCAGCGCGGCCGGGCCGGCGGCGAAGCGCACGACGGCCTCCGGCGAACTGGCGACCACCAGGTAGCCCTCCTTCAAAGCGAACGCCGGTCGAAAGCCTTTGGGGAACTCCTTGCCGTTCACCAGGTACTTGACCTCGACCTTGCCCTGCCGGAGCGTCTTCATGCGGATCTGGTCCTTGTGCGTGCGGTTGTGGTCCGTCACTGCCAGTGCCACCAGGGCCATCATCCCCGTGTACAGCTTGCGGTCCAGGGCCTGGCCGGGCTTGCCCGACTGCAACCGTACGGCCAGCAGCAGCTGCGGCGGCGCCTCCTTTTGCGAACCGGTCGTCAGGGACAGGCCGCAGTCCGGGCCCAGCTGCGCCAGCAGCTGGCCGAAGAGTTTTCGGCTCATTTCCAGCCAGGGATTGCCGCGGAAGGAATCACGCAACTTCTGGTCCGCCTCGGGCGGCGTCCACTCGCGGAACACCTCCAGCAGCGCCGCCACGTCCACGCGGCCCGCCGCGGTCAGCACCGCGTCCTTCGGGAAGCGCGACCATAACTCCGACGGCTGCGCCGCCGCCACCGCGACGCGCTGCGCCGCCGGCGGCAACTGATCGCGGCGTGCCTGCAGCGCCACCCGCACTTCCGCCACCGGCTCCAGCGTCAGTGCCAGCGACACGCCTTCCAGCCCCCGCCAGTAACGCAGGAGCACCTTCAGGACGTGCGCCGCCTGGCCCTCCGCCGCGGCGAATTTGTCCTGCAACTCGGCGTCCAGCGCTCGCGGATTCACCCACAGCGTCACCAGCGCCTTGTCGGCCCCGGCCAGTTTGACGTGCTCCGCCAGCGGCGGCAGCGTCTCGGCCTTGGGCGCCGCGGCCCGCTCCAGCACGCGCTTGAGCATGGCCTCGTGGCCGCTGAACGCCAGCAAACCGCCGTCGAGGTGGTAGAACTGCTCGCCGTCGCCCTCCACGCGGCGGAAGTAGGTTTTGCCCTGGTGTTGTCGCGCCTCCAGCTTCTTCAACTCACCCGATTTTTTCTGCACCGCGTTCAGGCGCTCCATCAGTTTCGCCAGCACCGCCGGGCTGCGCACTTGCAGCAGCAGCAATCCCTGCTCGTCGTCGGGCCGGTCGGGCGGGCCGGGCTGGTAGGCAAAAATCACGGCATCGCCGAGCACCTCGTCGCGCAGCTGCGGCCAGGTCACGCCCAGGCGCTTCTGCAGCAGGTCGCCGAACTGTCCAAGCTTCGCCCCATTCAGGGCCTCGGCCAGATCACGCCCCAACGGCGACTCGCGCACCTTCTTCAGCCATGCGGATTGTTTCATCTTGTCGGCCTGGCCGCGCAGGTCGCCGATCACCAGGCAGACTGCGACCTTGTCGGGCACCAGGCGAGCCAGCTCGGTGCGTGGCCCGTCCGCCCGCACCACCCCGGCCGCCAGCGACAGCAGGGCGCAGGCGAGTACCGTCGAGCGCGACAGCAGCGTTACTCTCATGGCAGGATGTCCGGGGTTACAGGGAGCGTTTACGCGGGGAGGCCAACGGCGGAAGCTCACGCAGGAAGAACGACAGCGCCCGCCGGGTGGTGCCGGTGACCGTCTGCACACCGATGCCGACGCCCTTGCCGGCGTTCTGGACGCCCTGGGCGGCGCCGGCGACCGGCTGGTTGAGCGGCTCCAGGTGCGTCAGGCTGTCCAGCGGCGCCATGCCCATCGGCAGCGTCGCCGTGTACATCAGTCGCTGTGGCTGGAGGTTCACCTTCGTCAACCGGTCGCCCACGGCCGCCAGCGCCTGGCGCGTCTCCTCCAGCTGCGGCCGCAGCGGTTCGGTCCTGGGCTCGGGTTTCGGCGCATGCTTGACCAGGTCATCGGGGGCCGGCGGTGGCTTGGGTTGGCTGCGGACGATCAGCGGTGGGCGGGCGGGCAGTTCCAGCTGGCGCAGCCAGTGCAGGCCGAGGAACGGGGCCAGCAGCAGGACGGCGGCCGCGGCGACGGTCGCCCAGCGGCGGAGGCGGGAGCGCCGTTCCCGGCGGTCGCGCAACACCGCGGCGGTGACGCGCAGGCTCAGGCCGGTGGGTGCTGTCGGCCGCGGTAGCAAGGGCAGGCCGTGCAGCAGGCGCAGGGCGGCGCCGTGACGGCCGCGGCACGCCGGGCAGGCGGCCAGGTGGGCCAGGAAGTCGGGCGCGGACGGGGCGGTATCGCCATCGAGCAGCGCTTGCAGGTGTGGTTCGCTCTCAGGGCAGTTCATGGCCCACCTCGGAAATCATGCCGCGCTGGCGCAGCCGGTCCAGTATTTCCAGCCGCGCCCGGTGCAGCCAGGTCTTGATGGTGCCGACCGGTCGGTGCAGCTGGGTGGCGATGTCGTCATACGGCAAACCCTGTTCGTGGAACAGCACGAACACCAGGCGGTAGTCCGGCCGCAGTTCCGCCAGGGCGGCCTGAATCTCTCGCACCAACTCCTCGGAGTCGTCGTCGGGCCGGCTGGCGGCAGTGTCCTGGAGGTAATCGACCAGCTCCGGCCGCCGGCTGCGCTGGCCGAGCCAGGTACGACAGCGGTTGACGGCGATGCCGATGATCCACGGCTTGAGCGGCCGTTGCGGGTCCCAGCGGTGCAAGCTGCGGAAGACGCGCAGGAACACTTCCTGGCACACGTCCTCGGCGTCCTGGCGGTGTTGCAGCAGGCGGACGCACAGGGCGTACACGTCGCTCTGGAAGCGCTCCACCAGCGCCCGGACGGCCGAGGCGTCGCCATCCCGGCAGCGGTCCACCAGCAGGGCTTCGTCCGACACGTGCGGCCACCAGGGTCCACGGGAGGTCGTCAGGAGAAGATACTGGGGCGATGGCGGGAGAGTTTCGGAGGAATTGCAGATTGCCGATTGCCGATTGCCGATTGAAAGACCGGGAACTTTGCTGGTCTTTCAATTTGCAATCGGCCATTGGCAATCTGCACTTCTTCAATCTTCCATCGCCCGGTGCAGCAGGTCCGCCACTTCCTGCAGCGACAACTCTGGCAGCGTCTTGTCGCGCTGCTTCAGCGATTCGTTGAAGCGAATGGTCACGTCCTGCATCCGTTCGTGCGTCTCCGCGGAGCCGCCGATCAGGACAAAGTGCTCGGCGCGCGTCAGGCGTTGGTGGTCGTCCTGGTTGTCCAGGCCGACGCCGACAAAGCCAAGAACCTGCTCGGATCGTCGTTTCGACTTGGAGGCCACGGGTTGCTCCTTCGCACAAAGGAAATCAGCCAATGAAACTATATGCTGCGGCGCGGTCGGCGGTCAACCGCAATCACCGGCCGCGGTCGCTTCCGCGCGGCGCGGGAAAGGCGTGAGGAGTCGATTCGGATTCTCATTCCCAGGCCCCACACGGAAACGCGAGGCAAGGTCCGCCACGGCCGCACGCCCTGGATGGGCTACGCCTGAGGCCGGCTTCATCAACAAACCCGTTGCCGCCGCGTCCTTACGGTTTCGGCACCATCAGCGTGAACGGGTAGACGTACGCCTGCAACAGCGTCATCAGGCCGACCAGCGCCGCCAGCAGGAGGCTGTGCCAGACCACCGCCTTGAAGATGTCCGCTTCCTTGCCGATCTGGTGCGTTGCCGCCGTCGCCACGCAGATGCTCTGGGCGTCGATCATCTTGCCCATGACGCCGCCCGTGCTGTTGGCCGTACACAGCAGCACTTCCAGTTGCGGTGAGGACAGGCCGCCCGTGAACAGGGCCGGGTTGTTCTGATGCACCTGCTGCGCGGTGATCTGCTGCAGCGAGCCGAACAGGGCGTTGCTGCCCGCGTCGGTGCCGGTCAGGAAGACGCCCAGCCAGCCGAGCAGCGCCGCGAAGAACGGGTACAGCGCCCCCGTTGCCGAGAAAGCGTAGCCCAGCGTCGCGTCCATACCGCTGTAGCGCGTCACGTAGCTCAGGCCGAGCATGCACGCGATGGTCGGGATCGGCACCTTCATCTGGAAGAACGTCCGCAGGAAGACACGGCCGACCTGAGCCCGGTTCATGCGCAACAGCAGCATCGACAGCAGCGCCGCCACGAACACCGCCGAGCCCGGCGCCGTCAGCCAGGCGAAGTTGAACAGCGCCCCTTCCGGCTTCGACTCCTTGTCCCGCCCCAGCAGCCGCTTGTCGCGGGACGATTCGTTGTGCAGCGTCGGGATGGGGATCTGGTAATTCGTGTACAGCGGCCCAGCGATCTGGACGAAACCGTGGCCGGGTTGCTTCGGCCCGTGTTTCTTGGTGTCTTCCTCCTCCTGTCGCACCAGGCCCGTCAACAGCAGCAATACCGACATCAGGGCGTACGGTGCCCACGCCAGGCTAACGCTTTTCCACGTGAGCGGCGCCTCCGCTGCCTTTTTGGGTTCGCCGTTGGTTCCGGCGAGCAGCGTCTCGGCCTCGGCGGCGTGGGCGGCCGGGGGTTCGGCTGCCGGCGTGGGCGCGGCCGGGGGTGGCGTGACCGGGTGGTCGAAGTGCCACTCCTTCTTCGGCTTCCAGAAGCGCAGAAAAGCGCCGTCACCACCAGCGAGAAGATGCCGCCGCCGATGTCGGTCATGGGGTACAGCACCGTGCCGAAATGCAGGTGAGCAGTGGCGAACGTGTACTGGAATAGCGCGAAGGAACCGCCGGACACCAGCAACACCGGCCAGACTTCGCGCGTTTGCTTCCAGGTACACATGCACTTGGTCATGTACAGCGGCACCAGGAACGACAAAAACGGTAGTTGGTGGCTGGCCATGACGCTGAGCGTTTCGGTCGGCAGCCCGGTAGTGACGCCGCCGAGGACGATGAGCGGCGTGCCGAGGCCGCCGTAGGCGACGGGTGAGGTGTTGGCGATCAGGCACAGCACCGCGGCGAGAAAGGGATGGAAGCCGAGGCCGACCATGATGGCGCCGCAGATGGCGACCGGCGTACCGCCGCCGGCCGCCCCTTCCAGGAAAGCGCCGAAGGCGAAGCCGATCAGCACTGCCTGGATGCGGGCGTCGCCGGACAGCCCCGCAACGCTGCGGCGCACGATGGCGAAGTGGCCGGTCTCAACGGTGATGTTGTACAGGAGCATGGCGCTGAAGATGGTCCAGCCGACCGGCAAGAGACCGAAGCCGGCCCCCTGCACGAACGCCATGACCGCCATCGGCGCCGGCATGCCGTAGATGACGATGGCCAGGACGATGGCGGTGACGGCCCCGGCGGCGCCGGCCTTGGACGCCAGCCAGCGGCGCGGCACTAGCAGCCAGAAAAGCACCAGGACCGGCAGCGCCGCCAGCAGCGTGGACCACACCTGCGACCAGGGGATGTTGTGCGACGACAGCGGGTCGAGGTGCTGTTGATACGAGGCCAGGAGCATGGCGGCGTCTCTGGGTGCGCGGGGAGTAATGGTGCCGATTGTAGGTGTGGCCGCGGATTATGGAAGGGATTTCACCACGGAGAAGGCAGCTTCGCCTCGTCGATGACGACGCCGAAGCCGGGTTCGTCCGGCACTGCGATAACGCCAGCGCGAATGGGCGGTTGGCCGCCGACCCACGGCAGCCACGGCCGGCCGGATTCCGCCAGCGGTTGCGGGTCGAGCGCCGCCAGCGCCGGCAGCGCCCACAGCTCGGCGCCGCGGTGCGGACAGACGCGCAGCCCCGCGGGGTGCGCCAGCCGATAGATTTTGACCAGCTCCGTCATGCCGCCGCACCAGCACACGTCCGGCTGCAGGACGTGGTGCAACCGCTGCTCGATGAGTGGCGCGAAGCCGAAGGCCGTGAACTCGTGTTCGCCGCCAGCGATGGGCACCGGGCAGCGGTCACGCAGCACGGCATAGCCGGCCAGGTCATCGGGCGACAGCGGCTCCTCGACCCAGTCCACACCCAGCGGCCGCACGCGCTCCGCCACGCGCAGCGTCGTGTCGATGTCCCACTGCATCCAGGCGTCGAGCATCAACGGGATATTTGGGCCGACGAGTTGCCGGGCGTCTTCGACCGCCGTCACAACGCGATCCTCGTCCCGCGAGCCGAGTTCGAGCTTGCCGGCGTGCAGTTTATAGGCGGCGTACTTCCCGGCCTCCTCCCGTGCCAGCTGGCTCCAGACGGTCAGGTACGCCGGCACCTCGGTGTGCCGGGCGCCGCCGAGGAGTTTGGCCACCGAACAGCGTTCGGTCTTGCCGAGCAGGTCCCACAGGGCCAGATCCACGCCGCTGAGTGCCATGACCGCCAGGCCGCGGCGGCCGAACGGCAGCGTCGCGGCATACATCCGCTGCCAGAGCGGTTCGATGGGCTGCGGGGCGCGGCCGAGCAGGACGTTGCGCAGAATGGTGCGGACGATCTGCACGCCCGCCGCGCCGCCGCCGCCGACGCCGTAGCCGGTCAGGCCGACGTTGGTGTCGATGGCGACGAGGATCTGGCCGAAGGTGGTGCGCCAGTCGGGCGGCGAGTTGGCGGCGACTGGCTGGACGGCGCGCACGTCGGTGATGGTCATCGGCCTGCGCACTTCCGAAACGAGATGTGCAAGTCAGCCAGCCCAAGGTCTTGCAAGGAATTGGCTTTGAGCAGCGCCACCGCGAGTTCGATGAGTTGCTCGGCAGTCATTGGCCTCAGCAAGTCCTGGATCGCCGCGCTGATCGGCCCGAATTTTTCCTGCAGTTGAGCCAGTACCGTCTCCCGGATACCTACCGCATAGCCTTCCTCGAAATCTCGCCTGTAAGTTTCATCATAAATGCCCCTCGACATGGGTTGCACTCCTCGGGTCTGGATCGTTGCGATGGCGATTGGCCAATTCCTTGCGCCGCGCCTTGCGCAACGGTGCGCACCTCCCGAAGCGATCAGTCCGCCAGACCCAGGTCTTGTAGCGATTTAGCTTCGAGCAGCGCCAACGCCAAGGACTCGAGTTGTTCATCCGAAAGTGCTGCCAAGCGGGTCAAGGCCGACTCGAGGAGTGGGCCGAAGCGTTTTTCCAACTGTCTCCGTACCAGTTTCAGTTGTTTTTCACGAGCTTCCGCGCGGCCCTCCGCGCGGCCCTCCGCACGACCCTCCGCGCGGCCCTCCTCAAGGCCCTGCTTGTGGTACTTCTCGAAAATGCCGAGTGACATGGCTTGCACCCCCAGGTCCGGATCATTCCGTAAGCGGTTGTCCAGTTCCTCACGCTGCTTGTCGTCGAGCTGCGCGTACGTCCCGAGACACCCGAACAGGAGCAGCCGCCGGAACTGATCTGTGTCACATTGTATCAAACGCCGCCACGCTTCCTCCGCCAATTCCAACCGCCGCGCCGGCGGCACGCGCATCAGCGCCGTCAGCGCCACGCCCAGCCAATTGCCGCGATCCAGGTAATCCACGGCGTCCAGGCCAGGCAGACCAATGTAGGCGTAGCGGAAGCGCAGCAACGTCTCTTCCCAGAACTGCTCGACGTACTCGTCCCAGCCCACGCCGTCGAGCCCGACGCGCAGGTACAGGCCGATCGGCAGCACCGGCAGGTCGTGGTGCCGCCGCAGGTGCTCGTAGTAGTGGAACATGCGCGGCCGCAGCGGCGCCACCTTGTCCGCCGACTCGACCTCCACATGGACCAGCACCAGCAAGTGCTTGTGCCCGCCTGGCGCCAGCACCACCGGCTCCCGCACCTTCAGCCTGGCCAGCAGGTCGATGCCGTAAGCCTTGCCCTGCGGTGGGTCGGGGAAAATCTCCTTGTCGAGCCAGACGACCTCGGTGAAGTCGAAGCGCCCCGCCCACTTGGGGAAGAACAACTCGATGAACTCCTTGAAGAACGCGCGCAGCAGCGTTTTGAATTGCTGATCGTGGTCGGCCATGGCGCTCTCGGCGGTCGGGATGCTCTTCCGAACCTCGACACCGGCCATACAATAGCAGCACGCGAGCGACCCCGATAGACAAACCGTCAGGAGCAGCGGTCATGGCCACCGAACCGACCCCGGCCACCCCGAGCCGGGAAGAACTGAAGCAGGCGTTGAAGGCGTTCAAGAAACGCTTGAAAGTGACGCGACTGGACGCGGAGTCGCAGTTCACGCGCAACCCGCTGAGCACCGGCCGCGGTTCCGGCATCGTCGCCATCACGCCGCCGAACCAGTTTTCGCAGGCCGTGTGGGACGAACTCGTCAAGCAGGGCAAGCTCAAGAAGGCCGGCGGCGGCACGTATGAACTGATCGAGGAGTGAGCCGCCACGCCCCAAGACGGTCTACTTCGGCGGCTTTAACAAGGTTAGAGACGCAAGTTCGGGGAAAAAATTCAGGCGGCATGCTTTCGCGCCCTGGGAGTGACGAGCAACCCTTCCGGCGCAGGTGGGCCGTGAAAGCATGGCACCCGGCGGAGGCATACGCCAACCAAGTCTGACAGTTCCGCCGCCGATGGTCCGAATTAGGCACAGCTGACACCGGGGCAGCTGGCGGACTGGTTACCGGAGGTGGTGCGGGCGGGGGCGGTGCTGGGCGGCGGTTGCTGCGGCACGACGCCGGCGCACGTCGCGGCGCTGGCCGCGGCCTGCGGCGACGTGCAGACGCGCGGAGCATGCGGAGACTTCTCGTCACCAATTTAAGACTGTCCGGGTGGCTTGTCGTTTCCCCGGCGTTTCTTACTTGCAATCCGAAAAGGGGGCGGTTACGCTGGCCGGCGGCCGCGCAAGACACACACGTCTTGCGCGGCCGCCGGCCAGCGTAAAACTGGGAAAACCGAGGCGCGGCGAGCGCCCCAATCCATGTTCGGCCTTGTAGCCGTAAATAAACCTGACCCCTTTTCCTCTCAGGTAGTAATACTTGAAAGCATGGATCAGTATTTCCGCCTGGTTCGGCCATGAAGTGTTGGTAGGCGTTAAGCGAACTGCTTGGGTAAATGCAACTCCATTGTTAGGAGAAAGCGATGAACCATTATATCGTTTCGGTCATCTTTTCGCTTGTTGGCTCTAACATTCTCATGGGGTGCGACTGTGGGAAACCAGTGGTATTCCATGTCACCTCCTTTTCAATCCAACAATCTTCTTCTGATGATCATTCCGAAAAAAGGTCTGTTAACGTTGACAACCTCCTGAAAATGCTGAAAAGCGAAGACGAGCCTAAGCGAATGCTGGCTGCCTTGCGTCTTGCGTCTATTGAAGGATACAGTAAACTTCGCGCAACGGCATTAATCAAAGCGCTCGCTGACCCAAGCGAGGGTGTTCGCTGTTTTGCTGCACAGTCATTAACATCCATTCAACCGCCTTTTCCAGAAACCATCGAAGCATTGATTAGGCAGCCGTTCAAAATTAGTCCGCAGCTTACACCTGGGTGCTGATGTTAGAATATTGTCCAACGTGGCTTGATGGTGTAATTCCAACTGGGGCAGACGGCATGCCTTTGGAGGCGCCACGTCTGCATTTCTGCGTCCGGCACCTTGACCCCCTTCGCGTACTCCGCGTCCAGCAACGTCGCACGTACCGCCCAACCGGCGTCCGTCTCCGTGCCCCGGATGCAGGCCAACAGCGTCTCCACGGTTCGCAGCGGCTCCCCCGCCCAGTTGACGCTGATGCGGCTGAACAGCCGGTGCTCCACCGGGTTCCACTTCGACGCCCCCCGCGGGTAATGGCACACCGTCACCCACAGCCCCCAGCGGTCGGCCAACTCCTCCTGGAGGCGCTGTTTCCACAACCGCACGCGGCAACTGTTGCTCCCGCCCGCGTCGCACAGGATCAGCAACTCGTCGGCCTGCGGGTACCACAGCCGTCCCTCGCCGCGCCACCACCGGCCGATCACGTCCCCCGCGAACGCCGCGGTGTCGGCGGACAACCCCACGTAGACATGGCCGCGGTCCTGGCGCACGTCGTAGACCCCGTAGGGGACGGCCCGGCCCAAGGCGTCGTCCAGGAAGTCGTGGGCGTTGACCTCCGTGGCGCACCGGCACCACTGCCGCCCTGCATTCTTGAAGTTGCCGATCAACTCCTTTTTCTTGCTGTCCACGCTGATCACCGGCTGGCCGAGGATGGCGAAGCGGCGCCGCTGCCCGGCGATGTACGCGAACTGCCGGTCCCGGTCTGGGTGAGGCGGGCCGGTGAAGCGCTTGCGGTTGGCCTTGAGCGAATAGCCCAGGTCGTCCAACAGGCGATAGACCGTGGCGGGGCTGACGGCGAAGCCTTGGCCTTGCAACCGCGTGCTCAGGTAGGCGACGCTGTGGCGCACCCACTTCTGACAGGTTTGCGGGCTGCCGGCGGTCTGCTCCTCAACCAGCTGCCTCAAAGCGTTCATGAGGCCCGGCACTTTTTTTTCACAGCGGGCCGTCCTGCCCCGGGCCGGCGGATGCGATCCGGGGGGCAGTCCCGCAGGGAGTCCTCGAGTTCCCGGCGACCGCGCCGGATGGTTTCCACGTTCAGGCCGGTGATGAGGGACAGTAGGCGGTCGCCGCCGCGGCCGACCTTCTGGGACTCCCAGGCTGCCAACCACCGGCGTTGGTGCTCATCCAACCGGCTCAGGAGAAGGTTGAGCCGGTAATGGAGGGCGCGTTCGGGGTGGTCCGCACCTTGTCGGCAGTGAGGGCATTGGCATTGGTGGATGTCCACGGCTCTGCCTCCCTTCCAAACCAGGCCCCCGGTTGGGCCAGGGTTATTGTAGAAGGGAACTGCGGATTAATTTTGAAACGTTGCCTTAGGTCCGTCAGGGACTCAAAGGTGAGTGTGAGAGTTCGCGCGATCCAATCGTTGGGAGACCTCGGCCAATCTACAAAAGCCGCGACTGAAGCGCTTTGCATTTCTTTACGCGACCCCGAACAACAAATTCGAGTGTACGCGGCTCAAGCGCTGGGACACATTGGAAATAAGGCTGCTATTTCAGCATTGGCTAATTCATGGAAACAAGACAAGTCGGGCGAGGTACGAGTGTATTGTTCATTCGCCCTCAAAAATCTGGGGTTTGAAGCAAAGGAAAACCTGTCTGAATTAATTCAGTTGTTGAAAGAGAATGATGACACCACTCAGCATTACGCAATGAGCGGCCTTGAGGAAATGGGCGGGAAGGCGAAACCAGCCGTGCCGACACTCATTAAGCTGTTGGAGAGCCGGTCTGTAATGACGAAGCGTGCCGCCGCTATTACTCTTGGAAGCATCGGTCCTGAAGCCAAGGCGGCCGTACCCGCGTTAATGAAAGGAATCGCATCCACTGATGAAGTTATTCGTCGTTCGTGCTTGAGGGCTCTTGAAAGAATCCAGAAAAAATGAACGTCAAGAGGAGAAGAGGAAAACAAGAGAAGAGAAAAAGGGGTCAGCTTTCTTTTTGACAGTGGCGGGTGGGTCGGGTAAGCGACGGTCATGGCCAGACGCCTCCGTTGTGCCGACGCCGGCTACGTCTACCACGTCCTGAACCGCGCGGTGGGCCGGGGCACGCTGTTTCACAAGCCGGCCGACTACGCGGCCTTCGAGAAGGTCTTGCGCCAGGCCTGGGAGCGGCACGCGATGCGCCTGCTGGCCTACGTGCTCATGCCCAACCACTGGCACCTGGTGGTCTGGCCCGACCGGGACGGAGCCCTGCCTCTTTTCGTAAACGACCCGCGCCGGTAACGCCGGGCGCTGGCCGGCACGGTCGAGACCGAGCGGGCACCTTCAAGCCGGCAACGCCGGGCGCCAGCCGGCACGGATCAGCGCGGGCGGGCGCAACTTGGCCCATAGGGGTGTGCAAGAAACGTGAGATGAAACGGCAACTCCTGTGCTGCCAGGCGGTTATTTCATCTCACCCCCGTGAGAGAAAACCACCCCGGGGGCAAGCGCGACTGGTGGCCGGCGGTCCCTTGCTCCGGCACAAAGGACCGCCTGAAGAGATCGTCCAGCTTATAAGTGGTGCAGGGAAAGGGTTTACGGCAAGAGGGTTACGTCTCGGAATGGGGCTTTTTGTTCAGGTATTCCCGGACCCCTCCACCCCCATTTTGGGCCACCTGGCTCGCCGTAACTCCTTATTTACCAATACTTGAAAGCTGGACGCTCTCTGAAGGCGAAACTACGAACGAAAACGACACGGAAGGGCGTCACATCCCGATGTTGTCACCGCTCGTGCTGGCGTGGTTGAAGATGATGAAGGTCTGGGCGTCGTGGGTGAACGTCCCGAGCGTGTAGACTCCGCCGCCGCTGCCCGGAGCGCCGTCGGCCTGGTTCAGCGTCACCAGGGAACTCGTCAGCGCCAGCGAAGAGGTGGCGTCGTTGTAGGCGCCGCCGCCCAGGCCAGCCCCGCCGCCCTGTCCCTCGGCCTGATTGAGGCTGATCAGGCTGTTGCTGACGGTGACGACGCTGGGGTTGAACTGGCCGTAGCCCGAAGAGTTGTAGTTCCCCACGGCATTGAAGATCCCGCCGCCCGCTCCGAGACCGGCGAAGACGCCGGTGCCGCTGGCTGTGTTGCCGTGACCGCCGCTGGCCTCGCCGAGGACCAACGCACTGCCACTGACGCTGGCCGCGCCTCCCAGGTAGTTCGCAATGCCAGCGCCGACCCCGGACCCGACAAAGCCCGCCGTGCCGGCCGTGCCGGTGTTGTTGTTGCCGCCGGTGGCATTGTTCCCGGTAAACGTGCTGTTGCTGACGGTGAGGGTGGTTGCCCCGTAATAGCCGCCGCCGAAGCCGCACAGGATCGCGCCGCCGAAGCCGGTGCCGTCATCGATCACCGGCCCGCTACAGCTGTTGCCGTTGCCGCCAATGGCCTGGTTGTTGTTGAACGTGCTGCCGGTAATGGTCGCCGCCACGCCGAACTCATCGCCAAGCGCACCGCCCTCGGCCGCTCCGGCCTCGACAATGTCGGTCCCCGTGGCAGTGGCGTTATTGCCGCCGATGGCCTTGTTGTTGCTGAAGCTGCTGCCGGTGACGTTCAGGCTGGAGTAGAAGTAGTCCGTGCCGGGGCCGAACAGGCTGGCAATGGCGCCGCCGTAGCTCACGTCCACGGAGGGATCAACGTCCACTGCCCCCGGATCGCCCTGGCCGCCGTTGCCGGCGCGGGACAGGTTGCCGTCGAACGTGCTGCCGGAGACGGTCAGGGGACCATAGTTACCGATGGCACCGCCTTCGGACTCTCCCGCGAATTCATTGACTCCGCCATTGCCACCGACAGCCTGATTGTGATCGAAGGTGCTGCCGGAGATGGTAATGCCACCGATCCCCGAACTGATGGCCCCGCCATCGCCGGCGTTGCCAGGACAGTTGGCACTGGCCACGGCCAGGTTGTTACTGAAGGTGCTGTTGGTCACAACCAGCGGCACGGAGTCCGTGAACAGGACACCGCCGGTATTGATGGCTCCACCGCCGCATTCACCGTCGGAACTGCTGGCTCCTCCCTGTGCCAGGTTGCCGATGAATGTGCTGTTGCGGATCGTGGCAATGCCCGCGGCAAGGAACAGGCCGCCACCATACGCTTGCCCGGACGCCGACGCGCTGCGCCGCCAAGCGCCTGGTTGTCGGTGATCGTGCAGTCGGTGATGTTCACGATGCCGCCCAGACTCGCAAGGCCGCCGCCCTGGGCGCCGTTGGTATCCGTCGTGCCTTCAGAGGTGACGTTCTGGGTCAGGCTATCTCTGGTGAGGGTCAGGTTACTGCCGTTGTTCAGGATGCCACCCGCCAGGTCGAGGGCACTCCCGTGAGTAATCGTCAGGCCGCTGATGGTCACATTCAGGCTCGTCGCCAGCTCGAACACCCGACTGGCGTTGGTGCCGCTGACGGCCAGCTGGTCGGCCCCCGGACCGTTGATGGTCACGCTGTCGTTGATCGGCAATGCGCCGCTCGTGAGCCGGATCGTGCCGTGGAGATGATCCGCGAACGTGATGGTGTCGGGACCGGGATTGGCATTGGCGGCGGCGACGGCCGCCCGCAAGGAGTGGGGGCCGCTGTCGTTGAGATTCAGGACTGGGAAGGTGCTGGGCAAACAGCGATCTTCAAGGGCCAGCAGCTGGGGCACGAAGGAGCGTCCAGGGAGGGCGGCGCACCGGCGGCGGCTGCCGAGAATGCCCTTCAGCGTTTGAAGCCATGAGGGGGGAGCCATGGTCGAGTCTCCTGGTGAAAAGCGGTTGGCGTTCACGGGGAAAAACAGCCGGCGCGGCATGTGGACCAAACGCGCACGAAGTCTCACGGTTTATTCGCCAGGGTAGCGAACCTTTCGGCTCTGTCAAACAAAAAATACGCGGCTATCGGCAGACGGATGTGCTGGAGGCGGTGTTGCGTGTGAAGCTACGGGAGCAGGACGCCTCACGCCGCGCCGCCGTCAGCGGCCGGCGACCTCGACCGTCTGCCCGTCCGTCAGCCCCTTCGCCTTCGCCGCAACGGTCATGCCCTCGGAAAACTCCGCCCATGTCACCGGCGCCGCGGTCTTCTGCCAGCGCAGCACCTGCACCGATTCCCCATCGGAGTGGCCGACCTGCACGGGCGTCCGCACCACCCTGGTGCCCTCCACGCGGAAGCACATCAGCTGATCGCCCTGCTTGACGACCGCGGCGGCCGGCAGCACCCACGCCGGCGGCAGCTTCGTGGTCACACGCGCGTAAACATACATGCCCGACCGCAGTTCGTCCTGGGGGTTCTCCAGGTCGATCTCGGCTCGCATGGTCCGCGTGCCCGGCTCCAGCGCCCACGACGTGCGCGACACCGTGCCCAGGAACGCACGGCCGCCCAGAGCCTGCACGGTCACCGTCACGGGCTGCCGCTCGCGCACCAGGACGGCGTCCAGCTCCGGCACGTAAATGACGACCAGCACCTTGTCGCGGCGCACGACGGTGTACAGCGGCACCGCCCGACCGCTGTCCGCCGGCTGCACGAAATGGCCGGTGTCCACGTTGCGCTTCGTCACCACCCCCGCATACGGCGCCGGCACGCGCGTGTACTTGACCAGCTCCGCAACGCGCCGTGCCTCCGCCTTCGCCACATGCTCGCGGGCCTGCGCCAGCATCACGTCCACCTCGGCCCGGTTTTTCTCCGCGACGCTCTTCGCCTCCAGCGCCTGCGTGGCGATGATCTGTGCCCGCGTCTCGTCGCGGGTGGCCTCGGCGGCCTTGAACTGGTTGAGCGTCTCGTCGAGCGTTTGCCGTTCAAGCACCTTGTCGGCCACGTATTTGGTCATGCGCCGGTGCTCGGACTGCCAGCGCTCGTAGCTGGCCTGGGCGCGGGTCAACGCCGACTCGGCGACCTTCACCTGCGCCGCCACTGCGGTCACGTGGGCCTCGGCCGTCGCCAAATTCTTTCGCGCTAGCTCCACCTCGACCAGCGCCTGCTTGACAAGCTGCTCCTTCTGGTTCGACTCCTCCACGAGTTCGGGGATGCTGATCTCCGCGAGCACGTCGCCCGGATTCACCTTGTCGCCGATGAGCTTGTGGAACTTCTTGACATAGCCAGCCAATCGGGCATACAGCGGCGTCTCCTCATACGCCTGCACCGTTCCTGGTTGCTCGACGACGCGCACCAGTTCCTTGCGCTGTGGCGAAACTTTCTGGACCTTCGCCACCGTGGACGCGCCGGGCTTGCTCTCGGACTGCGGCCGCTGACCGCCGCAACCGGCCAGCAGCGCCGCCGCGAACAGCAGGAGGATTCGGGATTTCATGATAGGCCCTCGCATATTCGCTGATCGGGTCCCTTCGTTCAACCGCATTTTCATGGGGCAGGCTTTCCAGCTTGCCCCACGAAAATGCGGCTGACCCGAAGACTACACGGCCCCGGGCTGCGTCTCGCCCTCGTGTGGCACATAATACGGGCTCGCCGGGTCCAGCGCGTCCAGCGATGCCGACTTTGTGCTGGCGCCGCTCATCACCAGCGCGAACACCGCCGGTAACACGCCCAGCGTCGCCAGCGTCGAGGCCACCAGGCCGCCGATCACCGCCCGGCCCAGTGGCGCCGTCTGATCGCCGCTCTCGCCCAGGCCCAGCGCCATCGGCACCATGCCCGCGATCATCGCGGCGCTGGTCATCAGGATCGGCCGCAGCCGCGCCCGTGCCCCCGCCAGCGCCGCTGCCAGGGCGCCGCCCTGCTGCCGGCGGTGGCGCTCCGCGAACGTCACCAGCAAGATCGCGTTGGCCACCGCGACGCCGACCGCCATGATCGCGCCCATGAACGACTGCAGGTTCAATGTCGTGCCGGTCAGCAGTAGCGCCAGCACCACGCCCGCCAGCACCGCCGGCACCGCCGCCACCGCCACCAGCGCCAGCCGCGGTGACTGGAAATACGCCGTCAACAACAGCAGAATCACCGCCACCGCCAGCCCCAGGCCAAACGCCAGGCCGCGTGTCAGTTCCTGGAGCGGCGTCACCTGACCGCGCACGTCCACCAGCACGCCCGCCGGCGCCGGCCCCGCGTCCCGGATGGCCTGCTCGACCTGCTCGCTGACCCGGCCCAGGTCCGCGCCCTCAACGTTAGCCGTCAGGCTCACCAGCCGCCGCATGTTGTAGCGGTCGAACTCGCCCGGCATCGTGTCCTCGACCACGTCCGCCACGTCGCGCAGCAGCACCAGCCGCCCGCCGACGCGCTTCACCGGGATCATTTCAATGTCGAGCTTGCGGCCCATGAGCCGCTGCGGAATTTCCACCTGCACCTGGTAGCCGATGCCGCTGTTTGGGTCGCGCCAGTAGTTCGGCATCGTGAAGCGGCTCGACGAGGTGCCGACCACCAGCGCTTTTGCCACGTCGTCCGCGGTGACGCCGCTGAAGCTGGCCTTCTCGCGGTTGATGCGCACCGACAGCGTCGGGTACTCCAGCGACGGCACCGTGCGCAGGTCGCGCAGCGCCGCGATCTTCTCCAGCTCGCGGCGAATCTTCTCGGCGTGAGCGCTGTTCTCGGCCAGCCTGGGGCCGCTGACCTGGATTTCCACCGGCGTCGGCGAGCCGAAGCTCATCACCTCGTTGACGATGTCCGCCGGCTCGAACGACAGCTGCAGGTCCGTGACGCGCTCCTCGACCCGGGCGGACGAGACTCCCTCCGCCAGCCAGCGCTGTATCAGCCATTCCCGCAAGTGGCCCGGCAGTTTCTCGCGCAGCCGCCGCTTCAAATCCTCGACGGCAACGCCCGAATCGTGCCGCAGCGCCACGCGCATCAGCGCTTCCTCGGGGCCGCCGGTCCACAGGTAGATCGTGTTGATCGGGTAGCTCGACGGCACGACGCCGACGAAACCGGCGCTGATCTCCACGGCATCCGGGCCAGCCTCGTCCTTGATGAAGCGCAGGGCCTCCTGCACGACGGCCTCGGTTTCCTCGATGCGCGTGCCGACGGGCGCTCGCAGCCGGAACTGGAACTGGCCGGCATCGACACGCGGGAAGATTTCCACACCGGGCAGCCGTCCCAGCAGCACGACCACCGCCACGGTCCCGACGAGGTACGCCGGCACAAGCACGCCGCGCCGGGCCGTGACCGCGGCCAGCGTGCGCTGATACCACAGCACCAACGGCGACGGGCCGTGCGCCGCCTGGATGTGTTGTTGCTGGTGCCGCAGCAGATAGACCGACAGCACCGGCACGAACGAACTCGACAGCAGATACGACGCGATCATGGCGAAGCCGACCGCCAGCGCCAGCGGCGCGAACAGCGCCTGCGCCGAGCCCTGCATGAAGAACGACGGAATGAACACCGCCAGCACGCACAGCATCGCCAGCAAGCGCGGCACCGCCGTCTCCGCGTTGCCGCGCCGCACCGCCAGCGCGATCGAGCCTGTCTTCTCCATCTGCGTGTGGATGTTCTCGACCTCCACCGTCGCCTCATCAACCAGAATGCCCACCGACAGCGCCAGGCCGCCCAGCGTCATTAGGTTGATCGTCTGGCCCGTCAGCGCCAGCGCCACCAGCGAGCCGGTCAGCGCCAGCGGGATGTTCAGCACCACCACGATGACGCTGCGCCAGTCGCGCAGGAACAGCAGCACCATCAGCCCGGTCAGCACCGCCCCGAGCACGGCCTCGATGGCAACGGTGCGCACGGCATTGGTGACGTACGGCGACTGGTCGAACTCGAAGCTGACCTTGATGTCGTCGGGCAGCTGAGCCTGCATTTTCGGCAGGTTCGCCTTGATGGCATCGACCACCGCGACGGTCGAGGCGTCCGCGCGCCGGGTCGCCAGGATGTACACCGCGCGCTTGCCGTTGACCAGCGCGTAGCCAGTGGCGATGTCACTGGCGTCCTCGATCACCGGGGCCACGTCGCGCAGGAACACCTTGCCGCTTTTGCCCAGCGGGATGGTGCCCAGTTCCTTCGGCCGCACCACCATCGAATCGACCGGCACCAGCGGCATCGCGTCGGTGGTGCGGACGTTGCCGGATGGGCTGACGCTGTTGCCGGACGCCAGCGCCTGCACCACGTCATCCGGCGAGACCCCCCTGCGCGCAGGAGGTCGGGATCGACGCGGATGACGACGGTGCGCTGACTGCCGCCAAACGGCGGCGGCGCCGACACGCCCGAAATGCTGGCGAACATCGGCCGCACCTTGAACAGGGCCTGGTCCTGGATCTCGCCGATGGATTTCGTCTCGCTGGAGAGCACGAGGTAGCCAACTGGTACGCTGCCGGTGTCGAAACGCATGATGAACGGCGGCACCGTTCCCGGCGGCATGAAGGCGCGTGAACGGTTGACGTAGCCGACCGTCTCGGCCATCGCCTGGGCCATGTCGGTGCCGGGATGGAAGTACAGCTTCATCAGGGCGACGCCCTGCACGTTCTTTGACTCGACGTGGTGGATGCCGCCGATGTACAGGAAATGATACTCGTAATAGTTGGCGATCAGCCCTTCCATCTGGGCCGGGTCCATACCGCCGTAGGGCTGCGCGACGTAGACGACGGGCAGGTTCAGCGAGGGGAAAATATCGACCTTCATGCGCGCGACGGCCAGCACGCCGCCGCCGACCAGCGCCACCAGCGCCACCAGCACGGTGACCGGGTGACGCAGCGCGAATGTGAGGGGATTCATCAGCGGCAGCCTCGGCGTTGGTTTTCCTGGGAAGCGGTCAGGAAAAAGGGGCGGACAGGGGGGATTATAACAGGTCGAGACGGGCGCTCCAACCGAACGCTGCGATCAACCCGTTAAGGAGTACGGAAGGCGCCGCCATTTCCGGCAGGGCCGACAGCCGGGGCGCTGGCCGGGAGCGGCGCCGGCGGAATCAGGCACTGCGCCGGCTGCCCGAGCGCCCGGTACAACCGGAACTGTGCCCGGTTCACGTCGCCGACGGCGCCGTAGTAATCGAGGTACGCCTGGGCCAGCGCCTGCACCGCAGCCACCGCCTCCTGCGGCCGCACCACCAGCACCAGCATCTCGCCGACGCGCCGGGCCTTGAGCCCTTCGATACTCTTGTCCGCGGTCCCGACCGCAAACTGCACGGCACCCTCCGCCAGGCGCAGCCGGTCCTGCGCCCGTGCCGCCTGGGCGTGCGCCTGCACCACCTCCGCGGCGATGCGGTCCTGCGTCCGCCACAGCTCCAGCGTCGCCGCCTGCTTCTCCGCCTCGCGCTCGCGCACCGCGGCCAGGTTGCCCAGCCCCAGGTTTTGCAGTTCCCAGAGCACCTGCAGGTCCATGCTGTTGCGGGCACTGAAATTCGACAGATTGCTGTTGACACCGCCCCCGAAGTAGCCGCTCGACAGCGTGCCGGCTGGGTTGGTGCCGTTGCCGCGCAGCAGGATGCTCGGGATCAGCGGCCGAATTCGCTCCTGCCGCAGCCGCGCCAGCGTCGCCTGCACCAGCGCCTGCGCAGCCGCCAGCTCCGGACGGCGCGTCAACCCCAGAGCGATCAGGTCGTCCACCGGCACGTTGAGGTCGAGCAGCGACACCGTCAGGTGCGGCGCCTCCAGCGGCTCAACCAGGGTGCCGGGCTGCAACCGCAGCAACCGCGTCAACTCGGCGCTGGCGATCTGCCAGCGTTCCTGGGCCAGCTGCACCGCCTGCCGGCGCCGCCCCAATTCGGCGCGGGCACGGTCAGCCTCGGCGGGCAACGTCAGGCCCTCGGCCAGCACATCGGCCTTGCGGACCAGTTCCTCGGTGCGGCGCACCGTCTCGATGGCCGCAATCAGTTCGCCGCGCGCCTGCTGCACGTTGAAGTACGCCTCGGCCACCGCCAGCAGGCTGTCGTTGCGCGCGATCTGCACGCCGGCCTCGCTGGCCGCCCGCACCCGGCGGGCGGCCAGCGGCGCGAAAATGGCGTCGCTGAGGGCGAACACGGCACTGGGGCCGGCGCCGAGCAGCAGCGAACTCTTGCTAGTGGTGAAACTTTGGCCGGCCACAGCCTGCAGCTGACCGTCCGAGCGGGCGTAGTCGGAGCCCAGGTAGATGGTCGGCAGCCAGAGCACATTGGTGCGGCTCAGCTGGGCGTCGGCGGCCTGGACACGGGCGACCGCCAGGGCGATGTCCAGCGGCGCGACCCCGGCCAGGTGCAGGGCGGTGGCCAGGTTGATGGCAAAGGTATGGTCCTGCGGTTCGGCCTGGGCGGCAGGCGGCAGAGGCGTCGTGGGCGGAGCCGGGGCAGCTTCGGCCACGGGCGGCAAGAGATAGGCAACCGGGGGTTGCTGGGCGCGACTGGTCCCGGACAGAGCGATTGCCAGGAGGCCAGCCCAGACTGCGCAGCGCGCCACGCTCCGCCGCGTTAACTCAGGCCACGCCTTCCGGTCCACGATTGTTCTCCCTCACGCCGGGAGCCATCCTTTTCGGCGATTCTACACTTATCGTTTTTATCGGTTCTATCGGAAGGAAGGTTGACATGGATTGGTTCGCACCTGATCGACGGCAGTTCAGAGCGGTTCCCAGTCGCGTGGACCACAAGTCGTGGGACGGCTCTCCAGAGCCGTCGGGAGAACGCTGACGGCTCTGGAGAGCCATCCCACGACTTGTGCGCTACCCAAACGCGAACCGCTCCAGGTGCGGTGACCTTGCACACGAGTGGGCGGCGGGCACGGGCTGACCACCAGCGGCCTGCGCTGTCGCAGCAAGGGGGCCAAGGAGGCCAAGGGGGCCAACTTTTTCACACGTCGAGATTTGGCGCCCTGGCCCCGTGCGGTTGGCACGGCGCGACCACCACCGGCGGCGGTTGCCACAGCAAGGACGCCAAGAACGCCAAGAACGCCAACGTTTTCATTACGTCGAGAATCGGCGCCTGGCAGCGCCGACCTGCCGTTCGTGGTCCACGCCACTGCGAACCGCGCTAAATCATGCGATGCAGCGGCCCGCCCGGCGCCGCCAGGGCATCGACACGACGGCTGACAGCCGGGTCCGGTTCCAGCGCCGGCGCGTGGTGCGGCTTGACCCGCGCATCGATCACCAGCGCCCCCTCACAACCGAAATGCTTCTGCCGCAATCCGGCTCCGACGCCGAGCACGTCCGCCGCCGGGTCGGAGCGCGTGAACGTCACCCACAGGAAATTGCTCAGCGACCGCGCCGTGAACTCGCTGTCATCGACCAGCACAATCAGCGGAAACTGGTTGAGCGCGTCGCCGGGGGACAGTGCCTTGCAGAAGCGCGCCGCGGCCGCCTCGGCCTCCAGGCCGTTCGCCGCCTTCGGCTCGGCCGCCTGGTACGGCGGACTGTGGACCGCGAGCACACCCGGCAGACAGACGCGCGGCCCCCGGAAGCTCTTCGGCAGCGACAGGTCCGGCGGCAGCGTCGTCGGCAGCTGGCGGCGCACCGGCCCCGCCGCGGCGATGACCAGCTTGGAGCCCGCGTTGAAGCCGCTGCCGGAGTAGTCCAGCGTGTCCATCGTCGTGCAGGTCTGGAAGTGCAAGTCGCGCCGCCAGTCCACGCGCTCCAGCAGGTGCCGGAAGAACGCCGCGATGTCGTGAATGTCCAGCGCCGGGTTGTCCTCCTGGGCGACGATCAGCAAATACTTGGCAAGCGACAACTGCCCCTGACCAAGGATGGCGTTGGCACAGGTCAGCAACTCCTGCGGCCGCCGCTCCTGCGCATAGGGGACGTAGCGTTCGCTGCCGATGGCCAGCAGCAGCGGATGGACGCCGGCGGCATCGACCGCGTGGACCGCCTTGACGCCGTGGACCACCGTTGGAATGACCGGGCCGGTGATATCGTGGATGATCTGGCCGAAACTGGTATCCTCCTGCGGCGGCCGGCCGACGACGGTGAACGGCCAGATCGCTCCGGGTCGGTGCAGGACGTGCTCGACGTTCAGCACCGGGAATGGGTGCTGCAAGCTGTAATAGCCGAGGTGATCGCCGAACGGCCCTTCCGGCAGCGGCTCCGGATCGACGGTGCCGGTGATGCAGAAGTCGGCGTCCGCGGCGATGATGGCGGGCTGTTCACCGTGGCTGGCCGTGGGCACCGACACCAGCCGCACGCGCCGGCCGCCGAGCGCCCCGGCGAAGGCGAGTTCCGGCAGCGTCTCCGGCAACGGCATCACCGCCGCGAGCGTCATGGCCGGCGGGCCGCCAACGAAGACGCTGACACGGAAAGGGACGCCGCGCCGCAGCGCCGCCGCGTGGTGGACGCCGATGGTGCGGTGAATCTGGTAGTGCAGGCCCGCCTGGCGTTCGGGCTTGTACTGGTTGCCGGCCAGCTGAATGCGATACATGCCCAGGTTGGAGCCGCGCCAACCGGGCCGCTCGACGTTTTCGCTGTAGACCTGTGGCAGGGTGATGAACGGGCCGCCGTCGCGCGGCCAGCACACGACCTGCGGCAGCTGGCTCAGCACAATCTGATGGTTGAGGATCGGCGCGGAGCGGACGAACTTCGGCCGCAGGTGCCAGAGCGTGGCCGGCACGTTGCGATAGCGCCAGGGCCGCTTCCAGAACGCCCCGGGATCAATCTTCAGTTCCACCAGGCGGCGCACGGTGTCGAGGGTGTCGCGGAAGAGGAAACGGGTGCGTTCACGGGTGCCGAAGAGGTTGCTGACCATCGGAAAGCGACAGCCCTTGACGTGGGCGAAGAACACCGCCGGCCCCTGAGCCTGGTAGACGCGGCGCTGGACCTCGGCCGCTTCCAGGTGCGGATCGATTTCCTCGTCGATGCGCACCAGCATACCGTTGCGGTGCAGGTCGTCAACGCACTCGCGCAGACTACGATAACCCATGATCGTTGGCTTCCCTCGGTCATTCTCCGGGCGAGCGGCGCGGCGTCAGCCCGCCGGTAGCGCCGGCACCGGCGGGCTGACGCCGCGCCGCTCGCCGGGGCATTACGCTGGTATCAGTATCGGAGTTTCGGGCCGCGGGCAAACGGTCCCGTCCGCTCGGCCGTCGTGTTGGTAACGGTTTCTCACGTTCGCCCCGAACCACGGAGGCACCATGCCGAGAAGCATCCCCCTGCTGAGCGTTAGCACCCTGCTGCTGACCCTGGCGACGGGAACCGCACAGGACCAGAAGCAGGTCACCGCAACCAGTCCCGATCAAAAACGCCTGGCGAAGGCCGACAACGCGATCATCACCGTGGCCGACCTGGGCACCGGCAAGTTGCTGATGAAAATGCAGGGCCACAAGGACAGGGTGACCGTGCTCGCCTACAGCCCGGACGGCAAGCTCCTGGCCTCCGGCAGCGCGGATCGCACCCTCGCCCTGTGGGACGGGGCGAGCGGCAGACAACTCCTGCGGATCGGGCTGAACGCCGGTGTGGTCAACCTGCGTTTCGCGCCGGACGGCCGCACCCTCATTGTGCGCGAGGCCGGCAACAGCCGGCGCGAATTCGACGTGAACACCGGGCAGGAGGTGAAGCAGAAAAAGTGACGGGGGAGAACGGCGACAAAAACGGGAAGCACAAAATCATGAAGACATTTGTATTTGTCTTCATGATTTTGTGCTTCCCGTTTTTGTCGCCGTATTCGCGCTCAGCGGCTGACGGCGAACTTCCAGGTGCTCTTGCCGTTCGTGGCGGTGCCGGCCAGCCCCTGGCCGGTGAGCGTGCCGGTGTAGACCACCGTGCCCTGGTAGAACCGCAGCGTCACGGTGTTGCCGGCCACGGTGCAGGTGCCCTGCTGGGTGCCGTCGCTGTCAATCATGGTGACCTGGCCGTTGGCCTGGAAGCGGAACTCCAGCCGGCCGTAGCCGCCCAGGTTCTCGCTGCCGACCCAGGTGGTGTTGACCAGACCCGGGTTGACGGCCGGAGCGGCCACCGGAGCCTGGGCGGCCGGCGCCGGGCCGTTTACTGGCCAGCGGTTGGTGTCCCACAGCGGGTAGGTGTCGCGCGCCGTCTTCATCACGCGGTCCAGGATGCTGCGTAGGCCCGCGGCTGTCATGTTGAAGGTGGCGTAGTTGGGGTCCTCCAGGCACAGCCGCTGGTCGCCAGCCCGGTAAGCGAAATGCACCGGCGTGGGCAGTTCGTAGCTCTTCTTCATCAGGGCCAGTAGCTGGTCCGCCGAGAACCTGGCGGTGGGGTTGCCCAGCGGGCAAATGACGTTCATGTTATTGCCCTTGCTGTTGAACTCGAACTCCAAGACAAACCGCCAGTTGTCGCGGAGGATGGTGCCGACGACCGTCTGGCCGCCATTCTTGAAGGTCTTGATCTCGGCCTTGTGCCCGTCCAGCCGGAGCAGGTCGGCCAGGCGATTCGCCGTCATCACGTTGTTGTTGACCATCGCCTTGCCGTTGCCGGACCCGGCAGGGGCCTGGGCAGGCGCGGATTGCGCCCGGACCATCGGGACGACACCGGCCAGCACCACGATCACCAGAGCAGCCTTGAGGAACAGGGAACGCTTCATGGGAGAACTCCTCGCTCTCGGGGAACCGCCGCACGACCGTCGCCGGCGATCACACCGTTCGCCCTCTGATACGGGGCTGACCGCCGACTGTGACAGGGTGTGAGGAAAAATCGGTGACTTTGGCGCCGCTGGTGGAGGCGTTCTTCCGGTTGCTGGAGGTCGGCCGCTACTTCTTCGGCGGCAGGTGGGAGCCTTTACTGTTCAGCCGGATGCGGTACAGACTCTTGCCCGCCGGTGATGTACAGCATCGTTGGCCTCGTCCCCCCGGGCGAACCCCACGTTCGTTGGAATCTCCGTTTTGCAGGTAAGCCAGTTCCTTCCAGCCCTCCAGGGCCGGCTTCGCCTGCACGCCCACGCTCGTCAGGCGCTTCATGGCCGCGTCGCGCACCTTGAACGCCGGGCTGTCCAGGTCCGCGATCAGCTGGGCCAACTGCTTTGGCGTCAGCACAGGGACAGGCGAGTAGACGCTTCCAGGATGCCGCGCCGCCTTTGGTCTCTCGCGGACGGCACGTATAGGTTGCCCTCGACGTCACAGGTTCCAGGCCGTCGGGGCCGGCGGGGTCCTGGGCGGCGGCCGCAGCGAGTCCACGAGCGTCTTGCGGAACCGGGCCGTGCCGTCTGCCGCCAGATCGTAGGCCAGCAGAGCCGATGCGGCCCTTGTGCAGGCGTGCGTCCTTCGGCATACGGCCGATGGCGGTCGTGCCGTTGTCGTTGCTCACCACGTACGAGCGTCTTCTGGTCGGGCGATCCGACACAGCACGCCGTTGGGCCTGCCGGCGTCGGTGATGATCCGGTGGATCGAGCCGTCAGGGTCGATGCGGTTAGACGGCCTGGACCGGCTGCTCGATCGGTTCGCGGCCCAGGTAGCGCGGGTCGCTTGAAGTTAGATGCGGCCCCGCTCGTCGATGGTGAGGTCATTGAGGGCCCTTTATCGAGCTATAGACTGCCAGCTGCTGCCCGTCGGGGGTGAACGCGGCCGGCAGGTGTGGGAAATAGCTCTCCGCCTCCGCCTCCCAGGTACGCTTGCCGGTGGCGAGTCGAACGGCCGGCCCTCGAACTCAGGCCGGCGATCGATATAGCTCTTGCCCGTCTTCATGTCGGTGCCCCTGCACGCGGCGGCCGCCGAAGTCCGCCCCCTCCGCCACGATCATCTTGCCCGCGGCGTCGAACTTGATGCCGTTGGACATGCCGCTGGGCGAGCGGAAGATGACCGTCTTGCCCGTCCGCGGGTCGTACTTCCAGATGTGGCCCGCCTCGATCACGCCCTTCCTGTCCCGGGCGACGTGGGAGAAGGTGATGTCACTGTAAATACACCATGCCGTCCGGCGCCACGGCAACGCCCTCGGTCAGCACCACGCCGAGGTCGAAGACCTTTTCCAGCTTCGCACCGGGCGGCACGATTGGCTGCTGCCCAGGCGGCCGGCGCCGCAACAAGGCACAACAGGACGACCGCGGCGATCCAGGAACCGGAAACGCCACGTCTCAGGGCACGGCTCAGCATGGGATCCTCGCTTTGCTTCTCGGGTTTGACGGGTTGGGAAAGGGAGTTCGCGGCGAGCTGGTCCGCGGATGCACCCCGGTCATTCGACCAGTGCCACCTTGCGGGGGCAAGGAAAATCGGCGACCCTGCGCGAGATTACGGGAAAGGGAAAGGGGACGCAGTTGCGTCCCCTTTCCCTGCCCCTGTTCGACCACCCGGTAATATCCGAGACCCTTTCTTCTCGATCATGAAGTCACCTCGACAATTCCGCGAATGGTCAAGTCGCGTTTGGTCCCCCACCCGAGGAGAAAGTTCTCCAGCTTCACGCCGAGGTAGGTGCGACCGTCCGGGGCCAGCGCGAGGATGCGGCCCGGAACCTGGGTGGCGCGAATGAACTGGCCCCGGGTGTGGTCCCAGGAGCGGACAGGACTCGGCAATGGGGGCGTCAAGGGATTTTTCTTGTCCCTGGAGTAGATTTTGGCGTTCCGCCAGTAGACGAACGCCTTGCCGTCCGCGGTGAACCGGGCGTGGTCGGCGTAGTCGTTGCGGTCCCGGCGCAGGTCCAGCACCACTGCGGTCGTGTGCAGATCCCAGACCCGGGTCAGGCCGCCGGCCTCCACCAGGCCCAGGTAGCGATTGTCCGGCGAGAAGGCCATGTCCACTCTGGTCCTGAAATACGTGAACGGCAGCGGGAAGTAAGCCAGGCGCCGGCCGGTGGCCAGCTCCCAGACGGCGACGCCACCGCTGGAAACCGTGGCCAGCCGTTTGCCGTCCGGCGCCAGGGCCGAGGCGCCGATGGCGAAGCCGTGACGGCCGCGCACGTCGCCGTAGCGGACCAGCGCTCCCGGCGGCAGATCCGGAGGTTGCGCCGCGGCGGGGGCTGCCGACAGCACGACCAGACCGAACAGCAGCTGACGGCCCCGGAGCATCATGGCTGAGCCTCCGCGTGGGACGGGTGTGGAATCGAGGGTTTTACTCTACCCGGGTTGGCGGCGCGGTGCAACCTGGCGTACATTACCCAATGCCCGCGTGGCGAGCAGCGCGGCGTCAGCCCGCCGTGCAGCCCCAACACGGCGGGCTGACGCCGCGCCGCTCACCCGTCCGCCCGCCTGGAGGCCGACCGTGCAGCCCGCCGACACCATCCCCCTGAGCCGCATCGCTCACGGCCGCAGCGGCGACAAGGGCAACCACGCCAATGTCGCCGTCATCGCCTACACGGCCGCCGGTTTCGCCTGGTTGCGCGAACACCTGACCGCCGACGTGGTGCGGCACCACTTCGCACCGCTGGGGCCCAGCCGCGTCGAGCGCTTCGAGGCCGCCAACCTGCTGGCGTTCAACTTCATGCTCTACGACGTGCTGGCCGGCGGCGCCAGCCGGTCGCTGCGCAGCGACAATCAGGGCAAGACCTTCGCCCTCGCCCTGCTGGGCATGCAGGTGCCGTCGCCCGACCATCTCGCCGACATGCTTCGCCCCGCCGGAGACCGCTCGCATGGCTGACCCAATCGTGACCTATCAGCCGCGGCCGCCCGCCGTGGTCATCACGCTCAACCGCCCTGACAAGCGCAATGCCCTGAGCCGCTGGCTCATCGCGGCGCTGTCCGAGGCGTTCGAGCGCGCCCGCGATGACGAGCGCGCCCGCTGTGTTATCCTCACCGGCGCCGGTTCCGTGTTCTGTGCCGGCATGGACCTCGCCGAGCTGGCCGAGACGGTGCAGCACCCTCGGGAGGACACCCCCGTCTGGGACGACGCCCTGCGGCTGGCGAAGCTCTACGACCTGATTTACACGTTGCCGAAGCCGACCATCGCCGCGGTCAACGGCGCCGCGGTTGCGGGCGGCGCCGGCCTGGTGACGGTGTGCGACCTGGCCGTCGCGGTGCCGGAGGCGAGGTTCGGCTACCCCGAGGTGCGCCGCGGCCTGGTCGCCGCGATGGTGCTGCCGCACCTGCTGCGCCACGTCGGCGAACGCATGGCCCGCTTCCTGCTGCTGACCGGCGAACTGATCGATGCTGTGGAGGCGATGCGCGCGGGCCTGATTAACGATGTGTCGTCCGCCGCGGACCTGCTCAACCGGGCGGACGTGTGGGCGCGGCGCTGGCCCAGGGGGGGCCGCAGGCGCTCGCCAAAACGAAAGAGTTGCTGACGCAGTTCTCGAAGCAGGCGGCGTCCATCGAGGCGGCGGCCCACGCCAGCGCCGAGCCGCGGTTGACGGAGGAGTGTCAGCAGGGGCTGCGGGCGTTCTTCGCCAAACAGCCGGTGCCGTGGGCAAGCGCGTGATCGGCTGATAGAATGCTGGTTTGGATTGGTCGTGGGGCAGACATTCCTGTCTGCCGACCTTTCAAAGATGGCAGCCAGGAATGTCTGCCCCACGCAGAAACACCCGAAGCGAAGCACCAAGGAACGAGCCACTCATGCGTCAGATTCAGATCGGGCAGCACCAGGAAACGGTCGTGGAGCGGGCGGACTATCCACCGGAGAAGTTGCAGGCGGTCCTCGGCAAGGAAACCGTCGCGGTGCTCGGCTACGGCGTGCAGGGCCGCGGTCAGTCGCTCAACATGAAGGACAACGGTGTCCGCGTCATCATCGGTCTGCGCGACCAGGGCCGCGGTTGGGACCTGGCCCAGCAGGACGGCTGGGTGCCCGGTCAGACGCTGTTTCCGCTCGAAGAGGCGGCGCAGCGCGGCACCGTCGTGCAGTACCTGCTGTCCGACGCCGGCCAGAAGCAGCAATGGCCGACGCTCAAGCCGCACCTGACCGCCGGCAAGGCGCTGTACTTTTCACACGGCTTCAGCATCGTCTACAGCGACCAGACCGGCGTGGTGCCGCCGAAGGACATCGACGTGATCCTGGTGGCGCCGAAGGGCTCCGGCACGACGGTGCGACGGCTGTTCCTGGAGGGCAAGGGCATCAACGCCAGTTACGCCGTCCACCAGAACGCCACCGGCCGCGCCCTCGAACGCGCTCTGGCGCTCGGCATCGCCATCGGTTCGGGCTACCTGTTCGAGACGACCTTTCAGAAGGAAGTGTTTTCCGACCTGACCGGCGAACGTGGCGTGCTCATGGGCGCCATTTACGGGCTCTGGCTGGCGCAGTACGAGGTGCTGCGTGAGCACGGCCATTCGCCGTCGGAGGCGTTCAACGAGACGGTTGAGGAAGCGACGCAGAGTCTGTATCCGCTGATCGCCGAGAACGGCATGGACTGGATGTACGCCAACTGCTCCGCGACGGCGCAGCGCGGCGCCCTGGACTGGTTCCAGAAGTTCCGCGACGCCGCCCGGCCGGTCTTCGAGCAGCTGTACCACGAGGTCGAGGTCGGCAACGAAACGCGGCGCGTGCTGGAGGCCAACAGCCGCAAGGACTACCGCGAGCAGCTGGAGAAGGAACTCAAGGAAATCGCCGCCAGCGAGATGTGGCAGGCCGGCGCGGTGGTGCGGTCGCTGCGGCCGGAGCGCGCCGCCAAGTCCAAGGGGTAATCGGCATCAACGAGGGAGGCGACGCCGCTCATGCACGTGCTGTTCATCCATCCGAATTTCCCGGCCCAGTTCGGCCAGCTGGCCGCGTACCTGACGACGGATCGCGGTTGGCCCTGCACCTTCCTGACCTCGGTGGACACCACCCAGATGCAGCTGCCGTTCAACCACATCAATTACCGGTTGACCGACGGCCCGCAGCCCACCACCTTCACCAACCCCAACAGCCTGCAGGGCCTGACGGACCACCTGCTGGCCATCTACCGCGGCATGCGCGGCGCCACACAACTGCCGCCGCCGGAACTCGTGGTCGGCCACATGTCTTATGGCACCATGTTGTATCTGCGCAACCTGTACAAGTGCCCGTTCATCGGCTTCTTCGAGCTGTATCCGCCGCCGTTCTGGACCGACAAGATGGTGCTGCGGCCGGAGTATCCACCGCCGGAGGGCGTGCGTCTGTTCCACGCCACGTACCATGCCCTGACTGCCCTGCACCTGCTGGCGGTTGATGCGGCCTACACGCCGACGGAGTTCCAGAAGAACACCGCCCCGCCGGAGCTGCGCCACAAGATCACGGTGCTGCACGAGGGCGTCGAGACGGACCTGTTCCAGGGCCGCCGAGTGGTGCGACCGACGACCTTCCACGGCGTCCCCATCGGCCCGGACACAAAGGTGGTGACCTTCGTGTCGCGCGGCCTGGAGTCGGTGCGCGGCTTCGACATTTTCATGAAGGTGGCGGCGCGGCTGGCGGCGGAGGTCGAGGACGTGCAGTTCCTGATCGCCGGCACCGAGAACACCTTCTACGGCCATGAACTGCTGCACCTCAACGGCAAGTCATTCAAGCAGCACGTGCTCAGCCAGGGGCAGTACGACCCGAACCAGTTCCATTTCGTGGACTTCATCCCGCCGACGGAGCTGGCGACGCTGTTCAACCTGAGCGACCTGCACGTCTACCTGACGGTGCCCTATGTGCTGTCGCAGTCGCTGATTCAGGCGATGGCGTCGGAGTGCCTGATCCTGGCCTCGAACACGGCGCCCGTGCAGGAAATGCTCAAGGACGGCGCCGAAGGCGTGCTGGTGGACTTTTACGACGTGGACGGCCTGACGCGGCGGGCACTGGAAATGTTGCGGTCGCCGGAAAAGTATCAGCCGTTGCGTCAGGCGGCGCGGGCGCGGCGCTACGCGAACACAACCGCGGCAAGTGCCTGGAGGCGACGGCGCAGTTCTTCCAGCTGTTCGAGAACCGGGCCCGCGACCGGCTGTTCGCGACCATGGGGTAATGCGGTGGGTCCGAGCCCGAGCGCCAGCGCGGGGCCGAGCGACCCTCTCGCTGGCGCTCGGGCCTGGACCAAAAACAGAAGACAGCCGCCCGCCACAGGACGTGGCGGACGGCTGTCGATCTTCCGGGAGGGGTCACGGATAGTTGTTGAGCGTGAAGGACGCGGAGGTGCCGGGGCCCGGCGGCGTCCAGGTCTTGGTGCCGAAGGTGCCGAAGGTGACGGTGATGTTGCCGTACTCGCTGACGTTGGTGATGCCGCCGAGGTTGACCGTGTCGGTGCCGCCGCCCGTGTTGATGATCAGGTTGGGGGTGGCACTGGTGGCAGTGAGGTTGCTCATGGTGACCGTGTCGGCCCCGGTGCCGCCCGTGTAGCTGATGGTGGCACCCGTGAAGGTCAGGGTGTTGTTGGGGAGCGTGAAGCTGTTGGTGCCGTTGCCCAGGCTGATGGACAGGTTGCCGGCCAGGGTGCTGGCCGCAGTGGCGAAGCTTGTCAGGGCGTTGGTGCCGTTGCCCGCGGTGATCGACAGGCTGCCGTTGATCGTGAACCCCGGCATCGTGTAGGTGTTGGTGCCGTTGCCAAAGCGCAGCATCACGCTGCTGTTGAAAGTGCTGCTGGCGGCCGTCGTGAAGGTGTTGGCGGAGTTGCCGCCGGTGAGGCTGAAGGGGGCGTTGAAGGTGCCGCCCGTGGTATCGACGGTGCCCACCCCGGTGGTGTCGTTGATCGTGGTCAGGCCGTCCACCGTGGCACCGGCGAAGGTCGCGGTGTTGGTGCCCGAGCCGCCCGTGAAGTTCAGACTGCCCAGGACGGTGCCGGTCAGGGTCAGTGTGGTGTTCAGGCCCAGCGAGCCGTCGCCGATCGCCAGGCCGTTGGTGGTGCCGCCCACGGTCATGGTGGCGATGCGGCTGAAGGTGTCGTTGCCGCCCAGGAGCGCAGCGGCCCCGTTCGTGAACGTGGTCGTGCCGGCCGAACTGCCGCTGAACGTCCCCTGGCCGTTGAGGGTGGCGTTGTTGGTGATGGAGTTGGTGCCGGCGTTGCCCATCAGCACGGTCACGCGTCCGCCCAGAGTGCCGTTCTGGAACGTGACCGAGGAGCCGTTGCCGCTACCGGTGGTAACCTGAACGTTGGCCCCCAGGCTGAGGCCACCCATGTCCAGCACAGTGCTATCAACGCCGTTGCCCTGGTTGACCTGGATGCTGGCAACGTTGGCGGCGGTGTAGATGACACTGGCGCCGACCTTCACCTGAACGGTGTTCGTGGCGGTCTGGGTCAGCGTCAGGGCGGTGGCGGAGTTGTCCGAGGTGACGGACAGGGTGCCATTGGTGAACCGCGTTGTGACGCTGGGTGTCAGCCGGCTTTCCAGCTGCTCCATGTGCGGACGGAACCGGTTCGACTGCGAACGTTTTTTCAACTGCATGGATGCGACCTCCCAAGAAGAAAAACGACCGGGCCACGGGCCCCGAGCTGGCAACGCCCCAAGGGGACGACAAGTCCCTTCCGCAGGTTGGCGGACGGCGTCCGGGGGAGCAGCAGCGTAGGTTTCCGTCCGTGGCTGGAGTTCGGAGATGCGCCAGTCGGCGCCGCGAAAATTCCACCGGCTGCCCTCGGAGCATTCGATAACTTTGTCAGGCGATTCTCAACAAAAGATAGGCAAGATACAAGAATAATCCTGCCTGTACGGTTTGCGAAAGATCAAATGCTGTTATCAGTTTAACAATTGTTCGGGTTGCGCCGAAAACCGGGAATATTCAGGCTCCGGGCCCGCGCTCGCTCCAGTTCGCCCGGGAAGGACCGGCGCAAGGGCAACGACGTCTGCTACCGAGTGTAAGGGAGCGGGGCCGTTTTCGGGGAGGGTGCTGCCACCGTTCGGGAAGGGTGCGAGCCTACCCCATATCCCTTACCCAACACAAGGACGCTTTCGCCTCGCTGTCAAATAAATCGGTCGGCGCAAGGGATGGGAGGAGGGCCGGTTGTAGGAGTTTTGTCGCCGGGCTGGGCCCTTCCGTAGTGCGGGCGGCCTGCATTACGAAAGCACCGCAGGTCTGCTACAGAGCGGCAGGCACGCCCGATTTTTTCGGCGGAGTGGAGCCGGTTGCGCTGTCTCGAAAACGCAAGAGTTTCTCTCGCACACGCCAGATTTGTAAATGACAACGATATAGATAGATGCCATATCGTTGATACAAGCCTTGGTGTCGCAGTTGGTTGCGACAGCGCATGAACTCCCCCGCGTCAGGAGGCGCGGGGGGAACAATCGTGAAAGTTAGAGACTACGCAGGTGGCTGAAAGCGCGGCAGATCGATTTTTCGCGAGAAATCAACCCCTGGATTGGTGGATATTGGGGGGACATTTTTTCGCCAGTCCCTGCGACCGCAGAAAACCCGCGATTTCCAACAGCGCATCCGGCTTTTGCCGAAGAGTTCGAGGTTGACAATTTTGCCGGGATGATTATCCTACAAAAAGAAACTCGGGGCGTAGCTCAGCTTGGCTAGAGCGTTCGGTTCGGGACCGAAAGGTCGGAAGTTCAAATCTTCTCGCCCCGACTTGAAATCAAAACGCCGGTGAGCCGCAGGAATTCTGCGAACACGTTGAGTCGGTTCAAACAGTCAGGCAAGGTCGGGGTCCACAAAAAGGACCTTGGTGGAACTTGTTTTCGATTTGAGAGTTGCGCAGTTCAAATCCCGTCCCCACGTTCACAACACACTGCCAAGGGCCTGTGCGAAAAGTAGGTGCCGCGAGCCGAGCGGCACCCGCTGCGGGTCCGGCTCGGCTCGCCGGACCTACTTTTCGCACAGCTACCAAGCAGGTTCGAGTGCGCCTCGAGGTCCCGCCGGGCAACCTGGCCTGACCCCGCGACACGGGTGCCTGGGCTCGTTCGCAAGTCCCTACTACCGGCGCTGATGTTCGGCCGAGCATTGCCGGTTAGGACGGCGCCGATTCAGGCGCGGCGGCGGTTGGACCGAAGAGTTGCGGATCGAGCCGGGCCAGCAGGCGCCGGATCTTCGGGATCTGTTCCAGAGCGGCCGCCTCGCCGATCGCGGCGAGTTCCTTCGCCCTCATGAACTCCGCAAGGTCAAAGCCGGTCACGTCCGGCTCGATGACCACGTCCGCCGGCTGCACGCCGATGGCGTTCAGGCTGTGGTTCTGGACCAGCAGGCTGCGCAAGAGCGTCGGCATGATGCCCGGCCTGGACCTGGACAGCGTTGGTCTCTCGGGCGTAATGTCGCAAAACTTCGTCTCCATCTTCGCCGTCACGCTGACGGCAATCACAAAATTGCAGCCCATCGACACCAGCACGTCCGCGGGGATGTTGTTGACCAGCCCGCCGTCGATCAGCGCCTGGCCGTTGCGGACGATCGGCACGGAGAGCACGGGCAAGTTGATGCTCTCAAGGATCGCATGGACGGCATCGCCGCGTTCGCGAACAACCGAGTTGCCGCTCACCAGATCGACAGTGACGGAGAGGCAGGGGACGGCGAGTTGTTCGAGTCCCCAGTCATGGAGGTATTTGCGAAGCATCGGCTCGAATTGCCCGCGGCGATACTTGTACAGGAGGTACCAGTGGTTGCCCCGCGGTAGGCGGCGAAAAATCCATGAGGGGCGAAGGTCCGTGGCGAACTGAGTTGCGTTGTAGTCGGGGTCCAGGCCAGCGGAGTACATAATACCGGTCATGGCGCCGGCGCTGGTGCCAGCGATCATGTCCACGACGATGCCGGTGCTCTCGAGGGCCTTAAGCACGCCGAGGTGGGACATGCCGCGAGCAGCCCCACCGCCGAGGGCCACCCCGACGCGCACACCGCGGAGGTCGTGAACCAGCCGCTCCAGCCCGTTGGCCAGCGACCGGCCCCAGGGCAATGGGGGCGCCGTTTCGGTGACTTTGAAATCGCGGCAGGCGAGGTCGCGGAGGTTCGTAACCACAGGGACCACCGGGCTGTCGCCCCCAAGCAACCAGGCGACACTGATCTTGTCGCGCCAGCCGCGGGCCGACACGTCGATCGCCTGGAGGCGGCGGATTGCAGCGTCGGCGGCGCCTGCCGGGACGAAGTAGACCGCGCGATCGACAAGTTCCATCAGCTGGGCCGCCCGCTCCGGCGTCAGGTACGAGTGGACGTCGAAGACGATGCGGTTGGCGTCCTGCCACGCAGCGGCCTGCGTGCGGATTTCCTCCGCGGTCAGGTCTCGGCCTTCAGCCCGGAGCGGGCGGAAACGCACGTTCGGTGACCCGCTCCACTGGTCAGAATCGCTGAACACGGCGAGTCGCTCACCAATGTCGCACAGCCGCTGGATGAGCCGTTCGGCCGTCCGCCGCGTGGCGGGTGAATCGTGAATCAGCGCGAGCATCGTCGGGGACCGCTTGGGGGCAGCACCGAGGAATAGCTTCCGCAGACTCCCTGCGTAGGTCTTTAGCCACAGCCGGCGCAGGTCCGGCCGGGCCAACGTCAACTCCATGGCCTGTTCGTAGTCCAGGTTGAGGACCGTCGTGGGCTCCAGCGCGACGACGCGAATCGGCACGGGTTCGGCGAGCGCTCCGACCATCAGCCCAAATTGTTCGCCGCGCTCGATCATGCGGAACAGCGACTCCGTACCGTGGACGCTGACCCGAACGGCCTTGAGCCGCCCGCGCAGGATGAAGCCGACAGTGGTGAGTACGACGTCCGCCTCGTGGACGACGCTACCGGCCGCATGGTGCGCGACCTGTGCGTGCCGTACGACCTCCTGGAGGGTCTCGTCGGACACGCCCTGAAAGTATTCGTGGACCTTTAGCAGTGGGATGATGTCATCGCTCATGGCGGCGCCTTTCGAGTTGCTGGCGGATGTAATCTCCGAACCCCTCCTCGGGGGCATTGTTCGCTATCTCATTGAGAGAGGCGACTCGTCGGAGTTCCGGGAAGGGCAAAGTTCGGTCCAGGCGACCGTCCTCATAGAGGGCCCGGTCCAGCCGGCCGTTGGCAATTACGCGCCAATCACATCGGACCCGGCGGCTGGGCAGGCGGTAGAACGACGTGGTGCAGTTGGCGCACAGGCCGTGATACCAGCGTGCCGCTTCGTAGATGCTGTTGATCGTCGAGACGTAATCGAGGAACACGGCCTGCAGCTCTTCTGGACTGCTATTCAGGCGGTACAGGAGCGCTTCCTGGCCCTGGGAGTACTTGGTGCGGCGCAGGATGACATCACGCTCGTCGGCTACGAGGAAGATCAGCTCCTGTTGCCGGTAAAGGCTGCGGAAGAACGAGTAATCCTGACCTTTGCGGAACCGAACTTCGATCGAGAAACACAGTCGGCCGTCCAGACCGAAGTCGAAGACCAGCACCGGATGGCTCATCCACCCTGCACACCAGTTGAAGAAGATGATGTCCAACGACTGGAGATTCGCGAGGTGAGCCGTCCGCGTCTCGTAGCGTGGCGTGAAATCATCGAGCGAACGGTAGTCGAAATTGCGGACGTTCTCGATCGTGACCGCGTCCCCGGCGCAGACGGCCCGCGGCAGCACGGCCACGCCAGGGGCCCAGTCGTGGTGGTGGCTCGGCTTCTGTCGGAGCCACCAGGCGAGGAATAGTGACTCGGCCCCGAGCAGGGCAACGAAAGGCTGCCAGAGCGGCTGCCAAACCGCGAACAGCGCGGTGACGCCAATGGCCCAGCCCAGCGCGAGCCACCAGCCCCACCTGGCCCCGCCACAGACGTCGAAGTAAATCGCTCCGACCGTCCAAATTGTCATCACGGCACACGCCAGCAGCAATGCGTCCTTGATGAATTCCAGTATTAGATCCATAACGGATTTCTATGGTTGACGCGACGTACTCCGTTGCGGAGTTGTTGCAGGTACTCCGGGGATCGCCGAACGTCGGCTCCTGCCGCCTGGACGCCGTCGGACGGAACTTTCAGCCTATCCTGTCCACGTTGTCCGCCCAGGTCGGCTCGTCGGACAAGGGCAATTATTGCAGATTGCGAATGGGTGTAGCGGAAGTCGCCAGACTTCCGAGCAGCACCGGACGGAAGTCTGGCGACTTCCGCTACACCCAACTGCGAACCGCTCTAATTCGCAGTTATCGAGCATCCGGTACTGCCACCACAACGAACACTATCCGGAAAAAGCATGAACCCGTTTGAACAGCCGCCCTTCGACCCGAACGCGGAGCCCGGCCCCCTGTTTACGTTTCGCGCACTGCCAGTGCGCGAAACGTAAACGCGGTTCGCGTGGTCAGCCGGCAGCGCTTACTCCACCGTGACGCTCTTGGCGAGGTTGCGCGGCTTGTCCACGTCGCAGTCGCGCAAGAGCGCGATGTGGTACGCCAGCAGTTGCAGCGGCACCGCCATTACCAGCGGCTGCAAGTAGTCCGGCACCGCCGGCACGAACACCACGTCGTCGGCCCGGTCGAGCAGGTGCTCGCGCAGCTCGCCCTCGGCCTCACTGGCGATGGCGATCACCGGGCCGCCGCGGGCCTTGATCTCCTCCAGGTTGCTCATCACCTTCTCGGAGACGCCGCCGTTGGGGATCAGGAACAGCGACGGCGTGTGCTCATCAACCAGGGCGATGGGGCCGTGCTTCATCTCGGCGGCGGCGTAACCCTCCGCGTGGACATAGCTGATCTCCTTCAACTTCAACGCCCCCTCCAGCGCCAGCGGATACAGATACTGCCGGCCCAGGTACAGGAAGTTGGCGGCGTGGGCGTAGCGCTCGGCGATGTGGCGGACGTCGTCGTGGCAGTGGAGCGTGCGACGGATCACGTCCGGCAGCGCGCGCAGGTCGCGGACCATCTGCGTGCCCTGCAGGCTGGACAGGTGCCGCATGCGGCCCAGATATAGCGCCAGCATGGTCAGCACCGTCACCTGCGACGTGAACGCCTTGGTGCTGGCGACGCCGATCTCAGGGCCGGCGTGCAGGTAGACGCCGCCGTCGGCCTCGCGGGCGATGCTGCTGCCGACCACGTTGCAAATCGCCAGCGTCGGGTGGCCCTTGCGCTTGCTCTCGCGCAGGGCGGCCAGCGTGTCCGCCGTCTCGCCGGACTGCGTGATCGCCAGCACGATGGTGTTGCGGTCCATGGGCGGGTTGCGGTAGCGGAACTCGCTGGCGTACTCCACCTCCACCGGCATCCGCGCGAACTCCTCGATCAGGTATTCGCCGACCAGGGCCGCGTGGTAGCTGGTGCCGCAGCCGGTGAGGATAAGGCGCTCGGCGCGGCGGAGTTGCTGCGTGTCGAGGTTGAGGCCGCCGAAGTGGGCGCTGGCGTCGGCGTCGCTGAGGCGGCCGCGCATGGCGTTCTCCAGCGACTCGGGCTGCTCGTAAATCTCCTTGAGCATGTGGTGCTCGAACGGGCCCTTGTCGGCGTCGCCGCTGACGAGGTGGTTGAGCGACTGCACCGCCGCGGTCACGCGCGCCCGATCCTGGTCGTAGATGTGCCAGGTGTCCGGCGTCAGCACGCACAGCTGATGGTCCTGCAAATACACCACCTTCTCGGCGCTGCCGGCCAGGGCGCCGGGGTCGCTGGCCAGGTAGTGCTCGTAGTCGCCCAGGCCGAGCACCAGCGGACTGCCCAGGCGTGCGCCGACGATCAGTTCCGGATTGCGGGCGCTGACGACCGCCAGGCCGTAGGTGCCCTTGAGCATCGGCAGCACACGGCGCACGGCGTCCACCAGGTCGCCGTCGTGGTGCCGGGCAATCAGCTGGGCGATGACCTCGGTGTCGGTGTCGCTCTGGAAGACGACGCCCGCGGCGAGGAGCTGTTTTTTCAGGGCGCTGTAGTTCTCGATGACGCCGTTGTGGACGACGGCGACGGTGCCGTCCTGGCTGAGGTGGGGATGGGCATTGGTGTCGGTGGCGGGGCCGTGCGTGGCCCAGCGGGTGTGGCTGATGCCGTGACAGCCGGGCGCGGGCCGCTCCTGCAGCAGACGGCCCAGGTCAGCGACGCGGCCGGCGCGCCTGCGCAGGTGCAAGCGATCACCGGTCAGCGTTGCCATCCCGGCGCTGTCGTAGCCGCGGTACTCCAGGCGACGCAGACCTTCGAGCAGGATCGGTTCCGCCTCGCGGGGGCCGACGTAGCCGAGAATGCCACACATGGGGTTCTCCTCCCTGAATTGCACCCGGTTGCGAGCGCCCCGTCCGTGGAGGCGCAGCGATGGGCGGCCCCTGTTATACTCTCGACCGGTAGCGGCTACCAACCGCAGTCTGCGGCGCGGTAAACGGGGTAAAGGGGGTGAGGGATGAAGGGGTGGGGAAGGTTATTCCCCCAACGGCCAAGATGCTCCCGTGGCGCGGCTCTCCCGAGCCGTGTCGCAAGCCGAATGCTGCGGCAACACGGCTCGGGAGAGCCGTGCCACGGGACGAGGTTACCCGCCGGGGAATAAGCCGCCAGCGGCAGCAAAGACCGGCTCACACCTGGATCAGCGCGTCAAACTCCTGCTCCGACAGCACCTTGACGCCCAGTTCCTTCGCCTTGTCCAGCTTGCTGCCCGCCTCCTCGCCGGCGACGACGTAATCCGTCTTCTTCGACACGTTGCCCGCCGCCTTGCCGCCGAGCGCCTTGATAAGGTCCTCGATCTCCGAACGCTTGTACTTCGCCAGCGTCCCCGTGACGACGAACGTCTTGCCGCTCAGGTCCGCCCCCTGCGGCTTGGCCTTCACGTCCTCCGTCAGCTTGACGCCGGCGGCCCGCAACTCGGCGACCAGTTTCTCGCCCGTGTGGCTGTGCAGGAACTTGTACACACTCTCCGCCCGCTTCGGCCCAAAGCCCTTGATGGCGGCCAGCTGCTCCTGCGTCGCGGCCAGCAAATGATCCATACTCGGGTACGCCGCCGTCAACAGCCCCGCCATGCTGTCGCCGACCATGTAAATGCTCAGCCCCGACAGCACGCGCGTCAGGCCGCGCGACTTGCTCGCCGCAATTCCCGCGAGCAGATTCTTCGCCGACTTCTTGCCCATGCGCTCCAGCGTCAACAACTGCTCCTCCGTCAGCCGGTACAGGTCCGTCACTGTCTTGACCAGGCCCGACTTGACCAGCTGCTCGGCCAGCGACTCGCCCAGGCCCTCAATGTCCATATTCTTGCGCCCCGAACGACTCCAGCCGCGCCTGCACCTGGGCGGGGCACGCCGCGCCGCCGGTGCAGTAGTAGAACGGGCTGTCCGGGCGCGCGTCGTCGGCGAACCGCACACCGGGCAGTTCGCGGGGAACTTGAACACGTGCTCCTTACCGGTGCGCATCTCGGTGATTGGCCGGATGACATACGGGATGATCTCGTTCGCCTTGGTCAGCAGCACCGTGTCGCCGACGCGGATGTCCTTCTGTTCGATCTGTCCGGCGTTGTGCAGGCTGGCCCGCGCCACCGTCGTGCCGCACAGGCGGATCGGCTCGACGTTGGCGCGCGGCGTCAGCACGCCGTCCTTGCCCACCAGCACGTCAATCGACAGCAGTTTCGTCAACCCTTGCTCCGACTCGTACTTGAACGCCGTCACCCAGCGCGGCACCTTGCTCGTCGTGCCCAACCGGGCACGCTGGTCCAGGTCGTTCAGCTTGATGACCAGGCCGTCTGTCTCGTAGTCCAGTTCGTGCCGCCGCGTCTCCCACTCCTTGACCACCGCCCACACCGCGTCCATGTCGGCGCAGGGGATCACGTGCGGGTTGACCGGAAAGCCCAGTTGCTTCAGCAGGTCGATGACCTCCAGGTGCGTACGCACCTCAACGCCCTCCAAACTGCCGATGCTATAGCCGAAGAAGCGCAGCTTGCGCCGGGCGCACAGCTTCGAGTCCAGCTGCTTGAGCGAGCCGGCCGCCGTGTTGCGCGGGTTCTCGAACGACTCCTCGCCGGCGGCCTCGCGGGCCTTGTTCATCTGCGCGAACTCGCTGCGGCGGATGTACACCTCGCCGCGGGCCTCGATCCGTTTCGGCGGGTGGTCGCCGTGCAGCCGCAGCGGCACGCCGCGCACCGTCTTCAAATTCTGCGTGATGTCGTCCCCCACCTTGCCGTCGCCGCGCGTCGCCCCGACCGTGAACAGGCCGTCCTCGAAAGTCAGCGACACCGCCACGCCGTCGATCTTCGGCTCCACGACGTAACTGATCGGCTCGTCGCCGACCGCCTTGCGAATGCGGTTGTCGAAGTTGCGCAGTTCCTGCTCCGTGGTCGTCTTGCCGATGGACAGCATCGGCACCCGATGGGCGACGCTGGCGAAGCTGTCCACCGGTTGGCCGCCAACACGCTGCGTCGGGCTGTCCGGTGTCCCCAGTTCGGGGTGGGCCGTCTCGATCGTCTCCAGTTCTTTCAGGAGTTTGTCGAACTCCAGGTCGGAGATTTCCGGCTTCGCCTCGACGTAGTACAGGTAGTTGTGGTGGTCGATGAGGCGGCGCAGCTCGGCGGCGCGCTTGGCGAGCGGGGGCATGGGTTCTCACTCCTGCGGGTTGGGGGGCGTGACTTTTTCTTCGACTGGTGGGATTTTGGCCTCCGCGCGCTCCTTTTGCAAGCGCCGTAGGCGATCCAGGCCCATGCTCAGCAGGCCGAAGACGACCACCGCCAGGACGAGCCAGAGCAACCACTGCCACCCGTCCGTGCGCAGGGCGTCGCGCACGGGATTCGGCGGCGGCGGGTTGCCCGCCTCGGTCGCTTTTTCCTCCATGTACGGTATGATCGCGTAAGCCGTCGCCGTCAGCGCGAACAGCACACCGGCGACCATGAGCAGGAAATAGAACGGATTGGGCGGTTCCTTTTCGGCCATGTGTGTGGTTCCTGTAAGTTGCGGCGAAAACACCGGATTTCTTCATTCTACAGGGAATACGATGGGTCCGAGCCCGAGCGCCAGCGAGCGGCCCCTCGCTGGCGCTCGGGCTCGGATCAGGACAAGGGCCCCGCGTATGGACTGGCTTATCTACGGCGCCAACGGCTACAGCGGCCGGCTGATCGTCCAGCGGGCGCGCGAGCGCGGTCTGCGGCCGATCCTCGCCGGCCGCAACGCCGAGCAACTCGCCGCGCTCGCCGCCACCACCGGCTGCGCGCACCGCGTCTTCGCGCTGGAAGCCGCCACGGTCGCCCGCCACCTGGAGGGCGTGGGCCTCGTGCTGCACTGCGCCGGCCCGTTCGCGCACACCTTCGCCGCCATGAGCCGTGCCTGTCTGCGGGCGCGGGCGCATTACCTCGACATCACCGGCGAGATCGCAGTCTTCGAGGCGCTGGCGCGACGCGACGCGGCGGCCCGCGAAGCAGGCGTGCTGCTGATGCCAGGCGTCGGTTTCGACGTGGTGCCATCGGACTGCCTGGCCGCTCACCTGAAAGAGCGGCTGCCGACGGCGACGCATCTGGCGCTGGGCTTTCAGGTGACTGGAAAAGTATCGCGCGGCACGGCGAACACAACCGTCGAGCACGTTAACCGGGGCGGCCTGATCCGCCGTGACGGCAAGCTGGTGCGGGTGCCAGCGGGCTGGCGTTTCCGCAGCATTGACTTCGGCGCCGGTCGCACCACCGCCATGACCATCCCCTGGGGCGACGTGTCCACCGCGTACCACAGCACCGGGATCCCCAACATCGAAGTCTACATGGCGGTGCCGCCGACCGCGCGGCTCGTGACCTTGCTGCTGCGTCTGTTCGGGCCGCTGCTGGGCTCGCCGCGGGCGCAGCAGTTCCTGAAACGGCGCATCCAGGCTGGCCCGCCCGGCCCTACCGACGAGGAGCGTGCCCGCGGCCGCAGCCTGCTCTGGGGCGAGGCCCACGACGACGCTGATCGATCGGTGGTGTCGCGGCTGCGCGGGCCGGAGGGCTACACGCTGACGGCGCTGACGGCGGTGGCCGTCGTCGAGCGCGTCCTGGCTGGCGAGGCACCGGTGGGCTTTCACACACCGGCGCAGGCGTTCGGGCCGGACTTCATCCTGCAAATCCCAGGCATCGAACGGCACGACGAGCCAGCGACTGCCGGGCCGTGAGCCGCTCACGCCGGAATCCCATTCGCCCGTCCGCCGTCGCACTTCGTCCCAATCCCGTTGTGGGGCGGCCGACGTCGCGCATAATGGCCCGGTTGATTTCTTGCAATTCCGAGGGCCGAATCATGTGCTGGCGAAAACCGTTCCCGTGGCTCCTGGGGGTGTGCATCGTGCTGGCGGCGGCCGGCCCGGCGGCGGCCGACGACTGGCCGCAGTGGCTCGGTCCGCAGCGCGACGGCGTCTGGCGCGAAAAGGGCATCCTCGACAAATTCCCCGCCGGCGGTCCCAAAATTCTCTGGCGCAAACCCATCGGCCAGGGCTACAGCGGCCCGGCGGTGGCCGGCGGCCGCGTCTACGTCATGGACCGCCAGAAGCTGGGCGCGGGCACGGAGCGTGTCCTGTGCCTGAACGCCGCCGACGGCGCCCTGGTGTGGAAGCACGAATACGCCTGCACCTACGGCAAGATCGGCTTCCCGACCGGGCCGCGCACAACGCCACTGATCCACGGCGGCAAGGTCTACATGCTCGGCACGATGGGCGACCTGTTTTGCCTGGACGCCGCGACGGGCAAGCCGCTCTGGCACCGCAACTTCGTCAAGGACCTCAAGGCCCCGGTGCCGCTCTGGGGCTGGTCGGCGCACCCGCTGCTGGTCGGCGACAAACTGATCTGCACCGTCGGCACCAACGGTTGCGGCGCCGTCGCCTTCGACGCCGGCACCGGCAGGGAGTTGTGGCGGTGCTCTCCACCGAGGAGATCGCCTGTGCGCCGCCGACGCTGATCGAGGCGGGCGGCACCCGGCAGGTCATCGTCTGGCTGAGCGAGTCCGTCAACAGTCTCGACCCGAACACGGGCAAGGTCTTCTGGTCCATTCCCTATCCGGAAGATGGCAAACCGCAGCGGCCGGCGGTCAACATCATGACACCGCTGCTGGTCGGCAAGGACAAGCTGTTCGTCAGTTCGTACTACCACGGTTCGCTGATGATCGCCCTGGACGCGGGCAAACCAGCAGCGAAGGTCTTCTGGCGCAGCAAGAGCAACAACCCCAGCAAGACCGACACGGTGCATGTGGTGATGGCCAACCCGGTGCTGCGCGACGGCCACCTCTACGGCCTGGACGGCATGGGAGAATTGCGCTGTCTGAAGGCGCGAACAGGAGCGCGGGTGTGGGAGACGTTCCAGGCGGTCGGCGGCCAGCGGGCCTTTTGCGGCACGGTGTTTTTCGTGGAAAACCAGGGCCGCTACTTCGGCTTCACCGACCAGGGCGACCTGCTCATTGCCCGGTTGACGCCGCAGGGCTATGAGGAGATCGACCGCGCCAATTTGGTGAAGCCATCGCAGACCGCCCGCGGCCGCACGGTCGTGCTGTCGCATCCGGCCTTCGCGCAGCGCTGCGTCTTCGTACGCAACGACGAAGAAATCGTGTGCGCGGCGCTGGCAGCCGGTGGCTGAGTCCGTTTTCGGGATCGCTGAAAAATGTTTCCGCAAGCCCTATTTTTCTGTCGGGCGGCAGTGTATAGTGTTGTTTGAATTGGGTCTGGATCGGGGCCGTGGCTGTGATGTCGTTTGCACCATCCCACCATTACCCTCCTCTTGTCCCGATAGTTCGTCCGCGCAGTTCGCCAGCCCAAGCCGTGGCCGAGTGGTGGTGGCGGTTGGTCCTGGCGTTTTCTTAGAGGAGGCCCTTCATGGGCAAGAAGTTGTACGTGGGCAATCTGTCCTACGGCATCACCGACGGTACGTTGCAGCAGATGTTCGAGGAGTTCGGGTCCGTGCAGTCCGCACAGGTCATCATGGACCGTGACACCGGCCGTTCCAAGGGCTTCGGCTTCGTGGAAATGGGCTCCGACTCGGAAGCCCAGGCGGCCATCCAGGCCATGAACGGCAAGGAAGTGGAAGGCCGACCGTTGACGGTCAACGAGGCCCGGCCCAAGGAGGGCGGCGGTGGTGGTGGCGGTCGCGGCGGCCCGCGGGGCGGCGGCGGCGGCTACGGCGGCGGTGGCGGCGGCTACGGCGGCCGTGGGGGTGGCGGTGGCGGCGGTTACGGTGGCGGCGGCGGCGGCCGGCGCTACTAATCCCGGAGAGGTCACGGAGCCGACTCATGGGATACAACCGATCCGGCACTCGTTTCAAACAGCGCAAGATCCGTCACAGGCGCGAACAGGCCCGGTTAGCTCTGAAGGCCGCTGCCGCAGCGGCCAAGGCTGAACCGACCAGTATTGATAAAAAGTAGGCCATACCTCCACTGAGCCGCGCCGCTTCCATTACCGAAAGCGGCGCGGCTCAGCGTTTTCCGCGGCCCCAACCCCACCGCCAGGGCTTGCCGTTCAGACGTCGGTCCAGCCTGCCGGACGACGGCCGTCTGCCACAGACTCACAACGCTTCAGTCCCTGACTTTCAGGGCGTGGATGAGCATGACGGCGTCCACGTAGGTGGAGGGCTCGTCTTTGATGATCTGGAACCCGGCGAGCTTTACCCATTCGCGATACTGGTCGGTGGAATACCGGCAGGCGATGGTCTTTTGAATGTCCCGGTTCGCCTCACAAAGTCGCTCATAGTCGTTGGCCAGGGAATCGAATTTGCCGATCGTTTCCAGTTGCTTTTTGATGGCACCGAGCAGGGGTTCGAGGTCGGTCGTTTGATGGGTGGTCGAGAAAGCCAACACCCCGCCCGGCTTGAGCATGTGATGGACGCCTTGCAAACAACTGAGCGGTGCGTCCACCGCGTACAGCACGTTGACCATGACCGCCGCATCAAAGGTGCCCCGGAGCTTTGGGTTCAGAGAATCGAGGATTTCCACGGACGCCTTGACGATCTCAACGGCCAGGGGGTCGAAGCGTCGTTCGCGCAGTTTTTCGAGCATGGTCAGGTTGTTTTCCACCACGGTCACGCGGTGGCCCCGCTTCAGCAAGGCGGCGGTCACGTTCCCGGTCCCTGCGCCAGGTCGAGAACCGCCCGCCCAGTCGCCGGCACCGCGGCAATCACGTCCTCGATCAATTTCAGGTAGGGGGGGAATTGCAGGAGCACTCGATCATACGAACTGGCGTAGAGGCTCCAGAGCTTGTCTTCCCGAACCTTGGCGAACAGGTCGTCGCCAAACGGCTTCCAGTCAATGTTGCTGGGCAGCAGTGCCACCGACCAACCTTGCGGTTCGCCCCGGGCGTCGCTGAGCAGCACCGCCACCTTGAGGAACGTGACGAGACCGTATTTCTCCGAGCGCCACACCAGCGGTTCGGTATCCGCCATCGCCAGGAACCCCTTGCGGACCCGTTCCGAGAAATCGCGGGCGTGGTCGAAGACATCGGTTTTGTTTTCCAGTTCGTTGATAAAGTAGTTGACGTGTCGGTTGCGGATTTTTCCCAGAATCGCATGAAACAGCAACTCAAAGGCGACATTCCAGTCGAGGATTTGCAGTTTCATGTTGAGGTAGTACGTGGGAGTGGCGTAATGCGAGGCCTGGTAGAGCACCGGCCGGAGAAAACGATTCCATTCGTCAGCGGCCGGCGGCGCCTCGGTTTCACAAAGCACCCCCTGACTGAGGACTTGACTGTCGGTCACGTTGTGCGGCCGGGGGGTCGGCCCGGGATGCCGGAGTTGGTTCCAGGCGGCGACGGCGAAATCGGCCACCGTGCGTGCCTTTTCAAAGGACACCATCACCAAACCCAGGGCGATGAGCAGGTAAGGGTACGGGGATTGGTGTTCATTGTGAAAAGCAATGACAAAGCACCCAAGGACGACCACCCCGACGCCCAGCAGGGGCCACACGATTTTTTCGATGACGGCGTTGAACATGGCGGATCCCAAGACGTTGTTGCGGAGACGCCGCGCGGTCTGGACCGAACTGCTCCGCGGGTACTCCTCAGCGCACGGCGCACCGGCCGTTCACGTACAACTCGCACTCCGCGCTGCCACAGGCGGGCGTGAAGCAGCTCAGCAACTGCCCCCGTTGGCGCAGCACTTGCGCAAAACGGATCGCGGGCGGCTGCCCGCGAAATTGCTCCAGGGTGCCTTGCTCGAGTTCCATCGCGATCATGGTCTTGCCGACCCCCGTCACCTGGCCCTGCACCCCGGGTAAGACTTGGAAGCCGAATTTGCGATAGAGGCGCTCGTGAACCGGCAAGCACTCCAGCAGGAGTCGATTCACTTTTTTGCGGTCGGCCTGGAGTAACGCGAACCAGACCAGCAGTTCGGACAGGCCGAGTCCGCGGTAATCCTCCGCCACGATGACCCGACTCAGTTCGCCGCAGTTTTGCTCCTCGGTAAGGACTTGAATCAGGCGATCGTCCAGGCCTATCATCGATTGAAAAATCGGTAGGCGCAGCTGGAGGTGGAGTCCCGTGGACCACCCCAGAGCCGTGTCGGCCTTGGCCAGCGAGCGGGTCCACCGCGCGTTTTCATCTTCCTCCAGTTCCAGGCACACGACGCGCGCCGTGCCGACCAGCCGGTCCCGGACCCCTTCTCTCACAAAGGCGCCGAAGTGAAGGGCGTGCGTGTCCCCCTCGTCAATCTCCATTTTGGAAGAGGCGAGATCCACCCGTGGCTCCAGGTAGCCCATGACGCGATAGATCCGGTGACGCAGTTTGAAGTAATCCACCAATTCTTCTTTTCTGGTGATCGGCCGCACCACGACAGGGCCGAGCCCCACGGAAGCCGCACTGCGTTCGGGCGGGGCGAGGTACGTCAATTTGCTGGCGAGCAGGCTCAACACCTCCAGGAGAGCCGTGGCGTCGAACGTCTTCCACAGGACGCGGTCGATGTCGGGCACGCGCACGTTTCTGGGCATGATGGCCACTGTCCCGAGTAACCGGCCCTCAAACTCGTCGAGGACGTTCGCTTTCAGCCAACTTTTCAGCACGTACCTTTCCTCGGGGAACTGCCCGAAGGTCTCGACCAACTGGTCCGAGAGGAGCAGGGCGGCGTTGCTCGGGGACGCGCCGAAATGCGCACGCAGCGTGGCGACGACTTCTTCCTCGTTGTTGCACTTCACCCACTCCAGGGCGTAGCGGGCCAACTGGGTTGCCAGCTGGGTTCCCGCTTGCAGTTCCCCAAGTTGTTGCAGACAACGGTTGCGAGTGGCGTCGCATTGAATGTAAATAATCACCTTGAGCGGGCGTTGGGCGATCGTGGGGCGCATGATAGGATCCTCGAAAGGGGATGAGGGAGTTTGCCAAGGCTGACCCGGCCGACCGGGGAAAAAGCCCAACCGTCAATACAAGCAAACCCCGATTCTTGTGGATAGGATGGTAAGCCGATTCAAGCGCTGATTCAATCAAAAAGGGATTAATTTTTTTCGGAGGACCGATTGTTCAGGACGTGCGGTTGTGGGACGGGCAGACCAGACAGGCACTCGCGCCAGGGGCCGACAGGAATAAGGCCCCTGGCGCGGTGTCGTCCTGCACCCCAATGCGCCGGGGCGCTGAGCGCCGCTGGCGCAGGCGCAGGTAATACGCGGTCAGCTGGCGGACGGTGGGGCTACGGTCTTCCAGCGACATCTGCCGCAGCCGGTCGCTCAGATCGACGCGCGCTTGCTCGGCGGCGGCGCGGGCGGCGGTGGCGCGGACGGCGCTGACCGGATCCTGGCTCAGCCGCCGCAGCCAGACGCCGGGTTCCACGTCGTCTGTTTCCGCCAGCTTGTCGAACACGTCGAGCCGGGCGGTCGGCTCCGGGTGGCTGAAGAGGCGGGCCAACTCGATCTGCGGGTCGGTCAACTTGCGGTAACGCAGGGCGTTGACGCACAGTCGGCGCACGTCGGCGTCGCTGTCGTGCAGCAGCGGCATCAACTCCTCCTCCGTGGCCACGGTGACGGCCATGCTCAGGGCCAGCAGCGCGGCGCGGCGCACCTTCGACTCGCTGTCGCGCAGCAGCGGCACCAGCGGTTGCAGCAGGTCGGCCTCGCGCTGCAGGGTTTCGTGCAGCGTCAGGTGGATGGCGCGGATGCGCGTGTCTGGGTGGTGGTCGGCCAGGCCGGCGCGGACCAGGCTGCGGTAAGCGTTCACCAGATCAGCCGACTCCAGCGCCGGCTTGCCCGCCGTCACCTCGGCGAGCACTTCCGCCAGCGCCAGGGCGCGGCCGCGGGCGCTGGCGTGGGCCGGCCGGGCGGCCTCCTCCAGCAGGGCGCTCGCCGCCTTCACGAACGCCTCCACTGGCCAGCCGGTCTCGGGGCGCAGCCGGGCCAGCGTCAGTTCCAGCACGGCTTCTTTCCCGGCCAGGCTCAGCGAGCCGAACTCCTGCCGAATGTGGCGAACCAGTTCCGGGCCGCGCGGGTCGTCCGGTCCCCAGCGCCGCAGCAGCGCCGCCAGGGCCGCCTCGGCGTTGGCGCAGGTGCGGGGGTCGTCGCGCCTGAGCATCTCAAGCAGCCCCGCTGTCACGTCGGTGTCGAGCGCGGCGACAGCCTCGGCCCAGACCTGGCGGTCGTCGTCGCTGGCGCCGGCCAGGCCGCGGAGGTGATACCATGTCAACAGGGGGGTGCGATACCACCAGACGCCGGCCGCCAGCAGGACCAGCAGGCCGAGCACGACCCAGCTTTTGGCGCCGCGAAAGGGCCACAGTCGCCGCATGTTCTGTCTCTTCCGTGAGGTGCCCACCTTTACCGCCGACTGCCTGCCGGCGCGGTGCGCGGTGGTAGGCCGGAAACTATAGGGCAAACGCGGCGGCCCTGACAAGACCAATCACTGCCCATCACGGATTGTGGGGCGGGTTTTTACGCCTTCGGCGTAAAGATCGGCCCAGTTGAGATTGCCCGCCCCACCATCCGTGACGGGCAGCTTTAATCTGTGTTCCATCTGCGTCCTCTGTTGATCGATTTCTCGGTCTTTTCTCTGCGCTCGCTGCGTTCTCTGGGGCGAAATTGCTTACTCACAGCGCATTTCCGTTGTCAACGGCAAAATCGCTCATGCCGTGCGCGGCCGGCATTCGATCATAAGGGCAGGAACTCAACCCGTTGTCCCGTGCGTTGCAGTGAGGTGGTGGATGCAAGCCCGTCGATTACGGTTGGCCTGGTTGGGACTGGTGTCCGGAGTGTTCGCAGTCGGCGCGGGCAGCGCCGCGGCGCAGACGCCGTTCGCCCCAGTGCCGGGCGCGGTCAAACTGGACAGGGTGCAGTCGGCGCAGCAGGTGCCGCTGGACGTGATGCCCCCGTCGGTGCGCGAAGGGCTGAAGACGACGCTCGACCGGCCGACGCTGTTCACCAGCGGCCCCGCCGAGCAGTTCGCCTGCAAGCCAGCGGTGTATTACTGGATCCTGGACCACCCCGACCGGGCCGTGATCGCCTGGCGACGGTTGGGGGCCAAGTGCGTCAATATCGCGGATCGCGGCGCCGGCCGCTTCGCCTGGACGGACGAGCAAGGTAGCGAAATCGTCTGGGACACCGTCCACCGCGGCGCCAACCTGCGCATCTGGTACGCCACCGGCCACGTCAAGCCGGGGCTGCTGCTGCCGCGCGTGCAGGTCAAGGCGTGCGTGATCCTGCGGCACACCGAGGGCCGCGACGAGCGCGGCGCCACCACCGTCCAGCACCAGGCGGACATGTTCATCCACACCGACAGCGCCGCCGTGGCCATCGTGTCGCGCGTGCTGGGGCCGTCGGCGCCGCGGATGGCTGAACAGTGCGTCTCGCAGATGCAGATGTTTTTCGCCGGCCTGGCATGGTATCTGGAGCGCCACCCGGAACGGGCGGAAATGCTGCTGAACGACGGCGTGCCGGCCGCGCAAAAGCCAGGCGTCTCGGGCAACTGAGAAGAATATTTCACCACGGAGCACACGGAGGAGGCGCCGAACAACAACTTCGTAGGACGGCTCTCCAGAGCCGTCGGGACGGCTCTGGAGAGCCGTCCTACTCTTGGAAGTTGTTGTTCGGCGCCTCCGGAGAGCGCAGAGCGAAGGCCAAAGCGCATCCACAGATGAACTCAGATCAAGACATTTGAACTGGTCTTCGCTCTGCGTGCTCCGCGGTGAAATCATTTCAACGGAATCAGGCGGTAACTCACTTATTTCTGTTCTTTCGGGATGCGTCGGTACTTCATCACGCGGACCACGTCGCCGTCCTTGCCCCGGTCCTCAAACCGCGTGGGCCGCCGGCCGGTGGTCGTGTAGTAGATGGTGAGCGTGTCGTTCTGCAACTCGTAGATGCCCTTGAGGACCTTGTTGGTCTTCGTGATGGTCAGGTCGATTTCGCGCGGCTGCCGGGTCGGGGCCAGACGGAGACGGTACTCCGTCTTGGGGCTGAACGCCATTTTGTCGCCGGCGATAACAACGGTACGGCTGACCGCGGACATTTTCACGGTGTCGCCGGCCACCCCGATTTCGAGCAACTGCCAGGTGCCCTGCAACCGCAGTTGTTCCTCGCGCGCGCCGCCGGCGTGCGCGACCCCCGCCGCCAGCAGCAGCGCCGCCAGCCAGCACCGCACTGCGCATGTGGTCCTCATCGGTCCCCCTTCTTGCCGTCCCGGACACGCTGGTATTTCATCAAGTACACCTGCACCCCGTTCTGATTGGCGTCGCGAAAGTTCGTGGGCCGAGCGCCGCCCGGCAGGGCGTAGTAGATCGTGAGCGTGTCGTTCTCCAGTTTGTAAATGCCCTTGTACCACTGCTTCTCGTTTTTGCCGTCGAGCGGCCGCAGGTCCAGCTCACGCGGCTCGCGGGTCGGGGCCAGGTGGAGGGTGAAGTGCGTGCTGCCGCTGAACGTGATTTTGGTGCCGACGACGGTCATCCGTTGGTCTTTGATTTTAATCGGACGGTTGACCAACCCCGACTCCAGCAACTGCCAGGTGCCCTGAAAGCGCAACTGCTCCTCGCGCTCACCGGCGTGGGCCGCTCCCGCCGTCAGCACCAGCGCCACGGCCACCCAGAGGACTGCGGTATTCGGCGTCATGATCCCTCCTACTTCGGTTTGTTGACGCGCTTCAACTTCATCACACGGACCTTGTTATCCGCGCCGTCCGTGAAGTTTTTGGGCCGGTCCCCGGTGAGTGTGTAATGGATGGTGAAGGTGTCCCCCTCCAGCTTGTAGATGCCCTTGTACACCTTGCTCTTGGACGTGGTGCCGGCGACGACCGTCAGGTCCACCTCCCGCGGCTCACGGGTCGGGGCCAGGCGCAGGACCCAGGTAACCTTGGCGGAAAGGGTCATCTTGTCGCCGATGATGGTGATCGAAAAGTTCTTGCTGCCGACCGGCTTGACAGCGCCGACGTATCCCAGTTCCACGAGTTCCCAGGTGCCCTTGAGGCGCAACTGTTCCTCGCGCTCGCCGCCGGCCGGCGCGACCGCCGCCAGCACCAGGGCCACTCCACAGGCCAGAGCAGATCGCATCATGTTCGCTCCTTTCGTTCTTCCTTGATACGCCGCAACTGCAACACCCACACTCTGGATTTGTCGTTATCCGTGAAGCTGCTCGGCCGCTCCCCGGAGAGGGCGTAGTGGAGGGTGAGCGTGTCGCCCTCCAGCTTGTAAATGCCCCTGTACAAGGGGCCCTTGGGGCCATTGGGGTCGGACAGGCCAATCAGGTCGAATTCGCGCAGTTCCCGGGTCGGGGCCAGGCGCAGGGTGTAGCGGATGATCTTTTCGAATTCCAGTTTGTCGCCGGTGATAATGATTCGCTGTCCGTTCTGCTTGCCCGGCTGTCCGAACGGGGCGTGGGACACGATTTGCCAGGCGCCACGCAGCCGAAGCTGTTCCTCGCGCTCGCCGCCGGCCGGCGCGCCTGCCGCCAGCACCAATGCCACCCCACAGGCCAGAGCAGATCGCATCATGGTCACTCCTATTTTGCTTGCCGGACGCGCTGTAACTTCATCACGCGCACCTTGGTGCCCGCGCCGTCCGTGAAGTTTTTGGGCCGGTCCCCGGTGAGCGCGTAATGGATGGTGAAGGTGTCGCCCTCCAGCTTGTAGATGCCCTTGTACACCTTACCCTTGGTCTTGGCGGAGCCGGAGACGACCGTCAGGTCCACCTCGCGCGGTTCGCGGGTCGGCGCCAGACGCAGGGCATAGATGGTGGCGGCGGTGTAGGCCATCTTGCCCGTGTTGATGGGGATTATCTTGAGACCCTTCGGGTACGGCTTGACAGCGCCAACGTATCCCAGTTCCACAATTTCCCAGTTGCCCTCCAACCGCAACTGCTCCTCACGCTCGCCGCCGGCGTAAGCGGCGCCTGCCAGCAGCACGGCCAACGTCCCGCAGTAGCTCAGGCGCTTCATGGGTCCTTCTCCTTCATGAGAACCGGTTGCACGTTCGCCGGGTTGACGAACCAGCGGCCCGCCTTCAACACCGCCTTGACACGGCCGATACACGAAATGTCCTGCAGCGGGTTGCCCTCCACCACGATCAGGTCGGCGCGTCTGCCCACTGTCAAGACGCCGCGGTCGGCCAAACCGATTGCCTCCGCCGCGGTCGCCGTCGCCGCCCGCAGCGCTTCCGCCGGCGTCAGCCGCAGCTCGCGCACCGCCGCCATCAGCCCCAGATCGAAGCGCGCAATGGGCGTCAGCCGCACGCCCGCGTCGCTGTGCAGCGTGTAGCGCAGGCCGAAGTCGAGCATGCGCCGCTCGCACTCGAAGCGCTGGTCCAGCCGCCGCACCGGGCCGATGTTCAACTGCGCGATCTGCGGCAAAAACGCCCGCCGCGCCAGGCTCGACATCGTCAGACCGACGTATTGCTGCTGCTCGAGCAGCTGTTGCGCCAGGTCCGGGTCGAAGGCGTAGCGGTCCTCCTCGACGCGCCAGTCGCAGTGCTCGATGGTGCGGACGCGGGCGACGGCGGCGCCAGGCAGAGCGGCCCGGCTGAGCACGTGGGCGGCGGTGTGCTTGCCGGCGGCGCGGCCCAGGTCGGCGATCATTTTGAGCGTCGCGTCGTCGTACTGGGCGCGCATCGGGTCGGAGCTGGGCGTCATGTTGCCGCCGGTGGCCATGACCTTGAGGAAGTCGGCGTCCTCCGCGAGCATGCGCTCGGCGGCGCGGCGGACCTCGGCGGGCGTGTCGGCGATCAGGCCGAGCCAGTGACAGTGGCCGCGCGTCGTGGTGATCGGCATACCGCAGCTGAGCACGTCCGGCCCCTCGGCCTGGCCCGTGGCGATGCGGTCGCGCAGCCGTTGCACCACGCGGTTGCGGCCGCCGCAATCGCGCACCGTCGTCAGGCCGGCGTGCAGCGCAGCGCGTGCGTTCGCCTCCGCCCGCTGCAACAACTCGTCGTCGGTCTCGCCGTTCACCTGGCGGATGATGGCGTCGTTGGTCTCCAGGGCGGCGAAGACCAGGTGGACGTGCGTGTCGATGAGGCCGGGCAGGACGGTGCAGCCGGGGAAGTCGTGGCGCTCGCCGGTGCAGCCGGCGGGCGGCAGCAGGGCCTGTTCGACGGCGGCGATGCGGTCGCTGTCCACGCGCAGCAGTGGCCGCACCACGGTGGGGCCGCCGGTGCCGTCGAACAGGCGGTCGGCGGTAATCAGCAAGGAAGTCATCGCATCCATCTCCGGGAAGGTCGGCAGAAGCGATTTCACCACAAAGACACGGAGGACACAAAGGAAAAGGCAACGGCGCTGTCTTGGTTCGTAGTACCGCCTTCAGGCGGTCTTCGCCGAATGCCGCCTGAAGGCGGTACTACGAACCAAGACAGCGAACCCCGCTTCTTGGTGTCCTTCGTGTCTTTGTGGTGAAAAATCCGGGCTGCTTCATACTCTGACCGTGTTGGCATTTCCTGGTCGGGTTGACGTGCGGGGCGTTGGAAGCCGCTATGCTTGGTCCCATCTTCGTTCGTGAATGGCTGACGCTACCGCGGCGCGGCCGGCATTACGTGACCCGCACTGCCTACCTCGGGCTGCTGTGGATCCTCGGTCTGACCACCTGGCAGGCGTCGGTTGGCTGGGACCGCGTGGCCACGCTCGGCGACACCGCCCGCTTCGGCCTGCTGCTCTTTCAAATCCTCACCTACGTCCAGCTGCTACTGCTGCTGTTCTTCGCCGCCCTGTCCGCCGCCAGCTCCATCACCGTCGAGAAGGACCGCCGCACCTTCCTGCTGCTGCTGCTGACCGACCTGCGCAACCACGAGATCGTCCTGGGCAAGCTGTTCGGCAGCCTGTTGCAAATCGGCCTGTTGCTGGCGGGCATGGTGCCGCTGCTGATGCTGCACCTGTTCCTGGGCGGCGTCAGCGGCGAACAGGTCTTCCAGGCGGTGACGGTGCTGGCGGCGACGGCGCTGGCGGCCGGCTCACTCGGCGGTCTGATCGCCCTGTGGCGCGACAAGACCTTCCAGGCCCTGGCGCTGACGGTCCTGTTCCTGGTGCTGTACCTGTGCCTGGTTCACGCCCTGTCGGTGCTGCCGGCGCTGCTGGGGCTGGTCGGCCTGGGCGGCTGGCTCAGCCCGGAGACGGTCGCCCGGTTGCAGGTGTGGTTGGAGCCGTTCCTGGCGATGCAGACGGTGGTGGAACCGCTGCCGAGCGAACTGCGCGGCCTGGCGCCGGCCTACGGCTATGGCCTGGCGATGCTGGCCGTGAGCGTACTGCTCAACGGCTATGCGATCCAACGACTGCGCGTGTGGAATCCCAGCGGCGAGCCGATCATGCAGCGCGAACGACCCGAGGAGGAGGAGTTAAAGGACCGGGCCCGGGCCCACGCGGCGCCGGGAGCGGTGCGGCAGGTGTGGGCCAACCCGATCCTGTGGCGCGAGATCGCCACGCGCGCTTACGGTCGGCGGCCGCTGCTGGTCAAGGTGGCGTATTTCCTGGTGCTGGGGCTGATCGTCTATTTCGCGCTCGCCCAGCCCGGCGACAGGTGGGCGGCGGCGCGCGGCCTGGTGCCGGTGGGCATCCTGAGCCTGCTGCTGGTCAGCGCCCAGGCGGTGACGGCCATCACCTCCGAGCGCGACACCGGCGCCCTGGACTTGCTGCTGGTGACGGACCTGACGCCGCGCGAGTTCATCTTTGGCAAGCTCGGCGGCATTTGCTACAACACCAAGGAGTTTTTGCTACCGCCGCTGTTGCTGGCCATCTTTTACGGCTGCGTTCGGCTCCTGGCCTGGGCGCCCGGCGTGCGGCCCGGGTCCAAACCAATTGTTCAGGACGTGTTTCAGGAGAAACTGTTTGAAAACCCCGCCCAGGGGTTCAAAAACCTGGAAGCGGTCCTGTGCGTGCTGCCGGGGATGCTGATCCTGCTGGCGTTCGTGATGGTGCTCGGCCTGCACGTGGCGCTGCGCAACGACAAGAGTCGGGTGGCGATCCTGAACACGCTGGCGACGGTATTCTTCCTGTCGGTCGGCACGCTGATCTGCATTTATCTGATCCTGATTAACGGCCGCTTCGAGTATCAGTGGTTCAGCTTCATCTTCTTTTTGGCGGCGGGCATCGGCGGTCTGTGGTGGGTGCTGTCCGGCGACCGGCCCTCGACGGCGCTGACGATCGCGAGCTGGCTGTGTCCGCTGGCGGTTTATTACAGTGTGACGAACATCCTGATCGGCAACCCGACGACGCACGAGTCCAGCGACCCGATCGTACCGTTCCTGGTGACGGGCGGCACGTTCGCGTTCACGGTGGCGGCGATGCTGGTGCCGCTGCTGAGCGAGTTCGACGTGGCCCTGGGCCGCACCACCGGCGGCGGCGAGTAAGAACGTGGGGCAGGCTTTCCAGCCTGCCGAGTCGCTCCGGCAGGCTGGAAAGCCTGCCCCACGAATAGATCGGAGGCCCGCTCATGTCCACCGCTGACGACAACCTGCTCGAACGTGCCATGGCTCTGCTGCAGGAGGGCCGGACGCTGGAGGCCGAGGAGCTGACGCGCGCCGCGGTCGGCGCCGCCGCGGCCGAACATGGCGACAAAAGTCCGCAGTACGCCACGGCGCAGAACGCGCTCGGCGCCGTGCTCATGAACCTGGGCCGCCTGGACTGGGCCGCCGACGCCTTCCGCAAGGCCGCCGTGGTCTACGTGCCGGACGACACCGCCGCGGCCAGGGATCGCCTGACATACCTGATGAACCTCGGCTACTGCCTGGAAATGGCGGAGCGCTTCGACGAGGCGGAGCAGGTGCTGCGCGATGGCCTCGACGCCCGCCGGCTGTTCTACGGCCGCGAACACCCCGGTTATGCCTTCGGTCTGGAACCGCTGGCCGACCTGCTCATGCGCACCGGCAAAACACAGGAGGCGCTGGCGGCCGTCGAGGAGACCATTGAAAACTTCTGGCGCAACGGCCATCCGCGCGTCGCCACCGCCGTCGCCCTGCGGGCCGAAATCCTCAGGGCCGCCGACATGGACAGGCCGCCCTTCGCCAACCTGGACGCGCTTCCGGACGAGATCATCGAGCAGATGGCGCAAACGATCCTGAACCGCATCGACTATCAGCACCCGAGCACATCCCTGCGCCGTGTCCTCGACGATCTGCTGCCGTTGCTGACCGGCCGCTTCGGCGAGGGCCATCGGCTGGTGCTGTTGACGCTGCAGCACATGGCCAACCTGGACCGCCACCTGGACGACCCGGCGGCGCGCGAGGCGTCGCTGCGGCGGCTGTTGGTCATCGCGGAGCGCGGCGGCAACTTCACGCTGGCGCTGCAGGCGGTGCAGGGGCTGGCCCTGGCGCTGAGCGAGGCCGGCCAACTGGAACCGGCCGCGGCCGCCTACCGCGACGCGCTACAGCGAGCCGAGCGGCTGGGCGAGGTCGGCATCCGTTCGCAGGTGCTGCGGAATTTCGGCCTGTTTTTATCAGAGAACGAACGCCAGGCGGAGGCGGAGCCGTTGCTGCGCGAGGCGGTGACTGTGGCGGCGGCGGCGCCGGACACGGAGCTGCTGAGCCGGGGCCGGATCGCGCTGGGCATCTTCCTGCAGCACGCCGGCCGGCTCGACGAGGCCCAGGCGCTGCTGGTGGCGGCGCTGAACGGCATCGATCCGGCGCACATTGATGCGGTGTGCGCCCGCAGCCACCTGGACGCGGTGGCGTCAGGCAGTTCGTGCGGCTGCGGCGACCGCGGTAAGGCCCTGGCGGAAGCGTGCCGGGAGTTCATCCTCAAGCGCGTGCCGCCGAACCTGCTCAGCGACGTGACGGTGGAGGTGACGGCCGACGACTTCCAGGTCGGCGTCCACCTGGATCACGAGCCGACGCCGGAGCAGCTGGAGCAGGTCGAGCGCGTCATCCGGCACGCGCTGGACGAGTTCCGCAAGCGGTTGCGGCAGGCGCCGTAAGGCGGCAGGGGAAAAATCGCCGGTCAACCTACCGGGCAGTTGTCGCGGTCGGTTACAATGTGCGCGTGGTTCAGGTCTGACCGCCGAAGGAGGAGGTTCATGAGTACCACCGTCGACCAGCTCGAAACCGACCCGCGCTTCCCGAGCGGCCCGTGGACGGGCTTTTTCCTGCAAAAAGCCATTCCCGGCAAACACCGCATGGAACTGCGCCTGACGTTCCGCAACGGCGAGTTGCGCGGCGAGGGCCGCGACTGGGTGGGCAAGTTCACCGTGCGCGGCCGCTACAACGTCGCCGACGGCCGCTGCCACTGGACCAAGCGCTACCAGGGCAAGCACGACGTGTTTTACCAGGGTTTCAACGAGGGCAAGGGCATCTGGGGTGTCTGGGAAATCGCCAACTGGGGCCTGCGCGGCGGCTTTCACATCTGGCCGGAGGGCATGCCCGATCCGACGCAGCCGCAGCTCAGCGAGGAGGCCGACCCGCCGCTGATTATCGAGGAGGCTGACGAGGTCGGCATCATGGAACTGGAGCCCCACAAGGAACCCGTCAAGATTCGCTAGCGATTTTGCATTGAGCCCCGGAGGGGCGCACTGGAAGGGTTCCAGGGGCTCACGCCCCTGGAACCCTTCCAGTGCGCCAGGTGCCGCGCCAATCAATGGTTAAACGCGAACTCCTTGGTATTCAGCAGCGCCCAGAACAGATCGCGGAACACCACGTCGCGCGGATCGCCGCCACGTAGCGCCGCCCGCACGCTCTGCCATTCACCGGGAGCCTAAATAGGAGACGCATCCTTCTCCCATCAATTATTTGGACCAATCGGCATAGACCAGACCAGGAATATCCTTGAAGTCTCGAGTGTTCCGTGTGACGAGAGTGGCGCCGCACTCAATCACCGTGGCGGCTATCCGCAGGTCCATTTTGCGGACCTTCAACTTTAGCTCCGCCAACTCCTCATAGCGACGGATGGCTGGTTCCTCAAAAGCGACGATTCGCAGCCGGGAGAAAAAGCGCACGGTTTCCGCAAGGCGACGATAGACCCAGGCCAGTTTGTCGATCGACTTGGCCCGCCGCAGCGCGGTGTACCAGCCCGACAACTGCTCCTCGACGCTCAAGACGGTGATCGCCAGGTCTGTTTGTGGGTGGTCTTTGATGCGTTGGCAAACGATGGCCTGGCCTTCCTGAAACAAGGTCAACGTATCGGTATCGAGGATGTGAAGGCTCATCGATAGTCTGGATCCTCCTCGACTTCTTTACGGTAATCGGCCATGGCCTGTTTCCATTCGTCGATCAGCGGATCATTTTTGAACATCCCCGCAAACTCGACCCAGGGATTCGTCTCCGGACCGACTTCCAGCCCAACGAGTTCCACGCCGTTTTTGAGACGGGCCTGGATTTTGTCACGCAGTTTACTCAGCGCTTCTTCACGCGTGGCGCCTTTTCCCGTAAGGGCGAACGGTTCGGTGCCACGTGCTCGGTAGCCGCTTCCCTTGAGCCGCTCCACGAGAACGGGAATTTGCATGTCCATCTCCTTTTTGCCCTGGCACACCAACATCCTACCACAAGAGTTCAGTACCGCGCAGATCAATGGTTAAACGCGAACTCCTTGGTATTCAGCAGCGCCCAGAACAGATCGCGGAACACCACGTCGCGCGGGTCGCCACCGGCCAGCGCCGCCCGCACGCTCTGCCATTCACCCGCCGTCGGCCGCCGCGCCAGCGTCGTCAGGAACAACTCCTCCACCACGTCGTCGTCCGTCTTCTTTGCCTTCAACAATGCGCTGAGCCGGCCCTCGCCGGCCGCGATCTTCTGCACGACGCTGGTGCCGTTCTGCAGGTGCAAAAGCTGTGGCATGGTCACCGCACCGCTGCGCTCGCAGGCGCAGGCGGTGATGCGCTCGCTCTTGCCGAACAGCGTCAGAAAGTACGACTTCGCCGACGGGTCCGGCAGCTGCACCGCCCGCAGACCGACCGGGTAGCCCGGGAAGCTGTCCGGCACGCCCGTCGCGCTCGACAGCGCATCCGCCAGCACCTCCGCTGGCAGCCGGCGCACGTAGTAGCGCGAATAGCAGCGCGTGTCCTTGTCGTTGCCGGGTTTGGTCGCGGCGCTCAACTGATAGGTGCGTGAGTTCAGGATCAGCCGCATGATGTGCTTGCGGTCGAATTTGCTACTAACAAACTCCTTGATGAGCGCGTTCCACAGGGCGGGGTTGCTCGGCGGGTTGCTGGCGCGGAGGTCGTCAATGGGCTCGACCAGGCCGGTGCCCAAAAAGTGCGCCCACAGGCGATTGACCATCGCGCCGCTGAACTGCGTGTTGTTCGGGTCGGTCATCCAGCGCACAGCGCCGCGCGCGGGTCGTCGCCGGGTTTCACGGCGGTGGCGCTGCGGTCGAGCGGTTGCGGCGCCAGGAATTTGCCCGTCCGCGGCTGCACGAAGCCGACCGGCTGCTTGTTCTGGTTGGCGTCCGGGTGCGACACCACCAGCATTGTCGGCCCCTGTTTCGGATCCTGGCGCTGCAGCTGGATGCGCGAGAAGTACGCGGCGAAGTGATAGTAGTCGTCCTGCGTGTACTTCTCCAGCGGGTGATTGTGGCACTGGGCGCAGCCGATGCGCGTGCCCAGGAACGTCTGCGCCACCGACGCCACCACCGTCGATTCCGCGGCCTGGCGCTTCTCGCCAACCGTCACGATGTAGTAGCCGACCGCGGGGTTCTCATGGGTCGTCCCCTTCGCGGTCAGCACGGCACGAGCCAGCTCGTCCCACGGCCGGTTGGCGGCCACCTGCTGCCGCAGCCAGCTGTGGAACGCCCGCACGCCCTTGGTGCCGCGCACGTCGTGGTCGCTCTCCTTGCGGTTCTGGAACAGGTCCGCCAGTTGCAGTGTCCAGAAGTCCACGAACTCCGGCCGCTCCAACAATGCGTCGATCAACCGCGCCCGCCGGTCGGGCCGTTTATCCGCCAGGAACGCCCGCACCTCGTCCGCGCTCGGCAGCACGCCGATGGTGTCGAGGAAAGCGCGGCGGAGGAACGTCTCATCGCTGCACAGGTCCGCTGGCTCGATGCGCAGGGCGTCCAGCTTGTTGAAGACGTGCTCGTCGATGACGTTATTACGTTTTGCCAGCAGGTCCGGCGGGACGGCCCGGTCGTGCGGCGCGGTCACCAGGAGCACCGCGACCTGGCCGAGGAAGGTGGCGCGGACGGCCGTCTCACCAGGACGCAGCATCTTGACGCGGCCGGTCGGGCTGACTTCCGCGACGCTGGCGTCGTTGCTCACGAACTGCGTCAGCCAGGTCACGTCCTGCCAGCGGCCGTCGCTGAAGCGGGCGCGGACGAGCAACTGCAGTTCCATGCCCGGCCGCAGCAGCCGGTTGCCGGGCAACAACTCCAGTTGCTGTAGTGTCGGGTCGTTCCTGTGCGGCCCGGGGGCGCCGGCCCGCAGCCACTTCAGCAGCAACTGGTGTTCACGGCTGCCGGTGCGGAGCAGTTTGCCGCCCTCGTGCGGTGCCTGGCCCAGCGGCTTGCGCAGCAGCAGACTCGCCTCCGGGTCGGCGGTGTTGACGCGACGACTGCCGAACTCGCGCGTCAGCCAGGCGTGGTCCCAGTCCGGCGCGTAGCCGCGCAGCGACAGCCGAAAGCCGTTCTGCCCCGCCCTCTTGCCGTGACAGGCGCCCTGGTTGCAGCCCAGGCGCGTCAGCAGCGGCGTCACCTCGTTGACGAACGACGGCACCGGCTGCGCCTGCGCGCCGCTGACCGTCCCCGGCAGCTTGACGGCTTGTGCGCGGACGGCGCCGCCGGTCGGCGTCAGCGCAAGGAGACTGGCGGAGATCAGCACGAGGGTACGCGACATTGACGACCTCAAGCGGAGGGAAGGCGATCCGGCGGGGCTCTGGAGTCAGTTTGGAGTGTACTGTTGCTGGCGTGCCGACGCAAGGAAAAACGCTGACCGTCACGGATTGTGGGGCGGACCACTCTGTCAAACCAGGAAATTCCCGCCGACTTTGCCGGCCGCGACAGTATTATCGCGGCTACTGGCCGGGTCCTGGGTCGGTGCCTATCTTGTACCACACCGATTCGTTGATACCGGGCCACCCAGAAGGGGCGCCGGGCACATTCACCACCACGGAACTTATCCGGAGAGTGACCATCCGTTATGGCAACCACGATCACCCAACGACTTCGACTCCTGGTCGGCCCGTGGCTCGGCATGCTGCTGGCCGTGGCCGTCGTCCTGCTCACTGGCAGCCCACTCCTGGCCAGCGAGGCAGACCTGGCGATCCCCGACCTGTGGCACCACGGCAAGTTCTCGCTCCTGGGCATGGACATCCCCGCCGGCGTCCTGCTGCTGGTCGGGTCGGTGGTCATCTGCGGCACGCTGGGCATTAGCCTGTACCTGCGTACGCAGATCCACAAACTGCCCTGCCACCGCTCGATGCTCAACGTCGCTGAGGTCATTTATCAGACCTGCAAGACGTACCTGATCCAGCAGGGCAAGTTCCTGCTGATGCTGTTCGCGTTCATCGCCGTGGCGATGGCCTACTACCTGCTCGGCTTCAGTCACGAACCGGACACGGTCGAGCAGGCCACCACCGCGACCACCAAAATCAACCCCGTGGTGACGCTCATCCTCGTGCTGCTGTTCGCGCTCGTCGGCATGGGCGGCTCCTACGCGGTGGCGTGGTACGGCATCCGCGTCAACACCTACGCCAACTGCCGCACCGCCTTCGCCGCCCTGCGCGGCCGACCCTGGGACGTGGTCAACATTCCGCTGCGCTCCGGGATGTCGGTGGGGTTGTTCCTGATCTCGCTCGAACTGGTCATGATGGTGTTCATCCTCCTGGTGCCGCCGCGCCAGATCGTCGGCTTCTGCTTCCTCGGCTTCGCCATCGGCGAGTCGCTCGGCGCCTCGGCGCTGCGCATCGCCGGCGGCATCTTCACCAAGATCGCCGATATCGGCTCCGACCTGATGAAGATCGTCTTCAACGTCAAGGAGGACGACCCGCGCAACCCCGGCGTCATCGCCGACTGCACCGGCGACAATGCCGGCGACTCGGTGGGCCCGACGGCGGACGGCTTCGAGACCTACGGCGTGACCGGCGTCGCCCTGATCGCGTTCATCACCCTGGCCGTCCCCGACGTGAACATCCAGGCCAAGCTGATCGTGTGGATTTTCGCGATGCGTTTCCTGATGGACTTCATGTCCGGCGTGTCGTACTTCCTGAACCAGTACATCTCGGAAAAGCAGTACGGGAACCTGAAGGAGTTCGACTTCGAGCAGCCGTTGACGCGCCTGATCTGGATCGCGGCCATCCTGTGCATCACGACCTCTTACGGCATGAGCTTTTTGCTCATCAGCGACCTGGAGGTGGCGGGCAAAAGGCTGCCAGACCTGTGGTGGCAACTGGCGACGATCATCAGTTGCGGCACCCTGGCGGCAGTGCTCATCCCCGAGTTCACCAAGATTTTCACCAGCTCGCACTCCCGGCACGTTCACGAAATCGTCACGGCTTCGCGCGAGGGGGGTGCCTCGCTGACGATCCTGTCCGGCCTGGTGGCGGGCAACTTCAGCGCCTTCTGGAAGGGCATGCTCATCACCGCCCTGATGGCCGGGGCCTACTTCGTCAGCTTGCAGGGCCTCAACGATGTCATGAAGGTGGAACTCGTCCAGCCCACTTCGGCCAAACTGGAGAGTCTCGACGCGGCCCTCCGCGACAAAATCAAGGAAGAACTCCGGCAAGCCAAGGAACAGAAGCTGGGCGGCACCGTGGCGCAGCGGTCGCCCACGCTGCGGCAACAGGACGCGGTGACGCAGGCCATCATCGAAAGCGAGCTGCGCATCAACCTCGTCGATGTTGGCTCCATTTTCGCGTTCGGCCTGGTGGCGTTTGGCTTTTTGTGCATGGGGCCCGTCAACATCGCCGTCGATAGTTACGGCCCGGTGACCGACAACGCCCAGTCAGTCTTCGAGCTAGCGCAGACAGAGCAGCTTCCCGGCATCAAGGAGGAGATTCAACGGGACTTCGGCTTTGAACCGGACTTCGAGCGCGGCAAGCACTACCTGGAGGCGAACGACTCGGCCGGCAACACCTTCAAGGCGACGGCCAAACCGGTGCTGATCGGCACGGCCGTCGTGGGCGCGACGACGATGATTTTCTCGATCATCCTGCTGCTGGGGAAGGCGGGCTTTTTGCACCTGAGCCTGACGGACGCGCCGGTGCTGCTCGGCCTGCTCTGCGGCGGCGCGGTGGTTTTCTGGTTCTCGGGCGCCTCGATGCAGGCGGTCACCACCGGCGCCTACCGGGCCGTCGAGTACATCAAGAAGAACATGAACCTCGACAAGAAGGAGGCCGACATTGAGGACTCCAAGACAGTGGTGCGCATCTGCACGGAGTACGCCCAGGCCGGCATGTGGAACATCTTCATCGCACTCATGTCGCTGACGCTGGCGTTCGCGTTATTCGACCCGAACTTCTTCGTGGCCTACCTGATTTCCATCGCGGTGTTCGGGCTGTTCCAGGCGATCTACATGGCCAACGCCGGCGGCGCCTGGGACAACGCCAAGAAGCTGGTCGAGGTCGATCTGAAGGAGAAGGGCACGCCGCTGCACGCCGCGACGGTGATCGGCGACACCGTCGGCGACCCGTTCAAGGACACGACCTCGGTGTCGTTGAACCCGATCATCAAGTTCTCGACGCTGTTCGGCCTGCTGGCGGTGGAGATCGCGGTGAACATCAAGCAGGCAGCTCTGCGAGATGGGGCGAAGCACATCGACTACACATGGATGGTCGGACTGGTGATGATGGCCATCGGCCTGGTGTTCGTGTGGCGGTCGTTCTACGCCATGCGCATTCCGCCGCGCGAGGCCGAGAAGAAAGACAGCGAGCACATTCAGCCGGTCGCCAGCGGCATGCACTGAGTTAAACAAGGATTCACCACAGAGACACAAAGAGGACAAAGAGAAGACAGAAGAAATAATAACTCTCTGTCTTCTCTTTGTCCTCTTTGTGGTGAATCCTTTATTTGCGCAGAAACGTGACGAGCAGGTTGGCGACCAGAGTGAGTGCGCAGCCCCAGGCAGCCACCCACAACAGCCAGCGTTGGCGGGTGTTTTCTTCCTGGGTTTTCTTGAACTCGGCGAAGGATTTGACGAGATGATCTAACCGCTCGTCCAGGACGCTGATCCGCATCAGGGCGTTATGCAGCGCTTCGGCCGTTTTGTCCTGTTCCATGTTGAGGTGTTCATAGTTCCGCTGCAGGACGGCCGTCTTGCCTTCGAGGCTGACGACGTTGACACTCAGTTCCCGGATGAGATCGGTGTTCGTCTTGGCCGCCACACTCACTCCTTATCGAGTTCGGCGACCAACTGGTGCAGCCGCAGCAGGTGCTTGCGCGAGAGGACGTTCAAAAAGTCGCTCCAAAATCGCGATAGCGGGGACCCCCATTGATCTGGGTGGGCGAGGTCTTCGGGGGAGAACAGGCGCGACAATGACGCCAGCGGGTCCGACAATTTCAGTTCGATAAATTGTCGGTGGCGCTGGTCCTCGACAAAACACCAGGTGGCGCTCACGTCGAGGAGCGAGTGCTCGACAATGTCTTCCAGGGCTTTTTGAGCCCTGGTCACCACGGCGAACAATGCAGGATTTTCCCTGATGTTGTCTTCAATCGTGACGGTCATGGCTTCGCCTCTGGGTGCGCAGAAATTGCTGTCATCATACTGCACGCCCTCAGGCGAGTAAATGCCCGGGTCCAGCCGTGCTGAACCCGGGCTTGCTCCCGCTACTTCCCTCCCGCCGCCTTCAGGTCCGTGACCGCGACGATCAACCGCTGCTTGATCGCCACGCCCTTGCGCACCTGTAACGTCCCGCGTGCGACCGCCTCCTTGCCATTGAGCTTGCCGGCCAGTTCCCGCAGCTCCTTCTTCTTGCCGAAATCCAGTTCCAGGGTGCCGTGCGGCGTCGTGATGATCGTGCCCGTCGTCTCACCGCCGATGGCCATGATGCCCGTCTTGAGCGTTCCGCGCACCTCCACTTTGATGTACTCTTTCTCACCCCCGCCCTGCGCCGCCGCCCCGGCCGCCAGCAGCGCCAGCCCCAGCAGCCCCAGCCCCAGTTTGCGCATCATCGGTATGTCCTCCGCCACGGGCCACGGCCGCCGTTCACCGCGAACGCGCCGACCGCAGCACGCCGTTTTCCTCCAGGATCGACCACAACTGCTCCCAGACGATCTCCACCGGCGGCAGCCGTGCGTCACGGCTGTCGATCCACGCCGCCGCCGCGTCCGACAGACACTCCAGCACGTCGGCCCGCACGCGCTGCTCCAGCGCCGCTGTGCCGCCCGCCGCCTTGCCGGAACCCGCCGCCTTCGCGGGCTTTGCGGCCTTCGCCTTGCCGCCGTCCAGCGCCTCGTTGCACAGGCGGTCGGCGTGGCTGTTGTCGCCGCGGCGCACGTGCTGGAACGCCACCGCCGTGAAGCGCTTCGCCAGCGCCCCGGCCTGCTCGAACAGATCGCGCAGGCCCTCGTTCTTGACCCTGTACTCGCCGCGCATCTGCTTGACCATGAGTTCGCTGTCGCTGTGCAGCCGGACTTTTTTGGCCCCCAGCTCCAGGGCCTTTTCCAGGGCGCGCACCAGGGCGGTGTACTCCGCGACGTTGTTGGTGGTCTCGCCCATGCACTGGCTGTGCTCGGCCAGGAGCGCGCCGTTGGCGTCCCGGATGACGTAAGCGAAGGCGGCCGGCCCCGGGTTGCCACGGGCCGCGCCGTCCGTGAAAATTGAGACTTCATCGACAGTGCTCATGCCTGCCTCGCTGACGGATGAACGAATCTGGCGTGGAAGAAGTTGAGATTATAATGTGAACGGGGAGCCGTGCCAACCGACGTCTGGAGGGCTTTTTCGTGAATCCGCGTCTGCTGCTGCTGGAGACATCGCAGCCGGTCGGCCTGGTTGCGCTGGCGGCCGGCGATCAACTCGGGGCCGTGCGCCGCCTCGACGAGACGCGCCGCCACGCCCGTGACCTGGCGCCGACGGTCGCGGAACTGCTGGCCGCGGAGGACTGGCGGCCGCGCGACCTGGACGGTGTCGTCGTCGGCAGCGGCCCCGGCAGTTACACGGGGCTGCGCGTCGGCATGATGTCCGCCAAGGCGTTGGCGTTCGCGACCGGATGTGCGCTGCTGACGGTGCCGACATTTGACGCGATCGCGCGGCAGGCGCCGGCGGAGTGCGGCAAGTTGCACGTGATCGCGGACGCGCAGCAGGACAACATCTACATCCAGCAATTCGAGCGCGACGCCGGTGGGGTGATGCGGCCGCTGTGGGCGTTGCTGGTAGAATCGGAACGGGATTGTTTGCCGTGGTTAGCGAAGGACTGGTGGGTGTCGGGGCCGGGGCTACGGAAGTACCGTGACCGACTGCCGGCGTACACTCCAGTCGTGGCGGAGGAATTGTGGTCGCCGGGGCCGGAGAAGTTGCTGGAAATCGGCCTGGAGCGCTACCGCCGCGGCGAACGCGATGATGTATTAGCGGCGGAGCCGTTGTACCTGCGGCCGAGTTCCGCCGAGGAACAGTGGCGGCGGCGGGGTAAGATCCCATGAAGCGGCCGCTTCACGAAATCTGATTCAGTTCCGCGAGCAGGTCGCCGCACAGAACCCTCTCCAAATGTTCCAGCGCCTGCGCCGCGGCGGCGCTGCCCAGCACACGATGATCGAACGTCAGCCGCACCTCCGCCGCGCCGCCTGCGCCGACCCGGCCATAGCTCAACGTCGTCGTCAGCGGCGCCAGCGCGTTGAGCAGCGGCGCCCCCAGGCCCGACAACGCCGTCACGCCGAACGTGCCCGACCGCCGGGCAGCGCCGATTTCCGGCGCCGCGCCCTTCACGCGCCGCAGTTCCTGATCCAGTTCTTCCAGGCGCTGCTCCTGCGGCTGGCGCAGGTGCGCGAAGCAGACGATGCCCTCGCCCTCCAGGCGGCGCGTGACGGCGACCGCGGCGACGTTGCCGGCGTGTTCGTAGAGGTGCGGCCACGGCCAGTCCCGGTAGACGCGGCGCAACTCGGGTTGGGCCGCCGCCACGCCGCCGTACGCCTTGGTGAAGACGGCGCACCAGCTCGGCCGCGGTCGCGCCGCCTGCCGCGCCGCCGCCACAGCCGCCAGTTGCAGCGACCGCCGCAACATCGCCGTCGGCACGCGCCGGGTGTCCTTCAGCAGCTCACCCATGAAGCGGCGCGCCGGCGTCAACGACAACGTCCGGCCTGCGGGTTGGGTCATGGCACGGCCGTCCTTTCCAGTTCGCGCAACTCCGCCACGATCTCGCCGTTGAGCACATCTTCCAACTCGCCCAGTGCCCGCGCCACGGTGGCGCCGTCGGTGACACGGTGGTCGTACACCAACCGCACGTCCACCTCGCCGCGACGGTCGATGACGCCGTAGGTCAGCGTCGTCGAGAGCGGCGACAGCGGGTGCAGCGATTCGCAGCCCAGGGCCGAATAAACGCTGACGCCGAACGTGCCCAGCTGCCGCGCCCGTCGGTAACCGGAACCGTTGAGCAGGCCCCACCATGCCAGCCGGCGCAGCGGCCCCGGCAGTCGGTTGAGCACCCCGATGCGGCGGAACAGGCCGACACTCTCGACCGGCTCGCGCTGGTAGCGGTGCAGGGCGGCGTCGAGCTTGTCCAGCGGTTGCTTCTCCGGGGCGCGCAGGTGTGCGAACAGCACCGCGTTCTCGCCGCCAACCTGGCGCTCGATGGCGATCGAGGCGACACTGTGCGGATGTTCGTACAGGCGCGGCCGCGGGAAGTTGAGGTAGGCACGGCGCAGTTCGGGGTGCCGGGCGGCGACGATGCCGTAGGCCTTCGTGAAGACAACGCACAGGCCGGGGCGCGGCCAGGCACGGCGCCGGGTGCGAAGCAGTGGCCGCAGACGCAGACGCCGCTGCACGGGGACGGTCGGCACCTGGCGGGCGAAGTGAAGCAGGTCGCAGATGAACTGGCGGTGCGGCGACAGGGCAATCCAGCGGCCGTTGGCGTTGGGCATCCATGCACCTGAAGGGCGGGAAACCGGGCCGGCCGGGACGACGATCCGCGGCGCTGGTGGTATCTTGCGTCGGACGCGGGAATATTGCAAGCGCAGTTCGCCGCTGCTGTTCTTCTTGACATCCCGCCACGGGGGGCCTAATTTCAACTTGTCCCTCTCCAGATCATTCGGGCCGCTATTGTTCTTGCCTTTGTCCCGTGCCGTGCGAGGGCAACCGCCATGCGTCCGCCTTCCCTGCGTCAGCGCCCGGGTTTCACGCTGATCGAGTTGCTGGTCGTCATCGCGATCATCGCCATCCTGATCGGCCTGCTCTTGCCGGCGGTGCAGAAAGTCCGCGCGGCCGCCGCCCAGGCCCAGTGCCAGAACAACTTCAAGCAGGTTGGCGTCGCCCTGCACAACCTCTACGGCGCGCGCAAGCTGTTCCCGCCCCTGTGCGCCCCCTGTGCCGACCCCACCATCGCCAGCTGTTTCACGCCCGCCAGCACCCCTTACGGCCGGCACATCTACACCGTGTTCGCCTTCCTGCTGCCGTACCTGGAGCGGGAAACCATTTTTAACCAGATGACCCTCACGGGCTACGCCGGCGGTCAGTACTTCCAGCCGATCCCCATCCTGGTCTGTCCGTCGGACCCGTCCGTGAACAACTACATGAACGAGACGGCCTACGGTGGGGCGGAGAACTGGGGTGCCAGCTCAGTCGCCGCCAACTTCTACGTCTTCGGCGCCCCGCAGACGGGCGTGCCCTACGGCGCCAACCGCATGGCCAACATCCGCGATGGCCTGTCCAACACGGTGTTCTTCGCGGAGGTGTTCGGCACCTGCGGCAACGATCCGCAGGGGAACCTGAACGGCAGTGATGTTTGGGGCAGCCTGTGGGCCGACTCCAACAGTATCTGGCGGCCGGGCTTCAACCTCGGCTCCGGCAAGGGCGGTCAGGTCGGCTACCCGGCGGCGCCGCTGCCGCAGAACCAGCCCAACTACATCACCGGCTGCGACCCGACCCGCACCCAGTCGGCCCACAGCGGCGGCCTCAACGTCTGCCTGGGCGATGGCAGCGTGCGCTTCGTCTCGGTGGGCGTGACCGCGGCCACCTGGGCCGCCGTCAACGATCCGCGCGATGGGGCAGTGCCGGGCCCGGACTGGAACGAGTAACGGCGCGGGGACGGGAGGGGCCGCGATGGCCGGGCGCTGGACGGCGACGATGCTGTTGCTGGCGACTGGGCGGAGAGCGCTGAGCCGCCAGCAACAGCACCAGGAGACCGCCTCAGAGGGCTTGCTCGGCCTGGTGGGCGCAGTAGAATGGTTTTTGGGAAGGATGACCTCTCCGTTGCGCGGGTGTCACCTCATTCGCGGCCGGAACGGCAACAACACGCTCACCCCTTCACCACTGGGTAACTGGTGTCCAGCAGCAGGCGCTCCGAGCAGAGCAGGACAAAACAGCTTGAAATAAAACAACTTACGCCGACTTAGCTCAGCGGTAGAGCAATGCTTTCGTAAAGCATAGGTCCTGGGTTCAAATCCCAGAGTCGGCTTTCCAGAACCAGTTGTGCCGACGCGACTTGCGTACCACCCGACGGTCGGGTGTGCGGCCTGAAGGACGAAAGAATCCGGTAGTACTACCGGGTTTACTTCAGGAGTCGCGTCATGCGAACGTCTTCCCGCGTCCCTTCTTACCGCCTCCACAAGCCCACCGGCCAGGCCGTCGTCACCCTCAACGGGAAGGACCACTACCTGGGCCGTCACGGTACTGCCGCCAGCAAGGAGCAGTACAGCCGCCTGATCCAGGAGTGGCTGGCCCGTGGGCAGCAAACTGCCCCTGAACCCGGTAGTACTACCGGCCTAACGGTCAACGGGCTCGTCCTGGGCTACCTCCGCCACGCCCAGGAGTATTACCAAAAGTCCCCGAACGAACTCGTCAAGATCAAGCGTGCTGCCGCACCGCTGCTCCAACTGTACAGGAGGTCACCCGTGGGGGATTTCGGACCCCTGGCCCTGAAGGCGGTGCGGTCAAAGATGCTGGAGTCGCAGCAGCGGGTGTTCAAGCGGAAGGTGGTCGAGAACGGGGTGGGAGAAAATCCTGGAGAAGACGATCCATTACCATCTGACCCGCCTCACCGTCAACCGGCGGGTGGACATCATCAGGAGGATGTTCCGCTGGGGCAGCGAGAACGAACTGGTGCCGCCGAGCGTCTACCACGCCCTGCTGTCGGTGACGCCCCTTCGTAAGGGCCACACGGAGGCCCGGGAAATCCGCAAGGTGAAACCCGTCGCGGAGGAAACACTAGTTCGAAAAAGTGCTGCCCGTGGTCACCCGCCACGTTCGGGGGATGATCGAATTCCAGCGGTTGACGGGTGCCGAGTTCCGGGGAGGTCTGCCTGCTGCGGCCCTGTGACATAGACACCACCGGGCCGGTCTGGGTGTTCCGACCCTTCAGGCACAAGAACGAAAACCGCGACCAGGAACGCCTCATCTACATCGGCCCCAAGGCCCAGGAAGTCCTCAAGCCGTTTTTGTCAGTACCCGCCGGACGCCTTCGTGTTCAGCCCCAGAAGGGCGACCGAGGAACGCTACCAGTTGATGCGTGCCGCCCGTAAGAGCAAGGTGCAACCCAGCCAGGCGTCCCGCAAGAAAAAAGGACCCGAAGCGGAAGCCCGGTGAACGGTACACCGTGTTCAGCTTTCTGAAGAAGATCAGCAGCGGCAGACAACAGAACTGGGCATTCCGAAGTGGCATCCGCATCAACTCAGGCACCTGGCGGCGAGCGTACCTGCGAAAGGAGTTCGGGGTAGAACTGGCCCGGATCATCCTGGGGCACTCAACGGCCTTCACGACGGAAATCTACGCCGAGGTGGACCGTAAGAAGGCGATGGACGCGATGAACCAGGTCGGCTGACCATAAAAAAGTGGGGTCGAGGTGTTTGCCCCGACCCATTCCGGTCTCTTAGTCTGCCCCTTTCTAGCCCCGGCGCGGGCTTTTTTGGGTCTACACACGGCAAGGGTCTGTGGAAGGGCTCATAAACGCATATAAACGGTCTTTATAAAGCCTAGCTATGTATGGCAGTCGCGAAAAGGTAGACACCTCCAGTCTCATTTCATTGTGGCTAATCGCCCTTACGTTTCATTCTTTCGTAAAACTGCCTATTGTGTTCTCTGATCGTTGGGACAAGGCCAACAAAGTTGTGTTTGTCGCCGGTAAAGATCACTTGGTATTTCTGTCCGATTTCTACGCTGTAGTACAAATCCTCTGGCAAAAACTTCGTCGCAAGAATGTTGTCTCGGAGGTTCACGGACTTGTAATTTCCCTGCTTATCTACGAGTTTGAGAATGTACCAATCATGTGGGCTGTTGGGATTTGGTTTGACATGTTTGCTGACGACAGTCATTTCTACTGGAACCTGGTTAAGCTTTTCCTCCCCAATAGGTGACCAGGCCCACGACCCCGCACATGCAAAGTGGCACCAACAAGAGGACAAGCATTGTCCAAAGAATCCACCTAGGTCCGTTCTGCCGTCCTCCTTGCGTCAAGATGAGCCCTCCGCCGAGAATGCCCCATGCACTAAAATACATCTGGCAGTAAGTTGTTTGTTCATCGACGATTCTGATCGTTGCCCTTCTCGTAAGTCCACCCCCACTGACTTCTACCTCATGGTGGCCAGCAGGCAGTTC
>CAVVPN010000011.1:0-2348269 GCA_963750165.1 uncultured Gemmataceae bacterium | reverse complement strand
CATGGCGATAGTCGGGCACAGCGGGGAACTCGGCGGCGAGCGAAGCGTAGCCATCCCGAGCGATGCGGAACGCCGCCGCGGATTCCTCCTTGCGCCCCAGGCGATCCTCGATCGTTCCCACGCGAAACGCGGCCTGTGCATGGCGCGCGCGGGAGCGTTCGTCATCGGGATTCTCGCCGGCGAACTCGCGGTAGTAACCGAGCACGCTCTCCAGGAACTTCTTCTGCTCCGCGCTGATCTCCTTCTGGGTGGTCAGCGAATCGCCGGTGACGTTCGAGACCATGGCGTCCAGCACGTCGCGGGTACGGTCGCGGGCCTTCTCGGCCGCGGCCCGCTGGGTCGCCTCTTGCTCCCGGGCCGTCTTCTCCCGGGCCGCCGCTGCTTTCTCCTTCTCCGCCGCCTCTTTCTCCTTGACCGCCGACTCCTGGGCCGCGAGCTTCGCCGCGCGCTCCTTCGCCTCGGCGTGCTCGGCCGCGGTGCGGGCGGCCTGGGCGGCGGCGTTGGCGTCGCGCTCCTTCTGGGCGGCCGCGGTCGCCTGCACCAGGCCGAGGCTCGTGCCGACCACCCCGCCCACCAGCGCCAGCAGCACCAGGCTCGCCGCCAGCACCTGACCCTTGTGCCGGCGGACGAACTTCTGCAGCCGATACCCCGCGCTCGGCGGCCGGGCCTCCACCACCTCATCCGCGAGGTAGCGCTGGATGTCGCGGGCCAGCCCGTTGGCCGTGTCGTAGCGTCGCGTACGGTCCTTCTCGAGCGCCTTCATCACCACCCAGTCGAGTTCCCCTTGCAGCAACTTCGCCAGCTTGTCCGGCTCGATGCTGCGGTTGGCGGCGATGTCCGGCAGGGCGTCGGCCGTGCTCAACTTCGCGCTCGGCCGCGGCGGTTCGACCTCGCGCACCATCCGCAGCATCTCCAGGAGCGCCCTGCGCTTGAACTGCCTGGTGTCGAGCGGCGGCGCGCCGGTGAGCAGTTCGTAGAGCATGACCCCGAGGGCGTACACGTCGGTTCGGGTATCGACGTCCATCGCGGACGGGTTGGCCTGCTCCGGCGACATGTACGCCGGCGTGCCGACGATGGCCCCGGTGTCGGCGAAGCTCTGGTCGGTCAACGGCTGCTCGGTGGCCTTGGCCACGCCGAAGTCGATCACCTTGGGCGTCGGCCGGCCATCGACCTCCGTGACCAGCACGTTGCCCGGCTTGAGGTCGCGGTGGATGATCCCCTTCTGGTGGGCGTGCTGCACCGCCTGGCAGACCGCCACGAACAACAGCAGCCGGGCGTCCACCGTCAGCCGCTGCGTGTCGCAGTATTCGGTCAGCGGCACGCCCTGCACCAGCTCCATGACGAAGAACGGCTGGCCGGCCGCGGTGCTGCCGCCGTCATAGACGCGGGCGATGTTCGGGTGGTCCATCAGGGCCAGCGCCTGCCGCTCGGCGTCGAAGCGGGCCAGCACCGCCTTCGAGTCCTTGCCCGTCTTGATGACCTTGAGCGCCACCTGCCGCCGGACCGGCTCGCTCTGCGTGGCGCGGTAGACCGTGCCCATGCCGCCCTCGCCGAGGAGTTCGACGATGGTGTAGCGGCCGGCGAGGACCGTGCCCAGCGCGAAGGCGGGCGCGGTGTGCCGGCCGGCGGGTGCGGGCGTGTCGGCGAAGGTGGCTGTGACCCCGTCCGGTGCGTGCTCCCCGGTCGCCAGGGCGGCCGGCGCGACCGGCGGACGGTCAAGCGGGCTGTCCGCCCGGGCGTGGCCGGCCAGGAGTTCGTCGAGCCGGCGGCGCAGGTCCGGGTTGCCGGCACACGCCTGGTCAAGGAACGCGGCGCGCTCCGCTGCATCGACGATGCCCACGGCCGCGGTGAAGAGTTCGAGTTCGTTCATGGCAAACTCCAGAACAGGGTGGTTCGTCCCCCCCAATGCGGAATCGGCGGCCGAATCGCGCAGTGCGTTCAGAAAATTTTCTACCTCGGCGGGAAAGTCGCCGTACTCCAGGCCGGCACTGCTTGCCCGGCGGGAACGCTCCCGTCGCCGGATGACCCGCCTTCACTTCCTCTGCGGCGGCGGCGGGTACTGCTTCCGCTCGGCCCGCCACCGCGTCACCTCGTCCGGCCGGTTCGTCGCGGTGTACAGCTCAATGAGCCGGTCGAGTGCCTCGGGGAGTCGGATCAGTGCCGGCGACGGGATCGTCTTCTCGCACTGCTTCATGCCCGCGTAGCCGGCCAGCAGCAGCGGTTCGGCGTCGGCATATTTCTTCTGGCCCAGCAGCGCCCCACCGAGCTGCGACTGGGTGTTGAAGACGAACCAGGTATCCGGCTGCGCCTTCGTGCGGATGGCCAGGCACTCGCGGAGGAGCGGTTCGGCCTCGTCCCAGTGCCGCAGTTCCAGCAGGCCCGCGCCGCCCATCGCGAGCAGGTTGGCCAGCTGCGCACTGTCTTTGGGCATCTGCTTGCGGGCCTCAGGCAGGTACTCCCGGACCAGTGGAACGGCCCGGGCGTACTCCCCCGCCTGCGCGTAGGCGTTGAGCAGACTCACGCGGGCACCCCGGAGGCTCGGGTACTTCTGCGCGGCCCGGACGGCCTCCTCGAGCAGGGGGAGCGCTTCCTTGAACCGACCCGCGTCCCGGTAGTTCACGCCCAGGTTCACCACGGTCAACTGCGTGTCCTCGTGGCCGCGGCCGAGTTTCGCCTCCTGGCGGCGCAGCGTCTCCTCGAACAGCGGGATGGACTTGCCGAGTTGCTTCCCCCGCCAGTAGACGACGCCGAGGCCGTTCATGGTGGCGAGCGTGTTGGGGTGGTCGGGGCCGAGCCGCGCTTTGCGGCGCCGCAGCGTTTCCTCGAACAGGGGCTGGGCCAGGTCCAGCTTTCCGGCTCGCTGATACGCCGAGGCAAGGTTGTGCATGGCGTTGAGCGTGTCGGGTTCGTCCGGGCCGAACCGGGCTTTGCAGTGCCCCAGCGCCTCCTCGTAGAGGGGCACGGCCAGGTCCAGTTTGCCGGCCTCAAGATTCACGCGGGCGAGGTTGTTCATGGCGTTGAGCGTGTCGGTGTGGTCGAGGCCGAGCCGGGCCTTCGCGAGCCCGAGCGCCTCCTCCAGGAGCGGCCGGGCCAGGTCCAGTTTGCCGGCCTCAGTATACGCACAGCCGAGGTTAATCATGGTGCTGAGCGTGTCGTTGTGCTCGGGGCCGAGCCGGGCTCGCGAGCGCCGCAGCGTTTCTTCGAAGAGATCCAGGGCCCGGCCCTGGTCCCCGGCCTCCAGGTACGCCGCGGCGAGGTTGTTCATGGTGCTGAGCGTGCCGGGGTCGTCCGGGCCGAGCCGGGCCTGGCGCGTGGCGCGGGCCTTCTCCAGCAGCACGACCGCCTTGCCCGGCGCCCCTAGGGCCAGCAGCGAGCGGCCGAAGCGGTCCTGCAGGGTCGCCACGACCACGGGGTCGCCCACCGCCTCCCCCTCCAGCTGCTCGACCGCCCGGTCCAGCTGCGCGACCAGGATGGCTTGCAACGGCCGGTCCGTGCGGGCGATCTCCTTCGGATCCAGGTTCTGGAAGATCGAGCCGAGGAGGTCGTTGGCTTTCTCGATCTGCTGCAGCCGCTTCTGGGCCTGGTCGTTGGCGGCCTTCTCCGCCGCGGCGGCCTGCAGTGCTTTCCTGGTTTGCGCTTCGGCGACGGCCCGGTGCACGGCCTCGGCCGCCCGGGCCTGTTCCTTCGCGGCCGCCTCGTCGCGGGCGAGTTGCTCCTGGCGTTTGGCTTCGTACTCCTGCCGCCGGGCCTCGACCAGGCCCCAGGTGGTCCCCAGGATCCCCGCCAGCAGCGCCACCAGCACCAGGCTCGCCGCGAGCACCGGCCCCCGGTGGCGCTTGAGGAACTTGCCCAGGCGGTAGCCCGCGCTCGGCGGCCGCGCCTCCACCGGCTCGTCGGCCAGGTAGCGCTGCACGTCGCGGGCCAGGGCGTTGGCCGTCTCGTAGCGGCGGTCGCGCTGCTTCTCCAGGCACTTCATCACCACCCAGTCCAGCTCGCCGCGCAGCAGCGCCGCCAGCTTCTTCGGCTCCGTCTGCCGCAGCGCCGCCAGCGCCGGCAAGGACGCATCGGTGGACAGCCGCGTGCTGGGCCTGGACGGCTCCTCCTCGCGGATGACGCGGACCATCTCCGCCAGACCCGCCTTCTTCAGGCGCTGGGCGTCGAGGGGCCGCAGGCCCGTGAGCAGTTCGTAGAGGATGACGCCCAGCGAGTAGAGGTCGGCCCGCGTGTCGATGTCCTCGCCGGAAAAACCGGCCTGCTCCGGCGCCATGTACTCGAAGGTGCCGAGGACGGCGCCGAACTGCGTGGACAGCGATTCGTCGGTGAGCTTGCCGGCGGTGGCCTTGGCGATGCCGAAGTCGATCACCTTCGGCACCGGCTTGCCGTCGATGAGGGTGACGAGGATGTTGGCGGGCTTCAGGTCGCGGTGGATGATGCCCTTCTGATGGGCGTGCTGGACGGCCTGGCAGATGGGCAAGAACAACTCCAGGCGCTGCCGGGGGGTCAGGCGGGCCTCGTCGCAGAAGTGCGTCAGCGGCAGGCCGTTGACCAGCTCCATGACGAAGAACGGCTGGCCGGCCGCGGTGCTGCCGCCGTCGTAGACGCGGGCGATGTTGGGGTGGTCCATCAGCGCCAGCGCCTGCCGCTCCTGCTCGAAGCGCGCCAGCACCGCCTTCGAGTCCTTGCCCGTCTTGATGACCTTGAGCGCCACCTGCCGCCGGACCGGCTCGGCCTGGCTGGCGACCCAGACCTCACCCATGCCCCCCTCGCCGAGCTTTTGCACGAGGGTGTAGCGGCCGGCGAGGACCGTGCCCAGTGCGACAGCGGGCGCGGTTTGCCGGTCGGCGGGCGGCGTGGCGCCGAAGGCGCCGGTGGCCGCGTCCGGGGCGGGCGGCAGGGCGGCGGTGGCCCCGGCGGCGGGCGGCTGGTCGAGCGGGCTGTCCGCCCGGGCGTGGCCGGCCAGGAGTTCGTCCAGTCGGCGGCGCAGGTCCGGGTTGCCGGCACACGCCTGGTCGAGGAACGCGGCGCGCTTGGCCGGGTCGGTGTGGGCCAGGGCCTGGGTGAAGAGGTCGAGTTCGTTCATGGCACACTCCAGAACAGGGTGGTTCGTCAAAAAATGCGGAATCGGCCGCCGAATCGCGCAGTGCATGTCGAAAATGATTTTCAATCGCGGGACAGGTCGGCCGCCAGCCAGGCCCGCGCGTACGCCCACCAGGCGTCGGCGGTTCGCGGGGCAACGCCCAGCGCCTCGGCTGCCTCGGGGATGGTGAGGCCGCCGAAGTAGCGCAGGGTCACGAGTTGAGCCACGTTCGGCTCGACCGCGGCCAGGCGCTCGAGGGCGTCGTGGACCGCGAGGATGTCCTCGTCGGGGTCGGTCCCGGAAAGGCGGTCCAGATCGACCGTCGCCCGCCGGCCAGCCCCACGTTTGGCGGTCTTGCGGCCGCGGGCGTGATCGACGAGGATTCTTCTCATGGCCTCGGCGGCGGCGGCGAAGAAGTGGCCGCGGCCGTCAAAGTGCTGGTCGCCGGCTAGCCGCAGATAGGCCTCGTGGACGAGTGCCGTCGCGTCGAGGGTGTGGCCGGGAGTCTCGGCGGCCAGGCGCGCGGCGGCGAGCTTGCGCAGCTCGTCGTACACAAGCGGCAAGAGATCGGCCGCAGCCCGGCGGTCGCCGGCCGCAGCGGCGGCAAGGAGGTGGGTGACCTCGGACATGCCACCAAGTATAACGACCACAACCGGCAGAACCAGATAATAACGAGGGTAATCGGGCCTGCGCGCCGCTGGGCGGATGCTGGAGCGATTTGCAGTCGGGTGCGGCGGGGGAGGCGGTGCCCGGGGTTGCCAGGCCGGGACATGGGATAGGTGAACATTGGCAAAGTGGCAAACTGACCCCGGGTGCTACACCCCCCTGCAACGCGCTCTCGAGCGGTTCACGCACGGTTTGCGCACAAGTGACGGCGGGCACGGGCTGACCTCCAGCGGCCTGCGCTGCCACAGCAAGGGGGCCAAGGGGGCCAAGGGGGCCAACTTTTTCACACGTCGAGATTCGAGCCTGGGAGCGGCTCGCGCAGTTTGCAGGATGGTTCGGGAGCACTGGCCTGCCGTTCCTGGTCCACACCACTGCGAACCGCGCTAACCGCTCAACGATGCCTCATTCCTGGCCGTGCGGAGTATAATCAGGGGGAACCCGCAACCTCCCCGCACGGACGACGCCATGTCTCGCGATTTGATCCTCGGCACCGCCGGCCACATCGACCACGGCAAAACCTCACTGGTCAAGGCCCTCACCGGCACCGACTGCGACCGGCTGCCGGAAGAAAAGGCCCGCGGCATCACCATCGACATCGGTTTCGCCACGCTCGACCTGGGCGACCACCGCCTCGGCATCGTGGACGTGCCCGGCCACGAGCGCTTCATCAAGAACATGCTCGCCGGCGCCACCGGCATCGACCTGGCCCTGCTGGTCGTCGCCGCCGACGATTCCGTGATGCCGCAGACGCGCGAGCACCTGGAAATCCTGCGGCTGCTCGGCCTGCGCCACGGCGTCATCGCCCTGACCAAGTGCGATCTGGTGGACGCCACCACGCGCGAGGTGGTCGAGCTGGAAATCCGCGAACTGGTGCGCGGCTCGTTCCTGGATGCGGCGCCGCTGGTGCCGACCTCCGCCCACTCCGGCGTCGGCATCGCGGAGCTGAAATCGACCATCGCCGCGGCGTGCGGCCAGGTGGAGCAGCGCTCCGGACAGGAGTGGTTCCGCATGGCCATTGACCGGGCGTTCGTGGTGCAGGGCCACGGCACCGTCGTGACCGGATCGGTGACCGCGGGCAGTTTGCGCGTCGGCGACGAGGTCGATTGGCTGCCGCGCAACGAGCGCGTGCGCGTGCGCTCGCTGCAGAACCACGACCAGCCCGTCGAGGAGGTCCACCGCGGCATGCGCGCTGCCATCAACCTGGCGGGCGTCCGCCACGAGGACGTGGTCCGCGGTCAGGAGCTGGCGACGCCGGGCTATCTGCTGCCGTCGCGCGTGTTGACGGTACGGCTGCACACGCTGGCGGACCTGAAGAAACCGCTGCGGCACCGCACCCCGGTGCGCGTCCACCTGGGCACCGCGGAGGTCATGGGCACGGTGGCACTGCTGGACTGCGACGCGGTCAAGCCGGGCGACTGGGCGCTGGCGCAGCTGTTCCTGGAGGAGCCGGTGACGGCGACGTGGGGCCAGCCGTTCGTGGTGCGCGGCTCGTCGGCGACGCAGACGCTGGGCGGCGGCCAGGTGCTGCAGCCGGTGGCGCGGAAAATCCGCCGCCGCCACCTGGAAATCCTGGAGCGCGTGGAACAACTGTGGGGCGGCGACGCGGAGCAGCGGGCGCTGACGGTGGCGTGGTTCGGCAGCTTCGGCGGCTTCACCGCGGCGGACCTGGTGCGCGGCGCCAACGTCGCGCCGGATGCGGCGGACGACCTCATCCAGCGCCTGAAAGTGCGCGGCGACCTGGCGGAGATCGTCGTCAGCGCCGGCCGCCGCCGGCTGCTGCACGCGGACCTGCTCCGGGAACTGGATGAGCGCATCATGCAAGTGCTGGCCCGGCTGCACGCGGAGTTTCCGTTGATGACGGCGCACGACCGGCAGAAGGTGCAGTCGCAGCTCGACTACCTCGGCGACGAGGCACTGGTCCACGCGGCGGTGGATCGATTACTGCAACAGCGGCGGCTGGTGGGCGATTTGCGTCGCGTCGCCCGGGCGGACCACAAGCCGAAGCTCAGCGCCAACCTGCGGAAGTTGAAGGACAAGGTGATCGCCGCTTACAAGGACGCGGGGTTTCAACCGCCGGAGGCGTCCAGCTTCGCCGGGGCCGCGGGCGGCAACGCTGCCAACTTGAAAGACCTGTTCGACGTGTGCGTCGCCGAGGGCTACCTGGTTCATATTGTCGATGACCTGTATCTGTTCGCCGAGGCGGAGGCGGAGATGCGGCGGCGCGTGCGCGAGAAGCTGGTGGGCGGCCCGGCGGCCACGGTCGCCGAGATTCGTGATTTGCTGGGCACGACGCGCAAGTTCGCGGTGCCGCTGTGCGAGTACCTGGACCGCGCCGGCGTGACGCACCGCGACGGTGACCTGCGCACGCTGGCGCCGGCGTGACCTGAATTCCGTGGGGCAGACATTCCTGTCTGCCGTAGCTCAAATGGCAGACAGGAATGTCTGCCCCACGTAGAAGAAACCCCAAGGTTCCCCATCATGATTCGCATCGCCTGTCTGCTGCTGTGCCTGACCATCGCCCCGACCGCTGTGGCCCAGGCTCCCCCGAAGCCGTTGGTCGCGGGCCTGAAAAACCTCCGCTTCGTCACGGTCGCCGCCGACGGCACCGTCTACCTCTCCGTCGCGGAGCACGAGGACACCGGGAAAATCCTCATCCTCAAGGACGGCAAACTGGTGCCGTTCGTCCGCGACCTGGACGACCCGCGCGGCCTGGTGGCCTGGAAGGACTGGTTGTTCGTCGCCGAGGAGCGCGGCATCCTGCGCATCGACCGCAAGGGCAAGGTGGAGGTGTTCGCGGCGAACGCACGCTTTCCGGTGCTGCCGAAGCACCTGATGTCTCTGACGGTGGACGCGCAGGGCACGTTGTACGCCGCGGACGCCGGCACCTTCGAGGGCGACGAAGCGGCCCTGTATCGCATCCCGCAGCAGGGCAAAATCACCGCGGTCACCGACGACAAGCGCTTCCCGGGACTGCGCTGTCCGTGGGGCGTCACGCTGGACGGCGCCGGCGGCCTGCTGGTATCGGATCGGCTGGCGGGCGCGGTGTCGCGTGTGCGGCTGACAGACGGCAACGTCACGAAGGTGGCGGACGGCCTGGGCGAACTCGGCTGCCTGGCGCGCGACCAGCACGGGCGGCTGTACGTCAGCGCCCCGGCCAGCTTCACCGCCAAGGAGGGGCGCGTGTTGCTGATCGCCGGGCCGGGGCAGAAGGCGACGGTGCTGGCGAAGGGCATGCAGGCGCCGACGGGCCTCTGGCTGGACGCGGCGGGCAAGCGGTTGCTGGTGGCGGACCCCCTGGCGGGCACGCTGACGGCGCTGCCGCTGCCGGCACTCGAAAAGAAATCGACACGTCCATAAAATCCATCGGCCGAGTGTCGGCGTTGCGGACGAACTCAACCCGAGGAGTGGTGGTCATGGATCGCGCTGTCTGGATGGTGGCGGTGTGGCTGGTGGCGGTGTCGCCGGTCGCGGCCCAGGTGCCATTGCCGCCGCCCACGGTTAAGGGGGTGGACAACGCCTTCGCGATCGCGGTCGGCACGGACGGCAAGGTGTATCTGACCGTGCGCGGCGGCAAGAAGGACGGCACCGGCAGCAAGCTGCTGGTGCTCAAGGACGGCAAGGCGGAACCGTTCGCGGCCGACCTCACCAACCCGCGCGGCCTGGTGGCCTGGCAACAGTGGCTGTACCTCGCCGAGGCCCGCGGGATCGTGCGCGTGAACCGCCAGGGCAAGGTGGAAGTCTACGCCGCCGCGGAGCGCTTCCCCAACCCGCCGAAGACCCTGGCCGGCCTGGCGGTGGACGAACGGGGAGCGCTCTACGTCGTGGACGCCGGCGACCTCAAGGGCGAGGGGACCGCCGCCATCTACCGCATCGCGCCGCCGCCGTTTTTCGGCAAGGGCAAGCCCAAGCCGCCCACCGTCACGACCGTCACCGATGCCAGGCGCTTCCCCGGACTCAAGCAACCGCACAGCCTGGTGATGGACGGCATCGGACACCTCCTTGTCACCGACGCCATGACGGGGGAGCTGCACCGCGTCCGTATCCAGGACGGCAGCGCGCAGAAGGTCGCGGACGGGTTTGGGAGCGCGGCGGGCCTGGCGTGGGACCGTTTCGGCCGGCTGTACATCGTCAGCCCCCACGAGCAACCGGGGACCGGCAAGGGGTCCGTGTTCGTCATCGGCCGCCCGGGCCAGAAGGCGGTGCTACTGACGAAGGGTTTTGGGGACCCCAGAGGGATCTGCCTGGCGCCGGACGCGAAACATTTGTTGGTGACCGACCCCTTCAAGGGCACGCTTACCGCCCTGCCCACGACCGTCCCCGGCGCCGAGGTCAATGACACCCCGCTGTCACTGGAGAGCGAGGTCGCGTTCCCCAAGCTGAAGTGGACCGGTTGGCAGGGCACCACAGACGCGGGCAAGCTGAACCCGCTGCGGCCGCTGGTGCTGACGCACGCCGGCGACGGCAGCAACCGCGTCTTCGTCGCCACGCAGCACGGCGTCATTCACGTTTTCCCCAACGACCAGAAGGCGGAAAAGACGCAGATTTTTCTCGACATTCACGAGAAAGTCTTTTACCGCGACAACGAGAACGAGCAGGGCCTGCTCGGCCTGGCGTTCCACCCGAGTTACAAGAAGAACGGCGAATTTTACGCCTTTTACACCCTCAAAAAAGACAAGACGACGAACGTGCTGGTGCGCTTCCGCGTCAGCAAGGACGACCCGAACAAGGCGGACCCGGCTTCCGAGGAAGTCCTGATGCGCATCAAGCGGCCTTTCTGGAACCACGACGGCGGCACCATCTGCTTCGGGCCGGACGGCTACCTGTACCTGACGCTGGGCGACGGCGGCGCCGCGGACGACCCGCAAAACAACGGGCAGAACCTGAAGTCGATGCTCGGCAAGATTCACCGCATTGACGTGAACCGCAAGGATGGCGACAAGCCGTACGCGGTGCCGGCGGACAACCCGTTCGTGGGCAAGGAAGGGCTGGTGCCGGAGACGTGGGCCTATGGTCTGCGCAACGTCTGGCGGATGGCCTTCGACCGCAAGACGGGCCAGCTGTGGGCCGCGGACGTGGGCCAGAATCTGTACGAGGAAATCAACCTCATCAAGAAGGGCGGCAACTACGGCTGGAAATTGCGCGAGGGCCTGCATCCGTTCGGCCGCGATGGCGTGGACGTGCGCGCGGACCTGATCGACCCAATCTGGGAGTACCACCACGACACCGGCAAATCGATCACCGGCGGCACCGTCTACCGCGGTAAGCGGCTGCCGGAGTTGGAGGGGGCGTACCTGTATGCGGATTATGTGACCGGGAAAATCTGGGCGCTGTGGTACGACGAGGGCAAGGGGCGTGTCGTAGCGAACCGGCCGATCCGCGACCGTAACTTGCCGATCATGTCGTTCGGCGAGGACGAGCAGGGCGACGTGTATTACTTGACGTACTCGGCCAACGGGCAGGGCGTGTACCGCTTCGTGCGGCCGGCGAAGAAGTGAGACTTTCTCGAAAAGAGCATGGGCGGAGGGCCAGGATCCTCCGCCCATGCTCTTTTGCACAGGCCAGCAGCCTACTCAAGCAGAGAGTAACCGACTGGGGTAAGGCGTGTCCTGCCCGCGACCATGCAATCAATCACGGTTCTGTCTGAAGTACCAGGGGGATAACGGACGCAGCGAATGCCGTCTTCCCCGATGGCTGTATGTTGCTCAGTCAATCGCACCAAGGCCGGCTCTGCCGGTGCAAACACCCCCCGAGCTTCCAGAGCATCCCAGACGTCAGCCATCTTCAAAAAATCACCCGAAAGCCGATCATATGGAGGGCCGCCTTTGGCCAGGTGCGGCCGCAGCCACTGATAGTCCGTCCAGGGGGCAGTTGCGGTCATGATGTACTGGAGCACGCCCCAGGAACTGAAGGTGTCCACACGCCCTCCCGGCCCGAAATCGATCCGCAGAAAACATCCGTCGCGCTCGTTTCTCAGGTCACATTCCAGCCCGTGAAAGAAAGTCACCCAATCCGTATCCCCGAAGTGGATGCATTGCCGGCACCGGCGGAACGCCCAAGTGTAAAAGACTTCGGTTTCGGGCACTCCCAGAGCCTCTGCCAGTAAAGGCAATAATTCCTGATTGTGTTCGATCACTTCCAGGCAGGCGCGCAGCACCCCGAGTTCCACGGGGGGTAATTCCTCGCGCCCTGTTCCTGATTCACGCCCAGGATCTACATCGTTTGGGTTTGACATGGCTTATCCATCCCCGCCAGCCAATCCAACCGGCCCCATGGGCAAATAGCTGGCAGTCTGCCGGACCGATATGCTGACGGGTAAAGTTCCGTTTGCGTTCAGGTGTGTGATTTTATGAGCGACAACCCCTTCCGCAAGCTCCCCGCTGTCAACGATGTGTTGCAGTGCGCCTGTCTCAAGGAGATCACCGACCTCGCCCACGAGCAAATCGTCTCCGCGGTGCGTGCCGAACTCGCGGAGTTGCGACAGCGGTTGGGGCGCGGCGACTCGGCGGATGGTGTGGTCGCGCCGGAGGCGCTGGCGCGGCGAGCGGTCGAGCGGTTGCGGCAGTCGGTGCGGCCGAAGTTGCGCGAAGTCATCAACGCGACCGGCATCGTCCTGCACACGAACCTGGGCCGCGCCCCGATGGCCGAGGCGGCGGCCCAGGCGGCGTTCGCGGCGGCGCACGGCTACCTCAACCTGGAACTCGACCTGGAAACCGGCAAGCGCTCGTCGCGGCAGGTGGCGGTACGCGAATGGCTCTGCCGCCTGACCGGCGCTGAGTCGGCGACCGCTGTCAACAACAACGCGGCGGCCACGGTCATCGCGCTACGGGCGCTGTGCCAGGGCCGCGAGGTGGTCGTCTCGCGCGGCCAGCTGATCGAGATCGGCGGCAGCTTTCGTATCCCGGAAATCATGGCTGTCAGCGGCGCGACGCTGCGCGAGGTCGGCACCACCAACATCACGCGCCTGGCAGACTACGAGCGCGCCATCGGACCGAGCACCGCGGCGCTGCTGTCGGTCCACACCAGCAACTACCGCATCACCGGCTTCACGAAGTCGGTGCCGGTCGCGGACCTGGTGGCGCTGGGCCGCAAGCACAAGGTGCCGGTGATCGACGACGTGGGCAGCGGGGCGCTGCTGGACTTCGCGCGCTTCGGACTGCCGGGCGAGCCGGTGGTGCGGCACAGCGTCGCGGCGGGCGCGGACCTGGTGCTGTTCAGCGGCGACAAACTGCTCGGTGGGCCGCAGGCGGGACTGTTGGTCGGCCGCAAGGAGTGGATTCAGAAGATCGAACGCGATCCGCTCATGCGGGCCTTCCGCCTCGACAAGATGACGCTGGCCGCCCTGGAAGCGACACTGCGACTCTACCTCAACGAGGCGCAGGCGCTGCGCGAGGTGCCGGTGCTGTGGTTGCTGGGCATCGACCCGGAAGCACTGCGGCGGCGGGCGGAGGCACTGGCGGAACAGCTGCGGCCGCTGCCGGGGATGGCGACGGTGACGGTGGCCGAGGATGTCGCTTACGTCGGCGGCGGTTCGCTGCCGGATCGGACGCTCAGGACGTGGGTTGTGGAAATCCGGCTGGCGGCGCTGAGCGACGAGGCCCTGGCGTATCGACTGCGGACGGGCAGCCCGGCGGTGATGGCCCGACTGCGCGGCGGTAAGCTGGTGCTGGACGTGCGCACCGTTTTCCCGGCCCAGGAGGGGGAACTGGTGGCCGCGGTCACGCGGGCGACGGCGGCAGACTGAGCGGCGCCGCTCAGCAGGCTTGCAGGACCGCTGCCACTTCCTTCGGCGACGGCAGGTATTTTCGGATGCGCGCCAGGTCCAGCCGTCGGTCCAGCGCTGCAAAGATCAGCCCGGCGTGCGGAAACTGCGCCGCCTGCGCCGCCACGGCCGGCCCCCTCGATCATGCCGCGCGTTGTGAAGTGGACGCGCTCGTCGTGGCGGAACGCCTGCACCAATGTGCCGTCCAGCTTGCGCAGGAAGCGCGGCTGCGTCGGCCCTTCATCCAGCAGCTGGTGCAAGTCGTCGAGGCTGACCTGGCGTTCGCCGAGGTTGTAAATCTTGACCAGCGGCAACGACATCAGCCGATACGGCGCCCGCCGGTAGACGACGCCCTTGGCGAACAACTGGTGCTCGTGCTGCGGCGTGAATAACTCCTTGCTGGCGTTGGCCAGGACCAGGTCGCCGCTCACTTTCTTCAGCAGCAGCGGGTCCGCGTCGATGGCCCGCAGGATGTTCTCCTGACGGTCGCGCAAACTCTGCAACAATTTGTCCAGCCGGAGCCGCATACGTGCGTCCTCGTTCGATGGGTTCTCGGGGTCGTATCGGCGGTGACGGTCGCGCCCGCGGCCGCGGCGCTGTGGGTGGACGGCATCGCGCCGCGCGGCTGACGAACCGCAGTGGACGGCGGCCCCTGGCCGATTCTAAGGGGGGACGAATGGGACCACCAGAGGGTTCGCGCCGTGTCCACGTTTTACCTGCTACCGCCGCGGCCGTTTCTGGCCCGGCGCTGCGCGGAATTGCTCAAGCCGCTCTTCCCCGGACTGGACTGGACGCGCCTGGGCTGCGGGGAACTGGCCGAGGCCATCGGCACCCTGGCCGGGGCGCAGCCGGACGTGTACGTCGTGTTCCGCGAGGATTTGCCGGACGGCGCGGAGCCGGAACGCGCGCTGGTGGAGGGTTTCGGAGCCGAGGCCGGCGACGAGGTGGTGGAGGTGCGCGCCGGCGCGCCGCAGGAGATGGCGCGGCGCTGGGTGGTGCGCGAAGGCAGGAGCAAGGGATCTGTTCTTTGAAACACGGAGGCACCGACCGCCCGTTGCGCCCCCCCGCGGGGCGGGCGGTTTCGTTTCACGGGGGTGAGATGAAATAACCTCCTGGCAGCGATGGGGTTGCCGTTTCATTTCACGTTTCTCACGCACCCCTATGGGCCAAACGGCGCCCGCCCACGTCGGGCCGTGCCGGCCAGCGCCCGGCGTTGCCACCTGAAAGTGCCCGCCCAGGCCCGACCGTGCCAGACGGCGTTGCCGGCGCGGGTCATACCGGTTGAACAACGGGTCACTTGTCCGCGCACTCAGGCGGATGTAACCTACGGCCAGTTGGCTGCCGTCCTGTGATCGCTCGGCTTCAGCGTCCTTGTGGAACAGGGGAAGCACCGCCTGTACACGCACGCGGCGACCGGCGCCGTCGTGTCGCTCCCCGACCGCAAGCCAACAGAACTCGTCAGCGCCACACATTTCGACGTGGCGCGCCACGTCGTGTCGTCTTATGACATCGTGGATGAAATCCAGTTCGCGTCACAGCTCCAACGGGCGAGTTAGGGGTATCCTGTCGAGTCCCGGCCGCCGCCTGCTGACCTCGACGGAACCAGTCCGGGCTGCCACAATAATACTCATGAAAATCCTGCACACCGCCGACTGGCACCTGGGCGACCGCCTGGGCCGGATCGACCGCACCGCCGACCTGCGCCGCGCCGTCGAGCGTGTTGCCGTTCTCTGCGCCGAGCACGCCGTGGACGTGCTCCTGGTCGCCGGCGACCTGTTCAGCGAGTTGAGCCGGCCCGATAACCTGCGCGAGTCCATCGAGCACCTGCAGGCGACCTTCGAGCGCTTCCTGCTCGATGGCGGCACCATCCTGGCACTGACCGGCAACCACGATAACGAAAACTTCTGTCAAACGCTGCGGCTGGTGATGACGCTGGCGGCGCCCGCGTTCAGCAAGCCCGGCGACCTGATCCCCGCGGGCCGGCTCTACCTCGCCACCAACCCGACCTTCGTCCGCCTCGCCGACAGGCACGGCGGCCAGGTGCAGTTCCAGCTCATGCCCTACCCGACGCCGCCGCGCTACCTGCTCGATGAGGAGAGCCAGCGTTTCGCCAGCGTCGAGGAGAAGAACCAGCGCCTGCAGGCCGCGTACACGCAGAAGACGCACGAGCTGCAAAAGGATCCGCGCTTTGACCCGAGTCTGCCGACGGTACTGGCGGCGCACATCCACGTCACCGGGGCGCTGCTGCCGAACGCTTTCCGCATGAGCGATCAGGAGAGCATCGTCTTCACCGACACCGACCTGCCCACCAATGTCGCCTATGTGGCACTGGGCCACATCCACCAGCCGCAGGCCATCGGCGGCCGCAGTCACGTCCGCTACTCCGGCAGCGTTGAGAAGCTCGACCTCGGCGAGCAGCGCGACAACAAGAGTGTTACCATTCTTGAAGTCGGCCCCGCCGGCCTGGTCGGCGAGCCGCTGCTGCTGCCGCTGCCGGCGACGCCCGTTTACGCCATCGACCTGGACTTCCTGAACAGCGACCTGGAGACCGAACTGTATCGGCTGCGCGAGCGCTACCCGGACGCGCAACAGGACCTGGTTTCGATCAACTTCCGCTACGTTGCAGGGCAGCACAGCCTGGAAAAAATCCTGGCGGCGCTGGAAGACCTGTTCCCGCGCTGGTACGCCCGCACCTGGACCGAGGCCAGCGCCCTGGGGCCGAGCGTGACCGCCGAGGAGGCCCATCGCGGTAAAAGCTGGCAGGAGACGGTGCGCGACTACCTGCGCCAGGAACTGCTGAACCATCCCGAGCCAATGCGCAACGCGGTGCTGGCGCGGGCGGAGGCGCTGCTGTCGAGGGAGGCGTCATGATCCCGCAACGGGTGCAGTTGAAGGGCTTCCTGTGCTACAAGGACGAGCAGGAAATCTGCTTCGACGGCGCATCGCTGTGGCTGCTGGCCGGCCTGAACGGCAGCGGCAAATCAACCATTTTTGACGCCATCACGTTCGCGCTGTTCGGCCATCACCGCGGCGGCAGTCGGGACGCGCACGAACTCATCAACAAGGACAGCGACAAGGCTAGCATCACGTTCGAGTTCACCATCGACGGCAAGCCGTTCCAGATCGCTCGCACCATCCAGCGCACCAAGCAGGGCAAGGGCCGCGGCGCCCAGCAGATTGCGCGCGGTCTGGCGGTCGGCGGCTGGGAGCCGGTCGAGGGCACCAACCTCATGACCGGCTTTGACGAATGGATTTCTCAGCACATCGGCCTGAGTTACGAGACGTTCACGTCGTCGGTGCTGCTGTTGCAAGGGCGGGCGGAAAAGCTGCTGGACTCGACCGCCAAGGGCCGCTTCGAGGTGCTGGCAGGCATCGTCGATCTGGAGCGCTTCCGCAAACTGCACGAGCGCGCCGACGAGGAGCGCAAGACACTGGACGACCGCCTCAAAGAGATGCGTGGCCAGCTGAACTCGTTACCGGCGGTCAGCGCCATCGACCTGCTGGAGGCCGAGGGTGACATCGCCGCGGCGGAGACGGCGAAACAGCAGGCGCAGGAGCAGGTCGAGCGCTGGCAGCAGCTGGAGTACCAGGCGAAGCAGTGGGCGGAGTTGCAAGCGCGCCTGGAGGCGGCCCGCAAGCGCTGGCAGGAGGCGCAGCGCTTGCTCGCGGACGCGGTGGCCATCAAGCGTGACGTGGACCGGTTGGCGGAACTGCGGCTGGTACTGCCGAAGATGCAGGTGGTGCTGGAGCAGCGCGGCTACGTCCAGGAGTCGGAGCGCAAGACGGCCGAGTTGACGAAGCGCAAGGAGAAACTCGACGGTGACCTGGTGACGCACGATCAGGCACTGGAGCAGGCGCGGCAGAAGCGCACGCTGTACCAGAAGCAGATCGCCGATGAGGAGCAACAACTGCGGCAGGTGACGGCGGACTTGCGCAAAGTTGCGGCGCTGATCGTCAAGCTCAAGGAGAGCGAGCAGCAGGAGAACGACCTGAAGCGTGTTCGCGAGGAACTGGCCCAGGTTGGGGCGGACCCGGAGGCGGCGGTGCGGCAGGCGCGCGAGCAGCACGACCAGCTGGCGACGCAGGCCAGCGCGCTGCCGCTGCTCGGCCGGCTGCACACGCTGCGCGACGAGTTGCGCCAGGGCCGCGAGCGCGCCGGCAAGTCGTCGGCAGACATGCAGACGATTTTCGCGCGCGGCAAACAGGTGGGGCTGGAGGTCGAGCGGTTCAAGGGGCTGCTGGAGGAGGCGACGCAGACGCGGCAGCAGGCGGACGAGACAGCGACCACAGCCCGGACGCTGCGCGACCAGGCAAAGGGCCACCTGGACGAGTTGCTGAAGCTGGGCGGGGCGAAGGTGTGCCGGCACTGCGGCCAGGAGTTGACGCCGAATCACCTCCAGGACGAGAAGAAGCGGCGCACGAAAGCGCTGTCGGAGGCGGAGGAGCAGCTGGCAGCGGCGACGACGACGCAGAAGGCGAAGAAAGCGCAGGAGAGCCAGCTGCGCAAGCAATACGAGGAGGCGACTCAGCACCTGCGCGAGGCGCGCGAGGAGTACCGCGAGCGCAAGGCGCAGGCGGACCAGGCCGTCAAGGACGTGGAGCGGCTGGAGCGTGAGTGCGGCGTGACGTACCACGATCTGACCGAGCCGTTCCGCAACCAGGTCAGCCCAACGCCGCCGGAGGACTGGTGCGCGACCGCGTTCCCGCAGGAGAGCGACCTGGAAAAACTGCGGCGGCAGACGCGCGAACTGGACGGCGTCAAGAAGACGCTGCGCGACGCGGAGGACCGGTTGCAGAAGTGGACCCAGGCCAAGGCGCGCGAGGCGACGGTGCAGCAGAACCTGGCGCGCGTGCTGGCGGAGTTGCCGCGGGACCGCGAGCCGCTGCGCCGCGACCATGCCCGGCTGGAGACGGATGAGCAGACGCTGGACAAGACCTTGCGCGCCCGGCGGCGCGAGGCCGATGAGGTGCAACAGCAACTCGACAGGCTGGCGCAGCAGCGCGAGAAGACACAGCGGCTGCTCGGCGACGTGACCAACGGTTTGCACTCCGAGGAAGCGACGCGCAAGCAGTGTCAGCACACGCTGGAGCGGACGCTGCGCGAGCTGTCGGAAGCGTGGCGGCCGAAGGCGGAGCGGGCCGGCATGACCGAGCTGAACCTGCTCAAGCAGGAGGTCGATGACCTGACGCGCAAGCAGACCGACGAGCGCGCGCGCAAATTGTCGCAGGCGCAGGGCGGACTCGATTTGTTGAAGCAGGATCAGGACAATCTGGAACAGGAGCAGGAGCAGTTCGCCGAGGAGGCGCGGCAGCCGGTGGCGGAGATGCAGGTGCGGTTGAAAGCGGCGCAGCAAACGCGGACGGCGTGCGAGCAGCAACTGGTCGCGAAGCAGCATCGCAAGGAGGAACTGGAGCGACAGCACCAGAAGCGCCAGGAACTGGAGGAGAAAAACCGGCAGGTCGATCAGGAGTTTACGGAGAGCAAATTGCTGGCGGAGTTACTGGGCCGCGACCGGCTGCAACTGCACCTGGTACGGCAGGCGGAGCGGCAGGTGGTCGATTTTGCCAACGCCGTGCTGGACCGGCTCTCCGGCGGCCAGCTGCGGTTGCGGCTGGCGGGCGAGGCCGGCGGCGAGGGCAACACCGCGAAGGCGCTGGAACTGGAGGTCCACAACCGCGTCACCGGCGAGAAGCCGATCAACGTCGCGTTCCTCAGCGGCAGTCAGAAATTCCGCGTCGCGGTCAGCCTGGCGCTCGGCATCGGCCAGTACGCCAGCAAACAGCACCGGCCCATCGAGTCGGTCATCATCGACGAGGGCTTCGGCTGCCTCGACCGCCACGGCCGGCAAGTGATGATTGAGGAGCTGAAAAATCTGCGGAATCAGATGCGCTGCATTCTGCTGGTGTCGCATCAGGAAGAGTTTGTCGATGCGTTCAGCGACGGCTATCGCTTCGAGCTGAACAACGGCTCGACGGTGGCGAAACGGTTTCAGCGTTGAGCATATCGGGGGTTGGCCACAACCGATTCTGCGAAAGCGAGTCCGTTCGATGGCACGGCGACTGTTCACCGTCAAGGACACATTCATGATCCGAGGCCGGGGCTTGATGCCGGTCCCGGGGGTGGTGCCGCAAGGCGACGAGGTGTTCCGAATCGGTGATCCCATTCTGCTCGTCCGTCCCGACGAGACAACGCTTGCCTGGCGGATCGGTGGCCTGGGACTGATAAGCGGTCCGAGAGCGCATCATGACGTTGTTCTCCTGCTCGTGGGTTTGGAGAAGGAAGCGGTCCCGGTCGGTACAGAGGTTTGGTCGGTGGACCCCACTTGATTCCACTGAGGTAGTATCGGAACACTGCCCAACCGCCGACTACGCGAGCCACTTGCAATGGACGACACTCCCACCACCGCCACCGCCTACCACGAAGCCGGCCACGCCGTCATGGCCCTGGCGCTGGGCCGCCCCGTGGACCGCGTCTCCGTCCGCGCGACGACGAAAGAACTCGGCATCTGTCACTTCCGCAAGCCGGTCTTCCGGCCCTCCGAGGACTGGGTCGAGCGCGAAATCCTCATCGCCCTGGCCGGCCTCGCCGCGGAGGCGCTGCACACCGGCGACTACGCCTGGGAGGAGGCCGACCGCGACCGTCAGTTCGCGCTCGACCTGGCCCGTGAGCGCACCGGCAGCGCCAAACAGGCCGAACGCCTGGAACGCCGCCTGCTGTCCAAGGCGGAGTACCTGTTGAGCCGGCCCGGCAACTGGCGCGCGGTCGAACGCCTGGCCGCGGAACTGCTGCGGCTCGGCGAAATCAGCGGCCGCGCCGCCCGTCACCTCTTCGACGAGTGCCAGCGCGACCAGGACTGACCGCCGCCGCGTCACAGCCCGTAATCCGGCAGGTCGAAGTTGTCGCGGATTTCGCGGGTGAGAAAAAAGTCGGCGATCAGCGGCAGTCCCAGCAGCCGGCTCACCTGGTTGCGGAACCAGATTCCGAACCACGTCTTCGGTGCGAACGCGGCGCCGAACCTGCGTGCGGCTTGTTGTTTGCCCTCGATGAACGGCCGCAGTCGCTGCTCGTAGCGGCGAAACGCTTCCCGGTAGTCCTGGCCGGCGCGGTGCAGCTCCCCGGCCAGCACATACGCCGCGGCCATTGCCAGCCCGCACCCCTCGCCCGCCAGCAGCGACACGCAGACGGCCGCGTCCCCGACGAGTGCCACCCGACCCCTCGACCACTCCGGCATCCTGATCTGACTGACGCGGTCAAAATACAGCTCCTCGACCGAATCCAGCGCTCGCAGCATGTGAGGACATTCCCAGCCGTCGTCCTCGAAAACGCGGCGCAGGAGCGCCTGCCGTTCGGCGCGGCCGTGCGGCTCCGAGCCCTTCAGGTGTTCGTCGGCGAAGACGAAAAGGAACAGCGTCCGGTCGCCGCGCAGGGCGAAGCGCGCAATCTGCTTTCCGGGCGTCGAGTAACTGACGTAAACGAGTTCGTCGCGCGGCCGGTAGCCCGCGACCGCAAAGGCGGCGACGTGATAGCCGAGTTGCTGTTCAAACTGAGCCTCGGAGCCGAAGGCGAGGCCGCGCACGGCCGAGTGCAGACCGTCGGCGCCGATCACCAGATCAAACGACCGCGGCCCGCCGTGCGTGAACGAGACGAGTACGTCAGCCGCGCGCTCCTCGATGGCCGAGATGCTGTCGCCGAAGATCGTTTCGACCCGCCCCGCGACCGTCCCGTAGATCGCGGCGGCGAGGTCGCCGCGCGGCAGACTCGTGAAACGGTCCTTCAGGATGCGGCGCATACGATCCACGGTGAACCCGCCTACCTTGCGGCCGCGGTCATTGACGATGCGCAGCTCCCGCACCGAGTAACCGGCCTTGTGCAGCTCCGGCAGGATGCCCATCCGTTCCGCCACCGTGTAGCCCACGCCCCAGAAATCGACGACGTAGCCGCCCGTGCGGAAGTGCGGGGCCTTCTCGATCAGCGTCGGCTCGTGGCCGCTACGCTGGAGCCAGTACGCCAGGGTTGGGCCGGCAACGCCGGCGCCGCTGATCGCAATCCGCATGGTTCCGCCCTCGTTCGTCCACTCCCGGCGCCTTGACTTGCAAATAGTTGACATGTAAACTAATTGAGGACCGGGGCAACCGGTCGAGTTACCATGCTGTTTTACCTGATCTCAGGAAGGTGAGCCATGTTGCGAGTGCGTCGCAGACAGGACCGGGGCCACGCCGACCACGGCTGGCTGGATACCTATTACACCTTCTCCTTCGCGGACTATTATGATGAAGGACACATGGGCTTTCGGGCGCTGCGCGTGCTGAACGAGGATCGCGTGCAGCCGGGCCGCGGCTTCGGCATGCACGGCCACCAGGACATGGAGATTTTGACCTACGTCCTGGCGGGCCAGCTGGAGCACAAGGACAGCCTGGGCACCGGCGCCATTATCCGGCCCGGCGAGTTGCAGCACATGACCGCGGGCACGGGCGTGCGGCACAGCGAGTTCAACCCGTCGGCCACGGAGCCGGTGCATTTGTATCAAATCTGGCTGTTGCCCGACCGCCGCGGTTTGCGGCCCAGCTACGATCAGCGCGCCTTCGATCCGGCGAATCGCCGCGGCCGCTGGCAGCTGGTGGCGGCGCCCGACGGCGCCGACGGGCGCTGACCATTCACCAGGACGCACGGGTGTTCCTGGCGGACGTGGAAGAAGGCAAGCCGCTGGATTACGCGCTGACAGCCGGGCGGCACGCCTGGCTGCAGGTGCTGCGCGGCAGCGCCGACGTGAACGGCCAGCGCCTCGTTGCCGGCGACGGGCTGGCGGTCAGCGGCGAACCCGCCCTGCGTGTCGCGGGCGCGGCGGAGGTGATGCTCTTCGACCTTGCGTAAGGAGTCCGGTGATGCCGTACGTTGTGCAGGGGCTGCTGACACTGGTCGGGCGTGTACTGTTGTGCGGCATCTTTCTGGCGAGCGCCGCCGGCCACGCCATGGAGTTCAACGCGACCGTGGACAATTTCATGGCCCCGAAAGGCCTGCCCGCACCGCTGGGTCAGGTGCTGCTGGCCGGGGCCATCGTGTTCCTGGTGCTCGGCAGCCTGTCCGTCATCCTCGGCCTGCGCCCGCATCGGGGCGCTGCTCCTGCTCATCTTCCTGGCTGCGGTGACGCCGATCTTCCACGACTTCTGGAACTACACCGACCCGCAGCAGCAGCAAATGCAGATGGGCAACTTCCTGAAAAACGCCTCACTGGCCGGGGCCATGCTGCTCATCATCGCCAACGGCCCGGGCCTGTTCAGCGCCGACGTGCTGTTCCAGCGCTCCGATAAACGGTGACACACCGCACCGCACCGCCAGAGAAAAGACAGAAGAGGATCCACCGATAACACAGACAAAGATAAATTCAAATGTCTTTATCTGTGTTATCGGTGGATCCTCTTCTGTCTTTTCTCTGCGGGTTCCGCGTGCTCCGTGGTGAACTTTCACCGCACCCCTGACGACTCCCCGGGTGGCAACAGTTCGAGGTTCTCGGGCACCGCCGGCGGCAGGCGGGGCGGTTCGGTCAGCGGCACCGGGTCGTCGCAGGATTCGAGCCGGTCGTCCTCTTCCGGGGAGCGCAGGATACGGCTGGCTTCCCGGCCGATGGCGGGGCCGCGCGGCGGCGGCGGGGGCGGCGGGGCGGCGTGCCACTGCACCTGATAGCGGTGGTTGCCGATGGTTAGCTCGTCCCCCTCCTTGAGACAACCCTCCAGAACGCGGACGCCGTTAATGCGAATGCCGTTGGTGCTGCCCAGGTCGCGCACCACCAGGTAGTTCTCGACCTGGGCGATGCAGCAGTGGCGGCGCGACACCTTGCGCGAGACGAGTTGAATATCGCACTCCTGGTGCCGGCCGAGCAGCACGATGGGCTTGTTCAGGGAGATGTTCGGGCCCTCGGTCAGGGCCAGGAGTTGGGGCGGCATGGTGTCCATCCGGGTCAGGCGGCGACCGGCCCTGAAGGAGGGCGGTCGGCTGATCGGGCCCTCACGGGCCCGCCTTTCGATCCTACCGCGGCGGGCGCATCCGGACAAGAGACCGGCCGGCGACAACAGGGAAAAGGACCGGATGGCTGTCGAACCTGCCGCCGATAGCGGGTGGGAGGCGGCGGTCAGCCGAGCAGGTGCTCTCGGAGCTTCTGCCGCAGGCGGAGCAGACCGCGCAGCACCCGGCCGGCCACGGGAAAGTCAGTGGTGCCGGCGGTCAGCGCCAGCCGCTCGTCGAGGTTGGCGAAGGGCCCCTCCAGGAGATCCCAGGCCCGCCGCCACGCCTGCCGGGCGGCCGCTTCCGCTCCAGGGCGACGCAGTTGCAGCAGCCCCTGCTTGTACAGGGCCAGGGCCGTCCGATACACTTCGTGATTCTGGAAGCAGCGGAAAAACAGTTCGTACTGCGGCGGCACCGGCGCCTTGGACGACCGCGGCAAGGGCAGGCGCAGAATGATCAGGCCCTCCTCGGCGCAGCGGACGGTCTGGTCGAGGTCGCCACGTGCGTACGCCTGTTCGGCGCGCTGCAGGGTAGCGTGAATTTCTTGCAGGAATTCGGGCAGCGGCACGACCAGGTTCTTGGCCGTGGTGTCGCTCCGGTCGGCCGGGGCCGACGCAGCGGTGGGGTCGTCTGCTGCCTGGTTGTCCGTGGAACCACCCATGATCGACCGCTACTCTTTCGCCAGGGACAGGACCAACTGTCCGCGCAGCTGACCGAATGCGACCAGGAAGAAGCCGGGTTCGCCACGTTATTGTCCGGGTTTGTGGGGCCGCGTCAATGGCATTCTGCCGCGGGTGCCCTCGCCATCATGAAGAAGATTTTATGCACGCTGCGCGGTCGAGGCACTGTCCGATTCGTAAGATGGCCTGGCGGTTGCTTCCGAGACCTCGCCGGATGCGCGGGGTTGAATTGGAAAGCTGGCCGGGCCCCTCTCCCAAAATCCCGCCAACCACTCTGCGGCCTTTTCCAGCCAGGCCGTTCAGATACCCGTTAAGGAGACTTGCCGTGGCCCCCAAACGACCGCCGCAGCCATCCCACCGCTTCCGTTATGTCGTCGTGCTCGCCGGCTTGCTGGGCCTGTTCGGCTTGATGAACTGGCTGCCCGCCGGTGTGCCGGCGACGCCGCGCGAGTTCACCTTCCAGCACGAGAACATCCTTGGCACCTCGCTCGACCTGGTGGTGGTCACCGCCGACGCCGACGAGGCCCGCCGGTGCGAGCGGGTCGTCCTGGACGAGATCGAACGGCTGCGGCGGCTGCTGAGCACCTACGACCCGGCCAGCGCGATCAGCCGGGTCAACCGCACAACCGGCCCGGTGCCGTGCGCGCCCGAGTTGCTCGACGTGCTCGCTCAGTACGAGGTCTGGCAGCGGCGCAGCGGCGGCGCCCTCAACGGTCAGCTGGGCGAGCTGGTCCGCACCTGGAAGGAGGCGGAGAAGCAGAATCGGCTGCCGGACGACACGGCCCTGCGGGCGCTGGTGGAGCGCGTGGCCCGGCCGGCGTGGCGCATCGACGCGGCGGCGGGCACGGTGACGCGCCTGACGGACCAGCAGATCAACGTCAACGCCATCGGCCGCGGTTACATCCTGAGCCGGGCGGCGCAAGGCGAAGGAGGAGGTGCCGGGCGTGCGCGGCCTGCTCGTGAACCTGGGCGGCGACCTGATGGCCCTGGGCGACGCGGACGGATTCCGCCAGGGCTGGCACATCGGCGTGGCGGACCCGCGGCGGCCGGAGCACAACGCGCCGCCGCTGACGCGCGTGCGGTTGCGTGACGCCGCCGTGGCTACCAGCGCCGCCTACGAGCGCTACTACACGATCCAGGGCCAGCGCTACTCGCATATCTTCGACCCGCGCACCGGCCGGCCCGCGGCGGGCGTCGCCAGCAGCACCGTCATCGCGCGCGACAGCACCATCGCCAACGCTCTGGCCACGACGCTGTGCGTGCTGTCACCCGCGGAGGGCGTGCGGTTGGTCGAGGCGACGCCGGGCGCCGCCTGCCTGGTGATCGGCGCCGATGGCAAGGGGTATCGCAGCGCCGGCTTCGCCGCCTACGAGGTCGCGGAGCAGGAGGAGAAGGACAAGGATAGGGCCCAGGCCGGCAAGTGGCCGGCGGCCAACCAGGTGGCGATCACGTTCACGTTGATCCCGGCGAAGCAGCGGCCCAAGCGGCCTTATGTCGCCGTCTGGATCGAGGACGCACAAGGCAAGCCGGTGCGGACCCTGGAGGTCTGGGGCCGGCAGCCGCGCTGGCAGCCGCAGCTGTATCAGTGGTGGAAGTTGCACGGCAAGGACACGAAGTTCGTCAATGCGGTGACGCGGGCGACGCGGCCGGCCGGCAAGTACACCGTTGTCTGGGACGGCCTGGACGACAGGAAAATGCCGGTCGAACCGGCCACGTACAAGGTGCAGGTGGAGGTCCACCGCGAGCACGGCAAGTACGTGCGGCAGACGGGTTCGCTGAAGTGCGGCGGCCCCGACCCGGTCAGCATCACACTGGCGAAGACGGCGGAGACGGCGGAGACGCAGGTGCGCTACGGGCCGAAGGGGAAGTAGTCATGGCGGTGAGTACCCCGAAGCTCGGCCCGGCGGCACGCGTGGACCGCCCGGCGTTGCAGAATCTGGGCCACACGCTGTACCGCTGGCTGATGAAGTCAGCCCGGCTGGCGCACCTGGTGGTGAGCATGTTCGGCCTGCTGGTGCTGCTCTTATTCGGCCTGACCGGGCTGCTCCTCAACCATCCCGACTGGCTGCAACAGCGGGAGGCCGACGAACACAAGGAGTTCGGCACCTTGCCGCCTGCCCTCCTGCGCGAACCGGTGGACAAACTCCGCGTGGTGGAGCAACTGCGCAAGGGGTACGGCATCACCCTGCCCCTCGACATCGACGAGGAAGAGGACAGGGAAAGCGGCTTCGAGATCGACGAGAATCAGATCCGGGTGCGGTTCAAAGCCCCGGGCCGCGAAGTCCACGTCAACATCGAGCGCAAGGGCGACGACCCGCCACCCGGCGACAACGCCCCCGTGGAAGGTGCCAACGGCAAGGACGGTGAGCAGCCCCCGGACGCGGAGACCAGGAAGGCGCGCAAAGCCGGCGACCTGGAGGTGGTCTATCAGACATTCAACCTGGCCGGGCGGCTGGCGGATCTGCACCGCGGCAAGGCGAGCCATCGCCATCCGGGATGGGCGTGGCCGTGGGTCATCGACAGCGCCGCGGTGCTGATGGTGTGTTTGGGTTTGACGGGCTTGATCTTGCTGGCGTCGCTCAAGACGCGGCGCTGGCTGGGCCTGGGGGCGCTGTCGCTGGGAGCGGGGGTGCTGCTGGGCGTGTACTTCTGGCTGGTGCCGTGAAAGGATCAAGAACAGCGGGGCGTATGCGAGTCCAGGAGCAAGTTCACTCCATGTACTCCTTCATGTCCTCCAGCGAGGCGCAGACGTGGTTCAGCAACTCGTCGCGCGCCTGCGCGTCGCTACGGCGCATCCGTTCGAGGCAGCGGACCAGTTGCCGCGTGTCCAGGGTGGGTTCGTCCATAACGTCACTTCAGGCCGTAGAAGGCCACGGCGTTGTCGTGGAACAGCCGCCGTTGCTGGGCGAGCGGCCGCTGTCGCACGATCTGGCGGAGCGCCTCGACCCACTGGCGGTACGTCGCCCCGAGCGTACACACCGGCCAATCGCCGGCGAACATGACCCGGTCCGGCCCGAATACGTCCAGCGTGTGGTTGACGACCGGGGCCAGATCGTTGGCGGTCCATTTGCCGGGCCGGCACTGGGCGACGATGCCCGATACCTTGCAGACAACGTTCTTGCGCTGCGCCAACGCGGCCATGTCCTTTTGCCACTGGCTACGGTCCTTCGTGAACACCGGGCCGTTGCCGCAGTGGTCCAGGATGAAGCGCGTGCTGGGGCACGCCTCGGACAGCTTGAGGCCGTCGCGCAGGTCGGTCGGCCGCAGGCACAGGTCGAAGCTCAGACCGCGTTCGCCCAGCAGGCGAACGCCCTTGACGAACGCTTCGCCCAGGCAGAAGCCCGCGGGCGTGGCCGGCGTGTGCAGCACCTGGCGGACGCCCTTGATGTGGGCGTTGCCCTTGAAGCGGTTGAGATACTGGCCAAAGTCGGCGGCGGCGGGACGGCCGGAGATGACGGCGGCGACCATTGGCGTCTTGCCCTGACGGCAGAGGTCCGTGACGTATTCCGCCTCGGCGACCTGCTGCTTGGGATTCACATCAACTTCCATGTAGACCGCCTTGACGACGTTGAGGCCGGCGGTCGCGGTCAGCCAGTCCTTCATGACGTAACTGCGGTTCAGCGGCGAACCCTTTTGAATCCAGGGCAGCGTAAAGTGCTTCAGATCCCACAGGTGCAGGTGCGTGTCCACGATGGGCGGTGGGCCCTGGGCCTGCTGCACGGGGGCCGCGTGGCTCCGGGCCGCGATGCCCGCGGCCGCCGCGGCGCCCAGCAGTTGTCGGAGAAATCGCCGCCGGTTGGTTGCCTCGTTCATGGGATCGCCCTCCGCCTGGGGGGAATGCCACACTGGTAGCATTAATCATACCCCGGGCAAGGGCAGCCCGCCACCAGGCGAGCGGCGCAGCATCAGGCCGCCGGTCAAGACAGGACCGGCGAACTGACGCCGCGCCGCTCGCCCGACACCGCTGTCATGAGCAAACGGCCAGGGACTCGGCCGGCGACACGGGGGCTTTGCGGGGCGGGGCTTCGTCGGGCTGCCATTGATTGCGGAGCCATTGCAGTTGTTCGTGAAGCTGTTCCAGGGTCTGGCGCAGGTCATCGGTCAGCCCGGCGTCCACCTGCAACCGGGCCAGGCCGACGCCGACGCTGGCCAGCGTCAGGCCCTTGCGCGTCAGCTGCTCCAGCTGGCCGGGCCGCTCCTCGGGCTCCGGGCCCCACTCGGCGACGCGGTCGGGCAGCTCGCCGCGCAGCACGCGCACGTCCGGCGGCGCCTCGATGCCGAGGCGCACCACGCCCGGTTTGACCGCCAGCACCTTGACGTGGATGTGGTGGTCGGGGAACGCAATCTGTTGAGCGCACTTCGCGCGAAGACAAGCATGGTAGGGGTCTCCTAACCTGGCGAAGGTGGGCCGCGCGGGGCGGCCGACGGTGGTGAAAACCAGAAAAGGTCGCGGCGGAGAATCGTGGTGCGGGGTCGGGACCAGCCAGGAAAGCGGCAGCGTCCGTGCCGCGTGGCGAGAAATGCCGTGGGGATCATCCCCACGCTTCTTGGCGTGCGAGAAGAAGTCATACCCGAAAGTGGACACCGCTGCAAGCCCGTTTCCGCGGCGGCAGCGCCGGAAGATCGCTGGAGCGCCGCTTCATGACGACCGACCTCGACCCGACCGCCTTGAAGCGCTTGTTGAAAGAAGCCCTGGCGGAAACACTGCGCGAGAACCGCGAACTGTTGCACGAAGTCTTTACGGACGTGCTCGAAGATTTTGCCCTCACCGAGGCCATCCGCGAGGGGCTGAAGACAAAACCCGTTGCCCGAGAGGAGGTCTTTCAAATCCTGCGGGGCGAGTCATGAACACGACGTTCCGCAAAAGCTTCGCGCGCGACCTGAAAAAGCTCGAGGACCAGAAACTTCTGGACCGCATCCGCCAGGCCATCGAGGCCGTCGAGGAGGCGACCAGTTTGGAAAACATCCCGAACCTGAAGCAGATGAGCGACACCACCAACTACTACCGAATCCGCGTGGGCGAACACCGGATCGGTGTCGCGGTGGACGGTGACACGGTTGATTTTGTCCGGTGCCTGCCTCGCAAGGACTTGTACAAGTTTTTCCCCTGGGCCGGCACCAACCCTCACGCCGTCGGCGCCGGCGCCGCCGGCGCGTTGTTGTACTGGAAATAATTGTCCCACAAATAATCCAGCCGCTCCTGCGCCGTGCGCAGCGGCTTGGCCCGGTAGCGGTCGCCCTGCTTCTCGACCAGCCCGAGCCGGTCGAGCTTCTCCAGCGCGTCGCCGATCTCGAAATCGACCTTCAGGTTCGCCAGCCGTTCCAGTTCCATCTCAACATAATCATCCAGGTCGGCGGCCGTCCAGCCGGCCTCGGGGGCGGAGCGCCAAAGGCAGAAGTACGCCAGGATGACCTCGCGGCACTCTTGCTCCTCGGCCTCGTCGATGACGTGGTAGAACACGCCCTGGTTGTTGTCGAGGTTCTGATAATACAGGCTGCGCGTCAGCTGCAAGCTGTAAGTTTGCCTGGCGACGTTGTAGCCGTAGTACTGCTTGTAGCCGTAGCCCAGCACCGCGGCGATGGGGGCGTACAGGATGAAGAGGCCGCCGCGCGCCACCTCGGTGAGGAGGATCGCCGCTTCTTGCGCCAGTTTCCAGACGATCAGTCCCAACCCGGTGATGACCGAGCCGCCCATCTTCAGGAGCGTGAATTTGGGCATCTTGACCTGCGCCCCGGGCAGCAGCATCTCGATGTCCATCTTGGGGATGTCCTTGAACATCTTGACATAAACGTCCTCGACATTGACTTCTGGCCCGAGTCGCTTGTGTTTGCGTGCCTTGACCATCAGCACGAAGCGGCGGTAGACCGGCACCTTGACCTCCTCCGTGGTCCACGGCCGATACCAGCGCCGCAGGTAGCGCTTGCCCATGTCGTCACCGCGGATGAAGACTTCCAGGTGCTCGAAGGCGTCGAAGTTCACGTCCATATCGAGGCCCCACTCGCTGGAGCCCTCCAGGGCCTTTTCGATCTCCTCGCGTGACAGCCGCTTGTAGTTGGCCCGCTCCATCAGCTTGACGAACTCGTCGAAGAGCTTGTCGATGTGTTTTTCCTTGACCTCCGGCAACAGTTTGGCCAGCGTTGTGGTGACGCGGTCGGGGTCGAACGGAGCGTAATGGTCCTTGAGCTGACGCAGCCGTTCGTGGTACTCGAAATGGAAGGTTGCCGCCACCAGCCGGCAGAACTGGCGGAACTCCTGGCGCTCGTGCGCCGGCAGGTCCTTCTGGGAACACAGCAGGTCGATCAGGTCGCTCAGACGCAGCGGGATGTAGTGCTCGCGGTCCACGTACTCGGCCATGGGGCGGTCCCTTTCTCAGTGTCTGACTCCCCTCTCCCCTGAAGGGGAGAGGGGAGGAAGAGTAGTTACCATTCCATCGTGTCCAACCGATCGTCTTCTGACTGCACCAGCGCTTCCGCCAGCTGGTCGAGCGCCGCCTGCACCTCGCTGGCGCGTTCGGGCCGCGACTGGGGCTGGAACGACAGGCAGCGCTCGATCAGCTTGCACAGTTCCTTCGGGCACGCGGCGTTGTACTCCTGCACTGGCTTGAGCATGTTCTGAAACACCTTGGCGGTCACAGTTATGCCGTCGGCGGCCGGCAGCGTGCTCGGCGGCAGTCGCCAGGTCACCAGGCGGTACATGGTGGCGCCGAGGTTGTAAATGTCGGTGCGCTCGTTGACGGTCCCGGAGCGCGCCTGTTCGGGGGCCATGTACTCCGGGGTGCCCTGCACGCGGCCCTTGGTTTCACCCTTGATGTGGGCCAGGCCGTAGTCAATGATCTTCACGTCGCCGGTGCGGCTCAACAGAATGTTGTTCGGCTTCAGGTCCGCGTGACAGACGCCACGGCGGTGCATGTGGACCAGGCCGGCGGCGATGTGCTCGAAGACCTGCACCAACCGCGGCAACGACAATCCCTTCACCGTGTCCAGCGTCTTGCCGTTGACGTACTCTATCAGCAAGTGGGCCTTGCGCACGCGGAACAGCCAGTCGCGCACCGTCTCCAGGGCATACACCTTGATTAAATGCGGGTGGTCCAGCATTCTGGCGACGCGGAACTCGTGCTGGGCCTGTTCGAGGAACTTGTGGTCCTCCTTCGTTTCCAGCGGCACCACCTTGAGGGCGTACTGCTTCGAGTCGGTACTGCGGCGAACGTGCAGGATGGTACTGTGCGCGCCGCTACCGAGGGTGCCCAGGATCTGAAACTTGCCGATGGCGCCGATGTCCATGATAGGTGATCGCTCAAAAAGAAGCGCAGGCCCCATCGGCCATCATAGTAACAGCGCCCCGCGGTGGCGGGTAGGTCCGCCCCATCTTGTGATTCGCGGAGAGGTGCGATGGATTTAACCCCGCCCGCCGCCGACCGTGCCGACCAGGACGCCGCGGTCGAGCACCTGACGCGGGCTTATGGTCACGAGCTGTTCGCGCGCCTCGACCGCCGCGGCCCCCTACTGTTCAGCCCAGGTTGGTTCGACGAGCGCCTCATGGAATGGACGATGGCCGAGGAGGCCGTCAAGTTGCAGCTGTTCCGCTTCATCGACGTGCTGCCGATGCTCCACGCCGCGCCGGAGGTCAGCCGGCACCTGCGCGAATATTTCGAGGAGGCTCGCGCAGCGCTGCCCGGCTGGGCGCGCTTCGGGCTGCGCTGGATCCCCACCGGCGGCGTGCCCGGTCAGGTGCTGGCGACCGTGGCCCGCAGCAGTGCCGAGCGCATGGCCCGCCGCTTCATCGCCGGCTCCAACCTCGACGAGGCCCTGCACACCATTCACCGCCTGCGCGGCCAGTCTCTCGCCTTCACCGTCGATCTGCTCGGCGAGGCCACCATCACCGAGTTCGAGGCCGAACAGTATCAACGGGCCTGCCTGCAACTCATCGAGGGCCTGAGCCGGCAGGTCAATCACTGGCCGGCCGTCGCAAGTATCGACCGCGATGAGCGCGGGCCGCTGCCGCGCGTTAACGTGTCGCTGAAGCTGTCGTCGCTGTACAGCCAGTTCGACCCGATTGCGCCGGAGCGCACCAGCCGGGCGGTGCGCGACCGGCTGCGGCCGCTGTTTCGCGCTGCCCGGCGGCACGGGGCCTTCCTCAACTTCGACATGGAGCAGCACGCCTTCAAGGACGCGACACTGCAAATCTTTCGCGACATGCTGGAGGAAGACGAATTCCGCGACTGGTCCGACGTGGGCATCGCCATCCAGGCGTACCTGCGCGACACCGACCACGACCTGACCGAACTGGCCGCATGGTCGCGCCGCCGCCGCGATCAAACCGGGGCGTCGGTGCAAGTGCGGCTCATCAAGGGCGCGTACTGGGATTACGAAACCGTCAACGCCGCCCAGCAGGGTTGGCCGGTGCCGGTCTTCACCGACAAGGCCGCCACCGACGCTTGCTACGAGCGCATGACCCGGCTGCTGTTCGAGCACCATGACGTGCTGCGGCCGGCGTTCGGCAGCCACAATGTCCGCAGCATCGCCCACGCCCTGGCGCTGGCGGACGTGCTCGGACTGCCGCCGCGAAGCTACGAAATCCAGATGCTCTACGGCATGGCGGAGCCGGTCAAGGCGGCGCTGGTGTCGCTGGGCCGGCGCGTGCGCGTGTACACGCCATATGGCCAATTGCTGCCGGGCATGGCGTACCTGGTGCGGCGCCTGCTGGAGAACACCGCCAACGAGTCGTTCCTGCGCCAGCTTCACCGAACATGTGTCGGAGGATGTCCTGCTCATGAAACCGCACGCCAATGATGTATCGGTTCGCGAAACGATCAATCACGAGGCCACCGACATCTTCCGGAATGAGCCGGTCACCGACTTCAGCCGCGCCGACGCTCGCGCGCAGCAGGCCGCCGCCCTGGCCGCTGTCCGTCAGCAGTTCGGCAAGCAATATCCGCTCGTCATCGGCCACCAGCACATCCCGACAGACGGCTGGATTGAATCGCTGAATCCGTCGCACGCCAGCGAGGTCGTCGGCCGCTGCGGCAAGGCCAGCGCCACGCAGGCGCGCGACGCCATCGCGGCGGCGTGGGGTGCCTTCCCGGCGTGGCGCGACGCCGAGCCGGGCGAGCGGGCCGAGTTCCTGCGTCGGGCCGCGGCGGTGATGCGGCGGCGGCGCTTCGAGTTGTCGGCGTGGCAAATCTTCGAGTGCGGCAAGCCGTGGCGCGAGGCCGACGCTGACGTGGCCGAGGCCATTGACTTCTGCGAGTATTACGCGCGCGAAATGCTCAGGCTGGCGGCCGGCCATGCGGTGAAACTGCCCGGCGAGGAGAATTTGACCATTTACGAGGGCCGCGGCGTCTGCGTGGTGATCGCGCCGTGGAACTTCCCGCTAGCGATCCTGACCGGCATGACGACGGCGGCGTTGGTCACGGGCAACACGGTCGTCATGAAGCCGGCGGAGCAGTCGTCGGTCATGGCCGCCAAGCTGATGGAGGTCTTCGAGGAAATCGGTTTGCCGGGCGGCGTGGTCAACTACCTCCCGGGCATCGGCGAGGAGATCGGGCCGACGTTGGTGAACCACCCGGACGTGGCCATGATCGCGTTCACCGGTTCGCGCACCGTGGGACTGCTCATCAACCGTGAGGCGGCGGCCGTGCAACCGGCGCAGGACCACATCAAGCGCGTGCTGGCGGAGCTGGGCGGCAAGAACGCGATCATCGTGGACGCCGACGCCGACCTGGACGAGGCGGTGCACGGCGTCGTCGGCAGCGCCTTCGGCTACCAGGGGCAGAAGTGCTCGGCGTGTTCGCGGGCGATTGTGCTGGAGTCGCTGCACGACGCCTTTTTGCAGCGGCTGATCGAGGCGACGCGCAGCCTGATCGTCGCGCCGGCGGAGGATTCCGCCTGTACGGTGGGGCCGGTGATCGATGCGGAGGCCGGACAGCGCATCCGCGATTACATCGAGAAAGGCAAGCAGGAGGCGCGGCTGGTGTACGCGGGCGACCCGGGGCCGCTCAAAGATCAGGGCTATTTCATTGGCCCGCACGTCTTCGCGGACGTGGCGCCGACGGCGGTGATCGCTCAGGAGGAGATTTTCGGGCCGGTGTTGGCCGTGCTGAAGGCGGCGGACCTGGACGAGGCGCTGACCATCGCCAACGGCACCTCCTACGCGCTGACGGGCGGCGTGTACTCGCGCAGCCCGGAGAACATCCGCCGCGTGAAGAAGAAGTTCCGCGTGGGTAATCTGTACGTCAACCGCAAGATCACGGGGGCGCAGGTGCATCGGCAGCCGTTCGGCGGCTTCAAGATGTCGGGCATCGGCTCGAAGGCAGGCGGGCCGGATTACTTGTTGCAGTTCGTGGTGCCGCGGACTATCACAGAAAATACGATGCGGCGCGGCTTCGCTCCGGGCGGTGGGGACAGGAGCCCGGCGACGGCCGGCGTCGGCGTGTAAATCGATATCGTTGTGGTTTGATCTCAAAGCTGTTGTGGCTTGGTCTCCGGACCAGGCCACGAGCCCGACCGAAGGTCTCCCCGAATGCTTGTGAACCCGAAGAGGAGACCTGCGGTCGCGGCCGTGGCCCGATCCGGAGACCGGGCCACAACAGGGCGGTGTGAAGGAGTTTGCATCATGGTTCGGCACACGATGGCATTGGTGCTGGTAGCGGCCCTGGGGGGCGCGGCGGCGGCGCAACCGCCGGCCGTGTTCAAGGGCCACACGAATTTCGTGTACAGCGTGGCGTTCAGCCCCAAGGGCGAACTGCTGGCGACCGGCAGTTTCGACAACACGATCAAGCTGTGGGACTTCAAGACCGGCAAGGAAAAAGCGACGCTCAAGGGCCACACCAACGCCGTCTACTGCGTGGCCTTCAGCCCCAACGGCGAACAGCTGGCCAGCGCCAGCCAGGACAAGACCATTCGCATCTGGAACGTGAAGGACGGCACGCTGATCAAGGAACTGAAGGGCCACACGGACATCGTGCAGAGCGTGGCGTATTCACCAGACGGCACGCTGTTGGCCTCGGGCAGCGTGGACAAATCGGTGCGGCTGTGGAATCCGAAGGACGGCAAGGAGGTCAAGAACCTCGGCACGCACGCCAGTTCGGTGTACGCGGTGGCGTTCAGCCCGGACGGCAAACTGCTGGCCAGCACCAGCAACTTCGAGCCCGGCCCGGCCGGCAAGCCGACGCCGCCGGCCAACGTCGCCGTCAAGGTCTGGGACGTAAAAGGGCAGAAGGAGCTGAAGGCCCTGGGCGACGTCACCAAGGACCGCGACGGCGTGACGGTGGCTGCGTTCATCGGCAACGACAAGCTGCTGACGGGCGGCTTCGACAAGCACCTGCACCTGTGGGACGTGGCCGCCGGCAAGGAGATCAAGAAACTGGGGCCGACGCCGGACGACATCTTCGGCCTGGCGGTGTCGAAGGACGGCAAGCAAGTGGTGACGGCCGGCTACGGCGGTAGTCTGAATTTGTGGGACCTGAACACGGGCAAACCGGCGTTCACAGTGCAGCTCAAGGGCGAGAAGAAGCCGCGGACGGTGACGTACTGCGTGGCGTTCACGCCGGACGGCGGCGCCGTGGTCACCGGACATGAGGCCGGCAACCTGGCGCGGGTGACACCGCTCAAGAAGAAGTGATCGCACCCCTGCCGGCCCCGTTACGGCGAAGCTGCTTGCCCGTCGCGACCTCCCACAACACGATGCTGCGACGGCGCGGGTTGTCCTGGTAGTGCGGGGCCGTCGCCAGCTGCTGGCCGTCCGGTGTGAACGCCAGGATGGTGTCCCCTTGGCCCGGCACCTTCAGGCGACGCAGTTCCTTGCCCGTGGCCGCGTCCCACAGAACGACGACCGGCTCATAGGCGATGTTGGTGGCAATCACCTTGCCGTCGCCGGACACGACCAGCGTTGGCGCACGCGCATTCCTCGGGAGCCGATAGCCCGAGAAATTGTGGAGTTCTTTGCCCGTGGCGACCTCCCACAATCGGAGGCCTTCGTTCTTGCAGACGGCGATGATGCCCTTGCCGCCGGTGGTGGACGGCACGGCGACGGTGGGGCTGCTGCGCTCGGCGGCGGCGGCGGACCTGGGCGTGCCGCCGGGGCTGCCGGTGAAGCTCGGCACCGCGGACACCAGCTGCGCCATGCTGGCGGCCGGCATGACGCGCGACGACCTGCTGCACGTGGTCGGCTCCACGCAGGTGCTGGCGGTGCTGACGGACGCACCGCGGCCCGACCCACGGCGGCTGACGCGGCTGCACGGCGTCGGCGGCGGTTACGTGGCGGTGACGCACAACCCGGTAGGCGGTGTGGCCCTGGACTGGCTGCACCGGCTGTGCTTCCGCGAGCAGTCGGCAGCGGAGTTCTTCCATCAGACCCTTGTCGAGGCCCAGAAGCGCAGCACGCGGGTGGCGCTGGAGCCGGCGTACCTGGGTGGCGACTGGCTGGAGATCGAGGCGCACCGGGCGGCCTTCCGCGAGCTGACGCTGGAGACGGATCGGTTGGACCTGCTAGCGGCGGTGCTGCGGGCGCTGGCGGAGCAGCACGAGCGGGCGCTGGCGGCGCTGGGGCCGCGCACGGTGCGGCGCGTGTTCCTGACCGGCGGAGGAGTGGAGGTGGTGCGGCGGTTGATCCCGGCGTACGCCAGCGCGGAGGTACATGAGTTGGACGAAGGTTCGCTGCGCGGCGTCGCGGTGCTGTTCCGTGGTGCAGGCGTCCCGCCTGCATGAAGGTTTTGCAGGCGGGACGCCTGCACCACGACCAGAGTGGCACAGCGTTTGCAATTTTTCTCCTCATCGAACTGGTCGAGGGGGTCGCCTCAATACGGAGGGGTGTCATGGAGAATTTCAATGACCGTCCCGCGTCGCGATCCGTGCCGATGTTGGTTTGGGCCGTCATCATCGGCGGCGTGCTGTTGTTGATGGGCTGGATCTTCGGATTCCCATGGGGCGGCACTGTCCGCTAGCGGGGCCGGAAAAACGGAGAGAGGCGACGCCGCGGGCGCTCGAACGAATCGGGCGCCCGCGGCGTATTTTTCGGCAACGAACCTCCCACGGTGGTGACCGCCGTCGCCCAGGCGCTTCCTCCTGCGGTCGCCGGGCCGGGGCGGCGCGGCCAGCGCCAGTCGGGGACGGAAAACGCGGTGCCAACGGACGCCCGGCGTTGCCGGGCCGAGCAAGACCGCCAAGACCGCCAACGTTTTCGCGAGCCACCCTGACGGCCTTGGCGGTCACGGCGTGGCACGGGCCTGCCTTGCCGTTTTGCGGAGTGCCAACTACAACACGCCCAGTTTTCGGAGGCGGCGGATTAGCTGGATGCTCTGCATCGTGGGCGATGTTGCGTCGCCCGAGCGTGTGCTGGACCGATCGTCTCAGGGAAGGCTGTTTCAGGCTCGCTGTTCGACGCGCGTGCCCTGGCGCGCGCGCCGATCTGGATCAACCACGCCAACCGTGGTACCGGCGCGCGCGCCAGGGCACGCGCGTCGGCGAGCCAGAGAGCCTTCCGTGACCCAGGAATCGAAGTAGTCCCGCTCCGGAAACCCTGCGAGCCGCCTGGAAAAATCCTGGCGGCTCGCGTTTTTTTCGCCGCTACGCACCTTGCCCGGCCGCGCGGCGTCGGTTACAACACACCCAACCTTGAGAGTTGCTTCGGGGCCGGGGAACTTAGCCCGGTGCTCTGCACCGTGGGTGATGTTGCGTCACCCGGGCGTGTTCTGTGTCAACCATCTCAGGGAAGGCTGTTTCAGACCCGCCGTTGGCCCATCACGGAGATCACCGTGACGCCGGTCTGGAGCAACCACGCGAACCGCGGTTCCGGCATCACGGTGATCTCCGTGATGGGCCGCGGGTCCGTGAGCCTTCCGTGACCCAGGCGGGGAAGTAAGTGCCCTCCCCGGAGCAACCTCAAGGGATTACATCGCCCGGTGGTGTGTTTTCGCTGCATGCTTGCTCCTCTCGGGCCGGAGGCCCGACCGCAACACATCCACGTTCAAGGATTGCCGGTTCGTTTTTCTCGGAGGCGGAGGACTAGCTTGGTGCCTTGCACCGAGGGCGGCGTTGCGCCGCCCCAGTGGTTTGTGTGGGATTTGTCTCAGGGAAGGCTGTTTCAGGCTCGCTGTTCGGAAGTATTCCTGCAGAGCATGCAGTGAGTCTGGGACAACCACGCCCGCCGCGGTTTTCACTGCATGCTCTGCAGGAATACTTCCGGCGAGCCCGTGAGCCTTCCGTGACCCAGGCGGAGAAGTAGTCTCACCTCCGAGAAAAACGGGCCGGCGCTCCAACCGCGCTGGTTCAACGACGAACCAGAAGTGTCTGACCGATTATGAGTCGTCATGCCGGCGAGCGGGGGACGTGAGCCCCCTGTATTGGTGTGCGATCCAACAGGGGGTTCACGCCCCCCGCTCGCCGGGCTCGAGCCGCGCCCGCGGAGGGTAACCACCGGTGGCCACGCAACTGCAACTCGACGACGTTCGCCGTGCCTGGGAAGCCCACGACCCACAGGTGGTCCAGCTGGTCGATCTGCTCGCCGCGCAGCCGCCACCGCCGCCGAAGACGCCGCCGCGCAAAGGCGCCCTCACCTTCGCCAAATTCCTCGCCACGCTGCAAACCCGCGCCTTCAAGGCCAGGCCCGACGCCGAGCAGGCCCACTACCGCATCGAGACCATGAAGGCCCTCGAAGCGCCCGACGCCGAGGTGCCGCTCGACGACAAGTTGCGGTTGCACGAGGTGCTGCTGGCGCTGTGGCAGGACAACGGCCTGTTCGCGCGCACCGCCCTGCTGCGCATCATCGCCACGGTGCCGCTGACCTACGGCCCCTGGCGCGCCCTCAAGAAAATCTTCAAGGAGGCCGAGGGCCGCGGCGACACCGAAATCTACGGCGCCCTGGCGGCGCGCTTCGACATGGCCTACGGCGGCGGTCAGTATCAGATCAGCATCGCCACGTTGGGCTACCTGTGCCGCCGGGCCTGGCGTTTTCTGCGCCGCACCGGCGTGACACTGCCGGCGACCTACGCCGACGCCTGCGTCGATGTGCTGGCCCATTACACCGATCAGACGCACTGGCTGCGCACCTGGGTGGCGAACCACATCTTTCACCACGAGGAGAAGAAGTACAACCGCAGCCGCTTCACCTATCACCGGCAGCCGCCGAGTCTGCTGAAAAACCGGGCGTTCGCGGACCTGTGGAAGCGCAGCCCGCGGCCGCTGTTTTCGCTACTGGAGCGGGCCCGATCCGAGCAGGTGCGGCTGTTCGCCACCGAGAGTTTGAAAACGGACTTCCGCGCTCTGCTACGTGAAGTTGAGCCGGAGTGGGTCGCGCGCCTGGTCAACGTCGGCAGCCCGACCATCGACAGTTTCGTCGTGTGGATCCTGAACAACGTGCCGCGCTTCGAGCAGGGCAGTTTTCGCACGTTGGGGCTGCACGAGGCGGTGCTGCGGCTGTTCGACTCCGGCTCGAATGAGGCGCAGGTGTACGCCGCCGACTACGCCCGCACCCACGCCCGGGATTTGCCCGTGACGGAGCTGGTGCGGTTGGCGAACAGCACCAGCGCCAACGTGCGCAAGCTGGCCGCGGACCTGCTGCTGTCCCGCGACCCGCGCAAGGAAGTTGGCCTCGACGTGTGGGGCACGCTGCTGGAATCGCAGCACGGCCACGACCTGGCGGCGGGCGTCATCAAGAAGAGTTTCGGCGTCAAGGAACTGACGCCGGAGTGGTTCGCGGATCGACTGTTCACGCAGAACTTCGCCGCCTTCGACTTCCTGAAGAAGTTGCTGCCGCAGATTCATCCGCGCGAAAAACTCGGGGCTGCCTTCTTCACCGGCCTCATCGACCGCGTCAAACAGGCCAACGACGCCGCCGAGAATCGCGTGCTCGACTTCGCGCTCGGCGAGCTGGCCCGCTTCGACCTGGACACGCTCGACGCGGACTTTTTGAAGCGCCTGCTGCTGATGCCGCGCGGCCGGGCGCACGTCATGCGCTGGATCGACGAGGGCCGACTCAAGGCCCAGACGCTCGGGGCGCCGTTCCTCAAGACGGTGGCGTTTCACCCCGATTTCGAGACCGATCCGTGGGTGGCGGCGCTGAAGGCGAGCGACCGGGCCTGGGCGAAGGATCTGAAGTTTGACGAGAATTTGGCCGACAAGGTGCTGGCCTGGCTCAGCGACGTGCGCCGCTTCACGACCGCCGACCTCGGTCAGGACTGGCTGATGAAACTGGTGGTGCGCAGCGAACCGCGCTACCATGACTTCGCCGTCGAGACGCTGAGCAAGGTGTTCGTGCCCGCCGACTTTGCCCCGCAGCAGCCGGCCGCCGCCCCGGCCGCGGCGGAAGCGGGTGCCGTCAAGGTTGACCTGGAAGGCGCGTCGTTCGTCTTCACCGGCAAGATGGCGACCATGGACCGCAAGGACGCCGAGAAGAAGGTGCGCGAGAACAATGGCGTCATCTTCAGTTCGGTGACAAACAAGCTCCATTATCTCGTCATTGGTGACGAGGGTTCGCCGCTGTACGGCCAGGGCAAGAAGGGCAGCAAGCAGGTCAAGGCGGAGGAGGTCAACGCATCCGGCGGCAACATCAAGATCATCTCCGAGACGGCGTTTTTGCAGATGCTGGCGGGCCGGCAGCAGACGTTCTCGGCGGACGCGACGCTGGCCGGCTGCGAACGGCTGTGGCAACTGGCGACTGCGCCCGGCCCCGACGACGCGCCGCTGGGCCGCTTCGCCCGCCGCTACCTGAAGCTGCACCACCCGGACATCGCCCTGGCGGAGACGGACCGGCCGGTGGACCCGGGCGCGGAAATCCCGGCGGCGTTCCTGACGTTCGACCTGGTGAAGCCGCTGTTCAGCGAGACCCGCAAGCCGCTGCGCGAGTTCGCGCTGGAACTGGCCAAGTGGGAGTTCGCGCGCTGGGCGCCGCCGGTGCCGGAGTTGGTGCGGTTGTGCGAGGTGCCGTTCAGCGACGTGCGGCAGTTCGTCGCCAACGCGCTGCTGGCGGACGACGCCCCGGAGCATCGCCGTTACCGCGTCGATCCGGCGGTGCTGACCGCCAGCGCCGTCTACAGTTTTTGCGAGTCGCCGGAGGAATCGACGCGCTCGCTGGGTATGCAGCTTATCCGGCGCATCCCGCGGTTGCAGGTGCCGGAAGAGTTGTTCCGCTTGACGGAGAGCCCGGATCGGCGCGTGCGGGCGTTTGTGATCCGCTCCATCTGGTCGCTGTACCGCGACCGCGGCATCACCGAGGGTTGGAAGCCGTATGTGCCGCCGAAGTCCGACATCGGCACGAGCAAGAAGCCGAAGAAGGTCGATACGGTGCCGGAGCGGGGCACTGGGGCACCGGAGCGGCCGACGCGGTTGCCGGCGAGCTTCCAGGCGTTGCAGGAGTTCATGCGGCGGGTGCTGTTCGAGATTCCGCCGCCGCGGTTGCCGCCGGCGCCGAAGGAAGACGGCGAGAGTTTGATGCAGCGCGTCAAGCCGCTGCCGGCGCAAGGCGAAACTGTCGCTGGTGGAGGTGATCCGCGATCTGGCGCTGGAGGAGCGCGATTTCGCGGCGGTGGTGCTGCCGTTGCTGGTGGAGTTCATGGAGTCGCGCGGCCAGAGTGAGCGAGCGGCGTGCCTGGTGGCGGTGACGCGGATACGCAAGCAAGATCCGCTTCCGTCCAGTGTTGACGGGAAAAAAACGTAGGACGGCTCTCCAGAGCCGTCTTCTTCTCAAGAGACGGCTCTCCAGAGCCGTCTTCTTCTCAAGAGACGGCTCTCCAGAGCCGTCCTACGGGGGAGTGGGAATGATCTCATGATGGCGAAAACCGTCAAGGAGTGAGGGATGTGGAATTTGCCGCCACCACCAGGATTTCAAAGACTCCATCCGGACAAATCGGTCACGGTGTACCATCGACATCTGCCCCATTGGCGTCAGGAGGGCGCTACTTACCTCGTTACCTTCCGTCTGGCTGACGCTCTACCTCAGAGCAAACTGGACGAGTTGGAACAGCTGAAAGTGGAATGGGAGCGACGCACCACTCTGCACAACACTGCGGCACACGACGCGAATCGTAGGACGGCTCGGGAGAGCCGTCTCTGCGGCGAGACGGCTCGGGAGAGCCGTCTCTGCGGCGAGACGGCTCGGGAGAGCCGTCCTACGATCGGTGCTACAAGTGACGCCACTCACGGCGCCACACCGTCAACCGATGAATTGGAAAACCGCGCGCGTGCGGTTTTCGAGCGGGTTGAGCGATGGCTCGATCAGGGCATGGGCAGTTGCGTGCTGAAGCAACCCGCCCTGGCTGCTTTGGTGATCTCCGCATTGCACCATTTCGACGGCGAGCGGTATGAGCTTGATTCTTACGTGGTCATGCCCAACCACGCCCATGTCATCGTGCGACCCTTAGTTCCCACTGAGCACCCACTCGAAGCGATTCTGGGTAGTTGGAAGAAGTACAGTGCGCGTCGCATCAACCGGACGCTGCAAACCTCGGGTGACCTGTGGCAAGAGGAAAATTACGACCGTATCCTCCGCGATGAAGAACACTTGTGGCGTGCGCTTCAGTATATTGGCTCGAATCCAGAGAGGGCGGGTTTACTGAGAAAGAATTGTCCGTTGTGGATCAGGCCGCAGTGGGTTGATCTCGGCTGGCGATTCGAGGAGCCAAAGCAGGTGTGAGACGGCTCTGGAGAGCCGTCCTACGGAATACGAGGCGAGTGCGACATCATGTAGGACGGCTCTCCAGAGCCGTCTCACATGATCATACGATCGGTGCTCTATGACGACGGAACGCTATTCCCAGTACCGCGGCGACATCCGGGCGGCCGTCGGCGTCGGCAACCAGGTGGCCTTCGTCACCGTCCACCCCGAGGGCCAGCCGACCGCCCTGTACCGCTGGCACGCCGAGAAGCAGACCCTCGACGCCGCCCTGCTGCCGGCCGGCGGCGTCGCGCTCGTCGCGGACGGCGAGCACCTCTGGGTCGGCGGCAGCGACGCCAGGATTTACCACGCCACCGCCAAAAACGCCCCGAAGTCCATCGGCGCCCAGCTGGCCGCGGCGCCCGTGGCGCTGGCGCTGCTGGCGCAGGAGCGGCTGGCGGCACTGGTCGAGAACACCGTCGTCATCGTCAATCGCGGCGACGGCAAGACCGTGCAGACGCTGCCGCTGCCGGACGCCGGCACGGCGCTGGCGACGGACCCGACCGGCCAGTGGCTCGTCGCGGGCACCGCCCGGGGCCACGTGACCGTCTTCGACGGCGAGGGCAAACCCGAGTTCCTCATCAGCGAATCCGAGAAAATCCACGAAGGAGCCGTGACGGCGCTGCTGTTCGAGCAGGAGGAGCTGCGCTTCTTCTCGGTGGGTGCCGACCAGAAACTGCTATCCACGCACGCGCGCGGCAAGCTGGAGCCGGAGGACCGCGGCCGCGGCAACAACCACACCGAACCGATCACGGCCATGATCTGGGCGCCCGGCGGCGAGCGCTTCTACACCGGCAGCCGCGACAAAACCGTGAAGGCGTGGCCGCGCGTCGGCGCCGCCAAACCCGCGACGCTGAAGGACGGCGTCGTCAAGGTGACGGGCCTGACGCTGGTGCAGGTCCACACGCGGACGCAGCTGGCCGTCGTCTGCGACGACAACACGCTGCGCTGCTTCATCATCGACGCGGCCGGCAAGATCGGCGACCCGACCGCGAAGGTGTACGACGCCTTCGCCTGGGTCAAGAACGAATTCGAGCAAACCGAGTCGCGCCGCCGCGAGGCCGCCATCCGGGCGCTGGCAGGCTTCAACGACAATGCCGGCATCGAACTGCTGTCGGAGCAAATCGGCAAGGACGGCGACCACGGGTTGCGGCTGCTGGCGACGCAGCTGCTCGGCGACGCCGCCAACCCGCGCGCGGCGAAGGCGCTGGAGAAGCGGCTCAACCACGCGGACGAGGCGGTGCGCATCGCGGCGCTGACGGGGCTGCGGAAGCACCTCGGCGACAGCGACCTGCGGCCGCTCGATTTGGCTCTGAAGACGGACAAGCCGGATGTCGGCAAGTTGGCGGTTGCGGCGCTGGAGCAGCTGGCGGCGAAGGACGACCAGGCGCTGACCCGGTTGGTCGAGACGCTGGACGCGAAGACGCTGGAAGTGCGGCGGGCGGCGCTGGCGAGCCTGGAGCGCGTCCACGGCGGCGCGGCGGAAGCGAACCTGATCGCGCTGAACAGCAAGCACGCGGACCTGCGGAAATTCACGCTGATCCGCCTGTTTCAGCGGAAACTGCTGCAGGACGCGAAGGTGCAGGCGGCACTGCGCCGCCGGGCCGAGGACGCCGACGCCGACGTGCGCCGCACCGCCTTTCTGATCTCGCTGTGTACGCGCGACCGGCTGCCGCCGGCGCTGCGGGCACGCGACCCGGAACTGCACCGGCAACTGGTCGAGTTGGAGACGTTCGGCCAGGAAGCGGAGCCGGAGGGCAAGGAGAAGAAGGGCAAGAAGACGGAGAAGGCCGAGCCGGCGCTGCAGAAGGTCGCGGCCCAGGTGAAGGCCGTCGCGGGCAAGCCGCAGAAACCCGCGGCGGAGAAGCCCAATCTCGATGAGGCGGATTACAACCCGCTGCTGCAGGCGACCGCCAGCCGGGCGCTGGACGTGTGCCTGATGGGCGGCCGTGGCCTGGCGGTCCTTGGCGACCCGCGCGCGTTCGGGCTGCTGCTGCAGCTGAGCCGCGAGGACGACACCGCGGCGCGCGTGGAAGTCTGCCGGGCGCTGGCGGCGCTGGACGACGAGCGCGCCGTCAAGCGGCTGCGCTCGCTGCTCTACGACAAGGAGGCGGCGGTGCGCGACGCGGCGTTCACCGCCCTGCTGGCGCTGCACGACGAGCAGCCGCTAACCGTCGCCGAGTCCGGCCTGAGCGCCGCTTTTGAAGACGTGCGCCGCCGCGGGTTGCAGGTGCTCGTCAGCGAGGCGAAGAAGGCGAAACCGAAGGACGCCGTGGCGCCGACCTGGCAGCTGCTGGTGCGGGCGCTCAACGACAGCTTCGAGAGCGTCCGCAACGAGGCGTTCAAGGCGGCGCTGAATTTACAGATCGCCGGCGGCGGCGTGGCCACGCTGCGCTTCGTGCTGCAGAGCGCCCACGCCAACGTCCGCCGCGAGGTGCTGACCGAGGTGATGGCCCAGGTTGGCGAGCAGTGGGCGTGGTCGCTGCTGCTGGAGTTCTACAACGACCCCGACCCGAAGCTGCGCGACGAGGCGTTCCAGTTCGCGGTCAAGAAGACGAAGGAGCTGGAGCCGCTGGAAGTCGGCCTGCTCGCGCAGTACGTCGATGTCCGCAAGGCGGCGGTGGAGGGCCTGGTCAAGAAGCACACGAAGGCGGCGCAGGCGATCCTCGTCCGCGCCCTGGTCGATAAGGAAAAAGTCGTGCGGCAGCGCGCGATTCAGTCGCTGGTCAGCGACGACGCCCGCGCCGCCCTGACCGACGCGCTGCAGAGTCCGCACGATGACGTGCGCCTCAGCGCCGCGAAGGCGCTGGCGAAGCACGGCGACCGGGCGGCGCTGCCGGTGCTGCTGAGCCTGGCGACACGGCCGGAGCCGCAGGAGAAGGAGCGGCAGGGCGAATGGGCGGCGCTGGTCGCGGACGCGCTGGCCGGCCTGGCCGAGCTGGGCGACCCCGCGGCGTTGACGGACGTGCTGCCGTTGCTCGACAGCACGCACGCCAACGTCCGCCAGGCGGCGGCGCGGGCGCTCATCTGGGTATCGCCGGCCAACGCCCCCGAGGCGCTGCGGCAGGCGCTGCAGCACAACGACAATCACGTGAAATACCTGGCGGCGCTCGGCCTCGCTTACGCCGGCGACCCCTACGTGGCGTCGTGGGTGTTCGTCGATCAGGCGGCGACGGTCTTCCGGCCGGAGGAACGGCTGATCGCGGCCCTGACGCTGGGGCCGGCCGGTGAGGACCAATTGACCGTCTTCCTCGACGACGCCGACTCCCACCTCTGCAACCAGGCGCTGCTGCTCCTCATGATGCTGGAGCTGAAGGCGAACGCGGGCACGCCGACGCGCTGCCTGGCGTCGCTGTCGTCGCGCATGCCGCGCGTCCGCCTGACCGCCGCCCGCGCCCTGGAGTGCTTCACCGACCCCGCGGCGTTCCTGCAGTTCGTGACGCAGCTGTTCAACGACCGCGGCGAGGAGCAGCCGTGGAAGATCGGCGCGGACATCGTGGACACGGTGGCCACGCTGGTCGCGCACGCCGGCCCGCACCTGAAGGCGCGCACCGCCGCCTTGCTGCAGACGCTGAAGGAGAAGGAGCCGCACGCCTGGAACGCCGCCTGGGCCGCGCACACGCAGCGCTTCGCCCACGAGATCGCCACGCTGCGGCAGCAGGCGCAGCGGCCGCCCGCGTCGCAGTACACTCCCGAGCAGCTGCAGGAGCTGGCGTTCGGCGCCTACGTCGGCCTGGTGCGCGAGCAGGGCAGCGCCGCCGGCCGGCAGGAGCGCGCCGCCCTCGTCATCCGCGTCCGCCAGACCGCGCTCGCCCGCATCCTGGCGCTGGCCGGCGCCGACGCCCACTACGCCCGCGCCGCGGTGCCGGTGTTCGTGCAGGCGCTCGGCGACCCCAACCAGCCGGTGCGCTTCCAGGCGTTCGAGCAGCTGCAAACGCTCAAAATGGACGGCACGGCGCTCGGCGCCGAGGCGCTGGAGGCGGGCCACACCGACCTCGGCATCAAGGGGCTGGAGTTGCTCGGCGCGTCGGCGAAGGGCGGCCAGGGCGACAAGGTCATCGAACAGGTGATGCTGACGCGCGGCGACAACCTGGCGCTGGAGGCGGCGAAGTTGCTGGTGGCGCGGCAGGGCCAGACGCCGGTGGCGGCCCGCGCGTTGGAGGCCGCCAACGACGAGGTGCGCAAGCAGGCGGTGCTGTGGCTGGCCGCGGAGTACGAGAAAGACCCGGCGGCCCAGGCGGCGCTGCGGCAGGCGCTGGACTCGCGCTACCGCCCCGTCCGCAACCGCGCCGCGCTGGAGCTGGCCGGCAAGAAGGACAGCGCCGCGTATGCCGCCCTGGTGAGCTTGCTGAACACCGCCCCGGACGCCGCGACCCAGAATCAGGCCATCAAGGCGCTGGTGACGCTCGGCGACCCGCGCACGCCGGACGCCCTGCTCGACCGCCTGGAGAACGACCCCGCCGGCACCGCCCAGGTCGCGGAGCTGTTCCAGGCCGTCGGCAGGTTCCGCCGGCCGGAGGTGGCGCCGCGGCTGTTCGGACTGTTCGAGAAGCAGCCGAAGTGGCGCAAGCAGGCGTTCGAGGCGCTGCAGCTGGTTAGCGGCCACGATCAGCCCATTGAGGATTACGAAGACGAGAAGCCCGACCGCGAATGGCTGGAAAAGCAGCACCCGCGCCGCGACGCCCTCCTGGCGCAACTGATCGACCGCTGCTTCACAGTCGGCGCTGGCGACCTGCTCACGCGGCTGATCCCGGCGGCGCGGTGGGCGCTGGGCCAGGAGGTCGATTCCGCCCTGGCGGTGGTGGTGGCGCACCCGGACGAGCGGTTTCGGCACTCGTTCGTAGAGGCGGTCGGCTGGCGGCTGCGGAAGCGCGGCGGGCCGGCCGAGTCGCTGGTCAAGGCGCTGGCGCATAAGGACCCGGTGACGCAGTTTTTGGCCGCGGAGGGCCTGGCGAAGGCGGGCCGCAACGACGGCATGAACGTGCTGCTGGCGAGCATCGACTTCCTGACCGATCATCCAATGCGGGCGCGGGCGCTGCGGGCGCTGGGCGAACTGGCGGACGTGCGCTCGGTCGATACGCTGCTGCGGCTGGCGAACGAGGAGGGCCACGCGCTGCAGGACGTGGCGGCGGAGGCCATCGGCCACCTGGGCCGGTCGGACAAGGCGGACGCGATCTTCAAGCTGCTGGCGCGTTTGGTCAAAAGCGACAGCGTTCTCGCGGGGTCGGCAGTCAAGGGATTGCGCTGGCTTAACACTCGTGACGCCTGGCAACTGATCCGCGAACAGACCCAGGATTGGGCCACCTATGCCGTATATTTTGCCATCGAGCAACTCGGCTACAACAACGAACCAAGTACCCGCGACTTGCTGCTGAAGATGTTGTCGGAGAGTGATGACACTATGTCCGTCGAGGCAGCGCTCACCAGCGCTCGACGGCTGTGGGGACCAGACGCGCTGGAGCCGGATTATGCCCTGCTACGAAACCCGAACGAGGGGAACGATTACGATGAGGTGCTGAAGCGCGCCTGCGAGCGCGGGGAGCCGGCCGAGTTATTCCGCTTGCTGGCCAGTGGCATCGAGTTCGTCCACACGGCCATCGCCAACGCCCTCATCAACCGCACGCCGCCACCGCTGGCGGAGGCCCGCGCGGCGCTGACGAGCCAGAACGCCAAAACGGTCCAGGTGGCGGCCCACCTGCTCGGCCGCGCCGGCTCCGCCGCGAAGGACGCCGCCAAGGATGTGGCCGCGGCGCTGGACCGCTGGGCCGCGGCGTGGCAAGAACGGCGGCGGCTGGTCGCGAAGGACAACCTGCCGCGCGACCGCCAGCAACTCGACCAGTTGACGCCGTGCCTGACGAGCCTGATCTGGGCCGCCGGCCGCCTCGGCGTTGCGCAGGACCGGCTCGTCGCGCTGGCCGCCGCCGGGGCCGATGACCCGCTGTACCGCCCGATCCGGCTGGAAGCGGTCACGGCCCTGGCGGACTCGAAGGACGCCGCGACGCTCGACGTGCTGGAGCAGGCGGCGCTGGGCAACGACCCGGAAATCCGCACCGTCGCCGCGGACGCGCTCGGCCGCAACAGCCCGGAGCGGGCCAAAAAAATCGCGGAAAAACTTCTGTCGGATCGCGTCAGCTTCAACCGCCTGCTGCTCCGCGACGGCGCCGCCGAGACCGACACGCTCCGCGCCGCCGTCCGCCAGGTCCACTACCAGGGCGTCGCCCTGCCGCACCTGGTCGCGCAAGCGGACGTGGATGGGTTGGCCGCGGTGGCGGAGAACCCGAAGCTGCCCGAGGCGACGCGACTCGGGGCGGTCGAGGGGCTGGCGAAAATCCCGCAGGCGGCGGCCGAGCAAAAATTGCTGGCCGTCGCCCGCAACGACAAGGAAGAGGAAGAGCTGCGCAAGGCCGCGTGGCGGGCGCTGCGGCGCCTGAAGCGGGCGCGGCAGCGCCTGGCCACGGCGGCCGGAGAGGTCAAGACAACATGAGCACCGAAGAAACACCCGTCGAGCAACCGGCGGCCGCGCCGGAGCCGGCGCCGAGCACGCCGTTCCACCTGAGCTACGCCGGCGCCAGCCACCTGGAGACGACGGAGGCCGGCACTGAGTTGGACCTGTTCGCCAACCTGCAGCGCGAGCCGGTGCGCTTCGACGGTGCCGTCCGCAAGCCGCTGCGCTTCCGTGAAGCGATGGCCGCGCTTTACGCCGTCGTCGGCAGCGATTTCCGCTACGTGCCCAAGGACCGCACCGCGTACATGGCCTACCAGCGTATGCGCAAGGAGTCGCTCGGCCAGGGGGCCTGGCAGGCGCAGCAGGCATATTTTTCCTGGCTGCTGCGCAACGACCCGCTGGCGTTCGTCATGCTCGACCCGATCATCACCGTCCACCCGGACAAGGTAATTTTCGAGGTTTTTAGCAAGGACGAGGGCACCTACGCCAAGTTGAGCTTCGACCGCGGCGGCACCTTCGACGTGGCGGGCAGCCCGACGCATGGCACCACCAACATCGACTTCAGCCCCGCGCTGTTCGCGGGCGTGCAGCAACTGCGCAGTTTCCGCGCGACGCGGCTGCACATCGGCCGCGAACAGGTCGCCATGAAAACGCCGGACGCGACGCACAAGGAAATCCTGGAGAAGAAGATTCAGGTCCCGGACACCTGGCTGCGCGGTTTCTTGCAGGTGCAGTCCGCTGCGACGCTGCCGCAGGACGAATTTTCGCTGGCGCCCATCGATCTGTACAACCTGATGCGGCATCTGCGCATGCACGGCGACAAAAAGGGCAAGCGCCGCGGTATCCGTATCGAGTTGATTCCCGCGGAAAAACCGCGGCTGGTGCTGGAGCCGTGGGAGCTGGTGCTGCCGTCGAGCCTCGGCACGTTCAAGGGCAAGAGCCCGAAGGTGGTGCGCATCTGGGGACGGCGCCGACTGCTGCTGCTCCAGCGTCTGCTACCGCTGATCGAGTCCATCGACGTGCGGCTGCTCGGCAACGGTCTGCCGAACTTCTGGATCTTTCGCGCCGCGGATTTTTCCATGACGGTCGGCCTGACCGGCTTCACCGCCGCCAACTGGTCGCAGGCGATCAACTTCGACCTGCTGCTGCCGCGCAAGACGCAGACGAGCAAGCCGCTCGAAGCCATCCTCGCCCACCTCGCCGGCGTCTGGCTCGCCAACGCTGATTCCCTGTCCAAAAAGACTGGCCTCAAGGGAGCGGCGCTGGTCGAGGCACTGCAACTGGGCTGCCAGCAGGGCAAGCTCATGTACGACGTGGCGGAGGATGTGTATCGCTTACGTCCGCTGTCCGAGGCGCCGCTGGACCTGGAGCGGCTGGAGTACCGCAACCAGCGTGAGCGCGTCGCCCATGATTTGCTGGTGCGGCGCGGGGCGGTCAAGCTCACGAGTGAGAACCGCATCGCCGGCACCGGCCTGGAGCTGACCGGCAAGGTCGCCGTGGACGAGGACAAGCGCGAGTACCGGCCGCAACTGCTGCTGGGCGACGAAGCCCAGGTGCTCAAGGCGGAATGCACGTGTGCGCTGTACCGCAAGCAGGGGCTGAAGCAGGGGCCGTGCGCTCACCTGATCGCGCTGCGGCTGGCCTACGCGGAGCAGCAGCGCGGCAAGCCGAGCCTGGACAAGGTGACGATGGAGACGCGCACCTTCAGCAAGCGCGACGCGGCCGGCGAGGATGTGTTCCAGGTGTCGCTGGAGAAGCAGCGCCTGAAACTGCGCTGGGGCCGGGCCGGCAAGGAGTCGCGGCTGCAGCGGCTGAAGTTCGGGACGCTGGAGGAGGCGCGGGCGGCGTACCAGGCCCGGCTCGCCGACCTGCACGCCCGCGGCTACCTGGACGCGACCACCGAGTAACTGGTCGTGGGGCAGATATTCCTCTCTGCCGTCCTTGATGATTGGCAGAGAGGAATGTCTGCCCCACGAGAAGAGCGAATCATGGCCAAGCAAACCGACCCGATCACCCTCTGGCGCAACATCCTCCAGGCCGGCGGCGTGCAGGCGTTCATCAACCTGCAACTGCGCGAGCGCGGCTACCTTGTCGAGCGCCGCGAGACGGACGGCATGTCCGAGCGCGAGCTGGAGCAGTACAAGAAGCAGCTGCGCGCCGAGGCGGAAGAACTCCGCAAGATCAAGAAGGAAACGTGGCTCGCGTACAAGGCCAACCACATCGTCCACCTCGGCGAGGGTATCTACTGGAACGACGAGCCGAACCGCAAGGACAAATGGGACGCGCCGCACGCCGAGGAGCGTGCCGCCGAGAACGAACTGCCGCCACTGGACACGCCACAGCAGCTGGCCGAGGCGCTGAGCCTGTCGGTCGGCCATCTGCGCTGGCTGGCGTACCACCGTGAGGCGGCGACGCGCATCCATTACTACCGCTTCACCATCCCCAAGCGCGACGGCAGCGAACGGCCGATCTGGGCGCCGATGAAGAAGCTGAAGGCGGCCCAGCGCTGGATCCTGCGCAACATCGTGGAAAAACTGCTCGTGCATGGGGCGGTGCATGGTTTCCTCGCGGGCCGGTCCACGCTGACCAACGCCACCCGGCACACGGACGCCAAAATCGTCGTCAAGATGGACATCAAGTCATTCTTCCCGACGGTAACACTGCCGCGCGTCAAGGGCGTCTTCCGCAAGGCCGGCTACCGCGAACAGATCGCGACGCTGCTGGCGCTGCTCTGCACGGAGTCGCCGCGCGAGGTCGTACAGCACCAGGGCAAGACGTACTACATCGCCCTGGGGCCGCGCTGCCTGCCACAGGGGGCGCCGACCAGTCCCGGACTGACGAACACGCTCTGCCTGCATCTGGACAACCGCATTGCGTCGCTGGCCAGGAAGCTCGGCTGGCGCTACAGCCGCTACGCCGACGACCTGACGTTCAGCTTGCCGGCCGAGCACAAGGGCAAGCCGTTCCTGGGAAAATTGCTGGGCTTCGTCAAGCGCATCGTCGAGAGCGAGGGCTTCACGCTCAACGAGGACAAGACGCGGGTGCTGCGCAAAGGCGGTCGCCAGAAAATCACGGGGTTGGTGGTCAACGGTCAGGGCGAGCCGCGCGTGCCGCGCAAACTGAAGCGGCAGCTGCGGGCCGCGATTCACAATCTGAAGCACGGCGGGGGGCTCCAGGAGGGCGAGACGCCGGCGCGGTTGCGCGGCTACGCGGCGTATGTTTACATGACGGATCCGCAACTGGGCAAAAAGCTGCTGGAGGATCTGGAGCAAGTGATGGCGTCCACTGGGGCGTGAGGACTGGCCGGCATTCTCGGCAATGCTGGTGCAGGTTGTCAGCGGAAACCAGGATGGGCCGGGATTCGGTGAGAGTTGTCTTGTGTCGGCGCTGGGGGATGAGTATCTTCTGGAAAGTGTCCCTGGTGGGCCACTAGCGGTGCCCTTTAGGTTAGTCGGGAAAGGGCCGGCCTCGTGCCGGGGTGGAGTCCAATCCCGTTACCGTTTAGGTCCGTGGCCTATCGCCCGCACCCGTGCGTCCCACCAGGAACACTCTTCTTATGCCCTCTGAAATCCCTCTCTGCGGCAATTCGGCCGGCAAATCTCGCCATTTCTCCTGCCCCTGGGCGTTGTATTCAGCAAGTTCGGCAGCTCTTTCCGCCGCGCCGCTCGCCAACGCCGACTGATTTTCGAGGCGTTATGCCGTCCTCCACGCCACCGCCTTCACCCTGGTCCGCCCGGTTCGTCAGCGCCGCCCGCGCCCTGGGCCAGGGCTTCGTCGAATTGATCTACCCGCGTGTCTGCTGGCTCTGCGGCGTCTCAATGCCCGAGGAAACCGGCGCGTTCTGCAAGCCTTGCCAGTCCGCCCTGACCAGCGACCCCTTCGCGACCTGTCCGCGCTGCGCCGCCAATGTCGGCCCACGCACCGATACTGACGACGGCTGCCCGAAGTGCCGCGGGGAACACTTCGCCTTCGCCGCGGTTCGGCGCCTTGGTCCGTACGAGAACCGCACGACAGGTGATCTGCTGTCCCGGGCGGTGCTGCGCCTGAAGCACCACTCCGGTGAAGGGTTGGCGGAAGTGCTTGGCGACCTCTTCGTGGAGCACGTCGCGGACCGGTTGCGGGCGCTGGCCGCGGACCTGGTGGTGCCCGTGCCGCTGCACTGGCGGCGACGCTGGTCGCGCGGCTACAACCAGAGTGAAGCGCTGGCCTATGCGTTGGCCGACCACCTCCGGTTGCCGTGCCTGGCCCACGGTCTGTGCCGCTGGCGCGACACCCCCGTGCAACACCACCAGGCCTCTCCCACCGCCCGCCGCCTCAACGTCAAGGGGGCTTTCCGCGTCGCCCCGCGCACCGGCTTCCAGGGCCGCACCGTCCTGCTCGTCGATGACGTGATGACCACTGGCAGCACCATGCACGAATGCGCCCGCACCCTTCGCGATGCCGGCGCGGCGGGCGTGGTGGTCGCCGTGCTGGCCCGGGCGGGGAATGCCTGAAGTCAAACTATCTTCAATCCGTGATGCGTTCGATGTAGTAGAAGGAGTGCGGGTGCGGGTTCTGCGCATCGGCGGGGTGTGTTTCCGGCTCGCAGACCAATCGCCAGCGCTGCCGCAGCAACGCTTCAAGGGGGAAATAGGTGCTGCCCTGGAAGTGCCCCGCGACGATCGTGAGGTAACAGCGGTCGCAGTGAGGAATGGCTTGCGCGTAGACCCGGCCGCCACCGATGATCATGGCCTCGTCGCCGCCTGCCCCGGTGAGGTAGTCGGCGGCGATGGCCAGGGCTTCCTGAAGGGTGCGGGCGATGCGACCACCCGGGACGTGATACTCGGGCTGCTGGGTGAGGATGATGTTGAGACGCCCCGGGAGCAGCCTGCCGATCGACTCGAATGTCCTGCGGCCCATGATGACCGGCTTGCCCCAGGTGAGCGCCCGGAAGCGCCGGAGGTCCTGGGGCAGCTGCCAGGGCAGGCCAGCCTCAGTACCGATCAGCCCGCGGCGGTCCATTGCGGCAATGATGGAAACGAGCATGCGGCATCCCTAAACCGCAACCTCCCCGGTCAGGGCCGGGTGGTGTCGGTAGTCGAGCAAGGCGATTTGTCGGCGCTCGAGATGGTCCAGATCGTTGATCGCAGGGTCAATCCACAGCCGCGGCAACGGGTAAGGCTGGCGCCGCAACTGCTCCTCAACCTGCTCCAGGTGATTGGTATAGATATGCACATCTCCGAAGGTGTGGATGTAATCACCGACCCCTACGCCGCTGACGTGCGCGACCAGGTGCGTCAGCAGGGCGTAGCTCGCGATGTTGAACGGCACGCCCAGGAACGAATCCGCCGAGCGCTGGTAGAGCTGGCAGGACAACCGGCCCTCCGTGAGCAGGAATTGACAAAGAGTATGGCAGGCCGGTACGGACATCGCCTGGAGGTCAGCCGGGTTCCAGGCCGAGATCACCAGACGGCGACCTGCCGCGGCGGTGGGATCCTGCTTGACCGCCTGGATGCCCTCCAGCAAATAAGCGATCTGGTCGATCTGCTTTCCGTCCGGCGCCTCCCAGGTGCGCCACTGTTTGCCATAAATCGGGCCGGCGTCGCCGTTCGCGTTTTCCCATTCATCCCAGATGGTGACGTTGTGTTTCCGCAAGTCCGCGACCCGGGTCGAACCACTCAGGAACCAGAGCAGTTCGTGAACGACGGCGTTGAACGCGAGCTTCTTGGTCGTGACCGCCGGAAACCCCTCGTTCAGGTCGAAGCGCATCTGATAGCCAAAGACGCTCAGGGCGTCAATGTTCTCCCCGGTCGAGAGGAGTTTGGCACGGGTGGGTTTGCGCACCCCGCGCTCCAGCACGTGTCGCAACAGGTCCAGATACTGCTTCATACTGATCCCAGCGTGGCTCATGTCTTGGCGAGCGGCGCGGCGTCAGCCCGCCGGTAGCGCCTGGACCGGCGGGCTGACGCCGCGCCGCTCGCCCGGAGAGTGACATTGAGTTTAACTCGGCAAGGATGCCGTTACGAGAGAGTTTGATCGGGGAGAATGCGGGAAACCGACTGCTGACTGGCCATCATCAACGGAGCAAGCGCTTCAGCCAGTCCCCAGCGCCTGCCGCAGTCGGGCCAGTTGCTCGGCCATTGGCCGCGCCGTGGTGGGCGCGCGTTGACCTGGCCGCGGTGCCACGCGCAGCCAGACCACCACCGGCCCCCGCCCGGTCAGCGCCTCGGCGGCGCCCCGCTGCCAGGCTGTCAGGGCATCGAAGGCATACACGCGCCGAACGCCCGCCGCCCGCGCCAGGCCGGCGAAGTCGGTGCGGCCGGAGCCGGGGGTCGGCTGGCCGCCGGTCACTTCATAGACGCCGTTGTCCACGACCAGCAAATACACGTCGGCCGGATGGCTGGCCAGCGTGACCAGGCAGCCGAGGTTCATGAGCAGATGGCCGTCGCCGCAGACCACCACGACGCCCAGACCCGGCCGCGCCAGCGCCAGACCCAGCCCCAGGCCCGGAGCCTGGCCCATCGACGCCGGGACGTAGGCGAGGTCCAGCGGCGTGTCCGACAACGCGGTCCACAGGTCAATGGAGCCGTGCGTGGTGAGGACGACGTGGCGGTCGCGGTGGACGGCCAGCACTTCCAGAGCTTCCAGGTGCGTCATCGGCATGAGCAACTGCGGTCGAAAAGCAGACTCTTGAACCAGTTGGGAATTCGTGCGAGAATCGTCCAAAGTTTATTCTACGACAGGCAGGATCGGAGGAACCCATGCGAACGATATTCCTGACCGTAGCCGTGGTCGCGCTGGCCCTGCCGGCCGGCGTCGATTCCCAGCAGAGACGGACGCCCCAGCTGGATGGCCACTGGCTGTGCGTCCGCTCCCAGAACCAGGGCGGACTCAACCCCAACGACACCGGCTGGACGCTCATCATCCGGGGCGACAAGGTGTCGTGGATCGGCAAGGGCGGCAGTGCGGAGACCGGCCCGTACGCGATCATCATCGATCCGAATGCGATGCCGTCACGCCTCGACATCAACCACGAAAAGGGCATCTACCGCTTTGACGCCGACACCTTGGTCATTTGCTTCTGGAACGGCGACAACAATCGGCAGACGACCTTCGACATCCCCCGTCAGAACCCGGTCGGCCGCATGCTCACCTTCAAGCGCGTCTCCGATATGAGGAAGAAGTGATCCACAGATGACACAGATGACACGGATAAAGACAAAAAGAAATTGGTCTTTATCTGTGACATCTGTGTCATCTGTGGGTCAATTTATTGAGCCGTCATTTGCCCCGCAGCGCGTAGATCTGCACTTGCCCGGCCATGTCGGCGGCGGCCAGCCAGCGGCCGTCCGGCGTCACGGCCACGGCGTGAATCCAGTCCTTGAACTGACCGCCGCGCGGCCGGCCCAGTTCCTTGACCAGCTTGCCGTCGGCCACGCGCCAGACGCGCACCGTCGTGTCACGGCCGCTGGAATACAGGTACTGGCCGTCCGGCGAGAAGAGCACGTCCGTGGCGCCGTTGAGGTGGCCGGGCGTCAGGTCGCGGAGCTTCTTGCCGGTGGCCGGATCGACCAGTGACGCCTTGCCGTTCTGACCATCGACCTCGCCGCCGCGACACACCGCCAGCGTTTTGCCGTCCGGCGCGAACGCCGCTGCGGCGATGAATTGCTTGTCGAACAGCTTGCCGAGGTCCAGTTTCACCTTGCCCGTCTGCGGGTCCCACAGCTTCAATCCGGCGTGCCGGCCGGAGTCGAAGACGAGGTGGACGCGCTCGGACACCGCCAGCGTTTGCGCGTCGGGCGCCACAGCCAGGGCCCAGACCCAACCCTTGACCTGCCAGCGCCGCAGCTCCTTCGCCGCGGGCCGATCCCAGACGATGACCACACCCTTGTCGTCGCCGCTGACCAGGGTCTTGCCGTCCGGCGTCAGGCTCAGGCCGAGCACCCAGTCCTTGTGGCCCTTGAGCACCCGGGCCGCCTCAATGACCGACACCTTGACTTCGACCGGCGGCGGCACCTTGCGCTTGCGGGCCACGGCCTCGTCCCGGGCGCGGGCGTTGAGCACCACCGATTCGGTGCGGCTGGGCGGGGCCTGCAAGTCCCAGTAGCGGATGGTGTGGTCGTTGCTCGCGGAGATCAGCCAGCGGCCGGCCGGCGTCGCGACCAGGCGGTTGACGGTGTTGTCGTGGCCGTGCAGCCGCCACTTCGGCGCTGGGGCAGGACCGCCGGTTTTATCAGGCAACTCCCAGACGAGGATCTGGCCCAGGTTGTTGCCGGCCGCGATGCGGTGGTTGCCCAGGAAAGCGACCGCCGTCACCCAGTCGGCGTCCCAGGGCAGCGTCCAGGCCAGGGCCGCCTTGTCGGGGCCGGCCGGTTGGGCGCGGGCGCTGGTCATGGGGACGAGGGCCGCCAGTACGGCCAGCGCCAGGAGGGTGCGTCGATGTTGAACGAGCGGGTGCCGCGACATGGTTCTGTCACCTGGCAAGGGGTTTAAAACATCCGGGTTCGGCCAGGGTGGGGAGGTGCCGCGAGCCGCGACACTGCCCCCCTTACCCCACCCCGGCCTGATCCCGGCATGGGAGAGGTCTTCACATGGTTCCGATCCGAGCCCGAGCGCCAGCGCGGGGCCAGCGCTGGCATCAGCCGAGCAGCGCCCGCAGCGGTGTCGAACCCTCCGGCGTCGCCCAGATCGGCCGCGTGCCGAGCGTGTGGCGAACGCGCGGGTTGATGCCCAGCGCCGTGTAAATCGTGGCGAACAAATCGCCCTCGCTCACCGGCTGGTCGCGCACATCACGGCCGTCCGCGTCGGTGGCGCCATACACCTGACCGCCGCGGACACCGCCGCCAGCCAGCACGATTGTCCAGGCGCGGATGTAGTGATCGCGGCCAGCGCGGTTGTTGATGTATGGCGTCCGGCCCACCTCGCCCATCCACACCACCAGCGTGTCGTCGAGCAGCCGGCGGTCCTGCAAATCTTGCAACAGAGCGGTCCAGGCCGGGTCGAGCACGTCCATGTTGCCGCGGTGGCAGACGAAGTTGTCGGCGTGGCTGTCGTAGTTGTCCTGGCCGACCTCGACGAACGGCACGCCCGCCTCGACCAGTTTGCGGGCCAAAAAGCAGTGCCGGCCGAACGCGGTATTGCCGTAACGGTCGCGGGCCGCCGGCCAGTCGCCGGTCGTGTCGAACACGCGCCGCGCTCGCATCAGCCGGTGCGCCCGCGCCTCCGCCAGCCGGTGCGCCTCAAACGGCGTCGCCCGGTGATCCTGGGCGAACTGACCCTCCATGAAGTTGAGCAGTTCACCGCGGCGCTGCTGCGCCTGGGGCGTGCCGGTGGGTTCGCTGAAGTACGGCAGCCGGCCATCGCGGCCGATGGCGAACGGCTCGTAGCGCGGCCCGAGGTAGCCGGCGCCGGCGTTGCCGCACGGCCCGATGCGCACGAAGCTCGGCAGGTCCGCGTCCGGATGGCCGTTGTAGCGCGCGATCATGGCCCCGAGTTCGGGGTGCGGCACTCGCTCGGCCATGCGGTAGCAGGTATGCATGTGGTAGATGCCGTCCGGGTGGTCCGGCGAGTGCGTGCGCATGCTGCGGATGACCGCCAGCTTGTCGGTCATGCGCGACAACAACGGCAAATATTCGCAAATCTGAATGCCGGGGACGTTGGTCGCGATCGGCCGGAAGGGGCCGCCGGTGGGCCGGCCGGGCTTCATGTCAAAGGTGTCCAGCTGGCTGGCGCCGCCGTTCATCCACAGCAGGATGCAGCGCTTGTTGCGGCGCACGGCGGTCTGCGCGGCGGTCTGCGAGTGGGCCAGGCCGCCCCAGTTGGCGACGGCGGCGCCGCCCGCGGTGCCCAGGACGCCCTTGAGGAACGCCCGTCGGCTCAGGTGTTCGGACCCGGTGTTCGTGGTCATGGTTGGGTTCTCTTCGGCGAGCGGGGTCGCGTCAGCGCCCCGTGGCGTCCCTTGTGGCGTCCCACGGGGCGCTGACGCGACCCCGCTCGCCGGCATCCAACTTTCAATGATTAAACCGAAACTCCGAGCAGCTCACCAGCACCCACACCGCCTCCTCGACGAGCGCGGGCGTCATGGCAGCGAGGCCGCCGCCGAAATGCTGCACGAAACGCTGCCGCTCCGCAGCGCTGGGCAGCCGACACAGCACGCTCAAAAACAGTCGATCCACCTTCTGCTCCCAGGTCGCCGCCTTCATGCCGAGGATCTGGTCCGTGAGGTTGCCCTTGCGCTGCTGGGCGAACGTGCGGATGAACGGCGCGTTGTTCAGGAACAGGTGTTCCTGCAGGCTGCCCTGAAAATTCCCCTGACCGTCGTTCGGCTCGCCGAAGTAACGCAGGAAATACTCGGTCGGCTCGCCGGAGCCCTTGAAGCCGTCCTTCGGAAAAGCGGTTGCGGCTCGCAGCGACGCCAGCAACTCCTCCGCCGTCAGCGGCCGCACTCGCGCTCGCTCGAACCAGCGCGGCAGCGCCTCGGTGCTCGGCCCGGTGCCGGCGAGTTGATACGTCTCGCTGTTCACCAGTTCGCGGATGAGGCTCTTCAGATCGAACTTGCTGGCGATCAGGTGTTTGGTCAGCGCGTCGAGCAGGGCGGGATGGCTGGCGTTGTTCTTCTTGCTCAGGTCATCGACGGGATGGACGAGGCCGCGGCCGAGGAACTGCGCCCAGACGCGGTTGGCGGCGGCACGGGCGAAGTACGGATTCTCCGGGGCGGTCAACCACGCGGCCAGTTTCTCCTTGCGCGAGAACCGCGGCGGCGGCGGGGCCTGGTTGCCCTTGAAGACCGGTTCCTTGAAGCCCTTCGGCACCGGCGGCTCGGCCAGTTCGGCGCCGCCGAGAAAGCGAGCCTTGACCGGTTCGCCCTTCTGGCCCGGCTTCTGGTCCTTCACGGAACCGGTGAACAGCACTTCGCCAGTGCTCTTCTCGGCGATGCGGAACTTCTTCGCGCCGGCGTCCAGCACCACGAGGCGGACGAAAAAACCAGCCATGCCGTAGAAGTCTTTCTGCGTCCAACTCTCGTAGGGGTGGTCATGGCAGCGGGCGCACTGCAACTGCGTGCCCAGGAAGATGCGCGTGACCGCGACCGTCGCGTCCGCCGGTTGGTTGCGGAACTGCACGTAAAACAACTCCGAGCCGTCCTGGTCCGCCGTCAGCAGCGTGCGCACCAGGCGGTCATACGGCACGTCCTTCGCAATCTGACCGGCGAGCCATTTCTTGAAGCCGTCGCGCCGCCGTGTCTGGTCGCCGCCGCCCGGATGGCGGCCGAACAGCACCAGGTCCAGCACATCCGCCTGGGCGGCGGCGAAGCGCGGGTCTTGCAGAAGGCGGTCGATCAGTTGTTCACGCTTCTTCGTGCTCGCGTCGGCCAGGAATTTCTGCGTCTCCTCCAGCGTCGGGACGACGCCCAGCAGGTCGAGGTAGAGGCGGCGCAGGAAGGCGCTATCGGAACTGCGGGCGGCGGGCGTGACCTTCTCGCGCTGCCAGGCGGCGCGGACTTCCGTGTCGATCGCCTGGCGCAACGGCTTGTCGCCAGCGCACGCAGGAGTGGCGCAGGCCAGCAGAACCAGCGTTATCGCGATCAGGCACGCCGCGGCGGGGGTGCGGGGGGAGGGCATGGCGCTCTCCTCGGGGGGGAGGGTGGGTTGGACAATTGCAATCGTACCCACTCCCCGATGGCAATGCCAGCACTTGCGGATAAGACAAGGGGATTGTAAATTTGTCATTATTCACGAAACGCAACCGTTCCCGCGCCCCGTTTCCAGTTTCGCGCGGACTGCTGCCCGCGCGAAACGTAACTGGGCGCTCCGGGGCTCCAACCATGTCCTCGTCCCCACAGGACCGGGCGCAGGAGTTTGGCCGGCTGGCGCGGCCGCCGAGCCTGACTGCGCACGTCGAACAAATGTTGCGGCAGGCCATCGCCGCCGGGCAGTTCCCCGACGGCCGGCTGCCGACCGAGGTGGAGCTGGCCAAGCAGCTCGGCGTCAGCCGCGAAACCGTCCGCCTGGCCGCCGAGAACCTTCAGGGCGAGGGGCTGCTCGTCAAGATTCGCCGCAAGGGTACGTTTGTGCGACCGCCGCAGTTGCCTGACCGCATCGAGCCGACGGCTTCGACCTGTCTGGCCTACCTGCAGGCCGGCTACCCGAGTGAGCCGGGCCAGGAGGAGGCGGTGACGCGCCTGGTCAGCGCCCTGATGTTGCAGGGGGCGCTGGAGGAGGCGAGTCGGAACGGTTTTCGCCTGGTCGTGCAACACGCCGCGTACACGCAGATCGGCCAGGCGCTGCGGCAGGTGCAGCAGGAGCAACGGCTGCGCGGCGTCGTCTTCGCCCACTACGGCGAGGAAAAACTGCTGCGACGCACGGATGGTCTGGGGTTGCCGACCGTCCTGCTCGACCATGATTTGCAGCTAAGCCGCATTCCCTCCGTGCGCGACGACTCCTTCGCGGCGGCCCGGACGGCGGTGCGTTACCTGGCCGAGTTGGGGCACCGCCGCGTGGCGTTCGTCAACTGGCGGCAGGAGGAGTTGAACCCGTGGCGTTTGCAGGGCTACCGTCAGGGGCTGCGCGACGCGAAACTGTCGTGCCGCCGGGCGTGGGAACTGTCGGTCGAACTGACGCCAGCCGGCGCGGAGCGGGCGGTGCGGCAATTTCTGGAGCTGGCGCCGCGGCCGAGCGCCCTGTATTGCTTCAACAACACGCTCGCCAGCCTGGTCATCACCGAACTGCGGCGGCAGGACTTGCGGGTGCCGGGGGACGTGAGCGTGCTGGGCGGCGGCGGCGAGGAGGTGCCGGGCCTGACCTGCCATCAGGCCGACTGGAGCGAGATCGGCCGGACAGCAGTGCGGCTGCTGCTGCAGGCGCTGGCGGGCCGGGGGCCGGAGCACCAGTTGTGTCCGCACACGCTGCGCACCGGCCAGACCACGGGGCCGCCCGGATAATTCACCGCGGAGAACGCGGAGAGCGCAGAGAACAGACAAAAGAGGATCCACAGAGGACACAGATGAAACACAGACAAAAGACATTTGAATTTGTCTTTATCTGTGTCATCTGTGGATCCTCTTTTCTCCAATTAGAACTCCAGCGGCTCGGGCCAGGCGGCCTCGACGCAGAAGATTTTGCCGTCGCCGATGCGGCCGGTGCGGGCGACGGCGGCGAGGCGCTCCGCGACCAGGGCGGCACGCTCGTCGCGCACCCAGACAGTGATCTCGACCTTGGGCAGGAACGCCAGGCTGTATTCGCTGCCGGCGTAGCGGTCGAGGTAACCCTTCTGGCGGCTGTAGCCCTTGGCCTCCTGCACGACGCAGGCGCTGACCTCCAGTTCGGCGGCGGTGCGCAACACTGCCTCGGCGCGGAAGGGCTTCACGACCACGGTGAATTGCTTCATGGCGTCCGCTCGCCAGGACCGAAACCCATCGTCGGGTGCTGCGCCTCATAGCGCGTGATCTTCTCGACGCGGCGGGCGTGACGGCCGCCTTCAAACTCCGTCTCCAACCAGGTGCGCATCATGCGGGCCATCAGTTCGTCGCCGAGCAGGTCCGCTGACAGGCACAACACATTGGCGTCGTTGTGGCGACGGCTCATCTCGGCAGTGATCGGGTCGTGGCACGGCGCCGCCCGCACACCGGGCACCTTGTTGGCGGCGATGCACATGCCAATGCCGGTGCCGCAGATCAACACGCCGCGCTCCGCCCGACCGCCAGCGACCGCCTCGGCCACCGCGAACGCGAAGTCCGGGTAGTCCGCACTGTCGCCGCTCGGCGGCCCCACGTCCAGCACCTCGTGCCCCAGTTGCCGCAGCAGCGCCGTCAGGCGCGCCTTGGCCTCGAAGCCGCGGTGATCGCTGCCGATTGCAATGTTCATGGCTCCACTCACTCACCCCTACCCCATTTGCGGCAGCCACTCCACCAGCGCCCGGCGAATCTGCTCCGCACAGGCGCGATACACCTCGCCGGGCCCCCCGATGGGGTCCGCCACGTCCGAACCGTCCGCCATCAGCAGCCGCAGCGTCCCACCCCCGTCCGTCGTGTGGGCCGTCAGCGCCCGCAGGTGACCGCGCGTCATGGCGATAACGTGATCGGCGGCGGCCAGCAATTCCAGTGACAGGGGTTGACTCTGGTGTTGACTCAGGTCGGCGCCATGTTCCCGGGCGACCTCGACTGCCTCCGACGTCGCCGGCTCTCCGCCGCCAGTGGCCAGGCCCGCCGAGGTGATGACGTACCCCCTTCGAGGCAATTCCTGTACCGCACAGCCGAGCCGCTCGGCCAGCAGCCGCCGGCACAATGCCTCCGCCAGCGGACTGCGGCAGGTGTTGCCCGTGCAGACGAACAGGATCAGGCACGGCGCCACCTGTTGTAGCACGGCCTCCGACAGCACGCCGTCGCCGACGATCTCCCATCGGTCGCCGCGAACTCGCACCCGCGTCGGCGCCTGGCCGAACTGCGTGGGGCCGTCGTCGAGCACCAGGGCCGCCGCGTCGCCGAGCACCGCCAGGGCCTGCGCCGCGGTGGTCACCGGCTGGCCGTCGAGGCGCGGCGTGGCGGCGGCGAGCGGGAACGGCAGCGCCTGCAACAGCAGCAGCGGCGCTTCGTGGGCAGGCGCGTACAGGGCCACGGTGCCGTCGGCGAACAGCCGGGCGCGTGCCGCCTCGGGCAACTGGGCGGCCGGGCCGCGGTCGGGCGTAGCGTCAAGGACCAGCGTCAGCGGGCCGGGCCAGCAGCGGCGGGCGAAGCGCAGGGCCAGCGGCGGCGGCTCCGGCACCCAGGCACGCAGGCCGGAGACGCCGGGCACCAGTATGGTCAGGCCGTCGGGGCCGGACGGCAGTCGGGCGAGCGCGTCGGGCTGCCGGGCGTCGGCGAGCACGACGTAGACGCTGTCGGTCGGCACCGCCACCAGCCGGCCCTGGGCCAGCAGGTCCGCGGCGTGGGCGCTGCGTTCCTGTGGGGCGCCGCCCTGCCAGTCCAGCACTTCAGGCATGAGGGATCGTTCGTCGGGATTCGGGACCGCTTTCCGACCACGGCGCCGGAAGAAAGGGTTAGTCTAGCAGCGCGGCCGGGGGGTGACAAGCAAGCGGAGGCGGGCGGCAAGCGGCCAGCGCTTCAGGAGCGCATTTCCAGGGTGAATTCCGGGTGGCTGAACTCGTCCGTGCCGTGGACCAAACGAAAAGCACACCCAAACACCCTGGACGCGAGCCACCCGTCCCGGGCCCGCGTGGGTACGTAGCCTTTGGGGCCGCGCTTCATGATCTCGAAATGAGGTTCCTGCCCGCGGGCGTCCACCAACCAGTATTCCAGGATTTCAGCTTCCCAGTACAAATCGCGGAGTCGTTTGGTGTCTTTTCTAACTGAGTTTTTGCTTACGACCTCCAGGACCATGTCAGGGCTGCCGACCAGTTCAAGAGGCCCCTCCTCGTTTCCCTCGTAGTAAACCCGTCCAGCCTGCAGACACTCTCTGGAAACAAAAATGCCATCCGGCTCCGTGGACAGGTCAGCCTCTTTATTCGTCAACCAGGTGCGGTCGTTAAAGAAATAACCCAGCTTGTTCGTTTTCACAAAACGGAAGAGCACATTCAAGAATTCCGCCACGACCTGACCGTGAGTAAAAATTTGCTCCCCCATGAGCGCCACCCAGATGTCACCGGCGATAAAGGAAAACCGCCCTTGTTCCGGAAAATCATCGGATCGGACCCAGCGGCGGAATTCTTCCAGGTCGCGAATTTCCGGAATTCGGATGTCTCCTTCATACACAATGGCCGCCATGTCGCCGCCCTCCGACTTGAGTTCACGGGGACGCATCGTACCAACTTCTCCCCGCCCCGGCCAGTTCAACCGCCCGCGCCGGCCGCCTTGCCGAACCTGCCGCGCCGGCATATCTTCGCGGGAAGTACCGACCCCACTCCCCACCAGGAGCGCAGCCGATGAAGGGCGACCCGCAGGTGATCGAGGCCCTCAACCGCGCGTTGACCGTCGAGTTGACGGCGATCAACCAGTACTTCTGCCAGGCCAAGATGTGCAAGAACTGGGGCTTCCTCAAGCTCGCTGCCAAGCACTACGAGGAGTCGATGGGCGAGATGAAGCACGCCGAGCTGCTCATCGACCGCATCCTCTTCCTGGAGGGCACGCCGGAGATCGCCCGCTATGACGTGATCCGCGTTGGCACCGATATCAAAGAGCAGTTCGAGAACGACCTGCAACTGGAGATGAGCGGCGTCAAGCACTACAACTACACCATCGACCTGTGTACGCAGCTCAGGGACCACGGCAGCCGGGAACTCATCGAGCCGATCCTCGTGGAGTCCGAGGAGCACGTCGATTGGCTGGAGACGCAGCTGGGCCTCATTGCGGCGGTGGGGCTGCAAAATTACCTGACGGAGCAGATGGGCGGGCAGGACGAGGAAGACTGAGCGGCGGCGCTCACGCTCCCTGCGGCTGGCCGGCCTGGTCCGCGGCCGGCGGCGCAGCGGCCACCAGGGCAGGGTCGCTTGCCGCCGGCGCCGCCTGGTTGCGGGCGGCCCACGCCGGCAGCCGGGCGTCGATCAGCACGACCAGCGCGGCCAGCACATAAGCGGCGGCCCAGTGGAACGGCGACTGGTAGCGCAGGTCCGGGTGCATGCCGCGAGCCTCGCCCGGCTGCGTCAACTCCTGCCAGACCTCGTGCGGCCAGGCCAGCGGTGAGCCGCGCAGCGGCGAGTGGATCAGCCCGAACAGACTGCAGCCCGCGGCGATCAGCAGTACCACAGCGGCCCGGTTCGATTTGCCGTCCAGCAGCGCGACCAGCGCCGCGGCCCACAGCAGGCTCGTCAGGATGAAGCCGTTGCCCAGGCAGCGCAGCGCCTGCAGCAACACAATGCCGTTGCCGTACGGCTGCCGGCCGTGGAACAACTCGTCGGTCGTCACCACGATCAGGTACGCCAGCACCGGCACCGCTGCCAGCGCCATGGCGGCGTAGTCGCGCTGCGGCGCCGCCTCGAAGGCGTGGGCGATGGTGCGCAGCCCGATGTAAATGATCACCGGGAACAGCACTGCCCCGGGCACCCACTCGAAGACGTACGCGAACCAGCCGAAGTAGCCGACCACCGCCAGCGCCAGCGTACCGAACACCACGTAGGACCAGCCCGCACCCATTTTCTTGTAGGCGGGATGGCCGAAGTAGGGCGTCGGCTGCACGACACCGCCGAGCAGACCGCCGACCGTGCTCGCCACGCCCTGCGCCAGCAGCACGCCGTTGGTGTCGTACTCGTCGCCGGCCGCCGCGGCGCTCTCGGCGCACTCGACGCCGCCGACCAGCGTGAACAGGGCGAACGGCAGTGCCACCGGCAGCTTCGCCAGCGCCGCCAGCCACACCGGCTGCCACCAGTCAGCAGTCCAGACCTCCGCCGGCAGCGGCCGCACCTCCCCTGCCTTGAGCAGACTCACGCTGCTCAGCGGCACAAACGACCAGCCGCGCCACTCGCCCAGCAAAATGCTGACCATCACGATGAGCAGGCCGACGGCCAGCGCCAGCACCGTGGCCGGCACGCCGTCCGGCCGGCCGCGCCGCGCAGGAGCATCACCAGCAGGATTGCGAGTACCGGCAGGCCGACAACCGGCGCCGGCGCCACGTGCCGGGCCATCGGCAGGAACGCGATCAGTGCCAGCGAAATCGCCGCCAGCGAGCCCAGCAGCGCGGCCCGCGGCAGCCAGCGGCGGACGACGCCGCCCAGCGGTGCCAGCGCCAGCTTGAACAGGCCCATCAACACGAGCACCGCCGCCCCGACATGCCAGGCGAACAGCGACGCCAGGTGGTGCCGTTCCAGCTCATCCAGGCCGCGGTCGGCGAACAACGTCCGGCCCTCGGCCAGCGCCGGCACCAGCACGAACAGCGACATGGCGAAGACGGTGGGCGTATCCAGGCCGACGGGCATGGCGGTCACGTCGTCGCGGCCCGTGCGGCGGCCGAGCTGCCGCGCCTGCCAGGCGTAGAGCAGACCGCCCAGTAGCACCCCGAACACTGTCCCGGGGACCAGCCAGGCCAGCACGAATTCCGGTCGGAAGCGCTCGGCCGAGAAGCCGGGTGCGGCGAGCAGGACGTAGAGCAGCACCAGGGCGGCGACGTTATCGAGCAGCAGTCCGAACAGCCCGTTCACGTCGCCCCAGCGCGGCATCCAGGCGGCACGGTTCATCAGCGGCCTCTCGAAAAGATGGGAGCGGCAGGATTTGCGATTCGGTGGACCCTGGGCATCCTAGAACCGCCCCGGGCACCGGCAAGCGGACGCGGGCGGATTCACCGTTTCTTCACCATGCCCGGCGGACATCTGAGAATCCATGACCCCAGTTCGCCTTCACCGCGTCGGCCGCAGCGTCATCGGTCGTTCTGGCGACATCAGCGGTAGCCTGTCACAATTCGGCGCGCACTACTTGCTTTCCGGGTTTGGGGCGGTTACGCTGCCCGGCGGGCGCCGCGCTGCGCCGGCACCGCCGGGCAGTGTAAAACCGGAAAACCGTTCCTGATTAGGGCGCGCCCTAATCCCCTGGTTCGGCGGCAGCACTCTGGAGGAGGAACATTGTGAAGCGCTCGACCATTTTCACCGCCCTGCTGGTCCTTGGATGTTACTCGTCCTCTTCCCATGCCCAGCCAGTCACGCCGCTTGCCCCCGGTCCGGAGGTCGATGCCTTCAAGAAGGCGCAGGAGGCCCTCTTGAAGAAGTACGGCGTGACGGCGAAATCGCGGTACGTGACGCTTAAGAAGCCGCAGATGACCGCTCACGTGCTGGAGGCGGGCCGCGGTGAACCTGTGCTTCTCATTCACGGCGGGGGATCGTTCGCCTGCAGCTTCGCCCCGCTCATGAGTGCGCTCCAGAAGAACTTCCGCGTCTACGCGGTCGATCGCCCCGGCTGCGGTCTCACCGACAGCTTCGACTACTCGGAAACGGCCACGCGGGAACACGCCGTTGATTTCGTCACCGGCGTGTTGGACGCTCTCGACCTGCCCAAGGCAACGCTGGTGAGCAACTCGATGGGTGGCTTGTGGGCGATGCAGTTCGCGTTGGCGAAACCGGAGCGGGTAACTAGACTGGTGCTCCTGGGGGAACCCGCGGGGAGCGCGAAGGAGATCACGATTCCGCCGCCTCCGGCGAAAAAGCCCCCAACGATCGAGGGCGTCCGTGCGGCCTATGCGGCGCGACTCGTCGCCGACATCAAGCGCGTTCCCGAGGAGTTCCTTCAGGTGGACCTGGCTAACAAGCGCATGCCGGGATTCGCCGGGAGTTGGAATACCTTGCTCAAGAAGTTCGCCAAGGATCCGCAGGGGGCTTACCAGCTGCGACCTGAGCTGAAGAACCTGCGCCCGGCCACACTGTTTATCTGGGGCGACAAGGATAAACTCGGCCCGCCGACCCTGGGCGAGGAGATGGCCAAGTTGGCGCCCAAGGCCCGCTGTGAAGTGCTGCGCGATGCCGGTCATCTTCCGTGGCTGGATCAGCCGGAAGAATGCAATCGCTTGGTTCTTGAGTTCCTGAAGGCGGGGAAATGACGGCACCCGCGGCGTCGATGTGGCGAGCTCCGCCGAACCAGACGCTGCAGGTGACGGGCCATCTGAGGTTGATCCGACACGCCCAGCCCACTCGGCCCGCACGTGAACTGCGCCGTTCGGTACAATGCGGCCAGGAGGTGCGTCATGCCGATTCACGACTGGACCACGGTGCGGGCGGGGACGTTCCACAACTTTCATTACGCCTGGGTGGCGACGATCATGAATCGGCTGAACGCCGGGCTGCTGCCGCCCGGGTTCTTCGCGATGGCCGAGCAGGTGGTCGGCGGCCCGGAGCCGGACGTGGTGACGCTCCGCGCCGGCCCGAAGCGCCACCCGCAGGACGGCGCGACCGCCGTGGCGCCGGCCCGCCCGCAGGCCACCTTCGTCATTCCCGCCGCGGAGGAGAAGGAGCGCTACGCCCGCAAGGCGAACCGCATCGCCATCCACCACGACCTGGGCAACGTCGTGGCCGTGATCGAGATCGTCTCCCCGGGCAACAAGGCGAGCCGGCACGCCATCCGCGCAACGGTCAAAAAGGCGGCCAGCCTGATCCGGCACCGGGTCAACCTGCTCGTCGTCGATCTGTTCCCGCCCGGCCCGCGCGACCCGCAAGGGGTCCACGGCCTCATCTGGGACGAGTTCACCGACCAGCAGTTTGAACTACCCGCCGGCAAGCCGCTGACCGTGGCCGCCTACCAGACGGCGCCGACGCGGATCGCCTACGTCGATCCGGTGGCGGTCGGCGACCCGCTGCCGGACGCGCCGCTCTTTCTCGTTGGGGATTTCTACGTCAACGTGCCGCTGGAGGAGACATACCAGACGACCTGGAACGTCTTGCCCGTGGAAATTCGCCAGCTGCTGCCGCCCGTCTGACCCGCCACGGGCGGCAACGGGCTGTCTCATATGGGATCGCCCTGGCCCTTCTTCATCCACTAGCCCGAAGCGTGAGCGAGGGCCACCCTCGCTCACGCTTCGGGCTGGTGAAGACCAAGAACCATCAAGGCGATTTGGTATCAGGAGGCGATGGCGTACTGTTCGAGGAAGCGCTCCAGCCGCTTGTGACAGCAGGTGCAACCGTCTCCGGCCCCGGTGTGCTGGCGGATGTCCTTGACCGTCCGCAGCTGCAACGTGCGCACCGCCTCCAGCACCGCCTCCTCGGTGACTTGCAGGCAGCGACACACCAGCCGCACCGGGCAGCCCTCACAGCCATTCGAGCATCGGGGGTCCATCTCGGAACGTCCTCGCACGACGTTAGGCGGGAAGATCAGGTGGGTGGTCAACAGCTTCCCGCGCGTTGATATTGAGACTGAATCTCAACACTTCCATTCTAGCGGCACAGCCATCCCTGTCAAGACCATCCCGAGCCCTGCCGGGGCATTTCCCGGGCGTCGCAGGTCCTCCCTGGTACACGGCCCTGGAGCATTTCTTCAGCGCTCCCCATACAATGCGCAAATCCGGCACTCCCGGCGAGCCCGGCGCAGCCTCACTTGCTTCGCTGTCCCAAAAAAGTGTCTGAATCGTCAGAGCCGGCAGCATACTTGTATCCGGTAGAATCGACAGCGATTCGCCAGGCACGCCCGTGGACTGCCGCCGCGATCCCAGCTCGCGCATCACCCCCAGGGACTCCAGGAGATTGCACATGGCCAAACCGCGCCGCTCCCCCGCCGCCCCGCAGGCCCCGACCGCCCCCGACGCCGCCGTGAAGCCCGCCGCGGCCAAACGCAAGCCCGCCGCCAAGACGAAGGCCCCGGCCGTCAAGCCGGCCAAGGCGCCGGTATCCGCCCCGGCCCGCTCGCGCTTCACGCTCTACAACTTCCTCGGCAAGCCGCGCGCGTACTACCTCGTGGACCGCGTGCCGCTCAACTTCGAGCAGTCGCCCACCGCCAGGGAGGTCGTCCACAGCATCATCATCATCGACCGCTCCGGCTCGATGTACAGCGACATCGAGGCCACCAAGAACACCCTCATCAAGCTGCTGACGCTCGACGAGTACCAGCAGTCCGACCTGCTGGTGACGCTGATCTCGTACTCATCGAAGGGCGACTGCCGCGTTCACTTCCAGCGCTCGAAGCTGAGCGACATCCTCAAGCCCAACTCGGACGAGATCAAGGAAATCAAGCAGATCCGCGTGACCGGCCTGACGTGCATCTCGCAGGCGGTGGAACTGGCCGCGTCGCTGGCGAAGGAGGGCGAACTGACCGCCATCACGCTGCACAGCGACGGCTACGCCAACCACCCCAGCCCCACCAGCGAGGCCAAGACGCTCGACAAGTTGTGCGAACAACTGCAAGGCCGCGAGGTCTTCGTCAACACCATCGCCTACTCGAACTATTCCGACTTCCGGCTGCTGGCGCACGTGGCCAACAATGTCTCGGGCAACTGCGTCAAGGCCGGCAGCATCAAGGAGGTGTACGACACGCTGTACAACACCGAGAAGCTGCTGGATGGCAAGATCGCGCCGGCGCTGGAGGAGCCGCTGTCGCCGGAGTACGACTACCAGGTGTTCGTGTCGCACAGCGGCAACAAGCTGCTGGGCGCCGCCGGCCCGCTGCGCATCCGCGGCCTGCGGCCCGAGGACGACGGCGTTTTCTACAAGTACCGCAAGGTTGAGAAGAAGGAGTACGACGCCGACAAGAAGGTGCCGGTGGAGCAGACGAGCGAGGCGGTGCTGGCGTTCGCGCGGGCGGAGCTGTCCAACGGCAACCTCAACACCGCCAAGTACGCAGTGGCCAGCACGTTTGACGCGACGCTGCTCAACCAGCACGCCCGCGCCCTGACAAACCTGCAGGTGGCGGCCCTGGCACTGGACCTGGACGCGGTGCTGTTCCAGCCGGCCATCCTGCAAGAACATGACGTCCGTACGGAGGTGCCGGTCAACACGCGCATCCCCCTGCTGACGCTGGTCGGCATCCTGGGCGAGCACAGGGACGGCTTCCTGGTGAACATGAAGAAATTGCAGCAGGACTACGTGCGGCGCGGCCTGAAGCGCATCCAGGGCAGCCGCGACGAGAACGGCAACCTGGTCAAGCCGTGGCTGAAGACGGAGAACGTGGACGATAGCGACTACGCCAAGGTGTCGAGTTTCGACATCAACCGCAACACGGCGAACCTGAACATGCTGGTGCCGCGGCGGGTGCGGCTGGTGACGGTCGAGGGCGGCAAGCCGATCAATGAAGTCGCGGGCATTCCGCTGACGGACCTGACGACCTTCAACAATTACACGCTGGTCGGCGACGGCGAGCTGAACGTGAAGTCGCTGGCGATTCGCGTCAACCAGAAACCGCTGTACGACAAGCTGGCCGAGGCTGGTGTGCTGGAACTGGACGGCAAGCCGGCGGCGAAGTTCGACCCGAAAGCGGAATACACGCTGAAGCTGGACGATTTGCCGCTGGTGCCGCCGTTCACGGGCAAGGTGGAGCTGGACGGCCTGTTCGAGCAGCTGGCGGAGTTGAAGGTGCTGTCGAGCATCCTGGGCGCGTACCTCAAGGAGGAGTCGGCGACCTTCACGCCGGAGCAGGTCGAGGAGTTGAAGAAGCACTACCTGTCGAAGAGCCTGTTCATCAACTTCCCGACGACGACGGAGTACACGGACCTGGAACAGGCGCTGGCGGACGGCAGTGTTGATACGCGCGTCAGCTACAAGGTCGATCTCGGCAACCGCACGATCTTGAGCGTGGGCAAGCTGCACTCGGCCAACAAGTTTTTGGAGCGGCTGTACGAGATGGTGGACGCGCGCGGCAACGTGTTGCCGAAGCCAACCTTCGACCAGACGTTGGCAGAGGGCGTGACCTTCCGCCGCAAAACGCTGTCGGCGCGGACGCGCGTGACGCCGGTCGATCTGTTCATGCAGCGGATCTTCGACGACTTCCTGGGGCTGGAGAAGAACGGCAGCGTGGCGGCGATTTTGAAGAAGGTCGGCGACACGAAGCTGGCGAAACTGCTGGACCAGAAGCACGCGGGCAAGGCGGTGCCGACGGCGGAGTTCGTCGCGGCGCTGACCGAGGCGCGGCGCAAGGTCGATGACTTCGCCGACGAGTTGTATCGTGACAAGGTGTCGCCGCTGGTGTTCTACATCGGCGCGACGGGCCTGCTGCCGGACGAGATCGAGGTGAAGGCGCTGAACGCGGAGGAGTTGGGTACGAAGTACCCGGACCTGGCGCTGTCGAAGGACGAGGCGGAGGGCACGTTCTTCGAGGTCGGCAACGCGATCATCAGCGTGTACGCCAAGAGCGAGTATTTCACGCGCCGCAGCAGCACGCCGGATTGATGCGGCTTCTTCGTTCGTAGTACCGCCTTCAGGCGGTCTTCGCCCCAACCCGCCTGAAGGCGGTACTACAAACCAATACCATTCACCCCCTGGAGACTTATGAAACTCGGCGTGATGAGTGCTGGCGTCGCGGCGCTGGGCTGGGAACGGGCGCTGGCGTACTGCCAGTCGCTCGGCCTGGACGCCATCGAACTGGCTGGCGGCGCCTACACGAAAACGCCGCTCGTGAACGCCGCTGAGCTGCTGGACAGCGCCACCGCCCGACAGCGCCTCCTGGACGACCTGGCCAAACACCACCTCGAAATCAGCGCCCTGTCCTGTCACGGCAACGGCGTCCACCCCGACCCGGACGTGGCCCGCCGCGCCGAGCAGATTCACGACACCGTGGTGCGTCTCGCTTCGAAGCTGGGCGTCGGCGTGGTCAACACCTTCAGCGGCTGTCCCGGCGGCAAGCCCGGCGACCATACGCCGAACTGGGTCACCTGCGTCTGGCCGACCGAGTTCGCACAGATCCTGGAATATCAATGGAACGACGTGCTGACGCCGTACTGGCAGCGCAAGGCCCGTGAGGCGCGCGACGAAGGCGTGCGCATCGCCGTGGAGGCGCACCCCGGCTTCGCGGTCTACAATCCCGAGACGCTGCTGCGGCTGCGGCAGCTGGCCGGCGACACCGTCGGCGCGAACCTGGACCCGTCGCACCTGTTCTGGCAGGGCATCGATCCCGTGGAGGCGGTGCGTGTGCTGGGCGGCGCCGGGGCCATCTTTCACCTGCACGCCAAGGACGTGGCGATTGACGCGCACAACACCCGCGTCAACGGCGTGCTCGACACCAAGAGCTACGGCGACGTGCAACACCGGTCGTGGGTGTTCCGCGCCTGCGGCTACGGTCACGGCGACGAGTTTTGGAAGCCGTTCGTGAGCATGCTACGGGCGGTGGGTTATGATGGGGTGCTGTCCATCGAGCACGAGGACAGCTATCTCAGCTGGCAGGAGGGCTTCACGCGCGCGGTGACGTATCTGCGTGGGCTGCTGCCGCGCGAGCCCGCGGGCAAGGCCTGGTGGTTTTAACAAGAGATTTCACCACGGAGCACGCGGAGCGCGCTCCGTGGTGAAATCCTTTTGGAGTAATCTGGATGTTGGCGAGCCTGTTCGTGGACGAGGTCAACGGCCAGCCGGTGCTGCGGGCGATGCCGCTGCTGCTGGTGGTGCTGTGCGTGCTGGCCATCGCCTATCGCTATTACAGCGCCTTCCTCGCCGCCCGCGTCGCCGCCCTGGACGACAGCCGCGTCACGCCCGCTCACCAGTTCAACGACGGTCAGAACTATCATCCCACCAATAAATGGGTATTGTTCGGCCACCACTTCGCCGCCATCAGCGGCGCCGGCCCGCTCATCGGCCCGGTGCTCGCCATCCAGTACGGCTACATGCCCGGCCTGCTCTGGCTGCTGGTCGGCGTCTGTTTAGCGGGGGCGGTGCAGGACATGCTCGTGCTGGCCGCCTCGGTGCGCCGCGGCGGCAAGTCGCTGGCGCAGATCGCGCTGACGGAAGTGGGCAAGCCCGCGGCCGTCGTCGTGTCGCTGGCGATCCTGTTCATCGTCATCATCGCCCTGGCCGGCCTCGGCCTGGTCGTCGTCAAGGCGCTCGGCGGCGAAGAGGTGAAGCTGCCGAAAACCATGCAAATCACGCTGCCGCCGGGCCAGTCGCCGCAGCGCGTCGCCGACCGCGACACCGCCGAGCGCACCGTCTACCGCTTCCCGAAGGGCTGCGACATCCGCTACCGACCGGGCACGCCCACCGAGTCGCGGCCCGAGGCGTTCCAGGTCGCCGTGCAGGCCGGCAGCACCTTCACCACCGTCGGCAACGTCGTCACCTTGCCGCCGGACTCCATCCAGCTGGTGGAAGGCAGTTCCTGGGGCACGTTCACCATCGCCTGCACCATTCCCATCGCGCTGTTCGTCGGCCTGTGGATGTACCGCATCCGCAAGGGCCGCGTGATCGAGGCGTCGCTGATCGGCGCCGCCGGCGTGCTGACGGCGACCATCGCCGGCGCCCTGATCCCGGAAGACCCAACACTGCACCGCATGTTCTCGCTCGACAAGACGCAGACGGTGCTGGCGCTGTGCGGCTACGGCTTCATCGCGTCGGTGCTGCCGGTGTGGATGCTGCTATGCCCGCGCGACTACATCTCCAGTTTCCTCAAGGTCGGCACCATTGCGCTGCTGGTGCTCGGTGTCATCCTGGCCAATCCGCCGCTGCCGCAACCAACCGTCAACTACACCTTCATCAACGGCGGCCCGACCTTCAAGGGGAACATTTTCCCGTTTGTGTTCATCTGCATCATGTGCGGCGCCATCTCCGGCTTCCACGCACTGGTGTCGTCCGGCACGACGCCGAAGATGATTAACAAGGAATCGGACGTGCGGCCCATCGGCTACGGCTCGATGCTGCTGGAGGGCCTGGTCGGCGTGGTGGCGCTGATCGCCGCCGCGTCGCTGCCGCTGGATTTGTATTACCCGATCAACGTCGATCTGGAGAGCGCGGAGAAGTGGCAGGGCCAGCTGAACGACCTGTACCGCGAACACGGTATCGACCCGCAGGCGAGCAAGGACCGCCTGCACAACGCCAACGTGGACACGGTGGCGCACCTCGATGTGGAGCACGAAAACCTTGCCCAGATCGAGAAGCTGGTCGGCAACGAATCGCTGCGCGGCCGCACCGGCGGCGCCGTGACGCTGGCGGTCGGCATGGCCCGCATCTTCACCAGGGCCATGCACACGCTCAACCTGTCCATCGAAGGCGTCATGAAATACTGGTATCACTTCGCCATCATGTTTGAAGCCCTGTTCATATTAACAACCATCGACACCGGCACGCGCATCGCCCGCTTTTTGCTTCAAGAAACGGTGGGCAAGGTGGTGCCGCGGTTCGAGAAGACGGACTGGCTGCCGGGCGCGGCGCTGGCGACGCTGATCGTGACGGCAGGCTGGGGCGGGCTGGTGGCGACGGGCTCGATCAGTACGATCTGGCCGATGTTCGGCATCGCCAACCAGCTGCTGGCGGTGGTGGCGCTGGCGCTGGTGACGACGCTGCTCATCAACACCGGCAAGGCCCGCTACGCCTGGGTGACGGTGCTGCCGATGCTGTTCGTCACCACGACGACGATGACTGCGGGAGTGCAAATGACAGCCGAGTTCGTGACCCTGCTGGGCAACGAGGCGACGGCGCTGCGCGGCGGGCTGAACCTGGTGATGACGCTGTTCGTGATGGTATCGGTGGGCCTGTTGTTGCTGATGGCCATGAGCCGCTGGGCGGCGGTGCTCGGCGGCCTGGTGGCACCGCGAAAAGAAGGAGTGACGCCGTGACGCATCAGGAAACGCTGAGCCTGCACACGCGCGGCCACGGCGAACTGCATGACCTGACCGACGAGGTCGCGGCGGTGGTGGCCCGCTCGGGGATCAAAACGGGGATTGCTGACGTCTTCTGCGTTGGCAGCACGGCAGCAATCGGCGCCATCGAGTTCGAGCCGGGGCTGCGCCGCGACCTGCCGGAACTGCTGGACCGCCTGATTCCGCCGAGCCGCGACTACGGCCACGAGCAAGCGTGGCACGACGGCAACGGCCATTCCCACCTGCAGGCGACGCTGCTGGGGCCGTCGCTGACGGTGCCGGTCGGCCGCGGCAAGCTGATCCTGGGCACCTGGCAACAGGTCATCTTCGTGGAGTGCGACATCCGGCCGCGCAAGCGCACCGTCGTGGTGACGGTGCTGGGCGACTAGAGCGGATTGCAGGTGCGTGTAGCGGGTAGTAGGTCCGGCGAGCCGAGCCGGACTGGCTGCGGGTGCCGCTCGGCTCGCGGCACCTACCCCAGACCGCTACACCCAACCGCAAGCCGCTCTAATTGTCGCGCAAGTCTGGCAAATAATTTCGTTTTCCTGGCGAACCAGTTCCCGGGTGGCCGCGTCTACTACTACGTGAGACGCTAATCCTGAGACGAATTGAGGAACCCATGTTGACCGCACGGACTAACTTGATGCAGCCCCATTCGTGGCATAAACCCACGTCGATGGCGCCGTGCCGGTGCAACTTACGGTTGTGACATTGCGGGACTCCACGCGAGCAGCGTGTGGGCCGGGTGTCACCAGACACCCGGCCTTTTTTCGTTGATGGCGGTTCGATTGATCTGGGGGTATGGTGTAGCGGCGGCATACCTGTCTCTTAAACAGGAAGGTGTTGGTTCGATTCCAACTGCCCCTACTGCGTGCGCGTGACATTGGGGTGTGGGACAATGGCGGTCCGCCAGCCTTGGGAGCTGGAGCAAGTGGGTTCGATTCCCACCTCCCCAACTGGGTGAAACGGAAAGGCAAGCCAATCGGCGATGGCGACCGTCCCGAAAACGGTTGAGCGATGAGCCTTGAGGGTTCGACTCCCTCCCTTTCCGCTGGAACGTCAGCAGTGGCTGAAGGGACATGGTGCCCCGGTGGTCTGCAAAACTACTGCCAAGAGGTTCGACTCCTCCTGCTGATTCTGCTGGTGCAGGCGTGACAGGCGTCCGGCTGGCTCTCATAAGGCCGGCTCGTCCGGATCGTTACCGGAGCCTGCAACTGGATTGATGGTGTTCGTGTTGTAATGGCCGGCATGCGACACTGTGAATGTCGCGGTGGTGGGTTCAATTCCCCCCGGACACCCTGACGAACAGAAGCGACGCTCCTGGGAGCAGGAGAAGGCACTTTCTCCAATATTTCACAAGTCTCGCATCAGGCCCCGACCAGTGAACGGCCGGGGCCTTTCTTTCTGGGCGGAAGGGCCGTTTCCATGCTGCCTGCCACCTTCACGGCAGCCGGTAGCCCCAGGACACGCGGCGGATCAGTTGTGGGTCGGCGTCCACAAGCAGTCGCAGCTGCTCGTAAAAGTAGCTATTGCAACGGTGCCTCACCGAACTGGCCAGCCGTCGCGCGGTCTGCGGGGAAGCTGTCAGGGCCTGCAGGATGCGCCGCTGTAGCGGGCCGACGTTCGCGGCCGTCGGTGCCGCGGCGATGACGGCTTGTTCGGCGGCCTGGTCGCTGCTGACGGTGACCAGTTGGCCCCGGACGATAACGACGCTGACCGGGCCGGGGTCGGGGCCGTGTTGTTCGTCGAGGACCTGGCGGGCCAGTTTCAGCAGTGCCTGAACGCGGTTGACGGGCACGCGGCGCGCGGTGAGCATCGAACCGTCTCCTCGAAACAAGAGGTTTCGGGGCCTGGAATTTTCAAGGTGGATTCTAACATCCGCCAGGTGGGTTTCAAGACGCACCGCCTTCCGCGCCCGGGGCGGCCTCGACCCAGGTGAGCAGGCGATGCCACTTGGCGATCCGGCCGGCCAGGTCGGTCAGCGAGAAGTCGGTGTCGCAGCTGTCGCAGTGGCAGGTGTCCATGTCCGACAGGTCGAGCAGCACCTGCGCCTCGGCCTCCCCGCACAGGGGGCAGGGCAGCAGTAGGCCGCGGGTGGTCGTGGTATCGATAGTCATCGGGATGTTCTCCGTGTTCGGGGGCGAGGAAAAAGGCGCCGCGGCGGGGCACACGCCCCTGGCCCGCGGCACCCCATCAACCAGATGGCTCTAGAGCTTGCCGGCCCGCTCCAGGGCAACCAGACTCTCGCAGTGCTTGCAGTGCCCGTGACGAAGGAACCCGCGGCACTCGCAGGCGGTTCCCTCGGGTGCGGTCAGGACGTGATAGGCGTCGGCCTCGGGGGACTTGTCGGTGCCGCTGGAGCGCTCGACCTTGGAGAGACGGAAGCCGCGGCGGCCCATGCCGGCGTCGATCTGCTCCAGGTGGTACGCGGTGGTGAGCGTCTGGCGGCCCTTGCGCTCCGTGATGGTCAGGAGCTTGTGGCCGTGAGCGCTGGTGCTCAGGCGGACGGTGCGGGCGGACGTGTTGGCCTTCTCGGCACGGACGGGGGATGCTACGCTGTTCATGTGAACCTCGGTCACTCGGGGTTTGCCACGGGCCGGGGGTGTTAGTAGCACTCGCCGGCCCAACTTGTTTTTCCAGGCGACGAAGGTATAATACCAAAGTCTGGCTATGGCGTCAAGCCAAATTTTGGTATTTTCTGGCGGGGGTGTTCCGGTGACCGATGCGGAGATTTTCAGCGGACGGCTCAAGGAATTGCGCGAGAGAGCCGGCCTGACGCAGAAGGAACTGGCGGAGAAGGCCGGCATCAGCCAGCGTGCCGTCTCGCACTACGAACAGAACCTGACCGATCCTAGCTGGTCGAGCGCGCTGGCGCTGGCGCGGGCGCTGGGGGTGACGGTCCTGGCGTTCACGAAGGCCCCATCGCCGGCTGCCGCCCCGGCGAAGCGCGGCCGGCCGCGAAAAGCGTGAAGTTGACAAGCCCCCGGCTTGCCGTTCTAATGGCAGGAAAGGAGGGTCACCCATGCGCGTAATGACGTTGACGGCGGTGGCGGTGCTGGCGGCGGTGTTGCCCGGCACCGGCCCGGCCGCCCAGGACAAGAAGCCACTGGACCTGAAGAAGCTCGGGGACGAACTCTTCGCCCTGCACAACAAGGCGCGGGAGTGGTATCGGAAGGAGCGGCTGCCGAACGCCAATCAGGTTCGCAAGGAAATCGGAGAGCCGCCTCTGCCCGATGTGTTGCCACTGAAGCGGATCGCCAAGCTGGACGCGATCGCGCAGCTGCACGCCGATCAGATGGCCAAAGCGAAGGGTTTTGGGCTGCCCGCGGACGGTAAGAAGGCAGAGCAGCGGGCCAAGGAGGCGGGCTACGCTGGCAAGGTGGCGGCGCTCTACGATGTCGCATTCGACCGGGCCGACATAGCCCGGCCGAGCGCCGCCCATGTGGTAAAGCGGCGCTGGGAGTTCGGCCTCATTCCGATTGCCTTCGGCGGCGACTGGACCGAAACCGGCATCGGTGTCGCCATCGCCCCGGGGCAACCGGGGGATGGCAACGGCGATACCATCTATTTCTGCCAGGTATTCGCCCGGCCTTCTCAGTAAGGCTTCGGCGCGATGCCCACCTATGCCTGCTTCTGCTGTACGTCGGTGGCGTCGATGGGGAAGAAGCGGTTCGCGTCGGCGGGGCCGCCCAGCATGTTCGCAGCGCCCGGAGTGCGGTCCACCGTCGAGGCGCCGAGCGTGAACCCCTCGGCGGTCCAGACGGGTTTCAGGCAGCGGTAGTAGTAGACGCCGGCCGCTTCGTACACGTAGGTCACCAGGTCGTTGAGGATGACCGGCGCGGGCAGCCACAGCCGGCCGCCCAGGAACTCCAGGTTCGGGTCGTTGGACTGCGGCGACGGCAGCCGCGGCTTGATGCCGACGCGGCCCAGATGGAACGACACCACCTTGAAGCCATAGGGGCTGCACACCTGCACGGATACCGTGGTGTCCTCCGTCGCGGGGTAATTCGGATCGCCCATGACGGGCACCACAATCTTGCCCGTGTTGAACAGGTACTCGCTGGCCAGCTGGTTGCGGACGTAGCCGCCTACCCCGTAGTCGAAGTTGAAGCGCGGGGTCTTGGCCGGCAGCTTGTACAAAACGGGACTCGTGGCCATGACTCACCTCACGGGGCCTGCACGGCATCGGCCGCGTTGTTGTTGACCCCCGCCGCGACATCGTTTCTGACCAGATCGAACTGCCCCTGATCGCCGTTCCAAATCTGCTGCGGGTCGGCGTTGAGCCGGTTGTTGGAACCCACCGGCCGCGGGTTGTTCACCTCCAGCACGTTCGGCGGGTCGGTCGGGGGCGTCCAGGGCGTTTCCGTGTCCCGCAGCGCCCGCGCCACGGCCGCCCCCAGGTACACGCCGCGCATGGGGTGCGCCAGGATGGGGCGGTTCTCCGGTGGGCCGGGCCGTCCCGGGGCCTCATCGAACGCGCCCGGCTGGGCGTTCGCGAAGCCGATGTCTCCAGCGAGGGAGCGGAGTAGCGAGCCGGTCATGGTCATGCTGAACTCGACGAACTTGCCGGTCAGGTCCGCGCGGTGCTCGTACACCTCGCTGCCCAGCATAATGCCCCGGATGGGGTTGAACCCAGGGAAGCGCTGCGGCAGGATGGCGCCTGGCGGTGCCAGCGGGTTGACCAGCCGGGTGCCGACGAAGCGGCGGACGTAGTTGGCGAGGAGGCCCAAATCCTTGCCCGGGTGGCCCCAGGCGCGGCCGACGATATGATAGTTCTTCACCGGCACACCGGCCAGCGCGGTGGCGCCTGGCATGGCCGGGAGTCCTGCATTGGGAAACAAATTGCGAATTCCATTCCAGAGCATCGGCGCCGCCTGCAGCCCAAGCACGAACCCCGAGGCGGCGAAGCCGCCCGACCAACTGGTATCAAAGCGCAATCGGTCCTGACGGTCCCGGTACGACCAACTCTGCCGCCCCAGAAACGATTCCAGCCCCTCGTGGTTGATGCTTTCCGTGTACACGCACTCGACGCGGGTGGCCTGGTTTGGGTCCCACGGGATTGTCCGCTCGCGGTCGAGGATGGTGTACTCGACCGTGCGGTTGTCCGGCAGCGCCTTGACCCAGACACGCTGGCGGGCGAACCTTTCCGGCACCGGGTGCCCCAGCCAGTAACGCAGCTGATCGGGGACGAGCCCCTCGCGCGTCAGCACGTCCGTGCGAAAGACGGCGCGACCCGTCACCGTGCGGGTGACGAAGAAGTCCTGGTCGATGTCGTGCTCCATCGACCACTCGTGCAGCAGCAGCGGGCTGACCCGGTAGGGCGAATTGGCGACGGTGACGTTGACCGGCTTCCCCCTGTTGTCGATGGTACGCCGCTGGCCGCGATTGGTGGCGTCCACCTCGTTAACAGCGAAGGTGATGATGAAGTCGATGTGGAAGGTCTTGTAGCCCTCGACCTCCACCACGTCGATACGCACGGGCGTCGGCCCGTTGTTCACGTCCGTGGTGTTCGGCGGCCGGGGGATGTCGTACAGGATGTCGGGTCCGCAGCCGAAGACGAGGCGCTTGCGCGGTTGGCTGAGCACGTAGCGGATGGCATTGTCGGTCTGCGGGGCGGGCACGCCCGGCGCCTGGCGCGGGGCCGGCCGCGGCACACTGCCCGCCTGGGCCAGCCCGGCGGCGGCGTTCGCCAGGGCGAGGGGGTTGAAGCCTGGGGGCGCGGCGTTGGCGGCCAGGCCGGCGGCGAGGTTGCCGACCGCCTGCCCCGCCAATGCCGCCGCCTTCGCCTGCGCGGGCAGCTTGTTCAGATAGTAGCTGATGTAGGCGGGGTTGTAGACCCCGCGGACGCGCAGCGTCACGTCGGTGCGGACGTAGAAGCCGTTGCTGACCACCTGCTGCCTTTGCACGTGGCAGCGGGCGCGGTCCATGTACACGCCGTTGTAGAACGCCCAGGTCGCCATCGGTATCACCCGTGCGAAGCCAGCCGCTTGGAAGGTTCGGTCACGTCGATAGTCGGCACGTTTGGCCGGCTGCCGGCACCGTAGCCGCCAGCCCCCCGGCGCCGGCCGTGGTGGTCGCGTCGAAGATCCCCGGCGACGCCGCGGCGTAGCTCTCGCTGGCCTCGGGCAAGGACGCCGGAGGTATCCCAGACCAGGGCAGCCCTTGCGGCCCCGTGGGCAAGTTGAGGCCGTTGGCCCCTCTCCCTTGGCTGCCCCCACCCGCCAGCGCCTGAATCCCCTCCTGGATGCTCTGGAGCAACCCGAAGACATCGCCCAGGACGCCCCCCAGCGGCGCCTTGTCCGGCTCGTCGGCCGCCTGCTCGGGCAACTCCGAGGGTTGCGGGCCGCCGCGCTCTGGGGCCGCACCGGGGCCATTCTCAAAGACGATGCCGCCGTCCTGCTCGGTCCACTGGCTGAAGCGGAACGGATCCTGGTCCGGCCCGGCCGCCGGCGGCGGCGCCTCGACCTGCGGTTCGTTGGGGTAGTAGTTCACGGTGGCCGGCACGCTCTGCGGCAACTCGGGCGGCGGCAACTCCGGCACCGCCCCCGGCAACGGCGGCACCTCGAAGGGTCCGTCGCCCGCAGTCACCGGCGGCGCGAAGTCGCCCGCGGCATCCAACCCCGTCGCCGGCACCTGCGGTACCTCTCCCGGCGCCACGCCGGCCGCGGGCATGCCGCCCGGCTCCAGCGCCCCGCCCAGTCCCGCGAAGTCCGGCGGCGCGAACGGGTCCTGACCGTCACCCCCGGCCTCGCCTTCGGCGCCGTCTGCACTCTGCGGCCAGTCCAGGGGCGCCAGACCGCCCGCCTCGTCCGCCATTGCCGGCATCTCGACCTGGCCGAACCCGGCGGTGCGGTCCACGGCGTCGGCCATGCCCGCCGCCTCGTCGGCCAGCGCCGCCGCCATCTGCAACAGCGCTTCCTTGTCGGCCGCCATCTACCAAGCCCCTTGCCACGCCGCCGGGCCGCCCTTGAGGGAGGCCAGCGCCTCTTTTTCCTTCCGCGCCGTGTTGACCCGGAAGGCCAGTTCCTCGGCCTGGGCCTCGGTGGCGCACACCGCCTCAAAGTACAGCCGCGGCACCCTGCCCCGACCCATCGCCAACTCGATGGCCTCCTTGCCGGCCCAGGCGTGCCGCGCCCGCTGCCGGGGCAGGTTCAGCCACAGACCGAAGCGTCCGGCGTGACCCAAGGGTCCGGGCAGGACGCCAACTCCGTAATTGGCGGCGAGGTCGGCGGCGTCACGCCATTTTTTTTTACACCCTCGACCCAGAGCAGGAACTGCCGGGCCAACTCGACCGCCTCGCGGTCCAGGACGCCCGAGCCGTCCGCCGGGTCGAACGGCACCAGGCCAAACACCTCGCGGGTCGTGGCGACCAACCGCTCGACGCACTCGAAGCGCTCGGTCTCGTCGGCGCTCCGGCAGCCGCGCAGGACACGGCCCGGCTCGCCGCCTAAACCGTGGACGAAGCCGCGGTAGAGGCGGAAGGGATCGCCGTAGACCGGGCCCTGGCCGCACTCGTAGGGTCCGAACACGTCGTTGGGGCCGCGCTGACTCATGGGGTGCTCACTTCAGGCCGGGGAAGGGCGGCAGTCCGGTCATGTCGTTGTCCGCGAACAGGAAGCCGCCGAGCGCCGGCACGAAGCCGCGCTGGCAGCGCCAGATGAGGTTGATATTCAGCGACTGCGTGCCCGGCTCGTGGCGGTCGGGGCCGAGCAGCCAGCTGTAGGGGAAGCGGATGCCAGGGGCGAGGCCGAGCGCCCGAAACGCCGGCTTGTTGTAGTTGAGGAACCTGAGCCAGAGCGGGGACGCCAGGTTCTCGGCGACCATGAACGAACCCTGGTCGAGCAGCGCCTGAAAGCCGGTCTGCTGGCTGACGGAACCGGGGACGGCCTGCGCCACCTTGAGCACTTTGAGGTCGAGCCAGTTGAGGTCCACCGAGACGAGCGCCCGCGTGCCCGCGTACAGCTCGTCAAAGGGCATCGCCGAGCCGCCCAGATCATTGAAGAAGGGAATCCAGGCCCGCTCGATCAGGTAGCGGGGCGCCGTGCGGCCGGTGCCGAGCAGGGCCGGCGCGTTGTGTTTGCCGGTGCCAACGTAGATGGCCACGGCGCCGGTGGAGAGCGGGTTGGGGATGCCGACCTGTAGCGTCATCGTCGTGGCCCTCAGTCGCCCACGCCACTGCCAAAGCCATAGCCGCGGTCGCTATCCCAACCGCGGCCATAGTAGCGAGGCGGCAGCAAGGTCTCGTCGCGCTGGTGCCGCCGCCCGGCGTGCAGCACGCCCGCGTCGGCCGTCTCCTGGAAGCCAAAGATGGCTTCGCCGTCGCCCAGCCGCTGGAGCAGATCCCGGGCATCCTCCACGGACGCCGGGGCCTTGTCGTCCTTGCTGGGCCGCCGCCGCCACAGCCGCCACATGGCCAGGTCCGCGACCAGGCCGGCCAGCGTCATGCCGTGGTTGGTCCCCGCCAGCGCGGCCAGGTCCGCCGGGGTGTACCGCCCTCCCTGCAGGCACACCGTTTCGACCTCGCCCGAGGCTTCCATGAGGAAGGAGGCCAGGATCGGACTCGCCAGCAGTTGCATCTGGTTCAGCGTGCTCTTACCGTCATCGGAGAGCAGCCGGCCGACCGTCCGCAGGTCGTAGCGGTCCAGGAACTGCTGCGGCGTGCAGTAGGCGCTGGCTCCGCTGATGACGGTCTGCGTCATGGCCGCCCCTTGACTGGGCTGCTACGGCGGATTCCGGCCGCGATCGGCGCCGGAATCCGCCACGGTTTCGCAAAACCCAACTGTCCGGCCGCCGCTCAGCGCTCCCACCAGCCCAGATCGGGCAAGAGGGTGCCGCCGGTCTGGCCGCTGTTGGCCGCCATCCACAGGTAGAGCAGGAAGCTGTGCCCCGGGCCGATCACCACGGGCGGGTGCTTGAAGACGCTGTGCAGGGCGTTGGCGTTGACGGTGCCCGAGGTGCCCGGCGTGCCCGCCGGCGGGGATTCCACGCTGCCGAACTCGTAGTGCCAGTCGTCGAGGTACGCCAGCGACATGGCCGTGGCGGTGACCGGGGCGCGGAACAGCCGCTGGCCGATCAGGCAGCGGACGTTGGGGCCGGCCGCCGCCGCCGTCAGGCTGCCCAGGTAGACCTTGGCCACCGAGGTCGGGTTGGCGACGCCGCTGTTCGGGCTGACGATGTTGGCCGACAGGTTGCTGCCGCCCGAGGAGTAGCGGGCCAGCTGGTCGAGGTAACTGGCCCAGAACATGCCGATGTTGCTGGTGCTGTTCGAGAACGCCGTGCTGCCGTTGAGCAGGGACAGGAAGTCCAGGTAGATGCTCTTGGCGTTCGGGTTGGTGGGCACGTCGGTGTTGGTGACGATGAGCAGCGGCGTCGTCGCCGCGAACGCCGTGGCGGCCACGGCGGTGATGGCCGTCTGCGCGTTGTTGCACAGGAAGTAGCTGCCCTCGTCGGCCAGCGGGTGCGCCTTGCGAACCATCGACTGCACGCACGGCTCGCCGTAGCGGCCGAAACGCGCGCTCTTGCCCTGGTCCTCGGCGGCCGGGATCGGCAACAGCCGGTGGACGTGCCCCTTCATCAGCGCGGCGGTTTCCATGAATCGGACCCTCTGTGTCAGCCGTCGCCCGGGTTAGCCGACGCCTGGCCGGAAGATGTTGGTGATGAGGAACCCCGACGCCGGCGCCGCCAGCTTGGTGGTGCCGCAGCGCTCCACGTGACCGTCGGTCAACTCGTGCTTGGGTTCGTCGAAAATTTTGACGGCCATTTCGGTGCCGGTGTAATAGCGCTGCACCGTCGAGAAGTTGGGCGCGGCGATCTCGCCGTCGATGCCGCCGACACGGCTGAGGATCGCCGCGCTCGTGTAGCTCTTGAGGAACGACCGCGGCGCCGGGCTGCCGGTCGTGGCCGCCGCCGTGGCCGCGGCCACGGGGGACGTGCTCACCTGCACCGCGTTCTCGACGACGACGGTGAAGCCGTAGAGCCGGGCCGGCAGTTGCCAGACGGCGTTCGGGTTGGCGCTCTGCCGCGTCACCAGGGCGTCGGCGTACAGCGACTCCTTGTAAATCGCGTGGATTTCCGGCGTCACCGCCATGCGGCGGGCGGCGCCCGGGGCCAGGAGCAGGATGAGGCCCACGTCCTCGGGGTTCTCGAAGTCGCCGACGATGCCATTGGTGCCCAGGCTAATCTGCTCGGCCAGCGCCCCCAGCGTCTTCTTGATGACGGGATTCTCCGGCGTGCCGGCGTCCCAGGTGGCGCCGCCGTCGAGGTCCGCGGCGTCGGCGGTGTTGCCGTTCCAGTTGGCCGCATCCTCGATCAGGGCGATGGCCTCCTCGGTCCAGGCGATCATGGCCTCGTTTTCGGCCGACTTGGTGTTGGCCATGAGCACGTTGTAGTCCGCGCTCTTGAGCGTCTTCCAGCCGATCTGGAAGTCGTAGTCATAGCGGACGCACTGGCCCTGCACCTGGTCGTGGCGGATGCGCTGACCGGACTTCATCGGCCGCAACTGGCCGTCCTGCCAGATGGCGGCGGTCTGGTTGTAGTGCGTGACGAAGTCGTCCGGATGGATCAGGTAGTAGAGGAACAAGTCCTCCGGCGCCGGCACCAGCTGCGTGTAGCGGTTGAGCTTGTACTTTTTCGGGTTGCGGGCGTAGGCGACTACCTGGCCGGTGGCCTTGGGGACGTAGGCGTTGAACTGACCGGTGTAGACGAACGGCATGGCCGTTGACCTCGTGGGACCGCGGATCGTCCGCGCGGCCCCCAAACGGGTCGCAACGTGTTTGGCCGTCTCGCCGGGTAGCTACTCCCGGCCGGCCCGTTCATTGACCGCGCGGACGCGCCGCACGATCCCTTGGTGAGCTAAGGACGCCTCCCTGCGTCCCCGCGCCCGGCCGCCGAAGCAGCCGGGGGAGTCAGTGCCGGGGGTCGGAGTTGAACCGACCGCCTCCAGGTTATGAGCCTGGCGAGCCTCCGCGGCTCCTCCCCGGGATGGAGACCCGCCCCGCCTCGCGGCGGCATTCCTGGCGAGCGCTCGAAGCACTCGGCGGGCCATGTGTGGACTACGCGCCGCGTTCGCCGACCAAGACTTCCACGGGGATGATGTCCCCGCTGGTGCCGTTGCGCAGGGCGCGGGCGCCGTAGGCGTCGCCGTCGGCCGTGGTGGCGATGCCGGTGCCGTCGCCGTTCGTGTTCGGCTTCAGGAGGTTGCCAGCGCTCACGGTGCCGCCCAGCTGCAGGCTGACAGCGGGCGCCCTGGGTGTAGTAACTCAGCGGCTCGCCCGTGTTGGCCAGGATGCCCGGCGAAGCCGTGTTATCGACCAGCTGGCAGCGCCGCGTCTCATTGAAACTGATGCCGCTGGGCAAATCGCCCGAGCCAGCCATGAGGATCAGGCCCTCGTCGCTGCCCGGCTTGACGAAGCGCGCCGGATAGATGGTGCCCGCGGCCTGGCCGCCCGCACTTGGCTTGAAATACGTGCCTTCCACGATTCATCCCCCGGGTTGCTGTGGCGTGCCGCGGTTACTGCCCTTCCAACTCGCCGACCCGCCGGGCCAGCGCCTTGGTCAGGTCGATCAGACTGTTCAGCGTGGCGGCGATGGTCGCCAGGTTGTTGCGGATCGCGGCCACGTCGTTGGCGTAGGTGCTGCCGTCGCTCAGGGCCGCAATCGCCGTGGCGCTGGCGGTGCCGGCGCTGTTGTCGGTCAGGTGCCCAGGAATCCGCTGCATGTCTCGCCTCCGCTCGCCGTGCCGCCCCCGCCCTCGACGCCCTGGCCCTAGCCCGCGGCCGCCTTCTTGACGTATTCGACGCCGACCGACTCCAGGGTGCTGGCGTTGCTGCCGTTGTCGATCTGCAGCAGCAGCGGCTGCTCCTCGCCCTTGCCCAGATTCATGAGCGGGTTGTCCGGGATGCTGCCCATGCCGTCGGCGCGGCCGAAGAAATTGCTGGTGTTGGCCAGGAGGTTCCAGCGCGGGTGCGCCTGGGCGTCGTTGGGGTTGGTGTCCGTGGCCAGCCCGAAGTACCAGAACCGCCCGCCCACCAGGACGCCGCCCGTCGGCAGGAAGGTGTTCAGCGTCAACGCGCCCGTCGTGCTGTTCCAGGTACCCGCAGCGGTGTCCTGCACCAGCGTGCCGTCTGCCGCCTCGTAGACGACGTAGTCGCCCGAAGTAATGGCGTCGGCCGCCGTCCGCACGCCGCTGGGGTAGGCGCCCGGGTCGGCAGTGAGCGTGACCACGGCCTGCCCGGCCGCCGCCACGGCGCTGAACGTCGTGCGGCCCAGGGGCCGCAGCAGCGTCAGCAGGTGCGCCGTGGCGGCGGTCGTGGTCAGCACGCCGGTAATCCGCGTCCAGGCGTTCTTGCGTGGCTCGATCAGCCGGCTGATGACGGTGCCCGCGGTCTGCGTCAGCTTGCCGTAGCCGCGGCGGCCGATGACGTACTCGGCGTAGTTGCTCATGCTAAAGGCCCCTGGGGTGTCGTCGGCCGCGGTTCACTTGGACTGCTTGCGGACCTCGGCCAGCGCCGCGTCGAAGTCCTCGGTTTCATGCTTCCGCATGTACGCGATCGCGGCATCGCGCTCGCGGACGGTGATGGCGTCCGGGTCGGTGCTGCGGCCGCCGGGGTTGCCCGGGGGCGTCGTCAGATTCAGGAAGCTGCCGCCGGTCGGCGCCTTGTCGTCGCGCTGGTAATGGACGCGGATGTCGTCGGCGAGCGCGTCGCGGGCGGCGTCCGTCGCCAGGGCCGCGAACTCGCCGGCCTTCTTGGCGGGATCCTTGAAGACGTAGCCCTCGGTCTGCAACTCCTGGACCCGCCGCATACCCTCGCTGCGGGCGTACAGCTGCCGCGACTCGTCGCGGTCGCGGGCCAGGTCGGTTACCTGGCGGCGGAGCTGGGCCATCTCGAAGGAGAGCGTGCCCCGCTGATATGGCTCGCCCGGCTTGTCCTTGTCGCGACCCTCGTCCGGCGGCGGCAGTTCCGCCGGCTTGTCCTTGTCCTCTCCATCCTTGTCCTCGCCGTCGAAGTCGTCGAAGGCGTGCGGGTCGCGCTCGTAGCACTTTTTCATGAAGCGCTCGAGCTTGCGGTGGTACTTGAGGACCGGGTGCTCGTCGGCCGGCGCGGGGGCCGGCATGGGGTTGGCCTGGGGCTGCATCGTCGGGTCGGCAAGGGGCATGTCTTGGCTCCGAGAGTAGAACACCACGCCGCCGCAGCGGCCATAGACCAGGCCCAGATCGCGTTCGGGGTCGCGCTTCAGGACGGCCAGTCGGGTGACCTCGTGCCGCCGCGGGTCGTACTCGACCGAGCGGAACGGATATTTGGCGCGGCCGTCCGGGTGGAACAACTGGGGCACCTCGGCCTTCTCGTAGAACTCGTCTACTAGGAGGCACGGTTTCCCATCGAACGTTCCCTCCCGCCAGTGGTCGGCGAACCCCACGATGTCCGGCTGGTTCGGCTCCGGCTCCTTCGGCCGGGTGTGCCCGATCTGGATGACCGGGACCACCCGCTTGTGCTCGCGGCGGAACCTGGCGCGGGCGACGATGCGCTCCAGTTCGTCGGCGCCGACCCGGACCGGTTCGGTGCCGCCATCCGACCGCACGTGCACGTCGAAGACCGGCACGCCGCGGATGATGTGCCACTGGGACGCATCCGCCAGCCGGTCGATCAGGTTGCGGGTGGGGTCGGCGGTCGCGGTCGCCATGACCACATGAGACGGGATTCGCGCGTTCCGGGGGATGGAGAAAAAAAAGAAGTGAAAGAAAACGGGCCGGGGCCGCGCTGGGTGCGCCCCGGCCCGCGGGCGGCTCAGGCGTGAACGGCGATGAGCACCTCGGGGTCCGCTGCGTCCTCGTGGGCGTAGACCGTCGTGGTCTCGACCGTCTCGATGCGGCGGACGAACTGGTGCGTGGGCTGCATGCCATCGGTCGCGGGTGCCACCTGCGGGGCGTCCGCCTGGGACTCCAGTTGCCGGCCGGCCTCCAGCTGCAGGGTCAGGCGGTCGATGCGCGCGGCCATGGCGCAGACCATCTCGTCCAGCTTGACGCCGTCCTGGCGGAACTCCTCGGGCACCGCCGCGCGAACGGCCTGGCAGGCATCGCGGGCGTCCTGCAGTTCTCGCTGCAGCCGCTCCTGAATGGTGCCGAAGGCGAGGGCCTTGGTCCTGGGCTCCAGCCAGAATATCTGGCACAGCGTCGTGGGTGTGAGGTGCGTGACGCCGTGACACAACACCAGATCGTCAACGGTCAGGCCGGGGTGCCGCCTCAAGTAGGACGCGATGTATTCGTCCGTGATGCTTTCCTTGTTGCGATCCAGCGCTTTGGCGCCGCGCGCGACGCGATCTTGTGGCCGAAGTGCTCCTTGCATTCGGGCGCTTCGAGGGCCTTGAAAATGGGGCTGCCTTGATTCAGGGTGCCGTTCATGTTGTTCACGATCTTGGCCTCGGGGAATGGGGTGCGGTCGCCGGGTGATGCTGCAGTGAAACACGGCCCGGCGCGATGTTCAAGGGCGAATTGCTCAAACGTCGCCATCGCCCTCTTCCAGGCAGCCGGCCTGGGCCGCCTCCCCGGTCAGCGCGTCCAGTCGCCCTTGCAGCTCGGCGTCCACCGCCCCGGTCTCCCGGAACCGCTGCTCCAGCTGTTCCTGCAGCTGACGAATCTCGTCCTGGTAACGCCTGCACTCCTTGATCCGTTCGCCGATGCTCATGGGGCTGCTCCTTGTGCCGGTCGCGACTCGCGCTCGCGGATGTACGCCTCCAGCCGCCGCATGCTGCGGCTGCCGTCCGATAAATCAAACTCCAGGTTGCTCAGGCCGCTGCCCTTCTCCTTCCACTCCTCGGGGCCGCCGGGCAACTCGAACAGGTCGAGGATTTCCCGGCTCTTGCCCAGGGCCTTCTGGAACTCCGGGGCGAGCTCGCTGTACTGGTAGTCATGCATCCTGCCGCCAAAGCCGAACAGCGGCCAGGTATAGTAGCCGTTCGAATTCGCTCCCTTGCGGCCGACCGCCGACCCCATCATGATTTTATGGAAACCCAGGGCGCAGAGCGCGGCGACCTGGCGGGCGGTGAACTGGTAGCCCTGACCCTTGTGCGGCGAATTCTTGTGGATGTAGAAGATGTCGTTGTGGCAGACCAGGCTGCCGTCCGGGTGGCGGCCGTAGCCGCGGCATGCCTCCACCCCCTCGTGATCGACCAGGGAACTCATGGCGCCGCCGTAGGCTTCCACCTTCGCGTCCGCCCCCGCCGCGCGCAGGTCATGCCCGCCAGTTCGTGCGGCCGCGGCTCGCGGCCGAGAAACGTCTTCAGGTTGGCCAGATCCTGGGCGGACGCGGACGCCGTGGCCCGGTGCTTTGGGTCGGACCACCGCGCCATGAATTCGCGGTGGCCGGTGTAGGCCGGCGCCGTCGCCTGAGTCGCCCCCGCGCCGCCGTCCGCCGCCGCACCGGGTTGTTCCCCGCCACTGCCCTGAGCCGCAACCGCCGGCTTGCCCCCCGCCGCCTGCAGTGCCGCGCTGCCGGCCCCGTTCGTCCAGTGCGTGCCGTTGTCCAGCTCCTGAACCAGCCCGGCGTCTCGCAGCCCCTGGAAGGCCCGCTGCGCCTCCTCGGCCGAGTGCCCGGCGAGGACATCGGTAATGGCGTCCTCGTAGCGCGGCGACTCGAACAGCCCCAGCAGGCGCCGCTGCAGCTCGCTCATCGCCGGCTGCCCCTGCCCCGGCGTGCTGCCGTAGTAGTACGTCTCACCCGTTTCGTCCCGCACCGGCATCACCCGCCCGTGGTTCTCCAGGTACTGCAGCGACCGCTCGGCCAGGGCCGGCGGCAACCCGGCCGCCTGCGCCAGCTGGTCCGCCGTCCGCCCGTCCTCACCGAGATGCGGCTGTAAGAGCGGCGCCACGTCACTGCCGCGCACCGGGTGGAACTGCAGCGGGAAGTCCTCGCCCAGGCCGCGCCGCAGGCTGACCGCCAGGCCCGGCGGCATCAGGTAGGCGTCCGGCAGTCCCTCGACGTGCGGCAGTCCGTGCAGGTAGCCGCGCACGCGGTCGTGCTCCGCGGGCCGCACCCCGGACAGGTCGAGCACCTGGGCGTAGCGGTTCCAGTCCTCCGGCGTCGGCTGAACGTCGCCGACGCCCGACCGGGCCGCCAGCGCCGCCCGCAGCAGGAACCGCGCCCGCTCCACCTGGGGCCGGCCCTCGTTGGCGTTCAGGTGCGCCATGGCCCGCTCGGCGAAGGGCCAGAAGTGCTCGTCGGACAGGCTGTGCAGGTGCCCCGCCGCCTCCGCCATCTCGCTGTAGGTGGACTCGTGCCAGGGGTGCTCAGCGAAGTGCCGGCCCGCCTCGTGCGGCGTCAGCGATTGCAGCCGCTCCAGCAGCGACGCCTGCCGCGGCTCCGGCTCGGCCGCCAGGTGCTCGACGACGTGGCCCGGCACGCCGAAGTGGCGCAGCGCCTCGACGTGGTTGCGGAAGTAGTCGGACTGCCGGCCGGTGTCGGGGTGGTCCGGGTTGGCCAGGGCATGGTTGAGGCTGCGCACGTGGGCGTCCGGGACGCCGTGGGCGTGCAGCAGCTCCGCCACCTCGGGGTGCATCGGCTGGCCGTGCGCCAGCGGCGTCAGGGGCAGGCGGGGCGGCGGTTTCGGGGCCAGCTGCGTGGGGCGGCTGGGTCGCATGTCCGGCCGGGCTGCTGGCGCGTCCACATGAGGGACGCTGGCCAGGTGGGTCAGCCGGGCCGCCCCGCCCGACCCGCCGGCCGGGGTTGCATCCGACGCAGCCGCGTCCGGCGGGTCCGCGTCGCCCGTCCCGGCCGCGTAGTGCAGCAGCCCGTTCCGGTCGTAGTGGACGGTGCCGCCGCCCTTGCCCTGCTTGCCGCGCCGCAGGATCGCGTTGAATGCTGGATCCTGCTCGCGCGCGGCCCGCGCTGCCTGCACGGCGTCCTGGAATGGCCTCAGACTCCCGGGGAAGCTGGTGGCGTATCGGGACATTCGTTTGGCGATGCGGAGGGCGAGGCGTCGTTCAGGTTCGCCAGCGCCGCCAAAAATGGATCCTGTGAGGGGTCGTACCTCGCCGCGCTGTTCTGCCGCTCGCTCTGTTGCAAAAAGTCCGTCAACAGCGTCGAGAAGAGAGCGCTTTCCTCCGGCGACGGGGATTTCGGAGAGGAGTCGTCGTACATGGGGGTTCTGCCTCATAAGGGATTTGTAGTCGTTCACGCCCTCACGGACGTGCTCGTGGGTAATATACCGCACGATCTCCTCCGGCGACAGCCCAGCAGCGGCCAGGCCCGACATCGCCATGCCCAGCGACCAGACGGTCTCCTGCACCTCGCGGGGGTCGAAGCCAAGCTGCGAACCGGCCCGGCGGGCGCGGGCGGACAGCAGGTGGTAGAGCGTGTTGCCGGCGCGGCTGAACTCTTCCTGCAAGTCGCCGGCCTCATGCCGCTTGGCGTTGAACATCGCCATCCACACGTCGTTGGTCACGGCGCAGCGCGCTTCCGGGCTGTTGTCCGCCAGGCCGGTCTGGAAATTGCTAGTCTTGGGTTTTTCGTCCCGGTCCAGCTCGTGCGACTGAGCCGACCCGGCTAGCAGCCGCGCGGCAGCCACCCGTCGCGCCGGGAACATGACCGTGCCCATGCCCGGCTGACTGCCAAGTTCGTTCAGGAACGCCATCGACACCGAGTTGAGCGGTCCGCGTTTGGTCTGGTCCACATGATGGATCAAATCCGTCGGCCGCCCCGCCGCGTTCCAGGCGTTCCAGATGGCCAAAGCGTCGATCAGGTTGCGCTGCACGGTGTGCTTGGTGCTCTGCGTCGCCAGCAGGCCGGCGAACAGCTTGCGGTCCTTGCCCCAGAGACCCAGCACGTTGGCGAAGTCCTCGTACCAGCCCCGCTTGGCGCGGCCGGCGTGGGCGGCGGCGGCCGTCTCCTCGGTGTCCGGCAGCGTGTCGAAGAACTCCCGCGCCCGCCGCAGCTTGTCCTGCGGCTGCGCGGCCACGTCGGCGCGCTCGTCGGCGGTCATGTGCTGCCACTCGGCCAGCGGCACCTGCGAGGGCCGGCGCGGCGTCAGATCGCCGATTTCGCCGCGGCCGAGTTTCTTGATACCGACCTTGAGGCCCAGCAGCGCAGGCAGGTGCTCGGCCAGGCCCGGCTGCAGGTAGTAGCCGTGCGTCACACCCCGCACCCGGGGCATGCCCCGCAGCAGTTCCCTGGCGTCGGCCTGCTCCTCGGGAGACAGCCCCGTCAGGTCCAGGCGGTAGGCCAGTGGGGCGCGGGACTCGTCCACGGCAAAGGTGCCGGGCCGGTGCAGCATCCGCATCTGGTCCCGGACGCGACCGACCAGTTGCGGGTGCGCCTCGCCCTGTGCCGCGGCGGCGCCAACGTGGTGGGCGACCTTCCAGAAGTCGGACGGCTCAAGTCCGGCGAGGTGTCCGGCGACCGCGCCCTGGTCGCCGGGCGTGGCGCTTCGGTCCCAATCGTGGGCCACCAGCGCCGGCCCAACCTCCTCGGGCCTGGGCGCGGTGGCCAGGTATCGCTTCCAGCCGCCCCGGGGCACCGAGGATTGCGGCGCCTGCGGGGCCATCGGCTTCTTCGCCGCGCCCAGCTGCGGCGGCTGCGGGCCGGCGGGACCGGATTGGGGGGTCTTGGTCGCGTCGGGGTGTTCGACGCCTTCGCCCGCCGGGGCGAACGCACCGGGGTTGAGCGGGTCGGTCAGCCCCTTGCGGGCGTAGTGGACGGTGGAGCGCGGCGCGGGGTGGTAGGCGCCGCCCTCGGGGCCGGCCAGCCGGTTCAGCAACGCGGGCCTTTTCGCCCGCTCGTAATGCAGGGACTGCTCCGGCCCGTCCAGCAGCGGCAGCGCGGCGGCGGTCATGCTTGGGGCACCTCCACATTCGCCGCGCCGGCCGACGCCCGCGCCGCCTGCCAGTCCGCCGGCTGGGTGACCCGCTGGGCCGCCAGGGCGCGCGCCGACTCCTTGGTGTAAAACACCTTCCAGCTATGGGCCAGGTCGATCAGGAACCCCTCCTTCTCCTCCTCGATCTCAGCGCCCAGCTTTGTGGCCACGGCCGCCGCGGCGATGCTACTGGCGGCGGCGGCGGCCCGATCCGCGGCGCGCTCGGCGTCGGCCAGCTTCCTCTTGACCTCGGCGACGAACTCCGCGGCCAGGTTCGCGCGGCGCGTCGCGTCTGCCAGCTGGCTGCGAATGTCCAGGGCCGCGTCACCGGCTTCGGCAAGCCGTTCGACTTCACGCCGCAGCTGCTCCGCACCGGCCCTTTCGGCGGTCACCGACTGCTCGCCGCGCTGCAGCTGGTCGCGCAGCCGGCTCAGCACCGGCTCTTGCTCGGTCCGCGCGGCGGTGCCGGCGTCGCGAATCTGGGCGAGGACGTGCTGCTGAGCCTGGATGGCTTCGAGTCTCCAGCGCTCGCCCGCTTCCAGGTGCAGGCCAACAGTGTCCAGCGCGCTCGGCTCGGCGCCGATGAGGAGACGGGCTGTTGTAAATGCTCGGAGGCCGTTGCAGGCTAATTCAGGGTGTTCCATAAGACTCCACGGAGTAGGGGAAAAGGGCGGGGGCCTTGCCGAAACCCCCGCCCGCCGCAGCGGTGCCGTCTACAAGCACCGCGTTGGTTCAGTTGAGCCGACGCACCGCTTGGACCGCCGCGTCGAAGTCCTCGGTCGCATGCTGCCGCATGTACGCGAGGGCCTGGTCGCGCTCGCGGACGCTGACGGGTTGGTCGAACGCCACCTCGGAACGCAGCTGCTGCCGCGACGTGGCCAGCGCGCTCTGCGGGCTGCAGCCCGTGCGCTCGACGATGGCGGCGGCCCGGCCGATCTCGACGCGGTTGTAATCGGTGCCTGCGACAAGCGCGATGGCAGTCTGATGGATCATTTCGGAACTCCGTTTTGAGTTTTGACCGGAACGGCCAACCTGGGCGACAGCCGGGCGACCTTCGCGCTCGCCTGAAGCAAGATCACCGCCGCCTGCCGGCGTTCACGGGCTGGCAGAGCCTTATCGCGAACCTGCTCGACAAGCAGGTCGCGGGCGTCGCGTAGCAACTCGTCGCTGAAAAGTTCACGAAGATCGATCATTGGCGAACACCTCGATGACGGCCTGGGCTGGCGTGGTACGCTTCAAGCCCCTTGCGCGGCCCTGTAACCTTCCAACTCCGCTTCCATGTTCTCCAGGCGCTGCTGCATGTCGGAGAGCTTGTAAAATTCGGTTGCCCGTTCCAGCACAGTCCGGGCCGCCCCGAGCTTGATGCTGCTATTCGAGTCGCTAAGCAACTGGTTCAGGACGGCCGCCGCCTGGCACGCGGTTTGGGCGAGTTTGCCGGTCGTTTCGGAGATTAACGCCGCGCGCAATTCGAGGAGCAATTTTTGGAACACTGGCGACTTGCGCCACCGCCACGCGGTACTTTCGGCAATTCCGATTTTCTTGGAAGCAACGGAATTACTATCACCGCACGCGAGGAGGAGGGCGAGACGCGCCTCCTTGACAGTGAAGCCCGCCGCCGGAACCTCATCCGGGCCTTCCGGTTCGGGCAGATCGTTGCTGTCCGCGTTCATGACCGACCCCGCCGAAACTCTCCGATTTTTCTCCGACCTGACCGCAGTTTGACTGACTTCTGCGTTCCGGGGATAATGTTTTTCACGCGGGTTCAGTTCCGCCTGGCCTCGTCCAGGCGGCGTTGATGCTGGCGCCGGATCCAGCGGGCGAACTCCTCTGGATCGCGGATCGTGGTGCCGCTGTACGTCTTTGGAAAGCAACACGACAGCACCTGTACGTCGTGGCTATCGAAGCGTTCGACGGTCACGCGCTGTCGGCATGGACAGTGTCTGCCCTCGGCTCGGTTCAGGCCAAGTGGGCAGCCGTCGTCCTGGTGCAAGCAGAGGGCCTTTTCGTAGCGGCCGCCTTCCGCCTCGCTGAAGGTACACAGGGGCAACACCGGGTTGATGGACTCCATAGGCTTCTCCTTGCGAAGTCGTGGAACCTTGGAACCTTTGGAACCTTTTTTCAGGTTAGTTTCTATAGACACGTCTCCCGAGCGCTCAACCTCGAAATTCGGTTCCAAGGTTCCAAAAGGTTCCAAAGGTTCCGCGCTACTCGGGTATCTCGTCGTTGCGGTCGTTCTGATCGTTCTGAGCGTTCTGGTTGTCATGGCCGGCAAGGGTGATACCCAAGCGCCAAATGCCATTACTGACCTTTTTCTTAAATCCTCGGCCCGTGAGGGTGTCTCCGAATTTTCGTTGCGTGCCTATGGTCTCGTTGTTCTGCTCGCACCACTTACCCCAGGCGGTGAACAGGACGCTCGCCTTCACCCGATAATCGTCGCTGCCCGTCAGGCAGCACTCATCGAGAAACAGCGCAATCAAATCCTGCTGGTCGCGGTACTCTTCGGTAGCGGCCTTGACCTCGGCGGGCAGGCTCAGCCCCTGGGTCAGCCAGCGCCGACAACCCTCCAGGCACCAGTTCAGGATGCCGGAGTGTTCCTCCAGGAGCTTCTCCGGCAACTCCTTATCCTGCTGCTCGTCGGGAATGCGGACATTGAACGGAACAAGCCGGACGCGGCGCCAGATGCCGTGGTCAGTGCCGCGGATTTCGGGTTTGTGGTTGGTGACCAGGATGGCCTTGTGCGTCGGGGTGAACGACCAGGGATCTTCGCACATGCGCCGGGCGTTGAGGCGGTCGCCACCCGTCAACTCCTTAACGAAAGCTTCGTCGAGGCGGTTGCCGTCCGTGGTTTCCTGCCACACCACCAGACGCTTGCGGAACAGGCGAGCGACGTTGGTGGGGTGGGAGTCGCCCTTGCGGGCCATGAGCAGGTCGCGCGGCCCGGGGATGGCATAGTCTTCACCCAGGATCGCCAGCAGCGTGTTGACGAAGGTGCTCTTGCCGTTGGCGCCGCTGCCGTAGAAGATCGGCAGCACCTGCTCGCGGACGTCGCCGGTGAGCGCGTAGCCGGCCAGCTCCTGCACAAAGTTGATGACGCGGACGTTGCCGGAGAAGATCGTGTCGAGGAACTTCAGCCAAGTCGGGCAGGCGGCTGCGGGCTTGTACCACACCGGGGCGATGGCCATGCAAAATTCGTCTCGGCAGAATATTTCATACTGGTTGTGGGGGAGAAACACATCCGTGGGCTTATCCAAAATGCCCAGGGCGAGCAAGCCGTTGCCCACGTTGAGATGCATCATGTAATTGTCCAGTTGATCGGGCTGGATCACCAGTTCGGAGCGGGCCAAGTCGATCATGGCGTCGATGCGCGCCTTGCGGCTCTCGGTGGCCAGGACATGCTTTACCTTGGCTTTGCGGGTGGCGTCGTCCGACTCGTCCACAGCGGCCTGGTACATGGCCCGGATCACATCCTTGGCCAGCTGGTAGACGTGGCCGGACTCGTCCGTCGTCCACTTGCGGCCGGTCCAGTAGAGCCACTTCTTCCAGGGCCAGCAGTAGCGAAGGTGGTCTGCGTGGTGCCGCGCGAAGGCCACGGCGTTGCCCAGGTCGCCCAGGTGCTCATTGCCCGGGGCGGGGCCGTTCGGGTCGGTGGTGACGATTCGTGGGGAGGCGCGGCTGGGCGCCTCAAGAATCTGGCCCGGGCCGGCGGCGTCGGAGATGAACGGAACGGAGCTTTGGGTTATCATCTTGGCAGTACCTCTTTTCGCGCCGGTAGGGTAGTAGTGCACCCTGCCGGCGTTTTTGTTTGACGTGCCCGTCCTCCGGTCAGCCCTGCGCCTGCTTGAACTGCTCCACGTCCGACCTGCGCCACCGGCTGCAACGCTTGCCGATCCTCAGCGGCTCGGGGAACCGCTTCTTGGAAATCCACTCGCGGAGCGTGCGGGCGCTGCAGCCCAGTTCCGCGCACACCTGCTCGCAGGTGAGCAAGTCGTCCAGGTAGGCCGCCACCTCGGCAGTCATGATCGTAGTCATCGTGCGCCCTCTTCAGAGTTGGCTGCGGGTTTCTTTGCCCATCATGGCGAGTGTTTGCGTTCGGGGGCGGCCGGGTCGTGTTTCTACTGCCCTGGGCTTGCGTATGGCGGCCTCGGCCGCCGGGCGTCCGTTGAGCCGGCTTGGGGCCGCCGTGGCTCCTGGCGGGCCGCCTGGGCACGTCGGCGGGACCTGGCCCGCCGCCGCTCCCGCTGCTCGGGGGTGACGGCCGGCCGATGGGCGGGACGCTTCTTTCCGTCCTTGCCGGTAATGCCGTCACCTGCGTCATCGAATGACGCAGGTGACGGCCGGCCGATAGGCGGGATATTCCTTGCCGTCCTTGCCGGTGATAGCGTCAACTGCGTCATTCGATGACGCAGTTGACGCTACTTGCAAATCACGTCGCACGGTTGCTTCACTCACCCCGAGGTCGTCGCTGATCTGCCGCGTGCTCTTGCCCTGGCGGCGCAGCTCGGCCACGGCCTGCTTGTCGAACCGTCGCCAACGAGACGCGCACGTCTCCCGTCTAAATTTACTCGGCTTAGCCGAATTGCCTGAGCGGCAAGCTCTGCCATCCGCCGGAATTTTTCCGGCGGCGGTGGGGTGGCCCCGAAGATGTTGAGATGCGCCGGGTTGTCGAGGTGTGCCGGTTTGACGGTCGGCCGAAAACAGGGCGGCGGGTTTCGGCCGCCGCGGCGGCGGCGGGGTGGACGGGATCGTGGGCCGGCGGCAGGATTGGGGCGTCGCCCGCGTGGGAGAGACGCCGATGGTCGAGAATTGCTTTGTGGTGCTGAGTGCGGCGGGGCTGTTCTGGGACGGGGCCGACGGGTGGGTGCAGTCCGTGGCGGGCGCCCGGCAGTTCCGAAAACTGCCGGACGCCTACGCCGATTGCGCATTGGCGGTTAGCTGTCTTCGGAAGCTAGGGCATCAATGTGAAGTGGCGTATGTTCCCCGGGCAAGAGTACGAAGGCCCGGCGGCCGCCGCCCCGCAACTCGATCGTGACGCGCGTCCGCTGCCGCTTGGCGCTCACCTTCACGGCCTCCACAGTAATCCCGCGGACAACGGCGGGGAGCGCGGCCTTGATGCGGCGGGCCAGTTCGGCTTTTTCGTCGCCGGCGGCGGCCCGGTAGAGTTGGGCGAGCGTCTGCGTCTCGGATAGGTGCTCGGCCTTGCCCGTCTGGCTTTCCAGTTTCAGGCGGCGCAACTCCTCTTCCAGCGTCGCCAGGGCGTCCGCCACGGCCTTGCGCGCCGCCTGGTTGGTCGCCAGGTCCTCGTCGGGGTCGGCGGCGGCGGCAACCAGCAGTTGGCGGCGATGGTCGAGGGCCACGCGACGCGTGGTCAATTCCGCAATCCTCCGCTCGCGCTCCAGATGCTGGGCAGTCGGCTCGATTACGTCTTCGACACGGAGCATGGCGAGCGCGTCAAGGATGCCGTCTTCCGCGTCCTGGTAGCGGACGCGGACGGCGCCTTTCCCCGGGCCGGCCAGATAGCTGAGCCGGTCGTCCAGCGGAAACGGGGTTTGGAGGTGGAGCGCGTTGCCGGCCGCGTCGGTGATAAAGCCGGTGAACAGGTTGAAGCGGTGCTTGCCGGTCGGCCGGCCGCTGTGGTTCTTACGGCCGGCCACGGCACCGCCGAGGGCGAGCCACTCGTCTTCGGTCAGGAGTGCTGGGTAATATCCGGGGATCGGCGGCTCGCCCAGGGCGCGAACTCGCCGAGCAGCACGCGCGTCTGCACCAGGTCCGCCAGGAATTTGCGGTCCCATTTTCCGCGCACCTGGCGCGGCGGCTGCGGCGACTTGACCTTCTTCGGACGGTTGACCAGTTCCATGGTGGGGGCCTCGATTCCCTCGACTTCCAGTTGCTGGCAGGCGCGGCGGAAGCCGTACCCCTCGGTGAGAAGTTGCACGGCGCGGCGGACGGCGGCGACGCGCTCGGGGATGAAGTGATAACCGGTCGGCAACTTCCGCAGCCAGCAGGGCGGCAGGTTGCCGTGCGGCGTCTTCTGCTCGCGGGCCTTGCGGCGAGCAGTGATCCAGGCGTGTTTTGTACGCTCCGACTTCTTCAGACTCTCGGCGTGCGCCAGGTACATGAGCCAGATAGGTTCCATCAGGTCCATGAACGAACTGACGCCGGGCCGGTAGATGCGCTCGGGCGTCTGCGTGGCGATCCAGACGCCGGCCTTGAGGATGTCGCGGAAGAGGTCGTAGGCGATGTCCACTTCCTGGCGGCTGAGCCGGTCAATGTTCTCGATGATGAGTACCGAACCCGGGGCAATGCGGCCGCGCTTCACCAGGTCCAGGAACTGCGTGAGGGCCGCGGTCGGCTTGCGGTTGTGGCCGTGGAAGCCGCTGCGGCCGCGGTCGGTAAAGAGCAAGGTGTCGTCCAGACACCAGCCGTGTTTGACGGCCAGGGCGGTGGCGTAATCCTCCTGGCGGTCGATGCCGTCCTTGCTGTAGGGATCGGAGACGCGGCGATAGCTATAGGCACGCTGCGGCATGGTTGCATCCTGCTTTGATTTCATATCCAGCCCCCTCGGAGTGTAAGGAAAAGCGCGAACCTCGTCAAATGAATGTACGTCATGATTGGAGAAAGTGCAAGCTCCTGGGAGAGCAGGCAGCCTCCAAAACTGCTGCACAGGGTTCGAATCCTTGCGCTTCTGCTGTGCCGACGTGGCTCGACATTGGAAAGGCACCCGTCTCGTAAGCGGGCCCATGCCGGTTCGACCCCGGCCGTCGGCTCTTGCATCCTGGTGGTGTAACGGACAACACCGGACTCTCCGAAGGTCCAGATCTCGGTTCGATTCCGAGCCAGGATACTTACAACTGCTTCGCCAGCGCCTCGGCCTCGCCCACCATGTCGCCGAGCAGCCGCAGCCCCAGCTCCCAGAACGCCGGGTCCGTCACATCCACGCCGAGCCGGCTCACCAGCACATCCGGCTTGTCCGAGCCGCCGCTGGCCAAAAAGTCCAGGTAGCCCGGCACGAATTTCGGCCCCTCCTGCTTGTACTTCTGCACCAGCGCCAGCACCAGCAATTCGCCAAACGCATAGGCGTAGCAATAGAACGGCGAGTGGATGAAGTGGCCGATGTACGACCACCACCAGCCGTAACCGTCCGTCAACTTCACCACGTCGCCGAACATCGGCTGGTTGGCGTTCATCCATAATGCGTTGATCTGTTCCGTCGGCAGTTCGCCCTGCTCGCGCCGCGCCCGGTGTACGGCCTGCTCGAAGCGCGTCAGCACCACCTGGCGGAACACCGTCGCGAAGCCGTCCTCGATCTTGCTGCACAGCAGCGCCAGCCGCGTGCGCGGGTCGTGGTAAATCTGCTGCAACCGTTGAAACGTCAGCATTTCGCCGAAAACACTGGCGGTCTCCGCCGTGGTCAACGGCGTGTCGCACTGCAGGTAGCCGACCGGCCGCGACAGGTACTGGTGCAGACCGTGGCCCAGCTCGTGCGCCAGCGTCATCACATCGCGCAGCTTGTCGGTGTAGTTCATCAGGATGTACGGGTGGACGCTCGGCACCGCGCTGCTGCTGAAGGCGCCGCCGCGCTTGCCCTGCCGCAGTTCCGCGTCGATCCAGTGGCGGTCAAAGAACTCGCGGATGATCTCGCCGGCCCGCGGGCTGAACGCCTGGTAGCTCTCCTCGACGGTGCGCCGCGCCTGCGGCCAGTCGCACGTCGGCAGGTCGTCGAACAGCGGCGCGTAGCGGTCGTAGTCGAACAGTTCGCCCACGCCGAGCAGCCGGCCCTTGAGGCGGTAGTAGCGCTGCACCAGTCCGAAATGCCGCTCCGTTGCGGTCATCAACGCCTCGACCACCGCGTCACTGATCTCGTTGGCCAGGTTGCGCGGCGCCATCGGCGTCGGATACTTTTTCAGCTCACAGTCGATCTTGTGGTCGAGCACCAGCGTGTTCAGCACGTAGGTCAGCAGCCGGGCGTTCTGTTGCAGGCCCTGCGTGACGCCCTCGGCGGCGGCCTTGCGGGCGGCGCGGTCGGGATCGTAGAGCTTCGAGAGGATTTGCTGCTGCGACAGCAGTTCCGTTTGGCCGTTGAGCGCGAAGGGGAACTGCATGGTGGACACGGTCTCGTCGAACAGGCGCACGAAGGCGGCGCTGCCGGTGACGCTCTTGTCGTTGAGGATTTTCTCTTCCGGCTCGCTCAGGTAGTGCGGCCGGAACAGCCGCATCTTCTCCAGGTAGTGGCGGTGCCGGGCCAGCTCCGGCCGTTCCAGCAGCGGCCCCGCCGCCTCGTCCGGCAACTTGACCCATTCCAGTTCGAAGAAGATCAGGTGCTTGCTGATGACGGTGCGCTGCTCAAGAGTGCGGCTGCGCAGGGCGCCGTGTTTGGGGTCGTCGGTTTTGGCGGCGTGCAGCAGACCGGCGAAGACCGCCGGGCGGTCCATCTGCTCGGACAGGCTTTCCAGCTCGTCCAGGGCGGTGCGCAGCGTCTCGGGGTCGGGGCCGCCCGGGACGTTGATCTGGCCGCGATAGTTCTGCTCGAAGCGCTGGCGCGGCGCAGAGCCTCGTCAAGGTCCTGCGTGATCTGGCCGTCATCGGGCCCGAGATAGAGATCGCCGAGATCCCAGACAACGCCGGCGGCACTGCTGGCGGGGGCTTGCAACGCCTGAATCATGGCATCGTTTCCACTGAGCGAAGCGGGGTCGTTCCGGGTCCGACCGGGCGGCCGGGGTTCCTGCTGGTTACGTTAGAAGCAGGGGGGCGGGGGGCAAGGGGGAAGGGGCGGGGCGCGAGTCACCTGGCCACAGGGCCACACGGCGCGCCTCCCACTCCTGCCCGATTGCCGCCGGTGGTCAGGCCGAGCAGAAAAAACGGGTCGGGTTTCAATAACACGATTTTAAGGAGGCGCCGAACAACAACTTCCAAGAGTAGGACGGCTCTCCAGAGCCGTCCCGACGGCTCTGGAGAGCCGTCCTACGAAGTTGTTGTTCGGCGCCTCCTTAAAATCGTCACACGGGCTGCGGACCCACCGGGCCGGTCAGAGGCTCCCATGATTCGCCCCTGGGACAGTCTTCCGGGAGCGCAGGTGTAGGGAATCTGCGGGCACCCGGCCACGAATGGGGGGTGAGACGGGTTTTCCTTTTCTTTCTGCATTTTTCCGCCGATCCCGGGCCGTCTCTCGTCTAGTTGGTAAAGAACCTCCTGGGTTTCTCGCCTCCGAGGCTATTTTCTGCGACAATGCCTTGAATCGACGAGACCGTCCTCGCAACCCAAACGCAAGGGAGATCGACGATGACGCGCGCATGCTTCCGATCGCTTCCCGCGCTCCTGCTGGCAACCGGGTTCCTGTTGCTGGCGGCACCGCTTCAGGCCGGGCCGATCTTTGTTCCCGGGCAGCTTGATGGGAAAAAATTCACCCCGGCCCCGGGCGTGCCATGCCACTGCTACGCCATCCGCTTCAGCACGGCGACTGTTACCGTGGCGAAGGACGCGGCCCGGATCGAGGTCGAGGAGGTCATCGACGGCCCGGAGAAGACCACCCCGACCGTCTGCCTCGTCCCGCTGCCGGACGGCGTCAACGGCGCGAGCATCCGGGTCACCTGGGGCAAGCTCGGAGCGGAGCCAAAGCTCCTCGGCGACGCGACCTTCCTTGACCCTGCCAAGGCCCAGGCCGTGTACGAGACCATCGCCCGCAGCGGCCTGACGAAGTTACTGGCCTTCACCGGCCGGCCGGCGATCCTCGTTCCCACCGTCAACCTCGGCGGCAAGGGGAAACTGTCGATCACGTACCACATGGCGGTCAAGCGCACGCAGGGCGTCCACATGCTGACCTGCCCGATGCCCGCCGCCAGTTTTGCGGCGGCCCCGGTCGAGCGTGTCACCGTCAATGTCCACCTCACGGACAAGCAGCCGCTGCGGTCCATCTTCAGCCCGACGCACACGACAACCATTACGCGCAAAACCCCCACCGAGGCGACGGCCACCGTCAAGGCCGAGCGCTGGACCGGCCTGGACGACTTCCGCCTCTACTGGGCGGCCGACACCGACGCCCTCGGCCTGCGCGTGCTGGCCTATCGCCCCTCGGAAAAGGAAGACGGCTACTTCATGCTGCTGGGCAACCCGGCCGGGGCCGCCGCCCAGCGGGCGGTCCTGAAGGATGTCATCTTCGTCATGGACACCAGCGGCTCGATGCGCGGTGAAAAGATCGAGCAGGCCCGGGCCGCCCTCGACTACTGCATCCAGAACCTCGACAGGACCGACCGTTTCAACATCGTCACTTTTGGCACCGACGTGAAGCCGTTCAAGAACGATCTCGTGGACGCCACGCCGGAGAACCTCAAGGGAGCCCGGGTGTTCGTCGAGGATGTCGTCGCCCACGGCCAGACGAACATTTCCGGCGCGCTCCGGAAGGCTCTGGCCGGCAAGGCCGCCGCGGGACGTGAGCGGATCATGATCTTCGTCACCGACGGCGCGCCGACCGTTGGCGAGCGCTCGCCGGAAAAGATCATTGAGCAGGTCAAGCAGCAGAACGCCGGCACCAGGATTTTCGTCATGGGCGTCGGCAACGATGTCAACGCGCACCTGCTCGACCAGCTCGCCGAGGTGACCGACGGCTCCAGTGAGTACTTCGCGCCGAAGGAGGAACTCGACAACAAGGTCGCCGCCCTGTACGACCGTCTGTCGCACCCGTTGCTGTCCGGCGTAAAGGTGTCGTTCGGCGACTCCGGCGCCCAGCAGGTGCTGCCGTCGAAAGTGCCGGTGCTGTTCAAGGGCAGTGAGATCATGATGGTCGGCCGCTACAAGAAGAGCGGCCAGCACACCTTCACGATCGCCGGCACGCTGGCCGGCCAGCCGGTCAAGTACACTGTCGCGGCGGACCTTCCCGGTGGCGCGGCGGCGACGACCAACGAGTTCCTGGCTCCGTTGTGGGCCGCCCGGCAGATCGGCTATCTCCTCCAGGAAATCCGCCTGCGCGGAGCGAACAAGGAGCTGGTCGAGGAGGTCGTCCGGCTGAGCAAGCAGTACGGCATTGTGACGGAGTACACCGAGTTCATCGCCGCGGCCGGGCCGGCCGGGTTCAAGGGTGGCGGCGGGGCGCTGGTCGCCGAGGCGGGCAAGCGCCTGGCCATGGCCCGCAAGGAGCAGGCCGGTCAGTGGGCCGTCAACCAGGCGATCAACGATCGCAAGTTGCAGACCCAGATCGTCGCCGGGAAGGCCGCCAACACGTACCGCGACCGCCGCGGCAAGGACACGTCTTTCGACAACATCAACCTCATCGGCCGGCGGGCGTTCTACCTCCAGGACGGCCAGTGGGTCGATGCCGAGGAGGTCGGTAAGCGCAAGACGCGCGTCGTCAAGCTCCTGAGCCCGGAGTACCTGGAACTCCTCAAGAAAGACACGACGTTCGCTAAAGCGCAGCAGCTCGGCTGGGCCCTGGCGATCAACATCGGCGCGGAGCGGATTGTGGTCGAGAAGGACGGCAAGCAGAAGGACGAGAGCCTGATCCCGAAAGGGCAAGGGCCGATGAAGGGGCCCGGCGGGCTGAAGCAGCGGATCCCGAACCAGGTGCCGGTCCCGCGGCAGTTGCAGAAGTTGTCGCCCGCGCTTCGTCCGGGCCGCGCACACAGCGCAGCGGAGTAAGCGTTGGATAAGCGTTGGGACGCTGTGGCCGCTTACTCCGCGAATACGCTGCGTGCGCGGCTCGGACGAGTCGTCTTTGTTTCCGAACGCGCTTAGAGCGGTTCCCAGTCGCGTGGTCTACAAGTCGTGGGACGGCTCTCCAGAGCCGTCGGGAGAACGCTGACGGCTCTGGAGAGCCGTCCCACGACTTGTGCGCTACCCAAACGCGAACCGCTCTAGTTCGACTGATGCACTTTTTCGGAAGGGGATTTGCCAGGTTTTTCTGCGGTTTTACGCTGGAGAAGGACTTTTTGCACACCCCATATCGGGTGCGGCCTGTCTCAAAATATGCAAAACCCCCGAAAATCCCTGGCTTTCCCGAAACTCGCCCCCTCGAAAAAGTGCATCAGTCGAGCTTAGCGCGCTTCCTGAACGAGGAGTCCCAATGAAGGAACTCAGCAGCGCGGAGGATCTGTCGCTCTCAAACAGGCGCGGCTGGTCGCTGTCGATCTGGTGCCTCGTCGCCGGCTTCGGCGCCTACTTCTGCATGTACGCCTTCCGCAAGCCCTTCACCGCCGCCAACTACCACGACGTGTTGACATTCGCTGGCGTCGGCTACAAGACGTGGCTCATCACCGCCCAGGTGCTCGGCTACACCCTCTCCAAATTCCTCGGCATCAAGGTCGTCGCCGAGGTGCCGCCGCACCGCCGCGCCGCCCTGCTGCTGGTGCTGATCGCCATCGCGGAGGTCGGGCTGGTGCTGTTCGCGCTGACGCCGCCGCCGTTCAACATCTTCTGGCTGTTCTGCAACGGCGTACCGCTCGGCATGGTGTTCGGCATGGTCCTGGGCTTCCTCGAAGGCCGTCGCAACACCGAGGCCCTCGCCGCGGGGCTGTGCGCCAGCTTCATCGTCGCCGACGGCGTCACCCGCTCGGCCGGCGACGCCCTGCTCCAGGCCGGCGTCTCCGAATTCTGGATGCCGGCCCTGACCGGCCTGCTGTTCGTGCCACCGCTGCTGCTGTCCACCTGGATGCTGTCGCGCATCCCGCGGCCATCGTTCCGCGACGTGGCCGCCCGCAGCGAGCGCACTCCCATGGACGGGGCCGAGCGCTGGCGGTTCTTCCGCCGCTACGCCGTGGGCCTGACCTTGCTGGTGCTGGTCTACCTGCTGGTCACCATCCTGCGCAGTGTCCGCTCCGATTTCTCCCGGGAAATCTGGGACGACATGCAGGAGACGGTGCCGGCGTCCGTCTTCGCGTGGTCGGAGATGGCCGTGGCGGCCGCGATCACGGTGCTGAACGGCTCGATGGTGCTGATCCGCAACAACCGCCGGGCGTTCTTCTCCGGCCTGGGCCTGTCGGTACTTGGGGCACTGCTGCTCGTGGTCACGCTGGAGGCGTTCGAGCACGACGCGCTGGCGCCGTTCCCGTTCATGGTCCTGATGGGCATCGGCCTGTACCTGCCGTACATCGCCATCCACGTGACCGTCTTCGAGCGGCTCATCGCCGTGACGCGCGACCGCGGCACCGTCGGCTACCTGATGTACCTGGCCGACTCCTTCGGCTACCTCGGCTACGTCGCGGTGCTGCTGGGCAAGAACCTGCTGCCGCCCGTGCAGAGCTTTTTGACCTTTTTCCTCATCCTGAGCTGGATCATCGCCGGCGGTTGCCTGGTACTGCTGATTCCGTGCTGGCGCTACTTCGCGACCCATCCGATGACCCGGCGGCCCGTGGCGAACTTACTCGCGGCAGTCCCCGAAGCCCACGCCGAGGGCATCATCGCGGAGCGGATCACCTGATGCAGCGCGCCGTCGTGTTCACCGGCGCCGGCCAGGCGCTGGAGCTGATTCGGTCCCCCGTCCCGGAACCGCGGGGCGCGGAGTTGCTGGTGCGCGTCACCTGCTGTACGCTGTGCCGCAGCGACCTGCACACCCACGCCGGGCGGCGTACCGAGCCGACGCCGACTGTGCTGGGGCACGAGATCGTCGGCCGCATTGCGGCGTTCGGCCCGGAGGCGCCGCGGCAGGACGCTGCGGGCGTGCCGCTGGAGGTGGGCAGTCGGGTCAGCTGGGCCGTGGCGGTCGGCTGCGGCGTGTGCTTTTTCTGCGCCGAAGACCTGCCGCAGAAGTGCGAACGTCCGTACAAATACGGTCATCAGCGCTTGAGCCCGCAGCGGCTGCTGGGCGGCGGACTGGCCGATTACGTGGTGCTGGTGCCGGGGACGGTCTGCTTCCAGGTGCCGGACGCGGTGCCGGACCTGGTGGCCGCGCCCGCGAACTGCGCGACCGCCACGGTGGCGGCGCTGCTCCGCTGCGGCGGCCCGGTTGCGGGGCGAACGGTCCTGGTCCTGGGCGCGGGGGTGCTTGGCGTGACAGCGTGCGCGATGGCCCGGGCCGCCGGGGCAAGGGCGGTGCTGGTGAGCGACCCCGTTCCTGCGAACCGGGAGCGTGCCCTCCGGTTCGGGGCAACGCACGCCCTGCCGGCCGAGGCGGTGGAGTTGACGGATCGAGTTCGCGAGGCGACCGCGGGCCGCGGGGCTGATCTCGTGCTGGAGTTGGCCGGCACGGCGGCAGACTGTCCGGGCGGCGCTGGCGCTGGCGCGCACTGGCGGGACGGTGCTGCTGGCGGGGACGGTGGCCCCGGTCGGCGAAGTGGGCTTCGACCCGGAGGCGGTGGTGCGGCGCTGGCTCACGATCCGCGGCGTCCACAACTACCATCCGCGCGACCTGGCGACGGCCCTGGCGTTCCTGGCCGGGCCGGGCCGCGACTTCTCCTGGCGGAGTCTGGTCGCCGCGACCTTCCCGCTGAAGCAGGCCGACCAGGCGTTCGTCGCCGCTCACGCCCAGCCCGGTGTGCGCGTCGCGGTGGTCCCCGAAATGGAGGGTCAGGAGTGACCGAGACCATGCACGTCATCGACCGCCTCCTCACGCTGTTCCGCGAGCAGGGCAACGGCGCCTATTTCGGCGAGGCCGTCACCGAGACGGAGCACGCCCTGCAGTGCGCCGACCTGGCCGAGCAGTCCGGGGCGGCGCCCGAGTTGGTCGCCGCGGCGTTGCTGCACGATGTCGGCCACCTGCTGCACGGCCTGGGTGAAGACGTGGCCGAGCACGGCATCGACGCGCGGCACGAGGAAGGCGGCGCCACCTGGCTGCGCGGCCATTTCCAGCCGGTGGTGGTCGATCCCGTGCGCCTGCACGTCGCCGCCAAGCGCTACCTGTGCGCCGTCGAGCCGGATTACCTCGCCGGACTGTCCGAAGCGTCGCAGCTCAGCCTGCGGCTGCAGGGCGGGCCGATGTCGCCGGAAGAGGTGCGGCATTTCGAGCGGGAGCCGGGGTTCCGCGCGGCCGTGGCCGTCCGCCGCTGGGACGACGGGGCCAAGGTGCCGGGGCTGGCCGTCCCGGGTCTCGACCACTATCGGCCGTGCCTGGAAGCAGTCCTGAAGTCAGAAGTCAGAGGTCAGAGGCCCGGGTTCTTGACTTCTGACCTCTGACTTCTGACTTCAGCGGGAGAGAGCATGAGCGGCACGTATGACGTGGGCGTGGTAGGGGCGGGCATCCTTGGACTGGCGCATGCGTTCGTGCTGGCCCGCCGCGGCCTGCGCGTGCTTGTGCTGGAGCGACACCGCCGGGCGCAGGGCGCCTCCGTCCGCAACTTCGGCATGATCTGGCCGGTCGGGCAGCCGGCGGGGCCGGTGTACCAGATCGCCCGCCGCAGCCGCGAACTGTGGCTCGAAGTGCTCGCCGCGAGCGGCCTGTGGCACCGGCAGTGCGGCTCGCTGCACGCCGCCTATCACGATGACGAGGCCCAGGTGCTGCGCGAATTCGTCGCCGAGGCGACCCGCGAGGACCGGCCCTGTGAATTGTGGAGCCCCGTCCAGGTCACCGCCCGCTTCCCGGCCGTGGTGCCGACCGGCCTGCGCCGGGCTGTGGAGCCCCCTGGAACTGGCGGTGGACCCGCGCCAGGTCATCGCCGAATTGCCCGCGTGGTTGACGCGCACTTACGGCGTGGACTTCGCGTTCGGCACGCCGGTGCTCGGTCATGACCTGCCGCGCGTGGTGACGCCGGACGGCGACCGGCTGGTGCGCCACCTGGTGATCTGCACCGGCGCCGACTTCCGCGACCTGGCCCCCACGGCGTTCGCGGACAGCAAACTGCTGCCGGTCAAGCTGCAGATGATGCGCTCACAGGCGTTCGGCGACCGCTTCCAGTTGGGCACGCACCTGGCCGCCGGGTTGACGCTGCGGCACTACGCCTCGTTCGCCCGCTGCCCGACGCTGCCGGCCCTGGTCCGCCGCCTGGACGCCGAGCTTCCCGAATACGGCCGCTACGGCATTCACGTGTTGGTGTCGCAGAACGGCCACGGCGAACTGACCCTCGGCGACTCCCACGAGTACGGCGATGCCATCGAGCCGTTCGACAAGCCAAGTATTGACGAGCTGATCCTGGCGTACCTGCGGACCTTCCTGGCGGTGCCGGGTTTGACCATCACTGCCCGCTGGCACGGAACCTATCTGAAGCACCGCACGGACGCATACGTGGTCGCCCGGCTGACGCCGCAGGTGATCGCCGTGGCGGGCGCCGGCGGCGCCGGCATGACGCTGTCGTTCGGACTGGCGGAACGGGTGGTGACGGACTGGTTGGGGGGCGAGTCATGATCGAGTTGGCGGTGTTTGACCTGGCCGGGACCACGGTGGATGACGGCGACGCGGTCAACACCTCGTTCCGCGCCACCCTGGCCGCGTGGGGCCTTACGGCCGACCCGGCGGCGGTGAACGCCGTCATGGGCCTGCCCAAGCCGGAAGCCATCCGCATCTTGCTGGAGGAGTTCGGCCGGCCGCGCGGCGTGCCGCCGACGGCGGACAACATCGACGCCGTTCACGTGGATTTTACGCGGCGGATGCGGGACTACTACGCCCACGACCCGGCGGTGCGGGAGATCCCGGGAGCAGCCGCCGCGTTCGCGGCCCTGCGGCGGGCGGGCGTCCGGGTCGCGGTCAACACAGGTTTTTTCCGGCCCATCGCGGAGGTGTTGCTCGGCCGCCTCGGCTGGCGAGCGCCGGACGTGATCGATGCCGACGTGACCAGCGATGAGGTGCCGCGCGGCCGGCCGCACCCGGACATGATCCGGCACCTGATGGAGCGCCTGGGCGTGCGCGACGCAGCCCGCGTTGCCAAGATCGGCGACACGAAGGCGGACCTGGAGGAAGGCAGCAACGCCGGCTGCGGTCTGGTGATCGGCGTCACGACAGGCAGCTTTTCGCGGGAACAACTCCAGGCGTGCCCGCACACGCACCTCCTGAACTCGGTCGCAGAGGTGCCCGCGTTGATCCGCGCGGCGTCGGCCGCAGGCGAGCGGGGAGCGTCAGCCCCCTGTTCACCGGGGCCAACAGGGGACTGACTCCCCGCTCACCTCAGATCTGGTAGAGCCATTGCGCCTGCGGGGATATTATTTCCGCTCACTCCCAACGGGGGCAACTTTTTCTTGACAGGGACCGCGGCTGGTGTTCAATTCCTAGCGCGGTTCGCAGTGGTGTGGACCACGAACGGCAGACCAGTGCTCTCGAACCGTCCTGCAAACTGCGCGAGCCGCTCCCAGGCTCGAATCTCGACGTGTGAAAAAGTTGGCGTTCTTGGCGTTCTTGCTGTGGCAGCGCAGGCCGCTGGAGGTCAGCCCGTGCCCGCCGCCACGTGTGCGCAAACCGTGCGTGAACCGCGCTAAGGGCCGGTTCAAAGCCCGCGGCGCCGACAAGGGTTCTCTTGCCGGCGCCGCGGGCTCCGAACGAAGCAAACGTCACGGGGGCGGCAGTCCCACGTTCCGTTCCAGAAATTGAAATAGTTGCTTCGCGCCGGGCGGCCGTCCCTGGGCGGTCTGGGAGCCGTGCAACAGGATCGGCAACGTGCCCGCGCCGGCCCGGGCGTAAAGGCGGACGTGCTCGGCCAGCTGTTGATCCAGTGCCGGGTCTGCCAGGGCCTGCGCCAGTGCGTCGGCGCCGACCAGTTCCGCGGCACGGCGGCGGGCGGCGTCGGGGTCGGGCGGCGACTCGATTAACCAGAGGTGAAAGGACTCAAAAGCCTGCGGCTTCGCCCGCCAGACGGCCAGGGCGAGCCGCGCCAGGACGCAGGCGTGTTCGTGGCGCAGACTGGCTGCGTGGGCGTGCGGGTTGCAGTCGGGGTGGTAGGGGACCACCAGGGGCAGGATCGCGAGCTGGTCGCCGTAGCGCCGCCGCGCTTCTTCCAGGTAACCGGTGGTGACCCGGCAGTGCTCGCAGGTGTAATCGTACAACTCCACGAGCACGAAGCGGGCCCGGGGCGAACCGAGCCGCGGGTGCTTCTCCGGGTCGAAGGTAACGTTGCCGTCCTTCAACTCAACGCGGGCCTGCACCCGCATGTCCGGCGCCCGCGGTTCCACCAGCACCTGCCCGGCGATGAGCAAACTCGTCCCGCAGAGCCCCGCCAGCAACAGCGCCGGCACCTCGGCCGGTGCCCGCCAGCGCAGCGGGTTGCAGCACACGATGAAGCCGGCCAGGAGCAGCCCGCAGGCGTGCGCCGCCAGGCAATAGCCGCAGAACTCCCCCACAGCCAGCGCCTGCAAGCCCAGGAACCAGCAGGCTGAACCGACCAGCACTGCCGCCAGGACCACGAGCAGTTGCCAGGCCCGGCGCCCGCCGAGCCACGAATCCGTGCCCTGGATTTCAAAGAGGGCGATGAGCGCCAGTGCGTAGACGACAGCCGCCGGCAGCGCGACGGGCAACCGCAACCACTGCGACCAGCGGCTGGCGAGCACCTGCTCGCAACCCGAGTCTTCGCCGCACCCCGCCACCCGCCCGCTGGCCATGAACGAGGCCCACAGAAGATAAGCAGCGACGCCGAGCGCCAGCAGCGCCACGCCGCGCGCCAGCCACAGCAGGGCGGCGGCCGGCCGTTGGGGAAGTGGATCGGGACTGTCGGCGCTCAAGGCACACCCCCATCACGGCGCGGCATCAGGGAAACAGCGGAGCACCAATGGAGTGCAACCGTTGTGCCCAACGGGAAGGAACCGGCTCAAGACCGTGGGTTGGGCCGACGGAGCAGCTCCTTTGCGACTGGGGAAGTATTTTTGCAAACCGGGCGCAACATGGCGTTTACACATTGTCAACTTTGGTTGACAGGGCGTGAAGCGACACGATTTATTCGCGACTTTTTCCCAATTAATACCATGAATTATCTTGACAGGTTGAGGTCGCTCATTGATACTTACCCTCACGGTGCCCCCAAATTGGTTTGCCGGTAGACCTACCATTGGTGGTGGGTTCTGGTGAACTACGTCCATGGATCGAGGTTATCGCCCAAAGGGAAGGGGACATTTCATGCGAAGGATGGTGATGGTTGGGGCACTGGCGGTCGCCGCCGTGCTTTTCGGTAACGCTGCGCAAGCGCGTGCAGGGTTCATCACGGGTGAGCTCTGGGTAAACCAGACAGCCGCTGCGCAAGACGCCACGCTGGCCCAGGCCGCGACCCTGGGCACGCCGGACGCGACGTTCAACTCGGGCGCGTTCAACTACAACCCCAGCGATAGTGGCTCCAACTACACACTTAACAGCTTCCTCAACAGCCCGACTTATACGGACACGTCGTCAGCGTTCACTACTGACGGTGGAGGAAACGCCAACCTGGACAACATCTACTTCTACTTCACTGGCACCATTTCCCTGAACGCCGGCCCCAACATGTTTGTCGTCGGGCACGATGACGGTTTGCAATTGAACATCGACGGCATCGGCCTGGTGGTGGACCAACCCTTCGCGACCGCGTTGGACGAAACCCCATTCACCGTCACCGCCCCCTCGGCTGGCAACTATAACTTTGAATTGTCCTACGGCGAGTGCTGCGGCCCGCCGGCGTCCCTGGTCTGGCAGGTCAACGGCGGCACCGTCACCTCCACGCCGGAGCCCACCAGCCTCGCCCTGCTGGCGATCGGTGGCGTGTCCGGCCTCGTCATCGCCCGTCGGCGCCGCAAGGCCCAGGCCGCCTAACTTATCGGAACCCCTCTGCACATCCCGGCGGCGGCTCCCTTACGGGCCGCCGCCGTTGTTTTCACTCGCGCCGATCCCACCTTGGTGCCCCGCGCCGCAATTCACTAAGATAACGTTTTATTGTTGTCGAGTGAGGTGCGCGCGATGTCGTTCGACAAAGTGGACACGCAGGTGGACTTCCCGGCGCAGGAGCGGGCGGTCCTGGATTTCTGGCAACGCCACGAGGTCTTCGACAAGCTGCGGGCACAGAACCGCGGCAAGCCGAAGTGGTCCTTCCTCGACGGCCCCATCACCGCCAACAACCCAATGGGCGTCCATCACGCCTGGGGCCGCACCTACAAGGATGCGTACCAGCGCTACTTCGCCATGACCGGCCACGACGAGCGCTACCAGAACGGCTTCGACTGCCAGGGCCTGTGGGTCGAGGTCGAGGTCGAGAAGGAACTGAAGCTCCAGTCCAAGCGCGACATCGAAAACCTGCTGCCCGGCGACACCTTCCGCAGCATCGACCAGTTCGTCAACCTGTGCAAGCAGCGCGTGGACCGGTACGCGCGCGTGCAGACCGAGCAATCGATCCGCCTGGGCTACTGGATGGACTGGGACCGGCCCGAGGATTTTCTCAAGCCACCGGGCCAGCGCCGCAGTTACTACACGATGTCGGAGGAGAACAATTACACGATCTGGAGCTTCCTGAAGAAGTGCCACGGCCGCAGCCTGGTTTACAAAGGCTACGACGCCATGCCGTGGTGCCCGCGCTGCTCCGTTGGTCTCAGCCAGCAGGAGATGGCCGAGGGCTATCAGCTGGTGGCGCACCGCGCTGTCTTCGTGCGCTTCCCGCTGCGCGGCCGGCCCGGCGAAAATCTCCTCATCTGGACGACGACGCCGTGGACGCTCAGCAGCAATGTTGCCGCCGCGGTCAACCCGGCATTGACGTACCTGAAGGTCAAGCACAAGGACCAGGTTTATTACCTCGCCAAAGGCGCTTTTACCGCCCAACGGCTGGAGGAGGAGTTCAAGCGCAAGCAATGGCTCGAGGGCGTGCCCAGGCTGAAGACGCTGGAGCAGATCTTCAAGGAAAAGGGCGGCTATGAGGTCGTCGGCGAGCTGCCAGGCGCGGCGCTGGTCGGCTGGGCGTATGACGGGCCGTTCGACGAACTGCCGGCTCAGAACCATCCTGGCGGCTATCCCGATGAGACGGCCGACGTGGTGCTCAAGCAGCACTGGGGGCCGGCGCAGTCGGCGCAGCAACTGCACCGCGTCGTCGCCTGGGAGGCGGTCGGCGAGGTCGAGGGCACCGGCATCGTCCATATCGCCCCGGGCTGCGGCCGCGAGGATTTTCAACTGGGCAAGGAACAAAAGCTGGTGCCGGTCGCGCCGCTGGACGACTTCGGCGTCTTCCTGCCCGGCTTCGGCGGCCTGACGGGACAATCTGCCGTCGAGCACTCTACCGCGGACTGGGTGTTGAACGATTTGCAGCAGAAGGGATTGCTGCTGGCCGTGGAAAAGTACCCGCACAGCTACCCGCACTGCTGGCGCTGCAAGACGGAGTTATTGTTTCGGCTCGTCGATGAGTGGTACATCGACATGCGCTGGCGCGACGAGATCAAGGCGGTGGTCGAGCGCATCACCTGGCTGCCGGAGTCGATCAACGGCAAGGCCCGCGAGCTGGACTGGCTGACGAACATGGGCGACTGGATGATCTCCAAGAAGCGCTTCTGGGGCCTGGCGCTGCCGATCTGGGTCGATGAGGAAACCGACGATTTCGAGGTGATCGGCTCGCGCGCCGAGCTGCAGGCGCGCGCCGTCGCGGGTTGGGAACAATTCGAGGGCCACACGCCGCACCGGCCGTGGATCGACCTGGTGAAGATCAGGAACCCGAAGACGGGCAATTTGATGTCGCGCATTCCGGATGTGGGCAATCCGTGGCTGGACGCCGGCATCGTGGCGTACTCGACGCTGAAGTACAACACGGATCGGGCGTACTGGGAGAAGTGGTTCCCGGCGGACATGATCGTGGAGTCGTTCCCGGGCCAGTTCCGGAACTGGTTCTACGCCCTGCTGGCGATGAGCACGATGCTGGAAGGTCGTGAGCCGACGAAGGTGATCCTCGGCCACGGCCTGGTGCGTGACCAGACCGGTAAGGAGATGCACAAGTCCACGGGCAACGCCATCCCCTTTGAAGGGGCCGCCGATTCGGGCTACGACCTGTTTTGCGAGCGCGACCCCAAACTCAAGCCGGAGCAGCAGGCGGCCCGCGACCTGCCCGAGGACTGGCAATCGCTACGCGAGGAAACGATTCGGCTTGGCAAGCACGATGTCCACGTGCTCAAGGGCGTTTGCTATCCGCCGATGAGCGCCGACCTGATGCGCTGGCTGTTCTGCCGCACGAACCCGGCGTCGAACCTGAATTTTGGCCCCGGCCCGGTGGACGAGCTGCGCAGCCGGTTCACGCTCAAGCTGTGGAACAGCTATGCGTTCTTTTGCAACTACGCCGTGGCCGACGGCTTCGACCGCGCCGCGCCGGCGGTGCCGGTGCGGGAGCGGCCCGACCTCGACCGCTGGATCCTGTCCGACCTGCAGCTGCTCATCCAGACGGCGCGCGCGTCGTTCGAGCGCTTCGACGTGCAAAAATTCTGCCTGGAGGCGGAGAAGTTCGTCGATGACAAGTTGAGCAACTGGTACGTGCGCCGCAACCGTCGCCGCTTCTGGAAGAGCGAGCACGGCGTGGACAAGTTGGCGGCATACCAGACGCTGTACACGGTGCTGCTGACGCTCAGCAAACTGTGCGCGCCGGTGATGCCGTTCTTGACGGAGGTCATGTACCGCAACCTGACCGGGGCCAGGCCGGACAGCGATGCCAGCGTGCACCTGTGTTCGTTCCCGGAGGCCGACGAAGCGTTGATCGACCACCAGCTGTCCGACGACATGGATGCCCTGCTGAACCTGGTGTCGCTGGGCTCGGCGGCGCGGAACACAGTCAAGATCAAGGTGCGGCAGCCGCTGGCGGAATTGCGCGTGCAGCCCGGCGACGCCAGCGCCCGCCGGGCAGTGGAGCGCTTCGCGGACCAGATCACCGAGGAATTGAACCTCAAGCGTGTCACCCTGTACGAAGGCAACGGCTCGCTGCTCCAGTACCAGGTGAAGCCGAACCTGAAGACGCTCGGGCAGAAATTCGGCGCCCGCTTGAAGGAAGTGCAGGCGGCCCTGGCGGCGGCCGACCCGGCACAGGTGGCGGCGAAGGTGAACGCCGGGCAGTCCGTGACCCTGTCGTGCCCGGGCGGCGAGGTGACCCTGGAACCGGCGGACGTGCTCGTGCAATACGTCGCCGGCGCGGGCTGGACCGGCCTGGAAGATCGGCAGACCCAACTGGCACTGGACGCGCGCATCACCGAGGACTTGAAGCGCGAAGGTTTGGCCCGCGAAGTGGTCCGTGCGGTCCAGAACGCCCGCAAGGACGCCGACCTGGACATGGCGGATCGGATTGTGCTGCGGCTGGCGACAGAGGACGCCGACCTGGCGACGGCCATCGACGTACACCGCGAGTACATCGCCGCCGAGTGCCTGGTGCTGCGCTGGTCGGTGGACTCGCTCGGCCAGCAGGCGTACCGGGCGGCGGTCAAGGTCGAGGGCAAGCCGCTGGTGATCGAGTTGACGAAGGCGGCGGCGTAGCATCACACAAACCGATTGGTAAGATGATGACCAGTCGCGCGGGAGCCGCAAGAAAAAAGGCACCCCCGCGTGCGCGGAGGTGCCTGGTTGCCGACGCGGAAGGATTACTGGTCCTTCTTCTTTTTGCCGAAGAAGCCGCCGCCGCCGATCTTGATTTCGGTGATGTTCTTGTTGCTGGAGTCGGTGACGATGGTGGCCATCATGCCGCCGACGTTGAAGCCGCCCTTGCCCTTGCCCTTGCCCTTGCCCTTCTTGGCCTCACCGATGTTCTTGAACATCTCGTTCGACAGGCCGCCCTCGACGGCCGTGTAATCCACCTTCTTGGTGTCCTTGTCGAACTTACCCTTGGTCACCTTGACCGTGCTGGTGGCCGGCAGGGTCGTCTCGTCGCCGAGATCGACCTTCTTCTCTTCCTTGTTGAAGCCCTTGAACTTCTTGAACGTCACCTTGCCGTCCTGGACCTTGGTGATCACCGCCGTGAACTCATCTGCCTGAGCCAGGCAGAACGCCACGCAGGCCACCACCGCCGCGCACACGAACTTCTTCATGGTTGCTCCTTTTGTTGTGTCACACAACAAAGCACCCGCCATCCCGGTCCCGTACCGGGAATTGTCTCCGTTGATTCGTCGCGCCTCGCCCGTTCCGTTCACTACCCCAGAGCATAGGACAAGGCCATGAGAATTAGATGAGAAAGGGATCAGGCGTTTTTCCGCCTCCCGAACCGTTCCCGGCTGACCACGTCCGTGCGTTGCGGTTCCAGGCGTACCCGGGGCGACTTCATGAGCCCGACCTTGGGAATAGCGAGGGAAGAGGTATGGTGGAACTTATGCGGTCCCACACGCTTCGTCAAGGAAAAACGGCCGCGAACTGGATTTTTCCTGCATTCTCCTTGGATCCTACTTTCGGCCGGCCGGTCAGCCCTCGTCCGGGCCGCCAGCGCCGCGCTCCAGGCCCAGCTCGGCGGCCAGCGGTTTCATGGCGTCGATGACGAACTGGATGTGCTCTGTCAGTTCGACGCCGAAGTCAGCCTGCACCGCGGTCGATGTCCTCGCGCTTGACGTTGCGGGCGAAGCCTTTCGACTTCATCTTCTTCTTGACGCTGGCGGCGGTCAGGTCGGTGATGCCGTGCGGCCGCACCAGCGCCGCCGCGGTGATCAGCCCCGCCAGCTCGTCACAGGCGTAGAGCGCCTGGTCCAGCAGGTGGACGCGCGGGTAGTCGGGCAGGTAGTCGGCATGGGAACAGATGGCGTAGCGCACGTCGTCGGGGTAGCCGCGTTCGCGCAGAATTTCGCTGCCCCTGAGCGGGTGGTCCGGCGGGTCGGGCCAGCGCTCGTAGTCGAAGTCGTGCAGCAGACCGACGACACCCCACTTCTCCTCGTCTTCGCCGAGCTTGCGGGCGTAGGCGCGCATGGCCGCCTCGACGCTCTGCATGTGGCGGCGCAGGCTCAGGTCTTGCACGTACTCGCACAACAGGGCGAAGGCGGCGGCGCGGTTCATGGCGCGGACTCCTTGGCACTCCGGCCAGGCGGGGAACAAAAAGACCCACCCGCGGCGTCGCGGGTGGGTCGGAGCCAGGGGCGGCGGGATTAGCGCGTGGTGCCGGTGAAGTACTGGTAGCTGATGAAGTTCGGGATGGTCAGCCCCTGTTGCCGGGCCACCGCCCGCTGCACCTGACCGTTGACCACGGTCTGCCACATGTAGCTGTCCTGAGTGTTGATGCGCGTCTTGACCGGCACCGACTTGCCTTCCAGCGCGTTCTCCAGGTATGTGAGGATTTCCTTGTCCGTCTTCAGCGACTGGGACAGCAGCCCCATGCCGGCCTGCGCGTTGCGCCCCACCCACCTTGACGGCACCGGTGAAGGGGTAATTCTTCTTATCGTTGCCCCGGATCGCCTTCTCGCATTGCACCGCCAGCGCTTTGCCCTTGGTGTCCCCGTCGCCGTAGAAGAAGACCATCGGGGTCGTGCGTTTCTTGCCCGGCTCGTACAGGATACCGACGGGGCTAACCCGGTAGGGGGTTTTGTCCTTGGGGCCGGCCATCTGGTCCGTGAGGCTCAACCAGACGGCGGCGACGACGGCCTGGCCTTCCGGGTTTTGCAGGTCGAGTCCGCCGTTGGGCAGGCCGGGCTGCGGCGGCAGCCACTTGAAGCGATGCCACTCCGAGTTCAACCAGATGGCTCCCAGCGTCGCCCCTTCGCGGGCGCCCAGCAGCACGAGGTCGCCGGAGTTGCACTCGCCGTTGTCGTTCAGCTGATCGAGGTAGGCCTTGGCGGCGGCGATGTCGTTGACCAGGATACGGTGATAGGTCGGCGTGAATTGCGTGAATTCGATCTCGGTCGGCCGAGGTTTTTTGGGATTGTTGGCCATGTACCCCCTGATGCCGAACTGATTTTCCTGCTTGTCCCAGAAGCCCGGGGATGCCAGTGCCGGGTTGACATCGTAGATGCCCGGCTTGGTCACCTTGGTGCTCTCGCCGTGGCCCCGGAAGTCGAAGGTCAGTACCGCGTAGCCCTTGGCCTGCAGCGACTTGGCCAGCCGCACCCAGTCGGCCTTGCGGCTGTGCTCGCCAAAGTCGTGCAACATCAAAACCGTGCGTGCCTTGGCCTTGCTGCTGGGGTAGAAAGTCCCGTGCAGCTCAACGCCGTCGGCCGTGACGAATTCCACAGCCTTGGGCTTCTCCGGCTGAGCCGAGGCGCTCGCCGGACCCAGCAGCGCCGTCAGCGCCGCCAGAGCGGCCAGTAAGGTGAACCGTTGCAACCTTCGCATTGGCAAGTCCTCCAGGGGCTGATGTGCGCACCAATATGGTTTGATCTTAAAACGTTTCCGCGGCCCGGTCAAGCAACTCTCGCACGGCGCCGCGCTGCCCCAGGAATAATAACTCTCGACGTGTGAAAATGTTGGCCCCCTTGGCCTCCTTGGCCCCCTTGCTGCGACAACCCACGCCAGACGATGCCCCGCTGAGTCCTCACGAACCGGTGGAGGGTGCAGCCAGTGCTGCGTAATCAATCGGCCTATCCTTGTCGAGGCGCGACAGTTGCACCGGCACTGCCTCCGGGTATTTTTGGGCCGCTCCCGTGTTGAACACGATGACCTCCTCGTCCGCGCGGACCTGTCCCGCCGCCCGCAGCTGTGCCAGGCAGTCGAAGCACACCGCCGTCTCCGGGCAGATGGCGATGCCCTCCAGCGCCGCCACGCGGCGCATCCAGTCGAGGATGCTGCCCTCGCGGCCGGCCAGCGCCAGGCCGCCGCTTTCGCGAATCGCGTCCAGCATCATGAAGTCGCCGACCGCCGCCGGCACGCGCAGCCCACTGGCCACGGTGTGTGCGTTCGGGAACAGCTCCGCGAAGCGCTCGCCCTTCTCGAACGCCCGCACAATCGGCGCACAGCCGGCGCTCTGACACGAAATCAACCGCGGCAGTTGGTCCGACCGGAGCCAGCCGAGTTCCTTCAGTTCGGCGAACGCTTTCCACATGCCGATCAGGCCGGTGCCGCCGCCGGTCGGATACAGGATCACGTCCGGCAGCCGCCAGCCGAGTTGCTCCGCGATCTCCAGGCCCATCGTCTTCTTGCCCTCCAGGCGGTACGGCTCCTTGAGCGTGGACATGTCGAACCAGCCCATCGGCTCGGTGCCCTCGCGCACCAGGCGGCCGCAGTCGTTGATGAGGCCGTTGACCAGGAACACGTGGGCGCCGCAGAGGTACGCCTCAATCTGGTTGATGCGCGGCGTGTCCTCGGGCATGAAGACGTACACCTCCAGGCCGGCGCGCGCCCCGTAGGCGGCGAGGGCACCGCCGGCGTTGCCCGCGGTCGGCACCGCCAGGCGTTTCAGGTCGAAGTGCTTCGCCATGCTGACGGCCGCCGCCATGCCACGGCTCTTGAAGCTTCCGGTCGGCAACTGCGACTCGTCCTTGATGAGCAGGCGCGACAACCCGAGTTCGCGTCCCAGGCGCGGGCACGGCAGCAGCGGCGACAGGCCTTCGCCGAGCGTGACGGGCTCGGCGTCCTGGGGCAGTGGCAGCAGTTCGCGGTAGCGCCACAGCGACGGCGGTCGGGCGGCGAAGTCCGCGGGGCGGACGGTGGCACGGACGCGGTCGAGGTCGTAGCGAACCCAGAGCGGCCGGCCCTGGTGAACAGTGTGGACCTGGCCGGCGGCGAAGCGCGTGCCGTCGAGGGCGCTTTCGAGGTGAGTGACGAACATGCAACCTCCAGTTGAGTGTTCAGTTTTCCGTGTTCAGTGAAGACACCACGTCGGAACCCGTTTTGCAGTCAGGATTGATGACTGAACACTGAACACTTTCCTGTATTGTGCGGACCCTGGCCCATGACGGCACGGGGAAGAAATTGCGCGAAAAGTGCGAAACCTGTGGCAGAGCCCCCTTGACGCCCCGGCCCTCCGTGGGGTAATATCCCCGCTCTACTTCTGAGATCACGCACCTTGGGTACACGGGCCTGCCTTCCAGCGTGGCCCACTCCCGTAGAAAAAGGAATTTCATCGGGTATGATTGTTTGTTCCCACGGATGGGGTTCCCTTCCCCTCCCGCACCTACCCCCATGCTGATCACGCGCTACGTGAACGACGTGGTGGTCTGGGCGCCGGCCAAGGTGAATCTCTATCTGGAAGTGCTGGCGAAACGGCCGGACGGTTACCACGAGCTGGAAACGCTCCTGGTCGCGGTCAGCCTGTTCGACACGCTGGTGTTCCGCGAAGTGCCGACGCCGGAACTCCACCTGCGCTGCGATGTCCGGGACCTCTCCACCGGCCCCGACAATTTGATCGTGCGCGCCGCGCGGCTGTTGCAGCAGCACGCTCCGAGTGCGCGCGGGGCCGATATCCGGTTGGTGAAGCGCATCCCGATGGCGGCCGGGCTGGCGGGAGGCTCGACGGACGCCGCGGCGACCCTGGCCGGGCTGAACGCCCTGTGGGGCCTGGGACTGCCGCCGTCGGAACTGGCCGGGTTGGCCGCCCAGCTCGGCAGCGACATCCCGTTCTTCTTCGCCACGCCGGCCGCCTGGTGTACGGGCCGCGGCGAACAGACGCGAGCGGTGCCGTTGGCCCGACAACAATGGTTCGTGCTCGTGTGCCCGCCGGTCGGCCTGGCCACCGCGGACGTGTATCGAACTCTGACCGTGCCCGCCCAGCCGCAGAGCGGCGCCAGCATCCTGGTGGCGCTGGGACGGGGCGACCCGGAGGAAATCGGCCGCCGGCTGCACAACCGGTTGCAACCCGTGGCCGAGGCGTTGTGCCCGCGGATCGGGGAAGAGTACGCCCGCCTGGCGGCGCTGCGGCCGGCGGGCCAGTTGATGAGCGGCAGTGGCAGCAGCCTGTTCGCCCTGTGTCGGGATCGGCGCGAGGCCCAGCGGCTCGCGCAGGAACTGCGTCAGTCCGCGGACGGACAAGAGCGTACACGGATCTACCTGGTGCGGAGTTGCTCGTAGGCCGGCGGGAGGCACCCGGCGCCGACGAGGGGGGTAGGCGAGCCCTTGAGGACGGGGGACGCCTGCTTCCACCTGGATAGTGCCACAGAAAAAAAGGAGAACAGCTGTGGTGATCACCGAAGTCCGGATCAAGCTCATGGAAGACAACAACGAGCGCCTCCAGGCCTTCTGCTCGGTCACGTTCGACGATGCGTTCGTCGTGCGCGACCTGAAGATCATTGAGGGCACGAAGGGCTCGTTTGTGGCCATGCCGAGCCGCAAGCTCACCGACCGCTGCCACCAGTGTGGCTGCAAGAACCATCTGCGGGCCCGCTACTGCAACCAGTGCGGCCACAAGCTCGACGAGGACCGGGCCACGCGCGACGCCGACGGCCGGGCCAAGCTGCACGCCGACATCGCGCACCCGATCAATTCCGCCTGCCGTGAGGTCATCCAGACGGCGGTGCTCCGCGCCTTCCAGGAGGAACGGGAACGCGCCAAGCAACCCGGCTACGTTTGCAGCTACGACGACTACGACGGCGGCGAATTCGAGGACAGTTTCACCACGGTGGTCGGCGAACTGAACAGCCCACGGCCGGAGGGCTACCGCACGCACGCGCCGCACGGCCAGCGCGGCGGCACCCACACCCAGGGCCACGAGAGCCCGCGGCCCGTCAGCGCCCGCGACGACCAGCGTGCCGACAACAATAATTTCGGCGCCGGCATTTTGTGATAGTAGTCAGTAGTCATTAGTCATTAGTTACAAGCGTCCTGCTTCTGGCTGCAACGCTTATGACTAATGACTAATGACTACTCCCGATACAGCGCTTCCAGGTCCGCCCGGTGCCGCTCGAACACGACGTTGCGCCGCAGTTTCAGGCTGACGGTCAACTCCTCCGAGCCGACGCTGAACGGCCGGGCGCGCACCATGAACTTCTTGATCTGTTCCCAGTTCGACACGTCCTTCAGCGCCGCCGCGATGCGCTTCTGTAGCAGCGCCTGCACCGCCGGGTTCGCGGCCAGCTGCTCCTCGTCCCCCTGCACACCCATGACCTTGCGCACCTGCTCCCACTGCGGCACGATGATCGCCGTCAAGAAATTCTTGCCCTCGCCGTAAACCGCCGCCTGGTCGATGCACGGATCCGCCAGCAGCAATCCTTCCAGGTACGACGGCACCACCTTCTTGCCGTTCGACAGCACCATCAGTTCCTTCTTGCGGCCCGTGATGGTCAGAAACCCTTCGGCGTCGAGGCTGCCGAGGTCGCCGGTGTGCAGCCAGCCACCGCGGAGGGCCTCGGCGGTCGCCTGCGGATTGTTCCAGTAGCCCTTCATGACGTGCGGCCCGCGCGTCAGCACCTCGCCGTCCGGCGCCACCGCCACCTCGACGCCCGGCAGCGCCTGGCCAACCGTCTCCAGCTTGTAATGCTCGCGGCGGTTGAAACTGATGACCGGCGAACTCTCCGTCAGGCCGTAGCCCTGCAACACCAGCAGGCCCGCATCCTTGTACGCCCGGGCAACCGCCGGCGGCAACGGAGCGCCGCCGGAGTTCAGATATTCCATGCGCGGGCCGAAGAGGGCACGCAGACGGCGGCCACGGTCCTCCGGCGGCAGCGCGGCGACGGCGGCGTACACTTTCTCGTAGAAGCGCGGCACCGCGGACAGGTGCGTCGGCTGGACCTCCGCGAGGTTCTGCACGACCGTTTCGGCGGACTCGGCCAGACAGAGCGTGACGCCGGCGATGATGCTGAGGTAGTGATCGAGCGTGCGGGCGTAGATGTGGCTGAACGGCAGCCAGCTGAGCAGCACGGACTCCGGCGGCCGGTGCGTCGCCGCCTCGGTCGCCTCCGCGTTGCTGAGCAGGTTGCCGTGCGTCAGCATCACGCCCTTGGGCTTGCCGGTCGTGCCCGATGTGTAAATGACCGTCGCCAGATCGTCCGGCCCCAACTGCGCCTCGATGCGCTCCAACTCGGCGCCGCGCTTGCACAGCGCCAGCCGGCCGCGCTGCAGGAAGCCGGCCCAGCCCTGGGCCTCGTCCGTGCTAATCGCCTGGTCGAAGACGATGACGCCGTGCAGTTCCGGCAGTTCGCCGCGGATTTGACGGATTTTTTGCAGTTGCTCCTGGTTGGACACGAACAGCCAGCGCACCCCGGCGTCGGCCAGTTCGTAATGGACCTGGCGGGCCGACAGCGGCGCGTGCGGCGGTACGTTGACGGCGCCGGCGGTGAGCAGGCCCATGTCCGCGATCAGCCAATCGACACTGTTCTCCGCCCAGACACCAACGCGGTCGCCCGGCCGGACGCCCGCTTCCAGCAGGCTGGCGGCGCAGGCCAGCGCGGCAGCGCGGTACTCCTGCCAGGAGAGGTCGTGGTAGAGGCCGTGGTGTTTGTAACGGAGGGCGGTGCGCGGCCCGAGGCGCTCGGCCTGAGCGTGGAGGGCAGCGGCGAGGTTGCGGTGCGTCATGGCGGGTTCCGTGCGGGCGGCGGACGGGAAATCTCCTGTGAGCACGATACAATGAATTGAACGCCCTGGCCAGAATAGACCGCGCCGCGGTCGCGGCGCCCAACCGGAGGCGATACCATGCACCCCAAGGATCCCACACCCGAGCAACAGCAGCGCGGCAGCTTGCTGACCTTCGCGCTGGTGGCGCTGTTCGGCGGCGGTTTTTTGTTCTTCCTGATCTACGCCAGCGGCGGCTTCTTCCTCTACGTCGTCGTGACCGTGGCCATCATGGCCGCGGTGGGCTTTCTGCACTACGTGCTGTGGGGCCAGGCCCTGACCCAGCAGGTGGCCGCCGAGAAGGAGGCGGAGGAACTGCGTGAGCGCCAGGAGGCAGATCGCGAACTGTACAGCGACAAGATTCAGTCGAAGCGGTTCTAGAGCGATTTGCGTTTGGGTGTAGCGGAAGTCGCCAGACTTCCGTCCGGTGCTGCTCGGAAGTCTGGCGACTTCCGCTACACCCATTCGCAATCTGCAATAACGTGAGTTTTCGCACGGCGAGGTTCCCCCCATGCTGGTCGGACAAAAAATCGGGCCGTTCCTGGTCGAAAAGGAGATCGGCGCCGGCGCCATGGGCGCCGTCTACCGCGCCCGCCACGATGAGACGGGCCAGCACGTCGCCATCAAGGTGGTCTCGCCCAACCTCGCCGCCAACGAGACCGCCATGCTCCGCTTCAAGCGCGAGTCGGCCATCCTCAAACAGCTCAAGCATCCCAACATCGTCAAGCTCGTCGCCACCGGCAAGTTCAACGGCATGCCCTTTTACGCGATGGAGTACGTCGAGGGCGAATCGCTCGACCGCGTCATGGCCCGCCGCGACCGCATTAGCTGGGAACATTTGGTCACGCTCGGCCAGCAGCTCTGCGCCGCGCTGCAGCACGCCCACAACCAGGGCATCGTCCACCGCGACCTCAAGCCGTCCAACATCATGGTGCTGCCCGACGACACCGTCAAGCTGACGGACTTCGGCATCGCCAAGGACCTGGACGTGACCGCGCTGACGGAGGCCAACTGCACCGTCGGCACCGCCTCGTACATGTCGCCGGAGCAGTGCAAGGGCGAACGCGACCTGACGCACAAGTCCGACCTGTATTCGATGGGCGTCATGTTCTTCGAACTGCTGACGGGCCGCAAGCCGCTGATCGCGGACAGTCCGATGGACATGTTCCTCAAGCACGTCAAGGTCAAGCCGCCGCGCGTCGCCCAGTTCGTCGATGTGCCGCCGTGGCTGGATACGCTCATCGATCAGCTGCTGGCCAAGAAGCCGGAGCACCGCCCCCTGAACGCCGCGGCCGTCGGCGAAGCGCTGGGCCGCGTCCAGGAAAAGGTCGAGGCCCGGCAGAGCGCCGGCGTGGAGGCCGCCCGCTCCCGCGTCGGCGACCGGCTGCCGGAGCAGAAGGCGCTGTCCGACGAGGACAAGGAAGCCGCCCGGGCGCTGCTGCGCAAGAAGAAAAAGAAGGAAGAGCAGGTGCCGTTCTACCGCCAGGGCTGGTTCCAGGTCGTCGGCCTGGTGACGCTGCTGCTGTTTGTCGGCGTTGTGTTTTACCTGGTATTTCTGCGGCGGCCGGATGCCGATGACTTGTACAAACGAGCCAAGCGGCTGATCGATAGCAACGACACGGAACTGTGGAAGGACGCCCGCGAGGGGCCGATCAAGGATTACCTCGCCTACTACGGCGACCAGGACAACGAGAAGACCCAGAGGGTCAAGGCCTGGGCCGACCAGGTGGACGCGCGCCTGCTGGAGGACCATTTGATGGTTCGCCTGGGCAAAGAGGAGAAGGTTGGGCTCGATGCCGACGAGAAAATCTTCCGTCAAGGCGTCAAGGATGAGAATGACGGCAAACTCGCCGACGCCCGCAGCCTTTGGAATAAGCTCGTCAAAAACAAGGACAGTAGCGACGAGGATAAGCGTAAATTTGCCCTGGTCGCGCAGGAACGGTTGGCGCGGCTGGACAGGGTGGACGAGTTGGAAAAGACCCTGGCGGACCCGAAACATAAGCCCGCCGATGAGCGCGAAACCATCGCGGTCGAGGCGCTCCGTTGGGAGAAGAACAAGGACAAGGACAAAAACAAAAACGCCCGCAAACTCTGGGAAAAACTGATCCCCGAGGAACAGAGTGAGCGCGACGACCCAAAGACGCGCAAGTGGTTCTTGCTCGCCAAAAAACACCTGCTCGCCCTGCCGACAAAGTCGTCGCGGCGGCCCGACGCGGTGCCGTGGTTCGCCGCGCCCGCCGCGCTGGTTCTGACCGACCCCGATGTATGGAGACGTACCCCGTGCCCCCCGCACCATCCCGTGAGCGCAGCCGGGCGGCGTTCGCCCGCGCCTGTGACCTGATCCCCGGCGGCGTCAACAGCCCCGCTCGCGCCTTCGGTGGCGTCGGCGGCCAGCCGCTGTTCATCGACCGCGGCGAGGGACCGTACCTCTTCGACGTGGACGGCCATCGCTACCTCGACTACTGCGGCTCCTGGGGCCCGCTCATCCTGGGCCACTGCCACCCGCGCGTGGTCCAGGCAGTCGAGGCGGCGCTGCGCAAGGGTGCCACCTTCGGCGCCCCGACCGAGCTGGAGAGCGAGCTGGCGGCGCTCATCATCGAACTGGTGCCGTCGATTGAGATGGTGCGCATGGTGAGCAGCGGCACCGAGGCGTCGATGAGCGCCATCCGGCTGGCGCGCGGCTTCACCGGCCGCGATGTGATCGTCAAGTTCGCCGGCTGCTACCACGGCCACGTCGATAGCCTGCTGGTGGCGGCCGGCTCCAGCGCCACGACGCTGGGCGTGCCGAACAGCCCCGGCGTGCCCGTCGGCTGCACCGCCGACACGCTGCTGCTGCGCTACAACGACGTGCGGGGCCTGACCGCCGCTTTCGCGGCGCACGGCGACCGCATTGCCGGCGTCATCCTGGAGCCAGTGGCCGGCAACATGGGCCTGGTGATGCCGGCGCCGGGGTTCCTGGCGGAGTTACGCGCCCTGACGCTGCGGCACGGCAGTCTGCTGATCTACGACGAGGTGATGACCGGCTTCCGCCTGGCGCCGGGCGGGGCGCAGCAGTTATTCAAGCAGCAGCCGGACCTGACGGTGCTGGGCAAGATCGTGGGCGGCGGCCTGCCGGTGGGTGCGTACGGCGGCCGGGCGGATATCATGAGCAAGGTGATGCCGGCCGGGCCGGTGTTCCAGGCGGGCACGCTGTCCGGCAACCCCCTGGCGATGGCCGCCGGCCTGGCGACGCTGCAAGAACTGAAGGAGCAGCCGCCGTATGAGCGGCTGGACAGGCTGGGGCAGAAGCTCGTCGCGGGGCTGGGCCAGGCGGCGCGCGCCGCGGGTGTGCCACTCCATCTGGCGCGTGTCGGCAGCATGTGGACGCTGTTCTTCAGCGCGGCGCCGGTGACCGATTATGACTCGGCGCAAGAGCGATGTGAAACGCTTCGGCAAATTCTTCTGGGCGATGCTGGACCGCGGCGTGTATCTGCCGTGCAGCCAGTTTGAGGCGGCGTTCCTGTCCGCGGCGATGACGGCGCAGCACATCGACCAGACGATCACGGCGGCGCGGCAGGCGCTGAGCGAAGTGGCTGCCGGGAGTTGACGGCGTTCATGCCGATTCGCGCCCGGCGCTGCCGGCACGGCGGGGCATGGGGTGGCGCCGCCTGACAGAGCAAGAACGCCAAGAACGCCAACTTTTTTGCATGTCGAGAATTGGCGTCCTTGCCGGCTCATTCCGCGTCGGTGAAAACGGTGGTCACCCTACCGAGGGACGTGAAGCCATGCGCATCGAGTACACCTGTGCGGACGGCAGTCGGACCCTGGCCCTGTGGCCGTCGATGGCACTGCTGCACTGGCTGGGCCGGTCCCGCCCGCGCCCGGTCATCGAGAACCCGGAGCCGTTCAAAATCTACGTGACCGGGCCGCCCATGCCCAGCGACGGACATGACCTGTTCCTGACCCTGGTCTACGCCGAGATCGAGCGGCGCTGGAACAAGACCCCGCCGTTCGAGGTGCTGGCGCCCGACCGCGACGCGGAACAGGGCGGCGAGCCCTATCAGGCCCAGTGTCTGGAAATCCTCCAGTGGCTGCACGCCGAGGGGGACATTACCAAGCTGATCGTTTCGACGGATGCTTCTGGGCGATGATGGACCGCGGGCAATCTGGCCGACACGCCCCTGGACGAACTCGCCAACTGGGTGGCCATCATGGCTCTTTCCGGAATTGCGGGCGAGAGGATTCACGAGGCGAACAAGGCACGGGTGCGCGGCGCGCTGGCGGCCTGGTCGGGCCAGAAAGGACAGGTCTGGCTGGACGAGTTGAAGCAGTGCGTCAGCGCGGACATGATGAAGTGCCGGCCCAACGGCAAGCTCACGGAGGCACAACTCCTGGAACGCATCGACGCCTTCTTCAACGAAGTCCGGGGATGACATGAGCAGCGCCCACCTGCGCCTGTTTCTTTCGACGGTTCGTGGAAACGACGCCGGGAACCGATCCGCACCCCCCTACCGATCAGTTCCCGGCTCGATCCGGCTTCACCCCAGCTTTACTCGGTTTTCACCAGCGCCGCCCTGGTCGGCTTCTCTTCCGCGAGCTTCCGCACCGCGTCCGGGGCCAGCTGCACGTGCACGACCATCTTCTCGTCCTTGACCAGTCCACGCTGCATCTGCTGGGGGTCGGCCGGCTGCAGCACGTAGCGACCGACGATGATGTCGCCAGCATAGAAGCGCAGTTCCGTCTTGGTCAACAGTTCGTTGAGCATCCCCACGTCCAGTTTGTGCTTCGCCACCAGCGCGCAACTCAGCACGTAGAAGCTCTGCTCATTGTTCTTGCCGCTCACCTTGAGCACCTTGAACTGCTTGTCGAGCGCGTCCGCGTCCAGGGTGACCTGCTCGAACGGCTTGCCCAGGCCCTTCGTCTCGCCCTTGTCCTTGTCTTTTTCCTGGCCCTTGTCCTTGTCCTGGCCGCCACCGGTCCAGGCCGGGCTCGCCAGCGCCAGCAGCGCCAGCACGCACGCGGCCGACATCGTCAGCCGCCAGGGGGTTCGCAGGGTGTTCATCAGACGCCTCCCGAGATCGGAATGGTGATGACTGTCCGTGGTCTTCCGCCGCCCCATCATCCCCTGCCGACCGCGGGTTGCAAGTGAAAACCGGGAAAAGGCAGCGGAAACCCATGAGCTACCTCGCCGGAGGGACTTGCGGTATCCACGGCCAGGCCATCACCGCGGAGCAGCCCGGCCCCATCCTGCGCGACTTCCGCATGACGACGAGCACCTGCACGAGTTCATTTACCGCGATCCGTTCGGCAGGGAAGTGCGCGTCTACCACGAGTACATGGACGAGGGGCCGTACACCAATGAAGTCCACATCGGCGAGCTACCGCTGCAACCCGGGCAGTCGCTGAAACTGGTGTACGACTTCGGCGACAACTGGCAGTTTGACGTGAAGCTGGAGTCCGTAGAACCGCTTCCCAGGAAGGCCAAAACGCGCATCCTGGAGAGCCACGGCAAGGCGCCGGAGCAGTACCCCGACACCGACTGGTGAGGCACCGCGTCAGTCCTCGTCCACCTCCAGTGACGCACAGATGGCCCGCAGCACCGGCCCGGTTTCTTCCAGATCCAGGTCGTTGGCTTGCCACATCACCAGGGCGGTGCCCTCCGGCGTGTAGATGCCGCGCGTCCAGCAGGTGTTGGTCAGGTCAAGGCTGATGAAACGCATCTCATGGCCGACAGCCGGCTGGCCCGCCAGCGTATCGACGCACTCGTCCGCTTCCAGGTCGGGGTAGTCGTCGCGCATCGCCTCCAGCACGGTGTCCACCATCTGCACGGGCTCCAGCCCCTCGACGTTGACGGTGATGAGCAGGAACGCGGTGCCCGGACTCTGCACCGACACCGTCCAGCCGGTCTCGTGCTCCGCGCGCTCCAGCTGCCAGTTCTCGGGGTATTGAAAGCGGATGCCGCCCTCGTTGAATTGTGCTGCCATGTTGCACCTGTTCGGGGACCGCGGACGGGAAGTGCTGGAGGAGGGACTCGAACCCTCACGCCCCTGACGGGACTTCGGATTTTCGTACCACGATGGCTTTCGCCACCCTTGCGGTTCGTGGTCTGGACTTTCCCTTGGCCGTGGGTGTCCGCCCGTAGGCCTCAGCCGCCAAGTCTCTACACCTTCTTGTTCCGCCTCGCACGGTGCCGGCCCTGGGGGCGGCGCCGCGGACACGGAGGCGTCGTCCGGAACAAGCTTGGCTCGGGATTGCCACCCCCGGCAGGGGAGAGGTTTCCCCGACTTCGACTGAATTCACGCGGGGGGTTTCCCACCCCGGTGCTCAACACGCTAAGTCCGATGCGTCTGCCATTCCGCCACTCCAGCGCGGCTTCCTCAAAACACCTGCAATGTACCGTCACCCCCGGGAACAGACAAGCTGCCTCCAGGAAGCGCGGGTGATCTGCTGGCGCAGGGTCGAATCCGCCCGGACCCAGAAGGCGGCGAGGTCCATCAGCGCTGCGTGTGCCCAGCGAATGCGGCACATCAAAGACTCTCCAGATATTTCAGCACTTCTTCGGTGGTGTACCAGGTCGTGGATTGGCGCCGTCGTTCCAGCTCCTCATCGCTCGAGCGGTTCGCAGTTGGGTGTAGCGGAAGTCGCCAGACTTCCGTCCGGTGCTGCTCGGAAGTCTGGCGACTTCCGCTACACCCAGTCGCAATCTGCAATAATGGGTGGTTCGCAAGGCTCATACTGCGACGGGTTGAGGGCTGGCAGGAACTGGCCCAGTACACGGCCGGCGTCGTCGCACAGCTCGACCGGTTGCGAGACCGTCTGCAACTGGTCCGCCAGGGGATCTGCGATCGTGATTCGCGTCATGGGTTTCCTCCAGCGTCTGTTTGGGACGGTTCGGTAATCGTATTGATTTTCCCACATGGCAGTCCGGTTTTCCAGAGAAGACGGCCGACTGCCCCTGGCGTCCGCCGTAAAACCTGATACCTTCATCCGCAAGCCTGACAGTCACCCGCAGTCCGTTTCCGCAAAGGGGGCATTCCGTGTTCCGCATCCGAACCATCGTCCTGGCCGTCGTGGCCGCACTGCTGCTTGCGGGCGTCGCCCACGCGCAGCCCGGGTTGGTCGGCAAGATCAACCTGGCCACCACCAAGGGTGTCGAGGAGGTCAAGGGTGAGTGGCGCTACGCCGATGTGACCACCGGTGTCGGCCCGATGAAGAACGGGATCGAGCCCAGGGCCCACGGCACCTTCGACGACAGCAAGTGGGAGGTGCTCAAACCCGAGACGCTCAAAAACGGGCGCGGCGCCGGCGGCTACTGCTGGTGCTGGTATCGCCTCAAGATCACCATCCCGGACATGGTGAACGGCAAGAAGTTCGCGGGCGGCCCGGTGTGGTTCTCCACCGTCGTGGACGACTACGGCGAGGTCTGGGTTGATGGCGCCCTGAACCACAAGGTCGGCGAGACCGGCCGCGGCGAGGTCAGCGGCTTCAACACCGTGAATCGCGTCCGCTTGCAGAAGCCAGACAAGGGCAAGGGGGCCAAACGCGACGCCAAACCGGGCGATGTGTTCCAGATCGCCGTGCTCGGCATCAACGGCCCGCTGGGCAACCCACCGGGCAACAAGATTTTCCTGCACGGCTTCACCGGTCTGGAGTTCTTCACGCCCGACGCCCCGGACGGCGGCGCCAACAAACCCAACCTGGTCAGCCCGCCGAAGGGCACGGAAGTGGCCAGGCTCAACCTGCTGACGAAGACGGGTGCCGCCGCGATCAAGGGCGAATGGCGGCGGCACCGCGTCGAGGTTCACGCCGGGCCGAAGAAGAACGAGATCGCGCCGAAGGCGCACGGCAAGTTCGACGACAGCCAATGGGAGGCGGTGGCTCCGGAGGTCTTGAAGAAGTGGGACAAGTCCTTCGAGCAGGGCAAGTTCAGCATGGCCTGGTATCGCATGCAGGTGACGATCCCGGAGAAGGTGAACGGCAAGGACGTGGCCGGCAAGGCGGTGTACTTCCGCACGACCGTGGACGACTACGGCGAGGTGTGGGTCAACGGCAAGATTGACCTGGCGTATGGTAAGAGCGGCGGCGGCGCCATCAGCGGCTTCAACTATTCGAACCTGGTGAAGCTGACGGACCGCGCCAAACCGGGCGAGACCATCCAGCTTGCGGTGCTGGCGATCAACGCGCCGTTCGGCAACCCGCCCAATAACGGCATCTTCTTCCGCAACGCCGACCTGCTCTTCTACGACGCGGCGGCGAAGAAATGACGAATCACGAAAACACGAAAGGACGAAAACACGAAAAAGATAGAAAGAGTGAATAATCAGGGAAACGATCCCGGGCTCGGCTCTTTTCACTCATTTTTGTCAGCTGCGCTGGATCCTCGAACAGAAGCACGTCGCCAATCAGGAAGTCGTGCGCCGACGGTTGGCCACCGCGGTTTGCCAGGCAAGGGCGCCAAATCTCGACGTGTGAAAAAGTTGGCCCCCTTGGCCCCCTTGGCCCCCTTGCTGTGGCAACCCACGCCAGCCGAGGACGGGCCGTGCCAACCCGTCTGTCGGCGCTGCGCCCTTCGGCCATGAAGAGGACAACCGATGGCCACCGCTGTCACCGTCAAACACCTGGAAATGACCGTCCGCGACCAGTTGCGGCCGAGCCCAGCGCGGCCCGAACTGACCATCCGCCGCGCCGAAATCCCACTGCCGGAGTTGAACCGCTTCCTATACACGGCGGTCGGCGGTGGCTGGTACTGGCTCGACCGGCTGCCGTGGACGTATCAACAATGGCTCGCCTACCTGGACCGGCCCGAACTGGAAACGTGGGTGGCGTACGTCGCCGGCAGCCCGGCGGGCTACTTCGAGCTGGAGGAACAGGCCGGCGGCAGTGTGGAGATCGTGTATTTCGGACTACTGCCGCGCTTCGTCGGCTGCGGCCTGGGGGGAGCGCTGCTGACCGCGGCGGTCGAGCGCGCCTGGCAGCGCGGCGCAGCGCGTGTCTGGCTGCACACCTGCGACCTCGACCATCCGGGGGCGCTGGCCAATTACGAGCGCCGCGGTTTCCGCGTCTTCAAGGAGGAGGTCAAGTTTGAGGAACTACCGCCACGGTCGCCGGGGCCGTGGCCGGAGGCGGTGGGGTGAGAGGGTTCCGTTCTTTCACCCCCTCACCCCCTCACCCCACCGCCCGGTTGTCTCCGCGGAGCAACTTGCCACAATATCCCCGACAGCCCAATCACGAAGCACCTGTGAGATCAGCAAGCGAGGGAGTTATGCGTTCGCGTAAAACGGACGGCGGTTGCCGTGGGCTCCTACTGGCCGGCCTGCTCGGCTGCGCCCTGGCGTGTACCCTGTCCCTGTCCGCGGCCCAGCCCGGCAAGAAAACGCCGGTGCCGAGCCCGGCCGCCCAGAAGAAGGCCGAGGCTCTGGTCCGGGAAGTCTACGAGGCCGAGTTCGCCAAGGCGCAGACGGACAACAACGCCCGCCGTCGGTTGGCTGCGACGCTGCTCCAGGAGGGTCGGTTGACCGACGACAACCTGGCCGGCAAGTACGTCCTGTTCCGTGACGCCCGCGACCTGGCCGCGCTGTCCGGCGACGTGACCACAGCGCTGCAGGCCATCGAGGAGCTGTCGCTGCACTTCGCCGTCCAGCCGGCCGAGGCGTTCGCCATGAAGACCAGGATTCTACGCCTGGCCAGCAAGGCCGCCGCCTCGAAGGAGAATTATCAGTTCGTCCTCGACACCGCCCTGCTGCTGCTGGAGGACGCCCTGAACGACGACGACTATGAGGTCGCCCGGGAGCTGGGAGTCACGGCCCGGGCTGCCGCCGTCAAGCTCCGCAGCGTCGCCCTGGTGACCGGCGTCGATAAGCGGCAGAAGGAGGTGGAGCGGCTGCAAAAGGCGTTCGCGCCACTCAAGCCCTTCGCCGACGCGCTGCGGAAGAACCCAAAGGACGCCAAAGCGAACCTCGTGATGGGCAAGTACCAGGCGTTCATCAAGGGCAACTGGGACCGCGGCCTGGAAATGCTGGCCCGGTCGGACAACCCAACGCTGGCCACCCTGGCGAAGCAGGATCTGGCGCAACCGCAGGCCGCCGAGAAACAGCTGGCCCTGGCCGACGCCTGGTGGAAGCGCGCCGGCAAGGCCAACGCCGCGGAAAAGACGCAGCTCCTGCTGCACGCCTATCAGTGGTATCAGCAGGCGTACCTCCAATCCGAGGATCCGCCGCGCAGCACCATTGAGGTGCGCATGAAGACCATCAACGGGCTGCTGCCGGCGGAGTACCGCAGTGGCGAGATCACCGGCGAGGTGCGGAAGTTCGAGGGCGCGGTGGGGCCGGTCTACGGTGTCGGCGTGTCGGCGGACGGCCGCCGCGTCGCTGGTGGCGGCGCCGACAGCGCCGTGCATGTGTGGGGCGGCCGCAGCGGCAAGGAGCAGCGTCGCCTGAACGGCCACAACGGCGTCGTCTGGGCGGTGACGATGTCGCCGGATGGGCGACGGGTGCTGTCGGGCGGCTTCGACCGCACCATTCGGCTGTGGGACGCGCTCACCGGCCGCGAAGTGCGGCAGTTCAGCGGCCACGACGATTACGTGCGCAGCGTGGTGCTGTCGGCGGATGGCCTGCGGGTGCTCTCGGGCGGCGACGACCGAACGGTGCGGCTGTGGAGTGTCGAGACTGGCAGCGAGTTGAAGCGTTTCGTGGGTCACGACCATTTTGTCTGGAGCGTCGATCTGTCGCGGGACGGCAAGCGCGCCCTGTCGGGCAGCCTGGACAAAACGGTACGGCTGTGGGACGTGGACAGCGGCCTGGAGTTGAAGAAGCTGACGGGCCACAAGGACACGGTGATGAGCGTGGCGTTCGCGCCGGACGGCCGGCGGGCAGTGAGCGGTAGCACGGACAAGACGCTGATCCTGTGGGATCTGAACAGCGGCAAGATGCTGCGGACGTTCAAGGGCCACACCGGCTACGTCAACGCGGTGGCGTTCGCGCCGGACGGCCGGCGCATCCTGTCGGCGAGCGCGGACGGCACGGTGCGGCTGTGGGACGTGGAGAGCGGCCAGCAGGTCCGGGAACTGACCGGTCACAACGGCCAGGTGTGGGACGTGGCGTTCGCCCAGGACGGCCGCTGGGCGGTGAGCGGCGGCCAGGACGGCACCGTGCGGTTGTGGGGCGGGGCGAAGTGAGCGTGCGGCGGCATGCGTCCTGGCGCTGGCGGACAAGAGGTTTTCATGAGCAGTCACCAGGTTGATCTGAAGCCGCACGGCATCACCGTCGAGGAGGTGTGGCGCAACCTGACGCCGTCGCGGCTGTACGAGGAGGCCATCCGCTACGACCCCGCCGCGCGCATCGCCGACTCGGGCGCCCTGGTCGCTTACTCGGCGCCAAGACCGGCCGCTCGCCGAAGGACAAGCACATCGTCCGCCAGCCGCAGACCGAAAAGGACATCTGGTGGGGCAACGTCAACGTGCCGATCGAGCCGGCCGTGTTCGCCATCAACCGGGAGCGGGCCGTCGATTATTTGAACACGCGCAAGCGGCTGTTCTGCTTCGACGGCTTCGCCGGCTGGGACCCTGCGCATCAGCTCAAGGTGCGCGTCATCTGTTCGCGGCCGTACCACGCCCTGTTCATGCACACGATGCTGATCCGGCCGACGCGGCCGCAGCTGGAGCACTACGGCCAGCCGGACTATGTGATCTACAACGCCGGCGAATTCCCCGCCAACCGCCACACCTCCGGCATGACCAGCAAGACGAGTATCGACCTCTGCTTCGAGGACGGCGAGGTGGTCATCCTCGGCACCGAATACGCCGGTGAGATGAAGAAGGGCGTCTTCACCATCATGAACTACCTGATGCCGAAGCGCGGCATCTTGTCGATGCACTGCTCGGCGACGGCGGATCGGCACACGGGGCGGTCGTCAGTGCTGTTCGGCCTGTCCGGCACCGGCAAGACAACGCTGTCGGCGGACCCGAAGCGGCTGCTCATCGGCGACGACGAGCACTGCTGGAGCGATCACGGCATTTTCAACATTGAGGGTGGTTGTTACGCCAAGGCCATCGACCTGACGCCGGAGTCGGAGCCGGACATTTTTCAGGCGCTGCGCTTCGGGGCGGTGCTGGAGAACGTCATCCTGAACGAGGAGGACCGGCACGTCGATTTCCACGACACGCGCATCACGCAGAACACGCGCGGCGCTTACCCGATCGAGTTCATCCGCAACGCCCGGATTCCGTGTCTGGCCGGCCACCCGACGGACGTGATTTTCCTGACGTGCGACGCCTTCGGGGTGCTGCCGCCGGTGAGCCGGCTGAGCGCCGCGCACGCGATGTACCACTTCATCAGCGGCTACACGGCGAAGGTGGCCGGCACCGAAATGGGCGTGACCGAGCCGCAGGCGACGTTCTCGCCGTGCTTCGGCGGCCCGTTTCTGGTGTGGCACCCCGGAAAATATGCGGAATTGCTGGCCGCGAAGATGCGGCAGCACCAGACGCACGTGTGGCTGGTGAACACGGGTTGGAGCGGCGGCCCGCACGGCATCGGCAGCCGCATGAAGCTGAGTTACACACGGGCGATCATTGACGCCATCCACAACGGCCAGCTGGCGCACGCGCCGACGGTGCGCGACGCGGTGTTCGGCTTCGACGTGGTGACAGTGTGCCCGCACCTGCCGCCGGAGATGTTGCAGCCGCGCGGCACCTGGCCGGACGCGGCGGCCTACGACGCGGCGGCGCGGAAGCTGGCGAAGTTGTTCCGCGACAATTTCAAGGCGTATGAGGCGGGAGTGAGCGCGGAGGTGCGCGCGGCGGGGCCGCAAGCGGGGTAGTGTGGTCAATGAAGCAGTCACGGGCTTGCGCATCGGTCGGCGAGGCCTCGGAGCTGGAGGCAACAGCGTTTTCGCTTCCCCCGTGGGCGCGGCGCGTTATCCCTCCTGGAGGTGCGACATGGCACAGGTTCCCGCGTTGCAGGCGGCGTATGATGAGGTGGACATCACCCCACCCCTGGGCGGCTCCATGCCCGGCTACTTCCGCGACCGCCTGGCCACCGGCACCCTCGACCCATTGAAGGCCAAGGTGCTCTACCTGCGGCGCGACGCCGAGAGTGTCGCCCTGGTCGCCTGCGACCTGATCGGCATGGGCGCCCCCATCGTTCGGCGCATCCGCACGGCGGTCGCCGGCCTGACCAAAGCGCCGCCGCGCCACGTCTGGGTTCACTGCACGCACACGCACACCGGCGGCCTGCTGCCGCGCAACGACGGCTTCACCTCCGACGCGGAGAAGATTTACCCCGGTTTCTACCAGGGCACCGTCAACGAAAAGTGGGTGCGGCAGACGGTGGACGGCATCGCGGCGTGCGTGGTGCGCGCCGCCGGCCGCGCCGCCGCGGAAAAGCAGGTGACGCTGCATGTCGGCCGCGAGGCCACGGTCGCCCACTACCGCCGCTTTTTGATGAAGGACGGCAGCGTCCGCACCAACCCGGGCCGCGGCAACCCCAACGTCGTCCGCCCCGTCGGCCAGATCGATCCGCGTGTCCACGTCCTCAACTTCACGTCGCAGCGCATCCTCGCCGTGATTTACGGCCTGCACCCCGACTGCGTGAGCGGCACGCAGTACTCCGCCGACTACCCGCACCACCTGACCGCGACGCTGCGGCACGCGCTCGGGGCGGACTGGCGCGTGATCTTCTTCAACGCCTGCTGCGGCAACCTCAACCACATCGACATCCGCAACCCGCGGCAGGTCAGCGGCCCGAAGGAGGCGCAGCGCATCGGCCAGCTGCTGGCGGTGGCGGCGCTGGAGGCGCTGAAGAAGGGCGAGCCGCTGGCGCTGGACCGCTTCGGCGCGCAGCCGGGAGGTGCCGTGCCGGCTGCGACGGCCGCGGCCCGAGGACATCAAGGAGGCGGAGCGCATGCTCAAGGATCCGAAAAACCCGGCGAAGAACGCCTTCGGCTTCAACGAGTTGTTCGCGCCGGCGGCGCTGGTGCTGGCACGTACCAAGGACCGCGAACACCGGGCGGAGGTCGCGGCGCTGCGGCTGGGGCACTTCGGCCTGACGTGGCTGCCGGGCGAAATCTTCGTCGAGCTGGGCCAGGAGGTGCAAGACACGGCGCCGCTCAAGCAGGTGCGCACCATCGGCCTGACCAACGGCGCGATGGGCTACATCCCGACGCGGCGTGGCTTCGTGGAGGGCGGCTACGAGGCCGGCTACCGCAGCGCCCGCTACGAACCGGAGACCGGCCACGTTTGGGCGAAGACTGCGGCGGGGCTGCTCAAGGAACTGGCGAACTGAGCCGGCGTCTCATCCCCTTCTTACCGTCGCCTACCGACATGGAAAGCGCGAACCGCCTGGGTTACTTTCCCCTCTATCTTAATTGAATGGAGGTAACTACCTCCTCCCCTCACAAGGAAAGGACGGCGGATGTACTACGACGAGTGCAGCAACAACCTGGACAAAATGGTGGTCTCGCAGTGGCTGGTGCTGGGAGACGGCCAGTACCGCGTGTGCGGCACGACGGTGCGGCAGCTGCCGGCCGGGGCCTACAACTGCATCGTGGACCAGTGCGGCAACCCCATCCTGCAAGACAAGGACCTCAAGGTCGATGACCTCCTGGAGTTCCAGGACAGCCTCTCGTCGCAGGTGCTGGAAGAGGTGGGCCGCTTCTGGACGTTGCACGAGCGCTTCCGCAAGTTCGGCTTTCTGCACCGTCGCGGCTACCTGTTCCACGGCAAACAGGGCGGCGGCAAATCGTCGCTGATTCATCAGATCGTGGCCCGGATCGTCAAATCCGGCCACCTCGCCTTTTTCTGTGACAACCCCTTCGTCTTCAACCGTTGTCTTGAACGCTTCCGCCGTGTCGAACCGGATCGGCCGATTGTGTGTGTCTTCGAGGACATTGACGCGATCATCGCCCGGTATGGCGACAGCGAACTGCTGCAGTGGCTCGACGGCAACCTGCAAGTGGACCGGGCGGTGAACCTGGCGAGCACCAACTACCCCGAGCGGCTGGACAAGCGCATCATCTCACGGCCGCGCCGCTTCGACCGCATCCTGCTGGTGCCGCCGCCCAGCGCGCACATCCGCGCGGCGTACTTCGCGCGCAAGCTGCCGGAGCACTCGGCGGAGGAGCGGCGCCGCTGGGTGGACCTGAGCGAAGGGCTGCCGTTCGCGGCCCTGGCGGAAATGGTCATCAGCGTGGAGTGCCTGGGCAACGACCTGGAACAGACGGCGGCGCTGCTGCACCGGATCGACAGCGAGCAGCCGACGAGCGAGGAACACGAGGCCGACGGCGTGACCGCCGGGGCGGCGTAACGAATGTGTGGACGACAACGGGGGCGCGATCGCGCCCCCGTTTCTTTTCTACTCCGCACTTTTCCGCGGGTCACTTCATCTAGTGTCCTGCTGGTGGTTCAAGAATCAACGGCGACCGCTCATGACCCCCAACCTGGAAACACTCGGCATCAACCGCTTGAGCGCGGCGCAGCGCATTGCGCGGGTTGCTGGGAGTAAAGCAGTCATCGTTGCCTCTCAGATCAGCGGACGCCCTGAATCAGCCGCGGTCATGTTATTCCAACCTCACGCCACCCGCAATTGACCTTTCCCGCGACCCAGCACCTCCAGCACATACGCCGCCGTCCGCTCACACGCCCCCGGTTCCGCCACTTGCCGCCGCAGCGCCTTCAGTTCGCTGCACACCGCCTGATACGCCGCCGGGTCGTTCAGCCACGTCAGCACACGCTCCGCGATCGCCGCTGCCTCGCAGCGATCCGTCAAGAACTCTGGAAACAGTTCCCTGCCCGCCAGCAAGTTAACCAGGCTGATGTAACGGCTCTTGATGAACTTTTTCGCCACCCACAGGTCGAGCGGGCTGATGCGGTAGACCACCGCCGACGGCGCACCGCGGTACAGCAGTTCCAGGCCGACTGAGCCTGACACGGCGATGGTCGCCTGGGACATGGCGATAATCTCCGGCGTGCGGCCGACGAACGTCTGCGCCGGCACCGGATGCCTGGTCAGGTAGGCATCGATGTAGCTCCGCTGTGCCTCCTTGTAACAGGCGAAGAGGAAGCGCGCGTCCGGCCGCGCTGCGTGGACGCGCTGGGCGGCGCGGACCAGCGTACTCAGGTTGCGCTGCACCTCCTGCGTGCGCGAGCCAGGCAGCAGGCCGACGACTGGGCCGCCCCCTGTGTGCTCCGCGAGGAAGCCGGGGTCCAACTGCTGGTGCGCCAACTCATCGAAATAGGGATGGCCGACATAATGGGCGTGGACGCCGCGCCTCGGTACCACGGCGGCTCGAACGGCAGCGTACACAGGACGTGATCGACGAAGCGGCGCATCTTCTCGACGCGCCAGCCGGCCCAGGCCCACAACTGCGGCGGCACGAAGTAAAACACGGGAATGCCGTGGAAGTGCGCCCGGCGGGCCATCCACCAGTTGAAACCGGGGTAGTCGATGAGCACCACCGCGTCGGGCCGGTGATGACGGAAGAAGCGGTCGGCCTCGGAGACGAGACGCAAGAAGGTAGGGGCGTTGGCCAGCACACGCGCGAACCACATCACCGCCAGACGGCATAGCGGGTACAACACGTGACAACCTGCCGCGACCATGCGGTCGCCACCGAAGCCGACGAACTCCAGGTCGGGCCGCAACCGCCGCAGACTGCGGATCAAGCTGGCGCCGTGCAGATCGCCGCTCGGTTCGCCGGCGCAGAAGAACAGACGCATAGGCATCCTTACCTAATTAGCGCGGTTCGCAGACGACTGTCGCGGTCGTGTCTTTCGCCCCGAAGGGGCGAAGAACCCGCCACACCCGAACGCAACGCGCTCGAGTCCTTGGTCATTAGTCCTCAGTCATTAGTCCGCTGGGTTGGGGTCGCTGGAACTTTGCCCGGCGCTCGAACCCAGTGGACTAATGACTAAGGACTAATGACTAAGGACTAAAAGGACAAGATCATTCTGCCTTGCGGGCGGCGGCCTGCGATGGAAGGCCGGGCATGACGGTCGGCTCCGCGACCTTGCGGTAGCCCAGGGCGCGGAGCACTTCCAGTACCTCGCTCCAGGTTGGGAACGGCCGACGGTTGTCGCGCTTGTACTGGTCCATCGCCTTCATAAAGGTGATTTCCTCGTCGTTGTAGTCGCGCTCGCAGGTGGTGGGATCAATCTGGCGACGGCGCTCGCCCTGCTGGCGGCGGTCCTTGCCGCTGCGGCGCTCCACCGCCACCGGAATACTTTTCTTGCGGCGATCTACCTGCCGGCGGTCGCCGGCGCGGCGATCCGTAATCAATACGTCGGGGATTCGTGATTCGTCGTTGTTCATGACCACATCCTCGATGCACGGCGAACCGTGTATTATCAAGCGGGTGTTACCGCGCAGGACTTCCCAACTGAGTATAACCCGCATTTTCCCGTTTGCCAAAATCCGCGGCAGGGTTTACGCGATCAACGCCGCCCGCGCCGCCAGCACCAGCGCCCGCGCCGCCGCCGCCGTCTCCGCGGTCGCGGTCAGGTGCCCCATCTTCCGCCCCGGTCGGGCCTCCCGTTTGCCGTACAGGTGCAATTTCACCTCCGGGAACGCCAGCGCCGCCGGCCAGTTCGGCTCGCCCGCCGTCCACAGATCGCCCAGCAGATTCGCCAGCGCCGCCGGCCGCAGCAACCGCACCTCACCCAGCGGCAAACCGCATACCGCCCGCAGCTGTTGCTCGAACTGACTCGTCACGCACGCATCAACGCTGTAGTGCCCGCTGTTGTGCGGCCGCGGCGCCAGCTCGTTCACCAGTAGTTTGTCGTCCGGCAACACGAAAAGTTCCACCGCCAGCACGCCCACCACGTCCAGCACCTCGGCGATGGCCGACGCCAGCTCGACAGCGCGGGCGGCCGTTCGCGGTGGCACGGCGGCCGGCACCGTGGTCACGTCCAAAATGTGCCGGCGGTGCTCGTTCTCGCCCACCGGGTAACACACCATCTGGCCGCGGCGCGTGCGGGCGCAGATCACCGACACTTCCTTGAGAAACGGCACCCGCTCCTCCAGCACGCCAACCGGCCGTCCCATTTTTTGCCAGGCATCCGCGGCCTGCCCCGGCTCGTCGATGCGCATCTGGCCCTTGCCGTCGTAGCCGAAGTCCGCCGTCTTCAGGATCGCCGGCGTGCCCAGCTCCGCCAGCGCCGCCGTCAACTCCGCGACGCCGTGAACCGGCCGCCAGCGCGCCAGCGGAAAGCCGTGGCTCTGCAAAAACTCCTTCTCGCGCAGCCGATGACGACAGACGTGCAGCACCGCCGGCGCGGGGTGGACCGGCCGCACCTCGGCGATGGCGGTGAGCGTCTCGGCGGGAATGTTCTCGAACTCGAAGGTCACCACGTCCACGTCGGCGGCGAAACGGCGGGCCGCGTCCTGGTCGTCGTAGGCGGCGATGACCTCCACGTCCGCGACCTGGCCGGCGGGACAGTCCTGTGTGGTGTCGAAGGCGTGAACGCGATAGCCCAGCCGCCGCGCCGCAATGGCGAACATGCGACCCAGCTGACCGCCGCCCAGAATGCCCACCGGTCGCCCCGGCAGCACCACACCGCTGGCGTCCGTCATAGCTGAGCCTCCATCACGGTGCGCGTCTGCTGTTCGCGGAAGGCCCGCAGTCGTTCGCGCAGCGCCGGGTCGGTGGTGGCGAGCAGCGCCGCGGCGAACAGCGCGGCGTTGGTGGCTCCGGCCGGGCCGATGGCCAGCGTGCCGACCGGGATGCCCGCGGGCATCTGCACAATGGACAGCAGCGAATCGACGCCGTGCAGCACCCGCGACTCCACCGGCACGCCAAGCACCGGCAGCAGCGTCTTGGCCGCGACCATGCCCGGCAGGTGCGCCGCCCCACCCGCGCCGGCGATGATGACCGCCAGGCCACGGCCCTCCGCACTGCCGGCGTACTCGAAGAGCAGGTCCGGCGTGCGGTGTGCCGAGACGACGCGGGTCTCGTGGGGGATTTGGAGCTGGGCGAGCGTCTCGGCGGCGTGGCGCAGCGTCTCCCAGTCGGACTTGCTGCCCATGATGACGCCGACCAGCGGGCGCGGCGCTGCGGTGGATTCGGTCATGCGGGAACCGGAACGAGGATCGGGCGACGTGGCACGGCCTGTCGTGCTGTGACCCAGTGTAGCAAAGCAAGGGGGCCAAGGAGGCCAAGGGGGCCAACTTTTTTGCATGTCGAGATTGAACTTGCGATTGATCGGGCTCCGACCAACCGCGCGAACTCACGGCGACCTGCGCTGCGTGGCCTGCTGGATCGGCGTCGGCGCAGCGGGGCCGACAGGAGCGCGACCGGCGTACAGTTCGCGCTCCCACACTTCCGCCACGGGCGGCAGGTTCTTGCCGGTCGCGGTCTGCAGCGCCTCGCCGGCCTTGTGGCCGACGGCCACGTCCTGATCGGTCTGCAGCACCTGGAACAGCGTGGCCACGGCGTCGGGATGGTTGAACTTGCCCAGACCGCGGATGGCGGCCAGACGGCGGTCAACGGTTTCCTGCTGCTCCTTGAAACTGCCGGCCGAGGGCGGCTCCTTGGCCACGCGGATCAGCAGCTCGCGGGCGCTGTCCTGGCCCGTCTCGGCCAGGGCGGTCAGCGTTTGCTGCCGCATAATGCTCACCATGTCCGGCGTGTAGGGCAGGTCTTGCAGATACACGTCGCGGAGCGTCTGGGCGGCACGCACATCCTTGTAGCGGGACAGGGTCTTGATGGCGGACAGCCGGCAATAATATTCCTCGCGCGGCGAAGCAGCGACGCTCGTCAGCACCTGGAGGTTGGCTTCCGAGGGCTCGCGGAGTTCGCGCAGGGCGTCGGCGCGTCTGGCGTTGTCGCTGGCGGGGTCGCGCAGCACCTCCACGGGGTTGGGGTTCGTGTACAGATCCTTCATTTGAAAATCTTTGCTGGTGACCTTCTCCAGGAGGTTGCCACAACCGCAGATCAGCGCCAGCGGCGCCAGCAGCCCGAGCCACAGACTCCGAGGGGGACGGCTGATCCGTTTGAGTCCGTGTCGCACGGGTGACCTCCTTCTCCATCCGTCCTGAATCCTGCTGTCGTCCCGGACGGCCCGGTGTCGCGCACGCGCGGCTCGGGCCACGGCGCACCGCCCGCTGCCGACTGGAGCAACTGAGACGCGGCCTATAGTCAATGACCGCCGGCGCCTCAAGAGCAAAACGCGGGGCGCAGGCCCTTGTCAGTCGGCTGGTTTTACTGTGAACTACTGGGCAGGCTGGGGTATTCGTCGTGCGGGCGGGCCGCCCACACGACAACCCTTTTCACCTCACGACAGGAGACACGCATGAATGCGAGATTGTGGCCGCTGTTCCTCGTGCTGTTGTCGGCAGCCCCCGTCGCCGCCCAGGAGTCGCTCCGCGACCTGAAGCGGCCCGGACAGCACGGCGCCTTCCTGACGCCGGGCCAGATCGACCGCTGGGTCTTCGAGGGCGAGAAGGACGAAACCATCATCGCCCACGTGGCCAGCCGTGAGTTCGACCCGATCCTGCAACTGGCCCAGACGGAGAAGAAGGACGACAAGGTGCTTCTCGAAGTGGACGACCCGGGCCTTGAGAGCCGCTTCGCCGTCCGGCTGCCCGCCAAGGGGCAGTTCAAAATCCGCGTCCACGCTTACAAGTTCCAGGGCGGCGGCAACTACACGCTGCGCGTGCAGCGCTTCCGGGCCACGCCGCTCACCGTGGGCAAGCCGTTGGTCGGCACCTTCGACCGCACGGGCAAAAGTTATCACTACTTCCAGGGCGTCAAGGGTCAGGTCATCATTCCCGAGTTGAAGGGGGCCTCCTCCCGGGCCTGGCAATTCCTCGACTACCAGGGCCGCGAGCTCACCGGTTGGGAGGGCACCGTGCTGCTCCCGGACAGCAAGGAAGATTACCTGGTCCTGAGCGGCCAGCCGGGCTACCGCTATGACCTCCTGGTGCGTACGGCCCGGCAACTGGCCCTGGCCGTGGGCAAGCCCCAGGCGGCCAGCCTGCAACAGGGCGAGGCGGACGTGCTGAGCTTCCAGGGCAAGCCCGGGGAGTTCCGACTCGTGGAGGTGGAGAAAAAGGGTGACCTGCTGTCGCGGTTGCAGTACGCCGCCGCTCGACACGGACAACGGGCAGCGCATCGAGCGCGAGGGGGACCGGCCGGAGATTCAGTTCCTGCCGGTGGCCAGCCGGGGTGGTCGTCTGCGGTACGCCGCGGTCCTGGGCCGGGAAGGCCGCTACCAGCTGCAACTGCTGGCGGCGACGCCCACCTCGTACAAGCTGACCATGCGCGACCCCAGTGTGCCGATCACCCTGGGCAAGGACGTCGCCGACAACCTGCCCGTGGGCGGGGCGGCCTTCTACAGCTTCCAGGCCGCGCCCGGCCAGCTCTTCCAGGCCAACCTCGGCTCGCAGAAGTTCGTGCCGGTGCTGCGCCTCTACGACCAGCACGGCGGCTTGGTGGGCAGCAGCGGCGACGACGCCGACGGGTTGGAGGGCCGCCTGACGCACATGGTCGTGGCCAAGGGGTTGTACCGCTTGCAGGTGTCCTCGCTCGGCGACGGCGGCGGCGGCGACTACCGCCTGGCGCTGACGGAAACCAAGCTCAAGGAGTTGCCGATCGGCGGCCGCGGCACCGGCACGGTGCAGCCGGGCGCCACGGATTACTGGGCCTTCCCGGGCAAGTCCGGGCAGACCGTGTTCCTGAACGTTCGCTCCGACGCCTTTGAACCCGTGGTCAGCCTCCGCAGCCCCGATGGCGTGCTGCTGGCGACTGACAACCGCGGCAGCACCGCCACCGGCAGCCTCTTCGCCCTCAAACTGCCGCGCACGGGGCGCTATACCGTGTGGATCTCGTCGCGGCGCGGGGCGGGGGAGTACAAGGTGCGGCTCATCGACGGCGATTGAACGCGGAGGATTCACCGCGGAGAACGCGGAGAGCGCAGAGAAAAGACCAAGAATCGATCCACAGATAACACAGATAAAGACCGATTTAAATGTTTTTATCTGTGGCTCCTCTTTTGTCTTTTCTCTGCGCTCTCCGCGTTCTCCGCGGTGAATCCTCCGGGTGGAACTGGGCGGCCTGGAAAAACGGGGAAGGCTATTGACTATTTCATGGAATGATGAAATAATTGAATAGGAGGTTGACCATGAGCCGCACGACGCCATCCTGCCAACCCGGCGACCACAAGCACACCGGGAATATCCTGCCGCCGGCCTCGTTGGAGCGGGCGGCGCAGATGTTCCGGGCGATGGGCGACGGCCCACGCTTGCGGATTTTGAACCTGCTGGAGCGCGGGGAATTGTGCGTGACCGAGATTGTGGCGGTGGTTGGGGAGAAATTCTCGACCGTCTCGCAGCGGTTGCGCATCCTGCGCGGGGAAGGGCTGATTGTGCGGCGGCGCGACGGCAACCATCTTTTTTACGCACTGGCGGATCGGCACGTTGCCGATCTTATCAGCAATGCGCTGGCCCACGCCATCGAACTGGACGCGGGCCCCGGCGCAATCCCCCAGCAAGGAGAGTGACATGGCGACTCATCACCAGGGCCACACGCACCAGCACGGGCCGAACTGCGGCCACACGCCGGTGCAGCACGAGGGGCACACCGACTACCTGCACGACGGTCACCTGCACCACCAGGGGCCGGGCGGCGTCGAGGAGCACCAGCTGGCGGTCGGCGGCGCCAACCCTGCCGCCTGCACGCCGCAGCACGCCTGCGGCGGCCACGCGGCGAAGCACCAGCACGGCCCCGGCTGCGGCCACGAGGCGGTGCCGCACGGCGACCACACCGATTACCTGGTGGACGGTCACCTGCACCACCCGCACGGCGACCACTGCGACGACCACGGCCCGGTCCACAAGGCGTGAGCGCTGTCGGACAGGAAGAACCCCGTTTACGATCCGAGCCCGAGCGCCAGCGAGGGGCCACCTCGCTGGCGCTCGGGCTCGGATTGTCGCTTACTTGGGCACCCCCCCGCCCCCCGCCTTGCCCTCGGCGGCGGGGAAGTGCAGCCACTCCACCGTGGCGGCCTCGCGGAACTGGTCGTAGTTGACCGCGCCACTGGCGTAGGCGTGCAGCAGCGCCTTCGGCGCCGACACGATCAGCCGCGCCGGCAGCGGCGCCGCCTTCGGGGCGGCCTTCACCTTGGGGTGCGGGGAATTGTTCGCGTCCTGCACCCGCTGCAAGTATTGCAGCGCCTTTTCAATCACCAGCCGGCGGCCAGCATCGTCCCTGACATGATCCTCCAGCGCCAGGTACGCCCGAGCCAGTTTGCGGTACAGCCCCTGCACCCGCGCCGCCGACGGCTTCAGCTCGACCGCCGCCTGGTACAGCTTGATGGCGTCGGACACCTTGCCCTGCTTCAGCTGCAGGTCGGCAAACAGTTCCAGGTCCGCGACCTTGTCCGGACTTTTGGACACGGATTTCGTGGACTGATCGCCGCCGGTGGTACTCGACCCACTGCCGCTACTGCTACCCGAGCCTGATCCACCGCCACCCGTCGTGCCGCCGAACCCGCCCCCCGGGCTGCCCATCCCGCCGAACCCACCCTTCCCGCCGCCGCCCATGCCGCCTGGCATCCCAGACATTCCGGGACCCATCTTACCCGTTGAGGCCTTGCTGCGAAACGTGACGACGATCGTGATCGACTCCTTCGGCCCCAGCTGGCTGAAGTGGTGTCCGTTCTCCGCGAGCAGCCGCAACATTTCCTCCTCCAGGTCCGGCAACCGTTTCGCCGCGGGCGCCGACTTGACCTCCTCGCCGCGCAGTTCCTTGCGGGCGCGCTCCCAGTCGCTCAGCGGCTTGGTCGCGGTTACCTTCGGGCTGGACGCCCGCGGCGGCAGCGGCGGCAGCGTCAGCGTGAACACCACTCCCTGGCCGCGCAGGTACACGCCCTCCACGGCGAGCGGCGCCAGCACTCCGCCGTGGTGGAACGCATCAAAGCGTACCGATTTGGTGGTGCCTGTGTGCCCAGGCGAGGTCCAGCCGAGCGACTCTGCCCCGACCAGGCGGTTGCCGTCCGGCGAAAAGGCGACGCCGAGGCTGCCGCTGGAGCTTGCCATGCCGGCGAACGGGTCGGTGTGGCAGGCGGTGCAGCTGGCGGACTGCCAGGCGTGCAGGGCGCGCGGCAACAGGCGGCGCATGATCTCGATGTCCTCGTACATCTCGCGCAATTTCTCGCCGGACAGCATCGCGGCCTTGCTGCCGCCGGGGCTGGGGCGAGGGGGGCCGCCCTGGTCAACCGGAACCTGGGCGTGCAGCGGGATGGCGGTCGCCAGGGCGAGCGTCAGGGCCGGCAGCCAACGGTGACAGCACATGGTCACTCCTTTCGTGCGAGTAAGGTCGTGTTCAGGGCGGAAACGTAACTCTGCGTCAGCACCCAGCGCTGCTCCGTGCGGGTCTGCAGCCAGTCGAGGCGCTGTTCCAGTGCCAGCAATTCTTGCTGTTTTTGCCGGTCGCGTGCCGCCACGTCGGCGGCCAGGGCGTGGACGATCTGCTTGAGCAAGTACACATCCTCAGCGGTCACCGCCGGCGGCGCCTGCACGACGGCCGGCGGCTCCAGGCGCGGCGGCGTGGGCGTGACCGGGGCAGGTGCCTCGGGAGCGCCCAGCGCAGCACCAGCTGCCGGCCGTCAACGCGCAACTCCAGCCGCAGCGCGAACACGATCAGCAGCAGTGCCGCGGCGGCGCCGAGCACCACGGCGGCGCGGCGCCAGCGGCGCAGCTTCTGCGCCTGCCGCCGGGCGGCGTCGCGGTAGAGGCGGCCGACATCGACCCGGGCCGGCGCGGCGGGCGGCACGGCGTTCAGGGCGTCGCGCACCTCCTGGAGCGCGGCGAACTCGGCCTGGCAAGCGGCGCAGGCGTCCAGATGGCGGCGGACGGCGGCGGCGGGACCGGCGGCCAGATCGCCGTAGACGGCCTCGGGCAGCAGCGGACGGACGGCGGTGCAATCACTCATGGGGTTTCCTCCGGGCTCCAGCCGCGCTGCCGCAGCCGCACGCGCAGCCGGGCCAGCGCCAGGGCGAAGCGCGACTTGAGCGTGCTGGGCGGCGTCGCCAGCACGCGGCCGATCTCCTCGAACGTCAAGCCCTCGTAGTGCCGCAGCACCAGCACCTCGCGCAGCGGCGGCGGCAGTTCCGCGACGAGCTGCGTCACCTGCTCGGCCAGTTCGCGGCGCTCGCAGATGGCCTCGGCCAGCGCTGGCGCGGCCGGCTCGTCCTGTTCGGCCAGGGACGCCGGCTCATGACGGCGGCGGCGGCCCGCGTCGCGGGCGGCGTTCAGCGCGATCTGATACAGCCAGGTCGAGAACGCGCCGGTTTCCCGGTAACGCGGCCCGGCGAGATAGAGGCGCATAAAAACCTCCTGGCACAGGTCGGCAACGCGATCGGGACGCTCCGCCAGGCGCGTCAGGAAACGCGCGACGGGCTGTTCCCAGCGGCGGACCAGCGCCTCGAAGGCGGCCGCGTCGCCGGCTTGCCAGCGGCGCATCAGGTTGGCGTCGTCGCAGTCCATGCCGTTCTCACGGGGCCCACCAGTGAAACGCACGCCGGGGCGCCGGCGGCGAAAGATTTTTCGTTCTGCCGCTTGCGGCTTAGCGCGCTTCAACCCTTCCGTCGCTAGAATTCCTTTCTGGGGCCGGGAGGGTTGTTGTGCGCTAAGCCACAAGCGGCAGAACCCCGGCACGGAATTTATCTCAAGGAGGATCCTATGATGCTTGCACACCTGCGCGACCTCATGGCCCACGCGGAATGGGCCAACGCCATCTTCTTCCACACCTGGGGCAAGTCACCCGCCCGGGACCACGAAGAGCTGCGTCGCCGCATGGATCACATCCTCGGCGTGCAGCAGGGGTTCCTGTCCATCCTGCGCGGCGAAGTACCGGGGTTTCCGCCCGACGGCCCACCCTCGACGTTTGAGCGCTTGAAGGAGTGGGCGCCCGTCTGTCACGCCGGGCTGCGCGACTTCACGGCGGCGCTGGACGAGGCAGGGATGGTGCGCACGGTGCGCATCCCGTGGTTCCCGGACCCGCCGTGCGTCATCCCGGTCAGCGCGGCGCTGGTGCAGGTGGCCATGCACACGCAACACCACCGCGGCCAGTGCATGACCCGGTTGAAGGATTTCGGCGGCGAGCCGAAGAACGTGGACTGGATTATCTGGCTGTGGAAACAGAAGCCGCAAGGGCGCTGGGACTGAGTCGGCCTCGCGCTGATGCAGTTGTGCTTGCACCGTCCACCACGGGCGGTGACAATCCAGGGATACCGCCGCGGCTGACGGATCGCCTGCAATGGAAACAACCATGCGCTGCTTTTTCTGGTCCCTCGGCGTCACCGTGGTGCTGACGCCCTTCGCCGTCCTGCCGGGCGCACAGCTCAAGAACGACAAGGACCGTGAGGCGTTCTTCCGTGAGCGCGTCGCCCCGGTGTTGCAGCAGCACTGCGTCGCCTGCCACAACGCCGCGAAGTCCCGCGGCGGCCTCGACCTGACCACGCGCGCGCAACTCCTCGAAGGCGGCGACAAGGGCCCGGTCCTCAAGCCGGGCGACGCCGACAAGAGCAGGCTGTTGCAGATGGTGCGCGGCCCCGAACCGAAGATGCCGCGCCAGGCTGATCCGCTCAGCGCCGCCCAGGTGGCGGACCTGCGGCAGTGGATCAACGACGGCGCCGCCTGGCCCACGGCGGTGAAGCTGACCGTCAAGGGGCCGAAGGAAGCCGGCGACTGGTGGTCGCTGCGTCCATTGAAGCGCTCCGCCCTGCCGGCCGTGAAGGATAAGGACTGGCCACGCAACCCCATCGACTACTTCATCCTCGCCGTGCTGGAGGGCAAGGGGTTGAGTACCGCCCCGGAGGTGGATCGCGTCACCTTCATCCGCCGCGCCACCTACGACCTGCACGGCCTGCCGCCGACGCCGGAGGAGATCGATGCGTTCGTCAATGATCGGGCTGCGGACGCCTTCGAGCGGTTGATCGACCGGCTGCTGGCGTCGCCGCGCTACGGCGAGCGCTGGGGCCGCTTCTGGCTCGACCTCGTTCACTACGCCGACACGCACGGCTACGACAAGGACAAACGCCGCCTGTGGGCCTGGCTGTACCGCGACTGGATCATCCGCGCGTTCAACCAGGATCTGCCCTATCGCCGCTTCGTCCGCTACCAGCTGGCCGGCGATGTGCTGTTCGCCGCCGACCCGGACGGCGCGATCGCCACCGGCTTTATCGCGGCGGGGCCGTGGGACTTCGTCGGTCACGTCGAGCTGCGCGAGGGCACCATCGACAAGGAAAAGACGCGGCTGCTGGACCGTGACGACATGCTCGCCAGCACCATGTCCACGTTCGTGAGTACCACCGCCCACTGCGCCCGCTGCCACGACCACAAGTTCGACGCCGTTTCGCAGAAGGAGTATTACCGGCTGCAGGCGGTCTTCGCCGGAGTCGAGCGTGGCGACCGGCCGTTGTCCACGAAACAAAAGCCGAAAGCGGCGCAAAAGGTGTATGCCGTGCTGCCGCGGTCGCCGCGGCCGATCCACGTGCTGCACCGCGGCGACGTGGAGCGCAAGGGCGAACTGGTGACGCCGGGGGCGCTGGCACTCGTGCCGGGGCTGAAGCACGACTTCCAGCTGGCCAACCCAAACGACGAGGGCGCCCGCCGGGCGGCGCTGGCGGCATGGATCGTCGCCGACCAGAACGTGCTGACGTGGCGGTCGATTGTGAACCGCGTCTGGCAGCAGCACTTTGGCCGCGGCCTGGTGGACACGCCGAGCGACTTCGGCAAGAACGGCTCGACGCCGACGCATCCGGAATTGCTCGACTGGCTGGCGGTCGAGTTTCGCGATGGCGGCGGCTCGTTCAAGAAGCTGCACCGCCTGCTGTTGCTGAGCGCCACCTATCGCCAGTCGAGCCGGCACCACGCAGCCAACGCGAAGATCGACGCTGACAATCGGTATTTGTGGCGCATGCACCGCGGCCGCCTCGACGCCGAGTCGATCCGCGACGGTGTGCTGGCGGTGAGCGGCAAACTCGACCTCAAGATGTACGGCCCCGGTTTCGAGCTGTTCCGCTACAAGGACGACCATTCGCCGATCTACGACCACAGCGCCGCCGATAAGATCAACAGCCCGGCCACGTGGCGGCGCACGGTCTACCGTTTCGTGGTGCGCAGCGTGCCGAACCCGTTCCTGGATTGCCTGGACAGCGCCGACCCCAACATCAGCGTGCCGGTGCGCAACACCACCATGACCGCGCTGCAGGCGCTGGCGCTGCTCAACAACACCTTCATGGTCAAGCAGTCGGAGTATTTTGCGGAGCGGTTGCAGAAGCTGTCGCCGGACCCGCAGCAGCAGATGGTGACGGCGTATCGGCTGGCGTTCGGCCGGCCGCCGACGCCGCAGGAGCGCACGGCCCTGACCGGCTATGCGCAGCGGCATGGGCTGGCGAATGCGTGCCGGCTGTTGTTCAATGCGAATGAGTTTCTGTTTGTGGATTGATCAGTCAGCATGGGAGAAGATCATGAGCCGCAAAGTGGACCCGAAGTGGGGCAGGTTGCCCACGCATTTGGATTTGCCCTGTTCGGAAGACGACCCCAATAGGTTCAGGAAATTCAACATGCCGACCCAGTACGATTTGCCCTGCACGGAAGAAAACATGGTCAGCAACGGACTGGAACACCCGCTCAGCATGTTATTAACCGACGCCATTACGCCGCACCTGCAACAACTCCACCCGGACAATCGGTTCTGGATCGGCCAGGACGTGTTCATTTACTACGACGTTCCCAGCGCCGAGCAAGATGGCCGCAAGGCGCCGGACTGGTTCTGTGTGCAGAACGTCCGGCAGACCGTGGACGGGCGGTTGCGCCGCTCCTATTTGTTGTGGGCGGAAACGGTCCGGCCCACCATTGTGCTGGAGTTCATTTCTGACACGGAAGGCGGCGAACGGGACCGCACGACGGGGGTCGGGAAATTCTGGGCCTACGAGAAACAAATCTGTGCGCCGTATTACGGCATCTTTGACCCGGATCGGAACACGTTGGAGGTTTACGTCCTGGAAGGCCCCGGGCAACAAGGCTACACTTACCGCCTGTTGCAGCCGAACGAACGCGGCCATTACCTCATCGACCCGATGCGGGCGGAGCTGGGGCTTTGGCAGGGAACTTATCTGGGCATCTTCGGCGACTGGATTCGCTGGTCGGACGTGAACGGCATTTTGCTACCCACGTATTCCGAACGCGCTGAGATTGAGAAACTGAAGGCCGAGACGGCGCACAAGCAAGCGGAAGCCGAGAAGCAGCGCGCCGAGGCGGCGGCGCAACAGGCCGAAGCCGAGAAACAGCGCGCCGAGGCGGCGGCGCAACAGGCCGAAGCCGAGAAACAGGCGCCGAGGCGGCGGCGCAACAGGCCGAGGCGGAAAAGCAGCGCGCCGAGGCGGCGGCACAACAGGCCGAGGCCGAGAAACAGCGCGCCGAGGCGGAGAAACAGCAGCGGGAAAAACTCGCGGACAAACTGCGCTCCCTCGGCATCGACCCCGACACGCTTTGACCCCCGGAGCACTGTATCATGGACCGACGTTCTTTCCTGTGGCACTGCGGCGGCGGCCTGGGCGGCATCGCCCTGGCGCACCTGCTTGGCCAGGATCAGCTGCTGGCCGGCCAGGCCCCGCAGACGCGCGCCGACCTCAACAGCGGCCTGCACCACCGCGCCCGCGCGAAGCGTGTCGTGCAGCTGTTCATGTCTGGCGCCGCCAGCCAGTGCGACACCTTCGACTACAAACCGCTGCTGACACAGCGGCATGGCCAGGCGTTCAACCCCGGCGGTCGCGTCGAGCTGTTCCAGAGTTCGCCCGGCGCCGTCATGCAGAGCCCCTGGCGCTGGCGGCAGCACGGCCAGTGCGGCAAATGGGTCAGCGCTCTGCTGCCGCACCTGGCCGGTTGCGTCGATGACATCGCCTTTCTGCCGGCAATGGTGTCGCGCTCGAACGTCCACGGCCCGGCGACGTTCATGCAGGCGACCGGCTTCGTGCTGCCGGGCTTTCCCAGCGTGGGCGCCTGGGTGGGCTATGGCCTCGGCCGGCTGACGGACGACCTGCCGGCGTTTGTCGTGCTGCCGGATGTGCGCGGCTTCGCACCGAACGGCCCGGCCAACTGGGGCGCCGGCTTCCTGCCCGCGGCGTTCCAGGGCACGATGGTCCGGCCCGGCGACCGCAACCCCATCGCGGACCTGTTCCCCGCCAAGAATGGCTACATCACGCCGCGAAGCGAGGCCGACGGTCAGGCCCTGCTGCGGCAGATGAACCAGGCCCACGCGGCGGCGCGGTCCGGCGACTCACGGCTCGACGGCCGCATCCAGTCGTATGAGTTGGCGGCTCGTCTGCAGCTCAGCGCCCCGGAGGTGCTGGACATTTCGCGCGAGTCGGCGGCGACGCGGCGATTGTACGGTCTGGACCAGCGCGTCACGGAGGACTTCGGTCGCAATTGTTTGATCGCCCGGCGACTGCTGGAGCGCGGCGTGCGCTTCGTGCAGTTGTGGAGCGGTGCCGACAACGGCTTCCCGCGCCGCAACTGGGACTCGCACGAGGACCTGGCCCGCGACCACGGCGACATGGGCACGGGCATGGACCGGCCGGCCGCGGCGCTACTCAAGGATCTCAAGCATCGTGGCCTGCTGGACGACACCATTGTGCTCTGGACGACGGAGTTCGGCCGGATGCCGTGCAGCCAGGGCGGCCGCGGTCGCGATCACAACCCGTTCACGTTCACCAGCTGGCTGGCCGGCGGCGGCGTTCGCGGCGGCGTCACCCACGGGGCCAGCGATGAATGGTCGTTCCGCGCCGCGGAGCATCCGACCTACTGCTACGATGTCCATGCCACGGTGCTGCACCTGCTGGGCATCGATCACGAGCGGCTGACGTTCCGGCACAACGGCATTGACCGGCGGTTGACCGATGTGCATGGGCACGTGATCCGCGAGATTCTGGCCTGAGGGGGGTTGGGTCGTGTTCCTCGGCATCGAGATCGGCGGCACGAAATTGCAGCTGGCGCTGGGTGCCGGCGCTGGGACACTGATCGGCCGCTGGCGCGGCGTCGTGGATGCCTTCGCGGGCGCGGCGGGCATTCGGAACCAGATCGAAGCTGTGGTGCCGGAGTTGCTATTGCAGGTTGGTGTGCGGCGCGAAGCGCTGCGCGGCGTCGGCATTGGCTTCGGCGGCCCGGTGGATGACGCGACGCGGACGGTCATCAAGTCGCATCAGATCGAGGGCTGGGACAACTTCCCGCTGGCGGACTGGGTGCGCGACCGCCTCGGGCTGCCGGCGGCGCTGGGCAACGACGCCGACGTGGCCGGGCTCGGCGAGGCGCTGCTCGGGGCGGGCAAGGGGTTGTCGCCGCTCTTCTACATCACCATCGGTTCGGGCATCGGCGGCGGGCTGATTATCGACGGCGAAATCTACCGCGGCTGCGGGCGCGGGGCGGCGGAGATTGGGCATTTGTTAATGGAGGTCTGGTATTTTGATTCGCTTGCTTATGAGCCGCTTGAGGAGCAGGCTTCCGGCTGGGCGATTCAACAACTGGCGCGGAGACGGCTTGAATTTACCGAGGGCGGTGGGTTGTTGCGCCAGTTCGTGGGCGGGCGCCTGGAAAAACTGAACACCCATCATGTGAGCGAAGCCGCCCGCCACGGTGATGAACTTGCTTTGGGCGTCATTGCGGAAGCCATTCATTATTTATCACTCGGCATCTGTCACGTCATCACCCTTCTTTGTCCGCGGCGTGTCGTCATCGGCGGCGGCGTCGCGCTGATGGGCGAGGACGTACTGTTCAAGCCGCTACGGCAGGCGGTCGCTGAGCGCGTCTTCAAGCCGTTTGCGGACTGCTACGACATCGTGCCAGCGGCGCTTGGTGAGGAAGTGGTGCTGCACGGCGCCCTGGCCCTGGCCCAGCGGCGCTTCGGTGGGTAGATTGTGCGCGGGTGATGGAGAACCATTCCGGGAAAGGGGTCGCTATGAGAGCCGCCGCCACTTCCAAAAAGATGACGGCCGAGGAGTTCTTCGACTGGGTCCACCTGCCGGAAAACCACAACCGCTGTGTTGAACTGGTCCGGGGGGAGGTGATCGAGTTGCCACGCCCGACGAAGCGTCACGGCGTCATTATTCGGTTGTGATCGAGGTCTCCCCGGGTTGCAGCGTGGGAGACCTGCGGTCAAAGTCAGTGGCTTGGTCTCCCGACCAAGCCACAACGAGAGGTCACAACCTGACGAGAGTTTACCCCTCCGCCGCCTTCTGCCGCCCGGCCCGTTCCGCCGGCGGCCGCTTCGCGGTGCCTTTCTTCGGCAGCATCTCACTCAGCGTCTTCGCCTCAATCGCCTTCTTCTCAATCAACAAATCCCGCAGCGTCTCGACCATCTCATAGTTCTCGCGCAGCAGCTGGGCGGCACGCTGCCGTTGCTCCTCCAGGATGGTGCGCACCCGGCGGTCCAGCGCCTCGACCTGCACCGGCGACAAATCCGACCGCCGTTCGCCGTTATTCTCGCGGCCCCAGTAGCGCACCACGCCGACCTCGTCGTCCTCGCTCAGGCCCAGCACCTCCACCAGCACGCGGGCCAGGTGCGTCGCCGTCTGCACGTCCTGCGTGGCCCCGTCGTACAAATCTCCCAGAACCAACCGCTCCGCCTCGCGGCCGCCGAAACAGATGCAAATATCTTCAAGAATCTGGCCGCGCGTCTGCACCTTGCGCTGGTCGGCGTCCTCGCTGTGGCGGACGTAGCCCAGCGCCCCGATCACGTCGTCGGTCAGGGCGATGCGAGCAATGGGCCGGTTGAACAGCAGCGCCAGCACCGCATGGCCGGCCTCGTGCGTGGCGACCACCTTTTCCTGGGCCGGCGTCAGCGTCTGTTTCTCGACCCACTCGGTCAGCGCCCGCTCCACGTCGGCGGGTGTCGTGGCGTCGGTGCGGCCCTCGCGCAGACGACGGCGGGCGATGGCCCGGCACAGCGCGTTCAAATGGTCGCCGCTGAACAGCGTGCCCGCCGCAGCCCCCGGCACCACGAAGTCCGTCCGCTTGACCGTGTGCTCGACCGTCTCCGCGCTCATCTTGAGCCCCATCTTGCGGTCGTAGATGTTCAGGATTTCCCGCCGCGAATCGTCCTCGGGGTAGGGGATGTGCAGGTGAAACTCGAAGCGACCGGGCCGCAGCAATGCCGGGTCCAGGATTTCCACGAAGTTCGTGGTGCCGACGACGAACACCATCTCCTCGCGGTGAAAGCCGTCCATTTCGGTCAGCAGCTGGTTGACCATCGAATGCTCGACACCCGAACCGGTGTAGGTGCCGCGCGCCGACGCGAACGAATCCAGCTCGTCGAACACGATGATCGACGGCGCCGACTGCCGCGCCTGGTGGAAGATTTGCCTGATATTTTCCTCGGATTCGCCAACCCAGCGGCTCTTCAATTCCGGGCCGGAGACGATGGTGATGGCGGCCCCGAGCGCCGCGGCCATCGCCTTGGCGAACAGCGTCTTGCCGGTGCCGGGAGGCCCCCAGAAGATCAAGCCCTTCGGCACCAACTCCTCAATGGCGGTGATGTCCGCAGCCTCGGTGAGCCGGTCCTTGTGGGCCATCAGGTCAAGGATTTCCGAGCGCAGCCGTTGCTTGACCTTGGCGTAGCCGCCGATGTCCTTTTCCAGGTCGATCTCGGGCACCTCCAGCGTGCCGCCGAGCGTCGCCTGCCGCAGCTGGCGGTAGACGTGCCGCGGATTCGCCGGAAAATCCTCACCCTCCAGCGTGCTCAGCAGCTTGCGCAGCCGCACCGCGTTGACGCCGCTGACGTGCTTGTACAGCGCCCACGGGTTGAACTGCTTGCCGAACTTGCGGCTTTCCTTCTGCGTAACCAGCTGCCGCAACCGCGTCCGCGCCAGGCCGAGCAGGCTGAGGCGGTGCGGGAACAGCTGCTCGATGACGCGCGGCACCGGGAACGACGGGTCCTTGAAGCCGAGCCAGACCAGTTCGGGATTCTCGTACAGCAGCGGAATCACCTCGCGGGCCTCGGCGGTCAGGCCGCCTTGACTGGTGGTCAACAAATCGAGGTGCGGCAGCACGACGACGCGGCGCTCGACGGCGTTGCCGCGCACGGCGTCGCGCAGCTGCTGGATCATGGCGCCGATCAGGCCGGGGTCCATTGGGCCTGCCTGTTCGGGCGGGATGCGGCCGTCGAGGTACAGGCAGCGCAGGCCGGCGGGGCGAAGACGGCCGCGCAGGTTCAGATACAGGTACGGCGCCAGGTCCTTGTCGCACTCGACCAGCGTGGGCAGGCCGCGCTGCAGCTTGGACGCCACCTCGGTCAACTCCGCGGCGTAGGCGGCCTCGACGGCCTGCTCCACGGTCAGCTCCTGCGGCAGCTCTTTTTCAGCGATCAGTACACTCATGAGGCGCTACACTTCCAGAACAATGGTGAGAGAGCCGGTCTGCGGGTCTTCCGTCAGTTCCTTGATCTGGCCGAGCTGGGCGGCCTTGCGCTCGAGCGCCTCGGCGGTGACGCGGTTGACGACCTGGTTCAACTCCTGGCGCAGACCGGCGAGCTGCTGTTCGAGCCGGTCGGTGACCTTAGTCTGCAACTCGTCCTCGTGGCCCCTGGTCTTCTGGTCGAGCTTGCGCTGCAGGTCCTTCTGCAACTGCTCGCGCGCCTGCTTTGCACTGCGCCGTCCGGGGTTGGCGCGTAGCCGTCGAGTTCGCCCTCGACGGTGACGGCCCGCTCGTCCTCACTATGGACGCTGACGATGCCGGTCGTCGCGTCCACGACGATGACGACGCCGTTCTGCTCGCGCGACAGCTGGTCGCCGCAGCGCTCGAAGCCCTGCTCCTCCAGTGCCTTCGCCAGCAGATCGGCCATCTGCTCGGGCGGCAGGATGCTCAGGATTTCGAGCTGGGTGCTGACGTGGTCGCGGGCCTTGACCGTGCGGTTCTGGCTCTCGCGGACCTTGATGCGATAGGCTCGGCTCATGGTTCATCTCCCGATTCGATCCGGCGAGCGGGGCCGCGTCAGCGCCTCGTGCACTTGCACGGGACCGCGTCAGCGCCCGTGCGTGACCACGGGGCGCTGACGCGACCCCGCTCGCCGGGGTTTACAACGGCTCCACCTCGCGCAGAATCCGCTGCGCCCGCGCCCAGAGCACGTCGCCCTGGGCCTGCTCCCAGTCGGCCTTCCACAGCTGACTGGCCGCGTAATGAGCATCGAAATAACTGACGTTCCGCGCCTGCAGCGACCAGCGCCGCAGCCGCTCCAACTGATGTAGCAGCGCCAGCGCCGCCCGGTGCGTCACGTTGCGGTCGGCCAGCCGCGGCCCGGCGTTCTTCAAACCGCCGAGCCAGCGCTGCGCCGTCGCGCCTTCGTGCAGCAGTTCCGCCAGCACCCGTAGCAAGAACCGGGCCAGGTCCAGCCGGCTCGCACGCTCCACCGCGTCCAGAAACGCCGTCAGCACGCGCTCCTGCTCGCGGCCGAGCGCCTGCAGCGACTGCCAGTTGGCCTGCTTCGGCTTGGTGTGCTCCACGTCCAGCCAGCGCCGCAGCAGTTCCGGTTGCAGTGCCTCCAGCAGCGCCGCCCCGGGGCCGTCGGTCCAACCTGCGAACGAGAACGGCACCGCCTGCGTCAGGGCGGCGAAATGCTCCGGGTAGGACAGCCGACACAGGCCGAGGTTCGCGAAGCCGACGCCGCTGAGCAGGGTCGGCGGCACTGGCGGCACCAGGCCGCCGAGCGCGAACAGGAACAGCAGTTGATCGCCCGCCGTCAGCGCCGCCACGTCCGGCTGCCACCACTGCGTCTTGCGATCCGTCGGGTTCTCCGCGGTGAGCCACAGCAGCAGCTCCAGCGCCTGCTTCGAGAACGTCAGGCCCAGTTCGCGCGGCTGCGTCCGCTCCCACAGCCGGCCCTCGACGCGCTGGCCGTTGCGCAGGTGGCGCTCGCGCCGCCAACCGCCGCCGCGCGCCAGCAGCAGCGGCACGCCCTTGGCCAGCGTGTCCTCCACCAGCCGCACCGCCGCGCGGCTCAGACACGGCGGTCGCGGGATCGCCTGGTAGATCAGTGGCGTCGCCCGCTCCGCCGGGAAGCGACGGAGGAAGTAGCGCAAAATCCGCAGCAGATTCGCCTCGAAGCGCGACACGCTCGGCTGCGCCTGTTCCTCCGTGACGTTCACGTCGCCTCCTTGTGGGTCGCGAGGCGCTTCCACAGACCGACCGCTGCCGGCGCCGGGAAGCCGTTGACCGTCACCGCGCCGCCGGCCAGGCGGATTTCCAGCGTGTTGCCGCGCTGCCAGCACGGATCGGCCGCACGATAGCGGTCGGTCAAAAAGTGGATGCGCTGGTTGCGCGAGCCGATCCAGCGCCGCCGCGTCTCGGCCTGGTCGCGCAGGTATGGGCCGTCCACGAGAATGTCGGTCAGGCCGAGCAGGTCCGCGACCGCCGGCTCGGGAAGATTTTGGGCTTCTTCCAATGTGTAGCCGCTGAAGACCATCACCGACAGCCCGCGCTGCCGTGCCGCCCGCGCCAGCGCCGCCGCCGGGACCGCGTGTGCCAGCGGCTCACCGCCCAGCAGCGTGATACCCTCGACGCCCAGTTCCCGGGCCGCGTCAAGCTGCGCCAGCACCTCCGCCAGCGTCAGCGATTGACCGCCCTGGAACGGCAGCATTTCTGGGTTGCAGCAGCCGGGGCAGCGCAGCGGACAGCCCTGGAACCACAGCGCGAAACGCTGCCCCGGCCCCTCCGCCTCGGTGCAGGGGATGATCTGCGCCACATTCAGCACGCCGTCATTCATCCGCAGGTTCGTTTGGGAAATCGCTTCCACACCCGCGAATTGTATCACAGCGCGGCGCCGCTTGCCCACCCCGTCAGTTCCGGACGGAGCACGCCCGCTGCCTGCCAGGCTGCGCCACGCCGTGCAAGGACGCCAAGGACGCCAACTTTTTCACACGTCGAGATTCGGCACCCCAGGAGGCGCCAGGGCCTCGGCACTGGGGTAACGCCGGCGCGGCTGTTTCCGCAAACAGGTCAAGTCTGGTTCCCAGGGTGCGCTGCGCGACCCTGGGCTTTGGGATACAAAGCCTCCGGCGTAAAAATCGGCCCAGTGGAGATTGCCCGCCTCACAATCCGTGACGGTCAGAAAAAACGGCCGCCTGCACTGTTGACATCGACAGCGTGGCGCGTTATGCAGGAAAGAAGGTCGTCCCGCGGAATCTCGTGTTATGACCTCCTTCCGACCAGTCACCCTGATGTTGATGGCGTGCCTGATGGGGCTGTGGGCGGACTGCCGTCCGGAGACCTCAGCGGTCACGCCCCGTCGGGCGCCACGCGGTGGGCAGCGAACCGGGCACTGGTCCGCCAAGCCGGTGGGGCACGCCCCGAACCGTCACCCACGCCGCCCCGGCAAACTTGCCGTGCTCCCACAGGAAGACGACCAGGAAAATCCGGAGCGGTCGCATGCGCACGACAGGACAGCCTGGACCGCTGTCCCGCCCGTTCCACTGCCAGCGTTTGACTGCCACGGCGCCGAACTGCTGCCGCGCCACGTCTCCATCCTCGCGCCACTCTACCTGACGCTCCTCACACTCCTCCTTTGAGATAACCTCGTTCGGCTACACGCCCGCCGTCAACCACGGGCGGTCCTCCGCGCTGGGGGCCGCAGCCCTACGAGTTGCATCACCTTTTTTCATTGGAGGTTTGGCATGAAGGAAGTGTTTTTCCTGCCTCGGCAGGCTCACGCCCTGGAACTGGAACAAGGCTACCGCGGCGGCCGGCCCGCCGAGCGCGCCACCGCGACCGGTCTGACCGTCGCCATCGCGCGCGAGGTCGGGACGCCGGCGCACCAGGTCGCCGAGGCTGTCGGCGGCCGCCTCGGTTGGCCCGTCCACGACCACGAACTGCTGGAACAGGTCGCCACGGAACTCGGCCTGCCGGTTCGCGAACTGGAGCACATCGACGAGCGGCCGCGGCACTGGATGCTGGAGTTCCTGGAGGGCCTCGGCACGTCCACCCGGCTGACGGAGAACACATTCGTCCACCAGCTGATCCGATTGATCCGCACCCTGGCAGCCGAGGGCCATTGCGTGCTCGTCGGCCGCGGAGCAGCGCAGTTGCTGCCGGCGCCCACCACCCTGCGCCTGCGCCTGGTCGGCGACCTGGAGGACCGCATCACGGCTGTGAGCCGGCAGTTGCACGTGGACCGGCAGGAGGCAGCGCGGCGGATCGATGCCCTGAGCCGCGACCGTGACCGGTTCCTGCGCCGCCACTTCCTGGCGGACCCGACGCGGGCCGCGAATTATGATCTGGTGTTGAACACCTCGCAGTGGTCGGTGTCCGAGTGCGCCGACCTGATCCTGCAGGCACTGCACAGCAAGGAGGCAGACCTGATGGCCAGGGCCACGCAATAACGCCGGGTTCGGTGCCGCGCCGCGGCAGCTCAGTCCGCGGCGCGGCACCGGAACTGGCCCACTCGGAACACGGCCAAGCGGGCGCCGCCGGGCAGCGGCACCGCGGCGCCGTTGCAGGAAAAATGCACCAGGTGATTGCCCGGCGGCAGGACCACCTCGAGCCGGAGCGGTTGCGGCACAGTCGTCAGCGTCATTTCTTGCCGCCACCGTTTCCCGTCAACGATCAGGCAAGCCGGCTGCCCCTGCGCCAGGGAGCACTGCATTTCGAGCACCACCGTCCGCGGCCGATCCAGCGGGTTGTGCAGCCGCAGCTGCCCTTTCGCCACGCACCAGCGATACGTCCCCGCACTGTCCTGTTCCAGGGGGCTGAACGTCGTGCCCCAGCGCAGGCCGACGCGGTGCAGGGCCGCCTGCCGCCGTCCCTCCCACTCGGCCTCGCCGGCGCCGCCGCGCAGCGCCGCGGCGTAAGCCGTCAGGTTGAAGAAGAGTTGGCGGCCGGTGCGGCTCACCAGCGGCCGCACGCCCAGCAGCCGCGTCAACTCCGCCTCCAGCGCGACGCCATCATCGGCGTAGCCGGCACGGTCCAGGTAAAGGCCGCGAAAGCCGGCCTCGGTCAACACCGGCAGCGCCTCCGCTGGCGGCAACTCCGTGAGTGCGGCCTGCCACAGGCTGTCGGGGCGGCCCTTCATGGCCCCAAAGCTCCAGCGCAGGCGTGCGCGTGTGGAAGTAGGGTCGGAACAGTTCGTATCCCCCCTGAAGGCGCTGGACGGGCTGTCCCTCCGGGAAGAACACATGGGGCAGCTGATAGACCATCGCCCCCGCGGGTAATTCGGCCTCCAGGCGCCGGCCGAAGTCGGCGTCCGATTCGTACTGCTGCCGCGCTTCCGCACTGGCCAGAATAATGTTCAGCGGCGTCTGATCGAGCAGACCGAGCACCAGAACCAGCACCAACCCGGCAACGCCCGCGGCCCGCGCCCGCGGGGTGACGGCGCGGCGCGCGGCCCAGCGCCGGACGAGCAGCGCCAGGGCGGCCAGGGCGAAAAAGCCGATGAAGATGCTGATGCGGTTGTAGCAGCGGATCTGCGGCGTCACGTAGAAGTTGAACGCGGCGCCGAAGCCGCCGACGGTGCCGAGGAGCACCGCCGCGACGGTCAGGTAAGCCAGCGTGTCCTCGACCGACTCCGTCGGGCCAGGGCGGCGCCACAGAAACCGGCCGACCAGCCACAGCAAGCCCAGCGACGCCACCACTCCCAGCGGTGTCGCAAAGTGCTCCCCGGTCGGAGTACGCGGCGGCGCCAGAAATTTTTGCCGCAGCCAGTGCAACCTCGCCAGCCGGTGGCCCTCGACCGGCAGCAGCATCTCACTAACGCTCAGGCCATACAGGTCAGCCTCGGCCGGGGCGCGGCCCAGCGCCGCCGGGTTCTTACCCCAGCGGGCCGTGTGCAGGAACGTCGGCAGCATGGCGACGCCGAGGCTCCCGGCGGTCAACAGGATCAGGACGGCCGCGACCCAGAGCGGCGCCGCGCGCCGTTCGCGGAACGCAGAGCGCACGCCCACCGCCAGCAGGAAAAAGCAGGAAAAAAAGGCGTAGTAGGCGCCGGCCACGCCGGTCAGCACGCACACCAGCGCCGCACCCGCGGCCCCCCAGCTGACGAAGCGCCAGCGGGCGCGGCCGTCGTCGCCGGTGTGCAGGAACGGGTAGCGGCCCAGGCCGACGCGGATGACGATCAGGACCAGCAGCGGCACCAGGTAGTAACCGGTGAGGCACAGGTGCCCCTGCAGGCGGACGAGGTGGTAGGGCAAAAACGCATAGAGCACGGCGGCCACCAGGCCGGTGAGGCGGCCGACGCGGAGGCGGCGGAGGGCGAAATAGGCGGCCAGCGCGATCAGCGGGAATTGCAGGATGTAATACAGGTTTTGTACCAGTCCCGCTCCGGGGCAGACGTAGCCCAGCAGTTTGATGACGGCGTAATGCAGCACGTCCGGCATCGGGAAATCGCTGACGTTGAGACCGGTGGGCATACCCAGGCGCGTGTTGTTCAGATACCAGCCTTCTTCGAGGACGGTCTGCACGAGCATCAGGTGGAACAGGTTATCGGTGCTGTAGTAAAACGGCACAGACAGGTCGGTGCGCCAGAGGTCAAACAGGACAGTCAGCGCGGCCAGGCTCACGACCACGACACCTAGGTAGCCGGCGGTGTTCTTCCAAAGTTCGGTGCGGCCAGAGATGTCGTCGGGTGATGCGACCCGCGGGGAAGGGGTGGGTAGTGTGTCGGCGACAGCCATGTCACGACCTCTTGATGATTGGCCCGGCACCGGACCTCTTCTCTTCTGCGGCAAGCCACCTGGCGCTCCTCCTCCAAGAAAGTTCGGAACGAAGGAACCACGGAAAACACGAATTAACACAAAAGAATTGGGTTTTATTGGTGTTATCCGTGGTTCCTTCGTTCCGAACGCTTTAATCGGCAAGCCGCAGAACTCCTACGCCGCCGCGCCGCCCAGCTCCGGACGGCGGTAGTGGGCCACCGGGACCGGCAGCAAGAAACAGCCGCCGCGCCGCGCATACTCGGCCTGCTGGCGGACGATCTCGTCGGCGAAATTCCAGGCGAGCACCAGCAACACGTCAGGACGATCGCGCAGCAGGCGCTCGGGGCGCACACGGGAATGTGGTGGCCGGGCGTCAACAGCCCCTGCTTGTGCGGGCTGCGGTCCACCAGGTACGGAATCTGCCGCGGGCCCAGACCGCAGTAGGCCAGCAGCGTCATGCCCTTGGCCGGGGCGCCGTAACCGGCGACGGTGTGGCCCGCGGCGGCCAGGCGGTCCAGTTCCTCCAGCAGACTCGCCCGGCTCCGGGCCACCCGGCCCGAGAAGCGTGCCCAGGTCTCCGGTAGGTGCAACCCGGCTTGCTCTTCGCGTCGAAGCACGTCCGCCACGGCCGGCGTCGGCCGACGTGGGCCGCCGGCGCACTGCGCCGACACCACCACCGAGCCGCCGTGAATGCCCACCTCCAGCACGTCCACCACCTCCAGGCTGAAGCGGTGGAACAACGTCTGCAGCACGCGCACGGAGAAGTAGCAGAGGTGTTCGTGGTAAACGGTGTCGAACTCCAGCCGGGCGCGGAAAGGCAGCAGGTGCGGACACTCGACGGCGACGAGGCCATCCGGCGCGAGCACGGTATGCAGACCGTGGACGAAGCCGTGCAGGTCGGCAACGTGGGCCAGGACGTGGCGGGCCAGCACCAGCCTGGCCGGCCCCCAGCGCTCGCGGACCTCCGCCGCCGTGGCCGCGTTGAAGAAGGCGCAATGCGTTTCGACGCCGCGGCGCACGGCCTCCGCGGCGATGTTCTCGGCCGGCTCGACGCCCAGGGTGCGAACCCCCGTTTGCAGGAACGCGCGCAGCACGGTGCCGTCGTTGCTGGCCGCCTCCAGCACCAGGTCGCCCGGCGCAGGGGGCAAACATCTCGGAAGTGTCGCGCCAGGAAGTCGGCGTGCGTGTGGACCAGGTCCGAGGTGCCGGAGAAGTAGATGTACTGCTTGAACAGTTCTTCCGGCGCGACCTCCTCGTCGAGCTGCACCAGACCGCAATCCTCGCAAAAGACCACGCGCAGAGGGTAGAACGGTTCCGGTTCGCCGACGCGGCCGGGCGGCAGAAAGCGGTTGGCCAGGGCGGTGCTGCCCAGGTCGAGGAACGGCCGCAGGGCGGTCCCGCGGCAGACGCGGCAGTGATCGACGCGCATGCCCGTCTCCTTCGCGGCAAGCTCAGGCCGCCCGGCGGCCGGCGTGTTGCCGAAACCAGTCCCACGTGTGCTCCACCCCGGCCCGCAGGTCGAAGCGTGGTGCCCAGCCCGTTCGGGCCTGCGTCTGCTCCACCGCGGCGAGGTAACGCTCCGGTTCGCCGGGGCGCAGTGCCTCGGCGCCGTAGACGGGCGCGGCCCGACTGCCGCAGACGGCGAGCACCGTGTCCACCATGTCGCGGACAGTGTGTTCGCGGCCGCAGCCGGCGTGCAGCACCAGGCCCGGCGTCGGCGGCAGCGCGGCGGCCCGGCGGAGCAGCGCGGTCACGTCCGCGGCGTGGATGAAGTCGCGGCGTTGCCAGCCCGCTGACACGCGCGGCGCCGCGCCGCGCAGGCAGCAGTCCATCAGGTACGGCACCAACCGGTGCGCCCCCTCCCAGGGGCCGTAAGCGGCGAAGACGCGCACGACCACCACCGGCCGGCCCTGATGGCTGTCCACCAGGCACAGCAGCGTCGCCATTGCCTTGGCCAGCGTGTATTCCGTGCGTGGATCGACCGGGGCACCTTCCGGGACCGGCCCCGTGTGCGGGCCACATTCCCCACCGCTGCCGGCGTGGACGAGTATGCGACAGCCCTCGGCGTGGGTGGCGGCGAGCACGTTCGCTGTGGCCAGCAGGTCGTCGGCCAGCGCCGCCCGTGGTTTCTGACCGGGGCGCGTGGCCGGTGAGCCCAGGTGATAAACGACCTCGGGCCGCGCCGCGGCCAGCGCCGCCCGCACCGCCGTGGCGTCGAGCAGGTCGGCGGCGTGCGCGGTGCAGCGCCCCTCCAGTCCGGCGAGGCGCCAGCGATCCGTCTGCGGCCGTAGCAGCAGATGAACGTCCTGCCCGGCGTCGATCAGTTCGCGCCAGGGTCGCGGCGAGGAAGCCGCCGCCGCCGGTTACCAGCACTCGTTCGCGCATCTCTCTTCTTTCTGCCGCTGGCGGCTTAGCGCGCTTCCGCTACGCCGCCAGCGGCCGGGGCGCTGCCGTCGCGAAGTAATCGCGATACCACGCGATGGTCTCGCGCAGCGCGTCGTCCAGGGCGTAGGCCGGCGACCAGCCGAGCAGCCGCCGCGCTTTTTCCGCCGAGAGAAACTGGTCGCGAATCTCGTTCGACGCCTCGTTGAGCACCTGCGGCGTCAGCGGCGATGCCAGCAGCCGCAGCACGCGGTTGACGACCGCCAGCACACTCAGCGGTGTCTCGGTCGAGAAGTTGAACGCCTGGCCGCACACGTCCGCATCATGGGCCATGCGCTCCGCCAGGTGCAGGTACGCCGCGGCTCCGTCCTTGACGTAGAAGTAGTCGCGCGTGAAGGTACCGTCGGAGCGGATGAGCGGCCGCTCGTTGCGCAGCGCAGCGCGGATGGTGCCGGGGATGAGACGGTTCCAGTTCAGATCGCCGCCGCCGTAGAAGTTGCCGCAGCGCGTCACGCACACCGGCAGGCGATAGCTGTGGTGGTACATCAGCGCCAGCTGATCGGCGCAGGCCTTGCTCACGTCGTAGGGATGGCGGGCGGTCAGTGGCGTGTCCTCGGTGTACGGCAGCACTGCCTGATCGCCATACGCCTTGTCCGACGAGGCGACGATGATGTGTGGCGGCTGACCGCGGCGCCGCGCTGCCTCCAGCAAACACCACGTTCCCTTGATGTTCGTCTCGAAGGTGGACAGCGGACTGGCGTTGGCGATGCCGACGATGGTCTGGGCGGCGAGGTGAAAGACGGTTTGAATTTCGTATTCGGCCAGCACCCGGCCGAGAAGGGGTTCGTCCTCGACGCAGCCGCGGACCACGTCGATCTGGCGGTCGAGGCCTCCGCGGACCAGTTCGGAGCCGGCCACCTGATCGCGCACCAGGCCGACAACGTGGGCACCGCGTTCCAGCAAGGCGCGCGTCGTCCAGGCGCCAACCAGGCCGGTGCAGCCTGTGACCAGGACGCGGCGGTCGCGCCAGAATCCGTTCCGCTCGCTCATGGCGACTCCTTGCCTGAGCCTATCTCACCGAGATTATGCCGCCCGCCGCTGCGCCTCCGCGGACCAGGTATCCCAGGGAGCCACGCCGCGCGCCCATAAATCATTCAGGAAATGATAATCCCGGCTGTTGTCCATGCAATGCCAGAATCCGTCATGGACGTAAGCCGCCAGCTGACCGGCGCGGGCCAGGCCGCACAGTGGGTCGCGCTCCAGTACCAGGTCGTCGCGCGCCGGCAACTGCTCAACGAAGCGGCGGTGGAAGACGAAGAAGCCGCCGCTGACCAGACCCTGCGTCAACAGTGGCTTCTCATTGAACTCGACGGCCCGGCCGTCCGCGACCTCGATCTCGCCGAAGCGGCCCGGCGGATGGACCGCCGTCACCGTGCCCGTGCGGCCCTGGCGGAGGTGGAAGTTCACCAGCGCCCGCAGGTTCACGTCGGCCACGCCGTCGCCATAGGTCAGCAGGAAGTGCTCCCCCTCCAGGTATTTCTCGATACGCTTGACGCGGCCGCCGGTCATGGTGTGCTCGCCGGTTTCCGCCAGCGTCACCTGCCAGTCCTCCAGCCGATACGGCGGCCGCACCTCGACGGCGCCGCCGAGGTCCACCGTCAGGTCGGAGTCGGCCAGGGCGTAGTTGAGGAAGTATTGCTTGATGGCCCAGCTCTTGTAGCCCAGGCAGAGGATGAAGCGTTTGAAGCCGTGCTGGGCGTAGCCCTTCATGATGTGCCAGAGAATCGGCCGGCCGCCGACGGGGATCATCGGCTTGGGGAGGTCGTCGGCCACGTCGCGAATGCGGGTGCCCTGGCCGCCGCAGAGGATGACTACTTGCATGGTCGCCCCTTCCACCGGAACCCTCGTGGCCGACCGCCGGCCGGATCGGAAAATACCCCGGCTTTTGTCGCGGTGTCAAGGGGAGCGTGCGGCCGTGGCAAGCGGGACAAGATGGGGGCCGGCTCGCCGCGGTGCCTCATTCTTCCATGCCCAGGTACTCCGACGGCACGGCGCGGAACACTTCCTCAACGGTGGTGTCGCCCTGGGCCACGCGGAGCAGCGCCGCATGGCGGAATTCGATCATGCCCTCCTCGATGGCCTTGTGGCGCAGCGCCTGGGTGGGTTGCTCGGCCAGGATCAATTTTCGGATTTCCTTGCCGACGGTCAGCACCTCGAAGACGCCGGTGCGGTCGGCGTAGCCGGTGTGCAGGCAGTGCTCGCACGCCCCGGCGGTGTACAGCACCTGCCCCTGGTTCGGCTGCAACCAGCGCCGCACCTCCTCGAACATCGGCAGCGCCTCGCCGGGGGAGTACGACACCCGGCATTGTGGACAGAGCGTGCGCAGCAGCCGCTGGGCGATGCAGCCCAGCAGCGAACTGGCCAGGAAGTGCGCCGGCACACCCAGGCCGAGCATGCTCTCGACCGCCGCCGCCGCCACCGGCGCGTGCAGCGTCGCCAGCACCAGATGGCCGCTGTTGGCCGCCCGCACCGCCGTCGCCGCCGTCAGCGCGTCGCGGATTTCGCCGATCATGATGACGTCCGGCGCTTGCCGCAGCACGCTCCGCAGCAATTCCGGGAAGTCCACGCCAATTTTGAGGTTGATCTGCGACTGACGGATGCCCGCCAGGGCGTACTCCACCGGGTCTTCAATGGTGTTGATCTTGCGCTCGCCGTTGCACAGGAACGACAGGCAGGCGTACAGCGTGGTGGTCTTGCCGCTGCCGGTCGGGCCGGTCACCAGGATCAGGCCGCTGGGGCTCTGCAACATCGCCAGCAGGCGGTTGTAGTCGTGCCGCACCAATCCGAGCTGGTCTGTCCGCAACAGCCGCGAGTCGCGCTCCAGCAGCCGCAAGCAAAAGTCCTCGCCGTACAGCGTTGGCAGCGTGTTGATGCGCAGGTCGAGGATGCCACCGTTGTCGCGCTTGTAGAGCCGGCGGCCGTCGGAAGGGCGGCGCTTCTCGGCCACGTCCATGTTGGCGATGGCCTTGACGTGGGCCAGACAGCGCTTGCCGAGATCGGCCGGCAACAGCGTCAACGGCCGCAGCAGCCCGAGGTGCCGCATCGCCACCGCCACGTGCGTCTCGTTGGTGGCGAAGAACACATCGCTGGCGTGGACCTCAGCGGCGCGCTCCAGGATGCGGTGGACGGCTTGCTCTGGCGGCAGGGTGGCAACGTCGAGGTGGTAGGTGGTCTGGGGCGGCACATCTTTCATGCCTGGGTGCCTCCGGCGGCGGGGCTGCCGCCGTTGTCGCGGATGATGTGGAAATACCGATCCAGTTTGCAGAATTGCAGCACCTGCAGGATGCGCGGCGGCAGCTTGCAGAGGCTCAGGCCGCCGCCGGCGGCGCGAAAGCGCTTGTGGCACTCGACCAGCCAGCCAATACCGTTGGAGTCGATGAACTCGACTTGCTCCAGATTCAGCTGGACCTGCCGTGCGAAGCCGCCAGGGCCCAAAAAATGTTCAAACGGCGACAGATTCTCGGCCAGGTCCAGGCGGCTGAGGTTGCCCTCACACTGGACCTGCACCGGGTCGCCCTGGTCGTTCAGGATTTTCAAGTTGAGCATCAGGCGTACTCCGGCCGGCGCGAGCGGCAACGATGGGGTTCGGGGCGAACGGAGCAAATTATTCCGGCATGCTACCGGGCACGGTGGCCGGACGCAAGCAGAATCAACGTGCGTTGCTCGATTTCCGAGCGGGCGAGGCACCCGAACCGGCCTCCAACGGCTGGCAACCGCTGCCTCCCGGTGGCCTCGTGTTTCGCAGCAAGGGGGCCAAGGGGGCCAAGGGGGCCAACTTTTTCATACGTCGAGAGTTGGCGTCCTGGCGGCGGCCGGCTGCCCTTCGGGGAACGCCCTGGGCATGAGCTATAGTTGTTCAGGGTTCCCGCCGGCGTCGCGTCATTTCCGGGCGGCGGCGTGGGACGGCACCGGCAGGAGTCGGCACATGCGCGACCGCAAACGGCTCGGCGACATTTTGGTGGACCTCGGCGTCCTGACGTCCGCGGAGCGGGAGCAGGTGGTCGAGGCCCTGCGGCGGCGCGGCGGCCGGGCCAAGTTTGGCCAGGTGGGCCGCGAAATGGGCCTGCTGCGCGACGAGCACATCCTGGCGGCCCTGGCGGTGCAGATGGAGATGTTCCCCGGCATCGCCGACCTGAGCCTGACGCGGTTGCTGGACCGTCTGCGCGAGTCCGCTCCGGCGCCGGCCGGCCGTCGCGGAGTCCAGGTGTCCCGGTAGCGCCGGCGGCCTCGTCGGCAAACCGGTCTTGACAATACCCTGGTGAAAAAGCGTATGCTGCTGTCGTGAACACCGCCCCGGGCCGCCTCTCAACAAAACGGGAAGAAACCCACTCGCGAGGCGCCATTTTCTCGTCCCGTTACTGTAGAATGAAAGTGACGGGCCGCATCTTTGCGGCAACCTCTCCACCCGGGGGCGGTGCCGGCAACGTTTGACGGAATCGGGGGAGGCCGGTTAAAATTGGGAATGGACGTACAGCGCTCAGGAACGAGAAGGGCAGATCAACGCCCGTGCAATCACCAACCTGTTTGCCGACCTTGTTTCTCCCTTTGACGCGTTGTCTCGCACCTTGCTTGTCCTGCCGTCGTTGGCCGCGCAGTGCCCCGGCGCGGCCGTGCCAACACCGGCCACGACGACTGGCGAGGTGCCAGTGAGCTTTGGTCCGGCGCCGCGGCGCCGCACAGGAGATGACACAGATGTCCACGGGTAAGGCAATTCTGAACGACCTGCGTCAACAGCTCAATCTCAGTGACTATCGCAAAAAGCACTGGGAAGGCACGTTCGACGAATATCTTGACATCGTCCGCAGCCACCCCGAGGTGACGCGCACCGCCTACCAGCGCCTGTACGACATGATCCTGTCACACGGCACTGACGAGGTGTACGAACTGAAGGAGAAGCTGACACGCTACAAGTTCTTCAACGACTTCGCCGCCAAGTACGGCGAGGAGATTTACGGTCTGGACCGGCCGCTGATGCAGTTGGTCAACGCCTTCAAGTCGGCCGCCAAGGGCTACGGCACCGAGCGGCGTGTGCTGCTGCTGCACGGCCCGGTCGGCTCGTCCAAGAGTACCATCGCGCGGCTCATCAAGCGCGGTCTCGAAGAGTACTCGCGCACCGACGAGGGCATGCTGTTCAGCTTCGCCTGGAAGATGCCGGACGGCAGCTATCAGAAATGTCCGATGCACGAGGAACCGCTGCATCTGGTGCCGCTCGAACTGCGGCCGGCGCTGCTGCTCCGCCTCAATGAGGGCCGCAAGCCCAACGAGCACCACGTGACCATGCGCGGCGAACTGGACCCGTTCTGCCGCCAGATGTTCTCTGAGCGGATGCAGAAGTACAGCGGCGACTGGGGCCGCGTCATGGAGGACATCAAGGTCTTCCGCCTAATCCTGTCCGAGCAGGACCGCATCGGCATCGGCACTTTCCAGCCGAAGGACGAAAAGAACCAGGACTCGACCGAACTGACCGGCGATATCAACTACCGCAAGATCGCGGAGTACGGCAGCGACAGTGACCCGCGCTGCGTGGCGGGCGAAACCGTCCTCGCCACGGGCGAGGGGCTGAAGCAGATGGACCGGTTGTTGCCCTGCGAACTGCCGGCCGACACCTTCGTGCCTCGGCCGCTGACGGTCTCGACCATCGGCAGCGGCAAGGTGGCCCGGTCGGACAGCGTTTATTTTGGCGGTCAGGTGCCCCTCCGCCGCGTCATCACCCGGTTGGGGTATCAACTCAAGGGGTCGCCCAACCACATGGTGTTGACGCTGACGTCCGACGGCGAGCCGGCCTGGAAAGAACTGCGCCTGCTCCAGACGGGCGACTGGGTGGCGCTGGGCCGCGGTATCCACACGTGGGGGGCGGAGGATGTGCGCCTGCCCGCCTGGGAGCACAAACTCTACGGCAACGAACGCCAGTTGCCGCGGTTCCCCGAACAGGTGACGCCAGAGTTCGCCCGCTTCGTTGGGCTCTGGGTGGGGGACGGCCACTTCTACGTCAACGAGGCCAGCCATCAGTACGAGTTAGGCTGGACGCAGAAAGACCCAGACAACCGGCAACAGTTCGTGACGCTGCTGGACAGCCTGTTCGGCGTTCGTGCCCGCAACGTGGTCCGCGCGGACCACGCCGGGGGAGTCCTGGTCGGCTGTCGTTCCCTCGTCCAGTGGTTGCAGGAGGTCGCCGGGCTGAAGGGCGGCGCCAATAACAAGGCGATCCCCGACTGCATCCTGCACTCAACACGAGAAAGCGTCCGCGCCTGTCTGGAGGGGTTGTGGCAGACGGACGGCACGATCCGCGCGAACGGCTCGAACTGGGCCATGTTCGCCACCTGCTCCGAGACCTTGGCCCGCCAGGTCCACACCCTACTGCTGGCGTTCGGCATCGTGTCGTCGTTGAAAAAAACGCCCAGCGACTGGGAGGTACGCGTTTACGGTCGGAACGTCAACCTGCTGGTGGAACTGCTGCCGTCGTTGCGGCAGCGCTTCACCGTTGGCGCCGAGCGCTTCACCAGGGCGCTGCCCAACGTGGATGTGGTTCCGTTCCTCAAGCCGCGGCTCAAAGCCATCTACCAGCGCGCCACGAACCGTCTGGAGTTGAAGACCCGCTTTGGCGGCAACCTGCACGACGGCAAGAAGCAGAACGTTTCTTACGGGCTGCTCAAAGACTTCCTGAGTGCGGTGCGTACCGAGGATGCCGAGGCGCAGCGGTGGGTTCGCGAGTTGAACCACCTGGTGGAGCAGCACTACGTGTGGCTGCCCGTCCGGCAGGTGGACGATGTGGGGGAAGCCCGGGTGTATGACGTGTCGGTGGCCGGCACGCACGCCTACTGGGCGAACGGCTTCGTCAGCCACAACTGCTTCAACTTCGACGGCGAACTCAACATCGCCAACCGCGGCCTGGTCGAGTTCATCGAGGTGCTCAAGCTGGACGTGGCGTTCCTGTACGACCTGCTCGGCGCCTCGCAGGAGCACAAGATCAAGCCCAAGAAGTTCGCGCAGACGGACATTGACGAAGTCATCTTAGGCCACACTAACGAGCCAGAATATCGCAAATTGCAGAGCAACGAGTTCATGGAGGCGTTGCGCGACCGCACGGTGAAGATCGACATCCCGTACGTCTGCCGGCTCAAGGACGAGATCAAGATTTACGAAAAGGACTTCAACGTCGAGCGCGTCAAGGGCAAGCACATCGCGCCGCACACGATCGAGATCGCGGCGATGTGGGCGGTGCTGACGCGGCTGGTGCAGCCCAAGCACGCCAACCTGACGCTGCTGCAAAAGCTGAAACTGTACAACGGCAAGACGCTGCCGGGCTTCACCGAGGACAACGTCGTCGAGCTGAAGCGCGAGGCGGTCAACGAGGGCATGCACGGCATCAGCCCGCGTTACATCCAGGACAAGATCAGCAACGCCATCGTGGCGCACCAGGATGAGGACAGCGTCAACCCGTTCATGGTGCTGCACGAACTGGAGTCGGGATTGCGGCACCACTCGCTGATTACCAGCCAGGAGCAGTTACAGCACTTCCGCGAGCTGCTGGCGGTGGTCAAGGAAGAATACGAGGACATCGTGAAAAACGAGGTGCAGCGGGCGATCGCGGCCGACGAGGACGCCCTGATGCGGCTGTGCGGCAACTACATCGACAACGTGAAGGCGTACACGCAGCGCGAGAAGGTGCGCAACCGCTACACCGGCAACTATGAGGAGCCGGACGAGCGGCTGATGCGTTCGGTCGAGGAGAAGATCGACATCCCGGAGGGCCGCAAGGATGACTTCCGCCGGGAGATCATGAACTACATCGGCGCGTTGGCCATCGACGGCAAGAAGTTCGACTACAAGACGAACGAACGGCTGCAGAAGGCGCTGGAGTTGAAGCTGTTCGAGGACCAGAAGGACACGATCAAGTTGACGAGCCTGGTGTCGAACGTGGTGGACAAGGCGACGCAGGAGAAGATCGACGTGGTCAAGGCCCGGTTGATCCGCAACTACGGCTACAACGAGAGCAGCGCGACCGATGTGCTGACCTTCGTGGCGAGTATCTTCGCCCGCGGCCACACGAAGAAGTAATCGCGGTCTGGTGGCGGGAGGTGGGCCATTCAGCTGAACGGATTCAGCGCGGCCGAGGAGGCGATGATCCGGGCCGCGGTCGTGGCGCTGCTGGGGGCGGGTTATGATACTGGTCCTTTGCAAGTGCTGATTCGAGCTGACATGCCGACGGGGTATCGGGCGATGTGCCTGGCCGACGGCGCCGTCCTCGGCCACGAAGCTTTTTCCTCCCAAGCGATGTTGGCCCACGTTCTGGAGGAGGAGTTATTGCACCACAGGCAGAAAGCCCACGATCTCGAATGGGCATTCGTGCCCGGCACTGCACGGGCGCTGGAGGAGGAGGTCCATGATGCAAGAAAGTTTCCCCTCCCAGGCGACCGACCTGGCGCCCAGGGTGGCCCTGTTGCAGGCGGCGACGGCGGGGCAGCTGGATGAGTTGCCCTGCCCGTCCTGCGGCCGGCCCTGTGTGTCGGTGTGGTTTACCCACCCGACTGAAGCCCTGTATCGGACGTGGTTCCTTTGCGCGGCGTGCGGCTTCGAGATGCGCGCCCAGAACGCGGGCCGGCCGCCTTACTACTCCGAGGAGCGCGACCGAACGGCCCGGGCGCCGGCCGAGGAGCCGGCTTGACGGCCGCAGAATACGAGAGCTAACCATGGGACAGAAAATCGAGCGCGATCATCAGCGGTTCCGCAAGCTGGTGCGCGGTAAAGTAAAGAGCAACCTGGGCAAATACATCAGCCGCGGCGAGATGATCGGCAAGAAGGGCCGCGACCTGGTCAGCATTCCGCTGCCGCAGATCAACCTGCCGCAATTCCGCTACGGCCAGAAAGGCTCCGGCGGCGTCGGCCAGGGCGACGGCGACCCCGGCCAGCCGCTGACCGCGCCGCAGCAGGACGGCGACCCGCAGGCCGGCGACCAGCCCGGCGGCCACATCCTGGAGGTCGAGCTGACCCTGCAGGAACTCGCCGACATCCTCGGCGAGGAGCTGGCGCTGCCGCGCATCGAGCCGCGCGGCAAGAAGAACATCGTCACGACACGTGACAAATATACGGGCATCCGCCAGGCTGGCCCCGAGTCGCTGCGCCACTTCAAGCGCACCTTCAAGAAGGCGCTGAAGCGGCAAATCTCCTCCGGCACCTACGACCCGCACGATCCAATTGTCGTGCCCATCCGCGCCGACAAGCAGTACCGGTCGTGGAAGGAGGTCAACAAGCCGGAGAGCGTCGCCTGCATCATTTACATGATGGACGTGTCCGGCTCGATGACCGACGAGCAAAAGGAGATCGTACGCATTGAGGCGTTCTGGATTGATACATGGCTCAAGGCCCACTACAAGGGCATTGAAAACGTGTACATCATCCACGACGCGGTGGCCCACCTGGTGGACGAGCACACGTTCTATCACACGCGCGAGAGCGGCGGCACCAAGATCAGCTCGGCGTACGCACTGGCGGACAAGGTGATTAACGCCAAGTATCCGCCGGACCAGTGGAACCTGTATGCGTTCCACTTCAGCGACGGCGACAACTGGGGTGACGACATTCCGCACTGTATCGAGATCTTGACGGAGAAGTTACTGCCGAAGTTGAACCTGTTCGGCTATGGCCAGGTGGAGAGCCCGTACGGCAGCGGCGAGTTCTTCGACTACATCCACGAGATGCTGGGCGAGAAGAACAATGTGGTGGCGAGCCGCATCCCGGATCGCGAGGCGATCCTGGGGTCGATCAAGGAGTTTCTGGGCACGGGGCGGTAACTCTGGAGTTGCTGAAAAACCGGTTTAATTGTGACGTTGGTGAGACGCTAACGAAGTCATCAACCCAATCGTGAAACATGGGCATCCCGTATAGCACGAACCTGCCGCCGGACCTGCGAGCCCTCAAGAAAGAGATTGAGGGCTACGCGCGCGACTACGGCCTCGATTTTTATGAGACGATCTTCGAGGTGCTCGATGGCGAGGACCTGAACGAGGTCGCGGCCTACGGCGGCTTCCCCACGCGCTATCCGCACTGGTCGTTCGGCATGGCCTTTGAGGAACTCAAGAAGGGCTACGACTACGGCCTGTCGAAGATCTATGAAATGGTCATTAACAATGACCCGTGCTATGCGTATCTGATGCGCAGCAATCATACAATTGACCAGAAGTTGGTGATGGCGCACGTCTACGGGCACTGCGATTTTTTCAAGAACAACGCCTACTTCGCGCACACTAGTCGCAAGATGATGGACGAGATGGCGAACCACGGCGTCCGCCTCCGGCGCTACGTGGAGAAGTACGGCGAGGACGAGGTGGAGTCGTTCATCGACCGCTGCATGTCGATTGACGATCTGATCGATATCCACTCGACCGCCATCCGCCGCCGTGAGGACGTGTCGCGCTTCGACTTCAAGGAACCGGAGGACGAGACGCTCAAGCTGACGCGCTTCAAGAGCAAGGACTACATGGATGATTACATCAACCCGCGCGCGGCGCTCAAGGCCGAGGAGGAGGAGCGGAAGAAGTTGCGCGAGCAGGCGGCGAAGAGCTTCCCCGAGCGACCCGAGAAGGACGTGCTGCTGTTCCTGATCGAGCACGCGCCGCTCAAACCGTGGCAGCGCGACGTGCTGTCCATCATCCGCGATGAGGCGTATTATTTTACTCCTCAAGGTATGACAAAAGTCCTCAATGAAGGCTGGGCCTCGTTCTGGCATTCCACCATCATGACGCAGAAAGCCCTGAGCCCGTCGGAGGTGATCGACTACGCCGACCACCACTCCGGCACCGTGGCCATGCAGCGCGGCCGGATCAACCCCTACAAGCTGGGCATCGAACTCCTCCGCGACATCGAGCACCGCTGGAACACCGGCAAGTTCGGCAAGGAGTACGACGACTGCGACGATGTGGAGGCCCGCCGCCAGTGGGACAAAAAACTCGGCCTCGGCCGACAAAAAATCTTTGAGGTCCGCCGCGTCCACAACGATATTACCTTCATCGAGACCTTCCTGACGCCCGAATTCTGTCAGGAACACAAGATGTTCTCCTTCGCCTACCAGGAGCAGACCGGCAATTACGTCATCGAGTCGCGCGAGTTCCAGAAGGTCAAGCAGCGCTTGCTCTTCAGCCTGACGAACTTCGGCAAACCGTGGATTTACGTCGTGGACGGCAACTACCGCAACCGCGGTGAACTGCTGCTCAGGCACGAGCACAACGGCATCGATTTGAAACTCGACGCCGCCTCGGACACGCTGGCGAACGTACAATACATCTGGAGTCGCCCGGTCCACCTGCAAACCGTCATCGACGACAAGCCCAGCCTGCTGTCGTTCGATGGCGCAGATCACACCATCCGAACTTTGGGAGAAGCCGATGACCCTAGAAAACACGGTTCTGGAAAAGCTCACTGAATGGCGGCCCAAAACGAGCCGGCAGCAACTGAACATCCCTGACCCGGACGCCGGCTGGACGGTGACGCTCACCGCTGACCGGTGCGATGAACTCGGCTGCTTGCTCTGGGAGCTGACGCTGCAGCGCACCCGTCCGTCCCCCGAAGGTGCCAACCTGGCCAGCTGGGCGGCGCGCGTCGCCAGTCGCGTCAATGGGCTGGTCGAGCCGCTCAAGGTGCTCGAGGTGGACGACGCACGCCGCGAGGCCCTGTTGCGCAGCGCCGCCCCCAGTGTCCGCGGCGACAAGCGGCTGTATTACGAAGTGCTGCTGCGGAACACCACCGAGGTGCGCGTCCGGCGCTTCCAGGGCTCCCTGGCGACCGCCGAGCCGCGCAGCCAGGTAACCTTCGCGCTGACGCATGAAGTGGTGGCCCGCCTCGTTGCGGACCTGACCGCTGACGAGTAACGCGCCCTGTCTCATTTGACCCCGTTTCGCGTTTCGCGCGAAACGGGGTCTTTGGCGCGATCGCCAGTGGGGTACAACAGAGGTACAACTGCCAACCACCCGCCGAGAGGCTGTTCCGTCATGACGCGCATTCCCACCATTGTCCTGGCCGCCGCCGTGCTGGCCTGCCTGCCCGCTCCCCGTGTTGCCGCCCAGCAATCTGTCGGTAACGTCGAGATGGTCCCCGCCGAGGGTGAGGCCGCGAAATACTGGCCGCGCTGGCGCGGCCCCGGCGGTCAGAACGTCGTGCCCGACGGCCCCTATCCCGATCAATGGTCCGCCACCGACAACGTGCTCTGGAAGGTGCCGCTGCCCGGCCGCGGCAACTCGTCGCCGATCATCTTCAAGGACCGCATTTTCCTGACCACCGCCCACGACAAGGGCAAGCAGCGCTCCATCGTCTGCCTGAATCGGGCCGACGGCAAACTGCTCTGGGAGACGGCCGCCCCGGCGGGCGCTCCGGAGAAGGTGCAGGGCAAGAACGGTTGGGCCTCGGGCTCGGCGAGCACCGACGGCGAACGGGTCTACGCCTACTTCGGCAACGACGGTTTGCTGTGTGTCGATCTCGACGGCAAACAGGTCTGGCATGTGCCGCTCGGGCCGTTCGACGCCTACCACGGCACCGCCTGCACGCCGCTGCTCTACAAGGACCGCATCATCCTCTTCCAGGAGCACCGCGGCAAGTCCGGCTCCTTCGTGGCCGCCTTCGACAAGCGCACCGGCAAGGAACTTTGGAAGGTGCCGCGCAAGGAAACGGTCGGCTGGGGTTCGCCCGTCGCCATCCGCGTCAACGGCAAGGACCAGCTCATCGTCAGCAGTCAGTTCACCGTTTACGCCTACGACCCGGACAACGGCAAGGTGCTGTGGACGTGTGCGGGCAACCTCGTGGAAGTGATCCCGGCGCCGGCGGTTGGTCACGGGCTGCTGTTCTGCTGCTCCGGCCGTGCCGGCCCGACGCTGGCCATCCGCCCCGCGGGCGCCGCCGGCGACGTGACGAAAACGCATCTGCTGTGGAAGACGCTCAAGGGCTCGCCGTTCGTGCCGAGCCCACTGGTCTACGGCGACGAGCTGTACACCATCAACGACATCATCAGCGTGGTGTCGTGCTTCGACGCGAAGTCGGGCAAGCTGCTGTGGCAGGGCCGGCTCGGCGAGCCGAAGAAGGAGGGCATCTCCTCGACGCCGGTGGCCGTCAACGGCAAGGTGTTCGTCACCAACGATGATGGCGACACCTTCGTGCTGAAGGCGGGCAAGGCGTTCCAGCTGTTGCACGTCAACCACCTGGGCGAGAAGACGCTGGCGTCCCCGGCGCTGCTGGACGGCCGCTGGTACTTTCGCACCGACCGCCATCTTATGTGCATCGGAAAGAAATAAGACCAATCACGAAAACACGAAGCGCGGCCGGCCCGTCGCATCCTGATACGTCGTGTTCAGCGGCACTTCCAGATGATGGTAAATCGTCGCCGCCAGATCGCCGGGCGTCACTGGCCGCTCCTTGATCTGGCCGCCATCCGCTTCCGTGGCGCCGATCACCTGACCGTGCCGGAAGCCGCCGCCCGCCAGCGCCAGCGACATCACCGAGGAAATTACGGCGGCTGTGCAGCAACAGGCCCTCGCGCTCCAGCGGGCGCAGGGAAGTGAAGGCGTGCGGATGGGAGTGGGTCATAACGGCGCTCGGCGGTTGGGGCATGGCGGAAAATCAACGATGATTTTACCCTGGCACACGGAAAGCCGAAAGCACCTTGAAGCATTCCGACGCCTACCGCGCCGCCAACTGGGCCACGTCCCAGGCCAGGTCGCTGGCGTCGTGTTGCTGCCATAGCGCCTCGAAGAACGGCCGCTTGCGCCGCTCATTGCCCTCGGCGCTGTACAGCCGCTCCGTCAGCCAGTACAGCCCCTCGCGCAGCTCGTCTTCGGTCATGTTCAGCGGCCGGTAGTTCACGTCAAAGAGCGTACACAGGTCCCAGCGCTCCGGACGCAGGATGCGACCCTCGCGCAGCAGCCGGTCGTACAGCGGCGTGCCGGGGAACGGCGTCAGCACGGTGATTTGCACGTCGTACAGCGGCACGTCCAGCGCGAAATCCAGCACCTCCTCGAACACCTCCGGCGTGTGCCGGTCCAGGCCGAGCACGAAGCAGCCGTTGACCGTGACGCCGTGCGCCTGGATGCGCCGCAGTGCTTCCTTCGCGTCACGCCAGCGGCGGGCCTTGAAGTTGGCGTGCAGCTCGATGCCCTCCAGGGCGCTGCGCGTCGGACTCTCCAGACCGATCAGCAACTGCCGGCAGCGCGACTGTCGCAGCAGCCGCAGCAGTTCCTCATCGTCCGCCACGGAGATGTCGGTTTCGGTGAACCACTTCAGCCGCAGCGGCACCAGCTGGCGGCACAACTCCTTGCCCCATTCCTTGTCCACGAAGGTATTGTCGTCCGCGAACTCGATGAACGGCCGTTTGCGGACTTTGGCGACCGCTTTCAGGTCGCGGAGCACGTCGGCGACGGGCCGCTTGCGGTAGGGCCGGCCGAGCATCACGTTGGAGGCACAGAAGTCGCAGCGCCACGGACAGCCGCGCGAGGTCTGCACCGTGAAGCGGTTGTACGGCCGGTCCGCCAGCAGATCGAAGCGCGGCGTCGGCAGCCGGCGCACGTCGAGCGGCGGCAGTTTGGTGGCGTCCCAGACGCGCGGCGGCACCGGGTCGCGCGCGGCGGCACGCACCAGGTCGGCCCAGATGACCTCGCCCTCGCCGAGACAGATGTCGTCAGCGTGTCGCGCGGCCTCGTCGGGGCGCACGGTCACGTGCAGGCCGCCCATCGCCACGCGCACGCCGCGCGCCGCAGTCGGTCGGCGATGGCGTACGCCTCGAAGACCTGTGCGGAAAAGGTGCTAATGGCCACGAGGTCGCAGTCATACAGGGCGGCCGGCTCGGCGCCGTCGGCGGCGGCCTCGAAGTAGTGCAGTTCGTGGCCGGGCGGCGTCACCGCGGCGAGGTAGAGCAGGCCCAGGCTCGGCAGCGACGCCACCACCTGGCTGCGCTCCAGCACGCCGGGCAACGTCAGGCCCAGGTCCAGCAACTTCTGGTCGTGGGCCCGGATGCCACTCATGGCCAGCAAGCCGATCTTCATTCAGGGCACTCCCCGCAGCGTGGTAGTGACGGCGACAATCAGCGCCGTCACCGGGATGAAGAACAGATGGCGAAACGGCGTCTTCCAGGCTGTCAGAAAGCAGACCGCCGGCATGGACACGCCGCCAACCAGGAAGCCCCAGGCCGCCACGTCCGCCGCGCGCGTGGCGGTGGCCGGCCAGGGCGACAGGCTGTACAGCACGTTCATCATGCCCAGGGCCGCCTGGGCGATGTGGCCCAGCCGCAGCAGCCGGCGACGAAAGCTGTGGTAGCCGCCCAGGAAGTCGTCGCGGTGGAAGCACAGGCCCAGCAGCGCCCCGGTGACGAAGGCGCTGAGCACCAGCCACCAACCGAAGTGCCAGTTGAGTTCGTGAGGCGGCGCCGCCATCGACACCCCGGGCTTGAAACAGCTATTGGAGATCGCAGCCGAACGCCGGCGTCCATCAAGAAAGGCAACCTCGGCCCGTTCGATATAACACGATCTGGCGGAAAAAGCCAGAATGACTGCGCTCGCTTCTGGTCGGAGCCCGAGCGCCAGCGCGGGGCCCCGCGCTGGCGCTCGGGCTCCGACCAGCGGCGGAAAAGAACGCCGGTTGTGCGGGCTGTAACAAGACTACCCGGCAGCAGACGTGGGGGGTGCCATTTTCGGCCGGCGCGCGGGTTGCAGCGGGCCGGTGAACCGCTACAATGTTGGGACGGTCAAAGGAGAAGCCACGCGCTCCGGCGCGAAAAACCATGGACCCAGGCACCTTGGGTCGAGAGAACAGCATATGTGGGCCGTGAAGGGGCTGTCGATGGAAAAGTGGTTGTGCTGGGCCTCCATGGGGGTTTCCGGGCTGCTTCTGCTTCTGTTCTTGATTGACATCCCCCTGAAATTCCCCTTCGGCGGCCTCAGCATTCTCGTCAACATCCTGGGTATCATCTCCTGCGCCATCGTCCTGTACCTGTCCTGGGACGCCTTCAAGGACCTGCGCTGACCGCCCGCTGCGGTTCCGCCAGGCGGAGCAGCGCCGCGATCACGCCGGCCGTGGTGTACTCCGCCGCCTCCGCCGCCACCGGCAAGCCCAGTTCCGCCAGCGCCGCGCTGGTCACCGGGCTGATGCTCACCAGCTTCACCTCCCCCGACTCCAACCGCCGCCGGCCCGGCTCGTCCAGCAAACGCACGAAGCCGCGCGCCACGTTGGCGCTGGTGAGCGTCACGCAGTCAATCTCGCCGCGGCGCAGCGCGTCCAGCACCGCCGGATCCGCCTCCACCGCGTCCACCTGCGCATACACTGCTACCTGCTCCACCTCGGCAACCTGCGCCAGCTCCTGCCGCAACACATCGCGGCCGCGGTCGGCCCGCGCCAGCAGCACCGCTTGACCGGCGACGCGCTCGCGCAGCGCCGCAGCCAGCGCTTCGGAGCGATACTCCGCCGGCACCAGGTCCGGTTCCAGGAAGTAGCGACGCAGCGCCTCCGCGGTGCTCGGGCCGATGGCCGCCAGTTTCAGATGGCCCAGCGCCCGCAGGTCACGGCCGGTGTGCCGCAGCCGTCGCAGGAACGCCTCCACGCCGTTGACACTGGTGAACACCAGCCAGCGGTAGCGCGTCAGTTGCGCCAGTGCCCGGTCCACGGGCACCCAGTCGGCCGGTTCGCGGATTTCGACGGTCGGCAGCACATACGGGACGGCGCCCAGTTCTTCGAGGCGCTGCACCAGATCGCCGGCCTGGTGTCGTGGCCGGGTCACCAGCACGCGATGGCCGAACAGCGGCCGCCGCTCGAACCAGGCCAGCTGTGACCGCAGCCGCACCACCGGGCCAATGACGATCAGCGCCGGAGCGGTCATCCCGGCGGCCTGCACCGCGGCGGGCAGCGTGCTGAGCGTCGCCTCGACGGTTTGTTGCAGGTTCGTGGAGCCCCAGTGGATGGCCGCGGCGGGCGTGTCCGCGGCCTTGCCGTTGTCCACCAGCGTGCGGACGATCTGCGTCAGCCGGGCCATGCCCATGTACAGGACCAGCGTGCCGGGGAAGCGGGCCAACACCTGCCAGTCGAGAACGGTTTCGGGCTTGGCGGGGTTCTCGTGGCCGGTGATGAAGGCGACGGCGCTGGCGAAGGCGCGGTGTGTCACCGGAATGCCGGCGCAGGCGGTTGCGCCGAGGCCCGCGGTGACGCCGGGCACCACCTCGAAGGCGACGCCGGCCTGGCGCAGCACTTCGATTTCCTCGCCGCCGCGGCCGAACAGGAACGGGTCGCCGCCCTTGAGTCGCACCACGCGCCGCCCCTGCCGTGCCGCCTCCGCCAGGTAGTGGCCGACCAGGATGCGCTCGCCGTGGATCGGGCACAGGTCGGCGACGCAGACGCGCTCGGCGGCCGGCGGGGCATGCTCCAGCAAACGCGGCGGCACCAGTTTGTCGTAAACCACCAGGTCGGCGCGTGCCAGGCACTCGGCGCCGCGCAGCGTCAGCAGCCCAGGGTGACCGGGGCCGGCGCCGACGAGCGTGACCAGGGGTTCAGGGGTGGTCATGACTTCATTCCCGTGACGGAATGAAGATGAGGGGGGTGAGGGGGGTGAGGGGTGAGGGGGTGAAAGACGGAAGCATTGCTCTTTCACCCCTCACTCCCTCACCCCCTCACCCCCTCATCTTCACACCTCAATCAACTCCCGGACCTCGGCCTCATCGGCGTCGGTCCACTCGGGCCGCTTCGGCGCCATCCGAATCAGGACGATGCCCATCTCATACAGGAAGCACAGCGGCACCCACAGGTAGAGCATGCTCAGTGCGTCCACCGACGGCGACGCCACCGCGGCGAACACCGCCAGGACAAAGTAGGCGACGCGCCGGCCGCGCTGGAACAGCGCCACGTCCACGACGCCGATGCGCTCCAGGAAGAGCATGACCAGCGGCGTCTGGAAGGAGACGCCGAAGACCACCGGCATCATGATGGCGAAGCCGAGCCATTCGTTGAGCCGCATGTCCGGCTCCAGGCCCATCCACTCGTTGAACCACAGCAGCGCCTCGATCGCCTTGGGGATGACAATGAACTGACACACCAGCACGCCGGCCAGGAACAGGCCGAGGCTGACAGGCAGGAAGATGTTGACGTAGCGCTTCTCATGCGGATACAGGCCGGCGGCGACGAACGACCAGATCTGGTAGAACACCCACGGACTGGCCAGCACCAGGCCGGCGACCAGGCACACCTTGAAGTAGACCATGAACGCTTCCTGCACGCTCAGCGTGGACAGGGTCGGGCGGCGGCCGACGATGTCCTGGGCGCCCTTGCCCTGCAGGGCCAGTTCCACGGGCGGGAATTCCATCGGCAGCAGCACGCGCTCGCCGCCGCCCGTTTTCACCACGTCGGCGTTATCTACCTTCACCTTGAACAGGCGCTCGAAGTCGCTCCGGGCCATGTACATTTTGAGGGGCTTCGGCTCGTTCAAGCGGAGGATGTCCGGGTCCTCCTTTTTCAGTTTCTCCTCGACGAGTTCCAGGCGCCGCTCGTAGAACTTGCCGAGTTGCTGCTCGACTGGCCAGGCGATGAACTCCACAATCTTGTTGCCGAAGAAAAACGCGGCGATCACCCCGATCAGGAAGCCGATGACCGCCCGCCACAGGTGGACGCGCAGGTCTTCGAGGTGGTCGCCGAACGACATGCGCGTGTCTTTGAAATAGTCCTCGGAGTCGAAGTCGTTTTTGGTCCCGATGCTCATGGCGTCGCTCGTGGAATGGGTTGCGGATGGCGAGCAGCCATTTACAGGTGGGTTCCCCCGGCAGTGCTCACCCCCATCCTACAAACTGCGACGGCCGGCCACAAGTTGCGGCGGACGGCGAAGGTTGTGCCGGTTATGCCGGCCACACGCGGGCGGCGTCAACGCTGGGGCCGCATTTTCCCGTGGCGAGGCGATTCAGGCGCGGCAACGCTCGATATTATTGGGGAGCCAGGACCAGGCCATCCTCCCCACCCCGAAAGGAAGGCGCGACATGCGCAAGCTGGTGTTGCTGGGTATAGTGCTGTTGGCGGGTTGTCAGAACACCGTGGGGCCGCTGGCCCCGCGGCAGCCGCAGCGAATCGACGATCCCGCCGTGCCGACCTATGAGCAGCAGCGCCGCGAGCGCGATCGGCTGTCACTGCCCGACCAGTCGCGGTACTTGTTGCCGTACACCGACACCGCGGTGCCGGACACCTGGAGGCGCTGAGCCGGCCGGGCCGCTTGGTGATCGCGCTCGGGGTTCATACCCTGTCTGGGTGTCACCATTCCCAGGCACAACGGCGGAGAATCGACAGCGATGGCCCTGGTGCTCCCCTCGTGGTTCAAGCAGCGGCAGTGCAAGGCGGAGGAGGTCGGTCCCAACCTCTACCGGCTGACCGGCCCCAATCTGCGTGAGGCGTTCATCCGCATCGAAAAGGCGGACGGCGGCTGGAAAGGCGGCCTGCGCCAGACGGCCGACGGCCCCGATGTGCTCGTGTCCCAGGAACCGCTGCCGTCGGAGTACGAGGCGTGGAACACTGCCTTTGAGTTCTACCGCGAGGAAGTGCTCGTGTGACGCCGGCCCCGACCCCCCTGACGACTCGCTGACGAAGGTATGCCGCCGTGCCCGACATCCCACTGCCCGCCGCGCTTACCGAACTGCTGACGCCGGAACAACTCTGCCCGCTCGGCCCCGGACAGCCGGACGAAGCCATGCGCGGCCGCCTGGCGACGCTGACGCCAGAAGCGCTGCTGGCGCCGCACCGCGTTCACGACCGCGACATGGCCCGATGCTGCCTGGCGGGACTGTGGCTGTACCACAATTTCCTGGACGAAAGCCACGCTCTCAGCCAGGACATCGCGACGCCGACCGGCAGTTACTGGCACGGCCTGATGCACCGCCGCGAGCCGGATTTCTGGAATCCGAAGTAAACAAGTGGGATAAACCAAGGCCGGGCCGAACGTACAGCACCGCCCCGGCCGCCCGGCTGAGGACGCGGCCCTCGCCCGTGGGGCTGCGCTTGCCGTGGGTCCGCTCGTGGGTGAAGCGGACTTCAACCTTCGTGACCACCTCACGCAAGACGGTCGCCTGCGCCTCCTCGTCGTCCCCCTCCAGTGCCTCCCGCAGACGCCACAGCTGCCGGCGCGCTTCGGCCAGCACCGCCTTTTCGTGCTCGGCTCCGTGCTCCAAGTCGTTCAGGCGGGACAGCAGCCCGGCTCGCTCGCCCTCCCACAGACGTAACTGGTTGATGACGCCGGGGTGACGGTCTTCGGGCAAGCGCGAGGTTGATGTTGCCCTGCGCGATGTCCTTATCGAGGGCGGCGACCTGGCGCCGGATACGATCCGCCTCGCCGGAACAGCGCTCCGACTTGATACGGCGTTCCACTTCCGCCTCTACCTCGTCGAGCCGCTTCGGGTTGAGGATGTCGTCGAGCAGGGCCGTCAGCAGTGACCGCTTGAGGTGTTCTTCACCCACGGTGTTGCGGCTGCACTTGCCATACTCCTTGTACCGGGAGCAGATGTACCCCTTGTGGCCGTGGTCGGGCTGGCCGCGCATGAACGAGCCGCAGTCACCGCAGACAAGCAGGTGAGTGAACAGGTAGCGGGCGGCGGTGCCGGGGGTGGTCCGCTTCTGCGCCAGGGACAGGGCGACGCCGGCGCGCGTGAAGGTGTCGCGGTCGATCAGCGGCAGGATGAGGTCCGGGACAGGCACGACAACAATGTCCTCATCGGGGTTGCGGCTGACACGGCGGTTGATGACGCCGTGCGCCTCGACGCGACCGCCGGAGAGGAAAGAATACTTCCCCTGGTGGGTGACGTTGTATGTCAGGTCGCCGACGTACTTGCGGTTGGTGAGAATCTTCCGCACGGTGCCGGGGTTCCAGCTGCCCCCGGCCTTGTTCGCCCCGCGGCCGTTGCCGGCGGGCGGTTTGACGCCGCGGGCCTCCAGTTCACGGCACACTTGCCGCAGCGACCAGCCCCGGTTGGCTACGGCGTCGAAGATGAAGCGGACGGCGTTCACCTCCTCATCGGGTCCGTGGATGCACTTTCGCGCCGTCACCTTGGCGGAGGCGGGGTCCGTCTCGCGGACGATCCGCAGACCGAAGGGCGGTATCCAGCCGAACCAGAGGCCGGCTTGCGCCCGCCGTGTGATGCCGCCCAGGCTGCGGCGGGACAGGTCGCGCGACTCGTCCTCCGACTTGTGGGCGTGGACCGTCATCATGATAATGCCGGCCAGCGACTCGTAATCGAGCACCCCCTTGGAGGCGGTGTCGATGCGGACGCGCGAACGCCGCAAGGGGGCGATGACCTTCTCGATTAGATCAATGGGGTTCTGCCGAGACAGGCGAGATGGCTCATCGACGACGATGACCTCGAACTCGCCCCGCCCGGCGGCGGCGAGCATCTCCTGGAAGTCGGGGCGGCGGTCGAACACGTCGCCGGCGATCCCCTCATCGGTGTATTCCCGGATGACGCGGTAGCCCCTGGCGGCGGCGTAGGCGGTGGTCTGGCCGCGCTGGCGGTCGATGGACTGCACTTGGTCATCGGTGGACCTGCGCAGGTAGAGGCAAGCCCGGTCGAGGTCCAGCTTGCCGTTGCCGTTCGTGGTGCTCATTGCTTGTCCTCATCCACAGTGGTTGGCTCGTCAGGCTCGTCATCGTCTTGGGGTCCGGTCATCCCGGCCTGCCGCAGTAGCTCAAATGCCCGCTCGCACTCCTCCTCAGACATGCAGTCCGCCAGGTGGTGCAACTCGTCCTTCGCGCTAATCATTTCCCACCCCCCTTCTTGCCCCTCGCCTTACCTCTCCCCTTCTTCGGTCGCGGCACCGTCGGGGGGAACACGTCGAGACTGACGCCCAGCGCCTTCGCCAGGCGCTGGGCGTTAGAGAGCAGCGGGTCGCGCACCCCCTGCTCGTAGTCCCGCACTGTGCCGATGGGTACACCCGCGGCCTCTGACAGCGCCGTCTGCGTCATCCCGGCCGCGTCCCGTAGTTCCCTCAACTTCTCGCCGAACGTGGTCATGGGGTTTCCCTCCTTTCGCCGCCCATTGTACCAAAACTTCGGTAGTAATTCAAGTCCGGTATTCGGGTTGCGGAATACCGAATTTTCGGTACTACTGGACTTGACTCACTACCGAAGTTTCGGTATCATTAGGGTAGATGGGCGCGGGCAACGGGGCGGGGGTTTCCCGCCCGGCCCGGCCCCGACGGTTTACGAAAAGGGGAACGACCATGACCGACACGACGAACACGACCACGAACACAACGGCAACGGACCAGGCCACGGCCCCCGAGACCACCGCCACCACTCGGGATGAGCTGCCCAAGCAGCTGTTTGCCACGCGCGACGAGGCGCTGGCAGCCAAACCCGCCAACCCGCCCAAGAACACTCGCGCGTTCGAGATCGCGATTAAGGGTGAGGTGAAGGGGTGGATCCTGGCCATCGGATACGACCCCGCCATCAGCAGAGCCGCCCAGCTCGACGGCTACAGCGCCAGCACCGGCACCAAGGCGGCACCGGTCACCAAGGAGGCGGTCGCCGCCAAGTTGGCGGCGTTCAGCGACGACGAGTTGGAGGCGCTGGGCCTGACGCGCAAGCCGGCGGCTAAGGGCGGCAAGAAGAAGCAGTAACAGGCAATCAAGCCCAGTTCTTTGACAAGATGCCGCTCGGAACCGGGGAACCGGGAGGGAGAGCGGGACACGGGCGCGGGGGACTGGTTCCCGCCACGCCAAACGGAGAGGAGGCAAACGGGTCCGAAACGAAAGTGGGCCGGCGGTGCTTGTAACACCCCGGCCCGTGGCAATTCCTGAAGAAGAGGAATCGCAATGGCTACGGTAACGAAAACCCGCAAGGCGCGTCAACGGACGATCAAGCTGGCCCTGCCCATCGGAAGCGAGCCGGGTTCGTCAGGGGTGGTTGAGATTCGCCAGAACGGCAAACTCGACCGCTACCTTGTGGCGAAGGTGGCCAGCGACTTCGGCAGCGGTTTCCGAGTGTCGAAGGTGGGAAGCGAGGACGAGTACCACGTCAACCTGAACTGCGGACGGGCACAGTTGCGAGTGCAAGGGGTTCTTGAAGTGGAAACACTGCAAGCACGCCTCGGGACTCGCGGCGTTGCAGGCGGCCGGAAATCTCTAACCAACGCAACCACGGGGCGGGGGACCACAACCCCGCCCCGCTTGCTACAGGAGGGCACCGGCCATGAAGATTCGCCACGCAACGCTCGCCCGCAATCTGGCCAGCATCCTGAAGGGCGGCTTGCTCTGTTGCAAGAGCAAGGGTAGGCTCAAGGTGGTATGGCTGCACTCGCTGAACAAGTCCAGCTGGGCAACCCTGCACACGGTCAAGCGCCACGGCGGTCGAGTCGAGCAGGTGGTGGTCCTGGAGTTGAACGTGCCGCGGCGCTGGTTGCGGCGGTCGAGGAAAGGGCTGTGGTACAGCGTCAACGACGTACCCGCCAACCGCATTCGCCGCGTCCTGGCGTTCGCGGAGGTCGCGGGGGCATCGGTCGCGTAAGACGGCATCGGTCGGGGCTGCCCACCCCGGCCGCTTGTCGATTCGCAAATTCCCGTTCAGGCATCTAGCGTCGGTCGCGCGCCTCGTGTAGACTCCCAGGTGGTGCGGTTGGCGCTGGGCCAACTGCTGTTCATGCATCCTCGGACGACGGAGAGTGCCAGAGCATTGACCGGGCCAGACAAGGCCCGTTGACAATTTGAACCATGCGTTGAGCATGGCTTCGCTTCTTCAAACGACCAACCTGAGCGGAAACGCTCTTGAAGCTACAGAAGCGGACCAAGCCACGCCCCGAAAGGGGCGGCGGCCAGGGTCCGTTCTGTAGCACCCTTGGTCGGGTTTGAGGAGCGGCTTTGGTTCGTCGCTCCTACTTTTTTGGTAGCACCATGAAAGATACACCTTTCGCCTTTGCTATGGCCTTCGCGCTTCTTTTGCAAGCCACCGAGGCATCTGCTGGTTTCATCCAAATCAATCCACCGGGATCGGTCAGTTCGCAAGCGACATCCGTCTCTGGCAACAACGTGGTCGGCTATTATTCCAACGGTAGCACTACGCAAGGATTCTTGTACAACGGCTCGACCTACACGACGATCAATTACCCTGGCTCAGTGACACTCCCAAACCAAACGCAAATCCCAGGTACGACCCTGCGGGGCGTCTCCGGTAACAACATCGTCGGTATTTACGAGGACGCCAGCCTTAACTTCCACGGATTTCTCTACACAATAAACGGATCGACCTATACCGCCATCGACGTACCGGGTGCGACCTACACCGAAACTACCGGCATCTCCGGCAACAACATTATCGGCAATTCTCAACCTGGCACTGGCCAATACAGCGGATTTATTTACAATTCAGGGGCATTCACGACGCTCGCCGTCCCAGGGGAGTTTGATACGATTGCGACCGCAATCTCTGGCAACAAGGTCGTGGGATTCGTGAGCGACGCCGGCAGCGGCGCGTTAGGTGACATTCACGGCTTTCTTTACGATGGCTCGTCCTATAGCGTTCTCAATTTCCCCGGATCGAACTATACCGAAGCCAATGGCATTTCAGGGAGCACAGTAGTTGGCTACTACAAAGACAGCAGCGGCAACTTCCAAGGGTTTTCGTACAACGGCTCGACTTACTCCACAATCAGCGTTCCCGGCGCAGCTTCGACCCAGCCGGCCGCTGTATCCGGCAACGATGTGGTTGGCTCTTTCCAGGATGCGACCGGAACGCATGGCTTTATCTACGATGGTTCAACCTACATCACCCTCGACTACCCCGGCACGACAGGCACCACCGGGTTGGCGGCGATAGACGGCAGCACAGCCGTCGGATACTACATCGACACCAACGGTCAAACACAAGCCTTTGAATACCAGTTCGCAGCCGCCACCCCTGAACCCTCTTCACTAACCCTTCTCGGCATCGGTGCGGTGGGAATGATCGGCTACGCATGGCGTCGGCGCTATCGCCACAAACCAGCAGCAGCGTCATCTTGAGGCAACTTAGCGGCCTATGCGCCATCCGCAGCTTTCAATCGGTGTGTACCTCGTGAGGCACCTACTTCCTCGGATCACGGAGAACGCGCCCTCGAGCCTGCGCGGAGTGACCCATGTTCCCCCTGCTGAATTGTTGTGTCGAGGCTGCCGTCAACCGCATCGGCAAATTCCTCGTCGCTCTCGTACCCGGTGGCGGTGCGCTGATCGAGGTTGTTGAGTTCGGTGCCGATGTCTGGGAGCGGTGGAAGAAGCAGAATCCGGCTGAAGCGGACCCGCGCGAAGAACTCCAGGCGCTGGCCCATGCCACGGCGGAGCGGGTCGAGGCAGCGGTGCAGGCCGCCATCCAGGATGAGGCCGCCGGACAGCCTGCCGCGGTCAAGCGGAAGTTGACTACCTACTTGATCCAGGTGCAGGTCCAGGTTCGCCATACCCTGTACCGGCCGACCGACCCCGAAGGCCGAACCGTGCCGCCCGACCTGCGCTTGAGCAGCGCCGAGAATCTGCTGCCGTTTTTGCCGCCCGACCTGCCGCGCTTCTAGCCGGGCGAATTGAACTCGCCGCCGGTCGCCGACAGACCGCTGTCGCCGATGCCGGCGGGGCCGCGAGCATCGGGGGCGACTCCGATTCGTTTCGCGTGTCCGGTGTGCAAGACCGCGATGACGGTGCCCGCTCGGATTGCAGGCCAGAAACTAAACTGCCCCAAGTGCGGGCAGCGCATCCAGATTCCACCGCCTCCCCGGGGCACGATCCTCTCCGTGCCCCTTCCCCCCGAAGAGGAGCCGATCCTGGAGAGGCGCCGGCCGTCGCGTCCGGGCGTACCGGGATGGGTCTGGCTGGCGGGGGCGCCGCGGCCGTCGCGCTGGTGGTCGTGGTCGTCCTCGTCGTCCGCAATAGGTCGGAGCCGAAGACGCCGGACGGCCCCCCGGTGGCCGCGAAGGGTCCGCGCGGCGACGACAGGCCGAAGGACACTGACCCGGACAGGAAGAAGGACAAGCCCGCTGTGGGAACGGACAAGATTGCGCCGGGCAAGGAATCGATAAAAAACATCCTTGATAAAAAAACTGAAGGAATTCAGCCGGCCACCTGGAAAAGTCTGGCCAACATGCCTACCGCGCGTATCTTGCTGGCTGCGGTAACGGGGGCGGATGGTCGCATCTACGCCTTCGGCGGAGAGGACGCCAGCGGCCGCCTCGACACCGTCGAGGTTTACTACCCAAATACCAACAAGTGGACCAAAGCGGCCCCCATGCCCACCGCTCGCAATCACCTGGCCGCCACATTAGGTCCGAATAATCTCATCTATGCCATCGGTGGCGTTGGCGGCGCGAATATCGTAGAAGCCTACAACCCAAGTACCAACATGTGGATCGCGGTCGCCCCCATGCCGACCGCGCGTCATGGGCTGGCAGCCGTCACCGGCCCCGATGGTCGAATCTACGCCATTGGCGGAACTGGTCAACGCGGGGTGCCTCTTAATACCGTGGAAGCCTACGACCCGAGCACAAACACCTGGACTACTGTCGCAAGTATGCCCACAGTCCGTGTCTACCTCGCAGCCGCAACGGGGCCGGATGGTCGCATCTTTGCTATCGGCGGGATCAACAGCAAGCGTCTCAAAACTGTGGAAGCCTATGACACCGAAACTAACACTTGGACTACCGTTGCCAACATGCCAACAGCGCGTAATGCGCTTGCAGCCGCAATGGGTCCGGATGGCCGAATCTACGCCATTCGAGGACATCCCGAAGGCGAAAATCTCAACCCTGTGGAAGCCTACGACCCGAGCACCAACAAGTGGACTCCCGTCGCAAACATGCCTACCGTGCGTGGTCAACTGGCGGCGACTACAGGTCGCGATGGTCGCATCTATGCCATCGGCGGAGGAGGCACCGTGCCCTTCCTGAATACCGTGGAGGTGTTGGTTTTCTCGCCCAGCAAGTAACTTGGCGACGACGAGCTGGCCGTCCTCGTGCCCTGACCGCAGGGTAGGGGGCGTTCCACTCTCCCCCCGGCATGTTCCCGCGTATTGTGACCCCCCTCGGGCGCACCGGGGGCTAGTTCCTTCGCGCGGCTCCCTACGCACGGTTGGTTTCACGCCTTCAATCCGCAAGATTGCTGGAAAGTCTTGCACTCTTGGCGTCCGGGATTGGTCGTCCTGGACGCTGGCATGACCTGACCGGCGAGCTACCTTGCTGTCATTCTCACAACGTCAATCGGTTTCCAGCACCAGTTAGGATACCATACCGCCGCTCCCGGCGGGAAAGCGGTTGGGGCATGGGGGCCAGTCCGCCCCTTTTCGTTGTTGCTTTAAGGTACTCGTCTCTGACCGCCCGGCCCAGGTCAGGGTGTTACGGTTACTTCCTCAACAGGCCAGCAAGGTTGCATGAGCATTGCCCCATCAACTCGCGCAACCGTCGCGGTGCCCGGTGGTAGTCCTCCGGAGCGAATTGTCTAACTAACTAACAAGGGGGACATACCCCATCCCCTTCAGGGAGAACGTCACCAGTGATCTTGTTAGGTTGTTTGACAAGTTAGGTTGTTAGGTAACTCATCCCTCATGTGCCAGGGGTATATACCCCCTGTTAGTTAGTTAGGCAAAGGCACCCCTTGTTAGCTAAGTTAGGCTGTTAGGTTGATCGCAGCTCAGCCTCGGCCATTTCCACTTCCTCAACCGTCGGTATCACCAGCAACCGCGCAGCGCGCCATCTACCCATTTGTACGTAGCTGGTGTCCGCCCGCTCTGCTCTCGCGTTCGCACGATCATGCCGGCTTCGACCAGACCGTTGAGGAGCCTGCTTGGCCCCATGTCGTGCCCGAATCCAAGAGCCTGTTTCACCTGCGGCGTCGTGAACTCCTCGCCCGGCTTCGTCACCTTCCTCAGTTTCTCCGCGCCTCCGTGCCACTCGCCAATACCGATAGCCGTGCTCAGTGGTGGTATCAGTAGTTGTCGAGCAACGGCGTAGTCATCCAGGGTTGCGATGAGATAACCATTCCTCTCTTCGCGCTGCTGACGGTGAAGCAGAGCAACCGTCTGAATGATCGTGAAGAGTAGTTGTGTCGTGCGAAACACGCTTGCCCCGTCTACGGGAAGCATCAACGTAACCGCCCGGTGGTAGGGAACCCCAACACGGATAGGCGCGAACTTCTGCAACCAAAGCTGGAAGGTATGGTGCCGTTTGATGATGGCATCGAGGTCTGGCCGCACACAGTCGGGTTCGTACTTGCTACCAATAGCGTCCAGGACGTTCCTCTTATGCTCCTCCGAGTTGTCAGTGTAGATCTGAAGCATCCGGTCAAGGTCTTCCTCGAAGATTGACCGGGCAGTGGTACTCTCCGCATAGGCAACCGGGCCGGCCTTCTCGACCCATACCGTTGACCAGGCTTTCGACTCCTTGTCGTAGACGGACACGCCGCGGTTGACTCGCTTCTCGCTCAGGAGTTGCCGGAGGCAAGCGCCGGCGTCCTTCGCTTCTTCGGTCGTTGAGTGCTTGCGCTCGCCGCTGATGAAGACCTTGTGCTTGAAGAAATCATCCGGCGTGTTGAACCACGCCGCGTTGGTCATCTGCATCGCCTCAATCTTGACCTCGGGGGGAAACAGCGTCGCCGTCTTTGTCAGCAGGACTGACTTGCCGGTCCCCCTGACGCCGCGAGCTACGATTGCTGCTGGGTCTTCCAGCACCCGAGAGGTGTAGGCTAGGTAAACGAGCTTCGCGCTGTCCGATTCGTCAACGATGCCGATGGCAGCGAGGTCGTTGCCGATGGTCAGCAGCGGACTCGGGTCGCGGGCCAGTTCTGGGCAGTCCAACGTGTCGTCGCCCGGACCTTGCAACGCCCCGTCCTGTTGACCTGTTGAATCAACACTCAACACTTGAGACGGCGCGTCCAGCAAGTACCCCCGAGGCTTATCGAACTTTGTGCAGTTGGCGTCCTCGCACTTGTGCATCAATTCGGCATCAGACCACGGTGGATCGCAGCGCGGGTTGTAGAACTGTTGCAACAAATCGAAACCGGCATCGGCACCGAGGTCGAAGCCCCACACGATGGCCCTCGCGACCGCAAACGTGCAATTGTGCCCACCTTGCCCACTGATGGCCGGCGGACATGCCGCCAGGTAGGCGATGGCACGCTTGACGATGTGCGTCCCTACTGCGTCGCAAAAAATCCGCCGCTCGCCTGTCACGGCAACAGTTGGACGCGCACATTCCCGGTCGGCGTTGGCGGCACCGAAGTCCTTTGCAAGCTGCTTGACGAAGGCCCACAGGTCGAGGTAGGGAAGGGTGACGATGTGTTCTGGCTCGACAAACCAGCAACGGCGCTCGCCGGAATGGTGGAGAGACGGCGGGCAAACCGCCTTCGCGCCCGTCCCCAGGAAGTCCAGTCCTATCGGAAGTCCATTGCCATCGGCGAAGTGAAAAATCCTTGGCCCGCCGATGCCACCCGCAACCTGGGTGCCGGCGGTCGCCCACGCCGGAACGTCAGTAACGCGGTAGTAGAGGTGCCCCGGACCACTCGACGGTCGCCCGTCCGTCATGGTACGTGGCAGACGCTTGACGGCCTCCGCTCGGACATCGGGCCGGTCGGGGTCCACGATGACGAGGTTGCCGCTGATGGCACCGCCGAGGATGCCAATGTTCGCGCAGCGGAACTGCTCGAAGTCGCCATCCTCCAAACTGGCCCGCGTCCAGCCCTTGTAGTTCGGGGTTTTCTCCTTGGCCAGTATTCGGCAGATACCGAATCCAAGACTACGGAGACGCGCTGCCGCCTTGACGGTGGCGGTGTGTGGGCTAGATGGCATGGTGCCGGCCCTCCCTCACGACACGGGTATCGGGCGGCAGGGGCGGGAACATATCCCGACATGCCAAAGCCTCGGACACGGCGACACGCAGATCCTCGGACAACTTGACCGCCCGTAACACCCACATCAGGTATTCCCGCGGCACCTTGGAAAGTGGAAGTCCTCTGTAGCGGCCAAAAGGCAGGCGCGATCTGTCTCCGTTTTTGCTACGCAACTTCATACGGCACCCCTTTCTGGGGTAGAATGCGGGTAGTGTGTTAGGACGGCCGTGGCGTACCCGCCCCGACGCTGCGGCCGTTATTTGCTTCAGCGGTCGTCGGCCTCGCCTACCGGCTCGGCCCGCTCGCCGTGGCGCAGAGTGCTCGCGCGCTCGGCTCAGGACCAGCGACGCCAGCGCAGTCGTGAGGTTGCCGGGTCGGGCAGTGGTGTCCTCCACCACCGCCACGGGCAGCAGGGGGATCGGCGGGACGTGCAGCGAGTCGAGGGGTTCATTCACGGCGTCCCCCTCTCTAAATTGAGGACAGCCGGTATGCGAACAATGAGCGGTTCAATCTCGGTCCAGTCGAACCGAATTGATCCATCTGGGAGCAACATATAGGGCAGTCGTCGCTGGCGGGCCAGTTGCTCGGCCCGGCCGGGCCTCCACCCCATGCGCCTGTCGAGTTCTTCGGGGGAAAGAAACATAGCCGCGTCCTCCTCACAAATTCATGGGGAGGATCGCGGCACAGAGAGGTTTTAGCAGGTTCCGGGAGGTTTAGGTAGGTTTCCGGTCGCTACGCCGTTTCTTCACTTCGCCGTTGATTTCCGGGGCCGCCGTGCCGCTCTTGCCGTAGGAGTGTTGGGCTTCCGCGGTGAGCCTGGCACCCTCGCGCTGGTTGGCCAGTTCCTCTTCCTGGATTGCCAGCCGATTCCACCACTGGATGAGGACATCGCGGTAGACCATCGGGCTTGTGCCCTTGCCGCTGTTACCAATAGGCCCCTCAAATCGTTTGTTCAGGCTCTTGATCTTGTCGCAGTCCGCGTATTTCATATCCAGGGCGGCGGCGATCTCCAGCCAGCCAGTGAGTAACTTGCGTGGTTGCTCGCTGGCGGTCGATACCGCCTTCACTGCAACGGACGTGTCGGGCTGCGTGCGTCCAATAGCGCGCTCGATTGCTGCCAGGCAACCGTTGACCATTTGCAGGGCGGTCATGTCGTCTTGCGGTTCGCCGTGCCAAGAGGGCAGGTCGAGGTTGTGTTCCATGCACAATTGCAGTAGCGTATCCCGCAACCGGGGGAGCATATAACGATCAACAATGCCCCCTTGCGTCGGCCATGCGAGCCAGGCAACGCACTTCTGGAAGGTGTCGAGTTGTATCCCCTGGTTGCCCCTCCCGCCGCGCAGACCGGAATCCGCGGCCTTGATGTTCGCAACCAGTGTTTCGCGCTTGAACGTCAGTTCGGCGTGCCATTCAGCGAGGGAACGCGGGCACAGGCGCTGGCCGCGGTGGGTGTGTCGGACATGTCATTGTCTCCTGGAATGCGGGAGGTGCCCTGCCCAGTTGCCGCGTCCAGGAGACGGCCACGACGCCAGGCAGGGCCGGCCGGGTTCATGAGGCCCGGCGTCCCGCTGCCTCTATCTTACCGCTTTGCCCCAGGAACCGCCCGTGCCGCCCGCCGTATCCGGGGCCGAGTTCCCCCGCCCGGACGCGGCAGAACGCGACGTGGGCGATGGAAACGGCAGCGTCGGCCAAGGGGGCAATCACTATTCTAGGCAAGGGCGAGGGGCACTTGAACGGCGTACCCCGCTTGTTCATTCGGGGAACAGCAAATACTGGTTCCGGCGCGTCGGCAAGCATCCAGTGTTCGAGCCGCTGCGGACGGAGGCGGCACAACTCGCGGCGGACGCGCCGCCGCCGGCCGCGTTCCTGGTGCGGCAGGCGGCCTGGGATGCACTGGCGTTTGTGGATTTGTGCGAGGCGTCCTATGAGGAGGCGGCGCCGTGCCATGACCTGTGCCGGCGCGTGCAGCGGCGCGAGTATGAACTGCTGCTCGCGTTTTGCTTCGAGCGGGCCGTCGGCTCGTGAACCATCTCGACTGCCCGAGGGAGCGGCAATGCAACCAACCGTCACGACTGCCGAGCCGGACAAGCGGCACACCCGCAACCATCGGGCGCGGACTTCGCCTCCCAAGGCTACCAATCACCCCCCTTCTTCGCAATCGCACCTCGACGGTTTGCTTCTGCCGCGTTTGTAAACTAGAGTTGACGTGCCACAAACTCTATCTATCGGGCGCGAGGTCTTCTCGACGCCCACGGTGTAACCAACCAATGTCGCCGCGCGCTCGCACACTCGCACAGGAGGGAACATGGGGAACTTCCAATCTTCAACCGGCAAGGACACCATCAGTCTGCTCCTTGCCACGGTCCTGTTGACCGGGGTGGTCGGAGGAGGCCTCTTCTACCTCGTCCATCACAAAAACCCGACGCCCCAGGCCAACTCGCAACCCGGCCCCACCGAGGCCAAGGCCGTCGTCCCGGAAGCGCAGCCGGCAGCCAAACCCGCGGCCCGGCATGTACATCATCCGGTCGTCGCCACCCGGCACGCGGACCCGCTGCCTCCCGGGGAGCCCATCGTGAAAGTCGTGTCCCGCCCGCCGGCGACGGCGCCCGAACTCCCGCGCGGCACCAAGATTTCGTACGGCGTGCCCAATCCGGCCTGGGGCACCTGGGGATGGGGCAACAATTACGCGACGGTCTACGCCCCCCGATAACTCCGCCCCGCCGCCGCTGGCCGCGTGCCGGCGGCGGCGGTTCCGCCCGGTTCGTTTGCCTCCATGCCGCTCGCGAGCTAGAGTTCACGCGCGTCAATGACGATCTGACCGGCGAACGACTCGTCTTCTTGCGGACCAGGGTTGAGGCAGGGCGAGCGGCGCCGTCCTCCAGGAGGCAACATGGAAAACAAGCAGCCGGATTCGAGCAAGCGCATGGTCGTGATTTTTCTCGTGCTGGCGGTCGCGTCCGCCGCGGTGGCGCTGCCGTTCCTCGGCCTGGCCAACCGCAAGACGCCTGACACCAACCAGGGCCTGGACCGCGACGAGGCCAAGATCGTGGCCCCCGAGCCGAAGCCCGAGCAAAGGCCTGAGCCGAAGCCCGTGGTCAAGCCCAGGCACGCGCCGGTGGCCGTCGCCAGGAAGGTCGAACAGGCGCCGCCCGGCGAAGCCATCATCAAGACCGTCTCGCGCGGGGCCGGCGGCGCCCCCGAAGGGGTCAGCGGCACCAACGTGTCTTACGGCCTCAACGGCTCCTCCGGGACGAAGACCACCACGACCACAACCACCAAGCGTATCATCTACTACGTCCCACCCCGGTAACTGCTCGCGCGCCGCCGCCTGTCCGGCTGGCGTCCGTTTCCCTAACCTCATCCGAAAAGGCCGACGGCCGTTGTCTGCGCACGGGCAACGGCCGCCGGCACCTTCCCGGGGAGGTCGTCATGCGCCGGTTGCTCCTGATTGTCGCCGTGAGTCTCGGAATGGTGGCCGCCTCCGCCCGGCAAGAGTCGGGCAAGAGTCTGGAGGAGCTGTTCAAGGCCGCCCGCGCCGCCCAGGACGCGGGCAAGAAAGACGAGGCCCTGCGTCTCGCCGAGTTGGCCGTCAAGGAGCACCCGAAGGAGGCGGGCGCCTATGCCCTGCGCGGCCTCATCCGTGAGGAGCAGGACCAGTTCAAGGGGGCGCTGGCGGACTTCACCCAGGTGGTGACGCTGGAGCCGAAGGCGGCCCAGTTCTGGAACCGCCGCGGCGCCGTCCACTTCAAGCTCGGCCACATCCCGGAATCCATCCAGGACTTTGACAAATTCGTCGCCCTGCGGCCCGACGAGGCGAAGGGCCACTGGATGCGCGGCATCTCCTATTACTACGCGGGCCGCTTCGAGGACGGTCGCAAGCAGTTCGAGGGCTACGAGAGCGTGGACACGAACGACGTGGAGAACGCCGTCTGGCGCTACCTGTGCATGGCGAAGACGGTCGGCGTCGAAAAGGCGCGGGCGGCCCTGCTGAAGATCGGCCAGGATCGGCGTGTGCCGATGATGGAGGTATACGCGCTGTTCCAGGGTAAGGCACAGCCGGCGGCTGTGCTCAAGGCGGCGGAGGCCGGCAAAGCGGACGCGGCGCTGCGCAATAGCCAGCGGTTCTACGCCCAGCTGTACCTCGGCCTGTACCACGAGGCCAACGGCGACGCGGCGAAGGCGCTGGAGCACCTGAGCCGGGCGGCGGAGCACCGCATAAATCATTACATGTGGGACGTGGCCCGGGTTGCCCGTAATACGCTATCGGCTTCGATGCGAAAGTGAGCGGCATCGCCCACAATCGGATAGATCGTCACCTTGGCAAACCGTGCGTTCTTCTTGCCGTGGCCGCCGCCTCTCTGGTCCGTCGGCTCAAAGGTACACTCGATCCGCTGGATGATGGCCCGGAGGGCTTCCGCCTTCCGCCGTGAAGCACGCTCGCCGTCCTCGCTCTCCATCGCCCTCCGGGCTTCCTTGACCGCGTTCGCCAAGTCCAGAACCTGTGCCCACTGGGCGGTCGCAGTCGCGCCGATGTCCTCACGCCGGCGCTCCAGTTCGGCGATTCGGTCCTCCAGGGTGGTTAGCTCCGCCTTCGCCTTCTCCCTGGCCCGTGGGGTCGGTAGGTCGGCGTAGCGGCGGTATAGAGCCGTGTGCTCGGCCTCCAGATTCTCAATTTCCGCCGTCAACTTGCTCGGGTCGAAGCAGCTGCGGTAGTGGGCAATGACTTTTTCGAGTGGCACCCCCTGCGCCTCGGGAACCCCTTCCCACAGCGCGGCCCAGTTCTGCGGGTCTTCCTCAGCGATGCAACGCAGCATGTGCAGGTAGTTTTCCCAGAAGGCGGTGTTGGTCAGGACGAGTTCTCCTTGCAGCTTGTCCGTCAGGTGTCCGCGCTCGGCTTCGGGGGGTTGCGTAAGCACTTCCAGTCGCTTGCCCGTCGCATCTAGCCAGCGTTCGATGTACGGTTCCAGTTCGTGCTGAAAGACGCTGTTGCGGAGGCAAGTGGTGTCCAGTCGCTCCTTGTTGCGAACGGCCTTGTGGTAGCCGCCGCAAATGAACTCGAACCGGAGCGGTTGGCTGTCGGTTTTCGATGACCTGCCACGGCCAGCGATCATCTTCGCCCCGCAGTTACCACACACCACCAACCCGGCAAGGTAGAGCGCGGCGCTACGGGGGGCGGTCTCACGTCTCGGTTTTTCGAGCTTCTTCTGCACCGCGTCCCAGGTTGGACGGTCTACCAGCGGGTCGAACAGGCGCCGGCTCTGCACCCAATCGGCCTTGTCGTTCCTGGATTGCTTCTCTTCGTAGTTCAGTTCATGGACGGGCTGCCCATCCGCCCAGCGGTGGAACTTGCCGAAGTGGCGGCGGTTGTAGGCGTAGTACCCGATGTAAGCCGGGTCTTCCAGCATCGCCCTGACGTGGTGTCCCTGGAAGGGGCCGCCGAAGGCCGTGCGGAAGCTCAGCCCGTTCAGGTAGTGGGCCAGGGTGGTTGGGCTGATCGACTCCGTGGCAAAGCGCTTGAACACGCTCTCGGCTGCATCCAATTTGGACTTGTCGTTGCTGGGGGCGATGCGCAGCACTTCCGTTGCCGGTTGATACCTGGGGAAGTTGTTCGGGCCGTCGAAGCGCTCCGTGCGGCCGTCCGGGTACACTTTCAGCCGCTTGTGCAGAGCCTCCATAACTACCCGCCACTGCTCATCGTCCGTCTCGCGGTGGTAGCACACCACGTCCAACCCCAGGCGCACCGGGCCGCCCTGCCATTCACCCGCTCGCGCCCTTGCAACCTTGCCGCTCAGGGCGCGGTACGACTTGCTGGTCTGCTCACCTTTCGACTTCTCTCCTTCAACGACGGCGGTGATGATCGTGGCAATGTCCTCGCCGGTCCACTCCTTGCCCGCTGCGTCGTACAGCTTGCAGCCTGCCTCGTCCAAGCGGTGCAGGTAGGTGATGAGTTGCTTGGCGTTCTTAGTGCCGAAGCGGTCGAGTTGGTCAACGACGATCCACCGCACCGCGCCGGCCTCCGCGAGCTTCATCAGCCGTTGGAAGTCGGGGCGGTGGTCGGCGGTGTCGTGCGCCCAGCCCTCATCCTTGAACCAGTTCTGTTTCGAGATGATAACACCGTGCCGCTCCTCGAAAGCGTGGAGCGATTCGTACTGGCGCACCGTATCCTGTTGGTCGTCAGAGACGCGCAGGTATGCCGCGCCGTCGCCGCTCAGATCAAGCTCGTTGCCGTTCGTGGCACTCATTGCGCACCCCCTTCTTCCTCGGTCCAGCGGCCTTGCTCTTTGAGGAACTGCTTCATCAAGTGGGCGACCTCCCAACCCAGGACGCGCCGGTTCTCGTCGCACCAGTCGCGGAAGGCTTCAACAACGTCCTTCGGCAGAGGCACCATCAGGCGCGGCGCCTTGTGCTTACCCCCGCCGGACTTCTTGCCGTCAGCTTTCTTTGCCACTGCTGCTCTCATGGTTAAACCCCCAGCGCCACGGCCCGCCCCCAATGCGGGCAAACGGCCCGCCGTGGCTACCCCTATTATAGCGGTTCGGTATCCCGCGGTAAACCGCAAAATATTTTCCCAACTAACCTTGATTTGCGGTATACCGCGGAATACAATGGTTACAGATGGCTTCAAGCTGATCTTTGACAATTTGCCGCTCGGAACCGGGAAACCGGGAGAGAGAGCGGGACACGGGCAGGGGGGACTGGTTCCCGTCCTGCCAAACAGAGGGAGGCAAAACGGGTCCGAAACGAATTTGGGCCGGCGGGTGCGTCAACACCCCCGGCCCGTGGCAATTCCTGAAGAAGAGGAATCGCAATGGCTACGGTAACGAAAGCCCGCAAGGCGCGTCAACGGACGATCAAGCTGGCCCTGCCCATCGGAAGCGAGCCGGGTTCGTCAGGGGTGGTTGAGATTCGCCAGAACGGCAAACTCGACCGCTACCTTGTGGCGAAGGTGGCCAGCGACTTCGGCAGCGGGTTCCGAGTGTCGAAGGTGGGAAGCGAGGACGAGTACCACGTCAACCTGAACGCGGACGGGCACAGTTGCGAGTGCAAGGGGTTCTTGAAGTGGAAACACTGCAAGCACGCCTCGGGACTCGCGGCGTTGCAGGCGGCCGGAAAGCTCTAACCAACGCAACCACGGGGCGGGGGACCACAACCCCGCCCCGCTTGCTACAGGAGGGCACCGGCCATGAAGATTCGCCACGCAACGCTCGCCCGTAATCTGGCCAGCATCCTGAAGGGCGGCTTGCTCTGTTGCAAGAGCAAGGGTCGGCTCAAGGTGGTATGGCTGCACTCGCTGAACAAGTCCAGCTGGGCAACCCTGCACACGGTCAAGCGCCACGGCGGCCGAGTCGAGCAGGTGGTGGTCCTGGAGTTGAACGTGCCGCGGCGCTGGTTACGGCGGTCGAGGAAAGGGCTGTGGTACAGCGTCAACGACGTACCCGCCGACCGCATTCGCCGCGTCCTGGCGTTCGCGGAGGTCGCGGGGGCATCGGTCGCATGAAACGGCATCGGTCGGGGCTGCCCACCCCGGCCGCTTGTCGATTCGCAAATTCCCGGAACGACATACTAGCATCGAGTCCGCGCAGGGTGTACATTGGTGGATGGTGCGGCTGACCCAGCGCCAGCCGCCACGCCTTCATCCCTGGACCACTGAGAACACAGCATGAACGTGCGCCTTGTGATTTTCGCCTGTGCGGTGTTGGCCGCGCTCGTCGGCAGCCCACGAGAGGCGAAGGCCGGTTTTGTCTATTACCCCGGCTCGGTTAGCTCCCAGACCACCGCCGCAGATGGCAATAACGTTGTCGGCTACTACTCAGACGGCAGTACTACGCAAGGATTCCTGTACGACGGTTCGACCTACACGACGATCAATTACCCTGGCTCAGTGACAATCCCAAGCCAGAACGGAGTCCCCGGTACGACCCTGCGGGGCATCTCCGGTAACAACATCGTCGGCATCTACGAGGACGCCAGCCTTAACTTCCACGGATTTCTCTACACAATAAACGGATCGACCTATACCGCCATCGACGTACCGGGTGCGACCTACACCGAAACGACTGGCGTTTCTGGCAACAACATAATCGGCAATTCTCAACCCGGTAACGGCCATTACACCGGGTTCCTCTTGAACGGCTCGACATTCACGACAATATATGTCCCTGGTTCGTTTAACACGATTGCCTCTGCGGTTTCTGGCAACAACGTTGTCGGCTGGTGGAGCGACAATGGCAACGGAACAAGCCAGTCGGCCTTTCTCTACAACGGCTCGTCCTACCTCAACATCAGCCCTGCCGGATCAACGTATTCGGCAGCAACCGGCATCTCCGGAAACACGGTGGAAGGATACTACATCGACGCCAACGGTCAAACGCAGGCATTTGAATATCAAATCGTGTCCACCCCCGAACCCTCTTCACTAACCCTTCTCGGCATCGGTGCGGTGGGAATGATCGGCTACGCATGGCGTCGGCGGGCCGGCGCATTCCCGTCACCAAAGGGACAACCCATGATCCGTTTCGCCTGTCCTCGCTGTGGAATGCAACTCTCCGCGCCGCTGAAGTTGCGCGGGCCGCTCCAGCAAATGCCGGGCGTGCGGCCAACCCGTCACTGTCCCGCCCGCAATTCCACTGTCGGACGATCAGCTTGCCAAGACAGCGCCACCGGCGATGATTCCAAACGTCCCCGATTTAGGGCCAATTCGGTTCAACCCAGTGGCAACGGGGGGCACGCCAAAACCGGAAGAACCCGTCGCGCTCGTCCCCGTGGTCAAGGAAGACAACCCTAGTGCGCTCCCAAATTCTCCCATGCAAGGGGCCAACCACTGGCAGAATCGGCGGGATCGACAACGCAGCAGGAGCAGGCGCAATGACGACCAAGCGGAGCAAGAAGGTACGCCAACCAAGGTCCGTTTGGCAATGCCCCGCAATGGATCACGGCCGGGTCCATGATCGCACTTGTCGTAATCGTCCTGATCCTCCTGCTGGTCGTCCTGCTGGTCGTCCTCTGCCTCGCGGGGTACTTATTTTGGGTTGGTTCCAATCTCAATGAGCAGCAGCGATGGCAGGTGATAAGGCCTGCCGCGTATTTACCCCTGACCGCAGGTAGGGGGCGTTCCACCTCCCCCCGGCATGTTCTCGCGCATTATGACCCCCCCCTCCGCGCACCGGGGCCAGTTCCTTCGCGGCTCCCTACGCACGGTTGGTTTCGTGCCTTCGATCAGCAAGATTGCTGGAAAGTCTTGCGCTCTTGGCGTCTGCGATTGGTCGTCTCGGACGCTGGCATGGCCTGACCGGCGAGCTACCTTGCTGTCATTGTTACAACGTCAATCGTTTTCCAGCACAGTCAGGATACCATGCCGCCGTTCCCGGCGGGAAAGCAGCTGGGGCACGGGGAGCCATCCCGCCCCTTGATACCTAATAGGATGATATCTTAATATGATACTTATTATATATTTAATAGAACATATTAAGGTATCAAGGGATTAGGTATTACCGGAGCCTCCGGCGATACCTTGCTTGAGCCTGGCGATCTCGTCCTCGTCGCGCCACTCCCAAGCAGTGATTTCGTCCAAGACCGGGGCAGACAGGTTGAACCATTCTCCCCGCTGATGATGATTCGCCAAACGCTCCTTCACCTGGGCTTCTGTCAGCTTGGGGGTGAAGGCCAGCAGTCGTAGCGTTCGGGGATTGCCGGTCTGTAGCTCGCTCAAGCGATCCTTCGGATTCTGCTCCGACTTCCCGACCTTGATCGCGGTGCCGTCCGTCAAGGCGTATGTGTAGCAGACGGCCTCACCGAGCATCCCTTCGGGGGACTCATCCGGCAGTGCCGGCCGTCGCCAATAGTGGTGCTTCCCGCTCTTGACCGTTTCAACATTCAATGCCGCTTTAGCGCGCTGCAAAGTGCCCGTATGACTGAAGCCAGCGGCTTCGGCTTCCTCGATGATAGTCGCTGCTGGGTAAGGGGTGTCCGGTTTCATCCGTGCCCGCAACCACTGCTCGGCGCGATCCTTGCCCGTCTCCTTGCGTTCCTCCTGGGGCTTCTCAGGAGCCGGCCCGAACTCCAGTCCCTTGCCGGTGATGAGGAACCCAACCGGCATCGGGGCGCCACCGAAATTCTCGGCGAGAACCCGGACACGGCGCCAGTCGCTCTGCGGGTCGGGGCGGTCGATGCCGAGCAAGCAACGCACCATCGCCAGGTAGACGTTGCTGCCGCGCGCGCTGTTCGCGTTGATCTCTGTGCCAGCGGCGAGTTTGCCCGTGTGGTGGATGACGTGGGCCGCGGCGTGGGTCCGCTGGACGATGTCAGCTAAGTTGCTCAGGGCCGAACCGGAGAGGCTGCTGTTCTCGTCCTTACCGTGCGAGCCGCGGTAGCTGTCCACCACGACGAGGGGCGTCTTATACTTGCAGATCACGTCGCCGATGCGCTGCACATGCCCACTGTCGTTCAGGTCGATCCGCCGGAAGGGGTCGTCGGGGAACGGCACCTTGACCCGCGGAAGGGGCAGCCCCCACTGCTTCATCCGCTCCAGGTTCAGGCCGATGCTCCCCTCCGTGTCAATCCACAACACGTCCCGCGGTTCCGCGAAGGGACGCTGGCCCGTGAACCAAACTTCGGCGGTAATCAGGGGCCGGACCAGGTTCCACAGCACCCAGGCCGACTTGCCCGCCTTGGGTTCCGCGATGATGCCGCTCAGCATCCCGTAGGGAACCCACCCCTTCAGGAGCCACTTGATACCGTCCACCACTTTTGCCACGTCTTCCCAACTGGCCGTTTCGTCACGAGGGTCGTCCGTGTACTCGACCCCCGCCCCGATCTCTACCTCATCGGGGCGGTTCAGTTCGTTGGACTTTAGCCAGGCGCGGGCTATGCCACCGAGCGATTCCGTGGGAGGGGCGTCAGGGGGCTTGTGCTGGCCGTTCAGCAGCGGATCGACTTCGTACCGGCTATTAGGACTCTTAGGCATAGTGTCAGCCCCCCTTCCCGACGACACGGGTGTCGGGCGGCAGGGGCGGGAACATATCCCGACAGGCCAACTCGTCGGACACGGCGGCACGCAGACCCCTGGACAACTTGACCACCCGCAACACCCACAGCAGGTAGTCCGCCGGTATCTGGGAGAGCGGAAGTCCTCGGTAGCGGCCAAAGGGCAACCGAAATGGGCGTGGGACGGGCGGACACGGCTTGCCAGTGTCGGGGTGGGGCAGGTCGAGAGCGTTGAGGGCCGCTATCTTCGCGGCGAAGCGCGATTGCGGCTGGCCGTCGCCGGGGCGGGGAGGATGCGTTATCATGGTTGTGTACCCTGTGCTTTCGGATTGAGGCAACCGTGCCGGACGTGACCCCAGCACGGTTGCCGTTTTCACTTCTCAGCAGCGTTCGCGGCAACCGTCTGGCGGTCCTCGTCGGGCAGGTCATCGACGCCGGCAGTCAACCACGCCAACACCCAGCGCCCCAGGTACAGGGTGCGGTTCCCTTTGCGCGTGTATCGCAAGCTGCCGTCGCTGCGGGAGCGCGCCAGTGTCGCCGTGCTGATGCCCAGCGCCTGGTACAGCGCCAGATCGTCATAGATGCCGTCAGGCTCGATGCGGATATGCGTGGTCGTGGTGGACATGGATGCCTCCCGGTGACAATGGGTTGTCAACGTGAGGCATTTTGCCGAAAAATGGGGATTCGTGCAACGGCCCACTTAGGGCCTACTTGGGGCCTACTTGGGAACTTTTTTTTCATGACAACGGTGGGAGCTGGAACCAGTAACCGCGGCCGGGGGCGCTCTTGATGATCTGCCGCAGGGAATCGGGGAGGGAGGCTATCCGCTTCACGACCGCCTTGCTGCCGTTCAGCCCCTTGACCTTGCCGCGAATGGTGTCCGCAGTGATGGGGGGTTGTTCGGCTTCAACGACCGCCGCGTAAAGCAGGAAGGTGGTCGGGTCTTCGAGGGTGTATGACTCGCCGTCGAGTGTGACGGTAAGGGTATCACGGTCGAGGGTTAGCCGAGGGGCAAGGGGCGGTGTTGGCGGCGTTGAGTCGGGCAGCGCATCAACTGCGCGTTGGAATAGATCAAGCGCGTCGGCCGTCTCCTGGTAGTTCCTCGGGGTCGGCCTCGGCGGGGGCGCTCTCAGTTCCCCTACCTCGGCGCACCACAACTCCCACAGGTCGCGCGTCGTCGCGCCAAAATCGAATTCGTTCGGCACTAGCGGCCCCCAGAGTTCCAGGATGATCCGCTCCCGCGCCAAGGCTTCCATCAACTTTTGGCGGACTTGGAGGCGCGGCTGTTCGATCCTGATGGTGACGTGTCCATCGACGGGAGGAAGGTCATCGAACATGGTGCATCCTCTAGGCGGGAAGCGCTCGCCCGACCGGCGTGAGAGGATGCTGCACGTCCGACCGGGCGAGCCGAGCCGGTAGCTACTCCGGCCGTCCCGTTGCATTCATTTTACGCGGCTCAGGGCAATCCGTTGCCGCCCGCCCAGATACCCCCCTAGAATGGCCCACAATGCCCCGCCAGGGCATTGTGGGCGGGGCGGGCCGGGAGTCAGGCCACCCGATACGTCACGGTAAGCAAGCGGAGCAACGTATTACGATAATCATGGGACGTGGCCCGCGTCCACCGCGACCGACTGCGGGCGGCGAAAAAAAATTAGGGCGGTTGGCCCTCGGGGGTAGCGGAAGTCGCCAGACTTCCGAGCAGCACGGACGGAAGTCTGGCGACTTCCGCTACCCCCATCCACCTCGCGCTCCAGGGCGCAGACAGGGGCGCTGGGGCGGCGGCACGAGGGAACGGCGAAACGGCAAGATTTTCTCGCTTTTCTGCTTGACACTCGTTTGCAGATCGTCGTATATTAACCAACACCATTACTCTACTGGCGATTTTTCCTGTCTTCAGTAGTGGTGAGTACGACGGTTCCAAATCAGCGAAGAATATCATTTGCCGGGTGTTGCCTTTGTCGGGGCGTGCCTATAATAACAGTAGACCTGTCAATCTTCCATTTTCTTGATTCGTTGACAGGTGCGTGTTTGATAAACCCGTTTCTGGGTACGACGATTTTCCACCACCAAGGTCGTGGACAGCGCGGGCTGGCGTGCAGGTGGATTTCCTTTCCTGAATCAGTGCCGAACCTTCCGGAAGCGGCGTGAGTTCCGAGCCCCCCTGGAACTTGCACGCTTCCGGATGTTTTTTTCCTCACGCCGCCCGGGCCAGCAATGGCAACGGCTCCTCGCCGCGCACCACCCGATCCGTGATGACGCACGTGCTGCCGGGGTAGTCCGGCAGCGCGAACTGCAATTCCAGCATCAGGTCCTCGACGACGCCGCGCAGCCCGCGCGCCCCGGTGCCACGCGCTTGCGCCAGCGCCGCGACCTCGCGCACTGCCGCGTCCGTGAATTCCAGCCGCACGCCGTCCAGGCGGAACAGCTTCTGATACTGTCGCAACAGGGCGTCCTCCGGTTCGGTCAGCACGCGCGCCAGCGTCGCCTCGTCCAGCTCCTCCACCGCCGCGACCACCGGCAGCCGGCCGATGAACTCCGGGATCAGGCCGAACTCGATCAGATCCGCCGGCCGCACCTGCGCCAGCAGCTGGTCGCGCTGCCGCTCCGGCTCCGGCGCGGCGCCGAAGCCCAGCGCCCGCCGGCCGACGCGCCGGCCCACCACCTCGTCCAGGCCGGAGAACGCGCCGCCGCAGATGAAGAGCATGTTGGTGGTATCGACGCGCAGGCACTGCTGCTCGGGGTGCTTGCGGCCGCCCTGCGGCGGCACGTTGGCGACGGTGCCTTCGAGCATCTTCAGCAGCGCCTGCTGCACGCCCTCGCCGGACACGTCGCGGGTGATGTTGACGTTGTGACCGCTGCGGGCGATCTTGTCGATCTCATCGACGTACAGGATACCACTCTGGGCGGCGCTGATGTCGTAGTCGCACGCTTGCAGCAGGCGCACCAGCAGGTTTTCCACGTCGTCACCGACGTAGCCGGCCTCGGTCAGCGTCGTGGCGTCGCCGATGGCGAATGGCACCTGCAGCAGCTGCGCCAGCGTGCGGGCCAGCAGCGTTTTGCCGCAGCCGGTCGGGCCGAGCAGCAGGACGTTGCTCTTTTCCAGGCGGACGCGGTCGATGGGGTCGGTGGCCTGGTGGCGCGGCTGACGGGCATCCTTCAGGCGCTTGTAATGGTTGGTCACGGCGACCGCGAGCACCTTCTTGGCCCGCGTCTGGCCGACGACGTGCCGGTCCAGGTGCTGTACGATTTCACGCGGCGTCGGGATGCGGAAGTCCGGCTTGCGGGCCGTGGAGGTGATGGTGCCGGCCCCTTCCAGGCGAACGATGTCCAGGGCGGTCTCGGCACAGGCGGCGCAGATGAACACATGGGCGGGGGGGTTGGAGCCGTTGGCGGCGCTGCCGCCGCCCTCGACGAGCGGGCCGACCTCCTTGTAACTACGGTTGCAGAAGTCGCAGCACTTCTCGGTCTTCTTGCGAGCCATTGCGGAATCCCTCCTCGGCGGCCGCGGCGCGCAGCGAGAGCGCGGGCGGACGGGGCGTGGTGATGGTGGAAGCGCGATGACGGTCCTGTCGATGGGAAATGGCTTCGTGCCGGGGTGGGATGGCCTCGCCCTTGTCGGAAGCCAGCGAGGCTCTGCCCGCACCATTCTATCGGCGGGTCAAGGGCGCAGTTGGTCTGTTGCTCCTGGGAAAAATGAGGTAGTGTGCGCCGCCGTGGTTGCGGGACAACCGAAACCGCCTGGGAGGAGTGTTATCATGCCCCGTTTGCGCAAGCTGGCCGTTTTCGCTGGACTGGTGGTGTCGATGCTGCTGGCCGTTGCCCCGGGACAGGCCGGCGAGCAACTGCCGCCGGCGAAGTCGCCGGAAGAGGCGGTGCAAAACCTGATGACGGCCATTCGGGCAGGTGACGCGGAACAGTTTCTCAGTCAACTTGGGTCACCCGCTTTTGAAGCCCTCCGCGAAGAAATTGCCTTTGAGGCGCTGGAAAGGGACTGGCACAAGACGTTCGATGCACAGTTCGGCAAAAGCCGCAACCCGTCTCCGGAGCACTCATTTTTGGACGCGCTGAGGGAACGGGAAATCATCCAGGTCGTTGACAAAGAAAATCGCACGGACGGCAAGGTGATTTTGACCGTTTGGACGACCGACGCAAATCGATGGAGGCCGCCTGGACTCCACCGTCCTTACGTGCTGGAATCAAAGTGGCTTGCAGTCCAGGAGTGTGGTGCCTGGAAAATCGCGCTCTTCGCAGCGGATACCACGGGCGAGAAGATCATCAAGAAAGGGCCGGATGGAAGGGAGGCAGAAGTCACCGTGTCTGAGGTGAATTTTGATAGAGCTGCCGCAGCATTTGCCAGGATGGAACTTTACTGCAGAACGGTGCGTGCCGCAGTGGAAAAGGCCACGGAACCATTCTGGCAGGATATGCAAGCGGGGAAATTTAAGGATCGCAACGCAGCGGAAGAAGCGCTGTCCGCAATCACGACTCCTGTCATCAGAGCAATTCCTCTCCCTGTTCTGGACAACGCCGATGGTAAGCAAAAGGAGAAGTAGCAAGAAGGGGTTTTTCACAGGCCAACTTCTATGCCGCCGCTGGCGGTTTAGCGCGTTCGGAAAGCGGGAACCACGGATCCCACGGATGAAGATAGAACATGGTTAGCGCGCGGCGTTGGGGAGTAGCGGAAGTCGCCAGACTTCCGTCCGACGCCGCTCGGAAGTCTGGCGAGTTCCGCTACCCCCGGGCGCTACGTGCTCCCGTGTGCTCCGTGGTTCTTTGCTTCCGAACGTTCTTAACGACCATCTGGCACTGTCTGAACAGGCTTCAATGGGGCCACGGCACGAAGACCGTGGAGAACATGGTCTGACGGACGCCGAGAGGAAAGGCATCGGCCAGGACGGCGCCTCACTCGACGCGGGCGGCCCGCAACCCCGCCGCCCCCAGATCGAGCCGATAAAGCACCTGGTTATAGTTGTAGCGCGGCGTCTTCTCGGGGTTTCCCGAGAAGTCGTTGGTGTACGTCCCCTCGAAGTGGATCGTCCTGCCTCCGTCGCGGTCCAGGAATGCGTGGTGACAAACGTTGTAGAACGATTGCCGATCGTGCGTCAGCACCTTCACGGCCCGGGTGAACGGGCCCAGGGGGCTGTGCGCCTCGGCGTACCACACCTCCCCCAGGAAGGACGTCTTGCCATCGACCTGCCCGGCCACCAGCACCCACCGCTTCCGGTAGCCGTTCCAGCGCACCGACCCACTGTGCAGCACCACCCGGTCTGCGGGGGCGGCGGCATCGGCCGGCAAAAACCGCGCGTGCTCAGGATTCAGCTTCTTCGCCTTCACCCACCGCTGCTCCACACGCGAATTGACCGGCGGCAGTTCCTTTTGCCACCGCCAAACCGGTTTGCCGTCTTTCCCGAGGTCCGGCCCCTGTGGCTTGCCAGCGACGGCCCGGAAACAGGTGAACGCCTCGTACTGGGTCGGGTCGAGAACCGCCTTCAGCGTGGCGGCCACGCGAACGTTCGGGGTCGGGCTGCCGAACAACAGCCATTGGGTTCCCCCTTCTTCGTGGAGGATCGGGTGGCCCTGCGGCCGCCGCCAACTCTCGGTCAGCGGCAGTTGCACGGCCGGCTTGAACACGGCCTTCTCGTCATCGAAAATCGCGATCCCTTGCTCCAGTTCCTTCGCCAGTCCCTTGCGCCTTGAGTAGTGGCAGACGAGTTTGTCCGTCCCTTTCCCATCCGGCACGACGCAGACAGCGCTGACCCACACCACCCCTTCGGGGCGCTCCGCCAGCGGCATCATCGCGCGGGCAAAGCCTGTTTTGGGGTCCGTGAAGTAGTCGTAGGCAATGCCGTTGGCCGGGTCGCTCTTTGGGTTCTTCGGGTCGGGAACCGGGGTGGTCGCCCCGGCAGTGCGAAATAGTCCGAGCGGGTAATCCATCCGGTTGGTGTCGCCCCAGAACCAGTACACCCTGTCCCGGTAGACGGCCGCCTGAACGGAATCCTGGCCGGCCACGCGGCCGGGGTGGGGGGACGCGGGGAGGGGCGGTTTGTGACCCAGTAACAGGCTGTCCCGGTAAAGCCCTTCTCCGGTCAGCCGGCACAGGCGTTCGGCGAGGATCCTTCGGGTAACCTTGATCTCCACCGTCTTGCCGGCCCGCGGCGTAACGCGAACGCCAGCGTAGCCGAACCCGTCCTTGCGGACTTCGTAGCCGTGGCTGCGGACGGAGAAGAACACCGCGCGGCCCATCAGCCCCGGTTCGTGGAACGCCACCCGGCCGTCGTTGTCGGTGACGAACTTCAGACCGTTCACCGTCTCCAGTTCAACCAGCGGCACGGCCCGGCCGCTGGCCGCGTCGAGGACCCGGATCCCGGCCCAGATGCCGGCCGCTTCCGGCTGGACATCGCCCCCGGCCGACTCCGGAAAGCTCCCGCGGGAGAAGGCGAGGAGCGCGGCCACCGCGGCGAGAGCGGCCAGGGACGCGCGCGCTGTCCAGCCATACCAGTTCATTGGCAGTTCCCCCTGGGGAGGAGTGACGCGCTGGCGGTGCTACGGGCCGTCATGCAAAGGGCCTGGCCAGCTCCAACATTGGACCGGCTGACTCAGTCGAACAGCATGCCGGCGTAGCCGACCACGCGGCTGCGGTCCCCGGTCACGTCCGCGGTCGTGGCGTAACCGACGCGCTCCGCCCGCGTGCCGCCGCCCAGCAGCTGCAGCGTCTGCAGCACGATCACCGCCGGCAACACGCCGCACATGCTGATGTGGTGGCGCTGCACCGTTTCGTACAGCCCCGCCGCGTCGCAGCGCTCCAGCGCGGCCAGCGCCAGCGCGTCCAGGCGGCGCGTCTCGGCGTCGCTGGCGAAGTGGTTCATGTCACTGGAGACGAGCAGCAGCGGCCGATCCGCGCGGCCGCGGAGCAGCTCCGCCAGGCCGCGGGCGAACCGCCGGCAGTCCTCCAGGTCGCCCTGCGCAATGCTGATGCCCACCACGCGGCACTCCGGGGCCAGCCGCGCCAGCAGCGGTAGCTCGACCTCGATGGCGTGCTCCTGCCAGTGCGCCGCCGCGTCCATTTCCAGGCCGGGGATGGCCTGGCTCAACTGCCGCGCCAGCAGGAAGTCCGCGGCGACGCTCCCGCCGGGCAGCGCCCACGTCTGCTGCGGTGTGACCGCCCAGTCCATGCCGCGGCCGGTGTGGTTGGGGCCGAGCACGATGACCGTGCGCGGGATCTGTAGCCGCCGGAGCACGTCGGCGGCGATCCGCCCCGAGAAGCGCCAGCCGGCGTGCGGCACCATTGCCGCCGCCCACGGCACCGGGCTGCGGCCGCCGGCAAGCAGCTGGTCCACGGCCGCGGCCAGGCCGGCGGCGTCGCCGGGGTAGAACCGGCCGGCCGCCGCGGCGGGCCGCACCTCCGGGCCCCGCTCCGGCTGCGTCACCGTCGCCACCTGGAAGCGGCTCAGGTTCGTCAGCGCCGCCAGGCTCACCACCTGGGCGCCGTCGGGCCGGCCCACTCGCGCCGCCGCCGCCGCCCCCTGCACCAGGTCCGCGGCCGAGGAGCCCGGATCGAACACCAGGCCGCTGTGGTGGCGCTCCAGCACCAGGGCGGCGCGGCCGCGCGGGTCCAGCCCGGCCAGGTGCGGGTCGGCGACGGTGCCGTGCAGGACCGGATCGTACAGCAGCGCCAACCCCACGTCCAGGCCGTCGGCTGCGTCGGCCGGCGTGCCGCGCGCCGCCAGGTGCTGGGCGGCCGCCTGGACCAGACCGAACAGGCTCGCCTGCAGGGCCAGGCCGGGCCGCAGCGACAGCCGGCTGAAGGTGAGCACGCTGCCGCCGGGCTCCTGCACACACAGGACCAGGCCGTTCAGCCACCCGTCCGCGGCGCCGAAGAAATAGCACGGCGCGGCGCCGCGCAGCAGGTCCGCCAGGTTGCGGCGGCACAGGCCCGTCAGCGTCTCCAGGTCCGCCGGTGCGCACGGACCCGGCGCCGGCGGCGGTTCGTGGGATTCTGCCAGCGGGGCGTGCAGCACGTCACCCTCGAAGGTGAACACGGCGGTGTCGTCCTCGCGCCAGGCGGAGGCGGGCAGCCCGGCCTTGAGGCAGACGCGGTCGAGCAGGGTGTCGGCGTCCCACTGGTGCTCCACGGCGACGCTCGGTAGGAACAGGCCGCCCGCCTGGCCGCGCACGACCTTGACGCCGTGCTTGCCCGGGGTGACGGCGCGGGCGCGGTCGGGGCCGCGGGCGTGGACCGGCTGCGGGTCGAAGAGGAGCCAGACCTCCAGGTCAAGGTGGCCCAGTTCGGTGGCGGACACCGGCGGGAAGCGTTCGTCCTCCCAGACGGCGCGGTCGGCGGCGTGGACCAGGGCCCGGTGCAGCGGCTGGGGCGGGCCGAGCGAACCGCAGCAGGCACGCAGGTGGCGGCCGCGTTTGAGGCTGACGAAGGCGCCGGCCACGGGCAGGTCGGCCACGGCGGCGTGCTCGGCGGGGAAGGCCGCGGCTTGGCCGCCCACCACCTGGCGCAGCAGGGCGGTGGCGGCGGCGAGGACGCTGTGCCGGTGCTCGGGGCCGAGGTCGGGGCGTCCGCCCACGGCGGGGGCGGCGGGGGTCGTTGCAATCATCGCTGGCATTCCTCCGTCGGGCGGCGGGACAAGGGGGAGCCCCTGGCGGCGGTCCTGCAGTGCAGACAGGGGCGCCGGGGCGGGGGCCACCGGCCGGGGCAGCCGGCTCAGGTAGGCGGTGTGGTCGTTGCCGGTCTTGACGATGTCGCCGGCGCCCGGCCAGACGCCGGGCAGCTGGAACCGGCAGCGCGGGCAGCTGCCGTCGCTGCCGAGGCGGTAGGCGCGGATCAGATAGCCGGTGCGCTCGATGACGGTGGCGTGGCACGCGGGGCAGCGCGTGTCCTCCCAGGGGCCGACGCGGCCGGGCAGGTTGCCGGCGTAGACGAAGCGCAGCCCCGCGGCGGTGCCGATCTCGGCGGCGCGGACCAGGGTGGCGGCCGGCGTCGCCTCGGGGTCGGTCATGCGGTAGTCCTTGTGGAACGCCGTCACATGCCAGGGGATGTCGGGGCTGACGGACGCCAGGAAGCGGGCGGTCTGGCGCAGTTCGTCGTCGCTGTCGTTGAAGCCGGGGATGACGAGGGTGACGACCTCCAGCCAGATGCCGCGCGCGTGGACCATGCGGACGGCGGCGGTGATGCTGTCGAGGGTGCCGCCCAGCTTGCGATAATGGCGGTCGTTGAACGTCTTCAGATCGATCTTGTAGGCGCAGACCCAGGGGCGGAGGAAGTCGAGCACTTCCGGCGTGGCATTGCCGTTGGAGACGAAGGCGCACGCCAGGCCCGCTTTGGTTGCTTGCTCGAAGACGGCGACGGCCCACTCGGCGGTGATGAGCGGCTCGTTGTAGCTGGAGACGACCAGGCGGGCACGCTCGCGGCGGCCCACCTCGATCAGCTGCACCGGCGTCACCAGTCGCACCGGGGCGACGGCGGACTCGTCGCGCAGCGCCTGGCTCGTGATCCAGTTTTGACAGTTGGAAACGAGAAAGAAGCCGGCCAGATAGTTGTGTTCTTCCTCCACCTCCATGTTGTACACGTCGCTGTCGTGGTCGAGCGTGGTGCTTTCACGCAGCGGGATGAGGTGGAATGCTTCCGTCTCGACCACCTTGCGGGCCACCAGGCTATCGACGTACCAGACGACGGAATACTGATGCGCGGACCGCTTGACCGGGCGTCCCTGGAGGAACCCCGTTTCGGACATGGGCGTGTCGTATATCGAAGGAAGGTAGCCGAGTCGCAGCGCCAGCCAGGCGATCCCGTGCGCAAGTTGCCGGGAAACCGTGGTGGCTCCCGTCTTGCCATTGGCATACCGATGGCCGTCGCCGCGGCGGTATGCCTCCAGGAAGGCTTCGATGATTTCGCGGGGTGCCTCGAACAACTGCCGGGGGACGCGCTTGCCACCGGATCGGGAACCGGCCAGGTATTTGAAAAGCAGAGCAGCAGAAGTCCTGGAGACGCTGACCGCCAAAGTCGTGTCGCGACGAACGCGCAGCGGTTTGACGCCCAGGCAACGCTTGAGCAGTTCGCAGATCTCCGCAACCAGATCCGCCTCGCCGTGCGAAAAGCTGAAATTGAGGGTGTGGCTATTGGGCCGGTTTGTGCTGCCGCTGACCCAACCCTCGGCGCAGTAATAACCGAGCAGGCGCGCCAGATCGACGTCGAGCGGTAACTGCGCGGCGATCCCTGGACGGTGTTCGTTCGGGAAGCGCACCGTCCCCCCTTCGAGGATCATCCCGGCCGTGCGTGTGTCCGTGGCGCGGCCGCGCTGCAGTTTGCTGCGCACGTGCCGGATGTATGACGGGTGTTTGTCCAGCCTGGCGCCGATCTGCCGGGAGGTTTCTCCCCGTGCCGTCGCTTCGGCGAGGGCCTGCCTGGTTTCCGCGGGCAGGTCCCAGGGAACACGATAGGTGACGCCGTGCGCCGCGAGTTCCTGCGCCACGTCTACAACCTGATTTTTGCCGAAGGCGTAATGGCGCGGGATGGCGAGGTAATGCGCCGCCGTCAACTGCCCTGCGCGAATCAGTTCCGGCGGGCGGGTTACGTCGTCGGTCGCATAAACGCGGTGATCCGGGGTGCAGCGCAGCGCGGGCAGGTAGTAGGGGCGAAGGACCGTGAGCGGCCCGCGATACCGATGCCGAAAAACACCGCGCACCCTCCGTAACGTGCCTGAGGCGGCAACCGCGTGCAAACCGTCTGGGAAGGCGACCTCGGCATCGTGCGTTTTCTCCACCCGCTCCGCGAGCGCGAACGCCTCGGCCAGCGTGATGGGTCCGCGGTCGGTCACCACCTGGGTATCACCCGTGAAGCAGTAGGAGCAGTGCAGGTCACATCCCATCATCCCGAAGGTGAGGGCGTCGCTGCCGGGGTAGACGTGGAAGAACGGCTTCTTCTCGACGGGGTCGCACTGCAGGCCAGCGACGTAGCCGAAGGGCACCCGCAACTCGTCCTGGTCGCGAAAGCGCACCTTGCAGATGCCGCGCTGGTCGGCGCCGAGCAGACAGCGGTGGCCGCAGGCCAGGCAGCGGAGGCGGTCGCCTTCGGCGCGGACCAGGGCGGCGGCCGCGGCAGATGTCTGCCGGTCCAGCTGCTCCGCCAGGGAGGGGTTCGCCAGGGTGTTCTTCATCGGCATACTCGACCAGGGTGCGGCCCGCGCTCGTCCGCGGTGGAGTATTCACCTTAATCCCTGACGTGCCGGTTGACAACGGTCATCCGCCCGGCAACCGGCCCCGAGGGAGCGCAAGCGGGGGCGCGCTCTTCACCATATTTTCGCACACCTCTGGTTGACATCGTTTCTTCATCGTATCTTTATCCCCTGATTCGGTTCGGAGTGTTAGCGATCACCAACTCCCTGCGACGGATGCACCCGTGAAAAGACTCGCCATCCTTCCGACCTTGTTGACGCTGGGCAACGGCGTCTGTGGTTTCGCGGCCCTGGTCTGCGCCAGCCGCATCGGCGGCCCGGAGACGGGGACGGCCGTCGATCCAAACTTCGCCTGGAGCGGCTGGCTGATCCTGGCCGCCATGCTCTGCGACGCCCTGGACGGCTACGCGGCCCGCCTGTCGCGCACCACCAGCAAGTTCGGCGCGGAGCTGGACAGCCTGTGCGACGCGGTCAGCTTCGGCGTCGCCCCGGCGTTCCTGCTGCTGCGCCTCGGCCCCAATTCCGAGTCCGCGCCGCTGCTGTCTCAGGCGCTGTACGGCGTCGCCATCCTGTACCTGGTGTGCGTCGTCCTGCGCCTGGCGCGCTTCAACATCGAGAGCAGCACCGAAACGACCAGTCCGAAACGCTTCCGCGGTCTGCCGTCGCCGGGCGCCGCCGCCTGCCTGGCGGCGCTGGCCATCCTCTTCGGCGAACTGCCCGGCAAGCTCGCCGCCCACTTCCCCGACGCCGACCCCGAACACATCCGCCGCACCGTTCGCCGCCTGGTCGAGGTGGCGGCCCCGCTCGGGGCGGTGGTGGTGGCGCTGCTGATGGTGTCGCGGTTGCCGTACCCGCACCTGACGCGCCAGCTCATCCGCGGCCGGCACCACTTCGGCCACCTCGTCCAGGTGGTGCTCATGCTCGTCGTCACCGTCATCGTCCGCGAACTGGCGGTGGTGCTGTTCTGCTGGCTGTATGCCGTCGGTGTGCCGCTGCGTTACCTGCTCGGCCGGGCGTTGCGGTCGCGGCCACTGCCGGCGCCGGGCCTCGACGAGGCACTACCCGGACAGGGACCGGTGCGTTGACAGGCCGCGCCAGGCCGCCTACCATGCTGTCATGTTCACGGGCTTGGTCGAAGCGCTGGGCGAGGTGCGCCACCTGCACGAGCAAGGGGCCGGCCGGCTGTTGACCGTTGCCGCGCCGGGTCTCGCGGCGGAGTTGACCGTCGGTGAGAGCGTCGCCGTCAACGGCGCCTGCCTGACCGTCGTGGCGCGTGACCGCGACACGTTCCGCTTCCAGGTCGGCCCCGAGACGCTGCTGCGCACCAACCTCGGCGATCTGCAGCCGGGTGATGCCGTCAACCTCGAGCGGGCGCTGCGCGTGAGCGACCGTCTCGGCGGCCACCTCGTCCAGGGACATGTGGATGGCGTCGGCAGCATCACCCGCCGCGAACCGCAGGGCGACTATGAGTTCACGGCGTTCGGCTGTGCGGCGGAGCTGACGCGGCAGATGGTGCCCAGGGGCTCGGTCGCGGTGGATGGCGTCAGCCTGACGCTGGTAGAGGTCGGGGCCACGGACTTCAGCGTCATGCTAATCCCGCACACGCTGACGGCCACGACCCTGGGCCGCAAGGGACCGGGGGCACGTGTCAACCTGGAGACGGACCTGCTGGCCAAGTACGTCTGCAAGGCGCTGGAGGCGTTCCCCCGTCCGCAGTAGCGTGCGGGGCATTTTGTCCTGAGTCCCGAAGCTGTTGTGGCCCGGTCTCCCGACCGGGCCACTCCCACGACCGAAGGTGTCCTCCTGGAGGGAGACCTTCGGTCAAACCCAGTGGCCTGGTCCGGAGACCCGGCCACAACGAGGGAACCGCGACCGCTCATGGAGCACGACCCTTCCCCAGTCCAGCCGCCGCGGCAAACGCTGTCGTACTTGCAACAGCTGTTCGCCGCGCACGGCATCCGGCCGAAGGCCAAACTCGGCCAGAATTTCCTGATCGACCTCAACCTGATCGACGTGCTGCTGCGCACCGCCGAACTGGACAAATCCGACCTGGCGGTCGAGGTCGGCAGCGGCACCGGCAGCCTGACGGCACGGCTGGCCGAGCAGGCCGGCGCCGTGCTCAGCGTCGAGGTTGACCCGGCGTTCGCCGCGCTGGCCCGCGGGGTGGTTGGCGACCGGCCCAACGTCGTGCTGCTCCACTCCGACGTGCTGCAGAACAAGAACCACCTGCGGCCGCGCGTGCTGGAGGAGTTGGCAACGCTGCGGCGCGACACGGGGTGTGCGCGGTTGAAATTGGTGGCGAACCTGCCCTACTCGGTGGCAACGCCGGTCATCACCAACTTCCTGCTCTCGGACCTGCCGTTCGAACGCATGGTCGTGACGGTGCAGTGGGAGATCGCCGAGCGGCTCATGGCCCGACCGGGCGAGAAGGCGTACGCGGCGCTGGCGGTGCTGGTGCAGAACGTCGCGGATGTCAGCCTGGTGCGCAAGCTGGCGCCGAGCGTGTTCTGGCCGCGGCCGAAGGTGGAGTCGGCGATGGTGCTGATCCGGCCCAGCGCGGCCAAACGGGCGCACGTCGGCGACCCGGGCGCGTTGCGGGTGTTCCTGCGCGACCTGTACGCCCACCGCCGCAAGAACCTGCGCGGGCGCTGGCGGCGCTGCTGGGCCGCAAGGACGCCAAGCCGGAGGTGGACCGGCGGCTGGCGGACCTGGGCATTGACGGCGCGGCGCGGGCCGAGACGCTCGATCTGGAGCAGCATCTGCGGCTGTGCGCGGCGTTCGCGCAATCGCGGCAATGACCGGGCGACTCCTGATCTCCTGACCGCCGGCTTCAGCTGCCTTCCTGCGCGGGGAAGGCGAGGTGTAGGACGGCTCTCCAGAGCCGTCGCTGCCGAAGAAGACGGCTCTGGAGAGCCGTCCTACATCTCCTCCATTCCCCTCCTCGCACCGTAGAACTACGATAACCTGGGCCGGCTCCCTCCCTCCACCCGTGCGCTGAGGAGAATCCCCATGTTGCTCGACCAGTGCAAACTGGTACTCGTGCTGACGACCATCGGTCTCGTGGCGGCGCCGGTGTCCGGACAGCAGGGGCAACCGACTCCCAAGCGGCGGCAGCAGATCGACCAGCTGGTGCAACAGCTCGACAGCAAGTACATCGTCAAGCGCGAGGCGGCGCGTAAGGAACTGCTGCTGCTCGGCGTGGAGGCGTTGCCGGCTTTGGAGAAGGTCCTGACCGGCCCTGACACCCCGTTGCGCCAGCGGGCGGAACGGCTGGTCGGCGAGCTGCGTGCGCAGTGTCTGGCGCGGGCGACGGCACAGCTCCTGGGCAAGACGGACCGGGCCGGCGTGGACACCTTCGTCGCATACTTGACCGCGAAGGGAGGCGACGCCGACGCCGCGGACTGGGCGGCCCTGCAGAAGGCGATCGCGACCCTGACCGGGCAGGCCGGCCGGCCGCTGAAGTTCGACCTCGAGGGCGGGCCGGTGGTGCCGGTCACCAGGCCGTTGACCCTGGCCCGCGGCAAGGTCGTCGCCGCCGGCGCGGTCACCTGCCGCAGCGTCGGCAACGCGGTGGTCGTGGCCGGCGGCCCGGTGACGATCAACGACAACGTGTTCGGGGCGGCCATCTTCGCCAACGGCGACGTGTACGTCCGCGGTCAGCTGGTGGACAGCCTGGTCGTCTGCGACGGCGACGTGACGGTGGGCAGTGACGCGGTTCGCAGCGTCATTCTGGCGCGCGGAGCGGTGAAGTTCGGGCGGCCCTTCGACAGCGTGCTGGCGGCGGGCGGCGCCATTCAGCGCTGGAACAAGACCGCGCAGCCCCGCGTGCGCGCGCAGGAAGCGCGGCTGCTGGCGTGGTTCTTCGAGCCGGCGCGCGCCGGCGTGACGGTGACCACGGTGCAGGGCGCGGTTCGCGTGGAGCAGGTGACGGCGGACTCGGCCCTGGCGCGGGCCGGGCTCCGCAAGGGCGACACGGTGACGGCCGTGGACGGCACCGGCGTGGCCACGGCCGAGGCGTTCCGGCGGGCACTGCGGCGGCAGTGGCTGCTCGGCCGGGCGCTGCTGCGGCTGCGCCGTGGCGACGCGACGCTGCAACTGAGCGTCCGGTTGGTCGATTGACCCGGCCCTTCCCGCCAACGAGGGATTACATAAACAAACGCCAAGGGTTCCCACCTGAGCTTGCTCCCTCCAACTGCGAAAGGACCCCGCATGTCCCGCACCGTCCCGCTCGCGCTGACCGCCTGGCTAACCGTGATCGGCCTGGCCGGCGCCCAGACCCGCGAAGAAAAGGTGCTCGCCGACCGCAAGAAATTCGCGAACGACGCCCTGTGGATCTACAACGATCTGCCGCGCGGTTTCGCCGAGGCGAAAAAGACCGGCAAACCGCTGCTCGTGGTGATGCGCTGCATCCCGTGCGTGGAGTGCGTCAAACTCGACGACGAGCTGGTCAACGAGGACAAACGGGTGCGGCCGCTGCTGGAGCAATTCGTCTGCGTCCGCGTTGTGTCCACCAACGGCCTGGACCTGACGCTATTCCAGTTCGACACGGATCAGTCCTTCGCCGCCTTCCTGCTCAACGCCGACGGCACCATCTACGGCCGTTACGGCACGCGTTCGCACCGCACCTACTGGTCCGACGACGTAAGCATTGAGGGTCTGGCCAACGCCTTGAAGGGAGCGCTGGAACTGCACCGGCAGTACCCGAAGAACCGCGCGGCGCTGGCCGGCAAGCGCGGCCCCGCGCCGGAGGTGCCGTCGCCGGAGAAGTACCCGATGCTGAAGGACCGCTACAAGGCGACACTGGACAACACCAGCGGCAAACTGGTGCAGAGCTGCATCCACTGCCACCAGATCGGCGACGCCCAGCGGGCGCTGTACCGTGAGCGCGACGGCGTGCTGCCCGAGCGGGTGGTGTTCCAGTATCCGCACCCGAAGGTTCTGGGCCTGATCCTGGACCCGAAGGAGCGGGCGAAGGTGCAGCGTGTGGAGGTGGGCTCGCTGGCGGAGAAGGCGGGCTTCAAGCAGGGTGACAATATCCTGTCACTGCAGGGGCAGCCGCTGCTGTCGATTGCGGATGTGCAGTGGGTGCTGCACCAGGCGGCGCCGGAGGGGGCGACGCTCAAGGCGGTGGTGAAGCGCACAGCGCCAACGCGGACGTGACGCTGACGCTGCCGAAGGGCTGGCGGCAGCGCGAGGACATTTCCTGGCGGGCGTCGAGCTGGGGCCTGCGGCGGATGGCGCTGGGCGGCGTGTTGCTGGAAAGCGTGCCGCCGGAGCAGCGCAAGAAAGCGGGGCTGCCGGAGACGGGCATGGTGCTGCGAGCCAAATATGTCGGCCAGGGCAGCGGCCCGCACGGCACCGCCTTCAAGGCCGGCATCCGCCAGGGGGATGTGATCGTGTCTTTCGATGGCCGCACGGACCTGCTGCGCGAGACGGATGTGCTGGCTTACGGTGTGATGCAGAAGCGGCCGGGCGACGTGGTGACCGTGACGGTGCTGCGCGGCGGCAAGCGGTTGGAGTTCCGGGTGCCGGTGCAGAAGTGACCCGCGGTTATGCGAACTACTGGCCTCCGCAAGAAGTCCGGCAGGCCGACGCCGACGAGCAAGCAAAGAAACAGGGGCCTTGACATGAGCTCCCTGACTCCCAGGAGAAATCGTTCCTGGACGTATTGCTGAGCAGGCCTCGCAACGGGAAATGTGGGAGCCGACCCAGCAAAGGGAGGGGGAAGGCCGCCGTCACGGGATGCTCTACAGGGAACGACCCACCCTCCACCGTGATCCCACCGGGGTAATGGCGACGGCATGCTGGTACACGGAGCCACCTCCCGACTCTAAAAGTCTGTTCCAAAAGCAGGTGGCGGCACGTTGGTAACGTGCCGACATCCCGCAATACGTGAAGACCGGCATGTTGGAAACGTGCCGCCACCTGCTTTTGGAACAGACTCTTACTCTCTTCGTTTTTCTCTTCGAATCAGTCCGCCTTCGGCGCACCGATGCTAATTACCAGCCACGGACCGACCGAAACGACCGACCGATTGTCCGTCATCGCGGCCAGGTTGGGAAGGGTCGCTTCGAGGTACTTGGCGACGAGTTGCTTGGCAAGCGGCAGTTTGGTCAACTTGACCAGGGCCTGGGCCTCCGTGGTCGTGGACTGCAACCACAGCTCCATGCGGACGTCCTTGAGGCGCCCGGGGTTTTCGGGCAGGACCGGCACCGTGGCGCCCCGTGGGCCGTAGGCCGCCTGGAGGAACTGGGTATCCGCGGACGTCTGAAAAACCCAGTCCTTGGTCCTGGGAAAGAGCCGTTGCAGCGATTCTTCCACGGCGGTGGTGCGGTTGAGCCTCGTGACAATCTTGTCGGCCAGGTCGTCCACGAAGGTCTTGAGGTAGAACTCGCCAATCGGCGTGGCTTGCGCTTCCGCGTGCGGCACCAGCCGCCGACCGATGGGAAGGGCCAGGCGGCCGACGACACGCCCGGGCAGCCTCCCGTGGCGCCCTTCCACGCGGTCCAGCGCGCCGTGGACCTCCGCCCAGGGTGTGGTTTCCACCACGGTGAACTTCCTGCCGTCGAAGTGCACCACCGTCCGGGAAACAAAGGGGCCCCACGCCGGGCCCAGGGCAACGATCGGTCCGCGAACACCCCGGACGTAGGTCTGGGCCGCGCCCTGACCGTACACGACGAAGTCCGCCTCGCCCTGGGCGGTTGACATCTCCACCGACAGGTTGGCGCTGCCGTCGATCACCCCTTGACAACGGAACCCCAGGACCAGCGCGTCGTACGGAACGGCCGCGACGATTTCCTTGCGGCCCGCCACGTCCTGAATCAGGTCCTTCGAGATCCGCACGACCGCCTTGATTTCGCCTGGTTGCGCGGGCGGGGCCTGGCCGCGCACCGGCAGCGCCACCAGGAGTAAAGCACAGACCGCGAAAGGAACCAGCCCGGTCCGCCGGCCGGCGTTATGGAAAATCATGACCCCTCCTTGGGAGTTATTTGCCTTTGCCATCCTTGACCTCCGTCACGATCGGTTTTTCGATTGTTCCCGTGACGCGCATGCGCACGGGAGGCAGCGTCTTTTTTCCCACGATGATGGAGGGAACATCAAGCGTGAGGTCGAGCGTCCTGTCGTAGCCGACGGAGCCGCGCGAGCGAATCAGCAGGTCCCTGGAAATATCCGGAAAGCCGAAACGCATATCCTCATGGTGGATCCGGGCGTCCTTCACCTGAAAGCGGACCTCCGCATTTTCAACTAGACGCACCACCTCGGACGGTTTCTTGCCGTACATGTCGGCCATCACCTTGACCAGGGTCTGGAGTAGTGGGGTCTTCGTGGAGACGGAGATCTCATGCAGGTGGAGTTTCCCCGACAGCTCGACGCGCTTGACGAACTCCTTTTTCGGAACCCCCAGGGGCACGCGGAAGGTGTCGAAGGACAGGGAGATCGTGCCTTGCACGCCGGAAAGGTCCGCCAGGGTTGGCGTGATCAGGGTCAGCAACTGGTCGCCCATTTCGGGCGTCAGCTTCTGTTTGTCGAAGACCTTGACCGGCGCCAGCGTCAGCAGCCGCACCTCCCCGGAGGTTTCGACCCGAAACACCAGGTTGACGTGGTCAGCCTTGAGAGCCACCTGATCCTCATCGGTCAGGTGGACGACCAGGGCGGCGTCCGGGATGGCAATGATCGGCTGACTCAGGGTCCCGGTAATGTGACACTTGAGCGGGCCCAGGTCGCGCTTGTCCTTGCGCAACCGGGGCAGTTCCAGGTGAAGGTCCAGCGTTTTATCCAGGCCAATCGAGCCGCGCGAACGGACCACCATCTCCGGGTCGATGTCCGGAAAGCCGACGCGCATGCCCTCGTGGTGCAGCCGGCCGTCGCGCACCTGAAAGGGAACCTCTGCGTCAGCGACCAGTCGTATCTTGCCGGACGCCTTCTTGTCGTTCAGGTCCGCGACCAGCCGGATCACGGCCTGCCACAGGGGGCCTTTGACCTCGGAGGAAACCTGATGCAGGGTGAACTTGCCTTCCGCCTCCAGTTGCTTGCCCGCCTGTTTCTTGCCGGCGCCGAGCGGGACGCGGAGTTTGCTGAACGACAGGGAGATTTCGCCGTCCACCTGCCGCTCGCTCTCGACGTCCGGCGCCAGCAACCTCACCAGGCCGGGCGGCACCCCGAGGCTCAATTTCCGCTTCTTGAAGACCTCAAATGGCTCCACGGCGAGCACGCGGCCCTTGCCGGTGTCCTCCAGGCGTACGGTCATCTGAATGCCGTCGGCGGCGATGATCGGTTCCGCGCGCTTGTCCTGGCGCAGGACCAGAGACGCATCCTCGATGGTGATCTTTGGGTCGTTGATGGTGCCGGTGATGCGGCACTTGGCCGGGCCTTTCTCCTTGCGCAGCGCCGGATCCAGGCGGGGCAGTTCCACGAACAGGTCCAGCGTCCTGTCCAGCCCGACGGAGCCGCGCGAGGTCAGTTGCAATTCCGGGTCGATGTCCGGAAAGCCGATGCGCAACCCTTCGTGGTACAGTCGGCCGTCACGCACCTCGAAGCGAATCTCCGACTCGACGGCGGCCAGGCGGATCGGGTCGGATACCTTCTTGTCGTTCAGGTCCGCGACCAGCTGGATCAAGGTCTGCCACATTGGGCCTTTCACTTCGGAGGCAACGTGGTGCAGGGTAAGCTTGCCTTCCGCCTGCAGTTGCTTGACCGCCTGGTCGCGGGGGACGCCGAGCGGGACGTGGAGCTTGCTGAACGACAGGGAGATTTCGCCGTCCACCTGCCGCTCGCTCTCGACGTCCGGCGCCAGCAACCTCACCAGGCCGGGCGCCACCCCGAGGCTCAATTTCCGCTTCTTGAAGACCTCGAACGGCTCCACGGCGAGCACGCGGCCCTTGCCGGTGTCCTCGACGCTGCATGGTCATCTGGATGCCGTCGGCGGCGAGGATCGGTTCCTTGCTCTTGTCCTGGCGCAAGACGAGGGAACCGTCCTCGACGGTGATCTTCGGGTCGTTGATGGTCCCGGTGATGCGGCATTTGGCCGGGCCCTTCTCCTTGCGCAGCGCCGGATCCAGGCGGGGCAGTTCCACGAACAGATCCAGCGTCCTGTCCAGGCCGACGGAGCCGCGCGAGGTCAGTTGCAGTTCCGGGTCGATGTCCGGCAGACCAATGCGCAGGCCCTCGTGGTGCAACCGGCCGTCGCGCACCTTGAAGCGGATCTCGGTGTCCTGGGTGATACGCATCACCCTGGGTGCGTCCTTGCCGTTCATGTCAGCGACCAGTCGAACCAGCGACTGCCGCAGCGGGTTTTTTACTTCCCCGGACACCTGATGGAGCACGAGTTTGCCTTCCAGCTCCACACCCTTGACCGCCTTGTCCCTGGGGACGCCAATCGGCATGCGCAGTTTATCCAGGGAAAGAGAAATCTCCCCGCTGATCTGCGGGGAGTCGGTCATCGTGGGGTCGATGAGCTGGAGCAGCCTGGTGGTCAGCTTCGGGGACAGCTTCCGCCGGTTGAAGATGACGACGGGGTCAAGGGTGAGTACGCGGCCTTCCCCCTCATGCTCCACGCGAATAGTCAGGTTGATGCCATCGATGTCGATGACCGGCTCGGCCTCCCCGGCCAGGCGCACCGTGAGGGATGCGTCCTTGACCGTCGCCGTGAAGGTCGGCTCAAGCCGGCTCTCTCGTTCCTGGAGCTGGACGTCGAGCGGCAATTCCAGCTGCACATGCCCCTTCTCAACCGTGATCGTGCCGAGGTCCGGCGAGGAAGCCAACAGCTGCACGAGTGACTGCTCCGCGGTAATCTCTTCCGCGCGGATGTCGAGGCGGCCGTTGGCACTCTTCAAATGGAGGCCGCGCATGGACGGAGACGAAAACCAGCCGAGGGACGCACTGTCGCTGGAAGCCGTGACGCTTGGGCTCGCCAGAACCCAGTTGATCAACGGGTCGCGAAGTCCGGTGTGGGACACCAGCCAGGGTGCCGTCACGACCAGGACAACCAGCAGGATCGCAACTACACCCAGGATGCGGCGAATCCGCCTCCTGCGCTTCTTCGGGGTCGGGGCCGTAGCGGGGGACAGTTCGCTCATGGCTGCCTTCGCGTGAAAAGGTATCGGAGTTAGTCCGTCATTCCATAGACCCGCTGCCTCGCAAACCAATCGGTTGTTTCCCGCCCCACCCTGTGGACCCCAGGCGTCATACCGGGAGAACCCGTGCGGAGCTTATTCCTGCGTTTCCTACAATCGGCAGATTTGTTTCACAAATGAACAGATTTCGCCTGGATCGGGTCATTCTCCTGGCATCTTAACCAGCCCGCGTACCACAGGCAAGGAAAAGCCAGGAACACAAGAGCAGGAAACTCGTCTCGGGCGAATACTGTTGGTAATGCTCCCGCCCGTAACTCAGCGTTTCATCCCGGACGCAGAACAGGTGCAGCATGGCGTTCTGCTCTTCCAGCGCCAGCTGCCCGTCACGATGACGCGGATGCGCAGCCCGAACCCAGCCGCCTCATACACGCCGTCCCGCAGCGGCGTCAGCGGCACCGTCTGCGCCAGCTGCTGCGGGTAGCGGGGGCAGACCGCGTACAGCCGATAGTCCGCCACCGGCAGCAGGTCGTCCAGCGACGGGTTGGACCACTTGCGGTAGCCGACGAAGTGGTGAACCAACTCCCACACCGCCCAGGCGTCGAGCGCCTCCTGGGGCGACTTGAACGTCACCAGGTTGTGCGTCGCCAGGTCCTCGAAGCCGTCCGGCAGCGGCCGCGGGATTGGCTCCGGTCCCGGGCGGACGATCGCGAGGTCGAGGAACTGCTGCTGACGCGACAGGTCCACCTCGGTTTCCACGGTGACGCCGGTGCCGTGGAAGAAGTCCACCCAGGACAGGCCGAACAGCCGGTGCAACGGTCGTGGGTCGCTCATCGCCCCTCCGCAGGGCCGCCGTGCTTCATCGTATCGCGGCCGCACGCCCGCAGGACAGGTCAGGGCGTGCGGCCGTACTTCTCCGGGGCGATTTTGCGCTGCGTCTGTATCACCAGGTCACGCAGTTCCTGGGTGCCACCCGACCGCTGGCTGTCGAGCAGCGACTCCCGGTCATTTTTGATGGTTTCGAGCACCTGGGCGAGCGTCGGCATGGCTTCCTGCGCCGCGGGACCGATTTCGGCCAGGTAGCGGAGCACCTCCCGGTCCACGTCATTTTGTTTTCGGATAGTGGGAGTTGGCGGCCTGGCTGAGAAAACCAGACAACTGGACAGGGTCGGCACGCATTTGGAATGCCTGGCGGCCTGCCACAATGCCCAGGCGGCGTCGCGGCGCAATTCGCGATCCTTGTGCTCCAAAAGCCGCGTGAGTGCCGCCGCGGCCGGTTTGGCCTTGGCCCCGACCAGTTGCTGACAAATCTCTCGGGCGTTGCCGACCCGGTATTCGTCATCAGCGTTGCCCCATTCCCGAACGCGGGCCACGTAGCCTTCCAGAAATTCGATCAGCAAGCGTTGCCCCGCGGGCCCCATTTTTCCGAGCGCCGTGATGACCGATCTCCGCCACCAGTAGCGTCCAGACTCCTTTTGTTCCCCAGGCGGACTCAGATATACCTGTTTCATGGCGTTCAGGGCGGCTTCATCACCGGGAGCGATCTCCGCGAGCGTTTGGATGCTTTCGGAAGCCGGCCAGTGTTCCTTTTCCCCGCTGAGCAATTTCACCAGGGCTGGCGCCGCCGCGCGGGCAGCCGTCCCGAATGACCGCAGCGCCTTCGCGGCAGCGGCACGCACATGCAGGGTGTCGTCTGCCAGGGCTGCCGCCAGAGCCGGCACCGCCGACCCGGGTGCTGCTGTTAACTCTCCCAGAGCGTCGGCGGCGAACACGCGAAATTCGGGGTCGCGGTCCTCCAGCATCTCGGTCAGGATGGGCACCGCCTTCGACCGAGCCGCCGCGTCAAACGCCTGCACCGCCTTCAGCGCCGCATACCGATCCTCGCCCTTGTCGTTGGCCAGTCGCTCCACCCAGTACGCGATGGGCTTGCCGCGGTACTTCGGCTCCTTCTTCGGCTGCGCTTCCAGCCGAGTTGCACTGGTCCAGAGCAGCGCGCACGCCGCCAGCGCGGTCGCAAGGTGCTTCATGACGGTCCTCCTTGATGGACATTCGGTGCCAGTTGGCCCAATGAACACAGGCAGCGATCTTACCCACCTGTGCCTGGCAGTGTCCACCGGGATCAGAAACCGGAGCGCTCCTGTAGTCGGTACGGAAAGGGTAGTGTGCCACTGCTTGGCCGCCCTTCTCGACTGGACGAGGGTGCAGAAGACTGTGAAGGGCGGCCAAACAATGCGTCCCGGTCTTGGGCTGGCCCACTGCTTGGCCGCCCCGTGAAACGGCGGTCGGTGTGCTCATGGCTTCCTCGGCGGCGTTCGTACAATTTCCGCAGGACATACCGGCTTTTTACGAAATGCGGAGACGGTCATGGCAGAGACGCTGGCGCGGTTCGGCAGCATCGATCAATCGGCGGACCCGGACTACTTCGTGCGCTTCCTGGACGAGGCCGGCGCCCAGGCGTCGTTCCAGGCGTACAAGCGGCGCATGGTCGAATTGCTGGACGCGGCACCGGGGCGGCGCTTCCTGGACGCCGGCTGCGGCACCGGCGACGACGTGCGGGCGCTGGCTCGTCTGGTGATGCCTGGCGGCGCGGTGGTCGGCATCGACAACAGCCAGGCCATGCTCGCCGTGGCCCGGGAGCGCGCCGCTGACACGGGGCTGCCGGTCACGTTTGCGAGCGCGGATGTGCTAGGGTTGTCGTACGGCGACGACAGCTTCGACGGCTGTCTGGCCGACCGCAGTCTGATGCACGTGCCCGACCCGCGGCAAGCGCTGGCGGAACTGCGGCGCGTGACACGGCCGGGCGGTCGGGTGGTCGTCTTCGAGGTCGATTTCGGCGCGCTGGTGATCGACGCGGAGGATCGGGTGCTGGGCCGCAAGATGATTAACGCCTGGTGCGACAGCGTCCGCAACGGCTGGCTGGGCCGGCACATCCCGGCGCTGCTGGCGGAACTGGGACTGCGCGACCTGAGCGTGACGCCGTACACGCTGATGCTGACGCCGGCGCTGGCGCTGCCGATCCTGGGGCCGCCGACAGTGGAGCGAGCCGTGGCGAACGGGACCATCACGGCGGCGGAAGGGCGGTCATGGCTGGCGCACCTGGACGAGTTGCAGCGCACGGGGCGATTTTTCAGCACGATGACAGGGTTTCTGTCAGCGGGGCGCAAGTGATTTCTGGTTCGAGGGTCGCCGGGGCGGCCTCCCTGCTTTTTCTGCCCCCGGCGCCGGCGCTCGTGGCGCGGCGCAGCCGCTCGGGGTCCGCCAGCAGGGCGCAGGCGTCGTCCCACACGGCCCGGTCCAACAGGTCCGTGCGGCACTGCCCGCCGCCGCACACGCGCTGACCACCGAACCGATGGGCGTCGGTCCCCACGCAGCGGTCATACGCATCATGCGTATTCAATCCCCATGGCAGATTTGCCCCGTTGATGCCTACGCGACAAGGTCGAAGCGGTCAAGATTCATCACCTTGTCCCACGCAGCCACAAAGTCACGCACAAACGCCTGCTGCGAGTCGTCGCAGGCGTAGACTTCCGCGATGGCTCGGAGCTGAGAGTTCGAACCGAAGACGAGATCAACGGCGGTGCCAGTCCACTTGACCGCACCCGTCCGGCGGTCACACCCCTCGTAGAAGTGCTCGCATTTGGAGGACTTCCGCCAGGCCGTGCTCATGTCGAGCAGGTTCACGAAGAAGTCGTTGGTCAGTGACCCGGGTCGCTCGGTGAAGACCCCCAGCTCGGACTGCCCGAAGTTTGCATGCAGCACGCGCATCCCGCCGACCAGCACCGTCATCTCAGGAGCGGTCAGCGTCAGCAGGTGCGCCCGATCCACCAGCAGTTCCGCCGCCGGTCGGTCGTCTCCCGTTCGGAGGTAGTTGCGGAAGCCGTCTGCCGTCGGTTCGAGCACGGCAAAGGATTCCACGTCGGTCATCTCCTGCAACGCATCGGCGCGTCCCGGCGCGAAGGGAACCTGCACGTCATGGCCGGCCTTCTTCGCAGCTGCCTCAACGGCGGCGCACCCACCCAGAACGATCACGTCCGCGAGCGAGACCTTCTTCCCGCCAGACTGCGCGCTGTTGAAATCCTTCTGGATTTTCTCGAGAGTCTGCAGAACCTTCGCGAGTTCGGCCGGTTGGTTGACTTCCCAATTCTTCTGCGGCGCCAGGCGAATGCGCGCCCCGTTCGCTCCACCGCGTTTGTCGGTGCCACGGAACGTGGACGCCGAGGCCCAGGCGGTTGTCACCAGTTGCGAAACGGACAGTCCTGATGCCAGGATCCTGGCCTTGAGTTGCGCGATGTCCTGCTTCCCGATCGATGGCTGATCGACCCTGGGGACAGGGTCTTGCCACAACTGCGGCTCGGGAACCAGCGGGCCGAGCAACCGCGAGACAGGCCCCATGTCGCGGTGCGTCAACTTGTACCACGCCTTCGCAAAGGCCTCGGCGAGCTTGTCCGGGTTCGCGTGGAAGCGCTTCGCAATCGGCGCGTAGACCGGGTCCAGCCGCAGTGCGAGGTCCGTCGTGAACATCATGGGGGCGTGCTTCTTCGACGGGTCGTGCGCGTCCGGCACGGTGCCCTGGGCCGCTGCTTCCCTGGGAGTCCACTGCCACGCACCGCCCGGGCCCTTCATCACCTGCCACTCGTAGCCGAACAGGTTGTCGAAGTAGCCATTGTCCCACTTCACCGGGTTGGTGGTCCAGGAGCCTTCCAGGCCGCTGGTGATCGTGTCGTCGCCTGTGCCGCTTCCAAAAGTGTTCTTCCAGCCGAGACCTTGCTCCTCAAGGCTGGCACCCTCGGGTTCGGGACCGCAGTACTGAGCCGCGCTGGCAGCACCATGGGCTTTGCCAAAGGTGTGGCCGCCAGCAATCAGCGCCACGGTCTCCTCGTCATTCATGGCCATGCGGCGGAACGTTTCCCGAATGTCCCTGGCTGCCGCGAGCGGATCGGGGTTCCCGTTTGGCCCCTCCGGATTCACGTAGATCAGGCCCATCTGCACGGCGCCGAGCGGATTTTCGAGCACCCGGTCGCCGGTGTAACGCTCGTCTCCCAGCCACTTACTCTCAGGCCCCCAGTAAATGTCCGTTTCGGGCTCCCAGGCGTCCTCACGCCCCCCTGCGAAACCGAATGGCTTGAGTCCCATCGACTCCAGGGCACAGTTACCGGTGAAGACCATCAGATCGGCCCACGAGAGTTTCCGGCCGTACTTCTGCTTGATCGGCCAAAGCAACCGTCGGGCCTTGTCGAGGCTCACATTGTCCGGCCAGCTGTTGAGGGGCGCAAAGCGTTGTGAGCCGTGAGCGGCGCCGCCCCGGCCGTCAGCGATGCGGTACGTGCCTGCGCTGTGCCACGCCATCCGAATGAAGAGCGGCCCGTAATGGCCGTAGTCGGCCGGCCACCAGTCCTGCGATGTCGTCATCACCGCTTCGATGTCCTTCTTCAGGGCATCCAGGTCGAGTTTCTTGAACTCCTCGGCGTAGTTGAACTCCTTGCCCATGGGGTTGGACAGGGGCGAGTTTTGGTGAAGGATCTGCAGGTTCAACTGATTCGGCCACCAGTCTCGATTCGACAGGGCCCCAGCCGCCGTATGTCGGTGAGCCCCATTCAGCACCGGGCATTTACTTTCGCTCGTCATATTCCCTCCAACACGACGTTCGTGGATGAATGCTCTCTGCAAACACGGATTAGAGCCTGTTGCAGTTGAGCGTAGTGGTCTGGTTCTGAGCCCCGAAGGGGCGGCAGTCGATAGCCAGGGGCTCACGCCCCTGGGACCGGCCGCGGTTGCGACTCCAGAGGTTCATGTTATCCCCCGAAACAACGATTTCAACGATTTCCACCAATAAAGCCCCGCCGATTCGTGGTTTTTTCGTGGAATGTGAAAAGGAAATGAATGTTCTGCGCGTCCGAATTCTTGCGTCAGATTTTCGTTGCCGGCCGCGGGATGCCTCTGTAACCTTGTTTGAGGCTTTTTGAGCTTGTCCCCACCGCATCTTCGTTCTCGCATGAAAAGGTGCGCGACAACGGCGTCCTGGTTCGAGTTCTCAAGGGCCTATCGGGATCGGGCGCGCTCAGATTCGCCATGACTCGCAGCCCGTCAGACTCGGGCTCCCTTTCAACTTTTGCGCTCCGCCAACTTGGAGTCCCCATCAGAGGACGCCCCGGCATCGCCAGCCTGGGGGCCTGATAGGAGATCGACACATGAAGCGACCCTCGTATTATCTGCGGTGGGCTGTCCGCCTTCTCACCTCCTCCTTCCGGCGGCGCCGTGTGGCACCCATCCGGCGCGTGCGGTTGGCCTTCGATCCGCTTGAAGAGCGCGTCCTGCTCGATCACACGCAAGCCTTTCCGACGCCACTCGCGCCGCTCCAGCCGTTCGGCTCACTGGTCTTCGCCGGGAGCCACGCGGACCAGGTCAGTGCCGTGGGTGAGACGGACATCTACACCATCCCACTCAACGCCGGGCAGACCGCGACGGCGGTGGTGCAGCCGGCAGACCCGTCGCTCCAGTTCCGGCTGGCACTGCTCGATCCCAATGCGGCAACGCTGGCCAGCGCCGACGCCGCCCAGGCGGGTGCGCCGGTGGTCCTGGAGAACGCTCCGGTCGCGACGGCGGGCACCTATCAGATCGAGCTGGTCAGCCTCGCTGGCAGCGGCGCTTACACCGTCAGCCTCACGCTCAACGCCGCCGTGGCGACTGCCGGCCTCACACTCCCCCCCGCCGCCAACAACACGCCGGCCAGCGCCCAGAACATCGATAGCAGCAGTTTCCCCCTCCCGGGCGGGGCCGACCGCCTGGCTGTCGTTGGCCAGACGGACAACGGCAGCGACTATTACGCGTTCCATTTGACGCAGGGACAGACCGCGGACCTGGCCCTCTCGACGCCGTCCGGCGGCGGCGGCGTCACCCTCGACCTGCTGGACGCCTCAGGCAACTTGCTCGCCAGGGGGACGACCGGCGCCACCAACGCCGACGAGATGATCCGCCAGTTCCAGGTGCCGGCCACCGGTGTCTACTACGCGCGCGCCAGCAGCACCACGACCGGCCAAAACTATGGCCTGCTCGTCACGCGGGGCGCCGACTTCGAGGTGGAGCGGAACAACACCCGGGCCACCGCGGACGACGTCAGCGTCACCCCCGTCACGCTGGGCAGTTTCCGCGGCACTTCCTCGGTCCCCCCCATCTCCAGCGAGACCGAGCCGAACGACAGCATCGCCGAGGCCAACGACCTGTCGGGCACCTTCACCCAGACGGGCACCAACACCTACTTCGCCTCGGTCCAGGGGAACGTCTCGCCTGCCTACGACCGCGACTTCTACAAGATCTACGCCTCGCCCGGCGACACACTCACCCTCGACGACCTCGCCGGCCAGACCGGCAGCCCGATCGGCGATAGCTATGAGTGGCTGTACGACAACACCGGGCAACTGCTCGCCTACAACGACGATGGCGGCGGCAACTACGGGCTCTACTCGCACCTCGTTTACACCTTCGGCGGCAGCGGCAGCGGCTATGCCGGCGACTACTACATCGTGGCCGGCGGCTACTCCAACCGCACGGGCACCTACACCTTCAATGCGACCTTGCAAACGCCAAACATCCTCGGCCTCAACGACACCCAGGACTTTCACACCTTCAACGCCAGGGCCGGCGACACCCTGACGCTCACCACCACCACGCCGACGGCCGGCCCCGGTGAGCCGGAAAACACCCTCGCCCCGATCGTGGAACTGTACGACTCGTCGGGCAACCTGGTCGCCAGTAACTTCGAGGGCGCGCCCGATGGCCGCAATGCCCGGGTCACCTACACAATCCCCACCGGCGCCGGCGGCGCCTACACCGCCCGGGTCGCCGTCGTCACCGGCGTCGGCGACTACACGCTTGAGATCGACGGTGCCACGGCCGGCCGCACGCTGCACGCGGTCAACGTGACCGCCAGTAGCATCACCGACGGCGCCACGTTCGCCGTCTTCCCCGGCGCGGTCCAGTTGACGTTCGCGCAGCCGCTGCTGTTCTCGTCGCTCAGCCCGGGGGCGCTCACCCTCAACGGCGCGCCCGCCACCGGCTTCACCGTCATCGACGCCAACACCGTGCAGTTCGACGTGTCCAACCTGAACAGCGGCGACGGCTCCTACGCCGTTCACCTGCCGGCGGGCGCCGTCACCGACCTGCAGGGAGACGCCAGCAGCGCTTACGACGAGACGTTCACACTGGACACCACGGGCCCGACGGTGACGGCCAGTTCGATCAACGAGAGCGACGTCGTGCCGTCCGGCAACCTGACCTACACCGCCACCTTCAGCGAGCCCCTCGGCACGGCCGGCCTCGGCGCCCAGGATGTCACGCTGGTCAACACCCTGTCAGGGCAAACGGTCCCGGTCAACAGCTTCGCTTACGACCCCAACACCGACAGCATCACGGTCGGGTTCCAGGGCCTGGTGGACAGCAACTACACGCTCACCCTGCGCGCCGGCGCCAACGCCTTCCAGGACGCCGTCGGCAATCCGCTCTACAGCACGCTGGCCAGCCCGGCCGGGCACGACTTCGTGGTGGATTTTGTCGCCGACACGACGAGCGCCCCCTTCCCCACGCCCCTGGCGCTCGACCCGCCTGCCGGCGGGCTCATCTACGAAGGAACACAGCTCAGCGCCTTCCGCGCCGACCCCGACACCCACTCCTACACCCTGCCCCTGAACGCCGGACAGACGGTCAGCGTGGTCTTCACCCCCATTGATGGTGCCGTGCAAGGCGCCGTCACCTTGACCGACCCGTCGGGCGCGGTCGTGGCCACCGCCCAGGGGATGGTCGCGGGAGCCCCGGCGGTGATCGAGACGGCCGCGGTGACCACCAGTGGCACCTACACCGTTAGCGCCGCCGCCTTGCAGGGGACCGGCCGTTACACACTCCGCGTCATTGTCAATGCCGCTGTGGAGACGGAACGCCTCGTCGGCGGCGACGACGATAGCATCGCCACGGCGCAGAACCTGGACGGCGGCGGCGTGGCCCTGCCGGGCGGCGGCGACCAGCTGAACGTCCTTGGCACCGTCGGCACGCTCAACGGCGATCTGATCGGCCAGTTGTTCGGCTCGATCCCTTACCCGAATTCCGGCCCCAACGGACTGCTGGTCACCATCGACCCGCACACCGGCCAGGCCACACCTGTCGGCGCCACCGGCTACGCGCAACTCCGCATCAAGATCAGCCCCACCGGGACCCTCTTCGGCGAATCCGGCACCACGCTGTTGAGCATCGACCCGCGGACAGGAGCGGCGACCGTCATCGGTTCAGCCAGCGGCAACACCATCAACGGACTGGCATTCAACGCTGCCGGGACGCTGTATGGAGTGCGCTCGGGGGGTCAGGGCGGCTCGGGCTCCAGTGTCTTCGGCACCATCAACACGGCCACAGGGGCCTTCACCACCATCGGCCAGACCGGTCTGAGCGGCAACATCGGCGGCCTCAGCTTCCAGCCCGGCACCAACACGCTTTTCGGCATCACCTCGGGCTACCTCTCCGACGGCAGCCAGCTCGTGACCATCAACGTCGCTACCGGTCAAGCGACCGTGATCGGCCCGACCGGCTTCGACGACGTGGCGTCCGTGGAGTTCGGCCCCGACGGCACCCTCTACGGCGGCCTGGGCGGCAACAACTCCTACCCCTTGTACGGCTCACTCATCACGATTGACCCGACCACCGGTCAGGGCACCCTGGTCGGTTCCACCGGCGAATCAGCGCTCAGCGGCCTCAGCTTCTACCCGAACCTTGGCGGCCCCAGCGACCCGGTGGACTATTACCACGTCACGCTGACGGCGGGCCAGTACGCCAGCTTCGCGGTCACGCCCACGTCGCCCGGCGCTGGCACCCCGCTCACGCTTGAGGTGCTCGATGCCGCCGGGAATGTGCTGGCAACGGGGGGACAGGGGCAGACCAACGTCGCCGGCTATGTCGCCGACCTGAATGCTCCCGTGACGGGCGACTATTACGTCCGCGTCAGTGCCGCGGCGATCACCCCCTACTCGCTGGTGGTGACACGCGGGGCCGACTTCAACGTCGAGCCGAACGAGGACGCCACCACCGCCCAGGACATCAGTTTCACGCACCAGGCCGTGGGCTCGCTGGGGCGCGGGGTCAACGCCGGCCCGTTGCGGGTCGCCGTGGTGAATACCGACACCAACACGTCGGGCAACGACGCTGGCTATCAGGCCATCGTCGCTCAGCTCAACGCCTCCGGCAACTTCCAGGCGACCGAGGTCACGCCGGCGCAGGTCAACACCCTGGCCGAACTGGGCGCCTATGACGTTGTGGTGATCGGCAACAACGGCTACTACAACGGCGACGAATACGCCAGCTTCGCGTCCGCGCTGCATCAGTGGGTTGCGGCGGGGGGCGGCGTCGTGGACACCGGCTGGGGCCTCCAGGGCGCTGCCGATGCCTCGACCACCACGCTCGCCGACCTTCAGGCCGTGCTGCCCGTCAACCTCACGAACGGCGGCAGCGGCTCCACGTACAACGGCCAGGTGACGATCACCGACGCCACGCACCCGGTCACGGCTGGCCTCGCCACGTTCACGGTGAGCGAGGACTACATCGAGCTGGACGAGCACACCCCGGCCGTGGTCCCAGGGGCGACGGTCCTGGGAACCACGGCCGGCGTGCCTTCCGTGGTCGTCGGCCCGGAGGGCTTCGGCCGCGGCGTTTACCTCGGGCCGGATTACGCCGCCAGTTCCAACTACACCACCACCGACCTGCGCTCGGGGCCCGCCGACCAGCTGCTCCAGCAGGCCGTGGCCTGGGCCGCCGGCGCCCACGACCTTCAGGACGACTACACCTTCACCGCCAACGCGGGCGACAACCTGGTCCTGAGCACCACGACGCCCGGTAGCTCCCCCGGCTTGCCGGGGAACGCCCTTGACCCCGCCGTGGACCTGTACGCCCCTGACGGCACCCTGGTCGCCAGCGACGACAACAGCGCCCCCGACGGCCGCAACGCCCTGTTGAGCTACACCGTCCCGGACGGCGCCGGCGGCACGTACCGCGCCGTCGTCCGCGCTGCCGGCAGCGTCGGCGGCGATTACACGCTCGTGGTCAGCGGCGCGACCGGACAGCCGGCCCCCTTCGTGGTCAGCAACACCACCCCCGCCGCCGGCGCGGACCTCAATATCGTGCCGACCACGTATCAGGTCCAGTTCTCGCGACCGCTGCTGCAGACCAGCATCGACGCCTCCGACCTGCTGGTCAACGGCGTGCCCGCCGCGGCGGTGACCCAGGTCGCCCCCGACACTCTGTCGTTCGATGTCAGCGCCCTCGACACGAGCGACGGCACCTACACGGTCACCATCCCCGCCGGGGCGCTGACCAGCCTTTCGGGGCAGCCGGTGACGGCGTTCTCCTCGACGTTCATTATCGACACGGTCCTACCGACGGTCGCCAGCAGCTCGATCCAGAACGGCGACGTCGTACCCGCCGGGCCGCTGACCTATCACGTTGTCTTCAGCGAGGCGATGGACCCGACCGGGCTGGGGCCCCAGGACGTGCTGCTCACCGACACCTACAGTGGGACCAGTTACACGCCGAGTTCCTTCGTCTACGACCCCGCCACCAACTCGGCCACCGTCACCTATGCCAACCTGCCGGAGAGCACCTACGAACTTGACCTGCCCAGTTCCACCACCGCCTGGCGCGACCTGGCCGAGAATCCGCTCGACGGCTCGGGCGTCGGCTACCCCAACGACTACGTCGTCGATTTCAGCACCGACGCCACCACGACACCCTTCCCGACGCCGCTGCAATCGAATCTGCCGGCCGGCTCGCTCATCTACAACACGGTGGCGCCCGGACTGCTGAACAACGTGGACGACACTGATTCGTACACGCTAAGCGTGGATGCGGGAGAAACCATCACCGCCGTCTTCACCCCGCTCGACCCGTCGGAACAGGCGACCCTCGCGCTGGTCTCCCCTGAAGGCTCCCTGCTCGGCAGCGCCAGCGCGGCGGCGGCCGGCCAACCGGTCGTCCTGGAAACGCTGGGGGCCGCCACCACCGGCACGTACACCATCGACGTCATCAGCCTGGCGGGCACCGGCCGCTACCAGGTTGCCCTCACGCTCAACGCGGCCGTCGAGGAAGCCGGCCTGGTGCCCGGCGCGGCCGACAGCAGCCTCGCCACAGCCCAGAACCTCGACGACTCGTCCGTCGCGCTGGCCGGCGCGGCCGACCGTCTGGCCGTCCTCGGTGCCTTTGCCGCCCCGACCAACGTCGCCCTCGGCGCGACCGTCATCGACGTGGGCAACAGCGGCGCCTTCAACGGCGACCTGACGACGATCACCAACGGCTTCCCGTACTACCGCGGCGCCTACTGGCAGGACGGCGTCTGGTGGAACGGCACCAGTCCGACCCTGGAGATCGACCTGGGTGGCAGCTACGTCCTCAGCGGGGCCAACGTCCAGGCCAACTCCCCCGACACGTATCAGCTCCAGTACCTCGCCGCGGACGGTACGTGGCAGGATCTCTGGGACGTGCCGTCCGAGAGCAGCCAGATCCCTTATGACGAACTCATCTCCCGGCCCGACTACCCCTACAGCGACGGCCAGCAGTGGCACACCTTCACCCCCGTGACGACGACGGCAGTGCGCTTCCTGGCGACAGGCGGCGACAACAATTACGCCGTCTCGCAGATTCAGCTGCTCGGTGTGCCGGCAGCCCAGGCCACCGACACTTACTACCAGTTCACGCTCGCCGCCGGGCAGGCGGCTACCGTGGCTCTGACCGGCGGCGCTGGCCTGCAACTGTCGTTGTTCGACTCTGCCGGCAACCTCCTCGCCAACGGCGCCCCCGACAACAGCAACGTGACCGCGGCGGTATCGGACTTCGTGCCGCAGATGTCGGGCGTCTACTACGCGCGCGTGAGCAACGACCCTGGCGCGTCGTACAGCCTGATTGTCACCCGCGCCGCCGCCTTCGACCAGCAGCCCAACAGCGAGTTGAGCACGGCCCAAGACATCACCCGCACAGGCGTGGCGCTGGGCTACACGGGCGGCGTCGGCGCCGGGGGCAACGTCAGCCGGGTTCACGCCGCCTATGTCACCTCCAGTGCCGGCGATCCGTGGGGCTCCAGCAGCAACGAGACGGCGATGAACGCCGTCTTCGGGACCAGCAACTGGGAGCAGCTCGAGCTTCCAGACGGTGGATCCGTCGGTCCTGTTCTCCAGCAGTTACGACTTCGTCTATCTCGACGGCAGCGATGCCGACGCCAACGCCTTGCAGACGTTCCTCCAGGCCAACCTGCCACTGATGCAGTCCTGGGTCGCCGCCGGCCACTCCCTGTTGCTCGACTCCGCCCCCAATCAGGGCAGTGGCATGAGCTTCGGCTTCGGCGATGTCACCCTCAACTACCCCAGTTACGGGTCCACCGTGACCGCGGTTGACCCGACGCAGGCGATTTTCCAGGGGCCGTTCACGCCGATCACCACCACGTTCACCGGCAACTCCTTCAGTCACGCCTGGATCAGCGGCTCGAACCTGACGGCACTGCTGACGAATCAGGTCGGCCAGACCGTCCTGGCCGACGAGAAGTGGGGCGCCGGCCTGGTGATGTTCGGCGGCATGACCACGACCAACTTCCACTCGCCGCAGCCCCAGGCCAACAACCTGCTGGACAACATCATCGATTACACCGCCCTGGCTGCCGGCGGTGGGCCCAACAATTACAGCGTCCTGGCCAACGCCGGCGACACGCTGACCATCAACACCCAGACGCCCCTGGGGCCGATCAACCAGCTCGACCCGCGCATCGAGCTGTACGACCCGACCGGCGCCCTGGTCGCCCAGGACGACAACAGCGCTGCCGACGGCCGCAACTCCTCCCTCGTGTACACCGCCCTGATGAGCGGCCCGTACACCGTGCGCGTCATCGCCGACGACACGCCCGGCGAATACGTCCTGACGGTGACCGGCTACACCGGACAGGAGGCGCCGTTCACCGCCACCGCCGTCACACCGTCTGACGACGCTCTCCTTGGCGTCTACCCCAGCACCTACACCATCCATCTGTCGCAACCGGTGCTCCTGAGCACCGTGGCGGCCTCGGACCTGACCATCGACGGTGTGGCCGCTGCCGGAGTCACCGTCGTCGATCCGCAAACGCTCACGTTCGACCTCACCGGCACCAACCACGGCAACGCCCTGTACCACGCCGCCATCGGGGCGGGAGTGCTCACCAGTTGGTCGGGCCAGCCGCTTCAGGCGTTCGCCGCGACCTTCGATGCCGACCTCACGCCGCCACAGGTCGTCTCCAGTTCGCTCGCCGAGGGGGACGAGGTGCATACGAGCAGTCTCGTCTACACCGTGACCTTCAGCAAGCAGATGGCGACCACCGGTCTCGGCGTCGCCGCCGCCCCGTTGACCAACGATGTCACCAACCAGACCATCCTGCCCGACTCACTGACCTTCGACCCGACCAACACCGTCGCCACGATCACCTACAGCAACCTGGCCGAGAGCGATTACACGCTGACCCTGTTGACGTCGGCGACCGCCTTCCGCGACCGGCGCGGGCTGCTGCTCACCGGCGGCAACTACCTCGTCGATTTCGCCGTCGATGACCTCACTGCGCCGTTCCCGACGCCTCTGCAACCTGTCGCCCCGGTCGGCTCGGAGGTCTTCACCGGCGCCGCCACCGGGCGGTTCCATGCCGCCGGCAATGTCGATAGCTACACGCTCAACCTCGACCCCGGTCAGGCGCTCACCATCCGCCTGGCCGGGAGCGACCCGTCCCTCAGCGGCCAGATCGAAGTGCTCGCCCCCGACGGTTCCATCGTGGGTACGGCGAGTGCGGCGGCGGGACAGACCGTTTTCTTGCAATCGGCTCAGGTTGCCACTGCGGGCACCTACACGATTCAGGTGAGCAGCCTGGCGGGGTCCGGGGGCTACACCGTCGCGGCGACGCTCAACGCCTCGGTTGAAGCCGAGAGCTTCGGCGGTCCGTCCGATGATACGCCGGCCACCGCCCAGTTGATCGACGGCTCGGCGATCTCGCTGCAGGGCGGGGCCGACCGGCTGGCGGTGGTGGGCAGCCTGGCGAGTGCGACCGACACCGACGAGTATGCGTTCACCCTGGCCAGCGGCCAGTCCGCCAGTGTGGTGCTGCGGTCGCAAACGACCGGTGTCACGCCGCAACTGGCGCTACTGGACGCCAACGGCAACGTCCTGGCCCTCGGCACCACCGATGCGCTCGGGAACCAGCGCATTGACGACTTCGTGGGCGCCGGCCAGTCGTACCTGATTCGCATCACGGGCGCCGCCGCCGCGAACTACACGGTCGTGGTGACGCGCGGCGCCGACTATGCCCTGGAGCCGAGTATCGCGCCGGCCGGCCCGCAGCTCATCAGCCTCAACAACCAGGTGCTCGGCGCCCTCAGCAGCGAAGGCGGCGACACCAACCAGTATCTCGTGCAGGGCGGTGCGGGCCAGGCATTGGTGCTGACCACCACGACGCCCGGCAGCGGCCCCGGCGAGCCGGTCAACCAGGTCCAGCCGCACCTGGACCTGTACGACCCATCGGGCCACCTCGTCGCCAGCAACACCGGCGGCGCTGCCGATGGCTACAACGCCCTCCTGAGCTACACTATCCCGGTCGGCGACGCCGGCGTCTACAAGGTTGTGGTCACCGACGTGAGCACGGCCGTCGGCCCCGCCGACACCGCGCAGAACTTCGACGGCGGCGGCACGCCCTACACCCTGGCGAACAACGGCGGCACGGCCAGTTCCATCCTCTCGGGCGGCCCGACCGGCAATTTCCTGCGGCTCACGCCCGCGCAGTATTACAGCCTGAACACCATCGCCTTCGACCGCACCCATGTCGGCCCCGCGCCCACCACGGTGGTCGATTTCGACTTCCGCATGACGCCCAGCAGCGGCCAGGCCGACGGCCTCGGCTTCGCGTGGCTGAACACTGCCGACTACGGCACCACGGGCAGCGCGAACGTCCCGGGCTTCGGCGAGGAGCCGAGTTTGCCCGGCTCGCTGGGCGTCGGCTTCGACATCTACAACAACGGGAGCATCGACGGCAACAGCAACAACGAAGTGTCGCTGCACTTCAACAACCAGATCCTGGGCAACTTCTTCCCCGCCTTTGACCTGGCCAACGGCCAGTTCGACCACGCCGAGATCCGCATCACCGCCGGCGTCGGCGGCTCCTACGTCACCGTCACCCTCACACCCAACGGCGGCCCGGCCGCCACGCTGATCGACAACTACTTCGTGGCGGGGATGGCGCCATACGAAGGCCGGGCTGCCTTCAGCGCCCGCACCGGCGGCCAGACTGCCGACGAGGACCTCGACAATATCACGGTGCGCGACACCGCCGGCGGCGCCTACACGCTCAACATCGCCGGCGCCCTCCCCACCAACACGCCTGCCCCCAGTGTCGTGGCCACGACCCCCTACGACGGCCAGCCGACCAGGACGCCCCCCACGACCCTCACGGTCACGCTCTCCTCGGCGATCCGCGCCGACCTGCTGTCGCCGGCCGATCTGACCATCGGCAGTGGCGTCACCGTCACGGGCGTGACGATGACCGACGGCCACACCGTCGTCTTCGGCCTGTCGGTGCCAAACGTCGAGGCGACCTACGCCTACTCCTTCGCCGCCGGCGCCTTCACCGACCTCCAGGGGCAGCCGAGCGCCGCCTACTCGTCCAGCTTCGTCATCGATCAGACCGGCCCGGTCGTCGTCGCGCAGACGCCGGCCCTGCAGGCCTCGGTGCCGTTCAACCAGCTCGGCATCACCTTCAATGAAAACATCGATCCCACGACGTTCACCACCGCCGATGTCACCAACTTCATCGGGCCCGGCGGCGTGGTCCTGACCAGCCAGGTGACCAGCGTGACCGGGTCGGGCCGCAACTTCGTGATCCACTTCACCGGCCAGACCGCCCCCGGCACCTACACCCTGCTCGTCGGCCCCAACATCACCGACATTGCCGGCAACCCGATGACGGCCGCCTTTACCGCCGCCATCAACCTCCAGTCCCCCGACCTGACCGTCACCAATGTGAGCGGGCCGTCCAGCGCCAACTTCGGCGACACCATCAACGTCAGCTGGACGGTGAAGAACCTCGGCAGCGACCCGGCGCGAGCAGTGGAGCGACGGCGTGTACTTGTCGAACAGCACGACGCTGAACAGCAACAGCGTGTTGCTGGGCACCTTCAGCGCTGCCACCTTCAGCCCGCTGGCGGCCAACGCCAGTTACACGCAGACCGAGCAGGTTACGCTGCCGTTCAACACCAGCGTCGTGCCGGGCAACTACTACCTCATCGTCCAGACCGACATCAACAACCAGCAACCGGAGATCAACGAGAACAACAACACCGGCGTCAGCACCGTGCTGCCGTTGTCGCTGCCCCCCACCGCGGTCTTCAACGTAAGCTCGGTCACGCCGCAGGCAGCGCCGGGGACCTTCGGCAGCCCCTATGCGCTCAGCTACATCGTCAAGAACACCGGCAACGCCGCGGTGCCCGTCAACACCACCGACTTCATTTACCTGTCCACCCAGGCGACGCTCAACAGCAGCGCGGTGCTGGTGGCGACCTACAACGGCGGCGGTAACCGGCCGCTGCTCGCGCCCGGCGGCCAGGAGAACGTCGCGCTCAATTTCACGTTGCCCTACAACGGCAACCAGGTGACCGGCACGTATTACCTGATCGTCGAGGCGGACGCCTACTCGGCCGTGCCGCGGGCCGACAACGGCGTCCGGGTCGCGGCCAGCAGCGCCGTGACCATCCAGGATACGACGCCGCCGGCCGTGGCCAGCTTCAGCCCGACGGGTCCGACCAACCAGAACATTGCCTCGTTCCAGGTCGGCTTCAGCAAGCCAATCCAGGGCATCTCATTCACTCCGAGCCAGGTCACCATCTCCGGGCCGAACGGCACGCTCGACTCGTCCACGTTCCAGGTGACGCAGCTCGACGCCCGCACGTTCCGTGTGACCTTCCCGAGCCAGTCGGTCGAAGGCGTCTACAACGTCACGCTGGGGACCGGCATCACCGACCTGTCGGGCAACGCGCTGCCGACGGCCTACCAGGCATCATGGACCATCGACAAACACGGCGCCCACATCACCGTCGAGACGCCGAGCGGCACGCTCAACAACACGGTCGCGTCGGTGGATGTCACGTTCAGCAAACCGATCAACGCCGCCACCTTCACGCCCAGCACCATCACCCTGACCGACCCGCTCGGCCACGCGGTGAGCGTCGGCACGCCGTTCCTGGTCAGCAGCAACACCTACCGCATCCCCTTCGCTGCGCAAAACACCAACGGCACCTACACCCTGGCCATCGGCCCCACCGTCTACGACCTGGCCGGCAACAGCATGGACCAGAACCAGGACGGCGTCAACGGCGACCCCGTCAATGATGTCTTCCACGCCTCGTTCACTGTCGCGCTGCCGGTCTTTGTCGTGGACACGATCACGCCGCAGACGGCGCCGGGAGTCTTCGGCCAGTCTTACACGCTCAGCTACGCCGTCCACAACACCGGCACGGCCGCGGTCCCGGCCAACTGGACCGATTACGTTTTTGTGTCCAGCCATGCGACGCTCGACGGCAGCGCGCTGCTGGTGGCGACCTACAACGGCGGCGGCAACCGGCCGTTGCTGGCCCCGGGCGCCCAGGACAACGTGTCGCTGAACTTCACCCTCCCCTACGACGGCAACCACCCCACCGGCAGTTACTATGTGATTGTCGAGACGGACGCCAACGGGGCCGTCACCCTGGGAGCAGGGGGCACGCCCATTGCCGCCAGCGCCGCCGTCACCCTCCGGGACACCACCCCGCCAGCGGTCGCCAGCTTCAGCCCGACTGGCCCGACCAACCAGAACATTTCCTCGTTCCAGGTCGGCTTCAGCAAGCCGATCGCGCTCAACACCTTCACGGGCGCCCAGGTGACCATCAGCGGGCCCGGCGGCACACTCGACCCAGCCACCTTCACGGTCACTCAGCTCGACCCGCGCACTTTCCGGGTCAACATCCCGAGCCAGTCGGTCGAAGGCGTCTACAACGTCACGCTGGGGACCGGCATCACCGACCTGTCGGGCAACGCGCTGCCGACGGCCTACCAGGCATCATGGACCATCGACAAACACGGCGCGCACATCACCGTCGAGACGCCGAGCGGCACGCTCAACAACACGGTCGCGTCGGTGGATGTCACCTTCAGCAAACCGATCAACGCCGCCACCTTCACGCCCGCCGACATTGCTCTGACCGACCCGCTGGGCCATGCGGTCAGCGTCGGCAACCCCTTCCTGGTCAGCGGCAACACCTATCGCTTCACCTTCGCCGCGCAGAACACCAACGGCACTTACACCCTGGCCATCGGCCCCACCGTCTACGACCTGGCCGGCAACGCGATGGACCAGAACCAGGACGGCGTCAACGGCGATTCCATCAACGATGTCTTCCATGCCTCGTTCACCCTGTCGCTGGCGGCGCTGGTGGTCGATACGCTCTCGCCGTCGGCAACGTCGGCAGTCTTCGGCGACCCCCTCAGCCTGAGCTGGGTCGTCCACAACAACGGCACGTTGACCGTCCCCACCAACTGGACCGATTCGGTCTACCTGTCGAAGACCCAGTCCATCGACAGCAGCGCCGTGCTGGTGGCGACCTACGATGGCGGCGGCAATCGGCCGCTGCTGGCGCCGGGCGCGTCGCAATCGGTCCCGGTGACGTTCAACCTGCCGTTCAACGAGACACAGACGGCCGGCACGTACTACCTGATCGTCCAGACCGACAGCGGGTCGGCCATCACCGAGGCGGCCAACGCCGCGACCATCGCTGCCAGCGTTCCCATCACTCTGACGCTGCCGCTGGAGCCGGACCTGGCCGCCAGCAACGTGCAGGGCCCCGACCAGACCATCGCCGACCCGGCAACGGTGACCGTGTCCTGGACCGTGTCCAACATCGGCGAGGGGGCGGGACGGGTCAGCCAGTGGGTCGATGAGGTCATCGCGTCGCCGAACACGACGCCCGGCAGCAACCAGGATGTCGTCCTCGGAACCTACGTGCATAACGGGCTGCTGGCCCCCGGCACGAGTTACAGTCAGACCGAGACGATCAATCTGCCGCCGGCGTTCACCGGCCATTATCACTTGCTGGTCTTCACCGACGCGGACGACCAGGTACTCGAGTACGGCCGCAAGGCCAACAATGTTGCGGCCAAGCCCGGCTTCTTCGACGTCATGCCGGCCCCCTACGCCGACCTGGTTATCCCCAGTGTGGTCGTGCCGCCGCAGGCGTACGCCGGCCAGCCGCTGACGGTGACCTGGACCGTCGCCAACCAGGGCATCGGCACCACCAGCATCGGCGACTGGAACGATACGGTGTACCTGGCGACCAACCCGGACGGCACCGGCCAGATCCCCGGCACGCTGACATCGTTTGAACACTTCGGCTTCCTGGCGGTGAACGGCAGCTATCAGCGCACCGGACAGATTGCTGTGCCCAACGGCATCACCGGCAACGTCTACGTCGTCGTCACCACCGGCGGCCCGTTCGAGTTTATCTACAGCACCAACGACACGACCATCTCGGCCGCGCTGCCGGTGACGCAGCCGCCGACGCCGGACCTGGTGGTCACTTCGGTCCAGGCACCGACCAGTGCCGCGGAGGGGACGCCCATTGATGTCACCTGGACCGTTGCCAACCAGGGCCAGGGCCAGGCCGACGGCGCCTGGGTGGACCGCGTCTATCTCCAGGAGGCGGGCAACAGCAGCGCCCCCGTCGTCGAGCTGGGCCAGTTCACCACCAACGGCCCGCTAGCGCCAGGCACCTCGTACACCCGGACGTATCAGGTCGCCCTGCCGGCGCACATCAACGACGCCTACACGGTCTTCGTCACGACCGACTACGTGGGCTCCGACAACTCGCACCCCAACCCCACGGTGTACGAGGGCCCGGCAGGCTCGACTGCGGTGACCAATGACACGACGGCGGCCCCGAGCCCGCTGGCCGTCAGCGCCCAACCGCGGCCCGACCTGCAGGTCGTCAACATCCAGGCCCCCAGCAGCGTGCCGGCCGGCTCGGCGCTATCGGTCACGTTCGATGTCCTCAACCAGGGCACGGTCGCCACCAACGTGCCGCACTGGGTGGATCGCGTTTACCTGTCGCTGGACACCACCATCGACCCGGGCTCCCTGCTCATCGGCGAGGTCGGCAACCAGTCCGCCCTCGAGCCGGGCCAGGAATACCAGTCCACGGCCGGCCCCCTCATCGTGCCGGAGCGCTTCCGCGGCAACGTCTACATCATCGTCGATGCCGACTACAACCATCAGGTCGATCAGTGGCCCAATGGGGCCCACGATTTTGTCTACCAGCAGATCTACGTCAACCCGCTGCCGCTGCCCGACCTGGTCACCAGCGATGTCATCGTGCCGACGCAGGTGACGGCCGGCGCGACCATCCCGGTGACCTATACCGTCACCAACCTCGGCGCCGGCGCCACGCTGGTCAACAACTGGACCGACACAATCTGGCTGATGAAGACGCTGGGCCGGCCCAACCCCAATCACGGGGATGTGCTGCTCGCATCGGTCCCGCACACGGGCAGCCTCGATGTTCGCGCGGGCTATGACCAGACGGTCAACATCACGATCCCCGCGCAGCTCGATTCGGGCACTTACTACATCACGCCCTGGGTTGATCCGTATGGCGTCGTCTTGCAGGACGAACTGGCCACGAACACCAACCCCGACGACCCGACCCAGATCAACAACGACAACTACAAGAACCAGTCGATCATCGTCCTGGGGGCCTTGCCGGACCTGGTCGTCACCAATGTGCAGGGACCGGCGCAGATCGCCGGCGGCAACCAGGTGACGATCAACTGGACCGTGAAGAATGAGGGCATCGCCGACGCGCTGCAGGGCGGCTGGGGGGATCGCGTCTACCTCTCCAACATTCCCAACCCCAATTTCGACCCGAACAATCCCAGCCCGAACACGTTCTTCCTGGGACAGCTCAAGCACGGCGACCCGTTGGCCGAGGGCGCCAGTTACACGGCCAGCCTCACGGTCACGCTGTCGCCGTCGGCGCAGGGTCTGTACTGGGTGGTCATCGCCAACTCGTCGCCGGCGCCGCAGACAGGCCCCAACCTGGCGGGTCTCTTCGGGTTCTCACCGCCGCCGCCCGACCCCTCCCAGCAGTTCACGCCGCTCAAGGAAGTAACCACCGCCAACAACACCGGCTACCAGGCGACGGCTGTAACGGCCGTGCCGGCGGACCTGAAGATCACCAACGTGTCGATCCCGTCGGTCAACTACTCCGGCGAGTCGATGACGTTCAGCTACACGGTCACGAACGTCGGGACCAACCCGGTGTGGTCGGGCACGCAGTCGTGGACTGATTTCCTGTGGCTGACGGCGGACTCGACGTTCATCCGCGACCGTGCTTCCTACCTGGGCTCGGTCGTCACGCCGCGGCAGGGGCCGCTCAATCCGGGCGACAGTTACGTGGTCACCACCACGGTGACGCTGCCGCAGGGCACCGGCGAGACGGGCAGCCAGTATTATCTGTGGATCGACCTCGACGCCCACAACGACCTGTCGCCGCTCTTCTTCCCCTACCAGGCGTACCAGGAGATGACCGGCTGGTGGCCGGGCGCGCCCGCCAACGCCGACCCGACGCTCGACCTGCTCAGCCACGCGCCGGTGAATGCCGGCGACAACAGCGACCTGGTTTCGTTCTTCACCCACTGGGCCTACGAGAACCCGACCAACAACCGCTACCAGCAGCCGCTGCAGATCACCTACCGCGAGGCCGACCTGCAGATCACGAACCTGCAGGTGCCGGCCGGCGCCACCTCGGGCCAGACCATCCCGGTCACCTACACGGTCACCAACGAGGGCAACCGCGCCACGCGCGTCTCCTCCTGGACCGACGGCATTTACCTCTCTCACGACGACTCGCTGGATCCGAACGATACCCAGCTGACGGCCTTCGGCCACAACGGCGTGCTGCAGCCGGGCGCGTCGTACACGGCGACGGTCATGGTGACGCTGCCGCAGAGCATCAATGGCGACTTTCACCTGATCGTCTACACCGACAAGGCGGCCAAGCCTGACCCGACCGGCCGCCTCAGCGATGTTGGCTTCAACCAGATCGCCATTGTCTTCGACTCGGCCAACCCGCTGGCGCCCTGGGATCTGGTGTCCGAGGCAACGCGCGAACTGGCCCGCGGCAGCGTCGCGGAGTTCCAGGGTGAAGGGAACAACCTGGCCATCGCCGACCTGCCGGTCGTCCTGGCCCCGCCGCCCGACCTGCAAGTCACTGCGCTGACCGCGCCGACGCACGCCACGGTTGGCGGCCAGATCAACGTCTCCTGGACGGTCACCAACACCGGCGGCGATACCGTGCCCGGCCAGGAGAAGTGGCAGGACGTCGTTTACCTGTCGCGCGACACGCACCTTGACATCCGGGCCGACCTCTACCTGGGCACGCTGGATCACGGCGACAACGGCAACGGCTTCCTGGGCGCCAGCCAAAGTTACTCGGTCACGGACACCTTCACTCTGCCGGCTGGCCTGTCCGGGCCGTTCTACGTCATCGTCGTCACCAACCCGCCGCTGCAGCGCCCCCAGGGCGACCTTGTCGAGAGCAACTACGTCAACAATGATCGGCCCAGCGACGTGCCGCTGGTCATCGACTACCCGCCGCCCAGCGCCCTGCAGGTCTCGTCGATCACGATCCCGCAGGCGGCGACGGTCGGTGAGCCGGCGACCATTACCTGGACCGTGACCAACACCGGCCAGAACCCGGCAAGCGGCACCTGGTCCGACGCCGTGTATTTCTCTCCGACGACGAGCTGGGCCGTCAGCGACCCGTTCGTGGGGACTATGCAGTTCACGGGCACGCTCCTGCCGGGCCAGTCGTACACGGAAACCCTGACGGCCCACGTCCCGCCGCTGACGCCGGGGGCGTACTACGTCATCGTCCGCACCGACATCTTCGACCAGGTCTACGAGGGGACCAATCGGCCGAACGGCACCAGCGCCTCGCCCGGCGTCGTGAACCTGTCGGCGGTGCCGCTGGTGCTCGGCGTGCCGCTGCCGACGACGCTGGACAGCGGCCAGGAGCGGCTGTTCCAGGTGGACGTGCCGGCCGGCCAGACGCTCAAGGTGACGGCCACGGCCGGCGACGCGACGGCCACCATGCAGCTGTTCGCCTCGGCCGGCGTGGCGCCGACGACCACGCTCTTCGACGCCTCCAGCGGCGGCGCTCGGCGCCCTGCAGGCGGCTGTCATCCCCAGCACGCAGCCAGGGGTCTACTACATCCTGCTCGACGGCTTCATGATGCCGCACCCGGGCGAGGCGATCACGGTAGAGGCACAACTGGTGCCGCTGACCATCACCGACGTGCAGACCGACACCGGCGGCGCCGCGCAGTACGTGACCACGACCATCACCGGCGCCGGCTTCAACTCCCAGGCCATCGTCAAGCTGGTACGGCCCGGCTTCGCCGAGTATGAGCCGGTCACCTATCAGGTCGTCAACGCCACCGAGATCATCGCCGAGTTCGACCTGACCGGCGCCCCGCACGGGCTGTACGATGTGACGGTCACGAACCCGGACGGCGACCAGGCGATCATGCCCTACCGCTTCCTGGTGACGCAGACGGTGGAGCCGGAGGTGACGATCGGCGTCGGCGGCCCACGCTACATCTTCGCGGGAGACACTGGCACCTACAGCGTCGCCCTGCAGAACCTCGGCAACATCGACGCCCCCTACACCTATTTTGTCGTTGGCATCCCCGAGATGGGGACCAACTCGTTCCTGTACAACCTGGAGTATGTGAACCTCGAAGCCAACGTGGCCGGCGGCCCGACCACCGGCGGCGTGCAGAACCTGCCCTGGGCGACGCTCAATTCCGTCAACGACATCAACGGCACCGACGCCACCTCGGGCTACCTCATCGACGAGCCGGCCGGCGGCTTCACCGGCTTCACGATCAACGTCGATACCTACCCCGGCCTCCAGCAACTGCACGACCACGCCTTCGACCAGCTCAAGGCCGAGATTTACGCGGCCTACCCCCAGTATGCCCAGGAAGACATCCTCAAGGACGGCCCGCAGGATCTCGACAAGATTTACCCGGGCCTGTACGCGATCTGGAGCACCTTCGGCGACGTGCCGAACTTCCTGCAGATCCCGATCGTGCCGTTCCAGTTCAACATCGTGGCCGCCGCCACGTCACTGACGACCGACGAGTTCGTCACCATGCAGTTGCAGGAGGCCGACCAGCTGCGCACGGCCATCCTGGCGGACCCGACCGCCTCAACGGCGCTGACCACATTGGCCGCCGACCAATCGACCTGGGAAGACATGTACCTGGCCTCGCTGGAACAGACCGGCATCCTGCAACCCACCGGGACCGCGCCGCCGATCAGCACCGAACCACAAGTCATCAGCGCCGTGGCCACCCTCGCCACGGGCATCCTCGCCGGCCCCGCGGGGCAGCAGATCATCACCGACGGCAGCCTCAGCGACTTCTTCAACGAGGTCAAGACCTGGTACGGCAACACCCCCGGCGTGACGGCGCCGAGTACCAACCCGCCCCCGAGCTTCACCAGCAACTCGCTCGGCATCTTCGGCCTGCTGCAGAACGCCAACCCCATCCCCGACCTGCCGACCTACAGCCAGTACAACCTCGGCACCTCGCTGCCGACGACGTTCGAGTCGTTCAACGTCTACGTGCCGTGGGTCAGCTGGGGCCTGCGCGCGAACGGCATCCCGGCCGATTACGCCATCAACGGCGTCACGCCCGACAACACGCAGAGCTTCTTCCCGCTCAACCTCGATCAGTATTACGCCAACGCCGGCAGCTTCGCCGGCGAGGCGTCGATGACCGGCCCGTTCACCGTGGAGACGGGCGGCTTCGTGCCGGTCAGCCAGGCGCTGCCGTTCACCGTCAACTTCCAGAACGATCCGTCGGCCAGCAGTTACACACACCAGATTCGCATCACCGTGCCGCTCGACCCGAACGTCGATGCCGAGACCTTCCAGCTCGGCGACATCAAGATCGGCAACATCACGATCAACATCCCGGCCGGCCGCAGCCTCTTCCAGGGCGACTTCGACTTCACGCAGTCCAACGGCTTCATCCTGCGCGTCAGCGCCGGTGTGGACCTCACGAGCCACGCGGCCACGTGGTTGATCCAGGCCATCGACCCGCTCACCGGCCAATTGCTGCAAAACCCGAACGAGGGGCTGCTGGCGCCCAACGACGCCCAGGGGGATGGTGCTGGCTACGTCACCTACACCGTTGAGGCCGACCCGGCCGCGGCCACCGGGACGACGTTGACCGCGACGGCCACCGCCGCCCTTGACAACGCCCCGCCGCAGGACACCCAGCCGCTCACCTGGATCATCGACAACACCGCTCCCACCACGACGCTCAGCGTCACGCAGGTTCCCAACACCGGTAACTACGACCTCAGGTGGAACGCGACCGACGACACGGGCGGCTCGGGCGTCGCCACGGTGACGCTGTACGTGGCGGAAGACGGCGGCAACTACACCATCTGGCAGCGCGACCTTCCCAACGCCTCCGGCGAGATGATCTACATGGGCCAGGTCGGCCACCGGTATCAGTTCCTGGCGCTGGCGACCGACGTTGCCGGCAACCACGAGCAGCCGCCGGCTGGCCTGAGTGTGCCCGACGATGGTTCCGGGTCGAACCTCGGCAGCACGCCGGTCGTTTCGACGACGCCGCCGAACTTCGGCCAGCCGCCGCCGCCGGTCGCAACCCCCTCGACCAACCCGCTGTTCACGCAGGCGCAGCAGGGCGTCCCGGAAGCGCCGCCGACGGCGAACGCTTCCGAGTACACCCGTGTGCTGGCGCCGTTCCAGGCGCAATCCTTCGTGACCGGCATCGGCCAGAGCGAGGGCAACATCGGCCCAATGGCACTGGCCGAGGAGCCCGACGGCACCTTCCTCGTCAGCGGCGGCCCGGACCGCAACGAACTGTTCCACGTCGGCAAGACCGGCGGCGCCGTCTCGGCACCGCTGGCCACGCTGCCGTTCCCGATCTACAACCTCGCCTTTGATGGGCAGGGCAATCTCTGGGCGACAACCGGCGGCGGCCCGCTGCTCCAGCTCGACCCCAACACCGGGGCCATCCTTGGGCAGTTCGGTGACGCTGTCGAACTGGGCCTGGCCGTCAATCCCACCAGCGGCCTGATCTATGTTGGCACCGCCACCGGCGTCGCCACCTTCGACCCGGCCACCGACACATTCGCGTCCTACAGCCGCGACCTCAACCTGCGCGTCGCCAGCCTGGCCTTCGCCCCGGATGGCACGCTGTGGGCCACCACCTGGCCCGACCGCACCCAGGTCGTGCAGTTCGACGCGCACCAGCGCGCCCAGGTCATGCTCACCTTCGACACGCCCATCGATTCGCTTGCCTTCGGCCAGGCCGGCACCGCGCTGGCGGGGCTGCTATTCATCACCCACAACAGCGGGTCCAACGGCAGCGACCTGACAATGGTCGATACTGCCACGATGCAGCAGGTTCCCGTCGCCAGCGGCGGCTCGCGCGGCGACGTGGTCCTCACGACCAGTGACGGCCGCGTGCTCGTCAGCCAGTCGGCGCAGGTCGATGTCCTCAACCCGATCACCAACCCGGCCGTCCTGGCCACCAACCCGCCCGATCAGGCGGTCGTCGCCCTGCCGCTGGCGCTGCTCACGGTGACCTTCGATCAGAACATGGTCGCCGACAGCACGACTGACACTGCCTCGGTCACCAACCCGGCCAATTACACCCTGGTCGGAGCCGACGGCCAGGCCGCCACGGTCGTGGGCGTCACCTACGACTCCTCGACGCGCACCGCCCTGCTCCAGGCCCAGGGGCTGACCTCGGAACAGTACACATTGACGATCCTCGATACCATCAAGGGCACGAACAACTACCCGCTGGCGGCACCGTATGCCGTCACGTTCACCGCGGTCAACGATGTCTCGGATTACGCCTCGATCCACCTGACCGACACGCAGCTCAACCGGGCGACGCAGACGCTCAGCTACGAGGTGACGATCACCAACACCGCCGACTTCGACCTGCTGCTGCCGCTGCTCCTGACGCTCGACCCGGCGAAATACGTCCAGGGGCGCCGCAGGGCGCCGCCGGCGTCACCGGCGACGGCCGCTGGATCATCAGCCTGGACAACAACGTCCCCGGCGGCGTCGAGCTGGCGCCGGGCCAATCGACCACCGCGTACACCGTCCAGATCGTCACGCCCGGCTTCGAGACGGCCGACTACCAGCCCGGCGTCATCGGCACGCCCGCCGACAATGCCCTGCCGGTCTTCACCAGCACGCCGCCGGCGAACGTCAGCGCCGGCCAGACGTACACCTATCCGGCAATCGCCACCGACACTCAGGGCAATGTCGTCGCCTACCTGTTGCAGCAGGCTCCGGCGGGAATGACCGTGAACGCCTCGACGGGCGTCATCACCTGGGCCACCACGGCGCAGAGCCCGGCCGACGCGGCGGTGACCCTGTACGCCTTCGACACGCGCGGCGCCTGGACCAAACAGCAGTGGACGGTCCACGTCGCCGGCGGCAACGCGCCGCCGGTGCTCGGCCCGCTCCCGACTACCTTGCAGATCACCGAAGGACAGTCGTGGCAGGTGCCGGTCAGCGCCACCGACGCCGACGGCGACCCGCTCGTCTACTGGGCCGACAACCTCCCGCCGGGCGCCACGTTCTCGCCGACCACCCACACCTTCGCCTGGACGCCCGCCGTCGGCTCGGCCGGCACCTACCCCGGCGTGACCATTTACGTCAGCGACGGCGTCAGCACGGTCAGCCAGACCTTCACCGTCGCGGTCGCGCCCGCCAACCATCCGCCGACGTTGACCCTGCCGCCCGACCGCACAGTGCGCCAGGGGGACGGCTTCATTCTCTACTTCGCCGGCAGCGACCCCGACGGCGGCACGGTTACCTACTCCACCACCGCCCTGCCGGAAGGGGCCGTCCTCGACGCCAACACCGGCCGCTTCCAGTGGCTCGTTCCCTACGATCTCTCGGGCCCGATTGCAGTGCCCATCACCGTCACCAGCAGCACCGGTCTGACGGTCACGCAGACGATCACCTTCACCGTGCTGGTCGCCCCCGCGCTACCGGTGTTCGACCCGCAGCCGGGCTGGACGGTCGGCGAGGGGCAGAGCCTGACCTTCCAGACCCACGCCACCGACCCGCACGATCCCGGCTTCGTGCTGCCGACGCGCAACCCCGACGGCAGCCTCAACCCGCCGGGCGCCGTCTCGCCGATCACCTACACGGTCAGCGGGCTGCCGCGTGGGGCCGCTTACGATCCGCAAACCGCCACCTTTAGCTGGACCCCGGATTACACCCAGGCAGGGCAGTACAGCATCACCGTCACCGCCACCGACAGCAGCGACGACAGCCCGGCCCTGTCGGTGCAGATCACCATCCCGATCAGTGTGCGCGTCGTTGATCGGCCGCCGCAGATCACGCCGATCAGCAACGTGAGCATCAACGGCGGGCAGGTGCTGGACGTGCCGGTGACAGTCACCGACCCGAACGGCCAGCCGCTCACGCTGGCCGCGAGCAACGCGCTGACCAACATGCCGCTGCCGCCGTTCGTCACCTTTACCGACAACGGCGACGGCACCGGCGTGTTCCACCTCGCGCCGACCATCTACCAGCCCGGCAACTACGCGCTCACCCTGCACGCGACCGACACCGGCGGCAACCAGGGCGCGGCGGCGGCGCTCACCTCGACGTACACCTTCGTGGTCACGATCGTCTCGGCCAACGTCCCGCCGCAGCTCGCGCCGATCAACGGCCAGGTGGCGCTGGTGGACAACGCCTTCACGTTGACCGCCCGGGCGTCCGACATCTACCAGGACGCGCTGCACTTTTCGCTCGGCGGCCTGCCGGCCGACGCCAGCTTGACGCCTGGCGTGAGCTACGGCACGGCGGTCCTCAACTGGATGCCCACCGCGCAGGAAGCGGGCACCTATCAGGTCACCGTGCAGGTGACTGACACGACCAACGGCAGCACGCCACCCCTGAGCGCGGCGCAGACGTTCACCCTGGTCGTGCGGACGACCGACAACACCCCGGTCGTGACCGCACCCGGTAACCAGACCGTTGCCGAAGGGGCGGCGCTCAACCTTCAGCTCCAGGCTTCCGACGCCAACAGCGACCCGCTGACGTGGAGCGCCACCGGACTCCCGAACGGCGCGACGCTCAACGCGCTCACTGGCCAGCTCACCTGGTCGCCTGCCTACGGTCAGGCCGGGACCTACCCCATCACCGTCAGCGCCAGCGACGGCGCCGAGGCCGGCAGCGCGTCGTTCAACCTGGTCGTCACCCACACCGCCCTGCCGCCCATCCTGGTGCCGGTGCCGCGGCAGTACGGCCGAGAGAACACGCAACTGGACTTCACCGTCGTCGGCGCCGACCCGAGCGGCGAGAGGACACAGTTGACAGCGAGCAACGTGCCGGCCGGCGCTACCTTCACTGCCGCCACGGGTGCGTTCCAGTGGACGCCCGATTTCACCCAGGCCGGCGACTACACGATCACCTTCACGATGACCAGTTCGGCGGGGCTGTCCGATGCGATCCAGGTGCCGATCCACATCGACAACGTTGATCGGCCGCCGGTGTTGAACATCCCCAACCACCAGGCGACGCTCGGGCAGGTGCTCACCTTCTCCGCGGCCGGCACGGACCCCGACGTGGGCGACGTGCTCACCTACTCGGCGCTGGGCCTGCCGCAAGGGGCCACGCTCAACCCCACCACCGGCCTGGTGACCTGGATTCCCGGCCCGGCCCAGGCCGGCGACTATGTGGTTCGCTTCAGCGCCAGTGACGGCACGCTCTCGACGATGCAGTCGGTGTTGATCCACGCGGCGGTCACACCGACGCCGCCGAGCGCGACCATCGTGCTGACACCGAGTTTCCCCGTCACCCAGGGAACGGTGGTCACGGTCCACGCCATCGCCTCCAGCGTTGCGCCGATCACCAGCGTGACCCTCACCCTCGATGGTCAGCCGGTCGCCCTCGACGCCACGGGCAAGGGACAGGTCACCGCCGGCACGCCGGGCAAGATGACCCTCGTGGCGGTTGCCACCGACGCCGACGGGCTGACCGGCAGCACCACGATTGTCCTCAAGGTGCTCGACCCGACCGACATGACGGCGCCCGTGGTGGCGCTCGATCCCTCGTTGGCTCTGGCGCCGCTCGCCGGTGTCACCAGCGTGATGGGCACGGTGGCCAGCAGCAACCTTGACTCCTGGTCGCTGGCCATCGCGACCCTGGGAAGCGCGACAAGTACCACCATCGCGAGCGGCAACACTCCGGTGAATGACGGCGCCCTGGCCCAGATCGACCCGGGCACGCTGCCCAACGGCTTCTACCAGTTGCGCCTGACGGCCACCGACATCGCCGGCCGGCAGTCGGTCACCACAACCGACATTGAGGTGCAGACCAGTTCCAAGCCCAGCGCGGTCCAGGTCACCGACACCGACCTGACCGTCACGCTGGACGGCGCCACCGTTAGCGTGACGCGCGCGTACAACTCGGTGGCGCCTGCCGCGGTCGCGACCTTCGGCCCGGGCTGGAGCCTGGTCAACCGCGATGTCGCCCTGCAGACGAACCTCACCCTCACCGGGCGTGAGGCCCTCGGCGACTACCCTGCGCTGCAGCAGGGAACGCGGCTTTACCTGACGCTGCCCGACGGCAGCCGCGCCGGCTACACCTTCGAGCCCGTCGCGGTGAACCTGCCCGGCCAGCCGAGCGAGCTGACCTACTACTACCCCGCCTGGCGGGCCGATGCCGGCGTCAGCTACCAGCTGGCCTCGGACAGGACGCTGCTGGTCCGCGGCGGCAATGATTACTACGACCAGGCGACCGGCCGGGCGTACAACCCGTCCGATCCGTTCTTCGGGCCGACCGGCTACACGCTCACCGCCCCCGACGGGTCGCAGGCGCTGATCGGCGCCAACGGCATTGCCGAGACCATCACCGCCACCGGCCACGTGCTCCACGTCAGCGACAGCGGCATCACGGCGGCGGACGGCGAGACCATCCGCTTCGTCAAGGACGCCGAGGGCCGCATCGCCGCCATCCAGGCCCCCAACGGCGAGACGGTGAACTACGTGTACGATGCCGCCGGCCAGCTCGCCGAGGTGGTCAGCAGCACGCGCGGCGTGCTGGACCGCTATGGCTACGACGCGACGCTTGGCACGCTCAGCGTTGCCTCCCGCCCAGCTGGCGTCAGCGCGGCCTACCTGCCGGGACAGCCGCCCCAGCTCGTCCCCCTTACCGGCGACTTCGGCGATGCCCTGCAGTTCGATGGCCATCCCATCACGCAGACCATGCCCCGCGGCGGCGAGCAGGACTACTCCTTCTCCCTCAGCGACGCCGAAGTCCACAGCACCAACACCGGCAGCGTCATCGTGCGTGTTGTCATTGCGCGCGACGCCAGCCTGTTCGTGGCGGCGACGCCGGACGTGGTCGGCCTTGAGCCGCTGGCGCGTTACGTCGATGGCAACCGCACCGTCGCCCTGTTCCAGGTCACGACCGGCGGCACCTATCTGCTGCGCGTCCTCGGCGCGACGAAGACCGACCACGGCGGCTACACCGTCAGCGTCGATGTGGCCGGCGACATCAACGCCGACGGTAAGGTGGACGGGAGCGATAGCGCGCTACTGGCTACCGCCTTCGGCAGCCTCTCGGGCGATGCCAACTACAGCTTCGCCGCCGACCTCGACGCCAGCGGCGCCATCGACTCCGCCGACCGTCAATTGCTGGCGTACAACTACGGCTTCACCGCCGACAGCGCAGCGCCAGTCTTCCCGGCCTACTTCGCCCGCAGCAACGGCACCGTCTGGACACCGACCTCGGGCGGCGGCACGACCGGCGGCGGCACGACCGGCGGTGGTTCCGGCGGCACCGCCTCGGGCCAGTCGCTGCACCCCATTCAGAGCAGCAGTCCGCCCAACGTTCCCACGCCCGCCCCGATCCCGCTGGCCCCACTCACCAACCCGGGCTTCGGCATCACCAACGGCCAATTCACCGTCACGGACCCGAGCCAGTCCGGCTTCGGCTGGACGGAGCGCGGCCAGGTAACGGTCGCCAGCGGCGCGGCGACGCTCCAGGAGGGCGGCCAGGTCAGCACGGCACTGACGCAGCCGTTCTTCGTGCCGTCCGGGGTGACCACGCTGCGCTTCACGATTGTCTCGGCCGCACTGGGGACCGCCGCCAACCAGCCGCCGGACGCCTTCGAGGCCGCCCTGCTCGACGCCCACTCGCTCCAGCCGCTGACGCAGACGGCGGCCGGCCTGGGCAACACCGACGCCTTCCTCAACGTCCAGAGTGACGGCACCGTCTTCAGCAGCCCGCAGGTCACGATCGTCAACACGGGCCAAAACACTGGCTCCCGCGTGATCGAACTGGACATTAGCGGCGTCGCGCCTGGCACACTGGCCGTCCTGTCGTTCGACCTGCTCGGCTTCGGCGCCGCCGGCAGCCAGGTGACCCTCGACGACATCCTCGTCACTGCCGACGCGCTGCACAACCCCGTGGCCAACGCCGACGTGGTGACGACGCCGGAGAACACCGCGGTCAGCGTCGCCGTGCTTCAGAACGACACCGCCCCCGGGTCCGTCCTCGACCCGACCACCGTGGTCATCACCACGCCCCCGCAGCACGGCACGGTCACGGTGAGCCTGACCACCGGCCAGGTGCTGTACACGCCGGCCACTTACTTCCGAGGAACCGACACCTTCAACTACCGCGTGCGCAACATCGATGGCCTGCTTTCCAACGCGACGCCGGTCACCGTCACGGTGACGCCGGTCGCCGTGGCGCCGACCCTCACGGTCGCCCCGGCCAACGGCAACCAGGACACGCCCATCCCGCTGAGCATCACCGCGGTGCCGCAGGACACGGTCAACTCGGATCTGGTGACGGTGGACATCTCCGGATTGCCGGCCGGCGCCACGCTCTCCGCCGGCACCATCGTCAGTGTCGGACACTACCGGCTGACGCGTGCCATGTTGTCGGGCCTCACCTTCAACCCGCCGGCCGGGTACGCCGACTCCTTCACGCTCACCGTCACGGCCACCACCACCGTGCAGGCCACCGGCGCCCAGGCGTCGGTGTCGGCGTCGCTGCCGGTCGCCATCAACGCCGCCGCCGGCAGCACGCCCGTCAGTGTGCAGTCGTTTGTCATCAACGGTGGGGCCGTGCAGCGCTCGCACATTTACACGCTGGCCGTGCAGTTCAACCAGGATGTCGTGATCGACGATCAGGTGCTGGACGTGCAGGTGGTCAGCGCCGGCGGCCAGGCCATGACGATCCCGGCCAAAAATTACTCGTACAACGAACAAACGTGGACGCTGACCATCAACGTCGATGGCTTGCTCCCCGGCGACGGGCAATTCGCGGTGCAGATCCGCGAGGCGGCCGTGGCCAGCGCCGCCAACCGCGCCGTCACGATGGATGCCGGCGGCTCGTTCTTCTCCGCCGACTACCTGCCGCTGCCGTTCTGGCAGCTGACCGGTGACTACCTGGGCACCGATTACATCACTTCAACGGACCTTACCCAGTTGACGCAGCGCTACGGCGCGACGCGGGGGAGTGCCAATTACAACCCGATGTACGACCTCAACGGCGACGGCGTCATCAACCGCAACGACTATCTGCTCGCGTACCGCCAGCTGGGCAAGACCACCGATGTCTACCCGCCGACCCTCGTGGCGGCGGTCATGCCGGCCAACAGCAGTTCCGCGCCCCCCGACGGTTTTGTGCAGCCCAGCGGGCAGTTCCTGGCCGCCGTCACCGATCCCAGCGGCGTGATGAGTTTCACCCTGTCGATGGACGGGTCCGCCCCCGTCAACCTGCTGTCCGACATCAACTCGTCCGGCGGGCTCATGATGAACCTGACCGACATCGCCACCATGACGGGCATGCCGCTGACCGACGGCCCGCACCGGTTCGTGCTGTCCGCTGCCGACCGCTTCAACAACGTGACGCCGACCCAGGAGATCGACTTCAACGTCCTCTCGACCCCGCCGCCGGCGCCGACCACGCCGGTGATCCTGGTGCCCGGCGGCAGCCCCATCACCGGGGGATACATCAACAAATCGACCTTCACCGTCGAAACGACAGCGACGCCCGGCAGCCTCGTCACGCTCTACAGCAGCGGCACGGCCCAGGGGAGCGTTATCGCCTCCACGCAGGGCACGGCCGATTTCAGCATCAACGTCAGCCTGCTCGGCGACGGCACCTACACCTTCACCATGACCGCCACGGACGTGGCCGGCAACGTCAGCGCCCCGAGCACGCCCCTGACGATCACCGTGCTCACCACGCCCCCAGTCATCTCCTCGTTTGGCCTGGCTCCCGAATCCGCCGTGTCGCCCAGCAGCAACCAGGCGACCGGCTCGTCCATCGACCTGGCCGGCGTGACGGCGCCCGGCGCCGTGGTGAGGCTGCTCGCCACCGGCCAGCAGCTTACCGCGGACAACAGTGGCAATTTCAAGTTCACCAACGTGCCGCTGACGTATGGCACCACCACGTTCGCGATGACGGCCGCCGACTTCCTGGGCAACACACGCACGGCGACGACCACCGTGCTGCTGCCGGCGCCGACGAGCACCCCGCCGCAGGTGGCCGCCAGTCTGGCCAACGACACCGGCATCTCCCTGTCTGACGGCATCACCTCCGACCCGACCATCGTGGGCGCCATCAACGACGCTTACCCCACCGCCCACCTGTGGGTGTCGGTGGACGGTCTGGCGCAGGTGGACGATGTTGCCGCCGTGACCGGGAGCACCTTCCGGCTGACGCCGGCTCTGCTGGCCCAGGCCGCGGGCGGCACGCTCCCCGACGGCGCCCACACCGTTGCCGTCGTTGCCGCGGACCCGTTCGGCAATCAGTCGCAGCCGGTCACGGTCAGCCTCACCCTGTTGACGGCGACGCCGGCAACCCCGTCCGAGCCGAGTCTGGTCCTGACCAGTGCCGCCGGGACGCAGCAGCTCGGCAACCTCACGAACCAGACCATGTTCAGCCTCGCCGCCACCAGCACCGCCGGCACCCAGGTCGATTTCTACCTCGACGGCAGCCTGGTCGGTCCGATCGCGTCCGTCGGCCAGGTGACTGCCAAGGTCGGCCCGCTGACCGCGGGCACGCACACCGTCTACGCCAAAGCGGTGGACGTGGCGGGCAACGTCAGCGCCGCCTCGCCGACGCTGACGTTCACGATCGACCTGACGCCGCCGGTGCAGCCGACCTGGACGGTCATGGAGCCGACGCCCGGAGCCAGCCAGGTGAAGCTGGTGGGCACGACATCGCCCCTGGCGACCGTCAACCTCTACCGCAGCACCACGGCCGCCGTCCCCGCCGAGACGGTCCAGGCGGACGCCACCGGCAACTTCCAGTTGACCGGCGTACCGGTCATGTACGGCACCAACTTCTTCCGCGTCCAGGCGGTCAGCGCGGCCGGCAACACCAGCGAGCAGTCGGGGACCTTCTTCAGCCACACGGCCAGCACGACGCCGCCGGCCGTCAGCATGCACCTGGTCAACGACACCGGCTCCTCCGCGACCGATGGCCTGACCAGCAACCCGACCGTCGCCGGCACGGTCACCGACGCCGGCCGCATCGTCGCCTTCCAGGTGAGCGTCAACGGCGCGCCGTTCGTCGGCAGCCTGTCGTCGCTCGTCGAAGGAGCGTTCACGCTGACCCCCTCGGTCCTCGTGTCGATCCTGGGCGGCCCTATCCCCGACGGCCCCGTCTCGGTGCGCGTGGTGGCGACCGACGAGTTCGGCAACGTCTCGCCGGTGAGCACGGTCTCGTTCACGCTCGACACCACACCGCCTGCCGCCCCCGCGCCACTGACAACGCCCGCCGGCATCCTCGTACCGAATGGCGGCAGCGGCTTCGTCACCCGTGCGAGCACGCTGGTCTTCCAGACATCCGAGGCGGAGGCCGGCACCACCGTTGTCCTTTATGCCAACGGCCTCCCCGTCGCCAGCGCCGCGGGCGGTGGCAATATCACCTTCACCCTGACGCCCGCCGAGGGCACCTACGTCTACACCGCCGTGGCGCTGGACGCAGCGGGCAACGTCGGCTTCTTCACGGCGCCAGTGGATGTCACGGTTGTTCGCAGCATCACCGCCCCGCGCGTCTCGCTCGACCAGACGCTCCAGCACGCCGAGTACGGCTCGGGCAACAACGTCACCGTCCCGGCGATCACGCTGAACGGCACCGCCAAGCCGGGATCGACCGTGACCGTGGACGGCACCCTGGCCCAGACGACCGCGAACGCCAACAGCGGCGCCTTCACGCTCACCAACGTCCCGGTCAACCGCGGCGCCAACACCCTGGTCGTGCGTGACACCGACGCGGCCGGCAACACCGCGACCTCGACCATCAACGTGACGATGCACAACGTCACGCCGCCCACCATCACCCTGGGGTTGGTCAACGACACCAGCCGCGTCCCGGGCAGCACGCCGACGACCTCCGACCCGACGGTGCGCGCCGTCATCGACGACATCAGCCCGCTGGCCTCGGTGCAGCTATCGATCAACAGCATGTCCTTTGTGGATGTGTCGTCGGACATGAACGGCGACCAGCTGATCCTGACGCCGACCCTGCTGGCCCAGGTGTTCGGCGGCCCGCTCAGCGATGGCTCCTACCAGCTGTCGCTGCAAGCGACCGACGTGGACGGCAACGTCGCCGCGCCGGTGCAACTGAGCTTCACCCTGATCGAAACGCCGCCGGCCGCCACCGCGGCCCCCGACCTGCTCACCGTCAGCAATACGGGCGTCAACCCGCTCGCGCACATCACGCGCTACAGCAGCCCGAGCCTGCGCGTCTTCGCGGCACGCGGCGACCTGGCGACCTTCTATGACGGCAGCACCATGATCGGGCAGGCCATCTCCACCGGCGTTGCCCAGATCGTCTCGACGCCGCTGTCCGACGGCGTTCATCAGATCACGGCGATCATCGAAGACGCGGCCAGCAACTTCAGCAGCCCGACGCCGGCGCTGACGCTGACCGTCAAGACGACGCTGCCGGCGACGCCGGTGTTCCACCTCGATGCGTCGCTGCAAGACCCCGTCCAGGGCGCCGACTACACCACGGCCACGCAGGCCATCCTTGACGGCCAGACCGACCCCGGGATGACGCTCCAGATTGTGGGCACGTCGCTGACGACCACCGCCAACGCCAACGGCAACTTCACCTTCAGTCAGGTGCCGCTGGCCGCCGGCCCCAACACGCTCGTGGTGCAGGCGACCGACAGCGCCGGCAACACCAGCCAGTACAGCCTGACCATCACCAGCGGGCCGTTGATGGCCCCCGTCATCACCGGCCAGTCGGTCGGCGGCGCCACCGTGCGCGTGCCCGCGGTCAGCGGCACCGTGGCCAGCGAGGGCGCGCTGACATCCTTCCTCGCCGGCTTCGACGCCGCGGCGCCGGCGGTCAACGTCCTGCCCGACTTGCAAGGCGGCAGCTTCACGTTCAGTGCCGAGCAATTGGCGGAGATCAACGGCGCGCCGCTGTCGGCAGGGACGCACCACCTGCACCTTGTCGCCCGGGACAGCCACGGCCTGACTTCCGCCGTCACCGATATCGTCTTCACGCTCGACCTGAGGCGCAAGGGGCCGTCACGTCTTCGGTCGGCCCGGCGACGGCAGGCGAATACGCTTACACCTTCACCGTCAGCGGCCCGTCCGGCGCCGCCTGGGACATTAACAGCCTGACCGTGCCTGCCCCGGCCGGCACGGCCTTCGACTCCCTCGTCACCCCCACGGGTTGGTCGGTCTCGATCTCGTCGGGCGGTGTGACCTGGCAGGCGGCTGACCCGGCCGCGGCGCTGACCACCGGGCAGCAACTCACCTTCGGCTTCAGCACGGCGGCGGCGCCCGGCGCCGCTGTCGCGTCGGTCCAGGCGGCCAACTCCAGCACCAGCGAAACGGCAACACAAAGTCTGGTGGTCCAGGGGCCGGCGGCGCTGCACGGGCCGGCGGCAGACAGTTACTTCACCGTCAGCCAGAGCGGCTCGCTGTCCGTCAGCGCTGCCGCGGGCTTGCTGGCTGCCGGCGTGGGCAGCGGTCTACACATCGTCGCTGCCGACACGCTGAGCGCCTGGGGCGCCACGGTCCAGGTCAACACCGACGGCAGCTACACCTACACGGCAGGCAACCGCTTCCAGGGGGTCGGCCAGGGCGAACAGGTCGTCGATCACTTCAGCTACACGGTCGCCGACGCTCAGGGCCACCAGGGCGCCGCGACCGCCGACATCGTCGTCCAGGGCGCCAACTTGCCGCCGACGGCCGGCACCGTCGTGCCCAGTTCGTCCACGCCCGAACTCTACCTGCGGGCCAGCGCAACGACCACGATTGACCAGTCGGTGCCGCTCTCCGCTGCTCACGACCCGAACGTGAACGACATCCTGACCCTGACCTCGGTGGCGGCGACCAGTGCCGACGGGGCGGCAGTGAGCCTGGTCAACGGGCACATCCTGTACGACCCGACGCAGGTTGCCGCGCTCAACGCATTGGCCGCCGGCCAGCGCGTGACCGACCAGTTCGCCTACACGGTGACCGACCCCTACGGGGCCACAGCGACCGGCTTCGTCGAGGTCGTGGTGCAGAGCCCGGTCAACCGGCCGCCCGTGCCGACAACCGCCACCATCAGCATCACCAAGGACGGCACCGGCGGTCAGAGTGTGCTGGTTGGCGCCACCGACCCCGACGCCCTGCCCGGCGACGCGCCGCTCCAGGCAGTGGCCGCCAGCGTAACCAGCAGCCTCGGCGCCACGGTGACGCTCAATGCCGACGGCACCTTCCAGTACAACGACTCGGCCGTGCCGCAGGTCCGCGCTCTGGCGCCGGGCCAGTCGTTGGCCGATTCCTTCACTTACCAGATCGTTGATTCGCAGGGCATCCGGACATCGGGCACGGCCCAGCTGACAGTGACGGGCGTGGCCGACCCGCCCACCGCCAACGACGACAACTACACCGTCAGCAAGGAAGTGCTGCTCGTCGTCAATGCCGCCACCGGCGTGCTCAGCAACGACGTGGACGTGACCAACGGCGCCAACCTGGTCGTGGACACGTCCGTGTCCGCGGCTACCAGCGCCGCCGGCGCCGCCGTCACCTTCGCGCCCGACGGCAGCTTCACGTATGACCCGCGCACCGTCCTGTCCTGGCTGCCGCTCGGGCAGACCTACACCGACACGTTCACTTACACGGTGGTGGACGCCTACGGCGAGCGGGCGACGGCCACGGTCCACATCACCGTGATCGGCGCCGACGACCCGCCCGTGCCCGGCGACACCAGCATTGATCGCGGTTACTGGGCGACGGCGGCGCAGGTGCTGTCGGTCCCGGCCGCCAACGGCCTCCTGGTCGGCGCCACCTCGCCCGACCTCGGCGAGACGGCGGGGCTGTGGACCTCTGGCGACGGCCTCTCCCACTATGGCGCCGTCTACCACGTCAACCGGGACGGCAGCTGGACCTACGACCCCACCAACTCGGTGGCCCTGCAGACGTTCGCCCGGGAGGGCATCGATGTCGTCGATACCTTCGACTACGAAATCCACGGCCCGAACGACACCGGCGGCGACCCCGTCGTCTCGCTGATCGTGCGCTCCGGCGCGTCGGCCTTCAACTATGACATCGTGGCCAAACAGAGCAACGGCTTCAACAGTCTCGGCATGGGGCCGTCGATCAACAACAACGGGCACGTCGGCTTCCAGGGGACGCAGACCAACAATGTGGACAGCATCTATGTCTGGTCCAAGGCCACCGGCGCCGTATCGCTCGTCGCCCCGGGAATGCTTAACGGCGGCCTGTTGCCGCCGGACACGGGCGGCGTGCCGTCGGCGGCCTTCTCCCAGAACGTGTCGCTGAACGATGACGACCTGTTGTTCGCCGAGCGGCAGATGAGCGTGCAGACGGCCATCGGTTCGCTGCCGTTGGGCCTGCCGCTGCTCACCTACGCCCCGGCCATACTCACCTACGCGGAGGCCTGGGACGGAGCCGACGCGCTCAAGGGCCAGTACATCCTCCCCCTGCAGGCGGCGGTCGGCGACATGGGGCTGTCGGCGGCGGGCATCACCTGGGGCAACCCGCTGTTCATTGACATGTACATCTCGGCCGTCCTCGGGGCCATCGGACCGGGTGCCATCGGCTTCGCCATCACGGCGTCGTACACACTGCCGCCGCGCGCCTGGATCCTCAACCCGGTGTGGGCCAGCGTCTACTTCTCGCCGGTCGATCCGACCTGGGCGCTGGTCGCCCAGCCCTACCGCAACAACCCGGCCGCGTACCTCAGCGTGGTTGCCGGGACCGCCCTCTTCTCGTTCAAGAACGACTTCTCGGTCATCATGCCGCCGGTCTCGCTCAACAACAAAGACCAGTTCGCCATCTCGGGCTGGGGCAGCAGCCTGCACGACGGCAACCAGTATCTCGTCAACGGCAAGCTCGGCAACGTCGCTCTGACCTCGCTCACCCTGTCGAACACCCTCGGCATTCTGCCGCCCAACCCGATTAGCAATCCGGGCGCGCCGGTGCTCAACCAGGTGAGCAACATCCAGGCGATCCATCTCGCCGACAACGGCTATGGCGTGGCGAACGTCAACGGCGTCGCCGAATACTTCACCCCCGGCGGCGCCCCCCAGCCCATCCCCGGCGCCGTCGGCCCCAACGCCGCCATCAGTGACGACGGCAGCCTGATTGCCTTCGTCGGCAACTTGCAGGGCCACGGCATCTACGTGATGGACCCGATGACGGGCACGGTCGAAAAGGTCGTCGGCGAAACGGGCGACGGCTACCTCGACCCCAACGAGGTTCTCGTCAACGGCGTGGGCGTCGGCACCATCGACCACATCGATGACAACGCCAGCCTGGGGATCAACTACGCGGCCGATCTGGCGGGGCACAAGTATTACAACGTGGTGTACATGGCCCAGGCGCAGGACTCCGCCGGCAACGTGCGCGACGGCCTGCACGAGGCCAGTTTCGTCTTCGACTCGTCTGCCCCGGGCATCCTACCGTCGAGCGACTTCTACGGCGACTACCGCGTGGCGAACATTGGCGAGATGCTGCCCGGGCTGGGGACGGTGCAGGCCATCAGCACCTACGACCCCGTCAACACCGCCGGCCAGGTGGCGTTCTGGGCCCAGACCGATTCCGGCCAGGCCATCATCCGGGCGACGCCGCCGCCGCCCGCGTGGGGCGAGGTGGTGGTGACGCTCGAAGGCCGCTCCGTCAGTGACAACAAGAGCCTGGGGCGCGCCAACGGGGCCGCCCTGGCCGAGTTCATCCCCACCGGCGCGATCACGAGCCCCAGCGACTTCGTCGCCACCATCAACTGGGGTGACGGCAACACCAGCACCGGCATGGTGCAGGCGTCGCAGCTCGCGGCGGGCTTCTACGAGGTCGTTGGCGACCACACCTACGCGCACGAAGGTCCGTACGACATCACCATCCAGATCCAGGACACCAGGAACAACGTGGCCACCGTCGTCGTCTCGGTTGCCGATGTCATCAACGTCAGCAGCGAAGAGGACATCAACCGCCTGGACGACCCTAGCATGGTCTACGTGAACAGCTATGTTCAGGGCTCGGTCGGGCTGAAGGAATTCGTGTCGATGGACCGCACGACCGGCAACTTTACGGCCACGGCTACCGTTGACGGCCAGGTCCAGTACGAATACGGGTTCGGCCTCGACACGGTCAACGGCGACGTTCAGGGCGCCCCGTCCCAGATGGTGAAGGCGCAGAAAGGCATCCTGAACTTCGACAACGTTTACGCCACCGGCCAGTTCGACGCGACCGGCTACTCGGCGAGCGGCTTCGTCGTGCATCAGTACGCCGCCAACCTCGATGGCCAGCAGCTGAACGACGGCCCGATCAAGTCCGATGACATCGCCGACACCTACACGGGCGACACCACCGGCCTGTCCACCTTCCAGGAGACCAAGAGTTACACCGACGGCCAGTTCACCTGGAACTCCATGACCACGGAGGACGCCGAATACACGCGCACGGGCTACCGCACCGTCGATGCCAGCCTGGAGGGGGAAATCGACGGCCTCATCCGCGCCGACTCCGGCCAGCTGGCCGCCCAGCTGACCAACCAGGCGCTGATCGGCGACTACACGTCCAGTGGCACGAGCGACAGCACCGACAACATCGAGGAGACGGGCGACTACACCACCGGCATCGTGCAGCGCACCCGCCAGCTGAACCAGCAGACCGATGTCAGCGAGTCCGGCTCCAACGGCACCTTCAGCTACGATCAGGAGCTGAACACGACGCTCGACCAGGAGACCACGGCGGCGACCATCAACCTCATCACCGGCGCCTACACCCTGAGCATGACCACGACGACGACCTCGGACATCGTGAACCGGGACGAGGTCAACCAGCCGATGTCGGCGAACGTCACGGGCAGCACCACCGTCACCACCGATGCCGACAAGACGGGCAATGACCTCACCGGTCAGTTCACCCTGATGACCGACGCGACGACCGACGTGGAACAGACGCGGCACGAGACCGACCAGTCGTCCGATGTCACCCAGACCAGCTCCATCCACACCACCTACGACCAGACCAACACCGGCAACGCCCAGGGCGGCAGCTACTCCCTGAACGGCACCTCGCACACCGACGCAACGACCGAGACCGACGGGACCAACAAGACGGTGACGACCTCCGACACCGTGACATCGTCCGCGGACAAGGATCTCACCCAGAGCGGCGACCTCTACGCCGGCAATTACGACTACCAGGAGAGCCTCAACTCGACCTCCCACGACGACGCGACCCAGGACAACCAGGGCAGCCACACCGAGCAGGTCGGCGACGCCAGCACGACCGGCAACGTGCAAAACACCGGCAACAAGAAGGACGGTACGTTCGACATCATCCAGCTGACGACCACCACCACGCACACCGTGGTGACGGGCACCAACCAGACGCAGACCTCCAACTCGACCACCGACGCGACCGAGGTTGATGACTGGGAGAAGAGCGGCAACACCCTCGGAGGCAACTACAGTTACGACGGCATCACCACCAACACCTCGTCGTCGCAGGGCACGACGACCAACGGCCAGCAGACCGACACCATGACCGGCAGCGGCACCACCCAGATCCAGTGGACCGGCGGCGGCAGCACGCTGAGCGGCCAGTTCTCCCAGTCGCAAACGGAGTCCGACGACACCACCACCGAGCACGACATCACCAACCAGGGAACCTCGGCCGACACGACTGTCGAGACCACCGCCGACAAGACCGCTGACGCCGACGGCAACACCATCGACGGCAGCTACTCCCGCACGGAGACCAACGACTACACCACCACCACCGACCAAGACGCGACCAACCAGACTCAGGAAGTCGTCAGCTCGATGACGACCACCGGCCACACCGATACGACCACCACCGGCAACTCGATCAGCGGGGACTTCAGCACCGACGCGACAGACACCTCACAGTCCGACGGCACCGACACCACCACCAACGGCCCGCTCACCGTGACGGGGACCACGCAGAGCACCGGCGACAACGTCACGACGACCACCACCACGGGCAACGCCATCACGGGCGCTTTCACCACCACCCAGCACGCCGACGCCGGCTCGACGCGCGACGAGACATCGAGCAACCAGACCCAGTCCGGGACCGCCACCATCACCACCACGACCAGCCAGGACGTGACCAACAGCGGCAACTCGATCACCGGGGACTTCACGGCCACGCAGACGAGCGACACCGAGACGACGCGGGACGACTCGACCACCAACCTGACCGTGAGCACCCAGAACCACGTGTCCACGACGACCGACGACACCTTGACCGACTCCGGCAACAGTGTCACCGGGGAGTTCTCGACCACGGACGACAGCACCCAGGACTCCGACCAGACCGCGACGACCACCAACCAGTCTGTTACCGAGAACGTCGATGTCACGATGGACAACACACGTCACGCGGAGAACGACGGCAGCTCGGTCACCGGTGATTTCAGCGGCACCTTCAACTCTCAGACGACGACGACGCGCGACGACACCACCACGAACAACACCCTGACGACCGTGGTGAACACCCAGGCCACGGCGACGACCTCCGACGGGATGCAGTCCGGCAATCAGTTCAGCGGCGCCAGCGCCACCTCGTCGCAGGTCGATTCGACGACGACGCAGGACGAGACCGACACCAACCAGACTTCGACGTTCACCAGCCACCTCGACGTGACCGGCACCAAGCAGGACCAGTCTAACGGCAACTCGGTCACCGGCGACTTCACCAGCACGGAAGACTCGACGAGCGACGCGACGCAGACAGGCTCCGGCTCCAACGACCCCCAGACGACCGACAGCAACGTCACGTCCCATATCGTCAGTCACACGGACAGCACTTCCAACACCTACAGCGGCGCTTTCGACACCACGCAGACATCCACGACGACGACCGACGACGTGGAGGGAGTCGCCGACCAGACGCTGACCTCCACGACGACGACCGACGCGACCGTCACCACCACGGCCACGAATACCGGGAACTCCATCGACGGCTCGTTCAACGCGACCCAGAACACCACCAGCAGCGACACCAAGACCGTGGACACGACCAACCAGACACAGACCAGCACAGCCACTGTCACCGATAGTGGCACGTCCACGACGACCAGCCAGGGCGACTCGATCACGGGCGACACGCAGCAGCAGAGCCAGTCCACGTCGGACTCGACGCGCGACGAGACCGACACCAACCACGGCCTGACCGAGACGGTCACCATCACCAGCCACACCGACGGCAACAGCAGCGGCACGTCCAACTCCGTCACCGGCGACTACCAGAATGGCGGGACGGTGACGAGCACCGTCAGCCGCAACCAGACGACGGTGAATCAGACACTCACCGACACCTCGACCGCCAGCACGACCAGCACCGACACAACCACCGCGTCGGGCAACAGCGTCACCGGCGACTTCAGCAACACCGACCAGACCAACGGCACCACCACGAGCACCGATACCCAGCACAACCAGGGGCAGACGGTCACCACGACCGGCACGAGCACCAGCAACTCCAACAGCAGCAGTTCGGGCAACCAGATCGCGGGCAACTTCACCAGCGACGGCACGTCGAACACCCAGACCAGCAGCACGGTGACCACGACCAACCAGACGCTCACCGACACGCAGACGACAACGGCGACGACCACCGACACCAGCAGCGGCAGCGGCAACCAGGTCACCGGCGACTTTGTCAATGACGATTCCGCCACGACGACCGTCGCAAGCACCGACACCACGACCAACTCCGGCGCGACCGGCGTGCTCACCGAGCACTCGACGACGACTACTCACAACCATGCCGCCGGGAACTCGTTGACGGGCGACTCGTCCGGCACTTCCTCAACGGCCACGACGGGCAGCGGCACACAGACGCACGACATCAGCGACCTGCATGTCTCGGCGACCATCAGCCAGCTCACGTCGTCCACGACGACCACGTTCAACGACAACACGATTACCGGCGACACGAACGAGCAGACGCAGGGCAGTTCGACCGACGTGCGCGCGGAAACGGTTGCCGATCAGACGCTCCAGACTCAGGATGCAAAGACGGTGACCACGGGCACCAGCGGCAGCCGGCAGGGCAACTCGGTGACTGGCGACTTCACGACCACCAGCGCGACGACGCAGACCACGACCGTCAGCGGCACCGACACCAACGGTGCGCTCACCGCCGTCTACGCCGACACCACCACCACGACCAGCAACACGACGAGCACCGGCAACGATGTCACCGGCGACTACAACAACACGCTGGGGGGCACGACCGCCGAGAGCCTGACGCGGACGACCACCGACGGCCCCCTGACGGACACGATCACCTCCTCGTCCGGGTCCACTTCGAGCGGCACCGCCACCGGCAACTCGGTTACCGGCGACGACGACCGCACGGTCACTGCCGCGACATCCTCGACCAGCACCGACCACTCGACCAACCAGGGGCTCGACACGCTCGTCACGCAGACCGACTCCGGCAGCACCACGACCCAGGCCACCTCGAATTCGCTCACCGGCGCCTGGACGTCCACCGCGACCACCACCGGCGGGCACTCCCAGACCAACGAGACCGACACCGACCAGACCCGCAGCCTGACATCACAGGCCACGACCGACTACACGGCCGGGTCCACCGACTCGGGCGACAGCGTCACCGGCGCCAGCACCACCGCGAGCACCGAGACCGCTACCACGACCTCGTCCGCCACGCAAACCAACCAGACGGAGACCAGGACGGACGCCGGCACCACCAGCAGCACGACCACGACCACCGGCACCAGCAACAACGTCACCGGCGACTTCACCTCGTCGTCCACGACCACGTCCACCTTCAGCACCGACGATACGCTCACCAACCAGACGCTGACCAGCACGGCGCACCGCACCGGCGGCCAGAGCACGTCGCAAACCGACTCGTCGGGCAACACCAACAGCGGCGCCTACTCGACCACGGTGACGAGCAGCAGCTCCGACAACCTGTCGCAGACCGACACCAACCAGGTCAACATCATCACCACCACCGGCACCGAGTCGTCGAACACGTCCTCGACCGAGACGGGCAACAGCGTCACCGGCGACTACCAGGTCACGGCGACCGACTCGACTTCGCAGGCGACCACTGAGGTCAACGCGATCGGCCCGGTCAGCACGATCACGCTCACCTCGACCACTGGCGACACGTCGAACCGTTCCGGCAACCGCATCGCCGGCAGTTTCACCATCAGCGGGACGAACAATGCCAACTCCACGCAGGACCAGACCTTCACCTACCTGACGCAGACGGCGACGCTGCACGACACCTCCTCGACCACGGGTTCGTCGTCCGGCTCGGGCAACGATCTGCTCGGCACGACGACGACGGCCGCCACCTCGACGACCGCCACGACCTCGCAGCGCACCGAGACGAACCTGACGATAACTGTGACGGCCAGCTCGTCCGGGACTCAAACCGACATGACCCAGAGCACCGACAACGCCATCACCGGCGCGTTCTCGTCATCGGACACCTTCGCGGACTCCTCCAGCGGGACCGAGTCCGACAGCGACCAAACGCTGAGCGTGGCCATCACCACCTCGTCGAGCGACGGCGGCACCACCTCGTCGTCGGGCAACTCGATCACCGGCGCGTACACCACGACCAGCGCGACCGACAGCACGGACACCAACTCCGAGACGGACACCAACAATCCCCTGACCTCGGTCATCACGACGACCGACAGCACCCACGACAGCAGCACCGTCACGGGCAACTCCGTCACCGGCGATTCGACGACCCAGGACTCCAACACCGGGACGACCCACCGTCACCAGACCGACACCAACCAAACGGACACGGTGACGTCGGACGGGACCGACACGAGCAGCAGCACCTCCATGGGGACGGCAAATTCGATCACCGGCGTCCACAGCTCGTCGGACACGGGCACCTCGACCTCCTCGTTCACCGAGGACGAGACGAACCAGACGATGTCGCGCACGCTGACGGGGACAACGACCACGACGTCGAGCGACACCCTTTCGGGCAACAGCCAGACAGGCGCCTACCAGACGACCGACACCTCGACGATCAATGAGTCTCTGAACGAGACCATGACCAACGGTCCGCTGACGGTAGTGACGACGCAGACCCAGACGGCGACCACAACCAGCCAGGGAAGTGGCAGCGACCGCACGCGCGACTTCAGCACGACGCAGACCACGACGGGGTCGATGACGACGGACCAGACCACCACGAACCAGACCTCCACGGAGACCGATTCGCAGACGGCGACGACGACCTCGACGGACCAGCAGAGCGGCAACTCTGTCAGCGGCGCCCTCACGGATACGACCACATCGGACACGACGGCGACCGTCAGCGGCACGACCACGAACCAGACGCAAACCTCCAGCGACAATCACACGGAAACGTCGCACTCCCAGTCGTCTGAGTCGGGCAACAGCGTCACGGGCGCGTTCTCGACCACATCGTCCGGCACCGACACCCTCAGCTCGTCGTGGCAGGAGACGAACACCGGCGAGAACCTGACCGACACCAACACCGTCACCACCACCTCGTCGGGGACCGAGTCGGGCAATAGCATCACCGGCGCCGACAGCCAGACGGCCACCCAGACCCAGACCACGACCCACACGCAAACGGGGACGATCGATACTCGCAGTTACACGAGCACCGAGACCGACACCGCGACGACGAACTCGCAGTCGTCCGGCAACACCCTGACCGGGGCGATGACCAGTTCGCAGACGACGAACGACAGCGACGTGGTGACGCAGAGCACCACCTACAGCGACGGCAGCGACACGAGCACCGACACCACCACCAGCAACTCGACGCAGCAGCAAACGGAGAACACGGTCACCGGCGCTTACACCAGCACCGGGAGCGACAGCACGACGACCACGGACAGCGAGACCGGCAACCGCGGCAACCCCTACACCCTGAACTCGACCACGACGACCACGGACACCTCCACCGGCTCGGGCAACAACGTCACCGGGGACTTCACCAGCGCCGTGCAGACGACCGACGACGGCACGACGACGCGCGCCGTCACCGGCGTCCCGACGGGCAACTTCACTCTGACGGAGACGACGAGCGACTCGGAGAGTCAATCGAACTCCGGGAACAACCTGACCGGCGCGTACACCGGTACGTCGTCCGGCACTTCGACGGTGACCGACGACCAATCGTCGGCGAGCAATGACCTCACGACCTCGTTCACCGTTCACGTCGTCACCACGGTCGATTCTTCGTCGAGCGTCAGCGGCAACAGCGTGACGGGGTCGGGGTCGAACACGATGGACACGACGACGACGACCGCCGTGACCCAGAGCGGGACCGGCGGGTCTGGGCCGTTCACCTATGCGGGCACCTCGACCGACGTCAGCCACGCGACGAGCACGGGCAACACCGTCACGGGCACCAACAGCGTCAACACCACCGGCACGGACACTTACTCGTTCACGCAGGACCTGACTGCGGGATTGAACCCCTACCACCTGGTGGGCAGCGGCACGAACACCTACACGTCCACCGAGTCGCAAGACACCATCAGCGGCAGCTACCAAACGACCACCAACGGCAGCGACGTGTATTCGCTCGCCCAGACCGGGACCGACTCGGGCGGCGCCTACTCGGTGACGGTGACCGGGACCGACGGATCGACCGTCGTGGAGTCGAGCAACACCCAGACGGGCGGTTTCACCCGGACCACTTCGGTGAACGGCAACTACAACCGCTCCGAGACGCGCGGCGGGAACACGGTCGCAACCACGGGGAGCACCTCGCTCAGTCTGGCGCAAGGCGGCAACTACCTCGACGGCGCCCTGACCCAAACCGCCTCGGGCAACTCGCGCTACGATCTGCTGGAGCACTACGTCGAGACGAGCAACCAGGGGACGGGCACGACGGGCAGCCTCGACTTCGCGCCGGTCGGCGCGCCCCTGGTTTGGGGCAGCGGGCCAACCATCCCGACGGGGGGCGGCGTGGCGGCGCCGTGGTCGGCGACGGTCACGCAGATCGCCGCGCAATCTCAACCCGGGTCCGGATCGCTTTCCAACGCCCTGACGCGCGACTCGGTGGCGGCGAGCCTGGGCGATCTGGGCAGTGGGTGGTCTCTCGCTGGCGCGGCGTCGCTGGACGCCTTCGCGGGGATGGGCGACCAACTCGTCTACCAGTACTGCTTCGCCGCCGGAACACTGGTGCTGATGGCGGACGGCGGCGCGAAGCGGATCGAGGAGGTGCAGGCGGGCGACCTGGTGCTGGCGGCGCCGGACGGTGACCCGCTGGCGGCGCCGGAGCCGTGTCGGGTGGCGCGGGCGTTCCACAACGCGCCGGCCCAGCTCCTGACGCTGCACGTCGGCGCCGACGTGGTGCGGGCAACCTACCGCCACCCGTTCTATGTCCGCGGCCGCGGCTGGGTCATGGCGGCCGACCTGCGCATCGGCGACGAACTGAGGACGCCGGACGCCAGCTGGGCCGTGCTGACGGACCTGTTCGCCAACGGCGACGTGGAGCCGGTCTACAACCTGCACGTCGAGGCGCACCACACTTACTTCGTCGTGCTGCCGGAGAGCGGCGCGGCGGTGCTGGTTCACAACGACTCCACCGACTCCGGCGAGTCCTACCGTCTCGTCGTCCACAGCGGGATCAACTTTAACAACTTCCAGAATCAACCCCAGGGGGGGAACCCGTTCGGCACCTTCTTTACGCGTGTCTTCGGCGCCATGCAATTCGTCGGGGGGGTGATGCAGACCTTCGCCGGAGTGACCTTCGCCGCGGTCACGGCGGAAACCGGCGTGGGCATCTTCTTCGGCGGGGCGGTTGCCCTCAAGGGCATCGACGACGCGCAGGCGGGCCTCCGCCAGTTGATCTCCGGTGAGCAGACGCATACGCTGACCTACGATATCACCAGAGCCGCGACTGGCAGCGACACGGCCGCTACGGTAGTGGACGTTGGGATCGACCTGGTCGGCCTGACCGGCATCGGGATCGCGTCCGCGCGAGCCTCCGCCAGGGCCGCCACGGCCACGGCGGAGGTGGCGACCGTGAGCAGTGAAACGGCCGCCGTCACCTCGGAAGCGAGCGCGGTGGCCCGGCCGACGGTGGCGGCGGCGGTGAGCAGCGAACTGCCGGCGGTGGAGCGGGCGGTGGCGCAGGAAGGGACGCAAGTGGTCGGGGCCGGTGAGCGGGCGGTGGCGCAGGAAGGGGCGCAAGTGGTCGGGGCCGGTGAGCAGGCGGTGGCGCAGGAAGGGGCGCAGCTGCCAGGCGCCGTCGAGCGGGCGGCGGCGCAGGAAGGGGCGCAAGTGCCAGCCGCTGTCGAGCAGGCGGCGGCGCAAGAAGGGCGCAACTGCCGGGCGCCGCCGAACGGGCGGCCGGGGAAGGGGCGCAACTGCCGGGCGCCGCCGAACGGGGGGCGCTGCAGACTGCCGAGGGGGGAGCTGCCGCGGGGAATGCTGCTCCAGCAGTACGAACACCCTTCCAGTGGACCAATGCAGAACTCCAGGCCGCCACCGACAGCATCCACAACGCCGCTTTCGGGGCGAACGGAGTAACCGGTGTTCCGATCGCCGTCACGGTCACTCCAACGGGTCGAGTGGTCGTGAGCCAGGCCCGACAAGTTCCTGGCGTTCTGGCCCGTGCCAGGGCTACCGAGATTTTCGGCGAGGGTGTGGAGTTCGTCAGGGGGACGACAGGAGGCAATGCCGCTGGATTGGCGGGAAACCACGCCGAAGCTCGTGCTATTCAATACCTGGGAAGTGAAGCACAAGGGGCACGGCAGGCGTGTACCCACTACGCCTGCACCGCATGCGAGGCTCGGCAGAACGCAGCAGGAGTCATCAACATCACGGGAACAGAATCTGTCCACGGGCAAATTACCAGGCCCATCGGAGGAGGCTGAGACATGTTCAAGAGAATTGTTCAACACCTGAAAGATGTTGAACGTGCGCTGGCTGGGATGGGTGCCAATGCCGCCTTTGCCTTTGCCTTGGCCTGCACCGAACGACAATGGCCCGTTTTTCAACGAGCCGTGCGGAGTGTGCCGTGGATGGTCGATTGGCAGGGTAAACTTCGTCTCGATTTGGATGCCGCCTGGCAGCACGTGCTAAATGACACGTCTCTGTCTGTTACCGAGTCGCTAACGCCTTTCCGGCAGCTACTCATTTCGTCGGCAGCGGGAGAGCCGGAAGTAGAAGATACTGGAGGTCCATCGTCCGCAGTCGCTCATACCATCGCAACCGCAATCGTGGATCTGCTTGGCGCAGTTGAAAAGCGGGCCGTTGGCTATGCACATCTCCTCTCGGGCAGGAACTTCGACCTTCTTGAACTATTGCTGGATGAACACGGCGTCCTCCTGAACGATCTCAAGGAGGAGAGCGGCCCTGACCCCTCCGAGATTGCGGCAGTGCGTGAACTCATCGAACAGGAGCTGCAGCAACAAGATCGAGACGTGAACGCACTCAGGAAGGACTCTTCTGCTGCGGGGATCGAGGAAGTACGACGGGCTTCCGTAGGAAAAAACCTGTTCGGCCAGGTGTGGTTTTCATAAGGAGGCGCCGAACAACAACTTCCAAGAGTAGGACGGCTCTGGAGAGCCGTCCTACGAAGTTGTTGTTCGGCGCCTCCTAAGCACAAAAGCCGCAGTGGACCCGGCGTGTACCACCAGAGGCGTGAGTTTCCCCGGTCCGGTTTTTGCAACGACGGCATCGTGAAGAAGGCCAGGACGTCCGTGGTTCACCGGGCCGGTGGAGGAAACCAACCCGGACGGACTGGTACTCGCCCGGCGGCGCGGGGGCCTCCCGTCTCGACGCGCCAGCCGCTCGGCACACTGACGGCAAATCTCCGTCGGATTTTCTTGACATTGCCTGTCCAAGCTGTGAACATACTACTTCCCGGAGATAGGCGACGGGTCCAACTGGCGGTATCCTTCTGTTTAACGCCCACGGAGCATGAGTCATGCGTTCCTCCATCTTGCTTTGGTGCGCTGCCGTCATAGGCGTGCTGTGTGGGGTTCAGCCTTGCGCGGCCGGTCTTGCCACCTTCTCCCTCGGGACGGCAGCCGTCTCGGGGAACACGGTCAGCTTCGAGGTGTATCTCACGTTCAGCACCACCCCGGCCGATACGGGCTTCCAGGCATCGACTTTCGGAATCGACGTGAGCGCCAGTAGTCTCGTGCTGTCGCCGAACGGTGACTATGGCGCATGGAGCTTTAACCTGAACTCGACCGTCTTGCAGTCATCCAGTCAGGGAGGTTGGACAACGCAGCAATTTGGCTCGTTGTTTCAGGTTTCTGACACGCCGAATGTGAACCCGGTTACCGGAAAAAACTACCCGTTCCAATTTGGTCTTGCCGCAGGATCTTATGACGTGGGCACGCTGACCTACGACCTGTCCTACCTTCCGATTACGACCTCGAGTTCGTACAACATCGATATTACGGGTGCCGACAACAACCCGGTGGACGGATACACCTCTGCGGCTGATCCGGGAGGGCATTTCACCTTTCTCTTCGACGGAATGCCAAACGAATTTCCCACGACCGAGCAATCTTCCGTGGCGTTCACTAACAGCCAGCAGGCGTTTCCGGGCCCCGGTGGCGGCGGTCCCGTGGTCCCGACCCCGTCCGCGCTGGTCCTGGCGAGCATCGGGGGCGCTTTGCTGATCGTGACCGGCCTTGTGCGCCGGAATCGCGGCAGGTCTCTGAAGCCTGTTATCTAGCGCGGTTCGCAGTTGCGTGAACCACGAACGGCAGGCCGGCGCTCCCGAGCCGTCCTGGCAGCGGCGCGCACCGCTGCCAGGCGCGAATCTCGACGTATGAAAAAGCTGGCCCCCTTGGCCCCCTTGGCCCCCTTGCTGTGGCAACCGCCGCCGGTGGTTGTCGCGCCGTGCCAGCCGTACAGGGCCAGGGCGCCGCATCTCGACGTGTGAAAACATTGGCTCCCTTGGCTCCCTTGCTGCGACAGCGCAGGCCCCTGCTGGTCAGGCTGTGCCCGCCATCCCACCCCCAGGCGCGATCCGCTCGAACCAGCCGCGCACGAGGCGCCGGGGCAAGGAACGCCCCGAATCAGGAGACCACCGCACGTTCGAGGTTATCATGATGTGGACCATTTACCGATCGCTATGGTTGAATGCCTTTTTGTGCTTCCTGGCCGCCCACGCCTTGTCCGGCTCCTCGGGAGCGCAACAACCCAGGACACCGGACGTGCCGCTTCCGCCCGGCGTCAAGGCGGTCTGGGATGTCGATAAGGCCCACCGCGACCGGTCGCCCACCCGCGAACGCATGTGCCTGAACGGCCTCTGGCGCTTCCAGCCCGCCAGGGCCGGCAACGAGGCGCCGCCCGACGGCGCCTGGGGCTTCTTCAAGGTGCCCGCGTTCTGGCCGGGGAAGGCCAACTACATTCAGGAAGATTGCCAGACCCTGTTCGCCCACCCGGCCTGGAAAGCGGCCGATGTGCGCGGCCTCACCGCCGGCTGGTATCAGCGCACGATCACGGTCCCCAAGGACTGGACCGGCCGGCGCATCGCCCTGCACGTCGAGTACGTGAATTCGTTCGCCATCGTGTACGTGAACGGCAAGAAAGCCGGTGAGGTCCGCTTCCCCGCCGCGGAGGTCGATCTTTCCAACGCATGCCAGCCCGGCGGCAAGTATCTCCTCAGCCTGCGCGTGGACGCCCTGCCGCTCAAGGGCGTCCTGCTCTCCTACAACGACACGAACTCCGCCCGCGAGGTCAAGGGCCAGGTGGAGCGGCGCGGCCTGTGCGGCGACGTGTTCCTCACCAGCACGCCCGCCGCGCGCGTCACCGACGTGAAGGTGGACACCTCGGTGCGCAAGGGCACGCTGGCCGTCAGCGCCGCGCTCGACGGCCTCGCGGCGAAGGGACGGTACGCTCTGCGGGTTACGATTCGGGAGGACGGCAAGAGCGTTCGCGAGTTCACGAGCAAGCCGTTCCAGGCCGGCGAACTGACGGCCGGCCGCGTCAGCGTCACGGAGCAGTGGCGGCCCAAAAAACTCTGGGATCTCCACACTCCGCAACATCAGTTGACGGCCGAGGTGGCACTGGTGGACGGCGGCGGCAAGCTGATGGACGCCGCGTATCCGGTGCGTTTCGGCTTCCGCGAGTTCTGGATCAACGGCAAGGATTTTTACCTCAACGGCACCCGCATCTTCCTCTCGGCGGTGCCGCTGGACAACGCCCAGATCGGGGCGCGCACGGCCACCTATGCAGCCGCCCGTGAAACCCTGAAACGTCTCAAAAGCTTCGGCATCAATTTCGTCTACACGCACAACTACGGTTGTCAGCCCGGCACGCACGTGAGCTTCACGGACATCCTGCGCGCCGCGGACGACGCCGGTATGCTGGTCGCGTTCTCGCAGCCGCACTTCGGCCATTATGACTGGAAAATGCCGAATCCCGAACAAAAGAACGGCTACGCCCGGCACGCGGCGTTCTACGTGCGCGCGGCCCAGAATCACCCGGCGGTTGTGGCCTATGCGATGAGCCACAACGCCACGGGCTACGGCGAGGACATGAACCCGCACCGGATGGACGGCCGCGACGACCCGCGCGGGCGACACCTGGTCGCGTAACAACGCAGGCCTGGCCCTCAAGGCGGAGGCCATTGTGCGTGCGCTCGACCCCGGCCGAATCGTCTACCACCACTCCTCGGGCAACCTCGGTTCGATGCACACCGTCAACTTCTACGCCAACTTCGTGCCGGTCCAGGAAATGTCCGACTGGTTCGAGCACTGGGCGACGAAAGGAGTCAAACCGGTCTTCCTGTGCGAGTACGGCGTGCCGTTCTCCTGGGACTGGACCATGTACCGCGGCTGGTACAAAGGGGAGCGCTCGTTCGGCAGCGCGAAGGTGCCGTGGGAATTCTGCCTGGCCGAGTGGAACGCGCAGTTCCTCGGCGACCAGGCTTACCGGATCAGCGAGCGCGAGAAGCAGAACCTCCGCTTTGAGGCGGCCCAGTTCAAAAAGGGCAATCTCTGGCACCGCTGGGACTACCCGCACCAGGTCGGGGCACGCGACTTCGACGAACGGCAACCGATCTTCGCCCAGTATCTCACCGACAACTGGCGTGCCCATCGCACCTGGGGCCTCTCGGCCAATTCGCCGTGGGAGTATCACGTCTTCTGGAAGCGGAAGGACGGCGCGAACCAGGGCCGGACGGTGTTCAAGGTCGATTGGGACCAACTCCAGAAGCCGGGCTTCAGTCCCGATTACACGCAGCGCCAGCCGGGGCAGATGACCACCGACTACGCGGCGTCCGACTGGGTGCCCACCGCCGCGGCGGAAGCCCTCTACCGCAACAACCGGCCGCTGCTCGCCTACCTCGGCGGCAAGGTCGGGGAATTCACGGGCAAGGGCCATAACTTCTTCCCCGGCGAAACCGTCGAGAAGCAGCTCATCATCATCAACAATTCACGGCAAACTGTGAAGTGTGTCTGCGAATGGTCCTGCGGTTTGCCCAAGCCAGTGGCCGGCACCAGGAAAATCTCCGTGCCGACCGGCGAGCAGGAACGCATTCCCCTCCGCTTCGCTTTGCCGAAGAAATTGCCGGCCGGCCAGTACCCAATCAAGGCGACGGTCCGTTTCGGCACCGGCGAGACGCAGACCGATGCGTTTACCATCGACGTGTTGCCGCGACCTGCCGGCCCGCAGGTCGGGCGCGGGTGGCGCTGTTCGATCCGCGGGGGCACACGGCCAGGTTGCTCGCCGGCCTGGGACTCAAATGCGAGCAAGTGGACGCCAAAACCGACCTCGCCAAATTTGACGTGCTCATCGTCGGCAAGGAGGCGCTGACGCCCGACGGGCCGGGGCCGAACGTTGATCGGGTGCGCGACGGCCTGAAAGTGATCGTCTTCGAGCAGACGGCGCAGGTGCTGGAGCAGCGGTTCGGTTTCCGCGTCACGGAGTACGGCTTGCGCAACGTGTTCCCGCGTGTGCCCGATCATCCGCTGCTGGCGGGGCTGAAGGCGGACCACCTGCACGACTGGCGCGGCGCGGCGACGCTGCTGCCGCCGCAGCTCACCTACACCATGCGGCCCCGGCACGGCCCGACGGTGCAATGGTGCGGTATCGACGTGCCCCACCTCTGGCGCTGCGGCTGTCGGGGCAACGTCGCTTCCGTGCTGATCGAGAAGCCGGCCCGCGGCGATTTTCTGGCGGTCGTCGATGGTGGCTACGCGCTGCAATACAGCCCGCTGCTGGAGTACCGCGAAGGCCGGGGGGTGGTGCTCTTCTGCCAGCTGGACGTGACCGGGCGCACCGAAAGCGACCCGGCGGCCGAGCGGCTGGCGCGCAACCTGGTTCAATACGTGGCTGCCTGGAAGCCGCGGCCGATGCGTTCGGCCCTGTACGCCGGCGACCCGGCGGGCAAGCGCCATCTCGAAGCCGCCGGCTTCACGCTCGGCGCTTACGCCAAAGACAAATTGCAGGGTGACCAGGTGTTGATCGTCGGCCCCGGCGGCGGGGCGAAGTTGGCCGGCGACCGCGCGGCGCTCGGTGCCTGGTTGAAAGCGGGCGGCCGGGTGCTGGCGTTCGGGCTGGACCAGGGCGAGGCGCAGGCATTCCTTCCCGGCAAGGTCACGACGAAGAAACAGGAGCACATCGCCGCGTTCTTTGAACCGCCGGGCGTATATTCGCTGTTCGCCGGCGTCGCCCCGGCTGACGTTCACAACCGTGACCCGCGTTCCGTTGCGCTGGTCACCGGCGGCGCCGCGCCGGTCGGCAACGGCGTCCTGGCGGCCGGGGCCGACGGCACGATCTTCTGCCAGCTCGCCCCCTGGCAGTTCGAGCACAAAACGCAGATGAACCTGCGTCGCACGTTTCGGCGGATCGCGTGCCTCGCCACCCGGTTAACTGCCAACCTGGGGGTGCCCAGCGCCACGCCGGTCCTGGAGCGCTTTCGCACTCCGGTGCCGGCAACACAGTCCGAGCGGCGCTGGCTGACCGGCCTTTACCTCGACGTGCCGGAGGAATGGGACGACCCGTATCGGTTCTTCCGCTGGTGACCCCAACAGTCAGCCCCTCGTGCGTGCCGTCTGGCTCAGGAAGCAACGCGGCGTATCATGTCCCCGCAGCAACTGGCCCTGGAAGCTCCAGGTCTGCCGCGCAGCGAAGTCGGTAACTGCAAGTGACAGTGGATACCGACTTGCATACCCGGCCGAGGAGCGAGTTCATGCCAAACATGATTTTCATTAGCTACCGTGAAAAAGATTCAAACAACCAGGTCACTCACCTGGACCGCGACCTGACGCGAGAATTCGGTGCGGCTGCCGTGTTTCGGGATAAAACCCGACTCCGAGGTGGCGAGGTCTGGACCAAGGTGCTTGAGGACAACGCACAATCTTGCCCGGTCATGTTGGTGGTCATCGGCCCCGGCTGGAAAACTGCTTCGTTTGACAAGGGAAAGCTAGAAGGCTTCCCGCGCCTGTCCGATAAGAACGACTGGGTGAGGAAAGAAATCACGCTCAGCCTGAAGTCGGGAAACACCGTCATTCCCGTTCGCCTGGACAACACGGCGATGCCCGACCAGGAATGGCTGGCCAATTTCAACCTGGAAGCGCTCGCCGAACAGCAGTCGGTTTTCCTCCGCAGCAATGACTACGAAGGCGACCTGGCCAAACTCGTGCAACGGCTCCGGGAAGTGTGCCCCGGACTGCCGCCCAGGCCACAGGACGACGCACCGCCACGCTGGCGCAAGGCCAACCCACAGACCTATCTCGAAGATCTCAGGTTGCCGTCTGCGGAGACCTTCGCGGCCCCGCAGACGCGGGTCGTCGAAGCCGCCGGTTTGGGGGTTGGCCCAGCCGGGCCCGACGGATTGGCGAACAGCACCCGGCCCACGACGCGCGGGTGGACCTGGTGCCGGCCGTTGAAATTGATGCCGTTCCAGTCGATGAACCCGGCGCCGCCCCAGGCCGCAGCGACGCGCAGGGTGTCGTGGTCGAACAGCGTGAGCATCTTGGCCGCCGGGGGAATAACTTCGTGATGCGTTCCAGCAATGGCAGAACCGAGGGACCCAACCACGGCCTGCGCTCGATCCGCTGGCGCGGCGCCGGTCCCGTCAACGAGGGTGCCATTCTCAATCACCGTGACACCAGGTTCACGCTTCTCGGTTATATTCCCTGGGAGGCCTCCGACGATGCGACGGCTCAAAAATACCGCAGACTGGCTCCGCTGGCAATGCGCGAACTCGGGGTGGATGCCTGGAACGTCCTCCTGAGCAATTTGCCTTACGATCAACAGGTAGGATCACCGCGCCAGTCGCTCCAGCGAGGTTTTTGCTTCCCGAGTCAACCGCGCTGCCGGCGCGCCGCCGGCCAGCGTTTTCAGCGCCGTTCGCGCTTCTGCTGAACCAATCTGTTCCAGTACCTCAATGGCTCGAAGGGTTCGCAGGGCCTCCGGCGTCCAGTGCCCTTCCTCCGCCAAGGCAATCAGCTGATTCAAGCGCCGCTGCTTTTCCAGGGATGGGCCAGCAGCCAGCGCCTTCCGCAGCGAGGGGACCACAACGTCGATCTGTTTCTTCAGCTCCCTGGCCGCCTGGTCTCGGACGGCGAACTTCGCATGGTCGAGATCCTTGAGCCAGCGCTCAATTTGTTGCGCGGCCGGCATGGACACCGGCCGAAGCCGTTCACGCAGGAAAGCGACTGCTTGAGGCCCCGCCTGGCGGAAGGAAACCATGGCGCGGTGTGCCTGCGCCGTGTCCGGGCCGGCCAGGTCTTTCCATGCCGCGGTCAATGCCTCGGGGGCGAGCGGAGCCGGCTTTTCTCTGGGGATCAGGTCGGCCACCTCCCAGAACAGGATGGTCGTATCTTCGCTGGCCGTTGCCAGGATGCTCCCCCCGGGCATGAAGGCCACCTCGTTGATGTGGCCGGTGTGCCCCTCCAGCCGACCAAGCTTGCGACCCGAACTCGTGTCCCACAACTGGACCGTCCTGTCCCCCCAGGTTGCGAGCACTTTTCCATCCGGAGAATAGACGAAACTGTCCCGCGCCCCAGGGCCCTGCAGCACCAGCCGCGTCTTCCCGGTGGCTACCTCCAGCAGTCGCAAGGCGCCTTTCTTGTCCCTTGTGGCCAGGGTTCTGCCGTCGGGTGCGAAGACAAGTCTGTGCCAGTCCGTCCCGGTCACATCCAGTTGATTCGCCCTTTTCCCACTCGTGAGGTGGTAAAGCTGAATGGGACCTTCCAGATAACCAATTGCCACGAACTGTCCGTTGGGGGAAATGCTCGCGGCACTTGCCGATCCACCGAGGTGCTTGAACTTCAACTGTTCCATTCCGGTCGCGGCTGAGCGAACAAGAACAGTCGTGTACGGATCGTTTTCCGAGTTGAGGTGGAGAAAGACTACTTTTTCAAGGTCCGGCGTGTACAGGCCGTACTCGACCGGACTGCCGAAATGATGTGGTTCGAGCGACTGCTTCCCCAGGGAGTGGGTCATTTTTCCAGTCAGCGTGTCATGGAAGCAAAGGAGTGCGACGCTTCCGGCCACGAGGGCCTTGCCATCCGCAGCGAAGGCGATTCGGTAACCATGATCCCGTTCCTCCGGGAAGCGCCACACCTGCTTGTGGGTTGTCGTGTCGTACAGGCGCAGCCAGTGTCCGTCGCCGAAGGCAAGCCGTTTCCCGTTCGGTGAAAACGCGATGGCACGCACGCCATGGGTATGGCTACTCGACGGCAAAAGTTCCTTCCCGGTGCCGACCTCCCAGAGCCGGACGCCGTTCCCGCGGGCAACGGCCAGCCGCTTGCCATCCGGAGAAAAGGCCAGCTGGGTGGTGTAATCCACCGCCTGATCGCCGAAGCGCACCCTGTCCTTTCCCGTCTCGGGATCGATGCAGCGCAGCGGAATCCCCCAGCCCCCAATGGCCAGGAGTTTTCCGTCGGGCGAAAAACAGATGGCGCGCACCGCGGCACCTTTCTTCACCACCGGTTCCAGGCGGAGCGTCTCTTTCCCGGTGGCGATGTCGCGTACCACGACGAGCGTGTCTCCCGGGTCCGTTGCCGCCAGGCGCTTGCCGTCCGGAGAAAGAGCGGTCCACCAACCCGTGCCCCAACTCGCCGGGACGACCTGTCGCTCCAGCGCGGCGAGGTCCCAGAGGTGGTCCTTGCCCCATTCGGCTCCAATTCCTCTCACATACATGCGTTTGCCGGCGAAGGCGGGAAGGATGACTTTCTTGCCCTCGGGTCGCGGAGGCTTTTGCTCGGTCCAGCCTGTGGTTTCCCAGACGCGCATGGTCCTGCCCTCGGCCAACGCGAGCCATTTGCCATCGTCGGAGAAACACAGCGGGCCAAGCCTGGCAGCAACAGAATCCACGCCGAGTTGGCGGATTTTCTTGCCGGTAGCAACGTCCCATACTTCCACGGCACCGTCAAAGCCACTGGAAACCAACGTCTTGCTGTCCGGCGAGAAGGCCAGATGGAAAATGCACTGTCCTCCCCTGGCGGGAAGAAAGCGGAGTGCTTTCCCCGTGGTGGATTCCCAGAGTCGCACGCCGTCGTAGCGTCCTCCTGTTGCGAGCAGCTTACCGTCAGGAGAAAAAACGACGGTGCACACTTCGGATGGCTGTCGGAGTCGCAGCGTCCCAATCCGTGCCACGGCACCTTTCGGAAGCGGATCGCCGACCGCATCGACGCGCGGTCCCTGCTTCTGCATCGACGCCGACTCGGTGGCGCTCACTGGCTGAGCAATCCCACTCCACGCCATCAGGAGCAGCATGTACGGGCACAACATCGCGCAGCGTGCGAGCATGGTCTTCTTCCTGTTCCAGTCCCACAGCGACAATCGTTATCTTCCTTGGTTCGCGCCAGTCGTCTTCCCGCGCTGCGGCGTCAGCGCGGCGCGATCTCGAGGGTAAAGGTCTGCGTGGCCACGCCGACCCTCTGCGTACCCGTGGACAACGTTTTTTCCTGCCCCCAGCTCAGGGCGCGCTCATCCAGCTTGCGAACTTCTCGGTCAATCGTGGCGGTCACGGTGATGACCACCTTGCCGGGGCTGTCCGGAACGCCCGAGAGCACTCCCGTGCGCTCGTCGATCCTGAGCCAGGCAGGCCCTTTCTGAAGGGCGAAGCGCGGGTTCTCGATGTCCCAGTAGTTCATCGTTTCCTTGCCGTTGACAACGCGCGTCCGCAGGTCGCCGAGTGAGCGGATGGCGGCGAGGGTATAACGGTATGCTGCTCCCACCTGGGCGGCGGTGACGGGACGCGACCAGAGGAGCGGCCGCGGCGCCTCGGCGAAATCGGATGGCCCGCTCCGGTTCCCCTTCGCGTCCACGGCCACGACGCGGTAGTAGGCTCGGTTCGCGTTGGGCAAGTTGATCTCCGCGCCGATCACCACCGCCTCGGTCGCCGCGACCTCGGTCACATAATTGGCCGGCCGATTGGCGGAGACCACCTTCGACACGCCGACGACGGACTTGTAGGGTTCGTCGCTGACCGTGAAGCCTTTTACGTCGCTGCCGTAGATGCGGTACTTCACCGGCTTCCGCCCAGTTGGGTTCGGCTGCCAGCGCAGGACAGCGGCGCCGCGGTCGCGAGCGATGGCGAGGCGAACGTCGGTGGGGGCCGCGGGCCCGCGCGGCGTAAAGCTCCAGGTCGCGCTCCAGGAGCCCCATACGCCCTTCGCATTCTTCGCCCGCACGCGCCAGTAGTATTTCCGGTCCACTGTTAGGAGCCCGCCGTGCGGCAACGTGAACTGCGACTTACCGCGGTCGGCCGTCTTCGAGATCAGCCTGTAGAAGTTCGGCGACAGCGGCCAACGCATGTCCGGTCGATCCGAGAGTTCAAAATGGTAATCGGCGATGCCGTCGGCGCTTTTGGGCGCCGGCCAGCGGAACACAAGCTGGGTGCCCTCGGCTTCCGCCTTGTCCAGCGGGAACGTGGGCGTGGTGGGAGCTTCGGGCGGTCGGGAGGCGGAGTGCTCGACCCAGTCGTGCGTGATGCGCACCTGCCGCTTGCCGGGAGACTGGTCCGTGTAGACGAACTGGTTGTCGCCAACCGCCAGCGCCGGCAGCGCCAGCGGCGCCATCTGGAGGTCGTTGACGATACCCAGACGCTTGAGACGGGCACCAGCGTTCAACTCGCAGCGGAGCCGATAGGTGTAGCGCGCCGGGCCGGCAGGCGGGAAGAATTTGTCCAGGTCCGGCCCCGCCTCCAGCCACGTTTTCCCGTCCCACGACAGCGCGAACTTTGCTCCGCTCCCCTCCGTTTCGAGCCTGCCGCCCACAAGGACGTAGGGGCTGCGGATGGTCCAGATGATGGTGCCGGTTTTTCCGGCTTCGGCGATCAGTTCGCCGCCCTTCGTCTGAACGCCCGCGACCGAGGCGGTCCCCTTCTTCCAAAGGTCGCGCCCGAAGTCGGGCCGATATTCCCAGAGGCCGTTGCAGATGGTGTCGGGATACCGCGGCTTTTCTCCATGATACTTCACTGGATTCGTATGCCCCCAGCGCCAGGTGATTGCCTCCCCGGGCCGCAGCACCATGTTCATGGAGGTGTTCTGGGCGCAATTGCGATCACCGGCGGGCGGCCCCTCGAACATGAAAATGGACGCCTCCCACTCATCGTTCGCACGCCGATCCGGGTTCAGGATGCCCTGCGTGTGCGTGCGTTTGATCAGATCGTGGTCGCGCACGAGGTCCTGCTCACTCGCGACGGTGTGGTTATCGCGCAACAGGTACATCGAATGCATGTCGCCATCGAAGAGATTCCAGCGGCCGTCAAAGTAACATTGCGTCACACAATGGCCAACGACCCGTGCGGGCGTCACCTTCAACCCTGCCCGCTTCCAGAGGCCCGCCAGGCAGATGGAATCGTTGCCGCAGGTGTTGTGTCCGTAGATGTTGAAGACCTTGACCGGATCGCCCAGTTCGTTGTTGTCGCCGGACCAGTGATAGCGATGGCGAATCTCCTGAAACCAGAGCGCCTGGGCCTTCTCACGATCCGTCATGCCTGGTTTGACGGCCGACGCCACGATCTCATCGAGTGTGCGGAAGCCGTTGCGGCCGTTCGCCAGCCAGGGATTGATCACGTCCGTTGCCCCCGTATTCTCCAGTCGCACCGCGCGGTTGGACTCCCAGGTCTGCTCGATGGGCGGGCCGTCCATCATTCCCACGCCGATGGGTGAGCGGCAATTGCTGCCGTCCATCGTGCCGGCTTGACGGATGACGTAGACGTGCCGGCCAACCGCGATCTTCTCGACATGGCGTTTCGGCGCGTCTGTCGGATGAGCATTTTTCGCCCAGGGTGCGAGCGTTTCGTTAGGCCCAGCGGCCACACCGAGCATGGCCAGCATGACGAAGATGCGCAGCATGCGTATACCCCCTTGCCGATCAGTGTGATCGAAATGGCACGGGCCTATTGTAGTCGTTGCAACCACGATCAGTCAGGCGCAAGACCGCCTCAAGGCGGTACTACGAACCAGGACAGCAACCCAACTCATCCCATCACAACTTCTCAGGTGTCCACGACGAGCACGTCCACGCCAGGAATGGTTTGCAGCAGGCGGTCCAGCAGCGACTGGCCGAACCAGCGCCGAAACCACGGCTGCCGGCTGCGGCCCAGCACAATGTGCGTGATGCCGTACTCCTGCGCGAAGGCCGCGATGGTGCTGACCACGTCGGCACCCTTGAACTGCATCGGCGTACCGCCCAGCTGCGTCGTTAGCTCCAGCGTGTTGCTGATGCGCCGCTGCGTTGCCGCGTCGATGCGGTCCAGTGCCTCGCTCGGGGTCTGGATGTAGACGGCGTACCACGGTGCGCCCAGCCGGTCGGCCAGACGGCCGCCCTTGCGCAGCAGCCGTTCGGCGCTGGGGCTCTGCGAACTCAGGCACACCATGACGCGCTCCGAGCCGCTCGGCTGCGGCCCGCTCTTCTCCTGGCGGCGCCGGTCCAGCCGGTGGGCCATCTCCTCCAGCGCGAACTCGCGCAGTCGCGTCAGGTTCTCCTGCGTGAAAAAGTTTTCCAGGGCGCTGTTGATGCGCTCCGCCGGGTAGACCTTGCCGGCCAGCAGGCGGTCGCGCAAATCCTCGGCGGACAGATCGACGTTGACGAGCTGGTCGGCGATGCCCAGCACGTAGTCGGGCACGCGCTCCTTGACCTTGACGCCGGTGGCCCGCTCCACCATGTCGTACAGGCTCTCCAGGTGCTGAATGTTGAGCGTGCTGATGACGTTGATACCGTTGCGCAGCAGTTCCTCCACGTCCTGGTAGCGCTTGGCAAAACGGCTGCCCGGGGCGTTGGTGTGGGCCAGTTCGTCCACCAGGGCCACGTTCGGCCGCCGGGCCAGCAGGGCGTCCAGGTCCATCTCCGCAAGCGCCACACCGCGGTACTCGATGCTCCGCCGCGGCACCTGCTCCAGGCCCTCGACCAGCGCGGCGGTTTCGGCCCGGCCGTGCGTCTCGACGATACCGACCACCACGTCCACGCCCTGGCGCCGCAGGCGATGGCCCTCCTGGAGCATCTCGAAGGTCTTGCCGACGCCGGCGGCGAAGCCAAGGTACACCTTTAGCCGGCCGCGCTGCTGCTGGCGGATCAGCGTCAGGAAGTGTTCCGGCGAGGGCCGTTGCAGGTCGGTGGACATGGCGAACTTCTCCCGCGGGATCGGGGCGGCGTCAGCAGATGTTATACTACCATCGGCACCACCCACACCAGCTGGCGCGGCAGGCCGTGCTACCTGTACTTTCTTCGCGGAACCGAATTGGCTAGAATATCGTCTATTAAAGGGGAAGGGTTGCCCTGCGCGAGGGCGTAGGGGGATCGGTGCCGGCTTCGTCGGGGGTGACGTGATGAGCGCCGTGGTTCAGGCCAGGTGTCCGTACTGCAAGAACGTGCTGCGCATCCCGGCCGAATGGGTGACCCAGCCGATGCGCTGCAAGTTCTGCAGCAACATCTTCCAGGCCCGGTCCAGTTCAGCAACGCCCGCGCCGGCGCCCCGGCCGGTGGCCGCGCCGGTTCGCGCAGCAGTCGTTCCGGTGGCGAAGCCCGCGGCGGCGGTGGTGACCGCCAATCCGTTCTCGATCCAGCACGCGGTCATTAATCCCAACGCCAGCCCATACCAGCCGCGCTACAAGCAGAAGGGCAGCGGCAGTTTGGGGGTCGGTGTCCTGGTCTGCGGCGGCGTCCTGGCCCTGGCCGCCATTGTCTTCGTCGCGCTGGGGCCGCAGCTCTCCGGCCTGTTCAACCCCAACAAACCCAGCGAGCAGGCCCAGGAAGAGTCCAGGGAAAACCCGAAAACCGACGACAAGGGAACGACCGGCCAGTCCCCCCCCGCCAACGCCAACACGCCGAAAACCGATTCCAACGACAAGCAGGATCCGCCCAAGGTCGAGCCGAACGACAAGCAGGATCCGCCCAACAAGAAAACCGCCGGCCCGATTGGCCCGCCGGATTCGCCCATGCCAAAGGATCCGCCCAGAAAGGTGGAGCCGAAGAAGGATCCGCCCAAGGTGGAGCCCGTGCAGAAGGATCCGCCGAAGAAGGATACGCCGAAGAAGAACCCGGAGATCGTCAAGAACCCGCCGAAGAAGGGGCCAGCCAAGGAAGCGCCGTTTCCGCGGCGGGCGCTGCTGATCGGCGTCAGCGACTACCTGTACGCCAATCCACTGAACGCGGGCCATGCGCCGTCGAACCCGCGGGACCAGTTCCCCGGCAGCAACCTGGCCTCGCTGCGCGACCAGCTGGCGCGCGGCATGCGCTTCCCCGCGCGGCAGGTCTTTGAGCTAAACGACCGGGCCACTGTGAAGCCGTATCCACCACTCAAAACGGTAATCGAAAGCACCATCACTGAGTTCTTGAAGACCTCGCGCGAACAGGACCGCATTTTGATCCTGTTTACCGGCCACGCCATCGAGATCGACAAGGAGGCGTACCTGGTGCCGGTGGAGGGCGACCTGGCGGACGCCGCCACGCTCATCAAGCTGTCGTGGGTGTACGACCAATTGAAGGCGTGCAAGTGCCGGCAGAAGGTGCTGGTGCTGGACATCGCCCGCCACAACCCAGGCGCCGGCAACCTCCGCCCCGGCGGCGGCGCGCTGACCGAGGACTTCGACGCCAAAATCCGCCAGGTGCCCGCTGGTGTGCAGGTGCTGGTGGCCTGCGACGCCAAGCAGGAGAGCCTGGAATTCGAGAGCGGCAGTCTGTTCCTGCAGGCGTTCACCGGCGCGGCCAAGAGCCTGTTGACGCAGCCGTCCGGCATCACGGAGGCGAGCAGCCCCCTACCGATGGACCTGCTGACCAACCGCGTCAACGCCGCCATGCAGAAGACGCTGATGCCGCACAAGTTGACACAGACGGCCCGGCTGTTCGGCAAGGAAGCGGCGGCCGGCGCCGACCCGAACCCGGAGGAAGCGGCACCGGCGCTGCTGACCATTGAGACATCGCCGGTCGGCCCCAACAACCAGCCGGCCGCCGCAGCCGCCCTGGTGCAGCGTATCCTGGAAGAGATCAATCAGATTCCGCCGGTGCGCGGCAGGCGCGGTGTCCGCGACGACCTGCGCGTGTCCAACCTGCCGCCGCTGCCGGCCGAGGTGATCCAGCAGTATCAGGCGGACGCGAGTTCGCCGGAGTTGAAGAAGGCCATCCTGGACGCCGTGCAGGCGCTGAACGAGAGTTCCAACGTGCGCTTTGACGAGGTGTTCTTCGGCGCCAGCACCGCGCAGGTCAAGAAGCAGGTGTTTGAGAAGCAAGGCGCGCCCGGCCGGGCCGCGTTCGCGCTGGAGAGCGCGCTCGATGATCTGAAAGAGGCCGGCAAGCTGCACCTGGCGAAGGAAACCTCGAAGCGCTGGACGGCGAACTACCATTTCGTGCTGGCCCGGCTGGAGTCGCGGCTGATCTATCTGATGGAGTACAACTACCTGCTGGCGCAGATTCGCACCGACTCGCTGCCGCCGCTGGAGGCTGGCTTCGCCGGCTACCGCATGGCGTCGCGGGATAAGGTGAGCATTCCCGAGGGCAAAGTCAAGGACTGGGTCAAGGAAGTCCGCCGCACCTGGGATCTGATCACGAGGGACTACGCGAACACGCCGTACGCCGTCATGGCCCGCCGTGAGCGCATGACCGTGCTCGGCCTGGAATGGCGGCCGACGCGGCGCTGAAACGTCCGAGTCCGAGCGCCAGCGAGGGGCCAGCCTCCTCGCTGGCGCTCGGGCTCGGACTTCCGCTTGATTGTGGGCCGGGAGGGAGGTTGCTACAATAACCTTCCTCCCGGCCCATTTGATTGCCCGTGCGGGCGACCGCTGCGCCGGGTGGGTCGAATCCCAGGGCGCGTCATGGCGACAGAGCACTTCAAGGTCCGCGTCACCAAGGACCATCTGGTTTTCTGCTCGGGCCACTTCATCAGCTACGAGGGCGACAGGTGCGAGCGGTTGCACGGCCACAATTACCGCGCCACCGTCGAGATCGAAGGACCGCTGGACGCCAACCGCTACGTCTTCGACTTCATCGCGCTGAAGCAGCGCACCAAGGTCATCACGGACTACCTCGACCACCACATGCTATTGGCGACACGCAACCCGCTCATCAGCGTGCAGGAGGAGGGCGCGTCGGTGCGCGTGCGCTACAAGGATCGGGAGTGGGTGTTTCCGCGCGACGACTGCATCCTGCTGCCGATTGAGAACACGACGGCCGAACTGCTGGCGGGGTACATCGCGCGGCGGCTGCTGGAGGATTTGCAGCGGCAGCACGACTACCGGCCGGAGGTGCTGCGCGTGGAGGTGGAGGAGAACGTCGGGCAGTCGGCGACGGTGGAGGTACGGCCTGGGGGACGGTGACCGTCAGGAATGCGATTTCTTTTTCGCTGATCAGGAGCCGCCCGTGGCTGACCGGAAAGATCGGCTGTTGCGGGTTGGGGTTTTAGTGGCAATTGCATTAGCCGCCGCGCTCGGGGGCTTACTCACGTTTCTGCTGGCGGCGTACGTCAGTCCGATCCTGGCGTGTGTAGCGGTGGCAATCGTCGGGTTGCTCGCCGCACCGAGTTGCGAGATGCGGGTGTTTGCCGGCCTGGCGACTTTCATCTCGCTGATGGGCGTATTGACCCCGGGGCCGCCCTACTTCGTGGCCGCCGGAGGCGCAGCGGCTGGTATTCTGGTCCTTTTCCCACTCTTGAACCTCATGGATTGGCTCACATCCCCACCGAAAAAGAAATGAAGCGAATCCGTCGGAGGAGCCTGGCATGCCGCTACTCGATCACTTCAACCCACCATTGAACCGTACACCCCTGGCGCAGTTTCCACGGCGCCTGGGCCGCCGCGATGGCCCGGTTGCTCAACCAGGGGGTCTTGCCAGACGGCTATTACGCCGTTCCCCTCGTTGACCGCGATGGTCCCATCGAAATCAACGTAGCTGCGTTGCGCGAACACGAGGCCCCCGTCCCCGGAACCGGCCCCCAGCCCTGGGCGCCACCAGCCCCTGGTCTGGCGGTCGCCGTCGAGTTAGCCGCGGTTGATGTCGTCGAGGTTCAGGTGTTCGCCGACGACGGCAACCCGAGCCTGACGGCCGCGGTGGAACTGGTCAGCCCACGTTACAAGGACCGCCCCCAGGCCCGGCAAGCGTTCGCCGTCAAATGTGTCGGCTACCTCCAACAGGGCAGTAGCGTTGTCGTCGTGGACACCGTGACCACACGCCGGGCCGACCTGAACGCCGCCATCCTGTCCCTCCTGGGCGTGACGACCGGCGACGCCGCAATGCCGTCAAACCTCTCCGCGGTGTCTTACCGGGCCGTCGGCCGCGAAGAAGCGACGCAACAAGCTCCTGCTCTGGCCGGCGCTGATGGCGCTGGGCCAGCCGCTGCCGACGTTGCCCCTGTGGATCGCCGCCGACTTCTCGGTGCCGCTCGACCTGGAGGCCAGTTACCAGGCGACGTGTACGGACCTGCGCATCATTCGCCGCCCGTCCGAGAACCCGCCCACGCTCGGCGAGTTGTTGCGCGGCGTGACGGACGAGAACCTCCCCGTGAGTGGGACACCGGGCCGGCTCTTGGCAAAGAAAACTCGTGATGAGCAGTCCTGGCTGCTTCCGTTCATCGTGTAATCTCTGGTAGAACTCGGCAAGTTTACCAAAATCCACAAGGACATTTGCGAAGTGGCCGTCCGCTCGTTGGCCTCCGGCTCAGGATCGGGTACACTTCCGCGGCGGCCTTGCACAGCAGTTGCGAGTGCCAGGGGATGACATTCTCGACGTGTGAAAAAGTTGGCTCCCTTGGCTCCCTTGGCTCCCTTGATTAGACAGCCGCCGCCAGCTGGCGATTCCCAGCGCCACTCGTCCGAGAGGTTCCGCATGTTCAAGAACAAGGCCGCCACCGTTGCCGAGTACCTCGACGCGCTCCCCGAAGATCGCCGGGCCATCGTGTCCGCCGTCCGCGACCTGATCCTGCGCCATCTGCCCAAAGGCTATCGCGAGGCCATCAACTGGGGCGCCATCTGCTACGAAATCCCACTGGAGCGCTACCCGGACACCTACAACGGCCAGCCCCTCAGTTACGTCGCCCTGGCCGCCCAGAAGCATTACTTCTCGATCTACCTCACGGGCGTCCACGGCGACCCCAAACAGCTGGCGCTCCTCCAGGACGCTTTCAAGAAGGCCGGCAAGAAGCTCGACATGGGCAAATCCTGTGTCCGCTTCCGCAAGCTGGAAGACCTGCCGCTGGAGACCATCGCCAGGTTGGTGGCCTGGACGACGCCAGAGCAGTACATCGCGCACTACGAGGCCGCCCGCAACAAATAGCCGCACGGGCCGTGGTTGCACCATGTTCGCCGCCGCCCCGGGTTCGTACACCGACGCTGTACGACTCCGCGGCCAACCTGGAGAGCATCATGCACCCCCACCTGAACATCCCCCGGGGCGGCGCCCTCGATTTCCTGGCCCTCGGCGCCCTGGTCCACCGCCTCGACCCGGGCCTCATCCCGTTCCGCAAGGCCCACGAGTGCCAGATTCACGTCAGCGGCGGCGAGTTCAACGTCGCGGCCAATCTCGCCGACTGTTTCCGCCTCAACACCGGCGTCGCCAGCGCGCTGGTCGATTACCCCATTGGCGAGTTGATCGCCGAGCGCGTCCGGGCCATGGGCGTGCGGCCGTTCTACAAGCACTTCATCCACGATGGCGTCACCGGGCCGAACATGGCCACGGTCTACAGCGACCGCGGCCACGGCGTTCGCGCTCCGGTGGTCTTCTACAACCGCGCCAACGAGGCGGCGGCCCGGCTCAAGCCGGGCGATTTCGACTGGCCGGCGGTCTTCGGTGCCGGGGTGCGCTGGTTCCACAGCGGCGGCATTTTCGCGGCGCTGTCGGCGACGACGCCGGAGGTCATCGTCGAGGGCATGCAGGCGGCGAAGGCGGCCGGGGCGGTGGTGTCCTTTGACCTGAACTTCCGCGAAAAGCTCTGGAAGATCAGCGGCGGCCTGCAGCGCGCCCACGAGGTCATCCGTCGCATCATGGCTCATGTGGACGTGCTGGTCGGCAACGAGGAGGATCTGCAAAAGGGCCTCGGCGTCGCCGGGCCGGAGGTGGCGTCGAAGTCGAAGCTCGACCCGACCGCGTTCTTCGGCATGATCGACCAGGTGGTCAAGCTGTATCCGCAGGTGAAGGTCGTGGCGACGACGCTTCGCGAGGTCCACTCGACCAACCGGCATCAGTGGGGCGCGGTGGCCTGGGTGGGCGGCAAGACGCACGTGTCGCTGACCTGCGACCTGGACGTATACGACCGCGTGGGCGGCGGCGACGGCTTCGCGGCGGGGTTCTTCTACGGTCTGATGAACGGCGAATCGGCGGAGGAGGCGCTCAAGCTGGGCTGGGCACACGGGGCACTGCTGACGACGTTCCCCGGAGACACGACCATGGCGACGCTGGAACAGGTGCGTGCCTTCGCCGCCGGCGGCTCGGCGCGCATCCAGCGCTGACCTCTGACTCCTGACTGCTGACTTTTGACTATGCCCGCGCCGGATGCACGGGGGTGGTCATCAGCCCGTACTTTTTCATCTTCTTGTAGAGCGTGACACGGCTGATACCGAGGGCATCGGCGGCGCGGGCGCGGCTGTAGCCATGGTTGGCCAACGCCCGCTGGATGACGTTGCGTTCGATCAGGTCGCGCTGCTGGTGCAGCGAGTCGGCGGGCGCCGGCGGCGCCTGGCCCTGGTTCAACACCGCGTGGTCCTGCAACGGCTGCGGCAGGTGCTGCACCAGCAGTTCCGGGCCGCTGCTCACCAGCACCGCGTGCTGAATCACGTTCTCCAGCTGGCGGATGTTGCCCGGCCAGGGGAACAACTCCAGCGCCGCCAGCGCCTCCGGGCTCAGATCGAACAGTTCCTTGTTGAACTTCAGGTTGAAGCGCGCCGCCATGCCGCGCGCCAGCGGCGCGATGTCCTGCACGCGCTCGCGCAGTGGCGGCAGGTGGAACGACATCACGTTCAGCCGGAAATACAGGTCCGCGCGGAACTTGCCGCGCTCCACCGCCTCTTCCAGGTTGAGGTTGCTGGCGACGATCAGCCGGGCCGTGCAGCGCTGCGTATCGATGCTGCCGACCGGCTCGAATTCGCCCGTTTCGATGACGCGCAGCAGCGTCGCCTGCTGTTCCAGGCCGAGTGTGTCGATCTCGTCCAGCAAGAGCGTGCCGTCGCCGACCGCCGAGAATTTGCCGACCTTCGACCGATCCGCGCCGGTGAACGCCCCCCTGGCGTGGCCGAAAAATTCACTCTCGATCAGGTTGGCAGCGATGGCGCCGCACGGCACCGTCAGGAAGCGGTACTGCTTGCGCGGCGAATGCTCGTGAACGAGCCGGGCCAGGAATGTCTTGCCGGTGCCGGTCTCGCCGTTGAGCAGCACAGTCACATCATGGGTGGCCGCCAGGGCGATGCGCTCGGCCAGCGGCAGCAGGGACGGCGTTTGCGCCAGCAGGCGTCGGCTCAGGACTTCTTCAAGGGGTTCGTTGTGTGTGCCGATAAACTCCCGACCGCGGCGGCCGCGCTCCTTGACGAGCTGCACGAGCACTGCGGCGTCCGCGGGCCAGCGCAGCTGGCGGGTGACGTACGGCTCCAGGGCCGCCAGGCCGTCGCCGACGCCCTCCGCGGCCAGGATCACGACCAGGTGCGGCGGCAGTTTTTGCAGGTTGATGTCGCGGATGAGCCGGAGCAGCGGCGGGTAGTCGCGTGGCGAACCGGCGGCCAGGAGCAGCACGCCGTCGGTGTCGTGGCTGAGGTGGTCACGGATGCGGTCGAACGAGCAGTGGAATGCCGGCTGACCCAGGTACTGGCGCAGGTGCGCCTGGACAGCTTCGGCCAGTTGCGGATCGTCAGCGACCAGGGCAAGACAACTGCCTGACATGCGTGATCCTTGTACGGCGAAGCTCCGTGTAGGCGATTCGGCACGGGGGGAGCGCAACACTTCCGATGTGCAAGCATTGGCCAGCGGCGGGGGCTTGTCAAATCGGCGCGCGGAGAAGGAGCAACGGCAGGCACGCGCCGTTCCGCTGTTGCGCCTGCGGCAGTATTCTGTACGATCATGGGAGTTGAGCCTCTACAAACCATTCTTTGGGAGGGACGGTCGATGCCCGCCGTGCACCTGCCTTCACTTTCGGAGGGCCGGGAGGTGTTCACCGGCGCGCACCGCGAACTGCTGGCCGAATTGTTTCATGCCTGCTTCGCGGGCTATACCGAAGCCTCCGCTGAGGGGCATCCCCCTGGTACGGCTCCTGGGCCCCGCCGGGAGCGGAACGGCCGATTATTGACCGCCACACGCTGATGGTCCTGTACACACCTCAGACCGAGGAGGCAAAGGACTTTTTCCGGCAACTGCGCTGGATCCTCGAACAAAAACAGGTCGCCAATCAGGATGTCGTGCTCATCGAACACACTACCACCTGGCTGGTGGAACCTTCTCCCCTGCCCGACAGACAGGATCTTTGAACGCCGTCACAACGCCACGGAGGGCGTTCCGCGGACGCTCACTTCTTCTCCGGCAGGTACGGCCGCACACGCACATCGCGAAACGCCACTGGCCCGTGGTCCGCCTGCAACAAGATCGGCCCCGTGGCGATCTCCGGCCGCGTGTAGTTGTTGCCGGTCGGCGTCAGCAGCTCCACGTTGTCGTGAACCACCTGGCCGTTGAGCACCACCTTGACGAAGCGGGCGTTGGCGACCTTCTTGCCGCTGGCGTCAAACTTCGGCGCCACGAAAATGATGTCCAGCGTCTGCCATTCGCCTGCCGGCCTGGCGGCGTTGACCTTCGGCGGAATGCCCTTGTCGATGTGATGATACTTCGGCCTCAGCTCGGCCCGCGGGTAGATGCCGCCGCAGGAATCGCCGCTCAACTTTTTGGCGCCGTGCGTGTCGAGGATCTGAATCTCATACAGCCCTTCCAGCTTGACGCCGGAGTTGGAGCCCCTGGGGATCAGGAACTCGACGTGGACTTCCACATCTCCGAAGAACTCCTTGGTGATGAGGTCGCGCGTCTTGCCGCCCGGGCCGTTGACCCAGATGCCCTTGCCCGGCTTGGCGACGAGCTTTTTTGGATTATTCTTGTCAAGGGTGACGCTTGCGGCCTGAATCCAGGTGCCGACGGGCTGCTTGAACGCATTGAGGTTGTCGCCCAGCAGGTGCTTCCACTTCGGTTCGCCGGCGCCGGCCGCGCCGGCGGCGAGGGTCAGCAGGACGGCGATACAGGCAGCTCTGGTGCGCATGGCGGTCTCGCGGGTTGGAGGAATGCGGGGTTACCGAGGCATTGTATCAAAATTGCCTGGCGGCGAAGTCGGCCAGAAATTCCTCGGTTTGGCGGAACTTTTCCCAGGGAATCCGCGTTTAATGGTCATCGTCTGGAAGCGGGCCGCTCGGTGGAGGTCTTACCCGTCATCCCCTCCGCGCAACGGCCGGTTATGGTGCAACCGGGACGAAGAGGCACAATTCCATCGAGAGGTCTGTTTCAAGGAGACACGACATGCGATCCATTTCTCGGCGGTTGATCGTGGTGGCGGTTACGGCGCTGACGCTGGCCGTAAGCGCCGTCCTGGCTGGTGACGCCGGCGCAATGCAGAAGGGCGGCCAGAAAAAGAAGAAGAACAACAACCTTGTGAACGCCCAGCTGGTGCAGGAGCTGGTGCGTGCGCGGACGCTGGTGCATAACGCCGATCACGATTACAACGGCTACCGCGCCAAGGCCGCTCATCAGATCCGCCAGGCGATCCACGCCCTGGAGCCCAAGCACAAGCACCCGAAGTTGCCGCCCGTCTCGGGGAGCAACAACCAGCCGCAGTCTGTGTCCGACAAGCACCTGCAACAGGCCATGCAAATCCTGCAGACCGTGCATACGCAGATGTCCGGTGCCACCGCCAAGCATCACGTCACCGCCCAAACCCACGTCACCAACGCCTACCAGGACCTGCAAACGGCGTTGAAGATCAAGTGACATTCTGACGAGACGCCCGCCGCCGCGCAGCCCCCGCGCGGCGGCGGTCGTTTTTGGCACGCCGATCAGCCGCCGGACGCTGGCTTGCCCTGGTCCTGCTTGCCGGCCGGGTTCGTGCCCGTCTGGCCGTGCTTCGCCGCGTACTCCAGTTCGTCCTCGGCGGGCGGCTTCTCGGGCGCCATGCCTGGCCCCGGCTGGACGGTGCCCGTCTCGAAATCGCGCCGCACCACCTCGTCCGGCGGCACCTTGCTCTGGTGAGTCGCCATCACGCACCTCCTCGTCTGTCTCCCGGTCGTGGCCAGCCCTGTGCCGACCTGTCCCAGCAGTCTTCCAGGACAATCCGTTGCAAAGCCCGTGCCCAGCGTGGGGACTGGGCCGCAAAAGCCAGCGGCCTGGGGCCGGATGCAGTAAGCGGCCCGTTGCATTTACACACCGGGCGATAATCGTTAAGTGGGAGGTATCAGAGGAAGGGCTGACGGCCGAACATTGCATTGCGACGGAGGAAGAACATGCCCGTGGTGCAGACGCAACCGCTAACGGAAGCAGACCTGCGACAGTTACCTCGTTGGGCGCGGGTGGCATTTGCCGCCAGGTGTGGACGTCGGGTCCAGCCGTTGTTGCGCCGGTTTTGGGATCAACCTCACCCGCAACTTCTGGAGGTGTTTGAGCGAGTGATCGAGGTGGTAGAGCAGTCCGCAGCTCAGGCGAAACCGTGCGCCGAGTTGGAGGAGGCGATGCGAGCCGCCGAAAGCTGTGCGTCTGCCGTGGCCGGTTTCGGCAAGGGGTCCTATAGCGGGCCTTCCTTTAGGGTTCCCGTCAAGGATAAAGTTCGTTTTACGCCGTTCCTGGTGAAGAAAATTGCGCCGGATCCACTGGGCTAACCATGCCGTTCTTCACTTCGCCTTTTGATCCCAGTGTCGGTCCCGTGGTTCAACTGTCGGTCGCGGTGAGCGGCACCCGAGCGGCGACGTTGCGCCAGGCAGGGCAAGGAGGCGCTGTCCTCCAACCGATCCTCCTGCGCAATCTGATCGACAGCGGAGCGGACGTGACCTTTATCGATACGCGGCACTTGCCGTTCCTGGCCGGGCAGGTTCCGACGGCTGCCATCGTCGCTGACCCAAGCAGCGGTGCAATTTCTTTTGCCCTCCAGTACGACGTGAGTCTGACCATCCTGCACCCTTCGGGGAACCGCCGCGACCATTTGATTCGATCCACCTTGCCCGTCGTTGATAAGACGCTGGTTGCTCACCTGGGATATCAAGCCCTGATCGGCCGCGTCGTGCTCAACCTCTGTACATTCTTTTATGAGGGCAACGCCCAGACGTTCACGCTGGGTTATTGACACTGCTCACCAGGGAGTCCGCGGCACAAGCAAGGGTTGAAACGTTGGCCCTTGCTTGCACTGCGAGCTCCTGTTTCGGCTCACACGTTATACGTCGTCGAGGCGGTGGTGCCGCCGCGACCAGTCCAGTTCGTGTGGAAGAACTGACCGCGCGGCTTATCGACGCGCTCATAGGTGTGGGCGCCGAAGTAGTCGCGCTGGGCCTGCAACAGGTTGGCCGGCAGCCGGGCGCTGCGGTAGCCGTCGAAGTACGCCAGGGCCGCGCTCATCGCCGGCAGCGGCACGCCGTGGGACACGCCGGCGCCGACCGCCCGCCGCCAACCCGCCTGGGCGCGCTCCACCTCGCCGGCGAAGTACGGATCGACCAGCAGGTTCGTCAGCTGCGGATTGCGGTCGAACGCCTCCTTGATCTTGCCGAGGAAGGCGCTGCGGATGATGCAGCCGCCGCGCCACATCAGCGCCACCGCGCCGTTGTTGATCGTCCAGCCCGTCTCCTTCGCCATCGCGTTCAGCAGCGCGAAACCCTGGGCGTACGAGCCGATCTTGCTGGCGTACAGGGCCATCTCCACGTCCTTGATAAACGCCTCCGTACCCCCCTCGCCCCCGACCCCTCTCCCCCCATGGGGAGCGAGGGGAGAAGCGGCCGGCCCGTGCAGCACCTTCGCCGCGGCGATGCGCTCATCCTTCTGCGCCGACAGGCAGCGCGCGAACACCGCCTCGGTGATGAGCGTCAGCGGCACGCCCAGGTCCGTGGCGGAGCCGACCATCCACTTGCCGGTGCCCTTCTGACCCGCGGCATCCAGGATCATGTCCACCAGCGGCTTGCCGGTCTCGGGATCCTTGTAGCCGAAGATGTCGCGCGTGATCTCGATCAGATAACTATCCAGCGGCCCCTTGTTCCAGCGGTCGAAGACCTGATGCAGCGCGTCCGCGGTCACCCCGCCCAGGCCGCTCAGCAGGTGGTACGCCTCGCAGATGAGCTGCATGTCGCCGTACTCGATGCCGTTGTGAACCATCTTGACGTAATGGCCGGCCCCCTCGGCGCCGACCCAGTCGCAGCAGGGCGAACCGTCCGGCGCCTGCGCCGCGATGGCCTGGAAGATCGGCTTGACGTGAGGCCACGCCGCGGGGTCGCCGCCCGGCATGATCGACGGCCCTTTCAGCGCCCCCTCCTCGCCGCCGGAGACGCCGGTGCCGATGAACAGCAGGCCGCGCTGCTTCAGCGCCTGCGTGCGCCGCGTGGTGTCCGGGTAGTGGGTGTTGCCGCCGTCGATGAGGATGTCGCCGGGTTCCAGCAGCGGCGCCACCTCCTCGATGACCTGATCGACCGCCGGGCCGGCCTTGACCATAATCATCACCTTGCGCGGCTTCTTCAGCGCGGCTACCAGCTCCTTGACGGTGTGGCAGCCGATGATTTTTTTGCCTTTGGCGCGGCCGGCCAGGAAGGCATCGACGCGGGCGGTGGTGCGGTTGAACACGGCCACTGTATAGCCGTGGCTCTCCATGTTCAGCACGAGGTTTTCGCCCATGACGGCCAGACCGATCAGGCCGATGTCAGCGGTGGGGGTAGCCATGCAAGCGTCTCCTGGTGTAAAGGTGCCGGTATTGTAGAAAGCCGCCGCCGCCTGGTCAGCCGAGCCAAAGACGAATCACGAAAACGCGACAGGACGAAAACACGAAAAAGACAGAAAAAGGAGTGGCTCTTCCGTTTTTAGGTGCGGGTTATCGGCCCGATTCTCAATTTTCCCTGGAAAAATCGTGGGGCACGTGATCGTCCGTTCACCGAAAATCCAGTGTTTCGCACCTAAAAACGGAAGAGCCAAAGGAGTGATCTGGGTGGGAGTCCTGGACTGCTACCCTTGGCACTCCTGTTTCCGTCTTCTCTTTTTCGTGTTTTCGTCCTGTCGTGTTTTCGTGATTCGTCTTGGTGGTCCCGGCGCGGCTCCCTAAAAAAACGAGGTCGCCCCCGCGCGGCGAACCCGTCCACGGATTCTCAAGGAGCAGCGATATGCAACTGGGCATGGTGGGGCTGGGCCGGATGGGCGGCAACATGGTCGAGCGGCTGATGCGTCGCGGCCATCGCTGCGTGGTCTACGACCGCAGCACCGACGCCGTCAAGAACTACGCCGCCAAGGGCGCCACCGGCGCCGCCAACCTGGCGGAGTTCGTCCGGCAGTTGACGAAGCCGCGCGCCGCCTGGCTGATGGTGCCGGCCGGCGCCCCGACCGAGGCGACCGTCCACGAGTTGGCGGCCCTGATGGAGTCCGGCGACATCCTTATCGACGGCGGCAACTCCTATTTCAAGGACGACGTGCGGCGGGCGGCGCTGCTGAAGTCGAAGGGCATTCGTTACCTGGACGTGGGCACCAGCGGCGGCGTCTGGGGCCTGGAGCGCGGCTACTGCATGATGATCGGGGGCGACAGAGACGCGGTGACGCACCTCGACCCCATCTTCAAGGACCTGGCCCCCGGCCCCGGCGACATCCCGAAGACGCCCGGCCGCGAGCAATTGACCAGCACCGCCGAACAGGGCTACCTGTATTGCGGCCCCTCCGGCGCGGGCCATTTCGTCAAGATGATCCACAACGGCATCGAATACGGGTTGATGCAGGCGTACGCGGAGGGTTTCGACCTGTTCCACGGGGCGAAGTCGAAGGAACTGCCGGAGGAGCACCGCTACGACCTGAACCTGGCGGACATCGCGGAACTGTGGCGGCGCGGTAGCGTGGTGGGGTCGTGGCTGCTGGACCTGACGGCGATGGCCCTGGCGGAAAATGCGTCGCTGTCAAACTTCTCCGGCTTCGTGCAGGACTCCGGCGAAGGCCGCTGGACGGTGCAGGCGGCTGTTGAGCAGGCGGTGCCGGCGGAGGTGCTGACGACGGCGCTGTTCACGCGCTTCCGGTCGCGGCAGGAGCACACCTTCGCGGAGAAGGTGCTGTCGGCGATGCGTTACAAGTTCGGCGGCCACGTCGAGAAAGCCACGGGCGGTTAATAACAAGAATTAGCCACAGAGGACACAGAGGACACAGAGAGAAAAAAGAGAAGGAATTGAAAAAGTCAGCAAGACGGTTGATTCAATTAGTTTTTCCTCTGTTTTTCTCTCTGTGTCCTCTGTGTCCTCTGTGGCTAAAAATAGAACACCTGGAGATCATTTGATGGCGACGGCCACCCTGCAACACGAGAATCCGTTAACCGCCGGCACCGCCCAGGCGCTGCTGCCGCAGCCGTGCGTGCTTGTCATCTTTGGCGCCGCCGGCGACCTGTCCTGGCGCAAGCTGCTGCCGGCGCTGTACAACCTCAACCTCGATGGCGTGCTGCCCGCCAACTTCGCGGTCGTCGGCTTCGGTATCGGCTCGCAGGGCGAGCCCGATGAGTGGATCCGCGCGGGCCAAAGACGGCATCGAGCACTTCTCACGGCAACCGCTCAACGAGAGCCACTGGGCCGACTTCGCCCGCGCCCTGTTCTACGTCGAGGGCAGCTTCAACGAGTCCCGCGCTTACGCCGAACTGCAAACCAAGCTCGAGATGGTCGATCACCAGTTCGGCATCCCCGGCAACCGTGTCTTTTACCTGTCGATCCCGCCGAGCCTGGTGGACGTGTCGGTGCTGCACCTGAAACGGAACGGTCTGGTGCGGTCGCCCGACGACCCCGCCTTCACGCGTGTCATCGTCGAAAAGCCCATCGGCCGCGACCTGGAGAGCGCCAAACAGGTGAACGCCTCGCTGTCCCAGGCGTTCGCCGAGCAGCAGATTTACCGCATCGACCACTACCTTGGCAAGGAGACGGTGCAAAACCTGATGGTGGTCCGCTTCGCCAACAGCATTTTCGAGCCACTGTGGAACGCCAAGTATATCGACCATGTACAGATCACCGTCGCGGAGGAGGAGGGCGTCGGCAACCGCATCGGCTACTTCGAGGGCATTGGCGTCTTGCGCGACATGGTGCAGAACCATTTGCTGCAGGTGCTGTGCCTGGTGGCGATGGAGCCGCCGTGGTCGCTCAACGCCGACGTGGTGCGCGACGGCAAAATCGGCGTGCTCAACTGCCTGCGGCCCATGACGCCGGCGGACGTGGACAGGTTCGTGGTGCGCGCCCAGTACATCGCCGGCGAGATCAACGGCAAGGAGGTGCCCGGCTACCGCCGCGAGGTCAGCGACTTCTTCGCCGCCCGCAACAAGCCGATCCCGCCCGACTCCACCACCGAAACGTTCATCGCCCTGCGGCTGTTCGTGGACAACTGGCGCTGGGCGGGCGTGCCGTTCTACCTGCGCACCGGCAAGCGCCTGCCCAGGTGCGCCAGCGAGGTCGCCATCCAGTTCAAGGAGGTGCCGCAGATTTTGTTCAACGACCACCCCGATGTGCCGCTGGAGCCGACCGTGCTGTCGCTGCGCGTGCAGCCGGAGGAGGGCCTGTCGCTGCGCATCGCTTCCAAGCTGCCGGGGCCGAAGGTGCGCATTTATCCGGTGAAAATGGAGTTCAATTATAGCTCCAGCTTCGGCGGCAGTTCGCCGGAGGCGTACGAGCGGCTGCTGCTGGACGTGATGGCCGGCGATGCCACGCTGTTCATGCGCCGCGACGCCGTGGAGGTGGCCTGGCAGTGGGTGACGCCGATTCTACAAGAGTGGGAACGGTCGCACGTGCGCTTTCTGCCGGAGTACCGGGCCGGCACCTGGGGGCCGCTGGAAGCCGACCGCCTCATCGAAACGGACGGCCGGGCGTGGAGGACGCTGTGATGGACGAGGAATATGTGCCACCGCCGGACAGTATCCCGCTGAACCGCGTCGAGGCCGAGCTGAATCGGCAGATGAACGCCGGCCGCGCCGCCGGCGCGGCGCCGCTGATCAAGGCGCACATGGCGAACCTGATCGTCTACTGCAACGACGCTGCGCAGGTGACGCAGTTGGAGGCGGCGCTGCCCGAGGTCATCGCCGCTCACCCGGCGCGGGTGCTGCTGTTGCTGGCGGAGCGCGGCGAGCTGGAGCCGGTGTCGGCCACGGCGAAGGTGCTGTGCCAGCAGCTCGGGGGCCGCGGCGTTGGTTCGGAACTGGTGACGCTGCGCTCGCGCGGCTACCTGGGCGGCCGATTGGCGTTCGCGGTGCGCGAACTGTTGATCGGCGACCTGCCGACGAACCTGTGGTGGCTGGCGCCGCTGCCGCCGCCGCTGGCCGGGCAGCTGGCCTACGACCTGGCCCAGCCGGCGCAGCAGGTGATCTTCGACAGCAACGGCTGGCGCGAGCCGGCGCGCGGCGTGGCGGCGACGGCGGCGTGGTTGGACAGGTTCGAGCGCGGCGCCGGCCACGGTTGGCGCGTGGTGTCGGATTTGAACTGGCGACGGCTGAAATACTGGCGGCGGTTGCTGGGTCAGGCCCTGGACCCGAACACCGCCCCGGGAGCGCTGCAATCGATCACCGAGGTACTGGTCGAGCACGGGCCGCACGCGGTGGTGCAAGCGTGGGAGCTGGTGAGCTGGCTGGCGTCGCGGCTGGACTGGCACGTGCAGCGCGGCCACACGCAGCCGGGCGTGGAATTCTTCTGGCAGGTGACGGCGCCGCACGGGCCGTTGCGGGTGCGCATCCACCGGCTGCCGGAGGGCCCGTCCGACGTGCGGCACGTGCGCGTGGCGTGTACGCTGGACGGCAAGCCGGCGGCAGTCAACGTCGTCGTCGAGGATGAGAAACGGCTATCGGCGCACCTGGAGGGCGTGGCCGGGGCGCCGCGGACGGTGACGGCACCGCCGCAGCATTTGGCGGAGTTGGTTGGACGCCAGCTGTCCGATCGTGAACGCGACCCGGTGTTCCGCGAGAGCATGGCCGTGGCGCAGGTGTTCGCGCAGAGCGTGCTGGGGTGAGGTAGAATGGCCGATCGAAAGAGGAAGGATGATCTCGTTTCTTTTTTGGAACGTTGCCTGGAGCGGTTCACGCACGGTTTGCACACGAGTGGGCGGGCACGGGCTGACCACCAGCGGCCTGCTCTGCCACAGCAAGGGGGCCAAGGAGGCCAAGGGGGCCAACTTTTTCATACGTCGAGATTTGGCGCCCTGGCCCCGTGCAGGTGGCACGACTCAACAACCAACGGCGGCGGTTGCCACAGCAAGGACGCCAAGAACGCCAACTTTTTCACACGTCGAGAATCGGCGCCTGGCAGCGCCGGCCTGCCGTTCGTGGTCCACGCAACTGCGAACCGCGCCAGGCATCGCAGTGATCTTGTTTACCCTGCGATTGTTGATGCCAAAGTGTTTGAAAAGTCGGCTGGGGAGAAGTACATCGAACAATACACGATCGTGCTTGATTCTCCCAAAAAACCGAAAAACGAAGCCGCCTCTGACGATGAGTTAATTAAGATTCTGAGAGAAGCGCTTCGCTCAGATCAAGTGAAATCCCTTCTGGTATCGCTTATCGCTCTGGCGAACCAGACAACCTCGGCTGGCCCAGATGAAGCCAGCTCTGGCCTCCCAGGGAATGTTGGCAATCAGAGGCCAGAAACCGAGGAGCCTCAAAATGGAGACCAGCAGCCCTCCTGACATGAGGCGTCACTCGTACAGCAAATACCCCCGCCGCACCTGCAGAAACGCCTCCAGCCCCGGCTGCCACGCCTGTTCCAGCGCACGCCAGTCGTCGCCGCGCAGCAAGCCCAAAAACGTCGCCTTGTGGCCCAGCAGCACGTCGTAGCGCTCCGCCTTCCACGCCTGCGGGTACAGCTTCCGCAGCGTCGCCGCCAGCGCCAGACCCGTCCGCACTGGTTGGAACGCCCTCCAATCATCGACGATCAGATTGACGCCGCCGCACAGTTTACCCGCGTGGACGCTCGACTTCGGCGTCAGCTGCATCGGCACGAAACGGATGCCCAGCAGCTGCTCGCGCTGCAGCGCCGCGGTGACGCGCGGGCCGTCCAGCCATGGCGCCCCGAACCACTCGAACGGCTTCTCCGTGCCGCGGCCGACGCTCACGTTCGTCGTCTCCAGGATGCCGACGCCCGGGTATAGCAGTGCCGCGCTCAGCCCGCGCAGGTTCGGCGACGGATTCACCCACGTCAGGTTCGTGCGGTCGTAGAAGTCGCTGCGCCGCCAGCCTTCCATCTTGATGACCTGCACGTCTGCGTTCAGCTTGCGTTCCTTGTTGAACAGCAGCGCCAGCTCGCCGACGGTCATGCCGTGACGGATCGGCAACCGATGGTGGGCCACGAACGACTCGCGGCCGGCGTCGAGCACCGGCCCCTCGACCGCGACGCCGCCCAGCGGGTTCGGCCGGTCCAGCACCACCACCTTGAGCTTGTGCTCTGCCGACGCCTCCAGCACCAGGCCCAGCGTGCTGATGTACGTGTAAAAGCGACAACCGGCGTCCTGAATGTCAAAGACCAGCGTGTCCAGGCCCTTCAGCGACGCGGCGTCCGGCTTCCGGCGCTTGCCGTAGAGGCTGTAGATCGGCAGGCCGGTTTTGTCGTCCTTGCCGTCGGGCACCTGGGCGTCGAGGGCGCCGCGGATGCCGTGCTCCGGACTGAACAGCGTCAGCAGTTGCACGCCCGGCGCCTGGTGCAGCAGGTCGATGGCGGCCCGGCCCTGGCGGTCGATGCCGGTGTGGTTCGTCACCAGCCCGACCTTGCGGCCCTTCAGCGCCGCGAACTGGTCGCGTACCAGCACGTCCAGGCCGGTCAGCACCGGCGCTGGTTCGTCAGCATTCACCTGCAAAATCGCCCGCGCCGCCAGCGTCGCCACCTGGCTGCGCAGCTTCGTCACATTGCCCTTGCCGGCCGGGTGGACGCGGTTGCTCAGGAAAATCACCGCACTCTGGCTGCGCGGGTCGATCCAGATCGAGGTGCCGGTGAAGCCGGTGTGGCCGAAGCTCTCGCCCTTCGGGAACAACTCGCCGCGGTTGCTCGAATAAGCCGTCACCATGTCCCAGCCGTAGGTGCGCAGGCCGCTCCCTTTCTTCGCCTGCGGCACCTTCTGCGGCGCAGTCATTAACCGGATCGTCTCGGCCTTCAGCACGCGCTTGCCGGCGTACGCGCCGCTGTTCAGCAGCATCTGCGCATACACCGCCAGGTCGTCCGCCGTCGAGAACAGGCCCGCGTGGCCGGTGACGCCGCCGAGGAGGTAACTGCGCGGGTCGTGGACCTCGCCCTGCATCCAGCGGCCTTCGCGCTGCTCCGTCGGCGCCGCCCGGCGCTTCAGTTCGCCCTGCGGCCGGAACGTTGTCTCGTTCATGCCCAGCGGCGCGAACACATGCTTGCGGGCGAACTCGTCCAGTGACAGGCCGCTCACCTGCTCGACGATTTTGCCCAGCAGGATGTAGCCCATGTCGCTGTAGGTGAAGCGCGTGCCGGGCGCCGCGGTTGGCTGCAGCTGACCGATACGCTCCCATGCCTGGTCGCGGCCAGCGCGGTAGTCCGCCAGGGCGTTGTCGGCGATCAGGCCGCTGGTGTGCAGCAGCAGGTGCGCGACGGTGATGCCTTCCGTCTCCTTGCGCTTGAACGCCGGCACATATCGGCTGACCGGATAGGTCAGCTTGAGTTTGCCCTGCTCCACCAGCAACAGAATTGACGTGGCCGTCGCGATTGGCTTCGTCAGCGAGGCCAGGTCGAAGACGATCTCCGGGGTCATGGCCGTCTTCTGCGGTTGTAGGCTGCGCGCGCCGTACGCCTTGCGGAAGATGACCCGGCCGCGGTGGACGACGACAACCACCGCCCCGGGCAACGCGCCGCGCGCGATGGTGGCGTTGACCACGGCGTCGATCTTCGCCAGCTGCTCGCGCGCGATGCCGAACGTCTCCGGCGCGGCGGCCGGCAGCGGTTTCTCGGCGGCGCTGGCGTCGTCTGCCGCGCACAGCGCGGCCAGCGTCAGGACGGCGGCGAACCAGGGGAGCGCTTGGCGCACGGCGTTACTCCAGATTGTCCAGTAGTTCCTGCATCTCGCCCGCGGCGTGCGAGTCGCGCTGCTGCTGTGCCACCTGAATGCCGCGCTCCAGCACCCGGCGCGCGTCCTCGAGGCGGCTCAGGCGCAGCAGCGCCCGGCCGGCCATGTGATACGCCGGCGGATAGTTTGGGTTGCGGCGCATGATCTCCTCGAAGCAGCGCACCGCTCCGGCGTCGTCGCCCTCGCCGACGTACTCCATCGCCAGGCCGTAGCGCAGCTCGGCGTCGTCGGGGGCATCGGTCAGCATTTCTTCAAAGCGTTGTTTGCGGCTTTTCATACGTTCGCCTGTCATTAGCGCAGCTTGCTGGTCAACACGCCAGCCACTATAGGAGCCACCGCGCGGAAACGCAACCCGCCTGTTCAGTTTCAGAGGGAGGGAGAAAGCCGCGTGGCCTGCTACAATGAGCCGAGGACAGGTCGCCCTCTCCTTACAAGGAATTGCCACGGTGTCCAGCGACCGCATCAACGAGTACCTGGCCCACTTCAGCCAGGCCCGCGCTCAGATGATGGACCAGCTCAACCGGGCCATCGTCGGCCAGGCGGAGGTCATCGATCAAATTCTGGCCGCCATCTTCACGCGCGGCCACTGTCTGCTGGTCGGCGTGCCCGGACTGGCCAAGACGCTCATGGTCAGTTCGATCAGCCAGATCCTCGACGTGCAGTTCAAGCGCATCCAGTTCACGCCCGACCTGATGCCCAGCGACATCACCGGCACCACCGTGCTCGACGAGAGCGAGAGCGGCCGCCGTGAGTTCCGCTTCGTCAAGGGCCCCATTTTCACCAACATTCTGCTGGCCGATGAGGTCAACCGCACACCGCCCAAGACGCAGGCGGCGCTGCTGCAGGCGATGCAGGAGCGGCAGGTGACCGCCGGCCAGGAGACGTACAACCTGCCTGAGCCGTTCTTCGTCATCGCCACGCAGAACCCGATCGAGCAGGAAGGCACCTATCCGCTGCCCGAGGCCCAACTCGACCGCTTCATGTTCAACATCAAGGTGGATTACCCCTCCTACGACGAGGAGAAGCGCATCCTGTCGCTGACGACGAAGGACGAGCAGCACGAGTTGACCAAGGTGCTGAGCGCCCGGGCGATCGTCCAGTTGCAGAAGCTGGTGCGGAGCGTGCCGATCGGCGATTACGTGCAAGATTATGTGGTGCGGCTGGTGCGGGCGACGCGGCCGACGGACCCGACGGCGCCGGAGTTCATCCGCAAGATGGTGGACTGGGGCGCCGGGCCGCGCGCCGGTATTTTTCTAGCGCAGGGCGCCAAGGCGATGGCGGCGATGGACGGCCGCTACAGCGTGGCCATCGACGACGTGAAGAAGGTGGCCATCCCGGTGCTGCGGCACCGCGTCAGTACGAATTTCCAGGCCCAGGCGGAGGGCAAGACCAGCGAGGACATCATTCAGCAACTGCTCAAGACGATCGGCGAGCCGGAGCCGCCGAAGTACAGGAAGAAGGGGTAGCACCACAAAGACACAAAGATGCACAAAGGAAAAGGCAGAGGAAGAAAGGAGGGAGATAGCAATGAGTCATCGCCCCGAGGATAAAGCCAGAGCGGATGAACTGTCTGAACTGGTGATCGGCGCGGCCATCGAAGTTCATCGGCACCTGGGGCCGGGGTTGTTTGAGTCGGCTTACCAGAAATGTCTGGAACACGAATTGAAATTGCGCGGGATTGCCTTTGAACCGGAGGTGCGTCTGCCGGTGTTCTACAAAGGGTTGGATCTCGATTGTGCCTACCGCATGGACATTGTGGTGGGCGAACTCGTGGTGCTTGAATTGAAGTCGGTGGACAAGTTGGAGCGCATCCACGATGCCCAGTTGCTCACCTATCTGCGGCTCTCGGGCCACTGGTTGGGGTTGTTATTAAATTTCAACGTCCCAGTGTTGCGGAACGGTATCCGGCGGCTCGTCCACGGCTAACTTCTTTCTCTTCCTCTGCCTTTTCCTTTGTGCTCTTTGTGTCTTTGTGGTGAATCGAATGTGGTGTCGCGTCTTCAGTCTGAGCCCCGAGCCGCTGGCTGCGGCGGCACTGCAGGAGCAGGTGCAGCACCTCGCTCCGCAGTTGCGCTGCGCCTTCCACGGCGACGAGCAGGGCTGGTTCCGCGTCGAATTGTTCGCGCCCGGCGCCGAGCAGCCCGCGGAGCTGGACCAGTACTGGGCGACGGAAACCGGCATCCGGGCGCAGCTGAACACCTGGGCGGCGTGGCTGGAAGTGCAGGACACCAACCCGCACAGCGCCGCGCTGATGCAGCGCGTGATTCAGAGTGCGCAGCTGTTCTGCCTGCACGCGCCGCCGGCGCTGACGCTGGCCGGCGTCTGTCTGGACCTGTGCCGCTGGCTGGCGCGGCAGACGGACGGCATTTACCAGGCGGACATCAGCGGCTTTCACGCGGCGGACGGCAAACTGCTGGTGGCGGAGGCGACATGAGCAACCCTGAACAATATCTCAAGCCCGAGGTCATCCGCCAGGTCGCCCGTCTTGACCTGCGCGCCAAGTTCATCGTCGAGGGCTTCCTGGCCGGCCTGCACGCCAGCCCATTCCAGGGCTTCTCCGTCGAGTTCAGCGAGCACCGCAAGTACGTCCACGGCGACGACCTCAAGGACCTCGACTGGAACATCTACGCCAAGACCGACAAGTATTATCTCAAAAAGTTCCAGGCGGAAACGAACGTCACCGGCTACCTGGCGATGGACCTGAGCGCCTCGATGGCCTACACGTATCGCCAGAAGCTGACGAAGTTCGAGTACGCCATTTGCCTGGCGGCGGCGCTGGGCTACCTGATGATCCACCAGCAGGATCCGGTCGGCCTGGTGACGTTCGACACGCGCATCCGCACCTGCCTGCCGCCGCGCAGCAAGCGGACGCAGCTGGGCACCATGCTGGCGGTGCTGGCGAACCTGAAGCCAGCCGGCGCCGACCGACGTGGCCGGCGGTCTGCACCAGCTGGCGTCGATGATCCGCAGCAAGAGCCTCATCATGGTCTTCAGCGACCTGCTCACCGAACCGGCGCCGCTGATCCAGAGCCTGCACCACCTGCGCCACCGCGGCAACGACATCATCCTCTTCCACATCCTCGACGAGGCGGAGGTCCACTTCCCGTTCGAGGGCATCGTCGAGTTCAAGGACGTGGAGGCGGACCAGAAGATGACGCTGGACGCCAGGGCCATGCGGCCGGATTACCTGGAGGCGCTGGGGACGTTCCGGGAGTTCTACCGCCAGGAGTGCGCCAAGGCACGCATCGACTATGTGCCGATGGACACCAGCGTCAACTTCGACCGGGCGCTGATGGAGTACCTGTTGAAGCGGCAGGGGCGCTTCTGACGCGGTGCGGCCGGTCCTCACCGGAGGTAGGTCCACGGCAATGCCCGGCGCAGCCGTTTGATGCTGGCCCTGGTGACGTGGTTGGTTTCCATGCTCAGGAATTCCAGTTGCCGGAGCGCGGTCAGGCGCCGCAGGCCTGCGTCCGTGACCGAGGTGTGGTAAAGGCTCAGTCGGCGCAGGTTCACGAGCTTCGCCAGGTACTTCATGCCGGCGTCGTCCACCTGCGTCTCGGACAGGTGCAGCTCGCGGAGTTCCTTGAGTCCGACCAGGTGCTTCAGGCCGGCGCCCGTCACCTGCGTGCGGTCCAGGAACAGGGCGCGCAATTCCGTTAACCCGGCCACTCCCTTCAGCCCCTCGTCACCGACGCCGGAGTATTCGAGATTCAACACCCGCAGCCCCGTCAGGCCGGCCAGTTCCTGACAGCCCGCGTCGCTGATTTTGCCCTCGCCCAGCTTCAGCGTGTGCAGCCGCGACTGGCCGGCCAGCGCCTTCAGGCCAACACCGGTGGCTGACGACCCCGTCAGGTCCAGGGTCTCCAGCCCCGTCAATACGGACAATCCTGCCAGCTCCTCGTCCGGGAGGAGACAGCCGCTCAGATTCAGCGCACGTAACTTCGTCAGGCCGGCCAGGCCCTCCAGGCCGCCGCGCAACCCGCTGCAGGACAGGTACAGTTCCTCCAGTTGCGTCAGCCCGGCCAGGTGCTGCAGACCCGGGCCGCGGATGCTGTTATAGGAGAGTTTCAACGTGCGTAACCGCGTCAGCCCGGCCAGGTGTTCCAGGCCCGCGTCGGAGACCTTCGTTTCCGATATGCTCAACGTTTGCAGCCGGTCGAACACCGCCAGTGCCGCCAGCTGCCGGTTGGTGACCTTGACGCCCGCCAGGTGCAGCGCCTCCAGCCGGTTCAGGGCGGCCAAAAGCCCCAGGTGCCGGGTATCGACGGTGCCGCGGGCGCCGTGCAGTTGCAGCCGCCGCAACCCCGTCAGCCCGCCGATCACCTTCAGCTCCGTTTCGCCGAGTCGGCCGCCGATCGCCAGCACGCGCAGCTGCTTCAACCGGGACAGTTGCTTCAGGTCGGCGGCCGACAGCTTGTTGGTGTACAGCCACAGGACCGTGGCCCGGTCGTGCCCCGGCAGCCTGGCCAGGAACCCGTCAGGCAGGTCGTAGCAGTACAGCCCGAACGGCTTCGCCGGCACCGGCAGCTGCCGTGTGAACCCCAGCAGGGACAGCGTGACGCTGAAGCCGGGCACCGTCGGCTCGTCCTTGTCGAGGGGGTATCCCCTGGGGTGGAAGTAGGCGCCGAGGTTCCGCCAGGCGGCCACGACCCGTGCGGGCAGGCCGCCGGTGTCCTCCGTGGAAAACGCCTTCGGCAGCCCGTCCACGGACACGACGACCGCCGTAATGTCGCGCTCGTAGCCGTCACCGGAGTCGAAGCCGTAGTCGGCCCGCACCGTCACCGTGTCGCCGTCCGCGCTTTCGGGCAGGGTCAGCCCCGGCGGCGACAGTCCCATCAGGGGCGGGTAGTCAGGGTCGCCGTCGCGCTCCATCAGCGTCACCCGCAGGCGAGCGGTCTGGATGCGGGGCGCCGACCGCGGCTTGTGGAAGGTGATCGTGACGCGGAAGTACAGCGGGTCGTCCGCCAGGTCGTGGAAGACGACCGCGGCCCGGTGGCCGTCCACGGTGACGTGGCCGAGCTTCTTCATCGGCGTCACACTCCTTCCTGGGAGCAAAACTCCCGTAGCAGCTCACCGTCCTCGTCGTAGCATTCCGCCGTGTAGACGACCCCGGCCTCTTGCAGCGGAGCCAGGAGGCGGGCGGCGTTTGCGAGCACGTCTGCCACGGCGCCGTGCAGGAGGACGGGCGACTCGGCCTCGACGATCAATTCGGCCCAGGGACAATGCACCTCGTATTCATCCCACGCGCACTTGCGGATCGTTGTCGCCAGCGGCCGAAATAGCTCCGCGACCTGTTGCCGGGACAGGTTCGTGCGCAGCGCACAGTGGAAATTCGAGGCGTTTGGGAGTTCTACCATCCAATCGACTTTCCGCCAGGTGCTGGGCTCAACTGCCTGACTTGCTCTTCAACTCCAGCTTCACGTCCCCGTCGTCCGGCACCGTGTGCTTCAGCACCGTCTGGTTGGGCTGCGTGTAAATCTCAGGCAGAACCAGGCCCGGTTTCCTGGACACTCCGGCCTTCTGCACGTCCGCCGCGGTCTTCAGGTCTGCGGCCGCCTCGACGGGCGCGGAGTAGGTGACGGTGATTTTATAGCGGCCGGGCAGCGCCCCCGCGGCGTGCCTGCGCCCGCTGGCCAGCTCAAAGCGACCCTCGGCGTTCGTGGTGCCGTAGGCGTCCTGGCCTCCGGGATCCTGGGCGTGGAACTGCACGTTGGCGTTGGCGAGTGGTTTACCATCAACGGTGAGGATACCCTTGACAGGGACGGAGACGGGCTGCTGCTGCCCACAGCCAGTCGTCAGCAGAACGGTCCCGGCGGTGGTCAGCAGCAGCAGCCAGACGCGGACGTGCAACATCGTATGCTCCGAGAGGGCTGTTACGGCAGGGTGACCGGTTGGCCATCGTTGCGGCAGCCAAGGTACTGGTACGTCTGGTGGTCGATGCTGTCGGAGAGGAAGTGGACGGAGCCGTCCGCGAAGGCGAAGTTGGCGCCGCCCTGGTGGCGGGAGTGGAAGCCCCAGGTGACGTGCCAGTTCCACATGCAGTGCGTCGGCCCGCTCGGGCACGCTCCGGACCCGGTCTGCTGGCAATCGGCCGAGTAGTTGGCCGGGCCGGGCAGCGGAATGGGGTCGATGGGCCAGTTGATCGGCTGGATGGTCTGGCCCTGCGAGACATTGTTGCTGCCCGCCCATCCGTAAGTAGTGTAGCGCTGGAACTCGGACAGCTCGGGCAGGATTTCGCCCAGCAGGATGGTGTTGGACGTGCCGTCACGCACGTCGTTGACGCGGATGAGGGCGCCGCCGCGGCAGAACATGCCCCGCAGCAAATGGGCGTCGCTGGTGTCGCCCCAGCTGGCGCTGGCGTCGTAGCCGGGGTAGGTCCGCGGGCTCAGCGTCGGCGGCACCGACGGACCGGTCGAGTTCTGGTTGGCGCCGTTGCAGTATTTCTGAAAGATCGGCGTGTCGCAGTTGCCCGAGGGTGTGTTGTTGCACTGCGGCCCGGACGAGCCGACGTAGTTACACAGGTAAGCGTTGTCCGGATTCCAGCCGTCGCTGGGGCAGCGCGCGAACGGCAGCAGGTGCGGCAGGATGCCCTGGTTGATCGCGTTCGCCAGGCTGCCGGACGCCCGGACCTGGTTGTACAGGGTGTCCTGCTCCATGTACGGCAGCACCAGGAACAGCCAGCTGGCCCCGTTGTCGCCCGTGGAAAAGCTGGACGAACTCAGGGCGTCGCCGCGCGGGTACGCCTTGTAATTACTCTCGTAGGTGTTGACGGCCAGGGCCAGTTGCTTCAACTGGTTCTGGCAGGTGGCGCGGGCCGCGGCCTCGCGGACCTTCTGGACGGCGGGCAGGAGCAGGCCAATCAAAATGGCGATGATGGCGATCACCACCAGCAGTTCAATGAGCGTGAAGGCGCGCGACTGCCGGAGGAACGAACCGGTTCTGGACATGGGCCACCACTTCTTCCTGAAAGGACGCCCGCAGGACATCACCGGGAAGCATGGCCGCGGGAGGGGGAGGTGGCTCCCTGGCGGTTGGTGAGCGTCCCATACGTTGGGCTGTCAGAGGAAGTAAAAACCGGTGCTATCATGGCCGCCGCCGTGCGCGCCGTCAACGAGAAATTCACCGAAAGGGGCGGGGCACCGGTGACACCCCTGTGTCACTGGCCTCCCGGCCCCCCGGGTGCTGTGTCTCCCGTTACTGCTTCTTCGCCGGCGCTGCCGCGATGAATTCCACCTCGGTGAAGCGCAAATCGAAGTCCTCGTCATCGCCCGGGGCCAGCGCCAGGAAGCCCATTCGCGTCACGTCCTTGAAGCCGGGCTTGACCTGCTTGCCCCACTTGGGCTGGGCGAATTTGGCCAGCGGCGCAACGATCCGCGTCCACTCCTTCGGCGCCACGAACACGAATTCGGGGTCGCAATAATCCTCGACCGCCACGCGCCCGAGGCGGACACGATACTTCTTGCCGTCGCCCTTCGCCCAGAAGCGCAGGTGCGTGTAGCCGGACAGATCCTTCGGCCCGTCGTCGTTGAACGCCAGGTCCAGTGACGCCCAGGGCCACGGCTCCTTGCTCTTGCCCACATGGCCGGAAAAGCGACCGTGCCCCTTCGCCCCCCTGGGATTGCCGTCTTTCACCACGACGAAGGGGTTTACCCTGGTGCCGAGGTTGTTGTCATCGTGATAGGTCTCCCAGCTGCTGCCCAACCGGGGGCCGGTGCCGTCGAACTTCTCCACCACCAGGGTCTTTTCGCCCCCGGCCCAGCCCAGGCCCGGCAGCGCGACCAACCCCAACAGCAGAATCAGTAGACGTGTGCCCATCGACGTGCTCCTTTGCGGTTGCGATCTCGGTGGTCTCCTGTTCGCGGCATTGTATCGGTTCAGCGAACCGTCCCACAAGGTTTCAATAGGTGGGCCTGCCGCGGCGCCCTGCTTGACACGAGCGCCCTGGGCGCCTATTCATGCCTGGAATCGCAGGAAGAGCGCGAATCTGGCAACACCTTGCATTATTGTGGTCGGTCGGAGCCCGAGCGCCAGCGCGGGTTAGGCGCCTAACCCGCGCTGGCGCTCGGGCTCGGACTGGCGCTCCGGCTCGGACCAGAAGGGAGAAGCATCATGGCCAAGAAGACCCTCGCTGATTTGCCCGACCTGCGGGGCCAGCGCGTGCTGGTGCGTGTCGATTTCAACGTGCCGCTCGACGCCGCCGGCAACATCACCAACGACCGCCGCATTCGCGCCGCGCTGCCGACGCTGAAACAGCTGCTCGACGCTGGTGCTGCGGTCATCGTCATGAGCCACCTCGGCCGGCCCAAGGGCGACCCCAAAAAAGACGCTCCGTTCAGGATGGATCACGCGGCGCAACGCCTCGGCGAACTGCTCGGCAAGCCGGTCCACAAGGTCGATGCGGTCGTCGGGCCGCAGGTCGAACAGGCAGCCGCGGCGCTCAGGCCCGGCGAGGTGCTGGTGCTGGAAAACCTCCGTTTCCACCCCGGCGAACAGGCCGGCGACGCCGGGTTCGCGGCCCAGCTGGCGAAGCTGGCGGACGTGTACGTCAACGACGCCTTCGGCACCTGCCACCGCAGCGACGCCTCGATGGTCGCGGTGCCGGCCGCCATGCACGGCAAGCCGCGCGCTGTCGGCCTCCTCGTGGCGAAGGAACTGGACATTCTCGACCGGCTGCTGTCGGCCCCACGGCGGCCGCTGGTCGGCATCATGGGCGGCGCCAAGGTGTCCGATAAGATCGGCTTCCTCAAGAAACTGCTCAGCATCGTCGATCAAACGCTGATCGGCGGCGCCATGACGTACACCTTCATGAAGGCGCAGGGCCAGGGCGTCGGCGGCTCCAGGGTCGAGGCCGACAAGCTCGATGTGGCCCGCGAACTGCTCCAGCTCGGCCAGGGCAAGATCGTGCTGCCGGTCGATCACCTGGTTGTCGAGAAGATCGACGCGCCGCAGACCGCGCAGGTGGTCGAGGGCGACATCCCCGAGGGCCGGATCGGCGTGGACATCGGCCCGAAGACGATCGCGCTGTACACCGCCGCGGTGGCGCAGGCGGGCACGGTCGTCTGGAACGGGCCGCTGGGCAAATACGAGGACGCGCCTTACAGCAAGGGCACGCGCGCCCTGGCCGAGGCGCTGGCCCAGTCGCAGGCGACGACCATCGTCGGCGGCGGCGAGACGGCTGAGGCGGTCGAGGAATTCGGGCTCGACGGCAAGATGACGCACGTCTCCACCGGCGGCGGTGCGTTCCTGGAGTACGTCGAGGGCACGCCGTTCGCGGCGCTGGCGCAGATTGATGAGAAATGAGGCTTGTTCGAGCGGGGTCGCGTCAGCGCCCCGTGGACGCGCACGGGGCGCTGACGCGACCCCGCCCACTCTACGGGCATTTCCCCTTGACGGGGCCGCCCGGCTCGGTTGAGATATACACCATATTCCAATGGGAACGATACCAAACGAGAGCCGGAAGGCCATGGCAACGGCAGGAAGGCCAAATCGGGGCGTGCCGGAAGGGCTGTGGATTCGCTGCCCCCAGTGCAAGGCGACCATCTTCCGCAAGGAAATGGAAAGGCGGCTCAGCGTCTGCCCCGAGTGCGACCATCACTTCTACCTCCCAGCCCGCGAGCGCATCAAGCAACTGCTCGACGAGGAGAGTTTCGAGGAATGGTTCACCGACCTGCGGCCGCGCGACCCGCTGGAATTCAAGGATCGCATCAGTTACGCCGAGCGCCTCAAGCTCGAACAGGCCAAGACGGGCATGCTCGACGCGGCCGTGGTTGGCAAGGGCCACATCCGCGGCCGGCCGGTGGTCTTCGGGGTCACCGACTTCGCCTTCATGGCCGGCAGCATGGGCTCGGTGGTCGGCGAGAAGCTGACCCGCGCCGCCGAGGAGGCGACGCAGCGCCAGTTGCCGCTCATCATCGTCAGCGGCTCCGGTGGCGGCGCCCGTATGCAGGAAGGCATCCTGTCGCTGATGCAGATGGCCAAGGTGTCGGCGGCGCTGGCGCGCTACGACCAGGCCGGCGGGCTGTACGTCTCGGTGCTGACCAACCCGACCATGGGCGGTGTCGCCGCCAGCTTCGCGCTGCAGGGCGACCTGACCCTCGCCGAGCCGGGGGCGCTGATTGGCTTCGCCGGCAAGCGCACCATCTGGAACACTGTGCGGCTCGAACTGCCCGATGGCTTCCAGACCAGCGAATTTTTGCTGAAACACGGATTCGTGGATCGCATCGTGCCGCGCAAGGACCTGCGGACGGAACTGGCCCGGATCATCGACTACTGTGAGCATTAACCGCGCCGCCGAAGGCGTCGGGCCTGACATTCCCTGAGGGAAGCAACCGTGGGATTCCTCGACAGTCTCAAGGGCCTCTTCGCGAGCGGCGGTGGCGGCAAGACGAAACTGCCGCGCATCAACGTCGAGAAGCGCTTCGACCTGCTCGGCCGCACCGGTCAGGGCAGCATGTCCAAGGTCTGGCGCGCCCGCGACAAGCAGCTGGGCCGCACCGTTTGCCTGAAACTGCTCGACAAGGAAAAGACCGCCAAGTTCGAGGCTCGCTTCCCGGGCATGAAGCGGCCGATGGAGGGCGCCATCTGCACGTCGCTGCGGCACCGCAATATCGTGCAGACCTTCGAGTACGGCCTGACCACCAAGGGCGAGCAGTACCTGGTCATGGAGCTGATCGACGGCATGGGCCTGAATTTCCTGATCGAAACCAGGAGCCCGCAGCTGGAAAAGAAGCGCCTCGACCTGCTGGCGCAGATTGCGGCCGGCGTCGAGTACGTCCACAAGCAGAAGTACCTGCACCGCGACCTGTGCCCGCGCAACATCATGGTGACCAAGGAAGACGTGGTCAAGATCATCGACTTCGGCCTGACGATCCCATACACGCCGGAGTTCTGCAAGCCGGGCAACCGCACTGGTACGCCGAACTACCTCGCCCCGGAACTCATCAAGCGGACGACGACGGACCACCGCGTCGATCTGTTCGCACTGGGCGTAACCGCCTACGAGATGTACACCGGGACGTTGCCGTGGGAGAAGGCCGAGTCGATGCAGACGCTGCTCAGCCACATGAACACGCAGCAGCGCGACCCGCGCGACTTCAAGAAAGACCTCGACCTGCGCATTGCGCAGTTTCTGATGAAGGCAGTCGAGCGCGAGCCGAAACTGCGCTTCCAGTCGGCGGCGGAGTTCGGCGAGGCGCTGAAGGACTTGCCGTATTAAAAAAGAGAATTCACCACAGAGAACGCAGAGAGCGCAGAGAAAAGACAAAAAGTGGGAAAAAACGAGACTTTAGCATAGCCGGTGACCGAATCCGGCCCGACCAGGCGTAAAATGAATATAGGGGGGGCATTTGGGTGTGGAGGGCACAGCCATGTTCGGACCAGGCGAGTACGTCCCGGACGTCACCGAGGGCATTTCCTCGCCCGAAGACCTCCCCAAGCCGCGCCGCGAACGCCGCAGCCGTAACTACCGCGCACGCCGCTGCCCCCATTGTGGTGCCCGCGCCGGCCGCTACAGCATTGACGTCCGCACCTTGCACGACCTGGGCGACCCGCGCGTCGGCCGCCCCATCGACCTCAGCGTCACCTACTCCAAACATCACTGCCCCCACTGTGACTGCTACTTCGCCGTCGAGCTCTCCGACCTGGCCTGGCCCAAGTGCCACTACACCCGCCGCGTCCAGGAGTTGGCCGTCCGCCTGGTGGCCGAGGATGGGCTGCCCTACCAGGCCGCCTCCTGGCATCTCTGGCGCGACCACCGCGTCTTCGTCCCCTACGCCACCATCCAGAACTGGGTCGAGGCGGCTGGGGAAAAAAAAGGTGGCCGGCCTGTCCAGCACCTATCTCGACGAGGCCCTGGCTGACTTCTCCGGTTACCTGGCCATCGACGAAGTCTACGATGGCCCGCACTGCATCCTCAGCGTGGTGGATAACCGCCGCTACCACCGGCTGGCCGTCCGCGTCCTCGAACACGACCCGACGCAGGACGACGTCCGCGTTTTCCTCACGGACTTCCAGGCGCAGTTGCAGCAACGCGGCCTGGCCGTGCGCGGCATCACCACGGACGGGTCGCCGCTTTATCCCAAGGTGCTCAAGGAGTTGTGGCCTGCTGTCCCGCACCAGCGTTGCCGCTTCCACATCCTCAAGGAGATCACCAAGGCGGTACTGCGGGCGCTGGCCAAGTTGCGCAAGCAGATCAAGGCCACGATCCCCAAGCAGCGGCGCGGCCGACCCCGCCAACAGGACCAAGCCCAGGCGCGGCGGAGCCAGCGGTTGCAGCAGCGCGTCGCGGACCTGTTCGAGCACCGTCACTTGTTCGTGCGACATCACCTCAGCGCGGCCCAGAAGCAACTGCTGAAGCGCCTGACTGCGCGGCCAGCCGCACCTACGTGTCTTGCGTGACATCATGGACGAAGTATACCGCTTGTTCGACCGCCGTTGCCGGCGAGTGACAGCGCTGTGGCGTCTGCTGAAATTGCGGCAACGGGTGCGGCGGTTCAAGCGCCTGGCGCGTGCCTTGCGGGAGTTGAATAGTCCCGGTTTGGCCAAGGCGCTGCTGTTTTTGGATGACCGTTTGTTGGGATCGACAAGCAACGCGGTAGAGCGGGCCAATCGGCGTTTCCGCAAGGCGCAGAAGAGCATCTACGGAGTGCGGACCAAGCAGCACTTGGACCAGCGCCTGGCCTTGGACATGAACCGCGAACTGCGCTGGCCAACGCGCTCGGACTCTGAAAACCCTGCACCACGCTCGCTCCGATCCTGATTCGGGCCACTGTTGATGCTAAAGTGTCGAAAAAACAATTCTTTGTCTTTTCTCTGCGCTCTCTGCGCTCTCTGTGGTGAATTCCTCTTACGCGATCAACTCGCGCACCACCTCGCCGTACACGTCCGTCAACCGATAATCGCGGCCCTGGAAACGATAGGTCAGCCGTGTGTGGTCCATGCCCAGCAGGTGCAGGATGGTCGCCTGCAGGTCGTGGACGAATACCGGCCGCTCCGCGACGTGATAGCCCAGGTCGTCCGTGCGGCCGTAGGTCAGGCCGCCGCGGACGCCGCCGCCGGCCAACCACATTGTAAAGGCGTGCTGGTGGTGGTCGCGCCCCAGCCAGGTCGAACCGTTACGCTCCTCGTTCATCGGCGTCCGCCCGAACTCGCCGCCCCAGATCACCAGCGTCGATTCGAGCAGGCCGCGCCGTTTCAGATCCTTCAATAGCGCCGTCACCGGCTGGTCCGTCTCGCGGCAGCGGTCCACCAGGCCATAACGGATGTCGCCGTTGCGGTCGGTGCCGTGATGGTCCCAGCCCCAGTGGTACAGCTGCACGAAACGCACGCCGCTCTCGACCAGCCGCCGCGCCAGCAGGCAGTTGTTGGCGAACGAGCGCTGCCCCAGCCGCGTGCCATATGCCTCGTGGACTTCGCGCGGTTCGCGGCCGATGTCCATCACCTCCGGCACACTCGTCTGCATCCGATAGGCCATCTCGTACTGGGCGATGCGCGTGTGAATCTCGGGGTCGCCGACGGCGTTGAATTGCAACTCGTTCAGTGCCCGCAGGGTGTCGAGCGAGCGGCGCCGCTGCTGCGCGTCCATGCCGGCGGGGTTCGACAGGAACAGCACCGGGTCGCCCTGCGACCGCAGTTGCACGCCCTGGTGGATGGTCGGCAGAAAGCCGCTGCCCCACAGCGACGCGCCGCCGTCAGGCGCCGCCGGGCCGGACACCAGCACGCAGAAGCTCGGCAGGTTGCGGTTCTCGCTGCCCAGGCCGTAACTCAGCCACGAGCCCATGCTCGGCCGGCCCAGCCGCGGTGAGCCGGTGTGCAGGAACAGCTGCGCCGGCGCGTGGTTGAACTGGTCGGTGCGCATCGACCTGATGATGCACAGCTCGTCGGCGACCTGCGGCAGAAACGGCAACGCCGTGGAGATTTCCTGACCGGACTGGCCGTATTTGTAGAAGCGGTGCGGGCAGCCGAGCAGTTTCGGCGTGCCGCGGATGAAGGCGAACTGCTGGCCGCGGATGTACGACTCGGGGCACGGCTGGCCGCTGAGCTGGTTGAGCCGCGGTTTGCGGTCAAACAGGTCCAGCGTCGAGGGCGAGCCCGCCATGTGCAGGTAAATGACGTTCCGCGCCGCGGCGCGAAGTGCGGTCGCGGCAGTGGCGCGGGCTGATCGGCTGTCTGGGGCGCGGCCGCTCCGTGCTCGTTGAGCAGCGACGTCAGCGCCATTGCGCCCAGGCCGATGCCGCAGTCCTTTAAGAAGTGGCGGCGGGTGCGGTGCAGCAGGAGTTTGTCCGGCAGGTTCATGATTGCTCTTCCAGGCGGGTACGTCATCCAGGTTTTTTATCTTACCCCGAAACGTCCCCCGCGGGCAAGAAGATGGGGAGGCGAATTCAGGGCCGCCACTCGGGCATGGCGTTTGCAATTCGCTCAACCCATCGTGCGCGCCGCAGTGGGCAGCGGAATTCTCGAATTCACCGTCGCCACCCACACTCTCCTTGCTTTTCTTCATGCGCCAGTTTGAAGCTTTTCGTCAATTCTCGGGTTTCCTTTGCCGATCAAGTTTGTGTATCTATTCAGGGTAGCCCTCATGAATTGAAGAGGGCCGGCACACGGCTTTGTCCTCACCGCGTAGCGAATAGCCCGAGGTTGCTTCATGTGCGGGATCAATCTGCTCATGTCCGGCCGCGGCCGCCCGGACCTCCTCCATCAAATGAACGCCATCCTCGGCCACCGCGGCCCGGATGGCTGCGGCGCATTCACCGCCGACGCCTTTGGGTTGGGCCACGTCCGGCTCGCCATCCGCGACGTGAACCACGGCCATCAACCGATGCTCGATGCCGCCGCAGGCGTGGCTATCTCCTTTAACGGCGAGGTGTGGAACGACCGTGAACTCCGGGCTGCCCTGGAGGCGCGCGGCCACCGCTTCGCCACGGACTGCGACACCGAAGTCATCCTGCACGGCTACAAGGAATGGGGCACCGGTCTGTTCGCCCGGCTGCACGCCGACTTCGGCCTGGCCATCGTGGATCGCCCGCGCCAGCGTGCCGTCATCGCCCGGGACCACCTGGGCATCAAGCCGCTCTACTACACGGCCGCGGGGTCGTGGTTCGCCGCCTCGTCCGAGATCAAGGCCCTGCTGATCGTCTGCCCCGACGGCCGCGACCGGCACCGGCCCGTGGACCTGGACACCCCGGCGGCGCTGTACGACGACCCCGCCCGCACGGAAGTCGAGGGCGTCAGTGCCGTGCTGCCGGGCGAGTTCATCGAAGTCACCTGGACCAGCGGCTCGGCCACGGCCCGGCATCAGCGCTTCCACAACCGGGATTCCCGCCCGCACGGCGACGGCCTGGAAGCCGCGACGGTGCGCGTCGGCGCACTGCTGGAGGAGGCCGTTGCCCGCCAGATCGTTTCCGAGCGGCCGGTGGCTGTGGCGCTGTCGGGGGGCGTCGATTCATCCGTCATCGCCGCGCTGGCCTCGCGGCACGTCGATCTGATGTGCTACTCGATCGGCGCCGCCGACGTGACCGAGACGCAGAACGCCCGTGCGGTCGCCGAGTATCTGCATCGCCAGGGGCACCGCATCGTCGGCTTCCGCGAGGTGCATGTGGACGAGGCGGCGATCCGGCGTCATCTGGACGCGGCGCTGTGGCACCTGGAGTCGTCCTATCCCATCCAGGCGGACATGGCCGTAGTGACGTACCTGCTGGCGCAGGCGGTGGCGCGCGATGGCTACCGGGTGCTGCTGTGCGGTGAGGGGGCCGACGAACTGTTTCTGGGCTACCACTCCTACTTCCAGCGCAAGCAGCGCGAGGGCCGGCTGGCGGAGGCGCAGGCCGAACAGCTGGACAGCCTGCACCGCTACAACAACGCCCGGCTGGACAAGAGCTGCATGGCCCACGGCGTCGAGGCGCGGGTGCCGTTCCAGTACGCCCCGCTGGTGGACTACGCCATTGGCATCGACCCGGTCCTGAAGATGGGCAACCCAACACCGGCCGATGGTCGGCCCGACGTGCAGAAATTCGTCCTGCGCCGGGCGGTCGAGCAACTGCGAGGCGTGGGCGGCGGCCCGCTGCTGCCACCGGAGGTTGTGTGGCGGCGCAAGGAATATTACGCGCAGGGAATGGGCCTGCCCGGGCTGATCGGCAGAGCGCTGGGACTGCCGCCAGTCGGCCCCGACATGGCCGCCCGCCTTCGCCAGCAGACCTACGCGGAACGGCTGACGCGCCAGTTGCTGGGGGCGGCGCCCGGCTTCACGGCGCGGGAGGCGGCGTGAGGTTATGCGGCTGCGCTCCGGTCGGCCAGCGCCGTCAGCTCCTCGGCCAGGACACCGCGCAGGGCGTCCTCAATGCCGGCCAGGCAGCGGCTGACCAGCAGCCCGTCCAGGACGCGGTGGTCATACACCAGCGTGAGGGGACAGCGACCGGCCTCGTCCAGTGGTCCGTTGGTCAGCGTGGTGGTCAGCGGGGAATAGGCGGTTGGAGTGATCGCGCCCTGCCCCGCTATCGAGGTCAGGCCGAAGGTGCCGAAACGCTTGGCACGCTTGTACCCGGACAGGTTCAACGTCAGCCACCAGGCCAGACGGCGCAGCGGCGTCGGCAGCCGGCTGAAGCGCAGCTGACGGCGGTAGTAACCCACCTCACGTAGCGGCAGGTTGGCGAACTCGTCAATGTGCCGCTGCAACCGTTCCAGGGGCATCGTCTCCGGCGCGAAGAACTGCGGAAAGAACAGGCAGGCCACGCCGTCCACTTCCCGGTTGACGGTCAGTGTGCAGACGCTGACGGGGTGCTGGTACAGCGTGGGCCAGGGCCAGTGGAGGAAGGCTTGCCGCAATTGCGGCACCTGCCGCGCCACCAGGCCGTGGGCCTTCATGAGCAGGGCAGTCCAGGAAATCCGCGGCGAGGTGCGCGCCCGCAGCGCCGCCACGGCCCCGAGCTGACACACGCGGGTCAGCGGTTGCAGGGGCACTTGACGGCTGAAGTGCAACAGGTCGAGAATGGTCCGCCGATGATGGGAAAACCGCAGGCGCTGCGGCCGCTCCTGCTCCGCCATGACGCTTCCTTGCGCTGAGCCGGGCGAGATCCGGCGCCCCTCATAATCCCTGGACCGATTTGCGAAAAGGCCAGTTTGGCGGAAAACCTAAGCGGAGGCCGTGGCGCAGGCCAGCGCCACCGCGGTGCCGACCTCCGCCGTCGTCGCCGAGCCGCCCTGGTCCACTGGCAGCAGCTTGCCCTCGCCCAGCACGCGGCCGACCGCCGCCTCCACGCGCCGCGCTGCCGCCGTCAACTCCGCGTTGCCGTGCCGCTGCCCCAGCCAGTCCAGCAGCAGCGCCATCGACAGGATTGCAGCGATTGGGTTGGCGATGCCCTTGCCCGCGATGTCCGGCGCCGTGCCGTGCGCCGGCTGAAAGACGGCGTGTCGATCGCCAATGTCCGCCGACGGTGCCATGCCCATGCCGCCGACCAGCCCGGCGCCCAGGTCCGAGAGGATGTCGCCGAACATATTTTCGCTGACGAGCACATCGCAGCGCTCCGGCCGCTGCACCAGGAACAGCGCCTGCGCGTCGATGTAGGTGTGCTCGCGGCGCACGTCCGGGTAGTTCGCGCCCACCTCGTCGAAGACCTTGCGGAAGAACGCGAAGCTGCGGAAGATGTTCGCCTTGTCCACGCAGGTCACCTTCGGCTCGGGGCGCTGCCGCTGTCGGGCCAGGCGGAACGCGAAGTCACACACCCGCCGCACGCCGCGCCGCGTCATCACCAGTGTGTCGGTCGCCACCTCATCGTGCAGTACAATGCCCGCGTTCTGGGAGGCGAACAGCCCCTCGGTCTGCTCGCGGACGATCACGAAGTCGATGCCGCCGGGGCCGACGTTTTTCAGCGGCGTTCGCGCCCCCGGGTAGAACCGGCAGGGCCGTACCCCCGCATACAGGTCGAGCAGCACGCGCAGCGTCACCTGCGGCACCAGTTCGGTGCCGTCGGGTTTGCGGATGTCGGGGTGGCCCATCGCCCCGAGCAGCACGGCGTCCGCGGCGCGGGCGGCGGCCAGCGTCGTGGCTGGCAGGTCTTCGCCGGTGCGCTGGTAGCAGTCGGCGCCGCACTCGTGCGGCGTCAGCTGTAGCCGGAAGCCGGCATCGCGCTGCAGCGCCTGCAGCACGCGCACCGCCTCGGCGGTGACATCGACGCCGATACCGTCGCCGGGCAGTACGGCAATGTCAAAGGTGGTTTTCGTCGTCATGGTGGCCCGGGGGTTGGAATGCGGCGGCGAAATCGTCCCGGTTTTTGGTATACGAACCCCACGGCCGCCGACTACAATCCGGTCGGACGACCCCCGCGGTGCAGGCGGCCCACCTGCGCCACCTTCTTGTGCAGGCGGGCCGCCTGCACCACGGAAGCAAGGAGAACCGACGATGACCCCGCGCGCACGACGCTCCCTGGCCCTGCTGCTGCTGGCGGCCTGCTTGACGGCCCCGCCCGCACCGGCCGCCGACTGGCCGCACTGGCTCGGCCCCAACTTCAACGGTTCGTCGCCCGAGACCGGCCTGCTGGTCGATTGGCCGACCGAAGGCCCGAAAGTTCTCTGGAAGGTGCCCGGCGGCGACGGCTACTCCTCCATCGCGGTCGCCGGCAAGCGTGCCATCACGCTGGTGCAGGCCGACAAGAAGGAATGGGTGCTCGCCCTGGACGCCACCAGCGGCAAGCAACTGTGGAAAACGCCCATCTCCGCCGACTACAAGAACAAGTTCGGCAACGGCCCGCGCAGCACGCCGACCATCGAGGGCAAGTTCGTTTACGCGCAGTCCGTCAACGGCCCGGTTGTGTGCCTCGATGCCGAGAAGGGCACGGTCGTCTGGAGTCGGGACATCCTCAAGGAGTTCAAGACGAAGAACCTCGAATGGGGCCTGTGCGCGTCGCCGCTGGTCGATGGCGATCTGGTCTTTGTGCTGCCCGGCCAGGCAGGCGGCGTGGCGGCGCTGAACAAGAAGGACGGCACGGTCGCCTGGCACACCGCGAAGGATAATGGGTCCTATGCGTCGCCGGTGGCGGTGACAGTGGACGGCCAGCGGCAGGTGATCTTCTTCACGGCGGAGGGGCTGCTGGGCGTCACGGCGAAGGACGGTAAGGAACTGTGGCGCATCCCGTGGAAGATCGAGTACGAGGTCAACATCTGCACGCCGCTGATCGTCGGCAACAAGATGTTCGTGGGCACCGGTGAGGAGGCCGGCTGTGCGGTGTACGAACTGACCGCGGGGCCGCCGAAGCTGGTGTGGGAGAGCAAGGGCACCAAAAGCGTGCTGATGACGTACTGGGCGAACGCGGTCTACCACGACGGCTACCTGTATGGGCTGTCGGGCGAGTACAACGCGCGCATCAGCTTGAACTGCGTGAACTTCAAGGACGGCAAGCTGGTGTGGAAGAAGGAGAATTTCGGCCTGGGGACACTGACGCTGGCGCAGGGCCACCTGTTCATGACCACCAAGACCGGCGACGTGGTGCTCGTCGCCGCCAGCCCCAAGGGCTACCAGGAAAAGGGGCGGTTCAAGCTGCTTGGTGAGAACCGCACGGTGCCGACGCTCTCGAACCGCCGGCTGTACCTGCGCAACCTGGAGCGCATCTACTGCCTGGACATCGCGGCGAAGTAACGGAAGAGGATCCACAGATAACACAGATGAAGACATGATTGATTATGTCTTCATCTGTGTTATCTGTGTCATCTGTGGATCCTCGTTGATTTCACTTCGCCTCGGCCACGACGGCACCGCCGTTCCCCGAGCGGCGCTGCAAAAAGCGCACGAAATCATTCACATCGAAGATTTTGCCGTTGCGCGAGCCCAGCGGCCGGCCGTTGAGCTTATCGTCCGCGGTGAACGGCGTGTCGCCCGGTTCAAAGATGAAGTACGTCGGGTTCGTCGGGTTGCCGATCGCGTCCCGGAAGCGTGCGTTGCGCTCGGCCAGTTTTTCCGCCTCGGCCGGGTCCAATCCCTTGATCGGCACGCTGTCCGTGTACAACTGCACGACCACGTATTTCTTCAGCAGCGATTTGACGCGCGGGTCCGTGAACACATTCGTTTCATTATCCCGGCAATTCTGACAATTGACCCCGGTGAAGTCGATGAAAATCAGTTTCTTCTCCTTTTTCGCTTCTTCCCAGGCGGTTTCATATTCGAGGATGTGGTCGGGAGACTTGAGCGGTAAGAAGGCTACAATGTTTTCCCCAACCACGCCCAGCGGCTTGGCCCCGAACAGCGCCGGCGTCATGTAGATGGCCAGACCGAGGAACAGCACCGCGAAGATCATGCGCAGCACGCCAATGTGCTCCTCACCGTGGTCGTGCGGCAAGCGAAAGGCGCCGAACAGGTACAGGCCGCAGGCCACTGCCAGGGCGATCCAGGCACACAACACCGTGTCGTAGTTGAACAGCCGCGGGTTGCCCGGGTTGAGCACGGCGTCGGCGATGGACAGGAACTTCAACGCCGCCGCCAGTTCGACGAAGGCCATCGTCACCTTGATGGCGTTCATCCAACCGCCACTCTTGGGCATCTTCCGCAGCAGGCTTGGGAACAGCGCCAGGAAGAAAAACGGCGCGGCGAAGGTCGCCGAGTAGACCAGCGAACCCAGGATCAAGTGACCGAGCGGCAGTTTCACGCCGACGGAACTCGCCGCCAGGCCGCCCAGCATGGCGCCCAGGAACGGGCCGGTACAGGTGAAACTGGTGATCGTGAACGTTAGCGCCATGAACAGTGCGCAAGATACCCCCCTCGGCCCTCGCGCGACGACGTGAACCGCGCCAACCCGGATGGCAACTGGAGTTCATACATGCCGAACAGGCTCAGCGCGAAGAAGACCAGCACGCCCCCCATGACCAGGTTGAACCAGGCGTTGTTGGCCAGGGCGATCACCACACTGCCCAGCGACAGCATCACCGCCGTCAACAAGACGATGATCGTGCCGGAATACACGCAGGCCATCAACAGGGCGTTATGATGTTCGCGTTCGGATTGTTTGAGGAAGAAATTGACCGTGATCGGAATCATGGGGAAAACGCAGGGCGTCAGCAGCATCAGAAAGGCGCCGACGAACGCGCCAAGGAGCAGACTGCCCAGGTCCCCTTCGCCCGTCACCGGCGGTTGGATGTCCAGGTCCGGGGCCACGGACGACATCCAGGGGTTCGAGTCGCGCAGGCGGCGGGCCAGTTCAGGGGACAGTTTCGCCTTGCCCACCTTCTCGACGGGGAAGGGGGTGACGGCCGCCAGCAGCGGCCCCGGCCACGGCGCCGCTACCAACCCGGTGACGCCCGCCGCGATCTCCTGACGTGGATCGACCACTTGCACGCTTAACTTGAGCGGCGGATACCAATCCGGGCCGACACAATTGTCCTCGTTGCACGCCATCAGGCGGATGGGAATCGCCAGGCTGTATTCGCCGGGCTTGGCGTTGGACAGCACCAACACCTCGTGCGACCAGGTGAACGGCCTGGTGTGAACGTAGACGGTTTCCTCGGGCGTTTTCTTGGCCTTGGCCGAGCTCTCGGCGACGGGCTTCAAGGGTTGCAGCGGCGCGTCGGCCGGCACCTGGTAGCGCAAGTTGGGCCGCTTGCCTTCTTTCATGCCGGGCCCGGGGAACATGGCGTAGGTGTAAAAATCCCGCTGGGGGGTTCCGGTAATGACCAGCCGGAACGTCTGACCAGGCTGGACCTGAAACACTTTCTGGGGCTCGGCGCCCGCGCAGGCGCGGGTCAAACGGGTCGGTCGGCTCGGCCCGGACCTGGAAGACGATGCGATTTGTCAGCTCTTTGCTGGCCGCACTGAGTTTTTCTTGCGCCGAAGCCCTTGGGGGACCGAAGTTGGCCCCCAGCACCAGGAACGACAACGCGACGAGGACACGCCAACCAGGAACGCGCTGTTTCATTGCGGTAACCTTACCCTGAGTCAGAATCCGCCGGGCGCGCCGGGCGGGCTTCGCACGGCGCGCCCGACGACCTTACTTCTCCATCTTCGGCGTCTGCGGCGCCGTGACGCCCTGCAGTTGCAGCGTGGTGACCGCACGCGTGTTCATGTCCACGACGCGGATGCGGTGGCCGTTGGTGTCGGCCACATACAGTTTGTCCCCGGCGAAGCTCAGGCCGCCCGGTTCGTTGAACGTCGCACTCGAGAGCCAGCCGCCCGGCTCGCCCACGAAGGTCGCACAACTCCGCCGCAGCGGGTCGATCACCTTGATCTTGCTGTTGTAGGTGTCCGCGACATACAGCTTGCCCTGGTGGGCTGCCACGCCCAGCGCGTGCTGTAACCGGACCTTCGAGCCGACGCCGTTCACGTCGCCGAATTCGAACAGTCCTTCGCCCACCACCGTTTTCACCGTGCCGTTGCCGCCCATCGGCAGCGACCGGATGGCGCTGATCTCGCTGTCCGCCACATACAGCAAAAAGCCGTCCGTCGCCAGGCCACTCGGCTGCGCGAACTTCGACTCAGCCAGGCTGCCGTCGTGCAGGTTCTCGTCGCCGTCGCCGGCATACGGAGCGACCCGGTGGGTTTTCAGGTCGAACGTCCAGATCTGATGGTGGCCGGCCATGGCGATGAACAATTTGTTGCCGCGCGCCAGCAGGTCCCACGGACTGTTCAGGCCGATCTTCAGCCCCGGTCCGGCCTTGCCGCGGCCGCCGCGGTCCTGATGGCCGGTGCCGGCCACCAGCGTCACCGTTTTCGCCTTCAGGTTTAACGCCCGGATGGCGTGGTTCTTGCGGTCGGCCACGTACAGCGTCTCGCCCACCAAGGCCATGCCCTGCGGGTCGCTGAACTTCGCCGCGGCGAAGGCGCCGTCGCGCAACCCCTCCACGCCGCAGCCGGCCGTGGCGATGTGCCGGCCTTCCAGGTCGGTGATGACGACGCGGTGGTGCGTGCTGTCGGCAATGAACAGGCGGTTGGACTTGGCGTCGGCGAGCACCTTGCCGGGGAAGAACAGCGGACTCGTGCCCGCCTCGCTGAACCGCGCCAGCTCGAACTTGAGCGGTCGCTCGTTCAGCATCTTCTTCGCTCGGTACTCCTTGACCAGTTTTCCTATGTGTTCGTCGAGGATCTCGTACCCTCCTTCCCCGGCGATGCGGCCGTAGTAGTTGCCCTCCGGGTCGATCAGCACCAGGGTCGGCCACGAGTTGACGCCGTAGCGGCGCCAGAGGATGAGGTCAGCGTCGTTGACGACCGGGTGCGAGACCTGGTAGCGCAGGATGGCCTTGCGGATGCTCTCGGTCTTCTTCTCGTTGGGGAACTTCGGCGTGTGGACGCCGATGACCACCAGGACGCCGGGATACTTGGCTTCCAACCTGGCGAGATCGGGCAGCGTATGGATGCAGTTGATGCAGCACAGCGTCCAGAAGTCGAGCAAGACGATGCGGCCGCGCAGATCCTTGAGCTTGAGTGGCGACGCGGTGTTGAGCCAGGCGGTGCCGCCGTCCAGCTCCGGGGCGGGAACTTTTTTGTCCTGGGCCGCGGGCGCCACGCCGGGCTGGAACAGACAGTACAGCAGGCCGCCGAAGACCACGGCGCACAGCAGCAACGACCAGTAGGCTGGCGGGACGCGCCGCCAACTGGTCGCTCCTGCGGAAGGTGTGAACATGAGTATCTCCTTGGATCAGACCGCCCCGACACGCCTGCCAACGGACCGAGCCGGGATGCACTCATTTTACGCAACGCCCAGGTTTGGGGAACAGGGATAAGGACTCCCTTCCCCCTGACTTCTGACAAGTTAGACGCCGCAGCCCCCCAAAGGTTTCAGGTTGACCCGGACGGAAGCAGTTTCTACCGTGAACGAAAACGCCCTTTCGCGTCCCTAACCCCTTGAGGCGACGATGACCGCAGCGCGCGACCCCTCGGAAGCAGCCCCCCCCGAACAGCCCGCGCCGCGCCGTCCACGGCGATCCAGCCCGGCCCCCCCGCCGCGCCGGCCGCGCCGAACACGGCCATCCAGAGCGGCACGCCCGCCGACAAGAAGAAAAAACGCCCGCGCCAGCCGTGGACGGCCGAAACCCTCGGCGCCGCCCTCGGCCGCCTGGATGGCGTCCTCATCGGTCTGGTCCTCGTCCTGGCCTTCCTGGTCGGCGCCTTCGCCATCACCAACAGCGACTTCTGGATGCACCTGGCCGTCGGCCGCGCCTTCACCGAGGGCGACTACCATCCCGGCGACGCCATCTTCGCCAACGTCCCCGCCGGCACCTCCTGGGTCAACCACGCCTGGCTGTTCGACCTGCTGCTCCACGGCCTTTACCAGATCGGTGCGGATGTCTCGGTCGTGGTCGTCAAGGCGCTCGGCCTGGCGGCGCTGGCCGGCTTCCTGATCGCCATCCGCCGCCGCGGCCCGGGCCTGCTGCTGCCAACGGTCAGCGCCACCGGCGCCGTCCTGGCCGTCAGCCCGCGCTTCGAGGTGGCTCCATTGTCTGTTTCCTTCGTGCTGCTGGCCGTCACGCTCTACCTGCTGCTCGGGCCAGCGCCGCCCGCCGCCCGCCGCCTCTGGCTGCTGCCGCCACTGTTCGCCCTCTGGGCCAACCTCGACGCCTGGTTCATCCTCGGCCCGTTCCTGGTGCTGCTGCTGCTGATCGGCGAAGCAGTGCAGAGCCGCCTGGCCGCGGAGGCGAAGCCGCGTCTGCGGAAGCTCGGCCTGGTACTGGGCATCGGCCTGGCGGCGTGTCTGGTCAACCCATACCTGTTCGGTGTCTTCGAGCTGCCGACCGAGCTGGGCTACCTGCTCGCCCCGGTGCTGCCGGGCGGACTGACTGCCGACGGCCAGGCGGTGCGTACGGTCCTCGAACAGCAGCGCGTGGTGTTCAGCACCTTCTCGACGCCGTTCAGCGAGACGTACGCGCAGGGGATCGGCCGCAATGCCGCCGGTGTGGCCTTTTACGTGCTGTTCGCACTGAGCCTCGGTTCGTTTGTGCTGACCGGGCTGTACCTCAAAGGCCAGGGGGCGTTCGGCCGCGGCGTGTCGCTGCCCTTGCTGCTGCTCTGGCTGCCCTTCGCGGTGCTGGCGGCGCTGCAGATTCGCATGATCGCGTTCTTCGCCGTGGTGGCGGCGCCGGTGACGGTGCTCAACCTGCAGGACGTGCTGGCCCACCGCTTCGGCACGACGGTGCGGGTCGTGCCGCCGTGGCCGGGCCGGCTGCTCGGCCTCCGCGCCCTGGCGATGCTGGGGGCGCTGCTGCTGCTGTTCGCGGCCTGGCCCGGCTGGCTGAACGCTCAGCCCGACGGCCCGGCCAGCCACCGCGTCGCCTTCCACGCCGTGGACGATCCCCTCTGGCCGGAAGCGGCCCGCCGCCTGGAGGAGTTGCGGCAGTCCGGTCAGCTCCGCAACGGTTTCAACTTCAATTACAACGTGGCCAACCGCTGGGCCTGGCACTGCGGCCCCACGGCCAAAAGTTTCATCGACCAGCGCTTCGGCCTGTTTGCCGGCCACGCCACCGACTACGCCGCGGTGCGACGCGCGCTGCTGGAAGAGTTCGAGGCCTACAGTGCCAGAAAGCCGCCGCCGCCGGAGCGGTCGTATGTGCGCAAGGTCCACGAGATCTTCCGCAAGTACGACATCAACTTCATCATCCTGGGCAACGACCTCGAAGCGAACCGGGCGCTGCACCTGTTCCTGAACGACGCCCGAGGTCAGTGGCCGCTGCTGTACACCGACGGCCACACCACCATTTTCGGCTGGAACGATCCGGCAAAACGGCCAGCCGGAGACACCTTCGCGGGGCAGCACTGGGACTTCAATCGCCTGGCCTTCGGGCCGGTGCCGCAGGAACAGCAGGCGCCGCCGGAGGGGCTGGCGGAGCCGCCGCAGCGGCCCGATTGGTGGCAGCACTACCTGCAAGGCGCGCCGGCGCCGCCGACGACGCTGCCGGCGGTGCCGGTGTATCATTTGATCTTCCAGGTGAACCTGAACCGCTGGGGCCTGGCGTACCCCGGATCGTGGGGGCTGGCAGCGCTGACGGCTGCGGCCAGCACCACGTCGGTGACGCCGGCCTACCTGAGCGGCGTGCCGCTGTGGGTGCTGGCGCGCTCGGATCGGCTGTATTTGCTGGAAATGATCGGCAAGGACAACTTCGGCGGCTGGCAGACGCGGCCGTTCGTGCAGGGCCAGGATTTCGGGCCGCCGGCGCTGCCGCTGCTGGCGGTGCGCGCTGCCCGGCGGGCCGCCGTCGATGCCCCGACGGACGCGGGCGCCCACGTGGCGGTGGCCGAGTCCACGGCGCTGCTGTGGAAGCAGCAGGAAGAGTACTGGGTGTTCCGGTCCTGGCAGATCCACGGGCCGCGCGGCGACAAGACGGCGAAATGGCTGGTGCCGGGCCGGTATCCGAACGTGTATCCGTGGCCGGTGCAGGGGCCGGTGGGCGGCCGCGTGTTTCAGCGAGCCAACCTGCGCTTTTTGCAATACGTCACCGCCCTGCACAACGCCGTCCGACTGCAGCCGGGCAACATCGACCTGCGCAAACGGCTATCGGACGTGTACCTGCAGGTCGGCTACTTCGATGTGGCCCTGGAGCAGCTGGAGGCGGCGCAAAAGCACCTGCTGGCGGGTACCGCGACCGCGGTGCCGACACGGGAGTCGCCGGAGAAGTTGCGCAAGGAACTCGACGCCGTCCACCGCAACCTGTCGAACCTGGTGAAGCAGCTCACCGATGACTACGAGTTGAAAGCGCAGCTGAAGTCGCCGCTGGAGAAATTCCGGCTGGCGTTTCTGGATCCGGTCCAGGACGCCGCCCGAAAGCAACCGCCGCGGCCGCGCGGTCTGGCGGTGCTGGGGTTGAAGCAGCTGCGGGCCATCAACCGACCAGGCGAGTTGAACCGCGACAACGCTCAGCAATACGTCTACTGGCTGCTCTGGCTGTTGCTGGCGACCGGCCAGACCCAGGAAGCGCAGGAGTCGCTGGCCCTGGATGGCGTCAAGAGCATCCTCAAAGCGGACTACCATCAGTATCGGGCGCTCACTGCGGCGGCACTGGGCAATTATCAGAAGGCTCGGGAGGCGCTGGCGGAGTTCGAGGCCGAGTTGAAGCTGCCGGCGAACCTGCCGTCGGCGACGCAGTTGCAGGAGCGCATTGCGCAGGAGTACGCGGTGGAGCGGGCGGCGGCGCTGGTTGGGGCGCCGCTGGGCTCACCAGGGCTGGCGCTGCCGCGACCGCGCTTCGACCTGGCGTTGGTGCTCCAGCCGCGCCTGCGCTGGTCGCAGCAGCAAGGAGTGGTGCGGCTGGTGGCGGAACTGCGGTTGTGGCGTGGCCTGCTGGCGCTGGAGCAGGGCGCGACCGCCGAGGCGGAGGGGCTGTTCGCGGACAGCCTGCGCATGGCCGGGCAGCGCTACGACTTCCTCGACCGGCCGATTGCGGAGCGCTGCGCAGCGCTGCTGGCGGCGCAGCGGAAGTGAGGGCCCGTCCGAGCCCGAGCGCCAGCGCGGGGCCCCGCGCTGGCGCTCGGGCTCGGATTACCCCAGCACCCGCCGCAGCGCCTGCCCCGTGGCCGACTCCGCTACGCCCGCCACCTCCTCCGGCGTGCCCGCCGCCACGACGCGACCGCCGGCCGCGCCCGCACCCGGGCCGAGGTCGATCACATAATCGGCACACTGAATCACGTCCAGGTCGTGCTCGACAACAACGAGCGAATGGCCCGTTTGCAGCAGACGGTCGAAGCAGTCGAGCAGCCGGCTGACATCTGCGGGGTGCAGGCCGGCGGTCGGCTCGTCGAGCAGAAAGAGGCAGCGCGGCTTCCGGCTGGCGGCGAGGTTGCCGGCCAGCTTGAGCCGCTGACATTCGCCGCCCGAGAGCGTGTCCGCGGACTGGCCCAGTCGCAAATAATCCAGCCCGACATCCAGCAGCAATTTCAACCGTCGTTCGATGGCGTGCTGCGCGCGGAAGAAGCGGAACGCCTCGCGCACGGTGAGGTCGAGCACCTCGGCGATGTCGAGGTTGCGCACCTTGACGTTGAGGATGTCGCGCTGGTAGCGGCGGCCGTGGCACTCCGGGCAGGTGACGGTCACATCGGCGAGGAACTGCATGTCCACGGTGAGAGTGCCCTGGCCTTCGCAGGTGTCGCAGCGGCCGCCGGGCTGATTGAAGCTGAAGTCCGCTGCGGAAAAATTGCGGACGCGCGCCTCGCTGGTCTCGGCGAACAGCTGGCGCACCTCGTCGAAGACCTTGACGTAGGTGGCCGCGTTGCTGCGAGCAGTGCGGGCCAGCGGCGTCTGATCCATGAGCACCACGTCGTTAACCTGGCCGACGCCGAGAACGTCCGCGCGGCCCGCCACGGCCTCCGGCCTGGCCTGCTTGCGCCGCAACAGGGCCGGATACAGCTCGTCCGCCACCAAACTGCTCTTGCCGGCGCCGCTGACGCCGGTGACGACGCACAGCACCCCGAGCGGGAACTCGACCGTCAAGTCCTGCAAGTTGTGGGCCTTCGCGCCGACCAATCGCAGCTGACCGTGGTTAAGCGGCCGCCGCCGCGACGGCACCGCGATGGTGCGCCGCCCCGTCAGGTACGCCGCGGTGACCGATTCCTCGCAGAAGCGCAGGTTGCCCGGCGTGCCCTGGAAGACGACGCTGCCGCCCTCCTCGCCAGCGCCCGGCCCCAGGTCCACAACATGATCGGCGGCGCGGATCACGTCAGCGTCGTGCTCGACAACGACGACGGTGTTGCCCGCGTCGCGCAGCCGCCGCAGCACCGCGAGCAGTTTGTCGGTGTCGCGCGGGTGCAGGCCGACGGTCGGCTCGTCGAGCACGTACAGGGCGTTGACCAGCTGGGCGCTGAGCGACGCGGTGAGGCGGACGCGCTGGCCCTCGCCGGCGGAGAGTGTGTCGGCCCGGCGGTCGAGCGTCAGATAGCCGAGTTCGAGTTCCATCAGATAACCGAGCCGTGCCTGAATCTGATTCAACGGCACACGCGCCGCTGCCTGCCGCCGCTCCGGCAGCGCTAACGTCGCACAGAAGTCGGCCAACGCAGCGAGGCTCAGCGCGCTCAAATCGACAATGGTCTTGCCGGCGAGGCGGAGGGTGCGGGCGTTGTCGTTGAGACGGGTGCCGTGGCAGGTGGTACACACCTCGTCGGCGGCGCGGCCGCGCTTCGGCAGCACGCCGGTGCCGGCGCAGACGGGACAGGCGCCGAGCGGGTCGTTGAAGCTGAGCAGGCGCGGGTCCGGCGGCGGATAGAGGATGTCACAGCGTGGGCACAGCAGCCGCTGGTCGAACGGCAGCCGGCCTGGCTCGGTCAGCAGCGCCAGGCGGCCCTGTCCCTTCGCGAACGCCGTTTCCACCGAATCGGTCAACCGTTGTAGCGGCACGCGGCCCGCTTCCAGGCGGTCCACCAGCACGAAGACGCTGTCCGCTCCGGCCAGCTCCGGCGGCGGCCCGTCGTCGAGGCGGACCACGTGATCGCCGACTTGCAGGCGGACGAAGCCCTCCTCGCGCAGTCCGAGTGCCCAGGCGGCGGCGTCGGTGTCCGGTGGCGGCCGGCTCGGGAAGGCAACGCTGAAGCGCGTGCCCGCCGGCAGCGCCTCGACAGCGGCAACCACATCGGCGGCGCTGGCGGCGAGGACGGGCTGACCGCAGTTGAGGCACACCAGTTCGCCGGCGCGGGCGAGCAGCAGCCGCAGGTAATCGACGACCTCGGTGAGCGTGCCGACGGTGGCGCGCTGGCCGCGGGCCGTGCCACGCTGCGCGACCGCAATGGCCGGCGGCAGCTGGTCGATGAAGTCCGCGTCGGGCTTGTCGAGGCGCTCCAGGAACTGCCGCGTGTAGGCCGAGAAGCTCTGCAAATCGCGCCTTTGCGACTCCGCATAGAGGGTGTCGAAGGCGAGGCTGCTCTTGCCGGCGCCGCTGACGCCGGTAACGACAGTGAGGCGGCGCAGCGGCAGATCGAGGTCCACATTTTTGAGGTTGTGGACGCGGACGCCGCGCAGGTGAATGGTGGCCGGTTCGCTCATGCGGTCATATTACGCGGGCCTGCACGAACCAGTCCCACGGCGGCGGCAGGCTTTTCAGTTCCTCGCCGCAGGCGAACTGCATCCACGACAGCAGCACCGGCGTCAGTTTGAGGCCGCGGAAGCCGGCGCGCTTGAAGCGGTGGCGGATTTCAAACGGCTGCCAGAAGTGCTGCTCGAGGCTCTGGTAGCGGAACTGGCCGAAGGCGAAGTCGTACAACTGGTGTTCGCCGAGCGCCGCGGCGTTCTTGCGCGCTGCCGCGCTGGGCTTGCCGGCCGCCAGGGCGCGATCGACGAGCAACATGGTGTAGTAGTGGACGGCGTCCATCGCCGGCAGGATGCCGACAAAGACGCCGCCGGGCCGCAGGCAAGCGTGGATCTCGCGCAAACACGCTTCCAGGTCGAGGATGTCTGGCATGACGAGGCTGTTGACCGACACCGCGACATCCAGAGCGCCGTGCAGCGGCGTCAGGTCGGTGAGGGCCTGGAGGTGGAAGGCGACGTTGGCCACGCCTGCGCAGCGTTCGCGAGCGCGCGTGAGCATGCCGTCGGCGAAATCGACCGCGTGGACGGTGTGGAAGTGCTCGGCCAGGAAGGGCAGCAGCGGCCCGATGCCGCAGCCGAGGTCGCCGACGACGCCGCGTTTCGGGTTGGCGAGCTTGCGCAGGGTGGCCAGGAGGGGGCTGCGCACGTCATCGCGGTACGGATCGACGAAGTCGGTCTCGTAGGACGCGGCGGCCTTGCTCCAGTGCTGCGCTTGCGAGGTCATGATAGGATTCTATGGAGCCGCGTTGGCACGCTGCCGGTGAGCCGGCGTTTCCGGCCGTCCGCGGCGTCTCGACGGACAAGGCGTCTGGTCTTGCCACCCCCAACCGTCGGCGCTCTGAAAAAATGCGACAACACCGCAGTGCATCGGTTACCATCGAGAAACGCCCGCCGACCCACCGGAGTCCACGCCATGACCTCACTACGCTTCGCTGCCGCCGTCCTGTTCGTCACCGCCACCGCCGCCGTCGTCCGGGCCGACGCGCCCGTGGCGTCGTTCCTCTTCCCTGCTGGCGGTCAGCGCGGCACCACCGTCGCCGTCCGCGTCGGCGCTCTCAATCTGCACAAAACCTGTGCCTGGGAGCTGCTCGGCCCCGGCGTCCAGGCGAGCAAGACGCTGACGGCCATGAAAACGTTGTGGTTCGAGGGGCCGCTGCTGCCATTGCCGGACTCGCAGCAGGCGGAGGATTACCCCAGGGACTTCGCCGCCCAGGTGGCCATCGCCGCCGACGCGCCGCTGGGCACGCGGCCGTGGCGGCTGTGGAACGCCCAGGGCGCCACCCCGGCAATGAAGTTCATGGTCGGCGATCTGCCCGAAGTCGTGGAAGAGGAAATCGACGGCGCCGCGGTGCCGGTGGGCGTGCGGCTGCCGGTGACGATCAACGGACGCATCTTCCCGCGCGAGGACGTGGACCTGTGGGCCTTCGACCTGAAGGCGGGCGAGACGGTGTGCTGCGAGGTCCACGCGGCCCGGCTCGGCTCGCCGCTGGACGCCCGCCTGGAAGTGCTCGGCCCCGACGGCCGCCGCGTCGCCGAGAACGACGACCACTTCGGCGCCGACCCGTTCGTGCGCTTCACCGCGAAGGCTGCCGGCAAGTATCAGGTCAAGATTCACGACACGAACTTCCGCGGTGGTCCCGCCCACGTCTACCGGCTGACGGTCACCGCCGGCCCACACGTGGACCGTGTTTACCCGCTGGGCGGCCGCCGCGGTGGCATGGTCACGTTCGGGCTGCACGGCCAGGCGTTGCCGCAGCACATCACCGTCTTCCTGCCGAAGACCGGGCCGACGCACTTCGTCCGCTTCGTCCACCAGGGCCGGCAGACCAACACCTTCGCCATCGACCTTGACGACATGCCGGAATACATCACGGAGCGCGACGCCGGCAAATTGGTGTCGGTCCCGGCGGTGTGTAACGGCCGCATCGGCAAGCCGGGCGCGATGGACGACTGGCGGTTCGCCGTCAAGAAGGGCGACGTTCTCGACATCGAACTGCGGGCGGCCCGGCTCGGCTCGCCGCTGCTCGGCGAACTGGCGGTGCTGGACGCGGCCGGCAAGGAACTGGCCCGCTCTGCGAACGCCGCGAACGCCGCAAACGTCGAGGACCCGGTGCTGCGCTTCACCGCCGCGGCAGATGGCGCGATCACGGTGCGCGTACAGGACCGCTTCCGCACGCGCGGCGGCGAGGCGTTCGCCTATCGGCTGCGCGTCGCGCCGCTGCCAGCGCCGGACTTCCGTTTGCAGCTGGCGAGTGACGCAGTCAGCGTGCCGCGCGGCGGCCAGGTCAAGCTGAAAATCCTGGCGCAGCGGTTGGGCAAGTTCGACCAGCCGATCCAGCTGGAGTTCGAGGGGCTGCCGGCCGGCGTGACCGCGACAAGCACGGTGATCGCCGCGAAGCAGTTGGCAGTGGATGTGACGCTGAAGGCCGAGGCGGGCGCCATCATTCGCGCGGGCCACGTGGTCGTCAAGGGCTCGGCGAAGGTGGGCAACGTGGTCGTGCGGCACACTGCGACACTGCCGCTGCCGGGCGGCGTGCCGGCGAACCTCGACCGCGTGCTGCTGGCGGTGACGCTGCCGACGCCGTTCCGGATCAAGGGCGAATACGACATGCGCACGGCGGCGCGCGGCACCGTGCATTCCCGCAAGTACACTGTCGAGCGCATCGGTTACGACGGCCCGATTGAGGTGCGGCTGGCGGATCGGCAGGCGCGGCACCTGCAAGGCGTGACGGGGCCGACGGTGGTGGTGCCGGCGGGCGCGACGGAGTTCGAGTACGCGGTGCAGTTGCCGCCGTGGATGGAGACGGGCCGCACCTGCCGCGTCTGCGTGCTGGGCATCACCACGGTCAAGACCCAGGACGGCAGTGAGCACGTGGTCAGTTTCAGTTCAGTGGCGCAGAACGAGCAGATCGTGGCGGTGGTGGAGCCGGGGCCGCTGGGTGTCGCGGTGGGCCGCACCTCGCTGCGGGCGGAACCGGGCGCGACGGTGGCGCTGCCGGTGCGTGTGCTGCGCGGCGACAAGCTCAAGGGCAGCGTCAAGGTGGAACTGCTGGTCGCGGACCACATCCGCGGCGTGACGGCGGCTCCGCTGGTGATCGCAGCAAACCAGGAGCGCGGCGTGCTGACGGTGCGCTTCGCGAAGGAGCTGCGTGGGCCGTTCAACCGGGCCGCGGTGGTGCGGGCAACATTGATGCGGGACGGGCGACCGGTGATTGCCGAGGCGAGCGTGGAGTTGCTGTCGGCGAAGGGGAAGTGAGCGGAATCCGCAGTGCCACGGCGTCCGTTGCCCGCGGCGCGACGGCCTCATACGCTGTCCGCAGGAGGTCCCCGAGGAAATTCGCCGGAGGAACGCACCATGATCCGCACCACGATCGCGGCCGCGCTGCTGACGCTGTGCGGCCTGCTCCTGACCCAGCAGCCCGCCGCGGCCCAGAAGCAGAAGCCCGCCATCAACCCCAGCACCGCTCCGTATGTGCATTCGGTTATCTTCTACCTCAAGAAGGACGCCCCCGTGGGCGAGGTCCAGCGCATCATCGACGGCACCAACAAGCTGCTGCGCAAGATTCCGACCGTGCGCGGCCTGTGGGTCGGCAAGCCCGCGGAGAAGTCCACTCCCAAGGTCGCGGTCACTGACTATGAGGTCGGCCTGCTCGTGCTCTTCGACGACGCCGCCGGCTTGCAGACCTACCTCGATCACCCGCTGCACCTCGAGTTCGTTGAGAAGTACACGAAGCAAGTCGGCAAGGTGCTCGTCTACGACTTCATGAACCGGCCCGCGAAGTAGTGATACAATGACTTTCCGTAGTGCGGGCGGGCCGCCTGCACACGCTGCGTGTGCAGGCGGCCCGCCCGCACCACGGAAAGAGCGGAGAATTACACCATGAGCGACACCGACCAGCCCCAACCGACCGCCGAGACGCCTGCCACCGCGCCGCCGCCCCCGCCGGAAACGCCCGCCGCCCCGGCTGCCGGGCCGCAGCAGTCGCCGCCGACGGAGCCCCGGCCTCGCCCCTTCGTGGACCGCGGCGGACCCCGCCCGCCGCGCCGGAGTGGGCCGCGGGGGCCGTCCGCCCGGGAGAAGCCGGTGCCCGTGGTCGATGAGATTCGCCAGATGAGCACCCCGCCACGGCTGCGGGATCTCGACAAGGAAATCGAGGACGAACTGCAGGCCGCGCTGGGCGGCCTGTCCGGCAAGGAGCTGTACAGCGACGAGGCCGAGAAGGGGGCCAAACCCGGTGAGGGCACGGCGGGCGGTAAGAAGGGTAAGGTGATCGCCATCCACGGCCCGGACGTGTTCGTGGACGTGCCCGGCGGCCGCAGCCAGGGCGTGCTGCCGCTGATGCAATTCCCCGACGGGCCGCCCGCCATCGGCACCGAGGTGGACATCCACATTGAGGGCTACGATTCCGCCAACGGCCTGCTGATCCTGACGCGCCGCGGCGCCGCCGTCGAGGCGGACTGGTCCACGATTGCCGCCGGCATGACCGTCGAGGCGCGCGTCACCGGCACCAACAAGGGCGGCCTGGAAGTCGATGTCAACGGCATCCGCGGCTTCATGCCCATCAGCCAGATCGAGCTGTTCCGCGTCGAGAACACGGAGGGCTACGTTGGCCAGCGGCTGCTGTGCGTGGTCAACGAGGTGTCGAAGGAGGACCGCAACCTGGTCGTCAGCCGCCGCGATTTGCTGGAGCGTGAACGTGAAGAGGCGCGGGAGAAACTGTGGCAGACTCTGGAAGAAGGCCAGATCAAGGACGGCGTGGTGCGTTCGGTGCGACCGTTCGGGGCCTTCGTGGACATCGGCGGCGCCGATGGCCTGCTGCACGTCAGCGAGATGAGCTGGACGCGCGTCAAGAACCCGGAGGACATTTTGCAGCCAGGCCAGTCGGTGCGCGTGGCCGTGCTCAAGGTGGACCGCGAGAACCGGAAAATCAGCCTCGGTCTGAAGCAGCTGACGCGCAGCCCTTGGGATGACATCGACAGCAAGTACCACCACAGCTACGTCTACAAGGGCAAGGTGACGAAGCTGATGGACTTCGGCGCCTTCGTGGAACTGGAGGCGGGCGTCGAGGGGCTGGTCCACATTTCCGAATTGTCGCCGCAGCGCGTCCGCGCCGTGTCGGACGTGGTGAAGGAGGGCCAGGAAGTGGAGGTGATGATCCTGCGCATCGACGCGGCGCAGCGCAAGATGTCACTGTCGCTCAAGGCGGCGCTACTGGAGAAGGAGAACCAGGTGGAGGGGGCCGAGGACGAGGCCGAGGGCGAGGAGGAAGAGAAGCCGCGACCGCGGCGGACGACGCCGCTGCGCGGCGGCGTCGGCGACAAGGAAATCCCGCGGGAGTGAGCGCCTGCTTTGCTGCCGCTTGCGGCGTAGCGGAAACGCGCTACGCCACAAGCGGCAGAAAGACAGATCCCATGACCACCTACCTGCAGCAATTGACCGCCCGCCTGGGCGACGCCCTGGCTCGCCAACCCGCGGACTTCCGCGCCCGCCACGCTGCCTACCTGACCCGCGCCCAAAACGCCGACGGCGGCTTCTCCGGCCGCGAGGGCGGCTCCGACCTGTACTACACTGGCTTCGCGCTCCGCGGCCTGGCCGTGCTCGACGCTCTGACACCGCCCGTCTGCGACCGGGCCGCCGCGTTCCTGCGCCAGAGCCTGACGCAGCCCGCCAGCGTCATCGACTTTTTCTCGCTGCTCTACGCCTGCCTGCTGCTGGAGGTGGCCGGCGGCCCGGTTGTGCTGGCCGACGCCGCCGCCGACTGGCCGGAGCGCGTCGCCGCCACGCTGGAGACCTTCCGCAAGCCCGACGGCGGCTATGCCAAGGCCACCGACGCCGCCACGAGCAGCACCTATCACACGTTCCTGGTCGGCCTGTGTTATCAACTGCTGGGCCGAGAACTGCCTCGGCCGGACGAGGTGGTGCGGTTCGTGCTGTCGCGGCGGCGCGAGGATGGCGGCTTCGTGGAGATCGCGCCGATGCGGCGCGGCGGCACCAACCCAACGGCGGCGGCGGTCGGCGTCTTGCAGATGATGCGGACGGCGCTGCTGCAGGACGGCACATTGGCCGGTGTCGCGGACTTCCTGGGGGAGATGCCGTCGCTGGAGGGCGGGCTGCGGGCCAACGGCCGGGCGCCGCTGGCGGACCTGCTCTCGACGTTCACCGGCTGCTGGACGCTGGAGCAACTCGGGGCGCTGGACCGCGTCGATGGGGCGGCGGCGCTGGCGTTCGCGCAGGCGCTGGAGGACGCAGCCGGCGGCTTTCGCGGCGGCCTGTGGGACGAGCGCAGCGACGTGGAGTACACGTTCTACGGGCTGGGCGTGGTCGCCTTGCTCTCGCCGTTCACGGCGGCGGCGGGGGGTGGGTAAAGGAAGGTGTCCACGAAGCTGACGGGACCGAGGATGTGTTTACCCCAGTGGCTGGGGTAGGCCCGCAGGGCCGGCGTGCGTTGATACAGTTGGAGCAGATCCCTGGCAAGCGGTTCCGTCGGGCCGACCACCTTGATGGCCAGCGGGCCGATGCCAAAGGCGTCGGGCAGTTCGCCAAGGGCACGGTCCAACTGCCGGTACGCGGCCCGCGTGCTGCCGCCCTTCCGGACCAGGGGCGTGACGATGTAGAGATACCACGGTTCGTCCGCTTCCTCCTTGAGCCAGCAAGCGGCCGTCACGGGAATGCCCTCCTCGGCGAGTCGTTGCAGAACCTGCTTGCCTCCTTCAATCTGAATTTCTACCAACGCAGCACGATCCACGGCATTACCCCGTATTTCTTGTTCCCGATTGCCTCGAACAACGCCTCGGCGCTGTCCTTGTCTTTGCGTAGGTAACGGCTTGATTCGTTCCAGTCCTTGACTATCTGCCACCGATCCTTCAGTTTCTGATTCGCGCTCAGATCGGCTTCGAGGTCCGGTCGGAGGTCGGCCAGTTGAACAAGCAGTTCCAGGTTGTGCGTCCAGCAACTCTCCGCCCACCGCCGTTCTTTGAAGATCAGTCCCACGTCCGCTTCCAGGCGACGCAGGATGCAGGCTTTCAACCCACACTCGACCGCGTAGCCAGCCAGGTAGTATGCCCCCGACCACCGCTTCGCCCGCAGCAGCGCCCGGGCGTCCAGGAGCTTGGTCCTGGCCTGCTGCTGGAATTCCTGTCGATTCACTGCCGCGGTCCTCCGTACCACGGGTTTCGGCCGCGTCGCCCGGCTGCCTGAATGATACCCACTCGCCGTGGCCGCGCCCGGCCGACCCACTTTCTCCGTTTCAGGCACCCGGTTTGCGGTCTCAACCCGGGATCGCCTGTCTTCACCCCCGGAGGATGCGCATGTATCACCACGTCAAGAAGCTGATGTACACGGTGCGAGTCGGGACGCCCGACCCGAAGTTCGGCAACATGCTGCTGGAACAGTTCGGCGGCGCCAACGGCGAGTTGGCCGCGGCCATGCAGTATTCGGTCCAGGGCATCAACTGCGAGGACCCCAAGCTCAAGGATCTGCTCATGGACATCGGCACCGAGGAACTGAGCCACCTGGAGGTGATCGGCACCCTGGCCCGGCTGCACCTCAAGCCGACCAGGACGGGGCGCGACGCGGCCGAGGCGGATCCGCTGGTCGCCATCGCGGGCGGTGGCGGCGTCGGCCTGTTCAACTCGCAGGGCAACCCCTGGACGGCCGACTATTTGAAGGTCACCGGCGAGCTGGACGTGGACCTGCGCAGCAACATCGCCGCCGAGGCGCGTGCCAAGATCGTCTACGAACGGCTCATCCACTTCACCACCGACAGCGGCACGAAAGAGGCGCTGCAGTTCCTCATGACGCGCGAGATCACGCACATGAAGGCGTTCATGCTGGGGCTGGAGAGCCTGGGCAAGGACCCGCTGTCGATCGGCAAGTTGGCGCCGACGCCGGGCGTGGTGGACGAGTATTTCAACGACTCGACCGGTTCGGGCGACGCCGGCAGCGACGAGCGCGGCCCCTGGAACCAGGGCAACGGCTGGAGGTACGTCGATGCCCCGGCGTTCCAGGAAATCAAGAAACTGGTCGGGGCGAAGTGACCTCCAGAACGGCCAGGCCGCCGGCCGGCGGCCTGGCCGTTCTGGGCGCTGGGCTTGTGTCGGCGGGGCGGGTCCATACTGTAACAGGGACCATCGCCTCCGGAACCCCTGACCCGCCGCCATGACCCTCCAAGTCGAGCATCTGGGCAAGGACTACCCCACGCGCAGCGGCCCGCTCACCGTCCTGCGCGACGTGAACCTCCAACTGGAGCCCGGCGACGCCCTGGCCGTCATGGGGCCGTCCGGCTCCGGCAAGAGCACGCTGCTGCACATCCTCGGCACGCTCGACCGGCCCACGCACGGCAGCGTCCGCCTGGCCGGCCAGGACCCGTTCGCGCTCGACGAGCGCCGCCTGGCCGACTTCCGCAACCGTCACGTCGGTTTCATCTTCCAGGACCACCACCTGCTGCCGCAGTGCTCCGTGCTGGAGAACGTGCTGCTGCCGACACTGGCCGCGAAGGAGGACCGCACCGCCGCGGAGAAGTGGGCCCGGCTGCTGCTGGAGCGCGTCGGCCTGACGGGGCGGCTGGACCACCGGCCCGCGGAGCTGTCCGGCGGCGAACGGCAGCGCGTGGCGGTGGCGCGGGCGCTGATCCATCATCCGGTGCTGCTGCTGGCCGACGAGCCGACCGGCAACCTCGACCGCCGCACGGCCCAGGCGGTCGGCGAGCTGCTGCTGGAGTTGCAGCGGCAGGAGCGGACCATCCTGGTGGTGGTGACGCACAGCGCCGAGCTGGCGCGGCTGTTCCCGAAGCAACTGGAGATGAACGAGGGCACGCTGCAACCGCCGGGCGGGTCGGCCGCCGTCACCGGCTTGATGGCGATTGAGCAGGGCATTCAGCGGCCGCCAGGTGGGGAGGCGTCATGACGTTCGGCCGTCTGCTGCTGCGAAATCTGCGGTTCCACTGGCGCGGCAACCTCGCGGTGCTGCTGGGCGTGGCGGTCGGCACGGCGGTGCTGACCGGGGCGCTGCTCGTCGGCGATTCGCTGCGCGGCAGCTTGCGCGGTGGCGGAGCGGCAGCTGGGGCAGGTCGATGAGGTGTTGATCGCCAACCGGCTGTTCCGGCAGGAGGTGGCGGAACAACTGCGGCAGGAGTGGGCGGTCCGGCAGGTGGTGCCGCTACTGGTGCTGAACGGTGCGGTCACGACCGGAGGCGACCAGGGACGGCGGGCCGGTCGCGTCAGTATTTTTGCCGTGGACGACCGCTTCTGGGACCTGTGGACGGACGGTACGCCGCCGGTGAGCCGTGATTTCTGGCGATCTCAGGAGGAAAAGAAGATCGTCCTCAACGACGCGCTGGCCCGGGAGTTGGGCGTCAAGGTGGGCGACGAGGTGGTGCTGAGCTTGCAGAGGCCGAGTACGGTGCCGCGCGAAAGTCTGCTCGGTCGCCAGGACGCCCTGGATGTCGTGCAGGACCTGCCTGTCACCGTCGCCGCGGTGCTGTCGCCGGAAGCGCCCGGCGGTCGCTTCAACCTCAACCCGGCGCCGACGGTGCCGCGCAACGCGTTCGTGCCGCTGCCGCTGCTGCAACACTTCCTGGCCGAACCGCGGCGCGACCAGCTGCCGCTCGGCGTGCGGCAGCCGATCAACGCCATCCTGACCGCCGAGGCCAGGGACGATTTGAAGCAGCGGCTGGCGGCACGGCTTACCCTGGACGACTGGGGCGTCGTGCTGCGGACGCCCCGGAAGCGGGCCGAGCAATTCCTGCGCGGCCTCGACAGGCGCAAGAAAGGCTTCCTCACCGCGCAGGAGTGGCCGCGCCTGGCGGACCAGGCGTTTTTCAAGCAAATCGCCGGCCCGAACGGCAAGGTCGATCTCGATGCCCTGACCGCATACAAGCGCAAGCACCACGATTACATGAGCCTGGAGAGCCGGCAACTCTTCATCGAGGACGCCGTGGTGACCGCGGCCCAGCACACCGCGAAACTGGAAGCGCTGACCGCGGCGCCGACGCTGGTGTACCTCGCGGATCACCTGCGCGGCGGGCCGAAGGAGGAACTGGTCTACGCCGTCGTGGCCGCGCTCGACCCGTCGTTGCCGCCGCCGCTGGGGCCGTTCCTGCCGCCAGGGGTGAAGCAACTCGCGGATGACGAAATCGTGCTGGTGGACCTGCCGGCGTCCGGCTGGACACCGGCGCTCGGCCTGAAGCACATTCAGCTCGGCTACTACGACCCGGAGGTGCCGGACAGGAAGCGCTCGGAAGCGCTCCGCGTCGCCGGCTGGATCGAACTGCAGGGCGCCGCCGATGATCCCGACCTGACGCCGGAGTTCCCCGGCATCACGGACAAGCAAAACCTCGCGGACTGGAACCCGCCGGAGGCGCTGCACTACGACACCAAACGCCTGGCGAAGTCGCTTAAAAAGGGCGGGCTGTCGCCGGACGAGGTCTACTGGCACAAGTACCGCACAACGCCGAAAGCCTACATTAACCTGAAAACCGGCCAGAAATTGTGGGGCAGCCGGTTCGGCAAGGTCACGTCCATCCGCCTGGCTCCGGGCAAGGAAAACGCTGATCTCGACAGGGCGACGGCCGATTTCGAGCGGCGGCTGCTGCGCGAACTGCAGCCGGAGCAGGGCGGCTTCGTCTTCGACGCAGTGCGGCAGCGGGCGCTGGAGTCCGGTTCGCAGGGGCTGGACTTCGGTCGGCTGTTCCTGGGTTTCAGCACCTTCATCATCGCGGCGGCACTGCTGCTGGTTGGCCTGCTGTTCCGCCTTAACCTCGACCGCCGCGCCGAGGAAATCGGTCTGCTGCTCGCGGTCGGCTGGCGGCGCGGCAGCGTGCGCACGCTGCTGCTCGCGGAGGGCACGCTGCTGGCGCTGGTCGGTGGCGTGCTCGGCACCGTCGCGGCGGTTGGCTACGCCTGGCTGATGCTCGAACACCTGCGCTACTGGTGGCCGGGAGAACTCGACCGCTCCTTCCTGCAGTTCCACGGCACCTGGCAGAGTTACACCATCGGCTACGCGGCGGCGCTGGCGGTGAGCGTGTTGACCATCGTCTGGGCGACGCGGGCGCTGGCGCAGGTGTCGCCGCGCGGCCTGCTCGCCGGAGAGAGCAGCGATACGCCGCCGGACGCCCTCCGCAAACCACCGGTCTGGCGCCTCGTCAGCGCAGCGGTAGCCGTGATCGGGGCGGTGGTCTGCATTGTCGTGGCACCATCGGTGCGCGACCACGAGACGCAGGCGGGCCTGTTTTTCACCAGCGGCTTTCTGCTGCTGGTCGCGGGCCTGATCGGCGTCTGGTGGCTGCTGCGCCGCGACATTGACGAGCCGCGCCGCAGCCTGGCTGCGCTCGGTATGAGCAACGCCGCCCGGCACCCGACGCGCAGCCTGTTGACGGTCGGCCTGCTGGCGTCGGCGACGTTCCTGATCGTGGCGGTGGAGTCGTTCCACCGTGACCCCGGCGGCCACTTTCTCGAACGCACCGGCGGCAGTGGGGGCTTCGCGCTGTATGGCGAGAGCGACGTGCCGTTGTTCCTCGATCTCGGCAGCAACCGGGCGCAGGAAGACCTCAACTACGCCCTGGATCTAGCGAAGGTGCCCGCCGCCAAACGGACGATCCTGCGCGACGTGAAGTACGTCTCGTTCCGCCTGCGCGCCGGCGACGACGCCAGCTGCCTGAACCTGGCGCAGCCGCGGCGGCCGCGGCTGCTCGGCGTGCCGCACACGTTCGTTGAGCGCGACGGCTTCGCGTTCGCGGCCGTGGACGACAAGGCCAGCGCCGCGGAAAAAGAGAACCCGTGGCTGCTGCTGGAGAAGGATTACGGCCCCGGCGTCATCCCGGTCATCGGCGAGGCGGAGCCCGTCGAGTGGATGCTCAAGAGTGGGCTCGGCCAGGACATTGAGGTGCCGGACGAGACGGGCCGCCCGGTGCGGCTGCGCTTCGTGGCGCTTCTGCAAGGCAGCCTGTTCCAGAGCGAGGTGCTGCTGTCGGACGCGAATTTTCGCCGGTTGTACCCGCGCGAGGGCGGCTATAAATTCTTCCTGATCGAGCCCCCGGCCGGCAAGGCGGAGGAGGTGCGGCGATTGCTGGAGCGCGGCCTGGCCAACCACGGTATGACCGTCGAGCCGACGCGCAAGCGCGTGGAGGCGTATCTGGAGGTGGTCAACACCTACCTGGCGACGTTCCAGGCGCTGGGCGGGCTGGGGCTGGTGCTCGGGGCGCTGGGGCTGGCGGTGGTGCTGTTGCGCAGCGTCTGGGAGCGACGCGGCGAGCTGGCGCTGCTGCGGGCGCTGGGCTTCCGCCGCGCGGCGCTGGGCTGGCTGGTGCTGGCGGAGAACTGCTATCTGCTGGCGCTGGGGCTGGGTGTGGGTCTGGTGGCGGCGCTGGCGTCGGTGGCGCCACACCACAGCGGTGGTGGCGCGGAGCTGTGGCTGCGGTTGGCGGCGCTGCTGCTGGTGGTGGTGCTGGTCGGTCTCGGCGCCGGGGCGCTGGCGGTGCGGGCTACCCTGCGGGCGCCGCTGGTGCCGGCGCTGCGGCATGAGTGACCTTTTGTCTGCCGCTTGCGGCTTAGCGCTCTGGACGTGGGGCAGGCTTTCCAGCCTGCCAACCTCAATTGCAGGCTGGAAAGCCTGCCCCACGAAAGAAAGGGGATTTCCTCACATGAGCAAATACGAATGGCTGATTTTCGCGGTTCTGGCGGGGTTGTGCTGGGGCACGTATGTGCCGTTCGTGCAGCAGGGCATCCGCGATCTGGGGCGCAACGCCTACGGCTCGTTCCTGTGCGTCGGCGTCGCCTACTTCCTGATCGCGGTGCTGTTTCCGATCGGCATGTTCGTGGCGGGCGAACGGCAGCCGAGCTGGAACGTCAGTGGCATCTCCTTCGCCACATTGGCCGGCGTCGCCGGGGCGCTCGGCGCGCTGATGGTCATCTTCGCCAACCGGTCTGCCGCCCATTACGCCGCCCAGGTGCAGGACGTGACCACCGACTACCGCATGTATATCGGCCCGGTCATCTTCGCGCTGGCGCCGCTGCTGAACACCATCGTCAGCCTGCTGTGGCACCCGAGCAAGGGGGCGTTTCACTTCGGCCTGGAAGCGTCGCCGGGCTGGAAGTTTTACGCCGGTATTGTGCTGACCGGCCTGGGCGCTGCGCTGGTGCTGTACTCGAAGGAAGAGGTGGAGCACAACAAGCCCAAGGCGGCGCCGGTCACCCACACCGCGGCGGTCGGCGAGCCGAAAACGCCTGCCCCCCAGTGAGCCGCGGAGGACCCCCGCCATGACCCCCGACGCCGCGATGGAGCGGATCAACCGCCTCCTGGCGCACGCCTGGATGGTGCGTCAGTTCCTCAAGCACGCCGACGAGGCGCAGGACGACGAGGACATGCTGGAAGTCCACCGCATGATCTTCGACTATCTCCGCGCCGTCGAGCCGAGCTACCAGCGCAGGGACGCCGCGGAGTACCTGCACCGGGCGCGCGGCAAGTTGCCGAAACTGCGGAAACAGGCGGAGTTCTTCGCGCGCGAGTATCGGCGGGTGTCGGACCACACCAACTTCGAGATGGCGGCGGCATCGCTGCGTTTCTGCGTGGAGCAGATCGAGGAGGTGCTGGCGGCGGTGGACGCGGCAGCGCCCGGTTGAACCCGCGGGTTGGCACGGCGGGGCGTTCGGTGGCGTGGGTTGCCACAGCAAGAACGCCAAGGACGCCAAGAACGCCAACTTTTTCACACGTCGAGATCAGTCCTGGTAATGAATCGCAAACGGCTTGTTCGTGATGAACAGCACCGTCGTGTCGCCGTCGGCCGCGGCGCCGTGCTCCATCGCCGTGCCCTCGGGGAACCAGACGAAGTGTCCGGGCCCGTAGCGGCCGGCGTGCGTGACCAGCGTCCCCTCCAGCACATACATGCCGTGGGCGCAGGGGTGCGTGTGCCGCACGTTGATGACGCCCGCCGGGTAGCGCACCAGGCGCACCTCCATGCCCGTGTCGGGGTCGGTGATCAGGTTCTTGCGGAACAGGGCGCGGCCCAGTTTCTCGTTGAAGCGCTCCTCCCAGGGCAGCGCGGCCGTGTCGATGGCGATCAGCGGTGAGGTGCTCATGATGGTCCCCGTGAGAAAAACCAGCGTCCGGCGTCTTACATTACCCCAGCGCGAGCCGCGACGCCAGCGGCCGGCGCCGGAAATCCCTTCCTTGCGGAAGGCGGAACCACCCGGTTATAATCGCCGGGAGATCAAACCATCCCTCATTCGAGGACGCGGGCCATGAACGATGCAGTTTCCCGGGTCGGGTGGGGCGCCGTGGTCACGGTGCTGACGGCGACGGTGCTGAGCGGCGCCGGCCTGGCGCAGGACAAGGGCGACTTTGCGCCGGTGCGGGTGACCATGAAGGACGAGCAGCCCGTCGTGGTCGATCCGGGGCTGCTGCTGCCCGTGGACCCGGCGCGGCGCATCAACTACCAGCCCACCGGGCTGACGGCCAGCGTGACGACCGACACCAACATGACCCTGCACCTGGGCCACTACGCCTACCCCAAAATCGACGGCAAGATCAACCAAAACGGCAACGCCGTGTACTTCAACCGGCCGCTGGGCAAGGACAAGGACGGTAAGACGCGGGAGGGCTTTGAGTCGCAATTCAACTACGGCAACGGCCTGACGATCACGGCCACCACGACCGTGGTGGCGACCAAGGCCGCGAACCAGGCCACCAAGCGCCGCCGCGATGCCGTGCTGACGCACTACGTCATCGAAAATAAGGGCAATTTGGTGCGCAAGGTCGGCCTGCGCGTCCACATGGACACCTTCATCATTGACAACGATGGCTGCCTGTTCGCGGCGCCGACCATTCCGAACAAGGTGCTGGACGGGGTTGAACTCAAGGGCAAGACGTTCCCGCCCTATGTGCAGTTGTTGCAGCGGCCCAATCTCAAAGCGCCGGGCTTCGTGGCCCACATGTCCTTCGACCTGGGGCCGAAGCTGGAGAAGCCCGACCGCGTGGTGTTGACCAGCCTGCGGGCGGGCGGCGACGGCTGGAACGTGCCGGCCATTCAGGCCGGCGGCGACTCGGCACTGGCGGTTTACTGGGAGCCGAAGGAGATCAGGCCGGGCGGCAAGCGCGAGTTCGCCTACGGCTATGGCCAGGGTCTGGTGCCCAGCCCCGAGAGCGAGGGCCGCGTCGAACTGGCCCTGAGTGGCTCGTTCGTCCCGGGCAAACGCTTCACCATTACTGCCTACGTCAACGACCCGGCGCCCGGCCAGTCGCTGACGCTGGAACTGCCCGCAGGCATGGCGCTGGTGGACGGCCCGGAGGTGCAGGCCGTGCCGTCGCCGCCGGCGGACGGCCCACCGCTGAGCCTGGTGATGTGGCGGGCGCGGGTGCTGCGGCCCGGCGAGTTCGCGGTGCGCGTCCGCTCCAGCACGGGCGTCACCCAGGGCAAGCTCGTCACCGTGTCCGAAAAATGAGGGCCAGGAAACAGACGCACTTTTTGCGAGGATACCATGGGCGGCCAGCGCGGCTTTTTGACCAACCCGCCGGACTTCCGTAACGTGAGCCGCGGCAATCCGCAGCCGTACACGCTCAAGGGCGACCAGCTCGACAAGGCGCGCCTGACGCCGAAGACCTGGCGCCTGGAGATCGTCAGCGAAGGCACCACGCAAATCGAGCGGCCGCGCAGCCTCGACAAGAACACCGCCCTGGACCTGGCGGCGCTGGAGACGCTGGGCAAGCAGCACGGCCGCAAATTCCTCAAGGCGATGCAGTGCCTGAACATCGCCCAGCCGCTGGGCCAGGGCCTGTGGGAGGGCGTGCCGCTGCGCGAGGTGCTGAAGTTGGTTGGCCGTGTCAACAACATTCGCCGCGTCTATTACTGGGGCTTCCACAACAACGATCCCAAGCAAATCTTTCAGTCGTCGCTGGGCTACAACCAGGTGATGGAGACGCCGCCGTGGGACCTGGGGCCGTTCGTGGCCTATCGGCTGAACGGCAGGCCGATCCCGTTGCAGCGCGGCGGCCCGGTGCGGATGATCGTGCCGTGGGCGCACGGCTTCAAGTCGATCAAGTGGCTGCAGCGCATCGTCATGACCAACAACTTCCAGGCCAACGACACCTACGCCAACGCCAACAACGACCCGGACTCGTACCTGAAGACGGCGGCGTATCTGGACGCGGGGCCGGCGGTGTTCAAGGCGGGCCAGGCGGTGACGGTGAGCGGCACGGCGATGGTCGGTTGGTCAGGGCTGAAGCGTGTGGAATACTGGCTGCGGCCGGACGCGGGCAAGCACGGCAACCTCGCGGACGACGATCCGGCGTGGCGCAAGGCGGTGTGGCGGCCGTGTGGGATTCAGGGGCCGCCGAAGGACTGGGGCGGCAACCTGCCGGACGGCGTGCTGCCGCGGGACGTGTGGGGCTTCGACCGCCTGACCGGCCGGCCGCGCGAATGGCCGCTGCGCTTCAGCTGGGCGCTGTGGTCGGTGACGCTGACCGGGTTGAAGCCCGGTGCGTACGAGTTCCGCGCCCGGGCCGTGGACCTGAACGACTACGCGCAGCCGGAGCCGCGGCCGTATCCGAAGTCGGGTCGCAACGAGATCCAGGTGCGGACCTTCACGGTCATGGGCTGAGCCCGCCGCTCTCGATCCGAGCCCGAGCGCCAGCGCGGGGCTGCCGTGGCCCCTCGCTGGCGCTCGGGCTCGGACGTTCCCAGGCAACAGCATGACGCGCTCCACCCTGCTTCGTTTATTCGTGCTGGCACTGCTGCTCGGCCTGATCGTCGCGGCCCTGTTCCTGCTGCCGGTGCGCGAGTGGCTGACGGACCTCCGCGACCGGGCCAGGGATTTCGGCCTCTGGGGCCTGGTGCTCTTCGCTCTCGTCTACATTCCCGCCTGTCTGCTGATGGTGCCCGGCTCGATCATCACGCTGAGCGCCGGCCTGCTCTACGGTGTCGTGCCGGCGACCATCGCCATTTCGCTCGGCAGCACCGCCGGCGCGGCGCTCGCCTTTCTGGTCGGCCGCTTCCTGGCTCGCGGCTGGGTCGAACGCAGGGTGGCACGGCATCCGAAGTTTCAGGCCATCGACCGGGCCATCGGCGAGCAGGGCTTCAAGATCGTCCTGCTGCTGCGACTGTCGCCGTTGTTCCCTTTCAACCTGCTCAACTACGCCCTGGCGCTGACGCGCGTGTCCTTCCGCGATTATTTGCTGGCCAGCTGGCTCGGCATGTTGCCGGGCACGCTGCTGTACGTTTACCTCGGCTCCGCGGCCGGCGAGGCGGCGGCCGGTCGAGAAACCGGCACGCTGGGCCGCGTTGTCTTCTGGGGCAGCCTCGCCGTCACCGCCGTCGTCACCGTCGCCATTTCGCGCATCGCCAAACAAGCGCTCGACCGGGCGCTCGCCACCACAAAGCTACCCGCCGTCCCGGACACCGCCATTCAGCCTGCTTCCTCGGTAACGGGAATCCAGCGAGACCGACACCCATGAGCGATGTCGTAAGTCTGTCACCGGAGGACGCCGCCAACCGGCAGTTGCTGGAGCGCGTCCGGCCGCCGGACTGGGTCAACCCGACGCCAGCGGGGCGCTATCACCTGGTCGTGATCGGCGCCGGCACGGCGGGCCTGGTGACCGCGGCGGGGGCGGCCGGTCTGGGCGCGAAGGTCGCGCTGGTGGAACGCGCCTTGCTGGGGGGCGATTGTCTCAATTATGGCTGCGTGCCCAGCAAGGCGCTGCTCGCCGCAGCGCGGGCGGCCGCGGCGGTGCGCGAGGCGGCGCAGTTCGGCGTGCGGGTGCCGCCGGGCGTGGCTGTCGATTTCGCGGCGGTCATGGAACGGCTGCGGCGGCTGCGGGCGGACCTCAGCGTCAATGATTCGGCGCAGCGCTTCCGCGGCCTGGGTGTGGACGTGTTCCTCGGTGCTGCCCGCTTTGCCGGCGCGGACACGGTGGAGGTCGGCGGCCAGGCGCTGCGCTATCGTAAGGCCGTGATCGCCACCGGGGCGCGGGCCGCCGTACCGGACATTCCGGGCATGGCGGAGTGCGGTTATCTGACGAACGAAACAGTGTTCGGCCTGACGCAGCTGCCGCCGCGGTTGGCGGTCGTCGGCGCCGGGCCGGTCGGCTGCGAACTGGCGCAGGCGTTCGCGCGGCTGGGATCGCGGGTGACGCTGATCGGCAGCAGTGCGCAACTGCTGCCGCGCGAGGACCGCGACGCCGCGGCCCTGGTCGAGCAAGCGTTCCGCCGCGACGGCATTGAACTGCGGCTGGGCACCAAGGTGGTGCGGGCGGAGCGCCAGGGAAGTGAAAAGGGGCTGCACGTCGAGCCCGGCGCTGAGGTGCGGGCCGAGGAGATACTGGTCGGCGTCGGCCGCGCTCCGAACGTGGCGGGCCTGAACCTGGAGGCGGTCGGCGTGGTGTATGACGCGCAGCACGGCGTCCACGTCAACGATCGACTGCGGACGACGAACCGCCACATCTACGCTGCCGGCGACATCTGTTCGCGCTACCAGTTCACGCACACTGCCGACGCGATGGCCCGGATCGTCATTCGCAACGCCCTGTTCCTCGGCCGCGCTCGCGTCAGTCGCCTCGTCATTCCGTGGTGTACGTATACTGACCCGGAGGTGGCGCACGTCGGCCTGTCCGAGCGCACAGCGCAGGAGCGCGGCATCGCGGTGCAGACGTTCACGCAGCCGCTGTCTCATGTCGATCGCGCGGTCCTGGACGGCGACACAGATGGTTTCGTCAAGGTCCACGTTCAGCCCGGGACTGACAAAATCCTGGGCGCGACAGTGGTAGCGAAACACGCGGGAGAGCTGATTGCCGAACTGACGCTGGCGATGACGGCTCGGCTGGGGCTGGGCAAGCTGGGACAGACGATCCATCCATACCCGACGCAGGCGGAGGCGCTCAGGAAGACCGGCGATGCGTTCTACCGCACGAAACTGACGCCGCTGACGAAATGGTTGCTGGACTGGTGGCTGCGCTGGACGCAGTGAACGAGTCATCGACTTCGCCCTGGAAAGGTCCGCTTGTGCAGGAGGCCCTGACCTATCTGACCCAGCCGCCCGCCGCGTCCGAGGCGCTGCGCCGCCTGTCGCCGCTGCTGCGCCGCTGGTTCCACGGCCGCCACGCCGGGCCGACGCTCGGCCAGCGTTTGTGCTGGCCGAGCGTGGCCGCCGGCCGTCACGTCCTGCTGTCCGCCCCGACTGGCAGCGGCAAAACGCTTGCCGCCTTCGCCCCGCTCCTCGACCGCCTGCTGCACAGCCCGCCCACCGCCGGTGTCCAGGCACTGTATGTCGCCCCGCTGCGGGCGCTGTGCCAGGACATGCTGCGCACCCTGCGCCTGGCCCTGCGCGAACTCGACGCCCTGCGCCACGACGCCCGACCGCCGTTGCGCGTGTCCCTGCGTTCCGGCGACAGCACTGCCGCCCAGCGCCGCCGCCTCTGGGACGAGCCGCCGGACCTGCTGCTGACCACGCCCGAGAGCCTGACGCTGCTGCTGTCGCACCCCGACGCCGCGGGCCTGTTCGCGCCGCTGCGTGCCGTCGTCGTCGATGAGGTCCACCAGCTCGCGGCCGGCAAGCGCGGCGTCGATCTCGCCGTCAGCCTGGAGCGCCTGGCCGTGATCGCCGCGGTGCCGCCGCTGCGTGTCGGCCTGAGCGCCACCTGTGCGCCGCTGACCGAGGCGGCCCGTTTCCTGGTCGGCGTCGGCCGCGGTTGTGACCTCGCCCTGGTGCCGCCGCAGGTCACGCTGGAGGTGCGCGTTGAGTCGCTGGCCGGTGCCGCCTCCGCGTTCGGCCTGGTGCCGCACGCGCTGCGGCGGCTGGAGCCGGAACTGGACCGCCACCGTTGCGTGCTGGTGTTCGCGCCGTCGCGCGCGGTGGCAGAGCGGCTGCTGTTCCAGGCACGACGGCTGTGGCCGCACTGGGCCGCGGCGCTCGGCGTCCACCACGGCTCGCTGTCGGCGGCGCGGCGGCGGGCGGTCGAGGAAGCGGTCAAGCTCGGCCGGCTGCGGGCGGTCTTCTGCACCGGCAGCCTGGAACTCGGCGTTGATTTGCCGCGTGTCGATCAGGTCGTGATCCTCGGCGGCAGCGGTGGCGTCGCCCGGCTGTTGCAGCGCATTGGTCGCTCCGGCCACGAGCCCGGGGCCGTCAAGCGCGGCCTCGTCCTGGCACGCACCACCGCCGAACTGCTTGAAGCGACCGTCACCGCCGCGTCGGCGCAAACGGCTCAGTGGGATCCCCTGCTGGTCCCCGAACAGCCGCTCGACGTGCTCTGCCAGCAACTGCTGAGCCTGGCCGCGCAGCACGCCGAGGGCGTGGAGCGCGGCCGCGCGCTGGCGCTGGTGCGCCGCGCCTGGCCGTTCCGCAACCTGAGTGACGCCGACTTCGCTGACTGTCTGGAGTACCTGTCGGGCCGTGATCGGGACGGCCGGGACTGGCTGCCGGCCCGGCTGCACTGGGAGGGCGACCGCTTCCACCTGGCGGACGACCGTACGTTACGCATTCTGCGGCGCAACCTGGGCACCATCCTCGGCGAGCCGACCTGCGTGGTCCGGCTGCGCGACGGCCCGGCACTTGGCACCCTGGAGACGACGTTCGTGGACCGCCTGAACCCGGGCGACCGCTTCCTGCTCGACGGCCGTTCGCTGCAGTTCGTCCGTCTGGAACGCGAGACGGTCTGGGCGGACGAGGTGACCGCCCGGCCGCTGACGGCCCGGTGGCACAGCGACGGCTCGCCGCTGAGCCGCACGCTCGCCGAGCGCCTGTGGCTGCTGCGGCAGCAGGCCGCGGAGGCGCTGCGGCACGGCGGCGACACTCTGGAGCAGCTGCTGCGCCGCGACTACGGCCTGGCCGGCGCGGCGCTGGAACTGCTGGCGGAGTTCTTCGCCCAGCAGGAGCTGGTCAGCGCCATTCCCGACCACGAGGCGCTGCTGATCGAGGCAGTGGACCACGGCGTATTGTCGGAGTACGTCCTGCACACGCCGCTGAGCCGATCCGCCAACGACGCCCTGGCCTGGGTGCTGACGCGGCGGCTGAGCGGCCGGCAGTTGCAGGTGCTGCCGGCGGACCTGGGGTTGACGCTCTCGCTCCACGCGGGGACCGCCGACGAGGAGCACTGGCGGCGGCTGTTGAGTCCGGAGCGGTTCACGGAGGATTTGCACGCGGCCCTGGCGGACAGCGAGCTGCTGCGGCAGCGCTTCGACCGCGTGGCGCGGACGGGGTTGATGGTGCTGCGCAACCCTCTCGGCCGCGCCCGCCGTGTTGGCGGCGCAGCGTGGACGCAGCGGCGCTTGCTGGAACTGCTGCGCGAGCGCGACCCGGAATTCGTGCTGTTGCGGCAGACGCGGCGCGAACTGGAACAAGATTGCTGCGACGCCGCCGCGGCCCTGGCGTTTCTGGAACAGGTAGCGCGACGGCCGGTGCGGCTGCGCTGGCTGCCGCGGCCGTCGCCGTTCGCCCTGGCGCTGACGCAGAACGACGGCCCGGACCTGGCACCGCCCGGCGCGGACGAGGTGCTGGCACAGTTACAGCGGCAGTTACTGGAAGGTTCGTGGTGACGAAAGGGACGGTCATGCTCCTCGGCGACTGGATGCTGACGCCGCAGCGGGTGGCGGTTCACCGGCCGACCGCCACGGCCGTGATCGCCGACGTACACCTCGGCTACGCAGCAGCACGGCGGCAACGCGGCGACGCCATCCCGCTGTCCGGCGTGGAGGAGGCGCTGCGACCGCTGGCGGCGGTGAAGGCGGCGGAGTGCCTGCGGCGCGTGGTCGTGGCGGGCGACCTGTTTGAAGAGGGCTGCCGGCCCGAGTTGCTGGAGGAACTGCTCCGCTGGCTGGACCAACAGGGGCTGGTGCTGGAACTGGTTCCGGGGAACCACGACCGCAAGCGGGGACTGCGGGACGCGGGCCTGTCGGTGTGCGAAGCGGGGGTGGACCTGGGCGGTTGGCGAGTGCTGCACGGCGACGGCGAGTTGCCCTCGACCCCGGTGCTGCACGGGCACGTCCACCCGGCGGTGCGGCACGGGCGGTGGGCGTGGCCCTGTTATTTGCTCAGCGCGACGCGGTTGGTGCTGCCAGCCTTCAGCGCGGAGGCGGCCGGCGTCAACGTGCTGCGCCAGCCGGCCTGGCGCGGATTCCGCTGCCTGGGCATCGCGGATGACCGGGTGCGCGAACTGGGGGTGCTACCCTGATGTTGGTGGCGGCCCCGCCGCTCGGACCCCCGTCGCAAGCAGCAGGGATCCAAGCGGCGTCCAAGGGATCTCAATAGTAGCGGATGCGCCACCAGTCATAGCCGGTGGCGTGCCGGCCGTACCACCAGCAGCCGTCATAGTAATTCAGGTGGACGCTGCGCCAGCCGGGCGGCACCTTTGGGAAGGGGTACAGGGGACCGACGAACGGCCAGGCGTTGGGCGTGTACAGCGTCGGATAGGCGACGCGCGAGTAGTTGTTGTACGGGGCGTAAGTGGGCCAGGCGTTGGGCGGCAGCGGCGGCGGTTGCAGGGCGAGCGGCGAGCCGCTTGGCGGGGCCTGGAAGATCGGAGTCGGCTCGGGCACTTTCGCCTGCGGCCCCGGTACGGGCGTCGGCGGCACTCCGGGCAGTGGCTGCAAGCCGGGCAGTGGCTGCAAGCCGGGCAGCGGCTGCGCGACCGGCGCGGGCCCTCGGGGCAGCGGGGCGGGTTCGTTGAACGGCGCCTGGGTGACGGCCGCCGGCGTCACGCTGCCGCGCACCGCCACCCGATCAACGACGCGCTGCACGCCCGGCAGGCGCTGCACCAGGCGCAGCGCCGCGTCGTGCTGGAACTGGTCGGCGACATGACCCTGCAGGGTCACGTCGCCGCCCTGGACCGAGACGTTGATGAGGTAGTAGCGGAGCAGCCCGCTTTGGCGCAGGTGCTGGGCGATCTGATTGGCAAAGGTCTGGTTGTCGAAGGCCGCCACGGGCGTGGTGGGCGGCAGGGAAAAACGCTTGGGCTCGTCGGCCTGGGCCGCAGCGGCCCACAGGGGGCAAACGCCCAGCACCACGCATCCCAGCAACAGGCGGCGAAGCATCACGGCATCCTCCTCGTGACGGACAGATTAAACGACACCTAACCTTTTCCCACGAACGCCAACCGTGCAAGGCAGCAGGCGTCCCGGCTGCGAAAAAACCGCGGCCAGGCGCCGCTACCACCGGCAAAAACCCTACGCCTTCCGCCCGTTGCCAGGGAAGGATCGGTCCTGTAAATGCCATCCATACGGAGGATTGGGTTTGCTCCAAAGGCGCCGGCCCTGTTAGAATTTCTATCCGTGACAGTTTTATATGGCAGGACGGCACACACGGAGGTCGGGGGCTGCCATTCTGAACCCCGCTTCCGCGATCGCGCCTCAGCAAAATCAGCGTCCCAAGGAACCCGTTGGAAGGGGGGCGTCATGCATCAACCACGTCGCTGGATCCCGGGCCTGAGCGTCTGCTGCCTATTGCTGGCGGCGCAGACCGGCTCGGCCACGGTGCCCGTGATGGCCGTCGCTGCCGCCAGGGCAGGCAGCGCCGTGCTCGACGAAGCGGCCCTGGCGAACCGCATTGACCAGTTCGTCGCCGAGCGCTACACCGAAAAGGGTGTCACCCCGGCTCCTCTGGCCGACGACGCCGAGTTCCTGCGCCGCGTCTACCTCGACCTGATCGGCCGTATCCCCAAGGTCAGCGAGGTGCGCGACTTCCTCGACGACAAGGCGCCCAACCGCCGCCGCCGCGTCGTGGACCGGCTGCTGGAAAGCCCGTATCACGTCAAGTATTTCGGCGCCGTCTGGACCAACATCATCATCCCGCCCGGCGGCAACCAGCAGCAAGCCGCCGCCGCGGCGCAACTCCGGCCCTGGCTGGAATCTCAGGTGCGCGGCAACGTGCCTTATGACCAGATGGTGCGGTCGCTAATCACCGCGGGCGTTGGCCTCAACAACGCGAACAACCTCCGTCCGGTGCAACTCCTGCAACCCGGCGGCAACGGCTCGCCGCTGGCGTTCGTGCAGGCCAACGAGTTCAAGCCCGAAAACCTGGCCGGCGCCACCTCCCGCACCTTCCTGGGCGTCCGCCTGGAGTGCGCCCAGTGTCACGACCACCCATTCACCGACTGGAAGAAGAAGCAGTTCTGGGAATTCGCCGCCTTCTTCGCCGGCGCCCAGCGCAACAACGGCCGCCGCATCGTTAACGGCCGCCTCGTCCAGCAGCCGCAAATCGATCGGTTCCCGCGTACGCTCAGGATGCCCGGTGAGGACGGCAAGGTCGTCGAGGCGCGCTACCTGGATAAAAGCGCGCCCACATGGCAGGACAAGGTGGATTCGCGCGTCACCCTGGCCGACTGGGTGTCCAGCCCGAAGAACCCGTACTTCAGCCGAACTGGAGCCAACCGCCTCTGGGCGCACTTCCTCGGCGTCGGCATCAACGACCCGGTGGACGACGAGCCGACCGACGAGAACCCGATCAGCCATCCCAAGCTGTTGCAGGAGTTGTCGCGGCAGTTCGTGGCCCACGAGTTCGATGTGAAGTATCTGATCCGGGCGATCACCGCCAGCAAGACGTACCAGCGCACCAGCGCCCGGACGCACAAGAGCCAGGACAATCCGCGGCTGTTCGGCCGCATGGCCCTGCGCGGCCTGACGCCGGAGCAGCTGTTCGACAGCCTGGTGGAAGCGACCGGCTACCGCGAACGGGGCAACAATCAGGCGCGGCAGGTCTTCGGTGGCAACAACGCGCGGGCGGAGTTCCTGGCGCGCTTCGCCAGCACTGAGAAGCGCACCGAAACGCAGACCTCCATCCTGCAGGCGCTGACGCTGATGAACGGCCGCTTCATCTCCGAGGCGACCCACCTGGAGCGCAGCAACACCCTGGCGGCCATCACCGACGCCCTCTTCCTGAGCGACGCCGAGAAGGTGGAGGCGCTGTTCCTGGCCGCGCTCAGCCGTCGGCCGCGGTCGGAGGAGGCGGAGCAGCTGACCTCCTACGTCCGCAATGGCGGCACCACCAATGATCCACGAGCGGCCCTGGCTGACGTGTTCTGGGCGCTGCTCAATAGCTCGGAGTTTCGGTTGAACCATTGATGTCTTCTTTCTGCCGCAAGCGGCGGAAGAACAAATGCGACCCTTTTCCCCTGACCCACGACGGCGCGCGACCGAAGCCCGGCGCGTGTCGTCTCCAAAGCGAGGACTCGATACGATGGCGCGTTCCACCCTGCGTTTGACCCGTCGTGAGTTGCTGACACTGAGCGCCGCCGGTGTGGCGGCGTACTCGTCGTCCGGCTGGATCGAGCGCGTCGCCGCCCAGGCCGCCGTGCAGCCGCCGCGCCGCCACAAGGCCTGCATCCTGTTGTGGATGAACGGCGGCCCCAGCCAGATGGACACCTTTGACCTCAAGCCCGGCCATGCCAACGGCGGCCCGTTCCGCGAGATTCCGACCAGCGTGCCCGGTGTCCGCATCAGCGAGCACCTGCCGAAGCTCGCCCGCAACATGCACGACATGGCCATCATCCGCAGCATGAGCACCCGTGAAGGCGACCACGGCCGCGGCACCTTCCTGATGCGCACCGGCTACCTGCCGACCGGCCCCATCCAGTATCCGACGATGGGTTCGTATCTGTCGAAGGAACTGGGCGCCGAGGACGCGCCGCTGCCGAACTTCGTCAGCATCGCGCCGTACCGCGTGTTCAACGCAGCGGCGTTCGGCCCCGGCTTCCTGGGGCCGCAGTACGCCCCGCTGCTGGTCGCCGACAACAACAACCCGTTCGTTCAGAACGTGAACGGCCAGAACAATTACGAACGGACGCTGCGCGTCCAGGACCTGACGCCCCCCGCGGAGATCACCAACGCGCAGGCCAACGCCCGCATCGAACTGTTGCAGCAGATGGAACGCGACTTCGCGGCCCAGCGGCCCGGCCTGTCGCCGCAGAGCCACATGACCGCCATCGACCGGGCCGTCCGCCTGATGCGCACCAGCGCCCAGACCGCCTTCAACCTCGATGAGGAGCCGGCCCGCACCCGTGACGCTTACGGTCGCAACCAGTTCGGCCAGGGCTGTCTGCTGGCCCGTCGCCTGGTGGAACGCGGCGTGACCTTCGTCGAGGTCAACCTGGGCAGCTTCCAGGGCAACAACCTTGGCTGGGATACGCACCAGCAGAACTTCAACGCCGTGCGCGCCCTGAGTGAAATCCTCGACCCGGCGTGGGGTACGCTGATGGAGGACCTGCGGGCGCGCGGCATGCTCAACGATACGCTGATCGTCTGGATGGGCGAGTTCGGCCGCACGCCGCGCATCAACGGCCAGCAAGGCCGCGACCACTTCCCGAACGCCTGGTCGGTGGTGCTCGCCGGCGGCGGCATCCGCGGCGGCCAGGCCGTCGGCCGCACCAGCCCCGACGGCATGACCGTCCAGGCCGACCGTCCCACCGAGGTCAAGGACCTGCTGTTCACCGTCTGCCGCACCCTCGGCGTCAACCCCGACCTGATGAACATGTCCAATGTCGGCCGGCCGATTCCGGTCGTGGATCGCGGCGCCATGCCGATCCGGGAGGTGCTCGGATGAAACGCCGCACACTCGCGTGCGGCCTGCTGCTCTGCCTGTCCGCCGTGGCGGCAACCACCGCCACGGCGGGCGGCCAGGTGCAGGTACAGATCGCACCCCCGGCCGTCCAGCAAAGCACGACCGGCGTCAACCAGGACGCCATCGATGTGGTCTTCTTCAGCGGCCGCCGGCCGCTGCTGCTGCGGTTGCACGTAACCATCGACGGCAAGTCAGCGCTGGCCTACCGTAACGCTTACGTCAAGCAGTGGTTCGACTACCTCGACCGCGACGGCGACGGCTTCCTCAACGCCGCGGAAGCCAAACTGGTGCCATCGGTCCAGGCGCTGCAGCAGATGACGCAGCAGGGTTTCTTCTCGAGCGGCCGCCCCGTACCGGCGCCAACGTTGGTGCAACTGGACACCAACAAGGACGGCAAGGTCAGCCTGGCCGAACTGGCCGGGCACTTCGAGCGCGCCGGCTTCGTCGCGCTGCGTCTGGCGGACGTGCCCGTGCAGCAGACCACCTCCGCCCGCGTCAGCCAGGCCCTGTTCGAGCACATGAAGTTGACGAAGGCGGCGCTGGGCACGAAGGAAAAAAGCTTCGCCGCCGCCGACGCGCTGCTGAAGCAGTTCGACCTGGATGACGACGAGACGGTCAGCACGGGCGAACTGCTGCGGCGCAGGGGCAGCCGGTGATGGCTGGCGGCGGGGGACTGCAACTGATCCAGCAACCGCAGCCGCGGCTGCTCCTCGGCAAGGTGCCGTTCCACCTGGTGACGGCGCGCGACACCGCGGACAGCTTGGCGGCGCTGCTGTTCAAGCACTACCGCCGGCCCGGGATGGACCACATCACCCCGAAGGACATCGACCTGGGGCCAGGCGGCTTCGCCCAGCTGGACATCAACCAGGACGGCCAGGTGGACCTGGACGAGCTGCGAGCGTGGATAAAGCGGGCGCCGGACCTGGAGTTCACCCTCCGCGCCGGCGGGGCCCGCAAGGGCGAGTTGCCCGCGGAACTGGTGCTGCCCAAGGGCAAGCAGCCGGCGCTGGCCGCGGCGGTGACGAAGGAGGCCAACGGTGTGCTGAGCCTGACCGTGGCCGACGCTCAGCTAAGCCTCGGCCGCGCCCCAATGCAGGACAATGGCTCCCAGATCATCCTGGCGCCGCAGCGGGCGCAGGTTCAGCAGCTGTTCCGGATCCTACGCAAACCTGACAAGGGCTACATCGAGTTGAAGGACCTGGACGGGACGACCGGGGCGCCCGGCCAGTTCCTGAAGCAGCAGTTCCCGCTGCTGGACCGCGACGGCAACGGTAAACTGACGAAACAGGAGGTGGACGCCTACGCCCAACTGGAGTCGGGCGCCGCCGACTGCTGCGCCACGCTGGCGGTGGAGGACCACGGGCGGGCGCTGTTCCAGCTGCTGGACGTGAACCGCGACGGCCGGCTGTCGATCCGCGAACTGCGCACGGCCTGGGAGCGGCTGGCGCCGCTGGACAAAAACGGCGACGGCGTCCTCAGCCCGGATGAGATCACGCGGCAGTTCCACCTGACGGTGGTGCGCGGTTCGCCGAACAGCCGCGGCTTCCGCGTGGTCGTGGCGGGTCTCGGCGGCCGGGCCAGCCCGCCGCCGCCGAAGACGGTGCGCGGCCCGGTGTGGTTCCAGAAGATGGACCGCAACAGCATCGGCGACGTGTCCTTCCGCAACTTCCTGGGCACGCGTGCGCAGTTCAACCGCATCGACGCCGACGGTGACGGCCTCATCAGCGTCGAGGAGGCGGAGCGCTACGACGCTCAGTTGTTGCGCAAGCAGAGGAAATAGTCCGTTGTCTGTTGTTCGTGGTCCGTGGTAAAACCAAGGGTTGGAGCGCCGGGAAATGGCCCAGCGCTCCAACCCTTTTTCCTTGCAGCGGACCACGGATAACGGACCAGATGGATTACCAGGTCGAACTCGACACCTTCCGCGGCCCGCTGGACCTGCTGCTCTACCTCGTCAAGCGGCACGAGGTGGACATCTGCGACATCCCAATTGCGCACATTACGGAGCAGTATTTTGTGTATCTCAACGCGGCCCAGCTGATCGACGTGGAGAACGCCGGCGAGTTTTTGGTCATGGCCGCGACATTGATGGAGATCAAGAGCAAGCTGCTGCTGCCGCGTGCCGAGGAGGCCGGGGCGCCGGAAGAGGATCCGCGTCAGGAACTGGTCCGACAGCTGATCGAGTACAAGAAGTACAAGGACGCCGCCACGCTGCTGGAGGCCCAGGCCGAGCGGCACCAGACGCGGCTGGCCCGGCAACCGGTGGAGACACCGACGACGCCTGGTCCCGCGCAGCAGCCGCTGCGCCGCGTCGAGCTGTGGGATCTGGTGAGCGCCTTCGCCCGGCTCATGCGCGAGACGGCGGCGCTGCAGCCGAGCCAGATCGTCATGGATGAGACGCCCATCCACGTTTACATGGAGCGCATTCTGGAGCTACTCCAGGCGCGACCCCGGCTGTCGCTGACGGAGCTGTTCACGCCGCCGCGGACGCGCGGCCGACTGCTAGGGCTGTTCCTGGCCATCCTGGAGCTAATCAAGGGGCGGCGCGTCCACGTCGAGCAGCCGGAGGCGTTCGGCGACTTGTGGGTGGCACCGGTTGAAGGTGAGGGGTGAAGGGGTGAGAGGGTGAAAGGCAACTGCTTTGTCACCCCCTCATCCCTTCACCCTGTCATCCGCACCGCACCGCTTGCGTGAACGCGGCCGCGCCGCCATAATTGGGGGAGGACCCCTCGGCAGTAACCCAAGGACTTGCTCGATGACACCGGACTCCCCCGCGGACGACATTTTTCATCCGGGCGGCGGCCTCCGCCTGGAACTGTTCACCGACGCATCCGGACGGGCGCTGCAGGAGTCGCTGCGGCTCGCGCGGGCTACCCGGTGGGACAGCGTTCGCAGTCCGCACGTCTTCATGGGCCTGCTCGCCGCCCCCGACGCCAGCGTCCGGAACTGGGGCGAACGCCTCAACGCCGACCTGCCCAATCTGCTGCGGCAGTTCCAGGAATTGTTCCACCAGGAGCAGGGCGAGTGCGATGCCGTGCTGCTGCTCGGCCGTGAATTCCTGTCCGACAACGTCATCCGCCTGATGCGCGAGGCGTACGGCCGGGCCGTCGATCACCAGCGCTGCCAGGCCACGACCATGGACCTGCTCATCTGTCTGTTGACCGCCACCAACAGCATCGTCGCCGAGTGCTTCGAGCGCATCGGCGTGACCGCCGCCAAGCTCACCGAACTGGCGGTCATGGCCGAGCAGCACGTCCGCTCCAGTTGAAGCGCCGCGCACAGTCCTCCCAGCTGGAACAACCCGTCGTTTTTCCGGGCGAATCGCGGCGCAGCTGCGACTTTCCCTCTCGTTGGGCCGCGGTGTCCGTGGGTACAATTCCGCGGGGGAGCGACTCACGACGCGGGAGGGACATCATGAACACGAAGCTTTGCTGGCTGACAGCGGTGGCCCTGTGCCTGGCGGCCCTGGGAGGCTGTCAGCACGCCTGTCAGCGGCCCGCGTGTGGCCCCGTCTCCGGCCCACAGCCAGGGGTACTCGGCCCACCTTCTTCCGGGGTGTTCCTGCCCGGTGGTGGCCAGGTTCCGGTGGTCCCGCCACCCCAACCGCTGCCGACGGGGCCGACGACGGTGCAACCGCTGCCGTCCGGTGGCACCTTCCAGCCGCCGCCTCCGCCACCACCGGCTCCCGTCAACCCGCAGATGTCCGGCTCTAACACGGCGCCGCGCCCCCAGGCCAGGTGGCAGCCCAGCGAGGTAACCATCCAGCTCGGCACGCCGCAACCGCTGAAACAGGACCCGAACGCGCCGCAGCTGGTCGCGGCCACTCCGAAGAGTAACGCCTACAAGCCGCCGGCCGGGCCGGCTGTGCTGCCCGTGGGCATTCCGCAATTCGCGATGGCCCATGAGCGCGTCAGCGCCGGTCTGCGGCCGATGCTGGACGACGGCCTCGACTGGCTGAAAAACAACGGCTATCGCACGGTGATCCACCTGCGCGAGCCGGGACTGATCGACAGCGCCGACCGCAAGCAAGTGGAGAAGCGCGGCATGGTCTACGTCAGCCTGGAGGTGTCGCCGCAGCTGAGCCGCAAGACATTGGATGAGTTCAACAAGCTGGTCGCGGACGCGGCAGGGCAGCCGGTGTTCGTGTACGACCGCGATGGGGCGCTGGCGGGCAGCCTGTGGTATCTGCACTTCCGCACCGCGGAGGGCGCCGGCGCTGAGACGGCCCGCAACCGGGCGGCGGCGCTGGGGCTGCGCGAGGAGCGGGCGGGCCTGCACCGCGAGATGTGGCTGCGCGCCCACGAACTGCTGGCGGAGTGAATTCTTCCCGTGGTGCAGGCGTCCCGCCTGGGGAACCGGAACGCAGGCGTCCCGCCTGCACCATGAGAAATCACTTCGCGTCCTTCAGGCGCCGCTTCAGTTCCGCCCGCGCGTTTGCCATCACCTGCTCTTGCAGCGCCACCGGCGCCCCGCCCGTGCGTTTGCTCACGTCGGCGGCCTCCATGAACGCGAACATCTCCAGCGTTTCGTCCAGGCTCACCGGCGCCCGGCCCGTGCGGAAGAACTTGCAAATCTCCACCACCAGCGGCTTGTAGCCCTCGTACTTGCCGATCGGCTGAATGTCCTTGACGCCGAACACCGTGCCGCCGTACCCGGCCTTGCCCTTGCGGATGCCGCGGAACGTGCCGACCCGGCCGTCCTTCCAGGTGCCGACGACGAATTCCGTATCGACCGTCTGCGTCCGCGCCACAATCTCGCAGCCGGGGCCCATGACCGTGTACAGCATCTCGACGCCGTGAACGCCGTACCAGTACAGGTCAGGGTGGTGCTTCTCCAGCGTACACGGCCCCCACACGTCACAGCCGATCACGCCGCCGATCTTGGGGTTGGTGCGCACGCCCTGGATGCCGGGGCTGAAGCGCAGTGACGAGGCGGAGAAGCACGGCACCTTGTAACGCTTCGCCAGATCGACGATGTGGATGGCGTCCACCAGCGAGCCGGCGAACGGCTTGTCGATGAACACCGGTTTGCCGGCCTTGAACACCGGGATCACCTGCTTCAGGTGCGTCCGGCCGTCCACGCTTTCCAGCAGCACCACGTCCACTTCCTTGAGCAGTTCATCGATGGAGCCGACGATCTTGACGCCGTACTTGTCGCGCAGCGTGTTCGTGAAACCTTCCAGGCGGTTCTTGCTGTCCGGGATGTCCGGGCTGCCGCCGGGGAAGGCCGCGACGACTTTGAAGCCGGCCAGATCGCCCTCGTTTTTGGGGTTGTTGAGCAGGGCGGTGAACGCGGTGACGTGCGACGTGTCCAGGCCGATGATGCCGACGCGCAGCAGCTTCGGCGGCTGCGGCGCGGGCGCCGGCGGCTGGGCCGGTTCGCGGGCGGCGTTGGGGAGCAGCAGCGGCAGGAACAGCAGAGCGGAAGACAGACGCAGCATGGTGCGGTCCTCGGTGGGGCGATTTTCTTCTTCCACGGGTGCGACGCGGGTTATGATAGCAATCAAAAGTTCGGCCGCTACGCCGCAAGCGGCAAGCCAAAAACTCGGAGCGATTCCATGATGCGCACACTGATGGTTGCACTGCTTCTGAGCGTGGGGCTGACCGTCCCCGCTGCGGCCCAGGAAGGCAAGCCGTGGAAGGCCGGCGTCGCCAAAATCAACATTACGCCGGCGAAGTTGATGTGGATGTCCGGCTACGGCGCCCGCACGAAACCCGCGGAGGGCAAGCTCACCGACCTGTGGGCCAAGGCGCTGGTGCTCGAAGACCCCGCCGGCCATCGTGTCGTGCTCGTGACGATGGACCTGGTCGGCATTGACCGCGGCCTGTCCGTCGAGGTGTGCGCCGCGCTGAAGAAGCAGTACGGCCTGCCGCGCGAGGCGGTGCTGCTGAACTGCTCGCACACGCACACCGGGCCGGTGGTGCGCGGCAACCTGCAAACCATGTACAACCTCGACGTGACGCAGCGGCAGCTGGTCGCGGAGTACGGCCAGATGTTGTCGAAGAAACTGGTGCGCGTGGTCGGCGACGCGCTGAAGGATCTGGCTCCGGCGAGCCTGGCGTGGCGAGTCAGCAAGGCCACCTTCGCGGTCAACCGCCGCAACAACAAGGAGGCGGAGGTGCCGAAGTTGCAGGCGGCGGGCCAACTCAAGGGGCCGGTGGACCACGACGTACCGGTGCTGGCGGTGCGCGACCCCGGCGGCAAGCTGCGGGCGGTCGTCTTCGGCTACGCCTGCCACGCGACGGTGCTGAGCTTTTACCAGTGGTCCGGTGACTACCCCGGCTTCGCGCAGGCGGCGCTGGAGAAGCGATTTCCGGGGGCGGTGGCGCTGTTCTGGGCCGGCTGCGGCGGGGATCAGAACCCGCTGCCGCGCCGCACCGTCGCCCTGGCGCAGAAGTATGGCGACGAACTGGCCGACGTGGTGCAAGCGGTCCTGGACCACAAGCTAAACCCGATCCAGGGAGAATTGCGAGCGGCTTACACGGAGATTGGCTTGCCCTTCGCGGAGCTGCCGACGCGCGAGGCGCTGGTCAAGGATTCAATGGACAAAAACAAATTCGTGGCGGCGCGGGCGAAATATCTGCTCGCGGAGCTGAACAAATCGGGGAAACTGCGCGGCAGCTATCCGTATCCAGTGCAGGCGTGGCAGCTGGGCAACGGGCCGACGTGGGTGGCGCTGGGCGGCGAGGTGGTGGTGGACTACGCCCTGCGTCTGAAGAAGGAAGTCGGCCGGCCGCTGTGGGTAGCAGGCTACAGCAACGACGTGATGGCGTACATCCCGTCGCTGCGTGTGCTCAAGGAGGGCGGCTACGAAGGCGGCGGCGCGATGGTGTATTACGGCCAGCCGACGGTGTGGGGGCCGCGCGTGGAGGAACTGATTATCGCGGCGGTGCGGCAGCAGGTGGCGAAGGTACGGGCCAAATGAGCGATCTCATTTGACCCCGTTTACGTTTCGCGCTGGCCGCGCGAAACGTAAACGGGGTCAGAGGGGGCTCGGCTACGTCACCAGCGTCAGGAAGGTCACGCCGTTGAACAGCGCATGCACGAGGATCGGCCCGACCAGGCTCTGTGTGCGGTAGGCCAGCCACGCCAGCGCCCAGCCCAGCAGCACCAGCGGGACCGGCGATGGCCACATTAATGTATGCACCGCCCCGAACAGCAGACCGTTGCCGTAGACCGCCAGCAGCGGCCGGGTTCGCGGCTGCTCGGCGCACTCGACCAGCCGCCGCCACCACGCCTGAAGCAGCGGCAGCCCCCTCGTGTCCTGCGGCACTTCCGGGCGGCAGCGCAGCGTGAAGTAGGGCAGCAGCAGGAAGCCCGGCAGCAGCAGCGCGATGAACACCGCCGGGGCTGGGTTGAAGGCGCTGCCTTTTTTATAGCCCTGCGCGAAGGCCAGCAGCAGCGCGACCACGCCGACCAGGTACTGCCGATCCGGCGGCGCGTTCAGGCTCCACGGCAGCAGCACACCGCGGAAGACCAGCTCCTCCACCAGCGGCGCCGCCACCACCACTCCCAGCAACAGCAGCGGCCACGCCGTCGTCACGTCCACTTCTTGCATGGGGTGCCGCGGCGTCGAGATGAACTGTTGCAGCACGAAAAACAGCACGAACAGCGGCGGCGTCACCGCCAGCCAGACCAGGTAGCCCGCGATGACGTTACGCGCCGGCCGCCGCAACGTCAGCCCCAGCCGTTCCGGCCGCGCCCCACACGCCAGCCACAGAATGGACACGATCAGCAGCACCTGACCCGGCAGCGCCAGCAACTTCGCCCGCAACAGGTCCAGCGGCGGCATCGGTTCGGTGGTGTCGTCCGCGCGCGGCTGGAACACGCCGACCATGACCAGCACCAGATAAACGGCGCTCTCCACCAGCTGGCTGAGCAGCATCACGATCACCACGACCAGGCCGTTCCAGGGCGCGCGCCAGCGGCGCCAGCGCGGCAGCAGCCGCCGCGGCCGCACCGCCAACCACAACGGCAGACACACCGCGGCGCCCGCCCCGGCCAGCGCCAGGCACATCAGCAGCGGCCACCACAGCTCGATCCAGTGCATCGCCGCCCCCTTCGCCAGTAGAATGCCTGAAAGGGGATTCTATGAGCCAGCCGCACACCGCCACCGTCCTCGACCGTATTGTCGCCGCCACCCGCCGCGACCTGGAGCGTCGCCGCGACCACCTGCCCGCGCGCGACCTCGAACGTCAGCTCGCCGCCGCGCCGCCCGTCCGCGACTTCCGCGCCGCGCTGGAGGCCGGCGACGGCGTGCAGATCATCGCGGAGGTCAAGAAGGCGTCGCCGTCCGCCGGCGTGCTGCGGGCGGACTTCAACCCGGTCGCCATCGCCCGCATCTACGCCGCCCACGGCGCCGCCGCCATTAGCGTGCTGACCGACGAGCCGTATTTCCAGGGCAGTCTGCTCCACCTCGCCGCGGTGCGCCAGGCGGTGCCGCTGCCGGTGCTGCGCAAGGACTTCCTCATCGACCCGTATCAGCTGCTCGAAGCGCGTGTCGCCGGCGCCGACGCCGTGCTGCTCATCGCGGAAATCCTCGACGACGCGGCGCTGGCCGACCTGCTGCGGCGGACGCAGGCGCTGGGCATGCAAGCGCTGGTCGAATGCTATGAGCCGCGCAACCTGGACCGCGTGCTGGCGGCAGGGGCGCGGCTCATCGGCGTCAACAACCGCGACCTGCGCACCTTCGAGACGCGGCTGGAGCACACAATGGAGCTGGCGGCGCGGCTGCCGGCCGGCTGCTGCCTGGTGAGCGAGAGCGGCATCCGCACGCACGACGATCTGCTGCGGTTGCGGCCCGTGGGCGTCCGGGCGGTGCTGGTCGGCGAGGCGTTCATGCGCGCCGCCGACATCGGCGCCAAACTGGATGAGCTGCGCGGGGGCCGCCGATGACGCTGCCCGAGGCGGTGGGCCGCGCCCTGGCCGGGCTGGACGGTCCCGGTGTCGTCGCCGTTTCCGGCGGCCCCGACAGCGTCGCGCTGCTGCGCGCCATCGTGGTGGCCCGCCCCGCTGTCCCGCTCACCGTCGCCCACCTCAACCACCAACTTCGCGGCTCCGAGAGCGACGCTGATGAGGCGTTCGTGCGCGACCTGTGCGCCCGGCTCAGCGCCGCAGGGGCCGCGCTGCGGCTGCGGGTAGAAAGGCTCGACGTGGCGGCCCGCGCCGCTGGCGACAACCTCGAAGCGGCGGCGCGGCGGCGGCGCTACGACTGGCTGACAGCGGTGGCCCGGGAGGCAGGGGCGGTCTGGGTGGCGACCGGTCACACGGCAGACGATCAGGCGGAAACGGTACTCCATCGGCTGCTGCGTGGCACGGGTTTGCGCGGAATGTGCGGCATCCCGGCACGGCGGCCGCTGGCGCCGGGCGTGGAGGTGGTACGGCCGCTCCTGCGCGTGCGGCGGGCGGACGTGCTGGCGTATTTGCAGGAACTGGGCCAGGACGTGCGGCACGACAGCTCGAACGCGGACCTGCGCTTCACGCGCAATCGTCTGCGGCACGAACTGCTGCCGCACCTGGCGACGCATTACAATCCGGCGATCACCACGGTGCTGTGCTCACTCGCGGAACAGGCAGCCGAGGTGCAGCAGATCGAGACGGCGGCGGCCGCGGCGCTGCTGGCAGCGGCGGAGCGGCCGCGGGCAGGCGCGGAGATTATTTTGGACGGCCGTTGTCTGGAGGCGGCGCCGCGGCACCGGTTGCGCGAGCTGCTGCGGTTGCTGTGGCGGCGCGAGGGTTGGCCGCAGGGGGCGATGAGCTTCGCGGCGTGGGAGCGGGCGGCGGCGGTGGCGCGGGGCGAGGGGGTCGCGGTCGATCTGCCGGGGCGGGTGCGGGTGCGGCGGCGCGGCCAGATGGTGCGCGTGCGGCGCGGGGAGGGCTGAAACCCTGATTTTCTGCCGCAAGCGGCGGAAAGCAGCCGTCAGCTGCCGATCGCCAGCATCGTGAACGCGCAGATGAAGCCGTTGTGCAGCCCATGCGCGACCATGCCCGGCACCAGCGTGACGCGCCACTCGCGCACCAGCGTCAGCGCGAACGACAGCGTCATCAGCACCGGCACCAGCGCCAGGCCCTGCGGATGGATCACCGCGAACAGGAAGCTCATGACCACAGCGCTGAACACCACACTGAGCCAGCGCTGCCAGCCGGCGCTCAATTCGCGCAGATGGCGGTACAGGACGCCGCGGAACATGATCTCCTCGATGAGCGGCGCCATGACCGCCGCGAGCACGAACACCAGTATCCGCTGCCACACGTCGCCGAACACCACCAGCTCCACCGCCGGGTGCGACGGGCCGCCGATCGGCTGAAAACTGTCGTGCGGATTGCCGACGCCTTCCAGAAACTTTTGCAGCGCCATCAGGACGAAGGTCACCAGCGCCACGCCGAGGATGATCGGCAGCATCATCAGATAGCCCACGACGCCATACACCGGCTCCAGCGGCGGCTGCCTGCCCGGGAACAGGCCGACCTCGTAGATCAGGTGCCGCCACGGCACGCCGCGCAGCACCGGCCAGCCCAGCGCCGTCAGGCTCAGCAGGTCTGCCCCCAGCGCCGCCGGCAACCGCCAGCCGTCCGGGGCGAAGACGACCGCCACCTGCAGCGCCATGAACAGCAGCAGCCACAGCGCGAACGTTTCCGCGTAAACGCTGCCGCGGCGCGTGCCCAGGTACAGACCTCCCGAGATGCCGCCGCGCAGCCACAGGATGCCCATCACGATCAGCAGCACGAAACCAGCGCCCGTCGCCAGCAGCACCACCCCCACCGCCCCAAAGGCAGTCAGAAAGGTGCGCGTCGCCGGGGCCAGCGCCGCCTCACGGGCCTTCGGGTCGGGCGTTTTGGCCTGCGTTGCCACCACCGCCGCCGGGCCGCCCGCCGCCGCGGCCAACGCCTGCGGCGCCGCCTCCGGCAGGCCGTGCGGCGCCAGTGCCAGGTCGCCGAACCAGCCCAGTTCCTTGCGCAGCAGGTCGCGCTCCGCCGCCGTCACGCCGGGGGCGTCCAGGCGCAGGTTACCGTAGTCCGCGTACAGGCGGTGGAGGATGTGCAGCAACTGCGTCTGGGTTGGCGTCGGTTCGACTTGCTGCTTGGCCATCCGCTGCTTCAACCGGTCGATCTCCTCGACCGCCCGGTGAGCGCCGACCAGCTCGCCGACCAGGACCACATAGCGCAGGCGCTGATCGACGGGGCCGGTGTTGATCGTTTCCACCTGGCGTTCCACGTCCTCTTTCTGCGCGGCGGCGCCGCTGCCGGCGAGGAAGGTGCGCATGCCGACCAGGTAGCGCCCCTGCAGCTGCGCGTTGACCAGGCCGACGGGATCCTTGCCCTCCTGGTCCTCATGGGTGATCTGGTCGCGCCGGCCCTCGCTCAGATACTGAACCACCGCGATCAGCGTGACCAGGACGAGGATGACCACCCACGCGGCGACGATGCGGACGCGGCCCCACTGGGACGTGGACCGCGGCGGCGCCGGGACCGCGGTGGCCGGGAGCGGCTGCTCCGAAAACGCCGTGTCGAGGGGGTCAGTCATGGACAGCGTACCGCCAGCAAGGGCCGGGGCGGGCCGCCGGGCAGGACCCATTCCCTGCTGGCGTACTCCGCCCTCGAGAGTATTATCATCATAGCAGGCCCGGCGGACAGCACGCCGCCGCGGCCGTCTTCCTGCGAAACGAGGTGTCGCCATGCTGGCGAGTGTGCGAGCGTTGATGACGGGCCTGATCGATTACGCGGGGCTGTTCCCGCCGGCGAAGCTGCCGCTGGAGCAGGCGCTGCGCAACTACGCGGCGTATCGGCAGGGGCCGGACGCGTGGATGCTGGGGCGCTTCATCGTGCCGGCGGCGCGGCTGGCGGAGGTGAGCGCGACGTCGGGCGAGCTGCTGGGGCAGGGGCCGCCGTGGGCATTTTCGGCGCTCGGCGGTGGCGGAAACACCGTACCCGAGTTCCTGGAGGGGGTACGGGCGGACCTGGCAGCGATCCAGGCGTTCCGCCAACGTTATCCCGGCCGGGCTGAAGTGGGCGTCTACGAGTTGAAGTTGCCGCAAGCGCTGCTCGCCGTTTCACAACCGGAGCAAGGAGAACAGTTCCACGATACCCTGAACCAACTGCTTGACGGCGGCGAGGCGGGTATCCTTCAGGTATTCTGTGAACCGGCTTCCGGCTCGGCACGGTACAGGACCGGGCCTACCGTATTGCAGGGCCTCAAACGGGGCCTGAAAATGCGGTGCGGCGGCCTGGAGGCGAGCGCATTCCCGACGCCAGAGCAGGTGGCTCTGGTCCTCTATCTTTGCCGCAAACTGGTTCAGCCCTTCAAGGCGACCGCGGGCCTGCATCATCCCATCCGCCACCGCGACGCCGGCCTCAACGTGATGATGCACGGCTTCCTCAACGTCTTCGGCGCCGCGGTGCTGGCGTTCTATCACAAGCTGGACGCGGAATACATCCAGGCCATCATCGAGGACGAGGACGCCAGCCATTTCGTCTTCGACGACGCCGGCTTCCGCTGGCAAGACTTGCAGGTAACGACCGAGCAGATTCAGGCGGCGCGCGAGCAGTTCGCGGTGTCGTTCGGCAGTTGCAGCTTCGACGAGCCGCGCGACGACCTGCGGGCGCTGGGTTTGCTCCCCTGACCACTCCGAGAGGGATCGTGCATGAACCCGACCACGGACCCGGCCCTGCGTTCCTTCATCCCGGTCGCGGCGGACTCGCCGTTTCCGATTCAGAACCTGCCGTATGGCGTCTTCAGCACGGACGACCACGAGGCGCAGCGCATCGGCGTCGCCATTGGCGATTTCGTGCTGGACGTAGCCGGGGCGCTGAACCTCTCGCCCTTCGGGGACCGCCTGGAACCGGAGGCCCGCCACGCACTGGAGCAGGACCGCCTCAACGCCTTCGCCGCCCTCGGTCCCGCCGCGTGGCGCGAGGTCCGCGGCCGTCTGAGCCGGCTGCTCAGCGACGCCGACTCCTACCTGCGCGACGCCGAGACGATCCGCGATGCGATCCTGCTGCCGCGCGAGCGCGTCAAGATGCACCTGCCGTTCCGCATCGGCGACTACACCGACTTCTACTCGTCGCGTGAGCACGCCAGCAACGTCGGCACCATGCTGCGCGGCCCCGACAACGCGCTGATGCCGAACTGGCTGCACCTGCCCGTCGCCTACCACGGCCGCGCCAGTTCCGTCGTCGTCAGCGGCACGGACGTGCGTCGCCCCTGCGGCCAGACGAAAGCCGACGACGCCGCGGCGCCGACGTTTGGCCCGAGCCGGGCGCTGGATTTCGAGCTGGAGATGGGCTTCTTCGTCGGCCCCGGCAACGCGCTGGGCGAGCCGATCCCCATCGGCCGCGCCGCAGAGCACATCTTCGGCATGGTGCTGGTCAACGACTGGAGCGCCCGCGACATTCAGAAGTGGGAATACGTGCCGCTCGGCCCGTTCCTGGCGAAGAATTTCTGCACATCGATCTCGCCGTGGGTGGTGACGCTGGAAGCGCTGGAGCCGTTCCGCGCCGCTGGTCCGGTGCAGCAGCCGCAACCGCTGCCGTACCTGCGCAGCGCCGGCGACTGGGCGTTCGACATCCAGCTGGAGGTGCGGTTGCAGACCGCGAATTCGGAGCGGCCGCACGTCCTCAGCCGCTCGAACAGCAAATATTTGTACTGGAACGTGCTGCAACAGCTGGCGCACCACACGGTCAACGGCTGCAACCTGTTTCCCGGTGATCTGCTGGCGTCGGGCACCATTAGTGGGCCGACGCCGGACTCGTACGGCAGTCTGCTGGAGCTGGCGTGGGGCGGCAAGAAGCCGCTGACGCTGCCGGACGGCGAGACGCGCACGTTCCTGCAGGACGGCGACCGGCTGACGCTGACGGGCTGGTGCCAGGGCCAGGGTTACCGCGTCGGCTTCGGCGAGGTGACGGGGCGAGTGCTGCCGACCCTGGGGTGACCGGCACCACCGCGCGGCGCCCGGCGACGGCATCCAGATCAGATGTTACTCCCCGCCCCGCCCCGTTTCTTCGTCGGCGGTCCTTGGAACCAGACCGCTACACGCGATTGCAATCCGCTCTAAAGCGGGGAGATCAGTATCTCCCTGGCTATTTCTTTCGTGGGGCGTCAGGCACCCCAATAACGACATCGATGGAGTATGAAGCCAGGTACTGGTCCCCGTTGTACAAAAAGGCCACCAGGACCGCCTGATTGGTCGGCATCGTCAATGTTGGAAAGTCAGCCTCCCAGGTCGGATCAGCGTCCGGATCGTCCGCGGGAATGAGCGTCGCTTTTCGTGCGTCGTAGGTGGACTGCGTATTCAGGTTCGAATCGCTCGGGGGGTACACGACCCGGACCTCGACTTTCACGTTATCACGATGCTCAAAGAATCCGTCCAGGTTGTAGGAACCGGTTGCCACGTAGGCGAGGGTGCCGGTTTCCAGTTCCGACTGCGTCCAGGTCTCTTCATCCTTGTCGAGCGGACTGTCAATCTCAATGGTAGGCATTTCGACCTCCTTCATTTAGGGGCGCGTTTCGAGCGGTTCCAACACCACGCGCCGGAACGACGCCCCGCCTTGGTGAACGAACAAACCAATCCCCCCCTGGGGGACGTATTCCAGGACCAACTCGCGCAACCTCGGCTGCTGAACTTTCTGCCCGTCAACGTGTGGGCGGAGTTGCGGCGGAGTTACCGTGGTGATCGGCTCAGTTGGCGCTCCTGAAGTCGGCGACCAGGACGCACGGGTTTCCGCCACGGTCACCTCCAGCGAAAGTTCGCGCCAGGGGCCGAACTTGCCGGGCCCAACGGGTTCAAACGGTTTGTACGGCTTGATCAAGGCCGCAGGCATGATAAACACCTCCGGCCCCAACTCCACATAATAGGCTTGTAATTGCACCCGGCCTTCGAGCTTCGCTTTTGCTTTTTTCTGCACCACCTTACCGCGCTCGGCGTAGCTCAGGGAGAGGAATGACATCCGTTCCTTGTCTTCCGCCCACCCGTGCGTTTTGTGCCCGCAGAAAATGCCGACGGTCCCTCCTCCGAAACCCATTTCGTGACGCACCTCCGCGCGTAAGCGGAACCGTTTGAGCTGGGCCGCGTAGGGAAATTCGACCAACGCCAACTTGGTAGTCGTCACGGAGAATGGTCGATCCGCCTTGGTGGAAATCGCCGTGATTTCTTCACCCGCCCCCCACTGGAAATACCCCGGCGGCCCCGTCTCGCCGATCAGCGTCACCGGTTCGCCATTGCGCAGCCGTTTCTCAACGCCCTCGCGCACCCGCTCCGGGTCAGACAGGTACGCCGTCACCGCCGTGAAGCCCCAGATGCCGCCTGCCGCCCCGAGGGCCAGCAGCACCAACGCCACCAGCAGCAGGTGCCGCCGCAGCAGGCGGCCGACGCGCTCAGCCCAGCCGGGCGGCCGCTCCGGGATCGGCTCGCCTTTCAGGATGCGCTGCAATCGATCCGCCACCTCCGCGGCGGTGCCGAAGCGCTGCGGCGGCTTTTTTTCCAGGCACTTGCGGCAAACGGTTTGCAAATCCCGCTCCAGGCGCGAGCGCGGCCACGGGAAGGTCGGCTGGTGACCAATCACCTGCTGGATCACATCCCAATCCGTGTCGCCCTGGAACGGCGGTTGGCCCGTCAACAGCTGGTAAAGGATCGTCCCCAGTCCATGCACGTCGGTCCACGGCCCCGCAGAGGCGATCTTTGGGGCGGCCTGCTCCGGGGCCATGTAAGGGGGGGTGCCCAGCGCCTGGTTCGTCCTGGACGGGTAGCCGGCCTCGTCCAGCGGCTTGGCCAAACCGAAATCGCTCACCCGGGGCGTACACTGCTCCAGCGGCGCGCCGGGGCTGCCGTCGAGCAGCACATTGCCCGGCTTCAGGTCGCGGTGGACCACCCCGGCCTCGTGGATGGCGTGGACTGCCCGGGCCAGCGGTTCGACCAGATGCGCGGCAAGTCGCGACTCCAACGATTTGCCGTTCAGACGCGTCGCCAGGCTGCCGCCGGGCACGAACTCCATCGAGAAAAACGGCAGCCCGTTGTGCTCGCCGACCTCGTATACCTGCACCACGTTGGCGTGCCGCAGTCGCGCCAGTGCCGCGGCCTCGATGCGGAACCGGCTGAGCACCTCGGCGCTGGCGTGGGCGCCGGCCAGCACCATCTTGAGGGCGACCACCCGCGCCGCTTGCAGTTGCCGCGCCTGGTAGACGACGCCCATGCCGCCGCGGCCCAGTTCCTTCAAGATTTCGTAGCCCGGCACCTGCGGCCAGGGGCCGCCCGTTGGGGTCGGGTGTTCGTGTGCCGTGGCCGGAGCCGCCCCGGCCTGGTGCGTATCGATCCCGGCGGTAACGGGCGCGATCGCCGCCGGCACCACCTCGCTGAAGACCGAAACCACCAGCGAGGCGTGATCGGGGAAGCGGCTGGTGTACTCCTCCGGTCGCGGCGTTTCGCCACGGTCGCGGCGGTAGGTGAGGTCCAGCGCCAGCAGTTCCTGGAACAACAGGGGCCGGTCGGCCTCGTCCAACTCGGCGAGGAACGTTCCCAGCTGGGGCGGCGTGCCGGACTGCCAGGCGTCTTCAAAGCGCAAGCACACCGCGTTCACGCGCAGCTTGGCGTCGAGCGGCCAGGCACGCTGAAACGAAGCGGAGTGGCTCACGGCTCGTCCTCCCCGTCCCACTGGGTGCGGATCAGGTCCAGGTAGCGCTTGACGGTGCGGTCGCAGCGGCCGATCCGGCCGGCGATCTCCTCGACGCTATAGCCCTCCATCCGCCAAACGGCGATCTGGCGGAGGTCGTCGGGCAACTGGGCCAGCAGGTGCTGGCAGCTGTCCGCGAACTCGGCAGCCAGTTCCGGGCTCGGCTCGCGTCCGATCACCCGCTGCAACTCGGCGTCCGTCGCCGGAACCCGGCCGCCGCCCCGTTTCTGCGACCGCTCCCAGCGCAATTTGTCAATCGCCTTGCGGACGGTCTTGAAGACGAGCAAGCGCCACAGGTCTTCGCGGTCGTTCAGGTCTGGAAAGGCTCCCTGGCGGGCGCGCTGAAAGAAACTGTCGAGGACACTGAGGGCCACGTCCTCCTCGTCGCCGGCGCCGCACGGTGCCCCTTGCAGGCGTTTGCGCCAGGGCGACCAGGCGCTGGAAAAAATGTTCCCAGAGCGGCCCGGCCGCGTCGCGATCGCCGGCCTGGGCCAGCCGGAGCCAGTGAGTGATGGGTTCGGGCGCTGCCATGAGTCGGGCAACTCGGCACGGGATTGGGTTGTAAGAGATGGTAGTGAGCATACGGGATCGTCTCCCACGAGGCAACCAAATTCCTTACTTCCCCGGGCGCCAACGCTGACCCATGAGGGCCAACAGTGGCGTTCATCAGGTAAGCGACAACTGCGCGCGAGAGGTGACAGCGAAAAAGAAAAAATGGAAAGGCCGGGCGGTGCGCGGCGTGGCAGGGCGGGAGTCCTTCCGGAAGTTTAGAGTCGTCATGCCGCGTTGCGGCACCCAGAGATCATGAAAATGGGGGGAGTGGGCCTATGCTAACGGACCGCCGCCGGCCCTGGGGGAGGTCGTCTTTGAATCGCTTGGTGCCTTGAGCCCGCGTTAGCGTCGGACCCGCACCAAGGACTGCCAGTGGCTCGCCCACCTGCTGGCGTGTGGCCTGCTCAAGGCCCGCTTCGTGGTGGCACGGCTCTCCAGAGCCGTGCGGTTTCCACCACGGCTCTGGAGAGCCGTGCCACGGTTTGTGGTCCATTGCTTTCCTATCCCCAACCCCACGACTGGCAAGAACCCGCGCAAACCGCGGCGTGGCCTCGCCCCGGGAGCGCCGTCCGGAGGCGCGACGCTGGAGGAAACGCGCGGGCTTTGGTATAGTTCCTGGTGGCGAAGCAAAAGCGGTGTTTTCTGATCGTGGTACAGGCGTCTCGCCTGTCGCAGCGCGTCACAGGCGACAGGAACTGTCCGGCGAACCGCACCTGCCCGGCTTCCGTGTGCCGGTGGCCCAACTGTTCGTCTGAGTTGGTGGGTTGACATCATGACGGCTGCAGCGCTGTCCTGTCCATACTGCAACGCCCTGGTGGCCGCGACCGCCGCGACCCCGACCGGGCGCATTGTCTGCCCGCGCTGCGGCGAAAGTTTTCTCGCCACCGCCGCCACCGGGATCACCGTCGCCCCACCGCCGGACCACGCCGTCACGCCGTTGTTGCTCCAGGCCGCGCCGCCGAACTGGCCCCTGCGCCTGGCGGCGCTGAGCGCCGTCGTACTGGTCGTCAGCGTCCTGGCCCGCGTCGTGCTGGCGGACTACGAGCCGGCCCGCCGGGGACTGCCGTTCATGGTCGGTCTGTCGGCCCTTGGCGGCGGCGCGGCGGTGTGGCTGTGGTTCTTCCGCCGCCTGCGCAGCAACGGAGCCGTCGTCGGTTTTCTGCTCGCCAACATGGTTTGCACCCTCGCGGTGGCGCTGGCGTTCGCCCTACTGACCGAGGACGTGCGCCGCCGCCACGACCCGCGGCAGGCCCCGCCGGACGAGGAACCGTCGCCGATCACGACCTTCGATCGTCCCGTCGCTCCGGCCCAGTTGCCGGCGCTGGGCTATCTGCCGCGCGACACCAACTTGATCGCCGCGCTGCACGTCCGTGAACTGCTGCGCGAACCGGACGGCCGCGACTTCCTGGAGCCAGGCGGTTGGGCGCCCGTCAAGGTGGCGCTCCGCGAGGTGCGCGAACAGACTGGCCTGCCGCCGGAGGCCATTGACCACGTGGTCGCCGGCTCGCGGCCCGGCCAGATGACGCAATTCCTGCCGTTCCCCATCCCGCAGCCGTTCATCGTTGTGCAGACGCGCCAGCCCTACGACCTCCGCAAGTTTCCGGCGAAGCTGACGGAGGGCAAGCACGAGGAGTTTCGCGGCCGGCCGATCTACCGCACCCTGCCCCGCAACGGCGTCGAAGGCTTCCTCTGGTGCCCTACCGACCGCATCTTCGTGCTGGCCTCCTGGTTCGACGGCAGCCGCTACGAGGACGTGCGCGCCCGGTTGCCGGCGCACCCGGAGCAACGGACGACCGGGCTGCCCGAACCGCTGCGGCGCTGTCTGGAAGAGCGCGTCGGCAAGGGCACGCTGGTCTGGGTCGCCGGGACGAACGTGCCGCGCGAACTGCTCAAGCCGGTGCTGGCGTTCGTCAAGGCGGCGCCGGAGGCGCCGGCCGATTTGACGAAGATCCAGACGTTTTACCTGGGGTTGCGCTTTCAAAAGGACGTGGCGCTGGTCGGGGAGTTCCGGTGTGCCGACGCGGCGTCGGCGCGGCGGCTGCAACGCCTGCTCGAAGCGCAGCAGTTGCCGGGGCTGGGCGCTCCCAGGGTGGCGGGCCCGCTGCCGGCGGCGCTGACGTGGGTGCCGGCGTTCGCCTGGGGGCCGGAGCCGTTGCCGACGACCGCCGCGCTGGTCGCGGCGCGCCGGCACGCCGAGCAGCAAACGGGCGGCGCAGCGGCGCACTGGGTCAGCATGCAACTGCGCGGCACACCGGAGCAACTGCGGCAGGCGCTGCGGCGCTGACCGTACCCCGAACATCCCTGTTCCTGGGAGGAGTCCGCCAATGTCCGCGCTGTTCGCCGAGGCGTCCGCCCTGGAAACCGCCGTCTGGCAGTGCATCGCCCAGGTGGTGGCGCTCGGCATCGTGGGCTTCTTCGTCAACATCCTCTACCAGCGCTACCGCCAGCGCCGACTGCCCGCCAGGAACTGATCGACGCCGTGGACACGTTTACCGACCGGCTCTACAAGCCGCGCAAGATTTACCAGGCGGTGCTCGGCCCGGCGCCGGACCTGCTCGCCGGCATTAGCGACGACCTGCAGCGCGAGTGCCGCCGCGTTGAGGTGTTGCAGCGCTGCCTGGAGGAATTCGTGGACGTGACCGGACGCTTCCGGGCGCTGCAGGTCAAGCTGGTGCCGCTGTACGGCTTTCACGTGGAGCTATTCGGCTTTTACCTCGCCATCTGGCGCTACCTGAAGGAAGTGCGCCGGCGCATGGAACAGCGCCAGTCGCTGTACTTCCACCACGAGCAGGCGGAGTCGGCGGACGCCTTTTATCGGCTGATCGACCGGTTCCGTTTTCGGTTGATGGTGGAGAAGATCACCGGCCAGGGTGCCGGGCTGGTGCAACCGCCAGCGGACCTGCTCAAACAGATGCAGCAGCGCGGCGACGCGGTGTACGCCGAATATTTCGAGCGGCAGCAGCCGGCGACCAGTTGACGGGGCCCCTGGGCCGACGCTTCAGCCGATGCACGCCGCTATGCGGCCCCGGCCAGGGTCAGGTACTCGGGGCAGCTGAGGAACAGCGTCGCCACCGTGGCCCCGTTCAGCGCGTTGGGGGCGATGGCCGCCAGCCACCCCTGCAACTCCACCAGCGACTCCTGCCGGTTCAGCCAGTTCGTGTAGTTGAAGGTGAAGCCGTCGGACAGCGCCTCGGTCGAGTTGAGGAAGTCCGCCGCCACCATCGGCCGACTGAGCGTTCCCTGGTCGAGTGGCGTCGTCCAGACGGCGACCTCGGCCGGCGTGTAGGCGCCGTTGCGATTCAGCAGGTCGTTGTACAACCCCTCGACATAGGACTGGTTGGTGGGGTGACTGGCGTTGTACTCCGGCGAGGTCACGAACAGCAGCGCCACGTCCGTCTCGCTCAGCGCCCCGCTCTCCAGAACGCCCACCCAGGCGGCAACCTCCTGCGGGTTGCCGGCGCGGTGCAGGTAGGTCTGATAGAACTGCCCCACCGCCCGCTGGTACTGCTCGCCGGAGTGCCAGACATCCCAGGCCACCTGGTAGTAGGACAAGGTGCCGGCCGCCAAACTACTCGCCCAGCCGGCGAGGCCCGCCTGGTCCGCCGGTCGGCCCAGCAGGTCGAAGTAGAGCAGATTGACGTAGGACGTGTAGGGGCCGCCGCTCTCGTAAGCGCCGCTGTCGATGTTCGGGTCGGGCAGGCGCAGGGCGCCGCGCTGGTCCGTGGCCGGAGCGCCGGTGGCGGTGCCGGCATTAATGGCCGGGCTGCCGGCCAGTAGGGCCATCGTTGGAGTGAGGCCGCCGTTGTCCTGCAGCGGGCCGAGTTTCGGGTCGATGGGGGCGGCGGCCGTGCCGACCTGGTCGGTCGCGGCGAACCCACTGCCGCCGGTGCAGTCGCCGATCAGGTTGTGGCCCAGGCTGTGCACGAGCCCGCCGACATCAGGGGAGGAAGGTGCGGCGTTCCCGGCGATGATCGTGTTCAGCAGTGTCAGCGTCCCCGCCGTTTGGATGAAGTAACCGCCGCCGCCGTCGTTGGCACGGTTGCCGCTCACCGTGGAGTTCGTGACGGTCAACGACGCATTGCCCTGCAGGTAGACGGCGCCGCCGAGGCCGCCGCCGTTGGGGTTGTTGGCCTGGTTGTCGTTGAACGTACAGTTTGTGATGGCGAGCGTGCCTTGATCGGCCAGGACGGCACCTCCGCTGCCGGGTGATCGGTTGCCGTAGAAGGTGGAGTTGGTGACGGTCACGGAGATCGCGGCGTTCTCGTAAGTCGCGAGGCCCGCACCCTCCCCCAGGTTGCCGCTGAAGTTGGAGTTGGTAACGGTCAGCAGGCCGGTGATCACGTAGATGCCACCCCCTTCATCGATCCCGCAGTCGTTGCCGCTAAAGAGGGAGTACGTCACGGTCAGGGAGCCGTCCTGCTGGAGGATGCCGGCGCCGCCCAGGTTCGAGGAGTTGCCGTTCACCTGAGAGTTGGCGACGGTCAAACTCCCAGCGTTCCAGATGCCACCCCCACCCCCGGGACCAGCGGAGTTGCCGGTGATGATGGAGTCGGTGACGGTGAACGTCCCAATGTTTTCAATGCCGCCGCCGTACCCGAAATGTTTAATCTGGTTGTCACTGACGATCGAGTCGGTGAGGGTCACGTTGCCCCCGTAGTTGAAAATGCCACCGCCCCGGTTGCTTTCCGGGCGCCGGAGGCGCCGCTGTCGCCGACGGAGTTCCCGGTGACGACGCTATTCATGACGGTCAGCGTGCCGGTGTTGTAAATGCCGCCGCCCACGTTCTGCTGGTCGCCGCTCGCGGCGTTGTTGCTCAATGTGCAGTCCGTCACGTTCAGCACGCCGGAATTGAAAACCGCGCCACCCCCCTGGTAACTGCCCAGTTGACTGTTCACGACATTGCCGCTGAACACGCACGCGGTCACCCGCAGCGTGCCGGCATTCTGGACGGCGCCGCCGGTGTCATTACTAAGGCCGGCGGTGAGGGTCAGCCCCGAGACGGCCACGCTACTGCCAATGACATCGAAGATCCGAAAGGCATGGTTGCCGCTGACGGTGAGAGCGGCGGCGCCGGGGCCAATGATGGTGAGGTCGTTGCCGATGGCCAGTTCGCCGCTGGTCAGGGTGATGGTGCCGCTCAGGCCGGGCTGGAAGTCCACGGTGCCGCCGGCAGCGGTGTCGAGAATGGCCTGGCGCAGCGAACCGGAGCCGCTGTCGTTCAGGTTCATCACGGTGCTCGGCACCCAGCGCCGCTCCAGCGCCTCGACTTCAAGGCGGACGCGGACAGGGGCGCGGGTACGGCGCGACCGCCGCGCGACCGGTTGCGTGGATGAGCGGAACATGGTCATGCCTCGCTTTCAGGGAGCACGGATTCGCCGACGGCAGTCTCCGTGCTGACCTGGTAATTCGTTTCACAATTGGATACATCTGTTACCCTATCTCAATAATTGCAAGACCTATGCCGGATTCCGACGTGGTGTCCGGAATCGCTGGTTGTAGGGGTTTTGCTATAACGGATTTGCGGAAACTACTGCTGGGGATGTCGAGGGTGGGGGTGCGGAAGAGTACGTGAATTGTGCTGTTTCGGGGCGCTTGATGTGCGGAAGGGCACGTTCCGAGGGTGTGGCCCCGCAGGCGAGACGCCCGCACCACGGGACACTCACTGGATATCGCCACAAGAGCCGGACAAGGATTTTCCGGACGGCGTGAACTGCGTGATCGGCAAGATTAAGGAGCAGAGCGCTAACACGGAATTGTCTTGGATTTGCTCCCTCCCCCTGGTGGGGGAGGGAGCAAGAACAGCCAGGACGATTCGGTACAAGCGACCCGGCTCAGTGGCCCGACTGCCACGGCCAGCGGAACACGGCCAGCAGGTTGGAATAGTCGTCCGTCCACACCTGCAGGTCCGGCCGCAGCGCCGGCGTCGTCCAGTAGGGCTCGTTGCGCCGCTCGCCCAGGCCCGCCTTTTTGCGCTTCTCGTTCGACAGCCGGAACAACTCGTCGTTGTTCGCCGGCGTGAACAGGTGCGACAGGTCCTCCTTGTCGCGCGCCACCAGCACCCACTCGGACGTGTAATGGCCGATGTGCTTGAGCAGAAACATGCCGGCGTCACGATCCCGGCCGTAGGCGTTGTCGTGGCCGCGCTTGCACACCAGCGACTGCTTCTTGCCTGCCACGCCGCTGTTCAGGCGCACGTCCTTCACCGGGTTCACCCGCACCACCTTCGGCAGCTCGATCGCGTTGGCCACCTTGGCGACCACCGGCACCAGCTCCACGTGCCGGTTCGACGTGTGCACGCACAGCACCCCCTCGGGCACCAGCCGCGACATGTACATCTCGATGGCTTCCATGGTGATCAGATGCACGGGGATGGCGTCCGAGCTGAAGGCGTCCACGACGATCAGGTGGTAGAAGCTCTCCGGGCCGCCGCGCAGCTCGTGCAGCCTGTCGAAGAACTCGGCGAACTTGTCCTTGTACTCGTCCGACTTCGGGTTGAGCCGGTCCAGGCCGGAGTCCTGCCACCACTGGTTAATGTCCGCGTTCGCCTTGGCCGGATCGCTGGAATCCTTGTAGTTCCAGGGCTCGGCCATGCGCAACCGGGCGTCGCCCATGAGCACATTGACGTTGGCGCCGCGCTTGCGGGCCTCCTCCAGGTAGGTGAAGTAAGTCCGGTCGCCGGGCCGCACCGGCAGCGACAGCCGCTTGATGCGGTCGTCGATCTCGTAGAAGTGGACGGTCTGGTAGGGCCGGGCGTAGGAGGCCATGGTGCCGGTGCCCAGACCGATGGTGGCGTAGGCCGGCTCCGACCAGGTGTCCACCACCGGCGTCAGCGGCAGCAGCCCGGGAGCCATGCCGCCCATCAGGTCGCAGCCCAGGCCGCCCACCAGTGACGCCGGCATGCGCGCGTCCGCCCAGAAGGTGTTGAACGTCTTGTCGTAGTCCGGAATCTGGCCCGGCATGTGGCCGCCGAACCAGTTAAACTTCTCCATGCCGATGCCGACCGGGCCGAGGCGGTGGTAGTAGGTTGTGGCCAGGCGGCTGTAGTCGGGTTCGTCCTTCTTCTCCGGCTTGTAGAAATTCATGCCGTGGTCCGTCGTGCCGTGCATCAGGTGGACGTAGCGCAGCCCAATCTCCTTGTCGCCCTCGACCACCGGCTCGGTGCCGTTGACCACGCTGATGACGCCGAAATAGCTGCGTTCCTGTAGCAGGGCGCCACCACCGCCGCGGTTGAACGCCGCCAGCAGCAGGATCGCGCCGACGGCCAGGCCGAAGCGCAGCTGCCGGCCGAACATCAGGCAGCCCATCACCAGACCGATGCCGAACAGGATCGACAGGGCGGTGGCGTTGCCCCGCGCCTGCTGAAAGATGCCAAAGATCAGCAGCGCCACCAGGCCCATGACGGCCGCCGGCAGCACCACGTCCAGGGTGTAACTCATGTTCGACGAGGGCTCCGCAACCTGGGTGAGCTTGCGGGCCCCGTGGTGGTGGTGCTTGGCGTGTGGCTTCCGGGGGACGTTATCAACCGGCTGGCCCAGGTACTGCAACAACTGCTCGGTCCAGCCCTGTTCCACCATGCGCGGCCGCACCAGGCAGGCCACCACGATGGCAATGCTGAACTCCCAGACGCTCGGGAACAGCACCGGCGCCACCAGGCCGTTGAACATGCCGCCGAGCATGCCGCCGACCGACATCCACAGATAGAACTCGGTCAGGTGCCGGGTCGAGGGCCGGTCCTTGGCGAGTTCACCGTGGCAGACCAGGGCGGTGGCGAAGAACGCCAGCAGGTTGATGACGATGATGCTGATGATGCCGCCGAAGAACTGGTTGGCGCCGACCGCCAGCACCAGCACCAGCAGGCCCAGCAGCACCGGCTGGATGTACAGCATCGGCGTGTGCGCCTGGTCGATCCAGTTGATCGGCGAGCGCATGAACACGAAGATGAACGACAGCAGGTATAGCGACAGCGGCAGTACCCAGAACAGCGGAATGGCCGAGATGTCCGTGGACATGTAACTGGTGACGCCGAGCATCAGGCTCGTCGGCACCGCGGCCAGCAGCACCCAGCGGACGCGGCGGCCAGGCGTGATCGCGTCGGGGTCGTGCGGCGTCGCCGGGGCCGTGGTGGGGGTCGTGGTCGTCGGGGCCGCCGGAGCAGGAGCGCTGGGCGCTGGCGGCAACGGCGTCGTCGAGACTGCCGTGCTCCTGGCGGCCGACTGCTGCGCCTGCTGCTGGGGCTGCGCCTGCTGCTGATGTTGGTGCTGGTGCTTGTGTTTGCCCTTCTTGCCCTGCTTGCTGCCCTTCTTGAAGGACGTGGCGGGGCTGGTGGGCTTGGGCGGGGCGCCGGCGGCCACACCGGTGGACGCCCCCACCGGGGCGGGGACGGGAGCCGGGGCCGGGGCCGCCGCGGTGTCCGGCGGCGGGATCGCTGCCGGGTCGTCGCCCACGGGCGGCACATCCGTGACGGCGGGCGCCGGCGGCGCGGCGGCCGTCTCGGGCGTGGTCGCCGGGGCCGAGGCCGCAGCGCCGGCGGTGTCGCTGAGGCTGCGCGGGCCGGCAGCAGCGCCTTTGAGCTGCACCGTGGGGGGCGCGTTCAGCACCATCGCGGCGCAGCACAGGATCAGCGCGACCAGCACGGCGTAACCAGCGGTCCACAGCCACGGCTGGCGGGAGATGTCGAACGCCGCGCTGGCATTGAGGTGGAAGTAGGGCTCGACCAGGGCCGGGTAGGCGATCAGGGCGAGCATGCTGCCGAGGTTGCTGGCGCCGTAGAGGAAGTAGGGATCCTTGGCGGCGGGGTGGCCGGTGCTGCCGAACCACTTCTGCAACAGCGGGGCGCTGGTGGCCACGACCATGAACGGCACGCCGACCACCAGGCTGAGCAGCAGCAGCGTCGCCGGGATGGGGTTGGAGCCGGGCGGCGGCACCCAGCCGGTGACGTTGAACGGCAGGTTTGGCAGCAGGAACAGGAACGGCACGAACAGTACCAGGCAGTGCAGGATCACCTGGTAGCGGACCTTGAGGAAGGTGCTGACCGTGTGCGTGTAGCCGTAGCCCACCAGCAGCGCGGTCTGGAAGAAGACCATGCAGGTGTTCCAGACCTGGGGTGTGCCGCCGAGCTTCGGCAGGATCATCTTGCCGACCATCGGCTGCACCAAAAACAAGAGAAATGCGCTCACGAAGAGCGTGACCGCGAAGAGGATCAGCGCCAAGGGACTACCTCCAGGATAAGCAGCTTCCGGGAACGCAGGCCGGGCGGCGGCGCCGCCCCGAGACGGGACGGGCCGCCGACGGGCTCGTGGTGCATGAAGTTTCAGACGCTCCCTAAAAACTGGTTTTAGTGACTGGGCCGCAAAAGTCGAGTTGTTTTTCCGGCGGGCACTGGCCTCTGTACGCCTGTCGGCGAGATGTGGTTCGGATGGTTTTGCCGCTGGCGGCTTGGCGCACGCAGCGCGTTAAAGGGGTTCGGCGGCTCCCCTATCGCTTCCCTGGTTTGGGGATCAGAAACGCCGAGGCCAACAAGCGGCGGAAAGCGCTAACGCCGCAAGCGGTGGCATCATCAATTTCGGCTGGTCACGCCCAGTTTCTTCGCTTCGCCCATCGCCTCGCGGATGCGCTGGAACGGCTCGGTCAGGTCGAACGCGCGGTGCAACTTCTCCAGCGTCTCCCGTAGCAGCGCCCCGTCATCGGGGAACGCCGTGTGCGTCCGCAGCCGCTCACGCGGGTCCGCCGGCACCGGTTGCTCCGCTCGCGGCAGGTACGCTACCGGCGCCTCCAGTTTCAGCCGCAGAGCCAGGGCCGCCTCGGTGTCGGTGAACACCGCCTGCACCGGCACGCCGGTCTTCTCGACGAGGGTCTTGCCGATCAGGTCGCCGCAGATGTACGGCACCAGCGTGTCGGCGTACAGGATTTGCTGCACGCGGTTGGGCTGCACCGCCGTGCTCAGGCGAAACTCCAGTGGCCGGCCCCACTGGTTCGTCACCAGGTAGCCGCCCACGTAACTTTGGTTCTCCTGCAGAATCGTTAAAAACCCCAGGTGCAATGGTGTTGTGGTCGTGGCGCTCATCCGTCCCTCACATCCGTCCGTGGAAACGCCGGCCGCGAAGGCTGCCTCCGCGCCGGCACCTCTACTCAATCGGGTAAGCTGGGGAAAGACTTGACCGCCCACCGCGGTAACCTGGGCAGCCTGAACGCGGTTACACGCCCGCGGCCCGATTTATCGTTTCGCGCCATACCTCCCGGCGCGAAACGATAAATCGAAGCCAGGAAAGGTCACTTCTTGACGGTGATCCACATCGGTGAGCCCCAGGCGATCTCGCCGTTGGCCTGCAGCACACGGACGTAGTAATAGTGCGTGCCCTGTTGCGGCAGCGGCTCGGTCCAGTCGCTGCGGTGCTCCGCCCCCTTCGGCTTGAACGTCGCGACCACCTCGCTGTCGCGCAGGATCTCCACCTTGGCCAGCTTGCCAGTGCCGATGACGGTGAGCGTCAATTTGGGTGTCTGGTTGGTGGTGAACTCGTCGCCCATGAGGTGGTCACCGCTGCGCACGTCCAGGACGATGTTGTCGGTGGCGCCGTAGCAGTGCCGCTTGCGCGTGGCGTCGAGGATGGCGGCGCGGTCGTGCCGTTCTGCGATGGCCACGAAAAACGAGATGTGTGTGGACCAGTGATCGCTCGATGCCTGGAAGCCGAGACGGTAGCCCTTGTCCTTCAAGGCGAGATCGACGTAGCCTTTGGGATACCAGCCGGCGATGTTGATCGGCAGCTTGCCGGAGTCCTTTTCATAGCCGGCCCGCGGCGCCCCTCCTTCTCGTAGGACATGCGGTCACCCTGGTAAATCTCGACGATCGGCTCCACCTTCGGGTCGTTGTCGCGCCAGTCGGTGCCCATGCTCGTGGCGCTGGTGTGGACGGCGCAGATGCCGCCGTGCTCGTGCAGGTAGCGGTACAGCATCTTCGTGTCATCGGCGTGGATGCCCGCGACCGTCTTGTCCTTCTCGCCCTTCAGGCGCGGCAGCGTCAGCACGCCGCGCTGGGCGAACATGACGTTGCGATGGCCGTGCGGATACGCGACGCTGCGCTCGTAGGTGAACAGCGGCGTGAACGTGTTGGCGACATGGTAGGCGTCGGTGAACTTCTGCGTCAGCCACCACGAATACTCGCGGCCGGCGCCGTTATCGTGGTCGCCGTTGCCGATCCAGTCCAGCGCCGCCGCGTCGATGGCGTAACGCCACATGTCCTCCAGCGAACCGTCGGCGCCGCCGTCCCAGGAAATCTCCGTGTGCCGGTGGTACTCGCCGCGCAGCAGCTGGTACGTCTTGCCGCCCGCCTTGACGCGGTAGCCGCGCATGCGCTTGACCGCCGCGGCCTCGTCCTTCGCCTTCTGCACGACGGCCGGGTCGGGCTTGCCAGCGTCATGCGCCACCAGCTTCGGCTCGACCGGCTCGCCGGGCAGGTTGATCGTGCTCATGTACACCTGGTTATCGATGGTTTCCGGCTTGTTGTAGCGGCCGTCGGTGTTGTGGACGATGAGCAGGCCACCGCTGTTGTGCGGCAGCAGCACGGGGCGGTGGTCGAGCAGGCCGTCGGAGTGATGCACCTCAATCGGCTCGCTCCACTTGTCGCCGTCGAGGCGGCGGGCGAAGGTGACCCAGAACGAGCCGGCGTGCGTGCTGTAGCGCGAGCCGAAGTTGCGGCGATACGTCAGCCAGACGCGGCCCTTGCCGTCAATGCCGATCTTCGGATAGGCGTACTTGGCGGAGCGCTCGAAGCTGTTCGTCACCTGAGCGTCGCCGGCCATCTTCGGCCCCTTGGCGACCGAGGTCGGCAGCTCGGCGGCCGGCTTCTTCAACTTGCCGTCGGTGTCGATGCAGACGACGCGCACGGAGCGCTGCGTGTACAGGGGGTTCCCTTCCTTTTTCGGGTCGAGGCTGCCGTAGTCCTTGCCCCACATCGGCGGGCCGTCTTCGTAGGCGATCCACAGCCGGCCCTTGGGGTCGTAGGCCATCGACGGCCGGGTCTCGAAGCGCGACGTGCTGGCGATCCCGTGGCCCTTGATATTCATGCCGTTCTCGCGGGCGTCCCACAGTGTCAGGCCGATGTCATAGCTACCGTCGCCGTAGCCGTCGTGGGCGTCCGCGATCACGTTGCCGGGGCCGGCCGCCAGGGCCGGATACCAGACGAGGGTGTGGAAGTCCGCGTCCTGCTTGTTGACGCGCTCGTGCCAGACGCCGTTGCGGCAGTTCATCAGCGGCACGTTTTGGCCCTGCGCCGTGAGCCAGACGGTGCCCGCCTGGTCAGTACACATCACCGGCGCGAACACCGGGTTGTCGCGTTCGTGGAGCCGCTCTTCCTTGCCGAGCTTGGCCTCGGGCAGCCCCGCCCCCTGGGCGGCCTTCGTGCTGATCGGCCGGCCGTAGAGCTGATGCGGCCCCTTGCGCTTCGCACTGTAGACGACCCAGACGGTGCCGTTGCCCTCCGCCGCGATGGCGCAGCGGGCCAGGTCCTCCTTCGCCCCGGTGATGGCCAGCGGCTCGGACCACTTGCCGCCGCGGTACGCTTTGACGAACAGCTGGTCCGCGGCCCCCGGGATGTACAAATCCTTGAAATTCTCGGGCTGTTTCAGGTACGACTTCTGTTCGATGCGGCGGGACTCGACGCGGTTGGTGTAGCTGATGTACGCCACCCAGAGCGTGCCGTCGGGGCCGTAGCAGGCGGCGGGGAAGTCGTCCTCCGTCTTGCCGACGGCGACCGGCGTGGCCGTGCTCACCAGCCGCACCACACCGAGGCCGTCGAAGATCGGGGACGGCTGGCCGGACAGCACCGCCTTGAGCGGCACCTGCTGCGCCGGCTTGCCGTCCTTCGGCGTGATAGTCAGCACGGCGTTGTCGGCCACGTCAGCCAGGTGCAGCACGACACCGGCGGTGGCGATGGCCTCCATCTTCGAGATGGCCGGCATCTTCGGCGGCACGCGCAGGCCGCGGTGCGAGCCGGCGACCCAGCCGTTCGGCTCGACGAGCTTGTCTTCCTTGCGGAAGCGGTAGCCTTCGCGGTGGATAATCTTCGCGCCGGTGACGGTGGCGGTGCCGGAGTAATCGACGGGGTTGGTGTCCTTGCCACCAAACTCGATGAGCACGGCGACAGGCGGCGTCGCCTTCGGGGCCTTGTTGGCCCAGTCGATGACCAGCAGACCGAGACGCGGTTGCAGGGCCAGGGCGGCCACGGCGACCATGATGGCGACAACGACGAAGAGCAGCAACAGACGCCGTTTCATGGGTTGCTCCTTGCGCGGTGCGGGAACGGGATCGCCCGATAGTAGCGCGCCGGCAAGGGGGAGTGCAATCAGAAAGTTGGGAAGGTGCGCGTACGGCGGGCGAGCGGCGCGGCGTCAGCCCGCCGGTGCTGCGCAGTGCCAGGAAGTTCGCAGCACCGGCGGGCTAACGCCGCGCCGCTCGCCCCGACCTCCTTCAGCGCAGTAACATCCGCGGCAGCCAGTCCGCCACCTGCGCCGCCGCCAGCCGATTGCCGGCGACGTTCCAGTGCGTGTCGTGCGGCATGTAGGTGCCCGGGACGCCGGCGAAGTGCGGCAGCAGGTCAAGGCAGGGCACACCGCGTTCGGCGAAGAACGCCATCAGCCGCCGCTGTGGGAACTGCACGTCCACCGCCGTGGGTTCGACCGCCGCGTCCGCCAGCGCCTGGGACAGCACGGCCGGGTTGACCTGAAATTCGTCCGGGATGAGCACCACGGCGAGCGGCACGTTGCGACGGCGCACGTCGCGGACCAAAGCGTCGAGGTGGCCGAGGGCACGCTGCCACTGTTTCTCGACGGCGGGAGTCGGCGGCCGCACGCAGATGGCCAGACGGCGAGCCTCAATGGCCCGAAAGGTCGCCGGCAGCAAGGCGGGCCGCAGCCGATCCGTCGGCCCGGCGGCCGGGGGCGGCCGTTCCTGCCACAGCCGGACGCCGCGCTGGCACAGTAGTATCAGGGCGTGCCCCCGCGGATCAAGGCGGCGTGGTGTCGGCAGTTCCTCGGTGATGTCGTTGCCGACGAAGACCGACAGCAGCACCGCGTCAGGCTGGTGCGCCCAACCGTCGCGCTGCAGCACGGCCCGGTACTCGCGCGGCCCCGCGCCGGAGACGCCGAGGTTCACCACCTCCACGCCGGACAGCCGGCTTTCCAGCAGCGTCAAGTAATTGTCCGCGAAGGGCACCACCGGGCCGACCGCGAAGGAGTCACCCAGCGCCGCGATGCGGAAGACGCCCGGCGGCCGGTCGCGCGCACGGTCAGGGCCGGGGTAGCCGAGGCGGTTGCCGCAGAGGCCGGCGCCGTAGTCGTGGCCGGGCCGCAGCCGGTGCGCGTCGAGGGTGGTGCTGACCAGCAGTGCCCCGGGCGCGGTCGTCGCCAGCAGACGCAGGCCGACCTCCGCCAGCAGCAGCGTCAGGGCGACGTTGCTGACGATGACTTCCAGGAGCGGCCAGGCCGGCTTGCGTCCGGGCCGTTGCAGCGACCGCCGCCAGCCCAGCGCCAACACCGCCGCCCACGCCGCCAGCAGCGCGAGCAGTGCCGCCAGGGCCGAACGCCGGCCGCCCCACAGCAGGACGACAGCGCCGTACAGGAAGACGCCGCCGACCAGGAAGCGGCGCAACCACGGCAGCGCGGACAGGGCGGATCGCCAGGACATCACGGCCTCCTTTGCCGGGGCGGTCGGGCGGCATTGTCGGCAATCGCCCAGGCGGCGGCAAGACGGATTGGCCGCGCCGGGAAGTTCTGAATCTGTTGACTGGCTGCTTGCGAATCGAGCGGTGGGCCGTTAAAGTATCCCAATACTGATCCCAGCGTATCTAATGCCCCGGCGAGCGGCGCGGCGTTAGCCCGCCGGTTCGAAACCAACTGACGCAGGACCGGCGGGCTGACGCCGCGCCGCTCGCCGGGGCATCCCCTGGACCGCAAACCTTCTGGTGCCTCATGCTTGACACCATCAACTGCCCTCGTTGCCAGCGCCGCTTGAACTTGCCCGAAAAGTTCCGCGGTCAGGAAGTCACGTGCCCCGCGTGCCGGCACTCCTTCCGCGCGGCGCCCGTGGGCATGGCCGCCGCGCTGCCGGTGGTACGGCCGGCGCCGGTTCGCCACGACCGGGACGACGATTACGGCCTGGATGACCCCCCCGCCCCGCGGCGGCTCCCGGCCGGCCGGCGCCGCCAACCGTCTGGCCTGTCGCTCGGCGCGTCCCTGGTGGTGGTCATCGCGGTGGTGTTACTGGGTGTCGGCGCACTGGTCTTGGTCGCGCTCAGCAGCCCGATCCACACCCTTCCACCCCCGCGGCCGGTCGATGTCGCCGTGCAGAAAGAGGAGCGCGCGGATGTCGTCCAGGCGTTCGAGCTTCAGAATGAGGGGCCAAAAAAGCAGCCTGCCACCGCGGGACGAACTCCCGGCGGCCGAGCGGAAAAAGCTGGACGGCGAACTGCTGCGTTTCTTCAACGTCCTGAGCGCGGCCATCCACAAGCAGGACGCGGCGGGCGTCACCGCCTGCTGGGACACCGAGCGTCTGTTCGACGAACTGGCCGCGCAAATCGTCTTGCCGGAGAACGTCACCAGGCAGCGCGCGGACTTTGCACGGAAATTGCGCGTGGCCCTCGGCAAGAAGATAGCCGGCCCGGACAACCTGCTGGTCTGGGACAACACGGAAATCCGCCACGTCCGGCGGCTGAAACAGGGCGAGTTGGTGGTCATCACCCGCCACAGCAACCGGGAAGGGGGCACCTTGAAAATGCGCTGGTGGCTGGTCCGCCAGCCGGCCGGCTGGCAGGTGTACGATCTGGAAGACCTGGACATGGGCCCGCGCTACTCAGCGAACATCGCCACGATCCTGATCCCGGCCCTGGAGGGCAACGCCCGGCCGGTCCTGGCCCTGAACAAGCTCGGCCAGGCGCAGGTCGCGTTCCTCAAGCAACAGAACGTGGCCGCCGCCGAGCAGGCCCTCAAGGAAACCGAGGGCGTCGCCCTGCCCGGCAAGCTGGAGGCCACCCGTCACTACCTGGCCGCCCTGGTTCACCTGCACCGCAACCGCTCGCAGGCGGCCCTGGACGCGCTGAATCGCGCCCGGGCCATCAACCCCGACATGCCGGTCGTCGATTTGCTCCGGGCTGTGGCCTTCAACAACCTGGCCCAGTGGGACCGGGCCCTGACCAGCCTGGACGACTACCAGGCCCTGCTGGGCGACGACGCCGACGTGTGCCGCGAGCGCGGCAACGCCCTGAGCGGGCTCGGCCGAGTTGCGGAAGCCCGCGTCGCCTTCCGCAAGTCGCTGGACTACTTCCCGAAGGACGGCGTGGTGTTTCTATCCTACATCCGCATGTTGGGCCCGAACGATAGCCGCGCTGACATCGGGCTGCGCTTCCGCAAGCTGGACAACCCCCGCGCCAACTTCGACGTTTGCGCCGACGATTGTGTGCAGGCCAAGGACAACCCGACGCTGGAGCAGTTGGCCCTGGCCATGCGGACGCTCGACCCGAAGTACGCCCCGGCCCATTACCATCTGGCGATGGTCCGGGCCTGGGCGAACCAGCCGGGCGACGCGGTGCAGAGCTTCCGCACGGCCCTGGCCCTGGAAAAAGACGCCGGTCGGCGCGGCCGCTGGGCCACCGAGTTCTTCCAGGCCGCCGCCCAGGCCGGGGCCGGCGTGGAAGCCTACCAGCTGGCCCCCGACCCCGTGGTGGCGTTCCGGCTGCTGGCGGCCGGGCTAAAGCGGTCGTTCCGCGCACCCGAGCTGTGGCGACTGCTGGACGCCCATGCGAAAAAGCACCCCAATGACCCGCTGCTGCCGCTGTACAAGGCCGAAGTGCTTTCGCAACAGGGCAAGCACCGGCTCGCGGACAAAGCCTTCCAGGCCGCCCTGGTCAAGCCGCCGGCGCCGGACGTGCTCGACACCTTCCGCTTCAGCCGGGTCAGCGCCCGCTTTTACGCCGGCCACCTCCTCGACGCCTACGCCGGCATCGGCCCCCGCGCAGAAACCTTCCGCCAGCTGGCCGACCTGTGCCTGCAAACGGAGAACTTTGGCCAGCTGCAGCTGCTGCTGGACGTGCACGCCGCGCGCAGCCCGACGACCTGCTGGCAGAGCACTACCGCTGCCGTTTGCTGATCCGCCGCGGGGACGTGGACGCAGGCGCCGATCTGTTCCGGGCACTGCTGGCGAAGGAGAACGGCGGGCGGCGCCGCGACGTGCTGAACCTGTTCCTGATGGAGATGGTGGATCAGGGCAAGGCCCTGGAGGCTTACCGGGCGGCGCCGGACGCGCACGAGGCGTTCCGCATCCTGGCCGACGACCTGCAGGGCGGCCCCCGGCGCGACGACCTGCCGCCGCTGCTCGCCGCCCACCGCGCCAAACACACGGACGACCCCTGGCTCGCCTTCTACACGGGGTGGCAGCTTCAGGACATGGAGAAGTGGCAGGCGGCGGTTGATGCCTATGCGGCGGCCTGGAAAAAGGCCCCGCAGGATTTGCGGCAGCGCATGGGCGGTTCCTATGTCTACGCCCTGACCCGGGCGGGGCGGCCGCTGGAGGCGTACCAGAAGGTTGAGCCGCGGCACCAGACGTTTACCCAGGTGGCGAATCAGCTGGCGATGGAGCGGCAGGGGGCGCAGCTGGAGGCGCTGATCGCAGCCCATCGGCCCCATGCAGCGGCCGGCGACCCTGACCTGCTGTTCCAGGCGGCGCGGGCGAAATTCTTCCTGAAGCTGCCTGACGCCGCGGTGCATCTGTTGCAGGAGGCGTATCAGAAACAAACGCAGAACTATCGGAAACAGGATTGCGTCGCGACGCTGGTGCGGGAGATGGCGTTGCTGGGGCGCGGCCTGGAGGGCTACCGGGCGGCACCGGACAGGGCATACGCCTTTGAGACGTTGGCCCGGGACCTGGTGTTCGCGAAGAAGGCCAAGAAGTTGCAGGCACTGCTGGGCGAGCACGGCAAGGCGTACGCCGGGACGGCCTGGTACCACTTCTACACCGGCGAGCTGCGGCTGTTGCAGGGCGAAGCACAGCAGGCGATCACGGCCTTCAAGGCGGCTCAGGCGGCGGCGCCGCCCCAGGCGAACTGGGCCTTCCGCAATGGTCTGCTGCGGGCGCGCGTCCGGGCGGGCCAGGCGGCGGCCGCTTACAAGGAACTGGGCGCCGACCGGCGGGCGTTCGCGGACCTGGCGTTCCTGTGTCAGCAGGACAAAAACGCCGGCCAGTTGAAGCAGTTGCTCGCCGCCCGGCGCGGGGACGCCGCGGACGAGGCGGACCTGATCGGCTGGGACCTGGAGGTGCTGTGGTTGTCCGCGGATTACGACGGGGCGCTGCGGCTGCTGACGGAGCACCGCGCCGGCCTGTTCGCGCTGCCGCAACACCAGTACAAGCACAACAACTACCTGGTGCGCTGCCTGGTGAAGCTGAAGCGCACGGGGGAGGCGGTGGACGCGGCGGAGAAGATCGTCCAGGCCCGGTTCGGGAATCGCCTGCTGCTGATCCTGGCCCACGCGGCGCACGGGGACGCCAAAAAGGTGGCGGCGGTGCTGGAAGGGGAGCGGAACCGGCGGTATCTGGTCGAGGATTGTTACCGCGACCCGGATCTCGGCCCGCTGCTGCGCGGCGGGGTTCGAGGACTTCCGCCAGCGCTTCCCTGAGCCGAAGACGACCGGCCTGCCGGGTGGTTGGGAAGACGGCGACTAACGTGGACGCCTGGCCGCCCCGTGAAGTCTCAAGAATCCCGTCCAGTCCAGCAGGGCGGCCAGGCAGTGGCACACTCCAGCACACGCTACCTGTTTGTGTGGCACACTGGTAACCTGCGCCCGCAAATTCGTTCAAGTCACCGCCGCCGGCAACCGATGCTTAAACGGAAGCGTCACGGTCCGTCCATCGCCTGGGCGGCGAAGTCATGAAACCTGGACAAGGTCGGTTAGCCTGGTGGCTGCGGTGGTCGGTGTTGCTCACCGGCCTCATGGCGGGCTGCGCCGGACTGCGGCCGGGCGTCGAAGAAAAACTCATGGCCGACAAGGGCGCCAACAACCGCAGCGAGGGCGTTCTCGAGAACTATACCCTGGCCTGCCCCGACGTGTTGGAGGTGACGCTGGGACCACAGCCCGCCGTCGTCGCCGCCCTCGCCCCGGACGGCCGCGTGGACCTCGGCGCCCTCGGCCAGCCGCGCCTGGAGGGCCTGACGCCGCCGCAGGCCGCCCGCCGCCTCGCCGAGCAGCTGCGGCTGGCGCCGGGCCAGGTGCAGGTGCGCATCGCCGAGTTCCGCAGCCAGCACCTGTTCCTGTTCGGCGAGATCCACGGCCTGCAACGCGCCGTCCCCTACCAGGGCCAGGAAACCATCCTCGACCTGCTGCAGCGCGTCGGCGGCATCACGGCGGGCGCCGCCCCCGAGGACGTGTACGTCATCCGCACGCGCATCGCCGAGGGGCAGCGACCCGAGGTGTTCCATGTCGATCTGCGCGCCATCGTCCTGAAACACGATCAGCGGACCAACCTGCGCTTGCAGCCGTTCGATCAGATTCACGTCGGCGAGACACCGCGGTCGCGGGTGCAGAAGTTTCTGCCGCCGTGGTTGCTGCCGATCTACCAGTTCTTCAGCGGCATCCGCACCGAGACGGGCGCCCCAGTCCCCGCAGTTCCCCCGCTTTCCTGACGCGCGGTCAGCCGCTCTTGCAAGCCGTCCCCTCCAGACGTATACCCCGGCCGCAGCGGTCGCCCGCCGGCGCCGACGAGTCTTACGAGGAGAATGACGGATGGTTCTGCTGGCCGACTTGACGTTGCACGCGCTGCCGGCGCTGGTGTTCGTGGCCGAGTTGTGCGTGGTCACGCTGTCCACGCTGCGCATCATCTTCATCGTGCGCGGCAAGCGCCGGCTGGCGCCGCTGGTGGGCTTTTTGGAGGTGACGATCTGGCTGTTCGCCATCGGCCAGGTGATGCAGAACCTGAACGACGCGGGCTGTTTCCTGGGCTTCGCGGGTGGCTTCACGCTTGGCAACTACCTGGGCATGCTCACGGAACGCTGGCTGGCGCTGGGCACGGTGGCGGTTCGCGCCGTCACCACCCGCGACACCTCGAACCTGCTCCGCGAACTGCGCGGCCCGCTTCGGCGTCACGAGCCTGGACGCCCAGGGGACCCGCGGGCCGGTCAAGGTGGTGTTCACCGTGGTGCCGCGGCGCGAGCTGGAGGCCGTGCTGGTCACGCTCCGCACCTTCGACCCGCTGGCGTCCTACTCTGTGGATGACATCCAGGAGGCTGGCCCGCACGCCGAGCCGGAGCGGAAGCGGGTGCGCGGTCTGTTGCCGTCAGTGTTCCAGCTGGCGCGGCGGGCGGCGTAGGCTGGGCGGCCCCCTTACGGCCGGGCCGCCCCCGGCCGATCCTCCACGACCCGGCGGAAGGTGAACGTCTTGCCCGAAGGGTTCTGTTTCGGCATGTCAAATGTGGCCTGCCGATCCGTGGCCTGGCTCCACCAGCACAGGACGAGGGTGTCGGCGTCGAGCCGGTAGATGCCGACGCCGGAGAAGTCCATGCGCGGCGGCGTTGCGTCCGGGTCGATGGTGATGGGGTAAGGGCCGGCGTTCTGGCCGCTCGAGGTCTTCCAGGAAACCTGCTTGCCGGCGATGGTCATCACCCAGCCGGTGTCCTGCGGTATCAGGTTGTCGCGGTTCTGGACGCGGACGCACAGCCATTTGCCGTTGAGGTGGTCGGTCCGGCCCTTTTGCTGTGGTGCGCCGGGAGCCGGGACGATCAGGATAGCGACCGCCGCGGCGAAGAAAAGCGTTCGCATGACTCCCCTCCCTAACAATGTGCCCCCCGCTGGACGCCTCGGAGGGCGGGGGTGGCAGGCTTCATTGTAGTCCCGGGCGCCGTTTGCGAACACGGTGCCTGTTGCCCCGATCCCCATCGTTTTCGTGAAATGTCTCGGCAACCGCTCAAGCCCCCTTTTCGCCACGGCCGATAAAGTCGGATAGGCTAGCACTTCGCGCACTTCACGGTGGAGTGCCGGGGTGCCTGGGCGAGGTGGGCGTCCGCTGCCACGGATGCGGCGCTGACACGGGGAGGACCGGGCCGTGAAAACAAGACCGCACAGAGCGCTCCTGTCTGTGTTGCTCATCGGCCTTTGCCTGGGAGCGCTGACGGCATCCCCCGCGACTGCCCAGGAGGGCCGGGCGCAGGTCGTGCAGCAGCTGAACGTCCCGGGAGCGAGCAAGCGCCTGACGCTGGAAGAAGCCAAACAACTGGCGATCAGCAATAACAAACTCATCAACCTCGCCGTTCTTAACGTGGAGGCCAAGTCCTACGCGATCAAGGTCGCGCGCGCGGACTACTTCCCGAAGGTGAGCGCTAACGCTCTGTATTTTCACTTCAATGATGACCTTGGGTCGGTGCTGACCGTGTCGAGCAGGTCGATCAATCGCCCCCGCGGCCAACCGCTGGTGTCTTTCCCCGGTAGCACAGTCTCGGCCTCCGTGTTCAACCAGAACAGTTCGTTCCTCCAGATCGCCGTGGTGCAACCCCTCACGGACCTGTTCAAGGTTCGTCAGGGGGTGAAAATCGCTCAGGCCGACCAGCAAATCGCCAAAGCCGAGTGGGCAAAAGGAGTCCGCGCCCTTGTCAGCGGCGTCGAGCAACTCTACTGGAGCCTCCTGGCCGCCCGCAAGTTGCAGGCGGGGGCGCAGGAGAGCGTTCGCCAGGCGGAGGCGATGGCCGCCACGAAAACCCTGGAGGCGCGGCTGGGCCTGGTGGAAGCCCAGCAGGGCCTGCAACAGATCGACAAACAAATTCAGGACGCCCAGGAACAGCTGAACGGCCTGCTTGATTTGCCGCCTTGTACGGTCCTGGAGCTGGTTGAGCCCGCCCTGCCGGTGCCGCCGTTCCGGTGCGCCGACGACGTGGTGGCACTCGCCCTTTCGGCCAGCCCCGAGATCGCGGAAGCCCAGCAGAACGTGAACAAGGGCAACGCCGCCGTCGCCGCCGCCAAACTGGACTACCTGCCCAGTGTCGGTCTGACGGGCGGCTACGTGAACCAAACCGCGGCCTCCTACATTCAACCCAACATCGGCTACGTCGGCATGGCCGGCACCTGGACGCTGTTCAACGGCGGCAAGCGCATGGAAGTCGTGCGGGAGCGCAACACGATGGTCAGCATGGCCCATTTGAAACTTCACCAGGTCGAGGATGAGGTTCGCCAGAAAGCACAGAAAGCCTACCGGGAACTGGGAGAGAGTCAGGCGACCCTGAAACTGGCCCAGGAAATGGTGCTGCTGCGGAGGGAGGCCGAGAAGGGTGCGGCCACGCCGCCGGCGCTGATGGCCGCGGTCAGGGCCCGCACCCTGGCGGAAGTCGATGCCGTCAAGGCGGACCTGGCGTACCGAATGGCGTTCGTGGAATTGATGAGCTTGGTCGAACGGCAATGAGGATCCCCGGCGCTCCCGGGGATTCTCAGGTCTTCCTGTCAACCGCCGCGAATTAGTAGCCGCGGTAAACGCCGGCGGTACCGTAGCCGATGCCGTAGGGGTTGTAGGAGTAGCCGCCCACCGCGTAACCGCCGTAGGTCGGGGTGTAGGGGTGATACCCGCCGTAGTAGCTGTACGGCCCACTGAGGTGCATGGTGGTATTGCCGCCGTAGTAACCGCCACCGTAGCCGTAGGCCCCGACGCGACCGGTTGAGAAGCCGCCATACGGCCCGTACGCGGCAGTGCGGCCGACGTGGTAGGCGCCCGCGGGGCCGACATGGGTGTAGCCAACGTGGGCGGCGCCCCACGCCTGGGCCCGGGACGCGGCGGCCAGCGTCAGCAGGGCCGCCGCGATCAGAACGAGGTACTTACGCTGCATGGTTGTTCTCCTGAAAAGTTGCATCGCCAGGTTGCCGGGTTTACTTGATCCGCTTCATCTTGACTTCCTTGGTCTCGGGCACCGCCTTGCCGTCCACGGTGATGTCGCGGATCTGCCAGGTGAAGGTGTCGGCGTCGATGCGCGTGAGGACGTTCGTGGCCGTCACCTTCTTGCCGTCGCGGAGCACCGCGGCCGTCTTGATTAGCCACTGGCCGCCCTCCCTGGACCACGTCCCTTCGCCGAAGCCGCCGTTGTTCTCGAACGTCCACGAGCGAATCTGCCTGGCCGCCGGATCCCAGCCGATCCACTGGGTGGCGCCGCCGATGGCGGTGTTCTTGAAGGTGGTCGTGAACGACCCGATGATGAAGTTCTGGTTCTCCGCCCAGGCGAACGACGCCCGGCCCACTTCGGCGCTCTTGCCGGACTCCGCCGCCCAGTCGCCGATGGTCCACTCCAGTTCGGTCAGGTGTTCGTGGTTGCTCGCCGGCGCGAAGGGAGCGTCGCGGACACTGCTCAGCTGCCATTTGCCGCCCTTCTTGACGTGGATGATGGTGTAACGGGCGCGGCTGGGCGGCGCCCCGTCCGGGGTGAGCACGGTGGTAATGCCGTCCTCGACGGCCACCTCGGGCGTCACGAAGCGCAGCGCGGTGATGTCGATGCGCAGCCGCAGGTTCTTGTTCTCGGCGAAGAGGGCGGCGAAGGCTTTCTCGATGGCGGCGCGGCCTTTGAGGTGCTTGCCTTTCTGGTCGGTGTAGTCGCCGTCCGCCACCCAGAAGGCGGCCAGGGCCCTGGCGTCGCCCTTGTGGAAGGCCTCAAGGAAGTCCTTGGCGTTCTTCAGCAGCGCCGCCTCTTCCTTGGGGTCGGTCTTGATCCCCTGCCCCCACGCCGGGCCGGCGAGCAGGCCGAGGCACAGGACAGGCAGCCATAACAGTCCGGATCGCATGGGTTCATCCTTTCCGCTGACACAGGGTTGTCACACTCAGGGGGTTTGCTCGGAAGCCGGGCTCATACGGCAACAGCGTTTGCGTAGCTGAACTCGTGAGAGTTCAGTCGCTCCGAAGTCTCACGACTTCGGCTACCAGGGGAGTAAGGTCCAGATCAATACCGCCGCCAGGATCAGCGCGAACACGACTGCCACCAGCCACGCGGAGTGGAACGGCAGCGGGTTCTTCATCCAGGCGCGCTCGTGCTCTTTCTGCTCCTGCTTTTCGTGTTCGCGTTCCTTCTGGTGTTGCTGGTGATGTTTTTCCTGGTGATCCATGATGGTCTCTGGTTATGGGGTTTCGGTACTCGGCAGCATCGCGTAGCGGGCCACGATGACGGTCACATTGTCGCGGCCGCCGCCGGTCAGGGCCGCGTCCACCAGGGCCCGGGCCGCCTCCTGGGGCACGCCCCGCCGGCCGAGAATGGCCGCGATGTCCGCTTCCCGCACCAGGTCGTTCAGCCCGTCGGTGCAGAGCAGCAGTTGATCGCCATCCTCCAGGTGCAGGCGGTGGAACTCGACCCGGACGGGCCGGCCACTCCCGCCCAGGCAGTTGGTCAGCATGTGGTGCCACGACCGCGACAGCACCGGCTCGCCAGCGTCCAGGCACTCCTGTGCCCGCGTGTGGTCGCGCGTCAGCTGTCTCAGGACATCCGCCCGATACAGGTAGGCCCGCGAATCGCCGACATGGGCGATGAACGCCTCCGGCCCGACCGAGTACGCCACGGTGAGCGTGGTGCCCATGCCGGCGCACTCCGGATGCGCCGCGCCCGCTCCTGCAGTGCCTCGTCCATGCGCTGGAAGACGATCTCGGCCCGCTGCTTGAGGTCCTCGACTTCCTGGTCGGTGACGATCCAGGTCCACTTGATGGCGTTGGGGGCCTGCTCCCAGCCGCTGCGCAGCGCCATCATGCTGGCCAGCTCACCGAAGGCCATGCCGCCCAGGCCGTCGGCCACCGCCATCAGGTAGGCCACGTCGTCCGCCGGCCGCAGCCACCCCTCCGGCAGGTTCGTCAGCAAGATGTTCCGCGACCGCCGCCGCTCGATGACCGCGTAATGGTCCTCGTTGTTGGGCCGCACCAGGCCGGGGTGCGACTGCGCTCCGAACAATACCGCAACCGGCGGCGGACTGGGGCCGAAGTGCCGGGCGAGTGGGTCCGGGGCGCCTGCATCGACAGCGTCTCAGCATCGTGAAAATTGCTCATACCAGGCTCCCTTCACAACGACACTCTTACTTCAGGCCCTTGCTCTCAAGCCAGTCCGACAGCAGCTGCGGAGCTCCCTTTTCGCCGAGGCGGATGTACCACGGCATCTCCGAGTCAGCCCGGGCCAGGCCGCGCAACATCTGCACCTTCGACGCCGCGGACATGCTGAGGAACTGAGCGTCCTTCCGCGCGGCGCCGGCCCATTGCTTCGCCGGCATCACCTGCTTGAGCGACTGGTCGGTGCCCCGCTTCTTCATGCCCACGACGGCGTCCGGATTCTTTTCGATCAGGTCCAGGAGGCCGTTGCCGTAGTTCAGCAGCCCCGCGTCCCGCTTGTTGGCGTAAACCTTCGCCATCAGGTCCTTGTACTGGCGGAAGTTCGCTCCCAGGTTCGCGATCGAGGTCACTGCCACCTCGGACTCCGCGAGGATTTTCGGCAGGTGCCGGTTCATCGCGCCCGTCACCTGCTCGGTCTGATTCAGGATCTTGGGCACCTTGTCGTCGAGTTGTTTGGTGACGCTCTCGGTCTGGGTCAGGATGTTGTTGGCCCTGGTGGTCAACCCCCGCACCTCGGTCAGTTCATCGCTGGCGTTTTGCGCCAGTTCCCGCACCTGCAGGCGCATGTCGTTGAGCATCCAGCCGAGCGCCGCCAGCGCGGCCGCGGCCACTGCCAGACAGGCCCAGCGAAACAGCACCTTCTCACTCATGATAGCCTTTCTTTGGATTGCATGGCGCCCCCTACACACACACACATAGTCTTAGGGCGTTCGGAAGCAATGAGCGCCTCCGAGCTGCGCACGGAGCGTACGCGCGGAGTAAGCGGACGCCCGGTCAGCGCAGCCGGACGCAGCGAAACACCCGCCCCTTCTCGTCCTCCAGCACCAGCTCCGTTGCGGTCAGTTTCTTGATGGTCTGCGTTTGCACCGACACCTGGCCCGTGGTCGGGTGGGCCGATGTAAACCGCAACACGTTCCCTGCCGCGGTGACCTGCGACTTGATGATTTCTTCTCGTCCCCGGTTGTTGACCCGGCCGCGAAACTCGCCGTTGCGCTGAAACTCCAGCGTGGCCCCGTCCTGCTCGCCGCCCTCCACGCCCCAGGTGCCAACCAACTCCGGCGGGACGCGCGCCCAGACGTACTGGTCGAAGATGAAATACCCCGTCGCCGCGCCGGCCAGGACACAGACCACGATCACGGCCCAGTGCCACCACGGTCGCCCGCCCTGGTCCCGGAGCGGTGTGTGGTTGCCAGCGGGCGCGGCCTTGCGGCTTCTGCGCTTGCGTTGGCCTTGCTTCACGACGGCACCCTCTACTGGTTGCGAACGAAGGCCCGGAAGCGATGGGCTTCCGGGCCTCCTGATGGTTACGCCTGGCGGCGCTTAGAGCAGTTCACAGTCGCGTGGACCACAAACCGTGGCACGGCTCTCCAGAGCCGTGGTGGAAACCGCACGGCTCTGGAGAGCCGTGCCACGTCGTGTGCGCCTGCCCTTCCTGAACCACTCTAGTCGTTACGCTGGGGCACCGCCACCGTGGGGTGCTGATCGTCCCCAATCTCCACCACGACGCGGAAAATCCTGGCCGTGAAGGGGAACTCGCGGCCCAGGTAGTCGGCACTGACCGCGGTGCCGGTGTCCTTGCCACAGGAGAGGCCGTCGCCGGAGAGCCCGTAGGCGATGGGACACGTGATGGCAACTTTGCCCGCGCCGGCGGCCTTGCCATTGATGAACAGCTTCACAGTCCCCGGCGCGCCCTTGCCCACCTTGAAGTCCGGCGGCGCCGGTTCGCGTGAACTCCATCCGCAGCGTGACCTTGCCCGTGGGAATCTTGGCGGTCGAGACCACCTTGTATTCCTCGATCCCCAGGTAATTATGGGAATAGCGAAGCGTGCCGTCCTTCACGAAGAAGGTGTAGCCGCCGAAACTGCCGCCGTGGGCGAGCAGCACACCTTCGCCGCCGCCCTTGGGAATCTCCACGTCAGCGATGATGCTGTAGGAGCGGTTGCGAACGTCCACCGCGTTGGACGCCTCCACCTCACCCGTCCCCGGGTAATAGACGTACTTGCTCCGCGGCCCGGAAATCTGCGGCCGCGGCGTCGCCAGCCGTTCGACGCCAGCGGCGTCCAGTGGCAGCACGTGATACTTGCTGGCCTGCATGAACCACAGTTGCTTCATCTCCGCCAGTTTGTCCGGGAACTGCGCCGCCACGTCAGTCGATTCGGAGAAGTCCTCGTTGATGTTGAACAGCATCCATTTCGCATTGTCCACGTCCTTCGGCGTGATCTGCGTGCCGAATGTCTGCCAGGGGGCGTAGGCCCGCCAGCCGTCGAGGTAGATGGCCCGCGTGCCCAGCATCTCGAAATACTGGGCTTCCCGTGGGATTTTGGCCCTGGCGTTGTCGAAGGTTTTGGCGAAGCTCCGGCCCTCCAGCGGCGCCTGGGCCACGCCGTTGATGGAGGTCGGCATCTTGATCTTGGTCACGTCCAGCACGGTCGGCACCAGGTCGATGGCGTGTGTGAACTGTTCCCGGATGGCGTCTTTCGCCTTGAAGCCCTTCGGCCAGTGGACGATGCACAGGTCCGAGGTGCCGCCGCGAGCGACTTCGCGTTTCCAGCGGCGGAACGGCGTGTTGGTGGCGTGTGCCCAGCCCCACGAGTAGTGCGGATAGGTGCTCGGGCCGCCCCATTGTTTGGCGTGCTTGAGGTTGAGGGCAATCGTTTGCGGGGCGTTGTTGAAGAACAGGTTCTCGTTGAAGGAGCCGTTCGGGCCGCCCTCGGGACTGGCGCCGTTGTCGGACACGGCGATGATGAGGGTGTTGTCCAGCGTGCCCAGCTCTTCCAGGAACGTCAGCAGGTCGCCGATATTATGGTCGATGTACGACAGGTAGGCCGCGTACACTTCCATCTCGGTGGCGAACAGCGCTTTTTCCTGCGCGGTCAGCTTGGCCCATTCCTTCACTTCGGGATCGCGCGGCGACAGCCTGGTGCCCTTGGGGCAGATGCCCATCTTGATCTGGTTGGCCAGGGCTTTTTCACGATAGTCGTCCCAGCCGGCGTCAAACTTGCCCTTGTACTTGTCGATCCATTCCTTGGGGACGTGGTGCGGGGCGTGGCAGCTGCCCGGACAGTAGTACAGGAAGTACGGCCGTTCCGGCGCCACCTGTTTGACATCGGCAATGAACTCCTTGGCCTTGTCGGTCAAGTCGGGGATGCAGTGATAACCCTGCTCCGGAGTTTTCGGCGCCTTGACGAAGTGGTTGTCGTGGGCCAGCCAGGGAAACCATTGATCGGTCTCGCCGCCGAGAAAGCCGTAGAAGCGGTCGAAGCCGCGGCCCAGCGGCCACCATTTGCGACTGCCGGCCAGGTTCATGTCCTCGGCCGGCGTCAGGTGCCACTTGCCGATGGCGAACGCCGTCCAGCCGAACGGCGTCAGGATTTCGGACAGGAAGCCGTGGGACAGCGGCACCCGTCCGTTGTAACCGGGGAAGCCGTGCGAGCCCTCGGTGATGCAGCCCATCGCGTTGGAATGGTGGTTGCGGCCGGTCAGGAAGCAGGACCGGCTCGGCGAGCACAGGGCGGTGGTGTGGAAATTGTTGTAGCGCACGCCGCCGCGGGCCAGCCTGTCGAGGTGCGGCGTCTTGACGACCGGCGAGCCGTAGCAGCCCAGCGCCGCGAAGCCCACGTCATCGAGCACGATGAACAGCACATCCGGGGCGCCCTTGGGGGCGCGGGCCAGCGGCGGCCAGTCGGGCGTGGACTCGCTGATGGTGCGGCCGATCTTGCCCTTGAACGGCGGGTTGTTCGGCGCCGGCACCACCGTACCGCTCTCGGACGTGCCCGGCGGTGAGAAGACGCCGCCGGGTTCCTTCTTGGGCTGCTCCTTCTTCTGCCCGGTCGCGAGCGGCCCCGGCTGAGCCTGGACACCAGGGTCCAGCATACCGTGGCGGAAGCCCGCGATACCCAGGCCCAGCAGCAGCCCGACGGCGACGTACAGGGGTATCTCCCATTTCCTGCGCATGCATCCCTCCTGTGAAAATGCCGGGCTGCACCGCTCGCCGACGCGACTCACGGAGCATCAGCCCGGGGCATTCATGCAAACTGGACTGCTGGGGCGGTGCGTCACCCACTGACCTGATTGTGCGGGGACGCTGTGGGCGCCTTCCGAACGACTTGCTGCACCGCTCTCAGGCTATTCCCAGTTGCGCAATTTACAAGTGAAAAACAGGCAAAAATGTCCGCGAGACGGGATTACTGCCCGAGCTGCGACAACGCCTTGCGCAGCGGCGTATCGGGCATCTGGAACAACCCCTGGGACGGCGAGCCCAGGTCCGCGATCAGGAACAGGGCGCTGGCCACCGACAGCGCGCACACCAGCAGCACCATGACGACGGTGACGTTCCGCGGCGACAGCAGGCCGAAGATGACGAACAGCACGAACAGCCAGAACCCCAGCACCGCCAGGAAGGGCACCGGAATCGACTCGTCGTCCTGGTGGCTCAGCAGCCAGCGGGCGCGGCCCAGGTCGGTGCCGATCTGCAGCGCCTGGGTCTGCAGCGTGCGCTCTGCCTCCGTGGCGGGCTTCAGCTCGCGGACGGCCTTGTACAGCGGCGCGGACAGTTCGGTGATTTCCGCGGAGTCCATCGCCGCCGGCCGCGAACCGTCCGCGGGCCAGAGGCGATCGAGCAGGCCGGCGACGATGCGGCGCAACTGGGCGCGGGCGGGTTTCGCATCCGGGCCGTACATCGCCAGCGTGCGGTCGAGCAGGACGAAGTTGGCGGCCCCCTGCTGGAAGCCGCTGCGCTGCGCGTCGAAGGCGCTCTTGGCCGAGGCGGTCATCAGGCCGAGGACCAGGGCGGCCATCGTACCGATCAGCCCGGCCGCCACTTTCAGGATTTCCTTGGAATCGTCGCCGAGGTGGTGGCCGGGCACGGCGGAGCGGAACACCATGCCCAGGACCGCCCCGCCGAAGGTGCAGGTGAAGGCAATGCCGGCGATGACCAGGGAATCCACGACGAGGTCTTTCTGAAGGTTGACGTTGCGGGGGCATAGGAATGTGTTGTGGCCTGGTCCGGAGACCAGGCCACAACAGCGGAAGTCCTGTACGTCCTATCCCCCCCACATGCTCAGCGCCGATACACGGCGGTGCGTTGACCGTACCCGCCAGTGTACGGATTGTAGCGTTGCGTGGTGGCGGCGTACCCCCCCGTGTAGGGGTTGCGAACCGCGGTGCGGCTGAAGTCGTTGCCGGTGTACGGGTTGTAACCGCTGGTGGTTCTCCCCCCGCCGCCAGTGTTGGGGTTGTACGTCGCGGCGCCTTGCCTGTAGCCGCCAGTGTAGGGGTTGTAACCGCCGCCGCTGGCGCTCACCTGGCCGGTGTAGGGGTTCCGGTAAGCGACATAACCGCCGCTAGACTGGGCATTCACCGCTGGCGTCAGCGCCAGCAGAACGGCACAGCTCAGGAACAGCAGCATTCCTTGGGTGCGGTTCATTTCCTGCCCTCCTTCTTCTTGGGGTGGATCAGCTTCGGGGTGATCTTGTCCTTGCCGACCTGGTTCAGGTTCGCCTCGCCGCGCAGGATCAGATCCGCCCCGGGCTTCTCGTCCGGATCGATGGTGTAGAAATAGATGATGTTGACCTTGTTATCGACCACGATCAAATTCGTGCCCTCGGTATGAACGACGGAGTACCGCGGGCCGCCACCGCCGCCACCGCCACCGCCACCGCCCTGCTGGGCGGCCACAGGCTGCGACACATTGATGCCGATCACGACACCGCCGATCAGCGCCAACACCACGGCCAGCACCACGGCACCCTTCCACGCGAAACGCATGACGCACCTCCTGGTTGGGGAAGACAGGTTGCCAACAAGACAACCAGCATTTGCTCTGCTCGGGTGCGGTAGATGGGATAGTCGGAACCGAGCGCCGCACCTCAGCGACCGTGATTGTATGGAAAAGCCCGGGCTCGGACACCTGAGCCGGGTTGCTCGTTCGATCCTGGAGCGGTTCACGCACGGTTTGCGCACAAGTGGCGGCGGGCACGGGCTGACCTCCAGCGGCCTGCATTGCCACAGCAAGGGGGCCAAGGAGGCCAAGGGGGCCAACTTTTTCACACGTCGAGATTCGAGCCTGGGAGCGGCTCGCGCAGTTTGCAGGACGGTTCGGGAGCACTGGCCTGCCGTTCGTGCTCCACACAACTGCGAACCGCGCTAATCGAAGAGGTTGGGGCTCAGCGGCGGCCGGCGATCCTTGACGCCGAGAACCGGCGCCAGCCGGTCCAGGCCGCGGTCCACGCCGGCGACCGCCGCCTGCAGCAGCAGCTTGTCCGCGGACGCATCCCAGCGGGCGTAGATGCCGTCCCAGACCTTGAGCACCTTGGCGAACTGCGTCTTCAGGTCCGCCACTGGTGCCTTGTCCTGTTGCAGTTTCTGGAACGCCTTCAGGGCTCGACTGAGGACGGTCACGTCGGCGGTCCAGGCTTGCAGGGGCGGCCGCTCCGTGAAGACCCAGTTGACGGCGCGCTGCAAATCCTCGGTGCGCGCGAGCAGGGCCAGGGTCTGGCGATACACGGCCTGGCCGGCGCGGGCGGGGGCGGCGTCGCCGCCGGTGACGGCGAACTGCAGGTCGTGGCCGGCGGCCTGGAGACGGTGCGCCGCCAGCTTGACGCCGGCGTTCCACTTCTCCATCGGCCCAACTGCTTCGAGCAGGGCCTTCAGCTGGCCGTCCACCTTGTCGAAGGCGACGTACAGGTCATCGCGCGACACGTTGCGGCCGAGCTGCTGCTTGAAGACGATCAACGCGAGGCGGACGCCCTCGGATTGCTTGAAGATGCCGCGGTTCTGTTCGGGCGGGCTGGGGTCCTGGAGAAAGGCCTGCTGGAAGAGGTCGATCTCATGGTTCAGTTCGCGGGCCGCGGCGGTGACGGCGGCCCGGTACTGCGGCCCCTGGCCGAACGCCGGGCCTGCCGCGACGCCGAGCGCCAGTGCGGCCAACCAGATTTTCATGGAACGGCTCCTTGTGCTGCGTCACTTCCCGCCCGGGTCGTCGGCGGGTGCTGCCACGGACACTCCCGCTACCATCCCTGGCTGTTACGCCGGACTTCATTCCATTAGCTTATTCGCCCGTGTTCTTCCCGGTAACGGCGCCCACCACCGGATCGAAATAAATCCGGTCGATGAGCGATGGTTCCTTTTTCATGCCGGGAGGATGGCAGCTTTAGCGGCGGCGACCTGCTCATGACGGTGCCGACCTCCGGGATCACCAACCCCACGGCCCTGTGGTTCGCGGCCGACGGGTCGTGCTTCAACCTGACCGCCGGGCAGAAGTCGGTCACCGTGTCGGTGCCGCGGTTTGCCGTCCCGACCAGGCTGGTGGACCCGCTCATCCGCCTGCACCACGGTTTCCTGTTAACCCGTGGCGTAGCGTTCGTCTACCCCTTGACCCGATGCCGGTTCGCTCGAAACGATGGCGCCGCAGCCGCAACGAATCGGCGCCTCCCAGGGGGATTACGCTTGCCAAGGCGCCGGTACTTTGCAACAATCAGAAAATAATTGCCGCCGCCGGCCCCCACGGCTTCCGCCCGGCCGCCTCACCACCGGCGCCACCACGACCGCCGACTCGCTTTTAAGAATCGGGAGATCCCTGGTGATGATGTATACACGTCGCGTTGCCACGGCCGTCGCCGCGGTCGTGGTTCTGTCCGCGTTTTTGACCGCCCTGCTCTGCACCCCCGAACCCGCCGCCGGCCAGTTCAAGCAACCGCAGCCGCCGCCGCCGCCCGCCCCCAAGGACCCCGATAAGGTCTGGAGCGCCATCAAGCTCGTCGAGAACGATCAGTATCAGGAGTGGATCACCGTCGCCCACGCTGTTCTCAAGAGCAAGTCGCCAGAATACAAGCGTGCGATCGTCTTCCTCCAGAACATCCTTGACAGTGACAAGGACTTCTACGCTGAGGTCACGCACCGCGACCCGCGCACCAACGAGGCACGGACCCGCTCCGTCAGCGTCAAGATCGAGGCCAACCGCCTGCTCAGCGGCATGGACGACAAGGGCCTCGACACCTACGAACGCGAAAAGGGCGGCAAGGCCCGCGACCTGCTCAACGACGCCAAGAAAAAGGGCGATGTGAAAATGCTCGCCGAGGTCGCCCAGCGCTACATGAACACGAAGGCCGGCATTGAGGCCAACGAACTGCTGGCGACCTATTTCCTCGACCGCGGCCAGTTCTTCAAGGCGTCGCTGCACTTCGAGCGCCTGCTCGGCCTGCGCGACGAGCGCGCCAAACTGAGCGACCTGGTGCTCTTCAAGGCCGCGCTCGCCCACCGCCGCGCCGGCGACCTGGAGAATACCAAGGTCGCCTGGAACCGCCTTCTGAAACGCCTCAAGGGGGGCGGCCTGAAGGTCGGCGACGAGGTGGTCGCCGTCGCGAAGTTGCAGAAAGTGCTCGACGACATCCCGGCCGTGGTCGTCAGCAACAACCCCCACGACCGGCCCTGGGTGGGGGGCAACCTGACCAACACCGCCCAGGCCACCGGCAGTCCGCCGCTGCTCGACGAGAAACTCTGGTCGCGGCCCACCATCATGGACCAGATGGCCAAGGACGACCCCGCCGACCCGTCGCCGCGCGCCAAGGAGTGGATCGACAAGGCCCTGCAGACCTACCGCGGTCAGGTCAACGCCGCGATCATGCCGGGCGCCTTCCCGATCACCTCCAACGGCAGACTCATTTACCGCACTTACGCCGGCATCACCACCGTTTTCCTCAAGGAGACCAAGGACGCCGACGGGACCGTGAACAAGCCCGGCGACATCGAGTGGAAGTCCACGCCCTTCGAGGGCAGCCTGGGCGTCCTGTTCGACCCGAACGGCAAGAACCAGGTCCGCCCCAACATCGAAAGCTGGCTGCTCGGCACGTACCTGAACTCCGGTTTCATCAACCTGGTGTACGAGAACACCAAGGTCGGCACCCTGTCCACCGACCACAAGTACGTGTTCGCCGTCGATGACCTGGCGATCCCGATCCCGCCCGCCTTCCTCTCGACCAACGTCCAGCGGCCCACCGGTCAGTTCGACGAGGACGTGAAGCCGCGCGTCTACTGGAACAACTTGCAGGCGTTCGAGCTGGACACCGGCAAGCTGGCCTGGCGGCTCGGCCTCGGCTTCGATACCAAGAAAGTCGATACCGAAGACCCGTTCCACAACAGCCACTTCCTCGGCGCCCCGCTGCCGGTCGCCGGCAAGCTCTACGTGCTCAACGAGAAGAACGACGGCACCCTCCGCCTGGTGTGCATCGATCCCCACAAGGGCACCGTCATCCCGCCGATTCAGGAGCTGGGCAAGGTCAGCAAGGAGTTCCGCGTCCTGTACGACATCAGCCGCCGCGCCACCGCCGTCCACCTGGCCTACGGCGAGGGCATCCTGGTGTGCCCGACCAACGCCGGCCACGTCTTCGGCGTCGATCTGCTGACGCGCAGCCTGGCCTGGGCCTACCCCTATCGCCAGGGCGACCCGGCGCCGAACTCGCTGGTGGACACCAAGTTCGGCGGCAACGGCAACCGCACCATGGCCCTGACCTATGAGAACTGGAAGGCGTCGCCGCCGGTCATCGCCGACGGCAAGGTGGTCTTCACCGCTCCCGACGCCAAGGCTGTTCACTGCATCAACCTGCGCGACGGCGAGAAGGTCTGGGACAACCCGCGCCAGGACAACGACCTGTTCCTGGCCGGCGTCTTCAAGGATCAGGTGCTCGTCGTCGGCAAGACCAGCGTCCGCTTCCTGCGCCTGGCCGACGGCGCGGTGATGGGCAGTCTGCCCACCGGCGACATGCCCTCCGGTCAGGGCGTCGCCAGCAACAATATTTATTACCTGCCGTTGCAAAAGGGCGAAATCCTCACCATCGACGTGCCGCGCCGCCGGGCCACGCACAACCGCTCCGCCGTGCCGGTCGGCCCGGACAACCCGTCGCCCGGCAACCTCGTCTTCTACGAAGGCGCCGTCCTGTCGCAGACGCCGGCCAGCATCGTCGCTTACCCGCAGCTAACCGCCAAGCTGAACCTGGCGAAAGCCGCGCTGGAGAAGGATCCGAACAACCTGGAGAAGCGTTTCCTGCGCGGCGCATTGCTGTTGGCGGACGGTAAGGTGCAGGAGGCGGTCAACGACCTGCGCATTGTCCGCGACAAGAAGCCGCCGCAGGAACTGGCCGACAAGGTGAACCAGAAGTTGTACGAGGCGCTGACCTCGCTGCTGGAAACCGACTTCGACCGGGCCAGCGTCAAGTATCTCGACGAGTACGCCGTGTTGTGCAAGCTCGGTGCCAACGACGAGGATCGGCAGCGCCGCGAGGCGGGCCGGCTGCGCATCATCGGTCAGGGCCGCGAGGCGCAGGGCAACCTGGTCGAGGCGTTCAAGGCGTACCGGGCGTTCGGCAACCTGCCGCTGTTCAAGCTGGAGGGGGTGCCGTCGCTGGAAGACCCGCTGACCAAGATTCCGACCAACGTCTGGCTGCGCGGCCGCATCAGTCACATGTTCGCCAGCGACAAGGTCAAGGCGGAGCAGCGCGCCGCCCTGGAGAAACAGGTCGAAGCGGAGTGGACGCAGGTGGCGGCCAAGAACGACCTGGAGGAGATTCGCAACTTCGTCGGCATGTTCGACGTGCCGTTCAAGGTAGGCCGCGACGCCCGGCTGCGGTTGGCCGACGTGCTCACCGCGCGCAAGACGCCGGGCGCCTTTCTGGAGGCGGAGCTGGCCCTGCAGCAGTTGCGTGTCGGCGCGTTCAGGACCGACCCGAAGATCGGCGGCATGGCCCTGGAAATGCTCGCGCGGCTGGAGAAGCGCAAGGCCGGCACCGAGGCGCTGAAGCAGGGCAGCGATGAGGCTCTGCGGCAGTCGGCCGCCTACTACCGCCAGCTGGCCGAGGAGTTCGGCAAGGTGGTGGTGCGCGACGGCAAGACCGGCCAGGACCTGTTCAACGAACTCAGCCAGGACAAGCGCGTGCTCAACCACCTGGAGGACGAGGCGGTATTGTGGGCGCGCACGGACCTGAAGCACCGCGTCGTGCAGGGCACGGGTGGCACCCCCTACCAGGGTTTCACGCTGTCGCCTACCGGCGACTTCTCGCCGTTCCTGCGGCAGCACCGCCTGACGCTGCACCCCGGCACCTACCCCTACGCCAACCCGGCGCTGGCGCTGGTCAATGTCAGCACCGGCAAGGAGGCGTGGCGGCTCGGTCTGGGCAACGAGCCGCGCAATTTGCAATTCTTCAACTACCTGCTGAACCAGGCAGACCGCAACGCCGCCTTCCACCCGAACGCCCGCTTTCGCTTCTACCAGGCCAAGGGCCATCTGGCGGTGGTGCAGGTGGGCACGATGGTCTATGGCGTGGACGCCGGCGCCGGCCAGCTGCTCTGGAAGTACAGCGTCCTGGACGCGGCACACCAGCACCCAAGCGCCCAGATCATCACCGACAACCTCAACCAGAACAACGACGGTACGCTCTGGTACGTCGTCAACAACAACGTCGGCCAGATGGTGGTCAAGACGCGCGTCGGCCACATCGGCGCCGTGGAGGCGTCCTACGTGGCGCTGACGACGCAGAAGGGCCTGGTGGTCCTGGATCCGTTGCGCGGCGGCGTGCTGTGGACGAAGCTGAGCGTGCCGCCGCAGACCGAGATTTTCGGCGACGACCAGAACATTTACATGATCGAGATGACGCCCGGCGGCCTGGTGGCCGGCCCCGGTCGGGCGGTGCGAGCGGTGGACGGCGCACCTGTTGAGGTCAAGGATTTTGGGCCGATGTTCAAGCATCGGCTGCGGATTCTCGGCCGCACTCTGGTGGTGGCCGACCCGAACAACGGCCTGACGCTGCGGCTGTACGACGTGCTCACCGGCCAGGACCTGTACAAGCAGGTGTTCGACAACGGCACCGTGGTGTGCGAGACGGAAGACCCATACCTGGCCGGCGTCATCAACCCCAAGGGCGTGCTGACGGTCATCGACCTGAAAGCGCGGCGCGAGCTGGTCAAGAGCAACCTCGTCCAGTTCAAGGTGACGCCGGAGGTCATCAAGACCCTGCACAGGCCGCTGTTGCTGCGAGACGCCGAGCACTTCTACGTGGCGCTCAACCAGCCGATCGACACGCGGCGGGTCGCTGGCGGCGTGGTGTCGTCGAACTTCAACAACGGCGTGCGCTGCCACCTGGTCAACGGTTGGTTCTGCTGCATCGATGGCAAGGGCGAGTTCCTCTGGCACCTGTGCGAAGAGGTCCAGAACCAGATGATTGTGGTGGAGCAGTTCCGCAGCCTGCCGGTGCTGGTCTTCAGTTCGCGCTACGTGCGGCCGTTCCAGCCGAACCAGCCGATCCAACCAGGTCAGCAGGGCGTCTGGCAGACGGCGGTCTTCAGCAAGACGGACGACGGCCGGACCATCTCCTGGCCGGCCAAGACGGAGACTGCCCCCAATACCACTCTCTCCAAGTTCAACGCCTTCACGGTGGACGTGAAGGCGGGCACCATCAACCTGGTCGGCAACGGGTTCGTCGAGCAAATTTACCTCGACGACGGCCGCAAGGACAACGCGGCACTGGCCCCGCAGGGCGGCGGTCAACCGGCGGCCCTGCAGGGCGTCGCGGCGCCCGGCGGGGGAGCACGCCTCATGCGGGCGCTGAAGCGCTGAACCCGTCTGTTCCGCCACTTGCGGCTTGGCGCGCTCCATGCGCCAAGCCGCAAGCGGCAGAGAAACGGGGCCGAACATTTTCGTGCAGATCACTGGTCAGGAAATGTTCAGTGGTTCGTCATACCAGAAGGGGATAGGTTCTCGTTCCGGGAACGTGGTTCGAGGAGTAACGGACACATGAAGACCAAGGCGTGGAGTGCGGTTCTGGCGTGCGGCGTGGCGGTGCTGCTGGCGAGCACGCCGCGCGCGGGCGGACGAGATCCCCAAGAAATATCGCCCCAACGTGGAAGCCGGCCTGAAGTGGCTGGCCGAGAAGCAGACCGTCAGCGACGACAAGAAGGAAGGCTACTGGAGCGCCGGCGGCGCCCAGCACAAGGTCGCCATGACCGCCCTGGCTGGCATGGCGCTGCTCATGGAGGGCAGCACCATCAAGGACGGCAAGTATTCCAAGCAGATCGAGCGGGCGGTCAACTTCCTGATGCGCATGAGCCAGAAGGGCAACCAGCGCGACGGCCTGATCGCCGACTTCGAGAACCGCGATGAGGCGACGCGCTACATGTACGGCCACGGCTTCGCGGTGATGTTCCTGGCGTCGGTCTACGGCGACGAGGGCAACGCCAAACGCCGCGCCGAACTGAAGGACGTGATCGCCCGCGGCGTGAAGTACATCGGCAACGCCCAATCGACGCAGGGCGGCTGGTACTACACCTCCAAGGCCGACGGTCACGACAGCGACGAGGGCTCCGTGACAGTGACGCAGATGCAGGCGCTGCGTGCCGCCCGCAACGCCGGCATTCCGGTGCCACGCGACTTTGTCAAGAAGGCGCAGGACTACCTGAAGCACTCGACGACGGAGCGCGGCGGCGTGGTGTACAGCCTGGGTCGCGGCGGCATGAAGGCCCCCGCGGGCGGCGAACGACCGCCGCTGACCGCCGCCGCCATCGCCTGCTTCTTCAGCGCCGGCGACTTCAAGAAGGAGAACAACGAGTACGTCATCAAGTGGTTCAAGTACTGCAAGGACGCCATCCCGATCAACGGCGGCGGCGTCCGCTTCGGCCACGATGAGTACACGCACTACTACTACGCCCAGGCGGTGTACATGCTTGGCGACACCGGTTGGGAGAAGCTGTTCGGCCAGGGCAAGGGTGACGAGAAGGTCACCTGGACGGCCTACCGCGCCCAGCTGTTCGACCGCCTGGTTCAGATGCAGTCCAAGGACGGCAGCTGGTCGCAGGGCGGCTACGGCATCGGCCCGGTCTACACGACGGCGCTGTACCTGACAGTGATGCAACTCGACAAGGGCACACTGCCGATATACCAGCGCTGAACCCAGCCGGCGCGAAACGATAAATCGAGCCTCATTACTCTTGATTTATCGTTTCGCGCCAGGATCAATCGAGTTTTATCAAGGTGGAGTTTCCCCCGGTGTCCCTCCTGAAGACCGCTGTCGTCACGACCGCCGCGCTGCTGGCGCTGGCCGTCGTCGTACCGCGCCTTCAGGCCCAGAACGAGCAGGACAAGGCCCGCCGGGCCACCGCCAGGGGGCTGGAATGGCTGGCGGCGCAGCAGGGTGCGGACGGCAGCTGGGACGTCAAGGGCCAATACAAGGTCCCGCTGACCGCGCTGGCCGGCACCGCCCTGGCGCTGGAGGGCAGCACGGTTCACGAAGGCAAATACGCCAGGCATCTGCAAAAAGCCATCGCCTTCCTGCTCCGGCAGAGCCAGAAGGGCGGCGAGCACGACGGGCTCATCGGCAACCCCGACCGTGACCCGCGGCCCATGTTCGGCCACGGCCAGGCGCTGGAGTTCCTGGCACGAGCCTACGGCGACGACCCGAAACGCGAGTCGCGCGACAAAAGCAAGGACGTGCTCACCCGGGCCGTCAAGTACCTGGAGCGCACGCAGTCGAGCAAGGGCGGCTGGCACTACGCCTGGCAACCGGGCTTCGACCAGGACGAGGGTGCCATCACCATCACCCAGATTTACGGGCTGCGGGCCACCCGCAACGCCGGCATCCCCGTGTCCCGAGAGTTGCTCAAGAAAGCCCAGGCTTACCTGCGCAACAACACCGGGCCGAATGGTGGCGTCTACTACTCCAGCACGGCGAAGCACGAACGGCCCGGCCTGACCGCGGGCGCCGTGGTCGCGGTGCTGAACTTCGCCGAGCAAAAAGATGAGCACGTGCAGAAGTGGTTACAGTATTGCCGGCAGCGGACCCCGCTGAGCCTGGGTTTGGCCAACAACCAGGCCCGCCAGGGTTATGAGGAATTCACCCACTATTTCTACGCCCGGGCGGCCTTCATCCTGGGCGACCGGGGTTGGGATCGGATGTTCGGCGCGGACGCCGCCGACCGCCTCACCTGGTCGGGCTATCGGGCCAAGATTTTCGACGAACTGGTGCAGACCCAGGCCACGGACGGTTCCTGGAGCGTGCAGAACGGCTTCACCCTCGGCCCGGTGTATTCGACCGCGGTTTATTTGACCATCTTGCAACTGGAAAACGACGTTCCGATGGATGGCGGACGATGAACCAAGCCGCCGGGCCGTGCCTCTCCCCGGCCCGGCGGCCTTTCGCCCTTGGAGGAGTTCAGCGCATGTTTCGCTTGACCGTGGTTGTGGCGTCCCTGACCGCCCTGGCGGCGCTGACCGTCGGCCCCGCCCCGCGCGCCCGGGCTGACGAGATCCCCAAGAAATATCGCCAGACCATCAACGACGGGCTGAAATGGCTCGTCGAAAAACAGATCGTCTCCGACGACAAGAAGGAGGGCCACTGGGCCGCCAACGGCGGCCAGTATCCGGTCGCCATGACCGCGCTGGCCGGCATGGCCCTGCTCATGGAGGGCAGCACTCCCAAGGAGGGCAAGTACGCCAAGCAGATCGAGCGGGCGGTCACCTGGCTGATGAAGAAGTCGCAGAAGGGCAACCAGCGCGACGGCCTGATCGGCGACACCACCGAGCAGAACGAGGCCATCCGCTACATGTACGGCCACGGTTTCGGGTTGATGTTTCTGGCCTGTGTCTACGGCGACGAGGGCAACGCCAAGCGCCGCGCCGAGCTGCGCGACATCCTGACGCGCGGCGTCAAGTACATGATTAACGCCCAGTCGAGCAAGGGCGGCTGGTACTACACCTCGCGCGCCGAGGGCGGCGACAACGACGAGGGCTCCGTGACCATCACCCAGGTGCAGGCGCTGCGGGCGGCGCAACGCCGGCATTCCCGTGCCCAAGGACGCGATCGTCAAGGCTCAGAAGTACCTCAAGGACTGCACCAGCCCGTCCGGCCAGGTCTATTACAGCTTCAACCAGAAGATCGAGCGGCCGGCCATTACCGCCGCCGCCGTGGCCTGCCTGTTCAACTCCGGCGAATACAAGGACGAGTACGCCAAGAAGTGGCTCAAGGCGTGTCAGGAGCGCATCCCGATTGGCCTGGGCCTGGGCAACGGCGGCATCCGCATCGGCCACGACGAGTACACGCACTACTACTTCGCCCAGAGCATTTACACGCTCGGCGACAAGGGCTGGGAGAAACTGTTCCCCGGCGAGGGCGGCGCCAAGCTGACCTGGACCGAATACCGCAACAAGATGTTCGACGACCTGGTCAAGGCGCAGAACAAGGACGGTAGCTGGACCAGCCAGCAGGGCGGCTTCGGTGTCGGCCCGGTGTACTCCACCGCTATTTACTGCACCATCCTGCAACTGGACAAGGGCACCTTGCCTATCTATCAAAGATAAAGAACTGATGCGACTGCAGCGTTCTTCCGTGGGGCAGACATTCCTGTCTGCCCCACGGAAGAACGCTGGCAACACCCCAAACCCCGCCAGGATTAAAACCCCAACGTCCGGCGCAGTGGGCGCCGGACGTGGTGGGTTCTTGTTAGTTTTTCCTTCAACGAGATGAGACCCGCATGAGCGATCCGAACGCTATCCAGTCCAACCTGCCGAAAATGGCCGGCGACGGCCAGACCCCAAGCGGCCCACAGCTCGGCAAGGACGACCTCGAAGCCGTCCAGAAGATCGGCGCCGCCTTCAAGGACATCAAGGCCCAGTTGACCCGGGTCATCGTCGGCCAGGACCAGGTCATTGAGGAACTGCTGATCGCCCTGTTCAGCCGGGGCCACTGCATCCTGGAGGGCGTGCCCGGCCTGGCCAAGACGTTGATGATCTCGACGCTGGCCAAGACGCTGTCGCTGGCTTTCAGCCGTATCCAGTTCACGCCCGACCTGATGCCGTCCGACATCACCGGCACCGAGGTCATCGAGGAGAACCGCAGCACCGGCCATCGCGAGTTCAAGTTCATCGAAGGCCCGCTGTTCGCCAACATGATCCTCGCCGACGAGATCAACCGCACGCCGCCCAAGACGCAGGCCGCTTTGCTCGAAGCCATGCAGGAGCGGCAGGTGACCGTCGGCCGCGTCCGCCACCGCCTGAGCGACCCGTTCTTCGTGCTGGCGACGCAGAACCCCATTGAACAGGAAGGCACCTATCCGCTGCCCGAGGCGCAGCAGGACCGCTTCATGTTCAAGGTGTTCGTCAAGTACCCGAACTTCAAGGAAGAGTTCGAGATCGCCCGCCGCACCACCAGCACCATCACCGAGGATCTGCAATCGGTGCTGTCCGGCGACGCCATCCTGGAATTGCAGCGGCTGGTGCGCAAGGTGCCGGTGACGGACCACGTGATCCAGTACTGCCTGGCGCTGGTGCGGCAGACGCGCGTCAGCGAGCCGGGCGTGCCGAAGTTCATCCGCGACTGGCTGTCGTGGGGTGCCGGCCCGCGGGCGGTGCAGTACCTGGTGCTCGGCGGCAAGGCCCGCGCCCTGCTCTACGGCCGCACGCACGTGCAGTGCGAGGACATTCAGGCGCTGGCCAAGCCGGTGCTGCGGCACCGCATCCTCACCAACTTCACGGCCGCCTCCGAGGGCGTCACCACTGACGCGGTGATCGACAAACTGCTCAAGGAGACGCCCAGCGCCGAGGGCGAACTGACGCGCGACGAGCGCTTCCGTAAAATCTTCGCGTCCTGATTTGGACGCGCCGTTGGCGGCGTAGCGGCAGCGCGCTACGCCGCCAACGGCGGAAACAGCGTGGTGATTGGTTGCCGAGTGTTACCTAACTCTCCTGGGTGTGTCATGCAGCGTTGTCCGAATCTACGGCGTCTCGGAATCGCCTTCGCGCTCGCGCTCCCCGCGCTGGTCATTTTCGTCGGCGGCGGCCTGGAAGCGCAGCAGAAGTTCAACCCGCCGCCCGTCATGCAACCGCCGCAGTTCAAACAACCGCCCATCATGCAGCCGCCGCAGTTCAAACAACCGCCCATCATGCAGCCGCCGCAGTTCAAACAACCGCCCATCATGCAGCCGCCGCAGTTCAAACCGCCGCCGCCAATCCAGATGCCCCAGATGCAGAGCGTCTGGAAGTGCAGCCGGTGCAACGCGGTCATGGGCACCGGCGCGTTCCCGCCGGCCACCTGCCCGAGCTGTGGCGCCCGGATCATGAACGGCATCGGCGGCGGCAACCCGGTAGTGAACAACAATCCGCCGCAGCGACAGCCCGAGAAGAAAGCCGGCGGCGACAAACTGGTCATTGGCCCGGTGGGCAACGACGCCAACAGGGGTCGGGGCAGCACCTCAAGTCGCCGATAGCGGCCCGAGCGGCGGCACCCTGGCGATCATCATTGTGGCCGGCGTGGTAGTGTTCCTCGCCATCGCGGGCATCACCGGCGGCGTCATCTGGATGGTGCTGAAGAACAACGCCCCGAAAAAGAAGAAGAAACGCCCGCTGCCGGATCGGGACTTTGACGACGACATCCCGGCCAAAAGGTCTGGCAAGACGGCCGGCTCGTTCAAGGCGAGTCGCAGTCGAAGCTGAGGGGCATGGCACATGGTTGTTTGCGCGATCGTCATGGATGCGAGTGAACAGCGATGGCTTCCGACGAACCCTTCGTTTGGCTCAGACACGGGACCACGATGAGACGAGCGGAGGCGATCCTCGACCATGGGCCAGACCCGGACTTCAAGGAACCAGGTGTCCCGGATACCGCAGAAGGGTTCTCGACCGCCCGAATTGGTGAGCCGTGCCTGTGCGGTGAACCGGCAGATGTTGCGGCCGCGAAGGCGTTGCTGTTCCCGAATGAGGGTGGACCTGCCATAATCGAGGTTGCGGTGCCTGAGTCGCTCGCACAAAAGGCAGAGGTGTTGGGGAGATCCGGTTTGAGCCCGGGTTTGGGCTGGAAGAACTCCTTACCCTCTGGCCAACGCTGCCCAGGAGGATCGTGGTTCCATGAACGCCGAGAGCCGAATCCGCGAGTTGGTGCTGACGCACCTGGCCGACGATCATCAAGGCGGCCTGGTGCGTTTCCTTGATGACTTGTTGGCCCTGTCTGGGGAAGTTGGGGAAGTCCGTGGCACTCGCGACGCTGATACCGGATTGCGTTTCGAAACAACGGGCCAACCGGCCTGGGTGGCACCGTTAGGCAGGGCCAAAACCAAGTTGCGGATGCTCTGTGCTCGGTTAAGTGTTCTCTGCACCGAAAGCGGCAGCCTGCAAGGAACGCTTTACGGAGGCGAAGGGCTCATCCTCTTGAACGAGAACACGCACCCGGAGGTGTGTCCGCAGTCCTGGAAGGTGTCCTTCATGAATACGCCCTCGGAGCACCACTTCACGATCACCCCGGTGCCCGTGCAGGTGGCGCCAGCGCACGCCCAGGAAGAACCCGTGCCGCATTCCCTCCAGCAAACAGGCCCGTGACGACGATTGACCCGCGCCCCACGCACGCAACAAGGAACCCACACCCGTGGCCGTAAAAACCGACGACCCCCGCCGCTTCCTGCACCCCACGACCATCGCGCGCATCTCCCGGCTCGACCTGCGCGCCCGCCAGGTGGTCGAGGGCTTCATCTCTGGTATGCACCGCAGCCCGTTCTTCGGCCACAGCGTCGAGTTCGTGCAGCACCGCGACTACACCCCTGGCGACGACATCCGCCACCTCGACTGGAAGGTCTGGTCCAAGACCGACAAGTATTACATCAAGCAGTTCGAGGAAGAGACCAACCTGCGCACCACGTTGGTCGTGGATGTCAGCAACTCGATGCACTACGGCCGCGGCCCGATGAACAAGTACGACTACGGCTGCACCATCGCCGCCTGCCTCGCCTTCCTGCTGCTGCGCCAGCAGGACTCCTGCGGCCTGATTACCTTCGACGAGAATGTCCGCCAGGTCATCCCGCCGCGCAGTGCTAATACGCACATCGACGCCCTGGTCAAGGCCATGGACGTCAGCCGGCCGCGTGACAAGACCGACCCGGAAAAGATCCTCAAGCGCGTCGCCGAGAGCATGCCGTCGCGCGGCATGGTCGTGCTGATTTCCGATCTGCTGGTGGACCGCGAATCGCTGTTCCGCGGTCTCGAAATGCTGCGGCACCGTCGCCATGACGTGCTCGTCTTCCACGTCATGGACGACGACGAGCTGAAGTTCCCCTTCAGCGGCACCACACGCTTCGAGGGCATGGAGGAGCTGCAGCACGTGCTCTGCGACCCGCGGGCGCTGCGTGACGGCTACATCGAGGCGCTGGAGGAGTATCTCGTGGAGGTGCGCCGCGGTTGTTCACGGCAGGGCATCGACTACGCCCTGGTCCACACCGGCGAATACCTCGACGCGGTGCTGGCCAAGTTCCTGCACCACCGCATGGCGATCTCGAAAGCGGCGAAGGCACGCGCTTGATGGCTGGTGCTGCCGCAAGCGGCAGAAAAGAAGGCGGATCGTCTCGTGAACATCCTGAACCAACTGAATCGATTTGCGCTCCTGCCCGCTTCCTGAACGGACGACCCATGATTGAGTTATTCACAAATCCCGGATACGTCGCGGCCGGCGGCGCGCTCATCAGTGCGCCGATCATCATCCACCTGATTAACCGCATGCGCTTCAAGCGGCTGCGCTGGGCCGCGATGGAGTTCCTGCTCAAGGCCCAGAAGCGCAGCCGCCGCCGGCTCATCATCGAGCAACTGCTGCTGCTGGCGCTGCGCTGCCTGCTGGTGCTGCTCACCGCCTTGCTCGTGGGCCGCTTCCTGGGCTTCTCCTTCGGCTCCACCGCCGATCAGGAAACCCTGCACGTTGTCCTGCTCGACGACACCCTCAGCATGACCGACAAGCAGGACAAGGATGGCGCCCCCACCTGCTTCAAGGTCGCCAAGGATGTCATCACTAAAAAGATCGTCGATAACCTCAAACAGTCCAACGGCATCGAGCGCCTGACCATCATTCCGCTCTCAAAACTGGTCACCGAGCCGGACTACAAGTTCAAGACCTACGGCGACCTCGGCGAGCGCGACACCGTTGATAAGATCAACAAGGACCTGGCGGAACTGCAACCGACCAGGCTGCACGTCGAACTGCTGCACGGCCTCAACAAGGCCAACGACCTCATTCGCGAGAACCCCGAAAGCAAGGTCGTGGTCCACGTTCTGAGCGACTTCCGCAAGGACGACTGGACCGGGGCGCGGGCCCGCGGTCTGCACCAGGCCCTCCTCAAAATGACCGTCGATAACAAGCGCGGCGTCACCGTGCGGCTGATCGACACGGTCGCCCCCAACCGCGTCGAGGGCCAGGGCGGCGTGCCCACCGCCCGCGACAACCTGGCCATCGTCGATTTCCAGGCCACCAACCGTGTGGTGCCGCGCAGCCGTCGGGCTGAGTTCCGCATCACCGTCGCCAACTACAGCACCAGTGAGGCGTCCGTCCGCCTGGTCGTCCACGACGACAAAACCGGCAAGGTGATCGACGAGGGCGATTTCCTCGATCGCATGCCGCTGGTCGTGCCGGCCATGGGCACCGCCACCGCCCGCTTCGCCACGCCCACCGGCCGCTTCGAGGAGGGTGCCGGTGAGGACCAGGAGACCATCTACGCTCGCCTGTCGGCCCACCTGGTCAGCCCCGACCGCACCACCCTCAAGAACGACGGCATCGCCGAGGACAACGTCCGCCACGCCAGCGTCGAGCTGCGCGACCAGGTGCCCATCCTGCTCGTGGACAGCCGCGGCGCTGCGGGCATGAAACTCGAACCGGTCCTCGAGCGGCCCGTGTATGACATGTCCGGCAAACTGCTCCGCATAGTCAAACTCGACATCCCGGACAAGCGGGCCGGGGACAGCCTGGCCGTGAGCAGCGCCGTCGAACGCGAGATCATCGACCCGATCAAGAAGACGGCCCGGCCCATTTACAAGGCGGTTCTCGGCTACAAGCACGAGTTGGCGGTCGGTGGAGACGCCCGCACCGTGCTGACCAGCCCCGACCTGGACAGGTATCAGAGCATCATCCTGATGGACGTGCCCAGTCTGGAGAAGGAGCAGCTGGCACGGCTGGAGAAGTATGTGCAGAACGGCGGCGGCGTCGCCTTCTTCCTGGGGCCGAACGTCAACGTCGGTTATTACAACGAAAACCTGTACAAAAAGGGCGAGGGCCTGTTCCCGGTGCCGCTCGCTGGCGACACCTTCCCGACGGGGGACGAGGCGAAAAAGGGCAACGTTGTGCCGCGCCGCGACCCCTTCCAGTTCCAGCTGCTGCTGCGCGAGGACCTGGCCCCCAGCGAGGACCAGGTGCTGATCTTCGGGCCGCTGCTGCGGCAGAACAAGAACCAGATCGGCTGGCTCAAGGTGGCGCCGTGGATCGCTACTTCCCCGCCCTGGATCGGCAGCACTGGTCCAGCGCCACGGGCAAGGTCAAGGAGATCCTCACCCGGCCCAACACGGACCCCATCGGCAAATTCTTCACGGTCAAGGGCCAGAGCAAGCGCGTGTATATCGACGAGGTGCGCGAACTGGCCCGTGCCATCAACGCGGTGGACGCGCGCTACAAGTCGTACCGGCCGGGGCTGAAGCGCTACAGCGACGACCTGCTGCTGTTGACCGACGTGAATGCGGCGGTCGTCCCTGTGGAGAAGAAGGACGAGGACAAGAAGGACGGCGAGGAGAAGCCGGCCAAAACGGGTCTGCAGGTGGACGAGCGGCCGGCCTACGAGGTGGCGGACGTGCTCGGCGCCCTGCTGAACGACCGCGGCCAGGTCGCGGACCTGGCGAACCACCCGAACCTGGTCGAATTCTGGAACCTGCCGGACCCGAAGATCAGCGCGCTGCGCGAGCAGGTGGTGGCGGTGCGGCAGCAACTGCGTTACAGCCATCCGATGCTGGTCGTCAAGGAATACGGCAAGGGCCGCGTGGCGGCGTGGATGAGCACGGCCGGCAACGAATGGAACCCGTGGGCCAGTACTGGCATTTACGCGCCGATGCTGTTCGAGATGCAGAACTACCTCGCCAGCCAGGGCGGCAGCAACGCCCGCTTGCTCGGGCCGGGCGCCACCGTCAGCGTGGACCCCGCCCACCTGCCCCCCGGCGTGACGAACCTGCGTGTGCTCCGCTCGTTCTACCGCCCCGAGTCGGGCCAGCCCGAAAAGGAACTCGACTCGGAGTGGGCCAGGGAGGTCATCGTCCGGCGCGAACCCAAGAAGGACGACAAGAAGGACGACAAGGATGCCACGGAGAAGCCGTCCCGGGTGTTCGAGTTCAAGAACACGCCGGAGCCCGGCTTCGCGCTGGTGGAGGTCTTCGACGAGGCCCAGTTGAAGGGCCTCGACGAGGCCACGCTGAAGCGCTTCACCAAGGCCAACCGCGGCGACGTCAAATCGCTCGAGGAGATCAGTCAGGTGTACAACGTGGACGCGCGCCGCGAGGGCAACCTGACGCGCGTGTCGCAGGACGAGATGGAGGGCAACCTGTTGCGCGAGGCCAACCAGGGCCGCCGGCCCGAGCAGAAGGCGATCTACTTCATCGGCCCGGACGACAGCGGTGAGTCCCTGGTAGCGCGGCCGCAGGATCTGTCGCAGACGCCGTGGTTCTTCCTGTTCTTCCTGGCAGTGCTGATCGCCGAGCAGGCGCTGGCCGTTCACCTGAGCTTCCACCTGCGTAATAACGAGGCGGAGCTGCCCGCCCAGGTCGCCAAAACGGAGGCGCGTGCCGCGTAGTCATTAGTCATTAGCAAGAACCGGCCGAAGGAAGGTTCTTTGAAACTAATGACTAATGACTGATGACTAATGACTATGTGAGGAACGCATGTTATCCGATACCAAGACCACCCAGAGCAGTGAATTTCTCTTCCGCCGTCTGCAGGAAGGCCTCGGCGGCTGGGAGTTGTTGTTCCCGGTGCTGTTCGCGCTGGCGGTCGTCGGCCTGATTGTCCTGTTCCGTCGCGAAAACAGGTTGGCCACCCTCGGCATCTTTGGCGGCGTCGTCCTCGTCCTGGCGGTGCCCTACCTCGCCCTCGGCTACCTGTTCAAGGACCTGTTCGGCTGGTGGCTCATCCTCGCCCCGGTCCTGGCCGTGGCGTTCGTCTACATCGTCCTGATGTACAAGCGCGACGCCCAGACCATCCACCCCGTGCTGGCGGCCTTCCTCGGCCTGCTGCGCTGCTGCGTCTACGCCATCCTCGCCCTGGTGTTCCTGCTGCCAGGCTGGCAATACTACAACAGCTACGAGACGCCCGCCCGCATCCTCCTGCTGTTCGACGTGTCCGCCAGCATGAACCACCAGGACGACCTGCCCCAGCCCGGTCAGAACCCGAACCTCCGGCCCACGCGCCAGGAAAAGGTCGTCAAGCTCCTGACCACGCCCTTCGCCGACAAGAGCGGCAAGAAGCTCAGCCTGGTGCAGCGTCTCGAGGGCAGGGCGCCGCTGGTCGCCTACCGCTTCGGCGGCGTCGCCGACGAGGAAAGCGTCACCTTCCAGGGTAATCACACCTGGGCCGCCGCGGACTGGAAGCGCTGGCTGACGCTCGACCCCCGCACCATCCGGCCGCGCGACGACCTCAAGGGCGCCGAGCGCGAGCAGTACATCGCCGAGCGCAAGGTCCGCTACGAGCAGATGCTCAACGGCACCGACTACGGTGCCGTGCTGCGGCTCATGCAGCGCGAGAGCAATAACAACGTCCAGGCCGTCATCGTCATCGGCGACGGCCAGAACAACAAGGGCAGCGAGGAAGCGTACCGGCAGATTGTCAACCTGGCCAACAACCCGCGCAAGCTGGTGCCGGTCTGGACCGTCGGCATCGGCGAATACAATCAGCCGACGCGCATCCGCCTCAACCCGCTCCGCGCTCCGACCACCGTGCGGCCCGACGACGAGAGTTTCAAGGTGATCGCGCCCATCTTCGGCGACCGCCTGCCCGGCGAAACCATCACCGTCCAGCTGTTCGTCACGAAGATCGCCGACAAGTATCAGAATGACCTCGAACACCTGCGCGACCCCAACACCGGCGAGCCCATCCGCGACCCCAAGGGCGCCATGGTCAAGGACCCCGCCGTCAAGCCGCTGCCCATCGCCTCGCAGAAGGTCAAGCTGAGCACCGGCGAGTTCCCGGCCGCGGAGGTCGAGTTCAATGTGCCGCTCACCGAACTGGCCAAACTGGTCAACGTCGCGGACATCAAGGCCGACCACGAGGGCAAGCTGCAGGGGCAGTGGCGTTTCATCGTCAAGGTGCCACGCCACCCGCGCGAGAACTTCGCGGACCCCGAGCACGTCACCGAACCGGGCAAGGTCGTGCAAATCTCCGACAAACGGCTGTCGATCCTCATGATCGCCGGCGGCCCGTCCAAGGACTACCAGTTCACGCGCACCATGTTCTACCGCGAGCACCAGGCCGAGCGCGTCAAGTTGGCCATCTACCTGCAGGGCGCCGACGGCGAGGACATCAACCAGGATATCGACCCGCAGAACCTGTTGACGCAGTTCCCCAACAAGTTCGAGGCGCCCAAGAAGACTGGCGGCGACAAGGAAAAGGACAAAAAGGACACCGACCGCTCCGAGGTCACCGACCCGTACAACCTGAAGCGCTACGACCTCATCATCGCCTTCGACTTCAACTGGGCGGCGCTGGAGGCGCGGCAGATCGAGTTGCTGCACCGCTGGGCGACCGAGGACAAGGGTGGCCTCATCTTCGTGGCCGGCGACACCAACACCGACAAGCTGGCCACGCCCGGCGAGGACGCCGAGAAGCTCAAGCCGCTGCTGTCGCTGCTGCCGGTCACCCTCAAGGACAGCCGCGATGAGGACGCCGACCGCGTCTTCAAGGGCAAGCCGCCCGTGCAGCGCGTCACGCCGCAGCCGCTGTTCTTCCTCAACTCCAAGGACTATCCGTTCATCTACCTCGACGGCGACAAGAGCTGGGATCAGTTCTTCCATCCGGCCGACCCGGACGAGAAGCGCGGCTTCTATCGGGCGCAGCCGATCATGGAGAAGAGCGCCTTCGCCAAGGTGGTCGCCGAGTTCGAGCACGAGGGCGGTATGCCGTACTTCGTCTACGGCCAGCCGCAGGGCAAGGGCAAGTCGTTCTACATCGGCTCCGAGGAGTCGTGGCGACTGCGGCACCTGAGCGCCCAGTTCCACCAAAAATTCTGGCTGCGGCTGGCGGCCTTCGTCAGCACCAGCAGCGAGACGCGCAAGCAGGGCAAGATTTTCATGGCCGAGGAGTACCTCGTCGGCCCCGTCAAGATCGAGGCCGAGGTGCGCGACGCCGCCGGCCAGCTGGTCAAGCGGCTCATCCGGCCGCAGGGCACCCTGCGCCGGCTGGACGCGCCGGCCGAGGCAGGCAAGAAGGACGGCGTGCCGTTCAACCTGACCGCCAAGGACGCCAGTACCGACGACGGCATCTTCACGAACACCCTGGAGGTCAAGACCCCCGGCGTCTACGTCGTGGACATTCAGGTGCCCGACGGCGAGCGCGAGAAGATCAGCCACTCGTTCGTGGTGCTGCCGCTCAACGTCGAGACCGGCAATCCGCGGCCGAACTTCTACAGCCTGTACCAGATGTCCACGGACTACCGTTCGCTGCTCGAAGGGCTGTCCGGCGACAAGGAGGTCAAGGCCGCCAAGAAGGCCAGGCTGGAGCAGATATTGCAGGAGTCGCAGCGGCGCATCGACAACGTGGACCCCGGCAAGGTGTCGGCGGCGGATCGGCTGTTCCTCGACGAGGAGCAGGCCCGGAACCTGTACGAGTTCATCGAAAAGCAGGCGCCCGAGCGGCAGGAGACGAAGGGGGCCTTCAAGGAGATGTGGGACGAGGGCTGGCGGCCTGCAGCCGATGAGCCGGTGTTTGTGCCGGCGTGGGGCCTGCTGCTGATCCCGGCGGTGCTGGGCGGCTTCATGTGTCTGCTGCTGCTCATCAGCGGCCGCTGGCAGGCGCTGGCGGTCGTTGGCGGCGCCACCCTGGCGGTGACGCTGGCGCTGCTGATCGTCGTCGCCTCCATCTGGGGCCTGAACGGCGACCTGGAACTGTACATGGTGATGTCGGCTTACAACGTGCTGCTGCTGGTGCCGGCCGTGGTGGCGGCGGTGGCGGTGCTGATCCTGCTGGTGATCGGCCGCTGGATCGCCGCCATCGTGACCGTGGCCCTCACCGGCGTGTATTCGCTGGGCCTGTACCTGGCCAACAACATCTACCAGCCCGAATGGGCCCTGCTGCCGCTGCACATGTCGTGGGTGCTGCTGGCGGTCGTCGGCCTGCTGTCGCTGGAGTGGTTGATGCGCAAACTGATGAAACTGGCGTAACACCTGATCGTGGGGCAGACATTCCTGTCTGCCCCACGAGCCGCAAGCGGCAGAACAGAGAATCTCGAGACATTGACCTGCCCCCTGGAGCAGCTGACATGGCGACCGTGACCACTCCGCCCCCGAAGATCCTCAACCGCAGCGACGCCGACCTGCGCGTCCGCCATCCGCTGCAAAAACTGCGCGGCTACATCCGCACGTACGTCACGCTGGAGGGCGCCGCCGTCGCCCTGCTGTTCCTGGCGCTGTGGTTCTGGATCGGCCTGGCGCTCGACTACGGCGCCTTCCGTCTCTTCGCCTTCGACTGGACCTACGAACTCAACGAGGCCACCGGCGGCGGCACCGCCAACGTGCTGCGCGTCGCCATCCTGGTCGTGCTCGTCGGCGCCCTGCTCGCCCTGGTGGTCACGAAAATCCTGCTGCGGCTGCTCCGCGAATTCCGCGATACCGCCCTGGCCCTGGTGCTGCAGCGCCGCTTCCCGCGCGAACTGGGCGACCGCCTTATCACCGCCGTCGAGATGGCCGACCCGAAGATCGCCGAGCGCTACGGCTTCTCGCAAGGCATGATCGACCAGACCATCCGCGAGGCCGCCGAGCGCGTCGAAACACTGCCCGTCGGCGGCGTCTTCAACTGGGGCCGCCTGATCTGGCTCGGCGTCTTCGTGTTGGCCTGCACCCTGATCGTCTACCTCGTCACGCTCACGGCCGTCTGCGCCGCCGAGGGGCAGCCGGTCGGCCATTACTTCATCCGCTTCAACCACACCGCGGCCATCTGGGCCGAGCGCAACCTGCTGCTCATGGACACCTACTGGCCGCGCAACGCCCACCTGGAGTTCGTCCGGTTGCAGGCCAACCGTGACGGTGAGGTGCGCGTGTCGCGCGACTACACCGCCGAGGAACCGCGGCCCGACGTGATCGTGCGCTCGATCCGCTACGTCATCGCCGACCGCGACGCCCCGATCGGCTGGCGGGCCCTGAAATACAAGGATTTGCAGGACAGCAACCTGGTTGACGCCAGCGTCCTGGCGGTGGACCTGCCGCGCGACTGGGGCCACTGGTACTTCGACCTGGACGACCTGCCCGCCCGCGTGCCCAACGGCATGATCCCCGCCGAGTGGAACTGGCAGGGCAAGACCAGCAGCCAGATCCGCGCCGAACTCAGCATGCCGGAGGTCCGGGCCCTGCTCGACAGCCCCCGCGGCCGTGACGTGCAGCTGCGCGAGGCCATCGACGAGTTGCTCGACTGGCACACCTGGACGCTCGACAAGATCGAGTTGCAGGTCGATCACAAGACCGTCAAACGAGCGCTGATCGACCGCCACGAGCCGCAGTATCGCGCCTTCAAGGCTCTGTTCGACGCGGTGAGCACCACCGCCGCTGACCCCGGCATGGAGCGGACGCTGCGCGAGTTGGAACCGCCCAGCGAGGTCACCGCCATCGCCCGCGGCAAGCAGAACAAGCTCACCAAGGGCCTGGCACGCAAGGAGTTCAACAAGTACACCCTGAACCTCAACGCTCTCAAGGAGTCGTCGCGCCTCAGCTTCAACGCCGAGGACTTCTATACGCCCGGCAAGCAGATCACGCTGCTGGCGCCGCCCGACCTTGATTTGATCGTCGCCGACAAGGAGGAGCCGGCGTATCTGTATTACCGCCTGGTCGGCAAGGAGGAGCAGCTGGCCGGCCAGCGGCAAATCCTGCGCGGCGTGCCGGTGTCCAGGGGCGGCACCGAGAGCACCATCAACCTGGCATCCGGCAGCAACGTCGTCATCCGCGGCACGGCCGCCCGCGACCTGCGCGACTCCGTGAAGATCGTTCAGGATGAGAAGCCCGAGGGTGCCGTGCTGGCGGTGCTGCCGAAGGTCCGGTTGCTGGACAGCCGCACCTTCGAGGCCCGGCTGAACGATGTGACGCAGAAGACGGAAATCGACTTCGTGTTCCGCGATGTCGATGGCGTCAAGGGCAAGCGTCGCTTCATCCTGTTGCCGGTCGATGACAGCCCCGCGCTGGTGACCGATGTGGCGCTGCCGCCGCGGTTGCGGCACGACCCCAAGAGCCCGAACCGCCGCCTCATCACCGCCAAGGCCAGTTTCCCGTGGAAGGGCAAGCTCAGCGACGACCGCTGCCTGACCAGCGCCGCCTGGATCTACGAGTACGAGGAGCGCGAGATCGAGACGCCGAAGTCCAAGGTGGCGAGCGTCGAGCCTGAAGCCAAGGACCCGGGCAAGGATAAGGAGCCGCAGAAACTGACCGATGTGGAGAAGGTCAAGGAGGCCGTGGGCCGCGTGGGCCGCATCTTCCTGCGCACTCCGCCCGCGCCGCCGGGCTACGCCTTCAACGAACTGGCGTGGCTGGCCAACATGACCTATCGCCGGGCCGTCATCAAGGGCAAGGGCATCCAGGAGATGCCGACCTTCAAGCGCATCTACACCGAAAAATATGCGGACGACGTGACCGCCGGGGAACTGGCGCTGCTGCTCCAGGTCCACCCGGACCACCGGTTGCTGCTGGACCGGCTGCTGGCCGCCAACATCAGCGCCGATCAGCTCCGCGACGTGGCCGGGCGCTACCACGAGGTCAGCGACGATGCGGAAAAGCTCACCGCCCTGAAGGCGAAGCTGGCGCCGGCACAGATCGTGATCCAGACGGTGTTCGACGACGTGAAAAAAGGCAGCCTGGACAACCTCCAGACCGCCGAGAAGTTCCGGGCGTTCACCCGCGACGTGCTGGCCGTCAGCAGCGTGGCCAAGGGCCAGCGCGACGAGCTGGAGAAGCGGCTGCGCAAGGAGCCGTTGCCCGTGCTGGCCGACCTGCTCATCCGCCTTGACGGCAAGACGGACGAGAAGGCCCAGTTGAGCAAGGCACTGGGCAAGCGGCCGCAGTTCGTCCTGGACAAGTTCAAGCAGCACGACCTGGAGAACGAGCCCCCCTTCAACGTGGCCCAGTTCGGCCTGAAGGTTGAGAAGGAAGAGCTGCACTACGAACTGAAACTGTCCATCCGGGCCAAGGATAGCAACGTTGAGCCGGGCGCCCGCGGCACGCCGGACGCCGGGCCGTTCACGTTCCTCATCATCTCCGAGACGGAGTTGTACGACCTGATGCTGCTCAAGAAGAGCGAGATGCGGCGGTCGCTCAAGGAGGTCGTGGACCGGCTGGAGGATCGCCGCGTCAACCTGGACAGCGAGGCGGCAGCCCTGAAGGAGGGGTCGCGGCCGGATGTGGCGGCGACGCTGGCCCGGCTCGACCAGGCCATCGCCCATGTGCGCGAGGCGGGTGACGTGGCCCGCGGCGTGCTGGCCGGCTGCGAGGGCATCCTGGAAGAGATGGAGATCAACAACTTCACCGACAAGCGCCAGACCGACGAGAAGGAAAAGATCATCTTCCCGCTGCGGTCGGTGTGCAACCAGCGGCTGACCCGGGACGACCTCGGCGCCCTGCTGGACGAGCAGTTGACGGGCAAGCTGTCGGAACGGCCGGGCGGCGAGGCGGCCAAGACGGGCATCGTGCTGACCGACTTCCGCGACGCGCTGCAGGCGGCGCTCAAGAAGGTTGGCAAGGACGAGGGCGATTTGTGGGATAAGGAGATCGGCAAGAACCTGCCGCTGTACCGCCAGCGCGCCGAACTCGCCAGCGCCCGGGTCAACGACCTGTCCAAAAAGTTGACCGCCGTGCTCACTGCCATGAAGGACCTGGAGGACGACCGGGCCCTGATCCAGGCGCTGCGGCAGATCGTGGAGAGCCAGCGCGAGGCGACGCCGGCAGTTGATCGGGCGCGGCGGCAGCGCGAGGAGGAAATCTTGAAGATTCTGGAGGGCAAATAAGCGCTGCCGGACAAAGAGCTGGCGGACGCTCGTTGTGGCACGGTCTCCTGACCGTGCCGCCCGGCCCGCGGACGCTCGTTGTGGCACGGTCTCCTCTTGGTTGCAGCCGGGAGACCTTCGGTCTGGGGCCGTCGCTTGGTCCGGAGACCAAGCCACAACGAAGTCCCAGCTGACCCCGTTTACGTTTCGCGCGGGCCGCGTCCGTGCGCCGGAGTTGCAAGGAAAAACAGAAAAGTTGACTTCAGCCGTGACAAACCGCCGTTCCAGGGGTTAAGATGTTGGGAAGGGTAAGGCGGTTCGTCTTAAGGGACGTAGGCTTACGCGGCGGGAGGAATCCAAGCGGCGTGAGCGGTGGGCCGCAGGATCCCATCCCATGGGGGGCAGCCTGCGAGCCGACCACCTGGCGAATGCAGCAAATTATGGGGGCGCCAGTGGCCACCGGGGCAGATCAACCCCGGGCGCCTGACGCGAACGCCCCGGTCTCGGGAGGACCGTTCTCATGTTGCGTCGTTTATGTTTCCTGACCCTGGGGTTGGCGGCCGTGACGGTCGCGGCAGCCCTGAACGCCGGCGAACCGCGCCAGACCAAAGACAAGCAGCCATTAAGCGCCCAGCAGTTGCGCGAACTGTCGCAGCGGCAAAAAGTCCTGCAGGAGCGCTACCGCAAGTTCGAGGAGGCGCTGCAGGGGCTGCACGACCGCCTCGCCGGCGGCAGTGCCGCTGACAAGGAACGCGCCGCCAAGCTCAAGGCCGCCCTCGACCGCAGCGTCGAAGGCACCGTCACCGAGCGTTTCGCCAAGTTCGCCAAGGCCCTGGGCGGCAACGTCAAGGATGGCCAGTTCGGCGACCTCATCAAGCAGAGCCAGGAGCTGGCCCGCGACCTGCAAGAGGTGCTGGACCTGCTCGAAGGCGGCGGCAAGAAGCTCGTCAACCACAGGGAAGAGAAGCTAAGCCTGGAGGCGAAGATCAAGGAACTCGACCGGCTGATCCGCAAGGAGCAGGTCGTCAAGGGCCAGGTGGAAATCGGCCTCGACCCGAAGCAGATCCAGGAGAACCAGCGTGAGGTGACCCAGGCCACCAAGGAATTCGCCAAGAAGCTCGCCAACGAAAAGAAGGGCGACAAGGGCGATAAGAACGACAAGAACGGCCAGGGCAACGAGGCCAAGAACGACAAGAGCCAGGCCAAGGAGGCCAAGGGCGATGGCGATAAGGGCCAGTCGAAGGACGCCGGCAAGGAGAACAAGTCCGGCGAGTCCAAGCCCGGCGACGCCAAGAACCAGGGCGATAAAAAAGACAGCAAACCGGGCCAGTCGAAGCAGGGCGGCAAGGACAGCAAGCCCGGCAAGGAGAGCAAGCCCGGCGACAGCAAGAGCAGCAAGGGCTCCGAGAGCAAGTCCGGCCAGTCCAAGGACGGCAAGGGCTCCGAGAGCAAGAGCGGCCAGTCCAAGGAGAGCAAGAACGGCAACGGCAAGGAGGGCGAGGCCAAGGACGGTGGCAAGAAGAAGGAAGGCGATGAGCAGAAGAGCAGCCTGAAGACCAAGCAGGATGAGAAGAAGGCCGGCGACGGCGACAAGAACAAGAAGGAAGGCTCGGCGAAGGAAGGCCAGCAGGGGGGCGACAAGAAGCAAGGCTCCGCGAAGCAGGGCCAGCAGGGCGGCGATAAGAAAAGCCAGCAGTCGCAGTCCAAGAGCGGCGACAGCAAGGCCAGCAAGAGCAGCCAGGGCCAGGCCAAGAGCGGCAAGAGCAGCCAGGGTCAGGGCCAGCCCAAGCCCGGTGGCGAGAGCCAGGACGACCAGGGCTCCAGCAAGAAGGACAGCCCCAAGGCCGACAACCAGCAGCCGCAGAAGAAGGATCCGCAGCGGCACGTCGATGACGCCATCGTCAAGCAGAAGGACGCCGAGAAGAAACTTGGCAAGAACGACAAGAAGCCGGCCAAGGACGACATTGACAAGGCCGTCGATAACCTGAAGCTCGCCAAGCAGAAGCTGGAAGAATTGTTGCGGCAACTGCGCGAGGAGGAGCAGAAGCAACTGCTCGAAACCCTGATCGCGCGCTGCAAGCAGATGAAGAAGATGCAGGAGGACGTGCAGAAGGAAACCAAGGCGTCCGCCCTGTCCATTGATAGCCATAACGACAAGAAACCGGATCGCACCGACACCCTCGATCTGCTCAAGCAGTCCGACGATGAGATGAAGATTGTTGTCGAGGCGACCAAGGCGATTGAGTTGCTCGAAGCGGAAGGCTCCGCGGTGGCGTTCCCCGAAGTCTTCCAGCAGGTGCGCGAGGACATGAAGAGTGTGGCACGCAAGCTGAAGTCGATGGACCCGCGCAAGGAGGCGAAGCTGATCGAGAAGGATATGCGCATCACCATCGCCATCGAACAGGACATCATTGACACGCTCGACGAAATGATCAAGGCGCTGCAGAAAGAACTGAAGCAGAAGGAGCAGAAGCCGTCGCCGCCGTCCAACGGCCAGCCGCCGCCCCAGGCGGACCCGAAACTCCTGAACAAGATCCAGGAGTTGAAGATGGTCCGGGCCATGCAGGTGCGTGTCAACGCCCGCACCGAGCTGTATGGCAAGACCTACGAGGGCGAACAGGCTGACACTTCGCCCATCCGCCGCGATCTGCGTGAACTCTCCAACCGTCAGGAACGGATTTTCGAAATCACTAACCGCATTGCCAAGGGAGACTGACCAGTGAAGCTGCACTACAGGCTCGCGAGCCTGGCCGTCCTCGCCCTGCTGGGCGGGGTCACTTCGGCTCAGGACGCCAGGAAGCCCGCCTTCCGGGCTCTGGAGGGGATGAGCCCCGAGGTCGCCCAGGCCAAGGCACAAACGTGGTTCAAGGCGGCGGTTGGCAACAACGCCGCCAAGCTGCAACAGTTCGCGACCATCTGGAAGAACCAGGACGCCACCGTTCTGGAACGGATGGCCGCGACCTTCGAGGCCGGTGACGCCACGGCGGCCCGCCTGCTGGCCGAGGCCCGCGACGCGCAGGCGCCGGCTCCCAAGGAGGTCGATCCATTCTTCAAGAACGCCAAGGCCGACAAGTTCTTCCGCGACAACCTGGCGCTGGCCTATGCGCGGTCGCTGTCGAACCGCCGCGTTCATGAGGAGGCGCTGGACCTGCTCAAGACCGTCGATGTGAATGGTGTGGTCGATCCGGCCGCGTACCTGTTCCACCGCGCCGTCTGCGAGCACGCCCTGCTGCAGAAGAACGAGGCCCGCGGGACCATCCTGCGGCTGCTCGGCCAGGCCATTGACGCTCCCGAACGTTTCAAGACGGTCGGGGCGCTGATGCTGCTGGATATGCAGACCTGGAAGGAAAAGGACCTGTCGGCCATCGCGCGCAAGATGGATAACGTCGAGCGGCGGCTGGAGCTGGCCCGCGGCGGCCCGCAGACCCAGGAAATCCAGCGCGACATCATCGCTCGCCTGGACGAACTCATCAAGGAGATGGAAAACAAGGCCAAGTCGCAGAGCCAGGGCCAGCCCGGTCAGCCCAACGGCGGCCAGTGCCCCGACGGCAGCCAGCCCGGCGACGGCGACCAGCCCGGCAACCAGGCCGGTCAGCCGAAATCGCCGATGAAGGATAGCAAGCTGGGCGGTCAGAGCGGCAAGGGCAAGGTCGATCCGGCCCGCGTCCGCAAGATGATCGACGGCTGGGGCAACCTGCCGGCGGCCGAGCAGGAGCGCATCAGTCGTGAGATTTACGACCTGATCGACGGCATGAGCCCGCAGCACCGCCAGGTGTTCGAGGATTACTTCCGGCGGATTCGCGACGCTGAGTTGCAGCGCAAGTAGTAAGCGGCCCGCCCTGTCCGACGCCCACCCGGGCTGTGGCCCCGCCTCGCGACGCGGCCACAGCCCGGTTTTTGGTTTCCCCGTGGCGAGCGGCGCGGCGTCAGCCCGCCGTGTTGGGGACTGCACGGCGGGCTGACGCCGCGCCGCTCGCCCCATCCGTTTGACTGTTGAGCGTTGAGAGCCGAGGTTTCCATGCCTGTCTTCCGCACCTCCCTCGCCCTGCTGTTCTGCGCCACCGCGCTGGCCCAGGCCGACGAGCTACGCACCCTCAGCGGCAAAACCATCAAGGGCACCATCACCGCCGTCACCGACAAGGCGGTCACGCTCAAGACCGAAACCGGCGACGTGACCACGCCGCTGGCCGACATCCTGGCGCTGGACCTCCACGAGGTCAAGGGCGTGCCCGCCGGCACCGAGTACGCCGAGGTTCGCCTCGTCGATCAGTCGGTCCTCCGCTGCGCGAAGGTGTCCGTCAAGGGCAAGCAGGCGGAGTTGAAACTGCTGACCGGCCAGGACGTGAAGGTGGACCTCGACAAGGTGGTAACCTTCCTGCAGGACGCTCACAAGACGGAGGTCCGCAAGGACTGGGAGGCGCTGCTGACCAACCGGCCCAAGCGCGACCGGCTGCTGGTCGTGGCCAACGACGAGTTGAAATCGTTGGAGGTGACCATCAAGGCGGTGGACGCCAAGGGCGAGAACGTCACGTTCCGTCTGGGCGACAAGGAACTGACGCGGTCGCTCGCCAACGTGAAGGGCATCATCTTCTACCGCGAGGAGAAGGTGCCCGAGAACGTCGTCTGTCAGGTGATCGACGAACAGGGCAACCGTCTGGCGGCGAGCAAGGTGGCCGTGAAAGGCAACACCTTCACTGTCACCACGGCCGGCGGCGTCCAGCTGACCTATGACTCCAAGAACATCGCCCGCTTCGACTACAACATGGGCAAACTGACGTACCTGTCCGACCTGCGGCCCGCTCGGGATCCGGTGCGCAAGTCGCGCGCGGGGGTCTTCGACACGTTCAGCGAGGAGCTGCGCAGGGACAAGACGCTGGACAACGAGGACATCAAGGTGAATGGCACGCCGTTCGCCAAGGGCCTGACGCTGCGGGCGTACACCGACGTGGAGTACGACCTGGGCGGCAAGTACAAGAAGTTCAAGGCGGTGCTGGCGGTCCTGCCGCCGCCGGAGTCCGAGCAGGCCGGCGTCTATCAGCCGCACGTCACCATCGAGCTGGACGGGGCCAAGAAATTCTCCAAGGTCATCACCGCCAAGGACGCGGTGCCGCTCGACCTCAACGTCGAGGGCGTCCAGCGCCTGCGCATCATCGTTAGCTCGTCCAACCTGCTCGACCTGTATGATAATGTGACGCTGGCGGACGCCAAGGTGACCCAGTAGTCATTAGTCATTAGTCATTAGTCATTAGGCATCAGGCACTAAATATTCGGATCAGAGAAGGAGGCCTGGCACGAGGAGGCTGGCATGGCCGGAAAGTCGTTTGAGGAGTTACGTGTGTATGGCTTGGCTGAGGAATTAGCTGATGCGGTTTGGAACATCGTGATTACGTGGGCTTCTTTGCCACGGGATACCGTTGGAAAGCAACTCATCCGTGCCGCCGACAGCGTTGGCGCCAACATTGCAGAAGGCACGGGGCGAGGGTCTTATCAGGACAACCGGCGCTACATTCGGATCGCTCGCGGTTCGCTTTACGAGACCCGGCACTGGCTTCGTCGTGCTTTTCGACGAAAATTGCTGTCGTCAGAACAGATTTCTCAATTGAAACCGCTCGTTGATAACCTCTGCCCCCAACTGAACTCCTATTTAAAATCCGTCGGCAACACCAACAACAGCGACCGGACTGATTTGAGGAATCCGCCAACTGAAACTAATGACTAATGACTAATGACTAAAAGAGAAGGATACCCATGCGCATCACCAAGCTATTCCGCGGACGCTGGACGTTGCCGCTGTTCCTTGCCGTGACGGCCCTGCTGCTGTTGGGCCTGGCCGAAGGGTCGGTGACGCAGCAGGACGGCGACGACGCCATCCTCAAGGCCGAGGCCGAGCGCGTCGCCGTTATCGAGAAGGTCAGGCCGGCCGTCGTCGCCGTCTTCGCCCACGACCGCAAGAAGGGCGGCGGCTCCGGCGTGCTCATCAGCGCGGACGGCTACGCCCTGACCAACTTCCACGTCGTCGCCCCGACCGGCCCCACCATGCAGTGCGGCCTGCCCGACGGCGTCCTCTATGACGCCGTGCTCGTCGGCCTCGACAAGGTTGGCGACGTGGCGCTCATCAAGCTGCTGCCCAAGAAGGAGGGGCAACAATTCCCCTTCGCGCCGCTCGGCGACAGCGACAAGGTGCGCGAGGGGCACTGGTCGCTGGCGATGGGCAATCCGTTCCTGCTGGCCACCGACTTCACGCCAACCGTCACCTACGGCCTCATCAGCGGCGTCCACCGTTATCAGCCGCCGTCCGGTATCCTGCTGGAATACACCGACTGCATCCAGATCGACACGAGCATCAACCCGGGCAACTCCGGCGGCCCGCTGTTCAACATGCAAGGCGAACTCATCGGCATCAACGGCCGCGGCTCGTTCGATAAGCGCGCCCGCATCAACTCCGGCGTCGGCTATGCCATCTCGATCAACCAGATCAAGAACTTCCTCGGCCACCTGCACGGCGGCCTCGATAGCGACCACGCCAGCCTCGGCGCTCTGCTGGTGTCGCAGACCGACAAGAACGGCTTCGCCAAGATGACGGTGCAGTCGATTCTGGAAGACTCCGATGTCTTCCGCCGCGGCGTGGACGTTGATGACGAGGTGCTGTCTCTCGACGGCCGGGTGCTGTCGAGCGTCAACCACTTCAAGAACGTCATGGGGCTGTATCCGCGCGGCTGGCGCGTGCCGCTGGAGTACCGCCGGCCGGACGCCAAGGCGGGCATGAAGGACAAGGAAATTCTCGTGCGGCTCATGGGCATTCAGCGCAAGGACCTGACGCCCGGTCAGAAACCGGCGCCGCCCGTGCCGCCCGTGGCCGGTTCGCCGGCGGCCAAGTTCTACGTGGCCAAAGCGGGGTTCGCCAATTATTACTTCAACCAGCAACAGCGCGACCGCGTGCTGGAGGCGTTCGGCAAGCACGGCAACTTCGCCGGCACCGGCGACAACTGGACGCTCGAAGGGACCATCAACCTGTTCAAGGCCAACACGCCGTCGGTCTTTGTGCTGAAGATCGGCAAGGAACTGGTCGAGGGCCAGGGCAACACCCCCGTCCCGGTCGTGCGCCTGACCATCGAGTCGGGCAAGAAAACGGAATACTTCCTGGCGCCGTTCAACGCCAACCAGGACGACGTGCTGAAACAGCCGAAGGAGAGCGGCGGTCTGCTCGCGGCCATGAGCCTGTATCAACGGCTGCTGACCCAGGGCCTCAAGGGCTTCGAGAGCAAATTCGACTACGGCGGCATCGAGCCGTTCTATCCGCCGCCCACCGACAACAGCACGCCGAAGAGCCTCAAGGCGCTGCGGTTGCCCGGCGACACCGACGTGCTCAACACCGGCATCGGCACCCACCTGGTCAAGTGGTTCTTCGACCGCAAGGACGGCAAACTGGCCGGCTTCGAAGCGCGGCTCAAGGAGAATGAGGATCCGTGTGAGGTGTACCTGTCCGACTACCGCGCCGTCGGCGGCCGGCAGGTGCCGCACCGCATTCAGGTGTACTACGGCGACCAGGCCAACCCCGGTCGCGCCCGCCACTACGGCACGTTGAACGTCACCAAGGTTACGATGAATCCGTGAGTAGTCTTTTCTGCCGCTTGCGGCTTAGCGCTCTGATACCCTGCTCACGTTCGATGGGTTGCAGCGCACAAGCCGCCAGCGGCAGAAAACAGTTGGACCGCCTCAACATAAGGACGACCCTCCCATGATCCGACCTTCCCCCCTGGCACGGGCCCTGCTGGCCGTGGCGGCGAGCGCCCTCGCCTTCGCCGTGGCACCGCGGCCCCTGGCGGCTCAGGAGGCGTTCACGCCAGCCGCCGAGGTGGTCAACCAGCGCATGGTCAAGCTGTTCGGCGCCGGCGGCTTCAAGGGCCTGCCCGCCTACGGCACCGGCATCCTCGTCTCCAAGGAAGGCCACATCCTCACCGTCAACAACCACATCCTGGGCACCACCGACCTCAAGGTCCACCTTTCGGACGGCCGGATTTACTCGGCCAAGGTCACCGCCCGCGAGCCGGAACTCGACGTGGCCATGCTCAAGATTGACGGCGAGGTCAGCTTCCTCAAATACTTCGACATCCCGAAACTGGCCAAGAACAAAATGGCCGAGCCCGGCGACTGGGTGCTGGCGTTCAGCAATCAGTTCAAGATCGGCGAACGCAACGAGGCGATGTCGGTGCAGCGCGGCGTCGTCGCGGCGCACACCGACCTGCGCAGCCAGCGCGGTGCCTTCGATGCGCCGTACATGGGCGACGTTTACTTCATCGACACGGTGATGTGCAACCCCGGCGCTGCCGGCGGCGTCGTGACCACGTACAAGGGCGAACTGCTTGGCATCATCGGCCGTGAACTGAAGCACACGTTGTCCAACACCTGGATCAACTACGCGGTGCCCATCCAGGCCAAAACCGAGATCACCCGCGAAAACGACAAGGGCGAACTGGTCAAGGCGACGGTGGACATCCCGACCTTTGTCAAGGAGGCCATCGCGGGCAAGTATCGCCAGAGCAGCGGCGTCAAGGCCCGCGACAAGAACGCGGGCGGCTTCCACGGCATCGTGCTGGTGCCGAACTCCGTCAGCGTCACGCCGCCGTACATCGAGGAAGTGATCCCCGGTTCGCCGGCCGCCGAGAAGGGCCTGCGGCCGGACGATTTGATCGTGTACATCGACGGCGAACTGGTGCCGAGCATCCGCGCCTTCCGCGACATCATGGGGGCGGCGCGGCCAGGCACCGAGGTCGTTCTGGAGGTGCAGCGCGGCGAACGGCTGGAGACGGTGCGGCTCAAGCTGCGCGCGCAGCCCAAGCCGAAGGCGCCATAAAACAAAAGGATGAAGGATGAAGGATGAAATAAAAGCCATCCTTCATCCTTCATCCTTCATCCTTTTTTCGAGGGTTTTCCCATGTTCATCCGGCCACGCGCACTCACCCTGGGGCTGCTGCTGGCGAGCCTGTGGGCAGCGGCGCCGCTGACGGCCCAGCCGCCCAGCGGCAGCAACGAGCAGCACCAAAACAGGATCAAGGCGGCGGCGCGCAAGGTCGCTCCCAGCGTCGTGCAGATCACCACGCAGGGCGGCACCGACCGCGTCGTCATTGACGCCAAGAAGGGCGTCACCTTCTCCAAGGCCATCGGCCCGACCACCGGCGTCATCGTCAGCGCCGACGGCTACATCATCTCCAGCGCCTTCAACTTCATCAACAACCCCAAGACCATTCAGGTCATCATCCCCGGCGAGGAACCGCTCGTCGCCGAGCGCATCGCCACCGACCGCTCGCGCATGCTGACGCTGCTCAAGGTCAAGAAGACTGGCCTGCCCGTGCCGGCGGTGGTCCCCAAGAAGGACATCAAGGTCGGCCAGTGGGCCATCGCCCTCGGCCGCACCCTGGACGCCAAGCTCAAGAAGGATTCGCCGCCGTCGATCAGCATCGGCATCATCAGCGCCCTGAATCGCATCTGGGGCAAGGCAGTGCAGACCGACGCCAAGGTTTCGCCGGTCAACTACGGTGGCCCCCTCGTCGATATCCGCGGCCGCGTCCAGGGCATCCTCGTGCCGGCCTCGCCGCGCACCGAGGGCGAGACCGCCGGCTTCGAGTGGTACGACAGCGGCATCGGCTTCGCCGTGCCAATGGAGGACGTACTGGCCATGCTGCCGCGGCTCAAGGAGGGCAAGGACATGCACAAGGGCGAACTGGGCGTCGCCCTGAAGAACCAGGGCGACGAGATCGGGGCGGTCCCGGTGGTCGCGGCGGTGCAGGCGGGCTCCGCGGCGGTGCGCGGCGGCGTCAAGACCGGCGACACCATCCTGGAGGTGGACGGCAAGGCGGTCATTAACCTGGCACAGATCCGCCACGCCATCGGCACCAAGTACGAGGGCGACTCGGTGACGCTCAAGGTGAAGCGCGGCAACGACACGCTGCCATTGACCTTCGATCTGGTCAGCGACAAGACGGTGTACCAGCACCCGTACCTCGGCATCCTGCCGGTGCGCGACGACCCTGAGCTGGGCGTGCTGGTGCGCTACGTCTATCCGAAAAGCCCGGCCGACAAGATGGGCCTGAAGGCGGGCGACCAGATCACGAAGGTCACCATCGCCGGCAAGGCGCTGGCGTTCACCGGCGAGAAGCGCGGCCAGGCCCAGATGCTGGACTGGCTCAACGCGGCCATGCCCGGCCAGGAAATCAAGTTGGACGTGATTCGCAAGGCGGCCAAGCAAAAGGCGGTGCTGACCGGACAGCTGGACGGCATGCCGGGCTCGACGCTGACCAGCGTGTACGTGGTGCCGAAGGAGGTGCCGGAGCCGACAACGCTCATGAAGGCCCAGGCGCCGCTGAAGACGAGCGGGCCGAACATCAAGCCGCAAAAGCAGGAGCCGTTGCCGAAGGATCCCAAGACCGGTTTCCTCAAGCGGACCAACGCCGCGGGCAACCACCCGTACTGGGTCTACGTGCCGCCGAAGTACGACCCGAACATCTCCTATGCGCTGGTAGTCTGGCTGCACCAGCCGGGCAAGTACACCGACGAGGAAAACGAGAAAGTCAAGGACATGTGGGAGGACTTTTGCAACGACAACCACTGCATCGTGCTGGGGCCGAAGTCCGAGGCGGACGCCGGTTGGGTGCCGAGCGAGCAGGAGATCGTGACCGCGGCGGTGCGTGACGTGCTGGCGACGTACAACATTGACCGGCAGCGGATCGTGGCGCACGGCATGGGCGTCGGCGGTCAGATGGCGATCAGCCTGGGATTCGGCGCTCGCGACCTGTTCCGCGGCGTGGCCACCACCGGAGCCGTGCCGCCGCTGGAGCCGGGCAACAACGTGGCCAACCAGCGGCTGTCGTTTTTCATCGCCTGCGGCGGCCGCGACCCAATCGTGCGGGCGTTGCGTGACCGCCTGAAGGTTCTGATCGAGCGCCGCTTCCCCACATGGTATCTCGAGTTGCCCGACCGCGGCCGTGAATACTTCGATGAGGCCACGCTGTCGAAGCTGGCGATGTGGATTGAAACCCTGGATCGCATGTAACCGGGTTCACCACAAAGACACAGAGCACAAAGAAGACAGAAGATTGATTTAGCAATTCTTGTTGTCTTCTTTGTGCTCTTGGTGTCTTTGTGGTGAACCTTTGTTTATTTCAACTCGACAGACCAGTAGGCGTTCTCCAGGAAGGAGCGCCACGACTGGTATTTGCTGAGCGTCATTTTCAGGTTGAGCATGGGGCTGCGCTTGGGCTTCTCCGGCTTGCGGATGAGGCTCATGTGGGCCTGCTTGGGCGTGCGGCCGCCCTTGCGGACGTTGCAGGCCACGCAGGCGCAGACGATGTTCTCCCACGTGCTCTGGCCGCCCTGGCTGCGCGGCATCACATGGTCCAGGCTCAGTTCCGTGGTCGGGAACTTCCGGCCGCAGTACTGACACTGGTTGTTGTCGCGCGCGAAGATGTTGCGGCGATTGAACTTCACCGTCTGCTTGGGCAACTTCTCGTAAGTCAACAGCCGGATGACCCGCGGGACCTGGATTTCGCTATGGGCGGTGCGCACCCAGTCGTCATCCTGCTGGCGAAAGAGCCGGGACCGATACTCACTCACCTCACGCCAGGTCTCGAAGTTGTACGTGGCGAACTGGCCGTCCTCCAGGTGGACCACTTCGGCCAGGTCCTTGCACAGCAGGACGAATGCCCGCCGCACGGAGATGATGTGGATTGCCATGAACAACTTGTTGAGCACCAGGACGCTGGCCTCAAGAGCCGAGCTGGCGTTGGACTGCATACAGCCCCCTTTCCCATCAGTGTTGCGCGACGCCGGACCTCTGGCCTCGGCCGGAGAAGTCGGTCCGCGACGTGCTCGCCAGTAAGACGCGCCGCGGCGCTCCCGGGTTCGAGTCCCCACCATATTACCAAGGCCCTGAACGTCCTTGCAAGTAACCGATGCCCGAAGTCAAGGTCTTCATCAATTTTTCGTCCGTTGTTCGTGGACCGTGGACCGTCGTCCGTTGCCGGATGGGTTGAAGTGCTGAGCGGTCATCCGGGCGCTGGAACCCATCCGGCAACGGACGACAGACCATTCCGGTCGTAACGGTGACCGAGACACTTTCTTTTCGCTATCCCCTCAATTTTGGGTTTGACTAAAAGCTTGCCTAAATTTAACATTTACCCCAGACTGGCAAAATGAACCGATTCTTCGGCATTTGCCGGGGAGTGTTGCGGTACAGAGTTCTGCCTTGGCAAAGGGAGGGTAGTGGGATGTACAGCGTTGTCTTGATGGCTGCCCTGACGACGGGCAGCGCAGCCCCGGATTTCCACTGCTTCCGCGGCGGCTGCTACGGCTACGGTGGGTGGGGTTGTTACGGCGGCGGCTACGGCGGGTGGGGCGGTGCGTGGGGTGCGTGGGGCAGTCCCCAGGGCTGCTACGGCGGCTGCTACGGCGGCGGCCACTACGGCTACGGCTGCTACGGCGGCGGCCCCAGCTGGGGCGGCTATGCCGGCTGCTACGGCGGCATCAGCCCGGCGTCCGGCTGGTACGGCAACTACGCGCCCATTTCGTATGGCTGCTACGGCGGCTATGGCGGCTATGGCGGCTGGACGTGCGTCGGCTGCTATGGCGGCTACGGCGGCTACGGCGGCTACGGCGTCCCGTACATGAACCCCTATCCGATGGTCGCGCCGGCCTATGGCACGACGCCGGGGACCGGCACGACGCCGGGGACCGGCGGGGAAAAGAAGCCGGAAGAAGTGCCGCTGCCGAAGAAGGATAAAGACAAAGCGAAAGACGGACAGACGAGCCTCAACCGGGCGCGCGTCATCGTCCAGCTGCCGGCGGACGCCAAGCTGTACATTGACGACCAGCTGATGAAGACCACATCGGCCACCCGCGTCTTCCAGACGCCGGAACTGCAGCCCGGCCAGACGTACTACTACATCCTCCGCGCCGAAGTGATCCGCGACGGCCAGAAGAAGATCGAAACGGCCCGCGTGATCCTGCGGCCCAACCAGGAAGTGCGGGCGGCGTTCTCCGACCTGGGCGCCGCCACCACGGTCGCCGTCCAGGCCGTAAAGGACTGATCTCCCCAAGGTCGATTGTCCGTCAGCCGAAACCCGCGGGCGCGCCCGCGGGTTTCTTCATTTTCAGGCGTCGGCCAGGCGGAGCGCATCCGCGGGGCAAACCAGGGCGCAGGCGCTGCAGCTGACGCAGTCGGCGGGCCGCGGCAGCCAGGGCAGTGGGCCGGCCAGAGCCAGGCAGTCCGTCGGGCACACGCGCACGCAATCGCCGCAGCCGGTGCAGCGCGTCTCATCCAGGACGGGCAGCGGCAGCGCGGTCATGCGTCGGTCTCCGCCGGGGGAGCGGGCGGCGTGCCGAGCAGACCGGCGATCACGTCCGGCAACAGGTCGCGCCGCAGCGGCGGGAACAGCACGCAGCGGGCGCCGAGGTCCCAGAGCAGGCCGGCGAGCGCGGGGTGGTCGGTGTCGCCGACGGCAACGACCGGCACGTCCGGGAAGCGGCGGCCGATACGGTCGAGCAGCGTCAGCTCCTGTTCGAGGTCGCGACCGACCCGGAGCACCAGAACGCAGCCGCCGCCGCGCTGCAGCAAGCCCGGCACGGCGTCGAGGTGGCGCAACTCGCGCAGGCGCCAGCGGCCGACCTCGGCGCGCGGCCGCAGCAACTCGGCCAGGCGGCCGTCACTTTCGCAGACCAGGACTTGCGCGTGTCGCATGGGTTCGCCCGCCGGCCTCAGTGGGTGAGTCGTTCGATGAGTCCGCGGTGCTGCGGATACTGGGCGAGCAGGATGGCGCGGTCGCCGGCCTCGTAGTCGGCGTAGTCGAAGCCGGGAGCTACTGTGCAGCCCAGCAGCGCGAAGTCGCCGCCGGGCTCCAGTAGACTGCCCTGCCAGACGCCGCGCGGCACCACAACCTGCGGTTGCTGCCCCGCGAGCACGTCTGGGCCGAGCACCACCTCCTGACCGTGGCCGTCGGGGAACAGGTGCAGCATCCGCACCGGGGCGCCGGCGTAGAAGTGGAAGACCTCATCGCTGGCCAGGCGGTGCAGTTCGGAGAAGGTGTCGGGCGTGAGCAGGTAATAGATGGCGGTGCTGAAACAGCGGTCGCCGCCGTAGCGAGCGGGCAACTGGGCGGCGCTCAGCGTCTCGGCGGCGCGGTAGGTTTCACGGAAGAAACCGCCCTCTTTCGGGTGCGGTTGCAGCTGGAGGTATGCGATGACGGCGGCGGCACGGGACATAGGGGTTCTCCCAAAACAGCGCCGCGCCGGTGGGCGCCCGGCGCGGCGCGTGTTTTGAGTGTACGGCCCGGCGCCTCAGTTGTTCAAGAAAAAGTCGTTGAAGTCCTTCGACTGAATGGCGGTGCCCTCCATGTCGTACTCCTGACTGACCAGGGTGCCGACGTACGCCTGCAGCGCCTTGGAGCCGAGGTCCGTGGCGTGGTGCGTCGCCACCTCCGTCGCGAAGTTGAGCAGGTCGTACACCATGCACTTCGCCGGTAGCGTTCGCTGGCGCTTGATCGACAGCGCGTCGATCTGGGCCACGCCGTACAGCCGCACCAGGTCGCCCGTCAGGTCGTGGAAACGGTTCATAATCTTGCAGCCGGACACGTCGCCGAGCGCGGCGCCATCGGTGCCGACCTTCTTCGCCGGTTGGGTCGCTTCTCCGTGGCCGATGTGGCGGGAGGTATGCAGACGGAGCAGGTCGCGGTACAGGCGGTTGCACTCCGCGACGCTGGCCCAGCTGTCCGCCGCGGACTCGAAGCGCTGCCGCAGCGCCGCGAAGCCCTCGTCGTTGCCGAAGTTGTCCAGCGCCCGCACGATGGCGTAGCGCACATCATCGTTGCCGCGGCCGACACGCAACTCGGTGCGAAACGCCTTGGCGTAGCCGATGGCGCCGTTGGTGCAGACCTGCCGCAGCAGTGACAGAAAGATGTTGGGCCGGCCGAAACCGTCCACCGGCGTGTCCATGACGAAGCGGCGCTCGAAGGTTTCGCCCTTGATCTGGAACAGACCGCCGCCGCGCATCGGAGAGTGCGTCGAGGACAGCACACCGTTGGTGTAGGCGATCTTTTCTGTCTCATACTGCTTGAGAGTGTTCATCAGGGCGTCGTAGTGAATGACGGCCTTGTTCAGACCGGTGACGGCGAGCAGAGTGCCGTGGCCGTCGCCGTCGCGCTGGACGCAGTAGCGCATCTTGTCGTTCGGCTTGCGTTCGGCGATGCGCTGGAAAACTTCCGAGGGGTCGAAGTAGTTGAAGATGTTGTCCGAGAAACGGTAGTAAATTTGCAGGCTCGTCCAGAAGCGTTTGCTGGGCGTGACGGGCTCACCCTTGAGCCGCAGTTCCTTGACGGCGCGCTTGCCGGTCTTCGGGTGGGTGGTCACGTCCACGCTGAGGTCTTGCAGGGCCAGCGAGCCGTACTCGAACTTCATCATCGGAGGTTCTCCTTTTCCTTTCAGGGCCGCGCTCACGCCGGACGCGGCCGGCGATGGCAATGAGGTCAATGGATGGTTGAAGGTCAAATCTCACAGGTTGTGGCCGGTCTTCTGACCGGGCCACAACGGGGCGAGAGTGGCTAATGCTTAAAACTCAGAGCGGCCCGCGAAGAGGCGGCGCTTGTTCAAGTTTTTGGCGACAAGCTTCGGTAGCGTCACCTCGGTGCGGGCGATGGCCAGCCGGGCGCGGGCGTTGATGGCGTTCAGGTGCGGGTTGACCTTCAGCGTCCGCCATTCGCCGCCCATCCACAGATACTGTTCCAGCGGCTGGGCGGTGCGTGTCATTGGCCAGGCGGAGTTCTTGCACTGCACGATCTGCTTGATGGGATAGCGCGGGTGTTTGCGGAACGCCCGGCCGCCCATCTGGATCGTCGGTCCCTTGCAGCTCGGCCGGATGAACACCGTTTGCAGGTCCGGGCAGTCGAAGCCTTCTGTGAGGACCATGCAGTTGATGAGCAGATTGATTTTGCCTGTGATGAACGCCTCCAGCTGCTCCTCGCGGTTGCTGCTGCCGGTCACCACATCGCTGACGATGCCGCGCCGCTTCAACTCCGCCTTCGCCTCGGCGCATTGCTGGAGTGTGTGGAAGAACAACAGCGTCTTGCCCCACTTCTCCGGCTCACGGGCGTAGAACTCGGCCACGTCCAGCGGCGTGAAGCTCGGCATCGTGTAGTGGTGGTACTGGCTCAGGTAGCCGTCCTGAATTAGCTGGTGAATGCCGGCGTCCTTGATGACCTTCTGGAAGCACAGCTTCACGCGGTCGGTGCGGAACGGCGTCGCGGTCAAACCAAGGATTCGCTTCGGCTTCACGACGCTGTGGATGTGGGCCATGCTGTCGGCGGCGTCGTGCTGGCACTCGTCCACGATGAGCAGGTCCACGTCCGCGGGCGGCTGCTTGTCAAACATCGAAATCAGCCGCAGGTTGTCGATGCCGATGTTTTTGTTGACGTTCTCGGCGGCGGCCTGGGCGAGGAGGTAACGGCGGTTGGCGACCCAGCCGACACGATAGCCGTGCCGCTCCTGCATCTGCTTGCCGATGAGCAGACCCATCACGCTCTTGCCGGAGCCGGTCGGGCTCTCGATCAGCACCGACTGGTCGCCACCGCTCAGGTACGCCACCGTCTTCTCGACGATGCGCTGCTGATACGGTCGCGGTTCCACACGCTGAGTGAAGGGCTGCATGAGGCTCGCTTCTTCCGTGAGGGGTGGTGTCTGCTGTGTCATCGGTAAGACCCTCGCATCCTGGGTGGGGTTCACCCTGTCAAGATTATTACGCCTCGCGTGGAGATACTTTTCGCCGAAACGAACCGCGGATACAAGGTTGGTAGGTTCTCGCACTCGGCGAGGAGGTCAGCAGGCGGCGCGCTTCCCTGGGAGCAGGCTGGGCGGTACAATATCAATAGGTGCCAGGGAGGGCTTTCGTCTCGTTTCATCTCACAGACCCCCCTGACTGCCCCAGGGGACGCGCTCATTCCCCATCTACAACCTGACGCAAAGCCAGCAGCGAACGACCCTGAACACCCGCTGGCGCCTCCTCCGGCCGGTGCCGGGCGGCCAGATACCGGCCTTCCTCTGCGGATTCCCTAGAGACCCGGGTGGTTTTTTGCGCGCGGGCTTCGATTTCCTGCGCCGATTAGGTATTATCACAAAAGCTGCCCGACGAACCCTGACCGGAGTGCGCCCCGGTTGGGGTTCGCGCGGTCGGCGCCCCGGGACGAGGACGTATTGCATGAACACCACCGCCTATTCGCACGCGCGCGTGTTGATCGTGGACGATCAGGAGTTCAACATCCGCCTGCTGGAGCGCGTCCTGAAGCAGGGCGGCTACGCCAACTTTCGCAGCGTCACCGACCCGCGCACCGTCGCCGTCCAGTTCCGCGACTTCCAGCCGGACCTGATTCTGCTCGACCTGATGATGCCCTACCTCGACGGCATTGAGGTCATGGAGCAACTGCAACCGCTGCTGGCGCCCGGCACTTACCTGCCCATCGTTATCCTGACCGCGGACATCAACCCCGAGTCGAAACGCCGCGCCCTGGCTGCCGGCGCCTGCGATTTCCTCAGCAAACCGCTCGACAACCTGGAAGTGCTGTTGCGCATCCACAACCTGCTGGAGACGCGCTTCCTGTACCTGCAGTTGCAAGCGCAGAACCAGGCCCTGGAGCGGATCGTGCGCGAGCGCACGCGCGACGCTGCGCGAGCAGGCCAGCCTGATGGACCTGGCCAGCGACGCCATGATCGTCCGCGACCTGAACGACCGCATTCTCTACTGGAACCAGGGAGCCGAGCGGCTCTACGGCTGGGCCGCCGACGAGGCGCTGGACCAGTCGGCCGACGAGCTGCTGCGCGCGGCCGCGAAGAGGGATTGCTGCCGCGGCGTGAGCTGGTCCAGAAGAAGGAATGGCACGGCGAACTGCGGCACTACCACCGCGACGGCCGGGAACTGATCGTGCAGAGTCGCGTTACCCTGGTGGCCGACGACGAGGGCCGGCCACGGGCGCTGTTCGCCATCAACAGCGACGTGACCGCGGAAAAGTCACTGGAGAAGCAGCTGCAGCGCGCCCAGCGCATGGAGAGCGTCGGCGCCCTGGCCGGCGGCGTCGCCCACGACCTCAACAACATGATGACGCCGATCCTCATGGGCGTCGGTCTGCTGCGCCGCACCGTGCCCGACCCCACGGCCCAGGCCATGCTGGAAACGATGCGGCTCAGCGCCCAGTGCGGCACCGAACTGGTCAAGCAAATCCTGACGTTCGTGCGCGGCTCCGACGAGCAGCGCCGCGAACTGCTGCTGCCGCCGTTCCTCGGCGAGGTCGTCAACCTGATCGCGAAGACCTTCCCCCCGACGGTCCAGGTGCGGTTGGCGGCAGCGCCGGACCTGTGGCCAGTCAACGCCGACGTGACGCAGCTGTACCAGGTTTTAATGAATCTGTGCATCAACGCCCGGGACGCGATGCCGCAGGGCGGCACTCTGACCATCCGCGGCGGCAACCGTGCCGTGGACGCGGACGAGGCGGCCCGGCGCGGGACGCAGCCCGGGCGCTACGTCGTGCTGACCGTGGAGGACACCGGCACCGGCATCGCCCCGGACCACCTGGGGCGCATCTTCGACCCGTTGTTCACGACCAAGGAGGTCGGCCAGGGGACAGGGCTGGGCCTGTCCACGGTGGCGAACATCGTCAAGAAGCACGACGGCTTCATCGAGGTCGCCAGCGAACTGCAGCGCGGCAGCCGCTTCGCGGTGTACCTGCCGGCGGTGGAGGCGGCGGTGCCGTGCGCCCTGGAGGCCCTGGGGCGGCCGCTGCCGGAGGGCCGCGGCGAACTGATTTTGGTGGTCGAGGACGAGGGGGCCATCCGCGAGATCACGCGCAACGCCCTGGAGGCGTCCGGCTACCGGGTGCTGACGGCCCAGGACGGCGCCGAGGCGGCGGCGCTATTCGCGGCGCGGCGCGGCGCCGTGCGGTTGGTGCTGGTGGACATGCTGATGCCGGTCATGGACGGCCCAGCGACCATCCGGGCACTGCAGCAACTCGACCCGCAGGTGGTGGTCGTCGCCATGAGCGCCGAGCGGCCGGAGAGGCGGGACGTGGCGGCCGAACTCGGAGTGCGCGGCGTGCTGCTCAAGCCGTTCACGGCCGACCAGCTGCTGACGACGCTGCACGAGGTGCTGGCCGCCCCCGCCGCGGAGTTGGCGGCGGCGACGTGAGGGCCGGTGCGAGGCGGAGCGCTGAGCCGCAAGCGCCGGAGCGAAAGCGGTGGCGCCGTCCGCGTCGGGGTTCTGCCGCTTGCGGCTTAGCGGGGAGCGCGAGTTTGATGCACTGGTTCGGCCGAGTGATCGACCTGCCGCCCCCCTGGCGCTGGTGTATCTGGGGCCTGTACGTGGTTGCCTGGACGACGGCCCTGATCGCGCCGGTGCCGGAAACGCCCGGGCTGAACAACGTCGGTTTTGGCGACATCAGCCTGCGTTTCCTGGTGTCCAAGGCGGTTCACGTTTCCGCGTACGCCCTGCTGACCGTCCTGACCGGCTGGCTGCAGCTGGCTCCCCCGCGGCGTCTGTGGCTGCTCTTCCTGCTGATGGCGCACGCCACCGCGACCGAACTGATCCAGGAACAACTGGTGTACCGCAGCGGCCTGCTCAGCGACGTGGTGATTGACCAGATCGGCATCGCCCTGGGACTGCTCGCCGCCTGGCGATGGTGGTGCGCCGGCGTTGCGGGGCTCACACCGGGCGGTACTGCACCGGCCGCCGCCACAGAATCAGCAGCAGCACCACCGCCGCGATGAGCACCAGGATGCTGCCGTTCTGCGACAGCGTCATGTTGAGGAACACTGGATCGGTGTCGATGCGCAGAATCTCGTCCAGGAAGCGGTGCAGGGCGTAGCAGAACATGAACAGCACCATGACCTCGCCGTCCCGGCGGCGGTAGGGATAGAACGCCAGTAGCAGCCACAGCACCAGGGCCATGCTGATCGACTCGTAAATCTGCGTCGGGTGCAGGCCGATGGTCCAGGGCGCGAAGGCCGGCAGCACCTTTTCCTCGTGGCCGCGGCGCACGGTCAACTGCAGGTCGTTTTTGCTCTTCGGCCATTCGCGGGGGGTGAGCCAGTGAGCCACGTCACCCTGCTGGAAGACTTCCCGGTCGCCAACCTTGACGATGATGTCGCCGGGCTGCAGACCCGCCTGGGCCGCTGGCGAATCCGGCTCGACGGCGCCGACCTCGACCTTGCGCGCGCTCTCCTCGGCGAACGTGAAGCCGGCCACGGTCTGATAGCCCTTGGTGACCATGACGAAGCGAAGCTGGCTGGACAGCGGATAGGCGACCTGTGGGCAGTCCGGGCAGGCGACGTTGCCGTAACAGCAGCCGTTGAGCAGGCAGCCGACGCGGCCCAGGCACAGGCCCAGGGCCACGCACGGCGCGATGATGTCCGCCATCTTCCAGTGCGAAATCTTGTACTTGCTCAGCACGAAGCGATACGCCAGGAAGTAGCCGACCACGCCGCCGATGGCCGAGCCGTAGAAGACCAGGCCGCCCTCCCAGATGCGGAAGAAGGCCAGTAGCCAGTTGCCGCTGATCTGGTCGCGGTACTGGATCATGAAGGTGATGCGCGCACCGATGATACCGGCGATGAACAGCCAGATCGCCAGATCCTGGATGGCCTCGCGCGGCACCCCCTCGCGCGCCGCCAGCCGCGCTGCCAGGACGGTACACAGCACGAACGCCAGGAACAGCATGAAGCCGTAGCCGTAGATGGGGATCGCGGGCCAGGCATCGTTGATGGCGTTGAGAGGAATCGAAAAAAGCACCTGGCACATAGATGGTGTTTTGAAACCGTGAGGGGATGGAATGGGCGCATTGTCAGGATACCCAACGGCGCCGCGGCGGACAATGCCAGGTGGTCAGAGGTCAGAGGTCAGAAGTCAGCGCTAAGGAGGCGCCGAACAACAACTTCCAAGAGTAGGACGGCTCTCCAGAGCCGTCGGGACGGCTCTGGAGAGCCGTCCTACGAAGTTGTTGTTCGGCGCCTCCTAAGCCGCAAGCGGCAGAACGACAGCGCTGACCTCTGACTTCTGCTCACGGCACCTTGAGGTGATCAAAAATCCGCTTGAGCAAGTGCTCCGGACTGATGTCGTCGGCCTCGGCCTCGTAGGTGACGCTGACGCGGTGGCGCAGTACATCGTAGCCGATGGCCTTCACGTCCTGCGGCGTCACATAACCGCGGCCCTCCAGAAACGCCTGGGCCCGGGCGCCGCGCGTCAGGAAGATCGTCGCCCGCGGGCTGGCGCCGTACTGAACATAGGGAGCGATGTCCAGGCCGTAGTCTGCCGGCTGCCGCGTTGCGTACACCACGTCCACGATGTAGCGCTTGATCTTGTCATCGACGTACACCTGGTCGAGCGCGTGCCGCAACTCGAAAATGTCCTGGACGCCAAGAACCGCCTCCACCGCCGGCACCGCCTCGACCGCCGCCATGCGGTTCAGGATCGCCAGCTCCTCGTCCTTCGACGGATACGTCAACTTCACCTTGAGCATGAAGCGATCCACCTGGGCCTCGGGCAGCGGATAGGTGCCCTCCTGCTCGATGGGGTTCTGCGTTGCCAGCACCAGGAACGGCTCCTCCAGGCGATAGCTGACGTCGCCGATGGTCACCTGCTTTTCCTGCATCGCCTCCAGCAGGGCGCTCTGCACCTTGGCGGGGGCACGGTTGACCTCGTCGGCCAGCACACAATGGGCGAAAATGGGGCCTTTCTTGATGGTGAACTCGCCGGTGCGTGGGTTGTAGATTTGCGTGCCGATCACGTCGGCCGGCAACAGGTCCGGCGTGAACTGAATGCGGCGAAAGGTCAGGTGCAGGCCCTGGGCGAGCGTGCGCACCGCCAGCGTCTTGGCCAGGCCGGGCACGCCCTCCAGCAGGATGTGGCCGCCGGTCAGCAGGCCGACGAGCAACCGGTCCACCATCGTGCGCTGGCCGACAATGACGCGTTCCATCTGCTGGTACAGCGGTTCCAGCCGCGCCCGCAGCACCTGGAATGGACGGTTGAGTTCGTTCTCGTCGACGGTCATCGCGCTCCCCGCGGAAAGTCGAAAATTCGTCGGTGAACCAGAAGCCCTGCGTAGTTATAATACCACCAAGCCCGAGGTGCATCCCCCACGTTGTGGAGAACAAGGTATCCCGTCGAGGCGTACACATGAATGAATCTCCCCCCAACCCCACCGAGTCGCGGGCGCGGCCGCCCGTGGAAAACGAAGACCCGCACTACCACGACGATGACGACCTGGACCTTCAGGCCGACAACGCTCAATCGCGGCACCACCTCCCAGTCAGCCCGGGCAAGGGCCCGTGCAAACCACCGCCGCGGCCGCCCCGATACCGTGACGATTGACTAATGGCTGATGACTAATGACCAAGGATAAAAGATGCGACCCAACCCGGTCAAACGAGCACTGAAGGACGGACACCCCGCGGTCGGCACCTGGCTGTCGCTGGGCAGCATCACGGCGACGCGGTTCATGGCCCGGGCGGGCTTCGCCTGGCTGACGGTGGACATCGAGCACAGCCTGGTGGACTGGGAGACGGCGACGCACATGTTCGCGTCCATCGCGGACGCCGGCTGCGTCGCCCTGGCCCGGGTGCCGAGCAACCGTCACGACCACATCAAGCGTGTGCTCGACAACGGCGCTCACGGCGTCGTGGTGCCGATGGTAAACAGTCGGGCCGAGGCCGAGGCGGCGGTGTCCGCGATGCTGTATCCGCCGCACGGCACCCGCAGCGTCGGCGGCAGCGCTCACGCGCTGAACTTCCAGGCCACCGCCAACGAGTATTACGCCCGCGCCAACGAGGAACTGCTGGTCGTGCTCCAGTGCGAGCACATCCAGGCGGTCGAGGACGCGGACAAAATTTTCTCGGTGCCGGGCATCGACGCGATTTTCGTCGGCCCGAATGATCTGGCCGCGAGCATGCGCAGCAAGGACGGCAAGGGCCCGAGCGGTGAGGCGACCACGCAGGCGCTGAAGCACATTCTGGAGACGTGCAAGAAGCACAAGGTGCCGGCGGGAATCCACGTCGCGAACGCCGACGAGGCCAACTTCCGCATCGCGGAGGGCTGGCAGTTCATCGCCATCGGCAGTGAGTTGAAGATGATGCTCAATGGCGTCGCGGAGATCACGCAGAAGCTGGTCGGCGTCCAGAAGCCGCGCGCCGAGATGGCGAAGTATTGAGTTTGGGCGAGCGGCGCGGCGTCAGCCCGCCGTGCCGTCTCTGATACGGCGGGCTGACGCCGCGCCGCTCGCCCAAACTCAATCCACGAGTTTGGCGCCGCGGAAGGCGCCGTCGGAGCCGAACTCCGCGTCAATGTACTGGCCGTCGAACATCTCCTCGCCGCCGTCGTAGGTGACGAGCAGCGCCCCGTCCTCGCCGAATACGATCCGCACTGGTGTGAGCCGGCCGATGAACTCGTCCTGCGTGATCGGCACCGCCTCCTCGCGCCAGGCGGTGTTGTAAACGTGCGTCAATTGTTCCGCCACGCAGCGCAGGGCGTCCTCGTCGTGGCCTTGCAGCCAGTCCAGGCTGGCGCGGGCCGTGCGCAACCCCGCGGCCACGTCGGCGTCCGGCTGACACAACACCACCTCCGTGTGCAGGCCCGGCGGCCAGGCGATTTCGCCGAACCAGCAGCCGGCATGGTCGTCCCATGTCAGGCGGCCGAACACGTCGTTGAGAATGTCCATCGCCGCGCCCGCCTTCTGGTTGATTCAATCGACCGCCTGCTCGATCCAACCGCCGCCGAGCACGCGGTCGCCGTCGTAGAACACGACCGCCTGCCCCGGCGTCACGGCGCTCTGCGGCGCTGCGAACGTCACCCGCGCCCCACCGTCCGCCGTCGCCGTCACCGTCGCCGGCGCCGCCGTGGCCCGGTAGCGGATTTTGGCCTGACACGTCAGCGGTTCCGTCTGTGGTGCGTCAATCAGCCAGTTGACGCGCGACGCCACCAGGCCGGACGCCAGCAACTCGTCACGTTCGCCGACGACGACCTCGTTGCGCTCCGCCACGATCTCCAGCACGTAGCGGGGAGCGCCGGCCGCAAAGCCGAGGCCCTTGCGCTGGCCGACCGTGAAGCGTTCGATGCCGTCGTGCTCCGCCAGCACGTTACCGGCCGTGTCCACGATGGCGCCGGCGCGGTTCAGGTCCGGGCGGCGGGCGCGAATGAAACTGGCGTGATCGTTGTCCGGCACGAAGCAGATTTCGACGCTGTCCGGCTTGTCCGCGACACCGAGGCCCGCTTCCCGCGCCAGCGCCCGCACGTCGTCCTTGCGATAGCCGCCGATCGGAAACAGCAAGTGCGGCAGCAGGCTCCGCCGCAGTCCGAACAGCACATAGGACTGGTCCTTCGCCGGGTCGGCGCCGCGGTGCAGCGCGTACCCGTCACCGTCGCGCAGCACCTGGGCGTAGTGCCCCGTGGCGACAAAGTCGGCCTGGAGCTGCTTGCCGTAGGACCAGAGTTTGCCGAACTTCAGCCAGTTGTTGCAGACGACGCACGGGTTCGGCGTCCGCCCGATGGTGTACTCATCGACGAAGTAGTCCATGATGCGCTGGAAATCCTGCTCGAAGTCCAGCGCGTAAAACGGCAGGTCGAGGCGGTCGGCGACGCGGCGGGCGTCGCCGGCGTCCAGGGCGCTGCAGCAGCCCTTCTTGTGCGCCGGCCCCGTGTCTGCCGGCGCGTGGACTCCCGTGCGCATGAACAGGCCGATGACCTCGTGGCCCTGCCGCTTCAGCAGGACCGCGGCCACGGAACTGTCCACGCCGCCGCTCATCGCCAGTACCACCCGCGCCATGTCCGGCCCGCCCTTCGTGAAAATCGTTGCCCCCTCCCAGTATAGCGGCCGTGCGCGACCGCCTCCAGGTTGGGACACGCCGCGGCCGACGGCGGTTCAACCGTCTTCATCGCGCAGCAACCGCATCAGCAACTCCATCTCCGCTCGGCTGCCAACCAGCAGCGGCACGCGCTGGTGCAGGCTCGTCGGCGCGATCTCCAGGATGCGACCGCGGCCGTCCGTGGCGACGCCGCCAGCCTGCTCCGCGATCAGCGCGATCGGATTGGCCTCGTACAGCAGCCGCAGTTTGCCGCCGGGGTACTGCCGCGTTGGCGGATACAGGAACACGCCGCCCTTGAGCAGCGTGCGGTGAAAATCCGCCACCAGCGAACCGATGTAGCGCGACGAGTACGTCCGCCCCAGCTGGCCGGCCCGCAGCTGGGCCAGGAACGTGCGGAAAGCCAGCGGGAACGTGTCGGCGTTCGCCTCGTTGACCGAGTACAGGTTGCCGGCCGGCGGCATGGTGATGTGCTCGTGGCAGATGACGAACGCGCCAATGTTCGGGTCGAGCGTGAAGGCGAAGACGCCCTCGCCGGCGGTGTAGACCAGCACCGTCGAGGAGCCGTAGACAATGTAACCCGCGGCGAGTTGCTTCAGGCCGCACTGCAGCACGTCGCCGAGCGGGTCGCGGGTGCCGGTCTCGTCCGGGTCGCGGCCGAGGATGGCGAAGATGGTGCCGACGCTGACGTTCACATCAATGTTGCTGGAACCGTCCAGCGGGTCGAAGACGACGACGTAACGGCCCTGCCGGCGGTCCCACGGCACGACGATCGGCTCCTCGTTCTCCTCCGACGCCATGACAGCGACGCAACCGCGACGGCCCAGGCAGTGCAGCAGCGCCTGGTTGGCGAACACGTCCAGCTTTTGCACCGTCTCGCCCTGGACGTTGCTGCCGCCGGCGCTGCCGAGGATGCCCACCAGGCCGGCGCGGCGGACCTGAGCCGAAATCATCTTGGCCGACAACGTGATGCCCGACAGCACCCAGGAAAATTCACCAGTCGCCTCCGGGTGCTTGCGGCGCTGCTGCTGGAGGATGTGCTGTTCCATCGTCAACAGAGGGGTGGTGTCCATGAGTGAGCCCGTGAGAAAGAGAGAACACCCGGGGCGAGCGGCGCAGCGTCAGCCTAATGCCCGTCAGTTAAGGATTATAGGGAAATTACAGTGGCGGGCAGTTTTGCTGCAACCTCCACAGACGCATTGACTTGGCGGCGAGCGCCGATTTTTCGGCGCCCGTCGCTACCGCCGAAAAAACCTTAACTGAGGGGCATTATTGCAGATTGCGAATGGGTGTAGCGGAAGTCGCCAGACTTCCGAGCAGCACCGGACGGAAGTCTGGCGACTTCCGCTACACCCAACTGGGAACCGCTCGAGTGCGGTTCCCAGTGGCGTGGACCACGAACGGCAGGCCGGCGCTGCCAGGCGGCGATTCTCGACGTGTGAAAAAGTTGGCGTTCTTGGCGTTCTTGGCGTCCTTGCTGTGGCAACCGCCGCCGTTTGGTGTCGCGCCTTGCCAGCCGCACGGAGCCAGGGCGCCAATTCTCGACGTATGAAAAAGCTGGCCCCCTTGGCCTCCTTGGCCCCCTTGCTGTGGCAGTGCAGGCCGCTGGTGGTCAACCCGTGCCTGCCCGCCCACGTATGTGCAAACCGTGCGTGAACCGCTCCAGGCTGACGCCGCGCCGCTCGACGGCTCTGGGTGAGTGCGTCAGTCGTCTTGTCAGGTGGTCGGCGGCCGCTACAATGAGGGTTTTGGAATTGAGGTTCCTGTGGGGATTCGGTCATGACCATGCAGTGTGCGATCACCGGCAAGAAGCCGGCCAAGGGCAATAAGTATTCGCGGCGTGGCAAGGCGAAGTACCTGGGCGGCGTCGGGCGCAAGGTGACCGGCAAATCGATCCGGCGCTTCAAGCCGAACCTGCAGCGCATCAAGATCATCGACGAGAACGGCACGGTCAAGACGGTGCGCGTCTGTGTGCGTGCCATCCGCAGCGGTTTGGTGCAGCGGCCCGTGAAGCGCAAGCCGTTCACCATGCCCACGGTGTAACCGCCATGACCCTGAGTGAAGCCGAGGTCCGGGCGGTCGCGCACCTGGCGCGACTGCAGCTGAGCGACGCCGAGTTGGCCGTCATGGCACGCCAGCTGAGCGCGATCCTGGACTACGTGCAGCAGTTGCAGCAGGTCAACACCGACGGCGTCGAACCGCTGGCCCACCCGCTGCCGGTCGAGAACGTCTTCCGCGCCGACGAGCCGGCGCCGTCGCTGCCGGTGGACGAGGCGCTGGCCAACGCACCGGCGCGGCGCGGCGACTATTACGCGGTGCCGGCCGTTCTGGAGGGATGAGGGATGAGGGATGAGGGATGAGGGGCTTTTTTCATCCCTCATCCCTCATCCCTCATCCCTTCAAATCAATGAAGCTCATCGAACGCACTGCCGGCGAACTGCTGTCGCTGCTGTCGCGCGGCGAGATCACTTCCCAGGCGCTGACCGCCGCCTTCCTGCAAAGTATCCGCGAGCGCGAGCCGCGCGTGCAGGCGTTCCTGCTCGTCGAGGAGCGGCGGGCACTCGACCAGGCCGTGGTCGTGGACGAGAAGCGCCGGGCCGGCGAACCGCTGGGACCGCTGGCGGGCGTGCCGGTCGCCATCAAGGACGTGCTCTGCGTCCGCGGCCAGCCGACCACCTGCGGCAGCAAAATGCTGCAACACTTCCGGCCCCCCTACGACGCGCACGTCATCACCAAGCTGCAAGCAGCCGACGCGGTGCTGATCGGCAAGACGAACCTCGATGAGTTCGCGATGGGCTCGTCCACGGAGAACAGCGCTTACAAGGTGACGCGCAATCCGTGGGACCTGGAGCGCATCCCCGGCGGCAGCAGCGGTGGCTCGGCGGCGGCGGTGGCGGCGTGCATGGCGCCGCTGGCGCTGGGCACCGACACGGGCGGCTCGATCCGCCAGCCGGCGGCGCTGTGCGGCGTCGTCGGCCTGAAGCCGACCTATGGCCGCGTCTCGCGCTACGGCCTGATCGCCTACGCCAGTTCGCTCGACCAGATCGGCCCCTTCGGCCATGACGTGACGGACGCCGCCCTGCTGCTGGGCGTGATCGCCGGCCACAACCGCCGCGACAGCACCAGCGTGGACCGCCCCGTGCCGCCCTATGCGCAGGCCGTCGAGGAGCCGGTCAAGCCGCTGACGGTCGGCGTGGTCCGCGAGCACTTCGGCGCTGGTCTCGACGCAGAAGTGGAGCGGGCGGTGCGTGAGGCGCTGCAGGTGTACCGCGGCCTGGGCGTGACGGTCAAGGAGGTGTCGCTGCCGCACAGCCCGTACGCAGTGGCGGCCTATTACCTGGTGGCGACCGCCGAGGCGTCGAGCAATTTGGCCCGCTACGACGGCGTTCACTTCGGCCACCGCGCCGCGCAGTACGACAACCTTGTGGACATGTACTGCCGCAGCCGCGGCGAGGGCTTCGGGGCCGAGGTCAAGCGGCGGATCATGCTCGGCACCTATGCGCTGTCCAGCGGCTACAAGGATGCCTATTACCTGAAAGCGCTGAAGGTGCGGCGGCTCATCAAGGACGACTTCGACCGGGCGTTCGCGGAGTGTGACGTGATCGCGGGGCCGACCTCGCCGACCGCGGCGTTCAAAATCGGCGAACGTGCGGCGGACCCACTGGCGATGTACCTGTCGGACATCTACACGATCAGCGGCAACCTGGCGGGACTGCCGGGCGTGAGCGTGCCGTGCGGCTTCACGCAGGCGGGGCTGCCGATCGGCCTGCAATTGCTGGCGGCGCCGTTCGCGGAGGAGAAACTGCTGCGCGTCGCCCGCATGTTCGAGCGCGCCACCGACTGGCACACGCGGCGGCCGCCGTTATAACGCGCCGGACAAGGAGGTGATCCCATGGCGACCGTTCCCGACTCGAAGGCCAAAGCCAAAGCCCAACCGAAGCGCAAGCATGTCACCGTGCGCGAGTACCTCGCTGGCCCGGTGGACGAAGTCAAGACCGAACTCATTTACGGAGAGCGCGTCGTGTGCCCACGCCCGACAGACCAACATCAGGATCTGGCACATGACCTGGGTGAGATGCTGAAGCGCTGGACGCGGGCGCTGGACCTGGGCAAAGTGTCGTACGACATTGACATGGTGCTGGACGAACTCAAGGATTTGGTCTACGCCCCCGACGTGTTGTTCCTCACCAAGGAACACCTCGATCGCCTCCAGCGCGGGCGCATGCTTGGGCCGGCGGACCTGTGCGTTGAAATCCTGTCCGCGAGTGACCGCCCCAAAATCCGCGGCCGCAAATTTTCGGACTACGAGCGCTACGGCGTGTCCTGGTACTGGACAATCGAACCCGATCCCGACCGCCCGGTGCTCGAAGAATATCAGCTCGTCAACGACCGCTTCGATTGCCGCACCGAGGTCAGCGGCGATGTGTGGTTCGAGCCGGGCCTGTTCCCCGGGCTGCAATTCAAGCTGCCGCCGCTGCTGCAGGGTGACCTCAAGGCGGCGGTCAAGGGCAAGGCGAAAAAGCTCATGTAGCGGCCGGCTTCACCGAAGACGGGGAGGCCGCCAGCGCCAGTTGGCTCGCCTGTTCAAAGACGTAGTGCAGTGCTCCGAACAGCTCCTCCAGGTGCGCCACCGAGAAAGGCCGCGGGTCCTGCGTCAGCGTCGTGCCCTCCAGTTTGCCGAAATACCAAACGGTCCCGTTGGACACGCCCCCGAAAATCATCTGATTCGGTTCCTGGTTGAGTTGCTGGGCGGCGAGCATGGCCGCCAGGCATTGCCCCCAACCGGCGTCAAAATCGTCCTTCTTGGCTTCCACGAACAGAACAAACGGCCGATCGCGCACCGGACCGAGCGGCGAACGTTTCGCGAAAAAGAAGTCCGGGAACCCAGTCAGGGTCTCGTCAAGGGTCAAGGCGACATGGCTCCACATGTTTAGCGCGTCAATGAAGGGCAGCCAAACCTCCTGCAGGATGGGGGAAATGAGGAACTCACAGATGGCCTCTTCCGACGCACGTACCGGAGCCTTCGCCAGCAATAATTCCAGTCGCTTGCGGAACCCCTCGGGGACCGGCTGCGGCAGCGGCTGGATGAACGGCGCCGACTGCAAGGTGATCTTGTAAGTGACGACAACCTCTTCGAGGTTCTTGAAAGACCCGAACGCCATGTGTCGTCTCCCCAGTCAGGGTGTCGCCTTCGCCGCCTTGAGCCGCCCCAGCGCCGCCAACGCCTCCAGGCGCAGCAACGGGAGCAGCGCATCACGGCCGACTTCCTCCAACGCCTGCCGCGCCGCCGGTGTCGCCAGCGACTCCAGCAGCGCCAGCGCCTCCAGCGCCCGCAGCCGCTCCGGCGTCAGCGGCGGATCGACCAGGCGCTCTAGCAACTTCTCCGCCCGCCGCTGCGGCTCCAGGCCCGGCTTCTGTGTCAGAAACTTCCGCAGCGCGTTCTCCGCCAACTCGCCGTATTTCGCCAGCTCCGCCGAGGCCCGGTCGCGCACCACGAAACGCGGCGAGTCCAGGTCCTTCACCAGCTTATCGATGCGCTGGTAATCGACCGGCGGCACTGCCACCGCGCGCAGCCGCAGTTTCAGGAACGGCACCGCCCGGTCGCCGGCCGCCGCCAACCGCTGGTACGCCTCGTCCGCCGCCGCGTAGTCGGTCTGCGCCAGCGCCCCCCAGAGCGATTGCATCTCCTTGTCGGCCAGCATCAGCGGCGGGTTGGGGCGGACCACCTCACGCAGGGCCACGTTCCACACCAGTGCCTTGTTGCCGGCACCCGCCACGGCCAGGGAACGGCCGTCCGGCGCCAGCGCCAGCGCCGTCACCGCCTCGCGGTTGCCGGTCACGTGCCGCCGCAGCCGGCCCGTGTCCACGTCCCAGACCCGGATCACCGGATCCGTGGCGCCGGCGGCCGCCAGCGTCTTGCCGTTGCCTGAGAAGGCGAGCAGTCGGGCCGGCTCCGTCAGCCCCTCCAGCTTGAGCAGTTCGCGGTCGCGGCCGAACTCCCACAGGCGGACGCTTTTGTCCCTGGCGGCGACGGCCATCAGCCGGGCCTCCGGGCCGAACGCCAGCGCTGTCGAGGGGCCGACTTTCAGGGTGCGGTACTGGCGGGCCTCCACGTCGAAGATCTGCATGGCGCCGTCCAGCCGGGCCCAGGCAGAGACGCGGCCATCGGGTGACACCGCCGCGTAGCCATCGGGGATGTTGCCCCAGCGACTGCCGCTGGCGCCGCCCTTGGTGTGGTTCCAGATGAGGTACTCACCCACGCCCGCCGCCACCAGACGGGTGCCGTCCGGCGAGAACGCCAGGTGGTACGCATGAAAATTGCCCAGCGAAATCATGCCGGTGCGCTGCCCCTTGGCGGTCTCGTACAGGGCCAGGGCGCCGGCCGTCGTCTTGACGCACAGACGACTGCCGTCCGGCGAGAACGCCAGTGCCTTGACGGGGCCCTGGTTGGTGAAGCGGAGTCGCTCCTTGCCGGTGGCCGACTCGGTGACGCGGACAACGCCGTCGGTGCTGCCGGTCGCCAGCAGTTTGCCGTCGGCCGACCACGCCAGCGCCTGCACCGGCGATTGGTGAACGACTTCACGCAGCGGCGGCTCGGCGGACACGGCGGCAGCGGCGCACAGCAGGGTGACGACGGCAAGGGCAGCGGGAAGACGCGACACGGGGCACCTCCTGCGGGTTATCGAAACACCTCCATGATAAACCGACAGGTGGTGGATCGCATCAAGATTTTGGGCGCGACCCAAAAGCACGCGGCCCCGCCCGGAGTGAATCCGGGCGGGGCCGCTCAGTGGCACCGGGCCGTTATTTTTGCCTAAGCAGCTTGCGAATCTCTTCCTGGAGGGCGGCGGCGTTCTCCTCACCGGAGCCGACGCGGATCATGCGGATGACGCCCTGGCGGTCGATCAGCACTGCCTGTGGGATGCCGCGCACGCCGTATTCGTCGCCCACCTTTTTCATGCCGTCCTGGCTCAGCACCATGAGCTGGTAGGGCAGCTTGTGGTGCTCGGCGAAGTCCTTGATCATGGCGTGCTCCTGCTCGGCAGTCAGGTTCATGTCCGCCTTCTTGACGTTGCCCTTCTCCTTGTCGAACGTCAGCTGCTCATAGTAGGTGGTCGCGCCCAGGATCTCAAAGCCGTCCTTGTGGTATTCCTTGTACCACTCCCGCAGGTGCGGGAAGGTAGCGATGCAGGGGCCGCACCAGACCGCCCAGAAATCGACCAGCACGACCTTGCCCTTGAGGTCGGACAGCTTCTTCGTTCGGCCGTTCACCGTGAAGGCGCCGACGATGTCCGGGGCCGGTTTGCCGACCAGCTTGTAGTGCGGGTCGTACTTGCCCAGGTCGTCCTCGTTGCCCCGACGCACGGTCAGCACGAAGTCGCCCGTCTCGCCTTTCAGGCAGGTGGCGAAAATCTTGTAGGTGCCGTCGGCGGGGGCTTTGTAGACGATGCGCGAGTTCAGGGTCTTCTCACCCGGGGCATCGTCGTTGACGGCCACCTGCTTGCCCTGCGGGTTCTCCAGCCGGAGCACAGCGTCGAAGTCCTTGCTTTTGAGGTCGATCACGTAGATCGTGCTCGACTTCATCTTGTAGTCGTACTCCTTGCTCGGGCTGTTCTTGAGCAGCTTGTCCTTCGGGTCGTCCTTGGTCAGCTTGCCCTCGACCTTGAACTCCTTGTCGCCCTGCTTGCCGCCGGGCGCCTGGGCCATGACCAGGCACAGCGGCACCAGCGCCGCCAACACTACTGTGAAGAACCGAACCATGATCTGAATCCTCCGGGACCAGGTGTTACCAGAGACAGGCTATGTCGCTGACGGGCGAAAAGCAATCGTCAGCTGCGCGGTAACTGCGTTTCCAGCAGCGTCCGGGCCATGTTGATGTTCTCCTTCTCCTCGGCGGGGTGGGCCTGCAACGTCTTCAGCGAGGGGTCGAGCAGACCGTCGAGCCAGTCGCTGAGGCGGACGTCGGTCGGCCGGGCGGTGAACTGTTCGAAGGCGTTCAGGTAGACCTCATCGACCAGGTCGGCGATGCCCAGATCGCGGTTGAGCCGGGCCTCGAGGGCGGGATAGCGCTGCACCCAGCGGCCGACGCGCTTGCGCAGCCATTCCTCGTAACCGCCCAGCAGTGTGCGGAAGCGGCGGAAGTCGCCGGCCTGCACGGCGGCGCCGAGCGGCCCGGCGGCGGAATCCTCCGGGGCCACGATGTCGCGGTCCAGGGTCGTGCGGTCGTGCGCGGCCCCGGCGGCGGGCGGTTGGTAGGCGCCGGCCAGGCGGGTCAGTTTGCCGACGCAGCGCTGGAAGGCCGTGTCCAGGTAGTCGTCGCGGTCGGCGGCGAACAGCGTGCGGCCTGGCAGCCGTAACCGACCCTCAACGTGATGCTTGCCGCTGGCGGCGTGGTGGATGACGGTGAAGCGCAGTTCCGGGTCGGGATATTCCGCCACGACCTGGCCCAGCGGCTCCAGCGAGCGCTGCATCCGCGTCAGCTGGTCCTCCGGCACGCTGCCGTTACGGCTGGTGATGTCCACCCGCAAGTGATAGCGTTCGTCAACGTACTGCATGGTTGGCGTCCTCCTTTGCCTGAACGAGTCGATAGACCCAGGAATGGAGTGCAAACTGGGTGCCAGCGGTAAAGTCGGAGCCCGAGCGCCAGCGCGGGGCAGGCTTGGCCCCGCGCTGGCGCTCGGGCTCGGACATCCCCTTGCTGGCGTTCGGCCTTTCTGTTCGTTTGTACCGATGCGGGAGCGCATTTTTCACTTTTGCCAGGAAACTGCTTGCGAATCGCCGCCGAATATGATGCAATGGCTAGTTGTTAGGGCATAGGGCCCGACTGCTTCCAATTTCAAGGAGGACTGCACATGTCCAGAATTGCCACCCCGTCCCACAGCCCGCCGACCGCCAGCGTCAGCACGGTCAAGGTGCCGCATGAGAAGATTGCCATGCGCGCGTTCGAAAAATGGTGCAAGCGCGGCCGGCCGCATGGCAATGACAAGCAGGACTGGCTTGAGGCTGAACGGGAACTGCACGCCGAGATGAACGCCCAGTCGGGCACGCACTCCCCCGGCCACCGTCGCTGAACGCGACCGGGCTCCCGGTTCCCCCTGCCCCCGCCGCCGCCGGCGGGGGTTTTTCTTTCCCCTTGCCGCCATGACACTGGCTTTCGACCATCCCGGCGTGCCCCCGTCGCCGCTGTCCCTGCTCGACCCCCGCTGGAAGCTGGTCGCTCTGCTGCTCGCCGCCGGCCTCGTCTGCGTCCTGCGCACCTGGCCCGCCGCCCTGGCCGCGCTCGCCGGCGCCGGCGCTCTCGTGGCGCTCGGCCGGCTGCCGCCGCGCTGGGTTCTCCTGCGCCTGACCGCGGTGGCCGTCTTCCTGGCGCTCTTCGTGGTGCTGCTGCCGTTCTCCGCCCGGCCCGGCGAGGAGCCGTGGCGGCTCGGCCCGGTGGCCGTGTCGCCCGCCGGGTTGCTCCAGGCAGTGGTCATCGTGCTCAAGTCGCTGGCAGTCGTCAGCCTGCTGCTGGTGCTGTGGGTGACCGCGCCGCCGGAGGCGACCTTCAAGGCGGCCCACGCGGTCGGCGTGCCCGGGCTGCTCGTGCAACTGATCGCGCTGAGTTACCGCTACCTGTTCCTGTTGCTGGACGAATTCCGCCGACTGCGGATCGCCCTGCGGCTGCGCGGCTACCGGCCGCGCGGCGACCTGCACAGTTACCGCACCCTGGGCCAGATCACCGGCACGCTGCTGGTGCGCGGTGGCGAACGGGCGGAGCGGGTCGGCCAGGCCATGCGCTGTCGCGGCTTCGATGGCCGCTTCCGCACGCTGACGGACTTCCGGACCCGGCGGCGCGACGTGGCCGGGTTCGCCGTCATCGTGGGGGCCGCGGCGGCGCTGCTGACGTGGGAGCGGTTCGTTCTTTGAAGGGGTCGCCGTGGAGGCCGCCGACTTCGTCGTCAATCGATTGAGCTACGCCTACCCTGGCGCGGTGCAGGCGCTGACCGAGGTCACGTTCACGGCGGACGCAGGCGCCTGTGTGGGCCTGGTCGGGCCGAACGGCGCCGGCAAGACGAGCCTGTTCCTGTGCCTGTGCGGTGTGCTGCCGGTGAAGCCGGGCATGGCCCGGCTGGGCGGCCTGGACCCGGGCGTCGCGGCGGAACGGCGGCGGTTGCCGGCCAAGGTCGGCTTCGTGTTTCAGAACAGCGACGACCAGTTGTTCAACGCGACGGTCTTCGACGATGTGGCGTTCGGGCCTCTCAACCTGGGGCTGCCGGCGGACGAGGTGCGGCGGCGCGTGTCGGCGGCACTCCAGCAAGTGGACCTGACGGGTTTCGAGGAGCGAGTGCCGTTCCACCTGTCCGGTGGTGAAAAGCGGCGGGTGGCGCTGGCCGGAGTGCTGGCCATGCAGCCCGACATCCTGCTGCTGGACGAGCCGTCCATGTACCTCGACCCGCGTGGCCGCCGCGAACTGATCGCGCTCCTGAACGCATTGCCGATCACGAAAGTGATCGCGTCGCACGACCTGGAGTTGATCCTGCAGACGTGCGGCCGGGTGCTGGTGCTGGACCGCGGCCGGCTCGCTGCCGACGGGCCGGCGCGCACCCTGCTGGCGGACTCGGCGCTGATGGACGCGCACGGGTTGGAGGTGCCTTATAGTTTGCGGTGAGGGGTGAAGGGGTGAAAAGACGAGGTTTTTGTCACCTCCTCACCCCTTCACCCCCTCACCCCCTCATCCTCACTACTGCCGGATGCCCGTGGACGGGCGCTGCATGTTACGAGCGCGGCGCTGGAAGTCCAGCTCCAGCACACCGTAAGCGTTCTCGTGCTGGTTGACGACGCTCATCAGCGCCGTCATCAGCCGCTTGGCGGTGTAGAAGTTCATGACAACGCGGTGCGACAACTTGATCGGCTCGGAGGGATTCGGCGCGATCTGGGTGTTGAGGCCGAAGTCGAGCACCAGTTCTTCCGGCGTGACACTGACGCGGCAGAAGTTCGTGTACACCGTGGACAGGCTGGTGTAGTCCGTTGGGAACTGCGGTGCCTGTTGCGGTTGTTGCTCCGGCGTTGCGGTCATGGGGGTCGTTTCATCGGCCATCGCACACTCTCCTTCTTCTGAAAGTCAAACTCCATGGTGGTTCTGCCTGGGCGTTCCGACTGCATCGAGCAGAACGGTTTTCGTTTCAGGTAGTATCGGGAGACCGCCCCTCCGCTTCAATCGGTCGCCGTGCGAATTTTTAAAGAATTTAAGCCCAATGACTTCTGCAAGCGCAGCGCCCAGTCAAACTGGGCAAAGTCTGCGGTCGGCACCGTCAGGTCGATGGACCGCGGCAGCGCCAGGGCCAGCGCCTGCGGCAAGTCGAAGTGTTTCCGCACGTTCAGGAAGGTCGGCCCGCGCAGGTGGGACGGCGGCAGGTGCCGCAGCTTGAGCCGGGCCACATCCGATTCGAACAATGCCGCATACAGGACGATGCCAGCCAGGGCGCCCTCGCCCTGCAACCAGAGGGGGACACCCTTGAGGCCCGGCACCTGCCGCAGCGCCGCCAGGCTGCGGCGCACGTCCCAGACACGCTGGCCATCCAGCGTCTGGCCGATCAGCGGGAAGCGGCGCTTGACCTGGTTCTCGGTCGCGGTGCCCGCCTCCTTCCAGCGCGTCGGCCCGACGCCGCGCGGCGACACCGTCGCCAGTGCCCACTTCGTCGTCTCCAGCACCCGCCGGACGCGCTCCAGGCCCTTCGGGACGAATTTTGGCTCGTGTGTCAACTGCAGCGCGGCGCGGAAGTCCGGGCCGAGTTCCGCCACCCACGCCCGCCAACCGGCCTCATCGACGGCGTGCAGCACTGTCACGCTCGGCTTCGCGTTCTTCTCCGCCGTGAGCACGAACAGCCGCAGTTCCACGCCCTGCTCGCTGACGAAATCGAACGCCCGCAGACGCACACCCTGCTTGACAACCTCCACGGCGAGCCGGGCGTTCACCGGCGGCGGCTTCTGCGCCCAGCCGCGGAACACCTGGTCCTTGAGCGTTTGCAGCCATTCCTGGCGCTTGCCCGGCCACCATGATTTGACAACCTCCGCGCTCTGCGGCAACAGCGGCCGCGCCGGCTTGATGAACACCTCATGAATGAAGGCGTTACGGGCGTCCTCCGGAGCGCGATCGAACACCTTCAGTTGCTGCGGCGTCCACAGCGGCCGTTTCTCCTCCGTCACCTCACCCGGTTCGTTCTTCAGCCAGCGATTCATCCAGCGGAACGCCCCCAGGCGCAGCTCGGGCGTGTCCTTGTGCGGTCCCGCCGTCTCCAGCAGCGCGAACTTTTCCTTCGCCCCGTAGAGGTCGTAAATCCGCCGCACCGGCTCGGCGAGGCGACGGTAGCCCGCCACGGGGAAAATGTCGTCTGCGTCACTGTTGCCGAGCAGCAGCGGCCGCGGGGCGCACAGAGCGGCGACGACGGAGAAGTCCCAGCGATAGGTGTTGACCATGTACATGCAGTCGCAGTGGCCGCTGATGACGCCGTTGCGGAAGCGCGGCGCCACCCCCTCGACGAGGTGCGCCCGCAGGTCGGCGATGCCGGCCACCGGGATGATGCACTGCACGCGCTCGTCCGCCGCCGCCAGCCACCAGCTGGTGGCACCGCCGCCGCTGCGGCCGGTCACGCCCAGGCGCTTCGGGTCCACGTCCTTGCGCGACTCCAGGTAATCCAGGGCGCGCATGGCGTTCCAGCACTCGATGCCGGCCGGCGTGTAGCCCAGCGTTTGCCACCACCAGAGACCTTTATCGTTGGCAAAAGTACCGTGGTGAAGTCCGGGAACTTCGCCGAGTTGCAGTGTGTCTAAAATCAGGCAGACGTAGCCGTGCTCCGCGAACCAGGCCGGATGGTGCTGGTAGTAGACGTGGTTGCCGTAATTGACGCCGTCGATTTTCGTGCCGCCGTGGCCGCAGACATAGAGCACTGCCGGGGCCGGGAATTTCGCCTTCTTCGGCACATACAGGTTCGCGCTGACGTACAATCCGGGGCTTGACTGGTAATGGAGTTTCTCAAGGGTGTAGTGCTCGGCATCAATTTTGCCCGTTACTTTCACCTTGAGGTCGGTTCTGGCGGGCAGCGGCCACAGGCCGAGCATGTCGAGGAACTGACGGCGCAGCTCGGGCCGCTTCTTCTGCCAGTCGGCAAGCGTTTTCACGTCCGCCAGGCAGGTGGCGGCGATCTGCCGGGTCTGGGCGTCGAAGTAGGCGGCGAGTTGCTTGTCGCCGCGGCTGGTGTCGGCGGGCGATTGGGCCGCGGCGAGGCCGGGCAGCACCACGAGCAGCAGGGCGAGGAGGTGGCGGGGCCGTGTCATGGCGGGAAACTCCTGCAAAGGGCCGGGCGGTGGTGACTCAATGCAATGATATCGTTAAACGGCGGCGATTTGGCCTCCATCAAGAGAAAAAGCCCGCAGCAGGCGCAACCTGCCACGGGTCTCTTCTCGTTCCGATCAATCAGCGAAGGCGTCAGTCGAGGAAGGCCACGTTCCGCATGGCCTTCGACTGCCCCTCGGTGTTCATCACGACTTGGTGCCAGCCGTGCAGGGTGATCGTGGCGTGGTCGGCGTGCCGGACCCGGCCCCGGACGTAGACGCCTGGGTTGCGCCGCATGGTGCGCCAGCCCCAGCCCTTCGCCTTCGGGTTGCCGGTCAGGATGTCCCTGTACTGCGCCTCGGTGACGCCGTTGGGGTGTCGGGAGCAGACGCAGACCGTCTCGCCACCCGTCCGGTAACAGAATTCGGCCCAATGTGGCTTACCACCGTCGCCCCGGCGCAGCGGCTCGTTGGTCAGCAACAACTTCTCTTCCACGACGAAGCCAGGGACCGGCAGGAAGAACCACTCGCCCTGGCGGACGAAGGCAGCGTTCTTCCGGCGGTTGCGGGCCTTGCCCTTGAGGCGCTGGCGTGCCTGGGCGGTCTGGACCTCGGCGGGCTTCAGTGCCTCCTTGGCCTGGCGGACGGTGCCGACCGGGGCGCTTTCGGGAATGCCGGCGACGAACCAGTGGCGCTCGTCGTGGCCGCACAGGAACTTGCTCTTGTCCTTGCCCTCACGGACCAGGAGCAGCAGGTGGCGGTCGGCGGGCTGCACGTCGAGGACGGCGACCTCGGCCTCGGCCCCCGGCTGCCGGACGATCTCGAAGAACTCGCCCTTACGGTCGGCCTGCACGTCCAGGGAGATGACGCCCGCCGTGCGTCTGCGCTGGGACGGACGATCAGCAACCTTCAGCCGTGCGCCGATGCGGGCGAACTTGATGTCGAGCAGGTTTGTGTCCATGAAGGGGAGGACACCCTCGCCGCAGAGCGGGTTCGCAGCCAAAGTGGATTCGCTCAAGATGCAGATGGCGGGACGAGCGATGTCTCCTTGGTCGTGGTGAAGACCGAGATGTACATGCTGCCGTAGAATTGCATGACCCAAAGCGACTGTACCTTCTCGTAAGGTCCGATGGCGTAGACGCAGGTGAAGACATCACCGAGGCTCGGTGGACGGCACCAAGCGTCGGGCGGCTGAATCAGTTTCAGCAACTCACCGAAACCAACGGCAAGGGCCAGCTTCGTGACGTGATTTCTTCCGCCGGCCGATGCTTGGTCAGCCAGCGTGGCTTCGCCGGCAGTGTCTCGACGAACCGCACCGCCCGTTCGATCCAATCCTTCAACTTATCGTCATCCTCGACGCCTTCCGGTTCGACCAGAACCAAATCCGCATCGGCCGACAAGTACATCTGGCTGGTGAAGCAACGGCTGCCGCAGCTTGCCGCCGGCACTTCTTCCTGGTGGCTGGAACAGCGGCCCTTCTTCGGCGGTTTGCAGCGGGAACGGATTTGGGTGTTCTGGCGGCGAGTCATGCACACCTGCCACCACCGGACGCAGGTACAGACGTGGCTGCGCCTGGCCGGGCACGAGCCGGTCCCGGCGATCTACGGGCTTCGGGCGACGTGAAGTGGGACGAGGCCGACCCGCCCAGGTCTGCGAGATGCTGCAACTGGATGCGTCCACCCTCAGCCGCAACGTCAAGCCGTTGCAGGCCCACGGCTGGCTGGAGGTCGTGCCGGAAGCGGACGCCCGTGTCCAGCCCTTCCGCCTAACGTCACGGGGGAGGCGGCTGATCGAGAAGGCGGTGCCGGCCTGGGAGCAGGCCCAGCGCCAGGCCACCGAACTGCTGGGAAGCGAGGGAGTCGCCCTGCTCGACCGGGCGGCGAAGAAGCTGCGACAGACCAGGCCCGAAGCATGAGCAGTCTGTGTTTTTTCTGCTGATATTTGCATACGCAATTAAGAGGCGTCGTCATGAACCTGGCTGAACACCCGACCGTGCGGCGTTTCCGTGAGAGCGACCGCACCGACCACCCCGAGCCGCCGCAACCGCTTGATGCGGCCTGGCTGCGCCAGTTGTGCCTGGACTGCGGGGCCGACGACGCCGGCCTGGTCGAGATTGGCCGCCCGACCCTGGACGACCAGCGGGCCGACATCCTCCGCTACTTCCCGCACGCCAAAACGCTCCTCAGCCTCGTCTGCCGGATGAACCGGGGGCCGATCCGCAGCCCCGCCCGTTCCGCCTCCAACCTGGAGTTCCACGCCAGCTACGACCACGCCAACGAGGTCGCCCGCAACGTCGTCGCCGCCCTGGAACAGCGGGGCGTCCGGGCGCTGAACCCCTCGGCGGGCTTCCCGATGGAGATGGACCGCTTCCCCGGCAGGATTTGGGTCGTCTCGCACAAGCCGGTCGCCGTCGCCGCCGGCCTGGGCCGCATGGGCGTTCACCGTAACGTCATCCACTCCAGATTCGGTAATTTTATCGTCCTGGGCACCGTGCTGCTCGACGCCGAGGCGACGAGCTACGGCCAGCCCATTGACTACAACCCTTGTCTCGAATGCAAGCTGTGCGTGGCGGCGTGCCCGGTCGGGGCCATCTCGCCGGAAGGTGACTTCCAGTTCTCCAACTGCGCCACGCACAACTACCGGGAGTTCATGAGCGGCTTCAGCGATTGGGTCGAGCAGGTGGCCGAGAGCAACACGGCCCTGAGTTACCGGGAGAAGGTCAGCCTGTCAGAGACGGCCTCGCTGTGGCAGTCGCTTGCCTTCGGGCCGAACTACAAGGCGGCGTACTGCCTGGCCGTCTGCCCCGCTGGCGAGGACGTGATCGGCCCCTTCCTGAACGACCGCAAGACCTTCCTCCAGGACACCCTGCGCCCGCTGACGGAGAAGGAGGAGACGGTGTACGTCATCGCCGGCTCGGATGCGGAGGAGTACGCCCCGCGCCGCTTCCCCAAGAAGAAGGTCAAGCGAGTTGGCAGCGGCATCCGGGCGACCTCCATCCGGGGCTTCCTGTTCGGGCTGAAGTTGCTGTTCCAGCCGGGCAAGGCGGCGGGGCTGAACGCCGTCTACCACTTCACCTTCACCGGCAAGGAGCCGCAGCAGGCCACCGTGGTGATCCGAAACGGCACCGTGCAGGTCCGGGACGGCCACGAGGGCACCGCCGACCTGCGCCTGACCGCAGACAGTGAGACGTGGCTGGGCTTCCTGGCGAAAGAGCGGAGCCTCTTGTGGGCACTGCTCCGCAGGAAAATCCGCATCCAGGGGTCGCCAAAATTGCTGGTGGCCTTCGGCAAGTGTTTCCCGTCGTAACTGCGCCAGGAACGCCCGCCAACGAAGGTGAGGTTCAGCGACCTTCTCCACCGCTTCCCGGCTGTAGTGCTGCGGTGCTTCCAGGTCCAAGACCTGTTTGCTCGCCCGGAACAGCCCCTCGATCTGCCAGCCATAATGCCTCCTGAAAGAGAAGCCTGTAGCAGGCCGCGGCCGGCGCTCCGTCGCGCCGGCCGGGCCTGGGGAAACGCTGCCATGTTACTTGGTTTTGCGAGCCTTGGGAGTGGTCAGTTCGGTGGGAAGGGGTTGGTCACGCCGCGCCCGGTGATGCCGGCGCAACCGGGCCAGGCGCTTGCGTTCGGCAGCATCGGCCCACAGCGCCCAATGCCCGCCCGGTACGGGCAGCTTGCGGGCATGAACCCAACCCACCTGACGCCAGCGGTGCAGGGTCGCCGACGGCAGGCCCAGGTGCCGCGCCAGGTCCGTCAACAACCACTCCCCCCCCTCTGCAGCAGACCGGTGGCGGACAGGGCCACCGGCCTTGGGCCACTGCGACCGCCCTTGGCTAACAAGCCCGCGCCACCATGCTGCTGGTGAAGCGCGTCGCCCGCTTGGGCGGGCGGAAGCCCTCCCGGTTCAAGCACTCCGCCACCGCGGCCATCGGCTTCCCGGCCGCACGCAGTTCGTCGATGCGGGCCCGCAAGCGGGGGTAGTCCGCTAACTGCTCGTAGCGTTGCACGGCACGCGCCAGGGCATGCCGGCTGACAAAGCCTCCGGCCCAGCGGATGGTCACCTCGACCTGATCCGTCTCCCAGCGGGCGCGCTCGAGTTGCTGCTGCCAGTGCTGGTGCAAGCGCCGCCGCTCCTGGGCCACATCGGCGGCGGCGGCGAGGTGCAATTCCAGGGCCGCCGGCTGCAGGACGTCCAGGACCTGAGCGCTGACCCAGGCGTCCAGGCGCTGGCCGGATAGGCTCTGACACGGCGGCCCGCCGTAGTCGATGCGGTTACGCAGGCAACGGTACCGCAGCCCACGGCCCGCGTTGGTGTAGCTGACCAGCAGGTGACGGCCGCAGCGGTCACAGACGAGCAGGCCGCCCAGCAACGAAGGGCCGTGGCGCACGCCCTTGAGGCTGGCGGCGCGGTTGGCCTGGAGGCGCTGCTGGTTGGCCCAGCAGCGCTCGGCCGTGATGTAGGCCGGGCAGCGGCCTTCGAGCAGGACCAGGCACTCCGCGAGCGGGCGCACGGTCCGCCTCGTGCCCGGACGACCGCCCCCCTTGCGCCGCGGGTCGCACGCCCGGTGGCCCCCGCGGTAGTAGCCCGCATCAATGGGGTGATGCAGCAGGTACTGCAGGGTGACCCGGTTGGGGCGATGCCATTCGAGCTGACCGCGATGCGGGCCGTGGAGCGGCCGAATCGGCATGCGGATCTGGTGCCGGGCGGAGTCCGGAGACGTCGAGCCACCAACAGGCTGAGCACCTGGCACAGTTCCTGTCGTTGGCCGGGCGCGAGCCGATCCCAAAGTTGCTTCACCGGTGGCGGCGGGGTCTCCGCTGGAGACGGGGGGGCACACGTTGCCGGGAGTGGTCGGTCATGGAGTACCTCCTTGTCGTGCGGCCTGGCGTGCCTGGCACCTTTGCGCCAGTTGCAGCAACGCCGACACGGCGATTCTCGGCGGCGATGCCGCCGAGGTACAGGCTGCCGCTTGAGCGGCAGCCCGCCTGGTTGCTCTCGTTCTCCCAGCGCCAGCGGTAGAACTGACGGAGGGCCTCGGCCAGGTCACGTCCCAGACGCCGCAAGCGGACGCGCGGCGCCGTCGCCTGAGTCTTTGCCATCGCCTGGGTCTTTGCCGTCCCTCCAAGCACTGGGGTTGTGTGATAGTCCCATTGTGGAAAGGGACGGCCGCCCTTGCAGATGCCCGAGCACCCAGGCTGCCGAACGTCTGGTCAATCTTAGTCTTAGGTCAGCGGAATCCGCCCGGCGGTTTTCGGCGTTGCTTGGCTCCCTTGGCTCCCTTGCTGTGACAACCGGCGCCGGCCGCTGCCTGGCTCTGCCCCTGGTTCCCCCATCCCCCCTCGATAGGATCACTTCGGAGGCGCAGCCGGGCACCCCACCGGGCAACGGCGCGCTATGATGATGAGAGGGGCGCTGTCTCCGCGCCGCCCGGAACTTCCCGTCAGGAGTGCCATCGATGCCGGAACTCATCGGCCCACTTATCCAGGACGCCGCCCGACTCGCGGGCCAGGGCCGCTACCGCGACGCGCTGCCGCTGGCGCAGCGGGCGGCGGCCGCCCCGGAGGCCGACGACCTGGAACGGGCCGCCGCCCTGCACCAGCAGGCCGAACTGCACCGCGACCTGGCCCAGTTCGCCGCAGCCGAGGCGCCTTATCTGCAGGCGCTGTCGCTGCGTCGCGCCCGTCTCGGCAAGGAGCACCCCGACTTCGCCCGCAGCCTCCACGGCCTGGGCCTGCTCTACGCATCGTTGGCCAACTTCTCCCAGGCCGAGCCGCTGCTGCGGCAGGCGCTGGTCATCCGTCGCCAGGCCCTGGGCGAGCAGCACCCCGACACCGCGCAGTCGCTGCACAGCCTGGCCCTGCTGCAGCACGCCCTGGGCCGCGAGGCCGAGGCGGAGGCGACCGCCGAGCAGGCCCTGGCGATCCGCCGTGACACGCTGGGCGAACAACACGCGGACTTCGCCGAGAGCCTGACCCTGCTGGCCCGGCTGGCGTGCTCGCGCGGCCGATTGCAGGAAGCGTTGCTCTGGGCCGAGCGGGCCCTGGAGATCCGCCGGCAGGCGCTGGCCGAGGACCATCCCGACCTGGCCGGCAGTCACAACGCGCTGGCCCGCGTCCTGGGCTGCCTGTGCCGGCTGGACGAGGCGGAGCGGCACGCCCGGCGCGCGGAGGAACTGGCCCGGCGGGGGCTGGGAGCGGCCCATCCAGAGCTGGCCCGCAGCCTGAACTTGCAGGCGGGCCTGAGCGGCAGCCGTGGCAAGCTGGACGCGGCCAAACGGCTCGCCGACCAGGCCGCGGCCATCTTGAAGGCAGTCTTCGGCGAGCAGCACCCCGAGTACGCCCACAGCCTCAACTTCCGCGGCTGGGTGCAGCGCGCCCGCGGCAACCTGACCGAGGCGGAAGCGCTGTACCAGCAGGCGCTGGAGACGAACCGCAAGGCGCTCGGCGAGCGTCACCCCGACACGGCGCACACGCTGGCCGAGCTGGGCGCCGTGCGCTGCGCCAGGGCAAGCTGGGCGACGCCGAGCCGATGCTGCGGCAGGCGCTGGCGACGCTGCAGGAGGTGCTGGCCGACGACCACCCCGAGGGGGCGGACGTGCTCAACGACCTGGCGGCGCTGCTGAGCTTGCAACAGAAGTACGACGAGGCCGAGCCGCTGGTGCGGCGGTCGCTGGAGATCACGCGCCGCACCTTTGGCGAGCGGCACCCGGCGTTCGCCGGCAGTCTGCAGCTGTTCGCCAACCTGCGGCACGCCCGCGGCGAGACCGAGGCGGCGGTGGAGCTGTACCAGCGTGTTTTGGACATCCTGCGGACCAGCCTGGGCGAGGAGCACCGCGCCGTGCTGGACAACCTGAACAATTTGGCGAGCATGCACTGCGCCGTGGGCAACCCGGCGGCCGCCGAGCCGCTGTACCGCCAGGCGGTGCGGCTGATGGGAGCGCAGCACGGCGAGCAGAGCCCGGAGTGCGCCCGCGGCGAGCACGCTTTGGCTGGCGTGCTGCAGCAGCTGGGCAACTACCAGGCCGCGGAGCCGCTGTTCCTGCAGGTGCTGGAGAAGCAGCGCAAGCTGCTGGGCGAGGACCACCCCGACTTCGTGCAGACGCTGCACAGCCTGGCCCAGCTGTACCACCGCATGGGCAACTACAACGCCGCCGAGGTGCGCTACCGGCAGGTGGCGGAGTTGCGCGAACGGCTGCTGGGCGAGGAGCACCCCGACTTCGCCCAGGCGCTGAACGACCTGGCGGCGCTGTACCACGAGACGGGCAACCTGCCGGCCGCGGAGCCGCTGTACCAGCGTGCCCTGGAGATTCGCCAGGCCGAGCTGGAGGGGGACCACCCGGACATCGCCCAGAGTCTGCACAACCTGGCGCTGCTGAACCAGGCGCTGGGCCGGCCCGCCGACGCCGAGCCGTTGTTCCGCCAGGCGCTGGAGATTTTGCGCACGGCCTACGGCGAGCGCAACCCAGACAGTCTGCGCGTGCAGCACAGCCTGGCGCTGTTCTACCAGAGCAAGGGCGACTTTTTGCAGGCGGAGCAGGAACTGGAGCAGGTGCTGGCGACACAGCAGCAGGTGTTCGGCCCGGACCATCCGGCGCTGGCGGCGACGCTGCGCGACCTGGCGCGGGCGCACGCCGACCAGGGCAACCACCTGGCCGCCGAGCCGCTGCTGCGGCAGGTGCAGCGCATCAATCGCCAGGCGCTGCCGGAGGATCACCTGGCCCACGCCGCGGACCTGTACCACCTGTCGGTGCTGCGGCGCACGCTCGGCGATTTGCCGCAGGCCGAGGCGCTGGCGCGGGAATCACTGGCGATCCTGCGCAAGCAGCGCGGCGACGACCATCCGGACGTGGCCGGAGCGCTGACATACCTGGGACAGCTGGCCCAGGCGCAGGAGCAACCGGGCCGGGCCGAGGAGCTGTACGGGCAAGCGCTGGAGGTGTACCGCGGCGCCTTCGGCAAGTACCACCCGGCGGTGGCGGACACGCTGGCAGGCCTGGCCATGCTGCACTTCGGCCGCGGCGAGTACGCGACGGCGGAGGCGCTGCACCAGGAGGCGCTGGAGGCGACGCGCAAGGGCGTCGGCGAACACGGCGCCCAGTACGCCCAGCACGTCGATAGCCTGGCGTGGATGCACCAGGCGCTGGGCAACCTGGCGGCGGCGGAGCCACTGTTGCGGCAGAACCTGGAGCTGGTGCGGCGGGCGGTGGGCGAGGACAACCCGATTCTGGCGGCGCACCTGCAGCGGCTGGCCGACGTGTGCCGGGCGCTGGACGACACCGCGGCCGCGGAGCCGCTGTACCGCCAGGCCATCGAGCTACTGCGCAAGGACGACGACGAGCACCGGGCGCTGTCGGGACTGCTGAACAACCTGGCGCTACTGTACCTGGCGCGCGGCCAGACGGCGCAGGCGGAGCCGCTGTTGCGGCAGGCGCTGCAGATCGACCGGAAGGCGCTGGGCGACGACCACCCCGACCACGCGACGACGTTGCAGAGCCTGGCGGGGCTGTGCGCCATGACCGGGCGCGTGGCCGAGGCGCTGGCGCTGCTGGAGCAGGTGCTGGCGGTGGAGGGTCGGCTGGTGCCGCAGGTGTTCGCGCTGGAGTCGGAGCGGCAGCGGGCGGCGTATGTGCAGGTACTGCAGGAGGACTTCGAGAAAGTGCTGACGCTGCTGCTGGTGCAGCTGAAGCCGTCGGCGGAGACGGCCCGCAAGGCGTTCGAGTTGACGCTGCGCCGCAAGGCGCTGTGGGTCGAGGCGCTGGCACCGCAGCGCACGGCCCTGTGGCAGCGGCAGCATCCGCAGTTGCAGGGCGAGCTGCAACGGCTGCTGTTGCTGCGACGGCAGATCGCGCTCAAGACGCTGAACGGTCCCGGGCCGGAGGGGCTGGAGCGGCACCGTTGGTTGCTGGCGGAGTGGCACCTGGAGCGCGAGGAGCTGCTGGAGAAGCTGGACCGGGCGGGCGGCGAACTGGGGCTGCAGGAGCGGCTGCGAGCGGTGGACATGCGGGCGGTGGCGGCGGCGCTGCCGCCAGACGCGGCGCTGGTGGAGTACGTCACCTTCCGCGCCTTTGACTTCGCGACGGCGTTCGAGCGCGACCGCTACGGCTGGCAGGCGCCGCGGACGTTCGCGTTTGTGCTGGCGGCCGATCAGCCGGACGAGGTGCGCGTGTTCGACCTCGGCCCCGCGGAGGTGATCGACCAGCTGGTACAGGAGTTCCGGGCCGGGTTGCAGCGGGCGGGCGGTCGTGACGTGAGTCCGGCGGGCCGGGCGCTGCGGGCGGCGGTGTTCGACCGCGTGGCGGAGGTGCTGGGGAGTCGGCGGCGGCTGCTGCTGGCGCCGGACGGCGAGCTGGTTCATGTGCCGTTCGAGGCGCTGCCGGCGGAGGACGGCCGGCCGCTGCTGGACCAGTACACGCTGCACTACGTCGGCAGCGGTCGAGACGTGCTGCGCTGGGGCGAGGTGCGCGAGGCGGCGGGCCCGGCGCTGGTGCTGGCGGACCTCGATTACGACGACGGCAAGGCATCCGCGGTGTCACCGGCGCCGCCGCGGCCGGGCGGCTGGCTGTCGCGGCTGTTTGGCGGCGGACGGGCGGCTGAGCGGCCCGAACCGGTGGCGGCGGAGCCTGTCGGGGCGACGGACCAGGTGCCGCTGTTCGAGCGCTTGCCGGGAACGCGCGCCGAGGGCCAGGCGGTGGCGGCGCGGACGGCGGGGCAGCTGGTGACGGGACAGCAGGGCCGCAAGCAGACGGTGCTGGAAGGTCGGGCGCCGTGGCTGCTGCACCTGGCGACGCCGACGTTCGCGCTGTGCGATCCGCCGCGGCCGACGCCAGGCCAGCTGGGACCGCGACCGCCGGAGCCGCGCTGGCAGAACCCGCTGCGCCGCGCCGGCGTGGCGCTGGCCGGCGCCAACGACCGCGGCGCCGACCTGGAAAATGGGCTATTGACGGCGCGCGACCTGGCCGGCGCGGACCTGGGCCGGACGCAGGTGGTAACGCTGTCGCTGGCGGACACGGGCGCGGGCCGCGGGCGCACGGCGCGGGCGGTGGTGGGGTTGCAGCGGGCGCTGGCGCTGGCCGGGGCGCAGACGCTGGTGCTGAGCCTGTGGCGCACGCCCGATCAGCCGCGCCGCGAGTTTTTCGAGGATTTTTACCAGCGCTTGCTGGCAGGCCAACCGCGGGCCGACGCGCTGCGCGACGCCCAGCTGGCGCTGCGGCGCGCTACGCCGACCCGCTGTGCTGGGGGGGGTTCGTCTGCTATGGTGAGCCGGGGCCGCTGCGGAAGGGGTAAAATACAATCGGCGGCTTCCTTCCCACAGTGACTTGCTCAACGAGGCAGGCGGGAGAAATGAACCATGCTCGGGACTCCATTCCTTGATTTATTATCCACGCAATCGGCGGTGATGTCGCAGCTGGCCGCGGTCTGGCCTGGACCTGACCGAAACGCTCAGTTTTCGGCGGCCATGGACGAACTTTACCAGGGGCTCCTCACCTTCGGTGAGAGGATCCTGGAAGTGCCCGAGAACTATCGTAAGGGCGTAGAAACAGGAAGCATCACCAACCCGGACTAAGCCCGGCAACACAGCCTTTCCCTCATGGGCCAGGTGGCGTCGATGTTGCCGGCTATTGCCACAAAAGGTGTGGGCAGCAATCCAGTCGGCCTGCTTAGTTCTACTGTGCTACTTTCCTCTTTTCGGTCGGCCGCGCGGCCGCGGCCGACGCGGCGGGAACTGCCCGGTCGCGTTGTGCCAGTGGTAGATGCGTGCCTCCTCGTTACGCCGCAGCACTTGGCTCACGATCTCCGCGACCCGGGCCGCGCTGGGGCTCGGCTCGCGCAGCAGTTCCGTGAAGATCTGCCGCACCTGCGGCACCGTCAGCGCTGGTGTTTTTCCCCCCAGCCGCAGCTTCTCGGTCTGCAGGAACCACAGGGCCAACAGCGACAGCGTCATGTGGTGGTGCCAGCCCACCCAGCTGCGCACCTCGTAGTGTCCCAACCCCACCTCGCCCTTGGCCTCCGCCAAGAGTTCCTCGACCCCGTGCCGCGCCCCATGTACCCGCGCCACCTGCCCGCGCCGCGCCCGGTGCGCGTTGGAGAGCGTGTACCACGTCTGCGGCTTGGGCTCGCAACTCTTGAGGATCGCCAGACGTTCGCGCGGCCCCACGCAGCCGTCCTCGTCCTTGGTCTGCACCGCCGCCAACAGCACCTTGACCCACTGCGGCCCCTTGGCTCCGTCACGCACCTTCACCTTGCGCCACCGCCCCGCCGGCTGCCGCGCCGCCCACCGATCAACGCGCTCGAACGCCGGCAACCGCGGCCGGCCGCCGGGGCGCGCCGGCGGCAACCGCTCGGCCAGGTCACGCACCAGGGTGTTGCAGGGCACGTCCAGCACGTACCGGAGCCGCCGCTGCCGCAGGGCCGCCCGCAGTTCCGTGCAGCGGCCGAACTCGTCGTCGCCAGCCACCCAGTCCCCGGGCAGGTCGGCGCGGGCGCGGTCCAGCAGTTCCAGGCCGACCCGCCACTTCTCGGCGAAGGCGACCGCCGCGGGCACAAACGTGGCGGCGCGGCGCCTGGGGTCGTGGGCCCAGTCCTGGTCCAGATAGAGCTGGGCGTCGAGCAGGGCCTTGCCGCGCGGGGCGACGTAGGCCAGGAAGACGCCGACCTGGCAGTTGTCGATCTTGCCCAACCGGCCGCACCACTGGCGGGCCACCCCACAGGAAGCCGCCCCCTTCTTGGGGAACGCCGAGGGGTCCAGGACGAAGACGGCGTCGTCGTCGGCCAACTCCTCGGCGATGTGGCGGCGCAACTCGCCCAGGACGGCCTGGTCGTCCCAGCCGCCGCCACCGACGAACAGTTGCAAGGGGCGGCGCTTGAGGCCGGCCAAGGTGGCGATGGGCTCGGTGGTCTTGCGCTGCAGGCCGCTGAGCTTGCCGCGCAGCACGGTCAGGGCGTGGCCGCGGTGCTCCTCTCGGTGGAACCGGGGCAGGTAGCGCTGGGCGAAGGCGGTCAACTGGTCCGCGCAGGAGCGGACGGCAGCAGCGGAGAGTTCGGCGTCGTTCAGCAGGGCCTGCGCGTCGGGGTGGTCGAGGATGTCCATGGCGGCCTCCACAAAGATACCGCCGTTCAGTGTAGCCACCGCGTCAGCTGCCGGCTAGAATCATGTTGCACAGTAGAATTAGAAACTCTGCTCCTGAATTTGCTTGATGCCTGAAGAACAATGAAAGCAATTGTGTTTCGTCTGAACCAACCTGAACGGCAAGCCAGTTGGCGTCCCCGCTCACTTGTAGACATGCGTGGGGCTATTTTCCCTGACGAATATCACGGGCTACTTGTGCTGGAGGGTGTCAGTATTGCCCACATCTTTGAGCAATACACGAGCAACCTGGGCGATGTGATTTTCCTGGGAGAAGGCGAGAAATTGGAAGCGTATGTCGCAGCCCCGTTCGGATGGGAAGTCGTAAAATTTGGACGGGAATGGAAGTCGCCTGCGTAAGAATCCATCTGCAATCCCAACCACGGAGGGTTCCCATGCCAACCATCGACCTCGCCGCCCGCATCGCCGCCTTCCCGCGCTGGCACTACGAATTCGACCTGAACGGCCACACCACGCCCATCTACGACCGCCCCATCGCCAACCGCCATCGCCAGCGCAAGGACTACTTCTGGCCACCGCTGCTGCGTTTGTGCGGCGGCTCGCTGCGCGGCAAGCGCGTGCTGGACCTCGGCTGCAACGCCGGCTTCTGGTCGCTGGCGGCCGTCGAGGCGGACTGCGATTTCGTGCTCGGCATCGACGGCCGAGCCATGCACGTCGAGCAGGCGGAGTTCGTCTTCGAAGTCAAGGGTATCGACCGCAACCGCTACGCCTTCCGCCACGCCAACGTCTTCGATCTGGCCGGCGCCGACCTCGGCGCCTTCGACGTGGTGCTGTGCCTGGGCGTCTTCTACCACGTCTGCAAGCACGTCAACCTGCTGGAGTGGATCGGCCGGCTGAACACCGACGTGCTGCTGATCGACACGAACCTGTCGCGCCGCGCCGGCTCGGTGCTGGAGATCGCCCGCGACGCGCTGGACGTGCCCGGCAACGCCTGCGATTACGAGCTGGTCATGTTCCCCAGCCGTGCCGCGGTGCTCGATCTGGTGCGGCAGTTCGGCTACCGCGCCGCGGTGCTGCGGCCGCAGTTCAGCGACTACACCGGAGCCGACGACTTCCGCGACGGCTGGCGACGGGCGTTCCTGTGCGCCCGCCGGTCGCCGCTGGAGGTGGTCGCCGACGCCTTGGAGGCGGACGCGGTGGAGGAGGCGGAACTGCTGCGGGTGCCGGCGCGGCGGCTCGCCGGGGCGCTGTGGAAGAAGTTCGTGCGCCGCCTGGGTCTGTAAACGGCTGGCCCGCGCTGACCCCGTTCACGTTTCGCGCGCTTCAAGCCTGCGAAACGTGAACGGGGTTGCGGGAGTTGAACCCGCGGAGCAAATCCCTGCCTTCGTGCGGTCCATCTCATCGATCCTTCGCCAGGTTCCGTAGCGTGCGCAGGTGCCGGCACAGAGCAGCCGTTACGGTGGGTTCCGGGATCTGGAGTTGGCCGGCGATTTGTGCCGGGCTTGCTCCCTGCAAAAATGCCTGAAAGGCCAGGCGCTCCCATTCCTCGCCCTTGGGGAATGCCTGTCGCAGACATTCCCCGAAGGCGAGCAACTCCTCGGCTTCCCGGGCGTGTAACCCGTTGGCCGGACCTGTCCCTCCGGTTGAAGGAGGTTGCCCCGCATCCGCTGAACGGAGAGGCGACTGCCCCGGAGGCCGTGGCTGTGCCGGGGTGCCCGGCGGTAGCTCGACGCCCTTATCCTCGAAGGATTGAAATGTCGCATGGGCCGAGAGAGTGGTTGGGCCCGTCAGCCGGGGTCGATCAGGCGGGCGCGGCACGGCCTTGGTACCGGGGGGAAGGGGCACCCCCATGCTATCGACAAATTCCAGCAAAATGGGTTCTTCTTGAGGTTGCATGACGGTTCCCATCACTCGGAAATCAGTTGGATCACCTGGTCATCAACGAACTCATCCCGGCAAAAAAGCTCGACGAGGTACTCACCCGGCTCTGGAAAGACACACTGCTCAACGTCCAGGCGGAAAAAGAGGTTGACGCGCTTTGCCGGAAAGTGAAGCGGATAGTCGTTCGTTCTGCGGATCACGTCTCCCGTGGACGCCTGCACCACATCCACACGGGCGTTCATCTGTCCTAACCCGTCTCGGAGCCAGGCAAACACGCATATTCGGGCCAGCGGGTACGGGAACGCGTTCCCGACGGGAACCCGCACGGTGTGCCACAAGTTCAAGAGACTTACCTTGCCCGAATTTGGGTCCCGGACAAGGCTGTCACAAACGTAGACTTTCTTGGCGACGGGTGTGATTACGGATGCCATTGCGTCGGCCCTGTCCGTCCCTGGATTTCCCACCTCAAGTGTAAACCGCTCTTGTATCTGGATCAAGGCCGCCGTGATCGGCGCGCACCCGCCGGGCCGCGGCAGTGTCCATCCAGAAGGGACATCGAGCCCTCCCCCGCAGTGCGCCGCCCGCTATAATCCGGGAGAAGCCTTTTCCCGACACGGAGTCAAGCATGGCCGAGAAGATCACGCCCCGCGCCGACGATTATGCGCAGTGGTATCTGGACATCGTCAAGGAGGCCGGGCTGGCGGAGAATTCCGACGTGCGCGGCTGCATGGTCATCAAGCCGCTCGGCTATGCCCTCTGGGAGCGCATGCAGCGCGCCCTCGACCGCATGTTCAAGGACACCGGCCACGTCAACGCTTACTTCCCGCTGTTCATCCCCAAGTCGTTCCTCGCGAAAGAGGAGGAGATGGCCGAGGGCTTCGCCAAGGAGTGCGCCGTCGTCACGCACTACCGCCTCAAGGCGGAAAAAGGCAAGGGCCTGATCGTCGATCCTGAGGCCAGGTTGGAGGAAGAGCTGGTCATCCGGCCGACCTCCGAGACGATCATCTGGAACACGTACCGCACATGGGTGCAGAGCTACCGCGATCTGCCGCTGCTCATCAATCAGTGGTGCAACGTCGTGCGCTGGGAGATGCGCACGCGGCTGTTCCTGCGCACCGCGGAGTTTCTCTGGCAGGAGGGCCACACCGCCCACGCCACCGAGAAGGAGGCTCAGGAGGAAGCGCACCGCATGCTGGAAGTGTACCGCTCCTTCGCCGAGGACTGGCTGGCGGTGCCGGTGCTCACCGGGCCCAAGAGTGAGGGTCAGAAATTTCCCGGCGCCGTCTACACGCTCTGCATCGAGGCGATGATGCAGGACAAGAAGGCGCTGCAGGCGGGCACCAGTCACTTTCTCGGGCAGAATTTCGCCAGGGCGTTTGACGTGCGCTTCCAGGACCCGGCCGGCAAGCTGGAGTATGCGTGGGCGACCAGCTGGGGCGTCTCGACGCGGCTCATCGGAGCGCTCATCATGGCCCATTCGGACGACAACGGCCTGGTGATCCCGCCACGGCTGGCGCCGACGCACGTCGTCATCGTGCCGCTGGGCAAGAACGACGCCGAGCGTGCCGCGTCCGTGGCCGCCGCCGAGAAACTGGCCGCCGAGGTTCGCGGGCTGCCGCGCGACGACTTCTTCGGCTACGAACCGCTGGGCGTCAAGATCGACACCGCCTTCGAGAAGCACCCGGGCTTCCGCTACGCCGAGTACGAGCTGCGCGGCGTGCCGATCCGCATCGAACTGGGGCCGAAGGATCTGGAGAAGCAGGCGTGCGTGGTCTGCCGGCGCGACGTGCCCGGCAAGGAGGGCAAGCAGTTCGGCGTGCCGCTGACCGGGGCGGCGGCGCACGTCAATCAACTGCTGCGCGACATGCAGAAGAACCTGTTCGAGCGCTCCCTGAAATTCCGCGACGCGAACAGCTTTGAGGTGAACTCCTACGACGAGTTCAAGCAGAAGATCGACGAACCGGGCGGCTTCCTGTGGGCGCACTGGGACGGCACCCGCGAAACGGAGGAGCGCATCGCCGCCGAGACCAAGGCGACCATCCGCTGCATTCCGTTCAACCGATCAAAGGAGGCCGGCAAGTGTATCCTCACCGGCCAACCGTCGCCGGGCCGGGTCGTGTTCGCCAAGGCGTATTGACGGAGGTCGTCATGAAAAATGACCTGGGAATCATTATTCAACTGCCCGTCACAGGGTTTTGGGGTGACGACAGCGAAATGGATTTGCGTTACGAAATCGAGGAATCGCTGCAGGAGGTTTTTTCAACCGAAGACTGCGGGGAAGTCGATGGAGGCGACATCGGCAGCGGGACCATGAATATTTTCACGTACACCAACGCCTCCCACTGGGATAGGGCACTTGAACTGGTCATGGAGGAACTTCGGCGCCGTCACCTGTTAGATCGGGCCGTGATTGCCAAAAGTGTGATGGTAAACGAGGAAGAAGGCTGCGAGCATACCGTGGTATGGCCGCCAAACTTCCAGGGCAAATTTTCCCTCATTTGACTCTGGGACGACATCATGAAGCCCCTCACTTTGCCAGGCGCGGGCCTGCTGGTCGTCGATGTCCAGCGCGGCTTCACCTCACTCTGCCCCGACGAACTGCCCGTGCCCGGCGGCCTCGACGTGGTGCCGCGCATCAACCGCCTGCTGGATCTGTCGTGGCAGCGCATCGACGCCAGCCAGGACTGGCACCCGCCGGACCATTGCAGTTTTTTCGGCCGCCGCGACAACCTCTACCCACCGCACTGCGTCATGGGCACGCCCGGGGCGGAGTTCCTGCCGGGACTGCGCACCGAGCGCTTCCACGCCATCTGGCGCAAGGGCTTTCAACGCGACTTCGAGGCATACGCGCTGACCGCTCAGCACCCGAGCTTCGCCGTGCTGCTGTCCGCGGAGCGGGTCAACGCCGTGGTGGTCTGCGGCATCGCGACCAACATCTGCTGCTTCTTCGTGGCCCGCGACCTGCGCGCGGCGGGCTTGCGCGTGCTGCTGGTCGAGGACGCCAGCGCCGGCATCGACGTGCCCACGACGGGGCTGTTCCAGGCGAAGACGAAGGAGCAGGGGCAGGCACTGGGGATCGAGTATGTGACCACGGAACAGGTGATCGTCGCCGCGAAATAATGGGCCGCGTTGCACAAACCGGCCGATCGCGTTACCATCCTCCGTCAACCGTTCTCCCAGGGATGGAGAGAACGCCGCAATCAGGGATGGTGCCATGCCGCGTTGCCTCCGTTTGTTACCGCTCATCCTGCTGCCACTCGGCTGCGCCGAACCGCTGCCGCCTGCCGACCCCACCCCGGACCCACCGCCCGCCGCGCTCGCCAGCCGCTTCGACGCCGCCACCGCCGGCACCCTGCGCGGCCGCGTCACCTGGGACGGCGACCTGCCGAACGTGCCGCCCTTCGAGGCGCCCGGCTTCGTGCCCGAGGGCGAACGCGGCCAACCGCGGCTGCTGCGCCCCAACCCGCACGCGCCCGCCATCGACCCGGCCAGCCGCGGCGTCGCCAACGCCGTCGTCTACCTCAAGGGCGTTGATCCGACCCGGGCGCGGCCGTGGCACCTCGCGGCCGTTTCGCTGGAGCAGCGCGACCGTATGCTCTTCGTGGTACAGGGCCCGGTCACCTCTACTGTCGGCTTCGTGCGCCGCGGCAACGAGGTCGAGCTGGTGTCGCGCGAACCGCGCTTTCACGCGCTGCACCTGAGCGGGGCGGCGTTCTTCACGCTCACCTTCCCCGACCCCGACCAACCGCTGCGCCGGGCGCTGACGAAAACCGGCCACAGCGAATGCGCCAGCGCCGCCGGCTATTTCTGGATGCGCGGCCACCTGTTCGTGGACGACCACCCTTATTACGCCCGCACCGACGCGCACGGCGACTTTGTGCTGGAACAGGTGCCGCCGGGGACGTATGAGGTGGTGTGCTGGCACCCGAACTGGCGCGAGCTGGGCCGGGATCGCGACCCGGAAACGGCCCTGGTGTTGCGGCTGCGCTTCCGGCTGGCGGTGACACAGACGCAGGGCGTGACAATTCCCGCAGCCGGGGCGGCGACGGTCGCCTTTACGCTGCGGCCGGAGCTGTTTGAGGCGAAAAAATAAGCTATGTTTCCCCCGAACGGCGGTGGAAATCCTCCCCGCCCACTTTCCTTCTGGGGAGACGCTATGCGCAAATGGCTTGTGTTCGGTGTCGTGTTGCTGGCGGCCGGCTGCGGCCAGGCTCCGGCCGGCAACTCGCAGGGTGACAAGACGGAGAAGCAGCCTGCCGCGGAAGCCCAGTTCAAGGGCAAAACCGTCAGCCAGTGGGCGCAACGGCTGCGCGACAAGGACACCGCCACGCGCACCGAGGCTGCCGAGGCCCTCAAGGCGATTGGCCCGGGCGCGAAGTCGGCCGTCGGCGAGTTGAAACTGGCGCTGAAGGAGCGCGCCTGGGAATTGCTGCTCACGCACCTGGGCGTCAACGCGAACAGAAAGTTCACTTTCGTCGGCAATACCATCAGCGGCTCTGCGCCGCCGCGCAAACTCACCAAGGACGAGATCATCGCCGATCTGCGCCGCCAGCTCGAAGAGAAGCGCCAGGAACTCGCCAACCACCGTCGGCAACTGGACGCCCTCGGTAGCGACCCGTGCCTGCGGGCGCTGGTTCTCGCCCTGGACGCAATCGATCCACGGGAAGTGGAAGCCATGGTCGGCGGCCCGGCCGTCCAGTCCCAGAAGACGTTTAACAAGGTCAGCGACAAGATCGGCAGCACGACCGGCAAATAAGTTGGCGGAAGCTAGCGCGCAGCGCGACTGGGGTAGCGGAAGTCGCCAGACTTCCGAGTAACATCGGACGGAAGTCTGGTGACTTCCGCTACACTCAAACGCAAACGGCTCCAGGCTCGCGTCGTGGGCGTCGTCGATCTCGTCACGCACCGCCGGGTGGAAGTCCAGCGGGCGGCTCACGGCTTTGTCTCCACGCTCGTGCGGATCTGTTGCACCGATCACTCCATTCCGCTCGCGGCCGAACCCTGTTCCGATCCGTCGGAGCGCGGGTGTCATTTTTGCGCTTGCGTGGCCGCGCGGAAGTCGTCGAAAGTGTTCACCTCCGCCGCGACATCGAACCAGCGCCACAAGAGGTCCATGTCCTGGGTCGCCTCAATGGCCGCCACCAGATCGCTCGGGACCGGTTCCTTGCAGCGCTTCTCCAGCAACCGCAGCAGGGCCGCCCGTCGGTCTTTCAATTCGCCCTCAGCCTTCCACTCCAGAACTTGTTGGGATTCACGCACGTTCCAGCCCTCCAGCGCCTTTTTCCATTCGGGCAACACGCCCGGCAACTCCGCGAGGATCAAGGCGTCTACCGCGTAATCTACCCGCAGCCGCGCATCCGGCTCAAGGTCAGCCAGGCGCAGCCCCTCCGCCAGAACCGCCGCGGTGCCGCCGCCGCGCATCAGCGCCACCCACGGCAGCACACAGCGACTCAACTCCCCGGACGCCACCCGGGCCAACGTGGCCGCCGCGTCCTCGTCGCGCACCGCCAGCCGAACGACGCGGTCGGTCAGGCCGACCTCGGGCATCCCGGGCAACTGCATCACGTCACCTCAGGGAACGAAGCACGCTTCCGCCAAACCCTTCCGGCGTCATTCTACTGCTCCTTGACGCCTCCCCCGGCAACCGGCATCATGGCCAGGGTGCGACTGCTGCGCGGCCGCACCCACCTACCCACATGACCCGCCTACCAGGGAGAAGCCTGCCATGCCGTGTCGCCGGCCGCCATCCTCGTTTGTGTCGCGTCGCCTGCTCCTGGCCCTCGCCGCCACGGTCGTCCTCACCGTCGTGCTCGTCGGCCGCTGGCTGCACGCCGACGCCGACGCCGCGCTGACCGACGGTCAACCCTGGCAGGGCACGCTCCCCGCCGGACAGACGCAGCGCATCATTCTCGACAAGGCGGAGCCGGATCGGCTCTATTCCGTGCTGATCGCGCTGGACCAGCCCGCGAAATTGACCGACCAGGACACCGTGGTCGTCACCGTGCGCGACGGCCAGCGCGTGCTCAACGAGACGCTGCTGCACAGCTTCGACGCGGATGCGTTCGTGGTCGTGCGGCCGACCGTCGCCGGGCCGCTCACCGTCGAGTGCCGTTCCCACGCCGACAAACCGCTGCCGGCCCGCGTCAGCGTGCGCCGCTGGCACGCCAACGCCAAGCAGGCCGCCGGCCGCGTCGAGCACGAGCCGAACGACACCTGGCAGCAGGCGCTGCCGATCAAGCTGGGCACCGTCGTCTTCGGCCACGCCGACGACCGCCAGTTGTATCCCGCCCTGCACGACCCGCGCACCGGGCCGTTCCCCAAATTGACGCATTACGGACAGCCCATGTCCGCCAACGAGGCGCGGCGCTGGCGCAGGGCGAGGACTGGTATCGCTTCACCGTCGAGGGGGCGAAGCCGCGGCTGGTGTACTTTGAGCTGGACGTGCTCGACCGCGAGGTGCCGCTGGACGTGAGCGTCTGGCGCGTGCAGGACGGCAAGCCGGTGGCGGTGGTCAACGGCATCGACCCGACCAGCGACATCGTGCTGGAGACGCCGGCCATCGACCCGCACGAGGTGCAGACGCGGCTCGGCAACAAGTTCACGACACGCGTGCTCGCCCCCGGCATCTACTATCTGCGCGTCGAGGGCAACCATCCCGCGTACCAGCTGCGCACCTTCAGCTACGACGTGCCGAGCTTTGACGCGCAGGCGGAGTTGCGGCCGCAGGCGAGCCGGGCGGTGCGGACGGCGATGGACTACCTCGTCAACGCTGGCGACAGCTGGCACGCCAACACGCCGCGCATGGGCGGCGTACAAAATCGCCTGCTGAGCGCCCATCCCGAGACGGCCCAGTGCATCGCCTGCCATCCGACGCACTTCAGCACGCGCGGCCACATGATCGCGGTCGGCAACGGCTACCCCGTCAAGCAGCGGCCGGCGCTGAAGTTCCTGGCCGAGCGCCTGTACAACAATCCGCGGCCCTTCTACGGCCACGAACAGGACGCCACCTGGGCGCGGATGATTTCCGCGTCGGCCAACGTCATGAGCCGGCTCGGCTACCTCGTCAACCTCTACGAGCGCGACATCACTCACGAGGCCCGCACGCGCTGCCTGGAGGGCGTGACGGGCTACCTCAAGATTTACTACCAGGGCCGCGACAAGCTGCCGGGCAACGAGAGCAACGGCAACCTGCCCGTGGTCAGCACCTACGAGATCGCCGGCCACAGCTGGCTGATGTTCGACGAGATGGCGCGCCGCACCGGCAAAAAAGAGTATGCGGAGTATCGCGACCGCTTGCAGGGCCTGATCGAGCAGGACACCTTCAGCAAGCGCAAGGACAGCGCCAAACAGCCGGTGCTGCTCGACCTGTGCTACCAGACCGCGGATTTCGTGCAGATCGACCCGAAGAAGTACGCGGAGCGCATCAAGAAGAACTGCGCGGCGATCTTGAAATGGCAGCGACCCGATGGGCAATGGTCGATGCTGACCGACCCGAAAAGTACGGCGGTCAAGTTCCAGACGGGTCACTGCCTGTGGGTGCTGGCGCTGAGCGGCTACACGCCCGAGCATCCGCAGATTCGCAAGGGAATTGAAGCGCTGTTGCGGACACAGCAACCCTGGGGCGGCTGGCTCGACAGCAGCACGTACGAGAACTTCAAGACGCCCTTCCGCGAGACGCAGTTCGCCGTCATGGCGCTGGCGCAGCTCTACCCCAACGAGGACCCGAAGCGCGGCCCCGAACAGGCCCGCGGTTGGCACGCCGGCTTCCCGCCGCTGCCGAAGCAACTGGACCTCGACAACGAGGCGGCGTTGCTGGCGCAGCTCGATCAAATCTGGCAGCGGCCGTCCGACGCGCTTGTCAAGCAGATCGGTCAGGCACTGCGGCACCCCGAGGTGCTGGTGCGGCAGACCGCCGTCGAGGCCGCGGGGCGCATCCTCGCGCCGGAGCTGCACGGCGACGTGGTGAAGTTGCTCGGCGACCGCAGCAAGGTGGTGCGGCACAGCGCCGCCTGGGCGGTGCGCGAGTACGCCACGCGCGCCGGCAAGGGCCACGCCGAGATCAAGGCGGCCCTCGCCGCGGACGATGACGTGACGCGCCGCGGGGCCATCCGTGTCTTCGCCCAGCACTTCGCCTACCTGACGCACGACGACGACCTGGGCCGGGCAGTGCTGGCGCGGCTGAACGACGCCGACCCGCTGGTGCGCCTGCTGGCGACGCGGGCGGCGTGGCAGTGGTTCTGGTGGACGAAGAGCCTTGGGCTGCGGGCGGAGGTCGTGGACGCGCTGCTGGCGCGTCTAGCGGTGGAGCGGCAGCCGGCCGTGCAGGGCAACCTGCGCGCGGCCCTGTACAACGTCGCCGATGAGAACACGCGCTACCTTTACAACAACTGGATTCCGCTGCTGGCCCGGCAGGCCGACAAGGACAGGGCGAGCCAGGGCCAGAAAGCGCAGATGAAGATGATCGGCGACCGCGTGGCAAAAGCGCTGGCGTCGGACAACGAGGCGCTGATCGACCAGACGCTGCAGGCGCTGGCGGAGTTCCACCTGCGCCGCGGCGGTTACGGCAACAAAATCCGCTACGGCCGCATCGGCAACGACATCGAACAGATTCAGTTCTACGCCGACAGCCGCGACACGCTGGAGCCGCTACTGATCAAGCTGCTGACGCACAAGTCGCCGTCGGTGCGCGAGCACGCCGCGGTCACGGCGCTGACGCTCAAGGGCGTCGTCAAGGATTTGCCCGTCTACTGGCTCGACCTGTACGGCGACGACAGTCCGCGTGTGCGTGCGGTAGCCGCGGAGTTGCGGAACGCCTTCCCGCTGAAGTTAACGCCGCAGACGGAGGCCCGGCTCGGCCCCGCCCTGATCAAGCTGCTGGCCAGCCCGCACGCGGAGGCGCGCAACGCGGCGCTGACGACCGTCGGCAAGCTCGGCGGCAAGGCGACGGCGAACGCCAGGGTGCTGACGGCGGTGCGTGAATTCGTCACGTCGGGCGATCCGCAGCGGGTGCCGGCGGCGCTGGCGGCGTTGCCGCAGTTTCCGGCGCTGCACAGGGACGCGAAGGTGCGTGAGGCATTGGTTGAGGCGCTGGCCGCCGACGACGCGGCGGTGAAGCGGGCGGCCCTGGAAACGGCGCTGACGCTGCCGGCGGTGGCGGACACCAAGCAGGCGCAGTTCCTGACGAATCGGCTGTTGCGCAGCGACAAGGCGGCGAATCGGCAGCTGGTGTTCGAGGTGCTGCGGGCGCGGCCGGCGCTGGCGGAGAACCTGGAACTGGTCAGCGTCGTCAGCGAGGCGCTGACCGCGAAGGAGGACGCGGTGCGGCGCGAGGCGCTGGCGCTGGTGCAGAAGTATCCGCAGATGGGCAAGAACCCGGCGGTGCGGCTGGCGCTGAAGGCGCTGCTGGATGACCCCAGCGAACGGACGCGGCAGCTGGCCGAGCAGCTCTACGAAGGCAAGGACAGCAAGCTGCCGCAGGGCGACGTGACAAAGTTGCTGGACTACGACTATTTCGTGGCGAAGGTGCAGCCGCTGTTCGCGGTCAAGGGCGGCGACGGCCAGGCGTGTGCGCTGTGCCACCACACGCACACGATCTTCCGCCTGAGCCGGCCCGGCAAGGACGGCGGCTTCACGCCGCAGCAGTCACGGGAGCACTACCGGGCGGCGCTGAAGGTGATCGACCTGGCCCGGCCGGCGAACAGCCTGATCCTGCGCAAGCCGCTGGCGGACGCGGCTCAGGAGGGCGTCCTCGACCAGAAGACGCTCAGTCACGGCGGCGGCGTGCGCTGGGGCGGCACGGAGGATCCGGCGTACCGCACCATCCTGGCGTGGATCAATGGGGCGCGGCTGAAGAAGTGACGGCCGCTGTGAATGGGAGGCGTGACACTCTCTCGGACAGGGCTTGACTTATGGTCAAGAACCGTTACCATGCGGGAGAGGAGGTCATCAGGTCCGGGAGAAGGAACTCATGACGAAAAGACGGTTACTGGAGTGTTCGTTTCTGATACCAATCCGCAGAGACCGAAATTTGTCGGACGGTCGCTTACATCGTCCCGGGAGCTGGGCGTGGCTGGAAGACCGCCTGGTGGCCTTCGGCGGAGCGACACGGGACACCGCGCTGCACCAGGGTTGGTATCTGGATCCTGATACTGGAGAACGCATCCAGGACAGTTCGCGCCGTTACGTCGTGGCCCTGCCCCGTGCCGCTGTTATGGAGTTGCGTATCTTGTTGAGGGAGTCTTGCTCGATTTTTCGGCAGAAGTGTATTTACCTGAGTGTTGCCGGTCATGTAGAGTTTGTTGAGGGGTCGGGCCATGAAACAGACTGACAGTTATGTCGATCTCGACGGGCAGGAAATCCCCCTGGTGCATCTGGATGCGGAGGAGCGCAAGCTGGTGGCCCGCATCCGACGGCGTGCCCGCACGCACCCCGACTGGGACGACTTCGACAACTGGTGGTTCGCCGCTGTTCCCGCCTTCTACGAGGCCCGCGGTCTGTCCCGGAAATTAGTGCGACGGACAATTCCCTGGCGGGTGGCCCAAGATCTCAGTAGCCGATTGGGCATGGCCGCCGGTTTAATCGCTCCGGACGATCTCCAGGGCGATCTGGAGGAATTGATCCGCAACAAATTCCCGACGCGCCGGGCCTTCTGCGAGGCGACCGGCATCGCCGAAGACATGCTCAGTCACGTCCTGGCAGGGCGCAAGGATCTGTCTCTGAAGGCGCTGACCCAGGCGCTGACGCGGATTGGCTATCGGTTGCGCATCGTGCCAGTGCCAGAACCCGCACAACCGCACAAGCGGAAACAGACGGGCTGAACCATTCTGCTGCTCGTGGCCGCGCAAGCACCCCTCACTCCCCGGCGAGGATGCTGTCGAAGGCGTGCCGCATCGTCCACGCCTGCTGGTTCGCGTCCTCCAGACGGTCGCACTCCGCCAGCGCCGCCTGCAACCGCTGCTTGGCCGCGTCGCCGCCGGCGAAGCTTGCCACGATGAGCCGGGCCGTCGCAGCGTATATCTCGTAACAGCCGCGATGGTTGCCGCTGTTGTACACCGGGGCACCCAGCTCGATTGCCCGCTGCAGCGCGGCGCGGATCTCGGCCGTCCCCGCGACCGGTGGGCTCAGGATGGCGTCAAAGGCGTGCCGCATGGCCCACGCCTGCTCGTTCACGTCGGCCAGGCTCGCACAGCGGCGCAGCGCGTCCTCCAGCCGGGTCCGGGCCTCCGCGTCGGCCGTGGGCAGCGTGTGCAACAGCCATCGGGCCGTGGCGGCGTACACCTCGTAGCAGCCGCGCTGGTCGCCGGCGTTGTAGGCCGGGGCGCCCACGCTGATCGCCCGCAGGATCGAGGCGCGGTAGTCGGCCGCCGCGGCGCCGACGGTCCACGGCCCGGCGACCTCGTCCAGCGCTCGCCGCAGGCCGGTGACTTGCCGTTCGAGATTGACGCTCGTGGCCTCGGCTTCGAGGGCCGCGCGCAGCCGTTTCGCCACGGCCCTGGCGTCCGACGCGGCGAACAGCCGGACGATGCACCGATAGGTCTCCCACGCGCCGCGCAGGTCGCCCGCGGCCGTCAGGTGGTGGGCCAGGTGGACGGCGTTCTCCAACTCCGCACGCAGTCGGTCGCGGGCGGAGGGTTTTTTCGGGCCATCGCCCCGCGCTCCGTTCGGGAATGCTGATTCGTCCGCCATGTCAAGCCCTCCGAATTACGGGTGGGGAACGCGATTCCGGTGGTGGGTTAGCAGCGTTGCCGAGGTGACGCAAGTTCAACAGTGGTAAACGGTTACCGCTCGAAGCCGAAAACCGTGGCTTGTCATTACCCCTTGATCCAGAAGGACTTCGGCGTATGGCAACGCTGCTAACCCACCACCCCAGGATCACGTCCACATCATTGGGTGCGGGCACGTCCGAAACGTAACTGCCGAAGATAACGAGCCGATCCAGGCGCCCGGCCGCCACCGCCAACTGATAAATTCGCCGGAGGCGATCCGTAACCGCTTGCCTTTGGACCGTCCCGGTTCCGAAGCGTGCAACGACTTCTGCGAGCGAGGCCAGGTGGCTCCCTTCGGGGAGGTCGCCGAACTCGTTGAACTCAGGCAGTGGCAGCCGGCCAGCCTCTCGAAATGGTCAAAACAAGCAGGTTGGTACGCTGCGCCGCATTCTGATGGCAGCGTACCAGCACCTGAACGTCGCGGCAATCAAAAACGCCAATCGGCCCGCTCCGCCGCCGAGGTTGGCGGCGGAGCGGCCGGTTGGCGATTCGGGAAGCACGACTGTGGTTAATACGGCAGTTGGCCATAGGACGGCGTCTGGCCGTAGGGCGATACCGGGCCATAGGGCTGCACCGGACCGTAGGGCGGCGTCACGCCAGGCGGCAACATCTGGTCGGGCGGCATCAGGCCGGACGGCAGCTGGCTGGGCAGCGTGTTGATGCCGACCGGCGGCACACCGCTGGGGCCAACGACCGGCAGATAGCTCATCGGATAGAAGTTGCCGTACTGACCCGACCAGTAGTAATAGCCCAGGCCCGGGTAGTAGTAGAAGTAGCAGCGGTAGCGCGGGCTCCAGTAACGGTAGTTAAAGTGGTTGTAGTACGGGCCGCGGAAGTAGTAGCCGTGCGTGAAGCGCACGCCGTGTGTCAGATGGTAGTTGAAGTGCGACACCGGATGCACCGGATGAACCACATGGACCGGGCCGTGACCCTTCGGGCCGTTCGCCTGGGCCGTCCCTCCAACCGTCATCACCGCCAGCACCGTCAGGGCCGCCACACCCATCAACATCGCCTTCATGATAAGCTCCTTAATGATTCCGCCCACAACCGGAGGCCGCGAGCACTTCCCGCGTTGGCCTCACCGTTGCCGGCCGTTGCTCTGTTCACCCCTCGAGCGCCGGGCGGCGGCCGACTTGCGCGGGATCAGCCCGGCAGCTGAGTGTCGAGTTCCTGCCAGGCGGCGGGCAGCGGGGCGACGACGGTGATGGGTTCGTAACGGATGGGGTGCAGGAAGGTGAGGCTGCGGGCATGCAAGGCGATGATGCGGTCGCGCGGCAGTTCCGCGGGCGGGCCGAAGGGCAGTTTGCCGCCGTAGAGCTGGTCGCCGCGGATCGGCCAGCCGCGCAGCGCCGCTTGCAGACGCAGCTGGTGCATGCGGCCGGTCTGCGGCCGCAGTTCCAGCACAGTGCCGCCGGCGCACGGCCCGAGCGTGCGATATTCCAGCACCGCTTCACGCGCCCCCGGACTGCCCGGCGCGGCGCGTTCGGAGCGGGACTCCTCTTGCAGTTTGCGCAGCCAGTCGTGCCAGGTGTCCGCGGCCGGCTGCACATTGCCCTCGACCGCCGCCCAGTAGAGCTTGGTGACCTGGCGCTGCTGGAACTGCTCCGCCAGGCGGCGGGCGGCCTTGGTGTTGCGGGCGAACAGCACCACCCCCGAGACCGGCCGGTCAAGCCGGTGCGGGATGCCCAGGTAGACGTTGCCGGTCTTGTGATAGGTTTCTTTCAGGTAGGCTTTGACCAGCGCCTCCAGCGTCGGAATGCCGGGCGGCACCCCCTGCGTCAACAGCGCCGGTGGCTTGGCGACGGCCAGGCAGTGGTTGTCTTCAAACAGGATCTGCATCGACGTGCTTCAAAAATCGATCACCGCGACGGACTTGCCCGTCTTCACGTCCCAGACGCGGACATGGCCCGGCGTTTTCTTCTCCGCCGCCTTGCCGGTCAGTGGGCCGCAGCCCACCGCGAGCAGCGCCCCGTCGGGCGAAAAGGCGAAGCAGTTGACGCCGCCCTCGTGGCCGTCCAGGGCCCGGACCACCTTGCCCGTGGCCGCGTTCCGCAGCTGCACCGTCTCCGCGGCGGCCTTCGTGGCGATGGTGCGGCCGTCCGGGCTGAACGCCAGCAACCGTGAACAATGGCCGACCTGGAACACGTCCACCGTTTGCTTCAGGTCCGCCGTCAGCAGGTACAGGCGGTCGTCCTGACAGGAGAGGACCACGCGCTTGCCGTCCGGCGAGAACGCCGCCGCCTCGGCGAAGACGTCGTCCGGGATGTAATGGCCGGCGAGCTTGCCCGACGCGGTGTCGTACAGCCGCAGGACGCAATCCTTCAGCGGCAGGCTCTGCGCCGCTCCCGGCCGGTGGTTGTGCCGCGGCGGGCTGAGCAACAGGGTCTTGCCGTCGGGGGCAAAACACAGGACGCCCGGGCTGCTGAAATAGAGCGACCGCCCCCGCTGCGTGGCGCCGGCGTTGAGGTTCTTCAGGTAAGTGTTCTTGCTGAAACTCTGACCGTACAGGCAGGCCAGGCCGGAGGGCCAGTGGAAGGCCATCACCTCGTTCGCGCTTTGTCGGTTCCCCAGGTTCAGCACGTCGCCGGCCGGCGCGCGCTTCGCGACGGAGAACCGGTACACGCCGGTGCCCAGGAAGTTCTTCGTGTTGAAACGGTGGGCGACGCCGATCACGGTGTCCTCGTCGGCGAACGCGCACTGGAAGACGCTGTGCTTGAACGGGTCGTGGAAACTGGCCTTTTCCTGGTACTTCCTGGTGTCAAACACGCGCAGGGCGCCGGCGCTGATCTTCGGCTTGCCGACGGTGGAGCCGTTGTTGACGCCGCCGCCCACGGCCAGCCACGTTCCCTTCGGTGAAAACGCCACGCTGACAACGGGGTACTTCGTGTCGTCGCCGTGCGCCGCCGGCGGGCAGGCCAGCAGCAGGCCCAGGCACGCCGGCCCCACCACCGTCACGGTCAGTCGCCGAACCAGGGATTGCATGGGCCACCTCAGTTCAGGGTCACGAGCAGTTTTCCCGTGCGCGCGTCGAACAGCCGGACGCTGCCCGGCCCCACCGGCCGACCAAACTGGCCGGCGTCGCCACACCCGACCGCCAGCAGGGCGCCGTCCGGCGAAAACGCCAGGCAGTTGACGCCTTCCTTGATTCCTTCCAGGGAATGACGGACTTTCCCGGAGCCGATCTCATAAACCTTCATCGTGTCGGCGGCGGTCGCCGCGGCGAAGGACTGGCCGTCCGGCGCCACCGCCACGGCCGCACAGGCCGCGCCGACCGGGACCACACGGACCACGCGCTTGAGGTCGCCGGTCAACACGTACACCCGCTGATTGTGACAGGCCAGCACCAGGCGCTGGCCGTCCGGCGCGAACGCCGCGCAGGCGACGAACGCGCCGTCGGGGTCGAACGCCGCCGTCACCTTACCGGTGGTCGTCTCGTGCAGCCGGAGCAGCGAATCGGTCACCACGCTCGACGCCGGCCCGATGCCTTTCTTGCCCGGTTCGTGGAACGGCGGGCACGTCAGCAGCGCCTTGCCGTCCGGCGAAAAGTAGCGGTGGGCGGCGCCCGGCCCCTGATCGAGCCGGTAGTTGGGGGCGCGGGTCGCTTCCCCGGCGGGCAGCCCCTTGCCGCCGCCCTTGCCGGCCTTGCCGCCGCCCAGCTTCGCCAGCACCGACCCACCCACGGTCAAGGTGTTCGACCAGTAGCTCACCTGATCGCTGGACGGGTGATAACCCATGCTCGGCGGGCCATTCAGGCAATCGCCCAGCGGGATGCGCTTCAGTTCCTTGCCGCCCGGCACCGCGAACCGGGTGACGCGCACGCCGTCGTAGGGCGGGGCGCTGCCGACGGTCTGCTTCCGTTCCTGGCTCACCGTCGCCACCGTGCCCTCATCGACGAAGCCGACAAGACCGACAAAATTCGTGAAGTTCGTCTGATGGAGGGCGCCGGCGAGGTCTTTTTTGACGTTGCCCAGCACGCCCCTGACGGAGTACACGCGGACGAAGCCGTCACCGACGTACCGTGGTTTGGACACGCCGGTGCCGTCCGACCCGCCGCCGACGGCGAGCCAGGTTCCGCCGGGCGAAAAGGCCAGGCACCGGACCGCGAGCAACTTTTCGCCGGGTTTTTGCTCCTGGGGCGCGGTCGGCGCGGCCGCGCGGGCAGCGAAGGCAACGGCGGTCAGCACGGTGGCGAAGATCAGTCGATTCATGCTCAGTCCTCCGCCTTGTTGAACCCCGCGGCTCCACGATTGTGGCGGCCCGCTCACAATTTCAGCTTCACATTCATGCGCTTGCCCTGGCGGATGATCTGATACGTCACCTCATCACCGACGCGGTAATTCAGCCGAATGTAAACGTCGAACTGGCGAAACGTCAGCTCCGGCTGCTTGCCGTCCACGCCGACGATGGTGTCGCCGATGTGAATGCCCGCCTGCTGGGCGGTGCGCGGCACGAACGCCCCCTGCTTGAACGCCAGCTGCTTCGGCTTCAGGCCGAGCGCCTTTTTCTCCTCCGCGGTCAAATCGTAGCCGTCCAGCTGCGGTCCCGGCTCCAGGCTGCGCAGCGACCAGCGCCACGACACGTCCGTCCGTCGCCAGCCGGCCGCCAGCGTCAGTTCGCCCTTCAGCTGCTTGCCCTGGCGCTGCCAGGTCAGCGGGACACGGCCCTGCCGGCGCCTTGTGCAGGGCGTACTGCGCGTCCATGTACGAGGCCACGGGCAGGTCGTTCAGGCGCAGCAGGCGGTCGCCGACCAGCACGCCCGCCTTCGCCGCGGCGGAGTTCGGCGCCACCTGCGTCACGCGGTTGCCGGCCACCACATCAATGGTCAGACCGACGTTCTCTGGTCGCGGGTAAACCCACACCTCGTCCGTCGTCCATTTGCTGCGCGCCTGCAAATCAGCGCGGCGGAACTCCCATACATGATGGCAGTGGATGCACGCCTTCGCCGGCAACCGCTGAGCGGCCGGCCACTGTTCGGGGCGGCGCGGCTCCGCGGGCCGCAGCGGCGGCCTGGCCGTCGGGTCGGCCTGGTGCGCCGCCAGCGCCGCGGCCAGGGCGTTGCGCAGCCCGTCCAGCGACCAGTATTTCGACGGCGATTCCACGGGGCGGCCACCGTAGCGGCCATACACCTTCTCGTTGGCGTTCAGGAAGAACGCCATCCACGTCAGGTCGTAGTCGAACTCGAACACGTCGAGGTTGACGCCCCGCATACTACCGATTTGCAGCAGCACGAAGTGCCGCGCCACGTCCTCGATCTTGTCCAGACGAGCAACCTGCTCGTCAAACCCGGCGCCGGGTCAGTGCAGTCACCGGAACACGGCGAAGATCGGTTTGCCGCTCTCTTTTGCGGCTTTCAGTGCCAGCGCATAATCCGTCAGCCAGACGGGGCCTTTCGGTTTATCGCCGGCGGGCGCGGGGCCGGCGCCGGGCGTCAGCAGCGCACAACCGGCCAGACTCACGGCCAGATACAGGAAGCGCACGTTCACGGCGGTGGTTCTCACAAGGAGGCGGGCAATGAACGAGGAGAGGTTGTTGCCAGGCTCGGCAAAACGCACAGGAAAGTTTAGCAAAAGGCACGCTTGTGGGATAGGGATCGCAAGCCCCTGGCCCGCCTCGCTACAATAGGGGGGACCGGGACGACCCAGGGCGAGGAGAATGGAGCCATGATGCGCAGTGGTGTATTCGCGATGGTGCTGGTCGGCGGCGTGGCGCTGGCGGCGGTGCGAGCGGACACGCCGGCGGAGCGCGGCCACAAAGCGCTGACAACGCAGGCGTTCACGCCGGGCATCTGGTCGCTGAAAGCCTACGACGAGGCGTGGAAGGTCTGGGGCGTTGAGAAGAAGCCGGAGCCCTACGACGCGGCGTTTCGGGCACGCTACGGTCTGCACCCGGCGCCGTACGAGAACGGCGGTCTGCCGATGGGCCTGCGTGTCGGCAAGCACCTGCTCGGCAAGGGCCTGGCCAGCGACTGCATGATCTGCCACGGCGGCAGCATCCTCGGCAAGAGCTACATCGGCCTGGGCAACGCCTCGCTGGACGTGGAGGCGGTCTTCTCCGAACTGAGCAAGGCCAGCGGCGGCAGTGGCAGACTGCCGTTCACCTTCAGCAATGTCCGCGGCACCTCCGAGGCCGGCATGTTCGCGGTTTTCCTGCTATCCCATCGCGAGCCGGACCTGAAGATCACCTTCAAAAAGGTCGATCTCGGCTTCAATGACCAGATGTGTGAGGACGTGCCGGCGTGGTGGCACCTGCGTAAGAAAAAGACCATGTATTTCACCGGCAACACTCACGCCCGCTCGGTGCGGGCGCTGATGCAGTTCATGCTCAGCCCGCCCAACAGCCCCAAACTGTTCGCCGATACCGAGCCGACCTTCGAAGACATCCAGGCTTACCTGCTCAGCCTCCGCGCCCCCAAATACCCCTTCCCCGTCAACCAGGAACTGGCCGCCCGGGGCGAAAAACTCTTCAAGAGCAATTGCAGCAGCTGTCACGGCACCTACGGCGAAAACTGGACGTATCCGAGCAAGGTCGTGCCCATCGACGAGATCGGCACCGACCGCACGCGCTTCGACGGCTTCAGCAGCAAGTGGGCGGACTATTACAATCGGAGCTGGTTCGGCCAGGAAAAGCGGCCGGGCTTGACCGGCAAGGTGAAGCAGACGGCCGGCTATCAGGCGCCGCCGCTGGACGGTGTCTGGGCGACGGCGCCGTATTTCCACAACGGCTCGGTGGCGACGCTGTACGGCGTTCTCAACTCGAAAGCGCGGCCGAAGCTTTACACGCGCTCCTTCCGCACCAACGAGGAGGATTACGACAAGGTCAACGTCGGCTGGAAGGTGCAGGTGTTGCAGCGGCCGCCGGCGGGCGCCCTGCCACCGATCGAGCGCCGCAAGACTTACGACACGACGCAGCCGGGCCGCGGCAACGGCGGCCACACCTTCGGCGACGACTTCACCGAGGAGCAGCGGCGGGCGGTAATTGAGTATTTGAAGACGCTGTGACCAGGAGGACTCGTCCGAGCCGCGCACGGAGCGTAAGCGGCCTCCCGCTTACGCCGCTTACGCTCCGTGCGCGGCTCCGAATTGTTTGTACGAAAACCGCGCCGCCGCGCCACTATTATGGGAAACGGCGCGGCCCGATCGCGCCTCCTCTGCACTCCACGGAACCAACCCAATGCGGTTAACCCTGCGCACGCTGCTCGCCTACCTGGACGATACCTTGGAGCCCAGCCAGGCCAGGCTCATCGGCCAGAAGGTCGCCGAGAGCGACACCGCCCAGGAACTGATCGCGCGCATCAAACAGGTGACGCGCCGCCGTCGTCTGACCACGCCGCCCGACAAGGGCCCCGGCGCCAAGGTCGATCCCAACACCGTCGCCGAATACCTCGACAACACCCTCTCCGCCGACCAGCTCGCCGAGGTCGAACAGCTGTGCCTGGCCTCCGACGTGCATCTCGCGGAGATCGCCGCCTGCCATCAGATTCTGACGTTGGTGCTCGGCGAACCGGCCCTGGTGCCGCCCACCGCCAAGCAGCGCATGTACGGCCTGGTCAAGGGCAAGGAGTCCATCCAGTTCCGCAAGCCCGCGCCGCAGCCCAGCCGCGAGGACGGTCTGCCCCGCGAGGGCCGTGAGGTCGATGAAACGCTGCGCCTGGGCCTGCCGGTGCCGGTCAAGGGCAAGAACAGCCGCCTCGTCCTGATTGGCGGCGGCGCCGTGATCGTTCTGTTGCTCAGCTTCGCGCTGTGGCAGTTACTGGCCTCCAGCAACCTGCTCGGCCCTGACTCGAGCACCGGCCCCGACTACCAGCCGCACGCCCAACTCGAGCCCAAACGGCCCCCCGGCGACAGGGGCGCGGCGGACAGGAACCACAAGGATAACAAGAAGGTCACGCCCGAAATCAACAAGGACAGGGACAAGGGCACGACCAAGGACAAGAACACGACCAAGGACAAGAACACGAACCCGAACCCCCCGCTGGTGGTCAAGAAGGACAAGGAGCCGGTGGAGGACCCAAACCTCGCCAGCGCCGAGGTGCGCGACGTGGGGCTGTACGAGGCGCCCAGGATGGCCTCGTCCAGCGTGCTGTTGCAGACCGGAGCACCGGGCGGCCTCTGGCACCGGCTCCGCGACGCCGACCGGGTCAAGTCCGGCACGCCGCTGATCAGCCTGCCGGGCTACCGCAGTGACGTGAAAGTCGGCGACGTGCGCCTGACCCTGTGGGGCAACTTCCTGGACCCCTTCTGGAAGGACTTCCTGATCCACACCCTGATGTACGAAAGCTCGAAACAGGCGCTGCGCAAGGCGGACCCCAAGGCGGTGTTCCCCCCCTTTCCGGTGCCGCCGGTGCTGGAGAGCATGGTCGTGATCCACCAGAGCAAGTTGGTGGACCTCGACGTGACGCTCAAGCGCGGCCGCATCCTCATCGCCAACACCAGCAAACAACCGGTGCGCGTCCGCGTGCGCTTCGACAACCCGACCAATCCCAGGTTCCCCAGCCGCTGGGACCTGGAACTGCCGCACCAGGACTGCGAGGTCGCGTTCGAGCGCTGGAGTTTCCAGCCGTTCGGCGAGCCGTTCGAGGTGGACCGTAAGGCACCGCGCGACGGCCCGGTGGCCCAGGTCGAGTTGTACTGTCTCAAGGGCAAGGTCCGCTTCAAGGTGGACGGCAGCAAGGAAGAGACGCTGGACGCGCCGCCCGGCTTCTCGCGCGTGATGTGGAACAGCCGGCAGGGCGCCCCCACGCAGCTCAAGCCGATCGTGCTGGAGGAGCCGCCCGAGTGGCTGAACGTGCCACCGCCGGCCACCCCGCGCATGCCCGCCAAGGACGCCGAACCGTTGAAGGATGCCGCCCAAAGTCTCGCCAAGGCCTTTGGCCCGAAGGGCGAGCACGTGGACGTGGTCCTGCGGGAGGCCCTGAACGACGCCGACCTCGTCAAGGCCAAGTTCGCGGTGCGCAGCCTGGCCGCCCTGGACAACGACGCCAGCCTGAACGCCCTGATCGAGGCCCTGGGGAACGGCCGCTGGGCGGTGCGCCTCGCCGCCATTGATGCGCTGCGCTACTGGACCGCCCTGGAGCGCGACAACGACTATCGGCTGTATGATTTGCTCACCGAGCGCTTCAAGAAGGCCGGCGAGGCGGCCATCATCATGGGGCTGCTGCACGACTATCCGCCGCAGGCGCGCACCCAGAAGTCCACCTACGAGGCACTGATCACCTACCTGGAATCCAGCAACCTGGCCGTCCGCGAACTGGCCCACTGGCGGCTGTTTGAGTACGCCCCGACCATCGCCGGCAAGATGGGCTACCAGGCCGAAGCCTCCTCCGCCCTCCGCGGCGCCGCCATCGAACGCTGGCAGCGCCAGCTGAAAGCGGGCAACCTGCCGCCGAAGGATTCGCCAAATCAGGACAAGGAGAAGTGAAATCAAGCGGATCCACAGAGGACACAGATGGAACACAGCTTAAAGACCTTTGAAATGGTCTTTAAGCTGTGTTCCATCTGTGTCCTCTGTGGATCCGCTGTTTTCTTTTCTCTGCGCTCTCTGCGTTCTCCGCGGTGAATCCTCCGGGTTAGCGCCGCCCGCCGGTCATCATCGGCAGCAGGTAGTAGCCGCCCAGGGCCGCCGCCAGCGCCACCAGCGCCGCGACCAACCAGCTCACCCAGGCCTGACCAGACTGCGTGTACCCCAGATCTATCAGCGGCGCCGGATCCACCAGCTGCTTTTCTGGTCCTGCCGGCCTTTCCAGGAACGCCGATGCACGCTGCGGTCGCGCCGCCATCCCGGACAGCCGCTCGGCCGACGGTGTTGCCACCGGGCTGGTCTTGACGCCCGGCACCGGCGTCGCGGCCGGCGCGATCACCAGGTCGCGGAACTCCGGGTGCGCCTGCAGCAGTTCGAACGGCCCCGACTTGTTGCGGCTGGCCCGTACATGGTGCGCTTCGCCCAGCAACCCTTCCTTGAGCGACCGCCGGATGCCCACCAGCGTGCCCTTGATGGTGTTCTTGACGCCATCGTCGTCTACCCAGTGCAGATACCACAAATCCTGGCCCGCGGGCGCCTCGGCCGGCGTGATCTTGCGCGTGCTGTGGCCGGTCAGGTCCTCGACGAACTCCCGGCACGACGCCGGCCGCAGGGTCGGGTCGGCGCTCATGGCCCGGCGGATGGCCCAGTCGAGGCGCTCGCTCAGGCCCGGCTCCAGCTCACGCGGCAGCTGGATTTCGTTGTTGATCTTCTTCATCCAGGCGTCGAGCGGCCCCAGGGATTTGAACGGCAGTTCACCGGTCACCGTCATGTACAGGGTGGCCGCCAGCGAGTAGATGTCGCAGCGGACGTCCGCGTTCTTGGCGTTGCGGAACTGCTCGGGAGCCATGAAGTGCGGCGTCCCCAGTCCGCGACCGGTGCGGGTCAGGTTGAGGTCCGTTTCCAGTTCCTTGACCAGCCCCAGGTCCGCCAGCTTGGCCTGGCCGTCGCGCGTGACCAGGATGTTGTCCGGCTTGACGTCGCGATGCACCAGGCCGTGCTTGTGCGCCTTGTGCAGCCCCTGCGCCACCTGGGCGATCAGGCGGATGGCCTCCGCCTCGGGAACCTTGCCCTCGCGCTCCAGCCGGTTGCCAAGCGATTCGCCGTCCACGAATTCCATCACCAGGTAAGGCGAACCGCCCGCGCTGCCGAAGTCCAGGGCGCGCACGATGTTGGGGTGGTTGAGTGCCCGGGCGACGTTGTACTCCTGCTCGAAACGCTTCATCATCACGGCATTGCGGGTCACATGGGGCGCCACCAGCTTCATGGCGACAATGCCACCACTGCTACGGTCGTGCGCCTTGAAGACGGTGCCCATGCCTCCCTCAGCAATTTTTTCGAGCAAGTCGTAATTGCCGACGGTCTGCATCACGGGCCTGCTGGTCTCGGGCCCCATGCCGATCTCCCCGCCAAGAAGAACTCCACCACCCCGTTGTGGGGCCCACGGTCCCACTCCCGCGGCGCTCGGGAGCGGTGCGCTGTCACCTCATTCTCACCAATTGTATCTTGGAATCGAATGCCATGTCTGTCAAAATTTGTCGAAGCCAGCCGCGGTGGCAGAATGGCTAAATCAGGCGCCGCCCTCCCAGATCGCCGAACGTGTCATTTTTCCCGCCCAAATCCCCTTGGCAACGGTCGCGCCGGCCGTCACAATGGGGAAAAGGTGAGGACGGAAGCGCCCGATCAACTCTGTTGCGTCGCCACCCCTGCACCGCGGACTCTGCCGCATTGAAAGCGCACACATGGCCAAAAACAAAAAACCCAAACCCGACAGCGATCTGGATCTGGAAGAAGACGCCGTTGTCGCCGATGACGACGAAATTGTCGCTGATAATGATGATGACGCTGCTGTTGTTGCCGATGATGACGAAATTGTCGCCGATGATGACGCCGTTGTTGCCGATGACGACGCCCCTGCCGTCGCTGCCGATGACGACGCCGACACTCCCGCCGCCAAGGGAGCCCACGCCGCCGCGGCCACCGATGACGGCGACGCCGGTCACAGCGAAACGGCCAGCGAGTTTGACGCAGAACCCGAGCCCGGCCTGACCAAGCTCAACCTGGCCCTGATCCTGCTCAACGTCCTGGCCGCCGTGGGCTTCGTGTACCTGCTCGTGATGGACTTCACCGCTCGCTACAGGATTCAGCGCGGTCGCCCTGTACGACGCCGCCCGGGAAGGCGGGCTGATCAAGGAAAACGAGCAGCGCCCCGGCGACATCTCGCAGAGCACCCAGCCAAGGATCGCCATCGGCCCGGAAGCGCTCAAGCAAGCCAGCAACAAGATGAAGATTCCGGATCCCAAGGTGCCGTATCGGCCGTTCTTCGGTCAGCTGCCGATTGTGAAACTCAAGCCGTCCGACCTGGGGCCGGACTTCCTCAAGGAGTTATTCGCGGGGGCGGGCGAGCCGGTCAGCACGCTGGATAAGGAAGTTGAAAACCTCAAGTCGAAGTTGCCGAACGACATCAGCGAGGCCGCCAAGGAAGCAGGCAAGAAGGAAACCACGGACGCCGGCAAGCGCAAACTGCTGTTCCGCCTGCTCATGCCGCTGGCCCAGACCGCCGAGCAGGTCGAGGCCCTCGATAAGAAGATCAACGACACCAGGGGCGAGGAGTTGAACAAGTTCCTGGTCGAAGCCGCCCAGCGGCGCATGTTGGCGGACATTCTCAACCCCCTGGAGCAGTTCCGCTACAGCGACTGGGTTACGGACACGTCCTCCGGGGCCGACAAGGACAAGAAGGACGCGGATGCGAAGGCGCCCGCGGCGCCGAAGCAGTTCAAATGGGTCGAGCGCTTCGCCGACCTGGACGAGAAGGGCAAGTTCGTTGTCAGCATCGAGAAGATGGAGGAACTGCTCCAGACGCGCATGGACGAGGCCATTTCCACGCAGCCGATCTGGTCCGGCCTGAAACGGCATTCGGTCGAGAAGCGCGAGCACATTGCGTTCCTGCTGCTGGTCATCGACCAGGTGGTGAAGCCCCCCGAGGAGGCCGAACCGCCGCCGGCGCCGAAGGACAAGGCCAAGGTCGAAGGCGAGGAAGAGAGCCCGCGCGGCCCGACGCCGAACTATCTCTATGAGAACGGCCTGAAACGGTTGCAGGTGCTGGTCGGGCCGCGGGCGCTCGCCCAGGCGTGCGACACCCTGGCCACGTTTGTGGAGCGCGTCCAGATGCGCATCGTCCGCACCATCGAGCGCGACCGCGGTCTGTACGTCTACCCGGTGCGACTGCAGCGCTACGAGGTCCATAGTGGCGACGTGCTGTCGCTGCTGCGCCGCCAGAAGGGCGAGGAGCCGAGCAAGGACGTGGAAAAGGCGGTGCGCAAATTCTTCTTCGACCAGGAGGACAAGCCGGCGGCCGACGACGTGGCCTTCCTGCAGGAACTCAAGAAGGTGCTGGTTGATGCGAACGTGGACATCGGCCCGGCGGACAAGCTTGAGGGCGAAGTGTATCGGCTCATGTACCCGGCCTACGAGCCGTTCGTCAAGAGCCTGATTGGGCTGCTGGAAGAGATGAAACTGATGCCGGCGGACAGGGACGCCCTGGTCAAGCGCGTCAAGAAATATGTCAGCGACAAGTGCCGCACACCGCAGGACATCGAGGAGTTTTTGAAGGACTTCAACGCCGCGCTGGGCGATGTTGGCGTCAACCCCGGGCCGCGGCAGGCGCTGTTCGACCGTGAACTGGCCCGGCTGGTCGATCCGCGCGCACGGCTTCGTGGGCCGCTACCTGGACGCGGTGCGGAACATCCGCGACATCAACGAGATCATCAAGGATCGCAACCTGCGGTTGCAGGAGATCGTCGCCCAGGAGAAGCTGCGAGCCAAACACTACGGCGAGCGCGTCGTTTACTCCGCGGCGCTGTTCGCCAAGGTGGTCGCCGCCCGCGCCGAGACGCGGCGGTTGACGGAGGATTTGCAACGATTGCAGGAGCAGCTGTTCCGGGCGCAGCTGGAGCTGGCGTTCGTCGATCAACAGAACCAGGCAATGGAGCGGCGCATTCGCGTGCTGGAGCGGAACTACCTCAAGGCGAAGGGGGCCAGGCAGCCATGAACCTCATCGGCAAATTTCTGGTGCTGGTCAACCTGATGCTCAGCGTGGTGATGCTGACCTGGGCGCTGGCGCTCTACCTCGACCCCGTGGACTGGGGCAAGAAGACGCCCACCAAGGCGTATGTTGAGCCGTCCAAGGACAAGAAGGACGACAAGGGCCTGCCCAATGAGGCCATCCCCTCGGAGTTGCAGAAGCGCATACTGGCGCTGCAGCAGGCCATCGACGCGCAGCCGCGCGCCGAGTACCACCTGGAGCGTGCCCAGCGCAACCGCGATAGCATTCAGCTGGTCTTCGCCAGGAACCACCTGGAGTACGTCCGCAAGATGGAAGAACTGGAGAACGCGAAGGATCCGGTGGCCGTGCAGGACCTGAAGCTGGACGACGCCACGGGCAGGCCCGCGCTGAGCCCGGCGGGCATGACGGTGCTCAAGACGAACGGCCAGCCGGAGAAGGACAAGGACGGCAAGGACGTGATCGACACGAGCAGGCGCATCGGTAAACCGATGTTCCAGGAGCCGCTGCCGGACGTGAACAAGTCCTTCGCCGTCTACAACGAGGATCTGGCGAAGGTCATGGAGAAAATTCTGGCCAAGTCCAAGGAGATCGATGACTGGATCAAGAAGGAAAAGAAGTTGACGGTGCGCGTGACCGGCAAGCGCGACGAGATGGGCAAACTTGAGACGCCGGGCTATTATGATCTGCTGGAGATGGAGTTGGTCGCCCAGAAGCGGCTCAAGAGCGAGATCGATTACGTGCAGCCGTTGTGGGTGCGCGAGCTGGTGAACGCCCAGCTGTTGCTGGAGCGGCGGCGCGGGCTGATCAAGCGGTTACAGGAACTGGGCGTGAAGAACCTCGCCGCGGCGCCCTGATCGGCAGAAGAGCAGATTGTGCGTGGCGAGGAATTGCGGTTGACAGGGCGTGGGGTGGTTGGCATACTCCCGACCCTCAATGTCTCGGGAGAGATCGAGCAGTTCGCACGTTCCGGGGAGCGCCAGCCGGGGAGCGCATGCCGCCCACGCATGTGAATGGCTGGTGGGGGACCTGGACGAGGGGGCGATCATGAACACGTTGGGCAAGTTGTTGGTCATTGTGAACCTGCTGTTCGCGGTCGCGACCGGGGCCTTCCTGGTCGTGGACTTCGCGAAGCGCGAACAATGGCACAAGGCGTATGAAGATCGAGATGAAGAATTGAAGGTCATGCGCTACAATACCGAAGCTGACGCCAAGACCAAGCAGGATCTGGTCGCGCAGATGAAGCGCTACAAGGAGGAACTGGACGCATTTGTCATCCAGAACCGGCTCGAACAAAGCAAGCTGCACCTGGTGCTGCAGAAAAAGGAAGATGCTTACAAGCAGCAAAAGGAAGTCGCCGAGAAGGCTGTCGTCAACTCCGAAATGTCCACCAAGGAGGCCGAGCGGCTCGGCATGGAAATCCGGGTGCTGAACGACAACCTCAAGAAGCGGCAGGACGAGATCGCCGAGTTGCAGAAGACGGCTGCACAGTCGGCGAACCGGGCCATCGAGAGCGACAGCAACGCCAAGAAGGCCACCGAACGCGCCCTGACCCTGCTGTCGCAGGTCACGCAGTTGACCAAGAAGGTTTACGAACTGGAGATCAAGCTCGCGGGCGGCGACAACGTGGCCAGGCTCGCGACGCCGGTGCGCGACCGCAACTACGAGAACCCGCCGCGAGTGAACGTCAAGGGGCTGATTGACCGCGTGGACAAGCAGGATCCCACCCTGGTGCAGATCACGCTGGGCAGCGACGCCGGTCTGGAGCAGAACAACACACTGGAGGTGTATCGGTTGTCGCCGCAACCGGAGTACCTGGGCCGGCTGCGCCTGACGGCGGTGTATGCGCACGCGGCGGTCGGCCGGATCATACGGCCCGTCGGCCTGATGAACGCCGACGCGCCGCGGCCGGGCGATCATGTCGCCACCAAGATTCTGCCGTGACCGCGGCCGCCCAAATCAGGAAAGGGAAGAGAGCCATGGCCGACGCGGACAAGACGAGTCACGTTTCCAAACCGCTCAACGACGCCTACACGGGCATGCTGGCCATCTCACTGCTGGCGCTGATTGGCGGCTGCGTGCTGTTGTTCCTGGACTACCGGGAATACGAGGGGCCGCCGCCGCCCCCGGTCAGCCGCGAAGCGTCGAAGCCGATCCCCAAAAGCGACGGCGGCGGCGCGCCGCCCGAGGAGAAAAAGGACGGTAACGACAAGGGCGGCGCCGACAAAGGTGGCGCTGACAAGGGCGGCGCCGACAAGGGCGACAAAAAAGACGCCTGACGATGATCCCCAAACTCCCGAGACCTACCGGCTCATCCGTGCTTCGGCGCGGGTGGGCCGGTAGCATTTTCGTGGTTGGTCCGAGCCCGAGCGCCAGCGCGGGGCCCGCGCTGTCCCGCGCTGGCGTCGGGCGCCGACCAAAGGCCCCGCGCTGGCGTCCGCCAGGGGTCGGAGTAGAATAAACTCTGTCCCGACCTCTTTCCCGAGTGACCGCCATGCACGAACGACCGTCCGCTCTGGTGTCACCCAGTCCGCTCTATCCGTCGCGGCGCGATTTTCTGCAGCGCACCGGCGCCGGCTTCGGCACGCTGGCGCTGGCGGGGCTGCTCGACCAGCAAGGTTTGCTGGCCCAGGACACCGACGACCGCGCCCTGCACCCGCTGGCACCGCGCGCCGGCCACCACGCCGCCCGCGCCAAAAGCGTCATCTGGCTGTTCATCAACGGCGGCCCCAGTCACGTCGATACCTGGGATTACAAAGCTGAACTGGTCCGCCGCGATGGCCAGGAACTGCCCGGTTTCGACCGCAACACCGGCTTCTTCACCGATCAGGTGGGGCCGCTCATGAAGTCGCCCTTTCGCTTCACCCGGCACGGCCAGTCCGGCACCTGGGTCTCCGAAATCTTCCCAAATCTGGCCCGGCACGTCGATGACCTCGCGTTTGTGCATTCCTGCCACACCGAAACGAACAACCACGCGCCGGCGCTGTTCCAGATCAACTCCGGTCTGCCGCGCATGGGCTTTCCGTCGGTCGGCAGCTGGGTGACCTACGGCCTGGGCAGCGAGAACCAGAACCTGCCCGGCTTCGTCGTGATGTACGACACGCTCGGCCGCGGCCTGCCCAAGAACTACGCCCAGAACTGGGGGGCGGGCTTCCTGCCGGGCATCTACCAGGGCACGGCCCTGAACCCGCGCGGGCGCCGATCAACAACCTGAACCGCGCCGGCCACATGACCGACGCCCAGCAGCGGCGGCAGATCGACCTGATGCAGCGCCTCAACCGTGGGCACCAACAGGAGCGGCCCGGTGACGCCGAATTGGCCGCGCGCATCGAGAGCTTTGAACTGGCTTATCGTATGCAGATCGCCGCCCCGGAGGCGCTCGACGTGACGCGCGAGCCGGCGACGCTGCACCGCCTGTACGGCCTGGACAACCCGCGCTGCGCCACTTCGCGCGGCAGTGCCTGTTAGCGCGGCGGTTGGTGGAGCGCGGCGTCCGCTTCGTGCAGATTTACAGCGGTGGCGAGGAGAACGAACGCAGCTGGGACGGCCACACCAACATCGCCGCCAACCACCGTCAGTTCGCCGGCGAGACCGATCAGCCCATCGCGGCACTGCTGACGGACCTGAAACAGCGCGGCCTGCTGGAATCGACGCTGGTGATCTGGGGCGGCGAGTTCGGCCGGCTGCCGGTGGTACAGCGGTCGCGCAACGGCAACCAGACCGGCCGCGACCACAACCCGCACGCCTTCACGACCTGGTTCGCTGGTGGCGGCGTGCGCGGCGGCGTGCATTACGGCGAAACCGATGCGGTCGGCCACCGGGCAGCGGTGGACCGCGTGACGGTGCATGACCTGCACGCGACCGTCCTGCACCTGCTCGGCATCGACCACCGGCGGCTGACGTATCGGTACAACGGGCGGCAGTTCCGGCTGACGGACGTGGCCGGCAACGTGCTGCGGCCGATCCTGGCGTGAGTATTCCACCGGGGCTGTTCGCTGCTTGTTTTGAGTGGGGAGTCTGCGCGACCCCTGGGGCTGACAGGGGTGTCTGTGAGATGATATGAGAGCCAAGCCCTCCCTGGCACCATCTTCATTATACCAGTTGGCGCGCCCAGGGAATGGACCTGCGTCACACGAAGCGCCCTTGCCGGGCGGCGGGCGGTCGCTATGATAAACGCTTTTGGCAGAGCGCAGGAGAACGGTGCCATGCACATCCATAAAGGCGACATCGTGCAGGTGATGACCGGCGACGACAAGGGCAAGCGCGGCCGCGTGCTCAAGGCCGACCCCAAGACGGGCAAGGTGACCGTCGAGGGCATCAACCGTGTCTACAAGCACATGAAGCCGAATCGCCGCAATCAGCAGGGTGGCCGGCTGTCGAAGGAAATGCCGGTCGATGTGGCTAACGTCATGCTCATCGACCCGCAGACCAACGCGCCGACGCGCGTCGGCGTCCGCTACCTCGACGACGGCAGCAAGGAGCGCTACGCCAAGAAGAGCGGCGCTTCGCTTGGCCGCATTTCGCCGCCGCGCCAGGCGTACGCCAAGAAGCAGGGCTGATGCTTCCGCAACCGGCGAGCGGAGACGACTCGCGGATCGAGCCCGAAGGGCTACTGCGCCAGGAGGGCGCCGGATGACCGTTGCGAGGGAGGCGCTGCGCGACTGGCACCGGTTGTTCGGGTTGTTGCTGACCGACTTCTTCACGGGCTCGCCCTTCGTGGTCGAGGTCGAGCGCGACCTGTCGGTGCAGCAGCAGTTGCTCGACGTGCTGATCATGCGTCGGGGCCGGGGGCGCTTCGCCGGCCGCCTGCCTGACGGCCTGGACGGGCTGCGGCCGCACAACCTGCTGACCTTCAAGTCGCACCACGAGACGCTGACCGCCTGGGCCATCAAGGAACTGGTCGGCGCCCACGTGGCCTACCGCAAGTTCGTCAGCCCCTCACCGTCGGACCTGCTGCCCGAGGATCAGTTCGGTTTGTACGCGGTGGTCGCCCGCTTCCCCCACAACCTGGCGCAACAAGTACCCTGGCAGCGGGTCCAGGCGGGGGGTATGATTGCCGCTGGGGCACGGACACGATCCGCGTGCTGGTGGCGGGCGAGTTGCCGCGCGAGACACACAATGCCCCGTTGCACCTGTTCAGCGCCGCGCCGGAACTGGTGGGCTTCGCCGCCGGCGCCTACCGGCGGCGCTCGATGCAGACGAGTCGGTTACTCAATCAGCTTTTCGAGAGGTTTCAAGGGGAGGGCGTTGCCGTGTCGTACACGATGGAAGACTTCAACCGGCAGTACGTCAAGGAGCACTTCCAGAAGTTGACTCCGCAGGAGCAAGCCGAAGTGCTCCAGACGCTGCCGCCGGAAGTGCTCCAGACGCTGCCGCCGGAGCAGCGCCTGGCGGGCCTGCCGCCGGAACAGCGCCTGGCGGGCCTGCCGCCGGAGCAGCGCCTGGCGGGCCTGTCCAAAGACCAGATTCGGAAATACCTGGAACAATTGTCACCCGAGCATCCCGCCGCCCCGCGCAAGCCGCGGCGCAAGAAGTAACGGGAGGCCACTCGGCGGCGGCGGAAAAGCTGAGTTCACGCCACCGCGGGGATTTCCAGGTAGCGGGCGAAGGCGTCCTGTCGCACCGCCGCCACCAGCACGCCCAGCGCGGTGCTCGAAGGCTCGCAGCGTCTGGGCCAGCGCCCGGTCATCGTGAGCGTAGCTCGGCAGCATGAAGCCCTTGTAGGTGAGTACACCTTTCTTGACCAGTTCCTGCAGCACCAGCGTTCGCATCAGCGTGACGCGCTCCGCGTCGGCCTCCTGGAAGGCAAGCACCATGCGGAACGGCGGCCCGATCAGCTCGGCGGGCGCTTCCAGCCGGCGACACAACTGATTGACGCCCTCGAGCAGCCCGCTGCCGTAGCGCCAGACGTGGCCGGCCACATCCTCCTTGCGGTACACCGCCAGCGCCGCGCGGGCGGCGGCGAACGAGTACACTTCTCCCTTGAATGTCGGCCCGTAATGGATGCGACCCATCGCGCCGCGGAACACGTCGCGCCGGCCCACCAGCGCCGACAGCGGCATCCCATTGCTCAGCGCCTTGCCGAAGCACGCCAGGTCCGGGATGACGCCGGTCGCCTGCTGCACGCTGCCGCCGGGGTAGCGGAAACCGGTGATGATCTCGTCGAAGATCAGCAGCGCCCCGGCCCGGCGCGTCAACTCGGCGGCCTGCCGTAGAAAGGCGGGGTCGGCGTCGCGCAGCGGGCCGTTCAGGCCCTCGACAGGACCGGCCGGCTCCAGCATCACCGCCGCCACCTCACCGCCGTGCGCGTGCAGCAGCGCCGCCAACCCGTCCAGGTCGTTGAAGGTGAACGGCAACACCAGCTGCTCGCGGCCGCCGGGCACGCCGGTGGCCGCGAAGCCCGCCTTTTCCGCGTACCAGTCCTGCCAGCCGTGGTAGCCGCTGATGAGCACCTTCGTGCGACCGGTGTGCGCCGCGCCAGCCGCACCGCCGCGGTACACACATCCGAGCCGTTCTTGCCGAACAGCACCATCTCGGCACACGGGATGGTCGCGCACAGCCGCTCGGTGACCGCCATCTCCAGCTCGTGCGGCAGCGACAGCACGGCTCCGGTGCCCAGCGTTTTGCTGATGGCGCGCTGCACGCGCTGGTGAGCGTAGCCGAGCAGATTGCAGCCCCAGCCCATGACGTAATCGACGTACTGCCGGCCCTCCACGTCGGTGATGCGGCAGCCCTGGCCCTTGCGCGAACAGCGGGAATGGCTGGCCGTCGCTGTCGCGGTGGACGCCGCTGCTGGGCTGGAAGAACCAGGTGTTGGTCTCGAAAGCGCGATCCATGAGGCGAGCGCCCGGCCCTGGTGCGGCCGCGGTTGTTTCCAGCGGCAGCACCAGCGGCGCGACGCCCTGCTGCTCGAAAAAGGTGACGTTCTGTTCGACCAGGTCCAGTTTGAGTTCATGGCGCCCCGGGGTCGCGGGGGCGCGCAGCGACCAGTGAACGGTGACACGCTCGCCGGGCCGCACCTCGTCGCGCGGCAGCGGCACCACTGCGGTCAGTGTGCCGTCGAGGAAGAACGCCAGTTCCACCGCATGGCCGTCCGGCGGTTGGCGGCACCAGGTTTTCGTGCCGCAGTTCTCCAGCGTCACCCAGAAGGACTGCAGCGCCTGCGCCGGCACCTTGCCCGGCTGGCGATAGCTCAGGTACGCCACCGCGTACGCGGGGGCCACGGCCTGGATGGTCAGCGTCATAAGTACCAGGGGGATTGGGACCACGGAGGGCGGCCCACCGTCCTCGATCAGGTCGAGCCGCAGCGCGTGCGGGCCGGCCGTCGCGGGGGCCGTCAGTTCAAAGACGAAATGGGCACGCTCGCCGGGATTCACGTCCTGGCGCAGACGCACCGGCAGCAGGGCGGTGCCGCCCACGCTGACCGCCAGCACGGTCGGCCGGCGCCCCGCGGCGGGCTGGGCGAACCACGGCTGCCGGCCGGTGTTTTCCAGGTAGAGCCGGCACACCGCGGTCGCGCCGGCGTCCATCACCGCCGGAACGTCACGGACGACGAGCAGGGCGGCGCGGTCGTGTTCGCCGCGGTGCGCGGCGCGCGGCGGCGCTGGCACCAGGCCCTGTTCCTGCCAGCGCGTCATGAGGCCGTGCAGCTGCGTCAGGCCGCCGGGGATGTTGACGCCATACGGACAGGTGCAGGTGACCGCGGTGCAGGTGCCGCAGGTGGCGTCCGCAGCGGGGTGCAGTCGGAAATACTCGGCCTCGGGCGGCGTCTCGAACGTCTCGGACGGGTGCGCGGCGATGTAGCCGGCACGGAACAGCCAACCCACCGGCAGCCCACGACTGCACGAGGTCTCACAGCCGCCGCAGCGGCTGCACAGCGCAGTGTCGAGCGCGCGGGCGCCGGCCCACACCTGCTCGACGTGGTTCGGCGGCAGCGACAGGGCGTGACCGGCGCGAGCGTTCTCCTCCGCCTCCGCGGGCGACGCGGTGCCGGGCACGACACAGGCCACCTCCGGGTGTTGCAGGATCGACCGCAGGATTTCCGTCGCCGTCAGCTGGCCGCCCCCGTCGGCCAGGCGGGCACGCGGCGGGAACGCCTTGCCGGTGCAGAGCAGGCCGCCGGCCAGCGGTTTCATAATCATCAGGCCGATGTCGCGCTCCCGGGCCAGCGGAAAGACCTGCGCGCGGGTGCCGGCCAGGTTCTCGCGCTCCCGGCCCGGCGGCGGTGGGTACGATAGCAGGTGAAAGCCGAGTGGGTTGTACGCCACCATCAAAGCGTCAAACACATCCGCTTCGATCAGGCGGCGGAGGTACGCGGGCGTGCCGTGGGTGGTGCAGAAGATGCCACCGAGCCGGCCCTGCTCGCGCTGGCGGCGCAGGAACTCGACCATACCGCCGGCGCCCCAGACGTTCTCGCCCGCCAGTTCGCGGTCATCGACGCAGGCGATGCCAAACAACTCCAGCCGCCCGGTGCCAAACTTTTCGCAGGTGGTTTCAAAGAGGCGCTCGAAATGGCTCATCGGGCCGTAGCCCTGCGAGCAGACGATGACCGGCTGGCCCCATTCGCGGACGGCGCGGGCCACCAGGTCGTCGGCCCCCTCGTAGTCCGGGGCGGTGTGGACGAGGTTGACGCCCAGTTCGAAGCCGCGCAGCAGCGTGGCGATGGCCTGTCGCTCCGGGACGAGGCGGAGTTGACACGTCCCGAAGCCGACGACCGAAACTTGCAGGTTCGTCCTGCCCAGCCGGCGGTAGTGCATGCGCGGCCTCCGAGAATAGCAACCTCCCGGCGGCGGTATACCCAGGGAGGCGGCCGCAGGGCAAGCCGGATTTTGAGCGACTGGGTACAATGACATCGCCCAGGCGAAACCCCAACCGGAGTGCCGATGAGTGAGCAACGACCGCTGCACCGATTGTTCGGCCTGTCCTGGATTGACTTCTTCGAGGGCACCGCCGTCACCGTGGAAACCGAGAAGGATCTGTCGCTCAGGCAGCAGTTCGTCGATCTCCTCATCCTGCATAAGGGCCCCGGGCCGATCCCGCGGCGGCTGCCGGACGGGTTCGAGGACCTGGCCACCTTCAACCTGGTGACGTTCAAGTCCTTTCAGGAAGCGCTGGACGTCTGGGCGCTGTGGGAACTGGTCGGCCACTTCGTCAACTACCGCAAGCAGTCCAGCCCGTCGCTGAACAACCTGCGGCCGTTGGCCGACTATCGCCTGTTCGCGGTGTGCGCCCGCTACCCGCAGCAGCTGGCTCAACTGGTGCCATTGACGCCCGTGCGCGAGGGCGTCTACGACGTGGTGGGCTTTGGGCTGCGGATTCGCGTTATTGTGACCGGCCAGCTGGCGCTGGCGGAACACAACGCCATGCTCCACCTGTTCAGCATCCGCGAGGAGACACTGCGGTACGGCCGGGAGCACTACCGGCCCTACTCCAGTGAGACGAGCACGCTGTTGTACGAATTGTTCGAGGCGTATAGCGAGGAGGTAACCATGTCCGACAGGCTCAAAGAATTTTACCGCGAGAGCATTGCCAAGATGCTGGCGAAATTGTCCCCCGCGGAACGGCTTGAGGGGTTGTCCGCGCAAGAGGTGCTCAAGGTGGTGCCCGTGGAGGAGCGCCTCAAGGGGGTGCCCGTGGAGGAACGCCTCAAGGGGGTGCCCGTGGAGGAACTTCTCAAGGCGCTGCCCCCGGAAGCCCGGGAGGCGCTGACCCGACAACTCAAGACCAATGGCTCGTCCGAACAGCCGCAGTGAACGATGAAGGCAGCGCATCGCGAACGTCCCCGGCCGGCACCGCAGCGCCGGCCGCAGCTGCCCATTGATTCCGACCCCAAAAATCATAAAAACTACTAATCGGCACACCCGCGTCGGCGCAGGACGCTGGCGCAAGCGCGCCCGGAACAGGATTCTTGCGGGCAGGGCAAACCCTGTCGGCAGGGGAGGAGGTGACTGTTGTAAGTGATGGACGGTCGTCGCGCCGGCGATCGCGCCGCTTTTACTCCCGAAATCCCTCAAGGTTTGCCTGGCAATCGGTTAGGATGTTATCACTTGAGGAAAAATGGGTAATCTGCGAAGAATGATAATGCGAACCGCAGTGCCGCCCACCTGCCGGGACGCCGCACGGGAGTTTGGGCATGAGGCGTGATTTACACGGCTGCCGTTTCGTCCTCACTGGCGCGTCCCGGGGCATCGGCCGCTGTCTGGCGGAGCAACTCGCCAGTGCGGGAGCCCGGCTCGTCCTGGCGGCGCGCTCCGCGGACCAGCTCGCCACCCTGGCCGAGCAGCTCCGCGCCCACGGCGCCGACGCCCTGGCCGTGCCCACCGACCTGACCAGTGACGCCGACCGGCAACGGTTGATCGAGACAGCCGTCGGCCACCTGGGCGGCCTGGACGGCCTGATTAACAACGCCGGCGTCGCCAGCTGGGCTCACTTTGCCGATTGTACGGAGGCGATCCTGCGGCAGATCATGGAAGTGAACTTTTTCGCCCCCACCGAGTTAACCCGCCTGGCCATCCCGCACCTGACCTGGGGGCGTCAGCCCTGTGTCGTCAATGTCGCCAGCATGTGCGGTCGTCGGGGCATGCCGGCCTGGTCCGAATATTCCGCCAGCAAGTTCGCCCTGTGCGGCCTGACCGAAGCGCTGCGCGGCGAACTGGCCCGCTTCGACATCGACGTGCTGCTAATCCTGCCGGGCCTCACCAACAGCGAACTGTCCAAAAATTTCCTGATGCACCAGGGTCGGGCCAACATCGACTTCGGCAAGGGCATGTCGCCCGAACGAGTCGCTGCGGCCATTGTGAAGGCCATCCGCCGCAACGCCACCGAAACGGTGATCGGTAGTGAGGCCCGCTGGATTTTGCTGGTCAACCGCTTCTTCCCGCGCTTCGTGGACTGGATGAGCGCCCGGAAGGTGCGCAAGTTGTACGCGGCCAGTACAATGTGAGTGTTCAGTTTTCAGTGTTCAGTTCCGTTTTGCTGAACACTGAACACTGAAAACTGAACACTATCCCGAAGGGATGAAGGATGTGTGGCATCGCAGGAGTGATTGACCTGAGCGGCAGGGCGGCCGTGCCGGCGGGCGCGGTCGAGGCCATGGCCCAGGCCATCGTCCATCGCGGCCCTGACGAGGACGGTTTTCTGTATCGCCCCGGCATGGCGCTGGCCAACCGCCGACTGAGCATCGTCGGTCTGGCGGACGGCCAGCAGCCCATCGGCAACGAGGACCAGAGCATCCAGGTCGTGTATAACGGCGAGTTGTTCGACTACCCGACGCTCAAGGCCGACCTGGCGGCGCGCGGCCACCGCTTTCGGACGCACTGCGACACCGAGGTGTTGCCGCACCTGTGGGAGGAGTACGGCGAGGGCATGTTGGAGCGGTTGCGCGGCCAGTTCGCCTTCGCCCTGTGGGACGAGCGCAAACGCCAGTTGGTGCTGGCCCGTGATCGCTTCGGTATCTGTCCGCTGTACTGGACGCGGCAGACGAGGTCCGATGGCGATTGGCTGCTGTTCGCGTCCGAGGTCAAGGCACTGCTGGCGTCGGGGCTGGTGGCGGCGAAGCCGGACGTGCGCGGCATCAACCATGCGTTCACGTTCTTCGCGCTGCCGGGGCCGGTGACGTGCTTCGCGGGGGTGAATCTGCTGCCGCCGGGCCGCTACGTGGTGCTGCAGCGCGGCCGCGACGGCACCCCGGCCGCGGGGCTGAGCGAGAAGATTTACTGGCAGATTGACTTCCCGGACGCCGGCCATGAGGACCGCAGCCGGTCGGCGGCGCAGCTGACGGACGAGTTCGAGGCCCGGTTGCAACGGGCGGTGGAGCGGCGGCTGCGGGCGGACGTGCCAGTGGTGTCGTACCTGTCGGGGGGCGTCGATTCCAGCCTCGTCGTGGCGATGGCGACGCAGCAGCGCCGCCGCGACGGGGCCAGCCCGATTCCGACGTTCACCATCCGCGTCAAGTCGCCGGAGTTCGACGAGGCGCGCGAGGCGCTGCTGGTGGCCGACCACGTTGGCGCCGGGCCGGTGGTGATCGATTGCGGACGCGAAGAGGTGCTGCGGACGTACCCGCAGCTGATCCGGGCGGCGGAAGGGCCGGTGATTGATACGTCGTGTGCGGCGCTGTTGCTGCTGGCGCGGGAAGTACATCGCCAGGGCTACAAGGTCGCATTAACTGGGGAGGGCGCCGACGAGTGGCTGGCCGGCTATCCGTGGTATCGCGTTCATCGTGTGCTGAACTGGCTCGACGCGATTCCGGGACTGCGGCTGAGTGCGCTGGCGCGGAAGGCATACCTGCGCTGGCTGCGGGCGCCGCAGGTGACCTGGTCGGTGGTGCAGCGGCTCGAGCAGTCCGTCGGCGGCCCGAACGCCTGGCTGGACATTTACGGCATGTACAGCATCGCCAAGCTGCGTTTCTACAGCCCCCAGATGTGGGAGCGGCTCGGCGACCACAATCCGTATGAAGACCTGCAGCTGAACCTGGACCGGGCCAGGCGCTGGGACCCACTCAACCGCTCATTGTACGTGGGAGCGCGGGTCATGTTGGCGGGACTGCTGCTCAACGCCAAGGGGGATCGCGTGGCCATGAACTCGTCGGTCGAGACGCGCTATCCCTTCCTCGACGAGGACGTGTTCGACTTCTGCGCGACGCTGCCGCCGGAGTGGAAGCTGCACCGGCTGCGTGAGAAGGAGATTTTGCGGCACGTCGCCCAGCGCTGGCTGCCGAAGGAGATCGCCTGGCGGCGCAAGGCCATGTTCCGGGCACCGTCGGACGGCTTCCACTTGACCAGCGGGCCGGAGCCGACGTTCGTGGACCACCTGCTCAGCTCGGAGTCGCTGCGGAAGACCGGCTATTTCGACGCGGACGCCGTGCTGCACTGGCGCGCGGCGTTCAAGCAACTGCGGGTCGGCTCGAACCGGCGGACCATGATCGAACTGGGCCTGGTGGGCGTGGTGGCGACGCAGCTGTGGCATCACACCTACATCGATGCGAGCCTGTGTGAGTTGCCGGCGTGGTCGCCGCCGGTCGCGGCGTTGGGGGTGAACGGCGTTCACGCGCCGGCGCTGGGTTCGTAGTACCGCCTTTAGGCGGAATCTGACCGTCGGATTCCGGCTAAAGCCGGTACTACGAACGAAAAAAGAAGGCAACCGAGGTTCTTGTGGAATGTCCTACGCACTGGCTACCCTCTGGTACGAGCGCCAGCGCTTCCTGCCCGGCGTGCTGGCGGTGGCGTTTAGCTGTCTGCTGATCGCGCTGCAGTGCGGCCTGCTGCTCGGCCTGTTCTCGATCACGTCGCTGCCCATCGACGAGACCAGCGCCGACGTGTGGGTCGGCCATCCGGAGGTGCCCAGTGTAGACCTTGGCCGGCCCATTCCCGCGGCGTGGGAGTCCTACCTGTCCATGCCGGAGGTCGAGCGCACCGAAATCTACACCCAGGGCTTTGCCTACTGGGACAAGCCGACGGGTGGCAACGAACTGTGTCTGCTGATCGGTTCCCGGCTGCACGAAGACGCCCTCGGCGCCGTCAAGGGGCTGACGCCGCGGCAGCGGGCGCTGCTGACCGAGCCGGGCGCCATCATCGTGGACGAGTCCGAGTTCGACCGCCTGGGCATCAAGAAAGTCGGCGACACCGCGGAGATTTCCAGGCAGCGCGTTCGCGTCGTCTCGACGGTGCGCGGCATGAAGAGTCTGGCGGGGCCGTACATCTTCTGTTCGGTGGAGACGGCCCGGCCGCGGCTGAACCTGACGTCCGAGCAGGCAACGTTCCTGCTGGCCCGTTGCCGGTCGCCGGAGGACGCCCGCAAGGTGGTGCGACAGTTGGAGGCGTACCCGCGCAAGTTCAGCGCCTTCACCAGCGCCGACTTCTCGCTGCACTCGCGCCTGCACTGGCTGACCAAGACCAAGGCCGGCATTGCCCTGGGTCTGGCGGCGGCGCTGGGCCTGCTGGTCGGCGCTGTCGTAACCAGCCAGACGCTGTACGCGGCCACGGCGGCGTCGCTGCGCGAGTACGCGGTGCTGCGGGCGATGGGGATCCCGCGCTGGCGCATGGGCATGATGGTGTTGTCCCAGTCGTTCTGGGTGGGCCTGGCCGGCGTCGCGCTGGCGCTGCCGACGGTGTTCGCCCTGGCCCAGCTGGGCAACCAGGTCGGCGCCCGCGTGTTGCTGCCGGTGGAACTGCTGGCCGGCGCGGTGCTCATCACGATGGTGATGGCCATGCTGTCGGGCCTGCTGGCGCTGCGGTCGCTGCGCCTGATCGAGCCGGTGGCCCTGTTGCGCTAGTGAAACGTGGGGCAGACATTCCTGTCTGCCAACCTCAACGGCAGACAGGAATGTCTGCCCCACGGAAGGACGGATGGAGGTCCTGTGCGAGAACGTTCCATGTTCAACGAAGAGCCGCACTCCGCCGAGCCCACGCTGAGCGGCCGCAACCTGACCCGTTCCTTCGGCACGGGCGAGGCGCGGACGACAGCCCTGGCGGACGTTTCGCTCGAACTGCTGCCCGGCCAGATGGCCCTGCTCATGGGGCCGTCCGGCAGCGGCAAATCGACGCTGCTGGCGGTGCTCTCGGGCCTGCTGAAGCCGGACGGCGGCATCGTGTCCGCCCTGGGTCAGGACATCTGGCGCATGACGGAACGCAAACGCGAGGAGTTCCGGCTGAAGCACTGCGGCTTCATTTTTCAGGGCTACAATCTGTTTCCGGCGCTGACGGCCCGGCAGCAGCTGGAGATGGTGCTGCGCTGGGGTGCGGGCGCCAACCGCCGCGACGCCGGCCGCAAGTCGCTGGATATGCTGGACCTGCTCGGCCTGGGCAAGAAGGCGCACCTGCGGCCGACGCAGCTGTCCGGCGGCGAACAGCAGCGCGTGGCCATCGGCCGGGCGCTGATCAAGGAGCCGGCCTTCGTCTTCGCCGACGAGCCGACCAGCGCCCTGGACTGGAAGCACGGCGAGCAGGTGGTCGAGTTGCTGCGGGCCGCTGCCCACGACCGCGGCGCAACGATCCTGGTGGTGGCGCACGATTCGCGGCTGATCGCCCACTCCGACCGCGTGCTGCATCTGAACGACGGCGTGCTGTCGGAGACGTGCCACGGCGGCGACGCGCACAACCAGAACGGCGCCCACCCGCAGCCGTTCAGTTTGGCCCCTGAGGCATAAGTTAGTCCTTGGTCATTGGTCATTAGTCATTAGTTATCGGGATTCCAGTTACTGGCAAAAGTTGAGGTTCTCGACGTTGGCCCGGATGACTAATGACCAATGACTAAGGACTTTCACGGAGTGACCCCGATGACCACTTTCTCCCGTCCGCAACGCTTCCTCTGGGTGCTGGGCGTGCTGCTGCTCGTCGGCACCGCCGCCGGCGCGGGCTGGTTCTTCAACCACGGCGACAAGGAAACCGCCCCGGGCAAGGAGCCGGGCGCCGACTTCATCGTCGCTGACGGCCGCGTCGATATGCCGAAGGGCGTGCCAGGACTGTATCCGGTTCAGCCCGGCCCCGTCGTCGCCGTCTACGTCAACGAGAATGACGCCGTGTTCGAGGGCGACCTGCTGCTGAGCACCGACGACCGTCTGTCACGCGAAAAGTTGAAGGAAGCGCGGGCTGGCCTGGCGGCGGCGCAGGGCAACGTCGAAAAGGCCGAGGCCGCCGTCCAGGTATGGCGGCTGAAGGCCGAGGCACAGCAGCAAGCGATCGCGGGGGCCGAGGCCAGCCTGGAGGCGGCGAAGCAAAAACTGGCGAAGGCCGAGCGGGCCTACAATAACAAGTCCGAGAACGGCCAGATGTATCGGCTCATCAGCAAGGAAGAACTGGTGATGGCTGAGCAAGCGGTCAAGGGCGCGGAGGCCAGGTTGCAGGCGGAGCGGATTCTCTTGAAAGAGTTGGCGGTGCCGATCCCGACCATTGACCTCAAGCGCGCGCAGGAGGACGTGAAGGCCAGGGAGGCACTCGTCGAGCAGGCCCGGCTGGGTGTGCTGGGGCACGATTTGTACGCCCCGGCGGACGGCACCATCCTGCGCGTGTTCACCAGCACGGGCGATCTGCTCGGCACGCAGCCGAAGGTGGCCGCCATCCAGTTCTGCCCGCACGGCGAACGCATCATCCGCGCCGAGGTACAGCAGGAATGGGCCGCCAAGGTCGAGGTTGGTCAGGTCGCCATCGTCGCGGACGAAGCGCGAGCCGGCTATCAGTGGAAGGGCAAGGTAACACGCGTCTCCGACTGGTACGCCCATCGTCGTTCGATGATCTTCGAGCCGTTCCAGTACAACGACGTGCGCACGCTGGAGTGTCTGGTGTCCGTGGAGCCCGGCCGGCCGCTGCGCATCGGTCAGCGGGTCCGCGTCACCATCAAGCAGGGCGGCCCCTGACAGCGGCAGAGGCGCGTCCACGATCCCCTACGTTTTTTTCCCATCTTAACTTGCAGTCGTCCCGAGCCGGGGTTAAATAAAGGAAAGTTGAGCGCCGCCCGCCGCCCCTCCACGGCCTGGGCGGGCCGCCCGTCAGGAGACGCCCCGTGGCCGAAGTCTGGTACTATACCCGGATGGGTCAGCAGCAGCGGCCGGCGTCCACCGAGCAACTGCGGCGGTACGCGGCCAGCGGGTTGTTGCGGCCGCGCGACCTGGTCTGGAAAGACGGCATGCGCCGCTGGGTGCCGGCGTACACCATCTCGGAGTTCGGGCTGCGGCCGCCGCGGGGCGGCAGAGCGGACGGCGTGGTGGACCTCGACGGCGCCGGAACTCACTCCAACGTCTGGCTTACGATCCGCCTGGGGGTGGTTGTCGGCCTGGCGCTGGTGATCGCGGCGGTGATGCTCGTGATGAGGATGCGCGTCCACTGAGCCGGGCAGTTTGCGGGACGAAAACAGGAGCGAGGCGCCATGGCCGACCAATGGTACTACACGGAGCAGGGCCAGCAGGTGGGGCCCGTTTCGGAGGCGGACCTGCGCCGTTATGCGGCCGCGGGCCGGCTGCAACCGCACGACCTGGTTTGGAAGGAAGGCATGCCGCGCTGGGTGCCGGCCGAGGCCGTGCCTGAGTTCGCCTTCCGCGCCGAGGAACCGCAGGCCCCGGCGGCGCCGTCCAGACGTGCCCCGACGGCGGCGGATCGGCCACGGCCGCGGCACGATGACTTCGACGACCGGCCCAGGCCGCGGCGCCGGGCGGAGCCCGAGGGCCTGAGTACGGGGGCCAAGGTGGCCATCGGCCTGGGCATTGGTGGCGGCGTACTGCTGCTGTTCATCGTCGTCGTCGTGGTCATTGCCGTGCTGGCGTCGCGGAACGCCATCTCGACCAACCAACCCCTGACAGCGCCGGTGCCAAAGCAGCGCCGCCGGTTGGCGGCGCCACGGTCGGGCCGATGGCCCACCGCCACCTGCTTCAGCCCCGCGAGAAGAAGTTCTGGTTGGTGAAGTTTCGCAGCGGCGGCCCGGCCCAGGTGAACATCAGCGGCCGGGATGGCACCGACGTGGAGGTCCGCATCTACGACACGGTCACCAACCTGATGGTCGCCAGCAGCACCGCGGGCTTCTCGGACCAGCGGCAGGCGATCTGGCAGCCGCCGGTCACGCGCGTGTATCGGGTGGAGCTGTGGAACAAGGACATGCAGCGGTTCAACGATGTGGAGATGAGGCACAACTGACGCGGCGCGGCACGCGGGAGGGTCGATATGGCGGACCTGTGGTATTACACGGCGGGAGGCCAGCAGGCCGGGCCGGTGTCCGAGGCGCAACTGCGGCAGCTGGCGGCCGGCGGCCATCTGAACGCGGGCGACATGGTGTGGCACGAGGGCATGCCGCAATGGGCGCCGGCCAGCACGGTGCCGGGCCTGGTGCCCGAACCGGTGCCGCGCCGCGGCCCCGTGGACGAGCCGCCGCGCCGCTACGCCGACCGCGACGACGACGACCGCCGCAGCCGCGACGAGTTCGACCGCGACGAACTCGACCGGGACCGCGGCCGTGGTCGCTACCGCGACGATGAGGAGTTCGACGACCGGCCGCGGCGCCGGCGCCGCCAGGCTGGCATGAGCACGGGCGCCAAGGTGGCCATCGGCCTGGGCGTCGGCGGCGGTGTGCTGCTGCTGCTCATCGTGGTCATCGTGGTCATCGTAATCATCGCCAACAGCGACCCGCCCAACCAGCGCACCTTCAGCATCGAACCGGGCGAGACGAAGACGTATTTCGCCAACTTCCGGGCCGGCCAGCGGACGGAGGTGCGCGTCAACACCCAGAAGAACACCGACATCGATCTGTTCATCTTCGAGCCCGGCAACCCGATGCCGATCGTCTGGGACGACCGGGATGTCAAGGATTGCTACATCGTCTTCCAGCCGCGGGTGACCGGTCAATACCGGCTGGAGGTCCGCAACATCAATCAGGGGGGCAAACTGCCCGTCGGCCGAAACCGCTGCACGTTGCGCTGGGATCCGCCGTGAGCACATGATTTTTCGTGGTGGGTCGGAGCCCAAGCGCCAGCGCTGCCCCGCGCTGGCGCTTGGGCTCTGACCATGCCGCTACTCTCCTTGCAACCCCGCCCCACATTTTTCTAAAATCCATTACCCTGACGAGCGAATAACAGAAGGGCTGGATAGCGTCCGGCCCGGGCGATGGTTTCGCACACAACCAAACCCAAGGGGTTTATCACAGGGAAAGGGGTCGATCATGTGGAAGAAATTGGTCGTGGTGGGGCTGCTGTTGACGGCGGGAGTGACGGTGGCGAAATCCAGCAGCCGTGTGGGCGCCTGGCTCGATGGCTGGCGCCGCCAGTTCGCCAGCTGGGAGTCGCGCGAATCCAAGATGGACCGCGTCCGCTACCAGATCAGCAAACTGGATGCCCGAATCAAGGACAGCCTCGGCCCGATCGCCGAGAAGATGCAGGAGGCGGACGAACTGAGCGTCAAGGTCAAGAGCGGGCGCGCCGCCCTCGAACGCCAGGCGAAGGAACTCGAGGCGCTGACGCAGAAGGCGGAGAAGCATGAGGTGGCGGCCATCGATCGGGCGCGGCTGACCGAATCCTTCCACGCCTTCAAGCGCGACAAGCACCTCCAGGAACAGCGCGAAAAGCAACTGAAGGCGCTGGAGGAGACCATCGCCAGGGCCAAGGTGCGCGTGGAGCGGCTGTACGCGCAGAAGGTTGAGTTCGAGCGGCAGCTGGCCGAACTGGAACTGCGGGAACAGAATCTGAACCTGGCGGAGGACGGCTCGCCGGCGCAGTCCAACGACCCGCTGATCGCCGACATCCGCGACACACTGAACAGCATCAAGCGGAGCCAGTCAGTGGAACAGAACAAGTCCAGGGTGGACCGCGAGATCCGCAGCAAACTGCCGGCGCCGCCAGCCGCCGCCGCGGAGCCGCCCGTGTCGCCGCAGGAGGTCCGCCGCTTCCTCGACGGGCAGACTCCGACGATGCCGCAGGTTGCCCAGAAGGATGACGAGTAAGGGGCCTTCTTCCGTGGGGCAGACATTCCTGTCTGCCGTTAAGGTTGGCAGACAGGAATGTGTCTACCCCACGAAGAACTCGACGGTGCCATTCAATGCTTGGATTCGCATGGGTCACGGTTCGCCAGGCGCAGGAGGCCCTCCGCGCCGGCCGATTGGAGGAGGCGTTGGGGCTGCTGAACCAGCCCACGGTGCGCGCCCACAAGCGCGCCAACGACCTGCTCCAGCAGCTGGCCCGCGCCTTCACGGAGCGCGGCGAACGCCATCTGCGGCACGACGACGCCATCGCCGCCTGGAATGACCTGCTCAAGGCGGAGCAGGTCGGCGTGCCGGAGAGTTCGGCGGTGCGGTTGCGGCAGGCGCTGACGCGGCTCGGCATCGCCGAGGTGCGGGCGCTGCTGGAGGCAGGCGAGCCAGGCCGCGCTGCTGAGGCCATCGCCCAGCTGCGCGACCGTCTTGTCAACCAGCCCGAGTTGAAGCCGATGGAGGAGGCCGCCAAGGACTGGTCGCTGGCGCGTGAATTCGCCGAGCGCGGCGAGTTCGCCCAGGCGCTGGACACCCTGGAACACGTCCGCCGTCGATTGACGACGCCCCTCGGCTCACTGGAGCGCTATCAAAATCAGCTCCAGGAACGCAAACACGCCTTCGCCCGGCTGCTGCTGAACCTGCACGAGGCGGTGGCTCAGGAGCGCTGGCCGGAGGTGCTGGAGCTGTCCGAACAGGTGCTGGCCATCGCCCCACAACACGCCGAGGCGCGGCGGGTGCGGTCGCGGGCCTGGAAGGCGGTCGAGCCGCCCACCATCGTCGTCCCACCAGGGCCACCGCAGGTCGTCATCGACCGAACAAAGCTGGAGCCGGTGACGCATTACCTGCTGTGGATCGACCGCGTTGGCGGCTACCTGATTTGCCTGGGCAACCGCATCACCTTCGGCCAGGCGACACCGGAGAACGCGGTGGACGTGGGGCTGCTGGCGGACGTATCGCGCCTGCACGCCACGGTGTTGCGCGACGCGGAAGGAGCGTATGTGCTGGAGGCGCACCGGCCGGTGCAGGTGAACGGCCAGGCGGTGGACCGGGCGCTGCTGAAGTCGGGTGATCGCGTGACACTGGGCACATCCTGTCAGTTTCAGTTCCGGCAGGCGGTGCCGGTCAGCGCCAGCGCTCGCATCGACCTGGTGAGCGGTCATCGGCTGCGGCTGGCGCTGGACGGCGTGCTGCTGATGGCCGAGACACTGGTGCTCGGCCCAGGGCAGCAGGCGCACGTGAGCATGCCGGACCTGAAGCAACCGCTGGTGCTGTTCCGCCACAAGGACGGTCTCGGCGTGCGCTCGGGCGGGGCCATGACGATCAACGGCCAGTTGGTCCGCGAGCGCGGCCTGCTGGAAGGCGCCGCGACCGTGGCGGGCGACGACTTCTCACTGTCGCTGGAGCCAGTTAACCGACAGCTTGAACGGTTTTAGTCATCAGTCATTAGTCATTAGTCATTAGTTCCCAGGGTCCGGGCAAAGAAGAGGAATTTTTCACAACGCAATCCTTGCGAACAAATGACTAATGACAAATGACTGGTGACTAAAAAGGAGGTCGTTCCGTGAAGTTCACCTACAGTTCCGGTCAACGGCCGCTACCCGGCTACACGATCAAGCGCGGCGTCGGTCACGGTGGTTTCGGCGAGGTCTACTACGCCGTTAGCGACGCCGGCAAGGAGGTCGCGCTCAAGCTCATTTTGAAGAACCATGATGTGGAGCTGCGCGGCATGAAGCCGTGCCTGAACTTCAAGCATCCGAATTTGGTGACGCTGTACGACATCAAAACCGACGACAAGGATAACCACTGGATTATCATGGAGTACGTGGCCGGCGAGTCGCTGGCCACGATCCTGCAACGGCACCCGCGCGGCCTCGATCCGGAACTGGCCCGGCAGTGGTTTCTGGAGATCGCCGCCGGCGTCGTCTACCTGCACAGCAACGGCCCCGCCCACCGCGACCTGAAGCCCGCCAACGTCTTCATCGAGAACAACCGCGCCAAGGTCGGCGACTACAGCCTGTGCAAGTGCCTCAACGACAGCCATCAACTCGCCCAGACGAGCAGCGTCGGCACCGTCTACTACATGGCTCCGGAAATCAGCACGGGCAACTACGGCAACCAGATCGACATTTACGCCTGCGGCGTCATCCTCTACGAGATGCTCACCGGTGAGCCGCCATTCATCGGCGAGTCGGCCGTCGAAGTGATGATGAAGCACCAGACGAACCTGCCGGACCTGAGCAAGGTGCCAGCGGAGTATCAGCCGATCCTGGCGCGGGCGCTGGCCAAGAGCCCTCTGCAGCGCTACCGCACCATGAGCGAGATGGCCCGGGCCATCGAGGCGCTCGGCCGCCCGGCGGAGGCGCCGCCGGCGCCGGTGGAAGCCAAACCGACTCCCGCTCCGGTCCCGACCCCCAGCCCGCCCGGCATGCCCCCGGCCCCGCGCCGGCTGGTGGCGGAACTGTGCGGTTCGTTGACGTTGGCCGCGGTGCTGGCCGCGCTGCTGGTGGTGGTGTGTGGTAGCGTCATGGATCGCACGGCCCTGGACGAACTGGGCCGCTATTTCTTCCTGACGGTGTCCGCGTGCTGGGCGGTACTGATCCCGGTCAAATGCCTGTCGGCGCCGGTCGAGGAGTCGTGGAAGTTGCGCGTGCTGTTTTCAGCGCTGGGCCTGGGGCTGGGGCTGCAAACGCTGTGGCTGGACGGCCAGGAACTGCCGGCCGTCTTTGGCCCGGCGCCTGGCAGCAGCCTGAGCCCGGGGGCGAAGGAGCGGGCGGAGCCGGCGCGGCGCCTGGCTTTGCCGGCCCTGTTCGGCGAGCAGGGCATGTCCACAACGGCGCGCTACCTGAGCTACTTCGCGCTGGCGTTCGTGGTGATGCGTTGGTGGAAGATGGGCGAGCGCCGACGGCCGCAGCGTTTCAGCCTGTTCGGTGTCGTGTGCGCGGCGTTCTGGGGGACGGTGCTGCTGTTTTTGTGGCCGCGGCCGCAGGAACCCTACGGCGTGGTGGCGCTGGTGTTGGCGGCGGTCGTCATCCAGCTGGTCAGCCCGTGGGAGCCGCCGCCGGCGCCGAAAGCCAAGAAACTGCGCCTGGCCAACGCCTGATTCCCGGACCGAGAGGAGCGCTTGATGTGCTGTCGAAAAATTCTCCTGGCGGTCCTGCTGGTGGCGCTGGTCCGCGTCGCGCTCGGCCGGGCCGACCCGACGCCGCAGCCGTCCACCGTCTCCGCCCCCGCGAAGCCCACGAAGAGCGGGGCGCAGACGTTCACGTTCCGCGGCTGGGGCGAGACAGAGGAGGAGACCCTGGAGCGGGCTCTGGAGAACGCCCGTCGGTTCCTGAACCATTACGGGCAGCCGCCGGGACCGGACCACTCGTGGGGGTTGTCGCTGGAAGAGGTCCGCGCTCAGTTCGTCACGCAACGTGAGGAACAGCCGGGGCGCGACGTGAACGGCAAGTGGCTCAAGTGCTGGGCCGTCACCATCACGATCACGCCGGCGCAGCTGGAGGAGTTGCGGCGACAGGCGCGGTCGCACGAGCGCTTGGTCCTGTCGGCGCAGGGGGTGCCGCTGGTGGTGCTGGTGGTGGCGGCGGTCGGCGGCTTGCTGCGGCTGCGGGAGTGGTGGCAGTGCGGCCGCGGCGGATGTTATAATCAAACCGTCGCCCACAAACCCTAGCCCACGGCATGTCATGACCTCCGAGAGCGACCGCCTGCTGATCCAGCAAATCCGCCAGGGCGACACCGGCGCCTGGGATCAGTTGATCGCCCGCTACGAGGGCCGGCTGCAGGCGTTCGTCGAGCGCCGCCTGCACGACCGCAGCTTCAGCGAAGACGTGGTGCAGGAGACATTCATCGGTTTTCTAAACAGCCTGCCCAACTTCGACGAGCGCCGCGAACTACAGACATATCTCTTCACCATCGCGTCGTACAAACTGACGGACCACCTGCGCCGCACCGGCCGGCACCCAATGCACCACGTCTCCGACCACCCCGGCGACCTGCTGCACCAGCAGCTGGACCTGCACGGCGCCGCGTCGAGCCTGGCACGCAGCCAGGAGCGGCGCGAGCTGGAGTGCGAGGCCCTCGCCCGCTGCCTGGGCCAGCTGCTGCGGCAGTGGCAGGAACGCGGCGACCACCTGCGCGTCAAGGTACTGGAACTACTGATGGTCAAGGGCATGGCCAACCGCGACGTGGCGGCGCTGCTGAAGATCACGGAACAGCAGGTTGCCAACTATCGCTTCGCCGCGGTCAAGAAGCTGACCGAGCAAGTGCGCGACCTGGGGCTGCCGGTTGACGTGTTTCCGGAGTTGCACCAGGCACGGGAAGAATAGCCGAACAAATTACAGGCGCGGCACGGGCTCCCGGAACGGAGCCCGCGATTGACTTTCCCCCACCGCGGTGGTTGAATACTTGCAACCCGTCTGCGTCTCGGGGGAAGGTATGAGCATCATCACGCGCGAACAGCTGGCCGGCTATTTGGACGACACCCTCAGCGACCACGAAAGCGCCGTCATCGAGCAGGCGCTGCGCGAGTCGGAACCGCTGCGCCAGCAACTGCGGGTGCTGATGCGCGAAATGGATCGCGGCGAACACTCGCTCGGAGCCGTCTGGCGGCGCAAACGCCTGACCTGCCCCACCCGCGAGCAGGTCGGCAGTTTTCTGCTGCAAGTGCTCGACCCGGGTCTGCAAGATTACATCGACTTCCACCTGCACACGATCGGCTGCTCTTTCTGCCTGGCCAACCTGGCGGACCTTCAACGGCAGCAAGAACCGCCCGCGCAGGCGCAGCAGCGCCGCCGACGCATCTTCGAGTCGAGCGCCGGCCTGGTCTCGGTGGCACGGCGGCAGCAGCGTTAGCGTTTCTCTTGCGCCATCTGGTCGCGCGGTGGGGCCGCCAGGCGGACGAGGTGGACGAGTGGGCCTGGGCCGGACGCCGCCAGGTGCCGGCCGTCCGGCGCCAGCGCCAGGTGACCGACCCCTGTCAGCAGACTTTCCAGACCGTACAATTTCTTGCCGGACGGCACCTCCCACACGCGAACGCTGCGGTCGGCGCCGCCGGTCACCAGGAACTTGCCGTCCGGGCTGAACACGCCGGCCTGCACCGGCCCCTTGTGACCCTTGAGCGCCGCATGTTCGGTGAGTTGCAGGCCGTCCCAGTCGTGCAGTTTCAGCGCCCGTCCGCGCCGCCGGTCAGCAGCAGCCGGCCGGCCGGGCTGAACGCCAGCACCCGCACCGGCCCGGTCTGGACCGTGTGCGTGGTGATCACCTGGTTTTTCTCCAGCGCCACCAGCCGCACCTTGCCGTCCGCCTGGCCGCACGCCAGCGTGCGACCGCCGGGCGAGAAGGCCACGCACACCGGCAAAACGTCCTTGCGGCCCTCCAGCATGCCGGCCGCCTTCGCCGCTCCGGTAATCCAGAGTTTCAACACACCGTCCTTGCCCAGGCTCACCAGGCCCTTGCCCTCGGGGTGGAACGCCAGTTCGATCACCGCTTGCTTGTGCTCACGCAGGCTGGACAGCAGCTTGCCTGTGGACGCGTCCCAGACGTGGACCGCCCCGTCTCGGCCGGCCGTCGCCAGCGTCTTGCCGTCCGGCGCGAACGCCAGCGCCGCGACGGCGCCCTGATGGCCCGCCAGCACCGGTCCTGCCTTCAGCGTCGCCGTGTCCCACAACCGCACCGTGCCGTCCGCAGTGCCACGGGCGACCTGCTGGCCGTCCGGGCTGAAGGCCAGGCACTGGACCGTGGCCGCCGCGCCCGCCTTGCGGTCGCCCAGCACTCCGACCAGTTCCTTCGGTTGCCAGGCCAACCGCTCTTTCGCCGACACCTTCGGCGCCGCCAGGTGGTCCAGCGGCGATGGCAGCTCCAGCAGCGCCGCGGTCACTCGTTTGCTCTCCGGAGCGCGCGGGAAGCGGGCGCGGAAGGCGACCAGGTCGCGGCGCAGCAGGGCGGCGTCGCCCTCGGGCCGTTCGAGCCGCGCTTGCAGCTTCTGCCAGGCGGCCTCCACCTCCGTGAGCCGGTGCGGGGCTGGCGGCGGGGGTGGAGGCTGTGGCTGCGGTTCCTCGGAGCGCGGCGCCTGGCCGGGCATCCAGCCCGCCACCACGCCCAGGGCCAGGGCGGCCACGAGCAGGAACAGCATCATCGTAATGCCGTGCAGCCAGCGGGAGCGCGGCGGGGCGCTGGCTGCGGTGGTCGCGGCATCCGGGCGGTGACTTTCGGCAGCGGTGTTGTCGGCGGGGTGGTGGGCTCGGCCAGCACCGTCACGGGCATCGCCACGGGGGTGACGGGCTCCGCGGGCGCGGCTGGCAGGGTGGGACGCTTCAGGGTGTGCGTTCGTTTCATGGCCCGGGACGACCGCGGCGCCGGCGGTTGCAGCGCCTGCCGGGCCAACTCGGCCAGGGTGTCCGCCAGCTCGGCGGGCGTTTGCAGCCGGTCCTCCGGCTTCTTGGCCATCAGCCGCCGCACCAGCACGGACACCGCGCCCAGCACGGCCGGGTCGTCCTTCAAGGCCGCCGAGTGGCCCGCCGCCGCCTGCTCCGCCCGCCAGGCGCGGCGCACCTGCTCCAGCGGCGCCGGCTCGTCCATCTGATGGTACAGCAGTTTCTCCGTCAGCGACCCCTCCGGGAACGGCACCTGACCGGTCAGCAGGAAGTACAGGGTGCAGCCCAGGCTGTACAGATCCGAGCGGATGTCGGCGGAGCGAGCGCTGCGGGCCTGCTCGGGGGCGATGAAATCCGGCGTGCCCATGACCGAACCGACCTGCGTCAACAGCGTGCCAGCGGGCCGGTCGTCGCGGTCCTCCAAACGGGCCAGCCCCATGTCGAGAACCTTGACGACGCCCCATTGCAGCGCACCGGCGTACGGCCGGGGCATCAGGCTGCTCTGGCCCTTGTCCCACGAGCCGGGCCGGCTGACGAGCAGGTTGGCCGGCTTGATGTCGCGGTGGACCATGCCATGCTCGTGGGCGTGCTGCAACCCCAGGGCGGCCTGGCGGATGTAGTCGCATGCCTGCAGCAGCCGCAGCGGCCCCTGGTCCTTCACGAGCCGGGCCAGGTCCATGCCCTCAATGTACTCCATGACGAAGTAGTACATGCCGCCAACCTCATCGGCGTCGAGGGCACGGACGATGTTCGGGTGTTGCAGCTGGGCCGCCATCTGGACTTCGCGCTGGAAGCGGCGGATGGTGATTGGGTTGTCCAGACACTCTCTGCGGACAACCTTGACAGCGACCAGGCGTTCGAGGGAGCGGTGCCGGGCCTTGTACACCTGGCCCATGCCGCCCTCGCCGATGCGCTCCAGGACGATGTACGGCCCGACCGTCAGGTCGCGGCCCTTGCCGGCGACAATCTGGTTGATCTGAAACGGCGTCAGCCATTTACGGCGGACCAGCTCACGGGCCAGTTCACGCGGCTCCTGAAAGCGCGCCTGCAGGGGGCCGGCCAGTTCCTGTTGCTGCTCCTCGGGCAGCAACTGGCTGCGGCTCACCTGGTCAATCAAGTTGGCGAGGGAGGCGATGGCCATGCAGTCCATCCTGTGGAAAACAACCGCGGGCAACGAGTCGCCAGTCAACTATAGCTCGCAACGCGGCGCGGCGCGGCGTGAGGATTTGCGGTAGCCGCCACCGTCGCCGATCCCTATCATGGCTGTTTAAGGAAACACGCAGTGCCCGCAGGGGATCCAGGACACATGTATGCGATTTTTGAAGACGGTTCGCGCCAGTACATGGTGAGCGAAGGCGACGTGGTGCGGCTGGATTATCGCGACGCGGAAATCGGCGACTCGGTGGAGTTCAACCGCGTGCTGCTGTACCAGAACGAGGGCGACACACGCATCGGTCAGCCGGTGATCGAGGGAATGCGGGTCCTGGCCGAGGTGATCGATCACCCGTCCACGAAGTTGTACATCCAGCACTTCCGCCGCCGCAAGAATTACCGCCGGCTGCGCGGTCACCGCCAGCCGTACACCGCGGTGGAAATCCTACACATCCTGCTGCCGGGTATGCAACCGCCCGCCGAACAGGAGCAGCAAGAGCAGCCAGAGCAACAGGAGCAGCCGGCCGGCGCCCCGGCGTGAAAGGCTCTCGGGAAAAAATCACCACGGAGCGCGCGGAGAGCGCTCCGTGGTGATTTTTTTTAGAATAGTCGCAGTTCCGTGACTGCGATTTTGCCTCCGAAACAAACGTCCACGTCGCTGCCACTGCGGCGGCCACGCTGGTGGTAGTCGCCGTTGTAGTGCAGCAGGTCACCCTCGCGGCGGAAGCTCAGCGGCAGCGGCCCCGGCTCCAGCGGACAGAACACCACCTCCGGCCGCGCCGCCCCCGCTTCCAGGTGCGGCAGATTCACGTTCCAGAACGTGCCCGGCGTCCACGGTCGCGCCAGCAACTCGAGCAGCACCGACCGCACCCACGCCGCCGCCGTCGCCCAGTCGATGTGGCCGCCGCGGCGGTGGTAGTGCGACAACGCCACCCCCGGTTTGCCGTGCAGCACCGCCTCGCGCACCGCCGCCACCGTGCCGGAAATATGCACATCCGCGCCAAGGTTGCCGCCCTCGTTGATGCCCGACAGCACCCAGTCGATGCCCGACTCCAGGTGCAGGCCAACACGCACACAGTCCGCCGGCGTGCCGTCGATGGCCAGGTGCCGTTCGCGGCGTGCGTGCAGCCGCAAGGGTGCCTGCGTCGTGACCCGGTGGCTGCAACCGGACAGGTGCTCCAGCGGCGCCACCACCACTGGCTCGCCCAGCGGCTGCACCGCCTCCAGCAGCGCTTGCAGGCCTGGGGCGTCAATCCCGTCGTCATTGGTGAGCAAGACTCTCATAATGGATGGTATGGCGACAGCGACGCGGATGGCAACCGGGGGGACGACGATGCGCGAATGGATCCTGGCGGAGCAGAATCACGCCTGCCTGCGCGAGCGACAGTGGCAGGTGGCAGTGCTGCCGTTCGGCGCGACCGAGCCGCACAACCTGCACATGCCCTACGGCACTGATAACTACCAGGTCGAGGCCATCGGCCAGCGCGTCTGCGGCCGCGCCTATCAGGCGGGGGCCAGGGTACTGCTGCTGCCGACCATCCCCTTCGGCGTCAACACCAACCACCTGAAGGTGCCTGGCGGCCTGGCGTGCAGCGTCACGCCGACCACGCTGCTCGCTCTGCTGACCGACCTGGCCGACTCGCTCGGGCGGCAGGGCGTCCGCAAACTGGTGCTGCTCAACGGCCACGGCGGCAACGAACTGAAACCGCTGACACGCCAGTTGCACCACACCAGCAAGGTGTTCCTGTGCGTCTGCGACTGGTTCCGCATGGCCACCGACGTGTATCCGAAGATTTTCGAGCGGCCCGGCGAGCACGCCGACGAGGTGGAGACGAGTTTGGGGCTGGCGTACTTCCCGGAACTGGTGCGGCCGGAGCTGGCGGACAACGGAGCGGCGAAGCCGTCGCGCTTCGAGGCGATCAACCGCGGCTGGGTGAGCATCACGCGGCCGTGGCATCTGGTGAGCGCCAACACCGGCATGGGAGACCCGTCGGCGGCGACCGCGGAGAAGGGACGGCAGCTGATGGAAGTGATGGTGGAGCGGTTGGCGAATTTCCTGGTGGAGTTGGCCGCGGCGACAATGGACGAGGCGTTCCCTTACTAGCGCAGGTTCAGGGAACAGGCTGTGCGACCGTGGGACGGCTCTCCAGAGCCGTCTGGAGACCAGGCTTTGTCACACAGGAAACGACGCGGCGGATTCTGGACGCCTGCCCGGACGCGGAATGGCGGCTCATTGTGGCGCTGTGCCGTTTCAGCGGGGTTCGCTGGCCATCCGAGTTGCTGCCGCTGCGCTGGGGAGAGGTAGATTGGGAACGCGGCCGCTTCCTGGTCCGCAGTCCAAAGACGGAACACCACGAAGGCGGCAGCGAGCGCTGGGTGCCGATCTTTCCGGAACTGCGGCCCTACATGGAAGACGCTTTCGAGCGCTCCGAACCGGGGACCGTCTTTCTCATCAACCGCTACCGCGACACCAACCAGAATCTCCGCACGCAGTTGTTGCGCATCATCCGGCGGGCCGGCGTCGCGGCGTGGCCTTCGCGTGCTGGAAAAAGTGGTGCAGAAAGCGGTGCAGTCAGCGGCTGTCGAGAATTGTCAGCATTCCCCGGAAACGCACAAAGCCCCTGAAACCAGGAGCTTTGTGCAAATCCTGTCAACTGTGGTCAATCACCTACAGTGTACACCAATACCCCCAAGGGGACTCGAACCCCTGTCTTTGCCGTGAGAGGGCAATGTCCTAGGCCGCTAGACGATGGGGGCAGCTTCTTCCCTTTTAGTGGAGCGGCGCTCCGCTGTCAAGGCGGGAAGGGTTGCTCGCGTTTCCCTGCCCGCTCATCGCCAGGTAACGTCCCGTGATGCTCTCCAGACACGCCGCCACGTCTGCCGGCGTGCCGGCCACGATCAGCCGGCCACCCGCGGCGCCCGCCTCCGGCCCCAGGTCGATCACCCAGTCCGCCGCCGCGATCACGTCCAGGTGGTGTTCGATCACTACCACCGTGTTGCCCGGCATTGTCAACCGCCGCAGCACGCCCAGCAGCACCGCCACGTCGCCGAAGTGCAGTCCCGTCGTCGGCTCGTCCAGCACGAACAGTGTCCGCCCCGTTGCCGCCCGCGCCAGTTCCGCCGCCAACTTCACCCGCTGCGCCTCGCCGCCCGACAGCGCACTCGATGCCTGCCCCAACTTCAGGTAACCCAGGCCCACGTCCACCAGCGCCTGCAGCGGTCGCACCAGGTGGGGGATATTTTCAAAAGTCGCGCGCGCCGCCTGCACCGACAGGTCCAGCACGTCCGCGATCGACAGGCCGCGGTAGCGGATTTCCAGCGTCGGCCGCGTGAAGCGCTTGCCGTGGCACACCGGGCAGGGCACCGTCAGGTCCGGCAGCAGGTGCAGGGCCACGCGGCGCACGCCCTGGCCCTGGCACTCCTCGCAACGGCCGCCACGCACGTTGAAACTGAAGCGACTCGGGCCGTAGCCACGCAACTTCGCCTCGCGCGTGCTGGCGAAGATTTTTCGGATCTCGTCGAAGACGCCCGTGTAGGTCGCCGGGTTCGACCGCGCTGAACGGCCCAGCGGCGCCTGATCGACCTCGATGATTTTGTCGATGTGATCCAGGCCGTCGATGGCGTCGTGGGCGCCGGGCGGCGGCGCGTTCAGGCCGAGGTGCCGCCGTACCGCCGGGCACAGCGTATCGCGCACCAGCGAACTCTTGCCCGAACCGCTCACGCCCGTCACGCAGATCAGGCCGCCGAGCGGAAACGCCACGGTGATGTCCTTGAGGTTGTGGTGCCGGCCGCCGCGCACCACCAACGCCCGCGACCGTGGCACAGGCGTCCCGCCTGTGGATACCTCCACAGGCGGGACGCCTGTGCCACGTAAATAGGCCGCCGTCAGCGATTCCGGATTGCGCAGCACCTCCGCGACGGTACCGTGCGCCACCACGCGGCCACCGTTGCGGCCGGCGCCCGGCCCCATGTCAATGAGGTAGTCGGCGGCACGCATGACCGCCTCGTCGTGCTCGACGACCACGACAGTGTTGCCGCCGGTCTGCAGGCCGCGCAGCGCCGCCAGCAGCCGGGCTGTGTCGCGCGGGTGCAGACCAATGGTCGGCTCGTCGAGGATGTAACAGACGCCGAGCAGACCGGCGCCCAGGTATGTCGCCAGTCGCGCCCGCTGCGCCTCGCCGCCCGAGAGCGTCGGCGCCGGCCGGTCCAGCGTCAGGTAGCCGAGGCCGACTTCTTGCAGGAAGTGCAGCCGGTGCGTGATTTCGCGGAAGAGGACGGTTTTGATGGCGCTCTGCGCCGTCTGGTCTGCCGCTTGCGGCTTGGCGGGGAGCGCCAGCGAGGCGCTCCCCGCCAAGCCGCAAGCGGCGGAAGAGAACCACGCCAGCGCCGCGTCCACCGTCAGCGCCGTGACCTCATGCAGCGCGCGTCCGGCGAAGCGCACCGATCGCGCCTCCGGCCGCAGCCGCGCCCCGCCGCACTCCGGACACGGCAGCTGCCCCGCGAAGTCGTCCAGTGTCAACGGGCTGTCACCGTCCGCGCCGTCTTCCGCTTCACCCAGCCGGCGCAGCTGCGGCAGCAGTCCCGGCAGCGGCGGCACCGTGTCGTCGCGGCCGTGCAGCAGCACCGCGAATACCGCTTCCGGCCACAGCGCCAGCGGCGTCTTCGGCCCCCACGCCACGCCCGGCGGCGTCGGGAACGTCTCCAGCAACTCCAGCAGCGTCGCCTGCTCCGCCTTCGACAGCTTGACGCGTCCGCCGGTCTGCTCCTTCAGCCGGCTCAGCAATTGCGACAACGGCAGATCGCGGCGCGGCACCACTCGCTGCGGGTCCAGCTCCAGCACCACGCCGAGGCCGTCGCAGCGCGGGCACGCCGCCTGCGGATTGTTGAAGCTGAAGCTGCGTGGTGTCAGTTCGTCGTAGCTGATCTGGCAGTTGGGGCAGGCGTAGCGCGTGCTGAACGTCAGGTCGGTCCAGTCGCCTTCCTCGGCGTGCGTGACAATGACGCTGCCGTTGCCGTGCCGGGCCGCCGTCCGTAGCGACTCCGTCAGCCGCTCCTCGATGCCCGGCCTCACCACCAACCGGTCCACCACCCAGTCGATGGTGTGGCTCACCTTCGGGTTCAGTCGCGGGTTGTCGCGCACCTCCGTCAGCACACCGTCCACGCGCGCCCGCAGGAAGCCCGCCTGCCGCAACTGCTGAAACACCTCGGCGTGGTCGCCCTTCGCGCCGCGCACCACCGGGGCCAGGAGGTAAATCTTCGCCCCCTCCGGCAGGGCCAGCGTCTGCCGCACGATCTCGGGGATGGTGTGCCGGCGGATGGGCGCCCCACACTGCCAGCAGTGCGGCGTACCCAGGCGGGCCCACAGCAGCCGCAGGTGATCGTGGATCTCGGTGAGGGTGGCGAGGGTGCTGCGGGGGCTGACGCTGCCGCTGTGCTGGGCCACACTCAGCGTCGGCGGCAGGCCGTCGATGACATCGGCGTCCGGCCGTGGTAACTGCTCGAAGCGCGCCGGGCGTCGCCGCGCAGCGTCTCCAGGTAGCGACGCTGCCCCTCGGCGAACAGCGTGTCGAACGCCAGCGAACTCTTGCCCGAACCGCTGGGGCCGGTCAGCACCGTCAGCCGGTCGCGCGGCAGGTCCACGTCCACATTGTTCAGGTTGTGCTCGCGCGCTCCGCGCACGCGGATCCATTCCACCTTGGCGGCCCTCGCTTTCATTTGACGCGGCGCGAATTGGGGGAAAGAATTTTGTAGCCTCGGACGGCCCCCGTGTCTCGGATGGGCCAGCCGGGCGAACCGATCGACCCGCGTGCCTGCGGCGGCGCCTGCACTTCAGCGTCGCCCCGGCCGCGGCTCCCGGCGTTGTCGCCGATTTTGCTCAAGCTGCCGGTTGGCGCGGTTCGATGATAGAAGACGGGCCGTCGCGGGTCGCGGGCTGTAGGTTTTCCCATCTTCGCCGGGCCGCGTCTCTTGACGGCCCGGTGCGAAGCGGGGTGCGGCAAGTCCGGCACCCCGGGACCGACTCTGAGTTTACCCACTTTGATGCTCGAACGAGAAGCGAGGGCCAAGCCGTGCGCGTCGTGCCCTGCGTTGTATTGATGGTTGGGGTCTGCCTTGGTCTGGGCGGTTGCGAGTTGTTCAACCGCCGCCCGGCCGGGAACAACTTTGCCCCCGGCGGCGGCAATGTCGGCGTCAACGTCGCCGTCGGGCCCAAGAAGGGCGAGCCCGTCGATCCGTTGAACGCCAGCCCCACGGTGGATACCGCCGGCTTCCTCGCCGGCCAGGTCATCATCAAGCAGACCGGCCTGCCGCCCGCCGAGTCCTACGTCCTCTTCTCCTGCGCGGAGGACAGCAACGACAAGGGCATCGACGTGAAGACGGACGCCTTCGGCAATTTCACCATCCAGGGCCTGAAGCCCGGCCGACACTACAAGTTGATCGCCCGCGGCAAGCAGGGCAACCGTCTGCTGGCGGGTACGGCCTTTTACCAGACGCCCAACATCCGTGCGATCATTCGGGTGAGTGAAGACCAGGTATCGCCGAACACGCCGCCGCTGCCAGACCCGCCCGCCTTCCAGCCGAAGAAGAAGGAGAAGAAAGACGACAGCAAGAAGCCGGCCGCCACCGGGGCCGAGCAGGCGTCGGCGCAGGTGCCCGTCTGGGAGGTGCCGACCGTCCAGGTGCAGGTGCCGGATTCCGCCCGGCCGACGGTCAAGGTGCAACCGTCGCCACAACAGCGCTGGGAAACCGTCCCCTACGCCACCAAGCCGACGCCCGCGGTGGACCCGAACCGCATCGCCGGCGCGGAAGTCCCGAAATGGCGGCCGCCGCCGGTGGTGATCCCGTCCCCGGTGCCGAAGACGGCGCCGGAACTGCCGAAACCGTGGGTGCCCTCGTCGCAGCAGTCGTCCGTCAATCCGCCGCCGTCCAGCAGTGCTGCGGTGCCGTCGTGCCTGCTGGTCGGCCGCCAGCTGGTCAACTTCACGCTGCTCGACCTGAACGGTCAACCGTGGATCTACCGCGAGCGCAAGCGCGGCAAACTGGTCCTGCTCGACTTCTGGGCGACGCACTGCCCGCCGTGCCGCCGTGCCATCCCGGATCTGGTCGCCCTGCAAAGCAAGTACGGGCCCGCGGGCCTGGAAGTGATCGGCATCGCCTACGAGGCCAGCGCCACGATGGCCGACCAGGCCGAGGCAGTGCGAGCCACGGCGCAGAAGCTGGGCATCAACTACCCGTTGCTGCTGGCGCAAAGCCACTGCCCGGTACAGCGCGATTTCTTCGTCCGCGTCCTGCCGACCCTGGTGCTCATCGACGAGAACGGCTGGACGAGCGTGTGGCGGCACGAGGGGGCGCTGGACGCGAACACGCTGCAATCGCTGGAGCGGGCAATCAGGATTCGCCTGGGGGGGAATTGAATCGAGTGCGCGTCTGTTCAACCGCTTGCGAGTTAACCCGGAGGATTCACCACAGAGCGCTCTCCGCGTGCTCTGTGGTGAATCCTCCGGGCAAACAGCGGCATCCACTACGGGTTACTCTGGCCCTACACCTGCGCCATCGGCTGCAACTGCTGCGCCAGGTCCGGTATCGCCGCCGCCAGCGCGTCCTCAATGCGCTCCGCCAAAATAAACTCCATCTCCTGCCGCACCTGCTCCGGCAACTCCTGCAAATCCTGCTCGTTGTCGCGCGGCAGGATGACGCGGTGAATGCCCACGCGCCGCGCCGCCAGCACCTTCTCCTTGACGCCGCCGATGGGCAGCACCAGACCGCTCAGCGTGATCTCGCCCGTCATCGCAGTATCCGGCCGCGCCGGCACATCCGCATACGCCGACGCCAGCGCCGTCACCATCGCCACGCCGGCGCTCGGGCCGTCCTTCGGCACCGCGCCCGCCGGCACATGAATATGCACCCCCGCCTTGCGGAACAGCTCCGGGTTGATGCCCAGCTGCCGGGCGTGACTCCACACATACGTCTGCGCCGCCCGCGCTGACTCGCGCATCACGTCGCCGAGTTGGCCCGTCAACCGAACGCCGTGGCCGTCCGGCAGCAGCGTCGCCTCCACGTACAACACCTCGCCGCCAGCCTCCGTCCACGCCAAACCCGTCGCCACGCCGGCGCCCAGCTGCCGCCGTGCCGCCTCCGGCCGGAAGCGCTCCGGGCCCAGCAATTCCGCCAGCTGCTCCGGCCCGATCGCCACCGGCTCCGTGTGGCCCTCCGCGAAGCGCCGCGCCACCTTGCGCGTCAGCCGGCCCAGCCCCCGCTCCAGCTCGCGCACTCCCGCCTCGCGCGTGTAGCGCGCCGTCAGGCGCCGGATCGCCTCGTCGGACACCTGCAACTCCCCTGGTGTCAGCCCCGCCTCGGCCAGCTGCCGCGGCAGCAGGTAGCGGCGCGCGATCTCCAGCTTCTCCTCCTCGCTGTAGCCCGACAGCCGCAGCAGTTCCATGCGGTCCAGCAGCGGCCCCGGGATCGTGTCCAGCGTGTTCGCCGTCGTGATGAAGAACACGCGCGACAGATCGAACGCCAGGTCCAGGTAGTTGTCGCGGAAGTTGTTGTTCTGCGCCGGGTCCAGCACCTCCAGCAGCGCCGCCGCGGGGTCGCCGCGGAAATCGCGGCCCACCTTGTCCACCTCGTCCAGCATCATCAAGGGGTTGTTGACGCCGGCCCGGCGGATCGCCTGCAACAGCCGGCCCGGCATGGCGCCGATGTACGTGCGGCGGTGGCCACGCAGTTCGGCCTCGTCGTGCATGCCGCCCAGGCTCAGCCGCTCAAACTTCCGCCCCAGCGCCGCGCGATCGACTGGCCCAGGGAGGTCTTGCCCACCCCCGGCGGCCCCACCAGGCACAGGATCGGCGCCCGTGCCTTCGGGTTCAACTTCAGCACCGCCAGGTGCTCCAGAATCCGCTCTTTAATGTCCTTCAAACCGTAGTGGTCCTCGTCCAGCACCTGGCGGGCGTGCTCCAGGTCGATACTTGCCTCGGTGCCCTTGCGCCAGGGCAGTTCCAGGATGAATTCAAGGTAGCCGCGTGTGATCTGATAGTCCGGCGCGGCGGCCGGCAGCCGCTCCAGACGGCCGAACTCGTGGTCGGCCTCCTTGCGCACCTCGTCGGGCAAATCGGCCTCCGCCAGCCGCTTGCGCAGTTCCTCCAGCTCGGCCTTCTCCGGGTTGGTCTCGCCCAGCTCGTCCTGAATGGCACGCAGCTGCTGCCGCAGCAGGAACTCCTTCTGCTGCTGGTTGACCTCCGTTTCCACCTGGTTCTGAATCTTGGCCCGCACCTCCAGCACCTGGAGTTCGTGGGCCAGCGCCGCGTACAGGGCACGCAGCGCCTCCAGCAACGACGGCGCCTCCAGCAGCTGCTGTTCCTTGGCCAGATCAAGACTGAGCAGCGACGCCAGCAGGTAGACCACCTGCTCGTGCTTCTCCGCCTCGGCGGCCAGCTGGGCGATGTTGATGGGCGCCTGTGGCCGCGTCAACTCGACGATGCGCACCGCCTGATCGAGAACGGCCCGGTACAGCCCCTCCGTCTCGGGATCGTGGTCCTCCGGCAGCGGCAGCGGTCGCACGCGCGCCCGCAGGTACGGCTCCGTCTGCTCCAGCCGCACCAGCGTTACACGCTCCAGCCCCTGCACCAGCATCTCGACCCCCTCCGGCGTCCGTGCCATCTTCTTGATGACGGCGCGGGTGCCGATGGGGAACAGGTCGTCGCCGCCGGGCTGATCGACGGCGGCGTCGCGCTGGGCGAAGACGGCCAGGGCCTTCTCCTCGGTCGCCAGCGCCGCCTCGACGGCCGCCACCGAGCCGGGCCGGCCAGCCGACAGCGGCATGAACATGTACGGGTACAGGACCGTGTTCTTCAGCGCCAGCAACGGCAGGCTGGCCAGGTTATCGTTCTCGGGGCTCACAGTGCGGTCTCCTTTTCCCGGATCGTAATCATCAGCAGGCCGTGCTGCGAGGCAAGGCCAATTTCCGCCCGGTCCAGGTCGCAGGGCAGCTCCAGGCTGCGCTCGAATTGACTGTAGGCGATCTCCAATCGGTAATGGGTGTGGCCCTCCTCCAGCGTCCAGTCGCGACGGCGGCCGCGCAGCACCAGGCGGTGGCCGGCGACGGTCAGGGTCACGTCCTCGGGCCGCACCCCGGCCAGCTCGACCTTCACCAGCCAGCCGCCGGGCGTGCGGTACACGTCCGCGGCCGGGCACCAGCACACCGGGCCGTGGTGGTGCGTCGCCGGCAGGAACAGGGCGTGCAAACATCGTGCGTGGTCGGGGGTCATGCAGCACTCCTTCCCGGGGCGGCCGCCCCGGCTGCGCCAGCATTATACGCTTCGGCTCGTCACGGGCCGCGAATACCGAAGGCAAACGGTATGCCTCGTGGCACCGGGGTTGCTTTGATTACGGCCGGGGCTGCTTGTTTTTCCCGGCCTCGGGTAGCCGATTCTCAGAACGGAGAACTTCCGCGTGATTCCTGTTCACGGATTATGAAGGGGAGGCGTTGCCGGCCATCCCCTGCCGCGTGCTTCGTGGGGCAGACATTCCTGTCTGCCAGGGCGCCGGGCTGCGCCGCGACCGCACAGCGCGCGCCCCGGTTCGGCACAGGGGTTGCAACAGAATCGGTGCCCAAACCGTGCTCAACCAGGGAGGGCTCGCCATGCTCGTGCTGACTCGCAAGGTGGGTGAAACGATCGTCATCAACAACAACATTCACATCACGTTGGCGTCGGTTCGCGGCGGCACCGTGCGCCTCGGCGTCACCGCTCCACCGACGGTGCGCGTGGCCCGCGCCGAAACGGTCGCGGCCGCGGACACCACCGTTGCGCAGCCGGACACCGCTCCAATTCATAAACCAAAAATCGGCTAAGCGGGCTGGTCCGGTCGCACCGCTCAAGGGAATGATTCACGATGCAAGTCTTCCACCGCAGCCTCAACACCATCTCGAAGGTGACCCTGTTCGGGGCGGTGTTCATTCTCGCCTTCGTGGGCTGGGCCTGGTCGCGCTACACGCGCTCCGATTACGTGACCCGCGTCAATGAGCACGTCGAGCAACCGGTGCCGTTCAGCCACCAGCACCACGTCGCCGGCCTGGGCATCGATTGCCGCTACTGCCATACGTCCGTGGAGAAATCGGGCTTCGCCGGCATCCCGCCGACGCGCACCTGCATGAACTGTCACTCGCAAATCTGGGTCAACAGCCCCATGCTGGAGCCGGTGCGCGAGAGCTACCGCACCGGCAAGTCGATCCCGTGGAACCGCGTCCACAACCTGGCCGAGTTCGTCTACTTCGACCACAGCATCCACGTCAACAAGGGCGTCGGCTGCTCCACCTGTCACGGGCGCGTCGATCAGATGAACCTGACGCGGCAGACGGCCAGCCTGCACATGGAGTGGTGCCTGGAGTGCCACAAGGAGCCGGAGAAGTTTCTGCGGCCGCGCGCGGAGATTTACAACATGAGCTGGGAGCCGCCGCCGGACCAGGACGTGAAGGGCCGCCAGCTGAAGGATGAGTACAAGGTCCACGGCAAGACGGATTGTTCGACGTGCCATCGCTGAGCTTGCTTTTGCCGCTTGCGGCTTGGCGCTCTGAACCTCGCGTTGTGGCCTGGTCTCCGGACCAAGCCACGGGAATTGGTCTCCTCCGGGATACTGAGGGAGACCTTCGGTCATCGCGGTGGCCCGGTCGGGAGACCGGGCCACAACAGCGCCAAGCCGCAAGCGGCAGAAAAGAGGAAACGCATCCATGACCACGCCGCAGCAACCGCCCGACCGCGCCGCCGCCCACGGCCCCGAGTTCTGGCGCAGCCTGGAAGAACTGGCGCAGACGCCGCAGTTCCAGGAACTGCTCGCGCGCGAATACCCGCAGGGCACCGCCGCCTGGCTGGCCGGGGTGGACCGACGGCAGTTCCTCAAGCTGATGGGCGCGTCGCTGGCGCTGGCCGGGCTGACGGGCTGCATCGCGCAGGCGCCGCGGCAGCAGATTTTCCCCTATGTCGAGCAACCGGAAGGCCTGACGCCCGGCCGACCGCTGTACTTCGCCACGGCGATGCCGCTGGCCGGCTACGGACAGGGCCTGCTCGTCGAGAGTCACGAGGGCCGGCCCACCAAGGTCGAGGGTAACCCGCAGCACCCCGACAACCGCCAGCCGCCCGGCAGTCCCGAACATAGCCCCTTCGGCCCGACGGACCTGTTCGCGCAGGCGTCCATCCTGTCGCTGTACGACCCCGACCGCGCCCAGACGGTGACGCGGGTCGGGGCCACCAGCACCTGGGACGCCCTGGTGGCGGCGCTGCGCCAGGCGGTGCGCGAGCGCGGCAACGGCACGCCGCGCGTCCGCGTTCTCACGGAGACAGTTACGTCGCCGACGCTCGCCCAGCAGCTGCGCGAGCTGGCCGCGCCAACCGGCCCGCGGCGACAACCGCTGGCGAAGTGGCACGTCTACGAGCCAACCGGCCGCGGCAACGCCCGTGCCGGCGCCATTCAGGCGTTTGGCATCGCGCTGGACGTGCGCTATCACTTCGAGCGCGCCGACGTGGTGCTGGCGCTGGACGCGGACTTCCTGAACTGCGGCCCCGGCCACGTGCGGTACATGCGTGAGTTCTGCGGTCGCCGCCGGGCACAGCGCGACCGGCCGCTCATGAATCGGCTGTACGTTGTCGAGAGCACGCCATCCGGCACCGGGGCGATGGCCGACCATCGACTGCCGCTGCGCTCCGGCCAGGTTCGCAGCCTTGTCCGCGTCCTGGCGAATGCGGTGCGGGAGCAGGCGAATGATCCGGAGGCGACGCGGTTGCTGGCCAACGTCGGCAGTATTGGGTCGCTGCACGAGTCGCAGTTGCGGTGGGCGCGGGCGGTGGCCCGCGACCTGTGGAACCACCACGGCCACTGCCTGGTGATCGCCGGCGATACCCAGCCGCCGGAAGTCCACGCCGCTGCCCACGCGCTCAACGAGGCGCTGCGCAACGTCGGCGAGACGGTCGAGTACACCGACCCCATCGAGGTCAGCCCGCTCGGCGAGGGCACGTCGCTGCGCGACCTGGTCAACGACATGCGTTCCGGGCTGGTGGACGTACTGCTGATCCTCGGCGGCAACCCGGTGTACACGGCGCCGGCGGACCTGAACTTCCTGGAAGCGCTGGACCGCGTGGCCCTGCGCATCCACCTCAGTCCCCACGCCGATGAGACCGCCGCGGCCTGCCATTGGCACGTACCGGAGGCGCATTATCTCGAATCCTGGGGAGACGTGCGTGGGCCGGACGGCACCGTGTCGATCCTCCAGCCGCTGATCGCGCCGTTGTACAACGGCCGCACCGCTTCCGAACTGCTCGGCGCCCTGTACGACGAGAGCCAGCCGGCGCCGTATCATCGCGTGCGGCGTTACTGGCAGCGGTCTGGGCAGGCCGGCAACGACTTCGAGGCGTGGTGGCGGCGGGCGCTGCACGACGGCTACGTCGCCGGCTCGGCACTGCCAGCGCGGTCGATGCGCGTGCGCGAGGGCTGGCCGGGGCAGCCGGCGAACCTCACCGGCGGCGAGGGGCTGGAGATCGTCTTCCGGCCGGACCCGACGCTGTTCGACGGCCGCTTCGCCAACAACGGCTGGCTGCAGGAATTGCCGAAGCCGCTGACCCGCCTGACGTGGGACAACGCGGCGCTCGATCAGCCCGGCGACGGCGGTGCGGCTCGGCTTCGCGCCGCAGGGCCGGGAGGAGGAGGCCAACGGCCGGGTGGTCCGGATGGAGTACCGCGGCCGCACGGTGCAGGCGCCGCTGCTGGTGGCGCCGGGCCACGCCGACGACAGCATCACGGTTCACCTCGGCCACGGCCGCACCCGCGCTGGCCGTGTCGGCACCGGCGTCGGCTTCAACGCTTATGCGCTGCGCACCTGGGCCGCTCCCGACTTTGATCGCGGCCTGACGCTGATCTCCGCCGACCGCCGGCACACGCTGGCGTTGACGCAGCACCATCACCTGATGGAGAACCGCGATCCGGTGCGCACCGGCACCGTGGCGGCGCCGCCCCGGCCCGAGCACGGCCCACGCCGTTCGCTGACGCTGTACAACGAGACGGAGCACGACCATCCCGAAACCAACAAGTGGGGTATGGTCATCGACCTGACCGCCTGCACCGGCTGCGGTGCCTGCGTCGTCGCCTGTGTGGCGGAGAACAACATTCCCGTCGTCGGCAAGGACCAGGTGGAGCGCGGCCGCGAAATGCACTGGCTGCGCATCGACAGCTACTACCGCGGCGACACCGCCAATCCGCAGACGTTTTTCCAGCCGGTGCCGTGCATGCACTGCGAGAACGCGCCGTGCGAGCTGGTCTGCCCCGTCGAGGCGACCATGCACAGCGACGACGGCCTGAACGACATGGTTTACAACCGCTGCGTCGGCACACGCTACTGCTCGAACAACTGCCCGTACAAGGTGCGGCGCTTCAACTTCTACCACTACGCCGACTACACGACCGAGAGCCTGCGCCTGGGCCGCAACCCCGAGGTGACGGTGCGCAGCCGCGGCGTCATGGAGAAGTGTACTTACTGTGTGCAGCGCATCCGCACCGCCCAGATCATCGCCCGCCGCGACGGGCCGCACGGCCGCCCCATCCGCGATGGCGAAATCGTCACCGCCTGCCAGGCCGTCTGTCCGGCGCGGGCCATCGTCTTCGGCGACCTGCGCGACGAGCACAGCAAGGTCAAGCAGCTCCGCGACGACCCACTCAACTACGGCCTGTTGACCGAGCTGAACACGCGGCCGCGCACCACTTACCTGGCGGCCCTGAAGAACCCGAACCCGGACATGGCCGACATCGAAAGGGGGCAGCGATGAGCACCGAGCCTGAGACCGCGCCCCCGATTCCGCACCCGGAAGTTGGGGCCGCCCACCCCGAGGCCCACGCGCCCGGCTCGCGTGTGATCGCCCCGGGGTACACCTTCGGCGGCATCACCGACAAGATCGCCGCCATCACCATGAGCCGCAAGACGCCGCGCGGCTGGTGGCTCGGCTTCGGCATCTCGTTCCTGCTGGTGGTCGTGCTGCACTGGGCCATCGCCGTGCTGCTGACCTACGGCGTCGGCATCTGGGGCCTCAACGTCCCGGTCGCCTGGGGCATGGCCATCGTCAACTTCGTGTGGTGGATCGGCATCGGCCACGCCGGCACGCTGATCTCGGCCATTTTGCTGCTGCTGCACCAGAAATGGCGCACGTCGATCAACCGTTTCGCCGAGGCCATGACGCTGTTCGCGGTCGCCTGCGCCGGCATCTTCCCGCTGATCCACATGGGCCGGCCGTGGTTTTTCTACTGGCTGCTGCCCTACCCCAACACGATGCACCTGTGGCCGCAGTGGCGCAGCCCGCTGGTCTGGGACGTGTTCGCGGTCGGCACCTACTTCACCGTGTCGATCCTGTTCTGGTACACCGGCCTGGTGCCCGACATGGCCACGCTGCGCGACCGCTCGCAATCGCGGGCCGGCCGCTGGATCTACGGCTTTTTCGCGATGGGCTGGCGCGGCTCCGCCCGGCACTGGCACCGCTACGAGGTCGCTTACCTGCTGCTCGCCGGCCTGGCAACGCCGCTAGTCGTGTCGGTGCACACGGTGGTGAGCTTTGACTTCGCGGTGGCGCAGGTGCCGGGCTGGCACTCGACCATTTTCCCGCCGTACTTCGTCGCGGGGGCGCTGTTCGCCGGCTTCGCGATGGTGCTGACGCTGGCCATTCCGGTGCGGGCGGTCTACGGCCTGCAGGACTTCATCACCATGAAGCACATCAAGAACATGGCCAAGATCATGCTGGCGACCGGCCTGATTGTCACCTACGGCTACGTGATGGAAGGCTTCATGGCGTGGTACAGCGGCAACGAATACGAGCGCTACGTGGCGATCAACCGCGTCCTCGGGCCGTACGGGCCGTGGTTCTGGGCGCTGATCTTCTGCAACTGCCTGGCGCCGCAGCTGCTCTGGTTCCGCTCCATGCGCTCGAACGTGAAGGTGGTCTGGGGCATCGCCATGCTGGTCAACGTCGGCATGTGGGCGGAGCGCTACATCATCGTGGTGACCAGCCTGCACCGAGACTTTTTGCCGTCGTCGTGGGGCATGTACACCCCGACCTTCTGGGACTGGGCGACCTTCGTGGGCACGCTCGGCCTGTTCGTCTGTCTGATCTTCCTGTTCCTGCGCTTCCTGCCGATGATCTCGATCTTTGAAATGCGGACGCTGCTGCCGGAGGCGCACGTCAAGGAGGAGGCGAAATGAAACGGCCGCCGATTTACGGACTGCTGGCGGAGTTCGACAACACCAACGCCCTGGTGACCGCCGCCCGCGCCATGAATGCCGCCGGTTACCGCCACGTCGATGCCTACTCGCCGTTCCCGATCGAGGGGCTGGCGGAGGCGATTGGCTTCCGGCACACACGGCTGCCGCTGGTCGTGCTGATCGGCGGCATTGTCGGCTGTGTCGGCGGCTTTTTCATGCTGGCGTACTCGGCGGGGGTGGACTATCCGTTCAACATCGGCGGCCGGCCATTCTTCAGCTGGCCGGCGTTCATCCCGATCACGTTCGAGCTGACGGTGCTGATCGCGGCGCTGTCGGCGGTGCTCGGGCTGTTCGCGCTGAACGGGCTGCCGATGCCGTACCATCCGGTGTTCAATGTGCCGCGCTTCGCCCTGGCCAGCCGGGATCGTTTCTTCCTGTGCGTCGAGGCGACCGACCCGTTGTTCGACCAGGCGGAGACGCGGCGACTGCTCGGCACGCTCGGGCCGCGCGACGTGAGCGAGGTGCCGCACTGAAGTCTCAGCGCCGGGGAATTGGGGATGACATGGGGAACGTAAAATCAACCGGGCTCCTGCTGGCCTGCCTGCTGGCGGCCGGCTGTCAGCAGCAGATGGCGTTGCAGCCGTCCTACCGGCCGTTGCGCCCAGCAGTTTCTTCGCGAACGACCGGGCGTCGCGGCCGCTGATCGACGGCACCGTCGCGCGCGGCCAGCTCAAGGCGGACATGCTCCTGTACACCGGCAAGCGTCCGAGCGCTCCCGACGCGGGCCAGCTGACGGGCCTGATCGGCGACGTGGCCGGCCGGTCGCCGCTGGCGGCCATCGCCTGGACGGGGTACGAATCCCCGTTCGCGGACGAGTTCCCCTTCGCGATGACCCGCGAACGTCTGGAGCACGGCCGGCAGCAGTTCGACATCTTCTGCGCGGTCTGCCACAGCCGTGTCGGCGACGGCAAGGGCATGATCCCCCAGCGCGGCTTCACGCCGCCGCCGAATTTCCACACCGACGACTCACGCGGCTACCGCATCAAGGGCATTCGCGTGAAACTGCGCAACGCGCCCGTCGGCTATTACTTCCACGTCATCACCAACGGCTACGGGGCCATGCCGGACTACGCCTCCCAGGTGCCCGTCCACGACCGCTGGGAGATCGTCGCCTACATCCGTGTGTTGCAGTACAGCCAGGCGGCGCCGCTCGCCGACGTGGGCGCGGCGGGCAAGAAGGCACTGGCCGGCAAGGGGGGGCAGCCATGAGCACCGCCGCAACCACGCACACAGCGCTGGTCCGCTGGCTGTCGCAGCGGGCGTTAGCGGTTGGCCTCGGCGGGGCGCTGTTATGCATCATTGGCGTCTTTCTTCCGAACCCGGCGCAGTTCTTCCAGTCGTACCTGGCGGCGTTCCACTACTGGCTGGGTCTCAGCCTGGGGGCGCTGGCGATCTGGCTGTTGCACAACCTGACCGGCGGCATCTGGGGCGTCGTCATCCAGCGCGTGCTGGAGGCGGCCACGCGCGTGCTGCCGCTAATGGCGCTGCTGTTCGTGCCGCTGGCCTTCGGCCTACCTTACGTCTACGAATGGGCGAAACCGGACGTACTGGAGCACCACCAGGATCTGACGTTCAAGGTGCAGAACTACCTCAACGTGCCGTTCTTCCTGATCCGGACGGTGATCTACTTCGCCATCTGGATCGGCATGGCGTTGCTGTTCAACTACTGGTCGGCGCTGCAGGATCGACTGAACGACCGCCGGCTGGCGCGGCGCGTGCTGACGTGTAGCGGCCCGATGCTGGTGCTGCTCGGGCTGGCGGTCAGCTTCTCGGCCATTGACTGGATCATGTCACTGGAGCCGCACTGGTACTCGACCATCTTCGGAGGCGCTGATCGGCACGGGCGAGGTGCTGCCGGCGCTGGCGCTGGCCATTGCCTGCGCCGGCTGGCTGGCGCCGCGCGACCCCCGGTTGGCGGAGATCGCCGAGCCGGACATCTGGAACGACCTTGGCAACCTGCTGCTGGCGTTCGTCATGCTGTGGACGTACATGGCCTTTTCGCAGTTCCTGCTCATCTGGAGCGGCAACATCACCGAGGAAATTCCCTGGTATCTGGCGCGCAGCGACGGCGGCTGGCAGTTCGTGGCGGCGGCACTGGGCCTGTTCTACTTCGCGCTGCCGTTCCTGCTGCTGCTGTCGCGCGACGTGAAACGCTATCCGCACCGGCTGGGCTGGGTGGCGCTGGCAATCGCGGCCATGAGCGTCGTGCAGGAATTCTGGCTGGTCAAGCCGGCGTTCCGGCTCGAGGAGCGGTTGTACGAGCCGATGTCCCTGCACTGGCTGGACGTGGCGGCCTTCGCGGCCGTCGGCGGTCTGTGGCTGGCGGAGTTCTTCCGGCAGCTGAGCCTGCGGCCGCTGGTGCCCGTCCACAACCCCGAACCGGAGGAGGTGCTGAGCCATGCCTGACCACACCAACGGCTTCGCCCACCGCAACGGGCAGGCCGTCAACCCCAACACGCAGCATGAAAGCAGCGACGCGAACGTGCGCGCCATCGTCTGGTTCGGCGTCGGCCTGATCGCGTTCGGGGTCGTCGCCCACCTGCTCGCGCTGGCGATGCTCGACTGGTGCGCGGACGTGCAGAAGCAGCAGGACAAACCGCTGCCGCCGCTGGCGAAGAAGGAGCGACTGGTTCTGCCGCGCGACCTGAACCGCATTCCCGGGCCGGTGCTGCAGCAGTCCGAGGAGCGCGACCTGGACGCGTTGCGCAAGGAGGAGGTCACCCGGTTGAAACAATACGGCTGGGTGAACCGCCAGGACAGGACGGTCCACGTTCCTATTGACGAGGCCATTGCGCAGATGGCGGAACCGAAATTCGCGGCAAAACACGGCATTAGCGTGCGACCGGCGGCGGAGTCGGAACGGCTCAGGAAGCTGGAGGCGCCGCGGCCGGCGGTGACGGCCAAGGGGGGTGGCAAGTGACGCGGCGAACGCTTCTGTTCGGTCTGCTCGTGTTGACGGCGCTGCCGGGCCGCGCTGCCGCCGACAACCAGCGCGCCCAGGTGGCTGGGGTCGCCATCGAGCAGCGGCTCAACGAACAGGTGCCGCTCGACCTGCCCTTCCGCGACGACGAGGGCCAGGCCGTGACGCTCGGCGACTACTTCCGGGACAGGCCCGTGATCCTGGTACTGGCCTACTACCGCTGTCCGCGGTTGTGTTCGCTGGTGCTCAACAAGCTGGTCGAGAGCCTGCGCCGCCTGGAGTTCACGCCGGGCAAGGAGTTCACGGTGGTTGTCGTGAGCATCGACCCCAAGGAGGGCTGGCAACTGGCCCGCGCCAAGAAGGCGGCCTATGTCGATGCCTACGGCCGGCCCGAGGCCAAGGCGGGCTGGCACTTCCTGACCGGCGAGCAGCCGGCCATCACACGGTTGGCGGACGCGGTCGGCTTTCGCTACTTCTGGGATGAAAAAAAAGGGCAGTACGCCCACGCCAGCGGCATCATGGTGGTGACGCCGCGCGGCAAGCTGGCCCGCTACTTTTACGGGCTGGACTACCCGGCCCGCGACCTGCAGTTCGGGCTGGAGGACGCGGCGGCGCAGCGGATTGGCTCGCCGGTGACGCAACCGCTGCGGCTGCTGTGCTTCGACTACGACCCGGAGACGGGCCAGTACACGCTGCAAATCATGCGCCTGGTACGGCTGGCCGGGGCGCTGACGGTGGTGGTGATCGCGGGGCTGCTGTGGTGGCACTGGCGGCGCGAGCGCCGCAAGGCGGCGGGGGGACCGGGCGCCCTCTGACCCGATTTATCGTTTCGCGTAACAGGGGTAATCCAACCGATGTTCGCACAGGTCCAGCAAATCCACCTGTTCCCGGAGGCGGCGACGGCGCAGGCGCAGCAGGTCGATGCCCTGTTCTTCTTCATCCTGGGCATCACCGTGTTCTTCACCACCCTCGTCGCGGTGCTGGTGCTTACGTTCGCCATCAAGTACCGCCGCCGCTCCGACGCCGAGCGACCGCCGCGCATTGAGGGCTCGCTGCGCCTGGAAATCTTCTGGAGTGCCGTGCCGCTGGTGCTCGGCCTGGTCATCTTCGTCTGGGGGGCGCGGCTCTACTTCAGCTGGGCGAAGGCGCCGGAAGACCGCCTGGAGATTTACTGTGTCGGCAAGCAGTGGATGTGGAAGTTCCAGCACCCCGGCGGCCAGCGCGAGATCAACGACCTGCACGTCCCCGTCGGCCGGCCGGTCCACCTGACGATGATCTCGCAGGACGTGATTCACAGCTTTTTCGTGCCGGAGTTCCGCGTCCACCAGGACGTGCTGCCGGGCCGCTACACCACCGTCTGGTTCGAGGCCAACAAGACGGGCACCTATCACCTGTTTTGCTCGCAGTACTGTGGCACCTATCATTCGCAGATGATCGGCCGCATCATCGTCATGGAGCAGGATGCCTATCAGGCGTGGCTGGCGCGCGGCGTGGACGGTTCGCCCGCCACGGAGGGCCGCAAACTCTTCTCGAAGCTGCAGTGCATCACCTGCCACAGCGCCGACGCCGGCGCGGGCGCCCGTGCTGGAGCAGCTGTACGGCAGGGAGGTGGACCTGCAGGGCGGCCGCCGCGTCCTCGCCGACGAGGGCTATTTACGGCGGTCGATCCTGTACCCCGGCAAGGACATTGTGGCGGGTTATCAGAATATCATGCCCTCGTTCGAGGGCATCGTGGACGAGGAGGAGATCCTCCAGTTGATCGCGTTCATCAAGTCCCTGGAGCGGGGGCAGACGCCGCGGCGCGTCGAGCACGCTGAGCCGCCCGCGGTAGACCGCAACCAGAAGAAGGCGCAGGACAAATAGCATGAGCACGGAAACCCTTCCCGCCCCCGTTGTGCCGCAGCCGCCGCCCGCCGCCGAGCCAACGCGCATCGACTACCTCAACGTCAGTTACGGCGTGCGCTCGTGGCTGCTGACCACCGACCACAAGCGCATCGCCATCCTCTATTTGATCTCCATCACAGTGATGTTCTTCCTCGGCGGCGCCTTCATCACGATGGTGCGCCTGCAGCTGCTCACGCCCAGCAACGACCTGTTGACGCCGGACACCTACAACAAGTTCTTCACGCTGCACGGCATCATCATGGTGTTCTTCTTCCTGATCCCCGGCGTGCCGGCGACGCTGGGGAATTTCGTGCTGCCGATGATGGTCGGGGCCAAGGACCTGGCTTTCCCGCGGCTCAACCTGCTCAGCTGGTACGTCTACGTGATCGGCAGCGTGTTCACGCTCTGGGTCACGCTGAGCGGCGGCGTGGACACCGGCTGGACCTTCTACACGCCGTACAGTTCGCAGTACGCCCGCTCGCACGTCATCCCGGCGGCGCTGGGCGCGTTCGTCGCGGGCTTCTCGTCGATCCTGACGGGGCTGAACTTCATCGTGACGGTCCACCGCATGCGTGCCCCGGGGCTGACGTGGTTCCGGCTGCCGCTGTTCATCTGGTCGATGTACGCCACCAGCATCATCATCCTGCTGGGCACGCCGGTGGTCGCCATGACCATCTTGCTGGTGGCGGTGGAGAGGATCTTTAACGTCGGCGTCTTCGACCCGGCGCTGGGCGGCGACCCGCTGCTGTTCCAGCATTTGTTCTGGTTCTACTCGCACCCGGCGGTGTACATCATGATCCTGCCGGGCATGGCCGTCATGAGCGAGGTCGTGGCCTGCTTCTCGCGCAAGAGCGTTTTCGGCTACAAGTTCGTGGCCGGCGCCAGCATCGCCATTGCGGTGCTGGGGTTCCTGGTGTGGGGCCATCACATGTTCGTGGCGGGCATCTCCGCCTACGCCGCCATGATCTTCTCGCTGCTGAGCTTCTTCGTGGCCGTGCCGTCGGCGGTCAAGGTCTTCAACTGGACGGCGACGATGTATCGCGGTTCGATCTCCTTCGCGACGCCGATGCTGTACGCCTTCGGCTTCATCGGCCTGTTCACGATCGGCGGGCTGACGGGGTTGTTCCTGGCCTGCCTGGGCACGGACGTGCATGTGCATGACACGTATTTCGTGGTGGCGCACTTCCATTTCATCATGGTGGGCGGCATGGTGATGGCCTACATGGCCGGTCTGCATTACTGGTGGCCGAAGATGACGGGGCGGATGTACCCGGAGGGGCCGGCCAAGCTGGGGGCGCTGATCATTTTCGTTGGCTTCGTCCTGACGTTTCTGCCGCAGTTCGTGGTCGGCTACCAGGGCATGCCGCGGCGCTACTGGCGCTACGCGCCGGAGTATCAGGTGCTGAATGTCATGTCCACGGCGGGCGCGTCGATCCTGGGGGCTGGCTACGTGCTGCCGCTGATGTATTTGTTGTGGTCGCTGGGCTGGGGCAAGAAGGCGGGGCCGAACCCCTGGGGCGCCACCGGCCTGGAGTGGCAAACGGCGTCGCCGCCGCCGCCGGACAACTTCGCGGTCACGCCGGTGGTAACGCACGGGCCCTACCATTACCACGAGGAGGTGCCGCATGTCGTCGGCTAACCCCGCCACCGACCCGAACCTGCCCGGCGCGGCCGCGCGCTCGCCGAGGCCGCCGCCGCCCAGGTTCCCGCGCAGGAGGAGGCGCCGCATCACCCGGCGCTGGCGCACCACTTCCACGACCTGGGCCAGCAGCATGAGGCCCATACGCTGGGCATGTGGTTGTTCCTGGCAACGGAGTTGATGGTCTTCGGGGCGCTGTTCACCGGCTACACGGTGTACCGCACGATTTACCCGCATGAGTTCGAGGCGGCCAGCCAGAAACTCGACATCCGGTTCGCCGCGATCAACACGGTGGTGTTGCTGACCAGCAGCTTGACGATGGCGCTGGCGGTGCATGCGGCGTCGGCGCGGCGGCGCAAGGAGTTGACGTGGTTGTTGGTGGCGACGGCGCTGCTGGGCGCGGCGTTCCTGGTCATCAAGGTGTTCGAATACGCCGAGGACTACAAGAACAACCTCGTCCCCAACCTGGCGTTCAACAACAACGACTGGAAGGATCACAAGGACCACAACGGCCGTCCGGTGCCGCTGGACCCGCAGCGGGTGCAGCTGTTCCTGATGTTCTACTACATCATGACGGGGCTGCACGCGGTCCACCTGATTATTGGGATCGGCATCATGGCTGTGCTGACGCTACTGGCGCACCGTGATCACTTCACGGAGGGCTATTACGCGCCGGTGGAGGTGGGCGGGTTGTACTGGCACTTCGTGGACGTGGTGTGGATTTTCCTGCTGCCGTTGCTGTACCTGATCGGCACGCAGACCTGGGGGGGGCATTGACGCATCATGGCCGAGCATCAGCAACCAACAGTGCGGACATATTATTTGATCTTCGCGGCGCTGATCGCGCTGACGGTGCTGACGGTAGGGCTCTCGACGGTGCCGCTGGCGCCGGCGTGGCACCTGGTACTTGGGCTGGCCATCGCCAGCGCCAAGGCCATGCTGGTCGTCATGATTTTCATGCACGTCTACTACAGCACGCGGCTGACGTGGGTGGTGGCGCTGGGCAGCCTGCTGTGGCTGTTCATCCTGATCGGCTACACGATGACGGATTATCTGTCGCGCGGCTGGGTGGACCCGTGGGGGCTGAAGTGACGGCGGCGCATCGTCGTCGGGGTGGTCCAGGATGGCATGGGTCGGCTCGCGGAGTGTAGGGGTCATCATTTCCCCGATCATCGTAGCAAGCCGGCGGTCCCGCCCAAAGGTCAGCCAGGGCGCCGAATCTCGACGTGTGAAAAAGTTGGCCCCCTTGGCCTCCTTGGCCCCCTTGCTCTGACAGACAACGCCACCCACTGCCCCACCGTGTCAACCGTCCACCGCGCTGTTAGAATGACGCTTTCTCTGCGGTTCCCAGTGGTAGTCCCGGGAGCAACCACCACCCCGACCGTGCCGAAAGGTAACGCATGTCCCTTCCGCCGCAGCACGGCGACCAGACGCAGCGGGCCGCCTTCCTGGTAGCGCCGGGCCACGTCGAACTGCGCGACGTGCCGCTGCCGCGCCCCGAGGCTGGTCAGGTGGTGCTGCGCATCGAGCGGGCGCTGGTCGGCGGCACCGACCGCAAGGCGTTCGTGCGCGGCCATCCCCAGATCCCCATGCCCGGCCCGTTCGGCCACCGCTACGCCGGCATCGTCGCCGGTCTCGGACCGCAGGCGCCGCTGTTCGAGATCGGCCAGCCCGTCATGGGCGTCCACAGCGCCCCCTGTCTCGACTGCCCATTTTGCGGCAAGGAGCGCTGGCACCTGTGCCCGGACGTGATGCGCGAAAAAGTCCTCGGCGCCTTCGGCCAGTACCTGTGCATCCCGGGGCCGGTGGCGCGGCAGAACCTGTTCCCGCGGCCGGAGTCACTGCGGCCCGAGCACGCGGCACTGCTCGAACCGCTTGCGTGTGTCGTGCATGCCCTGGAGTTGGTCGATTGGCGCGGCGTTGATCGGGTGCTGGTGCTCGGCCTCGGGGCGATGGGGCTGCTGTTCCTGCAACTGCTGCCGCACTACACGCAGGCGGAGCGCGTCGCCGCGGGACGGCGGGCCGGACGGCTGGAGCTGGCCCGACAGTTCGGCGCCGCCGCGGTGCATGACGTGACCGAGGCGCCGCTGACGGAACAGGTGCCGCCGCCGGGGCGCTTCGATCTGGTGCTGGAATGTACGGGCCATCTCGCCGGCTGGCAGGCGGCCTTTGATGCGGTGCTGCCGTTCGGTCAGGTGGTGCTGTTCGGCGGTCTGCCGCGCGGCACGCCGTTCCCGGTGGACAGTTATCGGCTGCACTACGAGGAGGTTCGCCTGCTGGGCAGCTTCCACTTCTCACCGCGCGACGTGGCGAAGGCGCGGGAGTTCTTGCTGGAGGGCGTCCTGACACCGGGGCCGCTCGTCAGCGACTGCCTGCCGCTGGAGCAACTGGCGGAGGCCATGCAGCGGTTGCAGCGGAGCGAGGGCATTCAGTACGCCATTGATCCGTGGCGGTGACCGGCTGGCTTCAGTCCCGACCGGGGGCCGGCGTTGCCTTTCCAGGGCGCCGCGGCCCGGAGCCCACGTCCCACAATCTGACTTCGCCGGGATGGCCCACCACGCCGCTGGAACTGGCCAGGGCCAGCCCGTCCGCGCTGAACGACACCGCGGAAATCGCGTTGGTGTGGCCCTTGAGGGTGGCGCGCTCCTGCCCCGTGGCCACGTCCCACAGCCGCACCACGCCCGGCAGGCCCGCGACGCCGTGCCCGCTGACCAGCGTCTTGCCGTCGCCGCTGAACGCCACCGCCCAGGCCAGGTCGTCGCTTCCCTTCAGGATCGCCACTTCCCGGCGCGTCGTCACGTCCCACAGCCGGACGGTGCCGTCCCAGCTCGCCGACGCCAGCGTTTTGCCGTCCGGGTGAGACGCCAGCCCGCGCACGGCCCCCCGATGGCCGGTGAGGGTCGCCAGCTCCTGGCCGGTCGCCGCGTCCCAGAGTTTGACCGTGCGGTCGTAGCTGCCACTGGCGACGATGCGGCCGTCGCCGCTGAACGCCACCGACGTGACGAAATGCCCATGCCCCTTGAGCGTGTGCAGGAGCCGCCGATTCGCCACGTCCCACAGCCGCACCGTTTTGTCCCAGCCGCCGCTGGCCAGCGTCTTGCCGTCGCCGCTGAACGCCACGCCCCAGACAAAGCCCTGGTGTCCCGTCAGGGTGTCGAGTTCCCGACCGGCCGCCACGTCCCAGAGCTTGACCGTCCGGTCCTCACTGCCGCTGGCCAGCGTCTTGCCGTCGCCGCTGAACGCCAGGCAACAGACCGGCCCGGTGTGCGTCTTCCGTTCCACGCAAAGCCGGCCCGTGTCCGCGTCCCACAGCCTCAACGAGGGCCCGCCGCCCGCCAGGGTCAGGCCGTCGGGGCTCAGGGCCACGGCGTTGGTGCCCCCGCCTTGCCGTTCCAGCGGCAGATCGTTCCGGGGGAGCGACGTTTCCCACAACTTCACCGCGCCCGGTTTGCCGGCATCCTCGTGTCCGGTGGCGCTGGCCAGGGTCTTGCTGTCCCGCGAGAACGCCACGCCCCAGACGTAGCCGTTGTGTCGGGTCAGCGCGACGCGTTCCCGGCCGGTGGTCGCGTCCAGCAACCGGACCTCGCCGGGAAGCGGCACGCCCTGAACGTCGAAGCGACCGATGCCGACGGCCAGGGTTTTGCCGTCGCCACTGAACGCCAGGGCACGCACCAGCGGCAGTTTCACCGAGAACCGGTCGCTTATCCGGCCGAGACCCACATCCCAGAGCGACACCTCGCCGGGCTGGTTCGGGGCCAACTCATCGCCGCCCGCGACGGCCAGGGTTTTACTGTCGCCGTTATAGGCCAGCGCCCGGACTGGGTGCGCTTGCTCGTGGACCTCGGGAAACGGGCCGCCGGGTCCGGTGAACCACAGGATCACCTCGCCAGGCCCGTCCAGCGAACCGCCGGCGCTGGCCAGGGTGGACTTGGTGCAGAACACCACCGCCATGATCGCGTGCCGATGTCCCGAGAGTGTCCGGCTCACCACGGCCTTTTCGACATCCCAGAGCTTGACCGTCTTGTCCCAGCCGCCGCTGGCCAGCGTCTTGCCGTCGCCGCTGAAGGCCAGCGCGGTGACCGCGCCGTCGTGCCCCCGCAGCGTGGCCCGGAGCGTGGCCGACGCCACGTCCCACAACTTGATCGTCCGGTCGGCGCTGCCGGTGGCCAGGGTCTTGCCGTCGCCGCTGAACGCCAGCGCGAGGACAGCGTTCTTGTGATCCGTGAGCGTGACCCGGGGCGCGAACGTGGCCGCGTCCCACAGGATGACGGTCTGGTCGGCGCCGGCGCTGGCCAGGGTCTTGCCGTCGCCGCTGAAGGCCACCGCGTTGACGCGGCCCTTGTGGCCGGTCAGGGTCTGTCGTTCCCAGTGCCGGCAGGCCCGCTCGTAGAAGCGCCAGGCGGGATCGCGACGCTCGACCGGACAGGCCCGCTCGTCGTACAGCAGGTCGAGGGCCCGGCCCGGATTGACCTCGAACAATCCGCCCACGCGCTGCAGCTGGCCGGTCATGAGGTTGGCCTGGGTGAATCCCAGCTGGGCCTCCGCCCGCCACCACTCCTGGTCGGCCTTGCCCTTCTGCACCAAAACTTCCGTGGTCTTGGCATCCGCCAGTTGTTTCTTGGCCTTCGCGTCAAGGAAGTTCGTCTCTGCGATCTGCGTTTGTGCTGCGAGGTCGCGGTTCGCCTGCTCCGTCTCCCGCTGCTGCTCGAGCGCCGCCAGCGCCAGCAGCCAGGCCACGGCGGTGCCGGTCAGCAGCGACACGGCCACCGCCGCCAGCAACGCGGCCACCACGGGGTTGCGACGGCACCAGCGCCAGGTCCGAGCGGCCGGGCCGGCGGGCCGCGCCTGCACGGGCCGGCTCTCCAGGTAGCGGCGCAGCTCATCCGCCAGCGCCGCGGCACTCGGGTAGCGCCGCGCCGGTTCCTTCGCCAGACACTTCAGGCAAACGGTGTCCAGGTCGCGCGGCACCTGCGGCTGCAACTGCCGCGGCGGGGCCGGCTCGGCGTGCAGGACGGCGCCGAGCGTTTCCAGCACGTTCGGCGTCAGGAACGGCGGCCGGCCGGTCAGGCACTCGTACAGGATCGCGCCCAGGCCGTACACGTCGGTGGCGGGGCTGTGTTCCCTGGACCGGCCGGCGGCCTGTTCCGGAGCCATGTAGCTGGGCGTGCCGAGGATCTGGCCGCTGACCGAGAGGCCGGCGGCGTCGAGGCGCTTGGCCAGGCCGAAGTCGGCGACGCGTGGCCGGCCGTCGGCGTCGAGGAGGATGTTGGCCGGCTTGAGGTCGCGGTGCAGGACGTTGGCCCGGTGGGCGGCGTGGACGGCGCGGGCGATGGCCTCGACCAGTTCCGCGGCGGCGCACGGCGGCAGCGGTTGACCGCCGAGTTGCTTCTGCAGGCTGCCGCCGGGACAGAACTCGGTGACGATGAAAGGACAGGCGGGATGCTCGCCGAACTCGAACACGGCCACGACGCCGGGGTGCGCCAGCTGGGCGACGGCCTCGGCCTCGGCGCGGAAGCGGGCCAGTTCTTCCGGCCCGGTGAACGGCCCGGCGCAGCACCTTCAGGGCGACGACGCGCCGCAGCGCCACCTGCCGGGCCCGGTAAACGACACCCATGCCGCCGCGTCCCAGTTCTTCCAGGATCTCGTAACCGGGCACGCGCGGCAGTTCATCGACGCCCGGCGTTCGCACGGGCGGTGGCAGCGGTGCGCTGAACAACGTGGGCGGGTCGGTCAGCCGTTCCAGGTGGCGGCGGCAGTCGGGGCAGTGGTCCAGGTGGGTCTGCACCGCGGCGCTCTGATCTGGTGCCAGTTGTTGCGCCGCGAAGTCGCGGAGCAGATCTGGGGTGAGACACTCAATCATGGTCGGCCTTCGCCGGTCGCGCCGGCCTCGTGGAAGTGTGGTCCGCTGCCATCGGCGACTTCGGGGCGAGCAACGCCTCCATTTTCCACCCCCGGCCGTTGCCCGGCAACCCGATTCCCGCGGCCTTTCGTAGTGCGGGCAGCCCCCCACGCCGAGTGTGGGAACGAGAGGGTTGACATTTCCGCGCCGCAGGAATACTTTTAAGAGTGTGAGTTGATTCCGTTCTACACACAAATTGACGGACTCAGCGGAAGAAGGACGATATTGGGGGTGTGGCGCAGCTGGGAGCGCGTTTGAATGGCATTCAAAAGGTCGGGGGTTCGAATCCCCCCACCTCCACTAACTTCTTCCACCACCTCGTTTCAACCTCATCAGGCGCCGGGTGACCCTGCACGACACGGTCATTGACGACACCTTCGCGGAAGCGTTTCCGATGACCGCGACGCGCCTGGTCGTCACGGCCGCAACCGCCGCCTGGGCGCAGACAGCAGGCCAGGTCACCACCGGTTACGCCGCCTCCGTCATCGGCTGCGACGCGGAAGCCGGCATCGAACGCACCCTTTCCCCGAGCGAAACCCCCGACGGCCGCCCCGGCGTCAGCCTGCTGCTGTTCGCCTTCAACCTCGCTGCGCTACAGAAGGCCGTCATCAACCGCGTCGGCCAGTGCATCCTGACCTGCCCCACCACCGCCTGCTACAACGACCTGCCCATCGTCAAAGAGAAGTCCCTCCGCGTCGGCGGCAACCTGCGCTTCTTCGGCGACGGCTTCCAGTTCAGCAAGAAGCTGGAGGGCCGGCGCTTCTGGCGGTTGCCGGTGATGGACGGCGAGTTTCTGTGTGAGGACGTGTTCGGCACGGTCAAGGGCGTGGCGGGCGGCAACTTCCTGCTGCTGGCGACGAGCCAGGACGTGGGCCTGGCGGCGGCGGAGGCGGCGGTGACGGCGATCCGCGCCGTGCCGGGCGTGATCCTGCCGTTCCCCGGCGGCGTGGTGCGCAGCGGCAGCAAGGTCGGCAGCCGCTACCAGAAACTGCGGGCCAGCACCAACGACGCCTACTGCCCGACGCTGCGCGGCGTGGTGAAGACCGCCCTGCCCGAGGGCGTCAACGCGGTGTACGAGGTCGTGATCGACGGCGTGGACGCGGCGGCGGTAGCGCAGGCGATGCGCGTGGCGCGCGCGGGGCGTGTGGGCCGGGCGTCGTGCAGGTGACGGCGGGCAACTACGGCGGCAAGTTGGGGCCGCACCACTTCCACTTGCGGCAGATTCTTGCTGGCGACTGACCGGCCGGGCCGGTACCATTTCCCCGGTGGCTTCGTGGGCCCCGACATCCATTCCCAACGATGAGGAGACGCTTCATGGTTCGGCATTCGAGCACGTATGGCCTGGTGTTGTCCCTGCTGGTTGCGCTGGGCCTGAGTACCGTCGCCCGCGGCGGCGGGACTGATGCGCCCACCAAGGCGCAGTGGAGCAGGGTCAAGGAGCACATGACGCGAGCGGAGGTGGAGAAACTCCTGGGCAAACGCGGGAAGGAACTCAGCGCGGAAGACCTCGAAAAAATGGACATCGGGATCAAGGCAGAGGGGAAAGAGGTCAAGATCCTGCGCTGGGGGGACGGCAATCGGTTCGCCATCGGCGTTTTCCTGGACGACAAACTGGTGTCCAAGACCATCAAAAGCCCGGATCGCCTCGCGTTCCTGTCCGGCAAACCGAACGGCAAGGTGTCCTGGGCCAACTTCGCCAGGATCAAGGACAACGGTTCCCAGACGCTGGCGGAGGTGGAAAAAATCCTGGGCGGCAAGGGGCATCCGGTGTCCCTGCAAGATGCCAGGGACGGGATGAACCTCGACCTGACGCACATCAAGGGAACGACCGTTGAGGTGCTGTGCTGGTGGAACGATTACGGCTACATCGTCGTTTGCGTGGTGAAGGGCAAGGTGGAAGGGAAAGTGATCAAGGTGAAGGACAAGGTGGAAGGGAAAGAGATCAAGAAGGGCTGAACGGCACCACCCGAGACCCGTTTACGTTTCGCGCGGACGCCGACTGCGCGAAACGTAAACGGCATCATGCCGGGTTCCTGCCGGTTGACGGCGGCGTGGTGCGCACGCTACTGTAAAAGGCGTCCCGGTACCCCGAATCCTTTCCAGGGAGTACGCCAATGGTCGCACCACGTCTGGCACTGACCGTCGTCGCCGTGCTGACGGCCGCGGTCCTCACCGCCCCGGCGCAACAGGGGGCGAACCAGCAACTGCCGCGCGCGTTCAAGGGCTTCTACGAGACGCGCGGTGGCGGCGCCCCTACGAGGTCACGCTGGTGATCGAGAAGGCGGTCAAGAAGGACGGCGTCATCACCTTCGTCGGCAAGCAGACGTATCAGCCGTACGACCTGACGGAGAAGGCGACCGGCCGCATCGATTTGAAGGCGGGCAAGATTTCCTTCACGCTGTCCGAGCCGACCAAGGCCGCTGACGTGAACGGCGTGTTCGAGGGGACGGTCTCGGCTAAACTGGATGTCATCACCTGCGTCTGGAAGAGCAAGAACGGCGGCGACCTCGGCGACCTGAAGTTGACGGCCCGCGAGCCGTAGTGGACGGCAGCGCTACAAAGGAGGGTGAAAAATAACTCACCACAAAGACACAAAGAATCACAAAGGAAAGACAACACCGTGAATGCCAAACTTCTTCTTCCCCTGTTTTCTTCTTTGTGTCTCTTTGTGTCTTTGTGGTGAATTGTTTTTGGATCAAGGAGGCGTCATGCCGCGCAAGGACACTCGTGTCGCCGTGCTGGGCGCCGGCCCTGTCGGTTTGGAAGCGGCCCTGTACGCCCGCCGGCTCGACCTGGCCGTGACCGTCTACGAGCGCGGCCGCGTCGCCGAGCACTGGCAGCGCTTCGGCCACGTGCGGCTGTTCAGCCCCTTCGGCATGAACACGACACCGCTCGGCCGCGCCGCCATCCTGGCCGAACACGCCCGCCACGACTTCCCCGGCGACGACGATTGCGTCACCGCCAAACAGCACGCCGAGCAGTACCTGCAACCGCTCGCCCGGACCGACGCGCTGCGCGGCTGCCTCCGCATCGGCGTCGAGGTGCTGCACGTCGGCCGCCAGGGTTTTCTGAAGCAGGACGCCCCCGGCGACGCGCGGCGCGGCAAACAGCCGTTCCGTCTGCTGCTGCGCGGACCCGATAAAAAAGAGAGCGTCGAGGAAGCGGACGTGGTACTGGACTGCACCGGCACCTACGGTCAGCACCGCTGGCTGGGCGACGGCGGCATCCCGGCGCTCGGCGAAACCGCCGCGGAACCGCACCTCGCCTACGGCCTGGAAGACGTGCTCGGCGAGCGCCGCAAACACTACGCGGGCCGGAACGTCCTGGTCATCGGCGCGGGCTACTCCGCGGCGACGACGGTTTGCGACCTGGCCACCCTGGCGGAAACGCAGCCAGAAACGTGGGTGATCTGGCTGGCGCGCGGCGTCCGTTCGCAGCCGATCGCGCGCTTCGCCAACGACCCACTGCGCGAGCGTGACCGCCTGGCACTGCGGGCCAACACCCTGGCGACGCGCAACGAGGGCAACGTCGAATTCCATCCGCAGTGCGCCATCGACGCCATCGACTGCCCCGGCCCCGACCGCGGCTTCAAGGTGCAGGGCCGCTGTCAGGGCCAGCTAAAAACCTGGGAAGTCGAGCGCGTCATCGCCAACGTCGGCTACACGCCGCACACCGGTCTGTATCGCGAATTGCAGGTCCACGAGTGCTATGCGTCGCTCGGCCCGATGAAGCTGGCCGCCGCCCTGCTCGGCCAGCGCAGCGACGATTGTTTGAAGCAGGCGAGTTGCGGCCCCGATGTGCTTCGCAACCCCGAGCCGAATTTTTTCATCCTCGGTCAGAAGAGTTACGGCCGCGGCTCGACGTTTTTGCTGCGCACCGGCTTCGAGCAGGTGCGCGACGTGTTCACGCTCATCACCGGCCAGCCTGGCCTCGACCTTTACAAGAAACGCTGAGCATCGAAAGCCCCTCTCCCTCTGCAGGGGGAGAGGGGAGTATTTGCGGAAGAAGCGCTGAACCATGACCACGCCGCTGCCGCTCATCGACCCGCTGCCCGACGGCCCAGCCGTGGCGCTCGGCCACCTGGACGAACTGTGGTTTCAGGTCACCGGCACGCTATGCAATCTCGAATGTCGCCATTGCTTCATCAGTTGCAGCCCGCACAACCACACGTTCGGCTTCCTCGACCTGGAGATGGTGCGGCGCACTCTCGACGCATCGGTGCCGCTCGGCGTCAAGGAGTATTACTTCACCGGCGGCGAGCCGTTCCTGCACCGCGATTTGGTGGACATGCTGGAACTGACGCTGCGCTACGGCCCGGCAACCGTGCTGACCAACGGCACCGTGTTGCAGGACGCCTGGCTGGAGCGGCTGCGGCGGGCGGAGGAGGCGTCGCCTTACAGCCTGGAAATCCGCGTGTCGCTGGACGGCTTCACCGCGGCGGACAACGACCCGGTGCGCGGCCCCGGCACCTTCGACCGCATCCTGCGCGGTGTCCGCCAGCTGGTGCGGTACGGCGTGTTGCCCATCGTCACCGTGACGCGCACGCGCGACGACCAGGACGACGCGGCGCTGTTCACGGGCTTCGTCGAACTGCTGCGGTCACAGGGCTACGACCGGCCGCGCCTGAAATTGCTGCCGACGCTGCGGCTCGGGGCGGAAGTGCAACGGCAGCGCGGCTACCAGCCGGACGAGCGCGTCACCGCGGAAATGCTGATGGACTTCGACCAATCGAAGCTGCTATGCCAGCACAGCCGCATCGTGACGGAGCGCGGCGTCCACGTCTGCCCGATCTTGATTGAGGCGCCGGACGCCACGCTGGGGGCGACGCTGGCGGATGGTCTCGGCCCGTATCGGCTGCGGCACCGGGCGTGCTACACCTGTTACCAGCACGGCGCCCTGTGCGCCAACCCGTCGGGGGGCCGGCGCGATGCGTGAGCGACTGGCGGTGTTCGGCGGTGTCTACAACAATTACCTGGCGCTGGCCGCGGCGCTGGCGGACGTGCGCCGCCGCGGTGCCGACGCCGTGTACTGTCTCGGCGACCTCGGCGCCTTCGGCCCCTTTCCGGATCGCGTGTTTCCGCTGCTGCACGAGCACCGCGTCCAGTGTTTGCAGGGCAACTACGATCACTCCATCGGCAACGGCCTGGCCGACTGCCAGTGCGGCTACACCGACCCGCGCGACAACCACTTCGCCCAGATCAGCTACGACTACACGCTCCGCCACACCAGCGTGACCCACCGCGACTGGCTGCAAGCACTGCCACCGCAGCGCCGTTTGCAGCTGGGCCGCCACCGACTGCTGCTGTGCCACGGCAGCCCGCGGCGCGTCAACGAGTTCCTGTGGGAATCGACGACGCCGACACACTTTCTGGAGCACCTGTGTCACACCCATGACACTGATGTGATCCTGGCGACGCACACGGGCATCAAGTGGCACCGGACGCTGGGCGGCGGCCGGCATTTCGTGAACGTCGGTGTGCTCGGCCGGCCGGAGAACGACGGCCGCACCAACGTCTGGTACGCGCTGCTGGAGGCCGGCCCCGAACTGCGCGTCGAGTTCGTGCCGGTGGCCTACGATCATGAACGGCTGGCCCGCGAGATGCGCGACGAAGGGCTGCCGGAGGAATTTGTGGAGACGGTGCGTACGGGTTGGTGGACGACGTGCCTGGAGGTGCTGCCGGCGAAGGAGCGGCGGCGCGGGCGGTTTTGAGCAGGCAGCGCAGCTTCGTGCTACCTTAATCCGCGACGACGCCCCCGGTGGTCCCCTGCCGGGCCGCCTCCAACCGCTGTTCCGCGCCGCCGAGCAGCGCCTGCAGGGTGTCGTACCGCGGCGAGTAACTGGCGACGCCAAAGCTCGCCCGCACCGGCGGCGGCCCGCTTCCGAGGGGCTGCTCCTGTTGCAAGGTCTTCTGCAACCGCCGGCAGCACGCGACGCCGCCCTCCCCCTGCGTATGGACCATCAGCAGCAGGAAGCCATGCGGCCCGTACTGCCCGGCCACGTCGCAGCGGCGCTTGACCCCGGCGATCCGCTGCGAGGTCCAGTCCGCCAGCTGGGCCGGCCCGGTCTCGCCCTCGGCCTGCACCTCGCCCAGGGCGACCGTCAGCGGTACGCCGTGCCGGCCGCTCCGCGCCACCTCGTCGCGCAGCCGCTCCAGGATGTGCCGCTGTGTCAACCAGACGCCCGCCTGCTCCAGCGGCACCGCGCGCCAGAGCAGGTCCACCAGGCGATCGACCTGGCGGCGGCACTGGTGCCACCCTTCGCGCGCCTGTCGGTAACCGCGCAGCAGGTGGGCGGACTGGCTGGCACGGCGCAGCGCCGCGGCCACCAGGTTCGGGTACTCCAGTCCCAGTTGCCGCGGCACACAGGCGTTGACGCCGTGCTCGAAGGCGTACGCCCACAGGCGACTGGAAGGGCCGGCCAGCAAGACGGCGGGCGCCTCGTGCTGCCGGGCCAGCCAGGACAGGGCGTCCACACCCCGGTGCTCGATCATACTCTCGTCGATGAGCAGCACGTCGTGGGGGGTGTGTTGCAGGACGAAGCGGGCCTGTTCGCTGCTGTCGCTGACGGTGAGGTCCCAGTCGGCCAGCGCCGCGCGGCCGAACAGGGACCGCAGCAACGGCTCGGCGCCGGGGCTGACCGCCACCAGGGCTCGCGGACGTTCGCTTTCCGCTGTCATGCTTTGCACCTTCCCACCAACCCCGAAAATCGTTGAAACAATTGCACCACCATTACCCAGTCCAGGCGGCGCCCGCGAGAGCGCTTGCCTGCACGGAACATACTTCGCAGGTTCGCCGACCCACTCAGCCGCTACATTGGGAGGAATCGACACATCCGTTGCATCGGGTGCCAACGGCGTAACCCGAACAACTCGCATGACCCGCAGATCGCGCCACGCAAGCCTTGCCCCGGCCGGCGCTTCCAGAATCCGTTAGGATTTCGGCGCCGAACCGTTTATGTTGGGGGGGAGTGAGCCGACTTTGTTGCTTGGGGGAGAGCCCTCTCATGGTGCGCCGCTTCCTGTACGTTTGCCTATCCCTGTTTGCTTTTCTTGGCACCACCGTCGCCACGCAGGCGCCGGCCCAGAAGCCCGGCACGGCCGACGAGCAAACGCTGCAACAGGCCAAGCTCGGCACCAACGATGACGCCCTGTTCCAGTTGCTCGCCCGCTACACCCTCGCCGACAGCGACCGCGCCACCCTGCGGCGGCTGGTCGGCCAGCTCGGCTCCGCCAGTGAAGTGGCCCGCCAGAGCCCAGGTGGACCTGATCAAACGCGGCGCGCTGGCGGTGCCGTATTTGAAGAAGGCGTTGCCGACGGCGTCGAAGGATACGTCCAGGAGGATCGAGCTGGCGCTGAAGGAGATTGACAGGTCGCGCGCCCCCGAGGTGGTCGTGGCCGCGGCCCGGCTGCTGAGCCTGCGCACCGCCCCGAAGTCCGTGGCGCTGCACGAAAAAACGCTCAAGGCGCTGCTCAGCTACCTGCCCAGCTGCGACGACGAGTACGCCGAGGACGAGGTGCTCGCCTGCGTCGCCCGCCTGGGGCTCAAGGAAGGCAAACTCGATCCGATCCTGGCGGCGGCCCTCAAGGACAAGGACGCCGACCGCCGCGCCACCGCCGCGTTCGTCGTGGCCCAGTTCGGCTCCTCCGGCCAGCGCGACCAGTTGCGCGCCGTGCTCGCGGACAAGAACGAGGCCGTGCAGCAGCGCGCCGCCGCCGGCTTTCTCGGCAAGCGCACCGTGCTCGGCGCCCGCGAAAACGTCGCCCAGGCCGCCGTCGTTTTCCAGAACGCCAAGCTGGCCGTTGACCAGCAGGCCCTGCAAAAATTCCTGCTGGCGCGCACTCTGAGCGAGAAGGACCAGGAGCACATACGGACGCTGATCGTCCAGCTGGGCGCCAAAAGCTACGCCGTGCGCGAGCAGGCCAGCCGCAAGCTGATCGAGCGCGGTCCGCTGGCGATCCCGCTGCTGCGCCTGGCGACTGACGACCCCGTGGCGGAGAAGGCCCGCCGGGCCCAGGTGTGCATCGACCGCATCAAACCGCCGGAGCCGCCGGCCCTGCCGATCGCCGCCGCCCGGCTGCTGACCGATCTGCCCGCCGTCAAGGACGGCAAGACCGCCGAACCGCTGCAGGCCCTGCTGACCTACTTCCCCTTCGCCGACGACGAGCAGATCGAGGAGGAGGTGCTGACCAGCCTGAGCCTGTTGAGCGTGCGGCGGCCGGAACTTGAGCCGGCGCTGGTCAAGGCGCTGACCGACCCGCTGCCGTTGCGCCGCGCCGCCGCCGCCTATGTGCTGGGCCGCGTCGGCACCGAGGCGCAGCGGCAGCAGGTCCGCAAACTGCTGAACGACCCGACGCTGAAGGTGCGGCTGCGCGCCGCTCAGGGACTGCTGGCCGGCCGTGACAAGCAGGCGGTGCCGGCGCTGATCGAGTTGCTGCGGGTCGCGCCGGAGAGCCTGGTGTGGAAGGTGGAGGAACCGCTGGTGCGCCTGGCCGGTGGCAAGTCGCCGACGCCGCTGGCGGTGGAGTCGCCCGGCCCGGGCGGCCGCGCCAAGGCCGCTGTCGCCTGGGCCGCCTGGTGGCGCGAGCAGGGCGACCGCATCGACCTCGGCCAGCACCTGCGCGACGACCACTTCCAGGGCCTGTACACCATCGCCGAGTACGACTCGTTCAACGGCGGCGGTCAGGGCCGCCTCTGGGAGTGCGGCCGCGACGGCAAGCCGCGCTGGGAGATCAAGAATTTGCTCGGCGCCATGGACGGCCAGGTGCTGCCCAACGGCAACGTGCTGGTGGCCGAGAACTCCGGCAGCAGGGTCAGCGAGCGCGACAAGAAGGGCACCGTGATCTGGGAATACCGCGTCAACAACCCGGTGGCCGTGCAGCGGCTGCCCAACGGCAACACCTTCATCGCCGCGTACAACCAGGTGTTGGAGCTGTCGCCGACGCGCAACGTCGTCTACACGCATCAGCGCAACGGCTACATCATCTTCGGCGCCCAGAAACTGCGCAACGGCAACATCCTGTACATCACCTCCAACGGCACCATTGTGGAGATGGACACGGCCGGCAAGGAAGTGCGGACGATCAACCTCGGCGCCAACGGCAACTGGTGCAGCGTCGAGCTGCTGCCGAACGGCCGCTACCTGGTGGCGTTGATGTCGCAGGGCGAGGTGCGTGAGATCGACACGACGGGCAAGGTGTTCTGGAAGGCGAATATGCCGGGCGTCTTCCGGGCGACGCGGCTGCCGAACGGCAATACGCTGGTGGCAAGCATGACGACGCGCCAGATCGCCGAGCTGGACCGCAACGGCAACCGCATCTTCGAGCGCCAGTGCAATGGCCGGCCGTGGGCGGTGCGCTACCGCTGAGCGCCAACTACTGCGACCAGCGCGGCCAAGGTCACTCCCTGGCGAGCAGCGCGGCGTCAGGCCGCCGGTACTTTGAAGCACCGGCGGGCTGACGCCGCGCCGTTCGCCCGCAAATGCCAAATCCAGCGGCACACCCAAAAACGGCGGTACATCTCGGGATTGGAGCCAGCGGCGGGCGCGGGAGTTACATTTTGCGCCGAGGATGGGCGACGGTGAGCGAATTACCAAATAGGGCGGCCGTGCGGTCTGGTCGGCGCCGCCAGCTCACGGATTCATCCGGCGGTGCTTGCGTCGGTTGACCGGATGTGAATAATGAGGTTTGAGTCCTGCCCGCCCCGAGGATGCACGCCATGCACTGGCTCGACACCATCATCCTGGTTCTACTCGGCGTCGGGGCAACCTTCGGCGCCATCTCCGGGCTGCTCATGCAGGTGGCGCGCGTTGTCGGCCTCAGTGTCGGCGTCTACGCCGCGGTCGCCCTGCACGAATGGGCCAGCAGTGCCCTGTCCGACGCGGTGCTCCAGGAAGCGGACCCGCGCGTCAGCGGGGCGCTGGCTTATTTGCTGGTGTTCGTGGTCGTGTACCTGGCGTTCCACTTCGCCTCACTGGCCGCGGAGAAGTGGCTCAAGGAGATCAAGCTGCAGACGATGAATTGCGTCCTTGGCGGCGTCCTCGGCGCTGGCAAGACCGCCGTGGTGCTCGGCGGCATCTTCCTGGCCATGATGAATTTCCCCCACACCGTCACCGACGAATTGCTGGAGAAATCGGCGATCGCGCCGGTGCTAGCGAACGTCACCGGCACGCTGGTCGCGGTCGTTCCTTCGGAGCAGGTGGACGACTGGCGCTCGGGCGTGGATGATTGGAAGAGTTCGTTGAAGACGGCGCAGGAGGTGCAGCGCTCGGCGGGCGGTTAACGAAGAGGATTTCACCACAGAGAACGCGGAGTGCGCGGAGAAACGACAAAAGAATTAAATTGCCATTCTTTGTTTTTTCTCCGCATTCTCCACGTTCTCTGTGGTGAAATCCTTTTCCCTACGCGACTTCCTTGCGCTGCGGCGGTGCCGGCCGCTGCCGGGCGTGTGCCTCGAACACCTTGGTCTGCTCCGCAGCCAGGGTGATGCCCCGGGCGTCCCAGGTGGCCAGGTCCGGGTCGAAGCCTGCCTTCGCGCCCGCCTCGACGACGCGCTTGACCAGTTCACCCGGTTGACACACGCCCTCGCGTGCCAGCTTGGCGTCATAGTCGTACAACCGCCGCTGGAACTCGTCGCCGCTGCTCGGCAGTGTGTGCGCCGCGACCCTGGCGGCGGTCTTCGGCGCCGGTTTGGCCGCGGGTTTCGCGGTGGGCTTCGGTGCCGGGGCCGCGGCCTCAAGTACCGGCTCGGCCTTCTTCGGCAGGTACATCGCCGGCAGCGTCGGCGTCCGCGCGAAGGTGCGCTTCTGCATGTCGTAATCGACCCACTGGTTCGGCAGTCGATACAAATAACGGCCGATGCCGAACTTGACCGCGGCGCGCTTCAGCGGTAGGGTAGGCCACCGGCGAGGTGACTCATACCGGGAACAGTCAACCAGTAACCAGTTCCCGAACGTGGATGAGTCCCTTTTCCGATGGCCCCCCTCCGAACCGGACGTGCAACTTTCATCGCATCCGGCTCTCCAGTGTCTCCGGAGTCTCTGTTAGTCCAGTTTCCCGGCATGTAGTGCCGAGTGGCATTTCTGACAGAGAACTAACGTCTTTCGTTTTCTGATGGTCATCAACCGCTTCCATCCTGTGACCTTCTTCTGCTTCAGCAGTGCCGCCAGTTTGCGGATGTGGTGGACTTCGCAGTCCCCTTCTGCTCCGCAGTATTCGCACTGGTCTGCCAGAAGTCGTTCCAGGATTTCAGTTCGCCCGTTCCGGTTACGGGACGGGGCGTCGTTGATGTCCTTGTCCTGCCGTCTGAGCCCGAAGCCCCCAAAGGTGGCGATGAGCGGGAGTTTTCCTTCTCTCGGAATCACCACTTGGTAAGCTGTGTATTCGCCATTTGGCGTCTGAAGTTGGACTCTGTATTTGCCTGCCATTGCAGCGACACTCGTCTTGTGCTTGGCAGCCAGAGTTTTTAGCATCGACGTTTGCATGACGTTTTTCAGCTTTGACAGCTTCTTCGCCCGGTCGTGTGCCATGCAGTAGTATTCGGCCACGCCTCGGAAGACGATCCCGTACCAGGCCACGATGGAGAAGTCCTCGTTGGTTGTCTGGTCGAGTCGCTTGCGGATTTTGTCGCCTTTCATAAAGTCATGGCACTTCGCCTCGATCTTTTCCCAGGGCACCGAGAGCATGACGCCCCCGTTGATCGACCGTTTGAAGAACCGTCCGGCGTGATTTCTGCCGGCTGACATCTGATTATTTTCGTGCATAATCGTGATGTCATACCCCAGGAATCGTGCTTTCTCGGTCCTCGCGTGGGTGATCAAAGTCTTTTCCTCGGACAGTTGCAGCTTCAGGGTGCTTTTCAGGAAGTCACCGATTTGCTGCCTGATGTCTTCGGCTTCTGACCTTGGCCCCGTGAACGAGAGGAGGAAGTCGTCGGCATAACGGACGTAGGCCAGTCTCCGGAAGGCTGGGTCCATTTGGTTGAGGGACGGGAGGGTGCGTTGCACCTTCTTTAGTTCCCACCAGCTGTTCCAGTCCTCGTACTTCTTGGCCTTCTTCATCTGGTCACAGATGCTCCGGTATTCCGGGTTGTGCTTCCTTGTTCCTCCTCGGGTGTGTCGAGGGATCAGGACGTCTTCCACGAACTCGTCCAGTTTATGCAGGTAGACGTTGGCCAGGAGGGGGCTGATCACGCCGCCTTGGGGAGTCCCCGAGTGGGTGTCGTGATACCGCCATTCCTCCAAATACCCCGCTTCCAGCATGTCCTTGACGAGCCGAACGAATCGTTCATCGTCGATGGATTCCCGCAGGATGTCGAGCAAGACATCGTGATCGATGTTGTCGAAGCATCCCTTGATGTCCCCTTCGATGAACCAACTCGCCCCCCTGAATTTCTGCTTGCAGGTTTGCAGGGCGGTGTGGCACCCTCGGTTCGGTCGGAACCCGTGGCTGCTGTCCTGAAACTTGGCCTCGTAGTAAGGCTCCAGGAGGGAGCGGATTACTTCTTGGACCAGTTTGTCGGACCACGTCGGTAATCCCAGCGGCCTCATCTTCCCGTTTTTCTTGGGGATGTGGATTCGCTTGGTCGGCGTCCAGCCGAAACTGCCATCCCGCAGGTGCCGGATGATCAGTTGCATCTTCTCCACCGACGTTCCGTCCACCGTTTCCGTCGTCACTCCGGGCGTCATGGCACCGTCGTTGCGGTACAGCTTGCCGTACGCCTGCAAGTAGCGGTCCAGGTCGTAGAGTTCACGATACAGACGTTCCAGTTTCAGACCTCGCCTGCCGCGTTCCTCGTGGATCGCGTCTTTACGTTGGGTGTTGTGCATCACGCACCGCCTTCGTATGCCAGGTCTTCAGACACCTGCCGCCCTTCGCCATGTGGCCGGCTTTCCCGACCTCGGACTACTACGGCGGCTCCGTTGCCATAGGGGTCGCCCCCCGTAGGCAATCCCGTGTTCCGAACTGCTCTCACGTTCTAGCGTCCTGTAGGCTTCCGACTCATCCCCTTGAACTCACTGTCTTGTGGTCGCCGGTTGGCTTGACCTTGCGGGGAACCCGACGCACTTTTCCTCGCATACCAACCGCATCCGGTAATCAACCGCGTTTCCGGAGGCTCGCTTCATAAGCGCTTGGGGATTCGGATTCAAGCAGTTTAGCCTTAGCCTTGGGACGCGGGCCTGCGTGGCAGTTTGTATTGCGGTTACTCCACTCCACGCTTCTGCACGCCATGCTATTTTTGCTCCGTCCTTTCGGACTCGGCTTAGGCGCTGGCCCAGGGACTTCGGTCAAGTCCCTACCGCTTCAAGCGGTGATGAGATCAGCCGTGACACGGCGCACCGTCGGAGAACGCCGCCTTGAGTCGGTCGCCGCCGTCGGGCTGCTCGCTGGGGCCGCCCACATCCACCTTGGTGACCCACTCATCGCCGAGCCGCAGCCGCAGCCGGCAAATCACGCTGCCGTCCTCGCGGCACTCGTAGTCGTCCTGCCAACCTTCGACGCCGAGCACATCGTCCAGGCGGTCTTGAATGACGCGCGCATCGACGTAGGCCAGCGCCATGGCGCGATTGCCGCTGACCACCGCCGGCTTGAACTTGACCTCGGCGGACTCGAACGGCTCCGCCAGCGCCTGCGTCAGCTCCTGGACGCTGGGGCGGTTCGGCGCGGTGTCCGCAGCCGGGGTTTCGGACTTCTTCATGATGCACCTCCTCGGAACAGGGCCGGCCGCAATGGGCCGGCGACCACTGGTTGATTACGCTGCGTTTGAGGGCGAATGCAGGTTTAGTGTTCTCTTGTATAGTATACATCAATCCATTCGTCGGAACAGGTCAGCAACTTCATAAAAAAGAAGCATTCTGCATTGTTGAAACCCTGTGGGGGCGTCGGCCTGTCCGCGGACCACAACACCGAACACTGAACACGCGGTCTTTTCCGACGGCGTGAACGCCTGCTCCCTTGCTGGAGATCTATCGCAGAACCTACAAACAAGAAGGTTTAACGAAGCGGCGGCCTTCAGACCGTTCTCTTTTCAGCAAGTCCTTGCAAACTACCGCAAAGGTCTATAACCTCTCTGCCATACGAGGTGCCGGGACGGCTGCGCCCTTTTACCACCGCGGCCTCGAGTTCATCCGTCGCTTCCAGTTCGTGCTCCACCAGCTGGCGGAGTTGGTCAACGCGCCCGCCGCGGCCATCCTCAACGGCGGCGGCACGCTGGCCAATGAGAGCGTGGCGGCGACGCTGGCGTCGCTGGCCGGCCGCGGTCGCGGCGTGCTGCATATGTAATAATCATTAGTCATTAGTCATTAGTCATTAGGACAGAATTTAATGACCAGGGACTGATGTCTGAAAACTAATGACTAATGCCTAATGCCTCCTCAACGGGAGTTTTCGGCCATGATATTGCAACCGCCGTTTTCGCCGACCGCTGGCCGCCGGCCGGGCATGGTGCTGCTCATCGTCATCACCATGCTGACGCTGTTCGCGATCACCGGTATCGCCTTCGTCACTTACGCCGAGTCCGAGGCGACCGCCTCCGGCTCCGCCCGTGAGGCAGTGGACCTGCGCGTCCCGGACATCGATCCCGAAGCGGCCATGGGCTTCTTCCTCGGCAAACTCATCTACGACGAACGCGACGACACCGGCGGCGCCTACTCGGCGCTGCGCGGCCACTCCCTGCTGCGCACCGTCTACGGCATGGACTACGATTTCGACACCACCGTCAGCCCGCCGCAGATGATTATGCACTGCCGCAGCGCCCCGTTCAGCGGCACCGGCCGGCTGCACTACTCCCTCACCGCCGCCATGGGCGCCGGCGCCCTCACCGGCATCGATGACTACGAGGCCATCAACTACACCTTCTTCCAGGGCCTGGGCGGCCCCCTGCGCGACCCGGAACGCATCGGCTTCCGCGCCAACCTGGCGTCGGCGCTGAGCACGCAAACCTTCGGCGTCAACGTGCCGTACACCTACCCCGACCTGCACAACTTCTTCCTGGCGGCGATCCGCTCCGACGGCACCGTGTTGACGCCATCGTTCCACCGCGAGTACCTGTTTGGCAGCCTGGCTCAGCAGGCAACCGCCGCCAGCAACTGGCTCAACACCAGCGGCAAGTACAAGACGCTGCGGCCGCGGCCGGTGGACAACGCCGGCATCAACGGCAACCCCGGCTTCCCCTACCCCGAGGACCGCGGCGGCGACGTGCGCAACCTCCCCTTCGGCCTCGGTGCCTACGGCGTCGGCGGCAACGACAGCCTCTGGATCGACCTGGACGCCCCCATCATGACGGCGCCCGACGGCCGGCGCTACAAGATGCTGTTCGCGCCGCTCATCATCGACCTGGACAACCGCATCAACCTGAACATCGCCGGTAGCATGTTGGCCCGGTCGAACCAGGGCTGGGGCCGCTGGGAAATGAACCTGACGCGGCTCGGCACAGTGCCGACCGAGTTCAATAACGTCTTCCAGGGCAACAATGCTCTGCCGCAGGTCGGCCTCTACGGCCTGAACAACACCGCCCCGCACGGCACGGCGCCGACGCCGGCGCCCTCGGCCCCTGGTATGCACCGGTGGACATCATCGGCAGCGGCACCCCGCCCGTGCTGCCGACCGCCGGCCAGTTCCTCACCTTCCCGACCTTCACGGGCTACAACAACGCCACGCTCGTGCCAGCCAACCACCCCTCGAACTTCAGCTTCTTCGCCCCGCTGACCCCTGACCGCAAGTTCCCCACCAGCAACCAGGAGGCGCTGCTGCGCCGCGGCGACCGGGGCGCCCCGCCCTGACCTCTGAACTGCTGCGACTGCTGCCGCAGAATTTCCTCGCTAACCACGAGAAGTTGCGCTATCTGCTGACCACCGACAGCTCTGACTACGAACTGCCCGGCGTGACGCCCTGGGTGTGGAACAACCCCTACACCGACCCGACTTACAACTATGTCGCCAATGGCGCCTTCCCGACCGGCCCGGCGATCGCCTTCCCCACCACCGCCCAGCGCGGCAACACGCAGGCCGGCAGTGAGTTCGACGGGAACACCTGGCGTGCCGTCAGCGCCGCCCTGAACCGCCTCGACCTCAGCCGCCAACTGGTCGATTACCCGACGTTTAACGCCAACACGGGCTTGATCGCCAAAGCCAACCTCGCCCAGTTCAACCTCGCCCAGACGACGCGGCAACAGCTGGCCCAGGACCTTTACACCATCCTGATCCAGACCACCGGCGCCCGCGACCCGAACAACCCGCAGTGGACCGTTCCGGCCGGCTTCAACCTGGCAAATGCCCCGACCGACTTCCAGGCCGCCCGCTGGCTGGCGCAGCTGGCCGTCAACATCGTCGATTACCTCGACGACGACGACTACATGACGCCGTTCAACTGGTTCAACCGCAACGGTCAGAGCGAGTGGGTCTATGGCACCGAGTTGCCGCGCGCGCTGCTCAACGAGGCCTTCGTCACCTACGACAACGACTCCCACGACCCGGGCCTGGCGCCCCCCAACGTCGCCCAGCAGAAGGCCACCTACTTCCAGCTCAACGCCTGGGTGGAGCTGCACAACTCGTTCCGGAACCAGGTGGTCAGCCCGCTCCGCACGACCGACACCGGCATCGCGACACTGCAGTACCCATCGACCAAGACGCTCCAGGTGCCGTATCGGCTCCAGGTCATGGACCCGACGTTGGCCACGGCCACCAACGGCCTGACCAGTCCCGGCAACACGACCGGCCAGGCGCCCGCCGCGGCGCTGCTAAACCAGCTGACGACCTGGGGCACCACCGCCACGCAACGCCGCATCCTGCCCGCCAACGGCGCCTACCGTGACACCACCCAGACCAACCAGGGCTTTTACGTGGTCGGGCCACAGACCGGGGCGGCGCCGTTGCCGAACTTCATCCAGAACCGCAACCCGAACCTGCCGGTGACGCTCGCCAGCCCAGCGATGTCCTTCAAAATGACGAAGAGCGTGAACCAAGCCCCCGCTGTCGTCTCCATCCTGCTGCAGCGGTTGGCCTGCCCCAACCTGGCGTACAACGCTGTCACCAACCCCTACGTGACCGTGGACGTGATGAACAACGTCACGGTCATCAAGGGCACGGTCTACGACCTCGGCGGGAAAATCAACCCGTCGCCGGCGCCGGTCAACACCTATCGCACGCTCGGCCGTAAGCAGCCCTACGCCGGCGGCGTGGCCCTGACGCCTCAGAATCCCACGCCGCCGCCGACCGCCTATCAGACGTACAGCACCTTCTTCCGCCACAACGGCGAGAGCAGCACGCCCCCCACGACGCAGGCGCAGACGCAAACCCTGACGGTGCCGTTCAACTGGTTGACGCACCTGGACCGGCCGCTCATCAGCCCGCTGGAACTGCTGTACGTCTCCGCCTACCCGCCGCACCGCCTGACGGAGAAGTTTGGCGTCGCAGCGCCCTCGGGCCACTATGCCCCGTGGTTCATGCAGACCTCACGGATTTACCGCTTCCTGGAGTTCGTCAAGACGCACGACCGCGGCGCTGGCAACAGCATCACCACGGGCAGCAACGCCGCCGGCTACACCTCCGCCAGCCGCTTCCGCGTGCCGGGCAAGGTGAACGTCAACACCATCTGGGAGCCGGAGGTGTTTTACGCCCTGCTCGACTCTCCCGCGCAGGCGCCGACGCTGTACAACAACATGATCGGCTGGCGCAGCCCGGGCCTGGCGACGGGGACGATCAATCCGACCTGGCATCACAGGGCGGCCGCGGTCAACGCGACGACATTTGACCGCCCCTTCAGCCCCTTCAGCGTCGGCGTGACCACCGCCGCCACGGCCGTCGCCGTCAACCAGTACCCGACCGCCATCGGCCTCAACAACACACTGTTGACGGCGGGCGCGGCGGGCCCCGGCGGTACACCGCTGCTTAGCGTGCCGGGCGCGGCGCACCCCTACCAGCAGAACGCCCTGCTGACGAAGCTGTTCAACAACGTGACGACGCGCAGCAACGTCTTCGCAGTGTGGGTGACGGTCGGCTTCTTCGAGGTGACCAACGAGACGGTCAGGCCGGCGACACTGGGGGCCGAGCTGTACCGTAACGAGAACCGCCACCTCCGTCACCGCTTCTTCGCCATCATCGACCGCACGGGCGTGGACAACTCGTTCTACGCCATGAATGGCACCACGTTCACGCCGGCCACCATCAGTCTGGTGAACAACATCACCGTAACCAACGGTGTGCCGGTGACCACGACGATTACCCTCAACAATGCGCAGCAGTTGTTCACGGTGAGCGGCAACCGGATCAAACTGGAGGTCGGCTCGCGGCTGGTGGTCAACCAGGGCGCCGCCAACGAGGAGGTAGTGGTGGTGACCGCGGTGGACAACGCGGCCAACCCGACGCAGCTAACCGCGGTCTTCCGGCACACGCACGCGGCCGGGGAGATCATTCGCTACCAGGGCCACCCGGGACCGTGGAACACCCCGACGCTGACCAGCTACAATCCACACCGCGACCTTGGCGTGGTGCTGCACCTCAGCGTGGTTGACTGAGGCGCTGGTGCTGCCGCCAGCGGTAGATGAGCGGGGATGCGGCGTCATTGCTTGGCTGCCGGGATCTCCGGCGCCTTGCGCAACTCCACCTTGTCGCCGACGCTGACCGCGTACTGAAAGTTCGTCCCGACCGTGGCCGCGCCCCCCAGCTCGCCCTTGACGTTCAGCGCCAGGAAGGCCACCCGCGCCGGGTGGACGCCGCGCCGCGCTGCCACCGCGTTGACCTTGCGCACCGCCAACTCGCACGCCTGCTGCGGCGTCCGTCCCGCCCGCATGTGCTCCACCACGAAAAAGCTGCCGTTAATGCGGATGATCTCCTCGCCCACGCCGGTTGCGCCAGCGGCGCCCGCCGTGTTGTCCACGTACAGCCCCGAGCCGATCAGCGGCGAGTCGCCGACGCGGCCCGGCAGTTTGTGCGCCAGCCCCGACGTGGTGCAGACGCCGCCAAGATTGCTCTTCTGGTCCAGCGCCAGCACCGTCACCGTGTCGTGACCGATGGGATCCCACGGCTCCGGCCCCGGCGCCGGGTTCGGCCCCGGTTTCGGCTTCGGTGCCTGGGCCTTGGGCCGCGTCTTCTCCCATTGCGAGACGCTATCGGGCGTCAGCAGCGTTTCCAGCGGAAAACCCTGCTGCAGCGCGAACCAGCGGGCGCCCTCGCCGACCAGCAAAATGTGCGGCGTTCGCTCCATGACGCGCCGTGCCAGCGCCGCGGGGTGGCGGATGTTCTCCAGGCCGGCGACGGCACCGCAGCCGAGGGTGCGACCGTCCATGACGCAGGCGTCCAGCGTCACGGTGCCGATGGCGTTGGCCAGGCCGCCGTAGCCTACCGAGTTGACGCGCGGATCGTCCTCGACGGCCTGGGCGCCGGCGATGGCGGCGTCGAGTGCGGGTCGGCCTTTTTGCAGCATCGGCAGCGCCACGCGCGCCGCCGTCTGGCCAAACGGCCAGGTGGCGATGACGGCCTGGGTCGGCATGGATTCCTCCGGAATGGTGTTCGGTGACAAGACCCCATCCGCATCATAATCGAGCAGCTGTCCGTGGACCACGGAAAACCGAACTCCGAACTCCGAACACTGAACACGCGGTCTTTTCCGACGGCCTGAACGCCTGCTCCCTTGCCGGAGATCTTTCGCAGAACCTACAAACAAGAAGGTTTAACGAAGCGGCGAGCTTCTGATCGTTCTCTTTTCAGCAAGTCCTTGCAAACTACCGCAAAGGTTTATAACCTCTCTGCCATACGAGGTGCTGCGCGGCTGCGCCCTTCAAGCGCCGAAGGGCGTTGCGTCCCTCACCGCGCGCCAGGGCGAGGCACCGTCGGAGGTGGTCCAGGATGTTGCGAGTCGGTCACTACGTCTTCAAATGTGCGGACACGCGGCAGGAATTTGAGCAGATTCACTGCCTCAATTATCGGACCTTCGTCAGCGAAATTCCGCAGCACCCCGACACCGGCACCGGGATGCTCGTCGATAAATTTCACAGTAAAAACGACTACCTGATCGTCCTGCGCGACGACCGCGTCGTCGGCATGCTCAGCGTCCACGATCAGCCACCGTTCTCCGTCGCCGACCGGCTGCCCGACCCGGGCATCCTGACGCGGCCCGGCACCCGGCCGCTGGAGGTGCGGCTGCTGGCCATCGAGCCGCAGGAGCGCAACAGCACGCTGTTCTTCGGCCTGATCTGGTCGCTGGAGCACTACACGCAGGCGCACGGCTACACGCACCTGTTCATCTCCGGTGTCGAGTCGCGGCTCGACCTGTACGAAAAAATCGGCTTCGTGCCGCTCGGCCCGGCGGTCCACTGTGGCAACGCCGCGTTCGTGCCGATGATGCTCGACGTGGCGGCGCTGCCGGCCAAGATTCAGCGCGTCAAGCGCATGTGGGAGGGGCATGTCCGCCGTCAGGGACTGCCGCCGCGCGAGACGGTGTGTCTGCTGCCGGGGCCGGTCACCACGTCGCAGGCGGTGCGCGACGCCTTCCACGAGCCGCCGATCTACCACCGCGGCCCCGAGTTCATCCGTCGCTTCCAGTCCGTGCGTCGCCAGCTGGCGGAGCTGGTCAACGCGCCCGCCGCGGCCATCCTCAACGGCAGCGGCACGCTGGCCAACGAGAGCGTGGCGGCGACGCTGGCGGCGACGGCTGGCCGCGGTCGCGGCGTGCTGCTCAGCACTGGCGAGTTCGGCCAGCGCCTGGCCCGGCAAGCGACGCGCTTTGGCCTGCAACCGCGGCTGCTGGAGTGGCCCTGGGGCGAACCCTGGAACCTCGACGAAGTGGAGGCGGCGCTGCGCGAGGAGCCGGCCGGCAGCTGGGTCTGGGGCGTCCATCAGGAGTCCAGCACTGGCGTGCTCAACGATCTCCCTGGCCTGGTCCGTGTGGCCCGCAAGCACGGCGTCCGCGTCTGCATCGACTGCATCAGCAGCCTTGGCGCCGTGCCGCTCGACCTGCGCGACGTGTACATGGCGACCGGCTCGACTGGCAAGGCGCTCGGCTCGTTCGCCGGCGGGGCGCTGATCTTCGCCGACGCCGAGGCGCTGAAGACACTGGACCGCAGTCGGGTGCCGAGTTACTTCGACGTGGTGGCGGCGCTGGCCAGCGAGGGGCCGTGCTACACCTTCCCGTCGCCAACGCTGCGCGCCCTGGAGGCGGCCCTGCAGGAGTACGCGACGCCGGCGCGCGCCCGGGCCACCTACGACCGCTACGCCGAGCTGGGGGCTTACGTCCGCGGCGAGTTGCGCCGCCTGGGCCTGGACCCGCTCGCGCGCGATGAGCACGCCTGCCCGGTGGTGACCACGTTCGCGCCGCCGGGGATGGAGGGTTCCAACGCCTTCGTGGCCCGCTGCCGGCTGTGGGGCTTCGCCATCGGCGGCCAGAGCGGCTACCTCGCCGAGAAGCGCATGGTGCAGATCGCCACCATGGGCGCCGTCACCCGCGATCAGGTCAGCCCGCTCTTCGGCCATCTGGACCGCTGGCTCAACGGCCGGATGGTCAGCGAACCCGCCGTGGCGATGGCACATTAGTAGCTTCTGGTCGGAGCCCGAGCGCCAGCGCGGGGTCCCGCGCTGGCGCTCGGGCTCCGACCCACCTCCTGAATCCCGCATGTCAAGTTGGCGCGACTTTTCGGCCGATACCAAAGATACCGGATGTGACGTGTGTATCGCCGAGAGCACGAGGGCGTCATGGAAGATCGCGCGCTAACCTCCCAGTCTCGCCAGCTTTTCCCCTTGAGCCGTTATCTGCTCAGCCTGGCGTTGCTCGCGCTGGTCCTCATCGTCCTGAGCGGCTGTACGCGCGCCTACTACCGCAAGTGCGAGGACAAGGAAGTTAACGACATCCTGGCCGAAAAGGACAAGCAGTCGCCGCTGCTGTGGAAGATCGAACAGTACCACGTTTACCCGGACCAGCGCGCCCGCTTCGCCGACCCGACCAACCCGGATCGGCCGCCGATGCCGACCGATGACGACTACACCTACCGCGTCACGCCGCACCCGCAACAGCCCTACCCCGCGGGCGTCGGCAACGTGTACGGCACCGCCTATGTGGAAATGCTCAAGATCTGGGACGGCCAGAACCGCGAGCAGCGCGAGAAGGATGGCCCCGCCCGGCCCACCAACCCCGCCGACATCACCCGGGCGCCCCTGCAGACCATCTTTGACCTGCCCCTGTATGCCGAGCGCACCGGCTTCCTGCTCAAGCTCGACCAGACCGTCGAACTCGGTCTCATCAACAGCCGCGAATACCAGTTCATCCGCGAGGATCTGTATCTGAACTCCCTGCCGGTGGCGCTGCAGCGCTTCAGCTTCGTCTACCAGTTCTCCGCCACCGAGGACGCCATGCGCAACTGGGCCGGCCCGCTGTCGCCGCTGGGCCACACCAACAACTGGAACGTCAGCACGGCTGGCGGCTTCAGCAAGCTGTTCAGCACCGGCGCCCTGCTCACCGCCGCCTTCGCCAACAACACCGTCATCAATTTCCTCGGCGTCGGCCCGCACACCACCAGCGTCTCGACCGTGAACCTCGACATCGTGCAACCGTTGCTGCGCGGCGGCGGCCGGGCTGTCACCCTGGAGCCGCTCACCCAGGTCGAGCGCACCCTTGTCTACGACATCCGCGCGTACTCCCGCTACCGCCGGCAGTTCTACCTGTCCATCGCCCTGGGCACGGTACCGCCCGCGTCGCTGGAGGCGGCGGTCAGCGTCACCGGCAACACGGCCATCTCGACGCTGGCCACCCTGGGCGTCGCCAGCACCGACGTGGCCGGCGAGTTCCGCGGCTACCTGCCGTCGCTCTACCGTGAGTTCGACCTGGCCGTCGATACCAAGTACGTCCGCGACCTGGAGAAGTCGCTCAAGCTCTTCGAGGGCTTCGAGGAAGGCGGCCAGGTCTCGCCGCTGCAGGTCATGCAGGTTACCAGCACCCTGCTCAATGCCCGCAACGCCGTCCTGAAGGACTACCAGGACATGACCAACGCCAAGGACCAGTTCAAGCTGCAACTGGGCATCCCCACCAACGTGCCGCTGGTGCTCGACGATTCGCCCGGCCGGCCGGTCACCAGGCAGCTGGACGCCTATTACGACATTCTGGCCGAGGCCGACGCCGCTTACAAGGAGGTCGAGAAACAGGACGCGCTGCCGCCGGCGCAACTTCGCGTTTTCCTGCGCAAGTTGTTCACTTCGGATGCGTTAGTCAAGGGAACGGACTTCCAGAAGAACATCGGGCGCGCCCTGGACGCCGTGGAGAAAACCAAACTGACCGACAAGCAGCTGACCGAGCGGCAGCAGAAGCTGGCCCTGGAGCGCAGCAAGCTGCTCGACCTCAAGACGGACCTGGATGTCAAGAAAATAGCGATGTCGCCGCAGGACGCCGCCCGACTCACCGAGGTGGATTTCCTCGGCCAGGTGGGCACCCTGGAAAAGGATCTGCGCTTCTACGAGGGCGAGCCGTGGAAGAACATCAAGGACGAGGTGAAGCGGCGGCAGGACCGGCTCAAGACGTTCCGCCTGGTCCTGTACTCCGCCGGCCTGATGCTGGCCTGGGCGCGCAACGACCGCTTCGAGGCCGTCGGTCGCAACTGGCCGGAACAGCCGAAAGTGTGCCTGAACGGCCTCGATCTGGTCACCGCCAATGTGGACAAGGCGCAGGAGGAGGCGGTCAGGTACGCCCTGAGCAACCGCGTCGATCTGATGAACGCCCGCGCCCAGGTGGTGGACGCCTGGCGACAGCTGCGGGTGACGGCCAACGCCCTGCTGGGCATTTTCAACGTCGCCGGCAACCTGAGCAGTTCGACGCCGGCGGGCCGGTCGCTGCCGTTCGCCTTCGCGCCGTCGCGGACCAGCGCCTCGCTGACGTTCAACGCCGCCCTGCCGCTCGTTCGCAAGGTCGAGCAGATCACCTACCGCACCGCGCTCATCAACTACCAGCGCGCACGGCGCAACCTGATGAGCCTGGAAGATAACATTGCCGCCCAGGTAAGATTTGACGTTCGCCAGTTGCAATTGTTCGCCGCGAACTATAAAATCCAACAGAAGGTGCTGGAGTCGTACTACAACCAGGTGGAAAACGCCCTGGAAGTCATCGTGGCCCCGGCCGATCCCAGCCAACTCGGTCCCGCTTCAGCCGCCAACGCCGCCGCCCTGACGAACCAGTACCTGCAAGCCCTGGGCAACCTGAACGGTGCCCAGACCAAGATGTACGACCTCTGGCTCAGTTTCCTTGCCACGCGCATGGAAATGTTCCTCGACCTCGAGCGCCTGCCCCTGGACGCCCGCGGCGTCTGGATTGACGAATTAGCCGACGTAACCGATTGCTCCAGCTGTGCTGCCCCCGGGGCGTCCCTGGGACAGCCCGTGCCCGGCGATCAATGGAGACCTGCATCCGATGAGCTCCTCCCAACCCCCCGGCTCCTCCCCCCCCAGCTCCCAGTCCCCGGTAACCAACGGGGAACCGCAGTCTCGCTTGAGTACCATCCCGCCGTCCTCCTCCCGCCCACCGCGGCCCAAGCAGGGCTGGAGTAGGCGGCGCAGGATCGTCACCCTGGTGCTGGTCACCCTTGTCCTGGTGGGCGGGGTGGTGGGCACGCTGTCCTGGACGGGCGTCATCTTCGGCCGCTCGCCCTACACCGGGCTGACGGCCACCGTCCGCAAGGAGCGGCTCAAGGTCACCATCGTGGCCCGCGGTACCCTGGAGTCGGCCAAGAACGGCGACATCTACTGCACCGTCAAGCCGCGCACCACCAACAGCACCACCGCCACCACCATCCGCTCACTGGTGGAGGCCGGTTCCTACATCAAGGGGCCGAAGTGGAAGCACGACCAGATCGCCGACTTCGCGCGCGGCCTGCTCCAGTGGAGCATCCCCACCGTGGGCGGCGGCCCGCTGACGCCGGCCATCGTGGCCACGTACGGCAAGCCGAAAAGCGAGGGCGAGGTCATCATGGAACTGGAGTCGTCCGGCCTGCAGGAGCAGCTCAAGGACAAGAACCAGGCGGTGGAAACGTCCATGTCCCTGATGATCAAGGCCGAGCAGGACTACCGCATCCAGGAACTGGAGAACGAGACCGACATCGAAGTGAAGCGGAATGCCTACGAGTTGGCCAAGATCGACCTGAAGAAGTACATCGAGGGCGATTACGAGCAGGCCCGCAAGGACGTGGAGGGCCGCATGGAGACGGCCAAGTCAGACCTGATTAGCTGGAAGGAGCGGTCCGCCTGGTCGAATCGCATGTGGAAGAAGGGCCTGATGAGCAAGGTCCAGGCCGACGCCGACAAGGACCGCGAGGAGGGTTCGCGCATCGCCCTGCAGAAGGTCGAGGAGGAGCAGCGCGTGCTGGAGAAGTACATCAAGCCGCGCACCATCCAGGATTTGACCAGCAAGCAGAACGAGAAGCAACGTGACCTGCGCAAGGCGGAACTCCTGGCGCGTTCCAAGATGATCCAGGCCGAGGCCGTGCGCAAGGAGAAGACGTCGCTGTATCGGCAGGATCTGGATCGGCAGATGGAAATCCTCAGTGAGATCGCCAAGTGTACGGTGCGGGCGCCGCAGGACGGCCTGCTGGTGTACTATGTGCCCGAGCAGGTGCGCGGCGGTGGCGGCACGCAGCAGTCCATCGTCGCCCAGGGCGAGCCGGTGCGCGAGAACCAGAAGATGATGCAGATCCCCGACCTGGACAAGATGATGGTCAACGTCCGTGTCCCCGAGGCGTTCGTGCGGCACCTGCACAGCGCGGACAAGGAGAACAAGAGCAGCTGGCAGCACGCCTCCATCAAGGTGGACGCCTTCCCGGCGCAGTTGCTCCCGGGCCACGTCAAGGTGGTGGACACGGTCGCCTCGCAGCAGGACTGGTTCTCCTCCGACGTGAAGGTTTACAAGACCCTGGTGTCCATCGACACCAAGATGACGGGCCTGAAACCTGGCATGTCCGCGGAGGTGACCATCGTGGCCGAGGAAACCAAGGATCCCGTTCTGTTGGTGCCGATCCAGTCGGTGATCGGTACCATCAACTCGGGCGCCGACCGGCACGTCTTCGTCATCAACGAGGCCGGCTTCCCTGAGAAACGGGCCATCCAGATCGGCCTGAGCAACGAGCGCGACGTGGAAGTCAAGTCGGGCCTGAAGGAGGGCGACAAGATCGTCCTGGACCCGAGTTCGCTCATCAAGGACGATGAGAACGGCCTGCGGGTGGGCCGGCCGCGCGGCAAGGGCGGCCCGGGCGGCCCGGGTGGCTACGGCGGCGACGGCAAGAAGGGCGGCGGTCTCAAGGGCGCCGCACCAGGCGTCATCCCGCCGAAGAAGGACGGCAAGGCCGTGGCCCCTGGCGGTGGCCCGCCAGGCGGCAACAAGGCCGCGCCGAATCAGGCGGGTTGGCTGCGCCGGCCGGAGGCGTTGCCGACGGAGACAGCTCGGCTGGCCTTGCCCACGCCGCTGCTCCGCCGCCTGGAGCGGAGCGAGGCGTAACGGTTGGCAGCAGGTTTTCTGCTGCTCGCGGCCTGGCGGAAGCGCCGGGCCGCGAGCAGCAGCACCACGCGGAACACTCCCGAAGAGGAAGCATCCGGTATGGGCGCCATCGCAGAGGTCGTGAACCTGGTCAAGAATTATCACATGGAAGAGGTTGTCGTGCCGGCGCTGAACGGCGTGACGCTGACCTTCGACGAGGGCGACTTCATCGCGCTGATGGGGCCGTCCGGCTCGGGCAAATCGACGCTGCTGAACCTGCTCGGCTGCCTGGACCGCTGCACCAGCGGCCAGTACTTCCTCGGCGGCGAGGATGTTGCCCACATGGAAGACGATCAACTCTCGGAGGTGCGCAGCAAGTACATCGGCTTCATCTTCCAGTCGTACAATTTGCTGCCGCAGTACACGGTGGTGGAGAACATTGAGATTCCGCTGCTGTACCAGGGCATCCGCCTGACCGAGGAGACGACGCAGCGCTGCATCGCCCTGGCGGAGATGGTCGGCCTGGGTTCGCGGCTGGACCACCGGCCGACGCAGCTGTCCGGCGGCCAGCAGCAGCGCGTGGCCATTGCCCGCAGCCTGGTCAACGATCCGCACGTCATTTTGGCGGACGAGCCGACCGGCAACCTCGACTCGCACACCAGCGACGAGATCATGCGGCTGTTGCGCAAGTTGAACCAGACCGGCAAGACCATCATCATGGTCACGCACGAGAACGACATCGCCGCCTGGGCCCGCCGCATGGTGCGCATGCGCGACGGCCACGTGGAATCGGACATGCGCAACGACACCGAACCGCCGGCCGTCGCCCCGTCCCTGCCCGCGCCGGCGTCCACCGAACTCATCGTCAGCCCACCGGCGCCGCGTTGATCTTCTTTCCGAGCCCGAGCGCCAGCGCGGGGCGGACGCTACCCCGCGCTGGCGCTTGGGCTCTGACCAGAGAGCACCATGACCACCACCTTCCGATCCTACCTGGACCACGCCGCCGTCACCTGGATGAAGTACCGCAGCGGCTTCGTGCTGGCGCTGCGCAGTCTGTGGCTGCACAAGCTGCGGGCGGTGCTGTCGGTGCTGGGCATCATCATCGGCACCGCGGCGGTCATTATCCTGATGGCCTTCGGCAAGGGCAGCATGGAAGACGCCCTGGAAGACATCCGTCAGCAGGGCACCACCAACATCATCGTCGAGAGCGTCAAGCCCGTGGACGAGACGACCGCCCAGTCGCGGGCCTGGATCGTGCCGTACGGCCTGACCTGGGACGACTACAAGCGGTTGGACAAACTGGACACGGTGATCAGCTCGGTGCCGATGCGCGTCTTCCCGCAGGAGATCCGCAACCTGGAGAAGTCGATCAACGCCCGGCTGGTGGGCACCACCGATAACTACGCCAAAATCAACCACTTCAAGATGGCCGCCGGCCGCTTCCTGGTGGACGGCGATAACCAGTTGGACGAGGGTGACGACCAGCGCTTACGCACCGTGGTCGTGCTCGGGGCGACGGTGGCCGAGGCGTTGTTCCCCCTGGAAGACGCTATCGGCAAGTCCGTCGTGATCAACAAGGAGCAATACGTGATCGTCGGCGTGATCGACGAGCGGCGTGCGCGCAGCGGTGGCGGCGGCTCGTCGGAGGACTTCAACAAGGACGTGTACATCCCCATCAAGACGTGCCAGGTGCGTTACGGCGAAAAGGTCATCATCCGCCAGGGCGGCAGCCGCACCGGCGAACAGGTGCAGCTGCACCAGATCACGCTAACGGTTTCGGACATCGAGAAGGTGCGTATCACTGGCGACGCGGTGCGCAGCCTGATCGAAAGGAATCACATCAAGAAGGACTGGCGGGTAATCGTGCCGCTGGACCGGCTGGAGGAGGCGGAGCGGGCCCGCGACCGCATGAACGTCCTGCTGTTCGTGATCGCGTCGATCTCGCTGGTGGTCGGCGGTATCGGCATCATGAACATCATGCTGGCGACGGTGACGGAGCGGACGCGCGAGATTGGCATCCGGCGGGCGCTGGGAGCCAAGCGCCGCGACATCACGTTGCAGTTCATCATTGAGGCGGTGGTGCAGACGAGCATCGGCGGCCTGCTGGGCACGCTGCTGGGGCTGGTAACAGTGTTCGGCGTGCCGTGGTTCGTGCGACTGGTGTCGAAAATGAACATGCCGGCCAAGCTGGATGTCGGTTCGATCTTCCTGTCGCTGGGCGTGGCCATCGGCGTCGGCGTGCTGTTCGGCTGGTATCCCGCGCCGGGCATCGCGCCTGGATCCGATTGAGGCGCTGCGGCACAACTAAAGATGAAGGGGTGAAGGGGTGAGGGGGTGAAAGAGCCGTTGTCTTTCACCCCCTCACCCCTTCACCCCTTCATCCTCACGGTGGCGCAATCTGCCGGCCGAAATACTCGGACGGGTAGGCGTACGGACTGGTGGGTGTCGGCGGCAGCGAGCGACAGGGGTAGCGGTGGTCTTCAAAGTTGACCGGAGGCGCCGGACTGGGGCCCGGCGGATACTGGTCCAGGTACGAAGGGTGGAAGAACGCCCGCAGGTAGAAGAGCCGCGGCGCCCAGTAGTGCAGCGGCGAATAGACGCCGTGCGGGCAGTCCTTCGCCTGGTGCCAGAACAGGCCCCACTCGCCGAAGTATGGCCCGGCCAGCGCCTGGGAGGGTATCAGCAGCACCGCCCCCAACGCCAACCCCAGCGCCGCCCGCCACAGACGTTTGCCGGCCATCGCTGCTCCTTTCACTTCCGAACCCAGCGCGATCCTCTTCGCTATTATCGGCAAAACCGGCCCTGCAACGTTGGCCCGGCTGCAGCTGGTTCAGGTGGCGTTTCGTGCCGCTGGGTTGAGGCGAGCGGCACGAAACGGCCAATTTCCCGCTTTTCCCAGTCGCGCCGTGTGTACAATATGAAGGAAACGTGACGCAGGCAGGAAAGGCAAGGTTTCGACAAATCTCACCCGGCGCGTGAACACGCCGGGGGCTCGTAGTGTCATGGTGGAGTTCGCGGAGGGACGTGTTCCATGACGGGCGCTTTACGCGGATTGTGACGAGGCTGCGGCGTCGGGGCGGCGCTGTTGGGGAGGAATCGGAATGCGTTTTGCCATTGACTGCTTGACGGCGGTCTTCCGATGAAGGATGATGCCTGAAGACGGCCATCGACGGATGGCCGGGTGGGTTTCTTCCTGCAAACGGTGGGCTTGAATCTAGCTCAGGCCTGGAGGTGACCAACGGCGATTCATTGCACAATGCGATCGCGGCGGGGCTCAGGTGCCCCGACCTCCAGACCCGCAGCGCAACGGCGGAAGGAGGTCCTTTGAGCAGCGCAATCGCGAGACAAGTACCGGCCGCACGTGCGGCGGTGGCAATCGAACGCGCCCGTAACTGTGCCCGGGTGGCCGAGGACAACAAAGGCCGCAATGTGGTCATCCTCGACATGCGGGCCATCACCCCCCTGTATGACTTCTTCATCCTCGTCACCGGCCTGAGTCGCCGGCAAATCCACACGATCACCGAAGAGATTGACGACGCCATGCGCGCCGAGGGAGAAACCCGTCTGTCAATCGAGGGCTACGAGGCCGGCAAGTGGGTGGTGCAGGACTATGGCGACATCGTGGTCCATGTGTTCGACCAGGATTCGCGCGAATACTACTCCCTGGAGGATCTGTGGGCCGACGCCCCCAAGGTGCCCTGGGCGTGACGGTGCCGCGGATTTCCAGGTTTTCTAACATGACCCCCGGCGCTTGGCCGAGCGCCCGGGGGTTTGTGTTCCCCGTGGCACGGGGAATTAACCAAACTGATACACAAATTCGCCGATTCGGTGCCATCATGAATCTGCTGCAGCTGATGCAGGACAAGGTTGCCCAGGCGCTGACGGGCCTGGTGCCGGACCCGGCGCCGTACGCCGCGATGGTCAAGCCAACGCAGGACGCCAGGCACGGCGACTACCAGGCCAACTGCGCCATGAGTCTGGCCAAGATGCTCGGCAAGAAACCGCGCGACGTTGCGCAGGAGATCGTGCAACGGCTGCCGCTCGGCGACGAACTGCAAGCGCCGGAGGTCGCCGGGCCGGGCTTCATCAACCTGCGGCTACGGGACGACTGGCTGGCGGTGCAGCTGCAAGTGATGGCGAAGAGCGACCGGCTCGGCGTCGGCGTGGCGCGGCCGGCGAAGACCATCGTGATCGACTACAGTTCGCCGAACGTGGCCAAGCCGCTGCACGTCGGCCACCTGCGGAGCACGATCATCGGCGACGCGCTGAAGCGGTTGTTCCGGTTCCTGGGCCACACGGTCATCGCGGACAACCACCTCGGCGACTGGGGCACACAGTTCGGCATCCTGCTGTACGGCTACAAGCACTTCCGGGACGACGTGGCGTTCCAGGCGGCGCCGTTGCGGGAACTGCTGCGGTTGTACCTGCATGTGCGGCAGCTCATGAAGGCCGAGGGCGAGGAGGACGAGGGGGCCGCCGGCAACCCGGTCGCGGAGGCGGTGCGGCAGGAGACGGCGAAACTGCACGCCGGCGATCCGGAAAACCTGCGGCTGTGGCAGCTGTTCGAGCCGCCGTGCCGGGAGGAAATCGACGACATTTACCAGCGGCTGGGCGTGGAGTTCGACCACTTCCACGGCGAGAGTTTTTACCAGCCGATGCTCGCCGGCGTGGTGGACAGTCTGGCACAAGCGGGCATCGCCCAGGAAAGCCAGGGGGCAATGGCGATCTTCTTTGGAGAGAACAAGCCGCCGGCCCTGGTGCGCAAGCGGGACGGCGCGTTCACCTACACCACCAGTGATTTGGCGACGATCCAGTATCGGTTGGACCACTGGCACCCCGACGAGATCCTGTACGTGGTCGGCACGCCGCAGTCGCTGCACTTCGAGAACCTGTTCGCAGCGGCGCGGCGGTGGGGCTACGACCGGGTGAAGCTGGAGCACGTCAAATTCGGCTCGGTGCTGGGACCGGACGGCAAACTGCTCTCGACGCGGCGGGGCGGCGGCACCGAGTTAATGGACCTGCTCAACGAGGCTGTGCGGCGGGCCGCCGAGGTTTACGAGCAGACACGGCAAGACCGCCTTGCCCGAGGTGAAGAGGTGCCGGAATTGACGCCCGAAGAACGGGGGCAGGTGGAAGAAGCGGTGGGCATCGGGGCCGTGAAGTACGCGGACCTGTGCCAGAACCGCACCACCGACTACAAGTTCGACTTTGACAAGATGCTGGCGATGCAGGGCAACACGGCGACGTACATGCAATACGCCTACGCGCGGAACCGCAGCATCTTCCGCAAGGGCGGCGAGGACGTGACGCCCTACCGCACCGACCCGCCGCGGCCGCTGCTGGAGACGCCGCACGAGCGGGCGCTGGCGCTGGCGCTGCTGCGCTTCGAGGAGGCGCTGGCGAGCGCGGCGGCGGAGTGCCAGCCGAGCGCCATCACGTCGTATCTGTGGGACCTGGCGAAGACGTACAGCGGCTTCTTCCAGAACTGCCCGGTGCTGAAGGCGCCGACACCGGAGCTGAAGCGCAGCCGGCTGCTGCTGTGCGACCTGACGGCGCGCGTCATCCAGTGCGGGCTGCAGTTGCTGGGCATTCGCACGATTGAGCGGATGTGACGGTATTTGTTCGTAGTACCGCCTTCAGAGATCGTCCGCGTCCGCGTGGCCATCGGCGCGTTCTCGCTGCAGCTGGGCCCGACCGACCGGCCCTTCCGGCTGCTGCGGTTGACCGATTCGCTGCTGGGCTACATGGGTGCCGCGTGCCGGAAGAGGCGTTCACGTTCCTGGGTTACACGATCGGGCGAGCCGCCTGCACCACGGAAGAAAACGGTTGCGGTCGGCCTGGACTGGGGTACAATCAACTTCACCAATCGCAATGGTTGCTCTTCGAGCAACACCCACGGGCGCGGTCCTTCCGGCGCCCACTGCTGTAACGTCGCGTCGGTCCCCTGACCTTCTTGAGCCATTCCACGAAGGGTTGGTGCCTTTCAGGAGGTTTCTGGCATGTCTTCGCGCTGCTGTTACTGCGAACCCCTCCCGGCCATCCGCGCCGGCGCCGGCCGGCCGGCGAAGTGTCCCGCCTGCAAGGGTGGCCTCGTCATCGCCCGCCGCAACGGCAACACTTACCGCCTGGCCGAACCCGGAGAAGCCGTGGCGGGCGGACGCCGCGGCCTCGTGATCGGTGGGACCGCGGCCACGATGCTGCTGGCCGCTATCCTGGTGACGGCGGTGCTCGTCCACCGCGCCGAAACGCCGGCACGCGATGGTGGACCATCCTGCCTCAAAGTGCTTTCACCCGTGCAGCCCGAAACTCGTGAAACGCCCGCGCCCCTGCCGCCGGTCGCCACGGCGCCGGCCGCGCCTGCGCCGGAGGTCGTCCGCGCCCAGGGCAAGCTGGCGCCGCGGAAGGAGACAACGCTGGCCTGGGTGAAGCTGCCGCCCACAAAGCGTCTGGCCACGGCCCTGGACGCGCCGCAGAAAACCCCGGAGCAACAGAAAGCCGAACTGCAAGCCAGGGTGCGGGCGACGGTCGAACTCTCGGCCAAACACCAGCAGTCGCGCACCGCGGAGGTGCTGCGCGAGCAACTCCTCAAGGATGTCCCGGAGGTGGCCCTGGAGACGGACGCCGCTCCCACGAAGGGGACGGACGCGAAGGCGGCCCGACAGCACATCCAGGCCCAGGCTAACGCCATCGCCAAGCAGATCACGAGCAACCCGGATGCGTTCGTGATGCACCTCAAGGAGAAGCGAGAGGATCTGGCGGGCCTGCCGTGGCGCATGGGCCAGGACTGCCGGCTGACTGGGACGGCAGGGTATGAACTGGAGTCTCGGTCGCGGCTCATTCGCACCGCCCTGGACGGCAGCCTGGTTGCCTCCAAGAAATCCTTGCAGAAACAGACCAAGCCCGTCCCGGACGCACCGTTGCACGAGTCGGAACTCTTCTGGACGACCCTGCAGAAGAATGGCAATGGGTTGTACGACCACGGGGCGGGGCTGTCAGCGCTCCGACAAATGCTGGCGGTGAAGGACCCCGGCCTGCGGTTCTCCTTTATCAAGCGCCTGAACGAGACGAGCCGTAGCGAGGCGGTCAGAAACCTCGCCGAGGCCGCCGTGTTTGACCTGGACCCGGAGGTGCGCGGCGCGGCCGTCGTGGGGCTGCACGGGCGACCTGCCAAAGAATTCCTGCCCGTGTTGCTCGACGGCCTGCGCCACCCCTGGCCGGCAGCCGCCGAGCACGCCGCCGAGGCCCTGGCCGCCCTGGGGACGACCGAGGCCGTTCCGCACCTGGTGGCGCTGCTGGGCGAACCTGACCCGGACGCACCCTTCCAGCAGCGGGTCGCGAACCGCCGGGTGCTCGTGAAGCGTGAACTGGTGCGCGTTAACCATCTGCGCAACTGCCTGCTGTGCCATTCGCCGTCCACCGCCAAGACGGACCACGTTCGCGCCCCGGTGCCGCCGCCTGGCGAGGAGGTGCCCGAGAGGTCCAGCATCTATTACATGGAGCGCAGCGGCTACACGCTGGTGCGGGCGGACGTGACGTATCTGCGGCAGGACTTCTCGGTGCTGCAGCCGGTGAAGGATCACGGCGTCTGGCCCGCCTGGCAGCGCTTCGACTACCTGGTGCGCGTCCGGCCGCTGACCGCGGAAGAACAGGTCGCCTTCGCGGCCGAGCGACCTGAAACCCGACCGTTGTCGGCGCACCGCAAGGCGATCCTCTTCGCGCTGCGGGCGCTGACCGGCCGAGACGCCGGCACCACCGCCGAGCAGTGGCGGGCGCTGCTCGACCCCCAGCCCCTCGAGCGGACCCAGATAAAGCAGGGACCCGGCAGCCGGCAATGGAAAACGCCCTGCCTGTAGTGAGCGGCTCAGGTCGCTTCGAGTCTTTCCTGACCCCGTTTTCAGTTTCGCGCTCAGGGTGCGCGAAACTGAAAACGGGGTCACTCGTCGAAGAGAAATGTTGCCGCCGTCCTCCACAACAGCCACTCCCGCTCCGCGTCGCTCAGAAAATTGAGGCGGCGCACCAGGTCGAGGCTGTCCGCATAGGTGTGCAGCCGCCGCACCTGGTAGGGGCAATCGCTCTCCCACATGCAGCGACGCGGGCCAAACGCCGTCACGACCCGGTGCAGCAGCGGCACCAGGTCGTCGTAGGGCGGCTGCCGTGCGCCCAGCGCGTAAAAGGCTCCGAGCTTGACCAACACGTGGCGGTGCCGGGACAGGGCGCACAGGGCCTCCGTGTCGGCTTCGCGGACGGTGCCGTCGCCGCCGACGCGCGCCAGGTGGTCGATGATGACGGGCGTGTCGCGGTGCGCCGCGCACATGCGATCCACTTCGGGCAGACCGTCGGGGTCGATCAGACAGCTCACAAACTGGCGGGTGTGGGCGGCCGTTGCGAACATCCGCGTGAAGCCTTCCGGACGCAGCCACGTCGCCGGCTGCTGACCGCTCAGCCGCGGATGGATGCGGAAAGCGCGCACGCCGCGGCGCCCCAGCTCCGCCATCCGGGCGGCCACGTCGTCCGTGTGCGGGTCGATGACCGCGGTGCCGACGAAGACTCCCGGGTGGCGCTCCATCGCATCGACCATGTAAGAGTTATCGAATCCGTAGAACCGCGGTTGAATGAGTTGGATGCGTGTGACGCCGGCCGGCCGGGTGTGGGCGAACAGTTGCTCGGGCGTGAACGAACGCGGCACCATCTGCTCCGCGATGTAGCCCGCGGCCAGCGGATAGCGGGCGGTGTCGTCCGTCCAGACGTGGACGTGCGCGTCGATGATCGGCATGGGTTTCTCCGTTACGTGAACCACACCAGCTTGATGATCCAGAGAATCAGCGTCAGCTGCAACAGCACGATGATCCAGAACAGCAGGCGGAACGAGCCCTTGATGGTTTTGTGACGGAACGTCTGCATCGCCAGGAAGGAGCCGACACTGCCGCCAACGGCGCTCAGCCCGTGCAGCACCACCTCCGGCACGCGCGACCGGCTGAACCGCGCCCGCCCCTTGTCATAGCCGTAGTAGCCGAACGCCACCACGTTGACCGCCACCAGCCAGCACGCCAGCCAGTGTTGCCAGTCCGAGCGCATGCTCAAACCCCACCACAGCGCCAGCATCCCCAGGAGCGCCAGGCCCAGCGCCACCGCCACGTGATAGCGAATCTGCAATTTTCTGCTTGCCGGCCGCCCCATATTTGCCACCCTGTCTACTGGGAGTTGTCCAGCGCCTGTACGGGAACGCTATCATAAAGAGGACGCCATGATGGAGCAACTGTGGGCCCCCTGGCGGTTGGCATATGTCGCCAACCCGAAGCCGGCCGCCGACGCCGAGCCCTGTTTCATCTGCCAGGGCCTCGCCCAGGACGACGACCGCCGCCATCTGATCGCCCTGCGCACCCCCCTCAGCGTCGTGGTCCTGAACCGCTTCCCGTACAACAACGGTCACCTGCTGGTGGCGCCGCGGGCGCACCTCGGCCGCCTCGACGAACTGTCGCCCGACGTGCTGCTCGACACGCAGCAACTCCTGCAGCGCCTGGTGCGCACCCTCGACGGCCTGCTGCGGCCCGACGGCTACAACATCGGCCTGAACCTCGGTCGTGCCGCCGGCGCTGGCCTGCCGGGCCATCTGCACTGGCATCTGGTGCCGCGCTGGAACGGCGACACCAACTTCATGACCGTCGTCAGCGACGTGCGCGTTATCGTGCAGTCGCTGGAAACGCTGTATGATTTGTTGACGGCGCAATTGCGCGAATAAATCCGAAATCCCCGTTGTGGCACATCCCCGTTGTGGCACGGTCTCTTGACCTCCCCCCGTTGTGCCCGTTGTGGCACGGTCTCCTGACCGTGCCACGACCTGCGACCGAAGGTCTCCTCTTCATAGTCGCGGGAAGGCGGGAGACCTTCGATCCGGCCGAGTGGCCTGGTCGGGAGACCAGGCCACAACCGGGGACCCGGCCACAACCGTGGCCTGGTCGGGAGACCAGGCCACAACCGGACCCCAAGCGGCAGAACCGATGAGGCCCTCATGAGCGACGACCCCTGGAACCTGGTGCCCATCGACTGGCTGCAGCGCGAGGAGGAACTGCTGGCCCCCTACGCCATGCGCACACGCCTGAGCCGCGGCCGTCGTTACCCCGAACAGGACCACGCCTACAGGCCGCTGTACACCCGCGACCGCGACCGCATCGTCCACAGCACCGCCTTCCGCCGCCTCATGTACAAGACCCAGGTGCTCGTCAACCAGACCAACGACTACCACCGCACCCGCCTGACGCACACCCTCGAAGTCGCCCAGATCAGCCGTACCATCGCCCGCCAGCTCGGCCTGAACGAAGACCTCACCGAAGCCATCGCCCTGGCCCACGACCTCGGCCATCCGCCCTTCGGCCACGCCGGCGAGGACGCCCTCAATGACTGCATGCGCGACCACGGCGGCTTCGAGCACAACCGCCATGGCCTGCGCATCCTCGAAGTCCTCGAATACCGTTACGCCGACTTCCCTGGCCTCAACCTGTCCTTCGAGGTCCGCCAGGCCCAGGCCCTGCACGGCAAACACCGCGATGACCCCGACCTCCGCGAATACCAGGACGGCGGCCAACCCTTCCTCGAAGCCCAGGTCGTGGACGCCGCCGATAGCCTCGCCTACGACACCCATGACCTCGACGACGCCCTCAACGTTGGCCTGATCGCGGCCGCCGATCTGCAGGACGTGCCGTTCTGGCAGCAGGGGGTCGAGCGCGTGCGGCGGCACACCAGCCGGGCGGGGCCGGAGCAGTTCGTGCCCACCGTCCTGCGCGAACTCATCAACTGGCAGGTCAACGACCTGCTGGAGCACACCCGGCAGCGGTTGCGGCAGCAGCGCGTCCGCACCGTCGAGGACGTGCGCGCCGCCGCCGCGCTGCTGGCCGCCCCGGGGCCGGAGGTGCGGGCGCTCAAGACGAGCCTGGAAGAATTCTTGCGGCAGCGCGTCTACCACCACCACCGCGTGATGCGCATGGCCGCCAAGGGCCAGCGCTTCCTGCGGCAACTGTTCGCGGAGTACTGTCGGGAGCCGCGGCAACTGCCGGAGCGCTACGCCCGGCGCGCCCTCGGTGGCGCCCTGCACCAGACCGTCTGCGACTACCTGGCCGGCATGACCGACCGCTATGCCCAGGACGAGTACCAAAGACTGTTCCAGCCGTACACTCCCGTATAGAATGGCCGTTGCTGCCAAGGGCCAGGCCCAGAGGCCGCCACCCCCCCTGGCGGGCCGACCGGCACCGCCCCTTCGCCAACCCACGCCCCCAGCCCGCGCCGCGGCCCGGCGCTTTCGGAGGTTGTCCATGTTTTCCCGCTGGTTTTCCTCAGATCAATTGGGCGGCAAGCCGGCCCCCGGTAATGTCCTGCTGTGGCTGCTGCGCGGCGGCTTTGGGGTGCTCATCATCCTCATGGCCTGGATGGCCTTTACCTACTTTAACGACCAGCGCAAGGACCCCGAGACGGCCATCCGGGCGTTCGTCGGCATCCTCGCCGCCGGCCTTTTCGTCGTCGTCATCGACCTGGCGGTGCGCAACAAGCAGATCACCAGCATCTCGGCGGTCTATTTTGGCCTGCTGCTCGGGCTGCTGCTCGGCACCCTGTTTACCACCGCCCTGGAACCGTTCATCAAGGACATGGTCGGCAACGACGCCAACCTGCTCCAGGCCATCCGCCTGCTCATCACCATCATCTGCTGCTACATCTCCACCTCCACGCTGCTGCAGACCAAGGACGAATTCCGCTTCATCATCCCCTACGTGGAATTTTCCAAACAGGTCAAGGGCCAGAAACCGCTCGTGCTCGACACCAGTGTCATCATCGACGGCCGGATTGCCGATATTTGTGATACGGGGATCATCGACACCAAGTTGGTGGTGCCGCGTTTCGTCCTGCAAGAACTGCAAGGGATCGCCGACAGCTCGGACAAGATCAAGCGCAACCGCGGTCGCCGCGGGCTGGACATGCTCAAGCGGATGCAGAACAACTCCAAGGTGGAGTTGCAAATGCACGAGGCCAACCTGCCCGAGTTGCGCGAGTTGCAAAAGGTGGACGAGCGCCTGGTCGGCCTGGCCAAGGCGCTTGGCGCCCGCGTCGTGACCAACGACTTCAACCTGAACAAGATCGCCCAGTTGCAGGGCGTGGACGTTATCAACCTGAACGAGTTGGCCAACGCCCTGAAGCTGGTGGCGCTGCCGGGCGAGCATCTGCCCATCCGCATTGTCAAGCACGGCGACCAGCCCGGGCAGGGCGTCGGCTATCTCGACGACGGCACCATGGTGGTGGTGGAGCAGGGCCGTTCCGCGATCGGGCAGGAGGTCAACATCACGGTCACCAGCGTGTTGCAGACCCCCGCGGGGCGCATGATTTTCGGTCGGATCGAGCCACGCAGCGTCACGGCCCCAACCTCATCGTGAGACGCGTGGCCCGGCCCGACCTCACACCCTTTCGCTTGACCTGCGAGGTGAGGTTTGTATGGCCTACCGCCACGTCCCCCTGATTGCCACGCTCGTGCTCTGCGCCGGCCTGGGCGTCACCACCGCCCAGGCCCCCGACGCCAAGAACAACCCCGGCGGCATGTCCGACTTTGAACTGGTCGAACGCCTGATCGCCGTGCGCAAGAACTACCAGCATACGCTGGAACAGCTGCGCGCCCACTATAACCAGGTCAGCGACACGGAGAAGGCCCGCTGGGCCGAAGAGGAGTTGCGGCAGTTCCACCGCATCCCCCACCAGGCGTTCCGCCTCGAACTGGAAGTGCCGCCACGCAAGATGCCCGACCCCATCAACGTGCCCGATGCCAACAAGCTGTTCACGCGCGCCATGTCGTACAAGGACAAGGGCTGGAGCACGGAATACCAGGACAACCAGCGGTGCGCGGAAATCCTGTTTCAGCAGTTGCTGACGCAGTACCCGCACAGCGACAAGATCTCCGACGCCGCCTACATGCTGGGCGACATCTACGAGAGCAAGGTGTATCGGCAGTACCGGCGCTCGGCGGCGTACTACGAGCGCTGCTTCCAGTGGAACCCGACGACGACGCGCGACGCCCGGCTGCGCGCCGCCCGGCTGTACGACAAGATGACCCTCGACCGCACCCGGGCCATTGAGTTGTACAAGGAAATCCTGACCCACGAAACCGACGCGGCCCGCCACGAGGAGGCGAACAAGCGCCTCACCGCCCTGGCAGGAACGTCGCGCTGAACGCGGTTGTCCTGGTTTGTAGTTCTACGGTGCGGGATGCGGGGAAGGCGAGGTGTAGGACGGCTCTCCAGAGCCGTCTTCTGCCGCAGAGACGGCTCTCCAGAGCCATCTTCTGCCGCAGAGACGGCTCTGGAGAGCCGTCCTACACCTCCTCCATTGCCCACCGCGCACCGTAGAACTACGAACCAAGAATGATCATTGTCGCGGCTGGCCAGCAGACTTCGGAAGGGCGGCCGCGTGGGGCAACGGCGCCGATTCTCGACGTACAAAATGTTGGCACTCTTGGCACCCTTGCTTTCACCGGCAAGCGACGGCTTCCCGCGGCGCGACACGGCACGCGCAATTGGCGACCGCTGGCACTGGCTCCGTTGGCCCCCTTGGCATCCTTGCCCGGCCCGGCAACCCCAGGCGCTGGCCGGCATGGCGCGGCCCACCGCGGAGTTGACTTCCGCCATCGGCCCCGTACAAACCCCTCCAGTCGCCCGCGATTTCCTGGACTGGGGCAGGCCATGAGCAAGGAACGTCAACTCCAGCGCGTCCTCGACGACGGCATCGTCGCCGTCGTGCGTTCGCCGGACAGCCGGCAGCTCGTCGAGGTGGCGCGGGCGCTGGCCGACGGCGGCGTTCACGTCATCGAAATCACCATGACCGTGCCCAACGCCCTCGACGTACTGCGCCAGGTCCGCGACGCCCTCGGCGACCAGATTCTCCTCGGCGCCGGCACCGTCCTCGACCCCGAAACCGCCCGTGCCGTCTTCCTCGCCGGGGCGGAGTACATCGTCTCGCCGACCGTCAACGTCGAGGTCATCAAGCTGTGCCAGCGCTACAACAAGCTGGTCATGCCCGGCGCCTTCACGCCGACGGAGATCCTGACCGCCTGGGAGGCCGGCGCCGACATCGTCAAGGTGTTCCCCGCGGAGGTGGTTGGGCCGGCGTACTTCAAGGCGCTGCGGGGGCCGCTGCCGCAAATCCGCGTCATGCCAACCGGCGGCGTCGATCTGACCACGGCCGCAGCGTTCCTCAAGGCAGGTGCCTGCTGCCTCGGTATCGGTAGCCAGCTGGTCGAGCCGCGGGCGGTGCAGGAACGCAACTTCGAGCGCCTCCGCGACCTGGCCCGGCAGTACGTCGCCATCGTCCGCAAAACCCGCGAAGAACAAAATAGTCATTAGTCATCAGTCATTAGTCATTAGTCATTAGGATTGAAACTAATGACTGGTGACTAATGACTAATGTCTTCGGAGGTATCCATGTCTCCCGAGGTCATCACGTTCGGCGAGGCGATGGTCCGCCTCAGTCCGCCGAACTTCCGCCGGCTGGAGCAGGCGACCAGTCTGGACCTCATGGTCGGCGGCGCCGAGCTGAACACCGCGGTAGCGCTGGCGCGGCTTGGCCACGCCACGGCGTGGGTGTCGCGGCTGACGCGCAACCCCCTCGGCCGCCTGATCGCCAACCACGCCCGCTGTGCCGGCGTCGCCACCGATCACGTCGTCTGGACCGACGACGACCGCGTTGGCCTCTACTTCCTCGAATTCGGCGCCGCCCCGCGCGCCAGCAGCGTCCTCTACGACCGCAAGAACGCGGCCATCGCCGGCATCGGGCCGGGCATGGTCGATTGGAAAAAGGTCTTCGCCGGGGCGAAGTGGTATCACGTCACCGGCATCACGCCCGCGCTCAGCGCTGGCGCTGCCGAGGTCACGCGCGAGTCCCTGCAAGCGGCGCGGGCGGCCGGCGTTCGCACCAGCATGGACCTGAATTACCGCGTGAAGTTGTGGAGCCAGGCGGAGGCGGCCCGCTGGATGAGCGAGTTCATGCCGTTGTGCGACGTGCTCATCACCACCGAGGAGGACACCGAGCGCGTCTTCGGCATCCACGGCAAGGATTACGAGGACGTGTCCGCCCAGCTGGTGCGCCGCTTTGGCCTCAAGACTGTCGCCATCACGCTGCGCGAAAACCCGCTCGTCTGGAAAAACAGCTGGACCGCGATGGCGTACCAGGACGGCAAGGTCTACAAGACGCGCACCTATGAGGTGGAGATAGTGGATCGGCTCGGCGCGGGCGACTGCTTCGCGGCGGGGTTGATCCACGGCCTGCTGAGCAACGACCTGCAGCGCGGCCTGGACGCGGGCGTCGCGGCCAGTGCGCTCAAGCACTCGATCCCCGGTGACTTCGCCTGGCTGACGCGCGAGGAGGTCGAGGCGACCATGAAGAGCGGCACGCTGCGCATCAGCCGCTGAGGGGCGTATGGGCGAATTCATCAGCCGTGACCAGGTGCGGGAGCTGGACCGGCGGGCCAGCGCCGAGTATGGCGTGCCGGGCGTGGTGCTCATGGAGAACGCCGGCCGCGGCGCCGCGGAGGTGCTGCTGCGGCTGGGCGTGTGCGGCCCGGTGGTGGTGTGTTGCGGCAAGGGCAACAATGGTGGCGACGGCTTCGTCATCGCTCGCCACCTGGACAACCACGGCGTCACGGTGCGCGTGCTGTTCTTCGGCCAACCGCAGACGCTGACCGGTGACGCGGCCATCAACTTCGAGATTGTGCGTCGCGCGGGACTGCCGTTGACGGTGTGCGCTGATGCCGTGCCAGCGCCGGACTTGGCGGGCGCGGACTGGGTGGTGGACGCCTTGCTCGGAACTGGGGTGACGGGACCGGCGCGGCCGCCGCTGGACCGGGTGATTGCCGCGATCAACGCTGGCGGAGCGAAGGTACTGGCGGTGGACCTGCCGTCCGGGATGGACTGCGACACCGGTTTGCCGCTGGGGCCGTGCGTGCGGGCGCTGCACACGGTCACGTTCGTGACCCAGAAGAAAGGCTTCGCCAACCCCACAGCCAAAGAATGGCTGGGCGAGGTCCATGTGGCGGACATCGGCGCACCGCGCGCCCTGGTGCGGGCGCTGCTGCCGGAATTCGGTCCTGCTTAGCCACCTGCCCCGCCGCCGAAGAGCATCCTGAGATACTGGCAGCCCGATGTGCGGCCCGGCGGTCGGCCTCTACTGCGGTAGCCTTTTAGTTCGACTGATGCACTTTTTCGGAAGGGGATTTGCCAGGTTTTTCTGCGGTTTTACGCTGGAGAAGGACTTTTTGCACACCCCATATCGGGTGCGGCCTGTCTCAAAATATGCAAAACCCCCGAAAATCCCTGGCTTTCCCGAAACTCGCCCCCTCGAAAAAGTGCATCAGTCGAGTTTAGAGGCTGTTCCAATAATCAACCGTGGAGCACGACGACAGAATCTACACCCCCGCCGATCTCCTACCCTTGTACCGAGCCGAGGGCATTCTTTGACGATTTCGACAAATCACGGCAGCAGTCACCCGCCTCGCTTCGCCGCCTCCAGGGAGTAGGTCGGGGTGGCCTCGTCCCACTTCACGTCGCCGGACGGCCCGTAGATGGCCGGGACGTGCTGGCCGGCGAGGCGCAGCCAGGACTGCACCTGCGTCCGGTGGTGGCAGGTGTGCAAGACTCGCCGCCAGAAGACCCAAATCCGCTCCCGCTGCAAGCCGCCAAAGAAGGGCCGGTTCTCCAGCCACCAGACAGCGGTGCCCTTCGCCAACTGCGGCAGCCGGCGCTTCACGAGCCAGATGTACTTCTCGATGTACGCCTGGACGACGGGCTTCTCGCCGGCAGGGAGGAGTTCTTCGACGGGTGGCTCCTCAGTGCCGACGAACTGAGCGAAGAACCGCCGCTCGGAGAGAAGCTGGTGGACCAGAATGGTGCGGATCGGGTTGGTCTTCTCGTGCGGCTTGAAGTCGAGAAGATGGTCCGGCACCGCCCTCCAGACGCTTACCGTCTTGTTCGCCTCGCTGGCGTAGGCGGTGACAACGTGCTGGAAAATCGGTTCGACGGCCTGGAGGACATCGACATCGGGGATGGCGGTGAATTCGTAGTGCATAGAAAGTCTCTTCAACGGCGAGAAGGAAAGGGCGCTACTTGGTTGCTGAATGCTTCCGCAAGAACTGCCGCATGAGGCTGGCGATCTCGTCACCGTCTTCCTCCAGGGCGAAATGGCCGGTATCGAGCAGGTGGAAGTCGATATTCTTCAAGTCCCTCCTGTACGGTTCGGCCCCTGCGGGCGGGAAGATGGCGTCGTTCTTGCCCCAGGTGATGAGGGTCGGAGGCTGGTGCTGGCGGAAGTAGTCGTGCCAGCGGGGGTACTGCGCCGGATTGCTGCCGTAGCTGTAGAACAACGCCAACTGAACTTCCTGGTTGCCGGGCCGGTCGAGGAGCGCCTGGTCGATGGTCCAGGTGTCCGGGCTGATTGCCTCCAGGTTGCGGACCCCGTGCGTGTACTGCCACTTCGTCGCCTCCAGGGCCAGGAATTTCCGCAGCGGCTCGGCGTTCTTCTCGGAGCGGTCCTGCCAGTACGCCTTGAGCGGCTTCCAGAAGTCGTTGTCCAGCCCCTCCTCGTAGGCGTTGCCGTTCTGCACCACCAGGGCGGTGACACGCTCCGGGTGCCTGACTGCCAGCCGGTAACCGACCGGAGCGCCGTAGTCCTGGACGTAAAGGGCGTACTTCTTCAGCCCGACCTCCTGGGTGAACTTCTCCACCACGTCGGCCAGGTTGTCGAAGGTGTAGTCGAACCGGCCCACGGGCGGGGCCGAACTGTAGCCGAAGCCGGGGTAGTCCGGGGCGACCAGGTGGAACTCGTCGGCCAGGGCCGGGATCAGGTTGCGGAACATATGCGAGGATGTCGGGAAGCCGTGCAACAGCAGGATCGACGGGGCGTCCTTCGCACCCGCCTCTCGATGGAAGATGTCCAGGCCGTCGATGTTCACAGTGCGGTACGCCATTTTCGGAATCGTCATGTCAAACTCCCTGGGAGGGAAAGATCGTCGCAGGCAGTCGCCCCTCGGCGACCGACCTGAACGGGAAGAAATCTTCGTGGGACGTTGATCTTTTCAGGCGGGCGAGGGGCGTGGCTCATGGGCCTCTCGTTGCGCCAACTGTGACTCCAACTCGCTGATGCGGCGCTGTAGTTGCTCGATCACGGGCTGAACTTCCCGTTGCGAATACCGCTTCTGGATGTGCTGCGGGCAGTTGATGTCCCAGGCTTCGATGGTGAAGACGATAGCCCGCTCCACCTTGGCTGGATAGTCCGGGTCACGCAAGCGTTCCAGCAACTCGGCGTCATCTTCGACCGCCCTGGCTGTGCCCCAGAGCTTGACCCGCTGCTGGTTGGCGTAATCCATCAGGAAGATGAACGCCTTGGGGTTCTCCGACAGGTTGCCAAGCGTGATGTACTGGCGATTGCCGCCGAAGTCTGCGAAGGCGAGCGTCTTGTCGTCCAGCACCTTCAGAAAGCCAGGCGATCCGCCTCGATGCTGGATGTACGGCTGCCCTTCGGCGCTCGCCGTGCCAAGGTAGAACATATCCAACCCCGCCACGAATTCGGCCAGGTCTGGCGTCACACGGGTCCGCCAACCACGGCTTTCGACCTTGGCGTAGCCGGCCCGTGAGCCTTTCGCCGTCTGTATGCCCTTCACGGCGGGAGTGAAGGCGATGTCACTCGGATACTGTCTCATGGCTCCTGCCCTCATTTCTGTCAATACAGACAGGTCTGTATATTTGATGCAAAAAGGGACGAATTAGCCGCCCTTCCCTTCGGCCACCAGCTTCAGAGCAGCGTCACGGGCCACGTCGGCGGCGTCGGGCTTGCCCTGGATCACGGCGGTCACGATGGCCCCTTCAACCAGCAGGGCCACGGCGGGGGTGACCTTCGCCGACTTGCCGACCGCTTCTTCGACCAGGCCACGCAGGAACTCGCCGAATCGCTGCTTGTGCCCACGGACGAACTCGGTGCCGGGGTGGGCGGCGTCCGCCAGTTCGACGGCGGCGTTCTGGAAGGCGCAGCCCCGGAAGTCCGGCGTCTCGAACCACTCCTTCAGGGCGGCGAAGAAGGCCCGCAGCGGGTTCTTCATCTTCTTGCTCTGCCGCTCCATCGCCGAACGGAAGAACGCCAATACGCTTTCTTCTCGATGCTTCAGGACGGCCAGGATCAGGTCGTCCTTGGACGGAAAGTGCTTGTATAGGCTCATCTTAGCGACCCCAGCCTCGGCGATGATCCGGTCGATGCCTACCGCCCGCACCCCTTCCTGGTAGAACAGCCGGCCGGCTGTTTCAAGGATGCGTTGCCGGGCTTCAGAGGTTTCTCGTGTGCGCCCCACCTCTCAACTATACAGACCTGTCTGTTTACAGTCAAGTCGCCTGCGAGAATTTTCTTTCAGCGAGGGAAATCCGATCATGCGGCTTATTTCTACTCTGTCTCCAGCCTGACCGAGCGCAAGTCATTGGTATACAAAATCTCCTGGCTGGGCCGGCTGCCGGGCGACATCCGCATCGAGCGGGAGAACTTCCGCTTCTACTTCCCGGTCGTGACGTGCCTGCTCCTCAGCCTGGTCCTGACCCTGATTCTGTGGGCTGTCCACCGAATCCGTGGCTGACACGGAGATGGCTGACACAGCCCAGCGACGAGGACGACCGTGTGCGGATAGCGCTGGGGCTGACGGGTGACGATCCGCTGCCGGGCGTCGATGACGAACGCTGCGAACGTACCATCGCTACCTGGCGGCGCACCTGGCGTTCCCCTTCGAGGCCAGGTGGGAGCCGGTATACGGCCCCAGGCCGATCAGCAAGATCACCGACCTGGGCGATGCTGACGACGCCTGTGCGGACGAGATGTACGGTCTGTTGTGCGAGGCGAGGGCCGAGGACCGATTGGTCGAAGTGCCGCTGGCCGAGTGCGAGGCGAAGAAGAGCGGCCCCACCCGGCAACTGCTGAAGGACTATGCCTACTGGTTCTGGAACAACAGGTGGCGGGCGGCCACCGGATCAGGTCGGAGTATGGCAATGACGGCAAACAGACCGGGGGCCGACAAGGTGCTGGTTGCTCTCCTCTGGGTCGGGGGCGTGAGCGGGTTGTTCGCCCTGGTTCCTGTCTTCATGCCCGTGTCGTGGATGGTCGCTGCGCACCGCTGGCTGGGCCTGGGAGAGATGCCGACTTCTCCCGTGGTCGAGTATCTGGCCCGATCTCTCTCGGCCTTCTACGTCCTCCTGGGCGCTCTTTGCCTGGTGGTGGCGTCCGACCTGGAGCGCTACCGGCCCCTGGTGCGCTTTCTGGCTGCTGCGGTCGGCCTGATGAGCGTAGTCTTCGTCGGCGTGGATTGGGCGGCGGGGTTGCCGTGGTGGTGGACGGCGTTCGAGGGTCTTCGGGGAGCGTGTTGGGTGTGGATGTTCTACCTGGCCTGGCCGGATAACCGCAGAGGTTTCATTCCGGGTGATCCTGGAAGCAGTGCCCCGGTGCGAGATTTGTCTGGAGGCAATCACCACACGCCAGGGATGAGTTTATAGCGGACCTGCTGGGCGTACTCCTTGTACCCCGCCAACTCGGCCTGCAACGTCTGATCTTCCCACTGCGTCCGCAGGATCAACAGGGCAGAGGCCAGGCCCGCAGGAACCAGCGCCCAAACCGACCCCAGGCACAAGGCCGTCCCCACGAAGAAGAGGATGCCGCCGACATATCCGGGATGCCGCACGATGGTGTAGGGGCCGGTGTCGATCACCTTCTGACCTCGATCCGTCTGGATGCGTACCGTGACCTCGAAGAACTTGTTGACGGCTTCCGCCCAGGTAAGAATGCCCATGCCGACAAGGAACAGAACGTAGCCGACGCCACAGACCCACCAGGGAACTGGAAACCAGTGAAAGCGCCCGTCGTCAAGCGCCGCAACGGGAATGATGGCGTACACCACCGCCAGCAGGATAGGGACCAGAATCTTGTCCCAGCGCTTGGTTCCTTTCTGCGAGCCGGTCCTGGCGACCACGACTTCGGGATTCACTCGCCAGAGATACACACCGACGACGGCCAGCGTACCGAGGAACACCCCGACAAAGAGCCAGCCCTTCGTCCACGCCCAGGTGCCGGCAGGCAGAAACATGAACAGGGCAAAGTACACCGGCACGGCCACCAGGAAACCGATCAAGCGGCGCTGATTGATCCCTTTCCGTGGCTGATCCTGGTCAGCGGCGGTCATGGTCCACCTGTCTTTTCCGCTTACAGCTTGTACCCGAGCTTCCGCAGGAAGTCCTTCCGCCAACTGATCTCTCCCTCGTCCTCGACCCCCTTCGGGGAGAATCCATCCACGACGCCCAGCGCGGTCAGCGCCAGGCCGGCGCAGCGGACGGAGACACAACAAGCGCAGGTGGCGCGGCTGCGGGAGTTCGATGTCGAGGTGGCGGCTTGCGCGCCGATAACCAGTGGGCAAGGGGTGGCGCGAACGCGAAACGTCAGGCTGCAGCCCCGGAGCACGTCGGTCCATCGCTCCGTGAGAACCACTGACAAAACCCCTATGGCACGCCGTATTCAGGGAAGTTTTCTGGGGTCTGGCAAAGTTTCTGGCTGGGGTTCTAACGGAGCAGGCTGAGGCCGGACCTCGGTCGTTCCTTGTGTCACAGGCGAGGTAGGTGCCTGGTTCACAGGTGGGGTAGGGACTGGCTGATTAATGAAGGAGTACGTCGCCGTATAAGGCCACGTCACGAGATCGCCGATAAAACTCAACGGCAGGTCTGCGCTGCAGCAGAGCGTTAGTGCCACCTGCCGACATTGCTCCAACTCCGGCTCGGGGTGTGTCCTGCAGCCAGATTCTCCGATTGCCGCATGCTCAATACACCCCAGATCGTGTCTTACTCCACCGAAAGGGCTCTTCCCGCCTTCCTCGGGAGGCGTCTTGACCAGGTTTGCAACCGTCCCGCATCCTGCAATTGGCAGGCTTGAGAGCAGCAAGAAAGCACAAATTACGCGATAGACCATCTCTTCACTTCCCTGAAATGAGCGTGACGATTGTAAGCATCTGTCCCATATTACCCTGGCAGCTAACATCGTCACGTAGGACGGCTCTCCAGAGCCGTCCTACATGGCCATCTTACCCGCCGGGGTAATATGTCAGGTTAGACGGCCTTGCGGTAACAGAACTCGACCTGCGCGTCCCTGGGGTGCCAGGCGGTTGAGAATCAGGTGGATCATGGCCAACTTGACGAACGCCTCCGACGAGCGCACGCTTTTCTCCCGGTCCTTGCTCAGCCGTCGGCACTTCCTCTTATGGTGGCAGAAAAGTCGGAGGCAGTAACCGCGCCGTCGCAGTAGCCGGGGTTCCTTCGATGCTCGGGAAGGTCGGCACGGTCGGCGGCGCGTACGACATCTGCATCACCGTCGGCGGTGGCAGTGTCGCCTCAGATTCCTTGGTCTGATTGCAAGGAACTGGCGTATGCGTGCCGTCCTGCAGGTGACTCAATACGGAGACGCCACCGCCCAGGGCTTGATAGACGTTCACGAAGGCAGCCAGTTGCTGCTGTTTGGTGTCGATCAATTCCAATCTCGCCCCCCAGAGGTCACGCTGGGCCAATAGCACGTCCAGGTAATCGACGGGGTTTTTCTCCCCCGGCCTGGGAAAATTAAAAAGGTTGGTGGCCTGGGTGACGGCGTCCTCAAGCGCTTCCACCTGCTGCTTCCTGATCCCGATGCTCTGGCTGTAGTTCTGCACCATGGACACGCGGGTGACAACCTCGGTGAAAGCGTTGAGGATTACGCGCTGGTAGTTGTAGACGCTCTGCAATTGTTTGGCGTTCGCGCTGAGGTACTCGGCCTGAATCGCTTTGAAATTGATCACCGGCGCGACCAGTCCACCAGCAACGCTTCCAATCAAGGCGTCCGGAGTCCAGAACAGATATTTGGGGTTGAAGGCCTCGTAGCCAACGCCGCCGTTGATGTCCAGCTTGGGAAAGAAGTGGGCCCGGGCGACCTTCACGTCGAGCCCGGCAGCCTCCAGCTCGCGCTCGGCCTGGCGGATGTCGGGTCGGTTCTGAAGCAGCTGTGCGGGCACCCCGATGAACAGCGGAAAGTTCAGATCGTAGAACCGCGCAGTCATGCGTTCGACAGGCTGCGGGTAGCGATTGACGAGGAAGTTGATACGGTTCTCGACCTCGATGATCTCCTGCTTAACGATCAGCTTTTGACTCTGGTTCTTGCGAATCTCGGCCTGGAAACGCCGGACAGGGAACGCGGTGATCTTCGTTGCTTCCATAAAGGCCTCGGCGGTCTTGAGGCTTTTCTTCTGCAGCTCGATGATTTTATCCAGATTCTCAAGCCGTTTGTCGTGCGCCATCAGCCCGTAATAATTCTCGGCAATCTCTGCGACCAGACGGGTCACGAAGAAGTTCCGTTTCTCCACGGCGGCGACGTAGCGCTGCGCCGCCGCGTCCCTGGCATTGCGCAGTTCCCTCCAGATGTCGATCCGCCAGAACAAGTTGAGGCCGAGCAGGTAATTCGGCAGCGGATTGGGAAGGAACTTTCCGTCGAGATACGGGTCGTCGTGTACGCCGGCACCAGGAAGCGTGAAGGTGCTGAGTTGGTCCAGACTCGCAGCGCCCGTGAAACCGACAAAGGGAAGGTACGTCCCCTGCCTCGCCAGAATCTCGTTTCTGGCGATCTGGACCTCCTCATTCAGGATTTTCAGCTCCCGATTGCCGACCGCCGCTTGGTCGATCAAGCCCGTAAGCACCGGATCATTGAAAAACGCTTCGATCCCGAGCTGAGCTGAGTTTTCCGGGCTGGTCGCTCCGTTGAAAAAGCTTGCCGGAAGGTCGGGCCCCGACTGCGCCTGACGGAGATTGGGGATTGCACAGGCCGGCAGCACCAGGAGCATGCAGCAAGTGATCGCTCTCGCAAGCACTTGCTTCACACGCGTTGTGCGCGAAAATCGCACTAAGAGGTTCATCTGCACCGTCCTTGAAGCCCTGAGCCAGGCTTTTCAACTCCCGATTGCCGGCCACTGCCTGGACGATCAGCGCGTCAGGATCGGATCAATGTGAACGCTTCGATCCCGAGCTAAGCTGAATTTTCCAGGCTGGTCGCTCCGTTGAAGAAGCTTGCCGGCAGGACTGGCCCTGGCCCCACCTGTCGGAGATGGGGAAATGCAGAACACGGCATCAGCAGCCTGTTGAAATCGTTCGCTTCCACTTCTTTCTTCGACCGATATGCCGGGTGGACTTTAGCGGTTGTGCCGGCAACGTTCGACTATTCCCGCTCGAACTGGGGAAAAACAGTGGAAATTCCAGCGAATGACGAAGGTACGCTAGTGACGCTCTCCCGGCGGCCTCTCGGCTGACGTGAACAGGGTGTGACCCGCTCCCCGCGTTGAGATCTTCCCGGTTGAGTCGTCGTAGGCGAACAGGTCGCCGTATCTGGCCCAGTCGATCAAGGTGGCGACACCTTTGTCGAAGTTCACCCCGGGCAGGTTCAGGATGAAGATTTCCCGCAACAGATCGCTGTCGATGAGACCGCCCGCACGGCGGAGAATCTCCTGGGTCTCCTTGAACAGCCGCAACTGAAGGATGTGCTCACGCCAGATGGCCTGGCGATCCGCGGGGCTCGCCTTGCTGAAGCGGTCGCCCTCGTCGTTGACCACGACCTGGCCTGGCGCTGTGGTGACGAAATCGAGCAACTCGGCGGCCTGGGCCACGATGAGGAGTTGGCGGAAGTCACGGTGGGTCTGGGCGGCGATGTGGGAGAGGTCGTCCCGACCGCCGCGGGCGTCGAGGTAGTTCAGCAGACTCTCGATCTCACCGGCCGTCACTTCCGGAAGCGCCTCAAATGGTTTGTGATCGAGAACCTCACTGAGCGGTTCATCCACCTCCTCCCGGAGGATTTTTTTCCCGTCGGCGATGCGGGCGAAAATGTAATAAAGGCCGGGAATCACCAGGACGCCGACCACGGTGCCCGTGAGCATCCCGCCCACCCCCGTGGTGCCAATGGTGCGGTTGGCGATCGCCCCGGCGCCGGTGGCAATGACCAACGGAATGAGGCCGGCGATGAAGGCGAAGGAGGTCATCTGAATCGGCCGGAAGCGCAATTTTCCTCCTTCGATGGCTGCCTCGTGGATGGGCAGGCCCTCCCGGCGCCGCTGCACCGCGAATTCGACGATCAGGATCGCATTCTTACCCAGCAGGCCGACCAGCATGATCAGACCAATTTGGGCCCAGACGTCGTTGGCCAAACCCAGGGCCTGCAGGAGGAAAAAGGAACCGAAGATCCCGATCGGCAGGGACAGGATGACGGCCAGCGGCAACAGAAAACTCTCGTACTGCGCGACCAGGACCAGATAGACGAAGGCGACGACGATGAGGAAGATAAAAACCGCCTCGTTCCCCTTTTTTTCCTCGTCGTACGAGAGACCTGACCAGCCGATGGCGTAACCGTGTGGCAGCGTCTGAACGGCAACCTCCCTGACCGCCTGGATGGCTTGACCGGTGCTGTAGCCGGGAGCTGGTGCACCTTGAATGGGGGCGGTGGGATACATGTTATAGCGATTGATTTCGTTCAATCCCTGCTTTTCCTTGATCGTCATGAACGAGGAGTAGGGAACCATTTGCCCGCTGTCGCTTTTGACGAAAATGTTGTCCAGATCCTTGGGGAAACGCCGGAACTCCGGCGCGGCCTGGACGTAAACCTTGTAGAACTGGTTGAAGAGAATGAAGCCTTGCTCCCAGGTGCTGCCGACGTAGATGTTCAGGTTGTCCAGGGCCTTCTTGACCGACACGCCCTTCTGCATGGCCCGGGCGATGTCGATGTTCAGCTCGTACTGCGGGTAGCCGGCGGTATAGAAGGTGAACAGGTTCTTCACTTCCTTGCGTTTCTTCAAGGCTTTCATGAACGTGTCGGTCACCTCGCCGAGCTTCTTGTAGTCAGGCGTGGCCGAGTTGGTCTTGTCGAGGACGTTGATGGAGAAACCCCCGGCAGCGCCGAAGCCGGGGACCGCGGGGGGTTCGAAGAACTCGAGCTTCACGTTGGACAACCGGCGGCATTTTTCTTCGAGTTGTTCGATGATCTGCCGCGCGGTGCGATCGCGCTTGGACCATTCTTTCAGGTTGATGACACAGGTTCCCGCGTTCGAGCCGCGGCCTTCCGTCAGGATCTCGTAACCGGCGATCGAAGTGACGGAGGTGACGTCTTCGAGTTCTTCGGCAACCTTCTCGAGTTCCTGGGCCTTGCCGTTGGTGTACTCGAGGGTGGAGCCCGGCGGCGTCTGGAGGACCGCGTAGATGATGCCCTGGTCCTCGCCCGGGATAAAACCAGCCGAGATCTGCGTGCTGACGACCCCAATGCCGGCGGCAAAGCCCCCGACGACGGCCATGGTCAGCACGCGGCGGGTGACGATCCCTCGCAGGATCCCACCATAAACGCTCGTGACGAAGGTCACAACGCGGTCAAAGGGGCGCTGCAGAAAGGGCACCAGGGCGATCGGCAGGCCGGCTAATCCCCACAGGTGGTACGCCACATAAGTGATGCCTGCCAAGAGCAGCATCCCACCAATAAAAAACAGCAGCATGACCAGGAGTCCGCGCTTCTTTTTCACGGGACTCGTGTGGTTGTGGTTGCTGGTGTGGGTGTTGGCGTGGGTGTGGGGTTTGAGAATCATCGCACAGAGTACGGGCGTCAGCGTCAGGGCCACCAGACCGGAGAGGATGATGGACGTGGCCATGGTGATGCCGAACTGGCGGTAAAAGACGCCGGCCGGTCCGGGCACGAAGGTCACCGGAATGAAGACGGAGGTCATCACCAACGTGATGGCGATGATCGCGCCGGAGATCTCGTGCAGCACCTCCATGGTCGCCTGATAGGGGCCGAGATGCTTCTCGGCCATCTTGGCATGCACCGCCTCCACCACCACGATCGCATCGTCCACCACGACCCCGATCGCCAGCACCATCGCGAAGAGCGTGATCAGGTTGATGGAGAGACCGAACAACTTGAGGAAGAAAAAGGTGCCGATCAGCGACACCGGCACCGCCAGGGTCGGGATCAGCGTGGAACGAAAATCCCCGAGGAACAGGTAGACCACCAGCGACACCAAAATGAACGCCTCCAGCAGGGTATGCAGCACCTTTTCGATGGAGGCGTCCAGAAAGCTGGAAACGTCGTAGGCGAATTCGTAGTCCATGCCGGGAGGAAACGATTCCTTCTTGATCTCCTTGAGGTGCGTCTTGATTTCCTCAATAACGGCGGAGGCGTTGGAGCCGGGAGTTTGTTTGAGAATGATGGAACACGCAGGGTAACCATTGATGTCCGAGTAAATGTCGAACATCGACGAGCCCAACTCGATGCCGGGAGTCTTCCGGACGCCGTTTTCATCCCAGGTGCCACACACGTCCTTGAGCCGCAGGATCTCCCCCTTGGGACTGGCCTTCAAAACGATGTTTTCATACTGCTCCACTTTGTTATAGCGCCCGATCCAGGTCAGGACGTACTCGCGGGATTGCGACCTGTGGCCCGTGGCCTGGCCGAGTCGCCCGGGCGAGCCAATCACGCTCGTCTCCGCCAGGGCCTTCATGACGTCCTCACTGGACAGCTTGTAGGCGCGCAAGCGGTCGATATTCAGCCAGATCCGCATCGCATAGGCGCGGTTGCCGAGATTCCAGGGGATACCCATCCCCTGGATCCGCTGGATCTCGGGCATGACGTTTGTGTTGGCGAAGTTGTAAAGGAATTTCTGATCGACGCTGGTATCCGTGCTGTAAATATTCACATACATCAGCATGCTTGGCACGACCGGCAGGACGATGATCCCCTCGCGCTGCACCAACTCGGGGAGCTGGCTCCGCACGATGTTGACCCGGTTGAGCACGTTCACGGCGTTGATGTTGGGGTCCGTGCCCGGCTCGAAGTAGATGGTGATCGCTGCCTCACCGGCACTGGTGGCGGAGGAGGCCATGTAACGCATGTTCTGGACGCCGTTGATGGCTCGCTCCATCGGCACCAGGACCGAATTGACCAGGACATTGGCACTGGCACCGGGATAGGAAATCCCGACGCGAACGGTCGGCGGCGCGATGTCGGGGAACTGAGCTGTCGGTAGGGTCTTGATCCCCAGCGTCCCCAGGAACAAGAGGATGATGGAGATCACGATCGCCAGCGCCGGCCGGTAGAGAATTTTGGTGAACATGTTCTGAGGTTCTCTTATCGACTTCCGTGCCGGGGCGTGAAAACGTGGTTGCTATTCCGCGTGAAAGTTCTGGTGGGCAAGCACCTGTTCCGGGGGACGGAACTCGTACTCGATCTTATCACCGTCGCGGACCTGTCGAACTCCCTCGAAAATGAACCGATCCCCCAGGCTCAGTCCGCTCTTGATGACATAGATGTCTTGCAATTCGTTCTGGATGACGATCTCGCGCTGATGTACCTTGCCCTCTCGATTGACGACGAAAACGTAGCGCCTGTCGAGAATCTCGAACGTCGCCCGCTGCGGGATGAGGATGGCGTTGCTCAACGTGCGGTGGATCAACACGTTGCCGGTCATGCCGTGCCGCAGCACGCGGTTCGGGTTCGGGAAATCCGCGCGGAAGGGGACGGTCCCGGTCTCGTTGTTAAAGACGGCCTCGATCGTATAGAACTTGCCGCTGTACGAGAACTTGCTGCCGCCCGCCAGCCGCAGTTCGATGCGCGGGTCTTCCTTAAGCTGACCCTGCTCTTTCTGGTACTTGATGTAGTGGGCCTCGGGCACGTTGAAATAAACCCACATCCCGCTGTTGTCGGACAGGGTCGTGAGGACATCCCCTTCCTTGATCAGGCTGCCGAGTTGCTCGTGCAGACGATCGACGATGCCGTCGAACGGTGCCTCGATCTTGGTAAATTTCCATTCGGCCTTCGCCTTCTCCGCCCTGGCCTCGGCCCTTGTCAGTTTGGCCCTGTACAGTGCCACTTCATTCTCAGAGACTGTGTTTAGCTTCGCCAACTTCTCGGTGAACTTGAGTTCCAGCTCCGCGATCTTGGCCTCGGCCATCTCGGCGTCCATATTTGCCTTGTAAAGGATCGGCAGGATCTTGAACATCAAAGAGCCTTTTCGCACCCCCTGGCCCTCCTTGACCAGGATCTCCTCGAGATACCCGCCCATCAACGCTTTGACCTTGATGTGGTTCTGCGAGTGGATCTGGCAGACGTACGGCTGGGTGAGGATGACGTCCTTTTCCAGAGGACTGGTGACCACGATCTTCTGGTTCCCCGATTCGGACTGCTCCTCGCGTGTCTGGCAAGCAGGGAGGGAGAGGCAACTCAGCGCCAGGATGATGGCCAGGATCTGTGAGATTTTCATAGCCGTTTCGCTCGTTAGTTACCTTATTGGATTGTACACCGGCTTACGCGGCGATCGGGGTTGGGGTTTTCCACCGACCAGACAGAGGGGGTAAACTTCGGGCCGTGCCTGCCGCCGCTGGACCGGAAGAGACGGATCGAGAGGAGGGGAGAAGGACTTCCCGTTCGTGAATCTGATGGATCCAGTTGCCTGTTATTACCCCGGCAGGAAAGATCCTCATAAGCACGACGAGCCAAAGACGAGATTCGGCTACTGGTACTTCGGCCCTGTATGACCTTCTTTCGTGCGGCGGTAATCTCGTTTCCTCCACGATTTCTTCCACCCCGGCGAGATCCAGTGTTCGCGGAGCGGGGAGGAAGACCGAGTCGAAGTCCAGGTTCGTTAACGGTAGCGGTTGTTCGACTACTGCTGGGGGCAGTGCGGGCGGATGAGTGGTCGGGGGGTGCCAGGGCGCCTGGGAAGGGTTGCGGGGAAGACGAGGCTACCATTCCCGGGCCTACGAGATACGCTCGGGACGACGACTGCGTCAGGGGCAGAAAAGTCCACGACAATGCCCTCCCTGGAAAAGTTGTTGGCCGCCCTCCGGAAGTTTTTCCGACTGGTATGTGAGGTGAACAAAGACTACCTACACCAACACGTAGCCGTGTTCCAGAGGGGAATTAATCTCACGGTCACGATTCCGAAGTTGGTAAGGTACTCCTACTCTTTTCCACTATATTCTGTCCGGCTCGGTTGTCAAGGGCTTTTGGCCTCTGGTTCAGAGCTTGAGGTCATGAACAGCTTTGCCCGGCAAAGGGGCTTGCGATACAACGCCAGGGAGGATGCGTCCGCTGGATTTACGTAACCCCCAGGCAGGAGCCGCCACGACGCACCGCGCATTTTCCCCTGAAGACCTCCGCGAAATCCGTGAGTCGGCCAAGAGCTGGGGCAAGATCGTGGCCCACCGCGCCTGCGGTGACGGCCCGCTGACCGAGGTCGATCTCAACGCCCTGGAGCAACTCGGTCAGGCTGACGCGGCCGGCCTGACCGAGCGCACCCTGGCCTGCCGCGACGGCACCCTGACCCAGAGCGAGCCCGTCGGCCCTTGTCCCGACTGCCGGCGGTACTACGAACCAGGATCCCGCCCCTGCACCGCCTGGTGAAGCGTCTGCAGCAGTGGCGGAAAAGACACTACTCGCCGCGCACCTGCACCTGGCGCGGCTTGGCGGACTCGGCCTTGGGCAGATGCACCGTCAGCACGCCTTGCTTGCACTCCGCCTCGATGCGCGAGGCGTCAATCGATTCGTGAATCTGGAAGACGCGGTAGAAGTCGCCCTCCTCGTATTCGTAGTGGACGTACTGGCCCTGCTGCGGTCGCGGTGTCACCTTCGCATGCAGGATCAGTTCGCCGCGCTCGTAACGCAGGTCCACGTCCGCCGGCTTGACGCCCGGCACGTCCGCGCACAGCGTCAGTTCGCCGTCCGTCTCGTAGATGTCCACGCTCGGCGTGAAATACTGGCCGCCGCGCGTCGCCTCCGCCTGGCCCGCGTTCGTTCGCTGCTTCAGGGCATTTTGTTCGGCCATGGTTTTGCTCCTCGGTTGGGGTTCTGGGGGTTCGCTCACTCGCCCTTGACGACGATCTTGCGCGGCCGCGCCGACTCGTGCTTGGCCAGCTTGATCTGCAACACGCCCTGCTCCAGACGGGCGTCCACCTTGTTGGCGTCCACCGCAAACGGCAGCGTCAACACGCGCACGAACGTGCCGAAGCCGCGCTCCTGCCGGTGCCGCGTGCCCTTGTCCGGCGCCAACGGCTTGCGCTCGCCCTTGAGCGTCAGCTGGTTGGTGCCCGTGACGTAAATCTCCAGGTCCTTCAGGTCCAGGCCGGGCACCTCCGCCTCAACCAAAATGGTGTCGCCGTCCTCCAGCACGTTGACCGGCGGGTAGCTACCAGCGGCAACGCCGCGGTCGTTGTCGTTCCAGCGCGCGAACAGGTGGTTCATCTCGTTCTGGAACTGCTGCAGCTGGTTCCACAGTGGGTTGAGCGGTTGCCAGCGCGTCTGTCTCATGGCCCCTCTCCTTTGTGAAATGATGTGGATCGTGGTCGCAGGACGTTTGCTACGAGCCTCTCAACTTGAAATTAGCAAGTCGTGTGCCAAACCCTGGCGTCACGGGGCGTGAACTCCTAGTTGTTTTTCCTGTAAGACTTGGGCAACGAGGATGGTATTGCTTCCTGTGCCGGCGGTATGCCGATCTGGCAAGGCGCGCCGGCATCGGGCGCGAGAATGACAGCCCCTGGGCGGTTCTTGCTTCTGGTCGGAGCCCGAGCGCCAGCGCGGGGCAGCGCTGGCCCCGCGCTGGCGCTCGGGCTCCGACCTTTTTCCGGTTGTTTGACATCCCTTTGACCCTGGTTAGAATGATTTCGCCCTCTTAATTTCTTCATTCGCGAAAGGTGGGTGCCACATGAAATTGCTAACCGCGATCCCCGTCTTCAACGAAGAACGGCACCTGGAACACGTCCTCGACGAGGTCCGCCGCTACAGCCCGCACATCCTCGTCATCAACGACGGCTCCACCGACCGCACCGGCGAACTGCTGGCCCGGCAGCGCGACCTGGACATCATCACACACGGGCAGAACCGCGGCTACGGCGCCGCCCTGATCTCCGCGTTCGCTCACGGCCTGCGCAGCGACGCGGACGTGCTCGTCACCATGGACTGCGACGGCCAGCACGAGCCCGCTCGCATCCCCGTGCTGCTGGAGGCCATCCACGACGCCGACATCGTCTCCGGCAGCCGCTACCTGCGCGACTTCCGCCAGGACACGCTGCCGCCGGAGGATCGCCGCCGCATCAACCAGACCATCACCGCGGAACTCAACGACCTGCTCGGCCTGCACCTGACGGACGCCTTCTGCGGCTTCAAGGCGTACCGCCGCGAGGCGCTGGCCCGTCTGCACATCACCGAAACCGGCTGGGGCATGCCGTTGCAACTGTGGGTGCGGGCGGCGCGGCAGGGGCTGCGCGTCAAGGAAGTGGGGGTGCCGCGCGTTTACCTCGACCCGACGCGAGCCTTCGGCGGCGTGTTCGACAACGCGGAACAGCGGCTGGCGCATTACCGCCAGGTCATCTGCGATGCCCTGCAAGAGGAGAGCCGGGCCGGACACGTCACGCTGCCGACCGCTTGCTGCGACGCCTGGCCGCGGGGAACCTGTCGGTGAACCAGGCACACCCCCTGCGAGCGCCCGCCGCGGACGGCGCTGTTCTGGCCGAGCCGCCGCTGGCCACGGTCGGCGCCGTCCTGGCGGACAACCGCCGGCTGCTGGACTGCGCCACCAGCACGCTGCTGGGCCGGCCGTGGCCGGAGTTGCGCCGACAGGCACGGCGGGCGGTGCTGGACGCTGCCACCGCGTACCTTAGCCAGGCTGGCGAACCGGTGCCGGACGTGGACCGCGATGCGGTGGTGATGGCCGGCCATCAGCCGGAGTTGTTTCACCCCGGCGTCTGGGTCAAGAACTTCGCGCTGCAGGGCCTGGCCCGTGTCCACGGCCTCGTGCCGGTCAACCTCGTCGTCGATAACGACACCAACAAGAGCAGCCTGCTGAAAATCCCCGCACATGGGGTAGGTTTTCTACCCCGCCGAGGAGTTGGCAGGCTGGAATATCTGCCCCAGGTCGTGCCGCATGTCCAGTCCGTCTCCTTCGACCACTGGGCCAGCGAGGTGCCCTACGAAGAGCGCACCATCCGCGATGAGGAGCTGTTCGCCAGCCTGCCGGAGCGCGCCGCCCCGTTCTTCCGCGACTGGCCCTATCAACCGCTGCTGCCGGTCTTCTGGGAGGAGGCCCGGCGGCAGGCACGGCGGACGCCGCTGCTGGGCGAACGTTTGGCGGCGGCGCGGCGGGCCTGGGAGCGGCGCTGGGGCTGTCACAACCTCGAAGTCCCCGTCAGCGCCGTCTGCCGGACGGAGCCGTTCGCTTGGTTCGCGGCTCACCTGCTGGGCGAACTGCCGCACTTCCACGCGACCTACAACGCCGTCGTCAACGACTACCGCCGAGCCAACGACATCCATAGCCGCAACCATCCGGTGCCGGACCTGGCACGCCAGGGCGACTGGCTGGAGGCGCCGTTCTGGGCGTGGCGCAGCGGTCAGGAGCGGCGCGGCCGACTGCTGGCGCGGCGCCACGCCGACCGTATTGCGCTGCGCGTCGGCACTGAGGAGTGGCCGACGCTGCCGGCCGCGGAGCCGCAACAGACGGTGGCGGCGCTGCGCGAGCTGGAGCAGCACGGTCTGAAAATCCGCAGCCGGGCGCTGACCAACACGCTGTTCGCGCGGTTGTTCCTGTGCGACCTGTTCATTCACGGCATCGGCGGCGGCAAGTACGACGAATTGACCGACGAGATCAGCCGGCGCTTTTACGGCGCCGAGCCGCCGCGTTTCCTGGTGCTGTCGGCGACGCTGCTGTTGCCGCTGCCGCGGCCGCCGGCGGCGCCGGCGGACGCGCACCAGGCGGAGCGCCAGTTGCGCGACCTGTACTGGAACCCACAGCGGCACCTGGTCGGAGCGGTCGCGGCGGCAACGGCGCTGGCGGAACGTCAACGGGGGCTGGCCGCGCAGACGGCCGCCACGCGCCAGGAGCGGGCCGAGCGCTTTCGCACGCTGCGACAGGTCGGGGAGCAATTACGGCCCTTCGTGGCCAGGGAAGTCGAGGTCGCGCAGGCACGTCTGGAGCGTCTGCAAGCGGAACTACGATTGCGTGAGGTGCTCGGGCGGCGCGATTACTCCTTCTGCCTGTACCCGGAGGCGGAACTGCGGGCGTTCTGCACCGGCTTTTTACACCCCGCCTCAGCGTAGGCGGCGTAAGGTCGTCGCCCGGCTGCCGGGGGCCTGCGGGGTCAGGGTGAGTGTGTCGCCGCTGCGGTTGACCGTGTGGGGGAGCGGGATCCCCAGCAATGTGATCTCAATCGTCTGGTTGTCCACCCAGCGGTAGGTTCCGCTCATATCCAGGCCGCCGACGTTGATGCCCTGCTGCCTGACCGAGGTGTTGATCTTGATCCGGCCGTCAGAGGTGAACTCATACACCTGGGTCCCCAACCCCGGGTGGTTCGTCACCTCCCAGCGGCCGATGAGCTGCTGCCGTGCCGCATTACCGCTGAGTATGAGGAATAGCACGATGCCGCCGACGATGAGCAGCACCAGCAGGATGGGGCCGCCGATAATCAAGCCGAGCGCCCAGCCCGGCATACCGCCGCCCGCCTTCTTCTTCTTGCGCCGCGGCCGTGGGCGGTCGTCCTCGTCCTCGTAGAACTCCTCGTCGCGGCGAGAGCGCTGCCGCGGCGGCGCCACGTCAGCGTCCTCATCGCCGTCCCCCGGGGCGGCGAAGATGGTGGCGCACTGCGGGCACTTGACCTTGGTGCCGGCCGCCACGGACTGACTGAGCTTCAACAATTTGTCGCACTTCGGACAGGTGAAGGAGTTCGCCATAACACCCCCGCCGCGGCTGGCGGCCTCAGCGTACGCGGCGGAACGACTCCGGCCCTCCCACGCCGTTCTTCGGCGTCATGGTGAGCGTGTCGCCGCTGATACTCACGGAGAAGAGGGTCGTGGGCACGAACGCGATATTCATCTCAATCGTCCGGTCGTCAACCCAGCGGTATGTGCCGGACAGGTTCGCGTTGAGGTTCTGCATGCCCGGCTGCCCCGCCGTGACACTGATCTTGACCTCATTGCCGGAGGTGAACTCGAGGATCATGCTTTGCGGCCCGCCCCGCGGCCCGAACCGCGCGTTGCCGGCGGTCGGCTCCCAGCGGCCGACGAGCTGTTGCCGCGGTGAGCGGTTGTTGAGCACAACAATCAGGATGATGACGCCGACGATCAGCAGCACCAGGAACGCCGAGCCGCCGATAATCAGGCCGAGCGCCCAGCCCGGCAGGCCGCCGCCGGCCTTCTTCTTCTTGCGGCGCGACCGGGGCCGGTCGTCCTCCTCGAAGTCGAGATCCTCGTCGCGGCGGCGCGGCCGCGGCTCCTCCTCGTCGCGGGACGGCGCCGGCGCCGCCGCTGGGCGCTGCTGGCGGGCCGGCGGCGCGAAGGCGTTCTCCGCGCCCGGGGCGGCGAAGATGGCGGCGCACTGCGGACACTTGACCTTGGTGCCGGCCGCCACGGGCTGGCCCAGTTTCAACAGTTTGTTACACTTCGGACAGCTGAAGGAGGTCGTCATGGCACCCTCGTCACGGGTGAGATGGTTTGGCTCGACTATTGGAATAGACACCGTCGCACGGCCGCCGGATCAGGGGTTGCGCGGCACCATCTTGATACAGACAGGCCGCGGCACCGGCACGGTCACACCGGTTTCGGTCAGCGTTCCAGTTTTGGGGTCAATGCGGAAAACGACGACGTTGTCCGCGTCCTGGTTGGCGACCAGCAGGAAAGTGCCGCTCGGATCGATGGCAAAGTTGCGCGGCGTCTTGATGTTTTTCGTTTGCAGGGCGATGAGCGTCAGGCGGCCGGTCTGCTCGTCGATCTTGAAGGCGGCGATGCTGTTGTGGCCGCGGTTGGAGCCGTACAGGAATTTGCCGCTCGGGTGGACCGCGACCTCGGCGGCGGTGTTTTCGCCCTTGAACTTCTTGGGCAGCGTTGAGGTCATCTGGAACGGCGTCAGGCTGCCCTTGTCGGCGTTGTAGCGGAAGGCGGTCACGCTGGAATTCAGCTCATTGATGCAGTAGAGGTATTTGCCGTTGGGGTGGAAGGCGAGGTGGCGCGGGCCGGCGCCGGCCGTCAGATCGGCGTAGGGCGGCCGGTGGGTGCCGAGGGCGCCCTTGGCGGCGTCAAGGCTGTAGAGGATGATCTTGTCCAGGCCAAGGTCGGCGATGAGCACGAGCTTGCCGGCCGGGTCGGTGATAATGCAGTGGGCGTGCGGGGCCTCCTGGCGTTTGGCGTCGGTGCCCTTGCCATTGTGCTGCGCGAACGAGGTGCGCTGGCGCAGGCGGCCCCGCTCCGCCGGGTCCGCGTTTTCGTAGTCGAGCAGAAAGGCGCAGGCGCTGCCGCCGCCGTAGTTCGCCGCCAGCACCGTCTTGCCGGTCGGGTCCACGCTGACGTGACACGGCCCCTCGCCGCCGGTCGAGAGCTGGTTGAGCAGTTCCAGTTTGCCGTCCTTGACATCGAGCCGGAAGGCGCTGACCGCTCCCTCTTTTTTGTCGTTGAAGTCGTCGATTTCGTTGACGCAGTACAGGAACTGCCGGCTGGGATGGACCTCCAGGAACGAGGGATTGTCCGCCTCGGTGGCGAGCCTGGGCTCCGTCAGCTTGCCGGTCGCCGCGTCGAACTCGCAGCGGTAGATGCCCTTGGATTTACTGCCGCGCGTATAGGTGCCGAGGAAGACCCAGAGTTTGCCGGGCTTCTGCGCCTGCGCCGCCGGCGCCTGGACTGGGCCGGGCCGGGCCGCGGTCGGCGCCGCCAGAAACGCACCAGTCAGAAGGAACAGGCCGCCGACCAGGGAACGCTGCCACGTCATCGCTGCACCTCCCGGAGTTGCTGAAAGCTGCCGCCGTACACGGATGCCGTCCCGGCATGGTAAAGCGCCGGCCGCCGCGCCGCAAGCGCCGAACCGGTCGTAACCGCATCCCGGCTCCCCGCGCAGGCTGCCCACCGCGATTGTTGCTTGTTTTTGCCACCCCACCTGGACTAGAATATAAATTAGCTACTCCGTTCCGGGAACGGGTGCGCAACAGGGATATTTGGGGGCTGAAAAAGCCGAACATAGTGGTAAAGAGAGGCCGACCATGTTGACCTTTGCGAAACGCGGGGCCGCGGTGCTAACAGCCGTCGCCCTGATGGCGGTGCTGGCGACGCCAGCCGCGGCGCAGCGGGGCTTCCCGAGCGTCCAGCAGTTGAACCCAGTCGTGACCAACCCGTACATCATGCCGGGGATGCAGCTCAAGCAGTGGGCGTACAACACCAATGTCGTCGGCCGCACCTACGGCCAGTTCCCGCCCTGGATGTATGGCTACAACCCCTACACGCCGTCCGTCGTGGGCGGCAACTTCGGCGGCTACGGCGGCTACGGCGGCTACGGCGGCGGCGGCTATGGCGGCCTGGGTCCGTACGACCCCTACAACGGCTTCTACAGCCTCGGCACCCTGTACGGCGAGGCTGCGGTGATGAACTCCTACGGCCAGCTGGGCATCTCCTCGGAGCAGACGCGCATCCTGCGCGAGGTGGCCATCCAGGCCAAACTCGACACCAAGAAAAAGATGATCGATCTGATGGCCTACGAGCGGGCCAACACGCCCACCTATACGGACAACGCCAAACGCAACCTCAAAATCAGCCAGGATCGCGCCCTGAACGCGCCCACCCTCGGCGAAATCATGGCCGGCAGTTCCCAGAACCTGTTGGCCGATGATCTGGGCAAGAAGACGATGGCCAGGGGGCCGAAGCTCCACCCGATCCCGCTCAACGAGAAACTGCTGCAGCACGTGAACGTGCGCGGCGGCAAGAGCCACGGCAACATCGGTCTGCTGCGCACCAAGGGTCAGTTCGATTGGCCGACCGCCCTGCGCGAACTTACCACCGTGAAGCAGCGGGACGACATCGCCGCCGACGCCCGCGAAGCCTACCGGCTCGCCGCCAAAAAGACTCCGCCGGACAACCTCGTCATCAGCATGAAGAGCGACATCGACACTCTGCGCGAGAAGTTGCTGAAGCGGGCTAACGATCTGCCGACGCAGCAGTATCTCGCGGCCAAGCGCTTCCTCAATGAGTTCGACGACGCCCTGGTGGCCATTCAGAGCGGCGACGTGCCGCGCAACATCGAATTCCACAAGGAATTCGCCGGCGAGGGCAAGAACGTGCAGGATCTGGTGAGCTACATGAGCGCCAACGGCCTGCGTTTCGCCCCGGCGGGGAGCGGCGACGAGGACGCCTACCACGCGCTGCAGACGCTGCTGGCCGCCTACACCATGGCGCTCAACTCGCAGGTCGCTGTCGTCAAGGAACAATAGGCCATAGCTGAAGTCGTGAGACTTCGGTTACCAATCCGGGCCGCCGGACACCTTGCCGTGTCCGGCGGCCCGGTTGTTTTGCTCTTGTCAATTCTGCAAACCGCGTTGTAAACCGCGATGTGCGCTTTTGCAACGATCACGCCGACACCGCTGCCGCCGACCCGCCAGGTTCGCCATTTTTCCCGGCCGTTTTTTCGCACTTAACTACTTGCAACTGTTTGGCTTGCGGACCAATCGCTGGGCCCGCTGGCGCGAACACGGGCGATTGGTATTGGTCTTGCTTTTTATGCAGTCGCCAATCCAAAACTCTCATCCGTCCTTCCAAGGAGGTGTCCCATGCGGATTGAACTGTCCTGCACAAACTGCTGCTGCCGGTTTGTCGCGCCGCCGGAAACGTCCGCGGTGGAGATTCTCGACCGCATGGACGAGCAAGGCCCGTGGTTCGGCCTGGGTGATGGCGAAACCTTTGAGGACATGATCTTCAACGCGCTGACCGACAAGGGAGCGATCCACTGCCCGGAGTGCGGCCACGCGGTTTCGGTGGGCGAAGAAAGCCTGAGTCAACTGGCGCTGGAAATGCTATCACAGTGGTAAGCGGTCCCGGTCCGACGGCCGCGCCCGTTCGGCGAGCGTTCCCGCAAGACCCACGCTTCCGGACGGGCGCGGTTTTTCCCACCTTCACGGATTCCTGCCATGTTCGACGTTCACGCGCTGCGCCAGCAGTTCCCCGCCCTACAACCCCGCAACGGCCGCACGCCGGTGTTCCTCGATGGCCCCGGCGGCACTCAGGTGCCGCGGCGGGTGATCGACGCCCTGACGGACTACCTGACGCGCTGCAACGCCAACCACGGCGGGCTGTTCGCCACCAGCCGGGCCTCTGACGAGGTGCTGCACGCCGCCCACCAGGCCGTGGCTGACTTCCTCAACGCGCCGTCAGCCGGCGAGGTGGTGTTCGGCGCCAACATGACGACGCTGACGTTCCACCTGGCGCGAGCGCTGGGCCGGACACTGCAGGCCGGCGATGAAGTGCTGGTGACGCGGCTCGACCACGACGCCAACGTGTCGCCGTGGATTCTTGCCGCGCGCGACGCCGGCGCTTTGGTGCGCACCTGCGACGTACGCCGCGAGGACTGCACGCTCAACCTGGAAGACTTTCGCCAGAAGCTGACCGACAAAACGCGGCTGGTGGCGGTGACCTGCGCGAGCAACGCCGTCGGCAGCCTGACGGACGTGGCGACACTGACGCGCTGGGCGCACGCAGCGGGGGCGCTGGTGTACCTCGACGCGGTGCATTACGCGCCGCACGGGCCGATTGACGTGCGCGCGTGGGGCTGCGACTTTCTGGCGTGCTCGGCGTACAAGTTCTTCGGGCCGCACGTCGGCATCCTGTGGGGCCGGCGCGAGTTGCTGGAATCCCTGCCGGCGTACAAGGTGCGGCCGGCGCCGGAAACGTTACCTGGCCGCTGGATGACGGGGACGCAGAACCACGAGGGCATTGCCGGCGTCAAGGCGGCGCTGGACTACCTGGCGGACGTGGCGGGGCCGGCACCCGGGTTGAGCTACCGGCAGCGATTGCTGGCGTCGCTGGAGGCGATCCGAGCTTACGAGGCGGAGCTGTCGAAGCACCTGCTGGAGGGACTGGTGGCGCGGTGGCCGCTCCAGGTGTACGGCATCGCCGATCCGAAGCGGCTGGCGGAGCGGGTGCCGACGGTGTCGATCAGCCTGCCGCAGCGCCGCGCCGCGGACGTGGCGGCGCACCTGGCCGAGGCCGGCGTGTACGTGTGGCACGGCAACATGTACGCGGTGAGTCTGAGTGAACGGCTGGGCCTGGAGGAGCGCGGCGGCTTCGTGCGGCTGGGGCTGGTGCATTACAACACGCATGAGGAGATCGACCGCGTGCTGGCGGCGCTGGATGCAGTCAGCGGGGCTTGAGGTCGGTTGCTTCTTGCTTGTCTCAACCACCCTGGGAGCCCTGCCCCCTGGGCTTGCCGGACACATCCACCTCCGTGTCGCGGAGGTAGTCGGCGGCCTGCTCCGGCGGCACCGGATTGATGTAGAAGCCGGTGCCCCACTCGAAGCCGGCCACGCGCGTCAGCCGCGGGATCACCTCAATGTGCCAGTGGTAGTGCGGCAGTGACTGCGTGTCGAACGGCGCCGTGTGGATGATGTAGTTGTACGCTGGTTTGTCCAGCGCGGTCTCCAGCTTGAGCAGGATCGTCTTCAGAACGGTGCCCAGTTCGTCCACCTCGGTCTTCTGAATGTTCTCGAAGTGGCTGTTGTGCTGCTTGGGCAGAATCCACGTCTCGAACGGGAAACGGCTGGCGAACGGCACGAAGGCGATGAAGTTGGGCGTGTCCAGGACGATGCGCTTCTCCGACGACAACTCCTGATGGATCATGTCGCAGTAGATGCAGCGGCCGCGATAGTTGAAGAACTCCAGCGAGCCGCTCATCTCCTCCCAGACGTTGATCGGCACGATGGGCGTGACGATCAGCTGCGAGTGCGTGTGCTCCAGCGACGCCCCGGCCAGGGCGCCGACGTTCTTGAACACCATGCCGTAAACCAGCCGCGGATCCTTCTTCAGATCGACCAGGCGGTCGCGGTAGACCCAGAGCACCTCGCGGATGGTCTCCTCGCTGAGGTTGGCCATGGTCGTTTCGTGGTGCGGACACTCGATGATGACCTCATGGGCGCCGATGCCGTTCATCTTGTCGTAAATGCCTTCGCCGCGCTTGTTCAGCTCGCCCTCGATTTGCAGTGCCGGGAACTTGTTCGGCACGACGCGCACGCGCCAGCCCTTGTCGTTGGAGCGTGTGCTGCGGTCACGGTAGGCGAGGATTTCCTGCGGTGTCTTGTCCTCGCTGCCCTCGCAGAACGGGCAGAAGCCCCCCGTGGGCAACAGCTCCGTCTTGGGAGCGACCGGCCGCTTGGCCCGGTCGGTGGCGATGATGACCCAGCGGCCCACGATCGGATCCTTGCGCAATTCCGGCATCGGCAACCCTCGGATGGAGGCGGCAAAACCTTGTAATGAATGGTCCATGATCGGCGGCCCAGGGAAGCAATTGCAAATTGCAAATTGCAGATTGCAAATTGAAAATCAGAAACCCCGCTGTCTTTCAATTGGCAATTTGCAATCTGCAATTTGCAATTTCATTCACACCTGCCACATGATGCGCTCGAAGTCCGGCGACGGGCACGTCAGGTGGATGGCTCCCTCACGGGGAGCGCGGTCGCGGCTCTGGTCGCCCTGCAACAACTCCACGAAGAACTGCACCGGTTCGTCCGCCTGCACGGCCAGCAGCGCGAACGGCAGCGACAGCTCCAGAATCTGGTCGATGCCCACCGCGACAACCGGCGCCCCCGGCTCGGTCTCCGGCGCCAGGCCATCGTGCAGCAGCTGCACGCGCGGCCGCGCTGTTGCCGGTTCTTCAATTAATAGCTCCCAACCGACCGGCTCGGCAAACCCCAACCGGAAGGCGTCGTAGTTCGCCAGGGCGGCGCGGGCCGGTGTGTCAAAGTCCACGCGCAGCAGCAGCGCCTCCAGGTTGAAGCCGAAATAGACCTCTTTCATGGGCCCCTGCGTCACCTGGGCCATCGTACCACGTTCGTTGTGCCGTGCGTAGCGGCCGGCGCTGATCCACTCGAAGAATGTCTGTCGGCCGTCGATCTTCACGTCGAGGAAACTGCGCGGCAGCGTGTACGCCGGCCGCTGGCCGCGGCGGCTGATCGGCCGCAGCAGCTCCGACGGCAGCGAATCGCCGAGCAACTGGTAGACGTTCTGCAAATGCTTGCGGAACAGGTAGTCGAACAGGGCGTCCTGGGCGCTGGAATGGTCGTCGCCGAACCACCAGAACCAGTCGCTGCCCTCGGCGATGTAAATTTCCTCCCACGCCTGCCGGATTTTCTCGGGCGCCACGTGCGGCGTCAGCGACCGACTGCGCAGGTGTTCGCGGGCGCGGTGCAGAGCGTCCCAGGCGGTGTTGTCCTCCTCGTGGCCGATCCAGATGGCGAAGTTATGGCTGATCCAGCTGCCGGCGAACAGCTGCGGCAGCGCCTCGCGCGGCGGGTGCCGCTCCAGGAAATCGCCGACGCGGACGGACTGGATGCCGGCAGTGCGCGTGCAGCGCTCGTACAGCGCCCGCAGGAACGGCACGCCGCCATCGGGGTAGTGCTCCCAGCAGTTCTCGCCGTCGAGAATGACACTGACCAGCGCTGGCTCGTTGTCACCGACCGCCTTCTTGATGTTGTGCAGGTGCTGTACGAAGTCGTCCGCCGCGGCGACGCCCTCGCTGCGCTGGTAGTGGAAGCCGATCATGTCGCTCAGCGCATGGTCGCGGAAGACGATCCCCAGTTCGCTGTCGCCCGCGCGCACCCGGTAAGGGCGGTACAACAGCTCGGGGTTGCGGACATGGCCGTGGCCGTCGCGGCTGATGAAGCCCTGGGTCGATTGGCTCAAAATCTCCTCGTCCGTGGCGATCCAGCGGATGCCGTGCTCCGCCAGCAGCGGCAGCATGGCCTGACAGACGCTGCCCTCCGCCGGCCACATGCCGCGCGGCGGTTCGCCGAAGAAGGCCGTGTGCTGCTCAACGGCTCGGCGGACATGGACGGCGGCGTCCTCGGGATAGCCGCCGGTGAAGCGCGGCAGCTTCACGTCGGGCATGGCCTCGCGCGCCAGCTTCTTGTCGAACAGCAGCGGCAGGATCGGATGGAAATAGGGCGTGGTCGTCAGTTCGACCTGACCGTTCGCGGCCAGCTGGCGGTGCAGCGGAATGATGCGTCGCAGAATGTCCAGGTGTTTGTCGAGCACCAGCTGCTTGTCCGCCTCGGTGAAATGGCGGCCCTTGTCGAACAGTTCTTTCAGGTCCGCGTCGGCGACGACCGCGAGCGGGTGAATCCAGGTGAGGTTGAACCAGACTTGCAGATCGCGAAAGTCGCGTTCGCTGAAGCGGCGCAGGGCCTCACGGGCGGTGTTGCGACCGAGGCCGCGGCGCTGGTAGAGGTCGAAGTAGCGCGGATACGGCCGGATCATCCAGTGCGGGTTGGCCATGAAGAAGTTGTCGAGCAGATACAGACAATCCTCTTCGGTCAGGCCGTCCGCGGGCCGGCGCGACACCTCGAGCGGCCGGTCGCTGGCGCCGCGCTCGGTGTACGCCTGGAGCTGCTGCAGCAGGCTCGGCACCAGGTTGATGGTGCAGCGCATCTCCGGCACCTCGAGCAGGTGCAGGGCCATGCCGTAATAGTCCTTGACGCCGTGCAGACGCACCCACGGCATCGGATTGTCGCCGGTGAGGTCGTCGGGGTAGTAGGGCTGGTGCTGGTGCCAGAAGAGGGCGAGCGCAAGGTCTGCCATGATGGGGCCTCCTCGACCGCCGGCACGGGGAACTGGGGCCTCTTCGTTTGTAGTACCGCCTTCGGGCGGTCTTCACTGAATGCCGCCTGAAGGCGGTACTACGAACGAAGACAAACGACCCCCAACCGCCGCTTCATTTCATCTCGCGCAGCCGCTGGTACAGCGTCTCGTACTCGCCGGCGCTGCGCCGCCAGGACCAGTCCTGCCGCATCCCCGTGCGCAACAATCGTAGCCAGCGCTCCGGGTCGTCATGGTACAGCGTCACGGCCCGCCGCACCGTGGCGACGAACACGTCCGCCGTGTCCGGAATGAACGAGAAGCCGGTGGCGGTGTCGTCGGCCAGCCGCTCCGGCGTGGCGTCCGCGACCGTGTCCGCCAGGCCGCCCGTCGCCCGCACCACCGGCGCCGTGCCGTACTTCAGGCTGTACATCTGGTTCAGGCCGCACGGCTCGAACAGGCTCGGCATCAGAAACAGGTCCGCGCCCGCCTCGATCAGGTGCGCCAGCGGCTCGTGCTGTCCCAGCGTGACGCCGACTTGCCGCGGATGCTGCGCCTGCAGTTCACTCAACATTTTATGATACTGCTGATCGCCCTCGCCGAGAAAGACCAGCTGCGTGCCCAGCTCCAGCAACCGCCGGGCGCTCTGGCCGATCAGGTCCAGCCCCTTCTGCTCCACGAGCCGCGACACCATGCCCAGCAGGGGCGTCCGCGGTTCCTCCGCCAACTCGTGGTATCGCTGCAGCGCCTGCTTGCACACCGCCTTGCCCTGCTCAACGGTGTCCACCGTGTAGTTCGCCGGCAGGTGCTTGTCGGTCGCCGGGTCCCAGGTGCGCTCATCAACACCGTTGACGATGCCGAATAGCGCTTTTTGCCGGTTGGCAAGCACGCCCTGCAGGCCGCAGCCGAAGTAGCGTGTCTGGATTTCGCGCGCGTAGGTCGGGCTGACGGTGTTGAGCAGGTCGGCGAAGACGATGCCGCCCTTGAGGAAGTTGATTTTGCCGTAAAACTCCAGGTGCTCGTCGTTGTAGAGCCGCCACGGCAGGCCGATCAGCGGCAAATCCTCGTGCCAGAATACCCCCTGGTAGGCGAGGTTGTGGAGCGTCAGCAGCGTGCGGATGCGCTGGTACTGCGGCCGCAGGGCGGCGGTCGGATGGTTGCGGTACAGTTCCTTGAGATAGACCGGCACCAGGGCGGTCTGCCAGTCGTTGACGTGGATGACGTCCGGCCAGAGGTCGAGCAGCCGCGGCGCTTCGAGGACGGCCTGGCTGAGAAAGGCGAAGCGCTCGCAGTTGTCGCTGTAGTCGAGCTTGCGGCCGTCGGGGCTCGTCCACTGATAGAAACCGCGGCCCTCGGCGTGATGGTCGCGCTCGAAGTAGTGCGGTTGCTCGACGAGCAGCACGGGCACGTCGGAGCCGGGCAGTTTGCTGCGGACATAGGAGCCGGTGCTGAGGCGGTCGCCGAAGGGGATGGTGACCTTGACGCCGGTGGCTTCGAGCTTGTGGCCGCCCTGGCGGACGCAGCGGTACAGCGGCAGGATCACGGTGACCTCATGACCGCGCTCGGCGAGAGCGCGCGGCAGGGCGCCGGCGACATCGGCGAGGCCGCCGGTCTTGGCGAAGCCAGCGACTTCAGAGGCGGCGTAGAGGATGCGCACCGCGGGGGGTTCCGTCGTGGGGTTGCGAGTTCGGGCGGCGCCACCGCGTCAGGAGCGCTACCCCTGGCACGATACGATTTGGCGGCGGCGGTGGCAACACGAGAGCTTGCCTGTGCCCGGGCGGGGCGGGTAGACTGGGTGCGGTGTCGTTCCCAGGTCCACGGCTCCGTTCCCATCCCTGGCAGGAGGTCCGTCCCATGCAAGTCCGCGTAGCGCTGACAGTGGTGTTGGGGTGTCTCGCTTTCGGCGCGGTGGAGGCCCGCGCCCAGCAAAAACAGCCTCCCGACAAGAAGGAAGCGCTGGAGTTGCTCAAGGAGAAGCTGGAAGGCGCGGAGATTCGGCTGGAGATGGCCAAGGTCAAACTCCGCATCGCGGAGGAAGACAAGAAGGCCACTCAGGCAATCCTGCAAGCGACTACGAGGCGGCTGGAACTCTACCGCAACCCCCCCGGAATTGGGCCGAAGAACCCGATTAGCCGCGAGGAATTGATCAATCTCGAGCTGACCGTGGCAAAGTATTCTCAGGAAGTCATCCAGAAGCAAGGGGCGGTCGAACTGAGCCAACTGGAAGTGCGCTACCGCGCCTGGCAGCGCCAGCGGGTGGAGTCGGCCATCAAGCGGCTACAGGCGGACAAGGAAAAATGAGGGAGAAGCGGTCGGGCTGTGCTGTTCCGGAATTGCGGAGGATGCCGGCCGACCCGTGCGAGCCGCGGTCACATTTCTCGACTCAGGATCGGCGATGTCGCATCCCTCATGCACGTCGTGCGCATCACGCCAATCAGCCAGGAAAGTCAATCCGCCCAGGTGAGTTAATTCCGCGTCGCCTCAAGAATTCGGCTCGGCGTCGCGCCTGGCAATCCACGCCACGAATGCCGTGTCCGCCTGACCTAACGCGGTCACCCGTCCCAGGTGTGTCATCACCCCGGCACCATGTTCCCGGTCCCACACACAGCCGAACTCGAAGCCGACGTACGCCACGCCGTCTTTGACCACCGATAACACATGCACGATGGACAGACCGATCAGGGTGTGCAATTCGCCTGGATTTTGGATGACCGGCAACGCCTGCACGTCATCTTCTTCATCATAGTCCTCGTCGTATGCCTTCTTTTCCTCCGGATACCGATCAAATAGCGCGCGGAGAACGGAGGCAGCCACGGACGCCTCGTGGTCGAGCAAGTGTCGGAAGGCAGCCACCTGCTCAACCGTCGGTGGGGTTTGGCTTTTCTCATCGCTCGGAACGACCACCAGCTGGACAGAGCCATCGGACGGATGGGCGGAACTCACGGAGTTGTATCCGCCTCGGCGCGTCTGAAAGTCCACCCACGATGGCAGTGTGATTTCACCCACCCAGAAGCCGTCATCCCAACCGAGACGCGGGAAAGGCGGTAAGTCGAGTACACTCATCTGTCGCCCCCGATGCCCGATCTTCTATGCCACCGGCCAGCGCGTCTCGAACGCCAGCACCCGCTCGCACCACGCCGCCGCCGCGAATAGCTCCGCCTCGCCCCACGGCCGACCCACCAGTTGAATCGACAACGGCAGCCCCTCCGGACTCCAGCCCGCCGGCAGCGACACCGTCGGCAGGCCCGTGTAGCTCCACGGCGAGTTGAACGCCGGGTCGCCGGTCGTCGCCGCCGCCGGCGCCGGGCCGGTCGCCGCCGGCGTCAGCAGCACGTCCGCGTGGTCGAAGCAGTGCAGCACGTCCATCTTCAGCCGGGCCTGATGCTCCTTGCAGCGAGCGTACTCCGCCGCCGGACACGCCTCGCCCTCGGCGAGCAAACTGCGGAAATTCGGGTCGTAATCCTCCGGGTGCCGTCGCAGCCGCGGCTCGTGATACATCAGCGCCTCGACCGCCATCACCACGCGGTGCCGCGGCAGCACCTCCGCGAACGCCGCCGGCAGCGCCACGTCCGACACCACCGCCCCCGCCGACTGCAAGCGCCCGCTCACCTGCTCCATCAGGCTCCGCGTCACCGGCTGGGCCAGGTCGTCGAACAGGCCGTGCAGCCGGCCCAGCCGCGGCGGCGCCAGCTCGCCGGCCAGCGCTGCCAGGTAGTCCGGCACAACTCGGGCGCTGGTGGACGGGTCGCGGGGGTCGTGGCCGGCGATCACCTGCAGCAGCGCCGCCAGGTCCCAGACGCAGCGGCCCAGCGGGCCGGGGTGGTCCATCGACGCGGCCAGCGGCACCACGCCGAAACAGCTGACGCGGCCATAGGTCGGCTTGCAGCCCGATACGCCGCAGAACGCCGCCGGCCGCGTGATCGAGCCGCCCGTCTGCGAGCCGAGCGCCCCCAGGCACATGCCACACGCCAGCGCCGCGGCGCTGCCGCTGCTGGAGCCGCCCGGCGTTCGCTCCGAATTCCACGGGTTGCGCGTCGGCGGTGGGTCGAAGCTGGCGTACTGCGTCGTCACCGTCTTGCCGACGAACACCGCTCCCGCCTGCCGCAGTTTCTCCACCGCGGTGCAGTCCTGACGGGCGATGCTGTTGACCCACAGGCGCGAGCCCGCGGCGGTCGGCCAGTCGAACACGTCGAAGATGTCCTTGATGCCGAGCGGGATGCCGTGCAGCGGCCCCCGACGATAACCGCGTTGCAGCTCGGCGGCGCGGGCCTCGGCGTCGGCACGGGCGCGGTCCACGAACACCCAGGCGCGGATGCGCGACTCGTAACGGTCGATGTGCTCCAGGCAGGCGTCCAGCAGGTCGAGCGGCGAAACGCGGCCGGCCTCCAAAGCGTCCGCCGCGGCGTGAATGGTCGTCAGCATGTGTCCGTGGTCCGTGGTCCGTGGCCGGGTGTCTATCGTCTGCTTAACAACGAAGTTCACGTGCGGGCCGGTTGACCTGGGCGTATCCATTTCGACTCACCTGTGAACGCTTGACGGCAGATGGGGCGGTCCACCCTCGCGGAGTCAGGGCAACTCCAACTGAACTTTGATGGCCTGCTCGACCGCTTGCATGTCCGCCTTGGACAGCCGGCCCACGTGGTTCTCCAGGCGGGTCTTGCTCACCGTCGTTAGCTGGTCCGCCATGGCTTTGTGTTTCTTGCCGCGGACCTTGACCAACGCCTCGCTGGGGTAGACTCGATCCACGTTGGTGGTCAGCGGCACCATCTGCACGCGCTTGAGGTGCTTGTTGGAGGCGTCGTTGCTTACGATCACCGCGGGCCGCTCCTTGCGCACCTCGCCGCCGACGGCGGGCTCGAAGTTGACCCACCAGACCTCACCGCGCTTCATCGGCCACGTCCCCCACGGTAGCCTCAGCCCAGGCCAGCGCCTCGGCCTCGCGTGCCTCGTCCCGGGCCATCTGCTCGTAGGCAACCTCCAGATCCTTGCCGATGACGTGGGGCCGGACGAGGGACTCGATGAACTGGCTGATGCGCCGCCGGCCGATGACAGCGTGGAGGCCGTCATAAACGCGTTCGTCGATAGTGATGGTCAACTTCTTCTGCATGGCGCCCTCCGAGAACACGTGTTACTGCACGTATTGTAGGAGAGACCGCCCCGACGAGCCAAGGTGGCGTTCGCCCAGGGACCGACCTCCGACGCGGCCGAACGACCAGGCCCACCTGCCGGGCCGCCCCAGCAGCTTGGACTCTGAGAAAGACGACCTGCGGCCCCGGTCAGACGCAGCGCCTGATCGACTGCAGCGCCCGGTTCGGCCGGTTGGCTACCTTGGAAGCTGGACTACCAGTGACTTCGCGAAGTCTGCGATCCATCGTTGTTGCTCGGGCGTTTCGGGAACGGAACAACCTCGTGCCGAACCAACCCGCGCGATAGCCGCGCCTTGCTCTACACCGGACAAGATGAGCAGACAGATCGCGACTAAGCCCGCTCTTCCAATACCTTGCCGGCAATGAACCGCGATGTTCTTTCCGTTCGCGAGTTGCCGAGCGAGCGCTGTTACCAGATCCGAAAACGCCTCCATCGACGAAGGAACAGATCGGTCGATGATCGAGAAAGACACAAACTCAATGCCGTTTGCCCGACACAAGTTTCCTTCCTCGGCCAAATTCAACTCCGCATGTTCATCGGGTGTCAGGAGAGAGACTACCACATCGATATCGGATTGGCGCCACGCCTGGACTTCCTCTTCAAGCCAGTCACCACCGCGTGGGCGCGGCATGATCGCCAAGCGGCCACGCCAGGGCCCCTCTATCCAAAAAAGCGCTGTTCGCATGGCGTCTTCCTCATCGGAAATTACCCCTACGGTAGATCCGGCTGGGGGTCTTTGGGAATGATTTCCCGCGGTAGAGCATCCACATTGCCGGAGAACGTAACCACCCGGCAGCCAAATAGCAAGTAACGCACGCCAAAATCCGCAAAGTCTACAACCGGAGTCGCTTGAATAGTCTCCGAAGCCTTCATCGACCTGCGTGCAAAGGAGCCAAACTCGGAAGTCACTTCACCACTTTGCCCAGCAGCCCCAGGGCCGCGTCCTGAATCACCGACGCCGCCTTAACCTCCAGGAAACTGGACTTGGCCCGCCACGTCTCGTAACCGCCCAGCGCGTGCTGCTCCTCTGTCGGCAGGTAGCCGGCGTAGTCGTTGGCCATGCCGACCAGCATCGTCTGCTTGAACGGGCTCTTGGCCTTGATGTTCAGGCCCGTCTGGCAGAACGGTTCGCCCGGCAGCGCTACCAGGCCCAGATCGCCAATGCGGAACGACTGCACCGGCGTCTGGAAGCGCGGCTTCCACTCCGCCAGCTGCACCGTCTCACGGGCGTAAATCTCCGGCAACGTCCGCAGCGGTCCCTGCGGCGCCCGCTGCAGAATCTCGCGCGCCGCCTGCACTTCCTTCTCCGTCGGCTTGCGCACTGCCAGGTCCAGCGACTGCTCCAGTGCCCGCAGCGGCACCCACGGCCGGTAGCGGATGCCGCGAAACGCCGTCGCGATGGCCTCGGCCACGATGTCAGCGACCTGGAACATCTGGTGATAGATGTACGGCTGTGGTGTGGTGCGGCGCACGTCGATGTTGTTGATGTCGCCGAAACAGGCGTTGGCCAGCATGCCGACGAAGGGCTGTGTTGGGTCGCGGCGCGGCGCCCCCAGCTTCTCGTGCAGCAGGTCCGCCACGACGCCAAAGTAGTCCGCCGAAACGTCAGTGCCTGGGTTGCCGCCGACGTAGTGCAGGGCGTAGCTGGCGTACAGGGCCAGCGGCTGACCATCGGGGTTGCTGGCCTTCTGCACCGCGAGCACCGCCACGTCCGGGTCGATGGGACCGGCGGGACGGACGATGTTCTTGTTGCCGACGCTCGGGTTCATGCGCACGCGATCCGTCTGGCCGGGGAACGGGCTTGGCAGCTTCTGGTCGGTCATGAAGTAGCGGCGGTTGAAGACGACGCGGTCCTCACGGCCGATGGCCCAGCCGATCCGCGCCGGCTGCAGCCGCCGCACCGCCACGCGCACGCAGTCCGCCACGCGCGGTGCCGCCCACTTCAGGTATGTAGTGTCGGTGTTGCTCTGGAACACGTCCACCGGCGTCACGGCACTGTGCGTGTGCGTGCAGCTAATGAGGATGTTCGACAGGGGAATCTTGGTGTAGCCGTGGATTAAATGCTTGATCTCGCCGAGCCACTCCTTGCGGGCGGCGATCAGATCGAGCAGCACCAGGGCGATGCGCGTCTCGCCGTTGTCGAGCACCAGGGCGCGGGCGGTCAGGTCGTCGTGGATGTTCTCGGCGCGGCGGTCCTGCATGGAGCCGCACACGGACACGCCCAGGTTCGGCGTGATGACCGCGGTCGCGGCCCCGGCCAGCAGTTCTTTCTCAGGCATGGATCGGTCCCCCAGCGGCGGATTGATTGGCCATCATGTTACCATTCCATCCATTCGACGGCGAGCGCGGATCGGCGGATTGCTCGCCAGCGGCTTCCAAAACCGCTACCACAATCGTTGTCGCCCCAACCCCAGGACCGACTGCCGACCATGAAACTCGTCATCCACCCCACTGTTTCCGAGCACCGCCTGGAGAAAATCCGCGGCGCCGCCGCGCCGATGGCGGTCGTGCAAGCCGCCGATGAGGCCGCCGCGGTCGCCGCCAGCGCCGACGCCGACGCCCTGTTCGGCTACCTGACGCCGGCCCTGCTCCGCGCCGCCCCGCGGTTGCGCTGGGTCCAGGCGCCGACCGCCAGCATGGAAAAGTACCTCTTCCCCGAACTGGTCGCGGCGCCGGTCGTCGTCACCAATATGCGCGGCATCTTCAGCGACGTGATCGCGGACCACGTGTTCGGCTTCATCCTGTGCTTCGCAAAGAATTTTCACATTTACATCCGTCAACAGCAGCGCGGCCTCTGGCGGATGCTCGGCAAGCCGGAGAACGCGCTGCCGGGTTACGGCGGCCCCGGCGAGATCGATCCGTCCGACCGCGAAGCCATCACCCTGGCCGACTGCACGCTCGGCGTCGTCGGCCTGGGCGGCATCGGCGCCGAGACGGCCCGCCGCGGCCTGGCGTTCGGCATGCGTGTGCTCGGCGTCGATCCGACGGCCGGGGCGGCACCGCCGGGCGTGACCCTGTGGCGGCCCGACCGCCTGGACGAGTTGCTGGCTGCAAGCGATTTCGTGGTGATCGCCGCGCCGCACACGCCGGAAACGTACAAGCTCTTCAACCGCGACCGGCTGCGGCGCATGAAGCGCACCGCCTTCCTCATCAACGTTGGCCGCGGCGTCATCGTCGATCTGGCGGACCTGACGGCGGCGCTGCAGGCGGGCGAGATCGCCGGCGCCGGCCTTGATGTGTTCGAGGTCGAACCGCTGCCGTCGGGACACCCACTCTGGAGCATGGAGAACGTCATCCTGACGCCGCACTGCGCCGCCGCCTCGACGCGCGTGCCGGAGCGGCATCTGGAAACGCTGCTGGACAACCTGCGCCGCTTCGTCGCCGGCCAACCGCTGCGCAACGTCGTGGACAAGCAGCGCTGGTGCTGAAGTCGGAGCCCGAGCGCTGTGGGGATTCAGGACGGGCCAGAAAGTGCGCACCCCATTTGGAGGCGAAGGGGCCGTGAGCTATAGTTTCTCGGTGTGCCCCTGAAATGTCCCCCCCTCCCCGGAAGGGATCGTGGTAGTATGGCACAGCCTCGCATCGTGCTGGCCGGCGTCAGTCCCAAGGTGAACGGCTTGCAGTGGGAATCCGAGAGCGTGCTGCGCATCGGCCGGCAGGCCAGCGCCGACATCTTCCTGGATGACCCGTCTGTTTTTCGTCAGCACGCCGAGGTGGTCGCCACCGGCCCGCGCTGGGTGGTGCGCGACCTGGCCAACCAGGAGCGCTACGCGACGCTGGTCAACGGCGTCCGCGTCGGCCGCACCGACCAGCAGTTGCGGCCCAATGACCTGTTGCAGTGCGGCAGTATGACGCTCAAGGTCGCCACCCTCGAAATCCCGGAGTTGACCCCGCCGCCGTCCGCTGAGGGGCCGCACCCCGACCACATCCGCGCCAGCGGCGTGTTCATGAAGGTCCAGGCCAAGGCCCAGCGCACCTGGGAAGAGGCCCTGGAAATCGTCACCCTTGACCAGTCGCGGCCGACCAACACCCATCACCTGCTGACGCTGCTGCGCACCGGCTTCCACGTCGGCCGCATCGCCTCGCTCGATGAACTGCTGCGCTCCATCCTGACCGACGCCATCAAGGCGGTGCAGGCGCAACGCGGCTCGATCCTGCTGGCGGACCCCACGACCGGAGTGCTCAAACTCATCGTGTCCCTGGCCCCCGGCCTGAACCGCAGCAACACCCGCACCCACAGCCAGACCCTGGCCGAACGCTGCTTCAAGTCCGGCGAATCGATCCTGTGCCGCGACGCCAACACCGAGCAGGACCTGCGCGGCGCCCAGAGCGTTCAGCGCGGCGCCATGGCCTCGATCATCTGCGCCCGTTGCGTTCGCCGCGCCGCCAGGTCGGCGTGCTGCAGCTGGACCGCGGCCCGTTCCAGGACCCGTTCGACGAGTCCGACTTCTACCTGGCCGACGCCCTGGCCGCAACCGTGGCGGTCGGCATCGAGAGCGCCCAGCTGGTCGAGCAGGAGCGCAACCAGTTCCTGCAGACGGTGACCGCCCTGGCGCACACCGTGGACATCCGCGACTCGTACACCGGCGAACACACCCTCCGCGTGACCGATTATTCGCTGCTGCTGGCCGACGCGCTGCGGCTGGCGCCGGCGGATCGCTACCACATCGAGATCGGCGCCCCGCTGCACGACATCGGCAAGATCGGCATCGACGACGCCATCCTGCGCAAGGCGGATCGGCTGACCGAGGCGGAGTTCGAGCGCATGAAGCAGCACACGGTGCTGGGCGCCAACATCCTGCAGTCGGTGGCCGCGCTGGCGCCGGTGATCCCGATCGTACGCAACCATCACGAACGCTGGGACGGCCGCGGCTACCCGGATGGCCTGGCCCGCGAGCAGATCGCCCAGACAGCGCGGGTGGTGGCGGTGGCCGACGCCTTCGACGCCATGACCTCGGACCGACCCTATCGGCGGGCGTTGTCGGTGGACGTGGCGTTCGGCGAAATCGTGGCCCACGCCGGTACGCACTTCGACCCCACCTGCGCCAACGCCTTCGTCCGCCTGCGCACCCAGGTCGAGGCGCGGATGCGCCAGGGCTGACGCCAGTGTCGTTCCCCGGGAGCGGGCTGGGCCGTATGATAGAGGTAGGTGCCAGGGAAGGCTTTCGTCTCGTCTCATCTCACAGACCCCCTGACAACCCCAGGGGACGCGCAGACTCCCCACCCACAACCCAGAACGCCGCGCCGTCCGGGAGTCCCACCAAACGGGAGGAAGAAACGAACAGCCTGCCCTTGACAGGATGGGCCGCCGACCGCATATCCCCGGGACCAATCGGACGGCGCGGGAGGCCGTCAGTCCCGGGAGAAGGGCGATGCACTCACTACCAGCGCCGGAAATTACCCAGTGTTACGTAGACACCAGTTTCGAGCCGCATGTGCCGGCCATGAGCCTGCGCTGGGACGCCAGCGCCCCCGGCGAGGCGGAGCGGCGCTGGTATCTGCCGGAGAACCTGTGCCTGATCGGACCACCACCGGAACATTTCAGCATCCGCATCGTCCGCCGCGGCGCCGACGCCTACGCGGTGCGTGTGCTGTGGAACCAGACCTGCCTGAACTGGTCACACCTGTCGCGCGTGCAACTGATGACCAGCGCCCTGGCGCCGCTGCTTCGGGCGATGGGCACCGACCTGTGGTATCTGCTGGAACAGCCGGTGCAGGCGCAGTTCACCATGCCGCGGGCGGCGTAAGAGGACTGGGAATTAGCGCGGTTTGCAGGTGCGTGTAGCGGGTAGTAGGTCCGGCGAGCCGAGCCGGACCCCCAGCGGGTGCCGCTCGGCTCGCGGCACCTACCCCAGACCGCTACACCCAACCGCAATCCGCTTTAGCCACAGAGGACACCGAGAACACCGAGAGAGAAAGCGAGAACGGGTGGCAGCATCCCAGCCTTCGCGTGGGGGCGCGGATGGTCCAACTTGTTCTCTTTTCCTCTCTCGGTGTTCTCGGTGTCCTCTGTGGCTAAATTCGTTTACAATCACTTCCTGACCTTCACGGCGGGGCGGAGGAGTGGTTGCATGGCGGTCACCTGTGATTTCCTCATCGTCGGCGGCGGCGTCATCGGCGCCAGCATTGCCCACGCGCTGGCGCGGCGGCACGCCGGCCGCGTCATCCTGCTGGAAAAGTGCTTCCTCGGCGCCGGCTCCAGCGGCAAGTCCGGGGCCATCGTCCGCCAGCACTACTCCAACCGCCTGACCGCGGCCATGGCCCAGAAGAGCCTGCGCGTCTTCGAGCACTTCTCCGACCTGATCGGCGGTCCGCCTGTGTTTACGCACACCGGCATGGTCATCGTCGTCAACGAGCGCGACCGTGCCGGCCTGCAGGCCAACATCGCTCTGCAGCGCGAGTTGGGTATCGACGTGCGCCTGCTCTCCGGCCAGGAGTTGCTGGAGATCGACCCCAATGCCCGTCTGGCAGAGGACGAACTGGCAGCGTTCGAGTCCGAGGCCGGCTTCGTCGAAGCGGTGCAGGTGGTCGCGTCCTTCGCCGAGGCCGCTCGCCACGAGGCCGCCGACATCCGCCAGGGCGTCGAGGTGCAGCGGCTGCTGGTCGAAGGTAATCGCGTCGTCGGCGTGGACACCAACGAGGGCCGCTACCACAGCGGCCGCGTCATCCTGGCCACCGGGCCGTGGGCCGCCCAGCTGGCGAAGGACGCGGGCTTCAAGCTGCCGGTGCAGGCGTGCCGCACGCAGGTGGCGCTGTACCGCCGGCCAGCGGACTTCGGCCGCCGCTGTGCCGTCTACGGCGACTTTGTGCAGGGCATCTATTTCAAGCCGACGCACGGCGACATCATCCACGCCGGCAGCCTGGCGGGTGAGGAAGTGCAGGACCCGGTGGACCCCGACAACTACAACGAGGCCGCGGACGGCGACTGGCTGCCGACCATCCGTCAGCGCCTGAGCCGGCGCTACCCGGCCATGCACCGCAGTTACGGCCGCGGCGGCTTTGGGGCGCTGTACGGCATCACGCCAGACTGGCACCCGATCCTCGACCGGCTGCCGGGCCTGGAGGGCGGCTACTGCGCCGTCGGCTTCAGCGGCCACGGCTTCAAGCTGTCGCCGGTTGTCGGCCAACTCATGGCGGAACTGGTGCTCGACGGTCAGGCGTCCACACTGGACATCCGCCCGCTGCGGCTGACGCGCTTTGAGGAGAACGATCCCGTCAAGACGCCGTATGCCTATGGGGTGATGGGATAACTTTGTCCGTGGTCGGTGGTCCGTTGTGAAGTAGGTTGCAGGTGGAGAAGAAGATGGCGTAAAATGCCAATGGCCACGGACCACGGACCACGGACCACGGACAAATGAACAACAACATTTTGAAGGTGTTCAGCGGTCGAGCCAACGTGCCCCTGGCCGAGAAGATCGCCGGCTGTCTGGGCGATCCGCTCGGCAAGATCACGCTGCAGAACTTCCCGGACGGCGAAACCTGGTGCAAGATCGACGAAGATGTGCGCGGCCGCGACGTGTTCGTCGTGCAGCCGACCTGCCCGCCGGTCAACGAAAACCTGATGGAGCTGCTCATCATCCTGGACAGCCTCAAACGCGCCAGCGCCGCCCGCGTCACCGCAGTGCTGCCGTACTACGGCTACGCCCGCCAGGACCGCAAGGATGTCGGCCGTGTGCCCATCACCGCCAAGCTGGTCGCGGATCTGATCACCGCCGCGGGCGCCAGCCGGGTGCTCGCCCTCGACCTGCACGCCGCCCAGTTGCAGGGCTTCTTCGACATCCCCGTCGATCACCTGCACGCCAACCCGGTCATCAGCGAATACGTCCGCAGCCTGAACATCTCGCCGCGCGACTTCGTGGTGCTCGCCCCCGACGAGGGCAGTATCAAGAAGAGCCTGCTCTACCAGAAGCGGCTCAGCGGTGCCATCGCCATCGTGGACAAGCGCCGCAGCAGTGCCGTCGATACCAAGCAGGCCAACCTGATCGGCAGTTCGCTGGAGGGCAAGGTCGCGGTCATCTTCGACGACATGATCTCGACCGCCGGCAGCATCATCGGCGCCGCCAACGTCGCCCGCGTCAACGGCGCTCGCGAGATCTACGCCTGCGCCACGCACGGCGTCCTGTGCGGCCCGGCCATCGACCGGCTGCGCGACTCGCCGATCAAGCAGGTCATCATCTCCGACAGCATCCCGCTGACACCCGAAAAGCAACTGCCGCGTATCAAGGTGCTGAGCGTCGCGCCGCTGCTGGCCGACGCCATCAAGCGCATCCATTTCAATGAGTCGGTCAGTATGTTGTTCGAGTAGAAGTCAGAAGTCAGAGGTCAGAGATTAACGCTAAACCGCAAGCGGCAGAAAAGACGGACTGACTTCTGACTTCTGGAGGCAAAGCCTCATGGAATCCGTGCTCCATTTCGTCGCCGAGCCCAGCCCCTGCGGCTACCTGCCGGGCCAGCGCTGGAGCATGGAGTACGAGCTGGTCAGCGACCAGACGGCGGCGGAATACCAGGAACGCCTGACCGCTGGCTGGCGCCGCTTCGGAGCGATGCTGTTCCGGCCGCGCTGCCGGCAATGCAACGCCTGCCGATCCCTGCGCGTCCAAGTCGAGCGCTTCCGGCCCGACCGCAGTCAGCGTCGCGCCGCCCGAACCAACGCGGGCCAGGTGGAAGTCCGCGTCGGCGCTCCGGCCGTGACGCGGGCCAAGCTAATGCTGTACGACCGCTACCACGCCTTCCAGGCCGACGCCAAGGGCTGGCCGCTGCACCCCGCCAAGGACGCCGCCGGCTACGCCCAGTCGTTCGTGGACAACCCCTTCCCGACGCAGGAGTGGTGCTATTACCTCGGCGGTCGGCTGATCGCGGTTGGCTACGTGGACGACCTGCCGGCTGGCCTGTCCGCCATCTACTTCTTTTACGAGCCGGAACTGCGGCACCGCTCGCTGGGCACCTGGAACGTGCTCAACCTGCTCGCCGCCGCCGCCGCCCGCGGCCTGCCGCACGTTTACCTCGGCTATTACGTGGTCGGCGCCCAGACGATGGCGTACAAGGCGCAGTTCACTCCCAACCAGCTCCTCGATTCCGACGGCGAATGGCACGACTTCCGCTGACGGACGCGGGAATAAATCACACCGGCCCCGGCTCTCATCAACAGGAGAAGAGGGGCCATTTCGTTTTCGAGGTTTGGCCATATCAGCTGAACCCTTTGCGCGACATTTCCTCTCTAAACAATACCGGTCCAATGCACGGCCGCAGGACGAAGGGAAGGGGGGCTCCTTCCTGCAGTCGGGGTGCGCGCCGCGCTCATCCTCGGAGTGGTTCATGTTTTACGAAAGACTGGCCGACGTGGTACTGACGGTACACGTCGGTCTGATGGCGTTCTTGATTGTCGGGCTGCTGGTGATTGTGCTGGGCGGCCTGTGCGGTTGGCGCTGGGTGCGCAACCCGTGGTTCCGCCTGGGACACCTGGCGTTGATCTGCTACATCGCGATGCAGGCGGCGCTCGGCGTCACCTGTCCGCTGACGACGTGGGAGTGGGATTTGCGGAAGCTGGCCGATCCGGCGAACCGGTTCGGCGACGCCACCGCGCCGGCCATGCGCTGGCTGCAGGGCATCCTGTTCTACGACGTGGGCGACCAGGTGTGGATCTTCGTTGCTGGCTACGCCAGCTTCGCGGTGCTGGTGCTGCTGGCGCTCGTGCTGATGCCGCCGCGACTGTGGCGCGCGCCCTCAAGGCCGTGGGGGGCTACAGGTCGCTGTCAGGGATGTAGGTTTCCACGGCGAAATGCGGCAGCTGACACTGGAACTGGTGCTCGAATGCGCTGGCCAACTGCGGCAGGGGTGTCACGGGCAGGTTCGGGTTCTCCTGGACGACGAAGCCCACGTGGCGCACCAGCTTGGCGGCCAGCGCCGCCTGGTCGTTCTCCAGGCGGGTGAATTTCCGCAGCAGGGGCAGCGGGTCGTATTCAATGGTCGCCAGGTAACCCTTCAGCTGGGTGACCGCCTGGTCGAGCGGCAGGCCGTGACAGGCCATCGCCTCGGCCAGGTCGTTCGTTTTCTGGATGAACAGTTGCGACTTTTCAAATTCCTCGCGGAGATTCCGGGACCGCGCCCGTTCGTGCTCCAGCAGGATGCGCTCCTCGCGGTTGGGGCTCGTCTCGTGCAGCAGGACAGCGCTGTAACCGACCACCCCCCCCAGCACGACGCAGCCCAGAACCAAAACGCGCCGGGCGATCGCTGGCCGCCACAGGCGCAGCGTCGCCACCGCGCCCAGCACCACGGACAGGCAGGCGACCTTGTACGCGGCCAGCCCCAGCCACCCGAACGCGGTCAGCAGGCGAGCGGCGATCGGGTTGGCCTCGTAGACGCCACCGCCCGGTGTCCCCAGCAGGCACCAGGTCAGGAGAAAATCCAGGGTGCTGAACGCCAGGAAGGTGACGGCCAGAACGCTCAGACCGCGGGCCGTCCGACCAGGCTGGGAGCGGGATAGAGAGAGCGTGTGCATGTCGTGGTTCAGGCGCTTTCGGAGCGACGGTTCGGGGTGGGTGGCGACAAAAGCGTTCGCGGCAAGGCAGGTTATTCAGGCAGGCCGGGCGGTTGTGGTGGGTTTCGGTATAAGGTGTGATTTTGGTTGGAAGACTACCACACTTATTCTTATCCTTTACGAACCCCGGAGTGGAAGAAAAGTTCCGCGCAAAAAATAATCTGGGCCCCCTTGCGGGGGCCCAGATACCAAGCTTACTTACGGGTCCCGTCCATCCCTTCGGCAGCTTGGCAGCTTAAAACCGTCCCCCCCTCGGAACGGTTTCAAACTCACAGGAAGGCGCGGTTGGTTTGCAGCAGCCGCGCCCGTTGCGTGACGGATAGGATAACCGTCACAACCCAAAAGTAGGTCGCGTTTCGGTCGAGTGCAAACGCGGCGGTGGATTTTTTCAAGAAAAGTGCGGAAGGGCGGCGCCCCAAAAAAACCGCGGGGCGCCGGCAAGCGCTGGCGCCCCGCGGGATGAGTGCGCAGGAAAGCGAGAGGAGAAACCGATTAACTTTTGCCGAGCAGGCTGATGTCGCCCGCCTTGAGCCAGGCAGGCGGGATCGGCCGGCACACCGACTCCTCGACGAAGTGCCAGGAGCGAATGCCCTCCTCGCCCGGCTGCCAGCAGAAGAAGGCGCGGCGGTCGTTGACGATGGTCGGGAAACCGACGCGACCGGTGTCGCCGTCGAGCAGGGCCAGGCCGAGACAGTGCAGTTCCTCCAGGGCGCCGCGCAGGTGGCCCTCGGCGGCGAGAACCTCCTCGCGAACCTGATAGCGGCGCTGCCGTTCCAGCCACACCAGATCGCGGCGGTGGCGGTCCAGGCGTTCCTGCTCGGGCTGCAGGCGGTCGAGGGTTTTCTGATATTCCAGCACGTCGCGCACCACACGCTCGACTAGCGGCAACATGCGGCGTGCGGTTACCAGGCTCATCACCGTGTCCCGGCGTTCCGGGCGCTCCGGTGCGTTGGAAGCGGTGTTTCCGGTGGAACCGTTCATTGTGCTCCCCCCTTTTGTCAAGGGTCCAGGACCCTCTTCCCTTCCCACTTACATCATACGTCGGAAATCAAGTCGGCAACGCTGAAGACAAATGAGTTTGTGAGTGATTCTGCCCGTTTTTCCTCACACCTGCCAGGTCCGTAGGGCGATTCTCCGCTTGGCCGCAAGCGCCATCCCAGATGTTCCGCCGCTTGCGGCTTGGCGCTCTCCACCCTCAGTCGCCGCGCCATTGCACGAAGCCTTCCAGGGCGTAAAACTCCGGCAGCCCCAGGGAGTCGTAAACCGCGGCGGTGTGGCGGTTGCGATCCTCAGCCCGCTGCCAGAACTCACGGCGGTCGGTGCCGCCAGGAAACATCGCCCGGTCCTTCTGGGATTGATGGCGAAAGATCGCGTGCTTCTTGCGCTCCAGATCCTCCGGGCTGAGCGGCACCACCCGCTCGATCTCGTGCGGTTCCCACTCCTCCCAGGCGCCGCGGTACAGCCAGACCTCGAACGCCTGTCCCTGCGTCCGCACATTGCGAACCGCCTCGTAAATGGCGTTGGCACACACCCGATGCGTGCCGTGCGGGTCCGACAGTTCCCCCGCCACATAAATTTGAGCCGGCTGTAACCGTTCCAGCAAGGCGATGATGTCGCGAATGTCCTGCGGATGGATCGGCGCCTTGGCGATGGTGCCGGTTCGGTAAAACCGGAGGTCCATGAACTCAAGCTGCTCCGGCGCGATGCCGCAGGCCAGCGCCGCGGCCCGGGCCTCCGTCTCGCGGATCAGTTTCTTGATGTTCAGCAGGTCCGCCGAGTCCGGCTGGGCCGGCTTCTTGCTCCGCAGGAAACTTTGCACGCGCTCCTTTACCGCCAGGGTGTGGTCCTTGTCGATGGCGAAAAGCTCGTTGAACTCCACCACGAAATCCGTGAACCGCCAGGCGTCGTGGTCGAAGACGGCGATGTTGCCGCTCGTCATGTACGCCACGTGGACCCGGTGCCCCTGTTCGACCAGGCGGATCAGTGTGCCGCCCATGCTAATCACGTCGTCGTCGGGGTGCGGGCTGAACACCAGCACCGTGCGTGGTTCGGATCCGCAAGGTTGGGTACACAAGGTGCCCATCATCTCGTCGAAGACCCGCCGGCCCAGCCGCTCCGCGGGGCCCTGTTCGCGGAGTAACTCATACAGTTCGTGCTCGCGGAAGTCATCATCAGATAACTTCAGCAGGGCCTTGCTCACCTTCAAACTGAGCCAGATGACGGCCCGGCGGACCAGCCCGGGCGTCCAGTTGATGGCACCGAGAACCCAGGGCAGGCGTACCGGCGTCAGCTGCCCGGCCGCGGCCTGGTCGAGCAGGAAGGTCGTATCGTTGTGCTTCTGCAAAAAGCTTGCCGCAATCGCGTCGGTCATGTCGCCTTCGACGGCGCGCTGCACAATTGGCGCCTTGTGCTCGCCGAACGCCATGATGACGATCTTGCGCGCCTCCAGGATGGTGCCGACGCCCATGGTCAGGGCCTGGTGTGGCACGTTCTCCTCGCCGAAGAAGCCGGAGGCGGCGTCGCGGCGCGTCACCGGGTCGAGCGTGACCAGGCGGGTGCGGCTGTGGCGCGTCGAACCGGGCTCGTTGAAGCCGATGTGGCCGGTGCGGCCGATGCCGAGGATTTGCAGATCGATGCCGCCGCTGCGGCGGATGAGCTGCTCGTAGCGGACGCAGTAGTCCTCGGCGTCCTGCGGCGGGATGGTGCCATCGGGGATGTGGATGTTCTGCGGCGGAAGGTTCACCTGGTCGAAGAACGTCTCGTGCATCCAGAAATGGTAGCTGTGCGGGTCGTCCGGCTGCATCGGAAAGTATTCGTCGAGGTTGAACGTGATGACGCGCGAGAAGTCGAGGCCGGTTTCCTTGTGCAGGCGGATGAGTTCGCGGTACAGGCCGACGGGCGTCGAGCCGGTGGCCAGGCCGAGCACCGTCGGGCGGTTGGCGGAGTTGTTCTGTCGAATCAGGCTCTCGATCATCAGGGCCACGTGCCGGGACGCCTGGGCACTGGTGGGAAAGACCAGTGTTGGAATCCGGGTGTGGGGGATGTAATGAGAGGACATGGCGGTAATCTCAGGTCATGGCGGGGTGCGTGGTCAGTGCTCCAGGGATAATGTACAGTAAGCGGTGGTTAAAGACAGGGTTTTTTTGCCGCCGGGAAGTTGCTCATGTTGAACCTCACCATCAATGACGAACCGCGCACTTTGCCAGACTGCCTGACCGTGGCGCAGCTGCTGGAACAACTGGGCCGCGATCCGCGGCGGACGGCCGTGGAAGTGAACTGTGCAGTGGTGCCCCGCGTGCGCCACGCGGAGCAGGCCCTGCACAACGGCGACCGCGTGGAAATCGTGACGCTGGTCGGCGGCGGCAGCCCCACGGCCGACGAACCGGCGGACAAACCGCTGGTCATCGGCTCGTTCACGTTTCACAGCCGGCTGATTACCGGGACGGGGAAATACGCCTCGTTCGAGCTGATGCGCGACTGCCTGGCGGCGAGCGGCTGCGAGGTGACGACGGTGGCGGTGCGCCGCGAGCGGCTGATCGACAAGACCGGCCGCAATATCCTGGATTACCTCGACCTGAAAAAATTTACGATTTTGCCGAACACGGCCGGCTGCTTCAGCGCCGAGGACGCGGTGCGCCACGCCCGGTTCGCGCGCGAACTGTTAACTAATCTTGACAACCCAGGTTTGCGCTGGGTCAAGCTGGAGTGTCTGGGCGATCCGCGGACATTGCTACCAGACCCGGTGGCGACGTTGCAAGCGACGGAGCAGCTGGTCAAGGAGGGCTTCGAGGTGCTGGTGTACACGAGTGACGACCCGATCATGGCGCGGCGGCTGAAGGCGGCAGGGGCGAGCAGCGTGATGCCGGCCGGCAGTCCGATCGGCAGCGGTCAGGGCGTGCTGAACCCGAACAACCTGCGCATCATCCTGGAGTACCTGAAAGACGGCGACCCGGAGTATCCGGTGATTGTGGACGCTGGGGTGGGCACGGCGAGCGACGTGGCGGTGGCGCTGGAGCTGGGCTGCGATGGCGTGCTGCTGAACACGGGCATTGCGCATGCGCAGGATCCGCTGCGGATGGCGTGGGCGATGCGGCACGCGACGGCGGCGGGCCGGCTGGCGTTCCTGGCGGGGCGGATTCCGAAGAAGCTGTACGCCCAGGCGTCGAGCCCGATGGAGGGCCGCATTGCGCCGCACAGTTCGTAGTGCAGGCGGCCCGCCTGCACAATGGCCGTGCAGGCGAGCCGTCTGCACTACGGAAGATAAGGAGACTCGTCATGCTGCGTATTCTGGTCAGCCTGGTTCTGAGCGTGGGCCTGTTCGCTGCGCTGGGCTCGGTGGAGCGCACTGCGGCCCCGGCCGCGGATGATCCGCCGGAGCAGCTCATCGCCACGTTTTCCATCGCCGCGGTGGACCCGGAGTCGGGCGTCTGCGGCGCCGCGGTGGCGAGCAAGTACCCGGCGGTCGGCAAGGTGGTGGCGCACGCCCGCGCCGACGTCGGGCGCCTTCTGCACCCAGCACTACGGCCGCAAGGACTGGGGCGAGCCCGCGCTGGACCTGCTCGCCAAGGGCAAGACCTGCGAGGAGGTGTTCGTTGAACTGTTGAAGGACGACAAGGGCCGCGACGGCCGGCAGCTGGCGATCATCGACATGAAGGGCCGCAGTGCTCTGCACCACCCGACGAAGGCCGGCAAGGGCAGCAATTACTGGGGCGGCATGAGCGGCAAGTTCTACACCTGTCAGGGCAACACACTGACGGGCCGCGAGGTCATCACCGCGATGGCCGAGGCGTACGAGAAGACGAAGGGCAGTCTGGCGGATCGGCTGCTGGCGGCGCTGCTGGCGGCGGACTGCGCCGGCGGCGACCACCGCGGCCGGTTGGCGGCCGGCATCCGCGTCTGCAAAAAGGGCGTCGAGGGCTACTGGCTCGACCTGCACGTGGACAAGAGCAACGACGCGGTGATCGAACTGGCCCGGAACTACGCCGAACTGAAGCATGAGGCCAAGGGCGACTGGCCCGGCGCCAGGGAATTCAAGCACCCGTGCCCCGACCGGCCGAAGCCGAAGCCGCCGCAACCGTGACCGGCTTTCCGCGGCGTCCGAGGCACCATTTCATCTCGGCGTGGTTCCAGCCCGGGTAACAAGTGACAGGCAGTCGGCACAGCTGCAAGTGCCTGGGCTCCGTAAATCGAGGGAATCTCAACCTCCCTTGATGCCACGGAGTTCCAGGCATGCGCCTTCTACCGTGCTTCGATCCATCAATCCCTTGAACCTGCATTAGTGCTTTCCCGCCCGACCCCCAGGAAGGATGCCATGACGACCAGCACGAAATACGTGATCGGCGTGCCCCGCGAGGTCAAGACAGACGAGTACCGCGTGGCCATGATCCCGGTCGGCGTCGAGGAGTTGACGCGCGAGGGCCACCGCGTCCTGATGCAGACGGCGGCCGGCCAGGGCAGCGGCATCAGCGACGAGCAGTACGCCGCCCACGGCGCCGAGATCGTCGCCGACGCCGTCACCATCTGGCGGCAGGCGGACCTGGTCGTCAAGGTCAAGGAACCGCTGCCGCAGGAGTGGCCACAGCTGCGTCCCGGGCAGATCGTCTTCACCTACTTCCACTTCGCGGCGGACGAGGCGCTGACGCAGGCGGTGCTCAAGTCGGGCATCACCGCCATCGCCTACGAGACGATCAAGGACGCGCGCGGCCACCTGCCGCTGCTGACGCCGATGAGCGAGGTGGCGGGCCGCATGAGCATCCAGCAGGGGGCGAAGTTTCTGGAGCGACCGTTCGAGGGCCGCGGCATTCTGCTGAGCGGCGTGCCAGGCGTGCTGCCGGCCAATGTGGTGATCCTCGGCGGTGGTGTCGTGGGAGCCAACGCCGCCAAGGTGGCGGCCGGCCTCGGCGCCAACGTCGTCATCCTCGACGTGAACCTCGACCGCCTCCGCTACCTCGACGACACGCTGCCGCCCAACGTGACCACGCTGTTCAGCGATCGGCACAACATTCTGGAGTGCCTGCGCACGGCGGACCTGCTGATCGGCGCCGTGCTCATCCCCGGCGCTCGCGCGCCGTTCCTGGTGCGCCGCGAGGACCTGAAGCGGATGCCGCCGCGGGCCGTCATCATCGACGTGGCCATCGACCAGGGCGGCTGCGTCGAAACGTCGCGGCCGACGACGCACAGCAAGCCGATCTACATCGTCGATGAGATCGTGCATTACTGCGTGACCAACATGCCGGGCGCGGTCGGCCGCACGAGCACGTACGCGCTGACGAACGTGACGCTGCCCTACGTGATGCAACTGGCGAATAAGGGCTACAAGCAGGCGGTGCGCAGCAACCCGACGCTGGCACAGGGCGTCAACATCCGTCAGGGCCAGGTGACCAACCCGGCGGTCGCGGAGACGTTTCGCCTGCCGTGCGTGCCGGTGCTGGAGGCGTGATGGAGCTGCACGGCGACTGCGACCCGCGTTTCCAGGCCGTCCGCGCCGAGTTCGAGCGCAACTTCCGCGAGCGCGGCGAGGTCGGCGCCGCCGTCTGTGTCCTCGTGGACGGCCGGAGTGTCGTCGATTTGTGGGGCGGCGTCGCCGACCGGCGCACGCAACGGCCCTGGCAGCGCGACACCCTCGGCCTGGTCTGGTCCTGCACCAAGGGCGCCGTTGCCCTGTGCGCTCACATCCTCGTTTCGCGCGGCCAGCTCGACCTCGACGCTCTGGTGGCCCGCTACTGGCCGGAGTTCGCCCAGGCGGGCAAGGAGGCGATCACCACCCGACTGCTGCTCAGCCACCAGGCAGGGCTGCCGACGGTGCGCCAACCGCTGCAGCCCGGCGGTCTGTTTGACTGGCAGTACGTCACCGAAACCCTGGCCGCGGCGGCGCCGTTCTGGGAGCCGGGCACGCGCCAGGGCTATCACGCCCTCACCTTCGGCCACCTGGTCGGCGAGGTGGTGCGCCGCGTCGCGGGCCAACCGCTGGACGTGTTCTTCCGCGACGAGATCGCGGGGCCGCTTAGCCTGGACTTTCACCTCGGACTGCCCGAGGCGGATGAGCCGCGCGTCGCGCCGACCATCAAGCCCGACCTGACGCCGCCCGGGGAAACGCCGTGGCGCTTCGTCGCGCGCATGGCCGAGGATCCGCAGAGCCTCCAGGCGCTGACGATGCGCAATACGGGACTGCGGCCGGGCGAGTTGGAGTCGCGCGCGGCCGCGCCGCGGTGCTGCCGAGCCAGGGCGGCATCAGCAACGCCCGCGGTTTGGCCGGGCTGTACGCGCCGCTGGCCCTGGGCGGCGCAATCAACGGCGTCCGCCTGGTGGACGCGGACACGCTGGCGGCGCTGGCCGCAGTCCATTCCGCCAGTGCGGTCGATGCGGTGCTGCTGGTGGGCCTGCGCTTTGCGCTGGGCTACATGAAATCGTCGGACAATCGGCGGGCGGCCCCGGGCGCGCGGGACAGTCTGATCCTGTCGGCGGCGGCGTTCGGCCACGCGGGCATGGGCGGTTCGCTCGGCTTCGCGGACCCGGCGGCCCGGCTGGCGTTCGGCTATGTCATGAACAAGCAGGGCCGCGGCGTGCTGCTCAACGACCGCGGTCAGAGACTGGTCGATGCGGTCTATCAGGCGCTGGGCTGTCGCGGCAACCGGCCCGGCTTCTGGGTGTGAGGCGGACGCCGTTCGGGGAGGGGCCGTCCATGAAGTTCGCTGATGCCGGCGCCGCGCCTCCGTCCGGCCGTGGGTTTTCGCGCGGGGAGGTGGTCGGTGCCGCCGTCGGGGCCGTCCTTGGAGGCGCGGCCGGCGTCCTGTCCGCGGCTCAGGTGGGATCAGTCGAGCACGCCGTGCTGGCGTTCCTGCTCGAAGTGCTGTTCGGACTCTTCGCCGGCTGGGTGCTGGGCCGCTGGTGGCAGCCGCCCGGCGCCTACGACCCGCTGCTGCATCGCCACCTGCGCGACCTGGTGCGCCGCCACGGCCCGACCCTGTGGGAGGACGACGCGCAAGGTCAGGCCCTGGTGCGGGCCGTCCTGGAGGCACAACCGCGACAGGCGTATCTGCTGTGCCGGGCGCTGGCCCTGGGTGTGGTGGAGCGCCTCGACGCCGAGCCGGACGAACCACCCGTCCAGCTGCTGCGCGCCCAGGCGACCCGGCTGGTGTTGCGGGCCGGCCTCGAACCGCTGGACGCCCTGTGGGCCGTCTACACCTGGTCGTGGGCGCTGGGCCAGCGGCCGCTGACGACCGCCCCACCCATCCTGCCGCCGGGCCAGAAACACCGACCGCGGTCGCTCCGGGAGGCGGTGTTCGACTGGCTGGTGTTCGTGGTCGTGGCGTTACTGATCCTGTCTGCCGCCAGCGGGCTGCTGTTGCTGTTGTTCGGCGTTCCGTTCTGGGGCGGTGTCCTCGCCGGCCTGATGATGGCCGGCGTGCCGCTGCTGGCGCTGACCGTGCTGCGTGTGTGGATCTTCCTGGTGCGGCTGCTGTTCTTCGACGGCATCGCCCTGCTGGATCGGGATCTGCCCCGCGAGGAACCGCCCCAAAATGACTCTCCCAGTTAGCGCGCGCTGGTTCTGGTTAGCCCGACGCGCGAGCGCGGGTTGAGGTTTTACCCGCGCTCGCGCGTCGGGCTAACCAGAACCAGCAAGGCGATTCCGTATTAGCCCAGGGCATCGCTCTGGGGACGCCGCTCGCCTTCAGGACTGTCTCGCCTCCTCCCGCGGCGGCGTGCGTTCGCCGCGCAACCCCTTGAGCCCCTCACTGCCGACCGGAATCACCTGGCCGCCCACCTCCAGTTCGTACAGGTCGTCGAGCGGCTGGTGACTGCGGACGCGCACGGTGGTGCCCGGCGTCAGGCCGAGCGCCTGCCAGCGCCGCAACCGTTCGGGGTTGTCGTCGGACGCCTCGCGGATGATGACCTGATCGCCGGCCCGGAAGTGGTCCAGCGATTGCAGCGCCCGCTGCGCCAGCGCCCCCTCGCGCGTCGGGATGGGGTGGCCGTGCGGGTCCTCCAGCGGCTCGTGCAGGTAGGCGGCGATGGCCTGCTCCAGCCGTGGTGAAATCGCGTGCTCCAGGGCGTCGGCCTCGGCGTCCACCTCGCTCCAGTCCAGGCCGAGCACGCGCATCAGGAACAGCTCCAGCAGGCGGTGTCGGCGGATGACGCGGCGTGCCTGGGCGATGCCCTGCTCGGTCAGCTGGGCGCCGTGGCCGGACTCGTAGCGGATCGAGCCCGCCTCCGCCAGGCGCTTGAGCATGCCCGTCACTGACGGGGCGCGCACGCCGAGGCGCGCGGCGATCTCATTGGGCGGCACCGGCCGGTCGGCGCCGCCCAGGCCGTGGATCGCCTTCAGGTAATCCTGCACCGCCGGCGTCAGCGCATCGGCTGGTTCCATGAGGGGCCCTCTTCGTTGGCAGTCCGGGACGGTCGGAACGATGAGACGGGCGGCGGGCGGCTCTCGGGCCGGTCCCCACTTCGCCCGCAACAATCTGCAAGCACAGACCACGCCGATCAGGATTATACCGTCTTTCCGTCCCCCTGCCATTGCCCCGCGGCCCTGGCAGAAGCGGTCCGGCTCGATTTTGCTGGAAGAGAGCAAGTCAGCGCTTTGCCGGCCGACTTTCGAGAGAAAGCAACAACGTCTCCAGGGCGTTGACATCCGCGGGTTTGATCAGGTGATAGTCGAAACCCGCGCTCTGGGAGCGGCGGCGGTCTTCCTCCTGCCCCCAGCCAGTCAGCGCGATGAGCGTCATTTCCTCGGACCCGCGTTGCTGCCGAATCCGCCGCGCCACTTCATGGCCGTCCATGCCCGGCATGCCAATGTCCAGAAGCACCACGGACGGCCGGTAAGTGGCGAGCGCCTCCAGGGCGTCCGGGCCGCTGAACACGACCTGCACCTCGGCGCCGAGCAGTTTGAGCAGCATCCCCAGGCTCTCGGCCGCGTCGCGGTTGTCATCGACCACCAGGACGCGGCACGGCGTCAGCACGGCGGACGGCGTGGCTGCCGCCCCTGGACCGCTCCCGCGCGGGGTTGCCAGTGGCAGGCGGACCACAAATTCGCTCCCCCGTCCAGGTCCTGCGCTGTGGGCCTGGACACTGCCACCGTGCATTTCAACGAGACTCTTGACGAGCGTCAGACCGATGCCGAGCCCGCCCTGGGCGCGGTCGCCCTGGCGGTCTACCTGGGTGAACAACTCGAACACCCGCGGCAGCATGTCGGGCGGAATGCCCGCGCCGGAGTCCCGCACGGACACGGCCACTTCGGCTTCCTCGCGTCGGACGGTGAGCCAGATCTGGCCGCCCTCGTCGGTGTATTTCGCCGAGTTGTTCAGCAGGTTGGCGAAGACCTGGGCCAGACGGACGGCGTCGCCCTCCACGGTGAGCGGTTCGGGGGGCAGCGCCAGGGCCAGTTGGTGGCTGCCGGCCTCGATCTGCGGGCGGCTCGTCTCCACGGCATTGCGCACGATGGCAGCGATCTCGACCGGCTCCTTGCGCAGCTCGATCTTGCCGCGGGTGATGCGCGAGACCTCGAGCAGGTCGTCCACCAGGCGCACCAGGTGGTTCACCTGCCGCTCCATCATTTCGCCGACGCGCTCGGCGGCCGGATCGAGCCGGCCAGTCAGCCGCAGGATGTGCAGGGAATTGCGGATCGGCGCCAGCGGGTTGCGCAGCTCGTGGGCGAGGATCGCCAGGAACTCGTCCTTGCGCTGGTCCGCATCGCGCAGCGCCGCCTCGGTCCGCGCCCGCTCCGCCAGGTGGTCGCGAATCTGGTACTGCCGATGCCGCGCCCGCAGCGCCGTGCGCACGGCGCTCACCAGGGCGGCCACGCGCGTCGGCCGCTCCAGCACCGTGACGTTGCCGAAGAGGTCCATCGCCTGCGCCACCGCGGCGGAGTCGGCGCCGGGCCGCGTCAACACGAGCACCGGCAGGTCGGACCACGGCGGTTGCCGGTCCAGCCACTCCGCCAGGCAGCCGCCACGATCCGGCGTGACCGCCTCTTCCGCCAGCAGCACGGCGGCGGCGCCCGCGTTCAGCTGGTCGCACACCTGCTCCAGGTTGGCGGACTCGACGCACGCCACGCCGGCCCGGTTGAGGACGGACTGGGTCAGGGCCGCGTCCTTGCCTGTCGGAGCCAGGACGAGCACGCGCTGCTCCAGGCGTTCCCGGTCGGCCTCGGTCACGAGAGTTTCCCTTCGCGCAACGGGTCGGCCGCCCCCTCCACGATCGGCACTCCGGTGAGCACGCCGCGGAAATTGCGCAGCGGTTGCCCGACGCTGAGGCGGCCGTCCGCCAACTGAAAGTCGCGGATGGTCCGCTCGTGCGCCGCTGCGCTTTTTGACGACCGAGATCGCCTGGTGGACTTCCCCGCGTGTTTCGTAGTAGCGGATCAGGATCACCGTGTCGGCCAGGTAACTGGCGTCCACGGGGGCGATCATCTGACCGCCAACCAGCCCCTGGTGGGCGCCGATCAGAAGCGTGGCGATGCCCGCATGGCCCAGGTACGTCAGGAGTTCGTGCAACTGGATGATGAGGAAGCGCTCCCCAGGCATGGCGTTGAGGTAGCCGTTCAGGCTGTCGATCATCACGATGGAAACGCCCTGGCGTTCGACGGCCCGGCGGATGGCGTGGACGAACTCACCCGGCGACAACTCGGCGGGGTCCACCTGTTGCACGGTCACGCGGCCGTCAGCCAGGTAGGGCTGCAGGTCCATGCCGAGTCCGGCGGAGCGGGTCAACAGCGTGTTGGTGCTTTCGTCGAAGATGAACAGGGCCGACCGCTGGCCGCGCGCGGCCGCCGCTGCCACGAACTGCGTGGCGAGCGACGACTTGCCGGTGCCCGCTGCGCCTACGATCAGTGTGCTGGTGCCGCGCTCGATGCCACCGCCGAGCAGGATGTCCATCTCGGCGATGCCGCTGGCGAGCTTTTCCATGGTCGCGGCGAGGCGGTGTTCGACTGCGACCAACCGCGGAAAGACCTCGATGCCGCCCCGGTGGATGACGTAATCGTGATAACCGCCCCGGAAGCGGGCACCTCGGAATTTGAGCACGATCAGCCGCCGTCGCTCCGACCCGTATTCCGGATTCAACTGCTCCAGCCGCACCACGCCGTGCGCGATGCTCTGGACCTGCAGGTCGTGGTTCGCGCTGGTCAGGTCGTCCAGCATCAGGACGGTGCAACTGCGGCCGCTGAAGAACTGCTTGAGGGCGAGGATTTGCCGGCGGTAGCGGAGCGGGTTGCCTGCCAGCAGGCGCAACTCCGAGAACGAATCAAACACCACCCGCGCCGGCTTGAGCTGTTCCACTTCCGCCAGGATCGTCCTGGTCGTCTCGCTCAGTTCCACCTCCGAGGGGTGAAACATGGTGTACTGGTCGTCGGGCCGCAGACTATCTTCACTCGGGACCAGTTCGCGGATGGTGATGCCGTCGAGCGACCAGCCGTGTGAGGCGGCCACTCCGCGGAGTTCGGCTTCCGTTTCCGAGAGAGTCACGTACAGGACCGGCTCGCCGCGGCGGACGCCCTCCAGCAAGAATTGCAGCGCCAGCGTGGTCTTGCCGGAGCCGGGCACACCCTCGAGCAGGTACAGCCGCTGGGGAGTGAAGCCGCCCCCGAGAATGTCGTCAAAACCATCAATGCCGGTCGTGGCCCGGGGTTCGGGGGCCGGATCGGGTAAACGCGAGACAGCGTTCATCAAATCGACCTCTCTGGACCGTCGGTGGATGGTGCGGTTGCGGCAGGGAGGAAGCGGGAACGAGCCGTCGCTGGGCAGGACTCCACAAGCCGCCGCTGCCGGGCCTATTTTCGAACCATCTGCGGCCGAGTGAAGCGGGGGCCTGGTCAACCGCCGACCTGGAAACAGCGGCCGCGAATATGAGTGGAGAAAGCACATCCCGTGCCGCCACTGGAGCAGCCCGAAAAACAGGCCCGTGTATGTTTCGCGCGCTGTCGAGGCCGCGCGAAACATACACGGGGTGCGTGCGAAGTCGGGATTACACGAGCGCCGATACGAGGGCGTCGTCGGGCTGGGGGACGGCGGCTGGTTGAGCCAGGGCGGGCCGTTTCTTCTTGGGGGGCACCACCCGGAACGCGGACACCAGGGCGGTCATGGTGACCTGAGCCACGCTCTCGCACCAGGTCCAGGTGGCCGTGGGGTTGCCGGAACGGATCGCCTCGGCGTAGACCTCGCGCACCCGGCCGACCGAATGCTCCCAGTTGCGCTCCTCAATCGCCAGCCGGGCGGCCTGGCCGACGCGGGCCCGCAGCGCCTCTTCCATCAGCAGCGCCCGGACCTGCCGCACCGCTTCCGGCAAGTCTCGCGGCGGGTACAGGAAGCCGGTGGTCCCGTGCGCCACCAGGTTCGGAATGCCGCCCGCGTTCGGCACCACCACGGCACGGCCGCAGGCCATCGCCTCCAGCACGACGTTGCCCATCGTCTCCGTTTCGGAAGCGTACACGAAGGCGTCGGCGGAGGCGTAGGCGGTCGCCAGCTCTTCCCCCTTCAGGTAGCCCAGGAAGCGGGTGTCGCTGCCGGCGAAGGCACGCTCCAGATCCGGCCGGGCCGGGCCGTCGCCGACGACCGCGAAGCAAACCCCGGGCAGCTGCCGGATCACGCCGGCCAGGAAGCCGACATTCTTCTCAGGCGCCAGCCGTGAGACGGTCAGCAGCAGCGGCCGCTCCGGGCGCCCACCCGTGAGGCGGGCGCGCATCGCTGGGCTGGCGCGGCCGGGGCTGAACAGCTCGCTGTCCACGGCCGGCGGCCACAGCTCGACGCGGTGGAAGCCGCGCCGGGCCAGGTCGGCCTGCATGGCCGGCGAGACTGTGAGGTTGAAGTTGGCGCGGTTGTGGTAGTTGCGTGTCAGCCACCACAGCAGACGCGACAGCGGCTCGAGCCCCTTGTAGCGCTTGACGAACTCGCCGTAGAGGGTGTGGAACGAGAAGACGGTCGGCACCCGCAGACACGCGCGCCGCAGCGCGTCATGGCAGCGGAAGCCGAAGCCGAACGGGTTGATGTAGTGCAGCACATCGGGGGCGAAGCGCTTCAGGGCGCGAGCCAGCCGCCGATCCGGCAGGCCGATGCGGTACTCGGGGTAGAACGGGAACGAGAAGCTCGGCACCGCCAGGACCGGCGCCGGGCTCTCGGTCAGACCGCGGGCGTCGGGGCAGACGATGAGCAACTCGTCGCCGGATCGGGCCAGGTGCCGGATCAGGTTCAACGTCCGGCTGACGACGCCGTCGATCTTGGGCAGGAACACTTCCGCGATGATGGCGACACGCATGGAGTTCTCCGGAGAGCGCGTACCTCGGACGCCGGGCGAACGGCGTTATTTCCGCACCTTGCGGGCCAGCGCGATGACGATACTGTGACGGTCCTTGAGCGGGAACACCAGGCGGTTGAGCGCCCAGCGCTTGAGGAAGCCGGCCTTGTGGAGGCCGACCGCCTCGATCACGGGCGTGAGCCAGCCGCCCTGGTAGGCGTATTCCATGAAGACCTCGAAGTTCGGGAAGTCCAGTTCCGGCTCAAAGGTTTCGCCCTCGCACAGCTCGAAGCCATGAGCCGTGAACGTGCGGCCGACCTCGGCGAGATCGGCCGGGTTGATGAACTCGTCGTCAATGCTGCGCGAGCCGGCGCCGGCCAGCCGCCGCAGCCATTTCGAGTCCGTTTTGGCCCGCAGTGCCGGGTAGCCCGCCTTGGTGCCGCCGACGAGCGACCAGTAACCGCCCTCCTCGAGCCGGTCCCAGATTTTCGGGGCCAGCACAGTCATGGACACGAAGCCGGTGACGAAATCGGTCGAAACGCAGTCGAACGACTGGCCCGGGAAGTGGGCGTCGAGGCGGGCGGCGTCGCCGACCTCCGCGGTCAGGTCGGGGAGCTTGCGGCGGGCGCTTTCGACCATGTTCTCGGCCAGGTCGAGGCCAAACGGCTGCACGCGGTCGCCGCCGAGTGCCTTCAGCTTGGCCAGGAACAGGCCGGTGCCCATGCCCAGATCGAGCACCTTCAATGGCCTCGCGTCGTCGCCAATGAGGCCCCGCTTCCGCAGCTGGGCGACCGCCCGGTCCAGCGCGCGGTTGATGACGCCCTGCGGGTCGAGGTCGTAATGCGAGGCGACCACGTCGTTGTATGCGTGATGGATCGTCTGCGTGCTCATTGCAATGCGGTTTCCTCGGTGTGCAAGGTTGGGGGCACCGCGCAGCGAGCAGTCCCGGCGGGAACGCGCAAGTGCATTATGGGGCAGTGTATTGATCCACACCCAGGATGGAAGGCCCCGACAGGTGGCACGGCCGGGCTTCCGGCGGCGCCGCCCGTCACACCAAGGGAGCCAGGGGAGCCAACTTGTTCACACGTCGCGATTTGACCCTCTTGCTGGCACAGCGCGTCGCTCGATGACGCCGACTGACCAATCAAGGACGCCAAGAACGCCAGGAACGCCAACTTTTTCATACGTCGAGATCGGGCGCCCTTTGGTCCTCGTCTGGCTCTTGGCGGAGGGCAGTGTTGCCGTCCACGCGCCAGCAAAACCGCGCATTCGCGGTGGAAAACCACTGCGAACACAATGCAAAACGACGCTTCGGCGCCTGTTGCGCGAGTTGTTTTCCACAGTTCCTTGTGGCAGTTTCGCCTCAGAAAAAAACCGGCGAATCGCTGGTGAGCGGTTCGCCGGTCCAACCATCCTCAGACCCTCATCACGACCCGCCGCCGAAATCGGTGCTGTTGACGATGTCGGAAAAGTGCTGGCCGGAGTCCAGAATCCCCTCCTGAGCGCTCAGGTAGGAATTGCTGTTGCCCTGGCCCGGATGGTAGGTGTTCAACGCGTTCTGATACTCCTGGTTCAGAATCGACTGCACGCTGCTGCTGATCCCCCCGATCGAGGTGGCCACGCTCAACAGGTTCGAGTTCGCGGTCGGCGCGGGCTGGTTCGGGTGCTGGTGTACGTAGTTGACCAGCTGAACGACCGCCTGCTTGTCGGCGGCGACGCGGATGAAATCGCGCTGCACGGCGATGTTGTTCAGGGCCGAGCTTTGCGGCAGGTGGTAGGCCGAGATCAGCACCGCCTCCGTCCGCAGGTCGCCCAGGAGCCGGGTGGTATCCGAGAACACTGCGTCGATGCTGCCGCGGAGGTCGTCGTTGCTCAGCGCCACCAGATCCCGCGTGAGCGCGTTGATGGCGATGGTCGGCCGGGCCGATTCGAGGGTGGCGACATCGCGGACCAGGACCTGGGCGTCGGTGCGGATCTGGGCGGCCAGGGCGGTCGCCACGCTGCCCAGGGTGGCCGGCAGGTCGCGGCGTTCCAGGTGCTCCAGGCTCAGAGTCGTCCGGCGGGAGGTCAGCTGCTGCGTCATCGGAATCTCCTTCGCGGTCAAGGGCCAGGCGTGTTGCCGGCGGTCACGTCCGCCGTGCGTTCTCACCCAGGGAGTCCGGGGGCGGCCGCGAACGGGGCCAGACGCCGCGAATTTTTTCCCAACAACTTTACAGAGCGCTGGGGGATTGCTACCATCGCCGGAAAAGTGAGGACGACCGCCCATGCCAAGCCCCGCCGAATCCATCCGCATCCTGGCCGACCTGCAGCAGTCCGGCGATGAACCGCGCCGCCGGGCTCTGACCACGGCGTACGAGCGCTACCTGCTGCGCATGATCAGCCTGCTGCGCAAGCGCCTCCCGGCCTACCTTTGCCAGCGCGTGGAACCGGCCGACCTCGCGCAGTCGGCGTGGGCCAGCTTTCTCCGCGGCTACGGCGAAGGCCGGCTCGACCTCGACGACCGCAACAGTCTGTGGCCGCTGCTGGCGCGCATCGCCGTCTGCAAACTCCATGATCTGCTCGAGCGCAGCCACAGCCAGAAGCGCGACGCCGCCCGAGAAACCTCGCTGGCGGGGCCCCCCGCGGGCTGGGAATTGCCGGGGGACGCGCCCGCACCCGACGAGGAGGCCGCCGCTGCCGAGACCACCGAGTTGATCGCCGTGCGCCTGGGGGACGAGCGGCAACAGCAGGTGCTGGCCATGCACCTGGGCGGCTATCTGGTCAAGGATATCGCCGATCAGGTCCAGTTGAGTGAGCGCACGGTCAAGCGTGTTCTGCACAAAATCCGGGACCTGTACGCCGAGATCGCCGGGTTGGCCCCTCCGGGGCTGGAATCCGGACTGCCGGGGTAGGTTCGCAACCTCCAGACCTCATGTACCGAGGAACGCGCCATGCTCTCGCAGATCGTTTACGCCTTTGAAGCGGCCCATCAGAAGGGAGAAACGCCGCGGGTGCAGGACTTCGTGCCGCCCGACGCCGCCGACCGCGCCGCGATTGCCGGCGAGCTGGTACACATCGACCTGGAGTACCGCCGCAAGCGCGGTCTTCCGATCAGCGTGGACGCCTACCTGACGCCGTTCCCCGAGCTGGAGCGGGACGAGGAACTGGTCCTCGAACTGCTCGTGGCGGACTGGCGCACACGGCTCGGGCGCGGGGAACAGCCCACGGCGGCGGATTATGTCGGGCACTTCCCCGCGCTGGTCGGGCGCCTGGCCGAGCGCCTGGCGGCCTCGACGGCGGCGGACCGCGGCAAGCCGCGTTCTCCGGCCGTGGCGGCGGGGTTGCCGGAGGTGCCGGGTTACGAGGTGCTATCGGTGCTGGGCGAGGGCGGCATGGGCATCGTCTACCAGGCCCGGCACTTGCAATTGAACCGGCTGGTGGCGTTGAAGCGAATCAAGGGCGACGCGCAGGTGAGTACGGCGGACCTGAGGCGGTTCCGCACCGAGGCGGAGACCGTCGCGCGGCTGCAACACCCCAATATTGTGCTGATCCACGAAGTGGGCGAGTGCGACGGCCTGCCGTTTTTTACCCTGGAGTATTGCGCCGGCGGCAGCCTGGCCCGCAAGCTGGACGGCACGCCGTTGCCGCCGCGCGACGCCGCCCGCCTGGTGGAGACGCTGGCCCGGGCGCTGGCGGCGGCCCATGAGAAGCACATCGTCCACCGCGATCTGAAGCCGCAGAACGTCCTGCTGACGGAGGATGGCACGCCCAAGGTCAGCGACTTCGGCCTGGCAAAGCAGCTAGACTCCGGGGCGCAGCAGACGCAGAGCGGGGCCGTCGTCGGCACGCCGAGTTACATGGCCCCGGAGCAGGCGCGCGGCGACCTGAAGGCGGTTGGGCCGCTGGCGGACGTGTACGCGCTGGGAGCGGTGCTGTACGAGTGCCTGACGGGCCGGCCGCCGTTCATCGCCGCCACGGCGCTGGAAACGCTGGCGCAGGTGGTGGCCGACGACCCGGTGCCGCTGCGGCGCTTGCAGCCGAGGACGCCGCGCGACCTGGAGACGATCTGCCTGAAGTGCCTGCACAAGCAGCCGGGCAAGCGCTACGGCAGTGCGCTGGCGTTGGCGGAGGACTTGCAACGGTTCCTGGATGGCAAGACGATCCTGGCGCGGCCGGCGGGAGCGCTGGAGAAGACGTGGCGCTGGTGCCGCCGTCGCCCCGCGCAGGCGGCGCTGGTGGCGGCGCTGCTGGTGCTGGTGCTGGGCTGTGGCGCCGCGGCCTTCTGGTGGCAGGCGGAGTGGGAACGGCGGGAGCGCAACGGTGAAGCGATAACGGATTTGCTGGGCCGCTGCGAGACAGCACTGCGGGACAACGACACGGAACTGGCGGCGGCGGCGCCGGGGCCGGCGGAACGGCGGCTGAAGGAGGCGGGCAGCGAGGGGCTGCACGCGCGGGCCGAACGCTGCCGGGCCGCTCTGGCGCTACAGCGAGAACTGGACCTCATCGACACGTTCCGCTGGACGTTCGTCGAGAACAAGTTACCCGAGCCGAAGGCGGTGGCGTCGCGCTGGCGGGCGGCACTGGCGGACTACGGGTTGGCGGCCGGGCAGGAGTCGGGGAGAGAAGCTGCCGCCCGAATTGACGGGTCCGTGCTGCGGGACCGGCTGTTGCTGGTGCTGGACCTGTGGCTGCTGGCCGAACCGACGGCGTGGGTGCGCGCGGTGCTGCGGGAGGCCGACCCGAATCCGTACCGGGAATCCGTGCGCGATGCGCTGGCGGCCAGGGATGGGAAGCGGTTGGTGGAGTTGGCCGGACGCCCCGAGGCGTTGGCCCAGCCCCCGCGCTTCGCGGCCGCCCTGGGTCAGGACCGGCAGATTCCCGCATTGCGGCGGCGGGCGGTGCTACAGGCCGCGCAACGGGCCCACCCGAGGGACTTGACGCTGAACATGGAGCTGGGCATTTCACACTACTCGATCACCCAGCGGGAGGGTGCGGAGGACGGGGTGCGGTGGTTTCAGGCGGCGGTCGCGATTCGTCCGCTCAATGTTGCGGCGCGATTTGACCTGGGAATTGCTTTGCACCAAAAGAAGGACCTGGAGGGGGCCATTGCCGCCTTCCAGGATGCCATCCACCTTGAGCCCAAAAATGCCATTAGCCTTTGCGGATTGGGGGTTGCCCTGCATAGCAAGAAAGACCTGGACGGCGCCATTGCCGTCTTCCGGGAATCCATCCGCCGAGACCCCAAATTCGTCCCGTCCCACATCGGCCTGGGGTATGCCTTGCGCGACAAGGGGGACCAGGCTGGCGCCTTCGCCGCTTTCCGCGGGGCCATCAAGATCGACCCCAAATTGGCTTTACCCCACTTCTTCCTGGGAAACGTTTTACGCAACAAGCAGGACCTGGACGGGGCCATCGCCGCCTATCGGGAGGCCATCCGCCTCGACCGCAGCTTCGTCCTTGCCCATAACGACCTGGGGAACGCCCTGCGCGACAAGAAAGACCTGGACGGGGCCATTGCCGCCTACCAGGAAGCCATCCGCCTCGACCCCAACTACGCTTACGCCCACAACAACCTGGGGAACGCCCTGCGCGACAAGAAAGACCTGGACGGGGCCATTGCCGCTTACCGGGAGGCCATCCGCCTTGACTCCAAGTATGCCCTCCCCCACAACGGCCTGGGGAACGCTCTGCGCGACAAGAAAGACCTGGATGGGGCCATTGCCGCCTACCGGAAGGCCATCCGCCTCGACCCCAAGTACGCTCTGGCCCACTTCAATCTGGGGAACGTCCTGCGCGACAAGAAAGACCTGGACGGGGCCATTGCCGCCGACCGGGAGGCCATCCGCCTCGACCCCGAAAATTCCCTGGCCTTCTACAACCTGGGGAACGCCCTGCGCGAGAAGAAGAACCTGAACGCCGCCATCGCCGCCTACCGGGAGGCCATCCGCCTCGACCCCAGGTTTGCCAAGGCCCACAACAACCTCGGCGTTGCCCTGCGCGACAAGGGGGACGTGGGCGGCGCCATCGCCGCCTTCAAAGATGCTACCCGCCTCGACCCCAGCGAGGCCTTCCCCTACCACGGCCTGGGGAATGCCTTGCGCGACAAGAAAGACCTGGACGGCGCCATTGCCGCTTACCGGGAAGCCATCCGCCTCGACCCCAAAGACGCCGAAGTCCACAACAACCTGGGGAACGCCCTGCGCGACAAGAAGTACCTGAACGCCGCCATCGCCACCTACCGGGAGGCCATCCGCCTCGACCCCAAATTCGCCTTCCCCCACAACGGCCTGGGGAACGCCCTGCACGACAAGAAAGACCTGGACGGCGCCATCGCCGCCTACCAGGAAGCCATCCGCCTCGACCCCAACTACGCCCTGCCCCGCAACGGCCTGGGGAACGCCCTGCGCGACAAAAACGACCTGGTCGGCGCCATCACCGCCTACCGGGAGGCCATCCGCCTCGACCCCAACTACGCCCAACCTCACCAGGGCCTGGGGATCGCCCTCCTTCAGCTCGGGCAGTTCGCCGAAGCGCGCGAAGCGTCCCATCAGTACCTGAAATTGCTCCCTCCTGGGCATCCCTCTCAGAAACTCGCTCAGCAGCAACTACAATTCTGCGACCAGCTCCTGGCGCTCGAAGGCAAGCTCAACCTCTACCTCGCACAGGGCAAGCCCCCTGGCAAGTCCCAGGAACTGCTGCAACTGATCCTCCTGTGCCGTCTCAAGCAGTACCATGCCACCGCCTCCAGGCTCTACGCCATCGCCTTTACCGCCCATCCGACACTGGCAGAAGACCTGAACCAGGGCCACCGCAATCAGGCCGCCCGCGCCGCCGCACTGGCCGCATCCGGCAAGGGCCGCGACCCCGGCCAGCTCACGGATGAGAATCGGGCCAAACTTCGCGCCCAGGCCCGCGCCTGGCTGCAAGCCGACCTGCAACAGTGGGCCAAACGCTTCCAGGCCCGCGACCACAAGGCATTGCTCGGGTTGCTGACCATCCCGGCCGCCTGGCAACAGGAGCCAGCGTTTGCAGCCTTCCGTGACGCCAAAGAGCGGGCCAACCTGTCGGCAGAAGAGCGGCAATCCTGGGCCAAGTTGTGGGCCGACGTGAAGCAGCTCGCCGAGGATTTGATGGCCAAGGTCCGCACGGAATGCTTCCCCGGCAACTTGACGGCCAGGGATCGGGAGCGCGTGCAGGAGGTGAAGTTACGAACCGGCCAGGCATACCTCATCGACCTGGAGAGTGCGCAATTCGACACCTTCCTGAAGGTGCAAGACGCCAAGGGGAAAGTGCTGGCCGAGAACGACGACATCACACCCGGCGTCAACCTGAACTCCCGGCTGTTCTTCACGGCGCCGGCGGACGGCACCTACCGCCTGGTGGCCACGTCCTTCCAGCAGCGCGGCAGCGGTGCTTATACCCTGACCGTCCGGCATTTTGTCAACAAGGAGAAGTGACCCCCACTCCCTTTTATCACGCTATTGCCCTTTTAATTGCACGGCTGAAACGAGCAAAACCTGAGCGAACGGTTTCGGCATTGCGTGGGATCTGGGGGTCGTTTTCTTCGCTGCCAATGTTGTAACGGACACTACAATATCCCTCAGCCCGCCCGCGCCAGCCGCGGCGGCCAGTGGGGCACGGGACGCTGCGACAGCGCCGGCCCCGGTTCGGGGCAACTGAGGGTGCAGGCCCCGCACGCCGGGCATGGGCGCGACTCCAACGACTGCTGCTCGTAGAGCGAATACGGACGCGCCACCGTCCACTGGCAGTCGCAACTCTCACACGAAATGGTCCAGCGGTTCACAACGCACCTGAGTTGAGGAACGCCGCCGCCGGGGGGTTCCCTGGGCGACCCGGCACGGCCATTCCGGAAAAACTTTAACAACAATTATCGGCCTTCTGCGGAGAAAACTTGAATGGCGCTTTCCACACGACTGACCCCGTACCGGTTTACCTTCGGCCCGTGGAACATCAGCACCGGAGCCGATCCGTTCGGCCCGCCGGTGCGCCCGGACATCGCCTTCGCGCTGAAACTGCGCGAGTACAAGAAACTGGGCTTCGACGGCGTGCAGTTCCACGACGACGACGTGGTGCCGGCTGACCTGGACGCGCCGGCGACACAGCGCGGCGTGGCCGAGGTCAAGAAAATCCTGGACGACGAGGGGCTGTTCTGTGAGTTCATCGCGCCGCGGCTGTGGGAGCACCCCAACACCATCGACGGCGCCTTCACCGCCAACAGCGCCGCCCACCGCACCTACGCCCTCGACCGTTCCAAACGCGCCATCGACATCGCCAACCAGATGAGCACGCGCGACCTGGTGCTCTGGCTGCGCGCGAGGGGACGTACATCCGCGAGGCGAAATGCCCGCTGACGGCCATCGACCGCATTGTCAGCGCGGTCAACGTGCTGCTGGAGTACGACCGCAATGTCCGCATTCTGGGCGAGATGAAGCCGAACGAGCCGATGGACCAGTCCTATCTGCCGACGCCGGGCCACTTCCTGGCGCTGTGCTACCGCACGGTGGACCCGAGCCGGTCGGGTGTGTTGATCGAGTCGGCGCACTCGATCCTGGCGGGCCTGGACCCGTCAGAGGACATGGCCACCGCGCTGTGGCACGGTAAATTGTGGAGCGTCCACCTGAACGACCAGAACGGGTTGAAATACGACCAGGACAAGGTGTTCGGCTCGGTGGATCTGCGGCGGGCGTTCAACACCGTCTGGGTGCTGGACCGCGCCGGCTACCAGGGCTGCATCGGCCTGGATGTCAAGGCGATGCGCACCACGCGCGTCGAGGAGCAGACCCGCCACCTGGCCAACAGCCGGGCGATGTTCCTGCACATACTCGATGTCGTCCGCACTGTCGAGATGGATACGGTCGAGGAATTCCGCAGCCGGCGCGACTACGAGGGGCTGGAAATGTACATCCTGCAACGGCTGATGGGCAGGTGACGATGTTTGACGAGCGGGGTTCCGGAGACCGGCAGCCCGCGCGAAACGACAAGTGGGGTGCTCAACCACCCGTCTGCTGGCTGCGCTGCACGCCGCGCGTCGTGACCGTGTATTTCGCCAGCATGTTCGACTTCTCCCACGCCGGCAGCGCCTTCGGGTTCTCCAGGTAGCGCAGGAACTGCCGCGTCACGTCGCCGAAGTGCGCCTCGTGGCCGACGCGGTAGCGCTCCGGGATCGTCACCCAGCACCGGCCCTGCTGCCGCTGCACCGCGACGCCCGGGAAGTCCGCCTGCAACTGCTGCACCTTGCGCCCGAGCGCCGTCTCCACCGCGGCCAGGTCGCCGGCGCCGTTCGGCACCACGAACAACTCCGGCCGATAGTTTTCGTCCTTGCCCTGCCGCACCTCAACGCGCGCCCGGCTGCCACGGAAGACGGCCAGGTGGGTATCGCCGGCGCCGGGCGCCGCCTCGTAGTCCCAGAGCACGTCCAGCTTCACATGGACGCCGCGCAGCCGATACGCCACCTGCGTGTTGCAGAAATAATCCAATTTGCCGTCGCGCACATTCGCCGCCAGCCCCGCCGGAAACTCCGCCTCGCCGGTCACGCGCTGAAAGTCCGCCGCCGTCAACACCGTCGGCCAGCGCTTCGCGGCGTCGATCTGCACGTCGCGGCCGGCGTCCAGCGGTTGGCCGGCGAAGAGCATCCACGCCACGAGATCGACGAGGTGCGTGCCCACGTCGGTGAGGCCCTCGCCCTGCTGCGTGGTGTCGAAGAACCACGCCGGCCGCCGCAGCGGCACGCCCGCGACGGTCTTCATCAGGAAGTGGACGCTCTCCATGTAAACGCCGGGCTCGTCCGCGGTCCCGGGTAGCGGCGTACCGAAGGTGGCCTCGTCGTTGACCAGCGCTTTTTGCAGGATGGACGTGACCTCGTAACGCTCCGTCATGATGTCGTAGGCGATGAGGCCGTTGGCGTCGGCGGTGTTGAGGGCGGCTTGCAGTTTCGGCAAGTCGTCGGGCGTGATGACCCAGGGCTTGTCAGCCAGGACGTGCAGGCCGGCGTTGACAGCGGCGTGAAGGTAGTCGATCTTGTGGCGGTTGCGGCCGGAGAGCACGACGACGTTGCCGGGCCGCTCCGCCAGCAACCGCGGCAACGCATCCGGCCCGGCGTGGACCTCCAGCTCCCAGGTGGTCGGCTGCTCGCGGCGGGTGTTGAAGCCGGCGATGCGGTTCAGGTGCGCCACCAGGTCGGCGGCCAGCGGCGCGTAGACGTGGACGCGGGGATTGACGTTGGCGTACATTTCCTTTTGCACCAGCGCCGCGTGAAAATGGCCGGGGTCCAGGGTGATGAGTTTGACTTGCATCGCTCGCGCTCCGCGGGATGGTTGAAAGCTGGCGCGGTTGGGCGTCAGGGAGCTTTTTTCTTCGGCGGCCGGTGCCCCAGCTGCCGGTCCAGCCAGGCGAAGGCGTCGTCCTGCATGGCCAGCGTGAAGCGGTGCGGCACGTCGTAGAAGCGGCCCGTAAACTGGTCCTTCGCGCCCGCCTTCTCGTAGACCCGGGCGATGGTGTCCACCGACGACTTCATGCCCTCCAGCGGGAACAGGCGGTCCTGGGCGCATTGCTGCACCAGCAGCGCCCGCGGCGCCGTCAGCGAGGCCACGTCCGGCAGGTCCAGCGACTGGTGCAGCCCCGGCAGAAAATGCACGAACGAGTGCGTGTCCAGGTGACCGCGGATCATCGGCCGCACCGACGACATGAAGCCGACGACACAACCGGCCCGGATGCGCTCGTCCAGGGCCGACAGGTACAGGGCGCGATAGCCGCCCATCGAGATGCCCAGGCAGCCAATGCGTTTCGCATCGACCTCGGGCCGGCTCGCCAGGTAATCCACGGTGCGCAGGTCGTCCCAGGCGACGACGCCCGTCCAGGTGGCGCCCGCGAAGGTCAGGCCCTTGACCAGCGTCGCTTCCTTGACGCGGCACTGCTGATTGAGGGTTTTCACATCGTCCAGGGTGTATTTGGAGCGATCGGTGCCGTACTTCTTGCGGTCGGCGTCGAGCAGCACGCGGCGGTCGCCGAAGCCGAAGGCGTCAATGGTGATGACGACGTAACCGCGGCGCACCAGGGCGGTGGCGGTCGGCCGACCGTCGTAGTTCTGCTGGTGATACGCGGTCATGGCCGGATGGTTCTTGCCCAGGTCCACGACCTTTTCCTTGCCGAAGACGTACATGCCGCCGTGCGAGTGCAGATCGACCACGGCCGGAGCCTTGCCCTTGAGGCCCTTGGGAATCAGCACGTAAGCCGGCACGCGGAAGATCGGCGACGTGTTGAAAACGACTGTTTCGCGGAGGTGGTCGCCGCAGTCCACGCGCTCCAGCACCTCCGCCTGCGGCGCGACCTGTTCGGGGCGGTACTGCAACAGTTCGAACACCCTGGCCCGCGCGGCGGCCTGGAATTCCGGGAAGGTTTTGAACTTGCCGCTCAGGAAAGACCATTCGTAGCGCCGCGCTTCCGCGAGTTTCTGCACCTGCGGGAACAGGCTGCCCAGGTCAGCCCTGGCAGATGGCGTGTCGTCTGATTTTTCCTGGACGGCCACGGCGGGGGCCCCCGCCAGTACTGTGACGGTCAGACCGATCAGAAAGAGGCAGCACGTATTGTCACGCATTTGTACACCTGGGGGTTCGCTTCCGTGGTGCAGGCGACTGCTCTGCTGATACGGTCATGGCTGGCGCTTCTCCTCCTCCAACGCCTGCAAGAGCGCGGCCGCCGCCGTGTGGTCGCCGTCGCCGTGGACCAGCGAGCGGATCACACTGAGGCGGTCGGCGGCCTGGGCCAGGCGCGGGAAGTGGCTGCCGAAGCGGACGCCCGGTAGCCGCGTCGGCGAAGCGGACAAACCGGCGCCCGCTAGTGCGCATCGCGGTCGGGTGTAGCGGTCTGTTCGTAGCGGAAGTCGCCAGACTTCCGTGGCGGCTTCGGAAGTCTGGCGACTTCCGCTACCCCCAAACGCCAACCGCTCCAGTTATTCTTTAGCTGATCGGTGCCGCGAACGCCAGGGAAAAGGGAACGTTGGCAGGGATCCAGTCAAAATGACTGTTTCTCCTGGACGTGCTTTCCCCGAGCGCTATAAGTACACTGGAGGGAACCGGGACTCGCAGTTCGCCGGCACCCGGGCCGTTTTGCCCCACGTCGGAACTTCTCCGAGACGACACCACGAGGCGTCCGCATGCAGGCTCCCCGCTCTTTCCTGACGCGCTACGGCGTCGCTGCCGGCTGTGCTGCCCTGGCCGTTCTGGTCCGCCTGGCGCTCGACCCACTCGTGGGCCGCGGCTTCCCCTTCGCCCTGGTCTTCGCGGCCATAACCGTCGCCGTCTGGTACGGCGGCCTGGGGCCGGGGGTGCTGACGGCGCTGCTCGGCCTGTACGGCGTCAGCTGGCTGCTGATCGAGCCGCGCGGCGTGTTCGCTCTGAAGGAGCGGGCCGGCTCCCTCGGCGTGGCCACGTACTTCCTCGCCTGTGCCGTCGTCCTGGCGTTCGGCACGGCCCTGCGCCGCGCCCGACAGCGCGCCCAGAACCTCTCCGCCGAGGCCGAGGTCCGTCAGCGCCAGTCCACCGAGGCCCTGGCCCTGCTCGACGCCCTGGTCACCAACGCCCCGGTTGGCGTCGGCTTCTTCGATCTCGAACTGCGCTTCGCCCGCGTCAACCCCGCCCTGGCGGACATCAACGGCCTGCCCGCCGACGAGCACCTGGGCAAGACCGTCGCGCAACTGCTGCCCGGTCTGCCAGCGGCGGTGAGCCAGAAACTGCGCCAGGTCCTCGACACCGGCAAGCCACTGCTCAACCAGGAGGAAGCCGGTGAGACGCCACGCGCCCCCGGCGAACGGCGGCACTGGCTGACCAGCTACTACCCGGTGCAGACGCCGGATGGCGGCCTGCTCGGCGCCGCCTGTGTCGTCCTGGAGACGACCGAACTGCGCCGCGCCGAGCGTGCCGCCCACCGGGCCGAGGAGCGCCTGGCCCTGGCCCTGCGCGCCGCCCGCATGGTCGCCTGGGAACACGACCACCTCCGCCACCGCCTGCTGCTGTCCGACAACGCCGCCGACGTGCTCGGCCTGCCGCCGGGGACGCGCGAACTCTGTCCCGCCAACCGCGCCCTGGACCTGGTCCACCCCGATGACCAGCCCGCCTACCAGGCTCTGCTCATCGAGGCGCTACAGCAGCGCAGCAGCTACCTCTGTCAGTTCCGCTTCGTGCGGCCGGACAACGGCGCCGTGGTCTGGGTCGAGGATCGCGGCAGCATCCTGCGCGACGCGGCCGGCGACCTGCTGGGGGCGAGCGGCATCCTGCTCGACGTGAGCGAGCGGCGGCGGGCCGAGGAGGCCCTGCGCGAGAGCGAACGCCGCTACCGCACCCTGGCCGAGGCGCTGCCGAACCTGGTCTGGACCGATCTGCCCGACGGCCAGTGCGACTACCTCAGCAGTCAGTGGGGCCGTTACACCGGCATTCCCGAGCGCGAGCTGCTCGGCCTGAACTGGCTGAGTGTCCTGCACCCCGACGACCGCGACCGCACCCTGGCGTGCTGGCGTGCCGCCGTCGAGGACCGCGGCGTCTACGACCTGGAGTACCGCATCCGCCGGGCCGACGGCATGTATCGCTGGTTCAAGACGCGCGGCGTGCCGGTGCGCGACGCCGAGGGCCGCATCGTCTACTGGTTCGGCACCTGCACCGACATCCACGACCAGAAGGAGGCCGAGGCCAGTCTGCGCGAACTGGACCGCCGCAAGGACGAGTTTTTGGCGACGCTGGCCCACGAGCTGCGCAACCCGCTGGCGCCGATTGGCAACGCCGTCGAGATTCTCAAGCGTGACGACGCCAGCGCGGAGGAACTGGCCCCGGCCCGCACCATGCTGGAGCGGCAGATGCGACACATGGTACGGCTCGTGGACGACCTGCTCGACATGGCCCGCATCACCCAGGGCAAGATCGAGCTGCGAAAACAGCGCATCGAACTGGCGGCGGCCGTGCGCGACGCGGTGGAGACCAGCCGGCCGGCGCTGGACGCAGCCGGCCACACGCTGACCATCGATCTGCCGCCTGAGCCGGTGTACCTGAACGTGGACCCGACCCGGCTGGCGCAGGTGATCGCCAACCTGCTGAACAACAGCGCCCGCTATACGCCGCCGGGCGGCCACGTCGGACTGAGCGCCGCGTGCGCCGGCGGCGAGGTGGTGCTGCGCGTGCGCGACGACGGCGTCGGCATCCCGGCCGAGGCGCTGCCGCATGTCTTCGAGCTGTTTACCCAGGCGCACCGCGGTTCGGAGCGGGCGCAGGGCGGCCTGGGTATCGGCCTGACGCTGGTCAAGACGCTGGTGGATCAGCACGGCGGCAGCGTTGAGGCGCACAGCGCGGGGCCGGGTCGGGGGAGTGAGTTTGTCGTGCGCCTGCCGGCCGCGGTCGGCCCCGGGGCGGGGCTGGGGCGGCCTGCCGACAACGGCCGGGTCGGCGCGGGTCATGGTCGGCGCGTGCTGGTGGTGGACGACAACCGCGATGCCGCGGACAGCCTGGCCCTGCTGTTGCGACTGCTGGGCGACGAGGTGCGCACGGCCCATGACGGCCCGGGGGCGCTGGCCGCGGCGACGGCGTTCGCGCCGGAGGTGGTGCTGCTCGACCTGGGGCTGCCGGGGCTGGATGGCTATGAGGTGGCGCGGCGGTTGCGACAACAGCCACAGTTCGCGCGCGCGCTGGTGGTGGCGATCAGCGGCTGGGGCCAGGACGAGGACCGTCGCCAGTCGTGCGCGGCGGGTTTCGATGCGCACCTCGTCAAGCCGGTGGACCTGGACGTGCTGCAGCGCCTGCTCGCGGAGGCCGCCGGCCAGCCGCGCTGATCCGGTGTGCGGTTCTGGATCACCTGGGACAGCAGACCGCACACCATGCCACTCAACAATCCGCGAAAAACCGGCCCTTTTCACTGGAAACGCGCGCGGCACCGGCTTTGCTTCTGTCCCTGGCGATACCCGTTCATCTGCCTGAGAGGAGGTGCCACATGGCCCGTGAAATTCAACTTCTGCTGAACGCCGCCGAGCAGGGCTGGACCGTCGTGGAGAAGGACACGAACGTGTTGTGGACGCACAACGACCTTGCCGAGGCCGACACCCAGGGCCGTTTTGAGGATGAGGACTGGTTCCGCAACCCCGGGACGCCGACCGCCGTCACCGGACTGTTCCCCGGCTGCCTGCAGCAGTGCGCCCAGCCGGCGGACCTGAGCCAGTATCGGCCGCTGGCGCAGACGGCACACTTCGTCATCTTCGAGCACGTTTAGCGCGCATCGCGACTGGGTGTAGCGGAAGTCGCCAGACTTCCGAGCAACACCGGACGGAAGTCTGGCGACTTCCGCTACACCCAGCCGCAAACTGCTTTAACCCATGTTGATCCGTTTACGGTTCGCGCGGGCGGAGGTTCACGCGAACCGTAAACGGATCGAGGGATCACTCACTCAATCACAATGACGAAATCCGTCAGCGGCTCCGCCAGCGGGCTGGCGTTGTCGTGCGCGAAGTGGATGCCGACCGTGGCCACGACGCCGCCGGTGCGGCGCACCGCCCGCTCCGGGATGCCGAAGCCGCGCTCGACGTGACCGCTGCCCGCCAGCACCACCAACCGCCGCAACTGCCGGCCCTGCTGGAACGCGGCGGCGCTCTGGGCCATGTAGTCGTCCCACACCGTCATCACCTGGTACGACCGCTCCTTCTGCTCCGGTGTCGTCTTGCTGTTGCCGTGCATCTTGCCGAGGCGCTCGTACCAATGGGCGCGGTGGTCCTTGTGGTTGAAGTCAATCGGCCCGAGTTGTTTTTTCTCGTCGGCGGTCAGGCCGGCGAAGCCGACTTTCGAGACGCGCTTTGTCAGTTTGCGCGGCGCGTTCAAAGCCGCCAGCAGCACGCCGTTGCGGCGGCAGAACTCGACGATGGGCCGGTACAGCGCCCAGTCATGGCCCCAGCGCTGGCGGTACTCCGTGTCCTTCAGGAAGGTTTCCTCGCTGCTCTCACCGCGGACATAGCGGTCGAGATGCGGTTGGAACGGCCGTTGGAACATCTCCAGGCCGACGCCCAACCGCTCGTCGTGCGAGTACAGCGCCTTGATGATCTTCAGCTGGATTTGGTGGTGCGGCTCACTGTCGTGCGTCTCGCCGACGCAGATCAGGTCCGCCTTGAGCAGCCGATCCACCAGGAAGCCGAAGGGCACCTCGCGGTTCATCAGGCGGTCGTAAACCTTCACGACCGGCCCCGCCTCCAGGGAGTCGAGGGCCTTGCGGTGGGCGGCCAGGCTGGGCGTCTCCAGCACGAACACGCGGTCGCCGCGGGCCAGCACCGCGAGGACGCCGCCCCGGGTCGTCTGCCAGACGTGCGACCCGGCCGTGTCCAGCCCCTTCAGCCCCGGCTCGCGCGCGAACCGCAGCTTGACCAGGGCCGATTGAAATTGCAGCGCCTGCTCCTTCGTGCGGAAGACGACGGTCCACGTCTTGACGCCGTCCTTGTCGGTGAGGCGGTCGCCCTTCCAGCCGGCCGCCGTCTGCACCGCCAGCGGCTTCGTCGCCGCCTGCTCCCAGAACAGCTTGATGAGGCCATATTCGCCGACCGACTTGCCCGGCCCAAGGTTGACGGTCGCGGCGCCCTCCGGGTGCAGCACGACGGCGGTCGTCCGCGGCCTGAACTTGTACGCCGTGTTGACCGCCGCCCAGCCGCCGCGATCCTTCAGTGCCTTGACGTAGCGCGCCCCCTGAGCGTACAGAAAGGCGTTCTGCAAACGCCTGGTCTTCGCCAGCGGCACGTCGAGCATGGCCGCCGCTTTGGGCTGCTCCTTTTTCAGCAACTCGATCATGGTGTAGGTGGCGTCGCCCTCCACGAGCGCCGCCAGAGCCAGCTCGGCGTCGCTGCCGAAGGCGGCCTGGTGCAGCCGTTCCAGTCCGAAGTGCTGGTCCTGCAGCGCGTGGACCATTTCGTGGATGAGCACGCCCTGTGCGTAGGCGCCGCTCAGGTCGTCGTACAGGTACAGGCGCTTTTCCTTCGGGCTGTAGTAGCCCTGCAAGCTTTTGTCGGTGCCGGCGGGGCGCGGAATGATTTTGGCTTCGACGGGCTTCTTGAACGCCAGGCCGCGCACCGCGGCAATCTGTTTTTCGAGCTGGCGAAGTTTGGCGTCGAGGTCCGGTTGCGGCTGGGCGGCGGGCGCTGGCCCGGCCAGGACGGCGATCCCGAGCCAGGCAAACGCGGTGAGGATGAGGCGGGAGGTGGTTGAGGTGTGGTGTGTGGACATGACAGAATCCCCGGTAGGTAGGAGCAGCACCCCAAGGGCGCTTGCTTCTTGTATTCTACCGGACTCAGCCTGTGGAATGCCATGCAGTAAATCGGTGTCGCCGATCTCACGGCTGGTGGACCGAATCAGTCGTGGCATCCCACCCCTGGTGAGGTAGAATGGCCTTCAAGAGGGGAGGATGCGTTGCGGCTTTCCCCGCTGCATCAGAATTGATTTCTGGAAGCACCTGGGGGAGCCATGCACTTATTCCCCCGGCGGCCAAGATGCTCACGTGGCACGGCTCTCCAGAGCCGTGCAGCAAGCCAAATGCTGCGGAAACACGGCTCTGGAGAGCCGTGCCACGTGACGCTGTTACCCGCCGGAGTTCCGACATGAGCAGTTCCAGGCTGACCCTCGTCGCCGTGCCGGGAAGGGAAACAATCTCCGAGAAAAATGACTGACGCCGAATGCCCCCACTGCCGCGAACGTGTTGCCCGCGTCGCCGACCTGGAGGCGCGCCTGTTGGAGCTGGAGCGCTATCGCCGCGAGACGGCCTTCCTGCGCGACGAGGTCCGGGCGGAGCGCGACCTGCGGCCGCTCACCGGCCGGAGCGCCGCGATGAAGACGGTGCGGCGCGCCATTCAACAGGTCGCCCACACCGACAGTACCGTGCTGGTCCTCGGCGAGTCCGGCACCGGCAAGGAACTGGTCGTCCGCGCCATCCACCAACTCAGCCCGCGCCGCGACCGCCTGCTGGTGCCGGTCCATTGCGCCGCCCTGGCGCCGGGCCTGATCGCCAGTGAGTTGTTCGGCCACGAGGCCGGCGCTTTCACCGGCGCCAGCCGCCGCCGCCTCGGCCGCTTCGAGTTGGCCCACAGCGGCACCATCTTCCTCGACGAGGTCGGCGAACTGCCCGCAGAGACGCAGGTGCTGCTGCTGCGCGTGCTGCAGGAGCGGATCATCGAGCGCGTCGGCGGCAGCGAACCAATCCCCGTGGATGTCCGCGCCATCGCCGCCACGCACCGCGACCTCGGCGCCGCCGTCGGCGCTGGTCGCTTCCGGGAGGACCTGTTTTACCGGCTGAACGTCTTTCCCATTCACGTCCCGCCGCTGCGCCAGCGCCGCGAGGACATTCCGGACCTGGTCAGTCATTTCCTGCACACCTTCGGCCGGCGCCTGAACAAAGCGGTCTCTGTCAGCACCCCCACGCTGGAGGCGCTGACGGCTTATCCGTGGCCGGGCAACGTGCGCGAACTGGAAAACCTCATCGAGCGTGCCATGATCGTCACCGAGGGCGAGATGCTGGCGTTCGACCCGCACTGGCTGCAACCGGTGCGGGCCACGACCGACGCCGGGGAGCGGCCGACGCTGGCAGAACTGGAGCGGCGCGCCATCGTGGAGGCGCTGGCCCGCTGTCGGGGGAAGGTCTACGGCCCGGACGGCGCCGCGGCTTCTCTTGGGCTCAAGCCGACCACGCTGTACGGCAAGATGCGAAAGCACCACATCCCCCGGCGCCCGCCTTCCCCGTGACCGCGCGACGACGCGCCCCGGTTGTTCCAACCAAATCGCGTCGTCCGGCGTTGCCGTGCCGGGCGACCGGGCCGGCGCTCGACGGCCGCAACTGACCTGTCAGGCTGATCTTCGGCCCAATGCGCAAGGCTCGGACCGCGCCCGGCACGGCACTCGCTATCAGCACGGCCGGGTTTTGCGATTCGCCCAGGTGAAAGGAGCCGTGCCATGACTTACGTTGTTTGCGAGCCGTGCCTGGACTGCAAGTACACCGACTGTGTGGCGATCTGTCCGTGCGAATGCTTTTACCAGGACGAGCGCATGCTGTTCATTGACCCCGTTGAGTGCATCGATTGCGGGGCCTGTGTGCCGGAGTGCCCGGTTGAGGCGATCTTCGCGGAGGCCGACGTGCCGGGCCAGTGGGCGTCCTTCCTCCAGCTCAACGCCGAGCGCGCGGCTGCGCTCAAGGAGACCGGCGGGCATATCACGGAGCAGCAGGAGCCGAAGAAAGGGCCGGGCTGCCGGGGCTAGGCGCCCGGACGGAGTTGCCTGGCGCGTTCGCCCCCGCTGCCGATTTATCGGTTCGCGCTGGCGTGCGCGAACCGATAAATCGGCCCCGCGCGGGTAAAGCGCACGGGATTGGAGCAGTTTGCCGTCGTAAGGACCACGAACGGCAAGCCCGCGCTGCCAGGCGCCGCATCTCGACGTATGAAAAAGTTGGCGTCCTTGGCGTTCTTGGCGTCCTTGCTGTGGCAACCGCCGCCGATGGCTGTCGCGCCGTGCCACCCATACGGAGCCAGGGCGCCGATTCTCGACGTATGAAAAAGTTGGCCCCCTTGGCCTCCTTGGCCCCCTTGCTGTGGCAATGCAGGCCGCTGGTGGTCAAGCCGTGCCCGCCGCCCCACCCGTGCGCGCTCCGCCTGCGAACCGCGCTAGCAATCACGTCCGCCGGCCTGGAGGAGCGTGGCATTCCCGACAGGGGCGGGTAAAATGGCCAGGGAGCGACCCCACACCCTGTCGGAGACAGCCAATGCACGCACCCAGGCTGACCCTCATCGCCGTGACCCTGCTGGCGCTCGGCGCCGCCGCGCCGCCGGCTGGCGGCCAGGAAAAAACCAAGGACGCCATCCTCAAGCGCTTCCACGACGAGTTCGTGCCGCTGACACCCGGCACGGACAAATTCCCCGCGACCTTCAAGATGGGCACGCCCGGGGCGTCCGTTCGGGTGACGTTCAAGTCCCCCTTCGCCATCGGCAAATACGAGGTGACGCAGGAACTCTACCAGGCCATCATGGGCGTCAACCCCAGCCGCTGGAAGGGGCCGCGCAACTCCGTCGAGAAAATCACCTGGGACGACGCCAACGAGTTCTGCCGCAAGGTCACCGCGGAACTGCGCCGGCTCGAATTGCTGCGCGACGGCGAGGAGATTCGCCTGCCGAGTGAGGCGGAGTGGGAATACGCTTGCCGTGCCGGCACCACAACCAAATACAGCTTCGGCGACGCCGCTGCGGACCTGGGCGGCTATGCCTGGTTCACCGGCAACGCCAAGGGCAATGACCCGCCGGTCGGTGCCAAGAAGCCGAACCCGTGGGGCCTGTATGACATGCACGGCTACGTCTGGGAGTGGTGCGCCGACGCCTGGCACACCGACCTCAAGGGCACGCCCACCGACGGCAGCCCGCGCCTGGGCAAGACCAACGAGCGCGTCATCCGCGGCGGCTCGTGGAAGGACCGGGCGGACGACTGCGCCAGCGCCGCGCGCCGCCGCGCCCCGGCGGACAGCGCCGACGATGGCGTGGGCTTCCGCTGCGTCAAGGCGAAGGCGAAGCCGATGCCTGCGCCACAGCCGGCCCAGCCGGTGAGCGCCGACTGGCCGCAGTTCCTGGGCCCGAACCGCGATGGCGTCTCGCCGACCAAGGGACTGCAATTGACGTGGCCCGCCAAGGGACCGCCGCTGCTGTGGCAGCGCGACGTTGGCGCCGGCTACAGCGGTCCAGTGGTGCAGGGCGACCGGCTGATCCTGTTCCACCGCGTCGGCAACGAGGAGGTTGTCGAGGCCGTCAACGCGCGCACCGGGGGGGCGCTGTGGAAGTTCGCGTACCCGACCGCTTACGAGGACAGTTACGGCAAGGGCAACGGCCCACGGTCCACACCGGTGATCGTCGGCGGCCACGTCTACACGCTGGGCGCCGCCGGCACGCTGCACTGCCTGGACCTGGCGACCGGCAAGAAGGTCTGGGGCCGGGCACTGCACAAGGAATACAAGGTGCCGCCGAGCTTCTTCGGCGTCGGCACGTCGCCGCTGGTCGAGGGCGACCGGGTGCTGGTCAACGTTGGGGCGAAGGACGCGGGCATCGTGGCCTTCGACCGCAAGAGCGGCAAGGAGGTGTGGCGGGCCACGCAGGACGGGGCCAGCTATTCGTCGCCGGTCGCGGTCACGCTGGACGGCCGGCGGCGGGCGGTGTTCCTGACGCGCGAGGGCGTGGTCATCCTCGACCCGCAGGACGGCAAGGTGCTGCACCGGCAGCGCTGGCGGGCACGCTACGCCGCCAGCGTCAACGCCGCGACGCCGCTGACGGCCGGTGACCTGCTGTTCTTCTCCGCCAGCTACGAGACGGGGGCGCTGGCGCTGCGCGTGGCCGGTGGCAAGGTCGAAACAGTCTGGTCGGGCGAGGACATCATGTCGAACCATTACAACACCTGCATGCTGCACGATGGCTTCCTGTACGGCTTCGACGGTCGCCAGGAGGCGGGGCCGCGGCTGCGCTGCATTGAGCTGCGAACCGGTAAGGTACGCTGGACGAAGGAGGATTTCGGCTGCGGTTCGATGATTTTGGTGGACGGCCGCGTGATTGTCCTGACGGAGAAGGGCGAACTGGTGGCGTTCGAGGCGACGCCGACGGCGTATCGCGAGACGGCACGGGCAGCGGTGTTCGACGCGCCACCGTGCCGGGCGCAGATCGCGCTGGCGCACGGGCTGTTGTTCGCGCGGGACGGCGGCAAACTGCGCGCATTCAACCTGAGGAAGTGACGAGTGCCCTCCCAGCAGTTCGATGCCGCTTTGAAGGACTTGGTGGAGGTCAGGCCCGCGGATTGGCCGGTGTTTCTCGGCTTGCCGGCGGCACCGACCGAGGTCATCGACGCGGACGTGGCCACCGTGAGCGGCGCCGCCGACAAGGGGTTGCGCGTCCAGGGCGCCGAGACGTACTTGCTGCACCTGGAGTTCGTCGCCGGGCACGACGCGGCCCAATTGCCTGCACTGCTGCACGCGCACAACGCCCTGCTCGTCCACCGGCACCGGCTGCCGGTGCGCAGCGTGGCGGTGCTGATACGACCCGCGGCCGACTCGCCCGGGTTAAGTGGAGAGTGGCGGTTCGGTTTTCAGGGGGAGCAGCCGTACCTGGTGTTCGGCTACAGCGTCGTGCGCGTCTGGCAGGTGCCGCCGGCCCAGATCCTGGCGGGCGGCGCGGCCACCCTGCCGCTCGCCGTGATTAGCGCGACGACCGAGGCGGAGTTCCCCGCCGTCGTCGCGCGGATTCGAGAGAGGTTGAGTCACAGGTCCTTGCGGGACGTGGCGCCAAAGTTGTGGGCGGCCGCGTACTTGCTGGCCGGCATCCGTTTCTCGTTGGAGGTGTACCAAAAAATGTTCGAGCAACTGGACTGGCTGGAAGATTCGGCGTCGTACCAATTTATCCTGCAGAAGGGTAAGGACGAGGGCAAAATCGAGGGCAAAATCGAGGGCGCCGTGGAGGAAGCCCAAAAAATGTTGCTCCGACTGGGCAGCAGACGCTTCGGCTTGCCCGACGCGCAAACGACCGCCGCCCTGGAAGCCGTGACTGACCTGAAGCAACTGGAGGACCTGGGCGAACGCCTGCTGACCGCGAGCAGCTGGCAGGAACTGCTTGGGCCGCCGCGACGCAGCCCGCGGCGGAAGAAATCCTGACGTTTTCTGGTGGGGGTACTCCCATGACCTTCGAGCATCATGTGCTGATCGCCGCCCCCGCCGCGGAGCTGTTCGCGCTGACGCAGGACTACGGCCGCCGCCTGGAGTGGGATCCGTTCCTGAAGGCCGCCAACCTGCTCGGCGGCGCGACCGGGCCGGGCGTCGGTGTCCGGGCCAACTGTGTCGCCCGCAGCGGCTTCGCGATGGAAACCGAGTATGTCTCGTTTGTGCCGCCGACGGTCACCGCCGTCAAGATGACGCGCGGGCCGTGGTTCCTGGCGGCGTTCGCCGGCTCCTGGCGCTTCGAGGAACAGCCCGACGGCCGCACGCGCGTCGATTTTCGCTACCATTTGCAGGGGCGGCCGCGCTGGCTGACGCCGCTGCTGGGCTGGGTATTCGCCCGCGACACGCGCCGGCGTCTGGCGGCGCTCAAGGACGCGGTGGAGCGGCGGGGATTGTTGCAGACCGGGGCGGGCGTCGCCAACCACGGCGGCCAACCAGCGGAGGGCTGAGCATGGCGGACTGGCTGGACGTGCTACGCAAACCGGACAGGTTGCAGGACGCGGGCTTCGAGGACTGGTTCGCGGACAGCGCCGACGTGCTGCTGAACGGCACGCGGCTGGTGGCGGGCGGCGTGCCATACCGCCTCACCGAGATCGAGTTTTACTACCACGGCCCCGAGCACCCCGACCGTTTTGCGCACCGCGATCCCATGCAGGTGCATACCGGCCGCTGGTACTTCCACCGCACCGGCGGCGTCTACCGCAGCGGCAGTTTCAAGGGCGTGGACCTGACCTTCGGCACCGCCCAGGCGCACGCCGGCATTTTGTTCCGCGGTCTGGAAAAGCCCGACGGCACCCTGGTCGATGGCCCGTCGCTGCTGGTCGATCACCTGCTGGACGCGACCGGCGCCGCGACGGTTTCGGCGCTGGACAAGGTGATCGCCGAACGGCTCGCCTGGGAGGTGGGCAACCCGCTGCGACTGGAGCTGGCCTCGGACCTGCCGCACAGGGAACTGTGCCGCTCGGCCCGCGTCGGCCTGACGCTGAAGAAGGCGAACCCGAAAGCCCCGGAGCCGCCGCGTTATCTGCTGCGGACGTACCGCTTCCTGAGCGAGCCGCGCCGCATTGCCAAGGGCAAACTGCTGCTCGTGCTGGCGCGGCACGCCCAGGGCGCCGGCGCCGAACAGATTCAGCAGGAGACGAACTGTCCCCGGCCGACGGTGCAGCGCTACGTCGCTGACTTCGAGGCGGGCAAACAGGAACCAGACCTGTCGGCCTATTACGGCAAGGAGTTGGGGCCGAAGGAACTGTGCCGGCTGCACGGGACGTGGTATCGGCTGCGCGACGAGGGCAAGCTGCCTTGACTGCGCCGCGCGACCGGAGGCGGCATTACTTATTGAGGTCGAACGGAAGCGTGTTGCGGCCCGGCTTGATCTCGACGGTCAACTCCGATTTCGTGTTGTACTTGTCCGGGATGACCTGGACGGTCTCGTCCTTCTTGTGCCCGAACTCGATGGTGACCTTTTTGCCGGTCTTTTTCTGCCAGGTGATCTCGACCCGATAGTTGCCAGGGAGTGGGCCTTTGCGACTGTCCAGTTCGTAATGGCCGTCCTTGATCGGTCCGGTGGCGCGGACACGTCCCTCGGCATCGCTGCCGATGGGGATGAACGCGATGCCGCCGACGTCCACTGGTTGGCCGTCGTAAGTGACGGTGCCTTCCACGGCGGAGCGGGGGCCCGTGTCGCAGCCGGCCACCAGGGCCAGGGCGACGGCGGCGGCCACGGCCAGGAACCGGGGCAGGGAAGTGGGAGAGGTCATGGACAAAAACTCCTGCGGATCGCTGGCGCGAGCGGGCGGGGCCAAAATCGGCCCCGCCCGCGGCGGGGGTCACTCGAAGAGGGTCGCATTCACGGTATGGCCGTCTTTCGGCCAGTACAGATTCTGCATCGTGAAGTTGTTGGTGGTGGCCCAGCTCGAGTTGTCCCAGCTGTCGGTCGGATCGGAATCGATGCTGGATTGGATGAAGTGGACGGAACCATCGCAGAACACGAAGCCGACGATGTTGCCCGAGTGCATGCTGGAGAACTCCAGCCGCTGTGCGAAATTAAACACATCCTGCGAGGCAGCTGGCGGGAACGGGCCAGCTACCTGATAGGGAATGTTCATCCCTTCCCCCGGCCGCCCCTCGAAACTGGCGGTGCTGTCGTTGGTGCCAGGCGGCCGGCCGCCGACCCAGGTGGCCGCGAAGGTGCGGTAGCCGTCGCGCTCCCCCACCAGCAAGGTATTGCTGGAGCCGTCCTTGATGTCGCTCAGCCGCAGGTTCGTCGGAGCGCCGCTCGCGAAATTGGGGGGATAGGTGCCGTCGGCAGGGCCCATCACCGCCCGGTTACACACGTAATTGCTGTTGCCGTAGTTGTCGTACCACACGTTGATTGTGATGGTATTCGGATCGGACGGGCACAGGTAGACCGGCAGCGCCGTCTGGGTGAGCACGGTGGCGGGGGTCGGGGGGCCGTTCGGGAGGATCAGGTTGGGGTTGAGCAAGTTGTACAGGTTCTCCTGCTCGATGTACGGCAAGATCAACGTGGCCCAGGTCCAGCCCGGCTGGGGTTGGTTGATCGTGTTGCTCACGTAGCCCTGGGGCAGGCGCCGGTACGCCGAGTGGTAATTTTGGCAGGCGACGCCGATCTGCTTGAGGTTGTTGGAGCAGGTGGTGCGGGCGGCGGCCTCGCGCACCTTCTGCACGGCGGGCAGGAGCAGGCCGATCAGGATGGCGATGATCGCAATCACCACCAGCAGCTCGATTAACGTGAAGGCGCGGTTCCGCACGGTGTACGGCCAGGTTGATAATCGCATGACAAGACCTCCTGAGGGAAAAGGTGAGAGCACAGGAGCTTCTCGGAATATGTGTTAAATGCGGCAATGTCCGGTGCTTGCCTACTGCACGAAAAATGATGATTATGGAAATTCTAAGCCATTTCTCATAAAAGCAAAAGGAAAAAATTCCCCAATCCATTTTTTTCCCAGGGCGAACCCGGCCCCGCCACCATCAAGCGCCGGAGCCCTGCCCTTCACGGAGTCGCCGCACCACCACCGCCACCCGGGCCGCCGCCTCGTCGATTTCCGTGGCGCTCAGCAAAAAACTCAGGCTGAAGCGTAGGGCGGTGTGCAGGCGCTCCGGCGGCACCGCCATCGCTTGCAATACCGGCGAGGGCAGCAGCGAACCGCTCGAACACGCCGAGCCGGTCGAGCACGCCACGCCCGCCAGGTCCAGGCTCATCAACAGCAGGTCCGCCCGGCAGCCCGGGAACGACAGGTTCAAGGTGTGCGGCACCCCGCCCTCGGCCGGCCCGTTCAGCACCACCGGGGCCGCCTCAGTCCGCAAGCGCTCCAGGAAGCGACGCCGCAAGCCTAGCACGTGGGCGGTGCGGTGTTCCCGGTCGCGCTCCGCCAGTTCGAGCGCCGCGGCCAGGCCGACCACCAGTGCCACCGGCTCGGTGCCGGGCCGCCGGCCCTGCTGCTGGTGGCCGCCGAACAGCTGCGGCCGCAGCGACGTGTGCCGGCGCAGCAGCAGCGCCCCGATGCCCTTGGGTGCGTGGAATTTATGCCCGCTCACGGTCAGGGCGGTCACGCCGAGGTGGTGGAAGCGCACCGGTAACTTGCCGGCGGCAGCGGCGGCATCGCAGTGGACCGCGGCACGGGCCGCCAGCGCCGCCACCTCCGCGACCGGCTGCACGGCTCCCGTTTCGTGGTTGGCCAGCAAGACGCTCACCAGCCGCGTGTCGGGCCGCAGCAGTCCCGGCAGCGCCTCCGCGCGGACCCGGCCGTCGGCATCGACCGGTAACCAATCCAGTGCGAACCCGGTGCCGGCCAGGTGGCGCAGCGGTTCAGTCACGCAGGGGTGTTCGAGTGGACTGGCGATCAGGTGGCCAGGGGCCGGGCCGGCAAGGCCGAAGACGGCGAGGTTGTTGGCCTCGGTGGCGCCGCTGGTGAAGATGACCTCATCAGCGTCGGCGCCGAGGAGCGCAGCGGTGCGATCGCGGGCGTCTTCAAGCGCCTGACGGGCGCGGCGACCGACGGCGTGGCTGCTGGCGGGGTTGCCGGCCACGGCCGTGAAGTACGGCGCCATGGCGTCGAGGACGGCCGGCAGGACGGGGGTGGTCGCGTTGGCGTCGAGGTAGATGGGGTCCATACGTCACTGACCGGGGCCGCGGCAGGTCACGGGCGGGAACTCCGACGTGGAGCCGCGCCCTGCCGACAATGCCCTGGCATTTTACTGTTTTTGCGGCTCTTGCACGGCTTCGTTCTGCGCTCGGCGGACGATCCAGAAGTACACCGCGACGACGCCCAGCAGGCCGATGAGACCGACGACAACGCCCAGTTCCAGTTCCATTGCGACTTCCTTTGAAAAAGAGGTGGAAACAGCCCGACCAACATTAGGTCACTTTTGGGCGGTTGTCAAAGCACGAACCATTGGGCCCTTGTCCCCACGCGGAGCGTGGGCACGAGGGGATGCACATTCACCGACAATCGCTGACCAGTTCGGCCGGCACCCGCCCCAGCGTGTCCCAGCCGCGGGCGGCGTAATACGCCTGCACCATCGCCTGCAACCGTTCGCGCGGCAGCAGCACCTGCGCATCGCCGCCGGCGGCCAATCCCTCCGTCAGAAAACGGCGCGGCAGCGTGTCCTCCGCCGGCGTCCAGCCTTCACGGAGGTTGTACAGCTTTTTCGCCGTCACCACGCGCCGGGCGACGCCGCGCAGTTCGTCGGCGGTCACGTCCCAGCCGGTGATACGCCGCAGCAGGTCGGCGGTCTCCGCGAACAGGTCCGTGAACACGCCGCGCAGGAACTTGCACAGGATCAGCACGTCGAGCAGCGCGGCGCGGTCTTCCGTCTCCACCGCCAGTCGCGCCGCCTCCGGCGAGCCGTGCAGCCGATCCGCCCGCGCCGAGAAATCGACCTCGTACGCCCCGGAGCGGTTGTGGTCCGCGCCACGGCTGCCGACCGCGAAGCCCAGCGCCATCGTCTGCAGCGCCCGCGGCTCGTATCCCGGGATTTCCAGCCCCTTGACGTGCGGCGCGAAGTCTGGCGCGTCGCCGCCGATCACCTGCGCCGCCCGCCGCGTGCCCTCCGCCAGCAGATCGCCCAGCCCTTCGCGACGGCCGATCGCGTCCACCAGTTCCAGCAGCCGATCCGCGGCGCCGAAGCGCAGCCCCGGCGCGTCGAGCAGGCCGCGCTCGGCGCACTCCATCGCGAAGGCGATGCTGGCGCCGGTCGAGATGGTGTCGAGGCCCAACTGGTCGCAGCGCCGCGCGGCCTGCAACACCGCCTCCTGATCGCCGACGCCGCACAGCGGGCCGAGCGCGAACAGGCTCTCGTACTCCAGGCGCACGGGGGGGCCGTCCGCGGCGGCGTAGAGGTGTTCGCAACCGATGGTACAGGCGGCGCACGACTTGCGGGCCACGCGGCGGACGGCGTTCAACTCCTCGCCGGACAGTGCCGCCGCCTGCTCGAAGGTGCCCTGCTGAAAGTTGCGCGTCGGCAGCGCCGCGAAGCGGTTGAACGTCAGCAGGTTGGCGACGGTGCCGAGTTCGCGATACTTCGCCGTCGCCGGGCCGAAGGAGCGCCGCGACAGGTCGCGGGCCGCGTCCACCACCGCCGCGGCGTCCGCCACCTCCACGCGCTGCGAACCGGCGACAGCCACCGCTTTTAATCGCTTGCCGCCCATCACGGCGCCGAGACCGCCACGGCCGGCGTGACGGTTGTCGTGGCTGATGGTCGCGTAACGCACCAGCTTTTCGCCGGCGGGGCCGATGCTAGCGCTGTGGAAGTGCGGGCCGAGTTGCTCCATCAGCCGGCGGTTCGCCTCCTGGGCGGTCAGGCCCCACAGGTCCGCGGCGGGTTGCAGGCGGACGTTGCCGTCATCAATGACCAGAACGGTCGGGGCGGCACAGGCGCCGACGAGCACCAGGGCGTCGAAGCCGGCGCGCCTGGCGGCGATGGCGAAATGCGACGACGAGAGCGCGTCGTTGAGGCGGTTGGTGAGCGGCGATTTGGCGACGACCGCGAACTTGGCGGAGGTGGTCAGCGGTGTGCCGACCAGCGGGCTCAGGCTGAAGATAAGCGGCGCCTCCGGGGCGAGCGGATCGATGCCGGCCGGCGCTTCGCGGTGCAGCAGGTACACGCCGAGGCCGACGCCGCCGATGAAACGGCGCAACACGTCCTCCGACAGCGGCACCCAGTCGGCGGCGCCGCGGCTCAGATCGACGCGGAGGTAGCGGCCGTGGTAGCCGAACATCGTTTTCCCCGTTTCGCGCGGCAGGCGGTGGGGTGTAGCGAAGGGTGGATCAGTTTGCCACTTTGCCACATTGCCACTTTACACGTATCCCATGACGTGTTCCCCGTCCCGGATCGGCAGCAACCGGCACCGCTTCACCCATCCGTCAACCGCTCTAGCCGCCAGCGTCCGCCGACAGCAGCAGCACACGCTCGCCCGGCCGCAGCGCCTCGCCCATGTCGCCGATGAAGCGCCGGCCGTCGATGGACAGCAAATAATGCGGCGCCAGCCGGCCGTCCGCCCGCCGCAGTCCCGCCAACCCGGGACACGCCCGCTCCACCGCCGTCAGCAACTCCGCCACCGTCGCCGCCGCGACGCGCAGTTCCGCCCGACCGGCGCAGTGGCGCGGCACGCCGAAAAACTCCACCGTCACCGTGTCGTCCACGGGTCGCACGTCCGCCTCCGTCCCAGGTCTCAGCGAATTGGCGCCGCCGTTTCTATAATACCCGTTCTCCCGAAGGATCACCAACGTGCCGGCCCGCGAGGAACCCGCCATGCAAAAAGTGCTGCTCGTCATCGGCGACGCCGCCGAGGTCTTCGACACCCTGTATCCGCTGTACCGCATCCGCGAGGACGGCTATCAGGTGCTGGTCGCCGCGCCGGAGAAGCGCGTCTACCATCTGGTGCAGCACGACGGGCACCCGGACTGGGATATCACCGTGGAGTCGCCCGGCTACCGGCTGGCGTCGGACATCGCCTTCCGCGACATCGTCCCTGCCGAATACGTCGGCCTGGTGCTGTCCGGCGGCCGCGCCCCGGAGTACCTGCGCTACGACCCCGACCTGATGCGCGTGACCCGATATTTCTTCGAGAAGAACCTGCCGGTGGCGTCGGTCTGTCACGGCATCGAGATCGTGGCGACGGCGGACGTGATCCGCGGCCGCACGGTGACGACGGTCAAGAAGTGCCGCTTCGACGCGGAGGTGTGCGGCGCGACCTACGTCGATCAGGAGGTGGTGGTCAGCGGCAACCTGGTGACGGCGCGGACCTGGCACGACAACCATGCGTGGATGCGCGAGTACATGAAGATGCTGAACCGGCAGCGGTAGCCGCCTGCGCCCAGCGGCAAGCCGCAGAAATGCCTTCACCTTCAAGCAATCGCTTCGGGTCGCCGCAAGCCAACCGCAGCCATCAGCGGAAAACCGTGAGTTGCGGCAGGGCCTTCCGCAGTTCGTTCACTCCCGCGTCCGTAACAGGGGCACCAAGCAGGTTCAGATATTGCAGTTGCTTCAGCTTTGCCAGTTCTTTCAGGCCCGTGTCTGTCACCTCGACGCTATTCAGGTATAGAGATTGCAACTGCTTTATCGCGGCCAATTCCTTCAGCCCGGCGTCCGTTACGCCCGTGACACCGAGAGCCAGTGATTGCAACTGCTTCAGCGCGGCCAGTTCCTTCAGCCCGGCGTCCGTCACCCGAGTGCGGTCAAGGCTCAACGTCTGAAGTTGCTTCAGCGCGGCCAGTTCCTTCAGCCCGGCGTCCGTCACCGCGGTGCCGGTCAGGTCCAGTTCTTGCAACTGCTTCAGCGCGGCCAGTTCCTTCAGCCCGGCGTCCGTTACCGGGGTGTCGCTCAACCACAGCGACTGCAATCGTTTCAGCGTGGCCAGTCCCTTCAGCCCGGCGTCCGTCACCTTGGTGAGGCTCAGGTCCAAGTCACGCAGTTGTTTCAGGGAGGCCAGTCCCTTCAAACCCGCGTCCGTTACCTGGGTGCTGTCGAGGAACAGCGACTGCAGTTGCTGGAGCGCGGCCAGTTCCTTCAGCCCGGCGTCCGTCACCTTGGTGGCGCTCAGGTCCAACTTGTGCAGTTGTTTCAGGCCGGCCAATTCCTTCACCCCCGCGTCGGTCACACCGGTAGACCTCAGACCCAGCAGGCGAAGTTGCTTCAGCGCGGCCAGTTCTTTCACCCCCGCGTCCGTCAACCCGGTTGCGCCGAGATGCAACGCGTGCAGTTGCTTCAGCGGGGCCAATCCCCTTAACCCCGCGCCCGTCACCTTCGTACGCATCAGGTTCAGCGCTTGCAGTTGTTTCAGGCCCGCCAGTTCCTTCAGCCCCGCGTCCGTCACCTCGGTAACGGACAGGCTCAACGCCCGTAGTTGCTCGTGGGCGGTCAGTTCCTTCAGCCCCGCGTCCGTCACCTTCGTTCTAATCAGGTTCAGGGAACGTAGTTGCTTGTGGGCGGCCAGTTCCTTCAGCCCCGCATCCGTCACCTTCGTGCCGGTCAGGTCCAGCGCTTGCAGGTGCCGCAGCGCGGCCAGTTCCCTCAGCCCCGCGTCCGTCACCGGGCCGTGCGACAAGTCCAACCCGAAGGGGATGTCGATCATCGGCAGTTGCCAGAACGGCTTTGTAGGCGGGGCGTCAAAATGAAAGGCCGGCAATTCCCCGGACGCCGGGCGCTCACGGGAGGTGAAATTGGTAATTCCGTAAGACGACACCGCCATGCCCCCGTAGAAGCCGCCGGCTTTCTTCCAGGTGGCGATCACGCTCTGGGCAGGCTCCTTGACCGGCACTGGCTTGCCGCCCTGCGCCCAGGCCGACGACTGGCAGCCTAACAAGCCCGCCAGCAGACACACGCTCACGCTGATCCGCCAACATTCCGCCATGGGATGCACTCCTGTGCCGGGCCACCGAGTGAGTGCCACCGGCCCATGACCAGGGGGGAACACAGCGGGATTCTACCCTGGCGCCGTGCATCGTACCACTCGATTCGGCTTGCGGTCGGCAAGTTCCGCGACGTGGTGCTGTCAGAGTACGTCGGCCTGGTGCTGTCCGGCGGCCGCACCCCGGAGTACCTGCGCTACGACCCCGACCTGATGCGCGTGACCAGGTATTTCTTCGAGAAGAACCTGCCGGTGGCGTCGGTCTGTCACGGCATCGAGATCGTGGCGACGGCGGACGTGATCCGCGGCCGCACGGTGACGACGGTCAAGAAGTGCCGCTTCGACGCGGAGGTGTGCGGCGCGACCTACGTCGATCAGGAGGTGGTGGTCAGCGGCAACCTGGTGACGGCGCGGACCTGGCACGACAACCATGCCTGGATGCGCGAGTTCATGAAGATGCTGAACCGGCAGCGGTAGCCGTGGCCACTGTGCCCGGTGGCGAGAAGTCTAGATTATGCGACACGAAGGGCGACGGATTTAGGAAGGCGGAGGTCCAAGTGCTGCGTCTATTCGTTTCAAAATAACTCTGCCATTTTCCCAGGCCCGGAAATACCCGGTGGGGAGTTTCTTCTGGAGACAAGCCCCTGCGACCTCTTCTGGACTAATCCGCATTGTTTGAATTGTTGGCTCGATCACATCAGCTCTGGTGATATACTTCTGTTTGCCAGTTTGCCTCCAGTAGTTTAATAGGTATCGCCGCGCGGCGATACCAGCCGCGTCTGCCCGGCGGGGCCATGTTATGGGTATGACCAATGGATTGCCTGCTGAACGGAATAGCGCAACCACGAAGGTTGAGCAGGTAAGCCCGCTATTGTAATTAATGACAATCAAGCCTGACTCGGGATTGAACCCAAGATTCATGTCGAATTGAAAACTGTACGGGAGCTTTCCTTTTTGGTTCGCTCGGTAAACCCGTGCACAGAATCCTGCCAAATACTCCAAGTCCTCTTCTTTCATGAGAGGAATTGCAAACGCGCACGAACCCAAATTCGTTTCGTCCCTTAAAGATTCATGATTCGCGAAATGAAGAAAACGAATCGTCCCATCGGTTGACCGATAGGCGACGCCCGCGTGGGTCGTACATTCAGAGGTGCGCTGGAGGGTAACTGCCAAGAGACCGACACTGTTCTCGTCAAACGTAAGACGGATAAAATCACCAGTAAAGCCGAGTTGGCATAGTAACCAATCGTACGCGCTTACCAGCATTCGGATCATAGGGGATGTAATCATCGGTATTTCGTTAATAACTCACTGGCGTATCGCTTTCCTTTTTGTTTTGCAATTGCCTCATTAGACCTTTGAAAGAAGATCGCTCGCCCTTTCAACTTCCTCGCGCGAATTGTGATGCCAAGGATAGACACCATTACAGATGGCGCAAGGCGAGTGATTTCTAGTTGACGTAAAGCACGATCGCACTCACGGAATTCCCCAGCGAGCAGTCCGTCATCAAAGTAGTCTATGGCTTCGGCTACAGCTTCACGAATCCGGCCTGCTTTACAGAGAGCATACAGGGTTTTTGCAAAGATGACGAAGCGATCTTCATCAGCCATTGTCGTATTCATCTGAGGCACCCGGAAGGGGTCTTCCATGGATGCGGCTTGTACACACCAAATCACTCGCGAAATTCGCGACTCGGTCTCGCCACAGGTAGAACTGTTGCTGAATTGTTTCTTTATCATCGTAGTAGTCATCAGGGTGTATCTCCACGTTCGGCAATCTCCTCACCGAGGGACGCCAACTCCATGAAAAGCTGAGGCAGCAATTCGCGGGGCAAAATTTCAACCCTCTCCGGTGCGGTGTTGATGTCTAGTTCCACGGCACTGTAGCAATTCTCTGGCCACTTAAACGGAATCCCTCCCTGGGCTTCTATTGAAAACGTAACATTAAGCTTGGACCAAGTTGACACACGGTTAATCGGCAGTCCGCCGACAACTCTCGAATCTCTTCGGCGATTGATTTGTAAGACAAAGTCGTTCGGATCCTGTTCAAAATTCATAAGTGGCAGGTGGGCAGCCAGCACCCGAAATGCTTCTTGCTGAGTAGAAGCAGGTTGAAGCAATTTGCTTGCAAAAGCAAGCCGCTTGAGCGGTGGACATGAATTTGCGAGCCACGGGGTTAGCAAACCGACGAACCAATCAATTTTTTCACGGAACGCGCCAAGAGTAGGTAACTTGCCTGACAAATCATCAAAATCACCAGGGGGTTGTGCCAGCCAAACAATCCGGCCAAGATCGACTTTCAAAGTAAGGACGCAGCCTTGCAAACTTCCGTGGTCCTCATGGGCATGCTTCTTTCGAGTTGAGACGTAGTCTTCCGGCACCTCGGATGCCAACTCTTTCCACCACTCTTGTTCGAGAAAGAGTGGTGGTTCAGCTGGGAAGGCAATAAGGCGGGCAAATTCAAGCTGCCAAGCGGAACCTGCTGGCTGCGGATTCTCTCTTGAGGTGTTCATGCTTCTGCCCAAGTGGTCACATAGGTGATAGTGCTTACTGATCAGGCCAGTTGCGGCCGCGTCACTTTCTCGCATTTTACTCGGGGGCTGCTGAAAAAGGATATTCAAGATTTTACTGAGTTTGAATGTCTCCGCATTTTCCTCCGGTCGGGAGGAGGGTTGGTCGGCCAACATTGATCGCTCCCCGACCGCGGCAATGCCACAACCGACGCCCGTCACTTCCTGCGGCGCGGCTTGCGCGGCACGGCAGGCTTGCCGGCGGTGAGCCGGTCCAGGTACTCCCGAATCTGCTCTGGCGATAACCCAGCCAGGCGACTCTCCGGCGGAAACGCCCGGAACACTTCCTGTTGTTTCTCCGGCGGCAGCGCTTGTAACGCCTCCGCTTGCTCCTCGGGCGTCAACTCGTGGAAGTGCTCCTTGGCGTACTGGCGCATGAAATCTTCCATCGTATAGGTCATGGTCAGGCCCTCCCCCTGGAACCGCTCGAGCAGCTGCCGCAGCAGCGCGCTGGTGTCCTGCGAGCGCCGCCGGTAGGCGCCACTGCCGAACGCCACCAACTCCGGCGAGGCGCTGAACAGGTGCAGCGGTGCGTTGTGGGGTTCGCGCGGCAGTTCGCCCGCCACCAGCACGCGGATCGTGTCCGTCCCCCACCGGCAATCATACACCCCCGGCTGCCGCTGTTGCCAGGGGATTAGCGCCGCCAGGTTGTGCGGGAAGCGCGCCGCCACCGCGTAGAGCCCGAAGTGGTCGTCGGGGAGCAGGTCGGACGGCGAGGGACTGACGTACTTGCGGTAGGCCACGTCCAGGCCGGTCAACTCCTTCATGGCCCACGGCGTCAGCGCCTCGTGGTGTGACTTGAAGGTGACGAGGTTATGCGGTCGCAGATTCTCGAGGCCATCGGGCAGCCGTCCGGTGAAGCGACCGCGGCCGCGGCGCACGATCAGCACGTCGAGCAGTTGCTGCTGTAGCGAAAGGTCGCGAAGGGACATCGTGCTAAAATCACCCATCTTCAGTTAACTCCTCGTGTCTTCCTGCGGTCTGCTTCTTGACAACCCGATCCCCTCCTTCCCAGGAAACCCGGCCATGCACGATGTCGCGATCGTGGGTGGCGGCATTGCCGGCATGGCGACCGCCGCCCGCTTGCAGGCGCATGGCCTCGATACCATTGTGTTCGAGGCCCACGGCCAGCCCGGCGGTTGTGCGGGCTTCTTTCGGCGCAACGGCTTTGCCTTTGACGTGGGCGCGACCACCCTGGTTGATTTCGAACCCGACGGCGTGGGCGGCGAACTCCTGCGCGCAGCGGCATGCCTCCCTTCGACGGCGAAACCTTGCCCGGTTATCGTGCCTGGTTGCCCGACCGCTGCGTCACCCTGTACCGCCAACCGGACGCCTGGTCGGTCGAACGGTTGCGCACGCTGGGCGACACGGCGGCGCACCGCGCCTTCTGGGCGTTGCTCGATCACCTGGCGGACGTGTTCTGGAAAAGCAGTCGAGCCGGCGTCAAGCTGCCGTGCCGAACGTGGAGCGATTTCCTGCGCGCGGCGCGGACGTTGGCCCCGCGTCACTGGCCCCTGGTGCGCTTTTTGAATCGCACCGTGGGCGACACGCTACGGCGGTTCGGGTTGCGCGGCGACCGCCCGCTCTGCGGATTGCTCGCGATGCTGCTGGAAGACACCGTCCACGGCCGGCTCGACCAGGCCCCGCTGATCAACGGAGCGCTCGGCATCACCATTCGCGGGGCGGGCCTGACGCGGCCCCGGGGCGGCATGTACGGGTTCTGGAAGCGCTTCGCGGCTCATTATCGCCGGCTCGGCGGCGTCCTGCGCGTCGGCTGCCGGGTACTCGGTATTAAATCGACAACCGATGGCAATTATCTGGTTGATACGCGGCGCGGCTGCTTTCCCGCCCACCAGGTAGTCTGTGCGCTGCCGGCGTCCCTGGCAGCGCAACTCGGACCGCCCGCCGTCGGCGAGGCGCTGCGTCCAGTCTTGCGCCGAGACGCCGGCAGCCTGGGCGGGGCCGTCGTCGTGTTCCTGGGCGTGCCCGAAGCAGAGGTCGCGGGCCAGGCCCTCACGCACCACCAGCTGCTCCAGAGTTACGAGCAGCCCCTGGGAAACGGCAACAACATGTTCGTGTCGGTGTCCGCTCCCGGTGACACCGAGAGCGCGCCGGCGGGTTGGCGTGCCGTCATGATTTCGACACACTGCGACCTGGAGGAGTGGCAAGGACTCCCGGAGGAGGAATATCAGCGGCGCAAGGAAACCGTCGGGCGGCAACTGGTGGAGTACGCGCGTCGGGTGTATCCCGAACTGGGCCGGCATGTGGCGATCTGGCAGGTGGGCACGCCGCGCACTTACGAGCGCTTCACTTCCCGGCCCGGCGGGGCGGTCGGCGGGGTGCGGCAAACGCTGGCCAACACCAATCAGAACGCCCTGTCGCATGACCTGGGCATTCCCGGCTTTTACCTGGTCGGCGATTCGACCTGGCCGGGGCTGGGGACCGTTGCCTGTGTGCTGGGCAGCCGCATCGTCGCCGAACTGGTGCTCAACCGGGCCCGTCGCGGCGGAGCGCGGCGGAGCCGATTCCACGGGGCGTCCGCGGCTCCGCTGCCGACTCAGGAGGTCTGCCATGACGCGGCCGAACAGCGTTGACCCGGCATTGCCGCCCCTGGCCGCTCTGGGAACCGATCTGCTCACGACCAGTGCCCGACAGCGGCGGCTGGCCCTGACCCGACCGTTAGTGCTGTTGGCGGTTTACGCGGCGGTTGCGTACTGGGAATTGTGGTGGCTGACGCCGTTGGTGGTGTTTTTGCTTTTCGTGGCCGTGGTGACGGCGACGCATGACGTGGTTCACGGCAGCCTGGGACTGGGGGCGCGGGCGACCGACTGGTGGCTGTTCGTTTTGGGCGCGGTGCTGCTGGAAAGTGGCCATGCTTACCGCTGCACGCACCTCCGCCATCATCAGGTTTTCCCCGGCGCGGACGACCCCGAGGGCGCCCCGGCCCGGATGCGTTTTGGTCAGGCAGTGCTTTACGGCGTGGTTTTTCTGCCGCGTTTGTGGGTCTGGGCGTATCGCCGGCAGCGCGGCAACCGGCCGCAACAGTGCTGGCTGCTGCTGGAGGCGGGCTGGTGTCTGGGGGTGATGGTAGCCGGCGCCCTGTGCTGGCCGTGGACAAAGGCAGTCGGCGCGTATGCGGGGCTGGTCCTGGTCGGCAGCTGGGTCTATCCGCTGTTGACGGTTTACCTGCCACACCACGGCTACGGGGACCATCCGTTGCACCAGACCGGCACCCTCCGGGGATGGATCATTCCCGCGCTGTTCCTGGAGCTGACGTACCACCTCGAACATCACCTCTACCCGGGCGTGCCGAGCCATCACCTCGCCGAGTTGTCGAAGCGCCTGGAACCCGTGTTCCAGAAAGCGGGAGTCCGGCCGACGCGAGTGCCGTGAGAGAGACGCCATCAGAACGGGATTTCGCCAGGTTGCACTCCCGGGGAAGGCACTGACGGCGGTTCGGGCTCCACCGATTCCGCCGGCGCCGCCAGGCCACGATTCTCCAAGATGAGCTGCAGCGGCACCAGTTCGGTGAGCAGGAAGCGGAACGTGCCCAGTGCCTCCAGCAGTGACGGCCCGTAGGTGTAGACCACCCAGCGCCAGTACGAGCTGAGGCTGACCTGGCCGCGGCCGGACACCTCGCTGCCGCGCTCGATGAAGTCCTTGACGAGCTGTTCCATCGCGTCCAGCGTTGGCGGCCCGGTGGGATTGGTCACGCCCACGGCGATCGCGTAGTACCAGGCCCACGCCCACGCCAGGGCCACGTCCACTTCCTCCTGTTCCGGCAGGTCCCGGTCGGTCCCCTGGAGCCGGGCACGCTGGTACTGCTCCACCACCCTGCGCCAGTAGGCGACGTGCGCCTCGTCGTCGGGGGCAGTCAACCTGGCCCGTTCCGGTCCCGCCAGCGGCGATTTGCGCGCGTCCGCCTGGCGGCCCCACAGGTAGGCGGCGACTTCCTCACGCCGCGGCGGTCGCGGCCCCTGCCACTGTTTGTGGCCGTTGAGGTACGAGGCGACGTGCAGTAGCGGGTGCGCCAGCGCCAGGCCACCGGCGGTGATCGGCCAGTACAGCAGCGCGTGCGGCAGGCCGCGCTCCTTGAGCCGGGCGTCGGCGAAGCAGTCGCGCAGCCGACGGCCCACCTCCTCAACCAGCCCGTCCCGCGGCCCGAACAGCCCCTCGTGCATTCGGTTGAGCCGGCGGCCGACGCGGCGCAGGTGATCGCCGCGCAGCGTCACCGGCAGAGCCAGTTGGCCGAGGATGTATTGCAGGTAACTGTTGTAACGCGCCACCAGCGACAGCACGGACCGGCTCGCGGCCGCCTCGCGGCGGAGCGTCTCCTCCAGTTGCCCCAGGGCCGCCTCGTCCACCTCCCAGGAGCCGTCCGGCTGCAGACGTAGCAGCCCCCAGCGCGGCCCGCCCGGCGGCAGCCCCGCGATCCCTTCCCCCGGCCGACCGCCCAGGTGAACCGCCCCGGATTTCGCTTCGTTGACCGCGAGGCCGCACGCCCGGCAAAACGCCTGAATCGTGTCCCACACGGCCCGTACCTGCTCCGCGGAGTCGGTGAGGAAGAACATGTCATCGACGGTGCGCAGGAGCTGCACGCCCGTTTGCCGGTAGACGTGCAGGTCGAGAACCCACAACACGCAATCGCCGAACAGGTCGGTCAAGGCGTGGTCCAGCGGCAGACCGTGGCGGAGTGGCCGCGTCTCACCGCGGTAGCGCACGCGCAGGCGCAGGAACTTGCCGAAGAACGACCGCCAGCGCTCGGGGACGCCGAGCCGGCGCAGCACCTCCAGAATCAGTTCGTGGGACAGCGAGGGGTAATAGTCGCGCAGGTCCGCCTGGGCCACGAACAACGGCCGGTCGGGGTAGGCCGCCTGGGCGAAGCGGATTTCTTTTTCGACCGTCAGGAGCAGGTCCAGCAGGGTGTAAGCGTTGTAGTTGGCGTGCGGGTCCTGGGCGGTGGGCAGGCTGGCCAGGAAGCGCTCGGCCTGCTGCCGCAGTCGCTCGGCCGCGATCTCCGCCGTGAGCGAACCCGCCGGCTCCGGCCGGAAGAACGGTTCGCGGCCTTCGCGGAGGTCCTTCCAGCAGAGCAGCTCCTCGAACTTCCGGGCCCAGCGCAGTCCGACGATCTCCAGGAACAGGGCGGTGAGCAAATCCTCATCGAGGTACGGCCGGTGCTTGACGCGGACCCAGACCGCGCGCAGCGCCGGGCCCGGTTCGGGCCAGTCCCACTCGTCGAGGCTGTTGAGCAGGATGGTGGCGACGCCGGTCAGTTCGGTGAGCTGGGTGCCGCTGCGTTGCGCCTCGGCGGCCTGGCGGCGGAGCGCCGGTGTGAGGTACGGGTCGGCGGCCAGCCGGGCCAGGACCGGCGGGATCTCGTCAGTCCGCACGGGGGCGAGGGCGTCGGTCCGCGCGAAGGTTTCGACCGCGGCGGTGATCGGCCGGAGGACTTCGCCCAGTGCCTCGAACGCGAGTCGCAGCCAGGTGTGGTCGAGGGCGGGCGGCGGCCCCCACATCGGGGCAAACGGGTCCTCCGCCGGCTCCGCCAGCGCCGCGGCTTCGCCGGCGCCGCGGCCGGTCCATTCGCTGAGGATGCGGCCGAAGGCGTAGGTGAATTCGGCGCGCATGCGGCCCTGCGCCAGCTCGCGCTCCAGAAACCGGGTCCGGTCGGCGACGAGTTCCGGCGGCACTTCGCCCAGTTCGTCGGCCAGGTACAGCGCGTCGAGCTGGCGGACCTCCGGGTGCAGCGCCTTCTGGGCGAAGGTCACCTCGCGCAGCCCCTGGTACAGTGCCCGCAGCCGGTCCAGCGTGGAGTCGGCACGGGCCACGCGCTGCTCGATGGCGTCATACTGTTGTTGCAGCCGGTCGCGCTGCCGCTGCGTTTCGCGCAACTTGATCCAGGCCATTTGCTGCGTGTAGTTCATGCGCTTGGTCTCGGTGGGAGCGCTGCCGATCCGGGTAACGGTTCCTGGGGCCGTCCGTCACGATACGGCGCGGGAGAGGGCCCGGCCGCCCTTTGTCCTTGAAGCCATCGGCCCCGGTCGCAACAATGGAGGGGTAGTCGCCCCGGCAACCAGGGCTCACGGCACAGCGAGGGGTTCATGGCACAAGCGGTAGTCGATCCGGCCGAACTGCGGCGCTTCGCGCTGGCGCTGAAGCAGTTCAACAACGAACTGCGCGACCGCATGGCGATGCTGCACGGCCAGATGCTCGGCCTGGGCGACACCTGGCGCGACCAGGAGCACACGAAATTCGCCCAGGACTTTGAAGAAACCATGCACGTTTTGGCGGCCTTCGTCGAGAACGCTGACCAGCACATCCCCTTCCTGCTCCGCAAGGCCGAACGGGTCGAGGAGTACCTGCAACAACGGTAGGCCCATCATGAGCGACGCGGCACGTGTCACGGCGGTGGACGCCATCAACGATTTCCGGGCGGCCCTCGTTGTCTTTGGTGAGGAGGCCGCGGACGCGCTGTGCGCCGCCGACGCCGAGGTCCGCCGCACCGAGGAGTTTCTTGAGGAGCAGTTGAAGTCCTGGCAGCAGGAGGTGCGCCGCGCCGAGGACGCGGTGTTCCAGGCCAAACAGGAGCTGACGCGCCGCAAGATGCTCAGCTTCGACGACCGGCCGGTGGACACGACCGAGCAGGAGAAGGCGCTGCGCCGCGCCGTCGCCCGGCTGGAGCACGCCGAGGAGCAGGTGGAGATCACGCGGCGCTGGTTGCGACAGTGGCCGCAGGCGGTGCTCGACTACCAGGGGCCGGTCGGGCAGTTGAAGGGGATGCTCGAAGGCACGCTGCCGCGGGCGTGCGCGTTCCTGGAGCGGAAACTGGCGTCGTTGGATTCGTACCTGTCCCGCAACCAGGGGCCGAAGCCGTGAGCCTCGAAACCAGCCGTTACCAGCTGCACTCCACCCTGAAGACCGTGCTGCTGCACTGGGACGAAACCTGTCGGCTGTGGAACGACCCGGTGCGCCGCGAGTTCGAGGCCGATTACTGGAACCAGCTGGAGCCTGGGGTGATGCAGGCGCTGTCGGCGCTGGAGAAGCTGGCGCAGGTGATCGGCAGGCTGCGGCAGGAGTGTCAGGGGGGCGGCGAGTATTAGAGAGCGTGGCCCTCCGGGGTAGCGGAAGTCGCCAGACTTCCGAAGTCGCTTCGGAAGTCGCCAGACTTCCGCTACCCCGGAGGGCCAATCGCTTTAAGACAGCCGCCGCGGAGACAGCGCATTCAGCAGGTCAGGAGTTCATGTCCAAACACCTCTACAGTGATCGCCAGCGCACCGCCCTCAAGGAGCTGACGCAGTGGGTGGCGGAGCGTGTCCGCGCCGAGGCCGCCGCCGAGGAGGCCGTGCAGGCCCGTACCCAGGCCGTCGAGCGCGAGTTCCAGGACGGGCAGCGCCGCATCCAGTCGCTGTTCGCCGCCGAGACGACCGCCGCCCAGAAGGAGCACCAGGAAACCACGCAGGCGACCACGCGGCGCTTCGAGCAGGAGCACGCCGCCCTGAGCCGCGAGTACGCCGCCGTCCGCCAGAAGGCCGAGGAGTTGTTCGACCGGGAAAAGGAGAAAACGGAGGCGGAGTTCAAGGATGCGAAATGGACGATTGGCGCCGTCTACGAGGCCGGCAAGAAGGTGGCGAAGGATGGCCTGGTCGCGGTGCAGCGCGCGGTCGGCACCGCCCTGCAGGAGCTGGAAACCATCCGCGAGTCGGCCGGCCGCTTGCTGGCCCGCTGGCACCTGTCGGAGTTGGCGGAGATCGAACCGACCGAGCCGCCGCCGGCGCGGGACTGGTTGAAGGCCATCCAGCAGTGCGCCACGACCGCCGGGGAACAGCTGGAATTGCTGAACGAACTCCGCCTGCCGGGGTACGTGAAGAAGAGCCGCTATCTGCCCCTGTCCGTGCTGGCATGGCTGGTGTTGACGGGGCCCGCGTTCTTGCTCCTGCAGGGGGGAATTGACTGGTGGTATTACTGGGCGGCCGGGGCGACCGTGCTGGTGCCGCTGACAGCGTTCGGGCTGCACGTCTGGCTGCGCCGCAAGGCCCGGCGCGAAGTGACCGAGCGCTACCGACCGCTGCGCCAGGTCGTGGCGGACGCGCTGGCGTATCAGCCGAAGTGTCTGGAGCAGGCGACCGCCCGGCAGTACGCCCAACTGGTGGAGGCAAAGGAGAAGCGCGACGAGGCGCTGGCGACGGCGACGCGCAAGTACAAGGGCCGCGTCCAGGATTGCACCCAGCGCCGCGACCGCGATCTGGGCCAGGCGGAGGAAAAATACCCGCCGTGCCTGTACGATCTGGTCCAGCGTCGCGATCAGGAACTGCGCCAGACGGAGGAGAAGTTGCAGCAGACGCGCGACAAGGCGACCACCCGCCGCGACGAGCACCTGGCCCAGGCAACGCAGCGGCGCGACCGCCTGCTGGAGGACAGCCGCCGCCGGCACGAGCGCGACTGGCAGCAGTTGACGTTGCGCTGGGAGACGGGGCTGGCGTCGTTCCTGGCCGTCATGCAGGAGGTCGAGCGCGACTGCGGACGCCTGTTCCCCGCCTGGTCGGATCCCGTGTGGCAGACCTGGAAGCCGCCCGAAACCGTGCCGCTGGGCATCCGCTTCGGCGAAATCCGCGCCGGCCTGGAGCGCATCCCCGACGGCGTGCCGCGCGATCCCCGGCTGCGCAAAATCGAGTTTCCGGACAGGCCGCTGTCAGCGCTGCTGGGCTTCCCCGATCACGGCTCACTGCTGCTCAAGGGCTGCGACGAGGGCCGGGCCGTCGCGGTGCAGACGCTGCAAGCGGTCATGCTCCGCTACCTGACCGCCCTGCCGCCCGGCAAGGTGCGCTTCACCATCTTCGACCCCGTTGGCCTCGGCGAGAATTTCGCCGCCTTCGGCCACCTGGCGGATTACGTCGAGTCGCTGGTGACCAGCCGCGTCTGGACCGAGACGGCCCACATTGAGCAGCGCCTGGCCGACCTGACGGCCCACATCGAGAACGTCATCCAGCAATTTCTGCGGAACCAGTTCCAGTCGCTGCGCGAGTACAACGAGCAGGCCGGCGAGGTGGCCGAGCCGTACCGTGTTGTGGTTGTGGCCAACTTCCCGGTGAACTTCAGCCCCGAGGCGGCGCGGCGACTGGTCAGCATTGCGTCGAGCGGCGCCCGCTGCGGTATCCACACACTGATCTCGGTGGACCTGAAGCAGCCGCTGCCGCAGGGCTTTCAACTGGCCGACCTGGAGCAAGCGGCCACGACGCTGGTCTGGCGCAACGGCGCCTTCGCCTGGGAGGATGACGACTACCGCCGCTTCCCGTTGCAGCTGGAAAAGCCGGCCACGGACGAGTTCACGACGGACCTGCTGCGCGTGGTCGGCGAGAAGGCCAAGGCGGCGGGCCGCGTGGAGGTGCCGTTCGATCTGCTGGCGCCGCCGCTGGAGAAGCGCTGGACGGCCGACAGCCGCGACGGCCTCCGTGTGCCGCTCGGCCGTGCGGGGGCCGTCAAGCAGCAATACTTGCAACTCGGCCAGGGCACCTCACAGCACGTGCTCATTGCCGGCAAGACCGGCTCCGGAAAATCCACGCTGCTGCACGCGCTCATCACTCAGCTGGCGCTGTACTACAGCCCGGAAGAAGTCGAGCTGTATCTGGTGGACTTCAAGAAGGGCGTCGAGTTCAAGACCTATGCGGTCCACGCACTGCCGCACGCCCGCGTCATCGCCGTGGAGAGCGAACGCGAGTTCGGCCTGAGCGTGCTGCAACGGCTCGACGCCGAGCTAAAGCGGCGCGGCGAACTGTTTCGCGGCCTCGGCGTGAACGACCTTAGCTCCTATCGACACGAGCAGCCGACGACGCCGATGCCGCGCGTCCTGCTGGTTGTGGACGAGTTCCAGGAGTTCTTCGTCGAGGACGACAAGATCGCCCAGGAGGCGGCGCTGCTGCTGGATCGCCTGGTGCGGCAGGGTCGGGCGTTCGGCATCCACATCTTGCTGGGCTCGCAGACGCTGGGCGGCGCCTACAGCCTGGCCCGCAGCACCATCGACCAGATGGCGGTGCGCATCGCCCTGCAGTGCAGCGAAACGGACGGCCACCTGATTCTGAGCAAGGAAAACGGAGCGGCCCGGCTGCTGGAGCGACCCGGTGAGGCCATTTACAACGACGCCAACGGCCGGGTCGAGGGCAACCATCTGTTCCAGACCGTCTGGCTGTCCGACACGCAGCACGAGCAGGCGCTGCGCGATGTGCGCGACCTGGCCCGGGAACGCGGCTACACGCCGTCCCGGCCGCAGATCGTTTTTGAGGGCACGGCCCCCGCGGAGCTGGCCAACAATCCGCTGCTGGCGCAGCTGCGCGAACGGCATTCCTGGCCCGGCGCCCGGGCGAGCTGGTCGCCTGGCTCGGCGAGGCCATCGCCATCAAGGATCCGACCGCCGCGGTGTTTCGCCGCCAGAGCGGGGCCAACCTGCTGCTGATCGGTCAACACGCGGAGGCGGCGGCCAACCTGCTCACCAGCGCCCTGCTCAGTCTGGCCGCGCACCAGCCGCTGCTGGCGAACGGCACCCCGGAGAGCGGCCTGCGCTTCCATGTCCTGGGCGGTCTGACCGCGGACGTCGGGACCGATGGGGCGGAGGAGCGGCTGTTGCACGGGCTGCCCGTGCTCCTGGCTGGGGCACGCGAGTTGCCCACGGTCATCGGCGAACTGGCGGCCGAGGTGGACCGGCGGCACAAGAATGGGGAGATGAACGCGCCGCCTCAATTCCTGTTCATCAACGGCCTGCAGCGCTTCCGCGACCTGCGCAAGGCGGAGGACGACTTCGGCTTCTCGCGCCGCGGCGAGGAGAAGCCGAACCCCGCCAGGCAGTTCGTGACGCTGTTGCGCGAAGGGCCGCCGGTTGGCGTGTTCACGGTCGTCTGGTGCGACACGCTGAACAACCTGCAGCGCTGCCTCGACCGCCAGGCCATGCGCGAACTGGAAATGCGCGTCCTCTTCCAGATGAGCGCCGCCGACTCCAGCACGCTGATCGACTCGCCGCTGGCGAGCCGGCTCGGGCTGCACCGGGCCTTCTATTACAACGAGGAGCAGGGCCGGCTGGAGAAATTCCGGCCGTATGGGGCGGTGACGGAGACGGTGGCGGAGCGGTAACCCGGTCGGAGCCCGAGCGCCAGCGCGGGGCAGAGTCTACCCCGCGCTGGCGGCTCGGGCTCCGACCCGAATCCTACTCCTCCTCGATGTCTTTCTTCCTGAACTCGACGCCGACGACCGCGGTCGCCGGCACCTCCTGGCTGTTCACCTCAACAAACCCGCGCCGCACCTGCACGCGCCACAACATCGGTTCCGGGTAGCGCACGGCCCGGTCCACGACCTTCCTGAACGGCTCCAGCGTCTCCAGCACCAGGACACAGCTTTCGCCCGGCTTGAGCACGCCGTCGAACAGCTTGCCGGCGGGCCGCGGCGGCTCCTTTTCGAGGCTGAGCGTGCCGCCGTAGGCGATGTCGTCACCGACCTGCAAAAAGGTGTACGGCTTTTTGCTCCCGGGGCCGCCGAACTCGACGAAGACAGGGGACAGCGGGTTGAACGCGCTCGCGGTGGAAGTGTTGCGGAGTTGGAGCGTGAGTAGCAGCCGGCCTTCCTTGTGCCGGATCGCCAGCGGTTTCACTTCCACCTCGCCGACGGTCAGCGCCTTGTTCAGCTGCGTCGTGAGCTTGTACGGCAGCGGTTCGTCATGGGCGACGCGCTGCTTCGGACCGGCCTTTTCCGGATCCCGCAGCAGCTCCAGCGGGTCGAACGGCGCGGGACGGTTCCGTTCCTGGTTCACCAGATAAATCAGGTAGACAATGGTGCCGCTGCTCACCACGGCGTACGGGATCAGGAAGATCAGCAGCAACGCCCCCAGGGAGCCGCCTCGTGCGGCCGGCGCGCGGACGGTCGGCCGGGGCAACTCGGACATGGCGTCCGTCGGAGCGGTGGTGGTGTCCAGAGAGTGGGCGGCCATCACGGCGGCATCCGTGGCGTGCGACGCGGCCTCGCTGGTCCTGTCGGCGGCGAAGTCCAGCGGCGCGGGGGCCGGCTCGTGAATGTGGGGCGGCAGTTCCAGGGACAACGGCGGCACTGGATCGGGAGGCGGTCCCTGGGAAGTCAGTTCGGGGACTGGCGGTATCACCACGGTCGGGGATCCGAAAATGTCGTCGCCGTGATCCGCGAGGCTCTCGTGAGCAAGGTCTTCCTTCTCTTCAACGGCCGGTGGGGAAAGGACGGCCGCGGCGGGGATGTCGTCGGCCGGCGGCGCATCGGCTGGCACCTGGATGACCTGCTGGCAGTGGGGGCACTCGACGTGTTGGCCGAGGTGGTCACGGCCGACCGCGATCATCTGGTTGCAGAAGGCGCACAGGAAATTCACCGTTGCCATCGGCCGGCGTACTCCGGGTGGGTTGCGGGGCGGACTTTGCAGCCCATTGTAAAGCGTCCCCCCGGCGCCGTCCAATCACGGCTGCGCCGGCACCGCCGCAGTCACGACCGTTTGCACCTGCACGGCGCTGCCGACCCTGGCCTTCAACCGCTCGGCAGCGCTGCCCTGCGTGACCGCCACCTCCAGGGTGTCCACGCTGGAGATCAGCGCCACCAGGGTGCCGGCCGGCGCCTCGCCGTAGGTGCGAACGCGGTTCGTGACCGCCTGGCCGTCCACACTAACCTGGAAGTCACGATCCGACCCGCGCGGCAGCCACGCCTCGGGGATGTTGGTGATGAGGTTGCCGAAGCGGTCGATGAACACCACCTCGCCGACGATGCCATGCTCGGTTCGCACCGGCACCGCCGTCGGCAGCCTGGCCCAGTCGTGGGCACGCGGACCCAGCTGCCGCGGGTCGAGGCCGAGCGTCAGGTGGCCCGCGACTGGCGCGAAGATGTCACGGCCGTGGAAGGTGGCGCTGACCGGTTGCCGCCAGTAGCGCGGCTCGGTCACGCGCAACACCGTGAGCGGTTGCGCCGGGTCCACCAGGGCGGTCCAGCAGCCGTTGTCCGGCACCAGCAGCCGCTGACCGCGCGTTTCAACGTAGAGGATGACCCGGTCGGTGCCGACGCCGGGATCCACGACGACGACGTGCAGCGTGCCCGGCGGAAAGTATAGGACGCAGCCGCGCAGGAAGAAGCTGGCGTGTTGCAGGTCCTGGGGGCCGATGTCGTGGGTGAGGTCGAGCAACCGGGCCTGCGGATTGACCGAGAGCAGCACCCCCTTCAGCGCCGCGACGTAGGCGGAGTCGCGGCCGAAGTCGGTCGTCAGCGTCACCAGCGGCACGTTCACGACTCACCACCCCCAGCGGATGCCGAGCAGGATCAGGAGCAGGCAGACCAGCACGCCGAGGATCAGCCACCACGGCTTGCGCGATGGGGCGTCTTCCGCCGAGGGATAGTTGCCGCAGTGGTGACAGCGCGGCGCTTCCTCGTGGACGAACTTGCGGCAGTACGGGCACTCCACCAGCGAGGCCACGTCCTGCTCTTCCTCGTCGTCCGGCTCGGGGAATTCGCGCTCGTCCAGGTCGGCGTGGTCGTCGTCGCGGTAGGGCATGGCACCCCCTGGGTTTCCTGGGTCGTAGGACAGGGGGCTCGCCTGTCCTTCGGAAATGGACAGGCGGGCCGCCTGTCCTACGCGAAGACAGCGCAACCTGCGGGTCGGGTCTTGAGGTGTGCTCGCGGGAAGACGGTCGGCCGCTCACTTGACGCGGCTGAGGTACTCGCCGGTGCGCGTATCGACCTGCACCACCTCGCCGGTGGCGATGAACGGCGGCACGGTGATTTTGAGGCCGGTTTCCAGCGTCGCCGGTTTGTACTGGGCCGCGGCGGTGGCGCCCTTGAGGGCCGGGTCGGTCTCGGTGACCTTCAACTCAACGGTGGCCGGCAACTCCAGGCTGATCGGTTTGCCGTCGTGGAAGGTCACCTTGGCGTCGTCGTTTTCCTTGAGGTAGAGGATCATGTCGCCGACCCACTCCTTGCCGAGCGTGATCTGGTCGTAGGACTCCTTGTCCATGAAGACGTAGCCGTCGCCGTCCTGGTAGAGATACTGCATGGCCCGGGTGTCGAGGTAGGCCTGCTCCACCTTGTCTTCGGGGTGGACGCGTCCCTTGTTGACGAAGCCGGTTTTCAGGTTCTTGGTGGTGAGCGTGAGCTTGGACGGCAGGTTGCCCGGCGTCTTCAGTTCACGGTCAATCACGTAGTACAGCTGGCCATCCGCTTCGAGGATGACCATGCCTTTGCGGACCTGGCTGTAGTTGATCGAGGCCACGGTTCGTTCTCACTCCTGTGTTCTGGTTATTCAGGCGGTCGATGACCGTGAATCGACGCCACGGCAGACCTCCCGCGGAGGGCCGCGCCCTCGGTTACGTTGGTGTCAAGGTAACAAATGGACCGCGACTTGAGAAGGGGAGGTCTCGGGAGGCACACCTTGACCAGATGACCGGTTGACCTGGTGAAAGAGCGCTGGGTCGTTCACCGAGTCAACCGGTCCCCTGGTCATCTTCTTCACTTCGCCGCGACGGCCGCGATGTAGCCCAGGTCGTCGATGTACAGGAGCGCGCGCGTGTTCGGGTCGCTGAACACCTCGACGCCGTAGATGTGCGTGCGTTCGGAGAAGGCCGGTTCGTCGAACTTGCGGCACTTCAGGTCCAGGCCGTGCTTCCACTCGGGCTCGGCCGGCTTGGCTGTCGGCGCCTTGACATCCTTGTCGCCGCGCACCACCGCAATGGAGCCAACCTCCGAGAGGTAAATGTAGTTGGCGTTGTTGGCGTCGCGGAACAGCTCCAGGCCGAAGACCTGCGTCGTCTTCTCAAAGTTCTTGACGCCGCCCTTGCGGCACTTGAGATCGAGGCCGTGCATCCACTGCGGAGCCTGGCTCTTGGGCGTCGGCGACGGCGCGGTGTCGAAGCCAGGCACCACGGAGAGGGCGCCGTTCTCGACGATGTAGATCAGGAAGCCGGTGTTCTCGTCCCGGAAGATTTCCATGCTCCAGTTCTTGGTGTCGTTGTCCCAGGTCTTGACGCCGCCCTTGCGACACTTGAGATCGAGGCCGTGCATCCACACCGGGCCGCGCGCCCCGGCGTCGGCGCGGTGCCGGTCTTCGAGGCGCCTGGCACGATGGCGATGTAGCCCTTCTCGGAGATGTACACCCAGTTGCCGGTGTTGTCGTCCCTGTAGACCTCGATGGTCAGCACCTGCGTGTTTTCGGTGAACTTGTCCTCACCGGTCTTGCGTACCTTGACGTCCATGGCGTGCATCCAGGTCAGCGCCTTGCTGTCCTTGATAGCCACCTTGATGTCGCCGAAGCCGCCAGAGGTGACGCCGAGCGAGCCGGTCTCCAGCAGGTAAATACCCAGGTTCGTGTTCTCGTCCTTGAAGACCTCCATGCCGTAGACGCGCGTCTTGTCAGAGAAGCCGCCGGTCTCCTTGCTGTTGCGGCACTTCAGGTTGAAGGCGTGCGTCCACAGGGGCGTCTTGGGTTTGTCGGGCTGGGCCGCGGCGAACGGCAGCGTTCCCAGCACCACCACGGCCGTCAGCAAGCCGGCCAGGCTGGTGCAGATCCACGAAACACGGTGCGGCATCAGAGTCCTCACATTCATTTGCTACGGTATCCGCGGCCCCGGACCCAGTACGACGAGCCAGCCCATTCAGGCTAACCGTGGCCGGGGGTTTCTGCCACGAGGTTCGTTTTAGGAGTTGGGCGGCGGGACGGTGAGGGGGTGAGGGGGTGACGAGACAACTGCTGTCACCCCCTCATCCTCTCACCCCTTCATCCTCCAGCGCCGCGACAAACGCCGGCACCGTCTCGAACAGGTCGCCGAGCACCGGATAGACGCGCGGCCGCGGCTGGCGCTGGTTGAGCGTCATCAACGGCGCGTCCGGGTCGCGGTTGAAGGCGATCACCGTTGCCCGCGGCCCGATGTAGTTGAGGTGCTGCGGCGCCCCGCTGACGCCGACCGCCAGCAGCACGCCCGGATTGACGCTGACGCCGGACTGGCCGATCTGCCGGTCCAGCGGTAACAGATGCAGTTCCTCCGTCACCTTGCGCGAGCCGCCGACCACCAGGCCGCGCACGCCCAGCCGCCGCAGTGCCCGCTCCAGCGGCTCGATCACTTCTTCATAGCCGTCGCGGTTGCCGACGCCGAAGCCCACGTCGATGATGAACTCCGCGTCCGTCAGCCGCGCCAGGCCGGTGTCCTGCTTCAGCTCCTCCAGCAGCCGCCGCACGTCCGCCTTGCCGAAGAAAGTGCGCACCAGGCTGCGGCGCCCGGCGCTCGACGCGCCGCGCCGCCGGTGCCGCCGGGGGGCTGGCCGCGCCCACGTCCGCCTCGGCCGCCAGACCGATCCAGCATGTATGGCCGGCGGTGGGCGTCAGCGTCCGGCGGGCGCGGTACTTGCCCCGCTGCCGGCTCGTCTCGGCCACTAACTGGCCTTCGTGACGGCCCAGGGCGCGGACGCGCAGCGCGGCGTTGTCGCCGGCCGGGGCCGCCAGCCGGGCTAGCGCCGCCTCCGCCCACGGCTCGCCGACCACCGCGGCGGGGCGGGCACCCAGGCCGGCCCACGCGTCCGCCAGCAGCCGGGCCAGCACCTCGTCGGAAGCCCCCGCCTCCGCGGCCGGCACCAGGCACAGGTCATACGGCCATTGTTTCGCCAACTCCGCCAGCGCCCGTTGTTGTGCCGCCGCGTCGCCGCCAGCCAGCAGCAGGGCGGTTCGGCGAGCGTCAGCCGGCACGAAACCGCCGACGAAATGCGCTGCCTCCAGCGTCCGCGCCGCGCTCGGTCGCAGGTTGCCCGCGGCATCCGTCGCCAGCACCGCCACCACGCCGGCCGCGTCGCCGGTGAACGCCGGCCGGTCCACGTCGCGCACGGTCACCGCGGCCGGGGCGGCGCTGCCGTTGGCGTGCGCACTGGCGGTGCGCACGCCGAGCGCTTGCAGCAGGAAATGGCCGGCCTCGTGCGGCAGCAGCTGGGCTGGCTGCTCCGCAGCGGCGGCCGTCTGGCGTTCCTCCGGCTCGAAGACGACTGGCGTCGCCGGGACTGCCGCCGGCCACGGGCGCGCCTCGACGCCGCGTTCCAGGTTGCTCTGAAACTGGGCCGCTGTGAACGGCCGTAGCGGCGTCCCCGACTCGACCGCGACGGCAGCCGGCAAGTGCGCTGGCGGCGCTGGCGACCGTCGGCGCTGACGAGCAGTGCGACTGCCTGTTGCGCGTCCGCCTGCACCGCCACCTGGGCGACGCCACCACAGCAGGGCACGCCCAGCGCCTCCGCGGTGAGTCGGCCGAGCAAGCCCTCGTCACCCTGGCCGCCGTTGCCGCTCAGGATCAGGTCAAACGCCGGCCCCCCACGCAGCACCGCCGCCAGCGCCACTGCGGCCTGGTCCGGCGGCACTGGCCCGGGTGCCTCGACCAGCAGGACGCGCTCCACGCCCAGGCTCAGCACCTCACGCAACAGCAACCCGGCGGCCCGCGGCGCCACCGTGGCGGCCTGGATAGATACCGCCACGTCCGTCCGGTCGCGCAATCGCAGAGCCGTCTCCAGCGCCGCCCGATCCGCCTCGGTGAACACGCGGTACGCTTCGAGCAACTGGCCGTCGGCGACGTGCGGCTGTGGTGCCCCGGCCTCCGGCGCGTCCAGTACGACCAGCAGTGACAGCGGTCTGTCAATCATGCTCCCCACGGGCGCGATCGCCGCCTTGGGTTCGGCCGCGTCCTGGAAGAGCACACTAGCGGCGCGGACGGCCGGGTCGTAGATGCCGCGGCGCAGCAGCGCCAGTCGGCCGTCGAAGCGGCGCAGGCGATTGCGGGCTTCCAGGGCACAGCGCGTCAGCGCCCGCCGGCCCGTTTCGATACCTGGCAGCAGCATGGCGTCCTGGGCGGCGCGGCCGCTGAGCCAGGTCACGCGCGCCAGCGTGGCGTCCTGGGCGGCGACCCACGCCACTGCCTCGGAGAGTAGGAAACAGCTCGCCTGCAGGTTTGGATTCTGCCACAGCTGCTGTCCGAAGAGCGCCAGGGCCGCCTCGACGCGCTGTCGCACTTCCGCCTTGAGCGTTTCCAGCGCCTGCTCGCCCGGCGTCAGCGTTGCCGTCGGAGCGACGCCCTGCCAGCGCGCCACCAGGTCGCCCACGAGGTCGCGCAGGATCAGGAAGCGCTGAATCTCGTTGGTGCCCTCGTAAATATTGAGGATGCGGGCGTCGCGCTTGCGCTTCTCAATCAGGTGCTCCTGTGTCTGGCCCGCCAGGCCGAAAATCTCCTCAGCCGTCTCGATCGCCTTGTGGTACAGCTCGCTCACCAGCATCTTCGCCGCAGCCGACTCGACACGCACGGACTTCGTCTGCTTGTGCTCCAGCCGGCCGACCAGGCCCCACGACACCGCCTCGGCGATGAAGCGTGCCTCCTCCATTTCCTGCAGCCGCCACGCCGCCCAGTCCGGCACCTCACGGCCGCGCTCGTCCAGGAAATCCCTGCAAAACTCCAGCAGCCGGCTCATCTGCGACATCGCGGACATGGCGATGCCGGTGCGGCCGACGTTCAGCGTCTCCAGGGCGTTGACCTGACCGCGGCCCTCCAGACCGATGACGTTCTCCAGCGGCACGCGCACTGCCATCAGCGCCAGTTCATTGGTCGGCGAACCGAACTGGCCCATCTTGGCCTCGTCCTTGCCGACGACCAGGCCCTCGGCGTGACGGTCCACGATGAAGCCGGTCACGCCGTCGTCGGTCTTGGCGTACAGGCACATGATGCCGCAGACGCGGCCGTTGGTGATCCACATCTTGGCGCCGGTCAGCTCCCAGTAGTCGTACCACAGCCGGCCGCCGCGGTCGCGCAGGATGGCGATGTCGTGGAAGTAGACGCGCTCGCCGTTGCGCTCGAAATAGCGGAGTTTGTGCGGATCGTCGGTCTCATAATCATATTCGTCAAAGTGAATGAGTGCCGGCTCGGCGGCGTCGGACCAGCGATAGTGGGCGCGGTACTCCCCGTCGGCGCCGGTGCGGAAGTCGAGGCGGCGGGCGTCCAGCAGGATACGCGATTCCTTACCGCTGGCGGGCATGAAGCGGTAGACGCCTTCGGAGTCGCGTTCCAGCGGCACGGAGCGCGGCCGGGCGCGTGTGGCGACGCGGGCGGTATCAGAGCCGGCGGTCGGCTCCGTCAGCGCGAACGCGGAAATCTGGCCGCTGGCGACCCAGCGCAGGAACAGGTCCGCCGCCTCCAGGCGCAGGCCGAGTTCCTGCTGATACGCCGCGGCCCGCTCGCACGCCTGCCGCCAGCCGTCCAGCGCTTTGCGCAACCGGGCCGTCAGGGTGGGGCCGTCGAGCGCCTTGAGAGCGCGGCCGGCCTCCTGCCACGATGCAGTGAAGCGGTGGCAGAGCACACGCAGGGCCGGCTTGTTGGTGCCGCCCTCGTCCAGCCGTTTTTGCAGCGCCTGCACGGCCGGCGCCAGCAGCGGCGATGGGCCGGCCTCCGCCTGCCGGGCCAGCTGTTCCAGACCGAGTCGCACGTCGCTCTGCAGCGCGGCGTCGGCGGCAAACGCGGCCACATCCTGCTGCGCTTTCGGCAAGTCCTTGTCGCGCGGCAGCAGCACGGGCGTGGTGCCGAGGCTGCTGTTGACCTGGATCGTCAGCGAAATGGCCCCGTCGGCGAGGCGGTGCGCGGTCGTCGTCAGCAGGTAGTAGTCGGCCTTGCCGCGGCCCTCGCCGCCGAGAGCGCGCGGAATCGGCATACGGAAGAAGCCGTGCCGCCGCAGAAATTCCAGGTCGTCCGCGTCCGGCCGGTGCCGCTCCTCCAGGTAGCGCTCATAGATCATCCCGTCGCGCGGCTGGCCGAACTGCCGCTGAAACAGCGTCCGCAGTTCCTCGTGCCATTGCGTTAGAACGGGGTCGGTCGCGATCAGGTCCGGCACGAAGCGCGGCGCGTGCAGGTTGACGGGCTTCGTGAGGAAGTCGCCGGAGTCGTAGGGGTTGGGCTGCTGCAGCAGTTGGTCGTAGTGCGCGACGACGGCGGCGCCGTTGACGGGCAGCGGTTGCCGCAGGTCGAAGCCGCGGCGGTCGAGGTGGCGGCGCACCGTCGCCTCGAAGTCATCGAGCGCCGCGGTCACCTTCTCCACCCAGACGCGCAGCAGGGCGACCGCCGCCGCGTTGTCGCCGCCGCGCTCCAGGCGTGCGTGCGTCCGCACCAGCAGCATTTTCGCGGACAGCAACAGAGCGTCTGCACGACCGAGGGCGGTGCGGAACTCCGCGGTGTCGGCGTCGTCCGGCCGCGCCGCGGCCCCGAGCCACGTGGTAACGAGGTCGCGGACGCGCGCGGTGCCGAGGTGCAGCGCGTCCAGTTCCGCCTGCAGCGTCTGTCGCTGGGCGACCGCCTCGAACAGGCGGGCCTCGTCCTCCAGCTGGCTCAGGGGCTGTCCGACATGCGCCCAGGTTTCGAGCAGGAAACGGCCGTGCTCACGCCAGACGGTCCCGTTGTCGCTGCCCAGGAAGCGCCAGGCCGCGGCGTCGCGGTAATACTTGCTCAGGATGTCGTCCTCGGAATAGCCGGTGCCGCCGAAGACCTGGCCGGCGTTGTAGCTGACGCTGCCGGGCGCCGTGCCCAGCACCTCCGCGGCCACCGCCTTGAGCAAGTCCCACCGCGCCGCCGCCTCCACCTCCTGATTCGCGTCGGGGGCGGGGCGCGACAGAACGTCTCCAGCACGTAGCGCCCGGCCGTCATGTCCGCGATCATCTTCTTGACCGCGCCGAACTTGCCGATGGCGTCGCGGGCGTCCTCGTCGTGGAACAGGCCGGGGAACTGCACGCGACTGGTGGCGTGCGCGATCGAGCGCTCGCAAAGCACGTCCGCCATGCCGGCCGCAATGGCGATCAGGTCCGCGCTGCTGACGGCGGCGAACAGCAACTCGATCCGATTCGGGGCCACGACGGTCGCGGCTTCCACGGCGGTGGCGTCGCGGAGCGCCACCCGCGCCAGGTCGGCGCCGCGCAGTCCCAGCGAAGGCAGCGGTTCCACGCGAACGGCCGCCCCGTCCGCCGCGGTCAGCAGCAGCCGCAGACCGGACCAAAGCAACAGGTGGTCGGCAGCGCGGGCCGGCACCAGCAGCGCTTCTTGCTGACCGGCGTTCGCGGCCAGCGGCACGAAGCACGCCCATTCCTCGCCGCGCGCCCAGCGGTCGGCCGCCGCCGCCAGCGCCGGCCCGCCTAGCAACAGCGCCAGGTCACGCGCCCACAAATGGGAGGCTACCCGGTACGCCAGGGACGGGTTCCGGCAGCCGAGTTCCGCGAGCAACAGGTGCCGCGCCATCGGATCACTCGACTCCGGGGCCGGCACTTCGGCCAGCAACTGCCGCAGTAGCGCGTCCTGTTCGTCGGTCAACGGCTTCTGCTGCTCCAGGTCGCGCCAGACGCCGGCGGGAAACACCGCGTCCAGGCGCCGCCGCAACTCCGCGAGTTGCCCGGCTCGATCCGCGTTCGCCTCGGCGGCCAGCCACGGTTGCAGCGGGTCATCCGCCGCGTCCGCCGCGTGACCCTGCCGCAACCATTCCAGGTAACGCCGCAGTCCCATCAAGTGATGCTGCCGCAGCTGCCGGCCGTCCGCGGCGGCCCAGGCAAAGCGCTGCCGCGCCGCCTCACGCGTGCGCCGCTCGGCCCGGATCAGCGTCCCGCGTGCCAGGTCCAGCAGCCGCTCGCGCACCGCGGTGCCCAGCTTGCAGCCCTCCACGACCGCGACCAACCGGGCCGCCTGCTGCTGAGCGTGGTTGGCGAGCAGCACCAGGTACTCGGTGCGGGCGCGGTCGATGATGCGCGGCTCTCGCGCCAGCGCCTCGTCGAAGTCAATCAATTTGCGCTCCAACCGCTCCACCAGTTCCGCCGCCTCGGCCAGCGCGACCTGCTCGGCGCGCACCGACGCGCCCGCTTTCGCCTCGGGTTGCTCCGCCAGGGCCGCGATTTCCTGCTCCCAGCGGTCGCCGGCGCGCGGCGCGTGGGCGACGGCCAACCCCGCCTCGTCCTGGGCGGCGATCACCTGGCGCACCACCGGCGTCCGCACCGCGTAGACGAAACGCTGCTTGCCGTCACGGCCCCAATCGACGATGTCACTGGTCCGCCAGCACGTCTCGCACTTGATGCAGTTCTCGAAGTTGACGACGATTTGCAGCTGGCCGGTCGGACTGACGCGCGCCTCATAGACGTGCGCCGGGCAGACGTGCCACAGGCCGGCACGCGTCACGTCCTGGGTGTTCTCCAGCGCCTGCGGCCACAGCACGTGGATGTGCGACTGCCGCGCCGTGTCGTAGCCCAGCTGCGCCAGCCGCGCCTCCCAGTGCTGGGCGGCCGGCCCCAGCGCCGGCGTCAGGTCGCTCGCTTTCGCGGCGGCTAGCGCGTAGTCAGCGTGCGGCCCGTCGGTAGCAGCGCCCCGGCCCCGCCAACGCTCCAGGGCGGCCATGAATGCCCCCGGCAGACCGAACCCCATTAGCTGGAAAAGGTCGATAAGGCTCACCTGCCGCGTCAGCAGCTCGACCGCCCGCGGCAGTTTCTGTGACAGGGGGGTGTCATCGTTCGCGTAAACGACCCGCGCCGCGGCCGCCAGCGCCGGGGCGAAGCGCGCGAACCAGCCGCGCAGCGCCGCCGGCGGCAGTCCGCCCGGCTCCGCACCTCCGCCGACGCTGTAGTGCAGCTGCACGTCGCCCGCCTGCGGCACGTCGCGCGGCCGGCCCAGCACGTCACGAAAGGCGTTCAGCGTCCCATCCAGCAGCAACCGCAGCCACGGCGGCCGCCGCACCACGTCGCGCACGTTCAGCGCCTGCTGCAACTCGGCCGCGTCGCGCTGCATCTCCGGGTCTGCCGCGCCGCGCACCAGGCGCAGCCAATCCGCCCAGCGTTGCAGCGTGCCACGGTCCGAGCGCGTCCAGACGTAGGCGCTGCCCAGCGACAGGTCGATATTGCGGCCGAAAAACACCTGCGTCTTCTTGACATAAGCCGGCCAGCGCCGCAGGAACTCCACGTCGCGCCAGTAGTGCGTCTGTTGCAGCGGCGTCAGGTAATGGCGGCGCAGTTCCTCGCGGCTGAAGCTGCCGCCCGCGTCGCGAATCGTGCGGACGGCCTCGGCGAGCAGCAGGCCCATCGCCGTCGCCGGGCCGGTGAAGTTCGGGTACGGGAAGTCAATGCCGATGGCGCTGGCGGCGCCGCCGATGGCCAGGCCGTCGTCGATCAGCGTGGGCACGTCCTTCGCGCCGCCGCCGCGGATCAGCTTGGCCCCGAACGCGCCGCGGCGGCCCTCCGCGAACCACGGCCGCAGCGCCGGCAGGCCCTCGAACCACTCCATCAGCAAGTTCGGGTCGCCGTCGAAGTGCTCGGCCAGATGATCCGCCGGCAGCACCAGGCCGATCGACAGGCTTTGCCGGTTCGCATACAAAAAGCCGCCCATGTTCAGGTGGACCGGCCGGCCGCGCAGCGTGCCGTTGCGCAGCAGTATCTCGTAAGCGATTCCCTCCTCCGGGCCGACGCCGAAGCGCTGCTCCACCGCCCGCGGTGGCAGTTCCAGCACCTGCTTGATGCCCTGCAAAAATTTTGGCGCCTCTTTCGGGTCGGCGGAGCGCTCGTAGCCCTCGCGCGTCACCAGATGCGAGGCGTCGCCCTCGGCGAGAAAGATCAAATTGGCGTACAGCGGGCCGCGGTTGGTGCAGACGCCAACGACGCGGCCGTGGTCGCGGATCAGGCTCTCGGCGGTCGTCGCCGTCAGCAGCGCCGCCCCGTGCTTGACGGCGGCCTGGGCGAGGTGGTGGTCGTAGACGGGTCGCAGGACGGTGTAGCAGTGGCGGAAGGCGGCCGCGTCGCGGTAGGTCATCCCCAGCAAACCGTGGCCGTCGGTGGCGAAGAAGCCGCGCTCCACCAACCGCCGCTCCCACGCCAGCGCCTCGACGCCTGCGCGGCCCAGCAGCCGCTCGTCGGCCAAATTCTCGGCGAAGTAGACGCAGCCGGACCAGTTCTCGGCGCCGGGGAACGCGGCCGCCTCAAGTACGGCCACGGCCAACCCCTGTCGCGCCAGGCCGATGGCCGCCGCCAGTCCTGCCGCCCCTGCCCCCACGACGACCACGTCCCAGTTGCCCGCGTTCATGTGGCGTCCTCCGCCGGGCGAAGTACCTTACGGGCCGGCCAGGCGGGGCCAAAAGTAGTCGCCCGCCCTGCCGAAGCCGACGGCGATCACCAGCCAGCGTACCGCCACCCTCGGGATACAGCCAGAGCCAGCGATAGGTTTCCGGCACGGGGAAGGGGGCCTCCGGTGCCCGGTCAATCGAAATACTCGTCGTCCGGCCGCAGGGCCGGCATGCCGACCAGGACGATGCGCACCCCCTCGGCGCTCCAGAGCCGGTGCCGCGTGTACGGCTCGATGTAGATGACCGTGCCCGGCTCCACATCCACGACCTCGCCGTTCAGCTCCATGTGACCGCGGCCCTCCAGCACGTAATACACCTCGGTGCATTCCTTGTGGTAGTGGCGCTGCGAATCGGTGATGCTGGTGACGTGCAGGTTGCAGACCGGCGTGTCGGCGCGGGTCAGCGGCCGCGTGCTCTGACCGCAGGGGCACGGCACCGTCGGGGCGTCCTGCAGGCGGCGGATCAGGTAGCCGGGGTCAGTCGTTGGCATGGTTATCTCCTGATTAAAACCTCGTGCGCCAGTATACGGAAGGCACACCCCGGCCGCCATTCGAGACGTTGCGGATCTCACTGGAATTCGAGACGTTGCGGACCTCACAGGAGTGACTTGACCCGTCCGATATTTTAATTGTTTTTTCAGTTGACGGGACCGCTGCCTACGCCGTAATCTCATATCACTCTCCCAAATTGTGTGGGTCGCAGGCCGCCCGGCTACCCGGTTGTTAATCCTTACCACGATGTCGCGGTATAGTATCGCGTCATTCGTCCGCTTTTCGCTTTCTCACTCAAGGGGGGTTACCATGACGCTGCGCAGTCCGAAACGGATTGGCTTCACGCTGATCGAACTGCTGGTGGTGATTGCGATCATCGCCATCTTGATTGGGTTGCTTCTGCCCGCTGTCCAGAAGGTCCGCGAGGCCGCCGCCCTGACGACGACCACCAACAACCTGGCCCAGACCGGCACGGCGATGCACAACTTCGCCAGCACCTACAACACGCGCATCCCGCAGCACGCCAAGAGCATCACCATCACCACCACGGCCGGCACGACCGAAACGCTCACCCGCAGCATCTTCTTCCAGATGCTGCCGTACGTCGAGCAGGAGACTACCTACAACCAGGGCTCGGCCGGCTACGGCAACGTCGTCCCGGCCTACCTGTCACCGCTGGATACTACGACCACGACCGGCAACCCGGTCACCAACTTCGCCGGCAACAGTCTGATCTTCGGCACGAGCCCGGTGAGTAACGCCGCGGGCGGACCCACGGCGATCAGCACCGTGGTCAGCGTGAACTCGGCCGCAGCGCTGCCGTTCAGCCTCCCCAGGTCGTTCTACCCGGCCGGCACCTCCAACGTCATCACGTTCGCCAGCCGCTGGGGCACCTGTCCCGCGACCCTGGTGCGGTGGTCGGACGGGACCGGCGCCGCGGCGAACTTCGCCACGGCGTTCACCCTCTTCACCGGCGGCACGGCCTACACCGGCCCGGCGTACCAGCCCAGCAACTCGACCACCTGCACCCTGACCTACTCGCAGGCGTTCAACGCCACTGGCGCCGTGGTCTGCATGGGCGACCGTAGCGTCCGCACCGTCAGTTCCGGCGTCTCGCCCGCCACCTGGATGATCGTCACCAACCCCAAGAGCACCACCGCTACGCCGTCGGACTGGCTGGAGTAGGAGTGAGGGGGTGAGTGGGTGAAGGGGTGAGGGGGTGAAAGAAGACCGTCTTTCACCCCCTTCACCCCTTCATCCTCACAGCTGTGTCTCGGCGATCTCCAGCGCCCGCAGCAGCCCCTTGGCCTTGCTCAACGTCTCCTCTCGCTCCGCCGCCGGATCGCTGTCGGCGACGATGCCGGCGCCCGCCTGCAAGTACACCTTCTGGCCGTGCAACACCAGCGTCCGCAGGGCGATGCACGTGTCCATGTTGCCGCTGTAATCAATGTAGCCGACTGCTCCGCCGTACGGTCCACGCCGGTGCGGCTCCAGTTCGTCAATGATCTCCATCGCCCGCACCTTCGGCGCCCCGCTCAGCGTGCCCGCCGGCAGCCCCGCGCGCAGGGCGTCAAAGGCCGTCTTGCCCGGTTGCAGCCGGCCCGTCACGTTGCTGCACAGGTGCATCACGTGGCTGTAGCGCTCCACGCTCATCACGTCGCTCAGTTGCACCGTGCCGAAACGGGCCACGCGGCCCATATCGTTGCGGCCCAGGTCCACCAGCATGATGTGCTCGGCGCGCTCCTTCGGGTCGGCCAGCAGTTCGGCGGCGAGGCGGTCGTCTTCCTCCTCTGTCCGGCCGCGCGGCCGCGTCCCCGCCAGCGGTCGCAGCGTCACGCGGTCCCCCTCGACGCGCACCATGATCTCCGGCGACGCCCCGACCAGGCACAGCGGCCCCGCCTTCAGGTAGAACATAAACGGGCTCGGGTTCACCACCCGCAGTGTCCGATACACGTCGAACGGCCGCGCCGAGGTCTCCGCCACCAGTCGCTGACTGAGCACCACCTGAAAAATGTCGCCGGCCCGGATGTACTCCTTGCACTTCTCCACCGCCGCCTCGAACTGGCCCGGCCCGAAATTCGACTCGTAAGGCAGCGTCGGCTCGCCCACCCATTCGATGTCCGTCAGTTGCAGATCGGCGACGCCCTGCTGCAACCGCTCCACGAGCCGATCAACGCGCTGGCAGGCGTCGCGGTAGCTGGCGTGTGGGTCGCGCGGATCGATGTGGGCGTGCGCTACCGCGGCGATGGTCTTGTTGATGTGGTCGAAGATGACCATGCGGTCGTAGAAGGCGAAGCACAGGTCCGGCAGGTGGCGGTCGTCCGGCGGCGCGTGCGGCAGACGCTCGACGTAGCGCACGGCGTCATAGGCGGCGTAGCCGACGGCGCCGCCGGAGAAGCGCGGCAACCCAGGCAGGTTCGGGGTGCGCAGGGCGGCCAGCTGTTCTTCGAGGAAGCGCAACGGGTCGGGGTGATCGAACTCCTCGACCGCGACGCCGGGGCGGTCGGGCCGCGGCCGTTCCAGGCGGACGCGCGGGCCATACGCCTGGAAGCGCAGGAACGGCCCGGCGCCGAGGAAACTGTAGCGGCCGTGGCGTTCGCCGCCGACGACGCTCTCGAACAGGAACGCCCAGTCGCCCTCCTGGATCTTGCAGAAGGCGCTGACGGGCGTCAGCGTGTCGCCGGTCAACTGGCGGTAGACCGGCACCAGGCTGTGCTGCTGGGCCAGCGCCGCGAACTCGTCAGGGGTGGGATGGTATCGCTTCATGGCCGCTCGTCTGGTTTGCCGCAAGCGGCAGAAAAGGCCTCAAGCTGCGCCGCCGGCGCACGTCGCCCGCTTCGGCACTATAGCGAAAATCGTCCACTCTCAAAAGAGAGCCGCCCGCGCAGGAAAACTGTACCGCCTGTGCCGGTTCTGCCGATAACAAAGATGCCATGCGCCAGACGGCCCGCAGACCATCGGTGCTGGACGAAAGGCGGCCATATGTCCCTGCGCACTCGCTGCTCACGGTTGCTCGGCGTGTTCGGGTTGCTGTTGCTCAGCGGCTGCTGCTCACCGATGGCGGAGGAACTGAGCCGGCCGCTGGACATTCGCAGTTCCAGGGACATCGACATTGACGCCGGCCGCTTCCAGCTGCCGCCGAACGCGACCTACCTGACGAAGCCGGCCACGCCGGACCTGGCCGCCGACGCCGGCAAGGCGGCTGCTCCGGTTGATGCCGCGGAGATCACGCCGGCGGCCGCGACCGACGCCGGCGGTGTGGTGCCAGCCGCGGCGCTGCAGCCGATACCGGAGGGGCCGCAGCCGAAGAAGGTGTCGCAGATCGAAAAGTATTTAATCATGCCGCCGGTGCTCCCCGGGGCCGCGACGCCCGACCTCAAACTGCCCCCCGCAGGGCCGGAGCGCGTGGCGGCCCTCAAGAAATTCTTCCCGCCACTGCCGCCGCTAATGCCCGTCGCCCTCGGCGTGCCCGGGCCGGACGGCCGACCGCTCACCCTGGCCGACCTGCAAAAAATCGCCGCGGAGAAAAGTCCGCTGCTGCGGCTGGCGGTCGCGGACATCGAGAGCGCCCGTGGCAAAGCCCTCCAGGTCGGCCTGCCTCCCAACCTGACCTTCGCCTACGAGGGCGACGCCGCCAACCAGAACGCCTCGGCCGGCATCCAGGGCGCTTACATTTCCCAGGTTATCAAGACGATGGGCAAGCTGCGGCTGGCGCAGGAGGCGGCGTTCTTCGACATCCGCATGAAGGAGCAGAGCCTGCGCAAGGCCCAGGCGGAAGTACAAAAGCAGGTGCGGCAGTATTACTTCAGTTACCTGTGGGCGCGGGAGAATGTGCAGGTGGCCAACGGCGTGGCGCGGCTGACGGACAACCTGTTCAACGTGCTGCTGCAAATGACGCTGACCGGGATCACGCCGCCCTATCAAACGATGCAGTTGCGCGTGGTGGCGCTGCAGACGCGCGGGCTGGTGATCCAGGCACAGAACCGTCACATCGCGGCCTGGCAGCAGCTGGCCGCGGCGCTCAGCCAGCCGACGATGCCGCTGTCGCAGGTCGCCGGCCAGATTGACCGGCCGGTGCCGGTGTTCCGTTACGAGGAAGTGCTGGCCCGGGTGTTCGCCCAGCACTCGGACATCCTCAACGCGCGCCTGCTGGTCCTGCAGGCGCAGAAGAGCTTGCAGCTGGCGCAGGTGCAGCCGATCCCGGACGTGGATGTGCGCGTCCTGGTGCAAAAGGACTTCACGACGCCGCCGTACCACGCCATTACGAGCGTCGTGGTGGGTGGCCCCCTGCCCATCTGGGATCGCAACCAGGGCAACATCCTGCAGGCGCAGGCAGCTGGCCCGGGCGTACCAGGAGGAGCAGCGGGTGCGCAACGACCTGGCCATCCAGCTGGCGAACGCCTTCGAGCGCTACAACAACAACCTCCGGTTGCTGGCGCTGTACCGCGACGATGTGCTGCCGAATCAGGTGCTGGCGTTCCGCGGTTTGGGCCAGGTTTACCTCGCCTCCGGTGAGGCGGACCTGGCCAGGGCGAACATCAACTACAACGATCTGGTGACGACGGAGCAGACGCTGGTGACGGCGGTGCAGACGTACCTGGGCGTGCTGCGCGACCAGTGGCAAGCGGCAACGGACATCGCCAACCTGTTGCAGACGCCGGACCTGTTCGCCTCGGGCGAGGAGTTTCCAGTGGCACCGATCCCGGCGCTGGATCAGCTGGGGCCGTGCCCGCCACGGTAGCGGGAATGATTCTGGCAAGCTCCGGTCGTCAGGAATGGTGGCGGAAGGAGGCGTTTGGCGAGCGCCGCGGCGTCAGCCCGCCGGTGCTGGGCTGGACCGGCGGGCTGGCGCCGCGCCGCGCGCCTCGTTCCGTCAGGACTTGTTATTGCTTCGGCGGCTTCTTCGTCTCGGCCTCGACCTTCGCCAATGCCGCCCGGGCCGCCTCCCGCACGAAGCGCACCTCATCCTCCGTCAGTTTGCGCAGCGCGGTCGCCGCCGTCCGGGCCGCGGGGCCCAGTTCGCCCAGCAGCCGCGCCGCCAGGATGCGGTCGCCAGCCGCCTCGGCCCGCAGCCCGTCGGTCAACACCTTCAGCGCCGCCGGCAACGCCCCGGCATCGACCCGCGCCAGACTGTACGCCGCCTCCAGGCGGATGTATAACCGTTCGTCCTTCAGCCGTTCGCGCAGGGCCCCCGCCGCGGGTTTGGCCGTCGTGCCCATGTTGCCCAGCGCCGTGACCGCCCCGGAGCGCACCGCCCGGTCCGGATGCTGGAGCAGCCCTTGCAGCACCGGCAGCGGCTCCTTCGCTGTGCCGGTGACCTCCCACAACGCGAAGGCCGCGTTGCAGCGTACGCGGGCGTTTTCGTCCTTCAGCGCCTTCTGCAGCAAGGGCACGGCAGCGGCGGCGCCTTTGCCCAGCCGACCCAGCATGACCACGGCCTCCTCGCGGAGGAAATCAAGCTCGTCCTGCTCGGCCACGCGCATCAGGTCCGCGACCACCGCCGCCGGCGCTTTCGGGTCAGCACCGAGCGCGTACACCGCCCGCAGCCGCACCGATGCGTCCGCGTCGCGGACGGCGGCCCGCAGCAGCGGCAGCGCCTCCCTGGCCTGCGGCCCCAGGTCGCGGAGCAGGCCGACCGCCGTGCGCAACAGACCCCGGTTGCTCGCCAGATCGTCCTTCGGAAACAGCTCCCGGCACTGCGCCAGCAGCGGGCCTGCGTCCTTCTCCAGCCGCCACAGTAGGCCCGCCACCGCCAGCCGCAGCGACGCCGGCTCGTGCTTCAACAGCGGCCGCAGCAGCGGCGCGAACTCCTTGCCCTGCGACCCCATCTCCCCAACAACCGTCAGGACCAGCGCAGGGTCGTCCTTCATCGCAGCCGTCAGGAAGGGCCGCACCTCCGCTACCTTGCGGGTGACGCGCCACAGCGTCAGCAGGGCATAGCCGCGCACGCGGGAATCATTGTCCTCGAGCAACGGCCGCACGTCCTCCAGCGTGGGCGCCGCCTCCGGCCCCAGGGCGGCCACGGCCCGGACTGCCAGAAGGCGCGTGGCGGCGTCCTTGTTCTTGAGCAACGGCCGCAGGGCGGGCAGCGCGTCCCCGGCCACGCTGCCCAGGTCCGCGACCGTGCTCAGCGCCGCCCGCCGCATCAGTTCATCCTTGCCAGCCACCAGTTTCGCCAGTAGCGGCACGAACGACAGGGCGTCCAGGTCGAGTTCGCCAACCATCTGCACGGCTGCCGCCCGCACCTGCGCGTTGCTGGCGGCCAGGGATGCATGCAGCACCGGCAGCGCCGCCGGGTCCAGATCGATTTGCCAGAGGGCCTGCGCCGCCGCCAGCCGGACGAGGGGAAATTGGTCGTCGAGGAGCTTCCGCAGTTCGGGCAGGGCCGCCCAGGCGGGCGTTGGGAATTCGTTGAGCAGGCGTTGCGCCGCGGCCAGGCGGATGAGGGGTTCGGGGTCGGCCAGTGCCTGCCGCAGACCCGCCACTGCCGCGGCGCCCGCGCGGCTCAGGGTGAACGGCCCCAGTGCTCCTACCGCCGCCTCGCGCACCTCTGGGCGGGGATCCTTGAGCAACCCGCGCAGCACCGGCACGACCGCCACCGCCCGCGTCAGCGGCACCTGCCCCAGAGACTCCGCCGCCCGCGCCCGCACCCGCACGTCCGGATCCTTGGTGGCGCGGAGCATCCGATCCATCGTCGCCAGGTCGGTCAGCCCGGTGAGGGCCAGGCCGCCCACAGCTTCCAGGCGAACGCTGGCTTTCTTGTCCTGCAACAGCCGGTCCAGTTCCGCAAGCCCTTCCTTACCTTTGGGATGCAGCCGGTAGTGCAGGACGGCAGCCAGCACACCGACCTTTGCGTCCTTGAACGCCCCGGCCAGGGCCGGCAGCACTACCTTGGCGTCGGCGGGCGTGGCGACCTCGGCCAGGGCGTTGACCGCTGCCAGGCGCACGCGCGCGGAGGTGTCCTTGAGCCGGTCGCACAGCGCGGGCAGGGCCGCCTTGGCGTCGGGCCCGAAGCGACCGAGGGCGCTGACCGCCGTCACGCGCCGCTTCTCGTCGGCGTTCTTCAACTCGGCGATCCACTGCGCGACGGTCTTGCCGTTCACGACCGGGTCATCGGTTTTCTTGTCCTGCGCCGGCGCCAGCAGCACCAGGCACGAGAATAGCATCACGTGCATCGACCCCTCCCACATTGTCCACCCGGTTCATTCAGGTGGATTATCGCCGGAGGGCAGGCGGACATGCAACCCCTTGACCAGGCGTTCCGAGCCTGGCGCTCTGGAAGGGGACCGCAAGGTCTGCTCACTTTTCCTATCCTGCTCCAGCACCCGCGGCGTTTGTGACCTACACTACGGTGAATGACCATTGAAGGGTGGATTGGGTTAGCCCTCGGCTGGGGAGCCACTTGCCTCACGTTGCTGGCGCTCCCGCTGCTCAAGGAATGACCGCCCCGACTACCGCGATGACTCAGGGTAGGACTTCGCTCCTCCGCCCGACGGGGACCGCAAGGACATGCGCACCCAAGCGCCGGACTGGGACCGAACCTGTACCTGCTGTTCCCGAGGTAACCGATGGCCGTTTCCGCGTTTGCCAGCACCACCGACCTTGTTGACAGTTTGCGCAGTTTCCGGCTGCTGAGTGCCGGCGAGTTGGCGCAGTGCCGCCAGTTCGTTCAGGAGCATCCCGCTGCCGCGCCGCAGCGGTTGATCGACTTCGCGCTGGAGCAGGACATCCTGACGCGCTTCCAGGCCGAGCACATCCTGGCCGGCACCGCGAACATTCTGCGACTGCCGCCGTTCGTGCTGCGCGACAACGCCGGCTCCGGCTACGCCGGCCCGGTGTTCCAGGCCCGCGGCCAGAGCGACGGCAGGCCGTACCTGATCAAGATCCTGTCGCGCGGCACCCGGGCCGGCACGCCGCGCCTGGCGCAAATGATGCGCCGCTTCTCGGACTTCCGCCACCCGGCGGTGGTGCCGATCGCCTGCGCCGACACGGTGGACGAGCGTGCCTACCTGGTCTGGCCGCAGCCAACGAAGGGCAAGACGTTGGAACAACTGGTTCAGGAGAAGGGCAAGCTGTCGCCCAGGCAGGTGGTGCATTACGCCGTTCAGACGGCGTACGCCCTGGACGCCTGCCACCGGGCGGGGCTGTGCCACGGCCTGCTCAAGGCCGCCGACCTGCACATCGAGCCCGGCCACAAGGTCGTCATCAAGGATCTGGGCATCGGTTTCCTGCTCACGCTCAGCCGCGAAGACTCGACCCTGGACACGATGACCAGCCTGGGTCAGCTGGCCAGCGGTTTGGACTGGGCCAGCCCCGAGAGCCTGCTGGACCCGCGCGACCGCACGCCGTTGAGCGATCAGTACAGCCTGGGCTGCGTGCTCTATTACGCCCTGTCGGGCCAGGTGCCGTTCCCGGTGGTGAGCAAGGTCCGCAAAATGATGGCCCACCAGATGGAAGAGCCGGAACTGCTCCGCGAGGTCGCGCCCGAGGTGCCGGCGCGGTTGGTGGCAATTGTCGAGCGGCTGATGCAGAAAGTGCCATCCGACCGCTACGCCGGCATGGCCGAGGTCGAGCAGGCCTTTCGCAGTCTGTTGACCAGGCAACCGGCCGCGCCGCGCGGGCCAAAGCGGTTCGCGCCAGGCCCCGGTCGAAGCCGACGCCAGCCGAGACCGAGCCGTCCGTCCACGAGGAACAGACGGCGGACGCCGGCTTGCAGTGGGTGCCCTGGTTGATCCCGATCCTGGCGGGCGTGGCCGCGTGCATCCTCGGCTGGCTGCTGTCGTGAACGGTTTTCTTCTACTTCCGGGCCAGGTTGACCACCAGGCGTTCGATGAGCGTTCGCGGCGGTAGCTGGCTGTTGCCCTTGATGCCGAGGTCCACTTCCAGCAGCCAGTCGTAGAGCTTTTCCAGCCGGCGACGGCCGAGGTGCTTGAGTTGCTGCTCCGCCCCGCGGGCCGCGAACGGCGCCACGCCCGCCAGTTCCAGTGCCGCGCCGAGCGGTTTGCCCTGCTGATACAGCCGGGCCGCCTGCGCCAGCCGCCGCAGTTGCATGCTGAACGCCCCCAGCAACCGCAGCGGTTCCTCGCCCTGGTCGAACAGCCGGTCCACGATGCTCAGCGCCACGCCCGGCTTGCCCTCCGCGATGGCGTCAAAAATCTTCCAGGTGTTCTCGCCCCGACTGCGGCCCACCAGCCGGTCCACGTCGTCCACGTCCACCCGCTTACGGTCGCCGACATAAATGCTCAACTTGACCAGCTCCTGGTCGAGCAGCCCCATATCGCCGCCGACCAGATCGACCAGCAGCTGCGCCGCCGGATTGGTCAGCTGTTTGCCGTACTGGCCCGCCATCCACGCCACGCACCACGGCGGCAGCCGATGCGCCGCGGGTGCCTTGCACTCAAGGGTCGCGGCGGCGTCCACCAGTTTGGCCAGCTTCGTCGTTTTCGGCCAGGACTTCACCTCCAGCACCAGCACACCGCTCGGCGGCAGCTTGGCGACCGCCTTTTCCAGCTGCGGCCGCGCTTTCGTCACGAATGGGTCGGCACGCTCGACGACCACCAACCGCCGTTCGCCGAAGAACGGCAACGTTTGCAGATCGTCGAACACGTCCGCGAAGCTGGCCCGGTCGCCAGCGTAGGTGGCGGAGCTGAAGTCGTCGTCCGCGTCGCCGAGCACCCAGCGGCGGATTTTGGCGAGGACCTGGCGCTTGAGGAAGTCCTCGTCGCCGGCGACGACGTAGAGCGGCAGGGGCTTGCCCTTGATCGGCTTTTCGAGAAAGGTGAGGCTGTCCATGCGCTGACTGCCGCCAGGGTTACGGGACCAAAACAGCATCGTAAGCAAACCGGCGCCTGCCCGCAATGGCGGGTCAGACTCCGCGCGATCCGAGCGCCTGCGAAATCACTATCGTCAGGCCGCCAAGTTGGTCCTCGCGCTGGTAGACCGCCTGCAAGGCGCCGAAGAGCTTTTCCAGGCCGAACGGATCGAGAACTTTCGGTCGGTTTTCACGATCCGCGACTTTGGGGTGGGAGTCGATGCCAGCGAACAAACTGAAATAGCTTCTCGGTAAGGGGAGCATGGTTTCGGATACGCTCCGGGAAACCATCGCGCATTGCGACGACTGGTACACCGCCGAGCCGAGCATTGCTACCTTCGTTCTTCGATCCCTCTTCAGGGATCTTGAGCGCCGTGGCTGGGATGACCGGCAGGGCGTATCCGCCGCCGTTTACGACCCGTTCAAGAACGGTGTGTTACCGCTTCTGAACCAGATCGCTGACATCCTTTCGGCCACGCCTGCGGCCTCCCCTATTGCCGAAATGGAAGGACTGGTCGTCGCCTACCGCGACTCCATCAGGGCAACTCCCTGACAGGTGGAGAATGTTCTACCTGGCGCGGTTCGCAGTGGCGGGGCCCACAAACGGCAGGCCGGCGCTGCCAGGCGGCGCATCTCGACGTATGAAAAAGTTGGCGTTCTTGGCGTTCTTGGCGTCCTTGCTGTGGCAACCGCCGCCGCTGGTGGTCGCGCCGTGCCACTCCCACGCGGCCAGGGCGCCGAATCTCGACGTGTGAAAAAGTTGGCCCCCTTGGCCCCCTTGGCCCCCTTGCTGCGACAGCGCAGGAACGCGGCCACGGCGTTGCCGGTGCCGTCGTCGTCCAGTCTGATCGGGATGGCGGTCGCCTGGATCGGAGCGGCGCCCCGCGGTCGATGGGCGTTGACCAGGGCTGCCATCTCAGCCGCGGCGTCAGAGTTCGCTCGTCGGCTGTCGCAGCATCAGGTCGTTGACGGCGGCACGCGGTTCCTTGTCCTCGTACAGGACGCGGTACACCTCGGCGGTGATCGGCATGGCCAGGCCCATCTGCTGCGCCCGATCATGGACGCTGCGCGCCGTGTACACGCCCTCGGCCACCATTGGCGTGCCAGCGAGGATGTCGCGTAACTTCCGGCCGCGCCCAGCAGTTCGCCGACATGGCGGTTGCGGCCATGTCGGCTGTAACAGGTCGTGATCAGATCGCCCATGCCCGCCAGCCCCGCGAACGTCTGTGGCTCCGCCCCGAGTGCCACGCCGAAGCGGCGCATCTCCACCAGGCCGCGCGTCAGCAGCGCCGCCTTGCCGTTATCGCCGCAGTCCAGGCCGTCGCCGATGCCGGCCGCAATGCCGATGACGTTCTTCAACGCCCCCGCCAGTTCGACGCCGATCACGTCCAGGTTTGTGTAAACGCGGAAGCGCTCCGTCGTCAGGTGCTGCTGAATCCAGCGCGCCAGGCCCAGGTCGCCGCTGGCCACGACCACCGTGGTGGGCAGACCACGACCGACCTCCTCCGCGTGGCTCGGGCCGCTCAGCACCGCGATGGCGTCCACGGCGAGCAGCTGTTGCAGGATTTCGCTGGGCCGCAGGAAGGTGTCGTTCTCGATGCCCTTGGCGAGACTGAGGACGGGCAGGTGCCGCGGCAGCTCGGCGGCGACACGCCCAAGGGTGGGTCGCAGATACACGGTGGGGATGGCGAAGACGAGCAGGTCGGCGCCGGCGACGGCGGCCTGCAGGTCGGTGGTCAGCAGCACCTCCGGCGGGATGGGCACGCCGGGCAGCAGGCGGACGTTCTCGCGGCGCTCCAGGAATTCGCGGGCGTGCTCGGGGCGGTGAATCCACAGGCGGACGTGGTGGTCGAGTTGCTGGGCGAGCACCAGGGCGACCGCGGTGCCCCAGGCGCCGGCCCCGAGGATGGCGAAGTTGGTTGGCATCAGGTAAGGACTTCTGGTTTCGGGCTCCCCGCTTCATTGTAAGGGCGCCGCGGCCGACAACCAGCGCCACAGATCGTCCGAGCAAACCGCTCAAAGTCCCGGTGTCCCTGCTTGCTACAGAGCACCCGGTTGAATACCTTGGCCAATACGGGACCGCCCTGGCTGTTCTTCCACCACCCCGAAACGTCCGCGCGGACGGCCCGCGTTCGCGCTTTTCTCTGACCCGCTGAGCCAGGCCGTCGTGCGAAGGAGGAGCGTATGGCTGCTGAAGAAAACCCTGAGCGGCGTCCGCAGTGGGTGCGCCTGGTAATGCGCGAAAGCATGAAGCGTTCCGCGGCCCTGCCCCTTGCCGGCCTGTTCGTCCTGCTTACGTGCCTCGGGCTCCTCGCGGTTGCCATCGAACTGGGGAGTAGTTCCTTTCTGGGTGCGCTCGCGCTGCCAGTCGGGTTGACGGGCGCTTGCATCTGCGCTGCGGGGGCCGTCTGGTCCTGGCTCGCGATCCGCTGGGTGGATCGGAATGGTAAGTGGCCCGATCTGCCGAACCAGGGTGGAACTGGCCACGGCAATTGAGCCGACCTGGCCGCCATCGGGCCGCCGTGCGACGGGCGGTTGTGCGCGGTACGCCACTTCTGGTCAGAGCCCGAATGCCCCTTCCCAGCAGCGCAATCGCCAACTTGATCCCTGAACCGCGATGGCGGCTGCGTAGCCCACGGCCACGGTGAGCGCTTGCATGCCCCACGGGCCAGGGACCGCGGCCTCCTCGCTGGCGGCCACCAACCGCGCCGACTCGCCAGGAACCAGCGACACCTCGAACTGATCCAGCGGGATGTTCAGGCCGCGGCCCACCGCCTTGATGTACGCTTCCTTGCGCGCCCAGCAATGAAAGAACGCCTCCTGTCGCTGCCCCTGCGGCAGCGCGAGCAGTTGCGCCACCTCGCGCGGTGCGAAGAAGCGGCGGGCCAGGTCCGTGAGCGTGGTTAGCAGCCGCATTCGCTCCACGTCGATGCCCACGGCGCGGCCACGGGTCACGGCGTACACCAGCCAGTCGCCGGAGTGGGACAGGTTGAATTGCAGGCCGCCGTCACCCGGCCCGGGAAGGAGCGCCGGTTTGCCGTGAGCGTTGGTCGTGAATTGCAGGGCCGTGGGCGGTTGCCCGACGTAGTTCCCCAGGAGCACGCGCAGCAGACCGCGGCCGAGCGTGAAGGTGAGCCGGCCGTGCGCCACCTTGAAGCGCGCCGCCCGTGTGGCCTCCTCCGGCGCGAGCAGCGGCTCCAGCTCGGCCAACCGCGGCTCAGTGCGCGAGACGCACACGCGCCAGACGTGAACCTCGTCGTCGGGCAGCGGCGGCCAGGGGGCTCCGGGCACCTCCCAGATGTCCGTGTCGCTGCTCATGCGTGCCCTCGGCGCTGTGCTTCAGCCGGCCGTCTCCAGGCCCGGCAGTGTCCCCGTGCTGGAACCAAAGCGGTCCACGTTGAGGCCCAGGCGGCGGAGCATGCTCACATACAGGTTGGACAGCGGCGGCGGGTTGTTCGCCGGGAAGGCCAGGTGCTGGCCGTGCCGGAAACCGCCGCCCGCCAGCAAGACCGGCAGGTTTCGGGTGGAATGGCTGCTGGCGTTGCCCAGGTTGCTGCTGAAGAACACCGCGGTGCGGTCGAGCAAGCGGGCGCCTTGCTCGCGCGTGTCCCGGAGTTTGACCAGGAAGGCGCGGAAGGCCCGCAGCTTTTCCAGCTCCACGGCGCGGAGCTGCGCGATCTTGTTCGGGTCCTGGCCGTGGTGCGACAGGTCGTGATGGCCCAGGCTCACCCCCGGGATCGGCGGCACCAGGCTCGTGCCCAGCAGCAGCAGCGTGACGAGCCGGGTGGAGTCGGTTTGCAGTGCCAGGTGGATGAGGTCGAACATGAGCCGGGCCTTGCCGACTACGTCCGCCGGGTTGGCGATGTTCTGCGGCGGCGGCACGTTGACCGTCGGCCGGGGCCGCCGCGCCCACGCCTCCGACCGGGCCAGGCCGCGCTCCAGGTCGCGGACGCTGCTGAAATACTCGTCCAGCCGGTCGCGGTCGCCGCTGCCGAGCCGCGGTTGCAGGCTCCGGGTCTGATCGCTGACGGCGTCGAGAATGCTGCGGCCGTCGCGCAGCCGGCGGACCTGGGCCTCCACTTCCGCGGGCCGCCCCTGCAGGAACAGCCGCGCGAACACGCTGCTCGGGTAACTGTCCGACGGCACGATGGCGCCGCTGCGCGTCCAGGAGAGGCTAAAACCCTCGCACGACAGCACCAGGCTCGGGAAGCGCGTTTCACTGCCGATGTGGCTGGCGGCGAACTGGTCCAGCGAGACGCGGTTGCGGAAGCCCGCGCACCGTTCGGGGTGCGGCGCGGCCGTCAGGAAGCTGAAGATGGAATCGTGACTGGGACCGACTTCCGGGTGCGCCAGGTTGGAACAGACCGTGAAGTCGTTGCGGAAGTCGCGGAGAACCTCCAGGTAGGGGGTGAGTGCGTAGTCGCGGCCCGCAGCCTGGGGGAAGAAGTAAGCCGGATGCAACCCGAGCGGCGTGCAGATGCAGACCATGCGCCGCGGCACCGGCGCGGCGTTCTGGGCCGGCGCGAGGGCATCGAGCCAGGGCAGTGCCAGCGAGACGCCGGCGGCGCGGAGGAAGGTGCGGCGGTTGAGAGATTTGAACGGCATCTTAGCTCCCGTTGCTGGTTTTAGTTCAACAACCCGACCAACTCACGATCTTCAACTCCGAACCTGCTTGAATCGGTATCCAGAACAAATTCAATCATGGCTTGTCGGCGTCATGGTCCCTTCTCGGGTGATCTTCGCCGGCTATTTGCTCTGGAACAGTTTACTCTGCACAATCTCCTGCACCAGTGTCCGCAGCCCGTAGTTCCGCTCGCCGGTGGCGCGGACAATCGCCTCGATCGCCGGTTGATCCGCCGGCCGTGGCGCCGCGCCGGTCGCGTAGGTCACCAGCCGTTCGGTCAGGGCGCGGGCGAGTTGCTTCCTGTCCTTCAATAACAGTTGCTTGAACTCATCGATGTTACCAAACTTCCGCCCGTCCGGCAGCACGTCGGCGGGGTCCACCTTTGGCCCCTGAAGGTACGGCATCCTGCGGCCGGCCACGATGACCGGTTTGCCGTTGCCGCTGGTCCGGTAGTGGTCGCGCCAACCACCGATCACGTCGAAGCTCTCCAGGGCGAATCCGGGCGGGTCGATTTTGGCGTGACAACTCGCGCAGGTCTCCACGTTGCGGTGCTTGGCCAACTGCTGGCGAATGGTTTTGGCGCCGCGAATGTCCGGTTCGATGGCCGAGATGCCCTCGGGCGGTCGCGGGGGTGGCGTCCCGAGGATGCGTTCCAGCACGAACGCCCCGCGCTGAATCGGCGAGGTGTAGGTGCCGTTGGCAGTCACCTTGAGCACGCTTGCCATCGTCAGCACGCCGCCGCGGTGGCTGTCTTTCGGCAGCGCTACCTTCTTGAACTCCCAGCCGTCCACGCCGGGGATGCCATAATGCTTCGCCAGCCGGCCGTTGAGCATGGTGAAATCGGAGTGGACAAAGTTGGTCAGGCTCAGGTCGTGTTTCAACACCTCGTCAAAGAACAGGTAGGTCTCCCGGAGCATCGAGTGCTTGAGCATGTCGTCGTATTCCGGGTAGAGAATGTGGCTCGGGATGGTGGCGTCAATCTCGCGCAGCCCGAGCCACTGGCCGACGAAGTTCTCGGTGAAGGCCGCCGCCTTCGGGTGTTTGAGCATGCGCTCGACCTGCTGGCGCAGGGTCGCCGGCGGACTCAGTTTGCCTTGCCCGGCCAGGGTGAGCAACTCGTCGTCCGGCATGGTGCTCCACAGGAAGTAGGACAGCCGGCTCGCCAGGGCGAAGTCGTCGATCCCCCTCACCCTACCCTCTCCCCCACCCCTGGGGGAGAGGGTAGGGTGAGGGGGTCGTTCACGCAGGAACAGGAACTCCGGCGACACCATCACGGCCATGAGGCCCACGCGCACGGCCTGCTCGAACGTGTACTTCTCCGCCAGCCGGCCCTTGACCAGCTTCAGGAACGGCTTCAGGTCGTCGTCGGTGACCGACCGCCGAAAGGCGCGGCGGGCGAAGCCGCGCAGGATGCGTTCGGCGTCCGCCTCGGGGTTTTTGGAAACGACCTCCACTCGTTTGCCGTTGTTGTAAACGGGCGCGGGTTTTTGCGGCAGGTCGCCGAAGATGCGGCGGTGGCTCTCGGGCGGCCAGACGTCGTGCAGCGGACCTTCCACCTCCACCCACTGCACGGCCAGCCCCTGGCCCGTGTACTTGTCGGCGCCGATCTTGTGGACGGCCTGGGCGCTCGCCAGTCCGTAGGGCAGCAGGCGAATGGTGCTCCGGGCTTCCAGGTGATCGAGGAATTCCAGCACGGCCGGCTTGTCGGCGGGGGCGTCGAAGTAGCCCACCAGATGATTCTTGCCCGCCATCAACATGGTGCCGGCGTCCACGCGATAGGTGACCGGCTTGCCGGCGCTCTGGAAACCGGAGGCGGAGATGCGGAAGCGGTACGTGCCGCGGTGCGGCGGATAAAACGGCGACAGGACCACCGCTTGCCAGGCAGACGAACTGAAGAGCACCACCGTGCCGTCGTCTCGCTTGAGGTTGACCTTCTCCTGGGTCGTCTTGATGTGGTGCGTGTCCTTCAGGCTGTAGCGCTTCTTGACCACCGGCGGCTGCGGCCCGTTGGCGATGGCCAGGTTCAGGGCGCGTTCAGCTCCTTCCAGATACTTCTCCATCAAGAACGAGGAGACGTGCAGTGCGTCGGCGACGTTGTCAAAGCCGTTTGCCGAGCCGTCCAGCGGCAGCAAGTCTTTCAGCTCAACGGGCACCCCCAGCAGGTCGCGCACGGTGTTCTCGTACTCGACCCGGTTGAGCCGCCGCAGAACGACCCGGCCCTCGGCGGCACGGCGCGCGTCCGCCGTCTTGACACCGGCGTCGATCCAGTCGAGCACGGCCCGGAGCGCCTTCTGGGGCGGGCGCGGCTTCGCTTTCGGGGGCATCTCGCCCGCCTGGATGCGCTTCGCCACCGCCAGCCAGGCGTCCCGGCTGTCGCGGTCGGCGAAATCCAGGGAGAGTTGATCGAGGCGAAAGTTTCCTTTCGGTTTCGCCGCCTCTTTCGAATGACAGCCGTAGCAGTGCGTCACCAGCACGGGCCGGATGTGGCTTTCAAAGAAATCCCTGGCCTTGCCAGACGGCTGTTGTCCGCGGGCCGATGACGCCGGCACCAGAGCCAACGCTGAGCCAAGGAGGAGGGTCATCGCACGCATAAGGTCATCCTCAAGGTGTCGCGCTGTGCGGCCGACGCACCGGGCAGGAAACCGCTGACGCGACCCCGCTCGCTGTAACATTACGCGCGGTTCGCACGCGGAGCGCGCCGGGGTGGGACGGCGGGCACGGGCTGACCACCAGGGGCCTGCGCTGACAGAGCAAGGGTGCCAAGGGTGCCAAGGGTGCCAACTTTTTCATACGTCGAGATTGGGCGCCCTGGCCGCGTGGGAGTGGCACGGCGCGACCACCAGCGGCGGCGGTTGCCACAGCAAGGGGGCCAAGGGGGCCAAGGGTGCCAACTTTTTCAGACGTCGAGATTTGGCCCCCTGGCAGCGCTGGCCTGCCGGTTGTGGTCCACGCCACTGCGCACCGCGCTGGCAGGGTGGACCCCAGCATCTTCCCAGAGAGAATAATTGAGTATCCACGCTCCGGCGCAACCTGTCAATCATTCGCACCGGGTTTTGTCGGCTCCATCCCGTCGCCCTGGGTCGCACGCACTGGTGACCTTCTCGACCGGTTGGGGAGGGATGCGGCGGCCAACCGTCGTGTCGGCTACGAAGTATTTTCCAGCAACTGCCGCAGGGCCGGGTAATCGACCTTGGCGTTGTGCCGCTTATCCACCGGCACGCGCGCGCACAGCCGCACTTCATCCAACATCGCCCACGCCAACTCCTGTTGCAACACGCCGGCCGCCACCGGCCGAGCGCTCGGGTAGCACTCCACTACCAGCACCCGGCGGCCGCGGTGTGCCACCAGCGCCGCCCGCCGCACTTCTGGGTGCTGATACACCGCCGTCTCCGCCGCGAATGGGTACAGCTCGCCGCGGTCGTCGTGGATGCGCGCCGCACACCGGCCCAGCAACCACAACCGGCCCGCGTCGTCCAGGTAGCCCGCGTCGCCAGTGCGGTGCCACACGACGCCGTCCACGCGGAACTTCGTCTCCTCGTCGCCCTGGCCGTGCAGGTAGCCCGGCAGCACGTGCGCACCGCTGACCATAATTTCGCCCGGCCGACCCGCGGGCTGACAGGCGGCGGCGAACGCGGCAGCCGTCCACGGCCCGACCGGCTTGCCCCAGTGGTCGCGCAGGATGCGCAGCCGGATCGACGCCACGGGCACGCCCGCCAGCAGGCCGCGGCCAGCCAGCATCGCCAGGTGGTCCTCGGGTTGCAGCTCGTGCCGAGCGATGTGCGCGATCGGCTCCGCTTCCGTCGAACCGTAGACCGCCACCACCTCGGCGTGCGGCGCCAGCCGCTGCGCCTGCTCCAGCAGCCGCGAAAACACCGGCGCCCCGCCGGTGAACAGCTTCCGCAGCGTCGGCAGCGTGACGCCATGCTCGGCAGCGTGGCGGGCCAGGCGCTCGAAGAACGCCGGTGACGCCACGGCACTGGATGCCGCGTGTGCCCGAATCTGCGCCAGCACCGGGCCGGGGTCGATCTCGCCGGGCGCCCGCAGGTCGCCGGCCGGGACCAGGCTGGTCACGCCGGACGCGAGGTTGGCCAGCAGCACAATCGGCAGCGTCGCTACATCCACGTCGCCGGGCGTCAGGTGCAGGCTGTCCGCCAGCACCGCGTGCTGGGCGCGCAGGAAACCGTGTGTCCGCACCGCCGCCCTGGGCTGACCGGTGCTGCCGCTGGTGAAGGTCAGCAGGGCGGGCGTGTCGGCGGCGCAGTCCTCAATCGCGTCGCGCGGCGGCGTCCAGGCGCAGGCGTCCCAGCGGACGGCCCCCGGCACCGGCCAGCCGATGACGAAGTGCGTCGGGATGTCGCGCAGCGCCGGCGACCACAGCCGCAGCAGGTGCGCCTTCGTGCCGGCGATCAGCGCCCGCGGCCGCTGCAATGCGCAGCAGCGTTCGATGTGCGCACGGCCGGCGGACGGGTCGAGGAACATGGCCACCAGCCGTAGGCGGAACAGCGCGCTCAGGGCGACGTACAGTTCGGCGGACATTTTGTGGAAGACGAGCACCGCGTCGCCGGGACGCAGGCCGTGCCGCCACAGCAGGCCGGCGGCGCGGGCGGCAGCGCGGTCCAGCTCGGCGAAGGTGGTGCGCCGCGGCCGGCCGCCGTGGACGTCCAGAATGGCGGGGGCGTGCGGCCGGGCGGTCGCCTGGTCGCGCAACAGATGAGCGAGGTTCATGGCCGGTCCTGGCCCAGCGGCCGGGCGAACAGGGCATAGCGGCGGAAGATCGTCGCGGTGTGGCTGCTGATGCGGCCGGAGCGGTTCGTCTCGTGCATCAACGCGTGGATGGCGCGGCGGAAGCCGAGCCGGCGGGCCACCTCCTGGACGCGCGCCACCAGCAGACCGCCGAGGCCGAGGCCGCCGTGTTCGGGCTGGACGGCCACTGTCTTCAGGATCACGGTGTCGAGCGCCTGGCAGCGCTGGGACTTGAGCAGGTCGGGCAGTGCGAACAGGTAGCCGATGAGCCGGCCGTCCTGCTCGGCCAGCAGCGCCAGCTCCGGCCGGACGTGGCGGCGCACCGGGCTGTACTGGGCGAGAAAATCCTCCAGGCTGATCGGCGTGTACAGGAAGTTGTTGCGGAAGGCCAGCAGTGACAGAGCGTGGATGTGGTGCAGTTCCTCCTCGAAGCGGTCGAGCCGCAGCGGTCGCAGGGTGATCCCTGCTGCCGCGACGCGGCGAGTGACCTCCGCCATGCGCGGATCCGCGCGGTCCAGGTCCGTGTTGAGCGACGAGTGGTAGTGGGCCAGTTCGGTGAAGCCGTGGTCGGTGAAGTGAGCGGGCCAGTCGTCGGGGTTGTCCGGCTCCAGGAAAAACGGCGGCTCACTGCCGCGGGCCGTCACCAGCCGATAGCGCTGCCAGGTGTTGCCGTCCATCGGCCCGACCGCCAGCGTACAGCCCTGGGCGGCCAACTGTGCGCACGCCGCCTGCAGCAGCGCCGCAGCCGCGGCGGCGTCGGCGGCGAAGTAGTGGCCGATCAGTCCCAGACGCTGGCCCTCTAGCGGCGGCGTGTCGTGCCACCACAGCGCTGCGCGACCGCCGGGGCGGTCGGTCGCGCCGGCCAGCAGCAACAGACCGTCGGGCCGCTGCCGGGCCAGCGTTTCGGGGCTGACCGGCGGCAGCCCGGCGGCGCTGCAAAAACGGCCGGCGTCATCGACCGGGAGCGGAACAGGGCGGTACATGGCGTCCCTCAGTCGTTCATGCGCGGGATGATCTCGTGCCGTTCGGGGACCCAGCGCACGAAACGGTCGATGTCCTCGACCAGCTCCCGCCAGCCGGTGTCGATCGGCAGCACGTGGCCCGCCTGATCCTTCCACAGCAAAAGTTTCGCCGCCGCGGGCGTGCCGCAGTCGTGGAAGAACCGCTCCGCCGTCGGGCTATCGACCACCTGGTCCGTGCGTGACAGCACCAGCAGCAGCGGCAGCGAAAATTGCTGCGGCCGCGCCCGGTTGCGGTCGATCAGCCCGAACATCTCACGGTAGATCGTCCGCGGGATGAAGCGGTCTTCCTTCATCTCGGCCGCCGCCTGCGGGTCATGCACGTCCGGCGGCAGCAGCATGGCCACGCGGTCGCTGAAGACCAGCGTGTGATCCAGGAGGTGGAACCACGTCTCCGCGGCCAGCAGTGGGCTGCGCCGATTCGACACCGCGATCAGCGGCGCCAGCAGCACCAGGCCGTCCGCCGCTTCGGGGTGGTCGGTCAGGTAATCCAGCGCCACCGCACCTCCCAGCGAATGGGCGACGACCACGACCCGCGGATGTTTCCGGTGCAGCCGCTCCAGTTCTGCGGCCAGGTGCGCCCGCCAGCCGGCGGCACTGCTCGCGGCATAGCGGTCGAAGGGCTCGGCGAAGTACGGCAGCCGCAGGGTGTAGCAGGTGTAACCCTTCTGGTCCGCCAGCACCGGGGCCATGCGCGTCCAGATGGCGGGCGAGTCGGCGAAGCCGTGGACGAGCAGCAGAGCGGTGGCGCCGTTGCCGTACTGACGTTCCTCACAGCCGACGCGCACCCCCGTCGCCGGGTCGCGCTCGATGCCCGCCTCCCAGTTGGCGTAGCAGCGCCGCAGCAGCAGCGCGTGGAACAGGTCCGCCGTCAGCCAGAACGCCGGCAGGACGATGGTCAGCGTCAGCAGCCAGCGCAGCCAGCCCGGCCGCACACGGACGAGCGGCCGCAGCAGCAGCACGCCGAGCGTCCACGCCACCGCCCAGTACAGAATGGTCCCCAGGGCTTCCACGTCCCCCATGGCGGCGACCCGGGGCAGCGCCAGGCCGGCGATCACGGCGCCGACGGCCGCACCGGTGGCGAACACCAGCACGACGCGGCGCACGCGGCGGCCCGTGCGGGCAGGGGGGGCGGTCGGTACGGCCATGTGCGTCCTCCGTCGGGGATTGATTCCCCTTGCGCTCGAACCCGTCAATCTGCCGCTTGCGGCTTAGCGCGTTCGGAAAACATGCGGGGCAAGTTTCCAATGCAATTCCGTAAGATATTACCCCCTCTTTCAAGAACCACAAGCCGTTTCCTCGTCGGTCACTCAAACTCCACGCCCGGCTCGCCCTCGCGCACCTCGCCGATCTGGTACGTCGGCACACGCAGTTCCTCCAATCGGTTGCGAATACTGTCCGCGTAGTAGCGGCTGACGATCATCACGAAGCCGATGCCCAGGTTGAAGACCTTCTCCATCTCGCCCTGCGCGATGTTACCAAGCCGCTGCAGCCACGGGAACACCGGCGGCACCGGCCAGCTGCCGCGCCACAGCACCACGCGCCGCCCCGGCGGCAGCACCCGCGGCACATTGCCTGGCAGCCCCTCGCCGGTGATGTGCGCCAGGCCGCGCACCACGCGCTTTTTGACCGGGTAGTGCTCCAGGATTTCCTTGACCGGCCGCACGTAAATCCGCGTCGGCTCCAGCAGCGCCTCACCGACAGTGCGGCCCAGCTCCGGCACGAAGTCCGTCACCTTCAGCCCCGCGTGCTCGAAGACCACCTTGCGCACCAGGCTGTAGCCGTTCGAGTGAAAGCCGCTGCTCGCCAGGCCGAGCACCGCGTCGCCGGGCCGCACCGCCCGGCCGTTGACAATGCGGTCGCGCTCCACCACGCCGACACAGAAGCCGGCCAGATCGTAGTCGCCGGGCTGGTACACGTCCGGCAGGATCGCCGTCTCGCCACCGACCAGCGCACAGTCCGCCTCCAGGCAGCCGTCGCTGATGCCCTTGATGAGGTCGCGCGTCAACGCCGGGTCGTCCTTCGGCATCGCCAGGTAGTCCAGGAACAGCAGCGGTTCGCCACCCGTACACAGCGCATCGTTGACCGACATGGCCACCAGGTCGATGCCCACAGTGTCGTGCTTGTTCATCAGCGCGGCGACCTTTAGCTTGGTGCCGACGCCATCGGTGCAGCTGATGAGGACGGGGTGGCGGTAGTTCTTGGCGAACAGGCGTTCGTTGTAATCGAGGCTGAACAGGCTGGCGAAGCCGCCGCCCGCTTTTTTGCCGCCGCCCGGCGCGGAGGGGAACGGTGGCGGCAGGACGCGCGGCGTGTGCGTCCGCCGCAGGAACGGCCCCATTGCGGTCAAACTCTGCTGGTACAACTCCAGGTCGAGGCCCGCGTCGCGGTAGGTTAGCGCGGGCCGGTGCTCGTCCGTCATGGCTCCCCCTTGCGTGGCGGCGCGGCCGTCGTGGCCGGCGCCTGGGGTGCATTATAGAGTCGCCGTGCGCCCGCCGAGGACAAACCCGAAAACAATCTCAATCCGCCGCCGCCGGCCGACCGATCTTGTGAGAATAGCCCGCATTGCGTACCCTGGGCTGCCGGAAAAAGGAGGTCCGCCGTGTCCGCCGTCCTCAACCCGTGCGCCGGGCTGAATCGCTGGGAAAAAGTCGGCCTGATCGCGCTGGCCGTGGCCGCGGTGCTGTTCGGCGTCCTGGTGGAAATCCGCTCCGCCCTGCTGACGCGGCGCATGACCGACCTGGACGTGTATCTGCGGGCGGCGTGGGCGGTGCGCACCGGGGCGGACCTTTATCATGTGACCGACAACAACAGCTGGCACTACCATTACCCGCCGCTGCTGGCGATCGTGCTGACGCCGCTGGCCAGTCCGCCCCCCGGCGCCGACCCCAGCGGCATGCCACCCTTCGCCCTGTCCGCGGCCCTGTGGTACGTCCTCAACCTCGTCTTTCTGGTCATCGCCGTCCACTGCCTGGCGTCCGCCCTCGAATCGACGACCCCCGTGGGCGGGCGGCGCTGGTGGATGCTGCGCGCGCTGCCGGTCCTGGCGTGCCTGCCGCCGGTCGCGCACACGCTCATGCGCGGCCAGCTCAATTTACTGCTGCTGTTCCTGTTCAGCGGCATGTTGGCGGCGCTGCTGCACGGCCGGCGGCTGACGGCGGGCCTGTGGCTGGCGGCGGCAGTGTGCGTCAAGATCATCCCCGTCTTCCTGCTGCTCTATCCGCTGTGGCGGCGCGACTGGCGCATGCTGGCGGGCTGTGCGCTGGGGCTGACCGTCGGCCTGGCCGTGGTGCCCGCGGCGGTGTTCGGCCCGGGACGCACCGTTGCGTACTACCAGGAGTTGGCCGAGGTGGTGCTGCTGCCCGGCCTGACGCACCACGGCGACCAGGCCCGTGCCCAGGAGCTGACGGACATGACCGCGACCGCGAGCCAATCGTTCGTGGCGGTCCTGCACAACACGCAGCACCGTGACCCGTTGACGCGGCCGCGCCACGCCGACCCTGGGCTGCGCGTCGCCGCGCTGGCGCTGGGCGGCCTGCTGACGCTGCTGACGCTGCTGGCGGCCGGCTGGCGCCGCGACCAGGCGGCGACATCGGTGGAGGACGGCCCCGGCACGGTCCTGTTCGTCGGGGCGCTGCTGATGAACATGCTGCTGCTCAGCCCGATCGCGCACCTGCACTACTTCGCGCTACTGCTGCCGCTGGTGATGGGTTTGCTGGCGCGGCAGCCGGTGGGCCGGCCGCTGGGCCGCGGCTGGTACGCGCTTTTCCTGGCCAACGTGGTCGTCGGCGTGCTGCCGCACGTGCCCGGCTGGCAGCCGATGCGCGACCTCGGCGTGGTGATGTACGCGACGCTGGTGTTCTGGCTAATCGCGGTCGTGGTGCTCTGGCGACGGACCTGCCGGGGACAAGCGGTAGCGGTGGCGCCGCCGGCGGCGCGGGCGGCGTGAGATTGCTTCGTCGGAGCCCGAGCGCCATGGTCGGAGCCCGAGCGCCAGCGAGGGGCCAGCGTGTCCTTCGCTGGCGCTCGGGCTCCGACCACCCACGAACATTTATGGCGATTTGGTAGAAACCGCAAGCGGCAGAAAGCAAAGGTGGAGTGATCCAACCCCGCTTTCTGCCGCTTGCGGCTTAGCGCTCCCCGCCCTTCTCGGTCTGCGTGAACGGGTCGCCGACGCGCAGCACTCCACCGTGCAGAATCTGCGCTCGCAGGCCGCCGCGCCGGCTCAGCCCCTTGATGAGCGTCTTGCCGGTCAGCCGCTCCAGCCGGCCGCACGGCTCGCACAGCCGCAGGCCGCGCAGCCGCACGCCGCCGATGCAAAATTCCTTGCCGACCAGATCGTTCAGCCGCACGCCGCGCGTCAGCAGGTTGCGCCGCGACTCCTCCGGCGACAGCGTGATCTGATACTCGCGCTCCAGCGCCTCCAGCGCCTCGCTCTCGATCAACGTCAGCTCGCGGTCGGCGCCTTCCTTCGCGGAGAACGCGCCGCGCTTCAAGAAATAGCGGTCGCCGGCCAGGCCCTGACCGGCGACCGCCTCAATTTCCGCGACGCCCCGCAGCCGTTCGCCCTTGTCCGCGACGAGGTAGATGCCCACCAGGGCGGGGACTGCTTCCAGGATGGGAATAGTGTCGCTCATTTTTTCGCAATGCAGAACAGGTGATTCTGGCCGCGGATGTACAGCCGGTTGTTCGCCACGGCCGGCGTCGCCCGCACCGTCTCGTTCATGGAGTTCGTCGCCAGCAGCCGGTACGTCGGCTCGGCGGCGATCACGAACACGTCGCCGGCGTCGCTGATCGCGTAGATTTTGCCGTCGATCAGCACCGGTGAGGCGAACACGTCACGCACGTTCGGCAGCCGCTGCATCCAGACTTTCTTGCCGGTCTTCAACTCGTAGCAGCCGGCGAAGCCCTTGTCGTTGACGAAGTAAAAGTGGTCACCGCGCACCAGCGGCGTCGGCACGTAGGGGCATTCCTTTTTGTCGTTGCCCCAGGCCAGCTTCGGCTCCGTGCTGGCGCCGTTGTCGCCGAGCTTGACCCCGATCATGTAGCGGTCGCCGCCGCCATCGCCGCTGCAGCAGAGCAGCATGCCGTTGGCGTAAGCCGGCGACGCCGTCGTGCGCAGCGGCATCTTGGACTTGTGCTTCCAGACCCAGTTCCACAATTCCGTACCCTGGTGCGGCTCATAGCCGGTCACCGCCAGGGTACTGACCACGACCAGTTCCGCCGGGCGGCCCGGCTTCTCCAGCAGGAACGGCGCCGAGTAACAGGCGCGGTAAGCAGGCCGATCCTTCTGCCAGACCGTCTTGCCCGACTTGCAGTCCAGGCAGTACAGCGTCGAGCTGTCGTCCTGGTCGTTGGCGAAATACACCTTGCCCAGATAGACGACCGGCGAGGCTCCCGGGCCGTGCTGGCTCTTGAAGTAGCCCAGGTTGCGCGTCCAGAGCTGGTTGCCGTTTAGGTCGAAGGCCCGCAGGTGGATGTCGATGCCGTCCCAGAACGCCAGGTAGACGCACTGCCCGTCCACCGCCGGCGTCGAGGAGGCGTAGGAGCTGAGCTTGTGGATCTTGGTCCGGGTGGCGACGCCCGGCAGATCCCTGGCCCAGAGCCGCTTGCCGGTGACCGCGTCCAGGCACAGCAGTTGCCGCGCCTTGGCGTTGCCCAGCGCTGTTTGCAGGAACAGGCGGTCGCCCCAGACGACCGGAGACGAGTGGCCGGTGCCCGGCAGCGATACCTTCCAGAGCATGTTGGTCTTGTCGTCGAACTGCACCGGCACGTCGCGGTCGTTGGCGACGCCAGTGCCGTTGGGGCCGCGGAAGCGCGGCCAGTTGTCGGCGTGCGACGCCGACGGGGCGAGCAGGAGCCAGGCGGCGAGCACGCCCAGCGGCAGCAGTCGGGCGGCCTTCTTCGTCATGGTGGGTTCCTCGGCGGGGTTGGGGCAGGGTGTTTTCTGTTCCGGCGCTGGCGGCTCAGCGCACCGTAACCCATCTCACGTGAGAAGGGTCGCAGAGCGCTAAGCCGCCAGCGGCGGACCAGTAGCGTTGCGCCGTTACTTGATCGGCGAGTAATCGGTCGGGTTCAGGTACAGCGAGTCCACTTTCTCCACGAGCACACCGTTGACCTCCGAGTCGTCCTTGGCCTTCTTCCAGGCCGGGTCGTCGCGGAACGCTTTCCAGCTCTTGTCGGCAGCGTCCTTGCTGGGGTAGGCGAGGATGTAGACCAGTTTGCGCTCGGCCTCCTTGGGGTCGCGCGGGCTCCAGAAGCCGATGATGGTCATGCCGTGCTTCTTGAACAGGGCGTTGGTGTGGTTGCGGAAGCGGGCGTGCAGGGCCTCCATCTTACCGGGGTTGGCGTAATAGGTGCGCAGCTCGAACACGCGCGTGTCCACCTTTTTGCCCCCCTTGTTGGCGTCGCCGGTGACCACGACCAGGCCGACCGCGGCCACCCCGGCGAACGTCAGGCTCGCCCAGACCACCTTCGCCACCGCCACAACTCCGAACAGCGTCTTCATTGGGGGCCTCCCTACGCCTGTGGGTTTTTCCTGAAATCCCTGTGAAGTGTAGTTATCCCAGCGCCGCGGCGGTTCGTCAAGCGGCTGCCGCAGCCATATCGTAACCCTGCGGTCGCCCCAACTACGTTTCGTGAGGCCACGCCATGCCAACCCTGATCGCCAAACCGACGCGCATCGAGGCCGCCGGCAACAAACCCAAGCTCATCGACGAGTACGTCGGCCGCGTCAACTCGCGCACCGAGGCCGTCAGCGTCGCGCACATGCGCAGCCCCGGTGGCTGGATCGAACCGGGCCAGACGCCCGACTTTGACGAGTTCACCGTCGTGCTGCGCGGGCTGCTGCGCGTGACGCACCGCGGCGGCGTGCTCGACGTGCGCGCCGGCCAGGCGGTGGTGGCGCACCGCGGCGAATGGGTGCAGTACAGCACGCCTGAGCCGGAAGGCGCGGAGTATCTCGCCGTGTGCCTGCCGGCGTTTTCGCCGGACACGGTTCACCGCGACGCGGTAAATTGAGGGCTCCGGGTCGCCTGAAGAAACCGCGAAAAGCAAGGGTGTTTTTTTGAATTCAGCTTGACAGCCGAGCGAAAAACTGCGACCTCTAGAATAGAGGGCCTTTCCTGCTCGCAAGCCGGCGACTCGCCCGGTTTCAGGAAGGCATGACGCAGCCGAGCAGCGTCCGCCCTCGCCCCGTCTCGGTCGGAAATGAAAGGTGACTCGTCCCATGATCCACGTGACGTGCGACCACTGCGGCAAGGCGCTTCGACCCAAGGAGGATCAGCGGTACGTCGTCAAAATTGAGGCGTACGCCGCCCACGATCCGCATCAGCTCACCGAGGCGGACCTCGACGAGGACGCCATTGAGGCCATCGGTCAGATGCTGCGCGACCTCGAGGACGGCGACGATGGCCCCGAACTGGTCGAACCCTACAAGCACTTCAGCTTTGATCTGTGCTCCGACTGCCACAAGAAATTCATGCGCAATCCGCTGGCCAAGGAATCGCTCCAGAAATTCGATTTCAGTGAGAATTGACTGGACTTCTGGCCTTCGGACAGTACAGAGCCCTGTTCACGGTTCGCGCGGGCCGCGCGAACCGTGAACAGGGCTCTGTACTGTCCGAAGGCTCAATGGGGATGGTGGTGCGCGGTGCCGTGCGGGTGTGGATCATCGGGACTGGGCGGTTCGTGGCCGGGGTCGGGGCCCTGCACCGACAGCGGGCCGTGACCGTGGCCGATCTCATGCGCATGGTCAGCGGCCGGCGGCTCCAGCTGGATTTCCGGCGGCGTCCAGCGGAACAGTTCCTGGAGCCAGCCGCACACGAACGCCGAGGCGATCAGCAGGCCGACCGCCCCCAGTTGCCACCAGAAATTCGGCACGACGACGTAGGTCAGACAGTCACACGGCTTCGGGTCGATGCGCGACCAGACCAGGGCGGTCATGCCCCAGAGCAGCAGCAGCACCGTCCAGGCGCCGATGCCGAGCACCGGCCAGATCTTCTTCCAGTTGGCGGCGCCGAGCCACCACGCCAGCCAGGCCAGCACCAGGGCGTTTCGCGCCGCCAGGACGAACAACTCGCGGAGCAGCGTACCCAGCACCACCACGAGTTGCACCAGCGATTCGCCCAGTTCGCCCATCGCTTTCCCCTTTGCAGCGTTCGGGAACTTGTGTCGCATCCACGGCGGAGGCTACAATAAGCGGGTCGATGGGCTTCGTCAACGGAACCGGTTGGGCCGAACACATGAAGAACTGGGCGGGCTATCTGGTGCCGGCGGGGCTGCTGGCGCTGTTCATACTGGTGGGGTTCCTGCTGCGGCCGGCGCCGCTGACCGAGGCGGATACGGTGGCGCCGGTGCTGGTCAGTCGGCCACAGTGGGTCGCTGGCCGGACTGGCGATCTGGAGGTGCGTCTGGTGGCCCGGCTGGCGAGCGGCGGCGTGCGGCAACTCGATTTCCTGGGCGCCGACGATCCCGTGGCGACGATCACGTTTTACCAGGGCGAGGTGCCGCTGAGTCCGCCGGTGACGGTGACGCTCAGCCACCGCTGCTGAGGCGGCAAGTATTCGGCCCCCGGTGCGGGGGTGGAGGTGCCGGCGGCAGCCACGCAGGCCCGTGTCGTCGTGTCGTGTCCGGCGCCGCCGGGGCCGCAGGTGGCGCCGCTGGAAATGACGTTGCCAGTTCAGGGCCGTGAAGGGTTGTCCGATGGTTCACGCCGGTAGGGCGACTGGTACGGCGGCATCTGGAAGCCAGCCCGGCATCCCGCGCGATTCGACTTTTTCCACAAGGCGCAGTGCGCGGTGATCGCCGTGCAGACATGGATCTGGCACCGCCTTTGAGTCTCTGACGTGTTTGCCATCCAGACCCTGACCACCCCGACCGCCATCAATGACGACTACAGTACCAACGAGAACACGTCGCTTAGAAATGGTTTCAAGACCCTGCCATGCTGCCCTGAAAATCCCCCCTCAGGCGGCAGGGGCCGGTTCGAGGGTGACCCGATGTCCCAACTTCTCCCGGCGGTTGACCAGTTGGCGGCTCAGGCGCTCCGGCTCCAGCCGGTCGAGGAAGTCCGCGCCCACTTCCTCATAGGTCGTGCCGCGCTTGAGCCGGTGATAAATGATCACCAACAACGTGTGCCCCACCGCCACCAGCGCCTTCTGGCGCCGCGCCGCCGCGCCCGCCGCCGGTACTGTGCCTGCAGATACGTCCCTTTCGCCCGCTGCCGCGTCCGGTCACGCAACTCCCGAACCGGCGGCGGCACGAAGCGGGCCTTGAGCAGGCCACCCGCCAGCAGGTGGGCGAGCCACTGGCAGTCCTTGGTGCGGGTCCGACGCTAACGCGAGCTCAAGGCACCAAGCGATTCAAAGACGACCTCCCCCAGGGCCGGTGGCGGTTCGTTAGCATAGGCCCACTCCCCCCCATTTTCATGATCTCTGGGTGCCGCAACGCGGCATGACGACTCTAACGGTGGTGTGTCAGGATTATTGCCAGCGTAGCGTAACTTCAACTGTAGCTGATGGTTGACGCTCGGTGCCGAAAATCGGCCTGTTCGGCACCCCTTGAACTACATACAAGGACTTACGGACTTGGCAGCGCAACGGAGACACCACCCGGCGTGGGGGAACAGGGGGGAATTCGGGATTGAGCTTGCTCGGTTTGGTAGACTTGCCAGGGAAGGTGGATGGGGTAGAATGAACCTTGGTGTGGTTATAGACTCCTAATCTGTGTTCTTGTGTTCGCGGCCAACCGCTGTGAACGGTTGGCCACTTTTCCTGGAGTAACAGGGGTAAAGGTGAGTAGGCCAGACGAGGTGAAGTGATGCAAACCGAATAGGATCAAATACTTGCCCTCTTAGCTCAATTGGCAGAGCAGCTGACTCTTAATCAGCGGGTTGTAGGTTCGAGTCCTACAGGGGGCACTAAGCAACGTAAGGACTTACGGCAAATCGACTGACGGCCAGTTCTGGCCGTCCCTCAATAGTCCCTCAATAGCCCATTCACCCGCCCGCCTTCCGCAACACCTCTGGAACGTGCAGGCTCGCCACGGCCTCGTCCATCTGGCGGGCCAGGTTGATGTACACCTGCGTCGTCTGGTAGGACTTGTGCCGCATGAGCGCCTGCAGCGCATCCGGCGTCAACTTGTCCGCGTTCATGGTGGCGAAGGCCCGCCGGAGGTCGTGGAACCCGTAGACGTGGCAGAACCGCGTGTGCTCGTGGCGGCCGGCGCAGGGCAACTTGATCTTCGCCGCCTCCTGCACCTCGGCGAAGATGGTGTGCAGCGTCCGCTGGTCGTGCGGCCAGGTGAACACGGTCGGGGTGAACCCGGCCAACCGCTTCAGGTGCTCGACCACGACGGGATGCAGTTTCACCAACTCGTCGCGCTTGCCTTTGTTGGCCTCGGCGCGAGTGATGGCCGTGCCCGCCTGCAGGTCCACGTCGTCACGTCGCAGCCCCATCATGTCGCTTATGCGCCAGCCGGTCATGTAACCGAACGTCACAAGCGCCCGCCACCAGTCGCCTGCGGAGCACGTCAGGCCGGCGGGAAACCGGGCGGCGTCTGCGGCGGCGTAGATCGCGGCGAAGTGCTCGCCGGTGACGTAGGTGGGCAGCTTCTTGGGGGCCTTCTCCATCCGGCACTTCGGCATGTGCGCCAGGTAGCCCCACTCGACCGCCACGGCCAGGACCGCCTTGAGGTGGCGCAGGTCGTGGTTGACGCTGTGCGGGCTGATGGCGTCGCCCTTCTTCAGCCCCGGGTCCTTCCGCCGCTTGCTGATGAACTCATCGACCGTCGCCGTGGTGACGTAGAACACCCGTCCCGGGTTGACGTGTCTCTCGAAGGCGTCGAGCGAGGACTTCACGCTCCCGCGCGTGCGGGGCGCCAGGCCGGCCAGCACTTTTTCTTCGTACTCCTTGCGGAACTCCTCCCAGGTCTTCTTGCCCTGCTCGCGGTACGTGTTGGTGACCAGCTGGCTGTGGATCTTGTCGGCCTCCTTTTCGGCGTCGCGCTTGCCCTTGGGGCCGGGCCCGCAGCTCTTGCAGCGGCGCTTGCCCTCGGGGTCGAGCCAGCCGACGTACCAGCTGGCCTTCTCCGCGCCGTGCTTCTTCACCTGCTTGTCGTCCTGATAGGTCCAGGCTTTCATGGGAGATACCCTCCACACCTGCCACGGAAATCATGATGACGGCCGGCGGCGCCGCGGCACCCCGCCGGTTGCCGTGCTTTGGTCACTTCGCTTTGCCCCGGCTTCGAGGCTTCTTCGCGGCGGGCGCTTTCGCTGGCGATTGGTCCTTGCGCGGTCGGCCCCGCTTTGGCTCGGGAACCGCAACAACGCTCTCCCCAGGGGCGTCGGCGAACGCCAGGCAGTCAACGCCGAGTGCCTTCGCCAGCACTTGCACCGTGGCCCAACTGGGTTCGCGCACCCCCTGTTCGAGCTTCGCCACGCCGAAACGGTTCATGCCTGCCCGGTCGGCCAGCTGCTGTTGTGACAGCCCGGCCGATTCCCGCAGCCGCTTCAACTTCTCCGCGAACATTCCCGTTGTCATCGTCTTATCCTCCACATGCGCCGGCCAATGTTATTGTAGCCCAACTGTACCACAAAGACAATGTCCGGCCATTGTATTTCAAATAGAAAAATAACCCAGCTGGGCTTGTTTTGTAGCCCTTAAGGGCTACAATGAAATTGCCGTCTATGACGGCATGTGCTCTTTGACAAGCGGCCGCTCGGAACCGGGCAACCGGGAGGGAGGGCGGGACACGGGCGCGGGGGACTGGCTCCCGCCGCGCCAACCAGAGAAGAGGCAAACGGGTCCGAAACAAAGTTGGGCCGGCGGGTGCGTCAACACCCCCGGCCCGCGGCTTTCCTTCCATCGAAAGGAACGCAGATGAACGCTACCGCAACCGCGGCCGCCCGTCAACGCAAACCACGTCCCAAGCCCGCGCGGTCAATCCGCCTGGCGCTGCAGCCGTTCGGGGGCAACCCCGGCGTGGTGCAGATCACCGTCGGCAAGGACCGGGCCGACTACTTCCTGACCGAGATTCCGGCCGATTTCGGCCGCGGCTTCAAGGTCGAGAAGATGGGCGACGACGCCGAAGGGAGCGCTTACCACGTCAACATCGACGGCGACAACCGGACGTGTGAGTGCAAGGGCTTCAGCCGGTGGCACCATTGCCGTCACTCGGACGGCTTGGCGGCGCTGGTCAAGGCCGGCCAGGTGTAACCACGGGACCACGGCAGGGGAACGCCCACCCCCTGCCACCCAGCGCGAAAGGTGGTCCCCATGCGGTTACGTCATGCGACGGTGGTTCGCAACTTGCCCAGCATCCTGAAAGGCGGCTTGCTCTGCTCCAAAAGCAAGGGCCGGCTCAAAGTGGTCTGGATGCACACGCCCAACAAGACCAGCTGGGCTGCCCTGCACACCGTCAAACGTCACGGCGGCCGCGTCGAGGCGGTCGTCGTGCTGGAAGTCTCGGTGCCGCGGCGCTGGCTGCGGCGGTCCCGCAAGGGGCTGTGGTACTCCGTCCGGGACATCCCGGCGGAGCGCACCCGCCGCGTCCTGGCGTTCGGCGAGGTCGCCGGCGCACTGGCGGGGTAGTGGTGGACGGCAGGGGGCGGCGCCCGCCCCCTGCCTTGCCAACTGATACTGCTGAGGCCATCAACAACTTTGCGAGACCAAGGCTGGGATGACGCCGGTGGTCAGGCACTTTTGGAGTGGCGCCGATACGGCGACCCGGGCCGCTCGGCGAAGTAGCGCTCCCAGCGGCCGTCCTCACTGAGCAGCGCCGCCCGCAGTTGCAGGATGGCCTCGGCACCCTCCGGGCGGTTCCAGTACTTCTGGCGGCTCTTGACCCGCGCGTTGAACTGCCCCACCAGCGACTCCACCAGACTGCTCGTGATCGGCAACCCCTCCCGGCGGTAGCGCGGGTAGTCCATCCGCGCGGCGTTGTGCGACAGATAACTCAAGGCCTCGGCCACCGCCCGCCGGGGGTCGGTCGCCGGCAACTCCGCCCCCGGCGGCGGCTGACCCACCCGCCCCTGCCACTGCTGCAGTGCCGCCACCACCTCCGCGACCCGCCCCTGCCAGCAGGCCCGCAGCCAGGCCACGTACTGCCCCCACCGTCCCGCCGCGTCCGCGCCCACCGCGAACGCCGCCGCGTAGACGTAGCAGAGCACGTGCAGGAAGTCCACGATCGGCACGAAGTCGGCGAAGTGCTTCTGCTGGAGGGCCCAGTTGTAGGCCGCCCCGTCGGCCACGAAGGCCCGCCGTGCCGCCCGGTAGAAGTCCCGCGCCTGCGCCTCGGCCGCCACCAGCGGCCCGAAGGTCTGGCTGTCCGCCAGGCTGGCCACGCAGGTGCGCAAGCGCTTCTTGGGTGCCCACGGCTCGGCCGCGGCCGGCTCGGCCGCGGCGCCGGCCGTCGTCTCCGGCGCCGCCGCCGAGTCCGGCGGGCCGTCCCCGGCTTGCCCGGCCATCTGCCGCACCAGGCGCTCCACCCGCCGCGGTTGCAGGAAGGACGGCGGCGGCTCCGGCTGCGGGTCCTGGTCCGCGGCCGCGTCGGTCAGCGTGACCAGGCAGGCGATCTTGTCCTCCTTGTTCTCCAAGCCGCGCACGCCCGGCCCCGCGCCGGTGGCGCGCGTGCGCAGGCGGCCGCCATCGACCTCGACCGCCACCACCTGCGGGGTCTGGGCCACGCACACCGGCCGCCGCCGGCGCGGTTGGGCGGCCCGGGCGTCGCGCTGCCGCGCCAGGTCGGCGCCCACCTCTTGGGCGAGCGTACGCACGTGCTGCGGCGAGATGGCCAGGCCGGCCAACGACAGCGCGTAGGCGGCGTCGGCGAAGGAGCCCAGCCGGGCGGCCGCCTCAGCGATCAGGCGCCGGGCGGCCGGGCTGTAGGCGTGGCTGTCCAGGCGGAGCGGGGGCCGCTGGGGGGAAAAAGTCCCGCCGGCAGGCGGGGCAGTGGCAGACCGGCTCGCGCTGCGGGAGGGTGCCGCCGGGGAAGGCCAGGGTGCGGGGTTCGCGCCGCACGGGGCACGGGGTGCCGCAGTCGGGACAGGGCTGTCGCTCCCCGAGGGCCTGGGCCTGTTGTTCGAGCAGCGTGGCCAGGGCGCCTTCGGTCAGGCCGGCGGCGGCGGCCCGGGCGAGTTGCTCCAGGGTGTCGAAGTCGGTGTCGAGGCCCGGTCCGTCGGCGCCGAAGGCGCGGCGGGCGACGATTTTGCCCCAGCCGGCGGCGAGGTCACGGATTTCCTGGAGGACTTCGGGAGAGAGTTCACGGCGCGGCATGGCAAATCCTGCCTTGTCCTTGCGGCGGAAGCGGCGGAGTAATTCCTCGCCCCTTTGTAACACACAGGATTCTGCCTTGCAAAGCTGTTGATGGCCTCGATACTGCTGGGGTTTCGCTACTCACCTGTTGTAATCGTCGCACGCTTGGTTACACTATCCAACCATCACCCCGACGGAGCGCGCCGATGTCCCCAGCCACCATCGACAACCCGATCCTGAACTCGCCCTACCGCGAGCCGACCCGGCACTTCCGGCTCGACGCCAACGGCCAGGTCCTCAACAAGACCGACCCGGGGCGGCGGGGCAGCAGTTATTTCCTCCCCATTGCCGCGCCGAAGAAGAAGGCCGGCCCGGGACTGTTCGACCACCTGGAGGAGCAGGAAACGGAATGCGGCCACGTCAACCGCATCCGGCAGGTAGTCCGGCAGTGGCGCGACCTCGGTTGGCCGGACGCCAATGAGATCACCCGCACCCTGCTCAGACACTGGCACGCGGAGGACCGCTTCCGCCGGCTGTTCTTCTGCCAGCTTGAAGCAGTGGAAACCCTCATCTTCATCACCGAGGTGGCGAAGCAGACCAGGTACGGCCACGCCTGGATCGAGGACCACCTCCGGGAGAAGGCGGCTGAGGCGGGGACCGACCTGCTCCGCGTCGCGTGCAAGATGGCGACCGGCACCGGCAAGACGGGCGTGATGGCCATGCTCATCGCCTGGCAGGTGCTCAACAAGCGCCGCGCGTCCCAGGACAAACGCTTCACCGACGCCTTCCTCATCGTCGCCCCGGGCATCACCATCCGCGACCGGCTCCGCGTCCTGCTCCCGTCCGACCCGAACAGCTGCTACAAGGAGTTCGACATCGTTCCGGCGGAGTACCGCGACGACCTGAGCACGGCGCGGGTCGTCGTCACCAACTTCCACGCCTTCAGGCTCCGCGAGAAGGGCGACGCCGGTGGCCTGACGAAGCGTGTCCTGACCGCCAACCACCCCGGCGCCTTCACCGAGTCGCCCGACGAGATGGTGAACCGCGTCTGCAACGACCTGGGCAAGCACCGCGAGATCATCGTCATCAACGACGAGGCGCACCACTGCTACCGGGGCAACCCGAACGCCGCCAAGGAGAAGATGACCCGGGAGGAGGCGGCCGAGGCCAAGGCCCGCGCCGAGGAGGCCCGCCTGTGGATCACCGGGCTGGAGGCGGTCCACAAGAAGATCGGCGTGAAAGCGGTCTTCGACCTGTCCGCCACGCCCTTCTATCTGAAGGGGTCCGGCTACCGCGAAGGCGACCTGTTCCCCTGGGTCGTGTCCGACTTCTCGCTGATGGACGCCATCGAGTGCGGCATCGTCAAGATCCCCCGCGTGCCCATCGCCGACAACGCGATGACCGGCGACTACCCGAAGTTTCGCAACCTGTGGGTCGAAATCCGCGATGGCCTGAAGGACGTGCGCCGCGGGCCGGAGGACGCCCACAAGCCGCCCCTCTTGCCGGGGCTGCTGGAAGCCGCGCTCAAGAGCCTCTACGGGCACTACGACCGGAAGTTCAAGGAGTGGGAAGCCGACCAGGAAGGCCGGGCCAACGGCAGCACCCCGCCCGTGTTCATCGTCGTCTGCAACAACACCAACGTCAGCAAATTGCTGTTCGACTTCATCGCGGGCTACGAAACCGAACACCTCCACCCGGACGGCGCGCCGGTGGTCGCCCCCGGCGCCCTGCCGCTGTTCGACAACACCCAGGGCCAGCGCTGGCGGCACCAGCCGAACACGATCCTCGTCGATAGCCGGCAACTCGAATCCGGCGAGAGCCTGTCCGACGACTTCAAGAAGCTCGCCCGGCACCAGATCGAGGACTTCAAGGCGGAGTACCGGCGGCGCTTCCCCGGCCGCGACGCGGACAAGCTGACCGAGGAAGACCTGATGCGCGAGGTGCTGAACACCGTCGGCAAGAACGGCAAACTCGGCGAGCACATCCGCTGCGTGGTGTCCGTCTCGATGCTCACCGAGGGGTGGGACTGCAGGACCGTGACGCACATCCTCGGCGTGCGGGCCTTCGGCACGCGGCTCTTGTGCGAGCAGGTGATGGGCCGCGGGCTGCGGCGGCGGAGTTACGCCGTCGATGCGGACGGGATGCTGACGCCGGAGTATGCGGACATTTTCGGGGTGCCGTTCAGCGGCTTCCCGGTCGCGGGGCTGCCCGAGGAGCGCGCCCCGGCCACGCCCAAACCGGGCAAGGCCGTGCGCGCCATGCCGGAACGACTGACCGGCGCCCCCTGGCTCGAAGTGACGTTCCCGCGCGTCCTCGGCTATCGGTTCGACGTGCCGGCCGAGCGGCTGACGGCGACGTTCGACGAAACCCACCGCGAAGTGGTTACCACGCAGGACATCCCGACCCACGTCCTGGACGCGCCGATTGTCGGCGAGAAGGCGGAGATGACGCTGGAAGAAACCAGGGCGCTGCGCCCGCAGGCGGTCGCCTTCCAGCTCGCCACGCACCTGCAGCGGCACCACTTCCCCGACCGGGCCTGGCTGTTCCCGCAGCTGCTCGGCATCGTCCGCGCCTGGCTCGGCGACCCGGAGGGCGGCGACTCCCCGAACGTGGACTACGGCGACGACACGTTCCCCGGCCTGCTGGTGTTCGGCCAGAAGAAAAGCGCCGTCTGCGAGAAGATCGCCCGCGCCATCATCGCCTCGTCGGGCGGGGCCGAGCGACTGCGCGCCGAGCTGCCCCCCGCTGATTTCCTCGGCACCACCGCGGGCGTGTCCTTCGACACCATCAAGGACTGCTGGCCGACCGACCCGGCGAAGTGCCACCTCAACCAGGTGCCGCAGGACAGCGACTGGGAAACCATCGTCTGCAAGAAGCTCGAAGAGATGACAGAGGTGCGGGCCTACGCCAAGAACCAGGGCATCGGTTTCCGCATCCCGTACACCTGTGACGGCCGGGCCGGCAACTACTACCCGGACCTGATCGTGAAGCTCGACGACGGCCGCGGGACAACAGACCTGCTCAACCTCATCCTGGAGGTGTCCGGGCAGAAGAAGAAGGAGAAGGACGCGAAGGTGCAGACCGTGAAGACGTTGTGGGTGCCGGGCGTGAACAACCTCGGCTCGTTCGGCCGCTGGGCGTTCCTCGAAATCGACGGCTCGAACCTGCACAAGACCAAACAGGAAATCCGCAAACTACTGCGCGAGTCAGCGGCGTAAGTGGACTTTCGTCAAACTGGGTAACTTTCGCAGCCAGTCGATGCTATTTACCCAAAGCGTGGTTTTGGGTAAATTGATTCCGGACTATTGGCGTTTAGGTAAACACGCTCAATCCCTTGATAGGGGGCTGACTTGCGTCCAGAAGAGTTCTCGCCGCAGGCGCCAGGGAGGATTGTCCGTTCTGTCCTCGGGCACTGGACCTTCGCGCCGGCTCCCCTCCCGCCCGCGCTCCAGCCCACCCTGGAGTTGATGGCGCAGCTCTCGGCGGCCGACCAGGCGCTTGGCGAGTTGGCCGGGGCCGGGCGTCGGCTTGTCAACCCGCACCTGCTTATCCGGCCTTTCATCCGCCGCGAGGCCGTTCTGTCCAGCCGGATCGAGGGGACGGTCACCAACCTGGACCAGCTCTTCCTGTTTGAAGCCCAGCCGGAAGAACTGTCACTTCCTTCCGACGCGGATGAGGTGCGGAACTACGTTCTGGCACTGGAGCACGGCCTGCAGTCCGTCCGAAGCGGGTATCCCTTCTCCCTCCACCTGCTGCGCGAGGTGCATCGCATCCTCCTCACCAGGGTGCGCGGCGACGAAAAAAAGCCTGGGGAGGTGCGTGACCGCCCCGTGCTCATCGGCCGGACCTACGACTTCGATGCGGCCCGTTTCGTTCCCCCGTGCCACACGACCCTGGAACCATTGCTCCAAGACTTCGTCCGCTTCCTGCGCGACGAGCGGGCGCTGCCCGTCATCGTCCAGCTCGCCCTGATGCACTACCAGTTTGAGACGATCCACCCGTTCAACGACGGCAACGGCCGCGTCGGGCGGCTCCTGATTACCCTGATGCTGTGCGAGCGCCAGGTGCTGCCCTTGCCGCTGCTGTACCTCTCGGCGTTCTTCGAGCAACACCGCGACGAATACTACGACCACCTGCTGAACGTCAGCCGGCAGGCGGCCTGGAACGAATGGATCGGGTTCTTCGCCCGCGGCGTCACGGAGCAGGCCCGCGACGCGATTACGCGCGTTCAGCGCCTGCAAGATTTGCAGGCATCGTACCGCGAACGAACCGGCGCCCTGATCCGCACGGCCGCCCCTCAGCGGCTCGTCGAGGAGTTGTTCGCGTCTCCCTACATCACGGTTAACCACGCCGCCGAAGTGATGGACGTTTCGTTCAAATCGGCGGCCCAGACCGTGACGACGCTTGCCGACGCCGGCATGCTCCGCGAAATCACCGGCCAGAAACGCAACCGCATTTACCGCGCGGACGAGGTGCTGGCCCTCCTGGACGCCCCGCTCAGCGCGCCGGCGGCCCCACCCCCTACCCCCTGAAGGTGCCCCGATGGCCAAGAAGAATCCCACCGCGAAGCCCGCCTCCGTCCCGGTCGATGCCCACAAACACCCGGCCGACAAGCGGCCGAACATCCCCACGCGCGAAACCGCCGCGTTCGCCGCCGACGACGGCCCGCAGTCGTTCGTCGTCCACCGCGACCGCTCGCTCGACCCGCAGCTCGTCTGGAAGGGCAAGGACGAGCAGGACGCGAAGCCCCTGGAGGTGCCGGCCGTGGCCCTGCACGTTCAGGAGAAGGTCCACCCGCGGGCCATCGTCGAGGACGTGAAGGCGCGGGCGAAGCGGCGCGCACCGCTCGCCGACCTGTTCAGCGACTTCAACGGCCTGGACGACTTCCAGAAGAAACTGGAGTTCTACCAGCACGACCAGCACTGGACGAACCGGCTGATCCTCGGCGACAGCCTGCTCGTGATGGCCAGCCTCGCCGAGAAGGAGCGGCTGCGCGGCCAGGTGCAGTGCGTCTACTTCGACCCGCCCTACGGCATCCGGTTCGGCAGCAACTGGCAGGTGAGCACCCGCAAGCGCGACGTGAAGGACGCCAAGGCCGAGGACCTGACCCGCCAGCCCGAGCAGATCAAGGCGTTCCGCGACACCTGGGAACTCGGCATCCACAGCTACCTGAGCTATCTGAGGGATCGCCTCGCCGCCGCCCGCGACCTGCTCACCGAGAGCGGCAGCATCTTCGTCCAGATCAGTGACGAGAACGTGCATCTTGTGCGCTCGCTGTTGGATGAGGTTTTTGGCAGCGACAACTTCGCATCTCTCGTTTCGGTGCGAAAAACAGGCGGGCTTGGTTCGGGTGGCTTAACGACTGTGTGTGATTACATCGTGTGGTATTACAAGAACCGCGAACAACGAAAGTTTCGATCCGTCTTCCTGAACAAACTCGATTCAGGCACAGCCGATCAGTACGGTAATGTCTGCGATGCGTCTGGGACATTCCGCTCTCTGAAACGAGGACAACAGCTACAAGAGGGCGACCGACTGTTTCAGCCGACGGCACTTCACACAATGCACGCCGGTGTAAAATCCTGTCTGTACGAGTTTACGTTGGACGGTAAGATATTTCGCCTTCCACCAAACCGTCAGTGGTCTACCACGCTGCCGAACATGATGAAGTTGGCGGCGGCGAAGCGCATCTTCACACAAGGTGCGACTCCGCGCTTTATTCGTTACCTCGATGATTTTCCCGTCACTGAATTGACGAACATCTGGTCCGACTTAATGGGCACGGATGACAAAACCTATGTTGTCCAAACGGCCTCTAAAATTGTCGAGCGTTGCATCCTGATGGCGACCGACCCCGGCGACCTTGTCCTCGACCCGACGTGCGGGAGCGGCACGACGGCCTACGTCGCGGAGCAGTGGGGCCGGCGCTGGATCACCATCGACACGTCCCGCGTCGCGCTGGCGCTGGCCCGCTCCCGTCTGATGGCCGCCCGCTTCCCCTACTACCTGCTCGCCGACTCGCCCGAAGGCCGCAAGAAGCAGGCCGAGCTGACCGGCACGCCGACCGACCCCAACGCGCCCGCCCCGCAGCGCGACATGCACAAGGGGTTCGTGTACCGCACCGTGCCGCACGTCACGCTCAAGAGCATCGCCAACAACCCCGACATCCAGCCCGGGATGACCCGCGAGCAGATCGACCAGGCGATTGCCAAACACGCCGACACCGAAACGCTGTACGACCAGCCTTACGAGGACAAGAACGTCGTGCGGCTGACCGGGCCGTTCACCGTCGAGAGCCTGTCGCCGCACCGCAGCTTGCCCGCCGCGCCAGCCCCCGACGCGACCGCAGCCCCCGCGCCGACCGCGAACTTCGGGCCGATGATCCTCGACAACCTCCGCAAAGCCGGCGTGAAGGGGACGGACAAGAAGCAGCGGATCACCTTCACCCGGCTCGACAACTTCCCCGGCGAGCACATTCACGCCGAGGGCGAAACCGACACCGGGGCGGCCGTCCGCGTGTGCGTCGGCCCGGAGTTCGGCACGCTCGGCGACGCGGACATCAAGAAGGCGGCGCTGGAGGCGATCAAGGGCAGCAAGTGCGACCTGCTGCTCGTGCTGCGCGTTCGCGTTCGAGGCGAGTGTCCACGAGCAGACCGCGGAACTCACGAAGGAGATCAAACTCGGCAAGCTGGCCGTGCTGCCGGTGCGGATGAACCCGGACCTGGCGATGGGCGACGAACTGCTGAAGAAGACCGGGGCCGGCAACCTGTTCACCGTGTTCGGCGAGCCGGACCTGAAACTGACGACGACGAAGGGCGGCAAGGTGACGGTCACGATCCGCGGCGTGGACGTGTTCGACCCCAGCACGGGGGCGGTGCGCACCGGCGACACCGACGACATCGCGTGCTGGTTCATCGACACGGACTACGACGGCCAGAGCTTTTTCGTGCGGCACGCCTACTTCCTGTACGGCGGCAAGGACACCGAAGGCCCCTATGACAAGCTGAAGAAGGCGCTGCGGGCGGAGATCGACGAGGGCGAGTGGTCGAAGCTGTACAGCGCGACGAGCCAGCCGTTCGACCCGCCGAAGACGGGCAAGATCGCGGTGAAGGTCATCAACCATTTCGGCGACGAGGTGCTGAAGGTCTACCCGGTGCCGGCAGCCAAAGGCGGGGGGTAGTTTTTCACTCGCGCGGCCCGGTAGCGAAAGGGGAACCGATGTCCGAACTCAGCGACGACGACCGGCGCGACCTAGTGTTCGGGGTGGTGGACGATTCGCTGGTGTTCCTGCCGCGCAAGCAGGCCACGAAACTGTTCGCGATCCACGAAGCCCTGGCGACGGCAAAAACCTGGGGCGAACTGCACAAGGCACTGCCGCGGGACGCCTGGGAAGAGGTGCTGGACATGGTGGACAGGCCGCCCCGCAAGGACGCCCCCTTCGACTCCGGCCAGCTTGGCGGCTACTGCGACGGGCTCTGGCCCGCCTGGCCGGCCGGGGACATGGCGAGGTGGGTGCCGAAGACCATCCCGCACGCCACCGTCGAATCCTCGGTACACGACGGGCCATTCCTCCAACTGGACCCCGCCCACCGGGATGAGATTGTTGCCGCGTTCGAGGCCGCCGGGTTCCGCTGCACGGAGAAACAAGCGATGGTGCGGCATGCCTGCGGGTATTAGTGTTCGTTGGAAGGGGGTGTAGCGCTCGCCGGCTGAGCGTTCAAATTCACCTGCTGCTGCGCCACGTTCAACTGTCCCCCGTGCTGGACGATGACGGGTCCGCCGCGGCGGCGCAGGTCGCACAGCGACCGCAGCGTGCGCAAGAACAGGCGATTGAAGCGGTCCATCATGGCCGCGGCCTGGTCGAGCGCGTCGGCGTCGGACTGCCGCCATGAAGGCATCGTCCTCCCATCTCAGTCCCCTCCCGGCGGCGGTCGCCAGCACGGCGAAGTCTGCCATCCGCGGCAACTCCTTGAGGTTCACCCCGCCGCGGTGCCGCAGCGCGCCGGACAGGGCGGACAGCAGGGCGCCGAAGCCGCGCGGGCGGATCGCCTCGAACTGCTCCCACAGTTCCCGCTCCACCTTCCGCTCGCGCTCGTCGAGCGAAGGCAGGTTCAGAACAATGGCGCGGTCCAGCAGGTCGGGCCGGGACGAAAGTTCCTCGATGCCGTTGAGCAGGCAGGGCCGCTGGGCGTTGAAGATCATCTCCTCGTCGTCGCTGAACAGCTGCCGGGTCGAGAAGCCGCCCCCCGTCGCCAGCCGGCACAGGGCGTCGGACAGCCAGCCATCGAGAGAACTCAGGTTGTCCAGCGTGACCAACCAGGAGTTGCTCGCCGTGATGATGAGGTCGCGCTCGTCGCGCGGCGCGGTGCGCAGCGGCGCCACGCTCGGGTCGGTCACCGACCGGAGGATTTTCGAGGCGGTGCTCTTGGCGCTGCCCTGCTCGCCGTGCAGGCACAACACCGGGTAGGGTCCGAACGGGCAGAGGGCCTGGACCAGCCACGCCACGACGAGCTTCCAGTCCTCCTTGTCCCGGTTGTGGTTGACGAAGGGGCGTAACTCGTCCAGGGTGCCGCCCGGCTGCGGCATGGGCAGTGCCAGCTGGCCCCGCGGACGGCGGAACCGAACCGGCGAGATGGGCAGTACGCGCCAGCCAGCCGCGTCCACCTCGGCCACCCGCCAGTTCGGGTCGCCGAGGTCGATGTAGACGCGCTTGCCGACCTGGCCGACCCGGCAAAAGACTTCGCGCTCGCCCCCCTCGAACCGGGCCTGGGCTTCCAGCACGCCCAGCACGTCCTGCAGCACGCCGGCGGAGGCGGCCTTCCCGGTTTTTAGGTACAGGCGGCGCGCCAGCCAGTTGCGGAACTGGCTGCTACGGATCGGGTGCGTCTCCTGGTGGGCTTGCTGGTGCTGCTCCTCCACCTGGAGGACGGCATACCCGCGCCCGTCCGCCGTGTGGAAGTAATCCGGACCCCGCGCCAGCGCGAGCAGCTGTTCAGCCTGGGTCGGTCCTTTCTTGGCCCCGCGCTTGCCCGCAGATCCGGCGGGCGGCCGAGCGTCCGAACCGTCCCCGGTCCAGGCGGCTGCGGCCAGCACCAGTTTCAAAAGCGCTTCCTTCGTGCCGCCGGCTTGCAGCCAGTCGGTAATGTCTTGCTTGAGGGACAAGCCGGGCAGTTCCACCACCTTGACCGACGCCGCCACGCCGGCGAGTGACCTGGCGATGGCCTGGGCGTGCTTGCGCCCCGGGTCGTCGTTGTCCGGAAACACGATGATGTGCCGGCCGGCGAAGTAGTCGTTGTACTCCGACTTCCACTTGCCCGCCCCCATCGGGTTCGTTGTGGCCAGCATCCCAATGGCGTGCAGGCTCTCAACGTCCTTTTCCCCTTCCACGACGTACACGGGCCGATCAACCGAGGCCGCGTACAGGTCAGGTAGGCGGTACGGGACTAACCGAACCCCTTTGAGGTTCCACTCCCAGCCGCCGCGTCCGTCGGGTTGTCGCTGGCGGAACTTCTTCCTGGCGCCGTCGTCGCCGGGTTCAAAGCGGACGGACTGAAACAGCAATTCGCCGCCCTCGTCGTGGTAGTCGTAGGCCGCCACCTCGCGGGGTTTACCGTTGTGGGTTGTCATCCGCATGCGCCCTCCTGCTCCAGACCGCACGAGACCGCCGCGTCGCTGCCGACGGGCGCGCCAATCACCCAGCGCACCGATAGCGCCAGGACCGGCCAGAGTTCGGCAGCTGGCAGGTCGTGCAGTTCGCCGGCAATGGCCGGCACTACCAGCACCCGAGGGCCCAGGGCCTGGGGGTCGCCCGGATGTCGTACTTTGTGGACGTAAGGATTGCGCAGGCGCATGAGGGTAGCCAAGGTAGCGGCCGAGGGGTGGGTGGGCTTGGAGTAAGGCGCCGCAAGGGGTATTTTCATAGTTGAATTGTCCGGAATGTTGTGCTTCAGGGGCTGGTCTTGCCAGAGACCAAGCCCCGTTCCTTTTCAGCTGGCGGTCCCCGTCCGTCGCGTAGGCTTGCGGCCTCTGCGCCGGGCGACACGCTCGCCCAGCGCCTGCAGAATTCGCGGCACCAGGCCGACGGGGATCATCCGCCGGCCGGCAACCACCGGGCATTCACTTCCCAGGTCGGATCGGTCATAGAGCAAGCCGGTCAATTCGCGCGGCGGGCAGTTCCACTCCCTGGCCAATTCCCCGACTGTGCGGTGCGTCTGTGTCATGGCAAACACCTCTGCCTCGTGGACTTCAACGACGACGACCACGGTACGGCCTACAACTCCAGCACAACAGCAGTCGCAGATGCAGCCCGCCGCCACCGCCTTCGGCACGCCGCGGACCGCCCCCGGGTCGTTGTTTCGCCCGCACTACCGGACCTCGCAGCGCGGATTTTCAACGATCGACCGGAAGACGATTCCAGGCGGTGCGCGGCGACGACACAAGGTGGCGGCAGGGCGATCCGTGAGCGGAGACTCCACGCCGGCGCGTCGTAGTGATTGGTAAGTTGTGGCGGCAACTGCCTTGTACGGCGGGGGCGACCAGAGACACGCCCCCGAGGGCGTGCGACGGCGTGCTTCTGGCGGGCGACCCAATTTGATACTGCATCGGGCCACCGGCGCGTTCCCGAGTCGATGGGTCAGGCCGCCTCGCTGTCGCAGAAGGCCGACTCCAACTGGTTCCAGTCCTCGCACAGGATGCGCTCTTCAGCCGCCTTCCAGATTTCGAGCGCGCCGATCAGGAACGCCCGCACCGCCGCCGCCTTGTCCTCGTTTTCCAGCCAGTGGTGAACAACCTGCGTCCAGAACCTGGAGACCTCGTACCCTTCAGGCTCGTCCTGTAACTTCGGCACGCCGATCAGTTCCGCGAACACGGCCCCGAGCGTCATCTCCCCGTCGAACAGCGGGATGTGACCATTGGCGACAGCGAGGGAGTAGCTCTTCAGCGCCGTTAACTGCTTGGCCGTCGCCGTTTCGCAGGCCCAAAAGCGACCGGCGTGCCTGGGGTTCTCCGGCGGGCTTGGTCGCATGCGGCTTTGGGAGTGCCGCAGGCGGACCACCACGTCGTCGGACACCATGTTGTGGTCGAACCTCTTCATTAGCTTTCTCCTTCTTCACAAGTTCGGGCGAACGGGGTTGGCACCCAAGTTGGCGCGCACAGCGAGCGCGGGGCGGCCGGCCCTGGGTTGGTGATTGTGGATCACTTCCTGTTCTTCGCGCGGCGCTCTTCGCTCGGGGACCAGCGCCGCGCCGCCAGGAAGTTGAGCAAGTCGCTTCTGGAGTAGAGGATTTTTCGGCCGGGGCCGCAGGAGGCCATGATCTCCTCGCGCAGGCGCAGGTCTCTCAATTGGTGCGGCGCCAGGGACAGCATCGCGGCCGCCTGCGCCTCGGGCCAGGCGAGCGGGCCAGCCGGCAGCAGTTCGCCGTCATCGCGGAGTTGGGCCAGCACGGCGGCGACGGTCTGCTCGATGACGGGGGTGAGAGCCTCTGGCGGGATGGTCAAGGCGACGGCGTTCGGGCTGTCCATGGCGCGCTCCGGTGGACGTTGCTTTCCCAGGCGGCGCGCGTACTGGTCTTGCCGAGACAGGGGGCGCGTGGGTATGTGCCCACACCCGACTCGGGGCGCAACACCGTCCTGAGTTGGTTTGGTTGCCGCTGACGGCTGCCACGCTGGCTCTCGGCCCGGACCTCGCAAATGCTCGGGCCGCCGAACCAGTGTGGTAGTACGTCAGCGGAGTCTACCCATCTCTATCGGAACAGCGGTTGCGCTCGATGAGTTGCCGACGGGGGTGTTTTCGGTGGACTGGATTCGTTAGCTCGACGGCTGGCTAACGGGCTGCGTGAGGGGCGGCCCCTGGAGTCGGTAGTACCCCTTGGGTGTCCTGTCCCGGACTATCATCGTCTTCCAGGCGGGGTGGTAGCCGTTGTTGGGCCTGAATATGTCGCGGAGCCGTGCCGCGTGTGAGTCGGCAGCAGAGATGAGGTCCTCATCCTTCACGTAATTCGAGCCGTCCTTCCTGGCCTCCCAGAGTTTTTTTACGACCGCCGCCTGGGTTGGCGAAAAGTTGTGCCATTTCCCGTACCAGCGCACCGTCCGAAAGTCGGCGCTGGCCCACTCCGGCACAGTGCTCCAGTCGGGCGGCGGCGCGTCATGCCCTGGGGCAACCTCGGGCGGTGATGCTTGCGGCAGCGCCGGCGCCGCCTCCAATGCCGCCATCCGCTGCACCAACTGTTCAAGCCGCCGGACCAATTGCCCGACCACGTGGTCGTGCTGTTCCTGGGTGACGTACCCGTCTGGCGCCGGCGGCAGTAGCGAGGCGGTGGCGCGCAGGCGGTTTGAGGTTGGGCGTCGGGGGCGGCGTGTAGCCATGCGTTCTCGTCCTTGAGGGTGGAACGGCTCGGTTCAGTTCATACGCCCAAGTCGCCAACGAAGCGGAAAGTACCCAGCCTCTGCCTATCCCTTTCGCATTCTTTGTTTATGGGGTCAAGGTCAACCGGCCGAAGATGCCGGCGGAAGGGCCGTGCGACGTGCTGGCGTTCCGGCGGCCGGGGTGACGAGGCTGGCGCGCAGCCGGGGTCGAGTATAATGGCTGTTGATGGTTTTCCACGAAACAAGATCGGCGAAACGAAAATGGCTGTCATCCAGTGGTTCAACATTCACCTGATTCGCCAACGGAGCTTCGCCTGCGGCCACTGCGGCGATCGAGTCGGTGTCAACATGGGCTGGCCGAAGCTGCCGCCGGAAAGCGAGGCGCGCATGGACCTGGACTTGGTCAACGAAGTCATCGTGATCTGTCCGTCTTGTGAGAAGCCTACCTACCTCAATGAAGCCACGAAGGCACAGGTGCCCGGCCCGAAATATGGTCGAGAAATCGGCGGCCTTCCCACCGAAGTGAGCAGTCTGTACGCGGAGGCCCGCAACTGCATGGGGGTCAACGCCTTCACGGCGTCAGTTCTGGCTTGCCGAAAGCTGCTCATGCACATCGCCGTCAGCCAAGGGGCGGCAGAGGGCAGCAATTTCATCGCCTACGTCAATCATCTGCAAACCGCCGGCTTTGTCCCGCCGACCGGCCGAGCGTGGGTTGACCACATCCGGAACAAAGGCAACGAAGCCAACCATGAAATTCTACTCATGACCCGGGCGGACGCTGAAAGCCTTCTGACCTTCATCGAGATGCTTCTTCAACTCGTGTTCGAGTTCCCGGCCAAGGTGCCCGTGCAACAAAGTCGCGATGGCAAATGAAACGAAATCGCCCGAAAAGAAACAGAACACGGCTTGGTGGACGTATTTTCAGGCAAGGCCCGCTACACATCCGAACACGTGTCCCCTGGGAAGGCTGGGGTTTTGGACGGTTACACACCCCCTAAGACGACGTAGAGGCCGTGATGAATAACCCCGGCGCCCCGCAAGGGCACCTCAAACTAGATGCGTACATCAAGGAGCGACTGCAGCGCCTGGGTGAGATCGCCAAGGATTATTGATCCCGTCCCTCATCAGTCCCTCATTACCCAGGACGATGCCACGCTACCCGGCCCGATCCGGAAACGCGAAAACCCAGGTAATTACCTGGGTTTTCAGCGCCTGCTCGCCGTGCGGCGTAGCCCGTAATAGCCCCCTCCCAAGACTCTTAATCAGCGGGTTGTAGGTTCGAGTCCTACAGGGGGCACTGAAACAAGTCCTTTGCCGAATGTAAGTTAAGCATACCTGTCCGCGTCGGACAGTGCGGCACGCGACCCTTGGATTTGCGGAAGACTTCCGCAGAAAGGGTTTCACCGCATGTCCAACCGCATCCCTTCGTACCGACTCCACAAACAAAGCGGCCAGGCCGTCGTCACCCTGACCGACCCGATGCGCGGCCGGCGCGACGTTCTGCTGGGCAAGCACGGCACCAAGGAGAGCCGCGCCCAATACGTCCGCGTTCTGGCGGAGTGGGAGGCCAACAGCCGCCGCATCTTTGAGAAAGCTGCGGCTAGCGCGGACCTGACGGTGAACGAACTGGCGGCGGCTTTCTGGAAGCACGCCGAGCAGCACTACCGCCGGCCCGACGGCACAACCACCAGCGAGTTGAAGGAATACCGCCGCGCCCTGCGCCCGCTCAAGCACCTCCACGGCCATACCCTGGCCCGCGACTTCGGCCCCCTCGGGCTGAAGGCGATCCGACAACTCATGGTGGACGGATACGAGCACCCCAAGTACGGACCCGAAGGAAGCCTGGCCCGGGGGGTGGTCAACCAGCGCATCGGCCGCATCCGGCGGGTGTTCAAGTGGGCGGTCGAAAACGAACTGGTGGCGCCTGCCGTCTTCCACGGGCTGCAAGCGGTGCGCGGACTGCAGCGCGGCAGGACCGCGGCCCGGGAAACCGAGCCGGTCAAACCCGTGGGCGTGGACCTCGTCGAGCAAACCCTGCCGCACCTCAACCGTCACGTCGCCGCGATGGTGCGCGTGCAGCTGCTGACCGGCGCCCGGCCCGGCGAGGTGTGTGTCCTGCGCTCCTGTGACCTCGACATGAGCGGCGCTGTCTGGCTTTACCGGCCGCAGTTGCACAAGACGGCCCACCACGGACACCAGCGCGTCATCGCCGTCGGCCCCAAGGCGCAGGAAGTGCTACGGCCGTTCCTGACTCTGGACACGCAGGCGTACCTGTTCTCGCCGCGGCGGGCGTTGGAAGAAATCAACTCCCGCCGCCGCCAGGAGCGGAAAACCCCGATGACGCCGAGCCAGAAGGCGAGGCAGCGGAAGCGGAACCCCCGGAAAGCCCCGGGAGAGCGCTACCACACCAGTAGCTTCGCCCATGCCATCGCAACCGCCTGCCGCCGAGCATTCTCACCCCCAGGCGACTTGGCGCATCGAGAAGACGAGAGCCGCAAAGAATGGCAGACCCGTCTGACCCCGGAGCAACACGCGGAAGTGCGGCGCTGGCACAAGGAACACCACTGGCACCCGCACCAGTTGCGGCACACCCGGGCCACGGAACTGCGCCGGGAATTCGGCATCGACGTGGCCCGTGCAGTGCTCGGCCACCGCTCGCCGGCGATCACCGAGACTTACGCCGAACTGGACGCCGGTAAGGCCGCCGAGGTGATGGGCCGGCTTGGGTGATACGTCGAGGCAAGCCCCCTGTGGGGCTTGCCTCCTCTCATTTGGCCGGGGAGAATGGTTGCTGGGAACGGCTGGCTTGCCCCCTTCGCCGTGGCGCTGACTCCCCACGGCAAGGGGGCAGGCACTTCCCGCAGCGGAGTCAGAACATGCCTCAACGTCCAACCGTGCGGATGGCCCTGAAGGTTTGCCGATCCCTCGACCCCGATCAGAAACACCAGGTGCTTACCGAGCTGCTCCAGGAATGCTACGCCGCCCCGGTCTGGTGGCTGACCCTGGAGGAAGTAGCCCTGGCCTGGGGAAAGAGCACCTCCCAGGCTTCGCGGTTGATCCGCCGGGACCGCTGCATTGCCAGGGGGAGCAGGCAAAACAATTTCCGGGTGTTCCGCCAGCACGTCGTGTTGCGGCTTCTGAACGAGGCCCTACTCGCTACTGAGTGGCCCGCCTGGCAGGAGATCGAGAAGGCGATTGATAAGTTAGCCGCCGCCAATGCCCCGTTGGCCTTCGACCCGGGCAACAACCGGGGCGGCTTTTCGGCTTGGGAGGTCGAAGAACTCCAGGGCACCGAGGAAGCGGCCAGGAATCTCCTGACGCGCAAGAAGCAGGCAATGACGAACAGTTGGCAACGAACTCAGCACGGGCCGCACTCCGCCGCGCTGCTCGATGAGTTCCTCGGCCAGGTGATCGAACCTCTCGTGCAGACGGTCCAGAACCTGATAAGGGCCAGAATACTGGTCAGAAAATTCGCCCGCACACCCCTGACTTTGATTAGCAAGGCGCTGCAAGTCATCACGCGGGTTTGATATTTTTTTAAGCCCCGTTACCGCCAGTTACCGCCAGTTGCCCCCCACTGCTCTTCATCTCATTGCACACTCGTTGCACGGAAAATCTCCCGGACGCGCTTGTGGTTTATCCTCAAACTCAGTTGCTAGTGCTGGCACCTGGATGCGAGGGTTTCCGCAATGCCAATCGACCTGGCTTCCGAGACGATCATCCCCCTTGGCGAAGTCCCTTCCCGCCTTCCCCCCGGCCGTTCGGGCAAACCACTGACTTTCAGCGCCGTCTGGCGCTGGGCGCTCAAGGGCGTCAAGACACCTCAAGGCGTCGTCAAACTGGAAACGGTCAAGGTGGGCGGCCGGCTGCTGACCAGCGAGCAGGCCCTGCAGCGCTTCGCCGAACGCCAATCCGGCTGGCTGGGGGATTCCGCCCCCGCCAGGGCCCTGCCGCGGACGCCGGGTAAACGCCAGCGGGCCAGCGAGCGCGCCGCCGAGAAGTTGGAAGAGATCGGCATCTGAGCCTGAGCCAGACCGTTGTGCAAACACCCTCGCGACGGGTGAACCGCTACCGGGAAAGCAACTGGTTGACGCCGTGAGCACCGCCACGCTAATAGACAACCACCCGAGTGTCTGCCCAGCGGCCTTCCGGTACAGATAAGTTGCCCCCGATCACGCCAGACGCACAACGGACGACGCCGCCCGGACGCACCACGAGTGTAGCATCAGTCCGGAATGAGGATGAGCGTCATCCTCATGGGACGCAGAACGAGGCACGCATGAATCATTTCACGGTCAGCGAGGTGGCAAGGAAATTGGATCGCCGCCCCCGCGATATTTCGGACCTGTTCTACCACCGGGACATCCCGGACGCCGAGTGCCCCATTGTCGGCGGGCGCCGCCTGATTCCAGCGGAATTGTTGCCGCGCATCCAGTCCGCGCTGATGGAACGTGACAGCCGTCGCAAAGGGGGTGGCAATTGAAGACGCCGCCAGAAACTGCGGATGCGATGAACGGGATAGGAACGCCCACCCCGCTTGAACGCGCCACCAGACAGGCTGAGGCCGTCGGCCCTGCCGTCCGGCAGTGGCTGGAGCGCGTGCTGTGCGGTGAACAAGTCCGGTGTTCAGGCGCCGGTCGGCACGCTGGCGTGACGGCGCCCGCCCCGAAAGGCATGAGGGCGCGGACATGAACACCGTCACCGCCAACGGCAGGGCGGCCGCACACCTCGACCGCACCCAGTTCACCACCAGCCGGCTGTTGGAGTTCTTCACGCAGAAGGAACTCACCATTCAGATCGGCCACCCGCCGCACCTGTGGCCGCTGGCCCTGGTGCGGGAGTTGATCGACAACGCCCTGGACGCCTGCGAGGGCGCGGGGCTGCCGCCCGCCGTCCGCGTCGAGGTGGAACCGGACGCCGTGACCATCGCGGACCGCGGCCCCGGCCTGCCGCCGGCGGTGCTGGAGCGGTCCCTCGACTACTCCGTCCGCATCTCGGACAAGGCCCACTACGTCAGCCCGTCCCGGGGGCAACTCGGCAACGCCCTCAAGTGCGTCTGGGCTGCGGCCTACGTCACCGACGGCGAGCAGGGCAGGGTGGAGGTCGTCGCACGGGGTGAACGACACGTCATCGACGTGACCCTGGACCGGATCGCGCAGGTGCCGCAACTGCAGCACCAGCGGTCCCCCGCTGATGATCTTGTAAAAACTGGCACCTCGGTGCGGATGCACTGGCCGGGGATAGCTTTGCTCGATGGCTCCGAGGGTCACGATTTTTACAACACCGCCCGGCTCCTGGACGCCTACGCCACGTTTAACCCCCAGGCGGCCTTTGACTTGGAGTCAGCGGAGGGGCCGCTGCGCATCCCACCGTCCGACTCGTCGTGGCGGAAGTGGTCGCCGTCGGCGCCGACGGGCCGGCGAACCGCTACCGCTTCGCCCTGTTCGTGGAGAAGGAGGGCTTCTACCCGCTGCTGGAGCGGCACAAGCTTGCCGACCGCCACGGCGTGGCCGTCATGTCCACCAAGGGCATGAGCGTGACGGCCGCCCGCGCACTGGTGGATGAGTTGTCCGCCCTGGGCGTGACGGTGCTGGTACTGCGGGACTTCGACAAGTCGGGCTTCAGCATCACCCACACCCTCCGCACCGACTCGCCCCGCTACCGGTTCCGCGCAGCCCAACGTCATCGACCTCGGGCTCCGCCTGGAGGACGCCCGGGAGTGGGGCCTACTGCCCCTGGCGGAGCCGGTGGACTACCGGAATGCGAATCGAAACCCCCGGGTGGCGCTCCGTGCCGCGGGCGCAACCGAGGAGGAGTGCTGCTTCCTGGTGGGGGACCGGACCACCGGCGGCCGCTGGTCGGGCCGGCGCGTCGAACTGAACGCCTTCTCGTCCCCCCGGCTGATCGAATTCATCGAGCACAAGTTCAGGGAGGTAGGCGTGGCGAAAGTGGTCCCCAACGGGGAGACCCTGGAGGCAGCCTACCGCTGCGCCTGGGCTGCGGCGGAGATCCAGAAGGCGGTGGACGAGGCGGTGGCGCGGGTCAGCGCCAGACCGGCACCGCCGGCACCGCCGGACCTGGCGGCGGAGGTCGCCCGGGCCGTCGAAGGTACAGATAAGCCCTGGGACGACGCCCTGGCGGACATCGTCCGGACGGCGCGCGCGCAGCGGGGGGGCACATGAGCACGGCCACCGTCAGCGGCGTCCACGCCAATGGCGTGGGCAAACCCGGCGTCATCAGCGCCGCCCGGATTGCCGGTTGGCTGCGCGTCCTCTTCGAGCCCGGTGACGTGGTCGAACTGCGGGCGGTGGACGTGCGCCGTCGAACGCAGGAGCGGCCCCACATCGAGTCGGGCTACTTCGATTACGACCACTTCGACTTGATGGCCCAAACCGCCCTGGAGATCGAGCGGTACGCCGTCGGGGTCTACTACACCCTCAACCCGCTGCTCCCGGACATCATCTGCCGGCGGTGCAACCGCGTGGACTGGGCTGAAACCGGCAAACTGACCAACGACCAGCACGTCCGGCGGCGGCGCTGGCTGCTCATCGACGCCGACCCGAAGCGTATCGCCGGCATCCCCAGCACGGATGCCGAGAAGGCCGAGGCGTGGAAGGTCGCCCAGCGCGTCCGGGAGCACCTGACGGACGAGGAGTGGCCAAAACCAATCGTCGCGGACAGCGCCAACGGCTACCACCTGCTCTACCCCGGCGACCTGCCGGCCGACGACGTCGGCCTGGTGGAGCGGTTCCTGAACCGCCTGGCGGACCAGTTTGACACCGACGCCGTGAAGATCGACCGCACCGTCTACAACCCGTCACGCATCACAAAACTGTACGGCACCGTGGGGCGAAAAGGGGACGACGTGCCCGGCGCGGCCGCCCCCACCGGCGCAGCGCCGTCCTGAGCATCCCGGAGGACGGCGAGCAGTGAACCGCGTCACGCAGGGCATGCTGGAAGCGCTGGTGGGGCCAGCCGAGACGAAGCCGGAGGCGAGCGGCAAGGCGAGCGGCCTGTGCCTGATCGCCGGCGGCAACGGCACCAACCACCGCCTCAAGGTGGAAGACTGGCTGAAGGACCGCAGCGTGAAGTTGCTGCGCGTGCGGAAGCTGGCGGACGGCGACGCCTACGACATCCCCTGTCCGTTCAACGCCGACCACGCGGGGACCGACTGTGCCGTCCTGCAGTACCGCAGCGGCAAGTTGGGGGCGAAGTGCTTTCACAGCTCCTGCGCCGGCAGGAAGTGGGCGGACTTCCGGGACAAGATCGGCAAGCCGGAGCCGCACCACTACGACCCGCCGCTGCCGCCACCGGGACAGAAGGCCGGGGCGGACAACCAGAGCGGGCCAGACACGTTGTTGTTCCGCTGGGAAGCCATCGACTCGCCGACCTTCTTCGCGGCGGACTACCGCCCGAAGTGGCTGGTCAAGCGGGCCGTGGTCGAAGGGCAACCGCTGGTCATCGGGGCGCCGCAGAAGACTCTCAAGACCTCGCTGGCCGTTGACATGGCGATCTCGCTCGCGACGGCGACTCCCTGGCTGGGGGAGTTCGCCTGCCCGGCCCGGCGGCGCGTCGCCGTGCTGTCCGGGGAGTCGGGTCCGTTCACGCTCCAGGAGACGGCGCTGCGTATCTGCCGGGCCAAGGCCGTCGAGCCGGCCGGCCTGGGCGACTTCCTGCACTGGCAGTTCCGCCTGCCGCAGCTGGCGGTTCTGGAGCAGCTGGACGCCATGCGGGCGGGGCTGGAGAAGGACAGGATCGAGGTGGTGATTGTTGACCCGCTTTACCTGTCCCTGCTCGCGGGCTCTGAGGGGATCAAGGCGGAAAACCTGTTCGACACCGGCCCGTTGCTGTTGCGCGTCGCCCAGGTGTGCCAGAGTGTGGGGGCGACGCCGATCCTGCTGCACCACACGACCAAGCCGGCCGCCCGGAAACTGGAACCGCTGGAGCTGACCGACCTGGCGTTTTCCGGCATCGCCGAGTTCAGCCGGCAGTGGATTTTGCTTTCGCGCCGCGAAGCCTACGAACCGGGAAGCGGCCGGCACAACCTCTGGATGGTCGTGGGCGGCAGCATGGGCCACGGCGGGCTGTACGCCGTCGATGTGGTCGAAGGCGAGCTGTCCGAGGACTTCGGCGGGCGCAAGTGGGAGGTGGCCGTCAAGCCTGGGCACGAGGCCAGGGCAGATGACAAGGAAAACAAGCAGGACGCGAAAGCCGAGGCCGCCCGGCGACAGGCCAAGGCCGACGACGGCGCCCTGCTCGCCGCCCTGGACAAACTGGCGCCGGGCGGCGAGGCCGTGGGCTACAAGATCGTCCAGGCCAGGACCGACCCGCCGCTTTCGGACAAGCGCATGAGCTTGGCCTTCGAGCGCTTGATTGCCGATCGCATCGTCAAGCGGGTTACTGTACAGGTGACCATAGGAAACAATGCGAAACGGGAGGCTACGGGCATCCAGCGAACATCATCGTTTGAGGAAGAACATCATCGCGTCGCGATGTTCGAGGAATCATGAACATCATCATCGCGGCAGTCCCCCCCCTTTAGGGGGGACTGCCGACGCGATGATGATGTTCCTGAACCGGAAGGGTCGCCGTCTCGTTGACGGCGGGCACCAACAAAAAGCCCCGGTCAGCGCGCCAACGCCCCAGGGCCATCCTGGGCGACGGAACGGCGGGCCGGTGTTAGAATGCCAGGGCGGCCGGGGCGAAAAAGGCGAGGCCGCGCCAGGAAGCGGCACAACGGTAGTCGGGGGCCATGAGCCGGGATAACGACGACCCACGGAGTTGCCCCCGGCAGAGTGACAGAAATTGGACAAAAAGGGCCATTCCGGCCCCACAGGCCCGGCGGCACGCCGACGGAGCAAGCCCACCATGAATAACCAGGCACGGACCAAGGCGGACGTCCGACTCGTTTTGGCCCTGGCCTGTGGAGCCACGGCCGAGGCCGCCGCCCGCCAGGCCGGCGTCAGCGCCCGCACCGTCAAGCGCCGCCTGGCCGACCCCGCCTTCCGCCAGCAGGTGCAGCAGGCCCGCGCCGACATGGTGCAGCGGGCCGCCGGGGCGCTGACGGTGGCGGCCACCAAGTCGATCAAGACGCTGCTGGCGCTGCAGCGGGAGGGCCAGCCGCCGGCGGTGCGGCTAGGGGCGGCCAAGGCGGTCCTGGAGTTGGGGGTCAAGTTGCGCGAGGCCAGCGAACTGGAGGGCCGCCTGGCCGCCCTGGAGGGGCGACTGGGGGCCGAGACGCAGGAGTCCTACCCCCGGGCCGTCTGAGTCGGCGCCGCGGAGCACACCCATGTCCTCATCCCTGAAGCACCGTCTGAAGAAAGCCGAGCAGGGCTGCGACACTCGCTTCCCCCTGCCGCCTCCCCCTGACCCCGCCAGGGAAAAGCGGGCGAAGCAAGTGACCGACCGGGTGATGCGACTGTGCGGCGCGGCGGTGGCGCTGATGGACCCGGGCGAGGTCAAGCAGGTCGAGGCGGCCATGACGGCCCTGGACACCGATGGCGGGCCGTACCGGCGCTGGCTGGACGAACTCTTCGAGGGCCGCTGGCGGTTGCCGGAGGTGTCGCCCGCGGTGATGAAGGCGCTGCTGCTGACGCGGCTGTCGCCGGAGTGCGACGACTACGACTGGGTGTGCCTGGGCTGCGGCCTGTGCTACCCCCAACGCCGCACGCCGCCGCTGAGCGAGTGGAAGATCCTGCCAGGTAAAGTGCCGATGGTGGGCCAGCCGCCGTGGTACGACCTGCCGTGCTTCTTCCCCTCCTGCCCGCACTGCGGGGCGGACACGCTGCGCGGCACCTGGGCACATCTGGTGCTGGAGGGGCGCTACCCCTGGATGGGGTTGGACGGCTACGTCGGGCCGGAGCCGCGGTGGGGATCGGGGGGGCGAACTGCCCTGAAGTGACACCAGCGCCTGCGATGCCCAGCGGGCCGGGCCGTACCGCCGGATGACGCCTCGACCGCGCAGACCTGGCTGCACCGGCCAGGCCAGGTTGCTCCCCGGACGACGCGGACGCCCTGACCCTGAGCCACCACCAGATGCCCGATGGGGCAACCACGCCATCGACCCGCTGGCTGGCCAGGACCGCGAAAAAGCGGCGAGGGCTGGTGGGGCCAGACCGGGGGGAGGGGCGTCCTCTTCTTTGACCGCAGATGAAGGGTTGTCTCGATTTTCGTTGACGCACCTCGGCCTGCCCCTTTCAATACACCAACCGGGTCAGCCGCTTGATACCTAACGGAAACGACCTTCACACCCGGTTGGAAATCGCTTTCGTTCCCAAGGATCAGGTGGGGCGCCTCATGCAAAACGACACCCGCCTCCCCAAACTCGGTGAAGTCGTCCGCGTTCGCCAGCGGCAGTACCTGGTGGAGGATGTGGTCGCCCCGCCGCACCCCAACGACGCCACCCTGGTCCGCCTCGCCTGCCTCGACGACGACGCCCAGGGCCAGCCCCTGGAGGCCCTGTGGGAGACGGAGTTAGACTCCGAAGTTCTAGGCAGCGCCGGCTGGGAGCACCTGGCCAGGCGCGGCTTCGACCCGCCGCGGCTGTTCTCCGCCTACCTGCACACGTTGCGCTGGAATTGCGTCACCGCCACCAACCCGCGGCTGTTTCAGGCGCCGTTCCGCGCTGGCATCCACATCGACGCCTACCAACTGGAGCCGCTGCGCAAGGCCCTGCTGCTGCCGCGCGTCAACCTGTTCATCGCGGATGACGTGGGCCTGGGCAAGACCATCGAGGCGGGCCTGATCGCCCGTGAACTCTTACTCCGCAAGAAGGTCAAGGACGTGGTCGTCTGCTGCCCGCCGTCGGTGCTGCCGCAGTGGCAAAGTGAGTTGGAGAACCGCTTCGGACTGAGTTTCGAGGTGCTCGACCGCGACTACGTCATCCGCGTCCGCCGCGAGCGCGGCTACGCCACCAACCCCTGGACCACGCACAGCCGCTTCCTCATTTCGCATCGCCTGCTCATCGACGAAGCCTACGCAGGCCCACTGCGTGACTGGCTTGGGGACTTCCGGCCCGGCGCCCTGCTCATCCTCGACGAGGCCCACCACGCTGCACCGGCCAGCGGTTCGCGGTACGCCATCGACTCGCGCATCACCCGGTCCGTGCGCGACCTGGCCCCGAGGTTCGAGCACCGCCTGTTCCTGTCCGCCACACCCCACAACGGCCACTCCAACAGCTTCTCCGCCCTGCTGGAGATCCTCGACCCGCAGCGCTTCTGCCGCGGCGTGCCGGTCAAGAGCCGCAAGCTCCTCGATGATGTCATGGTGCGCCGCCTCAAGGAGGATGTCCGCGCCATCCAGGGCGGCTTCCCGCAGCGGAACGTCCTGCAGATCGACCTCGACGGCCTGCCGGCCGACGCGCCGGAGCTGCGCCTGTCCGACTTGCTCGACCGCTACCGCCGGTTGCGCGAGGCGCGGCTGACCGACGCAACGAAGCGTCAGCAGACCATCGCCGCCCTGCTCGTCTCCGGCTTGCAGCAGCGGCTGCTGTCCTCCGTCGAGGCGTTCGCCCGCACCCTGCGCGTCCACCGCCGCACGCTGGAACGCCAGCGGCAGGCGGCCCGAGCCGAACAGCAAACCGGCCTCTTCGATCTGCTCGGCGGCGGCATCGACGGCGACGACGACCGTGCCGAACGTGCCGTCGAGGAGTTGGAGCGGGAAGAAGAGGCCCAGGTCGAAGCCGCCACCGCCGCGTCCCCGTCGGCCCCTGTCGCAGATGAGTTGACGCTGCTCGACGAGATGACCAGGGTTGCCGAGGAAGCCCGTGGCCGGCCCGACGCGCGTGTCCTCCGCCTGCTCGACTGGGTGCGCGAGCACCAGTGCCCCGGCCTGCCGCGCCCCGGCGCGTCGCCCCCGCGCGGCCAGCCGCCGCACTGGAACGACACCCGCGTCCTGATCTTCACCGAATACGAGGACACGCTGCGCTACCTCCGCCAGCAACTGGAGGCGGCCCTGGAGCGAACCGACCGTGGTGCCGAGCGGCTCGCCGTCTATCACGGCCCGACGCCACAGGCCCAGCGCGAGGAGATCAAGCGGGCCTTCAACGGCGACCCGGCCAAGTACCCTATCCGCATCCTGCTGGCGACCGACGCCGCCCGCGAGGGCATCAACCTGCAGACGCACTGCGCCGACCTGTTCCACTTCGACGTGCCCTGGAACCCCAGCCGCCTGGAGCAGCGCAACGGCCGCATCGACCGTAAACTGCAGCCGCAGCCGGTGGTGAACTGCCACTACTTCGTCTACCGCCAGCGGGCCGAGGACCGCGTCCTGCGTGCCCTGGTTCGCAAGACCGAGACGATCAAGAAGGAACTGGGCAGCCTGGCGCAGGTGATCGAGGGCAAGCTGACCGAGGCGCTGGGCCAGGGCATCCGCCACGCCGACGTGGCCCGCCTGGAACACGACATCGACCGGGCCGATCTCGACGCCGACTACAAGCGCGTCGTCGCCGAGGAACTGGAAGCCGCCCGCGCCCGCCAGGACGAACTGAAGGACCAGTTAGAGGAGTTGCGGGGCCAACTGAGGGACTCTGAGAAGAAGATCGGCTTTGACGGGAACCACTTCCGCGCCGCCGTCTCCTGCGGGCTGGAACTGATGGACGCCGAACCACTCAAGGAATTGCCCGGCGAGCCCGACCGCTACACCTTCCCCGACCTGGACCGGCGGCGCGGGGCCGACCCGTCCTGGGCCGACTCCCTCGACGCCCTGCGCTCGCCGCGGCAGCGCGAGCAAACCTTTTGGGACTGGCGTCGGGACTCGGACATCCGGCCCGTGGTCTTCGCGGACCCCGGCAAGATGACCGACGAGGTGGTACACCTGCACCTGGAGCACCCCGTCGTGCGCCGCCTGCTCGGCCGCTTCACCGCCCAGGGCTTCGTCCACCACGACCTGTCGCGCGCCTGCCTGACGCAGACCGCCGACGCGGTGCCGCGCGTTGTCCTGCTGGGCAGGCTGTGCCTGTACGGCGCCGGGGCCGCCCGCCTGCACGAGGAACTGATCCCGGTCACCGCTCGCTGGAGCTACCCGGACAAGCGCAAGGGACCGCTGACGCCCTACGCGCGCGAGGCCGAGGCCAACACGCTTCAGCTGCTTGAGGCGGCCCTGCTCAAGCCCGGCCAGCCGCTGAACGAGGTCGTCGGCAACCAGCTGAAGGCGGCCGGGCCGCGCGACCTGGCCGAGTTGCTGCCCGAACTGGAGAAGCGCGGCCGGGAGGTGGCGGAGGGGGCCGCCCGTCTGCTTCGCGAGCGCGGCGAGAAGGAAGCGCAGGCCATGCGCGGCATCCTGGAAGATCAGCGGAAGCGCATCACTGCCACGGAAGCGAAGGCACGCGAGATCACCCTGGACTTGTTCAACCAGGAGGAGATGCGCCAGCTGGACGCCGATCGCCGCCACTGGGGCCGCCGTCTGGCGGAACTGGACCGCGAGTTGGCGGAGGAGCCCGAGCGTATCCGTAGGCTGTATGTAGTCAAGGCCCAGCGCGTTGAGCCAGTCGGGCTGGCGTACCTCTGGCCGGTGACAGGGTGATCGCGATGGCCAAAGACCCAGAACTCCTGGCGCACCAGCAATGGCTCGGCTACCTGCAGCCGGTCGGCCTCGTCGTTTCGGCGCCGGCACTGCTGCAGGCCCAGGCCCACGTCAACCTCAACTGCGCCGCCGAGCACCAGCACTTCCTCACGTTCGTCAAGGACGTGCATATCATGGGCCGGCCCGAGCCGGTCGCGGCCGTCACCGACCTGCCCGGCCTGTGCCGCGAAGTCCTCGGCTGGCAGCCCGGCGACCTGGTCGCGGCCGCCGACCCGCGGGCCGCGGCGCTGGAAGTCGTCCTGACCGACTACCATGAGACGCTGCGGCCGACCTGGGCCGTGCCCGCCGACCCGCCCCCCGCGGACGGCCCGCCCTGGCTCCTACTCATCCAGTCCCTGCCGGTCGTCACCGACCTCGACGCCGTCGCATCCGGCGACACCCGGCACTGGCTGGCCACGCCGCAGGTCCGCTTCGAGCGGCTGCTGCGCGAGACGCGCGTGCCCATCGGCCTCCTGTGCAACGGCACTCACCTGCGCCTGGTGTACGCGCCGCGCGGCGAGAGCGTCGGCCACCTCACCTTCCCGGTGCGTGCCCTGGCCGAGACCGCCGGCCGGCCCGTCTTCGCCGCCCTGCGCATGCTCCTGTCCGCCGAGCGCCTGTTCAGCCTGCCGGATAAACAACGCTTGCCCGCCATCCTCGCCGACAGCCGCCGCTATCAGAACACCGTCTCCAACGAACTGGCCAAGCAGGTGCTGGCCGCCCTGTTCGAGCTGCTGCGCGGCTTCCAGGCGGCCGACGACCAGCGCAAGGGCGAGCTGCTCCGCGAGGTGCTGACCCTGGAGCCGGATACGATCTACGCCGGCCTGCTGACGGTGCTGCTGCGGCTGGTGTTCGTGCTCTACGCCGAGGACCGCGGCCTGATGTCCGCCGCCGAGGTCTACGTCAAGCACTACGCCGTCACCGGGCTGTTCGACCGGCTGCGCACCGACGCCGGCCGCCACCCCGACACGATGGACCAGCGCTACGGCGCCTGGGGGCAGCTGCTGGCCCTGTTCCGCCTGGTCTACGACGGCGGCGGCCACGGCGCCTTCCGCCTGCCGGCCCGCCGCGGCTACCTGTTCGACCCCGACCGCTACCCGTTCCTCGAAGGCCGCGGCCACCGCGCCCGCCGCCAGCCGGGCGAGCGCGTGGCCGTGCCGCTGGTGCCGGACGGCGTCGTCTTCCGGGTGCTGCACAACCTGATGGTGCTGGACGGCGAGCGGATTTCGTACCGCAGCCTCGACGTGGAGCAGATCGGCTCGGTGTACGAGGCGAGCATGGGCTTCCGCCTGACCCAGGCGGCCGGGCGGTCCATCGCGGTGCGGCCGGCCAAGGCGCACGGCGCGCCCGTGACCGTCAACCTGGAGGAACTGCTGCGGGTGCCGGGCAAGGACCGGGCCAAATGGCTGAAGGAGCACACGGACCAGGCCGTCACCTGGGCGGCGCTGACCGCGCTGAAGGCGGCGGCGACGGCGGAGGACGCGGTCGCGGCCCTGGAGCGCAAGGTCGCCCGGGAGCTGACGCCGAACCTGGTGCCGGCCGGGGCGATGGTCCTGCAGCCCAGCGACGAGCGCCGCCGCTCCGGTTCGCACTACACACCGCGCAGCCTCACCGAGCCCATCGTCCGCAAGGCGCTGGAGCCGGTGCTGAACGCGCTCGTCTCCCCTCGCCCCGGTGGGGGAGAGGGGTCGGGGGTGAGGGGAACGCCCACGTCGGAACAACTCCTGGGGCTGAAGGTCTGCGACCCGGCGATGGGCTCGGGCGCGTTCCTGGTGGAGGCGTGCCGCCAACTGGGGGCGGCGCTGCTGGCGGCGTGGACCACCCACGGCGACATGCCGCGTGTGCCCGACGACGAGACGCCCGAACTGCTGGCGCAGCGCACCGTCGCCCAGCGCTGCCTGTACGGCGTGGACAGGAACCCGCTGGCCGCCGACCTGGCCAAGCTGTCGCTGTGGTTGGTGACGCTGGCGAAGGACCACCCCTTCACCTTCCTCGACCACGCCCTCAAGGCCGGCGACTCGCTGGTCGGCCTGACGCGCCAGCAGATCAACGGCTTTCACTGGCTGCCCACCGACCGCCAGACCTTCGTGCAGGCGGACATCACCCAGCGCATCAAGCAGGTCACGGAGTACCGGCGGCAGATCATCGAGTCCGGCGACGACGTGCCGGACCTGCTCAAGCGGCAGAAATTGAATGACGCCGAAGAAGCCCTGGGTTTGCCGCGTTTCCTTGGCAATCTGGTCGTCGCTGCGTTTTTCTCTCGGGACAGGGCCAATCAGCGCGTGGACCAGCGCAACGAACTCTTTGGGCAGGTGGATGCGTACTGGGTCAGCAAGGACATGAAACTGCGCGAACCACTGGGCAAGGCCGAGGCCCGGTTGCGCGCGGGCGAACACCCGATCCGGCCGTTCCACTGGGAGATCGAGTTTCCCGAAGTGTTCGGCCGCGACAACCCCGGCTTCGACGTGATCGTGGGCAATCCGCCCTTCGCGGGCAAGAACACCATCATAGACGGCCACGCGGCAGGCTATCTCGACTGGTTGAAGGCAATCCATCCCGAGTCGCACGGCAACGCCGATCTGGTATCCCACTTCTTCCGCCGCGCGTTCAACCTGCTGCGGCCCGGCGGCACCTTCGGCCTGATCACCACCAACACCATTGCCCAGGGCGACACGCGCACCACCGGCCTGCGCTGGATTTGCACGCACGGCGGCACCATCTACACCGCCCGCCGCCGCTACAAGTGGCCGGGCCAGGCGGCGGTGGTGGTCAGCGTGGTTCACGTTCACAAAGGGCCGATCCCGGGGCCGTACCTTCTGGACGGCAAGGAGGTGCCGCTCATCACCGCATACCTGTTCCACGCTGGCGGCCATGAAAACCCGGCCACGCTGCGGGCCAACGCGGGCAAGAGTTTTACTGGTGCAAAGATTTACGGAGGAGGCTTTACGTTCGACGACACGGACAAGACAGGTGTAGCGAACCCGATCAGCCTTATGGAAGAAGTCGTTGCCAAGGACAAGCGAAATGCCGAACGTATATTCCCATACATCGGTGGTGAAGAACTGAACGATGGCCCTACCCACGCCCACCACCGATTTGTCATCAATTTCGGAGTGATGTCCGAGGATCAGGCTCGACAGTGGCCGGATTTGATGCGGATCGTGGAGCAGAAGGTAAAGCCATACCGCGACTCTTCGGTTCGCGTGCCCTGGTGGCAGTATGAAAGGCCCCGGACAGAAATGTTCGCGGCCATTCGCGAAAAGGAGACGGTGCTTGCAAACTCCAACGTGAGCAGTCATCTCGCAATAACTTGTCTGCCGACTGGCATCGTGGCTGCTCACACAATCAACCTGTTCCCGATCAGCACTCGGGCGACCTTCTGCGCTCTCCAGTCTCGCGTCCATGAAATTTGGGCGCGATTCTTTGCCTCCTCAATGAAGGACGACCTCCGCTACACCCCATCCGACTGCTTCGAGACATTCCCGTTCCCCGAGAACTTCGAGTCGCACCCGGCTTTGGAGGCGGCGGGGCAGGCGTACTACGACTTCCGGGCCGCCCTGATGGTCCGCCACAGCGAGGGGCTGACGAAGACCTACAACCGCTTCCACGACCCGCACGAGCCGTCCGCCGACATCCACAAGCTGCGGGAGCTGCACGCGGCGATGGACCGGGCGGTGCTCGACGCCTACGGCGGCGCCCTGGCGCGGCTGACGGTGCCGCCGTGCGCATTTCTGCTCGACTACGAGGACGAGGCGGACGAGGACGAGGCGCCGACGGGCCGGCAGCGGAAGAAGCCGTGGCGCTACCGCTGGCCGGACGCCTTCCGCGACGAGGTGCTGGCCCTGCTGCTGGAGCTGAACAAGCAGCGCGCCGAGCAGGAAAAGCTCGCCGGCCCCGCGGTGAAGGAGAAGGCATCAAGGCCCAAACGCGGCCGAAAGGCGCGGCCGTCCGCGGATGATGGCAGTGGCACCTCGCTGTACTAAATTGCGCTTGTTTGTACAGATAGCGTCCCGGAGAATGACAGTCCAGGGATTCATACGGGGTGGTGCCGCGTCATGGCCAAGGGGTTCACGACAACTCGCCTGTTCAAGGGGAAGGAAGCCCTGCTGCGGCAGATGGTCTGCGAGGTGCGCTACCTGGACGGGCACCTGTACCTCGACCACTGCGGGCGTCTGCTCAGAAAACTGATCCAGTCGTCGCCGGAGTGGATTTTTGGGGCGGACCCGACCCCCAAGGGCACGGCGGTCTTTCACCTGGTGGCGGGCGTGACGCTCAGCTTTTCGATGCACGGCGCCAGCCTGGACCTCAACAAGACCGGTACGGATGAGTTCATCGACACGGACGAGGCACAGCGTTTTGCTCAACTGGCGGAGGACACCCTGGGCCTGGTGTTCGACGAACTGGAAGTGCAGCAGTGGTCCCGCATCGGCGTCCGCGAACTCTACTATTTTCCCTGTGAGAGCAAGGCCGACGCGGAGCGCTGGCTGAAGGATCTGAGCATCCACTCGGTGTCCTCGACGTTGGCCGAGGCGTTCAGCTGCACGCTCGACGCCGTCGGCTTTTCCGCACTGATGGAAGGCGAGGATTGCTCTTACCGGATCGCGGTGAACGGCATGGAGCGCTCCGCCCAGGTGCCGTTTGGGGATGTCAACCTGACGATTCGCTCAAGCGGTTTGCCGAAGCATCAGCAGGAGACGCTCGCCCAGACTCTCAAAAAGCAACGCCAGCGGCAAATCAACTCGGCCTTCGCGACGGTACTGGACATTGACGCCTTTCGGATAAATCCTGTTGAGCTGGACGTGGCCGAGTTCATTCGGGATTGCACCAGCCACAACCTGGAACGGTTCCGCAGCGCGATCCCGCCTGGGAACGGCAAGAAAGGGAGATGAGCCATGCCCTTGGACCTGGAACGGCCTGTCACCGTTGCCGACGAGAACCGTCGGCTGGACTTTCCTGAAAAGACGGGCGGGTCAACTTCCGAATCCTATTATGGGACGGCAACCGGGGAAGGCGTCTGGGTCGGTCGGGCCGTCGTCCAGCGCGGCCCCAGTTTGCAGCGGCGCCCGCCCGGAAGGGGGCAGAGGGGGCAAGAACGGCCGTTGCCCGCGACCGACGTCCGCCGCGCCTTCCGTAAGCACTGGAACGAGGCGCAGGAGGCCGCCGAAGCCATGCACCGGGCGGCCAAGGCGAACGACCTGATGGGCCTCGGGGTCGCGGCCGACCGGCTGGACCAGAGTTTGGCCGAACTGTGGAAGTTGCGGGAAGGCCGCGACGTGGACTGGCAGACGATCCTCAACCACGTGCAGGGCATGATGCGGTGCTTCTTCCTGGAGAGGCGGGCGGAAACGCTGACCGCGGACCAGTGCAAGAAGATCGTGGACCTGGTCAAGGACTACCTGGGGCCGGCGACGAAGACGGTGGACGACCTGACGGAAGCCTTGCGCCTGATCGAGGACGCCGGCTTCGACCCGTTCGCCGCCATCTCCGGCGACTCGGCGGCGGATGAGTCGGATTGAACCGCGGTGGAATCGAGCCCTACATGACCAGCGCCCCGAAACCGGACCTGTTCCTGGACACCTCGATCCAGATTGCACGGCAAGTCCACGGTCCTCAAACGAAGGCGGCGATCAAGCAGCGCCTGTCGCAACATTCCAGGCACGTCACCGGCCTGGTTGTTCGCCAGGAATTCAAGCGCCGCCTCATGAAGGAGGCGGTCTACCTCCTGGGCTTGCTGCACCGGTACGACTCCTTCGAGGAAGTGTTCCAGCACGTCATTCGCCTGTTCGGTCCGTGGCACCAACGGAAGCGCACCATCTGTTTACAAACCTTGCTCCAGGTGCATCGCGGCAGCGACGCCGAACGGGCGGAACGGCTCCGGCTCTACCTGCGGAGTTTGCTGGTCACAGGGCTTCGGCGTTTCGACCAGGCGGTGGATGAGGTTCGAGACGACTCCCAGTGCGCGTGCGCACTTCAGCCCGTCGTTGAGAAGGTCGCCTTGCGGCGCTACGAACTGGGGGGAGACCGGTGCAGCCAGGTCAAGCCGGGCGTGTGCGGCATTCGTGCGTTTCTCGATCAACGCACGGGCCTGACAAACAAGGTCCTTCAGCATTTCCGCTCGCTTCCGCTGGAAAAGAAATCGGCCGAGATTCGGAAGGCCGAAAAGTTCCTGGCAAAGATGGTGGCCAATTCTGCGAAAGTAGCCAGGGAGGACCCGTGCCTGACGGTCGGTGACCTGCTGATCGCGTTGGAGTCCGCGGGGATTTCTCATTTTCTCACGCTGAACAGTACCGAATCGCAACATTTTTGCAGGGTGCTCGGGCAGACGATGATTGTGCAACCGGTTGACCCGACGAAAGAGGAAGTCGTCTGCCGCGCGGAAGACAGACAATGGCCGGAGTTTGGCGCGAAACAGGCCGCGGAATGACAACACCGGCCCCGGAAATTCGGAGGAAGGCCATTATGACCTCGGCGGAAGTCCGGTCGCATCTGGTCGGCACCCTCGGCCTGGACCTGATCGGCCCGGATCGCGGTTCCGAACTGCTCAACGAGGTACTGCCGCAGTCCCCGTCCCGCTGGTACCTGACCGGCTTCCTGGTGCCCATCGACGCCGATGAGGATCAGAAAGCCGACGAGACGGCCGGCGAGGGCGTGGACGCCCTGGACACCGGCGGGGGCACCGACGACGACAACACCCCTGAACCGGCCGCGGCCCGCCGTGCCTTTTTCCCGTCGTCGCTGGGCCTCAGCCTGCTGGTGCCGAAGGGGGCCAGGGAATTGCACGTCACCGTCCGCTGGGGCGATTATCGGCCGCGCACCCCCAACCCAGGCACCGCGCAGCCCACCCTGTTCGACCCGGCCAACCCCCACCGATTCAAGGGCAACTCTTTGACCCGGGGGAAGTCGAGGGGTAGCAGCGCAGGGAGCGGGTCGAACAGGTGACGTTGAAGCTCTCCCCGTCCCAGAAGCCGGCCGAGTGGGACGTGCCCGGGAGTGCCGGTCCCAAAGGCGGAACCCTGAAGGTGGCCCTGGCGGTCCGCCCGGTCAAGGACATCCCCGCCTTCGACGGCCTGGTGCCGAAGGGGACGCGCTCCGTCTCGGTGTTCCTGGTGAACCGGCGCGTCCCCGCCCCGGACGAGCAGCGCGACAGCGCCTTCGCCTTCCAGGCGGCACTGGAGGTGCGCTGTGCCGAGCCGTTCGTGCCGCGGCCCAACCTGCGCGGCCTGGAGTCCACCGACTGGGACGAGCGCGTCGCCGACCTGCAGTACCGCGACGCCTGCGAGTTCGCCGTGGGCCACGGCGTCGCCACCCGGGCCGTCCTCGATGGCGCGGATGATTGTCGCGAGGTACACACCCGCTGGATTCCCTCCGCCGAGGTGGAGCGCGTGGCCCCGGCGGATATTCCCGGCGCGGAACTGGGGATGGAGCAGCTGGCGGACCTGGCCGACGGAGCGGCGGCGCGGGCGAAGCTGTCGGCCCTGGTTACCCGGTACCGGGCCTGGATCGAGGTACAGAAAACGGTCATCCCCACCCGCCCCAAATGTCGGGCCGAGACGGGGGCCGAGTTGCTCAGCCGCGCCCAGGTTGCCGCCAACCGGATCGAGGCGGGCATCCAGCTGCTGGAGGATCCGCAGATCCTGGAGGCGTTCCGTACCGCCAACCGCGTCATGGCGGTCGCCGCCCGGCGGCGGGCCGGGATGGCGAGCGGCCAGGACGCGGGAAGCGTGGCGGCGCCGCGGTGGCGGCCGTTCCAGCTCGCGTTTCTGCTGATGAACCTGCAGGGCGTCGCCGAGCCGACGTGCGACGACCGGGCGGTGGTGGACCTGCTGTTCTTCCCGACCGGCGGCGGCAAGACCGAGGCGTACCTGGGCCTGGCGGCGTTCACCCTGGTGCTGCGGCGCCTGCGGCACCCCGGCGTGGCCGGCGCGGGGCTGAGCGTGCTCATGCGCTACACACTCCGGCTGCTGACGCTGGACCAGCTCGGCCGCGCCGCGACCCTCATCTGCGCCCTGGAACTGGAGCGGCAGCAGCACGCCGACCGGCTGGGGGACTGGCCGTTTGAGATCGGCCTGTGGGTCGGCCGCGCCGCCACGCCGAACGAGATGGGTCACAAGGGCGACGGCAACGAGCACTCGGCCCGTACTCGTACCATCCATTACAAGAGCGGCAAGAGCAACGCCCCGCCGGTCCCACTGGAGGCGTGCCCCTGGTGCGGCGAGAAGTTCACGCCCGACTCGTTCAACCTGGTGCCCAACGCCGATTACCCGACCGACCTGCGCATCACCTGCGTGAACCGCAAGTGCGCCTTCACCCGCAACCAGGCGCTGCCGATCCTGGCGGTGGATGATCCGATCTACCGGCGACTGCCTTGCTTCCTGATCGCCACGGTGGACAAGTTCGCGGCCCTGCCGTGGACCGGCCCGGTCGGCGGCTTCTTCGGCCGCGTGGACCGCTACGACAAGCACGGCTTCTACGGGCCGTGCCAGCCCAACGCCGGGCAGCCGCTGCCCGGCCAGCAGCTGCCGCCGCCCGACCTGGTCATCCAGGACGAACTGCACCTGATCTCCGGCCCGATGGGCACGATGGTCGGGCTGTACGAGTCCGCCCTCGACGAACTGTGCGTGCGCGAGCAGGGCGGCAAGAAGATCCGGCCGAAGATCGTGGCCTCGACGGCGACGGTGCGGCGGGCGGAGCGGCAGATTCGGGCGCTGTTCAGCCGCCGGACCGTGGACATTTTCCCGCCCCCCGGCCCGAACCGCCGCGACTCCTTCTTCGCGCTCACGCACACCACCGCCGAGAGCCACGCCAGGCTTTACCTGGGCATCGCCGCCCAGGGCCGCAGCCCCAAGGTCGTCCTGCTGCGCGTGTACCTGGCCCTGCTCGGCGCGGCCCAGAAGTGGTACGAGGCCGTCGGGGGCAAGAAGGTCAAGGACAACCCGGCGGACCCGTACCTGACGCTGCTGGGCTACTTCAACAGCCTGCGCGAGCTGGGCGGCAGCCGCCGCATCGTCGAGGACGAGGTGAGCACGCGGCTGACTGGCTACGCCAGCCGCAAGCGCGAGGGGGAGGCGGAAGGCTTGTTCGCCACCCGGCAGATCGCCTACGAGGTGCTGGAGTTGACCTCGCGCGTCAGCACGGACCGGGTGGCCGAGGCCAAGCGCCGCCTGGCGCTGCCGTTCTGGGAGAAGGACCGGGTGGACGTGGCCATCGCCACGAACATGATCTCCGTCGGCCTGGACATCACCCGCCTGGGCCTGATGGTGGTGCTCGGCCAGCCCAAGACCAGCGCCGAGTACATCCAGGCCACCAGCCGCGTCGGCCGCAACCCGAACCGGCCGGGCCTGGTGGTCACCATCCTGAACATCCACCGGCCGCGCGACCGCTCGCACTTCGAGCGCTTCGCCTTCTACCACCAGTCGTTCTACCGCAACGTCGAGGCGACCAGCGTGACGCCGTTTTCGCCGCGGGCGCTGGACCGCGGCCTGGCCGGCACCCTGGTGGCACTCGCCCGCCAGGGGCACCCGGGACTGACGCCGGCCCGGGGCGCCATGGAGATTCTCAAGGAGCGGGGCAAACTGGACTGGGTTGCCAGGGCGCTGGCCCGGCGTGCCGAGGACTTCGGCGAAACGCCTGAGCAGGCGGAAGAACTGAAGAACCGGCTGCTGGAACGGTCCAGGGATTTGCTGGACGAGTGGGACAAGATCGCCAAGGAGTACCAGGACCTGGGGGTGCAACTCCAGTACCAGAAGGAGGAGGGTTCGCCGCGGCGCTTGCTGTACGAGTTCCTGAACCCGGAGCTGAAGACGCTGCCCATGCGGCACCGCAAGTTCCGGGCGAACCGCTCCATGCGCGACGTGGAGCCGAGCGCCAACCTCTGGGTCAAGACGCTGGACAACATCGACGTGGTGGAGGACGACGCATGAGCAAGAACCCCAACGCCCGGCCGCAGGGGCAGGTGCGTCACAGCCAGGTCGTCACCACGTTCGGCCCCGGCGCCTTGCTGGACCTGCCCAACCACTCCGTGATCGTCGGCGGCCTGGACCACTGGTTCGGCGTCGGCGAGGAGGTCCACGAACCCCGCCTGGTCGAAAAACTCAAGCGCCTCCTGGAGGCGCCCGACCTGCGCCTGTACGGCCCTCCCCCCGACAGCGAAGCTCCCACGGGGCCAAGGACCGGCATCACCGCCTGGCAATTCCCTGAATGGTTCATCACCCAGGATGTCGAGCGCGGCGACCGCGCCACGCGGTCGCGTCTGCTGATCCACCGGCGGGGTCTGACGCGCGGCAAGTTCATCGACCAGGACAAGAAGAAGCACCCGGTGGTGCCGATCCGCTTCGTTCGCGCCTGCCGGAAGGGGCACATCGGCGACATCGACTGGTACACCTTCACCCACCGCGCGGTGACCGAGTGCCGGCGCCAGCTCTGGGTGGACGAGCGCGGCACCAGCGGCGACCTGGCCGAGATTGTGCTGCGCTGCGAATGCGGGCAGCACCGGCGGTTGGCCGACGCCACGCTGCCGGAGCGGCGGTTGCTCGGCCACTGCGACGGCAACCGCCCCTGGCTGGGGCGCGACTCGAAGGAAGGCTGCGACGAGCCCAACCGGCTGCTGGTGCGCTCGGCCAGTAACGCCTACTTCCCACGAGTCATGAGCGTGATCTCGCTGCCGGACCGCAACGAGTCGCTGGAGAAAGCGGTCAACGCGGTCTGGCAGCATCACCTGCAGTACGTCGAGGACCTGGACGACCTTCGCTCAGAGCGCCGCAAGAGGCCGCCCGTCAAGGGGGCGCTGGAGGGCTTCAGCGACGAGGAGGTGTTCCAGGAGATCCAGGCCCGCAAGGGTGCCGGCGGTGGCAGCCCAATGAAGTCGGTCAAACAGGCCGAATTTGAGGCGCTGGTCGCCGCCAGGGAAGAAGTGGGTAAGGACGTGCCCGACGGCGACTTCCTTGCCCGGGCTTTGCCGCCAGCCGCGTTGGACAAAGCATGGAAGGGCATCGTGGAACGGGTGGTGCTGGTACACCGGCTGCGGGAAGTCACCGCCCAGGTGGGCTTCACCCGGTTCGAGGCGAATACCGCGAACGTCCAGGGGGAGTTGGAACTCGGCGCACAGGCGGCACCCCTGGCGCGGGAGTTGTCGTGGCTGCCTGCCGTGGAGAACCGCGGGGAGGGCATCTTCCTGCAGTTCCGCCAGGAGGCCATTGATCGGTGGGTAAAAAAAGTTGAGGTGCAGGCGCGGGGCAAGCAACTCCTCGCTGGTTTCGAGGCGTGGCAGGCGGCCCACCCCCACAGCCGCCGCGAGTTTCCCGGACTGCCGTACTTCCTGCTGCATTCCTTGTCGCACCTGCTGCTGACTTCGGTGGCCCTGGAGTGCGGCTACCCGGCGAGTTCGATCCGGGAGCGCGTGTACGCCACGGAGGCCGGCTACGGCATCCTGCTCTACACCGGCTCCCCGGACGCCGAGGGAACCCTGGGCGGGCTGGTGGAAGAGGGACGGAGGATCGACCGGCACCTGCGGTCGGCGCTGGAGTTGGGCCGGTTGTGCTCCAACGACCCTGTCTGTGCCCAGCATGAGCCGCCGAACCCACACGAGAGCCGCTACCTGCACGGGGCGGCCTGTCACGGCTGCCTGCTGGTCGCGGAAACGTCCTGTGAGCAATTCAACGACTTCCTGGACCGGGCCTTGGTGGTCCCGACCGTCGCGGATTCGGGGGCGGAGTTTTTCCAGGCGGAGTGAACCCCGTGGACGCCCTGCAACTTCTCACTGACGTTGACCTGATGGCACTGGCATCAGCGCTGCGGTCAGGCCGGCTGCAACCGCCGTACAAAGCGGTAGCGGTCGGCCGCTTCTGCGACACGGGGCATGCCGCGGCAGTCACACAGTACCTGGCCCACCTCGACGGGGAGGGTATGCAACCGCGGCACCTGGCACATCTCGCCGAGGCGGTGCTGACGACGCGGGTTCAGCACCCCCAACCGGCAGATGTGATTGACCTCGTTTGGACCGGGCCGGAAACGCTCGGCATCAGCAACCGCGACACCGGGGTCGTTGTTCGCGACTTGTTTGGCTGTGCTGAGTCGGAGGTACTGGTCGCCGGATTCGCGGTCTACCAGGGACGGGAGGTGTTCCGCCCCCTGGCAGAGCGCATGGCTGAAGTGCCCGACCTGCGAGTGCGGTTGTTCCTCGACGTGCAGCGGTCCCCAGGTGATTATGCCCCAGACTGGGAATTGCTGCGCCGCTTCGCCCACCGGTTTCGCACGCAGGAATGGCCTGGCGGCCGTCTGCCGGAACAGTACTACGATCCCCGGTCACTGGACGCCGAGGCGGTGAAGCGGTCGAGCCTGCACGCCAAGTGCGTGGTGGTGGACCGTCGGGTCGCGCTCGTGACCTCCGCTAACTTCACCGAGGCGGCCCAGACTCGGAACATCGAGGTGGGGGCGCTGGTTCAGTCGTACCGGTTCGCCACGCGATTGGCCGAGCACTTTGAAGCGTTGGCGACTGCCGGAAACCTCAAGCCGATCGATCTGAGCCGGAGACCGGAGTGAGAAAAACTTGCAGCGAACTTGAGGGTACAGCGATGACACCGCCGGGGAAGCATTCGCGAATGCTGGAAAACCAACGCTTGCTGAACGCGGCACGCGCCGGCGACCTTTTCGCAATGAGTGCGTCACTCCGTCGCGGTGCAGATGTCAACGCCCCGGATGCAAGGGGTAGGACGGCTCTCATGCATGCGGCAGTGAAAGGCCATGATCAGGCAGTAGCGATGCTGCTGGACAACGGAGCCGCCCTTGGCGCCACCGACAGAAAAGGCCAAACTGCATTTGAACTGGCGCGAACAGCAAAACGGCTTGCGGTGGCCCGCCTCCTGGTAGCGGCCGGGGCGGATTACCAGCCAGAATACGACCATGCCCACGGCGAGGGGCAACGGTGTCCCATTTGCTTTCGCGACATCCTGGCCGGGGCAGGCAACTACTGTAGCCACTGGGTATGCACAAAAGAAGGTCCTGAATATTCCTGGTTTCGGTCGGTAGACTTCAACGACGAGGTAAGAGAACTGACCGAGCGGGCCGGTTCCCTGGAACCGGACGAGCGCGCTTCCGTGGAAGAAAACGCACCCGACGAGGTGGGCGAATTGATCACCCGGGCAGGCGAGTACGGCAGCGATTACGTCGTGCACGAACCGGGTGTCGTCAAAGTTCGCTGGGACACGGAAGGGATGCTCAGCGGCGCAGGCGTCGATCTGTTTCACCCCGAATCCGGTTTCGGCGGGCGAGTCAAACGCGAAGCGGCGGCAGCGCTCCGGTGGTTGCGGAGCAACTTCGGCGACCGCGATGGTGCGTCGCACCCGCCTTCAATCGTGGTCAAATCCGTCAGCAGTCGTCACGTCGCGGTCTGGAATGACGACCTGGATAACGATGGAGAGTGTGATGACGACAACGGAGCATGCCCCTTCTGCAAGGCAACCGACGGTTGTAGCCACCTGCTCGCCTTTATCGACGTGACTTTCGCGGAGATTGGAGGCGGTACTTTCTTTGACCTCAAAGACCAAGCCGTGGAGGGAATGGACGAGGCGGTCAAAGCATTTCTGAAGGCGGAACAAGCGGGACAGGCGATGCCTGACTTGCAACTTTACCGGCTCGCCCAGTTGGTGAAGGAGGTGCGTTCGGAGATCGGAGGGAACCTCGACGACGAAAACCTACGGGGGCCGTGTTACAATTCCTTCCTCGATTACTTGGGTGACTTGTTGTATTCAATTCCTGGAGTGATCGAGACCTGTTCTGAGTTTGACGAGGGTGGGCCGAGAGGGTCTTCCTCGAACCGGGCCTACTGGGTCAAGTACGCCAAAAGGGTGGCGAAGGCCGCGCTACGGCAGATCGAGAAGGAAGCTGAAATCCTCAAGCGTTTGTCCACGCAGAACAGTCAGGCTGCCGCGACATGATGACAAGGCGCGAACCCCCGTACAGCCCAAAGGATTCTTTTGCCAACGTCCGACCGACCCCAGGCGCATGAGATTGAACCATGCGGAGAACCGTTACGCTCGGGCCGGACCGAAAAGTTGTCGTGCAAGTCTGCCTGGATGGACACCCCCCGAGGCGCTTCTGGTGTCCTCCCCCGCACACGGCGAGGTCGCAGCGTGTTGTCAAGATCGACCGCGGCGAGAACTTCCACGGATCCCTCGTCGAGGAGTATTACCTCATCGGAGATGACTCCCACTCTCCCAACCTTTTCGTCCTTTGGCTCGGCACCACCGGCTCCCAGGACGACGATGACCAGGCACGCCTCAACCCTGTAGCCTGGGCCAGCTACCACGCTTTCTGTGGCGAGGCAGGGGCAGACCGCGAAACCGCCTTGGCGGTGCTGCTTTCGGCATGGGTCAGAGCCGCCGCTGCAGCATTTGACGGTTATTATCAGCAGGATGACGTTGTCACCGGGCAGAACGACGCGCAGACGGAATGGCTTACGCAAGTTTTTCTCGACGCCCTGAATAGGCGACCGTTTCGCCGTAATTAGCCATAACGCGGACTTTTGTTCGCGATCGGAGCGATGTGCGGCGTCGAATGTCGGCAGCCACGATCCACGCACTTGGTCGGTGGCAAGGAGGGAAAGTGATGACGCGCAACGAGGCGATTGCAACCATCGAGGAGACGATCCGCGCCGCCACCTTGCGGGCCACAAAGCCCCTGAAGCCGGAGCGTGCCGCTGCGGTCCGCGCCGAGTCATTTGCGGCGTTCGACGCGAGCCTTGGCAGATTCCCGACGGCCGCGATTCTGGAAAAGTTTGTTAAATACAGAACCTACGCGAAGCCTCCAGTTGAGCCCCAGGCGTCCGCCGACCCGCCTGCGCAGGCGAAGCGCTGGCACGCGGGCCAGGCGCAAAGTTCCCTGTTTGACGAGATGAGCCCGTCGGGGGAGAACGCCTTGCGAAACCTGGAAGGGGATTGAATCGTGGCCGCGCGTTCGCTGCCGCACACGAACCACAGCGATCACCGCTGCGGATCGCTCCCCTCTTGGCGCCGCCCTGTTCTCGCGTTCTACTCTATCCGGGCCGGTCGAACGGTAGCGGTGACTGGGCGACGCCGCGGCCGGGAAACCGGCCCCTTCCCTTTCCTCCGCCACCCTGGAGAACTACCGTCGTGCGTCGCCTCGACCCACCCGCCGACGTGGACGCCTACCGCGACCTGTTGCACCGCGCCGGCTGGTCGCTGGGCGAGCACGGCGGCGCCAACTCCTGGACGGTCGAGGCGCACCGCCCCGGCGCCCGCATCCTGGCCACGGCGCCGACGCAGGCGGTGGCGTGGCGTCTGGCCTGGCTGCGGGCAACCGGCGTCCGACGCGGGAACTGGGCTACGAACTGACGAAGGTCGAACCGCCGCCGGCGCCGGAGCGGGGCATCGGGGCGGCGTGGGTCCGCTTTGCGATCAACGCACGAACTTCGTTCAGCAGTTCGATGGGCACGGGGATCATCTCAACGGCCTCGCTAGCCGAGTTCAGGATCGGATGACTTTGCTTCGCTTCGTGCGCGATTGTCGGGACGTAGTCGTAATTGCCACACTCTGCACACCCACAGGACTGATTGTGGATTGCCTTCGGGTTGTACCTCTGCCCGTAGTTGCCACATTCAGCGCAGCCACACGTATCGTTGTGCCAAGTCATACTGAGGTCTCCTTGTGTTTAGGGACAGAAGCGAAAGGAGTTTGCAGAATAGCAATTTGGATGCCAAATAAGGGCCAAGGAGTCGAAAGCGGCATAAGCGCTGACTCTTGCAGCGGTAACAACGTCAACGATCAGCATCGTTGACGCAGCGACTATGGGGCGTGTGTGATTCTAAGACGCCAACTTGTGCGATTCTGCAGCCGAACGGGGAGTTCAGTGGCTCGGCGCTGGACAGGCGGGCCAGCACCGCGTTACGTTGTACGGTAGGGAGCAATACCGAGGGCGGGTGACCGCCAGGGGGCGTTCAGTGAACCAGCGGGAGCGCGTCCGGCTGTTGTTCGGCCCGTACCGGGCGCCGCCGCTGCGGAAGGGCGATCGCACCACCTGTCTGCTGCGGGACTGCACCGTCGTCATCACCAGCTGGACCGACGCCCGCATCCCCTGGCCGCGCTGCCGTGCCGTCGATTCGCCCGGCGGTGGTTCAGGCTTACTACTCGATGAAGAACGGGCCCGCGCCGTGCGGCACGAGTCGGCAGCGGCCGTCCTGCACTGGTGGGGCGTGACCGCGGGCGTGGTCTGGCGCTGGCGCAAGGCCCTGGGCGTGGCCAGGGCGGACCCCGAGGGCAGCCGCCGGCTTTACCAGGCGGTGTGGGAGGCGGCCGGCGCGGCGACGCAGGCCCGGGAGTGGACCGAGGAGGAGCGCGAGCGGCGCCGACGTACCAGCATCGAGCTGGGGCTGGCCGCGTACCTGAAGCCGGGCTATCACGAGCACCTCTGGCCAACGGCTGACGTGGCACTGCTTGGCATGCTGCCCGACGCGGAGGTGGCGAAGCGCACCGGCCGGACGCGGTGCGGCAGAAGCGGGAGGGGCTGCGCATCCCGAACCCCACGAGCCGGCTTTGGACCGCCGAGCAGGTGGCGCTGCTCGGCACGCTGCCGGATGAGGAAGTCGCCCGGCGGCTGGGGAGGGCGCCACAGGCCGTCTTGCAGAAGCGTTGCAAGTTGGGCATCCCCACGTTCCGCGACCGGCGGCGCAGGGAAGGCAGCGCGTGACGGGGGCGGCGTGGCCCCCATCGTCGGCGCGGGCTGGGTGTGGTTGTTGGATACCTGCTGGGGCGCAGACTCATGCAGATGGCCAGAGCGGCAGTTACAACTTCTTCGGCTCGAAGGGACCCGACGATCCGGGGCCGGGCAGTGCCCGTACCCCGCACCGTCGGCATGTCGCTGTTAGACCGTCGGCTTCGCCCCCGCCGGTTTCATCGCCGGCTTGGGCTTGGGTTTGGCCGCCGCCTTGTTGGGCATGACCAGGGCGGTCATTTTCTTCCCGTCCATCGTCGGCGGGCGCTCCACCTTGCCCACCTCGGCCAGTTTCTCCAAGACCAAGTCCAGCACCCGCCGCCCCTCCTGCTGGTGCTGCATCTCGCGGCCTCGGAACAGGACGGTGATCTGGACCTTGTCGTTGTGTTCGAGGAACTTGCGCGCCTGGTTGACCTTGGTCTCCACGTCGTGGTCGCCCGTCTTGGGGCGCAGGCGCATCTCCTTCACCTTCTGCTGGCGGACCTTGCCGGCCTTGTTGTTCTTCTGCGAGTTCGTGAAGCGCAACCTGCCGTAGTCGAGGATCTTGCAGACCGGCGGCCGCTCGTCGGCGGCCATCTCCACCAGGTCCAATCCCACCTCCCGGGCCTTCTCCAGGGCCAGTGCGGTGGACACGATGCCCAGTTGCTCCCCCTCGACGCCGATGAGGCGGACGGGGCTGATGCGGATCTGCTCGTTCATGCGCGGGCCGCGATCCTGCGCTGGCTGACGGTCGAAATAGCGAATACTCGGTCTCCTTGAAGGAAGTGTGGACAGGGACACAATTCGGATGGGCGTTTGCGCCCCCAGTCTTGGTCGCCTCCGGGGACTATCCGGAGGGAATGGGCCTGCGGGCCCACCATTAGTTCATTCTATCGTCCACCGCCGCCACCCGACTACGGCTCGTGGCCGGTTTCTCGATCCTGGTCCGAGTGGCTGGAACCCGGCGAGTGCGTACAGTCCCCATGCGTCCCTGTCGGCGGCGGGAGGCGATGGTGCGGGCGGTGCTGGACGCGGGAGGACTTCGGGCTGATCGTGCTGGGCGCCAGCCACGACCTGTCGGACATCGTGCGCCGGCAAGCGCCGACATGCGAGTACATTCGGGTCTGGGTGCGGCACTTGCCGGAGTGAATCCGGGTTCCGGGTGGTGATGTCCGTGGCGCACGAATTGGCACGGGACACCTCGACCCGCTGGGTAGCGGTTCGGAGCCAGCGAAATAGGGTCCGACCACTGCTTGCTCGACTTCGTACTCGGGTCCGGAAGTGCCGGGGCGGCGGAAAACCACTCCGGTGTGTCGAGAAGACCGGAGCGCGCAACCCTTGTACGAGCGTCAACCATTCTGGCCGCCGCGAGCACACTCGCTGCCGGGGCCTTGCTCGACGGGCAGGTCGAATCGGCTCCGCTAGCCGAATTGTACGCGCGGTTTCCGCGCGGGTGGGTCCGATCCCGGCAACGGGACAAAGGCAACTGGGTGCCGGTCGCGACGGTGTACGCCACCGTCCGATCCCGGAAACGGGGCAAAGGCTTGAGTTACCTGTCTCTCCCAACACGCGCGATCCCACCCGGCTCGTACCGATCCGCGGCAACCTGCCCCGCGGCCAAAGGGACCAAGATTCTGATCCCGGTAAACAACGCATGCCGCCGCAGTCCGGTCATGACACCACCGCCCCCGGCGGGCCTACCGTGGCGGTGCCGGGCCGGTGGGGGCTTGCCCGGCGGTAAGGACCCCACCGGCCGCCCTGGGCCTCAATGCTTCTTTTCGTCAACACCCAGTAGTTCCGTCGCTTCTGCCCGGAAGCGGATCAACTCCCTGTTGGTGGTCCGGTGCTTTGCCATCCACGCCACGGCCCGGTCGTACCACCGGCGGGCTTCCTCCTTTTCGCCCAGTCGCCAGAGCGCCATGGCCTGGAAGAACCCGCCGAGGACAGACTCCCCGTGGAGTTGGGCCACTCGCGTGAGGGCCGCCACGGCCTCCTCGTAGTCGCCGTTGCGGTAGTAGGCCACGCCGAGCGTGTTCCAGTAGCCGCCGTTTCCCGGCGTCAGTTCGACGGCTTTCTGGGCCAGTTTCACGGCCTCGGCAGGGTTCCGGGCCTTGGCGTCCGCGCTCGTCGCGAGCGCCCAGGCCGCCGCGTGGAGGGTAGGATCGTGGTTGGGAACGTGGAGGACGTGAATGACCGGCGGGTCGCTGGCCGGCGCGACGCCGGCGTTCCCAACCCCCGCCGCGAATTCCGGCCACTCCCAGTCCAGACCCAGTTCCTTCAGCTGACGGCGCAGGCACCGCAGGTCCCAGACGTGGACGCCGTGCCGGTCGTTCAACGCGATCAGCTTCGTGCCGTCCGGCGTGAACAGCATCTGGTTGACCAGATCGAGGTTGGGGTCTTCCAGCAGCGCGATTTCGCGGCCGGTCGTGTGGTCGATCAGGCGGATGCCGGCGGGGGTCGGGGCGGCCAAGAGCTTGCTGTCCGGGCTGAACACGCCGGCGCCGGGGGCCACCCGTGGTCCCAGTTCCCAGGTGCCGACGGCAATGAGCCGGCCGCCGTCCAGCGCGGTGGACAACCAGCGGCCGTCGGGGCTGAAGTGCGGATAGGCCATGTGCTCGGCCAGTTGTTTCACCAGTTTGCCGCTCCGGGCGTCCCAGACCTTGGCCACGCCGCAATAATCGAGCGCCGGTTACGACCCAGTTGCCATCGGGACTGACCGTGATGAAGCCGAGGTCCACGCCGGCGTCGAGGCGGCGCGGTTGGTCCGGCCGGTCCGCGTGCAGCAGCCAACCGCCGGCGTGGGGCGCTTCTTCCGCAACCGCCCGCGAGCAGGTCACGGTCACCCGGCCGTCGCCGCTCTGACCGAGCAACTGGCCACGGGGCAGTGGCAAGTGCTCGGGCGGGCCGACCACCCCGGCGGCGACCGTCAGGTCCCTGGAAATCGGCCAGCGATCCAGGCCCGAGGGGCCCAGCACCAGCAGGGACCCGGATGGCTCGAAGTGGACCAGGTGGTTGCCGCTTAATTTCGGGATGTAGACCAGTTCGCTGCCGGTGTCCAGGTCCCAGAGGCCGAAGCCCCCGACCGTGCCGACGGCCAGCAACCGCCCGTCCGGGGACACGGACGCACACACGTACTCCTGCCTCGGCGGCAAACCCTTGCGGACCAGCGTGCGGTATTCGCGGCTGTCGCCGACCTGCCAGGTGCCGAGCTTGCCGTCTCGGGCCGTGCCGGCCAACCGCCGGCCGTCGCGGCGGAAGCGGAGCGCTGAGCAGGACACCGGCGGCGTCGCAAACAGCCTCTGCCCCGTCCCCACGTCGAACAGCTCCACGGTGCCCCCCCAGCCGACCACGGCCAGCCGATCGCCCGCAGGGTGAAAGGCCACCGCGCTGGCGGTCGAAACGGTTTCCAGCGTGCGGAACCGGCGGAGTGTGGCCCGGTCGTACAGATGGATGGCGTGCGCCTCGGCCATGCCGACCGCGAGCGTCCGGCCGTCCGGATGCCAGGTGACGCTGTAGGGCCGATGGGGTTGCGGCAGCATCGCGAGCACTTGCCCCGTCGTCAGGTCGCGCAGGAGCACGACCGAGCCGTGGTAGGTGCAGGCGGCCACCAGGGGCTCCGTCGGGTGCAGGGCAACGGTGACATGTCGCGTGAACACGACGGGCGTCAGGCGGCTCAACCGTCGGCCGCTGGGCAGTTCAAACAACCCGATGCCGCCGTCGTTGTCCACCAGGGCCACCTTAGGGGCCGTGGGATGAAACACGGCACAATGGGCACGCTGTTCGGACAGGACCCGGCGCGGCGTGGGCAGGTTCAGCTGCCACACGTCCACCGCGATGCCGATGCTCTCGTCCCGCCGATCAATGTACATGATCGCTACGAACTTGCCGTCCCCGCTGAGCCGGAGCCGGGCGAGCGTGTTCCGTCCCGGCAGGCGCAGGAGTTCCACGTCATCGGCGACGCGCCGAATGCTGCACGCGCCCTGCCGGTCGGTCCAGGCGCAGACGGCGTGGTCGTCGTCAAAATCCCAGTTATCGACCTCGGCCGTGCAGGTGACCCACGGGCCGGCCAGGTGCAGGTCGGGCACGGCGAGGGCGGCGGTCGCGGCGTTCCGCTGCGCCTGGACCTTGGCCACGGGCAACTCCAGGCCGCGGGCCAGCTGCGCCGCGCGACGCAAGGTCTCCAGGCTCTGGAAGCGCTGCCCCGCGCGGCGGCTCAGACGGGTCGCCCGCGCCTCCGCCACCAGCGCTTCGCACAACTGCTCCGTCCGGCCGCGCTCGCTCTGTTTGGCCGCCGCCAGGGCGCCTTCGGTCTCCTTCAGGGCGGCCGTTTTTTGCTTCGCTTCGTCCACGGCCAACGCCTCCGCCTGGACGGCCCGGAGCATCGCCCCCGCCGTCGCGATGAAGCCGGCCACGAACATCAGCAGCACGAGCGCCGCCGCCAGCACCGTCCCCTTATTCCGCCGCACGAATTTGCGCAGCCGGTAGCCCACCGACGGCGGACAGGCCTGCACCGGCTCGTCGTCCAGGTAGCGCTGCACGTCCTGGGCGAAGGCGGTGGCCGACTCGTAGCGGCGGTTGCGGTCCTTCTCCAGCGCCTTCATCACGATCCAGTCCAGTTCGCCGCGCACCAGCTTCGTCAACCGGGCGGGTTCCGTGTGCCGTAGCGCCGAGACCGCCGGCAGCGTCTTCTTCAACGCCGACAGCCGCGTGCTCGGCCGGGGCGGGTCCTCCTCGCGGATGATGCGGCGGATCTCGTCGTAGGTCGCCCGTTGGAAACGCTCCCGGGTCAGTGGCGTCGTGCCGGTGAGCAGTTCGTAGAGCAGCACGCCCAGTGAATAAATGTCGGAGCGGGTATCGACGTCGAGGTCGCTCATGCCGGCCTGTTCGGGGGACATGTACAGGGGCGTGCCGACCATCTGGGCGACGCCGGTGAACAGCGTCTTGTCCGTCAACTCCTGCCCCAGTGCCTTGGCCACGCCGAAGTCGATCACCTTGACGACCGGCGTGGTGTCGTGTCGGGAAACGATCACGTTGCTCGGCTTGAGGTCGCGGTGGATGATGCCCTTCTGGTGCGCGTGCTGCACTGCCTGGCAGACCGCCATGAACAGCGCCAGCCGTTGCCGGGGCGTCAGGTGCGCCTGGTCGCAGAACTCCGTGATGGGCAGCCCCTTGACCAGTTCCATGACGAAATAGGGCCGGCCCGCCGGCGTGGCGCCGCCGTCGAAGACCCGAGCGATGTTCGGGTGGTCCATGAGGGCCAGGGCCTGCCGCTCGGCCTCGAAGCGCGCCACCACCTGCCGCGTGTCCATGCCCGGCTTGAGGACCTTGAGGGCGACCTTGCGGCGGACCGGCCGCGTCTGCTCGGCCAGGAAGACGACGCCGAAGCCGCCCTCGCCGATCTGCTCCAGCAGCTTGTAGGAGCCAATGATCGTGCCGGGCCTTTCGCGAACTGGCTGCTCATCGACCGCGGCGGCCAGGGCCGGAGCCGGCTGCTCCAGGAAGCCGGTCGCCCCGACGTTCGCCCGCAATAGTGCCTCGACGGCCGCGCGCAGCGTCGGGTCGCCGGCACACGCTTGCTCCAGGTACGCCGCCCGCTCTTCGGGACTGCTGGACAGCGCCTGGTGGAAGATTTCTTCTTCGGTCATAACTCACCCCGGAAGCGGACGTGTTCGCTTCCCTTCTCCAATGCGAGAAAAGGCGCGGGCAGCACCAGGATTTTGCCAAACGGTTGGAAAGGGGGCTCAGGGTTCGGCGCCGAAGCCGAGTTCGCGGCGGAGCCAGGCCCGGGTGTAAACCCACAGCCGGTCCGCGCTGCTGGCACTCATCCCCAGGTCCGCGGCCGCCTGGTCGCCCGTCAGCCCGGCGAAGTAGCGCAACTCGACGAACCTGGCCTTGAGCGGGTCCTGTTCCGCCAAACGGTGCAGCGCTGCGTCGAGGGCGAGCAGGTCCACCTCCGGTTCCGGTGCAACAAGGGCTTCGGCCTCCAGGTCCTGGCGTTGCCGATCGCCACCATGCTTGTGCGTCTTTTTGCGGCGGGCGTTCTCGACGAGGATGCGCCGCATCGCCTCAGCCGCGGCTGCGAAGAAATGGCGGCGATTATCCCAACGCGGTTCCTCCCCGTCCCCGACCAGGCGCAGGTAGGCTTCGTGAACCAGGGCCGTCGCTTGCAGGGTTTGCCCCGGCTTTTCTTGAGCCAACTTCTGGACCGCCAGCGTGCGCAGCTCGTCGTAGACCAGCGGCAACAGTTGCGCGGCGGCGTGCGGGTCGCCGTGCTCGATGGCGGACAGGATGCGGGTCACGTCACTCATCGACACCTCCGCGCAATGCGCGGCCCCGGCGGCCAGCCCTGCTCCAGGCAGTCCCGGGTGGCCCGCGGCATCGGGAACGTTCGTGGGCGTCGAGCCTGTTGAACTGCGAAGTCGGTCTGGTAGCCCCCGAGACCGCCCCTGAGTTTACCATGTGCGTAGCCTCATGTCTTCGACTTCTCCGGTACGCCGTTCGCAATCGGGCCGTTGGCTGCAGGTGCGGGAAGGCGTCCGCGGCGTGCCGGTGCACGACGGTGATCGGCTGCACGTCCATGTGCTACTGGAGCCGGTGATGCACTATTACCGCACGATGACGCGCAGTACATGGATACCGGTGTTGATCAGTGAGGTGATCTGATGATAAGGAAAATGCGCAGCGAGGTGCGCATTCCGCATCCGCTCTCTCAGGGACGGCGCGCGACCTCCTTGGCGGAGCGGACATGGCCAGCAGCGCGGACCGGCTGTGGGTTTACACCCGGGCCTGGCTCCGCCGCGAACTCGGCTTCGGCGCCGAATCCTGAGCCTCCTTCCCAACCGTTTGGCAAAATCCTGGTGCTGCCCGCGCCCTTTTCTCGCATTGGAGAAGGGAAGCGAACACGTCCGCTTCCCGGGTGAGTTATTACCGAAGAAGAGCAACGTGATCGTTTCCCGACGCGACACCGCGCCGGTCGTCAAGGTGATCGACTTCGGCGTGGCCAGGACACTGGGGCAGGAACTGATGGACAACTGGTCCCGCTACCGAGGCGTGTTCACCACCCTGTACAGCGGTGGGGAAGGACGTGAGGTGTCACGGTTTCCCTTGCGGCTCTTGTGAATGATGCGATAGATCGCAAGTTGGCGCTGCGGCGCACGTTAATTTCTCATGACTTGCCAAGAGGAGCACCCATGCGCTTCGCGATTGTCCCAGTCCTGTTCGTGCTGTGCGCCGGCCCTGCCCAGGCGGGGCTCATCACCTCGTCAAGCGGCTTCACCTCGCCGACGGTGGTCGATTTCAGCCAGTTCAGCACGACCCAATTCTTGAAAACGACGGTGCCGGTAGTAGAGGTCGGCCCGGCCGGCGACAGCATCTCCTTCACCAGTTCCAACGACCCCTCGGGCGGGGGCGCGTTTGTCGGGCCCAATGGGCATTACTCCTTCGGGACGAGCGGAAGCGGAAACGGAGTTTGGAACGGTTCAAAATCCGGCACGAACATGTTTGGAATTACCGGCCTGAACACAACGACCGGGACCATCACCTTCACGTTCAACAACGGTCCGGTTGCCCAGGTCGGCGGCTTCATCAATTACGAACCTGGGCTGGCTAATGACGTGTACATTACCGCCCTCCTCGTCGGCGGCGGCACGGAAACCTACGACATCACGACGCTGGCGCCGATCAGCACTGGCCCTACTTCGACCAACGCCGGTGCGTTCCGTGGCATCAGCGACAACACGAACGACATCGTCGCCTTCCAGCTGAGCAACTCTTTTGTCGGGCTGGACAATTTGACCTACACCCGGCTCGGGGGCAGCTCCCCGGCCGCCCCGGAGCCGTCCTCCCTCATCCTGGGTGCCGTGGCCTGTGCGGGCCTCCAGGCCTACCGCCTGGCACGCCGCAAACCACGAAAAACCTGACGGGAGCGGCAGTCGTCGCCGGTCGCGCCGTCAGCCCGCACGGGGGATGCCACGCCCAGAGTTCCCCCCTGCGCCGATTCCTTGCTCCTGAAACTTCAACTCGTGAACGCCAGGGGAGGGTGCTCCGTTCCCTCTCGCCGATGCAAACAAGCAACGGAGATACTCCCCCTCACTGTGTAAACTCCTTCCACTGATCGTCGGAAAGGACAATCCCCATGTTGCACAACTGGTGGCGCCGGTCGTCGAAAATCCGTACCCAGAGGACGAAGACCCGGGAGCAAGGCCGCCCGCGCCTGCAGGCGTTCCGCCCAGGAGCGTTGCTCCTGGTCGAGCGCCTGGAAGACCGCATCCTGCTCAACGCCGACCCGGGCGCGCCCTGGGGATACTGGCCAGCCAGTCCTACACCCTCGTCGAAATCGCCAAGGACGTCCGCACCGACCTGCTCCAGAATGGCCACCTGGACATCGCCGGGCACCCGTACACCGTTGACCCCAGGGTGCTCGCCGCGCTCACGAATTATCCGTCGTACTACTACGCCGGTGCCGTCGGGACGGACGGCTTCCCCGACCCCACCTACGGGCAAGGCGTCATCGGCGCCACCGACACCGGCGTCTGGGTGCAGCGGATGCTCGACATGGCCTGGGCGGCCCAGAAGGACCCCTCGTACACCCCCCAGGAGCAACTGCAGATCCTCGCCTTCGCCTACGGCTACGCGACGAACGCCGCGTCCAACACCTTCTACCAGACGCTGGTCAACGAGTTCTCCGGTGGCGCCGGAAACAACACCGACCTGGCCAGCACCGTCCGTCAGATCCTGGTGGAGGGGTACGTCGCCGACGCCACGCCGGGGTTCGATGCGGACGCCAGCCGCACCGTGCTGCCCGACGGCGACGTCAGCGACACCGCGACGCCGGGCATCACCCTCGACGTGCCGACGCGGTTCGTCTACGAGACGCTAATCACGCCCTTCCCGGGGGACCCGACCGCGGCCGCCGACACCGGGCGCACGACCCTCTCCGTCAACCTGGCGACGAACTCCTTCGAGCGCACCTCCGGGAGCTTCCTGGACGATCACTTCGCGGTCGGTCAGCAAATCTACGGCTTCGGGTTCAACAACAACAACGGTAAGTACACCGTCACCGCCGTGACCGCGCTCACGCTCACCGTCCAGGAAACGCTCACGGCGGGGGACGCGACGGGCACCGGCGATGAGGCCCTGGTCACCCAGGGCAGCCGCGGCGCCCTGCTCGATCAGTTCCTCAGCCTGCAGCGAACCCTCGACACCCAGGCGGACCTCGCGACCACCGCGTACCAGGCCCTGTACGGCGTCGCCCCGAGCACCAACTTCAACGCGGTGCTCGCCAACCTCACCGCCCAGTTGCCGACGCCGCCGTCGCCGCAGCAAAGCGCCGAACTCTACATCGCCTACCTCCGCAACTGGAGCAGCCAGATCGACGCCGGCCTCCAGGACTGGGCCGACGTCGGCCTGGCCAGCGCCGCGCGCTCTTCGACGCGCAGTCGCTCCGCGACCTGCAGAACCAGACCGCGCAGGCCACCGGCAACGACGTGGATTCCGCGCGCGGCAACGTGGAGGACGGGGTGGGCGTCCTCGACGCGCTGGTGAGCGACCTGGACGACCCCAACGGCGACGGCGACAACAGCGACTCGTTCACCACGCAACACCTGGAACCGATGCTCGGCATCCCCAGCCAGATCACCCAGCTCGCACCCCTGTTGCAGGGGTACGCCCAGACGATCGACGACAACATCATCGGCCCCCTCGGGCTGGCGCTGAACCCGATCAGCCAGGCCCTCGGCCAGCTCAACGTGGTCCCCCGGCAGTTCGCCCAGGACATCATCCAGGACCGCTACGGCCTCAGCGCCGATCAGCTCACCATGCTCTCCAGCCTGCCGGACAAGATGGACGTCCAGTCCGTCACCATCGGCTCGCAAACCATTTCCGTCTTCCAGCCGGGCGACCACGCCAAGCTGGACGCTTACCTGGGCGTCCACGGCGTCGCGCTGAGCGACTCGGCCAAGGCCGCGCTGCAGAACATTCCCGGGGTCACCTACTTCGGCACCGCTTCGGTGGACCTCGGCCCGGACGTCGAGTTCGACCCGACCAAATTCGCCGCGTACGCCGACGCCGTGCAACTGTCGAAGATCGCCCTGCTCTCCGAAACCCCGGTCGGCGGGGCGGCGACCGGCGACCACCAGCTCAGTCTGCTGGTGAACAACACGCTGACCGACCTCGGGACCCCGCCGGCCGCCCCATATGACTGGTCCCTGCTGAACGTCAACGGCGACAACGGCGGCAACGTCCTCACCACCACTCTGCAGGTCCCGGGGGTCGTCGGGCCGTGGCTGGTCTCCAGCGAAGGCGACCACAACTGGCAGGACCTCAACGGTCAGACCGGCGGCGGCAACTTCCCGCTCTGGCAGAGCGCCACGCTGCGGCCCGTGTTCCGGACCCTGTTCCTGGACTGGCAGGACGGTGCGGTGAATTTCCCGGACCTGGGGGACGCCCCCGCGACGGACCCGAACAGCGTGCCGGGCGGCATCACGCCAACCTCGACGATTCCGCCCCTGGTCACGCCGTTTGTCCCGCCCCCGATAGTAGCCCCGCCGGCGGGCATGTCGATCATCGTCAGCGGCGACCTGGAACTGGACTTCACCACCGACGTGGTCATCACCAGCATCACCGGTGACGGTGCCGGCCCCGAATCGCTCATCCTGAACGACCCCGGGCACCAGGTCCGCTTCGTCGGCCCCGTCGGCGGGCTCGGCTTGCTGAACCTCACCGTCACGGCCGGCAACATCACGGTGGACCCCAACGTGGTGATCTCCACGCGCCAGGTCGCCGGCGGGGCCGACCCGCGCACGGCCCCGTCGGTCGCGGCCTCCGGGTCCGTCAGCTTCACCGCCCCGGAAATCCTGGTCGGCGCCGGCGCCGCCATCCTGGCCGGCGCCACCGGCGGGTTCGCGGCGGGGAACGTGACCTTCACCGCCACGCAAGCGACGGACCTCAGCTGGTCCTACGGCATCGACGGCGCCACGTTCCGCGGCGCGGCCGCAAACACCTCGATTGACGTGGGCGCTGGTGCCCTGATCACCGGGCACGACGTGACCCTGACGGGCCAGGCGACCACCCACAAGTCGGCCGTCGTCGCCGGCGACCTCGACCCGATGATGCCGTCGGGCCTCGGCCAGCAGATCACCGAGGCGGACCCGATCACGGTCAACAGCTTCGCCGCGGCCGTCTTCGCCTCCGCGAACGCGAACATCGCCGTGCGCGCCGGGCGCAGCTGCTGGCCGACGAGGACGTGACCCTCAGCGCCGACGCCCTCGCCGAGGCGGACATCACCACGCGCAGCAAGTATTTCGGGATCACCTACGCCAGTTCGTCGCCGCAGTCGCAGGTCACGGTGGCGAACGGCGCCACGGTCAACGCGGGCCGCACCCTCACCGTGCAATCGACCGCGGAGAATAACCTGACGGTGATGACCCTCGTGCCCGACCTGGGCGACGTGGCGAACGTCTCGGTCTCGTTCGGCAAGGGCCAGGCCCGGTCGAACGCGGACATCCAGGCCGGGGCCAACCTCCAGGCCCAGAACGCCACCATCCTGGCGGTGAACACCAACCACATCCTCAACGTCGCCATGTCCGCGGGCTTCCCGGGCAGCCAGAGCGTCGGGGTCGGCTCGGCGCTGGTGCTCGGCAGCTACCAGTCGTCCGCGAACGCGACCGTGGCCGGGAACGTGAACGTCAGCGGCGACCTGACCGTGCGAGCGCAGTCGCTCAACCTCGACAACGAGTCGGGGGCGTCCGCCAAGGTGCAGGAGCCGATCCTGCCGGGGGCCATCCTCGACGCATTGAAGGGCTTCCTCGCCGGCATCGACCTGTCAGTGCTGGTGGACGGCAAGACGATCGACCCCAACAGCGGCCGGCCCGACGCGGCGGTGGCGGCGGCCGTCGTACTGGTCGAGAGCGAGAACACGGCGGCGGCGCTGATCGACGACGGCGCGTTCGTGGTGGTGGGCGGGACGCTGACGGTGGACTCGACGGCGGAAGAGCACTTCCAGACCAGTGCCGTGGGCCAGGCGTCGGGCGCCGACGTCGTCGGCATTGGCGGGGCCGTGTCGTGGTCGCGCGTCAGCAACCAGGCGACGGCGTTCATCGGCAACAACGCCAACGTGGACGTGACGCACGCCATTCATGTCACCGCCAACGCCACCGTCACCAACCCGGTCACGCCGTTCGTGCCGGCGGTGACGCTCCCGGCCATCGGCCAGGGGGCGAGCACCAACCAGATCACGCAGCAGTACAGCGACGCCAACGCGGTGGCCGCCTCGGTGGCCGCCGCCCTGCAGCCGGTCAACGCGCACCTGGCCCCGTTCGCGGCGGCCGGCACGCCCTACGGCACCAGTTTTGTCGATGCCGGGGGGGATGCCCCCGACGGCGCGGCGACGGTCGCCGGCGGCGTCGGCTACCTCGACATTTACAACCACGGCGCCTCCGGCATCGCCCCCGGGGCGCGTGTGAACCAGCGCGGCCTGGCAGCGGCCGCGGACCAGGACGTCACTTTGGACGCCACCGGGACGGTGCAGACCACCAGCCTCGGGGGGGTCGATCCGGGGACGCTGGGTGGCCCCACCGCGGCCGTCGGCGCCTTCTTCAACGGGCTGTTCCTGGACAACTACGCCGACGCTTCCGTCGGCGACCGCGCCGCGGTGCAGGCGGCGCGCGACGTGACGGTCCACTCGCTGACCACCAACGACGTGCTCAGCGTCGTCCAGGGCGGCACCGTCGGCTCGACCGCTGCCGTCGCCGGCGGCTTCGGCCTGGTGGTGCTGGGGCACGAGTCCCTGGCCTACATCGACGACCGCGCCCGGGTCAACGCCGGCCGCGACGTGCGCCTGACCGCCGAGAACGCCGGGGCGGTCGTCAACGCGGTCGGCGGCGTGGTGGTCGGGCACGATGTCGGCGTCGGGGGGTCCGCGGCGGTCACCGTGGACCGCCAACCCGGCACCCTCGACGACCCCGCGTCCGACGGCCGCAGCAAGACGAATGCGTTCATCGGCGACCCCGCCGGGGCCGTCGGGCCGGGCGGCACCGGCGGAGTCACCGGCCAGGTCACCGCGACCCACGACGTGGCGCTGGACGCGCACTCGACGCAGCAGACGTTTACCGTGTCGGCCTCCGGCGCCTCGTCGGCCGGGGCGCTGCAGGACCTGGGCGGGGCGGCCGAGCAGTACAACGGCCTGGAGTTCGGCGTCGGCGTTTCCGGGGACGTCGCCTACAACTCGCTGACGTACGGCGTGCAGGCGTTCATCCGCGACCCGGCGCTCGTCAGCGCCGGCGACGCGATCAACGTCCAGGCGACCGACACGCCGGTGACATCGGCGTCGGCCGGCGCCGTGGCGTTCGGCAACCACTTCGGCATCGGCGGCGCCTTCGCGAACAACGGGATCGACGCGCTGACGCGGGCCTACACCGAATACACCCGGCTCAACGCCGACGACATCACCACCCAGGCGACCGCCAACGACACGCTGCTGACCTTCTCCGACGGCGGCGCCGGGACCAAGGCGAGCATCGCCGTGGCCGGGTCGGTGAACGACACCACGGCCAACACCCTGACCGAGGCCGCCCTCGGCGCGGGCACCGTGGCGGTCGCCGGCAACAACATCGTCATCGACGCGGAAGGCAACCTGCAATCGGTTTCGAGCGCCGGGGCCTCGTCGGCCAGTAACGTCGGCTTCCTCGCCGTCGGCGCCGCACTCGACCTGGGCACCATCCAGAACGGGGCCAACGCCTTCGTCGGCTCCGCGGCCGACGTGACCACCCCGAACGACCTGCACCCCAACGCCGCCACGGTCGAGAACGTGCTGTCGGTGTCCGCGGCCACGGCGGACGGCGGCGCGGGGCCGCAGAACCGGCTGTACCGCAACAGCGGCCAACCGGACCCGTTCGCCGGCGTCGCCGGCGAGGACGCCGGCGGCCGCGACACGCTCACCACCGCGGTGGCGCTGGGCGACCTCAACAACGACGGCCACCTCGACCTCGTCACCGGCAACTTCGCGCAGTTCAACCGCAGCTACCTCAACGACGGCACCGGCGCGTTCGGCCCGGGCAAGGAGATCGGCAGTTTCTTCGGCGCCCTGGGCGACCTGTCCGTCCCGTCGTTCACCGCCAACGCCCTGGTGCCCGACCTGACGCTGGCGATCGCGCTGGCCGACGTCAACGGCGACGGCTACCAGGACGTGATCGCCGGCAACCTCGGCCAGGCCAACCGGCTGTACCTCAACGACGGCACGGGCAACTTCCCCACCGCCGGGGAGGACATCGGCGTCGGCACCCTGCCCGTGACGATCCAGCCGGGCGACGCCGCCAACAACGTCACCGCCGCCGACCTCGTCACCGAGGTCCAGCAGGCGGTTGATACCCAGTTGCAGGCGCAGGGCATCCTGCCGGGGACCGTCACGGCCACGGACGTCAACGGCCGCATCCAGCTCACCGCCACCGGCCGCATCCTCGACGCCGCGGCGGCGGAGGACGCGCTCGCCGCCGCCCGGCGCGACGGCGTGCTGCTGACCGACCCGATGACCAACATGCTGTCGTTCCCGCTCACCTACGACGGCACCACGATCACGGTCACCTTCGACGGCGGCAACCCCGACGACGCCGCCCTGCTCGTCAACGCGACCGCCCAGGGGCTGGTCGCCAACCTGCAAAAGCGCGTCGATGACACGCTCGTCGCCGCGCACGCCGGCAACGCCGGGGACATTCAGGTGGTGCTGGACGGCAGCGGCCGGATCGTGTTCCAACTCCCGGCCCACACCCTGGACGGGGCGGCCCAGGCCGAGAGCGCCATTGCCGGGGTCCAGAACGGGTTGACCATTACCGCCCCGGTCACGGTGACGCTCACCTACGACGGCACGGCGGTCCACGTCATGCTGGCGGCGGGGACCAGTCCCGACGTGCCCGGCCTCCAGAATACGGTGCAGGCCGCCGTCAACGCCGGGCTGATCGCGGCGCTCGGTGGCGGCGCGGCCGGGGCGATCCAGGCCCACGTCGATCCCACGACCCGGGCCATCAGTTTCACGCTGCACCAGCTGGGCGACCCCAGCGCCGTGGAGACGCAGCTCGCCGCCGCGCGCCGGGCCGGCCGCCTGGTGACCGACGGCGGCATGCCGCTGGTGCTGCAACTCAACTTCTCGGACGCGGACCTGACCACGTCGGTCGCCGTCGGCGACCTGAACGGCGACGGCTTCCCGGACCTGGTGGTGGGCAACCTGAGCCAGCACGCCCGCGTCTACCTGAACGCCGGCACGAATGTCCTCGCCCCCGGCGTCCAGCGTTTCGGCGTGGCCCGCGACGTCTCGCCCGACGTGGGCTACACCACCGCGGTGGCCCTGGCCGACCTCAACGGCGACGGCAACCTCGACCTGGTGGTCGCCAACATCGGCTTCGACCTGGGCGCGCTGGTCCAGCAGGGGCTGGTGCGCGTGACCGATTTCCTGGACAACACCATCATCAACCTGGTCGATCTCGCCAAGAGCGGACTGGTTTCCCTGACCGACCTGGTCGAGAAGGGGCTGACCAATGCGTTCGGCTTCGACCCGCTGGCGCCGCTGACGGTCCAGGATTTGGTGGACAAGGGCATCGCGCCGTTCCAGGACCTGATCCGCGTCGGGCTGCTCAAGCTCCAGGATTTCAGTAACACGCCGCTCAACGCCAGCGACCTGACGGCGTCGGGGCTGGTGACGCAGGCGCAGCTGATCGCCGACAACCTGATCAACATGGCCGGCCAGGTGTCGCTGCAGGACCTCGTCAATTCGGGACTGGTCACCCTCAACCAACTGGCCCGAAAGAACCTCATCACCCCGGGCAGCCTGGCGGTCCCGACCGTGACGCTTGGCGACCTCCTGGGCTCGCAGCTCACGACCATCCAGAACCTCATCGACGCCGGGCTTGTCGATGCCAACAACCTGCTCTCGCAACCGATCGACCTGCGCAAACTGATCGACTCGGGGATCGTGTCGCTGGCCGACCTGGTGCAGAAAAAACTGCTGAGCCTGGCCGACCTGGACCAGCAGCGGCTCAACCTGCAGAACCTCGCCGACCAGTACGCGTTCGGCGGCGCCATGCGCATCTACTTCGGCGACGGCAGCGGGTCGTTTTCCGCGGGCGTGGACCTCAGCCCCGATCAGTTCATCACCCGGTCGCTGGCGATCGGGGACGTCAACCACGACGGTCACCTCGACATCGTCACCGGCAACACCGCGACGGGGAGCCGGCTGTACCTGAACAACGGCGACGGCACCTTCGGCCCCGGGACCACCATCAGCGACATCGGCCCGCTCACCCAGGCCGTCGCGCTGGAGGACATGAACGGCGACGGCAACCTCGACCTGGTGACCGGGAACCTGTTCACGACGAACCAGATTTACCTCGGCGACGGGACCGGGAACTTCGGCAGCGGGTCCAGCATCAGCAGCGACGCCGACGCCACCCGGGCCATCGCCATCGGCGACGTGGACAACGACGGCCACCCCGACGTGGTCGCCGGCGACTCGATCCCCGCGATTGGCGCGGCCGGCGCCGTGGGCGCGGTCACGGCCGGCGGCTTCGTGAAGGCCTACATCGACGACGGCGCCACCGTCCACACCAACCGCAGCGTGGACGTCACCGCCGACGACAGGACGAACCTGACCGGGATCGTCGGCGCCAACGCCTCCAGCGGGTTCGGCAGCATTGGCCTGTCGCTCTCGACGCCGAACATCCAGCGCAACGTGTCCGCCTCCATCGGCAGCGCCGTCGTGGACGCCGCCCTGGGCAGCAACCTGGGCGCCCCGCAGCAGGTCCTCGTCGAGCGCGACGGCCACCGACACCCTGCTGGGGTATTCCTCCGGTTCGGCCACCGCGGACCAGGCCGGCCTGAACGCCTCGGCCACCGCCAACCGGATGGACAGCACGGTAGACGCGTCCATCGGCCAGGGCGCCCAAGTCACGGTCGCCAACCCCGGGGCCAACGCCGAACAGGACGTGCGCGTCAGCGCCGCGCAAACCACCACCACCCTGAGCGTCGCGGGCAGTTACGCCGGGGCCGACCTCGTCGGCGTCGGCGCCGCCGCGGCCGGCGACGTGCTCGGCAAGTCGATCCAGGCCCACATCGACCCCGGTGCCAGCGTGACGGTGCTCAACCACGTCTTCGTCCAGGCGAACAACGACGACTCTCAGAACGCGGTCGCCGGGGGCACCGCGGCGGCGTTCGGGCTGGCCGTGGCCGGGTCGGTGGCGCTGCTCAACACCGGCGCCACGACGCAGGCGTCGATCGGTGGGAAGGTAGTGGCCGACGGCAACGTCATCGTGCAGGCCACCACGAACGCGACCTTCCATCCCGTGGCGGGGGCGGCCGGGTTCGGCCTGGCCGGGGGCATCGGCGCCGCCGGCTCAATCGTCGTCGATGACGACCACACCGTGGCCAAGATCGCAACCGGGGCCGACGTCCGCGCCCGCGGCAACCAGGGAACGACCGACGTGCCGGCGGACGCGGACGGGAACACGCGTGCCATCCTCGGCGTGGCGGTGACGGCGATCGCGACCGAGGACGTTGAGCCGCTGGCGGTGGGGGCCTCGGCCTCGCTGCTGCTGGGCGTGGCCGGGTCGTTCAACCTCTCGGTCCTGAACGAGACGACCCAGGCGCTGATCGAGCAGGGGCGCTGGTCAATCAGTTCCCGGTGGGGGACACCGACACCAACGCCGGCCAACTGGTGGTCGTCCTGGCGGCGGACCACACCACGCTCAACGGGCTGGCCGGCGCTGTCGGCGAGCCTCGTGGCCGGCCTGGGGGTGGGGGCCGACAGCGCCTCCATCAACAAGCTGACCGAGGCGTCGGTTTCCGGCACCGTCTCCGCCAACCGCAACGTCGAGGTCCGCGCCCTGTCGGAGGAGGACCTGTCGTCGCTGTCGGCGACGCTGGACGTGACGGCCGGGATTCCCGTGGGTGAGTTGTCGCTGCTGAGCCTGGGCGGGGGCGGGGCGGCCGCGCTGTATGCCGTCAGCCCGGTCACGCGCGCGTCGATCGGCGACGGCGCCGTGGTGGTCGCCAACGGCAACGTGGTCGTGACGTCGGACGACCAGAGCAACGTGCACGTCGTCACCGGGGTGGTCAGCGCCAGCAGCGGCAACGCGGTCGGCGGCTCCCTGGGGGCGGTGCTGCTGGAGAAGACGACGGAGGCGTTCATCGCCAGCGGCGCGACCGTGACCACACTGGGCCAGGGCGACGGCGTCGATGCCCCGACGGGCACGTTCAACGTCCAGTTCACCCTCGACCCGGCCCGGCTGCCGCTGCTGGGCGTCTCCCTGGCCCTGGGGATCCTCGGGGCAATCTTCGACAACCCCCTGCGGGACTTGATCGGCAGCGACTTCCCCGGCATCACCCCCGTCAGCGCGCCGCCGGACGACCCCTCGCTCACGGACAAGCGGTCGTCCACGCCCGCAACGACCAACATCCACGGCGTCGCGGTCGGGGCGACTTCGCGCGACGCCGTCGAGAACCTGGTCGTCGGCCTCAGCGTTTCGACCGACCTGTCCCTGGTGACCCCGCAGGTGTCGGCGTCGGCGGTCGTCACCGCCGACACGACCTCCGCCTACGTCGGCGGCAACGCGCACCTGGCGGAGCCGCAGACCGCGGTGACCGCCCCCACGAACGTGAACACCCAGTCGCTGGTGGTGGCCGCCGGCAGCGACACGTATCACATGGCGGTGTCGGGCGCGGCGGCGCTGGCCAGCTCCAGCCTCACCGGCTCGGTCGGCGGCGCCGCCGCGCTGATGCTCACGAAGAACCTGACGGAAGCCTACGTCGGCCTCGGGGCGAAGGTGCAGGCGGCCAACGACGTCGAGGTGCTGGCCCAGGCGAACGAGGACGTGTTGCTGTTCGTGGCCGGGATCAGCTCCAGCGCCGGGTTCCCGAGCTTCGCCCTGGCCGACTTCGGCGGCTCGTTCCCGATCGACGCGATCGGCAGCCAGACGCACGCCTTCATTGCCGGGCACGGCGCGAACGACATCGACCCCGTCGGGCGCAGGTCAACGCCAACGGCAACGTCCTGATCTCGGCGCTGGACGACACCCACATGACCCAGATCGGCGGGGCGGGGGCGCTGGGCCAGGGGGCCGTCGGCTTCGGCATCGGCATGTCCGCCGCAATCGCGCTGGTCCAGAAGGACACGGAAGCCTGGGTGGGTAACTCCGCCGTGGTCAACGCCAAGGGCAACGACACGCTCGACTTCCCGACGCAGACGACGGCCGGGCTGGAGGTCCAGGCGAAGTCGACCGAGAACGTCTTCAACCTCGCCGTGGCCGGCGGCTCAGGCCCGGTGTTCGGGGTTGCCGGGTCGGCCGGCGTGGCCCTGGTGGCCTCCGACACCGCCGCGTTCATCGACCAGAAGGCACAGGTGAACCTCGACCGCGCCGGCGTGAGCGCCGACCAGACGGTGAACGTCACCGCGTCCAACGACTCGCAGGCGTACGGCCTGCCGGTCAACCTCGCCTCCGGGGCGATCACGCTCGGCGGCGGCATCGACATCGGCGTGTTCCACAACGACACCATGGCGGCCGTCCAGGCCGGCGCCGAGGTCCACGCGGCCAAGGACATTGACATCGCCTCGACCTCGAACATCGTGGTGAACAGCTTCGTCGGCGCCATCGCCGACCCCGGGTTGTTCGGCCTGGCCGCCACGGCCTCGCTGTACTCGATCCGCGGCAACTTCCAGGACGGGACGGTGTTCGCCGTCATCCCGGTGCCGATCTCCGACCTCAACGCCGTGAACGGCACGAAGCTGCAGGACCAGCTCGACACCCTCATCTTCGGGCTGACCAGCGACGCCGGCGGCGGGCTGGACGCGATCCTCGGCGCGTTCGCGAAGGAAACCCCCACCGCCGGCACCATCCGCGACGCCCTCACCCAGGCGCCGCTGAACCCGGTCAGCGGCGCGGTGACCGACGCCCTGCCGGGCACCGGCACCACCGCCACCGTGTCGGGGGCCAGGTTGTTCGCCGACACCGGCGACGTGAACGTCACCGCCCAGGAGACGACCCACCTCGCGCAGGACACCACCTGGACGTTCGCGCAAGTGCCCGGCGACGACGACGCGCTGCTGGCGCTCGCCAACAACCGCAGCGTGTCCAGTGCCAAGAGCATCGCCGTGGCGACGATCAACGGCGGCGCCACCGTGACCGCCGGGGGGGACATCAACGTCACCGGGGACGTGGACAACAACGAACTGCTGGCCTCGACCACCACGTTCGCCGACGTCGAGAACACCGTCGGCGCTCACGTGGACGGCCTGGCGATGACCGGGAACCCCATGCTGACGTTCACGCCCAACGCCACCGGCGGGGACACCATCGCCCGGGCGGCGGGCAGCTGGACCGCGGACGGCTTCCAGGCGGGCCAGACCATCACGGTGACAGGCTCGACCGGCAACGACGGGGCGTACACGATCGCCTCGATCTCGGCCGACGGCAGCACGCTCACGTTGACCCAGGACGGGGTGCTCACCGCCGAGACCCATGACGGGATCGCCGTCAGTGCCGGCTCGACGCTGACGGCGGGCGGGAATGTGAACCTGAACGCGCACAACCACACGTTCGCGGCCGGCTACTCCATCCTGCCGTCGTTCGGCACCGTGGCGACGATGACCGCGGACACCAACTACCAGCACACGGTACAGTCGGCGGTGACGAACAGCTCCACCATCACGGCGGGCGGCAGCGTCGGCATCCAGGCCAAGGACGACTCCACGGCGCTCGTGGTGGCCGACGCGATCGCCCTGAAGAAGGACGGCAAGGGGCTGGCGGTCGCCCAGTCCACCAACAAGATCGCCAACACGATCGGCGCGGCGGTCGAGGGGTCCACGGTCCACGCCAACGGCGGGGACGTGACGGTGGTGGCGACCTCCAACCCGACGATCACGGCCATCGCCGTCGGCGTCGCCGTGGGCGGCGGCGGCTCGACGCTGGCGGGCTCACTGTCCACCAACGAGATCGACAACACCATCGACGCGCACGTCTCCGGGACGCCCGACCCGGCGAACGCCATGGTCCTCCACGGCTCCGACGTCACCGCCACCGGGGCGGTCCACATCCAGGCGCTGGACGGCGGGACCATCGTCGCGGCGTCGGGCAACGCCTCGATCGCCAACGGCAAGTTCGCCGGCGGCGCCGCCGTGGCGCTCAACACGATCAGCTCCGACACCCGGGCGTACGTGGACCACTCCACCGTCACCGCCGACACGGTGGAGGTGCTGGGCCAGACCAACATCGACCTCGACGCGGTGACCGTCGGCGGCACCCTGGCCAACGACTTCGTGCTGGGCGGCTCGGTTTCGTCCAACCAGATCATGGGAACGCTCGACGCCCACGTCTCCGGCGGGTCGGTCGTCAACGGGACGACGCAGGTGAGCGTCCACACCCAGGACGACACGAACATCACGGCGGTCGCCGGCGAGGCGGCCCTGGCGACGAGCAGTTCCAGCCACTCCATCGGCGCCGCGGTCTCGACCAACACCATCACCCGGACCGAGACGGCCGGCGTCGATGGCGCCAACACGACCGTCACCGGCAATACCATTGAGGTGCAGGCGACCAACGACGCCGTGATCAACGCGATCACGGTCGGCGGCCAGGGGGCCGACGGCTCGGCGTTCGGCGGTTCGGTGTCGGTGAACAACATCGGCGGCACCCTGGACGTGTACCTCACCGGGGGCGCCCACGCCACGGCGGTTCAGTCGTTGACCTTGCTGGCCGACGACAAGACGCAGATCAACGCCGTCGCGGGCCTGGCCGCGGTCACCACGGGGAGCGGCAGCGCCGCGTTCGGCGCCGCGCTCTCCACCAACAACATCACCCGGGCGGTGAGCGCGCGCGTGGAGGGCGGGATGACCGTCGCCGGCGGGACGACGGTCGAGGTGCTGGCCAAGGGCGAGGCGAACGTCAACGCCATCGCCATCGGCGCCGAGAAAGCCGACACGTTCGCGGCGGGCGGCTCGATCCCGCTGAACACGATCGGCGGCTCGGTGGACGCCCACGTCTCCGGCGGGGCGACGATCACGGCCGGGACGATGGCCCAGGTCTGGGCCAGTGACGACACGCTGATCTTCGCCGCCGGCGGCCAGGCCGCGGTGAGCACCAACTCCGGCGGGGCCATCGGCGCCGCGCTGTCCACCAACACCATCACCCGGAACACCACCGGCTACGTGGACGGCGGCTCGGTCAGCGGCGACACGATCGAGGTGCTGGCCACGACGAGCGCCGGCATCGACGCGCTCACGGCGGGGGGCGCCGGGGCCAAGAACTTCGCCGTGGCCGGGTCGATCTCGCTCAACCAGGTCGGCGGCACGCTGGACGCGCACGCCTCCGGCGGGGCGATGCTCAACGGCACGACGAGGGTCACCATCCACGCCAGCGACGACGCCCGCTCCACCGCCATCGCCGGCCAGGTGGCCGTTACCAGCGGCTCCGGGGCCGCCGTCGGCGTCGCGCTGTCCACCAACACCATTACCCGCGCCACCAGCGCCGGCTTTTCGGGCGGCCAGGCGAACGCGGACACGGTCGAGGTGCTGGCGACGAGCGACGGGCAAATCCAGGCCATCACCGTCGGCGCCGACGACGCCAAGAACCTGACCCTGGGCGGGTCGGTCTCGGTCAACAACATCGGCGGCTCGATCAACGCCGGCGTCAGCGCGGGGGCCAAGCTCACGGCCACCACACGGGCCACGGTGCAGTCGGACGACCAGGCGAGCATCACCGCGGTCGCCGGCCAGGCGGCCATCACCACCGGCTCCGGCGCCGCCGTCGGCGCCGCGCTGTCCACGAACAACGTCACCCAGACCGCCGCGGGCACGGTGGACGGCGGCGGGACCGTCGTCAGCGGCGACACGGTCGAGGTGCTCGCCAGCACCGACGCCACCCTCGTCGTCATCACCGCCGGCGGCGAAGACGCCCAGAACTTCACCCTGGGCGGCTCCATCTCACTGAACTCGATCGGCGGCAGCGTCAACGCGGCGCTGACCGGCGGGCGCAGGCCAAGGGCGGGACCATGGCGGCCGTCCAGGCCAGCGACGACGACACCATCACGGCCGTCGCCGGCGTGGCGGCCATCACCACCGGCTCCGGCGGGGCGGTCGGCGCGGCGCTGTCCACCAACACCATCACCCGCACCGTCACGGGCACGGCGGACGGCGGCGGGACCGTCCTCAGCGGCGACACGGCCGAGGTGCTCGCGGGCGGCAAGGGCGTCCTCAACGTGGTCACCGCGGGCGGCGAATTCGCCCAGAACTTCACCCTGGGCGCCTCGATCTCGCTGAACACGATCGGCGGCACGATCGACGCCGCGCTGACCGGCGGGCGCAGGCCAAGGGCGGGAGCCAGACGCTCGTCCAGGCCAGCGACGACGACACCATCACTTCCGTCGCCGGGCAGGCGGCGATCACCACCGGGTCCGGCGCCGCCATCGGCGCGGCGCTGTCCACCAACACCATCACCCGCGACACCAGCGGCCGCATCGAGGGCGGCGGGACGGCGGCCACCGGGGCGAACGTCGCGGCGATGGCCACGGCCGACGAAACGGTTAACGCGGTCACGGTCGGCGGCGCGTTCGCCCAGAACTTCGCCCTGGGCGGCTCGGTCACAGTGAACAACATCGGCGGGACGGTGAACGCCGACGTCGCCGGCGGCGCGGCGGCGACCGGCACGACGCAGGTTACCGTCGGGGCCAGCGACAAAACGCAGATCACCGGCGTCGCCGGCCAGGCGGCCGTCGCCCTGGGCGCCGGGGCGGCGGTCGGCGCGGCGGCCACCAGTAACAACTCCACCCGCCAGGTCGGCGCCGCCATCGACGGGGCGGGGACCACGGCGCAGGCGCCGTCGGTCCAGGTGACGGTCGCCGTGGCGGCCACCATCAACGCGCTGGGGGCCGTCGGGGCGTACGCCAGCACGGCGGCGGGCGACCTGGCCCTGATCCTCAACAACATCACCAACACCAGCGACGCCCACATCACCGGCGGGGCGGTCGTCTCCGGCAACTCGGTGCAGGTCCACAGCAGTGACGACTCCAACATCCGCGCCCTGGCCGGGGCCGGGGCCGGCTCGTCCACCGTCGCCGTCGCCGCCTCGACCGCGTCGAACGAGATCGGCAACATGGTGTCGGCGCGGGTCGATGGGGCCACCGTCACGGGCGGCACCCTGGACGTGACCGCCGCCGCCAACGACGACAACCCCGCGTCGAACGACAGTGACTTCACCCAGGACTTTGTGTCCAATATCACGTCCATCGTCATCGGCGGGGCCGGGGCCGGCACCGCCGCGTTCGGCGGGTCGGTGGCGGTCAACGACGTCAACAACGTGATCGACGCCCACATCGCGTCGGGGTCGATGGTGACCACAACGAACGCCGTCCACGTCCAGGGCTCCGACGACACGGGCATCCGCGTGGTGGCCGGCAACGGCGAGGGGGCCGGGACCGTGGCCGGCGGCGCCGCGGTCAGCACGAACACCAGCCGGTCGCAGGTGACGGCCGCCATCGACGCCGCGACCGTCACCGCCCCCACCGTCGAGGTCCACACCAACACCGGCGGGGACGTCAAGTCCGCGGCCGCGGTCGGCGCCGGGGCCGGGACGGTGGCGGCGGACGCGGCGATCTCGGTGAACGACATCGCCAACCGCTCCGACGCCCACATCACCGGCAGCGCCAACGTCACCGCCAGTCAGTCGCTGGACGTGCAGGCCCAGGACAGTTCCACCATCGTCGTCATCACCGGGGCCGGGGCCGGGGCCGGCGCGGTGGCCGTGGCGGCGGGGGTGTCCACCAACTATGTCCAGAACACGGTCACGGCGTTCGTCGATGGCGCGGCCCAGGTCCATGTCGGGACCATGACCGTCACCGCGGGCGAAACCGACCACCTGTTCGCGGTCAGCATCGGCGCGGCCGGGGCCGGGGCCGTGTCGGTCACCGGCGGGGTGGGGGACAACGAGATCGGTAACACGGTCGATGCGCACCTCTCCGGCGCCGCCGTCATCGTCGCCACCGGCGACGTGTCGGTCACGGCGCAGGACACCTCCAAGATGGAGGCGATCACCGGGGAGGGCGGCGGCGCCGGGATCGCGGGCATCGGCGGGGCCGCGTCGTACAGCCAGATCCAGAACCAGATCCTCGCTTACCTCGACGGCGCCAACGTCACGTCCAGCGGCGGCAGCCTGACGGTCCATGCGGACTCCGACGCCACGGTGGAGTCGCTGACCGCGGGCGGCAACGGCGGCCTGGTCGGCATCGCCGGCAACGTCGCGGTGACCTTCGTGGACACGGCGGTCAAGGCCTACATCGCCCGGTCCACGGTGAGCACGTTCGCCAACACGGTGGTCCTCGCGGAATCGAGCGACACGCTCACCGTGGGGGCGGGTTCGGTGGCGGGCGGGCTGGTCGGCGCGGCCGGGACGGTCGCGGTGACCACGCTGGACGGCGTCACGCAGGCGTACCTGGAGGACGCCACGGTGGCGGCCCACGGCAACGGCGCCGCCGCCAGCGTGCCGCACTGGGACCCGAACACCGGCGCCGAGAGCACCGACAGCGTCCACGGCCTGGCGGTGGTCGCCAGTTCGGTCGAGAAGCCGGCGAACGGCCTGCCGACCCTGGCGGCCATCAACGTGGCCGGGGGATTTGTTGGCCTTGGCGGTCTGGTGACCGTCACCAACGTGAGCGACGAGACCGACGCATTCATCGCCGGCTCGGCGGTCAATACCAGCACCGACTTCGGCCAGGCGGTGATCGTCCGCGCGCACTCCGACGAGCACGTGCAGATTCTCTCCGGCGGAACGGCCGGCGGCTTCGTCGGCGCCGACGGCACCATCGACCGGACCAAGATCAGCAGCACCACGCGCGCCTTCATCTCCACCAATGACGAGTCGGGGAGCGACCCCAGTTCCATCACCTCGGTCGTCTACGCACGGGGGGTGGAGGTGAGCACGGTCAGCCGGGAGACGATCGACACGACGGTCCTCGGCATCGCCGGCGGGCTTGTGGGCATCGGCGGGGGGGTGGAGGTGGTCGATATCGCGGCCAACAACTCCGCCTTCGTCCGCGACTCGGACGTCTACTCGCTCGGCGACCTCGCCGTCCTGGCCAACGACACGTCGGTGCTCAACCCGACGGTCGGGTCCCTCGGCGCCGGCGGCGTCGGCGTGGGCACGTCGATCAGCCTGAACACCATCGAGAGCACGATCCAGGCCCAGGTGCTCGGCGGGCACCTCAACGCCACCGGCGCGCTGACGGTGGGGGCGACCAGCAACGAAAGCCTGACGCCGCTGGTCATGACCGGGGGCGTGGGCGGCGCCGCCCTCGCCGGGTCGGTGGCGGTCAACAACATCCAGACGACGACCGAGGCCATCGTCCAGAACGGAACGCGCAACGCGCTCATCAACCAGGACAGCCGCTTCCAGGCGGGCGGGTCGTTCAACCCCGGCAGCGGCCAGAGCGTGAGCGTCACGGCCAACGACACCGCCGCGCTCGACGGCAAGACCGGGACGGCGTCGCTGGGCGCGGCCGCCGGCATCGGCGCGTCAGTGGACGTGGGGGCGGTGCGCAACCGGACGGTGGCGGCGGTGGGCGTGCAGAGCCGCATCACGGCCGTCGGCGACGTGGCGGTCCGCACGAACGCCTCGCGGTCAATCGACTCGTTCGTGATCGCCTTCGCCGGCGGCATCGCCGTCGGCCTCTCCGGCGCGGTCTCGGTGCAGAGCCTGGGGGCGGACACGGACGGGACGGCGAACACCGAGTTCGACCGCAGCGCGTCGGGCGGGGACAGCCTCCGCACGCAGGTCAACAACAGCGTCGCCACGCCGCCCGTCTGGAACGCGGTCAGCTACCAGTACGCCGGGACCTCCCCGGTGGTGGACCGGGCCGGCGAACAGGTCGATAACCTGGACCAGCCGACCGTGGACTCCTCGACCTCGGCCATCACCGGCAGCGACCGGGTCACCGCGGCGTTCATCGACGACGCCGGGGCCGGCTCCGGGGCGCAGATCGTCGCGGGGGGCAACATCATCATCGAGTCGGACAACCTGTACCACCTGGACCAGTCCACCGGCAACGTCGCGGTGGGGTTTGTGGGGGTGGGCACGGGGATCGGCGTCGGCTCGGTCCACAACACGACCGAGGCTTACGTCGGCAATTACGGCACCCTGCAGGCGGGCGGCGACGTTACCGTCAAGGCCACCGACCACGAGCGCGACGCCTCCAGCAGCCTCAACACGGTGGGCGGCTCGGCCGGCTTCATCGCCCTGGACGCGAACGTCGGCACCCTGAGCGTGCAGAGCGACACCACGGCCCGGCTCAAGGACAACTCGTCGATCCTCGCCGCCCGGAACGTCACCGTCGAGGGCGACCAGCAGTCCAACACCGGCGTGACGGTCGCGGGGTTCGGCGCCGGGCTGGCCGCCGCCGGGGCCGTCGTCGGCACGGCGAACGTCAACGCCAGCGTCACGGCGGACGTGGGCAACGGCGCGGTGGTCGGCACGCATACGATTTTCGGGTCGAGCGTCGGCAACCTGACGGTCCAGACGTCCTCGGACAACACCTCCGACGCCCACGCCTTCGTCGCCAAGGCGGGATTACTGGCCGGCAACTTCGGCACCGGGCAGTCCACCGTCCACGCCGACCACGACGCGGACATCGGCGGCGCCAACGTCAACGTGTCCGGGGCGGTCAACGTGAACGCGAACGCCACCGGCAAGAGCACCGCCGAGACGCAGGAGCTGGCGGTCGGCCTGGCCTCCGGCGGCGCCTCCACCCCCACCGCGACCGTCGAGGGGACGGTGCAGGCGCACATCGGCGACGGGGCGCAGATTCACGCGGCGAGCGTGAACGTGGCGGGGCAAGGCATGAACACGGCGACCGCGGACGGCGAGGCCATCGGCGCCGGCCTCGTCGCGGGCAACGCCAGCGTCGTGAACGCCACCGACAACGTGACCGTGGACGGTTACATCGACAACGCCAACGTGACCACGACCGGGGACATCGGCATCAACACCAACTCGAACGGCACCGCCGAGGCGGACAGCGGCCAGGTGGTCATCGGCCTGGGCGCCGGCGGCGCCTCCGTGGCGACCGCCACGGCGCCGGCGACGAGCCGGGCCTACGCCGGCTCGGGGGCCGTGCTCCACGCGGCGGACGTGAACGTGCAGGCCGGCTCCACCAGCGGCACGACGGCCAAATCCAACGGCTTCGCGCTGGGCTTCCTCGCCGGCAACGCCGCGTCGGCCACGGCCGACACCGAGGGCACCACGGACGCTTACCTCAGCGGCGCCAACGTGACCACATCCGGCGCCACCAAGGTGAGCGCCAACGGCACGCGGACGGCGGCGGCGACGACCGGGCAGATCGCCGGCGGCGTCGTGGCCGGCGGCGCGTCGGTGGCCAACGCCATGCAGGGCGGGACCACGCAGGCCCACATCGACGGCGGCTCCGTCCACGCCGGCAGCGCCACCGTGCAGTCGCAGTCCAACGACGACACCAACGCCCACGCCGACGCCTTCGGCGCCGGCGTCGCCGCCGGCAACGCCGCCTCGGGCACGGCCGACACCGAGGGCACGACGGCGGCCTTCCTCAACGGCGGCAGCGTCGTCACCACCGCGGACACGACCTTCAGCGCGACCGGAATGCGGACGGCGGAGGCGACGACCGGGCAGGCGGCGGTCGGGGTGGTCGGGGGCGGTGCGGCGGTGCCGAATGCCACGGTGGGCGGGACCACCACGGCCTACACCAGCGGCGGGAGCGTCCAGGCCGGCAGTCTGACGGTGAAATCGGCGTCCACCGAGGGCACGACGGCCAACGGCAGCGCGTTCGGCATCGGCGTCCTCGCCGGGAACGCCGCCGTGGTGACCGCCGACACCCACGGCACCTCGGAGGCGTATGCGGGCACGTCCCAGGTCAGCACCACCGGCACGGTCGAGGTGAACGCGACCTCCACGCGGACGGCCAAGGCCACCACCAGCCAGGTCGCCGGCGGGGTCGCCGCCGGCGGCGCCGCGGTCGCCAACGCCACCGCCGCCGGCTCCACCCTGGCCCACGCCGACGGCCAGCTCACCGCGGGCGGCGACGTCACCGTCGAGGCGGACGACACCAACAGCAACGCCAACGCCTCCGCCACGTCGTTCGCGGGCGGCATCCTGGCGGGCAACGGGTCGTCCGCCAACGCCTCGGTGAACCCGGAAGTCCGGGGCTACCTCGGCGGCGGCGCCAACCTGAACGTCAACGGCACCCTCTACGTGTACTCGAAGTCGATGGGCGGCGAGAGCGACGCCAACGCCTCCGGCGTGACCATCGCCGCGGCCGGCGGCGGCGCCTCCGACGCCGAGGCCACCGACTCGCCGACCCTCGAAGCGTCCCTGCGGGACGGCAGCCGGGCGACGGCCACCAACCTCACGGTCGAAACCCAGCACAGCCCGGGCGTGAGCACTGCCACCGCCGGCACCTCGGCCGGCACGCTCATCGGCACCAGCGGGGCCACCGCCAACAGCTACGGCCAGGCCAACGTCGCCAGCTTCATCGGCGCCGCGACGGTCAACGTCGCGCAGACCGTGCTGGTCCAGACCACCGTGACCAACAACTCCCGGGCCATCGGCAACGGGCTTTCCATCGGCCTGCTCGCCGGCAACGGTGACGTCCACGCCACCACCTACGTCGGCAAGGAAACCCAGGCGTACCTGGGCAGCGGCGCGGTGGTCACGGCCGGCACCCTGAACATCAACGCGGTGGGCAATGACCTGGCCACGACCCAGGCCAGCGGCTCAGGCGGCGGCCTCATCAGTGCCGACGCCACGGAGGCCAACTCGGACGTCGGGCCGGACATCCTGGCGTCGATCAACGACGGCGCGACCGCCACGGTCGCCAACACGGTCCAGGTCACCGCCACCGCAAGCCCCGAAGGCGACTCCGTGGCCAAGGCCAAGTCCTTCGGCGCGGCCGCCAGCGGCGAGTCCCGGGCCAACGACACCATCCACCCCACGGTCCAGGCGCGGGTCGGCGGCAACGCCAGCGTCACCGCCGGGGACGTGTCCATCACGGCGAAGTCGGGCAACCCGACCACGCCGCCCAACGACACCTTCAACCCGCCCACGGACGTCAACACCGGGGCGGACACGATCACGCTGCCCAACAACAACCTGCCCGACGGCGCCCAGATCGTCTACGACAGCAACGGCAACCCCAGCATCGGCGGGCTGCAGAGCGGCCGGCAGTACACCGTGCTGGTCCAGGACCCCAGCACCTTCAGCCTGGGGGCGCGGTTCGACGGCTCGGCCGTGAACCCGTCGCAGAACACCATCACCACCACGCTGCCGCACAACTTCAAGACGGGCGACCAGGTCGTCTACCAGGACGACGGCAACGCGCCCATCCCGGGGCTGATGAACGGCCAGACGTACTACGTGCGGGTACTGGACGACCACACCATCCAGCTCGCGCAGACCCTGGCGGACGCCAACGCGTCGCCGCTGCAGTTCACCCCGGCGAACGTCGATAGCATGGGGCACACCATCAACCTCCTGTTCCACGGCCTCGTGGACAACGAACCGCTGGTTTACGAAGCCCCGAACAACACGCAGACCTTCAAGAGCTTCATGGTAAATGTCGAGCAGAACGGCACCGGCGACAGCGCCCAGCTCATCAACACCCCCGGTGCCAACGACATCTACCTGGAAACCAACCCCTTCGTGACCGGCGACGCGGTTCGGTATGAGTGCAGCGACCCGGCCCACCCCATCGGCGGTCTCACGCCCGGGACTGTCTACTACGTCATCAAGCTGAGTGACAACATCATCCAGCTGGCAACGGATGCATTCAACGCCAACGCCGGCATCGCCCAGCCCCTGACGCCCGACCAGGGGCCGGCCGGGCTGCCGGTGTCGCACACGCTGACGCCGGCCAACGACGGGCCTATCAGCCCGCTCGTGAACGGGACGACGTACTACGCGCGGGTGCTCAACATCAACGAGTTTGGCCTGGCCGCCACGCCCAACGGCGCCCTGCTGCCCCTGAACGCCGCCGGGCTGACGGGCCTGAACTTCCTGCTGCCGGGGATCATCCCCCTGGGGTCGGGCGGCGGCAGCCAGGAACTGCGCCTGGCCCTGACCTCGCAGCCCTCCGGGCCGCAGCGCATCGAGGGGCCTGGGGGCGTGCCGCTCTCACAGGTCTATGCCCCCTCGGGCGACGGCCAGTCCACGGCCAGCGCGTCCGGCTCCGGCGGCGGCGTCTTCTTCGGCGGCGTCGGCGGCAGCGGCGTCTCCACCGCCACCCCGACGGTCTCCGCCTACGTCGGCGCCGGCGGCGGCGCGCCGGCTATCCAGGCGCGCGGGAGTATCACCATCACCTCGACCTCGATCGCCAACGTCTCCGGCAACGCCAACAACTCTTCCGGCGGCATCGTGGGCAGCGGCAACGCCTTCGCGGCGGCCAACGTCAACAACACCAACCAGGCGTACGTCGATGCCGGGGCGGCCATCGTCGCCGGCGGCGGCATCACCCTGACCGCCAACTCGACCCAGTTCACCAACTCCAACGCCGACGCCAGCGGTGGCGGCGTGATCGACTCCGCCGCGGCCGGCGCCGACTCGGACGTGAACTACGACACGAAGGCCCGCACCGGGGTCAACGCCAAGCTCACCGCCGGCGGCCTGTTGCAGATGAACAGCTCCACCAGCACCCAGGCCAGCACCCGGGCTCACTCGGACGGCAGCGGCGGCGGCGTCAGTTCCAACGCCGGCGACGGTGGCGGGGGGACGACGGACGAGGGCGGCGTGCGGATCGGCGTGACCGGCGACGCGCTGTCGCAGACGGAGGTGGGTGCGGGGTCCGTGCTGCACGCAGGCAGCATCGACCTGGAGGCCCAGCTCGCCCAGAGCCAGGGCACGTCGTCGTCCCAGGCCAACGCGTTCGGGCTGGGGGCGAGCTGTGACGCCCTGTCGCGTGTGGATGAGCACGACCACGCCAACGTGGCCATCCGCTCCGGCGCGCAGGTCACCGGCGACCAGACGGTGACGATGGGGGCCACGACGGGCGGCATCACCACCAACGTCGATCCCCACTCCGACTGCACGGCGCTGGGCGGCGACACCAACTCCACCGGCATCGCCGACGTCGAAACCACGGCGGACATCACCACCGAGGCCGGCGCCCTCGTCACCACCCACACCCTGCAGGTGTCGGCCGGCATGGGCACCTACACGCACAACGCGCCCGGCCACGAGCGCTCGCACGCCCTGTTCGACGTCGGCGACGAGCACTCCACAGACGTCTTCAGCCCGGTGCGCAACATCGACTGGAACTCCGACGTGTTCCTGACCGCCGGGCCAAGCCCGACGCTGGTGATCAACTCCTCCGGCCAGGTCACGGAGGCGCAAAACATCAGCTACACCGAGACGGCGAATCAGGTCATCGTCAACAACGTCTTCTTCACCGACCCCGGCACGGCGCACTTCACCATCGCCGGGATCAACGGCCTGCCGACCCCGCAGATCACCGGCACCCAATCGACCTTCGGCTTCCAGGAGAACTTCGACAACGTCACCATCACCAACGCCTCCCTCCTGGACCTGGTGATCAACCAGATCGACCCGGTCAACCGGACGACGATCCCCGAGGTGACGATTGACGTGCCGAACGTGCCGTTCCAGTTCACCGTCGGCCAGAAGTTCACCCCCACGCTCATCACCATCCAGGACACCGCGCCGCCCCTGTTCATCTTCAACCCGGTCAACTTCCAGCTCCTGACCATCCGCTCCACGGTCTACCTCAACGACCTGATCGACAACCCGATCGGCACCACCACCCTCAGCAACGCCAGCGGCGACATCCTCCCGACCGGCCCCCAGGCGGTGGTACTGACCAACACGTTCAACGCGACGACCACGTCCGGCAACGTCGGCAACGCCAACAACCCGCTCCAGGTGGACCTGGTGGAGAGCGGCGGGCGGCAGACCCACATGAACGTCGCGGCCGGCAACGACGCCTACATCAACCTGACGGGCCTGCAGCGGACGCTGGGGGCCAGCTCGTTCACGGTCAACGTGGACTCGCTCAGTGCGGGCGGCGAGGCGAACGTCCTGCTCGAACCGGCACTGCGGGAAACGGGGCTGCCAGCCAACTGGTACGCCGTCGAGGTGAGCGAACCGCTCGTGCCGCACCTGACCGAGGTGATCAGCCACTTCCGGCCAGGCCCGGGAGACCCCCCGCCGGTGGTGGAGACGGCCGTCTTCGGCATCAACCCGGTGGCGGTCAATTCCACCTACAACTTCGGGCTGATCCAGGGCAGCAACATCGACATCTTCCGCAGCGGTTCCAGTACGACCATCGGGCTGACCGGCAACACCAACATCCTCAGCACGGGGCGGATCTTCGCCATCACGAACGGGAACGTCGTCCTGAGCGAGACGGTCGGGGACATGCGGGTCGGGCTGATTGAGTCCACGGCCGGCAACGTGACCCTGAATTCCAACGCGAACATCGTGGACGCCTTCGACGACCCGGTGGCGGACGTCTACGGCATCAGCATTACCCTGTCGGCGCCGTCAGGGTCGATCGGCTCGACCGACAACGCCCTCGACGTCAACACCGCCACGCCGAGTTTCGGCGTGCTCAACGCCTCCGCCTTGCAGAACATCATCATCAACGAGACGACCGGCCCGTTGTACATCCAGAGTGCGACGTCATTCAGTGGGTTGATCCAGATCACGGTGTACGACTCCCCGAACCCCGGCGACGACCTGTACGTCCTGGGCGGTGGGACGGTTTCCTCGCTGGTCGGGTCGATCGTGTTGAACGCCGGGGACGGCATCGTGCTCGAGCCGGGCAGCACCGTTTCGACCGACCTGGAGTTCGGCGGCCCGATCACGATGCAGGCGAACTACAACGACGCCGACGGCGGCGCCGGGACATACATCTACATGGAAGGGACGGTGCGCGGCACGAACATCCAGGCCTTCGGCGGCGTCGGCCCCGACTACTTCGACCTCAGCACGGGCCGGGTGGTGGGCAACATCCAGGTCTTCGGCGGCGCCGGCAACGACTACATGGTCGCCGGCGTCGATGCCGTGTGGTTCCACGGGCAGGACGGCGACGATTACATCGTCGGTGGCGCCGGCAACGACAGACTCGACGGCGGCCCCGGCACCAACCAGATCTTCGGGGAGGGGGGCGACGACACCCTCAACGGCGGCCCCAATACCGACTTCCTTTACGGCGGCCCCGGGAACGACACACTCAACGGCGGGGCGGGTGACGATTACCTCTACGGCGGCCCCGGGATCGACCAACTCCACGGTGGAGACGGGACCGACTATGGCATCGCCCAGGATGTGCCTGCCGGCCAGACCGACGACTACGACTATAAATTTGAACCCGGCGGGTTCAACGACTGCGAACTCCCCACGGAGCCCATCATCATCCACCAAAGGTCTGCACTGCCACCGCTCCCCGACGCCGGCGTCGCCGTGCTTACCAACGCGCAATTGCAGCCCATTATCACGGAGGCGCTCCACCGCTGGGAGCAACTGGTTGGTGACAGCACCGCACTGCAAGGGGTGACCTTCCAGATCTCCAACACGCAGGATGCCGATGACCTCGGCGAAACCTACGGCAGCACCGTCATTATCAACCCCACGGCGGCCGGCCACGGGTGGTTCGTTGACCCCACCCCGGCGGACGACACGGAGTTCGTGGCCAGCGCGACGGGGGAATTGCTCGCCACCTCCGGGTCCGCGGCCGGCAGAATGGACCTGTTGACCGTGGTTATGCACGAACTGGGCCACGTGCAAGGCGTGGAGTATGTCAACCACGACCACGACCTGATGTCGATCGCCCTGAGCGTCGGTGTACGGCGACTGCCCAGCGCCGAGGATGTGGCCGACATCCTTCACGAACCCTACGGGACGGACGCGGCCGCTGCCGCGCCGAAGTCGGACCTCGTCGGAGGCGGGGTGTTGGAGGGACAGCCCGTCGCACCGGCGGCACAGAAACCAATCTTCGTGACCGCGTTGGGGGCTTCGGAAAATTCACCGAGTCCTGGCCTCCCCTTCGCGTCGGTCCTCTTGGGGACGGTACCCGCTCAACCACTCCCCCTGAACCTCTCACTGCCCCTACCCCGCCCTGAGCAACCGACTCCGATGATTTCGCCCGCGGTCCGGCGCTGGCTGGACTCAGTCCTGGCCGGGACAACCGCCGTCCCGTCGGAGAAGTCAACCGCTGGCGTCCTCGGGAGCCCGGCCCAGAAGCAACCGAGTCCGGGCGGCACTTTCGCCGTCACCTTCGGAGCCGCCACGGACCAGGTCGCAAACGCCGCCCCCGCGCAGATTGGCCTGCCCGGCGCGACCAGTGCCGTCAGCCAACCGCCAGACCGAGAGGGGGCCGCGGAATTGGTCCCACACCTGTTGACTTCAGCGATTCAGCAGCAGTGTCGGCGGGTAAATGATCAACACTCGACCGACCCGTTCGGGGATGTTTTGGAGTCGCCGACGCTCCTGGACGACCAGATACGGGATGCGGCCATCCTCGCGTTCGTGAACGGACAACCGGATGCCGGGGACACCGGCAACGAGATCCTCTGACCGAACGAGTTCTCCTCGTCGGACAAAAACGGTTGGCCTGCCGCGGGGATCTCGGCCAGCCGAGTTGGTTGTGTGCGGCCGTTTGGAGCCGGTTGCCGCCGGGTGTAACGGTTGAGGTGGTGCCTGGGTTTGCCAGGCCGGGGCACGGGATAGGGGTAAAGTGACCATCTGGCAAAGTGGCAAACTCAACCCCCATCCCAACCGCTGCGGCGGGTCTGGATCAATTCGAGGGGCGGAGTTGGCACGGCTTCCATCACCCAGCGGCGACGGACTGCTAGCGTACGGGTTGCTGCTTCGGGAGGGTATCACGGACAAGAGTCCCCGATACCACTGGTAGAAAGGGGTTTAGCGAATCGGTGCTGACGTTGACGGCGGCGCGCTGCGCCTAGCAGCGGTTGCTTGCGCCCTTCGCTGACCTGGATAGCTTTTCCCGTCGATCACACCTGAACCACCTTGTCCGTGCCTAACGGAGCAGTGCGAATGTCACTGCAAATGCTTGCGCGCGTCGGTCCGCCCCACGAATGGCGCTAGCTTAAGGGCGAAAACGAGAAGCTGGGCAAAATGGGTAGCTGCCCATCTTCTCCATTGTGACGGTTTTTCGCTTAAGCTAGCGCCATTCGTCCGCCCCACCGCATGAAGTTTGGCTCGCGCTGTTGCGCTCGCCGGTCACATCGACCGCCAGATCGAACGGCCGGTGAAAGACAGAAGAGATGCCGGAATGCTGCTCCGTGGAAGCGGCGCGGCGGCTGCCGGGCGATGCCGCCCGGGCGCGAAGTGTGACCGGCCACAGTTCCTCCTACCCCGCTTCTTGCCATGCCCCCAGGAGTCGCCGGACCACGACCAGCTGGCCGAGGTGGTAGGCGTTGTGGTCGGCGGCCAGCAGCGCCTCGCGCAGGGCCGTCTGCCCCGCGCCGTGCGGCAGCGGCGCGAACAAGTCCGTGGCCGGGTCGGCCACCAGGTCCAGCAGCGCCCGCAGGTCGGCGCGGAAGGACGCCACGCTGCGGTCCCAGGCCCCGTCGTCGGGCGGGGCGTCGCCGGCCGGCCAGTAGCCCTCCGGCCACGGCGGCGAGACGTGGCGCGGGTCGCGCGTGAACTCGAGGATGTCCCACTGGGCGATGCGCAGGTGCTCCAGCAGCCGCCACGGCGTGTGCGGGACGCCCGGCGGCTTGGCGCCGCGCAGCCCGGCCGGCAGGCCGGCGATCGCCTGGTCGAAGTTCAGGTGGGCGCCACTGCCCTGCAGCAGGTAGAGCAGGTGTTCACGAAGTCTGGCCGCCTGGTCCCCGGTCATCTCGGTCTCCCCCCGCGCGGCGTGTCGCTCGCGGGTATTCTACGCAGCCCGCGTGGCATCGCGGGAAGGCAGGTTTCAACTCGTTCGTAGTTGAGTGCCGGCTCACCGACCGGCGGCACGAAGTTGACGGTCGAGGTGTGCCGCCGGCTGAGCAAGCCGTACCTGGTGATGGACCTGGGCGACGAGCCGGACGCCACCGCCGTAGTGGACTGGCTCAAGGCTACCGCCGCATCGGTGCTGAACGTCGCCGGGCCGCGCGCGAGCGGCGCCCCGGGCGTCCACGGAAAGGCGGCGGCGTTCCTGCGAGTTGTGCTCTCCGCGATGAGGGCCTGTTAAACCCCAGGTGCTTCCGCAAGTCTTCCGCGCTTCTTCCGCAGCACTTCCGCAAACCGCGGAATTTCCAGTGTTTTTCGCATGCGGAAGAAAGCGTCCGCACACGCTTGCAAACGATGGGCAATCCTGTAAACTCTTAGTAGATCAAGGGTTGCAGGTCCAGCAATGGACAGGGCTGTTGTGCCTCTTAATCAGCGGGTTGTAGGTTCGAGTCCTACAGGGGGCACTCAATAGCCCTGACATAACAACGAGTTACGTCAGGGCTTATGCTTTGATCTCTTCAGTCGTCGGTGGTGGGTCGGTAATGTTGCCAGCCTTCAGATCTCCAGGTTTTTCTGCGGATTGATGCTGCGCCGGCTTTTCGGCGCCGAAGCGCCTTCTCATTGTGGCTGCTTGCATTGCGTCAACTTGGCAACATTACCGACTCACCGCCCAAACTCTCCTACCGCCTTGTTTTCCGACGACGTTGGTTGAACAAACGATCAGAAGCGTAGCCTGCCGTTCTAATTTTCCCAAAATTTCAGTTGTGAACCCCGCTGAGCCCTGTTAGGATTTCTTTCACCTATCGTCGTTTCCTCTCCCTTCACGGAGGTGCGTCATGCTGACGAGCTACCTGGTTCACTGCCCGCACTTCGGCTGTAACTGGTTCGGAAGTCTGCTGCCGTCCCGCGACACTGACTCCTGGCGTTCGCTGACGCCAACCACCAACGTCGCCACCTTCGAGTGCCCATCCTGCAACCAGACCTGGCGTGCCCGTGTCGTCGGCGACGACGTGGTGCCGCTGCCGCTCGACGCCCTGCCCGAATCGGTCGTCTGAGCCGGTGCGTTCGCCTCGAAACAAGCACGGCCGCGGTGCAGGACGTTTTTTCCGCACCGCGGCCGTGCTTGTTGCCGAGCCCGCAGCTACTTCTTCTCCGCCTTGTGCTTCTTCAGCGTCAGGAGGATGACGTTTGCCGAAGCAGGACCGCCGGTTGCGCCGGGGCTTACTTCTTGATGCGCTTCAGCGTGAACAGGCCCGCCTTGTCGTCGTCGAAGCCACTGGGGACTTTCGAAGGGTTGCCGCCGGCCATTTTCAGGGTGTCGCCGTCGAGCTGGTAGATACCACTCATCTGCACCTTCCCGTTCTCCGAGATCGTGAATTGTTTCGGCTTCTTGTTCTCGTCCAGCTTGATCGTGCCTTCCTTCTTCTCGTTACCGCTCTCGAAGCGGACCTTCTCGCCATCGAAGGTGAACTTCGTCTTGGCCGGCAGCTCAATCTTCTTGCCGCCGAAGGTGAGGGAGGTCACCTCCCAGGCGCCCTTGAGCCTGGCCAGGTCGCCCGAGCCGGCGCCCTGGGCCGTCACCGCCCAGGCCGTCGCCGCCATCGCCGCCACCGCCAGCCACGCTGTCCGCTTCATATGCACACTCCTCAACCCAGAGAACGAATGTCCGACGCTTCCGACACGGGCGATTGTACCCAGTCCCCTGCCCGGCAATGGGCGCAGCTACTTCTTGACACGCTTGAACAGCAACAGCACGGCATCCGGGCCGTCGAGCGCGCCGGGGCGGTCGCCGTCGGTCCCCTTGGCAGACACCGCGATTTTCAGGGTGTCGCCGTCCACCTGGTAGACCGCGCGCATCTCTTTTTCCTTGGCGGTGCGGGCCACGGTCAGGTGCCTGGGCTTCTTGGTCTCGTCCAGGGTGTAGGTTGTTTCCTCTTCCTTCTTATCGTCTTTCCAGGCAATGACCTTGTCGCCCTGGAAGGTGAGCACGAGTCGAACCGAACCGGCGGGGATGTCACTGCCGGCAATGCGAACACCGGTCAACTCCCACTTCCCTTGCAGTTTGGCCCGGTCGCTGGAGCCGGCGCCGCCCGCCAGCGCCGCGGCCGCCGCGGTCAGGACCGTCACCGCCAGCATCAACGCCTTGCGCTTCACGAGACCGCTCCTCCGCAGGGACCGGGCGAAAAACTACTTACCAGGGTAGGGTAAAAGGGAGCCGCCGACAACCACCCTCGGCGCCGGGGCGGCCAGTTTCCCGCTTGCTGATCTTCTCCGCAAGTGGGAAACTGGCCGCCACGTTTATCAGGCTCAAACTTATGCTTAGTTTCCGTTTCCCTCCGCCCGCTTGTCCGCCCGCTTGAAGATCATCACCATCGCGTCCCGGGCGTCGAAGCCGCTGGGCGGCGGCGTGTCGGGCGCATTGCCGACGGCGAACGTCAGGGTGTCGCCCTCGATTTTGAAGATGCCCTTCATCTCTTTCTCCCTGGACGTGGGGGCGACGATCATTTCGTGCGGCTTCTTGCTCGTGTCCAGGGTGTAGGTCGTCTCCTCGTCGGGCTTGCCGTTCTGGCGAGCGATGACCTTGTTGCCCTGGAACGTGACACTCATCTTCGCGCCGCTTGGCAGTGTGAATTCCTTGCCCTGGATGCTCATCTTTGACAGCTCCCAGCTGCCCTGTAATCGTACCTTTTCGGAGTTGCCGGCGCCCTGCGTTGCTGCTGCAACCGCCAGCCCACTTGCGACCACCACCGCCAGTGCCAGTACCGTCCGCTTCACTTCTTCACTCCTGTGGTAACGGGCGAACCTTGAGTTCGGGAGGCCGTCCCCCCGCAACCCCAAACTTCCCGCGCCGCTCGCGGGCCTACTTCACGCGCTGCAACCGCAGGAGCGTGCCTCCCTTGCGGGAGTCGAACTCCATCGGCCGTTCGGTCAGCGTTTGGTCCTTGGCGGTGGGCGGCGGCATGCGGTAGCACAGTTTCAGCGTGTCGCCGTCCAGCTCGTAAATCGCTTGAATTTTCATGCCCTTGTCGGTCTTGTCGGCCTTGTTGGGCGGCAGCACCAGGTCGAGGTGCTTTGGCTTCTTGGTGGCGTTCACCTTGAACGTGGCCTCATCCGGCTTCTTGCCCTTCTCGTCGTAAATGGCCTTGTCGCCCTTGAAGACCACGGTGATTTCGTCCTTGTCCTTGAGAACGTTTTTGCCTTCCTCCTCCAGGGCCACGACCTTCCACTTGCCCTGCAAGCGTGCCGCGTCAGTTTGGGAAGCGGCGTCCTGCGCCCACGCCGGCAGGACGGCGAACAGGGTCAGCACGGCAGATGTCAGTGAGCAGTTCACAAACGATCTCCCTGCTGCGAATGAAGCCATCCGTGCCACTCCCGTTTGCTGCCACTGGATCGCAATCCGGAACCCTCGCTCCGCCGCTTCGCATGTCGCTGCCGCCGGAAACCTATGTCAGGGAAGCGGTTCAGGACGTTGATGGTAGTTCGCGACCCGGCGCCGTCGTGCGGTCAGGCCGGGTCGTTCATTGGTCTCTTTTGCAAAAACCGCGCCGACGTCTGGTATCTCGAAAGGAAGTAAAAACGCGGGACGCATCTTCAAGCAGAAAAGGAACGTGGGATCAAATCTTACGTATTGTTAAGATTGTGTGATTGGTCCTGCGTCCCTGGTTCAGGGCGAAAAACTGTCCACGATTCCGGTCGCATGGATGAAAACAGCGCAAAAAATACAACAGGCGTCCAAAGTTACAAGCTGATTCGCAGACCGGTTTGGCGTGCCCTTTGCGACGTGATATAATGGTAAGTGGCACCCAATAGCATGGCCGCCCCAGGCTTCCCATTCTCCTGAGGTGAACAGGTGAGTTGTATTCACCGGGAGCGTTTTCTTTTCCTGGTGTTTGCCGGTGCTGTCGCCGCTGCTCACCACTGACGGTCGCCACCGGACAGAACCGCGCATGGTCAACACCCCTCTGCAGCCCGGCACGCACCTCGGCAAGTACGAGGTGCAGAGTCTCATCGCCGTTGGCGGCATGGGCACCGTGTACCGCGCCGTGGACGCGGGGCTGGGCCGCACCGTCGCACTGAAGGTGCTGCCGGCCCAGCTGGCGCGGCAGCCGAACCTGCTGGAGCGCTTCCGCCGTGAGGCCCGCCACGCCGCCCGCCTCAGCCATCCGCACATCGTCACCCTCTACGAATTCGGCCACGACGCCGAGCACGAACTGTACTACCTCGCGATGGAATACGTGGACGGCATCGACCTGGGCCGATACATCCAGCGCAAGGGCCAGCTGCCGCCCGAGAAGGCCCGGCGCATTCTCTTCCAGGCCGCCCGTGCGCTCGACCACGCCCACCAGATGGGCGTCATCCACCGCGACATCAAGCCGTCCAACTTCCTGATGGCGCGCGGCGGCGGCCAGGTGATCGTCAAGCTGACCGACCTGGGGCTGGCGCTGGGCCACGACGACGACGAGTTCAAGGTGACGCGCGAGGGCAGCACGGTCGGCACAGTCGATTACATGTCGCCGGAGCAGGCCCGCGACAGCCGCGGCACCGATGTCCGCAGCGACATTTATTCGCTGGGCTGCACTGCCTACCACATGCTGGCCGGCAAGCCGCCGTTCGCCGAGGGCGGCCTGGGCGAGCGCGTCTACAAGCACATGGAGGCGGCGCCGCCGGACGTGCGCGACTTCAACGCGGCGGTGTCGGCGGCGTTCTGGGACATCCTGCAAAAGATGCTGGCCAAGGATCCGGACGACCGTTACGCCACGCCGGCCGAACTGGTGGCCGAGCTGAAGGTGCTCATCGCCGAGGCGTCCGCGGAAGCGGCGGCCCGGCCGACGCGGGCGGCCGACTTCTCACCGCCGCCGTCCTCCGGCGAAACGGAAGCCGTGCCGCGGAAGCCGCGGCGCAAGAAGGCGAAGCCGGCGGCCAGGCCGGAGCCGGACCCGGAGCCGGTGCCGATGCTGGGCGGCGGGCCGGGGGTGACGCCGGAGCAGGTGAAGGCGGCGGGGGCGTTTTACGAGCGCGCGGTGCAGGTGATCGACGAGGGCGGCGGCGAGGACTATGTGCGCCAGTTGCTGACGAACTGCCTGAACCTGGACCCGTTCACGCAGGGTTATCGCAAGACGCTGCGCGACCTGAACGGCAAGGTGTCCGGCAACGTGCTGGGCCGCTGGCTGGGTTCGCTGAACGTGCTGGCGCTGAAGGCGAAACTGCGGGCGGCGAAGGCGAGCGCGGACTGGCGCAAGGTGCTGGAGCACGGCGAGGAGGTGCTGGCCCGGGCGCCGGCCGACGCGGAGACGCACATCGACATGGCCGAGGCGGCGACGGCGCTGGGCGTCTCGGACCTGGCGGTGTGGCTGCTGGAGCAGGGCCGCGAACAGGCGCCGAACAGCGTCGCACTGCTGCGGGCGCTGGCGAATCTGCTCGAGCAGCGCAAGGACTGGAAGCGCGCCATCCCGTTGTGGGAGCAGGTCCGCAAACTGACGCCGAACGACGACGAACCGAAGCGCAAGATCGACGAACTGTCGGTCAAGGACCACCTGGCCCGAGCGCGCTACCGGCGCTGACCGGTTCCGGCGGGCTGGTACAATCACCTTCGCCCCAAACCACCCACCCGACCGGAGTCGCCAACCATGACGACCTCACGCACCGCCCGCTTCCTCCTGCCCGCCGTGCTGCTCGTTGTCCTGCCCGCCGCCGCCCGTGCCCAGCCGACGTACAAGCTCGGCGTCTACAAGCACGTCCAGCCGCTGGCGACGCTGAAGCTCGACGGCAAGCAGCTCCGCCGCAGCGATGTAAAGGACGACCCCGGCTTTCGGTTGCAGTATCACTTCCTCAAGGACGGCAAGGAGTTGACGACCATCGACGCCCGCGCCCAGCCGACGCTGACGCTGCCGCACAAGGAACCCGGCACCTACGCCGTCGTGCTGGAGGTGTTCTACCCCAGCTTCAAGGGCAGTGGGCAGAAGGGTCAGTTCGTGGCCGTCAGCAATACGCTCACCTATCGCCTGGAGGCGGGGCCTGGAAAGACGGTGCGGGTTGTGCCAATGGAGCGGCGCGACGGCTGGCGGCGCACGCCACGGCCGTGACGGCGGTTCCTCATCCGGCCACGGCTCCGCTATAATGGAGCGTGTTCGCCGCCGGGCCGTCTCGTGGACAAGGAGCGCGTGTGCCCATGGCCGAAGAAGTGCAAGCCCCCGCCGCCGCGCCGCACAACGGCGACCTCGGCCGCCATGCGCACCTGCTCTACCACTTTTGCCGGCTACAGCTGCCGGTTGTGGTGCTGCCCGCGCCGCGCTGCGAACACCACCTGCGCCGCACTTACGAGGTCTACGCCGCCAAGGCCAACGGTGACGCCTCCTGGCCGAAGTACCTCGACAACTTGCACCCGCTGGACTGGTATGTCGCCTCCGCGTGCCTGGAGGGCGACGGCCGGGCGTGGGAGTATCTGTTCGCCGCCCGCGCCGGCCGCAGTGACTGTCTGCTCGTGGATGCCCTCCGCGCCTGCGCCGCCCGTCTCTACCCGCGCGACGAGGAGCGCCAGGACAGCGCCGTCACCGAGTTCTGGAGCCACCTGTACGTGCCGGAGGGGCCGAGCGGCACGCCGGTGCTGGCCCGCTTCGACGGTGAACGGCCGCTGGTGCCGTGGCTGATTCGCGTCTTTCAGAACTGGCACATCTCGCAGTTGCGCCGCCGGGGGGGCGTGCTGGCGCTGCCGGAGGACGACCTGTCGCTGCCGCTGCCCACGTCCGGCGACGGCCGCTGGCACGAGGCGTTTTGTCAGGTCGCGCGCGACTACCTGACGACGCTCAAGGACAACGAACTGCTCATCCTCGGCCTGCGGCTGCGCTACAACCTGAGTCAGCGCGAGGTGGCGGCGCTGCTGCAAGTCCACGAGGGCACCGTGTCGCGGCGCACCGATCACCTGCGCGAGGAGTGCCTGGAGTTCATCGGCAAGCGGCTGCTGGAGCAGGGCTGGACCGGCGACGACCTGCAGGATTACGTGCGCACGGAGATGTTCAGCCTGCTGCTCGACGACCCGCGGCTGTCGGTTGATTACCTGGCGCACCTGCTCGCCCAGAAGGGCATCCGGCCGCCGGCCACGTGAGGACCAAGCTCAGGAATGTCCACGTACACGCCACCTCAGGGCCCGCTCGATGCGCCGCTGCCGGGCGTCATCGGCGACAGCGCCGCCATGCGAGCCGTCTACCGCCTGACGCGCATGGTGGCGCCGACGCGCGCCAGTGTGCTCATCGTCGGCGAGACCGGCACCGGCAAGGAGTTGATCGCCCGCAGCGTCCACCGCCTCAGCCCGCGCGGCGACGGCCCGTATGTCCGCGTCAACTGCGGCGCCCTGACCGAGAGCCTGCTGGAGAGCGAGCTGTTCGGCCACGTCAAGGGGGCGTTCACCGGCGCCATCGACAACAAGACCGGCCGTTTCGAGGCGGCGCACGGCGGCACCATCTTCCTCGATGAAATCTCCACCATCAGCCACAAATTGCAGGTGAAATTGCTGCGCGTGTTGCAGGAGCGCGAGTTCGAGCGTGTCGGCGAGAGCCGGACGGTGCGCGTCGATACGCGCGTGGTGGCGGCGACCAATCAGTTCCTGGAAGACGAGATCGAGGCAGGCCGTTTCCGTGACGACCTGTATTACCGCCTGAACGTGGTGCCGATCTACCTGCCGCCACTGCGCGAGCGCCTCGATGACATCCCGGCGCTGGTGCGCTTCTTCCTGGAGCGCTACTGCGAGGAGAACCGCCGTGACACACCCACGGTGCCGGCGTCGATCCTCGGGCGGATGCAGGAGTACGACTGGCCGGGCAATGTCCGCGAGCTGGAAAACTGCGTCGAGCGTTCGGTGGTGCTGGGCCAGGGCGAGGCGGTCAACTTCGAGGCGCTGGTGCCCGGTCAGCAGGGCGAGCGGCGCCGGCGGCGGGCGGCGCCGGTGAAGGAAGCGGACCTGGACGGGCTGATCCAGCAACTGGTGCGCGTGGCGATTCGCACGCTGCCCGGGGAGGTGCGGCTGCACAAGTACGTGATGGAGAACGTCGAGCGCGAGTTGATCGAGCAGGTGATGAAGCTGTGCGGCGGTATCGGCGTCAAGGCGGCGGCGCGGCTGGACATCAACCGCAACACGCTGCAAAAGAAGATCACGCAGTACAACAACCCGACGTCCGACGGTGACGAGGAACCTCCCGAACGCGACGCCGTTTGATGGCGCTTCAACCTGTCGGGACCGCCGCTTGCGGCTTGCGCGCTGACACTCTCTGATGCACAATCCGGCAGTGGGTGTCCGGTTCGTAGTACCGCCTTTAGAGCAGTTCGCACGCGGATCGCGCGGGGTGGGACGGCGGGCACAGCTTGACCGGCAGGGGGCCTGCATTGCCACAGCAAGGGGGCCAAGGGGGCCAAGGGGGCCAACTTTTTCACACGTCGAGAATCGGCGCCCTGGCACCGTGGGAGTGGCATGGCGCGACAACCAACGGCGGCGGTTGCCACAGCAAGGACGCCAAGAACGCCAAGAACGCCAACTTTTTCATACGTCGAGATGCGGCGCCTGGCAGCGCCGGCCTGCCGTTTGTGGGCCACGCGACTGCGAACCGCGCTAGAGCGGTTCCCAGTCGCGTGGACTACAAGTCGTGGGACGGCTCTCCAGAGCCGTCCTTGTCTCGGAGACGGCTCTGGAGAGCCGTCCTACGGGGCGTGATCCACGCGGCTGTGAACCGCTCTAAAGGCGGTACTACGATCTGGACACCCCCTGCCGGGCTCTTTATGAGATGACGCCTTCGCCCGCTGGCTGGAACTGCTGACCGACCTATATAATTCACACCATGTACGCCATCCTGGCCGGCATTACCGAGAACTGCTTCGTCTACAGCTACAGCCTGGCGCTGGCGCTGGAGTGCTGGCACCTGTTGCGGCCGCGGCCCGTGCAGCGACTGCTGGCCCAGGTTGTCGCCGGCGCCGGCTGGGTCGCGAACACGGTCTTCCTGGCCCTGAACCCCGGCGTGGTCATGACGCCATTCGGTTCGCTGGCCGTGCTGGCGTGGGTGCTGGCGATCTTCTACCTGTATGGTTCGATCCACCATCCGCGCGTGGCCTGGGGGTTGTTCGTGCTGCCGGTGGTGACCGGCCTGGCGGTGCTGACCAAGCTGGCGCCGTGCGCGGACACGCGCCCGACCGCCGACACCGGTTGGCAGACGTTCGACGCCCGGCAGTTCTGGCCGGCGGTACATGGCGGTCTGCTGCTGCTGGCGGCGGTCGGCGTCTGCGTCGGCTTCGTGGCCAGCGTCATGTACCTGGTGCAGGTGCGCCGTCTGCGAGCCAAGCTGCCGCCCGGCCGCGGTTTGAAACTGCTCAGCCTCGAACGCCTGGAGACCATGAACCGTCATGCCGTGCTGCTGACGTTTCCGCTGCTGAGCGCCGGCCTGCTGCTCGGCGTCGTGCTGCTGCTGCACCAGAACCTGGCTGCGTGGGATAGCCTGAAAATCTTCAGCACCGTGGCGCTGTGGCTGGTGTTCGCCATCCTGCTGTACCTGCGCTACGCCGCCCACGCGGGCGGCCGGCAGCTGGCGCTGCTGACCATCGTGGCGTTCGCGCTGACGCTGTTCGCGCTGGTGTCCGCTCATGCGTTCGTGCCGTAGGGGGCCGCTGATGCTACTCCTGGCCATCGGCTGTAACTTCAAGTCCGCCCCCGTGGCGGTGCGCGAGCGCCTGGCGTTCGCCGCGGAGAAGTTGCCGGCCGCCCTCGAACAGCTCGGCGTCCGCTACGGCTGCGAGGCGGTCATCCTGAGCACCTGCAACCGCGTTGAGCTGTACCTGGCTCGCAGCGACGTGCGCGTCGCCCCGGATGCCGAGTTGATTGCCGAGTTCCTCGCCGAGTTCCACAGCCTGCGGATCGAGGACGTGCGGCCGCACCTCTATGAACACCGTCAGGACGACGCCGTCCGCCACCTGTTCCGCGTGACCGCGAGCCTGGACAGCCTGATTATCGGCGAGGGCCAGGTCGCCGGTCAGGTCCGGCAAGCGTACGAGCTGGCCCACAAGCACGCCGCGGCCGGCGTGGTGCTGCATCCGCTGTTCCAGTGGGCCCAGCGCACCGCCAAGCGTGTCCGCACCGAGACCGGCATCGCCCGCGGTCGTGTCTCAGTGTCGAGCGCTGCGGTCGAGTACGTCCGCCAGGTGTTCGAGCACTTCGACGACAAGACGGTGCTGGTGATCGGCGCCGGCAAGATGGGCGAGCTAACGTTGAAACACCTGAAGGGACTGCGGCCGCAGCGCATCTGGGTGGCCAACCGCAGCCCGGAGAAGGCGCAGCAGGTGGCGCAGGGCTGCGGCGGTCAGGCCATCGCCTGGGACGACCTGGACGACGCGCTGGCGAAGGCAGACATCGTGCTGAGCACGACGGGAGCGCCGGAACCGATCATGCCGCGGCGGCGTTACGACAAGGTGCTGGCGCAGCGGACGGCGGGGCGAGTGGTGATCCTGGACATCGCGGTGCCGCGCGACTTCGATCCGCGCATCCACGACGGCGACCGCACCTGTCTGTTCAACATCGACGACCTGAAGCGCATCCGCGAGCAGACGCTGCGCGACCGGCTCAAGCACGTGGCGCCGGCGGAGGCCATCATCGAGCAGGAGGTGCGCCGCTTCCTGAGCGACTGGACGCGGCGGCGCAACGGCCCGGTGATTGCGCGGCTGACGCGCGACTTCGAGGCGAAGCGTGCGGCGATTGTCAACCGGCTGCTGGCGCGGTTGAACGGCAAACTGACGCACGCGGATCGGGAGGAGATCGAGGGGGCGTTTCAGTTGTTGCAGAACCAGTTCCTGCACGGGCCGATCTCGGCGCTGGCGAAGGAAGCGCCCGAGGGCGGCCGTCACACGCTGCTGGAGGCGCTGGGCAAACTGTTCCGTCTGGAGGATTGAAAAGCAGAACCGTCATAACGCCAAGGAAGACTGAAAAAGTGTTTTAATTCTTTTTCTGTCTTCCTTGGCGTTATGGCGCCTTGGCGGTTTTGCTCACACGGTCTTGCGGCGGCGCCAGCGGTAGCCGAAGCAGGCCGCGGCGGAGATGCCGAACAGGACCAGCGACGCGGGCTCGGGGGTGCCGACCGGCGTGCCGGATGTCTGGCCCGGGTTGGTGGAAATACTGAAGTTGTCCGACTCGAAGAGATTACTGTGGAACACGATGGTGTCGAACGTGATCCCATTGGTGCCGTAGACGTTCATGTAGGCGAACTTCTCACCGCCGTCCTGGCCCAGGAAGTCCGAATTGGGGTTCCCAAAGTAGCCGCTCGCGGTCAGAGAGGCGAGCGCGGGACCCGGGTCGAACATCGCCACGAGCGTCCCGCCCACCCCGCCGGAGTAGAAATCGATCTCGTTCGAGGCGTCCGCGGCAGACCACCAGAACCCGAAATAGGATTGGGCAGTGGTCAGTGTCACCACCGAAAGGCTCGAGGTGCCGTTGGTGTTCTGAGGCGAGAAAAACGTGCTGGTGCCGCCGGCCCCACCGAACTCGTTCGCGTTCTGGATGTGCACGTTGGTGGCGACCGCCTGGGTGGTGCCGGTGCCAAACTGGAGATTGAGACTACCGTAAGTTCCTGCTGAGAATTCGTTGAAATTCTCCGTGCTGATATTCTGGGCCAGGGAAGATTGAACCCCAGCGGCCTCAAAGGTCACCATGTAACCGGCCCGCGCTGCGGGCGCGACCACCGCGAGGAACGCCGCGGCGGCCAGGGCTGAATAAATGAACCGGCGCATCAACTCTCCTCTTCAACTCATGGGTTCTGCGAAATCGGCTGGTTGCGATCGCGCAACGCAGCGGCACGACAATTCGGGTTGCAGGCGAACTAGCTCTGGGGCGAAGGCAACGAGAAACCACGGTTCGCGGAACAACTTCCTCCGCGAACGAGGTCAGGGGGCGAGTGCGATCATCGGTGAGGCACTACCGCACACTGGCCAGGCGCTTGAGTCTGTACGCAGCGCTACTCCAACCACATCGTTGTGGTTACGACAGTGGGGGAAGGAGCAGAACGTTCGTCGAAAATCCTGAAGCGGCGAAAGCGCTACCGTGTTCACTCAACTGTTTTGAGGGGGATGCGCAAACACGGAGTCAAACTCGCCGAGGCATTACTGCCTTTGGAGGGGAGAAAAGCATTCGTTCATTATGGAAGAAGTCCTCTGGCGGGCACCGCGAGGATGGAAGAGATTGTAAGGCGCTGTTGCCGGTCTGTCAAGGAAGACAGGAAAAAATAAACACTTCTTCTGTCTTCCTTGGCGTCCTGGCGTCCTGGCAGTTCTGTTCATCGATAGAAGTCGATCCAGTTCACGGTGATCGACCGCGGGTTGTCCGCGAAGAACGCTCGCGGCAGCATCATCTCGAAATAGCCGTCCTTGACCGGCGTATCCACGACCTTGCCATTCCTATCAACGGCGCGGATTTCCATCCAGAAGGGGCTGTTGCGGTCCAGCGGCGCATTCTCCTTGCCATCCTTCCACAGTCGCTGTTTCTTGCCTGAACCCGCCGCGTGGAGCGTGACCTTGCCGTTGGCGGCACGAAAGCCCTCCAGACCCTTGAGGCGCAACCGCAGCGCCACCGTCTGCGGCCAGCGCGCGTCCGTCCGCTCGATGACCGCGTGGCTGATGCCGAACGGGCTGGTGATGTCGAACCGCGTGAACGCTTGCTCCGCGGTTACCTTCACGGCATCGTCGGAGCGCTTCGTGGTGACCTTGAACGGGCCCGGTTGGCCCGCGGGCGCGGTCGCATAAACGGCCAGGACGGCGAGGAGGATCAGGGAGGTTTTCATACGGCGCTCCTTACGCGGGGACTTCGGATCGGCGCCGGGGTATGCTATCGCGCAAGCGACGGCGTTGGTAGGCGAAGCGCCCTGGTCCCCAAACCGCACTTGTTCACCGCGAAAAATTGAGTATATCTCCGTCCGATTTCCAAATTCTTCGGGGTTTTTATGTCCCGTCCCGGGGCCCCCCTGGACGGCAACCCACGGCAGGCTCCGGCCGCAAGCCGTGACCGGGTCGAAGGCGACCCCGGTTCGAGTCCGTTTTGGGGGCCTGGCATCGCCTGTTACGGGGTTCGTCGCGCTCAGTCCGGAAAGGGAGAGTGATGATGGCACACAAATGGCAGGCAGGGATGGTGTTGGTGGTTTTGGCGAGCCTGGCGGCCCCGGCCTGGGGCCAGAGCGGGCCCCAGGCCTCGGGCGACGGGCGGGCAGCAAGCCTGGGGGCCCCGCTTGAGGCCTCCCAGAATCCCGTGCCGCAGCCCATCCTGGCTTCGCCGGCGGCTCTGGGGCGTGACCTCTCCCTGTCACCGCCACCCCTGGAGGAATTGCTGGGACAGGGCGGCCGGCGGCCGTTCGGGTTCGAGCTTCCCTTCGGCGGCCCCAGGAGCCTGGAAGGGGGGCCGTCCAACACCGCCGATCTGGTCCGGCAACTGGAAGACCTGACCCGCAAGTATGATGTGCTCAACAACCAGCTAAACCGGGTCGCGCAGCAGGAGGAGGCGGCGCGGAAGGAGCGCGAGGCCGAGAAGCGCCGGGCGACCGGTGTGTTCGCGCCCAGGACCGAAACGCGTAAGGAGCCGATGTACCAGATCGGCCTGTTCTGGTGGCGCGACGACACCAAGGAGATCGCCGGCCGGGGGGCCTATGCCCCGGACATGGAGCCGGCCGAGCACCGCATCTCCGAGGGCGTCGTCTTCGGCGACGGCGTCAGCTGGACCTCGGAGGACAAGTACTTCAAGTTGGTCTTCCACAACCTGACGCAGCTGGACATGCGGCAGCCGTTCCCGACCGGCGACCCGCTGCACGGCGGTTTCGTCATCCCGCGGCAACGCTGGTACTTCAACGGCTCGGTCGGCGACTACGCGGACTTCGTCACGTCGATCAACCGCGGCTACGGCAGCCTGGACGTGCTCGACGCCTATGTGGACTACCACGTCAACCGCGAGTGGCTGAATTTCCGCGTCGGCCGCTTCAAGATGCCGTCGCAGTATGAATACATCGAGATGGCCGAAGGCGACCTGATCGGCCCGGAGCGTTCGCTGTACGTCGCCAACCTCGCCGCCAACCGCCAGCTCGGGGCGATGGCCTGGGGCTACCTGTTCGACGAACGTATCAAGTACTACCTCGCGGTCAGCGACGGCCCGCGACGGTCCTTCGAGGACTACAACAGCTCCCGCGACTTCTTCGCCTACCTCGACTACCGCCCGTTCATCACCGAAAAGGACTCGTTCCTGCGGAACCTGCACCTGGTCAGCACGGTCAACGGCGGCACCGAGCGGAACCCGGTCACGCCGTACGCCTTTCAGACGATGAACCAGATGACCGACTCGGCCGACGCCTCGTTCTTTTCGCCGACCTTCATGGAGTTCAAGAACGGCGTGTTCGAGAACGGCCCGCAGATGCACTACGGCTTCGAGCCGGTCTACTACTACAAGAGCTTCGGCTTCCTGGGCAGCTTGCAGGGCGGTTACCAGGATTACTCCGTGGGCAACCTCAGCAGCCCGCCGGTGTATTCCTCGGCGGGCGGCAACCGCTTCATCGGCGTGAACAGCCCGTTCCGCACGCACGTGCCGGAGTACGGCTGGTCGGTCGCGGCCTGGTACTTCCTCACCGGCGAGGAGATCACGCGGCGTCGCTTCCTGGTGGAGCCGCGGCGGCCTTTCGGCTACTACAATGGCACGCTCAACCCCGGGGCGTTCGAGCTGTTCGGCCGCTTCGCCAACATGCAACTGGGCAGTCAGGTGTTTACCGGCGGCCTGGTGGACCCGACCATGTGGACCAACCGGGCCTCGACCACAGACATCGGCGTCAACTGGTATCTGAACCACTTCATCAAGTTCACGATCGACTGGCAACACGCCTTCCTGGGCGGCCCAGTGGTCCTCAACCCGGCGGGGAACCAGCACACGTCCCACTACGATATGCTGCTGTTCCGGGCGCAGCTGTTCTTCTAACACGCCAGGCCGCCAGCGGCAGCAAAGCTAAGCCGCAAGCGGCAGAAGGACGAGCCCGAGCGCTGCCACCCCGCTTTCTGCCGCTGGCGGCCTGGCGCTCCGCCAGCGGGCTATTCCACCTCGCCTTCCTTGGGCGCCGGTTTCTTCGGCTCATGGCGGGTCGAGGGGTCGATGCCGGCGCCGAAGGCGGAGTCCTCGGCGACCCGCAGCAGGATGCTGAAGCCGTAGTCGCCGGCCGGCACGGAGGCGAAGGGTTGCAGGACGTAGCCCCAGCGCGGGCTCAGCTTCGCGTCCGGGGTGAAGACGGCAGCGGCAGCCGGGACCACCTTGGGGCACCAGGTCTGGATGGGCGGGGCGGCGGCGCTGATTCCGAAGGTCGCTTGCAGACAGAAGACGCCGGGCAGCACGACCGCCTCACAGCCGTTGCGGTCGTTGACGAACAGGTTCTGCGTGGGGCCGACGGCATGCGGCTTGATGCAGAAGTTCATGATCGGCTGCGGCCCGGACTGGATGGTGGCGCAGGCGGGGGCGTGCTCGGCGGTGCCGCCCTCGGGTTGGCTGGAGGTCAACGCACCGATCAGCTTGCCGTTGAGGATCAGGCGCGGGGCGCAGGCCGGCGCGGCTGGGGACGATCTCAAAGTCCTGGTGGAGCGTGAAGTCGATGGACGCGGCCCCGCTGCGGTGCGTCTCGGCGCCGGCGACGGCCGCGCCGCGGAGGAGGAACAACACCGCGTCGGGTTCGATCCGTTGCACGTCGATGGAACTGCCGCTGGTCTGGCCGTTCTTGTTGTGCTGCGTCGCCGCCTCGCCGGCGCGGCCGCGGAGCACAATCCGATAGGGATAAGGCAGCGGTACGGCTTTTGGGACCTTGGCGTCCTGCGGGGCCGCGACGCCCACGGCGAGCAGCGGCACCACGCAGACGGCGGCGACGCCCAATCCCCGGAACACGACTTTCCTTGCCATAGCGCCTCCCTCGTGGCGAACCTCCGTCCCCGGTGCTCACGGACCTTACTTTCTTTCATCGGCAGTCGGGTGGTGCCGGTTGAGCCGATCTCGCCGAGGATTCCCGTTACCCCACTCAGCGCGAGCACGGTTCATCCCTGGGGGTGCCGCCGGTTCGCCTGGCACGGCGCCACCGATCCCGTTAGGATAAGCACAACAAGGAGGACCGCATTGTGAAAATCATACTTGCGAACCCGCGTGGCTTCTGCGCGGGCGTCAACATGGCCATCGAGAGCCTGGAGCGCGCTTTGGAGCAGTACGGCACGCCGCTGTACGTCTACCACGAGATCGTGCATAACCGGCCGGTGGTGGAGCGCTTCCGCAAGCGCGGCGTGGTGTTCGTCGATGGCATCGAGGAGATTCCGCCGGGCGCGACGGTGCTGTACAGCGCCCACGGCGTGGCGCCGGCGATCCGCGCCGCGTCGGAGGAGCGGCGGCTGCACGCCATCGACGCGACCTGCCCGCTGGTGACCAAGGTGCATCAGGAGGCGGTGCGCTTCGCGCGGGCGGGCTACACCATTCTGCTGATCGGCCACGAGGGGCACGACGAGGTGCTCGGCACGATGGGCGAGGCGCCGGCGAACATTCGGCTGATACAGGACACGGACGACGTGGCGAAACTGGACCTGCCGCCGACCACGAAGCTGGCGTACCTGACGCAGACGACGCTGAGCGTGGACGATGCCGAGCGCATCATCGCGGCGCTGCGGCAGCGCTACCCGCACATCGTCGGCCCGTCGCGCGACGACATCTGTTACGCGACGCAGAACCGCCAGGAGGCCGTCAAGGACCTGGTGCCGGAGGTGGACTTCGTGATCGTGCTGGGCAGCCGGAACAGCTCGAACAGCCTGCGTCTGGCGGAGCTGGCCGCGGACCAGGGCAAGCCGGCGCGGCTGATCGACGGTGTGCGGGAGATTCATGAGCACTGGTTCCGCGGCGACGAGACGGTGCTGATTACTGCCGGCGCCAGCGCGCCGGAGGACGTGGTGCAGGAGTGCGTGGAGTTCTTGCGGGCGCGCTACGGGGCGACCGTCGAGAGCCGCACGGTGCGCGAGGAGCACGTCAGCTTCCCGCTGCCGCGCGAACTGCGCGTGCTGGTCGGATGAGGGGGCTCACCACGGAGAACGCGGAGCGCGGAGGAGACTCGGGTATGGCTACGGTGACGAAATTGGGGCCGAGCGATCATGGCCGGGCCCTGACGTGGGAGGAATTCGAGAAGGGCGACTACGAAGAAGGATACCAATACGAAATCATCGACGGGAAACTCTACGTTTCCCCTAAACCGAACTGTCCGCAGAACCGTTTGGAAGTGTGGTTGTATGAGGCGCTGGTCTTTTACAAGCGCGAACATCCCGAGGTCATCAATTACGCCACCTTTGGTGCCCGGGTGCTGATTGCCGACGACCCGGACACCACCATCCCCGAACCGGACGTCGCCGCGTACCGGAATTTCTCGATAGATACTCCCCTGGAGGACGTGGCCTGGGATGAAGTGAGCCCCATCCTGGTTGCCGAGGTCCTTTCCGCCGACGATCCCAACAAAGATTTGGTGCGCAACGTCGAATTGTATTTCCAGGTGCCCAGCATCAAGGAGTACTGGATTCTCGACAACCGCGCCGACGCCAGCCGGCCGACGCTGACGCAGCGCCGCCGCCACGGCAAGCGCTGGGTGGTCCGTGAATACGCTTTCGGCGACACCTTCACCACCAAACTGCTGCCCGGCTTTGAACTCATCATCGATCCCCGCCGTTGAGATCCCCATGCCGCACGCCGCGCTCGACCTGACCCTCGACTACCGGCCGCGCCTGCCGCGCCGCAAGGACTTTCGCATCGGCTGCCTCGGCGCCGGTTTCATCATGCGCGACTGCCACCTGGTCGCCTACCGCCAGGCCGGCTTCAACCCCCTCGCCATCGCCTCGCGCAACCCCGAGCGCGCCCAGGCCGTCGCCCAGCAGCACGGCATCGCGAAGTGTCATACCACTGTCACCGACCTGTTGCGCGACGAGAGCGTTGAGGTGCTCGACATCGCCGTGCCGCCGGACCTGCAGCCGGAGATGATCCGCCAGGCGCTGGAGCACAAGAGCAACCTGCGCGGCATCCTCGCCCAGAAGCCGCTGGCGATGAGCTACCGCGAGGCGCGCGACTGCGTCGAGCGCTGCGCCGGGCGGGCGTGACGCTGGCGGTCAACCAGAACATGCGCTACGACCAGTCCGTGCGCGCCCTGAAGGACATGCTGCAGCGCGGCTGGCTGGGCGAGCCGGTGCTCGGCACCATTGAAATGCGCGCCATCCCGCACTGGATGCCGTGGAGCGAAAAATTGCCTTCGCTGTCCACGTTCGTGATGAGCATTCACCACCTGGACACGTTTCGCTACTGGTTCGGCACGCCCGACCGCGTCCTGGCCAGCACGCGGCCCGACCCGCGCACCAAATTCCCGCACCGGGATGGCATCAACCTGTACATCCTGGAGTACGACCGCGGTTGCCGGGCGACCAGCTGGGACGACGTGTGGACCGGGCCGGCGCGCGAGGGCAGCGAAAGCGACATCTACATCCGCTGGCGCGTCGAGGGCACGGACGGGTTGCGCGCGGCACCATCGGCTGGCCGAGCTACCCCGCGAAGACGCCGAGCACGCTGGACTTCACGACGAAGCGGCAGCCCGGCTACTGGCTGCAGCCGCGCTGGCCGGACGTGTGGTTTCCCGATGCGTTCGTCGGCACAATGGCCCAGCTGCTGTGTGCGCTGGAGGACGGCACCGAACCGGAGATCAGCGGACGGGACAACCTGGAAACGATCGCGCTGTGCGAGGCGGTCTACGCCGCGGCCCAGGAGCACCGAGTCACGACGGTGCGTGAGTTCACGGCCGCGAAGGGGTCAACTTAGAGCGGTTCACACGCGGATCGCGCACGCGGTGGGACGGCGGGCACAGCTTGACCAGCAGGGGCCTGCGCTGTCGCAGCAAGGGGGCCAAGGAGGCCAAGGGGGCCAACTTTTTCACACGTCGAGATTCGGCGCCCTGGCCCCGTGCGGCTGGCACGGCGCGACCACCAGCGGCGGCGGTTGCCACAGCAAGGACGCCAAGAACGCCAACTTTTTCATACGTCGAGATGCGGCGCCCTTGCTGCACCGGCCTGCCGTTTGTGGGCCACGCGACTGCGAACCGCGCTGGCAGCAGATACCAGTCAGGCAAATGTTTAGCAGAAACGGCCTCAATTCCCACGGGAGCCCAGGGCGGGACACGGTTCATCCGGACAACCGCCCGTTGGCGTCGAGGGCCGCGCGCAGATCTGCTTCGGTGAGGCTGTGGAGCAGGTCGAGCGAAGTGAGACGATGCCTTTCCCATTTTGGCGCCATTTTCGGTCCCCGGTGGCCAGGGTCGCAGCCGGAACACGCACGGTCATTTGGTGTTTTCGTTCGGTGCATCCTGTGAACGCGCCCATTTTTTGAAAAAACTGTATTCGCCCGGGAGCCTGCTAGCTCTATTCATGAGACGAGCGGCATCCACGTACGCAGGGAAGATCGCCATGAAGCAACTCGACAACATCATGACCTGGCTCCACAGAGTGATCGGCACGCCGCCGACCGGGGACCTGGCCGACGGCCAGCTTCTCGAGCGGTTTACGACGCAGCACGATGAGACGGCGTTTGAGGGGCTCCTGGCGCGGCATGGGCCCCTGGTGCTTGGGGTGTGCCGGCGAGTGCTGGCGGATGCCCACGAGGCGGACGATGCGTTTCAGGCGACTTTCCTGGTGCTGGTGCGCAAGGCGGCTTCGCTGAGGAAGCGCGGCTCCCTGGCGAGCTGGCTGTTTACCGTCGCCTACCACATCGCCCTCAAGGTGCGGGGGGACGCGGCCCGACGCCGCGAGGTCGAAACAAGGAGCGCGGCCATGTCCCCGAGAGAGGCTACCGGCGCTGGCGTTTGGTGCGATCTCCGCCCAGTCCTGGACGAGGAGTTGCATCGACTGCCTCAGAAGTATCAGGCGCCGATCTTGCTTTGCTACCTGCAGGGCAAGACCCAGGAAGAGGCGGCGCGGGAGCTGGGCTGGACCAAGGGGACGGTGTCCGGCCGGCTCGCTCGAGCCCGCGAGCTGCTCCGGGGCCGCTTGAGCCGGCGCGGCATCACGCTGTCGGCGGCCGGCCTGGGCACGGTGCTGGCCGAGCACGAAGCGACTGCGGTGCCGTTCGCGCTGGGGCAGAGCACGCTCAAGGCCGCGGTCCTGGTCGTCAAGGGTGCCACCGTGGCGGCGGCAGCGTCCGTGTCCGTGGCGGCTCTGGTCGAAGGCACGCTCCGCCATTTATCCTTCGCACGGCTGAAAACGGCTGCCGCGGTGCTGCTGGTGTGCTGTGGCGTTTTGGCGGCGGCCGTGACGCACCATTTCGCGCCGCGGCCGCTGCCGGAAATGTCCGCCGCGACCACCACCACGCCCCCGGCGGAGCCGGCGCCGCGGCCGGTGTTGCTGGTCGAGGCGTCTTACCCTGGCGCCTCTGCCGAGGAAGTCGAGCGGCTGGTGACTGTCAACCTGGAAGTGGCCCTGGCGGGAATACGCGGGCTCAAAACGACGATCAGCCGCTCCCAGTTCGGCCTGGCGAGTATCGAGCTTCACTTCGATGACGCCACCGATTACGCCGACGCCCGACAGGAGGTGATCAAACGGCTCAGTCAGGCGCCGGCTTTGCCCCCGGGTGTCACGCCGGGGCTAACGCCGAGCCGGCAAATGACCGTCGAGGTCCTGCGCTACGCGGTGACGGGCCCACGGGATGTCCTGGGCAATGACATTTACACGCTGTCTGACCTGCGCGCGCTCCAGGAGTATATCCTGGAGCGGGAGTTTCGCCGGCTGCCGGAGGTGGCCGAGGTGCTGACGGCCAGCGGCGCGGTCAAGCGCTACGAGATCCACCCCGACCCGGAGCGCATGAAGCGCTACGGCATCACGCTGGGGCAGCTAACAAACGCGCTGGCCAACAGCAACGCCAACGTCGGCGGCGACCACCTGACTCAGGGCCGGACCGCGCAGAGGGTCCGCGGCGGCGTCGTCATCGGCGGCGGCAAGGACCCGATGGAGCGGGCCTTCGCCATGCAGACGCCGCAGAAAGCCGCGGCCTTCCTCCGCGCCGAGGACCGCAAGCGCCTCAACGCGATCCGCGCCATTGTCATCACCTCGGTCAACAACGTGCCGGTTCGTATCGACGACATCGTCGATGGCGGACCGCTGCCGTTCGAGGAAGCACCAGGTCGCCAGGGCGTGATTGTCGGCCACCGAGCCCGCCTGGGCCGGGTTAGCGTCGATCAGGCACCGGCGGCAGCGAAAAAACCGTGGCGCAGCGCCGATGACGTGGTGGAAGGGATCATCCTGGTCCGCAAGAACGCCGACGTGTCCGCAGCACAGGCGAAGATCCTGGCCAGGGTCAAGGAAATCAACGCAGCGGCCGGGCGGCTGTTGCCAGGAGTCAAGATCGAGCCGTGCCCACTGGGAGATCGATTTTACCTGTGCGGCAGCTTCCCGCCGAACACCGGCCGGGTCAGGGCCGCCGAGTTGGTGCAGTCCGCCCGCAAGTTCATCCGCGAACTGGGCGAGGTCCAGGCGTGCGTCGCGCACATCGGCGCGGCCATCGACGGTGAGCCGCCGCCCGAGGAATCCGCCGAACTCTGTGTCGTCCTCAAGCCGGCCAGGGAGTGGCTCAACGCCGCCGGTCTCGACCGCCCGCGGACGCTGCCGGAGTTGATGCACGCCGTCCGGAAAGGGCTCGAGCGCCAGCTTGCCGGCACGTTGTGGAGCACTTCATTGACCGGCGCTGCCGAGACGAGCCCGTTTTCACCTGCCAGGGACGAGCTGGTGGTGAAGGTGTTCGGGCCCGATCTGGCCGTGCTCGCAAGCGTGGCTGACAAGGTCAAGCAGACGTTGGGTGAGATCAAGGGCGTTGCTCAGGTGCGCCTGTTTTCGGGTTCTGGCCCGCGCGACCTGAAGTTTGTGGTCGATGGGGAAAAGTGCCGGCGCTACGGCCTTAAGGTTGCTGACGTGACCGCCTTCATCCGGGCCGTCGTGGATGGCGAGCTTGCCACCCAGATGAGCGAGGGCGAAAAGGGCTATGATATCGTGGTGCGCTTGCCCTTCCGGAAACGCGGGCCCGAGGATTCCATTCTGGAAATCCCGGTGGACCTCATCAATAACAACATTTCCCAGGGAATGCAGCCCGCAACGTCGCAGACACCGTGGACTGGCGGCAGTCAGGCGCCCGCAACGGTCGGTACCTCGGTGCCCTTGTTCAGCTCAGCACTGCCGCGTCTCATACTCAAGGACCTGGTCACGCCAATGGGAGCGGATGGCCGGCCGGACCCCAAAGGTCCGTTCCTGCAGCCAGGAGCGATCAAGGTGTACCGCGAGCAAGGCAGGCGCTTTGTCGCCGTCAAATGCCGGGTCCAGGGCCGCACCGCTACGGAGGCGCAAAAGGACGCCCAGGATGCGATCGCCGCCCTTGTGCAGGTTCCCTACCGTGTGCAATGGGTTACGCGGGAGGACCCATGAAAGCGCTCACCGCGTACCGCTATTGCAGATTGCGAATGGGTGTAGCGGAAGTCGCCAGACTTCCGAGCAACACCGGACGGAAGTCTGGCGACTTCCGTTACACCCAACTGCGAACCGCTCTAGCACCCCAGAAACTGCTTCAGGAAGTCGCGACTTTGCCGCAGCGCCCGTTGGCGATCCGCCAGCGATCCCTCATACGCCCGGTCCTCGACCTCGACGCACACCGGGCCGCTGTAGCCCGTGTCGGTCAGCGCCGCGAAGAAGGCCCCCCAGTCCACGTCGCCCAGGCCGGGCAGCTTTGGCGTGTGCCAGCCCAGCCCCAGGATGCCCTGCTCGTACAGCCGGTCGGGGTGAACGCGCTCGTCCTTGGCGTGGACGTGGACCAGGCGGCCGCCGAACTCGCGCAGGCAGCGGGCGCAGTCGATGTGCTGCCAGACCAGGTGCGACGGGTCGAAATTCAGGCCCCAGTGCGGACTCGGGAACTCCGCGAACAGCGTCCGCCAGAGCGCCGGCGACACGAACAGGTTGGCGCCGCCCGGCCACTCGTCGTAGCTGAACAGCATCGGACAGTTCTCGATGCCGATCTTGACGTTCGCACGCTCGGCGTGGCGAAGAAGGTCCGGCCACACCTGCCGCGTCAGTTCCAGGTTGGCGGGCACATTTTTGGCCGGGTCGCGGCCGACGAAGGTGTTGACGACACCGACGCCCAACCGCGGGGCCGCGTCGATGACCTTGTGCAGGTGCTCGATGACCGTGCGACGGTGGTTGGCATCGGGGTGCAGCGGGTTCGGGTAGTAGCCCAGGCCGCTGATAGCGACGCCGGTTTTTTCGACCAGGCCGCGCACCCGGGCCACCTCGGCGTCATCCAGGCGGGTTACGTCGAGGTGGGTGACGCCGGCGTAACGGCGGTCGGCGGCGCCGGGCGGCCAGCACATCAACTCGACACAGGCGAAACCCTCGTCGGCGGCGACGGCGAGCACGTCGGCCAGGTTCAGGTCGGGCAGGATGGCACTCACGAAACCGAGTTGCATGGTGGACCTCATGGCTTGTGGGGTGGAGCGGGCGCACGTCTCGCTTCATGAAACTGCAAGCGGCGGCGCAGGGCAAATGAAAACCTGGCTCGGGGCGAGCGGCGCGGCGTCAGCCCGCCGGTGTTTTGGATTACCGGCGGGCTGACGCCGCGCCGCTCGCCCCGAGCCAACAAGGGCTGGGTGCGCGTGAAGATTTCGGGTATGATTCGTCCCCAGGAGAGCGTCGTTGCCGCGCCCGGAGTCCCGGTTGGTCCAAGGAGGAAGATCGATGAAACGTCTGCTGGTGATCGCTGCCGTGCTGCTCGGGACCGCTGTGCCCAGCGCGTTTGCCTACGTCGAGGCCCCGTTCACGCTCGGCCGGGTCTGCAACGAATCGACCACGATCCTGCTGCTGGAAGTGACGAAGGTCAACAAGGACCGGGGCCTGATCTATTACAAGAAGGTGACGGAGATCAAGGGCAAGGATGGCCAGGCGGAGATCAAGCACAACATCGGCAAACGCGGCTTCAATCCGCGCGAATGGCAGACGGTCATGAACTGGGCGGACGTGGGCCGGCGAGCGGTCATGTTCCACAACGGCGGCCAGAGCGAGACGTGCATCGGCGACTACTGGTATCAGACTTACAAGGAGGGCGAGTGGTGGGGCATGACACACGCCGAGCCGTACATGCTGCGCACCTTCAGCGGCAGCACCGACGTGCTGACGAAGGCCGTGACGGACGTTGTGGCCGGCAAGGAAGTGATCGTGCCCTGCTTCGTGGACGCCAATCGCGACCAGCTGCACCTGCGCAAGGGCAAGTATCAGCGTCTCCGGGCGAGCCTGAAGCGAATCGACTACAACCCCAAGCGCGACTTCGTGGCTTTCGGCGCTGAGGGCGACGTGCCGGAGTACAGGACAACCGTCCTGATTGCGGAAAGCACTGCTGGCTGGAAGTTCCTGCCCGCCGCGAACGTGGCCAGGCTCGGCAACCGCTGGATTCAGCCCGATTTTGACGACCGGGCCTGGCGCACCGGCAAGGCGCCGGTCGGCTACGGCGAAGACGAGATCGGCAAGCGCAAGGGCACGACGATTCAGGAAAAGGGTGTGCCGTTCGTCTTCCGCCGCGCTTTCGAGGTGCCGGCGGCGGTTCTCCAGGGGAAGGGCGTCACGGTGCGCCTGTGCGTCGCCAGTGACGACAGCGCCGATGTGTATATCAACGGCACGCTGGCCGACCGCGACCCGGAGCTGGATCACGAGTTCGCCTACTGGAACCGCGACGTGGAGGTGCCGGTGAAGCTGCTGCGACCCGGCCGCAATGTGGTCGCGGTCCACGTGCGCAACCGCCAGGGCAGTTCGGACCTGTACCTGGACATGGAGCTGTCCACAGTGGTGCCGGTGCCGAAGAAGGCTGCGGTGAAGTGACCGGACTCGTTCTGTCATTGCGGGACTGGCCTTGCTCTGGCGGCCCCTTCCACGGTCAAATGGCGCAGGAACCCCGAGACCTCTCCCTGCGCACGAGGTGACCGATGCAAGAAACGATCCTTCAGTCCATCGGCAAGACGCCGCTGGTCCGCCTGCGGCGCCTGACGGAAGGGCTCAAGGCGAGTGTTTACGTCAAGATGGAGTCGCTGAACCCCGGCGGCAGCGTCAAGGACCGCGTCGGCCTGGCCATGATCGCCGAGGCCGAGCGGCGCGGCTGGCTGCGGCCCGGCGGCACCATCATTGAGGCCACCGCCGGCAACACCGGCGTCGGCCTGGCCATGGCCGCCGCCGTCAAGGGCTACCGCTGCATCTTCGTCCTGCCCGACAAGATGAGCAGCGAAAAGGTGCTGCTCCTGAAAGCCTACGGCGCCGAGGTTGTCATCACGCCGACGAGCGTCCCGGCCGACTCGCCCGAGAGCTACAACGGTGTCGCTGACCGCCTGTCGCGTGAGATTCCGGGGGCCTGGCGGCCGAACCAGTTCACCAACCTCGCCAACCCCGACGTTCACTATCGCACCACCGGCTTCGAGATCTGGGAGCAGACCGAGGGCCGCATCACCGCGTTCGTCGCCGGCGTCGGCACCGGCGGCACCATCTCCGGTGTCGCTCGCTATCTCAAGGAACAGAACCCCGAGGTCCGGATCATCGGCGCCGACCCGGAGGGCTCGGTGCTCTCGGGCGACTCGCCGCGGCCGTGGAAGGTCGAGGGCATTGGCGAGGACTTCGTGCCCAAGACGTTCAACAGCCAGATGGTCGATGACTGGGTGCGCATCAGCGACGCCGAGTCGTTCTACGTCGCCCGCCAGCTGGCCCGCCGCGAGGGCCTGCTGGTCGGCGGCTCCAGCGGCACCGCCGTCGCCGCGGCCCTGCGCTACGCCCGCCGGCTGACCGGCGAGCATCTGATCGTCGCCCTGTGCGCCGACACCGGCCGCAATTATTTGAGCAAGATGTTCGACGACGCCTGGCTGCGGGACAACAACCTGCTGACGAAGGTGGAGGCGCCGCACTCGATCGGCGACCTGCTCAAGTCGCGCGGCAAGCACCAGATGGTCGCGGTCTCGCCGAAGACCAGCGCCGCGGAAGCCATTGAGGTGATGCAGTCGGCGGGCATCTCGCAGCTGCCGGTACTGCAGGACGGCAAGCCGGTCGGCAGCGTTCAGGAGATGACGCTGGCGCGACTGCTGCACGACCAGTCGGACCCGGCGCGGGTGACGGTGGCCGAGATCATGGCCCGGCCGCTGCCGGTGGTGGACACGGCCGTGCATCTGGACGAGGCGTACCGGCTGCTGCTGGCCGGGAACACGGGCGTGCTGGCGTCGCAGGACGGCAAGGTCGTGGACATCGTGACGCGCATCGACCTGGTGCAGTACTGGAGCCAGATGGGCAAGGATGAGCGGGCGGAGGCCGCGAAGGACGCCAAGGCGGCGCCGCGCAAGGGCCGCGCGAAGGCGCAATCGAAAAACGGCCGCAGGGCAGGGAACTGATTTCACAAAGGGACAGCGCATGAGCACAGGACAGGAAGGACACGGGTTCGCGACACGGGCCATCCACGCCGGTCAGGACGCCGACCCGACCACCGGCGCCACCGTGGTGCCGATCTACGCGACCTCGACCTACACCCAGGCCGCGCCCGGCCAGCACAAGGGCTACGAGTATTCGCGCACCGGCAACCCGACGCGCACCGCCCTGGAGACGTGCCTGGCGGCGCTGGAGGGCGGCGAGCGCGGCCTGGCGTTCGCCTCCGGGTTGGCGGCGACGACGGCGGTGCTGTCGCTGCTACGGCCCGGCGACGAGGTCGCGGCCGCCGCGGACCTGTACGGCGGCACCTACCGGCTGCTGGAGCGCGTCTTCAAGCCCTGGGGCCTGGTCACACGCTACACCGACGATCCCAGCCCCGCTGGCTTCCGCAAGATCATCACGAAGGCGACCAAACTCGTCTGGATCGAGACGCCGACCAACCCACTGCTGCAAATCGTGGACATCGCCGCCATCGCGGAACTGGCCCACCAGGCAGGCGCCCGCTGGCGGTGGACAACACCTTCGCATCACCGTATCTGCAACAGCCGCTCAAACTCGGCGCTGACCTGGTGGTCCACAGCACAACGAAATACCTGGGCGGCCATTCCGACGTGGTCGGCGGTGCCGTGATCGGCAAACGCGACCAGTTGCAGCAAATCGCCTTCTACCAGAACGCGGCCGGCGGTGTGCCGGGGCCCTTCGACGCCTGGCTGACGCTGCGCGGCCTCAAGACATTGGCCGTGCGCATGGACCGCCACTGCGCCAACGCCCGCCGGCTGGCCGAGTGGCTGACGACGCAGCCGCAGGTGCAGCGCGTCTACTACCCCGGCCTGCCGGCGCACCCCAACCACGACCTGGCCAGGCGGCAGATGCGCGACTTCGGCGGCATGATCTCGGTGAGCGTCCGCGGCGGCAAGGACGGAGGCGCTGAAGTTCATGACGCGCACCAGGCTGTTCAGCCTGGCGGAGAGCCTGGGCGGCGTCGAATCGCTGGTGTGCCATCCGGCGACCATGACGCACGCCAGCATTCCCGCCGACCTGCGGCTAGCGCGCGGCATTGATGACGGCCTGGTCCGGCTCAGCGTCGGCATCGAGGACGTGGAGGATTTGCAGGAAGACCTGCGGCGGGCGCTGGCGTAATCCACGCACGTCGGGGGCGGCCCTTCACGTTTCCCTCATGCCGGCGCAGCCGCGCGGCCGATAATTTTCTTCGTCAGCCAAACCTCCCTGCAGGACGGCTCCCGCAGTCCCGCACCTGCGGGGCCACGGCTGGTGCCGCCACCAGGACGCGGGGCCCGGAAAACCGACAGGCCCGCTCCCCCACCCCCTGGGCTCGCCCCGTCGCCCCAGTTGGGCGGCACCAGCCGCGTCGCCGGCAGTGCCTTCGCTGGTTCTCCCCGACCCCGGAACGCCTGTTCCGGGGTTTTTGCGTTGACCTCCGCCGCTTGTCACCCTCCGGCTTTCGTCCTATTTCAAGGGAAACAGTTGCACGCGCCGCCAGGACCGCTGATGGTCCATGCCGGCACGGCAATTTGATCCACCTCTAGCGAAGGAGACTGGCATGGCGATGTACATCGGTGAGGCCCTGGTGGGCGACGGCAACGAGGTCGCGCACATTGACCTGATGATCGGTGACAAGGACGGTCCGGTCGGCGTGGCGTTCGCCACCGCCCTGGCCAACCAGAAGCAGGGCTTTACCAACCTGCTGGCGGTGCTGACGCCCAACCTGATCTGCAAGCCGGCGACCGTGCTCATCACCAAGGTGACCCTCAAGGGCGCGCCGCAGGTGGTGCAGATGTTCGGCCCGGCCCAGGCCGCCGTCGCCAAGGCCGTCGCCGACAGCGTCGCCGCCGGTGTCATCCCCAAGGCCAAGGCCGACGACTACGTCATCGTCTGCGGCGTCTTCATCCACTGGCAGGCCAAGGACGACGCCAAGATTTACCAGTACAACTATGAGGCCACCAAGATGGCCATCAGCAACGCCATGAAAGGCGAGCCCAAGATCGACGACATCCTGGCGAAGAAGGACACCGCCAAGCATCCGTTCTCGCCGAAGTAAAAACAAATCCACAGATGACACAGATAAAAGACAAATAAAAACATTTGGTTTTGTCTTTATCTGTGTCAACTGTGTCATCTGTGGATGCCCTTTCTTGATGACTCATGGACAAGCGCAAGATTCTCATCCAGCTCGACGGCGACGCGCACCCGAGTGTGTTCGACCGCGTTGTGGCCATTGACGCCGGCGCCGACGAGCTGTTCAGCTACGGCGGCGTCCGCGTGGAGCAGGTGCGCGACCTGATCCACGGCGCCATCTTCACGCGCGGCCCGAAGGACCTGAAACACACCGCGGTCTTCGTCGGCGGCAGTGACGTGGCCCTCGGCGAGCGGCTGATGCAGGAGGCGCTCCAGCACATGCTGCCGAAGTTCGGCCTGCGCGTGTCGATCCTGCTGGACGCCAACGGCGCCAACACCACGGCCGCCGCCGCGGTGCGCGCCGCCGCTCGACACCTGGAACTGCGCGGCGCCGCGGCCCTGGTGCTGGCGGCGACGGGGCCGGTCGGCCAGCGGGTGGTGCGGCTGCTGGCGCGCGCGGGGACGGAGGTGCGCGTCGCCTCCCGGCAGCAGACGCGCTCCGCGGCGGTCTGCGCGGCGGTGCGAGCGCGTGTGCCGGACGCCCGGCTGGAGCCGGTGAGCACCGCGAGCCCGGCGGAGCTGACCGCGGCGCTGACGGGGCGCACGCTGGTGATCGCGGCGGGCGCGGCCGGTGTGGTGCTGGTGCCGAAGATGGCGCGGGCGGCGTGTCCGGGGCTGCGCGTGGCCATCGACCTGAACGCGGTGCCGCCGCTGGGCGTCGAGGGCGTCGAGGTCACGGATAAGGGCGTCGAGCGCGACGGCGTGCTCGGTTACGGGGCCATCGGCGTCGGCGATACCAAGATGAAGGTCCACAAGGCGGCCATCGCCCAGCTGTTCGAGGCCAACGACCGCGTGCTCGACGCCGAGGAAGTGTACGAGCTGGCGAAGCAGTTTTAACTCATGTTTACCCTGCTGTTGCTCCTGACCGTCCTGGCGTGCCTGAGTGCGCTGGGCGCCGTCCGCGTGGCCGGCGCGGACCCGGGGACCAGCAGTCTCGACTGGCTGATCCTGGAGGACGGCGCCGTCGCGGACCAGTGCCGCTTCACCCCGGACGAGCTGCGCGCCGACGCGGAGTTGCCGTGCCGCTGGCTGCAGGAGCGTGGGCCGTTCCAGGTGGTGGCGGCGCCGTCCGGCTATGGGCTGCCACTGCTGGCGGCGAAGGACTGCGGCGACGCGGAACTGGCGCTGCTGACGCTGGTGCGCCCGGATGACCGCGGCCACGAACAGGGTGTCGTCAAATTCACCGCCCTGCTGCGCGGCCTGATCGACTGCAATCTGCCGCTGGTGTTCCTGCCGGCGGTGATTCACCTGCCGACGGTGCCGGCGCTGCGCAAGGTCAACCGCATCGACCTGGGCACAGCGGACAAGCTGTGCGTGGCGGCGCTGGCGCTGCGGCAGTTCGCGACGGCGCAGTCGGCGGAGTGGGGTCGCTGCACGTTCTGTGTGGTCGAGCTGGGCAGTGCTTTCAGTGCCTGCGTGGTGGTGCAGGACGGACAGATCGTGGACGGCGTCGGCGGCAGCAGTGGGCCGGTGGGCTGGGCGGGCCTGGGCGCCTGGGATGGCGAACTGGCGCACCTGTGCGGCTGCCTGTCAAAGGACGACCTGTTCGGCGGCGGTGTGCTGTCACACCGCAACCAGGACGAGGGCCGGGCGGTCTTCCGCGAGTCGCTGGTCAAGAACGTGGCGGCGCTGCGGGCGGTGACGCCGTTCCAGCATCTGCTGCTGTCGGGCCGGCTGCTGGAGACGGAGCCGACGTTCGCGGGCCTGGTGGCGACGGACCTGGGCCGCTTCGGCAGCGTGGCGCCGCTGGAGTCGCTGCCGGGGGTGTGGGTCAAGCACGCGGCCCAGGGGGCGGCGGTGCTCGCGGACGGCCTGGCTGGCGGTCCCTACCGCGGCCTGATCGAGCAGCTGGCGCTGCGTGGCGCCCAGGGCACGGTGCTCGACTGGCTGCGTCACCCCCGCGCCGCCGAGGTGCGCGCGGCCTTCGGATTATCGTAAAAAGGATTCACCACAAAGACACAAAGAACACAAAGGGAAAGACAGAGAGAATGGGAGAATATTTTTCCTCTCTGTCTTTCCCTTTGTGTTCTTTGTGTCTTTGTGGTGAATCAATTCCTCAGCCGTGGGTGGTGACATGATCGGCGAACGCCTGGGTAAATGGGTCATCTACAAGGAGCTGGGCCGCGGCGGCATGGGCCGTGTCTACCTCGCTCAGGAGGAGATCGGCGGTCGCAAAGCGGCCCTCAAGGTGCTGGCCGCAGAACTGGCGCAGGATGTCGGTTTCCTGCACCGCTTCCAGCGCGAGATCGAAACCCTCAGCGTGCTCGACCATCCCAACATCGTCCGCTTCTACGAGGCCGGCCAGGAGAACGGCCTGTACTTCTACGCAATGGAGTACATCGAGGGCCAGAGCCTCGACGAACTGCTGCGCGAGCAGGGCCGGCTGCCCTGGAAGGACGTGCTCGACCTGGCGGTGCAGGTCTGCCACGCTCTCAAGCACGTTCACGACCACGGTGTCATCCACCGCGACATCAAGCCGCCCAACCTGCTGCTGACGCCGGACGGCCAGGTCAAGGTGACGGACTTCGGTATCGCCAAGCTGTTCGCCACCAGCCATCTGACGGCCACGGGCGGCGTCGTCGGCACCGCGGAGTATCTGTCGCCGGAGCAGGCCGCCGGCAAGCCGGTCAGCAAGCGCAGCGACCTGTATTCGCTCGGCGTCGTGCTCTACACGGCGCTGACCGGCCGCACGCCCTTCGACGGTCTGACCTACCTCGACCTGCTGCACAAGCACCGCTACGCCCAGTTCGACCGGCCGCAGAAAATCGTGCCGGAGCTGCCCTACGAGATTGACGAGATCGTTTGCCAGTTGCTGGAGAAGGAGCCGGAGAAGCGGCCGGCGGACTGCCTGGTGCTGAGCCGGCAGCTGGAGTCGGTGCGCCGCAAGCTGGAACGCAAGAGCAGTCTGACGCAGGTGGGCGGCCGGCAAGAGGGGACCGTTGCGGAGAACAAGATCACCGACCTGCCCGCCCAGCACGGCCCCGGCGCCGCGACGGTGATGAGCCGGCTGATGCGCGACGAACTGGACCGGCAGAACCGCGGCGGTGTGCTGGGCCAGGCGCTGAACCGCTGGTGGGTGCTGCTGCCGCTGTTGCTCCTGGTCGTCGGCCTGATCGCCTGGGCGCTGTGGCCGCCCAGCGCCAACGCGCTGTTCGAGCACGGCAGCGAACTGATGAAGTCGAAGGAGTTGACCGACTGGGAGCGGGCCTGGCGCGACTACTTCCAGCCGCTCAACGAGCGCTTCCCGGACCACCCGTATCAGGAGCAAGTGGAGAAATATCGGTTGCAGATCGAGGCGGCGCGGCAGGCGGTGCTGGTGCCGGAACTCGGCAGGAGCGAGGGGCAGCGCTTCTTTGAGCAGGGCCAGCAATTGGCGAAGGAAGGCAAGATCAAGGAAGCGCTGGAACTGTGGGGGCGGCTGGCGACGGTGTTCCGGGACGTGGACTCAGAGAAGGAGTGGGTGCAGCAGGCGGAGCGGGCGCGGCGCGAACTGAAGAAAGCCGCCGAGGCGAAGGAGCGCTGGGCGCCGGTGCGGGCGGCGCTGAAGCGCGCCGCGACGCTGCCGCCGGCGGAGGCGGAACGGGTCTGGGCCGGCATCGAGGCGCTGTATCGGGACGAACCGTTCGCGCAGGAGGTGCTGCAGGAGGTGCGGGCGGCGCGGCAGAAGGCAAAGGCGGCGAACCCGTGAAGGCCGGGCGGGTGGCGCCGCCGGTCATTGGCGGGCATGGTCTGCCACAGCAAGAACGCCAAGGACGCCAAGAACGCCAACTTTTTCACATGTCGAGAATGGGCGCCCTTGCCTCTCGTCCCCACGCCGGAGCGTGGGAACGAGGCGCGACGAGGCGCCAGGCGCACGAGGCGCAATTTGGCGGAAATGTTCACGGGATCACGCCTTCGCGGGCTCTTTTCCTGCCGGCGCACGGTTTCCTCACCCTCCCAGTCTCGCGGGCAAGCTCGGCAAAACCTGGGTTCCATTCAAGAGACGCCGCCCAATCACCGATGGGAAAAAAGGGGCGTGCTGCACCGCAAGCGTGCCGTCTGCGCAACCTGGGGGATTCGAGGCCGCGTCATGACCGCTCGACAGGGATCGTGGGGGATCGCTGTGGGGTTGCTGCTGGCGGCCGGGGGGTCGGCCGCCGTCGCGACCGAGGCGCTGCCCGTCGCCGTCCACCAGGGCCGCTGTGTGGCGGTGCTACCGACCGACCGTCCTGGTGAGCAGTATCACCTGATCGTCGGGGCGCTGGGTCGTGGCGGGCCCTACCGTGTTGAGGTGCGCACCGATCCGACCACCGACCCCGCGGCCGTGGAACGCGACACAGCCGCCGCCGACCCCGAGTGGGCCCGGCTCGTCCGCGCTGCCGCCGAGCACAGGCCCGCTCCCGCCGCCTGCACCCCGACCACCCCGGCTACCCGTCGTTGCCCGCCCCGCCCGGTGAGAAGGTCTTTCACCTGTTCGTCCGCAACCTCGACTACCGCGACCCCGGCAATTACGTCGCGGTGACGGCGGCGCTGCGGGCGGTCGGTCGACACTGCCAGGTGTACGTGGACAGCAGCCACACGGATGCCGACGGACTGCGGCCCACCGTCGCCGACGCTGTGCGCGCCTTCGACGAGGAAATCTACCCGGCGGCGCTGCGGGCCCAGGGCCGGGCGCTGGACGTGGACCGCGACGGCCGTTTCACGATCCTGTTCAGTCCGTGGCTGGCGAAGTTGCAGAGCGGCAAGGTGGCACTGAGTGGCTTCGTGCGCGGCAGCGATTTTTACCGCGATCTGCCGGCGCCGTTCAGCAACCGTTGCGACATGCTGTACCTGAACACGGACCTGAAGCCGGGCGGTTACCTGCGGACGATCCTGGCCCACGAGTTCACGCACGCGGTGCTGGTCAGCGAGCATGTCTTCGGCGACTACCTGCCGGGCGTGCCACGCGCGGACGAGGAGAGCTGGCTCAATGAGGGCCTGGCGCACCTGGCGGAGGACCGGCACCGCTACGACTGGGGCAACCTCGACTACCGCGTCAGCGGCTTCCTGAACGACCCGGCGCGGCACGCGCTGGTGGTGCCGGACTACTACGGCAGCGGCCTGTGGCGGACGCCCGGCAATCGCGGCAGTGTCTTCCTGTTCCTGCGCTGGTGCCAGGAACAGCATGGCCGGGACGACCTGGCGGCGCGGCTGATCCGCTCGAACTTGCAGGGCATCGCCAACCTGGAGGCGGCGACGCAACGGCCCTTCGCGGCGCTGTTCCGCGGCTGGACGACATCCCTGGCGGCGGGCGGCCCGGATCTGCACCGCCGGCTGAGGTCGCGGCTGCTGTGCGGCCCCAGGCCGGCGCTGGTGCCGCTGACAGGGGGTGAGTACCGGGTCGAGCTGGCGGCCACCGCCGCGGCCTACTGCCTGCTGCACACGCCCGGGGCGGCGCGGACGCGGCTGACGGTGACGGCGGCCCCAGAGGCGGAATTGCAGGTGACGCTGGTCCGGCTGCCGGCCGAGACGCCGCGCCTGAGCCTGCGCTGCGAACGGTTGGCGGGCGGCAACCGTGTGCGACTGGCGCTGACGGCGCACGGCGGCCCGGTGCGGTTGCTTGGCGCGGCGTGGGAGCGGCAGTCGCCGACCGGAGAGTCGGAGGGCGACACGCGGGTGACGGCGGCGCGGACATGGTTCGGCGGCACGGCGCTGGCGGCGGGCGCGACGCGGCGCAGCGCGGCGCTGACGCTGCCGGCCGGGCTGGCGGACGCGGCGGTGGTGTTCAAGGTCCGCGGCCGCGACACGGCGGGCCGGGACGTGGCGGCGTGGGCGGTGCTGGAATCGAGGGAATCGGGAAAGCGGGGAGGGGCGGGGCGATGAAACGGCTGCTGTTGCTCGGGGCGCTGCTGGGCGCCGTCGGTTGTCAGGGGTCAGGGCCGCGCATCCCGGCGGACCCGCTGTTCGTGAGCCGGCGGCCGATTGAGTCGCGGGCGGCGTATGGGCCGCCGACGCGCACGGCCTGTGAGGAGTCGCCGGCGTCGCCGCTGGTGGAGCTGACGCCGGTCGTCCGCGCCGCGGGGTCGGAGACGGCCGTGGCGTCGGCACGCTAACAAAGTGATGCAGCGGACCCGCCTGTCGGCGGGCCGCTGATCTTGAGCGTTAGCCGTCTTTTGGCGCTTGCGGTAATTCCTCCCAGGTTAATGCCGGGCCATCCAGCAACAACCGGACCCGGTTCAAGACATTGCGGCCGCTGACCCCGACCTCGGACGCCACCGGGAGGAAGAGACCGCGGAACGTCTTGTCGAGAAACACGAGGACGGCGTGGACAGCCTCCGCCTCCGTGGTCGTGCCGTCGAACGCCACCAGCCCATACCTCTCGCCCGCGCCTGCCAGGCCGAGAGAGGCGCTGGCGGATTCCGGCAATCATGTGGCATCCGCACCCGAGTCGATGAGCATGAAGACATCCGCGCTGCTCGCCCCGCTCTCCGGATGCCGAAGGCTGACTCTGGCGACCGGCGCCGCGGGGGCGAAGCGGCCATCATCGTAGGCCGGCATGTGGGTGCTCCTCGGCGACCTCCATCGTGAAGTCGGCCGCACGCTCGGGTTCCGCCAGGCGCGGGCTCCCGACGCGAACCCGCGGCAGTTCATGAACACCGGAAGCCGTTTGCCGCAAGTCCGGATGGGTCGCCGGCACCTGGATCATACCGTTGGACGGCCGTTCCCGCACCGCAGCCTCGAAGCTCTCCGGAGAAGGCCCCCCGTGGGCGAGCCAGTCGTAATTGAAGACTTCTTGCTGCGCACGCGGTATATCCTGGGCGGCGACGAATCCAACCCCCGGCATCCCGGTCTTCTCGCTGACGACGAGGATCGTTAGGGGGCTCAGGCTCTTGACCAGGCAATAGGACTGGATGGGCTCGAGGCATTGGCCGAGACCGACACGGGCGATCCCGGTGAGCCGAGCGACCATCTCGTAAGTGAGCACCTGGCGGTTGTGTGCAGCCAGCGCCAAGACTGGCCAGATTTGGGCTGCACGCTCATTCGCAGTCATGCTGTTTCTCCGCCGGCTAACGCCCCAGCTCAACAGCCGGGGCCGCTGGAGGGGCGTTGAAGCGCGCAAAACCGTAATGCGGCCCCTGTCTGCTGTAGCGTTTGGTTCGCCTCTGTCCCGCCCGCACCTGACAGGAATGCGAGCGAGTTCGTTCTGGCCGTCACTCGGTGGGTTCCTCTTCGACTTCTCCGTCCGGGGTCAACACGAGCTGACGGATTACTCTCCCGTTATGCTCGATCGACACCGGGTCACCGGCCTGGCTCTCTTTCACCAATTCCCGTGCGATGCGGAGCGCCTCTTCGAGACTATCAGCCTCGTCGAAGCGATCCTCAGTGGTTTCGCTGATGATGAAGTACGGGGCTTGAGTCATATCGCCCTCCTATGCACGATCAATGTAGACCCAGAGATGGTTCAGCGCCGCCTGTGGATGGACGCTAGGCACAGCTTGGGGGTTGGCGAGCGCCTGGAGCACAAGATTCATCTGGGTCGCTGCTTGTGCGAGGCCGACGGCCGAGGACTCCCACGTACCTGTGCGAGTGTTCTGTAGCCCCATCGTGGTGAAGAACGCAGCGACGTGGTTCCTCAAGCGGGATCCACGGTCACGAAAGAAGGAGATGCGAACTATCACCCGCCACATGGGTCTTGCCCTCGGCTACCTGTCGTCATCCGCCGCTTCATCTTCCTGCTTCGCCCCTCAGCCGTCAAGAGGACCGTCCCCCCCCCACTCCGGCGGTTCGCCTTCCTATGCGCTCACCGGGGCTGAAGGCGAAGGCTGCGCCGCGAAGGCCGTCTGTAAGTGCGCTGTCTCACGAGAAACCGGCGGCGCCTATCGGTATCGATCGCCGCGCGCCTCATTGTGGTCTACCAGCTCATCGTAATCTGCGAACGGCACGTCGAAGATGGCGTCGAACACTCGACGGGAGGCGGCCGCGGCTTTGCGGCTGTTCATCCCGGTTTCGCCCCAGCAGTAGAGCCAAGCCACGCTCTGCGGGGTGACAGTCTCGTCCCCTACAGCGTCCAGTTGTTCGGGATCGCATCCTGGCACCGCTGGTGCGGGATCGTCCGGAGTTGCCGTAACGCTTCCTCCGGGCTGACGACCAGCGACACCTCGGGCGGGTTGTGCTCGATGGAATCTGCCTGATCGTTCGTCAAGGTTTCCAGAAGAGGAGCGGAGCCCGGAGCCGTCGAATACTCGTCGGCAGGCTCCCAGTATGGCCCGCTCAGGTCTTGGTATGTGAACAGAGTGTAGTTTGCTTCCAACAGTTACTTGCGAGCCGGGTCTGCCTCTGCCTCGATCGCTCGGGCGACGGCCGGAAGAATCCGCCTCGGCCAACAGTCGATGCCGTACTCCAGTACCTCGTTTCGAGATCGATCAGTGGCGATGTAGAGCCGCCTGGTTCCGTTCGGCCGCCGCCCGCACCTGCCCCTGCCGCATCTGCGCGCCCTCCGGTGGCCGAACGCTCGGCTAAGCTGCCGGGGCCGCCTGCAAGAACGTAAAGCTCGAAGAACCAAGATGGCGGCCCCGGTCAGCTTCAGCCGTTAGTTATGCGTCAGCTTCCTTCGCAATTCTACGCCGAAAATGGACGATCGATGGCTGCATCTTGCATTCTCGCAAGCTCGCCGCGGACGCCCCACCGTTGAGGGCGTTGTTGACAGCATCCAACTCGGCGCTCCGGCCGGCCACAAGTTTGAATACCTCGTTGCGGTCCGGTATGCGGTAAAGTCCGATCATCGCCCGCGCCCAAGCGTAGGCCAACTCGTTAGCGAGCGGCAGGTCGCGCTCCGTGCCGTCGATCATGCTGTGGAGGCGGAATAGCGGGCTACAACTCACGCTAAGTTGCTCGACCACTTCGCGCCCCCACGCCATCGGGCCAAACGTGACGCACTCCTCGGCCAGTGCTGCAGCGATGCCTCGGATGACCATTTCTTGTTCGATCTGACCATCGTCCCACTGCGGATTAGCGGTAACGACTTCGAGGTACGCATGGAACGCGGCATCGACCTCGCGGAAGACCGAGTGCTGCTTGGCCAGAATCGCCTCGCGCTCCTCAGTCGAAGCGAGTGCGAGTCGAGGCTTCTTCTTAAACCAACCGAACATCCGCCCCTCCGACGCATAACTATTGGATTAGCCTAAAGTAACCTGCAGCCGCTCATTTGCCCATTCCGGCCTTTCGTTCGCCTAATCCAGTCCTTCGTTCGCCTATTCCGGTATTCGTTCGCCGAACACCCACGGTACAGGGCGTTTGAACAAAAGCAAGAATTTTCCTTGCCGACCGACGCCGGTTCGGGAACGCACCTCCGCGAAACTCGCGTGTCCCGCCGTGACCATCCCGGACCACGCCACGGGCGTCTACAATTGATGGCCTGCTGCATTTCTGCAAGCAATGAACGCGGGGCGTTCGGCGGTGATGACACCGTTGGACACCAGCGCTAAAAGAAGACACGGGCCATGAAGTCCGCGCCCCAATCCGCCTGCCGGGCCAGCACGAAGCGAAGCAACTCACGCCGCAGCCCACGGGCGTTCGCCAGCAATTCATCGTACCCCAGCGGCGCGGCCCGGCACAAGTCGGCGACCGTGGCCGGCGGCTCCGCACCCAGGCGGGCGCGCTGCTCCGGGTCCGCCAGCACCGCCAGGAAGCGCTCATACGCGACCGCCACGCGCTCGAAGTGCGGGTCGCCGTGCTCCGCGTACACCCGGGCGACGCGCTCCAGCGGCGTCAGCGCCACATACTCCGCCAACCGCTCGCCAGCCCCGCCCAGCGGCAGCAGCAGCCCCGCGTACAGCAGCAGCCGGCTATGCTCCGACTTGACGCTGCGCGTGTACCAGCCGCCCTTGCCGGAGTCGAAATACCACCGGTCCCGCACGCGCAGCGAACGGAAGTAGCGGATCAGGTCATCGAGCAGGTGGTCCCAGTTGCCGAAGCCCGTCGCGTAGCGCCGCAGCACGGCCGCCTGCAGGTCGCGGCAAGCGTCGGGGCGGTAGACGGGCCGGGCGTCGAGCAGCAATTGCAGGCGTTTGCCGAACGTCGGCACATCCTCCGCGATCTGACCGAGGGTGGCGGTCGAGCACAGGTCTGCGACCGTCGCGGGCGTGGCGTAGATGCCGGTCGGCTTCGGCCGCGGCAAGTCTGCCCGGGCGAGGGCGTCCCAGATAACCTGCATCAGTTCGGCGGCCCCATCGTCCGACGCTGCTGTGCTCAGGATGACGAGCACGTCCGCGTCGGAGTGCGGCCCCGCTTCAAGGCGGCCGAGCGAGCCGGACACCGCCACCGTCGCCACCTCCGGCCAGTCCCGGCCGAGGTCCGCCAGCGCCACCCGCAGCCGCGCCAGAGCCGCCTCGGACCAGGCCCGCGCCGCGGCCAGGGCGGGGAAGCGGTTATGAATCGAGCCGGATCGCGGTTCTCTCCCCATATGAGCACCAAACCACTGACATTGTTCTACGACGGCCTGTGCCCACTCTGCTCGCGCGAGATCGCCCATTATCGCCGACAGGTGCGCGACGAGCCCGTCGCCTTCATCGACATCACCGACCCGGACTTCGACGCCGCCCGCCACGGTCTCGACCCGCGGCGTCTGCACGCCGTCATGCACGGCCGGCTGGGAGATGACATCATCACTGGCGTGGACGTGTTCCTCGCCCTGTGGGAAGCGCTGCCGCGCTACCGCTGGCTGGCGCGCCTGGGACGACTGCCGGGGGCCCACGCGCTGCTGACCGTGGGCTACCTCGTTTTCGCCAGGGTGCGGCCCTATCTGCCGCGGCGCCGCGGGCGCGCCTGTGTCGAAGGTACGTGCAAGCGCTGACGGGCCATCAGCGCCGCGCCGCCCGCCGCGCCGTCAGCGCCGCGACATAGCCACCCTTGAAGCCGCTGTCGATGTTCACCACCACCACGTTCGCCGAGCAGCTGTTCAGCATCGTCAGCAGCGCTGCCAGCCCACCGAAGGCCGCCCCGTAGCCGACGCTGGTCGGCACCGCGATCACCGGGCAGTCCACCAGGCCGCCGACCACGCTCGGCAGCGCCCCGTCCATGCCGGCCACCACCACCAGCACGTCGGCGTCCTGAAAGCGCTCGCGCTGCCGCAGCAGGCGGTGGATGCCGGCGACGCCCACGTCCGCCAGCAGCCCCACATCGCAGCCCAGCGCCTGTGCTGTCACCACCGCCTCGCGCGCCACCGGCAAATCACTGGTGCCCGCGGTGATGACGACCACGCGGCCCAGCAGCGGCCCCGGCTGCCCCGCCGGCAGCCAGAACGTCCGCGCCACCGCGTCCTGTTGCGCCTGCGGGAACTCCTCGGCCAGCGCCTGCGCCTGCGCGATGCTGACGCGCGTCGCCAGGCAATCCTGCTTCGCGGCCACCAGCTGGCGGACCACTCCGAGCACCCATTCCGGTGTTTTGCCCTCGCAGAAGATGACTTCCGGGAAGCCACAGCGCTGGTGGCGCTGCAGATCGACATGGGCGAAGCCGAGGTCCGCCACCGGCGGCGGCGCCTGCAGCTGCGTCAGCGCCGCGTCCACGCTGAGCTGCCCCGCCTGGAGTTCTTCAAGGAGCCGGCGCAGGTCGTGCGGTTGCATGGGGAGGTTCCGGGGGAAGGGGGTCGCCACGAACCATTGCGATTTTAGGCCGTCCCCGCTGGCCAAGCAAGCACGACACTTCAGAAGGAGGAAGGAGGAATAGAATCAGATAGGCTTTTCTGGTTCCTCCTTCCTCCTTTTGAAAGGGAGGCCCCCATGCTGCACATCCCCAACTTCATCGCCAACCGCCACGTGCCGCCGCACTCCGGCGCCTACCTCGACAACCGCGACCCCGCCACCGGCCAGGTGTATTCGCGCGTCGCGGACAGCGACGGCAGCGACCTCGACGACGCCGTGCAGGCCGCCCGCGAAGCGTTCCCGGCCTGGGCGCGCACGCCCGCGGCGGAGCGCTGCCGGCTGCTGCTCGACGTGGCCGCGCGCATCGAGGCCGACCTGGACCGGCTGGCGGAGGCCGAGTGCCTCGACACCGGCAAGCCACTGTACCTGGCCCGCGCCGTGGACATCCCGCGCGCCGCCAGCAACTTCCGCTTCTTCGCCACGGCGGCGCTGCACTTCGCCTCCGAAGCGTACCGCACCGATCAGCTGGCGCTGAACTATGTGCTGCGGCAGCCGCGCGGCGTCTGCGGCCTGATCTCACCGTGGAACCTGCCGCTGTACCTGTTCACCTGGAAGGTGGCTCCGGCGCTGGCGGTCGGCAACACCGCGGTCGCCAAGCCGTCCGAACTGACGCCCATGACCGCCCACCTGCTCACGGAGCTGTGCCGCGACGCCGGACTGCCGCCGGGCGTGTTCAACGTCGTCCACGGCCTCGGCGCCAAGGTCGGCGCGGCGCTGGTGAGCCACCCGGCAGTACGGACGCTGTCGTTCACCGGCGGCACCGTCACCGGCGCCGCCATCGCGCAGGCCGCGGCGCCGCTGTTCAAGAAGGTCACGCTGGAACTGGGCGGCAAGAACCCGAACGTCATCTTCGCCGACGCCGACCTCGACGAGGCGCTCAAGGTCAGCGTGCGCGCGGCCTTCGAGAACCAGGGCGAAATCTGCCTGTGCGGCTCGCGAATCTATGTGGAGGAGGCCATTTATCCGCAATTCGTCGAGCGCTTCGTGGCGGAGACGAAAAAGCTGCGGGTGGGCGACCCGCGGTTGCCGACCACGGACCAGGAGGCGCTGATTTCGCAGATCCACCTGGAGAAAGTGCTGTCGTACATCGCATTAGCGCGTGAGGAGGGCGGCCGGGTGCTGTGCGGCGGCGGTCGGGCGCAGGTCGAAGGCCGCTGTGCGGGCGGCTACTTCGTGGAGCCGACGGTGCTCGTCGATCTGGATGTGAGCTGCCGCGTCAATCAGGAGGAAATTTTCGGGCCGGTGGTGACGGTGACGCCGTTCCGCAGCGAGGCGGAGGTGCTCGATTACGCCAACGGCACGGCGTTCGGGCTGTGCGCGACGCTGTGGACGCGCGACCTGGCGCGGGCGCACCGCGTCGCGGAGCGGTTAGAGACGGGGACGGTGTGGGTGAACTGCTGGCTGCTGCGCGACCTGCGGACGCCGTTCGGCGGCGTCAAGCAGAGCGGCGTCGGCCGCGAGGGCGGCGACGAGGCGCTGCGGTTCTTCACCGAGCCCAAAACGGTGTGCGTCAAGTATGCGGCGGAGGTGCCATCATGACCGTGCGTGACGTTCTCAACCGGCAAAAGCGGCTGGTCATGGCCGTGATGTATTTCGGTGCTGGTCTGTTCGCGCTTTCGTTTGCGGCCTGGCAGGGGTTCGGGTTGCCCGGGGACGTGATGATCTGCGGCGTCGTTGGTTTCGCGATCGCCTGGCTGACGATGGCCGGCGCCTACGTGTTCGGCATCCGCTGCCCCTGCTGTCGCAACCGGCTGACCCATTTGGTCCTGGCAGACCAGGGTTTTCATCTCAACCCCTTTCGACTCAATCCGCGAATCCGGTTCTGCCCCTTCTGTGGCGCCGACATGGACACGGAGTGCGGCAATAGCGATCCCAGTTGACCGCCACCCTTCGCCTGGTGTTGGAGTGCCAGTGAGTGCCATTCCTGCACCAACGCCGGATCTCGACGTGTGAAAAAGTTGGCTCCCTTGGCTCCCTTGGCTCCCTTGCTCGGTCAGACGCCGCCCGGCAGGGACGGACCGTGCCGCCGGCGCTTGACTGCACCGGTTTCAACCCTAGATTGACCCGGTTACAATACGGGGAGACAGGCCCCAGGCATCGCCCAATTTCTCTGGCAAAAGGACCGACACATGGCCACCGCGACCGCCACCAGCAAGCGCATGTTCATCGACGGCAAGTGGGTGGACGCCGACAACGGCCGCACCCTGGGCGTCATCAATCCGGCGACGGAAGAGGTGCTGGCCGAGATGGCCTACGGCGGTCGCCCCGAGGCGCGGCGGGCGGTCGAGGCCGCGGCCAAGGCCATGCCCGCGTGGATGAAGCTCACCGCCTGGGACCGGGCCAGGGTGCTCAAGAAGACCGCCGAGCTGATGCGCGAACGCGCTGACGCCATCGCTCGCACCCTGACGCTCGAACAGGGCAAGCCGCTCGCGGAGTCGAAGGCCGAAATCCTGCACTCCGCCGACACCTTCGAGTGGTTCGCCGAGGAGGGCAAGCGTGCTTACGGCCAGCTGATCCCGAACTCGGCACCGGGCAAGCGGCACGTGACGCTCAAGCACCCGGTCGGCGTCGTCGGGGCCATCAGCCCGTGGAACTTCCCGATCACGCTGCAATCGCGCAAACTCGCGCCGGCGCTGGCGGCTGGCTGCACCATCGTCTGCAAGCCCGCCAGCCAGACTCCCCTCTGTCTCGTGCAGGTCTTCGAGTGCCTGGTCGAGGCCGGGCTGCCGGCTGGCGTCGCCAACCTGGTGCTCGGCCCCGCCCAGGAGATCGCCGACGAGTTCCTGGAGAACCCGGCCGTGCGCAAGATCAGCTTCACCGGCTCGACGGAGGTGGGCAAGCAGCTGATGAAGGGGGCCGCGGACCAGGTGAAGCGCCTGAGCCTGGAGCTGGGCGGCCACGCGCCGTTCATCGTCTTCCCGGACGCGGACCCGGAGGTCGGAGCCAAGATCGCGGTCATGGGCAAGTTCCGCAACAACGGTCAGGTATGCATTGCCCCGAGCCGCTTCTTCGTCCACAAGGATGTGCAGAAGAAGTTCACCGAGGCGGTGGTCGAGTTCGCGAAGCAGCTGAAGCTCGGCAACGGCCTGGACGCGGGCGTCGAGGTCGGGCCGATGTTCGAGAAGCGGGCGATGGAGAACACGCTCGGCCTGGTCGAGGACGCGCGCAAGTGTGGTGCGAAAATCCTGACCGGCGGCAAGCGCAGCGACAAGTTCCCCAAGGGCTACTTCTTCGAGCCGACGGTGCTGGCGGACGTACCGCCGCAGACGAAGCTGCTGACGGAGGAGCCATTCGCGCCGGTGATGCCGCTGCTGAACTTCAGCAACCTGGACGAGGTGATCCGGGCGGCAAACAACACGCGCTACGGACTGGCGGCGTACGTGTTCACGAATGATTTGACGGTGGCGTGGAAGATGGCGGAGGGGCTGGAGGCGGGCATCATCGGCGTCAACGATCCGGTGCCGGCGACGCCGCAGTGCCCGTTCGGCGGCATGAAGGAGAGCGGTATGGGCCGCGAGCTGGGCCACGAGGGGTTGGAGGCGTATCTGGAGACGAAGTACGTCTCTTTCAAGCTGCGGGACTGACGCCGGTGAGCGGCGGGGAGGACGGGACCATGACTGTGGAAGAACTGGCGCGGCGTGTGGAGGCGCTGGAAAAGCAGGTCGAAGAACTGAAAACGCAGGTGGCGAAAAACGGCCAAACCGAGCCTCCGAACAAAGCCCCCTGGTGGACACCGGAGGGGGGGGCCGGGCGGTTCAAGGACGACCCGGGGTTTGAAGAGATGGTGCGCCTGGGCCGGGAGTATCGCGAATCGCTCCGTCCCGGTGCCAAGAAGAAGAAAAAGAAAGCGAAGAAAGCTGAAGGGAAGAAGAAATAATGCTGGTCCTTGACACGGATGTCATCACCCTGGTCCAACACCCCGATGGGGTGGAGTATGCGCGACTGCTAGCACGGCTGGATGGGATCGACCAAGCGACGGTGTTTGCCACCATTATCAGTTTTGAGGAACAATGCCGGGGCTGGTTGGCGCAAATCGCCAAGACGAAAACACCGGAGCGGCAGATCGTCGCTTATGGCCGCTTGAGTGACCTGTTGATCGATTTCTGTGACCGGAACGTTCTGAAATTCGATCAACCCGCCGCTGTGAAGTATCAGGAACTGGTCAAGGCGAAACTCCGCATCGGCACCATGGACCTGAAAATCGCCGCCATCGCCCTGGCCCACGACGCGACGCTGCTCTCGCGCAACCTGGCCGACTTCCGCAAGGTGCCCGGCCTGCGCGTCGAGGACTGGACCGCCCCTGACCCCGCCCCACCGACCCCATGAGGTTGTCCGCGTGAACGCCATCGACTACGCCGCCCCCGCCACCATCGCCGAGGCCGTCCGCCTGCTCGCCGACAAGGGCGACCGCGCCCGCATCCTCGCCGGCGGCACCGACCTCATCGTGCAGCTTCGCGAGGGCCGCCGCCACGTCGATCTGCTCGTGGACATCAAGCACGTACCCGAGGTCAACGAACTGTCCTACGATCCCAAACAGGGCCTGCGCCTCGGCGCCGCCGTGCCGTGCTACCGCATCTACGAGGACGCCGCCATCGCGAAAGCGTACCCCGGCCTGATCGATGCGGTGTCCCTGGTGGGCGGCATTCAGATTCAGAGCCGGGCCAGCGTCGGCGGCAACCTGTGCAACTCGTCGCCCGCCGCGGACACCGTGCCGGCCCTGATCGCCCTGGAAGCGGTCGCCGTCATTGCCGGGCCGCGCGGGCAGCGCGAGGTGCCGGTCGAACAGTTCTGCACCGGCCCCGGCCGCAACGTGCTGACGGCCGGCGAATTCCTCGTGAGCCTGCGCCTGCCGCCACCGCGGCCGTACGCCGGCGCCAGCTACCTGCGCTTCATCCGCGCAACGAAATGGACATCGCCGTTGTCGGCGTCGGCACGCAGGTGGTGCTCGACGCCAGCCGCACGCGCTGCACCGCGGCGCGCGTCAGTCTCGGGGCGGTGGCGCCGACACCGCTGCTGGTGGCCGATGCGGCCGCGGCCCTGGTGGACGGGCCGCTGAGCGACGCATTAATCGACAAGACGGCGGCGCTGGCGCGGGCGGCGGCGCGGCCGATCAGCGACATGCGCGGCGACGCGGACTATCGGCGGCACCTGGTCGGCGTGCTGGTCAAGCGTGCCCTGCACGCCGCCGTCGAACGGGCCCGGCACAGTTAAACCCCACCCCACGAGGCCACGGTGACCAAGCGTATCCACATTCAGGCGAAGATCAACGGCAAGGACGTGGACTTTTTGTGCGAGGCCCGGCAGAGCCTGCTGGAGGTGCTGCGCGATGAGCTGCGCCTGACCGGCAGCAAGGAGGGCTGCAACAACGGCAACTGCGGCGCCTGCAACGTCCTGCTCGACGGCAGGCTGGTCAACGCCTGCCTGGTGCTGGCGCCTGAAGTGCAGGGCCGCAGCATCTTAACCATTGAGGGCGTCGCCACGCCGCAGGGGTTGCACCCGCTGCAACAAAAATTCCTGGAGCACGCGGCGCTGCAATGCGGCATCTGCACGCCGGGTTTCATCGTCGCGGCCAGGGCGCTGCTGGACCAGCATCCGCAGCCGACCGAGCAGCAGGTGCGGCACTTCCTGGCCGGCAACCTGTGCCGCTGCACCGGCTATGACAAGATCGTGCGCGCGGTGCTGGACGCCGCCGCGGTGAAGTGACTTCCCACTCGTTTTTTCTCGGAGTCTGTTGGATGCCAGATTTGATCCCGCCCCACGGCGGCCTCACCGAACCCGTTGATCGCCAGGTTCCGGCCGCGGAGGCAGAGCAGGCCCGCCGCCAGGCTGCGAGCCTCCGGCGCGTCCCCGTCAGTGACGCCGACCTGTCCACGCTGTACCGCTTCGGCGACGGCGGCCTCAGCCCCCTTACCGGGCCGATGGACCGCGCCGCCTTCGACCACGTCCTTGACGAAGAGGTCATCGTCCACAACGGCAAGCGCTACGCCTGGACCATCCCGCTGTCGTTCCCCGTCGAGCAGGCCCTGGCCGCGTCGCTCAAACCGGGCGAGACGGTGGCGCTGGTCAACGGCAAGGACGAGATCGTCGGCACGCTGGCCGTTAACGATATTTTCCCGTGGGACAAGCCGCGCTACATCAAGGGCGTCTACGGCACCGAGCGCACCGACCACCCGGGCGGCCACATGGTCATGAATGACCCGCGCACCATGCTGCTCGGCGGTGAGGTGCGCGTGCTGCCGCAGCCCAAACACCCCGAGTACGGCCATCTGGTGCTGTCGCCGCGCGAGACGCGGGCGCTGTTCCGCGAGCGCGGCTGGCAGCGCATCGTCGCTTTTCAGACGCGCAACCCCCTGCACCGCGCCCATGAATACGCGCTGGTCGTCGGCCTGGAGCGGTTGACGCGCGCGGGCCATTTCACTGGCGCCGTCCTCAACCCGCTGGTCGGCGAGACCAAGGGCGACGACGTGGACGCCGCCACGCGCATGCGCACCTACCGCGCCCTCATCGACAACAAGGCGCTCGGCCAGGGCGACAAGGACGAGGAACTCTGGAAGCAGGTCGGCTTCGATCTCACCGACCAGCTCCTGCTGCTGGGGCTCGACATCAAGATGTTTTACGCCGGGCCGAAGGAGGCGATCATGCACGCCATCTATCGGCAGAACTTCGGCTTCACCGACATCGTCATCGGTCGCAAGCACGCCGACGCACCCTTCGACGACGGCAAGGACATCTGGGACGGCCTGGCGGCGCAGCGCAAGTTCGACGAACTCAAGGGCGAACTGCTCATGCAGCCGGTGAAGGTCGGCTTCGCGGCGTTTTACGAGGAACTGGGGCGTGTGGGGTTGGTGGACGAGTGGGGGCCGAAGGGCTACAAGCAGGTGTCCATCAGCGGTCGTGAGCTGCGCGAGAAACTGCGCGCCGGCCAGCTGCCCGATCCGCGTATCATGCGGCCCGAGACCGCGAAAATCCTGATGGAACGCATGCGCGGCAGTGCCTGAAATGACCGAGCACCCCTCTGACCCGTTTACGTTTCGCGCGGGCAGAGTTCGCGCGAAACGTAAACGGGGATTCTCACGGAGAGCACGTCATGGATCTGCGTTTGAGTGGTAATGGCGACGGGCCGGCCAAACAGAAGTTGATCCAAATCACCATTCAGGGGGAGGGATGTGTAACGTTTGAGCCGGCTGCCAAGCAGCCGCCGCCCAAAGAGGAGTTGCCGATCATACTTGCCCAGGCGCTGATGCACTGGTTGAAGACGAACCCGGTACGGGTGCGATCTTCATTACCCATCACCAAGGATGGCAACACCATCGCCTTGCTGGTCTGGTTCGACCGGACAGCGGGTTAGTGGATGGTTTGGGAAGACGACAACACGGGAGCAATCACGACAATCGGCTCGTCGGGGCCGCCAGTATCATAAGTCGAGTTGGACCAGAAGCCAAGCGGCTGAAGTTCAACGATGCCCTGCGCTCGAACTGACTCATAAGAAAAGCGATCAACTGGCAGGTCATCGCGGGCGCCAGTGTCGTAAGTCATATTGGGACAGTAGCCGGGCGTCGAGAGATCAACGGTGTTCCGCTCCCGGGCCGATTCATAAGAAAAGCGATCTTCAGGGAGTTGGTCGTCCATCTGCAATTCCCTCCTGCGGTCAGAAGGCTGGTGCCCCAGCCTTCTGACCGGACATCCAATCCGCCATCAAGCCGACTGCTCCACCAGCGGCAGCGAGGCCAGCGAACTAACTGTCGCCGGCTCCGACACCGCCCGGTAGTTCGGCAGCGGCGCGATCATCTCCAGACGCTTGCGCGGCAACTCCGTCGTCTTGCGGATCGGCCCGGTGAACAGGCTCCTGAGCCAGCCGAAGCCCTGCCAGAACGACCGCACCACGCCCGCGATGCCGTACACCTGCCACAGCAGCCGTGCGTCCCACAGCGGATCCTTCCAGTTGAACAGCACGCGCACGAAGTTGATCGGGTTGTAGAACGTCAGGTAGCCCATGTAAATGTTGAACTGCTTGCGCCACGGGTGTGGGTCCTCCGTCGCGATGCAGTGGTTGCCGTCGAACTGGTAGTCCTCGACCTTGTGGCCGCCGGCCTGCTCGATGACCATGCCCTTCTCGTAGTTCTCCTCGTAGGACTTGCTGCCAACCGACGGGGTCAGGATCGTCACCTGCACGCTGACGCTACCCGCCTTGCGCAGAAAGTTCACCTGGTTCAGCAGCCCGTACAGGTTGCCACGGCTCAGCAGCGGTTGGCCGTCGTGGTGCATCATCATTGGCATCGGACAGATGCCGTGGCCGTTGAGAAGCTTGAACAGCTTCTCCGTCTTCTCCGGGCTCTGGCCCTTTTTGACCAGCTCGGCGGTCATGTCCTCAATGCCGAACCAGATCGCCCGCAGACCGCCCTCGCGGCACAACGGCAGCAGATCCTGGTTCTTGAACACGTCGAACTCGGTCGCCTCGGTGCCGAAGAACACGATGTCGCGGAACGGCTTGCCGTTCGCCCGGCCCTTGGCCAGCACCTCAAACGTCTCCTGCACCGTCTCGCGGTTGTTGAAGAAGTTGTCGTCGGTGCCGAACAGCGTCGAAATGCCGGTCAGCTCGATGATGCCCTGGATTTCGTCGCGCAACCGCTCGCCGCTCTTGAAGCGGAACGTGAACTGGTTGTACGCCGGGATCGGGCAGTACGGGCAGTGGAACTTGCAGCCGTGCGTCGTCACCAGCGAGATGAGTTTGGCGTAGCGCTTCAGCCGGTGCGCCGGGATCGCCTTCGCCGACAACTGGCGGCGCTTGTGCGTCGGCTCGATCAACCCCAGGGCCTCGACCGGGTGCGGCAGTTCGTCCAGGTTCTGCACCATGCGCTGAATGCCCGTGTCCACCAGCCGGCTGAGCGGGTCGCGCTCGTCGCCCTCGCGGAACACCAGGCCCTGGATGTCGTCCAGCAGGCCGCTGCGGCGCAGGCGGTGAAACGTCTTGCGGATGTGCTCGCCGCGACCGCGGTACTCCGTCAGCCGGTCGAGCAGTTCGAGCATGACGAACTCCTCGCCGGTGCAGACCACGTCGGCGCTCTCGTTGGCGTCGGGACCCAGGCCGAAGAAGTCCCACGGCTCGTAAATGGCCTTGGCGCCGCCGGCGACGATGAACGGGCGGGCGTCGCCCAGCTTGTGGGCGTCGCGGATCAGCTCGTAAGCGCTGGCGCTGTGGATCTGCATGCTGGAGACAAACAGCATCTCGGGGACGCGACCGTCGAGGTGCGACTGGCTGACCAGCACGTTGGGATTGAGCTGGCGCATAAGGACGCGCGTGCGCGTGAAGCCGGCGCGGTGCAGGGCGGCGGCGACGGTGCGCGGGCCGGCCGGCAACAGGCTGCGATCCAGGAAGAGATACGGCCCGAGCCGGGTGCGGTAGTCGAATGCGTAGGCGACCAGCGTGGGGATGTCCGCGTTACCCGGGCGGCTGCGGACGCGGGCCTCGATTTCGAGGTACTCGCCGGGTCGGGTATAGCGGTCGGTCTTGGGACGACTCGGCAATTCCATCAGATACGATCCTTTCACAAAGAAAGTCGGGTGGGTTGGGCGGCGCTGGCCGGCGCCAGCACCAACGGCAACCCTTGGGGAACTTGCAAAAAGCGGGACGAAATTGAAGCGCTGCGGCAAAAGGTATGAATGCCGAGCCAGATTTGCAAGGCCAAGCCGGGCGGAAATGGCAAGAAAGGCGAAAGGCAGGCGCGGCCGCGGGCCGCACGGATTGCCTAACCTGCCAGCTTTTTGGCCGGTAATGCGGGCGCGGGCAGCGGCAGGGCGCCGTGGGGCGGCATTTTCTCCGCGGCCCAGCGCTCGGCCAGAGTGGTGGCGCGGTTGATGGCGGCCTGGACGTGCAAGCGGTACACCTCCAGCGTGTCGCGGTCGGCGGTGGCGGGGACGCGGACCAGTTCGTCGGTGACGACGCAGGCGCGGCTGCCAGGGCGCGGCATGGCGAAGCGGTCCCAGCTACGGCCGCGCCAGGGCCGCTCCAGGCCGAAGCCGGCCGGCACGATGGGCAGCCCCAGCCGCGACGCCAGGTACACCAGCCCCGGCTTGACGACGCGCCGCGGCCCGCGTGGGCCGTCCGGTGTGATGACGATGTGGCCGTGCGTCTCGTTCATCAGGTGCCGCACCGCCCGGTCGCCGTTGCGTGTGGTGCAACCGCGGGCCGCCCGCAGCCCCAGGTGCCGGCACACCTCGGTGATGAGCTGGCCGTCGGCGTGCTGGCCGATGAGGATGGTCGCGTCGGTGAAGGCATAGCGGAAGGCGGGCAGCAGCAAATACTCGTGCCAGAAAGCATACAGGTAGCGAGTGCCGGGCGCCACCCGGGGCGGCTCGGCGTCGGTGCCCAGGGCATGGTGCTGATACCGGAGGCTGCCGATCCAGGCCCGCAGCAGCAGGGCAATGCCGCAGCCCGCCGTCTTGATGAGCCAGGGGTGGCGAAGTTTCATGCGGTGTCGTCCTTGGTCGCGATGAGCCCGTTCTCCACGGTAAGGGTATAACACAGGCGGCGCGGGCCGTCTGTAGCAGTTTGGGCAAATGGGTCAGGCCGACCGTCGCAACGGGCTGATCTCGATCGCGACGGGAGCGTCGGCCGCTTCCGGGGGAATGCCCTGCTCGGCCCAGCGCTCCGCCAGCGCCGAGACGTGGTGCAGCGTGTCTTCAATGCGGCCGCGGTACGCTTCCAGGTCATGGCGGTCGGCGTCGGCGGGCACGGTGACCGGCACCGCCGTGACGCAGCAGGTGCGGCTGAACGGCCGTGGGATCACGAAGCGGTCCCAGCTGCTGCAGCGCCACGGCCGGTCGAAGCCGAAGCCGGTCGGCACCACGGGCAGGCCCAGGCGCGACGCCAGGTACGCCACCCCCGGCTGCACCACGCGCCGCGGCCCACGCGGCCCGTCCGGCGTCACGGCGAGGTGGCCGTGCGGCTCCGCGTGCAGCAGCCGGCGCACCGCCTCGACGCCGCCGCGCGTCGAGGAGCCGCGCACCGCCCGGAAGCCGAACCGCCGGGCCACGTCAGCGATCAGTTCGCCGTCGGCGTGGCGGCCGATCAGCACGGCACAGTCGATGTTCCGGAAGGCGTAGGTCGGCAGCAGCAGGGTTTCGTGCCAGAAGGCATACAGGTGGCGCCGGTCGGAGGGCAGCCGGTACGGGTGCGACTCCGGGCCGAGGCTGGCGTACTGAAAGCGCAGCGTCCCCACCCAGCCGCGCAGACCCAGCGAGCCGGCCAGGGCACAGAGCTTCGTGAACCAGGGGTGGCGTAGTTTCATGCGCCACATTCTCCATTGGGGGGCAGGCGGTTTGTTGACCGGCGGGGATATACCAAACGGGGTGAGGCATGTCAGTAGGGGTTTTGCCATTTTTTTCTAGGACAGCAAAGCCGGCTAGACAGCTAACCTGGGTTTGGGTTACGCTTTAGCGCCCCAACCCGGCTTTGATACGTAATGTAATTTCGTCCCGCGGTTGGTCCCGTTCGTCACGGAACGTTACCGAGGCGTACCGCGAAAAACGAGTTGCGTAGCAAAGCCCCCCAACCCAGGAGCTTGCCATGGCCAGGAAGGCGCCCCGCCCCGAACCCACCTTCACCCAACACCTGGACGCCTTGTACCAGGACTGCCCCGCCTGCCACCGACGGATGTGGTCCGACTACCGGAACGACCGCACCGTCGTCACCCTGCTGGGCCTGACACGGCTGGTGCTCCACATCCGCCGCTGCCACACCGCCGACTGCCCACGCCACCTGCAGCCCTACCGGCCCGAGGCCGAGGGCCGCCACGCCCTGCCCCAGCACGAGTTCGGCCTGGACGTCATCGCCCACCTCGGCGCCCTCCGCTACGCCGAGCACCGCTCCGTCCCCGAGATCCACCAGCACCTGGTCGCCCGGGGCCTGGCCATCGCCGAGCGGACGGTCACCAACCTCCTGGAGCGCTACGACGAACTGCTGGCCGTCACCCTGACCGACGCCGGCCGCCTGCGCGGGTTGCTGGCCGCGCAGGGCCGCGTCATCCTGGCCATCGACGGCCTGCAGCCCGACGTCGGCCACGAGGTGCTCTGGGTGTTGCGCGACTGCCTCTCCGGCACCGTCCTGCTGCGCGCAGCCTGTTGTCCAGCCGGCAGCAGGACCTGGCCGAACTCATCGGCCAGGTGCGCGACGGCCTGGCGGTGCCGATCACCGGGGTGGTCTCCGACGGCCAGCACTCCATCCGCAAGGCCGTGGCCGAAGCCTTGCCCGGCGTGCCGCACCAACTCTGCCACTTCCACTACCTCCGCGAAGCCGCCCGGCCCATCTACGAGGCCGACCGCCACGCCAAGAAGGAACTCAAGAAGCGCGTCCGCGGCGTGCGGCCCCTCGAGCGCCAGGTGGAGGGCCGCACCGACCCCGAGGCCCAGGCCATCCAGGGGTACTGCGACGCGGTCCGCAGTGCCGTGACCGACGACGGCCGGCCGCCCCTGGAAGCGTCCGGGCTGAAACTCCACGACCGCCTGAGCGCCGTGGTGGCCAGCCTGGACGGGGTGGCCGAAAAAGGGGCTCCCGAAAGAACTCGTCCGGCTGAGGCTGCTGCTCGTGGCGGCGTTGGCGGCCACGGCGCCGCTGTGGCCCCCGGTGCGCGTGGCCTTCGCCTGGGTCTGGCAGGCGGCGCACCTGCTGGGCGAACACGGCCCCGGGGTGGCCCCAGCCGTGCGGCAGCGCCTGGGTGGTCTGCTCGGGGCGATGACCCGCCACCGCGGGCTGGTCGGGGCGCTGGCGAGCGGGGTCGAGCACTTCGTGAAGGTCACCCGGAGCTACTGGCCGGGGCTGTTCCACTGCTACGCCGTCGCGGACCTACCGCGGACGAACAACGACCTGGAGCAGTTCTTCGGCAGCCATCGCTACCACGAGCGCCGGGCCAGCGGCCGCACGGGGGCGTCCCCGAGTCTGGTGCTCCGTGGGGAGGCCCGCGTGTTGGCGGCCGCGGCGACCCGGCAGCACGTCTACACAGCGGAAGAGTTGGCGGAGGCAGACCCGGTCAGGCAGGCGGAACTCCGCCAACACCTGGAGTCCCGCCGCCGCCGCCGAGTCAACCGCACACGGTTCCGTCGCAATCCCCGGGCGTTCCTCCAACAGTTGGAGGAAAAACTGCTCCAGCCGGCTTTGCTGTCCTAGTTTTTTTCCGAGGCTGCGCTGCTACCGGAGGATTGATAGCCCGCCAGGCCGATGGCACAGTGAATGCTGCGATCCCAGTGAATTCAGGGAGTTTCGGGCGGGACAGATGGCTACTTTTCTCCTCTGAAACGTCCAAAGGAAACCCCGTGATGACGGTCAGCTTTTTTTCACTGGCAGAACAGCCGCGCGTGTTGCCGCACCTCCGCCAGTACCTGGCCCAGCTCCGCGTCCGACATCGTCTCGTAACCGCCGCGGTCGTGCTTGTGGGCGACCACCCAGGCGGCGGCGTTGCCCCAGACAGCCAGGTGCGGCCGGTTCAGCGCCGGTGGGTACGGTTGCAGTCGAAAGTCGTTGCCGAGAATGTCCCGCAGCGCGTCGATTTGCAGACGCACCCGGTCGTTCTTGTCGAGATATTCCAGCGTCAGTTCCTCGATCCGCGGCTCGGCGTCCTTGCGGCACGAAACGACCTTGATGAAGTCCCGCGTCATCTGGGCGCTGAAGTCCTTGACGCCGGGCGGTCGCGGGATCGGCGCGGGCCGGACGGGCGCCGCTGGCGTCTCCGGCGCGGGCGCCGCCTTGCCGCTGCCGGGGCACACCTTGCGCTGCCCCGGGGGGAAGTGCGGCACAAACATTCGCGCCGGCGCCTTCAGTTCGACGACCTGCTGACAGACCGGACAGCGCGGGCGGTGCCGCGGCGGATCAACTCCTTGGTGGCGTCCACCACCACTTTCTGCGGCGGCGGGGCCAGGGTGCCGACGCTTTTGCCGCAGTGTTCGCACATCACCGTCCGGCCCACGACTCGCTCGCCGCTGATGGTCTGTCCGCAGTGCGGGCAAAACTCATACATGGCCTTCCTCCCGGGAAGGGCGTCCCGTTATTTCTCGGCGGCCTTGCACACGCACCCGATCTGGTCCGCCAACCGGTAGCCCGTCAGCGCCATGCGGCGGGCGGCCACCGCCTCCGTCGCCGACCAGTATGCGGGAGCGGCGTTCGTCTGTCAAACGGCACGGCCTCTGGCGTCCGGCGGCGGGCGCGGTTATGCTGCCAGATGTGTAAGGCGAGCGGCGCGGCGTCAGCCCGCCGGTAACTCGAAGCACCGGCGGGCTGACGCCGCGCCGCTCGCCGATGACCCAACTTGCCGGGGGACGCACCGTGGACGAGGAGCAACGAGCGCGGTATCGCACCGAGGCGGAGCGCGGCGACCTGCGGCCGCAGGTTAACCCGCACGCACCGGCGGCGCTGGGGGAGTTGGGGCCGCTGCACGAACTGCGCCCGATCTTGCTCGACCGTTTCTGGCAACTGCGCCGCCCCATCGCCGACGCCCTCCGCAGCCCCGCGCCGGAGATGCGCCTCAGCGACATCGGCAGTTTCCTGTACCTCGTCGAGACGCTGCGGCGGCTGGGCTACCCGAATATCGAGGAAATGCTGGGCATCCTGCTTGACGAGTTCTCGCCCTTCGAGGAACGCTCCTACGACGAGCTGTATTTGTGGTGCATCGTGCAGCTGTGCCGGACGGACGCGAAGTACGTACAGCGCTACTGGCCGGACGTGCTGCTGCTGGACGTGAATTTTCGCAACGAGGACTGGCGGCACGATGCCGACTGCCACCTGATCGACCAGCCTTATCGGCTGACGGACCTGGTGTTGTATTATTACGCCATCTACACGCGCAACAGGCGCCACCCCCTCATCCCGAGCACCACCATCGGCGTGCAGATCCGTGACCTGTTCCCGGGGTTGACGCCGGCCCAGCGCCTCGTCGCGAGCCGCGCCGTCCGCCGCCTGAGAAGGCCGGATCCGCCGCCGCCACAGCCCTGGAAAGGGCAAGTGCCGCTCGACGACCTCGGTTTCAGCGACGCCTGCGGCCTGCTGGCGGAGTGGGAACGCCGCCAGCAGGCCGCGGAATCGCCGGTATTTAACAAAGAGGACCGACCATGAACCGCGTCTGCCTGCTCGCCATCGCCCTGATGCTCTGCGCCACCGGCTCCCTGCCCGCGCAGCCGGGCCAGAAAAAACTGCCGCCCCAACTGGCCGAGTTGCTCAAACTCGACGCCGACGCCTTCCTCAAGCAGTTCGACAAGAACAAGGACGGTTTCCTCACCAAGAATGAGCTGCCCGAGGGCTTCGCCAAAATCTTCGCCCGGGCGGACCAAAACGGCGACGGCAAACTCAGCCGCCAGGAAGTCGCCCAGCTGTTGCAGACGCTGCGCGTGATGCTGACGCCGCCGCCGCAGGTGGAGAAGTTCGTCGAAAAGCTGCTGGCCCAGTTCGACAGGGACAAGGACGGCAAGGTCAGCAAGGCGGAGGCGCGCGGCAAGATCGCCGACAACTTCGCGGCGCTGGACCTGAACCAGGACGGCTTCCTGGACCGCGGCGAACTGCGGTTGGTGGTGGCGCGCTTCCTGGCGGCGGGCGCCCAGGGGGCGCCGATGACCGCCGACTTCGACGCCCTGGACAAGAACGCCGACGGCCGCCTGAGCCGTGCCGAACTCAAGGGCACCAAATGGGAGAAGGTGTTCGACCAGATCGACACCAACCGCGATGGCCGCGTTGATCGCGCGGAGTGGGAAGCGTACCAGAAGAAGATCGAGAAGCAGTGAGTAACCAGCCATGCCAGACACCAAGGGCGCCCGTTGCATCGGCATCCTGACCAGTGGCGGCGACTGTCCGGGCCTGAACGCGGCCATCCGCGGCGTGGCCAAGTCGGCCATCAGCGACTTCCACATCGAGGTCATCGGCATCGAGAAGGGCTTCCGCGGCCTGGTCGAGAACCACTCGCGCGTGCTGCACCTGCACGATGTCTCCGGCATCCTGTCGCTGGGCGGCACCATCCTCGGCACCAGCCGCGAGAAGCCGCACAAGATGCCGCTGCCCAACGGCGAAACTGTCGATCTGACGCCGCGCGCCGTCGAGACCTATAACCGCCTCGGCCTGGACTGCCTGGTGTGCCTGGGCGGCAACGGCACACACAAGGTCGCGTATTCGCTGATGAAGCACGGCCTGAATGTGCTCGGCCTGCCCAAGACCATCGACAACGACCTGGCCGAGACCGACACGACCTTCGGCCACGACTCGGCGATGACGACGGCGGCAGAGGCCATCGACCGCCTGTACTCCACGGCGGAGGCGCACCTGCGCGTGATGGTGATTGAGTTGATGGGCCACAAGGCCGGCTGGCTGACGCTGTCCGCGGGCCTGGCCGGCGGCGCCGACATCATCCTGATCCCGGAGATCCCCTACGACCTGGACAGCATCTGCCAGCACCTGACGGAGCGGCGGCGGCGCGGCAAATGGTTCAGCATTGTGGCGGTGGCGGAGGGGCGCTGCCGAAACGGCCAGCGCAGGCGCCGGAGGCGGTGGCGGCGGCGCTGGCCGCGGCGGCGGACCGCGGGGACAAGAAAAAGAAGAAGGGCAAGAAGAACAAGGGCGAAACGGACGGCCAGAACGGTACGCCGCCGGCCGCGGATGTCAGTGCCGAGTCCGAGGGCCGCGCCAGCCTGGCGGTGGCCAAGGCGGTCAGCAAGCGGCTGGGCATCGAGACGCGCGTGACAGTGCTCGGCCACCTGCAGCGCGGCGGCATTCCGACGCCGTTTGACCGCATCCTGGCGACGCGCTTCGGCACCCACGCGGCGGAGATGCTGGCGCGCGGCGAGTACAACCGCATGGTGTGCATGAAGGGGTCGGAGGTGACGTCCGTGCCGCTGGAGCAGGTCGCCGGCAAGCTCAAGCTGGTGCCGGCCGACCATCCACTCATCCAGGCGGCGCGGCACGTCGGCACCAACTTCGGGGATTGAGCTGAACCACATCGGTCAAGCACGCGGTCGGGGTGGTTGCTCATGTTCCTGCGAGCGGGGTCGCGTCAGCGCCCCGTGGAAGAGCACGGGGCGCTGACGCGACCCCGCTCGCAGGAAAGTTACCATCATCCGCGGCCTGGTGCTTCGCGTGGGCGGTTGCCATCCCGCCGAAGTCCGATACACTCATAGCGACACGGACACGCAACAGGGGTGCCCTCCGGCTCGGAATCCGGGGCACAATGGCGAAGCCGGTGCAAGTCCGGCGCTGTCCCGCAACTGTAACCGCGTCCGCCCGCGCGGAAGCCAGGCCGACCGCCTCTGTTTCGCTCCGCCGTAATCTCGCGGATCGGGCTACGGGAGCATAGTGTACGAACGGGTTCTTCGGCCACCCCTCCTGGGGCTGCGCCATCGCTTTCAGGACCACCCTTCCCGCTGACACTCCCTTTCCGCCGAGACGTTCCCGAGTTTTCTCACTGCCGCCGCGCTCGCGCGCCGGCCCGGAGGACGTGGCACATGGATTTGCATGACATGTTGGTGGAGGACGAAATCCTCCTGTGTGGGCTGACGCTACTGATCGGCGTCGTCTGCGGCGCCGTGGCGCGCTGCCTGGCCGCCCTGCGTGAAAGGAGGCTGGCATGAATCTGCTGGCCCACCACATCGAGGGGCACCACGTACCGGTGCTGCTGTGTCTGTTCGCCGCGGGCGTCTATGTCGGCTGGGAACTGCTCGGCCGCTGGCTGGCGCGGCCGCGGCCGGCGTCGGCGGAGTCGCCCGCACCGAACCCGAAGTGAGCCCATGGCACGCAAGCAGCGCAACCGTATTCTGCGCCTGGACGGCAAGCCGATCCACCTGGTGGCCAGGCGTGCCCACCTGATGGTCTGCGCCAAGGGCTGCTGCTGCGGTCACACGGAGCGCGGCTTCGCGGCGGTGCCGGTGGATTTCTACAAACAGGAGTACCGGCGTCGGAAAATCCGCAAGCTGGTGCAGCTGACGATGAGCGGCTGTCTGGGGCCGTGTCCGCTGGCCAACGTGGCGCTGCTGTTCTTTGACGGCCGGCCCGTGTGGTTCCAGTCGATCAACGGTGAGGCTCAGATTCGCGCTGTCTTCGATTACATCGACCAGATGCTGGCGGCCGACGGTTACCTGCCACCGCCTCCGGAGCTGGCGGAGTACGTCTTCACCTACTACGCCTGGACGCACGGCACAGGGGCTAGTGGTCCGAGCCCGAGCGCCAGCGAGGGGCCCCTCGCTGGCGCTCGGGCTCGGACCACGGGGCCTCGTGCGGCGGATGGCATCCTGTTCCTGACGCACGCTGACACCGACCTGTTGGCACTGAGGCCGGCGCTGTCGGGGTTGCCGGAAGGCTTCCCGCCGGTGCGGGCGCTGAGCCTGGGCAAGGTCGCGACCGAGGATCACCTGGCCGCCGCCCTGACCTGGCCGGAGGCGGCGCCGCGTGTGGTGGTGGTGCGGCTACTGGGCGGCGTCCAGAGTGTGCCGGGCTTCCGTGCTCTGGCCGACGCCGCCCGCGCTCGTGGCCAACACTTGCTCGTCGTCAGCGGCACCGGTCAGCCCGACCCCGAGTTGACCGCCGCGTCCACCGTCTCGCCCGCCGTGATCCACGAGGCCACCGCTTACCTGCAAGCCGGCGGCCCGGACAACCTCGCCCAGCTGCTGCGCTTCCTCGCCGACCATCTGTTGCTGACCGGCTTCGGCTACGGGGTTCCCGCCGAGCAACCGCAGCACGGCGTTTATCACCCGGACCTGCCGCGCGGCACGACGGTGGCGGACTGGCTGGCCCGCCGCGACCCGTCCCGGCCGAGTGTTGGCCTGCTCTTTTACCGCTCACACTGGATGAGCGGCAACCTCGACTTCATCGACGCCTGTGTGCGCGAACTGGAGACGCGCGGGGCGAACGCCTTGCCGGTGTTCACCGCCTCGCTGAAGGATGAGGCCGCGCCGCCCGAGGGTCTACCGCCAGGACGCTGGCCCGCGGCGCTGTCGCTGTTGATGGCGGACGGCCGGCTGGTGATTGACGTGCTGATCGCCACTGTCTCGTTCGCGCTCGGCGAGGTGCGGGCGGATGGGCCGACACCGGCAGGCTGGTCCGTGAGTGTCTTTTCCACCCTGGGCGTACCAGTGTTGCAGGCGATCTGTGGCAGCACGGCGCGCTGGCAGTGGGAGGCGTCGCAGCGCGGCCTCAACCCGCTCGACACGGCGATGAACGTGGCGCTGCCGGAGTTCGACGGCCGCGTCATCACGGTGCCCGTCTCATTCAAGGAACCCGACCGTGGTGCAGGCGTCTCGCCTGTCAACCGTACCGAAGCAATTCACTACACTCCTGTCCCTGACCGTATCGCCCGGGTCGCGGGCCTGGCTTTGCGGTTTGCGGCCCTGCGCCGCACGCCGAACCGAGACAGGCGCATCGCCTTCGTGCTGACGAACGCCCCCGGCAAGGCCGCGAAGGTCGGCAACGCCGTCGGCCTGGACGCCCCGGCATCGCTACTGTGTGTGCTGGTCGCCCTGCGCGACGCCGGCTATCTCATCGACGACCTGCCGCCCGATGGCGACGCCCTCATCCACGCCCTCATCGATCGCTGCTCCTACGACGAAACGTTGCTGACCACCGAACAGCTGGCGAATGCCGCGGGCCGCGTCCCGGTGACACAGTACTGTCACTGGTTCGACGAACTGACCGAGGGCCAGCGCCGCCAGATGACCGAACAGTGGGGAGCCCCACCCGGGACCGCTTACGTCCACGACGGCCACATCGCCCTGGCCGGCCTGGAGCTGGGCAACGTCTTCGTGGCGCTGCAACCGCCGCGCGGCCACGGCATGGACCCGAGTGCGATTTACCACCAGCCCGACCTGCCGCCGCCGCACAATTACTATGCTCTGTACCGCTGGCTGCGTGACGTGTGGCGGCGCCGACGCCGTCGTCCACCTGGGCAAGCACGGCACCCTGGAATGGCTGCCCGGCAAGGGCGTCGGCCTGTCCGCGGACTGCTACCCCGATCGTTTTCTCGATGATCTGCCGCTGTTTTACCCGTTCATCCTGAACGACCCGGGCGAGGGAGCGCAGGCCAAGCGCCGCGGTCACGCCGTCATCATCGACCACCTGACGCCGCCAATGACCACGGCCGACGCCCACGGCGAACTGGCCGAGTTGATGCAACTGGTGGACGAGTATTACCAGGTCGAGCTGCTCGACCCGTCCAAGATGCCGCTGCTCCAGCAACAGATTTGGGACCTCATTCGGCAGGCCCACCTGGAAGACGACCTGAAGTATCTGATGCAGCGGAGCGAGGACGGCCATACGCACGAGTGGGACGACGCCGTGACCGCCGACGGCACCCCCGTGACACTGGCCCAGATGCGCGGCCGCGAGGTGTCGCATCTGATTCAGGAACTGGACGGCTACCTGTGCGAGTTGGCCGGGGCTCAGATCCGAGACGGTCTGCACATTCTGGGGCAGGTGCCCGAAGGTGAACAGCTGGTCGGCCTGTTGCAGGCGCTGACGTGGATTCCGAACCTGGATGTGCCTAGTCTCCGTGCCGCGGTGGCAGGTCGATTCGGGCTCAGTCTCGATGCGCTGCTGGCGGAACGGGGCCGTCCCCTGGACGCGCCGCCCGCCCTGGTCCGCCTGGCCGGCCGCCCGCTCGCCACCCAGGCCGACGCCCTGGAGACCATCGACGAACTGTGTCGCCATCTGCTGGAATTGCTTCAGCGCCAGCAGTTCCGGGCCGAGACAATTTCGACCGTCCTCACCGAGACCTTCGGTGACGACTCCGGGACCGAGGCCGTGCGGACAGTCCTGGTGTTCGTCTGTGAGCGGCTGGTACCGGCCCTGAGCCGGACCACGGACGAGATCGACAATCTGCTGTCCGGCCTGGCGGGCGAGTACGTCCCGGCCGGGCCGAGTGGAGCGCCGACGCGCGGCATGGCTCATGTGCTGCCGACGGGACGCAACTTTTACGCCGTCGATCCGCGGGCGCTGCCATCGGCCGCGGCGTGGCAAGTGGGACAGGAGTTGGCCCGCGAAGTGCTGGAGCACTACCGCCGTGAGACGGGCGCGTATCCCGAAAGTGTTGGCATCAGTGTGTGGGGCACGAGTGCCATGCGCACCCACGGCGATGACGTGGCCGAGGTGCTGGCACTGCTCGGCGTGCGGCCGACGTGGCAGAAGGAGAACCGCCGCCTCCTGGGCGTCGAAGTGGTCCCGCTGGAGACACTGGGCCGGCCGCGTATCGACGTGACGGTGCGCATCAGCGGCTTCTTCCGCGACGCTTTCCCACACCTCATCAAGCTGCTGGATGAAGCCGTACAGGCAGTCGCCCAGCGCGACGAACCGCCCGAGCAGAACTACGTCCGCAAGCACTATCTCGCGGATCTGGCGGCCAACGTCGCGGCGGGACTGCCCGAGCCCGAGCGACAGGCGAGCTACCGCGTCTTCGGCTCCAAACCCGGCTGTTATGGCGCCGGTCTGCTGCCGTTGATCGACGAACGCAACTGGCACGACGATGCCGATTTTGCCGAGACATACGTCAACTGGGGCGGCTACGCTTACACTGCCGACGGTCAGGGTGTGGACGCGCGGCCCGCCTTCCGCCGCCGGCTCGCCGAGGTGCAGATCGCCCTGCACAACCAGGACAACCGTGAACACGACATTTTCGACAGTGACGATTACTTCCAGTTCCACGGCGGCATGATCGCCACCATCCGGGCGTTGACTGGTCGCCAGCCGCGGCACTACTTCGGCGACACCCATGACCCGGCCCGGCCCGCCGTGCGCGACCTGAGACAGGAGGCGCTGCGCGTGTTTCGCACGCGCGTCGTCAATCCCAAGTGGCTCGACGCCATTACGCGGCACGGCTACAAGGGCGGCCTGGAACTGGCGGCGACGGTCGATTACCTGTTCGGCTACGACGCGACCGCCAACGTTGTGGAAGATTGGATGTACGAGCAGGTGGCCCGAGTCTACGCCCTGGACCCGGCCATGCAGGCGTTTTTCGCGCGCAGCAATCCCTGGGCTCTGCACGCCGTCTCGGAACGGCTGCTGGAAGCGGCTCAGCGCGGCCTGTGGGCGGCGCCACAGTCCGAGACGCTGGACGCCTTGCGGCAGACACTCCTGAGGAGCGAGGAGTTGCTAGAAGCCCGCGGCGAGGTTGCCGCCCAACCAGCGGGAGGCCAGTGACTCGTGGACTACCCTTTCTGTGCGCTGGTCGGTCAGGAGCCGTTGAAGACGGCCCTGCTGCTGAACGCCGTCTACCCGGCCATTGGCGGCGTGCTGGTGCGCGGCGAGAAGGGCACGGCCAAGAGCACGGCCGCCCGCGGTCTGCGGTCGTTGTTGCCACCTGTGCGGGTGGTCGAGGGTTGCCCGTTCAACTGTGATCCCGACACTCCCTGGCCCGAGTGTCCCCACTGTGTCATCGCCGCTGAGCGCCGGGCCGCCGAGTCGAGCGCCCCGTTCGTGGACCTGCCGCTTGGTGCAACGGAAGACCGGGTGCTGGGAACCCTTGACTTCGAGCGCGCCTTGCGGGAGGGGCGGCGGGCCGTGCAACCGGGATTGTTGGCCGCGGCCCACCGCGGCATTCTGTACATCGACGAGGTGAACCTGTTGCCCGATCACCTGGTCGATGTCCTGCTCGACGCGGCGGCGCTGGGCGTCAGCACCGTGCAGCGGGAGGGAGTGTCGGTCGTCCACCCGGCCCGGTTCCTGCTGGTCGGCACCATGAACCCCGAGGAGGGCAACCTGCGGCCACAGCTGCTCGACCGCTTCGGCCTGATGGTGGACGTGACCGGGCCGCGCGACCCGGCAGTCCGGACCGAGGTGGTGCGGCGCCGACTGGCATTCGAGGCGGACCCCATTGTCTTCGCGGCCCGGTGGGAGGGCGAACAGGCGGCCCTGCGGCGGCGCATCACGGACGCCCGCGTGCTGCTGCCCCGGGTCACTCTGGAGGACGCTCTGCTGACCGCCATCAGTCGGCTCTGCTGTGAGTTCGAGGTGGACGGCCTGCGTGCCGACATTGTGCTGCACAAGACGGCCCGGGCGCTGGCAGCGCTGGACGGGCGCGACGCCGTGACGACGGCAGACGTTCGTGCTGCAGCGGAGCTGGTGCTGCCCCACCGCCAGCGCCGACGGCCCTTCGAGCAGCCACACCTGGACCGGGAGCGGTTGCAGGAGTCTCTGTCTCGGTTGGAAATGTCTCGGGACGGGACGGCCGAACCCGAGCAGCCCGGCGAAGGGGAATCGACCGAACATTCCGAGGGGCCGCCACGGGGAGGTGGGAACAGGCAAGCCGAGCAGGTGTTCACCCCAACGGCGCCCCAGCCGGTTCGCCGCATCGAAGTGGCCCCTCCCCAGGGCCGTGACGGTTCCGAGTTCGCGGGCCGTCGCAACCCCATACCGAACCGGGAGCGCGGCCCCTACGTCCGGGCCGTTCCCGATACAAAGCCGGCTGACCTGGCCATCGACGCAACGATCCGGGCTGCGGTCCTGCGCGGGGCCGTGATGGACGGCCGACCGGTGATCGAGCGTGCCGACCTGCACCGCAAGGAACGGTCGGGCAGGACGGGAACACGCATCCTCTTCGCCGTGGACGCCTCCGGCTCGATGGCGGCGCGGCGGCGCATGGAACTGGTCAAGGGAGCGGTCCTCGGCCTGCTGCACAGCGCCTACGAGCAGCGTGACGAGGTGAGCGTTATCGCCTTCCGAGGGCCGAGGGCGGAGGTGTTGCTGCCGCCCACAGAGAGTGTGGACCTGGCGGAGCAAGCGTTGCGCGTCCTCCCGACGGGCGGGCGCACGCCGCTGCCCCATGCCCTGGTACTGGCCGGCGAGGTCTTCCGCGAATCCCGGTGGTCCCGGGCCGAGGGACCGACCCTGCTGGTGTTGCTCAGCGACGGCAAGGCCAACGTCCCGCTGCCCGACACCACCGGAGACCCGTGGCGGCAGTCGCTTGACGCGGCCCGCGGGCTGGCCGCAGCGGGACTGCCGGCACTGGTCCTGGACTCGGAGGCGGGTTTCGTCCGCCTGGGACGGGGGTCGGAACTGGCGGCCGCACTCGGGGCCGAGTGTCTGCCGCTGGAAGGGCTGTCGGCGGAGTCGTTGGTATTGAAAGTCCGGCAACGGGTGTAGGTACAGCATGGGCGCACGGTTGGTCATCGCGGGAACGCAGAGCGGGGTTGGCAAAACCACCCTGACGGTGGGCCTCATTGCCTCCCTGCGCCGCCGCGGCCTGAGTGTTCAGCCCGGGAAGGTCGGCCCCGACTACATCGACCCGAGTTACCACACCCTGGCCTCGGGACGGCCCTGCCGCAATCTGGACACCTGGATGCTGCCCGCCGAGTGTGTGCGCTCCCGGTTCGCCCGGGCCGCCGCCACTGCGGACGTGACCGTGATCGAAGGTGTCATGGGGTTGTATGACGGCGCCGGCTACGAGGACGCGATGGGCAGCACCGCGGAGGTGGCCAAACTCCTGCGGGCGCCAGTGGTGTTGGTGCTCGACGCCGGGAAGATGGCCCGCAGTGCTGGCGCCGTCGCCCTCGGTTTCCAGAGCTTCGACCCGGGCCTGCCACTGGCGGGCTTCATCATCAACCGCGTCGCCGGGCCTGGGCACGGAGACGGGGTTGCCACGGCCGTCACCCAGGCCACGGGACTATCGGTTTTCGGCTGGCTCCCTCGGGAGGAAGCGCTGCGCGTCCCTGAGCGTCACCTCGGCCTGGTCCCGACAGCCGAGCCGGGCCGTTGGCAAGCGTTCATTCAAGCCGCCGCCGATTTCGTGAGTCGCTACGTGGACGTGGACCAACTCCTGAACATCGCCCGCCAAGCCCCTCCGTTGGCGCTCCTGCCCGACGACGAAACCTTCCCGGCCGCTGAACTGTTGCCCGTCTCGGATCGACCAGTGATCGCAGTGGCGCGGGATGAGGCGTTTCACTTCACCTACGAGGACAACCTGGACTTGCTCCGGGAAGCGGGGGCAGAGATTGCCTACTTCAGCCCGATCCGGGACCGTGCCTTGCCCCGCGACACCGCCGGCATCCTGCTGAGCGGCGGCTTCCCGGAAATGTATGCCGCGGCACTGGCCGGCAACCGGGAACTGCACATCGCCCTCCGCGTAGCGCACCGCCGGGGCCTGCCGATCTACGCCGAGTGTGGCGGCCTGATGTACCTGACGGAAGCCATCGTGGACGGCGACGGTCGCCCCCACGCGATGGTCGGTCTGTTGCCGGGACACTCGGTCATGACGAATCGGTTGACCCTCGGCTACCGGCTGGCCCGGGTAGCGGCCGGCTCCTGGTTGCTCCCGGAAGGGGAGACGTTGCGCGGGCACGAGTTCCACTACTCGGCCTGGGAAGGGCGGCCCGGTGACCTGCCCCCGGCTTACCTCCTGACGCCGCGCGCGGGACGGAAGCACCGCGAGCGGAGGGGGCCAGTCTCGGCAGTCTGTGGGCCTCTTATGTCCATCTCAACTTTGGGGCCCGGCCGGGGTTGGCTGCACGGTTGGTGAAGGCGGCCTGGAACGCCGCGCGGGGAGGGGTGGCATGACGGTCTTTCTCCACGAGTCGCCGCCGGCTCTGACGCCGTCTCCCGATCAGGAGCGTGGCGGGTGGTTCACGCCCTTCCTGGCCGCTGTGCAGTTCCTGACCGTGGCGCCGCCGCTGGTCCGCCGGCCGTTCACCCCCAGCGAACTGGGTCGCTCCGTGGGCTGGTTTCCCCTGGTGGGCGTACTGCTCGGCGGGTTCCTGGCGGCCCTGGACCAACTCCTGGGGCTGGTGTTTCCCTCGGGTGTAACGGCGGCCCTGGTTCTCGTTGCCTGGGCCCTCGGCACGGGCGCCCTGCACCTGGACGGTTTTCTGGACACCTGTGACGGCCTGTTCGGCGGACACACGCCGGAGTCCCGGTTGCGCATCATGCGCGACGAACGGGTCGGGGCGTTCGCCGTGGTCGGCGGTGTCCTGCTTCTGGTGCTGAAATACGCAACGCTCGCCAGTCTCACGGATCGGCTCACGGCCCTGGTCCTGGCCCTCACACTGGGCCGCTGGGGTGTGGCCGTGGCGGTGGTTGGCTTCCCCTACGGTCGCCCGGAAGGGCTCGGGCGAACCATGAAGGATAACGCAAGCTGGCCCCAGGTGATCCTGGCCACAGCCATCGCCGGCCTGACCGTGGCAGCCGTGGCCACCGTGACGGATGTCTGGCGGACGCCACTGGCCCTGACTCTCTCGGGGGTGGCGACCTGGGGATTGGCCCGGTTCGCCTTGCGCCGCCTGCCTGGCCTCACCGGCGACCTCTACGGCGCCCTGTGTGAGTTGCTGGAAACGGTCGTCCTGCTGGTGTTCGTGGCGGGAGGTGGCCATGCTGCCTGAGCCACGCCGGCAAACTGGGGAGGTTGCTCCCGCCGTTCACGGCGGACTGGATTTCCTGGAGATCCAGGCCCTGGGTCTGCAACCCGAAGACACGCTGGATTTCAGCGCGAATGTCAACCCCTACGGCCCGTCACCGGCGGTACGGGCGGCACTGGCGAAGGCACCCGTTGACCGATACCCGGATCGCGAAGCCCTGGTCCTCCGTGCCGCTCTCGCGGATTTCCTCGGAGTCCCGGTGAGACAGATTGTCGTCGGGAACGGAGCTTCCGAGTTGATCTGGTTGACGGCGCTGGCCTTCGTCCGTCCCGGAGACCCAATCCTGGTGGTTGGCCCCACATACTCGGAATACGCCCGCGCAGCCCGACTGATGGCAGGCCGCGTCCAGGGCTGGCAGGCTCACGCTGAAGACGGTTTTGCTCCAGACGCCGACGCCATCGCCCGAGACATCCAGCGGCTACGGCCACGGGTGGTTTTCGTGTGCAACCCCAACAATCCGACAGGCGCTACCTTGCCTGCCGAGGCCGTGGGGAATTGGGCGCGGCAGCACGCTGACACGCTGTTCGTCGTGGACGAAGCTTATTTGCCCTTCGCCCCGGACTTACGCTCGGCCTTGGAACTGGCGGCGGTAAACGTGCTGGTGTTGCGATCCATGACGAAGGACTTCGCCCTGGCGGGCCTGCGGCTCGGTTATTCCGTCGGTCCCGCCGCGTTGGCCGATACACTGCGGCGCGCCCAACCGCCCTGGAGTGTCAACACCCTGGCACAGGCAGCCGGGGTGGCCGCCCTCGGGGACGTGGCCCACCGAGACTGCTCCCTGGTTTTACTCGGCCGTGCCCGGGAGAGCTTGCTGGCGGGATTGAGCGAACTCGGGTTGCGGTCGGTGCCCTCGGCCGTGCCGTTCTTCCTGGTCCGAGTGGGTGACGGTACTGCCTTTCGGTCGGCGCTGCTGAGCCGCGGCATGCTGGTCCGCGCTTGTGCTTCCTTCGGCCTGCCCGGCCATGTCCGTATCGCCACGCGCCGGCCGGAGGAAAACGAGCGACTCCTGGCCGCGATTCGGGAGGTGTGGCACCCATGCCCGCGCGGGTGCTCATGATCCAGGGAACCAGTTCGTCCGTGGGCAAGAGCCTGCTGACAACGGCACTATGCCGTGTCTTCGCCCGGCGCGGGCTGCGGGTGGCGCCGTTCAAGGCCCAGAACATGTCCAACAACGCCGCCGTCTGTGCCGACGGCGCGGAGATCGGCCGGGCGCAGGCGGTGCAGGCGGCGGCGGCCGGCGTTGAGCCGACCGCGGACATGAATCCCGTGCTTCTCAAGCCGGAGACGGATGCGCGGTCCCAGGTGATCGTCCTTGGCCGACCCTGGAGGACAATGCGTGCTGCCAATTACTACCGCCGTCGGGAGGAACTGTGGCCGGTCGTGACCACCGCGCTGGATCGGCTGCGCGCCGCCCATGAGTTGGTCCTGATTGAGGGGGCCGGCAGCCCGGTAGAGCTGAATTTGCGGGCCGTGGACATCGCCAACATGGCCGTGGCCCGGCACGCCTCTGCCCCAGTGCTGCTGGTGGGTGACATCGACCGCGGGGGTGTGTTCGCCCAGTTACTCGGGACGCTCTTGCTCCTGGAACCGGGCGACCGCAAACTGGTTCGCGGTCTGGTAGTCAACAAGTTCCGCGGTGATCGAGCCCTGTTCGCCGACGGAGTGCGCATCCTGGAGGAACGCGGGGGCGTCCCGGTGCTGGGCGTGGTCCCTCACCTGACGGGCCTTGCGATCCCGGAGGAAGACGCTGTGGCCCTCGACACCGTCGGCCCTGTTTCCCTGGCGGTTGAGGTTGACGTGGTCGTGATCCGACTGCCGCACGTCGCCAACTTTGACGACTTCGACCCGTTCCTCCGAGACTCGGGGGTGGGGTTACGCTACGTCAGCACCGTGGCGGAACTGGGACAGCCGCACGCCGTCATCCTCCCCGGCACCAAGAGCACAGTGTCGGATCTGTCCTGGCTCCGGGCCCAGGGACTGGCTGCGGCGATTCAGCACCTGGCCCGGGAGGGCACCGCCGTCGTGGGCGTCTGCGGCGGCTATCAGATGCTGGGCCAGGTGATCCGGGATCCGCTCGGTGTCGAATCCGCCGTGTCGGAAGTTCCCGGACTCGGACTGCTCCCGGTGGAGACGACCTTCGAGGCGACCAAGGCGACCTATCAGACCCAGGCTCGGGTGCGCGGCGGATCGGGCTGGCTGAGTTTTCTTGAGAGGCAGGAAGTGACGGGTTACGAGATCCACCTGGGCCGGACCAGCGGCGGGCATCCCTGGCTTGAGATCGTCCAGCGAAACGGCCGCGGTGTCGGGCTGCTGGACGGCGCGGTGAGCGAGGACAGCCGGGTCTGGGGCTGCTATCTGCACGGGCTCTTCGCGAACGACGTCCTGCGCCGCGTCTGGCTCGACAGTCTCCGGCGCGGCGGCGCGAGGTCGGCGGTCACGGCTTCGAGCAGCGACTCGTTGCACGGAGAACTGGAACGACTCGCGGATGCGGTGGAGGCAGCGCTGGACATGAACCAACTGGAGGCCATCCTCCGGGAGCAAACCTGAGGCAACCATGAGTCAGGACGAAAACGAACTGCATCGGGAGCGCATGGCCCGGCAAAAGGAAGCCTTTGAGGAGCGCAAGGCCCGGGCCACGCGCGAACAGGGACTGGTCATCGTCCACACCGGCGCCGGCAAGGGCAAGACGACCGCGGCCCTCGGCCTGGCGTTCCGCGCCCTGGGCCAGGGATTGCGCGTCGGCATCATCCAGTTCATCAAGGGCGCCATCCCGACCGGGGAAGCTGCCCTGGCCGCCAGGCTCGGGGAACTGTTGCCGCTGCGCATGTACACCCTGGGTGATGGCTTCACCTGGAACACTCAGGACCGCGAACAGGACATCGCCTCCGCCCGCAAAGCATGGGATCAGGCTCTGTCGCTGCTGCGCGACCCCGCCTTCGACATGGTCATCCTTGACGAGTTGAACGTGGTGCTCCGGCACGGCTACCTTCCCCTGGACGAGGTGCTCGGCGAACTGCGGGCGAAGCCGGCGATGCTGCACGTCGTTGTCACCGGCCGCAATGCCCCGGAGGGACTGGTGGAACTGGCCGACCTGGTGACAGAAATGAAACTCGTCAAGCACCCATATCGGTCCGGAGTCAAGGCACAGAAGGGCGTCGAGTTCTGAAGCGGTAGACTCTCCCTGAAACCAGAGGCAAAGGGCATGGCCATGAAACCAGCGGTGTTGTTCGTCGGGCACGGCAGCCGGGACCCGGAAGGGACTCGGGAATTTTTGCAGGTCGTGGACCTGTTCCGCGCCCGGGACCCGGAGCGTATCGTCGAGTGCGGCTTCCTGGAGTTCGCCCAGCCGGTCATCGCAGCGGGGGCCGCTCGTTGTGTCGAGCGCGGGGCCCGGACGGTCGTGGTGCTGCCCGGGATGCTCATGGCCGCCGGCCACGCCAAGAACGACATCCCCAGCGAAATTAACGAGGGCCGCCGCCGCCACCCTGGGGTGGACTTCCAGTACGGCCGGCACCTGCACCTGCATCCCAACGTCATCGATCTGTCCCGCCTACGCATTGAAGAGGCCGAGCGAACGGCGGGACCGCGGGATCGGAAGGACACTCTGCTGTTGGTGGTCGGCCGGGGTAGCAGTGACCCGGACGCCAACGCCGACATCAGCAAACTGTCGCGGATGCTGTGGGAAGGAATGGGCTTCGGCTGGGCCGCGACGTGCTACAGCGGCGTGACCACACCGCTGCTGCCCGAGGCTCTGGAACGCTGCCACCGGCTGGGTTTCCGCCGCGTGCTGGTGTTCCCGTTCTTCCTGTTTACTGGCGTGCTGGAGAAGCGCATCCGCCAGCAAACCGCGGAATTCGCCCGCGACCACTCCAACACGGAGTTCGTGTGTGCCGGCTACCTCAACACGCACCCGCTGCTGATCGACACCTTCGCCGAGCGGGCTGAGGAGGTGGTCCACGGCAGCCCGAACATGAACTGTGAGTTGTGCAAGTATCGGGTGCGTCTTCCGGGCTTTGAACAGGCGGTGGGCCAGCCCCAGGTCGGCCACCATCACCACGTCCGCGGTATCGGGCAGGATGGAGAGGGACACGACCACGCCCATCATCAACACTCTCACGATTATGACCACGGACACCATCACCATCATTGAACCATGCTGGCGAACGGGGGACGCTATGAATGTCGGAATCCCTGGGATGTTTTACGGGGTGGGAGTCGGACCCGGTGACCCGGAGTTAATCACACGCAAGGCCGAGCGTGTGCTCGCGGCGGTCGATTGGATTTTCTTGCCGGCCGGGGCTCGGGGTGGGGAAGGCTTCGCCCGTCGCATCATCGAACCCCTCGGACTGCCCGCCGCCAGGTTTCGCCCCGTGAACCTGTGCATGTCCCGTGACCGGGGCGGCGACGCCGACAGGTATCGTCGGGCGGCGGCGGAAATCGTGGCGGAACTGCGGCGCGGGAAATCGGTGGCGTGGATCACCGAGGGCGACCCGCTGTTTTACAGCACATTTCTGCACCTGCATGAAGAACTATGCCGCGTCCCTGGGTTGCGCATCGAAATTATCCCGGGCGTGACCTCGCCGTGTGCGGCCGCGGCTCGGGCCGGGGTGCCAGTCTCCCGACTCGACGAGAAAGTGGCGGTCGTCCCCGCCGCCTATGGTCTCGAACGGTTGCCAACACTGCTTGATGAATTCGCCACCGTCTTTCTGCTCAAGGTGAACGCCGTGTTCGGACAATTGCTGGAGGTACTGGCGGCCCTGCCACGGCCGGTGCGGGCTGTCTACGTCGAGCAGGTCGGCACGCCGGCCGAGCGTGTGGTCGAAGACCTTGAATGCCTGCGCGACCGGGAGTTACCGTACTTCTCACTCGTCATTTTGCGGCGGAGGGAGAGGCAGTGACGACTCGGGGCAAATTGTTCGTGGTCGGCCTCGGTCCCGGGGCACGCGCCGCCATGACGGGTCAGTCCCTGGAAGCGCTGCGGTGCGCCGAGGTGGTCATTGGTTATGACGGTTACTTCTCCGGTATCACGGACCTGGTCGAGGGAAAGGAATGTTTGTCCCTGCCGCTCACCCGCGAAGTGGAGCGCGCCCGGTTGGCGGTTGAATGTCTGCGAGAAGGGAAGACGGTGTGTGTGATCTCCAGCGGCGACCCAGGGATTTATGCGATGGCCGGCCTGGTGTTGGAGTGTGCGGCGGTCGCGGACGAGCGGTTGCTGGATCGGGTGCAGGTGGTCCCGGGTGTGTCGGCCGTGAACGCCGCCGCCGCGTTGCTCGGGGCACCACTCGGACACGACTTCGCTGTCGTCAGCCTTAGCGACCTGCTCACTCCCTGGGTGGTGATCGAGCGCCGGCTGCGCGCCGCCGCAGAGGCGGATTTCGTCCTGGCCCTGCTCAACCCGCGGAGCGCCCGGCGCGACTGGCAGTACCGCAAGGCTCAGGAAATCCTGGCGCGGTATCGAGCTGAGGAAACCCCCGTGGGACTCGTGCGCAACGCCTACCGGCCGGGACAGTCGGTACTCGTCACTACCGTGGGTTGCATGGGGGAGGCGGACGTGGACATGTTCACCACGATCATCGTCGGCAGCTCCCGGACGCGCCGCCTCGGTCCCGTGCTGGCGACGCCGCGCGGGTACGCGCTTCCGGGTGAGGTGGAGGGCCACGAGCATGGAACCGTCTGAGATCCTGGCCGAGAGTTTTCGCATCATCGAACGCGAGGTTGGCCGACACTCCTTTCCCCCCGCCGAGTGGGCCGTCGTCCGGCGGCTGATCCATGCCTCGGGCGACCTGGGGCTGGTGCGCGAAGTCGTCTCCACGCCGGATGCTGTCGCTGCGGGCGTGGGTGCCTTCCGGGAAGGCGTCCCCCTCGTCACCGACGTGCGCATGGTTGCGGCGGGAATCCACCAACCCTCACTGGCAGCGCTTGCGGTCCGGCTCCACTGTTTCATCGACGAACCCGAAGTGCGACAGGCAGCCGCCGCCAGGGGAAAGACTCGGAGTTGGTGCGCCATGGAACGCGCCGTCGCGACGGTGCCCGAAGCGGTCTACGTCGTCGGCAATGCCCCGACGGCGTTGCTGGCGCTGTGCGCGGCGGTGCGGGGCGGACTGGTGCGGCCGCGGTTGGTGGTCGCCATGCCGGTCGGGTTCGTGGCCGTGACCGAGAGCAAGAACGAAGCACTGGCCCTGGGCATCCCGGTGCTAGCGGTGCGCGGCCGCAAGGGCGGCAGTGCCGTGGCCGCGGCCGCGATCAACGCTCTGCTGCTGCTCGCCCGGGAGGAGACGCCGTGAGGGACCATCCGCTCATTGTTGTCGGTATCGGTCCCGACGGGGCGGCGGGACTGTCGGCCGAGGCTCGCGGCCATGTCACCACGGCCCGGGTGCTTGCGGGCGGCCACCGACACCTGGACTACTTCCCCGAGTGGGGCGGGACGAGAATCCCTCTGGGCTCGGACGTGGAGGAGTTTGTTGACCGGCTCCGAGCGTGTTACACCGCGGAAAAGACGGTCGTGCTGGCGTCGGGCGATCCCCTCTTCTATGGGATCGGCGGGGCGCTGTTGCGGGCGATTCCGCGGGAAAATCTGGTGTTCCTGCCACAGGTGAGTTCGGTGCAACTGGCGTTCGCGCGCGTCAAGGAGACGTGGCACGACGCCCGGGTCGTCAGTCTGCACGGCCGGCCCCTGGAGTGCCTGCGGCCCGCCCTGCTCGCCCGGGAGGCCAAGATCGCAGTGCTGACCGACGGCATCAATCACCCGGGAGCCATCGCCGAGTGGTTGCGCGAACTCGGTGTGGCGGAAGAGTACGCCCTGTGGGTGTGCGAGAACCTCGGTGGCCCCGACGAGCGCGTCTCACTCCATCCGGCCGGGCGGCTGAGTGGGGAGACGTTCTCGCCGTTGAATGTCGTCGTGCTGGTGCGAGAAGTGGGAACGCCAGGCCGCAAGCGGCAGCAGCACGAGGCGCTGCCGCTGCTGGGATTACCCGAGGGCCAGTTGTTGCATCGAGCGGGGCCGCGCGGACTCATCACGCGGCGCGAGGTTCGCCTGCTGGCGCTCTGCTCCCTGGAACTGCATCCCGGTGACGTGCTCTGGGACGTGGGCGCCGGCAGCGGCTCCGTAGCCCTTGAGGCAGCGCGGCTCTCTCCCGAGTTGCAGGTGTTTGCCCTGGAGCGGGACGCCGAGGAATACCGGAGACTGGAGGCCAACACCGTGGCTCTCGGACTGGGGCGAGTGCGTGCGATTCACGCTGAGGCTCCTCACGGGACGGCCGACCTGCCGGACCCGGATGCGGTGTTCGTCGGCGGCAATGGCGGGCGTTTGCTGGACATCCTTGACATGGCCCTGAGCCGACTCAGACCGAACGGCCGCCTCGTCCTGAATTGCATCGCCCTGGAAACCCTGTCCGGCGCCTGGGAGTGGCTGCGGTCTCGCGGACTGGAACCCGATGTCACCTCGGTCCAGCTGGCGCACTCCCGGCCGCTCGGGTGCCTGCACGCCCTGGAGCCGGACAACCTGATCTTCATCCTTCGAGTCAGGAAACCATGACCACGCCAACTAACGTGGCACTGATCGCCGTCACCCGCCGGGGCATCGACCAGGCCCGCCGCCTGCGCCGCCGCCTGCGCACCGGGGAAGTCCATCGCCCGGCTCGTCACGGGCCTCCCGAGCATCCCTGGGAAACTGTGTACGATGGTGCGTTGGCGACACTGGTCCCGACCCTGTTCGACCGCTGTGAACAGCTGGTGTTCTTTCTCGCGGCTGGGGCAGTCACCCGACTCATCGCCCCGTGCCTGGCGTCCAAGGACACTGACCCGGGCGTGCTGGCCGTGGACGAGGCCGGGCATTTTGTCATCCCGCTGCTCTCGGGACATCGCGGCGGCGCCAACGTCTTCGCTCGTACTGTCGCCGGCTGCCTTGGAGCCACGCCGATTATCACCACTGCCTCGGACGTGATCGGCGGCCTGAGTCTCGATTTGCTGGAGGATGAGTTCGGCTGGACAGCCGAGCCGCGCGCCCGGCTCAAGGACGCGGCGGCCGCTCTCGTGAACGGCGCTCCCGTGGCGTTCATCCAGGAAATCGCGGCAAAGGGTGGATGGCTTGATGATAGGGAGTTACCCGCGAACGTGTCCTTCGCCCGGCAGCCCACGGCCCTGCCGGAGCAGCCCCATGAGTTCCTGGTGTGGGTCACGGATCGGTTGCCCGAAAACATCGGCGGTGTGGATCCCGAGCGGGTGCTGTGGTTCCGACCGCGGAGCCTGGTGCTGGGTGTTGGCTGCGAGCGCGGCATCTCCGTCGAAGCCCTGGAAGACGGTCTGACTCGGTTCCTGGCCGAGTCTCGCTTTGCCCGCGGCAGCGTCGGCACCATGGCCAGTGTGGATCTGAAGGCCGACGAGGAAGCCATTGCCATGATGGCTCACCGGCACGGATGGGACACTGTCTTCTACAGCGCCGTCGAACTGGCGAGTGTCCCGGGAACACCCAATCCCTCGGAGACGGTGGCCCGGTGTGTCGGCACGCCCGGTGTCGCGGAGCCGGCGGCACTGCTGACCTCGGGGGCGCAACACTTGCTCGTTGAGAAACAGGTGATGACCTCACCCCTCGCCCCGCAGCGCATGACCTTCGCCCTGGCCCGGTCCCCCCTGTTCGAGACGCCGGCCGTGGGTCAGGGAAAAGTTGTCTTTGTCGGGGCCGGGCCGGGAGACCCCGACCTGTTGACCGTGAAGGCTCACCGAGCCCTGGGCCGGGCGGACGTGGTAGTTTACGCGGGGTCGCTGGTTCCCGAAGCTGTGTTACGCCACGCCCCCGCCACGGCGGTGCTGCACAACTCCGCCCCATTGACACTGGAGTACGTGGCGGCCCTGCTGACTGGGGCAGCGCGTGCCGGCAAACACGTGGTCCGGCTCCATTCCGGCGACACCAGCATCTACAGCGCCATCCAGGAGCAGATGACACTGCTGGACGAGGCCGGCGTTTCCTACGAGGTCATTCCGGGCGTCAGTTCGTTCCAGGCCGCCGCCGCGGCCCTGAAGACCGAGTTGACGCTGCCGGAGGTGGTGCAGACCATCATCCTCACTCGGGCAGAGGGACAGACTCCCATGCCAGAATCCGAGACTCTGGAAGCGCTGGCCAGACACCGCGCGACCCTGTGTCTCTTCCTCAGTGCCCGCCTGGTTGACCGAGTGCAGGAACAGCTGCTGACCGCCTATCCGCCGGACACGCCGGTTGCCATCGTCTACCGTGTCTCCTGGCCGGATGAGCAAATCATCGTGACGGAACTGCGGCACCTGGCCGAGGAAGTCCGGCGCAACCGACTGTCTCGGACCACCCTGATTCTGGTCGGCACCGCCATCGGCCGCCGTCAGAACCGGTCGCGGCTGTATGACCGGGACCACGGACACCTTTTCCGGGGACGCGACCGTGAAGAAACGAGTCCTCCTGCTTAGCGGCACCTCCGAGGGTCCGCCGCTGGCGCGGGCACTGCTGACGGCTGGGTTCGCGGTGCGGGCGACCGTCACGCGGCCCGAAGCCTGTGTCAGCTTGTTCGGCCCCCTTGGGGACGCGGCCACGGTCGAGGCCCGCAGATTCACCGAGCCCGAGTTGGCCGAGTTCCTCAGTCAGGGCAGCACTGACCTGGTGCTCGACGCCACGCACCCGTTCGCTGTGCGCATCACCCACACCGCGGCCGCTGTGTGCCGGCGCCTGCGCGTGCCCTATGTCCGCTACGAACGGCCGGACTGGGAGCCGCCCGCCGGGACACACCTGGTCGATTCCTTTACGGACGCGGCCGCCCTGTTGCCGTCCCTGGGAAGCCGAGCCCTCCTGACCATCGGAGCCAAACAGCTGAAACACTTCGCCACCCTGCACCACCGCCTGGTGCTGATCGCCCGTATCCTTCCCTGTGTGGCGTCGCTGCAACAGGCCCTGGCTGCGGGGTTCACGTCGGATCGGCTGCTGTGTCTGCGGCCGCCGTTCTCGCAGGAGTTCAACCGGGCTGTCCTGCGTGAGTTTCGGGCGGACGTGCTGGTCACCAAGGCGTCGGGCCGGGAGGGCGGCGTCGTGGAAAAAGTGCTGGCCGCCTGTGACCTCGGCCTGGAAGTGCTGATGATCCGCCGGCCCGAGTCCACCGACCTCGCCGCCGTCTGCACGGTGGCAGACGCGGTGGCTGCTTGCCTGGCGAAGCTGGGGGAGGGCTGAGCCGTGGAGTCGCCGCGGCACAACCTGCGTTCCGGCTACACCACCGGCGCCTGCGCCGCGGCGGCCACGGCGGGGGCGCTGCTCGCCCTGATCGACCGGCAGCCCGTCCGTGCAGTCACCATCCGTCTGCCCCTGGGCCAGCACGTCACCTTCGCACTGCACTCGTGTGTCTGGACCGAGACCGAAGGCAGCGCCAGTGTCATCAAGGACGCGGGGGACGACCCGGACGTGACCCACCTGGCGGAGATCGGCGCCCGCGTGACCTGGGCGCCTGAGCCCGGCGTGACCTTCCGGCGCGGCGTGGGTGTCGGACTGGTCACGAAGAAGGGACTGTCCGTGCCGCCCGGTGAACCGGCCATCAACCCGGTGCCGCGCCGCAACATCGCCGAGACGGTCGCCGACATCCTCACCGCCCGAGGCACCGCCGGCCGTGGTGTGGTCGTGGAAGTGTTCGTGCCGTGCGGCGAGGAACTGGCGAAAAAGACGTTCAACCCGCGGCTGGGCATTGTTGGCGGTATCTCCATCCTGGGCACCACCGGCATTGTGGTGCCGTACTCCACTGCCGCCTGGCTGGCTACCGTGACCCAGGAAATCGACGTGGCCGTGGCCCAGGGTTTTCGGCATCTGGTGCTGACCGTCGGGGCGCGCGGCGAACGCCAGGCACAGGCGCTCTTCCCGCTGCCCGAGGAGGCGTTCGTGCAACTGGGACCGTTCTTCGGCGACGCTCTGCGGCACTGTGCCCGTGTCGGCGTCACGCGCGTGACCCTGGCAGCCATGATCGGTAAGCTGGCGAAGTTCGCGGCCGGCAACGCCTCGGTCCACAGCACCAGCAGCAGCCAGGACTTCGCCTTCCTCGCGGAGACGGCCCGCAACGTCGGCGCCGACACTGCCCTGGTCGAGCAGATCGGCCAGGCTAACACTGCTCAGGAAGTGTCGGAGTTGTTCGCGGCCCAGGGGCAGGCCGTGTTTTTTCATGTGCTCTGCCGCAGGGCCTGGGACCACGCCATGTCACTGGTGGGAGGCAGTCTCGCCGTGGACGTTTACTTGATGGGGCAGTCGGGCGAGGTGCTCGGACGCTGGCCCGGACCTGAGCCGATTACCGAGGAGTGTTGCTGATGAACCCTGGCGAACCCGAGTGTGACGCGGCGGCCTTCTCCAAGGCGGAACGGGAAGCGGTCTTCAAAGTCATCCGCCACCGCCGCGACGTGCGCCACTTCCTGCCCACCCCCGTGCCGGACGCAGTGCTGCGGCGTATCCTGGAAATGGCCCACCTGGCGCCGTCCGTCGGCTTCATGCAGCCGTGGAACTTCCTGGTCATCGCCGCTGTCGCGGTGCGCCACCGGGTCAAGGCGGTCTTCGAGGAAGTCAACGCCCAGGAGCAGGCGCGGATCGACGACCCGGCCCGGAAGGAACTGTACGCCCGGCTGACCCTGGAGGGCATCCTGGAAGCGCCGCTGAACATCGCCGTCACCTGCGACCTGAGTCGCGACGCGCCATTTGTGCTCGGCCGGGCGCCCACGCCGCAAACCGATCTCTTCAGCACTTGCCTGGCCGTGCAGAACCTGTGGCTGGCGGCGCGGGCGCTTGGCGTCGGCGTCGGCTGGGTCAGCATCCTCGACCGGGAGGCCGTCGAGCAATTGCTCGGCCTGCCCCCCGGCGTGCAGCTCGTGGCCTACCTGTGCGTCGGTTACCCGGTGGAGTTCCGGCCCCGGCCGCTGCTGGAGGAGGTGGGGTGGAAGCATCGACAGCCGCTCGGCGACCTGGTGTTTCAGGACCACTGGGGCACGCCGTCCCCGCTGTTTCCCTGAAGCCTGGGAGCCAGCCCCAGCGCGTGAGGGGGTAGCGGAAGTCGCCAGACTTCCGAGGAGCACCGGACGGAAGTCTGGCGACTTCCGCTACCCCCGAGGGCCAGGCGCGTAGACGCGGCCGTACAGGTATTCCTGCAAGAGGTGGATGGTCTGCTCCTGGCCGGACGCCTCGTGAGCGTTCAGGTCGCCGATCGAGATCACCCCCACGGGCCGGCGGTCGTCGTCGAGCAACGGCAGGTGGCGAATCCGCCGATTCTTCATCGCCCCGCGCCTTCCTCAATGCTTGTCTCCAGCGTGCAGCAGAACATTTCAGTGGTCATCACCTCCGCGACTGGCGTCGTGGTCACGTCGCGCTGCGCGACCACGACGCGCTGTAGCAGGTCGCGCTCGCTGAAGATGCCCACCGCCTGCTCGCCGTCGAGCACGACCAGGGCGCCGATCTGGTGCTTGTTCATCAGGAACGCCGCCTGCAACACGCTCGCCGACTGGTCGATCGTGTGTACGTGCGCACCCTTCTTGTTCAGAATCTCGCGGACGGTCGCCATTGCCGGGTCTCCTTCGCGGATGTGGATCAGCGTTTTGGATATGGTTGTGGGCGGTCGGTGCGAACCGCCCTGCGAGTCAGAGCCATTATCACTGGAAATGGCGTGATGGCAACTAATTTCGCTGGGAATTTGGCGGAAATGTTCACGGGATCGCGCTTTGCCTCTCGTTCCCACGCTCCGGCGTGGGAACGAGGCGCCCTTGAGAAGGGTCTGGTCTCAGCCGGGCAGCCGGGTCAGTAACTTTCCCGGCCGTGCGGAACGACGTAGGTCCACGGCAGCGCCCGCCGCAGCGCCGCCAGGCCCGCCCTGGTCAACACCTCGTAACTGTGCCCGGCAACGTCCAGCTTCTCCAGCCAGGTCATGCCGGCGAGGTGTTTCAGGCCCGCGTCCGTGATGTCGCAGTTGTACAGGTACAGCACGCGCAACCCCTTCAGCCCGGCCAGGTGTTTCAGCCCCGTGTCACCAACGGGGACCTCGTGCAGGTGCAGACGTTCCAACTTTTGCAGCCCGGCCAGCGCCTTCAGGCCCGCGCCGGTGAGCGCGGCGTGTTCGACGACCAGGCAGCGCAACTCGGTCAGTCCCGCCAACCCCTTCAGGCCCGCATCGCCGATCAACGTGCTGCTCAGGTGCAGTTCCCGTAACCGTTTCAGCGGCGCCAGTTCCTGATAGTCGGCGTCCGGGACGGTGCTACTGTTCAGATTGAGGGTTTGCAGTTGCTTGAGGCCGGCCAACTCCCGCAGGCCCGCGCCGGTGATTTGCGCACCGTACAGGTCCAGCGACCACAGCCCCGTCAACCCTGCCAGGCCGCGCATGCCGGCGTCGTCCACCTTGCTACTGTACAGGTTCAGACTCCGCAGCCGCTGGAGCCCGGCCAACTCCGCCAGGCCGGCGCCGGTGATCTGGGTGTTGGACAGGTCCAGCGACTCCAGCTGCGTCAGGCCGGCCAGTTCCTTCAGCCCCGCATCCGTTATCTTCGTCCACCGCAGGGACAGGCTACGCAACTCCGTCATCCCCGCCAGCGCCTGCAGGCCCACGTTGGTGACCGTGACCCAGTAAAGGTCCAGGACTCGCAGTTCCCGCAACGGCGCCAGGGCCTGCACCCCCGCGTCCGTGACGTTGCACGAGTTGCCCAGGGCCAGCGTGCGCAACCGCTTCAGCCGGGCCAGCCGCTGCACACTCGCGTCGTCCGCCTCGCGGTCGGATAGCCGCAGTTCCTGCACCTGCTCCAGCCGGGCCAGGCCCTTGACCTCCGCTTCGCCGAGATGGCCGCTCACCGACAGGCTCCGCAGCCGTTTCAGGTCGGCCAGGGTCTTCAGGTCCGTGGTCGCGAGCGGCCCCTCACGGAAAAGCCACAACACGGTGGCCCGCGTCAACCCGGGCAGCTTCGAGAGCGCGCCCGCCTCGCGATTATCGCAGGACAGCCCGAACGGCACCTCCGGCAGTGGCAGTTCCAGCGCCGGCGGCAACTCCATGTTGTAGACATTGAAGCCCGGCATCGGTGGCTCGCCGTGATAGCTGAACCCGGTCGCTTTGAAGATGGCCCCGGCCGCTTTCCAGGCGGCGATTACCTTCGGGTTGACGCCACCCGTGTCTTCCGGCAACGGAAATGCCTTCGGCACACCATCGACGGCCACAACGACCGCCGCCGGATCGCAGTAACAGGTTTCACGATTGAAGACGTAGACGGCCCGAATCATCGCCGCAGCGCCATTCGCTTCCGGCAGGAACTTCCCGGGCGGCCGCGTCACCAGCGTCAGGTCGCGCGGCGTGTCCCCGGTCCCCACGAGCCACACCTCGACCCGCGTGGCGAGGATGTGGGGCAGCCACGGCCCGCGGAGGGTCAGCGTGACGCGGTAGGCTTCCTGCTCACTCAGCCAGCCCGAGTAATCGACGGCGACCGAATGCCCGTCCACGGTGATGCGACCGAGTCGTGCCACAATCCTACCTCCCGAGGTAACCCGTGATAGCACGGCACTGGTCGGCGCACCGCCAGCGCCAGCAAAGTCCGCGGGCGGGTGCCCCTCTGGAATTTGGCGGTGGTCAGTTGTTCTCCCAGAAGGCTTGCCATTCTGGACCCGCCGCCAACGCCCCCAGTTCCACGAATGGGCCAACATGCGTGACCTTCCAGCGCGCCCCCGTTTGCTTGACCCGCTTGTTCAACAACTGCTTGATCGAGCCTTCCACCAGGCCACTGCCGATCGACTGCCCGCGCCGCAACCGCAGCGCGTAGTTCAGCCGCCCCTGGTGGCCACAGAAGTAGTTCAGCACCCCGCCCAGTGCCGCCCCGTCGCCGCCGACCATCACCTGCCCCGCCAACGCGCCCACCCACTCCGTCACCCCTGCATAACCGTCCGCCAACAGCCGTTCCTTGCCGCGTTGCGCTTGCCGCTTTGGCCTCCGGGTTGGTCGGGCCGCACGCGGCCTTGGCGCCGGCCGCCAGGTGTTCCGCCCCGTGCCAGATATCCAGCAGTTCGACGCACCCCGCGAAGTGCCGCGCCGCCAGGTTCCACACCCACTCCGCACCGTCGCCCAGGACACTCAACTCCTGCGGCTTGGTCAACCGCAGCCGCGCCGCTTCGGCCGCGCAGCGCTCGCCGAAGGCGCTCGCCTCTTCCACCGCGGCCACCACCGCGCGCACCTGCGGCGCGGGCAGGTCGCGCTCGTCCCAGTCGGCCGCCGTGGTCGCCGGGCCGCGTTCCCGGCGGCCGAAGACGCCGACCTTGACGTCCCGCCAGCCCTCCAGGGTGTTGGCCTTGCCCGCGTCGATCTGCAACTCCAGGTCGCCCGCCGCCTGGGCGAACGCCGCGGCGGTGGCGCGCGCGTCACGCGTGGCGGTGGCGCGGGCGGCGGTGGCGTGGCACAACTGCCGGATGGTGTTGTCGTCCAGCTCCCAGCCGGCCACCTCCGCCAGTGCCAGTTCGGCCTTGGCGAACGACTGTTGCACCCCCAGCAGGCAGGCCATGCGGCACGCGCCGGCCGTCACGTAGCCGTCCAGGCCCAGGACGCCGTCGGCGCCGAAGTCGCCTTGACCGCAGGCCGCGCAGGCGAAATAGGTGCGCCGCACGGTGAGCGGGCCGACGGCCGTCAGGACGGTGCGCGGGTGTCGGCCTTTGGACCGTCCGGGGTGCGCTTTGGGGCAGAGGCGGGCAGCCCCCCTTTTTGCTCGGCGGCCGCGATCCGGCTGTCCAGAGCGCTGGCCAAGCTGGAGCGCAACAGGGCGCGGCCGTCGGTCAGGGCATGGCGTTCGCAGGCGGCCAGGACGGTGCCGTCGGGGGCGGTCAAGGCGACCTGGCGCAACTGGGCGACAGAGGCGATGGCCTGCTCCAGGGCGAGGCGCTCGTTCTCATCGCGGTATTCGATCGTCAACGTCGGCATCGGCAACCCTCCCAAAGAACCCCAATTCCTTGGGCGGCTGCTTTACCACCTCCCGATGCCAAAATCCAGAGGGGCACCCGCCGCGGGCGATCCGCCTTTACACACCCGCGCCCATTTCGTATCAGCCCTGCCGATCCCGGGTCGCCGGACCCGGCCCCACCTCTCGGCAGGAGGACGACCCATGCTTCGACGCGAAGCCCAGTGGCGCACGCTGACCTGGCTGCTGCGCCTGGCCCTGTTCGCCCTGGCTCTTTCCTGGACCCTGGTCGCGCTCGCCCAGACGGTCGAAGAAAAGCCCCCGCAACCGCCGCGCACCTCGCCACACCCGATCCCCCATGCGGCAACCAGCACGTGCCCGAACGCTCAGTCGTGTGGCCCGCCGTCGGTCACCAACACACCGTGTCCGCTGACCTGCGCCCCGGCACTCCCTACGGTTGCCTGGTCGGCTCCGGCACTCCCCCCTGTTGCCTGGTCGGCTCTGCGTGCTGCAAGATCCCGGCGGAACAGCTGGAGAAGTGCCATAAAGCCCTGAAGCAGATGATCGCGGATCAGCAGCAGGCGCAGCAGGAACAACGCTTGCAGATGGAGATGCTCCAGCGCCGCCTCGACATCTTGCAGCAGGAAGTCCAGATGCTGCACAGACAGATGCTGGTCTATTCGCCGTATCCGCACTACCCATACTACCCGAACTACCAGTACGGCTACGGCCCCTACTACCAATACGGCCAGTACGGCCCCCCGGAGGGCCCACCGCCCCTGCCGACTTACATTAGCCAGCCGATGCCGGTGCCGCCGATCGCCTACCCGATCACCACAACGACGCCGTGCGTGCCGCCGCAGCAGCCGCAGCAGCCGCTGCCGCCCCCGCCCTGCGGTATCCGGCCGTCGATGCCGTCGGAGTATGCACCGATCCCGACACCCCCGCGCTGCACGCCCGCTCCGCAGACGCTGCCGGTGATGCCGCCCGTGCCGGCTTCCGAGTCGCAGTCCGCGCTCGGCTGCCCGACCACGGTGACGAGCGCGACCGCCCCGGCCTGCACCGTGCCGTGGGAGACTTCCGACGCGCTGCCGCAGGAGGCGCCTGGGACCAAACACGCCACCTTTGAGTTCCAGGTCGTCCCGAACCTCTTGCCCCCCAGCCGCCGCATGGGCACGATGGGCGGCATGGGCAGCGGCTATAACGGCGGCCTCATGGGCATGAGCGGCCCGGGCAGCCGTTGAAGCCAGGCGATTGTCGCCAGCGCCGCTACACTCAGGGGAACAGAATCATCAAGACAACCCTGACTTGATGATTCTGTTCCCCCTGATTTTATCTCCGTTCTCAACCCAAACTCATGGCGATGCGGCCGACGACGCTGGGATTCTTGTCATCCTCGTGCGGTGCAGCCGTAGCAGTTCGGCGCGGCGCGGGTCGTCGTGCTCCTCCAGCCAGTCCGCCAGCGCGAGCCAGCGGTCCTCGTCTCCGGGTTTTTGACGAAGGCTTGCAGCAATTCCTCCGGCACGCTCATGTTCCCTCCCGCGTTTGCTCAGGGGTGACCGCTTCGGTTGCACCTCGTAGGATGGCCGCACGGTATCATTTCTTCTCCGGGAACGAAAGGGAAACCATGGCCAGAACGGCTGCTACCAAAAGCCGCGCCGGCGGGGACGATCAGACGCAAGCCCTGCTCGACGAATTGCGGCCACTTGCCGAAAAAGTGAGCCCGGACTTCACGTACTTCTCGGGCCTTATGGATTTGTTGGAGCACGAGCAACTGGGTGTGTCCACGGTGGCGCACGCTCTGGCCCGGGTGGGGGCGGTGGAGGACGCCCGCCGCCTGGTAACGCGGGTCAAGAGTTCGGCCCGCCGGGGACCGCTGCGGGCCGTGGCGCTGGCGCTGGCGGAACGGGGCGACGCGGACGCGGCCCGGCAGACCGCCCGCGAAATCCCCGCCACCGGCCTGTTCGCTGCCAAAAAAACGCTGGTCGAGGTCGGCCACGCCCTGGGCTGCCGGGGCGACTTCGCCGAGGCGATCAAGACGGTGGAAGCGCTGGAGGACGCCGAACTGTCGGCGCGGGCCCTGGAGCGCGTGGCCCTGTTGCAGGCCGAGATCGAGGTGGGCAATTTCGCGAACGTCCGGGTGGTGTCCGAACGCCGCTCCGGCCACAGCACGGTGGACGCCAACTGGCTGTGCAACCAGGCGGCGCGGCGCGGCCAGGGCATTCGGTCGCCGTTCGTGCAGACGCTGCGGCGGGCGGTCGAGCGCGCCCGGGCCATCTCGAAGTCGGGCGACAAGTATCCGGTGCTGGAATTCCTGACCCGCGACCTGGCCTGGGCGGGCGATGCCGAGGGCGCTGTGCAGGCGGCTCAGGCCCACGAGGGCGCTGCCCAGCAAGGCAAATTGCTAGTGGTGGCGGCCGAGGCACTGGCGGGGCGGGGAGACTTTGACGCGGCCGAGCAGGTGGCGGCCGGCATCAAAGGGAAGGCGTCGCGCACCACGGCGGTGAACAAGGTCGCCGCCGCCCGGGAGCACGGCTACCAGGACGAGGCCAGACCCTATTCGCCGGAACCCTGGGAAGAGTTACTGGAGTGTTGCGAAGAGGAGGAGGCGCGCCGGACGAGCGGATCACGGGGCTGGTACACATGATCTGGCAGCGGCCCCTGTTTGGCGAAGCCGCCCAGGCCATGCTGGCCGCGTTACTGCGTGTGCGGCGGGCGCTCACGGAGGGCGGGCCGGCCATCAAGCAAGCCCGGCTGGAGCGTGAGGAGGTTCGGTGGGCGGACAACACTGGCAAGCTGAACGGCAAGTATTTGCCGGAAGGCCAGGCCGGAATCGAGGTCACGCGCTGGGTGCGCCTGTGTCGCATCGCCTGGGCGCAGGCGCTGGCAGGCGACCTCACCGCTGCGCGAAACGGTGGCGCTGATCCCCGAGGGCGACTTCCGCACGTGCGGGTTGGCATTGGTGCTGAGCGGCTACCTGGAGTATCAGGAGCGGCTGCGGTTTGCCCAGAGCTAGCACGCGAAGCTGGCGGGGGTGACGTGACAACGGGTGCCGTTGGTTGTCACATTTGGTGAGATGGAGGCGCGCCGTGTGGCCAGGTGACTCCCCCAGGAACCCACGCCAGGTTGACGAACGCCCGAAAATCGTCACGGGACGCGGTGGATGGTGCCGTGCAGCGTGCCGTTCACCGCCGTGCCGTCCGCGGCCTTCAGCCGGTACTGCACGGTGAAATTCATCCCCGGCAACACGCGGTCGAACTCCAGCGTCACCGTGCGGCCGTCTTTCGAGAGCCGCACCGCCTTAATGGACAACTCCGGTTGCTTGCCGGCCTTGCGTCCCGTCTGGCCCGCCTTGCCGGTCCACTCCGCGGCCCAGCTCTGATCATCCTCCGCGGCGGCCCGGTCCAGCGCGGCTGAAAAGGTGATGGCCGCGCCGTTCTTGACGACGCGCAGGCCCACCGACAGCGCCGCCGCCTGACCGGTGTAGCGGACGCGGCAAAACTGACCGTCCTTGACCGCGTTGGTGTCCCAGCCGCGCAGCCCGCACAGGTACAGCTGGCCGTCCGCGGGACTGAAGCGCGCCCGCATGATGCCGCTCTGGAACGCCAGAGGAAATTGCCACGCCGCCCCCTGCCACGGCTCCGCTTGCCTGTCGATCAGCACGCCGAATAGAGCGCAATGGCCGTAGCTGGTGTGCAGCAGCTGGCCCTTGAGCGGCCCCCATTTGTCGCTGGTGACCCAGACCTGACTGCCGGCCGAGCGGTCCACTTCGTGCGGCAGCCAGACGATCGGCTTTTGCGTGTACTTCCAGGTGGCGTTTTTGGGGTCGCCGCTGACCGATGGCGTGTAGCCGTAGAAGGCGCCCTGTTTCAGCCGATACAGCGGCGTCTGCGGTACGCCGTTGCCCTCGTTATCGCCGACGATCATGGTGCCGTCCGGGCCGATGCTCAGGCCGTTCGGCTCGCGGAAGCCGCGGGCGTACACCTCCAGCTTGCGGCCGTCCGGCGACAGCTTGTAGACGCAGCAGTTATCACCCTTCTTGGACGGCAGATAATGGCCGGAGCGGCAATAATAAAGGTTGCCGTCCCTGTCGGTCTGCAAATCCATGACGAACTCGTGCCGCTGCAGTGTGAGGCCGGAGTCGTTGTTGAAATTCTCGTAGAAATCCGCCTCGCCGTCGCCGTTGAGGTCGTGCAGCCGCGTGATCTGATCGCGGCCGGCGGTGTAAATGACGCCGTTGATGATCTTCAGCCCCAGCGGCTGGTGCAGTCCGCTGGCGAAGCGCTGCCAGCGCACTTTTTGCAGCCGGTCGTCCAGGCCGGAGACGATCCACACGTCGCCGTCCCAGGTGCAGAGCGCGGCGCGGCCGTCGGGGAAGAAGTCGAGGCCGCCGAAGCGGATCGACGCTCGCCAGGGATTGTCCGTTGGCAGGTCGATGTGATCGATGACATAGGGCGCCTTGCCCGCGGGGGCCGGCGTGCCCTTCGTCTGCGGCGTCTGCTTCCAGCGTGCCGGGCCGCCCTTCGTCAGCGGCCGCAGGTCCTCGACGTTGCCCCGGAGCAGTCTGGCGAAGGCGGCCACCTTGTCGGTCTTCGCCAGCACCAGCCGGAACGAGGCGCCCTTCGGCAAGGCCGGCAGTTCCAGGTACAGGCGACCGCCGAGGCCCAGCCAGTAGCCGTCTTTCGGCAGCCCGACGATGCCGGCCAGCACCTGGTCGTCGGCCGTCTTCAACACGGGGATCTTGATGCCCTGCTCCAGGTTGACCTGCACGCGGCCCTTGGGGGCTTCGCACACCAGCAGGGACAGGGGCTTCTTCGAGGGGCCGAGGTTGAACGTGCGCGTGATCGCGAGGACGCCACCCGCCCTGACCGCGGACGGGGATTCCAGCACTTCGCAGTCGCCGACCGTGTAGGACAGCACGACGCGGTCGCCGTGCAGGTAATAGCCGCGGTAGTGCGCCGAGTTGCGCGGCAGCGGGCCTTCCTTGTGCGGGCGTGGGTCGTCCCACTTGTCATCCTTCGCCCAGCCGGGTCCGGGCCGCGTGGCGAAGAGCATCTGGCCCTCGACACTCGGCCCCATGTTCTTGTTGGCGACGTAGGCGACCGGCTTGCCGACCCAGGCGCCGGCGACGCGCAGGTGCTCGGTGTCGAAGCACAGGCTGACGGTGCGCTCCGGGTTGAGGCTGACGACGCGGCCGCGGAAGACGTAGTTGGTGGTCAGGGCGAGGTTGGTGGTGTCCTTCAGGCGCGTCGGCGCCACCTCCATGCACGTGGCCAGGACCGGCCCGTGGTCCGGGGCCGCGGGGGCTGGTTGCCCCTGAGCGTGGGCCGGGCCGGCGACAAGGAAGCAGCAAACGGTCAGCAGGGTAATGCGCGGCATGGCGGGACCAGGAAAAGGAGCGATGGTTGGGATTGCATCACGAAGTTGGATAAGCTAGAGCGCGTTGCCCCCGGTTTCACTCACGCCCGGCGCAGGCAGGTTCTTGCGACTCATGTGAATGGCGTATTCACCCGGGATCGGAAACTGAAACTGGCTTACCATGAAAGTATACCGATTCTGTGGCCTGGCAATCGCCAACCGGCGCACAATTGCTCCCTCAAGGGCACGACAAGCCACTGGCCACCGCCTGGATTGCCAGGGACAATAAGGCTGGGACGTGACCGCTGGCAAGGGCTTGCCCGCTTCGAGGAAGCGACACTGTTTGCCTGGAATTGCCTGGTTATCCGAGAGTCCTCCATGAAACCCACCGACATCCGCGTCGAGCACCTCCGCCACCGCTACGAGGACTACACCTACCGCACGCCGATCAAGTTCGGCGGCGTCGCCCTGGACCGCGTGACGCTGCTTAACATTGAGTGCCAGGTGCGCACGCGCGCCGGTCAGGTCGGTCGCGGCGTCGGCTCGATGCCGCTCAGCAACGTCTGGGCCTTCCCGTCGCGCGTTCTGCCCTACGAGGTCACGCTCCGGGCCATGCGCGAACTCAGCGACCGCTTCGCCGCGCTGTATGGCAACGCCCTGGACTACCGCCACCCCATCGATATCACCCACGAGCTGGAGCCCCGCTTTGGCCGAATCGCGGCGGAGGTGACGCGCGACCTCGCCCTGGCCGAACCGGTGCCGCTGCTGGCCGCCCTGGTCTGCGCCAGCCCGTTCGACGCGGCCCTGCACGACGCCTTCGGCAAGCTCCACGGCATGAGCAGTTACCACACCTACGGCCCCGACTTCATGAGCCACGATCTGGGCCACTACCTCGGCCTGGACTTCCAGGGCGAAACGCTCGACCGCTACCTCCGCAAGGAACCGCAGCCGCGCATGCCGTTGTATCACCTGGTCGGCGCCCTCGACCCGCTGGACGCCGGCGATGTGACGAAGCCGGTCGGCGACGGGCTGCCGGAAACGCTGGCGGAATGGATCCCGTACAACGGCCTGACGCACCTCAAGATCAAGCTCAACGGTGACGACCTCGCCTGGGACGTGAACCGCGTCGTCGGTGTCGAATGCGTCGCCGCGGCGGCTCAGCGGCGCCGTGGCTGCACTCACTGGGTCTACTCGCTCGATTTCAACGAACGCTGCGCCAACGTCGCGTATTTGTTGGAATTTCTGCGGAAGCTCAAGGAACAGGCCCCCGCCGCGTTCGAGCGCGTGCAGTACATCGAGCAGCCGACGGCGCGCGATCTGAAGCAGCACCGGCACAACGTCATGCACGAGGCGTCCAAAATTCGCCCCGTGGTAATCGACGAATCGTTGGTGGACCTGGAAAGTTTGCAGCTGGCCCGCGAAATGGGCTACACCGGCGCGGCGCTGAAGGCGTGCAAGGGGCAGACGCAATCGCTGCTGCTGGCGGCGGCGGCGCAGAAGTACGGCCTGTTCCTGTGCGTGCAGGACCTGACGTGTCCGGGGGCGTCGCTGCTGCACTCGGCGGGGCTGGCGGCGCACGTGCCGGGCGTGGCGGCCATCGAGGCCAACGCGCGGCAGTACGTGCCGGCGGCGAATCGCTGGTGGGCGGAGCGGCTGCCGGACTTCTTCCGCGTCACCGACGGCACGCTGGCGACGGGTCTGCTCACGCAACCGGGGTTGATCCCAGAGTGCCAGCCATAAGCCGCAACCGGACAAAACGAACACGTCGGCGAGCGGCGCGGCGTAAGCCCGCCGGTGCTGCGAGCTACCGGCGCCGGCCCGATGTCCCGGATGTGGCCCTCGGCCTGCTCCGTCGCCAGTGTTCGCACCAGTTCCGCGGCCTGGACGGGCGGCAGCGGTTTGCCGTCGAGGTGCCGATCCAGCCGGGCCAGCTCCCCCGGCCGGGCGTGGACGCCGCTCAGAATCATTTGGACGCTCCCCAATCATCCGCCCGGCAGCCGGCCCCCCCCAGGGCTTCCGCCAGGTGCAGGCACCCCGCCTGGCGGACTCCCTCCAACCGTCCCCGGCCGGCCGTGGCCGGGGGCGGTTGTTTGCGCTTCTCCGGTAAACTTTCCCGGCAATTCCCGGACCAACCTGCTCCGCGCCATTGACGTCGCCGCCGGACCGTGCGATGTTGAAAGATGGAGATTTCTTCAGGTGAACTGAAAGGTGCCCCCATGCGCAAGCGCTGGCTGCCGCTCACCGTCACCACCCTGCTGGCCACCCTCGGCGTGCTGCACGCCGGCGACGAGTTCAAATCGGGGCCGACGCCGGGCAAGAACCTGCCCGGTTCCTTCCAGGCGATCAACCTCAACGCTCCGGACGGCACGGCGGCCAAGGAGCGCGTCGGCCATCCGCACTGCATGGTGTGCGAGTACCAGCTCAACCCCGTCGTGATGACCTTCATCCGCGAAGGGCCGGACACCAACCCACAGGCCATCGAGGACTACCTCAAGGCCATCGAGAAAGCGGTGGAACGGAACCGAAAAATCAGCTTCCTGAGCGGCTACACCGTTTTCATCACGCCAGACGCCAAAAGCTCCGCGACCGAGCCCAAGATCGACGACCCGGACGCGCTCATCAAGGAAGCCCAGGTGCGCACCAAGCTGGAGGAGCGGCTGCAGACGCTCGTCAAGAAGTCCGCTCTCAAGTACGTCGTGGCGGCGTACATGCCGGAGGCGCCGAAGAGTTACAATCTGTCGCCGAAGCCCGGCGTCACGGTGGTGCTGTACAACAAGCTGAAGGTGGAGCAGGTGCTGGCGTTCCCCGAGGCGAAGTTTAACGCCGGGGCCACGCAGGAGGTGCTCAAGGGGATCACCGCGCTGGTGAAAGGGCCGGGAAAGAAAAAGGCCTCCTAGAGCGGTTCCCAGTCGCGTGGACCACAAGTCGTGGGACGGCTCTCCAGAGCCGTCGGGAGAACGCTGACGGCTCTGGAGAGCCGTCCCACGACTTGTGCGCTACCCAAACGCGAACCGCTCTAGCCCAGCCTCCAGCCGTTCCGGCGTCCCCCACCAACCCAACGCGCAAGCGAGGGCCACACAACTCCTACACGACGCAGGCTTTCTTGTCCGGCCGTCGGATTCGCTCTCGGAAGGTGCCGCTGGCCATTTCTTTCCTGGGCAGAAGCCGCCACAATTAGTCTGTCAGCCCAGTAGCCCCTTCTTTTCGAGTGTCGGCCATGTCGCGCCAACGAGTCCATCCTGGTCTGCTGCTTCGGTTCGCGGCCCTGGTCCTCGCAGTCGGTTTGCCAGCCGGCACGGCTGCGGCCGCCGACTTCGACCCGGATGTTCGCCTGGAAAGCCGCGTGCTCGCAGCGTTGCAAACGGAACCGCAACTGGATCACCTCATCGTGAGCGTCCGGAAAGGCGTGGTCACTCTGCGCGGCCCGCTGCCAACGAAGGCACTGGTGCAGCGGGCCGTGGAGTGCGCCCGCCGGGTGCCGGAGGTCCGCGACGTGCGCAACGAGTGTCACCTCGGAGCCCCACCGCGACCGCGGATCGATAGCCCACCACCGCAGCCGGTGAAGCCCGCGCCCGAACCGCCGCCAGACCTGACGGTCAAACGCGACACGGCCCCCATGACCTGGGTGCCCTGGTCGCCGGACGCGCTCAAGCTCGAACCGTCCCGGCTGCGGGAACGCCCCCGAACCCCCGCGGCCACCGTCACGGTCACGCTGCTGCCCGTCATCCAGATCGGCGTACCGGCCCCGACGCCGAGCGTCATGCAACCGGTGTCGCGCGTGAACCCGCTGGCCCCCCCGCCCGAGGATGAGACGGATGTCCTGATCGCTCAGGTGCAACGGCTGACCCGGGCCGACGACCGCTACCGCCGGCTACGGTTCGACGTGCGCGACGGCGTCGTCTCCATCAGCGGCGTGGTGCCGCGCTGGGAGGATCTGCACGCGCTGTCGCGCACCCTCACCGGTGTGCCCGGCGTCGAGCGCGTCGTCTGGCTCAAGGTCCGCGCCGACGGCAAACGTTAACGCGGACTCGTGGCGGAGCGGATGATATAATGCGGAGGGTGACTGATTCGTTTCCCTCCGAGAACGCAGGCCATGCACGAGCCGTCCTACACCTTTCTGAAAAAACTCCTCGAAACCCCCAGCCCTTCCGGCTACGAACGTCCGATTCAAGACGTGGTGCGCCAGTCGGCGCAGCCGCTGGCGCAGGAGGTACGCACCGACCGGCACGGCAACGTCGTGGCGGTGGTCAACCCCGGCGGCCAGCCGCGCGTCATGCTCGCCGGCCACTGCGACCAGATCGGCCTGATGGTGCAGCACATCGACGACAATGGCTACCTTTATGTGCAGCCCATCGGCGGCTGGGACATGCAGATCCTGCTGGGCCAGGCGCTGACGGTGTGGACAGGGCAAGGCCCGGTGCCGGGCGTCGTGTCGCGCAAGGCACCGCACCTGCTGACCAGTGAGGAACGCAACAAGGTGCCGCAGTTCCAGGACGTGTGGATCGACATCGGCGCCAGGGACCGCAAGGACGCCGAGGCGCTGGTGCAGGCGGGCGACCCGGTCACCGCGGAACTGGGCGTGCGCGAACTGCGCAACAGTTTGATCAGTTCGCCGGCCCTCGACGACAAGGGGGGCGTCTGGGTGGTGATGGAGACGCTGCGGCTGTTGCAGGGCCGCCCGCTGAAGGCGGCGGTCTACTGCGTCTCGACCGTGCAGGAGGAGATCGGCCTGCGCGGCGCGACGACGAGCGCCTACGGCATCCACCCGCAGGTGGGCGTGGCGGTGGACGTGTGCCACGCGACCGACACGCCCGGCAACGACAAGAAGCAGCTCGGCGACACCAAACTGGGCGGCGGCCCGGTGCTGTTCCGCGGCCCGAACATCAATCCGCGTGTGCTGGAGCACCTGCAGGCCGCCGCGAAGGATCGGGAGATCGCCGTGCAGGTGCGCGGCGCACCACGCGCCACCGGCACCGACGCCAACGCCATGCAGCTGGCGCGCGATGGCGTCGCCACGGCACTGGTCGGCATCCCGAATCGCTACATGCACAGCCCCGTGGAAGTGGTACATCTGGACGACCTGGACCGCGCCGCCCGGTTGCTGGCGGAGTTCTGCGCCGCCGTCACGCCACAAACCGACTGGACGCCGTGACCGACCACTCGGAGACCGGCCCATGACCGAACTCGTCGTGCTGCTGTGGTGCCTGGCCGTGGTGGGCCTGGGGACGCTGTTCGGTGGCGTCGTCAGCGCGCTGAGCTGGCGCCGTGGCAACGCCGTTGGCACGGCGGTCGGCCTGGGCGTCGTGCGGGCCGTCCAGCGCGTCCTCGACACCCGCCTGTCGCGCACCGCTACCGGGGCGCTGGTCGGTGCCTGCGACGGCCTGCTGCTGGCCGGCACGCTGGTGACGGCAGGGCTGCTGATCGAGCCGGCACGCGACCTGATCTTCTCCGAGGACTTTCGCCGCGATTCGCTGCGTATACTCGGCCTGCTGGTGCTGACGGCTGTGGGCTTCGGCGCCTTCGCCTGGGTGCTGGCGCACGCCGGTGCCGCCCGCTTCCTCGAAGCGGCGGTCGGCTTCGGCTGTCTGGTGGCGCTGGGCTGGGTGGTGGCGCTGGGGTTCCGGTTGGCGTACCCGTGGGTCTACGGGCTCGGCCTGGGCGTGCTGGCGCTGCTGCTGCTGTACGTGGTCTTTCCGGCGCGGTCGCCAGCCATGCCGCCGACGCCGCGGGAGCCGCCCGAGGATGGCATTCTGGAGTTTCGCCGTCCACTGCCGCCGGACGAACACCTCCAGACGCGGGAGTGATCCCGTGAGCGGATAATGTTCGTGGTGGGTCGGAGCCCGAGCGCCAGCGCTGCCCCGCGCTGGCGCTCGGGCTCCGATCAGGAACAAGCCAGTCAGGGGCCGCCGGCCTTCTCCACGCGCTGCCGCTGGCGCCGCACGGCGTCCTGGCAGAACGGCAGCAACTCCAGGTCGATCAGCTCCTGCTCAACGCGATCCAGGTCGTCCGTTTCCAGCGACGTGCCGACCTCCTCCAGCAGCAGCTGAGCGAACAGTTCGCGGGCGCGGTGCAGTGTCTGGCGGATGGCGTCGGCGCTGACGGCGCGGCCCAGGCGAACGCTGAACTCCCGGGCCATGTCCGCCGAGGACAACTCCGGGTGGCTGGAGCGGAAGTGCAGCAGCGTGTGGTACTGCTGTTTGCCGTTCTGCTCGGCGCGCTGCAGGGCCTCCCAGGTGCGCGCCAGCAGTTCCTCGCGCCAGTGCTGGAGGAAGTCCGCGTCGGAGTCCACTTCCTCCGGCGGCGCGGCGGCGCCCTGGAGCACCACCGACTCGGCGTTCAGCGGCTGGCGCTGCTGACGGCGGCGGTAACTCGTCACAGCGTTGCTGAGGACGGCCTTGACGTAATCGCGGAAGCGGCCGCGCTCGGGACTGACGCGCTTGAACGCCCCGCGGACGAGGCTCAACGCGAACTCCTGGGCCAGTTCCTCGGCGGCGTCGGGGTCGCGAACGGCCCCCAGGAGATAGCGGTAAATCGCCCGGCCGTAGCGGCGCACCAGCCGGCTCTGCGCGTCAGCGGCGTTCGCGCCGCCGTGTGCCTGGAACACCACGGTCCACAGCGTCGAAATGCGGCTGAGCCGCTGTTCCAGATCGGTGTCGCTCATGGCAAATCCTCTTCCCTCTGGCTGCCGCTCCACTGTAGAACACGCGGCCCGCTACTGCAACCGCTCCAGGCCCGGATAATTCACCACGGAGCACGCAGAGCGCGCAGAGAAAAGACAGAAGAGGATCCACAGATGACCCCAGATAAAGAAAGTTGAATTGGTTTTTATCTGGGTTCATCGGTGTCATCTGTGGATCGATTCTTTGGTCTTCTCTCTGCGTTCTCTGCGGTGAATCCTCCAGGCTATTGCAGATTGCGAATGGTTGTAGCGGAAGTCGCCAGACTTCCGAGCAGCACCGGACGGAAGTCTGGCGACTTCCGCTACAACCAACTGCGAACCGCTCTAGCAGGGAACCGAGGAGGCCGGTGGCAGACGTTGCGGTCGTCTCCTTGCGTTTTGGCCCGGCGACGGCTAATGTAACAACGACGCTGGCCCCAGTTCCCGCGAGACCTTGCCGATGAAGTTTTTTTGTGCCTGTTTGATCGCGGTGGCCGCCACAACCACCACCCATGCCGACGGTCCCGCCCTCAAGGAAGCCCGCACGCGCCTGCTCCGCGGCAATTACGCCGAGGCCCAGGCCCAGTTCGAGGCCCTCGTCAAACAGCCCGACGACCGCGTCGCCGCCACCGTCGGGTTGGCCCAGGTGTTCCAGGCCACCGGCCGCTACAACCAGGCCTTGACCACCCTGGACGCCGTCCTCAAGGACCACCCGAAGAACGCCGACCTGCTCGCCCGCCGCGCCGAGGTGCTGTTCCAGCGTGGCCGCTGGGACGACGCCAGGACGGCCGCCCTCGAAGCGACCCGGCAGGACAGGAACCAGTTCCTGGCGCACTGGGTGCTGGCCCAGCTGTACCGCGACCGCGGCGAACTGTTCAAGTCCAGCCAGGAAACGCTCTGGTTCATCCGCACCTACGAAAAGCAGGACATCGAGGACCCCGAGGCGTTTCTGCTGGTCGGCCTGGCGGCGGTGGAGCGGGCGCGCTGGGACGTGAAATTGTCGGACCAGTACGGCTTCGTCATCAACGAGGTCTACCCCACGGTCCTGAAGCGCGACAAGGACTACTGGCCGGCGTGGTATCACACGGGCTGCATCGCCCTGGAGAAGTACGACAACCGCCGCGCCGACGCGGCGTTCAACAAGGCGCTGGCCATCAACGAACGCGCCGCCGACGTGCTCGCCGCCCGCGGCCAGACCGCCCTGCAACGCATGGAACTGCCCGAAGCCGACCTGATGGCCAAACGCGCCCTGAAAGTCAACCCGCACCTGACCGCTGCGCTGCGTCTGCGTGCCGACGTGCTGCTGTCCGCCGGCGACGTGCCCGCGGCGCTGAAGTTTCTGGAACAGGCCCTGGCCGTCAATCCGCGCGAGGAGTCCACCCTGGCCCGTGTCGCCGCCTGCCAGCTGTTGCAGGGCAAGGAGCGCGAGTTCGCCGCCGTGGTCGCGAAGGCGGAGAAGCAGACGCTCAAGCCGAGCGCCTTCTACGGCGACCTGGCCGAGCGGTTGGAGGGTCGCCGTCGCTTCGGCGACGCCGAGAAGTATTACCGGAAGGCGATCAAGCTGCGGCCGACGCTGGCCACCGCCCGCAACCAACTCGGCATCCTGTACATGCGCCTGGGCAAGGAAGTCGAGGCCCGCGACGAGCTGGAGAAGGCGCAGGTCATCGACAAGTTCAATGTCCGCGTTTTCAACTCGCTGAAGGTGCTCGACGCCCTCGACACCTACGACACGCTCAAGACCGAGCACTTCGTCATCCGCTTCAACAAAAAGAACGACACGGTGCTGGCCCGGTTCATGGCGAAGTACCTGGAAGACATCTACGCGGACCTGGCGAAGCAGTTCGAGTACAAACCGCAGGGGCCGATTTTGATTGAGGTGTTCCACACACACGACCTGTTCAGCGGCCGCATCGTGGCGCTGCCGGACCTGCACACCATCGGCGCCTGCACCGGCAGCCTGGTGGCGCTGACATCGCCGCGCGAGACCTCCGGCCTGCTGGCCAAGCCGTACAACTGGGCGCGCGTGCTGAAGCACGAACTCGTCCACGTCTTCAACCTCGACCAGACGAAATTCAAGATTCCGCACTGGTTCACCGAGGGCCTGGCAGTGCGCTACGAGGGCAACCCGATGCCGCCCAGCTGGCACCACCTGCTGCGCGAGCGCGTCGCCGCCGGCGACCTGCTCACGCTCGACAACATCCAGCTCGCGTTTGTGCGGCCCAACTCCATCGATGAGTGGACGCTGGCGTATCTGCAAAGTTTGCAGTACGTCGAGTTCCTGCGGGAGACCTATGGCCCGAAGGCCGTCGGCGGCTTTTTGCGGGCGTTCGCCGAGGGCAAGGACACCGCGGCGGCGCTGCGCGAGGTCTGCCAGGTCGAGAAGGCGGACTTCGAGAAAGCGTATCGGGCACACCTGGCGAAGTTGGTCGAGAAGCAGCAGGGCAAGGCACCGGAAAAGGTGTTAACCTTGAACGAATTGAAGAAGGCGCACGCCGCGGCGCCGAACGACCCGGACCTGGCGGCGAAGCTGGCCGAGCGGCTGCTGGGCATCGGCGACATCAAGGAGGCGAAGCGGTTGGCGGAGGCGGCGCGGGAGAAAGTGAAGAACCATCCGCTGGCGGCCTTCGTACTGGCCAGGGCGGTGCTGGAGACGGAAAAGGACAAGGGCGTCAAGGAAGCGATCGAGATTTTGCAAGCGGTCAAGGACACGAACGACGTGCGTGTGCTGGGGTTGCTTGGGCAACTATACCTGGCTGACAAGCAGTACGCCGCGGCGGGAGTGATCTTCGAGCAGGCGCGCAAGGTTGAGCCGCATGAGACGACCTGGCTGACGAAGCTGGCGCAGATTTTCAAGCAGACGAACGCGCCCGAGCCGCTGGCCGACGTGCTCAAGGATCTGGTGAAGATCATGCCGGACGACCTCGGCGCCTGCCGGATGCTGGCGACGCTGCTGTCGAAGGCCGGCAAGCACGCCGAGGCCGAGCGCTATGCCCGGCAGGCGCTGGAGATAGACGTGCTCGACCGGCCGGCGCAGCAGGTGCTTGAGGCGGCGCTGGAGGCGCAGGGGAAGATGGGGGAGTTGCAGGAACTGCGGAAGATGCTGGCGCCGTGACGGCGGTTGCTGCCCATCCGCCGCGGCGATAAGTTAGATGGTTGTGAAACTCACGGGCTCCATCATGAACATTGATACTCCTGTTGCTGTGCCGTTGTTCGAGGATGGGCAGGGTGGTTACCGCGTTTCCGGTACGCGGGTCTTGCTCGAGATGGTCGTCTACTCCTTTGAGGACGGGGCGACCCCCGAAGGCATTGTCCAAAGTTTTGACACGCTCTCCCTGGCCAACGTGTACGCGGTGCTGGCGTGGTATCTGCAACACAAGACCGAGGTGCAGGATTATCTACGCAAACGAGCAGAAGAGGCCGAGGTGATTCGACGCAGGATTGAGGCCAACCAGCCCGATCGGGCTGAACTGCGGGCGCGCTTGCTGGCACGTCGGGCCGCGAAGGAAACGACCCATGCTCCGGCTGGTCAGTGACGAAAACTTCAACGGTGCTATTGTCCGGGGTTTGTTGCGCCAGCAGCCCGATCTCGACCTGGTCCGTGTGCAAGATGTGGGGCTTATGCAGACGCCCGACCCGGACATCCTGGAGTGGGCCGCCGGTGAGGGGCGTGTGTTGCTGTCGCATGACTTGGCAACGGTCCCGCCCGCTGCGTACCAACGTATTGCGGACGGCAAGCCGATGCCCGGAGTCTTTGCCGTGCCACTGCGAATGCCCATTGGCCAGGCTATTGACGAGTTGCTGTTTCTTTCCGTGGACGCAGAACACGACGAATGGCAGGATCAGGTGCTCTTTCTGCCCGTGTAACCACGCATGACCCTCTCCGAACTACAAGCCCTGATCCGCGCCACCTACGGCACCAAGGACGCGCGCCGCGGCGTCGAGGGCACCTTCATGTGGTTCATGCAAGAGGTCGGCGAACTGGCGACGGCCCTGCGCGGTGGCTCCGATGAAGAACGGGCCCTCGAATTCGCCGATGTGCTGGCCTGGCTGGCGACGCTGGCCAACGGCGTCGGCGTGGACCTCGACGCGGCGGTGCGCCGCAAGTACGGCGACGGCTGTCCCGGTTGTCGCCACAGTCCGTGCGTGTGCGCTCAGGCGGAAAAACCTTAAACGTCTCTTCAAGCGGTGGCCCCGATGACCAGCCCTCTTCTGCCCTCTCGACGCCCCTGGTGTGCCGCCCTGGCGCTGGCCGTGGTCGCCTGCCTGGCGCCCGCCGCTGCCGGCCAGCCGCCACCGCTGCGCGTCGAGGTCGAGAAGGTGCGTGTCGGCTTCCTGTCCTACGACCGCGAGGGCGGCGACTTCTTCTACGCCAAGCCCGACCTGTGGGCGCCGGTTCAGATCACCCTGACGCCCGCCGCCGATGGCTCCATCCTGTTGCCCGTCGGCGTCGATGACTTCGTGCGCGGCGAGGCCCTGATCGAGACCCTCGACAACGACGGCACGCCCAACGTCTATCCGCAGAAGTTCGCCCTGCGCAAGAACGACGACCTGCTGGTGCTGTCCTACGTCAAGACCTCCGGCCTGTCGCCTTCCGTGAAGGTATCGTTTCGCGCCGACGGCCAGACATTCGGCCGCGGCAAGCCGGAAACGGTCTCCACGCTGGAGTTAAATCACCATTTGTACCTGACTGCCGGCGCTCGCCTGGAGGATTTTCAGGCGGCTCTGCTGCAGCTGAGCGAGAAGCAGCCCGGCAACCCGGAGGAGCGCCGCCAGTTCGGTGCCTTCGAGAACGACGCCCAGAAGTTGCCGCAGTTGTGGTTCGGCTATCAGGGCGTGGACCTGATGCTGCTCACGACCGAGAGCAAGAGCTTCCTCGACGAGTTGAACTCGAACTCCAACGCCGGCCTGGCGCGGCGCACCGCCCTGGCCGAGTGGGTACGCCGCGGCGGCCGGCTGGTCGTCAGCGTGTCGCCACGACACGCTGACCTGGTGGACCAACTGCTCAAGCACAAGGACGCCTGGCAGCCGCCGCTGCCGCCACTGCTGCGGCCCGGCGACCGGGTGCCGCCGCTGACCGACGCCTTCGCCCTGCGGACCTGGGCCAACGCCCTGAACAAACCGTTCCCGGTGGCGCGCGGCTCCTGGGTGGTGCCGCTCAACCGCCGCGACGACATCCACGAGGAGGTCACGGAGAACACCGGCACCGCCCCGGTGCCGCTCATCACGCGCGTGCCCTACGGCCTGGGCAGCGTCACGGTACTGGCCTTCGACGTGGAGGCCGCCGAGTCTCCCTTCCGCCGCTGGACCGGCCGCACCGACTTCTACAAATCGCTGCTGCAAAAGCTGGCCCCGCAGGTGCGCAAGGGCGGCGACCAGTTCGCCCAGATGCCGATGGGCCGCTCCGGCCATGAGGTCAGCCACGACCTCAGCGCCCGCCTCAGCGAGGAACTCGACCGCTTCGACACGCAGCCCATCTCCTTCGGCTGGGTTGCGTTCTTCATCTTCCTGTACATCCTCGTCGTCGGCCCGCTCGATTACCTCATCCTCAAGAAGGTCTTCAAGCGTCTGGAGTGGACGTGGATCACGTTCCCCGCGGTGGTGCTGGCGGTGAGCGTGTCGGCGTACCTGATCGCCTACGCGGTCAAGGGCAACGAGCTGAAGGTCAACAAGATCGACCTGATCGACCTCGACCTGCGCAGCGACCTGGACGAGCAGCAGCAAACGCGGCAGGCGTACGCCTACGGCACCACCTGGTTCACGCTGCTGAGCCCGCGGATCCAGAGTTACACGATTGGGATTGAGCCGCGCGTGCAGACCTGGGCCGACCCAGCGGCGGCGACAGCGCCGGCGATGGTGAGCTGGCTGGCGCGGCCGGAGCGCGGCGTCAGCCGTGGCCAGATGCAGGGCCTGTTCCGCCGCGACTACGAGTACAACTACCGGGCTCTCGGCGTCAAGGACGTGCCCATCCCCGTGTGGGCGACGAAGACGTTCGTGGCCTCGTATGCGACGCCGTTGAAGAAACTGCCGTTGGAGGCGAGCCTGGAGTATGAGCCGGTGGCTTTCCAGGAGACGCCGTTGACCGGCACTCTCAAGAGCCGGCTGCCGTTCGACCTGGAAGAAGTTGTGCTGTTCTACGGCGGCAAGTGGTATCCGCTTTCGGACCTGCCCGCCACTGGCGCGGAGGTCACGGTCAAGTTGAAGGGCGGTCAGGACATGGCCCGGTGGCCGCAGTCCCGGGGCGACCCTCACGGCGGGCCGGGGGCGCAGGTCGAGCCGTACCAGCCGACGCCGTTTGTGCGCGATCTGATGTTCCACGAGAAGGCCGACGTGAGCAAGCAGTACCGCAATCACGCGCAGCGGATGCTGGACCAGAGTTGGCGGCTAGCGGACGACCGCGTGCAGGCGGGGCAGGGCCGGCCGGCGGTGACCCGGGAAGCGATCCTGTTCGGCCGGGCGGCGCGAGCGCGCGGTTCGGCGGAGGAGCTGACGAAGAAGAACGACCCGCGGTTGCCGACGCATCTGTGGCTGGGCCGGCTCCCCGGCGAGGCAGCGCAGGCCGGCGAGAACACGTCGCGACCGGAACTGGACGGCACGCTGGTGCAGGACACCTACGTGCGCGTCTTTCTGCCGGTGCGGCCCCGAGTCGGAAACCCAAAATGAAGAAAATCAGCCACAGAGGACACAGAGAGCACAGAGAGTAAAACCGCCAGCGTCCAATGGTGAATCCACTGCGTTCCCGTTTGGTTTCATTCTCTTTTCCTTTCTCTGTGTCCTCTGTGGCTAAATTCATCCACTAACCTGGACAGGCTCCATGATTGAAACGCGCGACCTGACGAAGATGTACGGCGACCTGTACGCCCTGGATCGACTAACGCTGAAGCTGGAGCGCGGCGACGTGTACGGCTTCATCGGCCCCAACGGCGCCGGCAAGACGACGACCATGCGCATCCTGGCGACGCTGCTGAACCCCAGCTGGGGCGAGGCGACGGTGTGCGGTTACTCGATTTACAACGGCGCCAAGGACATTCGCCGCGTCATCGGTTACATGCCGGACTTCTTCGGCGTTTACGACGACATGAAGGTGATCGAGTACCTGGAGTTCTTCGCCGCGGCCTACCGCATCAAGGGGCCGGAGCGGCGCAAGAAGTGCGATCAGGTGCTGGAGCTGGTCGAGCTGGGCTACAAGCGCGACGCCCTGGTGACGAGCCTGTCGCGCGGCATGACGCAGCGTCTGGGTCTGGCGCGGGTGCTCCTGCACGAGCCGCAGGTGCTGCTGCTCGACGAACCCGCCAGCGGCCTTGATCCGCGCGCCCGTATTGAGATGCGCGAACTGCTGAAGGAACTGCGCAGCATGGGCAAGACCATTCTGGTGTCGAGCCACATTCTGCCGGAGTTGGCGGACATCTGTAACAAGATCGGCATCATCGAACGCGGCAAGCTGTTGTTCGATGGCGACGTGCAGTCAGCGATCAAGCAGGCGCGGCAGCGCGTGGTCATGACCGTGGTCGTGGCCAACGGCCTGGCGCTTCTGGCCAAGGACCGCCTCAAGGAACACCAGGACGTGGCGGGCGTCGAGATGAAGGATGACGAGACGCTGCAGGTGACGCTGAACGACGAGGTGCATGACGCCAGCTTCATCGCGGACCTGCTGGTCAAGAACGGCTTCCGGCTCAAGATGCTCAAGGAAGATGAGATCGACCTGGAAGACGTGTTCATGTTCATTACCAAGGGCATCACCAACTAAAATTGCCAATTGCCAATTGCAAATTGCAGATTGCAAATTGAAAGAATCGGCAATCTGCGTTTTTCAATTTGCAATCTGCAATTTGCAATTTGCAATTTGCAATTATGCGAATTCTCGTTACCGGCGGCGCAGGCTACATCGGCAGTCATGCGGTGCGGCTGTTCCTGGCGCGCGGCCATGACGTGTGGGTGTATGATAGTTTGGTCTTCGGCCACCGCGGCGCGGTGCCGGCCGAGCGGCTCATCGTCGCGGACCTCAACGAGACGGCCCGGCTCGATCAGGTGCTGCTGGAAAAGCGCATCGAGGCGGTGGTGCACTTCGCCGCGTTCGCCTTCGTCGGCGAGTCGGTGACCAACCCGGCCAAGTATTATCAAAATAATCTCGTCAACACCTTGAATCTGATGGAAGCGATGCGGCGGCTACAGATTGGCCGCTTCATCTTCTCCAGCACCTGCGCCACCTATGGCGTGCCGGAGAAAGTGCCCATCACCGAGGACACGCCGCAAAGCCCGATCAACCCCTACGGCACCAGCAAGCTCGCCGTGGAGCGGGCGCTGAGCGATTACGCGAAGGCGTACCAGTGGGGCTACGCGGCCCTGCGTTACTTCAACGCCTCGGGGGCCAGCCCGGACGGCAGCATCGGCGAGGACCACCAACCCGAGACGCACCTGATCCCGCTGGTGATCCAGGCGGCCGTGGGTCAGCGGCCGCACATCGAGGTCTTCGGCGAGGACTACCCGACCGAGGACGGCACCTGTATCCGCGACTACATCCATGTCGATGATCTGGCCGAGGCTCATTTGCTGGCGCTGGAGCAGTTGCAGCCGGGTTCGGAGCTGCGCTACAACGTCGGCACCGGCACCGGCTACAGCGTCAAGGAGGTCATCAAGACGGTGGAGGAGGTGGTCGGCAAGCCGGTGCCGGTCAAGGGGGGGCCGCGCCGCGCCGGCGACCCGCCGGCGCTGGTGGCCGCGGCCGGGAAGATTCAGAGCGAACTGGGCTGGCGGCCGAAGTACACGGAACTGCGCGGCATCGTCGAGACGGCGTGGAACTGGCACCGCACGCACCCGAAGGGGTACAAGGACTGATGGCCGAGCAGCAGGCGGATTTCGCGTTTGCAACGACGCTGGCCGCCCGGTCGTATTGCCAGGACGTATCCTCTTGCCGTAAACCCTTTCCTTGCAATACTTGCAAGCTGGACGCTCGCTTCAGGCAAACTCCCGCTTCAACTCCCTGAAGGCGGAACTGCGAACGAAGTCACAACCGCCGCCCGCGCAGCCGCGCGAACTCCGCCGCGTCAATCGGCACGAAGCGCACACGGTCGCCCGTCCGCAGCGGGAAGTAACTGTCCGCTACATCCACCAGCTGCAGCGGTGTACGGCCGACGATGTTCCAGCCGCCTGGCCGCACCTCGGTGTAAATGCCCGTCTGCCGTCCCGTCAGTCCGACACTGCCCGCCTCCACGCGCAGCCGCGGCGCCGGCAAGCGCGGCACGCCCGCCAGCGCCGCCGGCAAATATCCCAGGTACGGAAAGCCCGGACAGAAGCCGATCGCGTACACCGTGTACTCCGTTGCCGCGTGCAGCCGAATCACCTCGTCCGTCGATAGCCCCTTCTCCGCCGCGACCCGCTCCAGGTCGAGGTGCAGCTCATAACAGCACGGGATGTGGTGCAGCCGACCCGGCGCCACCGCGGCCGTCGCCGGGCTGCGCGCAGCGCCTCCAGGTGCGCCACGACCTCGGCGTAGGTGATGCGCAACAGGTCGAAGAAGACGCCGACGCTGGCGTATGCCTGCACCACGTCCACCAGCCACGGCGCGGCCGCCTGGCGCACCAGCGCTGCCAGGCGGGCCGCGGTTGCCTCGTCGGCGCAGTACGCCAGGACGGCCTGGTCCCCCAGCGTGATGCAGTGCATTTCTTCTTCCCGCGCTGTCCGCGGGCCTCGATTTCGGTTGGCACGGCTGGTCCTCGGGGGGCGCCGGTTGGCCGAGCAAGGGGGCCAAGGGGGCCAAGGGGGCCAACTTTTTCACACGTCGAGAATCGGGCGCCTCCGGCGTCCACCCGTCTTTTGCCGCCGCCGCTTGCCCTTGACAGACCGCCGTCGTTTTCGGATGTCCGCCGCGCCGGCAGCGATGCCATTTCTTGCCCCGGCGCCCTGCCGGCCCGTCCATCGTACTCCACCGGCCGGAGCCGTGCTCCCCCTTTTCACGCAAGGAGTCGCCGTTTGATCCGCACATTCCGCAACCAACTCGTGGCCCTGGCCGCCCTGCTGGGCCTGATCGCATTCGCCCCGCCCTTCGCCTGCGGGCAACCGCCTCCCAATGTCGATTACGAGGTGCCGCCGCCGGAGTTCATTGTGCCGAGCATTCTGGGCCATCCCCGCCTTGAGCAGGGCGGCGTGTACTCCGTTTCGGGGTTCAAGTTCTTCGGTCCGTCGAACCCCTGTGCCGCCCAATGTCCCCACGAAAAGAAGGCGGTCCCGCCGGAGTGCAGCGCCACGCAGGTGCGCTTCGTGCGGCCCGCTCGCATGCGCGTGACCTGGCTCGAGCCCGGCCAGAACCTCAAGGAAGCATCGACGCTTGAGGCGCCGGGCAGGCACACTTTCGCGGCCGGACTCCATCGACTGATGATGACGACCATCGAAGGCCGGAACGGCCGGGACCTGGAACTGTATCCGACGTTGGAAGTGATGCCGGCCAACGCGAAGACGGCGGAGTTCCTGGCGCACAACGCGGTACCGGTCAGCTTCACCGACGAGGACATCGAGCAGATCTCCGACGGCAACTACCTCGTCAAGGTGTTTTACCTGCCTGACGCGGCCTACCAGGAACAGAGCAGCCCCGGCGTGTGCGAGATCGTCTCGACGCAGTTGGAACCGGGCGTCGATCCGATCAATGAAGCGCAGAAGCGCGGCAGTGTGTTGCTGGTGATCCGCATGGGGAACCTGGATCTGGAAGCGCCGAAAGCTGAACTATCACCTGCGAAGGCCGCGGCCCTGGAAAAGGCCATTGCCCTGAGTGTTCAGTACAGCTTGGGGGCTGACAAGGTTGGCCCCGGGAAGGATGTAACGCCGCTGCCGTCCGCCTGGACGCTCGATGCGGCGCTGGAGCAACTGCGGTTGCAGCCGCGCGACGCCGGGTTGCAATACGTCGTGCTGCAACTGGCGCGGCGGGCGGACAAGCTCGCGGAGGTCAGCGGCCAGGTCGAGGCCATCGCGCTGGACGGCGCGGCCAGGGGCGGCCTGTCGCAACTGCCGCTCAGTTGTCTCGCCCTGGTCGGCGGCGCGAAATCGGTGGAGCGCTTGCAATTCGAGGCGATGACGGGCGACGTGACGCCGCAGACGTGGGAGGCCACCGGCCTGCTGTCGAGCGGGAGCCCACTGAAACTGTCTCTGGTGCCACGTGTGCCGCCCACTTCCCAGCCGGAGAACGCGGCCGGTGAATCCCTGCCGGCACCGCCGCAGGCCGATGACAGCGCCGTCTGTCAGGTCGTGGCGATCTGGCAGAGTGAGGAGCAGTGGACAATCGACCCGGTTAACAACGGGGCGCCGCTGCCGGGCCTGGCGGGCAAGGTGTACCTGTTTGGCCAGGATGCCGACCGAGCGCTGGCGGGCGGCGGCGAATTGACGGTGGAGGTGTTCGACGAGAGCCACCCGGGTGTCCGGCCGGTGCGCCTGGAGAAATACAAGTTCGACAAGAAGTCGCTCCGGGAACTCATGCGTCAGGATCCGATCGGCTACGGCTACACGTTGTTCCTGCCGTGGACCACTTGCCGGCCAGACATCACCCAGGTGCGCTTCAAGGTCTGTTACAAGACGGAGCGCGGCAACCCGCTCTACACCGTCAGCAACACGACGGCGATCACGCACGGCGACCGGTCGAACCAGGGCCTGGCGCCGGCGCTGGCGAAGCCGGCGTGGGTTAGGGTGACCGCCGGGACCGCCCAGGAGGGGCCGGTGCCGCCCCCCTATACGGTGCCGCCCCCCTATACGGCGGTACCGGTGACGTTAACACCGCCACCGCTGGAAACCGCGCAGGGGCCGCCGCCCATGCCGCCTGTCGTGGATGAGGAATCCCCGGCGCTCCCCAAAATGCCGCCCGTCGTGGACGACGAAGAAGTCGCTCCCCCGCCGCCCCCGTCCGAAGTGCCTCCTCCGGAAATAACGCCCGCGGAGATCGATCGCGAGCGAAAGCAACAACGGGAACTGGAAATCGTGGACCTCGCCGACCTGAAAGGCCCCGACATCGCCAGCCGGCCGTGGAATGAATTGCTTGCCGATGAGCAGGCCGAGGTGTCGTTCCTGTCGCGCTGCGTGCCGGCGGACTTCTACTTCGCCGAGTTCTGCTCCGTCGGCAAGATGGTCGAAGCGCTGAACCGCGGCGAGCAGTGGGGCAAGTACCTGGCGCTGCAAATCAACCAGGACGGCCGCGACGGCCAGGTCCGCGAGCGGCTGCTGCGCCAGCTGGCGCTGCCAGTGCTTGGCCCGGACCAATGCCCGGCGTTTCTCAAGGCGTTGGGCCGGGTGGCAGTGGTCGGCAGTGATCTGTTCCTGTCGGAAGGCAGCGACGTGACGCTGTTGTTCCATTTCGCCCCGGGGTCGCTGAACTGTGGCCCGGCGATGCATGAGCTTTTCTTTGCGGATCTGCTGGCTCAGAACCTTCAGTATGACCGGGGCACCCTGCTCGGCGTGCCTTATCTCCACGTGCACAGCCGGGACAACGCCGTGTGCGTGTACTCCGCCATCCCCAAACCGGGCCTTCTTGTGCGCAGCAATTCCAGGGTGGCGCTGCAGCGCGTCCTTGAAGCCATCCAGGGCGAGGACGCCGACGGCAACGCGGTGCAGTCCCTCGGCGATACGGACGAGTTCAAGTACATCCGCACGCAACTGCCTGCCGACGCCGCGGAGGACGGCTTCGTCTACTTCTCCGAGGCGTTCCTGCAGCACCTCGCCAGCCCGGCGGTGCGGATCCAGCAGCAGCGCAGCCGCGTGGCGCTGACGCACCTGCGCATGATCGGCCACGCCGCCCAGCTGTACCGCAGCGAACACGGGTGCCTGCCCGAGTCGCTGTGGCAACTGGAGGACGCCGACTGTGTGCCCGGCGTCTTCAACGAGGGCGAACTCACCTGCCCCGACGGCGGCAATTATGCCCTCGCGGACGACTGCCTCACCGGCGTCTCCGACGTGTACGGCCGTGCCGACTGCCTGACGCCGTGCTGCGAACTGCCGCTGACGCAGGTCACCGGCGCGGAGGCCGAGGCTTACGACGCCTTCGTCAAGGAACTCGGTAGCGATTGCTACAACCCGGTTGCGCTGCGGCTGCGGCTGACGGAGAAGCGTATCCACATCGAGGCGTTCACGCCGCCCGTTGGTGGCAAGGAGACCTACGACCTGCTGCTCAAAATCTTCGGCGGCGCGCCGAGCACCTCGACACGCTGCCGGTGCCGAAACGCAATCTGTTCAGCGGTAATGTCAGTCTCAACAAGACCGCACTGCTGCGTGACCTGATGGCGAGCGCGGGGGTGGAGGGGGACGACTCGACGGAGGCGCTGCAATCGCTGACGGCGCTGGCCAAGTTGGCCGGCCTGGAGGGGCCGGAGCTGGAACTGATCGCCAGTCTGGACGAGTTCCTGAAGAAGGGCGTTGGCAACCAGGTCGGCTTCCACGTCTACGACCAGGAGATTCCGATTGACCTGAACCTGCCGGCGCTGCTGGCCCGCTTTGCCGAGGGCGAAGACAACAGCATGGCGGCCATCGCGGCACTGGTCGGCGTTGGCGGCGCGGCGCTGACGACGCCGATGTACCTGTCGATTCCGCTCGAGGACAGCGCCGTGGTTGATCGGTTCCTCGACAAGCTCGACAAAGTGCTGCTGCCGCTGGCGGGGCAGGTGAAATCGCAGAAGTTTTGGGACCTGGATCTGGATCTGTTCCAGTGCCTGATGGCGGGCGAGACGAAGGTGCGAAGCTGTTCGCTGCGCTTCGGCCCGGTGCGCTACCGCCTTTACTGGGGCCGCATCGGCAACGGGCTGTACATCGCCAACTCGCCGGTGGTGTTCCAGGATCTGTTCCTCAGCGGGATGGATTTGAAGATGAGCAAATACAACATTCCCAGTGGAACCGGGCGCTTTGAGGACAGACCCGAACGCGATCTCGGCCCGAAGGCGCACGTCATGGTGAAACTGCGGGCGAACCACTGGGACCGGGCGCTGCCGGGCTTCCAGATGGGCTGGGCGGAGAACAACCGCCTCGGTTGCCTCCACAACCTGGGGCCGCTCTCGTCCACGGCGCGGGCGCTGAGCGCCACCAGCGGCAACCTGTCGTGGGACGACCGCCAGTGCCAGGTGCACGAGTGCGCCGGCAAGCTGTACGGCACGGCGTTCCACTGTCCGGACGGCGGTCGTTACGAGCTGACGCCGGACGGCCTGGCGATGACGTGCAGCGTTCACGGCAGCGCGCGCGAACCGCGGCAGTCGCTGGCGCCGAGCGCCACCGGCACGGTCGGGCGGTTGATGGGCAGCCTGGCGGATGTGACCGCGGCGGTCACCTTCGCGCCGGAGGGCCTGCGCATGACGTTGACGATTGAGCAGAAATAAAAAGGATTCACCACAAAGACACAAAGAGCACAAAGGAGACAGAAGATTGGCTTATCAATTCTTTTGGTCTTCTTTGTGCTCTTTGTGTCTTTGTGGTGAATCCTCTTTCTTCACCCCACCAACTCCGCCAGTTCCCGCAGGTCGCGCAGCAGCCGATCCGGCCGGGCTGCCCGCAGATCCTCGGCGGCGTCGGAGCCGGTCGGCACCACCCACACATGCACACCCGCGGCGCGGCCGGCCTGGATGTCCAGGCGCATGTCGCCGATGTACAGCGTCTCGCCAGCCGTCACGTCCAGCCGCTTCAGCGCCGCCAGTAGCATGTCCGGCGCCGGCTTGGGTCGGGCCACGTCCTCGGGGCCGAACAGCGCGTCAATGTGCGGCGCCAGGCCCAGGAAATCCAGCAGTTCGCGCGTGAAATTGCGCGGCTTGTTGCTGCACACCGCCGTCAGCCGGCCGCTGTGCTTGACCGCCCGCAGCGCGTCGAGGGCGCCGGGCAGCAGGTGGGTGTGTGTCCGCAGCACGCTGGGGTGGTGAGCGCGGTAGCGGAGTTCGTCCGCGGGCAGTTCGACGCCGGGCACGGTCGCGGTCAGCAGGTTGGCGGGGCCGAGGCCGACGTGCGGCTTCACCTCCGCCTCGGTCAACGGCGGCAGCCCATGCGCGGCGCGGACGTGGTTCACGCTGGCGGTGATGGCGGCGTAGCTGTCGGCGAGGGTGCCGTCGAAATCAAAACAGACGGCGCGGATCGGGCTCAGGCTGGGATCGCGGTCCACGGCGCTCTCCTGGGGTCCGGGGGTGGGCAGAGGCGAGTATAACGGCCGCGACCCGGTGGCGGCAAGGAATTAGCGCTTGTCCCGGGTACGCGGCTTCCGATAATGACGAAGTCATTAGTCATTAGTCCTTGGTCATTAGGAGCGATGGCTCGGCGCTCAACTTGCCAGCAGGCCCCTGACGAACGACAGACTGACTAATGACTAATGACTAATGGCTAATGACCAATGACGGGAACCACCCATGCGTGTCACCGCCTTTCTCGCCCTGGGCAGCAACCTGGGCGACCGCCAGGCCAATCTCGATCAGGCCCTGGAGGCCATCCAGGAGCACCCGCGCATCGAACTGACGCAGGTGTCCTCCTTCTACGAAACCGAGCCCGTCGGCGGGCCGCCCAACCAGGATCCGTATCTCAACGCCGTCGCCGAGGTCGAGACCGACCTGCCGCCCGAGGAACTGCTCGCTGTCCTGCTGGAGATCGAGCAGAAACTCGGCCGCGTCCGCCGCGAACGCTACGCCCCACGCACCATCGACCTCGACATCCTGCTTTACGGCGACAGGGTCATCGAGACGGAGACACTGACGGTGCCGCACCCGCGCATGCACACGCGCGGCTTCGTGCTGGAGCCGTTCGCCGAGATCGCGCCCAGCACCGTTCACCCCGGCCTCGGCGTCACCATCGGCCAGCTGTGGGAGGACTACGACCCCGACGAGGAGGAGGATGGTAGCGAAGACGAGGACGAGGACGAGGATGAGGACGAGGAGGGCGACGAGGACGAGGCAGGCGCCGCACCCCGGAGCCGGCCGGCAGCGCGGCCGCGAGCGGTGGTCACGGGCAAGGAACTGGCGGGGCTGAAGGCGCTGGTGACCGGCTCGACGGGCGGCATCGGTCGGGCGATCGCGCTGGAGCTGGCCGCGGCGGGGGCGGACGTCATCATTCACGGCCGGCGCACGGCGGCGGCGGAGCAGGTCGCCAAGGAGGTCGGGGCGCTGGGTGTCAACTGCCAGGTCAAACTGCACGACCTGATGCAGCTGGAGGAGTGCCGCCACCTGGTCCGCGACTCCTGGGACGAGTGGGGCCCCATCGACATCTGGGTCAACAACGCCGGCGCCGACGTGCTGACCGGCGAGGCCGCCGACTGGCCGTTCGCCCACAAGCTGCGCGAACTGCTGGAAGTGGACGTGGTGGCGACGCTGCTGATGTCGCGCGACATCGGCCGGCGCATGCGCGAGCACGGCTCGGGCGTCATCATCAACATGGGCTGGGACAAGGCGGACTGCGGCATGGCCGGCGACAGTCCGCAGCTGTTCGCGGCGACCAAGGGGGCGGTGATGGCGTTCTCGAAGTGCCTGGCGCTGGAACTGGCGCCGGACGTGCGCGTCAACTGCGTGGCGCCCGGCTGGATCAAGACCGCCTGGGGTGAGAACGCCTCCGAGGGTTGGCAGAACCGTGTCGTCAGCGAGACACCGCTGGAGCGCTGGGGCGAACCGGAGGACGTGGCCGCCGCGGTGCGCTGGTTGGTGTCGCCGGCGGCGGCGTTCGTCACCGGCCAGGTGCTGCGCGTCAACGGCGGCGTGGTGCGCTGAGCCTGGTCATGTGGGGCAGACTTTCCAGCCTGCCCCACGGAAGAGGGCCAGGCCCGCACACTGCGCGGTTCCCGGTGTGCGGAGCCGGCCCAGCCGCGCCGGGGCCGTCTGTAACACATCTCCGCCATCAACCACTTATTCCCTCGACAGTTGCGAAAAAAGCGCCGCCGCCGCAGCGCAACGGCACCGCGCTTGCCATACTCCCTGGCGGAACACCGCTCGACCGATTCGTCGAACCTGCGAACGGCCCCTTGTGCGTTCCCGGAGAACCGCTAGTGCCTGGTTCAGGTTCGGAGGTGCCGCCATGTTTCCTCTTCACACCATTCTGCATCCGACGGACTTCTCGCCCCAGGCGGAGCACGCCCGGCGGACGGCAGAAGCGCTGGCCCATGACTATAACGCCCGGCTGGTGTTGGTCCACGTCATGCAGCCGCCGCCGGTCGTGGCCAGCGAGATGGGCGTCGTGATCCCTGACCTGCCCGATGAGCCCACCGCGCTGTGGAACAAGCTCAATGACATGGAGCCCGCAGGCTTGGTCTGCGTCGAACGGTTCCTGCTCAAGGGCGAGCCGGTCGTGGAGATCGTGCGCATGGCCCAGGAAGAACGGGCCGACCTGATCGTGATGGGCACGCACGGCCGCAGCGGCCTGCCGCGATTGCTCATGGGCAGCGTGGCCGAGTGGGTGCTGCGGCAAGCGCCGTGCCCGGTGCTGACCGTGCGCGAGCCGACCCGGGCCATGACGCCACCAGAGCCCGTGGCTGCGGTCACTGGGGCGACTCCGTGACGCCGCCCCGCCCCGGCAGACCCCGTCGCCAGTGCCGTTCTGCCAGCAATTGATCCGGGAACGCGCACGCGGCGACGGGGCCTGCCGGGAGCCATCAGGTTCCCCGGCGACTGGCCTCCGTTGCTCCCCTTCCAACGCGACGGTGGTGGGCCTCGTGGGTCCACGGCCGTTGCCCCAGCCGCCGGGAACCTTTTTGAATTGCAGATTGCAGATTGAAAACAGGTTCGTAGTCCCGCCTTCAGGGGGAATCTGGGTATCCGGTTCCGGCTAAAGCCGGTACTACGAACGCGTCCGCAATCCGCAATTAGAGGTGCCGCTGCGCCGCCGCCACCAGTTCCTTGAAGTGCTCCTCCGAATCGCGGTTGTTCTGCCGTCGAGCCTGGGCCAGGCCGTCCTCCGCGAAGCGTTTGGCCCGCGCCCCTGACGGGCCGACAGCATCGTCTCCGCCGCCGTGCTGCGGTAGCGCAGTTCCGCCGGCGCCCGCTCGATCAGCTTCTCGAAGGCGCCCTGGGCCGCGTCGAGGTCGCCGCTTTTGGCGTGCAACTGGGCGCGGCGCAGTTCGTAGTCGTTGCGCCGCCGGCCCTCGTTGTGCTCGCAGTCATCCTTCTCCCCCTCGTTGAGGAAGTCCAGCGCCGCGGCGTAGTCGCCGGCGCTAGCCGCCTGCTGCACCAGGTGTGCGAACCAGCGGTAGCGATCCGGCCGCTCCGCCGCCGCCGGCCGGCCGACCAGCCCCTTCGCGAACTTGCCCGCCAAATCCTGGGCGTCCAGCTTCAGCGCCGCCTGGAACGCCTCCTCCAACTGGGCGTCGCTGAGCGGCTCGACCGCCACGCCGGCCAGCTCCGCGGCGCTGATGGCGCCGAAGTCCGCCGCGCCGCCTGGGGCGGCCTGGGCCGCGGGGACGCCGGCCAGCACTCCGAGCTTGCGCCGCAGCCGGTCAAAGTCGTAGTCGTAGGCCGCCAGTTTGGCGCACTCCTGCAAGAACTGGATGACGCCACGGAGCTTTTTGCGCAGCGGCCCGTGACCGGCGGCGTCCACCGGCGGCACACGGTTGAGCGCGAGCAGCGGCTGATGAATCCACGTCTCCTCGTAGTAACGGCCCATGTGCTCGATCATGCGCTGCCTGGCGTCTTCCTGGCTGGTGGCGTTGAGCGGGAAGGCCAGGGCGTCGGAGACCACGTCGAGGAAGTTGGCGGGCACCCGGCCGCGGTGCGGCTCGCCCAGCGCCGGGCCGGCGCGCTGCCGCAGTTCGTCCACGATCCGGTCGAGCCCCTCACGGCTGGTGGACCACAGGTGGAAGACGTTCTGCATCACCAGCAGGTGCGCCCCCAGCCGCGGCATCTGCGTCGCGGGCGCGTCCAGCGTCAGGCCGGTCACCTTCTCCAGAAACAGCGACGTGAGAACGCCCTCTTCCTGGCGTATCTGCGTCCCCATGAGGCGGTGGTCGCGCTCGAATTCGCCCAGGACGTTGACGGCCTGTTGCGGCTGACGCATCGGCAGCCGGGCCACGTACTCGACGTAATCGGACTGGTCCTCCATACCGGTGCCGAGCCGCAGCACCTGGCCGAGCGCCCACGCCGTCGCGGCGCGATCCTCGTCGGCGTCCAGCTGCACGTAGCGGTCCAGGGCTTCGAGGGCGTGGCCGTTGTCGCCGAGCCAGGCGCGGCGTCAGGCCGAGGTTGTACCAGGCGGCGGCGTCGCCCTCGTCCGCGGCGGTCAGCTGCTCGAACGCCTTTGCGGCGTCGCCGAGCTTGCCGGTGGCGGCAGTGGCCAGGGCGCGTTCCCATTCGCCCTTGCGCTGCAGGGCGGCGGTACTCTGGTAGGTGTATTCGCGGCGGGCGGACTCCGGCAGGCGGCCCTCGGGACCGAAGACATCGTGAAGGGCGGCGGGGTAGTCGGGACTGGTCGGCGCGTGGCGGATGGCCTGCTGCAGCGCCGCCCGCGCCGCCACGGGCCGGTTCAGCTTCAGTTCACACTCGGCGATCAGCGCGAAGACCTGCGCCAGAATGTCGTGGGCCTCGGGCGAGTACAGTTCGACGGCCTTGCGGAACAGCAGCAGCGCCCCGGGCAACTCGCCCTCCAGGTGACGGAAGCGGCCGCGCAGGTAATAGCCGAAGGGGTAATTCGGGCTGACCTCGAAGGCTTTTTCCAGGGCGGCCTCGGCCTCCTCGAAGCGCTCCATTTGATAGAGGAGCTGGGCCTTGCGGCCCCAGGCTTCAGGGTTGTCGGGGTGGGCCTTGACCACTTCTTCCATGGTCTGCAGGGCGACCTCGTGCTGGCCGCTGGCGTCCTGCTCAAAGGCTTTTTCGAGCTCGGCGTGAATGGGCTGACAGCACCATTTGAATTTCTTGCCGCTGCCGCACGGACAGGAGGAATAGAGGTCGAGCGCCATGCACCACCTGCGGGGTTAACGCCGGCCGGCCGCCGGGACATTGCTTCGGGGATCGCTTCCTGGTCAGGATAGCAGATCGCGCCGGCGCTGGGCAGGGGCGGCGGATGGACAGGTGGTTCTTGCCGTCAACCCTTTCCTGTGGGCAGCCGTAATGTGGCGGCAACCTGTTGTTCCAGGAGGTCTGCCAGGCGCTGCAAATCAGCCATTGGCAAGGCAAGCAATTGTTCTCGGGGAGTCTGAGGTTGCTGGAGCAGTTTTTGACACAGTTGAATGCGGCCGAACCAGTAACCTTCTTCAAGGGCGCTTGCGCGCCTGTTTGAGTTGCTCCAGGTCGCGTATTTTTCGCTACGCCTCAAGGATCTGTTGCTCGGCTGCGCGGATTGTTTGTGCAGCTCGTTCGGCCCAGATGCCCTCGTTGTAGGCGTCCCTCACTGCCCGGAACCGATCCTCTTCTTGCACAATACGCCGCATGACTTCCAACAGGATCATCAGCGAACTCCCTCGTGAGAAGGTCGAGTCAGGCGTCACGGTTGCGCGGGCGGCCGCGAACTCGCGGCCAGCTGTTGCTCCAGGAGATCGATCAGGCGCCGCAGCTCCTCCACCGGCAAGGCCAGCAATTGTTCCCTGGGCGTTTGGGGCTGCTGCAGCATTCTTTGGCACAGCCGAATGTGGCCGGTCAACTCCCCTTTTTCAAGCCCTTTTTCAAGCCCTTTTTCAAGCCCTTTTTCAAGCCCTTTTTCAAGCCCTTTTTCGAGCCCTTTTTCGAACCCTTTTTCGAGCCCTTTTTCGAGCCCTTTTTCAAGCCCTTTTTCAAGCCCCCTTTGCTCTGCACCTTCGACGTAGGCGGCCAGAGAGCGGGCGTCCATCTCCGCCTTGAAGCGTTCCTCGTAGTAGGCACGGTCCCGTTCGCTTTGCGTCACCATGATCAACTCCTCAAGGGCCCTGCGAATCTCCGGCACCTGCAAGGTTGCGGGCAGCCGGTCGCTGTCCAGTTGTTCGGCGTGCCGCAGGAAGTATAACCACTGATCCAGGGGGGTGTGCAAGCCCTCTTCGGACAACGCGAATTTGGGCAATTCCAGCAGGTGAATTTCCAGGTGTTCCGAGAGCAGGACGGTCGGGTGCCGCTCTTCCCGCACCCGAAACCGCAGGTGGTACTCCGGCACTTCGCGAAAGAGTTGGTGGTTGACGAAACAGATCGAGATGGTCGGGCGCAGGTGTTCGTAGGTCATCTTCTCCAGCAGCTGCGTCGCGTGCGCGCGGCTCCAGTAGTACAGGGCGCGGTCGGGGAACGTCGGGGGCGCGAGCATCTGCATCTCGACGTTGAACTGCCGGCCGGTCTGGTCGCGGGCCCGCAGATCGACGATGGAGAGCTTGTCGGACGTGGTCTCCTTCTCGTTGAACGGGTTGAGCAATTCGACCTCCGTCACCAGTGCGTCGTGCTGCGGTTGCAGGACGGCGTTGAGCAGGTGGATCAGGATGGCGCTGTTGCGCTTCAGGCCGAAGATGCGCTTGAAGGCGTAGTCAATCTTGGGGTCGATGCCGGGGATCATGGATTCCTTCCTGGCCGCCCACGGTGAAGGCCGAGTGTCCATCGTTCAAGCAATGCGGCGGCGGCGGCAGGCGTGGGCGTAGGTGGCCTCCAGGTCCACCGGCAAAACCAGGTCCGCGTTCAGAGCCAGGGGGAGCACGGGCAGCGGCGCCCCCAGCGCCAGGGCGGCGGGCCAAACGTCAATTTCCTCGCGCTGACCGCGGCGCACGGGATGATAGGCGGCTGCGTACAAGCGCACCTCCGGTGGTTGCAGCAGTTCTGCCGCAGCGTTGATCTCGCGGAGCAGGTCGTTGTGGAACTGGGCGTGGCGATCCGTGACGACATCCACCAAAATCAAGCTGATGCCTTGATACAGGTAACTGGCGCACTTGTGGACGAAGGCGGGGCGGCTCTCGGGGCGGTCCTTGTTCCTGGGACTCACCATCTCGATGGCGGCCACCAGGCGCGGCCCGGTGCGGGTGTTGAACACGCGGACCTCGAAATCGTCCGCGAAGACGGCGGCCACGGAAAACGCAGGCGCGGGAGGTGCCCACATCGCGGCCGTCAATGTGGTTGGTGCGCCGCCGTTCTGTGAGGCGGGGGAAGCGGTCTGCCGCTCGAAGGTGGCGACAGCAATCTCCACGCTTGGGCCCGAGTGGGGTTGTTCCTCAGCGAAGTAATTGTCCGGCAGCAACCGATTCAATTCGTCCGCCAGAGAACCGCACCAGGCGGCGTGAAACGACTCCCAGTGGCGTTCGACGCTCAGCGGCGGGTGAAAGTGATCGAGCAAGGGCATTGGCGTCGCCTCGTTTACGAGTCGGAAGGGGTGTAACTGTGAGCAGTCTACCGGGGGAGGAGTCGTTTGAGCAATGGCACCGCGATCACCCCCGCCGCCGCGGCCGCCAGCACCGCCAGCAGCACCAGGCACAACCCCGCCACGTCCTGCGGTTGGCCGTAGTGCATGCGGTCCCACAGCACGTGCGCGAACGTCTCCCAGCCCGGCGTCTCCACGCGCATCGCCACCGCACCGATCTCGCCCAGCGACAGCGCCATCACCACCAGCGCACACGCCGCGCACGCCCGCGCCGCCAGCGGCCACACCACGTAGCGCAGTTCCCCCCACGGCCGCGGACAGTCCAGGCGGGCACTGTCGCGCAGGTCGCGCGGCAGCAGCCGCAGCACCGGCCACAGCACCGCGACCGCGCACGGCAAGAACCGTAACAGGTGCGCCCATAGCACCGGCAGCGGCGATGGCCCATCGTAGAGCAGCACGCGCAGCGGCGGCAGCCGCGTGTCCGTCGCCAGCACCTGAATGGCTTCCTTCAGGCCGGCGCCGACCACCGGGCCGGGCAGCGCCCACGCCAGCGCCACCACCACCAGCAGCGTCCGCCGGAACCAGCCGCCGTCCAGCGCCAGCCAGCACAGCAGCAGCGCCGCCAGACTCACCAGCGCCCCACTGACCGCCGCGAAGCCGACGCTCTGAACGATCAGCACGCCGTCACGAACCGCGATGCGAAGCACCTGATCCTCGGCGTAAGCCAGCGACCACTGCGGCGGCGCCCCGTACAGCCCCGCTTTCCAGACCAGGCTGGCCCCCGGCACGCCCGCCAGCAGCGCCAGGGCCGCCAGCAGCGCCGCCAGCGCCGGCCAGCGCCAGCGGCCCAGGCGAAACAACCGCGGCTCCGCCCGCAGCGACCGCAGCGGCGGCAGCGCCCGCTCCAGCCGCGGCAGCGCCCACAGCAGCAGCGCCGCCGTCAGCACCACGCCCGGCACCGCCTGGCCGACGCCGCGGCTCAGGGCCTCGTCGCCGCCCGCCCAGAATTCCAGGTACACCTCCTCCGCGAAGGTGCGCACCTGCATCAAATCCGTGACGGTGATGTCGCCAGCGGTCTGCAGCGCCACCCACAGCGCCGCCGCGGCCAGGCCGGCCCGGCAGCGCGGCAGCGTCACGCGCCACAGCACGCGCCAGCCGGGCATCACCTGCCAGGCGTCCTCTTCCAGCTCGGGCTCGACCCAGCACAGCGTCTGGCCGACAATCAGCACCACCCACGGCAGCGCCGCGACGCCGTGAATCCACACCGCGGGTGCCAGCCCCGAAGCCCACGGCCGACCCGTGGCATTCGGCCACAGCGTCCCCAGCAGACCGCCGCCGCCCAGCGCTGCCTGCCAGGCCGTGGTCAGCACCGCCAGCGGCACGAACAGCGCCGCCAGCACCAGCAGCCGCAGGGCGCGCCGGCCCGGCAGGTCGGTGCGATAAAGCAGCACGGCCGCGGCGATGCCCAGCGGCAGCGCCTCGGCCAGAGTGCCCGCGACCAGTAACAGCGTGTTGCCCAGCAGAAACAGCGTCCGTCCGCCGCCGCGCAGCCATTCCAACAGCGGCGTCAGCAGCGGCGCACCGACCAGCAGCGCCAGCAGCACCAGGGCGGCCCCACGCCAGCGCTTCACGCTTCGTGTCCCTTTTCTGCCGCTTGCGGCTTAGCGCTCCCCGCTAATCCCGAAGCGCCATGAATTTCCTGGTCGGAGCCCGAGCGCCAGCGCGGGGCCTGCTTTGCCTCTCGCTGGCGCTCGGGCTCCGACCAGCACGGGCCGCGCCACCGGCGGCGTCCGATCAGGCCCGGGGGACAGCCAGCCCATCTCCTTGCCCTTTTCTTTCTCCATCGCCTTGCCCTTGTCCTTCGCTTTTCCCTTGTCCTTCTTTTCCTCCGGCAGCTCCTTCTTGATGAGGTCCTTGCGGGTGCGGACCAGCAGCGGCTTGACCAGATCGCGGTGGTGCAGGCACACCAGCTGACCGTCGTGGCTGGCCAGATACAGCCGATCCGTGTGGTCGTTGCTCAGCGGCTCTGTCCAGGCGCTGGCGTCCCAGCGGGCCAGTTCGGTGCCGCGCTCGTAATCCAGGATCAGCAGCCGGTCGTGGGCGTCGCTGGCGTAGACGTACTTGTTGTTGGTACACAGGAAGCGCCGCGCTGCCGGGTTCGACCAGATCCCCTTGCCCGTCGCGCGCTCCACGCGCGTCAGGCCCGCGCGCTCCGGCACCACGAACACGTCGCGGTCGGTCACCAGCGCCGCGCTCTGGATCGGCGAGGCCCCGGGATAGCGCCACGTCAGCCGGGCGCGCGCGATGTCGAAGGCGTACAGGTGGTAGTCTTCCGAGCCGATATACAGCATGTTTTCGTGCCGGCCCAGCGCGCCGTGAAAGGCCCCCTGGGTCTTGTAGCGGAACGCCTCCTGGCCGCCGTCAGCGCCGGCCAGCAGCGTCAGGAAGGTGCCGTCGGTGCAGGCCAGGGCCAGGAAATCATCCGTCAACCGCGGCTGCAGGTACACGCGCATCTGCACCAGCACCTTCGACCAGTCGCGGCGCGGCTGCGGTGAGTCCTGGACGAAGGGGCGGATGGTCTCGTTGTTGGACTTCGCCTGCCGCGCCCGCAGCTCCGCGAGCCGGCGGAAGTTCGGGATCTCGTAGGCCGAGACGCGGGCATCCATGCAGACGTACAGGAAGTCCTCCGCCGCCATCAGGCCGGCGGACGGCACCTCCTCCAGGGTGAAGCCGAAGAGCGGTTCCTTGCTGGCGCGGTGGAGCGTGTAGACGAGTTGATCGCCGGTGTCGCGGTCCAGGACGAACAATTTTTCCCGGCGGACGGCGAAGACCTGAGTGGAGTTGAAGCCGAGCGGCTGCAACGGCTGGTAGGGCAGGCCGACGGTGGTGCGCCAAAGCAGGTGGCCGTTCTCGGCATCAAGGGCGACGATGGCACCGGCGTGCGTCTGCACAAACAGGGTGTCGTGGCTGCCGCCGATGCCGGGGGCGAGCTGGATGCTGGCCAAACCATCACGGGCGCCGTTGGTCGGCACCCGGAAGCGCCAGGCGAGCGTCAGGCTGAGTTTGTCAAGCACGGCGCGCGTCGGCGGTGTTGGCAAGGTGCGGATCTTGTACGGCGGCGGCTGCTGGGCCAGGGTCGGCATGACCAGCATCAGCAGCAGGGCGGGAAAGGCAAGCACGCGCTTCATGGCAAGGCCTCGGCTCGGTTCGGCAGGGACGGGACGCCACCCACAATCACCAGTGTAACAGCAGCGACCGCCAGCGCACAGAGGCTCACCCGTCGGCCGGACGCGGATTTCGCCGGCACGGCGCTGTGGCTGGCGCGTTCGGGAGAACTGGTCCTCGTCCCGGCGCCGCGCCCGCTGCTGTTCTGCCGCTTGCGGCCTGGCGCGCTTCCTGTCGCTCGCAGCTTGGCGGAAGCGCTGGGCCGCAAGCGGCAGAACAACTGCCGATGAAAATGCCACCTGTACGGGGGATTGGGTTTGCTCCAATGGCGCCGATTCTCGACGTGCAAAATAGTTGGCGTTCTTGGCGTCCTTGGCGTCCTTGCTTTAACCGGCACGGCCGGGCCTGGCTCGGCGCCGTTTTCTGTCCACTGCTGGCACGCCGCCACCCTGCCAACCGTTGCCCCGCTGTGCCATTCGGCACCCGTTGGCACGGCGGTAAAGTCGCCGCCTTCGCTTTCCCCGGCTTCTCCGATCCGCTCATTCCCCGTGGTCGCTTCGGTCAACCGGGAAAACTGGCCCCGCCGTGGCAAACTGCCGATACCACGAAGGGACGCGCCGTGGCCTGCGATTGCAAATCCACGCTGCGCCGCTATAGTCGGCCGGTATTCTCCGCGGGCACGCCGCCCACCGGTCGGACGTAAGGGAGTGCGTATGACCTTGCTGGTTCACGATCCCCAGGTCTGGCGACACGCTGGCGACCGCCTGGACTACGCCCGCCAGGTGCTGCGCAGCGAGGCCGCCGCCCTCGAACAGGTCGCCGACCGCCTCGACGACGCCTTCCTGCAAGCGGTCGATCTGATCTACCACTGCGCCGGCCGCGTCGCCCTGACCGGCACCGGCAAGTCCGCCGACGTGGGCCAGAAGATCGCCGGCACCCTGAACTCGACGGGCACCCGCGCTTACGTCCTCGACGCCACCCGCGCCGTCCACGGCGACCTTGGCATGGTCCACCCCAACGACGTGGTGCTGGCCCTGTCGCTCAGCGGCGAGAGTGAGGAAGTGGTCCGGCTGCTGCCGTCGTTGCGGCAACTGGCGACGGCGGTCATCGCCCTCACCGGCAACGGCCGTAGCACCCTCGCCCTCCAGGCGGACGTGGCCCTGGTGCTGGGGCCGCTGGAAGAGGTCTGCCCGCTCGGCCTGGCGCCGAGCACGAGCACCACCGCCATGATCGCCGTCGGCGACGCCCTGGCGTTCGTGCTGACGCGCATGCGCGAGTTCACCCGCGAGGACTTCGCGCGCTTCCACCCCGCCGGCAGCCTCGGCCGCAAGCTGCTCAAGGTTGAGGCCGTCATGCGCCGCGACCAGGAGCTGCGCCTGGCGGACAGCAACGAGACGGTGCGGGCGGTGTTCGCGGCGGCGCGGCGGCGCGGCCGGCGCACCGGGGCCGTCATGCTGACGGACGAGGCTGGCCGCCTGTGCGGCTTCTTCACCGACAGCGACCTGGCCCGCCTGTTCGAGCAGCGCCGCGACGCCGCACTCGACCGGCCGATTCATGAGGTGATGACCGCGCAGCCGACCACCGTGGCCGTGGGCACGCGCCTGGCCGACGCGCTGGACTTGCTCAGCCGCCGCAAGATCAGCGAATTGCCCGTGGTGGACGCGGACGGCCGGCCGGTCGGGCTGCTGGACATCACGGACCTGATTGGGCTGGTGCCCACGGACGAGGCGGCCGCGGTGCGTGTGGCCTGATTGCAAGCGCGCTAGGCCGCAAGCGGCAGAAAGACGGGCTGGAGCGCGGACGCGCTGGTTTTCTGCCGCTTGCGGCTTAGCGCTCTGCGACCCTCCCGGCACAGAAAGGAGGGGGTCCATGAGCGAAGCCCCGCCGCCGACGTTGCAGGAGCGCTGCGAGCGCGTCGAGTTGCTGGTGCTGGACGTGGACGGCGTGCTGACCGACGGCGGCATTCTCTACGTCGATAACGACACCGAGGTCAAGCGCTTCCACGTGCGCGACGGCTCCGGGCTGGCACTGTGGCGCAAGGCGGGCAAGCGAGCGGCCATCGTCACCGGCCGCCGCTCGAAGGTTGTGGACGTGCGCGCCGCCGAGTTGGGCATCGACCCGGTGGTGCAGGGCGCCGCCGACAAGCTGGCCGGCTTCCGTCAGGTGCTGGCGGCGACCGGCTGCACCCCCGAGCAGACCGCCTACGTCGGCGATGACCTGCCGGACGTACCGGTGCTGCGGCATGTGGGACTGGCTGCGGCCGTGGCGGACGCCTGTACCGAGGCCCGCGCCGAGGCCCACTACGTCACGCAGCGCCCCGGCGGTGGCGGCGCGGTGCGCGAGGTCATCGAACTGGTGTTGCAGTGCCAGGGCCACTGGCAGCGGTTGGTGGCGGCCTACCGCAGCGAACGGCTCTAGGAACCCCGAGGAGCAAGCCGTGTGGACTCCCAAGCGCATCCTGTTACTCGTGCTCGGCTTCACCCTGTTCCTGGGTTGCTACATCGTGTACGCCGTCTTCCTCGGCGGCATCGACGGATTGCCGCCCTTGCCGCCCGGCTACGCCTACACCGACGATCCACCGCCGCTGCCGCCCCGCCCCGCCGAGAGCGAGGTCGATCGCAAGCTGCGCCTGGCCTTCGGGCAGGAGTGCCATCAGGTCCACAAGCCTTACCGCCTGGAAAACCGCAAAAAACGCCTCGTCCTGGCCTTCGAGACCTTTAACACCGAGCCCGACGGCCGCCTCAAACTGACGCCCTTCAGCGTCGCCATGTTCGCCGAACCGCGCAAGGACCAGCCGCTCCCGGAAATCAACACCATTGAGAGCGATTTCGCCTACCTGACCTTCGATCAGCCGGTCGCCAATCTGACGGAGATCAGCAGCCGGAAAATCGTCGCCGGGGAACTGGTCGGCAAGATCCACATCGTCAACAACCGGCACACCAGCTCGAAGAACGACGACCTCGAAATCCGCATCGACGAGAAGGAAACGCCGCTGTACTACGACGAGGCCAAGAACAAAATCTGGACGCTGGGGATCGTGAAACTGTGGGATTTTCAGTCGCAGCCGCACCCCACCACCGTCATCGGCACGGGCATGGACCTGCTGCTGGCCCAGGACAGCGGCCCGGCCAAAAAGGCCGACAAGGGCAGCTCCGACGCGGCCAAACCGCGCAACCGGGATGCCAGCGGCGTCGATCAGGTGATCCTGCACGAGGGGGTCCAGATGTGCCTGTACCCGGACAGCGACAACAGCCTGCTGGGTAGCCCCCGCGAGCCGGCCCGGCCCTGCGACCCGCCGCCCTCCGGCCCGGCCGCCGGCCAGCCGCAGCCCGCCGCCAGCCCCACGCCAAAAAAAAAGGAAAAAGTTCGCGTCCACATCACGTCGCCGGGCAAGTTCATCTTCGATCTGGTCCGCGACGTGGCCACCTTCGAGTGTGTCGAGGGCCCCAAGCTCTGCGACCAGGTCCACGTCGTCCGCGAGCCGCTCGCGCCCGCCGACGAGGCCGGCAAGCTCGTCGATCAGCTCTACTGCGATTTCCTGCGGCTCAATTTCCGCCGCAAACCGTCCGCTCCGACAGCCGGTGCCGCGCCCGACAAGGGCGCCGGCGACCGCGAGATCGACAGCGCCTACGCCCAGGGGCGGCCGGAGCGGCCCCTGGACGAGCAGGTCACGCTGTCCATCGACTCGGAGAACCTGCACGCCTTCTGCACCGAACTGTTCTACGACTCGCCGACGCCGACACGCGGCCCCCGGGTCCGGCTCACCGGCAAGGAGGTGGTCGCCGTCAAGGACGCCCACAAAATCTTCGCCAAGGAACTGTTTCTTCTCGGCGCCGACAAGGACGGCAACGGCCAGTACATGACGGCCACCGGCCCCGGGCAGGTGGACCTGTTCGACCGCAACAACCTCAAAAACACGCACCCGGTCCACGCCCTGTGGAAGGACCTGCTGGTCTTCACCAAGGACAAGCAGGGCAACCAGGTTTACGACCTGCTGACGCTGACACGGGACGCCTCGTTCATTGACGACGAGCACGCCCAGGAACTGCACGGTCAGCGGCTCAAGGTGTGGCTGGAGCCGGCCGACAAGGGCACCCCGGCCAACGACTCGGACCAGAAACAAACCGCGTCCACGGCGCCGCGGCAGCGGCCGTGGAAGGTCGAGGCGGTCGATGAGGTCCGGGCCAAATCACCGGAGTTGATTATCCACTGGTGCCGCATCCTGACCATCATGTTCGAGGACGGCATTGTGCCGCTGCCGGCGGAACTGCCGGTGCCGGCGAACGTGGCCAACGGCCTGGGGCCGCCGCCCGTGGCCCCGGCGCCCCAGTTCGGAGCGCCGGTCCCGCCCGTGCCGGGTGCGCCCGTCGTCGCCGGCTCCAGCCCCAAGGACACCGGGCCCCCAGCACAGGCCAAGCCCGAGGAGAAGAAGCCCATTCACCTCTGGGCCCGCGATGTCACCAGCTACGTCACCCGGCTCGGCCCAAAGAACGAGCTGCGCGAGATGGTCGCCGAGGGGACCGTGCGTGTGCGGCAGGAAGGCAAGGTGATCCAGGACAAGGACGGCCGCGTCGTCCTGGATAAAGAAGGCAAGCCGGCGAAGGAAAAGGGCGTGGACATCAAGGGGGAAATCCTGACTGTGAACCGCCAGGTCGGCGGCGACGTGTTGAAGGTGTTCGGCGACACGAACGGCCCCGCGCAGTTGCAGTTGAACGATTTGTACCTGGAAGGGCCGAAGGTGGAGATCGACCAGGTCAAGAACACCGCCTACGTGCAGGGCCCCGGAGCGATGTCGCTGCCGAGCAACACCAGCATCGAGGGCGGCAAGCCGGCCCGGCCGGGCGCCCGGCTGGTGGTCCACTGGACCCGCGACATGCTCTTCAACGGCCAGGACGCCGACTACACCGGTGCCGTCGTCGCCAACCAGGACGACTCGTCGCTGCGCTGCAAGACGCTGCAGGTGAAGCTGGACAAGTTCATCGCCTTCAAGGAGGGCCAGAAGGGCGGCGAGGGTGCCAAGGCCGAGAAGATGGTGGCCAACGGCTCCGCCTATGTGGTGGACGTGGTCTACGACAAGGAAGGGCCTGACGGTCAGAAAGAGATGGTCCAGACGAGCCGCGTCCTCGGCCACCAGATCGATTCGGACAACAAGGAGGGGGTCGTTCGCGTCCCCGGGCCGGGCCGGGTGATCCAGATCAAGCTGAACAAGGGCGATGATGCCGACGCCGCCCCCAGGTCCGCCGCCGGCAAGCCGGCACCGCCGCCGAAGAAGGCCGAGGAGGAGTGGAAGCTGACCCACGTCACCTTCGAGGATTTGATGTTTTCCAACAACAAGAGCGATCCGCGGGTGACCAGATTCTGGGGCGATGTCCGGGTGTTCCACGTGCCGGTCAAGAAGGAGGAGCGCTTCGAGGCGATGGACTGGGGGCTGGAACCGGATCGGTTGCCCAAGGGTAGCATGTACATCCGCAGCGGCTACCTGGAGGTGCTGACCCGCCCCGGCGAGAAGGGCAAGAACAACCAGGAAATGATGGCGAAGAAGAACGTGACGTTCAAGATGGACGACTTCTTTGGCAACACGGACACGCTCTATTACGACGAGAAGGAAGACCGGGTGACACTGGTCGCCGACCCCGGCAACACCGTGAAGCTCTACCGGCGCGAGCGTCCCGGGCTGCCGGCCAAACTGGTCCAGGGGCGGCGGTTCATTTACTACCGCAAGACCGGGGCCTTCCTGGGTGACGACCTCCGCGCGATCCAGTTCGGCCGGGCGGAACTGCCGCGGGCCGCCGGCTCAGTGGCCATTGCACGGCTGCACGCGGATCGCCAGGATGAGGCGCTGGCGGCTGCGCGAGTGCAGGAGCAGGTTGCCGGCCGCCAGGACACCGCCGCTCTGGCGCGACTGGACGAGGGCGAGGGCGCGCACCACGTCCGGCGGTGGGATGGTCGGTTCGGTGTCGTAGCGGGTGATGAGCGGCAGGAACTTGCCGCAGATGCTGCGGTAGACAATTTCCTTCTGCCAGGGCGGCGTGATGCTCAGGCAGACCTTGTTGTCCTTGTCAGCCGGCTTGTTGATAACCACCTGAATGGTGGCGTTCTCGACCAGCGGAATGTTGACCTTCTCGTTGACGGCCAGCGACTGTGAATCGATGGACACCAGGGTGAAGCCGCGCAGCGTCGGCTCGGTCTTCTGCACCTCCTTGGCGATGGCCTTCAACCGCGGATCGATCACGTCCCAGTAGTCGTTGGCCAGAATGACGACGACGGTGACCTTGACCTTCTTCTGCGCCGGCCGGGGCAGGCCCCTGGCACAGAGCCCCCAGCACGGCGGCCAAACCAACGAACTGCTGCAGCAGCACAACTGCACCCACAGACATCCCCCCGCGCGTTGCGCGTCTTGCGGCCCCTTATCCCAGGTCAGTTGGGGTCTTCAATTTCTTCCGTTTGCCGCATCCAGAACACGGGCGGCCCGGACCCGTCCACGCGCACCTCCGACTCGGCCCGCGTCAGGACGATCTCGCCCGGTCGGGCCAGTTCCAGCGGTCCCAGCGTCGGCATGCCCGTCACCGCCACCGTCCGCGTGTCCGCGCCGCCAATGCGCAGGATTTCGATTTCGTCCGCCGTCGCCACCGGGAACACTTCCACTTCCTGCGGTTTCGGCGCGGCCGCGGGTCTGGGCTCAGGCGCCTGCTTGACCGCTACCGCCGGCGCGTCCGGTTGAGGGCGGACCACGGCGGGCGGGGACCGGTGCCCCAGGGCCAGTACCACCCACACGGCCGCGGCCGCGGACAGCAGGACCGCCGCCACGGAGGTCGGCCGCCAGCGCCGCGTGACTGCGCGGGCCGGGCTGGCCGGGGCCGGCGCCTGCTCCAGCCGGGCCAGGATACAGTCCCAGGCGGCCTCCGACGGCTCCGGCGCGGCGGTCGCGGCCATCAACCGGGCCAGCCGGCGCTGTGCCAGCGCGGCGGCCCCGGCTTCGGGGTGGTCCAGCAGCCATTCCCGAATCCGGCGCCCCAGGTCCGCCAGCTGCGGTTGATCGTCGAATTCGCCGTCCAGGAAGGCGGCGATGTGCAGGGCGTCCGGGCCCCGATCCTCATGTGGCGATATCATAGCTTGATCCACTGCGACAGGACCGCCCGCAACTTCTGGCGAGCGTAATACAGCCGACTCATGACGGTGCCAATGGAAATGCCCAGCACCTCGGCCACTTCGCGATAGCTCAACTCGGCGTCGGCGTGCAGCACGAACGTGCGCCGCTGCGCTTCCGGAAGGGTGGCCAGCGCCCGGTCGAGCAGGTGCCGCAGGTCCGCCCGATCCATGCCGCGGGCCGGGTCGTCCAGCAGCAGCGGATCGATGCGCTCGCGGTCGCCTGGCCCGAACACGTCCAGGCTGAGCGTTTCGCGACGACCGCGCTGCCGGCCCAGGTCGAGCGCGGCGTTGCTGACCACGCGCAGCAGCCACGTCTTGAACGAACTGCGGCCCTCGAAGCCGGTCAGGTGCAGCAGCGCCTTGACGAAACCCTCCTGCACAGCGTCGAGGGCGTCGGCCTCGTTGCCGAGCAGGCGGTGCGCCACGCGGTACGCCAGCAGGCGGTAGCGCCGGAACAACTCTTCGAGCGCTCCGCGGTCGCCCTGGGTGTGGCGAGCCAGCAACTGCTCGTCGCTGGGCGGCGCAGGGGAGGTGGCAAATGCGACAACCATGGTGCAGCGTTCACTCCACTAAACAGACGGCGGGGGGGCCATCCTTATTCGGATTGTACCGGCCCGGCCAAGGCGCTGCGACAAGGAAGTGCGAATTTTCTTTCGTGAGGCAGGCTTTCCACCCTGCCGGTCCCCTGGTAGGCTGGAAAGCCTGCCCCACGAAAGAGGCGCCCCGGTTGCCGAACCGCGGGCAAAACCCTATGTCCGGCAACAGGCGTAGGTCACGCCCGGTCAGCGTAGCGAACAGGCGCCCTGACAAAGTTTGAGGAATTCGCGGAAGGGCAGCCGCCGCTGGAACTGCAGGCCGGTCGCCCACTGCCCGCTGTGGGGTTGGCACCAGACGACATGCGCCAGCAGGCGGAACGGCCGGCGGTGGTCGATCCCCTCCAGGGTCACCAGCACCTCCTGGCGGGGCGGTAGTTCGGCCGACAGGAGCACGCAGGCGCCCGCCTCCGAGATGTCCACGACGGCGGCCGCCAGGTTCGTGCCCAGGTCCAGACCGCCCTTGCGACAGATGACCCGGACGCTGCGACGGGGTGGCCGCCGGGAGTGCAGGCGACGGTTCCTTCGGAGGCTGTTCGGCGACATGCAGCGTTACCGTTCAATACTGGGAGACCTGCGCCGGGTGGCGCATTGTGATTGTCGAGTCCGCTGAAGAAAAATACGTCATGCCCGGGCCGGAGGCAAAAACTTGCTTCCCCCGATTCGCCCTGGCACAATGCCCAGCACGCCCCCGAGTCCCGCACCATCGCCCGCACCGAGGTTGAGTATGCGCTACTGTCTACCCTTGCTGTTGCTGTGCCTGACGCTGCCCGCCAGCGCGGACGGCCCGCAGGACAACCTGCCCGACAAGGTTCGCCGTGTCCCGCCGCCAGGCGTCAAGATCGCCGACACCGACCGCGCCGACCTGGAGCGCGACACCGCCCGCCTCGCCGCCGAGGTCGCAGACCTGCGCAAGGCCCTGAACGGCAGGCCCAACGTGGATCTGTTGCCGGATGTGCAGATTTTCTACAACGCCGTTCACTATGCGCTGAAGTACGACGAGTTTTACGACAAGAAAGAAGTGGCCATCGCCCGGACGCTGTTGCAGCGCGGCTTCGAGCGGGCGAAACAACTGCGGGCGGGCAAGCCGGCGTGGACCACCGCGACCGGCCTGGTGCCGCGCGGCTACGTCTCGAAGATCGACGGCAGCGTGCAGCCCTATGGACTCGTGGTGCCGCCGTCGTACAGGCCGGACACGCCGCACAAGTTTCGCCTCGATTTCTGGTGCCACGGCCGCGGCGAAAAGTTGACGGAGTTGAGCTTCGTCAACCAGCGCCTCAAAAACGCAGGCGAATTCACGCCGCCAAACACAATCGTGCTGCATCTGTATGGGCGCTACTGCAACGCCAACCGCTTCGCTGGCGAGGTCGATCTGTTCGAGGCGTACGAGAGCGTGCGCAAGCATTACCCCATCGACGAGAACCGCCTGGTGATCCGCGGCTTCTCGATGGGCGGCGCCGCCTGCTGGCAGTTCGCGACGCACCACCCCGGCATGTGGGCCGCGGCGGCGCCGGGCGCCGGCTTCTCGGAAACGCCGGAGTTCCTGAAAGTTTTCCAGAAGGAGAAGCTGGCGCCGACGTGGTACGAGCAGAAACTGTGGTCCCTGTACAACGCCACGGACTATGCGCTCAACCTCTACAACTGCCCGACGGTCGCGTACAGCGGCGAGATCGACAGCCAGAAGCAGGCCGCGGACGTGATGGCCCGCGCGCTGAAGAAGGAGGGCATGGAACTCACGCACATCATCGGCCCCAAGACGGGACACAAGTATCATCCCGAGGCCAGGGCCGAGATCAACAAACAGATTGACGCCCTCGCCGCGAAGGGCCGCGACCCAGCGCCGCGGAAGCTCCGCTTCACCACCTTCACGTTGCGCTACAACCGCAGTCATTACCTGCGGCTGGACGGCCTGGAGCACCACTGGGTCGGCGCCCGCGTGAGTGTCGTGCTGGCGCCCGAGACCAAAACCGCCGCCACGGGTCGGGCGGCCCCGGTGACAATCGACACCTTCAACGTGACCGCCCTGACGCTGGACATGCCGCCGGGCACCTGTCCGCTGAAGGACGACACCGGCGCCCTCATCAACGGCAAGGTGGTCAAGCTGCCGCCCGTGCAAAAGGATCGTTCGTGGACCGTCCACCTCCGCAAGGTGGACGGTAACTGGCGGGTGGTCCCGAAGGTCGATGATGGCACGCTCGCCAAGCGGCACGGCCTGCAAGGCCCAATCGACGACGCCTTCCTCGACCGCTTCATCATGGTGCGGCCGACCGGCAAGCCGCTCAACGACAGGACGGCCAAATGGGCCGCCGCCGAGATGGCCCACGCCATCGACCACTGGCGGCGGCAGTTCCGCGGTGAAGTGCTGGTCAAGGACGACACGGCCGTCACGCGCGAGGACATCGCGTCGAGCAACTTGGTGCTGTGGGGCGATCCGGCGAGCAACAAGGTGCTGGACCGCATCGCCGACGAACTGCCAATCAAGTGGGACATCAACGGGGTCGCGGTCGGCCCCAAAACGTTCGCGGGCGGGAACCACGTACCGGTGCTGATCTACCCGAACCCGCGCAACCCGAAGAAGTACGTCGTGCTCAACAGCGGCTTCACCTTCCGCGAGTACGACTACCTCAACAACGCCCGCCAGTGTCCACGGTTGCCGGACTGGGCGGTCATCGACGTGAGCGTGCCGGTCAGTTCGCGCTACCCGGGTGGCGTCGTGACGGCCGGTTTCTTCGACGAGCGCTGGCAGCTGTCGGCCGCGGCGAAGTGATTCGGAGCGCCAGGCGCATTCGGAAGCAAGGAGCACCTCCGAGCCGCGCACGGAGCGTATTCGCGGAGTAAGCGGCCGCCCGCTGGTATCTCCGTGGGAGACGTTGGTGACTTACTCCGCTGCGCTGCGTGCGCGGCTCGGACTGCTATCGAAGAAAGAGTGGTGACGATCCCATGACACGTATACTCACGCTCTCCCTGGTCGCGCTCACCGTCTGTGGTAGCGTCAGCGCCCAGGAACCGGCGGCCCGATTCATCCAGAAGGGTGCCCCCCGCGGCGGGGCCATCCACGAGCCGTTCACGCCGCCGATCACCGCGGCCAAGATTCGCACCGCCATCGACGACGCCGTCTACTACCTGCGCACCCAGCAGCGGGCCGACGGCAGCGTCAACGGCGACGAGGGCTCGACCAGCCTGACCGCCCTGACCTTGCTCGCCGCCGGGGCCGATCCGGCCGCCGACGATGGCCTGAAGAAGATGCTCGACTGGCTCGGCAAGCAGAAGCCGAACAACACCTACCTCCGCGGCGTCCGCGCCAACGTCTGGGAATACGCCCTCCGCAAACTCCCCGACGACGCCAAACTGAAGGCCCTGTTGAAGGAAGACTTCCAGTGGCTCATGGCCGCCAAGGGCGACCGGCAGGGCTGGCGCTACACCATGGAGTCGCGCGACTGGGACAATTCCTGCACGCAGTACGGCGTCCTCGGCGTCTGGGCGGCGACGCGGGCCGGTCACGATCCGGGCGACAAGTTCTGGACCGGGCTCTCGAAGCACTTCCGCGACACGCAGGGGCAAGACGGTGGCTGGAGCTACATCACCGGCCCCTCGACTCCAGCCATGGCGACGGCCGGGCTGGCCAGTCTGTTCCTCGTCTTCGACATGCACCACGGCAAGAAGCCGTATAGCCGGGCCAACCCGCGCACCTTCACCGAGGGGGACGCGGCGGCGGTCCTCAAGTCGCTGGAGCGCGGCATGGACTGGCTTGGCAAGCACAAGGGCGGCAAGAACGACGGCTACTACCTGTACGGCATCGAGCGAACCGGCGTGGCCAGCGGCCTGCGCCTCATTGGCGGCACGGACTGGTTCGCCGAGGGCGCGCTGGCGGCCTTGCAGGCCCAGCAGCGCGACGGCTCCATCCCGCTCGGCCAGTGGGGCGGCCCCGTGGGTGGCACCTGCTTCTGTACCCTGTTCCTCGTCTACGGCGGCGCCCCGGTGGCGGTGAACAAGCTGCAATACGGCAAGGGCTCCGACTGGAACCTCAATCCGCGCGACCTGGCCAACCTGAGCAAGGCCCTGTGGACCGCCTACGAACGACCGATCAACTGGCAGACCGTCTCGATCAACAGCCCGGCTGCGGAATTCGAGGCGCCGATCCTGTTCATCTCCGGCTCGGAGAAGTGGGAGTACACCGCGGCCGAGGCACTGAAGTTGCGCGAGTACATCGAACGCGGCGGCACCATCCTGGCCGAGCCGAGCGACCATAGCAAACCGTTCGCCGAGTCGATGGCACGACTGCTCCAGGACATGTACCCGCCGAGGGACTACCCGAACGTCAAGCTCGAACCACTCGCGGCCAATCACCCGATCTTCACGGTCGTCAAGCACGAGTGGAAGAAGCGGCCGAAACTGCGCGGCGCCAGCAACGGCTCGCGGACGTTCTTCCTGCTGTCCGATGCGTACCTGTCGGGCGACTGGCAGGGCAACCGCGAGGAAAGCGACGCCTTCCCATTCGCGATGAACCTGCTGTTCTACGCGACGGACCTCGGCGAACTGGAGGGCAAGTTTGCGACGATCCTGCCGGACAGGGCCGCGGCCAAGGCGAAGCCCGGGACGCTCACGTTCGCCCGGGTGCGCCACGGCGGCACGCGCGACTGGGAGGCGGCCGGCCGGGCCTGGGACAAGCTCGGCCCCCTCGGCAAGCATCTGACGGGCCGGACGTTCAAGCAGGCTGAGCCTGTCGTCCTCGGCAAGGACGTGCTGAAGGACGTGAACCTGTTGCACCTGACCGGGCGGAGTGCCCTGGCGCTGACCAAGGCGGAACTGGCAGCCCTCAAGGAGTTCGTGCAGGGCGGCGGTACCGTGCTGGTCGATGCCCACGCCGGCTCGCTGGCGTTCGCCCGGTCGGCGCAAGCAGCTGGAGGGTCTCTTCGGTCCGTTGCAGCCCCTGGCGAAGGAACCGGTCCTCGCGGAGGGCCGATTCGAGAACGGCCAGGATTTGAACGTCGGCGTCGGCTACACGCTGGCGGCCCGCCAGGCGCTTCGCGCCAAAGGCGAGAAGTCGGTCAAACAGAAGATCCTGATCGCTTTGGTGAAGGGTCGGCCAGCGGTCCTCTTCTCCGAATACGACATCGTGGCCGCGGGGGCGGGCATCGCCAACTACCGCGCCCTGGCCTACAAGCCGGAGTCGGCCCGGAAGATCCTCGGCAATGTGTTCACGTACCTGACGCTGGAGTGAGGGCCAGCAGTGCCAGCGACGATGCTTTGGCATGGACGTGGTGAGGTCATGAGACGTGGGGTCGCCAGACGAGGATCTCTCCCTTGCCAGGGACGGACGTATCACCCGTGTAGCGCTGATAGGCGCCGGCCTGATCTTCATGGGGAATGGAGAAGCCCATTGCCTGGAGACTCTTCGCGTACACGCGCAAGAACGTGGGGTTGTACTCACAGGCGTAGGCGAAGGTGGGCAAGAGACGAAGCGGCTTCAGAGACACAATCGTTCCGCGCACCATCCACGCGCCGGTGCGAATCTCGGCCCCACTCATCAGGACGATGGTGCCGCCCTTCATCTGCAAACCGGCGAAGTCGCGTACCGGGCCCCGGACGGCGATCACTCCCCGGCGCATGCGCATGCCGATCTCCATGCCGGCCGAACCGCCGACGAGGATGGTCCCGCCCTTCATCCCGGCGAGGCTGCCACGGTACGCCGACCCGATTTGTCCGCCCGCGTTCCCGGCGATGCGGATGCAGCCGCCGGTCATTTCGGCACCGACCCAGTCCGAGGCGCTGCCTGTCACCTCGATGGTGCCGCCCTTCAGATAGGCCCCGAGGTGCATCCCGGCGTCGCCAAGGATGGTGATCTTGCCGTGCGTCATCCCGCGACCGATCCATTTCACCCGACCGGCGTCCCCGTGTAACTCCAGCTCGTCGCTGCCCGCCCCCTCGACCGCGAAGAAATCATCCATGCGGTACTGGCGCTTGCCCAGGAACACGGGCAGGGCGCACACCTCGTCGTGTCCCAGCGGCGCGATCACGTCCGGCGAGAAAACCTCGGTCTCCAGCGGAATGCTCGGGCGTTCCTTGAGAGTGAAGATCGTCCTGGTCATTGGGTCGGTTGCTTGCAGGGATGAATGTCTGGGTGTTCGACGCGCTCCAACTCCACGGGATAATTGTCGAACGACATCGTGTAATATTGCTGAAACTTCGGGCGGATGTAGTCCTCGATCTTCTCGTCGTAAGTAGGCCGAACGATGAGCCCCTTGCCCTCAACGGTCCTGCGGATTTCGCCTTCCTCAATGACCACCTCGCCCGCCTTGATGACGTAGCGCGGGTAGGAGAACATCTGGACAATATCCTTGCTCTCGTTGTAGATGGCCACGTCCGCATCGGCGCCGATGCCCAGGTTTCCTTTCTTCGACAAGCCGAGCATCGCGCCGGCCCCGCCGAGGTGATGATGGCAATCTCATAGAGCGTGTATTGCCGGTTCAGTTCCGGAAGGAAGATGCGCTGAAGCGCCCTGGACGGCAGTTTTTTCAACTGCTCCTTGCGAAAGTCCGCGTCCATCAGCAGTCGAATGATTTCCGGATAGCGCCAGAACGCCGCGCCGTTGGGGTGATCGGTGGTCAGATAAATCCGCCAGGGGTCGTCGATGAGCAGTAGCAGTTCCAGTCCGACGGCCCACTGCACGGCATTGACGAGGTTTTTTTCCTTGTACGTGTAGGGGACAATGCCGCAGCCGGTCTCGTTCTCGACATCGAGGTTGCCCCACTTGCGGCCGGTCAGTTTGTAGAGAAGGTGCTGCCAGGGACCGTCAGCCGTGATCGTCACCGTGGTGCCAAACAGCACCGCGCCGGCGTCGGTCGTCAGGTTCGGATGGGCGTTGAAGTACTCGGCGAGTTTGACCGATTCCGAGCGCATCGTGGGCCAGTCGTCGCCGCCGTAGGCGTGGTACTGCATGTGGGCGATGTGCGCCCGGTTGCCTTCCAGGAGTTTCATCGTCTCCAGCGTGGTGCTGTAGTTGCCCGGCGCGCCCAGGTTGTTACAGTGCAGGTGCAGCGGATGGGGCAAACCGAGTTCGTCCACGATCCTGGCGAGTGCCGAGATGATCTTCCCCGGCGTCACCGACTCGAAGCCGGCGATCGGATCATGCAGGCTCTTGGCGTCCTTGCCCCACTTCCAGGCCGTTACCCCGCCGGGGTTGACCGCCTTGACGCCGTACGACTTGGCCGCCCAGATGTTCCAGGCGACGATGTGCCGGGCGCGTTCGAGCTCGCCGGCCTCGATCTGATCGAGCAGCAGCTCGTTGTTCGCCATGAGCACGCAGCAGGTCTTATCGACGATGGGCGTGTCGCGCAGTTCTTCGTGCGTGTGCCGGGCCGACAGCATGGGAACGGCCGCTTCATTCACGGTCGTATAACCGAGGCCGGCGTAAAGATAGCCGGTAATGAAGGTCGTGGGCGTGGACCCGCCGATGCCGCCGCGCGTCACGAGCGTGCGCACGAATTCCTGGTGCCGGCGGTGGTCCTCCGGGATCATCGCGCGGGCAAAGTTGAGCGCGGCCCCCGCGACATGCGTATGCACATCGACGCCGCCGGGAAACACCACCATGCCCGTCGCGTCGATGGTGCGACCGCCTTGAACGTCGGCGACGATGCGGCCGTCGTTGATGCAAACGTCCTGAATGACGCCGTTGACGTTGTTGGCTGGGTCGTAGACTTTTCCGCCAGTGATTCGCAACACGGGTTTGGTCTCATTTTAGAGCGGTCGCACGCGGATCGCGCACGCGGTGGGACGGCGGGCACAGCTTGACCAGCAGGGGCCTGCGCTGTCGCAGCAAGGGGGCCAAGACTGCCAAGGGGGCCAACTTTTTCATACGTCGAGAGTTGGCACCCTGGCTCCGTATGGGTGGCACGGCGCGACAGCCATCGGCGGCGGTTGCCACAGCAAGGACGCCAAGAACGCCAAGAACGCCAACTTTTTCATACGTCGAGATGCGGCGCCTGGCAGCGCCGGCCTGCCGTTTGTGATCCCCGCCACTGCGAACCGCGCCAGGGCAACGCTATCGTACCCGTCTTTTGTCCGAAAGCCAGGGACTACACCGCCGCCAACGGCAGCCTCACCGGCACGGGCAGCGGCGGCTTCGCGGCAACCGCCCGGTAAATGCGGCGGAGTACCTCTTCATCCGTCGGATACGGCGACTTGAGCGCCGGCCGCAGCGGCAGCGGGATCTCGTCCATCCGGTAAGCGGTGCCGGGGCGCTGATTCCCGTGACTGCCGTCGTGATGTGGACCCGCGCCAGCCGGCTCGTGTGCGTCACCTTCGGGTCCAGCACGATTGTCGGGATGCGCGCCAGGTGGTCGATGGCCGGCTGCGGCATGGTCGCCCCGGGATCGGCTCCCAGGATGAGCGCGGCATCGGTGTCGCCGCGGATCAGCAGGTCAATGGTCGAATACTCGCCCGGGTTGAAGCGCGGGTAACCGCGTGCCAGGTTGACCCCGAACGGGTAGCCCGTCGTCCAGCGCATGACTACGTCGCCGCCGGTGACGTTGCCGTGGCCGCGCATTGGCATGGCCACGAACTTGGTGAAGGCATTCAGCTCGGCCGCCAGCGTCAGCAGGGCGGCCGAGTTCATGTGCTTGCCGCGCGTCATCGACAGGCCCATGCCGAAGAAAAGCACTCCGAATTTGCACGACTTCATGCGGTCGGCAAATTCCTGGAGTTGCTTGACGGTCAACCCGGTTTCCGCGACGAGTTTCGTATCAACCGGCTGGCCCTTGATGAGCGCGCGCAGGGCGGTGATGACCTCGAAATCCCTGGCCGGCCGCACTTGCAGAAAGAGGTCGGCGGCCTTGGCGCTGGCGGTCTCGCGGATGTCCACGAGGACCATCGTGCGGTCCTTGCGGCCGTTGGGTACGAATCGGCCCTTCTGCGTCAGAGTGTACTTGGTAAAATGGCGCGGATGGCACTCCGCGGGGTTGCCCCCCCAGTAGACGATCAGGTCGGCACGATTCTTGACTTCACCCAGCGTACAGGTCACCTTGCCACCCAACTGGGCGGCGATCTCGGTTGGACCGTGTCAGAGCGAGGTATGACTGTCGATCACGCCGCCGATCAATTCGGCGAGGGCCACCGACTCGCGTTGCGCCTCGCAGGTGATGTTGCTCAGGCCGTACACCAGAGGCAAATGGGCATCGTAGAGGTGACGGGCCGCCGCCTCGACGGCAGCATCGACGGAGGCCGGCTGGCCGTCGATCAGCGCGTCGGGGTACAGCCGTTCCGCGGTGTGGTTTTTGAACCAACTCACTCCAAGGACGCAGGCGTTTTTGGTGTGGGTGATGCGAACGTCGTCGGTGTGCAGTTCGATATCGTCACAAACGCAACCGCAGAACGTGCAGGTCGCGTTCTTCACAATGTTCAGTTCCATGTCGCTCCCTTTATCGGCTTATCTGGCCGTCCGAACCGGACGGAATGACGAACGCTCAGCCGAGCGCCCGCCCCTGGTAACTGCCCCGGATGCGGCGCGGCATGAACCGCCCGGTGTCGATTTCTTCCCAGGCCTGGACCTGGCCCAACCCGGTGTCATCGACGAAATGCGGGGCGCTTTCGCCGTCCCCTTGCTTGACTTCCATCGCTGCTCTCCTGCTCCAATTGAGCTACTCGGTCGTGATCGGCTCGACCTCCACTTCCCAGCCCTTCGTGGTGGGCATCCCCGTCCCGTCCGTTTCGCCGCCGTACAGACGGCAGGTCGGAGGGCCGTACGGCACGAAGATCATCCCCTCGGGCACATTCCCCGGCTGGCACACGAAAACGGCCTCGCCCTCCCTGGATCGCAGCCGGACCATCCCACCCGACGCGATGCTCAGCGCCTTCATGTCTTCTGGGTGCATCGTGAGCGAGTTCACGATCGCCCGGTATTCTTCGTGATCTTTACCGACGTTGATTTGCTGACCCTGCTTGCTCGTGCGTATCGAGTGCAGAGTGAATTGTCTACCCGCCATCGGCCCGCCTCCAGAAACGAGGAACATTACCGATTGTACGTGCCACGGGACCGCGCGTCGATCCCATCGCCCGTGGTGTGTCAGATCGATGCGCGCAACCCGCGGCCTCGCGCAAAAATGCTGGGTTCCGGCCCGCAGTGACGCCAGCCGGAACCCAGCACAAATTCAGCTACTTTTTTCTGACGATCTGGACTTCGACCGCCGCGCCTCACTGCTTCTTGCGGCACAGCGCGTCGTAGCGCTCCGCCTCCGCGGCGCTGATGAGGCCGTCGCCGTCCGCGTCGATCTCACGGAACTGATCGTCGGTGCCGAGGAACTCCTTGCGCGACACGTCGCCGTCGCGGTTGCGGTCCATCTTGCGGAACCACATCGGGCCGGCGGTGGCGTAGTCACCGCCGGATTCCTCGTACGAACCCTGGTAAAGCTGCTCGAACACCTCGCTGAGATCGAACCCGCCCTGTTTGGCCGAACCACGACGCAGTTTCAACAAGTAACTCCGCGGCAGGTCGGCCTTCGTCAAAAAGCCCTTGCGGACGCAGCCCAGCTCCAGCAGTAAGCGGTCGGCGCCGCGCAACTCACGGAGACTCAGGTGGCCGTCGCGGTTGGTGTCCAGCAAGTCGAACAGGCCGCGGCTCTGGTCCTCCACCACCAGCGTCACGCAGGCGGCACGGGCACGCCGCTTGAGGTCCTCCAACTTGTCGAGGTAAGCGACGAACTCCTGCTCGGTAACCTTGCCGTCGCCATCGCGGTCCATCGCCTTGAACACGCTGCGGAAGAGCGGGCTGGCCTCGGCTTGTTTCGCGTTCAGGTCGCCCTTGCCACCCTTGGCCGCCTGCTGGAACTGTGCCAGGAACTGCGTCCGCACAATGCCGCCGAGGCGATCCGTGCGTTCGTGCTCGTAGCCGCGCAGCTCCAGCCGCGTCGCGCCCAGGTCGAACAGGGCCAAGTGGTCCCGTGCCTTGAAGCTGACGCCGGTGCCGGCCAGCATTTGCACGCGCTGCTCGTTCAGCTCCAGTGTGCCCAGGCGCAACACCAGTTCCACGTCCGGCGTCCGCTTCACAAAGCCCGCCAGTTCCTTCGCGTCCACGACGCCGTCGCCGTTGGCGTCGAGCGCGGCAAACGCCTTGTCATCGAGACCCAGCGTCTTGCGGCTGAGCTTCAACTGGTCCGGGGCAATGCCCGCGCCGTACCGCTTCTGAAAATGACTCACCAGGTTCGGGGCGTGCCGCTTCGCATCGACCAGCACCACGTAGGGGTTCTCGGGCGTCTTGGCCTGGCCGAGGCCAAAGGCCATCATACCGCCGCCGCCCTTGGCCTTCTGGCCCCCCTTGTTCGGCACCAGTTCTCGCGGCGTGACCAGGTCGTCTTCGTTCTCGTCCTTGCGGAGCAGCACGTCCGCCGCGACGGCCAGTTCGGCCGCCGTCAGCTTGCCGTCCTTGTCGGTGTCGAGCAAGTTAAACACCGCCTCGCCGATGGCGGCCGGCGTCGGCCGGCTCGGGCCGCCGCCGCCCAGCATGGCGAACTGGTTCCCCTGTTTCGCATCAAACTCCGTCTGGAACGGCGTGAAGCCTTTGCCGCGGTAGTACGCCGTCAACTCCGCCAGGTTCACCTTGCCGTCCTTGTTGGTGTCGATGTCGGCGAAGGTCGGTCCCGCCGGTCCACCGCCACCGCCGAACGCGGCGATGCCCGACACGGGCATACCGCTGAGAATCTGATCCAGCGGCGGAATACGTTCGGCTTCCGCCTTGTTCAGCACACCGTTGCCGTCCACGTCGAGGTAGGCGAACAGGTGCTTCAGGAATGCAGCGTAACCGGCCTGGACGGGCGCACCGTCCACCTGAACGCGGAGCCGGACGAGGATCGGCCGGGCCTCGGCGAGAAAGACGAAGTCCTGCACTTCGCCGGCCGGTTGCGCCCTGGGAGGCTGCTGGACCGCCGGCGCCTGAGCCAGCAACCCAGGCGTCACGACGAAGGCCGCCGCCAGAATCGCCAGGCAGGCCGGCAGCCTGCACGACAGGAAGAATTGGTTCATCGGAGCACCTCCCGGATCGGCCGGCCGCTGGCATCGACGAGACGGATGGGGCGAGCGACGTTGGAGATGTTCTGGGCGGTCAGATCGAGGCCGAGGGCGGTGGCAATGGTGGCGATGAAGTCCGGCACGGAGGTGGGCCGCTCGGCCTCGACCGTGGTGCCGTCGGCGCTGGTGCGGCCGATGGCCTGGCCGCCACGAATGCCGCCGCCGCCCAGCACGGTCGTCCAGGCGTTGGCCCAGTGATCGCGGCCCTGCTGCGGGTTGATGCGCGGCGTGCGGCCGAATTCGCCCATCCACACGATCAGCGTGCTGTCGAGCAGGCCGCGCCCCCGCAGATCGTCCATCAGCGTGGCCCAGGCCGGATCGAGCACCGCACTCATCTGGCGGACGGCGGCGAAGTTATTGATGTGGGTGTCCCAGCCCAGGGCCAGGTTGCCCACCGTCGCCAGCGACACCTCGACGAACGGCACGCCGCGCTCGATCAACCGCCGCGCCAGCAGACAGCCCTGGCCGAACAGGTTGCGGCCGTAGCGGTCGCGCAGCCGCGCCGGCTCCTCGTCCAGGTTGAAGGCACGCCGCGCCGTGGAACGCATCAGCGTGACCGCGTGCTGGTAGGCGGTGCGATGGCCCAGTGCCGGCAGCCCGCCGTGCTCTTCAAGGAAGTCGCCTTCCATCTCGTCGAGCAGTTGCAACCGGGCGCGGCGCGGCCGGCACTGACCTCGTCGGGCAATTCGAGGTCCTGCACCTGCAGGTCCGCCTGATAGTTGGACTGCTGGTTGGGAATCGGCAGCAGCGCCTGCCGGTCGCCGGCGAGCACGAGCGGGGCGTACTGCGGACCAAGGAAGCCAGGAGCGTAGGCCGCCGGGCTGAAGAACGGGTACGGTGCGATGCTGACGAAGTTCGGCAGTTCGGCGCCGGGCCGCTCCAGTTCCTTGGAGAACAGCGACCCGAGCGTCGGATACTGGACCGGGCCGCCCGGCAGGTAGCCGGTGCGCATCTGGTAAGTGGCCCGGCCGTGGTCGGCCTCGCGGCTGCTCATGGAGCGGATGATGGCGAGGTCGTTCATTTGGCGAGCCACGCGCGGCAGGTGTTCGCTGATGCGGATGCCGGGCACGCTGGTCGGAATCTCGCGGACGGGGCCGCCGTTGTCGGTGCCGGGCTTCAAATCGAAGGTGTCCATCTGGCTCGGGCCGCCGTTCATCCACAACAGGATGCACGAGCGGTGCCGCCGCGGGTTGTTGCCCGCCTGGGCCGCAAGGCGCGGCAGCCAACCGGACAGCGAATAACCGACCACGCCCGCCGCCGACAGCTGGAGCCAATCGCGGCGCGTGAGTGCCGCGCGATTCGAACTGTTAGATGACATGCGTTGAGTCTCCTGCTGAGGATTAATGGTTCAGGCTAAATTCGGAGGTATTGAGCAGCGCCCAAAAGACATCGGCGACAGCGTTGTTATAGGCGGCACGGCGGGCCGCGTCGCCCTTCGTGGCCTGGGCCGTCTCCTCGACGAAGCGCACCGACCGTTCCAGTTCCCTGGAATTCGGCTGACGCGCCAGCACTGCCAGGTAAAGGGCCTCGACGCGCTGGCTGGTGCTCAGGAACGGGGCGTCGAGCAGGGCCGTCAACGTCTCGCTGTTCTCCAACGAGGTGGCGTCGCTGATGACCTTGCCGTTCATCAGCGACAACGCTTGCAGGATGGACATCTGTGCCTTGGTGGGGCGCTCGGTCTGGTTGCCGAACTTGCTCAGGAACTGGCTGCGCGCGGACTTGGCGCCGCCGGTGATGGCGCTGAGCAGGTCGTTGCCGCTGCTGCCGCTGTCGCGGAACCCGGTGGCCGTCACCAGGCTGTCGAAGAACTGCTCCGGCGTCAGGCCGCGCAGGGGCATCCGCGCCACCAGCGTCGGGTCGTCCAGCTTCTTGTCCTTGCCGGCGCTGGTGAGTTGATAGGCGCGCGTCGCAGTGATGGCCCGGATCAGGAACTTCACATCGAATTTGTGCTCGGCAAACTCACGGGCGAGCAGGTCGAGCAGCACGGGATGGCTGGCGACCGTGTTGGCACCGACCATCTCATCGACGGGCTCAACCAGGCCGGTGCCGAAGAAGTAGGCCCAGGTGCGGTTGACAGCGGTGCGGCTGAAGTAGGGGTTGGCGGGGGCGGTCACCCATTCGGCCAGCGTCTTGCGCGTGGTGAGGTTGGCCTTCCAGTTCGGCTGACTCTCGTCGAGGTACTTGGCCTGGACGACCTTGTCGGTGCCGGGGATTTTGATCTCCTTGCGATCCGCGATGTCCTTACCGGGCAACAGGAAGTCCATGACGCGCTGCGACTGCACGCCGGAGTAGAAGGCGGCGAAGCTCCAGAACTGATCGCGCCTCCACTTGGCGAAGGGGTGGTTGTGGCACTGGGCGCACTCGACACTGACGCCGAGGAAGATGCGGGCGGTGCCGGCCGCCAGGTTTTCGGGCTGGAATTCCTTGGCGGAGTAGAACGCCAACGGGCTGGGGCCGCCGCCGCCGGTGAACGCCGCGGGCCCGAGGCCACTGGCCTGGATCGGTGCCTCGATCAGGTCGCGGGCCAGCTGGTCGTAGCCGACGTTGGTGGCCACGCGCTGCTTCAGCCACGACTCGAAGCTTTCTTGTTGCAGACGGACGATGAAATTGTTGTTGGCCTCGGGGATGAGCAACGCGCGCCAGACGTTGGTGAAGTGCGTGACGTAGCGCGGGCTGGCCAGCAGTCGCTCGACGAGGCGAGCACGGCGGTCGGGGCGTTGGTCGGCGAGGAAGGCCCGTGCCTCGGCGATGGTCGGGATGCGACCGGCCAGGTCGAGATAGAGGCGGCGCAGGAATTCGGCGTCGCTGGCCGGCGCCGCCGGCTGGACGCGGGCGCCGGCCCAGTGACCGGCGAGATACCAGTCAATCTTTTCGGCCAGAACCTGCGCGTCGCGCGCGCTGGCGTTTTTGGCCGGCGGCTGTGCCCCGGCGGCGAGCGGGCAGGCCAGTAGCACTGCCAGGCTTACGAAGCACCCAAGACGAGAACGCATGGCGGCATCCTCCTTCCCTGTTGTGTCGAGTTTCCCGCATCGTAATCGAACGGAGACCATTCCAAAATACCCGGCACCCTGATGGGTTGTTTCAGCCAGTTGGCGTGAGAAATCAAGGATCGCCCCTGTGGCTCGTCGAGCGGACGTTCGCCGGGTAGTATAGCTGCCATCGAATGGTAAGCCAGTTTTGCCACATTCCGCAAGGGGAAAGGCCGAGATTTCCATGATCGACATGAACCAGGTAGGCGCCCATCCCTCCGTCAGCGCTGCCGGTCATCGGCTGGTGCAGCTGGGGGTTTACCTGCCGGGAATCACGGCGGCCGACAACGTCCAGGTGGTCGCGCGTGTCATTCACGAGGACGATCAATTCGATCCCGACGTGCCGGCCCGCGATTTTCCCATGACCTGGAGCCGGCCGGGCGATTACGACCTCTGGAGCGTGGTGATCGATCTGACGGCCGGTGCGGCTGGCCCGGGCAGCTTTGGCCAACCCGGCCGCTATCTCTACCGCTTTCAACTGCTCCAAAGCGGCCAGGTGAAGGTACAATGGTTCACCGATCCGTTCGCCCGCGAGGCCGGTGAAGCCAGCCTGGCGCTCTTCGATACTGAGGCGCCGCCAACGCCGCAGTGGACCGACGCCGCCTACAAGACGCCCGCCCTGGACGCTCTCATCGTTTACGAACTGCAGGTCGAGCAGTTCAACGACACGTTCGACGGTGTGGGTGACCGGCTAAACTACCTGGCGGGGCTCGGCGTCAACTGTCTGGAGTTGATGCCGGTCACGAGTTTGAAGATGGACTTCGACTGGGGTTACGGTCCGTTGCATTTTTTTGCGCCGCGCGATCGCTTCGGCCACGGCGACGGTCTGCGCCGCCTGATCGATCTGTGCCATGCGCAGAACATGGCCGTCATCCTCGACTCCGTTTACCAGCACGTCGATACGGACTTCGCCTACTGCAAGGTTTACCGCACGCTGGGCCTGCCCAGTCCCATGATATTACCCCAGAAGAATGGGAAGGATGGGCCGTTCGGCCCCGAGGTCGATTTCACCAGTCCGTTTAGCCTCGACTATTTTCAGGCGGTCAATCACTACTGGCTCGACAGCTTTCACGTGGACGGCTTCCGTTACGACTACGTGCCGGGCTTTTATGATGGCGACCCGACCAAAAAATATGGCACCCTCGTCTTCAATACCTATCAGGATTCGTTGACGATGCCGCGCTTTCAAACGGCGGCCGGCTACAGTGGGCTGCTCCAGGTGGCCGAGGATCTCAACGACCCCCAGGGTATTCTCCGACAAACTTACACCAATGCGACCTGGCAGAATGACCTGCTCAACAAGGCCGAGGACACGCTGCGCTTGCAAGCCGTGGACGACGACCTGTGCCACATCCTCGATCCGTTGTTTCGCGGCTACCCGAACACGCAAAGCATGAACGGCCAGGACGTGCCGGTGGCGCCGTTCCAGTACATCAACTCACACGATCACAGTTTCCTGATCCGCTACATCGACCATTCACGCGACGACGATAATAGCGCCCAGGCGGCGTACGCGGATCGCAGCCAATCATATCGGTTGCAGCCGTACGCGATCGCGCTCTACACGTGCCAGGGGGTACCGATGCTGTGGGAGGGGCAGGAGTTCGGTGATAACTATGTGCTGCCGCCCTCGGGAGATTTGCGCATCCATTTTCGCCGGACGATGGAATGGCGTTACTTCTATGACGAGCAAGGGCAGGCCCTGATCCGCTTGCATCGGATCCTCGGTCGTCTCCGCCGCAACAACCGCGCGCTCCGTAGTCGCTCATCGTTTTACTACAACCAGCAGTCCCGGCCCGGCGACGGCATTGTCGCGTACCATCGGCGCGCCCCGGCGACGGCGGACCAGTCGGAGCAGATCGCAATGGTGGTCCTGAACTTCAGTTCGGCAACCAAGGAGATTTGGGTTCCGTTCCCGAAGCAGGGCGCCTACCGTGAGAGTATTGACGAGAACCCGAACGGCGTCGGGCCGCTCGTGGTCAACATCGCCAACGACGGCGACTTCGCCCGGCTCCTCGTGCCATCGAACTATGGATACATCTACCTGGGACCGTGAAGCGCCCTTCTTTGACCTGTCGCCAGGTGACAGGCCGGTCCCTTCTGTCCCGCTGGAGTGCCAACCGTGAACCGAAGCTGGCGTACCGCCCGCGTGCTGCTGCTGACCGTACCCTTGTTCGCGCCCCTGACGGCCGCTGCCGGCGATCCGCCGCCGAAACCGGGCAAGCACGTCGTTCACACCGTCGAGGGCTGGACCGTTCACGTGGATGAACGTCTGCTCCAGGGGCCGGACGCGGACCTGGGCAAGCGCGCCCTGCAACTGCTCACGCTGCGACTGGTGGACATCAAGCTCGCCCTGCCCGCGGACAAGGTGGCACGCCTGCAAAAAGTGCCGATCTGGTTTGACCGCACGCACGGCAAGCTGAAGCCGGCGCAGTACCACCCCGACGTGCGCTGGCTCAAGGCCCACGGCTACGACCCCAAAATGGCGAAGGGCGTCCACATCCCCGATGTCGCGGAGTGGGCCAGCGCCAGGCACCAGCGTGTGCAGCCGTGGTCGGTGCTGCACGAACTGGCGCACGCCTACCACGATCAGGTGCTGGGCTTCGATCATCTGGAGATCGCGGCCGCCTGGAAGAAATTCAAGGCGAGCGGCCGCTACGACAAGGTGCTGCACATCAACGGCAAGCTCGTGAAGCACTACGGCCTGACCAACCCGCAGGAGTTCTTCGCCGAGATGACCGAGGTGTATTTCGGCACCAACGATTTCTTCCCCTTCAACCGCGCCGAGCTGCGCCGCGAGGAGCCCGAGATTTACGCGCTCATGGAGCGGCTCTGGAACAAATAAAGACGAATCACGAAAACGCGAAAGAACGAAAACACGAAAAAGACAAATCGATTCTGTCGCGTTTTCGTGATTGGTATTTTGTCCGGCTACTGTCCCAGGCACTTGAGCATGGCCTCGGCCACGAAGCGGTTGCCGGCCTCGTTCAGGTGGACCCGGTCGCTGGTCAGCACACCGCGCTCCTGGTCCTTGGCATTGTTCTTGGTCAGGTAGTCCGTGAACTCCCTGCGCAGGTCGCACAGATGCACCTTCATCGCCTTCGCCACCTTGCGGCTGATGGCGCTGTACTCGTTGAGCTTGGCATCGAGCTTGTTCTTGCCGTTGAGCTTCTCGCCGATGACCGTCGGTGTACACAGCAGGACGTTGGCCCCGGCGCCCTTGATCTGGGTGATGATGTCCTTCAGCCCTTCCTCGAACCTCTCCGGGGAGGTGCCGCGTTTGGGGTCGTTCTCGCCGTGCCAGACATCGTTGATGCCGATGTAGATGACCACGAGGGTCGGCTTCCGCTTGAGCACGTCGCGGTCCAGGCGCTTCTGCAGGTCGGGCACCTTGTTACCGCTGATGCCGGCCCCAATGACCTCAATGCCCAGATCCTTCTGCCGCTCGGCCAGCGCCTTCTTGATGAGGGTGACGTAGCCCTTGGGGCTGACGCCGCCCGCGGTGATCGAGTCGCCCAGGAAGATGATGCGCTCGCCCTTCTTCAACTTGATGGGTCCGTCGCCCGCCCGCGCCGCCGCCGGGGTCGCCAGGGCGGCTGCCAGGGCGACGCACCATGCCAGGTTCTTCATTGCGGTTCTCCCGTTTCGCTCAGACCGGACCTGCCACTCGCAAGTCGTACTCCGGTTTATTAGCGAATCCCGGTGAGGCCGAACACCAACTCCTTCAGGATCGTGGCGATTCCGAATTGGACAGCGGCGCCGCCATCGGGTTTAATGATTGGAAAGCAAGCCCAATCCGGTCGCGACTTGCGGGCCGTGCCCGGCGGGGGCCGAACCATCATCTCGGAGAGACAACCATGAGCGCGTCAGAGCATCTGGGGCGTCGCGAGTTTCTGGCCACGGCCGCGGCCACGGGGGCGGCACTGCACCTGACCGGGGCGGCCGAGGCGGCGCCAGTCCAGGGCGGCAATGATCGTCTGTCCATCGCCATCATCGGCACCGGCGGTCGCGGCACCGGACTGGCCCAGGCCTTCCAGCGGCAGCCGAACGTGGACGTGAACTACGTCTGCGACGTGGACCAGGGCCGCGCCGACCGGGCGTCGCAGGCGGTGGCCAAGGTCACTGGCGGACGGGCGCCGAAGGTGGTCACCGACCTGCGCCGTGTCTTCGACGACAAGACCGTCAACGCCGTCGTGATCGCCACGCCGAACCACTGGCACGCGCCCGCCGCGCTGCTGGCCATCGCCGCCGGCAAGCACGTCTACGTCGAGAAGCCGTGCAGCTACAACCCCCGCGAGGGCGAGTTGCTGGTGCAGGCGGCCCGTAAGCACAAGAAAATGGTGCAGATGGGCAACCAGAGGCGCAGTTCCGCCGGCGTCCAGCGGGCCATGGAGGAGCTGCACAAGGGCGTGATCGGCCGCGTCTACCTGGCCCAGTCGTGGTACAACAACAACCGGCCGTCGATCGGCCGCGGCAAGGAGGCGCCAGTGCCCAAGGGGCTGGACTACGACCTGTGGCAGGGGCCAGCGCCGCGGCGGGCCTTCCACACCAATTACCTGCCCTACACCTGGCACTGGTTCTGGCACTGGGGCAACGGTGAGCTGGGCAACAACGGCGTCCACACCATCGACCTGTGCCGCTGGGGGCTGGGCGTGGACTACCCGGTGCGCGTCAGCTCCTCCGGCGGCCACTACCGCCACGACGACGACCAGGAGACGCCGGACACGCACGTCGTCAGCTTCGAGTTCGACGGCCGCAAGCAGATCACCTGGGAAGGGCTGAGTTGCAGCCGGCAGCAGAACGCAGCGTTCTTCGTGCTGTTCCACGGCACCGGCGGCAGGCTGGCCCTGTCGGACAGCAATTACACGATTTACGACCCCGCGGGCAAGGAGGTGCGGCGCGAGAAAGTGCAGGTCAGCGACGGCCATCACTTCGCCAACTTCCTGGCCGCGGTGCGCACGGGCGGCCGTCTGAACAGCGAGATTGAGGGGGGCCACAAATCGACGCTGCTGTGCCACCTGGGCAACATCGCGCATCGCACTGGCCGCGCCCTGCGCTGCAGCGCCCGTGACGGCACCATCCTGGACGACAAGGCCGCCCAGGCGTTGTGGACCCGGGAGTATCAGAAGGGGTGGGAGCCGCAAGTGTAACAGAGCGACCGGCGCCCCGCTGACCCCGTTTACGTTTCGCGCGGACACTGCCCGCGCGAAACGTAAACGGGGTCACTCGGACGTGAATCACGTTCCCGGCGACCCGGAATCGGGAGCGTGGTTGCCTTTCAGTTCAATTTACCGCGGGGCGCTCCTCACAGCAATTCGGCAATGGGCTCGCCGTGCTGCAGGATCGGAATGGGCCGGCCGGCGCGGTCGTGGTAGAGCCGGTTCACGTCAATGCCGAAGCGGTGGTAGATCGTGGCGAGCAGACAGTTACTGTCCATCGGCCGCAGCGTCGGCTCCTCGCCGCGCGGGTTGGTCGCACCCACCACCTGGCCCATGCGCAGACCGCCACCGGCCACCAGCACGCTCATGGCGCGCGGCCAGTGGTCGCGGCCCGGGCGGCGGCTGGTGTCCTGGTACTCGATGCGCGGCGTGCGGCCGAACTCGCCACAGAAGATGAACAGCACCCGCCGATCCAGGCCGCGCTGCACCAGATCCTCGATCAGCGCCGACACGGCCTGGTCAAGGATCGGGAAGCGTTCCGCATACGCCTCGAAGATGTGGCAGTTAACCGAGTGGTCGTCCCAGGTGGTGGTGCGGCCGGTGTCGGGGCGGAGGCGGAAGTTGGCCTGGCACTGCACGAACCGCACGCCCGCTTCCACCAGGCGCCGTGCCGTCAGCAGGCTCTGGCCCCAGTCGGTATTGCCGTAGCGGTCGCGCACCCGGGGCTGCTCGCGCGACAGATCGAACGCCGTGCGGACCTGCTGGCCGGCCAGCAATTCCACCGCCCGCCGCTGGAAACGGTCGAAGGCCGCCAGCCGTTCGGGATGGTCCAGCTGCCGCGGCAGCGCGTCGAGACTTTGCAGCAGGGCGTGCCTGCGGCGCAGCGTCAGCGTCCCCTCGGCGGACAGCGACAGGTTTTCCCGCGTGGCGTCGGTAAGGTACAGCGGCACCGGGTCGTAGGTGTTGGCGCCGGTGGAGGTGATCGGGTTGGGGTTGGGCATGAACGGCGCGTAACCGGAGCCGAGGTAGCCGGGGCCACCGCCGTAGAACTTGGTGTTGCCCACGTACAGCGGCACCGCGCCGGCCTGGCCCTCCAGCTCGCGGGCGACCACCGAGCCGATGTCCGGGTACTCGGCGTGCTGCAGGTTCGCCGCCACCGAGGGGTAGCCGGTCAGGAAGCGGTGGGTGCCGCCGGAGTGCTCGGCACGGCGGTGGTGCAGGCTGCGCAGAAGCGTGAACTTGTCGGCCATCCCGGCCAGGCGCGGCAGGTGTTCGTTGATGGCGATGCCGGGCACGTTGGTGGCGGTGGGCCGGAATGGGCCGCGGATTTCCGCGGGGGCGTTCGGTTTGAGGTCGAACGTATCGATGTGACTCGGGCCGCCGTTGGCCCAGAACAGGATGACGGAGAAGTCACGACTGAGCGACCGTCCGCCCTGGGCCTCCACCGCGGCGAACAGCCGCGCCAGGTTGGGTTGCAGGCCGGTGACGAGGGCGCCGATGCTCAGGCCGCCGAGCTTTAGCCAGGTGCGGCGGTCCATCACGCCGGGACAGGGGGGAGACGGTCGTGCAGTGGCCATGCGGTCGTTCCTTGGTCACGGAGGTTGGTGGAGGGCACCTCGCTTGGGCGGTTGGGGCGGTAAGGCGGTAGAATGAGATTATACATGCTTCCCCGGGCGGCCACGAAGGCAAGATGAAATAACCTATTGATAGCTAAGAAGTTGCCGTTTCATCTCACGTTTCTCACACCCCCCGATTGGCCAAAGGACGCCTGCCCACGTCTGACCGTGCCGGCCGGCGCCCGCCGTTGCCGGCGCGACGCGTCAGCCAGGTCCCGGTCAGACCGCCGATGCCCAGCAACGCCAGCGTGAGGCAACCCGGCTCCGGGACCGCCGTCGTGGTGATGGTGGAGGTCCAGTAGCCCTGCACGTTATCGATTTCGCTCCCCTCGATCGTCGTGTATCCCACTTCAGTCTGAGTGGTGTTCGCGCTGCTGAAACTGACATCGAGTTCAGCGCCCGGGATGGTGGTGGTGTAGAGGACCAACTCCAGGGTGCTATCGCTCGCGCTGGTCGGGAGGCCAGTCGTCGGGTCGAGGTTGTCGATGGATCCGCTCGGGTTCGTCTCGTTCTGGTCGAAAACGATCCCGGGAAAGGTGGCGGAGGTTCCCATGAGGCTGCCCGGGATAATATCACTGCCAGTGAGCACACCGCTGGCCAGGACGGAGTCCGAGACGGAAAAAGTGACCGACAAGGGACCGCCGGAGTTGACCTGGGTGGTTGTGAAGTTGTAGGTAATCATGCCGGCCCACAGGGGGGCTGGGGTGAAGCAGAGCAGGAACCAGGCACTCGCCGTCGCCAGGGAGAACTTGAACATCGCCAACTCCGAAACGTGTGGGGGCACCGCAGGTCAGTTGTTGTGAAACCTGGTGTCGTGGGGACGACACCATCGCAGTCGGGCGGGGCTTCCAAGCCGAATAGCCGGGGGATGGTTTGTCGGGGCGTTGGGCAGGGCGGCACCGTTTCCCACACCGCGGTCAGCGGTGGTATCAGCGAAAGCAAGTCGAGTGGGGAGTTCGACCCAGCGTCACCGCAACTCCGTGCCGGGTAACGCTGTGCAGCGTTCGAGCCTGGGCGACGACTTAAACTGATTGGTATGAGGTTAAGCAATTCGCCCGCAAATGCAAGCGAAAAGATGCCGCCGTGGGCCGATTTCTTGGCGTCGCCGGACGGACGCCGCTGCGCGGCGCGGCCAACCGGCCTTGATCGGGGCTCACCTGTGCGGCGAACTGGACAGGCGACTCCAGCGGCCGCGACTGTTTGACGAAACCGCAGAAGCAGTGACGGCCTGGTTTGTGGCGGTGGTACAATCCGAATCTGGTCCGAGGAACTGTCAAGATCGATTCCTGAGTGGAGGTGAGCCATGCCGATTCACGATTGGACCCGAGTCGATGCCGGTCTGTTCCACGACTTTCACCAGGATTGGACGATTGAACTCCGCCGTGCCCTCAACGCCGGCTTGCTGCCGCCAGGGTTCGTCGCCTTGACCGATCAGCGCATCAGCGGCCCGATCCCCGACGTGCTCACGCTCAACCGCAATCCAAAACCCACCGGTAGGCCGGAAGCGGCAGGCGGCGTGGCCGTTGCCCTCGGGCCTCCCAAGGCTCGTTTCGTCATCGAACACGAGGAAGATACCTACGTGTCGCCGGGCGAACCGCATCAAAATCCAGCACCGCCACGGCCAGGTCGTGGCCGTAATCGAAATCCTCTCCCCCGGCAACAAGAACAACCAGAATGCGCTGCGGGCGTTCGTCCGCAAGACCGCGGACCTGATCTGGCAGGGGATTCATGTGCTGGTGGTGGATTTGTTCCCGCCGTCCGACCGCGATCCGCAAGGGATTCACAAGGTCATCTGGGACGAACTGGGAGAAATGCCCTTCGAACTGCCGCCGGACAAGCCGCTGACCGTGGCCGCTTATCAAGCGACACCGGCGAAGATCGCTTACGTGGAACCAGTCGCGGTCGGAGACAACTTGCCGAGTCTGCCGATCTTCCTGACCGAGGAGGCGGATTATATCCCGGCCCCGCTCGAAGCCACCTATCGAGCGTCCTGGGCGGTCTTTCCGGCCGACTTCAAGGAACTGCTCGAACCTGTGATGGGCAGTTAACGTGAGCGTCGTTTACGAACCGAGCGCGGACGCCACTGCTTGCTGCGCGAACTGGAAGCGGCACCGCTGGGTCATGGCGCTTGACAGCGCGGTCGCAGAACGGTTCGCAACCAATGACACAGCAAGAGGTTTAAAAAAAGGGTGGCAAAATTCGCAGCGGTACAGGCACGACAGAAAAAAACGCTTGCTTTCTCTGTACGGTATCGTACAATTCCTGAGTCCCGCTGGTTGGGGCCTTCGGTGACTGGGCGACGCCGGAGGTTACGCTAGCGGGACATTTTTTCCCTCACCCACTCTTTCTTCCATTCAACCGCATCAAATTCCAGATGGCGGTGGCTTTTTCGGCCATCCTCAAGCACACTTCCTTGACGACGAGCGGTCCCACACTTAAACTTCACTAACTCTCTCCATTCATCACTGGGAGAAGGGCTGGCGTGCGATGCGCGCACCCAGGTCGTTATATCCGGGAGTCGCCCATGCCCAGGTCGGAAGCCCCTGGCCGCCCAAACCCGTTGAACCATTTGCTGGCCGCCCTGCCGTCCCGAGAATGGGAACATCTGCAGCCGCACCTGGAACTCGTCACCCTGGACCTCCGCACCGTCCTGCATGAAGTTGGCGAACCGATCCCCTACGCCTACTTCCCCGCCGGGGCCGTCCTCTCCCTGATCAGCCCGGGGAACGACGGCGGCGATGGCGTCGAGGTCGGGCTCGTGGGCCGCGAGGGCATGGCCGGGCTGGCCATTTTTTTCGGGGCCGAAACCGCTCCGTTCCGCTGCGTGGTGCAGGTGCCCGGCGACGCTTACTGCCTGGAGGCCGCCGCGTTCCACCGCCGGGTCGGCCGCGACAGTACGCTGCACGGCCTGTTGCTGCGCTATGCCCACGCCTTGCTGTCCCAGGTGGGGCAGTCGGCGGTCTGTAACGCCCTGCACGCGCTGGAGCAGCGCATGTGCCGCTGGCTGCTGGCGGTTCACGGCCGGGTGGGCGCCGACCAGTTCCCGCTGACGCACCAGTTCCTGGCCGCCATGCTCGGCGTACGGCGGGCCACCGTGACCGTGGCGGCCCGGGCCCTGCGCCCGCGGCCTCATCGAGTACGGCAAGGGCCAGATGACGATCCTCGACCGCGCCGGCCTGGAGGACGGGGTCTGCTCCTGTCACGCCATCGTGCAACGCGAGATGAACGACCTGCCCAGGGCACCCGCACAGTGATTGCAGATTTGAGATTGCAGATGGAAAGACAGTAACCTGTCTATCTTTCAATCTGCAATCTGCAACCCTTCTTCCCCGTCGGCGGGCGGCTTGTGCGACTTGCGAAACCCGCGGCGGCGGTGGGCGCTGTAGCGGGCCAGAGCGTCCTCGATCACCGACAGGCAGGCCGCGGCCGGTTGCAGGTCGTCCACCTCGACTGCCTTGCCCTCCAGCGTCTTGTAGTCCTGGAAGAAGCGGCGCAGCATCGTCAGGCGGTGGCCGGGCAGCTCGGCTGCCTCGCGGAAGCCGTTGTACTCCGGATCGTCCACCGCCACGGCCAGAACTTTGTGGTCCTTCTTACCGCTGTCCACCATCGTCATCAGGCCGATGGCGCGGGCGCTGACCAGCGTCAGCGGCGCCACCGACTCCTGGCACAGCACCAGCACGTCCAGCGGGTCGTCGTCCTCCGCCAGAGTCTGCGGGATGAAGCCATAGTTGGCCGGGTAAAAGACCGCCGAGTACAGGATGCGGTCCAGCCGCAACATGCCCGTCTCCTTGTCCAGCTCGTACTTGACGCTGGAGCCCATCGGGATCTCCACCACCGCCGTGAACTCTGTGGGCAGGTGCTCCCCGGGCGTCACATCGTGCCAGGCGTGCATCGTCATCTTCGGGCCCTCGTCGCCGTCACCGCTGGATTCTCGCCAGGGGTATCGTAGGACCGGGACGCCATCCCGCAATGGGCTCTTCCCGGCGAGCGCTGCTCCGGCACCCCGTTTGCACAGTAAATCTACAGGGAATCCCGCCTCGGGGGTCGAGGTGGGCGACACCCAAACGGAACCGAATCATGGGAGGCAAATCATGTTCGCGGAAGTCCTACTCACACCGGGCGGCGTCATTAGCTGGTTGGTGGTGGGTCTGGTGGCCGGCTGGCTGGCCGGGCTGTTCATGCAAGGCGGCGGCTTCGGGATCATCCTGGACATCATTGTGGGCCTGGTCGGCGCCTTCGTCGGCGGGCTGATTTTCTCGCTGTTCACGGTGGGCGACATCGGCTTCTGGGGCAGCATCGTCGTGGCGTTCGTCGGTGCCTGCGTCTTCGTCGGCATCATGCGCGCCCTGACCCCCAGCCGGGCTCCCTGAACCCAACTTGCTCGTGGTGCGGGCGTCTCGCATGCGGAACCGGAATGCAGGCGAAACGCCCGCACCTTGTGCAGGCGAAACGGGAACGGGCCCGTTCATCGCCCGGGATTGACTGATGCCTACCCCGTTCAGTTGCCGATAAATTATCTTAATCTTCCCCCAGGAAAACCGCTGTCGTCTCCGAGTTCGGCCCCGGGTGGCTGATGCGCATGGGAATCGACATGATCGGCAGTCAGGATGCCGACGGCCGTGGGGCTGGCGTCAGTCGATACGTGGACGCGCTCGCCGAGGCCCTGCTGGCCGATTCCGCCCACCAGTACGTCCTGTACTTCCATGACCGTTTCGGCGGTTTGGCCCGCGGCGGCGGCCGGGCAGAGGTGCGGTTGCTCACCGGGGCCGGGCCGCTGGCGATGGTCGCGCAACATCTGGTGGAACGCAACCCCGACGACCTGGACGCCTACCTGGTCACCGCTCCGTTCAGCACGGCGGCTGGCTACCTCCCACCGGTGCGGCCGACCTGCCGGCCGGCCCTGCTCGCCCTGGTCTGCGATCTCGGCGGCGGGCCGATGGGGTTGCCCGGTTACCGCGAGCGCGTCGAGCGCCTGCGGCAGTACGACCGGCTGCTGACCACCTCCGAAATCGCGCGGCGCGACGTGCTGGCGGCCCTCGGCGTACCGCCCGGCCGGGTGGCTAACATCGGGCTGGCCGTCGGCCCACAACCCGGCGCGGCGGCTGAGTCGCTCGACTGCCTGGAAGCGCTCGGCATCCGTGGGCCGTTCGTGTTGACTGCTGCCGGGGCCAATCCCAGCCGGGACTGCGAAGTTCTGTGCCGCGCCTTTGCCCGCCTGGCGGAGCCGGTGCGGACCACTCACCAGCTGGTCGTGGTCTGTGATACCTGTCGCGGCGACCTGCACAACCTGCGGGAACTGGCGGATCGTCACGGCCTGGCCGACCGCCTGGTTGTGGTCAACGCCGCCACCGAGTCGCAACGCCGCGCCGCCTACCGGCGCTGCGCCGCGTTCGCCTGCGTGCCACCCGGCGCGGCATTCGGGCTGCCCGTGCTGGAGGCGTTGCAGCACGGCGCCCCGGTGCTGGCGGCGAGCGCCACGGCCCCGGCCGAGGCGGCGGCTGACGCTATCCTGCCGTGCCAGGCTGGCGACGACGCCCACACGGCGGCGCAGCTCGGCCGACTGCTCACTGACCCGGCGCTGGCGGCGGACCTGCGGCGGCGCGGCCCGGAGCGAGCGCGGGACTGCGACTGGCCGGAGCCGGTGCGGCGCGTGCGCGAGGCGCTGCGGTCGCTGCCGCGGCCCCCGGCGCCGCGGCCATTGCTGGCGATGTTCGCGCCGCTGCCGCCGCGGCACATGGCCACGGCGGACCACACGCTGGCGCTGCTGGCGAACCTGCGGCGGCGTTACACCATCCACCTGTACCACGAGCGCGGCCCGATACCGCAGGCCGCCCTGACGGACAGCGGCCTGGCCGCTTTCGACCACCGCCTGTTCGAGCGCCAGCACCGCGCCTGGAACTACCACGCGATCCTGTACCAGCTCGGCGACTCGGACGCCTTCGCCTTCGTTTATGAGACGCTGATCCGCCACCCCGGCATCGTGACGCTGCACGAGCCGGGGCTGGCCGCGTTCCAGACGGCATACGGGCGCTGGCAGGGCGACGCCCTGGCCCATTTGCTGCGCGAACTGGCGTACTGCCGGCCCGACCTGTCGGAGCGACAACGGCGGCGTCGCGCCGGTCAGCTACTGCGCGGCGACCCCGCAGCGGTTGCGGGGCTGGACCTGAATCGCCGCGTCTTCACGCACGCCCACGCGGTCGTCGTCCCGGACGCCGCCGTGGCCGGGCGGCTGCGGGTCGCCCTGCCGGCCCACCGCGACCGCATCCACGCCATCCCGCCGGGATCGGACTACGTTGAATTGATCGAACAGGTGGCGGCGTCGTGCAAGCCGTCGCTGCGGGCGAGTGCCTGAGAAAGGGTCCGGCAGTGGGTGTCCGGTTCGTGAATGAGAAAGGAGAACGAGCATGGGAAAGGGCCTGATGGTTCGAGTGCTGCGCGGCTGCCGGCAAGGGGCAAAGCGCTGCCTGCCGTCGGCGCTGGTGCGGAAGTTGAAGGCCCTGGTCCGGCCTGCGCCGCTGTCCGAGGCCGAGCCGGAGCCGGCCGCGGCGGTGCCGTCGGCCACGGTCCTGGCGGACGAGGTCGGTCTGCAACTCGACGCCATCCTGCGCGAACTGCGACGGCTGCACCTGCGGTTGGAGGAATTGCACGCCGCCCGCACCGAGACCGCCGACGAGCAGCCCTGGCCGCCGCAGGACTGGATTCGGCCGGCCAATGCCGCGTGAGTCGCAGCGCCGCCATCAGGCCGGGGTCGTCTCTTTGACTTTTACTGATCCCAGTTTGGCGAATGACTCGGCGAGCGGCGCGGCGTCAGCCCGCCGGTAGTGCCATCACCGGCGGCCTGACGCCGCGCCGCTCGCCAGGACAGCGCCACCAGTCGCTCCGCCGCGATGAGCAGCAGCACCGCCAGCACCCAGCCCGGCACTCCCAGCGTAACCATCCAGCTGGCCGCCCCGCAGGCGTGGCCGAACGCACACGCGAACGCCGCCAGGAACGCCGACCGCCCCGGCAGCAGCAGCACCGCCAGGGCGATCATGACCAGCCAGACAACCAGTCCGGCCACGGCCACGCCCGGGTCGTAACGCAGCAGCAGGTCGAAGAGCGGGTTCAGTTCCCGGGCGGCGGCGCGGTCGCCCTGCCAGTACGCCGCAGGCTGGCCCGCCAGCGTCAGAGCGCCGTCCAGAGCGCACAGCAACAGCGGCGGCAGACCGAGCCACACCCGTTGTCGCCACGCCATGACGCACCCCCGCCGACTTCACGCCACCTGGTCGGGCGCCGGCGCCCCAGCGCCTTGAGGAAGCCATCCAGGTTCCAGCAATCCCAGCCCTCCATCATCTTGCCGGCCTCGAAGCGAAACCACGTCATGCCGCGCACCGACACGCGCCGCCCCGACGGCGGGAAACCGAGACCGTGGCCGGTGTGCGTCACCGTGGTGTGCCAGCGCACGACCACCGTGTCGCCCTGGGCGATCACATCTTCCACCTGGGCGTCAATGTCGGAGAAGGCCCGCAGGAACGGCCCGTGAATGTTGCTCCTGAACCCCTCCGGCCCTTCCAGCACGCCAGCCGGAGAGTGACAGACACTCTCGGGCGTCAGCAGTTCGTCGATGGTGTCGCCACGGCGCTGGTTCCAGACTTCCTCAAACCAGCGTCGCGCCAGGGCCACGTTGGCGTCGCTCATGGCTCAGTCCTCGAACATCTTGTACTCATCCGCCAGCCGGTTTAGCCAGCCGACGCGGTAGGCCGTGTACGCCCCGACGTTGAGCACGTCGATGTTGTAATCGACACGCTGCATCACGTCATTGGGGAACCATTTCTTGCCGAGTTGCTTGCGCTGGCCGTTCTCGTCGAAGGGGAAGTACAGCTCGCCGGCACCGAAGCCGTGCAGGATTTCATGAGCGTAGGTCGCCGCCGCGGACGGCCGGCCGTCGGCGTAGCGGTTGAAGCACACGACACGCTCGGCGCTGTAAGTCTGGTCGATGTTGTCATAGTACGACAGGCTGTATGAGGTGGCGTTTTTGTTGACGTGGATGAGCAGCAGGACGTGCTCGGCGCCGTGCTGCTGCTTGAGCCGCTTCACCAGGGCGTTGCCGCTGACGGCACCGGTCAGGCGCAGCACCGCTTCGGTCCAGGACGGGTCCACGAACATGTCGGTCGGCAGTCCCGCCTCGTACTTGAGGCCGTCCTGGTAGGCCACGGTGAAGCTGACCTTTTTGTTGTACTTGCGGGCGTGCAGGTCCAGGAAGGTGGTCGCCGCCATCAACCGGCCGCGCACCTGGTCGCGCTCCGCCCTGGTCCAGTGCGATTCCTTGTCATCGACGAACAGGTTGAATAAACAGACGGCGCCGGTCAGCACGCCGGCGCTGCCGTTGTTGCGCTTGGTGGCCTGGTTGGTCTTGAGGCCCTTGGCCTTGTCGGGCACCTGGGCCGGCGCCGCGCCGAGCAGCACGGCCGCGAGCACGGCCAGGGTCAAGGCGCCGGCGATCAGCCGGGCCAGCGCCCGGGGGCGGCGGGGGGTGGGCAGGATCGTGGAATGCATGTGGTCCGTCCTCCGTTGCATCCCATGACTGTATCGCGACCGCGGCCGCTCCGCCAGGGCAAAGCGTGCCGGCGGCGCGCCGAGTTGACGCGCCCGACCGGTTTGCGGGACCGGGGCAAGCGCGGGCGACTTTTCCGACGTGGGAGGTGCAACGATTCTCGTCTTGTGGCGCTGGCGCCGCTGGCTATAATCGCCCTTTCGGAACACCTCGCCATTCTCCGCTGCATGGAGGCAGCGCACATGAGCGAACCACTTCGGCTGTTCGATCAACTTCTGGCAAACGTCCGTCGTCTGGAACACCTGGGCTGCCGCCAGCCGGCCCATCAACTGTTGACGCGCGTGGCCGCGTTCCGTCAGTTGCCGGCCGCAGCGGCGCTGGCGGTGCGGGTACGCCTGGCCCGGTCGTTCCTGCGCCAGCGCCGCTACGGGGCTGCCCGGCACCACCTGACCGCCATCCTCGTCATGCGCCCGCAGCACGCCCACAGCCACTTCCTGCTGACCCTCGTCGCCCGCGGCCAGGGCAATGTCATTCGCGCTACCGAACACGCTCGCAGCGCCACCGAGTTGGCCCCGTGCCGGCCGCGCTACCGGGCCGTGCTCGGCAGGCTGCTGCTGAGGCAGGGCGACCGCGATCAGGGGCTGAAGTGTCTGCGGCAGGCGCTGACGCTGGCCCCCGCGGATCGGCGCATCCTGGCGCTGGTGGTGCGCGGCCTCTGCCGGGCGGGACGGTGGCGGGAGGCGCCGGGCACTGCAAGCGGCGCGTTTCCACCTGCCCCGTTGCCCGGAACTGACGAAATTGTGGGACGACGTGGGCTTTCAGGAGGCCCGCCGGCGGCAACAGCGTCAGCGCCGCCGGGCGGAGCGGCTGACGGCAGCCGATGGGCCGATTCTGTTACCGTTCGTCCGACCCGAACCGGGGCGCGTCGCGGGCAAGACCTTCCGCCTCGACGGCCCGGCCAGCTTGCCGGCGCCGCACTTTCCGCGGTCGCCGCGGCTGTCCGGCAAGAAGCAGGCGTGAAGGCGGTGGAGATTGATAAGAGCTGGCGGAGAAAACTCTGTAGCCGCAGGCTTTAGCCTGCGCCAGCCGAACGCAAACTAAAGTTTGCGGCTACGGCTCGAGACGGGCAAGCAATTTTGTCCGCCAGTGTTTCCACTCACAATTCCTGCAACGAATTCGGGCTCGGTGGCAGGTCCATGCCACTCGCTGAAATCCCTGCATTCCCTGGGAAAAGACGCTGACAGTTGCTTGTCATTGCTTTCCGAATTCATTGCAGGAATTGTGAGCGGAAACACTGGTGGCCTACAGCCTGGTCGTGGTCTGGTTTCACCAGGTGGGGCACGCCCAGGTGCGCTTCCCGGATCGGCCCTGGTACAAACAGAAGGCCGAGCCCGCCTTTGCCGACTTGCTGAGCACACTGCGGCGCGGCAGTCCGCATTACAATCTCTTGACCCAACGGATCGACTTTGTCAGTCGCACCCGGTCGGGCGAAAGCGGCCCAACGCCTGGGGCCTGTACGACATGCACGGCAACGTCTGTGAATACTGCCTGGACTCGCTGGTGGAGGACCTGCCGACGGGCCAGGCGACCAACCCGCTGGTGCGCGTGCAGGGCGGCTTGCAGGTCATCCGCAGTTACAGCTTCGCGGACGTGCCCGAAGCGTTGAATTCGACCGAACGCGCGTCGTTCAGCCCGCGTTCGTCGATGTTCCACTTCGGCTTTCGCGTGGTGTACGAACTGCTTCCCTGAAGCCGACGCGCAAAATCGCACACATCCGCCTTGCACGCACCCGTGGCACAACCGATAATCCCATCATGAGTCCGTCACCAGCTTTTGGGCCATCGAAAGGGGCACTCGCATGAACCACGCACGCGGATGGCTCGCCCTGATCGCGCTCACCATCACCTGTGGCCCCCTGCGCGCCCAGGTTCTGATCCCTTACGGCTACCAGAGCGGCTACGGCTACAGCGGCGGTGGCGGCATCGGCTTTTCGTACCAGCGCGGCCACCTGGGCATCGGCGGTTTCCTCGGCAGTCGCTACTACGCCAGCGGTTTTTACGGCGGCGGCTTCTACCCCAGCATCAGCACGCGCGTCATCGTCAACTACTACCCACCGCCGCCGCCCCTGCTCCCGCCGCCGCAGGCCGCGCCAGTCGGAGGCAGACGCGATTGCCGGCGTTGATCTCGACCTGATACCGGTCAAGAAAAAACCTGTCGAGGAGCCGCGAATCAAGCCGCCGGAGCCGGCCTTCAAGGTGCCCGGCGTGGACGTGTCCAAACCGAAGAAGCCGCTGCGGCCCGAGGACCTGCCGCCTGCCCCCAAACCCAAGCTCAAGGTCGAGGGGCCGCCGCCGCCCCGGCAGCAAGTCGCGGGCGCCAGGGAGGTGCAGGTGCGCCTGGCGGAAGAGGGGTTGGCCGCGTTCAAGGAGCAGGAGTTCGGCCTGGCGGCGCTGCGCTTCGAGCAGGCCACCCAGGTCAAGGACCAGTTCGCCGAGGCCCATTTCCTGCTGGCCCAGGCCCGTTTCGCCCTGGGCAAGTATCCGCAGGCACTGGCCGCGATCCGCGCCGGGCTGCGGCACAACAAAAACTGGCCCCGCTCCGATTTCCATCCCCGACAGCGGTTGTATCAGGGACAGGAGGCGGAGTACGACGCCCAGCTGGCGCTGCTGCACGACCGGCTCGCCAAACAACCACAGGACACGACCCTGCTGTTCCTGTCGGCGTATCAACTCTGGTTCGACGGCGACGCCAACCGCCGCGAGGCCGTGGTCCGCTTCCGGCAAGCGCGGACAGCGGTGGCGGATCGCCCCTACATCGACCTGTTCCTGACTGCTCCCGCCCTGGTGGTCAAGCAATAAGTCCAACATGCTGTTATTAAGTTGCTCGAACCTGTCGCGCGGTTTCGACCGTGGCCCCCTGTTTGAACAGCTCGGTTTTGAGCTGTACCACGGCGAACGGGTCGGCCTGGTCGGCCCCAATGGTGTGGGCAAGACGACCCTGCTGCGCATCCTCGCCGGCCTCGACCAACCGGACACCGGCGAGGTACGGCACCACGCCGGCGCTCGCGTCACGCTGCTGCGTCAGCAGCCGGAGTTCCCGCCCGGCCGCACTCTGTTCGCCGAGGCCCGTACCGCGCTCGACGAGCTGGTCGCCGCCCACGACGACATGGTTCACACCGCCGAGGCGCTGGCGAAGGCCACCGACGAGGCCGAGCGCAAGAGTTTGGCGGCCCGCTATGACCGCCTCAACGAGTTGCTGCGCCACCACGACGCCTACAACGTCGATCACCGCATCGAGCACATCCTGGACGGCCTCGGCTTCAGCCGCATCGATTACGAGCGGCCCGTGGAGACGTTCAGCGGCGGCCAGCAGAGCCGATTGATGCTGGCCAAATTGCTCCTGGCGGCGCCCGACGTGATGCTGCTCGACGAGCCGAGCAACCATCTCGACATCGCCACGACGCGCTGGCTCGAAGATTATTTGGCGAAGCAGTCCGAGGCAATGCTGATCGTTAGCCACGACCGCTATTTCCTGGACCGCGTGGTGACGAAGGTCTTCGAGATGACGCCGGCGCGGCTGACGTCATACCCCGGCAACTACCAGCAATACTGGCGGCTGCGGCAGGAGCGCCACGCCCAGGAGTTGAAGGCGTGGGAGGCCCAGCAGGAGTACATCGCCAAGCAGGAGGAGTACATCCGCCGCGTTCACTACGGCCAGTTGCACAAGCAGGCGGCGTCGCGGCAGAAGCAACTCGACCGCCTGGAGCGCGTGGAACGGCCGACGCTGATCGAGTCGCCGCACATGCACTTCGGTGAGGTGCGCCGCAGCGGCGATGTGGTGTTTCAGGTTGAGGACCTGACCAAGGCGTACGACCGGCCGCTGTTCACGGACCTGAGTTTCACGCTGCACCGCGGCCAGCGGCTGGGCATTCTGGGCGCCAACGGCAGCGGCAAGACGACACTGCTGAAGATTTTGCTGGGCGAGGAGGAGCCGGATCGCGGCCGTGTGCAGGTCGGGCATCATGTGGAGTTCGGCTACTACGACCAGCATTTGCAGACGCTGGACCTGGACAAGCCAGTGCTGCGGGCGGTGTGGCCGCACGACGATGCGGACGCCAACGAGCAGCAGATGCGTGACCTGCTGAGCCGCTTCGGCCTGGTGGGCGAGCGAACATTCCAGCGTGTCGGCAAACTGAGCGGCGGCGAGCGCAGCCGGGCGGCGCTGGCGCGGCTGGTGGCGCAGGGCGTCAACGTCCTGGTGCTGGACGAGCCGACCAACCATCTCGACCTGTGGGCGTGCGAGGCCCTGGAGCAGGCGCTGCTGGCGTTTGAGGGCACCGTGCTGGTGGTGAGCCACGATCGTTATTTCCTGAACCGCGTCGTGGACGTGCTGATCGCGCTGGAGGGCGATGGCACGCAGCAGGTGGTGTACGGCAACTACGACACCTACGAGCGGATGCGGGCGATGCAGCAGGAGGCCCGCGCCGCCGAGACCACCCGCAAGCCGGCCGAACCCGCCCGCTCCACGCCGCCACCGACCGCCGCGGCGCAGAACAACACGACGGCCCGCGGCAAGAAAAAGCGGCGTTTCCCCTATCGCAAGGTGGAGGATCTGGAGGCGGACATCGCCGCGGAGGAGACGCGGTTGCGTGAACTGGAGGCGGCGCTGGCGTCGTCGGAGCTGTACCGCGACGCCAACAAGGTCAAGGACACGACCAAGGCGTTCGAGGACGTGAAGGTGCGGCTGGCGCAACTGTACGAGCACTGGGAAGAGGCGGTGGAGTTGAATTGATCGGGCCGAAAAGCAGGTTCGCGCAGGAGTGAATCGACGGGGCTCACGGCCGGCCGTTGCCGCCGTCGTGCAGCGCTTGCGCGTCCGCAGCGACGATGCGCATACCGTGCCGCTCCGCCAGCTCCCGTGTCAGCGCGTTGACACTCCTTGCCTGCTCCGTCGCGCCGCGCGTCAGCAGCCAGCGGCTGTAACTCAGCCGCACCAGCGCCCGCTCGTACGGCAGCCCGCCGCGGTCATACGCCTCCAGCAACTCCGCGAACGTCGGCCCCAACTGTGCCGCCGCGACCGGGTCGGTCAGGCGCACAAAATCCGCCTGCATCCGCTGCCGGGCCAAACTACTCCAGCGGTGCTCGTTGGCCAGCGGCGGCCGATACAGCACGCTGCGCAAATCCAGCGCCGCCAGCTGCCCGGCACGTAGCAGACACTCGAACACATGAACCCATTCATACACGTCCACGGGAACCAGCGTCCGCGCCAGCGCCACCGCCTCGGCCGTGCGCCCCGCCAGGCACAGCGCGTGCGCCCGGTACGCCTGCCACAACGATTGCCACGGCGGCGTCACCTGCGTCTGTTCCAGCAGCGGCTGCAAGCGGCCCAGCGCGATCAAGGCGTCGCCGCGCAGCGCCGCGTCGTCGCCGCGGTACAGGCCCAGCGCCGCCTCATAGTCGCCCATGAGTTCCATGCTGATTGCCAGACTCCGATAGCGGCCGAAGCCCGGCCACAACGGCGGCTCGCGCCAGTCGCCGCCGGGGAAGAAGCGCAACAACAGGTCGCGCTCGAACACCGGCGCCAGGAAGCGGTGCTTGGGATTGTCGAGCGCGACGAAGACGCTGTCGGCCTCGTTCCACAGCCCGGCGTCGCAGTAAGCGTGAAACAGTTCGACCTCCTCGCGTGCCTGCTCCAGCGTGGCGGGGGGCCGGCGGTCGGGACGGCCGCGCAGGAAGCCGGCGCGGGCCTGGGCGCTCTGGCGCTGACCGGCCGGCCCCAGCAGGTGCTCGAAACCGCGCCGCACCAGCGGGTGCGCGTCAATGACCACGCCGCCGCCCTGGCCGACGCGCTCCAGCAGCCGCAGTGCCACCAGGCCGTCCACCTGCGCCGCCAGCCAGCCGGACGGGCGACGGTCGAACGGCGGGTACGTTCGCCGCCAGTGCTGTTGCAGCATCGCTTGCAGCGGGGCGCTGGCCAGGTACGCCAGCAGTTGTTCCTCGCCGGGCGGTTGTCGGAACGCCGTCGTCAGGGCGACGACATCCTTCTCCTCGGCGCTCAGCGCGGCGTGCAGCGCCCGTAGCACGCGCAGCACCTGTTGCTCCTCGTCGGACGCCCCCTCCATTGGCGGCGCCGGCGGCACCGCGCGCTGCGCCGCGACCGCACCGCCGTGGAAGCGCGTCAGGTACGTGCCCAGCAGCTCGACCGCCTTGGCGTGCCAGCCACAGGACGCCGCGGCCGCCTCCAGGTCCGTCGCCGGGCCGTGAACGCCAACGCTCTCCAGCAGGGCGCGGGCGCTGGCGGCGTCAAGGCCGGCGAGGTGGACGGCGACGGCGTGGCGGCGGCCTTCGACCGTCGGGAAGGGGAAGCGGCTCGTGAGCACGACGACGCCCGGCAGCGGTGCCGACGCCAGTTCCTCGACCAGCCGGCCCAGTTCGGGATGGACGAAGCGGCCAAACCACGGCCCGGCGTCGTGCTGCACCACCTCGGCGCCATCGAGCACCAGCACCCAGCGCTCGCGCCGCAGCCGGGGCAGCAGGTGATCGACACAGTAACTGGCCGACACCTCCGGCGCACCGCCGACGCCCTCCGCGTAGCCGTACAGCTGCCGCAGGCAAACGTCCGCGTCCTTGCCGCGGTAGAAGCTCCAGAGGAAGACGCCATCGGCACGACGGTCGCCGCTGACGAACGGCCGCAGCCAGTGCTGGATAATGGCGGTCTTGCCCTGGCCGCCGGGGCCGATGAAGGCGACGACGCTCGCCGTGCCGCCGGTCAGCGCGGCGTCGAGCAGGGCCAGCTCGGCGGCGCGGCCGAAGAAGTGCAGCGGCTCGGAGGTGCAATGTTCCAGGTGAACCGGACGCGGCGGCAAGGTCATGGCTGTCTCGTTTGCTTGCGGACTGGCGCTGTTCACACATGGCCTCGGCTGGCTTCGTTGGCCAGCGGTTGTCAGAGCAAGGACGCCAAGAACGCCAAGAACGCCAACTTTTTCATACGTCGAGATGCGGCGCCCCTGGCCCGCACCCCGCTGCGTTGGCGCCCGCGGAATGGCCCCTCTGCAAGTGCCAGACCCAACCGGACGGAGTATAACTATTTGCAACCGATCACACTCGGCAACCATTTCGCGCTTTGGGAGTGTCCATGGCTACCGTGCGTTTGGACCGCGATGAGGCGACCGACGGCTACTTGCCGCAACTGTGCTTGAAATGCGGGGCGACCGCGACGGTCGAACGGACTCAGACCTTTTCCTGGTGTCCGTCCTGGGTGGGCATCCTCATCCTGGCGGGGCTGCTGCCCTACATCATCGTGGCCGCGATCATGACCCGCCGCCTGACCGTCCACGCGCCGCTGTGTGACGACCACCGCAACCACTGGGCCATGCGCAACTGGTTTCTCTGGGGCGGACTGATCGTCTGTGTTCTGCTCGGCGTCGTGTCCGGCGTGGTGCTGGCGGCCCTGGACAACCGGCCTGGCGCTCGACCGTCCGGGGCGAACCCACTCGGCGGACTGCTCTGTGTCGGCAGCGTGGTCATCGGCCTCGCCTGGCTGATCGCCGTCGCGATCTTTCAGCACACGGGCATTCGCACCACGGAAATCACCGAGTACGACATCACCCTGGTCAACGTCTCCCGCGATTTTGTCGATGCCGTCAAGGAGTATCGCCGGCGGGATCGAGATGACGAGTATCGCCGGCGCGATCGGGACGACAACCCGTATCGATTGCCGCCGCGCGGCTGGACACGCGAGGATGATGACACCTTTCGGGAACGCGGCGGCCCCTGAGCACTGGAGCAATTGAAAAACGGGCTGCAACGCCGGCTCGATGCGGGGGCGCGACTGGTGGAACTGGACCTCGCCGCTGCCGAATGAGCCTGGTCCCCGGCAAACTTTTCCCGGCCGCACCGCGTCTGAGGGGTAGAATGGCCGAGACTCGTTTCCGCCCCCATCTTTGCAAGGAGTATCCCTGATGCGTTCCCTGACCGTGCGCGTCCTGGCCGCCGCGCTGCTGTGCGGCACCGTGACGCTGACCGCCGCCGCCCAGGGCGGCAAGCAAGAGCCCACCGCCGCGGACAAGATCCGCAAGCTCCGCGAAGGGCTCAACCAGAAAGTCACCTTCGACTTCACCAGCCAGAACTTCAACGACGGCATCGAGCACCTGCGGCAGAAAACCAAGCTGCCCATCACGCTGGACCCGAACGCCTTCCCGGGGTTCGGCCTGCAACTCGACAACATCCCGATGCAGGTCCACCTCAAGAGCGACAATGGCCCGGTGCGCACCACCCTGCAAAAGATGCTCAGCCCGCACCACCTCACCTACATCCTGCTGAACGATGGCGTGTTCATCACCAGCGAGAGCAATGCCTACGCGCGGCAGATGCGGCAGCGCGTCAACGTGGACGTGAAGGACAAGGCGCTGGACGCGGCGCTGAAGGATCTGGCCGCCGAGACGGGCATCACCCTGCTCATCGACCCACGGCAGCGGCAGGTGGCCAGGGCCCAGGGCGTGACGCTGGCGCTGCAGGACGCGACGCTGGAGACAGCAGTGCGGCTGCTGACGGAACTGGCGGACCTGAAGGCGGTGCAGGTCGGCAACGTGACGTTCGTCACCGATGCCAAGCGGGCCGCGGAGATTCGCAAGGAGAACAACGATCTGCAGCGGAATAACCAGAACTACCCGCAGGTCTACACCATGCCGTTCATCGGCGGCATGGGTGGCTTCGGCGGCGGCATCGGCGGCATCGGCGGCGCCAGGCCGGGCGTGGCGGTGCCACCGCCGCCGCTCAAGCAGGCACCCCCGGTGCCACCCAAGGCGGGCTGAGACCGGAGTGTGTTGCTGATTTCGGAGCCCGCAGCGCCAGCAAGGAGGCGCCGAACAACAACTTCCAAGAGTAGGACGGCTCTCCAGAGCCGTCCTACGAAGTTGTTGTTCGGCGCCTCCCAAGGGTCATCCCTTGCTGGCGCTGCGGGCTCCGTACAATTACCGCACAGGCAAGTGCGCCCGCACGGGATGACGGTCGTATGAGTGACCCGCAGACCAACGGACCGGTGCGCGTGGCCGAGCAGCAATACGTCACGCTGCTGGCGGTGGCGCAGGCGATCGCGACGCACCGAGACCTGCCGGCGCTGTTCCACGACCTGGCCGGCCGGCTGCACCAGGTCGTGCGCTTCGAGGACCTGCTGCTGGTGCTGCACGACGCCGCCACGAACACCATGCGGCCGCACGTGCTGGAAACCTCGCACCCCAACCGCTACGTCCTGCCGCCCGCGTACCCGCCGGAGGAGAGCCCGTCGGGCTGGATCTGGCAACACCAGCAGCCAATGATCTCCGTTGACCTGGAGCAGGAGCCGCGCTGGCGCTGGATGCGCGAACAACTGCAACGACAGGTGAACAGCCTGTGCGGCCTGCCGCTGACCACCGCTCGCCGCCGCCTCGGCGTACTAGTGTTCATGTCCTCACAGCCCGGCCTGTACCGCGACGCCGACCTGGACTTCCTGCGGCTCGTCGCCAATCAGGTGGCCGTCGCCGTCGAGAACGCCCTGGCTTTCCAGGAGATCGAGGCGCTGCGGGATAAACTCCAGCAGGAAAAGGTCTATCTGGAAGAGGAACTCCGCACGGCCAACAACTTCGAGGAGATCATCGGCGAGAGCCCGACGCTGCGGCGGGTGCTGCGCGAGGTGGAGACAGTTGCGCCGACCACGGCCACGGTGCTGATCCGCGGCGAAACCGGCACCGGCAAGGAACTGATCGCCCGCGCCCTGCATCAGCTGAGCCCGCGCCGCGAACGCACCTTTGTCAAGCTCAACTGCGCCGCCATCCCCACCGGCCTGCTCGAAAGCGAGCTGTTCGGCCACGAAAAGGGTGCGTTCACCGGGGCGGTCGCGCAGAAGGTGGGCCGCTTCCAGCTGGCCGACGGCGGCACGCTGTTTCTGGATGAAGTCGGCGACATTCCGCTGGAGTTGCAGTCGAAGCTGCTGCGCGTGCTGCAGGAACAGGAGTTCGAGCGTCTCGGCGGCACGAAGACCATCCGTGTGGACGTGCGGTTGGTGGCGGCCACGAACCGCGACCTGGCGCAGATGATCTCCACAGGCCAGTACCGCAGCGACCTGTATTATCGGCTGAACGTATTCCCGGTGGTGCTGCCGCCGCTGCGCGAGCGCCGCGACGACATCCCGCGGTTGGCCCGGCACTTCACGCAGAAGTTCGCGCGGCGCATGGGCCGGCGCGTGGACACCATCCCGGCTGAGGCGCTGGCGGCGCCGAGCGCCTACGCCTGGCCGGGCAACGTCCGCGAGCTGGAGAACGTCATCGAGCGCGCGGTGATCCTGTCGCCGGGCTCGACTCTGCAAATCCCGCTGGCCGACCTGCGCGGCCCGTCGCCCACGCCGCCGGCCCAGACCGAGCAGGGGTCGGAGCCAGCCGGCGCGCCGGGAACCCTGCAGGACGCCGAGCGCGAGCATATTCTGCGCGTGCTGCGCGAGACGGACTGGGTGGTGCGCGGCCCGAACGGCGCCGCGGCCCGGCTGGGCATGAAGCGCTCGACACTGTACTGGAAGATGAAGAAGCTCGGGATCACGCGGCCGGGATAACCGTTCCAGGCGCGGCCGCCCCGCGCCTGCGGGGAGTGACAGCCGCAGGGTTCCTGGGTCGGCCGACAAAGGTGACGCAACCGTGTCCCCTTTGTTTCGCCGCGGCCCGGCTGGGCATGAAGCACTCGACGCTGTCGGAGAAGGAGGAGAAACTCGGCATTGTGTGGCCGGGCTGACCTGGCTCATGCGACGGACTCGGCGGATGGCCACGTCACCTTTCCTTCAGCCAGTTCAGTCGGCGTGAGCCTGCGAATCGAGAAATTCAGGAAGCGGATTTCGATTTCCCAGCCGCCCGTCAGCAGGAGTGTGTGAGTGAAAAAATCCTGCGCTTCGTCAAGGTCGAACTCATCGTACAGGAGCCAAACTCCCTTGCGCGGTTTCCTCTCGGAGGAAGTGTGCATCATGATGTGAATCCCGCCGTTTGGTCCCGGAACCGGCTGATATTTCAATTCAAGCACTTCCGCAGACTGCCCCGGCAAGCCTTCCAGCTGGAGCAGAAGACCATAGAGCGGCTGCTGCTTATCCAGGGCTGCACCGAGATACCTGGCGTCGTGCAAAGACACCTTCGAAAAACGGCGAACCCCAACCGGCAACTTGCCACGGATACTCTTGAACCGGGCCTGATAGGCGGCGAGGGCCTCTTCCCATTCGGTTGCCGCGGCCTCCGCCACGCGGTCGTCGGAGGAGCGATATCGGGCAAGCAGTTCAGGCTTGAAGTACTTCATTTCTTCTTCCTCTTTTTCTTCGCGCGCTGGGCGGCGCTTCAAAGAAGGCATGGACTTCAGGGGTGCGGCTGGCCGGGTGAAAGTGAGGGAGGGCCATCCTTCCATTGTGGGGTGCATCCTCCTCAAAATCACCGAACGCCGCCACGATCATCTCCCGAGCCTTGTTGCGGTTTGCCCGTCGCTCCTCGGAGCAGACGACGACGTCACCCCCTCCTTTCAGCCGGACGATGGCCTCATCCTCGTCTATAGGAATGCTACCTCTTTCGACGGCTCCGTCCGGTCCGGCAATCCGTTCTGCTTCGTAAATCAATACAGGCGGTGGGGCTGTGGTGGAACTCACCGGCAAGAACCTCCGGACCCTGCGTCCGGTTTTATTCCTTATCATAGCGCGAATTTTGGGTCAAGTTAGTTCCCCTGTGCCCAGCCAGGGTCAACGGGCCGACCCCGTCCAACGCGTTGACCGCATTCCCTTGGACACTCCCGACCGTTCCCGATTCCTCTGCGCACAACCATCCGCAACCCACGCCTCAATCATTACTTACTACATCAACTATTTATCCATTCCCTTCTGGTACACCTCTTGCTTTTATGCCGGCGTCGCCCGACAGGCCCGACCGGTGCTAAGGGGGGATGTAGTCGTGTGGATCGTCAAACTGGCCCTGCGCCGCACTTACACCTTCGTCGTGATGGCGCTGCTGATCGCCGCCGTCAGCGTCGTGGCTGTCAACCGCATGTCCACGGACATCTTCCCCGAGGTGAACATCCCCGTCGTCACGGTCGTGTGGCAGTACTCGGGCATGCCGGCCGACGAGATCGAGAAGCGCATCATCCTCATCAACGAGCGCGTGCTGACCGCCTCCGTCAACGACATCGAGCACATTGAGAGCCAGTCGCTCCAGGGCGTCGGCGTCATCCGCATTTACTTCCACCAGAACGCGAAGATCGAGGCGGCCGTCGCCCAGGTCACCGCGACCAGCCAGGCCATCCTCAAGATCATGCCGCCCGGCATCAACCCGCCGTACATCGTCCAGTACAGCGCCACCAGTGTGCCCATCGTGCAGATCGCCGTCAGCAGCGACACCCTGAGCGAAGAGCAGATTTACGACTACGCCTCCAACTTCATCATCCAGCGCCTCGGGACGGTGCAAGGCGCGCGCGTGCCGCAGCCCTGGGGCGGTAAGTGGCCGCAGGTCATGATCGACATCGAGCCCGACGAATTGTACGGCCGTGGCCTCTCGCCCGCCGACGTGAGCACCGCGATCAACTCGCAGAATCTGATCGTGCCGGCCGGCACCGCCAAGATGGGCTCGACCGAGTACATCGTCAAGCTCAACAGCAGTCCGGAGCTGTCGGCCGCCCTCAACGAGATCCCCATCAAGACGGTCAATGGCGTGCCGGTCTACATCAAGGACGTGGCCCAGGTCCGCGAGGGCTACCTGGTGCAGACCAACGTCGTCCGCCGCGACGGCCGCCGGGCCGTCCTCATGACCATCCTCAAGAGCGAAGGCGCCTCGACGTTGAGCGTCGTCAATCGTGTCCGCGCGGCGCTGCCCGGCATTCAGGCCCAGCTGCCGCCCGAGTTGAAGATGGAATTGCTGTTTGACCAGTCCGTCTTTGTGCGGGCCGCCGTGGAAGGCGTGCTCAAGGAAGGCGCCATCGCGGCGGGGCTGACGGCGCTGATGATCCTGCTGTTCCTCGGCTCGTGGCGCAGCACTCTGATCGTCGCCATCTCGATCCCGCTGTCGATCCTGACCTCGGTCGTCGCGCTCTGGGCGCTGGGCCAGACGCTCAACAGCATGACACTGGGCGGCATGGCCCTGGCGGTCGGCATCCTCGTGGACGATGCCACGGTGGAGATCGAGAACATTCATCGCAACCTCGGTATGCAGAAACCGCTCCGCCGGGCCATCCTCGACGGGGCCCAGCAGATCGCGACGCCGGCGTTCGTCTCGACACTGGCGATCTGTATTGTCTTTGTGCCGGTCGTGTTCCTGACGGGGCCGGCCGCGTCGCTGTTCTACCCGCTGGCCCTGGCGGTGGTCTTCGCCATGCTGGCGTCCTATCTGCTGTCGCGCACGCTGGTGCCGACGATGGTGCTCTACCTGCTGCCGAAGGAAGTCGCGCTGTACGCCCACGGCGAGCACGGCGGCGGAACGGGCGGCGGCCCCATCTGGCGCTTTCACCAGGCGTTCAACCGCCAGTTCGAGAAGTTGCAGAGCGTTTATCAAATGTTGCTGGACTGGGCGCTGGCGCACCGTGCCGTGAGCGTGGTAGCGCTGCTGCTGTTCGCGTTCGGCTCGCTGGCGCTGGCACCGCGGCTCGGCCAGGACTTCTTCCCGGAGGTGGACGCGGGCCAGTTTCGGCTGCACGTCCGTGCCCCGTCCGGCACGCGCATCGAGGAAACGGAACGCATCTTCGGCCAGGTGGAGGACGTGATCCGCGAGATCGTGCCGGAGGACGAGCGCGAACTGATCCTGGATAACATGGGCTTGACGCCATCGTTCACGACGCGGGCCTTCATCGACAATGGCACCGTCAGCAACGGCGACGGCGAAATCCTGGTCGCGCTGAAGCACCATCATCGGCCCACCGCGGAGTACGTCGCCCGGCTGCGCGAGGAACTGCCGAAGCGCTTCCCGGACTGCACGTTCTTCTTCCAGCCGGCGGACATCACCAGCCAGATTCTGAACTTCGGCCTGCCGGCGCCGATCAACGTGCAGGTGGTCGGCGTCAACCGCGTCGGCAACCTGGAGGTGGCGAAGAAGCTGAAGCGTGAGATCGCCAAAATCCCCGGCATCGCGGACGTACACATTCACCAGATCACCGACGCCCCGGACCTGCGGATCGACGTGGACCGCATCCAGGCCGCGCAGTCGGGGCTGACGCAGCAGGACGTGACCAACACCGTGCTGGTGTCGCTGAGTTCCACGAATCAGGTGGCGCCCAACTACTGGGTCAACCCGGTCAACCGCGTCAACTACGTCCTCGCGGTCCAGACGCCGCCGAACAAGATCGACTCGTTGGAAACGCTGCTGAACACGCCGGTCATCAAGGGCCAGACACAGACGCAGTCGCCGCAGCTGCTGGCCAACCTGGTGAACGTGCGCCGGGCCACCTCGGAGACGGTGGTGAACCATTACAACGTGCAGCCCGTGTTCGAGGTCTACGCCAGCGTGCAGGGTCGCGACCTGGGCAGCGTGTCCGCCGATGTGCAGCGCGTCGTGGACGAGCTGCGACCGGAGTTGCCGCGCGGCAGCACCATCGCCATCCGTGGCCAGGTGGAGAGCATGAACAGCTCGTTCACCGGTCTGGCGGCGGGCCTTGGCTTCGCCGTGCTGCTGGTCTATCTGCTGATGGTCGTGAACTTCCAGTCGTGGCTGGATCCGTTCATCATCCTGACGGCGCTGCCCGGGGCGCTGGCCGGCATCGTGTGGATGCTGTACACGACGCGGACGACGGTGAGCGTGCCGGCCCTGATGGGCGCGATCATGTGCATCGGCGTGGCCACGTCCAACAGTATCCTGCTCATCACCTTCGCCAACGACCAGCGCAAGGAAGGCCACAACGCCCTCAGCGCCGCACTGTCGGCCGGCACGACGCGGCTGCGGCCGGTGGTGATGACGGCCCTGGCGATGATCGTCGGCATGTTGCCGATGTCGCTGGGCCTGGGCGAGGGCGGCGAACAGAACGCGCCGCTGGGCCGGGCGGTCATCGGCGGCCTGCTCGTGGCAACCGTCTTCACGCTGTTCTTCGTGCCTGTGATGTACAGCTTGCTTCGCCGCAAGGCGCCGAAGCCGGAGCAGACCGACGACGACTCGGCCGCCGAAACGCACGTGGCCTCAACCTCAAACAATCGGTTGGCCCTGGCGACCAACGCCGGGCCGCTTTTCCCGGAGGAACACTCGTGAACACGCCTTTCGCCACGCCGCAGATCGCCCCGGAACGTAACGGCTACTTTCACCCGGCGCCGGCCCCGACGCCCAGCCGGTCGAACCCCCCGGATCGGCAGCGGGCCGGCCGCTGGGTGCTGGCCCTCAGCGTCCTGGTGGTCGTCGGCCTGAGCGGGGCGCTGGCCGCCGGCACTCTGCCGCGCTGGGAGCAGGAGACCCAGGTGAACGCCGCGGCGCACGAGGCGGCCACCGCGGCGCCGCGCGTCACGGTGGCGGTGGCACGCCGCGCCGGCGCCGTCACCGAGCGGACGCTGCCCGGCAACAGTCTGGCGCTGGTGGAAGCCGCCCTGTTCGCCCGCACCACCGGCTACCTCAAGGAGCGCCTGGTGGACTTCGGCGATCACGTCAAGGAAGGCCAGTTACTGGCGGTGATTTCGGCCCCGGACGTGGACGACCAGCTGGCCCAGGCACGGGCGAACCTGGCGCAGCGCGGGCCGACCTGGAGCTGGCGAAGGCCAACGCCGCGCTGGCGCAGATCACCCTGGACCGTGACCTGAAGTCGAGGCCCGGCATCGGCACCACCCTGCTGCAAATCGACCAGGACCGGGCCACCGTGAAGACGAGTAATGCGAAGGTCGAATCAATGAAGGCCAGTATCCAGATCAATCAGGCGCAGGTGCAGCGCTACCTGGACCTCCAGGGTTTTCAGAAGATCATCGCCCCGTTCGCGGGCAAGATCACGGCACGCAACGTCGATAAGGGCGACCTGATGTCCGCGGACAACATCGCCACCCGGGAACTCTTCCACCTGATGCGGACTGACATTCTGCGCGTGATCGTGAACGTGCCGCAGGTTTTCGCCAGCGACATCAAGCCGGGGCAGACCGCCACGGTGTTCCGCCGGGAAGACCCGTCCGTGCTCTACTCGGGCAAGGTGACGCGCACCGCCGGCGCCCTGGACACGGTGACGCGGACGCTGCTCACCGAGGTGCAGGTGCCGAACCCGGACGGCGCCCTGCACCCGGGCATGTATTTGCAGGTGAAGTTCACCTTCGACCGGGCGCGGTCGCCGGTCCTTGTCCCCGCGTCGGCGCTGGTGACGCGCACTGGCAGCCCGACGGTGGCTGTCGTGGATGGACAGAACCGGGTCCACTACCGCACCGTGCGACTGGGCCGCGACTATGGCGCCGAGGTGGAGGTGATTGCGGGGCTGGCCGGCGGGGAGACGGTCGTGCTTCAGTCCGGGGACGACCTGGCTGAGGGTGCGGCGGTGCGGCCGACGCAGGTGGCGCGGAAGTGACGCGCATCTCTGGCAATTGCTGCCTTGCCGCTACAAGCATTACCTGGCGGCGTTTCAGGCCGAAACGACTCCCGCGCAGGCGACGCCAACACAGACGCCCGCACCCACATCCGCGGCGGGAGGGCCTCCTGGAAAGGAACCTACAGAGCCAACAGAAAAGTCCTAACGAATCGATCCTGGCGCCGTCACTTCGCAATTGGCAAAAAGCGCACACAGACCGGCGCGCCCACTTCAACGACGCTGCCGGTCGGCGTCAGTTCGCCCGTCTGCGGATCGATCCGAAACGACATCACACTGTTGCCGCTCTGGTTGGCGACCAGCAGATCGCGCCCCGTTGGTTCGATGGCGAAGTTGCGCGGCGTGCTGATCTTGTGCGACTGGTGGCCCACGGCGGTCAGTGCCCGCGTCTTCGAGTCGATGGCGAAAATGGCGATGCTGTTGTGGCCGCGGTTCGAGACGTACACGAACTTGCCCGACGGATGGACGACCACCTCGGCGGTGCTGGCGCCCTTGCGGTTCGCGTCCTTCGGCAGCGTCGAGAGGGTTTGCCGCTTCGTCAACACGCCTTTCGCGGCGTCGTAGTCGCAGGCGGTGATCGTCATATCCATCTCGCCGTTGACGTAGGCGGTTTTGCCGTCGGGGTGGAACGCGAAGTGCCGCGGGCCGGAGCCGGGGGCCACGTTCAGCGCCGGTGGTTCGTGCGGCGTCAGTGTGCCGCGGGCGGCGTCGAAGCGGTAGACCAGCACCTTGTCGAGACCGAGGTCGGCGCAGAAGGCGAAGTGGTTGGCCGCGTCCAGGTTAATTGAGTGGGCGTGCGGCCCCTGCTGCCGCGACTTGTCCACGCTCGAGCCCTTGTGCTGGATCACGGAAGCCGGCTCCGCGAGCTTGCCGTCGGCCTGGAGCGGAATGCTGCAACAGCTGCCGCTACCGTAGTTCGCCGCCAGCACGTTCTTGCCGGCGCGATCGACGACCACATGACACGGCCCCGCACCGCCGGACCGCTGTTCGTTCAGGAACGTCAACGTGCCGGTGTTGGGGTCGATGGCGAATGCCTTGATGGTCCCCTTGCCGCCGCCCTCGCTGACGGCGTACAGGAATTTCCGGTTCGGGTGCAGCGCCACGAACGACGGATCCTTCGTCTGTGCAGCAAGGGTCGGCGCGGACAGTTTGCCGTCCTTGAGGTTCAGCTCCAGCTGGTAAATACCCTTGCTCAACTTGCCGGAGTAGGTGCCGATGTAGACGCGGTACTTCTCGACGCTGGCGCCCGGTTGGGCCCAGATCACGCCCGGCAACAGCAGCAACAACGACAGACACAGCAGGGTTTTCACGGGTGCGGACTCCCGGGGAAGAGGATGGCCGATTCAGCGTCAGACGACTGAGGGTTAGCGTAGCCATTCATGGGGAAACGGCCACTTGGCTGAGCCCAGGGAGGGGTAGGGCGACGCAGCGGCCGCTTGCGCAGGGCCACCAGCAGCCGGCCGCGGCTGTCCGGTTTACTCGGCGAATCAGTCTCGTCGAGCACGACCGCCCAGTCCGCGTCCTGCCGCAGCAGGGCGCGCAGCCGGGCGTGCCGATCCGCTTCCACCACGACCAGGTTGGCCCCGTAGCGGTCCAGCACCTGCCGCCAACCCGCCAGACCGTAACGCACCGTCCGGCACTCCTGCCAGTGTCGTGGAGTAAACAGATGGACGTGGGTGTAGATGAACACCGGCGTGTCCGCCCCGAGGTCCCAGTAGAAGAAGTCGCCCAGCGTCTCACTGGCGAACACCGTGCCGGTGAAGCGGCCGCCCGGGTAGTTCGCGGCCAGCAGCGCCCGCAGCTCCGGCAGCGGCGCGGCTGGTTCGCGGGGCGTGGCCGCGGTTAGCTGGGCGGCCACCTGCCACGGCGTCGCTGCGGAGACGCTGAGACGCAACGGCGTTGGCTGGCCGGAGAGGGCGTCCTGTACCGGGATCGACCACAGCACCGCCACGGTAATGAGCAAGGCGACCAGGACCGTTTTTCGCAGGCTGGGCAAGCGCCAGCCGGCTGCGGCCGCCGGCGCCGCTGACCGGCCGTGGGCCGCAATCACTATCGCCACCCACGGCGCCACCATCAGCCACCACACGAGCATGCGCTGGTGGCGCAGCGGCTGCAGGCCGAACACCAGCACCAGCAGCACCAGCGTGGCGGAGAACCCGCGCCGTCGCCACACCGCCGCCCCCACCACCAGCGCCCAGGTGCCGAGATAAGCCCAGTGACCGCCGCCGCCCAGGTGAAACGTCAACGGCTGCCATTCGTCCATGTCCAGCACGTTCGGGTGCGTGCCCATCCGCAGGATGTTCCAGTACACCCCCGGCCCGTCCGGGTTGACCACCGCTACCGCCGCGAGGCTCACGGCCAGCACCAGGGCCAGCCGCCGCACCCTGGCGTCCGCCGCCACCCCGCGCCAGCGCAGCCCGTCAGCCCACCACGTCTCGGCAGCGCGGCCGAGCAGGAACACCAGCACCAGCAGCAGGCCGGCGACAAAGGAACTGTGCAGGTTGGCCCACACGCAGAACAGCAGCACCAGGCCAGCGGCGGCGCGCCGCGACAGGACCGGGCCACTCAGCGCCAGCAGCACGGCCGCGAAGCAGACCTCGCCGAGCACCTGCGGCCGCAGCACCGCGAGATTGCCCGCGTTGAGCAGCAGGAACACACCCATGCCCGTCAGCACCACCGGCAGCGAACCGCCCGCCCGCCGGAACGCCGCCAGCAGCAGCCCGCAGCGCAGCAGCACCACCAGCGCCAGGAAGAACCGCAGCGCGTCGGCACCGCCCGCCAGCTGCCGCAGCGCGTCGCCGTCCGCCAGCGTCGCGCCCGCATGGAAGACCAGGTAGAAAACGCACTGGCTCAGCCAGCTGTAATGCAGGGCCGGCGCCTCCGGGTCCGCGAAGGGGCAGAAGGGATCGTCGTCCGGCAGACGGCTGTGCTGCACCGTCCATTCGCCGAATTTCAGGTGGCCCCAGACGTCCGTGTGCCACAGCGGCACATGGTTGAGCAGCACGAACACCAGGCCGAACACTGCCGCCACCGCCACGTGGATGGGACGCAGGTAGAACCGGGCCAGTGGTGAGTTCGGGTCGCTGAAGTCAAGGCCGGCGCCGATGAGGAGACTGTCTTCCGGCGGAACGGCTGCGTCGGTTGGTTGCGTGGGGTTGTTCATGGGGATGGCTCTGGCGGGAGTGTTGACAGGCGCTGGAAAGTAACATCGACCACGGCGGCCGCGGGCCTGGGCCAAACCCGAGGAAACCCGTGGTGTTCCGGCCGCGGCGCCGCGCACGACCCACAACGCCGCCCCGCTCCGCCGACAGGAAATCGCCAGCAAAATTGCTCCGCTCCGGTCAGCCCCTGTCCCCGGACGCGCGGCGACAGACAGCGCGGTCGGCGCCCTGCCGTTGGCTCACGCTGCCGCGCGCCGGCCCGACAATTAGAAGCAGGACGATTCGGCACCCCTTCCAGAAAGGCGACCTCCTCCAATGCGCATCCTGCAACGCTTGTGGAACGATGACGGCGGCGCCCTGATTGCCACAGAATACCTGTTCATCTCCACCATCCTGGTGATCGGCACCGTCGTCGGCCTGACCGGTCTGCGCTATGCCGTCAACGTGGAGTTGACGGAGCTGGGCAACGCGCTGCTCGTGTTGAGCCAGGGCTTCTCCGTCTCCGGCCAGAGCGGTGGCGGCGGCCAGACCAGTGGCTCCCAGGCCTCCGACAGTCCGGGATCACTCCAACCGCCCGTCCTGGTTCCCCCGTCCAATCCCTCGAGCATTGATGTGGCGCCGTGAAACGTTCGTGGGCTTGATCGAACGCGTACCGCCAACCGTGCCCGAGTGAGGGAGTCCGCCTGTGGGCGGACTCCCTCTTTTTGTATCCCAGCTCCCTTCCCGTCTGTCGTTTCCTTAGCGACCTCATCAGTTTTACCGTTCGTAGTGGTTACTCCATACAGCACGACTGTAACGACGTGTTAAACTAGGAAGTTCTTATAGCGCAATGATTTGTATTGAGCTATTAGCCCCTCCCACCACATAATCGAGCCTGGTTTGACGGACCCGATACGAGTGTTTGCTCGCACCCTTCCTTTACTTGCTCGCGTCAAGTGCAAGTCGAGTGGAACGCTCTTGGGTTTCCCTGTGGGAGGATCGTATCCAATGCAACGCCTGATGGGAAATTTGTGGCGGGATGACCGTGGCGCCTTGATCGCGGCCGAGTACCTGTTCGTCGCCACCATCCTGGTGATCGGCACCGTCGTCGGCCTGTCGGCCGTCCGCGATGCCATCAACGTGGAGCTGTCCGAGCTGGCCAACGCCTACCTGGCCCTCAGCCAGGGGTACATCGTCTCCGGCCAGAGCGGCTGCTGTGCCATCACAGACGGCTCGCAAGCCATTGACATCCCGGAACTGGTGACGCCGCCGGTGTGCGTGGCCCCGTCCATCCCGTCCAACATCGACATCGTTCCTTGTCAGTAACCTGAATTTGCTCGCCATCGTAACCGATCACCGCTGCGCACCTCGGCTGGCCCGCGGATCCCGGAAGCGCGTCCGGGATCCGCGATTCTTCGCGTCGGCCCGCACAGCTGGTCGGTTGCCCCGTCAAAGTTATCTTCGCCAGCTTGCATTGTTTCAGGTTCATCCGGGGTTTCACCGATAGGGGAGGAAAGAAGCACTAGCCGCGCGAGGAACAGCCTCATGCCCGCCTTCTTCCCCGATCCGCTGTTCGGTTGGACGTACCTGGCCGCCCTGTTCGGCGTCCTGCTGGCCGCTGCCTGGAATGATCTTCGGGAACTGGTCGTTCCCAAATGGCTGACCGTGCCCGCCCTGGGCCTGGGACTGCTGTTCAACGTCGTGCGCGGCGTCTGGCTGGCAGCTGCAGGTCAACCCACCTGGTTGCTGGGCGACAACGGCCCCGTGGTCGGCGCTCTCGACGGACTGCTGTTCGCCCTCCTCGGCTTCGCCGTCGCGTTCGGTTTGTTCTTCCTGATGTGGATCCTGGGCATCTGCGGCGGCGGCGACGTGAAACTGTTCGCCGCGGTCGGTGCCTGGGTCGGTCCCGCCCTGACGCTGCGCGTGCTGCTCGCCACGCTGGCCGTGGTGTTCTGCTTCCTGCTGGGCCGTCTGGTCCTGCAGCTGTTCAGCGGCGACTGGAAAGCTTTCCGCAAAATCATGAACACCGGACAACGGCCGCGCCGCCCCGGCCACGTCCCGCGCAAGCGCGCCCTCGGTTTCGCCCTGCCGCTGATGATTGCTGCTGCGCTGGTGCTGCCGTGGTCGTTCCGGGTCGATCTGCGCCTGGCGACCAACCCGGTCCAGGACACCCCCAGGGAGCACGCCCATGCGCATTAACCCTTACAACCGTTGTGTTCGCCGGCCCGGTTCGTTGCTGGCGTCGGAGCTGCTGATGGTGTTGCCACTGCTGCTGGCGGTGGTGTTCGCCACCATCGAGTTCAGCACGTTGCTCCTGGTCCGCCAGCAGCTGCAAACGGCCAGCCGCGAGGGCGCCCGTGTCGCGGCCCTGGGCGGTGACGCGACCCAGGTCCAGCTTGCCGTCAGCCAGTTCCTCGGCACCGGCGCACTGGCGAACGCCCAGGTGGACAGCGTGCTGACGGACTCCCAGGGAATGCCACTGCCGAGCGGTGCCGCTGTCTCGGTCACCGTCAGCCTGCCAACTGCCCAGGTGGTGCCGGACCTGCTCGCCCCGTTCGGCTTCACCCTGGGGAACGACGTGACCATCGCTCAGACTGTCATGAGGAAAGAATAAATTCGTGAGGCAGACTTCCAGCCTGTCCCATGAGCCGCACCGAAGGAGCCGCACCCGTGAGAGCCAGTACCTTGTTTGCTCTGGTCATTGCTGTGCTGATCGGCCTGGGCGTGGCCGTCGCCGCCCGCATGTCGGGTTACTTCAACGCCCAGAAAAAAGACCCCGAGCCCGCCCTGAAAAAGCAGGAAATCCCCGTACTGATCGCGGCCAAGAACCTGTTCGCCGGCGACCTGATCGACTCGGGCTACGTGCGCGTCCGCAATCTGCGGCCCGAGGAGTTCGATTACTACAAGGAGCACAAGGACGACTACCTGCCGGCACTGCCGTCAGCCTGCATCGCTGCGCATCGCCGACCGAAACATTGAAGCCGACCAGCCCATCCTCAAGAGCATGTTGAAGGAGCTGGCCAAGCCCGCGGCGCTGAACACGCGGTTGCTGCCGGGCATGCGGGCGGTCAACCTGTCGCTGCTCAAGGAGCGCTCGGCCGGCGGCCTGATCCAGGTCGGCGAATGGGTGGACGTGTTGCTGACCACGAGCGTCAATCCCAAGCAGGGCGTCAGCGCCATCCGCACCGCCTGCGTGGTGCCGCACGTGCGCATCGTCGCCAAGCGCAACACCCTCTGGCCGGTGTACGCGCCGCTGCCAGAGGACAAGCCGGTCAACTACACTCTGGAGGTCAACCCCTACCGCGCGGCGCTGCTGGACTTCTGCCTGGGCAAAGGGCAGGCTGACGCTGGCGCCGCTGCCGGCCAGCGAGCAGAAGAAGTTGGAAGCGCAGCGCAGCGCCATGCTGGAGGGGCCGGCGGACGAGTACCTGGTGAGCTTCGCCCAGGCTGGCCACCCCGAGGCAGACGCCGAGGACAGTCGTGTGAACTCCTACAACCGCGGCGAACTGGTGGTGAGCGTGCGTGACCTGATGCGCATCTTCGACATCCAGCCAGCCCCGACCAAGGCGCCGCCGCTGCCCACGGCCAACATCGAGCGCTTCGCCGGGCTACAGCGCTTCCCGCCAGCGGTGTTCAACGCCGACGGTACGCCGGTGCCGACGGCCAACCGACGGGGCTTCGTCGCCCCCGTGCAGCCCCCCGCCGCGCAGGCGGCCCCGGAGATCCAGTTCGCGGACCCGAACAGTTGCCCGACCTGTGCCGAGAAGAAGAAGGCCGCGGGCGGTTGATACCAGATCGCCATGAATTGTCGTGGTGGTTCGGAGCCCGAGCGCCAGCGCGGAGCAGTGCTGGCCCCGCGCTGGCGCTCGGGCTCTGACCAGAAAGCAAGGGCAAGGATGCACCCCACTCACCCACCCCTGATACGCCGCTGCGGCAATGTCACCCTGTTTCTGCTCGTCGGGTTGACTTTGCTGTTGACGGCCTTCGCCGTGGCGGTCAACCTGACCCGCCTCTGGACGGTGCGCGTCGAGTTGCAGGGCGCCACAGACGCCGCCTGCGACGCCGCCGCGGCGACGCTCGTCAGTGACGACCTGCTCCGCAACGACCTCAGCAGGCTCACCTCGCTGATCGCCACCGCCAGCGCCGAGGCGAACACCTTCGCGCAGCTGAACCAGGTCAACGGTCAGCCCTACTACCTCAACCCGAACCCAACGAACGCCGCCGACGGCGACATCGTGTTCGGTATGGTCGATAACGCGCAGAGCAAACAGTTCACCGCGGTCATCAACGTCAACAACCCGACGGTGACACTGCTGCCGCTGGTGAACGCGGTGCGCGTGCGTGGCGTGCTTTCCCAGGATCGCGGTAACGCGCCGGTCCTGACCTTTGGTCAGCTGCTCGGCAACGGCAGTGCGGCGGTGCAGACCGCGTCCACCGTGATGCTCGACCGGGACGTGATCGGCTTCGTGCCGCTGGGCACGCCACCGCTGCTGCTGGCGCCGCTGGCGCTGTTTGCCGATTACACTGCGGCCGATTCAAGGTCGTGGCAGTATCAGGTCGAAAGCAGAAAGGGTCAGGACCTGTTTACCTGGAACCCGACGACGCTGCAGTTCACGAGCGGGACCGATGGCCTCTACGAGTTCCAGGCGGTGGTGCCAACCGATGCCAGTCAGGTGAGCATGGGAAACGTGCATTTGCTGATGATCGGCACCAGTAACGTGACTGACCTGAGTGGTCAGCTGCAAACGGGCGTGACCGCGGAGCAGCTGACGGCCCTGGGTGGCAGCTTCGTGCTCGGCGCCGCCAACAACCAGCTGGCGGTGCAGGCCAATCAGGTCGGCTCGGCCAACCCGAGCGGCGATCTGACGACGCTGTACAACGCCCTCAGTCAGCTGCAGCAGAGCGGCCAGGCGCGCATCTGGCCGCTGCAAAGCGGCTACGACACGGCCGGCGGCAACTCGCTGGTGTGCGGTTTCGTGGCGGCGCGTGTGGCGAGCGTGAATCCCGTGACGGCCGGCCAGCCGCTGACCTTCACGCTGCAACCGACGATGCTGTCCACGGCCACGGCGGTCACGGACTACACGCGGCGCGGCGTCGGCGGCGTGCCGGTACTCAACCCGTATGTCTGCAAGGTGCGGTTCGTGGAGTGAGAAACATACTCCCCTCTCCCCTGCAAGGGGGCGAGGGGGGAAGAAGCCAGGAGGATGGTTCATGCGTGTGGTCATCGCCAGAGAAGCTGGCGTGTTGCGGGAGCGGTTGCGGCAAGCGGTGCTCGGCACCGGGCTGGAGTGCGGCACCGAGGATTGCGTCTCCTTCGCGGAGTTGCCGGAGCGCCTGGCGCAGGCGCCCGCCGAGTTGGTGCTCGTCGGCCTGGGGACGGAGTTGCAGCGCGGCCTGCCGATCATCGAGCGCGCTGTGGGGCAGATCAAGGCGCCCGTCTTCGCCGTCGGCCTGTCCTCCGATTCGCAGCAAATCCTGCAGGTGCTCCGCAGCGGGGCGCGCGAGTTTCTCCATGAGGACGACCTGCACACGGAGTTGCTGGCCGCCCTGAGCAAGCTTCACCTGATCGGCGCCGCGCCGATGCGATGGGGCAAGATCCTCGCTGTCACCGGGGCGTTGCCGGGCGTCGGCGTCACCACCGTGGCAGGCAACGTCGCGTTCGCGCTGGCGGCCGAGTCACCCGGTCATGTCGTGCTGGCCGAACTGGGCGGCGGTGTGCCGGAACTGGCCCTTGACCTCGACCTGCTGCCGCAACACAGCTTCGCCGATCTGGCCGCCGCCTGGGACCGTCTCGACGCCGCGCTGATGCGCCGCGCCCTGGTCGAGCACCCGGCCCGGCTGAGTGTGCTGGCCTACCAGCCCGAAACGCTGCGGCCGGTGCGCGTCGAGCCGCCGGCCATGCGCGCGATGCTGGCGCTGCTGCGCAGCATGTTCGCGTATACGGTCGCGGACCTCGGCCACGGCATCGAGCCGAGCCACCTGGAGGCGCTGCGCCTGGCTGATCGCGTGGTGCTGGTCGTGCGCCTCGACGTGCCCTCGGTGCGCCTGAGCCGGCAGTTCATCCGGCAGCTGGAAGAGCAGGGCGTGCCGCGCAGCAAACTGCACCTGGCTGCCAACCGCTACGGTCAGCGCAAGCAATTTCCCTGGAAAAAGGCCCAGGAGGCGCTGGGGCTGCCCATCGCCGAGTGGATCCCCGATGACCCGGGATGCGTGAACCAGGCCCTCAACCAGGGCCAACCGCTGATCGCCACCGCCCGGCGGGCGTCGATCACGCGCAGCTTCGCCGGCCTGGCTGGCCGGCTCAACGGCCTGCCCAAGAACCGGGCGGGCTGACCGATTCCCGGCGAGCGGGGGCGTCAGCCCTCTGTTCTCGCGAACCAACAGGGGGCTGACGCTCCCGTTCGCCTCACCATGAGAGGGACCGCGCCATGAAGGCATTCAAGTCCGCCACCGAGACATCGTCGTCCGCCCAGCGCTTCCAGCAGCTCAAGGCGGACATCCACCGCCAGCTGGTCGAAATGCTGGATATTTCCCGTCTCGACCAGGTGAAGTCCGAACGACTGCGCCGCGAGGTCCGCGGCCTGGCCGGACAGCTGGCCCAGAACAGCCCCGAACTGCTAAACGAGGTCGAGCGTGAGCGGCTGGTCGAGGAGATCATGAACGAGGCGTTCGGCCTCGGCCCGCTCGAAGCATTCATGAACGATCCGACCGTCAGCGACATCCTCGTCAACGGCGCCGGCACGGTCTACATCGAGCGCCACGGCCGCTTGCATTCGACGCCGGTGGTGTTCGCGGACAACGCCCACCTCATCCAGATCATTCAGCGCATCACCGCCCGCGTTGGCCGGCGCGTCGATGAGTCCTCGCCGCTGGTGGACGCCCGCCTGCCGGACGGCAGCCGCGTCAACGCCATCATTCCGCCGCTGTCGCTGGACGGCCCGGTGCTCTCCATCCGCCGTTTCGGCGTCCAGCTGAACGCGGAGGACCTGCTGGCCAATGGCACCCTGCCGCGACCAGTGCTCGACTTCCTCCGCGCCGCCGTCGAGGCCCGCCAGAATGTGCTGATCTCCGGCGGCACCGGCGCCGGCAAGACGACCTTCCTGAACACGCTGTCGCGCTTCATCCCGCACGACGAACGCCTGGTGACCATCGAGGACTCGGCCGAATTGCGCATCCAGCAGAAGCACGTCGTCCGCCTGGAGACGCGGCTGCCGAACATGGAGGGCGTCGGCGCCTACACCCAGCGCGACCTGGTGCGGAACGCGCTGCGCATGCGGCCGGATCGCATCATTGTCGGCGAGGTGCGCGGGGCGGAAGCGCTGGACATGCTGCAAGCCATGAACACCGGCCACGAAGGTTCGCTGACTACCATCCACGCCAACGACACGCGCGACGCGCTGAACCGCCTGGAGATGATGGTGACGATGGCTGGCTTCGAGATGCCGATGCCGGTCATTCGCCACTACATCAGTTCGGCGCTGCGCATCGTCATCCAGCTGGCCCGGCTCAAGGGCGGCCGCCGGAAACTGATGCGTGTCTCGGAGCTGGTGGGCCTGCGCAAGCGGCGCAGCTATGTCGTGCGCGACCTGTTCGTCTTCCGCCAGACGGGGGTGCAGCACGGCCAGGCGGTCGGTGAGTTCCACGCGACCGGCGTGGTGCCGGAGTGCCTGGGACGACTGCACGCGGTCGGCATCGACCTGGCGCCCGAGTTGTTCTGCGCGCGCGCGTTGCCAGTGGCCGGCCCGGACGTGTTGGCGGAAAACGACGTGGACGTGCGCGTGATCGAGCCGGACGCGGAGGAAGGGGAAATCTGACTTTCTGCCGCTTGCGGCCTGGCGCAAGCGCGCTAGGCCGCAAGCGGCAGAACGAAGAGGCGTTGGAGGCAAGCGACCATGACCGAGTTCCTGCCCGCGCTACTGACGGCCGCCACGGCGGTGCTGCTGCTGGCGCTGTTCGTGCTGGTCCGCGGCGTCGTGGAGCAACGGCGGGCGTTCTGGCGGCGCCGCCTGGACAGCGACACCGCCGCGCAGGCCGCGCCAATGTTCGCCGACGCCACCGAGCCGCGACCGCCGGCCGGCCTGCGCAAGCGCCTCGATCAGGGGTTTCAACGCCTCATCCAGCGCACCGGCCTGGGCTGGACGCCGGCGCAGGCGCTCGGCCTGATGGCGGTGCTCGCGGTCCTGCTGGCCGGGGCCATGCTGCTGTGGCGCGAGGATCCGGGGCTGATCGGTCTGGCGGTCGTGGTTGGCGTTGCCGGGCCCCTGCTGGTCTACGTGATCCTGCAGGCGCGCTGGCGCCAGCGCATCCAGGCGCTGCTGCCGGACACCTATTTCCTGGTGGCCCGTTCGCTGCGGGCCGGTCTCAGTCTGGAACAGGCCCTGGAGACGGTGGCGGAGCACGGCAATCCACCGGTGGCGGAAGAATTTCGCCGCAGCGTCGAGCAGATCAAGCTCGGCCTGACGGTACCGGTGGCCCTGCAGGGCATGGCCCGGCGCCTGCAGCTGGTGGACTTCGACATCTTTGTGACGGTGGTGACCCTGCACCGGACAATGGGCGGCAACCTGACGATGCTGCTGGACCGCGTGGCGGCGACGACGCGCGACCGCAACCTGTTCCGCGGCTATTTCCGGGCGGCGACGGCACTGGGGCGCATCACGGCGCTGTTCGTGGCCTCGGCGGCGCCGCTGTTGTTCCTCGGCTACGCGCTGTGGCAGCCGGAGTTCGTCCAGCGCTTCTTCGACAGCGCGGGCGGCCTGCGCGCCTCGGCGCGGCCCTGAGCCTGGAGGTCGTCGGGTCCGTGTGGTTGTACTGTTTGCTGCGCGTGGAGTATTGATCCGTTGTCCGTTGTCCGTGATCCGTGGCAACTGACCACGGACCACGAACCGGAGGTGAGTTCATGGACGAGTGGCTGCCCCTGATCGGCGTTTTCCTGGGTGTGACCGGGGCGTGCCTGGCGGTGTACTGGCTGCTGCGCCGCCGGCCGCAGCCGGATCGCCTCCGCTCCGCCGACCCGGACGCCGAGCCGCCGCCGCCGCCGCTCGTCTTCGGGCCGCTAACAACGCCGCTGTCCGAGCAGCTGCCGCCGCGGCCGGCGGCGCGCGCCGAACTGTTGAAGGAGTTGCGCAGCGCCGGCTTTTACCGGCCCACCGCCCTGGTCGAGTACCTGGCTGTCCGGGCGGTGCTGGTGCTGCTGCCGCTGCTGGCCGCGGGCGTGCTGGCGCTGCTGGTCGAGCCGGAACAGGTCGGCGCCATGCTCATCGGCGGCGGCGTGCTGGCGCTGCTCGGCTTCAGTCTGCCGCGTGTCCACGTCCACCTGCGCGGCCGGACGCGAGCCCGCGCCGTCGAGCGCGGCCTGCCACTGGCCATCGACCTGTTGACGCTGTGCCTGACCGCTGGCCAGAATCTGCTCGCGGCCCTGCGCCAGGCGACGGCGCAACTGCACCGCACCCATCCGGCCCTGGCCCAGGAGTTGACGATCGTGCGGCAGCAGGCCGAACTGCACAGCCTGGAGCACGCGCTGAAGCAGTGGGCCGACCGTGTGCAGCTACCGGGGGTGCGCAACCTGGCGTTGCTGCTGATTCAATCCGAAAAACTCGGCACCGACGCGGCCACAACGCTGCTGGAGCTGTCCACGAACTTCCGCACCACGGCGCGGCAGCGTGCCGAGGCGCAGGCGAATCGCACCAGTTTCTGGATGCTGATGCCGTCGGTGTTCTGCTTCTGGGTGGCGGCGGCGATCATCCTGATGGGGCCGGCGTACCTGGAGTTCTTCCAGCAACGACGGCGGTCGGTGCAGATTTTCAACCAGTCGCGGCAGAACATCGAGCGCGCCAACCAGTCCGGCAAGCGCGGCACGCTGCGGCCGGTGCCGGGGATGATGTCTCGGTCCCCGGGCGCCGCCCCGGTGAACGGGCCACGCTGAGGCTGTGTCATGCCGTCAACCTCGTTGAAGGAGTGGCAGCATCAGCGGCTGGTGCGCCTGCAACACATTGAGGCGCAGTGCGCTGCCTCTCTGGCCGCCGTGCCCCCGAACCTCCATCTGGCCGAGGAGAATCTACGCGGCTATGTCGTCCTGCTCAGCGCTCACTTTCAAGGCTTCTGCCGCGATCTTTACACCGAGGTCGGTCAGGTGATTATTTCCAGGGTCAGGGTGAGTTTGCAGGCGCTGGTTGAACGGCAATTCTCCCCACAGTGCAGCCTCGACCACGGCAATCCGAGTTTCGAGAACATACAGAGGGATTTCAAGCGGTTCGATTTCCATCTGGCCCCGTCGCTGGCCGCTGACCCGGCGACCGCACTGCGGCTACAGCACCTCGCCATCCTAAACCAATGGCGTAACGTGGCAGCCCACCAGGGGAAGACGCTCCCCGCCAGCGGCTCGCTGGATCTTCCTTCCGTACAAGCCTGGCGGAACTCGTGCGACGCACTCGCTGTTTCGCTCGACGGGATCACGTACAATCAACTACGGAAAATCTTGAGGCGTGCCCCGTGGTGATGCCGCGAAAGGAGGGTTTGGTGATGGGGGAAAAGCAACCTGCTCCACCCCGCATGAAGCTGGGGAATCTCGTCAAAATACGCCGCTCCAACTCGCACGGAATGATTGTCGAACTCCGCGGCCCGCTGGGACCGGGTGGGGCGCATATTTATCGCATTCGGATTGACGAAGAACCGGAACCGGCTTTTGTCGAGGTGCGCGAAGACCAACTGGTGCTCCTCCCTGCGAAACGCGACACCGCCGCGCCGAGTTCCTGACCGGACTCATGGCGGACCACGCGAACCTGGCGTGGCTGCTTCGCTCCCACCTGGCAGAGCGACCGCCGCGCTACTGGCGTTCACCGGTGCAGCGTTACCTCCAGGCCGATCAGGTCCGGCTTGATCGCGCACGTCCGGAACGGCGTCTCCGCGGCCATTTGGCGGAACTGCTCCGGCGAATACGCCCGCTTCAGCAGCACGTGCCGGAAAATCCATTTCGTCAGCAGCGCATTGAACCAACCGAGCCCCAGACTTTTCACATAGGCGTCAATGTCGGCGGTCGCGGCGTCCGGCCGCAGGTCGATGATGAGCGCCACGCCGCCCGGCCGCAGCACCCGGTGCATCTCGCGCAGCGCCTGCACCGGTTCGGTAAAATTCTTGAACGCTGCCCGGCACACGATGAGATCAAACGCCGCCTCCGCGAACGGCAGCGCCGCCGCGTCGCCCAGTCGGAACTCGACGCGCACGCCCGCCTTTTGCGCGTTCTCGGCGGCCATGCGCACGAACGTCTTGCTGATGTCCAACCCGGTGACGCGGAAGTCGCTGCGGCGGGCCAACTCGATGGCCAGGTAGCCCGGCCCGGGGGCGACCTCCAGCACGTCACCGCCAGCCGGCAGCCGCGCCGCCAGCGCCGCGGCCAGGGCCTTGTACTGGTCGAGGTCGCGCGCCGTCGTCCGCGCGTACCAGCGCGCGGACCAACCCTCCAGCGGCAGGCCCTTGTAACCCTTCTTCGTGGCCGTCGCCATTGTCGCTCTCCCTGTGCGTGGTGGCAGCGCCGGGACGCGCCGTGCGTCCCCGGCTACAATGACCTGGAACATTCCCTCAGTTTTCAATTATCTTGAAAATTGAGATAATCAGATGCTAAGACGAAGGGTTCACGATGTCAAGGGAGGCTTCGAGCCGGGCGGAGTTGGTGGCGGCCCTGTTGCAGGCGGGGCGGCAGTTGAGCGCTGCCACCATCATGTTCCACCAGACGGTCGCCGACTGTCTGGGCCTGAACGCCACGGACCACAAGTGCCTGGACCTGCTCGCCACCGCCGGGCCGCTGACCGCCGGCGAACTTGCCGACCGCACCGGCCTGACCACCGGCGCCATCACCAGCGCCATCGACCGCCTGGAACGGGCCGGTTACGCCCGCCGCGTCGATGACCCGCGCGATCGCCGTCGCGTCATCGTCCGGCCGGTTGCCCGCCGCTGCCGCCGGATTGGCCGGTTGTTTGAACACCTCGGGGCCGCGGTCGCCGAGTTGGGCGCGCGCTACCGCGACGAGCAACTGGTGACCATCCTGGACTTCCTGGCCGAGTCGCAGCGGGTGCTGCACGAATCGACGCAGCGCCTGCGCCCGCAGGCGGAAAAGGGCGCCGGGCGCAAGGCGGGGCCGAACCGTCGGCACCAATCGAGCGATTAGCGCATCGGAAAAGCCCGGGGCCAGCGCGGTTGGCAAAACCGCGCTGGCCCCAGGTTGTTGGACATCCCCACCCTATTTCGTCGTCAATTCCAGGTTGATTTCGTTCGCGCCCGGTTTGATCTCCTTCACGAGAATGCTCGGACTGTGGTACTTGGCGGGAATCATTTCCTTGTGAACATCGACCATCGGGCTTTCGGGCTTTTCGTCCGCCTTTTTCTTGCCGACGACCTGGGACGAGTTGACGACCACACGCACCTTGCCGATCGGCACGCCCGAGGCGGTGTAGGTGCCGTTCTCGATGATGCCGGGCTTGCCCGAGGGGCTCTTCTTGTCCTCGGGGAAGAACTGAACGATGCCGTTGGGCACGGGCTCGCCGTCCAGGGTGACGCGGCCCTTCACCACGGCCTTGCCGTCGTCGCCACAGCCCACGAGGGCCAGGGCACCCGCCAGCACGAGCAGGAGGAAGCACCGCCGTTGGGATTGCTGAACATCGGAGAAACTCACGGCCACGCCTCCGCTCAATAGTCGCCGACGACTTCGCCGCCGTTGATGGTGCTCAGCGCCCGCCACGTGGCCAGGGCGATGCCGTTGTCCACGAAGCGCACGCTGCCGTCGCAGAGCAGCACGTTCACGCCGCCGACGTGCCGGCTGCGCGCGGCCTGCTGCATCGGCGAACCATTGCTGCACGGCACCTGCGGGTTCGAGATGCACGTGCTCGTCACATCCGCCCCACCGTTGGGCGTGTTGACGGTCATGAACTCGAAGGTCATGTAGTTGGCGTCGTCGTTCATGAAATCGCCGTGCGTGTCCCAATCAGCGTCGTTCACGGCCAGGATGACTTCCGACATCATCAGCGTGTTGGAGGTGCCGTCCCGGATGTCGTTGAGGCGGATCTTATCGGGCTGGGAGTTAACGTCGTTGATCCAGCCGAACGGCGCCTTCGGGGGAGCCGAAAAGCCGTTTGAAAACGGCTGGGTGATGGGGCCCCAGTTCACCAGGTAATTGCCCCGACACCGCCAGTAAATGTCGCCTTTCCAGTAGGCGCCAGGCCGGTCGCTGGGGCAGTAGTACATCGGCACCGGCTGGGCACAGGCCCCGTTGGTCGTGCTCGTCACCGTGTTCGGTGCCTGGTAGAAGGGGAGGGTGAGGTTGTAGATGCCCGCCAGCGTGTCCTGCTCGAAGTACGGCCACAGGTGGATGACGAAGGTGTGCCTTGGGCTGCTGGTGGCGCCTGGCGGCAGCGCCTTGTAAACGCCGATGTAGTTGTGTATGGCCAGCCCCCACTGCTTGAGGTTGTTCTGGCACTGGGAGCGGGCGGCCGCCTCGCGGACCTTCTGGACGGCGGGCAGGAGCAGGCCGATCAGGATGGCGATGATCGCAATCACCACCAGTAACTCGATCAACGTGAAGCCGGGACGGCATCTTCCCGTCGTTTGTATCATGAGACACCTCGGGGTTGAAGAGAAGAAAGAAGTAGAAGTGTTCTTCAAGCTACCCGCCGCCCCCGTCGTTGGCAAATGGAAACTCCCGCTTTTTAATCTCGGGTTAATCTATCGACCGGCGCCGACAAGCTGTCGCGCCGGTCCCTGCCTGGGTCGTGGTGCAGGCGTCGCGCCTGCGGGCGCACCCCGCAGGCGCGACGCCTGCACCACGGCCAGACCACTGGGCCGCTGCCTGGTTACTTGCTGCGTTTGAAAATCACGTACAGATGCTCGCCCTCCTCCTTGGGGAACTCCTTGGGCCGCTGGTCATTGCCCGGATTGTTCGCGTGCCACTTGAGCGTGTCGCCGTCCACGTGGTAGATGGCCAGGGCGGTCTGGCCCTCGTACATGGGGCCTTCCTTGACGGCCAGGTCCATCTGTTTGGGCTTCTTGGACGGGTTGATCTTGAAGGTGCCCTTGAACTCGGCCTTGTCCCCGAAGGCGAAGGTGAACTTGTCCTTGTCCAGGGTGAGGGTGACCTTTTCGCCCTTCCATTCGCCGGTCCATTTGCCCTTGAGTTTGGCCATGTCCGTCTTGGCGTCCCCGCCCGGGGCGGCGCCGACGGCGAGCAACCCGAGCAGCACACAGGCCAGGATTCCGCGCATGTTCAACCTCCTCGAGTCGGCAGGGTGCCGGCCTGCCGGGCCGGGGGCGACCGCAGCGACGGTCTACGGAAAACCGGCCTCGACGGGAAGCGGGCGAAATTCTTGAATCTTGGGCAGTGTCCCCGACGCCGGCCGGCCGTATATTGCGCCTCCGGGACCGCCCGCGAAAGGAGCCGAGCCATGTTCGACCTGACCGCAGTGCAAAGCGCCCTGACCGACCTCAACCTCGACGGCTGGCTGCTGTACGACTTCCGCGGCCTGAACGTGCTGGCCCGCCGCGTGCTCGGCCTGGACAGCGGCGCCCTGCTGTCGCGGCGCTGGTTCTACCTGATCCCGCGCACCGGCGAGCCGCTCAAGCTGGTCCACCACATCGAACCGCACGCCCTGGACCACCTGCCCGGCGGCCGGGAAGTGTACCTGCGCTGGCAGGAGTTCGAGACGGGCGTCGGCTCCCTGGTGCGCGGCATGAAACACCTGGCGATGGAGTACGTGCCGCGAAACGCCAACCCCTACGTCTCGCGCGTTGATGCCGGCACCGTCGAGTTGGTGCGGTCCTTCGGCGTGGAGGTGCAGTCGTCCGGCGACCTGATCCAGCTATTCGAGGCGTGCTGGGACGACGCGCAGTGGGCCATGCACCTGGAGGCGGCCCAGCACACCTGCTCAGCCTTCGACGCGGCCTTCCGATTCATCGCCGAGCGGGTGCGGGCACAGGGCAGTGTCCGCGAGACGGAGGTGCAGCAGCGCATCCTTGAGCACTTCCGGCAGCACCGGCTGGTGACGGACCATCCGCCGATTTGCGCCGTCAACGCCCACAGCGGCGACCCGCACTACGCACCCAGCCCGGCCAGCGACGCGCCGATCCGTGCCGGCGATTTCGTGCTGATCGACCTGTGGGCCAAGCTGGACAAACCGCGGGCGGTGTACAGCGATCTGACGTGGACCGGCTTCGTGGGCACGGCGGTGCCGGAGAAGTACACGCGGGTTTTCAACGTGGTGGCCGCCGCCCGCGACGCGGCGATCCAGAAGGTGCGTGACGCCTTCGCCGCGAACAGGACGTTGCAGGGCTGGGAGGTGGATCAGGCGGCGCGCGACGTGATCGACAGGGCGGGGCAGGGGGCATACTTCTGCCATCGCACCGGCCATTCCATCGGCCAGGAGACGCACGGCAACGGTGCCAACATGGACAACCTGGAGACACACGAGGAGCGGCGCGTGCTGCCGCGGACGTGCTTCTCGGTGGAGCCGGGCATTTATTTGCCGGAGTTCGGCGTCCGCAGCGAAACCAACGTGTTCGTGGACGGCGAGGGCAAGGTGCATGTGACCGGCGGCCCGCTGCAGACGGCGGTGGTGCCGATTTTGTCGCTGTGAGCGATCCGCTTAGGGCAGCAGGTCGCTCACGGGGATGGCCGCCACGGTCGTGCCGCCGAGGATGAACGGGATGTCGGCGCCGGGTGCGAAGTCTTGCCGCTGGGCGTAGTCCGGTATGGACGTCGCACCGGACGGGCCGGTGAACACCTCAATGCAGCCATCCACCAGGTTGACGACCCAGTAGATCGGAATGCCGGCGCGGGCGTAGACGCGTGCCTTGTCGATGCGGTCGCGGTCCAGGGAAGCGTCGGCCACTTCCACGAGCAACCCAACATCCACTGGCCCGGGATGCCGGGTCAGATAACTGCGCTCGTCCCCCCGCACCACGGCCACGTCCGGTTCCGGCTGGCTGTCGGACAAAGTGAGTGCGGATTGCGTGCGCGTGACCCATCCCACGGGAATGTGCGTGTCCAGGGTGGATTCGATGAGCATGATCGTGCCGTCGTGCGGTGGGTTGCGTGTCATCTTCAGCACCAGATAGCCTTCCAGCAATTCAACCGGATCGTCTTCTTCGAGAATGCCGGTTTCGATCATCCGGTGATACTCGTCCACCGAAAACCGCCGTATGGATTGATACCCTCCCCAGGGCAGGACGGTGGCAGTCGGGCTGGCCATGACTTTTCCTCCGAGATAGTCCAGGCGACGCCGAGACATCCTAACAACAGTCGGCTCCCTGGCGAAGAGGAACCGGCCGCGTGTTTTCCCTTGCGACCGCCCCAGGCCGCTGCCACAATACAACCTCCGGAACACCCGTCAGCCTCGCTTCGGAACGCCGCGGATGGACAGCAACACCCTCGTTACTCAGTTGCGCACCCTGGGGCTCTGGCCCGAGCAGGAGCCGCAGCAGCGTCACCTCCTCGAACTCAGCCAGCGCCTGCCCGACGGCCGCGTGCTGGCGCGGGAACTCATCCGCCACGACCTGCTCACGCCCTACCAGGCGAACCTGCTCTTGACGGGCAAGGGCCAGCAGCTGGTGGTTGGGCCGTACCGCGTTCTGGAGCGGCTGGGCGAGGGCGGCATGGGCCAGGTCTTCAAGGCCCGCCACGGCCGCGTCGGCCGCATCGACGCCGTGAAAATCATCCGACCCGAGCGGGTCACCAACGCCATCGCGCTGCAGCGCTTCCTGCGCGAGGCGGCGGCCGCGGCCAAGCTGTCGCACCCCAACATCGTCCGTGCTTACGACGTGGATCAGTTCGGCGAGCTGTACTATTTCGCGATGCAGTACGTGCCCGGCACCGACCTGTCGCGGCTGGTCAAGCAGCACGGGCCGCTGCCGATCACCCAGGCGTGCAACTTCATCTACCAGGCCGCGCAGGGTCTGCAGCACGTCCACGACCACGGCCTGGTCCACCGCGACATCAAGCCGAGCAACCTGATGATCGGCGCCCCCGAAACGGCGGGACCGGCACCGGCCAGCCGGACTGCGGTGCGGCAGGCGAACGTCGTCAAGATTCTCGACCTGGGGCTGGCCCGGCTGCTGGACGACGAGGAGCCGGCGGCGGGCGACGGCCGGCCGGCGCTGACGAAACTGGGCACGGTCCTGGGCACCGCCGATTATCTGGCCCCCGAACAGGCCCGCGACAGCCGCCTGGCCGACGCCCGCAGCGACGTGTACAGCCTTGGCTGCACGCTGTACTTCGCGCTGACCGGGCGACCGCCGTTCCCCGGCGGCAGCGCCATCGAGAAGATGATGCACCACCAGCTGGACGAGCCCGAGCCGGTCGAGCAGGTGCGGCCGGAGGTGCCGCCGGCGCTGGCCTGGGTGGTGCGGCGCATGATGGCCCGGCAGCCGGACCAGCGCTATCCGCAGGCGGGCGCGGCGGCCGCGGACCTGCTGCCGCTGTTCATTGATGCGCCGCCGGCGCCGCCGGTGCCGGTGGCCGAGGCGGCAGCGCCGGCGCTGTCGGAGTTCGCGTTCGACCTGGATGAGCCACCGGCGCCGCGGTCGAAGACGGGGCCGCAGTTGTGGCAGCCGGCGACGTGGGGCAACTGGTTGTGGGTGGCGGTCGCGGGCCTGGGAGCGCTGGCGCTGGTGCTGCTGGGGCTGGTGCTGCTGCTGGTGCGGGCGTTGTCGCGCTGAGGGGATGCGAACCGGATCGACGGACGCGCTTCACGGAGGGAGTCATGGCGGTCCAGTGGCACCGAATCTTCGGCATGGCGTTGACGCAGTACTTCGCGGGCACTGGCTGGCAGGTGGACGTGGAGGTGGACCTGTCGCTGCAGAAGCAACTCCTCGACCTCATCATCCTGCGCCGTGACGAGGTCGTGACGGCGCTGGTCTGGCCGGACGGGTTCGGAGAGCCGGTAGAGTACAACCTGCTGACGTTCAAGGCACTGCAGGATCCGCTCAACGCCTGGGCGCTGAAAGAGCTGGCGTCGCACGGCGTCAACTATCGTAAACGGATCAGTCCGAACCTCGACGCGCTGCTGCCGGAGGGACAGTTCCGGCTGCTGGCGGCGAGCATGCAGTTCCCCCGGCAGCTGGCGGGCCAGGTCGTCTTGCAGGAGCGCGGGCCGGGCGCCTACGATGTTGTATGGGGCATGGACACCGTCCGCGTCCTGGTGCTGCGCGAGATGCCGGAGGCGGCGCAGAACGTTGTCTGGAACCTGTTCAGCGGCGACGCCGCGCCATCACCGCGGCGTTCCACCGCGTGCGCCCGCGGCTGCACACCTGGAGCAGCACGCTGGACAACCTGGAGGCCCGCCACCGCGAGAAAGTGCAGCAACTGCTGGAAAACCCATACGGTGCGGACGGCTACGTGGTCGTGGTCGGGTTTGCGACCCGGCGCGTGATTTTCTCCTTCCACCGATTTGCGGAGAGGGCACCATGAGCCAGCGCCCGTTGAAGGGCATTGCACGGCACGGGTTGAACGCCGACTTCGCGGCCGACGAGGCCCTGAAATCCAACCTGATTCTGGAAGGGCGGCTGCTCCGCGACCAGCAGCAACCGGACGCCGCCGCGGATCGGTTTGCCCGGGCCGCCGCGCTGGAGGAGCGGCTTGGCGAGTTGTGTGCCGGGCAGGGATTGCACGAAAAAAGTCGGCTGCACCTGTTCAGTGCCGCTGGCTGCTGGGCCCAGGCAGGCAATTTCTATGAGGCCATCTGCCTGGGCGATCAACTCCTGGCGCAGCACGACCTGCCGCCGCGCCTGCGTCAGCGCGTTCAGGAATTCACCCAAACCCTTCGCCAGCGGCGCACGCAGTGGACGGCCGACCTGGCGCTGGCAGCGGCCTCCGCCGAGTAACCGGACTTGGCTCCGACTGCTTCCGTTCCCCTCGCGCGGCGATGGTGCGGACGGTCGGCCTTGTGGAGACCGCCAGGGGCGGGCATCATACGCTGCACGGCCGGCGCGGCGGTGCCGGCCCCGGATTTTCGCCCTCATCGGAGCCACCCTCATGCCGCAGGACTTCACCCCTCACCAGCAGAAGATCATCAAGCGCTACTACAACAACCTCGACACCATTTCGCTGCAACGGTTGGCGGAGCTGGTCGGCGAGCTGTATCTGTCGAAGGGCAAGAAGCTGGAGCGCACCTGGGAGTTGGTCGCCAGCGCGCTGCAAAAGCTCAAGGTGCCGCAGACGCGCATCGACCACCTGCGCAAACAGGCCAACCCGGCGCTGGTCGCGGAACTGGTCAAGGAACTGGAAGGCAAGAAGTAGCACTCACGCCGCCTGCCGGACAACCACCGACTCGACCGGCGGGAGCGCGGCCGCCTGTGGGAAGTAGCGCTTGAGCTTCAGGAAGTGCTTCTCGAACAGGTGGTAGGTCAACACCGCCAGCACGATGGAGACGCCGGAGGCGGTCAGGAAAAAGACCAGCTTGAAGTGCGGCTCCAGCAACGGCCGCAGTGGCGCCGGACAGGACCGCGGCTGCACGTGCTTCACGAACAGCGCCAGCAGCGGGAAGTGCAGCACGTAAATGCCGTAACTGTACTTCGCCAGCCACCGCAGCGGCGCGACGCCCAGCAGGCGCTGCACCAATTTGCCCGGCTGCGCCGCGACTGCCCAGGCCAGCACGCCAGCGAAGAACAGTGCGATGACCGTGAAGCCGACCGTCTGCACCAGTCGGTCGGACCATTCCAGATAGCCCGCCTGCGCCCAGACGCCAGCCAGCAGCGCGCCGCAGACGACCGCGACCGCCCGGCCGCCGCGCGCGACGACCGCCCTTCCCAAACCGCCGCGCAGCAGCAGTGCGACGACCGCCCCTGCCCCGAACCCGTCCAGCCGACTCAGCGTGAACACGTACACCGCCGACGGCAGCGCCCGCGCGTCTGCAGGCCGATGCGCACCGCCAGGGCCAGAACCACTAGGGCCACGCTCACGTGCAGCAGGGTCCGTCGGCGGCAGGCGAAGACGACGAACGGCCAGAAGAGATAAAACTGCTCCTCGACCGCCAGCGACCAGAAATGGTTCATGCCGCAAGGCACCCAGTCGCCGCTGAGTATGACCTTGAAGTTCTGGGCGTACAGCCACAGCCACGGCTGGTGTTCGGCCAGCGCCGCGAAGCGCTGGTGAGAGCCGGCGAGCAGCGGATAGGCCAGGAACAGCGCGGCGAGGACACCGTAATAGAGCGGGAAGATGCGCAGGACGCGGCGCATGTAGAAATTGCGGAAGTAGCCGGGGCCGCGGCGGGCGTCGTGGAGGATGCCGGTGATGAGGAAGCCGGACAGCACGAAGAATAGATCGACGCCGCACCAGCCGGAGCCGACGACGCGGTGCCAGGCGTTGCGCGTCCAGGCGCTCGGGGCGTAGACGTTGGCGAAGTGGTGCAGCAGCACGAGCAGGATGGCCAGGCCGCGCAGACCGTCCAGGACGGGCACATGAATAGGGCCGTCCGGGGAGCGAGGGGGGAAGAGCGAATCCGCGGCCATGAGCAACGCCTCCTGACTTGGGCGCGGCGTTAGAGCAGAATCGGCCGACGACGGCAAGACGAAAGCGCGAGCGAAACATCTGTTGTCACGGAGCCGGGCGCGGGCTATAAGTTGCGAGTCTTGCCCGTCGATTTCCACCCATCGGAAATCGCAGCCTGTGGCGGGTGCGGTCCCCGGGAAGACCCAGTGCTCAGGGAGGAGCCATGACGGCCAAGGATTTTCGGCTCATCATGATCTCGGCGATGTACGAGAACGGCGGCAATACCACCCAGCGCCTGCTCGACGGCCACCCCGAACTGTTCAGCTATCCCTTCGAGTCGCAGCCCGGCAGCAAGTATGTCCTCGACCACCTGACCAGTATGTTCCCGGTCAAGTACCGCTGGCCGGTCTTCCCGCTCAGCAGTACCGTTGAGGCCGATTACGAAACCATCATCGACGAGGAGTGCAAGGTCCGCATCAAGACGCCGCAGTCGAGCAAGTTCCGCGACTACCCCATGCAGCTGAGCGACCGCGACCGCAAGGCCGCCTTCGTCGCCCACATGCAGGGCAAGCCGCGCACTCGCGCCAACCTCATCGAAGCGTTTTACCGCGCCTCCGCCGACGCCTGGAAGGACTACCGCCGTAGCAGCAAGGAGTCCACCTACGTCGGTTACAGCCCGATCATTGTCGTGGACGCGGACAAGATTGTCACGGACCTGCCCGGCGGCCATGTGCTGCAGGTGATCCGCAACCCGTGGTCGGCCTACGCCGACACCAAGAAGCGGGCCGTGCCGCTGCCGCTGGCCCACTACATCACCGGCTGGTGCCTCAATCAGCAGGCGGCCCTGACCTTCTCCGCCATGTATCCCGGCCGCGTCACGCTGCTGCGCTTCGAGGACATCGTTGTCGATCCCGTCGGCGTCCTGGGCAAATTCCTGAGTAAACTCGGCGTCGGTTCGAGCCCGACGCTGGCGAAGCCGAGCTGGAACGGTCAGACACTGGACCAGGTCTACCCGTGGGGGACGGTGCGCACGCCGACGCCCGAGGCCAACCGCGCCACCGCCGCCGAGTTGAGCGCCGCCGAGCAGGAGGAGATTGGGTATCGCACCAAGCCGCTGCTGGGCATCTTCGGCTACGAGGACTTTTTGGGCGCGGCCCGGAGGGCGGCATGAGCACGTGGGCGGACTTCGACCCCGTGCTGGTGACCGGCAGTTCTGGGTTCGTCGGAGCCTGCGTGGCTGGCGCCCTCGCTCGACGCGGCCACGCCGTCCACGTCCTGTTGCGCGACCCCGGCCGTGCCTGGCGGTTGACGCCGCTGTGGCGACAGCTGCACGTCCACCGGGCCGACCTGACCGACGCCGCCGCCACCCGCGAGGTGGTGCGGGCGGTTCGGCCCAGGGTTGTCCTGCACCTGGCCACGCACGGGGCCTATGAGCAGCAGGCCGACGCCCGCGCCATTCTGCAAACGAACATCCTCGGCACCTACAACCTGCTCGAAGCCGCGGCCGGCAGCGCCACCGAGTTGTTCGTCAACGCGGGCAGTTCCTCGGAGTACGGCTTCAAGACCGAGCCCATGCGCGAGGCCGACCGCCTGGAGCCGAACAGTTTTTACGCGGTCGCCAAGGCGGCGCAGACGCACCTGTGTGGTCTGCTCAGCAGCAGGACGCCGCTGACGGCAGTGACGTGTCGGCTGTTCTCGGTGTACGGCCCGTGGGAGGAGCCGACGCGACTCATTCCGACGATGATCCGCCGCGCCTGCGCCGGCCTGCCGCTGGAGATGGTGGCGCCGGAGACGGCCCGCGATTTCGTCTACGTCGAGGACGTGGTGCGGGCGCTGACGGCGTTTCCGAAGTTGGTCGGTCTGCGCGGCGAGGTGCTGAACCTCGGTACGGGCAAGGAGACGACGCTGCGCGAGGTGGTCGCCACGGTGACGGAGCTGCTCGGCAGCACCTCGGAGGTGCGCTGGGCGCGCTGGCGGCGCGGCACTGGGACACGGAACGCTGGTCGGCGGACGTGTCGCGGGCGGCACAGCTGCTGGGCTGGAAGGCGCGGCACGGACTGCGGCACGGGCTGCAGCGCATGGCCGAGTGGATGAGAAAGGTGGGAGACGACTATGGGGCACGCCAGTTCGCCGCCGCGGGTTGACCTCCGCCACATGACCGCCACGCTGCGCCGCTGGGTGCTGGAGCAGTCCTTCGCGTCCAACGTCGGCCACATCGGCTCGGCCCTGTCGGTCATCGAGATGATCGCCGTGCTGTGGGGCGCTGTGCTGCGCTGCCCCGGCCCGGACGACCCCGACCGCGACCGTTTCATCCTGGCCAAGGGTCACGCGGCGCTGGCACTGTACGCAGCGCTGCGCTACATCGGCCGCATTGACGACGCCACCTTCGCCACCTACTGCGGTGATGGTTCGCCGCTGGCGGTGCATCCGGAGCCCGGTGTCCCTGGCGTCGAGGTGGGCACCGGCTCGCTGGGCCAGGGGCTGTCGGTGGCGGTCGGCCAGGCGCTGGCGCTGGCCCGTCGCGGCTCGCCGGCGCGCGTCTTCGCGCTGCTGAGCGACGCCGAGTGCAACGAGGGCCAGGTCTGGGAAGCGGTCATGCTCGCCGCCCAGCACCGGCTCAGTAATCTCGTCGCCCTGGTCGATTGCAACGGCATGCAGGCACTGGGCGCGACCGCGGGCATCCTCGATTTGAGCCCGCTGGCGCGGCGCTGGGCCGCGTTCGGCTGGGAGACCATCGACGTGGACGGCCACGACCCCGCGGCGCTGCTGGCGGCGCTGACAACGGGCCTGGACGGTCGCGGCGGCCCGACCGTGCTGCTGGCGCGGACGGCCCTGGGCAAGGGCGTGTCGTTCATGGAAAACCGCCTGGAATGGCACTACCGCAACCTGTCGCCCGAGCTGGCGGCGCAGGCGCTGCGCGAGCTGGAGGGACGGGCATGAGGAAGGCGTTCGTCGAGGCCCTGTGTGCGCTGGCGGCGGACGATCCGCGCGTCCTGCTGCTGACCGCGGACCTGGGCTGGAGCGTGCTGGAACCGTTCGCCCGCCGCTTCCCAGATCGGTTCCTGAACGTCGGCGTCGCGGAGCAGAACATGCTCGGCGTGGCCACGGGACTGGCGCGCGAGGGCCATGTACCGTTCGTCTACTCGATCGCCACGTTCGCATCGATGCGCTGTTACGAGCAGTTCCGCAACGGTCCGGTGCTGCACGGGCTGCCGGTGCGTGTGGTGGGCATTGGCGGCGGCTTCTCCTACGGCCACGCCGGCCCGACGCACCACGGCCTGGAAGACCTGACCATCGCCCGCACCCAGCCGGGCGCGACGGTGCTGTGCCCCGCTGACAGCGCCCAGACGCGCGCCGTCATCCGCGCCACCGCGGACCTGCCCGGCGCGGTCTACCTGCGCATCGACAAGAACGAATATCCCGACATCCCCACGCTGCACGGGGCGTTCGCGCTGGACACGCCGGTGCTGGTGCGGCCGGGCGGCGGTGTGCTGTTGCTGTGCATCGGCTCCATCGTCCACGAGGCGCTGAAGGCGGCGGAGCTGCTGCACGAACAGCGCGTGGCCGCCAGCGTGGCGGTGCTGGCGCACCTGGGCTTCCGCGGCAGCCCCGCACTGGTGCGGCTGCTGCAGGCGTACGACAAGGTGGTGACGGTGGAAGAAGGCTCGATCGCGGGCGGCCTGGGCTCGCTGGTCGGCGAGACGATCGCGCAGCACGGCCTGCGCTGCCGGCTGGCGATGCAGGGCGTGCGGGTGCCGTTCCTGGAGCATTCCGGCAGCACGGAGTATTTGCTGCGGCAGCACGGCCTGGACGCCGCCGCGCTGGCGGAGCGGGCGCTGAACGCGCTGCCGGCGCGGGTCGCGGCGTAGCCAATCCGACGAGCGGGGTCGCGTCAGCGCCCCGTGCGCGCACGGGGCGCTGACGCGACCCCGCTCGATGAGTCCGAAAGAGGGTTCACATGTTGTCCGTGATTCTGCCCTGCCGCAACCAGGCCGACCACATTGGCGCCGTGCTGCGCCGCTACCTGGCCCCGCTGGAGGCGCTGGGCGAACCCTTCGAGTTGGTGGTCGTACCGAACGCCAGCACCGACCGCACCCAGGCGGTGGTCGAGGAGTTGGCGGCGGCCGACGACCGCGTTCGCGTGGTGCCGAACCCGCGCGGCGGCTGGGGCCTGTCGGTGCGCTGCGGCCTGGACGCCGCCCGCGGTAGCGTCCTGTGCTACACCAACACCGCCCGCACCGACCCGGAAGTGTTGCCGGCGTTCGTGGACTGCCACCGCCGCAACGGCCCCTGCCTGGTCAAGGCCCGCCGCGGCGAACGTCACGCCTGGTCGCGCGAACTCGGCTCGCTGTTCTACAACCTCGAAGCCCGGCTGCTGTGCGGCGTCCGCTGCCAGGACGTGAACGGCACGCCCAAAATCTTCGACGCCAGGCTGTATCGATCCCTGCACCTGACGGCCAGGGGCGATCTGCTTGACCTGGAGTTGTTGAGCGCTGCCGGCCGGCTGCGGGTGCCGGTCGTGGAGATTCCGGTGCGCGGCTTCAGGCGGCACGGCGGCAAGTCGAGCACCACCTGGCGCAGTGCGTACCGGATGTATCTGGGAGCCGTGAGCCTGTGGTGGAAGCGATGCGCATGAGCGGCCGGCAACCCATCTTGGAGGGCGCGGCCCTGGAGGCGCTATGGGCGCATCACCACGGTGAACTGCGCGACCCGCACCAGATCGTGACGCAGTGGCGCCAGGCCGCGGAGGTTGATCCCGGGCTGTTCGCCTGCCGCGTCACCGGCGACTGGTGGGGCGTCCTCGATCGGCTCGGCGTCACACTGATCGTGACGCGCGAATATGAACATCTGGTGATGGCTTTCTGCGTCGAGGGCGGCCGTCCGCGCACCTCGTACCTGCACCTGCCGCACCCGAACGGCCTGGCCGTGGACGCCGCGACCGGCCGCGTCCACATCGCCAGCACCCGCAACCCAAACGTTATTTTCGACTTCGCCCCCTGTGCCGGCGCCGCCCCGGGCCGCCCCGGTAGTGACGCGCCGGCGCGGCAGCTGCTGCCGGTGCAGTCGCGCTACCTGCCGGGCTGTCTGTACCTGCACGACCTGGCGCTGGTCGGCGGCGAACTGTACGCCAACGCGGTCGGCCTCAACGCGGTGGTGCGGCTGCCGCGCGAAGGCGGCTTCGAGCCGGTGTGGTGGCCGCGCTGCATCGACGCCGGGGACAGCCCGCGCCTGGACCGCAATTATCTCCAGCTGAACTCCATCGCGGCGGGCGGTTCACTGACGGCGAGTTACTTCGGCGCCTCCGCGGCGGTGCCGTCGCGGCGCCGGCCCGGACACCTGAACTTCCCGGTGGATCGGCGCGGCGTCATCTTCTCGGGGGCAACGCGCGAGGTGTGCGGGGTCGGCCTGACGCGGCCGCACTCGGCCCGGCTGCGCGACGGCGAGGTGTGGGTGGACAACAGCGGCTACGGCGAGGTGGGGCGGATCGTGGATGGTCGGTTCGAGGCGGTGCTGCGGCTGCCGGGCTGGACGCGCGGCCTGTCGTTTCACGGCGACCTGGCGTTCGTCGGCACCAGTCGTGTGCTGCCGAAGTACGCCCATTACGCCCCGGGACTGGACCCGGCGCAGTGCCGGGCGGGCGTCCACGCCATCGACCTGAAGGCCGGTCGTGTGCTTGGCAGCATCGTGTGGCCGACGGGCAATCAATTGTTCGCGATTGAGGCGGCGCCGCGGCGGCTGGTGGTCGGCTTTCCGTTCACGTTGCCGCACAACGGCCGCCGGACGAAATCTCTGGTGCGCTGCTTCTCTGAAGGGGTGGCGGCGTGACGACCCCGGTTCTGCAGCGTCTGGTTAGCCGCCACCTGCAAGCAAGGTCTGGAGGCGCTGCAGCACTTCGGCAACGACTTCCTCCGGGATGGCACCGATCCGGGCCGCTTTTCGCGCCCGCCAATCCAGGCTTTTCACCTGGTCCGCCCCGACCACACCCGCGACGGCCATGCCGGCAGGGATGGGCACCTCGAAGGGGTAGCCTTTCGCTTGACCGGTGATCGGGCAGAACAGCGCCAGGCCCACACGACCGTTGTAAGCGGCCGGCGACAGCACCAGCGCCGGCCGACGCCCCGCCTGTTCATGGCCTGCTTGCGGATCGAGGGTGATCCAGACGGCATCGCCTCGTTCCGGAACGTACGACTTTTTCCGGCTCACCAGACCTCCTTGCCGATGGCCGGCCCGGTATCCCACTCTCCGGGGAGGTTATCGTCCGTGACGCCGCGCAACAGTTCCTCCAGGGTGAGCGGTGGCGGCGCGATCGGCTGGATGATCAGCGCCCTGCAACGACGGAGAGTTCGACGGCGCCATTCGCCCGCAAGCCAGCCTCCACAGCGAAGGACTTGGGGATGCGAAGGGCGAGGCTGTTACCCCATTTTTGAACACGAGTCTTCATCGCGGCCTCCAGGTATCTACGATGAAGATACACGGGTCCGTGAGCCGGGTCAACGGGGTTTCGGCTAAATCGAGGGGCACACCCTGAGCCTCCGGGATCGGAAATGTTGGCGAGCCGGCGTTGCCCAATCCCGCAGGCGGCGGTAGAACTGGGACAACGGGGTGCCTGGGGAAATCGTAAACATCGCGTGTTGGAGGAGACGCTGCCGTGAGACGCTGGAATCACCGTCACCACTACGTGCTGGCCTGCTGGGCGACACTGTCGTGTGCGGCCCTGGTCTGGGCGGACAACTGGCCGAGCTGGCGCGGCCCCGAGGCCAACGGCGTCAGCAAGGAAACCAAACTGCCCGCCGAATGGGGCGAGAACAAGAACGTCGTCTGGAAGTTGCCGCTGCCGGGCAAGGGCGGTTCGACGCCCGTCATCTGGGGCGACCGCATTTTCCTGACCAGCGGCGACGGCGCCCAGCTGGTGCTGCTGTGCGTGGACACGTCCGGCAAGCCGCTGTGGAAGCGCAAGGTCGGCTCGGGGACGAAGCTGTTCAAGAAGGGCGAGACGAACCAGGCGTCGGCGTCGCCCTGCACCGACGGCAAGCGCGTCTTCGCCTTCTTCGCTTCGGGGGATCTTGCCTGCTTCGACTTCCAGGGCAACCAGGTCTGGGCGTTCAACGTACAGGATCGCTACAAGAAATTCAGCATCCAGCACGGCATCCACACGACGCCGGTGCTGCACGGCGACAAGCTGTTCCTGACGCTGCTGCACGCGAACGCCCACTGGGTGATCGCCCTGGACCCGGCCACAGGCAAGGAAGTGTGGAAGGTGGCACGCAAGACGGACGCGATGGGCGAGAGCAAGGAGGCCTACACGACGCCGTGCGTCTGGCAGAACGGCGGCGACCCGTGCCTGGTGGTGCTCGGCGCCGACATCGCCACCGGCCACCGCCTCAGCGACGGCGCCGAGGTCTGGCGGCTGACCGGCCTCAACCCCAGCGCGAAGTACAACTTCGCCTTCCGCATCATTTCGTCGCCGGTAGCGTCCGGTGACCTGCTGGTGGTGCCGACCTGCCGCGGCGCCCAGGTGGTGGCGCTCAAGCCGGGGGCGAAGGGAACCATCGGCCCCGGCAGTCCGTTCGAACTGTGGCGTAATAGCAAAGGCGCCCCGGACGTGCCCTCGCCGTTGATCCACGACGGCCTCGTCTACCTGTGCGGCGAGAGCGGCATCCTGACGGTGCTGGAGGCGAAGACAGGCAAGCAGGTGTATCAGAAGCGGTTGCACACGACGCGCTACCGGGCCTCGCCGGTGTACGCGGACGGCAAGATTTATCTGACGGGGCGCGACGGCACCTTCACGGTGGTGAAGGCCGGGCCGAAATTCGAGCAGCTGGCGGTCAACACGCTGCCGGACGAGTTCATCGCGTCGCCGGCCATCGCCAACGGGCGGATTTACCTGCGCGGCTTCAGCCAAACCCTGTACGCCATCGAAGCGGCCAGGAAGTGAAGGCGGGCCGCCCCGCTTGAACCCCCTGCAAGCGGCGGTCTCGGGTGGGCTCGATCACGTGGGTGTTGGGTGCCATGCTTTCGCGGCCTGGTCAGCGTCAGAAGGATGGTCGGTTTACAAGGGAGGCGCCGAACAACAACTTCCAAGAGTAGGACGGCTCTCCAGAGCCGTCGGGACGGCTCTGGAGAGCCGTCCTACGAAGTTGTTGTTCGGCGCCTCCAAGGTCGCGAAAGCATGACACCCGGCGCAAATACTCACTGTATGAATGACCTGGAGCGGTTCGCACGCGGATCGCGCACGGGGTGGGACGGCGGGCACAGCTTGACCAGCAGGGGCCTGCGCTGTCGCAGCAAGGGGGCCAAGGAGGCCAAGGGGGCCAACTTTTTCATACGTCGAGATGCGGCGCCTGGCAGCGCCGGCCTGCCGTTTGTGGTCCACGCGACTGCGAACCGCGCCAGGTCTGGAAACTATACCACGAGCCAACTGGAATCTACTGAGTTTGGACAGCGTGGCCTCATCCAGAACGACGTGCCACATAGGGTTCCTCCTGCACGTTGAATGTTGGCGCGTTAATCATTTCCCGCTCGTCGTCGCGTGATAATTGCATTCCCGCCATCGTTTTCGGTGTCATGGGCCACCGCTGGGAACAAGTATGAGCTATTTATTGAAGGACCCACCACCTCACCTACGGCGCCCGCCTTGCGCCGCAGGAGATGACCGACCTCGTCAAGATCGCCAGCATTGCCTTCCTTGAGGCGTACCTCAAGGATGTGGCCGCGGCGCGGGCGTAGCTGCGGTCGGATCGCGCTGGCTGGCTTCGGAAAGCAGGCCCTCACGATTGTGTGGTGCAGGAGTTTACCGGGTCGGGTGAGTCCAGTACAGTAGAGATGACGCCAACGACCGTGCCGCGCCCACTGGCTCGGCCGGCGACTTTCCCTTCCAGCGCACGCCGAACGGTTGAACCGCAACGAAAGTGGGCTCGGCCATGACCATGCAGTTACCCGACGAGGCCATCAGCTACCAGTATCAGTCGCTGCTGGTGCCGGCGGTGGAGGAGTGGACCACCGTCGCGGAATTGCGCGCCCGCCACTACCTGCCGGCCCACCTCCTCAAGGAACTGACGCCGCGACTGTTGCAGGTGCGCAGCCAGGTCGCCGCCGAGCGCGACCTCAAGCAGGTGCCGCCGGAGATGCAACCGCTCGAAGCCGGCTTCATCGACCTGCCGCAGAAGACCCTCGATCAGCACCGCCGCCAGGGCGAAACCAGCGTCCTCGGCCGCGTTCTGGCCCAGGCCGAGAAGCTCAAGAACGAAACCGACCGCGTTGTCGTTCTCGGCATCGGCGGCTCCTCCCTGGGCGCCCGCACCCTGTTCGAGGCCCTGCGCAGCGGCTACCACAATGAACTGCCGCCCGACGCCCGCCTCGGCGTACCACGCCTCTATTTCGCGGGCAACAACCTCGACAACGACGCCCTGCAGGAACTGCTCGACCTGTTGCAGACGACCTGCGTGGACCCGGAACTGCGCGAGGAACGCTGGGGCTTGATCGTCGTCAGCAAGTCGGGCGGCACCCTGGAGATGGCCGCCGCCTTCCGCGCCTTCCGCCGCGAGTTGAAAGAGTATTACGGTCTGCACTCCGAGCGACTGCACCAGCTGGTGGTGCCGGTGACCGGCCCGGTCAGCCTGCTGCGCGATCTGTGCATCGCGGACGGCTACCCCGCCGAGGACATCCTGACCATTCCGGACGGCGTGGGCGGCCGCTTCGCCGTGTTCACACCGGCCGGACTGCTGCCCGCGGCGGTGCTCGGCCTGGACGTGCGGGCGCTGCTGCTGGGTGCGGCGTCGATGGCGCGCCGCTTCCTGGAGGAGCCGTTCGAGCGCAACCCGGTGCTGCAGTACGCCGGCGTTAACTACCTCATGGCGACGCAGCTCCATAAGCCGATCCGCGTGCTGTCGGTGTGGTCGAAGAAGCTGGAGGGGCTGGGCCTGTGGTACGACCAGCTGCTGTCCGAGAGCCTGGGCAAGCAGGGCCAGGGCCCGACACCGCTGACGGCCGTCGAGACGCGCGACCTGCATACGCGCGGCCAGCAGCACCAGGACGGGCCGCGTGACCGACTCATCAACAACCTGATTGTCAAGACCTGCCGGATGCCGCCCATCATGGTCGGCATGGCGGACAACAACGCCGATGACCTGAACGTCTACAGTCGCAAGGGACTGCCCGACCTGATGGAGGCGGCCCACCGCGGCACCAACCAGGCCTATGACGACATGGCCCGGCCGACCGCCGACCTGGTGTTGCCGGCGCTGTCGGAGCACACGATGGGCCAGCTCCTGCAAATGCTGATGCTCGCGACCGTTGTTGAGGGCCGCCTGCTGGGCGTCAACCCCTATGGCCAGCCCGGCGTCGAGGCATACAGGCGGCACATGAAGGCGCTGTTGAAGGGGTAGCGCGCGAGGTTCTCTCAGGGGTAGCGGAAGCCGCCAGACTTCCGAACAGCGGTGCTCGGAAGTCTGGCGACTTCCGCTACACCCTTCCGTTCTTTTCTCGCCCCGGCCGCCGTTCCCGCGGCATCTTATTTGCATAACATTCATCGCACGTCCCCTTCATCCTGCCGCGCGAGCCTGCAGGCCCGTCTCCGCGCGGCAGTGTCAACCCGATTGGTGGAGAGCGAGGCATGGCCAGAAAACAGCGCGATCCTGCCACCGGCGGCCCTCAGGACCGGCCCGTGGAGATCAACATGACCGATTTGGCAGCCGCGGAGCCCGACCGCTTCGGGCAACGCCGGGATGCCGGCGACCCCTACGCGGCGGGGACGCCGGGCGGTGGTTCGTCCGTCGGCGGTTTGGCCGGCACCAACGTCGGCGATGGCGACCCCGACAACGCCGACCTGGAACGCGCCCTGGGGTCCGGCATTCACGACAACGCGCAGGACGCAGAAGAAGAGGACGATCTACCGCTCGACCTGCCGCTGGGCGGCCCCTCCGGGGGCGCGGTGGGCGGTACGCCTGCGGGCCTGCGGGCCTCCGGCGACAACATCCACAAGGGCATCGCCCCGGGCGGCGATCATCGCGGCGACAGTACCATCGGCAGTGATCCAGAACGCCCGGCGTGACCATTTTTTTACCACGGAGGCCAAAACCGCACACCTGGCCCCGCGGACGGACGAGGAGAACCCCACGTGACCCACCACGATCTGGAAAACTTTCGCAACCAGTTGCTCAATCTGAGCCGGCGGCTCAACGGCGAGGTAACCAGCCTGGCCCAGGAGGCGCTGCAGGCCACCGGCGGCGACGCCAGCGGCGGCCTGTCGCGCACGCCCATGCACCTGGCCGACCTGGGCACCGACCATTACGAACAGGAGCTGTCGCTCAGTTTCCTGGAGAACAAAACGCGCACGCTGGAGGAGATCGCCGCGGCCGTTGGCCGCCTGGACGAAGGCACTTACGGCCAGTGCGAGCGCTGCCATCAACACATCGGCCTGGAGCGACTCCAGGCGCTGCCGTTCACCCGACACTGCATCGCCTGCGCCCGCAAGATCGAGCAAGAAGAGGCGGAGCAACAGGGCGCCCTTGCCCGGTAACGAGCCGTCGAAATGGGAGAACCTCGTTGCCATTCGCACGGGTAGCAGACTGCGCGAACCGGCAACGGGGTTCAATTTTTCCGATTACTCTGGTTTTCGGGCACAGGATGTGCAAAAATAAAGGCAGATCGCTTACCTCGTGCAGGAGGCCGAGAGCCTGACTTTCCAGTGGCTTTCCGAACATCGTACAGTTGAGCCGTCCGTTTCGGGGGAGGTGTTACCATGATCCGCTTCGATCACCGCCTGTTCGCCCCCCACCGCAGTTCGACGCGTGCCCTCTGGCGCCGCGTCCTGTGGGTGGAGGAACTGGAAAACCGCTACGCCCCGGCCACCCTGGGCTTTGTCGGGCCGTTGGCGCTGAGCCCGCCGACGACATCGGCCCCAGTGGTGCAACCCCTTGTTGCCGATGCCAAGCCTGAGAGCGTCGAAGCAGTGACCACGAGTTCCACCCCCATCGCCCAGGCGTTGAAGTCCGGCATCACCCTGGGCACCCCGCCCGGAGGCTTCGCCAACCCCGGGGCCGGCGCCGGCACACCGACTATCGTCACCGGCACCTCGACGACGGCGCCGTCGTTGGCCGTTGGCACGCTGGCGCTGGCGGGGACGGCGGGGGCCTCCGCACTGACCACCATCCTGCCGACGCAGAACGGCCTGGTGGAGGCGGTCGTGCAGAGCAACTCGACGCCGGTCATCGGGCTGAATTACCAGAATTCGTTGCCGCCGATTTTGCAGGGCTCGAGCATCGTGCCGCTGTCGGGGCCGCCCACGCTGGCCGACCTGCAACGGTTGACCGCGAACTTCGTCGGCGGCGGTCACGTCGAGCAGCAGCCCGCGCCCGGAACGCCGCCCGGCCGTCGCCGAGCCCGTTCCTCGCGGACGGTCAGGACCAGGATCAGGAGGCGATGGTGGCGCAGGTGGCGGCAGCGGCGGCGCCGCAGTCCCCGACCACGCCGGAGCAGGAATAGGTTCGGTTCCCGTGCGAGCCAGGTGCCCCCGAGAACCCCGCGGCCGCGCGATGCGGCCGCGGGGTTTTTTTGTCCGCGTCTACCGCACACCGCCGGCTTTCTGCGTTTTCGCGCTTGCGTTTGGACGTTCCGGATGAGATCGTATTAAATGAATCTCGCCCGCGCAGGAAGCCGATTGCCCGTATACCGGTGCCCTGGTGGACACTGGCGCACTCATCTCATCCCCCGTCGGAGGAGCAGTTTCATGATCCGGTTCGACCGCCGTCCGACCGTTCGCCGCGGGCGCCGCATCCCGTGGCTCGAGGAACTGGAGACCCGCAACGCACCCGCCGTCTCGGGAGCGTCCGTCAACGCCCTGCTGAACCTGGGATCGATGACCGCGCCGGCGCTGCCGGCGCTGAGCCAGTCCCTGGCGACCCAGCCGGTGACCACGGCCGCCAGCACTGCTGCCGCGAACACGGCCGCCGCGACACGGGCCGCCGTGAGCGGCTCGCAGGATCCGGTCCTCACCCCGTCGTTCGGCTCCAGCACTGCGGCCCTCAATAGCAGGCTGAGCACAACCCCGACGACGCCAGCGACCTTGACGCCGGGCCAGCCGGGCGCCGCCGCGGTGCTCAACAGCCAGCTGCCCGGCGGCGTCACCGGCAGCCTCGCGCCCGTGGCGTTCACGCTGCCGGCGTCCTTCACGTCGCCGCAGCTCGGCCTGGTGCCGGCGCTCGCGAACAGTGACGCCTCGCAGCCCGTTGTGCTGGACGCGCAGAACAACCTGCCGCCGGTGCTCCAGGGAGCCAGCATCACGCCACAAGAAGGGCCGCTGACGCTGGCGGACCTGGAAATCCTGGTGGCGAACTTCATCGGCGGCGGCCATTCTGAGGTGCCGCCGGACGGCAACCCCGCCGCGGCCGGAGACGACCTCGACGCCCTGCTGGACCAGCCGACGGTCACGCCGGCCCGGCCCGCCGAGGCACACGAGGCCGTCGCGCCGGAGGAGGCCGTGCCGGTGCCGCCGCGGCACTTCGATGAGGGGGTGCTGCTGCGGCCGCCCGTGCGGCTCCCGGCGGCGCTGGATGAGACGCCGCCGCTGATCGCCGAGCGCACCGACCCCGCCGTCCTGGGCGGCGCCGCCGAGTTGCGCCTGGACCTGCCGCCGGAGCTGGCGACGGCCGCGGCCCTGGCGGTGTACTGGTCCAACAGCCGCAAACGCCGCGACGATGAGGACGACAACCGCCGGCGGTTCGGCCTGCGCGTGTAATGTTGTTCTGCCGTTTGCGGCGTAGCGCGCCCCGCTACGCCGCAAGCGGCAAAACCATCACTTCTTCGCCGCCTCCCACACAATCTTCGCCGACTGCTTGCCCGCCGCGAAAATCTGATCGAACACCTTGCGGATCTTGTGGGTGTCCGCCTCGGCGCGCAGGCAGCGCAGCAGCGCCACCGCATGGGCCTGGTCGAGCAACTTCGTCAACGCCGGCAGCAGCCACTCCTCGACGCCGTAGACCTTGCCCTCCTGCGCACACACCGGCACCACGCCGACCAGGTAATCGCCCAGCTGGTCGCGCACCGTCTGAATCGCCAGCGCCATCTGCTCCTCTTTTTTCCGCGTCGGCGCCTGCCAGTCATACGGCGGCTGCCACTCCATCATCGGCGACAGCATGTCAACCTTCGTCATCACGCCCAGCACCGGCGGCATCTTCAAATCGGGCCGCGAGTCAAACCACCCCTTGAGCGCCTTGAGCATTTCCAGGTCCGCCTGCCGGCCCGGATCGACGGCGCCCATCACCAGCAGCAGCACGTCCGAGCGCTGGGCCATTTCCTGCGTCTCCGCCAGATCGTCCTTGCGCGGCCCCTCGTTGCCGTAGCCGGTGGTGTCGTTCAGGAACAACTTCGTCTCGATGCCGGGCAGGTCCAGCTCGTAGGTGGCAGCACTGTTGGGCGTCGGCGTCACCTGCGTCCGCGCCTTCTGTTCGCCGAGCAGCGCGTTGATGAGGCTCGACTTGCCCGCCTTGACCTGGCCCATGAAGGTCAGCGTCACGCGCTGGACCGCCTCGGCCGCGTCCACCCCCTCCGGCGGCGGTACGCCCGCGGCCTTCGCCTCCTCCGCCAGCTTCTTCGCCTGCAATAGCTGGCGGTAGCGCGTCGCACCGACCTTGAGCCGGCCGCTGTTCAGGTCGATCAGGTAGGTGCCCATGCGGTGGACGTAGGCGGTGTAGAACCACAGGATGATGTTTTGCTGGAGTTTCTGGAAGGGCATCTGCACGCCGGCCCGCGAGGCGAGGAACCGCAGACCAGTGTTGACCGGATCGAAGATGCTGGAAACGATCCAGAAGGCGTTGTTGGCGACGTTGTACCAGTCGGAAAGCTGGCGGGCGCGCTTCCAGTCGTTGACGCGCATCAAGTGCCCGGCCGGGACGTACTGCTGCACCATCTCGTTCAAATCATGCGCCGCCAACTCCACCACGGACAGCAGTTCGGGAATGGTCAGCGCCCCGATGGGGTCCCTGGCTCCGGGGTGGTAGAACACGGCCAGTTCCTGGGCCAGTTCCTTGGCGGTGTCGATGTAGAACTGAAAGTCGGTGAGCTTGTCGGGGGCGATCTTGTCGGCGGCCCTGGCGCGGGCCTCGACGAGTTTCCAGGCGTTGTTGTCGCGGTCGGTCCAGTGCATGGGTGGCGTGTAATCGAGGCGCAGCCCCAGCTGCTGCTTGCGCTGCCAGTACCACGCCAGGAAGTAGGCGCCGACGAAGGTGAGCGTGATCGGCCAGTAAACCCACGACCTGCCGTCGCGCCACACCGAGTAGGAACCGTAGCCCACCAGGAACAGCACCGGGGCGGCGAACAGCAGGCCCAGCACGAACAGACGCCAGTGTCTCGTCATTAGTCATTAGTCATTAGTCATTCGTCATTAGTCATTGGTAGTCAGTCGCCGGGTTAAGCGCACGGCTCCGTGACTTGAGCGCGTTGCGTTCGGGTGTGGCGGGTTCTTCGCCCCGAAGGGGCGAAAGACACGACCGCTACAGTCGTCTGCGAACCGCTCCAATGACTAATGACTAATGACTAATGACTCCCTCCTTTTTTCCAAAGTTCTTCCGCCTTGGCCAACTGTTCCTTGTAATAGCGTTTGAGGTCTTCCGGGTTCGGCACATGACCCTTCTTGACGCCGCTGTAGTAGAAGCAGAAGGCCTGGCCCAGCGCATACGTGCTGGAGCCCGCCAGCGCCGCGCCGGCCACGGAGCCGACCACCGGAATGAACTTCACCACGCCGCGCACCGCCTGCCGCACCAGCATGCCCATGCCCAGCGTGCCCGCCAACTCCAGAAAGCGCTCGCCGGTCAGCGGCTGGCCATAGTGCCGTGCCAGCTGGTAAATCATCCGCGTCTGAATGCCGGGCAGGATCAGCATGTCCACCCACGGGATCGGAATCGCGCCCGCCGTGGCGGCAATGCTGCTGTACGCCAGGATGTGCGGCAGCGCATGGCGGGCGTACAGGTCCTGCAAGTTCTTGGTCGCCTCATCCAGCGTGATGAGCGTCCGCCGGTAAGCGCTCGGCAGCGCCTCCAGCAGCACATGCTTCAGGTACTCGCCGCCGTAGTGTGGCTGGGTGTAGCCCTCAATCGGCTGCGTCAGGTCAATCGGCACCAGGCGGTCGTACAGCCCCGCGAAGCGGCGTTTCTGTTCGTCCAGGCTGGCGAGCAGCCCCTCGGTCAGCGGCGGCGTCGTCGGCAGCGGCGGCTCGGCGGTGAAGGGGTACGGCTCGGGGTGCTGCTGCTGCGGATACGCCTCGTGCAGACATGTCAGCACCAGCAACACCGGCCGATCCGGGGCACTGTGGCGGACGGTACGCAGGTTCTTGACCACGTTCTCCAGGGCGTGGTCCATCACCTTGGCGGTGACGACGACCACGTGAGCGCTGGCGTTGAACTGGGCGATGTCCTCCACGGGATCGTAGCCCGGCTCATCGACGCCGCGCGTGTCCAGGAAGGTCAGTAGCGGCGCCTCGGGTGTCGGGAACTGGTAGCGGCGCGAGTAGCGGGTACACGGCTGAAAGCCCGAGCCGATCTCGGCCTCGTCGGCACCAGTCAGGTATTTGATGGTGGAGGTCTTGCCGCTCTGCGTCTTGCCGAACAGCCAGAACACCGGCACCGGCGTCTTCGCCCGCAGGTCTTCCAGCTGCCTTTGCAACTCCGCTTCCCGGTCGCCGGGCTTCAACATTCGCCTGAGTGTTTCAAACATGGCGCACCTGCGTGAAAGGACAGCCCCATCGCTCATTGTACGTTCCGGCGATGACAGGACCATTTCGACGGCGGATCAGCCTTCCGCCTACTTGCATCACCGCGGGGCCGCCGTAAAATGAGAAGAGAATTGCTCTCCCCCCGGAATGCCGCCCACCACCAACCTTGCAGGTAACTCACCATGACGACGAGTGTGGGCGATCAACACGCCACCCAGGAACAGACCGGCCTCGGTAACTACTTCGTCGCCAACTACCCGCCCTTTGCCGCCTGGCAGCCACAATTTTTGCCCGACGCTTACGCCGTCCTGAACGGCCCGCCGCGTCCCGACACGCCGCTCGGCCTGTACCTGCACATCCCCTTTTGCCGTAAACGTTGCAAATTCTGCTACTTCCGCGTCTACACCGACAAGAACGCCCGTGACATCGAAACCTACTTGCAAGCGCTCATCCGGGAAGTCGAACTGTACAGCCGTCTGCCCATCGTCGGTGGCCGGCCGCTGCATTTCTTCTACTTCGGCGGCGGCACTCCCTCCTATTTGAGCGCCGCGCAGCTGCGCGGCCTGGTGGACTCCCTGCAAAAACTGCTCCCGTGGCGCGACGCCGCGGAGGTCACGTTCGAGTGCGAGCCCGGCACGCTGCAACAGCACAAGCTGGAGACGCTCAAGGAACTCGGCGTCACGCGCCTCAGCCTGGGCATCGAAAACTTCAGCGACAGGATTCTGGAGGAGAACGGCCGCGCCCACCTGTCGGCGGAGATTTTCCGGGCCTACGACTGGGCCCGCGCCCTGCACTTCCAGCAGATCAACATCGACCTGATCGCCGGCATGGTCGGCGAAACCTGGGAGAACTGGCGCGACTGCGTTGCCAAGACCATCGCCCTGGCTCCGGACAGCGTGACCATTTACCAGATGGAGCTGCCGTACAACACGGTCATCAGCAAGGAACTGCGCGTCGTCGGTCAGGACGAGCCGGTGCAGTCGCCGGTCGCGGACTGGCCGACCAAGCGCGACTGGGTGAGTTACGCCTTCGACGAGATGACGAAGGCTGGCTATCACATCTCCAGCGCCTACACGCTGGTGCGCGACCGGAGCAAAACCAACTTCGTCTACCGCGACAGCCTGTGGCACGGGGCGGACATGTTCGGCACGGGCGTGGCATCGTTCGGCCACGTCGGCGGCGTCCACGTGCAGAACGTGGACACGTGGGAGAAGTACCTCGGTGCGCTGGAGCAGGGCGAGTTGCCATTGGGCCGGGCGCTGCCGGTGCCGCCGCATCAGCGGCTGATCCGCGAGATGATCTTGCAGCTGAAGACGGGGCACCTGGAGGCGTTGTACTTCCGGCAGAAGTACGGCGTGGAGATTTTCGAGCAGTTCGCGGCCGGCTTCGAGAGCCTGGCCCAGGCCGGCCAGCTGACGCGGCACAACGGCAGCGTGCAGCTGACGCGCGCCGGCCTGCTGCAGGTGGACCGACTGCTGCCGACGTTCTACGAACCGCAATACCTGGGCTCACGGTATACGTAAAAAACTAGCCACAGAGGACACAGAGGACACAGAGAGAAAGAGAAAGACCGCGTAGTATTTTTTCTTTCTCTCTGTGTCCTCTGTGTCCTCTGTGGCTAAATTTGAGACGGGTGATGGCCGACGACATGACCTTCCTGATGGGCAAGTTCCCCGCCGTGCTGCCGGGCGAGTTGCGCTACGCGCGCAACCACATGTGGTGCCGCAGCACCGGCGCGCGGCACCGCTTCGGCTTCACGTCCTACGCGGTGCGGCTCATGCAGGACGTGTACTTCCTCGACTGGTGCGTCAACGCCGGCGACGCGCTCCAGCTCAAACAGCAGATCGGCCATATCGAGACAAGCAAGGCGCTGTCGGACCTGTTCGCACCCATTGCCGGAACGCTGATCGAATTCAACGGCGAATTACTGAAGGATCCGAGCGCCATCAACGTCGAGAACTACGGGGCCGGCTGGCTGTTCGAGATGATCGGCGACGCCACGGCCACCATGACCGTCGAGCAATACTATCAATTCCTGGAGACCGGCTGGGAAACCACTCAGCGGCTGCTCAAGGGCCACATGTAACCGTCGAGGGACTTCGATGAGCCGTTCCCGGCTGACCGTCGTGCTGTCGCAAGCACAGGGCAAGCACCCCGCCAAACGCGCCCTGGAAGAGAGCATTGTCGCGGCCCTGCTCGGCGAACCGGGCATCGACCTGTCCGTCCTGCCGCACCTGTACGACCTGGACGCCCAGCACACGGGCCGGCTGTACCTGGAGTCGGTGGCGGGCGACTTGATCGTGCTCTGCTGGCTGTATCCGCGCGCCGCCTTCTGGCTGCTCGACCGTGACGGCATCAAGGGCCACTTCGGCGAAACCCTGCTGAAGCCCGCCGACGACGGCGACGAGGACGAGGAGGAAACCGGCGAACCGGAGCCGCCGAAGGGCATCGGGGCGCTCGACGTGCCGGACCGGCACATTTACTGCATCGACCTGCGCGACCGTAATCAACACCAGCCGTTCGTCGAAGAAATCCGCCGCATTGCCGTCGAGTGCCGCAGCCGCCGCGAGGCGAAGCAGGCGGAACAGGCACGGGCCAACCCCGTGATTGTGCCGCTGAACCTGGAACTGCGCAAGCCGGAGGCGCCGAGCTTCGCGCCGGAGCAGCTGCTGCAAACGCCGGCACGGCGCTGGTACCCGGTCATCGACTACAGCCGCTGCACCAATTGCATGGAGTGCATCGATTTTTGCCTGTTTGGCGTCTACGGCGTGGACAAACTCGACCGCATCACCGTCGAACAGCAGGACAACTGCAAGCGCGGCTGTCCGGCGTGCAGCCGCGTCTGTCCGGAACAGGCGATCATGTTCCCGGACTACAAGACGCCGGCCATCGCAGGGGCGCCGGTCGGGGCCATCAGCGGCTTGAAGATCGACCTGACGCGGCTGTTCGGCGGCGACATCAAGGACGCGCTGGAGCAGGCCGTGGCGGAGCGCGACCACGAACTGGTCAACGACGGTCGCGTCGCGGTCGGCATGAGCGTCGGCATTCCGAAGCGGCAGGCCGACAAGACGCAGGGGCCGAAGGACGACCTGGATAACCTGATGGACCAGCTGGACGCGCTGGACATTTAATCCCTTTACCGCGGCGGGGCCAACCGGGCCGGGTGGGGTTTACAACGGTGTGCCTCTCTGGTTCCGTTGTCTTTCCCATGATAAGGTGAGGTGGCCATGAAGCGCTTCGTCCCCTTCGCTGTCCTGGTCCTGGTCCTGACCGCCGTCGCCCACGCCCAGCAGCCGCAATTGTCGCCAGCCCCCAGGGGCTTCGACGCCTTCCGCAAAGACATCGAACGCGGCAAGGTCGAGACCCAGGAGTACGACTCCAAGACCACCGGCGAAAAACGCAAGCTGGTCGTCTACCTGCCGCCGGGCTATTCCAAGGACAAAAAGTATCCCGTTCTGTACCTGCTGCACGGCAAGGGCGGCAATCAAACCAACTGGTCCAGCGCCAAGGGTGGCAAGGCGAACGTCATCCTCGACAACCTCTACGCCGACAAGAAAGTTGTGCCGATGATCGTGGTGATGCCCAACGGCACCGTCACCGGCCCCGGACAGCCCAAGGGCCTGGTCGGCGGCTTTGAAAATGAACTGCTCAAGGACATCATCCCGTTCGTCGAGTCGCGCTACCCGGTGCAGGCCGACGCCGAGCACCGCGCCCTCGCGGGGCTGTCGATGGGCGGCACGCAGTCGTACACCATCGGCCTGAAGCACCCCGACAAGTTCGCCTGGGTCGGTGGCTTCGCGGCGCCCGTTTTCGCCAAGGGCAAGGGGCTGCCGTACGTCAAGGACGTGGAGGCCGTCAAGAAACTCCGCCTGCTGTGGGTTTCCTGCGGTGACAAGGACTCGCTGATGAACGGCAACAAGGCGTTTCACGCCGCCCTGGAGGAACGCAAGGTTCCGCACGTCTGGCACGTCGGCTCTGGCGCTCACACCTTCGCGGTCTGGAGAAGCGACCTGTACCTGATTGCGCCAATGCTGTTCCAGGAAAAGAAATAACGTACTGGCTGCGAAACCATCAGCGGCCATTCTTTCCGCCGCACGTTTAGCGCGCGTGGCGTTTGGGTAGCGGAAGTCGCCAGACTTCCGAGCAGTGCCGGACGGAAGTCTGGCGACTTCCGCTACCCCCGAGGGCCAACCGCATTGGCCCCAATACCGTTCAATTAAGAGCAAGCGCACATTAGTTTCGGCGCCGAATCGGCGCCGAAAACCCCTTTTTGCTCCAGGAGTTACCGGCGTAATCGCCCCTCTGTTTGCCTCACTCACCCAGCCGCTCCGACGTGAATGCCCCACGGGGGTACGGTCACAGGAAACGCCCTGGCGGTGGCTCATCTCCCTTTCATGGGATTTCAGTAAAATCCCGGTGGACTCTCCGATATGCTGTTGGGTTAGTCGATCTCACCCGGCACCGGTTTCCGTCACCAACCCCTGGCTCGCGCCCGGCACCCTGCTGAGGGTCGGTCTCGAGTACACTCAACAGGAGAACCGCCATGTTTCGACACCACCCCGGTCAGGCCGCGTACCTGCGAATGGCTGCCGTCTTCGTGACGGCGCTGGCCGCGCTGGCCTGCGCGACCATCACCGTCATCGGTCACCCACGGCCTGCAGCAGTTCAGCAGCAGGCCAAAACCGACGCCCACGGCGACCCGCTGCCGGCCGGCGCCGCGCTCGCCTGGGCACCCTGCGTTGGCGGCACGGCGGGAATTTGACGTTCGTGGCGTTCGCGCTGGACGGCAAGGCCGTGGTGACCGCCAGCCAGGACGGCACCCTGCGGCTCTGGGACCGCGCGACGGGCAAGGAACTGCGACGGTTCCCGGTCCCGGAGGGCAAGAACCCGCCCGTGATGCCGCCCCGCGCCGTCGGCGGCTGGGTCGGGATGAAGCGCGGCCCGGGGGTAGTGTCCCTGTCTCGGGATGGCAAAGTGCTGGCATTGGCGGCTGCGTCCCCCGGCCAGGGCATCGTGCTGTGGGACGTGGCCACCGGCGAGCAGCTCCGGCAGTTCAAGGTCCTCGCGGGCGGCGTGGGCGGGCTGGCCTTCACGCCCGATGGCAAGACCCTGGTCGTGGCGCGGGCACCGGGGCCGTTCACCTGCTGGACACCGCCACGGGCAAGGAACTGCGTCAGATCGCGGCACCAATGGTCCAGCGCGTCGGCGGTGGCGCGGTCGTGATGTTCGGGCCGGGGGGTGCGGGCACCGGCATGGCCCTGTCCCCGGACGGCAGAACGCTGGCCACCGCGGAAATGGAATTCCAGCAGGGCAAGCTGAGCGCTTACATTCGGCTGGTAGACCTGGACGCCGGCAAGGAGATCCGCCGCATCGCGGGAACGGCCGGCGGCGTGACCGGCCTGGCCTATTCGCCCAGCGGCAAGATCCTGGCCCACGGCAGTAGCAACGCCATCCTGCTGCGCGACGCGGCCACCGACAAGGAGGTTCGCAAGATCAAGGCCCCGGCCGGGGTCTCGACCCTGGCCTTCACTTCGGACGGCGGCACCCTGGCCGCCTATGGGCGCGACCAGATCATCCGCCTCTTCGAGACAGCCAGCGGCAAGGAAGTTCGCCAGTTCGGCGAGGGGATGAACCTGGCTGGCGGCGGCAATGCGGTGGTCTTCACCACATTCGGCGGTGGCGCGGCCCAGGAGTTCGCCTTCTCCCCGGATGGCAAGACTCTGGTCGAAGGAGTCGGGCAGGTCGTGCGCTTCTGGGACGTGGGCAGCGGCAAGGAGGTAGCGCAGGCCGCCGGTCACCGCGGGCCCGTTTTGACCGTGGGGGTCGCGCCGGACGGCAAGGCCCTGGCCAGCTACGGGGCGGATCACGTCGTTCGCCGCTGGGACGGCGCCACGGGCAAGGAACTGGGCCGGTTCGCGGCGCCGCCGGGTACGCAGAACGCGGCCTTCGCGCCGGACGGCCGCACCGTGGCCCTGGCGGTCGGCGACACCATTCGCCTGCACGACACGGCCACCGGCAAGGAACTGCATCAGTTGAAGGGTCACACCAACGGCACGGTAGCGCTGGCGTTCGCGCCCAGCGGCAAGGTGCTGGCCTCGCGCGGCAACGCCGATCTGCGGTTGCACGACGCGGTCAAGGGCACCGAACTGCGGCACATCAACCTGCCGGTCGAAAAGGTCGCCATGAACCCCGGCGGGATCAGGGGCGGCGCGTTCGTCGGCGGCAGGGCGCTGGCCTTCTCGCCGGACGGCCAGACCCTGGCGGTCCACCTGGCGACGACGCCGCAGTTCGTCCGGATCGGCAACCCGCCCCAGCCCGCAGTCCCCGACACGCTACGGCTGTGGGACGTGGCCACCGGCAAGGAGGTCCGCAAGATCACGCTGCCCAGGGCAGGCACGACCAGCCTGGCCTATTCCCCGGACGGCCGCGTCCTGGCCACGGAGCACGCCGACCAGACCATCAGCCTGTGGGAGATCGCCAGCGGCAAGGAGCGCGCCCGTCTGGGCAGCCCGGTCGCCGGGCCGAAACCTGGGCCAACGGCGGTCATCGCCATCGGCGGTGGCGGCATCGGCACCTTTGGCCGGCAGACGCCGTACGCGCCGACCCTGACCTTTTCGCCGGACGGCGAGCTGCTGGCGGCGAAGGGACCAGGGAACGCGGTCGCCGTGTGGGACGTGGTCGCTGGCAAGGAAATCGGCCAGTTCAAGGGCCACGACGCAGCTATCACCGCCGTCGTCTTCTCCGCGGACGGCAAGACCCTGGCCTCGGGCAGTCAGGACACCACGGCGCTGGTCTGGGACATGGCCGGCCTGAAGCGGACGCCGCGGGTCGCGGCGGCGCTGCAGCCGAAGGAAGTGGCAGCGCTGTGGACGGACCTGATCGGCGAGGACGCCGCCAAGGCGTACCGCGGCATCCTGCGCCTGGCCGCGGACTCCAAGCAGGCGGCGCCGTTTCTGGCCGGTCGATTGAAGCCGGCGGTGCCGGTCGATCCCCAGAAGCTGGCGGGTCTGCTCGCGGACCTGGGCAGCAAGAATTTCAAGACGCGCGACCGGGCCTCGTCGGAGCTGGCCAAACTGGGTGAGCTGGCGGTGCCGCCGTTGCAGCAGTTGCTCGCGACCAAGCCCGCGCTGGAGACGCAGCGGCGCGTGGAAGCGCTGCTGGAAAAGCTGACCGTGGGCGACCTGACGGCGGAGCAGATTCGGCTGGTGCGTGCCGTGGAGGCGCTCGAACGCTCGGGCACGACCGAGGCGCGGCAGGTGCTGCAGACGCTGGCCCAGGGAGCGCCGGGGCGCTGCCGACGCGGCAGGCGCAGGCCGCCCTCGCCTGGCTCAGCAAATAAAGTGATCCACAGATGACACAGATAACACAGATAAAGACAAAATCAATTCTCCTTTTTGTCTTTATCTGTGTTATCTGTGTCATCTGTGAATCGATGCTTTCGTTACTTTTTGCCCGCGGAAATTCTCAGGAGGATCAACATGCTCCGACGCAACCCCGGCCAGGCTCCGCGCCTGGGAAGATGGTCCGCCCTTACGCTGACGGCTGTGGCGGTGGCAGTCTGCGCGGCCGTCGCCGCGGCGCAGGGCCAGGCCAAAACCGACGCCCACGGTGACCCGCTGCCGGCCGGCGCCCGCGCCCGCCTGGGCACGCTGCGCTGGCGGCACAGCGCGAACGTCTCGTTCGTGGCGTTCGCCCTGGACGGCAAGGCCGTGGTCACCGCCAGCCAGGACGGCACGCTGCGGTTGTGGGACCGCGCCACCGGCAAGGAACTGCGCCGCTTCCAGGGCCCGCCGCCGGGTCAGAATCCCCCCGCGATGATGCCCCGCCCCGGGCTCGGCCCGATCCGTGGCGCGGCGGCGGTGGCCCTGTCGTCCGATGGCAAGGTGCTGGCTGCCGCTTACCCGGGCCAGGGTATTTATTTGTGGGACGTGGCCACGGGCAAGGAACTGCACCAGATCAAAACGCCGGAAGCGGGCAGGGCCGGCCTGCTCTTCACGCCCGACGGGAAAATGCTGGTCGCGCGGACGGTGACCCAGGTCATCCACCTGCTGGATACCAGGACGGGCAAGGAGCTGCGCCAGCCGAACCCGAAAAAACAGCAGGACGCCAAGGTGGCCCTGTTCGTGACCGGCGGCCGCGGCGGCCCCGGAATGGCCCTCTCAGCCGACGGTAAGACCCTGGCCACCGCGGAAACGACATACGACAACAATATGGTCGAGTCCTTCGTGCGCCTCACGGACCTGGCCACGGGCAAGGAACACTGGCGCGTGGAGGCGGCACGCGCCCAGGCTGGCCTCGCCTTCTCGCCCAACGGCAAAATCCTGGCCTGTGCCGCCTTCAACGGCATCGTGCTGCGCGAGGCGGCCACGGGCAGGGAACTCCGCCAGCTCACGGGGAACCGTGGCACCCTGTTCCTGGCCTTCGCGCCCGACGGCAAAACCCTGGCCGTCAAGGGCCGCGACCAGGTGATTCACCTCTTCGAGATCGATACCGGCAAGGAACTCCGCAAGTTCAGCGCCGGGGCAACCGCGGGCAACGCCGGGTTCGTGTTGATCGTCCCCGGCATCACCTCCGCCACGCCGCAGGAGTTTACCTTCTCCCCGGACGGCAAGGCCCTGCTCGTGGCCGCCGGCCAGACACTGCGGCTGTGGGACGTGGGCACCGGCAAGGAACAGCCCCTGGCCGGCGGTCACGGCGGCACCGTCTCGGCCCTGGCCGTGTCGCCCGACGGCAAGGCCCTGGTGTCCGGCAGCAGCGATCAGATCATCCGCCGCTGGGACGGCGTCACCGGCAAGGAACTGGGCCAGATCGCGGCGCCGCCGGAGACGCACAACGCGGCCTTCGCCCCCGACGGCCGCACCGCAGCCCTGGCGGTCGGCGGCACCATCCGCCTGGTCGAGGTCGCCACCGGCAAGGAACGACACCAGTTGAAAGGGCACGAAACCGGCACGACGGCGCTGGCGTTTTCGGCGAACGGCCAGGTGCTGGCCTCGCGCGGCACCGCGGACCTGCGGCTGCACGACGTGGTCAAGGGCACCGAGCTGCGACACATCACCCTGCCGGTGGACCGGGCGATGGGCATTGGGGGTGGCTTCGGGGGCATGGTAGTCGCCGGGGGCAGCGCGCTGGCGCTGTCGCCGGACGGCCGCACCGTGGCCGCCTACATGTCTGGGACGCCCCAGGGCATCCGGATTGTCAATCAACCGCAGTCCGCCCCGGCCGTGGCCGCCGACACGCTGCGGCTGTGGGACGTGGCCAGCGGCAAGGAGATCCGCAAGATCACACTGCCGCAGCCCGGCACGGTGAGCATCGCCTATTCACCCGACGGCAGGGTCATCGCCGTGGAGAACGCCGACCAGACCATTTCCCTGTGGGAGGTCGCCAGCGGCAAGGAGCGCGCCCGCCTGGGCCAACCGATCGCGCGGCAGCCTGGGCCGATGATGGGTGGCGGTTTCGGCGGTTTCGGCGGGGGCCGCGGCGTCGCCCCGCCGATGTTTAACGCCCCGACCGTGGCCTTTTCGCCAGACGGCACGTTGCTGGCCGCGAAGGGGGCGGGTCACGCGGTCGCCGTCTGGGACGTGCTCACGGGCAAGGAAGTCGGCCAGTTCAAGGGACACGACGGGGCCCTCTCCGCGGTCGCTTTTTCCGCGGACGGCAAGACCCTGGCGACGGGCAGCCGGGACACCACCGTCCTGGTCTGGGAGCTGGCCGCTTTGAAACGGGCACCGCGGCTTGCAGCGGCGCTGGCGCCGAAGGAAGTGGCGGCACTGTGGGGCGACCTGGTCGGCGAGGACGCCGGCAAGGCATATCACGGTATTCTGCGCCTGGCCGCGGCCCCCAAACAGGCGGTGCCGTTCCTGGGCGAACGGCTCAAGCCGGCGGTCCCGGTCGATGCGAAGACCCTGCAAGGGTTCCTCGCCGACCTGGACAGCAAGAATTTCAAGACCCGGGACCGGGCCACGAAAGAACTGCTGAAGCTGGGCGGCCTGGCGGTGCCGGCGTTGCAAAAACTGCTGGCCGCCAAACCCGCGCTGGAGACGCAGCGGCGCGTGGAGGCGCTGCTGGATCGACTGGTCGCCGGGAACCTGACGGCGGAGCAGTTGCGGCTGATGCGTGCCGTGGAGGTGCTCGAACGCGCGGGCACGGCCGAGGCGCGACAGGTATTGCAGGCGCTGGCCCAGGGGGCGCCGGGGGCACTGCCGACGCAGCAGGCGCAGGCCGCCCTCGCCCGCCTGAGCGGGAGGTAACAACCACGGAACACACGGAAAACACAGAAAAAAGACCGAAGAAAAATGGCCCTGGGTTCGCACGCTGGACTTCAACCCGGGGGCTTTTCTCTTTGTCTTTTTTCCGTGTGTTCCGTGTGTTCCGTGGTTTCATCTGACTACTGGCCGCGGAAGTCCCTGGCGAACGCCTCCGCGTTCAGCTCCGCGCCGGTGGCGTGCCGCGTTAGCTCGTTCCACGTCAGCGTGCGGCCCGGCGTGAAGACGCGCTCGCGCATGAACCTACCGACCGCCTTGTTGCCGACGTACACCACCGTATTCGGGTCCGCCCCCTGCATCACCTCACGGGCGATGGCGTGGTGCAGTTGCGAGGCGAACATCTCACCCATCATGTAATTGTGGTAGTACACCGGGGCGCCGACGATGTGATATTTGCTGCCGTAGTCCGGCGCGTTGCGGCCCGGCGGCCGTCGCAGGTTCTGATAGCGCTCCACCAGATCCCACCACAGCTTGTTCAGATCCTGGTCGGGATTTTCATACATGCCCTTCTCGAAACGCAGCATCACCTGGCACCAGCGCGAAAAGATCAGCAGTTGTGCGCGGCGCATCCTGGCGCCGGTCTCCTCGAAGGCCTGCGGGTCTGCGAGCTTGACGCCCATCTGCTCCAGCCAGGCGCGGCGCTTGGCCAGGCGCTCGAACATCATGGCGACGCCCTCGGTGGTCAGGATGTGTGCCTCGGTGCGCAGCACATACGGCAGTTTCGCCGGGATGTTGATGCTGCTGTAGACCGAGTGGCCGAACTCATGCAGCAGCGTGGACATCCAGTAGGCGTTGTTCACGACATTGGCCAGCACGCGCACGTCGGTGCCGTCGCGTGTCAGGTCGCTGCAAAAGGCGTGTGGATTCTTGCCCTTGCGCGGCGCGAAGTCGCCGGTCTTCTCGATCACCAAATCAATTGGCAGACCGATGCCCCGGTAAAATTCCCGGCTCAGCTTGATGAGGTCGAGCTTGGCGTACACCGCGTCGAGGTCGGCGCTGAAGACGGCGGGCGTCTCCTGGAAAAACGGGTCGTGGTAATGCCACGGCATCAAGTCTTTCACCTCGATGCCGCAGTTCTGGGCGAGTTTCACGTCAATCTCGGCCTTGACCTGCTCGAACGGCTGCCGCGTCAGTTCGTCGAGCTGGTCGAACAACTTGATGAGGTCGTCGCCGTTCTGCTCAGCCAGGAACAGCTGCAGGGCGTGGTAGTTCTTGAAGCCGAGCTGCACCGCCGTCTGGTTGCGCAGCTTGACGAGTTGTTTCAACTCCGGCTCAACGACCTTGCCGAGTTCCTTGCTGGCCTCGTAGGCGTCCCGGCGGCGCTCGGATAGTTTGGAGGTCCGCAAAATCTTGCGAATCTCGGCGTCCTCCAGTTCCTTGCCGTCCACGACCGCGCGGAAGTTGCTGAACTTCTTCTCGATGGAGTTGGACAGGGCGGTCATCTTTCGGAGCAACTCGGCGTCCACCTGCTTTTCGAGATAAGCGAGGTAGATGACATCAATGGCCCGGGCGAGCACCTTGTCCTGGATGCCGCCGGCCGCCTTGATGGCCTTGAGTTCCTGGAAGGCGGGCTTGTAGGACAGGAACTCGTCGATGCGGTTCTGGGCGTCCTCCTTGGCCTTGAAGTCCTCATCCTTGCCGGTGATGTTGGCGTTCCACCAGGCGCGGTTGGCGGCGATCTCCAGTGGTCGGATTTTGGTGGTGAAGGCGTCCACAAACTTGCGGGCGCGTTCGGTGGCGTCGGCGTCGGGCTCGGCGGTGACGACGCGCGGCAACAGCAGCGGCAGCAACAGCGCCGCCAGTGCGAACAGCGGCAGCGCCAGACGGATCGAGTGCATCAGGTTGACTCCTTGCGATGACGCGGGCGGTTGGGTGATTGTCGCAGGTGAAGCGCGACGTTACAATGGGGCCAATTGAAAAAGGATTCACCACAAAGTCACAGAGGACACAAAGGAAAAGACAAGGAAAATGGATTTGTTCCTGTCACTGGTCTTCCTTTGTGCTCTTCGTGTCTTTGTGGTGAATCCTTCTTTGGGAGAGCGTTCGTATGGCCGCGTTTCGTCGTGTCGAGGACAGCCGGGCGGGGCCGACCGCTCTGGGCATTCTGGTGCCACCGGGGCGCCGCACCCTCGTCATCTTGCGGCCCCGCGCCCTGGCCTGGGACCTGCTCGCCCTGCGCGCCGACGCCGAGTCGGTACGCTCGCCGTTCGCCGACTTCGGCCGCGATGAGGCCGCCGGCGTCGCCCGCCGGTTGCACGGTGCGCTCGAATCAGCCGCCGCCGCGGAACGCAGCCCGCTGGAGGCCGTCGCCCAGCCGGCCGGCTTCGTGGTGCGTCTGTGCGCCGGGGAGTTCGCCTGGGTCGCCTGCGAACGGCGGCCCGGACAGCCCTATCAGCCGGCGCTGTTCCGCGACCTGGATGCCGCGCAGGAAGCAGTGCGACGGCTGGCGGAATTTCTGTGGCCCGGCCGCGACGCGGACCAGGAATACTACTTCAACACCCAGAACTTCACGCGCTGATGCCGTACACTCCCATTGTTGCCACGCTTGGATACGTCCTGTCGCCGGACCGCCGCCGCGTGCTGCTCGTCCACCGCAACCGCCGGCCCGACGACGCCCACCTCGGCAAGTACAACGGCCTCGGCGGCAAACTACACGCCGATGAGGACGTGGTCGCCTGCCTCCGCCGCGAAATCCGCGAGGAAGCCGACATTGAGTGCGACGAGCTTTTGCTACGCGGGACGATTAGCTGGCCGGGCTTCGGCAAGGGCGGCGAGGACTGGTTCGGCTTCATCTTTCGCATCGACCGCTGGCACGGCACGCCGCGCACCGAGAACGCGGAAGGGACGCTGGAGTGGGTCGAGGTCGAGCGCATCCTGGAGCTGCCGTTGTGGGAGGGCGACCGTTATTTCGTACCGCTGGTGTTCGCGGCGGACGCGGGCCAGTTTCACGGCGTCATGCCGTACCGCGACGGCCGGCCGGTCGGTTGGACGTATAGTGTGCTGGCCGTGCCGGGGTTAACGGCCAACGGCGGCGGCTGACGTGCGTTATTTCTCTGGACGGAGCGGCGCGGCGGTCGCATGATGGGGTGAACGGAACTCGAAACCTCGGAGATTCGACCATGCGGCGAGTGATGACGGCGGCGGTGCTGGTGGCGGCCCGGGCGGCGACGCCAACGCGGACGAACTGAAAAAACTCCAGGGCACCTGGCAACTGGTGGAGTACAGCGGAATGAATGTGGAGCGCGTCAAGCAATGAGGAGAGCCATCATGCGTTGGCGAAATTTGGTCGGCGTAGCGGTCGTGCTGGTTTCCGCGGCGGGCCTGGCGGGGCAGACGCAGGAAATCCAGGACAAGACCAATGACCTGTTGAAATTGCAAGGCACCTGGGTGTTCGAGTCGGCAACCCTCAAGGGCATGCCCAGGGAAAAACTGAACAAGGTGAATTTGGAGATCCAGCAGGGGAAGCTGTTCTTTGTGAGTTCGCGGGATGGCAAGGAGCAAAAATCGCCCCCCGCCACCTTTGACATCGATGTCAAGAAAACCCCCCGGCAGATCACCATTCGCACCGTGGCGACCAAGAAGAGCGACAAGGGCGAAGAAAAGTTTGAACACGTCATGAAAGGCGTGTACCAACTGGATAGGGACACCCTCAAAATGGCAATGCCTGGGCCGGGAGGCAAAGCCGTTACGTCCTGGAAGGACGAAACGGCCATCACCTTGACGTTCAAGCGCGGAAAGAAGTAACCAGAGACCGCACCGTTAAACGCTACCGCTTGCGGCAGAAAGAAAACAGACCACCGCCGTGAACACCCCCTTTGAAGACCGCCTGCTGGGCCGTGTCATTGCGGACAGGTACCGCCTCGTGCAGGTCCACGCCCGCGGCGCCTTCGGTACCGTCTTCCGCGCCGAGCAGTTCTTCTGCAGCCAGTTCGTCCGCCCCGTCGCGGTGAAAATCTCGCGGCAGACCGGCCTGACCGAGCAGAACGCCCCGCGGCTGTTCAGCGACGCGCTGACGCTGGCCCGCCTCATCGCCGGCGGGCCGCGCGAGGGCCGGCAGCACCTCGTCCCCATCTACGACATGGGCCTCCTGCCCGAGCACGACGGCCGCGGCTTCCTCGTCATGGAATACATCGACGGCCACCCACTGCTGGCGCACATCCAGGCCGCGGGCCGCCTCGGCGTCGCCACCGGCCTGCGCTACGTCAAGGAAATCTGCCGCGGCCTCGCGGTCGTCCATGCCCAGGGGGCGGTCCACCGCGACCTCAAGCCGGACAACGTGCTCATCGACCGCGGCGGCGTCGTGCGCCTGGTCGATTTCGGCCTGGCATCCTTCGCCGACCCGCGCCTCGGCTTCGTGCCGGGCGCCCACGGCACCTACACCTACATGGCGCCCGAGACGCTACAGGGCCGCTCCACGCCCGCCGCGGACGTGTACGGCCTTGGTCTACTCATGTACGAACTGTTCACCGGCGGCGGCCCGCACCTGACCGCCCCGTGGCCCGACCCCGCGGACGACCCGCGCCAGGAGGATCGCTACCGCCTCAAGATGACGCTGCAGTTTCCGCCACCGTCCGACGTGCAGAACGAGATCCGCTTCGACCACCGCTGGCTCGATGCGTTGATCCTGCGCTGCCTGGACAACAACCCAGTGCTGCGCTTCCGCGACGCCGGCCAGCTGCTGGAGGCCATCGAGACGTGCGAGGCCGGCGGTGAGCTGCCGCCCATCGACCCGACCATCCCGGTGCCGCCGCCGCTGGAGCAGGCCGACGGCGCCGAGCGCCTGCCGCCGCCGGTCAGCGACGACAACGGCGAGGACCTGGTGCGCGACGCCCGTCGCCTGCTCGGTCGCCGCGCGTTTGGCGACGTGATCGACCGGCTCGACATCCACCGGCCGGCGGAGTGGGTGACGCTCGACCTGCGCGGGCGCGCATCCTGCGGCTGCTCGGCCAGGCATTTCTGGGCCGCGGCGATCTGCGCTGCGCGCGCGAGTGCCTGGAGCAGCTGCGCTCGGCGCAGCAGGAGCAGGGGCTGCTACCGCGGCACCAGTTTGCGGCGGTGTTGACCGATCTGCTAAAATGTCATCGCGGCCTCGGCCTGGACGAACTGGCGGCGCGGTGCCAGGAGGAGGTTAAGCAGTTGCAGCGCGGCGCAAGCGGATGAACCGGCGAGCGGGGGTCGCGTCAGCGCCCCGTGGCACACGCACGGGGCGCTGACGCGACCCCGCTCGCCATCACGCACCGGGCGCTGACGCGACCCCGCTCGCAGAGAATGCGTTTAATAGGTCACCCCATGCCAACCCTGCTGGTCATCGACGACGACACCTCCATCCTGCACGCCTTTCGCAAGGCGTTCCGCGATCCGCCGCTGACCGTGCTGACCGCCTCCACCGCCGCCGAGGGCCTCGACCTGGTGGCCCGGCAACCGCCCGATGTGGTCATCCTCGATCTGAGCCTGCCCGATCAGCCCGGCCTGCAAACCTTCCGTACCATTCAGCAGCACGACGCCCGCCTCCCCGTCATCTTCATCACCGGTCATGGCACCACCGACACCGCCATCGAGGCCATGAAGCTCGGTGCCTTCGACTACCTGCTGAAGCCGCTGGAGCTGCCCGTCCTGCGCGAGTTGATCGGCCGTGCCCTGGAAATCAGCCGGCTGGCCCATGTCCCGGCGGTGCTGCCCGCCGATTCGCCCGCGCCGGAACGCTCCGATGTGCTCGTCGGCCGCTGCACTGCCATGCAGGAGGTCTACAAGGCTATCGGCCGGGTCGCCTCGCAGGACGTGACCGTGCTGCTGCTCGGCGAGAGCGGCACCGGTAAGGAGCTTGTCGCCCGCGCCATCTACCAGCACAGCCGCCGCGCCGACAAACCCTTCCTGGCGATCAACTGCGCCGCCATCCCCGAGACGCTGCTGGAGAGCGAGCTGTTCGGCCACGAAAAAGGAGCGTTCACCGGCGCCGACCGCCGCCGCATCGGCAAGTTCGAGCAGTGCAGCGGTGGCACGCTGTTCCTGGACGAAATCGGCGACATGCCGCTGTTGACGCAGAGCAAGCTGCTGCGGCTGCTGCAGGAGCAGAAGTTCGAGCGCGTCGGCGGCCAGGAAACGATTCAAACGAACGTGCGACTCATCTTCGCCACCAACGCCGACCTGGCCGACCTGGTCGCCGAGGAGCAGTTCCGCCTTGACCTGTACTACCGCCTCAATGTCTTCACCATCAAGCTGCCGCCGTTGCGTGAACGCCAGGAGGATTTGCCGCTGCTGGTCGAACATCTGCTGCGCCGCTTCGGCCACGAACTCGGCAAGGACATCCAGCGCGTTGCGCCGGAGGCGCTGGAACTGCTGCGTCGCTACCCGTGGCCCGGCAACGTCCGCGAGCTGCAGAGCGTGCTGAAACAGGCGCTGTTGCAGGCAACCGGCACGGTGCTGGTGCCGGACTTCTTGCCGCCGGCCGTGCGTCATCCGGAGAAGGCCCCCGAGCGGCCCGCGGCGAACGGCACTGCCGACCTGGGCTCATTCATCCAGGAGCGACTGCGGGCGGGCTCGGAAGACCTGTACGCGGAGACACTGGCGCTGATGGAACGGCAGCTGGTCACGGCGGTACTGCAACACACGCAGGGCAACCAGGTCCAGGCGGCCCGCATCCTGGGCATCACGCGCGGCAGTCTGCGGACCAAGATTCGCACTTTGCACATCACCATCGAGCGGTCGGTCTGGTCGGACGACAACCAGGCTGAATGATGCGCGACCATAGATGAGTGCTTCGGCAGCCACGGCCCCGATAGCGGCCTCAGGTGCAATTCTTTACTCACATCCCAGTTACGCCCAATTACGCTCGCTACTGAGAAGCCAGTAAGATTTGGCACCTTGCTTGCTATAGTAGGGAAAATGGCTGAGAGGTTGCGGACTCTTTGCGACCCCTCCGAAAGGGTGCGGTTTGATCTACCCGGTTGCCGGGACGAAGGTGGGGGAGTCGGGCGCGATCGGGCCCGCTTCCACCCCGATGGAGCGCTGGCTCTCCCACCATCTTCTTCCCGCCCGACTGCTCCCCTGGATGAAATACGCGAGTTCTTTCCCTCAATTGCTTTCAAAAAAGCGATTTTTCTGTTGACTCACCCCCTCTTCTCCAGACAATCACATTCGCGGTGCCCCGCGGTGACCTTCTGAGAAGGTAGCCTCGGTGCGCCGTTTTTTCTTGCGCCACCCCTCCCGGAATGTCCCGCGCAGATCGACGTTCACGGTGCTGCCACGATTGTGCGTGGCGCAAGCCGTACGCGCCGGCACGGCCGGCGGAAAGGACTGGAATGGTAGGGACATTCGTGAAACGCGGCCTGGCCCTGGTGGTGGCGGTGGCCGCCCTGTTCGCCGTGCCGGGCACCGCCGCGGCCGGCATGGTGCTGACGGCCGCCGGTACGGCTCAGGGCCTCAACCTGACGACCTTCGCTTCGGGCTTCTCGAACCGGGGCGACGGCCTCGGCCCCATCGGCATCGGCTTCGCGCCGGGCGGCAACGTCCTGGTCAGCGTGGAGGGGTCCGGCCCCAGCTACGTGTATAACTTCCTGAACGCCAACAACGGCCAGAGCGCGGGCAGCGTCAGCCCGGTGGTCGTCAGCGGCAACAACACCGTCGGCGGCATCGCCCAGATTGGCAACACGATGTACATGGCCCAGGCGGGCCTGAATCAGGTGGTCCAACTGAACGCCAACGGGACCCCTGGTGCGTTCGTCGCGGCGTTCACCAACCCGGTCGCCCTGGCGGCCAACCCCAACACCGGGCACCTTTTCGTCTCCACCTACCTGGGGGCCATTTACGACCTCAACCCCTCGACGGGGGTGGCCACGGTCCTCAACACCGACCACGCCGACGGCCTGACTTACGACCCGACGACCAACACTCTGTACGCCGCCCAGAACGCCAGCGGGGGCGACAACATCCTGGGGTTCAACGCCACCACGGGGGCGCAGGTATTCAATTCGGGCTCCCTTGCAGCCTACGGCGACCCGGACGGGACGGCGGTGGGCTACGGCGCCCTGGCGGGCAACCTGTTCGTCAACACCAACCAGGGCACCCTGGTGGAGATCAACCTGACGACACTGGCGACAACGCTCATCGCCAGCGGCGGCTCGCGCGGCGACCTGGTGAACGTGGACCCGAACGACGGCTCGCTGTTCATCACGCAGACCGACAGTGTGCTGCGCCTGACCGGCCCGTCCGGAAGCGGTTTCGGGCGCCTGCGCCAGAGCCATCCTCCATGGCCCTGCTCGTCCTCGGCGGCGCGTCACTGCTCGGGTGGCGCTGGCGCAAAGGCCGGCGGTCGGCGCCCGGGAACCAGCACGATTGACGGCCACGGTCACTGGTTTATCATGGGGGGGCGAGGTGACTCGGCCCCCCCATCGCGTTGATGAGCCGGAGTGATCTGATCCGGGCACCCAGGGCGGGGTGAGGAAAGGATGACGCGCATGCACAAAGGAGGTGTTTATGGCCAGTCCGCCGGTCAGCCGTCCGACCGGGGGAGGGAATCGCTCCTTCCGCCGGTTCACGGTTGATGAATACCACCGCATGATCGAAACGGGTATCCTCACCGAGGATGACGCGGTGGAGTTGCTCGAAGGTGATGTGGTACTCAAGATGGCTCACAACCCGCCCCACGACGCCGCGATCCAGCTCGTTGCGGCCGCGCTGAACGCAACCATCCCCGTCGGCTGGACGTCGCGCATCCAGTCCGCGATTACGTTGGCGGACAGCGAACCGGAGCCGGACGTGGTGATCGCTCGGGGGTCATTACGCACTTACGTGGCGCGGCACCCTGGTCCCGTTGACCTCGGCCTCGTTGTTGAAGTCGCTGACTCGACCCTGGCGACCGACCGCACGGACAAGGCCCGCATCTATGCCCGCGCCGGCGTGGTGGTTTACTGGATCGTCAACCTGCCCGACCGCCGCGTCGAGGTCTTCACGCAACCGTCCGGCCCGGCGCCGGCGCCCGCGTTCGCCCGCTGCGACCACTTCGCCCCCGGTGCCGATCTGCTGCTGGTGCTCGACGGCGCCACCGTGGCGACGCTGCCGGTGGCCGAGCTGCTCCCCTGATGGACTTCCCACTCCGCACCCGTTGGACCGCGAGGAGGTTTCTCATGCGACCGCACTGGTCCTGTACCGCTCTGGTCCTCATCTGTCTCGCCGCGAGCCGGGCCGACGCACAACCGCAGGCCCCGGAGCGCGTGCTGAAGGGGCACACCAAAGATGTCACCTGCCTGGCCTTCAGCGGCGACGGCCGCACCCTGGCGACGGGCGGCGCCGACGGTGTCGTGCGGCTCTGGCACGTGCCCACCGGCAAACTGCTGCACACCCTGGATGGCCACGCGGGGCCGGGGATCACCGTGGCGCTTAGTCCGGACGGCACCGTGCTGGCCAGCGCCCGCGACGGCTTCATCCGGCTCTGGGACGCGACCGCCGGGAAGCAACTGCGCCAGCTCGAAGGCCACACCGACCTGGTGAACGCGCTGGCCTTCACGCAGGGCGGCACGGTGCTCGTCTCGGGCAGCCGCGACCGGACCATTCGCTTCTGGGAGACGGCGACCGGAAGGGCGGTGCGGACGCTGCGGCTGGAGAAGGACCGCGTGACGGCACTGGCCGTCAGCGCCGACGGCAAGCGGCTGCTCTCCGGCGGCAAAACCACCGAAACGCTTCAGCTCGGCAATAATCTCGTCGCCATCGACCGGACGGCGCCGGCGCGGCTCTGGGACGTGGACACAGACCGGGAACTGCGGCAGTTCGAGGCGCGCGGCAGCACGGTGGCGCTGTCCGCCGACGGCCGGGTGGGCGTGGTGGCGGGCGTGGGGTCGGACGTGCGGGTGCAGGGCAATACCGTGAAGAGCACCGCGTACAGTCAGGTCGCCGTGCTCGACCCGGGACAGAAGGTGGCGCGGCGCGTCTTCAAGGGGCGTGGCACCGCGGCGGCCCTGTCCGCCGACGGCCGCTGGCTGGCGACGGCGGCCGGGCCTGGTCCCCGTGGCGGCAACAGCGAGGACGCGCGCACGGTGCTCTGGGACACGGCGGGCGGCAAGGAGGTGGCCGTGCTGCCCGTCAACGACGTGAAGACGCTGGCGTTTTCGCCCAGCGGCAGCACCCTCGCCGTCGCGGTCGGCAACGACGTGCAGTTGTGGTCGGTGCCGGCGCTGACCGGCGCCCGGAAATAGCGGCCGGCTGGCACGACCACGGCAACGGGGGGCGCCTCATGGCGTTCCCCGTTGGCGTTTGTACAACTACCCCTGTCCGCTCGCACCGCGACCAAGGGGGACACGCGATGAAGGCCGCATTCCTGGAGCAGACCGGGCCGCCGGACGTCATCAAGATCGGCGAACTGCCGACGCCGACGCCGCAGGGCAACGAGGTGCTGGTCAAGGTCGCCGCCGCGGCGCTCAACCCGATCGACACCTACGTCCGCGCCGGCAACGTTGCCATGACGCTGCCGAAGCCGTTCGTCACCGGCAGCGACCTGGCCGGCACCGTCACGGCGGTCGGGCCGCAGGCGCGGCGCTTCAAGGCGGGTGATCGCGTCTGGGGCAGCAACCAGGGTCTGCTCGGCCGCCAGGGCACCTGTGCGGAGTTCGCCTGCGTCAGCGAGGATTACCTGTATCCGACGCCAGCGGGCGTCGCCGATGCGGACGCGGCGGCGGCGGCACTCACCGGCATCACGGCACACCTGGGGCTGTTCCAGTGCGCCCGCTTGCAGCCGGGCGAATGGGTGTTCGTCAACGGCGGCACCGGCGGCGTCGGCTCGATGGTCGTGCAGATGGCAAAGGCGGTCGGCGCCCACGCGATCACCACGGTCGGCTCCACGGACAAGGCGGCCCTGTGCAAGAGCTGGGGCATCGAGCACGTGCTCAACTACAGGACCGATGACGTGCCTGCGGCGGTTCGCCAGGTCACGAAGGAGCAGGGCGTCAACGTTTGGTACGAGACGCAGCGCGAGCCGGACTTCGTCAAGACGCTGCCGCTGCTGGCGCGGCGCGGCCGCATGATCGTCATGGCCGGGCGGCAGGCGCAGCCGATCTTTCCGCTGGGCCAGTTCTACCCGAAGGACCTGTCGCTGTTCGGCTTCGCCATGTTCAATGCCACGCCGGACGAGCAGCGCCGCGCTGCCGAGGACATCAACCGCTGGCTGGCGGAGAAGCAACTGCGCGTGGTCATCGGCCGTACCTTTCCGCTGGCGGAGACGGCCGCGGCGCATCGGCTGCTGGAGGAGAACACGCTGCACAAGGCGGGCACGCTGACGGGCAAGGTGGTCGTGACGCTGTGACATGTCCCGTCCGAGCCCGAGCGCCAGCGCGGGACAGCGCTGCCCCGCGCTGGCGCTCGGGCTCGGACGGTCCCCATTTGACCGGGAGGACGCAGCCATGCAACTGTGCAAGGCCCAGCTGGAGACGGGCGAGGTGCGAGTCGGCGTCGTCGCGGACAGCCACGTCCGCTTGCTCGACCTGCGCTCGCTCAGCGACGTGCTACACGCCGACGACCCGCGGAGTATCGCCCGCGAACTGATTGATGACGAGGCCGGATCGCTGCCGCTGAGCGAGGTGACGCTGCTGCCGCCCATCGACCGTCAGGAAGTCTGGGCCGCGGGCGTCACCTACAAGCGCAGCCAGGAGGCCCGCGAGCGCGAGTCGCAGGGCGCCGCCAGCTTTTACGACAAGGTGTACAGCGCACCGCGGCCGGAGCTGTTCCTCAAGGCGACGCCGCACCGCGTCGTGGGCTCGGGCGGGCGCGTACGCGTTCGCCGTGACAGCAAATGGAGCGTGCCGGAGCCGGAGCTGGCGCTGGTGCTGACGCCACGGCTGCGGCTGGTCGGCTTCACCGTCGGCAACGACATGAGCGCCCGCGACATCGAGGGCGAGAATCCGCTGTACCTGCCGCAGGCGAAGGTTTACGACCAGTGCTGTGCCCTCGGCCCGGTGGTGACGCTGCGCGAGGCCATGCCACCGCTGCCGGAGGTCGCCATTCGCCTGCGCATCGAGCGCTTCGGCAAGACCGTTTTCGACGGCGCCACGAAGCTGGCGGAGATGGCCCGGCCGCTGGACGACCTGATCGCCTGGCTGGGCAAGGACAACAGTTTTCCGCACGGCGTCATCCTGCTGACCGGCACCGGCATCGTGCCGCCGGACGATTTTTCGCTGGCCGCGGACGATCTGGTGAGCATCGAAATCAGCGGCATCGGCGTACTGATCAATCGAGTCGAACGCGGCGAGTAACGCCAGCGCCGCTCACAACCGCACCACCTGGCCTTCGTCGTGACGGTCAGGACCGGCCCGGCGCTCATGTCCAGCCTCGCTACGAACAGCAGGGGGGCGAGGGAACACCAACCCGGCGACACCGGATTGATTCTACCCTCGCCCCCGGGCGTTTGTCATGCGGCCGGCGTTATTTCAGCTTCGGGTGAATCAGGATCTCGGCGGCCGTCGCCTGCACCGGGTAGGACTGAGCCACCGGGCCGGTGAACTTCGCCTCCACGACCACGCCTTCCTTGAGGTCTTCGAGTTTGGCGGGCTGGCGCTCCCGGAGGATGAGCTTCATGATCTTCGTTTTGGCGGTGATGCGCACCAGCGCCTTGTCGTAGTTGGTGTTCAGCTTCTTGCCCTCGACCATCATGGAGGCGAGGATGCCGGCGCTGTTGGGCTTGGCGGCGGTGAACTTCGTCACCTTGCCGCGGATGTCCACCTTGGCGCCGTCCTGCGCCGCGCTGGACAGCGCCAGCGCCGCGCCCGCGGCCAGGGTCAGCACGGGAATGAGACGGAACATGCGAGCCCTCCAGTCGTTGAGTTCGGTTACTTCGCGGTGCCCTTCATCATGGCCGCGACCGTCGGCGCGATGGCTTCGCCCCAGATGCGGTAGCCCTCGGCGCTCAGGTGCAGGTAGTCCGGCATGATGTCCTTGGTCAAGGCGCCGTCGTCCTTGAGGAACTTCTGGCCGATGTCCAGGTACTTGATGGTCCGGCCGTTGTCGAGCTTCGAGATGATGTTATTGATCTGCTCGATCTTCTTGCGCTGCGGGTTGCCGGCCTTGGGGCCGCGCGGGAAGATGGCCAGCAGCAGCACCTTCGTGTTCGGCGACTGCTTGTGAATCTCCTTGACGATGGCGGTGACGCCGGCCGCGATCTGCTCGGCGCTGTCGCTGCCGGTGTTGTTCGTTCCGATCATCAGCACCGCGACCTTCGGCCGGAAGCCTTCCAGTTCGCCGTGCTGCAACCGCCAGAGCACGTGCTGCGTGCGGTCGCCGCCGATGCCGAAGTTGAGGGCCTTGTACGGCGCGAAATACTTGTTCCAGGTCGGCTGCGCCGCCTTGCCGCGCCAGGCGTCGGTGATCGAGTCACCCAGGAACAGCAACTCCGCGTCCTTGCCGTTCTTGGCGATGGCTTCCGTGAAGCCGTTGTGCCGCTTGATCCAGTTCACGTCCGGCTTGTCGCCCTTGCCCATCCGTGGCGCCGGCGTCGTCGCCGGGTTCTTGTCGCCCTGGCCCTGCGGCGCCCTGCGCCGTCAGCACCAGGCCCGCCGTCAACAACGCCACCAGTCCGAAACGCATCTTCATGGCAACCCCCTCTGAGAAAAGTTAACACCCGTCAGTTCCGCAAAACAAGGCGTCCGCCACGTCCAGGTCCAGCGAACGCCTTGCGGCTCAGGAACGAGTTGGCGAAGGTGGCACAATAATAGTTCTCGCCCCAGACGCCGGGCCGCCAACCGCCCTGACCCTGTACCTTGAATTCCTCGGCTTCGGCAATGACGGTCGTGTCGGGGACGGGCTGCTGGGCGGTCGCCGGCGCGGCGAGGGCGACGCAGAGGCAGGCCAGCCGAAACGGCGTCATGGCGGCGGCTCCGGGGACAGGGCGAGCAGGAGGGAGGCAGAGGTTGGAGGTTAATATAGCCCGGCGCCCCACGGCGGCCACGCGCGCCGGGCGCAACGGAACCCCGTTTGCGTTTCGCACGATCAGAGTCCGCGCGAAACGTACACGGGGTTCCGTTGCGCCTGGCAATCCGAAAGTGCCCGGCGGGCGGTCCTGACCACCGGACGCCCGCGACGATTGTAACCCTCGCGCCGCGCCGACACCCCCTTGTTCTCCGCGGAGTGATGTATTACACTCAATACCAACTACGCTGCGCCCTCCCGCCCGGTTTCCCCGCCGTGAAGGAAGACCTACCCCAGAACGCGTTTTATCCCACCCCCGTTGGAGTCCTTGCATGAAATCGTGCATCGCTGCCGTGCTGGCGGCGCTGCTGGCCGGGGCCATCCCCGCCGCGGCGCAGGACCGGCAAGTCAACGACACCGCCCGCGCCTGGCCGCAGTTCCGCGGTCCCAACCGTGACAACCGCTCCCTCGAAACCGGCCTGCTCCGCGAATGGCCCCAGGACGGCCCCCGACTGCTCTGGAATTCCAAAACCATCAACAAGGGCAAGGGCGTCGGTCGCGGTTACTCCAGCGTGTCCGTCGCCGGCGGCCGCATCTTCACGATCGGCGACCGCGGCAAGGACGATCTGGTGTTCGCGCTGGACGAGGCCAGCGGCCGGGAATTGTGGGCGACGCGGATCGCCCAGGGCCAGGGCGATGGCCCGCGCTCGACGCCGACGGTGGACGGCGACCGTGTGTTCGCGCTGAGCCGGCAGGGCGAGCTGGTCTGCCTGGACGCGGCCAGCGGTTCAGTGCGCTGGCGCAAGAGTTTCAAGAAGGATCTGGGCGGTCGCATGATGTCCGGCTGGGACTACAGTGAATCGCCGCTGGTGGACGGTGATCGGTTGATCGTCACGCCGGGCGGCGACGACGCGGCGCTGGTGGCGCTGGACAAGCGCAACGGTGAGGTGATCTGGAAGGCGAAGATGCCGAACTGCGGCGGCGCGGGCTACGCCTCGGTTGTGGTGGCGGAGGTTGGCGGCGTCCGGCAGTATGTGACCCTGTTCAGGAAGGGGCTGGTGAGCGTCCGCGCCCGCGATGGGAAGATGCTGTGGTGTTACGAGCGCATCGCCAACGGCACCGCCAACATCCCGACGGCGATCGTCAAGGGCGACCTGGTGTTCACGTCCACCGGCTACGGCACCGGCGCGGCGCTGCTGCGGATGGTGCCGACGGGCGACGGCGGTGTCACGGTCCAGGAGGAGTATTTCCTCAAGGGCAACAAGTTGCAGAACCACCACGGCGGCATGGTGCTGGTGGGCGACTACCTGTACGGCGGCCACGGTCACAACAACGGCATGCCGTTCTGCCTGGACGTGAAGGCAGGCACGTTCAAGTGGGGGCCGGTGCGCGGTCCCGGCACGGGTTCGTCCACAGTGCTCTACGCCGATGGGAAGCTTTACTATCGCTTCGAGAACGGCGTGATGGCGCTGGTGGAGGCGACGCCGCGCGGTTACCACCTGATTAGTTCGTTCCAGCTGCCGAACTACACCGGCACGCCGAGCTGGGCGCATCTGGTGATCGCCAACGGCCGGCTGTATGTGCGCGGCAACGACGTGCTGCTGTGCTACGACCTGCGAGGGCGCTAACAACTTGACACGCTCAGAAAAGCATTAGCCACAGAGGACACAGAGGACACAGAGAGGAAAAGAGGAGGACAGAATTGGTCCCCTCTTTTCCTCTCCGTGTCCTCTATGTTGCTTGGGCCTGGTCGAGTCTGGCTTGCCTGGTGGGAGGGGCGACGAAGCCCGGTTACTGGCGCGAAGGCCCGGTGCCGCGGCCCGCGTGCTGGGCGGAGTGGGTGAACGCGCCGGTGAGCGCGGCGGAGTTGGAGCAACTGCGGGTGAGCGCGGCGCGGGGACGCCCGGCTGGCAGGAGGTGATGGCGACGCGGTTGGGAGTGGAGTCCTCGCTGCGGTTGCGGGGCCGACCGAGAAAAAGGGAAACGCCGCCCGAAAATGCGCCGTGAGTGTTCTGTTGGTCGAAGCCCTCCGGGGGTTGGACCTCCGCCCCGGAATAACGTACCGGGCGACCGTGGACGGTCAGACGGTCGAGTTGCGGGTCGTGGAGGGCGCCACGCTGTCCGAGGTCGCGGAGGGCGTCATGCTCCAACCGTTTTTCTCCCCCCTTTTTTTCCCAAGAGGATGCGTGCGAGATGATGCAACGCCTTCGGCGTAAGGGTGGGAGATGGGGTTAGCTCCCCACCCTCGTGCGCCGGGGGTCCGAATGATCTAGCGAACACGCGAACGACCTCGATAAGATGCGGGAGCGAGGAGAACGCCATGATTGCATTAACCGAAGAACAAGTGCTGGCCGTCGAACAGGCAGAGCAATTGCCCCTCCTGGTCAACCCAAAAACCCAAGAGCAGTTCGTGCTGGTCCCCAAGGACCAGTACCAGGCCATGCAGAAGTGGATGGCTGCGCTCAAACGGAACTGGGACAATCCCGCCGACGATGACCTCATCCGCAAACCATGAATCGCGGCGACGTGGTGGAAGTGGACTGGCCTTTCAGCGACCGGACGGGGAGCAAGACGCGCCCGGCTGTGGTCGTGCAGGCCGATTTTCTCAACGGACTTATCGACGACACGGTGTTCGTTCAGATCACGGGCACCCGGCACGGCATCCCCGGCACGGAGGTCCTGCTGGACCCGGCCGCGGAAACCGCCTCGGGGCTCAGCAAAGTCTGCTACGCCTCGTGCTGGAACCTTCTCACCCTCGATCAGTCGCTCGTCCTGCAGACCGTCGGTTCGTTGTCGGACGCAGTGATGCGGCAGATCGAGGCGTGCCTGAAGATAGTGCTGGAGATCCCGTAGGCAGAGGGGCGGCATGATTGTCCTTCGGTGGCGATCCGCGGCCCGTCCCGGCACCCACCGCGGAGCGGGGGCGGCCGTACGGGACGCCCGGTTGGGAGCAGGTGATGGCGACGCGGCTGGGGGGGAGTCCTCGCTGCGGCCGCGGGGCCGACCGAGAAAAAGGGAACCGCCGCCCGAAAATGTGTCGTGATTAAACCTGGATGTCCCCTTTCCCCCCGACTCGGCAAGCAAGGGCCTGCCGGACAAAATTCTAGAGCGCGTTGCGTTCGGGTGTGGCGGGTTCTTCGCCCCGAAGGGGCGGGACAACTTAGCCCAGGGCAACGCCCTGGGGACGCCGATGCGACCCCACCTGCTCTCTTCCGTGCCCTGAAGGGGCACCCCAAGCGTTGTTGTGGTGCCCCTTCAGGGCACGGAAGAAAGCAGGGTAACAGTCGCCTCCCTGGTTCCCAGGGCGTTGCCCGGGGCTAAGTTGTCCCGCCCCTTCGGGGCGAAAGACACGACCGCTGCGGTTATCCGTCATGTGCCCATCACCGCCGCCGGAATCTCCTTCATCTCACTGTAACCGCGGCGCACGCAGGTCAGGTTGTCCTTCACCACCTGCTCGCCCTGCTTGCCGAAGTACTTGCGCAGCGCCTTCTCGACGCCCGCGAACACCTGCGTGTCGTCCATCTGGCTCTCGGTCGCGTACGGCGTCAGCCGCAGGAACGCACCCAGCAACACAATGCCCTGCATACGCATTTGCAGGTCAGCGCGGGTCGCCTGCTCGCGCGCAATCTTGACCATGTCCGCGTAGTAGACGCGCACCTTGCGCTCGCGGATGATCTTCTGCACGTGCGCCGGGATGCGCTTCCACACCTCGGCCGGCTCCGGGTTCGGCGACTGCATGAACACGATGCCGCCCGGTTGCAGACCGTGCAGCGTCAGCGGATTCAGGATCGCCGTCGGGTCGTTGATGCACAGCAGATCGACGTGTTCCAGTTCGCTGTGCAGCATGATGTGCGAGTCGGCAATCGTCAGATAATACGTCGTCGGCAGGCCCTTCTTCTCGGAGCCGTACTTGGGGTACGCCTGCACGTCCTTGCCGAAGACGTTGCCGGCGATGGTCGCGATGATCTTGTTGGTCGTCACCGAACCGAAGCCGCCCACCGAATGGCCGCGCATCGAGAAGCCGCCGCGCGGCCGCAGATCCGGGTCCTCCGGCGCCTTCAGCGCCAGCGCGTGGTCGATGCCCACGCAGAAGAAGTCCATGCCGAACGGGTCCATCATGTTCTTGAACGCCGCGATCACGTCGCCGGGCCGCACGTCGCGACTGCCCAGGCCGGCCGCTGCGTGGTGGATCTTCGGAATGCGGTCCAACCGCGTTTGACCGTTCTGGCCGTTCAGCGCGTCGCAGAACGCCGCCTTGATCTCGCGCGTCAGGTGGTTGCCGGTCGTCGAGAGCGGGTCGTCCATGCGCTCGAACACCGTGAACGCCTGGCAGTCCTTCAGCGCCGCCACAATCTGCCGAGCCGGGAACGGCCGGAAGACGAACACCGTCAGCACGCCCGCCTTGATGCCCTTCGAGCGCAGGTAGTCGGCCGTCACCTTGGCCGTCTCCATGTAGCAGCCCATGCCGACCAGCACGTATTCCGCGTCCTCACAGCGGTACGCCTCCACGAAGCCGTACTGCCGGCCGGTCTTCTGCGCGAACAGCTCGAACGCCTCTTCCAGCGCCGGTTCCACACGGTCGTAGTACCAGCGCTGGGCGATCTTGCCCTTCATGTACGAGTCCTGGTTCTGCACGACGCCGGACATCATCGGGTTGGCCGGGTCCATCAGGTTCATCAGCTTTTCCTTCGGACTGCCGATGAACTCCTTCATGAACGCCGGCTCCGTCAGCAGCACCGTCTCGACGGTGTGCGTCGTCAGGAAGCCGTCCTGGATGTTGAAGAACGGCGTCTGCGTGGCCTCGGCGGCGCGGCGGGAGATCAGGCAGAAGTCGCCGGCCTCCTGCGCGTTGCGGGCGAAGAGCATGCCCCAGCCGACATCCGCAACGGACATCACGTCGTCATGGCCGGCGTGGACGTTCAGGCCCTGGCTGGTCAGCGCCCGGGCGCCGATGTTCATCATCACCGGCAGCCGCTTGCCGGAGATCGTGTACAGCACCTCCTTCATGAGCACGAGGCCCTGGCCGGAAGTGAAATTGGTGACGCGGCCGCCGGCGACGGCGAAGCCCTCGCAGACGGTGGCGGCGGAGTGCTCGCTCTCCGGCTCGAAGAACATCAGCTCGTCGCCCCACAGGTTCTTGTCGCCATTCATGACCGCGGCGTTGAAGCCGCCGCCCATCGTGGTCGAGCTGGTAATCGGGTAGGCACCCGCGGCCTGGGCGACGTGGATTTCGACGTGGACGACGGCTTCGGCGCCGTCGCAGGTCGTGGGGATGCCGGGGTATTCGTACTTGGTTGCCGACGGTTCGCGGACGGCTTCCGGTGTGCGCGGCGGAGACTGAACCAGGACACTGCTCATGCAACGTACCTTTCCGGCCGTGCGCCCTGGCGTCCTGCCGTGCGCGGGCCCTAACGAGAAAAGAAGAGAGCCAACCGGGCGATGCGTCCCCAAGGAAACGGGTGGAACTGGCAAAGGCCCGCGGATCGGTCGAGAACGCAACATCTGCGATTGTAACCCGGCGGTGGGGTACTGCAAGGATTTTCAGGGCCATCTTTCGGGATGCTGTGGGAAAATGGGGTAATTGAACGGGCGATGCCGGGCTCGCGGCGGCCGCGCCCCCGGAGCGGCGACCAGAATCGGGGCAGCTTTTTTCAGCGCGTTCTGGTAAACATCGGGGCGCTGGGGCAAGGAGGTGTTCAAGGAGGAACCCAATGCGACGGCGAACGCAGTGGATGTGTGCCGGGGCGGCGGTGCTGGCCCTGGCGGGCGGCCTGGTGGTGTGGCTGGTCACGCGGCCGGGGCCTGACGAATCGACGACCGTACTCGACCCGACGCCGCCGAGCAATCCGCGTGACGAACCCTTCGACGCCGCCCACGAGGCGGAGGAAACAGTGCCTGCGGCTGAGCTGGACGCGCTGCGGCGGGCGCTGCAGGACGCGGACCCCTTCACCCGGATCGCCGCCGCGGATCGGCTGGTGAGCGTCAGCGCCCGGAACCGCGCCGCGGCGATTCACGTGCTGATCGCGGACAGCCAGACGCTGTATCCGTCGCAGCGCAACGCCGCCGAGGCCGCCCTGGAGCGTCTCCAGGGCCCGGCGGTGGCGGCGCTGGTCGCGGCAGTCAAGACCGAAATCGCGCCCACTCACGAGACCATCGGCCAGGCCCTGCACCGCATCGGCCCCGCGGCACTGCCGCCGCTGATCGCCGCCTTCACCAGCTCCGACCCCGACCTGCACCGCTTCGCCAACTTCGAGCTGCACCGCTGGGGCCCCGGAGCCACGCCCGGCCTGAGCGCCGCCCTGCGCGACCCGCGCTACGTCGCCGAGCGGCCGCGCCTGGCCCTGCTGCTGCTGGAGATCGACCCGCCGCACGCCGCGGACGCCACGCCACACCTGCTCGCCCTGCTCCGCGAACCCGACGGCAGCCTGCGCCGCCGCGCCCTGGAAGTGCTCATCCGTCTCGGCCCGCAGCCGGACCAGGCGCCGGTGTACGTGGCCGCGCTGCGGGAGTCCGACCCCGGCGTCCGCGCCCAGGCGGCGGTGGCGCTGCGGCAACTCGGCCCGGCGGCGCTGTCGGGACTGCGAGCGCTGGCCGCGGACGCCAGCGCCGGAGCGGACGCGCGCCGCGCGGCCCTGGAGGTGCTGGGCCGCCTGCGCCCCGCGGCCGCCGAGGCGGTGCCGGACCTGGTCGCCATCCTCCGTGGCGGCGACGCCACGCTGTATCCCACGGCGGCGCTGGCGCTGCTGCGGATGGGGCCGCCGGGCGTGGCTGGCCTGGTACAGGTGGTGCGCGACGACCTGCAGGACACCCGCAAGGCCGAGTTTGAAGGGGTGGGACTGTTCGGTCAGTTCCGGATGCTCCATGATTGCCAGGCGTCCGGCTGGTTCGCGGCCGCGACGCAGCTGAGCCGGCTCGGTCCCGCTGGCAAGCAGGCGGCGCCCACACTGGCCGCCGTACTGCGCGACCCGAGGCTGAACGCCGCCGACCAGGAGCTAATCGCCACGGCTCTGGAAAACATGGGGCCGGACACGGTGCCGCTGCTGGCGGCGCTGGTTCAGGATCCGAGCGGCCGGGCGCGCCTCCTGGCGGTGCGCGTGCTGGGCCGGCTCGGTCCGGCCGCCCGCGAAGCGGCCCCCGCGCTGGGCAAGATGTTGCGCCTGACCGACGATCCCGTTTCCGACGAGGCTGGCTTCGCGCTGGCAGCGGTCGGGCCGGAGGCGGTGCCGACGCTGCGGGCGCTGCTGCGCGAGCCGGACGCCAGGGTGATCGACCGCGCCGCCTGGGTGCTGAGCCTGCTCGGCCCGGCGGCAAAGGAGGCGGTGCCGGACCTGACGGCACTCCTGCACCACCCGGCGGAGGGCACGCGATTGTGGGCGGCCCAGGCCCTGACGAAAATCGGCCCCGACGCGAAGGAGGCAGTGCCGCCGCTGCGCGACCTGCTGGCCGGGCCGCCGGGACGGCTGCCGCGCGTGGCGGCGCACGCGCTGGCCGCCATTGGCCCGGCGGCGAAGGAGGCAGTGCCCGCGCTGCGCCAGGCCCTGCAGAGCCCGGACAAAATCCTGCGCCTGACCGCGGCGGAAGCACTGCTGCGGATCGGCCCGACGCAGGCGCAGGGCGCCGCCGACGTGCTGCGCAGCGCCCTGCTGTCGGGCAACGAGCTGGTCGAGGGCGTGCCCCTGCGTTCGGCGGCGGTGGATGTGGTGCGGCACCTGGGGCCGGCGGCGAAGGAGTTCGTGCCGGCGCTGCAGCCGTTGCTCAAGGACCAGAGCCCGTACATTCGCATCCGGGCCGCGGAGCCGCTGCTGCTGCTGGCGGACCAGGAGTGGCACGAGCAATTTTTGACGCTGGCGCTGGCCGCTCGGTTTGCAGAACTACAGGCCGCCGCGGCGCGCTCCGAGGAATTGCTGGCCGTATTGCTGGCCGGGCGGTTGACCAACGACCTGGCGGAGACACTGGAAAGGCTGGGCCCGTCGGCCGCGAAGGCCATCCCGACATTGCGGGCGGCTCTGAGCAGCCTGGACGGCGGCCTGGAAGCGAACCCGCAAACCTTCACCCGGGCGCGTGCGCCATCGGTCCCGACGCGGCGCCGGCCCTGGTCGCCCTGACGCAGCGAACCGTCCTGCGACCGGAGGATGTGCTGTACGTAGTCGAGGCTGGCCGCACGCTTGTGGCCCTGGCCCCGAAGGACGCCGCCACGGTGCAGGCGCTGGGCAATCACCTGCGCATCCGGCGTGAAGCCGATCCCGTGAACCAGCGCCTGCGGGTGCTGGCCGCGGAAGCGCTGGGCCGGATCGGGCCGGACGCCGTGGCGGAGTTGTCGGCGTTGAAGTTCGCGCTGAAGGACGATGACGTGCTGCTGCGGACGTGCGCGGCGGCAGCGCTGGGCCGGATCGGGCCGGCGGCACGGGACGCCACGGTGGATTTGCAGATGGTGAATGAGCGCGACCCCTTCCCGCATGTGCGCACCGTGGCGGCGGAGGCACTGCAGCGGGTTGGCGCGGGGAAGTGAAAAAACCGGACAATACGGACCCCGTTTTTAGTTTCGCGCGGGCAGAGTCCCCGCGAAACTGGAGCGGTTCGCAGAGGACTGTAGCGGTCGTGTCTTTCGCCCCGAAGGGGCGAAGAACCCGCCACACCCGAACGCAACGCGCTCTAACAACGGGGTCCGTATTGTCCGGTAGCACTTACTGCTGTGTTTTGCCCGGCACCCACAGTACATCATCCTGCCCCTGGCGGTTGCAGACGCGGGCCAGCACGAACAGCAGGTCCGACAGCCGATTCAAGTACACCAGCGCCTGCGGATTGACCGCCTCTTGCCGCAGCAGCGTCACGACCGCGCGCTCGGCACGGCGGCACACCGTCCGCGCCAGGTGGCACCACGCCGCCCGGAGGCTGCCGCCCGGCAGCACGAAACTGCGCAGCGGTTGCAGTGCGTCGTTGTGGCGGTCGATGGCCGCTTCGAGGCGCTGCACCTGCTCCGGCCGCACGCGCAGGCGCTGGCCCGGCGGCTCGTCGGACGGCTGCGGGCGGCACAGGTCGCCGCCCACGTCGAACAGGTCGTTCTGCACGCTACGCAGCAACTCGGTGATCTCGGCCGCCTCCGGCTCCGCTGCTGGCTGGGCCAGCAGCAGGCCGAGGACGGCGTTCAACTCATCGACGGTGCCATAGGCGGCGACGCGCGGGTGGTCCTTGGCGACGCGGCTGCCGTCGCCCAAACTGGTGTCGCCCTGGTCGCCGGTTTTGGTGTAGATGCGCGAGAGGTAAACCATGACTGCTTCCGCCGGGTTCCGAGGTCACTGAGACACAAGGTTCGACGGGCGAGTGATAATGTACGGATTGTTCTGCAGCGGGTACGACGGGGTGGTGGGGAAGGGGTTTAATTTGGGGTACTGGTTGGGCTGAATCATGTTGTTCTGCGGCGGCACCACGGGGGTGGAGGTGGCGATGCGCGGCGGCCAGCTCGGCATCGTAAAATTGTGGAAGACGTTGGTCAGGCTGAAGGGCGTCGGCTGCGTCGGAGTGCGGAGCATGTTGGCAAGGTTGACGGGGCTGGCGGTCTGGCCGGTGTCGAGGCGCTGGAACGTAATGGTGCGCGGATTGACCGCGGTGAACGAACCCACCGGCTGCTGGGCCTGCACGCCCGTCACGGCCGCCAACACGCCCAGGAACGCACCCAGACTCAGGAATCGACGCATGGTCTGCTCCTTTTGCTTCGCGGACTTCGGTTGTTGGGAAGGGCTGCACCATACCGTCCCAACAATCCGTGTCAAGCTCATAAAAGGATGCGCCTGTGCGTTATCGCTTTTTCGTAGTGCGGGCGGCCCGTCTGCACACACTCCCCGCGCAGGCGGGCCGCCCGCACTACGAAAACACGGCGTTCACGCGCCGCGGCGGCGCCGTTTCCAGCCGTAGCCCAGCATGCCCGCGGCACCGACGGCCAGCAGACCGAGGCTGGTAGGCTCCGGCGTGGGACTCACGAGTTGGCCATCGACCTCGAATGCTGCCGACAACGGCGTGCCGAATGCGTTCCAGGTCGTGCCGCCATTCATGCTGCTCGTAAAGCCGCGAGTGCTGGTCACGTTCTCGTTCCAGGCGACGACCGTGCTCGACGACATGCCAGGGCCGCCGACCACGACCCAGTACTGCGTCCCCTGGTGCAGCTGCACGCCCGGCGTCTCCATGAAGGTGTACACCGCCGAGGTCGCCGTCAGGCTGGTGGCGATGAAGCTCTCCAGGATCGACCCCGGGACGCCTGCGTTGTCGGCGCACAAACTCACGATCGCGCTGTCCGGCCCGGTGTTGAGCCACAGCGCCAGGGACAGCGAGGTCAACGTGTAATCGGCGTTCGGGGTGAACGACTGGGCCATCACGCTGGTGCTGGAGACGTTGTAGGAGACGTTACTGCAGCTCTGGCCGGAGCCGAAGTCGCTGAAAATGATGCCGGCTCGCGCCGGCGCTGTCGCTGCAAATAGCAGCGCCAGCACGGCGGACGCCGTGAGGAGTCGCTTCATGGATCGCACCTTCTCTGTGGTACCGCGTCCCTGACCGCTCAGGGGGCGGCTGCCGTTCCGGGTAGGGTGGACAACTCGGTCAGTCAGACCCAAACACACAACTTTGACGCAAGAGCCGTGCCGCCGGTTCCATCCCGGCGATCATTTCCAGCAAATAAACATAACTTGATTTGTTTATAGCAACTTGCGGAACGGAACTGGCGGGGGGCGGCGCACGGTGCGGGGGCGGTTGTCAGTTGCCCTTAACGCGGGGCGCTAACCGCGTTGACGAATGGGAACGTTACAGAGGACGGCCCTTGCCGGCCGCAGGCGGAACGCGGTCCTTCAGCAGCTCGCGCACAACGGCCGGGTGTAGTCGAGATTGTGGAACCCCTCCCACAGGCCACACGCCTCGATGTAAGGGTCCATGCCGGGAAATGGTGATTTCATAGGCATCCTTCCCACCTGTTGAGGAATCTTTCCCCCACCCTACCGCGCCGCCCCCTGACCTGTGGAAGCCCGGTTCCCACCAACGCGGCGGCGACGCGCGGCGCTGCCGCGCAGCACGACGAACCGTAAACAAACGGTAGAGGGCGATTTGCTCAACCTGGTAATGGTCGGCGACTTTGCCCCCATTCTGCACAGCTTGGGCCCACACTGGGACGAAACCAAGACGACCAGCGTGGCCTCCTGGCGGACGGTCAAGTCTTTTTGCTCGGCAACTACTGCTACTCCTCCGTGTCAGCCGGGCGCACGCCGCCGAGACGCAACCTGACCGGATGCGTGCTTCTCGAATGGCTGCCGCGCGGTCGCCGTCTTCCTGGAAAACCGGATGCCCCCGGTCTTCCTCAACTGGATGTAGCGTCCTGGTAGGGCGTGGATCAATTCGCGTCACAGGCAAGGGAGTCAACATCATGCGGACACACTGGCACAGGGTTTTATTCCTGGTCGCGGCCCTGGTCGCGACGGGCGCCGGAGGTTACCTGGCCGTTCGGACCGCGGGCACCACCGCGGCAGACGAGCGCATTGGACAGGCCCCGACGGTGAAGGCCCCGGCGACCGCGGACGATGAAAAGGCGCTGCGGCAATTCCAGGCAGCCTACGTGAAGGCGTTCAACGCTGGCGACGCCAGGGCGCTGGCCGCCTTCTGGGCGCCGGACGGCGAGTTCGTGGACGCAGAGGGGAAGTCCTTCCGGGGCCGGAAGATCATTGAGAAGGAGTTCGCCACCTTCTTCACCCAGGAGAAAGGGGTGAAACTCGAAGTCAACACGGACACCTTGCGGTTCATCAGCCCCGCCGTCGCCCTGGAGGCCGGCTCCACGCGCCTGACGCGCGCCGACGGATCCTCCAACAGCGCCGCCTACAACATTGTCCACACCAAACGCGACGGCAAATGGCTGATGGCCAGTGTGCGCGAGGCGCCGTACGTCTCCGCCTCGAACTACGACCGGCTGCGCGACCTGGAGTGGCTGGTCGGCACCTGGACGGCCAAGCACGACGGCAAAACGCTGGAACTGGTGTGCGAGTGGACGGCGAAGCGCAACTTCCTGATCCGCAAGTACACCCTGACGGCGGCGGACGGCGCCACCAAGACGGGGATACAGATCATCGGCTGGGATCCCGTGGCCGGCAAGATTCGCTCGTGGGTGTTCGACTCGGACGGCGGCTTCGGTTCGGAATTGTGGACCCGAGACGGCAAGCGCTGGGTGCTGGAGGCCAACGCCATCGCGCGCGACGGCGCGGAAGCCGAGACCGTCAACGTCCTGACCCCCCTGGACCACGACAACTTCAACTGGCAGTCGGTGCAGCGCAGCGTGAACCAGGTCCGTCTGCCGGACACGGCGCTCATCAAGGCGACTCGGGTGAAGACCAAGAAGTAAACCACGGGAACACCAATTCAGCGAAGGAGATTTCCATGAAACACAGTCAGGCCCGGGTTCTGTTCGCCGTCGCGTTCCTGTTCGTTAGCGCCGGTCCCGCCTTTGCCTTCGGGCGCGGCGGGGGTGGTTTTCGCGCGGGCGGTGTTTCCGCCGGTGGTGTCCGCGGCGTCGAGGTCGGCGGCGTCCACGCGGGCGCCGTGGGCGGCTACCGTGCCCCCGCCGTGGGCGGCTACCGTGCCCCCGCCGTGGGCGGCTACCGTGCCCCCGCCGTGGGCGGCTACCGTGCTCCCGCCGTGGGCGGCTACCGTGCTCCCGCCGTGGGCGGCTACCGTGCCGGGGGCGCCAGCGTGGCGACCGACTTCGGCTTCGGCCGTGTCGCTGGTGTGGGAGGGCCGCGCAGTTACGTGGCGGCCGGCAATCTTACCAGGGCCTATTCCCCCGCCGTGCTGGCGGCGCGGGGGCAGCCGTGCGGGGCGGATACTATCAGTACGGGGCCTTTAACGCGGGCTGGTGGGGCGCCCATCCGGGGGCGTGGCGGCCCTTCGGTTGGACCGCCGCGAACGCCTGGGGCTGGGCGACCCCGTTCACCCTCACGAACTGGTTCGGTTGGTCGGCGGCGCCCGTGTACTTCGATTACGGCACCAACATCGTCTACCAGGGCGATCAGGTGTACGTCGATGACCAGCCTGGCCCCACGGCGGCCGTGTATTACCAGCAAGCGGCCGACCTGGCCCAGTCCGCCCCCGTCGCCCCGCCGCCCGCGAAGGAGGAGAAGTGGCAACCGCTCGGGGTCTTTTCGCTGGTCCAGGGCGAACAGACCGACACCAGCGCGGTCTTCCAGCTGGCGGTGAACAAGGACGGGATCATTCGCGGCAATTATTACAACGTCTTCACCAACACCACCCTGCCCGTGCGCGGCGCTGTGGACAAGAAAACGCAGCGGGCCAGCTGGATCGTCGGCGACCAGAAGGACACCGTCTACGACACGGGCATTTATAACCTCACGAAGGAGGAGAGCCCGTTGCTCATCCACTTCGGCAAGGACCGCACGCAGCAGTGGCTGCTGGTCCGCATCCAGGAGCAGGACATGAAGGCCCCGGCGGCCCCGGCCGACAACGGGGAACCGCCCCCGGTGGAAAAGGGGTCGGCCAAACTCACGGTTCGGGTGCCGGCGGACGCCGATGTCTTTTTCGACGGCAGCCCGACCACGCAGACGGGGACGCAGCGGGTGTTCGTCACCCCGGCGCTCGAGGCGGGGTCGAATTACACGTACTCGATTCGCGCCCGCTGGACCGAGAACGGCCAGCCCGTGCAGCAAACGCGCACGATCCCCGTGAAGGCCGGCGCCAATCTGGTCGTTGACTTCTTGAGCCCCCTCCCCTGACCGCGACGCTCGCCTTCGAGCGGTTCACGCAGGGCAGGCGCAGCATGCGCGTCCAGGATGTGCGTGACATCGTGCATACCACGAAAATAACCGCCCGGGGAAGGCGCGGCAATTGGATTCGGAGCCAGGTTGGCAGGTGTTGTTTACCTCGGAAGGCATACGCTAGGAGAGAAGCCGCCCCGGCGGAGTGGCAGCGCTTTCTGAACTGAGCGGGAGGAGCAATGAAGGAACACGGCCCGTGGAAAATCCGGGCGACGCGCGAAATCCACGAGGATCCCTGGGTGCGGGTGACGCAGGACGACGTGATTCGGCCCGACGGCCAGCCAGGGACTTACACGGTGATTCGCGTGCAGTTCGGCGTGTCGGTGCTGGCGGTGGACGACGCGGGCACCGCGCACCTGACGGAAGAGTTTCGCTACGCCATCGGCCGGCCGTCGTTGGAGGTGGCCAGCGGCGGCCGTGACGGCGACGAGGCGCCGCTGGCCGCGGCCCAGCGCGAGCTTCGCGAGGAACTGGGCATTGAGGCCGCGGAGTGGACGCACCTGGGCTGCGTCGATCCGTTCACGTCGATGCTGCTGTCGCCGACGCACCTGTATCTGGCGCGTGGCCTGCGCTTCGGCGAGACGCGGCACGAGGGCACGGAGGAGATTCGTCGCGTGACGATGACGCTGGCGGAGGCGGTGACGGCGGTCATGGACGGGCGCATCACGCACGCACCGAGTTGTGTACTGATCCTGAAGGCAGCGCGGCGGCTGGCGGATCTGGACAACGGCTGACGCGATTTGGCACGATACCTGCTTCTGTATTTGAACCGAATCGAGATCGCCCACTGAGTCATGGAGGTTGCCATGCCTGCGCGCATCGAGGACTACGCCCTGATCGGTGACTGCCATACCGCGGCCCTGGTGAGCCGGGAGGGCTCCATCGACTGGCTGTGTCTGCCGCGCTTCGACTCCAGCGCCTGCTTCGCGGCCCTGCTCGGCGAACCGCAGCACGGCCGCTGGCTGCTGGCGCCGCGAGGTGAGGTGCGTGCCGTCCGCCGCCGCTACACCGAGGGCACGCTCGTGCTGGAGACCGACTTCGAGACCGCCGACGGAGCCGTGACGCTGGTCGATTGCATGCCGCCGCGCAGCCGGGAACCGTACCTGGTGCGACAGGTGATCGGTCGCCACGGACAGGTGCCCATGCGCATGGAGCTGATCGTCCGCTTCGACTACGGCTCCATCGTACCCTGGGTGCGCCGGCGGGAGCACGGCATCCGCGCCATCGCCGGCCCCAATTCGCTGCTGCTGGACACACCGGTGGAGCTGCGCGGCCAGGACTTCACAACGGTGGCGGAGTTCACCGTGAGCGCCGGCCAGGAGGTGCCGTTCGTGCTGCGCTGGCACCCGTCCCACGAGGCGCCGCCGTCGCCCCTGAAGAACCCCGCCGAGACCGTTCGCAAGACGGCGGACTGGTGGCGCGAGTGGTCGCAGCGCTGTCAGTATCAGGGGGCGTACCGCGAGGCGGTGCTGCGGTCGCTGATTACGCTCAAGGCGCTGACCTACGCGCCGACGGGCGGCATGGTGGCGGCGGCGACGACCTCCCTGCCGGAGCAACTCGGTGGCGTGCGCAACTGGGACTACCGTTTCTGCTGGGTGCGCGACGCCACCTTCACGCTGTACGCGCTGATGGGCGGCGGCTACCTGGACGAGGCCCGGGCCTGGCGCGAGTGGCTGCTGCGGGCGGTGGCGGGGCAGCCGGAGGCGCTGAACATCATGTACGGCATCGCTGGCGAGCGGCGGTTGACCGAGATCGAACTGGACTGGCTGCCGGGCTACGAGGGCGCCAGACCGGTGCGCATCGGCAACGCGGCTTACAAGCAATTTCAGCTGGACGTGTTCGGCGAAATGATGGACGCGGCCTACCTGGCACGGCGGAAGGGGCTCCACGGTCAGGAAGATGCCTGGCGGGTGCAGGGCGTCCTGGCGAAGTACCTGGAGACTGCCTGGAAACAGCCGGACGAGGGCATCTGGGAGGTGCGCGGTCCCCGGCAGCACTTCACCCACTCGAAGGTCATGGCCTGGGTGGCCTTCGACCGCTTAATCAAGAGTGCCGAGCAATTCGACCTGGACGGGCCGGTGGATCGCTGGCGACAGACGCGCGCAGACATTCACGCCGAGGTCTGTGCGAAGGGGTTTGACGCCCGGCACAACACCTTCGTGCAGTACTACGGGGCCAAGGTGGCGGACGCGAGCCTGCTGATGATTCCCCTGGTGGGGTTCCTGCCGGCGACGGACCCGCGCGTGGCGGGCACGGTGGCGGCCATCGAGCACGACCTGCTCAAGGACGGCTTCGTGCAGCGCTACCCGACGACGACCGGGGTGGACGGCCTGCCGCCGGGCGAGGGGGCGTTCCTGGCGTGCAGTTTCTGGCTGGTGGACAACCTGGTCCTGCTGGGCCGCACCGACGAGGCGAAGCAGCGCTTCGAGCAACTGCTGGCGCTGCGCAACGACGTGGGGCTGCTGTCAGAGGAGTACGACCCGAAGGCGAAGCGGCTGGTGGGCAACTTCCCGCAGGCGTTCTCGCACGTCGGCCTGGTGAACACGGCGGTCAACCTGACGCACACCACCGGCCCGGCCGTGGACCGCCACGACGGCGGCGCGCACCACCAGCCGCACCACGCGGCGGCCGGGAAATGACCGAGGGTGTCGCTCACCTGGCCGTAATGCTGAGCGTGAACGGGCCCGTTTGGTTGTCTTGCAGCGAGGTGGCGATGATCCGATGTACCCCGTCACTGGGGCAGAAGAAATCAATCCGGGAGTTGAGCGTTTGCTCGCCGGGGGCGTCGTCGTTTTCGGCCAGGGTCTGAAGCGCGGCGTTCTCCAGCCGCAGGTAGGGGTCCAGCATCTTCCCTGGGGGGGCGTTCATGCGGATGGTGTAGCTTTTCCCGCGGGACATCCGGACCCGATAGACTTTGCAATAACACTTGTCCGCGCCGCCCCGCACGTCCCGAGAGTCAGTGACCGCCAGGCGGTCCATGATATTTACCCCGGCAGGCCCCACGTCGTAGATGAAGTCCTTGTCCTTCGGCTGGCCATCTTGCTGCTTTGGTACGAACTCCTTGTCCTTGTCTTTTCTTACGTCCTTCCGCATATCCTTGGCAAGGTCGTTCGCCGCGTTGGACGCCGCGCTAATCGCCCACCACACGACGCCGACGCAGCCGCCGCAGAGAGAGACGGCCAGGACGATGCCACCGATGATGAGCGCGTTGCGCGACGGGGCCTGGGACACCTGCTGTTGCTGCCGGCGGCGGCGCGGCCGCGGGGCGTCCTCGTCGTCCTCCTCGCCCCGACGGGGCCCGCGGCTCGGCGGCGCTTCGTCCTCGTCCGCGGGGGCCGGTGGCCGCCGGCCAGCCGGGCGGATCGCCGCCGGTACGGGTTCGGGCTCCAGCATTTCCGGCTCCGCCAGCTCCATCATCGGCAGTTCGGGCTCGGCCGGCGCCGGCACCGTGACGACGGCGCCGCACTTCGGGCACTTGATTTTCTTGCCGGCCAGAGCGGGGTTGCCAAGGCGGAGGGTTGCCTGACAGGCGGGGCAGTTGAATTCGATAGCGGCCATGAACGCGATTCCTGGGACAGATGATCGGTAGCGATAGGGGGTATTCCATCAGCGCTCCCGGGCCGTGGCAAGTGAAAATTGATGGAATGTCTTTTCCGCCGCTTGCGGCTTGGCGCGTTTCCTTCGTGGGGCAGACATTCCTGTCTGCCCCACGAAAGAAGCGGAGTCCGGGCCGCGCTCACGGGAAGGTGTGCGGCAGCAGGAAGTACTCGCTACCGCTCAGCATGAGGTTCAGCACCTGTTCCTGCGTCATGCCCGCGGCCAGCATATTCACCCACGGCGTCAACTCCGGGTCGCTCGAGTTCGCCGGAATCGGCTTGCTCCGGCCCAGGTGGGTGTTGAAGAACGTTGAGATCAGGTCGAGGCGGTACTCGGTGCCAGACAGGATGGTCAGCGCCGTCGTATACCGTGCCTGCTGCACCTGGGTTGCCGTGGGGTTGGCCGGCAGGCTGGCGTTCAGCTGGTTCAGCAGCGTCGTCGCCCCCGGGTCGCCGCTGGTCGTGCGGCCGAGCACGTCCTCGTACACCTGGTTCAGCCAGCCCGAGTTGGAGCTGCCCGAGCCCGAGGTCGGGTAGAACTCCGACGAACTGAAGATGACCGCCAGCGCTTGCTGGTCCGTGACCCCCGCCTTGAAGTTGTTGAGCCAGAGCGTCGTCTCCGTCGCGGTGATGGCCCGGCCCAGGTAGGTCTGGTAGTAACTGCCGATCACCCGCGCCTGGTGCTCCTGGCTGGCGGTGATGATCGTCACGTCCGTTTGCCGCGCCGTCTCGTACATGTCGAGCAGGCCCGGCACGTTCTGGGTGCTGGTGTGGATGCCCTCCAGCGCCTGCGTCACCTCCGGCCCGTTCGGGTTTTCCGTCGCCCGGCCCACCACCTTCGTGAACAGGCTCGTCAGCCAGGCACGGTTGTTGTTGCCCACGCGCTCGAAGTACTCCTGCGACGTCACCAGGGCCGTGATGAGCTGCTCATCCGGGCTCTCCGTGCCGGCCTTGAACGACGTCTTTTGCAGCACCGGCAGCCAGGTGGCGTAGTCGTTCACCAGCAGCGTCTCCTGCGGCGCCCGGCCCAGCAGTGCCTCGTAGTAGTTGTCGATGAACCGCCGCAGCGCCGCGGTGCTGAACGTCAGGGTGCTGGCAATCTGCTGCCGCACCGACTGGACCTGGCTCCCCGACGCGGTGTTGAGCTGCGCCAGCTGGGCCGCGGCGCCGGCCTGACCGGCGGTGCCGTAGCCGAACAGGTCCATGTACACCTGGTTGAGCCAGGTGGCGTTGTTGCTGTTGCCCAGCGTCGGGCTCTGGTAGTACGTCGGCGAGGCCAGCAGGATGGCCACGATCACTTCCTGCGTCAGCGTCCCCTGTTGCAACAAGGTGACGTACGGCTGCACCTGGGCGCTGGTCGGCGGCGTCGTCAGCCGCAGGTACTTCACGAACAGGGCGATCACCTCGTTCGTGCGCGTCTCGGCCGCGGTCGCGTAGTTGGGGGCAATCAGGTTGATCGCCTGCTGGCGGGCAGCGTCCACCGGCGCCAGGAAGCTCAGGAACCCGTTCGTGTCCGCCTGGCGGCCGACCGGAGCAGTGCCGAGCAGGTCGTGATACAGACCGCTGACGAACTCGCCGTCGTCGCTGGTGTTCACCGCGAAGTTGGCCGTGTAGCGGTCGCCCGGATACTCGCCGTTGACCAAGTTGCTGTTCTGGTTCATGGCGTTGCCGATGTTCGCGTAGGTGCCGTTCAGGTCCACGAAGTCCTTGATCTGGTTGCCCAGGGCGTTGGGCCCGATCGTCAGCGTGTAGGCGCCGTCCAGCGTCTGCGGCGCGAACGTCAACTGGAACGTCAGGTGCGTGGTCGGGTCCACGTCCGTGATCGCCAGCGGCACCGTCGCCGTGCCGTTCGGCCCGCTCAACCGCGACTGCTCGTTGGCCGCCAGCTGTGTCATCATCATCGTCAGGCCGGCGGGGTCCACGCCGCGGTGGAACAGGAACTCATAGGTGTTGTTGATGAAGGCGTTGTCGGTCGGCGTCTGGAAGAAGCCGAGGTTGGTGCCCGGCAGGATTTCCAGGTCGTTCGAGCCGCTGTTGGCCAGCACCACGTCGGCGACGCCGTCCTGGTTGGTGTCGCCCACGGCGAACGCCACCGGGGTGTTACCGGCCTCGGGGTAGCTCACCGGATCGAGGAACGTCAGCGTGTCCGGGCCGGAGGCGGCCGTCTGCGTCGTGTTCCGCAGCACAGTCAGGCCGCCGCCGGACGTGCTGTTGACCACGAGGATGTCGTTGAGGCCGTCGCCATTGACATCGGCCAGGGTCACGTCGCTCGGGTCCTGGCCGACGCTGAAGATGGTGCCGGCGCTGAAGGTGCCCGGGGCGGTCGCCAGGTTCTGGTAGACCACCACGTTGCCGCCGGCTGTGGCCACGATGTCGGGCAGGTTGTCGGTATCGACCTTGCCGACGGCCACCGAGGTGGCGGCGGTCGTGCCCACCGTGACCAGGCCGAAGCTCAGCGGAGTGTTCCTGGACAGCAGCATGTGAACGCCGCCGGTCGGCGCCAGCGTGTCGTTGTCGCTGGCCGAGATCACGAAGTCGGGCCGGCCGTCGTTGTTCAGGTCGCCCACCGCCAGGCCGTTCGGCTTCTGGGCCGTGGGCGCGATGGCGAAGCCGGTATCCACCGTGGTCGGCGACAACGTGAAGGCGCCGGTGCCCGCGCCGAGCAGGAACTGCAACGTGTATTTACCGCCCACCGCCGCGCCGCTGAGCACCGCCAGGTCCGTGTGGGTGGTGCCGGCGAACTTGCCGGCGACGATGGCCACCGGGGCAGTGTTGGCGCCCACGGCGACATCCGTGCGGCTGCCGAAGCTCACCTTGTTGTTCGTGGAGGTGTTCAGGAAGATCGAGACGTTGTTGGTGCCGGAGTTGACCACAGCCAGGTCCAGCTTGCCGTCGCCGTTAAAGTCGCCGACGGCGATGCCGCTCGGATTGGCGTTGGCGGGCAGCGCCAGCACCAGGGTCGGCGTGAGGTTGTAACCGCCGCCGACACGGCCCTGGTAGATGTCCACCGTGTTGCTGCCGGTGTTGATTACGATCAGGTCCGGGATGGCGTTGCCGTACTGGTCCGTGGCGCCGCTCAGGTCGCTCAGGGTCGTGTCCACCGGCGTGGAACTCGCGGGCAACGTCATCGCGCCGCCGAACTTGAGATAATACTCCTGCGAGGACAGCAAGGACGCGATCAGGTTCTGCACGCCCAGGGGTGTCTGCCCGGCGCCCGGGTTAAACAGCTTCAGCCAGGTGACGATGTCCGGGTCGTTCATGTTGGCCGGGATCGGCTTGTTGCGGTCCAGAATCTGGTTGAACAGGCCGGCGATCAGGTCGGCCTGGTACTCCGGGACCGTGACCAGCGTGGCCGCCGCCTGGGCGCGGGTGAAGGCGTTGGCGTTCAGGGCGTTGATGAGGGCGGTGGCGCCGGCGTCGCCCGTCGCGGTGCGGAAGAACAGGTCCTGGTACACCGCCGCGACCCAGGTGGCGTTGGTCGGCGTGGCCGCCGATTTCTGGAAGAACTCCTGCGAGCCGATCAGCGTCGCCACCAACTGGGAGTCCGACTGGGCCAGCATCGCCGTGGCCCAGGGCATATCGCTGCTCGAGGGATTGCGGCCCAGGTATTCCTGGAAGTACGTCGTCACCCGGTTGTTCAGGTACTCCTGGGTGTGGTCCAGGAAACTGGCGGCGGTGTAGCGGGCGCTGCTGTTGGCGCTGAGCGAGAAGGTACGCGGGTCAGTCGCCTCGTCGAAGGTGACCGACGTGGTGGTCAGCGGGTCGGCGGTCGGCGTCGTCGGCGTGACCGCGGTGACCGCCGGGCCACTGTGCTGCGTCGAGAGGGTGAAGACGCCGCGGCCCTGAATGGCGGCCGCGAGCACCTCGAGTGTCGGGTTGAACTGCAGGCTCACCACCGGGCCGCTTGGCAGGCCCTCGCCGAGCGGCTTCCAGGTGACGCCCTGGTCCTTGGAGACGAACACGCCGACGCCGGTGGCCAGGTAGAACAGACCGTTGGGCGCTCCCGTGGCCGGGCGGGCGTCGATCACCATGCTGTAGAAGCTCACGTCCGGCAGCACGCCGGAGCCGCTGCCGGCCACCCCCGCCCAGGTGGAGCCGCCGTTGGTCGTCTTCCACAGGTGCGGCACGCCGATGGTGTTGCCGCCCAGCAGGACGTAGACGGTGTTCGGGCTGTTCGGGTCCACGGTGATGCCGTCGATTGGCTCCGTGGGCAGGCCGGCGGACTCGTTGACCCAGTTCAGCGTGGCGTTCTTGACAAAGACCTTGCCGTTGCTCAGCCCGGCGTAGATCGTGCTGGAGTCCGACGGCGCCACCGCCAGGGCGCTGATGTCCGCGGTTGCGTCCAGGACGGGGCTGATGGCCGTCCACAGGTTGGCGGTGGTGTTGGTCTCGTACACCTGCTGCGTGCCGAACAGCAGCTGGTCCTGGTACTGGCCACCGGAGTAAATCTTGTTCGGGTTGACGACCAGCACCGGGAACAGGCCGGCGCTGTTGTTGATGCTGATGCCGGAGGCGGCCACGGCGCTGAAGGTCGTGCCGCCGTCGTTGGAGGACTCCGGCTCCAGCGAGGTGAGCGTGTTGTTGGTCGGGTCCTGGTAGTATTGCCAGAGCCGGAACAGCGTGCCGTTGCTCCCGGCCGCCGCCGTCGGGCTCGGGGCGCTGACGGCGACGACGCCAGCGTTGGGCACGCCAAGGTTCATACCCGAGGGGTTGGTCGGCCCGGTCAGGCCCATCGTCTGCCAGGAGAGCGGGCCGCCGCCGGTGGTCAGCGCCGTGCCGCTGTAGGCCTCCGAGGTGTAGTACACGTTCGGGTTGGTCGGGTCGATGGCCACGGAGGTGACATCGGTGATCTGCAGGTTGCTGTTGAGTGAGGTCAGCTTCATACCGGGCGGGTTGAAGCCGCGGCCGCCGCCGACGATGCCGGTGCCGCCGCTGCTGAAGTCGTAGCTGAAGCCCAGCGCCTCGCCGCGCCAGATGCCGTCGGTCGTGCCGATCAGCAGCCGGCCCTGGGTATCAATCGTCAGGGCGTTGATCTCGTCGGGCAGGTACTGGTTGGGGCCGTTCTTGTTCGAGGTGCCCTCCGTGATGTCGTACCAGTAGACGCCTTCGCCGGTGTACATGTCCGTCATGAGCAACGGGTCGTAGTAGCCGGCCTGCTGTTCAGCCTTGGCCGCCTTGGTGATGTCGTCGCCGTCGTTGGGGATCATGTGGGTGGACGGGTCCACGTAGGTGGTGTCGCGCATGTTGCCGGTATCGACGCGGATCAGGCTGTGATAGAGCCTGGCGTTGTCGGTCGATTGCAACCAGGAGGTCGAGCCGCCAATGTAGACCACGTTCGGGTCGGTCGGGTCCACCACCATGGCGCCGACATCGCTGGCGTCGCGGCCCAGCAGGCTGATGGGCACGAAGTCGTGCAGAGAGGTCATGGGCGGCGGCGGCGGCGCGATGTCCTGCTCGAGCATGACCTTGGTGAAGTTGAGCATGCCGTCCTTGCTCTTGTACAACCCCATGAAGGTGCCCTCGTCGAAGTCGCCGGCGGGCGAGGCGGCCGGCGGCGGATTGGCGACCATCACGTAGAACGTGCCCTCGTCGCCGACGCGGCCCGAGCCCTCGGCCAGGGTGACGCGGCCGACGCCCATGCCCGACGGCACGGTGTTGTTGGGGATGGCGGCATTGTCGCCACCGACCACCTGCGTCCAGGTGGCACCGTAGTCGGCGTTGGACCGCCAGACACCAGCTGAGGCACTGGCTGCCACCTGACCGATGTTGCCCAGACCGATGTAGACCAGGCTCGGGTCGAAGGGGTTGATGATCAGCGACGTGACCGAGGCGACGCTGGCGGGGTGGCCGCCGGCGGCCAGCGTCATGTTCGCCGTGATGAGCGTGTTCGTCCAGGTGATGCCGCCGTCGGTGGAGCGGTAGACGCCCGGCACCCCCAGGCCGTTGCTGAACGACGTGACCGCCACCCAGACATAGTTGCCGTTGTCCGGGTCGGCGGCGATGGCGCTGACGCGGGCGCCGTTGAGCACGCTTTCGCCGACGACCGTCCAGGTGCGGCCGTCGTCGGTGGACTTGAGCACGCCGATGCCCGGCCGGGAGGTGATGTTGTTGCTGGCCACGCCGGTGGCGGCGTAGATGACATCCGGCGGCGCCAGGCCCGTGACCGGATTGGGCGGCACATGGACGCTCAAGGCCAGGCCGCCGATGGACTCCGGCACCACGTTGCCGCTGGCGTCGGTCACGTGGTCGGTCAGAGCCACCCAGTCGGCGCCGCCGTCGGTGGACTTCCAGATGCCGCCGTTGTCCGAGCCGACATAAATGGTGTTGCCAGTCGGGTCGCGCGGGTCGGTGACCACCGAGGTGATGTCGCCGGACACCTGCGTGTACTTCAGGCCGGCGCTGGACACGTCGATCGGGCCGGGGCCGACCGCCTCCCAGGTCGTCAGGCTGGCGCCCTGCACGGTGAAGGTGATCGACGATACCGTCTGCTGGTTGGCCTTGTTGACGGCGCGGACCGCCACGGTATGCACGCCGGGCAGCAGCGGGGTCTGCGGCGTGAAGGTGAAGTTGCCGGCCGCGTCGATGTTGGTCACCTTGAAGTCGCCCGCCCCGACGAAGCCGTTGTTGTTCAGGTCAAACTCGACGTAGGAGACGTTGTTGACGCCGCCGCTGTCGCTGACGGTGCCGACGATCGTCGGGTCGGTGGTCTCCTCGTTGGTGGTGGGCGTAATCAGGTAACTGGGGTTGCGCAGCCGCAGGTTGCTGATGCTCGGCCCCTGGTTGTCGGTGTAGATGGCCTGCACCTTGACGTTGTCCACGCCGAGGATCAGCTTGCCGCTGTTGTTGGTCTCGGCGATACGGATGCGGACGGTCTTGCCGGCCCAGTAGGCGAGGTTCGAGGACAGGTCGATGGTCATGGAGATCGACTGCGTGGCCGACTCGCCGGGTTGGGTGATGAAGAGGTTCTGGTAGACGCCCGGGTTGCCGCTGCCGGCGTCGGCGTTGACCGCCAGGATGGGGGCGTTGGGATTCACCAGGTCCACGCGCACCTGCTGGTCGGCGCTGGCGGTGCGGAAGTCCAGGGCCTGGGTGCCGCCCTGGGTGTCGCTGTAGCCGGTGACGCCAGCGTTGGTGTTGTCGATGTACAGGTTGAACGACACCGTCAGCTTGGTGACGTTGGTGGGGATGGTGAAGTCCTGGTAGAGCGCGTGGCTGCCCTCGTAGGTGGTGGCGGCGTTGGGGTTGACCGGGGTGCCACCGCCGCCCATGCCGCCCATGCCCATTGCTGGCGGGATGGGCTGCACGTCGGCCTCGTCGAGCATGGCGGAGTAGTTGCCCTGCGGCGGCAGCGGCACGGCGGCGGAGCTGATTGGGCTGGTGGTGCCGGTCTGGGCGGCCCAGCTGCCGCGGCTGCCGGGCGTGTCGGGCAGGTTGTAGGAGGTCCAGCCGACCAGGTTGCCCTGCGCCGGTCAGGTCGCGGACCTCGAAACCGCCGTTGGACACCAGGTTGGCGTTGACGGTGGTGCCGCCGCTGGTGAACGTGACCACGCGCTGCCAGGGGTCGGAGACGACGGCGACGTAGCTGGCGCCGGGCGTCGGGTTGCCCGTTTTGGCGGCCAGGTAGGGCGTCGCCGCCTGGAACGAGCCGTCGCCGTTGTTCAGCAGGGTGAAGACGTTGTCGAAGGCGGCGGCGGCGGTCGGCGTCCAGCTGCCGCCGCTGGTGTAGGCGCCGTTGCCGGTCGAGCCGTTGAGCGAGAAGTGGTTCTGATCGACGACGGTGATGGTCCAGGTGCCGTTGGCCGCCGTGTTGCCCAGCACGCCGGTGATGGTGACCACCTGGCCGGTGGCCAGACCGTGGTTGGCGCTGGAGATAACGATGGGGCTGGCGTTGGTGACGGCCGGCCCGCCACCGCCGCCGCCGAAGCCGCCGCCGACCGGCGCGATGGCCACGCCCTTGACGGTCACGACCAGGTCGGGGTAGGCGTCCTGGTTGACGTTGGCCACGGTCACGCTCTGCAGGGCGGCGCCGACGCCCAGGGTGGTGGAGATGTAGGGGCTGAAGCCGCTGCCCTGGGAGTTGAGCAGCACGGAGATGCTGTCGGCGGTGGTGCTGGACGAACTGATGGTGATGACATCGGGGAAGCCGTCGCGGTTGAGGTCGGCAACGATCAGGCCGTCGGGGTTGACGCCGACGGGGAAGACGAAACGGCCGGTGGCCGGGAAGTTGCCGGTGCCGTCGCCCTGGCGCAGGATCACCTGATGGCTGTTGCTGTCGGCGATCACGATGTCCAGGTTGCCGTCCTTGTTGAAATCGCCGACGGCGATGGCGGTGGGGGCGATGCTGGTGCCGCCGCCGCCGCCAAAGCCGCCGCCCGTCGGGGCCTCGTATTCGACGCCTTTCTTGAAGGTGCGGTCGCCGTTGCCGATCAGCACGGTGACGCCGCTGTTGCCGCCGCCGCCGCCGCCGTGCCCGAAGCCGCCGCCACCGCCGCCGAGGTGGGCCACGGCCAGGTCGAGTTTGCCGTCGTTGTTGAAGTCGCCCACGGCCAGGGCGTCCGGGTTGGTGCCGACCGCCACGGTGCTCCCCGGGCCGAAGGTGCCGTTGCCCATGCCGGGCAGAATGGTCACAACGCTGTCGGTGCCGCTGGTGGTGAGGATGTCGAGCTTGCCAGTGCCGGTCAGGTCGGCCAGGGTGACGCTGTTGGGGTTGCGGCCCTTGCCGTTGACGACGGTGCTGTAGGTGACGCCCGGGGCATAGCCGCCGCCGGACAGGCCGAGGAAGACGGTAACGGTGTTAAGGTTGTAATTGGCGACGACCAAATCGGGGATGCCGTCCTTGTTCAGGTCGCCGCTGGCGACGGCGTCGGGCTGGCTGTTGTTGGCCAGGCTGTAGTTGGCGGCCACGCCGAGGGCGCCGTTGCCCAGGCCGGAGAACACCGAAACATCGCGGCCGGTGCTGTTGGCTGTGACCACATCCACGTCGCCGTCCTGGTTGGTGTCGCCTACGGCCAGGCTGACGGGGCCGGCGTCGGTGCGGTACGGCAGCCGCGACCAGCTACCGGTGCCCATCGTCCAGGTGCCGTTGCCCGTCGAGCCGTTGAGCGAGAAGTGGGTGGCGTCGATGACGGTGACCGTCCAGGTGCCGTTGGCCGCCATGTTGCCGCCGACGTTGGCGACCGTGACCTGCTGGCCGGTGACCAGGCCGGTGGGCACGTCGCTGGTGATGACGATGGGCGAGACGGCGTTGCCGGTGGTGCCCATGACATTGCCGCTGCCGTTGGCCACGCTGGTGACGTACCACAGGGCGCCGCCGGGCATGAACATGCCGTTGCCGGCCGAACCGTTGAGCGAGAACTGGTTGGCGTTGATGCGGGTGACGGTCCAGTTGCCGTTGGCGGCGGTGTTGCCCTGCACGCCGGTGATGGTGATTTGCGCGCCGGTTTGCAGGCCGTTGTTGTTGCTGGTGATGACGATGGGGCCGGCGTTGGTGGCGTTGCTGATGAGGCCGGCGGCGAAGTTGTTGATGACGTTGACCGCGCTGGTGGTGGTGTCGTTGGTGACGATGTCCGCGTAGCCGTTGTTGTCCAGGTCGGTGATGGCGACGGCGGTGGGCGTGACGGCCCCGGAGCTGATGGGCAGGCCGCCGACGATGGTGAAGTTGCCGGTGTTGTCGTTGACGAAGACGAGCACCTGGCCGCCGCCGCCGGCGGTGGTGGCGACGATGTCATTACGGTTGTTGGCGCCCTGGGGGATGTGGACCTGGCCGGCGGCAACCGCGGTGAGCGCGGTCGTGGTCGGGATCAGATTCTGGTTGAAGGTGATGTTGTTGGTGCTGGTATTGGTCAGCACGAGCAGGCCCTGGGTGCCGGAGACGGCCAGGTCGGGCTTGGTGTCGGCGTTGAACAGGCCGACGGCGATGCCGGTGGGCGCGGTCAGGCCGGTGGGGGTGACATCGCCGATCTTGACGGGCACGGTGGCGCCGAAGGTGCCGGTGCCGGTGCCCGGCAGGATGTCGATGGTGTAGTCATCGACCATGTCCGCCGGCATGTCCACGTCGGCGGGGGCGGCGCTGTTGAGGACGGCCACGTCCTGGTTGCCGTCGGTGTTGAAATCGCCGATGGCCAGGCCGATGGGCAGTTCGCCGGCGGCCGGCAGGGCGGTGGTGGTGGCCGAGCCGAAGGCCAGCTGTCCGGTGGAGGTGCGCGTGTTGAGGAAGACGCTGACACTGCTCAGGGCGGTGTTGGCAACGATGAGGTCGGGAGCGCCGTCGTTGTTGAGGTCGCCGGCCGCCACGGCCTTGGCGCCGGCGCCGGTCGGCAGGTCGAGGACCACGTCGGGCGTGAGGTCGAAGCCGCCGCCGACGCGGCCCTGGAAGACGTTGACGGAGTCGGTGGTGGAGTCGATGACGACCAGGTCGGGAATGGGATTGTTGTTGGCATCCACGGCGCCGGTGAGGTTGGCGAGCAAGACGGCGCTGGGGGTAGCCTGGACGCCGGCGTTGGCCGGCATGGGGTAGTCGGCCAGGGTGCCGAGGGTGCCCGTCCCGGGCATACCGATGAGCGAGACGTTGTTCTGCCCATTACTGACGACGGCCAGCTGGCCGGGCTGGCCCATGTGCAGGCCGCTGCCGGTGTTGTCCACGACATGGTCGGCGCGGACGAACAGGGTGTAGGTGTCCACCACCAGGTTGGCGCCGCCGTTGTAGGTGAGGGTGGCCACCCCCTGGTTGCTGGCGTTGAGCGCGTAGTTGACGCTGTTGACGGGGATCGAGTTGCCGCTGGAGCCGAACAGGCTGAAGTCGCTGGCCTGGAGCAGGCCGCCGCTGCTGTCGCGGACGTCCTCGTTGAAGATCACCTGCAGCGTCGGCAGAGCGGACAGCGAGACGCTGCCGTCCAGGGGGGTGACGCTGACGACGGAGGGTACGACCGGCGTGATCCGGGCCTCCAGGGTTTCCATTTCCAGGCAGTAGCGCCGCTGTTGTCCCTTGGCCCGGAGGCGGGGCCGCCGTTCACCGAAGAAGCGGAAGAAGGAAGAGAACTTCATTGGAATCCTTGCAAGTTGGACAGCCAGGGTGTTGTTCACCAGGACCCGCGCGCACGGGGGGGCCGAGGGAGAGCCGGGGAGTACGACGCCAGGGCGGGTAACCTGCCCCGAACCAGGGCAGGACTCGGTGCCTCAGACATTCGTACTGAGGCGGCCGTGGATAATGGTCAGTGGCGTTGGCGGCGTGTGGCCGCGGCGCCTGTTCGTGAGATCCAGGATTGGCCTGTTTCTGGGGGGGCCTTCTCTGTGTGAATGCGCTGGGGGTTGTTCCGTCCCCCGCGCCGTTCCGTTAATTTCCACCAATTATAACCGGCGGCCAGATTGTAAGTTTTTATTATGAGTAAGAATTAATCCTTGTCAATCGGTTATCGGCTCGATAAACGCAGGGACTGCGAAAAGTGCGCTCCGAGAAGCGCCTCGGCCGGACCTGCTTCCGGGTTCCGACTGTACCTGGGCGTTCTGGCCTCATCCAGTAGTACCACCCTGGGTTATCTCGGTTTCAGTGTGAAGGAGTATTCATCCTGTCTTGCGCCTTTTGAGGAAACCGGGGGGCGGCCGGTGCGGGAATACGTCGCTTGCTCTCACTAACGATTGTGGCAGCCGGTTGTTGGGCGGGAGCGCGCGACGCCGCAAGCGGCAGCACGCGCTGGTTGTCAGTCAGGGATTTCCTTGCAGCACCAGCGCTTTCTCGGCCTTCAGGGCTCGGTACGCCGCCCGGCCGCGCTCGAACGCTCGGGTCACCTCGGCCTGGCCGACGGGCTGGTTGCGCGGGTCCGTCGCCGCCCGCACCGTCAGCGGCCGCGGCGCCACCAGCGCCGCCAGGTCGGGCAGATCGTAGACCTTGAGCGCCCCGGGCACCACGTTGGACAGTTGGTTGTGACTGATCGGCGTGCGCACCACCGACGACCAGGACAGCAGCGAATTGACGAGCGTTACCCGCTTGATGCGCGGGTCGAGGGCCGCGGCGTGCAGGACCACTGGGCCGGCGGTGCCGACGCCGATGACGAGGGGTCGGTTCTTTTCGTCCTTGTCGGTCACGGTTCCGACCACCGCCAACAGATCAAGGACGCGCTGGCCCAGCAGCGGACGGTTCAGGTGCAGCGCCAGGAACGCCTCCTTGAAGTCGGTGCCGAAGTAGTTGGCGCCCTTGGCGGGCGGCTTGCCCGGCGCCGTCTCGCCGAAGCCGCGCAGGTCCAGGGCCAGCACACGCTGCTTGGCCTTGACCAGTTTCTCGATTGGTCCGCCCGGGGCAGCGTCGGCCGTCTTGCCCTGGCCGTTGACGTACAGCACCATCTGATGTTTCTCACCGCCCGGCGCCTCAAAATAAAGGGCGGGCACCTGGATGCCTGGTTCCGTCTCGAAAATGACCTCGCGAATGGTGTAGCCGTCACGGTCTGCGACAACGCCCCTGACTTTCACTTCGGCCGGCTTGATCTTCGCCGGCAGCGCGATCAAGTCACGCACCGCCTTGCGCAGTTCGTCCGGCGACCGCTTGCCCCACAGCTGCTCGCGCTGGCCTGCCAGCTGCTTTTCGCGCTCCGCGTTGAGGTGGAAGACCGATCTGCCCTGGAAATCCTCCAGCACCTGGCCGCTGCGCGTGCATTGCAGCTCGCGATCCCTGACGATGGCGATGTCGCCCTCGGTAACCGCATCGTCCCTGTGCAGCAGCCAGCGGAGCATCCAGCGGGCCATTGCCTCGCGCTGCGGTTTGGGATAGCCGTGCGTCGTGTTGAACTCCGCCAGGGCCATGCGCTCGCTGTGCCCCAACATGCCGTACAGCAGCGACGCTTCGCGGAACGACGCCCAGGTGCCCTGAATGTCGAAGAAGTCGCGGCTCGCGGCGCAGATCAGCGTCGGCCGCGGCGCTCGCATCGTCAGGTAGTCGGCGTGGTCCATGCCGAACGCGACCTGGCCGGTGATGTTCTGCTCCGCGTCCTGCGGCCCGAGGGTGGCGAACAGCCGCTCCAGCGAGGTGATGTAGCACGACGGCGCCGCGGCAACGATGCGCTCGTCCAGGGCCATCAGGTACGACGTGAGCGTGCCGCCGCCGGAGCAGCCGGTGCAGCCGAGACGCTTCGCGTCGATCTCCGGCCGGCTGGCCAGGTAGTCCAGGCTGCGGATGCCGTCCCAGACACGATAGCTGGCGGTGTTGCGGCCGATGAGCAGGGCGCCGACGCCGACCATGGTGTGCTCGCTGGTGCTGCTCGGGATGGCGGGCTTGCCGGTGGCGTCGAGCAGCTGCCGGCGTTCGCCCTGGCCGATGGGGTCGTAGGGCATGGCCGCGATGCCGTTTTTGGCCAGCAGGATGCAGCCGCGCTGGGCGCTGGCGGCGGCCTTGCCGTTGGCGTCGTGGCCCATCGGCATCAGCACGGCAGGGAACGGCCCCTTGCCTTCCGGCAGGTACAGCGTCGCGGTGACGTGGTGCTGTGGCCGGCTCTCGTAGATGATGCGCTCGACGCGGTAGCCGTCGCGTTTCTCGACGCCGATCACCTTCGCGTTGAGCGGTGTCTTCGCGGGGAAGTCGCCGAGCGCCTCCAGGAATTTCGCCTTCAACCGCTCCTGCCGCTGCTTGACCTCCGCGGGCGTCTTCAGCGCGGCGACTTCAGCGCGGCGGGCGTCCAGGTGCTTCTGGGCCTCGGCCTGGAGATAACGGTAGAGGAGCTTGCGCGGCGCCGGGTCGGCCGGCAGCACGTCGAGTTTTTCCTGCGTCCGGGCGGGGCCGGCGAGCAGCACGAGCAGGAGGATGGGGCAATAGCGCATGGGGAGAGCCTCGGCAACTGTGTGTGTCGGGGGCGCAATGCAATCCATTGTTATATCAGTCCGTCGTGCAATCGGGAGCGGTGCGTCACCCTACCTGCTTGCGGAACTTGAAGGCGCTGGCCGCAACCATGACGACGGCCATCGTCCAGAGCACCAGGGCATGCACCCACAAATCCGACCAGCCGGCGCCGCGCAGGATCACGCCGCGCGACGCATCGATCAGCCAGGTTGTCGGGATCACCTTGGAGACGTAGCTGAAAAACAGCGGCATCGAGTCGGACGGGAACACATAGCCCGACAGGAACACCGACGGCAGGATGGTGCCGATGGACAGCTGCGTCGCCGCCTCGCGCGTCTCCGCCTTCGTTGAAATCCAGATGCCGACGCCGAGCATCGTGAGGATGAACGGCAGCGCCAGCGCCAGCAGGGTCAGGAAGGCGCCGCGGATCGGCACGCCGAAGATCACCTGCATCAGCACCGCGATCATGCAAAAATCGATGCCGGCGACGGCGATGTACGGCGTCATCTTGCCGACGATCAGCTCGGTCGGCCGCACTGGCGTCATGAACAGCTGCTCGAGCGTGCCCTTCTCCTTCTCGCGCACCAGGGCGTTCGAGGCCAGCATGGTCGTCATCATCTGCGTCATCACCACCATCAGCCCCGGGATGAAGAAGAAGGCCGATTTCGTGTCCGGGTTGAACAGGATGCGCGGCCGGCAATCGACCGGCAGTTCCCGGTCGCCGAGCGCCCGCTCCAGCGACGCGCGCAGCGCCAGGGCGTTGCTGACGTTGAGCGCCTCCGCAGCGATGTTCGACTCGCTGCCGTCCACCAGCACCAGCAGCTGGGCGGTCTGGCCGGCCAGCAATTTCTGCGAGAAGTCGTGCGGAATCTTGACGCCGACGCGTGCCCGGCCGGCGACGATGGCCCGGTTCAGTTCCTCATCCGTGCGGACGATCTCGACGACCTGGAAGTCATCGGAGTTCTCGAAGCTCCGCAGCAGCGTCCGGCTCTCCTGCGTACACGCCTGGTCGAGGATGACCGTGCGCACATGGCGGACGTTGGTCTCGATGGCGAAGCCGAGCAGGAACAGCTCCACGACCGGCACGAACAGCGTGAAGAACAGTGCCTGCGGATCGCGCAGGATGTGGTACAGCTCCTTGCGGGCGATCGACAGTGTGCGCTGCAGCGACAGTCCGGACATGGCGGATCTCTTATTTTCGTCCTCCCCTCGCCCCTTTCAGGGGGAGAGGGGAGTCAAGCACGGGTTCACGACGCGGCCCGGGCGTTCTGAGCGCGGGAGAGGGTGACGAACACGTCTTCCAGGTTGGCCTCCGCCGGCAGCACGCGGACACCGGTCAGGCCGAGCTGCTCGTCGGTGCGCCCAGCATCGACCAGGGCGTGGACGGCCTGGCCGAAGATGGTCGCTTCGCGCACGCCCGGCGTGTGCCGCAACCGCTCCAGCAACGCCGCGGTGTCGCCGCTGACGATCTCCAGACGGCGCGTGTCCGGCGGTGTCACGAGCGGCAGCTTCCGCAGTTCGCCCGGCGTGCCGACCGCCAGCAGCCGCGACAGATACAGGTAGCCGACGCGGCCACAGCGCTCGGCCTCGTCCATGTAATGCGTCGTCACCAGCAGCGTGATGCCCTCCGCGGCGAGGCGGAACAGCAGGTCCCACAGTTCGCGGCGGGCCACCGGATCGACGCCGGCGGTCGGCTCGTCCAGGAACACCAGCCGCGGCCGGTGCAGGAGGGTGCAGGCCATCGCCAGCCGTTGCTTCCAGCCGCCCGACAGCCGGCCGGCACGGCGGTCCAGGTACGGAGCCAGGCCGGTCAGGTCGATCAACTCTGCCTTGCGGCTGCGAGCCTCCGCCCGCGCCAGGCCGTAGATGCCCGCGTAAAAGTCCATGTTCTCCAGGGCCGTCAGGTCCTCGTAGAGCGAGAACTTCTGCGACATGTAGCCAATGCGGCCGCGAATCTCCTCGGCGTGACGGGCGACATCCTGGCCGAAGACGCGGGCGTGGCCGGCGCTGAAGCGGATCAGGCCGCACAACGCGCGGATCAGCGTCGTCTTGCCGGAGCCGTTCGGGCCGAGCAGGCCGAAGACCTCGCCCTGCGTCACCGTCAGGCTCACGTGCTGCACGGCGGTAAAGGTGCCGAAGCGGATGGTGATGTCGTCGATCTCGATCACCGGCTGCGGGTTGGCGGCCATGTCACCCCCTTTCTTTCCGAGCCCGAGCGCTTTCCGAGCCCGCGCTGGCGCTCGGGCTCCGACACATTGATCAATCGGCCAGCGGCAGCCAGACCTGGGCGGCCATGCCGGACTTGAAGACGCCCTGCGGGTCGGCGACGCGCACCTTGACCGCGAAGACCTGATGGCGGCGCTCGTCCGCACTCTGGACATTGCGCGGCGTGTACTCGCTGATCGAGGCCACCTGAATCACCTCGCCCTGGAAGCGTCGCTCCGGGTAGGCGTCCACGGTCACCTCCACCTGCTGGTGCAGCCGCACCTTGCCCAGCTCCGTCTCCGGCACGAACACCTTGACCCACAGATCCTCCGCCCGCAGCACGCGCACCACCGGCTGGTTGGCCGGCACCACGTCGCCCTGGCGCACCGCCAGCACCTCAACCACCGACCGCTCCCGGGCGTACACGACCTGTTCTTTCAGGTTGACTTCCAGCTCGTCCAGTTTGGCCCTGGCCTCGTCCATCCGCCCCTTGGCCATGTAGATGTCTTCCACGCGGGTGCCGGCTTCGAGCAACTCGGCGTTGGCCTGGGCCTGCACCCACTGCTGCAGCACCTCGGCGATCTCCTCGGGACGGTAACCGGCCTTGAGCATGTCGTACCGCGCCTTGGCGGACAGCGTCCGGGCTCGGGTGCGATCGCGCCCCGCCTGCGCGACATCGTAATCCGCCTTCGACACCCCCTTGATGTGGAACAGCTCCTCGGCCCGAACCAGGTCCTTCCGCGCCTGATCGAAGTCCGCCTCGGCGCTCCGCCAATCCTCCAGGGCCGCCTGCACCTCCTCCGTGCGATAGCCCGCCTTCAGGCGTTCGTACTTCGCCTGTGCCGCCGCGGCCGCCGCCTGCGCCGCCGCCTTCTCCTGCGGCCGCGGCCCGCTGACGGCCTTCTCGTAGTTCTTGACGGCCTGTTCGTAGCGCGCCCGCTGCTGGTCGCGCTGGGCCAGCAGTTCGGGCACCTCGAAGTACACCAGCGGCTGGCCCGGCGACACCAGATCGCCCTCCGCGACCGCAATCTTTGCCACGCGACCGCCGACCTTGCTGGCCAGCCGGACTTCCTGAATTTCGACCACGCCGGGCAGACTCAGCCCCTGGGGCGGTTTGTTCAGGCTCCACCAGTAGCCCAGACCGGCGGCGACGGACAGCGCCAGCGCGATGCCGACAAACAGTGTTTTCTTTTTCATGGCCAATGTATCCTGTTCACCAGGCCGTTCCTTGCCTCTGACTAGAGTTTGGCATTTACAACGGACAAGGGAAATAGCAAGAGCTGGCCCACGGCTGGAGGTTTGGTATGATCGCTACAGGTCACATCCACGGTCGTACCAATGCCGGGAGGGCCTGCTCATGGTTCAGCTTACCCCCAGCCTCGCCGCTCTGCTAGAGCCCCCATGTCCTTGCTTCCGCCCCGAGGTCTTCGCCGCCTGGGTCGTCTGCCTCGGCCGCCGCACCCTCTCATGGCTCTGGGAGACCACCGGCCGCGCCGCCGCCGAGGACCACTCCCGCGCCTTCCGCCTGTTCAACCAGGCCGCCTGGAATTGGGGCGAGGTCTCCTGGGGCATCTCCTTTCACCGTGACGGCCTTGCGCCAGGCTGCGCTGAACCTGTCGGTCCACGACCCGGCCTGCTGGCAGCGATGGGGCGCTGCGGGAGCGCTTCGCCCTGATGCGCGACGAGGCGGCGTTCGCGCCGGACGACAACGGGTGAAGATTCAGGCATACCGTCGGATCGACATCTTCCGGAGATCTTTGCGTCGCCCTCACCAAACGCTCTTCCTGGCGGGCTACTATTCCTCTCTTCTTACAACCCACCCTCCATGTTCCCAAGGAAGACGCTGTGACCTTGACCCACACCCGACGAAATCGCTATCGCGGCTTCACGCTGATCGAGTTGCTGGTGGTCATCGCCATCATCGCCATCCTGATTGGCCTGCTCCTGCCCGCCGTGCAAAAGGTCCGGGAAGCGGCAGCCAACACCCAGTGCAAGAACAACCTCAGCCAGATCGGCAAGGCCCTGCACAACTACGTCGGCACCAACAAGTTCTTCCCGCCAGGCGGCATCACCCAGGCGAATGCGCGTCTCGGCATCCCGGGCGGCGTCGTGCACGGCTGGGCGGTGTTCATCCTGCCGCAGCCTGGAGCAGGAGAACCTGTACAATCGGTACAATTTCAACATCAGCTGGAACAACCCCGCCAACGGACCGGTGGTGGGACAGCCGCTGTCGGTCATGACCTGCCCCTCGGTACCGCTGTCCGAACGGACATACACTTCCAACAACATCCTGGTGGTCGCCGGCGACTACGCGCCGGACAACGCCATCGACACCGGCCCGATCAATATCGGCCTGGTGCAGCCGGTGGCCAACCGTGCCGGCATCATGGCGGTGGACTTCCTGTGCCGCATGATCGATATCCGCGACGGCACCTCCAACACGCTGGTGATCGCCGAGGACGCTGGCCGCCCCGGTCAGTACCGCACTGGGAACAAGTATCTTGGCCTCGGCCAGAACGACGGCGGCTGGGCGGATCGCAACGCAGAGTACATCACCCACACCTTCACGGCGGACGGCGCGACCAACCCCGGCTCGTGTTCCATCAACTGCACCAACGACAATGAGATTTTCAGCTTCCACTCCGGTGGCGCCAACGTCGTCTTCGCCGACGCCTCCGTGCGCTTCCTCAGCTCCGGCCTGAGCGATCAGTTGGTCTCCAACCTGATCACCCGCGCCGGCGGCGAGGTGAATACGAATACGGACTGAGGGTCGCGATTTTTGGGGCGCTGCCCGGCGCCCCGAGGTCCGCTCCAGGTTCCACGTGGCCCACGCATTCGCGGGGTGCTCTCACGAAGGAGCAACATGAACGTTTTTTCGTCGTGCCGCGGTGCGCTGTTCGGCGTGCTGCTGGCGCTGGGTTGTTCCGCCTGCGGCGGCGGCGAGGACCAGAAGCCCGTGTTTCCGGTGAGCGGACAGGTCTTCGTCAAGAAGCAGCCGGCGGTCGGGGCACTGGTCGTCTTCACGCCCGTTCGCGATGCGGACAGCAAACTCTGGCCAAAGGGCTATCCGCGTGGCACCGTGCAGAAGGACGGCTCCTTCCGGCTCACCACTTACAAAACGGATGACGGCGCCCCGGTGGGCGAATACGCGGTGACGGTCGTGTGGGGCAAGCCGTTGCCGGGCAAGGAAGAAGAAGTCGATCACCTGGCGGGCCGCTACGCCGACCCCAAAGCGTCGCGCATCCGTGTGCAGGTCAAGGAGGACGCGGAAGGAACCACGGTGCCGGCGATCCGTCTGGATTAACGCAGCGCCGGCCCCGTGCCGCCCGTGGCGCGAGGCCGGAACGTCAGGGGCCTCACGCGGTTCACGAACCGCGTGAGGCCCCTGGCGTTTTCAACAGTCGGAGGGTCACCCGCCGGGGCGGGACTCACGCGGGCAGTTGCGTGAACAGGCGGTTAATCAGCTGGGTCTGCTCAAGCGTGTTGCCCACGTCGATGTTGCCGTCCTCATTGTAGTCCAGATACCACTGGTACGAGTTCAGCGTCGCCGCCGCCCCCGTCGGGTTGGTCACCGCCGTCAGACCGCTCGTCGGCGCCATGTACGTGAACGTGTTGCCGTTCACCGACAGGATCACGAACGAGCCGTTGTACCCCGCCGGCAGACCCACGATGTTCACGATCTCGCCCATCAGGAAACCACTCGGCGCCGAGGTCGTGATCGTCACCGTGTTGTTCGACTCGCTCGCCGCCGTGATCCCCGCCGTCATCCCACTGGTTTCCTGGGTCACGCCGTTCACCGTGCGGAAGTTCGTCGTGTCCACACCATCCACCTGCCGCCGCCCCTCCGTGTCGCCGAACAGCCGCCAGAACTCGTCCACCTGGTTGACGCCGTTGCCGTTGAGGTTGCCGGTCCCGCTTGTCGTGCTGCCGCTCATGCCGTTTTTGGCACCGTCCAGCAGCACCGCACTATTGCTGGCGGCGCTGATGTCGGCCACCTTCGTGTTCAGGAAGTAGTTGCCGTCCACCAAGCCGACCGTCAGCGTGTTGCCGAACTGGTCCAGGTACGGCGTGATGAAGTTGAACGTGTGCGTCGCGTCGGCGTTGAAGGTGACGAACAGTTGCGTCGCTCCGCTGTCCGGCACCGGGCCGCTGGCCCCCTCCGTGGTCGCCCCGCTGACCGGGTCGCTGACGTTGATGCTCAGCGGGTTGCCCGACGCATCCTTGAGCACGAAGTCGCTCGCCAGATCGACGATGTTCACCGGCGTGCTGAACGTCAGCGTCAGCTCCGCCACCTGCGAGTGCTGGTTGGAACTGTCGTCGTTCACCGCCACCGTTAACTGCGGCGCCCAGTCGTTCGGCCCGCCGATGCTGTTCAGCGGCTGTCCCGCGAACGCCGTGCTGTTCGGGCTCCCCAGGAAGAACATGCCGCTGCTCGGCGTGCCGGTGACCACGCTGCCCAGCCAGTCGGCGCCGCTGCTGCCGGTGTTCTGGGCGATGCGGCCCACGTAGTTCGCCACCCAGGTGCCCGTGTTCACCACGTTCGAGCCCGCCAGCGTCGTGCCGGTCGCCCCCGTCGGCTTGAAGGTGATCGCCGCGTACGCGTGGCTGGTGCTGGCGCTGTCCAGGATGCCCACCGAGTCCAGCACGTTCCAGCCGTTGTACGCCGATGTCTGGTTGCTCGGGTTGCCAGTGTTGGCCGGATCAATGTTCGTCGTCGTCGTCGGCGCCGTCGGCGTCTGAATGAGCAGGAAGCTCTCCGCCCCCGTCAGGAGGATGTCGGTGGCCAGCTGGCCGGTCGGCCGGGTGCTGCCGGTATGCACGCCGGTGACCGTGCCGAACTTGCTCGTGTTACCGCTGCCGAACCCGACCCCCGTACCGCTGTTGTCCAGCTGGTTGCCACCAGCCACCTCAAAGCCGCCGCTGCTGTACTTCTCGTTCTTCTGCAGCAGCGCCAGGTAGCCGTTGCTGCCGGTCGTGAAACCGCTCAGGTTGAAGATGTCGGCCAGCACACCCGCAGCCGGCGTGCTGCCCGAGACCCCGTTGATGCCCGTCAGGTACACGCCCGGCGGGATGGTGTAGCTGGGCACCGTCGAGAAGATCTCAATGTACTGGCTGGGGTTGGTCGTGTTGCCCTTGAGTGTGTCGATCTCACTCAGGAACAGGCCGACCACGGTGATGCTCGTGGAGCGGACATCCGTCAGCGAACCGCCGTAGCCGCTGTTGCCGTTGTCGGTGGTGCTCACCGTCAGCGTCGCCGTGCCGAAGAAGCCCGGGCCCGGCGTGTACACCAGGCTGCTGAGCGTGGCCGTGATGTCGCTCGGGCTGCCGGTGATGACCAGCGGCTGCGTGCCGCCGCCGCTGACCATGGCCTGGCCGCTGGCCGCTGCCGTCAGCGTGCCCACCGGGCCGCTCGAGGTGCCCGCCGGCGAACCGGTCAGGGTCAGCGTCGTCGTCTCGGGGGAGCCGCTCGCGGTGTAGTCGCTGTCGGTCACGATGATGGCGTCGCCAGTGGCTGCGGAGAAGGCCACGGTGTTGGGCGTAACCGTCTGCAGGCCGGCGTGGGCCGCCGGGTTGAACAGCGCCTCCGGGATGACCGCCGGCACCGGCAGGCTGGCGTAGGGCGGCTGGTTGGGCTGCACCACGATGTTGAGGTTGCCATCCACGCCGGTCACGAACACGGGGTTGCTGCCGGTGCCCTGCGGCGCCGGCGTCAGCGTGATGGCGCCGTTGTCGTCGTAAACCGCGGTCGTGGTCGTGGTGTTGTTGCTGTCGGTGTAGGACTGCAGGATGTACAGCGGGATGCTACCGCTGGCCGAGCCATTGACCGCGAAGGTGATCTGCAGCACCGCCCCGACCTGGCCGCCGCTGACCGCCGCCTCGTTGGCGGTGAACTCGCTGGTGCGCAGCACGCCGTTGGTGTTATCCACGTTGGTGGTCAGGCTGAAGCCCATCAGCAGGCTGCCGACGGTGACGTTGGTGACCTGCAGCAGCAGCGGGTTGAACTTGATGGCGTTATCGACGGCGGCGATGTCGAAGGGAACCGGGCCGTTGCTGAAGTTGATGGGGATGGTGACGGTGCCGCCGGCCGTGGCCGTGGTGTTGGCCGGGAAGCCCTCGGTGCCGCTGTGGCCGACGACGCTGAAGTAGTTGTCCACGTTGGTGACGAAGGGGCTGACGGTGCTGCCGCTCAGGGGCAGGGTGCTGGGGTTCTGCGGCGCCGGCCCGAGCGTCAGGGCGCTGGTGGCGTTGTAGACGGCGGTGGTGGTGCTGGTGTTGTTGGCGTCGGTGTAGCTGGCGGCCAGCTTGAGCGGCGAGGGGCCGAGTGGGGCGCTGCTGTTGACGGTGAAGTCGAGGAGGAGCACATCGCCATCGGTGGGGTTGGGGGCCTGCGCCGGGTTGGCGGTGAACTCGCTGACGCGGATGACGCCGTGGACGGCATCCACGTTGGTGGTGACGCTGAAGCCCGGCAGCAGTGAGCCGGCGCGGATGTTGGAGACCGTGAATTTGCTGGGGTCGTACTCGATGACCGAGTCGATGGCATCGATCTCGGTGCTGGGATCGGCACCGGAGACGTTGAAGCGTTCCTGAACGGTAACGGTCTGGCCGTCGCCGCCGGTGGCGGCGGCGAGGTAGAGCCGGGGGTCGGGGCCGAGCGGGCCGGTGATGGTGAAGCCGGTGGGCGGTTGGGGAATGACGCTGGGGAAGGAGCCGACGGCGGCCTTATCGACATCGGCGGCGTCGAGGCCGGTGACGCCCAGGGTGCCACTGGCGGTGACGCTGCCGATGATCCAGGGATCGAGATCCTTGAAGACGCTGAAGCCGGTGCCCTGACCGACGCTGACCCGGTCGATGAGGGAGGCGTCCAGGCCGGTGTAGGTGTGGGAGCCATCGATATCGCCCTGGTAGGCGTTGACGTCGATGGCGTCATCGCCCTGGGCCGCGGTGCCGTTGAGGACGACGCTCTGGGTGGCGAGCAGGGCCTTGTCGGTGTAGGGGGCGTTCTGGGGCACGGTGGCGGTGAGGGTGAGCAGGGTGCCGGTGCCGCCGCTGGGGTTCCAGTGGCCGCCGCCGCTGCCGCCGACGATGGTGAAGGTGATCAGCATGTGGTGGGCGTCGATGCTGGTGAAGCTGATCGGGTTGAGGACGAGGTTGCCGTTGCTGGCGGCGTCGGTCGAGAGGGTGGCCGCCGTCACGCTGAGGAGGGTCGGGTCATAGGTCAGGGTGAAGGAGAGGGACTGGACGGCGGAGGTGATGCCGCTCAGGGTGATGGGCAGTCCGGTGCTGGAGTTGGGGATGTTGACGGTCTGGCCGGGCCCGCGGGCGACGAAAGCGGCGGTGACCACCGGGGTGACGAGCGGGCTGGCGACGGTGAGGGGCTGGCTGTAATTGCTGGCGAGGGTGGCCCCGCCGACGGCCTTGACGGAGTTGGTGACGGCGACGGTGTAGTTGCCGGGAGCCAGTTCGCCCGCGGTGGCGACGAAGGTGGCGACGTTGGGATGGGTGGCGTCGATGAGCAGCGAGCCCTTGACGCTGCCGCCCGGGCCGGTCAGGGTGATGTTCGGCGCCACGGCGGTGGCGCCGGGGCTGTAGAACAGCTGGGTGGTGTTGGGATCGACGGGGCCGTCGAAGACCAGCTGGACGTAGTTGCCCGCGAGAGTCGCCGAGTCTACCTGGAGGGAGCTGACGACGTTCTGGGTGACCGAGAGGGAGGTGCTGGTGGTGAAGTTCCCCTGGGTGGCGAAGGTGGCGGTGATGGGGTGGCTGCCGACGGCCAGCTGGGCGGCCGTGCTGAGGGTGATCGTGGCGTTGCCGCTGGCGTCCAGGGTGCCGGTGGCGCCGCTGATGGCGACGCCGTTGTCCGACAGGGACACCGTGTCGCCGGCGACCGAGCCGCTGGCGGGCGCGACGTGGACCAGGAACGACACCGGCTGCACCGTGCTGCCGAAGTTGAGCGACGGGTTCGGACCCTGGTCCGTGATCGTCGTGGTCGTCATGATGCTGGTGCTCATCGTGATGGTCACCACGCCATCCACGGAGTCGTTGCTGGCGCTCGTCGGCGCTGGGCTAAGCGTGTACTGGATGGCGTTGTTATCGTTGACATCAGTCGGCGTGTTGCCGTCCTGGGGAACCAGGTTGATGGCTGAGGAGCCGAGTGCCGCGGTCGTCAGGGCGGTGAACTGGATGTTCACCAGGGAGCCGACCGTGCCGGGGCTGAGGCTGGTCGGGGTTGTGCCGTCGCTCGTGTAGGCCGTGATGTCGAGGTGGCCCGGGTTGGCTGCGTTGTAGGCCAGGGTGAACGTGACCCCGGTCAGGTTGGAACCGCTGACCAGGCTGCCCAGGGTGACGGCGCCAGTCGCGGCGACCGAGAACGCCGTGGGGTCGTAAAGGATGGCCACGTCGAAGCCGCTGATGCCGTTGAGGTTCGAGGACTCGGTGACCATGAGGTTCACCGGCACGGTCACGGTCTGGCCGGCGGTGACGGTCAGGTTCTGCGGAATGAACACCTCGGGGTCAGGCCCGGTGGCTGGCGGCGTGATGCCGGTCGGCAGCGGCGGCACCACCGTCGTCGTGGAGTTGTTGAGGATGACGCGCTGCAGCAGCGTGGCGTCGGCGCCGCCGAGGGTGGCGTTGCCGGCGAGGCCGGCGGTGACCACCGGGGCCGCGTCCTTGTAGGCGGAGAAGCCGCTGTTGCTGCCCACGACGGCGCGCTGCAGCAGAACCTCGTCGGCCGAGGAGTAGCCCTGGCTGCCGTTGGTGTCGCCGAAGAAGGCAGCGACGTGAACGCCGTCCTGGCCATAGGAGGGCAGCGGTTGCGGAATCGCCTCGTTGTCGTCGATCACCAGGTTGCTGATGTGCAGGACTTCCTTGGAGGTGTAGGTCGCCGTGTTCGGGACGGTCGCCGAGATCGTGCCCAGGGTGAGCGCCCCGGCGGCAGTCGAGAACGGGCTGGCGCTACTGACGATGAAGTTGGCCACGCCAGTGTTGTTGTTGACGTTCATCGTGCCCGACGCGCCTTCCGCAATGAGGGTCGGGTTGACGGTGAAGGAGTCGAGTTGCAGCAGGGCCGGGTTGAAATTCAGGGTGAAGGTGACGCTGGTGACGTTGACGCCGGTGCTCAGGGTGAGCGGGATGCCGGAGCCCGACGCTGGCACATTGACTGGTTGCCCGTAGCCGCGCGTGAAGCTGGGGACGCTCAGGACCACCGCGTTGCTCGGCAGCGATGCCACCGTGAAGACGTTGGTGTAATTGTCTCCCGGCGTGCCGTCGTTGTTGCCGTCAAGCAGGCCGCCGCCGGCCGCCGCGTTGAAGGCGCTGGTGCCGCTGACCAGGGTAAGCGTGTAGTTGTCCGCGGGGAGAAGGCCGGCGGCACTGACGAACGTGAAGCCGGAGTTGTCGCTGTTGAACACCAGCGAGCCTGTGACAGCGCCGGTCGTGGCGCCGACCAGCGTGACATCCGCCGCGCCGTAAGCGCCGTCCTGGTCGTAGAGGTTGACCACGGCGGCGTTGACGGGGGCCGAGAACTGCACCGTGAAGCCGGTCGGCGTCGGGGTGAAGTTGGTGACAATCAGCGTGGCGGGCGGGTTGACGGCCGTCAGCGTCACGTCGTTGCCGTCGCCGCCCACGTAGCTGACCTGGAACGGCAGGCCGCCGATCGTCGTCACGGACCCTTCCGGCAGACCGGCGAAGGTGCCGATGACCGCGTCGGTGCCGTCGTTGTTGATGATGGTGAAGACCGTGCCGACCGTCGGGGTGAACCCAGTGTCCAGGGTGCCGCTCAGCGTTGCCCCCGTCAAGGTGACCGTGCCGGTCACGTTCAACAGGTTCGAGCCGGACGCGGTCAGGTCCACGGCGAAGGTGCCACCGGTGAGGTTCATGTTGCCGGTGTTCAAGGTGCCCACGGTCGTCGGGATCGCGCCCGGGCTCACCGTGCCGCCGGGTTGAGTGGCGACGGCGTAGGTGTTGGTCGTCGCGCCGGTGCCGGCCAGGACACCGGTCGCGGCGACCGTCAGGCCGCCGGTGGCGGTGACGGTGAGCGCCTGGTTGTCGTTCAGCGTCAGCGTGTTGCTCAGGGTGGCCGGGTTGGTGCCGGCATTGATGGTGATGGGGCCGGTGTCGCTGTCGTCAAGCACGCCGGTGATGGCCACGCCGCCGGTGGTGCTGGTGCTGGTCAGGGTGATGGCGCCGCCGTCGGTGTTGGTCGGGCCGCCGACGGTCAGCACACCCGCGTTGGTCGTCAGGTTGATCGTGCCCGTGGCGTTGCCGGTCGTGCTCGCCGAGAAGCTGGCGGCGCCGGTCGCGATGATGTTGATGTTGCCGGTGTTAGCCAGCGAGGTGCCGACCGTCGTGGCGCTGATCGTGCCGGCGTCCGTGATGATCGGCAGCGCCAGCGGCGCGGCCTGGGTGCCGCCGATGCCGATGTTGCCCAGGCCGTAACCGGCCGAGGTGTTGCCGCTGCCGCTGGCGTCCACGGCCTTGGCAATCAGGATCAGCGAGCCGGTGCTGCCGGTGCTCAGCAGTGTGCCGGGCTGCTGCACAATGCTGCCCTGGCCGCCGGCGTTGGTGTTGGCGTTGGCGTTGGCGAGGATCGTGCCGCCGGCTCCGACCGTGATGTTGCCGAGTTCCAGGCCGCCGCCCGCCACGTCGGTCAGCACCACCGTGTCGCTGCTGCCGGCCGCCGAGTAGCCGAGGATCTGCACGGCCGGCGTGGCCATCCCGGAGCTGGCGTTGGAGGTGACGATGGAGGAACCGGGAGCCATGTAGAAGAACTCGCCGTTGGCGTTGTCACGGTCCTGCCGCAAGTCCACGGTGCCGGAGAAGCCGGTGCCGCCGATCTGGGCGTTGTTGGTGAAGATCAGGTCGTCGTCGGCGTACAGGGCAATCGAGCCCGAGCCGGTGCTGACCGGGCCATCCACGAACAGGTCGTGGCCGCCGGCGTTGGCCGCCACGACCAGGATGTTGCCGGCGCCCTGGGCGCTGGCCTGGCGCAGGGTGATGTCGTTGTTGCCGTTGGCGCCCCAGTCCACGACGTAGATGCCGCCGGAGCCCGCCGTCAGGTACAGGTTGGCGGCGTCGGCCGTGCTATCGGCAGCGGCGTAGCTGTCGGTTTGCAGCGGGCGGGCGGCGGTGCCGATCGAACCGCTGCCGGTCGTGGCGGTCGTGAAGACGTAGTTGTTGGTCTTGAGTACCTGGGTGTTGGAGCCGCCGTTGGCGGTGCCGAGTTGGGAGTTGCCGAAGGCGGTGTAGCTGGGGTCGTTGCTCCAGAGGATGTTACCGCCGTTGCTGTTGACCGTGACCGTGCCGCCGCTGTTGCTGCCGACCGAGCCCTTGCCGATGATCGCGTCGCCGGCGCCGGCGCTGGCCGTGTTGACCGTGATGGACAGGGCGTTGGCGGTGGTGTTGGTCGTGGTAATGGAGGCGCCCATCTGGTCGAAGGCGGCGGTGCCGGCGGTGGTGGTGCCGAGAGTGTCGGCGGCGATGGTGATGGTGCCGCTGCCGGCGTTGAGGTTGGCGCCCAGGGTAATGGCCCCGCCGCTGCTCAGGCTTAGATTGCCGGTGACGGTGGTCGTGGCCCCGGCGATGTTCAGCGTGCCGGTGGCGTTGGTGATGCTGACGTTGCCGGCGCCGGTGGCCGTGGCCGTCACGCTGGCGCCGTCGGCTTCGGCGAGGTAGACGCCGCCGGCCCCGGCGTTGGCCACGATGGTCGTGGCCTGGGTGCCCAGCGGATTGGCCGCGGTGCCGATGCCGTTGGCCGAGCCCAGGGTGAGCGTGGTGGCGCCGATCTGGCCGCCCGTCCCGGCGACGATGTTGGCGGCCCCGGTCAGGGTGAAGTTCGAGGTCGGGGCCGCGATCACGCCGTTGAACGTCACGGTGCTGTTGTCGGTGACGGTGATGTCGCCGGCCGCCACGTTCAGCGCCCGAAGGTCAGCGGCAAGTTATTCGCCCCGACGATGCTCACCGACGTGGCGGTGATGGTGCCGGTGCCCGCGACGCTGCCGAACTGGCTGACCGTGAAGGCGGCGGTGGTCACGTCGCCGTTCAGAGCCAGCGAACCGGTGCCCGTCACGGTCACGTTGGCGAAGCCGGCGTTCAGCAGTGCAAAGGCATCGTTGCCGTCGGCCAGGTTGAACGCCCACTGGGTCGCGGTAGAGGTCGGGCCGGTCGCGACGCCGCTGCCGTTGACCGTCCAGCCCGAGTTGATGGCGTTCTGGTCCAGGATGACCGGCACGTTGGCCGTGTCGGACAGCAGGTAGTTGCCCATGCCGTCCATGTCCAGGGTGACGTTGTTGTCCATGCCCAGGCCGGCGGTGTAGGTGGCCACGCCGTTGCTCACGTCGAGCGTGCCGGGGCTGGCGATGTTGGTCAGCGTCGCGATCACGTTCAGGCCGCTGGCGCCGCCCGCATAGTTGATGGTAAAGGTGTAGAGCGGGTTGTTCAGGGCCGCCACCGTGTTGGAGCTGGAGAGGTTGGTGAACGTGCCCATGACTGCGTTGGCGGCGTTGTTGATCAGGGTGAACGAGTCGCCCACGTTCAGCCCGGTCGTCGGGACGATCAGGTTCAAGGCCACACCGGTCAGGTTCACCGTGCCGGTCACGTTCAGCTCGTCGTAGCCGGTGCCCGGGCCGGCCGCCGCGCTGTTCAGGTCGGCGTAGAAGGCGGCGCCGGTCCCGAAGGTCAGGTTGCTGACGGTCAGGATGCCGGTGGTGCCGAAGGTGCCCGGAGACAGCGGGCCGGTCAGGGTCACGGCGTTGCTGCCGGTGCCGACCGTCCCCGTGCCGCTCAGGCTGTTGGCGATGGTGATCGCGCCCGTCGCGCTGCCGCCGAGCGTCGAGTTCACGACCACGCCGCCGGCGCCGCTCAGGTTGATGGCGTTGCTGTTGCCGGTGCTGGTCGAGCCGGCGATGGTCAGGGCGCCGCTGGTCGTGGTCAGGTTGATGCTGCCGCTCGGGCTGACGCTGCCGGTCGTGGCAGTGAAGCTGCCCGCGATGGTGTCCGTCACGTACACGGAGTCGGCCGGGCCGGCGGTGCCGGTGCCGTTGCCCGCCGAGGTGCCCGAGTTGGCCGAGATGTTCACGGTGCCGGCCGTGACCGTGAGGGGCAGGGCGGCGGTGCCCACCGCGCTCGTGTAGGTTGCGTTGCCGTACATGGTCGAGGCGATGAACGTGACCGTGCCGAGCGGGCCGGCGTTCAGCACCGACGAGGCGTTGGCCGCGAGGATCGTGCCCTGACCGGTGGGCTGGCTGGTCGGCACCGTCGAGACGATGATGGTGCCGCCGTTGCCCACCGTGACGTTGTTCACGATGGTCGCGCCGGCGTTGGTGCCGTTGTTCGCGGTGTGGAAACCTTCGATGACGACGGCGGCAGCCGAGGTGTTCGAGGTAATGATCGAGCCGAGGGCGTTCAAGGTCTCGGTGTTGCCGGTGTCGCGGTTGCAGGCGAGGTAGACCTGGCCGGAGAAGCCGGCGCCGCCGATGGTGACGCTGGCGTTGATGGTGAAGTCGTCGTCGGCCGCCAGGACGATGTTGCCCGAGCCGGTGGTGACGTTGCCGGCCACGACCAGGTTGTGGCCGCTGGCGTTGCCTGCGACCACCTCGACGCTGCCGGCGCCCGTCGCCGTTGCCCCGTTCAGCGTCATCGGGTTACCGAAATCGACGAAGTAAATGCCGCCGCTGCCGGCGTTGAACAGTTCGGTGTTGCTGGCCGGGGTGCTCGCGTTAATCGGCCGGGCCGCCGTGCCGATTGAGCCCGCCCCGGTGGCCGTCAGCACGTAGTTCAGCGCGTTGATCGCGCCGGTGGGGGCGGCGCCGCCCGCGGCCGGGCCGGTGATGCCCGGGGCCAGCGTCGTGGCCGCGGACTGCGAGGCGGTCAGGGTGTCGGTGCCGGCGTACAGGATGCTGCCGCCGTTGCTGTTGACGGTCAGGGTGCCCGCGGTCGCCGCGATGGTGCGGAGGCTGGCGTTGCCGGTGCCGCCGCTGCTGGTGTTGACCGTGATGGTCACGGCGCTGGCGCTGTTGTTCGTGGTCGTGATCGCGCTGCCGGTGGTGGCCTGGGTCAGCGAGTTGGTGCCGGCGCCGTCGGTGTTGGCCGCGAGCGTGATCGTGCCGCTGCCGGCGTTCACGTTGGCGTTCAGGGTGATGTCGTCCGTGCTCGACAGACTGATGTTACCGCTGACCGTGGTCACGTTGCCGGCGACGTTCAGCACGCCCGTCGTGTTGGCGATGCTGACGTTCCCCGCGCCGGTGGCCGCGGCGGTCACGTTGGCCCCGCCGGTCACGGCCTCGTAGACGCCGCCGGCCCCCGTGCTGTTCACGATGGTCGTGGCCTGGATGGCGAGCGGGGTCACGCTCGTGCCGATGCTGTTCGAGGTCGTCAGCGTGACCGTCGTGCCCTGGAGCGCGCCGGTGCCGGACTCGGACAGGTCGGTGATACCGCTGACCGTGATTGTCGAACTGGTCGAGACGGCGCCACTGACGTTCACCGAGCCAGTGCCGGTGATGCTGACGCTGGCGGTGCCGGCGTCGATGCCGGCGATGCCGTCGGCCCCGTCGGCCAAGTTGAGGGCCAGGCTGGTGACGCCCGTGGTCGGGCCGGTCACGGTGCTGGTGCCGTTGCCCGTCCAGCCGGCGGCCAGCGCGTTCGCCGAGAGCGTGATGGTCGTGGACGGGTCCGTGAAGGTGTAGTTGCCGCCCGCCCGGCTGACCGTCAGGGCGTTGGTGACGCTCGCAGCGGACAGGTAGGTCACGACGCCGTTGTTCACGTCGAGGATCGTGGCCGGGTTGAAGCTGGTCAGGGTGGCCACGATGTCGTTGCCGTCGCCGCCCGCGTAGTTGAGGGTGAAGCTGTAGCGCGGGTCGTTCGTGGCCGCGATGGTCGTGCCGCCGGCGAACTGGCCGATCACGGGGTCGGTGCCGTCGTTGGACACCAGGGTGAACGCCGTGCCCACGGTCAGCGGGCCGTTGACGTAAAGCGCCAGGGTCGAGCCGGTCACGTCGATCGTGCCCGTGACGTTTAGCGTGTCGTTGGCGGTGTTGCTGTTGAGGTCGGCGCGGAGGACGGCGCCCGTGCCGAGGGCCACGTTGCCGACGTTGAGCGTCCCGACCCCGGCACCGTTGGGGGACAGGGTGCCGCCGCTCTGGACCGCGACGGGCGTGGCGTTGGTGGCGACGCCGGTGCCGGACAGGACGCCGGTGCCGCCGACGGTCAGCCCGCCGGTGGCGGTGACGGTGAGCGACTGGGTGCTGTTCAGGCTCAGGGTGCTGTTCAGCGTGGCGGCGTTGGTGCCGGCGTTAATGGTGATGTTGCCGGTGGTGCTGCTGCTCAGCGGGGCGTTGATGGCCACACCGCCGCCGGTGCCGGTGCTGGTCAGGCTGATGGTGCCGCCGTTGACGTTGCCGGTCGCCCCGTTGATCGTCAGCGGGCCGGCCGCGGTCGCCAGGTTCAGGACCGGTGCCCCCGTCTCGCCCGCGGCCAGGCTGATGCCGCCGGCGAAGTTCGTGGCCGACTGGCCGGTGACGTACACGTTGCCGAACTGGACGTTGACGACGACGTTACCGCCAGCGACCGCGATCGGCACGGCCGCCGTGCCGGCGGTGTCGGCCAGGGCCGTGATGCCGATGGCGTCCAGCTCCAGTGTCCCCGTCGGCCCGACATCGATGACGTTGGTGGCCGACGCCATGCTGATCTTGCCGGTCTGGGTCGGGCTGGCGAGGTTCGACCCGTTCAGTACCACCCGGCCGCCGTCGCCGGTGGTGATGTTGCCGACCGTCACCAGGCCCGGCCCGGTGGTACCGCCGCCGATTTCCATGTACACGGCCTGGGTGGTCGGGGTGCGGGAGGCGAGGGCGACGTTCTGGTTCGCCGTGCTGCTGGTGACGACCGAGGCGGTCGGGTCGAAGACGATCGGCTGGCCGTTGGTGGCCACGTCGCGGTTGGCCGACATCCAGACGCTGCCGCTGAAGCCGGTGCCGCCGATGACCGCGTTCGGCAGGACGTGAATGTCGTCGTCCGACGCCAGGTAAATGTAGCCGCTGCCGGCGCTCACGTTGCCGACGATCCACTGGTTGTGGCCGGTGGCGTTCGCGGTCACGATGCGGACGTTGCCCGCGCCGGTGGCCGTGACCGTGCCGATGGTCAGGTCGTGGGAGTTGGTGCTGTCCCAGTCGGTGACGTAGAGGCCGCCGGCGCCCGCGCTGGCCACCAGGTTCGGCACGGTGACGCCGTTGACCGTGTTCACTCCGCCGTCCAGGCCGTAGTTGTCAAACTGAAGCGGCCGGGCGTCGGCGCCGATGCCGGCGGTCGAGGTCAGGTTGTAGACGAAGGCGTGCAACGTCTGGGTGTTGCTGCCGCCGTTGCTCAGGCCGGTCTGGGAGGAGGTGAAGGCGGTGTAGCTGGGGTCGTTGCTCCAGAGGATGTTGCCGCCGTTGCTGTTGACCGTGACCGTGCCACCGCTGTTGCTGCCGACCGAGCCCTGGCCGATGATCGCATCGCCGGCGCCGGCGCTGGCCGTGTTGACGGTGATGGACAGGGCGTTGGCGGTGGTGTTGGTCGTGGTAATGGAGGCGCCCATCTGGTCGAAGGCGGCGGTGCCGGCGGCGATGGTGCCGAGGGTGTCGGCGGCGATGGTGATGGTGCCGCTGCCGGCGTTGAGGTTGGCGCCCAGGGTGATGGCCCCGCCGCTGCTCAGGCTGAGGTTGCCGGTGACGGTGGTCGTGGCCCCGGCGATGTTCAGCGTGCCGGTGGCGTTGGTGATGCTGACGTTGCCGGCGCCGGTGGCCGTGGCCGTCACGCTGGCGCCGTCGGCCTCGGCGAGGTAAACGCCGCCGGCCCCGGCATTGGCCGTGATGGTGCTGCCGGCGGTGTTCAGGGGGTTGGTGGCGGTGCCGATTTCGTTGGCGGAGGTCAGGGTGATGACCGGGCTCGTGACCATGCCGGTCGCGGTGGCGGTGAGATCGGCCGCCGAGATCACCGCCGAGGTGGTGGCGCTGAGGTTGGCGTTCAGGACGACGCTCGCCGTCGCCGTCACGTTCGCGGTGGTGACGCTGATCGGCGCGTTCACGTTCACCGCCGTCACTCCCGGATCGCTGAGCGCGCCGGCCGTCAGGGAGCCGTTCACGGTCAGCGTGGTCGGGTTGACGAAGGTCAGGGCGCCGGTGGTCGTGACCGCGCCGGCGACGGTGAGGGTGCCCGTCGTGGTGAAGGTCAGGTCGGCCGCCCCGGCCGCCGCGGCGGTGACGGTGTCGGTGCCGTCGGTCAGGCCGAACGTTACGGCCGTGATGCCGGTGGTCGGGCCGGTCACGGTCATGGTGCCGGCGCCGTCCAGCCGGCGGCGACGGCCGCCGCGGACAGCGCGATGGTGCCGGAGGTGTCCGACACGGTGTAGCTCGTGCCGTTCGTCGAGAGGGTGATGTTGTTGTCGATGCCGACGCCCGACGTGTAGAAGATCGTGTTGCCGCCGGTGACATCCAGCTGGCGCAGCGGGATGATGTTGCTCAGGGTGAGCACGACATCGTTGCCGTCGCCGCCCACGTAGCTCACGGTGAACTGGTAGCGGGGGTTGTCGGACGCGGCGAAACTGCTGTTGGCGAACGTGCCCGTGACGGCGCTGGACAGGTCGTTGTTGATGATCGTGTAGGTGTCGCCGATGTTCAAGGTTGGGGACACGCCCACCAGGATGTTCAGGGTGGTGTTGGTCAGGTTGACCGTGCCGTTGACGTTGACCTGGTCGTAGTCCGTGCCGGGCGCGGTCGAGCCGTTCAGGTTGACGGTGAGGGTGCCGCCCGTGCCGAAGGACAGATTGCCGGTGTTCAGGACGGCGACGGCGCCGTTCCCGGGGGAGACCGTCCCACCCTGGGCGTTGACGGCTGCGTTCACTGTGCCACTGCCGGCCAGGGTGCCGCCCGGGGTGGTGACGCCGCTGGTGCCCTGCAGCGTGCCGTTGACGGACAGCACGCCGCCGCTGATGACGGTGGCCCCGGTGTAGGCCTCCATGTTGGTGAGGGTGAGGTTGCCGGTCCCGGCCTTGGTCAGGGCCTGCGCGCCGTTGATGTCCCCGTCGTAGCTGGAATCGACGGACTGGGTGACGGTGACCGCGCCGCTGTCCAGGTCGATGTTGCCGGCGCCGCTGAGGCCGCCGGTGATGCCGATCGCCCCGGTGCCCGAGCCTCCGACGTCGGTGTTCAGCACCACGCCGCCGGCCCCGTTCAGGTTGATGGCTCCGCCGTTGACGTTGCCGATCACGTCGTTGATGGTCAGGGCCCCGGCAGTCGTCGTGAAATTCAGGGACGGTGCCCCGGTCTGCCCGGTCGCGCCGTCCGTGTTAATCATGATCGTCGAGGAGATGCTGGCGGCCACCGAGTCGGTGACGTAGACGTTGCCGTAATTGCTGTTGGTGACGACGGTGCCGGCCGTCACCGCGATCGGCGTCGCCGCGGTGCCGATGGCATCGGCCACGGCCGTCGCGGAGATGCGGCCCACGAGTTCGACCGTGCCGGTCGGCCCGGCGTTCAGAACGTTGGCCGGCCCCGCCATGACGAGGTGGCCGGCGTCGGTCTCCGGGGCGAACAGGTTGGCGTAGGGGATGGCGTTGACGACGATGCGGCCGCCGTCGCCCGCGGTGATGCTGCCCAGGGTGATGGTCGAGGGGGTGCCGGCGTCGCCAGAGATGTCCAGGTACACGGCCTGGTCCGTCGGCGTGCGCAGGTTGGTCAGGGGGACGGTGTTGTTCACCAAGCTGCTGGTGACGATGGCCGAGGTAGGGTCCATGGTGAACGTCTGGCCGGCGGTGCCGCGGTCGCGGTTGGCCGACATCCAGACGGTGCCGCTGAAGCCGATACCGCCGATGGTCACGCCCGGCCCGACGTTGAGGTTGTCGTCCGCCGCCAGATAAATGTTGCCCGAGACGGCGCTGACGTTGCCTTCGACCCAGAGGTTGTGGCCGCCGGCATTGGCCGCGACGACGCGAATGCTGCCCGCGCCGGTGGCGGCGAGGTTGCCGGTGGTCAGGTCGTTGCCGTTCTGGTCCCAGCCGACGACGTAGATGCCGCCATCGCCGGCGCTGGCCGTCAGGGTCGGCGGCGTGGCCGCGACGCTGTCCGGCCCGAAGTTGTCGATCTGCAACGGGCGGGGGTCGGCGCCGATGCCGCCGGCGCCAGTGGCGGTGAAGTTGTACAGGCGGGCCCGCAGCGTCTGGGTGTTGCTGCCGCCGTTGCTCAGGCCGGTCTGGGAGGTGGTGAAGGCGGTGTAGCTGGGGTCGTTGCTCCAGAGGATGTTGCCGCCGTTGCTGTTGACCGTGATCGTGCCGCCGGCGGACGAGCCGATGTTGCCCTTGCCGATGACGGCGTCACCGGTGCCGCCGCTGGCCGTGTTGACCGTGATCGCCAGGGCGTTGGCGGTGGTGTTGGTGGTGGTCAGGGTGGCGGCCTGTTGGTCGTAGCCCTCGCCGCCGGTCCCGTCGGTGTTGGCCGCGATGCTGATCGTGCCGCTGCCGGCGTTGAGGTTGGCGCCCAGGGTGATGGCGTCGCCGCTCGACAGGCTGATGTTGCCGGTCACGGTCGTGATGGGGCCGGCGACGTTCAGCGTGCCCATGACGTTGACGACGTTGATGTTGCCCGCGCCGGTGGCGGAGGCGGTCAGGTCGCCGCCGTCCGCCTCGGCCAGGTAGAGGCCGTCCGCGCCCACTTCGGCCACGACGGCCGTCATGGCAATCGGGAGCGGCTGGGTGGAAGTGCCGGCGCCGTTGGACACGTTCAAGGTCAGGGTCGTGCCCGTCACCGATCCCGTGGAGGAAGCCGTGACGTTCGTCTCGCCGGTGACGGTCACGGGCCCGGCGCTGGTCACCGCCCCGGTCAGGTTGACCGAACCGGAGCCGCTCAGCACCAGGCTGGCGGTGGGGCCGGTGTCAAGGCCGGTGATCGTGTCGGTGCCGTCACTCAGGTTGACCGACACCACGGTGATCCCCGCCAACGGGCCGGTCACCGTGGTGGTGCCGCTGCCCATCCAGCCGGCCGCGACGGCGTTGGCGCTCAGGGTGATGGGCCCGGACGGGTCGCTGACGGTGTAGTTCGTGCCGTCCTGGCTGATCGCCAGCGCGTTGTTCACCCCCTGGCCCGACAGGAAGTAGACGGCGCCGTTGAGGACATCCAGCGTCGTGTTCGGGCTGCTGGCGATGTTGGTGACGACGACATCGTTGCCGTCCCCGCCCTGGTACGTGATGCGGTACTGCAGGCCGCCCTGGGTGAAGACGGCCCCCTCGGGCAGGCCGAAGAAGGTGCCGCTGACGGGGTTGCTGCCGGCGTTGTTGATGAGCACGTAGCTGTCGCCGCCCATCGGCAGGTACAGCGCGTTGAGCGCCAGGTTGGCGTTGCCCAGGCTCACCGCGCCGGACACGTTAACCTGGTCGTAGCTCGTCCCGGCCGTGGTGCCGTTCAGATCCGCGGCGAAGGTGGCGGTGGACGCCAGGGTCAGGTTCGGGACGGTGAGGATGCCGGTGGTGCTCGGCCCGGTGCCCGGGGAGAACGTGCCGCTGATCTGCGCGGCGTCCACGGTGCCGGTGCCGGACAGCAAGCCCGTGCCGCTCGTGGTCACGTTGCTGGTGCCGGTTTCGGTGCCGGTGACGACGAGCGAACCGCCGTTGATCGCGGTCGTGCCCATCCAGGCGCTGCTGGTCCCCGCCAGGGTCAGGTTGCCGGTGCCCGCCTTGACCAGGTTCTGCGACCCGGTGATGCTGCCGTCGAAGGTGGAGTCGGCGTTCTGCGTGAGGGTGACGGTGCCGGTGGTCGGGTCGATGTTGGCGGTGCCGCTGAGCGGGCCGTTGATGTTGACCGCGCCCGTCGCGCCGCCGCCGACATCGGCGTTCAGCACGACGCCGCCGGCGCCGGTGAGGTTGATGGCGCCATTATTGACGTTGGAGATCGGATTGAGAACGGTCAGGGCGCCGGCGGTCGTGGTCAGGTTGTAGCTGCTGGCGGCGGTGTTGACGCTGTTGCCGATCGTCGCCGTGAAGTTGCCGGCAATCGTGTCGGTCACGTAAACTGAAGCCGGCTCCACCGTCGCAGTCCCCGCCCCAACGTTCGCGGTGACGATGACGTTGCCCGCGGTGACCTTGATCGGCGTCGCCGAGGTGCCCACCACCGACGTGTAGGTCGTGTTGCCATTCATCGACGTGGCGAGGAAGTTGACCGTGCCGAGCGGGCCGGCGTTCAGGACCGTCGAGGTACTCGCCACGATGATGGTGCCCTGCCCCGCCGGGGCGCTGGAGGGCACCGTCGAGAGGTTGATCGTGCCACCGTTGCCCACCGTGATGTTGGACACGTTCACCACGCCGCTGTTGGTGCCGTTGTCCTCGGTGTGGAAGCCTTCGATGACCACCGCGCTGGCCGTGGTGTTGGAACTGGTGATCGTGCCCGAGACGGTCAGGTTCTCGCCGTTGCCGGTGTCCCGGTTGCACGCCATGTAGACATCGCCGGAGAAGCCCGCGCCGCCGATGGTCACGCCGCTGTTGACGGTGAAGTCGTCGTCGGCCGCCAGGACGATGTTGCCCGAGCCGGTCGTCACGTTGCCGGCGACGACCAGGTTGTGGCCGCCAGCGTTGGCCGACACCACCTCGACGCTGCCCGCGCCCGTGGCGCTGGCGCTGGACAGGGTGGTGGTGCCTGCGTACCAATCGACGAAGTAAGCGCCGCCGCTGCCCGCAGCGAGGCCGACCGAGTTCCCCGAGACCGTCACGGTGTTAATCGGCCGCGCGGCCGTGCCGATGGACCCCGAGCCCGTGGGGGAGGTCGCGAGGATGTACGTCTTGGCGTTGACCGTGCCGGTGGGCGCGCTCCCACCCCCACCGAGGCTGGGGGCGGGGCCGGTGATGTCCGGAGCCAGTGTCGTCAACGCGGCCTGGCCGGCCGTCAGGGTGTCGGTGCCGGCGTAGAGGATGCTGCCGCCGTAGGCGTTGATGTTCAGCGTGCCACTGGTCGCCGCGATGGTGCGAATGTTGGCGTTGCCGGTGCCGCCGTTGCTGCTGGTGTTGACCGTGATGCTGACGGCGTTGGCGGTCGTGTTCGTGGTGGTGATCGTACTGACGGTGTTGCTGGCGTTCTGGGTGAACGACCCTGTCCCGGCGCTGCCCTGGTCGGCCTTGAGGGTGATGGTGCCGCTGCCGGCGTTGATCTTGGCGTTCAGGGTGTAGTTGTTGTTGCTCGAGACGGAGACGCTGCCGCTGGTCGAGGTGATGTTGCCCGCCTCGGTGATGTCCCCGGTGCCGGTGTTGTTGACCGTGATCGAGCCGGTCGTCGTTGTCAGCGGGCCGGTGATGGTCAGGCCGGTGCCCGAGTGGTTGATAATCATCGCCTGCGTGGTGAGGACCACGCCACTGGCGCTGATCGTGTCCGCCCCGTCGGCCAGGTTCAGCGTGATGCCGGTGATGCTGGTCGTCGGCACGTTGACGGTGTTGGTGCCGCTGCCAGTCGCGCCCGAGATGCTCGTGGTGATTGTCTCGGCGGTGTCATGGAAGACGAAGTTGCTGCCGGAGATCGTCACGGACAGGTTGTTGTTGATGCTGGCCCCGGCGGTGTAGTTCAGCACGTTGCTGACGTTGGTGATCGTCGCCGGCACTTCGCGGGTTTCCAGCTGTTCCAGATGCAGGTGACGCTTGCGGCGCTTCGGCGAGTTGTGTTGCTGGTTCCTGGCGGAGGTCTTGGGGGCTTTGCGAAGGCGGTTGAGGAGAAAATTCTTCCATGCCATGTGCAGCGTCTCCAAAGGAAGTCAAGCGACGGTGTTATTGGGTTCAGCGAACCCAGCTCGCCATCAGGGAGGGTCAATAAGGCCCTGTCACTCGGTACGACCGAGCGCCAGGAGAAATCAATTAGCGGCTAGTCACATTGGGAAAGCGACTCACGCGGGGGGGTGCGCAGGCGGAACCCGCGCAACGATAACAAGATGCCGTTGCGGGACCAACTCGGTGGGTAACCGATCACGAGCACAAGATACCCCGGGAGAAATGGCAAGAATTCCAAACAATCCCTACAAATAACAAACGAAATCGGCTGAGATTACGGACAAAAATCATTCCACGCGGTATTATTTCATTTATTTTTCACTTTTCTCCGAGGCAAGGCGCAAGCACATACCCCCGAACCCGCACATTTAGGTTTGGTGGCGCGCGCACAATTCCCGCTAGATGAATAGTGATAATTATGCCGAAACAGCCGGCAAGTTCAATCCTGTTTCGGTTAATTCCGCGAGAAGATTCTGCGAATGGCGGCGCTGGGTCGGAATCCGATTCGTCGGGCAGATTCTGGCCTATCACCTCCCTTGGTCTGCTCTCCAAAAGTTGGTCCCGCTGATATGGTAGTCCACGCCAAGCCAGTCCAAGGAGGGACCTATGAGCAAGCGCCGGACTCCCGAGCAGCTTCAGCGTCTGTTGCGTGAAGCAGATCGTGACCTGGCCAAGGGCCTCACGGTCACCGACATCTGCCGCAAGTGCGGCATCCCCGAGATGTCCTAAAATTGCCGCTCGCCCGACATTTGGGCAGTTTGTCTTCGCGAGCGATCATTGCCCTTCCCCTGCCCTCTTCCCCGGCTCGGGGATGGCCACACCTCGGCTACCCCCACCGCCGGCTCCGGCTCTCTCATCCTGTCCGGTTCCTCCCGCAGCGGGTGCCTTGGCGGCGGCAAGCACTCTATAATGGCCGAAGGCAAAGGGGGTGGACGTGAACCGTGCTGATCTGCAAAGGCTGGCCGCCGAACGCATCGCGGACGCCAAAGCCTTGCTCTCGCTCAAGCGCTGGTCGGGTGCCTACTACCTCGACCGGATACGCCGTGGAGTGCGGCCTGAAAGCCTGCATCGCAAAACTGATGAAGGCGGATTAACCAATTGCTTGCCGAGGTACTGCTCGAAGAGGAAAAGGACGTCGCCGGCCATGCCTCGTAAAACGCAGGGCGAACTCCTCCGAGATTTGACCGACCAGGTTAATCGACTTACCGGTCGGGTTGAGGCGGACAGAAGAGCATTTGACGACCTCACAAGTCGGGTCCAGCGCCTGGAGGACCAGGTGACCGACCTGCGCATGAAAGTGAATTCCCTGGACGAATTCCGAACGCGGCGGGAAGACACCCGGCGGTGGTACTGGTCCCTGGTCGCCCCGATTTTTGCGGCCCCCTGCTCGGAGCCATTCTCGGATACCTTCTCCGCCATTGAACCCCGGACGCACCATGACCGACCTCAGTGACTTCGCCGACCTCCAGCAGCGCCTGCGCCGCCACGTCGAAACCCTGGCCACCACGCCGCGCCCCGCCGGCAGCACCGCTCATCACGCCACCGCCACTTACATCGGCAACCAATTCGGCCGCCACGGCTTCACTCTCCGCACCACCGCCCACGGCAGCGACTCCTGCAAGAACCTCGTCGCCGAGCCCTGGCCGCACAACCCCAGTCTGCCGCTGCTCATCGTCGGCGCCCACTACGATTCCATCCCCAATTCGCCCGGCGCCGACGACAACGCCAGCGCCGTCGCCGCCCTGCTCGAACTGGCCCGCTGGTTTGACGCCAACCGGCCCACCGCCGATCAGTGCCGCGCCCGCTTGCAACTCGTCGCCTATGATTTGGAGGAGTCGGGCCTGCTCGGCAGCGCCGAACACAGTCAGGAATTGCAGAAACGCGGCGATCCTGTGCGCGGCATGATTTCGCTGGAGATGCTGGGCTACGCCGACAGCCGGCCCGGCAGCCAGCAGTTGCCGGCCCACCTGCGCGGCCTGTATCCGGACGTGGGCAACTTCATCGGCGTCGTCGGCAATGAGCGCTCAGCAAACCTGCTGGGCGTGGTGGCCGGGGCGCTGCGAACCGTGCCGGGCCTGCCGGTCGAGCACATCGCCGTGCCGGGTAACGGTGACGCGCTCCCCGAGTCGCGGCTGAGCGACCACAGCTCCTTCTGGGACCGTGGCTATCCGGCGCTCATGATTACGGATACGTCGTTCTATCGCAACCCGCACTATCACCGCGCCAGCGACACCGCGGACACACTCGACTTTGCTTTCCTGGCCCGAGTGACGCAGGGCGTCTGCGCAGCGGTGCGACGGTTGCTGGTCGGGGAATAAGCACAACCGTGGAGGGGCGCCTCCACAGTTGCTGGCGACGATCGGAAAGTCAATTCCACACGCCAAGCAGGTCGCGTTCCAGCAGCGACGGCCGCAGCACCGCCTGGGCCAGTTCCAGGGCGCGCTGGTACAACCACTGCTGGCACAGCCACTGAGCCGGGCACCCCACCGGCAGCAGTGCGGCCGGGCACGCCAGAAACCCCGCGGGCGTGACCGGCGCCGGCGGCGCTGGCGGGATGCGAATTGTGGGCTCTGTGGTCAAGCGATTGTGAAACATGGCCAGTCCTCGTAAGACGAACCCTGGTTGCGCCCCGGGCGGCCAGAGCCTTTCCAAATTTATCGGTCACAAATGGGCCTGTTGCCAGCAAAAGCCGGCCCCAAACCCGCCATGTTACCGCCCGCCGCACGGTCCAACCGCTACCGCCGACAATCTCGGAACAGGGTGACGGCCGCCGCACCGGCAAGAAAAGACTGCAAATATCGTTGCCAGCGGCAGCTGCGGCGGTTTATAATCTTCCCAACCGTGGAAGGCCCGATGGACGGGCTTCCGGAGAGCACTGCTTCAGGGCGGTCGGCCATGACGCCGACCCGGGAAAGGAGTTCTACGATGACGAGTGCGATGATGATGGAACGGACCAGCAGCACCCTGCCGGGCTACGGCACCCCCGCGCTGGGGTCGCCCGCTGGCGTGCCGTCCGCAGGCAACTGGATGATGGTGCCACGCTGCACCTTCAAGGTCGAGCGCTGCACCAACGGTTTCCAGGTCGCCTGCAACTGCGATGACCAGTTGGGCTGCAGCATGCTGCAGAACCTGTGTACGATGCTGACCGGCGGCATGTGCAGTTGCTGCGTGATGTACAACGGTATGACCGTCTGCCAGTACAACTTCACGATGGGACAGTGCCGCTGCGAGAAGACCAACAAGGGCGTCCGCATGACCTGCACCAGTGGCGACCCCGCCTGCTGCGCCATGCTCCAGGCCTGCTGCGACAGCCTGAGCTGCCTGCTGCAGAACGGCTGCACCTGCTGCCTGCTGATGAACAACACGCCCGTGTGCTGCGGTTACTCCGAGAGGACGGCCGCGGCCTGCTCGGCATCCTGAAAAGAGTGGCCCCTGGAACCCAGCCGGCGATGCCAGGCTCAAAGCCCTGGTCAAGCTGCTAGCGCGTTTCGCGGCCGGGTGTAGCGGTTAAAAACCGCTACACCCGGCCGCGAAAAATCGCCGTGGTTTCAGCGTCTCCCACCCCGCCGGTAAATTTGACTCCCTTCAGTTTGTATCCCATGTTAGCGCTAAGGACGTTGTGCGGCCGGACGCCGTTGGACGGTTCCCCGATTCCCGGCAGCGCCCCCAGTGGGACGCGACTGGCCGGCCCCTCGGATGGTCAGCAGCGCCATCCCCCTGACTCCCCTTACACAAAGGATGCCGTCGTCATGGTAACCACTGAACTTGGCGCCTGCGAATGGTTCGTCTGGGACCTCCGCCGCAGTAATCTCATCGACCGCGGCCAGCTCGACCAGATCATCGGCGAGTTCCTCCAGACCAACCCCCGCGCCGAGCCGCAGGCGCTCGCTGACTTCCTCGTTGCCCAGGGCATCCTCAGCCAGTTCCAGGCCGACCGCCTGCTGCAGGGCAAGACCCAGGGCTTTGTCCTGGGGCCGTTCACCCTCATGGACGCGCTGGGCGCCGGCAGCATGGGCACCGTCTACAAGGCTCAGTCCAAGACCGATAATCAGTGGTACGCCGTCAAGGTCCTACCGCGGCGCAGCATGTGGAACGTCCGCATTGCCCGCCGCAAGGTCCGCGCCTTCGAGCAGTGCCGCCATCCCACCGTCGTGCCGTTCGTCGATGTCGGCACCGCCGGCGGTATGCACTACCTGGCCTGGCCCTTCGTCCAGGGCGAACCGCTCGACAAGGCCATCGTCGCGCAGACGAAGCTCAGCGCCGGCGAGACCGCCCGCATCGGCCTGCAGGTCGCCGAGGGCCTCGACATCTGCCATCAGCAGGGGCTGTTCCACGGCCTGCTCAAGCCGTCCAACCTGATGCTCGGCGAGGGTGGCCAGGTCCACATCCTGGACTTCGGCATCGGCTGTCTGCTGGCCGAGACCGAGGGCGAGTCGCTGGTGGACACGATGTCCACGGCCAACTCGGTGGCCAGCGGCCTGGACTGCGCCAGCCCCGAGAGCATCATGGACCCGACCAACCTGACGCCGGCCGGCGACCAGTACAGCCTCGGCTGCGTCCTGTATCAATGCCTGACCGGTCAGGCGCCGTTCCCGAACGGCACCGCCGCCGAGAAGATGATGGCCCACCAGTTCCAGGAGCCGACCCCCGTCCAGCAGCTGAGCCCGGACGTGCCGGCCGAACTGGTCCAGGTGATCGAACGGCTGATGCAGAAGGCGCCCGAGAACCGCTTCGCCAGCGCCGCCGAGGCCATCGAGGCGCTGAAGCCGTTCGCGACCAGCCCGGCGGTCCAGCGGCCGGCGCCGCGACCGCTGCCCGGCGCCGGCGCCCCGCCCGTGGCCCGGCCTGCCCTGCCGGCCGCCGCCGAGAAGCCCCGTCCCGCCGCCGTGCACTTCGAGCCGCCGGCCCGCACCGCCGGCCCGTCGGTGCCAACGCCACGGCCGCAGACCAACCTGCCGCTGCCGAGTCGCCAGAGCGTCCGCCCCACGACCCTCGTCGAGGCGCCGGTGGCGCACGCCGAGGAACTCGAAGACGAGGCGCCGCGCAAGCGCTGGGACGAACGCCTGGGCGTGGTCGGGCTCATCCTCCTGACGGTCGCCGTCTGCGTCGGTGCGATGGTGCTCACCAAGTTCCTGATGGGCAACTGATCGGAGCCGACTGTCGCCCCGACCCACACCCCGGGCTCGCCGCGATCGCGGCGAGCCCGGGGTGTTTCCGCATTTCCGCCCCGTTCTGTCCCGGGCAATAATTTTATTAGCAATCGTGTCACACTGGCGGCAATCATGAGCTACCCTTGTGTGAGGGAGTTTCCGTATCGGAACTGCCCGGTTAGCCACCGTCGGCCCTGGGAAGCACGCCGCGGCATCGGTTTCCGCGGGAGGAACCTGTAAGTGATCATGTTGCCCAACCCGCTGGCCGCCCCCGTTCCCACCGGGTCCGCGGTACACGCCGCGGGGCAGGAACCGCTGCCCGGCTATCGCCTGCTGGAGCCGCTCGGCGCCGGCGGTTTCGGCGAAGTCTGGAAGTGCGAGGTGCCCGGCGGGCTGTGCAAGGCCATCAAGTTCGTCGGCGGCAACCTGAACCAGCTCGACGGCGATAACGCCGCCCGCCAGGAACTGCACGCCCAGCAGCGGCTCAAGGCCGTGCGCCACCCGTTCATCCTGTCACTGGAACGGGTCGAGGTCATCGGCGGCGAGTTGATGATCGTCATGGAGCTGGCCGACCGCAACCTCGACGACGTGGCCCACGAGTGCCGCGATCAGGGACTGCCCGGCATCCCGCGCGAGGCCCTGCTCGCCTTCCTGCTGGAGGCGGCCGAGGCCCTCGACTACCTGAATTTCCAGCACCAGTTGCAGCACCTCGATGTCAAGCCGCGCAACCTCTTCGTCGTCAGCAATCACGTCAAGGTCGCCGACTTCGGTCTGGTCCACAGCCTGGGCGAAATCTGCGGCGGCACGGCCCAGCTGCAGGCCGGTGTCACGCCGCAATACGCCGCCCCCGAAGTCTACCGCGGCACCTTCAGCCGCCACAGCGATCAGTACAGCCTGGCCATCGTCTACATGGAACTGCTGACGGGCATGCTGCCGATTGAGGGCCGTAACGCCCGGCAGCTGATGATGGGCCACCTGCAAGCCAGTCCGAACCTGGAGCCGCTGCCGCCGGGCGACCGCGCCGCCGTGGGCCGGGCGCTGGAGAAGGACCCGGAGCGCCGCTTCCGATCGTGCCTGGAGTTCGTCAGCGCCCTGCTGGGCGGGGCGACTCTGTCGTCCGGCGGCGGCGCCGCGGGGCAGCTGTGCACGCTGCTGATGGCGCCGCTGCTACGGAGCCTGAGCGCCCAGGCGCCCCAGAGCGACGACCTGAAGGCGACGCCCAAGCCGAGCACCGACACACTCTCCGAGACCGTGCTGGACGACCCGGCCGAGCCGATCCCGGGCTACCGTGTCGTCCAGCTACTGCAGAGCACGCCCCTGGCCGAAGTCTGGAAGGTCCGCGACAACGTGGGCGCCGAGCGGCTGGCCCAGCACCTCTGTGCTGCGGCCGGCTCCCATGCCGGCCTGGCGTCGCGGTTGCAGGGGTTGCGTCACCCCAACCTGGTGCCGTTGGAGGTGGTGATCTGCGGCGGCAGCCGCGTGGCCGTCCTCAGCGAACTGTGCCACCGGACGCTGCGCACACGCTTCCAGGAGTGCTTCAGCCAGGGCCTGCCGGGCATCCCGCGGGCGGAGCTGCTGAACTACCTGCGGCCGGCCGCGGAGGTGCTCGACCACTTCGCGGCGCGGCAACTGTACCACCTGGGACTACGGCCGCACAACCTGGTGCTGGCCGCTCAGCGGGTGCGCGTGGCGGACTTCGGTCTACTGCACCTGGCGTGGGCGCCGATGGGCCAGCCGGTCGGGCCACTCAACCCGCGCTACGCCGCCCCGGAGTTGCACCGGCCCGGCGTCGGCGCTGCCGCCGACCAGTACAGCCTGGCGCTGATCTTCGCCGAACTGGTCACCGGGGTCCACCCGCTACACAGCCGCGGCAGCCGCCGCGACGGCCGCCCCGGAGCCCCGGATCTGGACGCGCTGACCGCGCTGGACCGCGCCATCGTCGCCCGCGCCCTGGACGCCGACCCGGCCCGGCGCTTCGCTCGCTGCGGCGACTTCGTGCGTGCTCTGGAAGACGCCATCGAGGACGCCATCGAGGCCCGGGACGAAAACCGGCAGGAGAAGTTCTCGGAGTTGCCGGTGGTGGCCCGCTGCGGCACCGCGGACGACCCGCCGGGCGCCGGCCCGCTGCCGGCCGTGTCCGAGTTGGTGGACCAGGTGCTGATCGCCGCCGCCGGGGCGCGACGGCTGGAGGAGTGCCAGAATTTCCGCTACCTGGTGTGCCGAGGCAACGTGCTGGAGCACCGCTGCCTGGTGCGGGCGTTTTCGGGGGCGCTGAAGCTGCGGGTGAACGGCTTCCGCGTGCAGTGGCGGGGCGAACTGGTGACCCAGGATCCGACCACGTTCGTCTGCCGCATCGCCGCCCCGCAGACGCTGTGGCAGCAGTGGGTCGGCAAGCCGCCGTGGGGCCTGGAGGTGAGCGTGCGGTTGCAGCCCGACCCGTGTGACGGTCAGCTGTTCCGGGCCAACCTGCGCGTGGCGCAGTGGAACCCCAACACTGACACGCCGCGGCTCGTGGCCGAGGTTGGGCCTGCGGTGCTGCACAGCCTGCGCACCTACTTGCAGGTCGAGGTGCGTCCGCGGCTGTTGCAGCGCTGGCCGTTCGCGCAGCCGGTCCACCTGGTCCCGGTGCTGCCCGATCTGGGGTTCGGCACGCCAATCGAGGCCCAGGCCATCGACCTGTCCCAGGCCGGCATCAGTCTGCTGGCGCCCGCGGAACTGCCCGTGGGACTGGCGTACGTGCAGTTGCTGCCGACGCCGCCGCTGGGCGACCTCGCCGTGCTGGCCCGGCTGGCCTGCGGCCGGAAACGGTCGGACGGCTTCGAGGTGGAGGCGGCGTTCGTGGGCGCGGCGCGGGAGGCCGAGTACAATGTGCCTGCCGCCCCGGCCGTGCGGGACACCTTATGAGCGACGCCGTTGCCAATCTCGCCGACATGCCCACCCACTGGTCGCACATCTTCCAGGCCCAGGAGACGCGCGGCGACGCCGCCCGCAACGACCTGCTGGTGCGCTACCACGAGGCGGTGCTGCGCTACCTGCGTGCCGAGCTGCGCGACGAGCACGCCGCCGGACAACTCTTCAGCGACTTCGCCGTCCGCGTTCTGGAGACGGACAACTTCCTGAAGCGAGCCGACCCCGACCGCGGCCGCTTCCGCGACTACCTCAAGGCCGTCCTGCGTCGCATGGTCATCGACCACTACCGCGCCCGCGGCCGCGACCAGAAGCGGCACGCTCCGCTCGCCCCCGAAGGCAGCCACGAGCCGGCAGCGGAACCGGACGCCACCCCGGAGGAGGACGCGCGCTTCACCGAGTGCTGGCGCCAGGAGCTAATCAACCAGGCGTGGAAGGCGCTGGAGCAGACGGAGCGGCAGACCGGCCAGCCGTATAGCAGCGCCCTGCGCTTGAAGGAGGAGCAGCCCGACCTGCGTTCGCCGCAGCTCGCGGAGCAGCTCAGCGCTCGCCTGGGCCGGCCGGTCAGCGCCGCGGGCGTCCGCCAGCTGCTGCACCGCGGCCGCGAGCTGTTCGGCGATTTGCTGGTGCAGGAGGTGGCCCGGTCGCTGCACGGCGCGCCGGAGCCGGAGCGGTTGGAGCAGGAGTTGATTGATCTGGGGCTGCTGTTCTCGTACTGCAAGGCGGCGCTGGAAAAGCATGCCCGGACGCAAGCACGGTAGCGGTTTTTCTTGAAGGACGGGCACGTCCCGTTTTCCTCCACCCGGCGCGTCAGGCGCCCGGCGCCGCCCGGATGTTCGCCGCCGTCACGGGCGCGATCACGCCCTTCTCGGTGATGATGCCCGCGATCAGCTCGGCCGGCGTCACGTCGAACGCCGGGTTGTAGACCTTCACGCCGTCCGGGGCGGTCTGCCGGCCGAGGCCGTGCGTCACCTCCTGCGGGTCGCGCTGCTCGATGGGGATGGTGTCGCCGCTGGCCAGGCTCAGGTCGAAGGTGCTGGACGGCGCCGCGATGTAGAACGGAATCTCATGGGCCCGCGCCAGCAGGGCGACGCCGTAGGTGCCGATCTTGTTCGCGGTGTCGCCGTTGGCGGCGATGCGATCCGCCCCCGTCACGACCAGCTGCACGCGGCCCTCCTTCATCACCTGCGCCGCCATGTTGTCGCAGATCAACGTCACGTCCAGGCCGCGCTGCTGCAGCTCCCACGCTGTCAGCCGGGCCCCTTGCAGCAGCGGCCGCGTCTCGTCGGCGAACACGCGAAACTGCTTGCCCTGCTCCGCGGCACAGTACAGCACCGCCAGCGCCGTGCCGTAGTCCGCCGTCGCCAGGCCGCCCGCGTTGCAGTGCGTCAACACACCGCTACCGTCACGCACCAGCTCCGCCCCCGCCCGGCCGATGGCCCGGCACATGGCCGCGTCCTCGTCGTGAATGGCCTGCGCTTCCCGGAGCAGGCCCTGCAACCATTCGGTAGGGCAGACCAGCGGCCACAGATCTTTCGCGCGGCGTTCCATCCGATCCAGTGCCCAGAACAGATTGACCGCCGTGGGCCGGCTGCGGCGCAGGTAGTCCGACACCTCGCGCAAACGCGGGAAGGGGTCGTCGTGCCAGCGCTCTTGCAGCCCCGGGTGCAGGCCCAGGACGACGCCATAGGCCGCGGCGATGCCAATGGCCGGCGCCCGCGCATGCGCAGCACCTTGATCGCCTCCCACACGTCCTCGACGGTGTGGCAGTCGCGGTACTCCAACCGTGTCGGCAGCAGTGTCTGGTCGATCAGCCGGACGTGGCCGTTCACGGCGCCGACCCAGGCAATGGTGCGTGGCGAAGTCATGGCGTGGCCTCCGTCCCGAGCAGAATCCGCTGCGCCGCGGCGTGCAGCCGGCCGTTGCTGACCAGCACGTCCGGCCGGGTCAGGTCAATGGTGCCGTCCCAGGTGGTGAAGCGGCCGCCCGCCTCCTCGACGATCGGCTGCAGTGCCGCCACGTCCCAGTGGTGGACGCCCGCCTCGACCATCAAATCGCCGGAGCCCTGCGCCAGCAGGACATGGCCGTAAAAGTCGCCGTAGCCGCGCTGGTTCTGGCAGCAGCGGCTCAGATTCAGGAACACGTCCAGTTTGCCGACGCGCTCGTAGAAACGCAGGCTCGTGTAGAAGAGCGTGGCCTGGCTCAGTTCGCTGACCTCGGAGACGCGCAGGCGTCGGTCGCCGCGGTAGGCGCCGTCGCCGCGCAGGCCGCGGTAGGTCAGGTGCAGCGGCGGGATGACGACGACGCCGGCGACCGCCTCGCCGCGGTGCTCCAGGCCAACGAGGGTGCCCCACAGCGGGATGTTGCGGACGAAGTTGCGCGTGCCGTCCACGGGGTCCACGATCCAGCGAAAGCTGGAGGTGCCGGGGCTGTCGCCGAACTCCTCGCCGAGGAAGCCGTCGTGCGGGAATTTTTCCAGCAGGGTCTTGCGCAGCAGCGCCTCGGCCTCGCGGTCGGCGACGGTGACGGGGCTGTGGTCGTGCTTCCATTCGACGGGCAGGTTGGTGTCGAAGTAACGGAGGGCGTGGGCGCCGGCCTGTTCGGCAGCGGGGACCATCGCATCGTAGCGGTTGCGCCAGTCGGCATTCAACGCAGTTACTCCTTATTTGACGAGCGGCGCGGCGTCAGGCCGCCGGTAGAGCCCGCACCGGCGGGCTAACGCCGCGCCGCTCGCCCGGGAAAGTACCTCACTCCTGGACGACGGGGTTGCGGAGCACGCCGAGGTCGCCGATTTCGATCTCGACCACATCGCCGCCCTTGAGGAAGACGGGCGGTTTGCGGGCCATGCCGACGCCGGGCGGCGTGCCGGTGAAGATCAGGTCGCCGGGCTCCAGGGTGAAGACCTGCGAAAGGTAAGCGATGACGAAGGGGACGGCAAAAATCATCTGGCTGGTGTTGCTGTCCTGCATGGTCTGGCCGTTGAGGCGGAGGCGGACGGGCAGCGCGTGCGGGTCGGGCACCTCGTCGGCGGTGACGAGGTGCGGGCCGGTGGGGGCGAAGGTGTCGAAGGTTTTGCCGACCATCCACTGCTTGCCATCCTTCTTGAGCTGCCAGTCGCGGGCGGAGACATCATGGCCGACGGTGTAGCCGGCGACGTACTGGCCGGCGTCGGCCGCGCGGACATGGCGGCCGCGCTTGCCGACGACGATGACGAGTTCGGCCTCGTAATCGACCTCGTTGCTGACGCGCGGCAAGCGGATGCTGGCGCCGGGGCCGATGAGACTGGTGGCGTACTTGCTGAACAGAACGGGATCGCGGGATGGGAGCGCCGCTCTCGGCGGCGTGGTCGCGGTAGTTGAGGCCGAGGCAGACGATTTTCGGCGGATCGGGGATGGGCGGCAGCAGCGTGGCGTCAGCGCACTTGACGGCCTGCGGCGACTCGGCGGCCTGCCGGGCGCGGCCGAGGAGGTTGCCTTCGAGGAGGAGGCGGACGGTTGGCGGCAGATCGGGGTCGGTGGCGTGCAGATCGACGTAAGTGTTCTTGATGAAGGCGGCTGCGCGGGTCCGTGCGGGGTGAAAACGGTGGCCAGGCGCATGGAAATTCTCCGGAAGCGGTGTTGCCAGGGGTGCGGCTGACCGGTATTCTAGGAAGGTAGACCAGGGCAGTCGATCCCCGATAGCTCAATGGTAGAGCAACCGGCTGTTAACCGGTTTGTTCCAGGTTCGAGTCCTGGTCGGGGAGTTTCTGGTCTCAACTCGATTCATTTTGGCCACTGTAATCCGGTCAGTCGTTCGCTCAGGTCCCAAAGTGCTTGCGCGAAGTTCTTATCGATCGCCCAGGGTCGGACACCATTAAGTTCCTTGCTGTCCGCAGCTACGGCCGCTGCGATGTCGCAGTCTTCGCAGTAAACGCCGCCTCGACCGTTCAAGGTCGGACTGACTGCGCACCACACCGAAGTCGCCGCGCCTTGCGCGACGGTCTTGTAACCCGTCGCGGGTGTTTGAAGCGCGCCACCGGCTCGAACGATTCCGTAGGCAGCTAACTCATCGTCGGTCATGTGGCGAACAAGGTGTGTAAGTATCCCGCCGGGGTGAACCGCGAAGGCGCGGACTCCATGTTCACGGCCCCTTCGGTCGAGTTCGACCGCAAAGAGCGAATTCGCGGACTTCGATTGCCCGTAGGCCGCCCACTTGTCGTAGGTCCGTTTGTCGAAGTTCGGATCGACCAGATCAACCGGGGCGCGGCGATGTCCGACAGACGATAGGGAAACGACTCGCGCGGCCCCGGCCCGACCAAGGAACTCCCATAAACCTGCCGTGAGCTGGAAGTGCCCAAGGTGGTTCGTCGCGAACTGGATCTCGTAGCCGCGACTGTCTCGTGTCAGCGGCGTGGCCATGACACCGGCGTTGTTGATGAGAATGTCCAGCGCACCGCCCAATTCCGCGAACCGCCCGGCGAACCGATCAATGGAATCGGGGTCGGCGAGATCCAGCGGCCACACTTCAACATTCTTCACGCTGGCGAGGGCACGCCGGGCCTTCTCGGTGTCGCGGGCTCCGACGATTACCCGTGCGCCTGCCACTGCCAGAACCCTCGCGGTCTCAGGCCCGATTCCCGAAGAGCCGCCCGTGACGACGGCGATCTTGCCCTGGAGGTTGCTTCCTGCGGCGACCTCGGCGGCAGTGGTTGTCGGCCCGAACCCCGTGTTCAGAGGCTTCTGTTCGGTGTCTTGGATCTCTTGCATAGCGTATTACTCCCTTGGTAGAAATGAGCGAGTACTCGCTCATCGTGGTGGAAAAAGACAAATCAGCCGGCAACGGCGTGCCAGAAAGCCTCGAAGCCTGCCGCCGTGTATTGCTTGGCCCGCTTGGGCTCGCGGGCAATGAACTCCATCGTCGTCTCAGCGATCGCACTCAGGATCGACGACACAAACGCCGTCGGCTGCTCTTTCAACGAGCCGCCCGCCGCACACTCGCGCATCAGGGAGTTGAACGCGCCGAACAGGTCCCCGACGACCTTCCGGCTCTCTTCGGTAATGCGGTCAGACACCGCCAGTTGGCGGGCCGCCTTGCGTTCGAGCGGGTGCGCCGAGCCCCAACCGACGTAGCGTTCCCAAACGTGGCGGCAGCGGAGCGGAACGCTCTTGTCGGCTGGGTAGTCGGTCATCATGGCGTCCCGCAGGCCTGCCTTGATCCAAAGGTACAACTGGTTCAACAGGACATCCTTGGTGGCGAAGTAGGTGAACAGGGTGCCCTCAGCAACCCCGGCATCCTTGGCGATCTTGGCCGTCGGCGCGGCGACCCCGAGCATGGCGACGACTTCCGCTGCCGCTTCCAGGATTGCTGTCCGCTTGTCGTCGCTGAGAGGACGGGCCATGCCACCTCCGTAATTGAGTGCCTACTCAATCATAAGCATTCGGCTTGGCTACCGTCAAGTGGCATTGTACATTTCTCGCTCGCTCCACTGTTCAGTGGAAGCCCCCAGCGTGCCGCCGCACCCTCTCACCATGTTTGGCGAGGGCGGCGTATTCCTCGCTCCCGAGCGGCCCCGCTGCCTTGAGGACGTTCAGGTCTTCGTCGAGTTCGGCCCGCGTTTGCGGCGCAGACAGTGCCACGGTAACCGCCGGATGCTGGAGGACAAAACGGTACCAGGCGGGAGGTCGGGGAAACGAAAACCCGGGCGGATCGTCGGGCGTCGGGCGCAGAAGCGCTCCCCACCGGAGGGCGGTGTAGGCGATGACCGGTAGCCCGAGAGGTTGTGCGACCGGGAACACCTCCCGCTCGGCCCCGCGGTGGGCCGCGTTGTAGCGGATCATGACGGCGTCAATGAGCCCGCTCTTGGCTATCTCCGCCGCGAGTGTGCGCTGGTGGCTCGTGATCCCGATCCGGCGAACGATCCCGTCCCGTTTTGCGTCTTGAAGATAGCGGAGCGCACCGCCGGGCGCGGTGATTTCCGCCCACTCGTCAGCCCGTTCAATGTAGTAGAGGGTGAGCACGTCGATGTAGTCGGTCCCAAGAGCCGCGAGTGCCGACCGCAGTTCCGTCGCGGCATCGGTTTGGTTCCTCGCACCGAACTGGGCGCAGACGATGACTGACCGGCGGTTGATGCCGAGGGAGGAAACAGCGGCTGGAAAAGCATCGCCGTCGGTCGCTCCATCGGGTAGCCCCTGCCAGTTGAGGAAGTTGACCCCCCGATCGACCGCCGAGAGCACGTCATCGGCAGTGATCGCGGTTCGGCCATAGGACGCGAGGCCAAGGCGGCAGATGGGCTGGCCAAATCCGGTTGTGACAAGAAATGGGTTCAGACCTGAGCTAATCGGCTGCACTGGCGTTACCTCCATTTCATTCCCTTTGGAGGCGCCGAACAACAACTTCCAAGAGTAGGACGGCTCTCCAGAGCCGTCCCGACGGCTCTGGAGAGCCGTCCTACGAAGTTGTTGTTCGGCGCCTCCTTTGGTCCAGCGGAACACATCATCGCTATGTCCAGTTTACTTGAGAGGCGGTTTTTTCCGCGTGATATGCATTGGTAGCGAGTCTCCGAATTGACAATCTCGGCTACCCAAAGGTGTCAGCGGCTGGAGCAGTCTTGATTCGATTCAGAACCTGTGTGACCCGAGCTCGACTGACGCCGAGGTGACGGGCGAGGGCGGCGCGGTTCTCGAATTTGCCGCCGTCGAGAAGAGCCTGATAGATGACGGCTGCTCGATGTAACCTTTTTAGTAGTAAGGTTCCGCGTTCAACGAAGCATGAATCGAGTTGCGACCGCCTCGGGGAGCTTATTCAGGGCGGTGGCCCCCACCACCACGCAGACAACAGAAAAGAGGACGTTCATGATTTTAGGGATCATGAACGTCCTCTTTTCCGTTCCAGATTTCGGTGTTTTTCTGTACAATACGCGCTTTCTGACCTTTAACAGTATCAGTGCCTGGGAGACACACGAGCCGCTTTCCATTTATTCTCGTCGCGAGCGATCCCGGTGACAGGATGCAACGCCTTCGGCGTAAAGCCCTACTCACGGCGTCTTCTGCTTCAGCCGCCGCACCGCTGCCGCCGCGTCCACGGTCAGCCGATGGCCTGCCGCCCCGGCCGCCAGCGCTGCCAGCACCTGCCGCGCTTCCGGCGTGTCGATGTGCTCCAGCACCTCCACTGCCCGCAGCGCCTGCAGCACCGGCCCCGGCCCCAGCGGCCCCTGCAACTTGTCGCGCAGCGCCTCGACACGCCGCTGCACTTCCAGCGGCAACTTCCCCTCCAGCTGCTTCTCGAGCGCCGCCGCCGCCAGGTCGCCGAGCTTTTCCAGCTCCTTCGTCGCCTGCTGGCGCACCGCGAATTGCTTGCTGTCCAAATCCGTCAACAGCTTCTCCAGCCGGGCCGGGTCCACCGGCGGCACCGGCTTCAACTTCGCCTTCAGGAACGCCACCGTTTTCGCCGGCGTCGTTCGCAGGGTCACCTGGGCGCGGTTCGCCTGGGCGGCGTCCTCGCCGGCCAGGCCCTGCCACAGCGCCTCCAGCTGCGCCGGCGACGCGGTCGTGGGCTTGGCCGCCAGCACCTGCGTGCGCAGATACGCCCAGTCCCAGACCAACCCCGTCGTGTCCGCGGAGCCGGTCGCCAGTCGCTTGCCGTCCGCCGAAAAGGTCAGCGCCGTGATCGCCCCGTCGTGCAGCGGCAGGTCGGCCAGCACCGCGGTCGTCCGCACGTCCCAGACGCGCAGTGCTCCGTTCTTCCGTCCCGCCAGCAGCCACTGGCCGTCCGGCGAAAACGCCACCGTCCACGGCAGCACGTCCCGGCCGCCGAACAGCCGGGCCTCCTTCGAGGCTCCCGGTTCCCACAGCCGGAAGTTCAGGAAGCCAGCGGTCACCACCCGGCGGCCCGCCGGCGACGGCGTGGCGGCCAGGATCACCTCGTCAATGGCCCGGAACTGGTCCAGTTCGTCCAGCCCCCCGCCACCGGCGCTCATCTTGAACTCGTGCTGAAACCGCGGCCGGCCCGTCGCCACCTCGAAGAACTGAATCGCTGAACCCAGTCCGTTGTTGATGGCCGCGAAGCCGGCCGCCAGCACCGTGCGGCCGTCCGCCGTGAAGCCCGTGGCCCCGAACACCTCCTCCACGCGTCCGCCGCCGTCCGGGTCCTTCTTGCCTGCGATCCAGGTCATTTGCTGCACGGCCTTGCCGCTGTCCGCCCGCACCAGTCGCAGCACGCCGTCCACGCCGATCAGAGCCACCGTCTTGCCGTCCGGCGCGTAGGCGAACCCCGTTAGCCCCTGGGCGCGTTCGCCCACGCCGGCAGCCGTTTGCCAGTGCCGGCGTCCCAGCGCTGCAGCGCCTGGCCGCGCTTCAGGGCGGCCACCGTCTGGCCGTCCGGCGCGAACGCCACATGCACTGGACTGATAAGCATCCTGGTCAGTTCCGTGAGAAAACCCCGCTGCTGAGGCCCCTCGTCGGCCGGGAAGTCGAACTGCCGCACCAGCCGCCCCGTGGCCGCGTCCCAGAGACGCACCGGCGAGTCCGTTGTCGCCGACAACACCCGGTCGCCCTGCGGCGCGAAGGCCAGCGCGGCGACGAAATTGTGGTGCCCGTCCGGCTGCTTGAGTTCCTTGCCGCTCGCCACGTCCCAGCGGCGGAAGCCGGCCCCTGAGCCCACGGCCAGCGTCTTGCCGTCCTGTGCCAGCGCCACAGGCGCCAGCAGCTGCTTGCCGGAGCGCCTGTCCTCCGTGGGCGCGTCCAGCGTGAAGCGGCGCTGTTCCTTGCCGTCCTTCGTGTCCCACACGATCACCTGCCGCTCGCCGTGGCCGAACAGCCGCGTGCCGTCCGGCGCGAACGCCACGCCGCGCAGCGTGTCGCCGTCCAGGGTGAAGACGCGCTGTTCCTTGCCGGTCGCGGCATCGAACAACCGCACCGAGTTGTCGAACACCACGGCCAGGGTCTTGCCGCCCGGGGCGAAGCGCAGGCCGCGCGAGCGGTCCTTGCCCACCGCGAAGTGGCGGAGTTCCTGGCCGGTGGCGACGTTCCACAGCCGCACCACCGCCTCGTCCGGTCCTTTCTTTTCCTTGATGCCCTCGGGGGTGCCCTCCAGGGTCGCGAGCGTGCCGTTGTCGTCGGCCAGGTCGCAGGCCGTCAGCGACAGGTTCTTATCCACCTTCATCACGCCGACGAAATCGCCGGAGGCAACCCGCCAGACGCCCACCTGCCGCCCGGCGGTGCCGAAGCGGGCGTTGCTCAGCTCGGCGAGGACCAGCAGTTTGCCGTCCCCCGACAGCGACAGCGTGGGCGTGCCCCGGCCATCCGACTTGAATTTGGCCTCCAGTTCCTGGGGCGTCCAGCGGCGCAGTTCCTTGCCGCTGACCACGTCGGCGACGACCAGATTCCCTTTCTCGTCGCGCCAGATCATCGTCGTGCCGTCGCCGGACAGCGCCAGTGACGGGCTGCCCACGCCCGGCTCGAAGAGGTTGCGCGACGTGGGTAGTTTCCAGCGGCGCGACTCCTTCGCCGCGGCCAGGTCCCACAACCGCACATCGCCGTCGCGGGTGGCGGCGACCAGGAGCTGCGGCCCGGCGTGGGCGAGGAACAGCACCGGCCCGGGGAGGCGGAACAGCCCCGTACCCAGGCGGGCGATGGCGCCGGTGGGCAGCGGTTGGCCGTATGCGTCCACGCGGGCCGCCGACAGCTTCACGCGCTGCGGCCGGCCGGCCGCCCAGTGGATGCCCTGCAGGATCAGCTTCTGAAACTCCGGCGTGCTCCACGCCTTGACATCGTGGCCCAGGCCGCAGTGGAAAACGCGGCCCTTGCCGACCTCAATGGTCCAGAGCACGTCGTTGTTGGTCTTTTCCTTCGACTTCGGCGGCCGCTCCTTGAAGCGCGCGATGACGTGACGCTTGACGCCCTCGGCGAACTTGTACGTGTACTCCTCGTCGTTGACCGGGAAGGCGGCCACGCCGGTGGTGATGGGGTGCTTCTTGTCGGTGATGTCGATGACCAGGTTGTAGGTGCCCGGGGCGTGGCCGGCGAAGCGGGCGCCGACGAGATTGAACCACGTCTTGCTGCCGCCGAAGCTGGCCGTGGCGCCGTGGATGGCGACCAGGCCGCCGCCCGCCTCGACGAACTTTTGCAGCGCCTGCTCCGCCGCCGGCTCCAGTTTGCCGCCCACCGTGTAGAAGACGAGCACGTCGATATCGCCCGGCTTCAGCTCCGCGAGTTTGGCGATGTGAGCGGTGTCGCCGGGCTTGCCCTTCGGCGGCGCCAGCAGCGTCACCTTGATGCCGCCGACCTGCTCAATCATCTTGAACAATGGGGGAGTGTTGACTTCGATGTTGTGGCCGCCGCTGCCGGCCAGCACGAACAACGCCCGCACCGGTTTGTCACCGGCCTGTGCCGCGGGCAGCCCGCACACGCCCACCAGCACCGCCGTCAGAATCGCCATCACGAACCTTCGCATGGGTGCGCTCCTTCTGGGACCATGAGCTTGCTTTCTGGTCCCAAGAGTACGCGATGGCGGCGGGCTTTTCAATTGAATGGCGAGCGGCGCGGCGTCAGCCCGCCGTGCTGTGCGCTGCTTGGAACTGCGCAGCACGGCGGGCTGACGCCGCGCCGCTCGCCAAATCCGGCGCCTATTTCTTCTCCAAAATCCACATGTTGCGGAACTGGAGCGGGTTGCCGTGGCCCTGCAACCGCAGCACGCCGGGCGTGCCCTCCGGCTCGTTACGGGCGCCGCCGGTCGTGCCGGGGATCTCCACGTTGTCGTAGATGACGATGCCGTTCAGCTTCGCCGTGATCCGCGCGTTCCTGACCTTCTTGCCCTTGTCGTCCACCGTGGCGCTGGTGAAGTCGATGTCATACGTCTGCCATTGCAATGGCGGCAGGCACGCATTCACCTTCGGGGTGAGGCGGGTGTAGACGCCGCCGCACTCGTTATTCAGGCCCTCCAGGCCGAACGAGTCGAGAATTTGCACCTCGTACAGATCGACCATGTAAAAGCCGCTGTTGCCGCGGCCCTGGCCGCGCGCGTCCGGCCGGAACGGCAGCAGGAATTCGAGGTGGACGGTGTAGTTCTGGAACTTGCGCTTGGTGGTGATGTCCTTGCCGTCGGTGTTGAGCAGGCCGGTCTTCGCGTCGAGCCGGCCGCCGTTGAACTCCTTGGTGTCCTTGCCATTGAACAGCACCAGCGCCCCGTCGGGAGCCTGCTTGCCCAGGGTCGGGCTGCGGCGTGTCACCTTCTTCATCGTGATCAGCCGACCGTCCGGCGATTCGAGGGTCATGCTGTCGCCGCGGACGGTCGCCTGATAGTCCTTCTGGCCGACAGGCGGGAACTTCTGGGTCGCGGAGAATTCGTCGGGCTTCTGGGCCAAATATTTCCGCTTGCCGGTCGCCGCCGTGAAAACGGCCTTGTCGTTCGCGAGTGCGCCGTCCAGCAGGCTGCGATCCTTGCCGTTCCAGCCGGCGCCCGGCAGGCCGCCCTGGTAGAGGACGGCCTGGAACTTGCCGTTGCCCAGCGCGATCACCTGGCAGCCCGGGGCGCCGCCATCGCCCGTGTACTCGCCCTGAACCTTGAAGTCCTCGGGCAGTGTTTGATCCTTCGGGTCGGTCCAGACGTCCTTCGTCTTCTGGCCGCCCTGCTCGCCCGTCGCCAGCGCCGCCAGGCCGGCCAGCAGCCCGAGCGCCAGCAGGCCCGCCATGCTTCTGCACACCATAACGCAACTCCTTGGGTTCCTCGATCCGAGCCCGAGCGCCAGCAAGGGATCCTCGCTGGCGCTCGGGCTCTGCAGGTCACTTCTCCACGCCCAGCTGCCACAGCAGAAACGCATACACGAACGCCCGTTCGCGCAGGTAGTCGTAGCGCCCCGAGGCGCCGCCGTGGCCGGCGCTCATGTTGCACTTGAACAGCAGCGGCCGGTCGTCCGTCTTGACCGTCCGCAGTTTGGCCACGTACTTGGCCGGCTCCCAGTACATCACCTGGCTGTCGTAGAACGAGGTCATCACCAGCATCGCCGGGTACGCCGTCTTGCGCAGGTTGGTGTAGGGACAGTACGACTTCATGTACTGATATTCTTCCAGTTTTTTCGGGTTGCCCCACTCCAGGAACTCCGGCACCGTCAACGGCAGCGTCTCGTCGAGCATGGTGTTGATGACATCGACGAACGGCACCTCCAGCACGGCGACCGCGGCCACGTCCGGCCGCAGCGTCAGCACGCCGCCCATGAGCAGACCGCCGGCGCTGCCGCCCTGGATCGCCAGCCGTTTGCGGCTCGTGTACTTCTGGGCGATCAGGTGATCGACGCAGGCGATGAAGTCGGTGAAGCTGTTCTTCTTCTGCAGCATCTTGCCGGCGTCGTGCCACGGTTCGCCCATCTCGCCGCCGCCGCGAATGTGGGCGATGGCGTACACGACGCCGCGGTCCAGCAGGCTCAGCCGCGCTTCGCTGAACCGCGCCGGATTGGTCGCGCCGTAGGCCCCGTAGCCGTACAGCAGCAGCGGTGCCGTGCCGTCCCGTTTGACGCCCTTCTTGTAAACGATGCTGACGGGCACCTTCACGCCATCCTTCGCCGTCGCCCAGATGCGCTCGGCCTGGTACTGCTTGGGGTCGTAGCCGCCGAGCACCTTCGTCTGCTTGAGCAGTCGCCGTTTGCCGGTGGCCACGTCGTATTCGTAGACGGAGTTCGGCGTCAGGAAGGACTGGTAAGTAAAGCGATATTTCGTGGTCTTGAACTCCGGATTGGCACTGCCGGCCAGGGCGTAGGTCGGCTCGTCGAAGGCGATCTCGGTGCGCTGCTTCGTCTCGGGGATGAAGACGACCAGGCGGTCCAGGCCGTTGGCGCGCTCTGCCAGGATGAGGTGGCTGGCGAAGGCGCCGACGTCGTCGAGCAGCACCTCGGGCCGGTGCGGAATGAGTTCGGTCCAGTGTTTCGGCCCAGGCGTCGCCACGGGCGCGGTGACCAGGCGGAAATTCTTGGCGTTCTTGTTGGTGCGGATGTAGAACAGGCCGTCACGGTGCGCCACGTCGTAGCGGTGGTCGTCCACGCGCGGCATGATGGTTTTCAGGACACCACCGGGCTGGTCGCGCTTGAGGTAGCGCACCTCCGTGGTCGTCGAACTGGCGATCCCCAGGAAAATGTACGCACGGTCGCGCGACCGGCTGACGTCGATGTTGTAAAGATCATCCTTTTCGTCGTGCAGCAGGGTGTCCTTCGCCTGCGGTTCGCCGAGGGTGTGGCGATAGAGGCGGTAGGGCCGGTGGGCGTCGTCCTCCTTGACGTAGAACAGCGTCTTGCTGTCGGCGGCCCAGACGACGGTATCCACGGGGCTGAGTTGGTCGGCGAGCAGTTTGCCGGTGCGCAGATCCTTGACGCGCAGGGTGTACTTGCGGAAGCCGGTGGTGTCCTCGGTGTAGGCGAGCAGGTGACCGTCGTCGCTGATGGTGCGGGCGCTCACGTTGTAGAACTTGTGGCCCTTCGCCAGCTCGTTCACGTCGAGGAACACCTCTTCCCTGTCGTCGAGGCTGCCCTTCTTGCGGCAGTAGATGGGGTATTGCTTGCCCTCCTCGGTGCGACCGTAGTACCAGTAGCCGTGATCGAAGACCGGCACACTCAGGTCGGTCTGCTGGATATGGCTGAGGAATTCGCGGTAGAGCTTTTCCTGCAGCTTCTCGGTCGGCTTCATGACCGCCGCGGTGTAGGCGTTCTCGGCCTCCAGGTACTTGATGACCTCGGGGCTCTTCTTGTCACGCATCCAGTAGTAATTATCGACGAGCTTTTCGCCGTGGAGTTCAAAGACCCGCGGCACTTTTTTGGCGACGGGCGGTTTCAGGTCGGGCTGCTGGGCCGGCACGCCGCCGACCAGCGCCAGCAGGACCAGGCCGAGCAGGCCTGGGAACAACGAACGACGCATGTGCGCATCCTCTCGAAGTTGGTGTCGGCCGTGGGGTCGTCACGGCGAACGGGGCCGACAGCCATTGTAGAGAGGAACGGCAGCGTGTGCGCCATGCCCGTCAGTCCAGTAACTCGCGCAGTTTTCCGTGCCGGAAGTCGAACAGCCATTCCAGGTCTTTGAGCAGGAACCGCTCCGTCACCGTCAGCCCGAGCATGCCGCCCGGCGGCTCGAACTCGACGCACTCACGCAGCGCACAACCGTCAGCCTCGGTCGCGGTGAGGTGACTGGCGTGAACCCAGCGACGGAACGGCCCCTGCACCTGCGTCTCGACCAGCAGTGCGTCCGCCTCCAGGGCGGTGATTTCGCTGTCGACGCGCTGCGGCAGGCCCCAGCGGCGGCCGGCGCGGACGATGCGGCTGCCCAGCGCCAGGCGGTCGGGAGCCTCGACCAACCGCAGGTGTAATTCCGGCGGCGCCAGGGCCAGCGTGCGCTGCGGGTCCAGCAGCAGCGCGAACACCGTGGCGACCGGTCGGGGCAACAACAGCGTGCGCTCGAAAACGGCCATGCCCACCTCCCCCACCCGTCGATGAACGTTTCCCGCGAACCCAACCGCTCGGGCTCCGACCCACTACGGGAGACTGTGGTACTCCGGCTTGTAAACCTGGCTGCGAATGAACGCCTCGCAGTCCTTCGGGCGCGCAACGCGGGCAAGGTTACTGTCGAACACCACCTGGGCCACGCGAGCGGCCACCTTGATCTCGGTTTCCAGGATGTCCGACGGCGGCGGATAGAGCAGTCCTTGCTCCAGCTGCGCGGGCGTCACCTGATCCGCGAGGGCGTGTGCCGCCGCGATGAACATTTCGTCGGTCACGCGCCTGGTCTGCGTGGCGTAAATGGCCATGCCGACTGCGGGGAAGATGTAGAAATTGTTGGCCTGCCCCGGCAGGAACGTCCGTCCGCCGTAGGACACCGGCGGGAACTGAACCCCGGCCGCGTACAGCGCCTTGCCCCTGGACCACTCGTACGCCGCCTCGGGGGTACACTCCGCGTGCTCGGTGGGGTTCGAGAGCGCGAAGATGATGGGCCGGTCGTTGAGTCGGGACATCGCTTCGATGACCGGCCGGGTGAAGGTATTGCCCACCGTGCTGACGCCGATGATTGCCGTCGGCTTGATGGACTCGATGGCGGCGACGAAATCCCGGGTCGGCGCGTGCGGGTGGGCGTACGGCTTCTGGAAGTCGAACAGGTCCTTGCGGCTCGGCTCAAGCAGGCCGTTGATATCGAACATCGAGATGCGTGCCTGCGCCTCGCGGAGGGACAGTCCGTCCTGCACCGCGGCGGCGGTGATCAGGCCGGCGAGGCCGATGGCGGCGGAACCGGCACCGAGGAAGAGGATGCGCTGGTCGCGGACCCTGCCGCCAGTGACCTTGAGGGCGGCGAGCAACCCGGCGAGCGTCACACTGCCCGTACCTTGAATGTCGTCGTTGTAGCAGCACACCTTGTCGCGGTAGCGCGCCAGCAGGTGGACCGCATCGCTGCCCGTCCAGTCTTCGAAATGGATGCAACAGAGCGGGAACGCCTCCTGCACCGCCGCGACGAACTCGTCCACAAAGGCGTACAGTTCCTCGGTCGTGGGACGCGGCCGGCGCAGTCCGAGGTAGAGCGGGTCATTGAGATAGGTCTGGTTATTGGTGCCGGCGTCGAGGTACATCGGCAGCAGACCGTGCGGCGGCACGCCGGCGCAGGCCGTGTAGAGCTGGAGTTTGCCGATGGGGATGCCCATGCCGTTGGCGCCCAGGTCGCCCAGGCCGAGGATGCGGCCGCCGTCGGTCACGCAGATGGTCCGCACGTCCTTGACCGGCCAGTTGCGCAGCACCTCCTTGACGTGTCCCTTGGCGCGATCGACAGGTACAGGCCGTGCGCCCGGCGGTAGATGTGGCCGAATTTCAGGCAGGCTTCGCCGATGGTCGGGTCGTACACGATGGGCAGGAACCGCGCCGGGTCCGACATCACCGTGCGGTAGAAGAGGGTTTCGTCATTGTCCAGCAGGCTGGCCAGGTAAATGTAGCGTTCCAGGTCAGTGTTCTTGTGCCCAAGTTGCTGCAGAACCCGGCGGAGCTGGAGATCCGCCGACTCGATCGCGTCCGGGACCAGCCCCACCAGGCCGAAGGCCTGACGCTCCGCCTCGGTGTAGGCGGTGGCCTTGTTGAGCACGGGATCGTGCAGGAGGTCGATGCCGCGCTTGCCGCCGACGGTGGTGACATCGGCCGCGGGCTTTTTCTTCTCAGGGGTGTTGGTTTCCGGGCTGCGCTTGCCACGAACCGAAGTTGTGTTAGCCATGAAATACTTCTCCTCAGGGTTAGTGGACTCCGTTCAACAATGGACCGTTCAGTTACAATCAGGTTCTTCTGGGGGTCGCCGAGCCGGCCGGCCTTGTGGTTGACCAGCGCGGCGGCTTTCTTGACAAGCGCATAGGCGGGGATCATCTCCCGGGGGATGAGATCATCGCCGATGCTGAAATGCTCCAGGGACCGCTGCGTCTGCGCCCCCCAGAGCTTGTCGGCCGGGACATTAACCGGGCCGAGGCTGTCGTGCTCAGCTCGGGTGGCAGTCATCGCCAATCCTTTCGTGTTACCTTGCTCGTCGCTTGACGGCGTATCCGTACTGGACCGGCCACGAGGGCTCTTTGCCCAACTCGGACTGGGCTTTGATCGCCCAGTACGGCTCACGCAACAGTTCGCGGGCGATGAATACCAGATCGGCATCGCCGCCGGTGATGATTTCGTTGGCGTACCCGGCTTCGGTGATTAGCCCGACAGCCCCCGTCATGATCCTGGCCTCGTCGCGGATGCGCCGCGCGAACGGCACCTGATAGCCCTTGCCGACGGGAATGCGCGCCTTCGGCGTCAGCGCGCCAGAGGAGACATCGATCAGGTCGATTCGCACATCCTTGAGACGTTGGGCCAGAATCACGGACTGCTCGGCATCCCAGCCTCCCTCAACCCAGTCGGTAGCTGAAATCCGCACAAAAACCGGCAACTCGGCGGGGACCAGTGCTCGGACCCGCTCACAGACTCGAAGTGTGAGCCGCATACGGTTGTCCAGACTGCCGCCGTATTGATCCGTGCGCCGGTTGCTCAACGGGGACAAAAACTCGTGCAGCAAGTAGCCGTGGGCGGCGTGTACCTCAATGAGCTGGAAGCCCGCGGTCAACGCGCGGCGGACGGCGTTCTCGAAGGCGCTGACCACGCCGCTGATCCCGGCTTCGTCCAGTTCGACCGGCGGCGGATCGCCATCGTTGAACGGGATCGGACTGGGGCCCACCACGGTCCAGCCGCCGGCCGCGGGTGTCTTCAGGCGTGCCCCGCCCAACCAGGGTGGTTCGCAGCTCGCCTTGCGGCCCGCGTGGGCCAGCTGAATGCCGGCGATGGCCCCCTGGGAGTGGACGAAGCGGGCGATCCGCGCCAGGGGTTCGACGTGTTGCTCGCCCCAGATGCCCATGTCCCTGGGGGTAATCCGACCCTCGGCAGTAACGGCGGTCGCCTCCACCATGACGAGCCCAACTCCCCCGGCGGCTCGGCTGCCAAGGTGGACAAGGTGCCAGTCGTTAGCCAGTCCGTCGTCGGCGCTGTACTGACACATCGGTGACATCACGATCCGATTGCTCAAGGTGACACCGCGGATCGTCAGCGGGCTGAGCAGGTCGATTTCGGGGACTTCGCGGTCGTGGTCCGCCCCGGCCGGACAGCCGTGGACCGTGCCAATCGGATTCTGATCGCGTGGGTCTGCCGTCATGTGATCCCTCTCAGGTGTGAACCGCAGCGAGTACCTTGCACTCCGCGCGGGTCAGTTTATTCGGAGTCAACCACAACCGACTGAGATTGTCGTGTGCCACACGGCCCGGTTTGCTCCGTGGCTGCGGCCTCCTGTGACCGAATGTTCCACGGCGCCATCCGAATCAGGATGCCGTCTCGCACAATCAGCGTGTGAAACAAAATCGCCCCGAAGTGAGCAAGGATCGTCAGGAAAAAGACGTACGCGAGGACGGTGTGCGCCTGTCGCAACACCGCATACAGCATGAGGTCGTGCGGCAGGATAAACGGCAGCTGCACGGACCCAAAAAGGACAATCGGATAGCCCGCCGCCGACAGCATGCCCCAACCGACCAGCGGGAGAATGAACATCAAACCATACATCGTCAGTTCCGACGCCGTTGCCGCCAGACGCTCCGCACGTGACATTGTGGCCGGGAACGGTGGCGGCGGACTCAAGAGCCGGTTGACGAAGCGAACGACAACCAGGATCAAAATCGCGATCCCCAGTGGGCGATGGATCGACACGAGCACATGGTAATCGGCCAACGAGACGACCATGGTAACGCCGATGCACAGCATGGTTAACACCAGCGCGGCCATCGTCCAGTGCAGCAGCCGCGAGAAGGCGGTAAATTGGCGACGTTGAGTTGACATCCTCATTCTCCTTTCCGCACGTCGGCTGGCGTGATCGCGCTCGGCTGCCTCGTTTCGCCGGCGCGTCTGGTAAACGACTGTGAGTACACCGCCGAGCGGGCGCTGAGCAAGGGATCATCCGAGGGCGCGATGCCCGCGGGTAACACCAGTGGGTCGAAGTTAATATCCGTCGCAGCACTGGTCTCGTCACTCTCCACTTGGTTTAGCGTCAGGGTTCCCACATGCACCTGTTCCCGCCCGGCTGGCCAGGCGATGGTGGCGTCGTTCGTGGGGTCGCCCGGTTGTCCAACGATGATGATGAGACGCCAGCGCAACGGCTGATGGTGGATCTGTGCGATCAAGGCGTCAAAGAGATATTTCTTGTCCCGGGACGCCGAAGCAGTGTTTGCCGCCTCGAACGGTTGCTGCGGCGTCAGGAACCAGCGCACCGGGATGGAATCGCCTGCCGCATTGATGAAGCGAAACGCATTCAGACTGTGGAAGGTGCTGTTGCCAAATCCCAAGGAAACTGGCTGTTTTTTGATGATCGTCAGCGCCTGCACGGTTTCGGGATGGCGTGCGAACAACGCCTTCATTTTGGTTGGATCCGGCTCGCCGGTACTGGGGTCCGGCTTCGAGGCGAGCAGCAGTTCGTAAAACGCCTTGGGCGTGCGAACCGGAAAGACAGGAAGGTTAATCATTGCGGTTCGCCACAGCTCGCCGTGAGGCGGCGAAAACTGAAGCCCGAGGCCGCGCACCCTGTCCGGTTTGTCGGCGGCATACGGATTCCCTCCACCCAGGGAGAAGCGGCCGATCACGGGCACGGTCCCCGGTTGAAAGACGGCCGCCCGCGAGAGACGGACGCCGTTCCCATTACTCTCGAAGAACCCGGAAACGCCCACCCCCCGGGCATGGTTGCGCCGGAAGCCGGGGTGGACGCCATCGACTTGCTCGAAAGCGTCGGTGAGCCGCGCGGGCGTCAGATCATTCGGGGTGAACCACCCACCGAAATAGGCGAAGGTTCCTGCGACCGCCGTGAGAGCGACACCGATCACGGCGAATCTTGCCAGCGTGCTCGCTGTGCCGAGGCGCGGCTGCTCGACTGCCGCCGGTAATTTGAGATCGTTCGACATCTGCCACTCCAATCAAATAGTCGCGGAAATCATGGGTCCCTGCGGATCACGCCGACGGAGCATTGCCGTTCCCACGAAACTAGGCGGGACGGGGTGACACCAACCAACATTGATCGTCAGTGATAATGCTCCGTGGCGCGGGCATCGACCTTGCCGCGAAAAGACCGGAATACGTAAACAAAGTATCCTCCTGCCAGGATCATGCCGATCACCCACCAGACGAGCCCCACCAGCAAAGCGTAACTTTCCGCGGCGGCGTTCGTGGCCGTCAGACTATAAGCTGGATCCAGGGTAGAGCGCAACCAGTGCGGATAATTGCCCACCATCATGGCCGCCATGAGACCCAACAGGAACGCACTTGACGACAGGAAGGCGGCCAGTTCTTGCTCGCGTTTCAAGAACCGAAAGACCCCGAACAGCCCGCCCAGCATCAGGAGAACAAAGCCTAGCGCCCAGGGACGAGCGAGGAGGTTCGTGAAGACCTCCGGCTGAATCCAGACAGTGGCCAGGGTCGCCAGTGCCCACAGCGGCAGCACAGCCAGCCACGCCTTTCGGGCCCAGTCGCGGCTGCGCTCCCGCACGGGACCGGTTGTCTTCCAGACAAGGTAAAGGGCACCGTGGCCGCCCAGGACACATAGCGTGAAGACCCCCACCAGCATGGTGTACCAATCGAAGATTCCTGGCTGCGCCCCCGGCTGAAAATCCGTAAACAGAGACATGGCAAAGCCACCGGTGCCGTCCAGCGGCACACCGCGGACCACATTGCCCAGGGACGTGCCCAGCACCACGGCCAACAGCGCCGAGGCGAACGAGAAGGTCGTGTCCCAGAACTCGCGCCATAACGGGTTCTCCTGCTGGGAGCGCGATTCGATGGCGACCCCCCGCAGGATCAACAACCAGAGCACGATCATCAAGGCCAGGTAAAAACCGCTGAAGGCGGCGGAATACACTCTGGGAAACGCCAGGAATAACACACCGGCTGCCGCCACCAGCCAGACCTCGTTGCCGTCCCAGACCGGCCCGATGGCCGCCAACACCGTCCGCCGCTCCTCGTCCGTCCTGGCGACGAAACGGTGCAGGATGCCGGCGCCGAAATCGAACCCGTCCAGGATCACATAGACCGCGAGCATCGCGGACACACCGGCGAACCAGACCGTTTCCATCGCATCTCCTAGAGAGCGGTCACGGGGCCCCGAGCGATTTGTTTCAGAACCTGGACAACGAAGAGCATGCCCAGCACCAGGTACAGGCCGGCAAAGCCCAACGTGGTGAAGACCACATCGCCGGTGTTGACCTGGGTGGAACCGGCGTCGGCGGTGCGCAGCAGGCCATGCACCACCCAGGGTTGCCGGCCCAGCTCGGCCGTCCACCAGCCGGCCGTCGTGGCGATGTAAGGAAAGGGAATCGAGAGCATCAACACCCAGAGCACTTGCCGAGACTGCTGCAACCGGTTACGCCAGAGCAAGAAGGCCGCGACCGCCATCACGAGGGTGAAGATCGTCCCCAGCCCGACCATGATGTGGTAGGTGTAATACAGCAGTTCCACATTGTCCGGCCACTCGTTCTCGGGAAAATCATTCAGTCCCTTGACGGTACTGCCGAAGCTTCCGTAACACAGAAAACTGAGAACGCCGGGCACCACGACGGGGTTTTCCAGTTGGCGCGCCTTGACGTTCGGCTGACCGATGATCGCCAACTCTGCGTCCGGGCCACTCTTGAACAGCCCCTCCATGGCCGCCAGGGTCACCGGTTGATGCCGTGCAACCAATTTGCCCTGACTGTCTCCCGTCGGAAAAGCTACCACGACACAGGCCAGCAGGCCGGCAATCACACCCACGCGCAGGCAAATCAGCGCATGCTCCAGATGTTTTCCCATCAGCGACCAGTAGGCCCCTATCGCCGAGACAACGAAGGATGCCGTGATGACGGAGGCGGCCATGTTGTGCGCGTATTGCCAGATCGCCCAGGGATTGAACACGAACTCCCAGAAATCCTGCAAGTGCAGGGCCTCATCCTGGCCAATCCGGTAGCCGACCGGGTGCTGCATGAACGCATTGGTGGCGATGATGAAGTAGCCCGACAGCCAGGAGCCCAGGCACAGGGCCAGGGCCGCCGCCAGATGGCCCCGCGGCCCCAGCCGTTTTTCGCCGTAGAGAAACAGGCCCAGGAAGGCGGACTCCAGAATGAAGGCAAATACTCCCTCCATCGCCAGCGTCTGACCGATAATTTCTCCCGCGTAATTGGAAAACCGGGCCCAGTTGGTGCCGAACTGAAACTCCAGTGGGATGCCCGTCACCACGCCCATAACGAAGTTGAGACCGAAGATGCGCGCCCAGAAACGAGCCACCTCGTTATAGCGCTCATCCGCTCTGCGGAGAGCCACGACCTTGAAGATCACGATGAGCAGGGCCAGGCCCATCGTCAACTGCGGAAACAGGTAGTGGTAGGTGACCGTAAAGGCGAACTGGATACGGTGCCACAACAATCCATCAGTCATCGCGTATTCTCCATTATCTTCCGAAGCAGGCGAGCCTCAGATCATGTCCCGCCAGTTGGCCATGACCGTGTCGAGCACGTCGTCCAGTTCACCCGCGAACGCCATCCTGGTCATGGACATGGCGAAGCCGGCGGCCTGCTGGACCGTCGCCTTTGGCGGCAGGGACAGGACGTTCGGGTCGGTCACGATGTCCACCAGGACCGGCCCGCTGGACGCCAGTGCCTGCTCCAGCGCCGGGCGGACCTCGGCCGGGTCCTCGACCCGCAGGCCCGTCAGGCCGGCGGCCTGGGCGAGTAGCGCAAAGTTGGGGTTCTTCAGCTCCACGCCGTAATGGGGCAGGCCCGCGGCCTCCTGTTCCAGTTGCACCATGCCCAGGCGGTGATTGTCGAACAGGACGATCTTGATCGGCAACTGGTACTGAGCGACCGTCAGCAGTTCGCCCAGCATCATGGACAGGCCGCCGTCGCCGGAGAAGGAGATCACCTGCCGGTCAGGATAGGCCAGCTGGGCGCCGATCGCCTGCGGCAGGGCGTTGGCCATCGAGCCGTGGTTGAACGAGCCCAGAAACCGCCGGCCCGCCGCGGCGCCGACGTAGCGGGCGCCCCAGACGGCGCACATCCCGGTGTCCACGGTGAACACCGCACCCGGGCCGGCCAACTCGTTCAGGGTCGCGGCGACGTACTCGGGGTGGATCGGCCGTCGCTTGCCGACGTGATCCACGTAGACCCGGAGTTTCCGCCGCGCGGCCGTGTGCTGCTCGAGGAGGTGGTCAAGGAACGCCCGGTCGGCCTTCGGCTGCACCAGCGGCAACAGGGCCTGGAGGGTGGCCTTGATGTCGCCGCACAGGCCCAGATCGAGTTTGGACCGCCGGCCCAGACGCTCGGCGCGGAGGTCCACCTGGACAATCTGAGGGGTGGTCGGCATGAAGGTCTCGTAGGGGAAATCCGTGCCCAGCAGCAGCAGGACATCGCACTCGTGCATTGCCTGGTACGCGGCTCCCCAGCCCAGCAGCCCGGTCATGCCCACGGCGTAAGGGTTGTCGTGTTCCAGCCATTCTTTGCCGCGAAAACTGTACCCGACCGGCGCCCGGAGTTTCCCGGCCAGGGCCACGACCTCGTCGTGCGCGCCGGCACAGCCGATGCCGCCGAAGAGCGTCACCCGCCGCGCCTTGTTCAACAGGTCGGCCAGGCGGGCCAGGTCGGCGTCGGCGGGCCGGACCAGCGGCTGCGCGGTCACGAGCCTGCGCGTGAACGTCTCCGTAGGCGCCGGCATGGCCGCGACATCGCCCGACAACACGAGGACGGAGACGCCCCGCTTGCTCACCGCGTGCTGCATGGCGGATTGCAGCACCCGCGGCAGCTGGCGGGGATTGGAGATGAGTTCGCAGTAATGGCTGCACTCGCGGAACAGCTGGTCGGGGTGGGTCTCCTGGAAATAGCTGGTGCCGATCTCGGAGCTGGGGATGTGGGCGGCGATGGCCAGCACGGGAGCCATGCTCCGGTGAGCGTCGAACAGCCCGTTGATCAGATGCAGGTTACCCGGGCCGCAGCTGCCCGCGCAAACCGCCAGCTGGCCGGTGAGCTGGGCCTCCGCCCCGGCCGCGAACGCCGCGGTTTCTTCGTGGCGGACATCCACCCAACGGATCTTGTTACTCCGGCGAACGGCGTCGGTCACCGGATTCAGGCTGTCGCCAACGATGCCGCTAATGCGCTGAACGCCTGCCTCGGCCAATGTGTCCACCAGGTATTCGGCCACAGTCCGGGACATGACTTGTCTCTTTTCCAGGGAATTGGGTTGCCAGTTGGTTTCTCCTCAGAGCTGATCGGTCGCGTTCCCTCAACCGCCGGCTGGCGCGAGGAGCAGGACAGTCAGGCTCCGTGCGCCCTGCGCCCCGTGGATAATCACGCCCTCAATGTCGCCCGTGGCCGACGGTCCCGCCAGGAAGACGCCATAGGGGCTGGTGGTAAGGTTCAGCCGCTCATAGGCGTCGTGCAGCGTGTCCACGATGGCCGCGGGGTCGAGCAGCACGATCAGGTGTTGCGACAGCACCCCCAGGGCGTTCACGACCAGCTCCGCCTGGGAGAGCCAGACGGCCCCCGCCTCCGCCACTCCGAGCGGACTGCGGACCACCCCGACATCGACATCGTTCAACTCATGGGGGTCGCGGACATCCTGGACCCGTCGGGTGCCCGGCACTTCCGGCACGGCCGAGCAGACCACCCTGGCCGTGGGGAACAATTGCGCCACCTTCGCTCGGGCAGCCGCGGCGTCGGCCACCTCGAAGCTCCTCCCGCCCATCGCCTCCAACTGCCTCCGGAAGTACGGGAGGATGGGTTCGCCCTCGTCCGGGAAACCCGAGACCTCTGGCAGCCTGGAGAAGTGCTCCTTGTAGCCGAACCCGGTCTTGATTCCCTTCCGGTCGGTCCCGGGAACCTCGGGCAGGGGCACGGCGGGCCGGGGCAGGTTCCTCCGAACGGCCGCCAGGATCGCGTCACGCGGACTCATGTCTTCCTCCGGTTCTCAAGAAACCACTGGCGGAACGTCTGCTTCGGGACGGCCGGCAGCTCGCGGTGCTTGCCCCAGGGGTTGAGCGGGTTGTAGAGCAGGAACCGTGGCAGGTGCGTCAATGCCGAATCCCCCACGGACTCGGCGGCGTGGTACAGCATCGGGTGGGCGAGGGTCGCTCCGAGTGCGCTCATGCCGACCTTCTTGGTGAGCGACAGCAGCCCCCTGGTGGCAACCACACGGCGCCACTTGTAGATCTGGTCGGAGATGTCGATCTTGACCGGGCACACCTCCGTACACGACCCGCACAACGACGAGTGGAAGGGCAACTCACGGTACTTGCTCAGGTCGAAGCCGGGGTCGAGGATGACACCGATCGGGCCGGCATAAGTCGCTCCGTAGCTCAACCCGCCGCCGCGGCGGTAGACCGGGCAGGTGTTCATGCACGCCCCACAGCGGATGCACTTCAGGGCGTGCCAGAAATCCGGTGAGCCGAGCCGGTCGCTCCGCGTGTTGTCCACGAGCACGACATGCAGTTCGCCGCCGCGCCGCGGGCCGTGAAAGTGGGACGTGTACTGCGTGATCGGTGAGCCCAGGGCGCTGCGCGAGAGCATACGGATGAAGACTCCGAGGTCGCCGGCGCGGGATCAGCTTCTCGATGCCGATGCTGGCGATATGGAGTGGCGGCACGCTGGCGCCGATGTCGGCGTTGCCTTCGTTGGTGCAGACGACGAACCCACCGGTCTCGGCCACCGCGAAGTTGGCGCCGGTCATGCCGGCGTCGGCCCTCAGAAAGCGCGGCCGGGCGTTCTGGCGCATCGCCTCGGCCAGGTCGTGCGGGTCAGAGTCCTTCGGATCTGTGCCGATGTCCCTGGCAAACAGGGCCGCCACGTCGGTTCGCAGTTTGTGGATGGCCGGCACCACAATATGGCTCGGCGGCTCGTTGGATAGCTGCTGAATGCGCTCGCCGAGGTCCGACTCGGTCACCTCAATGCCGCGCTGTTGCAGGTAGGGCGTCATGCCGCACTCTTCCTGGAGCATCGACTTGCTCTTGATGAGCGACTTGACCCGGTGCGCGTTCAGGATGTCGTGGACCACCGCGTTGTGCTCGTCGGCGTCGCGGGCCCAGTGGACATGCGTGCCGAGCTTCGTCGCGTTGGCCTCGAACTGTTCGAGGTACTGATCCAGGTGCGTGAGCGTGTGCTCCTTGATCTGTGAGGCCAGCGCGCGCAGTTTCTCCCACTCCGGTACGCCCGCGACGGCCTGATCACGGTTCTGGCGCATCCCCCAGACGAGACGGTCGTGGGTGGACTCATGCACCTCCAGGGAGATGAACCGCGCGGCCAGCCCTTCCGGATTGACGGGACGGCTCATGACGGACCTCCGTTGAGTATTTGTGCGATGTGGATGACCTTCAGCGGCAGCTTCAGGCGGTCGATGACGCCTTTCATGTGCAACAAACAGGACATGTCGGCGGAGGCGATGTACTCGACCCCGTGGCGGTGGAAGTCATGAACACGGTCATAGCCCATCTTGGCCGAGACCGCCTCGTCGGTCACGCAGAAGCTGCCGCCGAAACCACAGCACTCATCGGGCCGGTCGATCTCGACCAGTTCGAGCCCGGCGACCTTCCCGAGCAAGTTTCGGGTCTTCGAGAAGTCGGGCTCGTTCACGCGCTCCGACGGCCGGGCGTGGCCGAGGCCGCGGATGGCGGAGCAGCTGTCGTGGAGACCCACCTTGTGCGGAAATGCTGCCCAGGGAAAGGCCGGAACCTTCAGGTCGTCGTGCAAGAATTCGACCAGCTCACGAGTTCCCGCCCGGACCTTCCTGGCCTCCAGAGTCTGCTCGATCGCGTCGAGATGGAAGCGGACGTGATGGACGCAGCTCCCGGACGGCCCGACGACCGTGTCGAACTCCTTGAAACAGTGGACGAAGAGGGCCTCGGTGGCCGCGGCATCTTCCTGGCAGCCGCTGTTGGCCATCGGCTGGCCGCAGCAGGTCTGCTCGAGCGGATACTCGACCGTGCAGCCGAGCCTCTCAAGAAGCTCCAGGGTGGCGATGCCCACTTCCGGGAAAAAAGCGTCGATGTAACAGGGAACGAAAAGTCCGATCTTCATCGGCAAGGCACCTCCCATGCGCACGGAATGGTTGTCCTTTCTATCGGAACCCCGCGCTTTCCGAGACCTCGCGGGCAAAGCCAGCCCAATCGGCGTCCTCGCGGCCCTTGGCCACCGTCGCCGTCAGACGCTCGTGGATCAAACCGGCCAACGGCATCGGCACCAACCCCTCGGCCGCCGCCGCCAGAATCAGCCCGTAGTCCTTGCGGATCAGCGACGGCCGCGCCCCCACCGGTTGATAGTGCTCCGAAGCGACCAGTTCGCCGTAGCCGCGGTACACGAAGCAATCGAAGAGGGTCTGGGTGAAAAACTCGTAAGTCTGCCGTCGCGGCACGCCGTGTTTCTGGGCCAGCGTGAAGGCCTCGGCCATCGCCTCGATGGCGGCCCCGAACAGGAAGTTGCCGCAGAGCTTGATGACGTTGGCGGCCCCGGGTTCCTCGCCGAAGTCAACGACCCGCTGGCTCAGCGCCTCCTGGAGCGGCCGCACTCGTGCCCGTGCCGTGGCCGCGCCCGAGGTCGCGATCCACAGCCGCGCCGCGGCGGCAACCTCGGGCTTGCCGAAGACCGGCGAGGCGACATAGTGGGCGCCGCGCTCCCGGTGGCGATCCGCCAGCCGGCGGGCCGTGCTCGGCGCGATCGTGCTCATCGACAGATGCACACCGTCACCCAGGCGGGCCAGCAGGCCATCCGGGCTCAGGGTCACGTCCTCCAGCGCCCGGTCGTCAGACACCATGGTCACCACGACGCCGCCAGGCCTGGCCGCCTCCGCCGGGCTGCGCGAGAGTGGCTCCCTGCTCCAGCAGGGGTCGGGCCTTCTCGGCAGTGCGATTGTAGACGCGCAGGCCATAGCCGGCCTTGAGCAGGTTCACCGCCATGGCCAGGCCCATGTTGCCCAGGCCAATGAAGCCGATGGTTTCTTTCATCGGATCGCTCTCCTTGAGAAATCAGAGGTCAGGACTCAGAGGTCAGGACTCAGAGGTCAGGACTCAGCAAGGAGGCCTTCGGTCGGCCGCTGGCGCGTGGCCCGGAGACCACGCCCCAACCAACAACGTCGGGGTCCCAAGGAAGGTGCTGGGAGTGCGTGCTCTCATTGTACGCGCCCACTTGTTGATAAGACCTTTAGAGCGGTTCACAGCCGCGTGGATTACGCCCCGTAGGACGGCTCTCCAGAGCCGTCTCCGAGACAAGGACGGCTCTGGAGAGCCGTCCCACAGGCTGCGCCAAACCAAGTGTGAACCGCTCTATTGCAGATTGCGAATGGGTGTAGCGGAAGTCGCCAGACTTCCGAGCAGCACCGGACGGAAGTCTGGCGACTTCCGCTACACCCAACTGCGAACCGCTCTGGTCCGGAGACCATGCCACCGGCCTCGACCGAAGGTCTCCACGAACCCCACTTGACCAGGGCGCTTGCGGGAGACCTTCGGTCGGCAGAGACAATGGGACGAACAGCTGCGTTCAGCGCGTCAAGCGGCCGCCTGGGCGAAGAATGCCTCGATTTCAGCGAGTTCGTGCGGGCTGAGGCGAAACTCGGCCGCCCCGATCACGCCCCGCATCTGGCCGGGTCGTCGCGCACCCACGATGGCGCCGGTGACGGCCGGGTTGTGCAGCACCCAGGCGACAGCCACCTCGGCCGGCGTGCGGCTGTGACGCTTGCCGATGGCACGCAGCAGCCTCACCAGTCTCAGGTTGCGGGATAGCTGCGGTTCCTGGAAGTCGGGGTGCTGCTTCCGCCAGTCGTCGGCAGGCAGAGCCGCGATCCGCTCCGGAGTCATCGCGCCCGTTAACAGTCCGGAAGCCATCGGCGAATAGGCGATCACGCCGATGTTCTCCCGGGCGGCGAACGGCAGGCTTTCCCCCTCGATCTCACGATGGATCAGCGAGTAGCGCGGCTGGAGCGAGGTGATCGGGGCGATGGCCTGGGCCCGCTGCATCTGCTCCACATTGAAGTTGGACACGCCAATGTGGCGGACCTTGCCCCCCTGCTGCAACGCGGCCAGGGTCGTCCAGCCCTCCTCGATGTCCGTGTCTGGGTCGGGCCAGTGAATTTGGTACAGGTCGATGGCGTCCACCCGCAGCCGGCGCAGGCTGGCCTCGCATTCGCGGCGGATCGAGTCGGCCTTGAGGCTGTGGCCGATCTGCCGGCGTTCATCCCAGACCATGCTGCACTTGGTGAAAACATACGGCCGGTTGGTGACCCCTTCGAGGGCGCGGGCGACGACCTCCTCCGAGTGTCCGAGCCCGTAGACGGCCGCGGTGTCAATCCAGTTGACGCCGGCGTCCAGGGCCTCCCAGATGGCAGCGATGGAATCGCTGTCGTCCTGGTCTCCCCAGGCGAATTCCCAACCCGACCCCCCGATCGCCCACGCTCCGAAGCCGACGGGGGTGATGCGCAGGTCCGAATTGCCGAGCTGCTTGGTGTTCATGGTCGCTCTCCTCTGTCTCTGGCGAAGGCTTCTTTGATGTCCTTGCAGGACGGTAACAGTCCTTCAGCTTTCTTTAACGCAGAGATCGTGCCAAACCGTGAAAGTCCGTCAAGGCGTGCAATCTGCACGCCTTGAGTGCATCAAGGTCCGCTGAGAACGCCGCGTGGCCGACTGTCTCCGTGTTTGGGCGGTGGCAGGATTCTTGCCGGCCTGACCAGTTTTCTTCCGCTTTTCGCCCGGCCGCGGTTTCCGATCAGACTGTTGCCCACTCCTGGCGGACAAGTGTTGTCACCGTTTCGGCGAGTATCCCGAGTCCTCCAAGGGACTCCCGTCCACGCGGCACGGCTCTTGCGTTGGTGGTTCACCGAGATCCCGAAGCCTCGGATACCCTGGCGCCCCTGTAAGGAACGACCCGTGCAAACTGACACCAAAAATTCTTCAACCTCATCCTCGAACTCCGACTCGACGCCCAGGAGAAACGGGATCTCGTAGCCTTCATGCGGCAGCCGTAATAGTGTGTTGCCCTGAGATACTCAACCGAATCTGGGTCTGGCGTTGCCAGCCCACACTCGAACCAGGAGAGATTCCATGTCGCAATTGCAGCGCCGAGAGTTTCTGGCCGGGGCCGCGGCAGTCGCGGCCGCGACTGCCGCCGCCGCGCCCGCCGCGGCTGGCGACCCCAGCTTCATGAACAACGTCCCCGACCCCCTGCTCTCCGGCAAGGAACTGCCGACCTTCAAGTTCGCCCTGGAGAAGTCGAAGGGGCGGGTTGATGGCAGGAGTTCGGCGAAGGAGGCCAGCGTCAGGCAACTGCCGATCTCCAAGGGGATTGCCGGGGTGTCCATGACGCTCGGGCCGGGGGACATGCGCGAGCTGCACTGGCACCCGACGGCCGACGAATGGCAGTACGTCCTGGAGGGCAGGGTGAGCGTGACGTTGTTTGGCGCGAACGGGCGCTACCGGATCGAGACACTGGAGCAGGGCGATGTCGGCTATATCCCGCAGGGGTACGGGCACTCGGTGGAGAACGTTGGCAACAAGTCGTGCCGCGTTCTCATCGGGTTCAACTCCGGGGTCTACGAGGACATCGACCTGACGGAGTGGCTGGCCGGCAACCCGCTCGACGTGCTGGTCACCAACTTCGGCAAGCCGGAAGCCCTCTTCAAGCAGTTCCCGCGACGGGACGTGTTCATCGCGGATCGAACCGGGCGCTAGCGATCTGTTGCCGCTGAAGTGTGGGGTAGGCTGGAAAACCTGCCCCACATCACAGTTAAGTTGCAACAGCCCATAAGCGCGATTTGCAGTGGTGTGGACCACGAACGGTAGGCCAGTGCTCCCGAACCGTCCTGCAAACTGCGCGAGCCACTCCCAGGCTCGAATCTCGACGTGTGAAAAAGTTGGCCCCCTTGGCCCCCTTGGCCCCCTTGCTGTGGCAGCGCAGGCCGCTGGAGGTCAGCCCGTGCCCGCCGTCACTTGTGCGCAAACCGTGCGTGAACCGCTCCAGTGCGCGGACAGGTCCTCTCATCCCCATGAACTTTCCTCCCGGCTCGCCTTGCTGCGGAAAATCCAGCGTTCGACACCTGCTGCGCACCTTTCCGGAACCCGATGCGGTTGTTTCTCTACAATGCCCCTGGTGAGAACAACCGTAGCCGGGTGTTTGCACCGTCGCTGGTTGAATGGTGCCGCGCCCGCGTTCCCGTTCGCCCCAGGAGGTTGCCCGTGGTGCGCAAGTGCCTGGTTCTGCTGGTTATCGTCTTCGGGCTGGTGACGGGCAGCGGTTGTCAACGCCCACCCTCCCAGGTGGCCCCGGCCGAGCCGCCCGCGTTGCCGGTCAGCAAGCCGGTCCAGCGGGAGGTCACCGACTACGTGGACTTCACCGGCCGCACCGACGCCGTCGAGGCGGTGGACATTCGGCCTCGGGTCACCGGCTATCTGGTGAAGATCTACTTCAAGGAAGGCTCGGACGTGAAGGAGGACGCGCTGCTCTTCGAGATCGACCCCCGCCCCTACGTGGCGCAACTCAACCAGGCCCAAAGCCAGGTCGCACTCGCCGAGGCCCAGTTCAAACTCGCCCAGGCGAATTATGAGCGCGACCTGCCCCTGCTGGCCAGCCGCGTCGTCACCCAGAAGGAGATCGACCAGGACAAGGCGTCCGTGGACGAGGCGGCTGCCCGCATCAAGGCCGTCAAGTCCACCCTGGAGGTCTACAAGCTCAACCTGGGTTTCACCAAGGTGCGGTCGCCCATCAATGGCAGGATCAGCCGCTACTACCTGACCGTCGGCAACCTGGTCAACCAGGACCAGACGCTGTTGACCACGGTCGTGTCCCTCGACCCGATGTACGTCTACTTCGACATGGACGAGCCAACGCTGCTGCGCATCCGCAGGGCCGTGAACGCCGGCGACATCAAGCCCGGCAAGGACGGAGCGGTCCCCCTGCTGATGGGCTTGCCGGGGGAGGACGGCTTCCCGCACAAGGGCACCATCAACTTCGTCAACAACCAGGTCAACCCCGCCACGGGCAGCATCGCCGTGCGCGGCATCTTCCCGAACCCGCAACCGAAGGGCGGCACCCGGCTGCTGTCGCCAGGGATGTTCGTCCGCGTCCGGTTGCCGATCGGCCAGCCGCGTCAGCGGCTGCTGGTCATCGACCGCGCCATCGGCTCGGACCAGGATTTGAAGTTCGTCTATGTGGTCGATGCCAACAACAAAGTGCAGTATCGCCGGATCACGACCGGAGCGCTGCAGGAGGACGGCCTGCGCGTGGTGTCCAGGGGCCTGGACGCCAACGACCGAGTCCTTGTCGGTGGGCTGCAGCAGGTCCGCCCGCACCAGGAAATCCAGCCAGAGGACATGGCCATGCCGACTCTGGGCCCGGTGCCGCCGTCTCAGCGGTCAGAGGTCAGAAGTCAGAAATCAGAAGTCAGAAATCAGAAGCCAGGAAAAGGCTCCTGACCTCTGACTTCTGACTTCTGACTTCTGACTTCTGACCTCTAACAAGGGACTCCGGCCATGCTGTCCCGCTTCTTCATCGACCGGCCGATCTTCGCGACGGTGTTGAGTGTGTGCATCACACTCGTCGGCGCCAGCGCGCTGGTCTATCTGCCGGTCGCCCAGTATCCGCGGGTTACGCCGCCCGCGGTGGTGGTGTCCATGAGCTACCCCGGGGCCAGCGCCCAGGTGGTGGCCGAGACGGTCGCCGCCCCGATCGAGCAGCAGGTCACCGGCGTGCCCGGCATGTTGTACATGTCGTCGCAGTCGGGCAACGACGGCACGTACACACTGACCTGTACTTTCGACGTGGGCAGCGACCTGAACGCGGCCCTGGTCATGGTGCAGAACCGCGTCACGCTCGCGCTGCCGCTGCTGCCGAGTTCCGTCCAGCGCCAGGGCATCACCATCCGCAAGAAGACGCCCGACATTTTGATGATCGTCAGCTTCACCTCGCCCGACGGCCGCTACGACGACCTCTACCTGAGTAACTTCGTCCTGATCCACGTCCGCGACGAACTGCTGCGCGTGGACGGGGTGTCGGATATCAACATCCTGGGCGAGCGCGACTACAGCGTCCGCGCCTGGCTCGACCCACAGAAGCTCGCGGCGCTCAACCTGTCCGCCGCCGACGTGGCCAACGCGATCCGCACGCAGAACATTGAGGCGCCCGTCGGCCAGATTGGGCAACCGCCCACGGGCGGCACGCAGATGTTCCAGTTCCCACTCGACACCGTGGGCCGTCTCCGCGAGCCCGCGGAGTTCGCCGACATCGTGATCAAAACCGGTGTCAATCGGCTGAATGCGACCTCGGGGGGCGGACCCCCGTCCCAGGGCGGCGGCCTGCCCAGCTCCGGCATCACCGACCCCCTGGTGGCCGTCCTGTCCGCGGTCACGGCCGCCAGCAACCTGGTGATCGGTGGCAGCACGGACAGTCAGGCACCCGCCACCGGCACGACCACCCCCAGCACGACCATCACCCCTCCCACGCCGAGCACAGGCACAACCGTCCCAGGCACCACCGGCGGCGGGACGACCGGCGGCGGCGGGACCACCTCGGGCGGGGCCCAGGCGACCGGTGGCGGCACCACCAGCGGCGGCGCCGCGACCGCTGGTGGCACCACGACTCCGAGTATGGCGATTCAGCCGGCGAGCACCCTGAGCACCGGTGGGGCCAGCCCGGACAACGGGGTGCTCAGTTCCACGACCCCGGGCCGCGGGCCGCAGGCGCCTGCGACCGCCATTGTCCGCCTCCGGGATGTGGCCCGCGTCGAGATGGGCGCACTCAACTACAACCAGGCCGTCTACTTCGACGGCAAGCCATCCGTCGGCCTCGCCATCTACCAGCTGCCCGGCACGAACGCCCTGGATGTTGCCGACCGTGTCCGCGCCCGGGTCAAGGAACTGAGCATGCGTTTCCCCGAGGGCGTGACCTACACCATCGGTTACGACACCACCCCGTTCATCCGCGAGTCCATCGACGAGGTCTTCAAGACGCTCTTCGACGCGGTCCTGCTGGTGGCCGTGGTGGTGCTGTTCTTCCTGCAGGACTGGAAGGCGATGATCCTGCCGATGATCGACGTGCCCGTCTCGCTCATCGGCACCTTCGCCGTCATGGCCGCGCTCGGCTACAGCCTGAACAACATCTCGCTGTTCGGCCTGGTGCTGGCCATCGGCATCGTGGTCGATGACGCCATCGTCGTGCTGGAGAATATTGAGCGACAGATGGCCAGGGGCCTGGAGCCGCGCGCCGCCACCCTCAAGGCAATGGAGGAAATCACCGGGCCGATCATCGCCATCACGTTGGTGCTCAGTGCGGTGTTCGTGCCCTGCGCATTCATCAGCGGCATCACCGGGCGATTCTTCCAGCAGTTCGCGGTGACGATCGCCGCCTCGACCATCATCTCCGCCCTCAACGCCCTGACCATGACGCCCTCCCGGGCTCTGATGATCCTGCGCAGCGGCGGCATGAGCGGCGGCCGCGCCCACAAGCGCGAGGCGCTGCCGTGGTGGATCTTTGGCGCGGTCGGCGGCTGGCTCGCCTACACCTACGGGCTGGCCCTCCTGGAACGCGCAGGGGGGTTTTACCTGAAACACGGTGAAGGTGGCATTCAATCCGCAACCCGTAATCCGCAATCCGCCATCGTAACTGTGCTGGGCGTGCTCCTCGGCCTGGTGCTCGGCTGGTACATCATCCGCCCGGTGAACGCGGTGCTCGGCTGGGTCTTTCGCGGCTTTAACCGCGTCTTCGAGGGGCTGACGACGGCTTACGGCTGGACCATCGGCAGGGCGATGCGCCTGGCCGTCGTGGTGCTGGTGCTCTACGGCGGGCTGCTGTTCCTGACCTGGTGGGTGTTCCGGGAGGCGCCGACGGGCTTCGTGCCACAGCAGGATATGGGCCGCATCATCGGTGGCGTGCAGCTGCCCGACTCGGCGTCGCTAGAGCGCACCAAGGCGGTCATGCTCCAGATCGAGAAGATCGCCCGGGAGGACCCGGGCGTGGCCCACACCATCTCCATCTGCGGCGTGTCGTTTGTGCAGCAGGCCAACGGCACCAACTTCGGCTCGTTGTTCGTCGTCCTCAAGCCGTTCGCCGACCGGCAGCGCCGCGACCTCAAGGACGAGGCCGTCATGGCCCGGCTGCGCAAGCGCTGGGCCCGCGAGGTCCCCGACGCCCAGGCGGTCGTGTTCGGTCCGGCGCCGATCCCGGGCATCAGTGTCGCCGGTGGCTTCAAGGTGATCGCCGAGGATCGCGGCGGCCTCGGCGTGCGCAGCGTGCAAAAAAACACCGACCTGCTGATCGACAAGCTGTGCGCCACGCCCGGACTGGTCGGCGTCTCCACGCAGTTCCGCGCGAACGTGCCGCAGCTGTACATGGACATCGACTGGGACAAGGCCGCCGCGCTCGGGCTGATGCCCGACGACGTGGACCAGACGCTGCAAATCTACCTCGGCTCGACCTACGTCAACAGCTTCAATGCGTTCGGCCGCTACTGGCAGGTGACGCTCCAGGCCGACGGCAAGTTCCGCTCCGACGTTCCGGCCATCAACCTGCTTCAGGTCCGCAACAAGTGGGGCCAGATGGTGCCGCTGGGCACGCTGGTAACCACGCGCGAATCACCGGCCCCATCTTCGTCAATCGCTACAACCTTTACACGGCGGCCCCCATCACCGGCAGCATCAAGCCGGGGGCCAGCACGGGTGAGGTCATCGCCGAGGTGGACCAGAAGGCGCGCGCTGTCCTGCCGCGCTCCATGCGCGCGGAATGGACCGAGCTGATGTTCCTGCAAATCCGGGAGGCCAGCGCCACGCCGCCGGCGGTGGTGTTCGGACTGTCGGTGCTGTTCGTGTTCCTGGCGCTGGCGGCCCTGTACGAGAGCTGGACGCTGCCGCTGGCCGTCATCCTGGTTGTGCCCCTGTGCGTGCTCTGCTCGGTCGCCGGCGTGCTGTTCACGCACAACTCGGTCAACATCTTCGTGCAGGTCGGCCTGGTGGTGCTGGTGGGGCTGGCGTGCAAGAACGCCATCCTCATCGTCGAGTTCGCCCGCGAGAAACACGGCTCGGGCCTGCCGGTCCTGGAGGCGACGCGGGAGGCCGCGGCGCTGCGGCTGCGGCCGATCCTGATGACCTCGTTCGCGTTCATCCTCGGCGTCGCGCCGCTGGTGTTCGCCGCCGGGGCCGGGGCGGAGATGCGCCGCTCCCTGGGCACGGCGGTGTTCAGCGGCATGTTGGGCGTGACCGTGTTCGGCACCTTCCTGACGCCGGTGTTCTTCTACGTCATCCAGGGTTTCGGCGAGGCGCGACTATTCGCCGGGCTGCGGACACGCCTGGTCGTGTCCTGCACGCTGGGAGCGCTCCTGGGACTGGGCGGGGGCTACCTGCTCAGCCGACTCGGCGTCGTGCAGATGGCCTGGGCAGTGCCGCTCGGCGGCTGTGTGGGGTTGCTCGGCGTGCTGGCGGTGCTGGGGGCGCATCGGCGCCTTCGTGGGACAAGGGACCGGAGGACCTGAGCTGTGCTGTCGCGCTTCTTCATAGATCGGCCGGTCTTCGCGACCGTCGTCTCCGCCGTGATCGTCCTGGGCGGACTGGTGGCCTACTCGGCCCTGCCCGTGGCCCAGTACCCGGAAGTGGCACCGTCCACGGTCCAGGTGACGGCCTCCTTCCCGGGGGCCAACGCCATCACGCTGCGTGACACGGTGGCGGCCCCCATCGAGGAGCAGGTCAGCGGCGTCGAAGGCATGCTGTACATGTCCTCCACCTGCACCAACGACGGCACCTATTCCCTGACCGTCACCTTCAAGGCGGGTATGAACTCGGACATGGCCCAGGTGCTCGTGCAGAACCGCGTGTCGCTCGCGCTGCCGGTCATCCCGGCCCTGGTGCAGAACGAGGGCATCAACGTCAGGAAGATGTCGCCAAGCACACTCATGATCGTCAACCTCGTCTCGCCGAACGACACCTATGACGCCACCTTCCTCAGCAACTACGCGACCATCTACGTCAAGGACGAACTGGGCCGCCTTGAAGGCGTCGCCGGCATCACCTACCTGGGCCAGCGCGACTACAGCCTGCGCGCCTGGCTCGACCCCGACCGGCTGGCCGCCCTGAAGCTCGGGGCGATGGACGTGGTGACCGCCATCGCCCAGCAGAACATCCAGGTGGCCGCGGGCCAGATCGGTCAGCCGCCCGCCGACCGCGCCCAGCAGTTCCAGCTGACCATCAACACGCGCGGCCGGCTCACCGACCCGGAGCAGTTCGCCAGCATCATCGTCAAGGCCGCCACGGGGAACCCGGCGGCGCAGCAGGCGTCGTCCGGCTCCGGCGGCCAGGCAGCTGGCGGCGGCACCGACCAGAACGGCGGCACCTCGGACACCCTCGGAACCACGAACGGACTGAGCGGCAACGCGCCGCCCTCCACCGGCATCGTCTACCTGCGCGACGTGGTGACCCGCGACAGGAACGGCAAACCGCGCATCGAACTCGGTTCGCAGCAGTACGACCAGGCTTGCACCCTTGACCGTCATGCGTCGGTCGCCCTGCAGATCTACCAGTTGCCCGGCTCCAACGCTCTGAGCACTGCCGACCGCGTGCGGGCCAAGATGCGCGAACTCAAGGCCAGCTTTCCCGAAGGGCTCGACTTCCGCATCGTCTACGACACCACGCCGTTCATCAGCGAGTCCATCGCCGAGGTCCGCCGCACCCTGGTCATCGCCGTCATCCTCGTCGCCCTCGTGGTGCTGTTCTTCCTGCAGGACTGGAAGGCGATGATCCTGCCGATGATCGACGTGCCCGTCTCGCTCATCGGCACCTTCGCCGTCATGGCCGCCCTCGGTTTCACGCTCAACAGCCTGACACTGTTCGGCCTGGTGCTGGCCATCGGCATCGTGGTGGACGACGCCATCGTTGTGCTGGAGAACATCGAGCGGCAGATGGCCAGGGGGCTCGACCCGCGCACCGCCACCCTCAAGGCGATGGAGGAGATCACCGGGCCGATCATGGCCATCACGCTCGTGCTCAGCGCCGTCTTCATCCCGTGCTGTTTCCTGGGGGGCGTCAGCGGCCAGTTCTTCCGGCAGTTCGCCGTCACCGTTACCGCCTCGATGATGATCTCGGCCGTCAACGCGCTGACCATGACGCCGTCCCGGGCCGTCCTGATCTTCAAGACCGAGCAGACAGCCGCCGGGCACACGCACAAGCGCGAGGCGCTGCCGTGGTGGATCTTCGGCATCCTGGGCGGTTTGCTCACCGCCTGGCTGGGGCCGCAGCTGGTGGTGGAGTGGTGGGGGAGTGAGGTGGTGACGGATAGCCTGACCCCGTACCTCAGCACCACAGCAACCGAGTGGGTGGCCTGGGGCGTCTACTTCCTGCCCGGCGCCTTGATCGGCCTGGCGCTCGGCTGGGTCATCATTCGACCGGTGAACGCGGCGCTTGGCTGGGTCTTCCGCGGCTTCAACCGCGTCTTTGACCGAGTCACCGAACTCTACGGCCGGACGGTCGCGGGAGTGCTGCGCCTGAGTGTGGTCGCCCTGGTTCTCTACGGCGGTCTGCTGGTGCTCACCGGCTGGCAGTTCGCCCGCGCCCGACGGGCTTCATTCCGCAACAGGACAAGGGCTACCTGATCGTCAACGTGCAGCTTCCGGACGGCGCCTCGGTGGACCGGACGCAGCGCATCCTGGATCGCATCGAACGGGTTGCCCTGAGCACGCCGGGCGTCGAACACACAGTAGCCGTCGCGGGCCGGTCGTTGATCCTGAACGCCAACGCGCCCAACCTCGCTTCGCTGTACGTCATTCTGAAGCCGTTCGAGGAGCGGGACGGCGCGGGGCTGGACGCGGACAGCATCGCGGCCCAACTGCAGGCACGCTGCCAGAAGGAGGTGCGCGGCGGCCTCGTGACAGCGTTCGGCGGGCCGCCGGTGGAAGGGTTCGGCACGACCGGCGGCTTCAAGCTCATCATCGAAGATCGCGGCAACCTCGGTCTGGGCGAGTTGCAGCGCGTCACCGATCAGGTCGTCAACCGCGGCAACCGCACGCCGGGCTTGCAGGGCCTGTTCAGCGGCGCCCGCGCCAGCACGCCCTGGCTGTACCTCGACATTGACCGCACCAAGTGCATGGCCCTGGGTATCCCGGTCAATGAGGTCTTCAACACGCTGCAGGTCTACCTCGGCTCGTACTATGTCAACAACTTCAACAACTTCGGCCGCACCTGGCAGGTCGTCGTCCAGGCCGACCGCGAGTTCCGCAACCGCGCCGCCGAGATCAGCCAACTTCAGGTGAAGAACAACCGGGGGCAGATGGTGCGGCTCGGCACGCTCTTGAGCGTGCGCGACACCAGCGGCCCGGTGCTGCTGCTGCGCTACAACCTCTACTCCGCCGCGGCGATCACCGGCAACCCCGCGCCGGGCACCAGCTCGGGCGAGGCGATCGCGCTGGTGCAGGAGATCACCGACCAGGAACTGCCGCGGTCGATGGCCTCCGACTGGACTGAGTTGACCTACTTTCAGCTCCAGGCGGGCAACACCGCCCTGGCCGCCTTCGCGCTGGCGGTGCTGTTCGTGTTTCTGGTGCTGGCGGCCCTGTACGAAAGCTGGACGCTGCCGCTGGCCGTCATCCTCGTCGTGCCGCTGTGCCTGCTCTGCTCCATCGTCGGCGTGGAGCTGGCCGGGTCGGAGGTGACCATCTTCACGCAGATCGGCTTCGTGGTGCTGGTGGGTCTGGCGAGCAAGAACGCCATCCTGATCGTCGAGTTCGCCAAGCAGCTCCAGGAGGGCGGCATGCCACGGCGGGAGGCGATCCTGGAGGCGTCGCGGCTGCGGCTGCGGCCCATCGTGATGACCTCGTTCGCGTTCATCCTGGGTGTGGTGCCGCTGGTACTGGCGGTCGGGGCCGGGGCGGAGATGCGGCAGGCTCTGGGGGTGGCCGTGTTCGCCGGCATGCTGGGCGTGACGCTGTTCGGCGTCTTCTTGACGCCCGTGTTCTACCACGTCATCCGGCGGCTCGACGAGCGCCGCGCGGCGGCAACCCGGCATGACGGGCAACACGGTTAACGGGCTTGCTCAAATTACTTATCGGTTTGGAGATCAGGGAAGCGACCCGTGGCTCGGCATCGACCTCATCCGTTGTACTGTGTTCGATGAACCGCCGATGCTGACGCGAGGCGTGATTGGTTCTCGTTCGGATGGGGAGAGCATCTGGCTTTGGGTCGCGTACCGGGACGGAATCTTCCGCGAGCGACCGGACTGGGTGCCGGAGGAGTTGGGGCACCTCAGAGTCGTCGGAGTGCAAGTGTATGCCTCGATTGTGCGCTGGCAAGCGGGATCCCCGACGGTGCTATCGTAGTGCGGGCGACCCGCACTACGATAGCACCGCTAATTTTCTACGGAGTGGGACGCAACGATCAGAAAAAAGCGGAACAAAACGGCATCTCAAGGTAATAAAAGATTAGAGCGGCTCACAAGCAGATGTTGCGGGCTTCGTAGCGGAAGTCACCAGACTTCCGTCCGGCGCTGTACGGAAGTCTGGCGACTTCCGCTACACTCTGCTGTGAACCGCTCTTGCGGACGAGACATGCGAGCCATACCGAGCGGCAAATGACGACCAATCATTTGAACGAAGTCATCCGGCACTTTCGCAGAGTCGTGCGGTTGTCGGAGGGAACGGAACCGACCGACGGCGAACTGCTGGAGTGTTTTGTCACCCAGCGTACGGAAGCGGCCATCGCGGCCCTGGTGCGACGACACGGCCCGATGGTGTGGGGCGTCTGTAGCCGGTTCCTCCAGAATTATCACGCCGCCGAGGATGCCTTTCAGGCCACCTTTCTCGTCCTTGTGCGCAAAGCTCATACGGTCGTGCCGCGCGAGATGGTCGCCAACTGGCTTCATGGCGTGGCCCATCAGACGGCGTTGAAGGCGCGGGCGACGACCGCCAAACGGCGAGCGAGGGAGAGGCAAGTGGCGGAAATGCCTGAACCCGAAACAGTCCAGCAAGACCTTTGGAACGACCTGCAACCGCTCCTGGACGCTGAGTTGCAGCGGCTGCCCGACAAGTATCGGGTGGTCATTCTCCTCTGTGATCTGGAGGGCAAGACCCGCAAGGAGGCGGCCCGGCAACTCGGGCTCGCCGAAGGAACCGTGGCCAGCCGGCTGGCGCGGGGCAGGACGTTACTGGCGAAGTTGCTGAGGCGCCGGGGACTGGTGGTGTCGGGCGGAGCCCTGGGAGCGGTGCTGTCGCACCAGGCGGTGTCCGCGGGTGTGCCAAACGCTGTGGTGTCGAGCACCATCCGGGTCGCCGGTCTCTGTGCTGCGGGCGGGGCGGCTGCGGGCATGATCGCGGCCAAGGTGGTCGCTCTTACGGAAGGAGTGCTAAAAACCATGTTGCTCAACCAACTCAAATCGATCGTGCTGCTGCTGGTGCTGGGCCTGACGGTTTTTGGGGGCGGACTGTTCCTGCGTCACACAGCGACCGCCCAACCGGGTCAAACCGAAAAGGTGCTGGCCCAGAAAAAACGGGATGATCCAAAGGCTATCCAGAAGGATGGCGGCAAGCTGGATGCCTTGAAGCAGGAGCAAAAGAAGTTTGCAGGAACCTGGCGGGTCGTTTCGTGTGTGGTGGACGGCAAGGAACTGCCCAGGGTAGACTTTGAGGGTATCGTCGTTTGCGATGCCGAGGGTAAGTGGAAACAGCAAACGGTTAACGGCAAGACGCTGGCAGAAGGTATCAGTGCGATCAACCTCGCCATCAAACCCCGAACGATCCATTTCCAGGTCACCAGCGGTGCGGACAAGGGGAAAACGCGCAGGAACATTTATGAGTTCATCGACCAGGACTCTTGCCGGCTCTGTTCCTACACCTCCGAAAAAGAATGGCCTGTCGATTTCTCCTCCAAGCCCGGTAGTGGGCGTACCCTCCGTGTCTTGCAACGAGTCAACGACCTCGACAAAGAGTTGCGGCGGTTCGCCGGCACCTGGAAGGTCCAGTCCTTGAAGGTGGATGGGCGGGAGGTGCCCAAAAAAGAGATGGGAAATGCAGAGTACGTTTACGATGGTCAAGGGGGCTGGCAACAGCGCGGCGCCATGCGCAACCCGCACTCCGGGGTGATCCTGGCCGTCGAGACGACAGCGACAAAATACAAGGCCATCGACTACCGGGTACTCAAGGGCGGGAAAACCGCCGGCAAGACCATCCGTGCGATTTACGAGTTTGTGGACGAGGACACCTACCGTCTCTGCTCCGCTCCACCGGACGAGGAACGGCCAACCGATTTCTCCTGTAAGAAAGGCAGCAAACATACCGTCGCCGTGCTGAAGCGCCAGAAACAGGAGAAAGATCAGAAGCAGCAGACCGACAACGAGACTGCTGCTCAGGACAAGTCGAAAGTAGCTCGGAAGAACCCCACGTTAGAAAAGGCGTTGCAGGTTGCCAGGGACATGCGCATGAACGACCGGGGCGACAAGGTTAGGATATGGTCAACAATTACTTCCCGATTTGAGCAGCACTGGGGTGCCTGAAATCGGGAAGCTATTCCTGACCACATCCTTAACTATCTGGCGGAGATCGCCAACGCCCAGGTCCGCGCCGGCGACAAGGAGGCGGCGCGAAAGACGATCCAGCTGACACTCGACCTGGTCAAGGACGTGGGGAAAAAGAACGCGGTGTACAAGATCGGGACGCTCGGTAGGATCTTTCGACATCAAATCCTGGCTGGCGACCTGAAAGCAGCCCGAAAGACGCAGGAGATCGTTCAAGACCTCATGGACAACACCACGGACGAAGCCGTCAAGCTGAACGGCAACGGGATAATCAACGCCAGCCACTTCGAATTCGCGCGGCTCCAGGCGCGCTCGGGAGACACCAGGGAAGCTCTCAAAACCGCGGAAGCCATTGACAACCTCATGGTGCGGACGCACGTCATCGGGGTGATTGCCGTGGAGCAGGCCAAACGCAAGGAGGCTCTTCCGTTTTTAGGTGCGAAACACTGGATTTTCTGTGAACGGACGATCACGTGCCCCACGATTTTTCCAGGGAAAATTGAGAATCGGGCCGATAACCCGCACCTAAAAACGGAAGAGCCCGCAAGGATTTCAAGGGGGCCCTGCTCACGTTGGCCCCGCTCAACAGTGTGCGGCAAGCGGAGATGATCGCGTCGGTGGCCATGATCCAGGAGAAGACGGACAGGGCCGGGGCGGAAAAACCCTGGAAACTTGTCCTCGAAGCCTTCCGCAAGTTGGAGCTGTCCAGGGATGAGGAACTCTATCCCTGGCCGGGCGGACTCACCAGCCGCACCCTGCCAGGGCGCCAAATCTCGACGTGTGAAAAAGTTGGCCCCCTTGGCCTCCTTGGCCCCCTTGCTGTGGCAGTACAGGCCCCTGCTGGTCAAGCTGTGCCCGCCGTCCCACCCGTGCGCGCTCCACCTGCGAACCGCGCTAGAGGAAAGCATCTGGGTGGCGGCGGTGGCTCATCAAAAACGCCAACCCAATTACCGGGCCGGTCGTGAGCCGAACGACTGAGAAAATCCTGAGCCGATCCTACTCCTTCACTTCGGCCGCAACCCCATCCGCCTCCGCCCGGCCGTGGACGCGCTGCAGGTACGCCCGCGCCACCTCCGAGCGCCGCACCAACCCCACCAGCTTGCGCGTGCCGTCGCCCACCACCACCGGCAGCGCCGGCAGGTCATTTTCCGCGAACAGCTCCAGCGCCCGGTCGAGCCGATCATCCGGCGTCAGCGGTTCCACATTGGCGCGCATCAGGTCCGCCGCCACCAGCCACGGCCGCAGGTGCGGCGACTGCGCCGCCACATGCACCTCCTCCAGGTTGACCACGCCCAGCAACTTGCCGGTCGCGTCCGTCACTGGCAGCACTGGCGCGTGAATGTCGTCCAGGCGGTCGAGCACCGTGCTCAGCGTGTCGTCCGGCCGCACGGATGGCACCTTTTCGGCCGCGCCCAGGAACTGCTGCACCAGCAACCCGGCCAGCACCTCGCGGATGTAACTGCCCTGGTGTGCCGGCGACCGCGCCCGGCCGCTCACCTGCTGGCTGTACAGCGATTGCTCGTCCGACAGCAGGAACGCCGTCGCGCACACCCACAGCGCCGGCAGCAGCAACTTGTAGTCGCCAGTCATCTCACTGACGATAATCAGCGTCGAGAACGGCGTCTTGGCCGCGGCGGCGAAGAAGCCAGCCATCCCCAGCAAAATAAAACTCTGCGGGTGCGGCACCAGCAAGGGGAAGTAGTGTTGCAGCACCAGCCCGAAGGCGCCGCCGGCGCAGCCACCGATCACCATCGACGGCCCAAACACGCCCCCCGAGCCGCCGCTGCCGATGGTCAGGCTGGTCGTCACGATCTTGCCCAGCGCCACCACCAGCAGCACCAGCGCCAGCGTCAGGCCGGTCGCCGTCTTCGTCATGCCCTCCTGCAGGACGCCGTAGCCCGCCGACATCACCGCCAGCGCCGTCTCGTTCCGCAGCGTGTAGTACAGGCCGACGCCGACCAGCCCCGTCGCCAGGGCGCCGACCGCCGGCTTGTACATGGCGGGGATGCGCCAGCGGCGGAAGAGGTGCGTCATGCCATAGAAGGTGCGCGTGTAGAGCATCGCCAGCAGGGCGACGAACAGCGCCAGGCCCAGGTACGGGATCAGCTGCCAGGGCGTGTCCAGGCTCAGTTCCGGCGTCTTGAACAGCGGCTCCCAGTTGTCGAAGAAGACGCCGAAGGTGCAGTACGACACCACGCTCGCCAGCGCCGCCGGCAGGATGACGTCGGACTCGAACTCCGGCGAGGAGTACAGCACCTCGGCGGCGAACAGGGCGCCCGCGAGCGGAGCGCGGAAGATGGCGGCGACGCCGGCGCCCATGCCGGCAGCCACGAGGATGCGCCGCTCGGCGGGCCGCAGGTGTATCAGCCGGCTCAGCAGCGAGCCGAAGCCGGCACCGATCAGAGCGATCGGCCCTTCGCGGCCGCCGGAGCCGCCGGTGCCGAGCGTGATGGCGCTGGCCACCAGTTTGATGAGCGGCACACGCGGCCGGATCAGGCCGTCATGGAAGTGGTAGGCCGCGATGGCCGCGTCGGTGCCGTGGCCCTCCGCCTCCGGTGCGAACTTGAAGACGATCCAACCGCTGACCAGGCCGCCCACCATCGGGATCAGCACCAGCAGCCACGGCTGCAGCGGCGTCGCGGTTGCTTGCAGCCCCGGCAGCCTGGCCTCACCGGCGGGCGGCACCGGCTGGTAGCCCGCCAGTTCGCCCAGGCAGTAGTGCGTCACCACGTGGACGGCCACCGCGAACAGCACCGCCCCCAGGCCGGCGACCAGGCCGACCACAATGGCGCCGCCCAGGACGCGGCCCTGCGAGCGCAGGCGCTGCCGGCTCAGTTGGAAGAACTCCGGCAGCCAGCGGAACGGGTGGAGGAGATTCGGAGACGCGGGTTGCTCCATCAGGGGTCGTGCTCCCTCAACATGGTCTGTAAATCGTACCGGGGTGGGGCGAGGATTCCTCAGCGGTTATGCAAACGACGTTCCCCTCTCCTGGCGAACGCCATATCATATGGGAAAGACTCGCACAAACCAACCGCTCGCAAGAGAGAGTACGTTATGCCGTTCAAAGGTCTGGGCCTGCACCCCTTGCTGGTGCAGGCGACGCGCGAGATGCGCTACGAAACGCCGACGCCGGTGCAGCAGGAGGCCATTCCCGTCGTGCTGACCGGCCGCGATCTGATCGCCACAGCCCAGACCGGCACCGGTAAAACCGCGGCGTTCCTGCTGCCGATCCTGCACCGCCTGCTCGATCCGGAGCCGCAAACCGGCACCATCCAGGCCATCGTCATCACGCCGACGCGCGAGCTGGCCTCGCAGATCGAGGAAGTCTTCCTGGCGCTGGCGTACCACACGCCGCTGCGCGTCGGCCTGCTGGTCGGCGGCGCCCCGATGGGGCCGCAGGAGAAGGCCGTCCGCGCTGGCGTCGAAGTCCTCGTGGCCACGCCCGGCCGTCTGCTCGACCACATGCGCCAGAACCAGGCGCGCTTCGACCACATCAAGTACGTGGTGCTCGACGAGGCCGACCGCATGCTCGATATGGGCTTTTTACCGGACTTGAAGCGCATCTTCCAGCGGCTGCCGGCGCGACAGCAGACGCTGCTATTCTCGGCGACGATGCCGCCGGTAATCGCCCGGCTGGCGGAGGAGTTCATGCACTCGCCGGTGACGGTGTCGATCGGCAAGCGCAGCGCCCCGGCGGTGGGCATCACGCAGGCGGCCTATCCGGTGCCGGAGCACCTGAAGGGGATGCTGCTGCGGCATCTGCTGCGGCACACGGAGATGCCGTCAGTGCTGGTGTTCACGCGCACCAAGGTGATGGCGCGGAAGCTGGCGCGAACGATCGCGGGCGACGGCTTTCGGGTGACGGAGTTGCACGCCAACCTGACGCAACCGCAGCGCAACCGGGCGATGGACGGCTTTCGCCGCGGCGAATTCCAGGTGCTGGTGGCGACCAACCTGGCGGTGCGCGGCCTGGACGTGGACCACATCACGCACGTCATCAGTTTCGACGTGCCGAACGTGCCGGATGACTACATCCACCGCATCGGCCGCACAGCCCGGCGGCAGAACGAGGGCGACGCCTTCGTGCTGGTAGCGCCGCCGGAGGAGCGGCTGCTGGCGCGGATCGAGCGGCAGATCGGCCAGCGGCTGCCGCGCGTGACGCTGCCCGACTTTGACTACGGCGCGGCCGGGGTGCCGGCGGCGCGGCCGGGCGGCGAACGCGGCAGGCCGGAGGGCGAACGCGGGGGTGGGGGCGGGCGCCGGCGGCGCCGGCGCGGTCCCGGCCAGGGCGGCAGTTCGGGCGAGGGGGCGGGCAAGCCGCGCACCGAGGCGGCGCCGAAGCAGCAGCACCAGAACCATCGGCCGGCGAAGCCGAAGCCCGCCAACAGTAAGAAACCACCCCCGCCGACCGCGGGGGGCTGAGTTCGGGTCGGGCGAGCGTTCCGCCTTGACGCCGCCGCTACCGGGCCGCCATAATCCACCACGTCGGGCGCTTAGCTCAATTGGTCAGAGCACCTGCTTTACACGCAGGGGGTTAGGGGTTCGAGTCCCTTAGCGCCCACTTCCCTCGCTCTCACTTCTTGCACTCCCTGGCCCTTGTGCGGGGTAAAGCGACTGTCTTGAATTGCCAATGTCATTCGATTAAGCGTAACAGATTCTTGCCAAAATGATTGCGACTTAACCAGCTACCAGGCCGGTGCCGCCCGGGAGAAGATCGCGGAGGGAGCGACCGAAGAAGGACCAGTCCTTCACGGAGAAGTTGGACGGCCCCTGGAGCGGTTCGCACGCGGTGGGACGGCAGGCACAGCTTGACCACCAGCGGCCTGCATCGCCACAGCAAGGGGGCCAAGGAGGCCAAGGGGGCCAACTTTTTCATACGTCGAGATGCGGCGCCCTGGCCCCGTGCGGCTGGCACGGCGCGACCACCACCGGCGGCGGTTGCCACAGCAAGGACGCCAAGAACGCCAAGAACGCCAACTTTTTCATACGTCGAGATGCGGCGCCTGGCAGCGCCGGCCTGCCGTTTGTGGGCCACGCCACTGCGCACCGCGCTAACCGCAAAAGAAGTGCAGGAAGCCGAGAGGACAGTGACCATCAAGGCCACCCTTTCCCTCGGATTCTAGTGTTTCATGCGTCCGCACGATTCCCGCACGATACGACCTGGAAAATCTGGAGAAAAACGAATTTGCGTCGGAAATGACGCGCTGCACCTTTCCCGGGAAGGGCGTTTCCCGGCGCTGGCTTCTCCACACCAGGGGGATGTCATGCATTCAAACGGCGTCCAGGCCGATGTCGAGCGCCGGCGCCGAGTGCGTCAGCGCCCCGACGCTGATGCGATCCACCCCCGTCTCGGCGATGCCGCGCACCGTCGCCAGTGTGACGCCGCCGGACGCCTCCAGCAGTGCGCCGCACCCCGCGTGATCGCGGCGCTGCACCGCCTCGCGCAGCTGCTCGTTGGTCATGTTGTCGAGCAGGACGATGTCGGGCCGGCACGCCAGCGCCTCGTCGAGTTGGTCGAACGTATCGACTTCCAGCTCGACCGGCACGCCCGGCGAGCTGGCAGCGCGGGCGCGGCGAACCGCCTCGGCGATGGGCAGCGGCGCGGCGCCGGCGGCGAGATGGTTGTCCTTGATGAGCACGCCGTCGAACAGGCCGAGACGGTGGTTGTAGCCGCCGCCGCAGCGCACCGCGTACTTGTCGAGCAGCCGCCAGCCCGGCAGCGTCTTGCGCGTGTCGAGGATGCGGGCCTCCGTGCCGGCGACGGCCTCGACGTAACGCCGCGTCAAACTGGCGACGCCGCTGAGGTGCTGCAGGAAGTTCAGGGCGGTGCGCTCGGCCGTCAACAGGCTGCCGAGCGGGCCGCGGACGATGGCGATGCGGGCGCCAGGTGTCAGCGGGGCGCCGTCGCGCAGGAGCGGTTCGAGCGTCAGCTTCGGATCGACGGCGACGAGCGTCAGGGCCACCGCCGGCAGGCCGGCGAGGACGCCGGGGGCGCGGGCGACGAGGGCGGCGTGGCCGGTGGCGTCGGCGGGAATGAGGGCGCGGCTGGTCAGGTCGCCGGTGCGCGGGTCGGGGCCGAGATCCTCGCGCAGGGCCAGGGCGAGTAGCTGGTGGCAGGCGGCGGCTTCGGTGGGGGAGAAGTGCATGAATGGGGTCTCAAAGCGAGGGGGCTATTCCTCAATAGCAAACCAGGCTCCTGCCTCTTCTTGCTTCGCTGCTTGGTCTATGAACAGGGACAGAGACGCAAAACCACCAAGTGGCTTGGTCTATGAACAGGGACAGAGACGCAAAACCACCAAGGGCCTGGCCATCGAGTGTGTCCCAATTTACACTTTTCGCTTCTTTATGTAGTTGCAGCAATTGCGACCGATCAACCCCGATCGGTAAAGAACCCCTCAACAGACTGGCCAGAATCGGATACTCCCCTGGCTGCACCCACTCGGCCAACTCTTGCCACTCTGCGAATTCAATCGGGGTAATTGACACTTTATCGAATTGACCGCCAGCTTGCGGGAACCACAGGCAGCACGCAATTGAGAACATCAGCCCTCGCCCTCCATTCTTACGAATAAAGGATGTCGTTCAGCACGTCCCCTGCGTAGCTATCCTCGTACAAAGCCACTTCGGTGAGCAATTCGACCAACCGCTGAGCCAGCGGGCCGGAATCCAGTCGCAACGGCAGCAACACATTCGGCCGGTCGCCGCGCGGCTGCGGGGTGTCGAACATCACCAGATCAGGCACGGCAGCGGGGCCGAGGTCCTCCCAGCCCTTGGCAAGCAGATAAGCCCGCACGGCATCCGGTCGAAGATTCAGGATACGGGGGTCGATCCACGGGTTGCGAAGTTTCATGGTCCTTCCTTCATTCTTCCGGAAGGGAACTCTTCATGATGGAGATGGTGTCACGTTTCCCGTGAAGGATGCGCAGGATTTGCACGGCATCCGGCCGGTTGCGGTAGAAAATGACGTAATCCTCAACGACGGTGCTGCGAATGCCGGGCGCAAGTTCCTCCCGGGCACGCCCCATCTCTGGAAACTGGCCAAGCAGGGAACACCGCTGATTGATGGCCGTTGCCAACCGCTCCGCCGCGGCCGGACTGTGTTCATCCAGGTAGGCAATGATGGCGTCGAAGTCGTCCTCGGCCTGGGGGGTTCGGACAACCGGAGGCATTTAAGCACCTCCCTCGGCCGCCTGGGACCGCCGGGCACGAACGCGTTTGAGTGTCTCCCAGGCATCGAAAGGAGCCAACTCCCCGCGGTCGGCCTGCTCAATGCCGATCGCGACGTCTTTGCGCAGCGCCTCCAGTTTTTGTTGCTGCTCTTCCAGTTCCTGAAGCGACCGCAGTGCCGCGCGGACCACGTCAGTCGGACTGGGGTACGAGCCGCTATCCACTTTCCGTTGAATCATGCCGGCCAGATCCGGGGGCAGAACAAGGTTCATGATCATCCTCCTTTTTCACCAGCCTACCACCCCGAACCGCCGTTTTGAAGCGAAGTCCGGCTTTCCCGCTGCCTCAGCCAAAGAACGCCACTGCGTTGCGAAACACCTGTAACCCCTCGCCCTCCTGCGCCAGCCCCAGCCGCGTCCAGCGCGGATGGTGCGTCGGCAGCACATGCCGCTCCGGGTGCGGCATCAGCCCCAGCACACGGCCGGTCACGTCGCACAGCCCGGCCACGTCGCCCTCCGAACCGTTCGGATTGACCGGGTACGGCCCCGGCTTGCCGTCCGCATCGACATAGCGCAGCACCACCTGACCGGTCTGTTCCAGGCCACGCAGCATCCACGCCTCGCGGACCACGAAGCGGCCCTCGCCGTGCGCAATCGGCACATGCAGCCGGTGGACGCCCTTCAGAAACGGACACCGATTCTCGGCAGTCGCCTCCAGGTAAATCCAGCGATCCTCGAACTTGCCGCAGGTGTTGTGCGCCAGCGTCGCCACGGGACCGTCCTCGTCCGGTGGCATCAGCAGGCCCGCCTTGAGCAGCGCCTGAAAGCCGTTGCAGATGCCGAGGATGAGCTTCTCGCGGTCGCGGAACTCGCGCAGGGCGTCGCCAAGGAAATGGCGGAGCTGGTTCGCCAGGATTTTACCCGCGGCCACGTCATCGCCGTAGGTGAAGCCGCCTGGGATTACCAGGATTTGATAGCTCCGCAGCAGGGCCGGGTTTTCGCGAAGGCGGTTGACGTGCAGGCGCTCAGCGACGGCGCCGGCCTGCGCAGGCGAACTGGGCCTCCTGGTCGCAGTTGGCACCGGGGGCACGCAGGATCAAGGCTTTCGGCGTGGCCATGTGAGAATCCAGAGAAAATGGACAGATTCCTGTTGACATCAGGGCGGGTTGCCCCGGATAGTCTTTTGTATCGGCGCGGCGGTCACAACGCCAGTGCCGTCCCCCGATTCGGGCCACCCGGACAGGGCCCTGCACCGCAGGTTTGACGCGCTTGCCCGTTTTTATGCCAGGGCGACGCGGGTGCGGATCGGCAGACGGCCGGCGCGTAAAGTCAACCGCTGCATGGAGTCCAGGCTCCTCAAGGATGGCGTTTTGAGGGGCGGTGGACTTTTTTTCGTTTTTTTTGCCCCGGTGGGTTGACACAGGGGCGGCCGGCGTTATCATTACAAATGTCCCAATTACAACTGGGGCAGTGAAATTGCCGGGAAGAAGGGGTGAAGCGGTTCACCCTAACTTGCCGGAAATTTCAATTAATTCGGAGAAAAGGGTGAACCTCTTTGAGGGGTAATTGCTCTAAATCTTCGGAATAACTTCGATCTTTGACAATTCGATAGCACCAAAAACAAGCCAATGCGAGGGTGTGTTACGCCTGTTACGGCATGACACATTGCTCGCCCGCAATGGCGCAAGTTATTGCGGATGAATTCTTTGAGTCATGCCATAATAGGCGATCTCAGACTTTTCGATGGTGCAGCCGTCCCGGAACGCAAGTGCCGGGGAGGCATGGCATAACATTTTGAAGGGTTTGATCCTGGCTCAGAACGAACGTTGGCGGCGTGGATTAGGCATGCAAGTCGAACGAATCCCAGGGGGCAACTCTTGGGGGAAGTGGCGAAAGGGGCAGTAAGGCATGGGTAACCTACCCCGGGGATCGGGATAGCCTTTCTAACGAGAGGGTAATACCGGGCGAGGTAATGGGAGGGCATCCCCCTGTTACGAGAGAATTTCGCCTTGGGAGGGGCTCATGTAGTATTAGCTAGACGGCGGGGTAACGGCCCACCGTGGCGAAGATGCTTAGCGGGTGTGAGAGCACGACCCGCGCCACTGGCACTGAGACACTGGCCAGACTCCTACGGGAGGCTGCAGTCGAGGATCTTCGGCAATGGGCGCAAGCCTGACCGAGCGACGCCGCGTGGGCGATGAAGGCCTTCGGGTTGTAAAGCCCTTTAGTGGGGGAGGAAGCCGCAAGGTTGACCGACCCCAAGAATAAGCACGGGCTAAGTTCGTGCCAGCAGCCGCGGTAAGACGAACCGTGCGAACGTTGTTCGGAATCACTGGGCTTAAAGGGCGCGTAGGCGGTCTGGCCAGTCCGGGGTGAAAGCCTCCAGCTTAACTGGAGAAGTGCCTTGGAAACTGCTGGACTCGAGCGAGGTAGGGGTGATGGGAACTTCCGGTGGAGCGGTGAAATGCGTTGATATCGGAAGGAACGCCGGTGGCGAAAGCGCATCACTGGACCTCTTCTGACGCTGAGGCGCGAAAGCTAGGGGAGCAAACGGGATTAGATACCCCGGTAGTCCTAGCCCTAAACGATGGGTACTAGGTAGTGGACTGACATGGGTTCACTGCCGAAGCAAAAGTGGTAAGTACCCCGCCTGGGGAGTATGGTCGCAAGGCTGAAACTCAAAGGAATTGACGGGGGCTCACACAAGCGGTGGAGCATGTGGCTTAATTCGAGGCTACGCGAAGAACCTTATCCTGGGCTTGACATGTCCGAAAGGGGTAGGAAGTAGACTTGCGGAAACGTGAGTCCAACGGTATCCAGTCCGGAACCTACCACAGGTGCTGCATGGCTGTCGTCAGCTCGTGTCGTGAGATGTCGGGTTAAGTCCCATAACGAGCGAAACCCTTGCCTCCAGTTGCCAGCGGGTCATGCCGGGGACTCTGGAGGGACTGCCGGTGTTAAACCGGAGGAAGGTGGGGATGACGTCAAGTCCTCATGGCCTTTATGCCCAGGGCTGCACACGTGCTACAATGGTCTGAACAAAGGGACGCCAACCCGCGAGGGGGAGCCAATCCCAAAAAACAGGCCCCAGTTCAGATTGAAGGCTGCAACTCGCCTTCATGAAGTTGGAATCGCTAGTAATCGCAGGTCAGCAACACTGCGGTGAATGTGTTCCTGAGCCTTGTACACAATTAAAGGCGCTTGGCAGCCTTTTGAACTAGGTGGTGCAAATCCACCCCAATCCGGTCTCTCTTTGCAGGACTCGGGTCGGTAGGGTATGGACAGGACGTAACGGGTAACCGCCGTCCGGAGGGTCCTGACCGAACCGCAGTCTCGGGCGTGACGGGGTGCATCGAGCCGTATGTGTACTTCGGCGAAGATGCCTTGAATAACCCTGCCTGGGAATGTGGGAAATAGTTCAACAGGTGACCCAAGGAGATCCTACTGCGGCAGGAATCCTGACGACGCGGTAGGAAGTCAGCTGATCCATAGTAAGACGAAGCGAACCTTCGTCCGAAGGGAGAAACCTGATGCTGACTGCCGACTATCTGGTCGGGTTGACCGATGGTGAAGGCTGCTTTGCCGTTCACTTCAATCTCTCGCAACGCCGTCGGGCGAAGGTAGAACCCAAATTCTGCCTCAAACTGCGGGCCGCTGATCGGCCCGTGCTCGATGAAGTCCGCGAGTTCTTTGGAGCCGGCAAGGTTTATGTCCAACGTGATCGGCGACCAAACCATTGTCTTTGTTTTCGCTATGAGGTTAGCAACCGGGTGGCGTTGCGGGAAGTTATCGTCCCATTCTTCCAACAGCACCCCCTGCGGTTCCCCAGTAAGAAGCGCGATTTCGACCTGTTTCGACAGGTGATCGCGCTCATCGAACGGGAGGAACACCTCACGGAGCAAGGGCTGGAATTAACCAAGCAGTTGGCAGCACAAATGCATCGGGGCTCGCTGGATGCGCTAGACGCGCTTGTCCAGTGGGAACGAGGCGTAGGATTCAACGACCTCAATCACCGCCCGTCAAGCCACGAAAGGGAGGGGCGCCCGAAGACGCCTTCACCGGCGGCTACGGCGAACTTCCTGATTGGGACTAAGTCGTAACAAGGTAACCGTAGGGGAACCTGCGGTTGGATCACCTCCTTTCTAAGGATGATTCTTACCCGGAATCTCACTTCCGGGGAAAGCATGTACCACCCACGCATCGGCGGTGCTATCGAACAAAGATACCCCCGCGGGCTCAGCCAGGGCCGCGGGGGTTTTTTCTTCACCCCACTGGCCGCACTCCCATTTACATCGTGCAAAGAAACCCCGCCCGCTTGACAGTCCGCTTTTTTATCCGCTAGAATCCACCCAGCAGGCACAACCCCTCTTATCGAAAGAACCTGCACGCCATGATCTCGTGCGTCGGTAGCAGAGGGTGCCTGCACGCGCGGAGAACGGACCATGCTGGCGAATCCAGGCGGATTGAAATGGCGAGCGGTGGTGGCGCTGGCGCTGCTGGCCGGGGCGCTGACCGCAACCGGGGCGCAGGCCCAGACCAAGAGCCCTGTTGAGCGGGCCAAACGATTGCTGGAGTCCGAAATCGGGCTCATCACCCGACTCATGCACCCGACGGCGACTCACCAGTCCACTGAGGTTTCGGTGTCCTCCCCTTCCGGCGACGGGTTTCAAATCGTCGCCCGGTACAACTTCAAGAACTTCATCGGTGTGGAGTTTTATTCGTCGCTGTGCTTCAACTTCAGCGCCCGCGGTAAGCTAGAAGACATCGAGGTCGGCGAGCGCGACGGCATCGTCGCCCCCTTCCTGGCAGCGGACCTCGGCAGCAACATCCTCGAAATGGTCCGCAAAGACAAGGAGGTCACCACACTGCTGCGCCGCGGTCAGGTCCGCGCCGGCCTGATTCAGTGGCTCAACGGCGGTTTCTGATGGCAATCGCGGCCCCGGAAGGGTACAACAACTTCCGGGGCTTTTTTGCCCACCCCACCACTGCTTGCCTTCCCGCCTGCGCCCGCGCTGTCCCCGAGCCGAAAGGATCCCACCTGTGACGCACCGAACTGGCCTGGCCCTGGTCGTGCTGCTGGCCGCCGCCGTGCGCCTCCCCGCCCAGTCCGCCGTCCTGAACGTGACCGTCGATCCGGCCGCCGTCGCCCTGCGCGGCCCGACCGCCAGCTGGTCGCTGCTGGTCCACGGCAAGACCGCCGATGGCCAGCTCATCGACCTGACGCGCGACGCCCGCTTCCGGTCGCTGCAACCGAAAGTCGCCGCGGTCAGTAGCGCCGGCGTGGTCCGCGGCGTCGCGGACGGGGACGCCATCATTGAGGTGCAGGCCCAGGGTCGCAAACTCGCCGTCCGGGTGCAGGTCCAGGACGCGCGGCTGCCGCAGCAGTTCCACTTCGAGAACGACATCGAGCCGCTGCTGAGCCGCTTCGGCTGCAACGCTTCCGGCTGTCACGGCAACGCCGAAGGGCAGAACGGCTTCAAGCTGTCGGTATTCGGTTTCGACCCGGCGGCCGACTACGCGGCGCTGGTGAAGGAGGGTCGCGGCCGCCGGGTGCTACCTGCGGCGCCGGAACACAGCCTGTTGCTGACGAAGGCGTCCGGCACGACGGCTCACGGCGGCGGCGTCCGCATCGGCCGCGACACGGTGGAGTACCGCACGCTGCGCGACTGGATTGCCGCCGGTGTTCCCATCGGCGACCCGCAGGCGCCGCGCGTGATCCGCATTCGCGTTGAGCCGGCCGAGCGGTTGCTGGACCCGAAGGCCGCGCAGCAGCTGCGGGTGGTCGCCACCTACGGCGACGGCCGCGAAGCCGACGTGACGGCACACGCGAAGTTCCAGTCGAACAACGAGGGCCTGGCCGCGGTCAACGCGGACGGGCTGGTCAGCGCCGGTGAAGTGCCCGGCGAGGCGGCGGTCATGGCGAGCTTTCAAAACGCCGTCGCCGTCTTCCGCGCAGTGCTGCCGCGCCGCCCGCGCATCAAGGTCTATCCAAAACTGCCGGAACACAACTTCATCGACGCGCACGTCCACCGCAAGTTGCAGAAATTGCACATCCTGCCCGCCGACCTGGTGGACGATGCGGATTTTCTGCGGCGCGTCTACCTCGACGTGATCGGCACACTGCCGACCGCGGACGAGGCCAAGAAATTCCTGGCGGACCAGCGGCCCGACCGGCGGGCGCGGCTGGTCGATGCCCTGCTGGAGCGGCCGGAGTGCGCGGACTACTGGGCGCTCAAATGGGCGGATTTGCTGCGCGTCGATCGGCAGGCGCTGGGCCACAAGCGGGCCTACGCTTACTACCGCTGGATTCGCGACAGCCTGGCGGCCAACAAGCCGTATGACCAGTTCGTCCGCGAGCTGCTCACCGCGGAGGGGCCGTTGTCGGAGAACGGGCCGGCCAATTTCTACAAGGTCGTGACCAAACCCGGCGCGGCGGCCAGCTCGCTGTCGCAGGTGTTTCTCGGCGTCCGCATCGCCTGCGCCGAGTGCCACCATCACCCCTTCGACCGCTGGAGCCAGACGGACTACTACGGCATGCAGGCGTTCTTCGCCCCGGTGACGCTGAAGAAGACGGCGAAGGACGAGCTGCTGCTGGCCCTGGGCGACCCGCCGACGCGGCACCCGCGCACCGGTCAGCTGGTGTTCGCGCATGCGCTGGACACGAAGATGCCCACCACGTCGCAGAAGGGCGACCGCCGACCGGCGCTGGCGGCGTGGCTGACCGCGGCGGACAATCCGTGGTTCGCGCGCAACCTCGCCAATCGGCTGTGGGCGCACTTCCTCGGTCGCGGCCTGGTCGAGCCGGTAGACGACGTGCGCGCCACCAACCCGCCCAGCAACCCCGAGCTGCTCGACGCCCTGGCGGCACACCTCGTCAAGCACAAATTCGACGTAAAGCAACTGATCCGGGCCATCACCGCGTCGCGCACCTATCAACTTTCCTCGCGGCCGAATGAAACCAACGCGAAGGACGAGCAGAATTACTCGCGGGCGCTGTTCCGGCGCATCGACGCGGAAGTGCTGCTCGACATGGTGTCGCAGACGACGGGCGTCGGTGAGAAGTTCGCCGGGGTGCCGCCGGGGGCGCGGGCCATCCAGCTGTGGGACAGCAAGGTGCCGCATTATTTTCTGAAGGTGTTCGGCCGGCCGGTGCGCCTCAGCACCTGCGAATGCGAGCGCAATGCCGAGCCGGCGGTCGCGCAGGTGCTGCACCTGCTCAACGCCCCCGAGATCCAGGCGAAGCTCAGCCACGAGGGCGGCACCGTGGCCCGGATGGTGCGGACGCACGCCAGGGATGGGCCGCTGGTCGAGGAGCTTTATTTGACCTTCTTCAGCCGGCCGCCGACGACGCGCGAGCGAGCGGTGGCGCTGGAGTATCTGCGAGCCAACGCGGGGCAGCGCCGCCAGGCGGTCGAGGATCTGGCGTGGAGCCTGCTCAACACGCTGGAGTTTGTGTTTAACCATTGATGAGGTGTTCCTTGTCGAAACATTGCCGCATTGCCCTCGCCGTCGTGGCGCTGGCCCTGACGTTGGCCGGTGCCACGACGGCGCAGCCGCCCGCCGGCCGCGACTGGCCCTGCTTCCTCGGCCCCGACCGCAATGGCCTGTCGCCGGAAACCGGCCTCAACGTCGATTGGAACAAGAAACCGCCGAAGGTGCTCTGGAAGGTGCCGCTCGGCAAGGGCTACTCATCGCTGGCGGTCGTGAAGGGCCGCATCTACACGCAGGCGGAGCGCGACAACCGGCAGTACGTCGTGTGCCTCAACGCCGCCAGCGGCAAGGAACTGTGGGCCCGCGACCTCGCCCCCAGCTACGTCGATTACCAGAAACAGGGCTACGGCCCGCGCGCGACGCCGACCTACCACAACGGCAAGCTCTACTGCCTGTTCCCGCTCGGCGAACTCTACTGCCTGGACGCCGCCGACGGCACGGTGCGCTGGCAGGCCAACGCCCTGAAGGACACGGGCGCCGAGAACCGCACCGGGCAGCTCTACTTCTGGGGCCTGGCCGCTTCGCCGCTGGTCATGGGCGACGTGGTCATCGTGCAGCCCGGCGGCAGCAAGGGCAACTCGGTCGCGGCCTTCCACAAGGCCACCGGCAAGCTCGTCTGGAAGCTCGGCGACGACCCGCCCGCCTACGCCTCGCCCATCGTCATCACGCTTGCCGGCCGCCGCGTCGCCGTTGTGACCACGGCGCGGGCGTTGCTCGGCATCGACCCGGCGAAGGGCACGCTGCTGTGGCGGTACGTCTTCGGCAACCCCTACAACTGCAACTGCGCCACGCCGCTGTGGGTGGACAACGTGTTGTACGCCTGCTCCGGCTACGGCACCGGCTGCACCGCGCTCAAGTTCCAGACCGAGGGCGACCGCATGGTGCCGAAGACGAAATGGTTCCACAAGAACATGCAGAACGAGTTCGCCACCAGCATGGTCCACGACGGCCACCTGTACGGCACCAACGGCACACTGAGCGGCTACACGCTGCGCTGCATGGACCTCAAGACGGGCAAGATTCTCTGGGCGGACCGCGGCACGGAGAAGTCGTCGTTCGTGGCGGCGCAGGGGCACCTGTTCTGCCTGAGCGCGACCGGTAACCTGCGCGTTGTCGAGTGCAATCCGCAGCGCTTCGTCCTCAAGGGCGAGTTGACCGGGTTGCTCGGCGCCCGCAGCTGGGCGGCGCCGGCGCTGGTCAACGGCCGGCTGTATGCGCGCGACCACAAAAACCTGGTGTGCGTGGACCTGGCCCCGTAAGGCTTCCTGGTCGGAGCCCGAGCGCCAGCGCTGTCCCGCGCTGGCGCTCGGGTTCGGACCCATCACGAACATTCACGGCGCTTGCAGCTGCTGCGGCATGGGGCCTTTGGGTGGCGGACCGAAGCCCATCGGCGGCGGTGGCGGCAGGTGGACCTGACCTTTGAACGCCTTGCCGGTCATCGCCGACCACTGGCTGCGCTGTTCGCTCGTTAACACGTTGAGGGTCTTGGCGGTGACGCTCTTTTTCAGGGCGGCCAGTTTCTGCTGGTGGACCGCCGGTTGCAGGTTGCCCTGCATCAATTTCCGCTGGTCCTGCGTGGCCTGGTCGAGCAGGGCGCGCATCTGCTGTTGCTGCTCCTCGTCCAGTTTCAGTTCCGCGGCCACGTCTGCGTCGGTGAACACCCGCGGCGTCACGACCTGCAGCGTGACTTCCCGCAGCCGTTTCTGCTGCGCCTTCGACAGCACCGCCAGGATCTTCTTGTCTATTTCCTTGAAGTGCTCGTGCATCATCGGCGGCGGCCCCTCGCCGGGGCGCTTGCCGGCCATCAGCTGCTTCATCCGCTGCATTTCCTGAAGCATCACCTGATGAATTTGGACGGCCTGTTGCTGGGTCAGGCGCAGTTCGTCCTGCACCGACTTCTGGTGGAGCATCAGGTGGGCCGGCGGCAGCAGCGGCGGCGGCGGCGGCGGCCCGGGCGGCTGGGCGGACACGGCGGCCGGGCTGAGCAAAATCAGGGCGGTCAGGAACCTTCGGACGGTACGCATACGCGTTCTCCCAACAGAGGTTGTTTCAACGTTTCCGACCGGCCGTGCGCGGCCGCGATCAATGGCCCGGCCCTTTCGGCCCCTTCGGCCCCTTCGGCCCCTTCCCGAAGGGCGGACCGCCGTGGCCGAACGGCCCGTTCGGTGCGTAGAACGGCGCCCCGAACGCCAGGGCCGTCGGCGCCCGCAGTTCGCCGCGGAACGGCTCACCGACCAGGTTCCGCCAGCGCGTCTGCTGTTCAGGCGTGAGCAGGGATAACACCTTGCCCTGCACTTCGTCCCACAAAACGTTGGTTTTGCGGTGCATCTCGTCAGGCGACGTCTTTTCGGCCAGGAGCTTGTACACGGTGAAGTTGGCTTTCTCCTGCAGCGTGCGCACCTGCTCCTTCTGGGTCGCGCTCAACTTCAGCGTGTCGGCGACGCGGCCGGAGGAGAAGCCCTGTGGACCGCGCTGCTGCACTTGCAGTAGAAGCTGGCCCAGCCGCCGGGCCTGGCGGGGCGTCAACACGCGGGTGACCTCCCCTTCGCCGGCGCGGGCCCACTCCACCAGCAACCGCTCGCGCTCCGGTTGCGAACCCAGCGACATCCGCGGGAACAATTCGCCCCACGTTTTCTCCTGCTTTTTCACCACCTCGTCCACCTCCGCCCGCTGTTCCGGCGACAGGGCCAGGTCGTCGCGAACCGTCGGCTCCTTGAGCAGCAGAAACTGGCCGGAGCTTTGCAGCGAGGCCAGTTCGCCCAGCAGTTTGCGCACGGTGGCGCGGCTGGCGGCCAGTTCCTGCTGCAGCGTTGGGTCGTCGCCGCGCTCCTCCAGAAACGCCTGGTAGTACTCCAGGGCCGCCTCCAGCAGTTTCTTGCGCACGTTCTGCGAAAACGCGGTGTTGACCAGTTCCTTCTCACTGATCTCCCGGAAGAAGTTGACCGCCTTGAGCGCCTGCTGGAAGCTGCGCTCGGCGCGGGCCCGCTGCTCGACGGCGAAGGCGCGCTGCTCCTCGGCCTCGCGCGCCTTCAGTCGCTCGCGCTCGAAGGCGGCCTGGGCGGCGTTGTACTGCCCCAGAATCAACAGCGTGCTGACCAGCAGCCCGACCGCCGCCAGCGCCAGCAGCGCCACCGCGGCGGTGACCAAGCCGCGGTTGCGCTTGCCCCACTTCCGCGCCCGATCCAGCAACGTCGGCCGTCGTGCCAGGATCGGCCGGTCTTCGAGGAAGCGGCGCAGGTCGTTGGCCAGTTCCTGGGCGGTGGCGTAGCGGTCAGTGGGCTGCTCCGCCAGCGCCTTGAGCACGACGGTCTCCAGCTCGACCGGGATGGCCGGGTCGATGGCCCGCGGCGGCCGCGGCTGGCCGTGGGTGATGCGCGCCAGCAGTTCATGGCGATCCTCGCCCTGGGCCGCCGGCTCCAGCGTCAGCAGTTCGTACAGCGTCGCCCCGAGGGAGTAGATATCGGTGCGGTGGTCGATGCCGGCGCGGCGGCCGGCGGCCTGTTCGGGGCTCATGTAGCGCAGCGTGCCCAGCAGTTCGCCGGTCATCGTCAGACCGCCCTGGTCCTGGATGAGCGCCAGGCCGAAGTCGGTGATCCACAGGTGGCCGGCCACGTCCAGCAGCAGGTTGGCGGGCTTGATGTCACGGTGGATGACGCCGAGCTGATGCGCGTGCTCCAGCGCCTCGGCGGCCTTCAGGCCCAGCTCGGCCACGCGCAAGAAATACGCCCGGCGGTCGGCGGCGCGCTGCGTCGAGAATGCCGCCACGACCATCGTGTCCGGGGTGCCGGTCGGCAGGTGTACGGTCGCTTCCAGCGACAGTTCGGATGGCGCGGCGGCCGGCCGGGCCTCCTGGCGCAGCCGCTGCACGACTGCGGCCAGGCTCTGGCCCTCAATGAACTGCATGGCGTAGTAGTGATAGCCGCGGTCGTAGCCGATGCCGTAGACCGGCACGATGTGCGTGTGGTGCAGATGGGCCGCCGCCTGGGCCTCGTGTTTGAAGCGCGACAACTGCTTGGGGTCGAGGGCGGCGGCGAACGGCAGCACCTTCAGCGCAACCCGCCGCTGCAATGACACCTGCTCGGCCTCGTAAACGACGCCCATGCCGCCGCGGCCGATCTCGCGCAGGATGCGGAAGTCGCCGATGGTGCCGCGTTCGCTGCCGTGGTTGATCGGCCACAACTCCGGCCCCGTGTCCGCGGCCCGGGCCGGGTGGGCCGCCGTGGGAGCGCGGCCGGCCAGGCGCTCCAGCTGCCGGCGGCCGGCGATGAACTCCAGTAGTTCCTCGGCGAACTCGGGATGATCGAGCAGCAGCTTGCCGAGCTGCGGCGCCTGCCCGGCCTGCTCCGCCTCAATGTACGTGAGCAGCACCTGATTCAAACGATCTTCGCGATCCTGAGTGTCGGTGTTCATGGCTCAGTGCGGCTCCTCCTCGGCCAGCAGTCCGCGGAGTTTTTTCAACCCGCGGAAGAGCAGGCCAACGACGGACTCCTTGGTTTTGCCCAGCCGCTCAGCAACCGCGGCGACGGTCAAGCCCTTGAGGTGGTGCAGTTCGACGGCCTGCCGCTGCTCCTCGGGCAGCGTCAGCAGGGCCTCGGCCAGGCGGACCAGTTGCTCGGCGTGGGCGACATGCTGGCTGGGCGTGGACTGCTCGGCGGCGAGCAGGTCGAGGCGCAGGGCGGACTGTTCCAGGTCGAGTTCGAGGGCGCGTTCGCGGGTCACGTCGCGGGCCTCGGTGCTGAAGCGACGGCGAGCGGTGGCCAGGGTGTTGGCCAGGATCTGCCGCAGCCATCCGGCCAGCTCGGCGTCGCCACGACCGCGGAACTGGGCGAGGTTAGCGTGCGCCTGCAGCAGCGTCTGCTGCACCACGTCGGACGCATCGAGTTTGCCTTGCAACCGGGCGTCCAGCTGCAGCCGGGCCAGGAGCGACAGGTAGTGGCGGTAGCGCTCCAGGTGATCGGTGGTGATGGTCGGCTCGTCGGTCATGTGTGCGCTCCCCAACCTCTGGATGCGGCGGCGCGGCGAAGCCGCGCGCCGGTGTAAAAAATTGCGATGGAGACGGCGAGCCAGTGCTCCGTCGCACCTTTACCTGCTCGTTCACGACAGCAGTTCCAGAAGTTGAAGCACAATTTTTTTCGTGAGGTCTGATCGGAAGACCATTCCCAGTTTCTCCCGGAGGGCTTGTTCGTCGCCGGCGTTCGCACCTTGTGGCCACAGGTCAGCGACCACATTGACCGGGTAGTCGTCAATGCCCTCCTGGACGACGCGGAGCAAGGGGTAGCGGTAGGCAATTTTTGGGACCACCAGAGAGCAGCGGTGCTCAAACCCTCCTTGGCCAAATGGACTCGTTTCGACATCGAAACGAATCTCCCCCTTGGTCCTTTCGGAAATACCACTGCCCTCCTCCAAAAGGGTGCTGCGGATGGTCTTGGGCTTCACCATGGTCCCGAAGTCCGGCCACTGGTTAATCATAACTCGCCTTCGCTTTCAAATTGAGTTTGAAGAGAACCGGCAGATGGTCTGAGGCGTTCTTCGCGTCCGGAAGCCCGTGATTGGTCAGCAGGCTATCCGGGCCGGCTTCCGTCAAGATACGAAGATTTCGCTCTGAAAACATGTGCAGTGCTTGCGGCCGGAGCACAACTTGATCCAACATGTGCCAGAACAACTCATGGACATCAGAGCCGTTAAAATAATGAGTCGCCAGCGGACCCTTTTCCCACCCTCCGAAGCAGGACCACGTGGGATTGCAGAAAAACTCGTAATCCCGATGCAGGACGGAGCGCGTGTGTTTTCCGCCCACGTTTTTCACCCGAATAGCATGGAGGCCTTTGATACCGCCGATCATGGGATCAAACGGGTTCGCGTTGAAGTCACCCGTGATTACCGTCTGCTTGTGTCCCAGATTGGATTCCATCCGTGCTACGTCATCGGCCAATCGCTCGTAGAAAAACGCCCTCATCCGCTCACTGTAGTTAACAATATCGAGTCCGTGAACGAGCAGCAGGAGTAGCGGGTTTCGTTTACTCAGCTGAATGTCCCAGTAATCCACACGACCATCGGATACAGGTGGCGTTCGTCTTACCATGAGCGCGCCGTCGAACCTGACGTAAACCCCGAAGCGATCGTGGCTAGCAACGCGCTGGTACGGGCCGATGGTGTTCAGGAGACTGACCAGCGTACTGTCCGGTTTGGGATGTTCGATCAGTAGCACGACATCGACCTTGTGCTGCTGGACCAGGCGGACGATCAGCCCGTCCAACTGCTTGTTCTGAACATTCCAGAGTAAAAACGTGGTCATGAAGTCGAATCCATTCAATTCAGTTCACGCTCCAGCGGCCCTGCCAGCTTCTTCAACGACTCCAGCAACTTCTCGAACCCCGCGAACGATAGCGACTGCGCCCCATCTGACATCGCCCGATCCGGGTCCGGGTGGACCTCGATCAGCAGTCCGTCCGCGCCGGCCGCCAGCGCCGCCAGCGCCATCGGCGGCACGTAATCGCGCTTGCCGGTGCCGTGGCTCGGGTCCACCAGGATCGGCAGGTGCGACAACTTCTTGACCGGCGGGATCACCGACAAATCCAGCGTGTTGCGGCTGTGGTCGGAGAAGGTGCGCACGCCGCGCTCGCACAGGATCACGTTGTAATTGCCGCCGGCCATCACATATTCCGCCGCCATCAGCCACTCTTCCAGCGTCGCCGACAGGCCGCGCTTCAGCAGCACCGGCTTCCGCGCCAGCCCCACGCGCTTCAGCAGCGCGAAGTTCTGCATGTTGCGGGTGCCGATCTGGATGACGTCCGCCGCCTGCTCCACGGCGTCGGCGTTGTCGGTGTCCAGCAACTCCGTGACGATGCCGATGCCCGTCTTGCTCCGGGCGCGCGTGAGAATGTCCAGCCCCTCCAGGCCCATGCCCTGGAACGAGTACGGACTGCTGCGCGGCTTGTACGCCCCGGCCCGCAGCAGCCGCACGCCGCGCTGCATCAGAAAATCGGCCGTGCGCAGGATCATGTCCTCGTTTTCCACCGAGCACGGCCCGGCGATCAGCGTACACGTGCCGGGGCCAATGACCACCCCGTCTCCCCTCGCCTCTCCTGGGGGAGAGGGGGTGTTCTTGCTCCCCTCACCCCCTTCAGGGGGAGAGGGGTTGGGGGTGAGGGGGATGCGCACGAACGTGTCGGCCTCGTGCATCTCGCGGCTGGCGAGCTTGTACGGCTTGGTGACGCGGATCAACTCGGACACGCCGGGCAGCACCTCCAGCGTGCGCGGATCGACGGCGCTGATGTTGCCAGTGATGCCGATGGCGGTGCGCGTGGCGCCGGGCAGCGGGTGCGGCGTCAGGTTCATGCGGCGGACGGCGGCGAGCACTTGCTCGATCTGCTCCGGCGTGGCGTGCTTGTCCATGACGACCAGCATGGCGGTCAACCCTCTCGGACCAGGCGAGCGGAACTGGGGATGTGTGGAGGATACACCATCGCGGCGGACTTGACCAGCGCCGGCATCGATCCCCGACTGCCGTTGCCGTCCCCCTGGGTGCGTGGCCCAGCGGCCAGTCACATGCTTGCCACGAACAGCACTTGCGCCGCCTGGCTGGCCCAGGCACAGATTGCCGAACGGCGACTCACGGCCGAACCACACGGGTTGCTCCAGGCGGCCTTTGCCTTCCGGCAACGCTGTTTTTTCTGCAGGGACGCCATCGGCGGCTCCTTGAGGATAGAGCAACGCCAGACCAATATCAGTGCAGTGGGTGCAGAAGAATTGCAGAAAACTTTTCTGCAAAGCAGAAGGGCAAGGACCCCGGTTTCGCCGTAAGTCCTTGCCCTGGTTGCAGTGCCGAAGAGAGGACTCGAACCTCCACTCCCTTAACGGGAACCAGGTCCTGAACCTGGCGCGTCTGCCGATCTGTCGCGTTGCGGTGGCGTGGCGGACGTGTAGTAAAGACAGTAATATCAACATGTTTAGGCATTTATCGTCCTCGCTCGCATTATACCAACGTTAGGAGCACATTGCCAACAATAGCAGAAGAATCGCAGAAAAGTGGCCAACGCTTGGTCCTGCTTCCGCTGCGACTGCGGCATGGTGCGCGAGGTGCTGACCATCAGCCTGCGCACCGGTGCCTCAAAAAGCTGCGGCTGCGACCGGCCCGTCAACCGCATCCCCAAGCCCCAGCGGCGCATCCAGATTCCCGTCGGCACCACCTTCGACCGCTGGACGGTCATCGGCGCGGGGGTGATGCGCGAGCGCAACGGCCGCGCCGTGGCCACCTACTTCCCCTGCCGCTGCGCTTGCGGCACCGAGCGCCTGGTGTGGGGCTGGGGCCTGCGTGCGGGGGTGTGCCGCGGCTGCGGCTGCCGCAAGCGCGGCTCGGTCAAACCGGGCCTGCGCAAGAAACGTGGCGAGCATGCCCGCAACCAGATTTACTGCCGCTATGTCGCCGACGCCGCCCGCAAGGGCCGGGAGTTCGCCCTGACCCGCGAGCGCTTTTTCGAGCTGATCCGGGGCCGCTGCCACTTCTGCGGCGTGCCGCCGGCGACGCTGTTCACCCGGCGCTGCTGTAACGGCCCGATCCGCTTCAACGGCATCGACCGGCTCGACAGCAAAAAAGGCTACGTCGAGGGCAACGTCGTTTCCTGCTGCAAAAGCTGCAACCGCAAGAAGATGAACGACAGCGTGCGCCAGTTCCTGGCGTGGGCCAGGCGCATCGCCAGGCACCGGGGCTGGATCGAGGGGTAGGGCCGCCGGGTGCCGAACGGGCTCAGGACGAATGGCGGACGCGAACCGCTCTGGCAGCCAAAAGGGAGCAGCCGATGAAGGAGTTGCACTTGGGCAAGGGCCAGGTGTGCCTGGTCAGCGACGAGGACTTTGAGTTGGCAGCCCGCTTCCTGTGGCGGGTGCGGCGCGGCTACGCCGTGGTGCCGACGCTGGCGCTGCACCGCCTGGTCGCCGGGGCGCCGCCGGGCTGGCGGGTGCGCCACCGCAACGGCAACAAGCTGGACAACCGGCGGGAGAACCTGGAGGTGGTGCCGCCGGGGGAAGTGCGGCCAACGGCTGGTTGAATATGAACCGCTTCCAACCCGAGGCCCGGCAGAGCGTGCCGAAGCGGTTGTATGCTGGCGGCCGGGGAAAAGCGACTGTCTTGAATTGCCGGGGTTGCTTTGATCGAAGGATAGCGAAAACCCCGGCAATTCAAGACGGTCGCCTTTGAGTTCGCCCCCTCAACACCCGGTCGGCGAACATACAAGGGGGACTTTCTTGACAGCGGCCTCCTTTCATGAATAATCAGGTAGTTGTTAGTCTCTGTTGGAGGATTCGCCAATGCCCGTTCGCCTTACTTGCTCCAACGGCCATCACTGGGACGCCGCCGACCCGGCTGCCCCCTGCCCTGTGTGCAACGCCGCGCCGCAAGACGCCGAGACGGGTCCTTATGATCCGGCTGACCAACTTCACTGCCCGGATCAACAAGCCACTCCAGGTGCCGCGACGGTCGATCACCTCCAACCGCCTTCGACACCGGATGTTCCAGTCGCCCCCGCCCCATTCCAGCCGACCGCCACTCACCCTTTCCCAACTGTCCCCGGTTACGAGATCGAAGGGATACTCGGCCGCGGCGGTATGGGCGTCGTCTACAAGGCACGCCACCTGGCGCTGAAGCGCACCGTCGCGCTCAAGATGATCCGGCACCCCGTCGACGCCGGTCCACTAGAACTGGCCCGCTTCCAGGCCGAGGCCGAGGCAGTCGCCCGGTTGCAGCACCCCAACATCGTCCAGGTCTACGAGGTCGGCACCGCCGGCGGTTCGCCGTTCTTCGCCCTGGAATTTGTCGAGGGCGGCAGCCTGGCCAGGCGACTCAAGGGTGAATCGCCACCGCCCCGGGAAGCGGCGCGGCTGGTCGAAACCCTGGCGCGGGCGATGAACATGGCGCACAGCCGCAACGTCATCCATCGCGACCTCAAGCCCGCCAACATCCTGCTGGCCGGCGACGGCACGCCCAAGGTCGCGGACTTCGGCATGGCCAAGCAGCTGGACGTGGACAGCGGCGAGACCCGGGCGGGGGCGGTCATGGGCACGCCCAGTTACACCGCCCCCGAGCAGGCGTCCGGTCAGGCCTATCTGGCGGGCCCGTTGGCGGACGTGTACGCGCTGGGGGCGATTCTTTACGAGTGCCTGACCGGCAAGCCGCCGTTCAAGGGCGCCACGCCGCTGGATACGCTGGAACAAGTGCGGACGATGGATCCTACGCCCCCGGCGCGGCTGAACCCGAAAGTGCCGCGCGACCTGGAGACGGTTTGCCTGAAATGCTTGCGCAAGGAGCCGGACCGCCGCTACGCCAGCGCTCAGGAGCTGGCCGACGACCTGGACCGCTTCGTGCGCGGCGAGCCGGTGCTGGCGCGGCCGGTGGGGCGGTTGGGACGTGGCTGGCGTTGGTGCCGGCGCAACCCGGTGCTGGCGACGACGATCACCTTGGCGGCTGTGGCGTTGCTAACCTCGACCGTGCTAGCGTTGATTATGGCCAGGAACGCCGAAATGAATGCCCGCGCAGACCGGGAGCGGTTATGGACAGGGCTTCTGGCGCAAGCCCGCGCGGAGCGACAGGCCGGCAACCGCTGGGAATCGCTGGAACGAATTGAGGAGGCTGCCAAAATCAAGGTGACGGATGAACTTCGGCGAGAGGCATTTCAAACCATTACTTCATCGGGAATGCGCTTGGCGAAAGAAGTTTCTGCTCGAGTCCCGAGAATGAATGGGATGAAGTCAATACCCGAGACTCTGCGGAAGCGATTATCTGATTTCGACTTTCCCATGGAAAAATATAAAATCGGTGTCAGTGGAGAGTCCGCAAGAATACCCGTCTTATTCCCCCCAGAATGGCAGAAGGATCTTAGTGACTGTCCCATAAGGGGTCAAGCAGCTGGGCGATAGTAGAACTTGGCCTTCGTGTCCTTGGGCTGGAGCCTGTTGAGCATGAGGTGGATCATGGCCAACTTGACGAACGCCTCCGACGAGAGCGCGCTCTTCTCCCGGTCCTTGGAGAGCCGCCGGCACTTCCCCAGCCAGGCGAAGGTCCGCTCCACCGTCCAGCGCAGCGGCAGTTTCTCCCAACCGCGCTTCCCCGCCGGCCGCCGCACGATCACCAGCTCCCAGGGGGCGTTCTCCTGGACCCACTCGTAGAGGGCGTAGTTGTGGTACTTGCTGTCCGCGAACATTCGCCGCACCTTGCCCACCGGCTGGCCCTGCAGCCGGGCGAACAACTGGGCCGCCACCGCGCCGTCATCGGCGCTGGCGGCGGTCACCAGCACGGCCAGCAGCAAGCCCATGCTATCCACCACGATATGGCGTTTACGGCCATCGACGTTCTTGGCGTTGTCCCGGCCGCGCTGCTCGCCGCCGGAGGTGGTGTCCACCGACTGGCTGTCCACGCTGGCCGTGGTCCGAGGCTGGTAGGGCTTCTGCTGCGTGCGGACTTTTTTGCGGAGCAGGTCGTGGAGAACGTCGAGGGTGCCATTGTGCCGCCACTCGTCGAAGTAGCGCCAGACGGTGCTTTTGGGCGGGAAGTCCTTGGGCAGGTAGCGCCACTGGCAGCCGGTGCGCAGCAGGTAGAAGATGGCATCGACGACGTTGCGCAGGTTGGTGGTGCGGGGCCGCCCGCCGGGATAGACGGGGAGGTGCGGCTCGATCAAGGTCCACTGGGCATCGGTCACGTCGCTGGGATAGGATTGCGTTCTCATGGTACATTATACGCATTCCTCCCCCCTTATGGGACAGTCACTTAGTACTCATTGGTCGGCAGACTATACTTGGTTCGCCTTTCGCGATCCCACACAGCAGGACATGGTTGGCCTTTGGGATGATCAGCGTCAGCGTTTTCACGGTCGCCTACTTGGCCGAGGGGAAGTCGCCATCCCTCCGAGCAATTTCTGCTATGGCGCGCATTTCTCACCTGATAATATTCTCCTGGCGACGACCCACTTGCGGGCCGGCGAACCGATACTTCAGATTGATGAGGTCGCCTCGCGGCGGTCAGTGAAGGTGATTCCCGGGGTAACTCCGATTCTCTGGCGCAATGATGGCCATTTTCTCCTGACGTGCGGTTTGAGCTTAACTGGAATGAAGGATGAGCAGAAGGAGGAGCAGGGGGAACGGCAAGACGTTGCTGCTTCCTTTCATTACAAGATGAAAAGTGTGGAATTACTATTTGCCCAGGCCTGGGAAGTGGCGGCGCCGGTGCCGACCTATTTGCTCCAAGAACCGATTGAACAATTAACATTCCGGGCTGATGGTCGCCAGTTGATTGTCAACAGGACTCTCTGGGACGTGAAAACCGGCAGCGACCGCCAGACCTTGCGCCGAACGGGAATTGAAATTCCCGGAGGGAACCCGATTTCCCCTCCGGGATTTGAAATTCCCAAAGGGAAGCTCGGTTTCCGAGGTAATCAGGTATGGGCTGCGGTTTCTGAATTTAACAGCATTCCAAAGAAACTGCGCCAATCAGTTTTCAACCGGACGGCGGTCGGCCCGCTCGCCTCTGCGAGCGCAAGTACGCAGGGGATAGGTTCGTTGTCTTCGCTCGTGAGCCTGGTGGGAGAAATGGGTATTATCGACTGGGAACCTCCAGAAGTCTTCCGTCTTGTTCCTTCCGGTCCAGCGAAGCGTGTTTCTTTTTCGCATCCAGATCCTGCCAACACACAAAAGTTAGCATGGAAATTCAGTCCACACGAAGGGGCATTGTTGAAGGTCCCTTTCGTATATTCCGACAAGCTCATTTGGCAACCGGATGGCAAACTCCTCTTCGCTAATATCGGGCGAGGTGATATGTTCTTATACGAACATGATCCGACGGGTAGAACTGATGACTACTGGGGTATCGGTGGCCCAGCTCACCCAGCTCTAACGGTCTGCATTGACACCGAAACCGGTAGGTTAGTGTTTGAACATGAGCCAACCTTCGCCCGGCTTCGCTGGGAGAACCATCCTTCCATCCCCACCATGCCAGTGGTCTTTCAAGAAGATGGCCGGCGATTTGTCACTTTTGCACCAGGGGAATTGAAGTTGTGGGACAGCAAAAAAGGCTCGCCCCAAAAAACATTCTCAACCGAGAAAACGTTGTGCTGGCAGGCGGCATGGAGCAGGGACGCAAGGTTCGTTGTTGCCACCGGATACTTTGACGCGATCACGATTGGTAACGGCGAGGCTGTCTGGAAGAATCAGCACCCATACGATATTGGTAAGGCTTTCGTTTTTGCAATCGATGGCAGCGAAGTTCATCACCTGTCCGCCACGCGAAGCGAGTGGCTTTCCTTCACCCTCTCGGCCGAGGGCCAATGGGTGGTCACCGGTGGCGAAGACGGGTTGATTCACATCCGCGACGCGCGAACCGGCAAGGAACTGATTCGCTGGCAGGCCCATGAGGTGGCGGTCACCGCCTTGAAGTTTAGCCCGGACGGCCACCATCTCGTTTCCGGGGGCCGCGATGGAACCCTGCGTGTCTGGAACCTCCCCTGGATCCGAAAGGAACTGGGCAAATACGGCCTGGATTGGTAATCGAAAATTGCCGTTGACGCGGAAATGAACAGGGTGAGAGAAAAAGACTGGTGACAATCAACGGAGGACGTATGGGATGTCGGCGATAAGACCCAGCCGCATTTTTTGGCAGCAAAAAAGGGACATTCATCATTTCAAATAATGAATGTCCCCTTTTGCTGCTTTTTCACGATGCATCCCGACTCTTTTTCTCTCCTGGCCTTCTTTCCTTCCCTTACGCACCTACTCAACTCTCCTTCTTGGCGTAGAGCAGAGGGTGTTGGTCATGCTTGGCGACGCCCTTCATCTGCGTTGGCTTGAGAACCGGAGAGAGTGTGAGAACCTCGATTTGCCGGCGCCGCCCGTTCAACTCGTCTTTACCAAGTTCAATCTCGGAGAAATCGTCGTTATGCGCCAAGAGAACCAGTTTGAACGCCAACCGAGGACCTTTCTTCTCACTGGTAACGTAATACTCCCCATTCCGTTCGATCTTAACCTCTTCCTCGCCCCTGCCGAAGTTGAGAAGCCAAATGCCTTCAATCTTCTGAAAAACGGTGTCCTTCGCCTTGTCGGTGACGCCACCAACTGTCGCTGGGTCCAGGGTAATCTGCGACAACCCACTAATCCAAGGCATCGTGGTGCTGAAAAGGGAGGGTTCTTTCGGCTTGCCGATTGGTTTTCCCGCGCTCCCAATCGAAGCGAGTAGTTGCTTATAAAACGTCTCAGCAGCTTGCTCTTGGCCGGTGGTCAGCAAGTCGGCAAGCGGTTGATAAAGCGAATCACCATTAACGAAGGACCGCGCAGGACGAGAGCGCCGTTCTGGATGATGTAAAAAGAGAGACGGTCTGGGGAGAAAGCGAGGGAGAGTCCTCCCGCAACCGGAAAGAAAGGTGGGCAAAAAATCTGGGGGTGTTGCGCGACCAGGTGACGGTTTGTTGTGGCCAGCATGTTGCGCAGGCGCTGGTTATCGGCGCGCAAAATGGACCCACCTGTAAGCCCGAGATCGGCGAGTAAAATGGACCCACCCCAGCCGCTGCCGTTCTACTGGAGGCTCCACAACCTGGAGCTTTTGGAGAACGGAGGCAAGGATGCTGACGGTGGACGACTACGGCAAGATTCGCCTGCGCCTTCCGCGACGGCATGAGTATCCGAGACATCGCCCGCACCTTCCACCACTCGCGCCGCAAGGTGCGGCAGATCCTCCGCGAGGCCCAGCCCAGGCCCTACACGCGCACCCAGCCCCCTGCGGCCCCCGTCCTCGGCCCCTTTCGCGCTGCCATCGACGCCATCCTCGCCGCCGACGAGGAAGCGCCGCCCAAGCAGCGCCACACCGCCATGCAGATCTTCCGCCGCTTGGGCGCCGAGCACGGCTACCAGGGCGGCTACGACCAGGTCCGCCGCTACGTCGGCCAACAGCGCCGCGACCGCCGCGAGACCTTCATCCCACTGGCACACGATCCCGGGCAGCGCCTGGAGTGTGACTTCGGGCACATCCACGTCGATTTCCCCGACGGTCGCCGCCTCGTGCCCGTGCTCGTCACCGCCTGGGCCTACTCCAACTACCCGTTCGCCATGGCCATGCCCACCGAGCGCACCGAGGCCATCCTCGCCGGCCTGGTCGAAGCCTTCGCCTTCTTCGGCTGTGTGCCCCACGAAGTCTGGTGGGACAACCCGACCACCGTGGTCCGCCAGATCTTCCGGGGCCGCGAGCGCCGGCCCAACGAGCGCTACGCCGCCCTGGCCAGCCACTACACCTTCGAGCCGCTGTTCTGCATGCCGGCGCGCGGCAACGAGAAGCCCCACGCCGAGACCCGGGTGCGCGTGCTGCAACGGCAGTGGGCCACGCCGGTGCCGCAGGTCGCCGACCTGGCGGCGCTCGAACCTCACCCTGCGCGAGCGCTGCCTGCGCGAGGCCAGCCGCACCGTGGCCGGCTACGCCGAGTCGATCGGCCAGCGCTTCGGGCGCGACCGGGCCGAGGCGCTGCCGCTGCCGCCCCGGCCCTTCGACGCCTGCATCACGCAGCCGGCCCAGGTGGACAAGTACCAGACGGTGCGCTTCGACCGCAACCGCTACAGCGTGCCGCGCGCCTGCGCCTACCAGGCGGTGACCGTCAAGGGCTACGTCGAGCGCGTCGAGGTGGTAGCCGGCGGCCGGGTGGTGGCGCGGCACCCGCGCAGTTACGGCCGGGACGAGCAACTGCTCGACCCGCTGCACTACCTGGCCGCGCTGGGGCGGCGGCCGGCGGCGCTGGACCACGCCCCGGTCCTGCAGGACTGGCGTCTTGCCCGCGTCGTTCGCGCGGCTGCGGCGAGGCCCTGGAGAAGCGGCACGGCGCGCGGGCCGGGGCGCGCCACTACATCCGCGTGCTGCAACTGCTGGCCGACCACCCGCTGGAGCGCGTGCAACAGGCCGTGGAGCAGGGCCTGCTGCAAGAGCCCGTGCAGGCCGAACGCATCATCGCCGCGGTGGCGCGGCTGGCCGAGGCACGCCCGGCCGCGGAAACAGTGACAGCCCACTGTCACTCGTCAGTGACACCCCTACGTCAGTACCAGGTCCCCCGGCCCGACCTGGGCCGGTTCGACCAACTACTTACCCGAGGAGAAGAGGACAATGACCGCGAACGCCAACACCCAACTGCTGCTCAAGAGCAACCTCAAGCAACTGCGGCTGCCCACGATGCACGCCGAGTTCGAGAAGCTGGCCCGCGAGGCGGCCCAGGCCAATGAGGGCTACGAGCAATACCTGCTGCGCCTGACGGAACTGGAGGTCGCGGCCCGCGCCAGCAACGCCGTGCAGGCACGCATCCGCCAGGCCGACTTCCCGGTCCACAAGGACTTCGACACCTTCGACTTCACCGCCGTGCCGGCCCTGAGCAAGCCCAAGGTGCTGGAGCTGGCGCGCGGCGAGTGGATCGAGCAGCGGACCAACGTCTGCCTCATCGGCAGCCCCGGCACCGGCAAGACGCACTGGCCATCGCCCTGGGCCTGGCCGCGTGCCGGCAGGGCAAGCGCGTGCGCTTCTGCACGGCGGCGGCGCTGGTGACGCGCCTGGAGGAGGCGCAGAAGCAGTACCAGCTCGACCGCGTGCTGGCCCAGCTGGACCGCACCGACCTGCTGATCTGCGACGAGCTGGGCTACCTGTCGTTCAGTCGCGTCGGGCGCCGAGCTGCTGTTCCAGGTGTTCGCCGACCGCTACGAGCGGCAAGAGCCTGCTGGTGACGAGCAACCTGGCGTTCAGCGAGTGGGGCCAGGTATTCCAGGGGGAGCGCATGACGGCGGCGCTGCTGGACCGGCTGACGCACCGCTGCCACATCTTCGAGATGAATGGCGAAAGCTTCCGCTTCCGGGAGTCGATGAAAAGCAAGAAGAGCAGGAAGGGCGAGTGAGCAACCATGCAGCCGCCGGAGATGGGGAGGTGGATTTTGGGAGGCATAACTCCGGTGTCCGATGACGGTGGCGGCCCGCTCGCCCACCAACGTGGAGCGAGGGGCCCAGTGCCATCGGCACACCATCGGCCGGGCTATCCCTTGTCGGGTTGCGTCCCCGCAGAGCCCGACTCCGTTTCACCCGGCGGCCGAAAGGTAGCAACCGCGCTCAGACAGAACAAGAGCAATGCCCGGGGGCTGGTTCACAACCCCTGCTCTCGGCAGTGAACCCCTGAACCCAGGTGGGTCCATTTTGCTCGCCGATGCGGGTCCGTTTTGCTTGCCGATTACCAGCTGGGCGTGGTCACCCTCAACGGGAAAGACCACTACCTCGGCCACTGGCCCGACGGCCAGAAGAACCCGCCGGAAGCCGTTCGCCTGGCCTACGACAAGCTGATCGCTGAATGGCTCGCCGCCGGCCGGCGCCTACAACCCGTCCCGACCGAGCAACCCGAATCTGTCAGCATCAACGAGATGGTCCTTGCCTTCTGGCGGTGGGCCGAGCAGCACTACCGTGACGTGGACGGCAACCCGACCCACGAGATTGACAACCTCCGCTTCTCGCTCCGACCCCTCAAGGCCCTGTACGGGTTGCTCCCGGCGGCGGAATTCTCCCCGCTCAAGTTGAAGGCCGTGCGTCAGAAGATGGCCGACTCCAGGCGCTACCTCGTCCGTTTCAAGCTCAAAGTGGGCGAGGAAGAGAGAACCCTGGAGCGCTGGTTCCGGGAGCAGTGCTTCCGCCAGACCGCGAAGTGCTGCGAGGTGCTGTGGAAAGAGAAGTGGCTGCCCGGCGAACTGCTCGGCTCCGAGAAGGCGCTGTTGCGCGGCGTCATCAACCAGCGCGTCGGCCACATCGTCCGCCTGTTCCGCTGGGCGGTCGCCGAGGAGATGGTTCCTGAAACCGTCTACCGTGCCATTGCTGCTGTGCCCGGTCTGAAAAAGGGGCGTAGCGAGTCCCCGGAGGCCGAGGGCGTCAAGCCCGTGGCCGTCGAGGTCGTCGAGGCGGGGTTGACGAAGATGCCGGCGCCGATCGCGGCGATGGTTCGGCTGCAGCTGCTGACCGGCATGCGGGCCGGCGAGGTGATGGTCATGCGCGGCATTGACCTGAACACGACCGGCCCGGTCTGGACCTATTCGCCGTTCAAGCACAAGAACCGCCACCGCGGCATGGACCGATTCATTTACCTGGGGCCACAGGCCCAGGAAGTTCTCCGCCCGTTCCTGCGCACCAACGTCGAGGAATACCTGTTCTCCCCGAAAGCCCATGTCGAAGAACGACGCGCCGAACGTGCCGCGCTGCGCAAGAGCAAACGCCAGCCGAGCCAACTGGCCCGGAAACGGAAGGTAAAACCCAGGCGCTCACCCGGCGAGCGCTACACCCGGCACAGTTACAGGCAAGCGGTGGTGCGGGCGTGCAAGGCGGCAGGGGTGCCGGAGTGGTCCCCGCTCCAGCTGCGGCACACGGCGGCGACATGGCTCCGGGCGAAGTACGGCGTCGAGGCCGCGAAGGTCGTCCTCGGGCACACCCGGGTCGAGACGACGCAGATTTACGCGGAGCGGGACTTGAACAAGGCGCAGGAGATCATGCGGGAGATCGGGTAACACTCGCGAGGCGACAGGCCCGGGAGCACTCCCGGGCTTGTCCCCTTTTTCCGCATGGTAAACAATGAAGTGTTGGTGCGCCGGCTGATTCCTGGTCGGCCGTTCCACGACCGAGGCCGCGTATCCCCGAGGGGAGAAACGCAGCCGCAAGGAAAGTCATTATGCCCTCACCCGAACGGCAACTGGTCGGGAACAGCGCGCCCGCTCGGCAACAGATTCCGGTGAACACGCCCACGGCCGCCGGTGCGCACAGAATCAGGTTGCCGATCTCAAGGATCAACACCCAGGGCAGTACGCAGGTCCGGGAAATACACCACGAGTCCGTGAAGCGGCTTGCGAATGCGCTGCTGGATGGTGACGACCTCCAGCCAGTGGTCGTGTTCAAAGACGCCGAGGACAACTACTGGCTCGGGGACGGCTTTCGCCGGCTGGCGGCGCACCACCGTGCGGGCCGCCCTCACGTTGACGCCGAAATCCGGCCTGGCACGCGCCTCAACGCAGCCGCGTTTGCGTGCGAGGTAAACGTCAAAAAACAAGCACACCAGAGTTCGCGCGACCGGCTGAGGGCCGTACGATACGCGGTGGACGCCCTGTTGCGGGATGAAGAATGGTACGAACTGTCCAACGTGCAGATTGGCGCGTGGTGCGGCGCTCACGACACGCTGGTCCGGAGAATCCGAATGAAGTTTGATCAGATGCACGGGAACCCCGAGGCACCGAGGAAGATTCGGAACGTGAAGCGCGGTGAAAGCACCTACTCCATGAACACGTCGGGCTTCGGCAAACCGACATCGCCGCCAAAGCAACCTGGAAAAAAGAAAGACCTACGCATCTCCCCCGCGGACAAGTCGCTCCGTCAGGCTGCAGCATCCCTTAACGACGCGATGTGGTTCTTACTGGAGATTGAGAACGCGGAGCCGATTGAGGAACTGGTGCAAGGTTCGCTGCGACACATCTTTCGACTGACACGCCCATCCCGGGTGCCCAGGGTAGAGACCCTGGCTGCAAAACCCAGGGAGCAACACCTGCTCGTGGCCGGCGCCGCCCAGAATCTCGATGGCGCGGGCGAATCACTCGCGAAGGCGGCGCGGATTTTTTACAATCAGGCGAATGTTTGCGACGTCGCCTTCGGTTGGGGTAACCGGGCCCGGCGTGCGGAAGCTTTCGTTGACAAAGCCTTGAAGCTGCTTTCTGGCCGACAACGCGAGGATGGCCACATACTGCCATCCTGAACGGGTTGTGCGGACAGCAGCAACAAAGCCCAATCATCCATCTCTCTTCCATCCAAGGCAGCCCCGCTAAACGACTCTGTCTGGCGATCAGAGGCGGCGTCAAGAACCGTTTCAAGGTCAGTCATCCAGGCAGACCCAACCTGCACGGCGTCATCGCCGCGGACAAACTCAGATTCACCAGCCCGTCACCGCGCAACCCGGCCAAGAAAAATTTGTTGCGGAAGCTCGGTCTCTCGACAGTCTTTGCCGCAAACCATTATCATTCATAGTTTTGCCATCTTCGCTATTTCGCGAACCCCTTGAAATTCCCGGACGCGCGCCTGTGTCACACTCGCCCTCGTGCGTTGCGGAGACGAGCGACCAGGTGCGAGGTTCCACATGACAGCGCTAACGAGTACGACCGTGCCCGACGGCCGGTTGGCCGAGGAAATTGCCGCCGGCCACGGGAAATATCTGGGGCAGATCGCCAGAGTGGTGCCACCCTCGCGAGAGGACAAGGCCGTGACTCCCAGTTGCGTTTTCAGGTGGGTCACGGAGGGTGTCAGGGTTCTGGGGGGAGGCCGCGTCCGGCTGGAGGCCATGAAACTGGCCGGCCGGTTCATCAGCACCCCGATGGCCCTCGCACGTTTCCTTGAGGCTCAAACCCCGCAGGCGAGCAGCGAATCGGCCCCGGGCCAGAGTTCGCCCGGCAAGCGGTTGAAGGCGGCCGAGCGCGCCGGCGCGGAGTTGGACAAACTCGGCATCTGACGGCCCCGGCCGAGAAAGATGGAGGGCCGTCTTATGAGCGATTACCCGGACTTTGACGAGTTGAGCGAGATTGTCGGAGCAGACGACGCCAGGCGCCTCTTGAGGCACTCCTACTGGACCGGACACGAGAAGAGGCCCGTCCTGGATCGCGACCGCGCCGAGGATTTGTTGGCGGAATTGGGCGCTCTGGACGGGCTGGCCTGCGCGGAGGGCCAGCCATGACAACTGCAACCCCGAGTCGCAACGGCGCCTTCCCCAAGGACGTCCGCGACGCCGCAGAGTTGTACGTTCAGCGCGGCCTGGCCCCGATCCCGCTGCCACCCCGCAGCAAAGACCCCGGCTATCCCGACTGGCAGCACCTGCGCTTGACTGCGGACGACCTTGACGGACGGTTCCCGCGCCACGAACCCCGCAATGTCGGCGTCCTGAACGGCAGCCCCAGCGGCAACCGCCTGGACGTGGACCTCGACGTCCCCGAGACGCGGGCCGTCGCCCCGCACCTGCTCCCGCCCACCGGCTGGCGTTTCGGGCGCCCGTCGTCGCCGCTGTCGCACTACATCTACGCGGCGGACCGCCCGTTCCCCAAGGCGCAGCAAGAGTACCTCGACCTCGACGGCACCATGCTCTGCGAGCTGCGCGGCGACGGCGGTCTGACCGTCTACCCGCCCAGCCTGCACAAGGACACCGGCGAACAGATCGCCTGGGAGTCCTTCACCGAGCCGGGAAACGTAACGCTGGACGACCTGCAGAAGGCCGTGGGGGAAGTCGCCGCGGCCGCGCTCCTGGCCCGCCATTGGCCGAGACAAGGCAACCGTGACAAGGCGGCCATGGCGCTGAGCGGCGCGCTGGCCCGCCACTGGGACGCCGAGCGCGTTTCCCGGTTCGTAGGCGCCGTGGCCCTGGCCGCTGGCGACGAGGAAGTCCGCATGCGCGAAGGCAAGGCCGCCCCGGCGAAGCGCAAGGTGGAGGACGGCGAGAAGGTCACCGGCTGGCCGCGCCTGGTGCAGCTGCTCGGCGTCGCCGGCGGCGCGGTGGCGACCAGGGTGCGGCAGTGGCTGGGGCTGACGAGCGGCAACGACGGTGCCGGGTCGAAGCCCAAGATCAGGGTGCGGACGCTGCCGCCTTTCCAGCCGTTCCCGGTTGAGGCGCTGCCGATGCCGCTGGGCGCCTACGTCACCGAGTGCGCCCAGGCCCTGCGCTGCGACCCGGCGTACGTGGCGCTATGCGTGCTGGCGGCCGTGGGCTCGACCATCAGCAACACCCGGTCGCTCCGGCTCAAGCGCAGCTGGGAGGAGCCGTGCATCATCTGGGCCGCCATCGTGGGCGACTCCGGCACGCTCAAGACGCCAGCTTTTCAGAAAGCAGTCGGCTTCCTGTTCCGCCACCAGAAGCAGCTGCTGGAGTCGTTCAAGTCTGAGAAGGAAGCCTACGAGGACGCCCTGGTTGAGTACAAGTCCCGCAAGGCGAAGGCGAAGAAGGCCGGCGAGGACTTCAACGAGGAGCCGCCCGCGGAGCCGAAACTGCGACGGGTCGTCGTCAGCGACACCACCATTGAAAAATTGGGGGTGGTCCTGGAGGAAAACCCGCGGGGGGTACTCATGGCGCGGGACGAACTGTCCGGCTGGCTGGGCAGCTTCACGCGCTACAAGGGCAAGGGAGGCGGCTCCGACCTGCCCAACTGGCTGGAGTTCTTCCGGGCCGGCACGGCGGTCATCGACCGCAAGAACCCCGAGCGGCCCTTGCTGTTCATCGACCGCGCCGCCGTGTCCGTCGTCGGCGGCATCCAGCCCGGCGTCCTGGCCCGCGCCCTGGGCGCGGACGCCTTCGACTCCGGCCTGCCCGCCCGCCTGCTGGCGGCCATGCCCCCCAAGGTGGAAAAGAGTTGGAGCGAGGCCGATGTCTCCCCGGAGACCGAGCAGGCGTACCAGACTGTGATCGCCAGGCTGCTGGAGTTGGACTTCGACGCGGACACCGGGCCGAAGCAACCCCACGTCCTGCGCATGAACCCGCAGGCCAAGGAGAACTGGGTAGCGTTCTACAACGCCTGGGCCAAGGAGCAGATGGCCGTCGAGGGCGAACTGGCGGCCGCGTACAGCAAGCTCGAAGCCTACGCCGCCCGCTTCGCCCTGCTGCACCACGTCGTCACCTGCGTCCACCTGGAGGTCGATGACCGCCGGGAGGTCAGCCCCAGGAGCGTCGAGGCCGGCGTCACCCTCTGCCGCTGGTTCGCCAACGAGGCCCGGCGCATTTACATGACGCTGGCCGAGACGGAGGAGCAGCGCGACACCCGCCGCCTGGTCGAGTTCATCCAGGCCCGCGGGGGGCGGATCACCGTCCGCGAACTGCAGCGCGCCAACAGCAAGAAGTACCCGACCAGGGAGGACGCAGAGGCCGCCCTGAGCGTCCTTGTGGACGGCGGCGTGGCCCGCTGGATCGACCCCCCTTCTGGGAAGAAGGCTAGCAATATCAAAGTCGTGGAACTGTATCCGACGCCCGACACTTCCGACACTTCGGGTGGAGACGACGAGGACGACGGCGGGGAGAACCCGTCCGCGCCACCGACAGCACCGCCTGGCTCAGCGTCCGACACTTCAAGGGGCGCGAAACAGGACAGTTCGCAACCGGCAGCCGGGCAACAACCTGCGGAGACGGACCAGGGAAGTGTCGGAAGTGTCGGGCGTCGGACAGAGGAACAGGCGAATGAACCCGCCAGCCACCAGGACCAGGACAGCGTCAGTGCCCCAACGCCCCCCGAAACCCCAGGTGTCGGACACCCCTACATGCTCGTCACGGACGCCGACGGGCTCAGCGCCGTCCTGACCGCCCTCGCGGATAACGAACTGGTGGGGCTGGACTGTGAGACCACCGGGCTCGACCCCCGGTCAGATCGACTGCGGCTGCTGTCGGTGAACGTGGAGGCGGTCGAGGGCTCCCTGACCTACCTGGTGGACTGCGCCGCCGTGGACCCGCAACCGTTGTTCGCCGCCCTGTCCCAGACCATCCTCGTCACGCACAACGGGTACTTCGACCTGGCCTTCCTGCGCCAGTTGGGGTTCGAGCCGGGCGCGGTGTACGACACGATGCTCTTGTCGCGGTTGCTATACGGCACGCGACACCCCAGGGGATTCCACAGCCTGGAAGCGTGCGTGCGGCGTGAACTGGGGAAGGCCATCGACAAGGACGAGCAGAAGTCCGACTGGTCGCGGGCGGTACTCACCCCCGAGCAGTTGGCCTACGCGGCGACGGACGCGGCCGTGCTGGGGCCGCTGTGCCGGGCGCTGCGCGTGAAGATCAAGGGCGCGAAATTGGAACAGGCCGCCGCCATCGAGAGCCGCTGTTTGCCGCCCGTGGTCTGGATGGCCTGCTCCGGCGTGGCGTTCGATGCAGTGCGGTGGCAGGTGATGGCGCAACAGGCGAAGGCCGAAGCCGAGCGGCTGGCGGCGGCAATGGACGCCCTGGCGCCGGGCAAGCCGGAAGTCCTCGACTTCGGCAGCACCTGGAACTGGTCGAGCCCCCAGCAGGCGCAGGAAGTGTTTGCGAGCCTGGGCGTGACGGTCACCAGCACGGACGACGACGCCTTGGCTGGCATCGACCACCCGCTCGCCGCCCTCCTGCGCGACTACCGGGCAGCCAGCAAGAAGGCCGGTACTTACGGCGACGACTGGCTCAAGCACGTCTCCGGCGACGGCCGCGTGTACGCGGGGTGGCAGCAACTGGGGGCCGACAGCGGCCGCATGGCCTGCAAGGCGCCGAATCTTCAAAACCTGCCCCGCGGCCCCGAGTACCGCGGCTGCTTCGCGGCGCCGCCGGGCCGGGTGCTGGTGAAAGCCGATTACAGCCAGGTCGAGCTGCGCATCGCCGCCAAGGTGTCGGGCGACAAGGCCATGCTGGAGGCGTACCAGCGGGGCATCGACCTGCACACCTTGACCGCGCAGAAGGTCATGGGGATCACCGAAGTCACCAAGCAGCACCGGCAGCTGGCGAAGGCCGTTAATTTTGGCTTGTTGTACGGCATGGGCGCGAAGACGTTCCAGTTGTATGCGCTCAGCAACTACGGCCTGACGCTGACCCCGGAACAGGCGGAGCAGTACCGCTCGGCATTCTTTGCCGCCTACCCCGGCCTGGTGCGCTGGCACCGCCAGGCGGGCCGCACTGGTAAGAACGCCATCGAGACGCGCACCCTCGCAGGCCGGCGTCGTTGCGGCGTCGCGCGATTCACCGAAAAACTCAACACCCCGGTGCAGGGGACGGGCGCGGACGGCCTCAAGTTGGCGCTGGCACTGCTCTGGGAACGCCGTGCCGAGGTGCCGGGCGCCTTCCCGGTGCTGGCGGTCCACGACGAGATCGTGGTGGAGTGCGACCAGGACCAGGCGCCGACGGTGGCCGACTGGCTCAAGCGGGCGATGGTGGACGCGATGGCGCCCCTGATCGACCCGGTGCCCGTCGAGGTGGAAGTGAAGACGGCCCCGACCTGGGGCGGCTGAGATGAATACCCGAAATCATGAACTGCTGGAGGACCCAGGAGATGAGCGCTGTCATTCTGATCTGCCGGTGCTGTGGCGAGCCCTACGACCGGGATGAAGGCATTCAGCACCACACCGTGGTGGGCTGTGGCCCCGATGGGTTCGGAGAAGCACTCACCTACGAAGACCCGCCCTACAACTACAACCCGCGCCACGGCTATTGCCTGGCGTGCTTCCTGGTGTGCTGCGGCGACAGGTGCGCGGTGGTTTGGAACCGCCCGCCACTGGACAGCAATTGAAGCGCCGAACGCGATGACGGCCCCGATGTGGGGCGTTTGACCTACGAGAAGACCCGCGGGGCCGCTCAACGAGGTTTTCACAACGAGGAGCAGTCATGGCCAAGAGCAAAGACAAGATCGGTGACTTCAGCTTCGGCTTCAACGCCAAGGGCGCCAAGAAGTCCAAGGGCGGCGCCAAGGGTGGGGGCAAAGGCGCCGGCAAGAAGCGGCCAGCCGGCCGGTTCAAGAACGGCCAATCCTGGTCGTGAGGGGAGCACCGATGGACTTCTCCAAGATCAAGCCGCCGAGCTTCGGCCGCAAGCCCGCACCGGGCGCCCTGGACACCCTGCCGGGCGTGTTCACTGCCCGGGACAGGCAGAAGCGCTTCGCCATGCTGGCCGAGGCGGCGGAGATCGTGCCGCACTTGCCCGCCCCGGGCGAGTCCCTCCACGCCATCATGACCGGCAGATACGACCTGACCGCCCTGCTCATGGTCGTCCTGGACAGGTTCGCCGTCCGCTGCGACCGCCTGCGGGTGGCAATGCTGGCGTTCAGCAAGCGCAACGTCTACGAACTGGCCGGCCTGATCGACGCCGGCAAAGTGGTCGCTCTCACGCTGCTCTGCTCCTCGTTTTTCCGGCGGCAGAACCCCGAGGAGTACCAGTTCGGGCACGGGGAGTTGGTGCAGGCCCGCGCATGCCGCCTGGCGGCCACCCGCAACCACTGCAAGGTGATGTGCCTGCACTTCGCCGACGGCCGGAAACTGACCTTCGAGGGGTCCGCCAACCTGCGGACCAACAGCAACCGGGAGCAGATCGCCCTCTTCCACCACGACGGCCTGCACGACTGGCACGCCGCCTGGATCGACGCGGAGGTGGCCAACCATGCCGGCGAAGCGCAAGGGTAAGCGGGCCAGGAAGTCCACCCAGGCCGTGGTCGCCCAGCGCGTGGCCAAGGTCCTGGAAATCCGCCTGGCGGGCGCCCAGTTCCACGACATCAAGCAGTACGCTGCGGAAAACGACCCCGCAACGGGGCGCCCCTGGGGCGTAAGTGACCGGCAGCTGTGGAATTACATCGCCCAGGCCGGGAGGCAACTGAAGGATAACCTGGACAAGCAGCAGGGCCACCTGCTGGCGCTGCACCTGTCCAAGCGCCAGGCCCTGTACGCGCAGGCGCTGCAGACCGGCGACCTGCGGACGGCGCTGGCGGCGCTCAAGGACGAGACCGAACTGCTCAACCTCTACCCCGGCAAGCTGAGCGTCAAGGACGTGGCCTCCCTCGGCGCCCAGCTGGTCGCCCTGGCCTGCCAGCGGATGCCGCCGCCGGAGCACGCCGCCTTCGCCGCCGATGTCCAGGCCGTGTTGAACACCCTGGAGCACAAGTAAATGCCATCCCCGGCGTTATTTTGGCGGGCAGTCCTGCAGTCCCTGGAGGCCAAGGCAGGCCCGCGCCTGGCGCCGGGCCAGAAGGGGCCGGGCGACTACGCCGACGACCCCGTAGGCTATGCCAGGGACATTCTCAAAATCTCGACGCTGACCGCGGACCAGGAGACGATCCTGCGGCACCTGCTGATCCCCCCATACAGGGTGCTGGTGCCGAGCGGGCACGACGTAGGGAAAACCTTTATTGCCGCGGTGGCGGCGAACTGGTGGTACGACTCGTTCGCCGTGTCGGTGGTGCTGTCCACGGCCCCGACCGAGCGCGACGTCGTGGACCTGCTCTGGACGGAAATCCGCCTGCAGCGGCAGCGGGCCGGCCTGCCGTGCCACTTCATCGGCCCGCGCGCCCGGAGATGCGCACCTCCGACGACCATTACGCCAAGGGGTTCACGGCACGCAAGGGGGAGTCGTTCCAGGGGCGGCACCGCCCGAAGATGCTGTTCATCTTCGACGAGGCCAACGGCATCGACCCGATCTACTGGGCCGCCACCCGCAGCATGTTCGACCCATCACTGGGGCACGCCTGGTTAGCGATCTACAACCCGACGAACACGACCTCCCAGGCATACGTCGAGGCTAACAGCGCCGCCGCGGACGGCACGCCCCGCTGGCACACCTTCCGTCTCAGCGCCGCCAACCACCCGAACCTGCTGGCCGAGCTGGACGGGCTGCCGCCGCCGGTCCCGCACGCCGTCAGCCTGCGCATGTTCGAGGAGTGGATTCAGAACTGGTGCGAGCCCGTGCAGGCCGGCGACGAGAAGGCCACGGACTTCTGCTGGCCGCCGCTCGACTGGTGCCAGAAGCACGGCCGCACCCCACGCTGGTATCGCCCCGGCCCCATCTTCCAGGGGCGCGCCCTGGGCCTGGACCCGGACGCCGGCGACGGCGTGTGGTCGCCGAGTTTGTTCGAGGCGTGCCTGCGGGGGCCTTGCCCGGCTTTCCCCCTGAACCAACTGCCGCAGATCGGCGCGGACATGGCGACCGGGAAAGGAGACGATTATTACGCCTTGCATTGCCGGTGGGGTGCCGTCAGCGTCCGCCATGAGACGTCCAACACGATGGACCCGGCCCGCATCACCGCGAGGATCAAAGACGCCGCCGCCGAGATGGCGGCCCTGGTGAATCAGCACAGGCCCCACGGCGCCGCTCAGGCCAAGCCGACGGACATCCCGATCAAGCTGGACGACGACGGCACCGGCAACGCCGTCGCGGCCTTTTTGCGCAGCTCAGGCTACCGCGTCCACGCCATTGGGGCGGGCACGCGGGCCAACCGCGATGACCTGTACCCGCGTAAAAGGGATGAGTTGTGGTTCGAGACGGCGGAGAAAGCCAAGTCAGGGATGATCCACCTGGGGAGGCTGGACGCAGAAACGCTCCGCCGGCTGAAACAGCAGCTGCTGGCCCCGACCTGGGAACTGGACGCCACCGGGCGGCGCGCCGTGGAGAAGAAGGAGAAGACGAAGGAGAAAATTGGCCGCTCCCCGGATGACGCCGACGCCCTGGCCCTGTGCCACCACCAGATGCCTGATGGCGGCTACCAGGCCATCGACCCCCTGGCGGGACAGGACCGCGACCAGCGCAGCGGCGAGGGCTGGTGGGGCCAGACCGGGGGGCGGGGCGGGCACTTCTTTGACCGCAGGTGAGGGCGTTTTTCATGAACCCAAGGAGGTCGGCGCGTTTTCGGCGAAATTCTTGCTCGCCGGGGTCGCGGCCTCGACTGCGGCAGCAGGGAGGGGGTCGGTCATGGTGGTGGTTCTTGCGATCCGGCGTCTTCCTCGCCGAACACCTTGGGGTCGAAGACGAAGAAGCCGGGCTTGGCCTGCTCCTCAGGGGAGTAGTAGTCGTCCAGGTCGAACGTCTCGCTCTGCGGCAGTCGCTGGACGCCTTCGGCGTCCGGGTCCATCGGCGGCCGGGTTCTGGCCAGGTCACGGAACAGGATGTCTTCTTCGTCCGGCGCCGGGCGGTCATTCGGCGGCATCACGCGCGGCAACCCCCGCAAGGCGGCCAGGATCACCTGTTTCAACTCGGCCAGTGGGCGCCGCGGCTCGTTTTGCCGTTGCCTCTCTTGATGCGCGTTCAATTCGGCTAATTCCTTCTCCAAAGCCTCCACGCTGAAGTTCTCGTCGGACATCGGCGTCTCCCAGGATGAGGGTGGCGAAGTCGGGGTCGCGGGCCACCAGTTCGTGCGTCAGGTGGGCGACCGCCTCTTTGGGGGTGGCGCCGGCCTTGGCCAGTGCCCCAAACGTCCGCTTCACCCTTCTTTATATTCTCGACCCGGCGACGCTGAGCCGCAAGGTGCGTTGCAGGGGCACACCGCCCGGATGCGGTCCTGCTGGACGGCGGCCGGTCCTGCAGGCGCGGCCCTCGGCGCGGGCCAGGTCCACCTCGGTCGGCACCAGTTCGCCGCGGAACCCCTTCGCCAGCACGGCTTGCGTCAGGTCGTCGGTTTCAACGGCCCCGGTCCCGACACCGGCAAGGCCGGGAAATCATTCTGCGGGGCTACCGTTGAGCCTGAGTGCCGGGTATAACTCATCTTACCTCAGGGGATTTATAAGTACGACCCTCACCACCAGGGGACGAGGGGCCCGGTTGACAACGGGCAGACCAGGACACCAACGTGAACCAGACCTCGCCCACCCCCATTGACTTCGCGACCGACGCCGAGGTCGTCCGCGTCGTCGCCGAAGGAGACCGGCTCGCGTTCGGCCATCTCTTCAACCCCGCCTTCGCCGTCGAGACAGCCCTGATCGACCCGCTGCCGCACCAGCGGATCGCCGTCTATCAACATCTCCTACCCCAGACGCGACTGCGGTTCCTGTTGGCCGACGACGCCGGCGCTGGAAAGACCATCATGGCCGGCCTCTACATCCGCGAGATGCTCGCCCGCCGGCTCATCCGCCGCGTCCTGGTCGTCCCGCCGGCCGGTCTGGTCGGCAACTGGGAAAGCGAACTGGGCAACCTGTTTGGGCTGGCCTTCCGCATTGTGGGGGGCGGCGAGGCCCGTGCGGGCAACCCCTTCGTCGGCGCTCGCTGCGACCACCTCATCGTCAGTGTGGACACCCTCTCCGGCGAGCGGATGTTCAAGCGGCTCCAGGAGCCGGGCGTCGAGCCCTACGACCTCGTCATCTTCGACGAGTGCCACAAGTTGGCCGCCGACCGACAGCCCGACTTCACCATCCGCAGGACGGAACGCTACCGGCTGGCGGAGGCCCTGACCGGGGTGCCCACCGACGACGAACGCTGGTCGCTGGGCTGGTCGGGCCACCACGTCCTGCTGCTGTCGGCCACGCCGCACATGGGCAAGGACTTCCCCTACTACGCCCTGTGGCGGCTGCTGGAGCCTGAGGCGTTGGCCACCGTGGACGCCTTCCACGCCTACCCGGCCGACGCCCGCTGCCGGCACTTCATCCGCCGCACTAAGGAGGAGATGGTTCGCTTCGACGGCAGCCGCATTTACCCCCGGCGTCTGTCCGACACGCTCAGTTACGACCTGACGCAGGGGCCGGTCAGCGAGCAGACGCTTTACGACCAGACCACCGACTACATCCAGACCTTCTACAACCGGGCGCGCATCCTCAACCGCTCGGCCGCCCGCCTGGCCATGAGCGTCTTCCAGCGGCGGCTGGCCAGCTCGACATTCGCCCTGCTGCGGTCCTTCGAGCGGCGGTTGGGTCGCCTCGACGACCTCATCAACGCCATCCAGTCCGGCGAACTGACGCCCGACGACCTGGCCGCCCGGCAGCGGAAGCTCGACCAGGCCGACGACGTGCTGGACACCAAGACCGGCGACGAGGAGACGCCGCAGGACGGCAGGGAGGAGAACGAGGTCCGCGAGGACGACCTGCTGGGCGGTGTCGTCGCCGTGTCCCTGGCCGACCTGAAAACAGAGCGGCTGCGTGTGCAGGAACTGCTGGGGCTGGCCCGCAAGGTCCACGACCGCGGCGACGAGTCCAAGTTCGACAAGCTCCGCGAGGTGCTGAAGGACGACCAGTTCCAGGGCGAGAAGATGCTGGTCTTCACGGAGCACCGCGACACCCTGGAGTTCCTGGTGAAGCGGCTGGAGGGCATCGGCTTCGCGGGCCAGATCGCCTGCCTCCACGGCGGCATGGACTACAAGCAGCGGCAGGAGCAGGTCTCCTTCTTCCGCAAGCCGCTGGCCGACGGCGGGGCCAAGTACCTTGTAGCCACGGACGCGGCCGGCGAGGGCATCAACCTGCAGTTCTGCTGGTTGATGGTCAACTACGACGTGCCCTGGAACCCGGCCCGGCTAGAACAACGCATGGGCCGCATCCACCGCTACAAGCAGCAGCACGACCCGGTGATCATCCTGAACGTCGTGGCCGGCAAGACCCGCGAGGGCCGGGTGCTGCGGACGCTGCTGGACAAACTGGAGCGAATCCGCCGCGAACTGAACTCGGACAAGGTCTTCGACGTGGTTGGCCGGCTGTTCGAGGGCGTCTCGCTGCGGGAGTACCTGGAGCAGGCGTTGACCGACGAGGGGGCCGAGGCCGTCAACCGGCGGATCGAAGGCACCCTGACGAAGGAGCAGGTCGCGGCCCTGGAAGAGCGGGAGAAGCGGCTCTACGGCGACGGCGGCGACGTGAAGTCCCAGCTGCCCGAGCAGGAGGCCCAGCTTGAGCGGGAACGCTGGCGTAAGCTGCTGCCCGGCTACGTCCGCCGCTTCGTGGTGCAGTCCGCCCCGCTCCTGGGCCTGGCTCTGGACGGCGACCCGGACGGCTTCTTCGCCATCAAGGAGAAGACGCCCCACGCCCTCGACCCGCTGCGACCGACCCTGGAGACCTACGAGGTCGCCAGGCGGCAGCGGCTGACGCTGGCCAAGCCCGCCGACACCGAGTCGTGCGTGTTCCTGCACCCCGGCGAGCCGTTTTTCGATCGGCTGCGGGCCTTCGTGTGCGAGAAGTTCCGCGACGCGGCCCTGCGGGGCGGCGTGTTCGTCGATCCCTACGCCACGAAGCCCTACTTGTTCCACCTGGCGTTGGTGGCCGTGGTGCGGGAGGCCGATCCGCAGGTGCCGGCACTCGCCCGCGAGGAACTGGTGGACTGCCGGCTGGTCGGGCTGCGACAGGAGGCGGGTGGCCCTGTCGAGCCGTGCCCCGTGGAGCAACTCCTGCTGCTGCGGGGCGGGGCCGGGATGCCTGCGGAGGCATTCGCGCTGGCGGGGCAGGCAGCCCCGTCGCGGGGCCAGGCCGGGGAATTCGCCGCCAGCGTGGTGGCGGCCGGTATGGCGGCGGAGCGGCGGCAGGCGTTGCTGGCGACGCTGGCCGAGCGGCTGGATTTCGTCTCCCGCGGCTTCGACTACCAGGACGCCGAACTGGCGACCGCCCGCTCGCGGCTGACCGACAGGGCCAGGGCCGGCGACTCCAGGGCCAGGGGCGACGTGACGCGAATCCGCGACCGGCAGCGGACCCTTGCCGACCGCAAGGAGGCAGCCCTGGCGGTACTGCGGCGGGAGCCCGAGCTGATCGTGCCGGGCGAGGTGACGTTCCTGGCCCACGCCCTCGTGGTGCCGACCGCCGATTCCGAGGACCGCCGACGGCACGACGCCGAGGTAGAGGCCAGGGCGGTGCAGGTCGCCTGGGCCTTCGAGGCCGCCGCCGGGGCCACCGTGCAGGACGTATCGACGCCGGACCGGGCGGTGCTGGCGGGCCTGGTGCCGAACCCTGGCTTCGACCTGCTGTCGATGCGGCCGGCGGAGGGCAAGCGGGCCATCGAGGTCAAGGGCCGGGGCGGCGAGGGCGACGTGGAACTGACGGAGAACGAATGGGTTCAGGCGTGCAACCACCGCGACCGCTACTGGCTCTATGTCGTCTACGACTGTGCCACGTCCAGCCCACGGCTGTTGCGTGTGCAGGATCCGTTCGGCAAACTGATCGTGAAGGCCAAGGGCAGCGTGGTCATCGGCCGGGCCGAGATCGTAAAGGCAGCGGAAGGAGAGAGTGCATGACGATTGACCGTCCCCGCCTCATCGAGATGGCTTTCCCGCTGAAGCAGGCGTCGCTGGACTCCGTCCACGAGAAGAACGTTCGCCACGGGCACATTTCGACGCTGCACATCTGGCCGGCCCGCCGACCGCTGGCGGCCTGTCGGGCCGCCCTGATCGCCACCTTGCTGCCCGATCCCGGCAACGACGAGGAGCGTCAGCGGCTGCTGGAGATGATCGGGGGCAAGATCGTCCGCACGGTCGAGAAGAAGGAGCAGGGCAACCGCACCGTCGAGGTCGTCAAGGAGGAGACGAAGGGCGGCATCCTGCACTGGGGCCGCGAGGACGGGGCGGACATGGCGTGGTTCCGTGAAGAAATCCGCAAGGCGTATGGCGGCCGGGCTCCTCGCGTCCTCGACCCCTTCGCCGGCGGCGGGGCCATTCCCCTGGAGGCCATGCGGCTGGGCTGTGAGGCCACAGCGATGGACATCAACCCCGTGGCCTGGTTCATCCTGAAATGCACCCTGGAGTATCCACAGAAACTTGCCGGGCAGGTGCGGCCGTTGCCGAAGTTCGCCCTGGAGTCGCGGGAGTTCATGGAGGGTTTCTTCAAGGGCACCGGCGTCAAGGCCAAGCGGCAAATGGAGAAGAGCCTGGAGTCCGTGCAGCAAGGGCTTTTCCCGCCCCCGGACGTGGACCTGGCCTGGCACGTCCGGGCCTGGGGCTGGTGGGTTTCGCAGAAGGCCCAATCGGACTTGACCCGCTGCTACCCCGTCGTGGACGACAAGCCCGTGGTCGCGTACCTGTGGGCAAGGACGGTGGCGTGCAAGAACTGCCGGGCCACCGTTCCTCTGCTCAAGACCCGGTGGCTGTGCAAGAAGGACAGGAAGCGGGTCGTCTTGACCATGAAGCCCAACGCCGACAGGACTGGGGTAGTGTTCGGCATCGAGAACGAAGTCCCGGTGGTCGGCGGCAATGCGGCCCAGAGGAGGGAGAACGACCGCCAGGTCGCGGGCGGGACGATGTCGCGGTCGGGGGCGAGTTGCCCGTGCTGCCGGACCATCATTACGGGCGAGGACATCCGCCTGGAAGGCCAGGCGGGGCGGTTGGGGAGTGTGCTCACCGCGGTGGTCGTTGACGGCAAGGATGGGAAGGAATACAGGCCACCGAGCGAGGCAGAGAGGGTGCGGTCCGAGCAGGCTGCCAAGGAACTGCCCGAGTTGTTCGCGGGAATCCCGTTCGGCACTCTCAATGAGCCTATCCCGCAAGGGGGAAGCCGGACGGGTGGCGGCTCCCCCTTCACTGTCTACACCTACGGGCTCACCCGGTGGCGTGACCTCTTCACTCCGTCGCAGTTGTTCGCCCTCGGCACCTTCGCCAGACACACCCGGGCGGCTCGCGAGGCCATGCAAGCCGCAGGATACCCGCCTGAGTGGATCGAGGTCGTCGGTTGCTACCTCGCGATGATGCTGGACCGGCTGGCCAATCAGTCCAGCAACCTCGCCCGCTGGAACATGAACGGGGAGAACATCGAGGGCACCTTCGCCCGCTTCGCCCTGCCCATCGTGTGGGACTTCGCCGAGGTCAACCCGCTCGGCGACACGAGCGGCGGCTACTCCAGTGCCGTCGAGTGGGTCTGTCTGGCGGTGGAACACTTCTCTGCGGCGAGCCGACATGCCCCTGCCCCGCACGTCGTTCGCCAAAGTGCCAAGATCGCGTCCACGGAGACACTGCACGACCTGATTTTGACGGACCCGCCCTATTACGACGCCATCCCGTACTCCGACCTGATGGACTTCTTCTACCTCTGGCTGCGTCGCACCCTGCACGGGCTCGCTCCGGCACTGGACGAGTCATTCCAGACGCCTCTCGGGCCAAAGTGGGACGCGGCCCGGAACGACGGTGAGTTGATCGACGACGCCAGCCGGCATGGCGGCGATGCAAAGGTCTCGAAAAGTGTCTACGAGGAGGGCATGTTCCACGCCTTCCAGGCATGCCAGCGGGCTCTCGCACCCGACGGTCGTCTTGTCGTCGTCTTTGCCCACAAGCACCCCGATGCCTGGGAGACGCTTGTGTCGGCGATCATCCGGGCAGGCTTTGTCGTGGACGGTAGCTGGCCGATCCAGACCGAGCGATCAGCCCGCGTCCGCTCCCTGTCGTCCGCAGCCCTGTCGTCTTCGGTCTGGCTGGTCTGCAAGAAGCGGCCTGCGGCGGCCCGGCCCGGCTGGGACAACCGCGTGCTGGAGGAGATGCGGGACCGGCTTCACGGTCGATGTGGCGACGAATCTGAAGAGTGGGTCCACCTCCCCAAACTGCGGAACTACTGGGATGCGGGCATCCGTGGCCCGGACTTCGTCTGGGCTGCCACCGGTCCCGCCCTGGAGGCGTACAGCAAGCACCCCGTCGTCAAAAAGGCCACCGCCCCTGGCGAGACCATGTCCGTCTCCGAGTTCCTGCGGGCCGTCCGTCGCCTGGTCGTGGACTTCGTCGTCGGCCGCGTGCTGACCGGCAACGGCGACGGCTCCCGCATTGAGGGGCTGGACGACATCACGACCTACTACCTGCTGCATCGCCACGACTTCGGCGTGGGCGACGCCCCGGCGGGTGCCTGCATCCTCTACGCCGTCTCCTGCGGGCTGTCCGATTCCGCCCTGGTAGACCGCCACGATCTACTCCTCCGCACTGGCGGCAAGGCGGCAGCCGACGACGAGGAGGATGAAAATGACGAGGAGGCCGACGCCGACGAGGGCGGCGGCTCGGGCTCGAAGGTGAAGCTGAAGCCCTGGTCGCAGCGGAAACGCAAGACGATGGGCTTCGATGCGGAGGGCCGACCGGCCCCGCTCATTGACCAGGTCCACCGCCTGCTGCACCTGTGGAAAGCCGGCGAGGTCGTGAAGGTGGACGAGTACCTCAACGACCGTGGCCTGCGGCGAAACGCCCTGTTCCACCAACTCCTGCAAGCCCTCATCGAATTGTCCGAGCGGGGCGGCGAGGAGCGGTCGCTGCTGGAGTGCGTGAGTAACCACGTCGCGGCCCGAGGCGTGGACAAGCCGGCCCAGCCCGGCCTGTTCGACGGTGAGTTGTTCGCACCGCCCGAGGAAAACGTCCCCTCACCCGAGTAGCAAGATCAGCAAGGGCCGGCAGCCGGCTCCTGGAGATGGACATGAGCAAGCCCCCCTGGAAGCCCTGGCACAAAGTGGTCCAGCTACGCGACGACCTGCGGTCGGGCGAGATGTCGTTGGCAGTTTTCGCCGCCGACCTTTACGACGTGGTCATGGGCAAGGCCCGCAAGGTCTACGCCGACCCGAAAGAGTTCTTCGCCCTGACCTACCCGACGTTTAACCTGCGGGAGCTGGCAAAGGACGTGGTCAGCCGCCTGGCCGGCAAGAACGACAAGGCCATCCGCCAGCTGGAGCTGACCTACGGCGGGGGCAAGACCCACACGCTGATCGCGCTGTACCACCTCGTCCGCGACCCCGCGAACCTGCCCGACTTGCCGGCAGTGCAGGAGTTCTTGCAGCACATCGGTCGCACACCGCCACGCACCCTGGTAGCCGTGCTGCCGTTCGACAAGCTGGACGCCGAGAAGGGCATGGAGGTGAGGGGGCCGGCCGGCGATCCGCGATGGCTCAAGAATCCGTGGAGCGTACTGGCCTTCCAGCTGGCCGGCGTCGAGGGGCTGCGACACCTGCACCCCGAGGGACAGGACGCCGAACGCGACTCCGCCCCCGCCGAACCGCTGCTCGTCGATCTGCTGGCCCGGCCCGCCCGCCAGGGACTGGCCACGCTGCTACTCATCGACGAGACCTTGATGTACGTCCGCGAGAAGGTCGGCCTCGACCCCGTCTGGCGAGGCCGCCTGATCAACTTCTTCCAGTATCTGACACAGGCGGCCACCAAGGTCGATAGCTGTGCCATCGTCGCCTCATTGCTGGCGACCGACCCGCACAAGAGCGACACGCTGGGAAAGGAGCTGACCGGCGAGTTGTACGCCATCTTCCGCCGCGAGCGTGAGGAGGGCGTGCAGCCGGTGCTGAAGGAGGACGTGGCCGAGGTGCTCAGACGGCGGTTCTTCACGCCCGACTCGATCCGCGACCGGGAGGCGTTTCGGCCGCACGTCGTCGCGGCCCTGAAAGGCATCACCGACCTGGACGAGCAGACCCGCCGCGAGGGTAAGGCGGCCGAGAACCGCTTCCTGGCCAGCTACCCGTTCCACCCCGACCTGACCGAGGTCTTCTACACGAAGTGGACGCAGCTGGAAGGCTTCCAGAGGACTCGCGGCATCCTCCGCACCTTCGCCCTGGGCCTGCGGGACGCCGAGCGGTGGGACGCCTGCCCGCTGCTCTCCGCCAACCTGTTCCTGGGCGAGCCGAAGCGAGAGGGGCTGTCGGAGGCGGCCCGCGAACTGGCTAACGTGGCCGCGACCGAGGAGTACGAGGGCAAGCAGCAACAGTGGACGCAGATCCTGGAAGGCGAGCTGACCAAGGCCCGCGAGCTACAATACGAATCCCCCGGCCTGCACTACCGCGAACTGGAGCAGGCCGTCTTTGCCACCTTCCTGCACAGCCAGCCCATCGGCCAGAAGGCGTCGCTCCGCGACCTGCAGTTGGTCGTCGGGCCGACGCGGCCTGACCGCATCGAGTTGGAGAAGGAACTGGCCCGCTGGGCCGGCGTGTCGTGGTTCCTCGACGACGCGGAGCTGGCGGCCGCGGAGGCCGCAGGCGGGCCAAAGCCGCTGCCCAAGGTCTGGCGGCTGGGCTCGCGGCCGAACCTGACGCAGATGCACCACGACGCCTGCACGCGGGTCTCGCCCGACCTGATCGAGGCCAAGCTGCTGGCCGAGGTACAGAAGCTGAAGAGCCTGACGGCCGGGGCCAAGGAAGCGGGTGCGAAGGTCCACGTCCTGCCCGAGCGGCCCAAGGACATCGAGGACGACGGCGACTTCCACTTCGCCGTGCTGGGGCCGAAGGCCGTGTCCGCCTCGGGGAGCCCAGGTGCGGAGGCCAGGCGGTTCCTCGACGAGACGACGGCGGCCGACCGGCCACGGGTCTACCGCAACGCGGTGGTGCTGGTGGTGCCGTCGCGCGAGGGGCTGGAGGTGGCCCGCGGCCGCATCCGCGACTACCTGGGCTGGGAGGAGGTTCAGCACCAGCTCAAGGGCCAAGACCTCGACCCGCTGAGGGCAGGCACGCTGGCCACCAGCCTGGACTCGACCAGGAAGAAGGTGCCCGAGTCGGTGCTGCTGATGTTCGGCGTCGTGGTGGTGGTGTCGGAGAAGAACGAGGCCCAGGCGTTCAAGCTGACGGTGAGCCCGGCCGAGCCGCTGTTCGGGCAGATCAAGGCGGACACGCGGTCGCGGATTCAGGACACGGCAGTCAGTGCCGACGCCCTGCTCCCCGAGGGGCCGTTCAACCTGTGGCGGGCCGGCGAGACGAGCCGCCGGGTCAAAGACCTCGTGGGGGCGTTCGCCCAGTTCCCGCACCTGCCAAAGATGCTGCGGCGGAAGGAGATTCTCGACACCTTGGTCCAGGGAGCGAGGGAGGGCTTCTTCGTGCTGCGCTGCCTGGCTCCCGACCGCACGGCCTGCACCTTTTGGCGGCAGGAACCTGACGAAGCGGCCTTGCGTGACCCCGGCCTGGAGGTGGTGCTGGCGGAGGCCGCTGAGCTGGCCGCCCTGCCGGCGTCACTGCTGCTGCCGCAGGCATTGCCGGGCCTGTGGGCCGGGGACGAGTTGGCCGTCGGTGCCCTGTTCGCCTACTTCGCCGGCGACCACGTCGCCCAGATTCCCCGCGAGGGCTATGACGAGCCGATGACCATCCCCAAGGCAGACCGCGTGGTCGTCGAGAAGGCGGTCGGGGAGGCGGTGCAAACCGGACACCTCTGGCTGGTCGCGGGCCAGGCCAGTCTGTGGAGCGAGGCCGTGCCCCCCGGCGTGATTGCCGAGGACGCGCGCCTGCGTCAGCCGCCGACCGCGATCCCCGTGGCCGGCATTCTGCCTGACCAGCTGGCGGAAGCATGGCGGGACGGGGCGACGACCGCGGCGGCCGTGGCTGACGCCCTGTCGCGGAAGGCGGGCGGCACGCTGCCCTGGCCGTCCGTCCGCACGGCCATCGACTCGGCCCTGCGGGCCAGGGTGCTGGAGTGGGCGGTGGACAGCGGCCCCTGGCCGTGCGAGTTCGCGGGGGCGTCCGGCGTGCGGCTTTCCCTGCCTGGCAAGCCGCCGCCCGTGATCCAGCCGCCGATCGTCGTGGCGCCGCCGGTGGTAGAGAAGAGGCCGGGCGTAGTGGCAGCGGAGGCTGACCTCAAGGCGGCCCAGGTGCAGGACCTGGCCGATCAAGTGGGCGAATTAGCCAGGGTCGCCGTCGGCCATGAAGTGCGGATGCGATTCCGCATCGAGGTGGGCGGGGTGAAGCCGCTTCCGTCTGAAATAGTGACAAGGCTGAACGAGATTCTTGGGGAAGTGGCCAAGGAACTGCGGCTGGAGTGATCGGGAGCATGTCGCTGATGTTGTCCTGGTCTTCCCTGTGGCGGGGGCCGGCGACCTCGGCAACCGCCAGGATGTGGTTGATGAGGGGACAACGGGGGTGAGTCGTGGAGGTTTTCAGGATGTCTGCCAATCGCGATCTCTTCAACACCCTTCGCGCACAGAGCCTGCTCGATTTGCTCGACGGCCCCATTTTGCAGGAGACTCCGCAGCCGCTGCCGGCAACCGCGACTTGGAGCAAGGTTGAGGGGATGCTGCTCGGCATTGCCATCGGGGACGCGCTCGGCTTGCCGACGGAAGGAGTCCGTGGCTGGGAGTATCGGTCCCGGTATCCGACCCCACTCAACTACCTGCCTGGTGAGAACGGCCCATCCGACGACACGCAGCTGTCCTTTTGGGCTCTGGAGGTCATTCTCCGCGACAGCCAGTTCCAGCCCGCCAACGTCGCACGTACTTTCGCTGACCCGAAGGAGCACATCACCGGCATTGGCAGAATCGTGCGACTGTTCCGCGAGAACGCCAAGTCCAGACCGAGTGGGCCGTGGTGGGAGTGGGCCACGCGAGTCCCCGAACCGATCCGCAACGGCGCGGTCATGAGGATCGCGCCCATTATCAGCCCCTACCTACGATCCCCGTCGGCAGACCTCTGGATTGACGCGGCTCTTTGCGGGCGCATCACGCACAACAGTTCCGTCTCGACAGCTGCCTGCATCGCGCTCGTCAACCTGATGTGGCAGTGTCTGGGGATGACTGCGCCGCCGCCTGCGGAGTGGTGGGCCGACGAGTTCCTGCGCGTCTTCTCGCAACTCTGTGATCGGGCGGTGTGTCCCCCAGAGTCGGACCCGCGACCACTCCTCACCGGGTTCAACGGGCAGTTCGCAGACTTCGTCAACGGGCACGTTAAGCGGGCATTCGCGGCGGGCCGATCCGTGCGGGACGTGTGCAGCCCCCACGGTGGCGGGTGGGGGTCGGGGCCGCATCTGTTTGAAACGCTTCCGTCAGTTTTGTTTGTGCTCATGAAGCATGGCAACAGTTTCGAGGAGGCGGTTAGGGTTTCGGTCCTCGATACCCGCGACAACGACACGATCGCCGCGATTGTAGGTGCGATCCTGGGCGCGTTGCACGGGAAAGGGAGCATCCCCGACCGATGGGTGAGCGGGCTGAGTGGCCGCACCAGGCAGGACGATCCTGGGCATGTGTTCTGCCTCATCGATCGGGTGAAGGAGACGTTCTGGGACAAAGTGCCCGCCGAACCAGGGGACCACAGCTGACTGGGGTGTCGCGTAGTTTCAGCCGCCACTTTCTACATGAATACCGCGACCGTCTACACCGCGCCGGCTGGTCGCTGGGCGAGTTTGGGGGCGCCAGAAGCTGGACGGTCGAGGCGCACTGCCCGGGGGTCCGCATCCTGGCCACGGCGCCGACGCAGGCGCGGGCGTGGCGGCTGACCTGCCTGCAGGCGGCCACCCACGGCCCGACGAGGAGAGTTTGACCCGTGAACCACCAGACCGTCGGCAATATCGGTTTGTACTACGTCTGTTACCGGCTGTCGCGGCTCGGCTGGAACGTCATGCCCACGTCAAGAAACGCTCGTGGCGTGGACATCGTCGCCTACAACCAGGACGCAACGGCGACAATCACCGTCCAGGTGAAAGCCCTCTCGAAGCGCAACCCCGTGGGGCTGGGGAAGAACCTCGCAACGCTCATCGCGGACTTCCTGGTTGTCTGCCGCCATATCCAGAAGGACAAGCCCGAATGCTTCATCCTCGCCCGCGGGGAGGTCGTGGAGCGAGCGGTAGCCTTCGGAGTGGGCAGCAAGCAAGCGTACTGGCTCGACCCTCCAAAGTACGAGGCGCCGGAATTCCTTGAGAAGTGGGAGCGAATCATTGCTCCTCTTAGTTGACGAGAGCGGCTCCCGTGGTGCGGTTGTTGCCAGTGGCCGCCAAGAGGTGCTTGTGACCCAGCACGACCGCGTCCGACTGCTGTTCGGCCCCTACCAGGCGCCGCCACTGAACAGGGGCGACCGCGCCACCTGCTTACTCCGTGATTGCACCGTGGTCATCACCAGCTGGACCGATGCCCGCATCCCCTGGCCGCGCTGCCGCGCCGTCGATTCGCCCGGCGGCGGGTCCGGCCTCCTGCTCGACGAGGAGTTGGCCCGCGCCGTGCGGCACGAGTCGGCCGCCGCCGTCATGCACTGGTGGGGCGTGAGCGAGGGCGTCGTCTGGCGCTGGCGCAAGGCGCTGGGCGTGGCCAGGGCGGACCCCGAGGGCAGTCGCCGGCTTTACCAGGCGGTGTGGGAGGCAGCCGGCGCGGCGACGCAGGCCCGGGAGTGGACCGAGGAGGAGCGCGAGCGGCGCCGGCGTACCAGCATCGAGTTGGGGCTGGGCAACTACCTGGAGCCGGGCTACCACGAGCACCCCTGGCCTGCGGCCGACGTGGCGCTGCTTGGCATGCTGCCCGACTCGGAGGCGGCGAGGCGCACCGGCCGCACGCCGGATGCGGTGCGGCAGAATCGGGAGGGGCTGCGCATCCCGAACCCCACGAGCCGGCTTTGGACCGCCGAGCAGGTGGCGCTGCTCGGCACGCTGCCGGATGAGGAGGTGGCCCGCATGTTGGGGCGGGCGCCGCAGGCCGTCATGCAGAAGCGGTGTAAGCTGGGTATCCCGACGTTCCGCGACCGGCGGCGCGGGGTAGACGGCGCGTAACGGGGGCGGCGTGGCCCCCATCGTGGGCGCGGGCTGGGTGTGGTTGCTGGATACCTACCTCTGGATACCTACCTGCTGGGGCGGCAGTTACAACTTCTTCGGCTCGAAGGGACCCGACGATCCGGGGCCGGGCAGTGCCCGTACCCCGCACCGTCGGCATGTCGCTGTTAGACCGTCGGCTTCGCCCCCGCCGGTTTCATCGCCGGCTTGGGCTTGGGTTTGGCCGCCGCCTTGTTGGGCATGACTAGGGCGGTCATTTTCTTCCCGTCCATCGTCGGCGGGCGCTCCACCTTGCCCACCTCGGCCAGTTTCTCCAAGACCAAGTCCAGCACCCGCCGCCCCTCCTGCTGGTGCTGCATCTCGCGGCCTCGGAACAGGACGGTGATCTGGACCTTGTCGTTGTGTTCGAGGAACTTGCGCGCCTGGTTGACCTTGGTCTCCACGTCGTGGTCGCCCGTCTTGGGACGCAGGCGCATCTCCTTCACCTTTTGCTGGCGGACCTTGCCGGCCTTGTTGTTCTTCTGCGAGTTCGTGAAGCGCAACCTGCCGTAGTCGAGGATCTTGCAGACCGGCGGCCGCTCGTCGGCGGCCATCTCCACCAGGTCCAATCCCGCCTCCCGGGCCTTCTCCAGGGCCAGTGCGGTGGACACGATGCCCAGTTGCTCCCCCTCGACGCCGATGAGGCGGACGGGGCTGATGCGGATCTGCTCGTTCATGCGCGGGCCGCGATCCTGCGCTGGCTGACGGTCGAAATAGCGAATACTCGGTCTCCTTGAAGGAAGTGTGGACAGGGACACAATTCGGATGGGCGTTTGCGCCCCCAGTCTTGGTCGCCTCCGGGGACTATCCGGAGGGAATGGGCCTGCGGGCCCACCATTAGTTCATTCTATCGTCCACCGCCGCCACCCGACTACGGCTCGTGGCCGGTTTCTCGATCCTGGTCCGAGTGGCTGGAACCCGGCGAGTGCGTACAGTCCCCATGCGTCCCTGTCGGCGGCGGGAGGCGATGGTGCGGGCGGTGCTGGACGCGGGAGGACTTCGGGCTGATCGTGCTGGGCGCCAGCCACGACCTGTCGGACATCGTGCGCCGGCAAGCGCCGACATGCGAGTACATTCGGGTCTGGGTGCGGCACTTGCCGGAGTGAATCCGGGTTCCGGGTGGTGATGTCCGTGGCGCACGAATTGGCACGGGACACCTCGACCCGCTGGGTAGCGGTTCGGAGCCAGCGAAATAGGGTCCGACCACTGCTTGCTCGACTTCGTGCCCGGGTCCGGAAGTGGGTGGGTCAGTATTGTTGCCGACCTGACACAAGTCCCACTGTCTTAACTGGTTAGCGCTCGGCGCCGATTTTCGGCGCTTGGCGGTATCCCTTACGCTACAAGGACTTCGGCGTCTGACAACATTGGTAACCCACCACCCGGAAGTGCCGGGGCGGCGGAAAACCACTCCGGTGTGTCGGACCGAAGCAGGCAACCAGCTTGCTCACCGGTAAACCAGAAACGAAAGAAGGAGAACGACCTGGGCAGGACGCTCCGCTTCCCGTTCATCGTTTCAAGTCCGTCAAGCCGCAAACGAGCCGCTTCAATCGGCCTGTTCCGCCGAAGTGGACCTCACACTTTCTTGTTCCGTTGGGCCCTGGGCTTCTCGGGCGTCTGCTTCAACAGGTGTTCGGCGGCCCAATCGTGCATCGCCAGCAGCACCGGGCGCAGGGTGAGGGCCAGCGGGGTCGCCGAATACTCCACCCGTGGCGGCACCTCGGCGTACACCCGCCGCTTGAGGAACCCGTCCCGCTCCAGGTCCCGCAACTGCTGCGTCAGCATCTTCTGCGTGATCCCCGGCATCCGCCCCCGCAGTTCGGTGAACCGGCGGGGGCCGTCCATCACCCACCACAGGATTATGCACTTCCACTTGCCGCCGAGCGTGCCGAGCATCTCCGCCAGCGGGCACACGTCGCCATCACCTTCGGGAACAGGCCACTTGGTATCCATTGGAAACTCTGTACCTCATTGGTGTCTTCTTGCCGAATGATACCGACAGGTCTACTATACTCGCAGGCGTCCGGCAGCCCAACGGAAAAGGGTCGTGGCCGGACCCGGCGTGGGCGAACCCGGAGGCGGGCCCCCCGCCGACCAAGACCATCGGTTCAGACCACCGACCACTCTCAAGAGGGTGTCCATGCCTGCTCACGCCGTTCAGCCGTCCCTGTCGCTCGATGACGCCGCCGTGCTGCTCATCGATCATCAGGTCGGCCTGCTCTCCCTGGTCCAGGACTACGGCCCGGACGAGTTCAAGAACAACGTCCTCGCCCTGGCCGCCGCCGCCAAGTTCTTCAAGCTCCCGACGATCCTCACGACCAGCTTCGAGAACGGCCCCAACGGGGTCATCCTCCCCGAGTTGAAGGCCATGTTCCCCGACGCCCCGTTCATCCCCCGCCCCGGCCAGATCAACGCCTGGGACAACGAGGACTTCGTGAAAGCCGTCAAGCAGACCGGGAAGAAGCAACTCGTCATCGCCGGGGTGGTGACGGACGTGTGCGTGGCCTTCCCGACGCTCTCGGCGCTGCGGGAGGGGTATCAGGTGTTTGTCGTCGCCGACGCCTCGGGCACGTTCAGCAAGTCGGTGCGGGATGCCGCCCTGATGCGGATGCAGCAGGCCGGGGCGGTGATGACCAATTGGTTCGCCGTCGCCTGTGAACTCCAGCGGGACTGGCGGCGGGACATGGAAGGGCTGGCCACCCTCCTGGGCAGCCACATCCCCGCTTACAAGAACCTGATGACCGCCTACAGCGCCTTCGCCAAGAAGTGACCCACCGGAGGGCGTCCCGTGACGATCAACCACGCCGACCTCATTCTGCACGGTGGCAGGCTGACCACGCTCGACCCGGCCAACCCCACCGGCACGGCGGTCGCCGTCAGAGGCGGCCGGTTCGTGGCCGTTGGCGGCGACCAGGACGTGGCCCCGTTTCGGGGGCCGGGCACGACCACCATCGACCTGCGAGGCCGCACCGCCGTCCCCGGCCTGACCGACACGCACCTGCACCTGATCCGGGGCGGGCTGAACTACAACATGGAGCTGCGCTGGGACGGCGTGCCAAGCCTCGCCGACGCCCTGCGGAGGCTCAAGGAGCAGGCCCGCCGCACGCCGCCGCCGCAGTGGGTGCGAGTGGTCGGCGGCTGGAACGAGTTCCAGTTCGCTGAGCGCCGGATGCCGACCTTGGCCGAGATCAACGCCGCCTCGCCCGATACCCCGGTGTTCGTGCTCCACCTCTATGACCGGGCCATGCTCAACGGGGCGGCGCTGCGGGCCGTGGGCTACACCAGGGACACGCCCGAGCCGCCCGGCGGCACCATCGAACGGGACAAGTCCGGCACACCGACCGGAATGCTCGTCGCCAAACCGAACGCCCTGATCCTCTACAAGACGTTGGCGCTCGGCCCGAAGCTCGCCCCGGCGGACCAGGAGAACTCGACCCGCCACTTCATGCGGGAACTCAACCGCTTGGGGGTGACAGGGGTGATCGACGCCGGGGGAGGGTTCCAGAACTACCCCGAGGATTACCAGGTCATCGAGGCGCTGCACAAGAAGGGCGAGATGACCGTCCGGGTCGCCTACAACCTGTTCACCCAGAAGCCCGGCGGCGAACTCGACGACTTCCGCCGGTGGGTGGGGATGACCAGGCCCGGTGACGGCAGCGACTTCCTGCGCATGAACGGGGCGGGCGAGATGCTGACGTTCTCGGCGGCGGACTTCGAGGACTTCCTCGAGCCCCGCCCGGACCTGCCGCCGACGCTCGAAGGCGACCTGCCCGGCGTCGTCCGGCTGCTGGCCGAGAACCGCTGGCCGTTCCGCCTGCACGCTACCTACGACGAGTCCATCTCCCGCTTCCTCGACATCTTCGAGGCGGTCAACCGAGACGTACCGTTCGACGGGCTGCACTGGTTCTTCGACCACGCCGAGACGGCGACGACCCGCAACCTCCAGCGGATCAAGGCGCTGGGCGGCGGTATCGCCGTGCAGCACCGGATGGCCTACCAGGGCGAGTATTTCGTCAACCGCTACGGGGCGAAGAAGGCCGAGGCCACGCCGCCGGTGGCCGAGATGTTGCGGATGGGCATCCCGGTGTCGGCGGGGACCGACGCCACCCGTGTCGCCAGCTACAACCCGTGGGTCTGCCTGTACTGGCTGGTCACGGGCCGGACGGTGGGCGGGCTGCCCCTTTACCCAGAGGCGAACCGCCTCAGCCGGGAGCAGGCGCTGCGGCTGTACACGCAGGCGAGCGGCTGGTTCTCCAACGAGGACGGGGTGCGGGGCACGATCAAGGCGGGCCAGTTGGCCGACCTTGTTGTGCTGTCCGACGACTACTTCGCCGTCACCGACGAGCGGATCAAGGGGATCGAGTCGGTCCTGACGGTGATGGGCGGCAAGGTGGTTTACGCCGCCGACCCGTTCGCCTCCTTCTCGCCGCCGCCGTTGCCGGTCCGCCCGGACTGGTCGCCGGTCGGCGTGTACGGGGGCTACCACGGGTCGGCGCCGGCGGCTCGACAACTCGCCGCCGGGAGTCACCCCCGGTGGCACGCCCTGTTGCACCGCCTGCTCGGGGCGTGCCGGGGCGGGGAGGAGCCCCTGTGGGGGAGCGAGTGCGGCTGCTGGGCGTACTGAAGGAAGTGCTACCTCACCGGAGGAACCATGCATCGAATCATCCCGTTTGCGGCGGCGCTGTGGGCCGCGGTCGTGTGCGGACTCGCTCCCGCCGGCGACACGAAGGTTCCGGTGGACAAGGTGCTCAAAGGCACCAACGGTGTGAAACTCGTCGTCCGGCGCAGGGGCCGTATGACGCCGACGTGCCGCTGCAAGTGGTCTGCTACTTCAAGCACAAGAAAGGCGGCGACAAGACACTCGGGGCCGCCGTCGAACTGGACAGGCGGCTCGGTGGAGTTATCGCCTCGCTCCGCAACCGGGGCGAGTTCGTCGGCGACGAGCAGGAGACGTTGCTGCTCACGCCGCCCAGGGGCACGATCAAGCCGAAACGGTTGCTGCTGGTCGGCCTCGGCGACGAGGGGTCGCTCTCGCTGGACACGATGGAGCGGGTCGGCCGGACGGCGCTGCGGCAGGCGGCGAAGCTCGGCGTCAAGCGGGTGGCGTTCGCCCCGCTGCTCCGTGACCAGGGCAATGACAAGCTGGCAATCGGGGACGTGGAAACCGCCGTGATCCGGGGGATGCTGCTGGCCTACGACACCGACAAGAGGCTCCAGAAGGAAGGGCTGGCGAAGGCGTACACGTTGGAGGAGTGGGTGGTCGAAGCCGGGCCTGCGTTCTTCGACGACACCGTGGCGGGGGTCGAGAAAGGGGTCGCCGGGGCCAGGAAGGCAGCCGAAGACCGCCCCGGTGACCCCTACGGCAAGAAGAAGAAGTGAGGTCGGTCATCGCCGCCGTGCGTCCTGGAGGTGCGTTGGGATGGCGACGGAACAATCACTATCAGCGGGGTAACGAGCGATGGCAAACTTGAAGGACAGGGTGGGAGTCGTGACGGGTGGAGGGACCGGCATCGGCAGAGCGACGGCCCTGGCGATGGCGAGGGCCGGGGCCGCCGTGGTGATCGGCAACCGGGACGCCGCCAAGGGCGATGAGGTCGTGGGCTTGATCCGGCAGTCCGGGGGCAAAGCCGTTTTCCAGAAGACGGACGTGAGCAAGCCCGGCGACGTGAAGGCGCTGGTCGAGCGGGCGGTGACCGAGTTCGGCAGGCTCGACGTGGCGTTCAACAACGCCGGGATGGACGGCCAGCAAGTGCCGCTGCACGAGCAGGACATCGAGCAGGCTTCCTTCCTCTTCGACGTGAACATCAAGGGCGTCTTCTATTCCATGAAGTACGAGATCGAGCAGATGCTCAGGACGGGCGGCGGGGCCATCGTCAACACGTCCTCGATCTTCGGGTTGAACGGCTACCCCGGCTGGTCGCTGTACGTCGCCACCAAGCACGCCGTCACCGGCATGACCAAGGCGGCGGCGCTGGATTACGCCAAGAAGAACGTCCGGGTCAATGCGGTCGGCCCCGGCCCGGTGGAGACGCCGCTCCTGGCGAAGGGGACGGGCGGCGACCCGCACAGTTACGCCGCCTTCGTCCCGATGGGGCGAATCGGCCAGCCGGACGAGATCGCCGACACCGTGGTGTGGCTCCTGTCCGACGAGGCCCGCTACGTCACCGGCCACACGCTGCCCGTGGATGGTGGTGTCTGTGCGCAGTAACGGGTGATACCGGGAAGTATCTGAGGGGATCAGAGATGCGAGAGCAACCGGGGCTGTTTACGCCGGTGAAGATTGGCCCGCTGGAACTGCCCAACCGCATCGTCATGTCGCCCATGACCCGCATCCGGGCCGGTGAGGGTTGTGTCCCTTCCGAGAGGATGGTCCGCTACTACGCGCAGCGAACCTCGGCGGGCCTCATCATCACCGAGGGGACGCACCCCAGCCCAATGGGGCGTGGCTACACCTGGCCACCCGGCCTGCACGACGAGGAGCAGGCGGCGGGGTGGCGGAAAGTGACCGATGCCGTCCACGCCGTCGGCGGCCGCATCTTCGTTCAGCTCATGCACGCCGGGCGGGTGTCCCACTCGTCGCTGCTGCCGGACCACGCCCTTCCCGTGGCGCCCTCGGCCATCGCCGTCTCCGGGGAAATCCACACCTTCGGTGGCAAAGAGCCATTCGAGACGCCCCGCCCCCTCCAGACGCAAGAAATCCCCTCTGTCATCGAAGAATATCGCCGGGCGGCGGAGCTGTCGATCACGGCGGGCTTCGACGGCGTGGAACTGCATGCGGCGACCGGCTACCTTCCCAACCAGTTTCAGGTGACGGGGTCGAACCGCCGCGGCGACGCCTACGGAGGCTCGCTCCAGAAGCGAACTCGCTTTACCCTGGAAGTGATCGAGGCGCTCTGTGGCGTGCGGGGTGCGGATCGGGTCGGCATCAAGATCGCTCCCGGCTTCACGGTCAACGACACCTTCGACGACGACCCTGCCGAAACATACACCTACCTGGCCCGGTCGTTGAACCCGCTGGGGTTGGCCTATCTTCACGTAGGCTACGACAGCGGTTACGGGCGGGGGACCGCCCCGCCGTTCAACTCCATCGACCTTCTCCGACCGGTGTACGCCGGCACGCTGTTGGCAGTCGGCGGGTTCAACAAGGCAACGGGAGAGGCGGCGCTCGCGGCAGGCCGGGCCGATGCCGTTGTTTATGCCAGGCCGTTCATCTCCAATCCCGACCTCGTGGAGCGATTTCGGCTCGACGCCCCGTTGAACCCCTGGGACGTGCGGACGTTCTACGGCGGGGACGATCACGGCTATACGGACTATCCCACGCTGGCTGAACAGGGACGGCCTCGGAAGGCTCCATAGAGTATAACGAAGGTGCAAGAACGAATGACACCCCCTCCTGAGAGCACGCAGCACGGCGACCGCTTCCGCGTCCTTTTCGAGCATTCCTCCGACGCCCACTTCATCTTCGATGAGACCGGCATCACGGACTGTAACGCCGCCACCGTCAAGCTGCTCAGGGCGACCGACAAGGCCCAGGTCCTCGCGCTGCACCCCGCGGTGCTTTCCCCGGAGTATCAGCCGGACGGCCGCCGCTCGCTGGAGAAGGCCAGGGAGATGGACGCACTGGCGCGGCGCACGGCTACCACCGCTTCGAGTGGCTGCACCGCAAGATCGATGGCGAGGTGTTCCCCGTCGCGGTCACGCTCAACGCCGTTGAGATCGGCGGCAAACCCGCGATGATCGCGGTCTGGCACGACCTCACCCGGATCAAGCGCGTCGAGGACGCGCTGCGCAAACGCACCGAGGAGCTAGCGGCGACCAACGCCCGGCTGAAACGTGACTTGCAGGCCGCCGCCCGGGTTCAGCAAGCCCTCCTCCCGGCTGCGCTTCCCGACACCCCACCCGTGCGGCTGGCGTGGGCCTTCCGGCCCTGCGCGGAACTGGCCGGGGACCTCCTGAACATCTTCCTGCTCGACGACCGGCGCGTCGGCCTGTACCTGCTCGACGTGAGCGGCCACGGGGTGGCGGCGTCGCTGCTGTCCGTGGCCGTGAGCCACTTCCTCACCCCGCACGGCGCCAATTCGCTGCTGAAACTGCCAGCCCAGGGCGATACACCCGCCCGCCTGGCCCGGCCCAGCGAGGTGGCCCAGCGTCTCAACGCGCAGTTCTCCACAAACCGCTCCGAGCAGTTCTTCACCCTGTTCTACGGCTTTCTCGACCTCGACTCGTACACCCTGACCTACACCAACGCCGGACACCCCGGCCCCGTGATCCTGACGGAGGGTGCCACACCCAGCGTGTTGCAAAGCTCCGGGTTTCCTGTGGGAATCGTCGAGCAGGCCGAGTACGAGGACGCCCTTGTGCGCTTCCGGCCGGGTGACCGATTCTGGCTTTACTCCGACGGGCTTCAGGAGGCGATGAACGCGGAGGGAGAACAATTCGGCAAGGGTCGGCTGCTCGCCGATTTGCACGCCGCGCCGGAGAGGCGCTGAGTGACACGGTGATGAAGGTGCTGCGGAGGGTCGAGAACTGGGCCGGGGAGGGAGGGCCTCAGGACGACATCTCCCTGGTCGCCTTCGAGATCGGCCGCTCTTGACCTCTAAAGGACCGCTTGCCTCCTCAACCCGCTGCTGCCCCATCGATCCGCGCTACCCTTGCCCGGAACGTTGCGCGCGTCGGTCACATCGCCGAATGGCGCGTAGCTTAAGGCGCGCTGCCGCGCGTACAATCAAGAAGCAAGGCGATCGTGCTCGCGCCCCCTTTGTCCGGGCTGGGCCTTGTGGCGCTGCGCCCTCAACTCCGGCATTGCCTCGCCTTTACCCTGCTACGCCGCCCGACGTCGCACCGCTTTCGGGGTTGCGCCTCTGCCATCGACGACCTTACCCACGACTTTCGAGGCACCCCCATGACCAGCCTGCAGGAGGTCCGCGCCCGATTCACGCGCGACCAAGGACTGCCCTTCGCCGAGTCCTTGACCCAGGCCAGCATCCTCGACGCCCTCGACGAGCACGGCGTCAAGTTCCGCGACCGTCTGTTCAGCCCTGTCACCACCATCTGGGGCTTCCTCAGCCAGGTCCTCAGCGAGGATAAAAGCTGCCGTGACGCCGTCTCGCGCATCATCGCCCACCGCGCCGCGTCCGGCCTGGAGCCTTGCTCGCCCAACGCCGCCAGCTACTGTAACGCCCGCGCCCGCGTCCCCACTGACGCGCCTGCGCTCGTTGGCCAGGCGGACCGCCCAGCAGCTGCAGGAGAGCCTCCCCGACGGCTGGAAGTGGAACGGGCGGGACGTGTTCATCGCCGACGGCTCCCACGTCTCCATGCCCGACACGGAAGAGAACCAGGCGGCCTACCCGCAGCCGGTGGTGCAGGAGCCGGGGATCGGCTTCCCGCTGGCCAGGGTCGCCGTGCTGCTGTCTCTGGCGAGCGGTGCCTGCCACGACCTGGCGATCGCGCCGTACGCGGGCAAGGGCACCGGCGAGACCACCCTCTTGCGGCAGATGTACGGCGCCCTCCAACCCGGTGACGTGGTCGTCGCCGACGCCCTGTTCGACGACTACTTCCTCATCTGGGAGCTGCGCCAGCGCGGCATCGACGTCGTCGCCCGCGCCCAGTACCAGCGCGTCGGGACCCAGACGGTGCACAGCGGGCCCGACGGCGACGTGATCGTCTGGCAGCGGCCCAACAAGCCGCACGGTATGAGTGGGGACCAGTACCGCACCTACCCGAAGGCCCAGCCGATGCGGCAGGTCAGCGTCGACGCCCGCGACAAGGACAACCGCGCCGAGCAGTTCAAGGTGGTGACGACCATCCTCGACGAGTCGATAGGCGGCGCGCAGATAGGTGACCTGTACGAGCGCAGGTGGGAGGGGGAGATCGACATCCGCTCGATCAAGTCGGTGATGAAGATGGACATCCTGCGTTGCAAGAGTCCGGAGATGGTGCGCAAGGAGATCTGGGCTCACCTGCTGGCGTACAACCTGCTCCGCACGGCGATGGCCGTCGCCGCGGCCGAGAACGACGTCGAGCCCCGCAAGGTGAGTTTCAAGGGGGCCAAGCAAGCCCTGACCGCGTTCGCGCCGAAGATCGAGGCGGCGCGGCCTGCGGGCCGGGCGAGGTTGGTTGACGTGATGCTGGCGACCATCGCTTACCACCGCGTCGGCAACCGCCCGGGGCGCTGGGAGCCGCGGGCGCGCAAGCGCAGGCCGAAGCCGGGGACCCGACTGATGCAACCCCGAGACGTCGCCAAACTGCCGCAGAATCGGTCGAAATACTTTTAAGCTAGCGCCATTCGTGTGTCGGACCGCCGCGCGCAACGAACTTCGGCATGCGCGCGTCGGTCGAGAGGACAGGAGCAGAAAACGCTTCGACGCGAATCCACCTCGGCGTGGCAGGCCGAGAGAAAGGTGAAACAAAGGTGTCAGGACCCTAATATTACGAATTAAAAAATCGTAATATTAGGGTCCTGACACCTTTCCTCCTCCTCGAAGACCACTATTTCTTATCCCCCTGTTGATGCCTCCGTCGCAAGACAAAGGCTATCGGCTTTCCCAACTACTTCCTGTCAACACCCACCATTCCATGGGTAACCTTGTTCTGCAGGATGGCTATCACTTCAGCTCTGGTCCATCAACTCTTCTCCGAAGCGATCCCGAAAAACTTCTGCAGGAACGTGAAGAAAGTAAGGCCCATTGGGATCAATCTCGTGAGGAACTCGTTCCGGATGGTTAACGATCTCGTCGTAATACTCTTTCCCCTTACTCACGATGAGCGCAGAAATGTCTTTCTGGTAATCTTCTGAAGCCTCATATTCAATCTCATACAAGTTAGTCATAGCTCGCCTAAACTCGTTAGAAAAATCAATAATGATCTGTCTTGGAAGGGATTGAAGAATACCCTTCAATGCTTCTTCATTTCCGTTAGCCCGGCTCAGAACATCCCAAAGAACTGACCAAAAAGCTTTAGAGGTCTGCATCTCATCCTCACGCTTCAGCGACAATGGTAGCCCACGATTTTCCGACCTGCGCCGCACGCAATTGTCGCCATGAAAGAATGGTCGTGCGGCCGGCACCGTTGTAAAAGACCCGCCCAACTTCCTCATCTGTTGCTGTGTCACTCCCCTGGGCCATTCTAGTTTGTTTCCACCGCATCACAAACGTTCCCCACTCTTGCTCGGTTTGCGGCCGGAGTGATGAACTTGATGGTTGTGGTTGGCCAGCCATCCATGTAAAGCAATCGATCCAGCAACAACTTGACTGAGCTTCAAAAGGAACTCCGGAACCGAGCCTTCCCAGCCTTCTCCCGAAGGGCTTACCTGCCTCTCGAGTATTATCCCATGGACATGAGCTAGAAGTCGGGCAAAACTCCGCGCGAAGCGCTCGTTCAAGCATCTGCGTCGCCGGACTGTTGTTTGAGTGTGGCATGTCAATCGACCAGGCAGTAATTACGTATTGGTCGCACCTTTGATAGGCCACTCTGTAATCAAGCCACCTTCCTGCTGGATCCCTCGATGGAGCCGACCCAACTTTCAATACCGCCCCGTTGAAACCGGCCATACTCCCGCGGAGAATGTAAAAAGCCGTCTTGTTGACAAGTTGATTCGTATTGTCTCGGGGCATAGTAAATGGACTCACACCTCGAGACGAGGTGGTCACATTGATGTTGTCCACGGTTTCAATGACACATTGTCCCCTGCCTTCCAAAATCGACTTTCCGCTCACTGCGTTTGGTGAAAGCGAATTATTATGCACCAGCAGTCCGCACTCCCCCACTCGGTAGCAGTGGTCGCCCTCGACCTCGATGTTGTAGACCGGCTCTTTCCCCGGCCGCCGCGTCAGGGACAGCACCCGCGCCGGCCCGCGCTCGCCCAGCAGCCGCTCGCCGATGCGCAGCGCGCCCGCCGCCACCCAGCCGCTGTCCTCCTCGCCGAAATAATGGCAGTCTGATCGCTGGAAATGGGTGCCGGAATTCGGCCCTCCCCTTCGCGGGTCCCCCCGCACGAAAGGAGGGCGCATGTCCGCCCCGTCCCCCACCCCCGACCCGGCCGCGGTAGTGCCGCGGCCCGCCCCTCAGGCCCCCGACTCCGGCCCGCCAGTGCCGCCGGCCGACGTTGCCCCGCCCGACGAACCGCCCCGCGAGCGGCCCCGCCTGCAGCAGCCCGCCCGCGGCCGGCGCCTCGCCCGGCCCCCCGACACCCCCGCCGCGCCCCTGACCGCCGCCCAGCGCCTGCTCGTCCTCGACGCCTGGCGCCGCAGCGGCCTGCCCGCCGGCGACTTCGCCCCCCTGGTCGGCGTCTCGAAGCATACCCTGTACGCCTGGAAACGCAAGTTCGAGACGGACGGCCCCGCCGGCCTGGACGACAAGGCCCGCGGCGCCCCCGCCGGCAGCCGCCTGCCCGAGCCCACCCGCCGCGCCATCCTCATGCTCAAGGAGGCCCACCCCGATTGGGGCACCGAGCGCATCGCCGCCCTGCTGCTCCGCGGCCCCGCCCTGGCCGCCAGCCCCCAGGCCGTCGCCCGCGCCCTGCGCGAGGCCGGCTACGAGCTGGAGGAGGCGCCGACCAGGCCCCACCCCGACCACGACCGCCGCTTCGAGCGCGCCGCCCCAACCAGCTGTGGCAGACCGACCTGTTCACCTTCGTCCTGAAGCGCCAGAACCGCCGGGTCTACCTGGTCGCCTTCCTCGACGACCACAGCCGCTTCCTGGTCGGCTACGGCCTGCACGCCAGCCAGTCCACGCCCCTGGTCCTGGAGGTCTTCCGCGCCGCCGTAGCCGTCCACGGCGCCCCCGCGGAGGTGCTCACCGACAACGGCAGCCAGTACGTCACCTGGCGTGGCAAGGGCGCCTTCACGAAGGAGCTGGAGAAGCGCGGCGTCCGCCAGGTGGTGGCCTCGCCGCACCGGCCGCAGACGCTGGGCAAGATCGAGCGCTTCTGGGGCACGCTCTGGCGCGAGTGCCTGGAGGCGGCGGTGTTCGTGGACCTGGCCGACGCCCGGCAGCGCGTCGGGCTGTTCATCGACCACTACAACTTCCAGCGGCCGCACCAGGGCATCGGCAACCTGGTGCCGGCCGACCGCTACTTCGGGGCGGCGCCGGAGGTGTTGCGGACGCTGCGGGCGCGGGTGGCGGCCAACGCCCTGGAGCTGGCCCGGCACGGGCTGCCCAGGGCGCCGTTCTACCTGACGGGGCAGGTGGGGGGCCAGCCGTTCAGCCTGCACGCCGAGGGCGAGCGCGTCATCCTTACGGACGCGGGCGGCGGCCGCCGCGAGGTGGACCTCGCCGCCCCGCCCGCGCCGGCCCCGGCGGCGCCGGGCGGGCCGCCGGCGGCGCTGCCCGCGCCGGTGTGCCCACAGGGGATCGTGGCGGGGCACCCGGGGGATGCGGAGGAGCCGCCGGAGCCCGGGGCCTCGCCGCTGGACGGGGGCCTGCGGCGGCTGGACGCGGGGCCGAGCCCGGAAGGGGGTGCGCCATGAGCCCCACCCCCTCCCCCCGGCGGCGCGGCCGACCGCCCGCCGGCACGCCCGCGCCGCCCGCGGCGGCACCCGCGCCGGCACCCGCGGCGGACCCGACGCCGTTCGCGGGAGCCAGCCCGGCGGCCCGGCGACTGGCGGCGACGATCCTGGAGGTGCTGGCCGGCAGTCTGCGGCCCGCGGAGGCCGGCCGGGCGCTGGGGCTGTCGCTGGCCCGCTACTACCAGCTGGAACTGCGGGCGGTGGCCGGGCTGGTGGCGGCCTGTGAGCCCCGGCGGCGCGGCCACGCCCCGGCCGCCGAGCCCGCCGACCTGCGCCGCGAGTGTGAGCGGCTGCGCCGGGAGTGCGCCCGGCAGCAGGCCCTGGTCCGCGCCGCCCGGCAGGCGGTCGGCCTGACGCTGCCGGCGCCGCCCGAGCCGCCCGCCGCCCGCAAGCGGCGCCCCACCGTCCGCGCCCTGAAGATGGCCGCGCTGCTGCAGCCGTTCGGGGACGCCGCCCCCGCCGCCCCCGCCGAGGCCCCGGCCGAACCGGCGGCCCCGGAGTGCCCGCCCACGCCGGCCCCGCCCTGACCGTGCGCCCGGCGACGTCCCCCGAAGCTAGAGTTGGCCGGGGCGGGCGGCGGTCGCCTGCCCCGGCATTTGCGTTTTTCTGGAGGGCGGGTCGATGACGCGGGGACGAAGGCCGGAGTGGGACGCGGCGGTGGGGCGGCTGGAGGGCTCGGCGCTGGCCAAGGCGCGGCTGCTGGCGGTGCTGGACGTGCTGTCAGGAAGGCGGACGGTGGCCCAGGCGGGGCTGCCGCTGGGCCTGGGCGAGCGGCGGCTGCGGGCGCTGCGCGACCAGGCCCTGGCGGCGGCCCTGGCGGGGCTGGAGCCGCGCCCGGCGGGCCGGCCGGCGCGGGCGCCGGCGGGGCCGGACGCGCGGGTGGCGGCCCTGGAGGCCGAGGTGCGCGAGCTGCGCATCGGCTTGCGCGCCGCCCAGGTCCGCGAAGAGATCGCCCTGCTGCTGCCGCGGCTGCGCCGCCGGGGCGGCCGGGCGGCGGGGGCGACGCGGACCCGGCGGGTGCCCGCCGCGAGGAGCGGCGGGTGCAACGGCTGACGGCCCCCGGGCAACCGCCCGGGGAACCGCGGCGGCGCGGGCCGGCGGGGCAGCGGGCGGCCCGGGAGCGGGAGCGGGCCGTGCGCGCCCGGGCGGTGGCCTTCTGCCGCTGGGCCGCCCGGCTGGGGCTGACGCGGGCGGAGGCGGCTGCACGCCTGGGGCTGTCCCTGCGGACACTGAGGCGCTGGGAGGCGCGCTGGCGGCGCGACCGGCTGCGGGCGGCAGCGCAGGGCCGGCCGGCGCAACGCTCCGACCGGGAGTTGCGCAACCGGGCGCTGGCGCTGATTGGGCTGCTGGGCCCGCGGGTGGGGCTGCCGACGCTGCAGGCGCTGTGCCGAATGGCACATAGATCTCCGTAAGCCGAAAGGAGAAGGTGACATAGGCAAAGCGGGCCTCGCTTGGGAAGATGGAGTTTGGCAACCATCCCATCCCCGCCAAGGAGGCCCGCGATGCGCCATTGTAAACCAAGGCCCTTCCGCGCTCAGGCGAACTTCCTGAGGCGGCAATTCCTCCAGGACGGCGACCTGCCGTTCACCGACGTCCTCACCGAAGGGGTCATCGCCCAGGCGCTGGCCACCCTCACCGGCTGGCTGGACCGGATCTTTTCCCCGCTGGTCACGCTCTGGGTCTTCCTGGGCCAGGTCCTCAGCGCCGACCACTCCTGCCGCGCCGCCGTCGCGCGCCTGCTGGCCCACCGCCTCGCCCGGGGGCAAAGCCCTTGCTCGGCCCAGACCGGCGCCTACTGCCAGGCCCGCCAGCGCCTGCCGGAAGCGTTCGTCGCCGACGTGGCCCGCCAGACGGGGCGCGCCCTGGACGACGCCGTCGAGCCGCAGTGGCTGTGGAAGCGCCGCCGCGTCCACGTCTACGACGGCTCGTCGGCGTCGATGCCCGATACACCGGCGAACCAGCGCGACTACCCGCAGCCCGGCACGCAGAAGCCCGGCCTGGGCTTCCCGCTGGCGCGGATCGCCGCCGTCTTCTCGCTGGCCTGCGGCGCGGTCCTTGACCTGGCCCTGTGCCGCTACGCGGGCAAGGGGCAGAGCGAACTGGGCATGCTGCGCACCCTGCTGGACCTGTTCCGACCTGGGGACGTCGTGCTCGCCGACCGGCTGCTGTGCGCCTGGACGGAGATGGTCCTGCTCAAGGAGCGCGGCGTCGACAGCGTCTGCCGCTTCTCGTCGCACCGCCGGGCGGACTTCCGCCGCGGCCGGCGCCTGGGGAAAGGCGACCACGTCGTCGTGTGGCCCAAGCCGCCCAAGCCCCGCACCATCGATCGCGCCGCGTACGCGATGCTGCCCGAGTCCCTGACCGTCCGGGAGTGCCGGGTGCAGGTCGAGCAGCCGGGCTTCCGCATCACCACCCTCATCGTGGCCACGACGCTGCTGGACCCGGCGGAGATTACCAAGGAGGACCTGGGGCAGCTCTACCGTGCGCGCTGGAATGCCGAACTTGATCTGAGATCCCTGAAAGAGACGATGCAGATGCGCGTCCTGCGGTGCAAGACGCCGGAGATGGTGCGCAAGGAGATCTGGGCGCACCTCCTGGCCTACAACTTGGTCCGCACGGTCATGGCCCAGGCGGCGAGCGCGCACGGCCTCGAACCGAGGTCGATCAGCTTCAAGGGCGCCCTGCAAACGTTGGCGGCGTTCCAACCCGTGCTGGCACTCCGGGGCGAGCAGGACGCCGCCCTGCGCAGGGAACTCTACCAGCAGATCCTCGCGGCCATTGCCAGTCATCGCGTCGCGGACCGGCCGGACCGGTATGAGCCGCGGCAACGGAAACGGCGGCCCAAGCACTACGGCTTCCTCCGAAAACCGAGGCGCGAGACCAAACAGGAGATGCGCAAAGGCATTAGAAAGAACTAAGTGCCATTCGGCGATGTGTCCGAAGCGCGCAACGCCAGATGTATTTCAGCAGCCGGCGATGGCCGCCCTCGGGATGTCAAAATCGACTTGAACAGCTTCTCTCGGGCAGCGGGCCAGGGTGACTCCTGGAGCCCGTTTCAGATTTCGCTTCCGGCAGCGACAGTGAAAGCGCCATCGCGGCCCAACTGGTAGCTGCGGCCGATATCCACTGATCGTAACCATGCGGGAAACTGCCGTCGAAGTAGGGCTGGAAGCCGAGGGCGCGTGTCTTCGTGTACCAGGTACCATCTTCCTGTTGGGTGGCGAGCAGGAATTTGATGCCGCGTTGGTAGGCCGGATCGGAAACGGGCAGCCCGCCGATCTGGAGCGAGACCAGGCTCCGTGCGGTGGCGTAAGGCGTGCTCGACATGGAGGGGAGGTCTGACCAGCCACCGTCAGGCCGCTGTGTGGTCAGCACTTCCTGCATGGCGCGTCGTGTCGCGGCTTGGTCCGTGGCCGCCCAGGCAAGCCCGGTTAACCGCCAGCACCGGTCCTCGTTATGGAGGGATTGCGCCTTGGCCAGCCAGGAAGCGGCGAGACGAACCGATTTGTCGCACTCCGCCTTGGCGGTCTTCGGCGCATAGACCTGAAGCGCACGCATGGCAATGGCGGTTTGACCAATGTAGGCCGAGCAGATCGGCGGCCGGATGTCGGCGCGCGGATAGGGCCATTCGCCGTTCGGCTTTTGCCGCGACTGGATGAGCATGGCGGCAGCGTCCGTATTGAGGTCGGCTTGGTAATTCTCCGCGTGAAGGCCCAGGAGCGCGTAGCCAACAACGAAATCCGAAAACGTGTCCCCTACCGCAAACACGTAGCCTTGATGCATCTTGTCGCGCAGCCCTTCGAGCGCCTGGACATTGAATCGCACCTGCGCGGCCGCAGTTTTTTCGTCGATCCGCAATCCCCGCTTCCGGGCAAATCCTAGCGCCATGGCCTGCATGCTGTTGTTGTGGCAGGAAAAGCAGCCGGCGCTTTTCGCAAAATAAGCATCCGCGCGCTGCAGCAAAGGCAGGCTTTCCTGGACCGCGCTCCGGATGGAGTTGGCCTTTTTCGGCCGCGGCTTCACAGGCGTCTGCGGACTGGCCTTGGCGCCGGACTTCACCAGCAAATCGACAATCGGCGTCTTGCCGTTTTGCGTCGCGATATCGAGCACGGTGAGTCCGGCGTCACCTGCCTTCGTATGCCGGTTTTTGGCATTCACGTCGGCGCCGCGGTCGATCAGCAGTTTGACGACGTCCAGCGGCAGCACCTCCGAGATCGCCGCGTACATCAGTGGCGTTCTGCCGCTCCGGTCAAAGGCATTCACATCGGCGCCACGATCCAGCATCAGGCGGACGGCATCAAGGTCGCCGAAAACAGCCGTATACTGAAGCGCCCGGGTGTACGCTTGCTTGTCGCTGATTTTTGCCGCCAGCAGCGCGAGGCCATCGTCGCATTTCGTCGCGACCGCCAGCGCGAGCCCTTCGTCGGCGGCGGCTTTGGCGTCCGCACCACGCTCGATGAGCAATTTGACAATGGCGGGGTCGCCGCCCGCGAGGGCTTCGAGCAGTGGTGAGGATTCGGCCGTGGGCTTGGCATTGGGATTGGGTTTGGCGCCTTTATCCAGCAGGAATTTCACGATCGGCGCGGCCCCGGGGCGGCGGGCGGCGATCATCAGAGGCGTGCGCAGATCGTCGGAGCGTGCATTCACATCAGCTCCGTAATCGGCCAGAAGGCGCGTTTTTTCAAGGTCACGCGCGGCCCACATCAGCGCGGTTGCGTTGGCATCGTTGCGTTTGTTCGGATCAGCCCCCATTTTCAGGAGCTTGGCGAGTGTTTGGGTGTCCGAATAAAGGACCGCATACATGAAAGGTGTGGAGCCTTCCGGTCCGCGCGCATTGAGCAGGTTCGGATCGGCCTTGGCGGCCTTCAGGAACGCCGCCAGGTCGTCGCTTCGGAGCGCTTCCACCATGACCACGGCCTTCGGATTCAGGGGCGGCAAGGCAATCTCGTTGGCGAGCGCATCCGGCCAATCGGCGCCCTGGTCGATCCAGGCCTTGATGATGGCGATTTGTTTCGCGCAAGGGCGCCCGTCGGAGGCATCTGGGGCCCATACTCGTCCCCGACCAGCCTGTGATAAACCCTGCTGTTGGCACTGCCGCCGGCTACGACGCGCCGCCGGAGGTTCAGCACCGAGCTTCTGCGGTCCAGGCGCATGCCGCTCTCTTGCTTCTTGGGGCCGTGACACTCGATGCAGTTCTGCCGGAATAGAGGCATTACATCCTTCGCAAAGTCGATTTTCTTCGCCGCTTCCTGTTTGGCGTCCTTCGATGCCTGCAAGTCCTTCTTCGCCGCTTGCTCTTTGGCGTCTTGGGCGCGGCCTGACAGGCTCAGGGCCGCCACAAGGCAGCTACCCAGGAAGGCCACCACTGCTTGGCGTTGCATATACACCTCGAAAAGGGGATTCACAATCCAATAGATTCCGCCAGGAGGTTGCGAATGGTTTCCGCCGTAGGCTGAACTCAGCCGGAAATCGCGGCTGATTTCGCACCCGAGCGCCGGCCAGGACTTCTTTGCGGAACGTTGTCATCCACCGAGACTGGAGTGAGTACGGAACAAGCAGCGGAAAGTGGACACAGAATTTCGTAATATTTTGGAAAAGGCTCCCCCTGGCGGAATCCGCGAATTGTCGGGCCGGCAGTGTCCAGTTTCGCCCGCGAAAGGCGTAAGTCCTGTGGACGACACTCCCAGCGCACAGACCAGCCCGACGCTGCTGGGCCGGCTGCGGCAGCAGCCCAGCGATCAGGCGGCCTGGGAACAGTTCGTCGAGCGCTACGGCCGGCTCATCCTGGCCTGGTGCCGTCAGGCCCGGCTGCAGGACGCCGACATCGAGGACATCACGCAGATCGTGCTGATCCAACTAAACAACAAGCTGAGGACGTTCACCTACGATCCGTCGAAAAGTTTTCGCGGCTGGCTGAGGACGCTGACCCGCCACGCCTGGAGCGATTTCGTCGAGTCGCGGCAGCGCGCCGGGAGGGGGACCGGCGACAGCGAGGTGGAGGAACGCTTGCACACGCTGCCGGCCCGAGACGACCTGGTGGCGCGCCTGGAGGAGCAGTTCGACCGTGAAGTGCTGGAGGAGGCGACCGTCCGCATCCGCCTGCGTGTCGAGCCGAGCAGCTGGGAAGCCTTCCAGTTGACCGCGGTGGAGGGGCTGACCGGCGCCGAGGCGGCAGCTCGACTCGGCAAGGAAGTAGCCGCGGTGTTCAAGGCGCGGTGCCGGGTGCAGAAGATGTTGGCGGAAGAGGTTCGCAAACTCGAAGGAGATGGCACATGAGCGCGCGCTGTCCGCCCCAGGAGCAGTTGGAGAAGCTCCTCGACGACCGTCTGGAGACCAGCGAGGACGCCGCGCTGGCGCGGCACGTCGAGCGCTGTGCGGAATGCCAGGCTCGACTCGAAAAGCTCCTCGCGGGCAGCCTGTCTACTCCGGGCCCGGCTCAGGCCACCCCCGAGATGGCCGACGCCCTGCTGCTGCGGCTGAAAAAGCGCGGCCGCTGCACCCCGACCGTGGACTACCCCGGCACCAACGTGCAGGCCGGCACGGTCATCGCCGGCAAGTACGCGCTGGTCGAAGGGATCGGCGAGGGGGGCATGGGCGCCGTCTGGCGCGCCAGGCAGACCGAACCGGTCAAGCGCTTCGTCGCCGTCAAGCTCATCAAGGCCGGCATGGACTCCAGGCAAGTGCTCAGCCGCTTCGAGGCCGAGCGGCAGGCCCTGGCCCTGATGGACCACCCCAACATCGCCAAGGTGCTCGACGGGGGCCTGCACGAACACCGGCCGTTCTTCGTCATGGAACTGGTCAAGGGCGTGCCCATCACCGAGTATTGCGACCGCTGCAAGCTCACCCCAAGACAGCGGCTGGAGCTGTTCGTGTCGGTCTGCCAGGCCATTCAGCACGCGCACCAGAAAGGCATCATCCACCGCGACATCAAGCCCTCCAACGTGCTGGTCGCCCTCTACGACGACCGGCCGATGGTGAAGGTCATCGACTTCGGCGTGGCCAAGGCGACCGGCGCGGCGCTGACCGAAGAGACCATCGACACCGGCTTCGGCGGCGTGGTCGGCACGCCCGAGTACATGTCGCCGGAGCAGGCCACGTTCAACAACGTGGACATCGACACGCGCTCCGACGTGTATGCGCTGGGGGTGCTGCTGTACGAACTGCTGACCGGCGCGCCGCCGTTTTCGCGGAAGGTACTGGAGAAGAAAGGCCTCCCGGAGATGCTGCGGGTGGTGCGCGAGGAGGAGCCGCCGCGGCCCAGTGCGAAGCTGAGCACGGCCGACGGCCTGCCGACGCTGTCGGCCAACCGCGGCACCGAGCCGAAGCTGCTGACGGGCCTGTTGCGCAACGAGCTGGACTGGATCGTGATGAAGGCGCTGGAGAAGGACCGCACGCGGCGCTACGAGACGGCCAACGGTTTCGCGGCGGACGTGAACCGCTACCTCGCCGGCGAGCCGGTGCTGGCGCACCCGCCGAGCACGGCCTACCGGCTGCGGAAGTTCGTCCGCCGCCACCGGCCGCAAGTGATCGCGGCGGGCCTGGTGCTGCTGGCCCTCCTCGCCGGGATCGTGGGGACGACATGGGGGCTGATCCGGGCGGAGCAGTCGGCCGCGGCCCAGCGGCAAGCCACACGGGAGGCCCTGACCGATCGCGCCAAAGCGCTGGACGCGGCCAAGGCGGAAGCGGCGGCGAAGCGGGAGGCCGAGGAGAAAAAGACCTTGGCGGAGACCGCCGCCGCGGCGGAACGGGCGGCGAAGCTGGACGCGGAAGACCAAAAGCAGAAGGCCGAGGACGAAAAGGCGATCGCCGTCGCGGTCAAGCACTACCTGCTGCAGAAATTGCTCGGCCTGGCGGACGTGACGACGCAGGCCAACGCGCTGCTGCAGGCGGGCGGCCTGGCGGCCCGGGCGAAGGCCAATCCGACTATCCGGGAGTTGCTCGACCGGGCCGCCGAGGAACTCACCGAGGCGAAGATCGAGACGAACTTCCCCCGGCAGCCGCTTTTGCAGGCGGAAATCCTGCAGACGGTGGGGAATACCTACCGCGGGGTCGGCGAATTCGAGCGGGCGCTGGGCTACCTGCAACGGGCGCTGGCGCTTCGCCAGGTCAAACTCGGCCCCGAGCATCCCGACACGCTCCTCAGCATGGGTAACCTCGCCGTGGCGTATCATGATGCCGGCAAGCGGGACCTGGCCCTGCCGCTCCTGGAGCAGACGCTCAAGCTCATGAAGGCCACACTCGGCCCCGACCATCCCCTCACGCTCAGCAGCATGAACGGCCTCGCTGCGGCGTATTATGAAGCTGGGAAGATCGACCTGGCCCTGCCGCTCTACGAGGAGACGCGCACGCGCCAAAAAACCACACTCGGCCCTGACCATCCCGACACGCTGTCCACCATGAACAACCTCGCGGCGGTGTATCATGCAGCCGGGAAGCGGGACCTGGCCCTGTCGCTCTGCGAGGAGACGTTCAAGCGCCGCCAGGTAAAACTCGGCCCCGAGCATCCCGACACGCTCCTCAGCATGAACAACCTTGCCGAGGCGTATCGGGAAGCCGGGAATCTGGACCTGGCCCTGCCGCTCGGTGAGGAGACGCTCAAGCGCCAAAAAGCCAGACTCGGCCCCGAGCATCCCCAGACGCTCCAAAGCATGAACGACCTCGCTGCGGCGTATCTGGATGCCGGCAAGCGGGACCTGGCCCTGCCGCTCTTCGAGCAGACACTCAAGCTCCGCCAGGCCACACTCGGCCCCGAGCATCCCCAGACGCTCCAAAGCATGAACAACCTCGCTGCGGCGTATCTGGATGCCGGCAAGCGAGACCCGGCCCTGTCGCTGTTCGAGCAAACGCTCAAGCTCCGCCGCGTCAAACTTGGCCCCGACCATCCCGACACGCTCCTCAGCATGAACAACCTCGCTGGGGCGTATCGGGCAGCCGGGAAGCTCGACCTGGCCCTGCCGCTGTTCGAGCAGACGCTCAAGCTCATGAAAGCCACACGCGGCCCCGAGCATGCCGACACGCTCCAAAGCATGAACGGCCTCGCTGTGGCGTATCATGAAGTCGGCAAGCGGGACCTGGCCCTGCCGCTCTTCGAGCAGACGCTCAAGCTCCGCCAGGCCACACTCGGCCCCGACCATCCCCTCACGCTCAGCAGCATGAACAATCTCGCCGTGGCGTACAAGGCAGCCCGGAAGCTGAACCTGGCCCTGCCGCTCTACCAGGAGACGCTCAAGCTCCGCCGCGTCAAACTTGGCCCCGACCATCCCGACACGCTCCTCAGCATGGACAACCTCGCCTATGCCTATCAGGCAGCCGGGAAGCTCGACCTGGCCCTGCCGCTGTTCGAGCAGACGCTCAAGCTCCGGCAGGCGAAGCTCGACCCCGATCATCCCGATACGCTCAGCACCATGAACAACCTGGCGGCAGCGTACTGGTGGCTGAAACGCCTGGATCAGTCGATCCCGCTCTTTGAAAGGACTCTGCAACTTCAGGAGAAGAGGCTGGGCAGGCAGCACGCCGACACGCTCCTGACCGTGGCCAAACTGGGGGTCAACTACAAGGACGCGGGCCGTCTCCAGGAAGCCATGCCGCTGCTCGAAGAGGCCTACCGGGGCGCCAAGCAATACCCGAATCTGCGCTTTGCAGGCGAGCATTTGCTCCTCGCCTACGCGAAGGCCGGCGAGAACGCCAAGTTGGCCAACTTGGTCTCGGAACAGTTGCACGAGATCCGCAAAGCGCTGCCCAAGGACAGCCCCCAACTGGCTGGCCAGCTCGCCCCGATCGGCCTGGCCCTGCTGGAGCAGCAAAAATGGGCCGAGGCCGACCCATTGCTCCGCGAGTGCCTGACCATCCGTGAGAAGACCCAGCCCGACGCCTGGACGACGTTCAACATGCAGTCGCTGCTCGGCGCAGCGCTGGTGGGCCAGCAGAAGTACGCCGAGGCCGAACCGCTGCTGCTGAAGGGCTACGAGGGGATGAAGCAGCGCGAGAAGACGATCCCGCTGCCAGGCAAAGTTTGGCTGCCCGAGGCCGCCCAGCGGCTCGTGCAACTCTATGAGGCGATGGGCAAGAAGGACGAAGCGGCCAGGTGGCGCATGGAGCAGCAGCGGTACACCGGCAAGCTCGTCGGCCCGGTTCACGAGGTCGGCGCCGGTCTGGAGCTCAAGGGCCAGCTGGATGCCCAGACCCCGGCGCTCGCCTACCAGGTGAAATTCGCGGCCGGCAAGACCTACGTCATCGACATGGTCAGCCCCGACCAGAAAGCCCTCAACCCGTACCTGTACCTCCATGACGCCACGGGCAAGAAGCTGGCGGAGGACGACGACTCGGGCGGCGGCCGCAACGCCCGCATCGTCTTCCGCGCCGCGCAGGACGGCACCTACCGTATTCGGGCCAGTTCCTTCAACGCGGACAGCGGCGCCTTCACCCTGACTGTGCGCGAGCATCTGAAAGAAGCCAAGGGCCAGAAGAACTGAGCCCGGACAGGAAGGCAAAAAGATGGCGGTCGGCGGGAAAGGCTGACCACCGCCGAGGCGGCATAGGGGTGATCTACAAGGCCAGGCACCTCCGGCTGGGATGGGTGGTCGCCAGACCGACGAAGACGTTGCGCACTTCGGTCCGCCCCACCGCATGCAGTTTGGCCCTCGCTGTTGCGCTCGCCGGTCACATCGACGAATGGCACATAGATCTCCGTAAGCCGAAAGGAGAAGGTGACATAGGCAAAGCGGGCCTCGCTTGGGAAGATGGAGTTTGGCAACCATCCCATCCCCGCCAAGGAGGCCCGCGATGCGCCATTGTAAACCAAGGCCCTTCCGCGCTCAGGCGAACTTCCTGAGGCGGCAATTCCTCCAGGACGGCGACCTGCCGTTCACCGACGTCCTCACCGAAGGGGTCATCGCCCAGGCGCTGGCCACCCTCACCGGCTGGCTGGACCGGATCTTTTCCCCGCTGGTCACGCTCTGGGTCTTCCTGGGCCAGGTCCTCAGCGCCGACCACTCCTGCCGCGCCGCCGTCGCGCGCCTGCTGGCCCACCGCCTCGCCCGGGGGCAAAGCCCTTGCTCGGCCCAGACCGGCGCCTACTGCCAGGCCCGCCAGCGCCTGCCGGAAGCGTTCGTCGCCGACGTGGCCCGCCAGACGGGGCGCGCCCTGGACGCCGCCGTCGAGCCGCAGTGGCTGTGGAAGCGCCGCCGCGTCCACGTCTACGACGGCTCGTCGGCGTCGATGCCCGATACACCGGCGAACCAGCGCGACTACCCGCAGCCCGGCACGCAGAAGCCCGGCCTGGGCTTCCCGCTGGCGCGGATCGCCGCCGTCTTCTCGCTGGCCTGCGGCGCGGTCCTTGACCTGGCCCTGTGCCGCTACGCGGGCAAGGGGCAGAGCGAACTGGGCATGCTGCGCACCCTGCTGGACCTGTTCCGACCTGGGGACGTCGTGCTCGCCGACCGGCTGCTGTGCGCCTGGACGGAGATGGTCCTGCTCAAGGAGCGCGGCGTCGACAGCGTCTGCCGCTTCTCGTCGCACCGCCGGGCGGACTTCCGCCGCGGCCGGCGCCTGGGGAAAGGCGACCACGTCGTCGTGTGGCCCAAGCCGCCCAAGCCCCGCACCATCGATCGCGCCGCGTACGCGATGCTGCCCGAGTCCCTGACCGTCCGGGAGTGCCGGGTGCAGGTCGAGCAGCCGGGCTTCCGCATCACCACCCTCATCGTGGCCACGACGCTGCTGGACCCGGCAGAGATTACCAAGGAGGACCTGGGGCAGCTCTACCGTGCGCGCTGGAATGCCGAACTTGATCTGAGATCCCTGAAAGAGACGATGCAGATGCGCGTCCTGCGGTGCAAGACGCCGGAGATGGTGCGCAAGGAGATCTGGGCGCACCTCCTGGCCTACAACTTGGTCCGCACGGTCATGGCCCAGGCGGCGAGCGCGCACGGCCTCGAACCGAGGTCGATCAGCTTCAAGGGCGCCCTGCAAACGTTGGCGGCGTTCCAACCCGTGCTGGCACTCCGGGGCGAGCAGGACGCCGCCCTGCGCAGGGAACTCTACCAGCAGATCCTCGCGGCCATTGCCAGTCATCGCGTCGCGGACCGGCCGGACCGGTATGAGCCGCGGCAACGGAAACGGCGGCCCAAGCACTACGGCTTCCTCCGAAAACCGAGGCGCGAGACCAAACAGGAGATGCGCAAAGGCATTAGAAAGAACTAAGTGCCATTCGCCGATGTGACCGGAGAGCGCACCATCGCGAGCCAGATTGCATTCGGTGGGGCGGACCGGAGCAGGTTAGCCGTACTGAATACGAATGGTTTGTCCGGCCAAGTGTACGTCCGAAGCCTGGCATTCTCATCGGGTCTGCGGGAGGCAGCGCGTCCTGGCGGCGATACAGCAGCAGTCTTACGCCCGGTGAGACGGAACCGGGCGGCAGTCCGACGACGTCGGTGCGCTCCGAGCGGCCTCGATCGCGACCGACCGTTGGCGAATCGCAATGGTTCCTTGACCGGCTGGCGGTACACTGTTCGGTGCCCCCTTCGGCGCCTGATAGCATTGGATTGGTGCCTACTGTCGCCACGCTGCGGCCGCGCCGAGGGCGGTTGGCGCTCGGCCTGGCCGGCCACCCGTTCGCCCCGCACGGAGCCGCCGATCGCCTGCTCTCAACAGCGGTTGGTCTGGTTGCTGTTACAGGCCCGGTGGACCACCCAGGGCCGCCAACCGTTCGCGGCGCGTCTGGCGTTGCTCCTCGTCCAGGTCGCGGACGGTCCCATTGGCGTCCAGCTCATGCCCGGTCAACAACTCCACCCACGTCGCCACCCGCTCCGGCGAGCCGGTCAACGGGGCCGGCAACTGCCAGCGGCGGACAGCGCCGTCGCCGCAGCCCGTCAAGGCGGTCTTGCCGGCCGGCTCATAAAACACCCCCAGCACGTCGTCCAGGTGCTGCCAGGCCGGGCCGAGCGGCACCCCCGTCGCCGCGTCCCACAGCCGCGCCACCCGGTCCCGCCCGCCCGTCAACACGGTCTTGCCGTCCGGGCTGAACGCCACCGCCCGCACCGCCCCCTGGTGCCGCAATGGGTGCGTCAGCGCCTTGCCCGTGGCCGTGTCCCACACCAGCGCCGTCCGGTCCTCGCTGCCCGTCACGACCCGGTCGCCGGCCGTGTTGAACGCCGCCGCCCACACGCCCCCCTGGTGGTGCAGCCCCGGCCCCACACGCTTGCCGGTGCCCGCGTCCCAGAAATACACCTTGCCCTTACTTTCGCCCGTCAACAGCCGGCCGGCGGGACTGAAGGCCAGGGTGAAGACGCCGCGACTCCGCTCCAGCTTGTCCCCCAGGCGCCGCGGCGGAGCCACCTCCCACAGGAACGTGTTGTCGTCGGGGGCCGTGTCCGCGGAGGTCACCGCCAGCCGGTCGCCGTTCGGGCTGAACGCTAAGCTCAAGATCCCGTAAGGCTCCTTCGGCAACTCGTGCCGCAACGCGCCGGTCGCCGCGTCCCACAACCGGGTGGTGCCGTCCGCGCCGCCGGTCGCAATCGTGGCGCCGTCCGGGCTGATCGCCACCCGGAGCGGCCCGGCGTGTTGCGGCAACTCCCCCAGCAGGGCGCCCGTGATCGTGTCCCAGCGGCGCACCGTGTTCTGTCCCCGGGTGAAGAGGATTTTGCCGTCGCGGCTCATCAGGAAGAGGCAGTTCTGGTGTTCGGGCGCCACCCGGCCGGCCGGCGGGGGGGCGGGGGCGTCCCGGAGCAGGACGCCCAGGCCCGGGCTGCGGGGGGCGTCCCAGGTGCGCGTCTGGCCGTCGAAGCTGGCGGTCGCCAGCACCGTGCCGTCGCGGCTGAACGCCACCGCCGGCACCGGGCCTTCGTGGGCCAGCGGCGCGGCGACCAGCCGGCCCGACGCGGCCTCCCAGAGCCACACCTTGTCGCGCGCGTCGGCGGTGGCGACGAACTGCCCGTCGGGGGCGAACGCCACGGCCCGCAGCGGCGCGGGGTGCGCCAGCGGCAGGCCCAGCCGCCGGCCCGTGGCGGCGTCCCACAGCTGGGCCGTCAGGTCGCTGCTGCCGGTCAACAACTGGCTGCCGTCCGGGCTGAACGCGACGGCCGTGACCGCCCCGCCGTGGTGCAACGCCCTCCCCGCCGGCTGGCCGGTCGGCACCTCCCAGCGCCGGGCCGTGCGGTCGCTGCCGCCGGTCACCAGCGCCTTGCCGTCCGGGCTGAAGGCCAGCGCGAGCGCCCCTCCCTTGTGAACCATCGGCTGCCCGAGCGGCTGCCGCGTGGCCGCGTCCCACAGGCGGGCGGTGCCGTCCAGGCAGGCCGTGGCGAAGGTGTTGCCGTTGGGACTGTACGCCACCGCCATGACCGGGCCGCCGTGCGGCAGCGCCTCGCCCACCAGCGCCCCCGTCGTCACGTCCCACAGCCTGGCCACCGTCAACGGACTCGCGCCGGTCCAGGCCGCCCGGCAACGCCAGGTTCGACGCGCTGCCCGTGAGGGCGTACTTGCCGTCGGGACTGAGGGCGGCGCACAGCACCGCCGCCCCCTCGTGGTCCAGGGTGGGGCCGGTCAGCCGGCGTTGGTCCGGGTCCCACAAAAATGCCCGGCCCGGCCCGCGCTTGTTGTTGGTGTTGCCCCACGTCCCGACCAGCAGGGTGCGGCCGTCGGGGTGGAAGGCCACGGCGTTGACCGAAGTGAGGTGGTGGTGGGCGGTGCGGGAGTGGAGCAACCGCGGCCGCCAGGCGGCCAGATTCGTGCGCAGGACCGACGCCAGCGCGGCGAGGTCGTCGCCGCCGACCCCCGCCTCGGCCAGGCGCAGGGCCTTCGCCAGCCACAGCAGGCCCGGCCCCACCTCGCCGCGCTCGCACAGCGCCACGCCCTGGTCCAGGGTCATGCGCACCAGGGCGGCCTCCGCCTTGCGCTTCTCCTCCTGGGCGCGGCGCTTGCCGTCCTCGGCCTCCTGTTGCGCCGCCAGCGCGTCCCGTTGCGCCTGCTCGGCGTTGCCGCGGGCCACGGCCTCGTCCACGGCCCGCGCCTCGGCCCGCGCCCACTGCCACGTCCCCAGCGCCAGGCCGGCCACGAACAGGAACGCGCTCAGCGCCGCCAGCGCGGCCACGGCCGGCCGCCGCCGCGCCCACTTCCAGGCGCGCACGGCCAGCGGCGTCGGCCGCGCCCGCACCGGCTCGCCGGCCCGGAAGCGGTCCAGGTCGTCGGCGAGCGCGGCGGCACTGGCGTAGCGCCGGGCCGGCTCCTTGCGCAGGCACTGCAGGCAGATGGTTTCCAGGTCGCGCGCCAGGCCCGGCTGCAGCCGCGCCGGCGACACCGGCTCGCGCGACAGCGTTTGCAGGACGGTCTCCACCGGCGTGCCCCCCAGGAACGGCGGCCGCCCGGTCAACAGGTCGAAGAGGATGGCGCCCAGGGCGTACGTGTCCGCGGCGGGACCGACCTCGGCGCCGTGGGCCTCGACCTGTTCGGGCGCCAGGTAGCCGGGGCTGCCGACGATGACGCCCACCTCGGTCAGGTGGGCCGCCGGCGACGTGCCCGGGGCGGCGTCGAGGTGTTTGGCGAGGCCGAAGTCGGTGACCTTGGGCGTGCCGTCGTTGGCCAGCAGGACGTTGGCGGGCTTGAGGTCGCGGTGGACGATGCCCCGCTCGTGGGCGTGGTGAACCGCCCGCGCCACCTGGGCCACCAGCTGCGCCACCGCGCGCTGCCCTTCGGCCCGCGCCACCGGCCAGCGGCCGGCGTCCGCCGCCTCCTCCAGGCTGCCGCCCTCGGCCAGTTCCAGCGCCAGGTACGGCTGCCCCTCGGCTTCGCCGACGTCGAAGATCTGGATGATGTTGGGGTGTTGCAGCCGCGCGACCGCCTCCGCCTCGGCGCGGAAGCGGGCCAGGTATTGCGCGTCGTTGGTGTGGCCCGCGATCATCTTCAGCGCCACGCGCCGCCGCAACCGCTGGTGCCGGGCGTTGTACACCACCCCCATGCCGCCGCGCCCCAACAGCCCCAGCACCTCATACCCCGGCACCACGGGCAAGGCCTGCGCCGCCGCACGGTCGCGGCCCGGCTGCCGTCCGGTCCCGGGCTCCGGGGTGACCGGCTGGTCGAGCAATTTGGCCAGGAAATGATTCAACGTCGGGTCGGTCGAATCCGACGGGCGGCCCGGGTCCGGCGTCAGGGCCAGACCGGATGCCGGGTTACCCGCCTCGGTCAGACGTTCCAAAGCTTGCTGGCAGGGGGCGCACCGCTCCACGTGTTCCTCGACCCAGCGCCGGGCGCCGGCGTCCAGGCGGTCTTCCAGCAGGTGCATTAGTTGTTCCCGCGACGGGCAACGGTTCATGGCTTGGTCCTCGACGGCCCGGCGGCGCCACCGGGCCGGTGTCTAACTGCTTTCCGCCGCCTCCCCCTCCAGGGCGCGGACCTCTTCCTGCACGAGCTTCTGCACCTTGCTCTTGGTGGTGAACAGGGTGGCGACCTTCATGCCCAACCGCTCCGCCGCCTCGGCGCCCGCCAACCCCTCCAGGGCGGTCAGCCGAAACGCCTCCCAGTGGTGCGGCGCCACCTTCGCCCGCACGCGCCGCAGCGCCTCCTCCAGCAACTCCCGGTCGAACTCCTCGGCCAGGTGGCGCACCAGGTCGTCGCGCGCCTCCAGGCCGTCGAGCACCTGCAAGATCTGGCTGTCGCCGCTGCCCAGGCCGGGGCGGCGCCGCGACGCCAAAAAGTCGCTCAGGGCGTGGTTCGTGAGCGTCTTCAGCCACGCCCGGAACCGCTGCTTCGGGTCGTACTCGAACGTCCCCAGCGTCCGCGTCAGCTTGACCAGCACCGTCTGCGTGACGTCGTGAGCGTCCGCCTCCTGCAGGTGCCACTGGCGGCACCACTGAAAAATCTTCGGCCCGTAGCGCTCGACGAATTCGCGCCAGGCTTGCTGGTCGTCTGGGTCGCGGCGCAGCTTGCCCAGCAGGCTCACGTTGGTCCAGGATGGCGCAGACTTCTCTACCATGGGATACCCCCGGCGGCCTCAAAACCTACCCCATTCTGAGCAACGGCGGGCGCCGGTGCAAGAACTCGTTACGGCAGCCGGCGCCGTGGGCCCCGCGCCCCTCCCCCCAACCGACCCACTCCCTTCCGGCCGGCCAGAAAAAATTCGGCGCGCGCCGGTATGTTTCTCGATCAGCTCCAGTACCAGAATTAACGCGGCTCGGCAAAACCAATCGGGAGCCGCAGACCTCCACCACCTTGTTCCAAGGAGTCCACCATGTTCGAGTCCTGGCTGCGCCGCGCAGCTGCACCCGTTTCCCGACAGGTCACCGCCCGGAAGGTGAGTCCGCGCCGCCCCCGTTCCCGCCTGGAAATCGAGTTCCTGGAAACCCGCCTGGTGCCCGACGGCAGCGGTAGTACGCTCCCCCCGGTGGTCACCGTGCCCCCGCCGGACCAGGGGTTCGTAAGCCCCACCCCCGCGACCACGGACACCAGCGCCGGCGCCACCGGGGCGCTCGGCGTCTCCGGCACCGCCGGCACCACGAGCGACGTCGTCACCAACCCGCAATCGCCGACGCCTTCGACCAACGGCCCGCAACCGTCCACCGCGGTCACCTCCTCGCAACCCAGTGCGCCGGTTGTGAACCCCTTCCTGTCGGTCCAGCTGGTCTCGCCGGTGACCGCCGGGGTGCCGGCCACACTCGACATCATTGCCCACGACGCGAACAGCAACCCCCTGGGCAACTGGGGAATCCTCACCCTCTCCTCCTCCGGTCAGGCTTCCCTGCCCGCCGTGGTCTCGATGACGAGCGTGGAAACGGACGTGCCGGTGACGCTGTACACCGCCGGCCTCCAGACGCTCACGATCACCGAGTACCCCCAGGTCGAGGGCCGCTTCACCACCCTCCCCCCGACCACGATCACGGTGCCGGTCGCGGTCCAACCCGGCGCCGCGGAGTTCGTCACCGCCCTGGCCGGGAACGGGCAGAGCGCGGAGGTGAACAACGTCTTCCATTCGCGGTTACAGGTGCGCGTCAGCGACGCCTACGGGAACGCGGTCCCCGGCGCCACGGTCCATTTCGCCGGTTTGATGCCCGACCAGTTCCCCATTCCCGCCCTGCAGGCCAGATACTACCCCGGCGTGACCTTCAGCAACGCCGGTTTGGACGGCGGTATTGACGTCGTGACCGACGGCCTGGGTCTGGCGACCACGCCACCGTTCTCGGCGGATTCCCTCGCGGGCAGTTACACGGTGCTCGCCAGTGTCAACGGGAGCGACGCCGCCCAGTTCCAGTTGACGAACCTGTCAGGACCCAGCCTCCCGGCGACCTCGGATGGCAGCGCCACCCCGGTAACCGTGCAAACCCCGGTCACGTCGGACACAGCCTCCGGCGTCAGCGACCCGTCGGCCACGCCGGCCCCTTCGGACAGTGACTCCACGCCCACGCCCAGTGACTCCGCCCCCGACACTCCGGCCTCGGCCAGCTCCCCCGGCAGCACCCTGGTCGATTGGGCGTTTATCACGCCGCCTGCCACCACGACGAACACCACTCCCACCCCGGGCTTCCAGGATGTCCTGGGGCCTTCGGTCCTGACCGCCGGGACGCAGGCGAGCTTCACCGTCCACGACAGCGCCTCGACCAGCGGCCAGGCGGATCGGTTGGTCGTCACGGCCACCGGGCAGGCCGTCCTGCCGCCGATGACCTCGTTGACGAGCCAGACGACCTCGGTGGGGGTGACGCTGTACAGCGCCGGCGCCCAGGTCATCACCTTCACTGTTTACGCCACCAACGGTACGAGCCGCGCGCTGACGGTGCCGGTCCAGGTCAACCCCGGGCTTCCCGACCTGGTCAAAGCGGTCCCCGGCGCGCCCCAGAACGTGGCCGTGGCCGGCAGTCTCGGGGCGCCACTGGAAGTCCAGGTCACGGACGTGTACGGCAACGCCATCTCCGGGGCCACCGTCCACTTCACCGTCCCGGCCTCCGGCGCCAGCGGCACCTTCGTCCACGCCGGCGCGGACGGCAGCGTTGACGAGGTGACCAACGCCCTGGGCGTGGCGGTCTCGCCGGCGTTCACCGCCGACCAGACCGCGGGCAGTTACACCATCGCCGCCACCGTCGCCCAGACGGGTTATGCCACGTTCCCGATGACGAACCTACCGCTGGCCGCCTCCCGCCTGACGGTCCTCGGGGGCAACAACCAGGTGGTGGACAACGGCGCCCCCCTGGGCACCGCCGTCCAGGCCAAGGCCACGGACCAGTACGGCAACCCGGTCGCCGGCCAGGTCGTCACCTTCGGCGCGGCGGGCACCGGCCCGGGCGGCAACTTCGTCAGCTTCCCCCAGGTCCTCACCGACCAGCTCGGCGTGGCCACGGCGCCGGCCTTCACCACCGACCACATCGCCGGTTCGTTCACCATCAACGCCCTCATGACCGGCGCCACCTCGGCCACGTTCCAGGAAACCATCCGGCCCGGCAGCCCCGCCGGCCTGACCGCGGTTCAGGGCTTGGGGCAGTCCGCCGCGGTCGGCTCCAAGTTCGCCGCGCCGCTGGTGGCCCAGGTGGTGGACGCTTACGGGAATGGCGTCCCCGGCGTCGCTGTGCAGTTCACGGTCAACGGGAGCCAGACCGGCAGCACCTTCGCCAGCACCCAGCCAGTCATCACCGACGCCAACGGCCTGGCCGTCGCCCCGCCGCTGACGGCCCAGGGCACCCCGGGTTCGTTCGCGGTGACGGCGACAGGCGCCGGCTTCACCACTTCCTTTTCCTTGACGAGCATTGCTCTCGGGAATCCGCTCACCGGCTACACCCCGGCAAGTACGAGCCTCACCGCTACCTCCTCGACGGACACCGGGGCAGCCACCGCCGGCGGGCCGATCGCCGTGGCTGACCCCACCGCCTCCACCCCGGTCCAGGGGGAGACACCCACCTCCGCACCTTCCCCGGGTGCGAGCGGCGTCGACACCCCCGTGGATGCCCCGATCAGCACCGCCCCCGCGCCCGCGACGACCTCCAATCCTCAGTGGCTCGTCACGGCGCCCGCGACCCTGACCGCCGGAGCCGTGGGGACCGTGACCGTCAACTTCGCGAACTCCAGTTCGCTGAACCCCAGCAACCCGGATCGGTTGGCCTTCACCGTCAACGGGCAGGCCACCCTGCCGGCGGTGACCGCGCTGACGACCCAGCAGAACAAGTTCTCGGTGACGCTGTTCACCGCCGGCACCCAGGTCCTCACCGTCACCGATTACCCCGCCAGCGGGACGCCGCAGGTGTTGTCGGTGCCCATCCAGGTCGCTCCCGCGGCCGCGGCCCTGGTCGAGGCGGTCCCCGGCGCGCCCCAGAGCGTGGCCGTGGGTGCCGCCCTCGGCAGCCCGTTGCAGGTCCGCGTCACCGACGTCTACGGCAACCCCATCCCCGGGGCCACCGTTCACTTCGCCCAGTCGCCCGGCGGGGCCTTCGCGACCCCCAACGCCGACGGCAGCGTGGACGTGCAGACCAACGGCCTGGGCGTGGCCACCGCGCCGACCTTCACGGCCGGCACCGCGGCGGGCAGTTACACGCTCACCGCTACCGCCGGTCAGACCGGCTCGACAGCGTTCCCCTTGACGATTGTGCCGGGGTCTACGGTCGCCCTGAAGCGCTTCGCGGAGGGCAACGGCCAGTCGGCCACGGCCGGTTCCGACCTCGGCCTGCCGTTGCAAGTGCAGGTCATCGACCAGTACGGCAACCCCGTCTCCGGGGTAGACGTCACCTTCCAGGTGAGCAACTCGGCCGGCACGCTCTCCGCCTTCCCAGAGGTGGCCACGGACCAGTTCGGCGTGGCCACCGCGCCGCCCGTCCTGGCCGGTCCGGCCGCCGGCACCTTCACCGTCAGCGCCACCGCGGCCGGGACCGACGTGGTCAACTTCCAGGAGACCACCCTGCCCGGCAGCCCGGCGGGCATGAAGGTGGTCAGCGGCACCGGGCAGACCATCCCCGCCTACGCCTCGTTCGCCCCCCTGTCGGTGCGCGTGGTGGATGCCCATGGGAACGGCGTCCCCGGGGTGGCGGTCCAGTTCGCCGTCACGGCAGGCTCGGTCAGTGCCACCTTCGCCGCCGTCCAGCCGGTCACCACGGACGCCACCGGCCTGGCCACCGCCTCGACCCTCACGAGCACCGGCAACCAGGGATCGATCACGGTGACGGCGACGGCCGCCGGCCTCACCGCCACCTTCCAGCTCGTCAGCTCGTACGCTCCCCCGATCAAGACGTACTATTACACCACCACCCCCACCACCCCGGCCCAGGCGGCGGCGCCCGCCACCCCGGCCTCGTCGGACTCGGGCAACGACCCCACCGCCACGGCCTCCCCGTCCGACAGCGGTGTCTCCGCGCCGGCAAGTCCGCCCGGTTCGGACAAGCCGACCGACAACGGGGGTAGCCCGCCCGGTTCGGACAAGCCGTCCGACAACGGGGGTAGCCCGCCCGATTCGGGCGGGAAGGACGCTCCCACCGACAACGGGGATGACCCGCCCGATTCGGGCGGCGGCTCCGGGGGAGGGGACCCATCCACCGATCCGAGCGAGACCTCCGGGGGGGGAGCCACGTCCACCGGGTCGGGCGGCGGCTCCGGAAGTGCGACCGCCAGCCCGGTGGCGCTGGCCACTGCTTCCCTCGCCACCACCGCGACGGCGGCCACGTCCACGGTGTCCGGAACCGGAACCGATGACACGGGGGCAGGCGCCGGCGGGACGGGGACGAGTGCCACGCTCGCCCCGACGTCCGCCCAGCAGTCCGCTCCCACGCCGGCCGCGGTGTTCATCAGCGCCCTGTACGACCAGGCCCTGAATCGCAATCCGTCGGCGACGGAAGTGGCCCTGTGGACCGGCCCGCTCCAGCAGCAGGGCCGGGAGGCGGTGGCGGTCGCCATCAACCACTCGCCGGAAGCCCTGGACCGCCAAGTCGCCCAGTGGTACCGCCAGTACCTGAACCGGCAGGCCGTCGGAGGGGAAGAGCTCGGCTGGGTGAAGATGCTCCAGGACGGCCAGGCGCGCGAGGAGGTGCTGGCCCAGTTCCTGGCCACGCCGGAGTTTGCCAGCCAGGGCAGCGGCGCCTCTGACCAGGCCTACATCGACTTGTTGTACCACGACCTGCTGGACCGCACGGCATCCACGGTGGAGGAGCAGGCGTGGCTGCTGGCGCTGCCGGGGATGACGCGGACCCAGGCGGCTCAACTGTTCCTGGGCAGCGATGAGTACCGTACCCAGCAAGTGCAAACGGATTACTTCCGCTACCTCGACCGGCAGGGGAGCACCGTCGAGGTGTCCACGTGGGTGACCTCGCCGTTCGACCTGGCTCGGGTGGAAGACCTGTTCGAGAGCGGCAGTGAGTTTTTCAGCCACCCCACCACACCCTGAGCGGGGGTGAGGACGAGGGTCCCTCGTTGCCGCATCGTTTCGCGCTGGCGCCGCCGTGCTCCCAGAGCGATGCGGCAACGAGGGGTTTCCGTCCGCCGATCAAGCGCCCGCCGTGGTCGGCCTCCCTTTCAGCCGTTGGCCCCTGGCCAAACCCCGGGACTACGCGGTCCGACAGCGCCACGTTTCGACAAGAGGGTGAAGTACGTCGCCCGATTCCTGCGGCGGTTGCGGCGCTGGCAGATCGCTGAGCCGGTCGCTGCCGTCGTGGAGGTAGACAACTTCATTGCTATCGATCAGCTCCTGCGTGAGCGTGCCGCCGGCTCGGAGCGGTTGGCCGCGGACGGGCAGTAGACCGGCATCCGTCGCCAGCTCCGGCGGGAACAGAACGGTGATCGGCACGACGCCGTCGTTGCTGCCGGTCGGCGTGCCGTGCGCGGACGCTGGCGTCAAGACGTAGCTCGGCGGGGTGCCCTCCTGGTCGGTCTTGCTCAGCATCGTCAGGGTGATGGGGGTCGTCGCCTCGTGGTTGGGCACACCCGAGGATATCGCCGCCGTTGTCGCCTTCCTGCTCGGCCCGGACGCGACCTTCATCACCGGCGCTGGCCGCGTCGTGCTCGACCTGGGGAAGTGACGCGGCATAATGGCCCACCCACCCAGGCAAAGGCGAAGCACCGGCTGGGCGACAATGCCGGGGTCAGCGACTACGATGTGCCGTGCCGCGCGTGGTATCGTTATTGGTCTGGCGTGCCCAACAATTCCAGTAGTCCAGGTTACCCGCTCCGGTCACATCCACATCCGCGCAAGCCGAAGTGCCCAGCGCGCGGCGGTCCGACACACCGACTGCAATTTGGCTCTTGGCGTTGCGCGCTTCGGGCTGATCGACCTGTGCTGCGAAGCCGAGTTCGCCAGCGCGCAGAGGTCCGACACACCGCGGGCGGGAAAGAACGACAGGCAGGGGGTGACGCTTTGCTCGCCAAGTTGATCTCCGGTGGCCAGACCGATGTGGTCCGCGCTGCCCTGGATGTCGATGGCACGCTCAAGATCTGAGGCACCTCTCGACGGGAGGTGCCTCAGATTGCCAGGCCCGGAACCGACTGAGCGGAGGGACAAGGCGGTACGCGACCCAAAGCCCTTACCTACGCGCATTCCACCTGCTCGACCCCGAGACCGAAGCGCTCGTTACCGTCACCGTGCCGGATCTGGTCGATGGACGGAAGCGGCATACGCTTAACACTCGCGTCACCGCGGCCACCGCAAGTCCGTGAACCCGGGAGACGAACCATCATGGCCACCTCATCGACCAGCGCACCGTCAAGCCAGGGGAATTTGCCGGCGTGCGTGGAACTCGGCGAATGGACGGAGGTCCCGCTGCCCCCTCCCAGGTCTCTGCGGCTCAAGCTCAAGGAAGTTGATCAGCAGGCGTCCCAGGCCATCAAAGATCGGGGGGTGATGAGCTTTCACACGGTCGGCTGCACGGGTTGTCACGCCGACCAGCAGGCGACGACCCAGGTGGCCGCGCTGATGGCCGAGCAGGTCCGGCACCCGCACCGGCTCGGCGGCAGTCCCGTCGCGGTCGCCCCTTCGTTCCTCTACCACCTCGGCGATGTCGTTTACAAGCGGGATAAGGACACGGCCGGGGAACAGTCGCCGTCGCCGCCCCCCGACAAGCACCAGGACTTCGGCCTTCTGTACGACGCCCAGTTTTACGGCCCGTACGCCGCCTATGCGCCGCCGGTCTTTGCCGTCGCCGGGAACCACGACGGCAAGGACAAGGAGCCCGACGGCCCGACGCGCAAATCGGCCATTCGCCACTTCCTGAAGAACTTCTGCGGCCTGGAGGACGGCGACCCGCCGGACAACCAGTCGTCCGCGCGCCGGCCGATGACCCAGCCGTATCCGTACTGGCTGCTCGACACGCCGCTGGCCTACTTCGTCGGTCTCTACTCGAACGTCAACAACGCCGGTCAGCTCGACGACCCCGCGGGCGGCGCCCAGCCGCAGTATGACTGGTTGGTGCAGACGCTCAAGGACATCAAGGCGGCCGGCGACGGCAAGGCGGTGTTCCTGGTCGTGCATTACCCGCCGTACTCCGCGGCGGTCAACTTCTTGCAGCGCGGCGACCCGAACCTCGGCCCCACCCCCCGACCGGAACAGAAGCGACTGGAGCCGCTGGGAATGCTGCTGCAGCGGGCGTTTCGCGAGGCGGGGCAGTACCCCGATGGCGTCCTCTCTGCCCACGCGCACCTCTACCAGCGGCTGACCTACACCTGCGGCGACGGCCGACAAATCCCGTTCCTGGTGGTCGGCTGCGGCGGCCACGCGCCCGTGGAGAGACTGGCCAGGCCGTGTGAGAAAGGGCAGGATGCCGGGCCGCTCGCGAGTCATCCGGAAGTGGTCTTCCCCCCCGGGTTGAGTCTCCCCCCGGGAGATCGGGTCGAGTTGGCCGCTTTCAACGATCAGGACTTCGGGTTCGTGAGGATAACCCTGGACGCAGGCAAGCGCAGCCTGACGGGGGAGTTTTTCACGCAGAAAAGTTCGCCCCGAACGGCCCCCTCTTCCCCGGCTGACTCGTTCGTTCTCGATCTGAAAACGCACACCGTCGCGTGATCGAACAGGGGCCATGCCTCCCGGTTTGGTGCCCGTACCATAGGTGACCCCGGCGCCGTGGCTGAATGAATCGACGGCGCCAGCATCGGCGTGCTGAACGCCGATGGTCCGCGCGCGAGCGGCGCCCGGGCGTTCACGGCAAGGCGGCGGCGTTCCTGCGCCCGTGTTTGCTTTGCTGTGCAATGAGACTTAATCGAAGGGGTTGAGGTTGTTCCCGATGGGAAGAAACGCCTACCGGATTTCTACCGGGTTACTACCGGCGCACATGCTGGAATACCGTGGTTTCTCGCAGCTTTTCGCATGGCCACGCACGACCTTGCAAACCACCCTGGTTTGTCGTAAACTATTGGTGTGTAAGGCTTCGGTAGGCTTTCGGACTGACGGTATTTCACGTTTCCCAAGCTGGACGTCGTGGGTTCGAATCCCATCGCCCGCTCTGAACGCAAACCGATAGCCTGACGCTAGTTAAGCGTACCTCTCGACGGTCGGGAGTGCGGCCAGAAACCCTTACTTGTGCGGAAGTCTTCCGCAGAAGGGTCTACCGCATGTCCCGTACCCCCCAAATCCCTACTTATCGCCTGCACAAACAATCAGGTCAGGCCGTCGTCACGCTCACGGACGGCCTGGGCGGGCGGCGCGACGTTCTGCTCGGTCGCCACGGCACACCCGAAAGCCGGGCGGAGTACGCCCGCGTGATTGCCGAATGGGAAGCGTCCGGCCGCCAACTCAAGGTCGCCCGGGAAGCCTGTTCGCTGTCGATCAACGAAGTGGTGCTGGCGTTCTGGAAGCACGCCGAGCAGCACTACCGCGACGTTGACGGCGAGCCGACCAGCGAACTGAACAACCTTCGCATTTCGCTCCGGCCGCTCAGGGCCACGTATGGCATGCTCCCGGCTGCGGAGTTCTCCCCACTCAAGTTGAAGGCTCTGCGGCAACGGCTGGCCGATTCCCGCCGCTACCTCGTGCGCTTCCTGGTCGATGACAAGCCGTTGGAACGGTGGGTGTGGGAACACTGCTTCCGCCAAACCCCGGGGGGCTGTGAGGCTTTGTGGAAAAAGAAATGGCGGCCCGCCGAACTGCTCCGTTCGGAGAAAGCCTTGTCGCGCGGCGTCATCAACCAACGGATCGGCCATGTCGTGCGCCTGTTCCGATGGGCTGTCGCCGAAGAGATGGTCCCCGAAACCGTTCATCGCGCCCTGGCCGCGGTGCAGGGGTTGCAACAGGGGCGGACCGAGGCGCCCGAGGGCGAGGGCGTGAAACCTGTAGCGGTCGAGGTGGTCGAGGCCGCGCAAGCGAAGATGCCCACCCCTGTCGTGGCGATGGTGCGGTTGCAGATGCTCACCGGGATGAGGGCCGGTGAGGTAATGGTCATGCGCGGCATCGACCTGAACATGGGCGGCCCGGTCTGGACGTACAGGCCGCGCAAGCACAAGAACAAGCACCGGGGGCTGGATCGCATCATCCATCTGGGGCCGCAGGCCCAGGAGATCGTCAAGCCGTTCCTGCGCCCCAACGTCGAGGAATACTTGTTCTCCCCGAAAGCCTACGTCGAGGAACTGCGCGCCAAACGCGCCGCCCAGCGGAAGACGAAACGCACCCCCAGCGAGAAGAACCGTAAGCGGAAGGCCAACCCGAAACGCCTGCCTGCCGAGCGCTACGACCGGCGCAGTTACCGGCAAGCAATCCTCCGGGCTTGCAAGGCGGCGAAGGTGCCGGCCTGGTCACCGTTGCAGTTGCGGCACACGGCGGCGACGTGGATCAGGGCAAAGTACGGCGTCGAGGCTGCGAAGGTGATCCTCGGACATACGCGGGTGGAGACGACGCAGATTTACGCCGAACGGGACTTGAACAAGGCGCAGGAGATCATGCGGGAGATCGGATAGAATCACCGGCAACGGGACGGCCTGAGCAATCGCAAGCGCGGGGGTCAATCGGCGTGACAGACGGCGGCGGTACTCATCCTCCCGATGCCCCTGTCATGCCGGCCCGACCGCCCGAGGATGAACGCCATGCAGACAGAACCAGAAGGGTTTCAATCCGTCACATCCCATACTCAACCGTTCCGCCCTATTGGTATCGGTGCCCTGCCTGCTGATTTGCTCGCTGCCTACAACGGAGCCTGCTGGTTGTCCGTCCAACTCCAGCAGGTGTTGATCATAATGGGCGGAGGCGATTCAGAACCGCACGAGGGGCTTCAAAAAGAGGCGGTGCGCATTCTCAAGCACATCTGCCGGGAACTTCGCCCATGCGAACTAGCCGTCACCGCAGTCGTCGGGGACTTGCGGGGCACGGGACCGCATGTCTACGGCTTCGTGAGCGCAGCCACCGCCCACCAAGCTGCTCTGGAAGCGAGCTATCAGCTCCTGTATCGAATTGCCAGTGAAGCTGACTGGCACGCCGGCGCACGCTTTCGGGTTGATTATTACGTCAGAGACCGGATACCCCTCCGCTTCCCAGAAGAAGAGGTGGAAAGCAACATTGTGAAGTTATGCGATTGGTGCCGTTCCCTGTTGGCATGGAATGCCGGGGGGTTCTTCGGCTTTTGTGAAAGTCTACCGTGTCTATGTGAGGTTGAAGTGAAACAGGCACTGCGGGATCGACAGGAAGCGACACGTCAGAGGGAATTACTCGCTGCGGCCACCACAAACCGGCGCGGACAAACGGACAGCGGCGCGGACAAGGGGACAAAAAAAACCTGCACCGACTCTGCAGTTCTTCAACTCGTCAAAAAGCTACAAAAGGAACTGCCTAACGGGGATTCAATGATCGCGATTGCCCGTGATTTTACCGAGGGAAACGAGAAAAAGGCGCAAACACTTCTCAGGAAAATTCGGCGGTATCAGATGCTGAATTGACAGTCAAAATCCGCGTCTGTCCGCGCGGACACCTCGTTTGATTGCTGTTCAGGCTTCATGGTCTCATGCCACGCGATACGACCGGCTACGTCAGCCGGCGAGCACACGCGAGGCAATGCCATGACCACGACCGCCGCAATCAGTAACCAGCTGGCCCAGGAGATCGCCGAAGGCCACGGCCTGACCTTGAGCCAGGCCGCCAGGCGCTTCCCCCCTTCCGCAAGGGCCGCCCCGTTAGCGGTTCCTGCGTGTTCAGGTGGTGCACCACCGGCGCACGCAACGCGGACGGGCAGCGCGTCCAACTCGAATCTTGCCGCGTTGCCGGCCGCCTTCTCACCACGGAAGCCGCTATCACCAGGTTCATTGAGGCCCAGCAGGGTAGGCCCCAAGAGGATACCGTGGCGCCGCGCACTCCGGGCATGCGGAAGCGCGCCAGCGAGGCGGCGGGTGCGGCATTGGACAAAATCGGCATCTGACGGCCCCACGGGCACAAGGGAGGCCGCCACGATGAGCACAGCCACGGCGCCCAGCGCCAAACCCAGCAGCAACGGCAAGCCCCGGGAGGTGGCGGCCTACGACTACCGCGACGAGCACGGCGAACTGCTGTTTCAGTCGGTTCGCTTTGAACCCGGCGACAACGGCGACAGAAAGATGTTTCGTCAGCGCAAACCCGATGGCCGTGGCGGCTGGGTGTGGAACCTCAAGGACGTTCGGCTGGTCCCCTACCGCCTTCCCGAACTGTACGCGGCCCCGGTTGATCGGCCCGTGTACGTCGTGGAGGGGGAAAAAGACGCAGAGAGCCTGGGTGCTATCGGCATGCTCTCCACCACGAACCCGATGGGGGCGGGCAAGTGGAAGCCGCAGTACAACGATCATTTCGCCGGGCGGCACGTCATCATTTTCCCGGACGACGACGACCCGGGGCGGAAGCACGCCCAGGCCGTCGCCAGGTCGCTCGCCGGCGTGGCCGCGTCGGTCAAGGTGGTGGAGTTGCCTGGCTTACCTGCCAAGGGCGACGTGAGCGACTGGTTACAGACCGGCGGCGACAAGGTACAGCTGCTGGAACTGGTGCAGGCCGCCGCCCCGTGGGCGGACGGTTCGGACGGTCGGGGGCCTACTGTTTCCAAGCGAAAGTCGAAGAAGGGGCCGACCCAGGCCGAGCAGCTGCTCGGCCTGGCGAACGGGCCGGTTTACTTCCACACCCCGGACGGCAAGGGGTTCGCGGTCGTTCAGGTGGAGGACAGGCAACAGCGGCTCCACCAGGAAACGCACCCCATCCGCGGCGGCCACTTCCGCAATTGGCTTGCCCGCCGCCTCTACCTGGAAACCGGGAAAGCCGCTTCCGCTGGGATCATGCAGGACGTGCTGGGCGTGCTGGAAGCCAAGGCCCGATTCGAGGGCAGCGAGCGAGAGGTATACTGCCGCGTGGGCAAGGCGGCCGGCCGAATTTACATCGACCTCGGCGACCCGGAATGGCACGTCGTACAGGTGAGCGCGGACGGTTGGCGGGTGCTGGAGAATTCGCCGGTGCGGTTCCGTCGGCCGCGGGGACAACTCGCGCTGCCGATGCCCCAGTCGGACGGCAGTCTGGACCAGTTGCGGCCCTACGTCAACCACAACAGGCTCAAGGACGACTGGAAGCTCATCGTCGCCTGGATGGTGCAAGCGCTCAACCCGTTCGGCCCCTACCCGGTACTCTGCCTGTACGGCGAACAGGGCAGCGCCAAGAGCAACACGATGCGATTCCTGCGGTCGGTGATCGACCCGAGCATGGCACCGCTGCGGACCGCCCCCAAGGACGAGCGCGACCTCATCATCACCGCGAGCAACTCCTGGGTGGTGGCGCTGGACAATCTGAGCTTCATCGACGGGTGGTTGTCGGATGCGCTCTGCCGGTTGGCGACCGGCGGCGGGTTCTCGACACGCCAACTGTACACCGACGATGAAGAGATCATCTTCAACGCCCAGCGGCCCTGTCTGCTCAACGGCATCGAGGAGCTTTCGTCGCGGCCAGATCTGCTCGACCGGGGCATCGTGCTGCAACTGCCGTCGCTGAACGAGAGGGAGCGGAAGCAAGAGCGGGTCATCTGGGAGGAATTCGAGACGGTCCGGCCCATGATTTTCGGCGCTCTGTTGACGGCTGTGGCAGGAGCTTTGAAATACCGCCCCGAGGTAAATCTCAAGGAACTGCCGCGGATGGCGGACTTCGCGGTGATGGCGACCGCGGCCGGCAAGGCGCTTGGCTGGAATGACGACGCCTTCATCTACGCTTACGAACTGAATCGGGACGAGCAGAGTAGCGCGGCCCTGGAGTGCTCGGTACTCTACGAACCCCTCCGCACCCTGCTTACGAACCGTGAGCGCTGGGAGGGTTCCTGCCAGGCGTTGCTGCTGGAACTGGCGGCGAAGGTGGAAGACAAGGTTGCGAAAAGCAAGGCGTGGCCGAAGTCGCCGCGGGGCCTGTCCGGCATCTTGCGCCGGCTGACGACCAACCTCCGCAAGAATGGCATCCTCGTGACATTCGGGTTCACGACCGACAAGAAGCACCGGATTGTCACCGTCGAGATGGAGAGCATAGGGGAACAACCGTCCGAACCGTCCGAACCGTCCGAACCGCATTCCGAATGGGCAGAAGTTACGGACGGTCCAGATTGGCAACCGTCCGGCGACCGTCCGCAACCGTCCGTAGACAACCGTGAAAAACACAGGGAATCGGACGCTACGGACGGTCCGGACGGTGAAATCCCTACCTGTTCTTCTAACGAAAACGGCTCCCAGGGAGACGCCTGGGAGGGGTGTTGACCTGGCCTCGCGCAGGGCCAGCGGTGACGGGAAACATGGGAAAAGAAAGGAGCGATCATGGCCAAGAAATCCACCGGCATCAGCTTCAATTTCGGCGCCAACGTGAAGAAAAAGAAGGCCAAGGGCCGGGGCAAGCGGTACAAGCGTAGCCCCACCCAGATCGAGGCGTGGCAGCGCAAAAAGGACATGGGCACCGGCGGCTCCATCAGCTGAGTTAACACATGCAGTTCAAGCCGTACAAACCGCGCTTCGGCCTCGCGCCGCCACCAGCGCCCGACGAACCCGAGGACGACGGCCAGGGGCTGCCCACCCCGAAGACCGTCAAGCTGGCCGCCCGCCGCGCCGCCGGCATCAAGGAAGCCGGGGCTGTGCTGCAGCTGCTGCCAGGCCCCGGCGAGAGCCTGCACGCCCTCTGTACGGCACGCATGGACCTGACCGACGTTATCGGCCACCTGCTCGACCATTACGGCCCCTGCGACCGCCTGACCTGCGCCACGCTGGGGTACAATGAGAGGAACCTGGCCAGCCTCCTGGCCTGGGTGGACGAACGGAAGGTCGGCGCCCTGCTCCTGCTCACCAGCATCTTTTTCCGCGCCCACAAGCCCCCCTTGTGGAAAGAGACGCAAGAGCAGTTCCGCAAACGCAACCAGCGCGTGGCCGCCGCCCACTCGCACGCCAAGGTCGTTACGCTGGCCTTCGCCTCCGGCGTCAAGTTGGTGATCGAGGGCAGCGCCAACCTTTGTGGCAACGGTAGCGGGCGTGAGCAGTTCGCGCTCATCAACCACGTCGAGTTGCATGGCTGGCACTCGGCATGGATAACCGCAATGGTCGAGAAACATGAGCCAAGCGCGGAAAAAACCGAAGGGGTCTAAGCGATCCACGGCAGCCACCGTGCAGCGCCGGGTATTGGAAGTTTTGAAAATCCGCATGGCCGGGGCGGCATTCCACGACGTACGGGATTATGCGAACCAAACCGACCATCCGGGGCGCGAAGGCAAGACGTGGAAGGTCAGCGACAGCCAGTTAAAGAAGTACATCCAGGCCGGCAACAAGCTCCTGGCGGCCGATCTGGAGAAAGACCGGGAAATCAACTTCAATTTCCACCTTGCCCAACTCCGCGACCTGTTCGCCAGGGCCATCGACGACGCCGATCTGCGGAACGCCAGGGCGATCCTGAAAGACATTGGTGAACTGCTTCGGTTGTACGAAGCCCCGACGCTGGACCCGCTGGAGGCCGTCCTTGCCCTCCTTCCCCCCAAACTTGCTGCGCAACTTCGCCAGGCACTTGCGGGCGATCTACCCACCGGAGGAAGTGCGCCTGGCGGCGCCCGGGCGACGCTGCCTCCCCTGGGTGAGTGGGCCGACCACTACCTCAAGCGCTACTTCCCCGACAAACCTTCCCGGTTCCACCGCGACCTCGTTGCCGACCTCTCCACCCTGCACACCCGCCGGGATTCCCGCGAGGTGTGGCTTGCGCCCGTGGCGCTGCGAAAACGACCTGGTCCACCTTCGCCTACCCGCTGTATGCCGCGGTCCACGGCCTGGAGCCGTACACCATCCTGACCAGCGACACCAGCACGCAGGCGGCGAAGTACCTGACCGCGATTCGTTCGGAACTGGAAGACAACGAGGAACTGCGGCGGGATTACCCCCATGCCTGCGGCCGGGGCCGGGTGTGGCGGGACAACAGCATCGAGCTACGCAACGGCGTTCTCATCGAGTCCCTGGGCACCGGCGACAAGATTCGCGGACGCAAGCACCGCCAGCACCGGCCCAGCCTGATTGTCAACGACGACCCGCAGAACAAGGACCACATCATCTCCGCGTTGAAGCGCGAGCGGTCGATGCAGTGGCTGCAAAAGGACGTGATGAACGCCGGCGCCCCGGGCACGAACTTCCTGGCGCTGGGGACCGCGCTGCACCGCGACGCCATCGTGTGCCAGCTGCAGCGCACGCCGGGCTGGCGGACGCACGTTTACCGCAGCGTGGTACAGTGGCCCGACCGGATGGAGCTTTGGGCCGAGTGGGAGCGCGTCTTCCACAACTACGAGGTGCCCGATTACGAGGCCCACGCCCTGGCGTTCTACCAGGACCACCAGGCGGACATGGACGCCGGCGCCGTCGTGCTCTGGCCCGAACGGGAAAGCCTGTACGACCTGATGAAGTTGTGCGCCACCATCGGCGTCGGCGCCTTCGCCAGCGAGAAGCAGAACGAGCCGATGAGCCCCGAGGCGTGCGAATGGCCGGCCAGCTACTTCGAGGGCGAGGAGTTGTGGTTCAACGACTGGCCGACTGGTGAGCAGGTGTTGCTCAGGGCGATGGCCCTGGACCCGTCGAAAGGGAAAGACGCCCGGGCCGGCGACTACAGCGCCTTCGTCCTGGCCGTCATCGACCGCAACCTGGTGGTGTGGCTCGACGCCGACCTGGAACGCCGTCCGGTGGACCGGATCGTCCGGGACGGCCTCAACCTTTGTACTTCGTTCCGTCCGGACGGCTTCCTTCTGGAAGTCAACCAGTGGCAGGAGTTGCTCGCCGGCGAGTTCCTGCGCCAGAATGTCCACGACCTGCCCATCCCCCTGTTCGGCATCGAGAACATGGGGAACAAAGAGGTGCGCATCCGGGGCCTGACGACGTGGCTGGCGCAGCGGCGGCTGCGGTTCCGCCGCTCACCAGGTTGCCGCCTGCTGGTGCAGCAGCTGCGGGACTTCCCGACCGGGGACTTCGACGACGGGCCGGACGCCCTGGAGATGGCGGTAAGGATGCTGGAGTTCCTGTACAGCGGTCCGGGGAACGGGACGGGGCAACCGTGGGCGCTGGTGGCTTGAACCAAGAGGCGTTCACTTCCTCCTTGTCCTTGTCGGAACCGCTTGTCTTGCGTGCTCCGCCCGGATGCGGTCGAGCAGGACGGCGTCCGGTTCGTAGGCGCGGGCCAGGTCCGCTTCGGTCGGCACCAGCTGTCTCGCCCTCAGCCTGGGTGCCGGGAAATCGACCCTGAAATGCAAAAAGGCAGTGTCTGCTACTTTTTCCTTTCGGCCGTTCCTCCCCCTGGGTAACCTACACCAGCCAGGCGACAGCAACGACACACTGCGACCGTGCCCGGGTAACCGATGCCGATCAAGAAGTCCGAACTCTACAGTTCCATCTGGAAAAGCTGCGACGAGCTGCGCGGCGGCATGGACGCCTCGCAGTATAAGGATTACGTCCTGTCGTTGCTGTTCGTCAAATACGTCTCCGACAAGTACGCCGGCCAGAAGGACGCCCTGCTCGATGTCCCCCAGGGGGGCCGCTTTGCCGACATGGTGGCCCTCAAGGGCAACCCGAACATCGGTGAGGGGATGAACAAGATCATCTCCAAGCTGGCAGAGGCCAACCACCTGAAAGGGGTGATCGACCAGACCGATTTCAACGCCGAGGACAAGCTGGGCAAGGGCAAGGACATGGTGGACACCCTCTCCAACCTGGTGGCCATCTTCGACACACCCAACCTGGATTTCCGCAACAACCGGGCCGAAGGCGACGACCTGCTCGGCGACGCCTACGAGTACCTGATGCGGCACTTCGCCACCGAATCCGGCAAGAGCAAGGGCCAGTTCTATACCCCGGCCGAAGTCTCGCGCGTCATGGCCAAGGTGATCGGCGTCGGTAGCGCCAGAAGCGGCAACCAGACCATCCACGACCCGACTTGCGGATCCGGCTCGCTCTTGCTGAAGGCCCACGACGAGGCCAAAAGCGCCACCGGGTTCGACCTCGCCCTCTACGGCCAGGAAATGGACAACGCCACCGCCGCCCTGGCCAAGATGAACATGATCCTGCACGACTGCCCCACCGCCGAAATCTGGAAGGACAACGTCCTCGCCAGCCCCTACTACAAGGAAAAGACCGGCGCCCTCAAGACGTTTGACTTCGTGGTCGCCAACCCGCCCTTCTCCTTCAAGTCGTGGCGCAACGGCTTCAACCCTGGACAGGACGAATTCAACCGCTTCGGGTTCGGCACCCCGCCCGCCAAGAACGGCGACCTCGCATTCCTGCTGCACATCCTCGCCTGCCTGAAAACCACTGGCAAGGCGGCGGTCAACCTGCCGCACGGCGTCCTGTTCCGCGGCAACGCCGAGGCCGACATCCGCAAGGAAATCGTCCGCCGCGGCTACATCCGGGGCATCATCGGCCTGCCGCCCAACCTGTTTTACGGCACCGGCATCCCGGCCTGCATCCTCGTGCTGGACCGGGAGAACGCCGCCGCCCGCAAGGGCATCTTCATGATCGACGCCAGCAAGGGCTTCCTCAAGGACGGCAACAAGAACCGCCTGCGTGCTCAGGACATTCACAAGATCGTGGACGCCTTCACGAAGCAAACCGCCATCCCCCGATTTTCGCGGATGGTGCCGCTGACCGAGATCGCCGACCCGAAGAACGATTACAACCTGAACCTGCCCCGCTACATCGACAGCACCGAACCGGAAGACCTGCAAGACATCGACGCCCACCTGCGCGGCGGCATCCCGAACCGCGACCTCGACGACCTGGAACGCTACTGGCAGGTCTTCCCGGGCGTGCGGGCGCTGCTCTTTACCGCGGCCGACCGCCCCGGTTACAGCCGCCTCAAGCTACCGGCCGCCGAGGTCAAGGCCGCCATCTTCGGCCATGCCGAATTCACGGCGTTCAACGAATCGGTGACTGCCCTGTTCGCCCGCTGGCGCAAGACCAACGCGCCGCGCCTCACCGGCCTCGGCGTCGGCAGCCCTCCCAAGGCGCTGATCGAAACGCTGTCCGAAACTCTGCTGGAGGTGTTCCGCAAGGCCCGGCTGGTCGATCCCTACGACGTTTACCAGCACCTCATGACCTACTGGGCCGAGACGATGCAGGATGACGTGTACATCATTTCGGGGAGCGGCTGGGTGGAGGGCACCAGGCCCAGGCAACTCGTTCCCACCAGGAACAAGGATGGCAAGACGGTCTGGCCCGAGGACCACGATTTCACGGTGGGCAAACAGCGGTACAAGTCGGACCTGATCCCGGCCCGGCTGCTGGTCTTCCGCTACTTTGCCGCGGAACAGGCCGCCATTGACCAGTTGGAGGCCGAGGTGGCAGCGCTCGGGCAACAGCTGGAAGAGTTGAAGGAGGAGCACAGCGGCGAGGAAGGGCTGTTGGCGGACCTGCTCGACGACAAGGGGAACATTGCCAAGGGGGAAGCGACCAAGCGATTGAAAGCAATCAAGGACGATGCGGAGGCAGACGACGAGCGGAAGGTGCTGGGGGAATACGTGGCTCTCCTCGAAAAGGAAGCGGCCGCCAAAAAGAAGGGCAAAGAGGCAGAGAAGGAACTGGAGACCAAGGTTGCCGCGAAGTATGGCCAGCTGACCGAGGCGGAAATCAAGACCCTTGCAGTGGAAGACAAGTGGGTGGCCACGCTCGCCGCGGATGTGCAATCCGAACTGGATCGGGTTTCGCATGCGCTCACCGGCCGCATCAGGCAACTGGCTGATCGTTACACGTCACCGCTACCCGTACTTACTGAAAAGGTGGAATCCCTGAGCGCCAAAGTAGGGGAACACCTCAAGAATTTGGGGGCAGTATGGAATTGAAAACGAGTTTCAAAAAAACAAATGTTGGCGTAATTCCAGACAATTGGAATGTTCGCAAGTTGGGTGAATGTCTTGCTTCCGCACCTAATTATGGGATCAATGCGCCAGCTTGCCATTTTTCGGATAAACTTCCTACTTATATCCGAATAACTGATATTACCGAAAACGGCGGCTTTTCCACCGAGAATCTCGTCTCTGTGAAAAGTGAGAACTCCGGCAGATACCACCTAAGCGAAGGAGACATCGTTTTTGCCCGGACCGGGGCTAGCGTTGGGAAGTCTTACCTTTACGATCCGAAAGACGGACAATTGGTGTTCGCAGGGTTCCTGATTCGAGTCCGACCGAATCCCGCCCGTTTAGTTCCTGCCTATTTGGCTGCCTATTTCTACTGTGCGACATGATTCTAGCCGGCAGCTGACGCGGTGGCTACACTGAACGGCGGTATCTTTGTGGAGGCCGCCATGGACATCCTCGACCACCCCGACGCGCAGGCCCTGCTGAACGACGCCGAACTCTCCGCTGCTGCCGTCCGCTCCTGCGCGGACCAGTTGACCGCCTTCGCCCAGCGCTACCTGCCCCGGTTCCACCGAGAGGAGCACCGCGGCCACGCCCTGACCGTGCTGCGCGGCAAGCTCAGCGGCCTGCAGCGCAAGACCACCGAGCCCATCGCCACCTTGGCCGGCCTCAAGCGCCGCCCCTTGCAACTGTTCGTCGGTGGCGGCGGCTGGGACGACCAGGCCGTCCTGGGCGAGTTGCGCCGCCACATCGCCGAGGAGTTGGCCGACGACGACGCCGTCTTCGTCCTGGACCCCTCGGCCTTCCCCAAGAAGGGGGCGGCTTCCTGTGGGGTGGCCCGCCAGTGGTGCGGCCGGTTGGGCAAGATCGACAACTGCCAGGTCGGCGTCTTCCTGGCCTACGTCGCCCCGCGCGGCAAGGCCCTGCTCGACGCCCAGCTCTATCTGGACCAGGACTGGGCCCACGACCCCAGGCGCCGCGCCGCCACGTTTGTGCCCGCGGCGGTCGCCTTCGCCGAGAAGTGGCGGGTCGGCCTGGAACTGCTGGACCGCGCCGCGCCGACCTGCCCGGGGACTGGGTGGCTGGCGACGACGAGTTCGGCCGCTGCACGGAACTGCGGGCGGCCCTGCGGCAGCGGCGGCTCCGGTACGTGCTGGACGTGCCCTGCAACACCCTGGTGCGTGACCTGGCCGAGCGGTCGCCGCCGGCGCGCCCCGGCGGCCGGCCGCGGTTGCCGGCGTTCGAGCGCGTTGATCGGTGGGCGGCGCGGCAGCCGGCGGGGCGGTGGCGCAAGGTGAAGGTGCGTGACGGAGCCAAGGGGCCGCAGTGGGTCAAGGTGCTGTTGGCGGCGGTGCAGACCAAGGACGAGGACGGCTGCGTGGGGCCGCGCGAACGTCTGGCGATCCTCAAGAGTTGCGAGCCCAAGCCGCAGACGTGGTACACGCTCTCCAACGCGCACCGGGCGCGGCGCGGGCAGGTGGCGCGGGTACATGGGCGCGGCACGGGGTCGAGGAACTCTTGGCGGAGGCCAAGGGCGAGGTGGGGTTGGGACACTACGAGGTGCGCAGCTGGGTGGGCTGGCACCACCACATGACGCTGTCGCTGTTGGCCCTGTGGTTCCTGCAGACCGAGAAGCTGCGGCTGGGGGGGAAAAACACCAGCGCTGACGGTGCCGCAGGTGCGGCAGATCTTCACGGAACTGCTGCGCGAGCCGAGCCCCAGCGCGGCCCGGGTCGCGGAGATCGTGAGCCAAGTGCTGCGGCGTAACGAGGAGGCACGCATCTACCACTGGCACAACGCGACCGGGCAGTTCCCGCCGCGTCGGCCGCGGCCGCGCGGCCGACCGAAAAGAGGAAAGTAGCACAGTAGAACTACTTCCAAAAAGATTCTGGAATTTCTCTTGACAAAGGCAGAACCGCATGGGATTATCCTCATCCATCCAACCTATTATCAACCATTTAGGTTGGCTTCCAAATCATCCCGACGCAATTTCGCCTTCCTTCCCGCTGGATTGGCGATCGTTTCTAGCTGATGTGTTGAGCAACTCGATTGCGGGACATGCCCTCTGCGGGCTATTGGAAAAGGAGTTTATCGCCCAGTTGTCCTTCAAGCGTTGAGCCGCACCACGGCGCCAGCTGCCGCCACCTCGACACCATCCCCCCGTGCCGCCGAGGTGGGTAATCCTACGCCGCCACTTTTACTTTTAACCTGCGGGTAATCAGAACATTTCGCACCCTGGCGGACGCCGTGCGCCGCCGCGAAATGGCTCGTGGAAACTCCGTCAAGGAACCTGCACCGACGTACCCCACCGCAAAGGAGATCGCCACATGGGACTTCGCAACCTGCTCACCAGCTGGCTGAAGCCGACCACCAAGCCGTTGCGCCGCCGTTCGCGCCGCCCTGTCCGCGTTCGGCTGGAGGAACTGGAAACCCGCGTCGTGCCCACCCTGGCGTTGCCCGGCCCGGTCAATCCGGCGCCGCTGCCACTGCCCGACCCCCTCGTCCCGGACCCGGGCGATTCCAGCATCCTGAGAAATGTGCTCGACAAGGCGGTCAGCAACCGCCACGTCCTCGACAACCTGCCGGTGCCCTTCGTCATCGTCGCCAGCGCCGGCGGGGCCGCGCCCACGGTGACCGACGGCCACTCCCACGCCCCCGTCAAAATCGACGCCGACCAGAGCAAGGACACCGGCCAGGGCCACAGCGGCTTCGACATCCAGCTGGAGCTGGACGCTTACGTGGACCCGACCCCGCACCTCGAATTGACCATTGACCGGCTGGGCAACGCCCCGTACGCCAGTAACCTCTCGGTGGTGATCGCCTTCCCGTTCGCCGGCTTCGACCTGGAGGCCGGGCTGCCCAGCACCCCGAACCTGGTCATGGGCTTCCAGACGCGGGCCACCGGCAACACCCCCGGCGGGCACGCCCCCCTGGAAGAGGTCATCGACCTTTATCCCGGCACCCTCGCTGGCACCAGCCACAGCTTCCAGGCCACCATGACCACTACCGCGGCGGACAACCCGCTCAGCTTTATCCTCGGCAACCTCGACGGCACCAACCTGACCGGCACCCTGAACGCCGCCGGTTTCCGCACCTACGTCGAGACCGTGCCGGCCACGATCAACCTCACCGTCACCACCAGCGAGTCGGCCCTCACCACCCCGGTCAACACCTCCTTCGCCCTGAACTGGCAGGCGAGCGCCACCAGCCTGGTTCAGATGGACTACCTGGAGAACCTGACCAACCCGGCGACCGCCCCCGGCCCGGACTTCAACACCAGCCTGACCGCCAGCGCGATGCCGACCAGCGAGCAATTTTCGCTCGCCCTCAACGAGCCTACCGGCAACCTGACGCTGTCGCAGCACGGCAACACCGGCGTCAGCCAGATGACGTTCCAGAAGACGCGCAGCGACGGCCTGGCGGTCGTCGGCAACGCCAGCAACGTGCCCACGCAGGTGGACCTGACCCTCAGGACGGCCGGCTCGGCGACGCTGACCGACAACTCGACCTCCCTCAACCTGGCCATCCAGGCCGCCAAAACCGGCGGCTTCGCCGGCAGTTCCGCCTTCCTCGGCTACAACGTCGATACGGTCGGCCTGGCCGTGACGAACGCCCCCAGCTTGACGGCCGGCTTCAACGCCAGCGGCACCACCCGGACCTTCACCGCCGCCCCGGTGGTCCCGACCAACGTCATCGGCAGCCTGGAATTCCTGGCGTCGAGCAAAACCCCCGCCACGGTGCAGTTGCCGACCCGCTGGAGCAACCCGACCTGGGACGTCTTCTCGATGATCGACACCGGCACGGGCGACACCTCCGTGCCGGCGGTCTACGGGCCGGGCGCCACAGCGGCGACCCGGCTGCTGAACCTCGTCTCGGCCACCTTCACCCTGACCACCGCCCCGCTCGGCAGCTCGTTCGACCTGAGGACAACGACCGCGACGCCCTTGCAGAGCTACCTGCGGACGACGCCCACCTCGCTGCTCACCCCCGGGCACGATATCGAGATCACCTGCGAGTTGGTCAACGTCCCGGCCGGGGAAACGATGTTCCACTTCAACAGCCCGGCCGATTTCGGCTACTCGACCAACCCGCCCACCGGCATCGGCTCGTTCACTTGCTTCGGGCACATCGATTCGTTGATGTTCAACCTGGACACCGGCGGACTGCCGGCCGTGTTCAGCTTCCTGTTCGACCCGGATTCGATGATGCACATCGTGGCCCAGGACGGCCACGGCGGCAACGCCGTCGCCGGCCACGTGGAAGTGTCCCTGGCGGACTCCAACGGCATCTCGCTGTTCGCGGACGCCGGCCTGCTGTTCGGCCCCAAACTGAAGACGGCGCGCATGCGCGTCGATGACATCCCGACCTTCACCGGCACCTGGGTGGCCACGGACGGCAGCGGCAACACGGCCATCCACTTCGACACCGTCATGGCCGGCCTGTTCGCGGGCGGCGTCCAGTTCGCGGTGTCCACGAAGTTGAACGACCCGGGCCTGCCCGCTTACCCGATGACCCCGGCCGCCAGCCTGACCGCGGACTACGCCTCCTTCAGCGATCAGGGGGCGGCGGCGCGGAGCATGAGCGTCGGCATCGTCGGCATCGACTCGTTCAGCTACGCGGTCGCCAACGCCAGCGATTTTGTCCACGCCACCTGGGACGACAACCGGGCCGTGCCGTTCAACCTCAACGTCAACTCGGTCACCGGCGGCGTCTATTTCGCGGGCAACCAGGTGACCCTGAACAATAACATTGCCCTGGTGCCCAGCCACCTCGATTACCAGACCAACCTCGACCCGATGATCCGCCTCGTCGGCACGAACTTCATCCCCTCGATTGACCTGACGTTCGGCCAGAACGTGGGCCTGCCCGCCGGCTCCTCGCTGACCATCCACGCCGACAACCTGCCGCCGGTGATTGTCTTCGACTTTGAACCGACCCTCGGCACCTTCTCCGTCCTCTCCCAGGACACCCTGGGCCACGACAATCAGACGATGGGCGACCTCAGCTTCGACCTGGAGGACCCGACCGGACTGCCCGGCACCTCCGGCCTGCTCGGCGCCCCGATCGAGCAAGCCCGGCTGCGCCTGGACAACGTGCCGAGCTTCCAGGGGACCTTTGCCACCACCGCCACCGGCACGACGGTCGGCCTCATGAGCGTGGCCCCGGGCCTGTCGATCGGCGCCACGCAGTTGCAGATCTCCTCGGCGATCGACCTCGCGCCCCCCGGCCCGCCGACGGGCAGCAACGCCGACGTCGTCACCCTTTCCGACCCGGGCGGCAGTGCGGCCAAGCACCTGGTGGCCGAGCTGTTCGGCCTCACCCAGTTCACCTACTCCACGACCGACGCGAGCCACTCGTCAACCATCGTGATGACGCAGGACGCCGCGCGGCTGCTGACCGCCACGGTGGTCTCCAACAACGGCCACTTCTTCCCGGGGCATAACGTGGACGCCGCGGTGGTCGTCAACCTGCTGCCGGCGAGCATCACCCTGACCAGTAATTTTTCGACCCAGCTGTCGTACACCGCCAGCAGTGGGATTGGCTCGATCACCGTGGGCGGCAGCGTGCCCGGGACGGAAGGCACCTACGACACGACCAAATTCAGCCTGAGCGCCAGCAGCCTGCCGGCGAACCTCAGTTTCGACCTCGACCCCGCTTCGCACCTGACGGTCACCGTCTCGTCGCCGAACAACATCGGCAACATCACCGCCCACGTGCACGACCCCAACGGCTTCCCGGGCAGCGGCAGTCTGCTCGGCGACGTGGTGCGCGACGCCCGGATCCGCGTGGACTCCGTACCCAGTTTCCACGCCACCTGGTCCACGTCCGCGGGCACGGCCATCCACTTCGACACCGACACCCCGGGCACGTTCCTGGGCGGGGCGCAGGTCGCAGTGTCCACGATGGACAACGACGTGGCCGCGCTGGCGGCCGCCACCGGCTCGTCCATCGATTACGCGCGGCTGGACGACGAGGGCGCGGGCATGGTGAAGCGCCTCTCCGCGGGCCTGTTCGGCCTCGGCGATTTCAGCCTCACGACCGCGGACCCGGCGCTCGGGGTGACCTTGCATTACGTCGCCAACTCCGCCCATGAAATGCAGGTCAACGTCACCTCGAAACTGGGCGGCAGGTTCTTCTCGCTTTACAACATCACGGCCGCCATCGACATCATGAACGTGCCGCAGACCTGGGACTTCAATTCCGATTTCGCGACGGTGGTGAACTACATGGGCAGTTCCGCCATCAGCTCCCTCACGGTCGTGGCCGACATCAGCAAGACCAACACCCCGGCGGACAACACCCACGTCATGTTCACGGCCCTGGGTCTGCCCGCCATGTTGAACTTCACCCTGGATCCCAGCGCCAGCGCCACCCTGACCATGAGCGACGCCATCACCCTGCTGATGGTGAGCGCGACCAGCGACAACACCATTCTGGGGACGGGCACGTACAGGCTCATCCAGGCGGCGCTGCACAACATTCCCGCCCACTGGTCCGCCAACTGGGGCGGCGGCCAGTTCGTGCTCCAGGCCGCAGACGCTTCGGACAACCCCACACCCATGGGGCAGGTGACGGCGACGGTCTCCACGTCCGACGACGCGGGCGTCAACGCGGGCAAGCTCATGCCGTTCCAGACCTCCGGTCCGGGCGGCGCCCGCATCAACTACTCGCCGTACCTCCAGGAAATCGACAACCGTTACTTCAGTCTGGGGAGCGGCGCCCCCGTCACGCTCGCGCAGCTGCAAAACATTTACAACAACGCCCAGGTGCTCACCGCCGGCGAAGACCATGCCGTCGTCCAGATTAACAGCGGGGCACTCGATTTCCTCGACGCCCAGTTCACCGGCTTCCAGAAAATCGCGTACCAGCCCAATACCAATGGCGGCCACTTCGAGTTCGACGCCCCCACCGCCGGCCCGCATCCGTTTCTCGCCGGCGCCGGCCTGGACAGCAATATCCTCATTGCCCACATCGACAACATCCCCGATTCGGCCACCCTGGACATCAACCTGGCGGCCAACAACATCCACTTCCACAGCAGCGCCTCCGCGGGCACCATCGACCTCTATTACGGTCCACAGGGGATGGCCCAGGATAGCGACACGGCCCTGCGTGCCGTGATGCAAAACACGCCGACGGACGTGCAAATCAACTGGAGCTTTGGCTTCCCCAACGGCAACGCCAGCTTCGTCGCCAGCAACCCCTTCACCTTGCTGTTCCTCGCCCAGGACGGCAGTAATCGCCTCGTCGGGGGGGTTCGCTTGCAGGAACTGGACGTCAACTACGGCATGGACATCCTGCCGTTGGACGTGAACCTCAGCACCACTTTCCTGGTGCCAACCAACTTGACGGTTACGCTCTTTGACGCCCACGCCGGCATTGACGTTGGCGCCTCCGGCGTTCCCGTCGATGGGTTCTTCAACCTCTACAGCATGAAGAGCAGTCCAGACGACCTGACGCCGGCCGGCCCGGCGCCCGGCGCCAACGAATACATCCCGGAACTCACCTTCATGATGCAGAACTTCACCCAGTTCTCCATCAACTTTAGTGCCGGACTCAGCATCACGATCTTGCCCATCCCCGGGATCATCCACCCGTCGGTGAGCCTCAACGTCACCGTTACCGGGCAATTCATCTTCGACGTCTGGCAGAACAGCGACATTAACGACACCTTGTTCGGCGACATCGGCTACGTGGACGCGGCCGACTACTCGGACAACACGCCGATCCAACTGGTCCCCGGCAATTCGATCATCCTTCAGGATCACGGCGGCTTGACCTTCAGTTTTGAAGGGTTCAGTGGGCTTGATGACCACTTCGACCCCCTCGGTTGAGAACGAATCGGAACAGGTCGTCAGACGAAGCACCCCTCCGGTTCAAGGGAGGGGTGCTTCGTCGGAGGGGCGGGAATTTCTGTTGGCGCGAACCCAGGCAATCCGAAAGATCGACCCATGACGATGGATCGGCCTATCCAGGTTGCAGAGCAGCACTATCGGGCGGGACGGCGCCGCGACGCGGAAAGGATTTGCCATCAGGTTCTCGTCCGGGAACCCAATGATCCTGACGCCCTGCACCTCCTGGGGATTCTCACGGCGCAGGCAGGTCATCTGGAAGCGGCCGCCGCTCTGATCGGCCGAGCAGTCCAACATCGACCCGACTTTGCCGAGGCGTGGGGCAATCTCGGCTGCATCCTGGTGAACCACCGGAAGTTCGATGAGGCCATCGCGCCTTACCGTCGGCTGGTTCAGCTCCGTCCCGCGGATGGCGGACCCCATTATGCCCTGGGTATTATCTTGTGCGAGTTAGGGCGACTCGATGAGGCGATCGCCGCATTTTCCAGGGCAACCCAACTCCAACCCGACTTCGCCGACACGCACGTCAGGCTCGGTGCAGCGCTGCGAAACCAGGGGCGACTGGATGAGGCAATCGCCGCCTATTCCAGGGCCATCGCGCTCAGACCCAACTGGGCTGATGCGCGCAACAACCTGGCCAATGTCCTCAGGGACAAGGGTTTGCTGGACGAGGCGATTGCCGAATATCTCCAGGCGACGGCCCTCAAGGGAGACGACCCGGTCACCCAGTTCAATCTCGGCAACGCCTTCTTCAAGCGCGAGCGGTTCGCCGAGGCACTGGCCGCGTTCGAGAGGGCCGTGCGGCTCCAGCCCGATTATTTTGAAGCCCAGAACATGAGCGGTTTGGCCCTGGCAGGTTTGGAGCGCCACGCGGAGGCCGCACAAGTCCATCGGCGGGCGCTGGCGCTGCGCCCGAGGACGCCGGCGCCCATGAATCTCTCGGATCGGCTTTGCTGTACCTGTTTGACATCAGCGGCGCGGAAGCCAGTTTCCGCAAGGCCTTGAGTTTGGCGCCCGATTCGGCAACCTCCTGGAACGGTCTGGGCATGGCGTTGCGCTCCCTGGGAAAATTTGATGAGGCGTCGGCCTGCTTCCGCCGTGCCCTGGCGATCAGTCCGGACAAGGCCCTTTTCCACAGGAACCTGATCTCCATTGCGCGCAGGAGGCCAATCCGGCGGAGATCGAGCGGCTCACCGGGCTGCTGAACCAAACCGACTTGCCCCCCCAGCACCGCGTGGAAGCGGGGTTCGCTCTGGGCAAGTTGCTGGACGACGCCGACCGCTTCGATGAGGCATTTCCATGCTTTGTCCAGGCCAACGCGCTTCTGAAACAGTTGCCGGCCGCGGCCGACGAAGCGTTCGACGGCGACAAACTCCGCCGCACGGTCGATCAGTTGATCCAGGGTTTTACGCCCCGGTTCTTCGCGGCCCGGCGCCAGTGGGTTGCTGCTTCGGAACTGCCGGTTTTCATCGTTGGCATGCCGCGCTCGGGCACGACTCTGGTCGAGCAGATTGCCGCCAGCCACCCGGCCGTTTTCGGCGCCGGCGAGTTGCGCGACATTGGCGGCATCGCCCGAACCCTGGCTGCCGACGAGGCGGGCCGCCTCACCGCGAAAAGCTGGGACGCCCAGGCGATCGCGAGGGCTTCCGCCGCCCACCTGGAACAGCTGCGCTCTCTGGGAGGCGCGGCGGTGCGCGTCACCGACAAGATGCCGGGCAACGTGTTCCACCTCGGTCTGATCGCGACCTTGTTTCCCCAGGCCCGAGTGATCTTCTGCCGCCGCGATGCCCGTGACACCTGCCTGTCGTGTTATTTCCAGCGGTTCGCCCACAATCGCCTGCGCTTTACCTTCGACCTGGCGGATTGCGGCCGGCAATACCTGGAAACCGAACGGCTCACCGCCCACTGGCTCAAAACGCTGCCGCTGCCGATGCTCGAACTGCATTACGAGGAGCTGATCGCGGACCAGGAGGGCCAGAGCCGGCGCCTCATCGACTTTCTCGGCCTGCCCTGGGACCCGGTCTGCCTCGAATTCCACCGCACGCAACGGGCCGTCGTCACCGCCAGCGTCTGGCAGGTTCGCCAACCCATTTACAACCGCTCCGTCGGCCGCTGGCGCCACTACGAGCGGCACCTGGGCCCGCTTCTTGACGTGCTAGCCGGTCGGACCAGGGCGCCGGCGGAACCCGCATCTCGCCAAGATTGAGCATGGCCAGCGCAGCGGCCCCGTTCTGGACGCGCCGGGGGAAACCTGGAACGGGATCGACCATGCCCTCTGGCGGGGGCTGCGCGGACTGCCGGGTGGGTCCAGCCTGAGCCAGTTGCTGGGGCGAAACGGCAAGCAGTCCTGACGCCGGAACGGTTCCGCAGTTCTTCCGCAGAACTTCCGCACAACCTTCCGAACTGCGGAATTTCCGCAGCTTTTCGCACACCCTCGCACGCTTCCGCACGACCTTGCAAACAAGGCCGGTTGCGGTAAAATGCTGGTGTGAAAGGGTTTTCGCGGCCAAGGGCCGGTTTGAGGGAATGTTTCCCAAGCTGGACGTCGTGGGTTCGAATCCCATCGCCCGCTCTTGAAACTTCAGTTGCCCAAAGGGTTTATGGCGACTGCTCGATTAAACGCTTGCGCCAGTTGCTCCTCTTAAACGATTCCTTAAACGAATTGTCCGGTGATCGGTCAAATTCCTGTCGCACACATCTCCAAAACAGCGGTTCCACGCCGATGACTGCCCGAACCGCATCTCCCGATCCGCCGACTGGATCAGGGCATCGAGCAGGAGCCGGGTCTGCTTCCCCGTGGCGACGTGTCCGAAAAAGGGTGGCAGAGCGTCGGTGGAGTCGATTCATTGTGAATAGCACGCTGGAGGTTGTTGTACGTTGTCTACGTCCATTCCGTGCTTAGTCCGGCCATTCCCGCCGCTCCAAAGTCCAGCCAACGGGCCGTAGGAAGACGTCGCTCTCGCCCCCGAGGTTGTCCGTAGGATGCCGAAATGAACGCTGAGGGCAAAGGGTAATTGAGATCGAGCGCGTCCTCGGCCATTAGCCGCAAGCAACTAGCCCGCGTGCTCGCCGAGGCGAAACCCGCCGATGAGGAAGGACCGAAGCCGATCCCCTGCCAAGAAGGCCCGCCACGAAGGAGATGTTCCCCCGAGAGACGAGCGACACCGCCTGACCACGGGCCGCTGGAAGATGAAGCCGACACGAGGCTCGGCTCGACCGCCAGAAGGTCGAGCCGGGCCTTTTTCTTGCCGCTACTGAGCTACGGGCAGGCTCATCCGTCTTGTAAAATAGGCTGTGGATGTCGATATTCTGCCGTCCAATACCCGCGCCGGAATACGTGCTACGCCGTAATGAGCAACAACTACCAAGGCGGGGTAGTCTTGCTGTGAGATGATGGCTCGGTGGCAATGGCCCTGTTCACAAACGAGGACAAGGTGAGGAAATTCAGGGGTGGGAACGCGCCCCAGATGTTCGCTGGACCGTCCGTCAAGTTCGTTTGGGACCATGAGCTTCTTCTCTCCCTGAACCATCTCCCACCCGCCGTGACCCGCATCGGCGTTGTTGCCGAGACCCTCGGCAGCATGGTCCTTTTCATCCCCGTTGTGGAGATGAAGGCCAGAATCCGCAAGCGGCTCGACGACAAGAGCCAGCCCTGAGCCATCGTGGAGGACACCGCCGATGAGCGACGACAAGAATCACCAACCGCTGCCTCCCTTCGTCGAGGATGGCTCGCAGGACGCTGCCGCGATCATCGCCAGAAACGCAGATCAGAGACGGAGACAACAACAACTACACGCGGCAATCCGGTCGAGCGCCGTGGAACCTGAATGGGTTCCTCAGCGTCCTCCAATTTTCGTCGAGGACGGCTCGCAGGACGCCGCCAACACGATTATCGCCATGAATAACGAGCAGCGCCGCAGGCAGAATTTCGCGGCGGTTCTGGCGTCGATGCAGGGCGGCGACGAGGTATTCGTTCCCCCAGACAACTTCCCCGTCATCGTTAGTCAGGCGGTCATCATCCCCTATGAAAAGACCTTCGAGGGCGAACTCATCAGGGCGATTACGATCCCGTTGCTCGACATCATCCAGAAGATCATGGAAGACCCTTCCCGCATGTACCAGATCGACCCGCGCAAATTGGAAGAGATCATCGCGGCGACCTACGAGCAGTCGGGCTTGTTCGACGAAGTAACGCTCACCCCACGAAGCGGCGACCGTGGCAAAGACCTGATTGTCGTGAAGAGGGGTTTCGGCTCGGTGCGGTTCGTCGAGTCCGTGAAGAGGTACACGCCGGGCCACGTTGTAACCGCCGAAGAAGTCGATGCCTTGATCGGGGTGATGAACAAGCAGCCCCAGACGAGCAAGGGCATCATCTCGACAACGTGGGAGTTCGCGCCGAAGATTATGGATGACCCCGACATCGCCCGGTTGGTCCCTACGAGGCTCGAACTGGTCAATGGAAAGGCTCTGGTCGAGCGGTTCAAGATGTACACGACGCCGAAGAGTAAGTAGACCCTTCTCACGCGAGAACGTGAACATGGACATGCGACCGTTGCCGCCGCCGACAGTCGAGACGAGGCGCGAACTGACTGTACTGGTGAGCGTCCCCCGAACCTACGTCCACTTGGTACTTTCTCGCTGGTCTGACCAGAGGAAGGAGATCGCCACGGCGGTCATGCTGCGCGCGGGGAAACACCTATTCGCCGTCACCGCCAAGCACTGCGTCAGCGTCAAAGAAGAGATGAGGTTGTTCTTCCCGCTCGGGGAAGGCCAGAAGTCGAGTTCGGGTATCCTGAAGGAGATAACACGGGAGCCTCTGGACATCGCCGTCTTAGAGCTACAAGAACGCTCGGATGTTTTCGCGTGTGACATCGAACAGGTCTGTATCGACCTTCCAACACCGCCGAGCAAGGATGCGGACCCTGCCACTGTCCCGATGTTCTGGGTGATCGGCTATCCCGCCAAGCTGGCGCAGGCTACGGACTCCACACTCGCCGCACCACAGATCGCCTTCGGGACGAACCTTGTCGGGGTAAAGCCTGACGTATTCGCGCTCTACTATCACAACGAAGCATACGGGATCGGGCAAAATCTGTCCTGTGAAACCTCACGGCTTCCAGAGACGCCGCATGGTTTCAGCGGCGCAGGCGTCTGGGGCGTAGATCGCCCCGAGGATGGAATGCTGTTCAACCCGCAGAAGCATGTGCGCCTCTACGGCATCCAGTACGCATGGCTTGACCAATCGAGGCTGCTGAAGTGCGTGCCTGTACGAGTGATCGTCGAGTTGTTGTTGGAGAACTATCCCGACCTCAAGGATCGGCTTCACAGCCTGTTCCCGGTGTTGGTAGAGGAAACCGAAAAGGGAGTGAGGTAACGGGCCACAGCACCAAGCGAACACGATCCCGAAGGCCAAGTATCCAACCCCTTGAGAAAGCCGTATGGAAGACCCGTTCACCTTCTGGTCGGCGCGCCCAGCCGTAGAGGCGATAGAGATCGCACGCCGCCACTTGGGGGAGTCGCTGCTGTATAACCGGAGCGACATCTACAAGGGTCATCACTTCTGGCGGATCGGCTTCGCGCCCGGCTTCGGCCTCGCGGGTGTCGAGCCGCAGATCCGCAAGGAGCTTGACGGGATCGGGTGGCTCTTCCTGACGACCGGCCAGAGCATTGAGTATAAGGGCCAGACGCTTCCGACTTTCGGGCTGACCCCCATCTTGCCGAGGCCGCTGGAGGTCGGCTACCACGCCACGCGATCCTGCCTGATTCCCAAGATTTGCGGCGAGCACGGCGAGGGCCTGTTGCCGAGCAACGCCGAGCGGCGAGCCACGGGCTTCCCCGACACGGACGGCGTTATCCACGTCTGCGCGAAGTTGTCCCACGAGGGCGACCAGAACGACAGTGCCGAGTGGTGGATGATGACCCTCGGCAAGAAGAACAACTTCAACGACCCGGACTGGGGGATCGTCCGAATCGACATGACCGGACTTCCCGCCACGGCGAGGGTCTACCAAGACATGCACAGCGCCTCGGGTGTGATCGTTGACAGGATCGACAGGATACCCGGCAGGCTCATCAGTGAAGTCAGCGGTCGGGGACCAGCAGTGCCAGCCGCTTCACGGACGGAAGGTGCGAGTGCCTCCGCACCACGACGAGGCGGGTCAAGGAACTGAGCGTCAGGTAGGCCGAACGCGAACCTGAAACGAACTGGCGTGTCCTTACTAACTTAGGGCCTGCCGAAGACAAGGAGATGCCCATGATGCTGTTCTGGAAAATCCGCTACTTGGACCGAGCCGACCGGCAGTTCAAGGACCGCTACCTCTACCTCGACACGAAGACCCTCGATCCTGTCGCGCGGGCTACCGTCGAGCTTGTGGCCGAGAACAAGTCCAGCAGGACCGAGCGGGAGATCCTGAAGTACCGCCATCGGTTCGTCGAAGGCGCGCTGGAAGGCCCCGGCGACCCGAATGACTGGGACAAGTTCCTCACCGTAGGCCCCTCCGAGTATCTGGAGGACGAAACTGGCCGAGAAATCACGCACGACGAGATGGCCCAGATCTTGACCGGGAGCCCAACGGCCCGAGTCGTTCCCAGTGGTGCGAAACAGCACGACATCGACTTCATGCTTGCCGAGCCGAAGCCGGTGCCGCTCGCCGATGTCACGCTCTCCCCAGAGCAGATCAGGCTCTTGGGCTATTTCGTGCGAGACCTACAGGAGATGCTGACCTCGGCCTTCATGAAGGACGGCCCCGGCTCGTTGATTTCATCCAGCGGCTTCATGAGCCCTGCCAGTAACCCTACCGTGGAGACTCCTGCGACTGATGACGAAATCCGGTCCTTCGTGACGATCTTCCGTCGCCTTTATATGACCGGACCTCATGATCCGGCGAGCTTCGTGAAGGTCGTGCCTATTTTTCTGACGGCCCTCGGGGATCACTCCTACAGCAAGTGGGTCGAAGGTGCGGCCAAGGAGTACGGGAGCCATCTGGCAGCAGTGCCGGAAGCCCGACCGTTTGTGCCGACTGGCACCTGCACGTTCACCACAAAACGGCTGATCGACGTGTTCCTGTACACGCAGTACGCCCACCAGCCGGACGAGAAGAAGCAGCGGCAGTACGAGGCGTGCTTGGCTGAGGTCCACGGCAAGCGTGCAGTCCTGACGTGGATGTTCCTGACGGAGATGTGGAAGTGCGCTCTGGAGATCGGCAACGTCGGCAAGGTCGTCGCTTGGTGGTTCAGGCACTACTGCAATCACCATGGCACCTCGCCCGATGTCCTGAACTCGCTACGGGAGCATCATGCGGGTCTTGGTGCTGCCGAGAAGGAAGAAGACCGGCGCGAACGCCTGTTCCAAGAAAAAGTCGAGCAGCTTGCAGCAGACCTATGGGAGCAGGCTGGCCGTCCCGCTGGTGGTCACTTGCAGTTTCTCGTGTCTGCCCGCGCCCGACTTGCGGATGTCTTGAAGAGCCAGTAAACAGCGTTCGCAGGAGAAGCTCAACAAGGAGTCGCCCAAATGGACAAAGACATCATCGACCACGTTCTCATCGACCCGAACCTCGACTCATACCAGCAGTTCTTCGACCACGGCTGGTGTAAGAGCACGTTCGAGGCGGTCGAGAAATCGCCCTTGAACGACGCCATCAGCATCCTGATGGTGGCTTGGCGGTCCACGAATGGGTCGCACATGCTGCCGTGGCTCATGGCCCACTCGATGAAACGCTTCGCCGAGGGCGAAGGCAATGGCAGCTTGCGGTTTCGTGCCAATTACTCTGGCGAGGTCATTAAGGGCATTGTGACCAAACTGGAATCACGAATGCACCACAGCCTCAAGTTCGACCAGCGTGCGACCCTGAAGCGCGTTGTCACCAAGATCGAGCAGGAGGCACACGATGCCCTCAAGACCGCCCAGTCCAACGTGGAATTTCCGCTCGCAGGATACTGGGACTTCCTGACGCACGCCTCCGAGTTCCAGTTCTCCATTCTCGGCACTCAGCGCAGCAACTACGGCTCGTTGTTCTTCGCCTACGAAGACTTCCTTGCCAACGTCATCAGGACCAAGGAGCCTACCTACAACTCGAAGAAGGACCAGATCAAGGATGCCTTCGCCAGACACTTCGGAGCACCGCTGAGGGACTACTGTTGGACCGACGCCGAAGTCGATCTTGCGAAACTGGTCAGGCACGCGCTGGCGCACAACGGCGGTCGGTTCGGACCTGACCTCGGCAAGTACAAGGCGCGCTTCTTGGACGCGACCGGGACCACCACTCCGGTTCTCCAAGGAGACCGCCTCATCATCGTGGATGACACAATCCAAATCACTCCCGGCAACACAACGCATTTGTTCGGTGTTCTGAAGGAGCGGGTCACGAGGATTGTCAAGGAACTGGCGTAGAAACGACCAACGCTCGGCGATGTGGTCCGCAACAACGAGGCCGCGCCGAGACTTTCCTTGTTCGGCGCGGCCCGCTCAAAAGAATACGTTCTGCGGCTCAGAACTCATCGGTTTCGCCCTCATAGACCTTCACGGCCCCAGCCCTGTCGGGGCAGTCCTCGACCGTGATCGGGCAGTGCTGACATTCCGAGAAGCTCGGAGCCTTTCGCGGCTCGTCCTCGGCGCAGATCTGCTTCATCAGATCGGACACCATCTTGATGAACAAGGTATCAACCTCTTCTGGCGTGATGATGCTGTAGCCGGTCTTGTACACCACCTTGCCGTGGAACGTCACGTCCTTGAAAGCCGGGATGGCTTTCGGCAACGCCCACATGTAGATCATCACCTGCACCCGGTCGGACGCCTTCGGCGAGCCGGTCTTCGTATCCACCACCCAGCCTGCCAAGTCCTTGACCGCCACCACGTCTGGCTTCCCCGACAGTGTGCCTGCCTTCCCCTTCAGGGCGAACATGTTCTGGCCCTCGGTGCGGACCTCGTATCCCTCCTTCTCGTGATCAGCGGCGGTCTTGCGGAGCATAGCCGAGTGGTCCATCTGCCACGTCCCCATGTCGAAGCCGCTCGTGGCCTTGGCCGTCTGGTAGTGGGCACGGAGCCATGCTGACCACAGGCAAGACGACTCGCCCGCGAGCAACTTGGTGATCCACGACACCCACACATAGGGCTCTGCCCGTGCGGTGGTTAGTGCGTGCATGGCTGATCCTCCCGGTCAGAACGAGTAGCGTGTTCCCACCAGAGCCGCATGATCACGGCCTCGTCGATCTTGTTGCGGACAATGTTGGCACATGCCCGCTGCATGGCGGTCCTCGCCTGATCGGCTTCTGCTGGGCTGGTCGCTGCGTCTGCTGCGGCTTCGGCCACCGCCGCAGCGGCATCGCCAGCCGCCGTTTTCGGCGTATTGCCCGGCAAGGCGGCGATAGTGGCGTACATGGCGGCGTAGGCCACGTTTGCAGCCGCGAGATCGCCGAAGCACGCCGCATCGCCCGCCGCGTCGTCACAATCCTTGGCGGCGTCCCTCATGTCCTGCACCGCGACTGTCTTGTCGCCCGTGACCAAATGCTCCGTCACCAAGATGGCGTGGAGCGGGCGGTCGTCCCTCGTGAACGGCAGAGCGAGCCGAGCGCAGGCGCAGGCAGCGAGGACGACGACCCGGTGCTCGACGCCGAGTTTCGCAGCCAAGCAGAGGAGCCAGTCTCCCCGTGGGCAACTATTCCATGCGTCGTTGGGGCAGTCTTGGGTACGCGCCCATTCAAGGGCCGCGCGAGACGCACTAAGACGATGCAGGTGGTGCTGGATGGCATTCATACCAGTTCCCTCCGCTACTCCCGGTAATATACGTTCGGTGACATCCCAGCGATGTCATACCGAAACCACTATACGTCCCTTGGAAACGCCGTGAAAGCGGCGCGGTATGATTTTTGGTAATATCTTTCCGGTATCATACTGGAAGGTGAGGCCGGGAATTGGTGAGGAAGTCGTGCGGAGGGCCTTCGAGTTTCAACTCGAAGGCCCTCCGTTTGTAGCAGGTTGGCGAATTTCGTGGCGAGCGGCAGAAACCCGCCGCTACTTTTTCACGCAGTCACCCGGCCCGATGTTGATGTCCAGCACTTCTATCGGGTCGCCCAGACCCGATGGAGGCTGGATGTGCGTGGGCTCCACGTGCAGCGTGACGGTGCCATCCGTGCAACGGTAGGTCCACAACCGAAACCGCTCGCGGTAGGAGGCGTCCTTGGGCTTGGCCGAGTTGTCAGCCTTGTTCTTGTCCACGACGTTCTCGATGGGCTTGCCGAAGCGCTTGTAGAACTCAGCTTCGCTTCGGGCGAGCGTTCGGGCACTTCCCTTCGCTGGGTCGAAGGTCAGCCAACCGATCTTGGGCCAGTCTTGGCGGGCGAACTGGTTCATTCGTGAAATGAAGTCAGCGATTGTCCCGCCCTTCCAGCCCTCGCCATCGTTGGTGGGCTGTGTCGGCCCGATTTTGCGCCCTGATCCATCCTCAATCGTGTAAGGCCGTGCAGGATCAGTGAGGTCGTACTTGATGCGATAGAGATCGCTATCGGTGGGAGCGAGGTTCCCGGTGCCGGGTACAGTCCGCTCGAAGTCCATCTTGTCGAGCGCATTCTCCCTTCTCTCGATGAAATGGACATACGCGACCCGATCATTGATGGTCGAGATCATGGCATCCCACCCATAGCACTTCTCGTCGTTGAAGATCGCCGGGATGCGGATGACGATCCAACTCAGGCGTGCGCCCTTGACACCAGTAATCTTGAGGTCCGGGCCGGTGTAGTTGAAGTCGAGCTTCAGGGCCACCGTCTTTTTTATCAGCCTCGTCCGCTTCTCCTCTTTCAACTCGTAGCTCCGGTAGAACGTGCCCGACACCACGCCGCCCGTGCTGTTGTCTGGCTTGCCGCTGACCAAGAACAGTGGCGTCTTGAACTTCTCTGGTTTGGCGTCCGCGCCCTCATCTCACCATGTTGGACCTCCGTGTAGGCTTCGACAGGATCATTGGGATAAACCACATCGCGCGAGAAGTTGACGATGCCGTAGTACGGGGTCTGCATCACCTTCAGTTCGTCGCTAGTGAACAGCGAGTGCGGATCAACGTGCTGGAGGAGCTTGGCGACCTGCTCGGGCTTCCTGCTGTTGAGCGCCGTGACGAGTTCGGTGTAGTCAGCGCCGGGCATGGGGCGGAACCGCAGGTCAGACGACTTGAGGGTGTCTCCCCACCAACCCTCGGGCTGCTTCCACGTGAATTGTGTGGCATCGGCCTTTGCTTGTTGCTCTCGCCGGGCGGCGGCGAGGGCGGTCCTCGCATCGGGGTGGCTGACCGCAGGCTCGACCTTCTTCTGGATGGCGTCAGCGAGCAACTTCTTCGCGGAGTCCTTGTTGCCGCTCTCCATGTCGAAGTCGATCACCCGACCATAGACGCGAGGCCGATCCTCTTCCTTGAGGAAGGTGGCGCGGTGGTCGTCGAGGATCGCTCGGTACTTGCTCACCGCACCCGTCTTGTCGCCCTTGTCCCAGAGGGTGTCCGCTTCCGCCAGTTGCTTGCGGGTGCTGTCTTGCATCTTCAGGCCGAAAAGGCCGAAGATGCCGAAGATGCCGCAGCACAGCAACAGGCACGCGCCGCCGACAACGGACGCCATGATGAGGGTCTTCTTCGATGGAACGCCCTTCTTCTGGGCGGCAGGTGGCCGGGGTTCAGTCGAAGGTGGAGGCGGGGACGGCTTCGCGGGCGCGGGCTCGACCGTGGTAAGGAGCCCCTTGATGCTGCTGGCCTTGCTTGCGGCCTTCATGTCGCCGCGCCGAACCTTATCGTCGGGCTGGAGCTTCCCGGTAGCGGCCATCTGTTTGAGTTGCGGTGTGGTGAACGGGCCAGTCTCCTCGCCGTCACGGCTGACGAACCAGTCTTGTGCCATTGCTGTTCTCCCGGTTGGCGGGGCCAACAAAATAGAGAGCGCCAAACCAAGGCCGCTCCAGTGGCCCCCGCCAAGGGCGCAGACGAACAGCACAAGGCCCAGCGCTCCCTTACGGGAGCGCGGCCAAGGCTGCTTCGTCTGGATACAAGAGCGGTTGCCCGCTCAGGTTGGCGGTTTCACTGAAAGCAGTTCTTGACGCACGCGCGTCAGTCAGGTTGTTACCGAGGCCCTCATTCTGCCACGGTCAAGGCTCTCTTACGTCTCCTTCGTTCAGGACTTTAGATGCCAGCCGGAGCAACACCTCGTGCGCCCATGCTGAGGTGTTCCGATGCCCTTGAGCTTCAGCGGCTCCATCCACTAGCCGCCGCTCCTCCGCATTGAGGCGGATGCGCAGCGGCTTCTCGCGGGCCTGCTCTGGTGGCAACTTCTTGCGTCCCATTCCGCCCCATTTTACGGCTCTGGTCGGCCCTTGTCCACGAAAACGTGGCTACGGATACTGACGGCTCGCCGATTGGTGGCTATTCCGAGATGACCACCTTGACCCTGTAACGACTGTCCTTGACCGCGACCTCTGCCTTGGTCTCAGGGGCGTGGTACTTGAACCCGGAGCAGACCAGCCGAGCCGAGGCCGCGTGGATGTAGCCGTGGACTCGCAGCCAGCGGGCATCGTCCGTCTAGCGGCAACCCCACTGCTCGGCGTTTCCCGTGCGTGTGGACAGGTCCGTGAAGATCGCGCTGCGAGCAACCGGAAACGATTTCCTTGAAGTATATTCCTTTAGTGGATATACTCTCGTGAGGAAGTTGGTTGCTGAATTGCGCTCATCGAGGCTTTCTATGGCGAAAGTCGAGTTGTCTGGGTGGCAGTGCGAGAGGTGCGGACACGTCTGGGTTCAGCGGCAAGGAAGCACCGAGGAACCGCGTGTCTGCCCCAAGTGCAAGAGCCCATACTGGAACAGGCCGCGCAAGGAGAAGAAGGACACCAAAGGGAAGAAGTGAGTTTCATCCGCGTCGAGAGGGGAACTGACGAACGGCTCGTGCCACTACACGACAAGCTCGATGCGGCCCAGATCGTACTAACGGTCCTTGACGCAGCGATCACCGAGGCCGAGGAGACGGGTGCGCGCTTTCGCCGCTACACATGATCTTATCAGCGGGTGACTACCGTTCTGCCAATCCACGATCTCCTGCACCGTCAGGCCGAACGGCGGGTCGATGATCGCCAAGCAGTCCATACGGACGTTCTGGGCAAGATCGAGCAAGGCCGAGACCACTGCGGTCGAAGCGTGGCCCGGAACCGCGATCAGGTCGATGTCGATCTGCTCCGGTTCGGAGAGGGCGTAGATGCCGGTGTAAGCCAACTGGTTGCCGATGATCAGGGCGTCCTGCTTGTCGGGGTCAGATGGAATACCGTCTGTGCCACCCGTCAAGGTGTACGTTCCATCAAGCGGCGGGGCCGCGTTCGCGGTGTTGTCGGTAACTCTGATCCAGTCCGACACCAAGGCGAGGAAGGTTTCGACATAGAAGGAGGAGTTCTGGTCCTTGACCATACCACCCCAGCTTTCGACCTGTCCGCCGTTGTTGTAGATCTGCATCGTCCAGTTGCCTTCGCGGACGTTGTTCTCAATCACAACCTGCGTGGCGTTACCGTCGATACCAGCGGAGTCCGCCGTGATCGTGAAGGTCGTCGCCCCATCTACGTTGGCGTCACCGTTGATGATGCCGTAGGTCGCAACGCCAGCGTCTCCGCTGTCACCCTGCGGGCTGGTGCCCAGCACTGTGACGCTGCTGACGCCGAAGATGCCGTTAGCGGTGCCGTCTGGCTTCAAGAGCAAGCGGGCGTCTACACCCGTGGTCAGCGTCTTGAAGGTCAGGTTGTTGCCAGTGGCGGAAGCGATCCAGCCACCCGGTAGGGTGCCGCCGTTGTCTACGCTCTGGAGGTTGATTTCATTGACGATTGTGGCAATCGTGACTTCGGAGCCCTCAAGAGAGCTAAGGTCAATGACCTGCACGACGTTATCAATCAGCACGTTGTCGGTGCCGTCGATGACGATCTGGAGGTTCTGGTTCGTCAGACCTGTGAAGTCGTACTCACCGGCGCTCTGGTAAGAGGCTGGGTAGCGGTCGTTGCTGCAAGTGATCGCAGCCTTGGTCATGCCCGTACCCCAACCAGTCGGGTTGCCGTGCAGCACAGTGTCGCCGTACATGGCGTCCTGCACCGAGACGAACTCGAAGGAGGCGTCGGGACCGAAGGCCCATGTCGTTTCAACGCCGACGTGCGTGCTGCTCTGGTCGTAGAAGAAGCTGATGCCGTCGATCTCAGGATCGACTTGCAGGTTCAGGTCTTCGGCCATCTGCGCGGCGCTGTAAGTTCCAGCAAGCATCACGAGCGTCTTGCTGTGCAGGACGCCGTTCAGTCTCCAGCGGAAGAAGGAGTCCACACCGAAGGTGTAGGGGCCTGCCTTGCTGGCGAGAATGCTGATCTGTCCACCGGCGCTGGGCACAGCCACACTTGCGGTGTGGGCCTGCTCGTCGGAGACGTTATCGGTGTCAGCTACGCGCACGACATAAAGCTCGTTACCCACGAGCAGATATTGCTTGGCGGCGTAGATGAGGTAAGGATCGCCAGACTCAGGGTGCGGGTAGCCAAACACGGTCGCCAACTGGTTATCAGTGGCGATCAGCGTCGGGACGTTAATCGGACCCTTGGAGGCGAACCCAATCAAGCCTGCGCGATGGAACGACTGATCGGGAGCAATGAAGCTCAAATCCTTCTCAGTGATTCGGATGCTCGGCGAGATCGTATTTGATGGTGGAAAACCACTGGAGATGGCTGTGGGAAATGGCTTCCCATTTTTCTTATTGGTCTCAAATGGGTTTATTTGTGAAAGAGGCGGCGGCGTCCGTGCCGCCGCCTCTTTCACTGATACTCGTTGCTGAACTGTCGCACGCTTCCATGAACAGACGAACACCGATAGTGTCACGGGGCTGTCGCAGAAAGAGAGAGGGGTTCCTCCTAAGTTTGTGCATAGGTTCTCAAGCCATGCACTCGCCGGAAGGAGCCCCTCATGTGGCTGATGATAGCTTCTCTCCAGCCCATCGTCCAAGCCCTCGCCCCGGCCTTCACCCTGCCCTCGTTCCACACCCACTGCCAACTCGTGCTCGGCTGGGTGATGTGCCTGGGCCAGCACCGCCTCTGTCGCGTCGCCGACACCGCCCAACCCCAAGACTTGCGGGACCATTCCCGGCGCCACGGCCTGGACACCACCTACAACTTCTTTGCGCGCTCCGCCTGGACCGTGACCGGGTTGGCCTACCACGTCGCCGTCCTCATCCTGACGCGCCTCCACCTGGGCGGCACCATCACGCTGTTGGTGGACGACACCCTGGCCCACAAGCGCGGCAAGCACGTCTGGGGCCTCGGCTGGTTCCGCGATGCCGTCGCCTCGACCCGCAAACGCACCGCCACGGCCGCGGGGCACAACTGGGTGGTCGTCGCCGTCGCCGTCTGCCTGCCCTTCGCGAACGCCCCGATCCTGGCGTTGCCCTTGCTGGCCCGGTTGCACCGGCCCGGCCAGGCGCAGCCGTCCTGCCCACTGCTGGCGCGCGCGCTGCTCGCCGAAGTGCTGGCCTGGTTCCCCGGCCGGCGCTTTACCCTGGTGGCCGACGGCGCTTACGCGGCCCAAGCGCTGCTGGCGGACCTGGACGAGCGCGTGACCTTCGTCGGCCGGTTGCGCGGCGACGCGGCCGTGTACGACCCGCGTCTGCCTCAGGCCAAGCCCGGCCGGCGCGGCCGCAAGGCGCAGAAGGGGCCGCGTCTGCCCAACCCCAAAGCAGCCGCCGCCAAGGCCGACCGTAAGCGCGTGGCCACCGGGGACTGGGTGTGGCAGGCGGTGACGGTGACCGTCTACGGGGAGCAGCGCGTCCTGCGGGCGTTCGCCTACCGGGCGGTGTGGCCGCGGGTGTTGGGGTTGCGGCCGGTGCAGGTGGTGGTGGTGCGCGACCCGGACGGGAAGTTGGACGATGCCTACCTGTTCACGACCGACGTGCGTGCGGACGTGGGGTGGGTGATTACGCAGTTCGCCTGGCGCTGGTCCATTGAGGTACTGTTCCGGGCGAGCAAACAGGTGCTGGACCTCGAGGCGCCACAACACTACAGTCGGGAAGCGGTGGAGAAGGTGGCGCCGTGGGTGTGGTCGTTGCAGAGCGTCGTGATGGTGTGGTATCTTACCGCCGGTCGGCAGTTGCCGGAGGCGGAGGAATTGCGCCAAGTGATGGGACCCTGGGAGAGTGAATGGTCGTTGCGTCATATGGTTGCCGTGTTGCGGCGGGCGACTTTGAACGCCCTAATTAAACCCAAGTCGGCCGATGCAACGGAACTCCTGAAACTCATCGAAGCGCTGAAAAACTGCGTAAATCTCGCGGTTTGAGCACTCGGAAAAGTGCGACTGCCAAGCTTGGCGTCCCGCCTTTAATCCGCAGGCTCGAAACTGAAGGCCACTTCGGCGTCCTTCGGCATGGTGAAGCGGGCGTCTCCGAATTTCTCGATGCTGCTGATGGAGGGAATAACGGTTTCGTTCGTCATGATTCCCGCCTGCCGCAGTTCGGCCACTAGAGCCGGATAATCTTCAGCGGGCAAGCCGCGCTCGTGGCAGAGGTCGGCGATTTCGATGCCAATCAGCTATGACTCACCATCGAACACCTTCACGACGGCTTCTGCTGCTGACTGAGCTTCAACACGGTGTTTTTCGACCAGAACGATCAACTGGTTGATCTCATAAGTGGTCATGGCTACCTCCGTTCTTGTAGTGTGTCAGTAGTCGAGGCGATCCGTCGCGTCATTCAACTCCTGCTGGGTGCGCTGGACGTAGCGGGCAGTCGTGGACAGGCTTTCGTGTCCGAGGATCTGTGCCAGCGCGACCAGATCGTTGTTGTTGTCGGCGAGAAACTCGTGCGCCATCGTATGCCGCAACAGGTGCGGGAACATTTTCACGCCGATGATGGCGCTGTACTTGTTGAGGAGCGCCCTCATGCCCCGGTCGGTGAGTGGCCCGCGCTCGCCGATGAAGACGCGGCGCGACTCGACTGGGGGCCGCGTGTCGAGGTACGCTTGCAGCACTCGCCGCGCGGGAAGAGGCAGCGGCACCGACCGCTCCTTGCCACCCTTGCCGAAACGATAGACCACGTTGCCGCTCCGCTCGGTGATCATCACGTCTTGGAGTTCGAGATAGACCAGATCGCCGACGCGACCGCCAGTGAACAGGAACAACGAGAAGATCGCGGCAGCACGAATGTCCTTCCGCAGATCGACTTCGCGTAACAGTCGCCGCACCTGACTGCGATCCAGACCCTTCGGAGCGAGTTGGACACGGCGAAGCTCCTTGACCTGCTTGGCCGGGTTCGAGGGGATGTGGCCTTGATCAACCAGCCAACCGAGGAAACCCCGCAGCAGGACGAGGGTTCGGTTCACGGTGGCGACCGCCTGCTCCTTCTCGCGGCGCAGGTACTCGCGGAAATCGACGACATCGCGCACGGTCACTCTATTCACAATGAATGGCTCTCGATTGGCGTCGGCGAACCACTTGGCGAACTGGCGCACATCAAGCATGATGAGCCGCCGAGTGCCAGTGGCGAAGTCGTGGCCGTCGAGGAACCGGACGACGAGGCCCGCCTCTTCCGTTCCGACCGGGATGCCCTCGAAAACATTTACAGACGAATTCTTCATGGGATAGCTCCTTGATTGAGTCTCGAATGTTGCACGAATTTGCCACCGACCGCCCTCTACTGGGGAGTAAAGGGCTATTTACTCCCCGCATTTACCGCCGTATTCTTTCCGCGCAGGTGGATGAACACGGCCCGGACGACCTCGGCCTGATCCGTGGAGGCCGTTCCCTTGGGGAAGAGCGCCTTCAGCGCCTCGGCGACAAGGCTGGCCGTCACGGTCGTCAGGCCGAGCGCCTTCAACCCGCCGAGGATCTCGCTGTTCGGGTCGTCCTTTGGTGACTTTGACCCCTTCGGAGGGGCCACAACCAGACCCGCTCGACGCGCGTAGAACAGGACGGCCTTGCCGTTGATCCCGAAGTTGCGCCGACGAACCTCCAAACAGACTTTCTGCATGTCCTCGGCGTAGAAGGGGCGGCGAGTCGCCGTGTCGTATAGCGGCGTGGGGAAGACCCCGGCCTTGACGAGTTGGGCGAACCGCTGGCGCGAGAGGCCGCACATCGCCGCCATGTCCTTCACGCTCACAGCGGTTTTCAGGTTGTCAGGATTCTGGTTGATCACGGTCATGACAGTTTCTCCAAGGAAGCCACGAGGGGTCGCTTCGCGGCCAGATGCCCACGGCCCTTCGCCGTCAATTGACGCCTTCCTTGATCGTCTTTGATGATCAGTCCGGCGCGGAGCAAGAAACTCTCGGTCACATGGCTTACGGTGCGCGACGGCAAACCCAGCAAGGACGCGATGACGTTCAGGCGGCTGGTCCCCTCGGCGAGTAGCCCGAGGTACTGCTGCTCGGTCGGCCCGAGGCCGAGTTCGTCAATCTGTTCAAGGTCGCAGGCCCGGTGCAGGTGCTCGCCTGTGATCGTGTTCTCGCCTTCACTGCGACAGACACGCCGACAGGAGGACAGCAGCCGTAGCGCGAGGCGAGGCGTCCCGCGTGAGCGTTGTGCGATCAGCGGCAGCAGTTCCTCGTGGACGGACCAGCCGAGCGCCCGACCTCGCTGTAGAAGCACGGTGGTCAACTCTTCGACCGAGTAGAAGTCGAAGCGCAGGACGAGACGAACCCGTTGCGCGAGGGGTGCCAAAACGCCGAACTCGTCGGTCGTCGCCAGCAAGAGGGTAAAGTCGCGCACCGGGATGCTCTGGACCCCTCGCCCCGACCGACCGCCAGCAAGGACCAGCTTTCGCTGGTCGAGGGCGAGGTACAGCGCCGTCTGAAACTCCTTGGGAAGTTCATGGCACTCGTCCACGAACAGGATGTCGCGGTCCTTGGCGGCGAGGAGCACCGAGTTGAAGTCGGCGGGGCAGGTGATCGACTGCCCCAACATCTCGTGCAGTTCAGTTGCCATCTCGGCGGCGATGACCTTGGCCGTCTGCGTTTTGCCTACGCCGCTCGGCCCGACCAAAAGAGCGTGGTCGAACTTCTTGCCGTCCTGATGGGCCGCGTCGAGCGCAACGCGCACCTGCTCGACGACGCTCTTCTGCCCGATCAGGTGCGAAAGCGCCGAAGGAGCAACGTCGTTGATGTCAGTTACTTGCTTTTCGGACATGATTCCTCCTCGTATGATTGGGCTGAGTTTTTCGTTCAGCGAACAGGACCGCGTACTCCTGATCAGGCCAAGCCGCATCGACCCCGTACCCGGCGACGATCAGCCCAGCCTCGATCAGCGCGAGTTGCATGTAGAGCAACTCGTTTCCGTTTTGCCGCGCCTCCTTTGCTGCCTCGACGTGGAGGTGGGCAAGGAGGTGAAGGACTCTTCCTGCCGTGAACGAGCGGAGCATCCTGCGCAACAGTTTCTTGGCCGTGTTGTCCGTCATGGGTCATCCCTTCGCATCGAACCGCTACCGGCTTGGGAGTGCTGTTAGCCGCTGTGGAAACTCACCAAGGTCGGCTTGGTCTCCGAAATCCATTCCCACTGTACGTCCCTTTGACAGCAAAATTCAGCAAGAGCGCATCAAATTCTTGAGATCGTGAAGACCGAGCCCCTCGGGACCAATCTGGCTCCGAGGGAGGCTCCTCAACAGGCTGGCGTGCTTTCTTGACGGCGTTGGTCCCAAAGGATAGGGTGATGCGGAATCTGGTTCCTCGTATGCCCTGCCCAGCGGAGGTCTATGGTTGGCGACTACCGACCGTGGCGAGTTCGCGGTGTGTGTCGCCCTGCGTCGGCTGGAGCCGGATGTCGGGGAGATGAAGCGGCTCTACGTTCGCCCCGAGCACCGTGGCGTGGGGCTGGGGAAGCGGCTCGCCCGGACAGTGTTGGAGGAGGCCGCGAGCATCGGCTACCGCCGCATCCGACTGGACACGACGCCCGAGATGGCGGGAGCGATCCGACTCTACGAGTCCCTCGGCTTCAATCGCATCGACCCGTACCGGACCAACCCAATAGAGGGGGCGCTTTACATGGAGATCGAACTGGGTGGTGCCTCGCAGTTTCAACCCGTACAAGTCACGGCGGAACAGGTCGAACTGGTCGCCCCGCTCTTCGACGCCTACCGGCAGTTTTACGGCCAGCCGCCCGACCCAGATGGCGCTCGCCGGTTCTTGGCCGAGCGGCTGGTCCGGGGCGAGTCGGTGATCCTTGCCGTGGTCGAGGGCGGGCGAGCGCTGGGTTTCACGCAGCTTTACCCGTCGTTCTCGTCCGTGTCGATGAGACCGATCTGGATTCTGAACGATCTGTTCGTCGCTGACGACGCTCGGCGGCGAGGCGTGGGGGCTCGGTTGTTGCAAGCTGCCCGTGACCACGCTTTGCGAACGGGCGCTGTCCGACTTGCACTCTCCACGGCGGTCACGAACACGACGGCGCAGGCCCTCTACGAGCGGGACGGCTGGCGGCGGGACACTGCGTTCCTGCACTACGAGTACGGGCTACCACAGGGGACCGATGATGCAGAACTCTGAGTATATGTCGATGATGCAACGGGACAACGAGACGCTGGGCAGCGCCGAGTTGATCGCCGCCTACGAACAGGGGATCGACGACCTGCGATCCGCCGTGGCGGGCATGACCGCCGAGCAGGTTCTCGCCCGGCCCGTGCCCGGCAAGTGGAGCACGGTGGAGTGCGTCGGCCACCTCGCTGACACTGAGGTCTTCTTCACCGACCGCATCGTGCGGACCATCGCCCTCGACCGCCCGCTGCTGATGAGTGCCGACGAGAAACTGTACATCGAGCGGCTCGACTACCAGTCCTTTGACCTCGATGAACAACTGGCGCTGTTCGCGGCCCTGCGGCGGCACGCCGTTCGCATCCTGCGGGCGCAGTCGCCCGAGGCGTGGCACCGCATCGCCGTCCACAGCGGGTCGGGCCTCCTCACCCTGCGGCAACTGGTGTTGCAGGCCGTGCGGCACCTGCGGCACCACCTGCCGTTCATCGCCGAGAAGCGGGCGGCGCTTGACGGGATAGAGCCGTAACTTCTTGCAGAGCAGCGGATGCCCGCCAATCACTTGTGGATGCCTTCGAGCCGCTCGCGGTCACGTTGTCCCTCCGGGCGCGATCCCATCCATGAACGCCTTGCCCTTGGCGTAGGTGAACGAACTGAGGGCGTGGACTTTCAACTCGTCTTTGAACTTCGTCAGGGGCTCGAAGGAATCTTCGTTGCTCGCCAGCGCCGCGATCACATCGTCGAACGGGTGGCCGAGTTCAACCAACCGGATCGTCATGTCGAGTTCTTCCAGAGAAAGGACGACGAACGGAGGAGCCTCCAGCCCCTTGTCGGCAAGCTGCTGGCGAACCCGCCTGCGCACGAAGGGTCCGTTGATGGTCTGGATGCGCCCGTAGGTAACGACGACGCACACGGCGGGCTTCGGCAGAAGACCCTGAGCCTGCCACTGCCACTGCTGGATCGCCCGGTCGTGGCGGATCAGTTGCTCCAGAGCGGACGCAATTCTGCCCCTCGTGTCCCCAACGCTCTTATCGGAACCGTAGGTCAGTAGCTCCAGTGAAGGTCGGAGGCTCTTGCATTCGATCAGGACATGGCGGTTCTGGCCGACGTACACCCAATCGCCGATCTTGCTGGTGTTCTTCGGCTTCTTGCCGCCGAGGGCGCTCTCCCACGCCGCTGCCGACCACAGGGCTTCGGGTGTGCAAACCGACCGGAGCAGTTTTCCGACGAACTGATCGAAGACGTAGCCGAATCGCTCGGAGAACACGATCCCGTCGCGCTCGAAGAGGTCGTAGAACAGGCCGAAGGTCGCGCGTTCGACGATGAGGTCGGGATCGACGGCCACGAAACGCCCGCCAGCCACGTCAATCAGCGGGTAGCGGTGCAGCGGGTTGAACTCGAACTGGGTGAACTGCGCGTCCGTGACCCGGTACAGGGGATTCTGGCAGGCGGCGCGGAAGGCGTCCCTGTCGCACGCGGCCCGCGTCAAGAAGGTGCGCCACACCTCGGGGACGGAAAACGCGAACCCTTGACGAAAGGCTTCGACGAGGTACATGTGGTCGAACGTGCCGTTGCACTCGTGGCCGTTAAGGGAGGCGCGGCGTAGGGCGTAGCCGAGATGCCCCATCGCCATAAACTGCTCGATGGGTGTCCCGAGTTCGCGCTCGATGTCATCCTTGAGGTCGTAGGCGACCGGCCAGCTAACCGGGCCTGCGTCACGGAACAAACCGAGGGCGAGTCCGTACTTTTGGATCATGTTCCGCCGCTGAGAGGGTAGCTGCTGGGCCAGCAGCCGCTCGAAGAATCCGGTCGGGTCGGCGTCTTTCCACGTCGGGTCATGGACAATCGGATCGTCCAGTTGAAAGTAGAGATCTTGAAACCGGATAAACCTCGACCCGTCGAGGGGGTAGATGCCAAGGTTACTGCCGTGGAGCAAGATTTGCTTCGCCAAAAAGTGAACCACGAACGCAGGGGCCTTGGCCTTCCGCGAGCGGACGTACTCATCGAGCACCGGGTCTTGGCGTTCGTCGCGTGCCACGGCGAGGAGGTGGTTCAGGAACAGCAGCGAGTCATCCAGTTTCAGGAGCCGGACCTCAGCTTGGATACGATCAAGAGCCGACGACATTGTTGGGGCCTCATACGTGGGCGACGGGTGGGGGAGGCGGCTAGTCTCAGGAGCAACATCTACTGGCCGACTGGAAGCGCCCACCTACCTTACCTGACAGTCGAAGGCGCACGCCGGTTCAGGTTTCGATGCCCGGATCGAGCGTTGCGAGAGTGAACCTCGACCTCGCGGTTGCGTCTATACTCTTGTACCGATGCGACCTTGGCGCAGTCTAGCTGAGCAGGAACGAGCCGTCGATCTTCGATACGATGACGTAGCCCCCAATAAGAAGCAGCTAAAAGGTACTGGAATGAAAGACTTGTACTTCGTCAACTGCGGCTCATGCTGGACCACTGGCACAACAAGCTGAAGGTCATGGGGGCGCTGTCGCAGGCGACCATCGACCACCGCAAGCGCGTCCCGCCTACCCTCGAACGCATCCACAAGTTCAAGAGCGTTCGCAACAGCGCCTTCTACTTTGGCGACCCGCTCCAAGACCCTGTAAGTTGGTGGAACTGTACGTGCATGTGGAGGGGTTCGACCTTGACGAACTGAACACGCTGCTCCGGGCGCTGTACGACTTCGTGCTGCAAATGCGGCAGGACGCCCTCCTCGCTGCCGACTGGCTGGAGAAGCAAAGGCAATCCGGCTCATGACCGTTGCATGTGAGCGAAGGCGAACCCGAAACTCCAGCAGCCGGTCCAAGAAGGAGGGATCAGAGGAAGGCTCGGGGAGGTCGTCGTGTTGAACTGTGCTTACTGCGACATGCCGTGCCAACAAACGCGGGAACACGTGGTCCCGCGCTGGTACAACGATACGCCCGGCGAGGCCGAGACCTTCAGCGCACGCGCCCCGCTCACGCACGTCAAGGGCGACCTGATCGTCCGAGACGTATGCACCGTCTGCAACAGCGGCGTCCTCTCCAGCTTGGACGGCTATGGCAAGGAGTTGTACGAGCGCTACTTCGCCACCCCAGTCTACGCGGGCGAGACCGTTACCTTCGACTTCGACGGCGACCGCCTCCTCCGGTGGCTGCTGAAGCTGTCGTACAACAGCGCCCGCGCCCAGAACGCCGACATGCGAGTGGTCCGCGAGTACCGCAAGGTCATGCTCGGCGAGTCGCCGCTCCCCGACCGTATTCGCTGCTGGCTCCATCTTGTGTCGGCGACAAGCATTGACCCAGAAGCCAAGCTCATCCGTCCTGCACGGCGGGACGAACAGGGCCAGCCGTATGTCAAGGAGCCGCACTCGTTTCGCATCGGGCAGTTCCGCATCACCGACCACCCGGCCCTGTCGCTCGTCCAGCGGACGGTGGCGATCAACTCCCTCGCCTTCACCCTGTTGATCGCTCGCGCAGACTCGGTGTGGCCCTGCCCAGAGTTCGACCAGTGGATCAAGGCATTTACCAGCGGTTATCCAGCCGCGCAGCCGATCCTGCCCGGCATCGGTCGCTTGACAACCACGGCTGGATGGGACCACGCCGCCGCGAGCATGTACCCGCTTCTGCACCACTACCCGACGCGATTCGTCGCGGACAAGAACCCGTACATCGTCCGAGGTCTCAAGAACCAACTCCAACTGGTGATGCTGGCGGTCCCCCATGATTTGATTGAGGAAGGGGACACCACCCCGATCACGTGGGCCTTGAGAGACATGGTGTCCACACGAGAAAAGGCGTCGGCGTTTCGGCAGCGGATCGGGTTGATGGTGGAGGGATACGACGCTGACCCGAGAGAGTTGTGGGAGGTTCCGAAGGCGAAGGAGTTCTTCCGCCGTCTTTTCGTCGAGTGCCCGTTCGTCATGCTGCTGGCTCATCCAGAAGGAGCACTACTGAAGCTGCTTGCTGCCTGCTGGGTCTACGAGGAGCGGCTGACAGACGACGTTCAGCAACAACGTATGAGCGAGTTTCTCCACTTTGCCTTTCGCGGGCTGAACGACTTGAACCACACCGTCATGCTAAGCGAGGAGCAGAACCGAGAGATCTGCCTGTCGGCGGCAAAGGTGCTCTTCGGCGAAGTGCCGCCGATCCTTTGACCCGCCGCTTGCTGCGCGGTCCCGTCCAGCGGCTTGAGCACTTCGCTCACGGTATCTGGTGAGGTTGCCGTCCGGGTCGTGCAACTGGCCCCGAAAATCGACGCGGAAAAAAGCCATGTTACTCGCTGCGTTTCTGCCGCCGCTGCGCTGGGGCCGGGCGCTGCCCGATCTGGACCAGTACGGCGTCAAGAGCTTCGTCGTCGAGCGAGGCCAGTTTGCGGAAGGCGTCTGGCCGCTGGAGCACCCGCTTCTTAATTGGCTCGGGGATCTTCTCAGCCAGCAACAGGAGTTCGTCCTCGTCGGCGTCGAGCGCCTTCGCCAACTTGCGGATCAACTCCTCGCTGGGGAACTGGGCAAAATCGAGCCGCTCGTTCTCGATCTTGCTCAGGTACGTGAAGTTGATCCCGACCCTTTCGGCGAGCCCCCGCTGGCCGAGGTTCTTGGCCTTCCGCAAATCCCGAAGTCGCTGGCCGAAAGTCATTTTGTGTCGGTTCCTGCTTGCAGGCGTCATACCGTAAGGATAAGCTAGTTGTCGTTGGAGTTCAACCACAAAGATGCCGGTCGTCGGACATCACCGGGTCGGGCAACGGAGGCCGCTCGTTACGAGGATTCCATGACCACCACTGCTCTTGCTGGTCCCCCAGAACAGGGACAACTCGTGAACGTCCGCCAGCGGCAGTGGATGGTCAACGAGGTGGTCAGGAGTGCGTTGGTCGATGGCCCCCTGCAACCACTCGACAGGAGCCCGCAGCACCTCATCACCCTGTCTTCCGTCGAGGACGATGGCCTCGGCGAAGAACTGCAAGTCATCTGGGAACTGGAGCCCGGCGCTAAGGCCATCGAGAAGTCGCCGCTGCCCGAACCGACCGGCTTCGACGCCCCCGACCGCCTCGATGCCTTCCTCGATGCCGTCCGCTGGGGCGCGGCTTCGACCGCCGACCTGAAGAGCATCCAGTCCCCCTTCCGCTCGGGCATCGACATTGAGGACTACCAGCTTGACCCGGTGGTGCGCGCCATCCAGATGCCACGGGCAAACCTGCTCATCGCCGACGACGTGGGCCTCGGCAAGACCATCGAGGCGGGGCTGACCGTCTCGGAACTCATCATCCGGCACCGGGCGAGGCGTGTAGTGGTCGTCTGCCCGTCCTCCCTTCAGGTACAGTGGCGCGACCAAATGCGGGACAAGTTCGGCCTCGACTTCCGCATCGTGGACAGCGAGATGATGCGGGAGTTGCGCCGCAAGCGCGGCATCCACGTCAACCCGTGGACTCACTTCCCGCGCCTCATTACGTCCATCGACTTCCTCAAACGCGAGCGACCACTGCGTCTGTTCAAGGAGACTCTGCCCGCCGAAGGCGAGTCGATCTACCCCCGCCGTTACGACGTACTCATTCTGGACGAGGCCCACAACTGCGCCCCGGCTGGCCGGGGCAAGTACGCCACCGACTCGCTGCGTACCGAAGCGATCCGGGTGCTCGCGCCGCACTTCGAGCACAAGCTCTTCCTGACGGCCACGCCGCACAACGGCTACTCGGAGAGCTTCACGGCCTTGCTCGAACTGCTGGACAACCAGCGATTCGCCCGTGGCATGTCCACGGAATCGAAGGAGTTCATGCGGCAGCGCGACGTGGTGATGGTGCGCCGCCTGAAGTCGGAGTTGCCCAAGGACGACTTTGGGCAGGACCGCTTCCCCAAGCGCGTGCTGGAGGCGCTTGAGGTCGATTACCCCGAGGAGGAGCGGCGCGTCCACGCGGCCCTCAAAGAATACACAAGACTGCGGCAGGCAAAGTCCGATGACCACGCCGAGCGCTTCGCCAGCGACTTCGTGCTGATGACGCTCAAGAAGCGGCTCTTTTCCAGCCCTGCCGCCTTCCTCCGCACACTGGAGCAACATGAGTTTTCCCTGAAAAACGCCAAGAAACGCAAGGCGATCACGAGGCCGACGCGGGGTATCCTCCAGCGGCAGATCGACCGCGTGGAGGAAGACTACTCGGTGGACGACGAGGCCGACGAGGCGACGAACGATGCCCTCGACGCTGCCAGCCTACTTTTCCATGAGCCCACGGACGACGAACTGACGCTGCTCAAGGCGATGAAGACGTGGGCTGGACGGGCGACCGCTCAGCTTGACGCCAAGGCCAAGGGGCTGATCCGTTGGCTGCACGACTCTATCCGACCGGGAGGGAAATGGTCCGACCTTCGCGTCATCATTTTCACCGAATACCGCGCCACGCAGAACTGGCTTCAGGAGAAATTCGCCGCTGAGGGCTTCACGACCGGGGATCGGCTCATGACCATGTACGGCGGCATGGACAAGGACGAGCGGGAGCGGGTCAAAGCGGCATTCCAGACCGACCCAAAGCGGAGCCCTGTGCGCATCCTACTTGCCACCGACGCTGCCTCGGAGGGTATTGACCTTCAGAATTACTGCTCGCGCTTGATCCACTACGAGATCCCGTGGAACCCGAACCGGCTGGAGCAGCGGAATGGGCGCATCGACCGCCACGGGCAAAAGGCGAAGAAGGTGCTGGTCCACCACTTCGTCGGCAAGGGCTACCTCGACCGCGAGCGCCGGATTGCTGAGACAGCGGTAGGCGACCTCGAAGCCGACCTTGAGTTTCTCATGCGGGCCGTGCGGAAGATAGAGGCGATCCGCGAAGACCTCGGCAAAGTCGGCCCCGTCATCGCCGAACAGGTCGAGGAAGCGATGCTGGGCCGACGCTCGCGGCTTGACACCAAGAAGGCCGAGGCAGACGCGGAGCCGGTGCGGCGGCTCATGAAGTTCGAGCGCGACCTCGCAAAGCAGATCAAGCAGTTGATGGACCAGTTGCAGGAGACGAAGAGGGAGCTTCGCCTGTCGCCCGAAAACGTCCAGAAGGTCGTCGAGGTGGCTTTGGAGCTTGCCGGTCAGCCGCCGCTCATCCCCGCCGAGGTAAAGGGCATGTGGCCCGATCCCAAACTGCACGCCTGCCCAGTCTTCCACCTGCCCGCCCTGAGCGGCAGTTGGGAGCAGTGCGTTGAGGGCCTGTACGACCCCTACGAGCGGGAGAAGATGCGCCCGTTCGTCTTCGCTCACGATTTGGCGAAGGGGCGGGATGATGTCGCGCTCGTCCACCTGAACCACCGGCTCGTGCAGATGGGCCTACGCCTGCTGCGAGCCGAGGTCTGGTCGGTGGAAGGCAGGAAGAGGCTGAACCGGATCACGGCGCGGGTGATCCCAGACACCGCCCTACAACATCTGGCGATGGTCGCACATGCCCGACTGGTAGTCATCGGCGGCGACTGTCACCGGCTCCACGAGGAGATCATCACAGCAGGCGGGCAGCTTCGGGAGGGACGGTTTTCGCGGTTCGGATCTCTGAAGGAGATGCAGGAGGCATTGGCGGCGGCTACCGCTGAGGAGCCCTCAAAAGTCGTCAAAGAGAAGTTGCTGGCCCTGTGGCCGAAGAATGCCGAGTCGCTGCGGCAGGCACTCGAAGCACGGATGAAGGACCGAACGGACGGGTTGAGGAGGGCGCTCGCCGAGCGAGCCGAGAAGGAAGCGAAAGACATCGAGACGATCCTGACCGAATTGCGGCGGGCGATTCAGGGCCAGCTTAATGACCCGTTCTACCAGCAGCAGTATCTTCCCGGTATGGCTCCCGCCGAGCAGGAGCAGTTCGAGCGGAACGTCGATGCCCTGCGACACAGGCTTCAGGAGATCCCCGAGGAGATCGAGCGTGAGACGGAGGCAGTGAAACTTCGTTTCGCCGACCCGCAACCACGCTTGTTCCCCGTGGCAGTGACGTTCCTCGTGCCGCAAAAGATGGCCCGCTGAGAGGTGTAGGGACAATGGCCGCATCACGCCATCACGCCGAATGGCTATCGCTGATCGAGGTCGCTGGGCCGTTCCTCACGCTGCCGGTGCTGGAGCGCGTCTTCCCGCAGGGGCTCGACAAGGACGACTCGCCCGAGGCGAAGGCGCACGCCCGTCACTTGCGGCTGGCGTATGACGAGTGGGATGACAACGAGAGCAGCCACCGACCCAATCCTGCCATTCACAAGGCGTGGATCGACTTCGTGCTCAAGCAGACTCTCGGCCTACCCGACGAGGTGATGGCCGAGGGGCAGGACATCCCGCAGACGCTCAAGGCGAACATCGCCCTTCACGGCGAGGTGCTGCGTCCCGATGTCCTCGTCCGCAACCCGGAGGGAGTGCCGAATACTGGTAAACCCCGCCTGCTGGTCCAGATCCACCCGTCTCAGCAGGACTTGGAGAGGCCAATCGTGGGACGGCACTGGAATGCGTCTCCCGCGAGCCGGATGGCGGACCTCCTACGCGCCACGGATGTCCGCCTCGGTCTCGTTACCAACGGCGAACACTGGATGCTCGTCGATGCCCCACGGGATCGCACGGCGGGCTTCGCCTCGTGGTACGCGACCCTGTGGTTCGACGAACCGCTGACACTCCGGGCGTTCCGCAGCCTCTTGGGCGTCAGCCGCTTCTTCTCCGTCGCCGACCTCGACACGTTAGAAGCGATGTTGGTCGAGAGCGTCACGCACCAAAAGGAAGTCACCGACCAGTTGGGACTTCAAGTGCGTCAGGCGGTCGCGGTACTCATCCAGTCGCTCGACCGGGCCGATCAGGACCACGAACGGAAACTCTTGCGCGAGGTGTCCGAGGCTGTACTCTACGAAGCCGCCCTCACGGTCATGATGCGGCTCGTGTTCCTCTTCTACGCGGAGGAAAACAAGCTGATCCCGGCACAGACGGACGACGAACTGTACTTGCAGCACTACGCCGTCTCGACGATCCTCGATCAGCTTCAAGAAGCCGCCGACCAGCATGGCGAAGAGGTTCTCGAACGCCGTCTCGATGCCTACACGCGGCTGCTCGCCATCTTTCGGGCCGTGTTCGGCGGCGTCCAGCACGAGCGTATGAAACTGCCCGCCTACGGAGGCAACCTCTTCAACCCTGACCGCTTCCCGTTCCTCGAAGGCCGTAAGTCGGGGACGATGTGGCGGGATACCCCGGCCACACCGCTGCCTGTGAACAATCGCACGGTGCTGCACCTGCTGCGCTCTCTGCAATACTTGCAAGGGGAGCGCAAGGAAGACCTCGCTGTTCGGCTGAGCTTCCAATCACTCGGCATCGAACAGATCGGCCACGTCTACGAGGGACTCCTCGACCACACTGCGAAGCGCGCCGCCGAACCGATGCTCGGCCTGCTCGGTGCGAAAGGCAAGGAAACGGAAGTAGCCCTTGCCGCAGTAGAGCGGCTGAAAGACAAGGGCGAGTCCGACCTTATCGCGTTCCTGAACGACCAGACGGGCAGGCAGGAGAAGACGCTCAATCGCGGACTGGACACCCCGCTCGAAGGGGAGGACGCCAAGAAACTGCGGGCAACTTGTGGCAACGAGGAGAAGCTCTTCCAGCGAGTGCTTCGCTTCTCTGGCCTGCTGCGGAACGACACGTTCGATAGGCCCGTGGTCGTTCGCACCGGGAGCATCTTCGTCACGGAGGGGACTGACCGACGCTCCAGCGGAACGCACTACACGCCTCCTGAACTGACCGAACCCATCGTCCGCTACACATTGGAGCCGCTTGTGTATGTCGGCCCCGCCGAGGGCAAGCCCGAAGATGAGTGGAATCTGCGGTCGGCGAAGGAACTGCTTGACCTCAAAATTTGCGATATGGCGTGTGGATCAGGAGCCTTCTTGGTGCAGGCGTGCCGCTATCTGTCGCAACGGCTGGTCGAAGCATGGATGGAGCGCGAGGAGAAGTACCCCGAGGGGACGCGCATCACCCCTTACGGGGAGCCATCGAAGGGGGTGCCCTCGGAGCAACCCATTCCCACGGACACGAACGAGCGGCTTGCGTTCGCCCACCGCATTGTCGCCCAGCGCTGCCTGTACGGCGTGGACAAGAACCACCTCGCGGTGGAAATGGCGAAGCTGTCCCTCTGGCTACTGACGGTTGCCAAAGACAAGCCGTTCACCTTCCTCGACCACGCGATCCGCACCGGCGACTCGCTGGTGGGGATCAAAGACCTCGGACAACTCAAGAACTTCCATTTGGAGGCGGACCAGCCGGGTACGCTGAAATTCAAGGGGCCGCTCGAAGACTGGGTGGACGACGCCATCGCCCTGCGGAAGAAGATCGAAGCGGCTCCTGCGAACACGGTCGAGGATGTGCAGGCCAAGGAGAAGTTGCTTGCTGAGGTCGAAGCGAAGACCGCCCGACTCCGCTGCGCCGCTGATCTGCTGCTATCGGTCGAGTTTCAAGAGGCTCCCGAGGGGAAAGAGCGGCTCCACAACAGCATGGCGATACAGGCGGGATACTACGTCGAGAAAGGAACTGTGGAGGAGTTCAGCGCGGCGGCGAGAAAGGGCATGCGCGGCAATCCGACATTCCACTGGCCGCTGGAGTTTCCCGAGGTGCTGGTGGACCGGGGTGGCTTCGACGCCTTCGTCTGCAATCCGCCGTTCATGGGCGGCAAAAAGATCACGGGAGTCCTTGGTACAGCCTACCGAAACTACCTTGTGGAACACTTGGCGAACAATAAGAAGGGCAGCGCCGATCTCTGTGCCTACTTCTTCCTTCGAGCCAAGACCCTGCTTCGGGAAAACGGTCAGTTTGGATTCCTTGCCACCAACACCATTGCACAGGGCGATACGCGGGAAGTATCACTGGAGTCGTTGGTCGCCTCTGGCTGTACCGTACCGCGTGCAGTGCCGAGTCGTAAGTGGCCCGGAACTGCGAATCTTGAAGTGGCCCATGTCTGGGTCCGGCTCGGACAATGGAGTGGCCCGTTCGTTCTTGATGAGACGCACGTTCCCGGTATCACTCCTTTCCTGACTACTTCTAACGTGGTCGGCGGTCCACCTTCACGCTTGAGTGCGAATCGTGGCCGTTGCTTTCAGGGCTCGAACATCGTTGGGATAGGCTTTGTCGTGAGCCAAGAGGAAGCTCACGAACTTCTGAAGCAGAACGAGCGTAACAGCGAGGTTCTGTTTCCCTATCTAAACGGAGAAGACCTAAATTCCCAAGTCGATCAGTCAGCGACCCGGTGGGTGATAAACTTCTTTGACTGGCCGCTCGACCGAAAGTCAGCCGCGAGCGACTACCGAGGACCAGTGGCCTCCGACTATCCAGCATGTTTGGAAGTTGTGCGCGCCAAGGTCAAGCCCGAGAGGGATCGGCTTGGACTCAAGAACGATGCCTCAGCCAAAGGGTACGCGAAGTTCTGGTGGCAATTTGGTCGAAAGGCGATTGAACTGTATTCCGCGATTCGTGAGAAGAAGCTGCGCAAAGTCTTTGCTGTCTCTCTTGTGACCCATCACGTTGCTATCGCGCTGGTCCCAGCGGCTCAGGTATTCGCTCATCGGCTTGGCGTGTTTCCTTCGAGCGATTCTGGTGACTTCTCCGTACTTCAATCGAACGTCCACGAGCCTTGGGCAAGGGCCTACTCATCGTCACTGGAATCCCGTCTCAACTACTCGCCAAGCGATTGCTGCGAGACGTTTCCGTTTCCTCTGGACGTTCAGGGCTTGCGCAAGATCGGGGACGAGTATCTCTTGGCGCGGCAGCAAATCATGACTGCTCGACAAGAAGGGCTTACCAAGGTATACAACCGTCTTCATGATTCTGAGGAGAAGGCACGCGACGTGGAAGAACTACGCGCCTTGCACGCCCAAATGGACAATGCCGTCGTCGCTACATACGGTTGGCATGATCTCAACCTCGGCCACGGATTCCATGAAACGAAGCAAGGTGGTCGCAACACGATCAGCGAACCGGCACGGCACGAGATTCTCGCCCGCCTACTGAGGCTCAATCACGAGCGATACGCCGAGGAAGTCAAGCAGGGGCTCCACGAGAAGAAGGGGAAGGGCAAGAAGCCGTCGAGTGGGCGCGGGCGGAAATCGTCGCCTCCAGCGGGCGGCAAGTCGCTGTTCGATGAGGGCAACGAAGAAGACCCTGAGCCCAAAGACGACGATCAACTTGAACCCGAGAGCGAGGCCGAGCCCACGAATCGGCCCGTTTCCATCGACCTGATCGACGCGGACACCATCATGGCGGCTTTCCGCCAAGCGACACGAGGGCGGGGTTGGCTGGAGCGGGATGAACTGTTGAAAGATGTGTCGCTGACTCTCGGTTTCCAGCGGCTCGGTCCCAAGATTGACGAGACGCTGCGGGGGCACCTGCGAGCGGCGATTCGTCGCCGGATCATTGAGGCGGACGGGGCCAGCTTGGTGCGGGCTGGGACCGGCACGATGGCCGACTACGGCCTCGACGAACTGAGGGAGACGTTCCGCTCCGTGATGCGGAAGGGGACCAACTATGAGCGCGAGGATGTAATCCACGCCCTTGCCCGCTACCTTGGTTTCGCTCGCGTCACCGACACTAGCCGGGACGCCATCAAGTCGGCCATCAACAGCGCGATCCGCCACGGCGTCCTTGGCTACGAAGGCAGCGTGATCTGGAGGGAGGAATAGGCTATGAACCACCACGAGCGGGCCATGCGCGAGCCATCCACACCTCTGTCTGCCGACGATGGAGAGGGCAACGAATGAACGCAACCAAGATACTGTTGAAGGCCCTTGGCGGGGCTGCACTGTCGGTAACGGAACTCTTCCATCGCCTGAACAGCGTTCTCCCTGTTGACCAGCAGATTGTCGCCGTGCCTCCAGACATGCTGGCCGTGGATGCACTCAAGAAAATGAAGGAGCATCGGTTCTCGCAGCTTCCAGTAGTCGTTGGCCGAGAAGTCCTTGGACTCTTTTCTTATCGTTCCTTTGCCAATGCCGTTGTCACGCTCGGTCAATCTGCTCCCAAGAATCAGAGATTCAATCCATTGGAATTGCTGGTCGAGGACTGCCTCGAAAAACCGACGTTTGCGCGTGTCACCGATGAATTTGTGGAGTGGTTCGATTTCATCGACCAATTCGATTCCGTTCTAGTCGGCGAACCGAATCGGTTGCAGGGAATCGTGACGGCAATGGACATACTGCGTTATCTGTATGGCGTAGCAAGCCCCTTTGTGCTGATCGCCGAAATCGAACTCGCCCTGCGAGCGCTTATCCAGTTGGCAGTGGCCCCTGAGACACTCGCGGCTTGCGCCAAAGAATGCCTCAAGGACAAATACGCAGATCAGCTTCCGACGCGGCTGGAAGACATGACGTTCAACGACTACGTGCAGATCATCGGTGATGGCCGCAGTTGGGACCATTTCCAGACCTTCATGGGCGGAAACCGAGTGGCGCAAGGGCCAAGCTCGAACAATTGCGGGATCTCCGAAACGTCGTCTTTCACTTCAAGCGCGGGATCACGGTGGAAGAATACGAGACTCTCGCGGCTGGGAGAGAATGGATGCTGCTCAAGGCGCGCGCTGCCGAAGCACGTCGAGAGGAGGCCAAGCAATGAACGACACCCCCTTGCAGAAGGCATTCACCGGCAAAGGGTGCCTACCTCATCAGGCCGAGTACGCAGCGGCATTCTTTGCCCCGGACGCGGTGCGGAGGCAACTTCTCATCAGCGCGCCCGGTATGGGGAAGTCTTTCGCGGCAGCAGCGATCATCAATTACTCGCTTCTTTCTGGGCAAGCTCATCGAGTTCTCGTGCTGGCCCCTTCCGCCTTAGTCTGGCAATGGCGAGACACCATCGAACGAGGCGATGCACATGCTTCGCTCCTACTTGTTGATCGTCCTCGTCTGCGAGAGCTTGAAGCTCGACGGCCAGTGGGTGAGGACATCTGGCCGATGAACTCCGTCATCATCATGTCGGTTGACTTTGCGAAGCAGGCGGATGTCGCAGAGAGTCTCGGTAGCGTTACATGGGATCTGATGGTCGTCGATGAAGTGCAACTGGTGACGCCCGACACGCAGCGCGGCAAGTTAGTCATGGACCTGCTTAGCCGAGCGCCAATGATGCGCGCCCTGTTCCTCCGCGTAGGTGGATCGTTGGACAGTCCAGAGATCGACAGATCGTCTGGGCTCTTCCGTGACGCAGCGATTACCGTTTGGTCGCGCGAGAACTTGCGTGACCATGAGGGCAGGCCGCTGTTGCCAGAGGTACATATCGAATGGGTTGCTCACCATCGACATGCAGATGAGGCAGCGGTGCTGGCTCGGCTGCAAGACTCTTTGCAGTCGATCAGCGGTTCTGATCCTCAAACGCGGCTCATCGCCGTGACCTTGTTGCAGTCAGCTTCGTCCAGTCTATTTGCTCTTGAGCAAAGACTGCGCCGACTACGCCAACGCCGGAATGAGCTTGCTCATGGAATCGCCGGGGTATCTGAAGCCGAGCAGGATGCTGAAGAAAGCGAAACTGTGCAGCCTGCATCGCTCGCAAAGGCCGATCAGATCAGGATTCATCTTGAACTGGCCGAGATTGCTAACCCAATCCTGCAAATGCTGGAAGATGTCGCGTCGGATTCCAAGTGTGGTGCCCTTCTAAATCTACTGACCTCATTGGGTGTCAAGGATGGCGCTGAGCGCCGCGTGTGCGTATTCACCAGATTCGTTGACACCGCAACCTACTTGGAAATCACTCTTCGAGACCGTTTCTCGCAAGTTCGAGTGCTGACGGGAAGCCATTCGTTCGCAGAACGCGAGCGGGGCGTTGCTGACTTTGCTGAGAACGGCGGCATCTTGATCGCTACCGAAGCCGTGGCGACTCCGATCCCTGAAGTAGCAGCCGTTGTCTTCTATGATCTTCCTCTGAACCCTGCGATTCTCGAAGCGCGAATCGGCCAGTTTGTCCGAGTTGGGCGGCATGGCTCGATTCGCATCTTCACCTTCACGGACGAGTCACATGCTCTTCTGATCGAGCGACTGCAAAGGAGGATCGCGGAGGCCAAGGAGGTTCTCGGAGCGCAAGAGATTGACAGAGTGTTGTTCTCCAAGGACAAGGTGTAAGACCGCGATCCCATCCCGATGATGAGTCAGGAAGGGTTAGAACAAATGGTGCTGGTCGATTTCTTGGCTCCGTGGATTCGCGGAAAGAGAAGTTTCGACGAGCCTCGACCTGCGCCTATTACGGACTGCTTTTTGCAAGCTCATCGACCCACCATTTGTACTCGGGCATGGAAGGATTCGGCTTGAATTGGGCGAGTACCTGAATGTCTTGCAAGACCTTGATCAGCACGGTTTGATCCGGTGCAGTCGCGTCGGCCCACGCCTTGATCAGTTGGGGGCAGGATACCACCGTCAGGCCCGCCTGCTGGGCGACCCGAATCGCTTTTCGATCATCCGTTGCGACGACCCACCCCCGCCTCTCGGCAAGCGCCAGACACATCGACTCGCCGTCCGAACGAAACACTGTGGCATAGTGGGTGTAGCGGTCCAACTCCTGTTGGTTCTCCGGGGAGCAAACGGTCAAGACCCCGGAGGAAATCACGCCCGAAAGGTCGGCAGGAACCTTCACAAACTTCCCCGGTTGCGCCGGGTCGTGTTGACGAAGGTACTGAACCTCACCCTGCACGGCAGAGGGCAACTGCCATGTGAAGCCACTGGCTCGAAGGATGGCCTCGGCCTGTCCCGAAGCCAATAGGTCGAACATGCAGCAGGCGTCAATGGCTGCTTGAGACATGACGAATCCTTGTCGGATCAGGGGGTTGTACTGAGTAGCGATTTGGCGAAGTCGAGCCGCCACGCGCTCGCCTCGCCGGTGGGCTCCATCTCTCGGCTAGTCAGGGTCGCCGACGCGATTTCTCGGGCCGTCACGATGTCACACCGCAGGTAATGCGCGAGGTCGCCGTCGCCGATCTCTCCTCGCTCGTAGGCGGCAACGGCGAGATACTTGTAGCGGTCGGGGAACGGGAAGTCGTTCACCGGCTGTGGCTGCAAGCACAGCAGTTCCGCCGCCTCACGTGGTGAGAACTTCGACTCCTTCAAGAACTGCGAGCTTCCCTTTTGAATGAGTCCCAACTGCTCCAACCGCAGAGCCATCGCCTCCATCGAGACGTAGTAAAAATGACTCAATCGTCGCAGGTCGGCCACTCGAAAGTTGCCGGTCGTCGTCACGATGTCGTGGAACCGCTGCCGCACGGAACTCGTCGGCATCAGGAAACTCAGCGCGAACGACTCCGCGAAACGCTCGTTAGCAGGCTTGCGTCCGGTCATCGACAGGTAGTCGATGCCGGGCTTGTAGCGGTCCACGATCAAATGACCGTACTCGTGCAGCATCGAGACTCGCCTCCGCTCGGGCGGGTGCTTGCGATTGACGAGGATGCAACAGCCGAGGTCCGCCGTGTAGGCGTACATCCCAGCGATGGGTGAGGGCAAGCTCCAGTAGAAGATCCGCAGGCCGACATCCCACTCCAACGTGTTGCGCAAGTAGATCACAGGCTGGTCGCCCAGTCCGAGCCGCTGCCTCTCCTGAAGAGCCACGCCCTCGGCCAGTTCAGCCGGGTCGATCCGTGGGCTCAGCGTGACCTCCGGGGGATAGTTGAAGCGCAATGGCGCGTTCATCAACTTCTCCAAGTCCCGGTAGTCTTCGGCGAGTCGCTGAAGTTCGTCAATAGCAGCGTTGAGCACTGCCTCGTCCGCCCCCTTCATCTTCTCGACGGCGGCGCGGAGATGTGGCTGGAGGTCCACGACTGGCTCGGTGGGGCGCACGAGTTCGTGGACCTTGCGACCCAAGAAGGAGGCGAGCTTGATGATCTCTTCCGACTTGGCGAGACGGTCGCCCTTCTCGATGGCGATGTAGGTAGGACGACTACACCCCAAAAAATCGGCGACTTCCTCCTGCGTCTTGCCACGGGCTTTGCGAGCCTCGGTGATCCGCTGGCCCACAATGCGGGGATCGAGCGTGTCAGACTGAGGCATGGGTCACTCCTTGTTTCTGTAGTCGTGGCGCGGCGAGGAGCCGCGACCACGCCAACCCTTTCCGGTATCCGTCCGAGGCGATGTCCATCCACTCGTCCCGGTAGCGGGCAAGCAGGGCGGTCACTGCCTCTCGCGGGCATCCGTCAGCCAGAACCTCGGTGCTGACGAGGTGGCGGGCGACGGAGCGAGGGAGGGACTTCCCGGCGCAGGCGTCCTTCAGTGACGCCACCTGCATCAAGAATGCCTTAAGGTAAAGGAGTCCTTTAGACGGAATCCGAGCCGTCCCGCCCGACGAACCCATGAAGTCGTACTTGTACGTGTCGTCAGGCTCCGTGATTCCGGCAACCGTCATCGCCTGTCGCCGGAAGACGCAGGCCGGGCAGACGCCGCACTGCTTCTGCTGCGAATGCCGAAGTGGGTAATGCACACAGGATGCCGTTTGGCGGGCCAGTTCCTCCAACCCCGCCTCGGCCATCGTGCGGACCACCTCACCCTTCGTCCGGTCGAAGAACGGCAGGCGGAACTCGACCTCGCCATCAGCGACGAGGCTGGCGAGGTGGGACATCAAGCGCAGGAACTTCGGATGGGCGCTCTTGGTCGTCATCGCGCCGACCATCCCGGCCATCAGGGGTAGGTTGATGGCCCCGATGCCGGACTCGAAGACCTCCACGATCCGCTGGCCGTGCATGATGGCTGCAATCGCGCCTATCGAGGCGAACTGGAAACAGCGGCAGCGCTGGGTGTTCTCCTCCAGATCCCGGTCGAGGAGCGACTTCCACATCATCGCCACCTTGACTATCAGCGGATCGACCGGAACGTCGAACCGACCGCCAAGGAGTTTCAACTGCTCGCGGACGAGGTGACGCTGCCGGGGCTGATGCCAAATCGTGACAGGCAGCACCGGCCTGCCGGGACACTCGACCATGCGGGCCACCAGACCTGCGGCGGAATCGAGACCGCCGCTGTACAAGCAGACGAGCGGCGACATCCCCTCATACGGGTCGGGCAAGAAGCGGTCAGTCCGGCAGAACGGCGACGTGTCTTGAAGGAACTCGATGTCCCAGAAGTCGCTGCTAACGAACTCCACGGTGTCTAGGATCGCGTCACGGACCTCGCGCTGGCCCCAGAACCCGGCGTCCAGCACCCCGACCTTCAGGCCGATGGTGCGAGAGGGTTTCCTCACGCCGCCCGTGGGTCGGCGCTTCACGAGACGGTCCACGACGTAGAACGCCGAAGAGATCCGCAGGAAGTCCACGAGCCGGGCGGGCAAGTCCCCGAGGCAGAAGGTGTTCACGGCGTCGAGGTCAAACCGGAAGTGCTTGCCCGCGCGGAGTTCGATGACGTTGTTCTGGGGACGTACCCAGAAAGACGTGGTGAACGGGAACCGCTGGGTTATCATGGTTACTTGCCTCCCAGTAGCGACATGCCCATCAGTTCTTCCGTGGGACTGGTGGCGTCTGCGGACTTGGCTTTCCCCGATTTTCGCTGCGGTCGCCAGTCGGGGTTGTTGGCAAGTGTGGTGGCGAGGTGCTCCACGTCACCCGCGACAGCATCGCGCACGGTGTCGGCAAGCTCCTTGAGATCGAAAAAGGTGCGCGATTCGTCCGTCTCGGTGATTCGGAGGCAGATCTGGTCGAACACTTTGTCGAGGATCGCTTCGACCCACCCCTGTACACAGTCCTTGGCGGTGGGGCCGCTCGCGTGAGCGGCGGACTCAAAAAGCTGGGCGTACTGGTGGCCCCCGATCTGGCGGATCAACTGGCGAAGCCGTTGCCGCGAGTCGCGGGCGTCCAGCAAGTCGGAGAGGGTGATGCCGTGCTCCTGAAATTGCTTGAGCGCTTTCCGCACCCCGTCATACAGCGCCTTGCTGACCTTGGGGGCGACCTTTTCGCAGGGGTCGCCGTTTTGGGCGGCGGTGAAAGCGGCGTCCCAGCGTTTCGCGTAAGAAGAGCCGAGGTCCAGCGATTCGTTCTCAGCCATGTTGGTGTTCGCTCCGAGGTTCGGCTAAGCGTCCTGCTCCGTCTAGGAACATTATCAGCCCAGAGGTTTACAAAGTCAATCGAAACTTGAATTCTTGTTGCATTTTGTCAAGACACCGGCTATGCTGTCTCTGGTTCGCCTGCGGAATATCGGCCCGGCGAATCGGCGTTACCTGCATGAAGTGAACAACTTGGGACACGGTTTATGAGCAACCTCCTGCAAAGCATCCCGTCCTCGATGAAGATTCGGGACGAACTGGAGCAGATGGTCCTGAACGACCTCCTCGGGCCGGTCGGCGGGCAGGACGAAGAGATCGACGAGCCCAGCGTGCGCGACCGCTATCTTGTCGGGATGCTCGCCCCCAAGCGGCAGGAGCTTTCTCCCGAGGAATTCGACGAATTGCCTCAAGGGGGCAGTGGGGCCGCTGAGGACGGCTCCACCGAAGCCACTGCCCCCTCGACGAAGACGATGTTTCCGTCTTCCTTCGGGATGACGTTCTGCGTCGATCTGGACGCCAAGGAACTTCAACTTACTGCACGCTGGGGCCACTATCACCGCGACCGCAGCGCCACCCTCACGACAACCAAGGGCGAGAAGAAGGTGGTCTGGAAACGGAGCCCGCGAGGAGGAGTATCGGAGCCGATCCCGTTGAAGGTAGGCAGGCTGAACTGGACGCCGGACAATGAATTTCCCGAAGTCGAGGTACAGGGGCTTCTCCGCAAGCGCGACCACTTCTGGACCATCACGCTCTTCTTGGTCAACGGCCAGCAGGAGCCGAAGAAGTTGCGGGATATGGCGTGGATCTTCCAGCCGGAATTGAGCGTCCAGTCGCCTGATAGCAAGCCAGTGTTGCACAGCCGCCCCCAGCAGCGCGACCCCGGTAAGAGCGATCCGGTCACTTTTGCCGAGGAACAGGAGATGGCAATGCTTTACCGCCAGCACGTCGAGTTCGGCGTAGGACATGGCGTGAGCATACACGTTGACTGTCCCGAAGGCGTCTGCGACCGGGCCTTCCGCATCTCGACCAAGGTGGTGCCGACCTACGAAGTCCCGCGCACCACCCCGCCGACCGGAGCCGACTTGCCCAAGCTGGCCGGGCTGGCAGTGGACATGAAGGAGTTGGGCGAGACGCCGACCGCCGAGTTGGACAAGAAGCTGCGTCCGCTGGTAACGGCGTATGCGGCATGGATCAAGGAGCGGGAGGCTGACCTCACGAAACCGGACATGGCCCTCTACCAGAAGCCGGGCCAAACGGCGCTCGAACTCTGCAAGAATGCCCTGAAGCGGATCGAAGCCGGTCTCAAACTACTGCAAGAGGACGAGAAGGCGGCGGAAGCCTTCCGGTTTGCCAATCAGGCCATGTGGCAGCAGCGCGTCCACACCATCTACTCGCAAAAGCGGCGGCGGGACGAAGAGGCCGACCTCAAGACCATCGACGAGCCTCGCAACCGCTCGTGGTATCCATTTCAGTTGGCGTTCATTCTGTTGAACCTTCCCGGCATCACCAAGTTCGACCACGTAGATCGAATCGGCGAAGAGAATGCGGTAGCCGACCTATTGTGGTTCCCTACAGGCGGCGGCAAGACCGAAGCCTACCTTGGCCTGTCGGCGTATACGATGGCCCTGCGACGGCTCCAAGGGAGCGTAGCGGGTCGCTCGGGCGAACAGGGTGTGGCCGTGCTAATGCGCTACACGCTGCGGCTTCTGACGATCCAACAGTTCCAGCGGGCGACGGCCCTTGTCTGCGCCTGCGAGGTCATTCGGCGCGGCGACGAGAAGAAATGGGGCAAGGAGCCGTTCCGCATCGGCCTCTGGGTTGGTCAGAAGACGACGCCGAACACGACTGATGGGGCGGCGGAAGCAATCCAGCAGGAGCATGGCGGCAAGTTCAAGGGAAAAGGAAGCGGCTCCCCGGCTCAATTGACTAACTGTCCTTGGTGCGGTGCCAAGATCAATGTTGGTCTGCACATCAAGGTGGAAACCTACGCGAAGGGCCGTAGCCGCACGGTCTCGTTCTGCGGCGACGTGCTGGGCCGTTGCCCTTTCAGCGGCAAGCAGTCGCCGCTGGAAGGCATTCCGGTACTTGTGGTCGATGAAGAGATCTACCGCCGCCTGCCGACGTTGCTCATCGCCACCGTGGACAAGTTCGCCCAGATGCCGTGGAACGGCAAGGTCCAGATGCTTTTCGGACAGGTTGAAGCCTATTGTGACCGCCACGGTTATTGTTCTCCAGAACTGACCTGTGGCGAGTCGCACGTCAAGAAGGGCAAACTGCCAGCCACCAAGACAAAACAGCACCCGTTACTGCGGCCACCGGACCTCATCATTCAGGACGAGTTGCACTTGATCTCCGGGCCGCTGGGTACGCTCGTCGGCTTATACGAGACGGCGGTGGACAAACTGTGTTCGTGGGAGGTGAACGGCAAGACCGTGCGGCCCAAGGTCATTGCCTCGACCGCGACGATCCGCAAGGCCGGGGATCAGATCCACGCGACCTTTCTGCGCAAGGTCAACGTCTTCCCACCCTACGCCTTGGACGTGCGAGACAATTTCTTCGCCCTCCAACGAAAGCCGAGTGAGGAACTTCCCGGTCGCCGCTACATCGGCATTTGCGCCCCCGGTCGCCGACTCAAGGTTTCTCTGATCCGGGTGTATCTCGCCCTGCTTTCCGCCGCCCAGACGCTCTACGAAAAGAAGGGCTACGGCAAGGATGCCGACTCGTGGATGACCCTCATCGGCTACTTCAACTCAATGCGGGAACTCGCCGGAATGCGACGGCTGGTGGATGACGACGTGAAGACCCGGTTGGGAAAAATGGACCAGCGTGGTCTGTCGAGGCGGTCGCTCTACATGGTGGACGAACTGACATCCCGCAAGGATTCGACGGACATTCCCCAAGTGCTCGACCACCTTGAAGCGGAATTCAACCCCCTGATCGAAGCTAAACGCGAAGAGTTGAAGAAAAAGGGGCGCATCCATGAGATGCCGAGACGCCCGCTCGATGTGCTGCTGGCGACCAACATGGTCTCGGTAGGCGTGGACGTGCAGCGACTCGGCCTCATGGTAGTGGCAGGTCAGCCGAAGACGACAGCAGAATACATTCAGGCCACCAGCCGGGTCGGACGCAAGTTCCCCGGTCTGGTCTTCACGGTCTACAACTGGACGCGGCCCCGCGACCTGTCGCACTATGAGACTTTCGAGCACTACCACGCTACGTTCTACAAGCACGTCGAGGCACTGTCGGTGACTCCGTTCGCCTTGGGAGCCTTGAGCCGTGGGTTGACGGCGCTCTTGATCTCGTGCGTGCGACTGCAAGGGACCGAGTTCAACTCGAATAAGAAAGCCGCCCGCATCGACCGCAACCATCCGTATGTGCAGGAGGCCGTTAAGACGATCCTGCGGCGGGCCGAACTGGTCGGCAACAGCGACGACGACTTCATCAAGAACCTGAAAACCGAGTTGAACGAGCGGCTCGACCAATGGCTCGCCGAAGCTCAAAAGACCGCTGGCGGGCGAGTGTTGGGCTACGACGAGGAACGTGACGGTGTGACAGTGGGCTTGCTACATCGCCCCGCCCTCGATCCGTGGGATGATTTCACTTGCCTCAACTCGCTACGAGACGTGGAGCCGACAGTCGGGCTGATCTTCCACGACGGCGGATTGGACGGCGATCCTACCTTTGTAACGTCGGTCAGCGAAGACACTGAGGGTGGCGAGGAGGAAGAAGCGTCATGAGTAACCTCGCCACGGACAAGCGGAAAGTAGGCGACATCCGCCCCAGCCAACTCCTCTTCACCTATGGTGTCGGGGCGATGGTCGAATTGCCCAATCTGTCGGTGATGGTAATGGGATTGGACGACTGGCCCATCGAACAAGGGTCCAGCGAGATCACCGAACCTCGGCTCCTCAAGGCGGTGCAGCAGGAGTTGGGAAGGCAAGTGGTCAAGCTGCTCACGCCACCCGTGACCAGCGACTCGACAGGGTATCAGGCCAACCCGTTTGACGACTCGGCCAACATCGGCGTCCCGGTTGCGCCCTTTCCCCGCTGGCTGCTGTGTCCGTACTGCCGCCTGTTGGCCCCCATCCAGTCGGGGCTTTTCGAGCTTCGTCTCGACCCCTACCGCAAGGACCGCAGCCGCTATGTTCACCGCATTTGCAAGAAGCCGGGCAAGCCGCCAACCGCCGTTCCCGCTCGCTTCCTCATCGCCTGCGAACAGGGCCACCTTGACGATTTTCCTTGGGTCCAGTTCGTGCATCGAGGCAAGACCGACTGCCGCTATGAATTGCGTCTGTATGAACTGGGCGCATCCGGCGAGGTGGCCGACATTCAGGTGGAATGTGTGAAATGTGGGACGAAGGAGAAACCGACGACTCGTCGCATGAGCGATGCCTTCAGCGAAGAAGGCAAGATCGAGTTGCACCAGTGCAAAGGCCGCTGGCCGCACCTGCGCAAATTCGACGAAAATGCGTGCCAAGGGAAGCAACGTGCCATTTTGCTCGGTGCGTCGAATAGCTGGTTCCCGGTGATGCTGTCGGCACTGTCGATCCCGTCCACCACGGACAAGCTCGGCCAGTTGATCGAGATGAACTGGGCCGAACTTGAGGAGTGCGAGAGCGCCCGCGAGGTCAAACTGAAGCGCAAGCTCTTGAAGGGGCTGGCGACTTTCACCGAGGACGAAATCTGGCAGGCGGTCTCCAAGAAAAAATCCAGTACGGGTGAGGAGGACGAGGAGGCCCGCGACCTCCGCGACCCCGAGTGGGAGGTACTCTCTAACCCCGACCCGAAGCTGAACAGCCGCGACTTTCGGCTTCGCGTCGTCGAGGCCCCGAAGCAGTACAAGAACGTGGTGGAGAAAGTTGTGCTGGCTGAGCGTCTGCGGGAGGTGCGGTCGCTGATCGCCTTCACCCGTATCGAGTCTCCCGGTGATTACACCGAACTCGGCAGCTTGCCCGAGGAACAGCGCGTCCCCTTGGGCCGCTCTGCCCCCAAGTGGGTTCCGACTTCAGAAGTACGTGGCGAGGGCGTCTTCCTGCAATTCTCGGAGAAGGCCATCGAAGCATGGATCAAGAAGACCACTGACCGCGATAAGGAGTTCCGCGAATCCCACCGGCGCTGGCGCATGAACCGTGGGCATCCGCACCCAGACGCGGACTACCCGACGATGCGCTATGTGCTGCTGCACTCGCTGGCCCACGCCCTGATTCGGCAGTTCTCGCTGGAGTGCGGTTACACGACAGCCAGCATCCGTGAACGCATTTATTCCCGGCCACCGGGAGGAGACCACGATCCGATGGCGGGAGTTCTCCTTTACACTGCCGCTCCCGACAGCGAAGGCACGCTCGGTGGGCTCGTCAGTCTGGGGGAACCGAAGTCACTCGGTCGGCATCTGGATCAGGCGTTGGAGGCGATGCGGCTCTGCACTTCTGACCCTCTCTGTGCCGAGCACCACCCTTACAGGGACAGCCTGACGTTGCACGGAGCGGCTTGCCACGCTTGCCTCTTCCTGCCAGAGACCTCGTGCGAGCGCGGGAACAAGTATCTCGACCGTTCGGTGCTGGTCTCCACTGTCGAGTCAGCGGATCTGGCTTTCTTCAAGGATTTCGCCGAAGCGATGCCGAAAGGAGAAATCACCGCCCATACCGAAGAATCGGCCAGTTCTGTCCTGCCCGTGAAAACCGCGTTGAGCGCGACCGACGAACTGGTGGACTTTTGCGACGAGCGGTGTAAGGAGTTCGTTCGCTCATGGGCGGGGAAGAAACTGCCTCTTCCAGTCGTCGGCTTCGAGCTTCAGGAGGACGGGCGGGTCTGTGCTCAGGCAGAACTGGCGTGGCCGACGCAGAAGGTCGCGGCTGTGCTACCAGAGGGAGCGGACGCCCACCCAGCCTTCGAGAAACAGGGCTGGAAGGTACTCGATGCCACGGATCTTACCGGCAAGGAAGGCAAACTGCGAGAATTACTGGGGGTGTAACTGCCCATGCCCACTGTCGCCATTTCCTCTGAGTTCCTCGACGCCTTCGCCCGCATACCTCGTGCGCAGCAGAAGAAAGTGCGCGACTTCACCGAGAAGTTCAAGGCCGATCCCAAATCAGCCGCGATCCACTACGAGAAGATCCACGCCTCCAAAGATCCGAAGGTCCGCACCGTTCGGATCGACCAGAAGTACCGGGCCGTCGTTCTCCATCCTGAGCAGGGCGATGTCTACGTCCTCATGTGGGTAGATAACCATGATGAGGCGATGGCGTGGACTGAAAACCGGGTCTTCGAGGTCAATCCACGGACAGGATCACTTCAAGTCGTCAGCGTCAGTGAGGCAACCGAAGCGATCCAGCCGACCGTGAACGGGAAGAAACGGGCGGGCATATTGGCGCAGTTCGACGACGAACTTCTCCTTTCTTTTGGAGTGCCCGCCGTCCTTCTGCCTTCGGTGCGGGCCGTCGCAAAGCCAGATGAGCTTTTGTCGCTCACGAAGCACCTTCCTGCGGAAGCCGCCGAGGCCCTGACGTGGCTGGCCGAGGGACTGCCACCGGACGAAGTACGCGAGGCAGTAGCAGTCCAGACAGCGAAGGAGAAGGTAGATGCCGCCGACCTCGCGGCGGCGCTCCAGCATCCCGACTCTCGCCGCCGATTCGTGACCATCCAGACCGACGAAGACCTGACTTCGATCCTCAACGCCCCACTGGAGAAGTGGCGAGTGTTCCTCCATCCCAGCCAAGAGCGGCTGGTGGCGAAGGCGTTCAACGGCCCAGCCCGCGTGACGGGCGGCGCAGGCACGGGCAAGACGGTCGTGGCGATGCACAGGGCTCGGCATCTGGCAAATTCCCTCTGTACGGGGGCAGACGACAAGGTACTCTTCACGACCTACACGGCGAACCTTGCTCAGAACGTCGGGCACAACCTCGACAGTCTGTGCGGCGACCAGAGGAAGAAGATCGAGATCCTGCATCTACATGCTTGGGCCATTCGTTTCATGAAGGACCAAGGACTCGCGTTCGACATTGCCAGCCCAGACGACCTCGACCGCTGCTGGGAGGACGCCCTGCTCGCAGCGGAAGACCTCGGCTATGACATCGGATTTCTGCGGCAAGAATGGGAACGGGTGGTGCAGGCCAACGACATCGAGGCGGAAGCCGACTACCTGAAAGTGCCTCGCATTGGGCGAGGCCAGACGCTCAGCCGCCCTCATCGCAGCCGTGTCTGGAAGGTGTTCGAGAAGTTCCGTCTGGGCCTACGCAACCTTGGCAAGACCGAGTGGAAAAGCGTCATTCAGCAAACACACCGTTTTCTTGAAGAGAAGAAGCCCCGCCTCCCTTACCGGGCCGTCATCGTGGACGAGGCGCAGGATTTCCACGCCGATGAGTGGAAACTGATCCGAGCCATCGCTGCTCCCGGCGCGAATGACCTGTTCATCGTGGGAGATGCGCACCAGCGCATCTACGGCCAGAAAGTGACACTTCGAGGCTGCGGCATCAACGTGCAGGGGCGGTCCAGCAAGTTGAGGATCAACTACCGGACCACCGAAGAGATCAGGGCGTGGGCGATGGCAATGCTCAAAGGCGTCGAAACCGACGACCTCGACGGCGAGCGCGACGAGGAACAGGGGTACAAGTCGCTGTTGTCTGGACCTGTCCCCGAAGTGCGCCTCTTTGGCTCGAAAAATGACGAGCGACAATTCCTCGGCCAGCGGATCAAAGAACTCATCGGCGACCGGCATCCAGAGGAGGTCTGTCTCGTCGCCCGCACGAACAAGATGCTGAAGGAAGACTACCAGCCGATCTTGAGCGATCTGGGGATCAGATGCGCTGCTTAGAAAAAACCCGCGAAGGCCAAGGCGTCCGTCTGGCGACAATGCACCGCGTCAAGGGGCTCGAATTCCCCGTCATGATCCTCGCAGGGGCCAACGCCTCGGTCCTGCCCTTGCGCGTGCCCGCTGCCGAGAGTGACGCCGCTGCATGGGCCGAGCATGTGGACCGCGAACGCTCTTTGCTCTTTGTCGCGGCAACCCGAGCCCGCGACCTGCTGGTCGTAACCTCGTGGGGCGCGCCGAGTCCCTTTTTGCCGGGTAAAGGGGACTCGCCATGACGTTTAGCAGCGGCTTTCGCTTCGTCTCCGATCAAGCGACGTTACTGGTCAAGAAGTTGCCGTGGTCCGTGGCGGAAGCGGTCGCCGAGGCCCTCGTCCCGGTCGCTGTGGGGGACTGGGCGACGTGCCGCGCCAGTGCGGTGCGCGACCTTGCCCATGCTCACTACCGTAGCCTCGTCGTCGCCTTCCTCGACGGATGGAGGGAACATGCAGCCGACGTGTCGGCCCAAGCGGTCGCCACCGCCCTCTTGACCGCTTCTTCGATGGCAAAGGCGCACAGCGAACACCAATCGGTCGAACTGGTCTGGACCGGCCCTGATGTTGGCGTAGTGCCGGTGCGGCGCACGGAACAAGCCATACTTCAGGTCATCGAATCAGCGACAGCACGGCTGTTGGTCGTCAGCTACGCCGTCTACAACATCCCTCGCGTCTGTGATGCCTTGGTGCAGGCCGCGAACCGAGGTGTTGCAATCAACATCGTCGTGGAAAGCCCCGACCGAATCGAGGGTCAGAACGCCTACAGCACACTCGCGGCACTCGGCCCGTCCGTCGCCAGCCGGTGCGGCGTATACCTCTGGCCGCTGGAGCAGCGGGCGCGGGGCGAGAGCGGCAAGGCGGGCATCCTGCACGTCAAGTGCGCCGTGGCCGATGGCCGCTGGCTGTTCCTGTCGAGCGCCAACTTGACGGAGTACGCCTTCACGCTGAACATGGAGCTTGGTCTGCTGGTCAAAGGCGGGGGCCTCCCCGAGCAGGTCGAAAGGCACTTCAACCGCATGATCCAGACGGGAGTGCTGTCCGCACCGTGAGGGAGCATTATGATGCCGGGGAAGCCCAACGATCCCGAGCGCGAGTTTCAGGACACCCCATGTGCCATGACGGGTACATCGCAACCAGAACGGGTGCTGAAGACGGCGCTTGGCCTCGACCTTGCCGGGTACTCCACAGACGGCTCGGCGCTCGCCCGAGCGGATCGGCTCGATTCCGGCACGCTCCGCATCACTGTCTTCCGAAATCAGTGTTTTGGGCGGAAGGTCGCCGGAAAGCGGGTGCTCTCAAATGTAATCAAGGCGGAATCGGCCCTGCTCGCCGCTTGCCTTCGCCATCATCGCTTGGTGGTGGATGTGCCAATAGACCTGCAAGACTTGCCGACCCCGCGAAAGCCTCACTTCGTATGGGAATTGACCAAACGACCCGTGGACTACGCCTTCAACGCCATGCCGCCGCTCGCCCAACGGATCGGGTCATACGTCGCCCGCTTCCTACACCTGCGGCGCTCACTGCCCGCCGAACTGAAGAATGCACTTGCCGCAACCCTGTTTGAAACCTATCCGGCTGCTTCCCTCAAACTGATGAGCCTACCGAATAAGAAATACAAGGGAGCGGCTTCCTGCGGGGAAGACGGAACGTGGCAGGGGCGTCCTGACAAGATCCCTGCCCAGTCGAAAATGAATCACCAACTGGCCGGAATCTTGAACGGTCTCGGATGGACAGCCCCGGCATCCGAGGTGCTGTCACACGACGAGTTCGATGCCATCCTTTGTGCCGTATGCGGGGTGGCCGAGAAGAGCGAATTGCTCGAAGGGGCTGCGCTGAAGGAGCACATCGAGCAGGCGATCAGAGCCAAGTGCTCTACGAAGAGCAAGGGGGTGAAGTCGGGTGTCATCCAGTATTCGCCACCGCAAGGCTATCGGCTGCTGAGTAAGCGACCTCCGATGGGGACCATCGCGTTCATGCAGGCCAAGGACGACGAGGGGATTCTGAACGCAATTGTCCCGACACAAATGGATTGATGACCCCGTGAGTGGCGACCGAAGTGGTCGAAGTGAAAGGAGTGGGGTAGGAATGGCGAAGAAACACACCTCTGCTGCCAGCTATCCCTTCAAGCTGACCCAACCGCAGCGGGAGTCACTCATCCACTCCACCCGCCTGAAGCGGTCGATCAAGCAGAAAATCGAGCAGGCCGGTGAAGGGACGCAGACCGTCCTCGTCACCCGCAAGGATCTCGACGCTCTCAACGACGAGATCGGTCAAGCCGCCTTGTACGCTGTCGGCGCGGACAAGAAGCGGCTCATCGCCGTCTTGCGCAAAGTCACCCATCTGTTCGAGGCCGTTGAGGACGGCGCATCGCTGGCCGTGACCCGTGCCACCACCCGACGCCCCTTCCAGAACTCGGGCCTGCTGTTCCAGTTCAAGATCACCCTGCTCGACATCAAGCCCGCGATCTGGCGGCGGATTCTGGTGCCGGATTGCAGCCTCGACGTGCTTCACCTCTACATCCAAGCGGCTTTCGGGTGGGAGAACTACCACTTGCACCAGTTCGAGATCGAGGGGGTACGCTACGGCCCGCCCGAGCCCGCCGACATGAACCTCGAACTGGAGATGGAGGACGAGACCAAGGTGGTGCTGAGCGATCTGCTGCCAAAGTCGAAGAAGAAGACCCGGTGGGTGTACGAGTACGACTTCGGCGACGGCTGGCGGCACGAGATCGTCTTCGAGGGCCACCCGACGCCTGAGCAGGGCCAGAAGTATCCACGGTGCGTCGAAGGCGGGCGCGCCTGTCCGCCCGAGGATGTTGGTGGACCATGGGGATACGTGGACTACCTTGCCGCCCTTGCCGACCCCGAGCACGAGCAGCACGATGAACTGCTGGCGTGGCGCGGGCCGTTCGATCCCGAGGCGTTTGACCCGAAGAAGGCGACAGCGGCGATGAGGAAGAGCCGATGACAAGCATGTGAAAGGTGCTGGGATGAAAGACCTGTATTTCGTCGGGAAAGCCCTTCCAGAAGACAAGAGCAAGCACAACACCCCGTTCCCAAGCGGTAGCCTCTCCGAACTGGTGGCGCTGGACCCCCGGCACGGGGTTTTCCCGAATCTGGTGGCGACCCCACTTCTCTCGGCGGTTATGGCCTTCTACGAGGAAGGCGACGTGGACAATACCCTGAAGGTGCTCGATCAAGCGAAGGAGATCCTGAAGGATGAGACGCCTCGCCGCATCAACGTGCTCCGTAAGCCCACTGGGGGACAATTGCGGCTAGGGCAGGATATTCCAGCCTTGCTGGCCGAATTCGCCCCAGAGCAGACCCTCTGGCTCGTGTTCAAGCACTCGTCCATTTACGCGCTGTGTACCTACCTGCTGACGGGAAAGGATGAGTTCACCGAGGGTCACCTGAACAGCTACGGGGCTGAGTTTCTCCGTCGATGCACCGAGGCACCGGGATGCACCTTGAAGTTGCCGGTCAACAAGAATACGCAGGTTGGGCTATTCTTCCGCTTCTGCACCGACGAAGACCCGGACGGGCACGGCGTCACCAGCTACTTGCGCCACGCCGTTGTCCAGATGGCACCCAACGGGGATGTGGATCGGATCGTGGCGATCCTCCGGTCTTTCGTCCCACTTCTCCACAACGACGCTTACGACAAGACCCCCATCGGCCTCATCCAAGGCAGATTTATGGCCGGTAAAGACCTTCCGCCCGTGTGCCCCGATGACCACGAACCCGCTCCCGATGTCTACTGGCGGTTCATCGGGAGGGTGATTAAGAGGCGACTGCTGGTATCGCAACCCCCAACTTAGTCATTTGCTGAATTTGGGAGGAAATGACATCAGCACCACACCGGAGAACCGTCGTAGGCGGGATTCTCGCATTCTGGTGATGTCACAATCTGACGAAGGCGAGCGATGGCGAAACGCAAGAGCGGTGGCACCGCGATCCCCGAAGAGGTCCAGCCCGTCTTCGAGGTCATTGACCGTCTCGTGCAAGGCTTCTGCCGCGAGCACCTGAACGACGAGTATGCGGTCCTCTGCCGCAAGCTCACCGAGAAACTCGCTCGTAAGCGCCCCTCGCCTCTGGTGAGCGGCAAGCCGAACACGTGGGCCTGCGGCATAGTTCGCACAATCGGCTGGGCGAACTTCCTCGACGACAGCGGCAGATCTCCGCACATGAAGTTGACCGCCATCGACAAGGCGTTCGAGGTCGCCGAGAGCACGGGACAAGGCAAGTCGGCGCTGATCCGCAAGATGCTCAAGATCCGCCAATTCGATTGGCATTGGCTCTTGCCGAGTCAGATCGACAGTTATTCGATCATCTGGACCTTGAGCGTGAACGGCTTCATGCTTGACAGCCGACGCGCAACACGGGAGGTGCAGGAAATGGCCTTCAAGAAGGGCCTAATCCCGTAAATCCCAGCGGATCGAGGCACCTTTGCTGAGGTGGAGTGAGTCATGGCGAAGAAGCCGAATGCGAGAAGCCCGCTGGCGTAGTACGTGGATGGACCCAGCGTCACACCGTCATTGCGCTCATTTGCCGTGTCTCACGAGGCTCATGGGCAAGGCCGTCGTTCTTGACCCCGCTGTTTTCGGTCGTGCGGCGCTGCCATTGCATCACTGCCTGATCAACAATCGCGTCAACACGACTTCGAAGTTTCAGATACAGTTCTTCCGACAGCCAAGGTTCGTACCCACGAAGGAGTGCCAGAAGGGATTCATAGTTGCTGAGCCGATGCCGCACGAACGTGCGCAGCCCCTTTTCAGTTTCAACGTCAACAACCGCTCGCAGCGGGTAACGAGCATTCGCTCGTTCGATCAAATCGTCGGGCAGCGGTTCCAAGGTGATCTGCACACTGCCAACCCATTCAAAAGCAAGATCGCGTTTCTGGGCGCGCAGCTTGTCGTGAAACTTCTTGGCCGCTTCCGATCTCTTGGCTCGACTCGCCCGTGCCTTCTCGACTCGTTCCTGATTGGCGTCGATCCACGATTCGACCCGCACAATCAGATATAAACTGGCGCTTGGCGCATTAGTGTAAAGCGGGTTGTCAACGATCTTGTCGGGCGGGTCCAGTTCGTCGATCATTGACGGTGTAAGTCCGTAAACGTCTCGCAAGGTAGACTTGTAGACGTATTCCTTGGGTCGCGTAGTGGTCATGTGGCTTCCTTACCTTTCGTGAAGTGATGTTGTTGTCAGCGTTTCTCGTATCGTTTCGCCCAACCAAGGGCCTCCTCTCGGCTTGTGAACTGGCCCATCTCGTATGCCCCATCAGGGCATCGGCGGCACGCACGGAAGTCTCCCGTCATTTGTCCGCCACTGAAGACTGGCTCGATGAAGCCCGTTCTGAAGGCACAGCGCGCATTCCGTTCAAGGAGGTGGTCAGGATACTCTCGCGGAGGGGGCTCCTGCTTCCTTTGAGGCGCTCCCTGCTGTCTTCGAAGTGCTTCTTCAAGGCCGTAGATCACGAAGCCATCGCTCGTGATTGGGTGCGGTGACTTCTGGTCGTTGTTCTTGCACTTGAACGGCCAAGCTCCGGTCCAAACCGATTTGGTCGGGTCGTGGCCCTTGCACTCGCAACTGCACTGCTGTCCGCCGCAGACGGAGCAGGGTTCGACATCGCAGGCGTTGACGTGCGGCTCGCCGACGCCCACGCCGCAATCTGGACAAGTTTCTCTTACGGTCATGTTGAACTCCTTTTCTTCGTTGTTGATCTGCTTCGGGCAGTGGCCTCGCGGATACCGTCAGAAGCCAACTTCTTGCCATCTGATCTCGGGGATGACCTCCCGCACCGCTTTTCGTCGTGTCCGTCTCCGTGTCCGTGGTCGGGGGACCAATTGCTCAACTTGGTCGTCGCGGTAAACCGCATACGTCACCATGCAGCCCATGTTGTGACACAGCCATCCGTGCGGTTGCTCACCTGCCTTGATCTCATACCCTCTTCTCTTCCACTCTGTCTTGGAAACCGCCACGCGAGCCCCTCGAATAAGTCGGTGCCCCTTCAACAGCATTTCCTGCCCTCCATAATGCTGCCGTCCGTCCTTTTGATCCAGCCGTCCGCGTAGGCGGCGTTCAGCGACCTATAGGGGCAACCGGGATCTGTCTGGGTCCGCCGCTCCGCGATTGTCTGCTTACGCCGTAAAGTGACCTGACGCTTGTGCTCGGCCTCGCGGACTAGAGCCTCTGCACACCAGCGTTCGTGCTCTTCGCGCCGCTTTGCTTCAGCTACGGCGCGCCGCAGCCTTTCTTGCTGCTCGCGCTCGGCCAGTTCGTCAATTTGCTCGTCAGTGAGAACTTCGACGTTCACTGACCTTGTTGGGCAAAGACTGTCCAACAGGTAAAACCCGCGTTCACGGTTGTCAGCCGTCTTGACCAAACGGGCGGGTGAAGCAGGCAGTTCCGCACCGAGACGCCGCGCAGACTTTTTTGACACATAGCGGTTCATTGATCTACCTCCTCAAAAGGCGGTTTCACCATTCTCGATGCCGTTCGCTGTGGTTGCTCGCTACACCGGCCACTATCAGGAGACAGTGGCCGGTGTAGCGAGCTATTGTCGATGTCATGCAGGTTGCGTCTGGGCATTTTCGTCTGGTGCGGGCGGCTTCTGCGCTTCAGCCTGCGGCTTGTAGCTGACCTTCAACCAGTGGGCGAACAGCCGCCGCACATCCTCCGTGATGAGTGGCTCGTAGTCAGGAGGAAGCTGGTCGTGTTGGGCTTCGTACAGCTTCTCGATCACCTTGATTTGAGGGATTCGCCGAGGATCTGCCGACGAGGCCGTAGCGTTGCCCTTGTCGCCCTCATATTGAGCAAGCGCCTTGTGCTGTGCCAGTTTTCCGAGATGCACTTTCTCTTGCACATCCAGCGGCAGCTTGAGCAGTTTCAGGCGTTCTCGCACGACCTTCGGGTCTTTTCCCGTCACAGCGGCGATCTCTGACGCCTTCATCCCGAACGCCTTTTCGAGCTTCTTGAAGCTCTTGGCTTCATCAATGGGCGACGGGTCCACGCGCATGTTCTCGGACAGCGACGACAAGAGAGAGAGCTTTCCATCGGCCTCCACGACCTCGGCGGTGAGCCGCGCCGGGATCTTGCCCGCACTTTTGGCGAAGTTATAGAGCCACGCCAGACAGCGGCGGCACCCGAAGATCAGATCGTACTTGCCCTTCTCTTCGGCAGCGCGGACGCAGATCGGTTCGAGGAGGCCCATCGTCGCCATGTTCGCGGCCAATGACTCGATGTCAGGTTCGTGCTCCTCGATCAGTTTCACGTACCGTTTCTGTTGCAGGCTGTCCTCGGAAAGCGCCAAGGACGCCAGCGAGTCCGGTTGCTTATCTGTGGCCTCGAAGATGCCGAAGCCTTGGTTGCTGAGACGAGGTACTGCGTCCCGCAGGTTCTCGACCCCCGACACGATGTCGGCGATGTAGACCTCGATAAAGCTGCGTGTGGTTTTCTCTGTCTTCATGACACTTCCTCCTTGAAAAAAAACTGACCGTCACGGATTGAGGGGCGGCCTGGAGTTGTAAACAAGCGTCCAGGGGACAAGCGCATGAAACGGGCCAAGAATCACCTTTGCTGTAAACCCGCACGACGCGGAGGTGACCCTTGGCCCGCTCTTGTTCTACCATTTGTTTGCCCATCGGCACAGACGCCTACCAAGACCTCGTCGAGGACCCAAGGCGGTTTCGCGGCTGGCTCGATCAAGCCTTCCGCTCCTGGCCGGAGTTGTTCCCCCAAGACTTCGCTCTGGGCTACCGCCTCAAGGACAGCCGCCGCTCCGCCAAGACCGGCCTGCGCTGCGCCGCCTCCGCCTGCGGGCCACCGGCCAGGCCTTCTCCGTCCGCCCCAGTTTCGCCCTGCCGTACCAGACCGGTTCGGCCGACCAGGTGCAGGCGCCCTTGTTCCTGCGGGCCTTCGGCGTGCCCTTCTGGGCCCTGGCCCGCGTCTTCGGCAGGGACGCCATGTACTGGTATCGCCTGGCGGTCGGCCTGGGGCGCCACAGCATCGTCGGCACCACCCTCCGCCGCGCCCCCCTGCCCGAGCACCTGCTCGCCGACGAGCACCACCAGAGCCGCGCCGGCCTGAAGAACTACATCGCCACCACGGTCGGGGAGGGCTGTTGCCTGGGGGCGGCCCTGGCCCAGACGGCCGGCGCCGAGGACTTGCAAGCCGCCTACACGACCTTCCAGGAGGAGGCGCACGACGTGCAGCCCGACTACCGACCCCAGACGGTGAGTGTGGATGGCTGGGCGGCCACCCACCAGGCGTGGCGGACTTTGTTCCCGCTGGTGGTGTTGTTGCGCTGCTTCTTGCACGGCTGGCTCAACCTCCGCAGCCGGGGCAAACTCAGCGCGGCGTTCGCGGAACTGTCCCGGAAGGTGTGGGAGGCGTTCCGCGCCCCGGACCGCCGGAGTTTCGCGCAACGGCTGCGGCGGTTGGGGCAGTGGGCGCGGGTCCAACCCCTGACCGCCTGGTTGCTGGAACAGGTCGAGAAGTTGTGCGGCCGGGCGCGGGAGTATGGCGTGGCGTACCGGCACCCGGGCGGCCACCGGACCAGCACCATGCTGGACCGGCTGATGCGGTCCATGAGCCGCTACTTCGAGGACGCGCAGCACCTGCACGGCAGCGCCGCGGCCTGTGCCCTGCACTGTCGGGGGTGGGCGCTGTTGCACAACTTCCGGCCGTGGCACCCCGCGACGGCGCGGGCCCACGGCGGCTGGCGCAGCCCGGCGGAGCGGATCAACCAGCACCGGTATCACGACGACTGGCTCCAAAACCTCTTGGTATCCGCTTCCCTGGGTGGATACCGCCGCGGAAATCATTCGCCCCACAATCCGTGACGGTCAGGAAAAAAATGTTGAGCCCATCGTGGGCTGACTTTTAGCCCCGCATCCGGTCATAGCCGCTGAAAGCGGGGGCGACCTTAACCGCGGCGTAGTGGCTATCGCTAATAGTCCATTCCATCCGCAACAGTTGCGGCGAGGCAGGACAACCGGCGAGCAATCGTGACATGCGGAAGCTCAGAGCAAATACTTGGAGCTTCATGTGCGCCACGAACGGATACGAGCTTACATAGAGGGGTCTGGAGATGTGATTGGGGCATGATCGCCCAGCACTCGCCTAATCAGCCGCAAGGGTTGTTGGCGTCCAGTTCATAAGAAAGCTTCATAGGCAGGACCGAAACCTACAGCATTCAATATATCACGATCTTATCGAGAAAAAAGAAATGAGTCAAGCAAAAAAGCCTCATCACTTCGCATGGATAATCCGGTGTATTGTCGCCCAAAGTGAGATCCTGCCACTTTTCCAAAAAGATCACTTTCAGGTGTAAACATTCTCCTTCGCCATTTTAGATCGACTCTTCTCCTACATCGCAGATGATGTGCTCTTCTGCGACTGGAACTTCTATTAGTTGAAGATGAAACCTGTTGGTTTCCAACACGAGAATGCGGAGCCCGAGCGCATCGCAGTCCTGTGTAAACAAGTGCAGCCGTCAATTTTCTGTTGAGAAAATTGGCGGCTTACACTATTATAGTAGTGCTGACTACTATGAGTATTATACACTTCACAACTCGAAAGCGCAACCGAAAAACTCAGAATCCCGAGATTCGAGCGACAGAGATCCTCCACAGGCTAATCTATGGCGGTGCAGGCGCGAAGTTCCTTGGGTGGAGAGTTGCCGATAAACTTCTCATGCCAGATGGCACATGGCAAAAGGAAGGCAAAGATGGCTGGCGCTTCTGGACTATTCCAACTGAACAGGACCAGCGCAAATGGTGGAATCCGGTCTGGGACCACCTGAAAGGCAACCATCGCGGCATCGTGGCACTCAACGCCAAGGACGTTCTCTTCGTGTCCGCCGATTTCGACCGCCACGACGGCAGCGTACTTGCCCGTGATCACACTCTTCGCGTCCTTAACGCGGGGCGTCTCCTGAAACGGCACTTCCCCGAACTCTACTGGCCTGTAGCGGAAGTCAACGACAAGAATGGCTCGGCAAAACTCTTCGGATTCACCGGCAAGCCCATCCCCATTGAAACGGCCCTCGATCTCGGGCGGCGCATTCACGACTTCCTTGTTGAACATGGCTTTGGCGACCCTGAGGTCTTCCCCTACAACTGCGTGCAAGTCGGCCTGCCCATGCGGACAGACAAGAAAACCATCGTATCGTCTGGCGTCTTGGGGAAGTGCCCTCGCAAGAAGAAACTGGACGACAAGATGGTCTTGTTTGAGACGTATTCGACGGTCGCCTTCCTCGACGCCATCCGGGCTCGGTCATGTTACGACGAGGACACCCTTCATCGCGTCCTCAAGACTGCGTGCGCAAACCTCCCCGACCGGCCCGTGGCAAAAGTCAGTGAGGTGCCTGTCTTGAAGACCGAGGAACCAATCACCAAGCGGGAGGCCGTGAAGGTGCCGATGGCGCTCGGCGACTACAACGAGGAGCCGAATGCACTGACACGTCAATTACGGGCACTTCTCGAAATGGCCCGGAGGCTGCGCCACGTCCCCACCGAGAGGGAGGCTCTGGCTTTCATCAAGGAGAACCGGCTCTATTCGGGCGACTGGGCCGACAACGAGGCCAGACGCCGGGGCCGAGTCCGGTGGATTCTGAAGCACATCGCCAAGACGTTTGACCCCGCCAAGTGCGGAAGCGCGAAGTACAAGATCCATTTCGGAAAGTTCGACAGTTGGGCTCGTACTCACGTCGGCACCCTCCGCGAGAAGGTGCGTCGGTATGTGGACGAGTACGGCGTGATCCACGAACAGCGAAGTCGAACAACGGTGGACTGGCGGTTCGTGTCCGTGATGCTGTCCATCGTGGAGTTCTGCTTTGACCACCCGAATCCTGACCAGTCGTTGCCCCAGACAGGGGCGCGTGCCCTTTGGGAGTCGAGCCGTCGAGCGCACCTGATTGACGTGGACTGGGACGACCGAAAGTGGGCCATCGCCCGCAACTGGCTGGATGAGATCGGTGTCATTGATGTCTTCGACCGCAAGTGGCATTTCGGCAACGGCAACGGTCAGGCGATGAAGTGGCGACCGACTGACAGGTTCCATGATTTACACGTCTGGTACAAAACGAAGCGGCAACCATCTATCAACGAACCTGTTCCTCTTGAAGAGTTCCTTCAGGGGATGCACCCCCAACCCCCACTTAACTATTATCTGGACAAGAAGGCGCGATCAGTACTACAGCGCTACGGTTGACTGGCCACTGATCTTGTATTCTGTACACCACCTCCGGCAAGACCGGGAGGTTGTCATGACAGCCTGAGCAGATCGAAGCGCTGGGTCCGGCTTTCACCGCTTACCTGCGGCAGTTCCTCTTCTGCTGTGAGTACACCCAGACCTTCGACCTGCTCAACGTCTACTGCCGCGGCCTGCTCTCCGATCTGCCCCGCAAGAGCGCCGAACCCATTGCCCTGGACGCGGGCACCGCCGTCCGCACCCTCCAGGAGTTCCTCAAGGATCACGTCTGGGACCGACGCGCCCTGCGCGACCGCCTGCACCGACCACGTGGCCCAGGGTCTGGCGTCCGTGCCGGCCGACGACCTGGGCACCGTCGGCCTGCTCGACGAGACCTCCGTGCGTCAAGAAGGGCACCGAAGACCCCCGGCGTGCAGCGGCAGTGGTGCGGCGAGCGGTCGGCAAGCAGTCGAGAACTGCATCGTCACCGTCCACCTCGGCGTCGCCCGGGGCCGCTACAAGACCCTGCTCGACGCCGACCTGTTCCTGCCCCAGTCCTGGGTCCGAGGACCGCGACCGCGTTGCCGGGCGGCCGGCATCCCCGACGACGTGGCCTACCAGCCCCAAGTGGCGGCTGGGTCTGCAGCAGATGCTGCCGGGCGATGGGCCAACGGCCTCGCCCTGGACTGGCTGACCTTCGACGAGGGCTACGGCTGCCAAGCACGGGGTTCCTGGCCGAACCTGGACGACTTGGCCGAACTGCGTTACGTCGGCGAAGTGCCCAAGTCGTTCCGCTGCTTCACGACGCCGCCCAAGGGCAAAAGCCCCGCAAGGGCTGGACGGGCAAGCGGGCCGATGACCTGGTGCGGCACAGCCCGGCCTTCCGGGACCAGGCCGTGGCGGACGAGTGACCGTTGAACCGGCAAACGCTGGGGGAGCACGTGTGGGAGGTCAAGGACGGCGCAGGTGTGCCTGATCGCGGGACGGGGAGAGCCGACGGCCCGCACCTACTGGCTGATCGTGGCGCGGAACGACGCGCGACGGCGCGAGGACAAGTACTTCGTCTCCGACGGGGCGGCGGCGGCCACGCCGTTGGAGCGCTGTTGCGGATCGCCTTCATGCGTTGGAACGTGGAACACGGATTCCGCGTGAGCCAAAAGCGAGATCGGCTTCGGGCACTATCGAGGGGCGCAACTACACGGGGATGATGCGGCACCTGATGCTGTGCTTGGTGATGCTGGCGTTTCGTGGCCGGCCAGGCGGAACGGCTGCGGGGGGAAAAACCCGGAGGTGACGCCGGAGCAGGTGTGCCGGGCGTTGAACTGCGTGTGCGCGGCGTGGCTGGCGACGCTGCGACAGACGACCCAGTTGCAGTACACGTCCACAGTCATCGGTTACCACCAGCGGCGTAATCAGGCGGCACGCGAATCCCGGCAGCGGCGGGGTTGTGGCCTGCCAGCCGAGTCCGCCAGGCCGGCGGCACGATCCAGACGCCGGCGACGAAGAAAACAACCCAGAACTCAAAGACAACGTGATCGCCCACCGTAGCGCTGTAGTATTAGCGGCCTTCGGCCCCCAGAAAGGGCGATGCCGAGCACCTCCATGACGGTCATCGGCTTCCAAGAGGACCACGAGATTACGACAGAGCGCCAGTTTGAACAGGTGCTACAGCCCCGGTACGTCCCGACCGGCATGTTCAACAAGGCGACGGAGACCGCTCATTTTTACGATGACGAACTCCTCGCTTTTGTGGCTCAAAATGCCTGACTCAAAGGCTGACCGACAGCAAGTGCATGGCGCTCGGCCCGGTGCATGTCGCTTGCATCAAACACGAACCCGACCAGCCCCTCCGAATAACCCCAGCGCCCATCCAGCGCAGCACTGTGGAACCCCAAAATCGGCTATGGATTCTGAGGCGACGGGCTTTTCTAACGGATGGCCTGCTCATAAAGCCGATGAGGATGGCGAGAGGCTGTTGTGGTGTCGATCCACCCGCCCCTCTCCATTTCGTTATCAGCCTTCGTTTGCCAGTGCCGCGACCTTATGAACGTCACCGACCGTACCTCGACACCAACGGGCAGAAGTTGATAGCTAAAGGCGAAGGTCAGGGCCTTCCTCTTCCATGTGCCAATGAAGCGCCTCTTCCACAGTCCCCCAACACGGTCGGGGCGACATGATGCAGGACATCGCATCTCGAACCGTGTACGAGCCCTTTCAAGCTCTCAATGGGCTAACGGACTGCCCTGTTCGACTTGCAGGGCGCAGTAGGAGTAGAGGGTGGCGATGTAGTTCCAAGGTTCAACCGGGGCGAGCGTCTCGAACCGCTTTGCCACATCTGTCCAGTACGTCGGTCGCCAGCCGGGAAAGGGCCTCTCGCGGCCCCCGTCGCCATCCAGCGTGTCATCTGGCATGTCCGTGATGGCACGGTCATGGACAGGCCAGCGCGGCTGGAACGTCCACTTCCAGTAGCCCCCAGCCACGGCTTCAGCGAGAAGGTCAGGACACTCATCGCCCGCGTCGAGGCATGGAAAGTAGGCGTCGAAGCCGAAATCGAGCAGCGTCACGACGTTGGGCGTGCGAGTCGCGGCCCAAAACTCCCGCGTTAGCCATGACGACCCGAGTGTCCAGCCAAGCGGTTCGCACCACTCCTCAATGTCACGAGGGCATTCCCACTCTGGCGCGTGAAGGCGGCGGCAGACACAAGTGCTTTCCTCCACGCAGATTGTCACCACGAGGTCGGCGCGTGGGCGGCGCACAGCACAGACCCGCGCCGCCCGCAACACGCGCGAGTCCTGCTGAAGCATCTGAGAGATCGGATTGGAGGGCCAGTTCATAAGATTTCTCCTTGAACTTGCGGGGCTCGCTTCCCGCAAGCAGGCGGGTATGTTTCCGCCAAAAAGTGATGCGCAGCCGCGACCGCTCCACGACTAGAGTAGCAGGTGTGACAACCGATGTCCATAGTCATCATTGACATTGATTGCGCCAGTCTCCTACGCTACGCTTTATGGTCGAAAGGAGAACAGCCATGAACTTGCAAAGGAACGCACGGGAGTCCAGTGAGCAGCCGAGCGAACCCGTTGATCCGGCAAAGAAAAAGCTCAAAAGACGGGTGGTTTCAGAGAACGACAGACCGGAACCAGCCCCCACACGGAAGCCGACCACTGATCGGGAGGTTGATCCTGACTTTGGGGCACGGCTCACGCCCGAGGAGTGGAAACGGCGGTTCGCCGACAACCTCGACCAACTCGTCAGCCTTGTCGGATTGAGCCGGGTAGATGCTGCCCGTGAGATGCGCGTCTCCTACCGGCTTCTGAGGCGGCTCATCACCGCTGGAGTCAGCCGCACCGACGACCGGAACTTGAAGAGCCTCACGAAGATCGCCGATTTCTTCTGTCTGCCGAGCGTCGAGGATCTATGGCGTAACGACCTCGTGCGGCGGCTCGTCTTCCCGAAGGACAGCAAATTCGTGCAGACATTTCGCACGCGGCTGCTGACCGAACGGGAAAGGCGACTAGAGGAAGAGCCGATCCGGCGCGAACAACTCGCGTGGTTGAACCGAGCATTGGGCTTGGAGGATACGCATGTGCCTATCCTCACTGGCCCTTACGCGAACAAGCTCGCCTCGATCCTCGACTCCTCGGAAGCTGAGGCGTTTCGCCGACTGATCGACGTATACGACGAACTGATCAAGAGGCGTGCCGCCGACTCCGACCGGAGAGAAGATAACTCCTAGCCTGCATAGCATCTCAGAAACTCGATTTCATTCACGCTGAATAATTCACCATCGCTGTTTCTTGCATCCGGCGTTGCCCTCGCGTATCCTCGACCGCATGAGCCGCAGTGAACTGATCCGCGACCTCCTGAGCCGCTTTCCCGCCCTCAAGCCGAAGGCCATTGAGCGCCTTCTAGCCGCTCGCGGCATCGTGGTGGACGCCAACCTCATCGGCGTGGCGCGGCTGCGCCAGCGGCAGAAAAAACAGGCCGAGCGCATTATTTCCCGTGTTCTGGGCAAGTTGCTGACCAAGCACCGCGACCTTCTCCCACTCCTGCAAGCCTCGATCACCGAGGTCGTTGAGCGGATCGTCGATCTCGCCGCCGCGCACCCCAACTTCACCGACGACCAGCTTGCCGACGACCTTGCCACATCGCTCCTGAACAAGCCGGTGCAAGAGACGCTTACCGCTCGGTGGACGCGCATCTTCCTCCGCGCCCTCGAAGAACACCCGCAATACAAGCGCTCGATGGAACTGGTCCTCGGCCTCCGTGGCGACTTCCGCTCGATCATCTCGTACCCCATCGGCGACAACCTCGACGACCTGACCGACGAGCAGATGGAACACGCCATTCTCGTCCACCTCCAAGAACACTTCCCTTCTGGCCCAACCGTCGAGGCCATCGCTCACGCCTACTTTGAGGCGGTGGCGCAGCGAGAGAAGCGGGCCGACGAGGAGTGCCTCAACGCGGTGCAGGCCGAGGAAGACCGGGCCGCGAAGGTTCTCTCCTTGGTCCTCGCCTCTCTGAATTCCCCCGCTGCTGACCACGGTGCCGCGCTCGCCGTCATTCAGAACTTCGTCGCCCAGTTCGCCGACTGGTCTGACGAGGACATCGCCGTGAGAGTGGTCGAGGGCATGGGCCATGCGCTCAACCGTGAAGAGAAGATGCCGCAAAAGAAAGCGTCTCCGCACATCGACGGGCTGAGAATCAAATCGCGCATCTGAACACTTGTTCTACATGAGCAGGACGCCCCCGATGAGCATCCACCGGGGCTGTGCTGCTTTTCACATCGTCGGGTCGGATCGCTGCAATCTCGTCGCATACTGTACATCTGAACCATTACACAGCAAACTTGCCGCGCCAGAAGGTAGAGGGCCGACTTCAAGGTGAAGCGGCCAAGAAGAACCATCTACAAGAGAACGACCATGAAGACCAACCTCCCGACCGATAGCCCCTGCGAAGACTGGACCCTCGACGAACTCGGCCAGTTCGCCCAGCGGATCGCCAAACGCACCGCCCACGACGCATGGCTGCTCGGGCGGGCCTACACCATCGCCAAGCAGAAGGCGAAGACCGAGGGCAAGAAGATTGAGACGTGGCAGAAGGAATGGCTCCCCTTCCTAAGCCAGCCTACCCTGAGCCGCTACGAGGCCGTCAGCAAGCTGCCCGAGGAAGAGGTGACGGGCAAGAGGCTGACCGAGGCGTACCGCCACCTCGGCATCGTGCCGAAGAAGGCCAGCCCCGACGAGGCCGACGCGCCGACGAGCCCGGCCCCGGCTGGCGATTCGCCGCAGAAGACCAGCCCTGCTGAGGCCGAGGACACCCCGACCGAACCGGCCCCCGCAGGCAAGTCCCCGCAGCCGCCCGCCTACAGCGTCGTTCCCGCCGAGCCCGAGGGGGAGCCTGATTCCCTGCTGAAGCGGCTGGCTCCAGTGGTGGCGCTGCTGCTCTCCATCGTCCGCGACCTGCCGTCTCTGGACACGACCGACAGCGCCACCGGCGCGTAGACGATGCGGCCCTCCTGCTGCAAAAGGTTCGGGCCGGGCTGGAGCAAAAGATGGCGGCGTGACCGGATAGGCAAAGGGCGTTGAAGGGGGCCGAGCAGCGCTCGGCCCCCTTCCTTCTTGGAGGAACAATGAACACCATCACCTGCTGCGATTGCGTCGAGGGCATGTCGAAGTTGCCGAGCAACAGCATCCCCTTGACCGTAACCAGTCCGCCCTACGACCGCGTGCGCGATTTCGCGGAGTGGGACTTCGAGCGTGTGGCTGATGAACTTTACCGGGTCACAAAGGACGGGGGCCTTGTCTGCTGGCAAGTTCAGGATGCCATTGAAGACGGACGCCGCACCTTGACCAGTTTCAAGCAGGCGCTCCACTTCGAGCGGGTAGGGTTCGGGATCTGGGATGTGCTGATAATCGTGTCACGCTGCTACATGCTGCCCAACAACAGACGCTACTTCGCCCCCTTCTCGTACTGCTTCGTGCTGAGCAGGGGAAGGCCGAGGACCGTGAAAATCCTGAAGGACCGACTGAACAAGCACGCCGGTCTCCTGAAGGCGAACTGGCATCGACGGCGTTCGGATGGGTCGATGCGGCGCGGCAAGCTCCCAGCAGTGCTTCCCCTGTATGGTCGCCGAACGACGATCTGGGAGTACGTCACGGGCTTCAACACGACGACCAAGGACAAGGAGGCGTTCGCCCACCCCGCGTTGATGCCCGAGGCGCTGGCCCGCGACCTGATCGTCGGTTTCAGCAGGCCCTATGACGTGGTTCTCGACCCGTTCGCAGGTGCAGGCACCACGCCCAAGATGGCGATGCTGAACGGGCGGCGCTGGCTCGGCTTTGAGATCAACGCCGAGTACGTCGCCGTCGCCCACGAGCGGCTGAGGAAGGCCGAACGGCTGCTGTGGGCATCGTGAGAAACGTCGAAGGGGATCGAGCCGACTCGCGGCTCGGTCCCCCTCTTACACCGCATGGATCATTTCAACGCTGTACGGAGCGTCTTTAGACCGTAACGCTCGCCCAGCCAGATCACTGCCTTATCAAACAATTCGTCCGAAGGCTTGGCGTAATGCTTCTCAGCCACAGAACGCGGGGCATGACCGAGGAAGTATTGTGAAAAGCGACCATAAGTCTCGTGCTTTTCTAGCTCACTTGCCGATGTCTTTCTGAAGAACTTCGGGGGCTTGGCGTCTTTGAGGCCCAGCTTGGTAACGAGGCGAACGTACGCGCACTTGATGTTGTCCAAGTTGATTCCCCTGCCATCTTCCTTCACGTGCCTAAACCGCAACGGACTCCCGTTTTCGTTGATGAGAACTTGCGTTGCATTACTACGAGATTTCTTCAGAAGGTCGAACGTCTGATCCCACAGCAAGTAGTTGACAGTTGGTACTGTCTCCACTTCGCCGGTTTTTGATCGTTTCCTGATGATCCTTCCCATCGTCCAATCGACTTCCTCTTGAGCCACATCAGAGATGTCTTGTTGGGTCATCCCGCAATTGAGCATTAGGAGGATGTATAGTTGCGTTCGTTCCGTGGCATTTGTCAGGAATGTCTGAATTTCATCTGCCGTGAAGGTCTCGATCTTCTTAATAGGCACGTTGATCGACAGTTCTTTGTCGTCGAAGTTTCGTGGCAAGGTCTGGATGACTTCGTGCCGCCAGAGCCACTTGACGAATCGCTTAGCAATGCTCAGAAGCTCTGAAGCATAAGATGCAGATATTTGTTTTTCGTGGAGCTTTCGCAACAGATAGGCATGGTATCCGCTGAGCGTCTTCCCGTTGATGGCATCCACCGAGGTTGTTGCACCCGTGTATCCCCGAAAATGCTCAAGCCGCTCTTTAATGATCTGGCTCCAACCGTGCGTTATCTGACCGCTCTTGGCTAGGTTGCTCTTGGTTTGAATGTACTCGTCGATGTTCGTGCCGATAGCCTTGTGCGCGGGAGCTTTGCGAGTCCGCGCCAGCCTGTCTTGCCATATCTGTCGTAGAGCCTCGTGTTCTGGAGGTTCCATATCCGGTGGAATAGGGAAGCCAGACTCGATTTGCACCACCTTCAGGCTCGTCGGCGTGTTCGCAAAAATCGTAGACAACGGTTCGGCTTCTTCTCTCGTTAATGCGGGCGGGTCGTCCGATGCGTTGAACCGTGAAAGTAGCCTGTCCGCCTCTTGCTGAAAAACAGCGGCTTGTTCTTCTTCACCGTTTTCACGGCTCCATCGGGCAAGGTCTTGACGGCCCAAGATCGCAGCCTCGTATTCGGATTTGTGGGGTTTCTGGGCTTGGCGTGCGCAGTCCAGTTCTGCTTTCTTGATTTTCCACGCCTCCAACGCCTGCATGTATCCTTGATCGTCTGTTTTCCCGGTCCCGAAGGCGAAGTAGTATTGCTTACCCTGATAGCATTTTTTCCATCGCTTCAAGGACTTCACCCAAGTTAGCTCGTAGCGTCGTGGCATGATCGTCTCCTCGCGCTTGTCGGGATGGCGGCGAGATCGCCCCCATTAAACGACATCTTAAACGATTATAGCAGAAAGTGGTACAAAATCGTTTAATTTGAGAAGAAAAAAGCCAGAAAAAACGGAAAAATGCGAAAAGCATACATCTTCCCAAGCTGGACGTCGTGGGTTCGAATCCCATCGCCCGCTCTAGACAGAAATCCTCAACCAGACTCAGGTTGAGCGTACCCATTCGCGGTGAATGGTGCAGCCCGGAAAGGAATCCTTCTCCGTAATTACGGAAAAGGGCCTTTGCACCATGTCCAAGCGAGCACCCCGCACCCCCTCCTACTGCCTGCACAAAGCCAGCGGCCGGGCCGTCGTGCGCATCGACGGCAAAGACCACTATCTGGGCGCCTTCGGCTCTGCCGAAAGCCGCGCGGAGTACGACCGGCTCATTGCCGAATGGCTCGGCAGCGGCCGCAGTCTGGCCGCGCCGGCGGCCGACGGCCCGACCGTGGCCGAACTGATGGTGAGCTACTGGCACTGGGCCGAAGGCTACTACCGCGATGACCAGGGCAACCCCGGCCTAGAGCTGGAGAACATCCGCAACGCGCTCAAGCCCCTCCGACGCCTCTACAGTCACTCCCAGGCGGCGGCGTTCGGCCCCCTGGCACTCCGCACCATTCAAGAAGACCTGGCCAAGTCCGGCCTGTCCCGCGGCGTGGTCAACGCCCGCGTCAACCGCGTCCGCCGCGTGTTCAAGTGGGCCGTCAGTTACCAACACATCCCGTCCGCCGTCTTTGAATCCCTGCGCACCGTGCCGGGCTTGCAGCGCGGCCGCTGTTCGGCAAAGGAAGCCCCGCCTGTCCAACCCGTCGCCGACGAGGTTGTGACCGCCACCCTCCCGTTCCTGCCCGAACCAGTACGGGCCATGGTGGGGCTGCAGCGGCTGACCGGGTGCCGGCCGGGTGAGGTCATGGTCATGCGCGCCGCCGACCTGAACATGGCCGGGCCAGTCTGGACCTACTGCCCGGCTAGCCACAAGAACAAGCACCGCGGCCTGGACCGCATCATCCATCTCGGGCCACAGGCCCAGGAGATCGTCAAGCCGTTCCTGACCACGAACCTGGAAGCGTACCTCTTCAGCCCTCGCGCTTACGTCGAAGAGTTGCGCCGCCGGCGGGCCGCCCAGCGGAAAACCAAGCGGACGCCCTCGGAACTGAAGCGGAAGCGTAAGCCCCAGCCCCGCCGCGTCCCCGCCGAGCGCTACAACCGACGGAGCTTCCGCGTCGCCATCGTCCGGGCCTGTCAAAAGGCCAAGGTGCCAGCGTGGTCGCCCCTGCAGCTGCGACACACGGCTGCGACCGCGATCCGAGCGAAGTTCGGCGTCGAGGCTGCAAAAACGGTCCTCGGACACACCCGGATTGAGACGACGCAAATCTACGCAGAGCGGGACTTGAACAAGGCGCAGGAGATCATGCGGGACATCGGCTGACGCCGATTTTGCTTCCGCAGCGGACGATCGCATATTTCCGTAAATAACATCAGCTAAACGCATTCCGGCGGTTGGGGCCTTAAGACGGTGCCAACCGCCGGAATGCGTTTGCGGCTGAAAATCGGTGTGCCCACGAGTGGTCGCAACAACTCGTCGTCCGCGGTGAGCGGCGGACACCAACAAGCAAGGGACGGCACCGAAACACACCCATGTAGCCCCCATAATCCGTGAATGTTCGTCGGCTCTGGCAAGCGGCGGACAACTATCGAGCACGAGGGGGACACCATGAACGACGAGACGACCACGGACACACTGGCGGAAGAGATCGCGGCCGGGCAGGGGTTGAGTTTGGTGGAGGCTGGCCAGCGGCTGCCGGTGACACGCGGCGGCAAGAAGCCGACTTTGGGCTGTGTGCTGCGCTGGGTGCTGAACGGCACCGCGGGGCCAAACGGCGAGCGGGTTTACCTGGAGGCCGCGAGGCTGTCAGGCCGTTGGATCACGACCGGCCCCGCCCTGGCACGATTCATTGAGAGGCAGACGCCGAAGGCCGCCCGGGGCGACATCCCCGCTTCGCGCTCACCGGCGAAACGTCAGAGCGCAGCGGCCCGCGCCGACAAGGAACTCGACCGGATCGGCATCTGACCCCGTCTGGCTGGCTAACCGTTCGCAGGCGGAGCGCCAAGAGGCGTGGCGTGAGTTTGAAAAAAGGCGGCAGGGATTCGCGGTCCCTCCGCCAAAAACGAATCGGGAACATAGAACATGGTATCTTCAGCGGCGACAATTGGCAAAGGCGGGAGGGCCGACCTATGACACCTCCCACCAGCATCAACGGCACCGAAGACCGGCTGACGGTTCTGGACTATGCCCTGGGCTACCGGGCCGCCAAGATCGCCGTTACGCCCATCCTGCCAAACGGCGAGAAACGACCCTTCCTGAAGGGGTGGCAAAACCTGGCAGCGCCGACGCCGGACGAACTTCAGAAGTGGTTCGGCGACGGCCGCAACGGCATCGGCCTGCGCTGCGGCAAGGCCAGCGGCAACCTGGAACTGCTAGACTTCGACGTTGAAGCAGATACGATCTTCCCGACCTGGTGCGCCCTGGTCGAACAGCAGGCGCCAGGGCTGGTCGCCAGATTGTGCCAGGTCAGGACGCCGAGCGGTCGGTTTCACTGCTGGTACACCTGCCGAGCCGGCGTCATCCCGGGCAACCTGAAGTTGGCGACAGACTATCGGTATGACGACACCGGCAAAATCCAACGCGACGCGCACGGCAATGCCCTGCTGCGCACGCTGATCGAGACGCGCGGCGAGGGCGGCCAGGGCCTGGCCCCGGGCTCGCCCGGGGCCTGCCACGATGCGGGTGGGCAGTACCAGCATCACGCGGGGCGCACGTTCTCCGAGCTGGCCGACCTCTCTCCCGACGAACGCGAGTTGTTGCACGAGACGGCCAGGTCGTTCCAGCGGGCGGGCGTCAACCAGCCGCGCCAGAGTCGGCCCCAGGCGGTCAGCGCCAAGGGGGATGGGGTGCGACCGGGTGACGACTACATTCGCTGCGGCCCACCAATCGAGGAATTGTTGCAGGGTTGGGAGGTGGTCCAGGAGACAGCCGACGGCGTGCTGCGCAGTGCGCCGGCCAGGCAAAAGCAAGGGCTGGTCCGCCACCATCGGGCACTGCCGGGATGAGGACGGCAACCCCTTGCTCTACGTCTTCAGCAGCAACGCTAGCCCGTTCGAACCCAACAAGGCGTACAACCGATTCGCCGTCTACGCGATCCTGAATCACGGCGGCGACTTCAAGCAGGCTGCCGCCGATCTAAGCCACCAGGGCTACGGCGAGCAGCGACGACGGCGGAAGGCGGTCAGAGTCGAACAGGACGACCGCGAGGTTGTAGAGGTGCCGGCGGGCCATGAAATCGGTGGCGTCACCTTGCGACCGGGCCTGCCACGGCGCACCGGCTCCGGGCGGATTACGCTCAGCGTGGCGGTGCTGCGCGACGGCGTGATGCTCGACCAGGTGCCGTTGAGCAATACGGACGGCGGCCGCAGGGCGGCGGCGCGGACGCTGGCCGCTCATTTCGCAGGTGAAGCTCCCAAGCCGACGGAAGTGCAGCTGCTACTGGCGCGGATCATCGCGGCCGCCGCCCAGGAACTAGATCACGGGCCGCCGGTGGCCGCCCTCAACCTACGGGACGTGGTTCGCACTATCGTGCCCACGGCGCTGCAGATCGTCGGCCGCACCGACAAGGGATTGTGGTCTGACGCCAAGGACGGCGAACTGACGCGGGCCGACCTGATCGCCTTCACGCCCGAGCGGTTGCTGAAGGCTGCGGCGGCAGCGGCGGACGCCCCTCAATCGCCCGCGGGGATGAACCGGGGCATGCTCCTGGGGGCGCTGCGCGACGAACTGACGGTGCTGTACGCCAACCTGATCGAGACGGAACCCCTCATCTCGGCCGCCAACCTGACCCGGGACATGCGGTTCTCCATGCGGTTCCGGGCGAACCTGGTGTCGCTGTGGACGAAGCCGAAGACCTTCGAGTTGCTGAAGCCGGGCGACGGCGACGTGCGCACCGCCAGCAAGACCAGTCTGGCCCGGCGCGCCAGGGACGTGGCGACGGGGGTGCGGGAGTCCTCTCGCGGTTGGCGGGAAGTGCAGCGGGCGCATCACGCATATTGGCGGGCGGTGGTGACGAACGAGGGGGAGGTGACGCTGTACCTCGGCATGCGGTGGGAACTCGCAGGGGAGATTGAAGTGATGTTACCGGGGGTGATCAACCAGGACTCGCTGCAGGCCCTGGCAAAGAAGGCCGGCTGCCTGAACCCCGACCCGCCGGTGACTGACCGACTTTCTGGCGGCCATCGGTTGATTGTGCTCTCCGACGACCTGCGGGACGAAATTCTGATCGCGGCTCCCGAGAGGGACATTGAGGAATCAGTGACAACAAATGGGGGGTGTCACTCAGCAGATTAGTGGCACCCCCTTGCGTCTGTCACTAACTGCGGCGGAGACGATTTGCCGCAAGTCATTGCGGCGCCGAAATGTCCACTTGGGTTGTAGATGAAATTATTTTTCTATCGTGCGCGCACGACAGGAAGACAAGAAGACATTGATGCGCACGCGCGTAGGAGAAAAAAACGTTCCCAGGGGCCAGTGGGGTCAACGAGTCCGACGCCTGAAAGGTGCAGCTCTCAGCAATGCCGCAGTTGGGGATGGTACGCGCGGAAGAACTGCGGGCCGACCCTCTGGTGTAGTGGGCAAGATCACAGACACGAAATGTCCCCGCCGGGTGGGGCCGACGATCTGCGGCACGAGGTGCCCGTACTACATGATTTCTAGGTTACTCGGGATTTATCATGGCCAGGCCGCGTGTGTACTCCGACGACCAGATCAAGGCGGCCCTCAGCAAAACGAAGGGCTTGGTCTACCTCGCCGCCAAGAGCCTCGGTTGCGACCCGGACACGATCTACAACCGCGCGAGGCAGAGCCCGGAGATCGCCAGGTGTATCGCCAACCGGCGTGGCGAAGTCGTGGACACCGCCGAGGAAAAGTTGTTCGCCGCGATCAAGCGGGGAGAGCCCTGGGCCATCGCCCTGACGCTGAAGACCCTCGGCAAGGACCGCGGCTTCGTGGAGCGCTCTGAGGTGCGGCAGAGCGGGCAGCTGGCCCACACTATCAACCTTGCCAACGTGTCCGATGATGACCTCGATACGCTCGAAGCGATTCTCGACCGGGCTGCCACCCCTGGGCCAGGTCCGGGCGGAGAAGGCGCGGCGCCGCCTGCGTGACTTCGTCCGCTGGGCCTGGCCCGTCGTCGAGCCGGCCACGCCGCTGCGCTGGGGCCGGCACCTGGACGCGGTCTGCGACCACCTGGAGGCCGTCAGCCGGCGCCAACTCCGCAACCTCCTGGTCGAGTGCCCGCCCGGCCTCGGCAAGAGCACGGTCGCCTCGGTGCTCTGGCCCGCCTGGCACTGGGTCAACTGGCCCGCCGACCGCTTCGTCACCGCCTCCTACGCCCTGAAGCTCGCCCTGCGCGACAGCGTCCGCAGCCGCCGCGTCATCGAGTCGCCGCCGTACCAGGCGCACTTCGGCGACTGCTTCCGGATGACCGGGGACCAGAACGTCAAGGAGCGGTACGAGAACGACCGGACCGGCTTCCGCGTCACGGCGTCGGTGGACGGCGGCACCACCGGCGAGCGCGGCCAGTTCACCCTCATCGACGACGCGCACAACGTCCGCGAGGCCGAGAGTGCGGCGGTCCGGCTGGGCACCATCGACTGGCATGACCAGGCGTTCTTCAACCGCGTCAACGACGCCCGACTGGGCGGCCGCGTGGTCATCGGCCAGCGCGTCCACCACGACGACCTCATCGGCCACCTGCGCCGCAGCGGCGACTGGGTCGAGTTGCTGCTCCAGGAGGAGTACGACCCCAGGGAGCGCTGCGCCACGCCCATCGGCTGGTCGGACTGGCGGACCGAGCCGGGGCAGCTGCTCCGCCCCGAAGTGTTCGGCCCCGAACAGACCGCGGAGGCGAAGCGCACGCTCGGCAGCGCCGGCTACCTGGCGCAGCACCAGCAGCGCCCGGTGCCGCGCGAGGGCGCCATTTTCAAGACGGCCTGGTTTGAGAAACGTCGGTTCGTCGATCAGGGCGACGCCTACCGCCTGGCCGGTGGGCCCCCGGTGCTCAAGCGCGACTGCTGGCGGTTCGTGGTGCTGGACCCTGCGGGGGGCGAATCGAGTTCGGCAGACTTTACCGCCGCCGGCGTGTTCGCGGTTACGCCCGGCTGCGATCTGTTGCTGGAGTACATGCTCCGCGAGCGTGTGCCGCTGGAGGCCATCGTGCCGCGGCTCAAGGCCGTGTGCGACCAGTGGCGGCCGAGCTTCGCGGCGCTGGAGACCGGCTTCTTTCAGGGCAAACTGGCGCAGCAGGCCCGGAAGTTGGCCGGCATGGTGCCGGTCAAGGAGTTGCACCCCGGCGGCAAAAGCAAGCTGGTACGGGCGCTGCCCGCGGTAATTCGGGCCGAAGCGGGGCAAATCTACCTCCCCGTAGAGGCGCCCTGGCTAGGGGACTTCCTGGCAGAATTGGCGGTGTTTGTCGGCGCGGATGGCGGCAAAGATGACCAGATCGACTGCCTGGGGTACGCCGCGCAGCTGGTGCAGGAGCACGAGGGCCAGCGGGGCGGGGTCAAGGAGGTGCCCTATGTTTTCCAGCGCAGCAGAACTGCCGGCATGTGATCGATTCACGCGCTGGTTGCTTCTGCCGTCCGTTCAGCAACTTTTGCGATCTCTCCGCTCGGCACCCCGATTTTCATTGACGCACTCGGGCCCGCTCATTCCAATACACCAACCCGACGTGCTGGCTGATCCCGGTGGGGCGTGACCAGCGCCATCCATGCAGCCGGAACACAACCGCTTTCATCCCCGATTGGATTGACTGGGGCGCCTCATGCGTGACGACTCGATTCCGAAACTCGGCCAGATCGTCCGCGTGCGCCAGCGCCAGTATCTCGTTGAGGAAGTGACCAACCCGCCGCGGGTCGGTGACTGTGCCGTGGTCTGCATGGCCTGCCTGGATGACGACAACCAGGGAAAGCCCCTGGAGGTGCTCTGGCAGAAAGAAGTGGACGCCGAGATCCTGGGCGACACCTCCTGGGACGCGCTCTCCACCCGCGGCTTCGACCCGCCCCGGCTGTTCTCGGCGTATTTGCACACGCTGCGCTGGAACTGTGTCACCGCCACCAACCCGAAATTGTTCCAGGCGCCCTTCCGCGCCGGCATCCGCATCGACGCCTACCAGCTGGAACCCCTTCGCAAGGCCCTGCTGCTGCCGCGCGTCAACCTGTTCATCGCGGACGACGTCGGACTCGGCAAAACGATTGAGGCCGGTCTCATCGCCCGCGAACTGCTGCTCCGCAAGAAGGTCCGGGACATCGTCGTCGCCTGCCCGCCCTCGGTCTTGCAGCAGTGGCAGGACGAACTGGAAAACCGCTTCGGCCTGACGTTCGAGATTCTCGACAAGGACTTCGTCACGCGCGTCCGCCGCGAGCGCGGCTACGGGGTCAACCCCTGGACCACCCACAGCCGCTTCCTCATCTCGCACCGCCTGCTCGTGGACGAAGCCTACGCCGGCCCCTTGCGCGACTGGCTCGGGGACTTCCGGGCCGGCGCCTTGCTCATCCTGGACGAGGCCCACCACGCCGCGCCGTCCAGCGGCGGCCGCTACGCCATCGACTCCAAGATCACCAGGGCCATCCGGGACCTGGCGCCGCGCTTCGAGCACCGCCTGTTTCTGTCCGCGACGCCGCACAACGGCCACTCCAACAGCTTCTCCGCCTTGCTGGAAATCCTCGACCCGCAGCGCTTCTGCCGCGGCGTGCCGGTCAAGGACAAGAAACTGCTGGAAGCCGTCATGGTGCGGCGGCTCAAGGAGGATGTCCGCCAGATCCATGAAGTGTTCCCGCAGCGCGTGGTCCGCCAGTTCGACATCGACAACCTGCCCGCGGAGGCGCCGGAACTGCGGTTGTCCGCATTGCTCGACCAGTACCGCCGGCTGCGGGAGGAGCGACTCCGCGAGGAAACCAAACGCAAACAGGCGGTCGCCAGCCTGCTCATCTCGGGACTGCAACAGCGGCTGCTCTCGTCCATCGAAGCCTTCGCGCGGACCCTGCGCGTCCACCGCCGCACCATCGAGCGGCAGCGCCAGGAGCGGGCCGCCTTGACGGCCAGCACCGGCCGATTGGACCTGCTCGGGGGAGGGATTGGCAGCGACGACGAGCGGGCGACCTTGCCCGAAACCCTGCTGTCCGCCGAGGAGGAAGCGCAGATTGAGGCCGCCACGGTCGCCAGCGCCCCCACCGGCCCGGCCGCGGCGGATGGCAGCGAGGAACAAGTCCTGCTCGATGCGATGACCCGCGTGGCGGAGGCGTCCCGCAGCCTGCCGGATGCGCGGGTGCGGCGGCTGGTGGACTGGCTCCGGGAAACCCTGTGCCCCGGTCTCCCGCCCCTGGGAACGGCGCCGCCGGAGCAACCGCCGCGCTGGAACGACGTGCGCGTGCTCATCTTCACCGAGTACGAGGACACGCTGCGTTACCTGCGCGAGCAGCTGACCGTCGCGATTCAGGGTACCGACCGCGCAGACGAGCGCATCGAGGTCTACCACGGCCCGACGCCCCAGGCCAGGCGCGAGGAGATCAAGCGGGCGTTCAACACCGACCCGCGCAAGCACCCCGTGCGTATCCTGCTGGCCACGGACGCGGCCCGGGAGGGCATCAACCTGCAGAGCCATTGCTGGAACCTGTTCCACTTCGACGTGCCCTGGAACCCCAGCCGTATGGAGCAGCGCAACGGCCGCATCGACCGCAAGCTGCAGCCCCGGCCGGAGGTGTTCTGTCACTACTTCGTCTACGCCCAGCGCCCCGAGGATCGCGTGCTCCGCGTGCTGGTCCGCAAGACGGAGACGATCAAGAAGGAACTGGGCAGCCTCGCGCAGGTGGTCGAGGGCAAGCTGGCCGCCACGCTCACCAACGGCATCCGCCACGCCGACGTGGACCGGCTCGCCGGCATCATCGACCGGGCCGACCTGGACGCCCGGTTCAAGGGCACCGTGCAGGAAGAACTGGAAGAGGCCCGGGAACGGGTGGAGGATTTACGGGCCCAGGTGGAACTGCTGCGGACGCGCTTGAAGGACTCGAAGGACTGGGTGGGCCTGGAGGAGAACCATTTCCGCGCCGCCATCTCCTGTGCCCTGGGGCTGATGGGGGCCGACCCGCTTCAGACGCTGGCGAACGCGCCCGCCGAACCATCGCCCACGGCGCGCTGGCAGTTCCCAGCTCTGGAGGGCCGCGCCGGCGCCGATTCGAGCTGGACGGACACGCTGGACACGCTGCGGGCGCCGCGGCGCCGCGACCAGTCGCTCTGGGAGTGGCGGCGGCAGGCGCCCATCCGGCCCATCGTCTTTGACGACCCGGGCGACATGGGCCAGGACTCCGTACACTTGCACCTGGAACACCGCGTCGTGCAGCGCCTGCTCGGCCGCTTCACCGCCCAGGGGTTCGTCTTTCACGACCTCTCGCGGGCCTGCCTGACGCAGACCGCGGACCCGCTGCGGCGCGTCGTCCTGCTCGGCCGGCTGTGCCTGTACGGCCCCGGGGCGGCCCGGCTGCACGAGGTGCTGATCCACGTCACGGCGCGGTGGGCGGAGCCATCGCAGCGCAAGGGCAAGCCGTTGACGCCTTACGCCCGTGAGGCCGAGGCAAAAACAATCGACCTGCTGGAAGCGGCGCTGTTGCCGGGGGCGGCGCCGACCGTCGGCGCGGGCATCATCAAGCAGCTGCAGGAGGCGGGGCCGCAGGACATCCGCGAACTGCTGCCCGCCCTGGAGGAACGCGGCCGACGCCTGGGGGAGGAGGCGGAGGTGAAGCTCGCCGAACGCGGCGACCAGGAGGCGAAGGCCATGCGCGAAATCCTGGAGAACCAGCGGAAGCGCATCGCCGCCACGGCCCGGGAGCACAATGACCCGCAAGGCTGGCTGGACTTCGACCCGGACGAGACGCGGCAGCTGGAGGCCAACCGCCGCCACTGGGACCAGCGCCTGGCGGCCATCGACACGGAACTGGTGCAGGAACCGGAACGCATCCGCGGCCTGTACCGCATCCTGGCCCGCCGCGTCGAGCCGGTGGGCCTGGTCTACCTCTGGCCGGTATCGGGGTGATGTCATGGCGAAAGATCCCGAATTGTTGGCGCACCAGGAATGGCTCGGCTACCTGCAGCCGGTCGGCCTGGTCGTCTCGGCCCCGGCCTTGCTCCAGGCGCAGGCGTACGTCAACCGCAACATCCTGCCCGAACACCAGCGCTTCCTCAACTGGGTCCAGGAGGGGCGGCCCACGCCCGACGCCCACCCTGTCGCCGCCGTCACCGACCTGCCCGGCCTCTTTTGCGACGTCTTCGGCTGGGAGCCGGGCGACCTCCTCGGCGGGCCGGGCGCCGAACCGCTGCCCGCTTCCCTCGAAGTCGTCCTGACCGACTACCAGGAAACCCTCCGCCCCACCTACGCCGCCCGCGAACTGCCGCGCCCCGGGGCCGACGTGCAGCCCCTGATCCTGCTCATTCAGGTGTTGCCGACCGGCACCGAACTCGACAAGTTCCCCGCGGCCGCGGCCGCTCATCACTGGCAGGCGTCGCCGCAAGCCCGCTTCGAGCGCCTGCTGCGCGAAACGCGCGTCCCCATCGGCCTGCTCGTCAACGGCACGCACCTGCGCCTGGTGTACGCGCCGCGGCAGGAGTCCACCGGCCACGTCACCTTCCCCGTCCAGGCCATGACCGAGGTGGCCGGCCGGCCCATCTTCGCCGCCCTGCACATGCTCCTGTCCGTGGAGCGCGTCTTTCAACTCGACGACAGCCAGCGCCTGCCGCACATCCTCAAAAAGAGCCGCGCCTATCAGAACGACGTGTCCGACCAGCTCGCCGATCAGGTGCTCGCCGCCCTCTATGAGCTGCTGCGCGGCTTCCAGGCGGCCGACGACCAGGCCCACGGCGACCTGCTGCGCGACGTGCTCGCCGCGGCGCCGGACACCGTGTACGCCGGCCTGCTCACCGTGCTCATGCGGCTGGTGTTCCTGCTCTACGCCGAGGACCGCGGCCTGCTCCCCGCCGACCGCCTGTTCGTCAACCACTACGCCCTCACCGGCCTGTTCGACCGCCTCCGCGCCGACGCTGGCCGCTACCCCGACACGATGGACCAGCGCTACGGCGCCTGGGCCCAGCTGCTCACGCTGTTCCGCCTCGTCCACGACGGCGCCCGGCACGGCACGCTGGTCCTGCCGGCGCGGCACGGCTACCTGTTCGACCCCGACCGCTACCCCTTCCTCGAAGGCCGGCCGCACCGCCACCGCCGCGACGACGCCCGCCTGCGGCCGCCGCTGGTGTCCGACGGCGTCGTCTTCCGCGTGCTGCACAACCTGCTGATCGTGGACGGCGAACACCTGTCGTACCGCCACCTGGAAGTGGAGCACATCGGTTCGGTATACGAGCGCATGATGGGCTTCCGGCTGGAGCGGTCCGCGGGGCGCTCGGTCGCGGTGAAGCCCACCAAGAAGCACGGCGCGCCCGTGACGATCAACCTGGAGGCGTTGCTCGCACTGCCGGCGGACCGGCGGGCGAAATGGCTCAAGGAGCAGACGGAACAGACGGTCACGGGTCCGGCCCTGGCGGCGCTGAAGGCGGCGCGGACGCCCGAGGACGTGGTGGCCGCCCTGGACCGCAAGGTGGCGAAGGAGTTGACGCCCGCCATCGTGGCCGGCCAGGCGATGATCCTGCAACCCAGTGCCGAGCGGCGCCGCTCCGGCGCCCACTACACGCCGCGCAGCCTCACCGGGCCGATTGTGCAGACCGCCCTGCGGCCGGTGCTGGAGCGGTTGGGTCCGAAGCCGAAGCCGCAGCAGATCCTGGGGCTGAAGGTGTGCGACCCGGCGATGGGCTCCGGGGCGTTTTTGGTGGAGGCGTGCCGCCAGCTGGGCGCCGCCCTCGTGGCCGCCTGGGAACACCACGGCGCCATGCCCAAGGTGCCCGACGATGAGACGCCCGAATTGTTCGCGCAGCGCATGGTCGCCCAGCGCTGCCTGTACGGCGTGGACAAAAACCCGATGGCGGTGGACCTGGCCAAGCTGTCGCTCTGGCTGGTCACGCTGGCGAAGGACCACCCGTTTACCTTCCTCGACCACGCCCTACGGCCCGGCGACTCGCTGGTCGGCCTGAGCCGCGACCGCATCGCCGACTTTCACTGGAACCCGAACCCGCAACTGGTATTCGGCCAGAAGCACATTGAGGACCGCATCAAGGCCGCGCTCGACGCCCGATTGAGAATCCTGGGAGCCGGGGATTTCATGTCGCCGATCCAGAAAAGCCAGGATTTGGTAACGGCTGATAATAGCCTGAACCTGGTCCGCTTTGCCGGCAACCTGGTCGTGGCCGCGTTCTTCGCCGGGACCACCGACAAACAGCGGAAAGCGTATCGCGACACCTTGCTGGCGGCGCTCACGGAGTACCTGGCCAAAGGCGACCTGTCCCTGCGACCGGCTGACCGGGAACAGGCGCTGCTCCACGGCCCGAAACCCGTGCAGCCCTTCCACTGGGAGATCGAGTTCCCGGAGGTCTTCAGCCGCGACAACCCCGGCTTTGACGTGATCGTGGGCAACCCGCCCTTCGCAGGGAAAAACACGGTCGCCGAGGGCAACCACGAACGCTACCCCGATTGGCTCAAAGCAGTTCACGAGAAGTCGCACGGCAACGCCGACCTGGTGGCGCACTTCTTCCGCCGCGCGTTCAACCTGCTTTGCGATGGTGGGGCGTTCGGATTGATCGCCACCAACACCATTGCCCAGGGAGATACCCGCGCCACCGGGTTGCGCTGGATTTGCACCAACGGCGGCACCATCTACGCGGCGAAACGGCGCATGAAATGGCCGGGGGAGGCCGCAGTTGTCGTCAGCGTCATTCACGTTTTCAAAGGACCCTTGAAAGGGCCGTTTCTGCTTGACGACAAAAGCGTGGTCCTCATCACCGCCTATCTGTTCCACGCCGGCGGGCATGAAAACCCGATGCCCTTGATCCCCAACGCGAACAAGAGTTTTCAGGGTAACATTGTGCTGGGCATGGGTTTCACCTTCGACGACACTGACAAGGACGGTGTGGCAAGCCCCATCAGCCTCATGCACGAATTGATCGCCAAGGACAAGCGGAACGCGGAGCGAATTTTCCCGTACATCGGCGGTGAAGAGGTCAACGATAACCCAACACACACTGCTCATCGCTTCATAATCGATTTTGAGGACATGAGTGAAGATCAGGCTCGACAATGGCCAGATCTTATGCGAATTGTCGAAGAAATGGTGAGACCAGCGCGATTGTCTGACAATCGCGCTACATATCGGAAATTCTGGTGGCAGTTCGCAGAGAAACGCAGCGAATTACGTTCAATCCTCCGCGGGATGCAAACCATCCTTGGGATCGCTCGTGTGGGGAATGCCTTTGCGTTTACTTTTCTTCCCGCCAGACAAGTTCTAAATGACAAGATAGTAGTGGTTCCATTCGACAAATCGAAGTATTTAGCCGTCTTACAGTCTCGCGTCCATGAAGTTTGGGTGCGCTTTCAGTCAAGTACTCTCAAGGATGATCTTCAATATACCCCCTCGCTCTGCTTCGAGACATTCCCGTTTCCCGAAGGGGTACTGGAATGTGGGGCCGGTTTCCAACCGGCCGGGCAAGTTGAAAACTTGCCCCACAGCCGATTAGAAGCGGTCGGCAAAGCGTACTACGAGTTCCGCGCCGCCCTGATGGTCAAGAACAACGAGGGCCTGACGAAGACCTACAACCGCTTCCACGACCCGCACGAGCGCTCTGCGGACATCCTGGGACTGCGCGAACTGCACGCGGCGATGGACCGTGCCGTGCTCGACGCCTACGGTTGGCAGGATTTGCAACCGACCTGGGATTTCATCCTGGATTACGTAGAAGAGGAGGAGAAAAACGAAGGCAAGGGCCGGTCACGCAAGAAGCCGTGGCGCTACCGCTGGCCTGATGCGTTCCGCGATGAGGTGCTGGCCCGCTTGCTGGAGCTGAACCGCAAACGGTCCGGGCAGAAACCGTCTGACGCCGCGGCAACCCCCGCGCCGAAGAAGGCACGCAAGGGCCGCGCCGCCAAGCCGGCCGACCCGCAACAGCCGGAACTGGAGTATTGAGCGCCCGCCCGAGCCGGCCACCACGGAGACGCTGTCGCGCCGAGCGCCTGGGCTGTTCGGGCGCGCGGCGGCCTGTTACGATTCTGGTGGTTGAGCCTGGGGAGGTGAACGATGACACTCGAAGGCACGGTGGTGAATGGGGCGATTGTCCTGGATGGCGGCGTGCAGCTGCCCGACGGGGCGCGGGTCCGGGTCGAACTGGCAGACCCCGACGACCTGGCGCCGCCGGCGGAGCCTTACGACCGCGAGCAGGAACTGGCGATCCTGCGTGAGGCGCTGGAGGACGTGCGGGCCGGGCGGGGGACGCCGGCGCGGGAATTCTTGAAGGAACTGGCGGCGGAATTCAACCTTCCCCTTGAACAGGGGGAGTGAACGATGCCCTTCCAGGTCGTTTTTCGACCTCGCGCCCGGTCCGACATTTCCGCCACGATGACGTGGTTAGCATGGACCAGCGCAGCGCGGGCCGCTCGGTGGCGATCCGGCCTGCTCCGCATCGTCGAGAACCTGGAAACCGACCCGAACCGTTACGGTGCGGCCGACGAGGCGGACGACCTCGGCGTGGACCTGCGCCAATTGCTCTACGGCCGGCGCCGCAACGTGTATCGCGTGCTGTTCACCATTGATGACCAGACGGTCAACGTCCTGCGCGTTCGCCATGCCACCCAGGACCAGGTCGGTCCTGACGACATCTGACACAAAACTGTTGGGAAAGGAATCTCTGGGCACTTCCCCACCCAGAGCGTTTCCAGGAAGACGCCAACGCCGAACGCCACACAAGAAAGGGATCGCATGCGCCCCGTTGATGTCCGCCAGGCGCTCATCCACGCCCTCAACCTCGACCTGGTCGGGCCGGACGGCGACGCGCACCTGCTGAATGAAACCCTGCCGCAGACGCCCTCCCGCTGGTATCTGACCGGCTTCCTGGTGCCCGCCGACGCGCCTGAGGACCAGAAGACGGACGACACCGCCACCGAGGGCGTGGACATCCAGAACGAGGCCGGCGGCACCGACGACGCCGTGACCCCCGAACCCGCCAACGCCCGCCGCGTCATCTTCCCCTCTTCGCTGGGCCTCAGCCTGCTGGCGTCCGCCGACACGAAGGAACTGCGCGTGGTGGTCCGCTGGGGTGATTACAAACCGCTCGGCAGTGCCGACGGCCTGGTCGCCTCCCCGCCCCGCCCCGCCACGTTCCACTGGCAGCGCGTGGACCGGACCGAAACCATGACCCTCAAGGTGGCGGGCAAAGGGCTGGTCGAGAAGGAGGTGCCGAATAGCAACGGCCTGCGGCTGGCCCTGGTGGCGCGCGACTCCCGGGGCGGCGGGCCGTTCGAGGGGGCGCTTCCCAGGGGCACGCGCTCGGTGGCGGTGTTCCTGGTCAACCGGCGAAAGCCCGCCCCGGACGCGGAGCGCGACGCGGCGTTTTGCTTTCAGGCCGCCCTGGAGGTCCACAGCGACACCCCGCTGGTGCCGCGGCCGAACGTGCGCGGCCTCACCGCGGAGGACTGGGACGAGCGCGTCGCCGACCTGCAATACCGCGACGCCTTCGAGTACGCCGTGGGCCACGGCGTCTCGACGCATGCCGTCCTGGACGCCGAGGGGAAATGCCGGGAGGTCCACACCTGCTGGGTGCCGCGGGCCGAGGTGGAGCGCGTTGCCCCGGCCGCCATCCAGGGCGTCGAACTCGGCATGGAGGCGCTCGCCCAGCTGTCCGACGGCGCCGCGGCCCGCGCCGAACTGGCGGCCCTGGTCACGCAGTACCGGGCCTGGATCGACGCCCAGAAAGCAGCAGTGCCCGACCAGCCGAAGAAGCGCCGGGAGACGGCGGAGGAGCTGTTGCGCAGGGCCAGCGTCGCCGCGGACCGGATCGAGGCCGGCATCGCGCTGCTGGCCGACCCCCAGGTGCTGGACGCCTTCCGTATCGCCAACGGGGTGATCGCCGTCACCCAGCGCCGCCGCACCGGCCAGCTGCTGGGCAAGGAACCCGTCGCGGTGGAAAAGCCGACATGGCGGCCGTTCCAGCTGGCGTTCCTGCTGATGAACCTGCGCGGCGTCGTGGATCCGGGGCACGCCGACCGCGAGGTGGTGGACCTGCTGTTCTTCCCGACGGGCGGCGGTAAGACCGAGGCGTACCTGGGGCTGGCGGCGTTCACGCTGGTGCTGCGCCGCCTGCGTAACCCGGGCATCACCTCCGCCGGCCTGAGCGTGCTGATGCGTTACACCCTGCGGCTGCTGACGCTGGACCAGCTCAGCCGCGCCGCGGCGCTGATCTGTGCCCTGGAACTGGAACGGCAGCGCGACGTGACGAAGCTGGGCGACTGGCCGTTCGAGATCGGCCTGTGGGTCGGGCGTGCGGCCACCCCCAACGAGATGGGCGCCAAGAACGACGGCAACAAGTTTTCGGCGCGGACGAAGACCATCGCTTACAAGAACAACGACCAGAAGGCCGCGCCGATCCCGCTGGAGTTGTGTCCCTGGTGCGGCGAGCCGTTTCGGCCGAACTCGTTCCAGCTGGTGCCCAACCCCGACCAACCGCTCAACCTGCGGGTGATTTGCCTCAACCGCCAATGCGAGTTCGGCGCCCGCAACCCATTGCCGATCCTGGCCGTGGACGAGCCGATCTACCGGCGCTTGCCGTGCTTCCTGATCGCCACGGTGGACAAGTTCGCGGCGATGCCGTGGACCGGCCCGATCGGCGGCTTCTTCGGCCGCGTGGAGCGCTACAACCGCGACGGCTTCTTCGGCCCCTGTGAACTGAATGTCGGGGCGCCGCTGCCCGCCCCGCTGCCGCCGCCCGACCTGGTGATCCAGGATGAGTTGCACCTGATCTCCGGGCCGATGGGCACGATGGTCGGCCTGTACGAGACGGCCCTGGACGCGCTGTGTGCGCGGGAGATCGGCGGCCGCACCGTGCGGCCCAAAATCGTCGCCTCGACCGCCACCGTGCGGCGTGCCGAGAAGCAAATCCGCGCACTGTTCAGCCGCAAGGAAGTGGACATTTTCCCGCCGCCGGGGCCGGACCGCCGCGACTCCTTCTTCGCCCAGACGCACACGCCCGCACAGAGCAACGCCCGGCTGTATGTGGCCATCGCCGCCCAGGGCCGCAGCCCGAAGGTGGGCCTGCTGCGCGTGTACCTGGCCCTGCTCGGCGCCGCCCAGAAGTGCTATGAGGAAGCCGGCGCCGCGAAGAACAAGGACAACCCGGCCGACCCGTACATGACCCTGCTGGGCTACTTCAACAGCCTGCGCGAGCTGGGCGGCACGCGGCGCATCATCGAGGATGAGGTCAGTACCCAGATCACGAACCGCAGCAGGCGGAAGCGCGTGGGTGAGCATTCCGGCCTGTTCGCCGACCGCGCGATCAGTTACGAGCCGGTCGAGTTGACCTCGCGGGTGAGCACCGACCAGGTTGCCGACGCCAAGCGCCGCCTGGCGCTGCGGTATGGCGACAAGGGGCAGGTGGACGTGGCCATCGCCACGAACATGATCTCCGTCGGCCTGGACATCACCCGGCTGGGCCTGATGGTCGTGCTCTCCCAGCCCAAGGCGTGCGCCGAGTACATCCAGGCGACCAGCCGCGTCGGCCGCGACGCGGACCGCCCGGGGCTGGTGGTCACGCTCCTGAACCTCAACCGGCCGCGGGACCGCTCCCACTACGAGCGCTTCGCCGCGTACCACCAGACCTTCTACCGAAACGTGGAGGCCACGAGCGTGACGCCGTTCTCGCCGCGGGCGCTGGACCGCGGCCTGGCAGGCACCCTCGTGGCATTGGCCCGCCAGGCGCACCAGCCCATGACGGCGCCGAAGGGGGCGATGGAAATTCTGCGGGAGCGCGCCCGGTTGGACTTCGTCGTGGACTTGCTGAGCCGCCGGGCTGCGGAGCACGACAAGGATCTGAGCGCGGATAGCGTGGAGGCCATCCGCAAGCGCGTGAGTGACTACGCCAAGGACCTGTTCGACGCCTGGAGTCTGATCGCCTCGGAGTACGACAAGCTGGGGGTGGCGCTGCAGTACCAGCGCGAGGTCGGTGCGGCCAAGCCGCTGCTCCACGAGTACCTACACCCCGAGTTGAAGACCCTGCACACCCGCCATCTGAAGTTCCGGGCCAACCGCTCCATGCGCGACGTGGAGCCGGCCGTCAACCTCTGGGTCAAGACTCTGGACAACATGGACGTGGAGGACGAGACATGAGCCGTCGCCCCAACGCCCGGCCCAACGGCCAGGTGCGCCGCAGTCAGGTCATCACCACGTTCGGCCCCGGCGCGCTGCTGGAGTTGCCGAACCACTCCGTCATCATCGGCGGGCTGGATCAGTGGGAAGGCGTCGGCGATGAGATCCACGAACCGCGCCTGGTGGACAAGGCCCGGCGGGTGCTGGAGGTGGATACCCTGCGACTGTTCGGGCCGCCGCCGGACGGCGAGCTGCCCGGGGCGCCGCGCACCGGCATCACCGCCTGGCAGTTCCCCGAGTGGTTCATTACGCAGGACGTGGAGCGGGACCGGCGCGACGAACTGGTGCGGTCGCGGCTGCTGGTCCACCGCAAGTTCCTGACGCGCGGCGAGTTCATCGACGTGAACAAGCGCCGTCGGCCCGTGGTGCCGGTGCGGTTCGTGCGGGCCTGTCGCCGGGGGCACATCGGCGACATCGACTGGCGCGGCTTCGTGCATACCGGCCAGGCCGGTTGCCCGCGGCAACTGTGGTTTGACGAACGCGGCACGACGGGCGACCTGTCGGAAATTCAGGTGCGCTGCGAGTGTGGGGCGTGGCGGCCGATTGGCGAGGCGGCGAACCTGGCGCGAAGGCGCTGGGCAACTGCGAGGGTGCCCGCCCGTGGCTGGGCCTGTCCGAGACGCGCGAGCCCTGCGGCGAGCCGAACCGCCTGCTGGTGCGCTCCGCCAGTAACGCCTACTTCCCGCGCGTGCTGAGCGTGATTTCGCTGCCCGACCGCGGCGAGGCTCTGGAGAAGGCGGTCAACCAGGCGTGGTCGTTCCTGGAGTGCGTCGAGGACCTGGAGCAGCTGCGGTACGAGCGCAAGAAGGCGACCGTCAAGCACATGCTGGAGGGCTTCAGCGACGCCGAGGTACTGCGGGCGGTCCTGGCGCGGCGGGCGCCCGGCGGCGCCGGGGCAGCCAAGTCGGTGAAGGAGGCCGAACTGGAGGTGTTGACGACCGCCCAGGAAGAGGTCGGTCACGACGCCCCCGACGGCACGTTCTACGCCCGCGCCTTGCCGCACGTTGTCTGGGACAGGCCGTGGATGGACAAGGTGGAGCGCGTCGTGCTGGTCCACCGGCTGCGCGAGGTGGTCGCCCAGGTGGGCTTCACGCGCTTCGAGCCGAACGGCCCGGACGTGCAGGGCGAGTTGCAGGTGGGCGCCGAAATGGCGTCGCTGGCCCGCGAGGTCAGCTGGATCCCAGCGGTCGAAAACCGGGGCGAGGGCGTGTTCCTGCAGTTCCGCATGGACGCCATCGACGCCTGGGAGCAGCTGCCCGCGGTGCGGGAACGGCTCAAGCGCCTGGAGGCTGGTTTCCAGGGGTGGCTGCACGAGCACCCGCAGAGCAAGCGCACCTTCCCGAACGCGCCGTACCTGCTGCTGCATTCGCTGTCGCACCTGCTGATCACGGCGGTGTCGCTGGAGTGCGGCTACCCGGCCAGTTCCATCCGCGAGCGGGTGTACGCCAACGACGGGGGCTACGGTATCCTGTTGTATACCGGCACCCCGGACGCCGAGGGCACTCTGGGCGGACTCGTGGAGACCGGGAAGCAGATTCACCGGCACCTGAGAACGGCGCTGGATCTGGGCGGCCTGTGCTCCAATGACCCCGTTTGTGCCCAGCACGAACCCCAGAGCGAACACGAACGTCGTTTCTTGCAGGGCGCGGCCTGCCACGGCTGCCTGTTGATCGCGGAGACGTGCTGCGAGCAGTTCAACGACTTCCTGGACCGTGCTCTGGTGGTGCCGACGGTGGAGGAGGCCGGCGCCGCGTTCTTCCAACCATGAGCCGCCATGACAGAGCCCTTCTTGCAACTGGCCGCAGCGGACCTGTTCGCCCTTGGCGCAGCCATGCGCGCCGGCCGACTCTTTGCACCGTTCTCCGCCGTGACCTTGCAGCGCTTCTGCGCCGCTGACCGTGCCGACCCGGTCGCCCAACGCCTGCAACAAATGGCTGATGAAGGCATGCGTCCGGAACACCTGGCTCTGCTGCTGGAATCGGTCGGCAGAGCACGGCAAGGGCGGGTAGCTGATGACGTGGTGGATCTGGTGTGGACCGGCCCAGAGGCACCGGGAACGGTCAACCGTGACACGGCCGTGGTCGTGCGCGAGCTGTTTGCCGCCGCCCGAAGTCATGTACTGGTTGCCGGCTATGCGGTGTACCAGGGGCGAGAGGTGTTCCGTTCGTTGGCCGAACGCATGGCCCAGCGCCCCGGGTTGGTGGTGCGGATGTTCTTGGACGTGCAACGGTCCCCGGGAGATGTCACCCCGGACGCTGAAGTCCTGGCGCGGTTCGTTCGCCGATTCCGTCAGGCGGAGTGGCCCGGCGACCGGCTGCCCGAACTGTACTACGACCCCCGTTCGTTGCACCCCGACGCAGGGAAGCGCTCCTGCCTCCACGCCAAGTGCGTCGTGATGGACCGGCGGGTCGCGTTCGTGTCGTCCGCCAACTTCACGGAGGCGGCGCAGGTGCGGAATATCGAAGCCGGTGTGCTGATCCACTCCGAGCACTTCGCCGATAAGCTGGCGAGGCATTTTGAGACAATGGTCATGGCCGGGCTGTTATTGCCCCTTCCATGATGGCAGTTACCTTGAGCGCCTCGCTAACTAATCGTTGGGGGCTGGAGTCGGTGACGGTCGTCCAGACGCCCCCACATCCGCCAGGTACAGGCCAACGGACCCGACGTAGAGTCAACTGAGCTGACGCTGCTCGACCGGAGGCGTTCACCTTGGACCAAGACGGTTGCTTACTCGTCTCCGATCAGGCGCGAACGTCGCAGGAAGGGGCCTGGCCGAACCAGTTGTGCGGCGGAATCCGCGGCACACGCGAAACCTGGAACTCCATCGGCCAGGCACTGCACAACGGCTGCCGTGCGGTGGTAATCGGCAAGCAAAACGGGTTCTCCCGCAGAGTTGGTGCTGATGGGGGTGCTCCTCCGTGCCCGATTCTTCGGGCCTGCGGTCAAGAAGCGAACCGGACCCTTGCCCGCAACAACTCAAAGCCCGCCCGCCCGTACATTTGTCGCTTGATCAGCTTCAGCCGATTCACTTGACCTTCCACCGGACCGTTGCTCCACGACTCGGTCAACGCTGCTGCCACCGCCGCCTCGTCCTGGCGCAGGCCGCTGGCGAAGCTCCTCACCTCGGCGCACGACGACGCCTCTGCCTTCGCCAACCACTCCGTCAGTGTCTCCTTCGATTGCTTACGAGCCATCCGCGCGAACTCTCCTGCCAACGCCAGTGCTTCCTGCAAGGCCCCGGCACCGACTTGCAGCTTGTCCATCCGCGCCGTCTCTTCGGCCTGACGCTCGTCCGCCCGCCTGATGAACTCGAAGGCCAGTTGCCGCGCCGACGGCGGTGGCGCGGGCGGCACGACGGGCGTCCCGGTGCGTGGTCCCGGCTTCCCCGTGCTGCCCGCCTTCCGGTTCACGAAGCGCCGCACCGCGTCGTAGGAGGCCTCACACCCCGCCGCCTGCAACTGCCTGAACAAGGCCGCCGTGTTCTTCTCCCCGCCCTGCAGCCAGGTCTCGATCTGCGTGGCGTAGGCGTCCAGTTGGGAACGGCCCGTCCGCCCCGGGTTCCAGTCCGGGCAATGCTCCTGCCGGCAGTAGCGGCGCACGGCCTTGCGGTCCAGCCCCGTCCTACGCACGATCTCACGCAGGGACACACCCTGCTCGTGCAACTGCCGCACCTGTTGGTGACGCTCGGCGCGCGCCTGCTTGCCAACCTGGCGCGCCTGCTGACGCGCGGTGAGCCTCGGCTGCTCAAGGGACGGTTCTGCCGGCACGGCGTCCGGAAGGGCTGCCGGGGCCGGCTCCGTCGGCTGCGTCGCTGGGGCTGCGAACCCCGACCCCGTTGCCCCGGCGGCAGGTGTCTCGGCAGTCTCCTTTAAGGCCTCCTGGACCTCGGCGGCCAGGCGGCCGAACAGCCGCTCAAGCATCTCGCGCAGGTTCTTCAGCAGGTGCCAGCGGTCGGCTACCTGCTTGGCCTGCGGCGCGCCCTCGGTCGCCGCCTGGGCGAAGGCGGCCCAGCGGTCACGGGTGATGACTTCCACTTGGGGGTGCTCCTTCAGCCAGGCGGCGAGCGCGGAGCCGTCACGTCCCGGCAAGATGTCGATGGGTCGGCCGCGCTCCAGGTCGATGAGAATCGTGCCGTAGCTCTGCCCCTTGCGCCAGGCCCAGTCGTCCACACCGACGAAACGCGGTTCGGGCGCGGGATCCCCCTCAAAGCGCTTGACCCGCCGCAGGAGCGTGTCGGGGCTGGTGGGACAGGCCATCGCGTCGGCCAAGCGTGCGCCGGCCTCACCGCCGAGGGCCAGGCCGATCTGACCGTGGGTGGCGCGCAGTCGCCGGGTGGCGCGTGCGTGGGGATCGAGTACGCCCGGGAGGCGCTCACAGAAGACCGCCTTGGGGCAGTCAGGGCAGACACAGCGGAAACGGCGGACCGTGAGGCGGATGGCGACGGGCTGGTCGTGGCAGGGGAGATCCTGGAGAGTGCGGACGTAATGGGAATGGACGCGGTCAGAGAGTCCGCCGCAAGCGGGGCACGCAGAGGAAGGGCTGGTCGAAACCACGGCGAACACCAGCAACGAGGGGGTGCGAGCGACACTGGTGACTCGGAGGCCGAGGCCATCCAGGCGAAGGTCATGGAGCAACATCGCGGGGATTCCAGCTGGACAACGGGAACGCCAAATCCCGTTATCCTATCCCCGTTGCACCAAAAGTGCGGAAGAACCCATTTTGCGCGCCGATAACCAGAGCGGGTCGAGTTTGAGCTAGATTTTGCGGTGAACGTATAGCGCCGACGGTGCCTGACACTACACTACTCATATCGGGGCACTGAACGGCGACGCCCACCGCGCATCAGGCGGCGCTGGGGAAATCGCCACGCAGGGGGGCCGAACACAGCCTGCTTGTCTTCGTACTCGGCTCAAGACTTCCTGGCTGGCGGTAAGGTGCTCCGACACGTCGGACCGACGCGCGCTGAGCGCTTCGGCTTGCGCGCGCATGTCGATCAGTCCGAAGCACGCACAGGCGCCTGCCGTCGCCACGGGAGACGGGCTGCGGTCCGCGCGGTAGATTAACCGGCATGAGCGACGTCACCCGCATCCTCGACGCCCTCGGGCACGGCGACCCATACGCCGCCGCCGAGTTGTTGCCGCTGGTCTACGACGAACTGCGTGCGCTCGCCGCCCAGCGACTGGCCCAGGAGCGGCCCGGCCAGACGCTGCAGCCCACCGCCCTGGTCCACGAGGCCTATTTGCGTTTGGTCGGCGCGGGCCCCGAGCAGCCGTGGAACAGCCGCGGCCACTTCTTCGGCGCCGCCGCCGAGGCCATGCGCCGCATCCTCGTCGATCAGGCCCGCCGCAAGCAGGCCGTCAAACGCGGCGGCCAGGGTCGTCGTGTGCCCCTCGACGCCGCCGACGTCGGCTTCACCTCGCCGGCGGGCGATCTTCTCGACATCGATGAAGCCCTGACCCGCCTGGCCGCCGACGATCCCCAGGCCGCCCGACTGATTCAGCTGCGCTACTTCGCCGGGTTGTCGATCGAGGACGCCGCCGAGGTGGTCGGCATCTCGCGCTCGACCGCTTACGAGCACTGGTCCTACGCCCGGGTCCTCCTCAAAACCCTGCTGGACGGAGAGTGATAGGCGGGCGCGACCGAATTCTTTTTTCTTTTCCTCCGGACAATTCCAACCTCGAATCCGCACTGTAGGCAACGAACCGGAAGGGACGTGTTGCCATGCCAGCAGACCTGCGAAAAGCCCGCGAACTGTTTCTGCACGCCGTCGGCAAGCTGCCGCCGGAGCAGTGGGACGGCTACGTCGGCGAAGCCTGCGGCGGGGATGCCGAACTGGAGCGGCAACTGGGGCGCCTTCTCCAAGTCCACCGCGAGGCCGGCAGTTTCCTGGACCGGCCGGCCGTCGCGGTGGAGGCCACGGGGGCCTTCCCGCCCGTGCCCGGGGAAGAGGCGGCCGCCGTCCCCCTCCGCGAAAGCCCCGGCACGGTCATCGGCCCGTACAAGCTGCTCCAGCAGATCGGCGAGGGCGGCATGGGCACCGTCTTCATGGCCGAGCAGACCCGGCCCGTGCAACGCAAGGTCGCCCTGAAGGTCATCAAGGCCGGCATGGACAGCAAGCAGGTGATCGCCCGCTTCGAGGCCGAGCGCCAGGCCCTGGCCATGATGGACCACGTCAACATCGCCCGCGTCCTCGACGCGGGTGCCACCGACTCCGGTCGGCCCTACTTCGTCATGGAACTGGTCCACGGCGTGCCGATCACCAAGTACTGCGACGACAACAAGCTGACGCCGCGTGAGCGGTTGGAGCTGTTCGTGCCGGTCTGCCAGGCGATCCAGCACGCGCACCAGAAGGGCGTCATCCACAGAGACGTCAAGCCGTCCAACGTCATGATCACCCACTACGACGGCAAGCCGGTCCCCAAGGTGATCGACTTCGGCGTGGCCAAGGCGACCGAGCAACGCCTGACCGAGCGGACCCTGTTCACGCAGTACGGCGCCACCATCGGCACGCTGGAATACATGAGCCCGGAGCAGGCGGAGATGAGCGCCCTGGGGGTCGATACCCGCAGCGACATCTATTCGCTGGGCGTGCTCCTGTACGAACTCTTGACCGGCAGCACGCCGCTGAGCCACAAGCGGGTCCGGGAAGCGGCCTATGGCGAGGTCCTCCGCATGATCAAGGAGGAAGAGCCGCCTAGGCCGAGCACGCGGCTGACCGATTCGGGCGAGGCGCTGGTAACGATCTCGGCCCAGCGCCACATGGAGCCGGCCAAGCTGGCGACGTTAGTCCGCGGCGAGCTGGACTGGATCGTGATGAAGACCCTGGAAAAGGACCGCAACCGCCGCTACCCGACGGCCAGCAGCTTCGCCGCCGACTTACAGCGCTACTTGAATGACGAGCCGGTGAAGGCGTGTCCGGCGTCGGCGATCTACCGATTCCGCAAGTTCGCGCGACGGAACAAGCAGATTCTGGCGACGGTCGGCCTGTTGGCATTGGCCCTGGTAATGGGCACGGTGGTCAGCACCTGGATGGCGATTCGCGCGACGGAGGCGGAGGGGCTGGCTCAAACGCAATTGCAGGCGAAAACCGATGCCCAGGAAACCACGCTCGCCCAATTACGCCTTACCGAGCAGGCCCAAGATCAGGAGAAGCGCCAGCTTTACGACGCTCGGCTGGCTCAGGCCAGGGGGGGTAGCCTGAGCCGAAGGCCCGGGCAGCGGTTCGGCAGTCTCAAGGCCGTGGCGGAAGCAACCAAAATCGCCCGCGACCTGAACCTGTCCGACGAGCATTTCCTGCAACTCCGCAATACGGCCATCGCCTGCCTGGCCCTGACCGACCTGCGCCGGTCCAAGCAAGGACTCGGTTGGCCCCCCGGGAGCCGCCACGTCGATTTCGACGGCAAGCTGGAACAAGTCGCCGTGGCGGACAAGCGGGGGGTGGTCAGCATCCGCCGCGTGGCCGACGATGTGGAAATCGCTCGCCTGCCCGCCACCGGCTCCGAAACCTGGGTGCTGTTCAGCCGCGACGGCAAGTTCCTGTCCGTCTGGTCAGCCAGTGGTCTAAACCTCTGGAAACTGGGGGGTCACGAGCCGGTTCGGGTGGAGCAGCTCAACGATGCCTATGGCTTCGACTTCAGTCCGGACAGCCGGCAGTGCGCCGTCGGCCGCGTGGATGGCCCGATCCGCTTGTATGACCTGGCTTCCGGGCAGCCGCCGCGGGAGCTTCCCAAGGGCCGGCCCGGTGAGTATTTGGCGTTCCATCCCGATGGCCGGCAGTTGGCGGTCTCGTGTGACACCTCGGTGGAAATCCGTGCCCTGGATACGGGGAAAGTGGTCGCGGACTTGCGGGGTCCGGTCGCGCCACTCTACCTGGCCTGGCGACCCGATGGCAAGACGCTGGCGGTAGTCGGCAGCGACTCCCGGATTTATTTGTGGGACGTGGCCTCGGGTAAACAAACTCTGGTCATCAAGGGAATCTGGAACGGCGGCGTTGTGATCGCCTTCGACCATGCCGGCGATCTGCTGGCCAGCACGGGTTGGGAAGGGAAACTGCGGCTGTGGGACCCCCAAACGGGCAAGCAACTGTTTAGCACGAAGTCCGGGGCCGGGATTCCCCGCTTCAGTCCCGATGACCGCTTGCTGTCCGGAGATGGCCGCGATGACAAGTTGAGGCTTTGGGAAGTCGCCGCCGGCGGCGAGTATCGGACGCTGCTCCGCGCCGCGGCCGCCGGCAAGGGCGAGTATCTGATCACCTCGATTCGTTCGGACGGACGGTTACTGGCCGTGGCGACGAGGGATGGCGTTGGGCTGTGGGAACTGCCCAGCGGCACGGAACTCTCTTTCCTCGAGTCGCCCGGCACGAACTTTGTCTTGTTTGAACCGTCGGGCGCTCTGCTGACCAACGGGTCTGCCGGTCTGCTGCGCTGGCCGGTCCAGGCCGACCCGGCGGCGCAGGGATTGCTGCGGATCGGCCCGCCGCACAAACTGTCCGTGCCGGGTCCGATCTGCCACGTCGCCTGCAGCGAAGACGGCCGGGTGATTGCGGTCTCCCAATACCAGGGCGGCTCCGTCGTGCACACCGCCCGCCCGGACCAGCCGGTGCGCCTTACCCCCCATGGCGACGCCCGGTACGTCGCGGTTAGCCCCGACGGTCTGTGGGTGGCCACCGGCAGCCACAACGGAACGGGGGTGAAAATCTGGGACGCCCAGACTGGCGAGTGCAAGAAAGATCTGCCCGTCGATTGCACGCGCGTTGGCTTCAGTCCCGACGGCAAATGGCTGGCGACGACCGGCGACGGGCTTCGCCTGTGGGCGGTCGGCTCGTGGCGGGAAGGGCCCCGGATCGGCGGCGGCGGGTTCGCCTTTTCCCCCGACCTCAAGTCCCCCTCCGGCAGGTTGCTGGCGGTGGACACGGGTTACGGGGCGGTGCGGTTGGTCAATCCGGACACGGGCCGGGAATACGCCCGGCTGGAAGACCCCGACCAGGACGGCGCCAACTACCTGAGCTTCAACGCCGACGGGACACAGTTGGTGGTCGCCACCGGTGACGGCGCGTCGATCCACGTTTGGGACTTGCGGGCGATCCGGGAACGGTTGGCCAAGATGGGGCTGGATTGGGACCTGCCGCCGTACCCGCCGCCGGCGCCGGACCGCAAGCCCCTGCGAATCGAAGTGGAACCGGGCGATCCGGTGCGTCAGGTCCGCGCCCTCGGGCGACAAGCTAACGATTTTGTCCAGTCGAAGCAATGGGACAAGGCCATCGGCGCCTACGCACGGGCTATCGAGTTGGACCCAAAGAATGCCAGCTATCTGAACCTCCTGGCCTGGTTGTTGGTTGACTGCCCGGATACCGGCTCTCGCGATCCGGGCCGGGCGCTCCCACTGGCCACAAAAGCCGTCCAACTGGCTCCGAGGGACGGAAACGCCTGGATTGCTATGGGCGTGGCCCAATACCGGGCGGGCGACTGGAAGCCGGCGCGGGAGTCGTTGGAGAAGGCCATGTCCCTGCGCAACGGCGGCGATTGCGCCGACTGGTTCTTCCTGGCCATGGTCCACTGGAAGCTCGGCGACAAAGTCGAGGCGCGCCGGTGGTACGACAAGGCCGACCTGTGGATGGCGACCCACCAACATCCTGGCTGGCCGCCGCTCCGCAGCGAAGCCGCGGAGCTGATGAAGATGGCGTCCGGAGGTGAGAATCCGGAGTCGCCGAAGAAGCAAATCCCGCGCTGACTTCTGACCTCACTAACCAAGTTGTCCGGTGACCCGGCAGGGCGGAGGAGCAGCTGCGCGCCCGCTGCCTGGGGTCGAGTAACACGCGGGGGCGGCCGGCCCGCCTGCACGGCGTCCGCGTGGGATCTCCGCGGGGCTCGCGCCGGCCTGCCGCTGGACCTGCCGCCCCTGGAGGCGGCCGTGCTGTCCGGCCCGGAGTTCTTCACCAACGGCTGAGCGGCGGCCCGTTTCTTCTTTCGCGCAGGCGTCTCGCCTGCCTGGGTGTGGCTTTTGGAAAGGATCCGTCATGACCTGGTTCACGCATTTGCCATCTCGTCAACAGGGCGCGGCCAGCGGCCGGCGTCCCTTCCCCCGGCGCGCGCCTGACCCTGGAGCGCCTGGAGGGGCGCGCCGTGCCGGCGAGCGTCTTCGTCGTCCCCTACACGGTGCCGCTCGACGGCACGCACTTCCACGCCCTCGCCGGGAACGCCATGTCCGCGGCGGGCAACGGCGGCACGATCACCATCGAGCCCGGCGTCCAGCCCGACCCCGGCCCCGTCAGCGTCTTTCAGACGGGGGTCCTGATCCAGGGTGACCCCAACATCCCGGGCGACATCCTGCCCAGTTACGACCTCAACATCACCGCCCCCGGCGTCCACCTCCTGAACCTGCACCTCGGCGCGGTGACCATCGCCGCCGGGTACAGCGGGATGACGGTGCAGCGTTCGCTGGTCAACTCCATCACCGAGACGACGGCGGCGTCGGGCGACGGCAACAACTCCATCACCCAGGACCGGATCACCGGTTCGGTCTCCCTGAGCGGCAACACCGGGGGCACGGCGACCAACGACGTGGTCACGTTTAACACGTTCACCGGCACCGCGGTTCGGCTGTTGGACGTCACGAATGACACGGGCCTGTTGATCCAGTCCAACACCTTTGTCGGCGAGGGCGACGGTCAGACTGCCATTAATTTGGGTAACAGTGGCACCGCGGCCGCGCCGGTGGTCATCGCCAACAACTCCATCACCATGAGCGTCGGCAGCAACGGCCGCATCGGCATCGGTTTGAACGGGTTTACCCCTACGTTCGTTCGGGTCCTGAACAACACGATCAATACCAGTTCCCTCGGTACCGGGCTGTTCCTCAACGGGACCAATAGCCAGGACAACTTGCAGGCAATCGTGCAGGGGAACGATTTCCACGGCAACGCGGTCGGGGTGCTCTACCAGGGTACCGCCACCGGCCGCGCTACCATCAACGCCGATCTCGGTGGCGGGGCACTCGGAAGCCTGGGCGGCAACGACTTCCGCGGCTTCACCGTCCTGGGCAACAGCAACGTGGCAGCCATCTGGCTGCTCAACACTCCCGCAACTGCGACCCTGACTGCCCGGAACAACATCTTCGGGGCCGCGCCCAACCTGGTGATCGACGACAGCGTGTCGGGCGCGGCCACCGGCACCGGCGTTATCGACGTCAGCGCCCCGCTGAGCGCCGGCCGGGCCTTCGTGCAGGCGCTGTACAACGACGCGCTGGGGCGCAGCGGCACGCTGGCGGAGCTGGACGGCTGGCTGGCCATCCCCAACGTCAACCAGGCGGTCATCGTCAACGGCATCCTCCGCTCCAGAGAGGCGCTGGGCCGGGTCGTGGACGGCTACTACCTGCAGTACCTGGGCCGACAGTCCGACGCCGGCCGCGAAGGCTGGATCAACCTGCTGCAGTCGGGGGTCAGCGCGGAGAACGTGCAGGCCGCCTTCCTGAGTTCGCCGGAGTTCCTGGGGCACATCGACACGGATTACGTGCAGGCGCTGTACCGGCTGACGCTGGGCCGCACCGGCGACGCCGCCGAGCTGGCCGGCTGGTACACCGTGCTGCCGCAGCTGGGGCTGCAGGGCGTGGCGGCGGCGTTCACCAACTCGGCGGAGCACCGGTCTCAGGTGGTGGCGGGCGACTTCCTGACGCTGCTGCACCGGCCGGCGTCGGCCGCGGAACTGTCGAGCCTGGCCGGCCTGCCGCTGGACCTGCTGACGCTGGAGGCAGCCGTGCTGTCCGGCCCAGAGTTCTTCGCCAACGGCTGAGTGGCGGCATCTGCTTTCGTGGCGCAGGCGTCGCGCCTGCGCGCGGGTGTGACACCTGGAAAGGACCCCTCATGACCTGGTTTACCCGTTCGCCGTCTCGGCAACCGGGCGCGGCCCAGTCCAACGGCCGGCGCCCTTTCCCCCGGCGTGCGCGCCTGACGCTGGAGCGCCTGGAGGAGCGCGCCCTGCTGGCCAGCGTCTTCGTCGTGCCGGTCGCCGTGCCGCTCGATGCCACGCACTTCCACACGCTGACCGCCGCCCTGCCCGCGGCCGGCACCCTCGGCACGGTGACCGTCGAGCCCGGCGCCGACCCCGACGCCGCGGCCACCAGCGTCACTCAGTTCGGGGTGGTGATCCAGGGAGACCCCAACGTCCCGGGCGACATCCTCCCCGGCTACGACCTCAACGTCAACGCCAGCGGCGTCCGCCTCCTGAACCTGCACCTCGGCACGCTGACGATTGCCGCGGGCGTCAACACGACCACGGTGAAGCGCTCGTTGGTCAACTCCATCATCGAGACGACGGCCGCGTCGGGCAACGGCAGCAACACCATCACCCAGGACCAGATCACGGGCTTGGTCTTCCTGTCGGGAAACAGCGGGGGCACGGCCACCAACGACGTCGTCACGTTCAATGCGTTCACCAATACCACCCCGGCGGGGTGCTTGGTTGGTTATGAGGACGCGGGCTTGTTGGTCCAGTCCAATAGCTTCACTGGCGAGTACAGTGGCACTCAGACTGCCATCGGATTGCTAGACAGCGGGACCGCGGCCGCGCCCGTGGTCGTCGCCAACAACAGCATCTCCTTGACCGGCGGCTTCAATCCCCGCGGCATTTTACTGTTCACCGGGGATGCCTCGGCAGTTGTTTTTGCTCGGATCCTGAACAACACGATCAATACCGGCAACCAAGGCATTGGGTTGTTCCTCGAACCCTTCAACCAGGCCAACTTGACCGTGTTGGTGCAGGGGAATGATTTCCACGGCGACAAATACGGAGTGGTGTTCCAGGGCACCGACAGCAACGACGCCAACGTCAACGCCGACCTCGGTGGCGGGGCGCTCGGCAGCCTGGGCGGTAACGACTTCCGCGGCTTCTCCGCCCTCGGCACCATGGCCTCGGCCGCCATCTTGCTTTTCGGCACTTCCTCGGGTGCGACCCTGCCCGCCCGGAACAATATCTTCGGGCCTTCGCCCAACCTGGTGATCGACGACGGCGTGGCCGGCGCCGCCACCGGCACCGGCGTCATCGACGTCAGTTCCTCGCTGAGCGCCGGCTGGGCCTTCGTGCAGACGCTGTACAACAGCGCGCTGGGCGCAGCGGCACGCTCGCCGAACTCGACGGCTGGCTGGCCATCCCCAACGTCAACCAAACGATCATCGTCAACGGCATCCTGCGCTCCCGCGAGGCGCTGGGCCGGGTCGTCGATGGCTACTACTTGCAATACCTGGGCCGCCAGTCCGACGCCGGCCGCGCGGGTTGGATCGCCGTGCTGCAGTCGGGGGTCAGTGAGGAGAACGTGCAGGCCGCGTTCCTGAGTTCGCCGGAGTTCCTGGGGCACATCGACACGGATTACGTGCAGGCGCTGTACCGGCTGACGCTGGGCCGCACCGGCGACGCCGCCGAGCTGGCCGGCTGGTACGGCGCGCTGCCGCAACTGGGGCTGCAGGGCGTGGCCGCGGCGTTCACCAACTCGGCGGAGCACCGGTCTCAGGTGGTGGCGGGCGACTTCCTGACGCTGCTGCACCGGCCGGCGTCGGCGGGGGAGCTTTCGAGCCTGTCCGGCCTGCCGCTGGACCTGCTGACGCTGGAGGCAGCGGTGTTGTCGAGCCCGGAGTTCTTCACCAACGGCTGAGCGGCGGCATCTTCTTTCGTGGCGCGGGCGTCGCGCCTGCCGCGGGTGTGACACCTGGAAAGGATCCGTCATGACCTGGTTTACCCGTTCACAGTCTCGGCAGCGGGCCGCGCAGGCTCACGCCCGGCGTCCCTCCCAGAAACGTACGCCCCTGTCCCTGGAGCGCCTGGAGGAGCGCACCCTGTTGACGGCCAACGTGTTCGTCGTCCCACTCGCCGTGCCGCTCGATGCCACACACTTCCACGCGCTGACTGCCGCGCTGCCCGCGGCCGGCACCCTCGGCAGGGTGACCATCGAGCCCGGCGCCATCCCTGACCCAGGGGCAGTCACAGTCACCCAGGGGGCGGTGGTGATCCGGGGCGACCCCAACATCCCAGGCGACATCCTGCCCAGCTACGACATCAACGTCAACGCCAGCGGCGTCAGTCTCCTGAATCTGCGGCTCGGCACGGTGACCATTGGGGCCGGCGTCAACACGACCACGGTGAAGCACACGCTGGTCTACAATATCAACGAGACGGCCGCCGTGTCGGGCAATGGTTCCAACACCATTACTCAGAACCAGATCACGGGCAACGTCTTCCTGAACGGCAACAGCGGATTCGCTGTGACCGATGATATCGTCACATTCAACGCGTTTGCCAGCAACGCCGGTATGATCTTGTACGCCCAAAATGAAATGGGCCTGTTGATCCAGTCCAACAGCTTTATTGGCAGCAGCGATTATCAGCAGGCCATTAGATTGCAAAACAGCGGTACGGCGGCCGCGCCGGTAGTCATCGCCAACAACACCATCTCCTTGACCGGCACCGGTGTTCCCGACGGCATTGATGTGACTCTGCCAGCCCCCTTGGTTACTTTTGCTCGGATCGTGAACAACACGATCAATACCGGCAACCAAGGCATTGGGCTGATCCTCGACCCAGGCTACCAGGCCAATTTCAGCGTGTTAGTGCAGGGGAACGATTTCCACGGCGACAAATTCGGAGTGTATTTACTGGACGCCGACAGCAACAATGCCAACGTCAACGCCGACCTCGGCGGCGGTTCGCTCGGCAGTCTGGGCGGCAACGACTTCCGCGGCTTCACCACCCTGGGCACCCAGTCCTCGGCCGCCATCGTGCTTTTCAACATTTCCTCGGGTGCGACCCTGCCCGCCCGGAACAATATCTTCGGGGCCGCGCCGAACCTGGTGATCGACGATAGCGTGTCCGGCGCCGCCACCGGCACCGGCGTCATCGACGTCAGTTCCTCGCTGAGCGCCGGCCGGGCCTTCGTGCAGGCGCTGTACAACGACGCGCTGGGGCGCAGCGGCACGCTGGCGGAGCTGGACGGCTGGCTGGCCATCCCCAACGTCAACCAGGCGGTCATCGTCAACGGCATCCTCCGCTCCAGAGAGGCGCTGGGCCGGGTCGTGGACGGCTACTACCTGCAGTACCTGGGCCGACAGTCCGACGCCGGCCGCGAAGGCTGGATCAACCTGCTGCAGTCGGGGGTCAGCGCGGAGAACGTGCAGGCCGCCTTCCTGAGTTCGCCGGAGTTCCTGGGGCACATCGACACGGATTACGTGCAGGCGCTGTACCGGCTGACGCTGGGCCGCACCGGCGCCGCCGCCGAGCTGGCCGGCTGGTACACCGTGCTGCCGCAGCTGGGGCTGCAGGGCGTGGCGGCGGCGTTCACCAACTCGGCGGAGCACCGGTCTCAGGTGGTGGCGGGCGACTTCCTGACGCTGCTGCACCGGCCGGCGTCGGCCGCGGAACTGTCGAGTCTGACCGGCCTGCCGATGGACCTGCTGACGCTGGAGGCAGCGGTGTTGTCGAGCCCGGAGTTCTTCACCAACGGCTGAGCGGCGACCCGCTTCTCCTTCCGAGGTGCAGGCGTCCCGCCTGCGCGCGGCTGTGACCCTGGAAAGGATCCGTCATGACCTGGTTTACGCATTTGCCATCTCGTCAACAGGGCGCGGCCAGCGGCCGGCGTCCCTTCCCCCGGCGCGCGCGCCTGACCCTGGAGCGCCTGGAGGGGCGCGCCGTGCCGGCGAGCGTGTTCGTCGTCCCCTACACGGTGCCGCTCGACGGCACGCACTTCCACGCCCTCGCCGGCAACGCCATGTCCCTGGCGGGCAACGGCGGCACGATCACCATCGAGCCCGGCGTCCAACCCGACCCCGGCCCCGTCAACGTCTTTCAGACGGGGGTCCTGATCCAGGGCGACCCCAACATCCCGGGCGACATCCTGCCCAGTTACGACCTCAACATCACCGCCCCCGGCGTCCGCCTCCTGAACCTGAATCTTGGCACGGTGACGATCTCCGCCGAGATCGGCGCGATGACGGTGCAGCGTTCGCTGGTCAACACCATCACCGAGTTGACGGCGGCGGCGGGTAACGGCGGCAACACCATTACCCAGAACCGGATCACCGGCGCGGTCTCCCTGAGCGGCGACACGGGGGGCACGGCCACCAACGACGTGGTCACGTTCAACACGTTTACCGGCCCCGCGATTGAGATGTTGGCCGCCAGCAATGACACGGGCCTGTTGGTCCAGTCCAACAGTTTCATTAGCGTGGATGGAGGATCTCTTGCCATCTATGTGCGAGACAGCGGGACCGCGGCCGCGCCCGTGGTCGTCGCCAACAACAGCATCTCCTTGACCGGCGGCTTCGGTCCCCGCGGCATGTTAATGGTCACCGGGGACGCCTCGGCAGTCGCTTTTGCTCGGATCCTGAACAACACGATCGATACCGGCAACCAAGGCTCTGGGTTGCTCCTCTATCCATTCAACCAGGCCAACTTGACCGTGTTGGTGCAGGGGAATGATTTCCACGGCGACAAATACGGAGTGTTGTTCCAGGGCACCGACAGCAACGACGCCAACGTCAACGCCGACCTCGGCGGCGGTGCGCTCGGCAGCCTGGGCGGCAACGACTTCCGCGGCTTCACCACCCTGGGCACCCTAACCTCGGCCGCTATCTTGCTGCTCGAGACTTCCTCAGGTGCGACCCTGCCCGCCCGGAACAATATCTTCGGGGCCGCGCCCAATCTGGTGATCGACGACGGCGTGTCCGGCTCCGTCACCGGCAACGGCGTCATCGATGTCAGCGCTCCGCTGAACGCCAACCGGGCGTTTGTGCAGACGCTGTACAACGACGCGCTGGGGCGCAGCGGCACACTCGCCGAGCTGGACGGCTGGCTGGCCATCCCTAACGTCAACCAAAAAAACATCGTCAACGGCATCCTCCGCTCCCGCGAGGCGCTGGGCCGCGTCATCGACGGCTACTACCTGCAGTACCTGGGCCGGCAGTCCGACGCCGGCCGCGCGGGCTGGATCACCGAGTTGCAGTCGGGGGCCAGCGCGGAGAACGTGCAGGCCGCCTTCCTCAGTTCGCCGGAGTTCCTGGGGCACATCGACACGGATTACGTGCAGGCGCTGTACCGGCTGACGCTGGGCCGCACCGGCAGCGCCGCCGAGCTGGCCGGCTGGTACGGTGCGCTGCCCGGGTTGGGATTGCAGGGCGTGGCGGCGGCGTTCACCAACTCGGCGGAGCATCGCTCCAACGTGGTGGCGGGCGACTTCCAGAGCCTGCTGCACCGGCCGGCGTCGGCCGCGGAACTGTCGAGCCTGGCCGGCCTGCCGCTGGACCTGCTGACGCTGGAGGCGGAGTTCCTGGCGGGGCCGGAGTTCTTCACCAACGGCTAAGCGACGCCACCACGCTCGACCACCGCCCGCTTTCTTCCGGCACGATTGTTATTACGACTCCCGAAGAGGATTCGCAGTCCTCCTCGGGAGAAGCCAGCCGTGAGCGAGTTCCGCACCGAACGCGATTCGATGGGCGACGTGAGGTTCCCGGCCCAAGCGTACTACGGCGCCCAGACGCAGCGCCGTCGAGAACTTTCCCATCTCCGGCCAGCCGCTGCCACGCCACCTCATCCACGCGCTGGGCCTGGTCAAGGTCGCCGCCGCCGTCAAAACAAGTAGGCCCTACCGATCTGAAACGGGAATTTCGTGGGGGTAAGCCGCGTCCGCTCCGGGTGCGGTTGCTGGGCAGGTTGCTAAACTAACCTTGCGCGCGTCGGTCCGCCCCACCCGACGTGAGTTCGAGCCGTAGTGCCAGGTGCACAGGTCACATCGACGAATGGCACTTAGTTCTTCGTAAGCTGTTTTTGAATAAGTAGTTATGGCCTTGACAGGTGGTCGGCTGTAACATCTGACCCCCAAAGCCCTTGATGTTTTTCCGGCTGCGACGAACGGCGCCGCGTTTTCGGCGCTTCGGCGCCGAAGTTGGCGCCGAAGCACAAGTTGCTACTGCACAAGGGTTTCGACTAATCTACGTGCCATTCGGCACATCGGCCAGCGCAACCAGCGTCGGCGTGTCGGACGAATGGCACGTAGATCTGCCTTTTTTCTTGAAACTGGGCAAGCTGGGTAGCTACCCAGCTTTTCCATTATGACGATTTTTTCGAGATCTACGTGCCATTCGCGTGTCGGACCGAGGCGCGCAACGTGCCGACCGGCCAGCAATACCGCTCGACGGCGAGGCATCCGTCGAAGATCCGCTCGTCGGCTCTCAGTGCGGTGCCGATGGCGTCTATGGGCTTGCGACAAGCCTCGGTTGGGCCGATGTCGGCCCGGCGAATCACGAAGAGGCGAAGCGGCTCGGCGCGGTGTGAGGCGACGATCCTAAAGACAAGCTGATGCTCAGTTCTCCATCCTCGTTCAGTTGCGGGCCACTCAACGGTCTGTAAACTAAGCCTTTATGTCTGATCTGAGCCAACTCATCGAAGCTGCCCAGAAGGGGGACCGCCAAGCCGCCGCGGAATTGCTCCCCCTCGTCTATGACGAATTGCGGAAACTCGCCGTCGCGAAGATGGCCGCCGAAGCGCCAGGCCACATTCTCAACGCGACCGCCCTGGTCCATGAAGCCTATCTGCGGTTGGTCGGCGACCAGCAGTTCAACGGCCGCGGGCACTTCTTCACGGCTGCGGCGGAAGCGATGCGGCGGATCCTGGTCAACCACGCCCGAGACCGGAAACGGCTGAAGCGGGGTGGCGGGCGGGTTCGGCTCGAGTTGCTCGATCAGATCGGTTTCCTCGCCGAGGATCCCGACCTCATCCTGTCGCTGGACGAACTGCTCACCCGACTCGGCGAGGAGGATGCCGCCGCGGCACAGGTCGCTCACCTCTGCCTCTTCGGTGGCATCTCCGTCAGCGAGGTGGGCGAGGCATTGGGGCTCTCGCGCGCGGCGGCTTATCGGAACTGGAAATACGCGCGGGCTTGGCTTCGCGAGGCTCTGGAAAAATAACTCAGAATCCGCGAGACACTTTTCCCCCGGATGGGGCATTGAGAGTATCCCCCCTCGCTGGGACAGTCAGAATCATACCGATCCCAGAGGTGAACCATGGCGGTCGATGCCGCGCGAGCGAAATCCTTGTTCCTGGCCGCATCGGACCTCGCCGATCCGGCGGAACGTGCCGCCTATCTGGAGCGCGAGTGCGGCGGCGACGCCGAACTTCGTGGCCGGGTCGAGGCCCTACTTCGGGCCAACGACGCCTCGCCGTTACCGCGAGCCGAGACAGGAGATGCGACCGTCGATTCCGATCCGGGCGGACCGTCACCCCATCCCGACGCCACCAGCGACTACCGCCCGCAGTTTGAGCCCGGCCTGGTCGTCGCCGGCCGCTACACATTGCAACAGAAGCTCGGCGAAGGCGGCATGGGTGAGGTCTGGGTCGCCAAACAGACCGAGCCGGTCAAGCGCAAGGTGGCTTTGAAACTCATCAAGACCGGCATGGACTCCAAAGCGGTGCTATCGCGTTTCGAGCAGGAACGGCAGGCGCTGGCGCTGATGGATCATCCGAATATCGCCCGCGTGCTCGATGGCGGCATGACGCCGACTGGTCAGCCGTTTTTCGTCATGGAACTGGTCAACGGCCTGCCGCTGACCAGGTTCTGCGACGAAGCCAGGCTGACGCCGAAAGAGCGGCTGGAACTGTTCGTGCCGATCTGCCAGGCGGTGCAGCACGCGCATCAAAAAGGCATCGTTCACCGCGACCTCAAGCCGGCCAACATCCTGGTAACGTTGATTGACGCGAGGCCGGTACCCAAGGTGATCGACTTTGGCGTGGCGAAGGCAACGGCGGGCAAACTCACCGACGAATCGGTGTCCACGCACTTCGGCGCCGTGATCGGCACGTTCGAGTACATGTCGCCGGAACAGGCAGGGTTTTCCGGCGAGGACATTGACACCCGAGCAGACATCTACTCCCTGGGCGTGATTCTCTACGAGTTGCTAACGGGGCTAAAGCCGCTCGACGCTGTGCGTATGAAAAAGGCAGCGCTGACGGAGATGATCCGTATGATCCGCGAGGAGGATCCGGCGCGGCCCAGTACGCGGCTCTCGACCAATGAGGCGTTGGCGTCGCTGGCGGCGCTTCGGCAGACGGAGCCGAAAAAGCTGATGGCGATGTTGAGTGGTGAACTCGACTGGGTCGTGATGAAGTGCCTGGAGAAAAAGCGTGAGCGGCGCTACGAAACGGCCAGCGGCCTGGCCCGCGACATCCAGCGCTATCTGGCGGATGAAGCCGTGGAAGCACGACCGCCGTCGGCCGGGTATCGGCTGAGCAAATTCGTCAAACGCAACCGCGGCACGGTGACGGCGGCAGCCATCGTGCTCACAACGTTGCTGGCCGGCATCGTCGGGACAACGTGCGGCCTCGTCGATGCGCTCGACCAACGGGACAAGACCGAACAGGCGAGGAAGGACGAAGCGGAGCAGCGCAAGGTTGCGGTGAAAGCGATTTCCGACGCCCGCGACGCGGAGGCCGCCAAGGCGACGGCGGAAACCGAGGCCCGCGTAATCCTGGAAAAGGAGCAGGGCAAGACGAAGGAGGCCCTGGCCCTGGCAATCAAGAACGAGTTGCAGGCTCGCTTCGACCGTATTTATTTTCGATCTCGGGAGGAAACCCCCGTGGCCATGCTTGGGGCCGCGCAACTATTGTCCGGAGCCGTCGCGCTAAAGGATCAATCCGTGGCGGATTCGATCTTATTGCACCTGGGCGCGTGGTCCCAGGACGTGCGCCCATTGCGCGCAGCGTGTTCTCATCAAGGCGTCGTGATGGCCATGGCCTTCAGCCCGGACGGCAAGACGCTGCTGACGGGCAGCGACGACCAGACGGCGCGGCTGTGGGAGACGGCCACCGGCAAGCCGCTCGGTCCGCCCATGCAGAATCAAGGCGGGGGGGTTAGGACCGTGGCCTTCAGCCCCGACGGCGATACCTTCGTCACGGGCGCCTCTGACGTGGTGCGGCTGTGGAAGACTACCACGGGCAAACAAGTCGGACCAACGCTGCATCATAAAGGCATCGTTTACGCCGTGGCCTTCAGCCCGGACGGCGCGACCCTGCTGACAGCCAGCGCTGCGGATAATTTCCGGAAAGGCGAGGCGACATTTTGGGAAACGGCCACGGGCAAGCAGCTCGGCCCTTCGCTGAAGCATCAATCCGTGGTCGACCGTGTGGCCTTCAGCCCAAACGGCAACATCGTGCTGACGGCAGACTATTTGAGCGTGAGGCTGTGGGATGCCACCACGCGCAAGCACATCGGACTACCCCTGCAGCATGGCGGAACGATTACGGCCGTCGCGTTCAGCCCGGACAGCAAGACCGTCGTGACAGGAAGCGTTCACAACACGGCGCTGCTGTGGGAGACGGCCACAGCCAAGCCGCTCGGACCACTCCTGGAACATCAAGGAGGGATTAATGCTGTGACCTTCAGCCCAGACAGCAAGGCCGTTCTCACGGGAGGCAGTGACAGCACAGCGCGATTGTGGGAGACGGCCACCGGCAAGCAACTCGGACCACCCTTGCGGCATCAAAACCTGGTTCTTGCCGTGGCCTTCAGTCCGGACGGCAAGACCGTGTTGACGGGTGGCAGTGATAATACGGCGCGGCTATGGCAGACGACCACGGGCAGGCAACTCGGGCTACCCCTGCAGCATCAAGCCGGGGTCAAGGCCGTGGCCTTCAGCCCCGACGGCAAGACCGTGCTGACCGCAAGCCAGGATAACACGGCGCGGCTGTGGGAGGCGGCCACACACAAACAGGCCGGACTGCCCCTGCAGCATCGCGACCAGGTTTGGGCCGTGGCCTTCAGCCGGGATAGCAAGACCGCGTTGACGGGGAGCAGGGACAAAACGGCGCGGCTATGGGAAACGGCCACGGGCAAGCAGATCGGGCTACTGCAGCATCAAGATACGGTTGGCGCCGTGGCCTTCAGTCAGGACGTCGACACCGTGCTGACGGGAAGCGCTGATAAGACAGCACGGCTTTGGCAGGTGGCCACAAGCAAACAGCGCGGAATTCCCCTGCAGCATCAAGGCTGGGTTAGAACCGTGGCCTTCAGCCCCGACGGCAAGATCTTGCTGACAGCGAGTTATGACCGCACGGCGCGGCTGTGGGACGCCGCCACGGGCAGGCAACTCGGGCCACCCCTGCTGCATAAAAACGGCGTTAATGCGGCGGCCTTCAGCCCAAACGGCGAGATCGTCCTGACCGGGGCTGACGGCGGGCTGCTGTGGGAGGCCGCCACGGGCAAGCAACTCGGACCACCCCTGCTGCATCGAGGCCAGGTTGTGGCAGTGGCCTTCAGCCCGGACGGCAAGACCGTATTGACGGGGAGCGTTGACAAGACAGCGCGATTGTGGGAGACGGCGACAGGCAAACCGCTCGGACCTCCCTTGCAGCATCAAAACGGCGTTAATGCGGTTGCCTTTAGCCCGGACGGTAAGACCGTATTAACGGGGAGCTGGGACAACACGGCGCGGCTTTGGGAGGTCGCCACAGGAAAGCAGGTCGGACTGCCCTTGCAACATCCAGACGAGGTCAAATCCGTGGCCTTCAGCCCCGACGGCAAAACCCTGATGACGGGGAGCGTTGACACGATACGGTTTTGGGAGGCGGCCACGGGCAAGCAACTCGGACCACCCCTGCTGCATCAAGGCAGCGTTTTCGTCGCCTCCTTCAGCCCAGACGGCAAGTCCGTTCTGACGGGATGTCATGAAGGCATGGCGGGGACATTTGACGGCATGGCGCGGTTGTGGCGGGTCCCCCAAGTTCGTGGAAATCCGGAACAGGTTTTCCTCTGGACCCAGGTCATTACCTGCCAGGAGCTGGACGAGCACGGACTGGTTCGCGTCCTCGACGCCGCCACCTGGCAGCAGCGCCGCGATCGCTTGGAGAAACTCGGTGGCCCGCCGGTGCCTTGAGGACACTGCCCCCTGACGCCTCCAAACAGTTGCCGAGCAAGGTTGCCAATGGCTCTGGTTCGTTGAGCAGGCATTAGGCTCTATCTGATAAATTAGTTTTTCAGCCACTTTAAGTACTTGTGAAGGAGTTTGTCGATGATGGCGACCATCCAGAGGGCGACATAATTGACGGCCAGTTTCTCGTAACGAGTCCCCAAGGCGCGGCACTCCTTGTACCAGCCGATCACCTGCTCGATGCGGCTCCGCCGCCGGTAGGCCGCCTTGTCGAAGGACTCCTCCCGCACCTGGTCCTTACGGGTCGGGATCACGCCGCCGATGTGGCGGCGTCGGAGCCACTGCCGGATGCCCGGGTAACTGTAGCCTTTGTCCCCTGCGACCTGACGGGGCCAGCGCGGGCGGCCCGCACGCCGCGGCCGCTTCGCCCGCAGCAGGACGACCGCGAATGCTTGGGATTCGTGCCGCTGGCCGGGGGTAGCCCAGACCGCCAACACGATGCCGTGGCTGTCGCAGACCAGGTGGACCTTGGTGCCGAAGCCTCCCTGGGATCGCCCCAGCGCATGGTCTTTCGGCTCCACCACTTGCAGCGACTCAGGGCCGGCCAGCACGTGCGGCTGCCGCGGATTTTTTTTTCGCCCCGGCGGCGGCACGGCTGGCGCGGATGACGGTGGCATCGACCAGCCACAGGTCGCGGTCGATGAGACCGGCTCGGTCCAAGCGCAACAGCAGCGCGTCCAGGATCTGCGCCCACGTACCGTCGCGGCGCCAGCGCTGGAAGCGGTCGAAGACGGTCTTCCACGGGCCGTAGCGCTCGGGGAGGTCTGGCCACGGGGCGCCAGTGTGGAGGTGCCACAGAATGCCATTGACCATCCGGCGGTGGTCTTTCCAGGGGGCTCCGGGACCGCCGTCATGGCCGCAATCGGGGAAGTAGGCGGCGATCTGATCCCATTGGGCATCGGTCAGTTCGTAGCGATGCACGGGAAGACTCCTGGGAGCAATTTCCGAACTCGTGGGCCGGAATCAAGGATATTGTAGATCGGCCGCCTATTATCAGATAGAGCCTAGCCGCGCGCGTCGGTTTAATCGACTTGCGCAGGCAAGCCGGTGGCCGTTGCGCGCCTCGGTCCGCCCCCCCGAATGCAACCTGGCTCGCGATACTGCGCGCTCCAATCACATCGGCGACGCTCGGAACGGCCGGTGCTTCGGCGTGTCAAATCGGAGCGCGCACGAGCCGAAGCGTTTGGCAGCGTTCTCCCGCCCTCCCCTGTGGTAAGTGCGCCGCGGAAATCCAACGTCACTTCCCGATGCAGTACAGCAACTCCTGCCGTTTGCCGGCCTGGTTGGTGGCGACACGCATGTAGATGCGACTGCCGCAGATCGTCGGCGTGGCCAATGCTTCGGTGCCGAGTTGGTTCTCGGCAATCGCTTCGTATCCCCTGGGAGTCGCCTTGAAGATGTACGTGTTGCCGTCTTCGTTGGTCGCGTAAATCTGGTCGCCGACAAGCACCGGCGACGCGGTGAATGCGCCGTGGAGGCGTTTCTTCCAGGCCTCTGCGCCGTGGCGCACTCCCAGCAAACCGCGACGCCTCCGTCGGTCACCGCGTACAGGTGCTTGTCGTGCACCAGCATCGACGGCACATAGACCTGGGTCTTGATCTCCCAGGCGGTCTGGCCCGACCCGTCTGCCTTGATCGCGGAGACGTATTTCTTCGGGTACCCACCACTGGTAAAGATGTGTTCGCCGTCGGTGACGATCGAGGTGACCGTTTCCTGTGTGGTCCCTTTGAAGTCCCAGTGCGGCTTGCCGGTGAGGGGGTCGTAGCTGGCGATCCGTTCGCAGCCGGTCAAGATCAACTCGTCGCGCCCGGCGGTCTTGATAATGATCGGCGACGCGTAGTTCGGCCACTTCGGGCGTTCCTGCTTCCAAACGATGCCGCCCGTCGCCCGGTCAAGCCCCGCGACGAGGCCAGTCCCCTTGTTGTCGGCCGTGACGAGCACGAGCGACTTGTAGACGGTCGGCGACGGCCCATACCCCTGATGGAGTTGGAAGCCGGTGACGCGGGTCTGCCAGAGTTTTTTACCGTCCATCGACAGGGCGGTGGTGTAGATCGCCTGATCGTGGAGGAAGTTGATGAAAACGCGCCGGCCGTCACAGGCCGCGGTCGCGGAGGCCAGCGACGCCTTGCCATTGCCCCCCTTTTCAAACTTGCCCTGGTGGACCACGGTTTGCCAAAGCCGCTTGCCGGTGTTTCGATCGAAGCAGAGGACCGACTGAGACTGCTGGTCGTGCTCCGCAGTCGCGAGGAAGACCTGATCGCCGACGACGATCGGCGAGCCGTGCCCGCGCCCGGGAATCGGCGCCTTCCAGAGGATGCCGTCTGTTTCGTTCCATCGAGTCGGCGGCTTCTGCCTGGCGTCGGCGACGCCGTTGCGATGCGGCCCACGCCACCACGGCCAGTCGTTCGGGCCAAACGTGACTGCTTCCTCTGCAACCTGGGCGCGTGGGTGCGCGGCGGAGCCGAGGAGAAGTGCGCACACCAAGAGAAATCTCCGCATCAGTAGGTCTCCCAAAAAAGGCAAGCGGTCGGGAAGGATCACCTGGCAAGGTCGCGGTCGCGACGTTCGTGTCAGTCTCGATAGATATACGCATGGCCGTTCGTAAGGGAATTGACCGGGGACCGGGGTTCCCGCGTACCCGGGTTCATTTCGAGAGAAATTTCGAGAGAAAAGGGAGGTGGAGACGGCAGGGTGTTCGGAGCGGAGGCGTCCTCGACCTGCGCAGGCAAGCTGATGTCCGTTGCGTGCGTCGGTCCGCCCCACCGCGTTGAGATGGTGTCACGGTCTTCGGCGCGTCGGACACATCGACCGGCGTGTCAACAGAAAGATCAACAGCATGTTTATCCCGGCGCACGAGGGGGACATACTCGACGGCGACGCCGCGCTGATCCTGAGCGCGGGTACACCAGCAGCACGAGGCTGACCGTCGAAGTGCATCGCCGTCTGGGCAAGCCCCATCGGTTTTTTGACCTGGACGGCATACCGGACGCCCCTACCACAGCCGCCTGGCTCACCGCTCATGCAGTCACCCCACTGAGCGTCGCCGGGCCGCGCGAGCGGCGTCTCGGGCGTCCACGGGAAGGCGGCGTTCTCGGACAGCTTGTATGTCCTTCAGGTTACGGAGACTCTACGGAAAAACTACGGAGACTACGACATTCTCCCGCAACTTTTCGTCAGTAGTCGGCTGTGCTTGAAAATGGCAGGTCCGTGCCGTAACATGTTGGAGGAGAAGACTTTTCCGGGCTATCTGGTTGAAATTACGCGGATTTCCCAAGCTGGACGTCGTGGGTTCGAATCCCATCGCCCGCTCTGAACACAAACCGATAGCCTGACGCTAGTTAAGCGTACCTCTCGACGGTCGGGAGTGCGGCCGAAAACCCTGAAAGTTGCGGAAGTCTTCCGCAGAAGGGTTAACCGCATGTCCCGCACGCTCAACGTCCCCTCTTACCGCCTCCACAAGCAATCCGGCCAGGCCGTCGTCACCCTCACGGACGGTCAGGGGCGGCGCCGCGACGTGCTGCTCGGGCGCCACGGCACGCCCGAAAGCCGCGCAGAGTACGCACGGGTGATCGCCGAGTGGGAGGCGTCCGGCCGCCAGCTCACGGCAGATCAGCGGGACACCAAATCGTTGTCGATCAACGAATTGATGGTGGCCTACTGGAAGCACGCTGAGCAGCATTACCGCGACGTGGACGGCGAGCCGACCGACGAACTGAAGAACATCCGCGTTTCGCTCCGGCCGCTCAAGGCGCTGTACGGCCTGCTTCCCGCCGCGGAGTTCTCCCCGCTCAAGCTGAAGGCCGTCCGCCAGAAGATGGCCGACTCCCGGCGCTACTTCGTCCGGTTCAAGCTCAAAGTGGGCGAACAAGAGAGAACCCTGGAGCGCTGGTTCTGGGAGCACTGCTTCCGACAGACCGCGGCCAACTGCGAGGCGCTGTGGAAAGAGAAGTGGCTGCCCGGCGAACTGCTCCGCTCCGAGAAGGCCCTGTCGCGCGGTGTCATCAACCAGCGCGTCGGCCACATCGTTCGCCTGTTCCGCTGGGCGGTCGCTGAGGAGATGGTGCCCGAGTCCGTCCACCGTGGCTTGACCGCCGTTCCCGGCCTGCAGCAGGGCCGCACCGACGCCCCGGAAGCCGAGGGCGTCAAGCCCGTGGCCGTCGCGGTCGTCGAGTCTGCAACGGCGAAGATGCCGGCGCCGGTCGCGGCGATGGTGCGGCTGCAACTGCTGACCGGCATGCGGGCGGGCGAGGCGATGGCGATGCGCGGCATCGACCTGAACACGACCGGGCCAGTCTGGATCTATTCGCCTTCCAAGCACAAGAACAGCCACCGCGGACTTGATCGCGTCATCTACCTGGGACCGCAGGCCCAGGAAGTGGTCAAGCCGTTCCTCAAGCCGGACGTGCAAGCGCACCTGTTCTCACCGCGGACCCACGTCGAGGAACTGCGCGCCGCCGCGCCGCGCAGCGGAAGACGAAGCGCACTCCCAGCGAGATGAAGCGCAAGCGGAAGGCCCGGCCGAAGCGCCTACCCGCCGAGCGGTACGACCGGCGCAGTTACCGCCAGGCCATCGTCCGGGCGTGTCGGGCGGCCAACGTTCCGCCCTGGTCGCCGCTGCAGTTGCGGCACACGGCGGCGACGCTGCTGCGGGCGAAGTACGGCGTCGAGGCTGCCAAGGTCATCCTCGGACATACGCGGGTTGAGACGACGCAGATTTACGCCGAACGAGATTTGAACAAGGCCCAGGAGATCATGAAGGAGATCGGCTGAGGGTTCAAGAACAGGACAAGCCCGGCACGCTCCGGGCTTGTCCTGGGTCGGCCTTGGGTGCGGTCGGTATGGGCCAGCTGGCTGAACGCTGACAGCATGGCAATGCGCCAGCGAAGTTGGTAGGCTTTCCATCTGGCAGGGGCTAGGGTCTGCAGCCCGAACGCCCGCCAACCTCACGGGTTGCCCCTGCCTTTTCGATCTTGAGGTTGCCGAAAGAGGAAACAGCCATGCCTGCGCCACTCAACCTCACAGGGCAACGATTCGGTCGCTTGACGGTTCTTCGACTGTTGAAGGAAAGAACTCTCTGCGGCAAGCGGCGCTGGGTTTGCAGATGCAGGCCTGCGGGGGAAGAGCCAGCGTTCAAGCCGGCCAGCTGCTCTCCGGCAAAACCAAGTCCTGCGGCTGCCTTGTGCGCGAAGGGCGTTGTGGCCGACCGTTCACTCGCAAGGCTGCCAGGCAGGCTCACAAGGCGACGGCGCGAATCCTCGTTGACGGGGAATGGTTGTTCGCCCCCCGCGAGGCTGCCCGCTACCTGGGCGTTTCGTATCCAACGCTGATCGGTTACGCGAACCAGAACGCCAGCGGAGAAAAGAAGGGATGCCCCTGGCTCGGCGGCCAAGCAATTCCAACTCGGCTGCTGCCCACTGCCTACAACCGAAAAATCCGCTTCTTCCCCCAAAAGGCGCTCGACAGGGTGAACGACGCCCGGGCCGAGAGAGTAACCGTCCCGGTACACCCCGGTAGCGTCCATGTCGTTGCGGCCGCGGAAGACCTGGGCGTCAGCGTGCGCACCTTGCGCCGCCGTCTGCAGGAATGCGCAAGCCGAGGTGTGAAGGCGACTCCAAAAGACCTTCCGGCCAAGAGCATAGACGGAAGGGCGCTACCACGGTCCTACGTGCCGGCCGTTGCCGTGAAAGCCTGCGTTTCCGCTCAGGAGAAGAAACGCCCGCCTGACAGCAAGATTACTGTTCGGGAAGCAGCGACGACGTTGAAGCTCCGCACCGTGAGCGTTCACGCGCTGATCCGGCGCGGGGTTTTGAAAGCCGAAATCGGCACCCCCGTTTGCAAAGGGGGATATTTGCGGAAGGGAACGATCCTGGACCGTGAGGAGGTCGAGCGCTACAAGAAGAGGCGGGAAAGGAAGGCCGGACCTCATTCGTCGCCCGATCCAACCGCAGCCCCCGAGCCGATGGGATCAGCGTCTCGCGAAAGCGCGGCGGACAGGACGCACGACCAAACGCTCAGCGATCTGGCCGCATACCCGAGCCGACTGGCGAGCGTGAACCCCCAGGCCGCCGCCGACCTGCACAAGCCGCTGATTGATTTTCTCGACAACCGGCTGCCGCCGGCCGGCGGCAGCCCCCGGGTTCACGCCGCGCCTGAACGCCCCCGGTGGGATCCCGACCGGCGGGAATTATGGTTCGGTGAGCAGCTGGTCAAGTCTTTCAACCGCAACCAGTCCCCGCACGCCGTCAAGTTGCTGAACGCCTTTGACGAATCGGGCTGGCCGGCAGCCATCGACGACCCTCTGGACCCCGGCAAACTCGCCGAAGTGTTGCCGCGGTTCAAGGACTGGCTGCTCAATTCTCCCCTGGTGTTCGAGCGCAACGGCACTGGCGAGCAGGTTTGCTGGAGGCGGCGCGAGGCAACCCCGCAGTGACCGCGCAGTATCTGCGCAGTATCCGCGCGGCCATCCTTTGTGTCATCCTTCCTTGCATGACGAACGCCCGCAAGTTCATGCGAGGAAGAACAAAATGTCTGCCGCAACGACCGCCACGGCTCTGGACCTGCTCTCCCAGGAGATCGCCGAGGGCGGCGGCCTGACCTTGAGCCAGGCCGCCGAGCGCTTCCCACCGTTTCGCCAGGGCCGGCCCGTCACGCCTTCCTGTCTGGCCCGCTGGATACTGCAGGGCGTGCGCGGCCCCAACGGCAGCCGCGTCAAACTGGAGGCCGCCCGCCTGGCCGGCCGACACCTCACTTCCTCCCAGGCCATCATTCGGTTCATTGCCGCCCAGCAGGATACGGCCCCGGACTCGGCACCACCCTCCCCGCGCACCCCAGGTAAGCGGCAGCGCGACGCCGAGCGCGCCGGCGAGGAACTGAGCAAGATCGGCATCTAACCGGGGGTCCAGCCATGACGACGGCCAACGGGGCCAGCTGGAAGGACACCGTCCTGCGCGGCGACAAGAAGCCTGCGCCCTACCCGATCAACCCCGACGCCATCCCCCAGGAGCTGCGCGAGCGGCCGCAGTGGGTGACGTGGTGCTGGGATCGGGTCAAGAACAGCAAGGGCGAACTGAAGTGGACCAAGGTCCCCCTCCGGGCCGACGCGCCGAAGAAGGCCCGGACGAACGACCCGGATACCTGGGGCTCGTTCGCGGACGCCCTGCTGCGCGTTCGCCGCGGCAAGGCGGACGGCATCGGCTTCGTCTTCAGCGAAGATGACCCGTTCTGCGGCATCGACCTGGACGACTGCCGCAACCCCGAGACTGGCGCGCTCGCGCCGTGGGCGGCCGAGGACGTGGCGGCGCTGAAAAGCTACACCGAGGTTTCGCCTTCGGGGACCGGCCTCAAGGTGTTCATCCGGGGCAACCTGCCGCCGGGCGGCAACAAGAGCGGCCACCACGAGCTGTACGACTCCCACCGCTTCTTCACGATGACAGGCGACCGCCTGCCGTCGGCGCCGCCCACCGTGGAGGAGCGGCAAGCCGAACTGGAAGCGCTGCACGCGCGGCTGTTCCCGGCGAAAGAGCCGCGACGGCCGACGCCTTCCCCCAACGGCAACGGCAAGTCGCACGGCGGTTGCCCGGATGACCAGGAGCTATTGGAGCGCGCGAGGAAGGCCAAGAACGGTGCCAGGTTCGCCGCACTGTGGGGCGGCGACGACGCCGGTTACGACTCAGCATCCGAGGGCGACCTGGCCCTGTGTAACATGCTGGCCTTCTGGACCGGCCGCGACGCGCACCGCGTGGACGCGCTCTTTCGCCAGTCCGGCCGCATGCGCCCCAAGTGGGACGAAGTCCACTACGCCGACGGCCGCACCTACGGCCAGGCCACCGTCGAGAAGGCCGTTGCCGACTGCCAGGAAACCTACCAACCGCGACAGGGGCGCAAGCGGCGTGGAGGTTCGGACGGCCACGGCGGCGGGCCGCCGAGCGGTGCCGGCGCGAGCCCCGAGGCCGCCGGCGAGCGGCTGAGTATGGAGCGGACCATCCAGGCCCACCTGCTCGAAACCCTGGTGCCGACCCACAAGCGCGACACGAGCGTCTACAGCAGCAGTCAGGGCCGCCTGGTGAGGATGAGCGAGGCGGCCATCCCGACCACCGCGCTGATCGACAAGCTGCAGCAGGCCAGCGACGTGCCGCACAAGGCCGAACGCCTTGACGTGGTGCGGGCGTTCGGCACCCTGTTCAAGGTGGCCTGGGGGAACCTGCTGTGCACCCTGCCCACCGAGACGGAAACGGCCGAGGTCTGCGACCCGGCGCGGGAAGAATTCCGGGCCAAGGTGGCGGGCGCGCTGTGGACCCTGGTTTCCATCACCTACACCTACAAGGCCGGCACGGAAGGGCAGCAGCGCAACGAGGTCCAGCGCCGGCCGCTGATCCTGTGGGCCCAGATGTTCGCGACCAGGCCGGCGTGGGGCGACGTGCGCGGTCACCGCCTCTGGGCGCGGCGCGACGAGGGCAAGGTGCGGGTGGCGCTGCGCGTCGAGCTGTTCAAGCAAATCCACTGCGCCGAACTGGCCGGGATGAGCCAGCGGCACTTCACCGAGCTGTGCAAGCTGTACGACGTCGGCGCCCCCTGCCACGTCCGGGGCGGCAGTTTACGGGCCATCGAGCTTTCCCAGGAGTTCCTCGCGGACCAACTGGCCGAGCCGGAAAACCCGGCGGCTCCTGTGGCGCCGCCCGGACAGGCGCCGCAACCCGACGGCGCGCAGCGCGACTTCGAGGCGCGGCCGGACGGACAGACGGACGCACGGCCCTCAGGCGGGCGCGCCCGCGAGGAACCCACACAAGATGCGTCAGGGGAGGGGCAATCGTCATGAGCGACAAGCACTTGGCCATTACGTTGACCCATGACGTAGACCACGGACGGACTGGCGTTCGTGCGCGCCCCGTCAGGGGTGTACGTCTGGGTGTACCCTGACGAAAGACCCTGACTAATAAGATGGTGAGCCGGACAACCCTCGTTCTCGTGGGCTGATGACACCAGGCGTTTAGAATGAAAAGGAAGGACCAAGCATGGCCAAGAAAGACAAGGTGGGCGACTTCAGCTTCGGCTTCAACGCGCAGGCGAAGAAGAAGGGCAAGAAGAATGGGGCCGGCAAGAGCAAGGGCAAGAAGCGCCCGCCCGGCCGCTTCAAGAACGGCCAATCCTGGTCGTGAGGGACTGACCGATAGACTTTTCCAAGATCAAACCCCCGAACTTCGGCCGCCAGGCCGCCGCCAACCCCGATCCCCTGCCCGGCGTCTTCACCGCCCGGGACCGCCAGAAACGCTTCGCCATGCTGGCCGAGGCGGCGCAGATCGTGCCGCACCTGCCCGGCCCCGGCGAAGCGCTGCACGCCATCATGACCGGCCGGTTTGACTTGACCGCCCTGCTCATGGTTATCCTGGACAAGTCCGCCGTCCCCTGCGAACGGCTGCGCATGGCAACCCTGGCCTATTCCAAGCGCAACGTCTACGAGATCGCCGGCTTGCTGGACTCCGGCCGGGTCAAGGCCGCGACGCTGCTCTGTTCGTCGTTCTTCCAGCGGCAGAGCCGGGAAGAATTCCTGTTCGGCCGCCGGGAACTGGCCCAGGCCCGCGGCTGCCGGCTGGCCGCCGCCCGCAACCACTGCGAGGTGGTTTGCCTGCACTTCGCCGACGGCCGCAAGCTGGTCACCGAGGGCAGCGCCAACCTGCGCACCAACAGCAACCGGGAGCAGATCGCCCTGTTCCATCATGACGACCTGCACGACTGGCACGCCGCCTGGATCGACGCGGAGGTGGCCAAACATGCCTGCCAAGAAGAAGAAGGGTAAGCGGGCCAGGAAGTCTACCCAGGCCGTCACGCAGGCGCGCGTCGCCAAGGTGCTGGAAATCCGCCTGGCGGGCGCCCAGTTCGAGGACATACGGGCATATGCGGGCGAAAACGACCCGGAAACGGGCCGCCCCTGGATGGTCAGCGACAGCCAGTTGCGGAAATACATCGTGGCCAGCAACAAACTCCTGGCCAGGGATCTCGAAAAGGACCGGGGCGACGTGCTGAACCTGCAACTGGCCACGCGCCGCAGACTGTTCGCCCAGGCACTGCTGACCGGCGATCTGCGGACGGCCCTGGCGGTGCTGAAGGACGAGGCCGAATTGCACGGCCTGTACTCCAAACTGCACTTTCTGAAAAGAGCTAACATCAGGCCGCATGATGGATCACGCGCCGGACGAACTGTTGGATTTCTGGCGTCAGGGGTTGGCCCTCGGTCAGCTGCATAAATTCCTGGCCGAGGCACTGCCGCTGCAACGCCTTGCGCCGGTCGGCGTGCGAAGGCCGCCGCTCCGGGTCGTCCCACGGCGAGGCGCTGCGGTCACAGAGCGCCTCCCGCGGCTGGCCCCAGGCCCACAGCTCCGTCAGCGTGTGCACCCAGGCGCAGACGTGGAACGCCCCCACGTTCGCCCAGAGGTCCCGCAACTGCTGCTGGCCCAGCCCTTCGACTTCCTTCAGGTCGTGGAAGTCCTGCTCGATGCTGAACCGCTCCGCCGCCAGGCCCAGGATCTGCTCGGCGGTCAGGCTCGGGTCGGTGCTGAACAGCGCCAGCCAGCCGTGCTCCTCCTGGACCAGCACGACGCGGAGGCGGCCGCCCGCCGGCCGCCAGGTCGCCTCGAACGTCTTGATGCGCTTGTCCCGGACCTGGCCGTACTGGTGCGCCTGCACGACCTGCCAGCCGCGCTTCTGGCCGGCGCGCTTGGCCAGGCTGATCCGCCCCGTGCCGTACACCGGCGGCCGGCCGCGCCGCCGCCCGCGCGGCAGCGGCAGGGTGCGCAGGGCCGCCTCCCGGCGCAGCCGGCTGACGACCACGACCCCGGCGGCCGCGGCGGCGCGCAGGAACGGCCGCTTGGCGTAGGCGCCATCGGCCACACAGCGCACGACCCGGCCCGCGGCACGGACCTGGTCGGCGGCCCAACGGAGCAGTTCGGCGGCCAACACCAACTTGGTGCGGAAGGCCCAGCGGCAGCGCTCGGGCAAACGCGGCACGTCCTTCTGGCGGACGTAGAGCAGGGCGCGGAGTGGCAGGCCGATCGCACCCCAGAGCGGGTGGGTGACCACCCAGGCCAGGGTGACCCAGACGTGGCCGTACAGGAAGCGCTGGTCGGTCGGCCCGGGCGTGGGGTGGTGGTGGTGGCCGGCCCCCTGCACCTGGGGGCCGTAGCGCTTCGTCGGGCTGTCGTCCAGGGCGAACAGCAGCGGCCCGGCCGGGGCCAGGTGACGCCGGGCATGGCCGAGCAGCAGCCCGGCCAGCCAACCGGGCGTGGCGGCCCAACGCGGCCAGGAAGTAGTAGTAGGCGGCGAAGCCGAGGCCGACGCCGGCGGCGCGCAGCCAACTGGTGACGGTGCGCCGGCCCCGGGCGAAGAGGGCGCCGCGCAACAGGACCTGGAGGCGCCAGGCGTGGCGGCCGTGCAGCAAGGCGGCCAGCCGTGCGGTGCAGGCTTGCCAGAGGGGCGGCAGGAAGGTACCCGCCCGGCGGATCACGTCCTTGACGAGATGAGTACCTTGGAGGGGTCGCCCGATCCTCTGGAGGTCTCCCATGTCCGAACCGATTCTTGCTCCGACCGAAGTCCCTCACTCCCCGCGCCTCCCGTGACGCCGTCCGCCAGACCTGGGCCGAGCGCCTCGCCCGCTTCGCCGCCGCCGGCCTGACCACCGCTCAGTTCTGCGCCGCCGAGGGCGTCTCCGTCGCCTCCTTTTACCTCTGGAAGCGCCGCCTCGCCGCACAGAACCTCTCTGCCGGCCCAGAGTTTTCCCGGCCGGAAGCCGGCCCGCGCTTGCTGCCCGTGCGCCTCGCCGACCAGACCCCGGCCATCGAGTTGGTCCTGCCCGGCGGCGCCGTCCTGCGCCTCGGCCCTGGCGCCGATGCGGCCACCCTCGGCTCCTTGCTCCGCTTGTTGGGAGTGCTGCCGTGCTGAGCTTCTCTCCCGCCGTTCAACTGTGGTACTGCCCCGATGCCGTCGATATGCGCCTCGGCTTCGATGGCCTGTTCGCCCTGGTGCGCAACCGCCTCCAGGCCGACCCGCTGTCCGGCCACCTCTTCATCTTCCGCAACAAGAACGCCGACCGCCTCAAGGTGCTGTACTGGGGCGGGCACGGCCTGTGCCTGTTCTGCCAGCGCCTGGAGGCGGGCCGCTACCACTTCCCCGAGGCAGCCGCCGACAGCACGAGCGTCGCCTTGACCGCCGGCCAGTTCCAGATGATCCTCGACGGCATCGACCTGTCCCGCGTCCGCCGCTTCAAGCGCTTCACGCCGCCGCGCTGAGCCACCGCTACCCGGCAGCTGCGCCGGGGTTTCACCAGGCATGGACGCCTCCTCCTTCCCTCCCGATGCTCCGTTGCCCGATGACGTGGCGGCGCTGCAAGCCCTGATCCGCGAACTGCTCGCGGAAGTGGCCCGGCTGCGCCGAGAACGCGGAACTCAAGAGCAAGCTCGACCAGGCGCTCCAGCACCGCTTCGGCCGCCGCTCGGAACGCCGCCGGCCCCAGCCCAAGACGCGTGACGAGGACCAGCCCAAGCCACGCCGCGACGAGCACGGCCGCGCCGCGTTGCCCGAACACCTGGAGCGCCGCGAGGTGGTCCACGACTTGACCGAGGCGGAGAAGCTCTGCCCTTGCTGCGGCCAAGGGCGGGTGTGCATCGGTACGCAAACGGCCGAGCAACTGGACCTGGAGCCGGCCCGCTTCTTCGTGCGCCGCACCGTCAAGAAGACCTATGCCTGCCAGCACTGCGACCCGGCCTGTGTGCCGGTCGAGCAGCGCTTGCAGACGGCCGGGCCGGAGCAAGTCGGGCCGCTCGCCAAGGGGTTGTGCGGCCCCGGTCTGTTGGCCCACGTCATCACGGCCAAGTTCGCCGACCCCACGCCGCTGCACCGCCTGACCGGGCAACTCGGTCGCTCCGGCGTCACCGTGGCGCGGTCCACGCTGGGCGACTGGCTGGCCGGGGCAGCGGCTTTGCTCGACCCGCTGTACCAGCTGATGCACCAACGCCTGTTGCTCGCGCGGGTGATCCACGGCGACGACACGACGGTGAAGTTGCGCGTGCCGGGGGCGGATCGGACCCGCAAGGCGCACCTGTGGGTGGGCATCGGCGACGCCGACTCCCCGTATGCCGTGTTCGACTTCACCGCCGATTACACGGCGGCGGGGCCGACGACCTTTTTGGCAGGCTACCGGGGCTATCTGCAGGCGGACGCCCTGGCCCAGTACGAAGGGCTGTACGGCGCGGACAAGGTCAAGCACGTCTGCTGCTGGGCGCACGCCCGCCGCAAGTTCGTGGCGGCCGCCGAAGGGGGCGACGCGCGTGCCGACGCGGCTCTGGAACGCATCCGGCAGTTGTACGCCATCGAGCGCGACCTGCCGTTGTTGCTGCCGCCCGCGGACGAGCCGGCCACCCGGGAACAGCGCCGCCAGCGCGAAGAGCAACGCCGGCAGCGCCGCCAGCAGCAAGCCGAACCGATCCTGGCCGCACTGAAGCAGTGGCTGGACGAGGAGCGTCCGCGGGCCTTGCCCAAGACGGCGCTGGGTCAGGCCATCGGCTATGCCTTGAACAACTGGGCGGCGCTGGCGCGTTACCTGGAGCAAGGGTATCTGGCCATCGACAACAATCTGAGCGAGCGGACGCTACGGGCCATCGCCCTGGGTCGGAACAACTGGGGCGTGCTCGGTAGTGAGGCCGGGGGTCAGACGGCGGCGGTGCTGCACACGCTGGTAGGGACGTGTAAGCACCTGGGCATCGACCCGTTCGGGTATCTGCGCGAGGCGCTGCCGGGGATGTTCGCGTTGGGAGAGCAGCCAACGGCAGAGCAATTACTGGACTGGCTGCCAGATCGGTGGCTCCTGCGACGTGGCCGGGAATCACCGGGCAGTGCCGCCCGGGCCGGGTGAGTAAACACGGAGCCAGAAAAACACGGCGTCAGCCTGCGGATCGCAGTGATCCACGGGCGGACGCCGTTTGCTTTTGGCAAATCGACGTGATTGGCCGGGCGCTTACGATTGGAAATGGAGTTAAGAGTCGTCCGCATGAGACCGACCGTAGATCGGCCCGACGGCTCGGTCAAGCGGTTTCTTCGCCCTCGGCCGGTATCGCGTCGGTTTCAGCGTGCTGTAGTGGCTAGGGGCGTGGCGGAGGGAAAAAGGGGGAAGTGGGCTTGGCGCCCTGGCTGGTGCGAGGGTGGCGAGAGCGCAGGGGCGGGGTTCACGCTGGCGGTGTGCAAGGACCTCTTCGTCCACCACTTCGGCAGCCGCACTTTCGCCCACGGCGGTTCGGCACCGGCCGGAGACCGCTGACGCAGTACTGATGCAGGACGATTGAGCGGGTCCCGTGAAGTCTGTGCGTGCCAGGCGCTACCGTTGTGGAGCCTATCGGGGACGCAAGGCGCTCAACCATTTACGAACCCCTGCCGTGAGCGCCTTGCCGGCCGCGCAGCGGAATCCAGGCCGTGCAGGATTGGAAATGATGAATGTCACCTTGTATGTTCGCCGACCTGGTGTTGGAGGGGCGAACTCAAAGGCGACTGTCTTGAAATGCCGGGGTTTTCGCTATCTCTCGAGCATAACAACCCCGGCATTTCAAGACAGTCGCTTTCCCCTCTAGCTCCCGCCCCCTTTGTTTTCCCTGTTTAATGTGCCCGTCCCCTTCGTCCCCTTTTCGTCCCTGTGCCATTCGGTCCTAACACTTTTTCTTTCTTCAAGGAAAGATCTAACATTCCAGATCCTCACTGTACCATCCGAAGATCCAGTGGCAAGAAACTGTCCGTCCAGTGAAAAGCACACTGAATTAACCGTGCCAGAGTGCTTCAAGTTGGTGATTTCTTTGCCAGTTTTGATGTCCCAAATCCGCACCACGCCGTCTTCACTTCCTGAAGCAGCAATTGGTGTTGTGGGCGAGCACGCGATGCTATACGGAGTGCTGCGATGTTTATGAAATGTGTAGAGCTCTTTCTTCGTCGTAGTACTCCACACTTTAATCGTATTATCGTGCGAGCCTGACAAGATCACCTTGGAATTGACCGAAGCTGCAACGGACACAACATTATGGCAGTGGCCTTTGAGCGTAGCAATTTCACTGCCATTGAGCGGTTGCCAAACCTTAATAGTATTATCATGACTTGCTGAAACCAAAAGCCCATTATCGGCGAACGTAACGTCGCAAATAAAGGACTCATGGCCCTTCAAGCATGATAATTCTTTTCCTGTCAATGCATCCCATACTCTGATTGTGTGATCCGATCCTGCCGATGCAAGCAGCTTTCCGTCCTGTGAAAATGCAACGCAAATGACCGTGCTGTTTCTGTCGTGACCCAATAGATTGTGGCGCATTTTTCCGGAATAAAATTCCAACACACAGACTTCTGCTTGATTCCCGCACATAGCAAGCATCCTGCCATCCGGGCTAAACGCAATCATCCGGCGAGCTGACAACTCGCCATTGAACGGGTTCATGGTATATTTGTTCTGATTGGTCAGATTCGCGACGTGGATTTGCCCACTTTTTACTAATACCGCAATTGTTCGATCCCAGCGCCATGAAATTGAATAAACTTCGGCACCCAAATTCAATGAAACTGCTGGTGCAGGAGGCTTTGCACTCGAATACACATCGACGAGGCGGCACAAGAAAAACAAACAGATAAGAAAAAGATGCATTAGTGTACCTCAGTTGCTTTGGAAACAAGGAACATCTGGTTCTTTGCTGAATGGCATTTGATTCGCCGGAACCTCCTGAAATTGTTTAGAGGCTGCTGCACTCATTTCAATCGGCTCCATCCGATTGAAAAGGAGTCTTTTAATGTTTTTCCGCTTGGCATCATTGCGTCCTGGAATGCGTTGATGTCATTCGCCTTGATTGGGGTGGGGGCGAAAGTAAGGCAACGTTTCAAAATTAATCCGCAGTTCCCTTCTACAATAACCCTGGCCCAACCGGGGGCCTGGTTTGGAAGGGAGGCAGAGCCGTGGACATCCACCAATGCCAATGCCCTCACTGCCGACAAGGTGCGGACCACCCCGAACGCGCCCTCCATTACCGGCTCAACCTTCTCCTGAGCCGGTTGGATGAGCACCAACGCCGGTGGTTGGCAGCCTGGGAGTCCCAGAAGGTCGGCCGCGGCGGCGACCGCCTACTGTCCCTCATCACCGGCCTGAACGTGGAAACCATCCGGCGCGGTCGCCGGGAACTCGAGGACTCCCTGCGGGACTGCCCCCCGGATCGCATCCGCCGGCCCGGGGCAGGACGGCCCGCTGTGAAAAAAAAGTGCCGGGCCTCATGAACGCTTTGAGGCAGCTGGTTGAGGAGCAGACCGCCGGCAGCCCGCAAACCTGTCAGAAGTGGGTGCGCCACAGCGTCGCCTACCTGAGCACGCGGTTGCAAGGCCAAGGCTTCGCCGTCAGCCCCGCCACGGTCTATCGCCTGTTGGACGACCTGGGCTATTCGCTCAAGGCCAACCGCAAGCGCTTCACCGGCCCGCCTCACCCAGACCGGGACCGGCAGTTCGCGTACATCGCCGGGCAGCGGCGCCGCTTCGCCATCCTCGGCCAGCCGGTGATCAGCGTGGACAGCAAGAAAAAGGAGTTGATCGGCAACTTCAAGAATGCAGGGCGGCAGTGGTGCCGGCGCGCCACGGAGGTCAACGCCCACGACTTCCTGGACGACGCCTTGGGCCGGGCCGTCCCCTACGGGGTCTACGACGTGCGCCAGGACCGCGGCCATGTCTACGTGGGGTTGTCCGCCGACACCGCGGCGTTCGCGGGGGACGTGATCGGCCGGTGGTGGCGCGGCGAGGGACGGCTGTGGTACCCGCAGGCCGACGAGTTGCTGATCCTGTGCGACGCGGGCGGGAGCAACAGTTGCCGCGTGCGGTTGTGGAAACAGCGCCTCCAGGAGGAGTTGGCCGACCGCTGGGGGCTGTGGGTGACGGTGTGCCATTACCCGCGGGGGGCGTCGAAGTGGAACCCGGTGGAGCACCGGCTGTTCAGCCGCATCAGCGTCAACTGGGCGGGGGAGCCGCTGCGAACCGTGGAGACGCTGTTGGCCTGCATCCGGGGCACGGAGACGGACGCCGGTTGGGCGGTACGTGCGACGTTGCTGGACGCGGAGTACGCGAAGGGGGTCAAGGTGCCGGACGCAGAAATGCAGACGTGGCGCCTCCAAAGGCATGCCGTCTGCCCCAGTTGGAATTACACCATCAAGCCACGTTGGACAATATTCTAACATCAGCACCCAGGTGTAAGCTGCGGACTAATTTTGAACGGCTGCCTAATGATATTCCTGGTGCCATCAAGCATCAACGTTTTATTGTTGCCATCCATTTCATCCACGAGGTTCTTTTGTCCGATGTTATCAAGACTGCTGTAAGCCGCCCAGCCAACATGAGCGAAGGCTTCATTTGTTTTTGCAGAAACGGCAAAATCATCAAATTGCATCCACACAACGTTCGTCTGAACCCCTTTCGGAAGTTGCCCACGTTGATTCTGGAGGTCTTTCAATAGCTTCGCCCACCTATCCACGATCGTAGGTGTATCCGCGATCCAACTCAATGTGCCCCCATATTTGCCAAGATAAGTCCGGCCCTTTCCCTCTGTATCATCAAAGTAATAAGGCGACTTTGCGTCTTTGGCGACGACATCGACGTAATACTTGAAAGTGTTATTTGCAGGAGCGTCACGATCGTATGCAGAAGTAAGGAATGGCTTCCCCCAGTTTCCAGTAAAGTCAGGAATTGCGAGTTTGACCGTCCCCTTCCCAAGCACTTCGATGTCCTTACCCCCAACTTTCGCCTTGATCACAGGCCTGATATAGATTCTGAACAATTGAATCCACCTCACATTTTCGGCCTGCGTGTTGTTGTTGTAAGCAACGAATGCCACTTTGGTTTTGCCGTCAACGAGAGCATTGGGGGATACAATAACTTCCCCACCAAAACCACCGGTTTTTTTCGGATCCAAACGGTCGTTCCTGTACACCTTTCCGTCGATGTTTGTTGTAACTATAACCCCGAAATTGTCCACGGTTCTGGGAATGAACGGCTTCAAGCCAGCGGGATCAGTTGATTCCACAGGGGAGTTACTCACATACCGATACAGGTTGCTATCCCCCGCGTCGAACCCCAGCGGGTCCTGGCTCATCCAGCGCCCGGTGCCGGCGTCGTAGTAGCGTGCCCGGTTGTACTGCAGCTTCGTCTCGGCGTCGTACTCGCGCCCGGTCCACTGGTAGCGGCCCAGCGCCGCCGTGTCGCTCCCCGTGATCGTGGCCTTGCCCCAGCCGTCGTAGTGGACGCTCGCCTGCACGGTGCCGCTGTCGTCCGTCACCGCGATCACCGACCCCAGGTGGTCCGTCAGCGTCCAGTACGGCGTGTACGTCGAGAGGGTCTTATCCACCCGCGCGAAGATTTGGTCCACCCCGTCGCCGCGCAGGTACTTCGACTCCAGCTCCAGCTTCAGCCCGTCGATGTCGGCCCACACGTTCCAGTTGGCGTTCCCCGTGGCCCCCGCCAGCGCCGGGTTCCAGCCGTCCAGCGCGTACTGCTGCACCGAGGTCCCGCTGCCGTCCTGCACCTCCTGCTCGATCCGGTTGCCGTGCGCATCATACTCGAACGTCGTCTGCGAAATCAAGGTGCCCCCGTCCGTAACCCGGTCGTCCGCCCACTGCAGTTCGTTGCGCTCGTCGTAGCCGTAAGTCCAGGTCTCGCCGGTGCCGACGTTCACCTTCTTGGTCTCGTTGCCCTCCAGGTCGTAGGTGTAGTCCCACGTCCCGTCCGTCGTCAGTTGGTTGGCCGTGCCCGGCGTGTTCGAGCCGTTGTTGCGGTTGCCGTTGTCGTCGTACGTCACCGTGGTGGCGCCGTCCCCCGTCAGCTGCCCGTCGGCGTCGTAGGTGTACGTCACCGTGGTGCTGTCGCGCGTCTGCGTACTCACCCACCCCTGCGCGTCATAGGTGTACGTGACGTTGGTGAGGTTCGTGCCGCTGCCGTCTACCTGGTGGATGTTGGTCTCCCGCCCGTACACGTCGTAGGTGATGCTGGTCGAGGCCACCACCTCGGTCGCCAGCCCGTCCAGGCTGTTGTAGCGCGTGATGCCCTCGTTCTGCCCCAACTGGTTGTACGTCAGGTTGACGCGCAGCGGCGCCGACCCGCTCGTCGTCTGGTCCAGCTCCACCAACTGGTTGTTGTCGTCATACGTCGAGGTCGTCAAGCCGCCCTGGCTGTCCTGCACCACCGTGCGGTTGCCGCGCGCGTCGTAGCTGAACGTCAGCCGCTGGCTGAACGGCTCCAGCACCCCCGTCACCCGGCCCAGCCCGTCGTAGCTCAGCGTGTACGTGCCGCTGGCGCTCTGCGATGTCAACTCGTTGCCGTCGCCGTCGTAGGTGAAGGTCAGCAGCTGGTCCACCGTGGTGCCGTCGGAGGCGACCCAGGTCTGCCCCGTCACGCGGTCGTCGGCGTCGTAACTGTACTGGATCTGCCGGCCCAGCCGGTCGGTCGTGTCGGTCAGCAGCCCGGCGGCGTTGTAGGCGTAGGTGGTGGTGTGCCCGAACGGGTCGGTCTGCGTCACCTGGCGCTCGTCGGCGTCGTAGGTGAAGGTGGTGACGTTCAGGTCCGGGTCGGTCATTTCCGTCAGGTTGCCCGCCGCGTCGAAGACGCTGGTGGTGCGCTGGCCCAGCGCGTCGATGGTCACCGTGGCCCGGTTCAGGTTGTCGAAGAGGTACTGGGTCTGGTCGCCGCCGACGTCGACGCTGGTGGCGTTGCCGGCGTGGTCGTACAGCGTCGTCGTGCTGTGGCCGCCGCCGTCGATGCTGAGCGTGACGCGGTTCAGGCCGTCGTACAGGTACGCCATCAGGTTGCCGCCGTAGTCGTAGGTGCCCGTCAGGTTGCCGGCGGCGTCGTACAGGTTGGTGGTCGTGTGTTCCGCGTCCACGCTCAGGGTCACGCGGTTCAGCGCGTCGTACTGCATCGTCGTGGCGCGGCTGTAGATGTCGGTCTGCAGCGTGACGTTCCCCGCCGCGTCGTACACCGTGGTGGTCCGCAGGCCGTCGAAGTAGACGGTGCCGGTGACGCGGCCGTCGGCGTCGAGCAGGTACTGCGTCAGGTGGCCGTCGCTGTCGTCCACCCCCGTGACATTCCCGGCGGAATCATACAGGGTGGTGGTGCGGCCGCCGTTGCCGTCGATGGCGACGCTGGCGCGGTTGAGCGTGTCGAACAGGTAGGCCGTGAGCGTGCCGTTGAAGTCCTGCGTGCCCGTCAGGTTGCCCTGCGCGTCGTACAGACTCGTGGAGCGGGCCGACAGCGCGTCGATGGTCACGGTCAAGCGGCGCAGGGCGGATGAGCGTGTCCAGTGAAGTCTTTGCGTGCCGGGCGCTACCGTTGTGAAGCTTTTCGAGGACGCAAGGCGCTCAACCATTTACGAACCCCTACCTTGAGCGCCTTGCCGGCCGCGCAGCGGAACCCAGGACGTTCAGGTTTGGAAATGATGAATGTCCCTTTTTCCGCTTTCCTGAAATGGGGCTGTGGTCATGCTCCCTCCCTATGCTTGCTCCAGCACCTCGGCGCTACGGGCGCAAAGAGGTTTGCGGACGACTCGGCACTCGCAGCGCGAAAAGGCTGATTGGAAATGGAGTTAAGAGTCGTCCGCATGAGACCGACCGTAGATCGGCCCGACGGCTCGGTCAAGCGGTTTCTTCGCCCTCGGCCGGTATCGCGTCGGTTTCAGCGTGCTGTAGTGGCTAGGGGCGTGGCGGAGGGAAAAAGGGGGAAGTGGGCTTGGCGCCCTGGCTGGTGCGAGGGTGGCGAGAGCGCAGGGGTGGGGTTCACGCTGGCGGTGTGCAAGGACCTGTTCGTCCACCACTTCGGCAGCCGCACCTTCGCCCACGGCGGGTTGGCGCCGAATTAGGGGGGTATTGACACGGGACCTAAGCACAGAATCCTTCACGGAGCGGCGATCTTCACATCCGCCCCCAACTTTTCCTTGAGCAACCGAATCGCATCTGCGGACACACTTGTGGCGGACAAATTCAACTCTTGCAAAATCCGCAACCTGTACAACGAGGGAAGTCCCTTGTCCGTAATTTTCGTTCCAGAGAGGGAGAGCCGCCTCAGGCTCTTCAACTTGCCGACGTGCGCCAACCCCGCATTCCCAATCGGAGTTTCGTCAAGTAATAGGACTTCCAGCTTAGTGAGGTGGGTACAATGATGCAGAGATTCATCCGTGATCTTAGTGCTACGAAGGTCAAGAATCTGCAGTCGTTTCATTTCGCCAAACATTTGAAAACCAACTCCGTTCACCTTGGTAAACGGGATGCTGAGGAACACCATGTCTTTACAATCCTTCAAGTGCATCAATCCATCGTCAGTCACAGATGTTTGCTGCAAATCGATGGATTCCAGTCTCGTAAGCGCGCAGATGAGATAACCCCTTGTCGGAAACCTTTGTCGAGGACAAATCAAGATGGAGCAGTGCTTTCAGTTCTTTGATGTATTCCAAACTTTGGTCTGAAATATCCGTTCCCCCGAGAGATAGTCTCTGCAAATGTGATAGTTTCTTCAAGCGCGCCACCCCTTGGTCACCGATGCGGGTGTCGAAAAGGCTCAACTTTTTGAGGTTGGTAAGTCTCGACACATGCGACAGTCCTTGGTCGCTAATCTTGCTCCTCGCCAGGATTAGGTATAGGGAGTGCGGCAACTTTCGGGCTTCTCTGAGGTGTACCAAGTCGTCGTCGTCTGGTTTCTCGCGTTGGAACCTCAGCGCGCAGACCAGGGAGCCGTCAAATTCTTTGCCCAGTTGCACCTCCCACCCGGCTTTCTCCAACGCCATCACCACCCGGTCCTGTCCCTTGGCATCTCCGCCAAGGGAAACTGGCCCGACCAACCAGGGTGACAGCGTCGCCACCACAACCACAAAGCCGCTGCCCATAAACCGCCCTGAGGTTTTGAAAATAGTTGCCATCATACTCTCGATTGTGCTGCCAATTGTCCTACCCGCCGCGCGAAAGCCTTTAGCCTAGCCGCCCCGGCCGGTTCGGGGGCACTGAGGGAGTGTCAACCGGGTTGCGCGTTACGGCGGGAGCCAGTCGTTGGCGTAGGCCGTCGCGGTTTCCGATTCCACAGGGGCGGGGGTTGTGTAGCCACACCGGTCAGAGCTAAACCTGAACTATATCCGTGCAGGCGAGAGCTGTCTAATGCGACAACCCTGCCATGAGGTTATTTGGCTTTCTTCATCGCCTCATCAATAAATCGTTGCCATTCGGCCCCCTGCTTGGCGTCGTAGATGTACCGGACGCCATCACGAACCGCAGTCACCAAGTCCCTCCAGCCGTCAGGTCGAGTCACGGTCCAGAAGCCGACGGTCCCTTGAATCACCCTGTCAGCAGCCTCACCGACTCGTTGGCTCAGGTTCAACAAAAAGCGGGCAGCCGGCGGTGGGTAGTCTTTGCCGCGAATGTCGCGATCGAATCGCGTGTCCCATCGATCGCGCAGGCGCATCGTTCACTTTTTTCCCCGAGTAGAGATCGATGTGGTATTCATACTTTTTCCCACTCTTCTGTTCACCATCGGCCAGCCTGGGGATCAATTCGTTCAACACCTCGGCAGCGTACTCATCGGTCACAGCGTCGATCTGAATGGTCATTTTGTCGAAATCGACGAGCCAACCGTAGGACCCACCGACGTAATAGCCTCGATACCATTGAATGTCACGTCCCTTGATCATTCCCTTCTTCATGTCCTCTTCATCGAAGGTCGTGCGAACATCCTCTACCGCAGGACCAAACGCAAAACTGCCGAACTTCTTGCCGTTATTCCCGACGATTCGCCAGTCATGATCCCAAAGCTTTTCCCATTTCTTTTTTGTCGCGCCTGTCAGGTGATTTTCCCACGTATTCCTTGGTGTCCATAGCAAACCGCTCGGGTCTGTTAAGGTAGTGGGCTTGTTTGATGCGTACCGATACAGGTTGCTATCCCCCGCATCGAACCCGAGCGGGTCCTGGCTCATCCAGCGCCCGGTCGCGGCGTCGTAGTAGCGTGCCCGGTTGTACTGCAGCTTCGTCTCGGCGTCGTACTCGCGCCCCGTCCACTCGTAGCGGCCCACCGCCGCCGTATTGCTCCCGGTGATCGTGGCCTTGCCCCAGCCGTCGTAGTGGACGCTCGCCTGCACCGCGCCGCTATCATCCGTCACGGCGATCACCGACCCCAGGTGGTCGGTCAGCATCCAGTACGGCGTCAGCGTCGAACTGACATCGTCCACCCGCGCGAACAGCTGGTCCACCACGTCTCCGCGCAGGTACTTCGAGACCAGCGCGTTGCTGTTTAGCCCGTCCAGGTCCGCCCACACGTTCCAGTTGGAGTTCCCTGTTGAGCCCGCCAGCGCCGGGTTCCAGCCGTCCAGCGCGTAGCGCTGCTCAATATCTACCGTACCGTCGCCGTTCGTGTCAATGTCTTGTTCGATGCGGTTGCCATACGCATCATACTTGTAGCTGGTGCGGGAAATCAAGGTGCCGCCGTCGGTGACCCGGTCCTTGGCCCAGAGGAGTTCGTTGCGCTGGTCGTAGCCGTAGGTCCAGGTTTCGCCGGTGCTGACGTTGACCTTCTTGGTCTCGTTGCCCTCCAGGTCGTAGCTGTAGTCCCACGTCCCGTCCGTCGTCAGCTGGTTGGCCGTGCCCGGCGTGTTGCTGCCGTTGTCGCGGTTGCCGTCGGCGTCGTACGTCACCGTGGTGGCGCCGTCCCCCGTCAACTCGCCGTCCGCGTCGTAGGTGTAGGTGACGGTGGTGCTGTCGCGCGTCTCGGTGTTGACCCAGCCCTGGGCGTCGTAGGTGTAGGTGATGCTGGTGGGCGTGCCGTCGGTGTGGTCGATGTTGGTCTCCCGGCCGTACACGTCGTAGCTGAGGCTCGTCGTGGCCACCACCTCGGTTACCAGCCCGTCCAGGCTGTTGTAGCGCGTGATCGAGTCGTTTTGTCCCAGCTGGTTGTACGTCAGGTTGACGCGCAGCGGCGCTGACCCGCTCTCCGATTGCTCCAGTTCCACCAGCTGGTTGTTGTCGTCGTAGACCGAGGTGGTCACGCCGTCCTGGCTGTCCTGCACCACCGTGCGGTTGCCGCGCGCGTCGTAGCTGAACGTCAACTGCTGGCCGAACGGCTCCTGCACCCCCGTGACCCGCCCCAGCCCGTCGTAACTCATCGTGTACGTGCCGCTGCTGCTCTGCGCGGTCAGCTGGTTGCCGTCGTTGTCGTAGGTGAAGGTCAGCCGCTGGTCCACCGTCGTGCCGTCGGACGCCACCCAGGTCTGCCCCGTCACCCGGTTATCCGCGTCGTAGAGGTACTGGATCTGCCGCCCCAGCCGGTCGGTCGTGTCCGTGAGCAACCCCACGGCGTTGTAGGCGTTGGTGGTGGTGTGCCCGAACGGGTCCGTATTCGTGATCTGCCGCTCGTCGGCGTCGTAGCTGAAGGTGGTGACGTTGCCGTCGGCGTCCTCGGTCTGCGTCAGGTTGCCGGCCGCGTCGTAGGTGTTCGTGGTGCTGCCGCTCAGCGCGTCGATGGTCACCGTGCTGCGGTTGAGCGCGTCGAAGACGTACTGCGTCTGGGGGCACGCGGGACACCTCCGTCATCCTGATCTGGCTGGACGGCGGCCCCAGCCACATGGACCTGTACGACCTGAAACCGGAGGCCCCGGCGGAGTACCGCGGCATCTGGCGGCCGATCCGCACGCGGGTGCCCGGCTTCGACATCAGTGAACTGTTCCCGCGCCAGGCCCGGGTGACGAACCTGTTCTCGGTGGTGCGCTCGCTGCACCACGACACCGGGGACCACTTCGCCGGCGGCCACCGTATGCTCACCGCCAAGGATCTGGGCGTCAGCGGCGTCAACAACGGCCAGCGCTTCCCCGGCATCGGCGCCTTCGTGTCGCGCGAGGCCGGCCCGCGCCGGCCGGGCCTGCCCGCCTACGTCGGCGTGCCGCACGCCAGCAGCATCGGCCTGACCCCCCGGCTACTTCGGCGGCGGCCTGCTCGGCGCCCAGCACAACCCCTTCCAGCCGGGCGGCGACCCCAATAGCCCCAACTTCAGCGTGCAGAACCTGAACCTGGCCCGCGGTCTGACGCTGGAGCGCCTGGAAGACCGCCGCGCCCTGTGCCGGCAATTCGACGCCTCGCGCCACCACCTGGACGACCACGGCACCGCCGAGGCCATGGACCGCTTCAACCGCGAGGCCTTCGACTTCGTCACCGGCCCGACCGCCCGCCTGGCCTTCGACATCGGCCGCGAGGACCCCCGGGTGCGCGACCAGTACGGCCGCAACCACTGGGGCCAGAGCACCCTGCTGGCGCGCCGGCTGGTCGAGGCCGGCACGACCTTCGTCACGGTCCACTTCGGCGGCTGGGACCACCACTGGGACCTGCAGGCGGGCATGGAGCGCTACCTGCCGATGGTGGACGCGGCGGTGTCGGCGCTGTTCGAGGACCTGGAGCGGCGCGGCCTGCTGGGGCGGGTGCTGGTGGTGTTGTGCGGCGAGTTCAGCCGCACGCCGCGCATGAACGACGGCGGCAACGGCGGGGCGCCGCGGAGCATGGGTACGCCGGGCCGCGACCACTGGGGCAACGCCATGTTCTGCCTGCTCGGCGGCGGCGGGCTGCGCGGCGGCCAGGTGGTCGGCTCCACCGATCGGCTCGGCACGCGGCCCAACTCCCGGCCGCTCACGCCCTGCAACCTCCACGCCACCATCTACCACGTGCTGGGCATCGACCCGCGCCTGCAGCTGCTCGACCCCAGCGGCCGCCCGGTCAACGTCATGGACGACCCGACGCCGATCGACGAACTGTTGTAACCGGCCTGCCCGGGCCGCCGCAAGCGGCCTGGCGTTCGCCAGCGCGCCAGGCTGCTTGCGCGGTTTAGAGTTCGGTTCCGCACTCACCGCCCCCCGGGTTTTTCTAAAGGTTACTGGACTTCACAAGAGGGCGAGACGACGCGGCGACCAGCCACAGCGCCATCCTGCGTGAGCTCAGCATCAAGGGCCAACAGGCGCGGTTCGTCAAGACCGAGCGCGGCAAGTTCGCCAGGCGCAACACCAACTGAACCCCTGTGCGCCCCAGGAAGCCCCGCCATGTGCGGGGCCTCCTTTGTTGGTCGAGCGACCCCGACATCTGATCAATGATCAACCAAAGCCGCCCCGTTTCCGTTGACAGCGACACAGAGTAACTGGAAGATGCCGGGCGCGGCAGAGAGCACCCGACGCTGACGCAACCAATTTGAAGGCACCGCCAGGCGGAGGACCTGGCGGTGCCTGCCGACCAAAATCGTCGCGCCGGTGTTTTCAGCGGTGTGGTCGCCGACACAAACCCTGGCAATGCGCCGGCCTACCGTCTGACCCGCTGCAGGTCGTCGGCCACGGTGTTGTTGCCCGGCGTCTGCGCGGAGACCGGCCGCTGTCAATTACCCACAAACACGGCGAACAAGCCAGGGGACGCTTGCTGGCAAGCGCGGTCATTCAATCGCCGCCTGAACTTCGTCCGCACCAAGATCAACCAGTTGCACCGCCTGGACGGGCCGACGTTTGAGGTCCTGTCCCGCTGGGCGGAGGAGGGCAGCCCGCTCGCCGACGTGTCCGGATGGCAGAACCTCCCCGATGCGGAGAAAACGCGGATCCAGGCGGAACTGCGCCGCATCAAGGAGATGCTCAACCGCTGCTCGGTCACGCTAGCCCGCCTGAGCGGGAAGCTGCTGACCCAGCCGCCGGCCACCGCCGGCCGCCCCTCCTCGATCCAGGTGGGCGACATCGTCGTGGAACTCGGCGTCGCGCCGGACCACCTGAGCTACATCCTGGGCAAACCCCTGGCCGGGCTCCCGCCCGTCCCGGAGGACGCTTTCGAGCGCAGCCCGGAAGAGGCGATGCGGCAGTGCGCCCATTGGCTGCTGGAGGCCAACTCGGGAGCCATCAAGGCCAATCTGAACTACGCGGCGGATCGACTGGCCCACCTGCTGCGCCCCCTGGTGGCGGAGGTGGACAAAAAGTGCCGGCTGGCCCTGGTCGTCATAGAGGGGGAGGATTCCGAGTCATTGCGGGTCGTGCGGAGCGTCCTGCGGCGCTACTTCTACACCTACGACGAGTACGACATGGTGATTTATCTGATCCTGTTCGGCTCGGGTGTTGGTGAACCTGCCACGGTGGACATCTTCCGCATCAGTCCGGAAGACGCCACGAACCTGATCGATGAACGGATGGAGGGGAGACAGAAAGGGGGCCGCCGCAAACTGGCCGGCACCGCCCTGTTCCATTTCGGCGCCTTCCTGGACCGCCGCTGGCGGTTCAATGACCTGATGTGGGGGCGGCTGGACGGCGCCGAGCGGCTGATCACGATCCTGCTGCCAGGCGACCAGCACGCCGCCCTGCGCGAGCAGCTCATCGACGAGGCCCAGGGGGCCATCCTGAAGGAGATGCTGGCGAGCGAGGCCCGTGCCGCCCTGGTGGTGATGGAGTTCCTGAGCGTGACCAATGTGGTACACCACCGACCTCTGGAGCAAATTCAGGAATGGGTCAAACCATTCTGGCGGACGACCCTGAGCGATTGAGCCCGGCACAGCGATGGCGAAGAACCACGCACCCGCACTCGTCGGCGCGTACGCGCGGAAGGCTGCTGTCCGAGGGGCTCAGACGCGGGCGAGAGTTTTTTTCCAAAACGCGTGTCCCTTTTTTACCGGCGATTGCGATTACTCTTGTGTGGCCAGCGCCGCTTCCTCTGCCGCCCAGGGCCCCCAGCTCAGGCCGGTCTGGGCGGCAGGGTGAGTCGGCGGCCTTCTCAACCCGCTCCTAAGTCCGACCGTCCGCCTGGAGAGGAGGATCCCGTGCCAGCCAAGGACATCCTGTTTGAGCCGCTCATCTTCCCGCACCTGACGGTCAAGAACCGCATTTTCCGCTCCAGCATCTCGGGGCGGTTCGACAATTACGATGGCTCGGGAACCCACGCTCGCATCAACTGGGAGGAGAAGTTCGCCCGCGGCGGCGTTGGGGCGATCATCTCGTCCTACGTGCCGGTCCACGTCCGGGGCCGTATCCTGCCCAACTTCGCCGTGATCGACAACGACGACAAGATCCCGTTCTGGCGTGCGGTCGGCGAACGAGTCCACCAGTACAAGGACGAGAACGGCGTCCCGTGTCGCTACATCTTGCAACTGAGCCACTCCGGCCGCCAGCAAGACATGGGCGGCGTCGAGAACCTGTTCAAGCTCGCACAGAGTTCCACCAACCAGCGTGACTACTTCCACGGCATTCTCTGCCGGGCGATGACGAAGGCGGAGATCAAGGAGGTCGTGGACTGGTTTGGGGCGGGAGCTCGGCGCGCCCGTGCGGCGGGGTTGGACGGCGTGGAGACGCACTCGGCCAACGGCTACCTGATCAACCAGTTCCTCAGCAGCGGTATCAACGACCGCAGGGACGAGTACGGCGGCTCGCTGGAAAACCGCGCCCGCTTCCTGATCGAGATCGTCCGGGCGATCCAGCGCGAGGCAGGCAAGGATTTTCACCTGCAGTGCAAGATCAACGGCGCCGACCACAATAACGCCCTGTTCCCCTGGTACAAGAAGGGCAACACCCTGGAGGAAGAGATCGAGCTGTGCAAGATGCTGGAGGCCGAGGGGGTCCACGCCATCCACGTGTCCAGCGGCAGTCTGTTCCCGCACCCGCGCAACCCCGCCGGCGACCTGCCGCTGATCGACGTGCAGCGCACCTACTCGACTGTCCTGTCGAGCGGCACCCTCACGCACCGCAATTACCTGTTCTTCTACAGCTGGCTCGTGGGGCCGTTCGTCGCCTGGTGGTGGCGGCACCGCGGTGCCGGCAAGGGGCCAGTGCAGGGCATCAACCTCGGGTACGCCGAGGCCATCAAGAAGGCCCTGAAAATCCCGGTCATCTGCACCGGCGGCTTCCAGAACGGTGCCTTCATCCGCGCGGCGATCCGCGACGGCAAGACCGATGCCGTCAGCATCGCCCGACCGCTGATCGCCAACAACAACCTGGTCGAATACTTCGCGCGCGGCGAGGAGGTGCCGGAGAATAAGCTGTGTACCTACTGCAACAAGTGCTGCTTCAACGATGTCGCCTGGCCGCTGGCGTGCTACGAACTGAGCCGCTTCGACGGCGACTTTGAGAAGATGATCGAAACGGCCATGTCTGTCTACAAGCCCTCGCCGTTTGCCTAGAGCAGTGTGCGCATGGGTGAAGCGGTGGGGTTGAGTCGGTTGTTCCGAAAAAAAACGCTCTGTGTGGGAGGAAATGGTGGTGGCCCGGTTGCGCGGTGTGGCAGGGGTGGGCACGGCACGGCCACGGTTTCCGACAGGGTGGCCCGGTGGCCCTCTGGCCCAGTGACTCCCCGCTACTCCCATCCGCAAACGGCTCGAGAACGACGGCAAGCACGAACCGAATGTGGTGGACGTGGCCCGGCAGCATGCCTGAGCCCACCACGGAAACAGGAGTGGCCCATGACCCAGACCAAGGTGACGGAGTGGCGCGACCCGGTGCAGTTGTACTGCCTCCGGGCGCGCCGCCGGTGGCTCATCATCCTCAGCATCGTCGTGGTGGCGGTGATCGCCGCGGCCTACTGGTATCTGTATCTCGCGTAAGCCAGCCGATTCTGCAAGGGGGAACGTCGCATGAGCCAGCCCATAGTGACGGAATGGCGCGACCCGGTGCAACTTTACCGGCTCCGGTTCGCCCGGAGGGTCTGGATCGTTGTCGGGGCCGTGATCTTCTTGCTGATCACGGCCGTGTACTGGGGCGTCTTTGCCCAGGTGCCAACCGACTACGAGGACATCCGGGACCACTTCAAGTACGGCTCCATCGGCTCGGACGTGGAGCAGGGCATCCCGTACTGGATCTGGGACGCCCTGCCGGAGATGTTTGCCGAGCACCTGCCCGAGCCGGAGAAGTTCCGGTCGCTGCCGGCCGAGCAGCGGACCGCCCTGGCCGGCTACGCCCAGTTCGGCTTCCTACACGAGTCCGGCGCGAGTTGCCGATAGGATTCACCAAACGCCGGGTGCTGGTGGACCGCGTCGGCCTCAACTGCGCGGTCTGCCACGTGGGTACAGTAAAGGTGGTGCCGGGCATGGACCCCACGCGGATTTACGGGGCCGAGCCGGACTACTTGTCCCCGCAAGCGAAGGAGCGGGTGATCATCCTCGGCATGCCAGCCATTACCGTGGACCTCGCTGAGTACGTCAAGTTCCTGATCGCGTGCGGCACCGACAGCCGCTTCACCGAGCACGAGGTGCTGGCGGCCATCGGCAAGCGGACGACCCTGCGGCCGATCGAACGGCTGGTGTACAAACAGGCGATCCCCGAGGTGCGCAAGGCCCTGGAGAAGAAACAAAAGGACTTCGCCTTCCTCTACAAGAACCCGCGCTCGGGGCCGGGTCGCATCGACACGTTCAACCCGTACAAGTACCAGTATTTCGGCTTCCCGCAGGACAAAAGCATCGGCACGGCGGACCTCCCGTCGCTGTGGAACCAGCGGCCGCGCGAGGGCATGCACCTGCACTGGGACGGCAACAACACGTCGGTCTTCGAGCGCAACCTCAGTGCCGCGATGGGCGCGGGCGCCACACCCGTCAGCGTGGACATCCCCCGCATCCTGCGCGTGGCGCGGTGGATCGGCTCGCCCGACCCGAAACAGCCGCTCACTGTCGAGGAGATCGAAGCGGCCCGCGCCAACCCGGTGCCGCGTCAGGGCGAACTGCCCATCCCGAAATACCCGTTCCCGATCGACGAGCCGCTGGCCGCCCGGGGACAGGCGATTTACCAGCAATATTGTGCGGCCTGCCATGACTGGCGCGGCGCCCAGGTCGGCCAGGTGGTGCCCATTGACAAGATCGGCACTGACAGCGCCCGTTTGGACTCGTACACCGTGGACTTCGCCTTCAACCAGAACACGTTCGGCGCCGGGCAGTGGTGGCGGTTCCACAACTTTCGCAAGACGAACGGCTACGTAAGCATGCCGCTGGACGGCCTCTGGGCCCGGGCGCCGTACCTGCACAATGGTTCGGTGCCTACGCTAAACGATCTGCTCAAAAAGGCGTCGGACCGTTTGCCAAAAGACAAACTCTACTTCTGGCGCGGGGACGACGAGTACGACCCGATAAACGTTGGCTTCCGTTCCGACCGCGATCGATCCGCCGACGGCCGCAAACTGTTTCGGTATGACACGACCCTGGGCGGCAACGGCAACCAGGGCCATGAGGGCCGCGTCTACGGCACGGAGCTTTCCGACGGTGAGAAGCGGGCGCTGCTGGAGTACCTCAAGAAACTGTAGACGCCGGGCGGGTCCGAGTCCTGGACGGGGAAGGAGGGTCACATGAGCAAGTACAGCCGCTGGTTCCGCTGGGCGGTGTTTGTCGGCATCCTGCAGGACTGGTTCTTCGCGCTGCCCGGGATTTTCATCCCGAACGCGGTACTCGGACTGGCTGGGACCGAGCCGGCAGTGCAGCCGATCTGGCCGGCCTGCGCCTGTCTTTTGCTGATGCTCCTGAGCGTCTTTTACATCCCCGGGGCTGTGGACCCGATCCGCTATGCTCCCCTGGCCGCGTGTACGGTGGTGGCCCGGGCCGGGGGCGTGGTGTTTTTCTTTTTCCTCTACCCCGGCCAGTTCCCAGCGTTCTTCGGGTACATCGACCTGACCCTCACCGTGCTGCAAGGGACGCTGTTGCTCCTGACCTTGCTCGATGGGCCGATGGCCGAGGCTTCGTGAAAGGAGGGCGTCATGGGCGGTGAAGCGCGATCGGGCAAACGCTGGCCGGTCTGGCTGAAAATCCTGGTCATCGTGCTCGTGCTCGTCGGGGCAGTCGCCTTCGGCGCGTGGTACAACCTGTTCCGCGAGGAGCCACAACACTTCGACTCGTTCGAGGAGCAATTCAAGTACGGCTCGATCGGCACCGAAGGCCCTGAGGGCATGCCTTACTGGATCTGGCTGGTGCTGCCGCGGATGTTCTCGGAATATTTGCCGGGGCCAGGCGGGTACGCCTCGCTGGGGCTCGTCTGGGAAGAGGGCCAGGAGGTCCCCGTCGGTTTCTCCAAGAAAACGATCGGCTTCGCGCGGATCGGTATCAACTGCGCCCTGTGCCACTCGGGGACCTACCGCACCGACCCGCAGGAGGCGCCGCGGGTAGTGCCCGGGGCCCCGGCGACGCGCATCGACGTGCTCGGCTACCAGCGTTTTCTGTTCAAGTGCGTCGATGACCCACGGTTCAACGCCGACGACATCCTCACGGCCATCGCGTATGACGTGAATCTGTCCCCCCTGGAGCAGGCGCTGTACCGGCATGTGCTCATCCCGCAGACGAAGTCGGCCTTGCTGGCGGCCAAGCAGCGCTTCGCCTGGACCGACACACGGCCGCCCTGGGGTCGGGGGCGGATCGACCCGTTCAACCCGGTGAAGTTCCACCAACTGGGCATGGACCCGGCCAAGGATTCGTCGGTCGGCAACTCGGACATGGAACCGCTCTGGACCGTCGCCAGCCGGGAACACAGCCCCCTGCACTGGGACGGCCTGAACACCTCCCTCCGCGAAGTGGTGCTGAGCGGGGCCATCGGCGACGGCGCGACGCCGGCCTCGCTGCCCGTCGCAGAGTTGAAGAAGCTGGAAGACTGGATCCGGCGCCTGCGGCCGCCGAAGTACCCGTATTCCATCGACTGGGACCTGGCGCAGACGAAGGGCAAACCGATCTTCGAGAAACAATGTGCCACCTGTCACGGCCCCGGCGGCAAGCGCACGGGCACAGTGATCCCCCTGGACAAGGTGAAGACAGACAGGAACCGCCTGGAGATGTGGACGCAGAACGGCGAGAGCCAGGCGGCGCAGATCTACAACCAGAAGTATTCTCAGTATCCGTGGGGGTTCACGCACTTCGTCAAGACGACCGGGTACGTCGCTGTGCCGCTCGACGGGCTGTGGCTGCGGGCGCCGTACCTGCACAACGGATCGGTGCCGACCCTGGAGGCCCTGCTGGAGCCGCAGGCGAAACGCCCGAAGGTGTTCTACCGCGGCTACGACGTGTACGACCGCAGACAGGTCGGCTTCATCCACCAGGGCGACGAGATCCTGCAACTGGACGATGCGCTGAAGCAGAGCTTCACCCCGAAGGAACTCCTCGACCGGATGTACTTCCGTTACGACACCAGCGTCCAGGGCAACGGCAACGGCGGCCACGAGGGCAGAGAGTACGGGACCGAGTTGACCGCCGATGAGAAGCGCGCCCTGGTGGAGTACCTGAAAACACTTTGATCGGCGGAACGTTGTGCCGGCCCCAGGAGGGTGTCACGTGAACAAGCCTGCCGTCTGGTTGGGTCGCGCCCTGTGGCTGGGCGTGCTGGTGGACTGGCTCCGGGCGGTGCCAGCGGTCTTCGCGCCGGACTGGGCGCTGTCCGTCACCGGGCTGAAGGCGACCGAAAACTCCCTGTGGGTCGCCTTCTCCGCGCTGTTGCTGTTTTTGCTGTCGCTGTTCTACATCCCCGGGGCGATGGACCCGTACCGCTGCCTCATCAGCGCCAAGTTGGCGGTGCCTGCGCGGCTGCTGCTGGCCCTGTTCTTCCTGTGTCTGTACCCCGGACAGTACCCCCTGCTGGGCCTCATCGACCTGGTAGTGTTCCTCATCCAGTTGCCGCTGCTGATCTGGGTGTTGCGCACCCCGCCGCCGCTCGGGGACATCCCGGAAGACAGCGTACCGGAGGCCAAAGGTCAGTACGTCTTCGAGTACGACGGCTCCACGTTCGAGGAGGTCCGGGAGGTCGTCTTCCGCGAGCCGTACCAGGAGTTGCCCTACCATCGTGGGGTCGGCCTGGGAACGTTCATCCAGCTCATCAACGCCTCGGCCCGCAACCTGGCCGACCGGCGCGACCTCCGGCCCCGGTTCGACAAGCTCATTCACACGAACGGCATCTGCTACACTGGCGTGTGGCATATCGACCAGGATTCGCCCTACACCGGCTACTTCGCCAAAGGCTCGGAGGGACTGGTCATCGCCCGGCTCTCGGTCGCCGGGACGCAAATCATGCGCGGCCAGCGCCGCGCCTTCGGCATCGCCGGCAAGGTGTTTCCGACCCTGGACCGGGGCCTGAGAGTCAAGCCGGGGAACTTCGTCACGGTCAGCCACCTGAGCGGCACACGGGAGAAGTACATCACCAACATCCCCGTGACCAACCAGCCCACCATCGGCCTGGACCCGGGAGCCAATTTCATTAACCGCGTCATCTTCCGCATGATGGACACCCGGCCGGGCTACCGCCTGCTGCACCCGCTGTCCACGCTCGGGCTGAAGCCAGGCAGCAAGGTGGTCACGCCGGACCTGTTTATGCTGCAGGTGCAGGACGGCACGCCCCGGGTGGTCGCGGCTGACTTCCGGGAGGAATTGCGGCTGAAGCATTACCCGAACCACGCCCTCGTCTACACCATCAGCGTCAAGAGTTTCTGGGAAAAGGACTGGACGCGGATTGGCACCATCGCGTTCACCGAGGACGTGGTCTCGGAAGGGGGCGACAAACGGTTGCACTTCTGGATCCCGCAGGACATCCCGAGTCACAACTGAGCCGGGCGGCAGGCCCCGTCGGAGGGAGCATGGCCGGAGCGTATGACGTGATCGTCGTTGGCAGTGGGTTCGGGGGCTCGGTCGTGGCCTGCCGGCTCGCGGAGGCGGGCGCGCGGGTGCTGGTCCTGGAGCGGGGCCGGCGCTGGACGCCCGAGCAGTACCCGCGCCGCCCCGGCGACGCCTGGCTTTACCACGCCGCCCGGCCGGAGCAGCACAACGGCTGGCTGGACCTGCGCTTCTTCCGGCGGATGGCCGTGGCCCAGGGCGCCGGTGTGGGCGGCGGCTCCCTGTGCTATTCCAGCGTCCTGATGCGCGCCGATGCCGAGCGCTTCCGGGAGGGCTGGGCGCCGGAAATCACGCTGGAGGAGCTGGCCCCGTACTACGAGAAGGTCGGCCAGATGCTCGGCGTGCGGCCGATCCCCGCCGGCCAGCACACTCAGCGCGCCAAGCTCCTGCGGCACGCCGCGGAAAAGACCGGCGCCGCCGCCCGCTACCAGGACGTGCCGCTGGCCCTGACCTTCGACCCGGAGTGGAACTACGACTTGCCCGAGCCCCTCGACCCGAAGCACTCGAAGCCGGTGGTCAACGCCCAGGGGCAGCGGCAAGGGACGTGCGTCCACCTGGGCAACTGCGACATCGGCTGTGACGTGCGGGCCAAGAACACCCTGGACCTGAACTACATTCCGGCGGCGGAGCAGCGCGGCGCCGAGTTCCGGCCGCTGCACCTGGTCCGATACGTCGAACCCACGCCGCAGGGGTATCGGGTGGTGTTCGACCGCATCACCGACGGCCGACTGGTTCCCGGCGAGGAGCGCGCCGAGCGGGTGGTTTTGGCCGCCGGCTCCCTCGGCTCGACCGAGTTGTTATTGCGCTGCCGGGACGAGTATCGGACGTTGCCCGGAGTCAGCCCACTCCTCGGCCAGCACTGGAGCGCCAACGCCAACTTCTTTACGTTGGACCTGTATCAAAAGGCCGAGACCGTCCGGCAGTCCATCGGTCCTACCATCTCGGCGGGCCTGGACTTCATGGACGGCAGCGTGGACGGGCAGCGGTTTTTCATCGAGGACGATGGCTTCCCGAACCTGTTGCTCAACGCCGTGCTGGCGAAGCGCGGCTGGGACTGGCTCCGGCCGATCACCTGGGTGCTACGCGCATACCTGCGGCGCGGCCTCAACGAGAAGAACCCGCTGGGCAACGCGATGGTCTGGCTGGGCGAAGGGGTCGATGCCGCCGACGGCCGGCTCACGCTGGGCCGTGGTTGGCTTCCGCCGTGGCGAACGACTTTGAAGGTTGCCTGGAACCCGCGCCGGTCCCTGCCTGTCATCAACTCCATCCTTGGCATACAGCGGCAGCTGTCGCAGGCCGGTGGCGGGACGCTGCACGTGCCCTGGTACTGGTCGTGGCTCAAGGCGCTGGTCACCGTCCACCCCCTCGGGGGCTGCAAAACGGGGACGGCCTGGGAAAACGGCGTCGTGGACCACCGCGGGGAGGTGTTCGGCTACCGCAACCTTTACGTCACGGACGGCGCGATCCTGCCCCGTGCCATCGGCCGCAACCCGTCCATGACCATTGCGGCGCTGGCTGAGCGGGTGGGCCGGTTGATGATCGGACCGTGAAATGTCTCAGGGGTTGGCACCCTGGCTAACATCTGTCGCCCCTCCGGGGCTCTACACAAGGTGTCGTCTCATGGCGATGAAGATGACTCGGTGTGCGTGGCTTACCCTGCCTCTGTTCGTGACCATCCTGGCCGGGTGCGCCGCGACCACGCCGCCGCCGGACGAGGCCAAGGAGAAACATTTCGGCGGGGCGGCGGTCACGCCGGCGCAGGCTGGAGGAGGCGGCGCTGCGGTATTACAAGCCGGCCGCCGCGAATTACTTCGAGGACATGGACTGCACGAAGGGCGGCCCGCCCATCGAAAAATTGAAGTTGAGTGCGGAGGAGGTCAAGGGCCGCAACGCCTGGGTGCTGTGGACCGGCGGCAACGAGGCATTCTGGGACTGGCTCTCCCGGAACAGCTACGGCTCGATCGACCTGCTGAAGCTGATCGACAGCCAGGAACGCGGCAAGCGGTTCGGCAAGGCGGGGCTACTCTCCGAGCCGGGCATGCGGCCGCCGACGGCGGAGGAGACCGAGCAAGCCAACGGCGTCCGCTACGACCGTCCGACAGATAACCACGTTGAGCGGGTGAACCACGCGCCGAACCCTGAGTATTACGGATATCCGTCTGGCGTCGTCGGGCTGAGGTTGTTCCCGAACCCGGAGTTCAAGGGCGCCGCCGAGACGGCCTGGAAGCGCGCCCGCGAGAAGGACCCGGCTCGCTACTACAACGACCCCGAGTACGCCGCGCGGCCGGACACCATCCGCCCCTTCCGCGTCGGCATGAGCTGTGGGTTCTGCCACATTGCCCCACACCCACTCAACCCGCCGGCCGATCCCGAGGCGCCGAAGTGGGAGAACCTGTCGAACAACATCGGCGGCCAGTACCTGCGTTTCCGTTACATCTTCGCCAACACCCTGGAGGCGAACAACTTCCTTGCCCAGGTGATCGACGTCCAGTTGCCGGGAACCATCGACACGTCCCTGGTCCCGTCCGACAACATCAACAACGCCAACACCATCAACGCCTTTTATAACCTGCCGGCCCGCCGAGAGCGGGCCAAGCACAACCCGAAGGAGACCATCGGCCCGGACACCATGGCGTATCTGCGAGTCATCGACCCCAACAGCCCCAACCCGCAATTCGTGCCACGCGTGCTGCTCGACGGCTCGGACAGCGTCGGCATCAACCTGGCTCTGGCCCGGGTTTACCTGAACATCGGCACCTACCATCAGCAATGGATCCGCCTGCACAATCCGCTGCTGGGCTTCCGCAAGCAGGAGCCGTTCAAAGTCAAGGTCTGTGAGGAAAACTCGCTCTTCTGGCACGCGACCAAGATCCGCGTCGAGCCGATGTTCCAGTTTTTCATGAAAGCAACCGACCCCATGCGCCTGAAGAACGCCGCACGGGTCAAGGAGATCGGCAAGCTGAAGGGTGACGGCGACACCATGCACGACGACCACAAGGCAGGCCGCAAGGCTTTTGCCCGAGGGTGCATCGCCTGCCATTCAAGCATCCAGCCGGGGGATGACCCGGACATTGAGAAGCAGATCAAGGGCGACGGAGTGCCGCAGCCCGACGGCCTCCCTTCGGACTGGAAAACCCTCACGGCGGAACAATCGACGAAGCTGGCCGCGGCCCGACGGGGGCTGCGCCTGCGGATGGAAGACCTGACCCGGCTCACCCGCGGCGACGGCGTCCTGCCGCCGGCCTACGCCCGCTGGGCCGAGAAGGCGGTCAACGTCCCGGACTACTGGGGCAAGAAGAACTACCTGTCCACCGATATGCGCATCCCAGTGACGCTCACCCGGACCAACTCCCAACGCGCGATGGCCACCAACGGCTTACACGGACATATGTGGGAGGACTTCGCGTCCCAGACGTACAAGGAACTTGACGCGGTCGGCCGGGTCGGCTATCGCGACCCGCTCTCCGGGGCCGACAAGTCTTACCAGGCTCCGGGCGGCGGCCGCGGCTACTACCGCGTGCCCACCCTCATCAGCATCTGGGCCACGGCCCCGTTCTTCCACAATAACGCCCTGGGCCGGTTCAACAACGACCCCTCGGTCAAGGGCCGGCTGGACGCCTTCGACGACGCCGCAGCGAAACTGCTGTGGCCCGCGAAGCGCCTGCGGGTCACGAAGGACGACCTGTCCGACTACCACGCCCTGCACCAGCACCTGTGGCCGAAAGCCGGGGGCAAGTCCGAGGCGAAGAAGTATAGCCAACTGACCGACGAGGAAAAGGACGACGTGGTCAAGAAGGTGAACGAGCAGCTGGCGGAAGACGGCGGCCTGGTATGGCGGACGGCGCAGGAAACCTGGGTGATGTTCTACGCCAACCAGGTCCCCGTCCTGGTGGCGGGCCTGACCGGCTGGTCGCCGTTCTGGGTGGCCCTCGTGCCGTGGCTGCCGTCGATTGCCTTCGTGCTGCTGGGCGTGACGCTCCTGCTCAGCGGACAGATCCTCTCCTTCCGCGAGCGGCTCGAAAAGCGGGTGCCCCTGCTGGAATACCTGTTCGAGCCGATCCGCTGGCTGCTGACCGTCGCGGCCTTGTTCCTGGGGGTCGCCGCGATGATCTTCGTCTTCAAATTCTGGCCCACCCTCATGCTGCTCGACATGAGCACGCAGGGATCGGGCTTTCTGCTGCGGGTCCAGGCGCTACTCGTCCCCGTGGTCTTTTTCGGGTCGGTCACAGTATTGCTACTACTGCACCGGCTGCCGAAGGGGGGCTTCGGGCACCGGCTGACGCAGTTCTTCGGGGCCACCTGTCTGCTCCTGGCCGTGCTGGTGGCCCTCGGCTTCGGGCAGTTCTTCTCCGGCCGCGGCGGCGACATCCGCTTCGGCCCGATCCCGGAGGGGGTGCCGGTGAACCTGCTGGCCAACACCGACCCGGACGCCCCCCTGGAAGCGCAGCTGGCGGCCGTGTCGGCGCTGATCGATTTCGTCATCGAGCACCAGCGAGCCCCCGAGGGCAAGAAACCCGGGCGGAAGGAGTTCGAGGAGCAGGTCGGCCCGGCCTTCATGGCCGCGAGTCGCTGCCCCGACTTCGTCATGGACCGCGGCCATGACTTCGAGTTCCTGCTCCAGATGTCCGACGACGACAAGAAGGCCCTGATCGAGTTGCTCAAGACGTTCTGACCCGGCGCGGCCCTGAACCCCTGGACCCCGGACACCATGACTACCATCCCGGAAGACTGGAAAACGCTCGACAGGACGCCGCTCGACTTCATCGTCGTCGGAGCCGGGGCCGGCGGCGCCCCGCTGGCGGCGCGGCTGGCCGAGCGCGGGTACACGGTGCTGGTGGTGGAGATGGGGCCGGAAAAGCCGCCGACGCCCGCCGGGGCGAAGGCGGAGAGCACCGTGGTGCCACTGCTCCACATCGAGTCCACCGAGGATCCGCGCCACTCCCTGCGCTACTTCGTCAAGCACTTCGACGACGACCCGGACGGCAGTCTGGACCCCAAGGTCCACCGCCCCGACGACGCCCGCCGTGACGAGCGCGGCATCTTCTACCCGCGGGCCCAGGGGGTGGGCGGCTGCACCATCCACAACGCCATGATCACGATCAGTGGCCTGTCCGAGGACTGGGACGGGATTGCCGAGGCGACCGAGGACGAGAGCTGGCGCGGCGAGCGCATGCGCCCCTACTTCCAGCGCGTCGAGCGGTGCCACTACGCCCGGCCCTCCCCTTGGGGGCGACTCAAGGGCTGGCTCGGCTTCGGCACGGGCTGGGAGGACGGGCGGCACGGCTTTCACGGCTGGCTCGACTCCACCATGTCCGACCTGCGCCTGTTGAAGCGGGACCGCCAGTTCCTGAAGGTCGTGCTCGCCGCGGCGCTGGCCTCGCTGAAGGCGGGCGTGGACCGCTTCGGCGACCTGGCGCGGGCCGCGTTCACGGGCCGGACGCTCCCCGACCTGGACCCGAACCACTGGGAGACGATGCGGCGCAAGGGCGTGGGCGTCTCGCGCATCCCGTGCGCGATCACGCCCGAGGGGGAGCGGTCCAGCCCGCGGGAGCGGCTGCTCGGTCTGAAACACTCGGGCTCGGCCGCCGCGGAACGACTGCACCTGCTCACCGGGGCGTGCGTCACCGAGATCGTGTTCGCCGAGGACTCGGCCCCGGTCCGGGTCGGCGGGATGGAGGCCCGGGTCCGCGCGACCGGCATCCGCTACTTGCCGCGCGAGCACGTCTACGAGGCCGACCCGGCGGCTACAGTCCTCGACGACCACGGCTGGCGCGAGCAGGTGGTCACGCTCCACTGCCGCCGCGAGGTCATCCTGTGTGGCGGGACCTTCAACACCCCACAACTGCTCCTGCTCTCGGGCGTCGGCCCGGCCGAACACCTGCGCGGCCACGGCATCGAGCCGCACGTGGACCTGCCTGGTGTGGGGCGGAACCTGCAGGACCGCTACGAGGTGCCGGTCGTCGCCACGGTGACGGACCGCTTCCGGAGTCTGGACGGCCTCATCCTGTCGTCCGCCGGCGACCCCGAACTGCGGCAATGGGTCGCCCGCGCCGGCCAGTCCGCGTACCGCCGCGGCGTCTACGCCACCAACGGCGGGCTGGTCGGCATCTTCATCCGCTCCGGCCAGGAGGACGCCGCCCCGGATCTGTTCACCCTGGCGCTGGCAGCCAACTTCCCGGGCTACTCTGTGGGCTACTCCCGGCCGGAAGCCCTCAACCCGACGTACCCCGGGGACAAACCGTACTACCGGCGCACGCTGACCTGGCTGATCCTCAAGGCCCGGACGCGGCACAACGAAGGCTACGTGCGCCTGCAGAGCGCCCACCCCTTCCGGCGGCCGGAGATCAATTTCCGCTCGTTCCCGCAGGCCCCCGACCCGAGCCTGGAACTGACCGATGGCAAATTCCCCGCGAGCCGGGACCCGGACCTGGAGGCGCTGCACCAGGGGGTGGCGTTCGTGCGCTCCATCATGGACATCGGCAAGGGCGACGGCACGATCCAGGACTACCGATTGCCGGGCATCGACGTGTTCAAGGGCAACGTCCGCCGTTGGATCAAGCACATCGCCTGGGGGCACCACGCCTGCGGGACGTGCCGCATCGGCTCCGGGGACGACCCCTTGACCGTGCTCGACAGCCGCTTCCGGGTGCGCGGGGTCCAGGGCCTCCGCGTCGTGGACGCCTCCGTCTTCCCGCGCATCCCTGGCTTCTTCATCGTCGCCAACGTGTATATGGTCGCCGAGAAGGCGGCCGACGTGCTCACCGAGGACCACCCCATCCCCCCCGGCCAACTGCCGCCCGGGGCCGCCGAGGCGCTGAAGCTCGACCCGGTGCTGCCGTCGAGCGCCGTGTTCGAGGCCCGCCGGCTCTACCCCGCGGCCATGGAGGCGGCCGAGGCCGAGTTGATCGCCGGCCGCCGCCGCCGGGCAGGTCTCTGAATCCGCCGCGAACCCGAGGACGAACGACCTATGAGCATGACACCGCCGCGCCCCCAGCCGTGGCTCCTGACGCTGAAGCCCCCCGCGGGGCCGGGCCCGGCCGGGGCCCCCGAGACCCAGCCAGGTGGCCTTCCCGGCGACACGCTGGGCCTGGCGCTCTCGGGCGGTGGCATCCGCAGCGCCGCGTTCTGTCTCGGCGTCCTGCAGTCCCTGGCCCGGCGGGGCTGGCTACGGCACGTGGACTTCCTCTCGACCGTGTCCGGCGGCGGCTACATCGGCGCCTTCCTCGGCCGCTTTTTCGACCTCTGCGGCAAGCCCGGGGGGCTCACCGGCGCCGTCCCGGACGAGGCCCCTGGGGCGGCCCAGGCGCGCGTGGCCCGCGACTTGCGCGACGGCAACTCGGCCCCGATGCTCTGGCTGCGGCAGAACTCGAACTACCTGTCCCCGACCGGCCTGGGGGAAGTGCTCACCAACGTCGCCGGGTTCTGGCGCAACCTGCTCTCGGTCCAGTTCGTCCTGGCCGTGTTCATCTTCGCTGTCTTCGGCGTGCTGAACGCGGTCAACTACAGTAGCCCGTACGGGGCGGTAAAATCGACCTTCGCGGGCCTGCTCGCCACACTGACGCCGCTCGCCGGCAACCTGACGGCCCAGTGGCCGGGGCCATGGGCGGGCCTCGCCGAGATCATCCTCTGGCTGGCGGTGCTGCCGCTGATGGCCGCGTATTGGCTGGTTTCCCAGGACCGGCTCGAAAGCTTCATCGCCCCGGCCCTGGTGGCGGCCGCGCTCGTGAGCGTCAGCGTGTTGATCGCCACCTCCAGCCCGCTGAGCGTCATCGTCCTCGCCGCGACGGTGTGCTGGGCCCTGGGGGCGTGGGCGGCGGTGCGGCGGAGCGAGGGGCCTGCCGTGGACCCGCGCAACCGCTACCGCCTGCTGCGCGCCCGCAACCACCTGACGGCCCGGCTGGCGTTCTGGCTGTCCGCCGGGCTGCTATTCGCGGTGCTTGGCGTGGTGGACTGGTTCGGCCGGTGGCTGGCCCAGTTCATGCTTGCAGGCGGGGGCTTTCACGCCGGCAACGTCACCGTCTGGTTCGCCTCAATGAGCGGGTTCCTCCTGGGGCTGGTGTCCCTGTTGCGGATGGTGTCAGGCTGGTTCCTCACGCGGGCGGAGCGCGGGTCGAGCCTCCTGGAGAAGCAGTGGCCGTATGTGCTGGCCGTGGCGGTCCTGGTCCTCGGGGCGCTACCGATCCTGGTGGTGCTGTCCTTCGCCAGTCACGCCGCCTACCGGGCCGGGGCGGCCTACGCCCCGGGGATGGCGGTCACCGCCGTCGCCGTTGCCGTCAGCCTGCTCCTGGGGACACGGGCATGCGTGCCGTTCATCAACCGCTCCGGCCCGCGGGAGATCTACGCCAGCCGGCTGGCGCGGGCCTTCCTGGGGGCCGTCAACCCGCAGCGCCGGCTGCACCTCGAGGGGCGGAACGTCACCGCCGTGGTGCCGGGCGACGACGTGGCCTTCGACCAGTACGCGCCGCACGCGGCCGGCGGCCCGCTCCACCTGATCAACTGCGCCGTGAACGAGACCATCGACGTGGCCTCGCAACGCGGTCTGCGCGACCGCCAGGCCGAGAACCTGGCCGTGGGGCCCGCGGGGGTCAACGTCGCGCAGCGGTGGCACGCCTTATGGGCCGGCGACGCGCCGCAGGGGGACACCCTGGTTCCGCTGGCGGCCGACGGCGGCCCGCACCCGTTCCTGGACCGCGCGGGCGATCCCGTCCCGGTGGAGTCGCTCGACCTGCGCGAATGGGTCGCCATCTCCGGGGCCGCCGTCAGTCCCGGCATGGGCCGCAACACCGGGCTCGGCAAGGCCCTGCTCTTCACCCTCGCCAACGTGCGCCTGGGGTACTGGTGGAACTCCGGTTTGAACGTGGAGGAGCGCCGGGACGTGCCGGTCAAGGGCGGCCTGTGGCAGGCGGTGACCGTCGGCCTGTCGCACTGGTTCCGTGCCCAGTCGCTCCTGCTGAGCGAGCTGGTCGGCCGGTTCGGCGGCCCCTGGTACCGCTACTGGTACCTGTCGGACGGCGGCAACTTCGAGAACTCGGGGGCGTACGAGTTGCTCCGCCGGCGCGTGCCCTTCGTCATCATCTGTGACGCCGGGCAGGATCAGGCCCGCCAGGGGACGGACATCGGCGACCTCGTCCGCCTGGCGCGGGTGGACCTCGAGGCGGAGATCCAGGAAGTGGACCCGGACCCCGTGGCCTTGCATAAGCAGGGCGTACCGGGTTCGGTGGCGCCGTACCTTGGCACCCGCAGCGACCTGTTGACCGCCGCGGACCAACTCTCCCGCAAGCACGCCGCCCTCTTCCTCGTCCGCTATCCCCCCGGGCCGCGCGAGCCGACGGGGGATCCGTGGGTCAACCGCCGGCACACCTGGCTGCTCTACCTGAAGGCGACGGTCACGGGGGACGAACCGGCTGACGTGCTAAACTACGCCGCCCTTCACCTGGATTTCCCGAACGAGACCACGCTCGACCAGTTGTTCGACGAGCCGCAGTGGGAGAGCTACCGCAAGCTCGGAGAGCACGTGGGTGAGAACCTGTTCGTACAGGACAGTCACAATATTGCTACAGATGGGGATGCCCCTGCTTGAACACGGGGCCGCTGCCTGTCGCCCCACGCTGGCACGAAACAAATTCCCAGCCACGGTGGAATGATGCCGGGCTCACGAGGCTTCACTGAGGAAGACCACGCGTACGACGGCTCAACGTTCCGTGGAGTTCGCGAGGCCGTTTTCGTCAACCCCTATTACACCGTGTGGGTGGCCCCGGCGAAATACCTCTCCTGTCGCCTGGCTCGTCAGCGTAGCCGGCCTTTCGAGCAACGCCGTTTCACGGCAATGCTCGTGCTCGATGTTCAGATGCTTGCGCGGACACCGCGGCAACCAGCCACTGGCGGAATCTTTTTCTTGATTTTTCTTGACAGAGATCGCGGCAGGTGTTCAACTCCGGAATGTTGAGCGGGACGACCCCGCAGTATTCCCGCTCTCACCTCAGCCGCGCAAACTGGCCTTGCCAGATGATGGCGCGTTTCATCATTCGGGGAAAACGGGCGCGTCATAAATCGCAGATGAGAACATTCGTCGAGAAAGATGCCGCTACTGAGTGGCGTCGTCCGGTCACTTGGCCATGAATATTCGGAGTAGGAGATCATGGAACTACCCGTTTTGGCTGAGCGAGGAACGTCATCCGTTCAACTTCATCCTGGACTATCGAACGCGGACACAACAAACCCCTTGCCGTGGCCGGTACGCGAAAAACCCACGCGCGCTGAGATTTTGTTCGTCTCCATGCCCTTCGCCCCGTTGCTGACACCTTCGCTAGGACTTAGCCTGCTGAAAGCCAAGCTGGCGTTCGACAGGATCGCTTCAGAAATCCTTTACTTCGGGATCGACTTCGCTCAGCAAGTAAATCCGACCGTCTACTCCAAGATCGCAGCCGGCGCCCCGGCCAATCACGACCTAGCAGGGGAGTGGATCTTTTCGGCTGCGGTTTTCCAGCAGACGGATTCAGCAGCGTGGGAGTACCTCCGAGAAGTCCTGCGGGGGGGGCACCCAGCCCACCACAAAACGGCGGAGAACCGAAGGAAGGTTTCCGAGGAGTTCCAGGACGAATTACTCAGCGTTCGCCAGCGCGTCGCGTCGTTCCTCCAAGCCTGCGTGGAGAAAATCAGCGCGCGACAGCCACGGATGGTCGGCTTCACAACAGTATTCCAGCAGAACCTTGCATCGCTGGCCTTGGCGCGCCAGCTTCGTGAGCGGCTCCCCGAGACTCTCCTGGTCTTCGGCGGCGCCAACTGCGAGGGCATGATGGGACGCGAGTTGCTCCGACAATTCCCGTTCGTCGATGCGGTCGTCTCGGGCCCTGGCGAAATGATCATCACTCAGCTAGCCATGCGGGCGCTGGAGGGTCATGACGGAGCTGGCCTCCCGGGGGTGCTGACTCGCCAGGACATCGGAGCCGAAGGGCCGGTACACAGCGCACCGCAAGTAGCGCGGATGGACGACTTACCCGTGCCTGACTTTGATGACTTCTTCACACAACTCCAATGTGCAGAAATGGACTTGCCGGTTCGGCCCCGGCTGCTGTTCGAAACCTCGCGCGGCTGCTGGTGGGGCCAGAAACATCACTGCACGTTTTGTGGTCTCAACGGCCAGACCATGACGCACCGGAGCAAGTCGGCCGCTCGCGCTTTGCATGAACTGGAAGCATTGAGCCGGCACCACCCCGGTTTGCAGGTATCCGTGGTCGATAATATCCTGGACATGCATTACTTTTCGGACTTTCTCCCAGCGCTCGCTGCGCGAAACGCCGCCCCGTCCCATGGGCCGAGCGGCTCAGGTCTTGAGTTGTTCTATGAGGTGAAGGCGAATCTAACCAAGGCGCAGCTACGCCTGCTCCGCAAGGCCGGAGTGACTCAAATCCAACCAGGGATCGAGAGCCTGAGCGATGCCGTGTTGAGACTGATGCGTAAGGGGGTAAGTGCGATCCAGAACATCCAACTACTCAAGTGGTGTAAAGAACTGGGTATCGTGCCATCCTGGAATATCATCTGGGGGTTTCCGGGAGAGCCTCCTGCCGAATACGTCCGGATGGAAGCGCTGATACCGCTGCTCTCCCATTTGCCCCCACCTGACGGCGCCTCATCGATTCGTTTGGACAGGTTCAGTCCCAACTTTGAGACACCTGCGGAGCACGGCTTCCAGAACGTGAGACCCTACCCTGCGTACTCGTATGTCTATCCCCTCTCCGAGGAGGCAGTTCATAATCTCGCCTACTTTTTTGTCTACGACCGGAGGGATCGGGTTGACACGCAAACTTACACGGCCCCGCTGGCGCGTCGGATCGCCGACTGGCAGAGCTCCTATCCGCAGACCGATTTCTTCTCTCTCGAAGTCGGACCCTGGCTGCTGCTTTGGGATTTTCGGCCGGTTGCCGGCGCGCCGTTGGTGACGCTCTCCAGGCTCGCACGGTTCCTTTACCTGGAGTGCGATCAGGTACGCACGCTTCCCTATCTACAGCGTGCAGCTGCTGCACAGTATCCCGGTGTGGAAAGGGTCGAACTCCTGCTGGAAACCATGTGCGGGCGTGGCTTATTGCTCCGAGATAAGGACAGTTACCTCGCCCTGGCAGTGCCGCTGGGCACTTACGCTCCCGGTGTCGGGGTTCTTCAGCGCCTTCAGGAGGCGCTCCAGACAATCGGACATTGCGATAATGGCACTGGTCTGACATCCCTGAACTGCTATAAGTATGCTTTGGCATCAGACTGAATCATGCTCGGCCGGGAGAATCGGGCGGAACCGGCCGCATGAAACCTGTGTCATCACGCCCGACAGCACTATCAGGAGATTTTCCATGTCGCAGATTACTGGTCATTCCAGCTCGCTGGCACTCAAGCTGCCCAGCGAGAACATGTCTGAGTTGTTCAAAATGACCGACGAGGGGAACGTGATCATCCGCAACGAAGCCTTCGCGAACTTCGTCGCCGAGGCGAACAGGATTCATCAGTCCATGGCGACGCGCCCCCAATATTTCGGTGCATGTCTCGGTGGAATGCTAAGGGAAGTGGAGATTCAGGTTGAACCTCCCCAAGGCGCCGCCTGGGAGATGACACGGCCTTTGCCGAGGCAGGAGTCGCGAGGCTCGCTGTTTCGGGAGCAGGAGGAAGTCTGCTGAAGGCAGTCGCGCGCTCGCGCGCCCCGTTAACCGGATTGTTCCAGGTTTTGGCGCCCGAACTTTTCCCCAATCCGGTTAACACGCGCGCGACATTTCTGTATGCAGTTCGCGTCCCGCGCGGGGTCCGCCCGAGACTCGGAATGAGAGCGCCTGCGCTGGTAGGAAATTGGGTGTGGGTGACACAACTCGTTACTCGGAAAGGCGTTGGCCATCTGCGACGCGCCGTGGCCCTGGCGCGCATTTCTCCAACAATCAGAAAGAAAAAGGGGTGATTTCTTGACACTTTAGCATCAACAGTGGCCCGAATCAGGATCGGAGCGAGCGTGGTGCAGGGTTTTCAGAGTCCGAGCGCGTTGGCCAGCGCGCAGTTCGCGGTTCATGTCCAAGGCCAGGCGCTGGTCCAAGTGCTGCTTGGTCCGCACTCCGTAGATGCTCTTCTGCGCCTTGCGGAAACGCCGATTGGCCCGCTCTACCGCGTTGCTTGTCGATCCCAACAAACGGTCATCCAAAAACAGCAGCGCCTTGGCCAAACCGGGACTATTCAACTCCCGCAAGGCACGCGCCAGGCGCTTGAACCGCCGCACCCGTTGCCGCAATTTCAGCAGACGCCACAGCGCTGTCACTCGCCGGCAACGGCGGTCGAACAAGCGGTATACTTCGTCCATGATGTCACGCAAGACACGTAGGTGCGGCTGGCCGCGCGTCAGGCGCTTCAGCAGTTGCTTCTGGGCCGCGCTGAGGTGATGTCGCACGAACAAGTGACGGTGCTCGAACAGGTCCGCGACGCGCTGCTGCAACCGCTGGCTCCGCCGCGCCTGGGCTTGGTCCTGTTGGCGGGGTCGGCCGCGCCGCTGCTTGGGGATCGTGGCCTTGATCTGCTTGCGCAACTTGGCCAGCGCCCGCAGTACCGCCTTGGTGATCTCCTTGAGGATGTGGAAGCGGCAACGCTGGTGCGGGACAGCAGGCCACAACTCCTTGAGCACCTTGGGATAAAGCGGCGACCCGTCCGTGGTGATGCCGCGCACGGCCAGGCCGCGTTGCTGCAACTGCGCCTGGAAGTCCGTGAGGAAAACGCGGACGTCGTCCTGCGTCGGGTCGTGTTCGAGGACGCGGACGGCCAGCCGGTGGTAGCGGCGGTTATCCACCACGCTGAGGATGCAGTGCGGGCCATCGTAGACTTCGTCGATGGCCAGGTAACCGGAGAAGTCAGCCAGGGCCTCGTCGAGATAGGTGCTGGACAGGCCGGCCACCTTTTTTTTCCCCAGCCGCCTCGACCCAGTTCTGGATGGTGGCGTAGGGGACGAAGACGCGGTGGTCGCGCCAGAGATGCCAGGAGGCGGCCTGGTAGGGCAGCCCATCCTCGGCCACCAGGCGGACGGCCAACTCCTGGACGCGGCGGGTGTAGTGGCACTTGGGCCAGGCCAGGTCGGAGAGCTCGACGGCGAAGTAGCAGTCACAGTGGGGGCAGTGATGTTTGGAGTAGGTGACGCTGAGGTCGATGGGGCGGCCGACGCGCGGGTCGCCCAGGTCGTGCAAGGTGCGGACGTCAATGCTGTAGCGGCCGGCGCGGGCACCACAATGGGGGCAGCGGCGTGCGCGGTAGTTACGGCTGCGGCGTTCGCGGCGCGGCTTGGGGAGGTCTTCGGGCGAGGAAATGCCCTCGGTGACGTCCGGGACGTACTCGCCTGGTCCGAACATGGCTGTGCCCTCCACACCCAAATGCCCCCCCTATATTCATTTTACGCCTGGTCGGGCCGGATTCGGTCACCGGCTATGCTAAAGTCTCGATTTCTTTGTTAAAACCCACATACCAGGGGACGCAGCTCGATTTAGGCGTCTGGAAAGTGAAATGGGCCGAACTAGCGGTTGCACGTGACGGGCCAACTGAGGTTGCAATTGAGCATTGAGTCGAGTGGCCCGCACGTGAACTGAGTCGTTCTGCCAGGCGCTGTAGGGCGTTATCCGAAGTGGGCTCTGTGGGAGTCGGTGCGGCCATAACCGCTGCGCTCGCCGGGATTGGCGGCTAAACCCAATTCTGCATCGTGCTTCGGTCCCGACCACCGCCGCGCATATGCCTCGTCACGCTGGGCTCTCCGGTCACATCGACAAGCGCAGGCAAGCCAATGGCCGTTGCGCGCGTCGTCCGCCCCAGCGATGCGTTTTCGGGGGCTACGCCCAGAGCGTCGGGCTGACGAGCGCCAGGAAGTCACCGCGCCGACGACGTGCGTCACCCGGGACTGGCAGCAACCTTTGCTCACGGTCGGGACTTGCGCCCGAGGTTGCCGCTCAGGCTCTCCTGTCTGCCCGCTGACGCCCAGAGTGAAACGGACCAAGAAAACCCTGCGATCGGCGAGGCGGACCGGGAAGGAGTGCCAGGTGTGGCGAAGAATCGCACTGTTCGTGCAACAGGACGTGGGAAAGGGGGTGGGTGGGCAAAACCCCGTTTTGCGTGTCCGGTGCAGCCTATGACGCTCATGGAAGAGCCAAATGTCGCACGGCAGCCAGGCGGCACAGGCGACGAGAAGAAGGACCAGGGAACAGACTTCCGGGCGCCGCACCCTGGGGAAGTCTGCCGCGAAACCTCGAATGGATCCGACAGTTGTCGAGGTCGCACCCGTTCAACGTCTCCAACTCGCCGCTGGGAAGCCACCCAACCGCCTTGGATACTTCCTCGTTGTGGGCGGCACCGTGCCAACCTCGCCATTTTCCCTGAAAAAAGCACCCACGCGACAAGGAAGGGGTGGATGGTCGGTTATCCGCCGTCACGGGGCAAGCAATCTTGTGAAGTTTTGCAATCTGCGTTGTCCGTCTTGTGGTCGTCAATGGAGCTTTTGTTAACCCGACTTTGACAACAGCCCCATTCGGTCGCAGAGAAAGTTGAGGGCGACCACCCGGCAAATGCGAAGAGTCCACCAGGGCGGTGTCAAACACCCTGGCGGCAGACCGAGAGACGCCTCCAGTGCGGCTGAGCTGCAGACAAGGAATCAGTCACCGGCGTTTACCTGGCAATCCCAAACGGCATTCCTTTTCATCCTCACCGACCGAGCCCCGGTACGCACTTCCTAGCCCGGATTACGCACCGAGGATTTGTGAAAAGAGCCTGCCACAGTAGTTAAGTGTTGTGATGACCGGCACTTAACCATCTGTGGAGGCTCAAGATCATGGCTCCCGAAGTTACCGACCACCTTACCCTGTGGAACCTTGGCTCGCAACAACTCCTTATCGATTTCCAGGGCGGCCGCCTCGTCGCCGATGCCGGCCTGCTCGCCGTCCGCGCCCTGGAACGCCCCCTGCGCGTCATCGCTGACCTCGCACCCCAACTGCCCGACCCGCGTTCCCCCAAGTTCATCCGCCACTCCGTCGAGGCGCTGCTCACCCAGGAGGTCTACGCCCTGCTCGCCGGCTACCCCGACCACAACGACCACGACGACCTCCGCGCCGACCCCCTCTTCCAGATCCGCGCCGACGTCAGTCCCGACGCCGAGCAACCCCTCGCCTCGGGTAGCACGCTGGCGCGCTTCGCTTACGCCTTCAGCCGCCGCGATGCCGAACTGCCCCCCGAAGAACGGCCCGTCCTCCAGGAGGTCCGTGCCGCCCAGACCCAGCGCCTGAAGATCCTCAACCGCTACCTGGTGGACCTCTTCATCCGCACGCGCGGCCAGGCGCCGGCCGAGGTGATCCGCGACGCCGATGCCAGCGACGATCCCACCCCTGGTGCGCAGGCCCTCAGCGGCTACCACGGCTACTACCGGCAGCATCAGTTCCTGCCCTTGCACGTCTACGAGGGGCACAGCGGCTTCCCCCTGGCCGTCTGGCTACGGCCCGGCGCCATCCACGCCAGCCTGGGGGCCGTGGACATCCTCGGGGCGATCGTCGCCGCCCTGCGCGCCGCCTGGCCCGAGGTCCGCATCCTGGTGCGCGCCGACAACGGCCTGGGAGTGCCCGCCGTCTAGGAGTTCTGCGAAGCCGAGCACCTGGACTACGTCAGCGGTTACGCCAGCAATGCGGTGCTGGAGCGGGCCACGGCGGCAGCGCTGGCGGATGTGGAGTTGTACTACCAGTTTTATGGCGCGCGCGAGCCGCACGTGCAGCGTTTCGAGGAGGTGCGTGACTACCAGGCGGGCAGTTGGCCGCACGCGCGGCGGGTGATCGCCAAGGTGGAGATGAACCCGCACGGCAGTCAGCGGCGCTTCGTGGTCACGAACCGCTCCGAACCGCCGGCGGAGGTCTACCACGGGCTGTACACGCCGCGGGGCCAAGTGCCGGAGCAGCCGATCGGGGAGATGAAGAACGGCCTGCGCTGCGACCGGCTGAGCGCCTGCGGCTTCTGCGCCAACGCCTTCCGCTTGCTGGTGCATGCCCTGGCTTACGCGGTGGTGGTGCTCTTCCGGGAGGCGGCGGCAGCGGTGCCCGAGGTGGCGACGGCGTCCGTGGGGACGTTGCGGCAGCGCTTGTGGAAGGCCGGTGCCGTCGTGGTGACGAGCGCGCGGCGGGTGTGGTTGCACGTGTCGGAGACCTGGCCGTACCGGGGGGTGTGGCTGCGGGTGCAGGCGGCAGTGGCGGCGCTATGTGAGTCAGGTGGCTGGGCGGGTGCCAGTCGGTGAAGGGGTGGCCAACTGAGGGTTGGTGGCCTGGTAGACGGCCCGCGCGGCCGTCGGCGGGCGCGGTGCGCGCCGGGGGCGGGAAAAAGGGGTTGCGCAGCTGCAAAAGCCCAGGACAACAGCTGCGCCAACCCACACAAACGAACGGCCTGTCATTCAAGAGATATTATGCGCCGGTAATGTCGCACGGTGCGTAATCCGGGCTAAGTGTCTCAATACAGACCGATCGGGTGCCGTACCGGCGTACCGGATTCTGTACCGGATACTTCAAAACTGCACTTTCCGAGAAAAGCTAACACGGAAGGCGAAAACCCTGAAAAACACTGGGATTCTGAAAAACGGGAGGCCAGGCATCAACAGTCGTTGATGGGTTGTAAGTGACTGACCACAAACAGGTTGCCGCCGCTTGTTAGGTTTTCTTGGAAAGTGCAGTTCAAAATATACCGTAATTCCGCGGAACAGCGTGCGACAGTACAACTCACCTGTTGAACGACAATAGAAATGTCCGGTCTTAACGCGATAGAAATGTCCTCCTTGCCCAGGCCAAGGAGGAGCCATGCCTATCGACGTGCTTCCCACAGACCGGATCGCCATGAGCCAGAAGGAACGCGATGTCCTCAAGGTCATGCACGGCGTCCTGCGCGGCGAGCGCACCCAGGCCGAGGCCGCTCGGGTGCTCGACCTCAGCACCCGCCAGGTCCGCCGCCTGCAGCGCAACTCGAAGCGCACGGCGACGACGCCCTGGTCCACGGGCTGCGCGGCCAGCCTTCCAACCACCAGGCCGACGCCGCCCTCCGGCACGCCGTCCTGCGGGCCTACCGCCAGCGCTACGCCGACTTCGGCCCCCCCTTCGCCAGCGAGAAGCTGGCCCAGGAGGGGCTGGTGGTCTGCCCGCAGACGCTGCGCCGCTGGCTGCTGGCCGCCGGCCTGTGGCAGCGCCAGCGCCGCCGCGAGCAACACCGCAGCCGCCGGCCTCGGCGCGCCTGCTTCGGCGAGCTGGTCCAGATGGACGCCTCGATCCACGACTGGCTCGAGGGGCGCGGCGAGGAGGTGGTCTTGATCAGCTTGATCGACGACGCCACCAGCCGCGTGCTGGCGCGCTTCTACCCGGCGGCCACGACCGAGACGCACCTGGACCTGCTGGGCCGCTGGCTGCGCCGGTTCGGCCGGCCGTTGGAGTTGTACACCGACCGGCACAGCATCTTCGCGCCCCAGGACAAGGGCAAGGCCTTGCCGGACGCCGAGACCCAGTTCGGCCGGGCGCTGCGCGAGCTGGGCATCGGCCTGATCCGCGCCCACAGCCCGCAGGCCAAGGGGCGGCTCGAGCGCTCGTTCGGCACCGCCCAGGATCGGTGGGTCAAGGAACTGCGCCTGGCGGGGGTGACCACCTGCGCAGGCCAATGCGGTGCTGGAGCGGCTGTTGCCCGCGCACAACCGCCGCTTCACCCAGGCGGCGCGGCACGTCGGCGACGCGCACCGGCCGCTGGGGCCGGCGCACGACCTGGCGGCGATCCTGTCGCTCCAGGAGGAGCGCGTGGTCGCCAACGACTACACGATCCGCTTCCGCAACCGCTGCTATCAGTTGCTCAAGCCGATCTACCCGGGGCAGCGCGGCGGCAAAGTGGTGATCGAACTGCGGCTGGATGGGGAGCTGGCGATCCGCTTCGGCGGCCGCTATCTGAAGTACCGGGAGGTCCCAGCGGGGTGCCGCCCTGGGGGCAGAGCCCCCAGACCCCCGGAGTTTAACGCCTTGGCGGCCGATGCCAATGGGGAAGAAGAAAGCCCGGCCCCGGGTGAGGGGGCCGAGCCGACTGGCATGCAGCCGACCGGCGGGCGCTCGGGTCGCACTCCTGCGGAGCCCTATCCTCCCGACGGCGCGGGGGAAGATACCCCGAAGCGGCGCCGCGGTCCAGCCGAAGATCACCCCTGGCGGCAGCCGTTCAAAAAGCAAAAGTGACAACCCTGTGACAGCGGACATTTTTATTGTTCCCAAAATGCGGACATTTCTATTGTTCCATGACAAAATAGGAAAAAAACGCTTGACAAGGTTGAAAGGGCTCGATACTCTCGTGGGTGTTAGAAGGATTCGGCCTCTTCTCTGTTCCGGCCCCGCCGCTTCGCACCCGCGAACGGCGGGGTTTTTTGACCCCCTGGCATTCCCCAACTGACGCCGGGGCCTGCGAGGCGATTTTCCCTTTTCCACTCTGCCTGCGCTTCCCAGCCTGGCTCATCGGCAAACGGCCCAGCCGTTCCGGGGAAAATCGCCTCGACCTGACGGCACGGTGGTTCTCCCGAGGCCGGACACGGCTAGAATAAGTCCGGCGCCGACGCCCGGACGCCGTCCCGATGACCCGGTTCACCAACGGTTTGCCTTGTCACAAAGGAGTTCGATCATGTTGTCCAAGGAATGCCTTCACGAACTGCGTTCCGCCTGGTTGCCGAACATGACAGCCGCGGCCTTGCACCGCCTTATCGACCTTCTGGAAAAGGGTAGTCCGCTGTTGATCCACGGCAGTTTCACGCGGGCGGTGCCGATGGGCTGCCTGGCGACGCACGTCGCCTGGAACCATCCGCAGACCTGCCATCTGACGCTGGACGCGGGCATCAACTGGTTGCACCGCGTCGCCGGCCTCAACCCGGCCACATCGCACGTCATCCGCGAATGGGACCGCTGTGGCGCCTTCAATTGGGAGGTGCGCGCCGAACTGCTGGCGGTCCTCAAGGAGCACCATCAGCAGCTCGTCGCCCAGGCGCCGCGCAAGGAGCGCAAGCCGCGCATGGTGACCGTCTGAGCCATGCTGCCGCGCGTGCTCGAACCTGAAGTGATGGACTCGGCCGAGGAAGCCCGCGACTACGACGCCATGGACCACGCCACGGTCAATCGCGTCTTCGTCTCGGACTTCCTCGCTGCTGCGCGCCCCGCCAACCCCATCCTCGACGTGGGCGCCGGCACCGCACAAATCCCCATCGAGCTGTGCCGCCAAGCTGCCGAAGCGCAGGTCGTGGCCATCGACCTGGCCGAGCACATGCTGGCCGTGGGCCGCGCCAACGTCCGCCGCGCCGGCCTCGACGCCCGCATCCGCCTGGAGCGCTGCGACGCCAAGCAGCTGCCGTTCGCCGACGCCAGCTTCGGCGCGGTCATCTCCAACAGCATCGTCCATCACATTCCCGAGCCGTTCCTGGTGCTGCGCGAGCTGGTGCGCGTGCGGCGGCCCGACGGCGCGATCTTCGTGCGCGACCTGCTGCGGCCCGACAGCGACGCGGCGGTGCGCCAGCTGGTGGCGACCTACGCCGGCGACGCCAATACGCATCAGCAGAAAATGTTTGATGATTCGCTGCGGGCGGCGCTGACGCTGGAGGAGGTGCGGGCGCTGGTGAGACCGCTGGGCTTCGCGGCGGAGACGGTGCGGCAGAGCAGTGACCGGCACTGGACGTGGCAGGTAATATAGTGGATGCACGGAACGCACCCACCACGTTCAGTTCAAGCCCTGATTTCGCGTATCAAATCTGTCGGCGTCAGCATCGTCCGCTGGTTGGGCGAACTGACGGACGAACTCAGGACCAAGACGTATCGACCGGAAGCCGTCCGACGGGTGTGGATTCCCAAGCCGGACGGCAAACAGCGACCGCTGGGCATTCCAGGTGGCAACGATCGTGGCTGCCGCGCCCAGCAGGGAACCAAGCCCCCGCGGCTGTTGCGGTGATCAGGTTTGAATCCATGTCTCAATCTTCTACACCTCTGCCGGTGAACCCATCAGGCCGATCCGGCACACGCTGCCTCCGGCAGTCGAACTGGTGGGGCGACACGACAACCAGGTGAACCCGACTGGGCCGGCGTCTTGCCGGCCCGGCAGGGATTCAGGCCGGCCGCTGCACCGGCGGCGCCGGGACGGTCGCCGGCGCCGCCGCCTTGCGTTCCACGAACCACCGGACGATGAAATAGAACACCGGCGTCAGGAAGAGGCCGAACAGCGTCACGCCGATCATCCCGCTGAACACCGCCGTCCCCAGCGTCCGCCGCATCTCGTGGCCGGCCCCCTCGGCGATCACCAGCGGGAACACGCCGAGGATGAACGCGAACGACGTCATCAGGATCGGCCGCAGCCGCTCCCGGGCGGCGTCCACGGCCGCGTCGAACCGCGAGGCGCCCTCGTGCTGGCGGTCGCGGGCGAACTGGACGATGAGGATGGCGTTCTTGGCGGCCAGGCCGACCAGCACCACGAAGCCGACCTGCACGAAGATGTTCACGTCCATCCCGGCCAGAGCCAGGCCCGCCAGCGCGCTCAGCAGGCACATCGGCACCACCAGGATCACCGCCCACGGCTGCGACCAGCTCTCGTACAGGCGCCGCCAGCACGAAGAAGACGAGGATCACCCCCACCGTGAAGGCGCTGAAGGGGTTGTTCCGCAGGTCGCGGAACTGCTCGACCTTGCTCGCCTGCTTCTGCAGGTAGCTCACCTCGGTCCACTCGGTGGCCATGCCGCGCGGCAGGCCCTGGCTCAGCTGCTCCATGGCCGCCAGGGCGTCGCCGGTGCTGGTCCCGGGCAGCGGGAGCGCCGTTGACCGAGGCCGTCGGGAACATGTTGTAGCGCGTGATCTGCACCGGCCCGGCGGTGTCGCGCACCTCGGCCACCGCCCCCAGCGGCACCATGTCGCCGTCGCTGTTGCGCACCTTGAACTGCTTGACGGTTTCCGCGTCGGTGCGGAAGCGGGCGTCGGCCTGGACGTTGACCTGCCAGGTGCGGCCGAAGCGGTTGAAGTCGTTGACGTAGTAGCTGCCCACGCACCCCTGCAGCGTGTCGAAGACGTCGGTCAGTTGCACGCCCATCGACTTGACCTTTTCGCGGTCGATGTCCACGTACAGCTGGGGCGTGCGGGCGCGGAAGCCGTCGAACAGACCGACCAGGCCCGGCTGCTGGTTGCCCCGGGCGGCCAGGTCGTCGGCCGCCGCCTGCAGCGCGTCGTAGTTCACGTCGCCGGTGGCCTCCACCATCAGCTTGAAGCCGGCGGAGGTCCCAAGGCCCGAGATCGGCGGCGCCCCGAAGACCAGCACGCGCGCCTCGGGGACCTCGCGCGCCAGGCGGGCGCGGATCTTCGCCGCGATGGCATCCCCGCCCAGCTCGGAGTCGCGCCGGTCGTGGAACGGCTTGAAGATGATGAACACGTTGCTGTAGTTGGAGCTGTTGGCGTTCAGGACGTACGACATCCCCGGCAGGCAGAGCGTGTGGGCGACCCCGGGCGTCTCCAGGGCGATCTTTTCGACCGCGTCGGTCACCTCGAGCGTGCGCTCCAGCGAGGCCGAATCGGGCAGCTGGATGTTCGTCACCAGATAGCCCTTGTCCTGCATGGGGATGAAGCCCGTGGGGATGCGGCTGAAGCCGAAGCCCGTCAGGCCGATCAGGCCGACGTAGACCACCAGCACGATGACGCACAGGCGGAGGCACCAGCCCACGAACCGACCGTAGACCTGGGTCGTCCAGTCGAAGACCCGGTTGAAGCCGCGGAAGAAGAAGCCCAGCACCCAGTTCACGGGGCGCACCAGCAGCCGGCCCAGCGCCCCGCCGGCGACCGCGCCGGGCAGGAAGAACAGGGCCGAGACCCCCCACGACTGCAAGCTCGCGAGCAGGCCGCCGGGCGCCGCCTCGTCGTGCCCCTCGCCCCCGGGCAGGCCCAGCCACGGCCCCAGGATCGGCGTCAGCAGCCACAGCGACGCCAGCCCGCCGAACAGGCCGAAGCTCCACCACGGCACCGCCTCCTTGCCCTGCTCGCCGTGCGCGCCTGGCTTGCGGCCGGCGAAGAACAGCACGGCCAGCGCCGGCGTCATGGTCATGGCGTTGACGGCCGAGATCAGCATCGACACCGAGATGGTGATGGCGAACTGGCGAAAGAACTGGCCGACCAGGCCGCCCAGGAACGCACTGGGCAGCAGCACCGAGCTGAGCACCAGGGTGATGGCGACGATCGGCCCGGTGATCTCGTCCATGGCCTTGATGGTCGCCTCGCGCGCGGGCAGCCCCTTCTCCAGGTGGCGCTCGATGTTCTCCAGCACCACGATGGCGTCATCGACGACGATGCCGATGGCCAGCACGAGGCCGAACAGCGTCAGGTTGTTCAGCGTGAAGCCCATGACGCTCATGACGGCGAAGGTGCCGACCAGCGACACGACCACGCCGATCATGGGCAGGAGCAGGGATTTCCAGTCTTGCAGGAACAGCAGGACGACGACGGTCACCAGGAGCAGGGCGTCGCGCAGGGTCTTGAAGACCTCGTTGACGGATTCGCGGACGAACGGGGTGGTGTCGTAGACGATGGCGTACTTGAGGCCGGCGGGGAAGCGGGTTTCCAGCTCGCGCATCCGGGCCTTGATGCGGTCGGCGGTGTCCAGGGCGTTGGCGCCGGGCAGCAGGTAGACGGCCAGGCCCGACGACGGTTTGCGGTCCAGCCGCGCCATCAGGTCCTTGCTGCGAGCCCCCAGTTCGGTCCGGCTGACGTCCTTGAGGTAGGTGATCTCCCCGTTCTTGTCGGTCTGGAGGATGATGTTGGCGAACTGCTCGGCCTCGACCAGGCGGCCCTGAGTGCTCAGCGTGTACTGGAAGTCCTGGCCCCGGGGGACGGGCGGCTGGCCGATCTGGCCGGCCGCCACCTGCACGTTTTGCTCGCGCAGGACCTTGATCACTTCGGTGACCGTGAGGTTCCGCGACTGCAGCTTGTCCGGGTCCAGCCAGACGCGCATGCTGTAGTCCTGCTGGCCCATGACGAACACGTCGCCGACGCCCTCCAGGCGGGAGACGGCGTCCTTGAGCTGGATGGTGGCGAAGTTGCTCAGGTAGAGCGCGTCGTAATACGGCTTGCCGGTCGCGGGGTTGTCCTCGGCGTACAGGCTGATGGCCAGCAGGATGTCCGGCGCCCGCTTCTTGGTGGTCACGCCGATGCTCTTGACCACGTCGGGCAGGGAAGGCTCGGCGATGGCGACGCGGTTCTGCACGAGCACCTGGGCCATGTTGACGTCGGTGCCGATCTCGAACGTCACGTCCAGGGTGTAGGAGCCGTCGTTGTTGCTCTGCGAGGTCATGTACATCATCTTCTCGACGCCGTTGACCTGCTGCTCGATGGGCGCGGCCACGGTGTCGGCCACCACCTGGGCATTCGCCCCGGGGTAGGCCGCGGTCACCCGGACCATCGGCGGCGTGACCTCCGGGTACTCGGCGACGGGCAAGAGGGCCGCCGCGATGGCCCCGAGCAGGACGATCACGATGGAGACCACACACGCCAGGATCGGGTGGTTGATGAAGAAACGGGCCAGCATGACTGTGCTCCTTTTTGGAAGGAGGATGGAGGAAGGAGGAAGGATGGACCAGACCGGATTGATTCATCCCTCACCCCTCATCCCTCATCCTTTCTTGGTTGGCATGTCCACGACGTTCGGTTCCACCGTCAGGCCCGGCCGGACCTGCTGCAGGCCGTTGACGATCACCCGCTCGCCGGGCCGCAGGCCGTCGGTGACCTCGCGCAGGCCGTCGTGGAGCGCCCCGAGGCGGACGGGGCGGGACACCACCTTGTTGTCCTTGCCCACGACGTAGACGACCTTCTGGCCCTGGTCCGTGTCCAGCGCGCGGTCGGTGACGAGCAGGGCCTTGTGGGGCGGGCTGACCGGCACCCGGACGCGGGCGAAATAGCCGGGCGCGAGCGCCTCGTCCTGGTTGGGGAAGACGCCCCGCACGCGCAGGGTGCCGGTTTTGGAGTTGATCTGGTTGTCGGCGAAATCGATGGCCCCCCGGTGGGGGAACCCGTCCTCGTTGGCCAGGCCGAGCCACACGGGGATGTGGGCCTCGTCGGGCGTCTTGAGCTGGCCCGCGCGGATCAACTGCTTGACGCGCAGGACCGTGCGCTCGTCCACGTCGAAGTAGGCGTACATCGGGTCCACCGACACGATCGTGGTGAGCAGGGTGCCTCCGGTCAGGTCGCCCGCCTGCACCAGGTTGCCCACGGTGACGTAGTAGCGGCTGACGCGGCCGTTGACGGGCGCGGTGACCTTGGTGAAGCCCAGGTCCAGCTTGGCCCGCTCCACGGCCGCCCGCTGCGATTGGAGCGACGCCGCCGTCTCCGCCCGGTCGCCGACCCGCCGGTCGTACTCCTCCGCGCTGATGCCCGTGCCCCGCAGCTTCATGGCCCGCTCCACGTCGGACTCCAGCCGCTTGAGGCGGGCCTCCACCGCGGCCAGGCTCCCCGCGGCGGACTGCAAGGCCGTCCGGTAGGTGCGCGGGTCGATCTCGAAAAGCACGTCGCCCTTCTTGACCAGCGACCCTTCCTTGAAGCGAACCCTGTCCAGGTAGCCCGAGACGCGGGCCCGCACCTCGACGGAATCGACCGCGGCCGTCCGGGCGGTGAAGTCCGCGTAGTCCGTGACTTCGCGCTCGACGGGATAACTGACCGCGACCGTCGGCGGTGCCGCGGCCGGCGCTGCCGCGGGATGCTGGGCACAGCCGGCCAGGCCGAGACAACCGCCGAGCACCAGCGCGGCGCCAGCGAACTGGGGAAGGTGGTAACGCATAAAGGCCTCACTCTCCTGCTAGGGGCGACCGGGGTGCTCCCGGGACGTCCGCCCGGGACTCGGGTGATTCGCGGCTCAGGCGTTCGCGGTTGCCTCGGCCGCCGCCGCACGGGCAGGCTCCCGCCGCGCAGGCGCCTTCACGACCAGCACGGGGCAGGGGCACTCCCGCACGACCTCCTCGGCCTTGCTCCCCCAGAGGAACCGGCGGAGGCCGCGCCGGCCGTGGCTCCCCATCACGAGCAGAGTCCCTTCGCCCTGCTCACGGATCTTCGCTTCGAGCAGGCGCCAGGACTCGGATCGGTCGCCCACCACGACCGCGTACTGGACGGGCACGTTCGGGGTGTCCGCCTGCAGCCGGCGGTACTCCGCCCAGGGGTCGATCGGCTCCGCGTCGCACTGGTCGATGATGGCGCTCCCGTCCGGGGCGACGATGGCAGGTGGCGGGACGATGTGGACGACAACAATCCTGGCCCTGAGGGCCTGGGCGAGCGACCGCGCGACCCGGAAGGCTTCCTTCGACGGTTCGTCGAAATCGGTCGGGTGAACGATGGTCTGGAACGTGGACATGACTGTCCTCCTTCTCGGGCGAAAGTTGGGTAACCTGGCCGGCTTCGGGTAACCCTGTTTCTTGCCCCATGACGCACCTTCTATGCCGACCTCCTGGTTGGCGGCGCAGGTCATTCCGGTAATGCGGCTTGCGTCAACCTGCCCTGGTCGCCTTGCCAACGCCACTGTACTCGGGCCGCACGGCGGGGGGCCAAATCCGCACACTCTGTCAACTCCCCCGCTTAACTTCCTCGGTCAGCGAGCGCCCCCGCCGGCCTGCTTGGACTCAGCGGACGGATTGATCCGAACAAGGGTCCACTGCTGCGTGCGGTCCTTGCCGTGATGCACCAGCATGGTCGTTTCCGACCGGGTCAGGTTGGCGAGGCCCGCCTCAAAGACCGACTCCTTGCGGTCGCCGATCGTCCAGGCGGCGCGCTGGGTTTTCCGGTCCACGGAGCCGTACACGGGTAGCGTGGTGTCGCTCAGCGCGTTGTAATAGTTGCCGCGGATCACGCCCGACTTGTTGACGGCCAGCTGGAAGAGGTCGTTGCCGTGCACCTGCTGGCCCTGGGCCATGACGAACACGCCCAGCGGCAGCCAGTCTTCCTCCTCGGTAGCCCGAGCTTGCTTGCCGGTGCCGGCGATGGTCTGCGCTTGTTGCGCATATTGCTCCTGGGTGCCCACCGAGTCGCCGTTGTAGTAAACCTTGCCGCCGTCGTAGACGACGTTCGAGCCGTAGTCGTAGTAGGACGGCTCGGAGGAATAGCCGCCGTAGCTGGAACAATCGCCCCAGGAGGCGTTGCCGTAGGCGCCCGCCCCAGCGGCCGCCGCAGTGCCCCACGCGGCCGCCCGCCAGGCGCCGCGGTGTCGGTTCCACCAGTTGCCGCGGAAGGAACCGGAGTGGTTGAAGTTGTTGCGTACCAGATTCGCCTGGTTGACCAGCGCTTGCCGGTTCACGGCGACGGTCGGGGACTTCCCCGCGAGCGCGGAGGACTTCCCCGCGAGCGCAGCGTACCCGGACAGAGCACCCAGGCCGCTCAGGCCCGGCAAGTGGGCGGGCCCGCCAGGGCCGCCGGGGCCGCCGCCTCCCGGATGCACCGGCCCGCCGACGCCGCCCAGGGGCCGGGGGGTGCCACCGATGCCGCCGGGGCCACCAGGGCCACCGATGCCTCCCGGGCGCACCAGCCCGCCCATCGGCCCGAAGACGGGTCCGGGGGGACGGCCGGGCATCATGCCCTGTCCGGGAGGACCGCCCGGCATCATGCCCGGCCCGGGAAACCGCGGCCCGCCCATCGGCCCGAAGACGGGTCCGGGGGGCCTCATCATCATGGGCGGAGGCCCAGGGGGCCTCATCATGGGCGGCGGCCCGGGGGGCCTTGGCTGGGCCGATGCCTCGTCATGGTTGCAGGCCCACAGGGCCAGGACCACCACACAGGCCGTTACCGATGTTCGGGTACTCATGATCACGTCTCCCGATGCTCATGGCTTGAGGTGAAGCGCCTACCAATCGCGCTGGGATCGGCTACTTCGCTTACTTCTGTTTCGCGGCCTTGATCGGCGGGGTGTCCGCGACCGGCTCACCGTCGAGGAGCTGGTTGACCGCCTGCCAGGTGACAGTGTTGGGATCAACCGGGACATAGAGGATGGTCGCTGTGAGTTGGCTGCCGTCGGCCCGGACGCCGTGGACGTTGACGCTCCATTTCTTGCCGTCCCGGACCCAGACCCCGCCCCCAAACCCGCCGTCGGACTGGAAGACCCACGAGCGAATGACGCCCTCGGCGTGGTCCTTGCCGATCAACTCCGTCCCGGACTCGATGACCTTGGCGCCTTCCTTGACCGTGAATTTCCCGCGGATGAACGCCTTGTGCTCGTCCCACGCGTACGAGATGGTCACCTCCCGCTCCCTGGTGACCGCCCGCCACGTCCCGATAAGCCACTCGAGTTCGTTGAGGCCCACGTCCAGGCCGGCGTCGCGATCCCATTCGCGGATCATGGCCACCTTCCACCGGCCGCCCTCGCGGACCACGACGATGGCTTGCCGGCCGGACGCCACGACTTCGCCGTCGTTTTTCAGCCGCAGCGTGACTTCGGCGACGGCCAGGTCCGCGGACGGGAAGCGGACGGCATCCGCCTGGATCTCCAGCTTCGGCTTGCCCTTGAGGGTCTTGAAAAACGCCGCGTACCCTTTCTGGATCGCGGCCCGGCCACGGATCGGCGCGCCGTCATTGCGAAGGAACTCGCCGTCCCGAGTCCAGTGGGCGGTGATCGCGGCCGCGTCCCGTTGATCGAACGCCTGAATCATGTCCCGGGTTAACTTGTCGATGGCCTGGCGGTCGGCCTCCCGTTTGGGGTCCTGGGCCGCTTTGTCCTGCGCCGCCGCCAAACCGCCGCCGAGCACCGCAAGGGCCGGTACGGTGAACAACGCGATGCTCTTCCACTGCATGACAGTCCTCCAGGTCAGTCACTCGTCTGGAACCAATCTTCACGTGGCAAGCGGCCGCCCACGACCACCCGCCGATTCCCTCCCGGACGTCCACTTAAGCGTGGCGGCGTTGCACCGGCTCGCGGTGTCGTCGCTCGATACCGTTGCTCAGGGCGCGTGCGCGGTGAATGCTGGTCATGAGGTTCACGGAATTCTCGCAGGATTGTTCAAACTCGCCCGCCGCCTGACCGATGAAGTGGAATGATTGGCTCCCTCGTCACGTCAGCGTCGATCACGGAGTGGAACCCAGTTCAGAATGAGCGGGGTAGATAGAGAAACTGACCCCTGCGTGGGGAGAGTTTGGCATTCTTACATGCGCAGTCCTTTGGCTTGCTTAGCGCGGTTCGCAGTGGTGTGGACCAGGAACGGCAGGCCAGTGCTCCCGAACCGTCCTGCAAACTGCGCGAGCCGCTCCCAGGCTCGAATCTCGACGTGTGAAAAAGTTGGCCCCCTTGGCCCCCTTGGCCCCCTTGCTGTGGCAGCGCAGGCCGCTGGAGGTCAGCCCGTGCCCGCCGCCACTTGTGCGCAAACCGTGCGTGAACCGCTCTAAGGCCTCGAAGGGCGCCTCCGGCGGACCACGACCCCGCCGGTTCGTCAGGAGGATAGCATGCGGACGACTGGGATTGTCATCGGCGGGTTCGCGGCGCTTGCCGGTCTGCTGGCCGCATCCCTGGTGGCCGCGGCGCCCCAGCCGCAGCCGGCCCCACCCGCGGTCCAGCTGGTGCTAGGGCCGGGGGAGGGCACGGCCACGCCCCACCGCACCTGCTGTGCCCACGCGGGCGGCGGCAATGTCCTGGTGACCCAGCCGGCCGGCGCCACGATTGCCACCTCCATGACCGGCGTGGTCGTGGCCACGAGCAGTCCCCTCGGTGACGGTATGGCCAGTTACACCTTCGAGCTGACGCAGGACATTGAAGTGGTCGTCAGCGACCCGAAGGTCCGGGCAGCCAGGCTGCTCATGGAAGCGCGCGTCGTGGGCCTGCTGCGCAGCCCGAAATGCTGCGGTGCGGGCCCCGGGGGGACGGCGGCGGTTTCCATCCCCGCCCACGCCGCTGTCCGGTGCGGGCCGCAGGACCTGCTGGCGCTCACCCTGCCCGCGCGCTCCGTGGCTTGCGGGGAGAACCTGTCCGTTTACAACCGGGAAGGCCCTGCCTCTGTAGTTATCGCACCGGGCAAGTACGTGCTGCACGAAGTCTTCGGCATCCAGGCGACCGGCAGCCAGTGGGGGTGTCTGTGCAGAGGCCCCTCTGCCGAGTTTGCCCCCGAAGGCGCCCTCGATCTTCGATGGGTCAGCTCACGGGAGCCTTTCCACGGTGCCAGCAAGAATAGCTTTGGCTTCCAGGTCATTCTCAAAGTCGTGCCGGCGGACGGGCTGAACGCACCCGACCCGGTAACGAGCATGCCTGCCAGGCGAGTAACCGTCTCCGCTCCGAAGGCCCATAGCGGTTGGTAGCGGCAGGGGAGTGCGGATGGTTCAGGAACCCGGCAGAGTGCAACATGCCCATGTCCACGTTCAGCCGTCGAGTCCTGGTTGCCCTGTGTTTGCTGTGCACCTGCGTCCTTCGCGTTGTGGCCCAGGCGCCCAACGCGCCCGCCAGTCCCGCCGGCAGCAGTTCAGGTGGTTCCCCCTTCGAGGGGCTCCAACTGTTCGACGGCGGTGCCCCGGCAGCCTGCGAAACCACGGCCGTACGTTCGCTGTTCGACGGCTTTGAATTCCCCTATGACGGCGCCCGTCGCGGCCCCACCGGGAGCGGCCTGGACGTCGCCGGCAACCCGGCAGCCGGCGGCGAGTCCGCCGGCAGAGCTGGGGCCGCTTCGATCAGTGCTTTCTCGCTCCCGCCGTTCGGCGGTCCCTGGTATGCTCGACCGAAGTTGACTGGCGACTGGTGTGGGCTGCGCGAGCAACTCCGCGACGACGGCTTTACGCTCGACGTCAGTTCGACCACGTACTACCAGGGGACTGCCAGTGGCGGCCTGCAGGACACCTTCCGGTTTGGCGGCCGCGATGATTATCTGCTCAACGTGGACGGTCAGAAGGCCGGGCTGTGGCAAGGGCTGTACGTCAACCTTCACGGCGAAACCGTCTACGGCGATTCCGTAAACCTCGCGACCGGGGCGGTCGTGCCGGTGAATATCGGCCGGGCCCATCCGGTCTTTTTCAGCAACGAGACCGCGCTGACCGCCGTCCGGTTCACGCAAGTGCTCTCGGAAAACCTCATCGTGTACGGCGGGCGGATCAATACGATTGACAACGTCCAGCAACCGTTCATGCCCGGGCGCGGACTCGATGCCGGCTTCATGAACGCCGCGTTCGTCTGGAACCCGATCCTGGGACGGACGATGAACTACGTGACGATGGGGGCCGGGGCCGCCTTCCTGATGGGCGGTTATCCCGTGGCCTCGCTCACGGTGTACGACACCAACAATGACACCACCACGAGCGGCTTCAACGTACTCTTCGATAACGGGGCGATTCTCTATCCCACCGTCAGCCTACCGACCAAGTTTTTCGGCCTGCCGGGACACCAGAGCGTCTGGGGGGCGTATAGTTCCGGACGCTATGCCATCTTGAGCCCTGAATCGTTGAATCTCATTCCCCCAGTGTTGCAAGGATCTCCCCGGAAGTCTCTGGTCCACGGTTCCTGGTGGGTCACCTACTTGTTCGACCAGGCGCTCTGGGTAGACCCCACGAATCCAACGCGCAGCTGGGGCGTGTTCGGCAACGTCGGGATCAGCGATGGCAACCCCAACCCGATCCATTGGTCGGCCATCGTTGGCCTCGGCGGCAGCAGCCCGATCCCCACCCGCGAACTGGACACCTTCGGCGTCGCCTATTACTACCTCGGGTTTAGCGACGGCTTCAAGAACGTCGCCCCGGCTCTCGTGCCCCTGCGCAACGAGCGCGGCCTGGAACTCTTCTACAACGTGGCCGTGACGCCCTGGTGTCACGTCACCACGGACTTGCAAGTGATCACACCCGTCCTGGAACGTGCCGAGACGTCGCTCGTGCTTGGCCTCAGGGCGAAGATCGATTTCTGACGACCCATTCAAAGTCTGCGCGAAGACGGGGACTGGGCCTTTGCTTTGAGGCCAAGTCCCCGTCTTCGCGCACGCCCGCAAGCGCATTCCAGTCATTTCGGAACGCTCGGAATCCGCTTCTTGATTTTCGAGATCGTATGGACCTTCACCCGGTCGGCCCACGGCCCATCGACCGTCCGCAGACTCTGGGAAGTGAAGGCGGCAACGTTGAACGACAGGTTGGTGACGAGGACGTCGTCGCCGTGGAATACCAGGCTATTCGACCAGAGAAAACCGATGGGCGCGCCGTCCTTGTCGATCCCGCCGAAGTCGCCGAGCCTGGCGATCACCCGGCCCCGCGTCGGCTCGAGCACGAGGATCTCGTTGGACTGGTTGCACGCGATCCAGAGGTTGTCGTGCTCGTCAATGATCAGGCCGTCGGGCCCGCCGCCGGCGCGGTTGACGAAGACCTCGGGCTTGCCCGGCTTGAGCGGCGCGCCGCTCACCGGGATTTTCACAATCGTGTCGTTGGCGGTGTTGGCGACGAACAACGCCGTCTGCTTGTTAGTGAAACACAGGCCATTCGCGCCGATGGCGGGCGGGGGCCTGGTTGGCTTGAGGAGCGGGCTCTCGACCCAGGCTGTCGCCTCGCCGCCGTCTTTGCCCACTTTCCAGATAATGCCCTGGTGCGCGTCCGTCACGTACACGTTGCCGGCGGCGTCGAACGTCATCCCGTCAAGGCCGGGCTTATCGTGTCGGTCCGGCCAACCGGGCTTTTCGCCGGCGACGGTCATGAACACCGAGGAGGCGCCCGTCCGGGGATCGACGGTGAGGACCTTCGCGGCGCCGTAATCGATCACGAGGAGCTTGCCCGTCTGGGGATGGAAACGCACGTCGAGCAGCAATCTGCTGGAATCAGCGATGCTGACCGTCCGCAGATGTTTCCCCTTCGCGTCGAACACGATCAGGGTTCCCTTGCTCGTGTCCGGTTTGTTCGCTGCCACGGTGACCACGTAGACGTTGCCCTCGCGGTCCACGCAAATACCCTCGGGGTGCGCCTCCCCCGGGGGCAGGGTAGCGAAGCGCTCGACCTTGCCGCGCTCCCAGCCCCGCGCGGCGAACGGCGTCGCCAGCAGCGTCAGCAGTGTCAAGAACGTCCTGGCCCTGTTCATACTCATGTCACACTCCCTGGAAGGATAAAGGACGAAGGATGAAAAAGACGAGCCTTCTCTGATTGATCCTTGGTCCTTCCGAACTCACTTGGCCGCCACGCGCAAGGACTGCTTCCCCTCTGTCAGCAGAAAGGTCGGGTCGTCGAACGGCCGGTCACTGATGACCCGCCACTGAACCCGGCCCTGGGCGTCGATGAGAAAGGTGCCGTGCAACGGCTGGTTGTCGAAATCAATGCAGCCTAGGCCTTGAACACAGCCCGTTTCGCATCCGACAGCAGCGGAAAGGGGAAGCCCCCTTTTTCCGCATATGGCTCCTGCGCATTCTTGAGATCGCCCGGCGCATCGGTACTGATGGCGACGAGCCCGATCCCGGCGTCGGCAAACGCCTGGGCCTTCTGCGCGAAGCTGTTGAGCTGCTTCATGCACTGGAGGCAGCCGGAACCCTCGTAGAAAATCACCACCACCGGCCGGCCCTTGAACTGCCCCAGCGTGACGCTCTTGCCGGACCCGTCGGGCAGGCTCCAGGCCGGGGCCGGTGTGGACCCGCCGGCCTTGGCGGGCAGGGCTTGCGCGACCGCCGTGGCCGCCGCCTTCGGCGGCCTGGCATAGCTGTCGTATTCGTAGCCGAGCTGCGCGGTACGGTCGGCTGCGCTGACCGGCAGGTCCACGCGCTTGCCGCTCCGGTCCCCGAACGCGAACTTGCGGTTGCGGTATCTGGGATCGGTTGGATTGCTGTTGCCGAGCCGGTTCCAACTTTCCCAAATCCGGTCCAGGTTGCTGTGATGGAGATAGAAGATCGGGTCCTGGCCGACCGTGGCGAAGTCAGCCATATCGCCACCAATGGAGACATGCGTAAAGAAATGCGGGTTCTGATCGAACCTGGGGCAGAACCCAAGGCTGCCGGTCGGCGAGTCGATGTACAGCTTCTCGTTGAGGGCGTCCAGGGTGAGCCAATGCATGAAGGGCGTATCGATCCGCTTGCCCGCATTGACCCAGGGAAAGCGCGTGCCGTTATAAAGCGGGCTGCTTGGATCCCGGAACGCGGCGGGGAGAGACAGATCAGCGACGTCTCCGGTGACCGGGTTCCAGTAAGGCAGCGAGAAATCCTCATCGCGCAGCACCTCGCGGACGACCTGCTCAAATTGGTAGAGGTAAAGGCGATGCCAGGGCAGGAAGTACCATTGCTGATACTGCTCCGGGTCGTCCGGATTGTAGGGGTGGGCCTGGCAGCCGTTCCATACGGCCTCCGCCAGAGCCTGAGAACTCGGCGGGAGCAATGCGATCACTTTCGCTTTGTGTTCCTTGGACTTCTCCCAGAGGTGCGCCGGGGGACCCTTGATCCAGTGGGTGTACGACCAGAAGTTCCAGGAATGAGGATCGTGGTCCGGCAACTCCCTCATGATCTTGACGGCCCGCTCGTATTTCGCGAGCATCTTTTGGCCTTCGAGGCTCTTGATGTCATACCGCGTGTAATTCTTCCGTTTCCCCTGGTCGAGCCTGCCTTTGCCAAACTCGTTCTTCCCCTCCGCCAGCTCCAGCACATCATGCGCCGCCGTGTGGACTTCCAGGTGCGGGTCGAGCATCGCCATCGCCCCCGCAGACTGGATCATGCCGCTCACCAGGTGCAAGCGCTTGCCAACCACTGCGCCCGCGACGCCATGACGCGGCATCGGCATGGAGGGCAGCGTGGTCCAGGAATCGGTGGCCGGTTCGTACGCCTCCACGGCGCGGTATGCGCCGATGAGTTGTTTGGTCGTCACCTCGCCGCCGGCCACGTAAATCTTGCGGCCGTCGGTGCCGCAACCGCCGCCGCTGCGGGCCGTCGGCATGCGCTCCTTCGGGGCGCTCCACGTGTTGGTCGTGGGGTCGTATTCCTCCACCACGTCCGTGTTGGTGGCCTTCATGATGAAGCCGTGGCCGGTGCGGCCGCCGATCACGTAAATCTTACCGTTGACGGCAGCGGCAAATGCGTGGTTGCGCCCCACCGCCATCGGCCTGCGGCTCTCCCACTTGTTCGTCGCGGGGTCGTACACGTCATTGGTGGTGAGGTCGCGAGCAGGTCCCATGAACGTGAAGAAGGGCACCTTGGAGCCTTCCACCGTCGTGACGCCGCCGATCACGTAAATCTTGCCGCCGACCGCCACGGCCACGGCCGCGCCGCGCTTGCCCGGCAGCGGCGCCAGCGCCTTCCAGGAATCGGCCGCCGGATCGTACTCCCAAACGTCGTCAATGGGTTCCCAGGCGGCGCCGACGGGGAGTGGGCTTTTCGCCGGGGCGACGAAGCCGCCGCACACGTAAATCTTGCCGTTGGCAACGGCCAGGGCCGCATGGTGGGCGGGTCGCGGCATCGACTTCTTCTTCGTCCATTTGTTGGTGGCCGGGTCGTATTCGTAGTTGGCCCCCCGGCCCTTGCCGCCGCCCCAGCCGCCAATCACATACAGCTTGCCGCCCACGGCGACGCCGGAGAGTTCTTCATCCGGTTCCGGGAACGGTGCCGCCTTCTTCCAGGGAGATCCTGGCATCTGAGCCAGCCCGGCCGTGGCGAAAACCAGCGTGGCGGCGATCACGATGAGGATCGCGCTTCCCCGTTGTCGCACTGCTAACATGGGAGTCTCCTCTCAAGGTTCCTGACGAACAAATCCTGGCGAGACGCAAACTCTCGCCGGCCCGACCGTCCTTCGTCCAGTAATCCGCTGGCCCGCGGCCAGCTATCGGTTCCCTCCCCAACGACCACCTAAGCGTGGCGGTGTTGCACCGGCCCCTGGTATAATCGTCTGACATCGCTGCTTCCCGGCAGGAGAGACCCCATGCACGAGGAACGCACCACAGTCGTCGTCCAGCGCTACCTGGACGAACTGGCTGGCGACGCGCCCGCCGAGCAGGCCGTCCGCGCCTTGCTGGACCGGGCGGTCCGCCGGCTGCACCAGCTCTGCGCCGCGCTCCTGCACCGGAGCTACCCGCGCCTGACGCGGCCGCCGCTGAACGTGCAGGCGGAGGAACTGCTCGGCGCGGTGGTCGAGCGGCTGCTCAAGGCCCTCCGCGCGGCCCGCCCGGCGAACCCCCGCCAGTTCTTTTCCCTGGCCTGCCAGCACCTGCGCTGGGAACTGAATGACATGGCCCGCCGCTTAGATGGACAGCCGGCCGCCGTGGAGTTGAACGAGACGCTGGTGGCCGCCCCGGCCAGCAGCGACTCGGGGCTCACGCCGGGCTCCCGCCGCATGCTCGCCGCGATCGCCGACTTGCCGGAGCAGGAGCGCGAGGCGTTCGACCTGGTGAGGATTCAGGGGCTGACGCATGCGGAGGCCGCCCAGGTGCTCGGCGTCTCGACCGCGACGGTGAACCGGCGGCTGAATCGGGGCCTGCAACTATTGCTCGACACGCTGGACGACCTCCGCCCGGACGTCGGGTGACACGGTGACAAGGTGACAAGGTGAATGAGTATACTCGTCTTTCACCTTGTCACCGTGTCAAGTTGGGAGGGCCGCGCGATGGCCGACGACGAACGCCTGCAGCAACTCTTCGACGAGTTGCTCAACTCGCAAGCGACGCCGGAAGAGGTGTGCGCGACCTGCCCCGAGCTGCTGCCCCAGGTGCGCGCCCGGTGGCAGAAGCTCCACTGCCTCCAGGCAGAGCTCGACGCGCTGTTCCCGGCTTCGCCCGAGCAGGGCGGGAGCCCGCCGGCGCTGCCGCCGGCGGGCACGGCCCTGCCCCAGGTGCCCGGCTATGACGTGCAGGGGGTGCTGGGCCGCGGCGGCATGGGCATCGTCTACCGGGCCTGGCACCGGCGCCTCAACCGCGCGGTCGCCCTGAAAATGCTGCTGGCCGGCGCCTACGCCGAGCCGGCGGAGCGGGAGCGGTTCCTGCGCGAGGCGGAGGCGGTCGCCGCGCTGGGCCACCCCAACATCGTGCAGGTTCACGACGCCGGCGACGTGGACGGCCGGCCCTACTTCACGATGGAACTGGTCGAGGGCGGCAACCTGGCCAGGCAAATTCAGGGGGTTCCCCAACCGGCTCGCCAGGCGGCTGAACTGGTGGCGACGCTGGCCGAAGCCATTCACGCAGCGCATCAGAGCGGGATCGTGCATCGTGATCTCAAACCGGGCAACATCTTGCTCACCAGGGACGGCACGCCCAAGGTGGCGGACTTCGGCCTGGCCCGGCGGTTGGAAGGCGACGGCGGGCTGACGCTCAGCGGCGTGCCGCTGGGCACGCCAAACTACATGGCCCCCGAGCAGGCGCGCGGCGACAGCCGTGCCCTCGGGCCGGCCACGGACGTGTACGCCCTGGGGGCGATCCTGTACGAGCTGCTGACAGGCCGGCCCCCCTTCAACGCCAACTCGGGGGCGGCGACACTCCAGCAGGTGCTGACGGACGAGCCCGTGTCGCCGGCGCGGTTGAATCCCCAGGTGCCGCGCGACCTGACAACCATTTGCCTAAAGTGCTTGTCCAAGGCGCCGCCAGGGCGTTACGCCAGCGCCGCCGCACTGGCAGAAGACCTCCGCCGGTTCCTTCGGGGGGAGCCTATCGCGGCACGCCCGGCGGGGCCGCCGGAGCGCCTCGCCCGGTGGGCGCGGCGTCGCCCGGCGGCGGCGGCGCTGCTCGTCGGCGCCTTGTTGGTGGCGGCCACCGTGCTTGGTGGCGCGGGCTGGCTGATCGGGCAGTGGATTCTCATCGCGCGGGCGGTGGAGGCGGACTTGCGGGAGGCGGACCGGTTGCAGCAGCAGTCGGCCTTCTCCGAGGCCGGCGCCGCACTGGAGCGGGCCCGGTCCCGGCTCGGCGACGGCGGGCCGTTCTGGCTGTACCCGGTTGTGGAGGCGGCCCGCCGCGACCACCAATTCCTGGTCCGGCTCGAGGCGATCCGCATGAACCGATTCACCCTCGTCGAAGGGCAGCAGGGCCACGGTGCCCTGCTGCGCTTTAACAGGGCCCGGGCAGATCGGGACTACGCCGAGGCTTTTCGGGACCACGGGCTGGGCGAGCCTGCCAACGACCCGGAGCGGGTCGCGGCGCGCGTCCGGGCCTCCAAATGGGCCGCCCACCTTGTCGCCGCGCTGGACGACTGGGCGGTCTGTGCCGCCGATCCGACCCGGCAGGATTGGGTGCTGGGAGTGGCACGCCGGGCGGACTCCAACGCCTGGCGCGACCGGGTGCGCGACCCGGCGGCCTGGAGGGATGGGAAGGCCCTGGCCGAGCTGGCGCGGACGGCGCCGCTGGCGGAGCAGCCCGTCCCGCTGCCCCTGGCGCTGGGCGAACGGCTTTCCGCGACCGGGGAGGACGGGGTCGGCTTTCTCCGACGCGTCCGGGAGCAACAACCCGAGGACTTCTGGGCCAACTTTACGCTGGCCCTGGCCCTGCACGGCGCGGAAAGGCGTCCGGGGGGTGACCCCAAACCGGCGCTGGCCTATTACCAGAAGGCCCTGGAAATCCGCCCGCAAGCGGTCGCCGTTTTGAACAACCTCGGCGTCGTGCTGCTTGACAAGTACTGGGTGTGGGACCATGAGCGAGACGGAGGGCCGCCCGGGGCCCTTACCGTCTTTCATCAGGTGGTGAAGAGCGATCCCCGGTTCGCCCCGGGCTTCAACAACTTCGGCGTGGCCCTGAAAGTCAAGGGCGATTGGGCAACGGCGGCGCTGATGTACCGGGACGCTTTGGAGATCGATCCCCGGTTGGCCCCCGCCCGTTTCAACCTCGGCGAAATCCTGGCCGGTTCGGGAGGCCTCAACGAGGCGATCGACCACTACCGGCAGGCCCTTTCGCTCGACCCCGATTGGGCCCAGGCCCACCACGCGCTCGGTGTCGCCCTGCTCGCAAAGGGCCGGCGGGACGAGGTGGACGACTGCTACCCGAATGGCGTGAAATCCCTCGAGTGGTTCCGTGGTCAAGCCCAGGGTGAGGCGGTCGCTTGGTACTGGCACGTCCACGACTGTGACCCGAAGTGGGCCCCGGCCCGTAACGCGCTCCGCATTCCCTCGCAGGACGAAGCCCGACTGAAGGAAGCCATCGGCCACTACCGCCACGCCGTCCGGCTGGAGCCGCAATTCGCCCTGGCCCATGGGGCGCTGGGCCAGGCACTCCTCGCCCGGCGGGAGTTCACCGAGGCCGAGGCCGAGATCCGGCGGAGCCTCGACTTCCTCCCCGCGAGCGAAAAGAAGCTCCGAGCGAACCTGGAAGGCCAACTGAAGCGTTGCCAGCGCCTGCGCCCCTGGAAGGTCGTCTCCCCGCCGTCGTCCAGGGAAAGAAGCCCGCCGACGACGACTGCCTCGACCTGGCGGAACTCTGTTTCGTCAAGAAGCACTACGCCACGGCCGCACGCCTGTATGCCGAGGCGCTGGCGGCCACACCCCAATTGACCGAGGACCTGCGCCCGGGCACCGGTTCAACGCCGCCTGTGCCGCCGCCCTGGCCGGCAGCGGTCATGGCGACGACGTCGCCGGGCTTGGGAAGCCGGAGCTGGCGGGGTTGCGCAAACAGGCGCGAGACTGGTTGCGACACGACATGGCCGCGTGGGCCAAGAAGGTGGACACCGGCACGGAGGCGGATCGCATCCATGCTCGGAAGACGTTGGCGCCTTGGCGGGATGACCCCGACCTGGCCGGGCTGCGCGACTCGAACGCCCTGGAGAGATTGCCTCCGGCCGAACGACAGGAATGCCTGGCGCTGTGGCAAGAGGTTGCAGCCTTGCTGCGTCGGGCCCAATCAACGAAGTGAGCCGTGCGATGACCGACGACGAACGCCTGCGGCAACTGTTCGATGAGCTGCTCAACGCGCAAGCGACGCCGGAAGAGGTGTGCGCGACCTGCCCCGAGCTGCTGCCCCAGGTCCGCGACCGGTGGCAGAAGCTCCACCGCCTCCAGGCAGAACTCGACGCGCTGTTCCCGGCTTCGCCCGAGCAGGGCGGGAGCCCGCAGGCGCTGCCGCCGGCGGGCACGGCTCTGCCCCAGGTGCCCGGCTATGACGTGCAGGGGGTGCTGGGCCGCGGCGGCATGGGCATCGTCTATCGGGCCTGGCACCTGCGCCTCAACCGCCCCGTCGCCCTGAAAATGCTGCTGGCAGGCGCCTATGCCGAGCCGGCCGACCGGGAGCGGTTCCAGCGCGAGGCGGAGGCGGTGGCCGCGCTGCGCCACCCCAACGTCGTGCAGCTGTACGACGCCGGCGACGTGGACGGCCGGCCCTACTTCACGATGGAACTGGTCGAGGGCTGCAGCCTGGCCGAGCACATCCAGGGCACCCCGCAACCGGCGCGACCGGCCGCCGCCCTGGTGGCGACGCTGGCCGACGCGATCGAGGTGGCGCACCAGAGCAGGATCCTGCACCGCGATCTCAAGCCGGGCAACATCCTGCTCGCCGCGGACGGCACGCCCAAGGTGACGGACTTCGGCCTGGCCCGGCGGCTCGAAGGCGACGGCGGGCTGACGCTCAGGGACGCCCCGGTGGGCACGCCGAGCTACATGGCCCCCGAGCAGGCGCGCGGCGACAGCTACACCCTCGGGCCGGCCACGGACGTGTACGCGCTGGGGGCGATCCTGTACGAGCTGCTCACGGGCCGGCCGCCGTTCCGCGCCGAGAGCGGGGCGGCGACGCTGCAGCTGGTGCTGGCCGACGAGCCGGTGCCGCCGGCGCGGCTGAACCCCGGCGTGCCGCGCGACCTGCAGACCATTTGCCTGAAGTGCCTCGCCAAGGAGCCGAAACGCCGCTACGCCAGCGCCCGCGGGCTGGCGGAGGACCTGCAGAGATTCCTCCGCGGCGAGCCCGTGCTGGCGCGGCCGGTCGGCGCGGCGGAGCGCGCGTGCAAATGGGTGCGGCGCCGGCCGGCGCTGACGGGGCTGCTGGTCGCCGTGGCGCTGCACGCGGTCCTCGGGCCCGCCGGCGCCTGGCTGCTCTACCGACAACAGGTCATCGCCCAGGAGCGGCAGGCGCAGACCGACCGGGAAGTCCGCGCCGCCCTGACGAAGGCGCGTGGCCTGCTCGACGAAGGCTGGCAGGCGGTGGACCCGGTGCAGCTGGCCCAGGCCCGGAGCGAGGCTGACCGGGCGGCGGAGCTGGCCCGCCGCGGCGGGGCCAGCGACGCCGTGCGGCGGCAGGCCGAGGCGTTCCGGGAGGAGGCCGCCGGGCGGCTGCAACGGACGGAGAAGACGCGCGCCCTGCTGGTGGCACTCCAGGACGTGCCGGTGCCGCACGAGACCGTTGCCTACCTCGCCGGCCGTGCGGGCGAACCGATGGTGCTGGCCCCGCCCAGCGCGGACGCCCAGTACGCCGCCGCGTTCCGCCGCTGGGGCCTGGACGTGGACGGCACGCCGGAGGCGGAGGCGGTCGCCCGGTTGGCGGCGGAGCCTGACCTGGCGGTGCAGGAACTGGTCGCGGGCCTGGACGGCTGGATGCTGGAGCGGCGGCGGCAGCGCCCCGAGGCCGAGTGGCGGCGCCTGGCGCGCGTGGCGGACCAGCTGGACGGCAGCGCGCAGCGCCGGCGGCTGCGGGCGCTGCTGGTCGGTGCGGCGCCGCCGCGCGCCGACGGCGTGGCCGGGGTGGTCGGGGTGGGGGCGCCCTGGCCGGCGCTGTGGGAGTTGCCGCACGGCAGCGCCTGGCGGACCTTGCGGGAGCTGCGCCGCGAGATCGACCCCCGGACGGAGCCGGCCCTGACGGTGGTGGCCCTGGCCGAGGCGTGCGCCGCCGTGGGGGACATCGCGGGGGCGGAGCAAGTGCTGCGCCAGGCGGCGACGGCCCGGCCGGAGCAGGTGGTCCTGCTCAGCGCCCTGGGGAAGTTGCTGGACCGGCAGTCCCGGCTCGCGGACGCCATCGGGTATTACACGGCGGCGCGCAGCCGGCGCCCGCACCTGGGCCTTGCCCTGGGCCGGGCGCTGCTCGCCGCCGGCAAGACGGACGAGGCGGCGGAGGTGCTGGAGGATCTGGTCCGCCGGCGGGCGCACGACGACAACGCCGCGCTCCACTTCCTGCTCGGCGTCGCCCGGTTGGGTCAAGGGAAGTATGCCGAGGCGGAGGCGGGCTGCCGCCGGGCCGTCAGCCTCCAGCCCGAGTTCGCCGGGGCCCACGGCAACCTCGGCTGCGTCCTGCTGCGCCTGAGGCGGTACGCCGCGGCGGAGGACGCCTGCCGCCGCGCCCTCGGCCTCCAGCCCGACGACCCCTTCACCCAAAACACCCTCGGCAGCGCACTCCTGCGTCAGAGCCAGTTCGGCGCGGCGGAGGCGGCTTACCGCAAGGCGCTCAAGCTCAAACCCGGTTTCACCCACGCGCACTACAACCTGGGCATCGCCCTGTTTTGTCAGCAGCGCTACGACGCGGCGGAGGCGATCTTCCGTCAGGTCCTCGACCTCGAGCCTCAGTGGGTCGAGACCCTCGTCCAGCTCGGAGTCACCCTGCACAAACGGCGGCAGTACGCCGCGGCGGCGGCGGCCTTCCGCAAGGCCATCGACCTCAAGCCCGACCTCACCCTGGCGCACTACAACCTCGGCGACGCCCTGATGGCGCAGGGCCAGTACCGCGCGGCGTCGGCGGCCTTCCGCAAGGCCGCCGACCTGGAACCCACCTTCGCCGCGGCGCACCTCAACCTCGGCAGCGCGCTGTTCCAGCAGGGGCAGTACGGCGCGGCGGAGGCGGCCTTCCGCCAGGTGGTCCGGCTGCAGCCGGACTCCGGCCAGGCGTATCAAAACCTTGGCGCCGCGCTGCTGCGGCAGGCCCGGTTCGACGAGGCGGCCGCGGCGCTAGCCAAGGCGGACGAGTTGTTACCGGCGCCGTCCCCGCTCCGGGAGCAGCTGCAACCGATGCAGCGCACCTGTCGGCGCTTCGTGGACCTGGACGCCAGGCTCCCCGCCGTCCTGGGGGGGACGGCGCAGCCGGCCGGCGCGGCCGAGCAGATCGAGTTCGCCCAAATGTGCCGGCTGAAGCAGCACCACGCCGCCGCGGTGCGCTTCTACCGCGATGCGTTCGCCGCGGCCCCCCAGGTGGCCGCGGGCGTGGCGGGCCTGCGCTACACCGCCGCCTGTGCCGCGGCGCTGGCGGGCTGTGGTCGCGGCAAGGACGCGGCCCGGTTGGCAGACGAGGAACGCGCCCGCTGGCGGCGGCAGGCTCTGGACTGGCTCCGCGCAGACCTCACCGGGTGGGGCTGGGCGCTCGACCGCGGCGACGCCCAGACCAGCGCCGGGGTCCGGCGCGTGTTGCAGCACTGGCAGGCCCACACCGACCTGGCGGGGCTGCGCGAACCGGACGCACTCGCGCAACTGCCCCCGAATGAGCGCGCCACGTGTCTCGCTTTTTGGCAGGAGGTTGCCGCCCTGCTCCGCCGTGCCCAAACGCCGCGGTGAGTATCAGGTCAGGGTACGGCACAGGGTTGATCACTTAACAGCTCATCGCCGGGCTCGGCGGCCTGCGCGTGGTCCGCGGCGCTTCTGGGAGAGGCGGGAGATGCCGAGCTACTTCAGCTTCTTGAACAGCGTGCAGCGCTTCATCCCCAGGCGGGCCGCGCCCACTCCAGGCCGACCAGCACCCCACCTCGCGGAGGGCGCCGAGCATATGCTCCCATTCGGCGTCGGCCAGGGTGACCGCCATGGATGCCGGTGCCGCTGCCTTCGTGGCCTCCGACCGTCCGGGCCAGGCCGCGGTTGGGGTTCGCAGGCGACGTCGCGAAGAGCAGTTTACCGTTTTCTCGGGAAGCAAACACCATGTCAGGCTGCGGGGTAGAAGTTGGCGCGCACGGTTCGACACGCGGGGGCAGCCAATCGACCTGCACGCCGAAACAGACAAAGGCGCCAGACGCGCGCGTTTTGCAGGGATCGGCACCGCTCGTTCGGGTCGATCTCTGACCGGGCGGCCGGTCAGCGAAGAGTTCCGTCGGGTAGCCTTGAGTGTGGCCCTCGCGACCGAGCGGAGGAACGACCAGCGCCAACGTCGGACGCACCGGCCGCGTGGCCACAGGAGGACGACGAGCGCGATGACGGCGTCGGCGATCAGTAGGTAGTGCAGCGGTTCCATGCGGACACCTTAAAGTCATGAGAGCCTAACGCTTGCGTGTTTCCACAAGTATCGCCAGGCTCCCTCCACGGTTCAATGTGGAGGGTGTATCATGGACGATTCCATCGAGGAATGGAAGCACGTCGCATAGCGAGCCGCCCGGTCATCCGCTGCGGGAGGAACTGGATCGGCAGAAGCGGGAAGCCCAGGAAGAGCCGACGCCGGAGGTGGAGGTGAACGAGGCCCAGCCCGCGGCGGAGCCGGAGAAAAAGGGGAGGCGATGCAGGGGAAAGTGACAGGCGGCGACCGCCGTACAGAATCCGGTCATTCTGAACGGATTGGGGGACGAGCGGGGGACAATGTTCCGCACGGAATTCTGAACGCAGCACCTGTCAGGCAGGATTTAGAGCAGGGAAAGTGCGGTTCAGCCGTACACAATCCGTACAGAATTCATTGAAATCCGTATGGAATCGCAGTAAAATAGAGTGAACGGCCGCCCAGAGCGGGGCGAAAGGGAAAGGCCATAAGTCTCGTGGACTCATGGCCTTGCGTAGTGGACAGAGCCGGGATCGAACCGGCGACCTAAGGATTTTCAGGCAGTCAATCCTCTAAACGCCTGTTCAAATTACATGACATAAGATGTTGTCATCATATAGTTTACAACAAGGTTAAAACGACTGCTTTTGATAGGATTCCGCAGGAAATGGCTGTTTTCGGCAGCGTTTCCTATCACCAATCCTATCAGATCAATAGTCCAACCTGAGGATTTCCGCACGGTTTGAGCCCCTCATCGAAATGATCGGGGGCGATTCGGCTACAGAGCTGATCGCTGCGTCGGCCGATGTGACCGCCGCAGATTGGCGGAACCGCGATTCGTACGGAGGTGGAGCGGACGAATGGCGCGTAGCTTAAGGGCGAAAACGAGAAGCTGGGCAAAATGGGTAGCTGCCCATCTTCTCCATTGTGACGGTTTTTCGCTTAAGCTAGCGCCATTCGTGGAGCGGACCGACGCGCGCAAGGTGGATAGCAATTCGTTGGGCCAAGTACAAGTTCGATCGTTCTTCGCATGGCAACTCTCAACTCTGTTGCGGCTGCTTGTTTCCCCGGAGTCTAGCGTCCGTTCCTTGGGCCGCATACCGGCGCCGTGTTCAGGACTTTCTCGGCTTCCGTCCGAAGTAGGCGAATCTCAAACCGCTCTCCCAGGTCAGGCAGACCCCGAAACGTCGGTCGTTTGGACGGCCTTGCGGAGCCCCTCGGCGGCCTGGAAGTTGTGGTCGGGGTGGTGCTCGGCCAAGGCCAGGAACCGTTGTTCCCAGGAATCGCCGCCTTGCCCAGGCGCAGGCGCCTGTCACGGAGACGTCCCGGTGGGGTCAGGCTCCCCAGGGTTTGAACGAGAATGGTCGTCCCCGCGGCAAGGGAGGACTGGGACGGGACCAGGAGAGCAGGGCTTGCTTCCACTGGCTCGATTCACGCGACTCACCCACCGCCACGGTGAGCGTGGGGAGGGTTCCCCCGTTCCCCGTCTGCAACGGGTAGCTGTCGCCGCCCGCGACCGCCGCGGGAATTGCTCCCCGGCCTGTTTCCATCACCCCCGATTTTTCAGTGGACTTTGGCCACCGGTCGGGTAAGATGCCGGGGTTTAATGCGTATACATATTTTCGCCCCGGTCGGCACGACGGCAATGAACCCCAGCCGGGAACTACCGCGACTCCTGCGCGCCGCGTACTTCGGGATGCACCGTGTCTCCGATGCCCACTTCTCCAGCCACGGAGTGACTGCCGACCAATTCGTCTTGCTCGTGTGCCTGGCGGAACAGGACGCGATCACGCAGCAGGAACTGGCCCGCCGCGCTTCCTCCGACCCGAGCACCACCCGGGCCATGCTGGTGCTCCTGGAGGGCCGGGGCCTGGTGACCCGCCCGCGGCACCCCGCCGACAGCCGGGCCCGCGTCGTCACCCTCACGGCCAAGGGGCGGCGCCTGGTGAATCGCTTATTCAGATCGAGCGAACCGATTCGCGTGCAGATGTTGACCGGATTTTCGGAAGACGAGGCGCGCGCGCTGGTGGGTTGCCTGCGCCGCCTGATCGACAACCTGGCTGTGGCAAAGGCACGCCCCAGCCGCAAACCTGCCAAACCGGCGCCGCGCACGGCGCCCAAAGCGAAGGCTAGCTGGTTGGCTTCGTGGAAGAGAGGACCCCATGCGACACCCACTGTTGCCGACCGCCTGTGCCGTCGTGCTGGCCCTGAGCGGCGCCGCCCACGGCCAGGACCCGGCGGCCAGGCAAGGCATCCCCCCGGCCCCCAAGGGCTTCGACGTCCGCCGCGACGGCATCGACCGCGGCAAGATGGAGACCGTCGAGTACGACTCGAAGGTCAGCGGCGGCAAGCGCAAGATGACCGTCTACACGCCGCCGGGGTATTCCAGGGACAACAAGTACCCGGTCCTCTACCTGCTGCACGGCATCGGCGGCGACCACAACGAGTGGCCCAGGGGCGGCGTGCCGAACGTCATCCTGGACAACCTCTGCGCCGAGCAGAAGGCCGTCCCCATGCTGATCGTGATGCCCAACGGGCGCGCGTCGGGCGGGCCACCAGGCAAGGGAGGCAAGGGCGGCAACGCCTTTCAGGATTTCGGCGCGTTTGAACAGAATCTGCTCAAGGACGTGATTCCCTACATCGAGGCGAACTATTCGGTAAAGGCCGACCGTGAGTCGCGCGCTGGCCGGCCTGTCGATGGGCGGCGGCCAGGCGCTCAACTTCGGACTGAACAACCTGGACACCTTCGCCTGGGTCGGCGGTTTCTCCTCGGCCCCGAACACCAAATCCCCCGCCACCCTCATCAAGGACCACGCGAAGGCGGCCAAACAACTGCGACTGCTGTACGTCGCCTGCGGCGACAAGGACGGCCTGTTCAAGATCAGCGCGAACGTACACAAGATGCTCGAAGACAACAAGGTGCCGCACATCTACAACGTTATCCCCGGCGGCAAGCACGATTTCAAAGTGTGGAGGAACGACCTGTACCACTTCGCGCGGTTGATCTTCCGCGCCGGTGCAGGAGAAGAAAGTGTCCGAGAAGCAGGCCGACGAATCCCGGCCGGCAGCGACCAACGTCAACAACGCCGCCTACCCGCGCATCCACCCCGACTTGCGGGTGACGTTGCGGTTGAAAGCGTCCGACGCGAAAAAAGTGCAGGTCAACGGCAATTTTGGGCTGGGCAAGGGCGGGCCGTGGGTCATGGAGCGCGGGGAAGACGGCGTCTGGTCGGTGACCACGCCGCCGGTCATCCCGGGGTTCCATTACTACACGTTCTCGGTAGACGGCGTCCAGGTCAATGACCCCGCCAGCGAGACCTTCTTCGGCACCGGCAGGCCGACCAGCGGCATTGAAATCCCCGAAAAGGGCGTCGATTTTTATCACCTAAAGGACGTGCCGCACGGCGAGGTCCGCTCGCGCTGGTACCAGTCCAAGGTGACGGGACAGCAGCGCCGCGTGGTGGTGTACACGCCGCCCGGCTACGATGCCGATCCCAAAAAGCGCTATCCCGTCCTGTACCTGCAACATGGCAGTGGCGAGGATGAAACCGGTTGGATCCGGCAGGGCCACGCCAACTTCATTCTGGACAACCTGATCGCCGCCGGTAAAACCCGGCCGATGATCATTGTCATGGAGAAAGGCTACGCCACACGGGCGGGCGCCCGGCCGAACCGGGAGGCAAGGGCAAGGGGATTGGCAAGGCCGGCGCCTTCGGGGACGTGGTCCTCAAGGACTTGATCCCCATGATCGACGCGACCTATCGGACAATCCCGGACCGGGAACACCGGGCGCTCGCCGGCCTGTCGATGGGCGGCGGCCAGGCCATGCAGATCGGGTTGACCCACCTGGATACCTTTTCCGCCATCGGTGCCTTCAGCGGGGCAGGCAAGGCCCCGCTGACGGCTTACGGCGGTGTGTTTGCCGACGCCGCTGCGTTCGACAAGAAGGTGAGCCTGCTGTACCTCCACTCCGGCACCGTCAGCCTGGACGCGGGCATTCACAAGAGTGCGGAGGGCCTGTATCAAACGCTGCAGAAGGCCGGCATCAAGAACGTGGTGTTCCGCGACGCCAAGGGCTTTGCCCACGAGTGGCAGACCTGGCGCTACGCCCTGCACGACTTCGCGCCGCGGCTGTTCCAGCAAAGAGAGCCAGGCGCCAAAACGGGCCTCGGTCCGCAGGGGGGGCAACCGCGCTGAGAAGCTGGAACTGATTGCGTTCGTCGAGCAGGGAAAAAATCCGGGCAACAAAGGAGACGACGCGCGGCCCGCAGCCACGAACATCGGCAACGCGCCTTACCCGCGCATTCATACCGACCTGCGCGTGACGTTCCAGATCAAAGCCCCCAATGCCAAAACAGTGAAGTTGCAAGCCTCGTCCAGCATCTTCAAAGGCCCCTTCGACCTGGAGCGCGGCGAGGGCGGCGTGTGGACGTTGACAACGCCCCCGCTGGTCCCCGGTTTCTACTACTACCAGTTCATCATCGACGGCGCGGTCGTCAGCGACCCTGCCAGCGACTCGTTTTACGGTAACTTCAAAAAGTCCAGCGCCATCGAAGTGCCGGATAAGCGTGTGGATTTCTACGACAACAAGCAGGTGCCGCACGGGGAAGTGCGCGAGCGTTGGTATCAATCCAAGGTCACCGGCCGGCAGCGGCACATTTATGTTTACACTCCCCCCGGCTACGACGGCGACCTCCAGAAACGTTACCCCGTTCTCTATTTGCAGCACGGCTCCGGCGGCGACGAACGGCAGTGGGGCATCCAGGGTCGGGCGAATTTCATCCTGGACAATTTGATCGCCACCGGCAAAGCCAGGCCGATGATCGTCGTCATGGAGACGGGCTACGCGACCCGGGCGGGAGCCACGCCGCTCAAAACAGGAAAAGGCGCCAAGGACACCAGTGCCTTTGCCGACGTGGTCCTGAAGGACTTGATCCCCATGATCGACTCGACCTACCGCACCCTCCCCGACCGCGAGCACCGGGCCATTGCGGGGCTGTCGATGGGCGCCGGCCAGGCGTTGCAAATCGGGCTGACGCACCTGGACACCTTCAGCGCCATCGGCGCCTTCAGCGGCGGGGGCGGCAAGGGCGGCGACGTGAAGAAAGCCTACGGCGGGGTCTTCGCCAACCCCGCGGAGTTCAACAAAAAGTGCCCGGTGTTCTATCTCCATGCCGGCACCGCGGAGACAGGGCAACACCAGGGCGCCTCCAACTTCCACAAGGCCCTGAAGAACGCTGGCGTCAACAGCGTCTTTGAGGATGTGCAAGGCACGGCCCACGATTGGCAGACCTGGCGGTGGGCACTTTATGGCTTCGCGCCGCGGCTGTTTCAGGGGCCGAAAGGGATCGACAAAGGTAACGAAAACTGAGGCAACTCGATAACAGTCGGTTCTGGAAGGGTTCGGGGGTCGGGGTTGGAGTTCACGCTTGAGCGTGCCGGCCCGCCCGCCACGCTCAAGCGTGAACTCCAGCCCCGTGCCTGACCCTTCCGGAGACAAACAGTATTTGCGTGGATGGCGGTGGGAGGCGAAAGTTCCGATGGCCCGGCGGGCGCCCTGGCCCCTTGACGGCGCCGCCGCGGAGGGCGAAGTGTGCCAGCGGTTGCCAGGCCGGGAAAGGGTGCCAGGGGTGCCGGGCCGTGGCGGTGCCAGACGACGACCCCGGACGTGGCCAGGCCGGGCCAGGTGCTGCCAACCCGAGAAAGGGTGCCAAGGCTGCCAGGTTCCCGCGAGCCCGCACCTGGCAGCCTTGCCTGGATCGGCTTGCCCCGGCATCGCCCGACCCGGCCCGGCACTCCCCGGTTTTTTTCAGCGGGACACCTGGGGAGTCGGACCCCGGTTCGGCTGCGCATCACCACCCCGGCAGGGAGGTTTCATTCAGTGATTTTGAGATGATTCGAGTGGCTTGTATGTTCCCCGTGGTTCTTGCTTGCAATCCGAAAAGGGGGTGGTTACGCTGGCTCTGCCGGCTTCTACGGGGGGAAACGCGGTGCTACCGTGACCGGAGCCTTGCTACCCTGACCGGGACTTGCTACCGTGACCGCCCGGTCAGAAGAATTACCTGTTCGGGCGCAAATACCAGCAGGCGTCCGGCGACAGCCATGTGGAGAAAGTGCCGTGGATAACGATCGCTTGAATCAATTGCTGGAAGACGCAGCGAACAGGCGATTCTGGCTCAAGCCTATCGGGCTTGGGGACCGCCCCATTGTCATGAACGGGTCGGTAAAAGAGAACTTCGGTGAGGCTGAGGTAGAAATCCTATTCACAAGAAAGGCCGATGAGATTCGCGTCGGTGATGTACTGATCGTTTACCGGGTTGGCGTGGCCGCTGTGATGTATGTGGCCGAACGCCTTCCAAGGAGCGAATGGACCACGGACCAGATCGAGTACCCAGCGGGTGTGCGCGACAGATACCCTGAGTCGTTCAAGGCTCGAAACCTGACGCCCACGTTTGGCGAGCACTGGCAACAATTCATAATCAAGCCATTCACGTTGGCGAACAGGATCACCCCGCAGCCCGGGATGGAGCCCGTCAAGCTGGGGACACTCAACTGGAGCAATGATAGGGCCCGCATCCCTCAGTGGTTCGCCGAATTGCTTATTCGCCGCATCCAGGCTGCCAGCCTGAGGCCCGAGACTGCAACAACCCCCGACTCCGAACTGGTTGCGGCTGAAGCCGGGCCCTCCTTGCAAGGCCAGCACGAAGTGCTACCAGGGTCGTAGGAAGCAGGGTCGTAGTCGAGAGAGAATTATCCCGAACCAGCCGTTGCACGTGACGGGCCAACTACGGCTGTAGTGAGGACTTGAAGTCGAGTGGCCCGCATGTAAGCTATGTTGTTCGGGCTCACAACTCGCGAATTTTGAAAGGTCATCAATCCGCACAGAGGCCAGCAACATGAACAGCAAGTTCCGGACTCTCTTGCAACGTCGAATCGGAAGGCTCTCAATCGGTCATTCGACTGTGCGCGGAATGGGGCCAAAAGGCACAATCCCCGCAGCACGGTCATTCTTGGAGCAGTTTGACCTTGCTGCCCTCAAATGTCGAACCGAGGCGGAGTTTCTTGTTCAGCTTGAAAAGGCAACCCTTGAGCTAAAACAAAGCCTTCCTTCAGGTGCCAGGTATTGGGGTAGTTCGCGCAAATTCTTGAACATCTTCTTCCGAGGGTGTCTTTATAACCGGTACTTGTGCGAGCACTACCGGTTGGAGTCATTGGAAAGCTGGCTTGAAGTTCCACTCGATAGCCATGTTGCGAAAGGACTGGCAGGGGAAAAAGGCTCCCAGCACCTTCCACGATGGAAAACTGTTATCGGCCTTTCGCCAGAAGTTAGTCAAAAGTTTCAGGATTTTGCGCTCCAAGTGGCAAAATCGGAGGGAATCCAACGGGTCCACCTCGATCTGAAATACTGGCGGGGCGACCACATGGTGAAGCAACCATCCAACCGAATCGTTTCCGGAAGAAAATAAGTCTGCGGTATGAGCGAGGTTGAGGAAGAAGGGTCGAAGTCGAGAGAAAACTATTTCTCGTTCCCAAACTCCTGTTTGGGAACGCCCTTCCGCGAAACTCCTGTTTCGCCGCCCCGGGTGGAACTTTCTGTGGAAACTGGGTTTGAGCGCCGGCCGAAACAGGAGTTTCGGAAGACAGGCGTTCCCAAACAGGAGTTTGGGAACGAGAACAAACGAGAACATGATGGGTCCTTCCTTTCATCCCTCATCCCTGTGCTTCACGGAGATTCAGTAATGCGGTTCTGGGTCATCGTGCTGTTGGTTTTGGCCGCGCCTTCCCTGGCGTCTGCCCAGGGGCCGCAGAGCACTTCCCCCGATTGGAAAGTGGAGGTGATCGCCGAGTACCCCACCGTCAAATACTGCTCGGTGGTGTGCTGCGCCCCGGACGGCCGCATCTTTCTCGCCGAAGACCCGATGGACCAGATCGGGCCGCCGAACCAGCCCGGCGACCGCATCCTGTGCCGGCAGCTCGACGGCACCTGGACCGTGTTCGCCGACAAACTCTATGCCGTCTTCGGACTGCAATATATCGACGGCAAGCTCTACGTGCATCATTGCCCCAAGCTCAGTGTCTTCGACGACGGGGGCACGGTCGGCAAGAACCGCATCGATCTGATCGACTGCACCAACCCCAGGCCGTGGGCCGGGATGAACGACCACATCCCAAGCGGCATCCGCCTGGGGATGGACGGCTGGCTCTACATGAGCACCGGGGACAAGGGCATCTACGGCGCCGTCGGCCGCGACGGCAGCAAGGCTGAGCTGCACGGCGGCGGCATCCTGCGCCTCCGCCCCGACGGCACGCAGCTGGAAGTCTACTCCACCGGCACGCGCAATCATCTCGAAGTCGCGATCGACGCCGAGGATGAGAAGTTCACCTACGACAACACCGACGACGGCCTGGGCTGGCACACGCGCTTTACGCACATGGTGGACGGCGGCTACTACGGCTACCCTCACGACTACCGGAAGCGCAAGCCCTACACGCTCTGGATGATCGCCGACTACGGCGGCGGCTCGCCCACCGGGGGCGTGGCCTACAACGAAGACGCCCTGCCGGAAGCCTACCGCGGCAACCTGTTCATGCTCGAATGGGGCAAGGGGCAGGTGGTTCGCTTCGCGGTCGAGCGTCAGGGCGCCAGCTACCGCATCAAGCAGCGTGAGGTCCTCCTCAACCGGGCCAAGGGCGGCAAGGAATTCCGGCCCGTGGGCATCACCGTCGCGCCCGACGGCATGAGCTTTTACGTCGCGGACTGGAACTACAACGGCTGGTCCAATCGCAAGGGGCCGCCCGTCGGCCGCCTCCTCAAGATGACCTACACCGGTAAGAGTCAGGCCGCGCCGAAGCCGGCGTGGCTGGTGCCCGCCGCGCTGGGCCAACCGTTCAAGGCAACGACCGAAGAACTCCTCGAAGCGCTGAGTCATCCCGCCCAGGGCGTGCGACTGGTGGCCATGCGCCGCCTGGCCGACCGCGGCCCAGGTGTCGTGCCACTGCTGGTCAAGGTGTTGCAGGACAAAACCAAACCGCCCGTGGCACGCTGGAGCGCCGTCTGGACGCTGGACCGCATCGACGCCGGCAAGGACGGCCGCGCGGCGATCATCGCGAGCCTGGACGACGCCGACCCGTCCGTGCGCCGGCAGGCCGCGCGGCAGCTGGGGGACCGGGCCGTGCGGGCGGCGGTCCCGGCTCTTTCCAAACTGATGGGCCACACCGACCGCTCCGTTCGCTTCCAGGCGGCCACCGCGCTGGGCCGCATCGGCGACGTGCAAGGCGTCGCGGCGTTGCTGCCGGCGCTGGACGAGTCTGACCTGTTCGCGCGCTACGCGGCGTTCACGGCGTTGAACCGCATCGGCCGGAGTGACCCGAAAGCGTGGCTGGCCATCGCCGCGGGCCTGAACTCCGACAAGGCGACAATCCGCGAGGCGACGCTGTTCGCCTTCCGCGCCACCTACGAGGTCGGCGCCGTGGAGGCGCTCGCGGCCTACGCCGCCGCCCCGCAGAAACCAGCGGGTACGCGCATGGAAGTCGTGAAACTGCTCGCCGACCTCGATCTCAAGCCCCCGGCCTGGACCGGCAAATGGTGGAACATCAAGCCGGCCGCGACGAAGCCGCCGGCCCACACGGTTAGCTGGGCCGGGACCGCCAGAGTTCAAGGTGCGCTGCGGGCGGGGTTGCGGGACCCTGACGCCCTGGTGCGACTGGGTGCCGCCGAGGCGATGGTCGCGAGCAATGACCCCGAGTTGACCCTCGAACTGCTGAACCATGTTCCCAGGGAAAAAGACGCCCAGAGCCGCCAGAAAATGCTGGGCATCCTGGCGGCGGTGCGGAACCCCAATACGGCGTTCACGAAGGCGGGCAACCGGCTCGCCGCCGAGGTGCTGAGCGATCCGAAGATGGACCCCGGGTTCGTGGTGCAGGCGCTGGCCTTCGCAGTGAGCCTGCCGTCGATCACGCCGGAATTAACCGAGGCGCTCATGAAGCGTGCCAGTGCCGACCTGCCGCCGGCGCAGCTGGTCACGCTCCTGGAAACGCTCGGCAAGGCCAAATCGCCCGAGGTCACCACCGCGCTGGTGGCGCACCTGAAGCACACGGACGACGGCGTCCGCGCCGCGGCGGTGCGACTCCTGACCAGTCGCGCGGGCACGCCGGCCGCCGAGGCGCTGATCACCGCCCTGCAGGACAAAGCCATCACGGTTCGCAAGGCGGCGGTGGTCGCCCTCACAACCCGCAAAGAGAAAGCCGCCGTGGCCCCGCTGCTGAAACTCCTGGCGGACGGGGAACTGCGCTTTGAGGTCATCAACGCCCTGGCCCAGACGCCGGACCCGCGCGCGTTTTCCGCCTACCTGGAAGGGTTGGGCGGCAAGAACGTCGATCAACGGGCCGCCTGTCTCAAGGCGGTGACAGCCCTGAAAAAGGAAGCGCTGCCGGTCATCGAGGCGCGCCTGGCACAGAAACCGGCGCTGTCGGCCGAGGTGATTGTCCAGCTGCAGAAGGTCTACGCCGGCGACGCGGCGGCGGCGAAGAGCCGGCTGTTTTCGGTGGAGGTCAGCACGCTGGCGCTGGCAGAATACGCCACCGCGGTCGCCCGGTTGAAGGGCAATGTCGAGCGCGGCCGCAAGATCTTTTTCGACGCCAGGGGGGCGGCGTGCAGCAAGTGCCACACCGTCCACAAGCAGGGCGGTGATGTGGGGCCGGACCTCAGCGGGGTCGGCGCCAAATACAACCGCGCCCAGCTCATCGACGAAGTGCTGTACCCGTCCAGGAACATCCTGGATGGGTACGAATCCTATCTGGTAGAGCTAACGTCAGGCCGCACGCTGATTGGCGTCATTCGCAGTGAAACCGCCGACGAACTGAACCTCATCGACGCCGCAGGGGCCAAGCATTCCATCAAAACGGGTGAGGTGGAGAGCAAAAAGAAGACCGGCAAGTCGGTGATGCCGGACGGCCTGCAGGGGGGCCTGACGCCCGCGGATTTTGCCGACCTGATCAGTTATCTGGAAACGCTGCGCGACAAGGCGCCGGCGCCTCCCCAGAAGAAGACAGGCCGAGTGCCCGGTGCCGGACCCGGATGCCGGCCCATTTCGCCCAGGTAGAGCAGCCGGCACCGGTTCTTCTTCCCCCTCGTTGGCGCTTCGCCGACTTTGCTCCTTGCACCCTTTGCTCGGAACGCAGGCGGTTTTGACAGCAACCCCGGTGCTCATGGTGCCTGATTTCATTGGGAGATTGTTCATGCAACGTCGATTCGCACGCATGGGTTATTGCTTCCTTGCCACACTGGCCTTCGTCGCGTTGACGTTTGCTGATCAACCGGCGCCGGGTCGTCCGCTCGCGGCGGTTCCGGCCAACGTCGCGACCGCCGGGCAACAACCGAAACCGCTCAAACTGCTGTTCTTCGGCGACAGGAGCGGCCATCAGCCGGAGCTGCGCTACCGGCAAATCGACAAGCTCATGCGCGAGCGCGGCATTGACATCGACTTCGTCGGCAACGTCGCCGCCATCAACGCCAAGACGCTGGCCCGCTACGACGGCCTGATCCTCTACACCAACACCACCAGGATCACGCCCGAACAGGAAAAGGACTTGCTGGACTACGTCGAGGGCGGCAAGGGCCTGATCGCGCTTCACTGTGCGTCCTATGCCTTTCACAATTCACCCAAATACATCGCCCTGGTCGGCGCCCAGTTCAAGAGCCACGGCACGGGCACGTTCCGGACCATCCTTGCGGAGCCGGATCATCCTCTCATGAAAGGTTTCAAGGGCTTTGAAAGCTGGGACGAAACCTACGTGCATTCCAAACACAATGAGCAAGACCGGACCGTGCTGGAATATCGCGTGGACGGCAAGGTCAAGGAGCCCTGGACGTGGGTCCGCACCCAGGGCAAGGGCCGTGTGTTTTACACCGCCTGGGGCCACGACCAACGGACCTGGAGCAATCCCGGCTTCCACGAGTTGCTCGAGCGTGGCATCCGCTGGGCCGTCGGCACCGACCCGACGCCGCGACCAACCGGCCAGGCGCGCGAAGTGCCCAAATCTGCTTACGACCGGCCCTTCAAGACGCCCGAAATGACCGCCCTCCCCAAAAGCGTCAAGCCATTTGAATACAAGGACGTTGGCAAGCAGATTCCCAATTACAAGGGCGGCAAGGGCGCCACCTTGAACCTGCAGCAGCAGCCCGTCCGCCCCGAGGAATCGATGAAGCACATGGTGGTTCCCCGGGGCTTCCACGTGGAGTTCGTGGTCGGCGACCCCGACATCCGCCGGCCGATCTTCACGGCCTGGGACGAGCAGGGCCGTTTGTGGGTCGCGGAATCTCAGGATTATCCTCACACCATGCAGACCTCCGGCAACGGCAAGGGTCGCGACCGCATCATCATTTGCGAAGACACCAAGGGCACCGGCCGGATGGACAGGTTCACCGTCTTCGCCGACCAGCTCAGCATCCCCGCCGGGTTCACGTTTTCCAACGGCGGCGTCATCGTCTTTGAAGGCAAGAAGACCGTGTTCCTCAAGGACACCAAGGGGACCGGCAAGGCCGACTACCGCAAGGAGATGATGGGCACCTGGGCCCAGGGCGACACGCACGGCGGCGTCAGTAACATGCAATACGGCCTGGACAACTGGATCTGGGCCATGCAGGGTTACAACAATTCAACCGTCGTCGATGGCAGCGGCGCCAGGCATACGTTCAAGCAGGGTTTCTTCCGCTTCACGCCCGACGGCAAACACCTGGAATTCATCCGCTCGACCAATAACAACACCTGGGGCCTCGGGTTCAGCGAAGAGGGCCTGGTCTTCGGTTCGACGGCCAACGGCAACCCGAGCGTTTACGTGCCGATCCCCAATCGCTATTACGAGTCGGTCCGCGGGTGGGCCGCGAAGGGTTTGGCCAAGAACGGCATCGCGGGCAGCCCGCGGTTCAAACCCGTCACCGACAAGGTCCGCCAGGTGGATTGGTTTGGCATGTACACCGCCGCGGCGGGGCACGCGCTGTACACCGCCCGCACGTATCCGCAGGAATACTGGAACCGCACCGCGTTCGTGTGTGAGCCCACCGGGCACCTCGTCGGCACGTTCGTGCTGACGCGCGACGGCGCCCAGTTCCGCTCGACGAATCCCTGTAATTTGCTCGCCAGCAATGACGAATGGACCGCGCCCATCCGCGCGGAAGTCGGGCCGGACGGCAACGTCTGGGTGACCGACTGGTACAGCTACATCGTCCAGCACAACCCGACCCCTCCGGGCTTCAAGACCGGCGTCGGCGGAGCCTACTCGACCGAGTTGCGCAAATCCAATTTTGGCCGCATCTACCGCGTCGTGCCCGACAACTACAAGCCGCCGACCCGGCCGATGACGCTCAAGGGCGCCACGCCGCAACAGCTGGTGGCCACCCTCAAACATGACAACCGCTTCTGGCGGCTGCACGCCCAGCGCCTGCTCGTGGAACGCGGAAAGCAGGACGTGGTCCCGGAGTTGATCAAGCTGGTTCGGGACCAGAGTTTCGACGAGATCGGCCTGAACTGCGGTGCGATTCACGCCCTGTGGACCCTGCACGGCCTGGGCATGTTGAACCCCGTTAACACCAACACCGCCGCGGCTGCCTATTCCGCCCTCAAGCACCCGTCGCCGGGCGTGCGGCTCAACGCCGTTCAGGTTTTGCCCAGGGATGCGAAGTCGGTCACCGCCATCATCGAGGCAGGCTTGCTCAATGACGGCGATGCCAACGTCCGGTTGGCCGCCATGCTGGCAATGGCCGACCAACCCACTCAGAAAACGAGCGCTGGCCAGGCGATCATCGACGCCCTGGCCAAACCCGGCGATAAGTTGATCACCGACGCGGCCACCGCGGCGGCCGCCCGGCACAGCGTCGAGTTTCTGACCGCCCTGGCCGCGCAGAAAAAGCCCAGCGACCGGGTGCTGTCCGTCGCGCTGATCGTCGCGGAGCATTACGCCCGCGGCGGGCCGGTCGATTCCATCAAAACCGTCATCGCCAGGCTGGCCGACGCCGACCCCGCGGTCATCGACCCCGTGGTGCGCGGGCTCGCCCGGGGTTGGCCCAAAGACAGTCGGCCCACCCTGGACGCCCAGTTTGAAAAAGACCTCGGTCGCCTGGCCCTGCGTCTGCCGAAAGCCGATCAAGGCGCCGTGGCCCAGCTGGCGGCTTCCTGGGGCAGCAAGCAGTTCAACAGCATCGTCGCCGAGTCGGTGAACACCCTGCTGGCCAGGGTGAGAAACGACAAGCTCAGTGCCGAGGAGCGCGCGGCCGCCGCCCGCGCGTTGCTGGAGACCGGCGGCAAGGACAAAAAAATCCTGGACGCGATCCTGGAGCAAATCGACGCCCGCGCGGCACCGGAAGTCAACCTGGGTTTGCTGCAGGCGCTGAAGGCCGGCGCAGGGCCGGAGGTCGGTCAGCGCATTGCCGAGCAGATTCCGAAGCTGACGCCGGCCGTGCGCTCGGCCGCCCTGGGGGTGCTGCTGAGCCGCGCCGAGTGGACCACGACCTTCCTGGACTTCGTCGAGAAGGGCAAGCTCCAGTTCGCCGACCTGTCGCTGGAGCAAAAGCCGGCCCTCGCCAACCACCCGAACGCCAAGATCCGAGAAGCGCGCCGTGGCCCTCATGAAGACCCGCGGCGCGCTGCCCAACGCCGACCGCCAGAAGGTGATCGACGGGTTGCTGGCCGTCAAAAACGGCAAGGGGGAACCGGCCCTGCTGCACGACAAGGGCGACGCCGCGGCCGGCAAGGTGGTCTTCAAAAACACGTGCAGCAAGTGCCACGTCCACAGCGGCGAAGGGACGCAAATCGGGCCGGACCTGACCGGCATGGCGGTCCACACCAAGGAGCACCTGCTGACGGAAATCATGGACCCCAGCCGCAGTGTCGAGGGCAATTACAAGGCCTGGAGTGTTGTTAAAACCAACGGCCAGGTGCTCAACGGCCTGCTGGCGTCGGAATCCAAGACCGCCGTTGAACTGTATGACGCCGAGGGCAAAAAGCTGGTCATTCTGCGTGAGGACATCGAGCAACTCAGGGAAACGAAGAAGTCGCTGATGCCCGACGGCTTCGAGACGCACCTGAACCCTAAGCAACTCGCCGACCTGCTGGAATTCTTGACGACGCGCGAGTTCGGCAAATACTTGCCGCTGCCGCTGGACCGGATCGCCAACGTCGTCAGCACCAGGGGCATGTTCAACGCCGAAACCAGCAAGGCGGAACGCATGGCGCTCAAGGACTGGAAGACCAGGATGGTGGACGGCATCCCCTTCCAGATCATCGACCCGCAAGGGGACAAGAAGCCCAACATGGTGCTGCTGTATGGCCCGCTGGGGGCCCGGGCGCCGAAGATGCCGAAATCGGTCAGCCTGCCATTGAACGCCCCGGCGAAGGCGATTCACCTGCTCAGCGGCGTCAGCGGCTGGGGCTATCCCTACACGAAAGAGAAGTCGGTGTCGATGGTCGTGAAGCTCCATTACAAGGACGGCAGCGTCGAGGAGCACAAACTCATGAACGGTGAGCACTTCGCCGACTACATCAAGCGCAACGACGTGCCGGGTTCCAGGTTTGCCTTCCTGTTTGACGGCAAGCAGCAAGCGCGGTACCTGAGCATCCAGCCCCGGCGCGCGGACGTGATCGACCGCATCGAGTTCGTTCAGGGCGGCGACACGACCGCCCCGGTCATCATCGCCTTGACGCTCGAATTACGCGAATAAGTCCTGCGGCCAAGGTGTCAGGAGCCCCCAATGAAGCACGCCGACGGACTCCCACGGCTTTCGCATGCCGCGTCATGCCTGCGGCTTGCCGGACTCGCGGCACTGGCCCTGCTCGCGGTCCCGCCAGCCGCTGTGGCCCAGCCGCCCGCGCCCGACAAGGGCTTTGTCCAGGACTACTGCACGAGCTGTCACAGCGGCGTGACCAAGAAAGGCCAGCTCGACCTGGCCAAGCTGGCGTTTGACCCCAGGGATGCGGCCAACCTGGCCGTTTGGATCAAGGTGCACGACCGCGTGCAGGCCGGCGAGATGCCGCCCGCAAAAAAGGCCAGGCCCGACGCGGCCCGGCAGAAAGCCTTCGTCGCGGGCCTGGAGAAGTCGATCCTCGCCGCGGAGCACTCGGCCCTGGCCGGCGAAGGCCGGGCGCTGCTGCGCCGGCTCAACCGCCAGGAATATGAGAACGCCTTGCGCGACCTGCTCGGCGTCCCGTGGGCGCAACTCGCCAGCCGGCTGCCCGAGGACGGCGAGGCCTACCGCTTCAACAAGAGTGGCGAAGCGCTCGACATGTCCCACGTCCAGATGGCGCGGTTCCTGGACTCGGCCGACTATGCCCTGCGGCTGGCGGTGGCGACTGGCCTGCCGCGGCCGGCGAAGACGACCCGCAAGCTGTACGCCCGCGACGAGCCTTCCCTGCGCAACTGGTGGCCGCGCGAGAACGGGACCCTGCCCGACCGGCTGTCGTTCCCCGTGCTCGACGGCCGCGCCCAGCCGGAGGTCCGCGCGGGCCGCGCCCCGGCGACCAGCCCGGCGACCCGGGAGCGCGAGGCGGTCGGCAAGGTGTCGAGCATTTTCAGTGACGCGGGCGGCTACAGCTGGAACGGCTGGCGTGCGCCGGTCGCGGCGCGCTACAAGCTGCGCATTGCCGGGTACACGATCTGGGTCGGCGGCGGCGGCGTGGCGCGCTGGTTCTATGAAGGCCAGGGGCCCGCGAAAGCGCCGGTGTATCACACGCTCCTGTGGCACCGCCCGAACCTGGACGAGGTCTACCCCGGCCGGCGCAACGAACCGATCGCCGTCTACGCCTCCGGCGGCGGCCAGACCCGCCCGATCGGGGCCGTTGATTTCACGCCGAAGCCGGCGGTGCGCGAACTGGATGTCTTCCTGGTGGCCAACGAGGTCGTGCGGACCGACGGTTCGCGGCTCTTCCGCACGCGCGTCAACGGCACCGACGAGCAATACGTCAACCCCCTGGCGACCGCGGACGGCATCCCCGGCTACGCCGTGCAGTGGATCGAGATCGAGGGCCCGTTCTTCGACGACCCGGTGGGCGGCGTGGGCTATCGGTTGTTGTTCGACCAGTTGCCGCTGGTGCCGTCGAAGGAGGCGCGGACGGGCGTCCTGCTGGAACTCGGCCCGGACCCGGCAGCCGGCCCGAAAAAAGGTGGGCCGAAGGGGAAGGGGTTCGGCCGCCCCCCGGTGCGCGAAGCCCCCTACGAGGTTGAATCCAAGGCGCCGCGCATGGACGCCGAGCGGTTGCTGCGCTCGTTCCTGAAGAAGGCGTATCGCCGTCCGGTCGCCGAGGCCGACGTGCAGCGATTCCTGGCGCTGTACGATGACCAGTTCAAAAAGGGCCACGGCTTCACGCGCTCCCTGCTGACCGCCTACACGGCCGTCCTGTCGTCGCCCGGCTTCCTGTTCGTCGCGGCCCGGCCGGGCAAACTCGACGACCACGCGCTGGCCACGCGGCTGTCCCTGTTCCTGTGGAACTCGACCCCGGACGACGCGCTGCGGACGCTGGCGGACCGCGGCGAGCTGAGCAAGGCGGCCGTGCTGCGGGCACAGACCGAGCGGCTGCTGAACGACCCGAAGGCGCGGCGCTTCGTCGAGGCGTTCACCGATTACTGGCTCGACCTGCGCAAGATCAACGACACGGCGCCGTCCACGACCCTGTACAACGATTACGAACTCGACGACGCGCTGAAGCTGGCGACGCTGGAGGAGACGCGGCTGTTCTTCGCGGAACTGCTGCGCGCCGACCTGCCAGCGCGGAACGTCGTCGCCTCGGACTTCACGTTCCTGAACGAGCGGCTGGCCGAGCATTACCAAATCAAGGGCGTCTCGGGCGTCCAGTTCCGCAAGGTGAAGTTGCCGCCCGACAGCTTTCGCGGCGGGCTGATGACGCAGGCCAGCGTCCTCACGGTGACCGCCAACGGCACGACGACCTCGCCGGTGCTGCGCGGCCACTGGATCACGGAGCACGTCCTCGGGCTGGAGACGCCGCCCCCGCCGCCGTCGGTCGAGGCCGTCGAACCGGACATCCGCGGCGCGGTGACGATCCGCCAGCAGCTGGACAAGCACCGGCAGAGCGCGAGCTGCGCGGCCTGCCACAGCAAGATGGACCCGCCGGGCTTCGCGCTGGAGAGCTTCGACGTGATGGGCGGCTACCGTGCGCGCTACCGGGCGGTGTCCGACAAGGTGCCCGCGGTCAAGGGCTTCGGCATGAACGGGCAGGCGTTCAAATTCCATTACGCCCTGCCGGTCGATTCGGCCGGCACGCTCCCCGACGGCCGGCCGTTCAAGGACGTGCGCGAACTCAGGAAGCTGTTGGTGCAGGACGAGGCGCCGATCGCGCGGAACCTGGTCCGGCAGCTGACGGTCTACGCCACCGGCGCGCCGGTGCGGTTTTCCGACCGGGGCGAGGTTGAGCGCATCCTCGACGCGGCGCGGGGAAGGCGGTATGGCGTTCGCAGCCTGGTTCACGCGCTCGTGCAGAGCGAACTGTTCCGGAACCAGTAGGGAAGGAGAGCGATGAACCAGCAACCCGCTGGAGGTTTCGGGCCCCACATCCTGTAGCGTTGGACCGTCCAACGCCTATTGGGATTCTCGCACGATAGATTCCCTTGCTGCTGTCCCGGGAGGGAACGGTTCAGCATGTTCGGCTGACTGTTGCCCTCGGCCTGCGGTGCCAGGCAAGCCATTCTGATCCAGTGGCGCGCCAGCGTTCGCCACCTGTGCGCCCGACACCGCACGTTGCCCAACCGACTCGATATGAAGCGACAGGTTAAGGTCTCGCACCAACAGCCTCACCAGTTCCTTGTATTTCGCTTCGATCTGTTCCCGGCTCGATTTTTCCCGCTCCTCGACAAACAGAGCCTCCCATTCCTTATTCCATTGATTACCCAGCGCCTCCCTCCGCGAATCAAAATCCGTACGGAACCCCGCGTCCGAGTTGCGCCTGCGCCAGGTCTTGAAGCAAAGATCCATGAATTCCCGCAGCGCGACATGAGGGCCATCAGAAAACAGCGGTCCGAGCACAGCAATTTTTTTGTCCAAGAACCGCTTTGTTTCGAGGATCTTCGGGGGCGTCAACTCCTTCCAACTGCCAACATACAACATGTAGCAAAACACATCGTTTAACGCGGGCGCCATTTCTTCGTAAGCCCGCATCTTCCACTCGATGACTGTTTGATTTACCCACTGAGCGGATTCCAACTTCTCCAGAAGCTTGCGCACCCAAACGCCGACGAGCAAAACGACCAGGGGAGTCAGGAAGGAAACGAACAGTTTAGCCACTTCCAAGCTGTTCCAAGTGGAGTTCATTGTGCACGCCTCGTTAACTCGTCGATGGTCGTTACCGCGTCACCAACCAGCCCGAACTGTTGCGCCAATTGCGCCGCGCGCTCCAACGCCTCGTTAGGCACGATGATCGCGTCTATTAAGAACCGGACGTGCTTACCCCCGACGGCCTCGATCGTCGTGCATTTGTCCACCAACCGCCATTTGCCCGAAGGGAACTCCATTTGACGACCGAAAAACTCGCCGTCAAAAGACAGGAGCCGACGACTTTCGGTGTCTAACAATTTTCGGTCAAGTTTCTCCTGCTTCAACACAATGTCGCCTACGATCCGCCACTCGCGCTGCTTGTAATAGGACAGGCCCTTGGCTGCCCCTAACCTACCGGCACCCCAGCTTCCCTTTTCTTCTGCATAGTACTCCGTGGGATGAAAAAACGCCGACATGACCTTGGTCACCGCCGCCAACACGGCCAAAGGCTGTCGTCGATCGGTCAAGGAAGACAATAACCAAGATAGGTCCTCCGTCCTAAAGACCCGCTTGCGATCTGCGACGTTGAGCTCGATCTGCGAGCACTCGCGGTTCGCGGCAATAGATTGATTAAGGTTGTCGAGGTCTTCGAGTAACTGTTGAATTTCGAACATCCGATGGACCAGGGTGTTACCCAGGAGGCCGAGGTCGTGTTGGCCCACTCCAAGCGGCTGGGGAATGTAGATCACCGGGATTGCACCAAGCAGCCTCACCACTTGCCAGGTAAACGCAAGGTGGAAATTGCCGAACACGGCCCCGTGACCGCCAACTTCGGCGGCCGAAAGCTGTGTGAGGCAGAACCTTCGCCGGAAAGCCCTGAGCGGAGACCCGACCTGGCCAGTGTCCTCGTCTAACTCGCCTGGGAATTCATTCAGTTCGGGGACCAGTAAGAGTCCCGTTTCCAGGATGGACTGGAGGATTGCAAGACCTTGGGCAACAGAATCCTCCTTCGCTCGCCTCGGAAAAGAGTGGTAAAATCGGTTGTTCAGGTTGTCAGATGGTGTACGCTCCAATGACAACTCTCTCCACTCGCCTTGGCAGGATGGCTACGCGAACTCAATAGGACAAGCCTGACACCTCGGAGTAGCGTCGCGTAACTTCGGACCCTGCCCAATGGACAAGTGGCCGCGCGTGGGATCCCGAGAGTGTGGATTTGACGGCCTTGGGCGCCCAACCTGCGGGGGTTTTCATCTCGGGTATGATCTTCATCACATCGCCGAGTTGGTTCACAAACGCCTTGAAGCCGGCAGGATTCTGGGCCTTGACGTAATTGAAAAATGCCACCATCTGGGCGAAGTCATCGACCACGGCATAAAGTTGAGGGTTCAGGTCGTAAAGCAAGTTACGGTTGTCCCGGATCGCCTTTGAGGCGTTGTTAACCGCAACCATCTGCTCCACAGTTAGTTGATACTTTCCCACCGTCGCTAACTTAGGATCCACCGGTTTCGGATAGCAGGTGGCGATGATGTGATACTCCGCAGTTGCGTTGCACACGAAGTCGATTCGCGCGTTAAAGGTGCTTTTGTTCTCGTCGTCGTTTTCCGCCAACTGTTTACCGTCTTTGTCTTCGAGGCGGAGGAAAGCATCCACCTCGCTGCTCACCATGCGGATTTTGTACGCCTCGCCAGCCTCCATCATGAACTTGTGCGTCTTGCAGGCCACCTTGGTTGTTTTGTCTTTTGGATCGTTATTGGTGAGTTTACCATTCTTAATTTCCAACTTCTTGTCGAATTTGGCGAATTGGTAATCCGGCACTCCCGTTAACTTCAGTGCGCCGCCGGCGACGGCGAATGTGTAATCGGTCGCGACGTCGTTGAGCATGTAGGTTTGCCAATCGCCGACGTTGATGGCCGCCGCGAGCTGTTTCGCCGCCGCGGCGCTTTTCGGTTCATTGAACTTTTGGTGGTAACCTGAGTACTTATCAAAATCCTGCAGCTTCGTGGTGGCCTTGCGCATGAGGTTGGGGTTACCTTGGACAAACATTGTGTCAGACAAAAAGAGCATGAATCCTACCAACGTGTTTGCCAACTCAGGATGATAATTAACCAAAAACCCATCGGGATTGGCCCTGAGGTAATCGACATCGGCCTTGGTTTCGGGGTTGCCGTACAGGCTGATTGCCGCTGTGTTGCCGTTTGCCGCGAATCGTGCCGCGACAACCCAAACCCAGGCCGGCACTTCAGATGAGCCTTGCATCCCGTCGAACTCGACCTGGAGGCTGGCATCATGTTTACCTTTTGGTTTGAACGAAAGCTTGATGGGGCCCTTGATGGGGTTCGCGGGTTTTGCCGTCCCTTGAAACAAAACGCCGCCGACTCGACCAAAGGCACCCCTCACCCCCGAAGGGCCGCGAGCCGGGACGGCCATCAGGCGGCCTTCCGTGTCGCCGAAACGAGATAGGCGAAAGTCGTCACCGTTGATGAAAGAAATTGGGGGTCCGGCGAACAGGTCGGAAGCGAGGGCCAGAAAAGCAACAACCGCGCCAGCCAGAACCAAGGAGCGAACTGCGCGGCATGATGTCGAGGGTTGCGGGCTCATGGGTGGACCTCGAGTTGGAGGTTGGTATCTGTGGACCTAGAGGAAGTTACTCCGGGAATTGCCGCTCGCCGGCATTAATTGCTAGTTTTATACTGACCGTCACGGATTGAGGGGCGGCCTGGAGTTGTAAACAAGCGTCCAGGGGACAAGCGCATGAAACGGGCCAAGAATCACCTTTGCTGTAAACCCGCACGACGCGGAGGTGACCCTTGGCCCGCTCTTGTTCTACCATTTGTTTGCCCATCGGCACAGACGCCTACCAAGACCTCGTCGAGGACCCAAGGCGGTTTCGCGGCTGGCTCGATCAAGCCTTCCGCTCCTGGCCGGAGTTGTTCCCCCAAGACTTCGCCCTGGGCTACCGCCTCAAGGACAGCCGCCGCTCCGCCAAGACCGGCCTGCGCTGCGCCGCCTCCGCCTGCGGGCCACCGGCCAGGCCTTCTCCGTCCGCCCCAGTTTCGCCCTGCCGTACCAGACCGGTTCGGCCGACCAGGTGCAGGCGCCCTTGTTCCTGCGGGCCTTCGGCGTGCCCTTCTGGGCCCTGGCCCGCGTCTTCGGCAGGGACGCCATGTACTGGTATCGCCTGGCGGTCGGCCTGGGGCGCCACAGCATCGTCGGCACCACCCTCCGCCGCGCCCCCCTGCCCGAGCACCTGCTCGCCGACGAGCACCACCAGAGCCGCGCCGGCCTGAAGAACTACATCGCCACCACGGTCGGGGAGGGCTGTTGCCTGGGGGCGGCCCTGGCCCAGACGGCCGGCGCCGAGGACTTGCAAGCCGCCTACACGACCTTCCAGGAGGAGGCGCACGACGTGCAGCCCGACTACCGACCCCAGACGGTGAGTGTGGATGGCTGGGCGGCCACCCACCAGGCGTGGCGGACTTTGTTCCCGCTGGTGGTGTTGTTGCGCTGCTTCTTGCACGGCTGGCTCAACCTCCGCAGCCGGGGCAAACTCAGCGCGGCGTTCGCGGAACTGTCCCGGAAGGTGTGGGAGGCGTTCCGCGCCCGGACCGCCGGAGTTTCGCGCAACGGCTGCGGCGGTTGGGGCAGTGGGCGCGGGTCCAACCCCTGACCGCCTGGTTGCTGGAACAGGTCGAGAAGTTGTGCGGCCGGGCGCGGGAGTATGGCGTGGCGTACCGGCACCCGGGCGGCCACCGGACCAGCACCATGCTGGACCGGCTGATGCGGTCCATGAGCCGCTACTTCGAGGACGCGCAGCACCTGCACGGCAGCGCCGCGGCCTGTGCCCTGCACTGTCGGGGGTGGGCGCTGTTGCACAACTTCCGGCCGTGGCACCCCGCGACGGCGCGGGCCCACGGCGGCTGGCGCAGCCCGGCGGAGCGGATCAACCAGCACCGGTATCACGACGACTGGCTCCAAAACCTCTTGGTATCCGCTTCCCTGGGTGGATACCGCCGCGGAAATCATTCGCCCCACAATCCGTGACGGTCAGGTTTTATAAGCACACAGCAAAGCGTCAAGTGAAATTTTGTCCATGCGAATACGGTTGACGAAGACGAAAAGCAGCCGGGGGCCGCATGATTGCTTTTCGAGACGCAGCGTGGACAAGACGATGTTCGTTGCGCCTGCGGCCGGACACACGAATGGCACTAGCTTAATCGCAAGTGGCTTTCTCGTAACGACTTGCGCAGTAGCGCCGAAAAGTCGGCTCGCCGGCGCTGATGGATGAGGCCTGCGGATTTCAGCGCCTCGTGAGGGAGGCCGCAGGCCCCCAACCGCGGTGCTGCGCAGTAAAGTATTACCAATCCACAGCTTGCGCTTAAGCTAGTGCCATTCGCCGGACACACCGAGGTGCGTTCGCGTCGAAGCCCTCGGCGCGGCAGTCACATTGCTATCGGCGTGTGGATCGCCGCGCACCAGACCGGCCACTTCTGCGCCCGGCTCAGGCCGCGATAGGGTGGCTCTCGACGACAACGCGCGGCTCTCCAGCCGCCACTTCCGTAGAATCAACAGAAAGGATTGTGTGGGAAGGGGCGCCGATGGGAAAATCCGACTACATCGGGGGTAGAGGCGAGTCGATTGCCTCGATGCGGTTCGACCGGATCTGGCGGACCGACGCCGACCTGCCTTACTTCTGGCCGCACTTCCTGGGTGAGAAGAAGCAGACGTTCGACTTCCTGGTCGAACTGGTTGACGTCGGCCCCAGCACGCCCTTCTTCTTCGTGCAGGTGAAGACTACCCGGAAGGACTACACCAGGACGCAGAACCCTCCACGCCTTCGGGTCGAGTTCGCTGAGGAGGATATTCGCCAGATGGTCGCATTCCCGGCCCCCACCTACGTCATCGGAGTCCAGGAACGCGACGAACGGGCGTTCGTCATCTCGGTTCACCAGGGCATGAGCGCGGCGATCCCGTCCATCACCACGGCTCACGAGTTGAACGGCGCGACCCTCCTGCGACTGTGGGAGGAAGTACGCGGGTTCTGGCAAGGCCGCGATATGAGGCGGACCTCGTCGTCTTTTCACAACCAATGAGGACTCGCCATGACCAGGGAGACGAACGAGCGTTATATCGGCGACCAGGTGCGTTCCAGGGCCAACGTCATCCTCACCCGGAGGGACGACCTGCGCGTCGTGGAGACAAAGGAGCAGACAGACCTGGACCTCCACGTCTACGTGGACCGCGAGGACAAGCCGATGCGGATTGTCTTCGGCGTCCTGCTGCGCGGCGTGCCCTCCCCCACGACTGCCGAGCAGGCGAACAAGGTTCTCGGACCGACGATGGGCTTCTTCCAGGGACTGAGGAAATTCACCTACCCCGTCTGCCTGTTCTTCTTCACGGTGCGGGACGAACAGGCGTTTTTCTCCTGGCTCGCGGAGCCGGTCGTGAACGGGGACGGCCCGAAGCTCGTCCACCACACGCAGGCGAATTGCGCCCCACTGACGGACGTCTTGCTTGGGGACGTGGTTGATCGCGTCGTCGCCTGGTACGACGCCGTCGAGGCGGTGCTGATCACGTAAGCCAGCTTGCCAGGGACAGCTTCATCGATCAGGTACAAGCACCTGCCCCAAAGGCCAGATAGGCCACTTGTGCGTCCGGCTCATACACGAACCGGGAGAGGGTGTCCGGTTCCCTCTCCCCCGCCAGGGGGGAGAGGGAAGGTGGGGGGACACAGCCAGATTATAGCGCGTTGCGGTGGGGTGTGGCGGTGCCGAGGGTTGCCAGTCCGTGCCGAAGTGCCGTCATGGGATAGGTGTAATCTGGCAATCTGGCAAAGTGGCAAACTCAACCCCACCCAGGGGGAGGGAACCGGACAGGAACCGCCGGAACAGGTATCAGGCGGCGATAGGGTGGCTCTCGGCAGCGTTATCAAAGGGAAACTTATTGCCCCCGTGCCTCCGGTTGGGTAAGCTGGACTCCCAAATCCGCCGCCGTGGCCCCAAGGGCGTTCCGCAACCAGTAGGGAAGACCGGCGATGAACCCGCAAACCGGCTCAGCGTTCACGGCCCCGTTCGCATCCACCCGGCGGCCGATCTCGCGGCGGCGCTTCCTCCGCGGCGCGGCCGTGGCGCTGGCGCTGCCGCTGCTGGAGTCGATGCAGGCGCCGTCCGCGCAGAACCCAGGCCCGCCGCCGCGGATGTTTTGCATCTGCAACAACCTGGGCCTGCTGCCGGACCGCTTCTTCCCCCGGGACGCCGGCCGTGATTTCACGCCCTCGCCCTACCTGACGCTGCTGCAAGAGCACCGCGCCGACTTCACCGTGCTGAGCGGCGTGTCGCACCCGGGCGTGGACGGCGGCCACCCGTCGGACATCTGCTTTTTGACCGCGGCCCCGCACCCGGCCAGCAGCTCGTTCCGCAACTCGATCTCGCTCGACCAGTTGGTGGCCGAGCGGGTCGGCAATTCGACGCGGTTCCCGTCGCTGACGCTGGCGGTCAACGGCGGCCGCAGCCTGTCGTGGACGCGCACCGGCGTGGCGATCCCGCCGGAAAACCAGGCGTCCCGGGTGTTCAACCAGCTCTTCCTGCAAGGCACCCCCGCCCAGGTCGAGGCCCAGATCCGGGAAATCGACACGGGGCGGAGCATCCTGGACGCGGTCGCTGGGCAGGCCAGGGACCTCCAACGGCAGGTCGGCGCCCGCGACCGCGGCCGGCTCGACCAGTATTTTTCCAGCGTCCGCGACCTGGAGCACCGGCTCCAGGAGTCGCGCGGCTGGGCCGACCGCCCGAGGCCGCGGGTCAACGTCAGTGCCCCGACCGACCCCGCCAGCCCGGCGCAGTACATGGCCCGCGTGCAGGTCATGTACGACCTGGCGCGCCTGGCCTTCGAGACCGATTCGACCCGCGCCATCACGCTGATGCTCAACAGCGTCGGCACGCCGGTCCTGCAGATCGCCGGCGCCACGATCACCGACAGCTATCACAACCTGTCGCACCACGGCATGGCCGAGGAAAAGCTGGCGCAACTCCGGGTGATCGACGAAGGGCACATGCGGCTGCTGGCCGGCCTGCTCCAGGGCTTGAAGGAGGTGCGGGAAGGCGGGGCGCGGCTCCTGGACCGCACGATGGTCCTGTACGGCTCCAACCTGGGGGACGCCAACGCGCACTCGACAACGAACCTGCCGACCCTGTTTGCCGGCGGCGGCTTCCGGCACGGCCAGCACCTGACCTTCGACCGCAGTCGCAACTATCCGCTCCCCAACCTGTTCGTGTCGATGCTACGACGGATGGGGATCAATCAGAACAGCTTCGGCCCCTCGACGGGCACGATGCGCGGGCTGGAAATGGTGTGAACCATGACGCACACGCGAATAATCAGCCTGGCGGTCCTCAGCGGTCTCTTCGCGCCCGCAGGCGCGGCGCCGGCCCAGGGGCCGGTGACCATCACCTTCGACAAGGTCGAAACGGGAAAGCCGATGCCGAGTTACACCAACCAGGGCGTCGTCTTCGCCCCGGCGCATCAGCCGGCCAGGAGCAAGGCTGCGGGGCGGGTGATGTTCTTTCCGCACCTGAAGACACCGCGGAAGGGCATTCTCAACGCGATGGCCAACGAGTCGATCCCGGTCGAGGTCCGCTTTCCGAAACCGGTGTCGAGCGTCACGCTGGTGTTGTGGGGGTCGGTCGGCAGCGCGGCCCTCGTGGAGGCGTGTGACAGGGACGGCAAGGTGGTGGCCAGGGCGTCGCGGGAGAAGGTGCCGAAGCGAACCAGGCCGGAGCAGCCGATCCCGAGCTTCGAGCTGACGGTGAAGGGTTCGGCGATCGCCTACATCCGCTTTTCGGGCGCGCCGCCGGGCGGTTACCTGGTGTGCGACGAGGTCCGCTTCACAACCGAATAATCGCAGACAGTCATGCTCTGTAGGATGCCCCTCCCCCCTCTCCTCGCAGGGGAGGGGGGAGGGGTTTTCTACTATTTCAGGTTCTTCGCCTTTACGGTCCACTTTTTGTCGGCGGCCAGCCCGGGGGGGTCGCCCCGGAACATCCTGGCGGCCTCCTCGTCTCCCTTGAGCTGCCACTTCAACCAGGCCACCCCCACCACCCCGTACCCGCCGCCATTCGGTTGCACAAAAGTCCCACCGTGCCCCACGTCGCAGCTGGCGAAAAAGACCGGAAGGGTCTTGATTGCCTTGAAGTCGGCCTCCGCGTTCGGGGTCGCGATGTCCTTCGGCCCGCCGTTGAAATATGCGAGCGGCCCGTGCAACTTGTTCAAGTCATCCCGGGACACCTTGGGCCCCAGCGCCTTGCCGCCGCCGAGCACCCCGCTGTTCCAGCAGACGGTCGTCGTGATGCGGGGATCGGTGGAGATTTCCAGGGCCTGCAACCCGCCGAGGGAATGGCCCATCGCGGCAACCTTCTTCGTGTCGAGTTTCCCCTTGTAGTCGCCGTCCCCTTCGTTCTGGGCGATGGCCCAGTTCAGCCCGTCAAGCAACTGGGAGGATTTGGTCCCGCCCCCCTTGCCGCCAGCCCCCTTGCCGTCCTTCGCCGCGCCTTTCACCGGACCGATGGCCACCACGAGGAACCCGTGCGAGGCGATTTCCGTGAGGAATCGGGCATAGCTGCTGGAACTGTTGGCGCCGCCGCCGTTGCCCCACAGGACGATCGACAGCTTGTTGTCCTTGCCGAAGGGCGAGAGGTCCCTGGGGCGGTAAACGGCGTGCGACGCCAGGGTCGGCTCACCGATGACGATCGCCTTGTACGGGCCGGAACCGCCGGCGCCCGCGGGTTGCTTGCCGCCCGGCGGCTGACCGCCCGGATTCTGTGCCACGGCTGTGGCAAGGCCCACCAGCATGGCGAGGGCCGCCCCGAACAAGGCTTGAGAGAAACGACTCATGAATCATCCACCACGTGAGGTGCTCCAAAACCGCCACCGTTTCTGGCCCCACCGACTCCCGGCGGGGTTGAGCGTTCGGTGCGGTTGAGGGAGTCCCGGTCAAACCCGGCGATCACCTTGTAGCGTGCCGCCACTTCCTCCAACTCTCTCTGCGTGATCACGTCACTGAGTTGTTTGAACCCTTCCGGCGCTCGCTCTTCCACCAATTGCATGACGACTTCGGGCCCCAGGTGTCGATTGCTGTGCACGACAGTGGCCGTGACCGGCAGTCTGTCGGATTCAAACTGCCGGAGGCCGGAGGTAACATCGGCTGAAGAGGCGAGTGACGCCGCCAGCGACTCCGCGTCCAGAACGGCCTGGGAAGCCCCATTGGAGCCGACCGGGTACATCGGGTGAGCGGCGTCACCCAGCAGGGTGACGCGGCCGAAACTCCAGCGCTCCAGCGGGTCGCGATCGACCATGGGAAACACGAAGACCTCCGCGGCGCCTTCAATGAGTGCCGGAATGTCGAGCCAGTCAAAACGCCAGGCCGCGAAGGCGGAAGCGAAGTCGGCCTTGCTGCCGCGCAGGTTCCAGTCGCGCCGCTCCGGCAGGTTCGTACCGACGTCCAGCTCGGCCACCCAGTTGACGAGGGAGCGGCCTTGCGCGGCGGCCGCGGGGCAGATCGGATAGGCAACGAATTTCTGCGCCGCATGTCCCGCCATGATCATCGAGCGGCCCGTGAGGAACGCCGCCGTTTCCGTGGTCGCGCGCCAGAGCATCTTCCCTGCGAAGCGCGGGCGCCTTCGTTGGGGTAAAAGGTGGTCCGAACGCAAGAGTGAATGCCGTCCGCACCCACCAACAGGTCACCCGTTTCCGAGACGGGGGTCGCGCCACTCTTGCGTTTCACGAAGCGGGCGAACACTTCGCGGCCGCGGTCCTCAAATTCAGCCAGATGGCACCCGGTGCGAACCGAGTCCGGGCCCAGGCGACGCCGCACCTCGTCGAGGAGGATCGCCTGCAAGCGGCCGCGGTGAATGGAGAGTTGCGGCCAGGCGTAGCCGGCAGCCAGGCCCCGAGGTTCCCGCCAGATCAACTGACCGAACTTGTTGAAGTAAGCGAGGTCCGCCGTCGTGACGGCCGACGCGGTGAGCCGGGGCAACAGCCCAAGTTGATCGAGGACCCGCACGGCATGGGGCAAGAGGTTGATGCCGACTCCGAGCGGGCGAATCGTCTCGACGGATTCAAACACCCGGGCCTCGACCCCGATCTCATGGAGGCACAGTGCGGTGGTGAGGCCGCCAATGCCGCCACCGACAACGAGAGCTTTCATGGCATTGCCCGCTCCTGCTCTCCGAACGCCATTACTTTTCTTTCGCCGCAGCCGCGACGCCGCTGTAGGGGTAGCCGCTCACTGTCTCCCAGGCGATCTCCTGCAAGGTGCGGTTGAACTGGTCATCCCAGGCTTCCTTTTTGGCGTTCTTCAACAGGGCGGGCCTGGGCAGGCCGACCGGGCTTCGGCCATAAATCACGGCGTAATGCAGATAGGTATTGAGGGCTTCCAGCGGCGTCGCGGGGTGGCTGATCGGGTCGCGGAACAGTTCGGCCTGGCTGGTCAGGCCGGGCATTTCCTTGTTGTGAATCTTCGTCCGCAGGGTCACGACCGCCTGGGCGCTGGGCACCAGGAACAGGACCCTTTTGCCCGCCTTCTTGTTGATCGCGTCCGCCTGCTCCTCCGCGGCCTTGATGTTGCGCGCGTAGAGTTTCTTCAGCTGCTCCGGCGTCTTGTTCCGGTCCACCTTGCCGGTAGCCCCCTTGGGGAAGTCCTGGTTGTCAATGTCCCAGCCGCCCCAGGAAACCTGGACGACGAAACGCATGTTGGGGTTGTGCTCCAGGCCGAGCTTGACGAAGTTGGCGATGCCCTCGTCGGGGAACTGGATCGGCGACAGGACGAGAACGTCCACCCCGCCCTTTTTCAGCGCCTGTTTGGCCTTGTTCTTCTCCTCGGGCAGGTTCCAGTGTTGCGCGGTCCTGGAGGCGCCGAGCATCTGGAGGCCGACCAGTTTGTGGCCCTTGATCCCCGCGGCATCGGCCAACTCGCCCAGCGGCGTCGGGACGTACCACATCAGGCTGTGCGAGGCGTAGAAGAGGCGCTGCCCCTTGGGGACGGCGCCTTCCTGTTGATTCGCCGGGGCCTTGCCTTCGCCGGCCGCCCGGGCCGGCAGCAGGGTGGCCGTCAGGACGAGCCCGGTCAACAAGCACGCGTGTTTCGCCACCGTCTTCATCGCAGGCCTCCCAGAGAGTTCACCAGGAAACGAATCGGAAGTCCGAGAAACGCAACGGCAGGGCGGGTCAGCGGACGCCCGCGTCGCGGGCCGAGGGCGAGTCCGTCGCACCCATCCCGCCGGCGATCCGGTTGAGGTTGCCGAGCAACTTCTCCCCCTCGTCCGCCGGGACGAGGTCTGCGAGCGCCCCGCAGAACGGAGCCACTCCCTCCATGGCCCGCCGCTGTGCAGCCCAACCGGCCTCGGTCAGGGACACCCTCAAGGCCCGCCCGTCGTCGGCGTGGCGTTCTCGCAGGATCAATCCCCGCCGCTCCAGCCGGCCGAGCATCTCGCTCATCGTGTTCGGGTCGGAGTGAGTGCGCCGCGCCAGTTCCTTCTGCGTCACCCCGTCGCCCCCGGCCAACGCTGTCAGCAGGACGAACTGGTCGGCCGTCAGCCCGAACCGACTGAACACGGCGTTGGCCCGGCGGTGCATCATCAGGTAAGCGGCCCGCAGACCAAGGGCCAGGTTGTGGCCAGCCTGCACCCGGGCTGCCGAAGGAGCAGGCTCGGACTGTGGCGCCCGGCGCCGGCCTGAGCGGCTCATCCGAAGCACTCCGGAGTGGGGGCGCCGGAGGCCGGTGTGCGGCAACCGTGGACTTTCCAGGCTTCCTTCCGCTCTCGAGGAAGGCCCGCTGCCGACATCGCCGCAGACGGGAGGACTCGCGACAGGAACACGGTGTCAGACTCCGGAGAAGTTATTGATACGGCCCCGTACAATCGACAGGGTAACATCGAGTTCGCAGCGGTTCAAGGAAAAAGCACCTGAGCTTTGCTGGAGTCATTTTCTGTTAACGATTCCCCATGCGCGCTTTGGCCCGCCCCGCCTCTACCCGCTCGGCAATTCTGCTAATCTGCTCCGGTCACCCCGACCGACGCGAGCAAGCCGAAGTCCACAGCGCGCAGCGGTCCGACACGCCTCAGCGGTCTACAGCGCCCTGCCTGGTCGGTTAGCGGAAGGTGCAGCCGGCCCGGATCTCGCGCAGGGTTTTCCACACCGCGCCGGCCTCCGGCTGGGGCGAGGCACAGACGAAGACGCAGTGGTGCTTGTGCTTCGCGCCTCGGCCAGCTGTGGATCTCCAGGCGGAGCGTCTGGGGCTTGCCGGTGGCGAACGGCTCGGTCCACTTCAGTTCGCCGACGTAGCCTGCCACCCCCTCACCCCCAGGCCGCTTGTCGGGCTGCCGCTGAGCGGCCGTGATGGTCAGGCGGAAGGTCTTCGTGTCCACCGCCTGCTTCTTGCCTTTCAACACCGCCGCGGCGAGGCCCCGGAAGTAGGCGAGCAACTCCCGCTCCATCGTCTTGGCGTCGATCTCCGCACCCTCGGGCAGCCAGAACAGCAGGGCGTAGGAGAAGAAGTCGGGGGCGTCCGCCTTGAACATGCCCGGGGCGAAGCGCAACTCCTCGGCCCCCTTCCACTTCATGTCCGGCGCGAATGCCGGCGGCAGGGCGATGGTCTCCTTGGCCCACCCCGTGGGCGTGGGGATCTGGTAGGGCGGCTCCTGCTCCGGTTGGTCGGCCGCCAATGGGGTCAGGAGCAGGGCACTGAGCAGGCACACGCGGAACACGGTCACCTACCTTCCAGGTGCGAGGAAAACCAAGGGCAGGCGCTCGCCCCGTCCGGCACCTCCTTGACGTGGCCGCAGGGCGCGTATGCCGGCGGCGCAGAGGCAATGAAAAGATTGTACGAAGCCCGCCGGGCCGGCGACCTCGCCAACCCTCTTCCTGCGACTGCCGCCAGTCAATCCCGCGGTGAGCCCCCAGTACTTCGTTACTGCCCCCGGCGTTGTGTCCGAAGCAGCTTGGCGAAAGTGCGTTCCGTGCAGAGAAGGGGCGGACCGACGCGCAACGGACATCGGCTTGCCCTCACTCAACCTTCAACGTGTAATTCCCCGAGACACCATTGCCGTAACTGGTGACAATGATCCGATACCAGCCGTCGGTTGGGGCCACGTAAATGATCCGGGCGTTGAGCATCCCGCCACTGTCGTCGTCCTGAGCCACCTGCTGGCCTTGCGGGTCTTCCAAGCGCAGGAAATTATCCCAGGGCGACTTCAGGTTGACCGTGTAGGTTTTACCGGCTTTCATCGGGAAGGTATGAACCACGTGGAAGGCACCGGTGCGCACTCGATCGAGCGGATCGCCTGGAGCGAGCAACCCCTGCGCCTCGAATATTGTCTGTTTGGGGTCGGCAATGATCTGGGCCAGAGCGGCACTGGCGATTTTTTGCACGGTGTCGTCGGCATCCTTCTCGGCCTGGGCCAGTGCCGTTCGAGCCTCCCTGGCGTCGGGACCAATGTTGCCCAGGGCGCGGGCGGCGTTCAGTCTGGCCCGTGGCGCAGGCTCCTTCAGCGCCTTGATCAACTCGGGCACGGCTTCCTTGGCCCGCGGCCCGACCATCGCCAACGTCTGCAAACACACCAGCCGTACGGCCGGCGCGTCCTCCTGCTTGAGAACCGCCACGATGAATCCCACCGCCTCGGGCCCGACCTGGAAAATAACCTGGGCCGCCTGACGGTGTAGGATGGTGTCCTTTTGTTTGAGTACCCTGATCATGGCCGGCATCAGCGTTTTGGCATCTGCGACCTTCCGCAGTGCCAGCAGGGCCTGTAACCGGACGCCGCCGTCCGGATCGTCCAGAGCGGCCGTGAGGTTGGCCTCCGCTATGCGTCCCTTGGGGCCGTAGCGGGCTATGGCTTCTGCCGCCTGCCGCCGGACGCTGGTCTCCTCGTTCTTGAGGCCGTCGATGAAGATGGGCAAGACCACGTCGGCTTGCAAACCGCGTTGCGCCAGGGACAGAGCCGCCAGCATCTTCAGGGCGCCGTTCTTCTCCTTCAATCCCTGGAGGAGAACCGGCTCTGCCAGATCGACTTCCACCTTGAGCTGCACCATGAGGCTGGCGATAGGGGTGCGAACGGCGGGGTCGGGATGGCTCAATGCCTTCTTCAAAATGGGACGCGGGTCAACGCCCAGACCCTGTAACGTCTGAAATGCCTCCAGTCGAAGTTGTGGGTGGAGGTCGGTCAGCAAGGCGCTGACGTCAGGCTCCGCCAACTTGGCCTCGGTGCCGAAACTGCGCAAGGCTTGCAAGGCACTGCGCCGCACCTGAAAGTCCTTGTCCTTGAGGGCGTACCCCAGGCCGTTCACCACCATCTTGTCGTGAATCTGCATGGAGCCGAGAATCCCCGCGACCCGGCGGCGCAACTCCTGATTCTGGTCGCCCAGGAGATCCACCAGGGTAGGAATCGCGGGGGCGCCGATTTTTTGCAGCGACCGTAGCGCCAGGTCGCGGACCTTGTTGTCCGGATTGGTGGCGGCCACACGCAGGACGGGAACTGCGGGGGCGCCAAGGCCGGCGAGGACCTCGGCGGCCGATTCGGCAATTCCTTTTTCCGGCCGGAGCAGGAAGGTCTTTAACTGCGGAATGGCTGGTTCCGCGGCCGCCCCGATCTCAACGAGGATTCTGACCGCGATTGCGCGGAGACCGGCCTTGTTGGATTGCAAGGTATTGATCAGGGGGGCAACGGCGGCCTTGCCCATGGGGGGCAGACTCGCCGCCGCCGCTTGACGCACGGATTCCTCATCATCGGCCAGAGCCTTGACCAGGGCGGGGACGGCTTGTTCCGGCTCCGGGTGAATGCGGCTCAGGGCGTACGCCGCTTTCGCTCTCACGCCGGCCGATTTATCCGCCAACGCCTGGATCACTGCCGGCGCCGCGTCTTTGGCTGGAGGGCCGACCAGGGCCAGCCCCCAGACGGCATAAAGCCGGATCTCCTCGTCCTCACAGGTCAGGAGCTGGGTAAGCCGCTCCACCGCAGGCTTGCCGATTTTCCCAAGGACGATAAGCGCTCGCAGGTGATCATTTTTATTATTTTCTGCCAGCACCTCCACCAGGGCCTCGATGGCCGCCGCCGCCTTTGGGCCGAGGGCCTCCAGTTCCTGAAAAGCTTGCGTTTTCTCATACTCGCTTTTTTTGAGTCCGGCAATGAGGTCCGCGACCGATCGTTTGCCGGCGGCCGGGTTCTGCGCGGAGGCAACAACTGGTCCTCCCAGGCAAAGCAAGGCTGGCAAAAGTAGGTGCCGGAGCATGAGAGCAACTCCTTCCTTATGATTGAAACGAGGTAAACACCGGGTCATGCCGACGATCCGGCTGTTCGGCGGCCGCAAGCCGCGAGCACCGACACCCCGGCGGTGAAGCGCAATCCGTGCCTTTCGTCACCCCCACGACATCTTCCGGCCGGCCCGCGCCGCCGTCAACGAAAAACTCAGGGCCATCCGGGGCCTCCACTTGACCTGGCGATTGCGCCCAGTTGAACTGGTCGCAGCCCGGTTCCGCCCCAGTAGTCCCCGACCATGTTCCGTACCCTGGTCCTCACCACCCTGTGCTACGCCGCGCCCCAGGACGCGCCGCCGGAACTGTCCGGCACCTGGGCTGCCGTGCGGATGGAGACCGCCCGGGGCGCCCTGGACATCGACCCGGCCGCCACGCCCTACCGCCTGACTTTGAACGGGGAGTCGTTCGCGTTCGTCAGCCCGTTCGGCGGCAGCCGCGGCGGGGCCAGGGTGAACGTCGCGGCCGGGCTCCTGGACCTGGCAGGCGACCGGGAGACGGTGGTCTGCACCAACTGGTTGGAGGGCGGCCGGCTGAAACTGACCATCTGGCCCAACGCCGGTGTCCGCGACCAGCGGCGCGGCAACCCCCTCCAGGCCGGGGCCGTCGTGCTCACGATGGTGCGCGAAGCGAATCAGCCGTTGCGCGAGAAGAAGAAGTAGCGTGCCGCGACGCCGAATCCCCGTCACCCGGTGGGCGCCTTCACAGCTACCGCCGGCTGCCGGGCGGGTCAAGCCTGAGACCGATGCTGAAGGGAAAATGAACACGGGACACGGTCGGCAGACGCGCCGCAACGCCAGCGCTCGGTTACGAACGCCGAAGACGAAGGTGGCGGGCGCCTACCCGCGGGCACTGGCGCTGCGGGGTGCTCACGGACTGTGCCCGCTTGGTCGATCCAGCGGCCGATGTGACCTCCGCGTCGAACGCTTCGACACGAACTCACTTCGGTGGGGCGGACCGAAGCGCGCTGCGCCAGGGAAAGCCTGGGGAAGGAGGAGAGATGTAGGAAACAGCTCAAAACCTTTCGGTGGAACCCAGTGGGTCATCGAGCCCACCCGGTAGAGTCTGGCCAACAGCCGGAAGCGAGTCTTGCGTCCTCCAGGGCGACCTGGCGGGCGAAGCGTAGACAGCCTGTGTCCCGAGCCGGCCCATTCAGCCCCGAAATTAGGTCTCTTCGCGGGAGCCCCTGCCGTGCGCGCATGTGGTGGCCGCGCCTGCTCTCCTGTACTGGCCTGGGGGGCGGTCCCGCCGGGGTCTTTAGAAGTCGGCGCGGCCACCTTGGGGTTCCCCAGGAACCTGGGAGGCCTGTCTGTTCCCGCCGTTACTCTCGGCTGTGCGGGTCAGCCGATTCAAGGTGCCCGGGCCCCGCGGTTGCCAGCGAGCCGCGAAGGGAGCGAACTCATCGCTGGCACACGGCGGTAGGTCCTCGGCGAACCCAATGAGCTTGGGCCGATGGGCAGGCAGGAGTCGGAAGGCCTCATAGTACCGCTACGTCAGGCGAACGGGCTACCCCGGCCCGGAGCCTGGACAGGGAAGGGGGCCTCTGGTCAACGATCCGCTGGAGGGAAACATGGCGGCTATTCCAGGAGCCGATCCCGTGTCAACGCGACAACGGCGGATAGCGGAGCTTGCGCGGCAAGCCCCGCAAATGGGATTCGCTTCCCTGAACCACCACCTCGACTTCACCTGGTTGCTCGTGGCCTACTGGAGCACGCGCCGGGATGGTGCTTCTGGTGTGGACGGGATCACCGCCGCGGACTACGAAGCGGACCTGACTGCCAATCTGCGTTCGCTTCTGGAACGGGCCAAGTCCGGCTCCTACCGGGCACCGCCGGTGCGACGGGTGCATATCGCGAAAGGACCCGGGTCTGCTGAGACCCGGCCGATCGGGATACCAACGCTGGAGGACAAGGTCCTCCAGCGGGCGATCGTCCTGCTACTGCAACCGATCTATGAGCAGGACTTCAAGCCCTGCTCGTACGGGTTTCGGCCAGGCCGATCGGCACACCAGGCTCTGGAAGACCTACGGCAGCACTTGATGAAGAACGGGGGCGGCTGGGTCTTGGAAGTGGACATCCGCAAATTCTTCGATCACGCATCTTGATACCCTCCATAAAAACGCAACTTCTGGATCTTGCCAGCCCGGAGTTGCTCGAACCGGGCGATGGTACTGGGGTGGTCGGGGAACAGGTAGAGGTTCGTTTCCGCGTCGCGCGCGACCTGGATCGTGCCGTTGTGAATCTGGTGGTAGAGCCAGCCTGGCTTGAGGCGCAGGCGGTCCGCAAGTTCCGGGATGGTCAGGTGGCCGGGGATGTGGCGCGGGTGGGACTGGCTACGCTTGCGGAACAGGCGGTGGCGCAGGCGGATGGTTCGCACCGTGCTGACCAGCACGGCGTCGTGCTTCGGCGAACGATGCCCTTCTCGGGTCAACAGAGTGGCAATCTCTTCATCGCTCTTGTTCTCTTTGACCATTTCGAGGATCTTCTTTTCCATCTCCGCCGACCCCGACCGCCGCGCCAGCGAGCCCACCGTCACCGTCAGCGCCTTGGCCGTCGCCTCGCCACCTCTCCAAACAATACGCACCTGAATAGTATCTGGAGCGGAGCGGTGGACGACCACCTTGTCGATCAGGCAGTGCAGGAACGCCTTCTTCTGCTGCTGCGACAACCGGCCCTGTTGCCACAACTGGGGGATTTTCTTGCCGGCCTGCAGGAACGCTTCCCTCTCTGCCGCAGTCAACGCTTCGGCCAGCCGCGGCTGTTGTTGCTGCTGCTGGAACTTCTCTTCCGCGTCCTTCAGTTCCCGCAGTGCCGCCTCCCAGCGCCGCTCCAGTTCGGCGGCCACCAGCCGGTTGTCCGAGTCGGCCTGGTTGTACTGCCGCTCGGCCAGCCGCGCCTGGTAGCGGAGCCGTTCGAGCTGTTGCCGCTGTGCCTGCCGCACCTGGTCATCGTCCTGCTGTAACGCCGCCACGGCCTGGCTGTACAGATCCAGTTCCGCCGGAGAAAGCACATCGAAAAAGGTCCCAACGACCCAGTCATCGATGGAGTCGGCCGGCAGGTTCTGACAGACCGGCACCTGCCAGTGCTGACGCAGATAGTTACAGAGGTAGCGGGTCCCCTTCTTGTACTGCACCACCATCCGGTGGCCACACTCGCCACAGCAGACGATGCCGTGCAGCAGCGCCTTGCCGGGGCGAGGCACACCCCGGGTCTGGTTGCGATCATACTCAGAGTGGTTGTCGCGGATCATACCCTGGATTGTCTCAAACGTCGGCCAATCAATGTAGGCCGGATACTTGTCAGGGATGCGGATTTTCCACTCGTCCATCGGCAGCGTTTTCTGGGTCCGCTCGTGAGGCGCACGGCCCTGGGCACCGTCCGGGTCCGGCCGTAGACAAACGCGCCGGCGTAGGCGGGGTTCTTCAGGATGGACAGAATGGCCGGGACCGTCGGTTGCCGCCAAACCAGATCGCCAAAGCGATCTCGCCGCGGCAACAGCAACTCATGGCCGTTGAAGTGGCGGACCACCCGGCAGGCGGCTCGGAGCTGCAGGAAGGTGGCGAAGACCAGGTCCAGCCGGCCCTGGACCTCCTGGTCGGGATGCTTGAGCACCCGCCCCAGCGGGTCGCGAATTAATCCGATGGGTAGCGGTTTGGCCAGCTCACCGCGCTGGGCTTTGTTGAGCAGGCCGGCGGTCAGGCGGGCCCGCAAGGTGTGCAGCTCCAGTTCGGAGATCAAGCCCTTGAGTCCCAGGATAAGTCTGCCATTGGGAGTGGTAGAGTCGTATATGCCGTCCTGATCGCCGACCAGACAGTGCCGCCAGCCGCACAGGTCGAGGAGCTGATACCAGTCGGTGCAGTTGCGGGCCAGGCGAGTGACGTCGTAGGCGAAGATGATGCCGACCTGCTCCTGGTTGACCAGGGTGACCAGCTCCTGGAAGCCGGCGCGTCCTGTGGCGGAGCGGCCGGTGCGGCCCAGCTCGGTGTCGATGACCCGGATCCGGCCAGGGTCCCAGCCGGCAGCCTGGGCCTTGTGGCGCAGATCATACTGGAGTTTGAGACTCTCCTGATTGGCAAGGGCCTGGTGGGGGCTGGACTGGCGGACGTAGACGACGGCCAGGCGATCCAGGTGGGTGGGTTGAATGGTTTCGGGCAAGCTCATGGAGTACCTCCTTGAAGACAGAAAGAAGATCGCCAATGACCTGTTTTTTCAGGCCATCGGAGAGTCCGGACCAGACGCGCCGGGGGGAACGGGACATGAGGCTTCGCACTCCTTCACCAGAGCGAGGAGATCGAGCAGGGCTACTCTGGTGAGCTTACTGCGAGGCGACGCAGCAGTGCCAGGGACCAGGTTAGTGGCCAGGACGGGGATGCGCAGACGCATCCCCTGCCGGTAGGCCACGGTGACCTGGCCGGGGCGTCGCGGCGGATGGCTGATGGACACGACACGGAAACGCCGCCCGAACAGCGGGTGGGTCGGGTCGGTCACCTCGACCTCTTCAGGCTCCTCAGGCGGGTGCTCGAAGGGGGCATCATGTTGGTAGGTCGTTTGACACGCTGGATCATGCCCACTTGCGGGAACTGCTCAGGCAAAGGGTACGTGACGGGGTAGCGCTACGACTGATCGGCAAATGGCTTTCCGCGGGAGTGATGGAGGGGGGTGCAGTGACGTATCCCTCGACAGGCTCCCCCCAGGGCGGGGTGATCTCTCCTTTGCTTTCCAACGTCTATCTGCACTACGTGCTGGACGTCTGGTGGGAAGAAGTGGTTAAGCCACGTCTTTTGGGCCGAACCTTCCTGATCCGTTACGCCGACGACTTCGTAATCGGGTTCACCGATGAGTCAGACGCACGACGAGTGATGGAGGTGCTGCCGAAGCGTTTCGGCAAGTACGGGCTGTCGATCCACCCGGACAAGACGCGACTGGTGCCGTTCGCGCGGCCCCGGGAGCAGAAAGGACAAGAGGGACCGCAGGGGGGCAACCAACTGCGGACGTTTGACTTCCTGGGGTTCACCCATTATTGGGGGAAGTCGAGGAAGAACAACGCGGCAGTCAAGAAACGGACGGCAGCCAGCCGAATCCGCCGGTTCGCGAAAGCGATAGGGGAATGGTGTCGGCGCAACCGGCACCGACCGATCCAGGAGCAGCACGCGACACTGAGCCAGAAGCTACGCGGCCACGACGTCTACTACGGGGTGACGGGGAACTGCTCCTCGTTGGACCGTGTGCGAGCAATCGTGGCGCGAATCTGGCGGAAGTGGCTTTCTCGGCGTAGCTGGAAAGGCTGCTTCGGCTGGGCGAGCCTGTGGGGACTGCTGGAGCGGTATCCGCTGCCGGCAGCACGGGTGGTCCACTCGGTGTACCGGCGCGTGTGAACCGTTGGCCGGACGAGCCGGATGCGGTAATTCCGCACGTCCGGATCTGTGGGAGCCCTGGGTGGGTAACCGCCCAGGGCGACCCGGCAACGTTCGGCATCGCTTTTCGCCAATGCTGCGCTTCCCTGGGGACGGCGACGACCCGACTGTCAGTTCCCCTCGGAGATTCGATAGACATTGTGGAGCCGAACTCTCGGGAAGCGGCCGCGCTTATTGGCCGCGGCCTACACGTTGCGGGACAAGACCTGAGAAGCTGGATTTCCCCGTTGAGGATTGCGAGTTCGGAGACCCCGAGTCATTTCGGCTTGCATTCTGACCACGGATTTTCATTTTTTCCTTGACCACCCGACCCAGGCGGGCTACGTTCTCTCACATCTATTTCGCCAATTTGTATCCGTGGGTGTCCGGGGCTAATCGCGGGATTCCCTGCAGTGCCCCTCACGTCGTCCGCAGTCGCCCCGTTGCCCGTAAACCCGTTGCCCCGGTACCCGTCCTCTTGCATCGGAGAGAAGGACCCATGCCGCGCCGCGTTCCCCGCCCCCAAAAGGCCCCCCGTTCACGCCTGCACCTGGAGCGGTTGGAAGACCGCCTGACGCCGTCCTTCACCCTCGGGCAGCAGCCCGGCGCCCCCAGCAACACCGAGTTCCACGGCGACGCCGCCCGCACCGGCTTCAACTCCGTGGAAACCGTGCTGACCCCGACCAACGTGGCGTCGGGCTTCGGCCAGGTCTGGCAGTCGCCCCAGCTCGACGGCGCCATCTACGCCACGCCGCTGTTCCTGGACAGCTTACTCATCTCCGGCCCCGGCAACGCTGCCAACCACTCCGGCGACGGCGTTCAGAGTGCGTCGTTTCAGAACAAGTCGCTGGGCGTCGTCTTCGCGGCCACCGGCGGCGGCACCGTCTACGCCATCGCGGCCCAGGACACCAACGGCCCGACCGGCATCGCCCCCGGCACCATCCTGTGGAAGACGCACCTCGGCAACCCCTACGCCGGCGTGGACGGCAACAGCATCGGCGTCCTGAGCACCCCGGTCATCGACCTGGCCAGCGGCCGGCTCTACGTGACCGCGTCGGTGACCGACTACCTCTCCGCGGCCGGCAACCCCAACCACGGCGGCAACAATTTTGAGGTCTTCGCCCTGAGCCTGCACGACGGCAGTCTCGTCTCGGGCTGGCCGCTGATCTTCACCCAGTCGCTGCTCGATTCGCTGAACCAGAACACGCTGCAGGGTCCGGGCATTGCGGTGCCCTTCTCGTCCAGCGGCGCCGACCAGCGCGGGGGGCTGAACCTCAGCGCGGACGGCAGCACGCTCTACGTGGACTTTGCCTGCTACGGCGCCAGCAACCCCGGCTGGATGACGACCGTGGCCACCGGCGTCACCAACGGGACGGCCAACGGCCAGACGCCGGCCATCGTCAGCGCTTATTCGGCGGTCGATAGCACCGCCACCAGCGCCAACGGCGGCATGTGGGGGGCAGGTGGGCCGACCATCGACAGCAACGGCAACGTCTTCGTCACGACCGGCGACTCGCCCGGCGGCACCGGCAACCCGGCCGGCGACTGGGGCAACTCCCTGCTGGAGTTCGGCCCCAGTCAGACGCTGACGCTCACCGGCGTCTACACGCCGTGGAACTACCCGACCCAGGACACCATCGACAGCGACCTCGGTGGCGGCTCGCCCATCCTCATCAACCTGCCGGCCGGCTCGTCCACGACCACCGAGCTGGCGGCCTTCGGCGGCAAGCAGGGCAACGGCTACCTCGCCGACGCCGGCAACCACCTGAACAACCCGACGGCCAACCCCAACGGCAGCCCGGCCGCCTACCCGGCCAGCCTCACGTCCCGGCCGCCCAGCGGTCTGTCCCCGGACCAGGACCCATCGCTGTACGACACCACCAGCACGGGCGTGCGCACCTACTGGCAGGGCTTCCCGGCGCAGGACGGCCCGCTGTCCCTGTTCGGCCCCTACAACGAGTCCAGCGCCTCGGGCAACACCGCCAAGGCGCGCGACACGCCAGCGACCTTCACCGGGCCCGACGGCAGTCAGTACGTGATCTTCGCCGGCAGCAGCAAGTCGGGCGTCGGTTCCAGCACGCCGGTGGCCCCGTCGCTGATTCTCACGAAGGTGATGCACAGTCCCGGCCAGCCCGCCTACCTGCAGGTGGTGGCCTCGAACACGGCGGTCATGAGCAACCCCGGCTCGAACCTCATCACCGGCAACGGCACCGCCAACGAGATCGACTGGGTGGTGGACGCCGGCGTGCAGCGCACCGACAGCCTCACCAGCTTTTCCAACGGCGACCCGGTTCTCTACGCTTACAACGCTCTGACCATGCAGCCGATCTGGAGCAGCGCCTACCAGGAGGTGGGCCTGGGCGGCAAGTACAACAGCATCGCCGTTGCCCGCGGCGATGTCTTCGTCGGCACACACAGCATCCAGGCGTTCGGCCTCACCGGCGACACCATCGTCGATGATGCCGTCACCGGCACCGGCATGAACCAGTTCAACTACGTCGGCACCGGCTGGACGCACATCACCGGCAGTTCCACGATGGGCACCTTCGACGGCACGGTCAGCACGGACAACGTGCAGGGCGACTACGCCACGCTCACGTTCACCGGTTCGCAGATCAAGGTGTACGCCAACGAGGTGAGCGGCTACGGCACGGCGACCTTCTCCGTCGATGGCGGCAGCACGCAGTCGGTGTTGCTGTCACCGGCCAACAGCTCGCCCAACGGCATGGGCGCCGGCGACGTGCTCGTCTACACCGTCTCGGGACTCGGAGCCGGCACGCACACCTTCGAGATCCTGAACAACGCCGCCAGCAACACCATCTCCATTGACCGCTTGGAAATCACGCCGACGACGGGCTCGGCCGCGCAGCTCGGCGTGTCGCTGACCGACGGCAACATCCTCCCCACGGCCCAGAGCACCATCCCCTACACCATCAACTACAACGACGCCGGCAGCATCGTGAACAGTCTCGGCACGGCCGCGACCGGTGTGGTGCTGACCGAGACGGTGCCGGCCAACACCACCGCCGACCTGGCCGACAGCACGTCGGGCTGGACGCTGACCTCGGGCAGCGGCGGCGCCGGCTCGACCTACACCTTCACGGTGGGCAGTCTCGGCGCCGGCGTCACGGGGTCGGTGGTCTTCTCCGTCGATCTCAACGCCAGCATTCCCGTCGGCACGACCAGCGTCACCAACACCGTGAGCATCACCGATGCCGCCGGCGACCACACGAGCGGCAGCCGCAGCACGCCGATCCCGCCCGCGGCGGAGACGAAGCTGGTGTTCACCACTCAGCCCCCGGCGACCGGCAGCGCCGGCATCGCCCTGAGTCCGCCGATCATGGTCTCGGCCGAGGACCAGTTCAACAACATCTTCACCGCCGACAGTTCCTCCACCGTGACGCTGACGCTGAGCGGCGGCGCCTTCGTCGGCGGCGGCACTACCGTGACCGCCCAGATGACCAGCGGCGTCGCCACGTTCAGCAACCTGCTCATCAGCGCCGCCGGCACCTACACGCTGACTGCCACGGACGGCCTGCTAACGAGTGCCACGTCCAGTCCCTTCACCATCGCCGCCAGCACCCGGCTCGCCTTCACCCAGCAGCCGACACAGACCGTCGCCGGCGTCGCGGTCCGTCCCGCCGTCACCGCCGCCGTCGAGAATTCCGCGGGCAACGTCATCACCACCGACAATTCCCTGGTGACGCTCACGCTCAGCCACGGCGCCTTCGCCAACGGCAGCACCACCGTCAGCGCCCAGGCCGTCAACGGCGTGGCCACGTTTAGCAACCTCGTCCTCAACGTCACCGGCAGCTACAACCTGACCGCCACCGACGGCGTGCTGCCCGCGGTGCAGTCCAACCCGTTCAACGTCGTCGCCCAGGCCACGCAGCTCGTCTTCACGCAGCAGCCGAACAACACCTATGCCGGTGAGGCGGTCAATCCCTCGGTGGCCGTGGCCCTGGAGGACGGCTTCGGCAACGTCGCCACGGGCAACACTGACACCGTGACGCTGACGCTGAGCGGCGGCACCTTCTTCGGCGGCGGCACCACCGCCACCGCCGCGGCCGTGAACGGCGTCGCCAGCTTCAACAACCTCGTCATCACCGCGCCGGGTACCTACACCCTCACCGCCACCGACCCGGGCCTGACCGCCGCCACGTCGTTTGCGTTCACCATCGGCACCCACACGCTGACCGTCATCGACGACAACAACGCCAACAACACCGGCAGCATCCCGCAGGTCGTTTACTCCAACCCGACCACGAACTGGGTGCAGACGCCGACGAGCCTGCCGAACAACAACGGCGGCACCATCACCAGCGACAGCACTGGCGGCGACACCGCCACGGTCACGTTCACCGGCACCCTCATCACCCTCTACGCCGCCCTGACGCCGACCGGCGGCGCCGCCCAGGTCTTCATCGACGGCAACTCGCCGACACAGGTCAACCTCACGGCTGCCACGTCGGTCATCGCCCCGGTCTACACCAGTCCGCTGCTGACGGCGGGCAGCCACACCATCGTGGTCAAGGTCGTTAGCGGCACCGTCTCCATCGACGATTTCGTCGTCGGCCCGGCGACGCCCACCCTGGCCTGGGCCACGCCCGCCAACCTGACCTACGGCACCGCCCTGGACGGCACTGAACTCGACGCCTTCGTGAGCAATTACGCGGGTTTCGCCGGCACCTTCAGCTATTCGCCGCCGGCCGGGACCGTCCTGCCCGTGGGGCAGAACCAGCCGCTCACGGTCACGTTCACGCCGACGGACTCGGCTGACTACGCCACGGCCAACGCCACGGTGCTCGTCAATGTGGTCAAGGCCACGCCCGTCATCACCTGGACCGGTCCCGACACCGACATGACCTACGGTCAAGCCCTGGGGCCGGCCCAGCTCAACGCCACCGCCACGGTCAACGGCGTCACCATCCCCGGCAGCTTCGTCTACACTCCGGGAGCCGGCACCATCCCGCCCACCGGCCAGAACTTCCCCCTGAGTGTCACGTTCACGCCGACCGACACCGCCGACTACAACACCGTGACGGCCCAGTCCGACGTGGACGTGGACCCGGCCACGCCCGTCATCACCTGGGCCAACCCCGCCGACATCACCGACGGCACCCCTCTGAGCGTGACCCAGCTCGACGCCACCGCGAACGTGCCCGGCACCTTCACCTACAACCCGGCCGCCGGGACCGTGCTCGCTCCCGGACAGCACCAGCCCCTCGGCGTCGTCTTCACGCCGACCGACACCACGGACTACAACGTCACCGGCGTCACCGCCTACATCAACGTCGATTACGGCCCCGCGGCAAAACTCGCCGTGCTGCAGCAGCCGAGCGGCACGTCGAGCGGCACCGTCATCAGCCCGGCCGTCCGCGTGGCGGTCGAGGACGCCGCCGGTAGTGTGCTGCCGGGCGACACGTCCACGGTGACGTTGACGCTCAGCAGCGGCGGCATCTTCACCGGCGGCGGCAACACCGTCAGCGTCCAGGCCGTGGCCGGCGTGGCCACCTTCAGGACCTTGGCCGTCGCCAACAACGGCACCTACACCCTGACCGCCTCCGACGGCACCCTCGCCGCCGTCGTGTCCAACACGTTCACCATCGGGGCGACCGCCTTCGTCAACTTCAACAGCGGCGCGAGCAGTTTCACGACACCGTTCGCCACCAACCTCGCCGGCGTGGCAGGCGGCACCGCCCTTACCTGGAGCGCCACCGCCGGCATCGACGACCAGGCCGGCAGCGCGGCTGGCGGCGGCATCATCGGCACCGCCACCGACGAGACGGCCGTCTACACGCCGACCACCTTCAACCTCTCGGACGGGGCCGTTCACACGGTCTCGGAATTTGTGACCGCCCCGGTTCGCCCCGCCGGCGACCGCACCCTGCAGATCGGCTTCCTGACCTCGCGGACGGCCGGGTTCAACGCGGGTTTCTCGTTCATCTCGGCCCGCGTCTACGGCAACCACCAGGTGGAGTTCCAGTCCGGCAACGGAGCCGGCACCAGTGCCGTCGCCCTCGACACCACCACGCCGACGGGCACCATCACCACCGGCGACTGGCTGCAGCTGGTCTTCACCACACAGGAAACTGCCTCGGGCAGTTTCCACGGCACGTTCTCGTTGCTCGACTACGGCCCGACCGGCACCGCCGCGCCGACACTGGTGCTGGCGCCGGTGGCCTACACCGTGACCGGCCTGACCACCGTGGGCACCGCCGCCACCATGTACGCGGGCTTCCGCACCTCCAACAGCGGCGGCACCGGCACCCTGGCGTTCGACAATTTCCTGGTCGATTCCACGGCCGCGAAGCTGGCGTACCTGCAACAGCCCAGCAGCGGCACGGCCGGGGTGCCCCTGGGCGCCTTTGTCGCCGCCGTCGAGGACATCAACTCCAACATCCTCGTCGGCGACACGTCCACCGTCACGGCGGGGCTCAGCCACGGCACCTTCGCCAACGGCAGCACCACCGTCAGCGCCCAGGCTGTGGACGGCATGGCCACTTTCAGCAACCTGGTCATCAACGCCGCCGGCAGCTACATCCTGCGGGCCACGGACACCAACCCCAACCTCGATCCGGGCTACGGCCCGTTCACGATCAACCCCGCCGCCGCGGCCAAGCTGGCGTTCGCCCAGCAGCCGACGAACACCGCCGCCGGCATGGCGATCAGTCCCGCCGTGACGGTGGCGGTGCAGGACGCCCTCGGCAACACCGTCACCGGCAACACGTCCACCGTGACGCTGACACTCAGCGGCGGCACCTTCGCCGGCGGCTCCAGCACCGTGAGCGCGGCCGCGGTCAATGGCGTCGCCACCTTCAGCAGTCTCGTCATCAACGCCGCCGGCAGTTACACGCTGACCGCCAGTGACGGCACGCTGACCGGCGTCACCTCCACTTCGTTCGCAATCACCGCCGGCGCCGCGGCCAGGCTGGCGTTCGCCCAGCAGCCGAGCAACGCGACTGCCGGCGCCACCATCACCCCCGCGGTGACGGTCGCGGTGCAGGACGCCAACGGCAACACGGTCCCCGGCAACACTTCTACCGTGACATTGACGCTCAGCAGCGGCACCTTCGCCGGCGGTTCCAGCACCGTGAGCGCGGCCGCCGTCAACGGCGTCGCCACGTTCGGCAACCTCGCCATCAACACGGCCGGCACCTATACCCTGGCCGCCAGCGACGGTACCTTGACCGGCGCCACATCCAGTTCGTTCACGATCACGGCCGTCACGGGGGTCAACATCAACTTCAACGCCGGGGCGAGTACCTTCACGTCGAACTTCACGTTGTATAACAACGGCGGCGCCAACAACACGAGCCTGTCGTGGGGCGCGGCGTTCGGCGTGCAGGACCAGCCGGGCCCCGCGGCGGGCGGCGGCGTGCAGTCCAGCGGCAGCGTCGCCATCGACGCCACGGCGATCTACACCCCCTCAACGGTGAACCTGTCCGACAGCCAGATCCACACCCTCTCGGAGTACGTGACGGCCGTCTCGGGCCTGGGCAGCGGCGACAAGCCGTTGCAGGTCGGCTTCCTGGCGCCGACGTCCACGGGCTTCAACGCCGGCTTCTCGTTCATCTCCGCGCACATCCTCGGCAACAACACCGTCGAGTTCCAGTACGACAACGGCGCCTCGCCCGCCACCTCGACCAACAACACCCGGCCGACTGGCACCATCACCGCCGGCGACTGGCTCGACCTGATCTTCACCACGAAGGAGACGGCATCGGGCAGCTTCTCGGGCACGTTCTCGCTGGTCGATTACGGCCCGACGGGAGTCGGCACCGGGACGACCGTGCTGGCGCCCGTGTCGTACTCGATCACGGGCCTGACGACACTGGGCACGGCGTCGGCGGTGAAGCCGGGCTTCCGCACCGCGACGCCCGCGAGCTTCACCGGCCACGTCCGCTTCGACAACTTCGTGGACCCGGTCTCGCCGGCGGGCGGGCGCTCGGTGTCCCTGGCCGGCGCCTTCAACCGGGTCGGCATCGTCAATGACGGCAGCACCTTCACGGGCGGCCTGGACGGCGGCGGCGCCGCGCTCTCGGCGAACCTGCTGGGGACCAGCCAGACGTGGAACGGCACCCAGTTCACCCTGGGCGCGGCCGGCGGCAACAACGTCATCGCCGCGGCCGGCCAGACGATCAGCCTGCCCGTAGGGAGTTACACGACGCTGAACTTCCTGGCGACCGCCGTGAACGGCAACCAGCCGAACCAGACGTTCGTGGTGACCTACACCGACGGCAGCACGCAGACGTTCACGCAAAGCATCAGTGACTGGTACACGCCGCAGCACTACGCCGGCGAGTCCGACGCCGTGGACCTGGCCTACCGCGACCTGGCCAGCGGCGGCCGGGACAGCCACACGTTCCACGTGTACGGCTACAGCCTGAGCTTGCTCGCGGGCAAAACCGTGCAGAGCATCCGGTTGCCCGGTAACGGCAACGTGGAAATCCTGGCGCTGAGCCTGGCGTGACCGGTGTGGCGTGTGTCGGACGCGAGAAACGGGAAAAGGGACAGGCACATTTATTTCGGACCTCATTGCGCTGAAAAACGTGCCTGTCTCATTTTCCAGTCCCAGGGACAGCCGAACTCTTCGCAGTCCGCTTCGTCGCGAGGTGGATCGTCAGGGGTGCCCTCACAACGCTGGGGGGATCTTACTTCTTCTGTTTCGCGGCTTGTCGTGTCACAATGGGCACGTAGCCGATCTCCATGCCCTTCGGAGGAGTCACGATCAGCGCCGGGTCGAGATCGGCGAGCTTGCCGACCGTCGGAGGGGGAAGGTACTCGCGGTCCTTGGTCCACTTCTTGTGCAGCATCTCCACCCGTTTCTGGAGGTTCTCCCGCTCGTCCGCGGTCAGGTCGGCGTTCAGCAAGGCGGGCTGGTCGGCAAACCGGTACCAGTAATATGTGACCACGCTGCCGTCCCCCAGTTTCGCCTCGAACGGTCCCGCCGCCGGCCCCGGTTTCTTCCAGCAACTATCCGCTTCGTCGGGCGTGACGTAGGGTTCAGGCGTGGCATCACGCCGTCGAGGGAATTCCACCTTGGCCAAACCGGTCTCGGCCGGCACGTCCTTGGGGCTGACCACCGCCCATTGCTCCTTGCCCTTCTGATTCTTCTCCAAGCGGTAGAACTCGGGCAGGGTGACGAGCGCCCCGTCCTTCGCGTCCGCGCTCGTCACTGCGTCTTTGGCCCAGCGATATCCGTAAGAGAAGTCATCGATGGCGACGGGGGTGGCGAACGAGTTCCAGGCGAGCGGCACCTTCTTGTTCTTGGGAGCGTTGAGGGGATAGATTCGCCACGTCGCTCCGCCCTTGCTGTCGAATTTGTGCACGGTGGCGGCCTTGGGGTCGATCTCGCCAGACGCCGCCGGCCCGCCGTCGAACCACGCCTGGACGCGGTCCCACAGGGCGGCCTTGCTGTACGCGGTGATGCGGTGAATCAACACCGCATCACCGTCCGGTTTCCCGGGGAACAAGGTGGGAGCGATGCGGGCGTAGGTGACTCCCTTCACGTCCCTGGACAGGTACGCGGGGATGTGCTGGGTCTCCATCTGGACCGCCTTGTTCGGCTCGGACGGCCGGGTGTCGAGAAACAAACCCGCCAGGCTCGGGTTCTCGACGGAGGGACGCGACCAGAAATACGGCAAGAAGAACGCGACCGGCCCTTTGAAGTTGCCGGTGTTCAGGAACAGGGTCCAGCAGTGGTTCCCGGTCGGCACGTTCTTTCCCGCGGTGGTCTTCTTGGGTGGCGTCAGCGGCAGGGGCAGGTAGCCGTAACCGAAGAGTTCCCCGGACGTCCCTTGCTTCAGGTTGAGGCCGTCCGGGGGCCAGATTACCCACGGGCTGAGTTGGGCCACGGCGTAGTGGCCCGCGGGTTTCTTCCAATTTCGACCCTTGCCGGCGCCAGGGCCGTTCGCCCACTCGTTGAAGTTCAGGGCCACGCCGCCCATGATGAACTTCGGCGTCTCGGTGGCGAACCGCGTGTCCCGCCACCAGCCGAGCCCACCTTCAATGTCGGAGTAGTGATCCTTCGGCGCCGGTCCGTCGAACTGGGCGAACATCCACGTGCCAAACAGGCCGCTTTGGAACTGCTGCCCCGGGTACTTCTTCAGCAGCGGCCAGGCCGCCACGTACATGGAGAACCCGGCGTTGTACTTCTCAGACACCTTGCCGTGCGGAACGAGCAGGTAACCCGACATCTCCGCCTTCACGACGGGCCCATCTTGTGCAAAGACGCAAGACGGCTTGAAGAAAATGACGAAGGTGAAGCAAACAGCCACGCAAGAGCGGCAGAACGCACGCGGCATTGGAAGCCTCCGGGGGTTGGAGCAACAATTCAACTCACTTGGCTGGAGGCTTCGCGACGCACAGCTTCTTCATGGCAATGCCCATCGCCTCGCCAATGAGGTAGTAGGTCTCGGCGTTGGTGTTCCAGTGGTACGCTTGACCGGTCGGCGACACGCTCTTGTCCCGCCAGAAGGCCTTCGTCCCGACGAACGCCACGTTCCCCTTAAATTCCTCGTACTCGGCCACCGCCGCCTGGGCTTTCATCAGGGACAACGCCCGGGGGTGTTTCTCCTCCGGACCGCTCATCCCGGTCTCTGCGATCACGAAGGGGAGGTTCTTCACCCCGAGGTCCTTGCGGAGGTCGCGGATGAAGTTGGCCAGGTTCTTCTCGTACTCGTCGTTGAACGCTTGGTTGATGCGGTCGTTCCACCCCTGGTGCCAGCCGAACCCGGCCAGCTCGTACCCGCGTTCGCCGAACCCCGGGAACTCCTTCTTCAGGTCTTTCAACACGGCCTTCGTCCTCTCGACGATCTCCTTGTAGTACGGCCCGACCTCGCCGCCCGAATTCGGCGGGCGGAAGTCCCTGGCGAGGCTCTTCCCGCCCCAGGCGAGCTTGATGAGCAGAACGGGTTCCTCAAAGGCGTCACCGATCACGTGGCCGAACCCGAGTTCCGGCCCGATCCGGTCTTCCTTGGCCCCGTAGCCCACCGTGAGCTTGCCCTTACGGCCCAGATAGTGAATCCAGACATCGTCGCGCACGACCCACTTGCCGTCCCTATCCACGAGGTGCTTGAACTTGTCCGCCGTGGCTGAATCCTTGACGAGGAACTCCAGACTCCCCTTGCCGCCGTTGCGCCGCGGGTCGGCCTTGATGAACCCTTGCCCTTCCATGTTCGACTGCCCGGCCAGGATGAACACCTTCACGGGCTTGAGTCTCCCCTCCTGGTCGTTGGCGGGTTGTGCCGGTTTCTGCCCATCCTCAGCGATTGCCGTGGCTGAGAGAGCCAGGAATGCGAAAGCGAGCAGGGCGGTTCGAAACTGCCGGGATGAACGATTCATGGTCGTCTCTTGGAAATTCACGGGACGAGAGTGTCCCTTCCCCATCTCATGGTTCCATGAAGAGCGACGGCTCCGATCGGCCTAACGGAACCATCAGGCGGATGCCGACGTCTCACGAAAGGAGCCGACACACTGGTAGAGTACGAGGGTTCCGATCGCTCGAACAGTCAGGCCCTCGCCCCAGTTCTCAAAAAGGAAGGCCAGCATCTCCTCCCCTTGGTCGAACTCATCGAGCAGGCTCAACTGGCTGGCGATGAAATGATCGACGGCCGCGGCCGCGCCACGATTGAAGCCGTGCAGACTCGCTCTACCTGGAGCGCGTTGACGCTGGCGGCGGCGGACGGGCGGGCGGCTTGCACGCGCGAGCACCTGCTCGACGAGCGGGCCGAGGCTGCGGGCGATCGAGTTGGGGTGCCTGTTCATCGCCGCGTGGTCTCCGCCGGGATGGCCTGGAGTCGGCCCCACGGGCCTGGTCATCAAGCCGCCTCCCGAATGTCGCGGACTTTCCAGGTTTTCAGGGGACCCACTGCTTTAAATCCCACACCTTGATGGTGTTGTCGTTGGGGCCGCCGCCCGAGAACAGCCGTTTCCCGTCGGCCGACAGCGCCAGACTCCAGACCCTGTCCGTGTGGCCGCGCAGGGTCAGGGCTTCCTTGCCCGTCTCCAGGTCCCACACCCTGATGGTGCTGTCGCCGCCCGAGAACAGCCGCTTGCCGTCCGCCGACAACGCCAGGCGATTGACCCCGTCCGTGTGGCCGCGCAGGGTCAGCGGTTCCTTGCCCCCCTCCATGTCCCACACCTTGATGGTCTTGTCGTCGCTGCCCGAGAACAGCCGTTTACCGTCGGCCGACAGCGCCAGGCTCCTGACCCCGCCCGCGTGGCCGGTTAGGGTGCGGATTACCTTGCCTGCCTCCAGGTCCCACACCTTGATGGTCTTGTCCTTGCTACCCGAGAATAGCCGCTTGCCATCGGCCGACACCGTCAGGCACCAGACCCCGCCCGTGTGGCCGGTCAGGGGGCGTTCTTCCTTGCCCGTCTCCGGGTCCCACACCTTGATGGTCTTGTCGTCGCTGGCGGAGAACAGCCGCTTGCCGTCGGCCGACACCGCCAGGCTGTTGACCTCGCCCGTGTGGCCGCGGAGGGTGCGGGTGTCCTTGCCCACTTCCAGGTCCCACACCTTGATCTCGGCGGGCTTGCCAAGGCCCCCGCCCCCCGAGAACAGCCGCTTGCCGTCCGGCGACAATGCCAGGCTCCTGACCCGGCCCGTGTGGCCGCGCAGGGTGAGGGCTTCCCTACCCGCCTCCAGGTCCCACACCTTGATCGTGTCGTCGCCGCCGCCCGAGAACAACCGCTTGCCGTCTGCCGACACCGCCAGGTCGCAGACTCCGCCCGTTTGGCCGCGGAGGGCGAGGGCTTCCTTGCCCGGGTCCAGGTCCCACACCTTGATGGTGCCGTCGATGGGGCCGTTACCGATGGGGCCGCCACCCGAGAACAGTCGTTTACCGTCCGCAGCTAACGCCAGGCTCCTGACCGCGCCCGTGTGGCCGGTCAGGGTGAGGGCTTCCTTGCCCGCCTCCAGATCCCACAACTTGATGGTCTTGTCGTTGCTGCCCGAGAACAACCGCTTGCCGTCTGCCGACAACGCCAGGCTAAAGACCTCGCCCGTGTGGCCGCGGAGCGTGCATTCTTCCTTGCCCGCCTCCAGGTCCCACACCCGGATGGTATTATCCTGGCCACCCGAGAACAGCCTCTTGCCGTCCGCCGCTAACGCCAGGCACCTGACCGGGCCCGTGTGGCCGCGAAGGGTGAGGGTTTCCTTGCCCGCCTCCAAGTCCCACACCTTGATGGTGTTGTCGCCGCCGCCCGAGACCAGTCGCTTGCCGTCCGCCGACAACGCCAGGCGAGTGACCCCGAACGTGTGGCCGCGCAGGGTGAGGGTTTCCTTGTCCGCCTCCAGGTCCCACACCTTGAAGGTCCTGTCGCCGCCGCCCGAGACCAGGCGCTTGCCGTCCGCCGACAACGCCAAGCATGTGACCCCTTTCGTGTGGCCGCGCAGGGTGCGGGGTCCCTTGCCCGCCTCCAGGTCCCACACCTTGATGCTGTGGCCGCCGATGTCGGAGAACAGCCGCTTGCCGTCCGCCGACAACGCCAGGCAAGTGCCCCTGACAATTTGGGGGCCGTGTTCAGGGTCAGGGCTACCTTGCCCGCCTCCAGGTCCCACACCTGGATGGTGTCGTGCTGAAAGCCGACCCCGTACGAGAACAGTCGTTTACCGTCCGCAGCTAACGCCAGGCTCCTGACCGTGCCCGTGTGGCCGCGGAGGGTGCGGGCTTCCTTGCCCGCCTCCAGGTCCCACACCTTGATGGTCTTATCACCTCCGCCCGAGAACAGGCGCTTGCCGTCCGCCGACACCGCCAAGCTAAAGACCCCGTCCGTGTGGCCGAGCATGGTCAGGGTTTCCTTGCCCGTCTCCAGGTCCCACACCTTGATGGTGCCGTCCTGGAGGCCACCGCCCGAGAACAGGCGCTTGCTGTCCGCCGACAACGCCAGGCAAGTGACCCACTCCGTGTGGCCGCGGAGGGTGAGGGTTTCCTTGCCCGCCTCCAGGTCCCACACCTTGATCTCCCCGGGAGTTTGAACGGACGCACTCCCGGTGAACAGGCGTTTGCCGTCTGCCGACAACGCCAGGCTCCTGACCGTGCCCCTATGGCCGCGCAGGGTGAGGATTTCCTTACCCGCCTCCAGATCCCACACCTTGACGGTGCTGCTGCTGTCGTAGCCACTCGAGAACAGGCGCTTGCCATCCGCCGCTAACGCCAGGATAAAGACCGGACCCGGGTGGCCGCGGAGGGTGAGGGTTTCCTTGCCCGACTCCAGGTCCCACACCTTGATGGTCCTGTCGCCGCCGCCCGAGAACAGGCGCTTGCCGTTCGCTGCTAACGCCAGGCTCAAGACCGAGCCCGTGTGGCCGTTCAGGGTGAGGGTTTCCTTGCCCGACTCCAGGTCCCACACCTTGATGGTCTTATCACCTCCGCCCGAGAACAGGTGCTTGCCGTCCGCCGACAACGCCAAGCTAAAGACCCCGTCCGTGTGGCCGAGCATGGTCAGGGTTTCCTTGCCCGTCTCCACGTCCCACACCTTGATGGTGCCGTCCTTGGAACCGCCACCCGAGAACAGGCGCTTGCCGTCCGCCGCTAACGCCAGGCAATTGACCGCGCCCGTGTGGCCGAACAAGGTTCGCGCTTTTTTGTCCAGTTGCTTGACGAGGTAGCCATATTCCGGGCCACGCAAATCCCAGCGCGTCTCGTCCAGGGCCAGGCGGCAGCCGACGAGGTCAAATTTCTGGAGGTAGTCGTTGGCTTGAGTAACGTGGACGATGTTCAGGAGGCTTTCGGCGCGCAGCAGTTGTTTGGCCCGTTGTTTTTCGGCGGCTTCGGCTTCCCGGCGGCGCTTGTCGGCGTCCGCGCGGGCATTCGCCTCCTCCTTGGCGAGCATTTTGTTGGCCTCGGCCAGTTTTTCCGCCAGGATGCGGCGCTGGTCGGACTCCTTTCTGGCCCCTTCTTCCTTGATGGCCAGCAGGTTCTTTTGCTCGGCCAGTTCGACCGCCTTGAGGCGTTGCTCCCGCTCTTGGTCCCGCGAGTCGCTCACCAGGAAGAACGCGACCACCGAGGCGACCAGCGCCACCGTCACGGCCAGGCACAACCCGGCGGCCACCGCGAGACTACCCTTGTTCCGCCGCGCAAACTTGCGGAAGCGGTAGCCCACCGACGGCGGGCAGGCCAGCACCGGCTCGTCGCTGAGGTAGCGCTGCACCTCCAGCGCGAAGCCGTTGGCCGTCTCGTAGCGGCGGTTGCGGTCCTTGTCCAGCGCCTTCATCACGATCCAGTCCAGCTCGCCGCGCACCAACCGCGTTAGCTTCGCAGGCTCCATCTGCCGCTGCGCCGAGATCGACGGCAGCGACTCCTTCGACTCACTCAACCGCGTGCTCGGCCGCTGGGGTTCCTCCTCGCGGATGATGCGCAGCAGTTCCAGCACCGCCGCCTGCTTCAGGCGCTTACGGTGCAGCGGCGTCGTGCCCGTCAGCAACTCGTACAGCAGCACGCCGAGCGCGTAGACGTCGCTGCGCGTGTCGATGTCCAGCTGGTTGCGCTCGGCCTGCTCGGGGCTCATGTACTCCAGCGTGCCGACCATGGCGCCGAAGCCGGTGACCAGCGTGTGGTCGGTCAACTGCGGCCCGGTCGCCTTGGCGATGCCGAAATCGATCACCTTGGGCACCGGCTTGCCGTCGTACAGCGCCACCAGCACATTGCTGGGTTTGATGTCGCGGTGGATGACGCCCTTCTGGTGCGCGTGCTGGATGGCCTGGCACACCGGCACGAACAACTCCAGGCGCTGCCGCGGCGTCAGGCGCTGCTGGTCGCAGTAGGCGGTGAGCGGCACGCCCTTGACCAGTTCCATGACGAAGTACGGCCGGCCGCTCTCGGTGGTGCCGGCGTCGAAAACCCGGGCGATGTTGGGGTGGTCCATCAGCGCCAGCGCCTGCCGCTCCGCCGCGAAGCGGGCCAGCACCTGCTTGCTGTCCATCCCCGCCTTGATGAGCTTAACCGCCACCAAACGCTTGACCGGCGCGGTCTGCTGGGCCATCCAGACGGTCCCCATGCCGCCCTCGCCGATGGCCTCCACCAGCTTGTAGCGGCCGGCCAGCACGGTCCCGGGGGTTTCCTCCGGGGCGGCGCCCCTGGCGGGGGGCACGGCGGCGGCCGGGGGTTCATCAACGGTGCCGGCGAGGGGAGCCGCGGGCCGTTCGAGGAAGCTGTCGGCCTTACGGTGCGCCGCCAGCAGCGCCGCCACCTTGCCGCGCACCTCCTCGTCGTCCCCTGCGAGTTCGGCGAGGCGCGCGTCCCACTGCTCGGGGGGCACCTGGGCCACCAGTTCGATGAAGATCGCACGGACCTGATCGGCATTCATGGCGGAATTACCTCCGGGGCGTCACCTCACAGTGCGACTACTGGCGCCGAATTGTCCAAAAAATCTCAGGAGGGGAGTCCGTCCGGGTCGTTGTCGAGCAAGACGCGCAGGCTGGCCCGGGCGTAGGACCAGTGGACGTAAGCGGTGGAACGGGGCAGGCCCAGGCTCTCGGCCGCTTCCTCGACGGAGAGGCCGGCGAAGTAGCGCAACTGGACGAGTTGCGCGGCCTGCGGGTCCTCGGCGGCGAGTTTGTCCAGGGCGTCATGGATGGCGAGGAGTTCGGCGGCCTCGTCGCGTTGGGCCGGCTGGGCGGGTTCCAGGGGGACGCGCTGCCGTCCGCCGCCGTGCTTGTGCCGGCCCTTGCGGCGGGCCTGTTCGACGAGGATGCGGCGCATGGCCTCCGCGGCGGCGGCGAAGAAGTGGCCGCGGCTGTTGAAGTGCTGGGCCTGCTCCACATCCACCAGGCGCAGGTACGCCTCGTGAACCAGTGCCGTGGGCTGCAGGGTCTGGCCGGGCTTCTCCTGGGCCAACCGGTGCGCCGCCAGCCGGCGCAGCTCGTCGTAGACGAGCGGGAGCAGTTGGTCGGCGTCGTGCAAGTCGCCGTTCTCGATGGCCGACAGGATGCGGGTGACGTCGTTCATCGACCGGGGCCCTCCGGCTTTCACGAGGCATCCGCGCTATGCTATTCGCCGCACGGCCATCAATCAAAGGCTTTAAATCTTGCAAAGGAGGCCCCGAACCACCACTGCCCAGGATTCCTGGCGCGTCCTGGCCCACGAACCTTGGCCCGAAGCCGCGGTGGCGGGGTGCTGGTGCGGTGCCCCCGGAGGGCCTGGGGGAGCGCCCCGGCGTGCCAGGCAGGGTCCGGGGAGGGGGGCAAGGCCGCCAGGCCTGGGCTCGCGCAAAAAGTTGGCGGTCTTGACGGCCTTGCTTCCCAACGGTAGCGCCTGACACTCCCAGTCTTCACTCGTCACCGCCAACTCCGGCGCGCGGAACCACCCGTACGTGGCGCCGCCCTGCGCGCCGCGGCGCCGCACGGCGAAACCTGGGAAGTTGGTTTTCCTTGCCCCCCAAGGCTTGATCGATAGCACAACAACGTTGCGCACTCCGGTCCTAACCACCGATGCGCGCCAGCCGGACTGCTCAACCTGCGGCGGGCCGACACGCCGATGCAGGTTCTCAAACCTAACGCCTCGGCTTGAGCGTGACGAGCGGCCCGAAAAAACGCGTGTAGTACCTGCTAACCCTCGGACGGTGCGTCCTGATTGGCCGGTGAGCGAAGAATCTACGGAGGATTGGCCGAGCGGATTGCGGGACTTTTTGCGGAAAAAACGCTTACAGGGAATCACCATAGGCCCATTTTTGGGCGGAATCCTATCAATGGATACTGGCACCGTAAAAATATGAACAAATTAACACCGATTGGTATCATCATAAACTATTGATAATATTTGACTTGTGTCATTCCAAAGTGGACAGAGCCGGGATCGAACCGGCGACCTAAGGATTTTCAGTCCTTCCTGAACATTCTATCACCTTCCACGGTTTTCTATAACGCATTGCAAATGTGACACTTGCAGCAATCACTGTTCCAGCATCATCTACACATTTTTACCATTTTCCAGACCGTTAGTCCCCCGGTTGTCCCCCGGGAGTGCTGATCTCATTCGGCCTTCTTGCCCGCAGCGGCCCCCGCTCCTTGCAGAATCGCGTTGATTTTCGCCGCCGCCCGCGCCTGCATCCCTGGCAGCACGTGCTGATAGGTGTCCTGCGTGAGGCGCGTGGTCGAGTGCCCCAACCGCTCGCTCACGACCTTCGTATCCTCGCCCGCCAGCAACAGCAGGCTGGCGCAGGTGTGCCGCAGATCGTAGGGCCGAATGTCCGGCAACCCGGCACGCGCAAGAATCTGGTCGAAGTGTCGCCGCTGGAAGTTGCTGGACCGGAGAAAGCCGCCCTGGCTGTCACAGAAGACGAGCCCCGTTCGCACGTCCCGCCCTTCCGCCAGCATCCGCTTGCGGTGCTCGGCGAGCGCGTCGAGCGCATATGCGCCAATGATGATCCGCCGGCGGCTTTTCTCCGTCTTCAGCTCTTTCAGCTGGTGCCGCCCCTTGGCTTCCTCAAGGGCCTTGGTAATCGTGATCGCCGACCCGTTCCAATCGATGTCGGGCCAGTGCAACGCGAACAACTCGCCCTCGCGGGCGCCGCTGTCCAGCCAGAGCACAAACAGCGCGTGGAACCGATCCGCGGCCGCTTCGTCGAGAAAGCGCCGGACCTGATCCGGGTCGAGTACCCGCAACTCGGTGGAGGCCCGTTGCTGCACCCGGGGCTTGTCCGCGATCCGGGCCGGGTTCATCGCCAGGTATTTGTGTTTCACCGCGTACTGCAGCGCCACGCCGAGCGTCACCGCGGCCTTGCGAACCATCTTGGCCGAGATGCCCGCTTCCTGCATCTTGGCATAGGCCGCTTCGATCTGCAGCGCGTTCAGGTTGCGCAACAGCCGGTTGCCCAGGTGCGGAATCAGCGCCTTGTTCACGTCGCGTTCGTAGGCCAGGTAACTGTGCGTCGCCAGCTGCGGCTTGACCTTCTCCAGCCATTGCTTGAGCCAGTCCGACAGGATGGCCCGGTTCGTGGTCGGCGCCACGCCGGCCCGGAGCTGGCGCAGCGCCTCGTCCCGGAAAGCGAGCGCTTCGCTCTTGGTGTCGAAATCGCGTTTGATCTTCACGCGCTTCCCGGTGACCGGGTCTTTCCCGGCACTGACGACCGCCCGAAACTTGCCGTTGGGGCGCACCTCAATGCTCCCCTCGCCGCGCCCACGCCGCTTGCGGTTGCTCATGATTCACCTTCCTTTCCCCCGGCCGCTTGCCGGGCCAGCTGCTCGGCCGTCTCAAAGTTGAAGCCGCGGCCTGACTCCCATGCCTGTTTCCCGCGCTTGGCCGCCCAGTACGTCCAGTAGTGGTCCCAAAACTCACGAATCGGCTTGCCCGGATTATCTTGCTTCCAGAGGTTGAGCAGGTTCAGGTTCTCTTGCCCTTGTTCCTGCAACAGCATCGCTTCCAGCCGGAAGTGCTCAATGGTCCTGCCGATCATCAGCCGGAGCAACCCGTTGACATCGAGGCCCAGCCCATCCGCAATCGCGACCAACTCCCCATGCTGTTCCGGGGAAACCCGCAGTGTGATTTGTCCGCTCCGCGCCTTCGTTGCCTTCGGATTTTTCTTACCCATCTCTCCTTCCTTTCTCGTCGTCTTGCCTTTCCAGGCTTGTCACAGTTCCCATCAGCTGCCAAGATTCTTTTAGAGTCTTTTGTGACTCTAATAGACTCCATTCTACCCGGGCACTCTGACAAACACAAGGAGATTCCGTGGAAACCCTGGAAATGGTTGGACGTGGGTTGGCCACCGTGAAAGAGGCGGCCGCCTACCTGCGGCTTTCCGTCGCCAAATTGTATTTGATGATGGACCGGGGCCAGCTGGCCTTCGTGAAGTTGGGCCGGTCGCGCCGGATCAACTGGAAGGCCGTCGAGGCATTGGTGCTGCGCTCCACGATCGAAGCCAAACCCGATCCGGATACCGCCGCCCCGGCTGACGGCCAGGGGGAAGCCGTGAACTGTTCGCCGCAGGGGTGAAATGAAACGGCCGGTGGAGCGCCGTTACTCGCCCAGCCGGCCATATTGAGGATTCGCCATGTCCAGTAAAGCAATCACTCGGCCCCAATTCAAGGCCAGCCCGGTCAACACCGGGGCCGTGCCGATCACCAGCATTCCGATTCCAGCGCCGTCAGGCTATCGCCCCTTCCCCGTCGAAGCCCTACCCGAGCCCCTCGCCGCCTTTGCCGTCCAGGCAGCCAGGGCGCTCGGCTGCGACGTCTCCCTGGTGGCACTCCCCATGCTGGCGGTCACCGCCTCGGCGATCGGGGCGACGCGCGTTCTCCAACTCAAGGAAGGTTGGCAGGAGCCGGCCATCCTCTGGGCGGTGACCGTGGCTGATAGCGGCCAACTCAAGTCGCCGGCCCTCGACCAGTCGCTGCTCTGCCTGGCGGAGATCGAGGACGCCTTGTACCAGCAATTCGAGCAGGAACACGGCCGGGCCGGGGACGACGACACCGACCCGCCCGCCCCCCGGCGCGTCCTCATGGGCGACATCACCATCGAACAGGTGGCGGTCCTGTTGCAGAAAAACCCCCGCGGCCTCCTGCTGGCGCGCGACGAACTGGCCACCTGGTTCGACTCTTTCCAGCGCTACCGGAGCCGTGGCAGCGACCTGCACAGCTGGCTCGAAATCCACGGCGGCCGGGGCATCAAAGTGGACCGGAAGGCGGCGAAGCCTCCCCACATCCGCGTCCGCCGCGCCGTGGTGTCGGTCACCGGGACCATTCAGCCTGGCACCCTGCAACGGGCATTGACCCCGGAGAACCTGGAAGCCGGTTTGCCGGCCCGGCTCCTTATGGCCATGCCGCCCCCGCAACGCAAGCAATGGTCGAAAGCAGTGGTGGCCCCCGAGGTCCGCAACGCTTTCAAGCAGCTCCTGGAACGGCTCCTCGACCTCGACTTCGACCCCAACGCCGAGGGGAGCCAACCCCACGCCTTGTTGCTGGACGACGAGGCCCAGGCGAGTTGGGCCCGGTTCTACAACGAATGGGCCGGGGAGCAGATCAACGCCGACGGCCCCATGCAAGCGGCCCTGGCCAAGTTCGAGGGGGCCGCCGCCCGCCTGGCCTTGGTCCACCACGTCGCCGGGCAAGTGGCCCGCAACCAGTCTGACCTGGTCCCGGTCGGCCTGGAAAGCGTGGAGGCCGGCATCACCCTCTGCCGCTGGTTCGCCGCCGAGGCCCGGCGATTGTACGCCCTCCTCGCCCAGCCGGCCGCCGCCAAGAAACCCTGGTCCCTGGAGGAGTACATCCAAAAGCGCGGGGGCGGCATCCGCGCGGCCGAACTTCAGAGCCTTCAGAAAGAACGATACCCGACCGCTGAACTCGCCGACGCGGCCCTGCAGGGGCTGGTCGATGCTGGCAAGGCCACCTGGGAACAGATTCCCGCGACCAGCAAAGGGGGCCGCCCAACTCGGCGGTTGCAAATGATCCACCCCTCCCAGGGAAACTCCTCCCGGTGAAACCCTCGCTTTTCCAGAGCTTTTTGGGGGTTTCGCCGGGACGGGTTTCGCTGGGACCAGCGACGAACGACCAAACCCGGCGCTCCTGTGTCCCTTTGTCCCTTTTTGGAGGATGACCGTGAAAGCCTTGATTACGTCTCAGATCGCTGCCACCCGTTCCATCCTCGGCAAGCTGTCCAAGCTGGTTGCCGGTCACGAACACGTGGGCGGCAAAGGAGGTCATGCGGTAAGCGCCGCCCTGGCCAGCGTCAACCAGAAGTTGCACGCCGCCTTGAGCCAGGACATCGCCGGCACCGCCGCCGACGATGACGAGCCGAGGCCGGCCGCCTGACGATCATTTCCCGCTGCTACGGCCCACTTTGGAGGCTGTAGCAGCGGTTTCAGCCCAGGTTGATCCACTCTCACACGCCTGCAATTGTCCCAGGACAACCCGCACAGACCGCAAACCGCTGCCCGAACACTTAGACATTCGTACAGTAATCAGAAGAAAAACTGGAGGGGAAAGAGGCGTTTTTGCGTGGTCCGGCGGTTTTGCCGCGTTTTTCTCACCTGGCCGCATTTGCCGTGCCCGAGGACTGCCAGGGGGCGTCGCGCCGCATTGCTCGCCGTGGGCCGCTGCGCTCCTCCCGGCCATCCCTCCCCGCCCCCGCCCGGTGTGCCGCCATGTCCCTTTGTCCCTTGCCCGGTGCAGTGTTCGCAGCTGTGGCGGCGGCGATTTCCCCGCCGGTGCAGCGCGAACGATGCCCTCGGCGGGCAGCCCCCCTCAACCGCCGGGGAGGCTCTTGCTGACGGCGGGGTGAAACGCCCCGGCACCTCGGCGTTCCTGCTCCGCATCCTGCGGGCGTAGCGCGTCCTGCCGCGTCCCAGCTTCCCGGTGTGCCCCGAACGCCCAGGCCCGCTCCGCGGCCGGCTGCTGAGCTGGCGCTTCAGCAGACCGGCCGCTGCGCTCCTCCCGACGCCACCCCACCGCGACCGGCCCCCGCTGCGCTGCTGGTGCCGGGCCGAGCCCGCCACCAGCGGGGCCGGACTGCGGCGGGCGCGGCGCGTCCGGTCGCGTCGCGGGAACGGGCACCGCGTAGGTCGGGACGTCGGCCGCTGCCGTCGCCGCGGTCGCTGCCCCTGTTGCTGGCGCTGCTGTTGCGGCTACTCTCGCCCTGGCCCGGGCGCAGAAAGAGTATGACCGGACTGATGTAACTCCGCAGGCTCAATTCGTGCCGTCAGCAACTTTTTGGAGTCTGTCGCTCTGGGCACTGACCAGCCGAAACCGCTTGACCGTTCACGGGTCGATTTTGGCAAAAGTACAGACAGATCGGAACGCAAGCCGCGCCTCGCATCCGCTGTGGAATGGCTAAGGTCGAACGGGTGCTACCCTAACGCGGCCCCCTGCCCCCGACCTCTGATCTGTTGCACGATAAGGTCAAAGGGGATACCGCGGTTCCAGCGGGCCAGAGCCAGCGGGTTGGCTTTCGGGTCCCCGCTATGGTGCAATGCCACCAGATCCCAGTTCACGTCGAAGCAGGGGGATCCGGAGGAGCCGCCCTCCGTGTTCGTGCGATAGTGAACCCTGGTTTTGTTGGCGTTTATCTCTGTCACTCCCTTCGTGTCCAGTGCCAGTGACAACTGGGCCCCCTCAGGGTGCTGAACGATGAATATCGGCGCGTCGATGGCGAGTTTGATCCCGGCACCCGGAACCTTGATAAACCCCCGGACGGGGGCGCCGTGTTCCGCCTTCGAGTGGTTGACCGGGAGGTCCCCCGGCGCTCCCTCGACGCGGACCAAAGCGTAATCCAGTTGGTCCAGGCCAGGGAGCATGGCTCCCGGTTCCGGCATCAGATCGACATCACTATACGGACTGGAATCAATCAACCAGTTGCTGGCGGGCATGCGAAAGACCGTGCCGAGGTTGATCATGCTCCCGTCTTCATTTCGCTTGTAGTCGAAACGAAAGGCGACATCGGCGGGCTTCACCGTTCCTTCGATCACCCCCTTCAGGACATGGTAGTTGGTGATAAGGGTGCCAGGCCCGACGAGGAAACCGGTCCCTGATCCCGTCCCGACTTCCACCTTGCAAACACGAGTTTCGATCTCCCCCAGGCGACGCCGCCACAAGGCGATGTCCAGAAAAGGGAGGTCAGCCCGGACCTTCTTCTCCAGCGCCGCGGACGCCGCCGACAACCCGAACTGCTGGGCGATCCCCTGCAGCTTCTCGTTGCCGGGATTCGATTGCCTGGCCGCAACGATCAAGGGCAGGACGTAGCCGTTCATCTCGGCGTCGCGCAGTAACTTGAAGACGACGGTTTTGAAGTCGGTGTCGAGGGAAATCTCGTCCAAACGCTTCCCCATCCGAGTATACAGCATCTGCTCCAACCGATTCACCGTATAGGCGTCACGGATGGCATCGTGCAATTCTTGGAATTGAGTACTTGGCAGATGCATACCGTCTCCCTGTGTTTCGACGTCGGCGTTTCAGCCTCTGTCCTGCAAGCCCTCGACATACGCCCGAAGTTCTGCGCTTTGGGGCCTCGTTTCGAGAGCCATGCGCGCCAGTTCATCGACCCGGCCGTTTTCTTCTGCCCACTCGATCAGCCAGAATACCTGGTCTCGAAATCCACCATGTGGGACTTCTTCTTCGAGACGGATGCTCATCTTCATGCGAAGCATCTGCTCCATCGAGTTGCGGTCGAAGGCAGAGAGCAGGGACGTCAACAAGGCGTCAAGCCGGTGATGTTCCAGTCTCTGGGCTGTTCGAGCCGGCCCCTCGTCAGGTTGGCCAGTCTGTTCGCCTTCAAACAATTCCACCATTTGTTCAGCGTCAAGATCCTGCGTCGGCCGCACCCTAAATCTCCGCCATAGACACTGCCGAAGCTTCTCCTCGGTCAGGTCCCCAGTCAGCTCGGGAACTTTGCTGATATGCTCCTTCAGAATCGGCAGCCACGACCGGCGAGCTTCGTCAAAGGGGTTGGGTACTTCTACCAGCTCGCCCGGCTTCGCGGGCGAGTCGTTGGGAGGATTGTTTAGCTCGAAGACGATGCGGCTCATTTCGGTACTCGGCCTGTAGCCAGCGGTCTTTTCTTCCAGGAGGCCCTCGACTGTTTGGAGCCAGTCCTTGATGCGGTCGCAGGCCCTTGCTGCTCTCTCCCCCACCGTCCGTAGTTCTTCCTCTGGCGTCTGTTCACCAGTGGCACGCCGTACCAGTATTCCCCGCACTTCATCCAACGAAGTTACGTCGAACCGGGGGGCGTGGTGGCCACGCCAGGCTATGATGCGGCTCGTCAACTCGACGTACTTTTGGAGAGCCGGCTTTTCAGCCGGCGGGGCGTATAGGATTCGTTTCCAGTTTTCCAACTCGTAGATGACTCGCTGCCTGGTTTCCCGATCGACCGGCGCGGGCAACTCGTTACTACTCGAATCCACTTCGTCCTCCTCTAGAGACTCTCTGGGCAGGGCGGATAGACGGGCGACAGCCTCCGCCAGGCTCAAGCCTTCGGCGGCATTAGCGGACAGGCGGCCATTGGATCGCGTAACCAGCGCATCCACGATACGCCGGCTCACCGCGAAACTGATCTCTTCATCCCACTCAGATCGCGCCCACGCCCGCAACTCAGCGAAACCTGGGATGGCCAGCAGACAGGCCCGCGCCCCGCTGACGTGCGCGCCGAGCCGAAACCGGGATCCTTTTGCGGTGATGGGGTGTTCTTCACGGATTCGCTCTTCTACAAGCTGGTAATCTTCGGCGAAGAGCCGTAGGCCCTCGACCAACTTACCCAGCGTATAGTTTACGGGCGGTGTAGGCGGGGGCACCTCTTCGGTCCACTGGAATCCCTGTTCTTCCAACGACGGAACCGTAAACGGCGAGCAGTTCTCTCGGAACTGCTTCGCCGTCTCTGCCGCTGCGGTTGTAAGCCGGGCCAGGTCGATGGCAAGGACGGACGCGCCGCACAGATTCCGTTCGAGGGTGGCGAACCCGTAGGAGAGCGGCCCCATTGGCGTCCCCCAGGTGACGCGCAGGGATTCGGGGGCGTGCTGTTTGATTGTGGCGAAAACAAAGCCTATCCAGCGTTCGCAGGCGTCGCGGTTCATCACGGGACGCGGTCCGCCGAACCCGAGTTGAGGGTCATCAAACAGCAGGGGGAAATCCGGAATCCAGGGGGGCAGCGCGTTCCCAGCCCGTTCGGCAACTTGGCAAAACCACTCCGTCGCCGGACCGCGAATCTGGATAATCTCCTGCTGGTCGTTTAGCTTCGAGAGGGTCAGGAAGCGCTCGACGCATCCACCAACCTCCAGGCCCACCCATTCGATCGCCGGCGGGGACTCGAAGCTGTCGGCCAGTTTGAGCAACTTGCATTCAAAGGCCATCGGCATCTGTGCTCCGGCCTCGAACTCGGCCCGCAACTGGTCGAAGGTCCGTCGCTGCCCAGCCGACAGTCTTGGTACTTCCGAACCGGCGGGGGTGCCTGCTTGGGCGTGCTTTTCCAAGGCGTCGAGGACGACCGCCACGGCGGCCTCTGAGCACGTACAAAGGTCGTGTGCCATCTCGCTGTAAATCAAGCCGGGCAGCAAGTCGCTTCGTCCGCCCATCCCGTGCAACTGCACGAAAGTCTCATCGCTGATGCCGGCGGGCGCACCGTCCTTAGACAGTAACCGGCGGCGAGTGGCCTTCAGGAATGGCCGGGGGAAATGCCAGGCGAGATGGAAGACGCTACGCCACCAGTTATCGCTGTCCGGCAGCCGCAAGCGTTCGCGAACCGGCTTGGGTAGCTCCCCCAGTAGGGGGTGAATTTCGCCTGTGATTGTTTCAACTGAGGCCAGCGCGGCGGGTATCCGCTCCGCCTCGATGCTGTCCACCAACGGAAAGAACGCGATGTTGAACGTCTCCCCGTGGCTCACCGACAGACGGTCGAAAAAAGCACGATTGGTCAGGATGCGGGCGAAAGGATGGTCGTAAAGGACCGTCCCGCCGGCCCCTTCCAACCGCAGTAGAGCGCACCTGACGGCAATGTAATCATGTCGAGTGCGAAAGTCAGCTAGACGGCGCTGACATTCGACGAGGTGAGAAGCAAGTTGCGAACGCCCGGCGCGGTCCGCTGGACCAGCCACGCGAGAAGCGTCCGCGAGTGGTTCGCAGGCCGGTTCCGGACGATAGACTGGTAGGTCATCGCCTTCGATCCACGCATTGGGCGCGGGTTGCTTCTCCAGGGCCTTCAAGGTTTTGTGCAGCCACGGTATCCTCTCGTCTTTGGTCAGGCGGTCCCAGCGTTCGGGCGTCATGCCCGTTGCGTCACAGACCGCAATCGCAATGCGCTGTTCTTTGCGCTCGGGAACGTGCCAAGATGTGTCCGGAAGTAGTTCGCCCGTCAGTGCGGATAGAATCCGACCCGAAAGACGGTCATATTCCAACATTGCACCGATACCTTTCGGCCGCCTTGCAGGAGAAGTGTGGGGAAACCGGCAAGGCTTTCCGGGTTTCGGCCGACGCCCTATCCCCGCCAGCGCTATGATACATCGAAGACGCGGTTCTGTCTGCGATCCTGAGGGCGTGGCTAGAACCCGAGAAACTCTCGTAAGTCGGCGAGTATCTCAGGCAGGCCGCCGCTGCGGATCTCCCAGTTGCTCACCCTGAACACGTCCCAGCCCTCCTTGCGGAGTTTGCGATCTTCCTTGAGGCGGTTGGAGTACTGTGTTTCGTTGGCGTCCCATCGGCCGGACCCTTTAACCGCGTAATGGCTGATGTCATCGATGAGGATGGCGAAGCGCCGGTTCTTCCAGAATGCGACGAAGTCAACCCGGTAGAGATCCGCGGCGTACGACGAGCCGGCGGCACGGAGGTCGTCCTTCTTCAGCGAGTGCCACTGGATCCAAGCCTGCGGTACGAGCACCGGCACGTCGGTGGTGATCATCGCGTAGGTCGTGGCGTACTGGCGGAAGAACGTCTTCTCGTAGTCGGTCTGGATGAGCGCGACCAGCTTCTCGTCCAGCTTCGTGCGGGCAACGGGCGTGCCGCTTACCGCCGCCTGCAGCCCGGCGAAGGTGAGGCCCGGGTAGGCGCCGTTACGGATCACGCCGACGTCCGCCGCGTCCTCGAACTGGAACACCTGCGTCCCGCTCTGCGGCTTCAACACGACGTGCGGCTTGGTGAGCCCGAACGGCAGCCCAGCTGGGAACTGATGGCGGAACAGGTCGCCGACCCCCAAATTGGGGGTGGTGTCGTTCTCCAGCGCGGTCAGGATCGGCTCGAACTCCAGCTGGAGGAAGTCTGTTCGCGCCTTGTACGTCGAGAACTTCGGCTGGATGAAGCTCCAGAACTCCTGCACCGTGCGACAGGAGATGACGAATGACGGCAGCGCCTGCTTGATCGCGGGGTTGGCAACCAGTTCGCGGCGCAGCGCGGTGTACTCGTCGTCGCGCGGCGTTTCGCCCCGCGCCCGTGCGACCAGGATTGACTTGAACGTCTCCAACTTCACAAGTAGATCGCGGCCGGTCATGACCTCGCTCCCGACGCTCTGGCCTTCGTGTTCGTGGTCATCCTCTGGAGGCTCGTCCAGGAACCGGACATTGGTCGGCTCGAAGTTCACCAACTTGCCGTTCCTCAACTCCACGACGGCGACCGTACGCTCTCGCGGCTCGTTGTCGCTCCCGTGGACGATCTGTTTTTGGAACTGGTGGAAAGTAGCCTCCTGGAAGGCCCCGTCAACCACGACTTTGCACTTTCGTGTCTTCGCCATGCCCTACGCTCCCCAATGGTGACGACCGTCATTTTACCAATGGCGGCGTCCGTTTGCGCATGTCATTTCGACGTACCGAGCGGCCTACAGAGGATACTTCGAGCAAAAATGGGGGGCGATCAGCTCGTTGCTGCTAAACTTTGTGCGAAACTGAACGGGGGGCAGTCTCTTTTGCGTGTCGAATTCTGTTTGTTCTTTCGCCATCCTTGGCCTGGGGTGGGCCCGTCATGCTGTGCGCGGCCTTCCCTGGCCGCGTGTTGAGGAGGTCTTTGCTCCCGCTTCGCTCCGCAAAAACTGCTTGAGGCGTTGCTTCGCTCCGGTCCCCCAGGTGCATTGCTGCAAACCCGTCAAGCCCCCATGAGGGACCAGCCCGGGGAATGCGGAATTTTGGTTTTGGCCTCGTCAGACGGGTTGCAGGTCTACCGAAGGACGGCCAAAACCAAAATTCCAGTTCCGGGCTGGGCCTTCTGGGGCTTGACAGGTTTGCGTGAATCAACCTGGGGGACCTGCGCTGCGCAACGCTCCCGATGAGGTTGGGAGAGGAGAAGGTTGGTGAAAGGGTCGCGCAAATGCCATGCCAAACCCTGCGTCATCTGCCGGGTTGCTGTCCCCTCCGGGTCGCCGGTCGTTTTGTCCCAAAACGACCTGGGCGCGCCCGTCCGCAGCTCGGCCGGCCCGGGGCGGCGCGCTGGGCTCGCGCCGCCCGCCCTGGCCGTCGTCAAGCCGCCATCTCGCCGAACGTCCGAACCTGACGAACCCGGTCGGCCGGCACATCGTGGATGCAATACCACAGCCCCTTGCGGGACCGTCGCAGCCAGCTGCGCGGCACGTTCACCTCGACCACAACGACCGCCTCAACGCGTCCACCGTGGCGCTTGACGGTGTGCAACGTCGCCCAGCCGGTCTTGTTCGGCGTGTGCAGCCAAACGACCTTCCGCCGGCCCCGGCTGCGGGAACACAGCAAGCCGCGCTGCAGAATGCTGGGCAAGCGCCGCACGATGGTTGCGTGTCGCAGTTTCATGGCTCAGCCCTCCGCCTGGTGGCCGAGCAGTTGGCGGAGCGCGTGCAGCATTTTCACATGGTCGCAGGGCGAGCAGTTGAACCCGTCGCTCTTGATGACCGCCTCGCCGCAATCGCAAATCATGACCGGCCCGCCCGCGGACTCGAACTCATGGACGTGATGGGTGGCCTGGCCGTCGTAGCGCTGCAACTTCCAGGCGTTGGGCATGCGGCCGAGATCGGTCGGAATCCCGGAGACGAGCCAACCGGTTTCCACGGTCATGAGCCAGGTTTTGAAGTGGCCGGCCTTTTGGGGGTGCAGGGCGAGGGGGTGTTGTGCTTTCGCAGGTGGGGTTGCCGGCGCCTGCGGTGTGGTCGCCGGCGCTGGCGTCGGTTCCAGTTGGGGTGCCGGTGGTTGCCCTTGCAACCCGGCCGCCTGGCGGATGTCGCCCGGCCTGCGGCCCTTCTTCGATTGACGTTTCCGCGGCGCGCGCGTACCCTGGGAAGTGGCCATCAGTTGGACCCTCGAAACGTTGAACTGGTGGTTCCGCGGGAGGGGTGCTACCAACACCTCTCCCGCACTAAGTTCCTATTGTATAACCTCTTGCGTCAATTTCAACAATAATCCTCGATTTAATATTTAATTACCCAGCGCTAACTTGCTTGCTTGGTTTCCCTCCAGCCGAGCCGGGCACGCCCTGGCTGCAGCGCTACGCCCCGGCCTGCGGCCGGCCGCCGCTGCGCGGCGGGGGAAAGCCTGAACTGTCGGAGCGGATGACCGCCAGGTGGGGCTTGTGTCCCCCCGCGGGGGACCAAACTTGCGATTGTCCCCCTGTTGTCCCCCGCGGAAGGTAAAGCGAAACAGGAATGCGCAATAAAAAAGCCACAAGTCATTGAGACTTGTGGCCTTAGAGGAGTGGACAGAGCCGGGATCGAACCGGCGACCTAAGGATTTTCAGTCCTTCGCTCTACCAGCTGAGCTATCTGTCCTTCTTCTTCTTAACCCTCTATCAGACTTCAACTTCCGCCTGCTGTACGGGGCCGCTCTTCTCGCCGCCTCTTCTCTATTTTACTGTCTTCTCGTACAGTTTCCAGCCACTTCTCGTACATTCTCGTAAAGGAAGGACAGCCAGAAACAGCGGTGGTTCGATTTTTTTACGGCGCCACCGCCCGGATGCCAAGGGGCTGATCTCCGCTGCCGACTGACGGCCTGATTGCCCTGTCACCGCCACCTTGGAAGCCTTGCTCAAGCAAGGGGCCATAGCGCACGGGTGGCTCAACCACCTGTGGACTGCTAAACGGGTCGCCGTCCTGATCCGGCGTAACTTCGGCGTCCGGGATCATCCCGCCCACGTCTACCGGTTGCTCCGGCGGCACCTGCACTGGACAAGCCAGCGACCGCAGAAACGCGCCCGGGAACGTAACCTCAAAGAGGTCGAACGGTGGCTCGCTGATGACTGGCCTCAGATCATTCGGCAATCCTACCAGCGCCGCGCGCGCATCGCTTTGCTCGACGAATCCGGCTTTTTGCTGTCCCCGGTCGTCCGGCGACCTTGGCCCCGCGCGGTCAGACCCCCTTGCTGGATTGCTCGGATCGGCATGACCGATTAGCGTGATCAGTGCCATCACCCTCAGCCCGCAAGCGCGCCGAGTCGGCCTACACTTTATGCTGCCAGGCGACAATGAGAACTTTCATGGCGAGGAGGTGGTGCTGTTCTTGCGGCAGTTCAAGAGCGAGGTCGGCGGCCCGTGGACCATCGTCTGGGACCGCAAGCAGATTCACAGCAAGGCCCAGGTGGTCAAGGCGTGGCTGGCTGGTCATCCCGAAGTCGTGGTGGAGGACTGCCCCGCCCCCACGCCCCGGACACCAATCCGGACGAGGACGTCTGGTCTTGGACCAAGTATGGCCAGTTGTGCAACCTGGCTCCCAGTGATGTCACCGAACTGCGGCAGCACGTTTGGGAGGCCTTGGTAGCGTTGAAAAACAAGCCGCAGTTGTTGGTTTCCTTCATCCTGCACGCCAGAGTCCCATTATGGTGGAAGTAAGAGATCTTTTCCCGCGCAATCCTCAGTAGGAATAGCGCGGCTTCGGCGGCTGCCAGCACGGTTCGTAAGCGTCCGAGAAAATCTGCTGCACGCGCTCGGCCCGGCCGCTGCTCGGGTCCAGCAGCACCTCCAGCGCCTGACGCACCTGCGCCAGCCGCGGGTCAGCGCCGGCGCCGGCGGCGTCGCGGCCGCGGCCGATGCGGTCGAGGATGGCGGCCAGGTCCAGCAGTTTACAGCGCGCTTCCAGAAAGTAGGCGTCGAGGGCGTGCGGGGCGGCTAACGGGGTCATGGGGTGGGTGCTCCTGACGACACGGGCGGCTGTCGAAACAATAACTTGCTCTCCAGCGGCACCAGCGCGTTCAGGCTGCCGCTGCGAAAACCTTCCAGGTCCAACGTCACGAAGCGGAATCCAATTTTTAGCAAATGCCGTACCAGCGGCTCGCGCACCGCTGGGTCGGCCAGGCGCTCCAGCTCCGTCGCGGGCACCTCGATGCGAGCCAGTTCGCCCTCGTGCAGCCGGACGCGCAGTTCGCGCAGTCCCAGGCCGCGCAGGTACGCTTCGGCGGCCTCGACGCGGCCGGTGCGCTCGGGTGTCACCGTCACGCCGGGCGCCAGCCGGCTGGACAGGCACGGCGACGCTGGCTTGTCCCATGTCGGCAGGCCCCAGTCCAGCGCGACCGCGCGCACCTCCGCCTTCGTGAAGCTCGCCTCCTGCAACGGGTGGCGGACGGCGTGTTCCGCGGCGGCCGTCAGCCCGGGGCGGTAGTCGCCCAGGTCGTCGAGGTTGGCACCGCTGCACACCACTCGTTGTGGCCCGGTCTCCTGACCGGGCCACAACTTCGGCAGCAGCGTTTCAATGCGGTCGTATAATTCGCTCTTGCAGTGGTAGCAGCGGCTGCCGTCGTTGCGGACGTAGTCGGGATCGTCAAACTCGTTGGTGCGGACGAGCTGATGGCGAATGCCAATGTGGCGGGCAAGGGCGACGGCCTCGGCGATCTCGGAGCGCGGCACACTCGGGCTGTCGGCGGTGATGGCGACGGCGTTGTCGCCTAGCGCGAGGAAGGCGGCCTGAGCGACGACGGTGCTGTCGATGCCGCCGCTGAAGGCGACCGCGACACGACCCAGGTCGCGCAGCAGATCCAGCAGGCGTTGGCGTTTGTGCAGCAGTGCGGGCGTCAGGCCGGGGGTTGCGTCGCTGGCCATGACCGGTCCTTTCTCGGCGGGTGGTCCTCTTTTCATCGTAAGCCGTGGGTGGGGCATTCTCAAGCGCCTGGCCGCGCGAAATCTGGTCATTCGCGCACCGGCACTGACGGTTTTGCGACCAGCAGGAGCGGCGGGGAAAAGGATTGTAGTCCGCTTCTGGTGACGTTCCCGCAAACGGCAGACCCACCGTCTGTGCCGTCCACGGCGCCTGTGCCGGGCACGCTGACGAGAGCAATTCCACCGCCACCGGGCGCGGCCGACCGCGCCTTTTTGCGAAAAAGCATTGATGAACCGCCGTCGATGCGAGAAAATGGGGTGTCGTTTCCGATTCCGCGCATCGCACGGGGCCGACGTCGTCGCCGGGGCCTCACACCTCTGGAGTTGTCATGGCAAAGAAAAATAACGACCCGCGCGGCAACCCGCAGCCGCCACAACCGCCGCAGCCGCCACGCCGGCCGGCGCCGGTCGAACCTGTTGAAGACATCATCGAGGATATTGAGATCGTCGAGGGCTCCAGCAAAAAGCTGCCGAAGCCCATGCCGGTCGAGCCGGTCGAACCGGTTGAGTTGGTCGAGGAGGTGCTCGAAGACGTGGAGGTCGTCGAGGGCTCCAGTAAGAAACTGCCGCAGCCCGTCGCGCCGTTGCCCGTCGAGGAAGTGCTCGAGGACGTGATCGAGGATGTGGAAGTGGTGGAGGGCTCCAGCAAGAGGCTCCCCGCCCCCATGCCGGTCGAGGACGTGATTGACGACATCGAGATCGTCGAGGGCTCCAGCAAAAAGCTGCCGAAGCCCATGCCGGTCGAGGATGTGATCGAGGACGTGATCGAAGACGTGGAGGTCGTCGGCGGCTCCAGCAAGAAGCTGCCGCAGCCCGCCGCGCCCCTGCCGTCCGAGAACGTGCTGGAGGACGTGGAAGTCCTGTCCGGTTCCAGTGTGAAGATGTCGGCCCCGCTGCCGTCCGAGGACGTGCTCGAAGACGTGGAGGTGCTGTCGGGCTCCAGCAAGATGCTGCCCAGCCCCATGCCGGTCGAGGACGTGCTTGAGGACGTGGAGCTCGTCGAGGGTTCCAGCAAGAAACTGCCGCAACCCGTCGAGGAGGTCGTCGAGGATCTCGTGGACGTGGTGGAAGAGTCGCCGCCGTCCGGCCCGATGGCGCCGCCCCCTCGGTCGTCCGGCGAAGTCCCGATCGTCGGCGGGTCGCCGCCGCCAACCAAACCAGGCGCCAAGCCGACCGCCATGGCGCCGCGCAAGGTCGCGGCACCGACGCGCATCGGCCCGAAGGGCTCCGTGCCGACCATGCTCGGCGCACAGGAACCCGAAGAAATTGATACCGGCCTGGGCGGCGCCGCCGCGGCCGGGCCGCCAACGCCACCCAAGCGCAAGACCGGCGCCAAACGCAAGACTGGCGCCAAGCTCGGCGAACCGGACGCTGGCGAGGACGTGATGGAGGAAGAAATCCTCGACGTGACCGAGGCCGCCCCGTCCGATCTGCACATGCAGCGCCCCGGTGTCGTCTCCGACGCGGACCTGAACCTGGACGCCATCGACCCGACCGGCTCGGTGATCTCCGGCGCCCGCGTCACCGATGACGACGTGCTCGGCGATGAGGTGCTGGTCGAGGGCGCCTCGGAAGTGGACCTGGGCAAGAAGAGTGCGCGCGGCCCGGCCCCGTCCGGCGTGGACATGATCGCCGAGGCGCTGGAGTCCGGCGTGGACCTGCTGGAGGACTCGTCCAAGACCAAGCCGTCCAAGCGACCGACGCCGCAATCCGGTGAGATCGACCTCGGCAAGACGGCAACCTCCGGCCCCGAGTCGTCCGCCGTGGACCTGGGTTCGTCGGCCGAACACCTGGCGCAGTCCGGCGTGGAAGAGGTCGTCGAGGTAACCGACGAGGCGGTCGATTCGGGCAAACTCTGGGGCGATGCCGACTCTGGCAAGGCCAAGGCAGGCGCGGACCTGGACGTTCTCGACGAGAGCGTGCTGCTTGAGGGCGGCCCCACGGAAGAACAAATCCTGGACGATCTGCTGCTGGCGCCCAAATCGGGCGAGCCGGACGTGGATCTCGATGCCGTCGAGGAGGTCGTCGAGGACGAGCCCCTGGTGGCGCCCCGGGCCAAGGGCAAGGCCGCCGAGGTGGTCGAGGATCTGGACGAGGAGTTGGTCGTCCCCAAGGCGAGGACGCAGGCGAAGGTCGGCAAGAGCAAGGTGCTCGTCGAGGAGGTGGAAGAGGAAGAGGTGGTGACGACGCCCACCCGCAAGACCACCACGAAGAAGCGCGCCACTGTCACGGTGGGCGGCGCCGAGGAGGAAGAGGAGACGCCGACGCCGAAGGGCAAGCTGCCGCGCGGTTACGTCCCGGTCGAGCGGCGCCGCAGCATGGTCGGGGCGCTGTTTTCGTTCCTGCTGTTCGCGCTGGGCTTCCTGTCGTTCGTGATCGCAGCGGGCGCCGCGGCCATCTGGTACTTCAAGCCGGACCTGCTGTCGGCGATTCCGCCGTCGCCGGGCGACACCAAAGAGCCCCAGGCGAAGTGGCAAGCCAAGGAGAAGCCGAAGCCGGCCGTGGAAGCGCAACTGCTACGGCAGAAGGGCGACCTGGACGGGGCGCTGGCGAAGGTTGAGAACGCGCAGGGGCCGGACGAACTGTCCGCCCGCGGCGACATCCGTTTCGACAAGTACATCGTGGAGAAATTGAAGAACGACCAGCCGGTCAACAAAAAGGACGAGGCTGTTCAAAAGGCGCTCAAGGACGCCGAGGACGCCAACAATAACGCCCTGACCAAGCGCATCGAATTGACCATCAACACCCTCACGACGATGCGCGCCGACAAGATCGCCGCCGAGGCCAATGAAAAGGAGCTGGCCAAGCAGATGGCGGTGAACAAGACCAAGCTCAAGCAAATCACTGAAGCGCTGGAGACCGCGAAGGTCAAGGCGGACGACACGGTCAAGGCGGTGGACTTCCTGGCGAAGGAGTGGCAGCGCCTCGGCAAGGAGAACGAGCAGCTGACCACGGACAACCAGAAATTGACGAAGGAACGCGACGGCCTGGACACGTCGGTCAAGGCGCTGACCAAGGAGAAGACGGCATTAACCGCCGACAAGTTGGCGCTGGAGAAGGAGAAGGCGGAAACGACCAAGGCCGTGGACGCGGCGCTGGCGGAGCTGAAAACGGGCAATTTTCTCAAGGGAGGGGCTGACAAGAATGACCAACTGGTCAGCGGCACGCGCAAGGCGGTGCTGTCGGCGCAGTCGCCGCTGGTGACCTACATGGGCCAGATGGCGAAGTCGCTGGGCGGCCTGGGCGGCGGCGTGAGCCAGCTGGCCAAGGAGGCCGTGGACTCGTCCGCCAAGGACGCGGCGCTCAAGGTGGCGCTCGCCCGGCAGGCGCTGTCCGAGACGCCGGAGCAGCGGCTGGAGAACTGGATCGCGCTGCTGCAAAACCGCGACCGCAAGGACGCCGCCGACCTGACTGGCGTGAGCAAGTACGCTCAGTGGGTGGCTGCCAAGGACTCGGGCACCAGCACCGAGGCCAAGGCCAAGGCGCTGCTGGCGCTCGGCCTGGCGCAGCGCAACCACGGCCGGTTCGCCGAGGCCAGGAAGTCGCTGGAGGCCGCCGAGACCGCCGCGACGCGGGCCAAGACACCGCAGGTCGGCGCCCTGGCCGGCTCGGCGCTGAAGGAGCTGACCGACCCCGACGCCTACTATCTGCCGCTGGCGCGGAAGCTGGCCGCCGACGGGCGGACGATCGAAGCGCTGCAGGATTTGACGACCGCCCTGCAGGCGATGCCGGACAACGGCAAGCTGCTGACGGCGCGGGCGCTGGTGCGGCTGGACAGCGTGCCGGCTGGCAAACCGATGAACGACGCGATCCGGCAGCTGGTGCGGCAGGACGCGGAGGCGGCGAAGAAGGATCCGCAGGTGGAGCCGGAGGCGCTGTTCGTGCTGGGCCGGCTGGACGAGCAGAGCGGCCAGCTGGACCGGGCGGAGGCGAACTACCGGGCGGCGCTGGCCAAGGCGCCGGAGCAGGACCGCTATCGGGCGGCGCTGGCGAAGCTGTTGCAGTTGCCGCGGGCTGCGGCGGAGCCGGTCCCGCCAGCGCCGATGGGCGACAAGGCCGGTCAGCTGGCCCCGCCCGCCGGGCTCCGTGAGGAGGAAAACGCCCTGCTGGCCGCGGACCCGCGGGCGCTGCTCGTTCTGCTGTCGCTGACGTGCGTGCAGGTGCAGGACGATGAGAAGGACGACCTGGCGCGCGAGAAGCGGTTGCAGGAGAGCATCAAACTGGCGAAGGTGCTGATAAAGTCCAGGGACATGAAGGTGCGCGGCGAGGGCCACATGATTCTTGGTCTGGCGTACCTGCAGCAGAGCGAGCGCACCAAGGCGGTGGTGGAGTACGTCGAGGGTTTGAGGCTGTACTATCCCGGCAAGCCGACGGAGGAGCTGGTGCGCATGGTGCGCGAGCACCCGGCGTTCCAGCAGCTGGACGCGCAGGCGAACGCCGACCCGCGCATGGCCGAGCGCTACTTCAGCAAGGGGCTGGACTACTTCTGGCAGCGCAAGTACAAGGAGGCCGAGTTCCAGTTCCAGCAGGCCAAGAGTTTCTACGAACCCGACGCCCGCTACCACTATTTCCTGGGGCTGGCGCGGTATCAGCAGAAAAACAAAGCTAAGCTTGAGGCGGCGAAGTTCGACTTCACGGAGGCCGCGCGGTTGGAGGCGCTGAGCCGGCCGGATATGGTGCGGGTCAACGCGAGTTTGGAACGCATTCAGGGCCCCCTGCGTCAAATCATTGCCGACTACCGCCAGAAGGCGGCCAGCGCGCCGGAGTGAGTGACGGCCGCGAGCAATGATCACCGGGAAAGGGCCGCACTGGTGCGGCCCTTTCTTTTCCTCCCCGGGCTCGCCGAACCCGTCCGACGCATTACCGAACCTGTGGAGGGCTCATGAACAAGTGGTTCTGGTTGGCTGTCGTGATGCTGCTGCCGCTGGGCTGTGAGCCCGAGTGGCGCATGCGAACGTCCGACGATGGGACGTACAGCGTCTACTTGCCCAGCAGCACCAGGAAAGAGACGCGCGGGCAGGGGTCGTCCGCGCAGACCACGCTGGTCGCGGAACACCGCAATGGGGCGTACATGGTCTCCTACACCGATCTGCCCCCCGGCGTTGCGCCGAACTTCGACAACTTCGTGAACACGATCGTCCGTTCGCAGGGCGGCAGTTTACTCAAGTCCACTGCCGTTCGGGTGGGGGGCGCCGCGCAGGGAGTTTGAGATGACGATTCAGCAGCCGACCAGGGGCTTCGCTTCCGGGCGCCTGGTGTACGCCAACAATCGGCTGTATCAGCTCATGGCCCTCGGGGACAAGCACCGGCTTTCGGACCCGGAGGTGCAAAAGTTCCTGAACTCCTTCATCCTCAAGGGCGGCTAAGACGGGATTGCCCGTGGATTTTCGTGGTGGGTCCGAGCCCGACGCCAGCGCGGGGCCAAGCAGGCCCAGCGCTGGCACTCAGGCTCGGAATAAGTGTTCCCGGACAAAAACGAGACCCCGTTTACGGTTCGCGAGTGGCATTCCTCGCAAACCGTAAACGGGGTCTGGCGCTATCAACTTTGCTTGCTTTCGAGGCGAGGCGAGCCGTGGTCAGCTGCCGGTGGTGGAGCCGATGGTATTGCTGACGCTGGAGAAGGTGGCGTTGGCGTTGCTGCCCAGGGCGGTGATGGCGACGATGCACACCACGATAATCAGGGCCAGCATGACCGCGTACTCGACGGCCGTCGGGCCATCTTCACGCTGCAGGAAGTTCACGACACTTCGGGTCAGGTGCGAAATCATCTGAGTCGATCCTTTCGTTGGAGGAACCCTGGGTGGGCCAGAAACCGTTGGCCAGGTTGCCTGGCCGAATGAAAGGTAGTTCATGCCGCAGCCGAATGCAAACGCACCAGGGATAACGTTTGTATTTTTCTCGCTTTTGGAGCGGTTCGCAAGCGCGTGGACCACAAACCGTGGTGTGCGCCTGCCATTCGCGAACCGCTCCAGTTCAACCAAACAGAGGACATTTCTATTGCGTTCCGACACACCCGCCAGCAAACGCTTGCATTCCCTACCCGGCGGGCTTTACACTGTCTTCATATCCCTTCCTCCCTGGGTTGCAGCGTTCGCCTGCACGACCAGGGCTGATTGGTGAAGCTCGTCCAGACTGGGAGGTCATCCGCGCATGGATCCCGTCATTCCCGAAAGCGCTGTCCATTTGGTACGGCCCGGCCCCGCCACGGGCATTGCGACCCCGCTCCGGCTGGCAGCGCAGCGGCGGCGCGGCCCGAGCGTGATGGTCCTGCTGGTCGTGAGCGTGGCGGCGGTGGTGACGCTGGTCGTGGGTCTGGTGCTGTACGGCGGCCGGCTGGAGGAAGAGAAGGGCGTTGAAGAGCGGCGGCGCGCGGAGGCCGAGGACCGGTTGCAAAAGGCGCTGGCCGTCCTGAACCAGCTGACGCGCGTCAGCCCGGTCGAACTGGAACTGGCCGGAGACCCCGACGCGGCGGCCCCGCGGTTGCGGCAGCTGGAGGCCGCCCTGCGGTTCTTCAAGGAACTGCTGGAGGACGCCGCAGACGACCCGAAGGTCCGCCAGGAGACCGGCCTCGCGTACCACCGGCTCGGCGAGCTGCGCTGGGCGCAGGGCCAGCCCGCCAGGGCGAACGAGGCGTTGGAGCGGGCGCTGGCGCTGCTGGGGCCGCTGGAAGAGGCCCATCCCGAGGTGCCAGAACACCGCCGGCAACTGGCCGCGTGCCAGCACACCCACGGCGACGCGCTGCGCGACCAGGGCCAGCTGCAGGCCGCCGAGCAGGCGTACCGCGCAGCCCTGGATCTACAGCAGGTGCTGGTGACGCAGTTCCCGCAGGACGCGACCTATTTGCAGGCGTACGCCTTCACGCTCAGCCGGCTCGGCAGCCTGTTGTTCGAGGCGACCGGCCGGCCGCTGGAGGCGAAGGAGGTCCACGAGCAGGCGCTGCAGTTGCGCTTGCGCCTGGTCAAGCTGGCGCCGGCCGTGGCGGACTATCAGCTGGACCTGTCGGAGAGTTACCACCACCTCGGCCTGAGCCTGCACCGGGCGGCGAAGCCACGGGATGCCGAGGAGATGCTGGGCAAGGCACTGGTCCTGCGGCGGCAGCTGGCGGACGAACACCCGCGGCTGCCGCTATACTGGCGGCACCTGAGCCGCACCATCTATCGGCAAGGGGCGGTGTACACGAGTTTGAACCAGTTGCCGCAGGCGGAAACCGCGATGCGGGAGGCCCGGCGGCTGCTGAAAAATTTGACCGCCGAGTACCCACGGGTGCCGCGGTATCGCGAAGAGCTGGGCCAGGTAACCAACAGCCTGGGCATGGTCCACCTGCGTTCGGGAGAGTACGCCAAGGCCCTGGAAGCCCTGGACGAGGCCTTGCGGATCAACGAGCAGCTCGGTGCGCGACCACGCCACCGGCAACCGCTACCGCAAGGGGCTGGTGCAGAGTCATCACAACCGCGGCATTTACTTCCTGGTGGACCGGGATTATCCCGAGGCGATTGCCGCGTTCAGCAAGGCCATCGATGTGGACGACCATTACGCCCCGGCGTTCCGCAACCGCGGCCGCGCTCAGTTGCGCCAGCAGCAGTACGAGGCAGCCGGCCAGGATTTTCGCAAGGCCATCGAGCTGAACGCGCGCGACTGGCGAGCGCACGCGCGGCTGGCGTGGCTGCTGGCATCGTGCCCGGAGGCGAAGCAGCGTAACGGCAAGGAGGCGCTGGAGCATGCCACGGCGGCGCTGAAGGTGCGCGGCGAAAAGGACGCCTGGGTGCTGGAAGCGCTGGCCGCGGCGCACGCCGAGCGCGGCCAGTTCGCCGACGCGATCAAGGTGCAGCGGCGCGTCGTGGAACTGCCGAACCCGGCCGGGCGCACCCGGGAAACGGCCCACCAGCGCCTGCGGCTGTACGAACAGGGCCAGCCCTACCGCGAGGAGCCGGCGCCGGGGCCGGCGCTTTGATGGTCTGCCGCAAGCGGCAGAAATACCGCGACCGCGGTTCTCATTTCCGCCTCATGCGCTTCTCATCATCCGGCGTTACCGTTTGTAGAAAGCGTACTGCTGCCGTGAAGGAAACGACCGGCCAGGAGGGTCGCAACTTCCAGGAGGATTCCATGAGCGCACGTCGAGTTGGCCGCGGCCTGGGATGGTTGATCGCAAGCGTCGTGCTGGGGTGCTGGCTCCTGGGGCCGCCGGGCGCGGTGATGGCCCAGGACAAGCAGGCGAAGCCGGTCACGGTAGTGCTGCCCCTGGACTGGCCGGACGCCGAGCAGGTGACCAACAGCCTCAAGGCGATGTTCGGCGGCGCCAAGACGGGCGGGCCGTTCATCGAGTTCTTCCCGCAGCGCAAGGCGCTGCTGGTCCGCGGCAGCGTGGAGCAGCTGACGGAGATCAGGGAAGTCCTGCGATCACTGGAGGAAGTGGGGAAGCAGGAAGTGGGAAAGCACGGCGGGAACACGCGCGTCTTCACCGTGGAGCACGGCACTGCCACCACCCTGGCCCGGGCCTTGCGGCGGATGCTGGCGGAGATGCGCCCTGACTTGCCAGTCGGGGGGCCGCTCCCGGCCGACCATCTGGGCAAGAAGGCTGGCAAACCCACGCCGGAGAAGAAAAAAACGCCGGCCGGCAAGGATCCCGCTCCGGTGACCTTTACCCCTGTCGGCAACAAACTGATCGTCACGACGGACGACCCCGCGGTGATGCGGTTGGTGGCGGACCTGATCCGCCACCAACCGCAGCCTACCATCCAGTGCGACTTTTACGTGATCCGGCTGAAGCACACCCGGGCTGACAGCGTGGCCCGCGTCCTCGACGAGGCGTTCAACGGCACTCGGTCTGGCAAGAGCCCCATCTCACCAGAGCGCATTCGCGTGGTCGCCGACCCGCATATCAATGCCCTGCTCCTCCGGGCCAGTGCCCTCGACACGCTGGTCATCCGCGAGTTGGTGGAGCGCGAGCTGGACGTTCCCGCGGCACAATCCCCAGAAAAACCGGGCAAGGAGAAAAAGCTTGGTCGCCGTTGAGGTCGCCTGACCGTCCGCCTCAACCGCGAGATGGAGAATCTCCGGCCCCGCCGCTTGCCCTTGAGGGTAGCGGAAGTCGCCAGACTTCCGTCCGCCGCAGTTCGGAAGTCTGGCGACTTCCGCTACCTCCCAACGCAACGTGCGCTTGCTTTCGGAAGCGCGTCGGCGGTCGGCGTGGCACTGGACGTGCTCGAAATGCGCTCCAGGCGCTTGCGGCCCCGCGGGCGGTGGCGTATCATCCCTTCCTGATGGCATTCGTTCCCTGTCACCCAGGAAGAGAGTCCCCCATGCTTCGCACCCTGCTGCGCGGCCGTCCACTACTTGCGGCCCTGGTCCTGGCGCTGGCGGCGCTGCCGGCCGCGGCCGTCGAGGTCAAGCTGGCCCGTCACCCTGACTACCACAACGGCAAGATCGTCTTCAGCTACCTCGGCGACCTGTGGACCGTCCACGACGACGGCAGCCACCCGCGGCGCCTGACCGTCCACCGCGGCCGTGATATCTATCCGCGCTTCTCGCCGGACGGCAAGTGGATCGCGTTCTCGTCCGACCGCTACGGCAACTACGACGTGTTCGTCATGCCCGCGGCCGGCGGCAAGGCGACGCAGCTCACCTTCCACAGCGCCAACGACACCGTCATCGGCTGGACCCCCGATTCGCGGCGCGTCCTCTTTTCCTCGTCGCGCGGCCTGATGTACCCGGGCATCCCGAACCTGTACGAGGTGCCGGTCGGCGGCGGCCTGGAGCAGCCGGTGCTGACGGATTGGGGTTCCTGGGGCAGTTATTCGCCGGACGGCAAGTTGTTGGCGTTCACCCGCCACCCGGCGGTGTGGTCGCGCCGCCACTACCGCGGTAGCTACGCCGCGGACCTCTGGCTGCTCGACACCAGCAACCGCAGCTTCAAGCGCCTTCTCGACGACCAGCTGCCGGACAACGAAAAGCCGAACAACCTCTGGCCGATGTTCGCGCCCGGCGGCGACATCTACTTCGTCTCCGACCGCGCCGTGCAGGGGAAGGCCGGCAGCCCCGTGGTGCTGAAATCGACCAGCAACCTCTGGAAAATCAACCGCTCCGGCGGCAACCCGGTGCAGGTGACGAAGCACACCAGCGGGGCGCTGTTCTTCCCGGCGCTGTCCAGTGACGGCAAGGTCATCGTCTACGAGGAGAACTTCGGCGTGTGGAAACTGGACACCGCCACCGGCCAGACCAGCGAAATCAAGATCGACATCACCTCCGATGACCAGGAAAACAACCTCGAAACGCTGACCGTCAACGGCGAGGCCGACAGCTTCCACGTGTCGCCATCGGGCAAGCGCGCGGTGATCGCGGTCAAGGGCGAACTGTTCACCATCGCCACCGAGAAGGGCGACGTCCGCCGCCTGACCTCGACGCCGCAGGTGCGCGAGGGCCAACCGCAGTGGTCGCCGGACGGCAAGCGGATCGCGTTCATCTGCGACAAGTCCGGCGACGAGCAAATCTGGGTGTGCGACGAGTTCGGCAAGCAGATGAAGCAGATTTCGCAGGGCGATTCGCTCAAGTCGCAGCTGCGCTGGGCGCCGGACAGCAAGGCGCTGCTGTACACGGCGTCGGACAACAAGCTGTACCGCTACGATCTCGACGGCGGCAAGACGACGGTGCTGGCGAGCAGCGCGGTGCTGGCGGGCGGCGACGCCATCGGCAACCCGCAGTGGTCGCCGGACGGCAAGTGGGTCTCCTACACGCGGCCGGACAAAACGCTGCTGCCGCACGTCTACGTCATCCCCGCGGAGGGCGGCAACCCCATGCGCGTCACCGACCGGGACACGTACAGCGACACGCTGGCGTTCTGGACCGGCGACGGCAAGCGCCTGGTGTTCCTCGGCGGCACCGACCTGATCAACAGCAGCGCCAAACGGGTGCAGCCGAACGCCCAGATTTACAGCGTGGCGCTGCTGCCCGAGACGAGCGACCCGGCCGACAAAAGCGTGGACAGCGAGGAGCAGGCGACGAAGCAGCCGGGGGTCAAGCCGGCCGGCCCAGTCGGCAAGGTCGAGGTGAAGATCGACTTCACCAACATCGGCCGCCGGGTACGCCAGCTGACGCGCGTCGGCGACGCCATCACGACGCTGGCCCTGTCGCCGAACGGTCGCAGTGTCGTGTTCGCGACCTTCGGCGTCGAGGGCGGCCGCAACGTGCAGAGCCTGTGGTCGCTGGCGGTGGACGGCGACAAGCCGGCGACGCGCCTGGCCCAGTCGGCGTCGACGCCGACCGACGACCAGCCGCCGGCCCGCGGTTTCGGCGGCGGTGGCTTCACGATGCTGCAGTTCAGCCGCGACGGCAAGACGCTGTTTTACAAGCAGGGCAGCAACCTGTACGCGCTGCCGCTGGGCGGCGCCGCGGAAGCGCTGGCCGGCAAGGGCCCGGCGGCGACCGGCGGCCGCAAACTGGCGTTCACGGTGCGCGTCGAAGTCGATCACCGCGAGCTGCGCAAGCAGGTCTTCCACGAGAGCTGGCGCATCATGAAGCACCGCTTCTACGACGCCGGCATGCACGGCATCAACTGGGCGAAGATGCGGCAGACCTACGAGCCGCTGCTGGAGCACGTCGCCGATCAGGAGGAACTGCACAACGTAATAAGCCTGATGATCGGCGAGCTGAACGCCTCGCACACCGGCATCAGCGGCGGCGGCCGGTTCTCCAGCGAGGAGAAGGCCGTGACGCGCTTCCCCGGCTTCGAGTTGGAGGCGGACAAGAGCGGCTATTACAAGGTGACGCACGTCTATCGCCATGGCCCGGCGGACAGGGATTACGTCAAGATTCGCGTCGGCGATTACGTGCTGGCCATCGACGATCAGGAGTTGAAGGCCGGCGACAATTACTGGAAGCACTACACGCGGCCGATGGGCAGCCGGCTGGAGTTCACGGTGAACGACAAGCCGCAGCCGGCGGGCGCCTGGAAGGCGAAGGTGACGCCGGTCACCAGCTTCCAGATGGCAACGCTGCAATACGAAAAGTGGGTCGCGGAGCGGCGGGCGCTGGTGGCGAAGCTGTCGAACGGCGACTTCGGTTACCTGCACATCCGCCAGATGAGCGAGCCGGAGCTGCGCAAGTTCGAGCGCGACCTGGCCATGCTGCACACGAAAAAAGCACTGGTGATCGACCAGCGCTTCAACCCGGGCGGCAACATCGATCAGGAATTGTTGCAGATTTTGCAGCAAAAGCAGTACCAGTATACGAAGCCGCGCAGCTCGGGCGAAACGGTGACGCGGCCGCTGCACGGCTTCTTCGGGCCGAAGGTGGTGCTGGCGAACGAGCGCTCGACATCAGACGCGGAGGTGTTCCCGGACGGCTTCCGCACGCTGAAGCTCGGCAAGGTGGTCGGCGTCACGACCTACGGAGCGGTGATCGGCACCGGCGCGTACAAGCTCATGGATGGCTCGGTGATTCGCACACCGGGCTTCGGCCTGTGGAACGTCAGCGGCACCAACCTGGAGAATTATGGTGTGCCGCCGGACGTGTACGTGGACAACACGCCGGAGGACTTCTTCCGCGGCCGTGACGCCCAGCTGGAAAAGGCCGTCGAGGTGCTGCGGCAGGAGTTGAAGGCGAAGTAGCGGCGCTCCGCGCTGAAGCCGCCAGCGGCGGAAAGATGGGTTGCAGCGCTCTCTGTTGTGGCCTGGTCTCCGGACCAGGCCACCCGGCCCGACCGAAGGTCTCCCCCGCGTTCCAGGCGCTGAAAAGAGGAGACCATCGGTCGGGGTGCGTGGCACGGTCGGGAGACCGTGCCACAACGGGGCCACAACGGAATCGGAGAACGATTACGATGAGTCCAGAAACCTCAAAACCGATTGTCCCTGACCGACCGCCTCCGAAACCGGGTCCGGCGTTCGTTGCGATCTGGACGAACTATCGACCGCTCTGGATCGGGACGATCCTGGGGACCGTTTGCATGGTATTCTTCTTGCTCGTCGGCAACCCGTCGGGCTGGGATCGTGCAGAGCGCGTCTACGTGTATTCCACGCAATCCGTGGGAGGACACGCGGCAGTGGTAGGAGACTACGCCAGCGTCCCCTACGCGATGCCCGCATTCGGTTTACTTTTTGGCCTGATGGTGCTGTTGTGGCAGAAAGCGCGTTGCTCACGCGCGTGATGCCGGCGGGATGGCGACGCTTCTTCAAACATGCTGGAGTCCGTATGGACACCACTCCCCTGGCGGCGACCATCGAGGACGTGCGCGCCGCGGCGGCGCGCATCGCCGGGCAGATCCACCGCACCCCGGTGGCGACCTGCGCCACGCTGGACCGACTCGCGGGCCGGCGGTTGTTCTTCAAGTGCGAGCACCTGCAAAAAGTCGGCGCCTTCAAGTTCCGCGGCGCCAGCAACGCCGTGCTGAAGTTGCCAGCCGAGGCGGCGCAGCGCGGCGTCGTAACGCACAGCTCCGGCAACCACGCCCAGGCGCTGGCGCTGGCGGCGCGGCTGCGCGGCGTGCCGGCGCACATCGTCATGCCGAGCAACGCCCCGGCGGTCAAGCGCCGGGCGGTCGAGGACTACGGTGCCCGCGTGATCCTGTGCGAGCCGAACCTGCAGGCGCGCGAGGCAACCGCTGCGGCGGTGCAGGCGGAGACTGGCGCGACGCTCATTCACCCGTACAACCACCCCGACATCATCGCCGGCCAGGGCACCGCGGCGCTGGAACTGCTGGAGGACGTGCCGGACCTGGACGCGCTGGTGGCGCCGGTCGGCGGCGGCGGCCTGGTGGCCGGCCTGTGCGTCGCGGCGAAGGCGCTGCAGCCGACGATCCGCATTTTCGCCGCGGAGCCGCTTGGGGCGGACGACGCAGCCCGCTCGTTCGCGGCCGGCACGCTGCTCCCGCAGACGGGCCCACACACCATCGCGGACGGCCTGCTCACCAGCCTCGGCGAACTGACCTGGCCGATCCTGCGGCGGCACGTGGAGCGCGTCGTCACGGTCGGCGAGGACGAGATTATTCAGGCGATGCGGCTGACGTGGGAGCGGGCGAAGCTGCTGATCGAGGCGAGTGCCGCGGTGGCGGTCGCGGCGGTGCTGGCGGCGGCGTTCCGCGGCCTGGCCGGTCTGGAGCGCGTCGGTGTCGTGCTCAGCGGCGGCAACGTCAATCTGAATCAGCTGCCGTGGCTGGGACGGGCGGGCTGAGTTAGCGCAGAAGATTCACCACAGAGAACGCGCGCTCCGCGTTCTCTGTGGTGAATCTTCTGCGCTAACTCAGCCGGATGCCGAAATTGGCGAGCATCTGCCGCAGCTGGTTGTTCTCCACGCGGAGTCGCGCCGCCTCGTCGCGCAGGATCGCGGCCTGGCGGACGACCTCTTGCACGGCCGCGTCGGGAAGTGCGGCGGGCCGGGTAGCAGGCCCAGTCGGCGGCTGGCCCGCGGGCGGACGCTTCAACGGGATTGCACCCCCCGAGTACACCGCGTCCAGGGCCTGGCGGCGCAGCATTTCGCCGCCGCGCAGCTGTTCGCACTCGGCGTGCAGCGCCTGCAGACGCTTGTTGAGGGCGTCCCGTTCCGCTCGCAGGGCATCGCTTTCGTGGGCCCGCGCCTCCGCGGCGGCGAGGCGCTCGGCCAGATCCGGGGAGGCGGCCGAGGTTGCGCGGGCCTGCGCCACCGCAGTGGCCCGCGCGGCCTCCAGCTCCGCGACCCGGCCGGCCAACCGTCCCGCCTCGGCCCGCGCGTCCGCCAGGGCTTGCCGCAGGGCTGCTGCTTCCTGGCCGTGTCGGCCCTCCGCGTCGGCGACCGCCGTGTCGGTCGCGGTCACCAGACCGCGCAACTCCTCCGCTTCCGCCTCCAGCGCGGCCCGCGCCGCCGCCTGGGAAGCGACCTGCTCCGCCAGCTGGTCGAGTTCGTGGGCGGCCTGTGCTGCCGTCGCGCGCTGCCGCTCCAGTTCCTCCGTCAGGTCGGCCAGTTCCTGGCGCTGGCGCTCCACCACCGCCTGACGTTCGGCCTCCAACTCCCCCCCCGCCGCCGCGAGCCGGTTGTGTTGTTCCCGAAGCTCTTCCAGTTGGCGCCGGGCATCCGTTTCCGACTCGGCGTGGGCCACCGTCAAGGACGCGACCTGCTCCGCCAGTGTGTCGCGCTCCTGAGCGGCCTGCGCCGCCGCCGCCAGCTGCTGCTCCAGTTGTCCCGTCAGGTCGGCCAATTCCTGGCGCTGGCGCTCCGCCGCCGCTTGCCGCTCGGCCTCCGCCTCGCGCCCGGCGACGGTGAGCCGGTCGATTTCCCGCCGGAGCTCGCTCAGTTCGGGCTGGGCCACCGCTTCCGATTCGGCGCGGGCCGCCGTCAGGGACGCGATCTGCTCCGCCAGTTGGTCGCGCTCCTGGCTGGCCTGCGCCACTGTTGCGTGCTGCCGCTCCAATTCCTCCGTCAGGTCGGCTAGCTCCTGGCGATAGCGCTCCGCCGCCGCCAGGTGTTCGCTTTCCACCCCCCGGCCAGCCTCGGTGAGCCGGTCGTGTTGTTCCCGAAGTTCTTCCAGTTGGCGCCGGGCCTCCGCTTCCGACTCGGCGTGGGCCGCCGTCAGGGACGCGACTTGCTTCGCCAGCTGGTCGCGCTCCTGAGCGGCCTGCGCCGCCGTCTCCAGTTGTCCCGTCAGGTCCGCCAGTTCCTGGCGCTGGCGCTCCGCCGCGGCCTGGCGTTCGCCCTCAGCCTCGCGCCCGGCGGCGGTGAGCCGGTCGATTTCTCCCCGAAGGTCGCTCAGTTCGCGCTGGGCTTCCGCTGCCGACTCGGCGTGAGCCGCCGTCCGGGACGCGACCTGCTCCGCCAGTTGATCGCGCTCCTGGCCGGCCTGCGCTGCCGCCGCGCGCTGCCGCTCCAGTTCCTCCGTCAGGTCGGCCAGTTCCTGGCGCTGGCGCTCCTCCATCGCCAGGCGTTCGGCCTCCGACTCCCCGCCCGCCTCGGCGAGTTGTTCCAGTTGTTTCCGGAATTCCCCCCGTTCGCGCAGTGCGACCTCGGCCTCGAGTTGGGCGGCGGCCGCCTTGATGCGGGCCTGCGCCGCCGCCACTTCGAGGTCGTTCTTTTCCTGGGCGAACTGTTGCCGCAGTGCTTCCAGCTCGGTGCGGAAGCCGTCGCGCTCCGCCGCGGTTCGCTCCAGTTCGCCCAGCCGCGCCCGCGCTTCGTCCGCCTGGCGCCCGGCCTCTTGCCGCTCGCCGGCCAACCGGTCGCGCTCGGCCGTCAAGAGACGCACCTGCTCCTGCAGCTGGGCTTCGGTCGCGCGCGCGGCGCGCACCGCCTGGTCGGCGGCGTCGGAGATGGCCGCCAGCTCGGCACGCAACCGCTCCTGCTCCGCCCGGAGCGCCGCGCCTTCTGCGGCCGCGGCCGGCGCGGGCTGCGCCTGTGGCTGAACGGGCCCGGCAGCCAGGATCAGACGGAAGACATGGTTGCACGATTTGCAAGAAAGGCGCCTGCCGACAAAATCGGGCCGGACCCGCAGGGGGCGGCCGCAGCTGGGGCAGGCGACTTCCAATGGTTCGTTCACGGTTCTCCCCACACGATGACAGGATTCCGAACGGGTAAGCGCTGCGTCATACATGATTTGAGTTTAGCAGCCCCCACGGCGAGCCTGCAAGTAGCCGACCTGCAAGTAGCCGAGACCCAGCCGTGGAACCGAACTGACTTCCGCGTTTGGAGAAGTTGCGATATGCTACGCGGAGTAGTGAGTCAAGGAGGTTTTCATGCCGAGCCCCTTTCCCGGAATGGACCCATACCTCGATGCCCACTGGCGCGACGTTCACGCCAGTCTCATCATCTATACGCGCAACGCGCTCCAGGGCGCCCTCCCAGGAGCGTTACGCGCTCGTGTCGAGGAGCGCGTCTTACTGGAAACTCCCCAGGGCATCGCCGATCACCCGTTATTCCCCGACGTGCGTGTGGTCGAATACCCGCCACGGCGCGGCCTGGCAGCGCGACCGCAGGCGAGCGTGGCCGTGGCGGAGCCGCTCCTGATCGAAACCGAACCCGCGCCGGCCACCGAACCCTTTCTCGAAATCATCGACCGAGAGAGCGGCAACCGCGTCGTTACCGTGATTGAATTCCTCAGCCCGAGCAACAAGTCCCCCGACCCGAACCGCGAGCAGTATCTGCGCAAACAGCGCGAAATCTGTTCCTCGGACACCAACCTGGTCGAAATCGATCTGAACCGCTTCGGCGGCCACACGCTGGCGTTCCCGCTGGATCACCTCAAGCCGCAGGGCCGCACCGCTTACATGGTTTGTGTCCGCCGGGCCACGCGGCGCGACAAGGCCGAGGTCTATCCGATGCCGCTGTGGGAGAGGTTGCCGGTCGTGAAGGTGCCCCTGCGGCCGACCGACGCCGACGTGCCGCTGGACGTGCAGGCCCTGGTCGAGCAGTGCTATCGTAACGGTGCCTACGAGGGGACGCTGAACTACGCCATCGACCCCGATCCACCGCTGTTCGGCGCGGACGAGGAGTGGGCGGAGGAATGGCTGCACGAAAAGGGATTGCGTCCCCGGCGCAAGCCGCCGCGGCGCAAGGGCAAGCCGAAGTCACGTTAGGGAGCCGCGCCTCGGCGCAAGTTGCGGTCCTCGGAGCCGCGAAGCTTGTTGCTCGGGCTGAGCACTTCAATGACCGTGACCAGGGTGCCCGATTCCGGTTCCCTGATTTCGAGACGCGCTTCCTCCACCTCGTCGGAGACGTAGACGCGCATCTCCACCCGGGCCACGTAGCGCGGCCGCAGGACCTGGTTCAAGGCCAGTTGGAGTTGGCTGGAGCGGTTTGCGTTTGGGTGTAGCGGAAGTCGCCAGACTTCCGGAGCGGCTTCGGAAGTCTGGCGACTTCCGCTACACCCAAACGCAAACTGCGCTAATCAACGCATGATGCACGTCCGGCCACAGGTGCGGCGGTTCCAGGTACGGATCCATCCCAGGGAACGGCGACGGCATGGCGGCACCTCCTGCCTGGACTCCACGCTACTTCTTCGAGCGCAGTGTGTCCAGGTACGCCACCAGCGACGCCAGTTCGCGCATGGTCAGGTTGTTGACCAGCCCCTCCGGCATCATCGAGGTGTCGCGACGGCCGCGCTTGTCGATGTCGGCCTTGGGGATCACCGTGACGGTGCCGGCGGTGTTGCGGATCTCCACCTCGGTGCCGGACTCGCGCGTCACGAAGCCCTCCAGGATGCGGCCGTCGTCAAGGTTGAACCACTGCGTCTCGAAGCCCTGCGCGATCTTGGCGCTCGGCTTCAGGATCGACTCCAGCACCTCGTCCCGTTTGTAGCGCAGGGTGATGTCGCCCAAAAACGGCCCGCGCGGTGTCTCCTTCGCCGAGACGGTGTGGCAGGTGATGCAGTTCTGCTTGAAGAACAGCCGCGCCCCCAGCCTGGCGTCGCCCTGGGTCTTCGCCACCGCCTTCACGACCTCGGCGAAGGGCATCTTTTCGATGGTGGGGCCGGTAGCCCGGGGCCGGTCCAGCTCGATCAACTTCGCGGCGTACTGGGCGGCGGCCTTCACCTCGGGGCGGCCGTCCTTCAACTTCTCGCGCACCTGCAGGGCGTAGTGGTCCGCGTAGGTCCGGCCGATGGCGCGGAGCACGCTGGCCGTTTGCGCCGGCGATTTCCAGGCGGCGTCAACGGCGCGGTTGGCCTGGTCTCGTTCGCCGGGCGGCGCCTGCAGGTTCATCGTTAGCGACAGCAGCACCGCGTAGGCCAGCTCGCGCCGGGCCGCTTCCTTCGACTGCGTCTCCTTGACCCAGAAGGCGGCCAGCTTGCCGTTGGCGGGGTCGCGCTGGAAGCGCTCGCGGGCCTGCAACAGCTCGGCGGGGCTGTCGTCGGCGATGGCGGCGTAGCCGGCGGCGACCGCGGACAGCAGGCCAGCGTTCTTGACGGCCAGCTTCTGCAGCCCGGCCAGCACCCGGACGCGCACGGCTGGACTTTCCTTTGGCCCGACAGCCACCGCCTCCAGCCACTTGAGAGCGTCGGCGGGAAGTTTGGGCTGCGCCAGCAGGAAAGCGACCGCCACGGGGCGGAAGCTCGCGTCGGTGGCGGCCAGCTTGAGGACGACCGGCACCCCGTCGGCCAGGTCGATCCGGTTGCGGCGCAGGTCGGCGATCAGGCTGGCCTGCACGGCGGCCTCCGAGCCGGTCAGCGCTTTGGTCAGCGCCTGGGCGATTTTCGGACTGCGCTCCCAGGTCACGGGGCGGAAGTAGGGGCCGCGCGTGTCGGGCCGGGTGCCCCACCACGATTTGCCGTCCCACGCGGACTCCTGCTGGTAGAGCCGGCACAGCGACCGCAACAGATATTTCCGCACTTCCGGCTCGGTGGTTTGTTCAAGCCGGGCGACCAGGCCGTCCACGACCGCGGGCTCGTGCAGTGCCTGGAGGATTTGACTGCACCCCAGCAGCAGGCGCACGGGAGCGCCGGGCTGCATCGCCTCCAGGGCGGCTGCGCTGCGCGCAGGTCCACGAGGTTCTTGACGGCGACGTGGGCGAGCACTGGGTCCGCGTCGCCTGCCAGCGGCAGCAGTTTGCCAATCGCCTCCTTGCGGCCCAGCCGGCCCAGGGCGTTAATTGCCTCCAGCCGCGTCCGCGGGCTGGCGTCCGCCATGGCGCTGACGAACAGGTCCGTCGGCACCTGCGCCGCCTGCGCGGGGTCGTCCGCCAGGGCGCGCAGGGCAAAGGGCCGCAGCGTCTCGTCCTTCGCCAGGCGGAGCAGCGCCGGTTGCGCCTTCTCCTTGCCGTATTGCCGCAACGTGAACAGGGCAGCGACACGGACGGCCCGGCTCTTGCCGGCGCCGGCCAGGGCCTCCAGCGCCTTGGCCGTCTCGTCCGTGTAGCCGCGGCGCAGCAGTTCGCGCTGGGCGTGCAGCCGCGTCACATGGCTGTCCGTGCCGATCAGCTTGACCAGCCCGGCGGGCGTGAGCTTTTTCAGATCGGGGAAGGGCGTCGGCTGGTAATCCCTGGGCGTCAGGCGGGCGACGAAGCCGATGTTGGGGCCGGCATAAGTGTACTGGCCGTTGCGCCAGCTGGCGATATAGATGCGGCCCGACGGGTCCACATTCATGTCGGTCGGCCGCGGAATCTGCACGAACGTCTTTTGCTCCGCCTTGAAGGTGGCGCCGTGTGGCGTCAGCGGATGGCGGTAGACAGCACTGCGGCCCCAGTCGATGGTGTACAGGGCGTGGCCGAACGGCGCCGGCAGCGCGGCCTCGTCGATGAACAGCGAACCGGTCGGGGCGCCGCCGCCATAGTCCGCCAGCGGCTTGATGTGGTCCTCCGGGAAGTTCACGAACAGCGACGGATAGCCGAAGTGCGCCCCGTGGACGACATGACTGAGCCGCACGTCCCAGCCGCCGCCATCGTTGGTGTTGTCGCGCGTGAACAGGTTCAGCTCCGGGTCGATGGCCACGTCGTAAATGTTGCGCTGGCCGCGGGCGACCACTTCCAAACCGGTGCCGTCCGGCCGCACACGGGCCACGCCGCCGCCGAACAGCTGCCGCGTCGTGCCGTCCTTGCCCACCGCCCTGGCGAACCCGTAGTCGCCCACCGCGATGTAGAAGTAGCCGTCGATGCCGAGCTGGATGCCGTTGGTCGTGTGGTCGGCGCCGCGGAACTTGAGGTCGCGGCCGATGCCCTTGACCAGCACCTCCGAGCGATCCGCCTTGCCGTCGCCGTCGTCGTCGTAGAAGGCGCTCAGGTACGGCGGGTGCAGGACGTACAGGGTGCCGCGGTCCCAGAACAGGCCGCGCGGGCTGTCCAGTTCGGTGAAGACGGTGATGTCATCCGCGATCCCATCGCCATCCCGGTCGAGGCAGCGCAGGATGCGACCGCGGCCCGGTTTGGCGTCGAGCGAGCTGTTCGCGTCGATGCCGATGAACACCTCGCCGGTCGGGGCCGCGACCAGGCAGGTCGGATAATTCACCTGCGGCGGTCGAGCGAAAATGGTCACCTTGAAGCCGACGGGAGCCTTGACGGTGGCCAGCAGATCCTGGACGGACGGCGGCGGCCCGCCCTTCTTCTTCTTACCGCCGCCGGCGCCGCCGGGTCCGGGGACGAGGAACAGACTGCCCGCCGTGACGAGGGCGGCGACCAGCAGGGCCAACAACGGCTTGCGCGGGAAGAACGTCATGAGACACCCGGCCAACGCGGCGAGAAGGTTAAGGAAACGCCCTGTCTTTTTAGGGGACCGAACTGGGGATGTCTGCCGCGCTCTCATCGGAATCTCATCGCGGATTCAGTGGCTCTTCATCATCGGTGCGATACCGTGGTGGTGATGTTGAACCCGGCGGGCGGCCCTTCCCAGCATGACTCGGGAGTAGCCCCCCTACCTTCCCGCACTCCGACCCTCCTTCGCGAAGGTGGCCCCATGAGCCAGTCCATCAGCTTCCAGTGCCCCGGTTGCCAGGCCCGCATCAAGGCTTCGCTGCTGCTCCGCGGTCAGCGCCGGAACTGCCCCGGTTGCGGCCACTCCTTCAGGGTGCCGCTGGCCAGTCCGCCGCGGGACGAGGGGCCGGTCCTCGTGGGTGACGACCGCGCCGCGCCGCGCACCGGCATGTGGGCCCGCGGATAAGGAGTCACCGCACAATCAGAACCCGATTGATCGGTTCGGCGCGGCCCACGCGAACCGATCAATCGAAACCTGGGACTGGTTGTGTGGTGACTACCTAGAGCGGTTCGCAGTTGGGTGTAGCGGAAGTCGCCAGACTTCCGTCCGGTGCTGCTCGGAAGTCTGGCGACTTCCGCTACACCCATTCGCAATCTGCAATAATTACTTCAACCGTTTCCGCTCCAGGATCGCGGCCACGTTCCACAGGCTGACGTTGCGGTTGATGCCGCCGGTGGCCAGCGTCTGGCCGTCCGGGCTGAACGCCACCACCTGGAAGCCGAGCACCCCCTCCTTGAGGGCGGCGCGGACCTTGCCCGAGGCCACGTCCCACAGGTTCAAGGTGCCGTCGCGCCCCGCCGACGCCAGGAGTTTGCCGTCCGGCGTCAGCGCCAGCGAGCGCACCAGCCCCTCGTGTCCTTCCAGGGATTTGCGCCATTTGCCCGCCGCCACGTCCCACAAGCGGATGACGCCATCCTTGCCGCTCGACAGGAGTGTCTTGCCGTCGCCAGTGAAGAGCAGGTCGCGGACGAACTCCCGATGACCGCTGAGCGTGGCGCGGAGCTTGCCCGTGTCCGGCTCCCAGAGGAGCACCTGACGGTCCCAGGCACCCGAGGCCAACGTCTTGCCGTCCGGCGAAAACCGCACACAGTTCACCTCCGCCGTGTGTCCGGTCAGGCGCTTCAGTTCCTTGCCGTCGGCCCACGCCCACAGCCGGACGGTCTTATCCACGCCGCCCGAAGCGAGGAGCTTGCCGTCCGGGCTGAAGGCGAGTCCGCGCACGTCCTTCTCATGCCCCCGCAGTGTGCCGACCCGCTTACCCGTGGCGACCTCCCAGAGGTTGATATCGCTGTCATGACTGCAGGACGCCAGCGTCTTGCCGTCCGGGGCGAAGGCCACGGAAATCACCATGTCCTTGTGGCCGGGCAAGGTGGCCCGCGGCTTGCCCGTGGCCACGTCCCACAGGATGACGGAGCCGTCCTTGCTGCCCGAGGCCAACGTCTTGCCGTCCGGGGCGAAGGCCAGGCAGGTGATCGTGTGCTGGTGCCCCTTGAGCGTCGCCGCGACCTGGCCAGGGGCCGCACTGGACAGCGCTGCCGGCAGCCAGCACAGGAAGGCAAGGTTGACAAGGTGTCTCATTGAATTCCCCTGTGGAAGCGCCAGGGCGCTGAATCTCGACGTGTGAAAAAGTTGGCATTCTGGGCGTTCTTGGCACCCTTGCTGTGGCGACCCACGCCACCAGTCGCCGCGCCGTGCCAACCTGTCGGCGGCTCAATCTCGGTGTACGTCGGCGACGATTGTGTGTACAGGGGGGGCGCGAGGCAACCCATTCCGGACGATCACGCCACCAGCAAAAGGGGCCGCCTCCAATGCCACTGCAACGAGAACCCCTCGACCGACCAAATCCAAGCGTGCCTCCTGTCCGAACGCCGACAAGGCCGGGGCCACACCAACCCCTACCGTCCTTGGCCACGCCACCGCCTACACCGCGGCCGGGCTGTGCGTGACACCGATCCGCTCAGACGGGAGCAAGCGGCCGCGCCTCATCCACAAACCTCTCCACGCGGCCGCGCGGCCATCCGTCGCACGGTTTTCTTTTTTTCCTGTTGACGACGGCAACCGGCCGTTATACTTTGTGATACTGTCAAGTATGACCTTTTCATACTTTTTTCCAATGTCGAGCCCGATTGCGACGACCTCGTTCCCCCGGCCGTGAATTCAGGAGGGCGCAGGACTGAGCGGCTCGGCAAGGAGGCCGCGGCCGGGGGACAAAAAACGCCTGGGGCTGCTGGTTGGTGCGCGAACGCCGTCACGGGGACTGCAAGGTGAACACGAAACGGCAAGCGCGGGGCCAGTTGATTCTCTGCAAAGGTTGTTGTTGTGGCCGGACGGAGCGCGGCCGCCCCGAAGTGCCGGTCGAGCGCATCAAGGCCATCTGGCAGCAGGAGAAGCTCAATCAGACGATCCAGTTGACGGTGAGCGGCTGCCTGGGGCCATGTGACGTGGCCAACGTCGCCCTGTTGCTGCTGCCGCCCGCGACCGAGTGGCTGGGCGGCCTCGCCGGCGACGCGGATTACGACGCCCTGATTCGTTGGGCGCGGGCCTGCCAATCGACCGGGGCGGTCGTGCCTCTCCCGGAAGCCCTGGCCGCCAAACGCCTGAACCGTTTTGCGAAGGAGAATGCCGGCGCATGAACCTGCTTGACGCCAACCCGATCACCTCCGCCGTCCTGGGGAGTCACGCCGCCGACCTGCACCGGATTCGGGAACCACGCCTCAACCTGTGCGTGCTCGGACGCACGGTCGCCGCCGAGGTGGAAGAGTTCGTCCGCGGCGTGCTCCTGCCCGGGGATTTGCGGCGCACCGCCGTCTGTGACCCCGCGGACCCGGAGGTGGGCGGGCTGCTCTCCGGTTTCCCCGCGAGCGCCAGCCTGGCCGCCTTCCGCGCCGACATATTGGTGCAGCTGCGGCTGTTCGCCGCGTTCCTCGACGCGCCGCGCTACCACCTCAAACTGATCGCGACCGGCGACAACCAGTGCGAGCGCTTTCACGTGGACTGGGTGCGCTTGCGGTCGATCTGCACCTACGCGGGGCCGGCAACGGAGTGGCTGGACAACGCCGACGTGGACCGCGCCAATCTCGGCCCCGGTGCCGGCGGCCTGCCCGACGAGGCATCCGGGCTGCTGCGGCCGGGTGCCAGCGTCCGTCGGCTGCCGCTCTATGCGGTGGCCTGGCTGAAGGGCAGCCGCTGGCCCGGCAACGCGGACGGCGGCATGATCCACCGCTCGCCGCGCGTCCTCGGCAGTGGCCAGCGCCGGGTCGTGTTCAAGATCGACGCCGACACGAAGGAGCCGCACCATGCCGCTTGATCTGTTTGAGCCGAGGCCGCCGAGTCAGGCCGAAAAAATCGCGGAGGTCCGGCAGTGGGCCGCCGAGGTGTTTCGGCTGCCGCCGGGAATCGCCGTGCTGGTGCTGGAGCTGCGTTGCACCGAGCCGGGCTGTCCGCCGCTGGAGACCGTCATCGGCCTGGTGAACACGCCCGGCGCGCCGCGTCTGTACAAACTGCCCAGGCCGCTGGCGGAGGTGACCTTCGCCGACGTCCTCCGCCTGGCCGACGAGGAACTTCGCCAGCTTCACCCCCAGGAGAACCCATGACCACCGCCACCGACACGAAGGCGCGCGTCCCCGTCACGGTCCTGACTGGCTTCCTCGGGGCCGGCAAGACGACGCTGCTGAACCACGTTCTGACGGCCCAGCACGGCAAGCGCATTGCCGTCATCGAGAACGAATTCGGCGAGGTCGGCGTCGATCACCAGCTGGTCATCAACGCCGAGGAAGAGATTTTCGAGATGAACAATGGCTGCATCTGTTGCACGGTGCGCGGCGACCTGATTCGCATCCTCGGCAACCTGATGAAGCGCAGGGACCGCTTCGATTACGTCCTGATCGAGACGACCGGCCTGGCCGACCCGGGGCCGGTGGCGCAGACGTTCTTCGTCGATGAGGAGCTGCAGACGAACCTGCGGCTGGACGGCATCGTGACGGTGGTGGACGCCAAGCACGTCTGGCAGCACCTGGACGACAGCGACGAGTGCCGCGAACAGATCGCCTTCGCCGACGTGATCCTGCTCAACAAGACCGACCTGGTGGCGGCGGCGGACCTCGACCGGCTGGAGGCACGCATCCAGCACATCAACGCCGCCGCCCGCGTGGTGCGCTGCCAGAACGCCCGGGTGGAGCTGGACCGCGTCCTGAACGTCGGCGGCTTCAACCTCGACCGGGCGCTGGAGATCGACCCGAAATTCATGGAGCCAGAGTACCCGTTCGAGTGGGGCGGCGTCTACCGGCTGGAAGCGGGCGACCACGTGCTGGCCCTGGGTGACGGCCCGGACCCAGCCATGAACGCGGTGCTGTTGCCGGTGGCCGGCGCGGATCGGAAGCGCTGGCGGCCGCGGTCATGGACGCGGTGCTGGCGTTCTCGGACGAGGAACAGCCCGCGCCGCCGGGCACGACGCTGCACCCCGGCAAGCGCCTGCACAAGCTGTGGCTGGCCCCCGGCGGGACACACTTCCCCATCCACATCGACCGGCCCGGCGGCTACGCTCTGTTCACGCAGCACCACCCCGACGAGTTCGCCGCCACCCTGCGCAACCAGGCCGGGCCGGTGGCGCCGGCGGCGGCCCGGGAGTTCAAGCCGGACCACGAACACGACGAAGAAGTCACCTCGGTCGGCATCACCACGCCGGGCGACCTGAACGCGGACCGGCTCAACGAGTGGCTGCGTGATTTGCTGATGAACCAGGGGCCGGACCTCTTCCGCATGAAGGGCGTGCTGAGCATCGCAGGCGACGCGCGGCGGTTCGTCTTCCAGGGCGTCCACATGCTGTTCGACGGCCGCCCGGATCGGCCCTGGGACGCGGACGAGGCGCGGCACAACACGCTGATTTTCATCGGCCGCAACCTGGACCGCGGCCAACTGGAAGCGGGGTTCAAGGCATGTTTGGCCTAGAATCCGTGGCACGGCTCTCCCGAGCCGTGTCGGAGCCGGACGGCTCGGGAGAGCCGTGCCACGAAGGGGAAGCGGGGTTCAAGGCATGTTTGGTATAGGCAACACGCCCACGCGCCGGCCGAAACTCCTGCGGCGCTGGCAGGCCAGCCTGGACGACCACGTGATCGCCCTGGCCTGGTCGCCGGACGGGCAGACGCTGGCCGCCGCCGCGGTGAGCGGCCCGGTCACCCTGTTCGACGGCCGAACGGGGCGCGTCCGCCACGCGCTGCCGGGCCACGGCTTCGGCACCGCCGCGCTGGCCTGGCACCCGCAAGGCCACCTGCTGGCCAGCGCGGGCCAGGACGGCAAGGCGATCGTCTGGGACAGGGCCACCGGGCGGCTGCATCGGGCGCTCGACGGCGGCGCGGCCTGGGTGGAGCGCGTGGCCTGGCACCCCGCGGGGACGTGGCTGGCGACCGCCGCCGTCCGCACGGTGCGCCTGTGGGACGCCGCCGGCCAGTTCGTCCGCGAATTCGGCCCGCACCCGAGCACGGTCGCGGACATTCGGTGGGCCCCCGACGGCTCGGCGCTGGCCGCGGCCGCCTACGGGCAGCTCGCCCTGTGGCGGCCGGAGCGGACGGAGCCGGCCGGCGTCTTTCGCTGGAAGGGGTCGATCCTCGCGCTGGCCTGGAGCCCGGACGGCAAGTATATCGCCACAGGCGATCAGGACTGCACGGTGCATTTCTGGACCGTGGCGACGGGCCAGGACCTGATGATGTCCGGCTACCCGACGAAGGTGCGCGAACTGGCCTGGGACCCCACGAGCCGTTACCTGGCGACGGGCGGCGGACCCGCGCCCTGTGTCTGGGACGTGTCCGGCACCGGGCCGGAGGGGACGGAGCCGGTGCAGCTGGAAGGGCACCAGGACAACGTGACCGCCCTGGCGTTCCAGCACGCCGGCCCGTTGCTGGCGTCGGCCGGGGCGGAAGGGCTGGCCCTCGTCTGGCACCCGGAGAAAAGCCGCCGCCCGCTCGCCCGGGCCACCGCCCCCGCGGCGCTCACGCAACTGGCCTGGTCAACGGAAGACCAACGGCTGGCCGTGGCGACGGCCGCCGGCGCGGTGACCGTCTACGCCCTCTAACTGATACCAAGAGCACCACCATGCCTCGCAAAACCCCGCAGATCAAGGTCGTTTCGTTCAAGGTGGAGGCGGAGCTCGCCCGGCTGCTCAACGGGCTGCCGAACAAGAGTGCCTTCATCCGCAAGGCCATCGCCGCCCAGCTGGGGACGGCCTGCCCGCTCTGCCAGGGGCAGGGCACCGTCACCCGCGACGTCCACGAACACTTCCTCACGCTGGCGCACGACTCCCGACTGCAGCCCTGCGCCGCCTGCGGAGGCGAATTGTTGCTTCCCGACGACCCGGGGACGCTGCAACCGGAGGACGGGGCGCGGCTGGAACAATTCTTCCGGGGCGGCCCACTCTATTGCGACGGGTGCTATCGCACGGCTCCGCTTTGTGGCGAATGCGGCTGGCACATTGAGGGCGACAAGATCGACGATCATCGGAGAGTCGCACACCCCGCTGAGGGGGGACCTGATCCTGGGTGAAACTCCAGACGCTCCATGAAAAAGCCAAAAAAAAGCAATTTTCACTTGAACTGCCGGAGGTTGCCAGTATCATCCGCGTATAACAAAATTATACGAGCGCTACCGTGGCGTGCTCGTACGATCGCGAGGACTCCGTTTCACACCAGGAGGCATTGATGATTCGTTCTTCTTCCCCGCCCGGCGCCGTTCGGCCGTGTCCGGAGCGGCGCGGCCTGACCTTGATCGAGTTGGTCGTGGTCATGACGATTTTGATCGCGTTGGCCGGCTTGCTGGTGCCCATGCTGCCCAGCATGCTCACGCGTGCCCACACCTCGACTTGCTCGACCAACATCGGCGAGTGCGTCCGGTCCGTCACGACTTACCAGCAGTTGTACGCCGCCTATCCCAACAACTGGGACGCGCTGGGTGACGGCACGACCATCATCGACTACTTCGCGGGCGGGTCCATGATGCCCGCGGGCGTCGTCTCCGGCGGCAACGGCGCGGGCAACGGGGAACTGACCGGCCTCACCCTGACGGCGGCGGAGGCCAGTGCCCTCAATGGCACGGGCATCACCCAGGCCCAAAGCATGATTACGGCGGGGGCGACGGCCCCGGCTGGCTTCGACCCCACTTTTAACTACTACACCAACCCCAACCCCACTACCGCCCCGATTACCATCACCACCGGGACCGTGCTGGCGGGTCTGGACCCGACTGCCAATCCGGCCGCTCTGGCCCGGTGTCAAGCGATGAATCTGCCGACCACCGGGCGTTACGTGGTGCTCGGCATTGGCAACCGCGTCAGCATGGTCGGCAAAACGATGACCGCAGCGCCGGTTCATTTCGGCGACCAACCGGTCTTGAATCCGGAGTACGGCTACGAGCACCTGGTTGCCATTTTCAAGGTGTCGGACACGGCCGTCCCCCTCTTCTCGCAGGCGCAACTGGTTGGTTGTGCTCCGGTCCACGACACGGGCCTCGGGAGCATCAACGACGAGCTGCAGAACTGGTATCAGCTCACGACCGGCGGCAGTTAATGTTTGCTGAGAGTTGTTGTTGAGGTCGGACGCCGTTTACGTTTCGCGCTCTGCCCGGGCGCGAAACGTAAACGCATTTTGCGCGGGCAGGAGACCAGCGATGCGTTACCAAAGGTTTGCGGCGGTTCGGGGAGCGGCATCACGGCAGCGCGCCGCGCTGACGCTGGCCGAGCTCGCGGTCGTCCTCGTCATTCTTGTTGCCCTGGCGGGGATCCTGGTTCCCATGCTGTCCAACCTCCAGGTAAACGTCGGCAACGCCAGCGATCCGAACAACAAAAGTCCCAAACAAATTGCCACGGAAGCAACCTTGCAGCGCTTGCGCGAAACCATTGTGGGTGCGCCGAACCGACCCGGCTACTGGAACGATCTGCTCGCGTACTCCGGCAATCCCACGCAATCGCCGGCGACGCTCAGGGATCTCTTCGTGGTCAATCCCGCCCTGCCGGTGGCGCTGCAAACGTTCGACCCCACAACGCACCGCGGTTGGCGTGGTCCCTATTTGCTCAACCCGACCGGCACCTACACAGTGAACGCCACGAATGGTTTTACGACCACCTTCGGCGCCACGGGCGACCCGGCCCTGATCGACGCCTGGGGAAGTCCGATCATCATTCAGTGGCCGACGGGTGACCCCACAAGTACGTACGTCCGACTTATTTCCGCCGGACCCAACGGGATGATCGACACGGCCCTGACGGATTTGCCGGCCAGCAGTCGGGGCGATGATTTGGTAGTTTTTCTCCGGTTGCCTTTATCCTGATGAGATATTGGCGGATCATTCAATGAGGGTGGGTGCGATGAACAGACGGGTGTCGGTGCTGTGTGCCGTGGCTGCGGTGGGCGTGTTCCTGGTATTCGCCTGGTCGGGCCTTGCCTTGGCCGACGACAAGGAAATCGACCAGAAGAATTACAAGAACACCAAGGCATACCAGGAATTCCTGGCCAAGAAAAACTCGCCCCACGAGGACGCCGCGCCTCCCGAGCAAGGCACGCTCCACTGGTTGGAGGAATGGGGGACCACCATTCAGATTGGCTCGGCGGTGCTGCTGATTGGAGCCATTGTGTTCATAGTGGTGCTCCGCAGAAGCCGACCGTCCCAGGCAAAAGACGGCAGCAAGCCGCTGTTGCCGCCCAGCGCCGGCGGAACTGCCGATCCGGGCCAACCGCGCTGATTCCTGAACAAGAGACGCTTCCATGATGATAAGCAGGATAGCCCCCGAGCCCGCCGCGCTGGCAGGGGTCCCGCGTCGGCGCGGTCTAACGTTGGTGGAGTTGCTGATCGTGCTGGTGATCCTGGCGATCCTGACCACGGTGGCGATTCAGGCAACTTCCAACATCGTGGATCAGGGTCGTTATGACGTGACCCAGCGCACGCTGCAAAACCTTCAGGACTCTACCGTCGGGCCTGTTGGCCAGCGTGAACCGGATGGCACCCCCCTGATCACGGGTTTCGTCGCGGACGTTGGCCGGCTGCCGCTGGCGGTCGGCACCGACCCGCAGACGCAACTCCAGGAAATGTGGGCGAATCCCAACGCGTTAACGCCCTTCTCCCTGCAAACCGCACCGTCCGATCCGCAGGTCGTGTTGGGGTGTGGCTGGCGTGGTCCGTACCTCCAGTTACCGTTGGGCACCACCTTGCTCCGGGACGGTTGGGGCAATCCCTTCAGCCTGTTACAATCGGATGGCGTCACGGCGGTCACTCCCGGGCTTCCCATCCAGTGGGTCCGCTCTCTGGGAGCCGATAATACCCTGGGTGGCGTTGGCTACGCCGCGGATACCGATCTCGTTTTTGTCGGCACGCAATTCGGGGCGGCCGTGGACCGCGTTGATGCCACCGTCAGCGGCACGGTCTACGTGCTGGACAGTTTCGGCAACCAGATCAACCCAACCGGGACGGTCACGGTCAAGTTCTTCGATCCCAATCCGGCCACGGGCGCCATCCGGGAAACGACGCTGACCGTGACCCCGAGCCCGACGGCCACCTTCACGTTCACCACCACCATCGGGCCGCGGGTGATCCGCGCGTACCTGGGGACCGCGCCGACGTGGACGAAGACCAGCCCAGCGACGCGGCTCACGGTCCTGCCGGGCGGCCAAACGAAAAACCTCGTCATGCAGTAACGACGCCAGGGACTTCACTCATGGCCGGACGCGCCAGCGCCACGATTGTCCTCATCACTCGCCAGGGGCTCGTGCGCGCCGACTTCCACGGCGGTCGCCAGCCGGTCCTCGCCGACTACTGGCAGCAACCGCGTCCCGAACTGGAGGACCCGACCGTGCTGACGGAGGCCGCGCTGGTCCTCGGGCCTCGGGTTGGCCGCCGGGTCTGGGTGCTGAGCACCGATTTTTGGTCGCAGATGTTGCCCTTACCCGAAGGCCGCACGCGCGGCCTGTCCGCGGAGGAGCTGGCCGGCGCTGAACTTCGAGGCCGAACCGCTCTCGGGCCAAAGTGCCCTGGAGTCGGTGCTGAGCCATCAGCTGCTGAAGTCGGTTGGCGGCGAAAACACGTACTGGGTCCTGCAACTGAAAGCCGCCGACCGCGACCGCGTGGCCAACGTGGTGCGCGCGGCCGGCGGCTCTCTACAAGGGTTAGGACATCCGGGCGGATTGCCCCAACCTCTCCAGGCGGTCGCGCGTCCCGAGGCCACCTGGGAGCGCGTCGAATTGTGGCCGGACAGCGTCTTCTACCTGCAAGGCGACGGCCGCGGCCTGCGCGACCTGCAACTGCTCGCCATCGATCCGCAGCAAGGCCGCTGGCAACCGGCCGTGGAGAAATTGCGTGCGGAGACGGGCGCGCCGGAGCATCGCGAACTCCTGGCCGCCGAAAAACTGCCCCTGCCGCCCTCCCCGGCGCCGTGGTTTCTCGAAGACCCGGCCGTCCTGGAGCGCTGGTTGACGGCCTGGGCGGACCAGTTGCTCAACCGCGGCACCGCCGTGCCGTTGATTCAACCGCTCCCTCGTCCCTGGCCGGCCGCCACGCGCGGTCTGCTCAGTACCGCGGTGGCTGTCCTCGTCGCCGCCGCCTGTGCCGCGCATCACTTTCTGCTCATGGTGCCCCGCGCGGCCCGCGCCCAGGCGGAATTGCAAACCGCCCAGAAGCCCGATAAAGACCTCAAGGCCGCGGAATTGAAGATCAAGGAACTGGAAAAAAAACGGGACGCCCTGCTGAAACAGGAAGCCCGACTCCGCCAGAACAACGAGGCCCTCATCCGCCAACGGAAGCGGTTGCCCGATTTATTGAGATTTTTGGCACAGCACTGTCCCGACGATGTTACTGTGTTGAAAATTGATAACACCGCCGGCGAGCATCACATCTTCGCCCTGTGCCTGCACCCGGAGCTGGCCGACCAGTTCGCTCACAAGTTAGACGACGCCCTGGAGATTCACAGCTGGCACGTGAAAATGGCCAGCAAGCAAGTCCAGTTTGTCCGGGAAAATGGCGCGCTGTGGGCTTTTGAACTGCACCTGGAAGAACGGCTACCGCCGGAGCCGCCAGCCTCCCTCGGAAAAACCAAACAACCCGCTCCCCGGAAATAATGCATGAGCCTGAGCAACCGTGAAAAGACGTTGATGGCCTTACTGCCAGCAGTGCTGGTGTTGATCCCCTATGGCTACTGGATCAACGCGGCGAAGCAGAAAGAGGTAGTGACGCTGGAGCGAAGTTTGGAGAACACCATCAAGGCCACCCCGACCCCGAAGCAGCAGAACGACATCCGGTATCGGTTGGCGAAGGTGCAAGCGGAAACGCTGCGACTGGAAACGAACCTCAAAAAGGAACAGCAGCGCTGGGAAACCCTGGGCGCGCAGTGCAGCGACGCCCGGCTGCGCAACCGCCGCCGCGTGAAGCTGACCCAACTGCTCACCCGGCACGGCCTGGACATCATCGAAGAGGGGCCGAGCAACTCGCCCGGGGCCGCCCGCGCGTTGAAGCCGTCCGCGGTCATGGACAAACTGGCCCGGCAGATGGCCGAGAGCGCCCACGGCCAGCAACCCCAGTTGTGGCGGTTGCGCTTGTACGCCCAGTTTCCCGAGATGCTCCGTGCCCTGGACGAGCTGGCCAACGGCGAGGTCGTGGCCATTCCGGTCGCCCTGATCATGAAAGAAACGCGCAAGAATAGCCTCGCCCATGAATGGCTCTTGCTCGTATGGATCTAAACCGCCGCCCCGGAGCGCAGCACCCTTGACCACCCCGACGCCAACACCGGAACCGCCCGCCTGCGCCGAGCAGCTCGACGCCCTGCTCGCCGAGTGCGTGCAGCTGGACGCCTCGGACCTGCATTTGTCGCCGGGGTTGCCGCCCTATTTTCGCATTCACGGCATCCTGGAGCCGCGCTCCGACCACAAGGCTCTTTCGCGGGAACACCTCGCCGCCCTGGCGGAAGAACTGTCGCGTGGTCTCGACGCCACGCCCCTGGAGCGCACCGGCTCGCTCGACGGTGCCCTCAGCGCGGTGGACGGGACGCGGTTTCGCTTCAACGTCTTCAAACGACAAAACGCGCTCGCCATCGCGCTGCGGCGTCTCGAAGATCAGTTTCGCTCCCTCGCCGATCTTGGCTTGCCGACGTCACTGTATCAACTCTGCGACCTGCCCGACGGACTGGTGGTCGTGTGCGGTCCCACCGGCGCCGGCAAGAGCACCACGCTGGCCTCGCTGCTCCACCAAATTAATCTGAAGCGCCGCTGTCACATTGTTACCATTGAGGATCCGGTAGAATACCTCCACGCCTCGATTCGCAGCCTGGTGAATCAGCGGCAGGTGGGCGTCGATACCAGCAGTTTCAACGACGCCCTGGTGGCGTCACTGCGTCAGGATCCCGACGTGATTCTGGTGGGCGAAATTCGCGACCTCAACACGATCCGCACGGCCATCACCGCCGCGGAAACCGGGCACCTCGTGCTGACGACGGTTCACGCCGGTGACTGCGTCGGCGCGGTGGAACGGCTGGTCTCGGTCTTCCCCGCCGACGAGCAAACGGGCGTGCGCCGCCAGCTGGCGATGGTGCTGCGCGCCATCATCGCGCAGCATCTGCTGGTTGCGGACGGCCCGGCGGGCGTGACCAAATCGGCGACGCAGCCGCCTCCGGAGGACGGCGCCGTGCGCCGCCGGCGCGTCGTGGCCAGCGAGGTGTTGATGGTCAACCCGGCGGTCGCCAATTTGATTGCCACCGCGAAAGGTTCGCAGATTTACTCCAGCATGGAAACGGGCGCCGCCCTGGGCATGCAAACGCTGGAGCAGGATTTGGCGCGGCTGTGGGTCGGCGGCTGGATCACGGAAGCGACGGCCACCGTGCTGGCCCGCAGCCCACAGGTGGTGCGCGACCGGGCGGCCCTGTTGCGGAAACCCAGTCCCCGGCCAGTGGGAGGTTCTCGATGAGCAGTGCCCCTACGTTGCATTCGGCCAGGTCGAGTCGGGACAGCGGCGTTTTTCCCGCGCTGCGCCCGAAGAAGGACCAGCGCGCCGACCGGCGCATCGTTTTGGCCCGCGAACTGCCGGGCACTTTTTGCCTGTCCGGCAAGCAATACGTCGCGATGCTGAACAACGTGTCGCCGCGCGGCGGCGGCTTCATCATCCCAGTAAATGAGGACCATCCGGTGCTTCAGGCGGGCGTGGTCCTCGACCTGTCGATCCAGACTGACACCGGGCCGGTGCAGCGCAAGGGGCGGGTGATCTGGACACGGTTGGAGGAAGCGCTGTTTTACTTCGGCGTCGAATACCAGGATCTGCCGGCGGGCGCGGAGTGCATCGGCGTGCTCAACATGGACCGGATCAAGATCGATCCGGCCTGGGCGCTGCGCATCCCCGCCAACCTCGCCTTTCGTCGCCAGGTGATTCCCTTCGCCTGTGCGGCCGGGCACGTCCACGTCGCCTGTGTCAACGTGCTGGACAGCACCGCGTTCCAGGCCGTGGAAAAAATGGTCCGGCTGCCCGTGCGTCCCGAGCCGACCGACCCGCACTCGCTGCAGCGCGCCCTGGATCGGGTGTACGGCGACCCCAACGCGGCCACGGCCAACACGCCGCTGTGGCGTCCAGGTTCCGTGGACCTGCGATCCGCGGCCGAATTGCACCCCGATGACGCGGTGACGCTGTGCGATGAATTGCTGCACGCCGCCATTCTGCGGCAGTCGTCCGATCTCCACATCGACCCGCAGGGGGACAGTGTTCAGGTCCGCTTTCGCACCGACGGCGTGCTGGAGCTGTACCGTCAGTTACCCGCGGCCGCCCACGCCGGCCTGATCAGCCGGTTCAAGGTGCTGTGCGGCATGGACATTGCCGAGAAGCGAGCGCCGCAGGATGGCGCTTTCCAGCATCGCTTCGGCCGAGCCGGTCAGGCCATCGACATTCGTGTGGCCACCCTGCCGACCAAACACGGCGAACGCATGACCCTGCGCTTGCTGGCGCTGCAAACGGAGTCCTTGACGCTGGAACGGCTCGGCATGAGCGAACAGGACCTGGCCTGTTTCGGGCAAGCAATTGAAAAGCCGCACGGTATGGTGCTGTTAACCGGCCCGACCGGCAGCGGCAAATCCACTACACTCTACGCCGCCATTCGCCACCTGATGACTCTGGAGAATTTGAACATCCTCACAGTGGAGGATCCCATTGAATACAAGATGAAAGGAGTGGCCCAGGCGGAGATCGACTCGGCGGACAAGGTAACGTTCCTGAAGGCGCTGTGCAGTGTCTTGCGACACGACCCGGACGTGGTGATGATCGGCGAAATCCGTGATGCCGAAACGGCCGATGTGGCCATCAAGGCGTCGCTGACGGGCCACCTGGTGTTCAGCACGCTGCACACCAATTCCGCGGTGAGTGTCATTACCCGCCTGGCCGACATGGGCGTGGATCGCTTTTTAATCGCGGCCACCTTGCGCCTGGCGGTGGCGCAGCGGCTCGTGCGGCAACTCTGTCCGCGCTGTCGGAAACCGCGCGAATTAACAGCCCGGGAGGCGCTGGCGCTGAATCATCCGGACGCGGAGAGGAAAATGGTATACGACGCGGCAGGATGTCTGTACTGCAATGGGAAGGGCTATCTGGGCCGGATTGGCTTGTTTGAGCTGCTGCCCCTGGATGAAGACTGGTCGCGCGCCGTCGCCCGGGGAATTGAGGAAACGGAGTTGCTGGGGCTGATGCGGGAACGGCGCATCGCGACCCTGCTGGACGATGGGCTTGCCAAGGTGCTGAACGGCACGACCACGGTGCGCGACGTGCTCGGTGTCGTGAGTGTGTGGTGAGCTTGACTTTATCGGTGAAGGTCTATGCCGATCTTCGTTTTCACCGCTCGAACCAGCGCCGGCCAACCGCAGCGCGGCACCGAGGAGTCGCCCTCCGCGGCGGCGCTGGTGAATACGCTGCGCCAGCGCGGCTGGCTCGTCCTGGACGTCCGGCCCGCTGGGGCCGCCTCACCGGGACTGGGCGACCTGCTCCCGCGTCTCAACCCCTTGACGTGGTTGCCGCCGTCGTCGCTCGACGTTGAACTCAGTTTGCAACAAATGGCGGTCATGCTGCGCAGCGGGCTAACCTTGCTCATGACGTTAAAAACGGCCGCGGAGTACGCGCGCCGCAGCGTCATGCGCCTGGTCTGGGAAGCGGTGGCCGAGAAGATTCAGCAAGGCTCCAGCCTCGCGGATGCCATGCGCGAGCACCGCTGTTTCCCGCACCTGGTCGTGGAGCTGGTCCGCGTTGGTGAACAGACGGGCACACTGGAACAGGTGGTCAGTCGAGCAGCCGATGCCCTGGAACGTCGGCGGCTGTTGAAGACGCACCTCATTACCGCGCTCGCCTACCCGACCATTGTGCTGATCGCCGCCATTGGTGTGTCGATCTTCATGACGGTCAGCGTGATTCCGAAACTCCAGGTTTTCCTGTCCGCCCTGGGTCGCAAGTTACCGCCAATGACCCAGCTGCTGCTGGACATTTCCAATGCGGTGCAGGCGTATGCACTGCCCGTGGCCGTGGGCATAGCCGCCTTGACAGGGTTACTAATAACGTTATACCTCTGGTCTCCCAGTCGTTTCGTGATGGATCGCGTGCTGCTGCGACTGCCGGTTTTTGGGAACCTGCTGCGGTTGTCCGCCACGGCTCAGTTTGGGCACGGATTGGGCGTCTTGTTGCGCAGCGGCATCACCCTGGTTGAGGCGCTGCGCACCGTGGAAGCGACGTATGGCAACCGTTACCTTGGCAGTCGCGTCGCCGCCGCCCGGCAAACGGTACTGGCAGGCGGCAGTCTTGCCCTGCCGTTGGCGACGCCGGGCGCATTCATGCCGCTGTTGACGCGCATGGTGGCGGTCGGCGAGTCGGCCGGCAGCCTGGATGAGGTGCTTGATGAAGTCGCCAAATTCCATGAGAGTCAATTGCAAAACGCGATCCGCCGGCTCAGTGTGATTATTGAACCGGTGATCGTCCTGGTGGTGGGTGGGATTGTTGGGTTTGTGTACATTTCCTTTTTCATGGCCATGTTCGCGGCCGCCGGGGCGGATGCCAGGCCGCGTTAAGACACCCTGGAGTAGCAACCATGTTTGCAATGCGAGTGGGCCTGGTCGCGTTCTTCCTGGTCAGTGTGGGATTGGTTGGGGCGCAGGCCCCGGCGGGCCAAAAGCCGGCGGACCAACCCCCCAAGGACAAGGGCAAAGAGGAGCCGTTGCGCAACCCAACGCAGCCCGGGTTGCGCCTCAAGGAGATGCTGGAAAAAGAGAAACTGGTGGATCAGTTGACCAGCGAGGTGCGCGGTTTGAAAACTGAGTTGACGCGCCTCAAGGCCAAACTGAAGGAAGACGTGGACAAGGAAAAACAAGCCAGGATCGCACTGAACCAGGCGAAAAAAGAAGAACTGTCGCGTCTGGAGACGAAACTGAAAGAGGCTCAGGACAAGGAAAAACAAACTCGGGAACTACTGGACCAGGCGAACAAAAAAGAGTTGGCGCGTCTGCAGGCGAAACTCAAAGAAGAGCAGGACAAGGAAAAACAAGCTCGGGAATTACGGGAAAAGGCGACCAAGGAAGAGTTGGTGCGTCTGCAGGTGAAACTGAAAGAGGCCCAGGACAAGGAAAAACAAATCCAGACCCTGCTGGAGCAGGCGAAAAAAAAACAGGATCAACAAATCAAGATCAAGCAAGCGCAGCTGCCCAAGATGGCGCTCAAGGGGCGGGTTCTGGCCCCCGATCAGACGCCGGTCGTCCTGCTGGAACTCGATGGCAAACTCTATCTGGTGGCTGGACTTTTGCAAAGTTGGAAACCTTTGATTTTTGTGAAACCTATGATCGTTCTTACATGAGGCCCAGATGAGCCACAATCCGCTCGGTACTCCACTGGAATTTCGTGGCATGGTCCATGGCCCAGGTCAGTGTTTTGCGCAGGGTTTCCCGCCCGATCGCTCGACAGGCTTGGCCGATGGTCGTCAGCTTCTCGAAGGCCCATTCATACGCATGGCTCTGCCGCAATTGTTTCATCAGGAGACTGTACGCCAGCATGACGAGGTGCACGTGCCGGGTCTGGCCCTCGCTGTCACGCAACTGACAGTCCCCCATGCCCAACTGTTGCTTGCCATCCCGATGAAAGGTCTCGGTGCCCGTCCAGCGATGCCGGTAACCCCGCACCACCCGACTGACCTCCCACTGCGTCCGGTTGGTCACCAGGATGATCCGTGGGCTGGTATCGTCCCGCTGGTTCCAAATGATCACGATGCGGACTTTGTGCTGCACGTCCGGCAGGCGCAACGTGCAGGTGAAGTACCACTGCCGGCGGTCGCCTTCCCGCAACGGCTTGCGCACCTCCGGGGCGATGGTAGCTGCCAGGGCGTCCGCCTTGACCAACCGCCCCTGGTATTCTAACTTGCGGTTGAACTTGAGCGAGCCGACGTAGCCACGGGGTTGGCCGTTCGCTAACTGCTTACCGTGGATGTGGTTCAGGATCGGGGCATTGGTGAAGTAGCTGTCGAAGGCGAAGGTGCCCGGGATGCTTTCGGCGCAGACCCAGTCGATGAGTTCCTGGCACAAGACGGTGTGATCCTTGAACGGCACCTCCAGGCAATCACACAGGTCGGCCTTCTGAAAGCGGCGGAAGTCCAGGGGGTAATGCTTGCCATTAGTGCAGACGTAATTCACGATCAGGTAATCGTGAGCGATCTTGTAGCGCTCCTCGGCGTGGTCCCAGAACCAGCCGGCATCCTGAATGTACTCACCGTGGTGGTCGATCAAGGTGTTGTCGATGGGGATGATGCCGTGCTCACAATAGCGGGTCGAGGGTTCCTGTTGCAAGGAGTCGAGACGGCGTTGGTTGAGTTGTTGCACGTCCCAGGTGGCGTCGGTGAGGAAGCGGTTGAGGCAGGATTGGTCGGTGGTCTGAGCGAATTCACGGTTGATGCCACAGACGGTCTTGCGCTCAGCGACGAACAAGCCGGTGAGGTATTCAGCGAAGTGGCGCCGTTGCGGTTCGTTAGGCAACAGATCGCCGTAGACGCGCAGCGCTTCCTGAACCACCTGGGGGAATTCAACAATGCCAGCCATGGCAGACTCCACAACACCGCCGAGCGATTTTGCCCAGGATAGTGTACAAGATTCAACAGCTACGGCATCGAGAAACCAACTTTGCAAAAGTCCAGTGGTGGGCAAAGGCAGTGCGGTGAGTGTTCCCGGCAACGTGACGTTACGCATCTTGGAGGTGACCAGAACTGAGGTCCGCATTGAGGTCGATCCTGCCAAGGAAATGATTACGCTGCGTTAGGCAGCCGTTCAAAATTAGTCCGCAGCTTACACCTGGGTGCTGATGTTAGAATATTGTCCAACGTGGCTTGATGGTGTAATTCCAACTGGGGCAGACGGCATGCCTTTGGAGGCGCCACGTCTGCATTTCTGCGTCCGGCACCTTGACCCCCTTCGCGTACTCCGCGTCCAGCAACGTCGCACGTACCGCCCAACCGGCGTCCGTCTCCGTGCCCCGGATGCAGGCCAACAGCGTCTCCACGGTTCGCAGCGGCTCCCCCGCCCAGTTGACGCTGATGCGGCTGAACAGCCGGTGCTCCACCGGGTTCCACTTCGACGCCCCCCGCGGGTAATGGCACACCGTCACCCACAGCCCCCAGCGGTCGGCCAACTCCTCCTGGAGGCGCTGTTTCCACAACCGCACGCGGCAACTGTTGCTCCCGCCCGCGTCGCACAGGATCAGCAACTCGTCGGCCTGCGGGTACCACAGCCGTCCCTCGCCGCGCCACCACCGGCCGATCACGTCCCCCGCGAACGCCGCGGTGTCGGCGGACAACCCCACGTAGACATGGCCGCGGTCCTGGCGCACGTCGTAGACCCCGTAGGGGACGGCCCGGCCCAAGGCGTCGTCCAGGAAGTCGTGGGCGTTGACCTCCGTGGCGCGCCGGCACCACTGCCGCCCTGCATTCTTGAAGTTGCCGATCAACTCCTTTTTCTTGCTGTCCACGCTGATCACCGGCTGGCCGAGGATGGCGAAGCGGCGCCGCTGCCCGGCGATGTACGCGAACTGCCGGTCCCGGTCTGGGTGAGGCGGGCCGGTGAAGCGCTTGCGGTTGGCCTTGAGCGAATAGCCCAGGTCGTCCAACAGGCGATAGACCGTGGCGGGGCTGACGGCGAAGCCTTGGCCTTGCAACCGCGTGCTCAGGTAGGCGACGCTGTGGCGCACCCACTTCTGACAGGTTTGCGGGCTGCCGGCGGTCTGCTCCTCAACCAGCTGCCTCAAAGCGTTCATGAGGCCCGGCACTTTTTTTTCACAGCGGGCCGTCCTGCCCCGGGCCGGCGGATGCGATCCGGGGGGCAGTCCCGCAGGGAGTCCTCGAGTTCCCGGCGACCGCGCCGGATGGTTTCCACGTTCAGGCCGGTGATGAGGGACAGTAGGCGGTCGCCGCCGCGGCCGACCTTCTGGGACTCCCAGGCTGCCAACCACCGGCGTTGGTGCTCATCCAACCGGCTCAGGAGAAGGTTGAGCCGGTAATGGAGGGCGCGTTCGGGGTGGTCCGCACCTTGTCGGCAGTGAGGGCATTGGCATTGGTGGATGTCCACGGCTCTGCCTCCCTTCCAAACCAGGCCCCCGGTTGGGCCAGGGTTATTGTAGAAGGGAACTGCGGATTAATTTTGAAACGTTGCCTTAGTATTCCCAATCGGGGATTTACTCTTCGCGCAAAGGTAACAGGACCTCGGCAGCAAGATCGCACGCCCCCATGAGAAAGGATTCCCATGTTCAGGCTTCCGAACCGAATTGGCCTGGTTATCGTGTGGCTTGCCTGGATGCCGGGAACGTCCTTCGCTCAGACAAAGGCGGCCCCTGGCACACCACCCTCACCCCCCAGGGTGAAGATTGGCTACCAGGATCCGTCACCGTCGCCGACCCCGGCACCTGGTGTTCCGGCTGCCGCCGTCGCGCTGGCTCAGAAAGTCGATACGTTGCCGATGCCGAAAACACTGCCGGGGGGGAAGGCGGTCGATCCGGCCGAGGTTATGGTCCCCCTCGTGGAGTTCCGCGACCTGCCGCTGCAGGACGCCATGCGCACGCTGTCCCAGCAAACCGGCTTCAACATCGTACCGTCCGCGGAAGCAGGCAAAATCAAGGTGTCGTTGTTTTTGGAGCGGGTGACGCCCCTCGTGGCGGTGGAAGCGCTCTGCCGGGCCAACGGTTTGATTTATCGCCGCGATCCCACTACGGGCATCCTGCGCATCTTCACCGCCAAGGAAAATCAACAAAACCTGTCCGACTTCCGCGAGGATCAGACCCGCGTCTATACACTGCTCTATCCCAACGCGATCAACGTGGCCACCGCCATCCGCGACCTGTTTGGCCCGCGCGTGCGCCTCGGTTACGGTGTCCCGCCGAGCTTGCAGTTCATCGATCTGCAAAGCAGCTTTTCGCGGTATAACTTGTTGCACAGCCAATCGAGGGGCCTGGGCGTTTCGGTGGGGGGGGGCGTGGGCATTGCCGGCATTGGCGGACTGGGCGGCGGACTCGGCGGCCTGGGCGGCGGGCTGGGCGGACTCGGAGGGGGACTTGGTGGTTTGGGAGGGGGCGGGCTTGGCGGCTTTGGCGGCGGCGGCGGTTTTGGTGGCGGCATGTTTGGGGGCGGCTTCTCCGGCGGTTTTGGTGCCCAGCTCGGGCCCACGGGCGTCAACCAGCAGTTCCAGGCCCAGAACCTGTACCAACAAGCGCTCAAACCCGAACAGCGTCTCCAGAACCTCACCCCGGAGGAAATGCAGGAGCTTTACAACGCACTGTCGGGCAAGGAGGGACCGGAACGCAACAAATTGTTGTTGGATTTACTGGGCCGGCAACCCGCCACCATTTTCGTCACCGTGATCAAAACCAACAACCAACTCGTGATCCGCACCAGTGATCTCACCGCCCTGGCGCAGATCGACGACCTCGTTTGCAAGCTCGACATCCCGACGCCCGCAGTACTCCTTGACGTGAAAATCCTGTCGATCAATCTCCTGGATGATTTCACGTCGAGTTTCGATTTCCAGATCACTGACGGCCACCTGCTGGCGCTTGGCTTCGTCCCCAACGCCGCCACGAGTGGCAACATCCTGCCGCCGTTCGCCGACCAGCTCCCGGCCAGCCAGCGCCGTTACGCCACCATTGCACCGGGTCCATTGAACACGCCGCCCAGCCCCAATTTTCTATTCCAGCTGGTCAGCGCCAACTTCCGCGCGCGCTGCAACTGCTCGAAGACAAGGGCCGCATCACGCAACTGGCGACGCCGCTGCTCATGACCGCGAACAACGAAGTCAGCCAAATTTTTACCGGCTCGCAAATCCCCATCACCATCGGCTTCAACCCGGCGCAAACGACCGCGACGACCACCAATGCGATCACCGTCGTGCCGACGCCGATCACCACCCTGCAACAGATCGGCACCACCCTGCTGATCACGCCCAGCATCAACGCCGACCGCTCCGTCACGCTGCGTATCCAGCAACAAAACTCCACGGTTACCCACAACGGGGCGACCATCCCGCTGCCGAGCGCGGATGGCGCAGTCATCAACCAGGTTCCCGTGGACACCGTCCAGAGTCAAACCTTGACCGGCACCTTCATTGCCCACGACGGTTTGATGATCGCGGTGGGCGGTCTGATTCAGGAAGGGGTGCTTGATTCGCGGTCGGAAGTGCCGATCCTGGGTCGCATTCCTTACCTGGGCGTTTTTTTTCGCAAGCAGGAAACCATCCGCACGCGCAGCGAACTCGTGATCCTCATTCGACCTTACGTCCTGAACACGGCCACCGAAGCAGCCTGCGCCAGCCGCGGCCTGGTGGAAACGCTGAGCATTCATCCGGCCGTGCAGACCGGCAATTTCGGCAATCAAAACACCTTTCTGCCGAATGAAGTGTTGGTTCCCAATCCGCCGGTGACCCCGGCACAGCGGCTGTTCCAGGTTCACATGGTTCTACCCAAGGACTACTAATGCCTCTCATGTAATTCGCCCTTCAGGATCCATCGGGTTCACAGGACCTACGCCATGCGGCTCGTCCCCAAGCGAAGTTGGTTGTTGGTGTCGGTGCTGGCGCTGTGCGCGGGTTGCCAGCACTCGTCCGACCAGTTCGTCAAGGATGCGACGGGCCTCAAATATCAAGTGAAATGTGACGGCGATTGCCTGGAGCTGAAAACCCGCGCGAACGGGGATGGGGTGGCCTTGCTGCACAAGGTCGAGGAACAATTGGCGGCTCAACGTTATGCATCCCTGGACCTGATGCTGCAGCGCCGGCTGGACATTGCCATCGACACGCTGCGCCGGCACAACGTCCGGCAGCCAGCCAGTCCGGCGGAGTTGGCGTTGGCGTGCGCCGTGGACCGGCGTTTGCAACATCCCAACGACGACGGTTGGCAGGCGCGTTTGCAAGGACACGGCCGCGGCGGTTTGCAGCAAGCCGAGGACACCCTGGTCAAAGCTCAGGAGTTAATGAACAGCCGCAGATGGACCGATGCCGGCAATCTTCTCCAGAGAAATCAGGCCCACCTGACGCCGTATCCGTTCCACGCACTCCAGGCGAATCTGTTGTTAGCGGAAGCCCAGCGCCGCCTCGGTCAGCTGCCGGCCGCCGCCCGGACCTGGCAACAGACCGCCCTCCTGGCGGCCCGCTGGGCGACGCGCTGGCCGGCGCCGGCCCTGTGGGAACAGCTCGCCGCTCAGCGTCCCGTGAACACCCCCTGGCCGACGGAGGCGGGCGTTGCCCTCGCGGCGCTCTTGCCCGCCCGGCTCCGCGAGTTGCCGGCCGACGCGAAGTTCACGCCCGAGGCCCTGGTTTGGTTCGCGGTCGGCAACGCGCGGCTGCAGCGCTCGGAAGCGTCGGCGGCCCTGTCGGCGTTCAAGCGTGCCGACAGCCACGGCTTGTTCCCGCCCTGGGACGATTTCCTGAGCCTGTATCAGGCCCGGGCGTTGCTCGCCCTGGAGCAAGCCCCCGCCGCCGTCAGTTTGCTCACGGCCGTGGCGGATCGGCCCAACGATCTGGGCTGGCGTTTGCCGGCGTTGGCGCTGCTGGGGTCCGGGAAATTGCACGAAGGGCAAACGCAGCAAGCGCTGGTGTTTCTGCAACAGGCCGTCGAGAAATCCACTGCGGATTTCCCTTACCGGGCTGAGGCCGAAGCCGACCTCGGCCTGGCCTACCTGACCGTGGCGAAGGAAGCGGAAGGGCTGTACCACTTGCGTGCGGCGCAACAACGGTTTCAACAGGAGGACCAACTGGCGTTGTTGCTGACGAGCCTGGAAAATGAGGTCAGCTACTTCGACCACGCGGGGCGAACCGACGAAGGCCGTCCAGTGCAAGCGCGCATTCGCGAGTTGCATTTGGCGGCTGCGGATCGGGTGTTGAAATGAGTTGCTTGACTGATGCAGTTTTGAACAGCGCCAGCAACCCTGCGTCGATCCGGGGATTTCGCCACCTGCCCGTATGTCGGCCGGACGATTGCGACACGCGGGGAGGCGCACGGGAGTGGAAAAACCCGCAAGACGGGGGCGGTCTGCCACTTTTCCCTTTCCAGGGACGTGAAAAGCGAGAAGGGAAACGCGTAGCGGTTTCCCTACCAACTCTCGTTGGGAATGGTTCCTTCTCAACGAAGGCATTCGTCGTAAGTCCTGACGTGAAACGGAGAGGGCGGGATTCGAACCCGCGGTGGGCTTTGACACCCACGCCGCTTTAGCAAAGTAAATCCCGGCACGACGCCGTTTTTGGACGATGAAAGATCATGGATGCGCAAGGGGCAACTTGGAAATAGCTTACGACAACAATGCCGGTGCAATTGGGTGCGCGTAGGGGCCGAAAAACGCCGTTGAACGAAGCCCGTTCCCTACCGCCAGCCCTACCGATTGTTGAAAGAATCACCCTCGATGTCTCAAATACGATGAACCTGCCCGGGCGCAACCTTGCGAAGAACCGGCCCTGTCGTCAAATGTCACCAAAAAAGGCCACCGTGACATGACTCGAAGGGGCGGGAATTATGACTGACCGCTGATCACCGTTCAATGCCAACTCGCGCACGTGCTGCCGAATTCCGCCGCCGACACGCTCTACCACCCCTCTGCCCGAAACCGCTCAATCCTCCATCACATTGCGCGACGAGTCTAAAAATTCCTGAACAGGTCCTCTTGGTTCGACTCGCGCGGTATGTCCAAAGTGGGGGAAGAAGGCGGGCCTTCACGTTGAAGCCCGCGATTTCGTCAGGGAAAGGCGGCACCCTTGAACCCCACGGTGACCATGAACGCAACAATGAAAGACCCCCTGTTGACCCCAGCCGAGGTCGCCAACCGCCTCCACGTCTCGAAGCGGACCCTCTTCAAGATGGTGTCCGCCGGCGAGTTCCCGCAACCGATGCGGCGGAACCGCAAGTGGGTGCGCTGGCTCGAAGACGATGTCAGCGGCTACCTCGGCAAGCTCCGACAACAGCGGGATGCCGCACACCACATCCATCAGAAGCGCAGCGGCGTGGCGCCTGCCACGCCGCAGTCCGACGACCAATGTGACGCGCCGTGAAACGAACCCCAAGGTTTTTGAACCCGCCCGGGAAAAGGGCTACCAGATGACGGCCGGCCACTTCGCGAACGCCAGGTTCGGCAGACCCTGCTGTCTGTCATGGCGATCCTTGAAGGACTATGCCGCACGTGCACTGGTGAGCAGTTCTCAGCCGTGAATCAAGGTGGTCATCGTCGGGCGCCGCGAATTACCGACGGGTCATTCCGCAGCGCCCGCCGGTAACCGCCGATCTGCTCAGGATAACGCTACCCGGAACAAATCCTACGCCAGCCGAACGCCTGTACGGCCGCGGCCGGCACGTTGGAGGGATTATGGGCACTACTTCAGAGACTCCTGCGGTGAGCCAAACCAACACCGCGCCGGCCCTCGACGAGCAGCCCGGAACGCACGACTCAAGCCGGAAAGGCCGTTCGTCCGTGCTGGACGTTGCACGCGCCTATGTCGCGGCCGGCCTGTGCGTGACGCCGGTCCGGCTGGACGGCAGCAAGCGGCCGATGTACCGCAACTGGCAGAGCCACGGGATGCCGACCCTACAAGAACTGGAGAAGTGGTTTGCAGACGGCAAGTGCGGCATCGGGCTGGTGTGCGGGTCGCCTTCCGGCGGCCTGGAAGTGATCGATTTTGACCACGACGCCGAGAGCCAGCTCCGCCTGTGGTTCGAGCTGGTGGACGCCCAGGCGCCTGGCCTTCGCGACAAGCTGTGCGTCGTCAGGACGCCCCGGCGGCCGGCCGGCTACCACTGCTGGTACCGCTGCCCCGGCGTGAAGATCGGCGGCAACACCACGTTGGCCGAGACCCAGGTCATCGACCGCGAGGGTAAGCCGGTCTTCCTGGACAACGGCAGCCCCAAGCTGCAAACGTTGATCGAGACGCGGGGCCAGGGCGGTCAGGCTCTTGCACCCGGATGTCCACCGGAGTGCCACGAAACGCGCGGCCTCTATCAACACAGCGATGGCCCCAGGTTGACCGAGTTGCCCGCAGTGACTGCGGAAGAGCGCGAGATGCTGCTGGCCCTGGCCCGGTCCCTGGACCGCACGCCGGCTTCCCTGGAATACCCCGGGGACGGTGCCGGCAGCGTGGGTGACCGGCCCGGCGATGACTTCGGGCGGCGGGGGCCGGACTGGTCGGACCTCCTGGAGGGGTGGGAGTGCGTCCGCCAGACCAGCGAGGTCCGCTACTGGAGGCGGCCGGGCAAGCGGACCGACTGGTCCGCCACCACGGGGCACTGCAAGGGCCTGGACGGCACCGACCGGCTGTACGTCTTCTCCACCAACGCCAGCCCGTTCCAGCCTCGGAAGCCCTACAGCAAGTTCGCCGCCTACGCCACGCTGAAGCACGGCGGGGACTACGCGGCCGCGGCCCGCGACCTGGCCGACCAGGGCTACGGCGGGCAGCGCCTGGTTGCCGCCGCGGGCTCGGGCCGGGACGTGTCACCCCTCGTGTTGACGAACTGGCCGCAGCCGCCGGACGAGCCGGCGTATTGCGGCCTGGCGGGTAAAATCGTCCGCCTCATCGAGCCCGCCTCCGAAGCCGACCCGGCTGCCCTGCTCGTGCAGACGCTGGTCGCCTTCGGCAACGCCATCGGCCGGGGCGCGCACTTCGTCGTCGAGTCCGACCGCCACTTCGCCAACGAATTCGCGGTGCTGGTCGGACGCAGCAGCAAGGCGCGCAAGGGGACCAGCTGGGGCCGCGTGAGCGGGCTGTTCCGCGACGTGGACCCCGGGTGGCTCAGCGACCGCATCCAGTCCGGGCTGTCCAGCGGCGAGGGACTCATCTGGTCGGTGCGCGACCCGGACGGCAAGCGGAAGCGCGGCAAGGCCGACGACGAGGACATTGCACGCGAGGATGCGGAGGCTGACGCCGGCGCCACGGACAAGCGGCTGCTGGTCTACGAGCCGGAGTTCGCCAACGTGCTCAAGCAGACGGAGCGGCAGGGCAACACGCTCTCCGCGGCGTTGCGGCAGGCGTGGGACGGACAGGCCCTGTCCACGCTGACGAAGAACGCACCCGCCAGGTCCACCGACGCGCACGTTAGCCTGATCGGCCACATCACCACCGACGAGCTGCGCCGCTACCTGACCGTGACGGAGACGGCCAACGGCTTCGGCAACCGCCACCTGTGGCTCTGCGCCGACCGCTCAAAGTTGCTCCCCGAAGGGGGCCAGGTGGACCCGACCGCCTGGTCGCAGTTGGCCGGAGAACTCGTGGAGGCAGTCCGCTTCGCACAGTCGGCCGGCGTGGTGGCTCGGGATGACGTCGCCCGCCGGCTCTGGTGTGAAGTGTACGCCGACCTCAGCGAAGGCTGGCCGGGGTTGGCCGGGTCGCTGCTGGGGCGGGGCGAGGCGCACGTCATGCGGCTGGCGATGATCTACGCGCTGCTCGACCGCTCCGCGGTCATCCGCGCCGAGCACTTGCAGGCGGCGCTGGCGCTGTGGCGGTACGTCGAGCGGTCGGTCTGCTACATCTTCGGCAACAGCCTGGGCGACCCGGTGGCCGACGAGGTGCTGCGGCTGCTGACGACTTGTCCCGGCGGGCTTACACGGAACGAACTGCGAGACCACTTCGGGCGTCACCTGAAATCGGATCGCTTTGACATCGCCATGAACTTGCTGTTGCAGCACCGGCTGGCCCGGTTTGAGCGGCAGGAGACGGCCGGCCGGCCGGCGGAGCGGTGGTTTGCCCTGCACGTGAGGAAGGCAGGCTGACCGGCCCCCCTTATCGCGCTTTTCACGCTTTCCGCGCACCCCTTGGTAGGCTTCAAAGAGCGCCGCTGGCGGACGCTAGGCGACTGCCGCGCGGAAAGCGTGAAAAGCGCGGTAAGTATCGACTCTCAGCGCTTTGCTCAAACCCCATCGCCGGCATTCCCGACTGGTCGGGGCAGAAAATGTCACCCCTGACCGAGTTCCGGATGAGCCACGATTTTCTCGGCGAAAGGCAGCCGGAAGCATAAGCGGCATATCGTTTGAGGCTTACGGCAGGTCCGTTTCTCACGTCCGGTTTTCAGGTTGACTGACAACAAGCGACACCAATCTCCACAGGCGGGACACCGTTCTTGGCCTCTTCCGAGGCGGGTACGGGTTAGCGTTACTCGTCGGTGGGGTCGGGTATCGATTCGACCACGTCCGCCCACGTCGGGTTCCGCGCCTATTCCCGGGCTGCAACCTGCCCGAGCTACTGTCTGCGGTGGCCACGATCCGTCACCGGCGCAGCGCGCTCCAGCACGGTCAGGCCGCTGCCCCCGCCCAGCCGCTCACGCAGGCGGAAGTCACCCCGGGCCAGGAACTCCTCGACCGCCGGCCACGGCCCCCGGTAGCCGCCGGCCCCCTGCGGCGCGCCGAAGTCGGCCACCCCGTCCAGCACGATAAACTGAGCGACCGTGCCGGCGTGCCGCCCCAGCCCTTCCTGGAGTTGGTCGTAGGCGCGCCAGCCACTCATGACCAGCAGGTCCGTCTCTGCGGGCGCCGCCGTCAGCGCGTCCGCCTCTTGGACGATGAACCGCGTCTGCCCCGCCAGCGGCGCCACCAAGTCTGCCTCCGGAGGGCGCGTCAGGCCGCACAACGTCAGGGCGGCGGGGCCGGCGAACAGCAGCGCCGTCACGGCCCCTTCCCGCGCGGCGCCGAGTACGGCCACGCGCCGGCACTGCCGCGCCAGCAGGTACAGCGCCGACATTTGCTCACCCGATGCCGACGTCACGCGGCAGAACCTCCGGTACAGGTCGGCCAGCGTCAACTCCGGCGGCACCGCCCCGTCCGCGAAGCGGCCCTGCCGGCGGAGCAGTACCGCGAGATTGTTCCGCGCCTCGTCGTTGCCGGGGTGCACCCCAATCAGGTCGCGCAGAGCCTGCTCGGCCGCCGGCCTGTCCTGGCCCTCCTGCAGCAGCGCGTGGCTGAGCAGCGCCCGCGGCTCGGCCGCCCGCGGCCAGCGTTCCACCGCGTCGGATAGGCGCCTGCGGGCCTCTGCGAAGTTCTTGCGGGCCAGCTGGGTGCGGCCGCGCAGGCAGGCCACGAACAGCAGCCCCATCGGACCGGCCGCCTGCTGCGCCAGTTCCCGCCCCTCGACCCAGCGCTCCTGGGCGTTGAGCAGTTCGGCCAGGCCGCGCCAGGCCGGCTCGTAGTCGGGCCGCTCCGCCAGCGCCGCCCGCCACTGCGCCTCGGCGTCCGCCGGCCTCCCCAGGTCGCGGTAGGCCAGCGCCAGTTGGTGGCGAGTGACGTGGCCGCGCAGCCCCGGGTTGACGCTGCCGAAGTATTCCCCCGGCGGCAGCCGCAGGCACCACTCCCAGCAGGCCACCGCCCCGGCCGCGTCCCCCTGGCCGCGGAGCAGGGCCCCCTCCTCGAACAGCAGCTCCAGGTCGTCCGGGCAGCGCCCCAGCCCCTCCCGGCAGGCCGCCAGCGCCTCGCGGGTCCGGCCCAGCCGCAGCAGGCCCTGGGCGATCAGTGCGTACAGTTTGCGCACGATCGAGTCCGTGGGGGCCGAGCCCGCCAGGCTCTTGCGGAAGCAGGCCAGCGCCTGTTCCGTCCGCCCCCGGTGGTGCAGCGCCTGGCCCAGGTTGAACAGCACGAACGGGTCGGCCGGCCGCTCCCGGGCCTCCAGTTCCAGCAGGCGCAGGTCGCGGTCCCGCTTGCGAGCCAGCACCGCCGGGTCCCGGTAACCGGCGTGGCGGACCACCACGCCCGCGCGGCGCACCGCGTGGCCCAGGCGGCGCACCGCCGGCAGGACCTGCTCGTGGACGCGGTAGTCCCAGCGCAGCTGCGGGTGGTTGCGGAACAGCCGCAGGTGGTCTACCTCGGTCTCCCGGCCGTCCGGCCCGGCCAGGCACAGGCACGTCATCCGGTAGGCCGCCGGCTCGTCCTTCAAGGTGGCGAACAGGCCGCGGAGCTTCGCGCGGTTTTCTTCGTCGAGGCGGTCGTCCGCGTCCAGCCAGAAGACCCACGCCCCCGTCGCGTGCCGCAGCGCCTCGTTGCGCGCCGCCGCGAAGCTGTCCCGCCACTGAAAGTCGTACACCTTCGCCCCGTAGCGGGCCGCCACTTCTTTCGTGCGGTCGGACGAGCCGGTGTCCACGACGATGAGTTCGTCCGCCAGGCCGCGGATCGACTCCAGGCAGTCGGGCAGGTTTGCCTCCTCGTCCTTGACGATCATCGTAACGGAGACCCACGGCCGCGCGACCGCCCCCGCCGCGACGTCACCCGCGGGCCTGCCCTGTTCGCGCAGCAGCACGTCCAGGTTGTGCCGCGCCTCGGGCTGGCCGGGGTCCAGTTCCAGCACGTCGCGCAGCGCTCGCTCGGCGGCCTCCGGATCCCGGCCCTCCTGCAGCCAGGCGCGGCTCAGCAGCAGCCGCGGCCGTACTGCCCGCGGGCGGGCCGCGGCCGCCGCCGCCAGCGCCGCACGGGCCGCCGCGTACTCCCGCCGGGCCAGCAGCCCCTCGCCGCGCAGCAGCGCCGCCTCCGCCGCCAGCCGCGGCTCGCCCCCCAGCCCTGCCACGACGCGCTCTAGTTCGTCCCAGCGGCCCTGCCCCAGGTACAGCCGCGCCAGCCCCAGCCGGGCGACGGCCAGCGCCGGGCAGCCCGCCAGCGCCGCCCGCCAGTGTACCTCCGCCTCGGCCGCCCGACCCTGCTCCTGCAGCACCTCGGCCAATTGCTGGTGCGCCCGGGGGCCGCGCAGCAGGGCGTCGGCACCGGACAGGCTGACTCGGGCCGGCGCCCGCAACAGCCGCCGCAGGCACGCCGCCGCCCCCTCCAGGTCCCGCCGGGCGCGGCGCACCACCGCCTCGCAGAAGAGCAACTCGGCGTCATCGGGGTAGAGCCGCAGCCCCGCCCGGCAGGCCGCCAGCGCCTCCTCGGGCTGGCCCAGCTGGTGGCGGCAGCGGGCCAGCAGCGCATGCAGTTTGCGCAGCAGCGAGTCGCGCGGCCGGCTGTGCCGGAGGCTGCGCGTCAGCCAGTCCAGAGCCTCCGCGGGCCGCCTCCGCGTCAGGGCCACCGCCCCTAGGTTGTACAGCGTGAACGGCTCCTCGGGGTGCTCCGCGTGGTCGAGCAGCAGCAGCCGCAGGTTGCGCTCAACCTTGGGTCCCTGCAGGGCCGGGTCGGTGTAGCCGGTGTGCGTGACGACCACGCCGCTGGCCCGCACGTCGGCCCCCAGCTCGCGCAGCCCCGGCAGGATCTGCTCATGGACGCGGTGGCGCCAGCGCAGGCCCGGGTGGCGCGGGAAGAGCCGCACCTGGTCCACGACGGCCGCCTGGCCCGGCCCCTCCAGCGGCGAGTGCTGCCGCATTAGGTAGCCGACGTTCTCCCGGCCCAGCCGCTCCAGCAGGGCGCGCAGCCGGCCGCGGTTCTGCTCGTCGAGGTGCTCGTCGGCGTCCAGCCACAGCACCCAGTCGCCGGTGGCGTTCACCAGCGCGGCGTTGCGCGCGGCGGCGAAGCTGTCCTGCCAGGCGAAGTTCACCACCTTCGCCCCGAACTTTGCGGCCACCTCCTTGGTCTGATCCGTCGAGCCGGTGTCAGTGACGACGATTTCGTCCACCAGGTCGGCCACCGAGGCCAGGCAGACCGGCAAGTTCTGCTCCTCGTTCTTGACGATCATCGTCAGCGACACCCGCGGCCGGGGTCCGGCGGGGGCGGGCGCGACCGCCGCCGGCCGGCCCGGCCGGCGGGTCGGCCGATGGCCCAGGTGGCGCAGGCGCTCGAGCACCCGGTCGGCGGCCCGTTCCCAGGTGAGGTGCGCGGCGGCGTACGCGGCGGCCGCCCGGCCCTTGGCCCGCGCCTCCTCGGGGTGTTCCACGACGTGGCGGAGCAGGCGGCACAGCACGCCCGCGTCAGGCTCAGCCAGCCAGGGGTGATCCACCGTCTCCAGGTCGCCCACGCGCTTGTGGGCGAACCGCCGCTCCCGGGCGGGGACCAGGTAGGCGGTCTGCTCGTCGCAGAAGTCGAGGGCGGCGCCGTGGCCGGTGACGATAACTGCCAGGCCGCAGGCCATCGCCTCGGCGATCGGCAGCCCGAACCCCTCGCCCCGGTACGGGTACGCCAGGCAGTGGCAGCTCTGGTACAGGCTGGCCAGTTCGTCCTCGCCCAGGTCGCGGTCCAGGTACTCGACCTCGGGGGCGTCCGGGTCCGCCTGAAGGCGGGCGACCGCCTCCCCGGCCGTCTGCCCCTGATAGAAGGAGGCGGCACCCAGATCCTTGACCACCAGGCAAACGTCGTCGGCCCGGCGGAAGGCGAGGGCGTAGGCCGCCAGCAGCACGTCGAAGCCCTTGCGGGCCAGCGTGCCGCCCACGAACAGGAAGCGGAACCTCTTCTGAGTTCGGAGCGGGAAGGGCGGCCGCGGCCGGGTCAGCGCCGCGATGTCCACGCCGCCGGGGACGACGAAGACGCGGTCGGCGGGCACGCCGCTCTGCACGAAGCAGCGGCGGGCGTAGGCGCTCATCACCCAGACCTCGTCGGCCTGCTCGGCAAGGGGCCGCAGCCACTCCCGGGGCAGGCTGCCGTACTCCCAATGCTGGTAGACCACCCAGCGGCCCGACGGCGGCGGCGACCAGTCCGGCGGCCAGCCGTGCCGCACGTGGACCTCCACGCCCTCCGCCGGGGCGTCGTGGCACCGCCCGGCCAGCTCCGGCGGCAGGGGCGCGGCGCCGGGCCGGTCGGTGGGCAACAGCGTCAGGTCGATGCCGTGTCCCGACAGGCGGGCGGCCAGGGCGCGGTTGACCAGGGCCATCGAGAACAGCGCGTACAGGTTCCCCTCCCATGCCACCCCCACCGGACCCTCGGCAAGGGTAGCGGCGTCCGCGGCGGGCGTGGGGCCGTCGGGGAACCAGGGCTCGGCCGGCACCAGGCCGGGGGCCGCCCGGTGCAGGCGCAGGCGGTCGTGGGCCAGCCGGTGCTGCCCAGGCCAGTCGGCGGCCGCCCCCAGCGCCGCGTACAGCGCGCGGGCGGTCTGGCGGTCGAAGGGGGCGGCGGCCAGCGCCAGCCGCAGCTCGGCCGACGCCTCGGCCGGCCGGCCGGCGTGGGCCAGGGCCAGCCCCAGGGCGGCCCGCGTCGGCGGCAAGTCCGGCCGCTCCCGCACCGCCGCCCGGAAGTCGTCCGGCCGGCGGCTGTGGCGGGCCACCAGGGCGCGCAGCCGCCAGCGTGCCAACTCGGCCTTGGCCCGCGCCTCGGCGGCCGGATCGCCGGCGTGCTGCCAGGCGGCCCGCTCCCAGGCGACACGCAGGTGGTCGAACCCGGCCGGCCACGGCGGCGCGTCCCAGGCCGCCGCGTCGGCGCCGGGGCCGTCCAGGAGTCCCACAACGCGGTGGGCCTGTTGGGCCGCCGCGGCGACGTCACCGGCGGCGGCCAGCGCCTCGGCCAGGTTCAGGCCGACGACCGGGTGCGCCGGGTCGGCCGCCGCGGCGCGGCGCAGCAGTCCCAGCGGCTCGCCCACGGCCCCCGCCCCGCCGGCGCCGTGGGCCAGGGCCACGGCCAGGGCGTTGAGCGCCGCCGCGGACGGCCGGGCGTCCGCGGCAACGCGCAGCGCGGCCACCAGGTTGGGGTCGGACCCCGCCGGGCAGTGCAGCAGCTGCCCCAGGCGCAGGGCCAGCAGCTCGTCCGGGGCCTGCCGGCGCCGGCCGGCGCGCTCCCGCAGGCCGGGCAGGGCACGGTCGATCCGGTCGAGTTGTTGCCCCCAGAGGCGCGCGAAGGTGAACTCGGGCAGGCGGGACCGGGCCGCGGCGGCGACGGCGCGGCGTTCGCCCTCCTGGTCGAGGTAGTGGTCGAGCAGCCCCTCCAGGTTGGCGTCGTCGTAGGCAACGAACTCGCGGCGGTCGGCCAGCAGCCGGGGCACCTCGCGGTTGCCGGCCTCCTGGAAGAGCAGCGCCCCGGCGGCCACGGCCTCCCAGACGCGCTGGTTGCACTCGCCGCGGACGGCGTGGTTGAAGACGATTTTGGCGCGGCCCAGCAGCGCCCGGTAGTCGGCGCCGAAGACGCCGGCGGCGATCACCACCCGCCGCCGGCCCGCCAGCGCCGCCAGGCGGGCCAGCCAGGGCAGCCGACCGCCCTGGGTGGCCGACCGGCAGCTGCCCACGAAGACCACGTCCAGGTCGCGCGGCCCGTCCGGCGCGGCGGCATCGGCCCAGGAGTCGCCGCAGCCGTAGAGCAGTGCCGGGCGGGCGTGGCCCAGCCCCTGCCGCGCCAGGGTCTCGGCCCCGGCGGCGTCGCTCAGCACCAGTTCGCAGCGCGGCAGCTGCAGGCGCAGGGCGTGCCAGAGCAGGTGCCAGTCGCCGGCCAGCGCCACCAGCGGCACCGGTGCCGGCCACAGCCCGGCCGGCACCGGCAGGTAGGCGTCGGGGCGCAGCGCCACGAAGTCGGGCTCCCAGCCCGCGGGCAGCCGCGCCCGGATCTCTTCCCAGGAGTCGGCCGGCCCCACGGTCAGATCCAGGCCCGGCTCGGGGCCGAAGGCCAGGCACTCGCCGCGGGCGCGGAAGGCGCGCAGGTGGTCGTCGGCGAAGGCCCGGCGAACCGGTCCGTACAGGTGGCGGGGCATGTTTGAGCTCTCGACACGGACGGGACTTGCGACCCCGGCATTATCCGCCCCGCCACTTCAGGCGGCGAGCACATTTTCTCCTTTTTCTAAATTCCGGAGATTTTTCATTTGACAAGCTGCAATCCGGCAGGTTACTTTCACCCCTCGTCTGGTGAATCGGTGAATTCGGACCAGGACCGTTCGCCGCCCGGTAAGCCGGTCGGGACAGGCGCCCGCACCCTCCGACGCGCCTGCCCCCGCCCTCCCTTCCCAACGCCGGCCAACGCTCCGCTGGAACAGGCTGTACGTGCCCGGCGCCACCCACGCGGCCGCGCCGTCCCCGTGAAGGACCGCCATGCGCTCGACCAACCTCCGAGTCTGGCTCCGCCGCACCCGGTTCTACGACCAGCTCTTCCACTGGTCGGAGCGGGCCGCCGCCGCACTGGCCCGCCTGACCGCCTGACCGCCTGGCTGCGCCTGCCCGCGCCGCCCCGACCGCCCCTTGTTCCGCCAGACCCGTCCCGCCTTCGACGTACTGGAGCGGCGCCTGGTCCTGGCCAACCTCACGCCCCCGCCCGCCGCCGCCCTGGCCGCGCAGGCGCTGCGCTTCGAGGCCAACCAGGGGCAGGCCGACCCCCAGGTCCAGTTCGTCGCCCGCGGCGCCGACGCCGGCGTCTACCTCGAAGCGGACGCGGCCGTCATCGCCCTCAGCCGCCCGGCCACGACCGACCTCACCACCACCACCGTCGCGCAGTCCCCCACGGCCGCGCTGTTGCCGCAGGGGCTGGTGCGGCCAGCGGCCCCCGCCCCGCGCGACACCGCCGAGGTGCGGCTGCAACTGGAGGGCGCCAACGCCGACGCCCAGGCTGAGGGGCTGGACGAGCTGCAGGCCCGGACCAACTACTTCCTCGGCAACGACCCCGACCGCTGGCAAACCAACGTCGTCAACTACGGCCAGGTGCGGTACGACGACGTCTACCCCGGCATCGACCTGCTGTACTACGGCAACGCCCAAGACCAGTTGGAGTACGACTTCGTCGTCTCCCCCGGCGCCGACCCGGGTGCCATCCACGTGGGCCTGCAGGGGGCGCAGGGCCTCGCCCTCGACGGCCAGGGCGACCTGGTCGTCCACACCAACGGCGGCGACCTCGTGCAGCACGCCCCGGTCGCCTACCAGGACGGCCCCGACGGACGCCAGACCGTCGCGGCCCACTACAGCCTGGCGGCCGACGGGACGGTGACGGTCGCCCTGGGCGCCTACGACGCCAGCCGGCCCCTGGTCATCGACCCCGTCCTGAGCTTCGCCAGCTACTTCGGCGGCAGCGGCGCCGACTACGGCTCCAGCATCGCCGTCGGCCCCGGCGGCGACCTCTACGTCGCGGGCTCCACCTACTCCACCGACCTGCCCACCGAGGATCCCCTGTACAGCACGAACGCCGGCGACACCGATGTCTACGTGGCCAAGTTCGACCCCACCGGCAGCACCCTGCTGTACGCCACCTACCTGGGCGGCAGCAACTACGACTCCGCGGACATCGGCCCGGCCCTCGCCGTCGATGGCTCGGGCGACGTCTACCTGGCGGGCACGACCAGTTCGACCGACTTCCCGATCACCTCCGGGGCGCTCCAGTCCTCATTCGTCGGCGGCTCGGACATCTTTCTCACCAAGCTGAACGCCAGCGGCTCGGCGCTGGCGTTCTCGACTTACCTGGGCAGCGGCTACGACGTGCTAGACGTCGGGGCCGGCGGCGGCCTGGCCCTGGACGCCAGCGGCAACGCCTACCTCACCGGCTCCACGTCGTCCAACTTCTTCCCGACCACCAGCGGGGCGTTCCACACGAGCCTGGTGGGCGGCATCCACGCCTTCGTAATGAAGGTCAGCGCCTCCGGCTCGGCCATCGACTACTCCACCTACCTGGGCGGCAGTTACTACGACGTCGGTTACGGCATCGCCGTGGACGGCAGCGGCCACGCCTTCGTGACGGGGGTGACGGAATCGACCGACTTCCCGACCACCTCTGGGGCGTACCAGACGAGCCTGGCGGGGGACAGCAACGCCTTCGTGACCGAGCTGTCCGCCGACGGCTCCTCCCTGGTCTACTCCACCTACCTGGGCGGCTCGTACTACGACTTCGGCGCGGCCATCGCGCTGAATAGTTCCGGGCAGGCGTGGGTGGTCGGCTGGACCTTCTCCGCCGACTTCCCCACCCAGTCCCCGTTCCAGAGCACCGTCACGTACAACCCCAACGCCTTCGTGGCGCGGTTCAACGCCGCGGGTAGCGCCCTGCTGTTCTCCAGCTACCTGGGCGGCACCGCCTACTCGACCACGGCCTACGGCGTGGCTCTGGACGGCGACGGCAACGCCTACGTGACCGGCTACACGGATCAATACGGCTTCCCGACGGCCTACGCCTTCCAGGGCAGCCCGGGCGGCTACGAGGACGCCTACGTGACGCGGGTCAACGCCGCCACGGACACGATCGGCTACTCCAGCTACCTCGGCGGCAGCGGCGAGGACGTCGGCTGGGGCATCGCCGTGGACGGCTCCGACAACGCCTACGTGGTCGGCACCACGGCGTCCACCGACTTCCCGGTCACGTCGGGGGCGTACCAGACGACCAGCGGCGGGGGCGGCTCGGACGCCTTCGTGGTGAAGGTGCAGCACCCGCAGCCGGTGGCCAACGCCGTCAGCTACGGCATCACGCGCGACGCCACGCTGGCGGTGGGGCCGGGGACCGGCGTGCTGGCCGGCGACAATGACGACGGCCTGGGCGGCACGCTCACGGTGTCCAAGGTGAACGGCAGCGCCACGGACGTGGGCGTCGCCGTCACGCTGACATCCGGGGCGACCCTGACGCTGAACGCCGACGGCTCGTTCACCTACGTGCCGGTGCCGACGGCGATTTACGACGACAGCTTCACCTACACGGTCAGCGACGGCACGTACACGGCCACAGGCACGGTCACGGTCCACGTCCAGCCGCTGGCCGCCGCCGTCCGCACCGACGACCCGCAGCAGGCCGAGTGGGTGCCCTTCGGCCTGGCCCAGGTCTCCCCCACCACCGGTGACCTCAAGCAGACCGTGCCGCTGGACCTGGACCGCAGCCCCGACGACCCGACCCTGGGCGGCGAGCCGGCCCTGGTCTACCACAGCTCGACCGTGGACGTGCAGCCGATCGTCGAGGCGGACTTCGCCCCCGACCCGACCCTGGGCGTGCCCGACTCCCTCGCGGCCCAGCTGACCTGGGACGGCACGCCGGGCAGCTGGGTCACGTTCGCCACCACCGGCCACGGCGCCGACGACGCCTACGCCCTGGCCCTGCAGGCGCCCTACGCCGTCAGCGCCACCGGCTACTACGCCTGGACCTTCGAGGTCCAGGCGACCTACGGCTCCACGGTGGACGACTTCTCCGTCTCCGGGAACACCGCGGTGGTGGCCCTGGACAACTCGCCGTTCGGGGCCGGCTTCTCGCTGGCCGGGCTGGACCAACTGGTGCCGGTCACGGGCGGCGTGCTCTACGTCTACGGCACGGGCGGCGCCCGCTTCTTCGCCGCCAACGGCGACGGCACCTTCCAGAACCCGGCCAACGACTTCGGCACCCTCACCGAGGATCTCACCACCGGCGACTACACCTACACGACCAAGGGCCAGCTGGAGTACGCCTTCGACAGCACCGGCCTGCTGGACACGATCACCGACCCGCACGGCCTGACGCGGACCTTCCTGTACGACGGCGCGGGCCTGCTCACCGGCATCGACGACCCCGACGGCAGCAGCGCCACGTTCAGCTACGACGGCTCCGACAAGCTCAGCTCCATCGCGGCCCCCGGCAGCCGCACGTGGTCGGCGACGGTCAGCGGCGGCGACCTGACGCTGCTGGAGGACCCGGCCGGCGGTAACCACACGTTCGGGTACGACGCCGACGGCCGCCTGACCTCCGAGGCGCTGGGGCCGCTGAGCGGCACCTACGCCTACGACGCCACCACCGGCACGGCCGCCGCGACCACGCCCGGCTCCGAGGGTGAGCAGACGCTGACGCCGGCCAACGTCGTCGCCCTGGCCACCACCCCGGCCGTGAACACCGCGGACGTGGTGGGCGTGCTGACCGACGCCCGCGCCGACGCCGTCACCTACACGCTGGACACGCAGGGCCGCATCACCGGCCTGGAGACGCCCGACGCCGCCGAGTGGTCGTGGCTGCGCGACTTCGCCGGCCAGGTGACGAGCGCCGTGGACCCGCTGGGCGACGCCACCGACTACGCCTACGCCTACGGCGCGGGCAAAGGCGACCTGGTGAAGGTCACCGACGCCGACGGCAACACCGAGACGTTCGCTTACGACGGCACCTTCCACCTGGTGACGGCCCAGACCGACCAGCGCGGCGACACCACCTACAACACCTACGACCCGACCACCGGCGACCTGCTGACCAGCACCGACCCGACCAGCGGCGTGACCACCTACCTGTACGCCGGCGGCCTGGTGACCGAGGTGATCGACCCCGACGGCGACACCACTGAGTACGTTTACAATAGCGCCCGGCAGCTGGTCAGTGAGACCGACGACCTGAGCCGGACGACGACCTACACCAACGACGCGGCCGGCAACGCCACGGTGGTGACCGACCCGCTGGGGGACGCGACCACCTACGCCTTCGACGCCATGCGCCGCGAGACCTCGGTGACGCGGCCGGGCGGGCTGACCGAGACGCTGGCCTACGACGCCGCCGGGGACGAGACGAGCCTCATCGACGAACTGGGTCGCGAGACGGATTACGCCTACGACCACAGCGGCCTGCTGACGGCTACCACCGAGGCGGCGGGGACGGCGCTAGCGGCGACGACCACCGAGTACCGCGACGCGGCCGGCGAGGTGACGGGCACGTCCGACCCGGACGGCAACCTGACGGCGGACCTGTTCGACGCCGAGGGCCGGGTCACCGAGTCGGTGGACGCGCTGGGCAAGCAGAGCTACAGCTTCTTCGACCTGGCCGGTCGCCTCAGCGGCATGCAGGACGAGGACGGCCACCTCACCAAGGACCTGTACGACCACGACGGCCAGCTGACCGAGACCATCGACGGCGACAACAACCCCAGCTACACCTACTACGACAAGGACGGCAACGTCACGGGCACGGAGGACGAGGACGGCAACCTGACACAGTACGTCTACGACACGGACAACCGGCTCGCGCAGGTGATCGACGGCAACGGCAAGTCCAGCTACACCTACTACGACCACGCCGGCAACGTCACCGGCACGAAGGACGCGGACGGCAACCTCAGCAAGAGCTTCTACGACGGCGACGACCGCCTGACGGGCACGCAGGACGCCGACGGCTACACGACCGAGGACGACTACGACCAGGCGGGCCACCTGACGGGCTCGGAGGACGAGGACGGCCACCTGACGCAGTACCTGTACAACCACGACGACCTGCTGACGGAGACCATCGACGCCGACGGCAACGCCAGCTACACGTTCTGGGACGCCTACGGCAACGTCACGGGGATGAAGGACGAGGACGGCCACCTCACCAAAAGCCTGTTCGACGCCCTGAACCGGGTCAGCGAGACCGTTGATGGGGACAACAACCCCAGCTACACGTTCTTCGACCTGGCCGGCAACGTCACCGGGATGGAGGACGAGGACGGCAACCTCACCAAGAGCTACTTCGACGCCGACAACCGCCTGACCGAGATGGTCGATGGCAACGGCAAGGCGAGCTACACGTACTACGACTTTGCCGGCAACGTGACGGGGATGAAGGACGAGGACGGCAACCTCACCAAGAGCTACTTTGACGCCGACAACCGCCTGACCGAAAGTATCGACGGCGACAACAACCCCAGCTACACCTTCTTCGACCACGCCGGCAACGTCACCGGGATGGAGGACGAGGACGGCAACCTCACCAAGAGCCTCTTCGACGCGGACGGCCGCCTCACCGAAAGCATCGACGCCGACAACCACGCCAGCTACACGTTCTTCGACTTCGCCGGCAACGTCACCGGGATGGAGGACGAGGACGGCAACCTCACCAAGTCCCTGTTCGATGCGGATAACCGCCTCACCGAGACCGTCGATGGCGACAACAACCCCGCGTACACCTACTACGACCACGCCGGCAACGTCACGGGGACGGTGGACGAGGACGGCAACCTGACGCAGAACCTCTACGACGCCGACAACCGGCTCACACAATCCATCGACGGCAACGGCAAGTCCAGCTACACCTTCTACGACCACGCCGGCAACGTGACCGGCACGAAAGACGAGGACGGCAACCTGACCAAGAGCTACTTTGACGCCGACAACCGCCTGACCGAAAGCATCGACGCGAACAACAACCCCAGCTACACCTTCTTCGACCATGCCGGCAACGTCACCGGCACCGAGGACGAGGACGGCAACCTCACGCAGGATCTGTACGACGCGGACAACCGCCTCACCGAAAACATCGACGGCAACGGCAAGGCGAGTTACACGTACTACGACTTCGCCGGCAACGTCACGGGGATGAAGGACGAGGACGGTAACCTCACCAAGAGCTACTTTGACGCCGACAACCGCCTGACCGAAAGTATCGACGGCGACAACAACCCCAGCTACACCTTCTTCGACCACGCCGGCAACGTCACCGGGATGGAGGACGAGGACGGCAACCTCACCAAGAGCCTCTTCGACGCGGACGGCCGCCTCACCGAAAGCATCGACGCCGACAACCACGCCAGCTACACGTTCTTCGACTTCGCCGGCAACGTCACCGGGATGGAGGACGAGGACGGCAACCTCACCAAGTCCCTGTTCGATGCGGATAACCGCCTCACCGAGACCGTCGATGGCGACAACAACCCCGCGTACACCTACTACGACCACGCCGGCAACGTCACGGGGACGGTGGACGAGGACGGCAACCTGACGCAGAACCTCTACGACGCCGACAACCGGCTCACACAATCCATCGACGGCAACGGCAAGTCCAGCTACACCTTCTACGACCACGCCGGCAACGTGACCGGCACGAAAGACGAGGACGGCAACCTGACCAAGAGCTACTTTGACGCCGACAACCGCCTGACCGAAAGCATCGACGCGAACAACAACCCCAGCTACACCTTCTTCGACCACGCCGGCAACGTCACCGGCACCGAGGATGAGGACGGCAACCTGACGCAGAACCTCTACGACGCCGGCAACCGGCTCACGCAGTCCATCGACGGCAACGGCAAGTCCAGCTACACCTTCTACGACCACGCCGGCAACGTTACGGGGACCGAGGACGCGGACGGTAACCTCACCAAGAGCCTCTTTGACGCCGACGGCCGCCTCACCGAAAGCATCGACGGCGACACCAACCCCAGCTACACCTTCTTCGACCACGCCGGCAACGTCACCGGCACCGAGGACGAGGACGGCAACCTCACCAGGTCCCTGTTCGACGCGGATAACCGCCTCACCGAAAACATCGACGGCAACGGCAAGGCGAGTTACACCTACTACGACTTCGCCGGCAACGTCACGGGGATGAAGGACGAGGACGGTAACCTCACCAAGAGCTACTTCGACGCCGACAACCGCCTCACCGAAAGCATCGACGCGAACAACAACCCCAGCTACACCTTTTTCGACCACGCCGGCAACGTCACCGGCACCGAGGACGAGGACGGTAACCTGACCAAGAGCCTCTTCGACGCCGACAACCGCCTCACCGAAAGCATCGACGGCAACGGCAAGGCGAGTTACACCTACTACGACTTCGCCGGCAACGTCACGGGGGTGAAGGACGCCGACGGCAACCTCACGAAATCGCTCTACGACGCGGACGGCCGCCTCACCGAGTCCATCGACGGGGATAACAACGCCAGCTACAACTACTTCGACCACGCTGGTAACGTCACCGGCACAAAGGACGCCGACGGCCACCTCACCCAGGACCTGTACGACGCGGACAACCGCCTCACCGAAAGCATCGACCCGCTGAGCAAGACGAGTTACCGCTACTACGACTTCGCCGGCAACGTGACGGGGATGAAAGACGAGGACGGCCACCTCACCAAGAGCTATTTCGACGCCGACGGCCGGCTCACGGAGACGGTTGATGCGCTCAACAACGACGGCTACACCTTCTACGACAAGGTGGGCAACGTCACGGGGACCGAGGACGAAGACGGCAACCTCACCAAGAGCTATTTCGATGCGGACAACCGCCTCACGGAGATGGTTGACGCCGACAACAAGGCCAGCTACACGTATTACGATTACGCCGGCAACGTCACCGGCGTCAAGGACGCGGACGGCAACCTCACCAAGAGCTACTTCGACGCGGATGGTCGCCTGACCGAGACCGTCGATGCCAACAACAACGCCAGCTACAACTACTTCGACAAGGCCGGCAACGTGACGGGGGTGAAGGACGCGGACGGCAACCTGACCAAGAGCCTCTTCGACGCCGACAACCGGCTGACGGAGACCATCGACGCCTTCAACAAGGACAGCTACACGTACTACGATTACGCCGGCAACGTCACCGGCATGCAGGACGCCGACGGCGACCTCACGAAAAGTCTCTTCGACGCGGACGGCCGCCTGACCGAGTCCATCGACGCCGACAGCCACGCCAGCTACAACTACTTCGACCCGGCGGGCAACGTCACCGGCACGAAGGACGCCGACGGCCACCTCACCCAGGACCTGTACGACGGCGACGGCCGCCTCACCGAAAGCATCGACGCGCTGAGCCAGGTCACCACCAACCTCTACGACGCCGCCGGCAACCTCACCAGCACCACCGACGCCGACGGCAACACCACCGCCTTCGCCTACGACGCCGACAACCGCCTGACGGCGCAGACCGACGCGCTCAGCCACACGGCGACCTTCGTCTACGACGCCGCCGGCCGCATGACCGGTAGCACCGACCGCGACGGCCGCCAGATCCAGTCCGGCTACGACGCCGACGGCCGGCTGACGGGGCAGACCTGGATCGCCGCCGACGGCACGACCGTGGACCAGGTGCTGACCTTCACCTACGACGACGCCGGCAACCAGCTGACCGCCGCCAACGGCAACGGCACCTACACCCTGAGCTACGACGCCGACAACCGGGTGACGGGGGTGCAGGAGCCGTTCGGCCAGACGCTGACGTTCAGCTACGACGCCGACGGCAACCGCACCCTGGTGGAGGACAGCCAGGCGGGCGTGACCACCTCCGTCTACGACGCCGACGACCGCCTGGTCAGCGAGCAACTCGGCGGCACCGGCGTGACCCCGATGCGCATCGACCTGGCCTACGACGACGCCGGCCGGCTGCACAGCGAGGTCCGCTACAGCGACCTGGCCGGCACCACCAGCGTCAGCGCTTCGCTCTACAGCTACGACGCGGCCGGGCAGGTGACGGGCCTGCTGGACGTGGACGGCGGCGGCGTCACCGTGGCGCAGTACACCTACACCTACGACGCGGCCGGCAACGTCACCAGCGAGACCAAGGGCGGCACCACGACCAGCTACACCTACGACGCCGACAACGAGTTAACCGCCGATGGCACGAACAGCTTCACGTACGACGGCACGGGCAACCGCACCAACACGGGCTACAGCACGGGCACGGGCAACGAACTGACCACGGACGGGACGTGGACGTACACCTACGACGCCGAGGGCAACCTGACCAAGAAGAGCAAGGGTTCCAGCGCCGAGACCTGGACTTACGGCTACGACCAGAAGAACGAACTGCTCTGGGCCGAGGACCGCGCCACCGACGGCGGCACCCTTCTCTCCCGCACGACGTTCAAGTATGATGCCTACGGCAACCGCATCGAGCAGGACATCGACAGCAACGGCGACGGCGTGGTCGATACGGTGCAGCGCTACGCCCTGGACGGCTGGGATCCGGCCCGGGGCAGCGCCAGCGACAACACCAACTTCGCGGTGTGGGCCGACCTGAACGGCTCCAGCTCTTTGACAACAAGGTACCTGGACGGCGACGGCGTGGACCAGGTGTTCGCGCGGGAGGCGGCGGCCGGGACGGTGGCCTGGCTGCTGACGGACCGGCAGGGGTCGGTGCGCGACGTGATCGACGGTACGGGCGCGCTGAAGGACACGATCGTCTACGACGGTTACGGCAACGTGGTCAGCCAGACGGACAGCACCTGGACGGGCCGCTACCAGTACACCAGCCGCGAGTTCGACGCCGCGACAGGCTTCCAGTACAACCGCGGCCGCTACTACGACGCGCCCACCGGGCGCTGGATCAGCCAGGATCCGCTCGGCTTCGACGCGGGCGACAGCAACCTCTACAGATACGCCAACAACGACCCGACGAACGCAACGGACCCCAGTGGATTAGATTGGACCGAGGGGAGTGTCCGTCTCTACCTCGAGAATAACTCGACTACTCGGGATTACTACAAATGGTTTGCCGCACGAGGGGGGGTAATTCGATCTGGTGGTTCTTATTTCTCCAATAGCCACGCTGAGTGGGAGGGTCGATATCCGGTTGCCATTATCAGCCCCTCCATATCCTCAGGTGAGGCTGTGGTAGCTTTCCGGGAGTTGTTCGAGTCTCACCTTGGACGAGTTTTCACTGGGGATTACAACGCCAGCCGCCAGGCCAAACAACCTCTCGCCTCAACCCAAGCAGACGGTGGGCGGATAAACTATGCCCTTCCTGTCAGAGAGGAGAAGCCGTTAGGCCCGACGCAGAAACAAAAGTACGAGAATGACATCGCGGCACAAAAAGCAGCGGCAGCGGCCAAGAAAGCCGCCTTGGACGAGCGAGAAGCCGCACACGCTGGCAATGCTAGCAACAAAGATAAACAGTACGGGAGCGTTTCGGGGATGATGTCTGCTCTTTGGGCTGATGTGAAGGAAAACGGGCCGAAGTTTTTGAGCGCTGGCGGGAACATGGCACTCATCGTTGGGGGAGCAAAGGCGGGACTCACAGGAAATCCCTTCGGGTGGTTCCTGGTTTATCGTGGGTTGGAAGGACTGCACAGTGATATTACGGGCAAGGAGCGGTGGTCGATTCGGGAAATCCGAAAGGAATTCGGTGATAAGGCTGCGAATACCGCAGAAGTGCTTGCGATTGGGCTTGAGTTAGCCGCGCCGTTCGCCGGAAAGACCGTTACTTTCCCAGCCACCCGCGAGGAAGCGGCGAGGCGTTTGCTTCAGGCGGAAGCGAGATTGACAGCAGAGGCGCAAGGAACTAATAATGTATTCCGACTAACCCGGATCGCAGCACAGCGGGGGCAGATTGCCGAAGCGCTTCGGGTCTTGAACTCCTGTTTCGTTGCTGGGACACTGCTGCTAACACCTGACGGTGAGAAACCTATCGAAGAGTTCCAGGTCGGTGACGAAATCCTGTCGCGAACGGAAGAAGACTGCGATGGACCGGTTGAGGTTAAAGTTGTCGAACGGACGTTCGTGCGCGAAGCGCTGATCATGAGCTTGCGCGTGCGTGGCCGCGAAATACGCACGACGCGGGAACACCCGTTTTTTGTGCGCGGCAAGGGGTGGATCAGTGCGAAGGAGATTGAGACAGGCGATCAGGTCTCCTCACATGACGGCCAATGGGTCACCGTCGAAGCCGTCACCGACCTGAACGAAGTCGCCACGGTCTATAACCTGCGGGTTAGCGACTATCACACTTACTTTGTAGGTAGTCGGGAGTGGGGCTTCTCGGTCTGGCGCATAATACGATTTGCGGCGGTGACGTGATGAATACCATCCGAACAACGCTACAACGAGCCGGTCAACCAATCCCAAGTCGAGCATCTCTTGCTGAGATTTCTGAACAAATTGCGTTGGCATACAGAAACGGCAACTCTGCCGAAGCCGCTCGGTTATTAGGAACCGTTCCTGGCTTCTCACAATACGCCGGAAATGCCCACACCGTCCTGCACCGCTATGTCCAGACAACGCAAGAGCTAATTGCAGGGTTGAGCCAAACTGAGCGGCTCGCAATGCAACAAGCTCGAAATGTTGGTCGCACTACTAATCGCAGTGGTGCCAGGGTAATCGACTGTGAGCAATCTGTCGCTGAACTCAGACGCCTGCTTCCAGGCGGAGAGCGACTTGGTTTTAGTGTTGGTGGAGGCGTTGACCACGTTGCCTATCAATACCAGGGTCGTGTTTTTGATCTTGCGGCCGGGCAGTATGTTCGACCTGGCGTATGGACTGCCGAAGCTCTTGAGACTGCTGGTCTGACAAGGGCAGTTGAATCGGGGATATTCACTCCGGCTCAGCATAGCCGTTTCATGGAGGTTGTTGAGAGGACCTTGGCATCAGGGCTTTGACATGAATGAATCGACTCTATCCGATCTGGTAGCAAGGAAACTCTCGGAGCTGTGGCGTTTCTACCGAACGCCTGAGTTCCTGGAATACTTGCTTGTCACATACAAAGCGTCAGTTTCAGAAAACCCTACGTTTGAAAAGATCTGCATTGCTGAAGCCGAGAATGGTGATATCGAGTTTGCGAGTATCGGCGGGATAATCAAGCGGTGGTGGGTAATCGATGACGGGGGATTGCGCACTGTGAAAAAGCCGGACAAGGCCCATCAGGAAGTGAACGTCTTTGATCCTCATCCGGTCGTGAAGTTTTATATGGAAAACAACAAGATCATTATTGGAGAACGCCTAGGCCCGGATTTGATTTCCCGGAAGCGAGCCACAGTGACTGAACAAGGCGGTGACGTAGTGATTTCCGACCTGGTTGTTACATGGACTTGTAATCCGTAAGAATCGCCACCCAAATGGACCTACCGCTCGGCCTCGCTCAACGGCGTAGCGGCGACTTTGGAAAGAAGACGAGGGCGTCTGCGTTCCACCAGGCCCGGCTATGGAACCAGCCTGGTAGCTCTCGCATCCGAGTTCGGTCGATGAAACTTTGCAACGTTGGGACCATCTACGCCGTTACGTCCTTACGCCGGAACGTCCAAAGCTCGTGACTTCCGGCGTTTAGGCGTTCCGGCGTTCAGGCGTCCCCGCTCACAGGTCCACCTTCTTCATCGCTTCCTGGTAGCGCTGCTCAAGCTCGCCATCCAGGGCAACGTGCTGGTAGATCGCCAGCGTCTCACGGTGAGCATGGCCCGTGATGAGTTGCAACTCGGCGTCAGCCAGGCCCGAATGCTTCGTCAGCCACGAAATCGCCTGATGCCTGAACGTGTGCGGCGTGGCGTTCACACCAGCACGGTCAGCGTAGTACCGGACGATCTGCTGAACACGGCGGGCCGTGAATCTCGTGTTGCGTCGGGTCTGAAACAGGTAGCGGTTGCTGGGATGCGCTGCGATGTGCGTCCGCAGGGCGGTGGCGAAGCTCTTGCCGAAGAGGACGTAGCGGTCCTTGCTGCCCTTGCCCTGGTTGATCCTGATCTTGCAGGCTTCCAGGTCCACATCGGCCACAAGGATGTTGCATAGCTCGCTGACCCGGACGGCGGTGAAGAACATGAGCCGCAACATGAGGCTATGCTGCACGTCTTCAGCCTGATCCACTGCTTTGTAGAACTTGCGGAAGTCGTCGGTGTGGAGAATGCGGGGGAGCTTGCGCCCCTTCTTCGCCGGGCGCAGGTCGCATTCCTTGCGAACCTGCTTGGCAACATAGCGCCAGCCAGCGTAGTCGAGGCCAGCACGCCGAACGATGCGGACGATCTGGGCGACGATGGCGGATTTCGCCCTTCCGTTGTGCGCCTCGAAGTTGGCGGCGTTTTCGGTCATGGCGGTGGCTCTCCTGGGGTTGAAAGGCATGTTCTATTTCGTGGTTTGACCCTTCTGCGAAATCCGTACCTTACTGGTCCGACACCGAACGGCCTGATTAAGTTCGATGTCATGGAAGTAGATGGACGACAACGGACGTGATCAGAAGAAGGGAGAGGCACACCATGAACGAGCAGATGAAGCAGCAGATTCGGGAAGCCGCCGATTTCGTCATCCGGCTTCTGACGGTCCTGGAAGAGCCAGCGCCAGACCAGCCAGGCCAGCAAGATGAATACCAGCAGACGGACTACGAGGCCGACCATGATGGCCCCGATGCCCAGCAAGGGCGTCGGCCATGATCACTCTCCCGCAGCGTTATTAGCCCGCCCGCCAGAGAAGCGTTTGCCTGGCCCTGCCGCTCGCTTCTTGGAACAGCACCACAACAACCGCCGCCAACGCCAACCACGGCAAGCACTTCTCCCCGGAACGGTTCAAAGCGTGGTACACCTGCACGGGTCCGGTTATTAGCCGCTCGTGATCGCCTGCCACACCGTTACGCCCTTACGCCTGAACGTCCGAAGCCACCGCTACCTTTCGACGTTCCGGCGTTTTCGGCGTTCCGGCGACCACGCCGCCAAGGTCACGCCAGCCCACCCGACGCCGATACGCCGTTACGCCGTTACGCCTGAACGTCCAAACGTCGAAAGCACGTCGATCATCCCGCCGTCTTCGTTCTCGCCGTCTTCATCCAACTTCTTGGCAAAAAACGTCCAGAAACATTTGCAGTGCCTTTTTGAGCGCTCTATCAGTTCTCCCGACAGCGAACCCCTCTTTTCGCATGAAGGAGAACCACATGCTGACCAAGAAGGAAGTTTGCGATGCCCTGCGCATCTCGCGAAAAGAAAAGGTGTCAGGACCCAATAACACGATTTTGAAAATCGTAATACGACTTGGACACCTGCTCGCAGGCCGTCCAGGCGCTCAATGCCGGGGTTCCAGCGCAGGGTGAACCCCTACTCTGAAAAAAGGAGGACAATGGGCGTCAACACCCCATTTTCATACTCTCTGGGTGAACGATAGTTCATGGCGACTTGCTTCACAACGGTAGCGCCTGACAACCGCAGACTTCACAGGACACGCTCAACCACCACCGCCGCATCCGCGCTCAGCGGGCCTCGCTCGCCGGCCCGCCGTGGGCGAAGGTGCGGCTGCCGAAGTGGTGGACGAACAGGTCCTTGCACACCGCCAGCGTGTACCCCGCCCGCCGCGCCTTCGCCCCCAGCACGTCGGTGTCGAACAACCCCAGCCCCGCCTCGCTCTCAAGCGGCCCGACCTTCTCCAGCACCGCCCGCTTGACCAGCAGGCAGAAGCCGCCCAGGCGCTCCGCCTCGTGCCACTTGCCCTTGTGCTCCTGCTGCCACTTCCGCGCGAACGCCTGCACCTCCGCGGCATCCACCAGCCAGCTGCCCGCCTGCGGCCCGCGCCGCGGCCCCACCCGGTAGGGCACCGCCTCCACCAGCTGCGGCGCCGCCGCGTAGTTCGACATCGGGCCGACCAGCCCCAGCGCCGGCGACAGCGCCGCCAGCCCCGTCAGCTGCTGCAGCCAGCCCTCCGGCACCACCGTGTCGTTGTTCAGCAGCACCACGTACTCGCCGCGGCAACGCCCCAGCGCCTCGGCCACCGCCTGGCCCAGCCCCCGGTCGGTCCCCGTCCGCACCACCTCCACGCGCGCACCCGCCGCCGCCTGCACCCCGGCCAGGTACTCCGCCGTGCCGTCCAGCGAGCCCACGTCCAGGAAGACGAACTCCACGGGGGCGCGGCTGTGCCGCAAGAGCGCCGGCACGCACAGCCTTGTGTACTCCAGCTGACCGCAGCACGGCACCAGCACCGAGACCAGCCCCGGCGGCGCCAGCACCGACACGTCCGCCTCCGCGCCGGGCGGCTCCGCCCCCGCCACCCCCGCCCCCTGCTGCAGCCCCAAAATCTGCGCCAGGCTCATCGCCGTCCCTCCCCCACGCAAGAAGTGCCCCCGCCGCGCCGCTCAGTCCGGCCGCGGCCCGCCGCCGTCGTGGTCGGGCCGGGGCCGCTCGTCGGTGTCGCTGGGGGCGTACTTGCTGACCAGGTTGACCAACCGCAGGTACTCCTGCTGATGCCGCTGCGCCTGCTGGCCCAGCACCTCCTGCAGCTTGTGCAGCAGCCGCTCGCGGTACTCCCCCGTCTTGTCCAGCCCCAGCGCCTCCGCCAGCACCCCGAGCGCCGCCGGGAAGTCGCGGTCGCGCTGGTGGCACCACGCCAGGTTGTAGCGCGCCCGCACGTCGGCCTCGTTGACCCGCAGCGCCTGCCGGTACGCCGACGCGGCCTCGGCGGTGCGGCCCCACTCGAACAGCCCGTCGCCCAGCGTGTTCCACAGTTCGCCGGACAGCGTCGGGTTCAGCGCCAGCGCCACCTTGGCCAGGTCCACCCCCGCCTTCGGGTCGCGCAGCGAGAACGTCAGAAACATCGAGATTTCGTTGAGCAGCACCCAGTTGGCCGGCTGCTGCTTGAGGGCCTGGCGGTAGAAGTCGGCGGCCAGCTCGAACCGCCCCACGCGCCCGCAGGCCCGCGCCTTCTGCAGCGGCTCCTGCAGCTTCTCCTGCGCCTTCTGGCCGAAGCGCTCGGCGAAGCGCTCCTGCGCCGCGTGCGCCACCTTGCGGCCCAGCAACCGGGCGTGGATGCTGCTCTCCTCGTTCATCGGGTCCAGCTAGGTGACGCCGGGCTTGTCCCCGAAGTAGGCGCCGAGCAGGGGGAAGTTGACGCCGACGAAGGTGGCCAGGCTGAAGCGCTGGTGCTCGAACTCGTCCTCCTTGGAGAGCTGCGTCTGCCCGTAGTCGTTCATCAGGATGAAGCCGTCGTCCCGCACCAACTCCAGGAGTCGCTCCAAACTCTGGATGGCCCCGTAGCTGTTCAGGATGCGGTTGGTCTTGCCCTGGCCGAACGCCAGCGCGAACTCCCCGTGCGGCAGCTGCTTCACGTCCACGGGCCGGTAGTCGTACTCCGAGGCGCACAGCCCGTACACCTCCAACAGGTCGCGCTTGGCCGTCGGGTCCTTGTCCTTCAGGCGCTTGACCAGGGCGTCGGCCTTGAGGTCGGAGTAGTCCTCCAGCCGCACGTTCCGCGCCAGGCAGGTGCGCACGTGCAGCTGGCGGACCTGCTCGCCCTGCACCTCCAGCACGGCCGCCGGCAGGCAGTCCAGCAGGTAGTTCAGGAACACCGCCCGCAGCGGCTGTTTACCCGCCTTGCGGAAACACACGTCGCGCGGCAGGTGCTTGCCCGGCTCCACTGCATCGACGAGGCGGAGGCGGTAGCGGCCGGGGTGCTGGGCCAGCACGCCGTGGCGGCACACGTCCAAAAGCATGCGCTCGGAGCGATCCGCCGCGACGTAGCAGAGCCGGTCGTAGTAGTCCTTGCCGTGCTCGGCGCACAGGTCGCGGAGGTGGTCGAGGAAGTAGCGGGCGAACAGCCCCACGCCGATGCCCAGCTCCAGCACGAAAATCTCGTCCTCCAGCGCGCCCTGCTGTTCAGCTGCTTCGAGGGAGGCGAAGAGGACATCGGCGGCGTGGCGCGAGAGGGTGCCGTCGTTGTTGATGACGAAGGGGACGGGGCTGGCGTCGGCGATGAACGCCTTGTTGCCGCGCTGGCGCAGGTACTCCTGGCCCAGCTCCCACTCCAGGCTCTCGGCCAGCGGCACGAACTCCTGCAGCACCACCCGGCTCGACTGCGCCTCCGCCAGGATGTCCGCCGCCAGCGCCGGGCTGGTCGATTGCAGCAGCGGGTTGTGCGGAGCTTTTTTGGGCCGGGACGTGCGCGGCTCGGACATGGGCTACTCCTCGGCGGGAGGTGGCAAGTTCACACTGGATGCCGATGATGTATCGGATTTCACGGTGGGTTCAAGGATGCAGCGGGCGTCGAAATAGGCCAGGGTCGTGCATCGCGACATGGGCGGCCCGGCGTTCGTCCTCCGTCGCGGGCGTGTCCACCGATCGCTCCGCATGAACGCCGATCTGCAGCCAGCGGAGGGCGAGGATCGCCCGGTCATTTGCGCTGGCGTCGGGCGAAAACTACTGAGCTTGCCCGCGCACACGGGTGGCCGATAATGGGTTGGTTTGGTGGTGAGACCACCAAACCAACCCTAACCACTACCTAACCTTCTGGCGGAAGGTCCAAGACGTGGCTATCGGAACCCGCCACACTCAGGTCTGGATTTGTTGACCGCGCAAGCTGTGCAGCGTGGGCCGGTTATCCAGCCGATCAGCGAAACAACCACGGGTTGAACACCGTGCCCGACCAACCCGCCAGGGGGAAAGTGGGCATATCACCTTGAGACGCATCACTCCGCGTCGGACGGCGGCGTGCGAAGGAGGTTCATTCATGGCGAAAGGCGACAAGTTCAGCTGCTTCAAGCCCACCGGCCGCAAGAAATACCGGATCGAGTTCGTAGACCAGCACGACCGCCCCCGAACCATCCCCGCCTTCAAGGACGGGGCCGCCAGCCGCACCCTGGGCCGCAAGCTGGTCGAGGACGTGGCCCGCCTGAAGGCTGGCCTGCAGCCACTGTACGCCGAGGTCACTGGCGAACACCTGGGACTGATCCAGGGTGAGGCCCGCCGCCCGATTGCCGAGGTGATTATTGAGCACCAGCGCGAACTGGTCCGCCGCGGCAGCCCCGCAGACGGCAAGCACGTCGCCGAGGCAGGCCGCATCCTCACCAAGATCGCCACCGCCTGCAACTGGACCTGCCTGGCCGACATCCGGGCCGACCACTTCAGCCGCTACCTCGCGGACCTGGCCGAGGCGGGCAAGGCGCCCCGGACACAGCACGGTCACCAGGCAAAGCTCAAGGCGTTCCTCAACTGGTGCTGTCAGCAGGGGTGGCTGGCGTCCAACCCGATCGCCAACATCAAGCAGGTCAAGGTAGGCCAGAAAGGGCGGCGCCGCATCCGCCGCGCCCTGACCCCGGAGGAGTTCCAGCGCCTGTGCGCGGCCGCCGGCGACGAGCACCGCCGCTGCTACGAGGTCGCGGTGTTCAGCGGCTTCCGCCGGAAGGAACTGGAGCAGATGACCCGGGTAGACGCGGCGCCGGAGGGCGACCGGCCGCGCTGGCACGTGCGGCCGGAGATCACGAAGAACGGCCAGGGGGGTGAGCTGCCCATGCTGCCCGACTGCGCTCAAGCCCTGCTGCCGCGGTGGCGGGTTATGGCCCCGGCCGCCCCCCTCCTGACCGTCCCCCACATCCAGACGTTCAAGGAGCACCTCAAGAATGCCGGCATCGTCCGCCAGGACGAGCGCGGCCGCTGGGCGGACTTCCACTCACTCCGGTACACCTTCTGCACGTGGATGAGCAAGCGGCACCCCATCGAAGTGGTGCAGCGGCTCATGCGGCACAGTACCATCAAGCTGACGGCCGACCTGTACAACGACCTGGGGCTTGAGGACATCGGCAAGACGGTCTGGACGCTGCCGCCGTTGCTCGCCAGGACGCCTGAACAGACCCAGGAGGCCGGCCAGGAACGGCGGCAGAAGCCCGCGTGAGGTGGCCGCCGGCCTGTCACCGGGGAGAAGTAAAACAGCAAAGGGGGCGCCTCCATACTCCAGAGGCGCCCCCTTTGCGTCGTCAGAAACCGCCCGTTTCCCTACCGGGTTTTCCTTCCCTACCGCTATCCCTACCGCAGCCAGAATCAGGTTGTTGCTGGGTGTCTAGTAATCGCCGCAAGTCGTTGTTAGAGCGGAGAGGGCGGGATTCGAACCCGCGGTGGGCTTTGACACCCACGCCGCTTTAGCAAAGCGGTGCTATCGGCCACTCAGCCACCTCTCCAAGTGATTGATTCTATTTGAATTGCGTCAAATCCTTTCTCCCGGTTGCTACTGCCTTTTACTACCTTTTTACTACCGCTACAATTTGGGTAGTTAAGTTACCCTCGCCGGATTGCAGCAAGCGAGGGCGACGCCACCTGAACCCTTTGCAGATGGAGGTGACGCCACACGCAATAATTCTAGCCGAAAACCCCGCGCCCGTAAAGCCGCCGCCCGGCCAAAAAAACCCTACGCCGAATTCCCCCCCACGCCCACCCGCTCGGCAACTGGTCGAAGAAGATTGGCGGGACGATTCACCATTTCGGACGCTGGGGCCGGATGGTCAACGGCACGACCTTGCCGCTCGACGGCGAAACCTGGAAAGACGCCCTGGCGAAGTTCAAGGCCGAGGTGGATGACCTGCGGGCAGGCCGCACGCCCCCGCGTCAAGCCGAAAGGTCTGACCGTCAAAGACCTGTGTAACCATTTCCTCACCGCCAAGACCCGGCAGCGGGAAGCCGGCGAGCTGAGCCTGCGGTCCTTTGGGGAGCATAGCGCGGTTCGTAGTCGCGTGGACCACAAACGGCAGGATGGCGCTGCCGGGCGCCGCATCTCGATGTATGAAAACGTTGGGGTCCTTGGCGTCCTTGGCGTCCGTGCTGTGGCAGCCGCCGCCGTTGGTTGTCGCGCCGTGCCACCCCTACGGAGCCAGGGCGCCAAATCTCGACGTATGAAAAAGTTGGCCCCCTTGGCCTCCTTGGCCCCCTTGCTGTGGCAATGCAGGCCGCTGGTGGTCAAGCTGTGCCCACCGTCCCACCCCGGGCGCGATCCGCGTGCGAACCGCTCCAGGCAGAACCGCTGGCGTTATTCTGCGAGGAAAGTAGCTAATTTACGAACTGGTTCTCTTTTCCTCACTTTTCCTCATGATCGAGGACACCAGGACGAAGCAGACCGGGCGGTCGGAGGTGCGCGGTCTTTTACTGGCCGGCACTGCCACGACACGCCGCCAGCAGCGGAGAAAAAATGAGGGGACGAACCCCGCAGCGAGCGGCGGTGTCCCAACCCACATGGACCAGGAAAAACGCCGACACCGGCAACTGAAACGCAGTCTGAAGCGCGCTGGCAACAAGAGCCGGCGGCAGCACCTCAAACGGCAGCTGACCGAGCAGCCGGACGAGGCCGCCGACGCCGAGTTCGACTACGGCCGGCACAGCAGCGCGGACCTGAACGGCATCGACCACGATGCCACGCGGCGGCGCGACCAGGAAGGCGAGCGGGGGGCGTGAGCCCTGTTTGGTGCAATCCAACAGGGGACTCACGCCCCCCGCTCGCCTGCGCCAGGCAGGTCGGGCAACAACGTCGCAATCACCCCCTCCGCTGCCGGCCGCGGACACGACCACACCAGGAAGAACAACGCCTGCCGCACCCAGCGCTGCACCGGATGCGGCGCCACAAAACCCGTCCCCTTCGCCGCCGTCAGCGCCACCTGCGTCGCCTGCAACACCAACCGCGTGCAGCTCACGCGCAACGCCAGCACCTCCTCCGTCAGCGGTGAACCCACGGCCAGCTCAAGCAGCCGCGCCCACGCCGTCCGCCGCGCCGCCTCCAACCGCCCGACCACTTCGGCCAGGTCGAGGCGCTGGGTGGCCTCCTGTCGCAGATATTCGACCGCCGCCCCCGCCAGCCCCAGCGCCAGACACGACGTTTCCACGCCGCCGACACCGCCGCGGCCCGTCGCCATCACCTTCTCGGCCGGCCCCGCCACCAGCCAGTCGCTCGCCAGGTACACGCGCTCGCAGCGCACCTGGGCGGTGCGTGACCCCAGCAGCGCCAGCAACGGTTGCGGCGACTCCACGGTCACGCCCGGCCACGGGCGCGGCAGCGCCAGCAGCACTTGCCGGCCGTCCGGCAGCGGGCCGCCGACCACCAGCACGTCGGCCTGATCGGCGCCGGTCACCCAGGGGATGACGCCGTCCAGCACGAAGCCGGCGGCGCTGTCGGGCGTGACCGTGAGCGCCGGCGCCTGGTGCTGGCGCGACGTGGTCAACTGCGACAGGCCGACGCTGGCGAAGGTGCGGCCCGCGGCCAGGTCGGGCAGCAACCGTTCCTGCAGTGGCCGCGGGGCCGTGAGCAGCCGCCGCACCGCCGCCTCACGCTGGCTCAGGATGAACGCAGTCGTCAGGCAGGCGCCCGCGAGTTGCTCGTAACCGGCCAGCAGCGTCAGCGCGTCCAGGCCACGACCGCCCAGCGCCACCGGCACGGCCCACGCCGGCACGCCTGCGGTGCATAGCGTCTGCCAGGACGCGGTGGGCCAGTCCGGTTCGCGGTCGGCACGGTCGGCGAGCGCGGCGAGGTGTTCCAGTGTTGGCGTTTCCAGCGGCGGCTTGTTCATGCGCTCATTTTAGCCCGTCGCTGACTTGCGGAGCAGTTCGGTCAAACTGCGCTGGCACAAATTCCCCCGCCGCTGTATTTTCACTCCATGTCCGTGCACCCGCCCTTCCCCGAGAGGTCGCAAAATGGAGTTGCTGACTCAGGTCCAGAACGGCTTTGTCACCATCGACGCCGCGGCCGCCCTGAAGGAGCGGGCCCTCGCGTTCCTTGAGCAATGGCTCACCCGGCCCGAGTTCGCCACGTACCGGCCGCAGATCGAGTGGTTGATCCACACCCGACAGTGGCCCGGTCTGCTCGACCGCTTCTGTCAAATCCTGCCGTTCGGCACCGGTGGCCGCCGCGGCGCCGTCGGCATCGGCCCCAACCGCATGAACCGCTGGACCCTGGAAGCCTCCGTGCAGGGCCACTGCGAATACCTCTGCGAGCGCTTCCCCGAGGTCAACCCGCTCCGTGTCGTCCTGGCCTACGACGTACGCCGCTTCGAGGACAGGCGCCGGCAGTACAACCCGGAACTGCCCAACCCCGTCCTGCACCTGTCGTCGCGCGACCTGGCACAGTTCGCCGCCGGCGTCTATACCGCCAACGGCGTCCACGCCCACATCCTGCCGGAGCACAGCCCGCGCTACCTGGCAACGCCGGAGTTGTCCTACACCATCCGCCGGCTGCGGGCGCACGGCGGCCTGAACATGTCAGCGTCGCACAACCCGCCGGACGACAACGGCGGCAAGTTCTACGACGAGCGCGGCGGCCAGCCCATCCCGCCGGACGACCAGATCATGGCCGATCTCGTCGATCAGGTCAGCGTCATCAAGGCGCTGCCGTGGTCCGAGGCGGTGCGCTCCGGCCGCGTCCACTTCCTCGACGAGACGCCGCACCGCGAGTACATCGAGCTTTGCCGCCGCCAGAGCCTGCTGCCGCCGCCGAAGCTCGATGAGGTCAAGGTCGTGTTCACGCCGCTGCACGGCGTCGGCTCGCAAACCGCGCTGGAGGTGCTGGTCGCGCAGGGCTTCCGGCCGATCCCGGTCGAGGAGCAGATGACGCCGGACGGCCAGTTCCCCAACGTCACGAAGACGCCCAACCCGGAAATCCCCGAGTGCCTCGACCGCGCCGAGCGCGTGGCAAAGGAAACGCACGCCGACCTGGCGCTGGCGACCGACCCCGACGCCGACCGCCTCGGCGGCCTCACGGCGGTGCGCACCAGCCCCGGCCCCGGCGGCGACTGGCCGATGCGCTACCTCAACGGCAACGTCATCGCGGCACTGCTGACGCACTTCAAGCTCGCCAAGCTGGCGGAGCAGGGCCGCATGCCCGGTTCGCCCATCGTCGTCAAGACACTGGTGACCACGGGGCAGGTGACGCGCATCGCCCGCGGCTTCGGGGCGCAGGTGGTCGAAAAGTTGCTGGTCGGCTTCAAGTACATCGCCGACGTGCTCTGGCAGCTGGAGAAGTACGGCGCCTACGAGGAGGTGCGCGGCACGCCGGACGATTTCGTGCTGGCGTGCGAGGAGAGCCACGGCATCTTGCTGACGCCGCAGATCCGCGACAAGGACGCCGGCGCACCCGCGCTGCTGCTGGCGGAGCTGGCGCTGGAGCAGCGGCGGCGCGGGCAGACGGTCTGGGACTACGTGGAGATGCTGTCGCGGCAGTACGGCTACTTCCGCAACGACGTGCTGACGGTGGTGATGCCCGGCATCGAGGGCAAGCAGAACATGGCGAAAATGCTGGACCGCCTGCGTGCGGAGCCGCCGCGCACGATCGGCGGCCTGACGGTGACCGGCTTCGAGGATCTGCGCAACGAGAACAACTGGCTGGGGCCGCTGAAGGGCGCGACCGACGCGGCGGCCCGCAATTTCCTGGTGTTCCGCCTGGGCGACATCGCCCGGCTGGCACTGCGGCCGAGCGGCACCGAGCCGAAGGCGAAAGCATATGTCGAGGTCTGTTCGGCGCCGAAGGCGGGCGGCGCGACCGCGGCGGACTGGGAGCGCACCTGTCAGGAGGTGGACGTGCAGTTTCAGCGGTTGTGCGACGATTTTCTGCGGCAGGCGCTGGCGCTGGTGGGGCTGACGCCGCCGGAGCCGGGGCGCTGAGCCACAGTCTTAACGGATGCCTACTACCGAGGTGGTCCCCTTGCGCGCCCGATCTCCCACCGACCGTTCTCCATCACGGGACGACGCTCCACCGAGCCCGCGCGATGGAGACGAATGGGCCAGACCCGAACTACCGGGAACCGGGTACGGGGAGCCTCTCTCCGGCGGAAGGCTTTTCGACCGTCATCGGCGATGGTCGCCCCTGCAGTACGGGCACCCCGGAAATGGCCGCACGGAACAAGGACGCGCTCTTCCCCAACGAAGGAGGGCCGGCTATCCTTGAAGTAAGTGTGCCCGCGTGGATCATGGCGATCCTCTACACTGACCCCATCGCCGCCGGCCTGGCACGTGGCGGCGAGATCCGGTTCGAGCCTGAATGCGGTCTGAATGAACTGCGGGCCGAATGGCACAATCTCACGAAACGGGTAATCCCATTGTGACGCTCAATAACCCCATCAGTGACTTTCTGCGTGCCCCGCTCGATCCCGCCTGGACCGTGGAGGGACTCGCGGAGCAAGTGCTCAGCGCCATCGCCGCCCAGCGCTCAGACGAAGCGCAAGCGTTCATCCTCGACGCAGACGCGAGCACGGATCACCAAACACGCCGCCTGCTCAGGCCCCTTCTCGCGTGCCTCGCCGCCAAGTCGGCTGCCGAGACTGCAACCCCTACCAATCTGTACGGCGGTCCCCTCTCCTTCCAGCGTCCAGGCCCCCAGGGAACGGTGTGGATTTTCGGCCAGTTCGAGAACCGACCAGGAAGCGTGCGCGTCACGTTGCGCCGGTCCAGTGTACCGCCCAAGGTGGTCGAGGAACTCGCGCTGGTTCGTGGGGGTGAGCCGCCCGAACCGGGGCGCTGAGAGGATGCCTTCGCTGCCGCTGGCGACGTGGTGCGCTCTCATCACAGTTCGGACGGTGGGCTAGCGGCCCGATCTTGCAGGGACTACAATCCAGAGGAGTCGCATTTCCGCTTCTTCGCACTCCTGGAGGACGCTGCATGACGGCACCAACCCCTCCCGCTCAAAAAGTCTGGACTGCCGCTGAATTGCGCCGCCTGCCGGCAGAGCAGCGGGACGCTATCCTCGCGGCTGCGGCGGCGGTTGCGGCCGAGGAGTATCGCAACGACCCGGCCCTGACCGCGTTCGAGGCGTTCGGGGAGGGGGATCTGTATGTCCACAGTTCCGACACCCAGCCGCGGTGAAATCTGGCTGGTGGACTTCGACCCGTCGGTGGGTGCGGAGATTCAGAAGGTGCGGGCGGCCCTGGTCATCAGCGTGGACGCGATCGGCCGCCTCCCGCTGCGGATGGTGGTGCCGCTGACGGATTGGAAGCCGCCGTACGCCGGTTTCCCCTGGGTCGTACTCATCTCCGTCGCTGCCGGCAACGGGTTGAGCAAGGATTCCGGGGCCGATGCATTTCAGACGAAGTCGGTCTCCCTGACGCGCTTCATCCGCCCGCTGGGGGTGGTCCCTGCGGCACAACTCGACGCCGTGGCTGTCGCGGTTGCTTTGTGCGTCGGGGCACCGTGACTGGTCGCTGACGCCGCCCGAGCCGAGGCGCTGAGCGACTGCCTTCGCTGCCGCTGGCGACGTGGCGCTCCCGGTCCGGTTCTTTCGTGCTACTTGCGCCCCGGCTCCCGAGGGAGTACACTCAGCGGCAGGCGCTGCGCTCTGCCGACGATCACCTTGACGCCTGGGGGGCAAGGTAGGAAGATGGAGCGGTGGCGGATGACAAGCGGTCGAGAAGAAGGCCAATGTGGCGGTTGCTTGCGGAACCGCACAATCGAGGCCGTAGCGTAGCGCCCAACCCTACATCGGAGCCGCGCAGCAGAGGTTTTTCGGAGGGAACATGAGCAAGCGACTGACGGCCGTGATTCATCGCGAAGGGGATGGGTTCGTCGCCCTTTGCCTCGAATTGGATATCGCGAGTCAAGGAGACACCATCGAGGCGGCCCGAGACAACCTTCGCGAGGCGCTCGAGCTGTTCTTTGAATGTGCGTCTCCCGCCGAGATTCAGGACCGCCTCGGCGATGAGGTGTTCGTGACGCAGGTCGAGGTGGCCTGTGAGTAAGCTGCGGGTGCTGTCGGGCCAGGAAGCGTGTGCGATCCTGGAGCGACACGGGTTCACCCGCGTACGCCAGCGTGGCAGTCACATTGTCATGCAGCGGGTGACGGCGGAGGGGACCACGACGGTTCCGGTTCCCGACCACAAGGAATTGCGAATGGGAACGCTGCGGTCGATCGTTCGCCAGTCCGGGTTGGCGCGAAGCGAATTTGAGGTGTGAAGAGGCGGAAAAGAGAACGCGGACATAGTTCGTTCGACCGAGAGGGTGTTTGAACTGTCCGCGTCCCCCTTTTTTCTAAGACGGCAATCCTGACTGGAGCCGTGGAGTTCCCCAGGGAATAATGGCGGTGCTCATTAGTCCATCTGTCTGAATACACAGGGAATTCTGTCCACTCCAGTCAGGATTGCCGTCCTAGCTTTTTTTGGCCGAGAGTGAAAAACCTGACCTTGTTAGAGCGCGCGGTGCGCCCTAATCACACTTCAACTTTTCAAAGCAACACGGCTCAGCACGGGAGGAGTTTCATGCGTGAGATTCAGGGGATGTACTCGTACGTTGTCGAGCATGACTACGGCCGTTCTCCGAACCCCAACGGGGGATTCTGCACGCTCGCGTTCTGCAAATTCAGCGAAGATGGGGTCAGGCGCAATGTCGTGGAGATGGCCGAGGTGGGCGACTGGATCGTCGGCACTGGCGGGAATAACGAGTTAAGCGCCGGCCATGGAAAGCTTGTCTATGCGATGCTCGTCACTGAGAAGATGACGCTCCAGGACTATTTCCACGATCTTCGGTTCAAGCGCCGGTCCGGAAACGAACTGCACCTGGCGGGCAGCACCGACAGGTACGCTCTCATCTCCGACCACTTCTTCTACTTCGGCAGGAACGCTCCAGAGTTCGAGAAACGCCATCTCGCCTACCCGATCGAAAAGCGCGGCCGAAGCCACAGAAGCACCTCGTTCAAAAAAGAGTTCATCGCCGATTTTGTAGCGTGGTTGGAAGAGAACTTCACTGCCGGGATCCACGGTGACCCGTGCGCCGCGTGCGACCAGGAAACGGAAAGGTGTGAGACGATGCGGCCCCGCAAGAAGTGTCCACCGCGGCGCCAGCTGCGAGTATGCTAGAGTTCTACCGTTTGGTGCTGCCCAAGCGATTGAAGGATTGCAGGGTTCGAGTCGGAAGGAAAAGGTGCCGAGCCGAACCAGGTGTTGCACGTGACGGGCCTATGGAGGTTGCACGGGCACGCCCAGTCGAGTGGCCCGCACGTGAACTGAGTTGTTCGGCGAGGGAGGGCGCATGACTGCTGAAGTGACCAACCCGAGTCCGCCTAACAGCGTGCTGCCTCTGCGCGAAGCACTCGACAGCGCGGCGAGCATCTTTTGGTGCAACACGGATCGGGGTGCGGGTGCTGGCGGCAACACCCTCGAACAGCGGATGCACGCAAGGGGTTTCGCCGCGGCATGGCTCCCTTTCATCCACGAGGACCACATGCGGCGGGTCCGGGGCGGTGACGTGATTGTCATGTACGCCAACGGGCTCGGGATCATCGGCATCGGCCGGGCCAGGGAGAGTCGATTGGAGATACTAGGCCTCGATCATCCCGACCGGCTCCGGCCGTTTACGACCGAGGGCGAGAACGAGGAGGAATGGCGAATCCCCGTGCAGTGGCTGGCGTGGGACGAGGGCAATCCCTGCCCGGTAGCACCACTCCGGGGGACCTTCATCGAGATCACACACCACGCGGAGCGAGTCCGCATGGTCCGGGACCACTTCCTGGCGAGCCTGTAGACTGTGGGGCAACTGGCTGAGAGGCCTGGTCGCGCCGGACCATCGGCTGCAGCTGACTCCGTCTTCCTGCGGCGGTCCCGCAGTTCGGCCGTGGCAACTGAGCCGGGTAGTTCGGCCACAGAGACAGACAATGGCCTTAGCTTGACTTTTGCAGCGATCTCCATTGTCGTTGATTGCCCAAGGACAAGGCAGGATTGCCAGAAATGGCAGCCGGCCCGAGCCTTCCGAGTTTTTCAACACCTGAAAGTCTGGTGGGTGTGAAAAAACTATTAGTGTACAACATGGTGTGCGCCGATTTTTCGGCGCCGCGCCAACTAGCAACCTCGCCCTTTTCTTGCTAAGTGACTGTCCCATAAGGGGTCAAGCAGCTGGGCGATAGTAGAACTTGGCCTTCGTGTCCTTGGGCTGGAGCCTGTTGAGCATGAGGTGGATCATGGCCAACTTGACGAACGCCTCCGACGAGAGCGCGCTCTTCTCCCGGTCCTTGGAGAGCCGCCGGCACTTCCCCAGCCAGGCGAAGGTCCGCTCCACCGTCCAGCGCAGCGGCAGTTTCTCCCAACCGCGCTTCCCCGCCGGCCGCCGCACGATCACCAGCTCCCAGGGGGCGTTCTCCTGGACCCACTCGTAGAGGGCGTAGTTGTGGTACTTGCTGTCCGCGAACATTCGCCGCACCTTGCCCACCGGCTGGCCCTGCAGCCGGGCGAACAACTGGGCCGCCACCGCGCCGTCATCGGCGCTGGCGGCGGTCACCAGCACGGCCAGCAGCAAGCCCATGCTATCCACCACGATATGGCGTTTACGGCCATCGACGTTCTTGGCGTTGTCCCGGCCGCGCTGCTCGCCGCCGGAGGTGGTGTCCACCGACTGGCTGTCCACGCTGGCCGTGGTCCGAGGCTGGTAGGGCTTCTGCTGCGTGCGGACTTTTTTGCGGAGCAGGTCGTGGAGAACGTCGAGGGTGCCATTGTGCCGCCACTCGTCGAAGTAGCGCCAGACGGTGCTTTTGGGCGGGAAGTCCTTGGGCAGGTAGCGCCACTGGCAGCCGGTGCGCAGCAGGTAGAAGATGGCATCGACGACGTTGCGCAGGTTGGTGGTGCGGGGCCGCCCGCCGGGATAGACGGGGAGGTGCGGCTCGATCAAGGTCCACTGGGCATCGGTCACGTCGCTGGGATAGGATTGCGTTCTCATGGTACATTATACGCATTCCTCCCCCCTTATGGGACAGTCACTAAATGTCCAGGCGTTTCCGCCAAAAGGCGTATGCGGAAATTTGCATTACTCGAGTATTAATATCGCTGCAAAAGTCAAGCTTAGACTATCTGGCGTTATCCGAAGCCTACCGACCATTTGTGATAGAGACACTGTTGGTGGGAGAAGCGCCCCCTCCCAGCGGATCATCGTACTTCTACTTGCCCATGGTGCTCCGCAAGACGCCATCTATTCGTGACAACCGCAGCCTGCCAGCAACAATCTTTCACCACTACTTTCTAAGGTTGCCTGAAAGCACAGAGGAGTACGCAGCGTTCTTGTTGCAGCTCAAAGAACTGGGTGTGTTCCTTGTCGATCTGTTCGACACGCCGATTCAGGTGAGGAATTCGCCAGAAGGAATGCAGCAAATTGTCGGTGCCTTACCGGCATTTCGTGATAAACTGAAGCGGCGAAGCATAGAAGTGGAGGACGAGAGTATTGTCTTCCTGCTGGCGAGAACGAGCTATCGGGCGAGGATTCGACGGGAGTTTCCTAGGTCTCGGTTAGTGCGCTGGATTGACTTCAGGATGAGTTGTGCCAAGGCCGAAAAGCAAAAGGAAAAGCAAGAGGGGTCTGGTTAGGTTTTCGCCTCAAGTTATCTGACCTTTCGAGCGAAACCTGACCCCTTTTCCTCGCAGCTGACTGGCGCAGGAAAGGAGGCCGTGATGCCGTCGCCGTTTCCGGGCATGGACCCGTTTCTTGAGGAGGCCGCCCTGTTCGCCGGCTTCCACGCGCGGCTGATCACCGAGTCCTGTCGTGCGCTCCTGGCCGCCCTGCGTCCACCCTACTACGCCGACATCAACGACCGCGTCTGGATCGACGTCTCGGGGCGCAACCTCTGGCCAGACGTGAACGTCCTCCGCGACGAGCGGCCCAATCCGGGCGGCGCCCTCGTGGCGGCACGGCCGACCACCCGGCCCGTGCTTGTTCGTACCCCGTCCGACGAGCGCAGGCAGACGTTCGTCGATATTTATTGCCGCCGGGACGAAGAACATCTCGTGGCGGCAATCGAGGTGCTCAGCCCGTCGAACAAGTCGTCGGGGGAGAGTCGGGACAAATACCTGAGCAAGCAACGCGAGTTGCTCGACGGCAAGGCGCACCTGATCGAGATCGACTTGCTGCGCGGGGGGGCGCACGCCACGGCCGTTCCCCAGGCGCTGGCCGTGGAGCAAGCCGGGCCGTTCGACTACCACGTCTGCGTTCATACCTGCGACGCGCGCGAGGAGTTCCAGGTTTACCCGGTGTTGCTGCCCGACCGCCTCCCCGTGCTGGACGTGCCGCTATTGCCTGGCGATGGCAGCGTGGCTCTGGACCTGCAAGCTGTGATGGACAGCGCTTATGACTCCGGCCCGTACCGCCAGCGCGTGCGCTATGCGGAGCGCGTGCCGCCGCCGGCGCTGTCACCCGAACAACAGGCATGGGTCGAGACGGTGCTGCGCGAGAAAGGGCTCGTGCCCGCCACGCAGGGTTGATCGCCTCCCGAGCCTAAACCGGAGGATTCACCACGGAGAACGCGGAGAGCGCAGAGAAAAGACAACAGAGGATCCACAGAGGACACAGATGAAACACCGATAAAGACATTTGAATAGGTCTTTATCGGTGTTTCATCTGTGTCAGCTGTGGATCGATTCCTCGGTCTTCTCTCTGCGTTCTCCGCGTTCTCTGTGGTGAATTCTCCGTGAAACGTAAACGGAGCCAGGGTTGTTCACAGCCCTTATCCGTCCCGCCCAAGGTCACGACGGGGCGTCGGATTTAGGCGGAAAGCCTTTGCCTTTCTTGCCGCCCTTGCCGCCCTTGGGTCCCTTGCCCCCGAAACCTTTGGGGCCGCGGCCGAACCCTGCGAGGCTGCGGTCCTGCGACAGTTTGGCCGCCAGCGCCAGGATTTCTTCGCGATCCAGGGCGCCGTCCTCGTTGGTGTCGCCCTGATCGACCAGGTGCTGCATACGTTCGGGAAGCTGGTCGCGGGTGACCTTGCCGGTCTTGGCCTTGTCGAAGGCGAGCAGGTAATCGGCCACTCCGTCTGTCGTCAGAGGGGCGCCCTTGCCCTTGCCCTTTTTGCCCTTCTTGAAGCCCGGCCCATCCTTCTTGCCGAAGCCGTCCGGCGGCCCTTTTTTCTTCTGGCCCGGGGGCTGGCTCTCGCCCACCCCGGTGAACGTCAGCGCCGCCAACAGGGCGGCCGTCAGCCACACGGTCATCATGCGCATCGATGTGCTCCTTACTTGGGGGCGGCGGTTGCGGTGATCGTCACGAACGGGTCGGAGAACTTCGGGTCGGCCAGGAACTGCCGGTCGGTCAGCGTCTTCAGGAACGCGACCAGGGCGGCCCGCTGGCCCGGATTGATGTTGCCACGCCGCGCCCGACCGTCGAGGTTCGGGTGGTTCTTGACGCCGCGGGCGTAGTGGTCGATCACCTTTTCCAGGGTGTTGAAGCGACCGTCGTGCATGTAGGGCGCTGTGAATTCCACGTTACGCAGCGACGGCGACTTGAACAGGCCCAACTGGCCCGGCCGCAGCGTGATGCCGCCCACGCCGCCGTCCGATGTCTTGTGGTCCGCGTCCAGGCCGTTGTTCATCGGCCGGTTCAGCGTGAAGTGCGCCTGCTGGCCGCCGGGCAGGTGGCAGGTGGCGCAACGGTTCAAGAACGTTGTCTTGCCTCGATTCTCCTGGGCCGTGAAGTTCGAGAAGTCGTCGCGCACCGAATCCGCCTTGGCCATGCCCTCGTCGAACTTCGAGCGGTACGACACCAGCGAGCGGACAAACTGCGCCAGAGCCCTGGCGGTGCGCTCCTTCGTGATGCCGTCGCTGCCGAACGCATCCCGGTACAGCTTCGGGTAGTGCGCATCCTTGCTGATGATGTCCAGAACCCGGTCCAGGGTCATGCCCATCTCGACCTTGCTCTGGATCGGCATGAGCACCTGGGCTTCCAGGCTCGGGGCGCGCTCATCCCAGAAGAAGCGGCCGCGCGGGTAGTAGCGGAGGTTGCTCAGCCCCATGGCGTGGCGGTCGGTCAGCTTGCCCTCGAAGCCCTTGCTGAAGCGGTTCGGATCGACGAAGGCGTTCTTCTGCTGGTGGCACGAGGCGCAGGCCACGGTGTTGTTGGCCGACAGCCGCGTGTCGTAGAACAGGACGCGGCCGAGGGTGGCGCCGTTGTCGGTCACCGGGTTGTCGCGGGGCGTGTTGTCGAAGCGCCGCGCGGCGGCCGTCTTGAAGTGGGCCGGCAGTTCGAGGTTGGCGTATCGGTAGGGCGTCTCGGGCAGCCGCAGCGCTCGCACGGGCGTGGGGTTGGGGGCAGGTGGGGCCGCCTGCTGACCGCCAGCCAGCCCGCCGGCCAGCGCCAGGATCAGAGCAGACAGGACCGTGGCGGGGCACTTCGCTCCGCGAAGACCATTGGTCATGGGTTCGTCCTCCGCACAGGGGTGATGGAAATTCCCGGGTGCTTCTTCTCCTGTAACGATGACATCAGTCCGTGACCGGGCCGCCACGGGTCCCGCACCCGCGACGGGACGGATAGGTTCGGCCCTTCACCGCTCCGGTGATTGGCCGTGGTTCTTTTCGTGAAAAAAAGCCCTACGATGAGAGGAGGCCAGTCCAGGCGCAGTCAGACACCATGACTGACAACCTATAAACACCTCGGACGGCCCAGGGTAGCGGTTGGGCAACCGGAATTCGCATTCATGAGACCGCGAGGGATCGGACCGTGTTCGCTGCCGACGCCGTGCTGACCCTGGTGCTCGACGGCTTGCCGGTTGGCGCGGCGCCGCCCGCGACGCTGGCCGAGTTGCTGGCGCGGTTGCGCGAACCTGGCGCAGCGGACTGGCGCGTCGTGGCGGCGCGACGGCTGCTTGCACTGGGCCTGACGGACGAGCCGCTGGTTGATCCGGGTTGCACCGATCCGGCGTTGTCGTTCGCGCGGGCGGTTCGCGCTGTCGAGGACTGCCGGGCGGTTGTCCTGGTCGGCGTCGTGGCGCGACACCTGGCGCACGGCCCGACGGCGGCGCGGCCTGGCTCCGGCTGCTGCTGGAAGACGACGCGGCGGCGTGCCTGCTCGTCAACGCCCTGGCACGGCCGACGGCGGACACTGACGAGTTCGCGGCGTTGCTGCGGTGGTTGCCATCGGAGGATGCCGGCCCTCTCGCCGCCGTCGGCGCCCTCGCGCTCCTGCTACAGCAGCCCGAAGAAGCCGCGCACTTCGCCGCCCTGGAACGGCACCTCACCGCCTGGCCCGGCTGGCGCGACGAGGCCGCCTGGCCCATCCGTCCCGCGGGCGGCAGTCTGGCGGTCTTGCAACAACAACTGACCGAGCACCTGGCCGTCTGTGTGGGCCGTGTCGATCAACGGCTGTGGCCGCGCGACGCTCTGCCCGCGACGCTGGCCGAACGCTGGCCGCCGCTGCTGTCGTTCTGCTACCGTAGGCCGCCGCGGGAGCCCGCCCCATGACTTCCCATCCCGAACCCATCGCCGAGGTGGCCGTCGGCCAAACCGGTTTGCCCTGCCCGTATCCCGAGTGCGTCGGCCTGTTCCACGAGGCGGAGCTGACCGGCGAGTTGTGCGTCTGCGGCGTCTGTCAGCGTGTGGCGGCGCGCTGTCCGCGGCACGGCAAGCACGGCCGCTGTCGTGCCCTCAACCGGCCCCTGGCCCGCTTCTGCCGCCATTGCCGATACGAGTTGCCCGATGGCTGGGCGTCCGCCGCCTGGCTGCGCGACCTGGACGCCGTGCCGCAAGAGAGTTTGAACCTGAAGCCGCCGCTGGACCAGCCAGGGGACGCCCGCTGGGTGCTGTACCTGGACGATTACCTGCCACCCGACACGAGTGACACAGCGGTGTCACTGCTGGAAGCCGGCGGTTGGCTGTGGCTGGGGGCCGGGGGCGGCCGCTGGCTGCTGGTCGATCCGTTCAGCGACATCAACGGCGCCCGGCCGCTGGCGTTCGAGCAGCTGTGGCCGGGCGGCGCGCGGCAACTGGTGCGGGCGCGGCATGGCGGACTGTGGCTAGTGCTGTATTCGCAGTACGGCATCAAGGCCGTGAACCTGCTGGCGCTGGACGACCCGCGCCGCGACGACTATCGGCCGCTCTTCGTGTGGCAGCCCGCCGCCGGCGAGGAACTGCTGACCGACCCGGTGCTGTTGCAGGTCGGCCGTCACTGCCCGGAGCGCGTCGCCGTCTGGCTGGCGCAGTCGGCCGCAGGGCTGACGCTGTGTGCGTCCAGGCTGCACCCGGCCCTGGACGAGCGCTGCACGGTCAGCAGGTTCACGCCTGACGACGGCGGCCGACCGCTGACGGCGGAGGACGGCCGGGCGGTGCTGCGACCGGTGCCGCTGGGCGAGCGCGACGGCCTGCTCGTCGCGACAACCCAGGGCGTCTGGCTGCTGACGTTGCCGGCGGAACTGCCGGATCGGCCTGGCCCACTGGCCGCCGTGAATCTGTTGCGGCACCGCCAGTTGCTGGTGCAGGTCCACGAAATCCCGGGCGTGGTACTGCTGCCCGCCGAGGAAGTCCATCCGGGGAGTGCGGACGACCTGTGCGGCACGGTGTACGTTGCGGCGGCCGGGGTGGGCGGCGAGGAGTTGTGGGCGGTGCCGTTCAACCGCCGCGGCCCGGTGACGCCGTGCGCCTACCGCGACCCGGGCGGCATCCCGCTGGACGTGGTGGCCGTGCGCGGCCGGCGACAGGTGCTGTGCTGGGCGGGCCCGAGCCTGTGGCTGTGCGACGCTCTCGGCCAGCAGCACCGCGTCGTCACCAATGACCTGCTGGCGTGGGCGCTGCAGGCGCAGGTGTTCGGCCGCGTCGCCGTGTGTGCGGGCCGTGGCGCCACACAGGGCGGGCCGCGCTGGTTCGCGGAACTGGTCGATCTGGAGCAGGACAACGGCTTACTGGACGTGACTGTGCGCGACATCCCACTGGCGCCGCCGGAGCTGCTGGGGCGATACGTGTTCACGGTCGAGCAGGTGGCGACGCAGGGCCGGCTGCGACGGTGGTTGACGCGGCGGGAATTGCGCCGGGCGGCCATTCGACGGAGACAGAATCATGAGGAACAGAATCAAAAAGGCAAATACAAACACACGCCTTGAACGCGTCGCTTAGCGCGGCATCGGCGTCTTGGGCGACGGCGGCTGCGGCACGCCGACGCGGATGGCCGTCTTGCAGATCAGGCACTGCACGACACGGCCGCGATCCTGCGGTTCGACCAGCATGAACTTGCGACACTTCAGATTGGGGCACTGCACGGCGAAGACCATGACGACCCTCCTACACAATCTTCAGGCCACTCAGCCAGGCGGCCTCGCGGGCGATCTCCTCTTCCGACAGGCCGCTGCTACGGTGGATCTCCGTTCGAGCCATCTTACCGCTGGTCATGTCCAGGGCCATCACGTCGATCAGGCCGTTGGCGCCGACGCTGCAGCGCACCTGGATCGGCGAGCGCAGCGGCAGGTTCGGCGGCAAGCCCTCGATCCAGCATTCGCCGATGGAGATGCAGCCATCCGCCTGCGGCGCGTCGCCCTGCAGCACCTTGACGCGCACGCGGTTCTGGTTCACCGCCACGGTGCGGTACACCCGGCTCGCCGCCGTCGGCAGCCGCGTGTTCTTCGGGATCAGGATGTCGTTCAGCCGCTCCTGATCCTTCTTGACCTCGATGCCCAGGCTGTGCGAGTTGACGTTGATCTCGACCACCTGGACCAACGCATCGCGCAGGCCGTCGGCCAGCAGACCGCCGTTCTCCTGGTGGGCTGCCACGATGCCAGCGTGGATTGCCGCCCCGCGCACCACCACCTCGCTCACCGCCAGCGTGTTGTCCGGCGCCTTGCCGCTGATCTCCTCCAACATCTGCCCCGTCATCGGCATGTGCGTCGAGCCGCCCACCAGCAGTAGCCGGTCGATGTCGCCCCAGCCCACGCTGCGCCTGTCGCAACAGGTGCTGCGTCGTCAGCCGGGTGCGTGTCAGCAGGTCGCGCGTCATGGCCTCGAAGTCGCCGCGCGTCAGCGGCACCGTCAGCACCTTGCCGGCGTGCGTGCAGGTCACGCTCGTCTGCGCCAGCTTGCTGAGCGTGCGCTTGGCCCGCTCCGCGGCGGCGTTCAGTCCTGCCAGCGCCCGTGCGTCGGCCCGCGGGTCGTCGCCGAACTGTGCCAGGAACTTGCCGGCGACGTGATCCACAATGCGGTCGTCCCAGTCCTTGCCGCCCAGGCGCACGTCGCCTTCGATACCCAGGCACTCGAAGCGACGATTGGACAGCCGTACCAGCGTCACGTCGAAGGTGCCGCCGCCAAGGTCGTAGACCAGCACGACATGTTCCCGGCTCGGCAGCGCCAGGTCCGGCGACAGGATCGGGGTGCCGTGCGGCGGCTGGAACGAGTAGGCCAGGGCGGCGGCGGTCGGCTCGTCGAGGATGTCGAGCACTTCCAGGCCGGCGATGCGGCCGGCGTCCTTGGTGGCCTTGCGGCGCGTGTCGTCGAAGTAGGCCGGCACGGTAATGACCGCCTGGCGCACCGGCCCGATACGGTGCTCGGCGTCCTGCACCAGCTTGCGCAGGATCACCGCGGCGAGGGTCTCGGGGCGGAAGTCGCGGCCGGCCACCTCCTGGCCGACGCTGGGATGGCCCATGTAACGCTTGATGAGCATGGCGACGTTGGCAGGCTGCTCCAGGGCCACGTCGCGCGCGGCCTGGCCGACGACGGCGTTGCCGTCCTCGATCAGCACGGCACTGGGGGTCAGCATCTCGCCTTCGCGGTTGGGCAGCGTGACGGCCTGGCCGTGCTCGTCGAGCGTGGCGATGGCCGAGAAGGTGGTGCCCAGATCGATCCCGACCAGTTTGCCGGGAATAGCTGTCATGGGTTGCGTTCCGATGGGTGGGGCGAAGATGGTTCAAGGCAGGATGTATTGTACCCCCGCCACGGACGGAGCGAAAGCCCCTTGCCAGACGCCTGCGCGGTTGCACGGTTGGGCATCGTGTGTGGCGACTGGCTCAGAGTATAATGGCGGCAAGGAGGATTCTCTCATGCCGTTGCGCGACCATTTTCGCCCCCCCCTGGACGACCTCACCGCCTGGGAAAGTTTTCATGCGGGTTGGCCGATGGTGATTGTCCAGCACTTGTTCAACAAGTTGCCGCGTCGCTACGTTGCCGGACTGCGCCGCCACCTGGGTTTTTCCGCGGAGATCGGCGTGGCGACGTTCGAGAAGGACGACGAGGGGCGTTCTCCCGTGGACCCGGGCAACGGTTACGGCGGGCTAACGCCAGCGGTCTGGGCACCGGCCCAACCGACGCTGACTGTCGCTACAGACCTCCCGGCAACGGACGAGTTTGAAGTGCGCGTTTACGACAGCACCCGCGGCCGGCGGCTCGTGGCCGCGGTCGAGATCGTCAGTCCCTCCAACAAAGATCGTCCTGAGCACCGCCACGCCTTCGTCGCCAAATGCGCCGCCTTGCTCCAGGAGCGCGTGTCCGTCATCGTGATCGATCTGGTCACGACGCGTAACTTTAACCTGTACGGCGAACTGCTGGAATTGATCGGGCTGACGGACCCGGCGCTCGGGAGGGAGCCGCCGCCGCTGTACACCGTGGCCTGCCGCACCACCAAACCGGGCGACGACTGGCTGCTCGAAACCTGGTTGCACCCGCTGCCGCTGGGCCAACCGCTACCGACGTTACCGCTCTGGCTCGCCGACAACCTGGCCGTGCCGCTCGAACTGGAAGCGAGCTATGAGGAGACGTGCCGCGTCCTCCGCATCCCGTGAAGCGCCGCGTTCACCACGCGGCGACCTGGCGACCCTCCTTCATCTGCTCCCAGCGCTCCGGCGAGCACAGCACCTCACGGGCGTTGCTGCCGTTGTAAGTGCCGACCAGGCCGTCCTCTGCCATGAAGTCGATGAGCCGGGCCGCCCGTCCGTAACCGATGCCCAGCGTCCGCTGCAACAGCGACACACTGCCGCGGCCCTCGCGCACCACGATTTCAATGGCCTGCTCGTACAGACTGTCGCTGCGCAGTCGCTCCACCAGCCCGCTGCCCTCGCTGGTGCTCTTGACCTCCATCAACTCCTGATCGAAGCACGGCTCGCACTCCAGGTGCTCGACCACGCGGGTGATTTCCAGATCGCTGGCGAAGGTGCCCTGAGCACGGAGCAGCGTGCTGGTGCCGGGCTGCAGGAACAGCATGTCGCCCTTGCCCAGCAGCTTGTCGGCGCCCATCTCGTCGAGGACGACGCGGCTGTCCGTGCGGCTCGACACCTGGAAGCTGATGCGTGCCGGCAGGTTCGACTTGATGAGGCCGGTAATCACGTCCACGGTCGGCTTCTGCGTGGCCACAACGAGGTGAATACCCGCCGCCCGTGACTTCTGCGCCAGCCGAATAACGTGGCCTTCCACCTCGCGCTTGGAGGTCATCATCAGGTCGGCCATCTCGTCCACGATGATGACGATGAACGGCATTTTGTCAGGGATGCGCTCGCGCTCCTCCTCGTCCGGGTTGACGCGCCGCAGGATTTCCTCGTGGGACAGCTGGTTGTATGAAGCGATGTTGCGGACGCGCGCCCGGCTGAGCAGGTCGTAGCGCTCCTCCATCTTGTCCACCGCCCAGGCCAGGATCGCCTCGGCCTTCTTGGCGTCGCGCACCACCGGGTGCATCAGGTGCGGAATCTTGCCGTACTCGATGAGTTCCGTCATTTTCGGATCGATCATGACCATTTTGACCTGATCGGGCCGGCGCGTCATGAGGATGCTGAGGATGATGGCGTTCAGACATACCGATTTGCCGGTGCCAGTGCGACCGGCGATCAGCAGGTGCGGCATGTCCGCCAGGTCGTACACCAGCGACTGGCCCTCGGTATCCTTGCCCAGGAACAACGGGATGTGCAGCTTTTGCACCTTCGCGCCCGCGGTGAGCATGACTTCCTTGAGTCGCACCTCGGCGCGGTGTTCGTTGGGCACCTCAACGCCGACGGTGTTCTTGCCCGGGATCGGGGCCACGATGCGGACACTCGGCACCTTCAGGTTGAGCGCCAGGTCGTCGGCCAGGCAGGTAACCTTGTTGACGCGCAGGCCGGTCTCCAGGGCCAGTTCGTACTGCGACACGACCGGGCCGGTGTTGATGCCGACGACGCGCACGTTCAGGTTGAAGTCGGTGAAGGTCTTTTCCAGCAGGGCCGCCTGTTCGCGCAGGCGCCGGTCGTGCGCCTCGAACGGGAACGGCTTCGGTTCTTCGAGCAGGGACAGCGGCGGCAGCTGGAAGCCTGAAAAATCAGCAGGGGAGTGGAGCTGCGGCCGGACGATGGGAGGCGCGGCGCGGCCCAGGCGCAGCAGCGAGCGAAAGCCGACGCCGTGTTTGCCGGCGAAACTCGGCATTTGCGGCCGGTTGATCGGGATGGTCCGCGGCGTGGGCACCACCTCCACCTCGTCCAGTTCCGCCAGGTGGATTTCCTCCACCGTTTGCGGCCTCGGCGTCCGGGAAGGCAGATTGTCCAGGACGGAGTGGACCACGCGCCGCCCCAGCCAGCGGGTGCAGCACCAACCCAGCCGCAATAGACGCCGCACCACGAAGCCCGCCGTCAACGTCACGCTCAGCACGCAGGTTCCCGCGATCAGCAGGACGCAGCTGGCAGGCGTGAAGGAGTCTTCGAGCCAGCCCGTGAGCCAGGCCCCGAGGGTGCCGCCGTTGCTGGTCAGTGGGCCAGGCAACGCGCCGGGACCGGCCAGGTCGGCGAGGACAGCCACGCAGGGCACGAGTAGCGCCCAACCACTGAAGCGCAGCAGCCAGTGCCAGCGACCGCGGCGGCGCAGCAGCGCCAGCACCAGGACGAACCACGCCGCCAGCAGGACGTACACGGCGCTGCCGAGCGTTTGATATAGTTGATCTGCCAGGTCCGCTCCGGCCGGCCCGAGCACGTGCGCTGCGGTCTGGGGCGGCGGGTAGGTGGCGGCGCTGGCCGGAGTCAGGTCATAACCGAACACGCACCCCGCGACGAAGAGGCCAGCCACGAGCAGGCTGAGCGCGAAGACATCGAACTGCGAACCGCGGCGGCTGGTCATGGTCAGGACTCCACAGGCGACGGGGGCGGGCGACGGACATTCCTTTTAATCTTGAGTTGGACGGCGATGGATCACAAGCGTGGAACCGCGGCGGTGCCTGAAAAACCCAGCGAATTGCTTCACATTGCGCTGCTTGAACCGGAGATACCGCCGAACACCGGCAACATCGCCCGGCTGTGCGCCGCGGTCGGGGTGCCGCTGCACCTGATCGGCCGTCTGGGCTTTCGCCTGGACGACCGCAACCTGCGCCGCGCCGGCTGCGACTTCTGGCCCGTCGTGGATTGTCGGTTGCACGCGAATCTGGAGGAGTTCGAGGCGACCTTGCCGGGCGGACGGATTTTTTGCCTCAGCGCGCACGCCACGACCCCGTACACCACCGTGGCGTATCAGCCCGGCGATTGCCTGCTGTTCGGCTGCGAGTCGCGTGGTCTGCCGGCGAACGTGCTGCACCGCCACGCCGAGCGCTGCCTGTGCATCCCCATGCCCAGCGGCAAGGTGCGTAGCATCAATCTTGCCACCGCGGCCGGCATCGTGCTCTACGAGGCGCTGCGTCAACTGGAGCGGTTCACACACGGTTTGCCCACGCATGGGGTGGCTGGCACGGGCTGACCACCAGCGGCCTGCTCTGCCACAGCAAGGGGGCCAAGGGGGCCAAGGGGGCCAACTTTTTCACACGTCGAGAGTTGGCGCCCTGGCCGCGTGCGGCTGGCACGGCGCGACCACCAACGGCGACGGTTGCCACAGCAAGAACGCCAAGGACGCCAACTTTTTCATACGTCGAGAATCGGCGCCCTGCCAGCGCCAGGCTGCCGTTCGTGGTCCACGCCATTGGCAACCGCTCCAAGCGCACACCAGTTACAACCGGAACAGCCGGCTGTCCGCGTGCCGTTCACGTTCTGCAGTCTGACTGCGCCGGCGATGGTAGAATGAGGCGAACCCAGGTGCCCTGGTGGAAGTGCCCCCAGCAACACGGCGGGCCGCCACCCGGATTCGGGCAACCCCTGATTTTCGGCATGTGAGCCAACGCTGCAGGACTCAAGGTATGGCGTAGCGTGAGGGGCGAGCCCGTGGTTGCCGACCTGTCAACGAATAAACGAGCTTTTGGCAAATGCTCTTGAAAACGGCGGAAGCGGTGACCCCGTCGCGTCAATTCCTGATCGAGTTCGTCGAGCACCAGGTTGCTCAACAAAGGCGAGAGTGGACCATGCCTTTCCGTTTTTTGGGGCAGCGGCGTTTTTGCTCGGAGGCCTCTTCCTGATCTTCTGGCCGAGGACGGCCTGGGAAATGGAGGAGAAACCACCCGCCGACGCGCCGCCACCGACTCCCGAGGCGCTCCGCAAAACGCGGCTGATTGGCGTCTTTCTCCTCGTGCTGGGCCTGTTCGTGTTGTACTTCGCCCTGTTCGGGGAACCGGCCAGGGATCCAACGCTCTTCTGATTCAGTCCAGCGCTGTTCCCGTCCGTAGCCAGTCCAGCGCGAACCAGACCCTGGACGCTTGCGGGGCGGTGAACGCGCTACGTTCCCGCCCCGCGCCGCCGTTCGGGCCTGGGCGCGGTCTCACTCCGTCTTCGTCTCTGAGCCGGAGATGCCCCAGAGGAAAGCGAGCAGTCCCACCAGACCCAGGGGCACGCCCACGGGCAGCATCACGACCGTGACGCCCATTGCCAACCCCACGATCATCAGAAGCACGCCCACCACGACGGCGGCGCTGCGGCTCAGGAAACGCCCCGCGCCCTTCGCCAGTTCTTTGCCCATCGATTGATTCTCGGTCATGATCCACCTCCTCAAAGATCGTGCTACGGAAGGGCCGTCAAGGACAAGGCCCAATCCCTGGCCTCCCCGGCCAATGACGTGAGACGGCCGATTTGGCGGTCACGCCTTCCTCGCACTCCCTCGGTTACCGGCGGAAGCAAACCCTGTACCGGAGCCGGCCGCGCTGGCGGAAGCCTGAAATCCCTGGAAATAGCCTGGGAATTCGGCCCACCCCTGCCGGTCGGGCGCTCCACGGCCCCCTGCCCCGGCGCGTGCCCTGTGCGGATATGGCGAGCCCAGGTGAGCGGATCAGGCTCAGCGCGGCTGCCGGCTCAGGTGTAAGCGTGCCTCGCTGTCCTCGATACGCGGACCGGTTGATCGGGCACCGCGTCACTCAACCTGACCCGCCGCGGCGTCTGCGGGTTGATCAGCCACGCGCGGGCCACGCGGAGCGCCTCGACTTCGGTGCGGGCGCTGGTGAAAACCTCCGGCCCCCGCAGGAGGGTGAAAATTTCCCGGTGCAGGGGGCTCAGGCCGCACAGCACCAGCTGGCCGTGGCGCGCACGTACGTCGGCGCGAATGCCGAGCAGGCAGCGGTAGAACGCCGCGGTGATGAGATCGACCAGGCCCAGGTTGACGATGAGCACCGAGCCGTCCACCAGGTCGGACAGGGCGGTTGCCTGGATCTCGCGGAATAGCGGGCTCATCGGAGCGTCGGCGTCGTCCCACAGGTATTCCCGCAGATCGGGACGCAGGAAACGCAGCACATGGACGTCCTGGAGCGCGGTTTCCACGATCAGGTTGCCGGTCGCGCTGATGCGCATGGGAATTCTCCTGGTTGAGGTGTGCGGGACTGCTCGGCCCTGGAACGGTCGGGGCCGGTGGCCAGGAATTCTCGGGGAGCGAAGATTGCGTGGCCCTTGAACTCTTACCCGCATACCTACCTGCCGGGAGGTGTGAAGATTGACAGTTCGCGGATCAACAGGGAGCTGGAATTCAAAATGGGCTTTTTTAGTGGTAGACCAGGTGGCCATCAAAGAAATGCGGCCGGGTCGGCGGAGCGGTTGCCCGCGCCGCCGACCCGGCCTTTGTTCAGAACTTCCTGTCCTACCTCGGCTGGAAATCTAATCCAGGCGTTGGTTTTTTATCACGAGCCGGGATAGGCGGGTTGCACCTACGCCGTACCAGTAGAAAAGGCGGCCCCTTCCGTGCCGAACGCGTCGACAACCAGGAGGTACGTTCCTTGAAAAGGAACGTCACCCGGAGCGTTAAACGACACATTCCAATTCTGTTCGTTCACGAACACCAACTGCGAAGCGACGGCCGTACCAACTCCCATACTGTCGATGGCCCAGAGAGTGCAGGCAACGATAGGGGCGGGATTGGCCTTGCCTTGGCAAGAACAAGTAAGGTTTTGCACCCCGTTCAGCATCCGGAAGTTGAGGGCCCCAGCGATAACGAAGCGCTGGAACCTGTGGCTGTAGTGCTGGAGTTTCTGTTCAAGGTCGTCATTCACCATTGTTGTGGTCCACCAAGAAAGGGTTAGTTGTCCTCGCTAATCGGTTCGACGGTTACGTTACGGAACGACGCAGTTCCCAGGCTGACAAAGAGCCCAAGGCCACCGCGCGGGGGGTACTGGGGCGCATTGGCCGGCAGGTCCTGGTCTGGCCGCGCAACCAGGGGACGTGCGTCCCTCATCAAAACAGCACGTGGCGTGGTGGCGTAGCACTCTCCTTCCCAAAAGAGTTTGATGGTGTTCGGCCGCAGTTCCACTGCAATCTCGCGCCAGGGGCCCAGCGCACCGACAGGAATTGCCGGGCGGAAAAACAGGTCCGCCTTGTACACCTGACTTGTGTAGTGGGCCCGTCCCTCCCAGGATTGGCGGTGGGCTTGCAGCCCCACCAGATTGCCTTTGTAGCCCTCCTTCGGATCGACCATGATCACATCGAACAGGTCGTTGAACGCGACGTTGCAGTGGAAGTGCGCAACCGCCCCAAGGTGGGGTTGCTCGCTGTGCCCAAAGTAGATGCCCACCCTGGATTCCTGGAAGGTTTGTTGTTCATGCCGCACCTCGGCACGGAAGCGGTAGCGCGGGAGGCGCGGGTCCGGGAGGAGTTCGATGAGGCCGTGTTCCCAACACCGCACCTTGAACTCCCCATCGGGCGCGTACATGAACTTGCCGGCGGCCTTGTCGGTTCGCCATTTGAAATACCCAGGGCGTCCTGTTGCCCCAATCAAGGTGACCTTCTTTCCCTGGTCCAGGTCTTTCGTGAGGGCCGCAAGTGCCGCCTGCTGGCGTCGTTCCTCTAGAACCTCCGGCGGAGTTGGGGGTTCCGGGGCGGGTTGGTTCACTTGCAGCACGAAGAGGACCAGGACCACCGTGGTGATGACGGCCGACAACCCCAGGAAAATGCCGTTAGCGTGCCGGCGCGCCTTGCGCCCGAGCCACCGCAACCGCCCTTCCGGCCGCGCCTTGATCGGTTCGTTGTTCCAAAATCGTTGCAGGTCCATGGCCAGCTCCGCCGCCGAGGGGTAGCGGCGGGCCGGCGCCTTGGCCAGCGCCTTGTGGACGATGGTTTCCAGGTCGCGCGGGATGCTGCGGTTGTGGCTGCGCAGCGGCCGAGGGTCCTCGGAGACGATTTGCCGTAGCAACTCATCGCGGTCGTCGCCCTGGAAGACCGGCTCCAGCGCTAGCAGTTCGTACAGCGTGGCGCCCAGCGAATAGATGTCGGAGCGCTCGTCCACGGGGACGCGCACGGCCTGCTCGGGGCTCATGTAGCGGACGGTGCCGATCAACTGGCCTCTCTCCGTCAGCGGGTCGTCGCCGCCCTGCGTCTGCGCGGCGTCACTGCGCATCTGGGCCAGGCCAAAATCGGTGATCCATAGTTTCCCATTGTTGTCCACGAGCAGGTTGCCGGGCTTGATGTCGCGGTGGCGCACGCCCATCGCGTGGGCGTGCGCCAGCCCCTGGGCCGCCTCCAGGCCGAGCCGGGCGACGGTGAGGAAATACTCCGGGGAGCGCTTCGCGCCCTCGGTCGTCAGTGTCGCCGCCGGCGCGGTGTCCTGCCCCGCGGGTGCGTGCAGGTGCGGTGCGGTCTGCTCGGGGTCGTTCGGCTCCAGGCCCGCCCGGCGCCGCACCTCCTTGATGAATGCTGCGAGGGACATGCCCTCAATGCACTTCATGGCGTAAAAATGGATGCCGCGCTCGCAGCCAATGCAGTGGACCGGCACAATATGCTCGTGGTTCAGGCTCGCCGCCGCCTTGACCTCGATCTTGAAGCGCTGGAGTGATCGCGGGTCCAGGGTCGCCGCAGCCGGCAGCACCTTGACCGCCACGGTCCGTTTCAGAGAGAGTTGCCGGGCCTCGTAGACGATGCCCATGCCGCCCTTGTCGATTTTGCGGATCAGCAGGAAATCACCCAGCGGCGCGGCCATGTAGGGGTCTCCGTCGGCCAGGGCGGCCTCCACGGCGGGCTGTTTCAGCATCTCCGCCACCTCCAGCGCCTTGCGCAGCTCCGCCGCCAGGTCCGGATGTTCCGGATGTTCCCGGGCATGTTGATCGACGTAGTCCCCGACGGACGGCCGCTCGCCGCGGTTGACCCGTTCGGTGAATTCGCCGGCGATCCGGCCCACCAGTTCCTCCAACGAGGCGTTGTCCGGCGTTGTGATGTTCATGGTTGGGCCTCCAGCAAGCCGGTCTTGACGAGGACGGCGCGCAGGCGCACCAGGGCACGGCCATAGCGCTGGCTGGCGGCCACCGGTTCGATTTCCAGGACCTCGGCCACCTCCTGGTTGGTAAGCCCTTCCAGGGTGCGCATGAGCAGAACCTCGCGGTCTGCGTCCGAAAGGTGCGCCAGCGCCTCCCGGATGCGGCGGGCCTTCTCCGCCTGTTCAAACTGCTGGCTCGGCGTCGAACCGCCCGCGAGGAGCCGCTGCACCAGGGCGAAGGAGGAGCCGTCCGGCAGCCCCACTTCCCGGTCCACGTTGCGCCGGGCCGCCTGATGGTAACGCTGCAACTGCAGCAGCCGTTGGTACGTCGTCTTGCGCAGCCACAACCGGAACGCCATCGGCCGACGCTCCAGGAAATCGCCGAAGCGTCGAAAGGCGTCGAGCTGGGCTTCCTGAACCACGTCGGAGGCGTCGAGGCGCAGCCGGACACGCGACCGAGGCGTAGCGCGACGACCTGATGGAGGTACGCCCGGTGGCGCGCGAACAGCTCCTCAAAGGCCTGCTTGTCGCCCGCCTCGGCTTGCTGGAGCAGCCACTCCGTATCGCCGGAATTTGGTTTTGCCTGGTCCATGTCACTCCTCCTGGAGACTTACCTGCCAGGGAGCGCCGGTGTTGACAGCCTGCACGAAAAAAAAGTGGAAAATGCTTCGGCATTGTATGGGCGATCCGGGAAGTATGCAAATGGATTTCGCAGGAACCGGTTGCAGGCAATGTTCCCGTCGGCTCACTGGCCGGGCTGAATCAACGGGAAACGGCCTTCGAGCCTGGCCAGCTGGTAGAGCAGGGCCGGCGGGCGACGAAACGGCGCGTCGCCGACGTTGACCCACTGAACCATCCCCTGCCGGTCGATGACAAAAGTCCCGTGGCGCAGCTGGTCCGCCCGGAACACCTGGTAGGCGCGCGCCACCTGGTTCCCCGGGTCCGACAGGATCGGGAAGCCGAAGGAGCCGTACTGCTGAAACCGTTGCCGCGTCCATTCCGGTGGGTCGGCGCTGATGGCCAGCACCCGCGCACCCACTTCGCGGAAGAGCGGCAGCTGGTCGTTGGCGGCGAAGAGTTGCCGAACACAATTCTTGCAGTGGTAGCCGTAGAAAAAGATCAGCACGACCGGGCCGCTGGCCTGCAACTTCCGAAGGTTCCAGACGTGACCTGCGGCGTCGGCGAGCGCAAAGTCGGGGGCCGGCCGGCCCAGCAACGGGTGGTGATGCGTCGGAATGATCTCGGGCTGCGCCAGCATCTCCCGGAGCGAACCGGCCGGAGACGTGCCCTGCTCATCCCCGGCCACCCGGGCGGTCTGCTTTCCAGTGCCTGCAGGCGGCCTGTTGTGAACCGCCAGCCGTGCCAGCAGACCGATGCCGCCCACCGCCAGGGCCAGCAGCAAAGCCATGCAGATCGGACCCAACTTGAACATGGGACCTCCTCAGCTTCTCCGCAACCCCAGGCGTCAATTGGGGAACTGCAAGGGGTTTGTGTTTCGCCAGTTCCAGACGTTCTGATTGGCAGTGAGCCACTCGTTGCTGATCAGTTGAACATGGCCGTCCGCAAACAGCACCTGGTTCCCCCCCGCATGCGGCGAACTGAGGGTTTGGTCCCACAATCCCTGCTGAACCTGGCTATCGGACACGCTGATCGCAACCAGAGGTTGGATGCAGTCATACCAAGGCGTTGGGCCACTGGCATAGTCCTGGGGATTGCAGGCGAGGTGTGCCACCATCACCGTACTGGAGGAACCGTTGCCGCGGGAGATGACCGTCAGGGAATTCCCCACCGGCGCACCGTAGAGAACCGAGGTGCTTTGCTGGACATAGTTGTAATCGGTGAGTCCATTGCCCCGGATGCCGCGACTGGGGCAGAGCAGGACCTCGATCAGGACATTGCCGTTGTTCGCGGGGGTGAGTGACGCGGTGCCGCCCGCGTTCCCCTGCTGTCCATTTCCCTGTTGATTCCCGTTGCCGCCCTGGGCAATCTGTTGCACGTTGCCCTGTTCGAAGTAAGGCAGCGATTGGAGAATCCAACAGGTGTTCGGGTAGGGATACGGGGGGGCGGTCGCGGAATTGTCGCTCGGAAAGTATCGGAACGTGGTGTGGAAGTTTTGGCAGGCGACCCCGATCTGCTTGAGGTTGTTGCTGCACTGCATGCACGACACCGCCTCGCGCACCTTCTGGACGGCGGGCAGGAGCAGGCCGATCAGGATAGCAATGATCGCGATCACCACCAGCAGCTCGATCAACGTGAAGGCGGTTCGGCGTGGATGCTGCTTCGCCATTCGGGCCTCCTAGCAATCTTTGTAGCTTGGACGAACAATGTGTTTAGGCCAGGCTAACAAACTATTTAGCATGTCCTATTGCGGAAGGCAAGGGGGGGTCAAGAAAAAAAGGGAGGAGCAGGATTGTTCGCTGTTTCCCACTGGTTTGGTGGGGCTTCCCAGATGGTGCGGCGTCCTGGGTTGCGGGTGGGGAGTCTGCCCTGCCCCTGGGGCAAACAGGGTGTGTGTGAGATGATATGAGACGAAAGCCCTCCCTGGCACTATCTCTATTAAACCACCCAGCCCGCTTCCGGGGAACGGCCCTGAGGGGAAGAGCCATCGCCATCAGTCCACGGCCTGCGTCGTGGCGCCATGCTGTTCCAGCAGCGACCGATACCACCGTTCCGCCTGTTCGGCCCGGCCCGGCAGCGCCACGGTGCCCCAGAGGACCGTGAGCGTCCGCCGCGTGTCTGCCGTGGTCTTCGTGCGCTGGGCATCCTTGACGGCATTGCCGCAGGGACCGTCGGCGTCGCCGAGGCAGAGCAGGCCGCCCAGGTCGATGCTCTGGCCGCTGGCGTTGAAAACGTAGGACGCCCCGGCCGGCGCCACGGCCACTCTCAGCGGTGCGCGGGCGCGGTCGAGGTCGATGACCGTCACCGGCAGACCGCTGTGCAGCGACACCGCGTTGCACACGTCCACCGCCAGGTTGATCGGCGCCAGCAGGCCGTCACGCACCGCCTTGATGAGATATTCCGACGCGGGCTTGCTGCGGCCGGTCGGCTTGAAACCGCCGTGCCGCAGCAGGGCGCGCACCGCCTCGCGCACGGCGTCGTCGCTGGACAGCGGCGCGGCGGCGTCGGGCTGCAACAGCGCCAGCACCTCCGGCGGCGCCGGCAGTTCGCCGAGCGGCTTCGGAAACTCGGTCACGAAGGCACGCAGGTCCAGCAGCGGGTGCGGTTCAACGGTGAGCATGGTTGTCGTTCCTCCCCTCGGGCCGCCGTGCCGCCAGCAGGTAGCCGTAGGCCCGCAGCCAGCCGAACCACCACGGCGCCGCCAGCCGGCCGTCGGGCCGCAGGCTCAGCGGCCGCAGTTCCAGCACCTCGAAGCCGGCCGACCGCACCAGCCGCAGCACCTCCCGGCGCGTGAAGACGTGCAGCGTCAGCCCCAGCTGGCCCTGGTGCGCCGGCATGACCTTGTTGCCCGGTTCGCCGCGACCGATCAGGCCGCGCAGCGTGTCGCCCAGCAGCCAGGCCCGGCCCTGCGGGTCCCAGAAGGGGAACCAACGGTTGTGGACGTGCAGCACCAGTTTGCCACCGGGCCGCAGCAGCCGCTGCGCGTGCCGCAGCGCCCGCAGCCGATTCGCCGCGCCGGTGATCATGCCCAGCGTGCTGAACAGGCAGACCGCGTAATCGAACGTTTGGTCGTCGAGGCCGCCCAGCTCGACCAGGTTGGCCTGCACTCGGTCCAGCGCGACCCCGGCCGCCGCGGCCCGCTCGCCGGCGACGCGCAGCATCTCCGCCGACAAATCGACGCCGACCACCCGATGGCCGGCGCGGGCCAACGGGATCGCGGCGCGGCCGGTGCCGCAGCCCAGGTCGAGCAGCCGGCCCGGCGGGTCGCAGTGGCGGCGCACGAATACCTGGTCCAGCGCGAGCAGGCCACAGTCGGTCAGGCCGGCGTCGTAGGACCGGGCCAGCGCCGCGTCGTGCAGGTAGTGCCACAGGGCGCGATCGACGCCGGCGGGCAACTGCCAGTCCGCGGGGGTGAGGGGCATGTCGGCTCCACGGCTCGGGGGGCGACGCCTCGGTCAGCGTACCAACTGCGGCCCCGCCCGGCGCCCCCGGTGCGCGCCGCGCTGCCGGCACACTTCACGAAAAATTCACCTTCCTTTCCCGGCGCCGGCCCTCTACAAAGGAGATTGCGTGTCTTCCCGCCCAACGAAACACCCACCCCCCTCTGCCACAGCCCCGGCCGCGCCACACCCGTCACGCAGGCGCCCGGGACGGAGGTACCGCCATGACCCGCGAAGCGGAAGGCGAGCGCCGGCCGCCCGCCGGCCCTGTGAACGATTCGGCGCGCCCGCTGCAACGCGCCGCCCGCCTCCTGGAGGCCATGCGCCCCACCATCAACCACGACCTGCCCAACCACCTGGTCGTCATCCAGGGGCTGCTGCAAAACCTCAAAATCGACGAGGCGGAACACCTCACGCCGCAGGGCCACGATTACCTGCGCCGCCTCCACAGCGCCACCCAGAACGCCCAGAACATGGTCAGCACCTTGCGAGAGCTTTGCCGGCTGACCGGCGCCGGCGGCACCGCCGAGGTCGTGCCCCTGGCCGATCTGCTCGGCGAGGTGCGCGCCGCCGTCAACCTGTTGTATCCCACCCAGGTCATCGAGTACCATTTCCACCTGGAGGCGTCGGCGGTGCGGGCGCCGCGCCGCGCCCTGCAGCAGACGGTGTTGCAGATGGCGCGCGTGCTGCTGACGTCCGCGGGGCCCGGCGTGGTGCGCCTGCAGGGCGCCGCGGCGGCCGTGGCCGCCGGTGTGGCCCTGACGCTCCGCCTGCCGCGCCGGGGCGGCGCGGCCGCCGCGACCCCGACCGACGCGGCCCTGCGGCAGCGCCTCGACGTGGTGCTCGCCCGGGAACTGGCCGACTGCTGCCACGGCCAGCTGACCGTGGCCGCCGAGCCCGAAGGCGGCGTGCTCCTGACCCTGTTCGTACCCGGGGCGTGACCGGCGGCCGCCCCGTCCCAGGTGGTGACTCGATCATGGCTGAGCGCCTGCGCCTGTTCCTGGTGGAAGACAACCCCGACTTCGTGCTGCTCATCCGCCGCAGCCTGGAGCGGGCCGGCCACGAGGTCACCACCTGCGGCACCGCCGCCGACGCCCTCATCGTCCTCGGCCAGACGCAGTTCGACCTGGTCGTCCTCGACTGGGACCTGCCCGACATGAACGGCCTGGAGCTGCTGGAACGGCTGCACCGCGAGAACCTCAGCCCGCCCGTGCTGCTCATCACCGGCCTGGGCGACGAGGACCTGGCCATCCAGGCGATGCTCGCCGGCGCCCTGGACTACGTCGCCAAGGACAGGGCCCTGGAGTTCCTGGTCGAGTTGCCCAAGCGCGTCGCCGAGGCCGTCACGCGCCACCGCCTGCAGCAGACCAACCGCCTGCTCGTCGAGGCCCTGGAGTCGGCGCGCGACGGCATCGTCATCACCGACCTGCAGGGCGTCATCCTGCACGTCAACCAGGCCCTGGAGGGTCTGACCGGCTACCCCCGCCACGAACTGCTCGGCCAGACGCCGCGCCTGTTCAAGAGCGGCCTGCACCCGACGGAGTTCTACGCCGAGCTGTGGCGCACCATCCTGGGCCGCAGCAGCTGGCAGGGCGAGTTGATCAACCGCCGCAAGGACGGCTCACTGTTCGACGCCTCGCTGACGGTCTCGCCGATCATCGACAGCCGCGGCGCCATGACGCATTTCGTCGGCATCTACCGCGACATTGGCGAACGCAAACAGCTGGAGCGGCAACTGATGCACGCCCAGAAGATGCAGAGCGTCGGTACGCTGGCCGGCGGCGTCGCCCACGAGTTCAACAACCTGCTGGCCGGCATCCAGGGCTACGCCGCCCTGGGGCTGCGCGAGCCGAGCGTGCCGCCGTCGCTGAAGCAGTTCTTGCAGTTCATCGTCGATCTGTCCGACCGGGCGGCGGACCTGACGCGGCGGCTGCTGGCCTTCGCGCGCAAGCCGGCGCTGAGCCGGCAGCCGACGCGCATGGAGGGGTTGCTGCGCGGCACCGCGGAACTGGTGCGGCACTCGCTGGCGCTGGAGGTCGATCTGGAACTCCCGGAGACCGACGACGAACCGCTGACGGCACTGGCGGACGCCAATCAGTTGCAGCAGGTGCTGGTCAACCTGGCGCTGAACGCCCGCGACGCCATGCAGCAGGTCACACCGATCATCTTCCGCCTCCGCCATGTCGTGCTGGCGGCGGAGCAGCCGTTCTTTCCGGAGCGCGTGCTGGCGGGCGATTACGTGGTGCTGGAGGTGGAGGATCACGGCAGCGGCATGACGCCCGAGGTGCTTAACCAGGCGCTGGACCCGTTCTTCACCACCAAGGATGTGGGCCAGGGCACGGGGTTGGGTTTGCCGGTGGCGTTCGGCATCGTCCACGGCCATCAGGGCTACCTGACGATTCGCACCCAGCCGGGCGCCGGCACGACGGTGGGATTGTACCTGCCGCGGCTGACGGGGACGCCCGGCCGGCCGGGGGTGGTCGGCCTGGAGGCCGGCCAGGTGCTGGAGCCAGACGAGGCCCCGGGCCGCAACATCCTGGTGATTGACGACGAGGAGGCGGTGCGCGATGTCGTGCGCCGCTTCCTGGAGATCCCCGGCCACCGGATCGCCTGCGCTGCCAACGGCCAGGAAGCGCTGGCGCTGCTGGACCAGGGACAGGAGGCGGACCTGGTGGTGCTTGACCTGATGATCCCGCGCGAGGAAGGATCGGCGACGTTCGACGCACTGCGGCAGCGGCTGCCGCAGCTGCCGGTGCTGTTGTGTACTGGTCTGCTGCAGGCGGACCCGGCGCCGCGGCTGTTGCAGGAGCCGGGCGTCAGTCTGCTGCGCAAGCCGTTCCGCATGAACGAACTGTGGGTGGCGGTCAACCAGGCGCTGGCGTCCGCGGAGCGCTAGGCCGCCAGCAGCAGACCTCCGTTACTCGTAGTCGTCAAAATCCACGTCCGGTCCCTTTTTCGACGGCTTGGGCGCCGGCTCGGGCGGCAGGGGCATGGGCTTCTCAATTCCCTTGGGCACCGTGAGCTTCTTCTTGGCGCTCTTGCTGGTCGGCCCCAGATCGCCGAGTTGCTCCTCCAGCGCGGCGCGGACGGAGGCGAAGTCGCGGAATTCGGCATCGCGGAACAGATTGTAGCCGGTCCACATCAGGTCGGCGCAGATCTCCACCGGCACCCGGCCCGTCTGGGCGCCGAGGCCCGGCAGCGCCACCGAGCGGATGCCGCCCGGTTCTTGCTGGTTCTGGATGTGGACCGCCTGGAACGCCGCGGCGCACGCCAGCGCCACGTTGAGCGTGTCGCTGATGTCCTCCGACGAGGTGCGCATGGTCGGCGTCGAAATCAGGTAACGCGGCTGCGGCCGATCAGTCGGCGTGCTAATGGCGTGGCCCACCGGCAGGTTGCCGCCGTAGCGCAGCTGGATTTCCTTTTGCAGCCGCGTCTCGATCTTGCTGCCGAGGTGCTTCTTGATGATGGCGTCGAGGCCGCCATCCATGCTGCCCTTGGAGTTGGTCGGCGACACCCAGGCGCTGACCGGTTGATCCAGTATCGAGCCGTGGACGATCTCAACTTCGGGGTTTTCCTCGAAGACGGAACGCCAGGCATCGACCATCTTCTTGTTGACATCCACCAGGATCACGTGTACAAACATGGCTTTCCTCCCAAGAACAAATTCGAATCTCGAAATCCGAAATCCGAAACAGCGTGTCGGGTTCTTCGTTTTGAATTTTCCTCTTCGGATTTTGAATTTGTTTCGGATTTCGACATTCGGTATTCGGATTTTACCCCGTGACTTCGACCAAATACTCAAGACGCTGCTGCTGGTTGGTGTAGATGACATACTCGTCGTCAGCAAACTCCGACGGCTTGCCCGGCTTGTTGCGGACGCCGTGGCAGCTGTCGAAACCATCGGGCGGCTTGTTCAGACCGTAGGTGATCTTGGTGTATTCCTTTTTCTTGCCGAGGGCGACCCGCGCGATGGCGATCATGCGCGTCTTGTGGCGGCCGGGCGTCGCGTAAAAGAAGCTGGTGCAGGCAGCGTCGCCGAAGTAGATGCCGTGACCCAGCCAGCCGGCGTCCGTGCGGTTGACGCCCATGCTCACGACGATCTTCGGCAGCAGGATGCCGCGCGACAGGATGCCCACCCAGTTCTGAATGCGCGAGCCGTGGAACAGCAGTTTGTGGTTGTCCATCTGCTCGGTAAAGGCCGTCCACTCGTCGGGCCGCTTCAGCGTGTAGATGTGCTGCACCTTGATGCTCTTCGACTTGACCTGGCTCTTGACAACGTGGTCGGCGAGTTCCTTGTATTCCGACAACTTGGGATCGAGGTAGCCGATGTTGCACTTCAGCGCCTCGTACTCGGTGTCGATCCTGGCGTCGAACAGGACGCTGCCGCCCTCGCCATTGACCTGCAACATGTCCTTCATGAGTTGCAGCGTCGATTGCTTCTGCTCGAAGGCGGTCAGGTTGTCGATGACGGAGCTGGCGATGGCGGCGCGGGTGCGGCCAATGCGGTGCGGGATGGCGGAGTAAAAATCGCCCGTCAGCGCTTCCAACTTCGCCTGGTAGCCCTTGGGCTTCTTCTCAAAGATGTCGTACATTTCCGCCAGGATTTTATCGCCCTTGTCGATCTGTCCGAGGGTCAACACGCCGAGCGGCGTCTCAATGCCCTGGGCGGTGATCTTGGCGGCGACGGTGCTGGTCAGGGCGCTGGTGGCCTCGTCGTAGATGTAGCGCACCAGGCGCTGCACGCCCGGATCGAGACTGCTCTGCTTGACGACCGCGGCCGGGGCGGCGCCGCCGTTCTGCGTGGCGGCGATGCGCTGCAGCGTCTTCTCATCGACCTCGCCGGTGCTGGTGCCGCGTGCCTTCTGCGAGCCGATCTTGCTCGACGCCAGCGCCACCTCCCGATAGCCCTTGCGCGGCCCGGTTTTCTCGCGGTAAATGGACTGGTAGTTGGCGTCCGCCTCGCCGACGGTGTCGAAGTAACGGCACTCTTTCTGGCCGGCGTCGGGGTTGGTTTCCAGGTCGTCGGTGCGGCCGTAGTGCGTGTAGATGCGGAAAAGGGTCTTGCCCTTGATGGTGCCCTTGTGCAGCTCGATGGCGTAATACTTGTTGTGGTTGGTCTTGATATCGGTAACTTGCAGGACCGCTTTCTTGACAATCTCAAAGTCGTCCGGGAAAGCGGTGCGCGCTGTTGTCGCCGACTTTCCACGCTTTCACGGTCGCCATCGCGGTGCCTCCTGGAAGGGGTGGTTGGTGATTTTGTGGTGACAGGTGTATTAAATAACCGACGAATTTACCGCTCGCAAGCATCGTAGCACATTTTTCGCGGAGTCCGCGGCCGCGCCCCCCGTTGCGTTCCAGGGCCTGACGGCCCTGGCGATTGGCTGTCGCCGCTGCGGGGCTCAACACCAGACCGCTACACCTGGACGCGAAACGCTCTAGAATGCCGGGGCCGACACCCTCGCCATCCCTGACCCGAGTGACCGCGATGAATCCGTTTGATGCCGCGTCGCCGCTGGATGCCCGCTATTACTTCGCCGACCGCGCGTTCTACGAACGCCTGCACCCTTACGTCTCCGAGGCCGCGCAGGTCCGCTACCTGGCGCGCGTCGAGGCGGCGCTGGCGGCGACCCTGGCGGACCACGGCGTTTGCAATGCAGCGGCCGCCGCGGAGATCGCCAAGGCCTGTGAGCAGATTACCGCCGAGGAGGTCTACGAGGAGGAGCGACGCATCCAGCACAACCTGCGGGCGCTGGTCAACTGCGTCCGCAACCGCGTCAGCCCGGCGGCCCGGCCGTTCGTCCACCTGTTCGCCACCTCCGCTGACATCATGGACACCGCCCGGGCGCTGTGCCTGAAGGACGTGACCGCCGCCGTGTTGGTGCCGGCGCTGGCCCGGCTGCTGCGGCAGCTGATCGCCCTGGCCCGGCAGCACGCGGCCACGAAGCAGATGGGCCGCACGCACGGTCAGCACGCGGTGCCGCTGACCTTCGGCTTCGCACTGGCGCTGTACGTCTCGCGCCTCGGCCAGCGCCTGGAGCAGCTTGTCCGCGTCGCCGGTAACCTGCGTGGCAAGTTTGCCGGCGCCGTCGGCGCCTACAACGCCCTGGCGCTGCTGCGGCCGGAACATCCCGAGGAACTGGAAGCGGCCCTGATGACGAAGCTCGGCCTGGCGGCGCCGGAGATTTCCAGCCAGATTGTGCAGCCGGAGTACGTCGCCGACTTCGTGTACGCCCTGGCGTCCTGCTGGGGCGTGCTGGCCAACCTCGCCGACGACGGCCGCAACCTGCAGCGCAGCGAAATCCACGAAATCCGCGACCGCAAGGAGAGCGACCCCGGCACACAGGTCGTCGGTTCCTCGACGATGCCGCACAAGGTCAACCCCAAGGATTTCGAGAACGTCAAGAGTTTGTGGAAGGCGTATGTGCCGCGGTTGCAGACGGTGTTGCTGGATCAGATTTCCGAGCACCAGCGCGACCTGACCAACTCGGCGTCGATGCGCTTCGTGACGGAGTTCGTGACGGCGTTCGCCTATGGCGTCCACCGGCTGAGCGGCACGCTGGACGGCGTGGAGGCGGACGTGCGCCGCATGGCGGAAATATTGGAGGGTGGCAAGGATCCGGTGGTGGCGGAGCCGCTGTACGTGCTGCTGTCGCTGGCCGGCCACCCCGACGCGCACGAGCAGGCGCGGGTGCTGGCCCAGCAGGCGCGGGCGCAGCGGGTGCCGCTCAACCAGGTGATCCGCGCGGACAAAACGGTGGCGGCGTATTTTCAACGGCTGACGCCGCAGCAGCGGGCAGTGCTGGACGACCCGGCCAACTACACCGGCGCCGCGGAGGCGCGGACGCTGGCGGTCTGTGCGGACTGGGAGCAACGGCTGGCGCAACTGGAGCGGCGGTAAAACCAGCGCGGATGGGTGGAGCGGAAATCGCCAGACTTCCGAGGAGCACCGGACGAAAGTCTGGCGACTTCCGCTCCACCCATCCGCAAACGGGTCCAGTTACGGGAGGGGGCTCTTTTCCAGGGTCTTCAGGGTCGTTTTCTGCGTCTGCTTGAGGGTGACCGTGGTGGGCTGGCCGGCGATCTCGATGGTGAGCGAGCCGTCCAGGTCCAGCGTCAGGTCCATGGTTTCAATGCGGCCATTGGTCACGTCGAAGACGATCTTGCCTTCCTTGCTCTTGCCGTCGAGTTTGCCTTCCTTGATGGTGAAGGGCAGCGCCCCGCTCTTGGCGTCGGGGGCCTTGTATTTCATCGTCACACTCATGTCGATGGTCACCTTGCCCTGCTTGAACTTGTCGGCGAGAGTCTTCGTGTCCACCTTGTAGGTGTAGCTGGTTTCGTAGGTGCCGATCGGGCCCATGTTCAGGATGACGTCCTTCTTCTCCCAGGTGCCGCTCTTGGGAATCTCGCCCTTGGGCGGGATGGCGGCGAAGGTCGGGTCGGCCATCTGCTTGAGCGCGTCCTCGCTGAGGATCTGCTTGAGCAGCGTGTCCAGCTGCTGGTTGGACTTGATGAGCTCGTCGATGAACTCCTTGCGGCCTTCGATCTTGGTCACCTTCATGTCATCCTTGTTGATGGTGAGGATGAACTTGGCTTCCTTGCTGGTCAGGGCCTTGAAGAAGTCGGTCAACGGGTTCTGCGGCTGGTCCTTGGCGGTGGAGTCGTAGGAGATATTGTTGCCGCCAATGTTGATGTTCATCTTGACGCCGATGATCTTCTGCTCGACCACCCAGGTGTCCTTGGTGCTCTTGTCGGTCAGGGGCGTCCACTGCAGGTAGAAGGTCTGGTTCTGCGTCTGGTTGACCTCCATGCCCATGACGGTCATTTTCTGATTCGTTTCGGTGGTCATCTCCTGGTAGAAAGGCTGCTTGGAGTCGAAGGCCTTCCAGACCAGCTTTTCCTGGGCGGAGGCGGACACGGTCATCCCCAGGACCGCCGCGACCACCAGACAGCCCCGCCAAAACACGCGCATCATCGGGTTCTTCCTCCCGGCACTGGCCGGTATCTTTCACGGTGAAACGGAACAGTTCGCTACGCGAATTTCTTCTTTGTATAAGGTGGCGGCCCAAAAACAAGCCCCGCGCCAAACTCCCGCCGCCGGGGGGCGTGGCGAACCGAGGCGCGGCGCATATACCTGTCTGACACAGGCGCCGCACGATCTTCCTCCTTGTTGAGAGACCCCATGAACCTGCTCACCACGATGGCCGGCTCGCTGCTGGAAGGCTTCTTCCCGGCCGGCTGGGACCTGCAAAAAATCGACCGCCTCGGCGCCGTGGCTCAGGCGGACCTGGCGCGGCGCTGTCCGTGGTGGCACCCGCAGTTCGAGCCGGTGGCCTGTGCCAGCGTCGCGGACTTCGACACCTACATGGGCCACGAAATCGCCCGCGAAATCCAGCTGGCCCGCGTTGCTGGCCGGCCGCTGGCGCTCATCTTGCCAGTCGGGCCGATGGGCATGTACCGCTGGGCGGTCTACTTCCTGAGCGAGTGGGGTGTCGGCTGCGACCATGTTCACGGCTTCAACATGGACGAATGGTCGGACGCCCAGGGCAACACGCTGCCGCCGGACAACCGCGGCGCCTTCCAGTACGCGATGGAGCAGGCGTTTTACGGCCCGCTCGGCCGCGGCACGGTGCCGCCCAGACAGCGGCACTTCGCTCTGAAGGATGAGTTGCCGACCTATGCCGCCCAGCTCGCGGACCTGAAGAAACAAGGGGCGAAGCTGGTGACGGTGTACGGCATCGGCCGCGTCTGTCACATCGCCTTCTGGGAGCCGCACTTCGCCGCGGAGTTCGCGGACACGGCGGCCTGGAAGCAGCAGACGCACCGTCTGGGCGCCCGACTGCACCCGTTGACGGTGGAGCAGAACGCGATCACCAGCTTCAAGAGCCGCACAACGCTGGTGCCGGCGTACGCCAACACGATCGGGCCGGCCCTGTTCCTGTCGGCCGACCGCGCCATCGGCGGCGCCGACGGAGTGCTGGGCCGCGGCATGCAGTGGCAGGGCCTGTCGTTGCGGATGACGCTGCTGCACGAGCCGACGCCGTGGATCCCCAGCTCGTTCATGCCGACGCTGCCGGGGCGACTGTTCTACCTCAGCGAACTGGCGACGCCCCTCGTGGCCGAGTGCAACTGAGGTATTCGCCACAAAGACACGGAGGACACAAAGGAAAAAGATTAATCAATTCAATTCTTTCTTTGCCTTTTCCTTTGTGTCCTCCGTGTCTTTGTGGTGAACCTTCTTCCTGATACGCTGCGACCCGGTGCCGGGTTCATTCCGGCAGCGGTTTGCCGCGGGTCTCCGGGGCGAACGGCAGCACCATCAAGCCGATGAGGAAGACGGCGCACATCGTCACGCCGGTGTAGCGCCACGCCATGATCTGGCCGTGGTGGCCGAAGACCGTATTGATCAACTCGCCCATCGTCAGCGGCCCGAGCGCGGCGACGAAGCGGCCGACGTTGTAGCAAAACGACGTGCCCGTGCTGCGCAGTCGGGTGGGGAACAACTCCGGGAAGTAGATGGCGTAGCCGCCGAACAGGGTGAGCTGGCAAAAGCCCATCAGGGGGATCATCCAGAAGACGTCGTAGTAATCGTTCAGGAACCAGAAGGTGCCGGCGGTGCTGAGGATGGCGAGCACGAACGCCACCGCGAACGCCGGCCGGCGGCCGCTGTGCTGTGTGAAGACCTTGAACAGGTAGATCCCCAGCGCGCCGCCCAGGTTTTGCAGCACGGAGACGACGCCGACCAGCATCGTCAACTTGCCGCGAATGACTTCCTGGCTGAGCCCTTCCGCCTCGTACGTGCGCCGGAACACAGCGCGGACGAAATCGAAGCTGAAAAAGCCGATGCCCCACAAGCCGACGACCCCCGGAATGGCTAACCCCAGGCCCACCAGCGCGTGCCGCCGCCAGGTCGGGTCGCCGAGCAGTTCTTTCATGGAGCCGGCCTTGCGCTGCTCGCCCGTCTCGGCCACGACCTGCTGCCAGCGGGCCGGTTCCTGGAGCCGCCAGCGCACCAGGATGGCCAGCAGTGCCGGCAGCGCCCCGATCACGAACATGATGCGCCACGGCGTCCAGCCGCCGAGCATGCCCTCGCCCTCGGCGACGCCGAGACTGATGTTGATCAGGGCGGCGGCGATGTTGCCGACGGCGGACAGCGTTTGCAGCCAGCCCAGGGCGTGCGGCCGGGCCCGGTCGGGCATGACCTCGGCCACCAGCGCCACGCCGACCGCGAACTCGCCGCCCACGCCCAGGCCGGTCACGAAGCGGAAGAACGAGAACGACCAGATGTCCCAGGACAGGGCGCTCAGGCCGGTGCAGAGCGAGTAGATGAGAATGGTCAGCAGCATGGTGCGGGCGCGGCCGATGCGGTCGCCGAGGATGCCGAACACCAGGCCGCCCGTCGCCCAGCCGAGGATGAAGATCGAGGTGACGTATCCACTGGTGCGGTCGATCACCAGGCGGTCGGTCCCGGTGCCGAGCAATTCCGTCACCGCCGGGTTGCGCGCCAGGTTAAAGAGCTGCTGGTCCAGGCAGTCGAACAGCCAGCCGAGGGCGGCGACGGTCAGGACGAACCAGTGGTAGCGGCTCAGTTCGCGATACCAGGGCCGGCCACTGGGGTCGGCGGCAACCGGGGTGGTGGGAACGTCGGCGTGCATCAGAGCGCGTCTCCGGGGTGTGGTTGTGGGTTGAGGATAGGGAAACGCGGCCGAAATGGAACTGCCGCCGGGCCGGGACGGTTGCGAGGGCCGGGTCGGCTGCTAGAATGGCGGAGCGGCGGCGCAGGCCGGGGTGGTGGAACTGGTAGACACCCAGGATTTAGGATCCTGTGGTCGCAAGACCGTGCGGGTTCGAGTCCCGCCCCCGGCACTTAGCCGGCGGCCGGCTGCTCGCCGGTCGCACGGGTGCTTCTGACCCGCAGGCCATTAGCGCTGCCGCAGCACCTGGGCTTGCAAATCGTCCGCCACCCGGGTCAAGTCCTCCAGGGACAGGGACGCCAACCGCTCGCGCGGCGTCACCGGCCGTTGCAGCAACTGCTCGCACAACTGGATTCTGCCGATCTGTTCGCCGTCTTCGCGACCGTTCGCGCGAACGGCATCCATTTCTGCTTTGAAATCCAGTAACACTTTGCGCCGCGCTTCCTAGCCCTCGCGCAATCGATTGTTTGGTGACACTGCTTTCAGGTCCTCGGAGGGGGGCGAATTTGTGGCTCTCGCGCATCGCCGGCCAACGGCAGCAGTCAACTCGTGGGGTTGCGCTGCTGCAACACCTGGGTTTGTAAATCAGCCGCCAGGCGCGTCAAGTCCGCCAGTGTCAGCGCTGCCAGTTGCTCGCGCGGCGTCACCGGCCGTTGCAGCAACTGCTCGCACAGCTGAATTCGGCCGATCTGTTCGCCCTCTTCGAGGCCTTCCATGCGGGCCACCTTCAGGCCCGTGTTGTAGTCCAGCTGCCACTTGCGCCGCGCCTCGTAGCGCTCGCGCTCCAGGTCAGATTGCGTCAACACTTTCAGTTCCTCCAAAGCCCGCAAAATTAGCGGCCGCTGCAGCGGCGCGGGCACCGCGTCTGTGTCCACGTTGGCGGCGTGGCGCAGTAAATACAGCCAGCGGTCCAGGTCCGTTGTCAGCTCCGCCGCCGACTTTGTAAATTTCGGCAATTCCAGCAGGTGAAATTCGATGTCTTCCGACAGAACGACGTGGTGCGCCTCGTCCTGCAGCCGAAAGTGCAGGTGATAGTCCGGCGCCTGCGGGAACAGCACGTGGTCCAGGAAGCTGATCGAAATGGTCGGCCGCAGCTCCAGGTAATCCTGGCCCTCGTGCAGTTGTTGCTGGTGCAATTTGCAGGCGTAGTACAGGATGCGCTTCTCGTAGTGCCGGTGGGCGAGCATTTGCATTTCGACGTTGAACTGCCGGCCGGACTGGTCGCGCGCCTTGACGTCCAGGATCGACAGCTTGTCGTCCAGCGTCTCCTTTGGGTTGAACGGGTTGAGCAGTTCCAGTTCTTGAATCTGGTGGCCCGGCGCGGCGTTCAGTACCCGGTCGATCACGTCGATCAACAGGTCGCGCGTGGACTCGCGGCCCAGCAGATGCTTGAAGGCGTAATCGACCTTGGGATCGATGCCCAGAATCATCGGCACCTCCCGGTCCTCACGTCGCCGCCGCCATGACCTCCTGCTGGTGCAAGCTGCGCGTCGGCTCCTTCTGCAAGATATTGTCGGCCCATCTTGACCCCAAGCGACCGTTTGCGCCGCTGTAGCACCTGGGGGTGTGGAATCCCGATCCAGCATCCACTCCAGGTTGTCATCGGTCTGCCCACAGCCGCGACGGCGCAATTATTGCCAATCTTCCAGCGGCAGCCCTGGCACCCGGCTGAATTCGCTGGTGTTGTTGGTCACCAGGGTCAAGCCGTTGGCCAGGACAATCGCCGCAATCAGAAGGTCATTCGGCCCGATCAGCGTTCCCAGTCCGGCGAGGTGTTCCCGAACCTTGCCGTACTCCTCGGCAGCCCGGTCGTCGAAGGGGACTGAGACGAACTGCTGACGCAATGCGGCAACCAGGGCCAAATTGTTGGCCTGGTGTGCCGCCCCGCTGTGCCGGGCACCGTAAAGCAACTCCCCCAATACCACCGAACAAAGGGCGATGTCCGCTGGCTGTTCCTGCTGGATGCGGCGCACGAGATTCGGCTGGCTCTGGCGGAGCCAGCCGATCCAGGCGTTCGAGTCCAGAAGGTATTTCACGATAGCGGCTCCCGCGCCTCGTACTCGCCCTGCGGCGGTCGCTCAAAGTCTCCCTGCCAGGCGCCGGCCATCGACTGGACCCAGGCCCGCCATTGCTCTCGGGAGAGCGGCGCACCCGGGACCGTCTCCACCGTAACCTGGACCTCCTGGTCCGCCGCCTCTAGACCCACCGGCAGCGCCAGGTGCAAGACGCCATCGCTGCTCACTCTGGATTTCACCACCAAGCGATTCATGTGTGCTCCCCCGTCTCTCGAATGCACGGCGTCACGTCGCCTCCGCCATGACCTCCAGCTGGTGCAGGCTGCGCGTCTGCTCCTTCTCCAGATACTGCCGCCCCTTCTTGACGTTGACGTGGTCCCACGGCAGCACCTCCGTCATTGGCCGCGCCCGGTGCGCGTACCACTCCACACCAATGTCCAGGTCCGCGAACGTCTGCCACCACACCTCCGGCTGGAAGCACTCGCGCCAGCCGGAGGTGTCGTGGCCGTCGCGGCATCAACAGCGCTGGAGCGCTTGGCCGGTCGCTATCGAACCAATTAGCGGAGGATGTCAAGGCTTGGCAGCGCCTTCCGTAGCTGGGCTACGCCCGCGTCCGTCACCTTCGTGTTGAAAAGGTTCAGCGATTGCAGTTGCTGGAGCGCGGCCAGCTCCTTCAGCCCCGCGTCCGTCACTTGCGTGCTGCTGAGGACCAGTGTTTGCAGTTGCTTGAGCGCGGCCAGCTCCTTCAGCCCCGCGTCCGTTACCTTGGTGTTGTAGAGGTACAACGACCGCAGTTGCTTGAGGGCGGCCAGCTCCTTCAGCCCCGCGTCCGTCACCTTCGTGCCGTTGAGGTCCAGTGTCTGCAGTTGCTTGAGGGCGGCCAGCTCCTTCAGCCCCGCGTCCGTTACCTTGGTGTTGTAGAGGTACAACGACCGCAGTTGCTTGAGAGCGGCCAGTTCCTTCAGACCCGCGTCCGTTACCTTGGTGTTGTAGAGGTACAACGACCGCAGTTGCTTGAGCGAAGCCAGTTCCTTCAGCCCCGCGTCCGTCACTTGCGTGCTGCTGAGGACCAGTGTTTGCAGTTGCTTGAGCGAAGCCAGTTCCTTCAGACCCGCATCCGTCACCTGCGTGCCGCCGAGGCCCAGCAACTGCAGTTGCTTGAGCGCGGCCAGCTCCTTCAGCCCCGCGTCCGCCACCTGCGTGAAGCCGAGGTTCAGCGCCTGCAGTTGCTGGAGCGCGGCCAGTTCCTTCAGACCCGTGTCCGTCACCTCCGTGCCGTTGAGGGCCAGCGACTGCAGTTGCTTGAGCGCGGCCAGTTCCTTCAGACCCGTGTCCGTCACCTTCGTTAAGCCGAGGGCCAGCGACTGCAGCTGCTGGAGCGCGGCCAGTTCCTTCAGCCCCGCGTCCGTCACCTTCGTTAAGCCGAGGTCCAGCGACTGGAGTTGCTTGAGCGCGGCCAGCTCCTTCAGACCCGTGTCCGTCACCTCCGTGCCGTTGAGGTCCAGTGTTTGCAGTTGCTTGAGAGCGGCCAACTCCTTCAGACCCGCATCCGTCACCTGCGTGCCGCCGAGGCCCAGCAACTGCAGTTGCTTGAGCGCGGCCAGCTCCTTCAGCCCCGCGTCCGCCACCTGCGTGAAGCCGAGGTTCAGCGCCTGCAGTCGCTTGAGCGCGGCCAACTCCTTCAGCCCCGCGTCCGTCACCTGCGTGAAGCCAAGGTTCAGCGCCTGCAGTTGCTGGAGCGCGGCCAGCTCCTTCAACCCCGCGTCCGCCACCTTCGTGGAGCCGAAGTCCAAGCCAAACGGGGTCTCCGGCCGCGGCAGTTTGGCGAGGATGCCGCCCTGCCACGCTGAGAACCGGAAGGCCGGCACCTCCCCAGCCTTCCCGGCCCTGCCGAGACGAAACAGCAGTCGTACCCTGGATTTATCCGACCTCGTCCAGCCGACCTCGGCGCCGGCCTTTTGCCAGGCGGCCGTCACCGCCGCCGGCAACGGCCTGGGCTCCTGCCCGCACACCCGTCCCGAGCCGAACCCGATCAGCACCGTCACCAGCGCCGCCGCCCCGAATCGCGCCCGCGTCTGCGTCCTCATACGGCCTCCCGGTGTTGTTGGAATCCGAGCAACCAGTGCGTGCCGCGCCCCAGTTCCGCGATCCGGTCGGGGAAGGGGAGACAAACTACGTCGCCTCCGCCATGACCTCCAGCTGGTGCAAGCTGCGCGTCTGCTCCTACTCTAACCGTCAGCCGCTGCCGTCGCCGCACTTTTTACCTTTGGAGAACTCCCCCGCCATTATAATGGACTTTGAAGCGCGGACACCTTGGAGGGTTGAAGGGATGGTATTGTGGATTCCTTTCGTCTCGAAACCATCGGCGAACTCCACGCACTCGCCACGCACCTGTTTGTGCCGTTCGCCGTGACGCGCTTGCAATCCACCCCGGATGACACTGAGACACTCCTGACGGTTGAACTGCGGGACGTTCGCGAAATGGCGGGCGAGCATTCGCTCCGTTTACATTGGGACCGGGAGAGTATCCCGCGGTTGCCGCTGGGCATCCAGGACAACCCGCTCACGGAATGGGCCGCGCTGGGGTGGCCTGCGTGGTCCTGTGGCACTTCGCCGGCATCCGCCTGCACGCGGTGGCGGCGGAGGGCGACCGCTTCGATTACTGGTGCCTGGACGAGACGCAGGAATTCGGCCTGGAAGTCAGTGGCACGACCGCGGACAACCTGGAGGCCCGACACCGGGAGAAAGTGCAGCAGTTGCTGGACAACCCCTACGGAGCGGACGGCTACGTGATCGTGGTCGGATTTGCGACCCGGCGCGTGATCTTCTCCTTCCCTCACTTTGACGAGAGAACCCCATGATGCAGCGCCCCTTGAAGGGACTCGCACGGCACGGGCTGGACGCGGACTTTGCGGCCGACGAAACCCTGAAATCGAACCTGATCCTGGAAGGGCGGTTGCTCCGGGACCAGCGGCAGGAGGACGCCGCGGCGGAGCGGTTCGCCCGGGCCGCCGCGCTGGAGGAACAGCTGAGCGAGGTGTGCGCCGCCCAAGGGTTGCACGAAAAAAGTCAGCTACACCGCTTCAGCGCGATCAGCTGCTGGGCCCAGGCGGGCAATTTTCACGAAGCGATCTGTCTGGGCGACCAACTCCTGGCAGCGGCCGACCTGCCGCCCCGATTGCGGCAGCGCGTGCAGGAGTTCACGCAAGCCCTCCGCCGACGGCGTGCGCAGTGGGCGGCCGACCTGTGCGTCACGTCGCCGCCGCCATGACCTCCAGCTGGTGCAAACTGCGCGTCTGCTCCTTCTCCAGATACTGCCGCCCCTTCTTGACGTTGACATGATCCCACGGCAGCACTTCGGTCATCGGCCGCGCCCGGTGCGAGTACCACTGCACGTCAACGCCCAGGTCCGCGAACGTCTGCCACCACACCTCCGGCTGGAAGCACTCGCGCCAGCCGTCCAGCCGGCAGCCGCGCCGCCATGCCTCCTCCAGCACCGGGGCCACGCGCCGGTCGCCGCGCGTCAGCACGCCCTCCAGCAGGCTCACCTCCACGTCGTGCTGCTTGATCCGCACCGCCCGAATCTTGCAGCGCTGCCGCAGATACTGGCCGGCCCAGTGGAAATACTCACGCGACTGCATGCCGTTCCACTGATACGGCGTGTGCGGCTTCGGCACGAAGTTCGACACCGACGCCGTCACATCGACGAAGCGGCCCTTGACCTCCTTGCCGATGCGCGAGATCGTCTCCGCCATGTCCACGATGCCGTCCAGGTCGGCGGTGCGCTCGCCCGGCAGGCCGCACAGGAAGTACAGCTTGACCTTGTTCCAGCCGCTCTTGAACGCCTCGCGGCAGCCCTCGTACAGGTCCTCGTTCTTGATCGGCTTGCGGATCTGGTCGCGCATGTCGTCGCGGGCCACCTCCGGCGCCAGCGTCAGCCCCGCCTTGCGCACGCCGGCAAACAGCTTCGGCAGCAACCGTAACTGATCCGTGACGCGCAGGCTCGGCAGCGAAATGTTGACGCCCAGCGGCGTGAACACCTCGTGCATGCGCGTCACCAGTTCCTCGAAATACGGGTAATCGCTGGTGCTCAGGCTGAGCAGGCTGATTTCGTTGTGGCCGGTGTTGCGGTAGCTCTCCAGGGCCGACTGTACGATGGTTTCGACGCTGCGCACGCGCAACGGCCGCTTGATGACCGTCGATTGGCAGAAACGGCACTGCCACGGACAGCCGCGCATGATCTCCAGGGCGATGCGGTCGTGCGGCGTCTCGACGAACGGCACCACCGGCCGCGTCGGCAGCGGGATGGCGTCGAAGTCCTGCGTGATCGTGCAGGCCATGACCTGCTGCGGCACGTCGGCGCGCGTGCGGTGCATCGCCGCGAGGGTGCCGTCGGCGTGGTACTCCGGCTCGTAGAACATCGGCGCATACGCCCAGGTCGTGCCGCCGACCAGCTCCGCGATCACGTCCTCCCGCGACTTGCCGCCGTGCTCCTTGAGCGTCATGTACTTTTCCATCAACCACGGCAGACTTTCCTCCCCGTCGCCGATGACGAACAGGTCCACGAAGGGCGCGAGCACCTCGGGGTTCTGCGCCCCGGGACCGCCGCAGATCACCAGCGGGTCGGCGAGCGTGCGGTCCTTGCTGTGCAGCGGCACGCCGCCCAGGTCCAGCATGGTCAGCAGGTTCGTGTAGCAGATTTCGTACTGCAGGCTGAAGCCGAGCACGTCGAACTGCCGCAGCGGCGTGAACGTCTCCAGCGAGTAGAGCGGCAGATTGTGCTGGCGCAGCAGGGCCTCGAAATCGACCCAGGGCGTGAAGGCGCGTTCGCAGGCCCACTGCGGGTCGCTGTTCATGATGGTGTACAGAACCTGCAAGCCGTGGTGGCTCATGCCGAGCGTGTAGGCGTCGGGGAACGCCAGGCACAGCTTGCCGCGGACGCCGCGATGGTCCTTGACGACGGCGTTCAGTTCGCCGCCGAGATACTGTGCCGGCGTCTGCACGCGCGGCAGCAGGCGCAGCACGGCTTCCTTCAAGGACGTGTTGAGCATGGTCGTCTCCCTCCTCCGGTCAGGGTGCGGCGGTTCGCCAACGCTATTGTGCGGCGGCGGGCGCGTCCTGTCCACGCGAAGTTGGGCCGTTCCTCCGGGTGCGGGTGGCGTTATAATGTCGAATGAACCCGGGCCCGAACGAGCCGCCGTGACGCGAAGTCATGCGGGCGGAAGCCAACGGAGCGACCGATGGACAAAATGAAATAATGGATTGCAAACCGAAGTTCAATGACAAACCTGTCTGAGCCCGGAGGTTAGCGTGCCTGAACCTGTGATCCTCGAAGCCGTGCGCACCCCGTTCGGCCGCCGCAGTGGCGCCCACCGTGACACCCGACCCGACCAGCTGCTCGCCCTGACCCTGCGCGGCCTCGTGGAGCGCGCCGGTCTGGATCCGGCCCGGGTCGAGGATGTCATCAACGGCACCGTCACCCAGGTGGGCGAACAGGGCGCCAACGTCGGCCGCCTGGCAGTGCTGCTGTCCGGCTTCCCCGACACGGTGCCGGCCGTCACGCTCAACCGGCTGTGCGGCTCCAGTCAACAGGCGGTCCACTTCGCCGCCCAGGCCGTCGCCGCCGGCGACGCCCGTTACGTCATCGCCGCCGGCGTCGAGAGCATGACGCGCGTCCCGATGTTCAGCGACATCGGCGGCGGCTTCGAGCGGCTCAACCCGGACCTGCTGGCACGCCGCGAACTGATCCACCAGGGCGAGAGTGCCGAGCGCGTAGCCCAGCGCTGGCGCATCAGCCGCGCCGAGGCGGACGCCTTCGCCGCCGAGAGCCACCGCCGCGCGGCCGCCGCTGCCCGACTGGGCTGGCACCGTGAGCTGCTGACCGGGGCGGCCGCGGGCACCACGGAAGCCGGCGTGCCCCTGACGCGCGACGAGGGCATTCGCGACGTGATCGATCCGGCGAAGATGGCGAGCCTGCCGACGGTCTTCCGCCCTGGCGGCGCTGGCGTGGTGACCGCTGCCAATGCCAGCCAGATCGCCGACGGCGCCGCGGCCGTGCTGATCGCGGATCGCGAGACGGCGATTGCCGATGGTTTCCGGCCGCGCGCCCGCTTCCGCGCCCGCGTCGTGGTCGGCGACGATCCCACGCTGCAACTCACGGCCATCATCCCGGCGACATGGGCGGCGCTGGCGCGTGCTGGGCTGAGCATGGCGGACATCGACTGGTTCGAGGTCAACGAGGCGTTTGCCACGGTGGTGCTGGCCTGGGCGCGCGAGTTGCAGCCGGACCTGGCCCGCGTCAACCCGTGGGGCGGGGCCATCGCCCACGGCCACCCGCTGGGCGCGACCGGCGCCGGCCTGCTGGCGAAGATGCTCGTCGGCCTGGAGGTGACCGGCGGCCGCTTCGGCTTGCAGGTCATGTGCATCGGCCACGGCATGGCCACCGCCACCGTCCTCGAAAGGATGAAGGATGAAGGATGAAGAAAACCCTTCTTCTGTCTTTTCTTCATCCTTCATCCTTTCGAGGACTCTCACGAGCGGCAGATCACGGGCCAGCGCCCACACCTCCCACGAGCCACGTCCTGTAGGCACCGGATCTCGACGTGTAAAAAAGTTGGCGTTCTTGGCGTTCTTGGCTTCCTTGCTGTGGCAACCGCTGCCGTCCGCTGTGACGCAGTGCCACTTCACGAGACTGAATTGCGGCCAGGGGCGGCGGTCGCTACACTGATCCCTACCAAACCGCCCGCACCCGCTTCACGGAAGGGCCTTCCCTTGACGCCGCCGACCGCACCCGACTACTTCGCCGACCGCCGCCGCCGCCTCGCCGAGAGCGTGGCCAACGAGGGCCTCGACGCCCTGCTCGTCAGCCAGCCCGTCAATGTCAGCTACCTGACCGGCTTCAGCGGCGAGAGCAGCCACCTGATCGTTACGCCGCGGCGCAGCGTCCTCGTCAGCGACGGCCGCTTCACGCAGCAACTGGCCGAGGAGTGTCCTGGCCTGGAGACGGTTATCCGCCCGCCGGTGACGCCGCTGACCGAGGCCACCGCCCAGACGCTGGACAGGCTCGGCGTCAAGCACGTTGGCATCGAGAGCAGCCACCTGACCGTAGCCGACCTGGAGGCGCTGCGCGGCGCCGCGGCCAACCTCGACTGGAAGCCGGGCCGCGACCGCGTCGAGCAACTGCGGGCCTGCAAGGACGCCATTGAGGTCGGCCAGATCCGCGAGGCCATCGACTTCGCGCAGCGGGCGTTCGCCATGTTCCGCGCCCTGCTGCGGCCAGACGACTGCGAAAAAGACCTCAGCGACGCCATCGAAAGCTACCTCCGGCGGGCGGGCGGCCGTGGCAGCAGTTTCCCGGCCATCGTCGCCGTCGGCAGCCGCGCCGCCCTGCCGCACGCGCCGCCGACCAGCCGCCGCGTCGCGGAAAATCCACTGCTGCTGCTCGACTGGGGCGCCAGCGGCCGCTTCTACAAAAGCGACTTGACACGCGTTCTGTGGACCCGTACAACTTCCACGCGCTGGGACCAGCCCGGGGCCAATGGCGTCGAGCCGAAATTCCAGGAAGTGTATGAGGTTGTGCTGCGCGCCCAGGCCGCGGCCATCGCCACCCTGCGGCCCGGCGTGCGGGCCGGTCAGGTGGACGCCGCCGCCCGCTCGGTCATCGCCGCGGCGGGTTACGGCGACCACTTCACGCACAGCACTGGCCACGGCCTGGGCCTGCAGGTCCATGAGGCGCCGCTGCTGCGGCCCGGCTCCGAGGTCGAGTTGCAGGCGGGCATGGTGGTGACCGTCGAGCCCGGCATCTACCTGCCCGAATGGGGTGGTGTCCGCATTGAAGACGACGTGCTTGTGACGCTCGACGGCTGTGAAGTGCTGACCAGCGTGCCGAAGGACCTGGCCGCCGCGGTGGTCGAGTGTTGACCGGGCGGGCCGACCCAGAGGAAGTGGGAGAACACGGTGGCTGACGACGTGTCCAACAGCCCGGGCCCTTTTGACGTGCCGACGGTCAAGGCGCTGGTGCGTCTGATGCGCCGCCACGACCTGAGCGAGATCGATCTGCGCGAGGGCAACCGCCGCATTCTGCTGCGCCGCGGCGGCCTGCCGCTGACGGTCCCCGGCATCGCGCCGGTCACGCTGGCGCCGCTGCCGACCGCCGCGACCCCCACCGCAGCCGTGCCCCAACCGGTCTCGGAGGCCGTAGCCGCCAAAAAACTGCTCGAGATCAAGTGTCCGGCGGTCGGCACCTATTATTCCAAACCGAACCCCGACGCCGCGCCGTTCGTCACCATCGGCAGTCGCGTCACACCGACCACAGTCGTCTGCATTATCATGGCCATGAAGATGCAGAACGAAATCCAGGCGGAGTGCAGTGGTGTCATCACCGAAATCTTGATGAAAGACGAGGATGCTGTAGATTACGGCCAGGTTCTCTTCCGGGTCGATCCCACGGGTTAAGCATCGCCGCCGCGTTTCGCTCCGGGAACGAACCTCGGCCCTTCGTAACAGTAATCATGTTTCAACGCATCCTCGTGGCCAATCGTGGTGAAATCGCCCTGCGCGTCATCCGCGCCTGCCGCGACCTCGGCATCGAAACCGTCGCCGTCTTCAGCGAAGCCGACCGCAACGCCCCGTACCTCCATCTGGCCGACCGGGCCATCTGCATCGGTCCCGCCAAGTCCACCGAGAGCTATTTGAAAATCGCCCGGCTCATCAGCGCCGCCGAGATCGCCGACGTGGACGCCATCCACCCCGGCTACGGCTTCCTGTCGGAGAACGCGCATTTCGCCGAGGTATGCCGCTCCTGCAACATCGAATTCATCGGCCCGCCGGAATCGGCCATGCTCCAGCTGGGCAACAAGAACGAGGCCCGAAAGCTGGCCAAGGCGGCGAAGGTGCCGGTGGTGCCCGGCAGCGAAGGCTTGCTCACCGACGAACAGGAGGCCCAGCGCGTGGCGCACGCGATGGGCTACCCGGTGCTCATCAAGGCGGCTGCCGGCGGCGGCGGCCGCGGCATGCGCGTCGCCCGCAACGACGGGAGTTTGAAAAACGGCCTCCACGCCGCCCGCCAGGAGGCGGAACTGGCCTTCAAGGACGGCAGCGTCTATCTGGAAAAGTACATCGAACAGCCGCGGCACGTGGAGGTGCAGTTCATCGCCGACAGGCACGGCCACGTGGCCCACCTTTTCGAGCGCGATTGCTCGTTGCAGCGGCGGCACCAGAAGCTGGTGGAGGAGTCGCCGGCGCCGCACCTGGCCGCCGCCGTGCGCGACGAGATGTGCGCCGCGGCGCTGCGGCTAGTCAAGGCGGCCGGCTATTACAACGCCGGCACCTGTGAGTTCCTGGTCGATAAGCAGAACCGCTTTTACTTCATCGAGATCAACGCTCGCATCCAGGTCGAGCATCCGGTGACGGAGTTGGTGACCGGCATCGATCTGGTGCGCGAGCAGATTCGCGTCGCCGCCGGGGAGCCGCTGAGCTTCACGCAGGAGCAGGTACAGCACCGCGGCGTCGCCATCGAGTGCCGCATCAACGCCGAGGATCCGGCCGCTGACTTCCGGCCGTCGCCGGGCACGATCACGCGCTGGCAACCGCCCGGCGGCCCCGGCGTGCGCCTGGATTCCCACGTCGTGCAGGGCTACCGCGTACCGCCGGATTACGACTCGCTGGTGGCAAAACTGCTGGTGTATCAGCCGACGCGCGCCGAGGCGTTCGCGTGCATGCGGCGGGCGCTGGCCGAGTTCGTCGTCGAGGGCATCAAGACGACCATCCCACTGCACCGCGAGCTGTTCAACAACTCCGCGTTCATCGCGGGGCATGTCGATACGACGTTTATTGAGCGGACCTATCCGAAGGGCTGAGAGCTAGCGGACAAAACTGCTTGCCCGCTTCTGGCCGTAGCCGCAAACTTTACCTGAGCCGCGCTCGTTACCCGTTTGTTACACGCTCTTTTCCGCGGATCGGTTATCATCTTCGGGTGCGACCTCCCTCTCCACCCGTGGAGCTTCCCGATGCACCGGCTCATTTTCCTGCTGGCACTCCTCACCTTCGCACTGTCGCCCGCCGCTCTGGTCGCCGACGAGGCCGAGGACCGAGCGGTGCAGGCCGTCGAGCGCCTCCGCGGCAAGGTGTACCGCAACGGCGGGGCGGTCGTTGCCGTTCACCTCAACGAAACCCGGGTAACGGACGCGGACCTGCGTCTGCTGGCCGGGTGCAAGCAACTCCAGACGCTGAGACTGGAGAGCACGGCGATCACCGACGAGGGCTTGAAGTCGCTGGCCGGACTCACTGAACTGCGGACGCTGGACCTCATGAGGACGCAGGTTCAGGGGGTGGGCCTGAAAGCGCTGGCGGGCCTGAAAAAACTGCACGTGCTGCAGTTGAGCGGCACGCAGACGACCGACGCCGGCCTACTCGCGCTGGCCCCGTTGACGGGGTTGCGCCGCCTGGACCTGGACCTCACCCGCGTGACCGACGAGGGACTGAAGCACGTGGCGCAGCTCAAGAACCTGCACGCGCTGTCGCTGCGCATGACTGCGGTCACCGACGCGGGGCTCAAGGAACTGGCGCCGCTGCCCCAGCTGCAGGAATTGTTCCTCGAACAAACCCGGGTCACCGACGCGGGGCTGCGCAACCTGACGGCAGTGAAAACGCTCCGCCTGCTGATGCTGCGCGGCACGAAAGTCGGTGACGCGGGGTTGCGCGACCTGGCCGGGCTGCCGAACCTTCGGGATCTCTGGCTCGGGAAGACGCAGGTAACCGACCGCGGCCTGCGGGCGCTGGCGGAACTGTCCAAATTGCAGACCCTGGATCTGTACGACACGAAGATCACCGACGCGGGGTTGCGCCACGTCGGCCAGATGACACAGCTGCGACTGCTGATCCTGTACGGCACGAAGGTCACCGACGCGGGCATGTCCGAACTTGTCCAGTTGCAGGAACTCCGTGATGTAATCGTGAATGAGACACGAGTGACCGACGCGGGCGTCCGCATGCTGCGAAAAGCGTTGCCAAAGGTCAGCGTTTCCAACTGAGGTCCGGTGTCGTGGAGGTGTGGCATGTTCAGCGTGGTCGCGTTCGTTGGCGTGCTGGCGCTACTGGCTCCCGGTGCCGCCGGGGGCACGAAGCAGGAGACGGAGCGATACGTCCAGGAATTGATACGCCAGCTCGGGAACAAGGATACCGGCTGGCGCATCATCGCCGCCCGGGAACTGTCCAGGGTGAAGCCAGACGCCGCGCAGCCGGCGCTGCCCGCGCTGGTCAAGGCCCTGGACGACCCGGATCGTCACGTGCGCGTCGAGGTCGCCGGGGCGCTGTGCCGGCTCGGCCACCAGGCCGACCGCACCGCCGCGCTGATGCTGGCGGCACTGAAGGATAAGGACAAGGATCTCCACTTCCGGGGCCACTTCGTCGTGCGCTACGGTCCCGGGCCGCGCTCGACTGCGGCGATGCCCGTCTTCGTGAAGGCGCTCGCGGACCCCGACGCCGCCGTCCGCGCTGACGTGGCGTGGGCGCTGGCGGCCATCGGCCCCGGCGCCAAGGATGTGCTGCCCGCGCTGCGCAAGGCGCTGGACGATCCGGACAAAAAAGTGCGGGTCGGCGCCGCGTTCGCTCTGAGCCGCGCCGGCGACCTGAAGACCGGCCTGGCCGTGCTGATCGCCGCGCTGAAGGAGCGTGACGCTGCGGTGCTGGAGGACACCGCCCAGGCACTGCACACGCTGGGCGCGGCCGCCAAACCCGCTGTGCCCGCGCTCGTCGCGCTGGTCGAGGCGCAGCAAGAACCGGCCTTCGGTCACGCCTGCTTCGCGCTGCACGGCATCGGCCCGGAGGCGCGGGCGGCCATTCCCGCCCTGATCGCCGCCCTCCGTAACCCACCACCCATGCTCAAGAAACAACCCCCTGGCTACTGTGGGCCGCCGCACGCGCTGGCGGGGATCGGCAAGGACGCCATCGTCCCCCTGATCGCTCTCCTGAAGGATGCAGACTTCAACATCCGCGGCCGCGCCCGCCTGGCGCTGGTGTCCAACGGCCCGGACGCCGTGCCGGCTCTGGTCACCGCCTGGAAGGGCGACAACAAACTGCTGCGCGACAACGCCTGGTGGGCGCTGCTGGAAATCGGCCCGGACGCCGTGCAACCGTTCCTCGATGCCTTGCAGAACCCGAACTATCGCCTGCAGGCCGCGCACGGGCTGATGCAAATGCGTTCCGTACCGGCCGCCGCACTGCCGACGCTGCTCCCGCTGTTGAACGACCCCGACCCGCTGATGCGCGGCCGCGTCGCCCGGGCCGTGGGCATGGTGGGGCGCGTCCACCGCATGATGGACCACGACGCCGCGGGCAACCCGGACCGTCGCCGGGCAGTCCTGGCCCTGGAACCATTGTTGAGCGACAAGAGTACCCAGGTGCGCGACGAGGCCATCATCGGCCTGCGCTGCCTGGGCCTGGAGGCGATGCCGGTCTGGTGCCGGGCGATGAAGCACAAGGACGTTCACGTCCGCCGCCTGGCGACGCAGGCGTTCAGCTGGATCGACGCCCTCCATCTGCGCAGCGCCGCGGCCGTGCCGGCGCTGCTGGCGGCCGTGGATGACCCCGACGAGCAAGTGAGCAAGAACGCCCGCGGCGCGTTCAGTCTCCTCGGCTCGGATCCGGAGGTGGTCGAAGGGTTGGTGTCGGTGCTGGAGGATCGCAAGGCTGCTCACCGCATCCGGGCCGCGGACTTTTTGGGCGAGGGTGGCAAGCAGGGCGTCACGGCAGTGCCGCGGTTGGTGCGGTTGCTCAACGACCCGAATGCGGAGATCCGCGCCGCCGTCGGCCGGGCGCTGAAGAAAATCGACCCCAGGGCGGCGGCCAGGGCGGGCGTCAAGTAATGGGAGTCGGCGGATCACTCATCCTTCGGCTGCCCCGGAGCCGGGCCGACCTCGTAGCCCAGTTTTTCCAGGGCCGCGGCCAACTCATCGCCCGCCGCGGTGGCCGCGGCGCTGTCCACGCCGGCCCGGGCGATGGCGCTATACCAGAACTGCTGCCGGTCGCGCGGCGGCAGATGGTCGGGGTCCAGACCGAACTCGCGCACGCCGTCCCGGTCCCAGCGGGCTTTTTTCAGGATCGCCGCCAGCTCGCGCCAGGTCAGGCCATTGCAGACGACGCTGTCCGCCTTGCTGACCTTGCGGCCGATCAGGACGTTCAACAGGCCAAATAGACGGCCCTTCACCAGTCCTTTCTTCCTCACCTCGTCCAGCAATGCGTGCAGGGCATCCATTCACAGCCTCCCCGACCGGCACCCAATCGCTCCGGGCACTCCCTCGCAACGGTTCGGCAGCCCACCGCACTTTGTTTTACCCAATTTACCCTAATTACGCAATCGGCGAAATCGATACCCGGTGAACTGTCGTAGGCTGATGGCATATTCGGTTAGCGACCCGAAGACGCTGCATCTTTGCACACTGCAAAAGTCGTTCCGCCGCGCACGGCAGAGAGCGCAGAGAAAAGACAAAAGAGGATCCACAGCTGACACAGAGGAACACCGATAAAGACCCATTCAACTGTCTTTATCGGTGTTCTTCTGTGTCAGCTGTGGATCGATTCCTCGGTCTTCTCTCTGCGCTCTCCGCGTTCTCCGTGGTGAATCCTCCGGGTTAATCCTGCGGTCTCTCCAGGGCTGTCCGCAGCGCTTCCATCCCCACCAGCGGCGCCTGGCAGGTGAAATCACGACAGAGGTAAGTGGTCACCGATCCCTGAGCGGACTTGTCGGCGAGCAACGGGACCAGCCGCTCCGCCTCACCGGTAATGCCAGCCGGGTCGCGCAGCGCCACCACCTGCTGCGGGCGAAACGGTTGCCGGATCAGCCGCAGGGCCGCGCGCACCGCGTCGGACCCGGCGCGCCGACCAGCGCCACCTCATCGACCGGCCCGAGATGGAAATCCAGGGCGATGAGCATCTGCCCGGCCGCCATCGGGCTGGACGCCATCAGCCCGCGGAAGCACTGCAGCGTTCGCACGGCCTTCTCTTGCAAATCGGCCCGGCCGGTCAGCTTCGCCAGGCGCAGGAGCGCCGTTGCCGCCATCGAATTACCCGACGGCGTGGCGTTGTCTTGCGGGTCCTTGCTGCGCGTAATTAACGCCTCGTGGTCGCGGCCGGTGAAGAAAAAACCGCCCTCGGCGTCGTCCCAGAACTGCTCGATCAGCACGCCGGTCAGTTCCAGGGCGCTCCGCACCCAGCGCGGCTCGAACATCAGTTCGTACACGTCGATCAGGGCGTTGATAAGGAAAGTGTAATCCTCCAGGTAGCCGTTGAGCTTCGGTTGGGAGCCGGTGCTGTATGTTCGCCACAGCCGACCGTCCGGCTGGCGCATGCGGGTCAGGACAAATTCGGCGGTCCGGCACGCCGCGGCAGTGTACGCCGGCTTCTCCAGCACCTGCGCGGCCCGTGCGAACGCGGTGATCATCAGGCCGTTCCACGCCGTCAGCATTTTCTCATCGCGGTGCGGCCGAACACGCCGGCTGCGAACCGCGAACAATTTCGCCTTCGCCGCCGCCAGCCGCTCGCGCAGCTCGTCCACCGTCAGCCCAAGCAGCGAGGCTTCCTGCTCATCGGTCCGTACCCGGTGCAGGATGTTCTTCCCGCCCTCCCAGTTGCCATCTCCTGTCATGCAGTACACCGGCCGGAACGCCGCCGCCAGATAGATGCCGAGCGCCTCCTCGACCTCCGCCCACGTCCAGACGAAGAACTTGCCCTCCTCGCCCTCGCTGTCCGCGTCCTGGGTACTGTAAAATCCGCCCTCCGGACTGGTCATCTCGCGCTGCACGTAAGCGAGCGTCTCCTCGACGACCTCGCGGTAAAACGGGCTGCCGGTCGCCTGGTACGCCTCCAGGTAGGCGACGCTCAGCAGGGCGTTGTCGTACAGCATCTTCTCGAAGTGCGGCACCAGCCAGCGGCGGTCGGTGCTGTAGCGGTGAAAGCCGCCGCCCAAATGGTCGTACATACCGCCCAGGGCCATGCCGTCCAGCGTCCGCGTCGCCATCTGCAGCGCCTCGTCGTCGCGGAAGCGCCGCCACAATCGCAACAGCAGGCGGATTTCCATCGAGTGCGAGAATTTGGGAGCCTGACCGAAGCCGCCGAAGGTGGGGTCGAAGACGCGCCGCAGCGCCGGCACGATGGGCCGCAGCAGGGCGTCGGTCAGTTCTCCCGCGGCGGCCTCAACCTGCACGGCCCGCTGCACCTCCTCGGTGACCTTACCAGCCTGCGCCTCGATTTCCTGGCGCTGCGTCTGCCAGGCGTGGATGATCGCCTGTAGCAGCCGCTTGAACGATGGCCGGCCATAGCGATCATCGGGCGGGAAGTAGGTGCCGCCGTAGAACGGCTGCAGCGCCGGCGTCAGGAACATGGACATCGGCCAGCCGCCCTGGCCGGTGAGCAGTTGCACCGCCGTCATGTAGATTTGATCGAGGTCGGGCCGCTCCTCGCGGTCCACCTTGATGCTGACGAAGTGTTCGTTGAGGAGCCGGCCGACCTCGGGGTCCTCAAAACTCTCGTGCTCCATGACGTGACACCAGTGGCACGCCGAGTAGCCGATGCTGAGGAAGACGGGCCGATCCAGTTCGCGCGCCCGACGCAGTGCTTCGTCGCCCCAGGGATACCAGTCCACGGGGTTGTGGGCGTGCTGCTTCAGGTAGGGACTGGTTTCGTGGACGAGCCGGTTGGTGAACGGGGACGTGCTCATGGTGCGCTCCGGCGACGAAGGGCCCTCTGGCTCCCCTCGCCCCCTTCAGGGGGGAGGGGTTGGGGGTGAGGGGGCAACCCTTCCCCCATTATAGAAAGCCCCGCCGGCGCACGCCCGTCCTGCTCACGGCGCGACGACGGCCTGCAGCGGCAGCGTCGCCGTGGCGTTGTCGAGGTCGGTGCGGATCAGGAGTTGCCGGCGCACCTCGCCGGGCTGCGTGGCCGCCAGGCGAATCACCAGAATGTGGCTCGGGGCGCTGCCGGCTGGCGCCTCGACCTTGACGCCGTTGCCGCCGTCCACGCCGAGGATGCGGAATGGCCGGGCGCCGCGCACCTGCACCTTGAGCGTCCGGACCTCGCCGAGTTTCAGTTTGCCGAGGTTGGCCACGGCTGGGGCCACGGTCAGCGTCCCCTGGACGTTGCCCTCGACCAGCAGGGTCAGCACGGGCGCGGTCGGGTCATTGGTCTTGAGGGTGAGTTCCTGCTTGATCGGGCCGGGCGGCGCGTCGGCCTTGAGCGTGGCGGTGAAGCGGTAGCCGACCTTGCCCACGAAGCCCTTCATGGGTGGCTGGCGGTAGAGTTCCTTGACGGTGAGGTGGATCGGCGCCGTGGGATCCTTGACGACCTCGGTCAGGCGCCAGTCGAGCACGCCGGTGTACTCCACGTCCACGGTCTGCGTCGGCGTCTGGCCCTGCGCCACCACGCCGAAGTTCATCTGACTGGGGTTGAACACCACGTCGGTGCGCGAGAAGGCGGTGACGAGCAAGGTGGCCGTCGAGACGTACTCGGGGCCAACGGTGACGAAGATGTTGAGTTTCTTGGGGCCCGTGAAGCGGGAGGTGTCCATGATCACCTCAATGGTGCCCACTTGCTGGGGCTGGAGGACTTTCGGGTTGGCGACCGGCTTGCCACAGATGCAGTCTGCTGCGCACGTCGGTGAATTCGAGTGGCACGGCGTAGATGTTCTTGACCTTGAAACTGTACTTGACCTGGGCGCCGTGGGGCACGTTGCCGAAGTCGTGACTGGTGACCCCGCCGAAGAGCTTCTCGGCCCAGGGCTGTTGCGCCGCTGCGGGCGCCGTGCCGAGGGCGAGCAGGGCCAACGCCAGCACCACGTTCTTCATGGTTCGCATCCTTTCGCGGACGGGTAGCCTCACCGTGCCCCGACCCGGGCACCTCCGCGCGGATTCTAACGCGCCGCCGCCTCAGAGTGAAGACAACATTTCACCACAGAGAACGCAGGGAGCGCAGAGAAAAGACCAAGAATTGCTTCATTCATTCTTGGTCTTTTCTCTGCGCTCTCTGCGTTCTCTGTGGTGATTATTCTTCTTCACTTGCCCGCCTTCTCCCATTGCTCCTTCATGAAGCGCAGGCCCTGCGTGTACACCTCCTCCGCAGACGGGAACAGGTCGCGCCAGACGCGCGTTGCCGCTGCCAGCTCCGGCAGCGCCCGGCCGAACGCCTCGATCACCATCCAGCCATCGTACTTCACCTTGCGCAGCGTCCGGAACGTCTCCGCCCAGTGCACGTGGCCGGTGCCCGGTGTGCCGCGGTCGTTCTCGCTGATGTGAACATGCACGAAACTGTCCGCCACGCTCTCGATGGCCTCGGGGATGTTCTTCTCCTCAATGTTGGCGTGGAACGTGTCGTACATCATGCGGAAGCTGGGATGGTTCACCGCCTGCACCAGCGCCTTCGCCTGCCGGGCGGTGGTCAGGAAGTAGCATTCAAAGCGGTTGAGGTACTCGATGGCCAGCGTGACCTGGTGCTGCTGCGCGAACTCCGCGGACTGGCGCAGCACGTCGGCGGCGCGCTGCTTCTCGTCGTCGGTGGGGCCGGTGCCGCTGAAGACCGCCAGCGGCGAGTGGTACGGGCCGCACAGGTGCGTACCGCCCAGGGTCGCCGTCATCTCGATGGCCCACTGGTGCCGCTCGTGGCCCTTGCGGCGGACGGCCGGGTCCGGGCTGATGGGGTTGGCCTCCGGCGTCGCCACCGTCACCGTGGTGCAGCCGAGGCCGAGGTTGTCCAGTTCCTTGCGGACGGTCTTGTAGTGGGCCGCGTCGCCCTCGAAGAGCGGCAGCTCCACGCCGTCGAAGCCGGTCTGCTTTAGCTTCGCCAGCAGGGGGAAGTGGGCCGACGTGACGTGACCGGTCCACAACAACAAGTTCATGCCGTAGCGCATCGCCGTGTCCTCGCTGTGCTGCGTTGGTTGCCCGGGTGAGATTGGCGGTATTGTGCGGCGAAAGCAGCCGCCCGGCAAGCGCCGCCGGCCGACCGCTCAGCGGAAGCGGTGGCGGTCCTGGTCGTCCGGTTCGCCGCGGTCCTCACGGTCGGCGTCGTCCCGGGGGTACGACGGACGGCGGTCCTCGTCGCGGTCGTAGTCGTCCTCGTCGCGGCGCGGGCGACGGCGGCGGTGGTAGCGCGGGGCGAATTCGGCGAGGATGTCCTCCCTGGCCATGCCTTCCTCGCCCCGCTCGAAGGCCAGGGCCACGTCTTTGTCGAACAGCACGATCAGCCCGTAGACGGCCATGCCGATGGCGAACAGGCTGCAGTAGCCGGTCGGCAGGGCGACGATGTTGGCAAACAGCGCCACCATCGCCAGGACGCGGCCGCGGAACTTCAGGCAGCGGACGCCCGCGATGATGTGCAGGACGCCGACGGTCAGCAGGAGCAGCCCGCCGATGAGGAAAATGATCATCATCACGGCCAGGCCGGTGTCGTCCCGCCGCCGCGCGGTAGAGGACTCCATGGCGAACAGGAACGGCCCGAGCGCGGCGAACAGCAAGCCCATCAAAGAGATCAGCGCGCCGTGGATGATCATCAGGATGGAGACGACCTGGACCTGGGAGACCATGCGACCCTCGCCTTCAGGGAAACAGTTCGCGCACGACGCAGGAGAACCCGGGCAACGCCTCCTCGCCGGAAAGCGTATCCACTTCAGCCAGGATGGTCGCCTGTTTACCCGGGCGGTAAACCGTCACACTCCGATCTTCCGGGTCCACGACCCAAATGAGCGGCACCTCCCGGCTGAGGTAATCGTGCACCTTTTTGTGAACGCGCGTGAAATGGTCTCCCGGAGAAACCACCTCCACCAGCAAATCCGGGGGGATGTCAATGTAACCCGTGGGGATTTCGGGTAAGCGTTCGCGCCGCCAGAAGGACACATCCGGGCCGCGCACCGTGTCGGGACCGCGCTCCACGATGAAGCCGGTGTCGTTTGTGAACACGTGGCCGAGCTTGTGTTCCTTGACGTAGGTCCCGATCCGCAACGTCACCTCAAAACAGCAAGCCCCGTGGCGAGCACCTGGCGGCGGCATGGTAACGATCACTCCCCGCACGAGTTCCTGTTGCGACCCGTCCGGCGGGTCGGGCATCCGGGCGAATTCCTCAGCCGTGATGAGTTTCTGCGTGCCGATCGACATGGGGCCTCCTATCCCTGGGCGACGTTTACCCACTTCTGTTCCTTCGCCGACTGCAACACCGCGTCCAGCACCAACTGGGTCTTGTACGCATTGCGGAAGTCCGGTTGCGCCGGCTTGCCCTTACCAACGCCGTCCAGGAAATCGGCCACCTGATGCACGAAACTGGATTCGTAGCCGATGGCCAATCCCGGCACCCACCACTTACCCATGTACGGGTGGTCGCCGTCCGAGACGTGGATGGAGCGCCAGCCGCGGACGATGCCCTGGTCGCGGTGGTCGAAGTATTGCAGCCGGTGCAGGTCGTGCAGGTCCCAGAAGATCGAAGCGTGCTCGCCGTTGATCTCGAAGGTGTACAGCGCCTTGTGGCCGCGGGCATAGCGCGTCGATTCAAACGACGCCAGCGAGCCGTTGGTGAACCGGCCCATGAACGTACAGGCGTCGTCAATGCCGACCTTCTCCACCTTGCCCGTCAGGTTGTGCTTGCGCTCCTTGATAAAGGTCTCGGTCATGGCGTTGACGGTCGCCAGGCCGCCATTGAGCCACAGCGCCGTGTCGATGCAGTGCGCTAACAGATCGCCGGTGACGCCGCTGCCGGCCGCCGCCACGTCCAGCCGCCAAAGCGCGGTGCCGCCCTGCGGCAGGTCGGCGCTGATGGTCCAGTCCTGCAAAAACTTGGCGCGGTAGTGGAAGATTTTGCCGAGCCGGCCTTCCTCAATGAGTTGCTTCGCCAGGGTGACGGCGGGGATGCGGCGGTAGTTGTACCAGACCATGTTGGGTACTTTCGCCTTCTCGACCGCCTCGACCATTTTGAGGCCCTCAGGGCCGTTCATGGCGAGCGGTTTTTCGCAGAGGATCATCTTGCCGGCCTGGGCGGCGGCGATGGCGATCTCCGCGTGCAGGTTGTTCGGCGTGCAGATGTCGATCAGGTCGATGTCCTTGCGGTCGAGCAGTTTTCGCCAGTCGGTTTCGATGGACTCGTAGCCCCAGCGGTCGGCGAAGGGCTTCACCTTGTCGGCGCTGCGGGCGCAGACGGCCTTGAGGACCGGCTTGTAGGGCAGGTCGAAGAAGTGGCTGACCTGGGTGAAGGCGTTGCTGTGCGCCCGGCCCATGAAGCCGTATCCAATCATGCCGATGTTCAAGGGCTTCGCCATTACTCTCTCCCAGCCTTGCTCAGGAAATATTGTTGAGCGATGTCCATTACGATGCCAGCCACCTGCTCGATTTCCGGATCGCCTTCCAGGCGGATGCTAACCAGGCCCGTTCCCACATCCTGGGCTAACTTGAGGGAGACTGCCCGCTGGCCTGGGAATTGATATTCATACCAGGGGCCGGTTTCCGAGTTCGTCCCTCCGATCCCCCAATAGATTGCTTCAACATCATCCAGGCTGAAGTCGTAGCCGACACGGGAGGCGAGTATCGCGAGTACCGGCTCCCAATTCGATTTCCACACCCAATTCTCGATCATTTCTTTGTCTTGGTGTTGAAGTGCTTGAACACCGCTTCCGCCACCCGCGCACACAGCACACTGCCCGCGTTGTCCTGAACCCAGCGCCTGTCCGCGTTCGCCGTCGTCAGCACGCACACCGCCACCGGGCCGCTCGGCGTGTAGATGATGCCGCCGTCCGTGCGTGCGTCGGACACCGCTCCCGTCTTGTGGGCCACCACGGTCTTCGCCGGCAGAAAGCGCGGAAAGCAGTCCTTGTCCTGGGCATTCTTGAGGTGCGTCAGCATCTCCTTGCACACCGCGGGGCTGACGACCTTGCCCTGGTGGACCTTTTCCAGTAGCGTCACGATTTCCTTCGCTGTCGTGGAACCCAGGCCGTACTTCTTGGTGCGGGCCGGGTCGATGCTCGTCTTGCTGCCGAGGAACACCTTGGCGTTGATCTTCGTGTTGGGGCAGCCCCACGCTTCCATGCGCTTGTTGGTCGAGGCAATGCCGATCTTGTCGAGAACCAGGTTCGTCGCGGTGTTGTCCGAGTAGGCGATCATCAGCCGCACGGCGTCCTTGACGGGGAAGGTGGCGCCCTCACTGAAGTGATAGGTCAGGATGCCCGAGCCCGGCACCTTGTCCTTCTCAGTCAGAGTGACCATATCGGTCAACTTCAGCTTGCCCTCCATGACCTGCATGTAGACTTCGAGCATGAGTGGGAACTTGATGAGGCTGGCGGTCGGCATTGCCTCGTCGCCGTTGAGCGTGTAGGTTTCGCCGGTGACGAGGTGCTTGACGGCGATGGCAACGCGGCCCTTGTGCGCTTTCGCCAACGGGGCGAGGCGGCTTTCCAGCGTCTCCGGTTGCGGAGCCTGGAACAAGACCAACACAACAGAACACAAGAATGTCATCATCACTCCAGCGCGTCAGAATAATTTTTCAGCCCTGCGGACAGTTCAATGACGCCCCCCTGGCGAGCGGCGCGGCGTCAGGCCGCCGGTCCTGCGGAGTATCAAGCACTTCGAGGCACCGGCGGGCTGACGCCGCGCCGCTCGCCGCATCACGCGGCATACTTCTTGCGCAGCCCGTCCAGGAAGCGCTTGGAGTCCGCCGTCACATCCCAGGCGTTCGGCCAGAAGCACAGGTCCACGCACCACCAATCATGCGGCACGCCGCAATTCATCAACTCCGGCATGAGTTTGTCAAAGTTTAGCTTGCCGGTGCCAAACGGGTTGTGCGTGCTGGTGTTGTGCTCGTTGAGCGAACCGTCCGAGTCAATCACGTGGATGTGCGTGATCTTGCCCTTGAGCTTTTGCAGCAGTTCCAGATCGCCGCCGGGCAAAATCTCCTTGCCGCCGACGTGATTGGCCCCGACAACGGCAGCCATATATGCGTGGCAGGTGTCATAGAGCACGCCGAAGTTCGGGTTGCCCTTGCCGCGCACCGCGTCCACCAGTTGCAGGATCTCCGACGGTTTGTTGAACACGAAGCCCGGCTCGAACTCCCAGCAGATATTCATGCCGTCGTCCGCCGCCATCTTGCTCGCCCTGTCCCAGACGCTGACGATGCGCTCCATGCCCAGCTTCGGGTCCATCTTGCTCGTCTGGAAGAAGTCCGGCGGCTCAACGCTATCAACGCGGATCGTCTTGACACCGAGGTCCGCCGCGAAGGTGGCGAAGCCGAGGAACGCGGCCAGGTAGGGCGTCGGGTTTTCGTCCATGATACTTGGCCCGGGCTTCTTGAAGCTCCACAGGTCCACGGCGATCCCGGACAGCGCCAGGCCGTGGTCGGCGATCTCTTTTTTCAGACGCTGCCGATCCGCGCGCGTCGGGTGCGAGGCAGGAGTCGGGTGAACGCCGAAGCTGCCCAGCTCGACGCCGTCGTAGCCGAGATCCTGTAACTTGTGCAGAACGACGTGAAAGTCATTGGTCGGCTGCTCCTGGTTGAAGATGTACGCCCAGCTGCCGATGGAGAGTTTGCGCTTCATGGTAGATGCCTCACTGCGGTTGATGGTTATCTGCCGTTCCTGTTAGGTTTGCGATAATCGCCGACGGCCGGGGCCTGCGGGTGGACGCCGGGGCCGAAGTAGCGCAGCGTCACCAACGGTTCGGTGCCGGTGTTGTCGAAACTCACGCCAGCCCGGGCCGCCTCGTGGCTGACGAACACCTCGTCCTCCGTCAGGTCGCCGAAGTGGATCAGCGTTGGGCTGTGCAAGCGGTGCTTGCCGATCCAGCCGCTGCCCTGCACGCAGATCAGCCCGTAACAGCCGTTGTCCTTGATGGTGATCTTCACACCCGGGTTGACCGTCAACTCCCGGGCCGTGAACAATTCCTCACCACCCACTTTGCCGTAGACGATCCAGCGATCCACATAGCCGTCAGCAGCCGTGTCCGCCACGGGGACCGGCTCCAGGTAGTGGCGGTCCTTGAAGCTCGGATCGACGTTGCCCTCCCAGTCAAGCTGCTCAATCAGGTAGTCCAGGTCGTGTTGCCGATCCGTGGGCACGTCCTTGACGAGCAGGTGCCAGGGCACCGGCCGGCCCTCCACCAGCGACTGGTACATGCCGAACACGTCCGAGCCCCACTGCGGCTCAAAAGTGACCAGCGAACCCGGCGCGTGCAGGATGCACGGCGGCACCAACCAGCCGGTGCCCGGCTTGAGCCGGTACGCCTTGCTGTAGTCCAGGATGCCGTTGTCGCCCTCGTTCCAGCGCTCCAGGCAACGGCGGATGTCCTTTTTGGTCGTTCCGGGCTCCAGTCCGAAGAAGGTGTACGGGAAGTGATTGCCGGTGTAGTTCAGTTGGGGTGGAAAATAATACGACTCCGGTTTACCCTGCTGTCCGACCAGAGCGGCCTGGGCGTTGCTCTGGTGCATGTGGTGCGGGATCGGCCCGAGGTTGTCGAAGAACTTGCTGTACACCGGCCAGCGCCGGTACTTCTCCCAGATCGCCAAGCCCACGAGCTGCGGGCCGTCGAGGTCGATGGCCTCCTTCAGGGTGAACGCCTTCTTGCCGTCGTGGACGACGTAACTCAATCCCTCGTCCGGTTCGCGGTTCTCATTGGCGGCCGGCGTGGTCGAGGCGAACCAGCGCTCGTCGATGCCGCCGCGGTTGGCCCCGTAGGCGTACAGGTCCTGGGTGGCCAGCTTGAGGCGGCGCCCGGGCATCAGGAACGAGCGCGGCACCCAGGTCGGCGCCAGGCGCAGAACGCCGCCGCTGCCGGCCAGCGCCTGCTTGATCAGAGCCGTGTTGGTGCTGCTGACGGTGTCAGCGGCGGGTTTGTCCTTCGTCTTTTTGACAGGGACGGCAATTTTTTTCGCCATGCGGTCAACTCCTCGGCGGTATCGCGGTACGGTCGGCCATCGGATCCTGTGGGGCTGCTTATAGCCCCTCCGCGGGGGCTGGGCAAGGAGAAAGTTGTCCCGGACGCCCAGTTCGGCCATTTTTTTGGAAACGGGTGCAAGATTTGCCCACTTAACCGTCCTCTCCTGGGCGGATGGTAAGACTTCTCCCCCACGAACGAACCACATTGTAGCCGGGAATGTCCTACCTTTAACAAACGAAAGTGCCTGGCGAGAATCGGAATCGAAGAAGGGTGTGCCCAATGATCGCTCGAAGTGACCTCCCCCTGTATTTCCGCCCACGGTTAGTGCTGGCGGATCATCACAGCGCCCACGCGGCGTTGACGTGCCGGCAGTTCCGACGGCTCGGCTGGGAAGTGCATCTGGCCAGTTCCGGCCCCGAAGCGCGCCGGCTGGTCCGGCTGCTGGAGCCCCAGGCCATCGTGCTGGCGGTCGGCCTCCGCGACGAGAGCGGCTGGTTAACCTGCGCCAAGCTTTTGCTGGAGCACCCCAACATGAAGGTGGTGCTCCTCGCCGAGCGCTCCACGGAGTCGATGGGCCGCTTCGCGCGGTTCGTCGGTGCCACTGCCCTGGTGGCGCGGGCCAACGGCCTGCCGGCGCTGGTCGCCGAGGTGAGCGATAGTGTCAACGCGGCGTGACAAAAGCAATTCACCACAGAGAACGCGGAGAGCGCCGAGAAAAGACAGAAGAATTGATGATCTCTTTCTTTGTCTTTTCTCTGCGCTCTCCGCGTTCTCTGTGGTGAATTTCGATCTTTTCACGCCACCTCGAAGATGCACTCCACCTCCACGGGGATGCTGCCGGGCAACGACCCCATGCCGACGGCACTCCGCGCCCCAACGCCCACATCCTCGCCGAACACCTCCGCCATCAACTCCGAGAATCCATTGATGACCTGCGGGTGGTCCTTGAAGTCCGGTGTCGCATAGACCATGCCCAGGGTCTTGACCAGGCGCTTCACTCGGTCCAGCGATCCGAGCGTATTGCGCACCGTGCTCAAAATGGCCAGGCCAACCAGGCGGGCGGCATCCTTGCCCTGCTCCAGGGTCAACTCCTTGCCTACGCAGCCGACGACCACGTTCTTGCCGTCCACCTTGAGTGGACCGTGGCCGGAGACGTACAGCACGTTGCCGACCTGCACGGCCGGCTTGTACTTGGCGACGGGTTTGGGGGCGGGCGGCAGCGTCAGTTTCAGTTCCGCTAAACGGGCTTCCGGCGTCGTGGCCATGATGGCTCCTCGTTCAGGTTGGTGCGGGCGACAGGGCCATTGTTGAACCTGACCGCGGGCAGGTCAAGCCAGGGGATCCCAGTCTCGGAAGGCGAGCACCAAGGGGAACTGCCGGTTTGCTAATTCACCCCGGAAAATTGCAACCCGGGAATCGACTTTTTCAGGTCGTTCGCCCGCTTCTTCGTGACCTTGCTGCCGAAGAGTTCCAGGCGCTTGAGTTGTTTCAGGCGCCGGAGGTGTTCCAGGCCGGCGTCGGTGATGAGCGGGCAGCGGAGGTCCAGCGTCGTGAGCTGCGTCATGCCCTCAAGGTTCGCCAGGCCGTTGTCCGTGACGCTGGTGTTCAGCAGGCCGAGATGTTTCATGTTGGTCAGCCCCTTGAGGTGTGCCAGGCCAGCATCCCCGACGCCACCCTGGGCGGCCAGATCCAGGTGTTCGAGGTTCTTGAGTCCCTCCAGGTGGACCAGCCCCTTGCTCGTGACCTTGGTGAAGCCGATGTCCAGGTCCTTCAAATCCTTCATCCCTTTGAGGTAGACCAGGCCGGCGTCCGTGACGCTGGTGACGTGGAGATTGAGGTCCTGGAGCTTGGTGAGCCCGCTCAGGTGGGCCACCCCGGCGTCGTTGATTGTGAACGAACTGACTTTCAGGGCTTCCAGGTTGGTCAACTCCTTCAGCTGCCCGAGGACGTCGTTGCCTTCCACGCGGTCGAGAGACAGACCCTTCAATCCCGTCAACGCTTTCAGGCGGGCGGCGATGGCGGTGGTACACTCGCCGCAATTAAAAAAGCTCACACTCTTCAGGTTTGGCAACTCCTTCAGCACGCGCAGCCCCTCCTCCTGAAAGGCAGCGGGTGTGGATTGGAAGTTGAGTTTTTCGAGCTTCTTCAGTGCGGTCAGTTGCTTCAGCCCTGCCGGGGTGAGCTTGGAGCCGTTCACCGTCAGTTCCTCCAGGTCCGGCATCTCGCGCAGCTTGGCCATGCCGGCGTCGTTGGTCGGGGTGATGTAAAATTGCTTGACGACGAACTTCGGTTGCTCGATCGGGATCTTTTTGTCCTGATTCGGCTTGCCGTTGTTGCCATCCTTTTTGGGGCCGTCCCCCTTTTTGGGGCCGGCGTTATCCCTGCGGTCTTTCTTGCCGCCGTCCTGGGCGATTTGCTTGCCGCCGTCCTGGACCGGCTTCGGCTGGGGCGACTTGTTCTCGTTCGGTGTGGGGCCGGAAGTGACGGTCACCCCGCTGCAACTGATCAACACGATGGCGCACAAGGTCAACAACATTCCCTGGATTTTCATGTCAATCCTCCCTGGGTTGAGTGTGTGCTACTTCTACTGATTCGGATCGCCGGCAGGAATATTGACGATGGGCGAAAAAAAGCCTGGTCACCTGTACGGTGTCCAGGCTTACCCTTGTTGTATGAAGCGGGGAAGCGTCGGGCAGGTCAGCGTCGGACGGCGAGTTTTTGCTGGATGACGGCCGGGATGGCCTGGATAGCGGTGTTGGCGACGGCCAGATTCTGTTGACGCTGCATGACATCCGCAGCGGCCTTCATTTTGGCGGCAGCGGTCTTGGCTTTCTGGAGTCGGCCCTGCGCTTCCTTCAACTTGCGGCTGGCCTCCTCGGCGTCGGCGAGGCTGCTGGCGTAGGTTTTCGCAAAGCCGTCGTATTCACTTTTGGTGAGCTTCGGCAGCCCGGTGGTGCCGGCAATGAGGATGAACTGCACGTCCGCGAGGTTGCTGTAGTCGGCCAGGTTCCCGCTCTTGACCACGGACAGGTCGCGGTAGAGCAGGTCCGCCAGGGCCAGGTTGATGGCCGGCACCACCTTGGCGGTATACGGCGTCATACGTGCCAGAACTTTCAGGTAGTCGCGATCAAAGGTCCCCTTCAGGGCAGCGGGCGTGGTGTCGTTGCCGCCGTCGAAGGGCCTGGCGCTGGGGCCGCGAAAGGCTTTGGCCAGTTCGTACTTGTCGAGCACCTTGTCGCGGTTGGTATCCCAGGCGTTGAAGCGGGCCGTCAACTGCTTGATGTAGTTGTTGTAATCGCCAGTGCGGGTCCGTTTCGCCTGAGCCGTGGCGGCCCCGACCGTCACGGTCAGCGCCGCCAGGGTGGTCAGGCCGACCAGCACCGGCCACCGCGGATTGTTCTTGCGCATGGAATGTCTCCAGACGATTGCCAACCTTGCCCGGATTGGAACGGCAGTGGACGGGTCAGCCATTAGACTCTGCGGCGGTTGAAAAGTTCCGCCCGCCGCGGTCATTTCGGCGCCGCCACCGACTGCAGGTAGGTGATCACGTCCGCCACGTCCTGGCGGCTGAGCTGCATCTCCAGGCCCTCCGGCATTACCGATTTGGCTGTCGCCTGAATGGTGTCGATCTGGTTGCGAAGGAGGGTGTCCTCGGCCTTCTCCGCGCGCCGCAGCGTCACGCTCACGGCTGTTTCCGTCGCGATCATGCCGGTCACCTGCTTGCCGTTGTTCAGCGTCACCAGGTAATCGATGTAACGCGGATCGACCTCGCGGCTCGGGTCCAGGATGTCCACGAGCAGCGCCTCCGGCGTCTTGTTGCGCAGCACCGACAGCAGGTCCGGGCCAACCTCGACGCCGTGGTCCTCCAGGCGGTGGCAGACGACGCAGGTCTTGCGGAACAGCGTGCGGCCGCGGGCCACGTCGCCTTTCAAATCCAGGGCCGGCTGATAATCCGCGACCACCTTCCGCCGCGCCGGCGTCACCAGCCCGGCCAGCAGTTTTTCCGCGCGCTGGCGGAGTTTGGCGTTGGGGTGCTTGCGCAGCTGCGCCAGCCGTGCGGGCTCCAGCTGGCCGGCGATCACCTTCTTTTTCTCAATCGCCGTCAGCAGCCGATCCAGCCGCTGCGGCCGGGCGAACAGCGCCTCCAGCACTTCCCGGCGGACACCGGGACTGTGGCCGCCCCAGCCCGCCAGCAGCACGTCGGCGACCTGGGCATTCTCCTGCACCGACAGCGCTCGTACCGCGGCCAGCTGCACTTCGCCGGGTTGTTGCGGTGCCAGCAGTTCTTGCAGGAACGGCTTGACCGTGGCGAATGGGCCGTAACCCAGCAGCCGCACCGCGGTGCCGCGCTCCGTGGCGGAGCGCTTGTCGTCTCGGGCCACCGCGGCGGCGTGCGTGAACAGCGGCCGGGCTTTTTCGATGGCCGCTTTCAGCCCGGGCGGCGGCGCCTCCCACAACTTCGCCAGCGGCCGGGGCCCGTTCTGCAGCCCCTGTCCCAGGCCGTCCAGCACGGCGATTTGCCAGGCGGCGGGGGCTGCCTTACCCATGGGCGAGAGCAAATGCAGCGTCCGTGCCAGGGCCGCGTCGCCGGGCTGACTGGCCACCAGTTGGGCCAGCCGCGTCAGGAATTGCAGGGCGGGCGCCCCGGCCGCCGCGAATTTCCCGTCCGCGGTGAGGGCTTCCAGCAGCGCCGGAGCCGTTTTGCCGGCGGAACTGAGCAGGGCAGTCTGCGTCCAGCGCGTGTCACTCACGTCCTGGCAGGCAATCTTCGCCAGCGCCGTCACTGTGCCCGCATCGTCGGTTCCGCCCAGGGTAAAGGCGGCCTGAAAGCGGACACGGGGCGACGGGTCATCGGCCAACGCCCGCACGTGGGCGCTGTCGAGTTTCTCCTCGGCCAGGCGCAATGACTGCTCGCGCACCCCCGCCACCGGATCGGCCAACCCCTTCAGGATGTCTTCCTCCGTCAGCGCGCCCAGGCCGCGCAGCGTCCACAGCGCGTGGGCCCGGCCGGGCGCGACCTTCGCCGTCCGCGCCAGCGTCCGCAGCGCCGCCACCACGGTTTTGTCCTGGCGTTCGATCAACAGCCGTTGCGCAGTGCAGCGCCACCAGCTGTTGGCGTCGCCCAGGTGCCCCACCAGCTCTTTCGCTGTCGCCTTGCTCAAATGCGGCCGCACCACCTTGCGCTTGCCCGCCGGCGCCACACGCCAGATGCGGCCGCGGCTGCGGCTCTCCAGGTTCAAGTTCGCCTTGATGTCGTCCGGCAGCGACAACGGCGACTCGATCACCTCGCGGTAAAAGTCCAGCACGTACAGCGCCCCGCCTGGCCCGATGGTCAGGCACACCGGCCGGAACCAGTTGTCCGTCGAAGCCAGGAACTCATGGTCCGCGTCGCCGCGCTGCGCGATGAACGTGGCACCGTTCTCCACGAGCACATCGCGGTGGATAAGGTTGTTGGCCGGGTCGCAGACGAAGGTGTTGCCGCGATATTCCTTCGGAAACAGGTCCGCTGTGTACACGACGGGACTGCACGCCGAGGTGATGTAGCCACCGGGCACCAGCTCGGTCGTGGGGAAGCGCTTGCTGTCGGGGCTGCCCTTGCGGCGCGTGGTGCGCTCGACGCGCCACGCCTCGAACGGGCTGATGCGGTGGACCTTGCACGCGGGGCTGTGGTCGGGGATGTCGAGCGTCGTCGCAGCTACGGGGAGATATGGGTTGCGGCGTAGATAATGGTCCGGCAGGACGATGTGCCGCAGATGCTGGCTGTTGGTGGCGGTGAACCAGCGGCCCCAGTCGTCCGCGGCGAGGCCGAACTGACCGCCGCCGGAAGTCGGCTCCAGGCTGCCGGGCACGTCCGGCTTGAAACGAATGCCACGGCCGCGCAGCGTCACCGGCGCCATCTTCTTCTGCGGCGACGTGATGGTGCCGCCCTTGCCGCCGGCGCACGCATACACCCAGTTGTCCAGGCCCCATTGCAGGCCGTTCAGCAGTTGCTGGATGTTGGCCAGGTCGAAGCCGGTGTACAGCACCTCGCGCTGGTCTGCCTTGCCGGTCCCCTTGGTGTCCTTCAAATAGAGCAGGTCCGGAGCGTTGGCGACCAGCAGGCCGCCCCTGTACGGCATCACCGCTGTTGGCAACCGCAGCTTGTCGGCGAAGACGGTGCTCTTCTCGAAGAAGCCGTCGCCGTCGCGATCCTCAAGCAGCTTGATGCGGCCGGAGAAGATCATGCCGGTGCCGACGCCCTTGTTGGGGTAGCCGACCATCTCCGCGACGTACAGTCGGCCGTCCTCGTCGAAGGCCATCGCCACGGGATCGACGACCTCCGGTTCGCTGGCCACGAGATCGACGCGGAAGCCTTTGGGGACGCGGATCGTCATTTGTTCGTCGCGCGGCAGCAGCGGCCCGGCGGTTTTCGGCTGCTTGGCCGGTTCCTGCTGGGCTGGCATCATGGCGGGGAAGATGAATAAGCCCAGCAACAGGCAGGCAACGGGCCAGTGCCAGGCGGAGGGAGGTGTTAGCATGGTGGCATCGTCGGCGAAGGTTTTTCGGTTGCGGCTTACCCAAGCGATCATGGCGATTGCGGGGCGGCGTGTCAAATGAAAGCGGACGAAGCGCTGATTATTGTGGGCGCCAGCGCCCGGGCGGCGGCGTTCTCGGCGCTACGAGCCGGGCTGCGACCGTGGTGCGCCGACCTGTTCGCGGACGTGGATTTGCGGCAGCACTGCCCGGTCGAGCGGGTGCCGGTGGAGCGTTACCCGGAGGGATTGCCGCACGCCCTTGAGTCGATGCCGCCTGGACCGTGGATGTACACCGGGGCGCTGGAGAATCAGCGCAAAATCGTCCGCCGCCTCTGCGCGCTGCGGCCCCTGTGGGGCAACCGGGCGCGGGTGTTGAAGCCGGTTCGTTCGCCGTTCGCGGTCAAGGCGGTCTGCAACCATTTCGAGGTGCCCGCGCCCGCTGTGTGTCGCGCCAGCAAGCAGCCGTGGCTGAATGTGCCGTGGCTGCTCAAGCCGCTCGCCGGCGCGGGGGGCCGTGGCATCCGGCACTGGAGGCATGGGGATGACAGGCCGTCGGACACTGGGGGTTGGTTTTTCCAGGAATTCGTGGACGGAACGGAATGCGCCGCCGTTTTCCTCGGCGACGGGCGGAGGGCGCGGCTGCTGGGGGTGACGCGCCAGCTCGTCGGCGCGGGCTGGCTGCACGCCGCACCGTTTCACTATTCCGGTAGCATCGGCCCGATGCCGCTCCCCCCGGATGCGGAAAACGGCTTCTCCTGGCTCGGCCAGGCCCTGGTGGAGGGCTTTTCCTTGCGCGGCCTGTTCGGTGTCGATTGCGTCTTGAAGAAAGGCGTGCCGTGGCCGGTCGAAATCAATCCGCGCTACACCGCCTCCGTGGAGGTGCTGGAATATGCGACCGGGTTGACGGCCCTGGCACTGCACCAGAGGGTTTTTGAAGCAGCTGTCAACCAGCCGCCGGTACAGCAGCCGCGACCGCCGAACGGGGTGGTTGGCAAAGCCGTGGTGTTCGCGCCGACTGCTTGCCGGTTTCATGCTGACGGCCCCTGGCGCGACGCGCTGCGCCTGGCCACTCCGGTGACGCAACTGCCCGCCTTCGCAGACATCCCCGCGCCCGGCGAGGTAATCGCCGCGGGCTGGCCAGCGCTGACGTGCTTCGCCCGTGCCGAAACGGAGGAAGCCTGTCTGCAAGCGCTGCAACAAACCGCGAAAGACCTCGACCGCTGGCTGTTCCGGCAGTAAAGTACGCCACAACTACCCAGCTTGCCAGCAATAAGGCAAAGGAGACCGAACCGGTGGCCCTCACTCCGACTTTGAACGAACGGGCAATGCGCCTGGCCGATCACATGGCCGCGACGGCGGCGGCGCTGCGCATCAACGTCAAGATCACGACCGCCGGCGCCAAAATCCTGGACTGCGGCGTCGAGATGCCGGGCGGTCTGCAGGCGGGCCTGTCGCTGGCGCGTGTGTGCCTGGCGGGGCAGGGGGAGGTGTCGTTGCTGGCCGGCGACGTGGCGGGGGTGCCGTGTCCCGTCGTGCAGGTGCTGACCGACCAGCCGGTGCTGGCGTGCCTGGCGGCGCAGTACGCCGGCTGGCAGGTGAGTGTCGAAAAATTCTTCGCAATGGGCTCCGGACCGATGCGGGCCGCCTACGGCAAGGAGGAGTTGTACGACCACATTCCGGGCCGCGAAACGTCGCCGGTGGCGGTCGGCGTGCTGGAGACGCGCAAACTGCCGGACGACGCGGTCGTGAGCCACCTGAGCGAGGCGCTGCAGCTGCCGGCGAACAAGCTGACGCTGCTGGCGGCGCCCGCGTCGAGCCTGGCGGGGACGATTCAGGTGGTCGCTCGCGCCTGGAGACGGCACTGCACAAATTACACGAACTGAAGTTCGACCTGGGCTGCATTGTGTCGGGCTTCGGGTCGGCACCGCTGCCGCCGGTGGCCCGGGACGAGCTGAGCGCAATCGGCCGCACCAATGACGCGATCCTGTACGGCGGCCGTGTGGTGTTGTGGGTGCAGACAGACGACGAGCACATCGCGGAGATCGGTTCGAAGGTGCCGTCGTCTGCGTCGCCGGACCACGGCACACCGTTCGCGGACATCTTTGCACGCTACAACCACGATTTCTACAAAATCGATCCGATGCTGTTCAGCCCGGCGCAGATCGTGTTCAACAATCTGAAGAGCGGCCAGAGCCACGTCTTCGGCAAGATTGCGCCGGAGGTGTTGCACGAGTCGTTCTTTGGCGCGGCGTCATGAAACCTGTCGCGGCGTCGGCGCGAGCGCGGTATAACTACGACAACATTTTCACGAAGCCGGGACCGCTCCAGGGGATGACGGAGGAGCAGTTCCAGCTGGTGTCGCTGCGGTTGCGCGAGCGCCTGCGGCAAGAAGCAGGCCGGATCGGCGACCTGGGCGATGATCTGTTCGTTCACGGCAGCCGCGGGCGCGGCACGGCGGAGCCGGACGCCGATCTCGACATTGGCATCCGGGTTTCCGCGGATCGGTTCGAGCAGATGCTTCTGGAAAGACTGACACGGGTCAAGCCCGGGGGCGATCGCTGGGACACTTTGCAACGGGCGCGGGAGCGGGGCCGTCTTCACCAGGGGGAGGTGGGGATCAGCGGCATCAGCCGGGAGCTGAGCGGCTCACCGGGTGCGGCCGAGGTCTAAATTGCGTCCCTCTCCGGTAGAGCAACGGCGCACAGGTCCAGCAGGCCAGTCATGCGAATCGCGGTGATCTCCGGCGGTGAGGGCTGGCACGTGCTCGACCTGCGCCGCGCTGCCCGGGCTCAGGGGCATGAAGTTGAGGTGCTCGACTTCCGCCGCCTCCGCGCCGCCGTCGGTGTGACGCCGAACCCGTTTCCGCCGGCGCCGGCCGTGGTTGTTCGCACCATGCCGCCCGGCTCGCTGGAACAGGTCGTCTTCCGCATGGACGTGCTGCAGCGCTGGCAGGCCGCCGGCGTCGTCATCCTCAACAGCCCCCGCGCCCTGGAAATCTGTATCGACAAGTATCTCGCCAGCGCCCGCCTCGAAGCCGCCGGGCTGCGCGTGCCGCCGACCATCGCCTGTCAGCAAGCCGACGACGCCCTGGCGGCGTTCGAGTTGCTCGGCGGTGACGTGGTGGTCAAACCGCTGTTCGGCTCCGAGGGCCGCGGCATGGTGCGCGTCAGCGATCCGGAACTGGCCTGGCGCACCTTCCGCACGTTGGAACGCACACAGACGGTGCTGTACGTGCAGCAATTCATAAACCATCCTGGATGGGATCTGCGCGTCTTCGTGATCGCCGACCGGGTCGTTGCCGGCATGCGCCGCCACGCCCGGGACGGCTGGCGCACCAACGTCGCCCAGGGCGGCAAGGCTGAGGCGGTATGCGTCACGCAGGAACAGGAGCGGTTGGCCCTGCACGCCGCGGCAGCGCTGGGCGTCACGGTCGCCGGCGTCGATCTGCTGCCGGGGCCGGACGGCGACTGGTTCGTGCTGGAGGTCAACGCCGTGCCGGGCTGGCGCGCCCTGGCGCCGGTGACGGGCGTGGATGTCGCCGCGGAAATTGTTCGCCATTTCAGCGAGGCCGTCCGTGAGCAAGCCCGATGATCCGCCGCCCTCCGTGGGACTGTGTGCCCAGCTGGCGTGCATCTGGGAAGCGACCGCCCGCAAGCCCGGCAACGTCCATCGTTATCAGGATTTTGAGGACGTGCGTTATCTGGATTTCATCGTCAGTGCGGCGGCCATCGCGCCGGTGATGGAGACTGCTCGGGATCGTTCGGTTGGCGAAACGGTACTGGAGGCGATCCGCGCCACCCGGCGGGTTACCGCGACGAACACGAACCTTGGCATCGTGCTGCTGCTGGCGCCGCTGGCGTGCGCATCCGCTCATTCGACTGGGCTTTCATTGCAAATTACCTTGAAAGCTGTGCTCTGCAGTCTGGACGAGGCCGATTCCGTTGCGGTTTATGAGGCGATTCGGTTGGCAGTACCGGGAGGACTCGGCCGAGTGGCGGAGCAGGATGTTCACGACCGCCCGACCATGGGACTTCGCCAGGTGATGGGCCTCGCCGCGGATCGCGATCTGATCGCACGACAATACGACAACTGGTTCGAGGACATTTTTCTTTTCGGCCTTTCGCAACTGGAACACGGCTTGACACTAGCCGGTGACCTCGAACGAGCAATCATTTATTGCCAGTTGCAGTTGCTGAAGGCGTTTCCCGACAGCTTGATCCAGCGTAAGCGCGGCATTGACGAAGCTGCAGAAGCATGTGATCTGGCCCGAAGAGTGTTGGCGCAGGCTGGCCGACGGCGGGCTGGGAAGAGTTGCGCGACCTGGACCGCTGGCTGCGGGACGAGGGCCACCAGCGCAACCCCGGCACCACCGCGGACCTCGTGACTGCCTGTCTGTTCGTGGCGCTGCGTGATCGGCTCATCCCCACCAATGTGCGTTTTTCCGCCGACGATCCTCCGGCGAGCGGCGCGGCGTCAGCCCGCCGGTGACAGTCCGTACCGGCGGGCTGACGCCGCGCCGCTCGCCGTGGAATGTCACTTCGGCCTTGAAACCCGGCGCCGGGCGCGGCAGTATCCTCATAGAACGCGGAACCGTGAAGCCAACCCATCGAGGCCATTTATGCACCGATTCGCTGCCCCCACCGTGGCCCTGCTCGCCGGCCTGCTGCTCGCCACCGGCGCCCGCGCCGGCGAGCAGGACAAGCCGAGCACCGCCCAGGTTGGCAAGAAGATCGCCAACTTCACCGTGCAGGACGCTGCCGGCAAGAAACTTGCTCTGCACGACCTCAAGGGCAAGAAAGCCGTCGTGGTCGTGTTCCTCTCCTTCGATTGCCCGGTGTCGCTCAGCTACACGCAGCCGCTGAACGACCTGGCAGCCGAGTTCGGCAAGCAGGACGTGGCGTTCGTCGGCCTGACCGTCAACCAGGACGATACCGCCGCAGACGTGGCGAAGCACGTCAAGGAAAACAACGTCAAGTTCCCGGTCTTCCGTGACGCCGGCTTCCGCGCCACGGACGCCTTCAAGGCCGCGGTCACCCCCGAGGCGTTCGTGCTCGACGGCGACTTCGTGCTGCGCTACCGCGGCCGCATCGACAACAGCTATTACGCCCGCCTCAAGAAGAATCAGCAGATCACCAGCCGCGACCTGGAACAGGTGCTCGCCGAAATCGTCTCCGGCCGGCCCGTGTCCACGGCGGCGACCTTGCCCGTCGGCTGCGCCATCGTCCGCGAAACCAGGGCGGCGCCCAAGGCCGGCGCCGTCACCTACTACCGCGACGTGCTGCCGATCCTGCAGGCCAATTGCCAGCAGTGCCACCGCCCCGGTGAGGTCGGCCCGTTCGCGCTGATGTCCTATCGCCAGGCCGTCAACTGGGCCGCGGACATCAAGGAATACACGCGCACCCGGCAGATGCCGCCCTGGAAGATTGACGAGGGTGTTGCCTTCCACAACGCCCGCCGCCTGAGCGACAAGGACATCGCCACGTTGGCCGCGTGGGCGGACGGCAACACGCCGGAGGGCAATCCCAAGGATGCGCCGCCGCCGGCCAAATTCCCGGAGGGCTGGCAGCTGGGCAAGCCTGATTTGATCCTGACCGTCTGCGACGATATGCAGATCGGCCCCACGGGCCCCGACCACTTCCGCTGCTTCGTGCTGCCGACGAAGTTGCTGGAGGACAAGTACGTGGCGGCGGTCGAGGTGCGGCCGGGCAATCCGCGCGTGGTGCATCACACGCTGCTGTTTGTGGACACCAAGGGCCGCGCCAGCAAGCTGGAGGAGCAGTATCAGAACAAAATCAAGTTGACGCCGCCCGGCGGCCACGCGGCACTAGATAAGGGCCCTGGCTACGTGGCCGGCATGGGTATCGGCTTTTTGCCCGAGGCGAGCATCGGCGGCTGGGCCCCCGGACAGCTGCCGCGCTTCGTGCCCGAGGGTTCCGGCATCTTCCTGCCCAAGGGCGCGGACGTGGTCATGCAAATGCACTATCACCGCAACGGCCGCGCCGAGAAGGACCGCACGTCCATCGGCCTGTACTTCGCCAAAAAGCCGGTCACGCACCGGTATCAGGGCGGCGTGACGATGGCCTGGTTCAACAAGATCCCTGCCGGCCAGGAGCGCTTCCAGATCAAGGGCACCGCCACGGCCAGCGCCGACTTCGAGCTGCACTCGGTGATGCCACACATGCACATGCTTGGCAAGGAGATCAAGGTGACGCTGGTCACGCCGGACGGCGGCAAGCAGACCCTGCTGGCGATCAAGGAGTGGGATTACAACTGGCAGGAAACCTACGTCCTCAAGCAACCGCTGACGGTCAAGGCCGGCACGCGCTTCGAGATTGAGGCCGTCTACAACAACAGCGCCAGCAACCCGAACAATCCGTCCGACCCGCCGCGCAACGTGCGCTTCGGCGAACAGACGACCGATGAGATGTGCTTTGTCTTCCTTGGCGGCACGTCGGGTCGTCCCGGCGGGCGCTTGCCGGTCAGCTTCCTGGCGGGGCTCAAGAAAAAGGACAAGAAGTAGGTGGACCTTTCCTCTGCCGCTTGCGGCTTAGCGCTGCAACCCTTCTGACGTCAGCAGGGTTGCAGCGCGCTAAGTGGTTCGTACCGCAATTAACTGGAGGGTTGCGAGATCGTTCGTAGGACGGCTCTCCAGAGCCGTCCCGGGGTGAGCGGGACGGCTCTGGAGAGCCGTCCTACGGTCCCAGGCCGTCACCCCCAACCCTCCAGTTAATTGCGGTACGGACCACTAAGCCGCAAGCGGCAGAAAACAAGCAGCCCCGACTCACCCCAGGAGGCCGATATTCCCGAACCCACGGCCCGCGCCGTGGGTTCACCGTTTCTGCTATAATAGTCCATCGCCGCACGCCTGCGGCACCGGTCCATTCTGAACCCGACACCCCGCGGAGTTTTCGTATGCGATGTCCCTGGCTGCTGTGCGGCGCCCTGCTGATCGCCCTGGCACCACCCCTGGCCGCCCAGGCCCCCAAGGGCCAGGGCAAGGCTCAGGACAGGAAGGTCTTTCACGTCCCCTATCGGCTGACCGATTCGCAGCACATCATGGTGCGGCTCAAGATCAATGGTAAGGGGCCGTACAACTTCATCGTGGACACCGGGGCGCCGCTGCTGTACGTCTCCATCCCGATCGCCGAGAAGGCCGGGGTGAAGGCGGACAAAAAGGGGACAGGCACCATTTCCAAACTGGAGATCGAGGGCGGCCCGGTGCTGCGCGACTTCCAGTGCCACGTTGAGACGCCGTTCCAGTTGACGGGTATGAACGCCTTCGGCATGGCCGGCGTGGAGCTGCACGGCATGATCGGCTACACGGTGTTGTCGCATTACAAGCTGGAGATCGACTTCACCAGGGACAAGATGGTCTGGACGAAGCTGAATTACCAGCCGCCGGCGCCGATCAAACTGGGCCTCGACAAGAAGGACAAAACCCTCAACGACCTGGACAACGTCGGCAAATTCATGCAGGGCATGGCCAAGTTCACGGGCATGAAACCGCCGCCGCCACCGACGCCGCGCGGCTTCCTGGGCGTCGAATTGAAAGAGGCCAACGGAGCCGTCCAGGTCAAGGCGATGTTGGCCAAAGGTCCGGCCGCGGACTCGGGCCTGAAGGCCGGCGACCGCATCACCGCGATCAAGGGCGAGCAGGTGAAAACAGTCCAGGAAGTCCTGCGTCAGGCCGCCAAGTTGCTGCCCGGTCAGGAATTGATGCTGACCGTGGAGCGCGGCGGCAAGACGGTGCAGATCACGTTGACCGCCGGGGAGGGCCTGTAACCATGAAGAATCTGCTGCTGACGGCTGGCCTGTTCCTGGCGGCGCTGGCGCCCGCGGCCCGCGCCGGCGACCCCCCGGCCAAGACGTTCAAGGTGCCGTTCGAGATGCTGAAGACGCGGCACATGGTCGTCAAGGTGAAGATCAACGGCGAGCCGCCGGTGCGGCTCATCTTCGACACGGGGGCGCCGTACACGCTGCTGGGCCGCGATCTGGCGATCCGCACCGAGGTGGTGCCGAAGGGACAGAAGCCGGTGATGCCGTTGTTCCCCGGCGTGGGCAACTACAAGATCAAGACATTTGCGATGGGCGACCTCAAGGCGGAGAACCTGCCGACGATGGTCATGGATCACCCGCTCATCAAGAAGATTTCCGAGGTTCTCAGCAAGGACGAGGGCATTGACGGCATCGTTGGCCTGTCGTTCTTCGCCCGCTACCGGATGACGATCGATTACCAGCGGAAGGAGATGACGTTCGTGCCGACCCGGTTCGAACCGCCGAACGTGATGAACAAGATGATGGCGGTGCTGAACCGGCCCAAGGACGCGCCGCCGCCAGTGGTGGCGCCCGCGGGGCAGTGGGGCTTCCGCATCGCCAAGGAGACGAAGGACACGGACGCCGGCGTGGACGTGACGGCGGTGCTGCCGGGCAGTGCCGCCGCCGCCGCGGGACTCAAGCAGGGCGACCGGCTGCTGACTCTCGACGGCCGCTGGACGGATAGCATCCTGGATTGCTACCAGGCCGCCAGCCATGTGCGCCCGGCAGTCGGGCGGTCCTGGTGGTGCGCCGCGCCGGCAAGGAACTGGAGTTGACCGTGACGGTGGTGCCGGGGTTGTAGCAACAAAGGATTCACCACAAAGACACAAAGAGCACAAAAGAAAAACGGAAGGCAAGTGCTGGCTCTTTTTTTCTTTGTGCTCTTTGTGTCTTTGTGGTGAAACGCGAGGAGGATTGCACTCATGAAGCGGTATCGTACCCTGCTAGTTGGTGTGGCGCTCTGTGGCGGCCTGCTGATCCTGCGCTCGGGATCGACTCAGCCACCATCCGGCAAGGTCATCGCGGACTTCACGTTGAAGGACACGCAGGGCAAGGCCGTTTCGCTGGCCCAGTTCAAGGACAAAAAAGCGGTTGTGCTAGTGTTCGTCGGCACCGAGTGTCCGGTCAACAACTTCTTCCTGCCGCGCCTGAACGAACTGCACAAGGAGTTCGCGCTGCGCGGCGTGCAGTTCCTGGCCGTCAACGCCAATCGCCAGGACACGCCGCCGCGCATCGCCGAGCACGCGAAAAAACACGCGCTCGCCTTTCCGGTGTTGCGCGATGAACTGAACAAGGTCGCGGACCTCGTGGGTGCGAAGCGAACGCCCGAGGCGGTCCTGCTGGACGGCGAACGCAAGGTACGCTACCAGGGCCGCATCGACGATCAGTTCGGTATCGGCTACCAGCGCAACCAGCCGACGCGTCGCGATCTGGCCGAGGCCATCAACGAGGTGCTGGCCGGCAAGCAGGTCAGCGTGCCCAGCACGACCGTCGCCGGTTGCTACATTGCCCGCGTCAGTGTGCCGAAACAGGGCGCCGTCACCTACGCGAAGCACGTCAGCCGCATCGTGCAGAACCGCTGCCAGGAATGCCACCGCCCCGGTCACATCGGCCCGATGGCGCTGCTGACCTACAGCGACGTCAGTGCCTGGGCTGAAACCATCCGGGAAGTCGTGCAGGAGAACCGTATGCCGCCGTGGCATGCCGATCCGCGGTTCGGTAAGTTTTCCAATGACCGCAGCCTGTCGAAGGAGGACCGCGAGACGCTGCTCACCTGGATCGAGCAGGGCTGTCCCCGGGGCGATGAGAAAGACCTGCCGCCGGCGAAGGAGTACGTCCCCGGCTGGCGCATTGGCAAGCCAGACGTGGTGCTGCACATGCCGGTCGAGTACGCGGTGCCGGCGGTGGCGCCGAAGGGTGGCATCCCCTATCAATACTTCAGCGTGAAGACGGACTTCCCGGAGGATCGCTGGGTGGAGCGGGCCGAGTCGCAGCCGGGGCGCCGGCGGTGGTGCATCACATCATCGTGTTCGTGGTGCCGAAGGGCAAGAAGTTCTCACCGGAAGGATCCTTCACGTCCACGCTGTCGGGCACCGCCCCCGGCGACATGCCGTTGATCCTGCGACCCGGCATGGCCAAGCTGCTGCCGAAGGGTGCCACGCTCGTCTTCCAGATGCACTACACGCCCAACGGCAAGGCCCAGAAGGACCGCTCCGCCATCGGTTTGATTTTCGCCAAACAGCCGCCGACGAAGGTGGTCGTGACGGCCCCCGTGTTCTTCCCCTACTTCCGCATCCCGGCCGGTGCGGCGAATCATCAGGTGGAGGCGAAATACACTTGCCAGAAGGATGGCCACATCGTCGGTTTCATGCCGCACATGCATCTGCGCGGCAAGGACTTCATCTACTACGCCCTTTACCCCGATGGCACCAAGCAAACGCTGCTGTCGGTGCCGCGTTTCGACTTCAACTGGCAGAGCGTCTACCGCCCCGTCGAGCCGGTGCCGACGCCGAAGGGCACCAAGATTCATTGCGTCGCGCACTTCGACAACTCGAAGGACAATCCCAACAACCCCGACCCATCGCAGGCGGTGACCTGGGGCGATCAGACGTGGGAGGAGATGATGATCGGCTGGGTGGATTTCGCGTATGACTTGAAAAAATAGGCATTGGGCATCAGGCATTAGGCATTAGTTATCTGGGTCGCAGTCTCGGGCAACAGTTCAGACCTGGACTGGAACCCGGATAACTAAAGCCTGATACCTAATTGGGCAAACTGTGCCCAAAAAAATCGTGGCGCGGGCGCTCGGCCAGGCACGGAGAGCATTTTCCCCGTTCGGCGGTTGAGTCGGCCCCGCTATATTGACTATGCTAATGAAAGCCGGCTCGGGGCGCCCCGACCGCAGCGGCTCACCATGCCCAACTCATTTCCCCGGAGTCTGCAATGGTTTTGTGCAAACGGTTCTCCGTTCTGCTTGGTCTGACCGCTTTAGTTCTGGCGGCGGTGCTGCTTCCGGTGGCCGCCGCGCCGCAGGGCAAGAAGAAAAACCCCGAACAGTTGCGCGGCCAGCCGGCGCCGCCCCTGCAGGCGGATTATGCCGTCAACGGCAAGGAAACCAAACTGTCCGAGTTGAAGGGCAAGGTCGTCGTGCTGAACTTCTGTACGTTGTGGAACACCACCTGCGTGAACTGTCTGCCATTGTGGAACGATTGGCAGAAAGAATTCGAGATCCGCGGCGTGGTCGTGGTTGGCGTGACCGTCTACGCCGGCGCGTTCAAACAGAAGTTGACGCTCAATCCCGTCAGCCGGCAGATGACCCTGGCCAAGGGCGCCCTTCCTCCGGAGGCGGAAAAGGAGCTGTACAAGGAATACATGGCCCTGCAAAAGCTGAAATTCCGGCTGTGGGTGTTGAACAAGGAAGAAGCGGACAAGGCGATGGCGGATTATCAGATCGAGCAGGTGCCGCAGATGGTGCTGCTCGACCGCAAGGGGGAGGTGCGCGAGGTGTTTGTCGGCGGCGAACCGGCCGTCCTGAACGCCATGAAACAGGCCATCGATCGTTTGGGGAAGGTGAAGTAATCCGTAACGGGCAAGCGGGAGGGGTGAACCCCTGTTGGTTCGCACACCAGCAGGGGGGTTCATCCCTCCCGTTTGCCAGCAGCCGTGGAGTGCAGCGGCGTCAGGAGCACAGTTCCGCCACCGGCCGTGCGTCCTCGGGCATGATCGGCACGGGACGGTTGAGCTGGTCGCGGAGGTGGCTGTGCGGGTCGATGCCGAGGTTGTGGTAGACCGTGGCCAGGATGTCACGGTAATGCACCGGCCGCACCGTGGCGTGGCCGCCGAAGCGGTCGGTGGCGCCGACGACCTGACCGGTGGGCATGCCGCCGCCCGCCAGCAACGCGCAGTTGACCGGCGCCCAGTGGTCGCGGCCGGCGTCGCGGTTGATGCGTGGCGTGCGGCCGAACTCACCCCAGACCAGCACGGTCACCTCGCGGTCCAGGCCGCGCTGGTGCAGGTCCTCGACCAGCGCCGAAATGCCGCGGTCGAACACTGGCAGGTTACCGCGCAGGTGGCGGAAGTTCTGGCCGTGCGTGTCCCAGAAGCCGTAGGCCACCGTGACGCAGCGCACCCCTGCCTCCACCAGGCGCCGGGCCACCAGTAATTGATCGTTCCACAGCGGCGCCCCGTCGCCCTGGTGCCGTGGCGAACCGTGGCCGTAGCGGTCGCGGACCGCCCGCGGTTCGCGCCCCACGTCCAGCGCTTCCACCAGCCGATTGCTCGTCAGCACCTCGAAAGCCTGCCGGTAAGATGTGTTCATGCGCTCGACCTGGGCGTTGTCCAGACCGCGGCGCAGGCCGTCCACCGCTTGCAGCAACCGGCGGCGGTCCTGAAACTGCGCCACGGTCAGGTCGCGCAGGCGCATGACGCCCAGGCCGTCGTTCTCCACCTTGGCGCCGGCGAAGGCCGGGCCGGCGAACCCGGGGCCGGGGATGTTGTACGGCCGGTGCTGCATCGTCGGGAACAGATCGACGAAGGCGGGCACGGTCGGCGCCGTCTGCCGCAGGGTGCGGGCGATCACCGAGCAGACGTTGGGTCGGCCCTCCCGGCGGGCCAGGTCCATGGTGTAGCCCGTCAGCGACTGGAAGCTGGAGTGCTCGTCGCGCTGGCCAACGACGGAGCGGACGATGGCCAGTTTGTCCATCATCCCGGCCAGACGCGGCAGCAGCTCGCCGATCTGGATGCCCGGCACGCGCGTGGCAATGGGCCGGAACTCGCCGGCAATCTCGCGCGGGGCGTTCGGCTTCAGGTCGAAGGAGTCGTGGTGGGACAAGCCGCCCGACAGGTAGACCATGATGACCGAGCGCCGCGACCCCCGGCCGCTGTGCTGCTCGGCCTGGAGCAGTCCCGGCAGACTCAGGCCGCCCAGCGCCAGCGAGCCGATTTGCAGGAACGACCGCCGGCTCATGCCGTCACAGAAGCGTTGCTTGCCCGTAACCAACGTCAACATGATGCCCCCCGGCATAACGTGGTGAGTCCAAACATTTACTCTGTTTTATCTGATCGCGGGGCCGAACACAACTCGATAACGTGGCCGTCCGGGTCGGTGACGAACACCTGCGTGTAACCGTCCGGCCGTGGCTGCGGGCCGCTCAGGACGGGGACGCCGAGTTCGCGCAGCCGCCCCGCGACCGCCGTGGCGTCCTCTACCGCGAAGGCGAGGTGGTGCGTGCGACTGCCGCGCTGGGCCGCCGGCAGCAGGTTGCCCGCGGGCCCTGAGCCGGCGAACTCCAAAATCAGGTGAACCTGCGTCGCGCCCGCCTGGAACCACAGCCCCGCGAACGAGAACGCCGGCCGCGGCACCTCCCGCATTCCCAGCGTCCGCACGTAGAACGCCCGCGATCGCTCCAGGTCCTTCACCACCAGCGTCACATGGTCGATGGTCTTGACGCGAATGCCGGCGGCCGGCGCCGCTTCCTGCCGTGGCGCCGGGAGCGGCGACGCCTGCAACAGCAGTTCGACCGCTTCGCGGCCGGTCAGGCCGACGTGGATGCCGTACGCGGCCGCCTGCGGTGTGACGCCGACGATACGGGCGTCGAACAGGTCCTCTGGTTCGGTCAGGGGGCAGGCGGGAGTGCCGCGGGCGATGGCGATGGCCTGGCCGAACTCCGCCGGCGTTTCCAGGTCGTAGATGCCACAGCCGACGATGCCCGCCGGCGTCAGAATGGAGCAGTATTGCCCACCCTGCCAGCGGTTGCTGATGCCGAGGGCCTTGCCGTGCGCGAACTGCAATTCACGGCTCACCGTGCGGGGAATCTGGTCGGCCATTGCCTGGTGCTCCGCAAGAGGAAGAGGATTGAGGGACGGTGTTACTTTACCCACGCCGGACAGGCCGGGCAAGCAAACGCGCGTCTCCCACTGGTAGCGACTCGATGCTTGCAATTGCCCAAGGCGATGGCCAGAATGCCGTGGACCGATTCGCTGCCGGAAATACAACCTGGGTGGGGAGGATGTGTCATGTCCACGATGATGGTGCGTTTGCTGTTTTTCGTCGCGGCTCTTTATGATGGCGTCATCGGCGTGGTCTTTCTCGGCTGGGGGCCGCAGCTGTTCGAGGAAGCCGGCGTCCCCTTTCCGAATCACTGGGGCTACATTGAGTTTGGCGCCCTGCTGCTGGTCATCTTCGGGGTCATGTTCCTCACGGTTGCGGCCGCGCCGCGGTCCAACCGCAACCTCATTCCCTTTGGCGTGCTGCTGAAACTGAGCTACACCGGCCTCGTCGGCTATTACTGGGTCACCACCGACCTGCCGCTGTTGTTCAAGCCGTTCGCCATCGTGGACGGTATTATGTTGATCCTGTTTATCATGGCCTACCAATCGCTGGGTCGCGCCCGAGCAGCCTGAAGCGGAGTTGGCGGACGGTCACCATCCCGAGGGCAACCCCCACAGCCCGGGCGTCAGCAATTCCACCGCGTTGCCCGCCGGGTCGCGGAAGTACAGCGAATGACCGCCGCGCGGCCACGCCACCTCCTGCTCGATGGCGACGCCGTGCGCCCGCAAGCGCTGCCGCCAGTAATCCAGCGCATCCGCCGGGATGCCGAGGGCGAAGTGCCCTGGCCCGCGCGCCCATGCGCCGGCAGGTGGTCGCCCTTCAGCGTGCTTGCCGGCGCGAACACCAGCAACATGCTGGCAGCGCCGACGCGGAAGAACACGTGCCGCCCCGCCTCGTGGGCGATCAGCGGCAGCCCAAGCACGTCACGGTAAAAGTGTGCCGCCTGGTCCAGATCGTCCGCGTAAATGCCCGTCTCCACCACGGCCAGGATGTCGTTCATGAAGCCCTCCGACCAGTTCGCGGACCTTGCGGGGTGTAGTGGTCTTTGTAGCCGAAGTCGTGAGACTTCGGAAGGCGCATCCGAAGCCCGCTGGAACACTGATTCCAACGGCAGGATTGGCAAACTCGGCTTGCAAATCCGGATCGATCCAAATACCTTCCTTTACTCCTGAGGAACCGAGATTGAAGTGCTGTCCTTCGTCAACCTGTTCTGGCGGTGGTCTGGCGGCGCAGCCGGGGGTCGCGCCAGGACGCGGCGGTGGTCCCACTATCGAGCTTGCGAGCGCATGAACAAACGCAACGGATGGCTGCTGTTTTTGCTGCTGCTGGTCGCGGTGCTGCTGCGGTTGTTGCCGCTGGTGCTGAACTGGCAGCGACCGCTGGTGTTCCTGGAGTACGACTCGTGGGGCTATCACCAGCTGGCCGTCAACCTGCACGCTGGCCACGGCTACAGCGCGGCAGCGGAGCCGCCGTACCTGCCCAACGTCTACCGGCCGCCGGGCTTGCCGGTGCTGCTCGCGGGGCTGTATTCCTTGACCGGCGACGCGGTGCAGGCGGCGATTGTTTTGCAACACATCGTCGCCTTGCTGACGGTGGCGCTGACGTTCTGGCTGGCGCGCGTGCTGGGCGCGAACGTCCCGACGGCCCTGGCCGCTGCGGGACTGCTGGCGCTGGAGCCGGTGACCACGTATTACACGAATCTGCTGCTCTCGGAGGTGTATTCGGCCCTGTTCGTTACGGCGGCCCTGGCGGCGGTGGCGCGTTACCTGCAAACGGGTCAGCGGAAATTCCTGTGGCTAACGACGGCGCTACTGGCGGTGGGCCTGCTGGTTCACCCGCTGCTGCTGCTCATGCCGGTGGTCGTGGCGCTGGTGCTGCTGCTGTGGGGCCGCGGTCGCGGTGTGGAGCGGTTGCGGACGGCCGCGGTCATGCTGCTGGCGCTGCTGCCGGCGGTTGCATGGGTGGCGCGGAATTACGCGGCGACGGGTTACGCCAATTACACCTGTGTCGGTGCCATTAACCTGATGAAGTACAAGGCCGCCAGTGTGTGCGCCGCGCTGAACGGCACCACGCGCGAGGTGGAGCGCGACCGCCTGACGCGGGAGTGTGACGCCGAGTTGCCCGCCGACGCGACGGCCGCCCAGCGCTGGCGGGCCTGGGAGCGCAAGGGCGGCGAAATCCTGCTGCAACATCCGGTGCTCTACGCCCGGCTGCACGCGCAGGGGATGCTCCTGGAACTGACCGGGCCGGAGCGCGACCTGTTCTCGCGGATGGCTTATGGTCGATTGGCCGCAGGGCCGCATGAGAAACTGACCGACGACGGCATCCGCGCCGCGAGCGCCGCCCACGCCAGCCCGTTGCCGGAAGTGTTGCGCTACCAGGCGCTGGCAGGGCAGGGGGGGCTCCTCGTTTTGCTGGGGCTCGGCGTGGTCAGTCTGTGGCGGCGGCAGCGGCGGTTGCTGCTGGCGCTGGGGCTGCCGGCGCTGTACGTGCTGCTGCTGACGGGCGGCAGCGAGGCGAGTCCGCGGTTTCGGGTGATTTACACGCCGCTGCTGTGCGTTTGTGCGGGCGTCGGTTGTCACGCGCTTTGCCAGTGGTTGGCGAGCTGGCGCGGGCAGAAGCCGTTGCCCCTGGAAAACACCACGGTCGTTCTCACCCCTCCGAGGGCTTCGGTTGTTCCGGGTCCGGCGTGTCCGTCACGGTGATCGTGATGCCGTACAGATCTTCACGGCTCGGTGGCGGCTGATTCGCAGGCATCGGTTGCCCGGCGGGCATTGTGCAGTTGACGCGCGTGGTTTCGTTTTCGTTCGCCTCGACGTAATAACCGTAGAGGTCCTCGCGGGTCGGATATTTGTTCGTGGGATCCGAGGGGTCGTGCATGGCGTATTCCTCTCAAAGAACGGTGCCGGGAGCAGATTGGTAGACTTTTATGCGCCGGTGAGCAACCTCGTCGCCGTCAATGAACAAGACAGCTTCGTAATAACCGGCGATTGCGAAGCGAATGCTTCGCACCCTCTGGTTGAAGTTTACCACGGTGAAGCGATCCGGGAAACGGATCGTGTTCTCGGTGCTGTAGATTTCCTCCTGACGCTGCCAGTGATCGTCCAGGCGGTACACCACCAACCTCCCCCGGCCTTCGCCCTTCGCGTCGGTCAGCACCGCGAAGACCGAAAAGCGCTGGGGGTCGGACGGGAAGTGTTCGACGGCCAGGCCGGTGAAGATGCCGATGGCCGAGGGACAATAGGTGTCCTTGTCCACGATGACGCGGTCACAGAGTATGAGCCCAATCGCGATGGGTGTGGGCGTCATGAATCCCTCCTGGTTCTCCGAGTGTGGTCACCTCAACCCTGGCGCGGGCGCTCCGCCGCTTGTTCGCCGCCAAACCGCACGACATTAACCGGCCTTCTGCAGTTTGGCGTCGAACGTCGTGGGGTCCGCGATGCCGAAGTTGTCCAGGGTGATGCGAACGGTGAGCAGATGGTGCTCGTAGACGCGCGCGTTGTCCGGAAATGTGGGCAACACAATCTTCGCCCCGGATTCCTTATGCTCGTAAAAGCGGCCGGGAGGCTCCTTCTTGGAGGGCGTGCAGGAGAAACCGAGCGCGCGGAGCACTCGGTCCATTTGGCCGTAGGTAACGTCCGCGCGTTTCATCGTCTGCTCCTCAAGCTTACTGGAGTGCCGCCAACATCAGCGCGCGCATGATTGCGATGGCCCGCCGGGTCACCGGCTGGCGTTTTGGCACGCGGATGCGAACACTCTTCGCGCTCTTCTTCGGCTTCCGAGCAGTCTTCCCTTTGAAATACTGCTGGATGGAGAGCCAGTAGGCCCATCTTCGGGTGGCGTCGAACGAGACTATTGCAGATTGCGAATGGGTGTAGCGGAAGTCGCCAGACTTCCGAGCAGCACCGGACGGAAGTCTGGCGACTTCCGCTACACCCAACTGCGAACCGCTCTAAAATGACCGGTATCTCCTCCCGGACCCACTGGCTGCGCGATTTGTTGGCGGCTACGCCTCTCGATTCGGCACTCATTCCGGAAAGAAACACACGCGCACGCCGAGATCCTTATAGATAAAGGTTGGCTTCCACCCCTGCCGGACGGCGCTGCGACAGTCCGTTGACATCCAGGCGCCGCCACGAATCGACCGCTTCCCGGTGTCCTCCAGGTTGACCGGGTCCACCTGCGGGCTTTTCAGGTAGTAATCCTCAGCAAAGAAGTCGGCGCACCACTCCCAGACGTTGCCGTGCATGTCGTACAACCCCCATGCGTTGGGAGCATACGAGCCGACGGCGGTCGTCTGGCCGCCATTGAAGTTAGCCCGTTGCGGGGTCAGGTTGGCCCCGAACGCATACGCGGTGGTCGTGCCCGCGCGGCAGGCATACTCCCACTGGGCCTCGGTGGGCAGCCAGTAGGTCCGGCCGTCCCGGCGGCTCAGTTCCCTCAAGAAGGACTGGCAATCCTCCCACGACAGCTGCTCCACCGGCAGTCGGTTACCCCGGAGGTGAACCGGCAATTCGCTCTCCACCGCGGACAGGAGCGCCCGGGTCATTTGCAGGCCGCCCAGCAAGGCGTCGCCCCGGAAGTGCGACGTCGCTTTGCCCGTTACCGCGCGCCACTGGTCCTGGGTCACCGGAAAGATGCCCATGTAAAAGCCGCGGGTCAAGGTGACGGGGTGCTGGCATTCGTTGGGCTGATGGCCGGGTTCGTTTGGCGGGCTGCCCATGAGGAACGTGCCCGGTGGGATCCAGGCGAACTTCATGCCGAGACTGTTGGTGAACAATTCGCCCGCCGGGCGTTCCTTCCTGGGCGGATTGGCCTTCAACCACAGGTCGCACACATTGTTCCGAATGTGTTCGGCTCGCTCCGCCGTGATGTGGTAATACTCGCGCAACCCCGCGTCATTCGCATAATGCTTGCCCCGCGTCTCGTCCAGGGTGGTGCGGTGCAGTTCGGCCAGTTTCTTTTCGCCTTCCTGTTGCAACAGTATCAGGCGCTGACGCTCCTCTGCCTCCGCGCGCTGGCGAACCGCGGCAGTTTCGCGCCGCCGGGCTTCTTCCTCATGCTCGCGCTGCCGCTGTTGCTGGAGGTCCAGTTCGTGAGCGATGGCGTCCAGCACGTCCAGCACGTCCTGAAAATCCTGCGGCCGGTCTTCCACTTTATGTTGCCCACAGCGTTCCAGCAGGTCCACCAGGGCTTGAGGAAGGGGATCCACCGTGCGGTTGTAGTGGTGGGGTTTGGGGTCGGTGGGATGGCGGTGGAGGGTGGGGACGCCAAACAGTAGCTTGCAGCACGTGCGGCCGAAGGCGTAAATGTCCGAGTAGGGCCCCACCGGTTGGCTCAGTTCCCCCTTCTGCTCAGGGGGCGCGTATTCGAGGGTGCCGGCGTAGCACTGGTCCCGCACCGTGCGGCGCTCCGCCGGTCGCGAGACGCTATTGTGGGCCGCGGCCACGCGCACGGCCAGGCCGTAGTCGATCACCTTGATTTGCCCTGCCTCTCCCAGCAACAAATTGTCCGGCTTGACATCGCGGTGGTAAACGGGATGGGGTTTGGCCTGGTGGGCGGCCCGCAACGCCTCCGCAACCGGCCGGACGACGCGCATGAACTCTGCCACGGGCAACGGCCCGTGCTGCTTCAAGCGCGTTGCCAAGCTCTGGCTCGGAAAATAGTCCATGACGATGTAGGGCCGCTGTTTGGACGCATCGGCGAAGTGGGCCCCCTGGACGGCGATGATGGCCGGGTGCTTCAACTTCGTGAGGATGGCCGCTTCCTTGAACACCTCCTGAACCCCGCGGGCCAACTCACCCGTGTGAATGGCCTTGATGGCGACCTCTTTGTCCAGGTGCCGGTCCCGGCAGCGGAACACGGTGCCGAAACCACCCGCTCCCAGGATGTCTAACAACTCGTATTGCTCCCAGTCGAACGGCGCCAGCTGCGGGTTCAACTCGACCGCCTGCCGCAACGACGCCAGCGCTGCCGGCCATCGCTCCTTCTCGCAAGCGGCGCGGTACGCCTTGAAATGCTCCGCCGCCGCCAGTGCCCGGTTGTGCTCCTGTTCGGCAGCCCTGGCGGCGTTCTCGTGCTCTTCGCGCGCCAGGTCGAACAGGCCGGCATCAAAGAGACGGTCGGCCATCTCGGACCAGTTGGCGGCCTTTTGTTGCTCGGGAGGCAGGCTGCGGAACTTCTCGCGCAGTTGCCGCAGGATGGCGCGTTCCTCCTCATTCTCGTAGGAGACACCCGGCTTGAACTTGTTGAGGATGCCCTTGATCTCGCGCAGTTGCTTCTGGATACCGCCCAGTTGATCCAGGCAGCAGTGCAACGCCGGCTTCAGGTCTGCCGGCAGCCGGCTGCGGATCAACTCGCTCAGTGATTCGACGGAGAGGATTTGGCCTTCCTGTTGCTCGGCGAGCGCTTCCAGCCGGCGGATCAACGCGGCGTGCTGGTCGAGGTATGGTCGCAGTCGCGTGAAGCAGTCTTCGACTTCCCGCTGTTGCTCCACGGCCAGTGTGTCGAAGAGGTGTTCCGCCGCCTGTTCGCTGCTGGCGGTCAGGCACTGGTAAAGCTGCACGTTGGCAGGATCGGTTGCCGCTGCTGCGCCGCCCGCGGCTTTGAGCAGACAGGCGACGACGAACCGGGCAGTTGGTTTCCATTTGGAGAGAAATGTTTGGAACGTCCAGGTCATGGGGGAGATCTCCGTGGTGATTCAGGGGAGCACATTCAGCCATTCGTTCCCGGCGCGGATGGATTGCCTGTGACCGTCGATTTTCTCATCCCGGAAGGCACGCCGCCAGCGCCAATATAACGGCGCACTGGCGCCGAATCTCGACGTGTGAAAAAGTTGGCCCCCTTGGCCCCCTTGGCCCCCTTGCTGTGGCAACCGCCGCCGCTGGTGGTCGCGCCGTGCCACCAGTCCGGAGCCAGGGCGCCCATTCTTGACGTGTGAAAAAGTTGGCGTTCTTGGCGTTCTTGGCGTCCTTGCGCCACCCGGCAACGCCTGGCATTGCCGTGGTGCAGGCGTCGCGCCTGCGTGGAGGGTCCGCGGGCGCGACGCCTGCACCACGATCCGAACCACCTCGAGTGCCGTTTACGCTGGGTTGGTCGCGTCCCCGCGCATGAACCCCGAGTCCTTCGGCGGGTCATACGACACGTCCAGCTCCGGTGTCAGCAGTCGCTGCTGGCCCTTGACGCGCGACTCCAGCGACGCGTCGAGAATGCCGTTGGTCAGCAGCGTGCGCTCAACGGGGTAGGGCGGCCGCCCGCTCGCCAGGAAGCCCTCGATCTTCATCGCCAGCGCCTGCAGGAACGACGCTCCGGGAGGCGGCGGCAGATAAAACTGCGTCGAAACCGGCCGCTTCTCACCCGCGATGCGGGCCGCGAAGCAGGTGTCGTCGAGGTGGCCGTTGAGCAGCAGCGCCGTCGCCCGCAGGCCGTCGCGGTACTCGACCACGAACGCGACCGGGGCGCGCGGGAACGTCGGCCGGCCGGCTGGCGGCCTGTAATGGCGGCAGTTGTCGCGCACGTCGCCGACGTTCAGCGACGGCGTGCGCCCCAGCGCGTGCTCCAGCAGCTCCCACGACCAGACGCCCGCGTCGCCCGCCTTCCACACCGCGTCACCCTCCAGGCAGCGCACGGCAGTCACGCCCTGCTGGCCGTTCCGCCGCCGCTCGACCATGCACTGCAGCGCCTCCAGCGCGTGGAAGCCGTAAATCTCCAGCTCGCCGCGCGACGCCACCAGGGCGTCGGTGAGGCGCACGTTCAGCGGCAGTTCCAACTCCGGCCGCCGCCAGGTGACCGGTAGGCTGCTGCCGGCGTACAGCGGGATGCCGAGCTTGCGGGCGGTCGCCGTCATTGCGAAGGCGTGCTTGCGGCTGTAGGAGAAATGCTTGTCGTTGAAGACAGGGACAGTCCGCTTGGACTTCTCGAAGACCTCGACGATGCGCTGGAAGAGTTCGTAGCGCGGGTACAGTTTCTGGCCGCGGTCGTTGTACGGATAGTTGCCGTGCTCGCCGATCAGCAGCACGCCATCCACGGCCAGTTTGTCGCCGCCGAGCGTCAGCGCCCCGGCCACGGTGCCGTAGCGCGTGAAGCCGTGCCGCTGCGCCAGCTCCGCGCTCAGGTCGCCGGCGTGCTTCGGCTGATCGACGTACATGCCGGCGATCTGCCAGTCCGGGTAGTGCATCTGGCCGTTGCGCAGGTAGCCGTGCAGGAAACGGCCGCAGATGTGGTACGCATGCGACAGGTAGTGGTACGCCGTCGTGACCACGGCGAGGCGGCGCTTGGCCTTGGCGGGCCGTGGCGGCGGTGAGCTGCGCGGCCGGGGTTGTTTGTCGTCGCCCGCCCGGGCCGGGGCTAAAGTGAGGCCGGCGGCGCTCGTGGCGAGGAAGTCGCGGCGTGAAAAGTCATCGGCGGACATGGTGCCCTCGGGTCGTGGTGCGGGCGGGCCGTCGGCGCCGCGCCGGCGGCCGGGGTGCATCAGGGGAAGCGCGGACCCTTCTCCTCGAAGCGCGGCCCCCCAAGTGGGCCGCCGCCGCCTCCGGAGCCGGGGATATTACTGGTGGTGGAGGTAACGATCGATTCGATCCAGGCGGCGCCGCCGACGTAGATACTGAAGGTGATGATGGCGATCATGATGTAGGCGACCCAGCGCTCGGCCCCCTGGCCGGTGAAGGCCAGCGTCAGGATGCCGGCCAGCAGCACCATGGTGCCGAAGATGAACACCATCTCGAACCAGTAGCCCCACATGCGGTGGTGGTTCACGGCGCTCAGCGCCGCCTCGTGCGTCGGCTTCCAGTCGCCGTGCTCTTTATCGAACAGCGCCGTCTGATAATCCTCGCGCAGCTTGGTCTGCTCCTTGTTCAGGGCGGTCATTTCCTCATTCAGCTTTTCCGACCGCTTCTGGAGTTCCGCGGGGTCCCCGGCGTCCTTCTTGAAGCGGTTCGCATTCAACTCGTGCATCTGCCGGTTTTTCTTCTCGATGTTCTGCTGGGCGGTCGCCAGTTTGGTGTCCCATTCCATCTGGAACGGCACCCGGAGCTGGCGATACTGCGCCTCACTCCGCGAGGCCGCCCGCATGCTGGTCGCGTCACAGCCGCGGCCGAGGACCACGAGGAACAGCCCCACGAACAGCAGCGGTTTGCCGACGAACGAGTTGACCATCCCGACGAGGCCTGACAACCCAGCCACGGCCTTGCCGCCGCGGGGTGTGGCCGTACTGCCGCCGCCGCTCAACTCGGCGAATTCGCCACCCTGGCCGTTGCCGTTGGCGACAAACGACGCCTGACAGGTGGGGCATTTGACCAGCTGACCGACGTGCTGGTCGCCGACCCGGATGGAGTGGCCGTTGGGGCAATTGATGACGGGCATGGTGGGCTCTCTTCGTTGAACGTGGGTGAACGGTGGCGAACGTTTAGACAGTTGAACACTACCGGCAATCGCCGTCAAGCAAAATAAGGCGCTGTGATGCCGTAACGCCGTTACTTTTGCGGAATAAATTGCACCGCGTCGGCGACAACAAAGCCGTTGGCACCGTCATTGCGGATTTCCACGTAGCCCTTCATTCCAGCGACAAACTCGAACACACCCAGGCTGCGGCCCTCGTTGTTCTTCAGCGGCTGCCGCTGATTGATCTGGTCGTAGAGCGAGCCTTCGTCACTGAAGACTTTCACCGGGACGCGGGTGGCGCGGTTGGGGTTGGCGGTGTAGAACACGCGCACCTCATACTTGCCTGCGGCGGGCAGGTTCGGTGTGAAGCGGATGCTGCATTTGCCCTGGTTCTCGTTGTTGTCGTGCAGGTAGCCGGCGCCCACAAACGGGCCGACCGACTTGGACTCGTGCCAGGTGCCGGTCTTTTTCGCCTGCGTGTCATCGACGACAATGCCCGGCAACTTCGCGGGGTCCAGGCTGAGCGGGCTTTTCGGCGTCAGGCCCTCCGGTGACAGCACTGCTTTCTGAACCTTCAGTTTCGCCTGCAATTTCTCTATCAAAACTTTCTGCACGCTGCTGCCGCCGTCGATGGCGAGCACCGCGGCGTTGCCGGCCGCCTGGCCGAGAATCATGAACACCGGCTCCATGCGCACGGTCCCGTAGGCCACGTGCGACGTGGACACGCACACCGGCACCAGCAGATTGGTACACTCCGTTTCCTTCGGGATCAGGCTGCGGTAGGGGATGGCATACGGCTTCACGCCGACCTGGAAATCACCCTCGTTGATGACGAAGCCGTCCTTGACGACGCGCTGCACGTGATGCGAGTCGGCGTTGTAAGAGCCCAGGCCAACGGAATCGGGTTTGGTGCGATTGACCAGCAAATCGCTTTGCGTCATCACGTAGGCGCCGATCATGCGCCGCGTTTCGCGGATGTAGAGCTGGTGCGGCCAGCCGTCGTTGTCCACGTGCTCGCCCTTTGACGGGCCCCAGCTGTTGACCTCCGCTTGCAACTTTTTGGGCACGCGCGGGTCGGTGGCGAGGAAGTAGAAGAAGCCCTTGGTGTACTCGACGTGATCGTCATGGATGCGCTTGCGAGTCTTGACATCGCCGTCCGGATAATCGTAGTTGGCGCCGATGTGGTCCGTGGAAATGGGGCCATTGTTATTCGTGTCGGTCTTGCCGTTGGGCAACTTGACGGGGTTGCACAATTGACCGAACTTGACCGTGGGGTTCTTCTCCAGATAGCGGGCCAGCAATTCAAAGCGCTTCGGATCGTATTTGTTGGGTTTGGGCCAGGGCATCCGCAGGTCGGGGTTCCGCGTCAGGCACAGGCGGAAGTTGTACGCCTGCACTTTCTTGTCGCCTTCGCCCGGCTTGCCGTAGGGCCACGGTTGCACCAACGGAAGCAACTTTTTGTTGTCGTCGTAGGGCGACACCTTGACGGAGAACTGGTGGAACTTGCTGAATTCCTGAACGCCGGCCAGCGACTCGTTGTATTGTTCTCGGCCCTCTCGGCCCGCGGCGTATTTGACGCCGGCCAGCGCGAGCAAATCACCCTCATAGGTCGCATCAATGAAGACCTTGGCGAAATAGATTTTCTCACGGGTCCCGATGTTTAATATGCGGGGGATCTTGTTTTCAAACCCCACGGCCGCGAGCGGGGAATCATAATGCACCGTGACCTTCGCCTCGGCCAGCATCTCCTTGAAGATGATGGCGGCGACGTGCGGCTCGGGCCGAAAGCCGTCGGAGCAGTCGCGCACCTGCTCGGACTTCGCGCCGTACTTCTTGACGTAGTAGGCACGGACGCGGTTGAAGAACTTGCGGGAGTAACCGCCGATGGTGGCGCGGTTACCCGTGTCGGTGGCGCACAGGCCGCCGGTGAGCATGCCGCCGAGGTGCTTACCCGGCTCCAGCAGCACGACGCGCTTGCCCTCGCGTGCCACCGTCACGGCGGCGATGATGCCGCCCGGCGTGCCGCCGTAGACGACCACGTCCGCCTTGAACACGTTCTCCTTTTCCTGGCCGGGGGCGGCCCCTGGCTGGGCGAGCAGCTGAGCAACGACCACCAACCCGCCGACAACACCGACTTGCCAGGTGTGCATGGCCGACTCTCCTTCTCAGGTCAACCGCTCCAGCAGCGGCAGCGGGTCCGACAAATCCGCCACCAGCACGTCCGGCCCCACCGCCGCCAACTCCCCCAGCGAATGCCAGCCGGTCGCCACCGCCACGGCCCGCGCCCCGATGGCCCGCGCACAGCGCACGTCCAGCGGCGTGTCGCCGATCACCCACACCCGCTCCGCGGCAACCTCACGCTTCAGATGCGCCCGCGCCGCCGCCAGGGCCAGGTGCGCCACCTCGTCGCGGTCGTAATGGTGGTCGCCGAAGCCGCCGAACGCGAACTGCTCGAACAGGCCGAAATGGCCGAGCTTCAGCCGTGCCCCGGCGTGGACGTTGCCGGTCAGCAGCCCCAGCACCGCGTCCGTCCGCGCCTCCAGCTGTCCGATCAGTTCCGCGATGCCCGGCAACACCTGGCCGCGGTGTCGCGCCAGGGCCGCCGGCAGGCGCTCCAGGTAGCCGGTCAGCAGCCGCTGCCAGTTCTCGGCCGTCTCGGCGATGCCGTGCAGCCGCAGCAGGTCGCGGCCGATGGCGCGGTCGGTACGGCCGCTGTAGGTTACCTGAGCGGTAACCGCGACGCCGAACTGGACCGCCAGCGCTTCCTCGATGGCGGACTTTCCGGCGCCGCCGCTGTTCAGCAGGGTGCCGTCGATGTCAAACAGCAATACATACATGCCGGCATTATAGAGATTGTGCGGCCGCGGCGCCGGGCGGGAAATCGAGAAAAAGGCGCGAACCGCTTGCCCCGGTTTTCGGTCGTGTGTATGATCTCTTTGTTTGATCGGGTCGCGCTACCGTGGCGTGACGGGCTAGAGCCCACCCCCGTGTGTGCTGGTATCCGCCCGGGGCTGGGGAGTGTCTAGCGGAAGGAGGTGGTCCCGTGTGTAGTGGTAACCAGGTGCGGCTGAGCTGACGCCGCCGACGGGCTGCCGTCGGTGCAGCCGTAATTTGTTCGTAAGGCCCCGCGGTGTCTATCTCACCGCGGGGCCTCTTTTCCAACCCGGATTGACGATGCAGAGCTTGGTTTCCCGGTTCTGGTTTTACTTTACCCCTCTCCTGGGTGTCAGGATGTGAGGTGGTTCCGGGTTTGCTCTTGAAACACTCACGGCCCTGAAACCCAACACGGGTTTCAGGGCCGTTTGCGTTTGTGTGCCCCGTACCGGCAAGCGGCCCGCTTGCCGACGACAACCGGCAAGCGGGCCGCTTGCCGGTACGGCAGTTGTGCGACCTCACGGCAGGACGGTTCTTCTGGCGGAGGGAAACGCCGGCAGGGTCGCAGGGAAGAGCGCAGGTTCCGTAACCAGTACCCCAGGGAGTTTCCCAATGATCGTGGTCATGAAACCGGGCGCGGCGCAGCGCCTGCTCGACGACGTGGTCGAGCGCATCCGGCAACTCGGACTGAACAGCCAGGTGATCGTCGGCACCGAGCGCACGGTGGTGGCGGCCCTCGGCGAGAAGCGCGACGGCGCCAAGCAGGCGCTCGAGACACTGGAAGGGGTGGAGAAAGTGGTTCCGATCCTGGCCCCGTACAAGATGGCGAGCACCGAGGTCAAGAAGGAGCGCACCTGCGTCAGTGCCCGCCGGCTCCAGGTCGGCGGCAAGGTCATCGGCGTCATCGCCGGCCCGTGTTCGGTCGAGAGTCGGGCGCAAATCCTCGAAATCGCGCACCTTGTCAAGGAGGCGGGCGCGACCGGCCTGCGCGGCGGCGCGTTCAAGCCGCGCACCAGCCCGTACAGTTTTCAGGGCATGAAGGAAAAGGGCCTGGAGCTGCTGGCCCTGGCCCGCGAGGAGACGGGGCTGGCGGTCGTGACGGAGGTGATGGCGCCGGAGCAGGTGGCGCTGGTCGGCAACTACGCGGACGTGCTCCAGGTAGGGGCGCGGAACATGCAGAACTATCCGCTGCTGGAGGCGGTCGGCGAAAGCAAGCTGCCGGTGCTGCTCAAGCGCGGCCCCAGCGCCACGATGGACGAGTTCCTGCTGGCGGCGGAGTACATCCTCAAAACGGGCAACGCGCAGGTGATCCTGTGCGAGCGCGGCATCCGCACGTTCGAGGACCACACGCGCTTCACGCTGCCGCTGGCGACGGTGCCGCACCTGCAGCAGACCACGCACCTGCCGGTGATGGTGGACCCGAGCCACGGCACCGGCAAGGCGAACCTGGTGGTGCCGATGGCCCGCGCCGCGGTGGCCGCGGGCGCGGACGGGCTGATCGTGGAGGTCCACCCCGACCCGGGCAAGGCGCTCAGCGACGGCTTCCAGGCGCTGACGCCCGCGGCCTTCCGCCAGCTGATGCAGGAGTGCCGCCAGGTGGCCCGGGCGCTCGGCCGCGACCTGGGCTGAGGGGTTCGTTCGTAGTTCCGCCTTCAGGCGGTCTTGAGCGAAGACCGCCTGAAGGCGAAACTACGAACGAAAACGACCTGCCAAACGGGCTCACATTTCGGGTTTTGACTTGCCCTTCTTGTCCTTCTTGTCCTTCTTGTCTTTCGGTATCGGTAACGGTTTTGCTTCGGAGAACAGCGACTCCATCGGCTGCGGCGCATCGGGGAAGTTCATGCGCTTGATGCGTTCGCGCTTGACGGTCACCTCCTGTTTGGTGTTCAGCAGTCGCACCTTGAACTCCGGCGTGGTGATCGTGCCGACGAACAGGTCCAGACCGAAGGTGGAGACACGGTTCTGGGCGGACTCACTTTCCACGAACCGGATTTGAGCGAGGGGCACCGTCACCATGCCCAGATCCTCCAGTTGGAGGGTGATCTCCTTGGGCGTCAGAAACTGGCACTGGATCGTCGAACCATCACGCAAATCGATGGTGCCGTAGATTTCCCGCGGTTTCTTCTTTTCGTCCTTTTTCTTGCCCTTGTCGCCCTGGTCGGGTTTATCTTTTTCTTGGCCGGGCTCCTGTGCGCCGCGGATCGCGCCCAGATCCGCCGCGGTGGCCAGGGTCAGGCACAGCAACGCCCCCACCATAACCATCCAGAAACGCTTCACGTTGTTTGTCATCAGAACGACCTCCCCGGAACCCGGGACGGAAAGCACCCCCTGTTGTTATCCCACACAGAGTTCCCTTCAGCAATCCGCGAACCGATGACAGCGGCCTCGTGGAACGTTGAGCGTCCGCCACGGCCGGCGCAGGCGTTGCCTTTTCACAGGGACCGGTTCCGGTTCTGTCATTCCGGGCCGGGCTTGCCGTTCTTCCGGGCGCCGGGCGTGTGCTTCACGAACCGATCAAACCACGTCAGCATCTCGTACAGCGTGTGCTCGACGGACTCGCGCGCCAGGTAGCCGTGCGACTCGTGCGGCAGCGTCACGTAGCGGACGTCGCCGCCGTTGCCCTTGATGGCCATGTACAGCCGCTCGCTCTGAATCGGGAACGTGCCGGAGTTGTTGTCCTGCTCGCCGTGAATCAGCAGGATCGGCGACTTGATCTTGTGGGCGTGCATGAACGGCGACACCTTGAAGTACAGCTCCGGCGCTTCCCAGAACGTGCGGCGCTCGCTCTGGAAGCCGAACGGCGTCAACGTGCGGTTGTAGGCGCCGCTGCGAGCGATGCCGGCCCGGAACAGGTTCGAGTGGGCCAGCAGGTTCGCCGTCATGAACGCCCCATAACTGTGGCCGCCGACGCCCACACGCTGGCGGTCGATCACACCCAGCTCGTCCGCCTTGTCGATGGCCGCCCTGGCGCTGGAGACGATTTGCTCGACGTAGGTGTTGTTGACCGTTTCCGGGTTGCCGATGACCGGCATGGTGGCGCCGTCCAGGACGACGTAGCCGCGCAACAGGAAAAACAGGTGCGTTGGGCCGCGCAGGGTCGTGAAGTGGTACGGCGAGCCGCTGACCTGGCCGGCAGTGCTGGCGTCCAGGTATTCCCGCGGGTACGCCCAGAGCACCGCCGGCAGCCGCTGGCCTTCCTGGTAGCCCGGCGGCAGGTACAGTGTGAATGACAGCGGGACGCCGTCGGCGCGCTTGTACGTGACCAGCCGGCTCTGAATGCCGCGCAGTTGCGGGGCCGGGTCGGCGAAGTCGGTCAGCCGGCCTTTCTTGCCGTCCGGCAGCGCGCGCGTGAAATAGTTCGGCGGGTCCGTCGGCGTCTCGAAGCGCGTCAGCACTCGGGAGCCGTCCGGCGCCAGCACGGCCAGCACCGCCTCGTAGGTTTTCTCCGCGCTGCGGAATAGCGCTCCGTCTTCAACGTGGTCAGGTTCATGCGGTCCAGAAACGGCAGATCCCCCCTGGGCGAGGCCCCCTGGCCGATCAGGAAGATGTTGCCGTTGTGTTGTTGCAGGATGCGGTGACCGTTCGGCAGCGTGCGCAGCACCGGCGCTCCCGGGTGCTTGTAGCGGTCCTGATTCGACAAACTCCAGACTTCACGCGGTTTCTTCGCCGGGTTGTCGGCGTTGACCAGCACCGTCCGGGACCAGCGCTTATTCCGGTCGTAATCCTGGATCAGTGCCAGGTCCGGCTCGCCCCAGGTGACGCCCAGGAAGCGCTGCACCGTCTTGTGCCAGGCCGTCGGCTTGCCCGTGAACGGCGCCGCCAGCGCCAGCAAGCGGTCGCGGTGCGCCACCTTCTTTTTCGGGTCGCCGCCGTCCAGCGCCTCAGCCCAGATCAGCGTCGCCGGTGCCGTCGGCCGCCAGTGGACCTGCCGCGGTCCTGTCGGCACTCCCTCGATCGGCACCTGGTCCGCCAGCGGCAGGCTGGCCACCGTATGCACCTTCTTGCTGTTCTGGTCCCACACCTCGATTTCACGCGCGAAGGAGGTGACAGGCAGCAGGTAAGAGTAGGGCCGCACTACCCGACTAACGAGCAGCAATTTACCGTCCGGCGACGGGGTCACCGTGCCAAAAATGGCGGGCTTGCCGACGGCGGTTCGCCTCCCGGTGGCCGTGTCCACGCGGGCCAGCTGGGCGGTGGCGTAATAGTCAAACAGGGCCGCATCGTGGGCGTTTCGCAGCAAATCCTGATAGGTCCATGCCGGGGAGACCTTGCCGTAACTCTCCTGGATGGTCGGGCCGGTCGGAACCATGGGGACGGCTGGGGCGGGGCCGCGCGCGACGGGCACCACCAGGCAGAGCAGCGTCTTGCCATCCTGCAGCCACTGCACCGTCGGCCCGTAGACCGCGTTCAGCGTCACGCCTGGCAACCGCCGTGCCTGGGCCGTGGCCGCGTCGCCGACCCACAGTTCGATGCCGGTCCTGGTGGTGTGCGTGAAGGCGAAGCGCTTGCCGTCGAACGACCACAGCGCCGCGTTCAGGTTGGCCTGCTCCGGCAGACCCTTCACCGGGACGTGCTCGCCCCCCGGCAGACGCACCAGCGTCAGGCCCTGGATGCGCGGCGGCAGGTGTGGACCGTTGGTCGCCGGGTTGATCCGCAGGCCCGCCAGGCGCAGCATCGGCTGGGCCACCTCGGCGATGCCCGGGGCGGTCTCGCCTTGCATCAGCAGCGCGTGCTCGGCGTCCGGGCTGACCGACACCTGCGGCGTCGGCGGGGCCTTGAGCGCGTCCAGGATTTCCTTCGGCGGTTTCTGATAGCCGGTCTGGGCCTCCAGCGGCGACGCGGTGAACAGGCCCAGCAGCGCGGTCAACGCCGCGGCGCAACGGGCGGGGGTGCCGGGGGAAGATTGTTCGTTCACGGGATGGCTTCTCCTGCGGTGATTTGGGAAAGTGGGGCGAGGGGGTCAGCCCTGGAAGTAGTATCGAGTGGAGAAACGTCGAAAGCAAGCGCGATGTGCTCGGTAGAAGACCTCGACAATGAGTCGGCTTTGGCGAGCGGCGCGGCGTCAGCCCGCCGGTGCTGGTCCGCACCGGCGGACTGACGCCGCGCCGCTTGCCTCACAATCTATCCTCTCTTTTGTCCGCGGCGCCCCTGGCGTATAATCCGCCGACTTCGGGAGTGGTCCGTCCTCCTCGGCAGGGCAGGGAGGCCCGCCATCATGGCAAGCGTCGCGCTGTCGGCGGCCGCACGGCCCGCGTGGTCCTCGACGACGGTGCGCCAGTTCGGCCGGGCCGTCCTGGTCGCCGCCGCGGCGCTCGCGCTGGGCTGCCTCGGTTACGCCGTCGAAACCGGCCTGCTGCGCAGCCCGCGCCGCTTCCTGGAAAACCCCAGCGACGTGATGATGCGGGCGCTCGGCCTGGCGCATTTCCTGGTCGGCTGGTTATTCCTGCTCACCTCACCGCAGCTGCGCCGCCCCGCGGCGCTGGCGCTGTGCCGGCTGGACCACCCTGGGCGTGACCCTGTGCGTGCTGCTGGCCCGGCTCGGCGGCCTGCGCAATCCTCTGCTGCTGCTGCTGTTCTACGCCTATTTCCTGATTCACGAGGTCCGCGACCAGGCCCGGCTATTTCAGGCGTATGGCGACGCCCCCGGCGACCCCGCGGCGACGGCGCGGCTGCTCGGCCGCCTGAGCGTGGCGGTGGCCCTGCTGCTGACGGCGGTGCTGGTCGGCGTCTACCTCCTGCACGGCAGCGCCGTTGCGAGAACGCGCGCCCTGGTGGACTCGCCGCGGGTGTGGCTGATGGTGTTGATGGTCCTGCTAACGGCCGCCAGCTGCGGACTGCTCAGCCTGGCTCTGTGGGGCAGGGGCAGGGCAGGGGAGTTACTGCGGTTGCACCGGCCGTTGTGGCTGGTTTACGCTGGCATCCTCGGTCTGCTGATGATTGGCGCGGTGCTGGGGTCGGTCGGCTTCAACCTCATCATCCTGGTCCACGTCACCGCCTGGCTGGTGTTCGTGTGCCGGCAGCTGGCCGGCCGGCCGCCGGTGGAGCGGCCGTCCTGGTGGCAATGGCTGCGGACGACGCCGCGCGGCTTCGTGATACTGCACCTCGGCGTGGCGCTGGCGGTGCTGCTGCTGATGGCGCTGCGGGTCCACTGCTGGGGCAGGGCAGGGTGGTTCTGCGAGTTGTTCGCCCGCTCCAGCTTCGCGTACTGGAGCATCCTGCACATCAGCATCGCTTTCTGGCGCGGTCGATGATCGAGAAACCTGAACCCAAAAGAACCCCGTTTACGTTTCGCGCACGCCGCGCGAAACGTAAACGGGGTCAGGGCAGAGACAGCCGCTCCGCTCAGCCCGGGTTGACGACGCGGCCCGCGAACAGCACGGTGCCAGTGCGGTTGTCGCGGATCAGGAACACGAACGGGTGGTCGGCCCGGAAGGTGCCCGGCGGCGGCGCCGACAGCCGTTCCATGATGACCGCCGTCGCGGCGGCCGCCTCGGTGCCGGCCTCGTTCACGTCCACGAACGCCTTGTGAACCACCGCGGAAATGTACAGCTTCTCCCGGCTGGTCATGCCGCTGAAGTCCGCCCCCGGCCCGAACGCCTTTTTCATGCCCAGCGCCTTGAGCTGGTCATCCAGCCGAAATTCGGCGGTGAACTTGAACTTCGGCAGCTTCACGTCCACGCGATGATCGCTCAGCTTCGCCAGCCACTGCTTCAGGTTCGCCGCGGTCAGCTCCTTCTCCAGCGCCGGCAGGCCGTCCGCCTGCTTCGGCAGCAGCACGACCATCGACATCTCCAGATTCTCGTAAGGCAGCTCCAGGATGGCCTTGTCGCCGAAGTCGCGGAAGTTGGTGCGGACGTTTCCGCTCATCATCTTGACGGTCGCCTTCTGGTTCGGCGTGACGAAGAACGTGTCATTCTTCGTCGCCTTCGGGTCGAACGGCCGCAGCCACGCCGCCTTGAAGTAGATGGCGTTGGTCAGCACCAACCGCGTGTCCACGGTCAGCAGGCCCGGCTTGATCAGTTCCTTGATCTTGTCCTGCGTCTGCTTCTCGACCCAGGCGTTGATCTCCTTCCGCGCCTCCTCCGTGTGGCCGACGAAATCGACTTCCTTCAGGCCGGCGCCGTAGTCGTCCTGCGTCACCTTCAGGAAGCCGGGCAGGAAGCCGTAGTCCTGCTGGCCCCACAGACGGTTGGCGACTTCGAGGCGGGCCTTGCGGTCCTTGCCGCCCTTCAGCTGGCGGAGCAGGTCGGCGTAGGCCGCGTTCAGCCGCTCGCGCGGCAGGTGGAAGTGCAGGGTCGCGGCCATCTCCTCGGCGGTCTGGCCGCGGGCGCCGGCGTAGGTCATGGCCAGCGCCGTCGAGATGCTGGAGGGCGAATAGAACAGGTTGCCCTTGCCGTCGCGGAGCTTGCCGTACAGGTCGAACGCGAAACGGTTGTTGTCGTCCACGAGTGCCTTCGTGTCGGGGGAGAGCTTGGCCGGCGGCTGGCCGGCGCTGGTCGCGGTCAGGGCGAACGCCGCGACGCCCGCGAACAGCATTCCGGTAAACAATTTCATGAATCACCTCCGGGGACAGGGGTTATTTTACTTGGCGACCGGGTTGGCGACGCGACCGGCGAAGAGGACGCTGCCGGTGCGCGCCTCCTGGATCAGGAAGACGAAGGGCCGGTCGGCGCGGACGGTGCGCTCCGGCAATTGCGGCGGCCTGGACTTCCCTTTCATGATGACGGCGGTGGCCGCCGCCGCCTCGGTGCCCGATTCATGCACGTCCACGAACGCCTTGTGGATCACCTCGGAAATGTAGAGCTTCTTGGTGTCGGTCATGCCGCTGAAGTCGGCCGCCGCCTTCGAGAAGGCGACGCCCATGCCCATGTCGGTCAGCACCTGCTTGAGGTTGAACGTCGAGGTGAACTTGAACTTCGGCAGCGTCAGCGTCACGTTCGCCAGCGCCAGCTTGCCCTGCCACTCCTTGAGGCGGGCGGCGGTCAACTGCTTTTCCAGTTCCGCCAGGCCGTTGGGCTGCCGCGGCAGCAGGATGGTCATGTACAGCTGGCCGTGCTCATACGGGATGAGGACCGCCTGGAACTGGTCGTTGTCGAAATACGGCAGGCGCTCGGTCTTGAGCATGAACGGCGCCTCGACCGTGCCGCCGCCGGCCAGGCGGAACTTGTCCTTGAACGTCGCCCCTTCCGGGAAGGCGTTGGCCCAGGACGCCTTGAAATAAATGGCGTTGGTCAGCACCAGCCGGGTCTGCTCGTCGAGCGCCTCGAGCGGCACCAGGTCCTTGATCTTCTCCCGGGTCTGCTTCTCGACCCAGGCGTTGATCTTCTGCCGGGCCTGTTCCCGGGCGGCGATGTAATCGACCTCCTCCAGGCCGGCGCCGTACTGGTCGTGCGTCAGCTTCAGGAAGTCCTTCAGGAACGAATATCCCTGTTGGCCCCAGAGCCGGTTCGCCGTGACCAGCTGAAACTTGCGGTCCTTACGGTCGTCATTCACGTGCCGCATCAGGCCGGCGAAGGCGGGGTGCAGCTCCGCCTGGGGCAGCGTGAAGTGCAGCGTGCGGCTCATGGCCGTTTCGGTCTGGCCGCGGGCGCCGGCGTAGGTCATCGCCAGCGCCGTCGAGATGCTGTAGGGCGAATAGAACAGGTTGCCGTCCTGCTTCGCCAGCCGGCCGTACAGGTCGAAGGCGAAGGCGGTGTTGCCGTCCACGACCGCTTTCGGGACGAGCGGGACCTGGGCCGGCGGTTGGCCGGCGCCGCGGCCGGTCAGGGCCAGCGCCGCGGCGCCGGCGAGCAGCATGCCAGCAGTCAGTCGCATGGGTCACCTCGGGGCAAGAAAGGATCGCCCCGGGGCCGGTTCCGCGAACCGGCCCCGGGGCAGGGGATGTTTTACTCGGCGACCGGGTTGGCGACGCGGCCGGCGAAGAGGATGCTGCCGGTACGCGCCTCCTGGATCAGGAAGACGAAGGGCCGGTCGGCGCGGAACGGCTGCGGCGGCGTCGGCTGCACGGCGCTGGCCTCCTTGTCCATGACGACCGCGGTGGCCGCGGCCGCCTCGGTGCCCTTCTCATGCACGTCGATAAACGCCTTGTGAATGACGTTCGAGATGTGCAGCTTGTTCTGCGTCGTCATGCCGCTGAAGTCGGCCTTGTCCGAAAAGGCGTTCGCCATGCCCAGGTCGGACAGCACCTCGTTCAGGTTGAACGTCGAGGTGAACTTGAACTTCGGCAGCGCCAGCCGGACGTTGGTCCACTTCATCTTGCCGCGCCACTCCGCCAGGCGGGCGGCGCTGAGCTGCTTCTCCAGGTCGCGGAGGCCGTTGGCGCTGCGCGGCAGCAGGACCACCAAATTGAGCTGGCCGTTCTCATACGGCACGCTCACGGCCTGGAACTGGTCGTTGGCGAAGTACGGCAGGTGCTCGTCCTTGTGCATGAACGGCGCGGTGACGGTGTCCTTGCCGTTCAGATGGAACTTCCCCTTTTGGGTGGCCCCGTCGTGGAAGATCCGGGACCACGCCGCCTTGAAGTAGATGGCGTTGGTCAGCACCAGCCGCGTGTCCACGCTGAGCGCTTTTGCCGGGACCAGGTCCTTGATCTTGTCCTGCGTCTGCTTCGCGACCCAGTCGTTGATGGTCTTGCGGGCCTGGGCGCGGGCGCCGACGAAATCGACCTCTTCGAGACCGGCACCGTAGTGGTCGCGCGTCAGGTTCAGGAAGGCCGGCTGGAACTGGTAATCGCGCTGGCCCCACAGACGATTCACCGTGTACAGCTGATACTTGCGGTCCTTGCCGTCGTTGATCTGGTGGCGCAGCTTGCCGTAGGCGGCGTGCAGTTCGTCCGGCGACAGCGTGAAGTGCAGCGTTTTGGCCATGTCCACGGCGGTCTGGCCGCGGGCGCCGCCATAGGTCATCGCCAGCGCCGTCGAGATGCTGTACGGCGAAAAGAACAGGTTGCCGTCCTTTTTCGCCAGCTGTCCGTACAGGTCAAAGGCGAACGCATCGTTGCCCTTGACCACGTTCGCCACGTCCTGGGGCTTGCCGCCGGCCTGCTGGGCGCCGGCCCCCGCCGCGGCCCCGATCAGCAGGGCACCGGCCATCAGTCCTGTCAGCGTGCGACGCATTCTCGTGTCCTCCTTCAAAATTAGAAAACCTGATGAAGCCAACTCTTCGGACATTAACAAGACGGACCACCAGCTGAAAAGTTTGCTTGGGGGTAAGCAATTCCTGGCGAATGGGATTGAAGATCAGGGCGCCTGCGGGCAGGATGTGAAGGGTATCCCTGACCGCCGCCGCGGGGCGAATCGGAAACCAACGGCCGCGCCCTGGCGTCCAACGAACAGGAACGAACCTCAAAAACCTTCCGGGAGTGTGCCCCGATGTGCCGATTCCTTGTCGCGGTGCTGACGTTGGTGTCGCTGCTGACGACGGTGCCGACGACGCCGGCCGGCGACGACAGCAAACTCAAGCCGGTCAACCTCGACAGGATCAACACCGCCGCCGATGAGGTCGATCCGTTCGCCACGGCGGACGGCAAGTATTTGCTTTACGCCGCCAACAGCAGCGGTTATTTCAACCTGTTCGCGTCCACACGCAGCGGCACGACCTGGCCGGCGGGCAAGCCGCTCACTCAGACCAATAGCAAGGACGCCGACTCGCGCAGCCCGTTCTTTACGAAGGAGCGCGTGCTTTACTTCGCCACCAACGCGGTGCCGGACGCGAAGTTCGCGAAGGCCAAAAATTATGACCTGAAGATGAAGGAAGGTACGCGGGCGGCGCTGCCGCTGCTGGGCATCAGCACCCGGATGGACGAACTGCACCCGTGGATCACCGCCAACGGCCGGGAGTTTTATTTCAGCCGCAAGACGAAGGATGGCTGGAAACAGTTCGTCGCCAAGGGACCGGTGCCGGGGCCGGTCAGGGACGACGATGAGGTGGGCTTTGCGGCCGGCTTCCATCACGCCACCGTGAGCAGCAACGGTCTAATGATGTATTTGCAGGGGCCGCTGGCAAAGGAGCGCTGGGGCCTGTTCGTCAGCAAGCGGGCGAAGGTCGGTGCGAAGTGGTCGAACCCGGAACCGCTGACGGCGCTGAATCACTCGGAGGGGCCGCGCGGCGACACCTGCCCGAGCCTGAGCGCCGACGACAGGAAGCTGTATTTCGCATCGGATCGGCCCGGCGGCAAGGGCGGCATGGATTTGTGGGTGATTCCCACAGCTCAGTTGAAGCGGAAGTAAAAAAGACGAATCACGAAAACACGAAAAAGACAGAAAGAGTGAGTAATCAGATCCTCGACGGTAGACTTCAACTCTGATTTATCAATTTTTCTGTCTTTTTTCGTGTTTTCGTGATTCGTCTTTTCATTTCCCATAAGCTAGCGCCAGTTCCACCAGCGTCCGCACATACGTCCCGGTGCCGCCGGCCTCGCGTGTTGGCCCTTCGTGTTCGGCCCATGCCGGCCCGGCGATGTCCAGATGCACCCACGGCACGCCGTTGACGAACTCCTCCAGAAACTTCGCCGCGGTGATGGCGCCGCCCCAGCGCGTGCCGCCCGTGTTCTTGATGTCCGCGACCTTGCTCTTGATTAGCTCGGCGTAGTGCGGGAACATCGGCAACGGCCACACCAGCTCGCCGCAGCGCGCCGCCGCCGACCGCACCTGCTCCGCCCAGGCCTCGTTGTTCGTCATCAGCCCCGCCACGTCCGTGCCCAGCGCCACCAGGCACGCGCCGGTCAGTGTCGCCAGGTCCACCAGATGATCGACCTTCTGCTCAACCGCGTAGGCTAGCGCGTCCGCCAGGATCAACCGGCCCTCCGCGTCAGTGTTGTGAATCTCGATGGTCTTGCCGCTGCGCGCGCGGAGCACGTCGCCGAGTTTGAGCGCCTTGCCGCTGGGCATGTTCTCCACCAATGGCATCACGCCCAGCACGTTCACCGGCGCCTGCATCTCCGCGAGCGCCTGCACCGCGGCCAGCACCGTGGCGGCGCCGGCCATGTCGCACTTCATGTCGAGCATGCCATCGGTCGGCTTCAGCGACAGGCCACCGCTGTCGAAGGTCACGCCCTTGCCGACCAGGCCCAGCGTGCGTTCGCCGCCGCCGTGGCGGTAGCGCAGCGCCACGAAGCGCGGCGGCCGGTCGGAGCCGCGGGCGACGCCAAGCAGCGCGCCCATGTGCTCCGCCTCCAGCTGCCGCTCGTCCCAGACAACGCACTCGACGCCGACAGCCTGGGCGACCTGCTGGGCGCGGGCCGCGAAGGTTTCGGGATAGAGTTCGTTGGGGGGAGTGTTGATCAGCTCCCGGGCCAGCGTCACGGCCCGTGCCTCGACGCCGGCACGGTGGGCCGCCTGCTGGATCTCCGCGGCCGGCGCCGTCGGTGGCGCCACCAACACCACTTCGCGCGGCGTGAAGCGCGTTGCCTTGCTCTTGCGGATGCCGGAGCCCTGGCTGCCCTGCATCAGACCGACGCCGACCGCCAGCGTCACCGCCGCCCAGTCCAGGTGCGGTTCGTTCTCCGGCAGCGCCAGGGCGACACGCTGGTGCTGTTTGTCCGTGACGGCCAGCGCCGCAGCCGCGGCAGCGCTGGTGAGCGCCGCCCGGTCGGCCTTGTCGCGCTTGCCGAGCCCGACCAGCAACAGCCGCCGCGCGGCCATGCCCGGGCGGTCAAACAGGGTGGTGATTTCCAGCGCTTTGCCGGTCAGATCGCCGGCCTGCTTGAGCCTGGACAGTGCCCCCTCCAACCGGGCGTCCAGCTCGGCGAGTGAGCCGAACGGCGCCTCGTCCTCGGGAACGATCACGATGAGCCAGTCGGCCGCGACCTCGGCCAGGGGAGCAAACTGCACGGTGAACGGCATGAACGACAACCCAGTGCGAAAGGTCAGGGATTCTGTTTCTCGAATGCCAGCGCTTCTTCCGCCTGGCGGACGAGGTCGGCGTTCTGACGGCGCACCTGCTCGACGAACGCGGCGGCGCGGGCCGGCCCTTTCTGCGCGGCGCAGTCCAGGGCGTAGCGGACAATGGCCTGCTGGATGATCGGCGTGTTGTGACTGGCCTTGCTATACTGGGCCAGCACCAGGTCGGTGAGATCCCAGATTTTGTTCTTGCGTAAATCCTCGATGCCCATGTCCGCCAACTCGCCGTCCGCGACCAGCACCGCCAGGCCGCGCAGGATGTGCTCCTTCGCCTCCGCTGGCTTCCACGACTGGTAAAAGCGCAGCGTTCGGGCCGCGGCGAAACGCTCGTTGTAATTCCGTTTCGAGTCCGCCAGTAACGCCACCACCACATCCCAGCCGGCGCGGCCGCGCAGATGGATGTAGCCGGACAGCAGCCCGTCGAGGGCGTTCACATTGCGCTCGGTCGGCCGGTCAATCATGGCCTTGAGGAACGCCGCGTCCTGGTCGCCGCCGACCGCGCCGAGCAGGAACGCATACAGGCCGATGCGCTCCGAGGGCGTTTTCGGGTTGGCCAGCAGTTGCCGCAGTTTGTCCGCGGGCAGATGTTTGGCGACCTGGCCGATTTCCTGGTCCGACGAGCGGGCGAACTCCAGGAACGCATCCTGGGCAATCACGTCGTCCTCGTGGTCGAGGTAGCGGAAGTAGAAGAGCAGGGCGGTGGTGCGGTCCTTACCCTGGATGGCCTTCGCTTCTTCGAGGTACTTCAGCAGGGCTTCCGATTTGACGGTGCGGCCCTCATAGGCGAAGAGCTTGCCTTCGCGGACGCTGCAAAAAACCACGAAGCGCGGCGGATCCTTGGGGTTGAGCACGGGGAGGTAGCGCGGCAGGACGATGCTTTTCTGCTCGCCCAGGATTGGGGCCGACTTGAGGACGGCGCGGATGTGGAAGTCCGTGCTGCCGGCGCCGGGCGGGGCTTTCGGGTCGTTGTCGAAGCGCGGGTTGGCGGCGGTGCCGTAGAGCACCACGACCGCCTGCTGGACCTCCTGTCGAAACGTCAGCTTGTCGCGCAGCGAGCCGCAGAGGCTGCACGCCGGGGCAGGGCAGGGCAGCGCGAGCAGCAGCAATCCCAGGGCCGGCCAGAGTGAGCGCGTCATGCACTTCTCCTTCTGTTCGGGCGTTTGCTCTGGGCGAGCGGCGCGGCGTCAGGCCGCCGGTAACATCGCAGTACCGGCGGCCTGACGCCGCGCCGCTCGAACCCGACGATAAAAGACCAGGTCACTTCTTCACGGGCGCCGGCGTGGCTTCCGGCGGCGTCGCTTCGAGGTCGATCCGCAGCAGCTCCCAGGTGTCGTTCACCATCTCCGGATTCAGTTTCGTCTGTGCGTCCACGAACGCCTGGGCCTCGCGGTTCTTGCCTTCCTTGGCTGCCTGCAGGGCGAAGCGCAGAATCGCCCGCTTGACCACCGGCAAGTCATGCGACTCCTGGGTGAACAGCCCCAGCACCCGCGGCGTCAACTCCCAGCGGTGCCACTTGCGCAGATCCTCAATGGCGAAGTCGGCCATGTCGCTGTGGACCAGCGACAGACAAACGCCCTGGGCCAGTCGCTCCCTCGGGAACACGTCCGGCCGCGTGCTCCAGAAAAACCGCAGCGTCGTCAACGCGGCGTAGCGCACCAGGAACTCTTCCTTCTCGTCCTTCAGGATGTTCTCCAGGTAGGTCCAGCCCTGTTTCGGTTGCAGCATGAGCATACCGGCCATCAGGCCCTCAATGCCGGAGCCGGTGCGCTTCTTGGGGTCGTCCACCATGCTGCGCAGCAGGTCGCCGTGCTTCTTGCTGTCGCCGCACAGGCCCAGCAGCGAGGCATACAGACCGTAGCGGTATGCCGGCGTCTTCTCGTCCTTCAGCCAGCCGGCGATTTTGTCCGCCGGCAGCTTCTTCGCCATGTCGCGATAGTCGGCGTAGTCGGCCGCCGCGAACTCGCGGTAGGCGTCGAGCGACACCTCCGGGTCGGCGCTGTCGAGGTAGTTGAAGCAGTGCCGCAGTCGCTCGCTCAGGGGCCGGTCCTTCAGCGCCAGTGACTTCATCAGGTAGTTCACCAGGTCGCTCTGGGCCGACAACTCAACGCCGCGTAAGGGGTCGATGGTGTTCTTGTACACGTCGCAGAAGATGACGAACTTGCTCCTGGTCGATGGCAGGTACCGCGGCAGGACGATGACGGTCTTGCCCTTGACCAGTTCGTGGTTGCCGCCCTTGAGGCACTGGTTGATGGTGAAGTCCGTCAAGCCGCTCTCCAGGTCGCCCCGGCCGCCGATGCGCCGGGGGTTGCTGAAGGTGCCCACCAGCACGATGGTGGCCTGGTTGAAGTCGCCGACCAGCGTCGGGCCCTTGGATTCCGCCGAGCAGAAGGGACAGGCCTCCGCCCGGTTGGGGGCCAGCGCCAGGGCCCCAAGGAGCCCGAACCCGGCCAGCACCGCCGCCAAACGGCCAAAGCGCACGGCAGCCATCAGCACATCTCCTGAAAACGAACTTCGGGGTCGCGTCATCACGGGGGGTGGTCGGCGGCAGGCAGGCGCCGGCACTTCTTGTATTATGCCGTCGCCGACCGTGCAAGAGCAACAGGCTGGGCAAAAAAAACCGGGGCGCCGCCGGCGCCCCGGTAAAATCGCTCCGGTTCCTCAGTCCCCGCGGTCAGCGGATGTAAATATCCGGCTCTGGCGGCGCGGGTCGCACCTGATCGCGGCGGTTGACGAGCAGCACGGTGTTCCAGCGACCGCCCTGCTGGCGGAACTCCACGCGGCCGGTCACCTGAATCCAGTCGTTGGCCGCGAAGCCGCGGATCGGCTCGCGCGACAAAATGGGCACATTGAGCTGCACCGCGTCGGCCCCGCAGCACTGGATGCGCATCCGGGCCAGGCCGAAGTAGCGATCTCCCTTCGGCGCGTACTGACCGACGACCTGGACCGCCTTGCCCTCCCATTTTTTCCGCTGGATCTCATTGGCGGCCAGTGCTTCCAGCGTCTTGAAGTCCATGCCGTACACCGGCCCCTGCGCAGATCCACACGCTCGGTCTGCTTGCTGCCGTCCCGGTCCAGCTCCAGGGTGACGCTGCGGTCCTCGGGGTGGACCGCCTTGATGACCGCCGGCACCAGGCCGCTCTTGCCGTGGGCCGAAGCCTTATCGCGGATTTCCTCCACGCCCACACCGATCACGTTGCCGCGCGCCAGCTTGAGGAACACCTTCATGTCCGGCTTCAGTTCACTGAACGAACTCAGCGTGCCGTTGAGGTAAATGGGGGTCTCATTGTTATTGCCGCCCGTGGCGGCGGCCAGGGGCGTCAGCTGCAGCAACGGGTTCGGGCCCAGGGCGAGGAAGGTGGCCACATTCATCGCCTCCTGCGTGGTGTCCACGTTCTCCAGCGCCTTGACCGCCCGGCCCTGGTTCGGCAGCCCCAGCAGGAACAGGGCCACCGGCACCAGCAGCACTGCGTAACGCCACGGCGCCCAGCCGTGATCGTGATCGTCGTGGTCGTGGTCATGTCCGTGGCCGTGATCATGCCCGTGGTCGTGGGTGTGGGTGTGCGGCACGGCGCCGGCCTGGGCAGGGGAGGGGGCCGCCTGAATGCCTTCCTCGGCGTGGTGATGGTGACCGTGCTCGTGGCCGTGGTCGCAGACGCCGTGCTCGTGGTGATGGTGGGGCTCGTCCGGGTGCATGGCTTCATGGTGTTCGAAGCCGTGGTCGTGCTCGGGGCCCATGCCGCGCAGGGCCGGGTTGCCGACCGAGCGCCAGACTGCGAGGGCGCGGAAAAACACCAGCACCGCCAGGATGATGCCGCTCACGAACACGAACCATCCAAACCACGTCTGGTCGAGGGGGCCGAACATGGCCCGCAGCATGTTTTGCCGGACGAGGTAGAGCGTCACACAGATGGCGGCGAAGGCCCCGCTGATGCCGATCAGGCACAGCTGGTCGAGGTAAAACGAGTCATTTTCGTGATGATGGTCGTGGGCTGCCATGAACGGGTTCTCCTATTCGGTGCCGGGCGACACCGTCTTTTCGGGAGCGGAGATTGGGAAATACTGTTTCGCCTGGTCAATCAACAGGAACTCCTCGTCGAGGTAGTGGAACAGCACGCAGAACACAAACACTTGCAGGACCACCGCCGTCACAATCGTCCAGATGAGGCGGTGGCGGAAGACGCGCGTGTACATCAGATACAGCTTGATGTCAAGCATCGGCCCGAGCACCAGGAAAGCGAGTTTGGAAGCCGCGGGCCAGGCGCCGACCGGCTGGAAGTTGGCCGCGACAAAGGCGTCCGCCTCGCTGCACAGGCAGAAGACGAAGGCGAAGCCCATCATGATGAGGATTTTCACCACCGGGTGCGAGCCAGCCGCGAGGGCGGGCGTCAGGAAAAACCGGCCCATCGACGCCAGCGCCGCCCCGATGACCAGGAACGCCATGATGTCCACGAAGTCGCTCAGCGCCGTGGCGGTGATGTTGTTGATGCGCATCATCAAGGTTTTGCGCTGCCCCGGAGCGTCCTCGTCACGGGTGACGCCCTGGGTCTCGGCGACCAGGCTGGGCTTGAGCAGACTCATGCCGTGCTTGCGCCGCTGCCGTTCGACGATCAGGCTGGCGACCACGGCCACGACGTAGCCCATGCCGCAGCGCAGGATCACGGCCATGTACGGGTTGCCGAACACGTTGTCCTTGGTGGCCGAGAAGGCGACCGCGGTGCTCATCATGACGACAAGGTTGATAATTGGCCCGGCGAGCATGTAGCAGACACAGACGCTGAGCGGGATGCCCTTGCGGAGCAATCGGCGCATGACGGCGATGATACCGCACTCGCACATGGGGAAGAGCAGGCCGAGCAGGCCGCCCAGGCAAATGGCACCGACCATGAGCGTCTTGCCGCGCGGGATGAGGCGCGCCAGCAGTTGCTGGGGCAAGAACTCTTCCAGCAAACCGGCGAGCACGACGCCCAGCACGATAAAGGGCAGGGCCTCGTAGATGATGCTGGCGAACGTGATGATAAGGTCGGTGTAGTCCACGTCGGTGGCAACCTTGAGGCGGCGCAGGCCCGGGCCTGTACGTCCTTACGCGGGCCGCCGGCGCCGGGTTCAGTGGTGAGGGTTATTCTCAGGCGCTGGCCGGGGTTCTGCAAGGCCGCGATCCACTCATTGCCATCAAACCCTCGCAGTGCCGGGCTTTTTACGCTCCGCCCACCACCGGCGCAGCATCGGCACCCACATCGACAGGAAGAACAGCAGCACCGCCAGCACGACAATGGTGCCGCTCTCACCGGGCCGCGTCGTCTCCGTCCCACCGGGGGAGGGCAGCCGGAGATCCCAGCTGAGCCAGAAGCCACCGACGCCGACGGCCAGGCACAGGAGCATCGACCACCAGAACAGCTGCCGCATGTTGCGGCCCAGGTTGGCGGCGGTCGCGGCGGGTACCACCAGCAGGGCGTTGATGAGCATGGCCCCGACCACCTTCAGGCACAGGTTGACGATCAGCGCCAGCAGCACGATGAACAGGTAATTGCACAACCGCACCGGGATGCGGCGCGACAGCGCCAGGCTACGGTTGAAACTGGTAAACAGGAGCTGGTTGTACATGAATCCCAGCACGACGGCGGCCAGGACGGTCAGGCCCGCCAGCACGAGCAGGTCCACGGGCTGGATGGTGACGAGGTTGCCGAACAGGAAGTCCTCCGGCGGCAGGTAACGGCGACCGCTGCCGGCCTTGAGGAAGACCGCCCCCAGGCCAATGGCGCCGGCGTAAAAGACGCCGATGACGGTATCGTTGGCCTGGGCAGTGAACTCGCGCACGAAGGCGATGCCCAGGCCGATGACGATGCCGAAGACGATCATCACCAGGGTGACCCACTCAGCGAAGTCCTCGTCGCCGGCGCCGGTGACGACGCCGAGCAGCAGTCCCAGGGCGACGCCGGCGAAGGCGCAGTGCGCCAGGGCGTCGCTGAAAAAGGCCATGCGGTTGCCGACCACCAGCGAGCCGACCGCGCCGCAGATCATCCCAACCAGGGCGATGGCGATCAGGCCCTGCATGTTCCACGGGTACGACAGGAATTCGCCCGGGGGGAACTGGTTGCACAGCCAGTGGATGACTGCGAGCAACCATTCAGGACCGGACTGGGCGGGGAGCAGGATGGAGGTTGGCACGGTGACCACCGGGGGAGGAAAAGATTCTGTAAAGTTGTGGCGAACAGCGGGCATCCTCTGGGTTCTTCGTTCGTAGTACCGCCTTTAGAGCGGTTCACGCACGGTTTGCACACGAGGGGGCGGGCACGGGCTGACCACCAGCGGCCTGCACTGCCACAGCAAGGGGGCCAAGGAGGCCAAGGGGGCCAACTTTTTCACACGTCGAGATGCGGCGCCCTGGCTCCGTAGGGGTGGCACGGCGCGACACCCACCGGCGGCGGTTGTCAAATCAAGGACGCCAAGGACGCCAAGGACGCCAACTTTTTCATACGTCGAGATGCGGCGCCTGGCAGCGCCGGCCTGCCGTTCGTGGTCCACGCCACTGCGAACCGCGCCAGGCGGAATCTGACAGGCAGATTCCGTCTAGCGCGGTTCACACTTGGTTTGCGCACAGCCTGTGGGACGGCTCTCCAGAGCCGTCCATGTCTCGGAGACGGCTCTGGAGAGCCGTCCTACGGGGCGTGATCCACGCGCTTGCGAACCGCGCTAAAGGCGGTACTACGAACGAAAACAGTTCTTTCCGCCACCAGCTCCAAGCAGGCGGCGGCGTTTGTTTGAAGGTTCGCTCGCGCGGCTCGTTTTTTAGTTTCGCGCGCTGGCAGCGCGCGAAACCAAAGCGGATTGCGGTTGGGTGTAGCGGTCTGGGGTAGGTGCCGCGAGCCGAGCGGCACCCGCGGCGGGTCCGGCTCGGCTCGCCGGACCTACTACCCGCTACACGCACCTGCAATCCGCGCTAAAAACGGGCAGAAGTTCGGTCACTTCTTCAAGCGCTGATACTCCTGAAAATCCGCCCGCGCCCTGGCGTTGTCGCCCACAGCCTCATACGCCTGGCTGCGCCAGCGGAACGCCTCGGCGTCGTGCGGATGTAATTTGATCGCCTCGCCATAGTCGGCGATGGCTTTCTGGTAGTCGCGCTTGTTGGCGTAGGCAAACCCACGGTCCTTGTAAGCCAGGGCGAATTTCGGGTTGAGCGCGATGGCCGCGGTGCAGTCCTCAATGGCCTGATCGAAATGCTTCTTGCGCGTGTGGGCGTAACTGCGGTTCAGGTAATACTGCGGCTCGTTCGGCCTGAGACGGATGGCCTCGGTGTAGTCGGCCACGGCCTTGTCATACTGCTTCTTGTAATCATGGGCGACGCCACGCTGGTTGTAAGCGTAGGCGTCGTTCGGCAGCAGCCGGATGGCCTCGGTGCAATCCTTGATGGCCTGGTCCCATTTTTTCAGCCGGTTGTACACGGACGCACGGTTGCCGTAATAGAAGCCATTGCTCGGCTCCAGGTCAATGCACTTCGTGTAATCCTGCAGGGCCAGCTGCACCTGGTTTTTCGCCAGGAAGGCGTTGGCGCGTTCGTTGTAGGCCCGGGCGTAGCCGGCGTTGAGTTTCAGGGCCGCGGTGCAGTCGGCGATGGCCTGGTCGCGGTCGTGGTTGAGGTTGTGCGCCCAGGCACGGTTGAGGTGGTAGACGTGCTGGCCCGGCCGCAGTTCGATGGCCTTCGTGAAGTCCTTGACGGCGTCCGGATACCGGCCCGTGTGGGTCAACGCCAGGCCGCGTTCGTTGAATGCCGCCGCATCTCGGGGGTTGAGGTCCACCGCCGTGGTGGCGTCCTCTGCCGCGTGCTGGTAGTCCTTGAGGAAGTTCCGCGCGTGGGCCCGGTTGGCGTAATACGTGCAGACCCGGGGCGCCAGCTGGACCGCCTCGGTGAAATCGGCGACGGCCTGGCGCCACTTCGTCGGCGCCATGTCCGCTCGGCCGTGGTCCAGGTCGGTGCGGGCCAGGGCGGACAGGGCCAGGCCGCGTTCGTTCCAGGTCAGCGCGTCCTGCCTGCCCCCCGGCAACCGCAGGGCGGCATCGCAGTCGGCCAGCGCCTGCTGCGGTTCGCGGTTGAGGTTGTAGGCCCAGGCCCGGTTGGAGTAGTACGCAAACCCGCCGGGCTTGCGCAGGATGGCCTCGCCAAAATCCTTGATGGCCTCGGCATACTTGCCCTGGTTGGTCCGCACGATACCGCGCGTGTTGTACGGGTCGTGCAGGCTGGCATCCAGTTTCAGCGCCGCTTCCGCGTCCTGCAGCGCCTGCTTGTCGTCCTTGAGCCGCAGGTAGGCGCTGCCGCGGTAGGCGTACGCCCTGGCGAATTTGGGATCGACCCGGATGGCGTGGGTGTATTCGGCGACGGCCGCGCGATACTGGCCCTTCCTGACCAGGGCGTGACCGCGTTTGGTGTAGTCGTCGGCGGTGAGATCCTGTCCGCGGGCCACGGGGATGAGCCCGGCCCAGGCCGCCAGCAGCAACGTGATGGGCGCCGCGACACGGAACCGACGATGGTGCAACATGGTGGACCTCGCTGAAAACGGGCAGGGCAGGGCGGTCAATGCGCGTGGGCCAGGGCCGGGCGCGGGCCGACCGGTTCCGCCAGCGGCGCCAGCAACCGGTACATCAATTCTAGCGCCTCCCGGGCCTGCAATTCCGTGATGACCAGCGGCGGCGCGATGCGAAGCACCTTCTTCGCCAGCGGCCCGAGCAGGTGAATGCCGGCGCCGCCGGCGCCGCGGTAGCACGCCAGCACCACCGCCGCGGCCCAGTCGGCGGCGCTGCGGCCGGCGTGGTCGCGCAACTCGACGCCCCAAACCATGCCGCCGCGTTCGCCGCGCACCCGGGCCACGAACGGCAACTGCTTCAAGCGATTTAAGCCCTCCTCAATTACCGCGGAGGAGCGACGGCACTGGCCGAGCACGTCGCGCTCGGCGAACTCGTCGAGCGTCGCCAGCACGCCGGCGCAGCACAGCGGGTTGGCGCTCCAGGTGTCGGAGCCTTCGCCGTAGTCCAGGGCCGCGAACAGGTCCGCCCGGCCGACCGCCGCCGCCACCGGCACGCCGTTGCCCAGGCCCTTGCCCAGCACCACGATGTCCGGCTCGATGCCGTAGGTCTCGAAGGCGAACATTTCGCCGGTGCGGCCGAAACACGACTGTACCTCATCCAGAATGAAGACAATGTCCTGTTCGCGGCAGAACTGCTGGAGCAGGTGCAGATATGCTTTCGGCGGATGATAGGAGCCGCCGCCGCCGAGGTAGGGCTCGGTGATGAGCACGCCGAGCTGACGGCCGAACTGCCCGCGCAGGGCCAGCAATTCCTTGCGGTAGGGCTCCGGGTCGAAGGGCTGGTCGCGCTGGCTGACGTCGGCGCACTCGGCCATTGGGAAGCTGATGAAGCGCACACGCGGGTCGCGGTCGTGGTCGGTTTCGCAGCCGGTGACGGCGCCCGCCAGGCCCTTCTTGCCGTGGAAGCCGTAGCGCGTGGCCAGAATCATTTCGCGGTTGGGGTCGCGGGCCAGGGCCGCCCACAACGCTTTCTGAATCGCCTCGGAACCGGACGCGGCCCACATGACCTGTTGCAAGCGCTGGCCGCCGGGCCGGCTTTGCAGCAAGGTGGTGAGTCGCTGCGTCGTTTCGAGTTCCAGCGGCGTCACCGCGTTGTACGCCGTCAGCGGCAAGCCCTCGAAATACTCGCCGCCATCGCCCAGGCCCGCGGCGAAGGACGGCCACTGCATGTAGCCGCTGAAACGCTGCTGCCAGCGCGTGGGGTTGTGGCCGAGGTTGGCGACGAGCACGCCAGAGGTGAAGTCGTACAGCCGGCGGCCCTCCGGCGTCCAGTGCTCGACGCCGGCGCTGCGGGCCAGCACCGCCTGTGTCGGCGTGAAGGTGCGCAGCGCCTTCGGCTCCAGGGCGGCCACCTGATCGCGGACGCCGTTGGAAGTCGGTTCGTGGGAGTGGTGCAGGGGAGTGGTCATCGCAGTGGCCTGGGTTGAGGTTAGTTTCGAGCCATTTTACGCATGCCGGCGGCGTTGCGTCCATCCGCCGGACGCCGTTTGCTCCTGTGGCGAGTAGAATATTCTAAAATCCGCTGCCGCCGCCGTCGAATAACCCCGTGAAACGTCCTGCACCGATACTCCGGGAATCACTCTCATGCTGCTGTTCTTCCGTTGCGTGGGCCAGGCGGTGGTGGGCAAGGGCATTCGCGGTCTGATCGGCGAATTGCCGCTGGGCGAATTCCTCTACGACGTGGCCGTGGATGCCTGGGAGCGCTGGCACGCGCACCGCCGCGAGGCCGAGTTGCGCGCCGAGTTGCAACAGGTCGCGCAGCAGGTCACCGCGGACCAGGCCCGCCGCGTGGCCGAGCAGGTCAGCCGCGAAGTCGCCGCCCAACTGCCGGCCCCGGCGCGACAGGCCCTGGCGATTTACCTGTCGCTGCTGCCGTCCGCGGTGCGGCAATCGTTCAAGCGGCCCGACGATCCGACCGGCACCACCGTCCCGCCCGGGCTGCCGCTCGGCCGGCCCGAAGACCTGCTGCGGTTGTTGCCCGAGCAGGCGCCGCGCTTCCAGCCGGGCGAGCGGCCGGCGGCGCTGGGCGGCTGGGAACTGGTCGATCTGCTCGGCATGGGCGGCTTCGGCGAGGTCTGGCTGGCGCGCAACGTCAGCTTCCCCGACCTGCGCGCCGCCTTCAAATTCTGCCTCGATGCCGTGGCGCGTGAGCACTTCCTCAAGCACGAGGGCCGGCAGGTCCAGCTCGCCATGAAGGCCCAGGCCGGTCTCCGGTTCGCCGGCGCCGACGGCATCGTCCCGTTGCAGGACGCCAATCTGACCTGCGACCCGCCGTGGCTGAAGTATGAATACGTCGAGGGGCACGACCTGGCGGGGCTGGTGCGCACCTGGGTCAGCCTGACGCCGGCGCAGCGCGCCCGGCAGGCGACGGTGGTGGTCCGCCGCCTCGCCACCGTCGTGGGCCAGTTCCATCGCCTTCAGGTGCCGATTGTCCATCGCGACCTGAAACCGGCCAACATCCTCGTGTGTCACGGTCCCGACGGCAAACTCCGCCTGCGCATCTGCGACTTCGGCATCAGCCAGGTCACCGCTCACCAGGCCCTGGAGTTGTCGCGCCGCACCACGCCGCGCGGCAGCGTGGCCCCCACCCTGCGCGGCGCCACACTCCCCTGTACGCCTCACCGCAGCAGAAGCTGATGAAGGACGCCGACGTGCGCGACGACGTGTTCGCGCTCGGGGTGATGTGGCACCAATTATTGCTGGGCGACCTGACGTTGGAGCGGCCCGCGGGCAAGTGGCGCAAGCGCGTCGCCGACCTGCGCCTGGACGCGGCGGTGCTGGACTTGCTGGAAGCCTGCGTCGATGACGACCCGCAGGAACGGCCTGCCGACGGCCACGCCCTGGCCGAACGGCTCCAGGCGATCCAGGACGAGCCGGTGGCGGTGGTCCCCGTTGCCAGGCCGGTGGCGCCGCCGCCCCCGGTTTCGAGACCGCGTCCTCCCGTCAAGGAACAGACAGCGGCGCCAGGTGGCGGCGTGGCGGTGGGGCTGCTGCTGGCCGTGCTCCTCGCGGTGGTGCTGGTGGGCGGCATCTGGTGGGCCAATTTCGGCGGCAGGCCTGCGGATCCTTCCAGCCCGGTAGTCAACCAACCCGATCCCAAAAAATCGTCCAACCCGCCCCGCGACAAGGGACCGGACAAAATCCCAGGGGACAAGGAACCGCCCCTGCACGTCACCAACTCCGTGGACATGAAGTTCCGCTGGATTCCGCCCGGCACTTTCCTGATGGGCAGTCCACCGGGCGAAGCGAATCGGTTCGACAATGAACGGCAGTTCCGCGTCAAGCTGACAAAGGGCTTCTACATGGGCGTTACCCCGGTCACCCAGGGTCAATGGCGGGCGGTCATGGGGGACAATCCCAGCACTTTCAAGAACGGTGACAATTATCCCGTGGAGATGGTTTTCTGGAACAGGTGCAAGGACTTCCTGAAGCAATTGCAAGCGAAGACGCAGGACGGCAGGGAGTATCGGCTGCCGACCGAGGCGGAGTTTGAGTACGCTTCCCGGGCCGGCACGCAGACGGCCTACTTCTTCGGCAACGATGCGAACCAGCTGGGCGCCTACGCCTGGTACTTTGCCAACAGCAACAACTCGACGCAGCTGGTCGGCACCAAGCAGCCGAACCCCTGGGGTTTGTACGACATGGCCGGCAACGTCTGGCAGTGGTGCGAGGATTATTACGGACCTTACCCGGAAATGGACATCGGCGATCTCAATAAGTATATTAGCGACCCCAAAGGTATCAAATCGGAGGATGCCCGTGTGTTGCGCGGCGGGTCGTGGGTCGGCAATCCCGGGGGCTGCCGTTCCGCCGCCCGTATCAGGAGCGCGCCCGGCGACCGGAGCGACATCATCGGTTTCCGCGTGTGTTTCCGCCTGGACTGATTTACACTATGCTCTTTGTCTTTTTACCCTTTGCCCCGAGCGCAGCGAGGGGCCGCGCATAGAATTAAATATATTTGCTATCTTTTTATTTTTCGATTTTGAAGGCGGGAACGGCAGCAGTCGATAGAGAATGGTAAGGAGCAAGGTCGTATCGCCTCGTTGTGGCAAGGTCTCCTGACCATGCCACCCGCAGCGACCGAAGGTCTCCTCTTTTTGTCGCTACCACCCGAAGGAGACCTTCGGTCCAACGCCGTGGCAGGGTCTGGAGACCCTGCCACAACAGGCAAGCAGATCAGGCAGGTTGAGCCGAGGGAACGAACAAACTCGGAGCGAAGCGGAGCGGAGGTGTGGCAAAGTCGCGGGGCGGAGTCGCCGACCGCCGTGAGTTGCCCAGTTGCGGGATTGACTTCGATCAGGCTGCACGAGACAATCGCAAGAAGGGAAAAAGCTCCAATCTACGGACGGCACACGATGGCCAAGAAGGCGCCGAAGAGTCCTTCCCCCGGAGAAGCCGACCGCAAGCGGCGAACGCGCGAGCATGTGATCGCGGACCAGAGCGTCCACCACGTTGAGGGTCTGGCTCTCAAGTGTGGCTACACGGTGCAGCGGATTGTCGCCGATTACGGCTACGATTTGTGGTTGACAACCTACAACGAGGCGGGCCAGATTGAAGGTGCCTACGTCCTCCTCCAGTTGAAAGCGAGCGACAGCCTTCAACCCTACGAACTGGCTCAAGAAGAGGCATTCTCCTTTCCTGTCAGCGCCAAGGACTATCGCCTGTGGCGTGAGGAACCGCTGCCCGTCTTCCTGATCCTGTACGATGCACGGCTGGCGGAGGCATACTGGCTCGATCTGCACGACCTGACCGCGGCCCAGCAGCAGGAGGCCCAGGGAAAAATCGTGAGGTTGCGCGTCCCACGTAACCACATCCTGGGCGTCCAGACCTTCCGGCTCATGCGGCAACGGAAGCTACAGCGTGCCGAGGAGATTCGCAGCGGCACGCGGAGGGAAACCTGAAATGGCAAAGGACAAGGTTTTGACTTACGGCCGGTTGTACGCCAAACTCCGCGAACTTGGCTTCGAGGAGAATCAGGCAGAGGTGCGCGGCCAGCGCGTGCAGGTGTTCGAGCACCCCCAGGTGGCCGCGAGTATGATCGTGCTCCCAGAGCACACTCCGACCGACCCGGTGGAGCCGTTACACATGGGTTTGGTGCTGGGGATCCTCCGCTCTCGTGGCATCCTTCCGGAGACCAATCCTCTGCTCACTTGATCAACCGGCTGGTTGTTCGGAGTCGAGTCGTCGCAGGAAATACGGCGGCACCTCGTCCACCAACCAGATGCCGTTGGCGGAGCAGTAAAACAGGTGGCCTGCCCGGTGCATCGCCGCCGCGTCCACGACCAGGACGACGGGCCGGCCGCGGCGGGCGCCGACCTTGACCGCAGTGGCCACGTCGGCGCTGAGGTGGACGTGATGGCGAGACATTTTTGCCAGGCCGTCCGTCAGCAGCAGTGGGACGATGCCCTCGGGCGCGCCGTGGTAGAGCAGGGCAGGGGGATCCAGGGGTTCGAGTTGCAAATCGACCTCGACGCTATGCCCCTGGTTGGCGCGGATTTTGGAGCCGGTCTCGTCGAAGGCAAATCGTTGCTTATCGTTGGTCGCCACCACCTCGTCGAGCTGCTGTCGGGTGATCGGGAAGCGCTGGCGGGCGCACGCCTGCAGCAAAACGTCCACGGCCACCCAGCCGCCGGCGTCCAGCTCCAGGCCGAGCCGTTCGGGCTGGTGCCGCAGGTGTTTGCTCAGGTATTTGCTGATCTTGATCACTTGTGCGCTGTCCATGTTTCAAACCACATCCGGGTACAGGACGATGGGCTCGACCTGTCCCGGCCGGCGCAGCACCAGGCCGCCGTCGCGGCCGTTGACGAGCACGCTGCTGCCCGGATAGCCGTCCGCGTGGGCCTGGAGCAACGCCTCCAGCGCCTGGACCGCCGCCACCGTGGGGCGATCCGCCGTCAGGTCGTTGTACGACAGACAGCGCATCTGCTCCAGACGTTCGGCCCGCAGGGCAGGGGGGCCGCCGTATTCGACCAACGCCACCTCCTCCAGAAACCGCTGCAAAATCTCGATGCCATAGCCGCGCTGTGAGCGCTCGCCCCACGGCTCGATAAAGGTGCCGTTGTAATGGTGGTTCGGCGTGTTCTTGATCTCGTGCGGGCTGCGGCCCTCGACCGTGACCTCGACGCCGCGCTTGCGCTGGTGGGCGTTCCAGACGCCGTTGTCGAAGCGGAACTGCACCTCCTGCTCAACGTAGCCGGGGAAATTGTCCGGCGTCACCCAGCTGGTGTGGATGTCGAACGCAGCTTCGCGGTTGTCCGGGTGCGTGTAGACCAGTTGCAACTGCACGGAGTCCCACGTCGGCCCGGTCGCCGGCCCGACCAGGCCGCGCTGCCCCGTGGCGGCGACGCGCGTCAGCCGCCAATCGGGGCCGAAGGTGAAGTCGATGAGCTTGATGTAATGGACGGCGACATAGGTGCCCGGGTTCCGGCCGCTGATCCACTCGGCGAACTGACTGCCGCTGATTTGCCGCGGTTCCAGCAGCGAGCAGTAGCCATTGTTGACGTGCCGCAGCACGCCATCGACCACGTGCGTCCGCAATTTCTTGTGATCGGGGTCGGCCAGTTTGTGGTACACGATCTTGGCCAAAACGTTGTGCCGCCCGGCCAGCGCAGTGAGCGTGTCGAGTTCCTGCAACCGCAGCACTGAGGGTTTTTCGATAAGGACGTGCTTGCCCGCTTCCAGGGCGAGGCGGGCGGCGTCGAAGTGGCGGTCGTCCGGCGTGGCGACGCAGACGACATCCGGCCGCTGGCGGAGCAGGTCCGCGACGGCGCCGGGGCCGGAGCAGTTGACGAAATCGCCGATGCGACCGTGGGCGGTTTGTTGGTAGCGCGCCGCCCGGGAGCCGGTGCGGCTGGCAACGGCGATCAGGTCCACGTCCACCAGGCCGAAGTCGCGGCGGTAGAGGCCGCTGCGGTACAGTTGCTCGAATAGCGGCCGGTAGGTGTCGTCGAAGATCATGCCCGTGCCGACCATGCCGGCACGGAGGGAATGGCGTTCCAGGTTCGCGGGAGTGCTCATGGCCCCATCATAATCACCCGCCGACAGCAAGTGAACAGGTACTGCCGTGGTGCAGGCGGCTCGCCTGTCCTCCGGTTCCGCGGCGGGCCACCTGCACCACGGCAAGGACGGTTACTTGCCCATCTTGGCGCAGAACTGCTGGGCGCGGTCGTTCATCTGTGCGGGGGTCAGATCCTCAATGCGGTGCGAGATCGCCCATTCATGACCGAACGGGTCGATGATGCGGGCGTAGCGGTCGCCCCAGAACATGTCCATCGGCGGCATCTTGACGGTGGCGCCGGCGGTGACGGCCTGCTGGAAGGCGGCGTCGGCGTCCTCGACGCACAGGTGCAGCGTCACCGGAGTGCCGCCCAGGGTGAGCGGTCCCTTACTGCCCCATTCGGGGAACTCTTCTGCCAGGAACAGCACGGAATCGCCAATCTTCAAGCTGGCGTGCAGCAGCCGGCCGTCCGGCATCGTGCTGGTGTGCTGCTCGACGGCCCCGAACGCCTTCTTGTAAAAGTCGATGGCCTGGGGGGCGTTTTTGATCACCAGATGCGGGCTGAGCGTGTGCATGTGGTCGGGGATGCGTTTGACGCCGTTCTTCGAACTCATTGGGATCCTCCTTCAAGTGTTGGGCGGACGATGGCTGCCGCCGCCCGTTGGCAGACCGCGCTTCTCAACCGAGATTGGGCACCCTTTCTATCGGATGATGAGCATGTGAACTGTACCGTCGTTCAAGGTGAAAGGAAAATCCCTGATTGGAAGGAAAGAATCAAGGTCAGTTGCGGAAAACTCGGAGATGGTCAGCCGCTGATGAGGTAGGCGCGGAGATCGCGGCAGATGCCCTGACACCAGGGGCGCCACGTCGGTTGATGGCCGAGGTGCTCGTCCTGCTCGGGACGCATGGCCACGGTGATTTGCAGCTGGTTGCGTCCGTTGGCCAGCTTCTTTTCCAGGTGCAGTTCCATCAGCACTGTCGGGAGCACCTTCACGCGCGTCCCCAGGCCAAACCAGCCCATGAGGCCGCCCTGTGGGGGGGCTTCCGTGGCCGCCTCCTCGGGCCCGGGCAGGCGGACGCGGATCAGACCGGGTTCGCTTTCGATCACCTCCCCGCCCAGGTCGCTGACGAAGCCGCGCAACTTGACCACGGCGATCTGCTCGGGCATCCAGGCTTCGAGGCAGTCCATCAATTCGTGCGCTTTGATGTGTGGCCGGTCGTGGTTCCGGGGCGTGGGCGGCAGCTGCACGGCGGGTTTGTCGGCCTCGCTGTCGGTGAGCAGTTTTTTGCCGAGGGCCTTTTCAAACCGTTTGGCCAGGTCGCGGGCACACTGCGGCCGTTCGCGCGGATACTTCATCAAACACGCCTGCACGACCTCCTCAATGTCGGGCGTGACGAGCGGGCCGACGCCGGCAGCGGCGAAGGTAAGAGGCGGTTTGTCCAGGTGGGCCAGGAGGATGTCGGCCACGTCGGTGCCGGCGTCGAAGGGCAGGCGGCCGCTGAGCATCTGAAAGAGGAGGACGCCGACGCTGTACAGATCGCCGCGGTGATCGACCTCCTCGCGGCGGATTTGTTCAGGGCAGAGGTAATCGGGGGTGCCGCCGCCGATGCTGTCGCCGCTGCCGGTCAGTTTTTCCAGGGCGATGTACGGGGCGGCGCCCATGCGGGCCAGGCCGAAGTCGAGGACCTTGAGGGTTTCCTGCGGCGTGCAGGGGTGCATGACCATCAGGTTGTGCGGCGTGAGGTCGCGGTGCAGGATGCCGGCGTCATGGGCGGCCTGCAGGACCTTGCACAGTTGCGCCAGCAGCCGGCCGACGTGGTGCGGGGTGAGGCGGCGGTGACGCTGGAGCAGGTCGGCGACGGAGATGCCGGGGACGTACTCCATGATGATGCAGGGCTTGACGGGGTCGTCCACCGAGGCGTCAAAGAGGGTGACGGCGTGCGGGTGCTGGAAGGACGCCATGAGGCGTATTTCACGGGCGAAGTTCTGACGGAAGCGCGGGTTGTCAGCGATTTCGGGGTGCATGACCTTGATGACGACGGGCCGCGGCTGGTCGAGTTGACGGCCGAGAAACACGGTGCCCATGCCGCCCCGGCCGATCTGGCGCAGGGCCTCATAGCGGCCCAAATAAATTTCCCCCCGCGGCGCAGTCTTCCCGGCGTTCATGGCACGCACCTGGCCTGGTTCCGACGGCGATTTTGCCACCCAAGTCTAGGTGCGCATTTGTCGCGCGGCAATTCGCCGGAACTGGATTTGCGTGCGGCAGCGGCGGCACCGCCCCGTTCTGGGGCGGTGCCGCAATGACTGGGTGGGGTTATTCGGCGAGCTTGACGGTCAGGGTGAAGTTGCCGGTTTCGTTGTCGTTCAAACTCGTGGCGCTGATGCGGTAGACGCCGTCTTTGGCGCACTTGAAGTCGATGCGCAAATTGAGGGTCATCTCTCCCGGAGCGTCATCGTTCCAGGCGAGTTCCTTGCCCTTGGCGTCTTCGACGCGCAGCACCGAATCAATCTTGTCCTCGTCCTCGGCGTTCATGCGGATGACGTAGGTCTTGCCTGCGGTCATGCGGACAAGATGGACCTTGCAGTAACTGTCCTTGAACTTCTTGTCCCGGTCATCGCCGACGTCGAGTTTGTCCTTGACGGTCAGGCCATCCTTGACGCGAACCTCGTGGATCTTGTCCTTCTGCTTCTGCGCGGCCTGGGGCGTGGCGGCCGCGGACAGGGCCGAGCAGCCGAACGCCACTGCCAGCAGGCCCACGCACCAACCGTATTTGGTCATGTCTTCCTCCGTCGTCAAAAATGGTCGCGAAGAACGAGGAACGAGACTCATTTGGCCTTGATGAGCAGCGCGAAGTCGCCAGTCTGATTGGACCCGAATGTGGTGGCGATGATCCGGTAGGTGCCGTCCTGGGGCGCCGTGAAGTCCAGCCTGGAATTCAGATCGCCCATCCCGTCCGGGTCGTCGTCGTTGGACGCCAGTTGCTTTTTGCCGGCGTCCTCGACGCGCAGGTAGGGATCGAGGGCCTTGGTGTCGGGGCTGTTCAGCCGGATCGTGTAAGTCTTGTCCTTCTGCAATTTGACCAGGTACACCTTGGCGTACGACCCCTTGCGGACGTCGTCGCGCTTGTCGTTGGCGTCTAGCTTGCCGTCGATCTTGAGGCCGTCGTTGCGGACCTCGTACACCTTGTCGCCCTGGACTGCCTGGGTGGTGGTGGCGCCGAGCAACAGGGCGCCGGCGAACCCCACCAAGGCCACCAGGCCCAACCGCCAATTCCGCGTCGTCATGTTGTCCTCCGTTCACAGAGTTAAGAACCCACAGGAAACGCTGTCTTCCCGACGATCGCTATGTCCCGTCCGGTTGAAACGACCGTTGCGGTGGGAACGCCTTCCGTGACTGGCACCGACCTACTGTAAGGATATAGACACCGTTAGCAACGGGGTCTGCTGAAAAAGACCGGTCTGGAAAGCCGTCCATGCGATGGAACGGCTGAAAAGTATTTTAACATAATATTGATTATCGGACGTTAACTGCTGTCTCTTTGCGGATGCAGTTTGTCCGCCAAGTCGCAAGCGGAGGAACAGAAAGGTCCGATAATGTATCTTATGTTCAGTTATGCATTTGCCGCAAGTTAAAGTATAACTTGGGTTTAGGTGCAATCGATGGCTTTGCAGCGAAATGTGCGCGGCGGGTCGGGGTTACGCCTCGTCGGTGGCCCCGCCGAGTTGCAGTCCATCGTCGAAGACGCCCATGCGGCGGAACTTCTGGTAGCGCTTCTCCAGCAGTTCCTCCGTCGGTAGGTTGCGGAGGTCGCGCAGATAGCGCAGCAGGTAGGCTTTCAGAATGTTGCCCATCTCGCGGTGATCGCGGTGGGCCCCGCCGAGCGGCTCGGCAATGATGTCGTCGATGACCCGCAGCCGATGCAGGTCGCGGGCGGTGAGCTTCAGCGCCTCCGCAGCCAGGGGCCGCGTTTCCTCCGTGGCAACCTTCCACAGAATGCCGGCGCAACCCTCCGGACTGATCACCGAATAGTAAGCATGCTCCAGCATGCTCACCCGGTCACCAATGCCAATGCCCAGCGCTCCGCCGGACCCCCCTTCCCCGATCACCACGCAAATGATCGGCGTCGGCAGCCGTGACATCTCCAGCAGGTTCGTCGCGATCAACTGCGCCTGGCCGCGCTCCTCCGCCCCGATGCCCGGGTATGCCCCCGGCGTGTCGATCAGGCAAATGATCGGCAGCCGAAACTTCGCCGCCAGGCGCATTTTGTTCAGGGCCTTGCGATACCCCTCCGGGTGGGCACACCCCCACAGACACTCGCTGTTCTCCTTGAGGTTGTGCCCCTTCTGATGGCCGACCAGCAGAATGCGATAATCGCCCAGCCGGGCAAAGCCGGTACGAATCGCGCGGTCGTCGCCGATGGCGCGGTCGCCGTGCAACTCCACGAACTCGTCAAAGATCAGATCAAGGTAATCCGTCGTCTGTGGCCGCTCACGGTGTCGGGCCACCTGGATGGTTTGCCAGGGCGTCAGGTTGCTGTAAATGCGGTGTTTCAACTGGGCCAACTCCCGGCGCATGCGGCGCACCTCGGCACTGCCGCCCAGCTGGTCGCCGGCGTTGGCCTCCAGCTGGGCCAGCAGTTCTTCCATGGCGTGGATTTCTTTTTCAAACGGCAGCGAGCTTTTCGGTGGCATGAGCCTTCACCCCTGGTCGCGCTTGAGCGGGGCGTCGCTTTTGAAAATCTTGATCTGCTTGAGCCGCATCAGCACCTCGTGGAAGTCGCGCGGCCGATCCTCGCGTTTCTTGCCCAGGCAGTGCAGGATCAGCTTGGCGAATTCGTCGCTCACGTCCGGGTTGTGGGCCTGCGGCGATGTCGGCTTTTCCACGATCTGCTTGACCAGCAGGTCGTGGTTGCTCGCCGCGCGGAACGGCGGCCGACCCGTGACGATTTCGTAAGCGCTGGCGCCGAAGCTGTAAATGTCGGCCCGACCGTCCAGGTACTCGCCGCGGATCTGCTCCGGCGACATGTACGTCCGTGTCCCCTGCGCCTGCTGCTTGATCTTGAACAGCCGCGCGAAAAAGCTCGGCTTCTGGATGCGCATGGCGATGGCAAAGTCGATGATGCGCACCTCGCCGGCGCTGTTCACCAGGAGGTTGTCCGGCTTGATGTCGCGATGCACCCAGCCGCTGGCGTTCATGTATGCCAGGCCGGTCGCCGCCTGCTTGAAGATGCCGTGCGCCCGCTCCTTGATCCAGTCGAATTGCTTGCGCAGCGATGCGCAGTTTCAAACTGCCCGATGGGAAAAACTCCATCACGAAGAACGGCTGCTTGGAGCTCTTTTCGACGTGGACAATGCGGATAATGTTTGGGTGGGCAAGCTTCTGGCCGACCTCGGCCTCGTGGATCAGCAGCCGCCGCGGCTCGCCCTCCATCTTCTCCGGCAGCAACAACTTCATGGCGAAGTGGCGCTGGCTGGTGATCTCGACCACCTCCCAGACCTGACTGTTCTGTCCCGTCATCAACAAGCTTTGCAGCTTGTACCCGCCAATGATTTCCTCGGCCATGACCCTTCCCCGTTCACCAGTATTCCTCGACGTGAATGTTGCCCACTTTTTTGGCCGCGGGCTGGTCGAGTTGAAAACCGCGCTTCTCCAAAATCTCCACCACGCCCTCCGGCTGCGGGTAGGTCCGCTCCCCTGTCACCCGGTCCTTCACCGGCACGCCGATCATCTTTGGATTGCCGCACAGGTACACGTGCGTCCGCGCCGGCTCCAGCGACTCGCCCAGATGCTGCTCCAGCTGGCCGCTGGTGATGAGATCCTGAATGTAGACTTTTTGATGAATCGTGTCCGCCTCGCGCGTCGTCAGGGCGATGTACCGATAGTTGGGGTACTGGGCCATCAACGCATCGTGGATCGGCAGGTAACCCAGGTCGCGGCGGTAGCGGACGCAGCAGGCCGAGAAGATCTTGCCCTGGTGGCCGCGGTGCAGCAGATCCCACACCAGATAATTGTGCGGCGCCTCACCGGTGCCAGTGGACAGCAGCAGCACCGAGTCACCCGGCCGCACCGGAGCGCTCGTGTAGTGGCCGGTGATCTTCTCGCCCATGTACAGGCGGTCGCTTTCCTGAAGCATGAACAACCGCGGCGTCAGCGCCGGCGCCTCCTCCGTGCCGGACTGCCGCATCAGCACGATGTAGAACTCCAGCCAGTCCGTGGCGGCGACATCCAGCAGTCGGTGGTTCTCGTCCAGGACGCTGCAACTGATCGAGTACGCGCGGCGGACGAGTTGCTCCTGCTGGGCGGCGGAAACGATCTCTGGCTGACAGTCGGGTACGCGCGGTTCCCAGAAGCCCAGGCCGAGCGTGCAATATTGACCCGGCTTGTGAATCGGCCGCGGGAAGTCCGGGCGAACGCGAACGATCATCAATTCGGACTGCGGTTTCTGCAGCGCAACCACCGTCGCGTTGTACTTCTTCTGCCGCAACTCGCGGGCCCGATCGTCAGTCATGGCTCGATCTCGTGGGGTTTGGGAATGCCACCGTGCCTCGGGGCGAACAGGTGTGCTCGCCCTCCCCTCCCCTGCCCTGTCGTCCGCCGGCGAACTCATACGGTCATGATACAGCTTTTTGGTAACGGGATTCAGCCGGCGGAGCAAGACCAACCAGATGGAGGCGAGTCGGTCACTGACGTTCCGGCTCGCCATCAGGAACGCGCTCAACCGGGCCGCACCGCCTCGCGGAACACATCCAGGCAGGCGCGAATGTCCGGCGACGGGTTGTTGGGGTTGGCCTCGTATTCGATGCTGATGAAGCCCGTGAACTTGACCGCGCAAGCGCCGCGATCACCTGCCGCACGTTCAGTACCCCCTTGCCGAAAATCACGTCCGTGCGCTTGGCGTTGTCGTGGTCCTTCAGGTGCAGGCCGAAGTTGCGCGCTCCCATGTGGCGGATTTGCTGGGCCGGGTCGATTTTGCGGTTGAACGGCGCCTGGGCGGCGCGAATCAGGTGGCCGGTGTCCAGGCAGGTGCCGATCAGACGGTGATGTTTCTGCACCGCGGTCAAAATCGTCTCGGCGTTGTACCAGCGGTGCAGGTTCTTGCCGGACGGGCCGTGCGGGTGAATGGCGATGCTGATGTTGAACTCCGCGACCAGCTTGTCCAGGCTAGCGAAGCTGTCCGGGTCCGGGTCCGCGGTCAGCGAGCGGAGGCCGAGGCTGCGGGCGAACTCGAACTTCTGACGGTTTTCGTTGTGGTTCTTGGTGAACCGTTCGACGCCGAAAGCGACCGGCGTGATGTTGTACTGCTTGCACAGACCGAGGACCGCCTTGATCTGCGCGGCGGTGCTGGTGAGCGGCACGTGACCGCGGGACAACTCGACGTAGCGCAGCCCCAGGGCGCGGGTGCGCTCCAGGGCCTGTTCGAGCTTGAAATTGCGAAAGCTGTAACTCTGGATGCCGACGGTGAAGCCACCGAATGGGTCGGGCTTCTGGCCGCCTCCCTGGGGCACGGGGGCGGCCAGGGCGCCGGCCAGCGGGGTCAGCCCGAGGGCGGTAACGCCAGCGGTTTGCAGGAAGGCGCGGCGACTCGGGCCGCGGTCGGTCGAGAGGTGCATCGGTGGCTTCTCCTGAAAGGGGCAGTGGCAACACGGGGTTACATCCTGGGGTAACACGTCGCGGCTGGCGTGTCAAGCGCCCCCTCCCCGCGCTCGTTCGGTATACTGGCACGAGTGGGCGTTGCACTCGACGTGTGAGAGTCCGATCCTCAGCTGCCATCGGAAAGGAAACGAGCCATGCCGCTGCACGACTGGGCCACGCTTTCTGGTTGGGAGGGCGTCCATCAAGTATGGATCGTGGAATTGCTTTACTGGATCAAGCCGCGCTTGCCGGACGGGTATCGCGCCTACATCGGCATGACTCCCACGTTTGCGATCGGCGCCCCGGGAGAGGAGCGGCCCGACGTGGGGGTGCGCGCCGTGCCCCAGGGAAATGGGTCGTCATTGTCAGAGGCCGAGTCGAGTACCGCCGCGCCGGGCGAGCCTGACGAGGAGCCGGACCAGGAAATCGCCGTCAGCACGCTGTCCGGCGAGCCGGCGCTGCTCGTCGAGAATCAGGGCCGACTCATCGCCGCTGTCGAGTTGGTGTCGCCACGCAACAAGGATCGGCCGTCGGCGTGTGCCGCGTATGCGAGCACCTATGCCGCTTTCCTCCTCAAGGGCGTCCACCTACTGCTCGTGGACGTTCACCGCCGACCATTGCGTTTTTCCTTCGCGGATCGGATCGCCGAGGAACTGCGCGTGGAGCAGCCGGCCTGTCCGGTGCCGTGCGCCGTCAGTTACCGTGTTGGAGAGCCCGCCCCCAACGGCGGACGGTTCCTGGCCATCTGGCGCCGGTCCTTGACGGTGGGCGCGCCGCTGCCGCGGATGCGGTTATCACTGTCGCTGCAGGATGCGATGTTCGTGGACCTGGAGCAAACTTACGGTCGCGCTGCGGCGGCAGCGTACCTCAGTTAGAAGCGGCCTATCGTCATACGTAGGCGGTAACAGGGTAGATCGCTGCTTCCTTCCCGTTTGCTGGGACTCTCCGGACGGCGCACGGTTTGGGGTTGCGGGTAGGGAGCGGGCGCAGCCCCCAGAGATGGCAGGGGGTCTGTGAAATGAAACGAGACGAAACTATCCCTGGCCACCTTCTTTATTATACCGCCCAGTCCGCTTCCGGGGGAACCGTCCTGCGCCCGCGGCCAGGACGGCTCGGGTGAATTCCTTCTCCGGGCAGGAGGAAAAAGCGAACGGCCCTGGGACACTGAGCTTTTGCCCTTGCACTTCCGCACCCCTCACGGTACACCCCCGGCCGGCATTTCGACACGACCCCCTTCCCGTACCGACATCCCTGACCCCCACGTCTCCGCGAGGAAAGGATTGCTCATGCGACGTATGCTCTCCGTCCTGCTGGCCCTGTTGGCCGGCGCCGGCAGCGCCGCGCCCAGGGCCACCTGATGCCCACCGACCCGGGCGTCACGCCGTTGCAGCTCGTCCGCCATCAGGTCAACGTCACCGTCGAGGACCAGGTTGCCGTCACCAAGGTGGTGCAGACCTTCCACAACCACACCAGCCAGCAACTCGAAGCCGATTACGTCTTCCCGGTGCCCAAGGGCGCCAGCGTCAAGAAGTTCGTCATGTGGGTGGACGGCAAGGAAGTGCCCGGCGAACTGGTGCAGGCCGAGCAGGCCCGGCAGGTCTACACCGATGTCGTCCGCCGCATGAAGGATCCGGGGCTGCTGGAGTACCTCGGCAACAACCTGCTGCGCGTCCGCGTCTTCCCGGTGCCGGCCAACGGCGACCAGAAGCTGGCCATCAGCTTCACGTCCATCGCCAGCAGCGACGCGGGCCTGGTCGAGTACGTCTACCCGCTGAAGGCGGACGCCAACACCGCGAAAACGCTGGCGCAGTTCTCGTTCGACGCCACCATCAAGGCGCAACACCCCATCCAGAACATTTACAGCCCGTCGCACAAGGTCACCGTTGAGCGCGTCAGTGACCGGCACGCTCGCGTCCACTTCCAGTGCGGTCAGACCCGGCTCGACAAGGATTTGCAGCTCTACTACACGACCGCCAACAGGGATGTCGGCCTGACGACGCTGATGCACCGGCCGCAGTCCGGCAGCGATGGCCATTTCATGATGCTGATTTCGCCGCGGGCGGAGCTGTCGCACACGCAGCAGGTGCCGCGCGACATGGTGTTTGTGCTCGACACCTCCGGCAGCATGCAGGGGCAGCGCATCGACCAGGCGAAGAAAGCGCTACAATTCTGCCTGCGTAACCTCGGCCCGAAGGACCGTTTCGGCATCCTCCACTTCGCCACGAGCGTCACCAAATACCGCGACAACCTCACCAGCGCCACGCCGAAGAACCTCAACGACGCCCGTCAGTGGGTCGAGGAGTTGCAGGCGAACGGCGGCACCAACATCAACGACGCCCTGCTCGCCGCGCTCGACATGCGTTCGCAGGATCCGCACCGCTGCTTCACAATGGTGTTCTTCACCGATGGCCAGGCGAACGTCGGCGAATCGAACACCGAGGCCATCGTCAAGAACGTGATGGGCCGCAATACCACCAGCACGCGCATCTTCACCTTCGGCGTCGGCGACGACGTGAACGCCGTGCTCCTCGACCAGCTGGCCGAGAAGACGCGCTCCGTGTCCACCTATGTCCGCGAGCACGAGGACATCGAGGCCAAGGTCAGCGGATTGTACAGCAAGATCAGCAACCCGGTGCTGACGAACCTGAAGCTGACGGTCAAGGGCCAGCCGTGGGGGCCGCCCAAGGGCGGCAGTTCGCCATACGTCAAAAAAATGTGGCAGGCTTCGGTCTCCGAAATCTATCCGCCGCAGCTGCCGGACCTGTTCCACGGCAGCCAGCTGGTGGTGCTCGGCCGCTTCAAAGGCACGGGTTCGGCGACCATCACCCTGAGCGGCACCGTGGACGGCGACAGCAAGGAATTCGTCTACGAAACTCGCTTTCCTGGCCAGACCGGCAAGGACAAGGCGTTCGTGGAGGATTTGTGGGCGCGGCGCAAGGTCGGCTATCTGCTCGACCAGATTCGCGTCAACGGCGAGACGACAGAGTTGAAGGACGAGGTGGTGGCGCTGGCGAAGAAGCACGGCATTACGACACCGTACACCAGCTACCTGGTGCTGCCGGATGCTGCGCCGGGTGTGGCGCTGAACCGGCCACTGCCTGCCGCCCCGCCAACCAAGACCAACACGCTGCGGTTCATTTCGGGACCGACCGCTGCGGCCCCCTCGGGCGGCACTTATCAGAACTACAACATTCACGGACAGGGTACGATCGACCTGAGTAACACGACGAACGGTTCCTCCATGATCGCGCCGGGCTTCAACATCAACAGCACCGGCTCCTTGCCGTCCTCCGCCCCCCCTGCCCTGCCGGGAGGGAGAATTCAGTTCGCCCCGGTGCAGGTCGCTCCGCAAATGACGTGGGCGGTTCCGAATAAGCCGCTGGCCACCGGAGGCATTGCCGCTGTGGACTTTGGAACCCCGACCACAGGAATTCCGGCGGGGGTCGGCGGCCTTGGTTTCCAGGGTTACGCCCAGGCTGGCCGCGCCGGCGTCGATCAGTCGGTCCAGCTGAACGAGCTGCGCACCCAGAGCCAGGTGACCGCCGCCACGGTGCGCCAGGTGGCGGGCCGCTCCTGTCGTGAGGTCAACGGCGTCTGGACCGACGAGGGCTTCAAGACCGAAATGAAGCGCGTCACCGTCAAGGCGCTGAGCGCGGCGTACTTCCGCATGCTGGAGCGGCACCCGGAACTGGCCGAGGTGTTCCAGCTGGGCAACCGCGTCCTCTGGGTGACGCCCTCGGGCAAGGCCCTGGTCATCGACCCGGGTGAGGGCTGCGAAACCCTGAGCGATGGGGAAATTGATCGCCTGTTCCGGTGAGTCGGTGAAAACCGCAACCCCGCGCCAGCCGAAGAGGCCGGCGCGGGGTTTTTTCGCTTCCACCCCGATCTCGTCACACCGCGTCGAGCACGACCATCACCTGCAAGTTGCCCGGCGCCGCGTGCTTGCGGCGGTTCAAGAAATCCCGGATGGCGGGGTTGGCGGCGGGATTGAACGCGGCCCCCGGAGTGACCGCCAGCACCACGGCAAAGCGCTCCCGGGCGGGCTGCGCGGTTTTGGAGTTCGTCTTCACGAGCTTCTGATCGTTGAGCACCGCCATCGGCAAATCCAGCAATCGCCCCTGGACCGGTTTTTCCAGCTGCTGTTTGCCCTTCAAGCCGAGGAGCCTGGACATCTCCTTGCGCTGGTCGGTGTCCATCGGCGCGAGCAGCAAGCCGCCACGATTCTTCGCAGTGACCGGCGCGATGTTCTTGTCCTTGCCGAGATGCTCGAGCAGGCCAGCCACCTCTTCCGGTTCCAGGTTTTCCGTGTAGAGCACGAAGGTGGTTTTCGGGTGCGGCTGCCGATTCTTGATGATTTTGTCGGCGGCGGGGTCCGTGAAGACCTTGATGCCGCGCCGCTCCATGGCCGTCTTCAGCGATGCCAGCGCCCGGCCGTGGTGCGGCACGGACACCTTGACATGATAGGACGTGTCCTGCTTCAACTCCTGCACCACCCGGGTCTTCGCCTCCGGTTTGCCGACGTGCTCCCAGGTGAGCTTGATTTCAATCGGCTCGGCGAACTGGGCCAGCGCCCCCAGGGCCAATTTCGTGGCCAGCGGCGGCGGTTCCGGTTTGGGCTCCGGCAGTTTCTCGGGCGGCGCGGGCTGGGGCCGTTCGTCCGCCGGCTGTTGGACGAAGCCGTCATCCGGCGGGTTGGGGCTGCCGGTCAGTTCGGTGAAGAAGATGTAGGAACCGGCGGCCACCAGCAGGAGCACGGCGGCAGCCGCGGCGGTGCCCAGCCAGGCCGGGATGGACTTCGGGCGGAATGGCAGCGTGGCCGGCTGCGCGGGTTGCAGGCCGCGCGCCTGGATGACGCCGAGCACTTTTTGCGCGAAGTCATCCGGCAGTTTACGGGGGGACAGTTGGTGAAGCGAGAAGGCGTTCTCCTGGAGCCGCTGCAGCAGAGCGCGAGCCTCGCTCGACTGGCGCAGCAGCCGGAGAACGACCTGGCGCTGGCGGGGAGTCACCTCACCGTCCAGGAAAGCCGAGATCAGTTCGCACTGGCGTTCCGAAAGCATGGCGGTCTCAGGGATCGCGGTTCCGCCGGGCGTCCACCGCGGATGCCCGGATGGGACGGATCCAGCTGCCCTTCAAAATGCGACAACGCTTCCACAGTCCCGAGGGGTCACGGCCCGCGGGGCTGGGCCTCTTCGTCCTGTTGCAATATCTCACGGAGTTCCATGCGGGCGCGATGAAGCCGACTGCGGATGGTGCCAATTGGCACGCCCAGCACCTCGGCCATGGTCTCGTACTTCTGGCCTTCCATGTCCTTCATGATGAGCACCATCCGGTGCTCGGGGGAGAGTCGGTTCAAGGCAGCCTGAATCCGGCGCTCCTCTTCACGCTGTTCCAGAGCGTGTCCCGGCTGGCTGAACTCGGACGGGTCCATCGGGTCCAGGGCCGGCCCGTGTTCGCCCGCCGCGTTCATGCTGACCACCGCCCGCTGCTTGCGCTTGAAACTGATGGCGGTGTTGATGGCAATGCGGTACAGCCAGGTGAAGAACAGCGAGTCTCCCTTGAAGTTGTCCAGGGACTGGTACGCATTCAGGAAGGCGTCCTGCACCACGTCCTGGGCATCTTCCGCATTGTCCAGCAGCCGATACACCGTGTTGTACAGACGGTCCTGGTAGGTGCGGACCAACTCGCCGAAAGCCTCTGTTTGGCCTCGCAAGCAGTCCGCTATCAACCGGTGGTCGTCGGCGCTCACGGCGTTCTTACACTCTTTGACGTAGGGGTCTCGGCAATAGTTCCCAAAACGGCTGCCGACGGGCGTTTTCGTAACCTTCACCGATACTGCTGTTTATGATGCCAAACCCGGAGTGCGTTGTCAAAACCTTCCTGGTTTTCGCGCCGGAGAACCGCCGTGCGGAATTCGGCGGCACTCTGACCCGATGCGCAATCTCGGAAGATGGAGCGTTGTATTGGGGTTGATCGGAACCGTCGTCGCGGCTGGCCTCGTGTATCTGGCTCGCCGCGGTATAATAAACCTAGCTGTCCAAACATACATGACAACCGTAGAGAAAGGGAAGAATCCCGGAATGCCGGGCGCACTTCCCGTCAACGCGAAAGGACACCGATGGCACTGACGCCTCCTGGAGCGGTCGTGTGGGACATGGACGGCACCCTGGTGGACACGGCCGACCTGCACTTCGCCGCCTGGGTCCGCCTGGCCCAGGAACTGGACCGCCCCTTCACCCGCGCCGACTTCGCCGCCACCTTCGGCCGTCGCAATCCGGAAATCCTGCGCTACCTGTTCGGCGAACACCTGACCGAATCGGAGGTAGCGGACCTGGGCGAGCGCAAGGAGCATTTCTACCGCGCGGCGGCCCAGCAAGGGGTGGAGCTGTTGCCGGGGGTGCGGCCGCTGCTTGAGGCGCTGCACGCGGCCGGCTTCCGGCAGGCGATTGGCTCCAGCGCTCCGCGCGGCAACCTCGACCTGATTCTACAACTAACCGGCATCACGCCCTACCTGGAAGCCATTGTAGCAATGGAAGACACCCAGCGTGGCAAGCCGGACCCGGAAGTGTTCCTGGTGGCGGCGCAGAAGTTGGGCGTACCGCCGGCGCGGTCGCTGGTGCTGGAGGACGCGGTGGCCGGCGTGGAGGCGGCGAAGGCGGCGGGCATGCGCTGCATCGCGGTGACGTTCGTCGGCCATCACGCGGAGGATCGGCTTCGCGCCGCGGGGGCGGACCTGGTGGTGCCGACGCTGGAGCAGGTGTCGGTGCCGACGGTGCGCGGGCTGATTGGGATTTGAAGCCGAAAGGAGGGCGACCATGCTGGAGGAGCAAACCACAGAGGGAACCGGCGCGACAACGCACACGCCGGAAGAACTGCTGGAGGATGGTGGACATCGCTGGGAATTGATCGATGGCCACTTGGTGGAGCGCAACATGGGCATGGATTCCTGCGAGGTGGCCGCCAATATTCTCAGGGTCATCGGACTCCACGCGCACACTAATAAATTGGGGAGAGTGTTTACCCCCGATCTGGGCTTTCAGATTTTCCCCGAGGCCAACAAGGTCCGTTACGCGGACGTGAGCTTCATCGCCCGGGCGCGGCTGCCGAAAGGTGGCAATCCGCCGGGCCACTGCCGGATCGCCCCGGACCTGGCCATTGAGGTGGTATCCCCCAGCGACGAGGCGTTGGCCCTGGAAGTGAAGCGGCTGGACTTTTTCCGCGCGGGCACGCGCCAGTGGTGGCTTGTCTTCCCGGAGACGCGCACCGTCTACGTCTTCTGCAAAATCAATGAATGCTTCCTGCTGACCGAGGACCAGGAACTGACAGACGACGAAGTGTTGGCCGGATTCCGCTGCCCCGTGCGGGCCTTCTTTGAGGATTGAACAGCGTTATGGATAACCAAACGATCGTCATCCGCGGCGCCCGCGAACACAACCTCCGCAACGTCGATCTCGACCTGCCGCGCAACCGGCTCGTCGTCTTCACCGGCGTTAGCGGCTCCGGTAAATCATCGCTGGCTTTCGACACGCTCTACGCGGAGGGCCAGCGCCGTTACGTCGAGTCGCTGTCCAGCTACGCCCGCCAATTTTTAGGCCAGCTGCAAAAACCCGATGTCGATTACCTCGCGGGCCTGTCGCCGGCCATCAGCATCCAGCAGAAGACGGCCGGCCGCAACCCACGCTCGACGGTCGGCACCATCACCGAGATTCACGATTACCTGCGCGTGCTGTTCGCGCGCATCGGCCAGGGCCACTGCCCGCAGTGCGGCCGGCCCATCACCGCCCAGTCGCGCGAGCAGATCATCGCGCGCATCCTGGCGCTGCCCGAGGGCTCGCGCTTTCTGGTGCTGGCGCCGGTCATCCGCGGCCAGAAAGGCGAGTACAAAGACCTGTTTGAAGACCTGCTGCGCCGCGGCTTCATGCGGGCGCGCGTGGACGGCCAGGTCGTGCGCCTGACCGACGACCTGAAACTCGACAAGCGCATCAAGCATCACATCGAAGTGGTTATCGACCGATTGAAGAGCGACAGCAAGGTGCGGCCGCGGCTGGCCGAGGCGGTCGATCAGGCGCTCAACCTTGCGGAAGGCGCCATCATCATCGCCGTCGAGCGCGCGGCAGAGCCCGCGGCCAAGCAGGAAGCGGAGGAACCGGCAACAGAGGACTTGCTGCTGTCGGCGCACTACGCCTGCACGCACTGCGACCGCAGTTATGAGCCGCCGAGCCCGCAGCTGTTCAGCTTCAACAGCCCGCACGGCATGTGCCCCGATTGCGACGGCCTCGGCGCACAGTACACCTTCGCCCCGGACCTGCTCATCCCCGATCCGTACGTGAGCTTCTTTGACGGCGCGATTCCGCTGGTCGGCCCGTTGCGCGGCATGGGCCGGTGGCGACGGCACATTTTCGAGGGCGTCGCCGCCACGCTCGGCATCGACCTGAAAAAGCCGTGGGCGCAACTGCCGCGGGAGCACCAGGACGCCCTGCTGCACGGCACCGGCGACCGGCACATCACGTTCGAGTGGAAGAAACGCGGCGGCTTCGTCTGGAAGCACGGCGGCAAGTGGGAGGGCGTCATCCCGCAGCTGCTCAGCAGTTTCAAGAAGACCGCTGCCGGGCCACGGCGGATGCAGCTGGAAAAGTACATGCGTGTGCTGCGCTGCCCGAGCTGCCAGGGCCAGCGCCTCAACCCGCAGGCCCGCGCCTGCCGCGTCGCTGGCAAAACGCTGATCGAACTGGAGGCCATGCCCATCGGCGACCTGGCCCTGTGGTTCGATCCGGAGCGCGGCACCTTGAAGCAAACGCTGACGCCGACGCAGGGCGTCATCGCCGGGGAGGTGCTGAAGGAGATTCGCGGCCGTCTCGGCTTCCTGCTCAACGTCGGCCTACATTATTTGACGCTCGACCGCACCGCCCCGACACTGAGCGGCGGTGAGGCCCAGCGCATCCGCCTGGCGGGCCAGATCGGCTGTGGCCTGGTGGGCGTGCTCTACATCCTCGACGAGCCGAGCATTGGTCTGCACCCGCGTGACAATGAGCGGCTGCTACGCAGCCTGGAGCGGCTGCGCGACATGGGCAACACCGTGGTCGTCGTGGAGCACGACGAGGACACGATGCGCGCCGCGGACTACCTCGTGGACTTCGGCCCCGGTCCGGGGGTGCGCGGCGGCGAGGTGGTGGCCGCGGGCTCCTACGCGGACGTGCTCGGCCACAAGACGAGCCTGACGGCCCAGTACCTGAGCGGCCGCAAGCAGATCGCCATTCCGGAGCAGCGCCGGCCGCAGACCGAGCGCAAATTGCAAATCGTCGGGGCGCGGCACAACAACCTGAAAAACGTCACGGTCGATATTCCCTTGGGTCAGTTCGTGTGCGTGACGGGAGTCAGCGGCTCGGGCAAGTCGTCGCTCATCAATGACATCTTGAAGGAAGGCTTGCTTCAGGGCTTCGGCGTCAGCGCCGGCGCTGACGAAGATGAGGAAGAAGTCGGGTCGAGCCGCGGCCGACAGGTCGGGGCACACGATCGCATTGTCGGGGCTGAGCACATCGACAAGGTGATTGACATCGACCAGTCCCCCATTGGCCGCACACCGCGTTCCAACCCGGCCACCTACATCAAGGTCTTCGACGAGATCCGGTCGCTGTACGCGCTGATGGCGGAGGCCAAAATCCGCGGTTACAAACCGGGGCGCTTCAGTTTCAACCGTCCCGGTGGCCGCTGCGAGGCGTGCGAGGGCAACGGCTCCAACCGGCTGGAGATGGACTTTCTCGCGGATGTGTGGGTGACGTGTCCGGTATGCGAGGGCCGCCGCTTCAACCGCGAGACACTGCAAATCCGCTTCAAGGACAAGAACATTCATGACGTGCTGGAGATGGACGTGCAGGAGGCGCTGGAGCATTTCACGAACGTGCCACGGGTCCGGGCCATGCTGCAAACGCTGCACGACGTGGGCCTGGATTACCTCAAACTCGGGCAGCCCTCCCCTACCCTGTCCGGCGGCGAGGCGCAGCGCATCAAGCTGGCCCGCGAACTGTGCCGGCGCAGCACCGGGCGCACGCTGTACATCCTCGACGAACCGACGACCGGGCTGCATTTCGAGGACATTCACAAGCTGTTGCAGGTGCTGCACAGCTTCGTCGCGGGCGGCAATACAGTCGTGGTCATCGAGCACAACCTGGACGTGATCAAAACCGCCGATTGGGTCATCGACCTCGGGCCAGAGGGCGGCAGCGGTGGCGGAGAGGTCGTCTGTGTCGGCACACCCGAAGACGTGGCGAAGTGTGAGCGTTCCCACACGGGGCAAGCACTGCTGACCGGGCCGCTGGCGCCGCGAAACGCGAAGCAAGTTGCAACGAAGGGAAAAGCTCGGCGGAATGGGAAGGAAGGCGGGGAAATCATCACCCATCTGACCGTTCAGGGGGCGCAGCAACATAACCTTAAGAACGTCAACGTCACGCTGCCGCGCGAGCAGATGAGCGTTTGCTGCGGTCCCAGCGGTTCCGGCAAGTCGTCGCTGGCGATGGACACCATTTACGCGGAAGGCCAGCGCCGCTACGTCGAGTCGCTGTCCAGCTACGCTCGCCAGTTTTTGGGCCAGCTGCAAAAGCCGCGCGTCGAACACGTCAGCGGCCTGTCACCGGCCATCAGCATCGAACAGAAGACCACCAGCAAGAGCCCACGTTCGACCGTCGGCACCGTCACTGAAATCTACGACTACCTGCGCATTCTGTTTGCGCGGCTCGGCCAGCCACACTGCCCCGCCTGCCAGACGCCCATCGGCACCCAGACCGCCGACGAGATCATTGACAAGATCATGTCACTGCCGGAAGGCACACGGCTCTACCTGCTGGCACCGGTCGAGCGTAAGGGCCAGGGCTCGTATGAGGCGCTGTGGGACGAGATCCGTCGCACCGGTTTCCTGCGCATGCGCGTGGACGGCAAGTCGTACAACGTCGAGGAGCCGCCGGCCATCGACCACCGCCGCAAGCACCAGGTCGAGGTCGTCGTGGACCGCATCATCGTCCGCCACAGCCAGCGCAGCCGGCTCGCCGATGCGGTCGAGGCGGCGCTGGACCTCGGCAAGGGCGTGATGCACGTCGCCCACGTGGACAACAACCGCGAGGAGTCACAGTGGAAGGTTGAGCGCTTCAGCCAGCATTTCGCCTGCGACCGTTGCGGCCGCAGCTTCGAGCCGCTGAGCCCGCACCATTTCTCGTTCAACAACGCCCTCGGTTGGTGCCCGACCTGTGAGGGCCTTGGCGTGCAGAAGGGCGCCAACCCCGCGGCGCTGCTGCGCGACCCGCAACGCTCGCTGCGCGACGGGGCCATTGCCGCCTGGCCGTCGTTGAGTGAGGACACCACCTTCCTGCGCTTCGCCGCCGCCCTCGCCCAGCACCTCGGGCTGTCGCTGGACACGCCGTATGAGCGGCTGGAGCCGGCCCAGCAGCGGGCCATCCTGCACGGCACCGGTGAGGCGTGGATTGCGCTCGACCCGGCGGCCGCGAGCCAGGGCAGGCCGACCGTCAAGTTCCAGTACAAGGGCCTGCTGCCGGCGGTCGATGAGGCGTCGCGTGTCAGTTTCGTATACCGCAGCCAGCTCGATCAGGTCGTTAGCGAAGTGCCCTGCTCCGCCTGCCAGGGCTCACGGTTGCGCGACGACGCGGCGGCGTGCCGCTTCCAGGGCCAGACGCTCGGCCAGTTGTGCGACCTGCCGCTCGGTCAAACGCTGCAACTTTTCAAGGCGCTCAAGCTGTCGAAGGAGCAACGGCAGGTGGCGGGAGAGCTGCTGCGCGAGATCACGAATCGCACGCAGTTCCTGGTCGATGTTGGCCTGGATTACCTGACGCTGAGCCGACCGACACCGACGCTCTCGGGCGGCGAGTCGCAGCGCATCCGCCTGGCGAGTCAGATCGGCAGCGGCCTGACCGGCGTGCTCTACGTGCTGGACGAGCCGACCATCGGCCTGCACCCGCGTGACAACCGCCGTTTGCTCAAAGCGCTGACGCACCTGCGCGACCTTGGCAACACGCTGCTGCTGGTGGAGCACGACCGCGAGGTCATCGCCGCGGCGGATTATTTGCTGGACTTCGGGCCAGGAGCCGGCGACCAGGGCGGCGAGATCACCGCGGCCGGCACGCCGAAGCAGGTGCAGCGCGCCAGGGCGTCGCTGACCGGCCAGTACCTCTCTGGCAAAAAGGCCATCCCGGTGCCGACCAATCGCCGAATCTTAGCCACAGAGGACACAGAGAGAAAAACCAAAGGAGACAAAACCAATTCCTCTTCTTCCTCTGTGCCCTCTGTGTCCTCTGTGGCTAATTCCCTGATCGTCAAGGGGGCGCGGCAGAACAACCTCAAGGACATTGACGTGGCCTTTCCGCTGGGCTCGTTCATCGCCGTCACGGGCGTCAGCGGTTCGGGCAAGTCGTCGCTGGTCCATGAGATTCTCTACAGCAGCCTCGCCCGTAAACTGCACCGGGCGCGCACGCTCGTCGGCGCTCATGACGCCATCCTCGGGTTGGAAAAAATCGACAAGGTCATCAACGTCGATCAGGATCCCATCGGCAACTCACCGAGTTCCAACCCCGCGACCTACACCGGCGTTTTCGACCTGATCCGCCAGTTGTTCGCCCAGTTGCCGGAGTCGAAGGTGCGCGGCTACCAGGCCAAGCGCTTCAGCTTCAACGCCCCCGGCGGCCGCTGCGAGGCGTGTGAGGGCAACGGTCAGAAAAAAATTGAGATGCACTTCCTCCCGGATGTGTGGGTGGAGTGCGACATCTGCCAGGGGCAGCGCTACAACCCCGAAACGCTGCTGGTGCGCTACAAGGGCAAGACCATCGCCGACGTGCTGACCATGCGCGTCCGCGAGGCGCTGGAGTTATTCGGCAACATCCCGAAGATTCGCCGCGTGCTCCAGACATTGGCCGACGTGGGCCTCGATTACCTGGCGCTGGGGCAGGCGGCGCCGACGCTGTCGGGCGGTGAGGCGCAGCGCGTGAAGCTGGCGGCGGAACTGGCCCGGCCCAACACCGGCCGCACCGTCTACCTGCTCGACGAGCCGACCACTGGCCTGCACTTCGACGACATCCGCAAGCTGCTCGACGTGCTCAACCGGCTGGTCGATCTTGGCAACACCGTCATCGTGGTGGAGCACAACCTGGACGTGATCAAGACAGCCGACTGGCTGATCGACCTCGGCCCCGAAGCCGGTGCGGCCGGCGGCCGGATCGTCGCCGAGGGGACGCCGGAGACGGTGGCGCAGGTCGCGGCGTCGCATACGGGCGTCATCCTCGCGGAAATCTTGCAGGCGGGGCCGCACCAGGAGCGCGTCAAGTTCGACCCGCACCGGGCGGCGGCGGAGCGACAGGACGACGTGCCGCTGGAGGCGGTCGGCAAGGACGCGAAGATGCCGTGGGAGACTGACGGTCGCCGCTGGCACACGGAACTGCGCGTCACCAGCGACGGCAAGCCGGCCCGCTGGGAGGGCCAGCTGATCGACTGGATTGACCAGCAGGTCCACGCGCTCGGCACCTTCAGCGCGACAAACTGGAACCACCGCACCGTCATCGAGATCGCCGCGGCCCAGAAGACGCAGGGCTGGTTCCTGCACGCCATGACCGGCCGCGAATGGCTGGTGCGGCTGGTGTTCCGCGTCGGCAAGAACGGCTTCAAACAGGACGAACTCAACAGCAGCCTGGGCATCCCGCCACTGAACGACACGCCCGGCCTGGAGGTCTACGGCAGCGAGCCGCGCGTGCAGGTCGCCAACCGCCGCGGGCCGTGGCAGGAGGTCGCCGTGCTCGTCCACCGCCTCAGCGAGATCGACACGCCGGCGTTCAAGCAATTCCTCAAGGAAGCGGTGCAGAAGTTCAACGACAACCTCAAGCGGCTGCGGACGAAGCCAGAAGATGTGATGCCGTGGAAGGTCAACGGTGAGCGCTGGCACCTCGGCGACAAGGGCTTCCCGCCCGGCCGCAAGGTGTACTGGGACCGCGGCGTCCTGGCGAGCCTGCTCCAGGTGCTGCGCGAGGTCGAACCGGGCCTGACCGTGCGCTGGGAGACGCGCGACAGCATCACCATCAAGGTGCCGGGCGTCGGCCGCAGCTGGGCGCAGTGGCGCACCAAGGATCCGCACAGCCTCGATTGTCGATTCCTGGGAAAACGCGGTCAGTTCAACCTGAGCGCGGTGGACAAGCTCGGCGTTGGGCCGGAGATCAAGCCGCACAGCCAGGGCGATCTGCTGCGGCTGCGCTTCCAGCATCAGGAGCAGGTGCAGGGTGTGAAGTTGAAGCAGTTGCTTGCCGAGCACCTGCGCGGCTTCCGGGAGGTGTTCGGCGGTGAGGTGGAGGAACCGCTGAGCGACGCATCCTGATCCCAGCCCCAGGAGTCAGCGCAGGGCCGCCCGCGCCGGCGTCTGGGGCTCAGGGGCGTTTGCTTCTTCCTCCCAGCCCCGGTGGGGGCACCCCGAACGGCCTGGCCGCGGGCACAGGGCAGTTCCCCGGGAGCGGGCTGAGCGGTACAATAAAGAAGGTGGCCAGGGATGGTTTCATTTCATTTCATTTCACAGACCCCCCTGATTGCCCCAGGGGACGCGCGGATTCCCTACCCGCCCGTGGGAGACTGCTGCCCCGTGCGTCAGCGCCGCTCCAACATCCGCACGGCCGCACGCACCTGTTCCTGGCTGAGCAGCACCACCTTCTCGCCCTTTTCCAGGAACAATGGGTGGCGAACGTGGGGCTTGAGCAGCAACCACAGTTTGCCGCGTTCCCCGTCCGTCTCCAGGAAAAAAAAGTCCGTGTGATAGGTGTCGAGCACACGGTCGAGCCGTTCGCGCCAGTCGCCGTGCAGCGCCGGCAGGTAAACGCTGTCCTCCAGCAACTGCGGCGGGAAGTAAAAGCCGCGCGTGTCCACGTATACCTTGACCCGGTCGCCGAGCTTCCACGACAGATAGGCCCCGAAGTTCGGCGGCGCGAAATAACGGCCGAAATAGCCGCGCTCCTGGATGAACGCGACCGCCCCGGCCGGGTGCTCAGCGCCCTCCTGCCGCTCCACCCGCCAGCACCACGGCGGCGTCAGCGACACCACGGCCAGCACCGCCAGGCCCGCCAGCGGCCAGAACGGCTGGAAGCGGAACAGCGGGCTGTGGCAGACGCGCTTGCACAGACAATCGCCACGCAGCAGCAGCGCGGCGAAACGGGATCGCCGCCGATACTCCGCCGCCCGACGCAGCAGCAGCACCAGATGCGGCACGCTCAGCAGCAGCATGGTCAGCAGCCAGTCCTGCAGGGCGCGCACGGCGGTGTTGGCCAGCACCGCCAGGACCACGAGCAGGGCCACTTCCCAGAGCCGATACTGACGGAAGCGCAGCACGACCGTCAACGCCGTCACGGCCGCCACCGCGTAGGTCACGACCGCCCAGGGGGTGTCGGCGAATCGATAAAGCGGCTGCATTTCGGTGAAGATGCGCATGATCGGGTGGCGCACCTCCGGTCGGAACGGGTACAGCAGGCGGTCCAGCGGGTCAGGGCTCAGAAACCCCGCCGCCACGCCGAGGACGCCGACCATGGTCAACCGCCACAGGGCCGACCGCGGCAGCGGTGGGTTCAAGCGCAGGCGGGCGTTGAGCCACTCCCAGCCGACCGCCCCGACGAGCAACCCCTGGCTCATGATGACACTGGGGTGACAGTTGGCGCCCAGCGCCAGCAGCGGCACCAGCAGCCACGGCAGCGGCCGGCGGCCGGTGCAGTGGTCGTGCAGCCAGGCGGTGGTCAGCAGCAGACAAACGGTCGAGCAGTAGAACGGCCGCAGGTTCCAGAGGTTGCTCAGCGCCGCGACCGCGACGCCCAGGGTCAGCGCAAGGCCGTGCCAGCGCACCCCCTGGCGGCGCAGGTGCCAGACCACGACCAGCAGCGGCGCCAGCACCAGCAGCGTTTTCAGCAGTTTCAGGCCGCCGTAGCCGAAGACGTTCCAGACGGCCCAGAGGACGACCTCGTACAGCCAGCAGAAGTCGTGCGGCCGGGTGCCTGCGATGGTGTACGTCAGCGTGTCGGCTGGACGCAGGTCGCCGCTGCGGACGATCTCGGCGCCGGTGCGGATTTGCCAGGCGTAATCGAGGTCGGCGAACGGGACGTAATAGTTGTACGCCAGCAGCAGGAGGAACACGACAGAGGTGCCGTTGGGGACGGGTGGCAGACGGCTGACGGCTGGCGGCTGGTCGCTCATGGGTGCTTCCGCGGCCGTGGGGTCAGGCGTCGGCGCCGGCGTTTCGGCCGCGGAGTCCGCCGCGCGGCGCTTGCGGGCGCGGCGGGCGTCGATGAACGACTTGACGCACAGGCCGACGAACGCGGCGCACAGGATAGCCATGCCGATCTGCATGCCGAACGCCACCGGCCGCTCGATCGCGCCCTTCGTCAACGTCAGCACGACCATGACCAGGCCGCCGATACAGCCGACGAGGCCGACCATTGCCGCCAGGTGCATGGCGTGCTTGCGCAGGTGGTCCTTCAGCGCCAGGCCGCCCAGCAGCGCCAGCGCCAGGCCGAAGTACGCCGGGATCAACGCCGTCGGATGCTCCATCCCGGTCGAGACGAAGCCCACGCCCCCGAGGGCGATCAGCACTGCTCCGAAAACCATCGTGATCGGGCCCACAAGCGTTCTCCCTGTTCCGCGTGCCATCGTCGAAGAAGCAATCCCCCGCTTTGTGGCCCGGTCTCCCGACCGTGCCACCTCTGCGACCGAAGGTCTCCTCTTCCTGCGCCTGGCACTCGGGAGACCTTCGGTCCAAACCCGTGGCCTGGTCCGGAGACCAGGCCACAACAGAGTGTAGCGTTCTCCCTGTTCCGCGTGCCATCGTCGAAGAAGGAAGCCCTCCGCTATTGCTATGGGAGTTGGGCCAACGTTTTCAAGTAGTCCGGCAGCGCGTACAGGTGATCGACGTGATCCGGCGCAGCGTCGCCGACGAAGCCCAGGACGAGCAGACGGCCGCGCCGCGCTTCGCTGCGCTGCTGCATCCGCACCGGCCCGACGTGCCGGCTGGCCTGGCGCGGCAGTTCCAGTTGCGCGAGCAGGTAATCGGCCGTCTCCGTCGTGCTGGCGTAGGCGCCGGGCACGATTTCGCTGTGCGAGATGAGCATGCGCTTCTTGCCGGCCGCCGCTTCCTTCGCGAACTTTACAAACACCTCCACGTGCTCCGCGACGACCTGTTTCTTGTCCTTGTCAGCGTAGCCCGCGTGCATGCCGTCGAGCAGCACCACCCCCTGCACGCGCGCGAACCCGTCCGGCGTTTTCAGAATGGCTCGGACGGCGCCATAGCCGGCGCTCCAGCCGCTCAGCGTCACGGCACCGACGCGAAGGTTCGCCTTCGTCTCGATCTCGCGCAGCAGTTCGCCGAAGCGCTTCGGGTCCGCGAACGGCTTGCCGTAGACCGCGGAGCCGCTGCCGAGCTGCACCGTCAGCACCGCCATGCCCTGCCGCGCCGCCGCCACCTCCGCCAGCCAGTCGCCGCCGTGGAAGTGGATCAGCAGCGGCACCGCGCCCTTGAGCGGCAGCGCTTTCGGCAGGAACAGCGTGCCCAGCGACAGCTTTTCGCGCCGGCCGTCGGGCCGCTCCTTCGGCAGCCGTGGGTGCGAGCGCGGCTGATCTTTTTCCGCCGCTTGCAATCGTGGGGCAGACATTCCTGTCTGCCAGGCGTTCGGCAAACAGGAATGTCTGCCCCACGTGCCGGGTTCCGGCGTCAGCAATAACCACAAAGCCCCGAGTAGCGCCGCGCTCATGGTCAGCCCTCGCAGATGATCGGCCCGCTTGCTATCCTGGCAAACAGGGCGGCGATGTCAAGCCGCCCGCACCGACAGGAGAAGACGCACCATGACCACCTCCGCGCACACCCCCGTCACGCCGCCGCCGCAGCAGCAAATGATGCACCTGTTGACGGGCGTCTGGGTCGCCCAGGGCCTGTACGCGGCGGCCCTGCTCGGCCTCGCCGACCAGCTCGAGAACGGCCCGCGCACGCCGGCCCAGCTGGCCGAGGCGACGAGGACCAATCCCCGGGCGCTGTACCGCTTGCTGCGCGCCCTGGCCAGCGTGGACGTGTTCACCGAGCACGCCGATGGCACCTTCGGACTGACGCCGCTGGCGACCTGCCTGCTCAGCGACGTGCCGGGCTCGCAGCGGCCCGTGGCGATCATGATGGGCGAAGAGCACTACCGTGCCTGGGGCGCGTTGCTCTACAGCCTGGAAACCGGCCAGCCGGCGTTCGACAAGGTGTTCAGCCAGCCGATTTTCGCGTACCTGGCCCGGCATCCCACCGCCGCCAAAATTTTTGACGCCGCCATGACGGGTGTCCACAACGTCGAGACGCAGGCCATGCTGGACGCCTACGACTTCGCGGCGTTCGGCACTCTGGTGGACGTGGGCGGTGGCAACGGCAGTTTGCTGGCCGCGGTGCTGGAGCGGCACCCGAACCTGGAGGGCGTCCTGTTCGACCGGCCCGACGTGGTGGAGCGCGTGCGCGCGGACCTGAAGGCCGCCGGCCTGGATCAGCGCTGCACCCTCGTCGCCGGCAGCTTCTTCGACCACCTGCCGCCCGGCCGTGACGCCTACCTGATGCGGCACATCATCCACGACTGGAACGACGAGCAGGCGCTGACGATTCTGCGCCACTGCCGCAAGGCGATGGCCGCGACCGCGAAGTTGCTGCTGGTCGAGTGCGTCATCCCGCCGGGCAACGAGCCGTTCTTCGGCAAGTGGCTGGACGTGAACATGCTCGTGATTCCCGGCGGCCAGGAGCGCACGGAGCAGGAGTACCGCGAACTGTACGAGAAGGCGGGCTTCCGCCTGACGCGCATTGTGCCGACGGCGACCGAGGTGAGTGTCATCGAGGGAGTGCCGGGTTAGAGTCGTCATGAACTGGGGTTCACCCAGAGTTCATGAAAATGGCCGCAACCACTGAACGTACCATCAGGAATGCGGCCTATTTACAGAGCAGTGGTTCACACTTGGTTTGCGCACAGCCTGTGGGACGGCTCTCCAGAGCCGTCCTTGTCTCGGAGACGGCTCTGGAGAGCCGTCCTACGGGGGGTGGTCCACGCGCTTGCGAACCGCTCTGAGCGCTGGACGATCTCTGCAGGCGGAATGATGTTAGCCGAAAACCACAGCCGCTGCGAACGCCTTCTGCCCGCTGGCGTATAACATACCGGCAACGCCGCCGCGTTTCATCCCGCAGCCAGGAAGGAGGCTCCCCGTGGCCGAGACCCCCGCGCCGCACTACCACTTCAACACGCTCGCCGTCCACGCCGGCCAGGTCGTCGATCCGGCCACGCACGCCCGGGCGGTGCCGATCTATCAAACCACGTCGTACCTCTTCGACGACGCCGACCACGCCGCCCGCCTGTTCGCGCTGCAGGAGTTCGGCAACATCTACACGCGCATCATGAACCCGACCACCGACATCTTCGAGAAGCGCATCGCCGCGCTCGAAGGCGGTCAGGCGGCGCTGGCGCTGGCGTCCGGCCAGGCGGCGGAAACGCTCGCGGTCATCACCCTGGCGAAGGCCGGCGATGAGATCGTCTCGACCACATCACTGTACGGCGGCACCTACAACCTGTTCCATCACACGCTGCCGCGCCTCGGCATTCACGTCAAATTCGTTGATGCCGCCGACTACGACAGCCTCAAGAAAGCGATCACGCCGAAGACGAAGGCAGTCTACTCCGAGACGGTCGGCAACCCCAAACTGGACGTGCTGGACATCGAGAAGCTGGCGGCCATCGCGCATGAGAATGGGCTGCCGCTCATCATCGACAACACCACGCCATCGCCGGCGCTGTGCCGGCCGATCCAGTGGGGGGCGGACCTGGTCATCAACTCGGCGACGAAATTCATCGGCGGCCACGGCACCTCCATCGGCGGCGTCCTCGTTGATGCGGGCAAGTTCGACTGGCAGGCGTCCGGCCGCTTCGCGGAGTTCACGGACCCCGATCCGTCCTATCACGGCCTGTCCTACACGCAGGCGTTCGGGCCGCTGGCGTTCATCCTCAAGGCGCGGGTGCAGGGCCTGCGCGATACCGGCGGCTGCCTGTCGCCGTTCAACGCCTTCCTGCTGCTACAGGGTGCCGAGACGCTGCATCTGCGCATGCAGCGCCATTCCGAGAACGCCCTGGCCGTCGCCCGCTATCTGAGCAAGCACCCGCAGGTCGAATGGGTCAACTACCCCGGCCTGGAGACGAGTCGGTATTACGCGCTGGCGCGGAAGTACCTGCCGGACGGCGCCGGGGCGCTGCTGACGTTCGGTATCAGAGGCGGCTACGCGGCGGGCAAGAAATTCATCAACAGCGTCAAGCTGTTCAGCTTTCTGGCGAACATCGGCGACGCCAAGTCGCTGGTCATCCACCCGGCCTCGACGACGCACCAGCAACTCACCGAGGCGGAGCAGCGGGCCACGGGCACGACGCCGGAGATGATCCGCCTGTCGGTTGGCATTGAGGACGTTCGCGATCTGCAAGCAGACCTGGACCAGGCACTGGCCGCCAGCCGGGGGGCGTGACCATGAGCGCCGCTCCGCAGCCGACGGTCGAGGGCGACTTCACCTTCGCCACGGACCTGCCGTTCGCGCTGGCCGGCGGCGGTGCGCTGCAGCCGGTGACGCTGCGCCACGCCCGCTACGGTGAACTGGGCCCGCGCCGCGACAACGTCATCCTCGTCTGCCATGCGCTGTCCGGTTCGGCGCGCGTGGCGGACTGGTGGCCGGAAATGTTCGGGCCGGGCCGGCCGTTCGACACGGCGCGCTACTGCATCCTCGGCAGCAACGTGCTTGGCAGCTGTTACGGCTCGACGGGGCCGGCGTCGCTCAACCTGAAAACGGGACGGCCCTATGGCGGCGACTTCCCGGTGGTGGGCATCGTGGACATGGTGCGAGCGCAGGCGCGGCTGCTGGACCACCTCGGCATTGAGCGACTGCACGCGGTGGTGGGCGGCTCCATCGGCGGCTTGCAGGCGCTGTGCTGGGCGATGCACTTTCCGGAACGGGTGCAGCGCTGCATTGCCATCGGGGCGGCGCCGCTGGGGGCGCTGGGCCTGGCGCTGAGCCATTTGCAGCGGCAAGCGATCATGAGCGACCCGGCGTGGCAGGGCGGCCATTACGACCCGAAACAGCAGCCGGCCGCCGGGCTGGCCCTGGCGCGGGCGCTGGCGATGGTGACGTACAAGTCGGCGCAGCTGCTGCACGAGCGCTACGGTCGCAAGCCCAACCGCGGTGTGGAAAAGCCGCACGAAAACCCGGCCGACCGCTTCGACGTGGGCGGCTACCTCGACTACCAGGGCAAAATTTTCGTGGACCGCTTCGACGCCAACAGTTACCTGGCGGTGTCCCGGGCGATGGACACCTACGAGCTGGGCCGCACGCCGGAGGAGGAGCGCGAAGCGCTACGGCACATCCGGGCGCGAGTGCTGCTGGTGGGCATTGCGTCGGACTGGCTGTTCCCGCCGGCAGACATTCGGCAGTTGGCGGGACATCTGCGCGGCGTCGGCGTCGCGGCACAGTACGCGGAGCTGGACTCGGCGCACGGGCACGACGGCTTCCTGGCGGACTCGGCCCAGCTGGCGCCGCTGATTGCGGCAGCCCTGGCGGAGCCGCCCTCGGTTGCGGGCGCGGGGCACAGCGCCTCCCCTGGCCGGGCGGTCATGAACCCGGCGGCGTACCGAGTTGCTCCAGCAGGGCACGGAGGCGAGCCACCTCCTGCTCGGCTTGCAGCCGAGCCAACTGCTCCTGAATCCGGACCTGCTCCGCCAGCGCTTGGGCCTGCTCCGCCTGCGCTCGGGCCTGCTCCGCCTGCGCTCGGGCCTGCTCTGCCTGCTCCGCGCCGGCACTCCTGGTCGGCGCGCTGGGCTTCCCGGTCGGCGCGCTGCCGTTCTTCCTGCGCAATCCGGCGCAACTCCTTCATCTCGCGAATCAGTTCGTCGGTAAGCGACAGCAATTCCCCGCGGAACCAGTACCGCATCCAGCCGTCCAGCAGCGCCACCTCCAGCTCCAGTTTCGGCAGGGGAAGCCGGCCCTGGTCGTTGGGCTTGACACTCTCGTACCGGCCTTCGCTGAGGTGATACAGTGTCAAGTCCTGGGCGTCGGGGTAGAAGATCAGGTAGTAGGGCACCTGCAGGTCGCGCTCGTACTTGACGAGATTCTCCTCGTAGTCCTTGCGCTTGCTGCCCTTGGACACATACTCCAGCATCAGGAACGGCGGGGCCGGCTGGAAGGGCAAGTCGAAACTGCCGCTCACCCGGATCGGTTCGGGCCACAGCACGACCATGTTGTCGGGCACCACCTGATGGGGCCGCGGGACGCCCGGCAGCGGGTACTGCACCAACAGTTCGCTGAAGGTCTGAACTTCGGGACGATGAACGCGGACGGTGTCCATGCTCGTGGTCGTGATCTTGCGCTGGGTGGACTGAGCGAACGCTTCCATGTGGTGCTCCGCTGGCAGGCTGCGCAGGTAAGCCTCCGCGGCCTCCTCGTACTCGATGCGCAGCAGGGCGCGGGGCTTCGTGCTCGACATGCGAAAATCCCTCCACGGGTCAGGGTCTTCGGCGAAGTGTAACGCATCCGGACGTTGGGTGGAAGGCGAAGCGTAGAGCCCCGTCAACGGAGAACCCCGATTATGTTTCGCGCGGCTTGCGATCCGCGCGAAACATAATCGGGGTTCTCTCCGGTCCAATCCGGAGCACGATTCACGCCACCAGCGCCCGCGCCCCGTCCACCTCGGACAGCGGGTGCCGCGTCTCCAACGGGTCGGCGTCGTAGCGCCACGCGGTAAGGCCGGCGTCGTCGAACAGGTCGAAGACGAACCAGGCGAGTTGATCGTGTTGCCGGAATGGGATGACGGCCAGGCCGTTGAGGGGGTCCGCACAAAAAACGTCGAGGTCTTCCAGCTCGTCCAGGGTGACGTGGAACTGCGACTCGGCCCGCGCGGCCGTCTGGCGTTCGTCGTCGAGGGCGGTGAGGGCGGCCCGGTTGGGCCGGCCGGGCTTGTCGGCCAGGCGTTCAGCACGGTGATGGTGGGTGAGCGCTTCGAGCCAGGTATCGCGTAAGGTTTGGACAATCGACCGCAGCAACGGCACCGCCGCCTGGGCCTGGGCGAACGACCACAGATGAATCCGCCGTCCGCTTTTCTCGCTTTTCTTGTTTTGCCGCTTCATGTTACTTCTCCTCGGCGTGACAAGCGCCATCGGGGTGTTTCCCTGGAGGTCATTTCTCCGCTACCATATATAGAGGGCCGAGGGCTGCCTAAAGGTTCAGCCCACCCTCCGCCGTGGGCGGCCGCCGTGCCTCTCGTGGAATGAGCGCTCGCGGGCCGCATCCCTTGCGCGGCTCGCACCCTCTAATCAAGGGGGAATGTGGCAAGGCCGGCGTTTTCGGCCCCACCCACACGCCCGACCTTGAACTGACAGGTGACTTCATGGGATCGCTTTGGATCGGTCGCTACTTCAAAATTGACGTGTTCATTCACTGGACCTTCTGGCTACTGCCGATCTTCGTGGCGCTCAGGCCGGGCCCGGAAACGCTGTTGAACGTGGTCGTTGTCTTCGGCGCGTTCGGCTGCATCCTGCTGCACGAGTTCGGCCACGCCCTGGCGGCGCGCGGCTTTGGCATCGCCACGCGCGACATCACCCTGTACCCGATCGGTGGCGTCGCCCGGCTGGACGGCATGGGCGACCGCTGGTGGAAGGAGTTCTGGATCACCGCGGCGGGCCCGGCCGTCAACGTGGTCATCGCGACGCTGCTGCTCGTGCCGTCGGTGCTGCTGTTCCTGGCGAACCCGCGCGCTGGCTGGCCCCCGGTTGCCGGACGATTTCGCGGCTGCGTTTGTGATCCGCCTGTGCCTGATCAACGTCGGGCTGGTGCTGTTCAACGTGCTGCCGGCGTTCCCCATGGACGGCGGCCGGATTCTGCGTTCGCTGCTGGTGCCGTCGCTGGGCATGGTGCGGGCCACGCGCACGGCGGTGGGCGTCGGTCTCGGCGTCCTCGTGCTGTTCGCCGTCTGGGGCATTCTGTCCGGACAGGCTGATGCTGCTGGTGCTGGCGTTGTTCGTGTTCATGGCGGGCCAGCAGGAATTGATGGCCGTCAAGGCGCTGGAGCGCGAGCGGCAGCGGCGGCACTACCTGGACGAGGAGCCGGTGCCGGTAATCTCGGTGCGGCCGGCGACGGGCCCGGTGCCGGTGATTCCGCTGGCGCCGCTACGGCCGGCAGGGGCAGCGCCGGAGCCGGTGCAGCCGCCATTGTTCGGGCTGCAGCCGACCATCTCCGTGTTCACCTTCGACCCGGAAACGGGCGAGTGGGTCAAGGAGCCGCGCACGCCGCCGCGCCAGCCGTCGTGGGGCCAGCTGCCTTGACGTGAGGGAAGGAGCGGACACATGGACGAGATATTGCAACGCCTGGAGCGCTGGCTTGCCGCGCACCGCAAGCGTTTCTTCACCAAAGGGCTGCGGCGCGGCGCCTCGGAGGCGCTGCTGGCGAAACTGGAGAAGGCCCTCGGCACACCGTTGCCGGACGAGTTGCGGACCTTGTTGACCTGGCACGACGGCCAGACATCGGCGTCCGCGGGCCGCTTCGAGGAGAACTGGCTGCTGATGAGCGCCGAGCGCATCGCCGCGGCCAGGGCCGACCTGGACGAGGGGGCGGAGGAGACCGGCTGGAGCCCGCAGTGGGTGCCGTTCCTCGATGACGACGAGGGCGATTACCTCTGCCTGGACACGACCAGGAGGCCGGCGCCCGTGCGGGCGTACTACCTGGCCAACACCGAGCACAAGGCGATTGCCCCGTCGCTGAAGGCGTGGCTGGAGGACTTCGTCAAGGCGCTGGAGGCGGGCCAGTACCATGAGGAACCGGAACGCGGCGCTTTCATGCGGAAGAGTCAGGCGAAATAAAGAAAGTTGCACCACAAAGACACAAAGGAAAAGACAGAGATTTCTTTGTCTTTTCCTTTGTGTCTTTGTGGTGCAACTTGCTTATTCCATGAACTTGACCAGCGTCGCCCGCAGCTGGTTGCGCGCCCGATACAGCAGGCTCTTGGCGGCCTTGGGCGTCATGGCCATGGCGCTGGCGACCTCGGCGTAGCTATGGTCCTCGAACTGGTGCAGTTCCAGCGCCAGCCGCTGGCGGCCGGCCAGGCCCGACACCGCCCGTCGCACCGCCCCAGCCAGTTCCGAGCGTTCCAGCGGCCGTGACGGCGGGTCCGCTTCCTCGCCGCGCCGCCGCAGCGCCGGCAGTTCCTCCTGCGAGCACAGCAGCGCACCGAGTTTGAGGCACTCGTGCCGCCGCCGCGCCCGCAGCGCGTTGCGCGCCACGTTCTGGCTGATGTGGAACAGCCAGGTCGTGAACCGCGCCCGCGGCTGGTAGCGCTTGCGCGAGCGGTACAGCCGCAGGAACACCTCCTGGGCCAGATCCTCCGCTTCCTGGCGGTCGTGCAGGGCGCGACAAAAGCGGCCGAAGACGCGCGGCCAGTAGGCCTCGACCAGCTCCGCGAAGGCGCCCGGCTCGTCGCGCTGCACGCGCAGCATCAGGCACACTTCGGGGTCGTCCACGGGCACCGAGACGGGCGACGTGGCAGCGGGTTTCTTGGTCGCGGTGACGGGTCGCATACTTCACACTCCGGGCTGGGCCGGCTGAATGGCGAACGCAGGGTTGGCGCCAGTCAGGGTCACCGAGCGCGTCACCGCCGGCCGCACCGGCAGGCACACGCGAAAGGTCGTGCCCGCGCCCACCTGGCTCTCAACCTCAATGCCGCCGCCCATTAAATCCACGTAACCCTTAACGATAGCCAGCCCCAGGCCGGCGTGCAACCCCTCGGCGTGCCGCGACGGATCCTCGCGGTAGAAGCGCTCGAAAATGCGCTGCCGGGCCTCCGCGCTGATGCCGACGCCGGTGTCGCGCACCTCGATCCGCAACTCGCCGTCGCGGCTGCCGACCGCAATGTCGATCGCGCCGTCAGGGCGGTTGTACTGGATGGCGTTGTGCAGCAGGTTGGTGACCACCTCGCGGAGCTTGTCGGGGTCGGCCATGAGCAGGGCCGGGCCGTCGTGGTGGACGCGCAGCGTCAGGCCGCGGGCCTCGACCAGCGGCCGCACCAGCGTGGCGCACTGATCGGCGAGCGCGGCCACGTCCACCTCACGCGGCCGCACCAGGTCGGCGCCGGCGTCAAGGCGGGCCAGCTTGAGCAACCGCTCGACCAGCTGGTTCATCTGCAAACCGCTCTCGCGACAATCCTCCAGCATCTCGCGATACTCCTCGGCGCTGCGCGACTTGCGCAGGCCGACTTCGAGCGTGGTCATCAGGGCCGCGAGTGGGGTGCGTAGCTCGTGCGAGATGTCGGCAGCCGCCTGCTTTTCGCGGGCGAAGGCGCGCTTGAGCAGTTCCAGCGTGTGCTTGAGGCGTTCAACGATGGGCTGTAGTTCGCCGGGCATTTTCCGGTCGTCGATCTCCAGGCGGAAGTCGCGGGCGGAGACACGGCTGACGGCGTCGGAGAGGCGGTGCAGCGGCAGCAGGCCGAGCCAGACGAGCAGGTAGCCGCCCAGGAACAGCGCCGCGAAGGTGGTCAGGCCCACCCAGAGCATGTACTGCTGCAGGGTCACCAGCGCCTCGCGCGATTGCTCGGCCAGGTCGGCCAAAGCCTGGTCGCGCTCGGCGCGGAGGGCGGCGATGTTCCGGTCGCGTTTGTCCACGTCGCTGGCGTACTGGATGAAGATGGTGAGGCTGCGGCTGCCCTTGGCGAACGGCGGCCGACGGTCTTCGCCTTTGGGGGGCGGCCCGCCCTTGGGCGGGCCGCCCTTGGGCATGTACCTGCTCAACCATCCCACTCGCTGCGGCGGCGCCTGCGGGATGGTGCCGGGGGCGTAGGTGAAGTTGAACCGTGGCACCGGCACTTTGTAAGTGACGCGGCGGAGTTTCAGCCCCGACTTCAGCGTCACGTCGTCGAACTTTTCCTTGAAGAGGCTCAATTCGTGGCGCACCTTGTCATCCAGGACAAAGCTGTCCGTGCCGAGCGACTCGGACTTCTCCATCGTCCAGCCGTCCTTGGTGAAGCTCTGGAAGAAGACCTGGGTCTTCAGGTCGCGCACCTTGTCGATCACGTCCTCGGCGTCTTCCAGGTGGACGATGGGGTGGTGCGGCGGGGTGCGGCTGAGCACGCGCTTGGCGTTGGCCATGTTGGGGAAGGAGTTCGGCCCGTCCGCGGAGCGGACCTCCGGCACCCAGAGGCCGGCGGCCAGGCGCGTGGACGGGTTGGCGGCCAGCGCGATCAGGTCGGCCGGATACGCATGCTCCCAGCCCCGGCGGTAGCCGCACGCCTGGCCCGCCAGCGCCTCCGCGCTGCGCTGCAGCTTTTGGTCCAGGTCCGCGCGCACGGCGACGCAGGCGGCATGGTACTGCTCGTCCAGCAACTTTTTCTTGGTGGCTTCCTTGTCGCGCAGCGCCTGCGAGGTGCTTTCGTAATAGAAATACGAGACCGCGCCGAGGGCGACGGCGAGCAGCAGCAGGAAATAGACGATGAGCGAGACTCGAATGGACTTCATGAAGGGTCGTCCCCGCGCAGGAGGTAGCCTTCGCCCCAGCGCGTCAGGATCAGCGGCGGGTTGAAGCCCTTGTCGATCTTGGTGCGTAGGTAGCGAATGTAAACGTCCACGACGTTGGAAGTGTTCTCGTCATGCTCGTCGTACAGGTGCTCCCAGATCATGGAGCGACTGACGACCTTGCCGCGATGGAACGCCAGGAACTGGAGCAGGGCGTACTCGCGCGGCGTCAGGTGGATGGGTTGGCCGGCGCGCTTGACGGTGCGCGCGGCCGTGTCGATCTCCAGGTCGCAGACGCGCAGGATGGGGTCTTTCACCTGATGGCCGCGGCGGATGAGGGCCCGCAGGCGGGCGAACAGCTCCTCAAGCTGAGGCGGCTTGGTCAGGTAGTCGTCGGCACCCAGGTCGAGGCCCTTGACCTTATCGTCGAGGGTGTCGCGGGCGGTCAGCAAGAGCACGTGGGTGTTGAGACCCGAGCGCCGCCAGTTCTGCAGCAGCGTCAGACCGTCGATCTTGGGCAGCATCAGATCGAGGATGATGACATCGTAGTTGGCGGTGCGGGCCTTGAAGTCCCCTTCCTCGCCGTCAACGGCCACATCGACGGCAAAACCCTCCTCCTCGAGCCCCTGTCGCAGGGCCCGGAGCATGGGCTTATGGTCTTCAATTAGCAGAACCCGCACGTGCGCCCCCTTTTCCGGACGATCATTGGTGTGTATGCTCACCGTGCGGAGGAATCGCGAGAGCCATGGCAGTGCTGGGGTACCGACAAAACACCAACCACGGACTCTCGCGGGCTCCTGGAATTCTTAAATTCTGGGCATTATGAAGAGAAGCCTAGCACGGTTGGTATTAAAGGCTCATGAGAGGCCCCGAACACTGAACAATGTCTGCCATCGCCACGCGCTCACGAATGGGCGGATGGTCATGGAATAGCCACACCGCCAGCGGGTGCGGGTCCGGGTCGGACTTGTTCAGCTGTGCCAGTTTAATGAACGCGGCCCGGTACGCGTCGCTCAGCCTGGTGCGCTCCAGCGCATAGCGGTCGCACTGCCGCTCGAAGTGCCGGCTGATCGCGTTTTGCAACGGACTGAGCAGCAGTCCGAACAGCGACAGCACTACCAGCACCAGCGGCAGCGCCGCTGGGTCCGTGAACGACGTGTACCCCAGGCGCATCGCCAGCGCTCCGCCGATCAGATCCACCAGCCAGAAGCCCGCCAGCGCCAGCACCACGCTCAGCACCACCAGCTTCGGAATGTGGCGATGCACATGATGGCCGACCTCGTGGGCAAACACGACCTCGATTTCCTCCGGCGAAAAGTTGTTCAGCAGCGTGTCGCCGAGCAGCACGCGCCGCGTCCGGCCCAGACCCGCCAGCGCCGCGTTGGCCTTGCGCGTGTCGGCGCTCAGGTCCAGGCGGTAGACCCCTTCCAGCGTCAACCCGGTGCCCTCCGCCAGTCGCGCCAGCCGTTGTTGCAGCGCGTCGTCCTGCAGGCGCGTCACCTTGAAAAACAGCGGCAGCACAACCACCGGCAGCAGCTGGCCCAGCACCAGCGACACCACCAGCCACGCCAGCGCCGCCCACAACCACCACGGTTGCGTGAACAGCAGCAGCGCGTAAAACCCGTAGAGCAGCACCAGCCCCAGCACGCCGCCGACGAGGTAGCCCTTGATCTGTCGCCACGCCCACGCCGCCAGGCTCTGGTTGCTCAGCTGGTAACGGTGTTCGAGGATGAAGCTGGAGTAGAACGACAGCGGCAACGTCAGCAGTTCGAGGCCGACGCCGAGCACCACGGCCAGCGCCAGCAGCCGCAACCACGGCCCGTCGCCGAGCCAGCCGCGCAGCCACGGATCAAGCGCGGGTGCCCCCCAGCCGGCCATGCCGATCAGGAACGCCAGGACGAGACCGGCGGACGCCAGCTGGGCGACCAGCTTTTGCCACTGATAGCGCTTGACCTCGGGCGGCGTCTCGGGCAGCGTCAGCGGGCTGGCAACAGCGGTCATGTGATTCAACTTTCTCCGGCGAGCGGGGTCGCGTCAGCGCCCCGTGATGACGCACGGGGCGCTGACGCGACCCCGCTCGGCGGGTGGTTTTGAAGTCTGAGAATTGGAAAACCGCGGCGCAACGGCGATAATGTTTTATACGCCCCGGGACCGCCGCGCTTCAACCTCAACTGTGACACTCCCATGCGCATCACCCTCGATTACGGCCGCACCGGACTGCCCGTGGACCTGCCCGACGACCGCGTCGTCGGCCCGTTGGCGATCCGCCCCGCGGCACCGCTGCCCGACCCCGAACAGGCCATCGCCGCCGCGCTCGCCCAGCCCATCGGCTGTCCGCCGCTTGCGGAAGTCGCCCGCGGTCGCAAGAACGCCTGCATTCTGGTGTGCGACATCACGCGGCCGGTGCCGAACCGCCTGATCCTGCCGCCGCTGTTGCGCACCCTGGAGGCGCAGGGCATTGCTCGCCTCGACATCCTCATCCTGGTCGCCACCGGCCTGCACCGGCCCAACGAGGGCGCCGAACTGGTCGAGATGCTCGGCCCGGACATCGCCGCCAACTACCGTGTCGAGAACCACCACGGCAAGGCGCTCGCCGAACACGACTTCCTCGGCGTCACCCCAAACGGTGTACCGGTCCACCTCGACAGCCGTTACGTGCGCGCCGACCTGAAGATCACAACGGGCCTGATCGAGCCGCATCTGATGGCGGGCTACAGCGGCGGTCGCAAGGTCATCTGCCCCGGCATCGCGGCGCTGGAGACGGTCAAGGTCTGGCACGGGCCGAAATTCCTGGAGCACCCGAAGGCGGACTGCGGCTTCGTGGAGGGCAACCCCGTCCACGAGGAGAACACGCGCATCGCCAAGATGGCGGGCTGCGATTTCATCGTGAACGTGTGCCTGGACGAGAAGCGGCGCGTCACCTGGGTGGGCGCCGGCCACATGGAGCGGGCGTGGGCAGCGGGCGTCAAGTTCGTTGAGCAGGTGGTGCGCGTGCCGGTGCCGGAACCGTTCGACGTGGTACTGACCAGCGGCGCCGGCTATCCGCTGGATACGACGTGGTATCAGGCCATCAAGGGCCTGACGGGGGCGCTGCCGATCGTCAAGCAGGGCGGCACCATCGTGCTGGCGGTCAGCCTGAGCGAAGGGCTCGGCAGTCCCGAGTTCCAGCAGATCATGCGCGACAATCCCGACCTGAAGGAATTTAAAAAGCGGATTCTGGGCAAGGATTATTTCGTCATGGACCAGTGGCAGTTGGAAGAACAGGCGAAAGTCAACGAGCGCTGCAAGGTGAAAGTGGTCAGCGACGGTATCTCGCCGGAGGAACTGCGTCGCTGCTACGTCGAGCCGGCGGCGACGGTGGAGCAGGCAGTCGCGGACAGCCTGCGCGAGTACGGCCCGGCGGCACGCGTGGCGGTGATCCCGAAGGGGCCGTATGTGCTGCCGTATGTGAGCGCGTAGAAATCACGGAACCATAATGTCATCATCCGAGGACACCAGGAAGCCAAATGACAAAGCCAAGGTAACGGTCCAGTTCACCCGCCCGATCCCTGGAAATCCTCAAGAAATACGCCAGTCCCAAACCGCTGCGGCGTCCGGCCCCGCGCCCGAAGCAATGACGCGGTTCGGAGAGGAGGTGTGGGACGGCTCTCCAGAGCCGTCGCTTCGGCAGCGACGGCTCTGGAGAGCCGTCCCACACCTCCTCCAATTCTCACCTCACACAGTAGAATTTTATCCGATCAGCGGTGGTGTCCTCCACCCCCGTGATGCGCCGGCGCCGCATGATGCACGGCCGGCGCGTGATGCACTACCGGCGCGTGCATGGTTGGCGCATGATGCACCGCCGGCGCGTGATACACCGCCGGCGCGTGGTAATTCGCGGTCGTCGCCGAGAACGGCCGCACACCGCTGATGTTGCCCGCGTGCGGTTGCACCGTGGTGTGCGCCAGTCCGCGCGACTGGAACGTGTTGGGCGACGCGACCGTGCGAACCACCGGCTGATGCACCACAGCTTTCGGCACATACGCCGGCTGGTGAATCGCGGTCTTCGGCAGCGTGTACTGGTTCACCATCGGCGCGTGGATGGTGTTGGCGTGCGCCAGGTTCAGCGACCGCGGCATGCCCTGGCCGCCGCCCTTGAGCGCCTTCGCCGCCGCCAACTCCTGCTGGCGGCGCACCTGCGCCAGCGCCTGCGTCCGCTGCGCCTGCGTCCGCTGCGCGGCCAGCTGCGACGCCGTTTGCAGCCGCAGGTTTTGACTGTTCAGCGTGTTGACCATACGCAGCGTCTTATGACCGGCGTTCACCACGGCGTTCTGCTGCGCCAGCGTCCGCGGCGGCAGCGGCAGCCGGCCCGCGACGCGAGCCTGGTACGTTTGCGTCAGTCCCGTCGCCCACTGCGGGTTGTTGCGGTTCTGCCAGCGGTAATAGCTGTACAGCGGATCGTAGCGGTTCGCGCCAAAAGTTTGCCACGGCTGGTAACCAGTTCGGGCGTAGTTGTTGCCGTAGTAGTTGCCGAAATAGTACTGGCCCAGCCGCGGCTGCACAAACAGCGACGCCAGCAACGGCTGCATGCCGACCACGTAATTCGGTTGGTAGTTCCAACCCGGGTTGTTCCACAGCGGCTGGTTGAACGCCACGGGCGCGAACAGCAGGCCGCGGTTGCCCAGCGGGTAATCCCAGTAGCCCTTGATGAACAGGCAGCCGCCCGGCGTCCACAGGAAGCGCGGCGGACACCACACCAGGCCGGGTTGTGCCGCGGTGTAGAAGCCCGGCACCCAGGCGTAGCCGTTGGCGGGGTTCCAGTAGCCGGGGACGTAGATCGAGTTGTTGGTCGGCGGCGGCCCGGTCGGGCCAGTCTCCAGCGACACCGGCGGCGGTGGCACCACCGGCACTTGCTGCTGGCCGTCCGGCACGTAGAAGCCCGGCACCCAGCGCCAGCCGTCGGATGTCTGCTGCCAGTAGCCGGCGACGAAGCGCATGCCCGGCGGCATGTTGCGGTAGGTGCCGGTCACCCAGACGAACTCGTTGCGCTGGGCGTCCCAGGCCCAGTAGCCGTCGATCCACTTCACGTTGGCCCCCTCGGGCTGTTGCGGCGGCGGCTGTTCGGGCACTGACGGCGGCGGTTGCTGGTTGATGAGCGGGCCGGGATCGGTCTGGTTGACGATCGGTTGGGCGAAGGCCTCGTGAACGGGGCCACTCGTCCGAATCTCAATGGCGTTGTTCTTGATGTCCACCACGGCCGGGCCCTGGGCTCGCGGCACGGCGGCGGTACACAGGCACAGAGCCGGCGCCAGGATGGCGGCAATTGCGGAGCGGAGCAGAGTGCGTGTCATGGTTTTTCGCCCCCTCGAGCGCTTGCGCGTTTGCGAGTGTGGGGAGATCACCAGGTTACCCTGGTGACCAGTAATCTGTCGCACACGTTTTGCGATCCGCTGGCTCCGGTGTCGCTGCTTCCAGGGATTTTCCTGATGCGCCGGCCGCCGTGGTCCGGGTGCGCTGAATACTCCGATCCGCACGCACTCCTGACGCCGGCGTCGCGCTGCCCCATGTCACGCAAGGGGCCGAAATGGCTTTTCAGGGCAAAAGTCATGCCCACGGCCATTTTTCTCTTGCCTGTCCCTCCCCGGGTGTTACTCTGAAATGGTCGGACTTTACGGTTGTCGCTCACCCTTATTATAGCAAGCCGTCGCCGCACCGCACAACCATTCAAGACGTTTGGCGCCGGCTCGCGATTCAGGACCGCCCATTTCGTTGCTGCGAACCATCACGGCACTCCCCCCGATCGGAGAACCTCTCATGGCCAAGTCCCGCGGCGATTTCACTGACATCCTGGTGAAGCGAGGGGTGCTCAGCGCCGACCAGCTCACCGAGGCCCGCAACCTCATGCAACAGATGGGCGTCAAGATGCAGGAGGCGCTGCGCAAACTCGACTACGCCACTGACCAGGAGATCATGAGCGCCGTCGCCGAGTTTCACGGCATGCAGTTCGTCGATCTCGCCGGCATGACCATCCCGCCCTCGGTCATCGAACTCGTGCCCGAGTCGGTGGCCCGCGAAAACTTTGTGCTGCCGCTGGCGCAGGAAAACGGCGCCCTCAAAATCCTCCTCAGCGATCCATCCGACTACGACACGCTGACGAAACTCCAGTTCATCCTGAACAAGGACATCCAGCCCGTGCTCGCCGCGCGCGAGCAGATCATCGAGGCCATCAACAGCCACTACGGCCAGTCCGAAACGGAATCCGTGGACTCGATGTTGCAAGAATTTACCGACACCCAGATCGACTTCACCGAAACCGAGGCGACTGCCAGCCTCGAAGGTGCCGACGAGAGCGACGCACCCGTCGTCAAGCTCGTCAACCTCATGATCCAGGAGGCGGTGTCACTGCGCGCCAGCGACATCCACATCGAGCCCTTTGCCGACCGCGTCCGCATTCGCTACCGCATCGACGGCGTGCTCGTCGAACGCGACAGCCCGCCCAAACGCCTCCAGGCGTCAATGGTCTCCCGCATCAAGATCATGGCGCGGATCGACATCTCCGAAAAGCGCCGCCCGCAGGACGGCCGTATCAAGGTGACGATCCAGAACAAGCACTTCGACCTGCGCGTCAGTGTGCTGCCGACCAACCACGGTCAGTCAGTGGTCATGCGTATCCTCGACCGCAGTAATATTCAACTGTCCATCAAGGACATGGGTTTCGGCGAGGACGATTTCAAGCGCTTCCAGAACATCATCAAGCGGCCCAACGGCATCTTCCTGGTGACCGGCCCGACCGGCTCCGGCAAAACTACCACGCTGTACGCCGCACTGAACGAATTGAACAGGCCTGATCGCAAGATCATCACCGCGGAAGATCCGGTGGAGTATTACCTGCCGGGCGTCAACCAGGTGGAGGTCCGGCACCACATCGGTCTGGATTTCGCCCGCATCATCCGCGCTATGCTGCGGCAGGCTCCCAACATCATCCTCGTGGGCGAAATCCGCGACAAGGAGACCGCCGAGATCGCCGTCCAGGCCAGTTTGACGGGACACCTGGTTTTCAGTACGCTGCACACGAACGATGCGCCCAGCGCTATTACGCGCCTGGGCGACATCGGTGTGCAACCCTTCCTGGTCGCCAGTTCAGTCATCGCCATCATGGCGCAGCGGTTGGTGCGGCTCGTGTGCCCCAAATGCAAGGAGCCGGACAAGCCGCCTGCCGACGAAATTCGGGCCGCCGGTCTCAGTCCGCAGCAGGCGCAGCAGGCCACGTTCATGCGCGGCCGTGGCTGTGCCCACTGCAACCACACCGGCTTTCGCGGCCGCAAGGGCATCTTCGAGATGCTGCGCATGAACTCCGCCATGCGCGACATGACCTTCAACCGCGAACCGACCCAGGCCATCCGTCGCCAGGCTCGCCTCATGGGCATGCGCACGTTGCTGGAAGATGGTGTTGCCAAATCGGTTGCGGGGATCACCACCCTCGACGAGGTGCTCAGCATTTGCCACCACGTAGGCGAATCGAATTGAGCGCTCATCGTTCCAGGGAAAGCGAGCGGGCTGGTGCGGCGGCTGACTGGATCGCGCCGGCCCGCCCTCCCTGGGGTTGCCGAACCTGCTCGACGACAATGCGGGGCTGGGGTGGCCGTCCATCCCTGGCTCAGTTGAGGCGGGAAGCCTCAGAAGTTGGCCCCGCGGAGCCGACGGGTAGAACCGGTTTCCCGGGAGTTAACAAGACGGGAGGTGTAAAGGCGAAACAGGTATTTCGTTTGAAAGCCGGGGCGATTTTGCCAATTTTGCAAGAAACCGTTGATTGTCCCCAAACGGGCGCGATAATCTATCAACAAGGACAGCTTGCCCATTCTTGAACGGACTGCGCCGCTCACCCGGGGCCCCTCTTGTTCCCGGAAGGCCGTCCGTTGAGTGCCCGGGGTCTTTCCCGTCCCCGACGGATTCCAGCTTTACGGAAAAGGACGCGCGGACGCAATGAGTTCCGTTCTCATGGAAAAACTGTTGCAGACCGTCATCGACCTGAAGGCGAGCGATCTGCACATCAGCGTCGGCCAGCCCCCCGTTGTGCGCCATCAGGGCCGCATGCGCCGGCTGGCCACCAAGGTGCTCGAAAACGACGACGCCACCGCACTGATGAAGTCCATCACGCCGGACCGCTGTCAGCAGGAACTGCAAGAAAAAGGCGGCTCCGACTTCGCCATCGAGTTCACGCAGGGCTACCGCTTCCGCGTGGCCGTCTTCAAGCAGCGCGGCAACATCGGTTTGGTGCTGCGACGCATTCCCAGTCAATTTTTGAGCTTTGAACAGGTCGGCATGCCCGAGGCCATCAAGCGCCTTATTGTCCGGCCGCGCGGGCTGCTGCTGGTCACCGGGCCGACCGGTTCCGGCAAGACCACCAGTCTGGCCAGCATGATTAACTTCCTCAACCACAACTACGACCGTCACATCATCACGCTGGAAGACCCGATCGAGTATTACCACAAACACGAGAAGTGTACGGTCAACCAGCGCGAGATCGGCGTGGACGTGCCGGACTTCAAGGAAGGCATCCGCCGTGCCCTGCGTATGGACCCCGACATCATCCTCGTCGGCGAAATGCGCGATCTGGCCACGATCCACGCGGCCATCGAGGCGGCCGAAACCGGTCACGTCGTCTTCGGCACCCTGCACACCTCCGGGGCAGCCAGCACCGTCAACCGTATCATCGACGTGTTCCCCAAGGACCAGCAGGACCAGGTGCGCACGCAGCTGTCCACGGCGTTGATCGGCGTGTTGTCGCAGACGCTGTTGCCCAAGAAGCCCGAGGGCGTCATCGCCGCCTACGAGATGATGGTGGTCACGCCGGCCATCCAGAACTTGATGCGCGAAAACAAGACCTACCGCATCGACTCCAGCATCCAGACCGGCGCCAAGGACGGTATGTTCCTGCTGGACGACAGCCTGTTCCGCCTGTGGCGCAACGGCCTGGTGGACAAGGAAGAAGCACTGCTCAAGGCGCAAAAACCGCAGGAACTGGCGTCACGCATCCTCCACGCCGAACGCGGCGAAGCGGATGACGACGATGACGATGATGATGACGATGACGACGATGATGATCGTCCGCGCCGCCGCGGTCGTCGGGATGACGATGACGACGATGATGATGACGACGACGATTGACCCGCAAAGGCGAGCGGGGGACGTCAATCCCCCCGCTCGCCAGGCTAATGGAAACATTCTCGGCGCAAAAAGAACAATCCGTACAAGCGATACGAGTAGAGCATGGCCACACCAAACGACCCGAATCAGCCCCGGAAACCGCAGGGACAGCCGCCGGCCCAACCCGCCGCGGGCAAGCCGCCCGCTGACGCCGCCAAGCAGCCGGCGCCGAAGCCGGCCCAACCGCCCGTCCCGGGTAAGGCGCCGCTGCCGGGCAAGTTGGTCAGCAGCGGCGACAAGCCCACCGCCAAGCCGCCGACCCCGGCCGCCAAGCAACCGCCGGCGACCGACAAGCCCGCCGTAAAACCGGCTAACGGCAGCGCCCCCGCGGCCAAGCAGCCGCCAGCGCCCACCGGCAAGACCCCCGCGGGCAAGCCGCCCGCCAAGAAGGACCTGTCCAAGGTGACCAAGCCGACCAAGGCCACCAAAAGCGACCGCGACGGCGGCGGTCGCAAGATCGGCCAGGTGCTCGTCGATCTCGGCTTCATCGACGACGCCCAGCTGTGGGAAATTCTCGACGAGGCCAAGAACACTGGCGTCCTGACCGGCCAGGTTGCCCAGGCCCGCGGCCTGATTACCGAGGAGCAACTGTTGCAGGCACTGGCCGAGCAGCACGGCCTGAAGGTCGCCAACCTCGCCGAGGTCAAGCCGACGCCCGAGGCCGTGACGCTCGTCACCGAGACGATGGCCGGCGTCTACAAGATTCTGCCGCTGTCGTTCAAGGACGGCGTGCTGACCGTGGTCATCGGCGATCCCGCCAGCATCCAGGGCCTGGACGACATGCGCGGCTTCCTGAGCGGTGTCAAGGAAGTGCAGGCCCTGCTCGCGCCGCAGGTGCTGCTCGCCGAGGCCATCACCAGGGCCTACGCGGGCAAGGAAGAGTCCATCATGGACATCATCAAGGCCCTGGAAGACGACCCCGGCCTGCACGTCCGCAAGAACGAAACCAGCGTCGATCTGGCCAGCCTGATGGAAATTCAGGACGCCGCTCCCGTCCGCAAGTTGCTCAACATGGTGATGCTGCTGGGCATCAAGGATCACGCCAGCGACATCCACTTCGAGCCGTTCGAGGACGAGTACAAGATTCGCATGCGCTGCGATGGCGTGCTGTATGAGATGGTGCCGCCGCCGCGCCATCTGGCCGCGGCCATCTCCAGCCGCATCAAGGTCATGGCCAACCTCGACATCGCCGAGCGGCGCATGCCGCAGGACGGCCGCATCGAGTTGAACGTCGGCGGCAACCAGGTGGACATGCGCGTCAGCATTCTGCCGACCATGTTCGGCGAGAGCGCCGTCATCCGCGTGCTGGACCGCACGGTCGTGTCGCTCGACCTCAACAAGGTCGGCATGAACGCCGAGACGATCGCCCAGTTCCGCGAGATGATCCACAAGCCCAACGGCATCGTGCTGGTGACCGGGCCAACCGGTTCGGGCAAGACCACCACGTTGTACTCGGCGCTCAACGAATTGAACGAGATCACCGAGAAGATCATCACCACGGAAGACCCCGTGGAGTACGACATTGACGGCATCATTCAGGTGCCAATCAACTCGGAGATCGGCATGACGTTCGCCGCGGCGCTGCGCAGCATTTTGCGGCAGGACCCCGACAAGATTCTGGTGGGCGAAATCCGCGACCTGGAGACGGCGCAGATCGCCGTGCAGGCGGCGTTGACGGGGCACATGGTCTTCAGCACGTTGCATACCAACGACGCGCCCGGCACCATCACGCGCTTGCGCGACATGGGACTGGAGTCGTACCTGATTACGGCGACGGTCGAGAGCATTCTGGCGCAGCGGCTGGTGCGCAAAATCTGCGAGGATTGCCGCACCGAGTACGAGCCGAGTTCGGAACTGCTGATGGAACTGCAACTGCGGCCGGACGACATCAAGGGCAAGAAGTGCTTCTACGGCAAGGGTTGCGAGCGCTGCAACAACACCGGCCACCGCGGCCGCACCGGCATCCACGAACTGGTGCTGATGAATGACGAACTGCGCGACATGATTTCGGCGGGCGCGTCCACGGACCAGCTGCGCGTCGCCTGCCGCAAGCAGGGGATGACGACGCTGCGCGAGTCTGGCCTGCGGGCGATCTTCAATGGCGTCACCACCATTGAGGAGGTGGTGCGCGAGACCGTGCTGGAAGACGAAATGTAACGGCGAACTCGTAGTGCAGGCGGCCCGCCTGCACTTCCTGCCTGTGCAGGCGGGCCGCCTGCACTACGACAGACCCTGAGGTTTCACCATGCCAACGTTCAAGTTCGAGGCCATGGACACGACCGGCGGAGAAGTCAAGGACTCCGTCGATGCCATGAGCGAAGAGGAAGCCCAGCAGAAGATCCGCCAGATGGGCTACTTCGTGACCAAGATCACGGAGGTGGCCGGCAAGAAGACCCGCGACAAGACCAAGAAGGTCGGCAAAAAGAAGAAGGGCAAGGTCTTCACCATTGGCGGCGTCAACGCCAAGGCGCTGGTGCAGTTCACGCGCCAGTTCTCGACGTTGCAGGACGCCGGCCTGCCGGTGCTGCGCAGCCTGAAAATTCTCGAACATCAAATGAAGCCGGGCGTGCTCAAGAACTCACTCATCGACGTGGTTGATGATGTGGAATCCGGCAGCACGCTCAGCGAGGCGTTCGGCAAGCACCCCAAGTGCTTCGACCGGCTGTACGTGAACATGGTCCGGGCCGGTGAGGCCGGCGGCGCGTTGGAAATCATTCTCAAGCGCCTGGCCGACTTCAAGGAGAAGGCGCAGAGCCTCAAGCGCCGCATCACCGGCGCCATGGTCTACCCGGCCGTGGTCATCACCGTGGCCGTGCTGATCCTCACCGGCATCATGATCTTTATCATCCCGAAGTTCGAGAAGATCTTCGCGGACTTCCGCCTCAAGTTGCCGTTCCTGACGCAGGCGCTGATCGACACGTCGCGCTGGTTCGTGAAGTACTGGTATGTGCTGCCGCTGTTCCCGCTGGCCTGGTGGCTGATGATCAAACTCGTCCGCCTGAACAAAACCGGCAACTGGATCCTGGATAAGCTATTCTTGTACGTGCCCATCATGGGCAACCTCATCGAAAAGACCATCGTCGCCCGCACCATGCGCACGCTGGGCACGCTCATCAGTTCCGGCGTGCCGATCCTGGAGGCGCTGGCCATTGTCCGCGAAACGTGCATGAACGCGGTCTTCGAGGATATGTACCAGCGCGTCTACGAGTCGATCCGCGAGGGCGAGACCATCGCGGTGCCGCTCAAGAAGAGCCACCTGGTGGACGACATGGTTGTCAACATGATCGACGTCGGCGAGGAGACCGGCGACCTCGACAGCATGCTCAACAAGGTCGCCGACGTGTACGACGAGGAAGTGGACGTGCTCGTCGAGGCGCTGATCAGCCTGCTCGAGCCAATCATGATCGTCATCCTGGGCGGCATCGTCGGCACCATCGTCATCGCACTGTTCATGCCGCTGCTGGGCCTGCTGGAGGGCCTGGGCGGCGGCAAGAAATAGCAGAGGTCAGAGGTCAGAGCTCAGAGGTCAGACTGTCTTTTCTGCCGCAAGCGGCTTAGCGCTCTTTCTGACCCCTGAACTCTGACCTCTGACCAAGGGAGATCGAAGCCATGAGGTTAGCACCCCCCCGGCGCAGCGGGCGGCAGGCGTTCACGCTGATCGAGCTGCTGGTCGTCATCGCCATTATCACCATCCTCGCCGGGCTGACCCTGGCGGCAGTGATGAAGTTCCTCAGCAGAGGCCCCGAGGTCCAGGCACGCTCCGACATCACGAATCTCGATGTCGCGCTGAAGTCGTTCTACAGCAAGGTCGGCGCCTACCCGCCCAGCCAGATCAAGCTGTGCGAGAACTGGAGCAATTACGGCAACACCCAGCTCGACCAGGATTCCCAGGCGTTCCTGCGGAAGATGTTCCCGCGCGGCAACTTCGTCGCCGGGGCCACCTTCAACTGGGCCGGCGTCCCCGCGACCGGTGCCACCTACATCCTGCAGGGCCAGGAGTGCCTGGTGTATTTCCTGCAAGGGCCGAGGGGGGCGGGCTTCGACACGACCATCGGGCAGACCGGCCTGGGCAACAACAGACTGGGGCCGTTCTACACCTTCCAGCCGGGCCGCCTGCAGGCCAGCACCGTGAACGCCAAGTTCCAGATCTACATCGACCCGTGGGGCAAGCAGCCCTTCGCCTACTTCAGCTGTTACAACACGCCCAACGGCTACAACCGCTATGGCGCCAGCGACTGCAGCGCCCTGAGCGTGCAGCCGTACCTGAACAATGTCAACAACGTCGGCCAGTATTACAACCCGGAAACCTATCAGATCATCACGGCCGGAGCGGACCAGGTGTTCGGCACGGGCGGCCTGTGGGCGCCGGCAACCGCGACGACGAACGCCGGGATCAACGGCAAGGACGATATGACGAACTTCTATCCCCTGGTGATGGGCGCGACCCAGTAAGAGGAGAGCCAGCATGATGACTCAGCCACGGGGAGCCCGACGGCGCGGCAGGCCGGGCTTTACCCTCGTCGAAATCCTGGTCGTGCTCGCCATCATCGCGGTGCTCGCCAGCCTGACGAGCGTGGCGGTGCTGCGCTGGATCGACACCGGCAAACAGCAGACCACCGAGGCGACCATCCAGAAGGTCAAGAAGGAACTTGACCGCCAGGTCAAGCTCGTGCTCAAGAAGACGGACGACGAGTCCATCCCGACAGCGGTGGTGACCCTGGCCGGCAATGACATGAACCGGGCCCGCGTCATCTGGAAGAAACTCCGGCTCCGTCAGGAATTCCCGGAGACCCTCGCCGAGGCCACGCTGCACCCCTCCACCATTGTCGCGAGCCTGGCGGGCGTCACCGATTTGAATCCGCTCTATACGACGGTGCCCAACATCCAGAACCTCAACGCCAACAGCGCGTCGGCGGCCCTGCTGCTGTTGTCGCTGAAACGGAACCGCGGCGGCAAGGCGATGAGCGAAGACGATCTCGGCGCCAATAACGTCCTCGACACCGATAACGACGGCTTCAAGGAGATCATCGATAGTTGGGGCAACCCCGTGCTGTTCTGCCGCTGGCCGACCGGCAGCGCCGCGGTGGACGCCAGCAATCCGGCGACGGTCAACTCGCGCGATTACAGGTCGCGTGATCCGCTCGATCCCGACGGCACGCTGTTGAATCCGGTCTGGTACAACACGGCCCAGCGCCAACAGTTTGAGGCGCTGTGCCACATCATCAAGCCGGCCACGGCGGTCGGCGGCGGCGCCAACGGCGCCTTCATCATCCCGGTGATCGCCTCGGGCGGCCGCGATGGCGTGCTGGGCCTGGACCCCACGACGCTGACCACCAGCCCCGCGAACAACACCAACATCAATGACAACATTTACAGTTACACGCTCCGCTGAACCGCGGAGCAGGCACCGTTCGGGGAAACCACAATGACGCGCGCCGCCGCCGGTACGTTCGCCCGCCGCCCGGCCTACACGCTGATCGAACTGGTCGTGGTGATTACCATCATCGCGGTGCTGGCCGGGATCACCGTCGCCTTCCTGACGGCGTTCAACAGTTCGGGCGCCAACGCCGCCGCGGGCGCCAGCGTCGTGCAGAACACGCTGCAGGTCGCCCGCAGCGAAGCCCTGCGCAGCGGACGGCCCTACGGCGTCCGCTTCCTGCGCGACCCGTCTAACCCCACGCAGGTCACGGAAATGCAGTACATCCAGCAGCCGGCGGACTTTTTCGGCGGCCGCGCGTACGTCCCGGCGACCAACCTGTCCTCGGTGACCTTCCTGGAAACCACCATCGACCTGTACGGCGGCTTCGGCCCGAACGACCCGCGCAACCCGGTCCAGGTCGGCGACTACATCGAGCTGCGCAACGCCGGCCAGGTGCGGCGCATCACCGCGCTGGTCAACAACGGCGGCGTCTGCAATCAGGTGCTGGTGAACACGCCGTTCCCATTCGCCACCGCCCAGTCGCCGGTGCCGGCCACCGGCCCGGTGCCGAACCAGTTTCGCATCATCCGCCAGCCGCGCGTCATCGGCGAGGAGCCGATCCTGTTGCCGACCGACATCATCGTCGATCTGCAAACCAACACGACGTACACCGGCCTCGGCATCCCGGCCCCGTTGCCGGTCAACCTCACCGACAACTGCATCGACGTGCTGTTCGCGCCGTCCGGGGCGGTGATCGGCGCGGGCGTCACCGAAACGCCCATTTTCCTGTGGGTGCGCGACGGCACCAAGACGCTGTTCAACGGCGACGACACGCTCCTCGCGGTCTACCCGCGCACCGGACTGACCGCCGCCCACCCCGCCAACCCCGCTGGCACCGACCCGTACAGCTACGCTCGGGACGGCCGTTCGTCCGCCCAGTAAGCCAAAAGGAGACCGCCGTGCGCCGTGACGCCGTGACGCTTGTGGAAGTGCTGGTCGCCATCTTCATCATGGGCATTGGCCTGATGGCGCTGCTGACGCTGTTCCCGCTGGGGGCGCTGCGCATGGCGCAGGCGATCCAGGACGAACGCGCCGCCGAGTCCGGCGCCACCGCCACCGCCAGTGCCATTGTCCGCGACTTCCGCCATGACGCCAACATCACTCAGGCGTTCTACAACCCCTCGGCCGCCGTCAATCAGGTTGCCAACCCGCTGCCCAATCTGCTGACCAGTACAGCCACGCAATACGGGCCAGGGTATCCGGTGTACCTCGATTACATCGGCCGGTCAAGCTACGGCGGGGTGGGGCAGAACTGGGTGGGCGGCAACCAGGCCATCCGCATTTCGCGGCCGCCGCTCAACGCGGGCATCGGCTTGACGGAACGCTGGTTCATGATGCTGGACGATGACCAGTTCGGCAACAACGGCCTGCTGACGGGCGGCGGCGTCCGCGAGGGCAAATACACCTGGGCCTACATGTTCCGCAAGCCGCGCCTCGACCAGCCCCTGGTGGAGCTGGCCGTGGTGGTGTACAAGGACCGGCCCACGCTCGCCACCAACCTGCAGGCCCCCGAGTTTCCGTACAGCGCCACGTTCACCGCCAACAGCAAAACGGTGGTGCTTAATTACGCTGGCCAGGTGGTGCCGCCGCTGCGTCCGGGGGACTGGCTCCTCGACGCCTCGCTGGGGGCGAACGGTATCCCCAACAGCTATTTCTATCGTGTCGTCGATGTCACCCAGAATGGCAACAACACCCTGACTGTGGATGTCACCATGCCGATCCGCAACATGGTGACCGGCAACAACGCGGGCACCGTCGTCGTGCTCCAGGGCGTCATTGAGGTGTTCGAGAAGGGGACCGGTTGGGCGGGACAGTAAGCGGAGCCCCGTGTCCGTTCCTGGAGGCGAACCCTTTTCCGCGAATCACAGGATTTCCGGCCATGCGAAACCGCAGTGCGTTCACCTTGCTCGAAATGATGGTGGTCATCGCCCTGACCCTGTTCATCATGGTCGTTCTGTCGCAGGCGTTCTCGGCTGGGCTGGACGTGTTCCGCGACCTGAAGGCGTACGGCGACATGGAGCAGGAACTGCGCGGCGCGTCCAACCTGTTGCGCCGCGACCTCAGCGCCGATCACTTCGAGGGCAAGCGCCGCCTGAGCGACCCCAATATCTGGAGCTTGCCGGCGCGCGAGGGCTTTTTCCGCGTCTATCAGGCTGCCAGCTCCGTGGACGAGTTCGGGGCGCTGAACACCACGCAGCCGGGCTGCTGGCGGGCCGTCGGTGTCCACGCCCTGCACTTGTCGGTGAAGTTGCGCGGCAACACCCGGGACAGTGTCTTTTACACGACGGTGCCGGCCGGTTCGACGCTGCTGGCCGCCCAGACGACGTTCTTCAACGAGGCCATCGATGCCCGCTTCCAGGACCAGGCGACGACCTTCGCCACGCCCTGGGCGGAGGTGGCTTACGTGCTGGTCCAGACCGGCACGACCACGGCGCCGAACGACCCCACTGTGGCCACCGGCACGCCGCTGTTCGCGCTCTACCGGGTGCAATTCCTGGTGACGACCGACAGCACTCGGGTCAACGCGACCAACCCGATCCCCAGCGCCCGGCGCAGCCTGTATCCTGGCGTCAGCTTCCGTGTGGCCGGTAAAAACCTTGTCTTCAACAACCCCGGCGATCTGGTGACGCAGGCCAACCGGCGGCTCAACCCGGCCACCCGAAACGTGACCGGTTTCGGCGCGCTGACGCAGGCCAACGCCGGCTCGTTCGGCGGCGCCACGCTGGTGCTCAGCAACGTCATCTCGTTCGATGTGCGCGTGCTGAAGTCCACGTCGCTGGGCAGCACGGTGTGCGCCCCCGTGGCCAAGACCGATTTCGAGGATTTTAGTTTCGACAGCAGCCAGATGGCCACGACCACCGCGTACGTCATCAAGGGCCTGGAAGTCTGCCTCCGCATCTGGGATCAGAAGACCGGCCTGACGCAGCAGGCGAGCGTGGTGCAGGATCTGTAATAGTCATTAGTCATTAGTCATTAGTCATCAGGACAGCATTTAATGACCAGGGACTGATGACTGAAAACCAGGAACTGGCGACTAATGACTAATGACTAATGACTCCAGGGAGCTTTGGCCATGATAATGCAACCGCCGTTTTCGCCGACCGCTGGCCGCCGGCCGGGCATGGTGCTGCTCATCGTCATCACCATGCTGACGCTGTTCGCGATCACCGGTATCGCCTTCGTCACCTACGCCGAGTCCGAGGCGACCGCCTCCGGCTCCGCCCGTGAGGCAGTGGACCTGCGCGTCCCGGACATCGATCCCGAAGCGGCCATGGGCTTCTTCCTCGGCAAACTCATCTACGACGAACGCGACGACACCGGTGGCGCCTACTCGGCGCTGCGCGGCCACTCCCTGCTGCGCACCGTCTACGGCATGGACTACGATTTCGACACCACCGTCAGCCCGCCGCAGATGATTATGCACTGCCGCAGCGCCCCGTTCAGCGGCACCGGCCGGCTGCACTACTCCCTCACCGCCGCCATGGGCGCCGGCGCCCTCACCGGCATCGATGACTACGAGGCCATCAACTACACCTTCTTCCAGGGCCTGGGTGGTCCCCTGCGCGACCCGGAACGCATCGGCTTCCGCGCCAACCTGGCGTCGGCGCTGAGTACGCAAACCTTCGGCGTCAACGTGCCGTACACCTACCCCGACCTGCACAACTTCTTCCTGGCGGCGATCCGCTCCGACGGCACCGTGTTGACGCCATCGTTCCACCGCGAATACCTGTTTGGCAGCCTGGCTCAGCAGGCAACCGCCGCCAGCAACTGGCTCAACACCAGCGGCAAGTACAAGACGCTGCGGCCGCGGCCGGTGGACAACGCCGGCATCAACGGCAACCCCGGCTTCCCCTACCCCGAGGACCGTGGCGGCGACGTGCGCAACCTCCCCTTCGGCCTCGGTGCCTACGGCGTCGGCGGCAACGACAGCCTCTGGATCGACCTGGACGCCCCCATCATGACGGCGCCCGACGGCCGGCGCTACAAGATGCTGTTCGCGCCGCTCATCATCGACCTGGACAACCGCATCAACCTGAACATCGCCGGTAGCATGTTGGCCCGGTCGAACCAGGGCTGGGGCCGCTGGGAAATGAACCTGACGCGGCTCGGCACTGTGCCGACCGAGTTCAATAACGTCTTCCAGGGCAACAATGCTCTGCCGCAGGTCGGCCTCTACGGCCTGAACAACACCGCCCCGCACGGCACGGCGCCGACGCCGGCGCCCTCGGCCCCTGGTATGCACCGGTGGACATCATCGGCAGCGGCACCCCGCCCGTGCTGCCGACCACCGGCCAGTTCCTCACCTTCCCGACCTTCACGGGCTACAACAACGCCACGCTCGTGCCAGCCAACCACCCCTCGAACTTCAGCTTCTTCGCCCCGCTGACCCCTGACCGCAAGTTCCCCACCAGCAACCAGGAGGCGCTGCTGCGCCGCGGCGACCGGGGCGCCCCCGCCCTGACCTCCGAGTTGCTGCGACTGCTGCCGCAGAATTTCCTCGCCAACCACGAGAAGTTGCGCTATCTGCTGACCACCGACAGCTCTGACTACGAACTGCCCGGCGTGACGCCCTGGGTGTGGAACAACCCCTACACCGACCCGACTTACAACTATGTCGCCAATGGCGCCTTCCCGACCGGCCCGGCGATCGCCTTCCCCACCACCGCCCAGCGCGGCAACACGCAGGCCGGCAGTGAGTTCGACGGGAACACCTGGCGTGCCGTCAGCGCCGCCCTGAACCGCCTCGACCTCAGCCGCCAACTGGTCGATTACCCGACGTTTAACGCCAACACGGGCTTGATCGCCAAAGCCAACCTCGCCCAGTTCAACCTCGCCCAGACGACGCGGCAACAGCTGGCCCAGGACCTTTACACCATCCTGATCCAGACCACCGGCGCCCGCGACCCGAACAACCCGCAATGGACCGTTCCGGCCGGCTTCAACCTGGCAAATGCCCCGACCGACTTCCAGGCCGCCCGCTGGCTGGCGCAGCTGGCCGTCAACATCGTCGATTACCTCGACGACGACGACTACATGACGCCGTTCAACTGGTTCAACCGCAACGGTCAGAGCGAGTGGGTCTATGGCACGGAGTTGCCGCGCGTGCTGCTCAGCGAGGGCTACGCCCAGCAAGACAACGACTCCACCGACGCCGGGATTCTGAACGGCAACGCGAACCTGAAGAAGGCGACCCATTACCAACTCAACGTCTGGGCGGAGCTGCACAACCCCTTCAAGACGACGCCGGCCGGCAGCACGTTCCCGCTCAACGGCGGCACCGCGCAGCTGCAATACCCGACGACCCCGCCGGGCGGCCAGATCCAGGTGCCGTACCAGCTGTTGGTGGCCTTGCAAGCCGCCAACAACACCATCATCACCCCCAGCAATACGACCGGCCAGCCGACCGGCGCCCAGATGCTCATCACGCTCAACCGCTGGGGTACCACCAACGCCCAGAAACGCATCCTGCCGGCCAACGGGAACTACAGCGGGCCGTCGGGCGGCGAGACGGGCTTTTACGTGGTCGGGCCCCAGGCCAACTTCCTGCCCGGCCGCAATCCGAACCTGCCCGTGACCATCAGCACCCAGACGCTGTCGCTGCAACAGAGTCTGAACATCTTGCCGCCGACGGTCACGATGCTGCTGCAACGGCTGACCTGCCCGAACATGCCCTCCCAGCCCAACCCGCAGATGCCGTATTACAACCCGTATATCACGGTCGATGTCCTGGCCAACGTGCCGGTGAATAACGCCCACGTGTACACTGGCGTCGCCGGCCAAATCCTTAATCCGCTGCCGCCTTCGTCCTGGAGCACGGTGGGCCGCCGCCAGCCGTACGCCGGCAACGTCAGTAACGCCGCCCAGCTGGTGCCGCAGGCTCCCAACCCGCCGCTGAAAAACCAGCCGCAGAACACCTTCTTCCGTCTCAACGGCACCACCGTCACGGCGCCCAAGACTGCCAACGCCACCCTGACGATGCCGTTCAACTGGCTGACGCACCTGGACCGGCCGCTCATCAGCCCGCTGGAACTGCTGTACGTCTCCGCCTATCCGCCGCACCGCCTGACGGAGAAGTTTGGCGTCGCGCCGCCCTCGGGGCACTATGCCCCGTGGTTCACGCAGGCCAGCCGCATTTACCGCTTCCTGGAGTTCGTCAAGACGCACGACCGCGGCGCCGGCAACAGCATCACCACGGGCAGCAACGCCGCCGGTTACACCACGGCCAGCCGCTTCCGCCTGCCAGGCAAGGTGAACGTCAACACCATCTGGGAGCCGGAGGTGTTTTACGCCCTGCTCGACAACCCGGCACAGGCGCCGGCGCTGTACAGCAACATGATCGGCTGGCGCAGCCAGAACCTGACGTCGGGGACCATCGGCCCGACCTGGCACCACCAGGCGGACACGGCCGCCAACAAGGTGGACCGGCCCTTCAACCCGTTCAGCGTCGGGTTCACGACCGGCGCGGCCGGCAGTCAGTATCCGAATAACATCGGTCTCAACAACACACTGTTGACGGCGGGCGCGGCGGGCCCCGGCGGTACGCCGCTGCTCAGCGTGCCGGGCGCGGCGCACCCCTACCAGCAGAACGCCCTGCTGACGAAGCTGTTCAACAACGTGACGACGCGCAGCAACGTCTTCGCGGTGTGGGTGACGGTCGGCTTCTTCGAGGTGACCAACGAGACGGTCAGGCCGGCGACACTGGGAGCCGAGCTGTACCGTAACGAGAACCGCCACCTCCGCCACCGCTTCTTCGCCATCATCGACCGCACGGGCGTGGACAACTCGTTCTACGCCATGAATGGCACCACGTTCACGTCGGCCACCATCAGTCTGGTGAACAACATCACCGTAACCAACGGTGTGCCGGTGACCACGACGATTACCCTCAACAATGCGCAGCCGTTGTTCACGGTGAGCGGCAACCGGATCAAACTGGAGGTCGGCTCGCGGCTGGTGGTCAACCAGGGCGCCGCCAACGAGGAGGTGGTGGTGGTGACCGCGGTGAACAACGCGGCCACCCCGACGCAGCTAACCGCGGTCTTCCGGCACACGCACGCGGCCGGGGAGATCATTCGCTACCAGGGCCACCCGGGACCGTGGAACACCCCGACGCTGACCAGCTACAACCCACGCCGCGACACCGGCGTCGTGCTGCACCTCAGTGTGCTTGACTGACGCTGGCCTCCCCGCTGTCCCCGTTTACGGTTCGCGCGGGCCGAGTCCACGCGAACCGTAAACGGGAGCCGCGGGGAGGCAGTGTTACTGCTTTCCCGCTGGGATTTCTGGCGCCTGCGCAACTCCACCTTGTCGCCAACGCTGACCGCGTACTGGAAGTTCGTCTGCACCGTGCTGGCGGCGCCCAGCTCGCCCTTGACGTTCAGCGCCAGGAAGGCCACCCGCGCCGGGTGGACGCCGCGCCGCGCTGCCACCGCATTGACCTTGCGCACCGCCAACTCGCACGCCTGCTGCGGCGTCCGTCCCGCCCGCATGTGCTCCACCACGAAAAAGCTGCCGTTAATGCGGATGATCTCCTCGCCCACGCCGGTTGCGCCAGCGGCGCCCGCCATGTTGTCCACGTACAGCCCCAAGCCGATCAACGGCGAATCACCAACGCGGCCCGGCAGCTTGTGCGCCGGCCCCGACGTGGTACAGACGCCGCCGAGGTTGCCCTTCTGGTCCAGCGTCAGCACCGTCACCGTGTCGTGACCGATGGCGTTGGCCAGGCCGCCGTAGCCGACCGAGTTGACGCGCGGATCGTCCTCGACGGCCTGGGCGCCGGCGATGGCGGCGTCGAGCGCGGGTTGGCCTTTTTGCAGCATCGGCAGCGCCACGCGCGCCGCCGTCTGGCCAAACGGCCAGGTGGCGATGACGGCCTGGGTCGGCATGGATTCCTCCGGAATGGTGTTCGGTGTTCGGTGTTCTCGTTGTGGCTTGGTCACGGTGTTGTGGCTCACGGTGTTGTGGCTTGGTCTCCGGACCAAGCCACGGGTCCGACCGAAGGTCTCCTCCGAGTTTCAGGCGCCCGAAGAGGAGACCTTCAGTCATGGGGAGTAGCACGGTAAGGATACCGTGCTACAACAGGCCCAGGGCATCCAGGCGGCCTGCCTGCCGCTGCTGCTCGCCGCCACGATGCCGCCGGTCGCGGCCGCCCTGCTCACCGGTGCCGAGCCGTTCTGGCAAGGGGCCCTGGTGTTGCTGGCCGTGTTCCTGTGGTTTGTGCAGCGCTGGGCCATCTTCGCCGGCCTCAACAGTTCGGCGTGGGCGCAGAGCAGCTTTCGCAGCCTGGTCAAAACGCTGGGCGTGACGGGGTTTGGGATCATTGTGGGCTTTGCCAGCGGGGCGTTCGGTTCCCTTCACCACATCCTCATGTCCCATCTGCAGGGGACATGGTTACTGGTGCCCCTGTTGCTGGGCACGGCGGTGGCGTCCCTCGTCCTGGAAGCCCTTGGCTGGGAGCAGCGGAAAACGACCATCATCTGGGTAGCCGCCAGCGAGCGGGTGCCGCAGAGGCTATTGCCCGGGTGGGAGGATCATTAGACGTATGCTGGGCCCCATCTGGTATCAGGCGACGCTGCGCGGCACCCGGCGGCACTGGCTGCTCCTGCTGCGCTACGGCTACGGCCTGTGGCTGCTCGTGCTCTTTTACTTCCTCTGCTCGCCGGGCCTGGCGACGCATGAGAAGGAGGACCCGACCAAGCCGCACCTCAGCGCCACCGCCATCTGGAAGCGGGCCGAGGAGCACTGGTTCGTCGGCAGCCAGACGTTCGTCCGCGCCTGGCTGTGGCAGCAATATCTGCTGCTGTTCCTGGTGAGCGTGCCGTTCGTCGCCGGCGACATCACCGACGAGAAGTCGCGCGGCACCTTGCAGCACCTGTTCACGACGCCGTTCTGGTCCGGGCACATCATCCTGGGCAAGCTACTGGGCCGTGGCCTGCAACTGCTCGCGATTCTGCTGGCGGGGGTGCCGCTCTACTGCTTCGCGGCAGCGTGGCTGTCGTTCCGGCCGACCTACATCCTGGCCCAGCTGGCGGTGCTGGTGCTGTGGGTCTACGCCCTGAGTGCCGCCGCACTGCTCGCGTCCGTCTGGAGCCGCAACACCCGTACCGCCATCCTCGGCCTGTACGCGGTGGTGCTGCTGACGGTCGTGGTCCTGGTGACGCTGCGCCAGGAACTCGACAACCTGACCCGACCAGAAATGCCGCCGGCCGTCGCCGACGCGGCCCGGCGGACGCTGACCGTCGTGGACCCGTGGCTGGACGCGCTGTGGCCGACAGCCCTGTTGCCAACGTACTGGAGCGAGGTGGAGCGGCTCGAAGTGCCGGCGCTGTTTCCCAGGGTGGCGCTGCTGTACGGCGGTCTCGGCACGCTGTTCCTGCTGCTGGCAGTCTGGCGACTGCGGCCGGCGTATGCGAAACAACTCGAACAGGCGGGCCGGGGCGGTGACGCCTGGTATCTGCGCCGCCATCCGCCGGTGACGGAGCGGCCGGTGTGCTGGAAGGAGCAGTACACCGCCGGCCTGGCGCCGCCGCTGCTGCGCCGGCTGCCGCGCTGGGTGGAGCTGACGCTGCTGGCGCTGCTGGGCGTCGGCGTCGGCGTCTGGTTTGGGACGGGCGCGGGCGTCGGCTCGGTGGGCTGGCAGATCGGCCGCGAGCTGGTCTACACCTTCGCGCTGGTGGTCGTGGCGGTGTTCGTCGTCGGCGTGCGCAGTTCCGGCCTCATCACCGTCGAGCACGAGCGCGGCACCTGGGAGGCGCTGCGGCTGACGCCGTTGACGGTGACCGAAATCTTGCGGCAAAAGTTCCAGGGCGTCCACCGTGCCGGCCTGGTCTGGCTGGTGGCCTACGGAACGCCGGCGCTGCTGCTGGCAGCGACGACGGGCGTGACGGAAGTGGCGTGGATGGTGACGCGACTGTTGCAAGCATGGATCACGGTGCGCTGGGCGGCGGCGCTGGGCGTGTATTACTCCAGTCGTTCGCGCAGTTCCTGGCGGGCGCTGCTGGGGACGATGATGCTGGGCATGCTGATGGCCCTGCTGCTTTGCCTGCTGGGCGGCGGTCTGATCGCCGGTGCGCTGGCCCGGCTGCACGAGCCGTGGCAGTACCAGATGTGGCACGACTGGCCGGCGATGGCCGCGATGGTCGGCCTGGGCCTGGGGGTCACCGCGCTGCTGGAGTGGGGCTCCCAGTATTACCTGAACATGGCGCTGCGCTGGTTGGGTGTGGAAGACGGGGCCTGACTGTGTGAAAAAAATACAATCGATCCACGAGCGCGGTATTTTTCCTGGCCCCTTGCAACTTTTACAACGCCGCGGCGCCGCTTGCTTCCAAAGACAATCATTTCTCAACCATTCTGTGATAAATGACTTGCGGCGCTGCAGTGGTTTTTCACCGGCCACTGGCACGCGGCGTGCAATTACCTTCTCCCACCACCGCAAGGTCTACAACGAAAAAAAAGAAGGTGGATATTACCATGAGCCAACGCGATTCCAATCTTCTGTGGCTCAAAGATATGCTGGAGCATCTGAGCACCTGTCAACAACAGCTGGAATGGTCCGAAGATCCCGAAACGATCCGTCTGGTGACGGCAGCCATGCTGCGTGACCTGGACTGCTGCCGGCGCCTGTGCGAGAACCTGCACCGCCGCAGTGCCACTCCGCAACTGGTATAAAGGAGCCTTTTTCCCCGTAGCTCATCGCACGGCCGCCTTCCCCCAGGCGGTCGCCTACCCCGACCCAATTCCCCCGCACCTACCCCTGGACCGGCGGCCCCGCAAGGCCGCCGGTCTGTCTTTTTGTCCGTGGTCCGAGCCCGAGCGCCAGCGCGGGGCCAAGCGTGCCCCGCGCTGGCGCTCGGGCTCGGACCCCTTCATCTTGCCCAGTCCGCACCCCCCTCACGCCAGGCGTTTCCCGAAGAGGCGCAGACCCGGTAAGAGCCGTAAAAACGCCAGTCGATGATCGAGCGGATAAGGGCCGGCCGATAAACAGCATTGCCAGGCGCGGTGGAATTCGTTGACGCGGTCAACCACGCCATCGCGCCGAACTGGGGCGGCCAGGCAACCCCGCCGGCCCCCCACCGGGTCCAACCTGCCGGAGTCCAACCGTACCCCGCCCGACCCGACTGTCTACGGATGTCAATCGTGTTGAGAAGGGGGAACGCGGCCCACGCCGGGCACCACAAGGGGTATTGCCCGGCCACGGCCCTTCGCCTTTGCTCGTTGCCGATGAGGAGGCCAAGTCATGAGGATGCGCCTGGGAGCGCCGCTGGTCGTCGCGCTGGTTGCCCTGTTTGGGGCTATCCAGTCCGCGAACGCCCAGAACTGCGGTGCCACCACGTATTCGTGTTGTCCGCAATCCAGTTGCGACGCACAGTGTTGTTTCAGTTCCGCCCAGAACCAGTGCCGCACCGGCTACAAGCTGGTGTACGACACCGTCCTGGAGAAACGCTGGCAGACCTGCTACAAGCAGGTCAACGAAACCGTCATGCAGCAGGTCCAGAAGACCTGCTACCGCAACGAGTGCCGCACCTGCATGAAGAGCGTGCAGTGCACCGTCATGAAGACCGTGCAGGAATGCTGCACGAAACCGTGCTACACGACCTGCTACAAGGACTGCCCGTACACGGTCTGCAAGCCGTGCTACACCACCTGTTACAAGGACTGCACCTACACGGTCTGCAAGCCGTGCTATGAGACCTGCTGGAAGGAATGCACTTACCAGGTCTGCAAGAAGGTGCCGGTGTGCTGCTACAAGGAGTGCCCGTACACGGTCTGCAAGCCGTGCTATGAACAGCACTGCCATATCGCCTGCCATCAGGTGTGCAAGCAGTTCTGCGAGACGTGCTACAAGAATTGCCACGTCAACGTCTGCAAGCCCTGCTACACGACGTGCTACAAGAACGTCTGCTGCACGGTCTGCCGGCCGGTGTGCGAGACGTGCTACAAGAACGTCTGCACCACCTGCTACAAGACCGTCTGTGAAACGTGCTACAAGGAAGTCTGCAACACCGTCTGCCGGCCGGTGACGACCTACAAGACCGTCTGCCGCCCGGCGCCGTGTGCCCCGTGCGCCCGGCCGCGCCGTGTGCTCCGGCCTGCCCGCAGAGCAACTGTTGCCCGCAGAGCAACTGCTGCCCGTCCGCCTGCCCGCCGGCCGGCAACTGCTGCTATACGTCCTGCGATCCGTGTGACCCGTGCGCCAGGGCAACAATCGGCCGTTCCGCCGGCTGTTCCAGCGGCACCACAACACGACGGACTGCTGCGACACCGGCTGCAATACCGGTTGCAACACCGGCTGCAACGACACCTGCTGCGGCAGCAGCGGCGGTCACGGTCACGGCGGCGGCCTCTTCGGCGGCCTCTTCGGTGGCGGTGGCTTGTTCGGCGGTCGTATGTTCGGCGGCGGCGCGGGCGGCTGCTGTGACACCTGCAACGCGGGCCCGGCCGCGGGGCCGCAGATGATTACCGAGCGCGTGCCGGTGACGACCTACGTCAACGAGGTGGTCCGCACGCGCGTGCCCTATACGGTCAACAAGCAGGTGCCCTACACCGTCGTCCAGAAGGTGCCCTACCAGGTCACCCGCAACGTCCAGGAGACGGTCACCAAGCAGGTGCCGTACACCGTGTGCCGCATGGTCAACGAGACCGTCTGCCAGAAGGTGCCCTACCAGGTCACCCGTACCTGCCAGGGCGCCTGGGTGGACAGCGCAGGCGTCGGCCACGACTGCGAAGCCCCGGGTCGGTCGTTCCAGTGCGGCGGCCAGATCCGCCGCACCATCACGACCACGAGCTGCCGCATGGTGCAGGAAACCTGCGTCAAGAAGGTGCCCTACACCTCCTGGCAGACCGTGACCGAGTGCTGCGTCAAGAAGGTGCCGTACCAGGTGTGCCGTATGGTCCCGCACACCGTCTGCAAGAAGGTGCCCTACACCGTCTGCACGATGGTCCCGGAAGTTTGCCACAAGAAGGTGCCGTACCAGGTCTGCACGATGGTGCCCTACACCGTCTGCAAGCAGGTGCCGGTGACCGTCTGCAAGCAGGTGCCGTACACCGTCAACGTCCAGGTGCCGTACACGGTGACCCAGTGCGTGCCGACGACCGTCTGCAAGACGGTCAAGGAGTGCGTGCAGGTGTGTGTGCCCGTGAAGGTGTGCCGGCAGGTGCCCGTGCTGGTCAACGAGTGCCCGCCGGCCTGCCCGCCCAGCAACTGCTGCCCGCAGAGCAACTGCTGCCCGCAGAGCGGCTGCTGCCCGAGCAACGCCTGCTGCGAGACGCGGTCGTGCTTCCTGAGCCGGTTCAACTTCTTCCACCGGTCGTCGAACTGCTGCGAGACCAGCTGCTGCCCGACAACGACCTGCTGCCCGCCGACCAACTGTTGCGACACCTGCCCGCGGGAAGGCCTGCTGCAGCGGTTGTTCCGGCACCGGATGGCCTGCGACCCGTGTGCGACCAGCTGCTGCAACAGCGGTTGCTGTGACGGCGGCTATGGCACGACGACCACGGCTCCGCCGGCGATGCCGCCCGTCCCGGCCGCGACGACGATCCCGGCGAGCCCGGTGCGCGGCAACTAACCGTCCTCATCGGCTCGGGGTTCTTCGGGAACCCCGCCGGTAACCTCCCGAGCCGGGGGCCCGCAAGGGTCCTCGGCTCGGAGCATTTTTTCCTGCCGCAAGCGGTAAAAAGAAGCGTTTCTGTCTCACAGCCATCCTTCCAGCAACGACCATGTCGCCGTGTACCAGTCCTGCAGTCCGTCGTTGGTCTCCACCGCCGGCGCCTCCTGTTCGGTGCCAACCAGCGTCGGCGTCGGGCCGTTCAGCGCAGTTCCACCACCCACGTATCCGGGGGCTGGAGCGGGGCGCGGTCGGTGGTGATCGTCAGGCAGTGACACAGACTCCGCCGCGCTCGCCCGGCACACAGAGCCGCCACCTCGGCCAGCGTCGTCGCCGTGCGCAGCACCAATGTGCCGTTGGCGATCGGCTCGCGCAGCAGCGTCTCCAGCAGGCGCCGCTCGTCCTGCAACGGCCCCGGCGCCTCCGCCGCCACGAACACCACCTCGAACGTCAACGCATCGCTGCTGAGCCATTCGGTCAATTTGCGCACCGCCACAACGACCAGAGCCAGCACCAGAATGATCGCCTGATAGGGCGCGTCCGGCCCCTTGAAGCGGGCCTTCACCAGGTCCGGGCACAGCGCCAGCACGAACGTGCGCCGCCGTCGCAGGAACTGGTTCTCGTCCCGGGCGTAGTACAGCAACTCGTCGCGCAGATACTTGATGTCGAACAGGTCGGGCCGCTCCGGTTCCATGAACGCCAGCTGCGAGTGCAGCAGGCTCTCGACACTGCCGCGCGTCGAGAGCGATGAGAAACCGCCAACGGGGTAAGTGTCTTCATCGAGCACGCGCGTCGGCACCTCCTGGCGGCCGAGGCGCGGCCGTGGCCGGTGCCGCGGCAGGGCGGTCTCCAGGCGCTCGGCGGTTCGCAGCACCTGCCGCAACGCGACACGCTGGCCCAGGTCGTCCAGGGCGGTGCGGTGCTCCAGTTCAAACACGTCCTCCGGCCCAAGCATCTCCGCCAGCCAGCGGGCCGCCGTGCCCAGCGCCGCGTACAACTCGACCAGCAACGGCAGCGGCCCGTCGTTCTGCAGTTGCCAGCGACCCTCGGCCAGCAGCGCCTCGGCGGCCTCGCGCTGCAGCGCCTTGATGACGTTGGGGCTCAGCAGCACGCCGCCGAAGTCGGCGCGCGCGCTGAACTGGTTCACCAGGAACGCCAGGCCACGCGCCTGCTCGCGGCCCACGGCGTAGCGGCGCAGGGCGTCGCCGGCGCGCTCGAAGGAACTGTCGGCGAACGCCTTGCCCAGGACGTAATCCTCGTACATGCGCGTCAGGGCGTGCGGCAGACCGGGCACCTCGTCGGCGCGGCCCGGTGTCCGAGAACCCTCGTCGAGCCGCAGGGCGCGGTGGCCCAGGTCGGCGACCAGCCCGACCGGCGGCAGTGGTTGGCCGGAACCCGCGATCTCCAGCGCCCAGTCAAGGACCGGCCGCAGTCGCTCCGGTCTCGGCGGCAACACCCGCTGCAGCCAGAGCCCTTGCAGCAGAAAGCGCCGCGCCAGGTCCGAGTCCCGCAATTCCACAGCTTGCGTCAAGAGCGCTCCCCTGCTTGAAATTGTTTTCCCCTCCTTCCCAGCATACCTGTCCGGGTCGCCCGCGCAAAGCGTAGCCCCCTCAGGATCGGTGCAGTCGGCGTTTTTGCTAAACCCGATGCAGTCGCTGTCCGAAGAATAGATTGACCCATCGCATTGTCGGCGAGTTCAAGCCGGGCAACTGTTCCTGCGAAATGAGGGACCCATGAGCGCCAAGTCTGTCCTGTGCTCCGCGCTGCTGGTGGCTGTCCTGGGCTCCGGGGTGGCCCGAGGCCAGGCGCCGTACTCGACGACGACCCCGAACTTCGGGCCGAGCATGGGCCAACCGCCGTACACACCGAACAACCCACTCGACGAACCGAACAACCAGTTCGGCCCGGCGGATGACCCGAGCCAGAAGCCGCCGACGCTGGATCGGCCCGGGACGCTGTCGCAGTGGATTCTGGGCCACACGTTCGCGCCCTGCTGCCTGGGGCCGTTCGGCGGCGACGGCCCCATCCGGCGGGAGCTGTTCGGCCGCGTCGGCGCCGCGATCCCGTTCGGCGGTGGCCCCATGGCCCGGTCGCTGCAAACCGGCGTCATGGTGGGCGCGGGCGGCCGCAGCCTGTTCTTCAACCCGGAGAACACGCAGGCGTGGACGCTGGAGCTGGGCATCAGCAGCACCTGGAACCATGCGTCGCAGCCGGACATCCAGGTGCCGCTGAGCATCCTGGTGCCGCCGGCGGCGGGGCAGACGAACCCGACGCGGGCCAACTTCGGCACCGGCAACCTGCCGGGCGTGACCATCCGCTCCCTGAACCGGACCTTCCTGAACCTGGGCGCCGGCCGCGAATATTATTTGTGTGGCTCCGCCGGCTGCGGCACGTTGAACTGGCGGGTGGGATTCGACGGGGGCGGCCGCTACGGTAGCGAGATGGCCGACTTCAACGAGATCCGCCACCGCACCGACACGATCGCCGGCGTCTGGGCGGCGGTCCACACCGACCTCGAAATCCCCTGCGGTTGCTGCACCTACTACGTCGGCGTGCGGGCCGAGTGGGACTACACCTGGAGCGACATCCTCCAGGGCAGCGACGCCGACGTGCAGGGCATCAACTTGCTGTTCAACTTCGGGGTGCGGTTCTAGGAAGTCGGCGGACAAAACCTTAAGGCCGAGGCGCCAGCGCGAGATCCCGCGCTGGCGCTTCGGGCTCAGCACTCAGTCCGTCGCGGTCTCCACGGCGGACGGCGTCTGCCACTGAGCAGGGGGGTTCTGGGGGGCGGTGGCGACGGCCGGGGCGGTGGCGCCCGGGGTGCCGGGCAGGCCGCGGACCAGGTGGCCGGGGCGGCGGCTGCGATAGAACTGACACTCGGGCTCGCCGTAACAATGAGCGTCATGGGGGTGCAGGAAGCGGCCCATGGCGCCCCACTTGCTCTCGACCAGCAGCAGGCCCTCGTTTGCCAGGCGCACCACGCCAGTGTGGATGATCTTGCCGCCGTCGGCCGCGCGGTAAACCACCAGGTCGCCGGCCTGGGGCTGCGAGACGATCTGGTAGCCGTTGTCGCGCAGCAGGTGTTCCACGTCGCCCGGAGAAACCCAGTAGCGGCCGCCGGTGAACGCCCAGCCGTGACAGTTGCAATTCTGGTCCGCGTTGGGCAGCGCGATGACACGCTCCTGAAGGTTGAAGCGGCGCAGGATGGCGCTCTGCTTGGCGCGCAACTCCTCGGTGACCGGCAGCGGGTTCCTGGAGGCGTGCAGGCGGAGCGGGCGGCCCTCGTCGGTCCACGCCAGGCCCGGCGACAATTCTTCCAGGGAGAGGCCCCAGTCGTCGGTTAGCAGTTCCAGAGCCTGTTCGAGCCCAGGAGGTTCCGGCACGTCCGTGATCCACACGGTCCACCAGCCCGCGAAGGCGAAACTGCCCAGCAGCAGGCCCGTCGCCTGACAGCGGTGGGAGCGGAGGCCGACGCCCAGCCAGCCGGCCAGCCGGCCAGCCGCCGCGCTGCGCACGAACCGAAACGCCAGACACACTCCGGCCAGGGCCAGCGGCGGCGCCCAGAAGCCGGCCGCCTGTCCGAGCCATGCCGCCCGGGCGGCCAGTCCAACCGCCAGCACCGCCAACGTGACTGCCGCCACGCGCCAGAACCCGCCCAGAGGTTTGGAACGCAGCAATCCGAACAACCCGAGCGCGGAACCACCAATCCCGACCGTGCAGAGCACAGCCAGGGTGGGGTCCATCCAGAGGATGGACATAAGCAGTTACTCCAAGGTGCTTCCACGCGACCAAGGGATGCAGACGGGATAATTCCCGGAAACATCGGGATGCACATTCTCCCCAGAAAGAGGTCTGGGGAAGTATAAGTTGTGTTTTATATTAACGCCCGAAGATGAGAGTCGGATGAGTTGAGGATGAGAAAACTCAGAGAAACCATGTGGCGGACTCCTCGCGTGGGGCGGCAGGGTGGTGGACTTCGGGCGGTTGGATGACGAACCGGGTGGAGAGGAGTGGTGCAGTGGGATCGGGGCGGGTGCCTGAATAAATATAAACTTATGGTAATACGAGAAAATGAGAAACTGGTGAGAGTCGGGTGAAAAAAGTGCGGGGCCCGCGGCCGGGTCAGCTGCCGCCGGGCCGGCCGCACAGCAGCGTCAGCACGGCCATGCGCACCGCCAGGCCGTGGGCCACCTGCTCCAGGATGGCGGAGTGCGGCCCGTCGGCGACCTCCGGGGTGACCTCGACGCCGCGATTGATCGGCCCGGGCGCCAGCAGCAGGATGTCCGGTTTGGCGCGGCGCAGCCGCTCGCGGTCCACGCCGAACAGCCGCGCGTACTCGTGGATTGACGGGAACAGGCCGTGCCGCTGCCGCTCGAACTGGATGCGCAGCAGGTTGATCACATCGCAGCGCGGCAACACATCGTCCAGGCGGTGAGAGACCTCGACGCCCAGTTCGGAGACGCTGGCCGGCACCAGCGTCGGTGGGCCGCAGACGAGGACGTGGGCTCCGAGTTTGACCAGGCCGTGGATGTTGCTGCGGGCGACCCGGCTGTGGGCGATGTCGCCGACCAGGCCGACGGTCAGGCCGTCCAGGCGGCCCTTGCGGCGGCGGATGGTGAAGATGTCGAGCAGGCCCTGCGTCGGGTGCTCGTGGGCGCCGTCGCCGGCGTTGATGACACCGCAGCGCAGGTGCTGGGCCAGCAAGTGCGGCGCCCCCGGCGAGGCGTGGCGAACCACCATCAGGTCGATGCCCATCGCCTCAATGTTCTTGGCGGTGTCGATGAACGTCTCGCCCTTGCTGACGCTGGAGCCGCTGGCGGTGAAGTCCACGGTGTCGGCGCTGAGCCGTTTGGCGGCCAGACCGAAGCTGGTGCGCGTGCGCGTGGACGGCTCGAAGAACAGGTTGACGACCACCTTGCCCTTGAGGTCGATGGTCCGGGGGTGACGTGCGCCCGGGCCCGCGAACACCTCGGCGGCGTCGAGGATGGCGGTCAGTTCGGCGCGGCTGAGGTCTTCCAGGCCGAGCAGGTGGCGGCGCGTCCAGGGTCCGGGAACCGCCGGGGCGGCGAGGTCAACGCTCATCGGGGTTCTCCAACGGAGCCTGCGGCGCACCGGGGACGGGGCCGAAAAACCTGCCCGCCCCACAATCCGTGACGGGCAGTTTTTTTACCCACCTCTCAGACATAGTTCAAGCGCTTCCACAAAATCACCAGGTCTCTCCGTCATCGCTACGTTCGTTGGGACCGCTCTCATGGACGCCACAGACGACGGCAGGTAAACTATTTCTGGAATTGGCCCGAAGGTCCGGTTCGCCTTCGCTTTCTGTCTGGTCAGGAGTCTGCCATCGACCACTTCGCCGACCGCCTGACCGCCCTGAGCCGCCAGCGCGGCAACGCTTTGTGCGTCGGCCTCGACCCGCGCTGGGATCTGTTGCCGGACGAACTGCGCCGCCGCCACGGCAATGCCACCCTGGATGCCGTCGCCGCCGCCTTTGAGGAGTTCGCACTACGCATCCTGGATGTGGTCGCGCCGCTGGTGCCGGTGGTGAAGCCGCAGTGCGCCTTCTTCGAGGCGTGTGGCCCCGCCGGACTGACCGCGCTGCAGCGCGTCCTGCGCCGAGCCCGCGCACGAGGCGTGCTCACCATCCTCGACGGCAAGCGCAACGACATCGCCGACACCGCAGTCGCGTATGCCGACGCCGCCTTCGCTGGCGTGCGCCACGGCGGCCCCCCGCTGCCCGTCTGGGACGCTGACGCCCTGACCATCAACCCCTACCTTGGCCGCGATGCCGTCGAGCCCTTTCTGCGCAGCGCCCGCCTGGACGGTCGCGGCGTCTTCGTCCTCGTCCGCACCAGCAACCGCGGCGCCAGTCTTTTTCAAGATTTGCTCTGCGACGGCAAACCGCTCTACCAGCACGTCGCCGCGGCAGTCGGCGCCTGGGCGGCGGAGCACCGGGGCGCTTGCGGTCTGGGGGACGTGGGTGCCGTCGTCGGCGCTACACACCCGGCGGAGCTGGCGGTGGTGCGCCAACTGCTGCCGGACGTGCTTTTCCTGGTGCCGGGTTACGGCGCCCAGGGCGGCAGCGCCGCCGACACCGCCGCCGCCTTCCGCCCGGACGGCACTGGCGCGGTCGTCAACAATTCCCGTGGCATCATCGGCTCGTTTGCACCCGCCGACCCCGACTGGGAAGCCGTCGTCGAGCAGGCCACACGGGCCAGCATCGCCGCACTGCGCCAGGCCACACCCATGAACCACCTCGGCTGACGGGTGTCCCAAAAAAGTACAGCAACTGTAAGGGTTTATGAACACTCTGTTGCAGAGTTCCGCAACGGTTGCGCGCCGCGGTGCGCCCACGACTGCGGATGGAATCGACCAAACCGCTTTGTTTGCAAGGAGATAAAAGAAGATGTCGGGAATCCGCGGATTCCTTCAAGTCGCGGCATGGGAAATGCGATCAAGTTTCCCGCCTTTCTGTCCCGAAAAAGAGTATTATTCAACCAGGGGCAAGGCATCGCCCGGGAGCAACGCACCATGAGTCACACAGATTATCAAACCCTCATCAACCGCGGTCGCAAGGCCGGTCTGAAGACATCGGAACTGTACAGTGCCCTGAGCGCCCGCGCCCGGAAGCGAGCGACCTGGCCAACGGCCAGACGGACGGCAACGGCTACATCACCGGCTATCAGGACGGTCGCCGCGTGTATCAGCCGGGCAGCGGTCAGCAAAAGTCCTGAGAATCGCAACGACCTGCCTCAGACATCTCGCCGGGAAAAGCACACCAGCCCCACGACAGCGACCAGCACGGACACCGACACCGACCCGACAATCAGCCGGCCCACCGTGAACGGATCGTACATCCCACGCAGAATGTGCGGCAGGTTGTGCAAGGCCCGGTCCGGCGACGGGTAGTCCGCCGGCAGCAGCGACAGCAAAAAGCCCGTGCCGTACATCACCAGCCACAGCGCACCAATGCCCATCACCGTGCTGTTGGACACGGCGCTGATGGTCACGCCGCAGCTGATGACGATGGCCAGCAGTCCCGCCACCGTTGCCAGCGCCAGGGCACTGCCTTTCCAGTCGAGGTTCTCATCGCGCAGCAGCAACATGCTGCTGACCAGCACCGCGACGCCGAGCACGAAAAACGTGCCGAGGATCGCGGCCAGGCGGGCGTGCCATTTGCCCAGGAAATACTGCCGGCGACTGATGCCGCGACTGAGGATGGAGTCGGCCAGGTTGCCGCGCTCCGACGAAATGCAGCCGCCCGTCAGCACGATGATGAGCGTGACGCTGCCGAGGACGGTCCAGTGCATCAGGTCGCTGACCAGCTCTGAGGCGGGCTGCACCATGCCGGCGACGCGGTAGGCGCCGAAGCGGTACAACAGGCAGCCGACCGCCGCGAACAGCGACAGCAGCACCCAGACGCGATAGACCCAGCTGGTGAGCGTGTGCCGGAAGTCCGCCTGAAAGACCGCCCAGTAGGGCAGCAGGCGATTGACGCGGAGGCGCTTCGCGGGGGTGGCGTCCATGCCATTCTCCAAATAATATTCACCACGGAGCACGCGGAGCGCGCGGAGAGAAGACAAAAGAATTGAAACAACTTTTGTCTTCTCTCCGCGCGCTCCGCGTGCTCCGTGGTGAAATCCTTTTTCATCAAGCCGCTTCCGAGTCCGTCGGCGCCGAGTACGCCCGGGCGAAACCGCGCGACTCCTCCTTGACCACCAGGTCGAGGAACGCCTGCTCCGTCTGCTGGCCGACGCTGCGGATGCTCACCAGCGTTATCTTGTTGTCCGCCAGCGTCATGAACACGTTCGCCAGCGCCGCGGTGTTGTTCGCCTCCTCGTGCAGCACCAACTCCAACCGCCGCTGCCGGCCAAGTACCGACTTGAACTCTGCCATGCCCTTGATCGTCTGCGCCGCCTTGGTGATCGACTTCTGATCGCCTTCCAGGTCCAGCTCGAAATGGTTGCGGCGCATCCGGCCCTTCAAATCTTGCAAACTGCCGTAATAGATCAGGTGGCCGCGACTCAGCACCGCGGCGTGGTTGCACACCTCGTCGATGTCGCCCAGGTTGTGGCTGGAGACGATCAGTGTCTTTTCGCGCGCCAGCGTCTTGATGAGTTCGAGCATGCTCCGTCGGGCTTCCGGGTCGAGGCCGTGCGTCGGCTCGTCCCAGATGAGCAGGTCCGGCTCGTTGATGAGGCTGGTGGCCACAGCCAGGCGGGCGGTCATGCCGTTGGAGAAGCCGTCGATGCGGTCGCCGGAGGCGTGCAGCAGATCGACGGCGCGGATCAGCGACGCCAGCCGCGACTTGCGCACGCCGGCGGGGATGCCGAACAGCCGGGCGATGTAGTCGAGGTACGTGATCGGCGTCATGCCGCGCGGGAACTGCGGGTTAGTGGGGATGTAGCCGATGCGGCAGCGCAGGTGGGCGGCGTTGGGCGTCATCTTCTGGTCGAAGACCTTGACCCAGCCGGCGGTGGGACGATGCAGGCCGAGGATGAGGCGCAGCAGGGTGGTCTTGCCGGCGCCGTTGGCGCCGAGCAGGCCGAGGACGCAACCCGGTTCGAGGCGCAGCGTCACATCGTTCAGGGCGATCTGGCGATTCTGGTAAATCTTGGTCAGCTTGTAGGTTTCTACGACCAGATTGCTGGCACTCTCGGGCATGGCGATCCCTCCGTGGACCGGCGCGTTCCGACGGGGCATTGTACGGTCTGGGGAAATCGCTTCCTAGAGCAACTGGCGTTGGTATACTACCGCTGTCCTGCCGGCGAGCGGGGTCGCGTCAGCGCCCCGTGCGCGCACGGGGCGCTGACGCAACCCCGCTCGATAATGATTGCCGTTTCCGCATGGTAGCTGACAATGCCGACCGACGACCTGAACTCCCGCGCCGCCCAGTACCTCCGCGACCTGCAGGACCGCATCTGCGCCGGCCTGGAGGAACTGGACGGCCGCGGTCGTTTCCGCGAGGACGCCTGGCAGCGGCCGGGCGGCGGCGGCGGCCGGTCGCGCGTGCTGACCGACGGCGGCGTCTTCGAGAAGGCGGGCGTCAACTTCTCCGAGGTCTTCGGCACCATGTCCGAGGAGTTCGCGAAGCAGGTCCCGGGCGAGGGCCGCGACTTCACCGCCGCGGGCGTCTCGCTGGTGCTGCATCCGCGCAACCCGCTGGTGCCGACCGTCCACGCCAACTGGCGCTTTCTGACAAAGGGCGACCGCCGCTGGTTCGGCGGCGGCGCCGACCTGACGCCGTACTACCCCTTCCGCGAGGACGTGATCCACTTCCATCGTGTCTGGCGCGACGTATGTCAGCGGCACACGGCGGTGGTCGATTATCCGAAGTTGAAGCAGTGGTGCGACGAGTATTTCTTCCTGCAGCACCGAGGCGAACCGCGCGGCGTCGGCGGCATCTTCTTCGACTATCTGCAGGGCGACCTGGAGGCGCTGTTTGCGTTCGTGCGCGACTGCGGCGACCATTTTCTGGAGTCGTACCTGCCGATCGCGCGGCGGCGCAAGGATCTGTCCTACGGCGAGCGCGAGCGGGCGTGGCAGGAGTTCCGCCGCGGTCGTTACGTGGAGTTCAACCTGATCTACGACCGCGGCACGCTGTTCGGCCTGAAGACGGGCGGGCGGACGGAGTCGATTTTGATGTCGCTGCCACCGGTGGTGCGCTTCCTGTACGATTACCGGCCGGAGCCGGGGTCGCGCGAGGCGGAGCTGTACGAGTACCTGAAGCCGCGTGACTGGGCGGCGGAATCTGAATAAGGTGTAAAATGATCGAAAAACGAGCGACTGACGAAGAATTGGCTGAGGAGGCGAAGGGCTGGGACAGCCGGCAAGTGACGCCTGCTGGCTGGAAGGATACGCCGGATGCGGTTCCGCGCGCAAGGAATCGACCACACTCATTATCCAACTCCCCTGTCATATGATGGCAATCCTTAAGGAGTTTGCCGACCGAGCCGGCATCAGTCATCAAGTTTTGATAAAGCGTTGGCTGGATGAGCGTATCCGGTACGAGCGAGATGCGCGAAGCGGAACAGTATGAGTACCTGACGCCGCTCGACAGGGTGGTGACACCCGATTCTGTGGCGATTTAACAACTACGGCAAGATGACCATCCATCATCGGAATCCGAGTATCCATGCCGAGGAGCTTCGATCGCTTCTCGTCGCAGAGTTCCCGTTTTTACAGGATTCGTTCGGAGAAAGCGCGGTTATCGATCCCCATCGGTTGATGCGCGTGGTTTTTGACTATACCAGCCAGGCGATCAATGCTCGCGACGTTCCCACGGTGGTGAAGTGTTTTCGATTTACGAAACGACTGCTCGAACTGGACGAGCAGTGCGACATTTTCGTTCAAAGCGCCATTTGGGCATCGTTTATTCATCGGTTCCCGCAGAATGATCCAGTCGCCCTTGAGGTTTTTCAAGGCATTGACCCTCAAATCCGAGAGGCCCTGTTTTCGCCATTCGCCTTCCCCCACAGTTGGCTCGCCGAAACGGAAATCAAACTGTCGCACGCCGAGCAGTGGCAGGTTTGCTTGACGGTAAATCGTCCGCATCAAGCAGAGATTCGATTCATTCGCCAAACAGGATGCCCGGGACATTTCGCTGTGGTTAAGCTCAGCATGGAACCGATGCTCGAAAATCGATCCGTTGTTTTCCGAAATCGCCTGGACAAGTCGAACGACGCTCCGCTTGTTTGCCTGAACGCTGAAATCGAAGGAATAACCCAGTGCCTCGCCCGGATGTCCACTTTGAAAAAAGGTGTTTCCTATTTGCGAATCGACCTGATCGACCTTCGTTACCATCCAGTCGATTCCCGGATGGCAGATTTCGTTACCGTTGCGGCAGAAGCAGTTGAGCGCTGCTTTGCTCAGGCCGGGTTTGTCGAATTATAGCAAATTGTTTGGACGCAGGAGAAAGTCGCATGGAAGCATCCCGCCCCCGCCCCGGCCTGCCTTCCTGGGTCCGCCAGCGCGACGGCCGCCTCGCCCCCTTCGAGGCCGACCGCATCAGCCACGCCCTCTTCGCCGCCACCGAGGCGCTCGGCCAGCCCGACGCCTTCCTGGCCCGCGAACTGACCGACGGCGTCCTGCACTTCCTCGCCGAGGAGTGCGACGAACCCATCCCCACCACCGCCTGGCTCGCCGACCTCGTCGTCAAGGTCGTCCGCGAACTGCGGCAGCCCGAACTGGCCCACGTCCTCGCGGAGCAGCTGCGCCACGCGGACGCCGGCGCCGCGCCGACCGACGCCGAGGAAACGCCGCGGCCGCCGGTCGGCGACGTGGCGTATCACTTCTCGACGCTGGACGCCCCGGCCGCGGTGGCGCGCGGCTGCCTCCGCGAGTACACGCTGCAAGCCGTCTTCAGTCGCGATCTGCTGTCGGCGCACCGCGACGGCCTGCTGTCGCTCGGCGGCCTCGACGCGCCGCTGGAACTGGCGGGCTGGGTGCCCGGGCCGCCTCCCGGCTGTGGTGCGACCGCCATCATCGAAGCGCTGCAACAGGCGCGGCGCTGGCCGGCACGGCGGTCGCGCTCGACGGCCCCGAACACCTGGCGGCGCTGGCGGGCGTCGAGGACGCGGCGGCGTTCGCCCGGCAGTTGCGGCTCGGACTGCATGGCGACGACCTCCGCTTGACGCTCAACCTGAATTGCACCACGCCGCCGCCGTGGGCGGAGGACCATGCCGGCCCGCTGTTCGCCGACCTGGCGCGAACCGAAACCGCCGACCGCCGTATGGAATTCATCGACGCGCTGCTGGCGGAATGGCGGCTCGACCCGGCGGCGCTGGGCGAGGTCCACTGGCACCTGTCCGACGCGGATTTCGCGCCGTGCGCCGACGCGGATCGCCAGCAGCGGTTGTTGCGGCTGGCGCGCTGGGCCGCCGATGGGGCGCCGCTGGCGTTCACCTTCGACCGGCCGCGCCGCCCCGTGCCGCTGGGCGTCGGCCTGAACCGCAAGCACCCGGCCACACTGCTGCACGTCGGCCTGCACCTGCCGCGACTGCTGGAACTGCCGGGCGTCCGCGGCGACGAGGAACTGCTGCTGAAAAAGCTGGCGAGCCTGGCGCGGCTGGCGCTCAGCGCCGCGGCGCAGAAGCGGGCCTTCGTCCGCCTGCAGATGCGCGGCGCCGACGCGGCGCTGATGCGCGGCTTCCTGCTGGAGCGGGGCGCGTGGTGGTGGTGCCGGTCGGCCTCGACGCGGCGGTGCGCAGCGTGACGGGCCGCGGCCTGGGTGACAGCAAGCCAGCGCTGGAGTTCACCGGCCGGCTGTTGCAGCAGCTGCGCAACGTGCTGCACGCCGACGGCCGCGTCGCCCTGCTGGATACCTGTCTGGACGGGCCGCCAGCGCCCGCCGCGGCGCCCCTTGATGACGTGACCGGACTGACGCCGTGGGACGCCGCGGTGGCGCCGCGCGGCCAGTTGCGCGCCGCCGGGGCGTTGCACGCGCTGGCGGAGGGGGGCACCGCGGCCCTGGTGCTGCCGCCCGACGCGCTGCCCAGCGCTGAGGAGTTCGCGGAGTGGTTGCAGTTCGCCTGGCGGCAGACAGATGTGGTGCGCCTGCGCAGTGCGGTTGCAGGCGGTGCCGCCGCTCAGTCTTCTGTAAGGGCAAGGGTGCCAATTCTCGACGTGTGAAAAAGTTGGCCCCCTTGGCCTCCTTGGCCCCCTTGCTGTGGCAAGCGGCGCCACCTGGTGCCTCTGAGTGTCATCCCCGAGGCAACCACCCAAATTTCCGAATTGCTCCCGGCCCGTCGCCGCGATACAGTAATGGTAGTGTCCAACCCTTATATGGCTCCAGACTCCCCATGACACCTGGAAAGGTCCTGGCTCATGCTACGTGAGTCCGAGAAGCTGCGCCGCCAAGCTGGCCGTGTCTCGGTATGGGGCGGACGCGGTGCGCGTGCAACAGGTTTATAAACTGGTCTTCCAGGCCCATGCGCAGGGCAAGCCGGTGGATCTGCTGGAGAGCCTGGTCCGGCAGCACTTGCTCACCCCCGCGCAGGCGGACGAACTGCGCCAGGCCCTGGACCTCACGCACATCGACGCCAACAGCCCCGCCCGCGCTCAGACCAACGGCCAGGCCCATCCCGCCCCCAGCAAGGCTCGACCCGCCCCCGTCCGGCGACGAGCACAACGCCGTCCTCGACGGCGCCGAGCTGCGGGCCATCGCCAAGTACCGGCTGCTGCGCCGCCTCGGCGAGGGCGGCATGGGAGCCGTCTACCTCGGATACCCGACGGACGAGAACCGTCCCGTCGCCGTCAAGGTGCTGGCCGATCACCTGTCCGAGCACGCGCCGAGTATCGAGTGCTTCTACCGCGAAGCCCGCAGCGGCACCCTGCTCAACCACCCCAACATCGTCCGCAACCTCGCCGCGGGGCTGGACCGCGTCACCGGCAAGCACTACCTCGTCATGGAATACGTCGATGGCCCCAGCGCGTTGCAACTCTTGCAGCGCTATCAGCGGCTTTCGGTCGGCGACGCGGTGCATATCATCCTCGACATCGCCCGCGGCCTGGAGCACGCCCACTCACGCAACATCGTCCACCGCGACATCAAGCCGGACAACATCCTCATGACGCTGTCCGGTATCGCCAAGCTGGCGGACATGGGCCTGGCCAAGCGTACCGACGAGGCCAGCCATTTGACCGCCGCCCGTCAGGGGTTCGGCACACCGTACTACATGCCCTACGAACAGGCCATGAACGCCAAGTACGCCGACGCCCGCAGCGACATCTACGCCCTGGGCGCCACCCTCTACCACCTGGTCACCGGCGAGGTGCCCTTCACCGGCGACAACCACCTGGAGATCGTCTCGAAGAAGGACCTCGGCTTCTTCGCCCCGGCCAGCAGCGTCAACCCGGCGGTGCCGCCGATCCTCGACGACATCCTCGAACGCATGATGGTGCGCGACCCGCCCAACCGTTACCAGACCGTCAGCGAGATCATCGTCGAACTGGAGCGCGCGAACCTGTCGGCGGCGGTGCCGAGTTTTGTGGACACGGACCTGGCGCTCAAGGATCCGCTGGTGCGGCAGCGGTTGACGGCGCCGGCGCAACCGACCTCGCCGGATTTGCAGGTGCCCGCCGTCGGCACCCGGCCCGAGCGCACCCTGGACAACCCGGACGTGTGGTTCCTGCGCTACCGCGATCGCAAGGGGCAGTGGTGCAAGGCGCGGGCGACGACGCGGCAGGTGCTGCAGCGCCTTGGCGAGGGGGTGCTGAGCGCCGAGGCACAGGCGGCGCACCAGCCGCAGGGCGAGTTCCGGCCGTTGAGCGGCTACGACGAGTTCCGCCTGGCGGTGGCCAAGGCGCAGCGGCTGCCGAAGCGGCGGCCCGCCGCGGCAGTCAGCGGACGCGCGGAGCCCCGGGAAGATGCGCCGCCGGTATGGCGCTGGTGGCTGCTACTGGGGATCAGCCTGATCCTGGTGCTGGGCGCCTTGACGGCGGTGGTGCTGTCGTGGCTGGAGTGGTGGTGAGTTGTAGCCCGAGCGCCAGCCAGGAGCCCCTCGCTGGCGCTCGGGCTCGGACTGGATCTGGCCTGTGTCGCGAAGTGAGGAGCCTCATGTTCTGGCGCACGCTGGCGGCGGTGGTGGCGGCGTTGTGGCTGGCCGGCCCAGTGTGGGCGGGCGGGGCGAAGCGCGTGCTATTGCTCGGCCAGGGACCAGACGGGCACCCGCCGCAGACGCACGAGTATGTCGCCGGCCTGAAGATCGTCGCGGCGCTGCTGAAGAAGACGCCAGGCCTGGAGGTGACCACCGCGCGCGCCGACGAACCGTGGCGCGACGGCCCGGCTTTGCTGGACAAGGCGGATACGGTGGTGGTATTCCTGTCCGAGGGAGCGAAGTGGCTGGGCAACAGCCCCGACCGGCTGGCCGCCTTTCGGAAGCTGGCGAAACGCGGCGGCGGCCTGGTGGTGCTGCACTGGGGCATGGGCACGCGCGAGGCCAAACCCATCGACGCCTTTGTGGCGCTGTTCGGCGGCTGCCACGGCGGCCCGGAGCGCAAGTACAAGGTGCTCAATACCGAGGCGACCGTCGCTGAGCCGACGCACCCAGTTGCGGCGGGATTAAAGCCCTTTCCGGTGCGCGACGAGTTCTATTACACGCTGAAATTCCCGAAGTCGGCCAAGGGACTGACGCCGGTGCTGCGCGTCACCATCGACGGCAAGGCCGAGACGGTGGCGTGGGCGTGGCAGCGGCCCGACGGCGGCCGATCGTTCGGCTTCAGCGGCCTGCACTTCCACGAGAACTGGCAGCTGCCAGAGTACCGCCGCCTGGTGACGCAGGGGATTCTGTGGACGCTGCACCTGCCCATCCCCAAAAACGGCGTGGACGTGAACCTGGGCAAGTGAAGCCGACGGCACAACGCGAGCGGACGCGCGCCAGTGTCCCCAGTCGCTATAATCGGCAAGGTCGGCAGAGCCGGTAGCGCCGAAAGGGTCGTTGCAGGTTGACAGCGGTGTGCGATTGACAGAGCATAGAGGAAAGGAATTCACCACGGGCCAGGGAGGGTGGTCGTTCGTCTACCACAAGGAGAGTCTGCCATGAAGCGCTTGCTGACGACGCTGAGTTTGACGCTGGCCGCCGTTGCCGCCGCCGGGACGCCCGCCGCGGCGCAGACGACGTACTACACCCCCACGGTGCCGAGCGTCTCCTACTACCCGGCGCCGGCCGTGGTCTACTCCGCGCCGGTCGTGACCTACTCCGCGCCGGTCGTGACCTACTCCGCGCCGGCCGTGACCTACTCCGCGCCGGCCGTGGTCTACTCGGCGCCGACCGTGGCCTACGTGGCGCCGCCGGCGCGCTACTCGTTCTACCAGCCGGCCGTGTCCACGCCGGTGGTGACCAGTTCGACCTATTATTATCGCCCGGGCCTGTTCCGGCCGCGTGTCTACAGCAGCACCACCACGTACTACACGCCCGGCTACGCCGTCCCCGTCCCGGCCTACTCCAGCTACGCGTCCCCGGCGTACTACAGCTATTACTACACGCCGCGTTACTTCCGGTATTAAGAATTAGCCACAGAGAACACAGAGGGCACAGAGAGCAGAAGAGAGGACTAATAACCTCTCTTCTGCTCTCTGTGCCCTCTGTGTTCTCTGTGGCTAATTCCTTCTCATCCCAGGTTCACGTACACCGTCTTGACCTCGGTGTACAGTTGCAGGGCGTATTCGCCGAGTTCGCGGCCGATGCCGCTCATCTTGAAGCCGCCGAACGGCGCCGCCGCGTCGAACACGTCGTAGCAGTTCACCCAGACCGTGCCCGCCCGCAGCCCGTTCGCCAGTCTGGTGCGCCTTGCCGATGTCGCGCGTCCACACCGCCGCCGCCAGGCCGTAGAAGGTCTGGTTGCCGCGCCGCACCACCTCGTTCACGTCCTTGAACTTCAGGATGTTCATCACCGGCCCGAAAATCTCCTCACGAGCGATCTTCATCTCGTCCCGCACGTCTGCGAAGACGGTCGGCTCGATGAAGTAGCCCTTGTTGCCAATTCGGTTGCCGCCGGTCAACAGTTTGGCGCCTTCCTTCTTGCCGGCGTCGATGTAGCCCATGATGCGGTCGCACTGCTCCTGCGACACCTGCGGCCCCTGCGTCGTGTCCGGGTCGAATGGGTCGCCGACCTTTTGCGACTTCGCCTTCTTGAGCATCTTCTCCACGAACTGATCGTACACGGACTCCTGCACGAACAGCCGGCTGCCGGCACAGCAGCACTGGCCCTGGTTGAAGAACAGACCGAGGTGGGCGCCCTCCACGGCGGCGTCGAGGTCGGCGTCGGCGAAGACGATGTTGGGGCTCTTGCCGCCCAGCTCCAGGCTGACGCGCTTCAGGTTGCTCTCGGCCGCGGCCCGCATAATGATCTGGCCGGTGGTGTGCTCGCCGGTGAATGCCACCTTGTCCACGTCCATGTGGCCGCTCAGGGCGGCACCGGCGGTCGGGCCGAAGCCGGGCACGACGTTGAGCACGCCATCGGGGATGCCCGCTTCCTGGGCCAGGGCCGCGACGCGCAGGGCGGTCAACGGCGTCTGCTCGGCAGGCTTGAGCACCACCGTGCAGCCGGTCGCCAGGGCCGGGCCCCACTTCCACGCCTGCATCAGCAGCGGGAAGTTCCACGGGATGATCTGGCCGACGACGCCAACCGGCTCGTGCCGCGTGTAGCAAAAGAACGATCCCTCAACGGGGATGGTCTTGCCCTGGACCTTGTCCGCCCAGCCGGCATAGTAGCGGTAGCACTTGATCGTCAGCGGCAGGTCCGCGGTCAGGGCGTCGCGGTAGGGCTTACCGTTGTCCAGCGCTTCCAGGGCGGCGAGTTCTTCCTGGTTCTTCTCGATGAGGTCGGCGAGCTTGTTCATCAGACGGCCGCGCTCGGCGGCGGCCATGCGCGGCCAGGGGCCGTCCTCGAACGCCTTGCGGGCGGCCTTGACGGCCAGGTCGATGTCGGCCTTGTCGCCCTCAGCGACCTGGCAGATGACCTCGCCGGTGGCGGGGTTGACGGTCGCAAACGTCTTGTTGGACACGCTGTCTTGCCATTTGCCGCCGATGAACAGCGGCTGGTCCTTGACCCGGGGCGGCTTGACGGTTTTGGGCTTTTGCGTGGTGGCGGTGGCCATGCTGGCGTCCTCCGAAGTGACGTGGCGAGAAGCGGAGCCGTAACGAGACCGGCTCCATCCGATGGGAGAATTGTCGTCGTGGGGAGCGCGATCGTCAAGGATCAGGCCAACTAATAGTGCGGCACGAGGCCGACGCTTTGCGGGGGTATACGGATTGGTGAAACTGTGGAAGGAAAGGAGGGTTCTTCCGGGGTAAAGTGCGAGTGCCTGGATTTTTGAGCCTTTTCTGGGCGGCGTGCGGGGCTTACATTTCTGAATAGGTGCCGTGCGTCGGCCGGCCCTGGGGTTCTCGATGCTTGCTCGTCAGGGACGGTCATGGCCACCATCACTATCGACGTGGATCTCCCGGAAGGCGTCACCATCGTGGCTTACGAGCGCCACGGCGACGGCCACGGCTTTGAAGTCTCCTGGCCCTTGCCCAACCGCTGTCGCTGCGACCGCTGCCGCCGCGAGGAGGACGCGCACCTGGAGTTCAAGGAGACGGTGCAAGTCGTCCGCGACCTGGAACTCTGGGGCCAACCGAGCTTCTGGATCTACCAACCGGTTTTCCACCGCTGCCCCCACTGCCATCACCGACAACACCTGATCCCGCCCTTCAAGCGCCGGGACACGAGCTACACCTACCGCTTCGAGCAGCACGTCTTGCGGGCGCTGATCGGCAGTAACGAGGAGGAGGTGGCCCGCCGCCTGGGCATCTCGGCGGAGACGGTCGGCCTGATCGTCCGCAACCAGTTGGCCGACACCCAGGCCAAGACGATCGACCCCCAGCGCGTGATCCAGGACGTGGGCATTGACGAGTTGAGCCTGAAGAAGCGGCACAAGCTCTACGTGACGATCCTGACCGACCTGACCAACCCCGACCGGCCCGAAGTGCTGGCGGTGACCGCAGGCCGTGACGCGGCGGCGGCGCAGCAGTGCCTGGAGAAGTTGTCCGCGGCGCAGCGCCTGCAGGTGCATACCTACCGGGCCGACATGGGGCCGGCGTTCCACGCCGCTTGTCGGGGCTTGCTGCCCAACGCCCAGGCGGTCATCGACCGCTTCCACGTCGCCAAGAAGTTCAACGAGGTCGTGGACCAGGCGCGGAAAAAAAATCACGCGGGGCCACAAGCAGAAGCTCACGAAGGCGCAACGGAAGGAATTTCGCTCGTTGATGTGGGAGTTCCGCCGCAACCCCAAGGACCTGACCAAGGCAGAGCAAGCGAAGCTGGAGGCCTTGTTTGAGCAGTTGCCCCGGCTGCGGCGGCTGTACGAGATCCGCGTGCGCTTCCAGAAGATCTTCGACACGGCCACGGACCGGCGGCAGGCGCTACGGTGGCTGACCGGGGTGTGGCTGGACATCCTGGAGGAGTTCCCGGCGATGGAGAAGTTCATCGTGACCTTCGAGACCTGGCAAGACGAGATCCTGAACTACTTCGAGGGCCGGCAGACGAGTGGGCCAGTGGAGGGGATCAACAACAAGGCGCGCGTGATTGTCAAGCGTGCCTACGGGCTGAAGTCCGCGGACAGTCTGTGGAGCCGGTTGATCCTGGACCTAAACCGAGGCAAGGATCTGGTGCGGCAGACCATCGCCCACATTCGGGAACTGGTGGCGGGCTTCCGGGCCATTTTCTCAGGCGCTTGCACCTAAAAACGGAAGAACCGAAAGGAGGGCTGCACATGCCAGTCATCACGTTGAGCCAAGAGCAGGCGAAACTAGTTCTACTGTGCGGGATGCGGGGAAAGCGAGGCGTAGGACGGCTCTCCAGAGCCGTCTTCTTCGACACAGACGGCTCTGGAGAGCCGTCCTACGCCTCATCCCACTCCACCTCGCACAGTAGAACTAGAGGAGATTGCGTTTGGTTGTAGCGGCGCGCCCAGAATAGGAGTAGGAAAGGATGAATGCTCATGAAACCCTACTCCCAGGACCTCCGCGAGCGCGGCGTCCGCGCCTGCGACGAGGGCCGCGGCACTCGTGCGCAGATCGCCGACCTCTTCCACGTCAGCACCGCCTGGATCCGCAGACTGCTCCAGCGCCGCCGCCAGACCGGCTCGGTGGCCGCCAAGCCCCACGCCGGCGGCGCTCCGCGCAAGTTGGCCGACGGCCAGCGCCGGCAACTGCTGGCCCTGGTCGTCGAGCAACCCGACGCCACCTTGGCCGAACTCCGCGACCGGCTCGGCGCCTGCGTCCACGTCACGACCATCCACCGCGCCCTGGCGCGCGTCGGCCTGACTGTAAAAAAGAGACCTGCACGCCGCCGAGCAGGACCGCCCCGACGTGCGGCACCAGCGGGCCACCTTCCGCGCCGGGGCCGTGGGGATTGACCCGGCGCGGTTCGTCTTCCTCGACGAGACCGGCGCGCACACCGCCCTGACGCGCCTGTATGGCCGCGCCCGCGCGGGCAGCGCCTGCTGGAGAGCGTGCCGGAGGGGCACTGGGAGACGACGACGCTGCTGGCGGCCATCCGCCGCGACGGCGTGGTCGGCGCCCTGGAGTTCCCAGGCGCCACCGATACGCTGGCCTTCCGGACTTACCTCGACCGGGTGTTGCTCCGGCGTCTGCGGCCGGGCGACATCGTGGTGCTGGATTACCTGTCGGCGCACAAGGCCCGGGCGGTGGCGAGGTGGTTCAGACTCACATGCGCACCCTTACGGAAGCGGCCGACCGGGGGACGAGTGACGCCGACCTGTGGGCGTTGTACCAGCGACTCCAGCAGGAAGCAGGGATGTGAACCTGTTCAAAGTGATTTGGAAGAAGACCGCTCGGAACCCGCTGGCCCACTTCTGGATCGAACTCAAGACTGAATGAGATTGCGATCATCACGCGCCGGCCCGGCGCGGATGCTGAAGCACAGGGAGCACCTCGGCGTCGGGGCGGACGCGGACATCACGATCTACCTGCCGTCAGCGGATCGGTGAGCTATGTTTGAACTGCCGCGTTTCGTCCTCAAGGCGGGAGCGGTCGTCGTGGAGCAGGGCGAGGTTCGCAAGAACGTCTTCGGCCCGACGCTGCACGTATCGCCGGCATTCGACGCGGGGTTGATGCCGGACATCAAACACTGGTTCGAGAACTACACGATTCAGTTCGCGAATTACCCGGTGGACGTGAGCCACCTGGACCACGGCGGCATGGCGGTCGCCTGCGACTGACGTGCTCCGTGGCTGCCAGGCCCCGGGTAGTGGTTCTCGCTTCCCCGGAGGTGCCCAGGACATGTGGAAGGTGCGACGGTTGATGCTGGCGGCGGCGCTGCTGGCGCCGGTGCTGTTGTCGGGGTGCAGCAAGGAGTGGCGCGAGTTCTCGTCGGAGGAAGGGAAGTTCTCGATCCTCATGCCGGGCTTTCCCGGGCGCAAGGACATGCCCATTCTGGACATGACCATGACCGCCTATGGCGCCGACCTCCCGAACGTCTCGTACATGGTCGCTTTTGTGAACATCCCCTCTAGCCGGCCCTTCAGTATGGAGCATGCGTTGCAGGGCATGTGCGGCCACCACAAGGCCACGGTCCTGAGCCGGAAAAACGTCGCCGTGGAAGGGAAGCTCTTCTGGGAATTTGAAATGGAGTCCAAGAACCCCAAGGGCTACATCGCGGGCCGCATGGGCCTCCATGAGGGCCGCTGGTACGTCCTGATTGCCGGCGGCAACCAGGGCCGTCTGTCGAACCCGGAAGTGCGGCGGTGGCTCGACTCCTTCCGGATCAAGAAGTAGCAACTCCCGCGGCGCCGCGGTCCCTCCTCCATGGTTTTGCTAAAATCGGCAAGAGCGATCCCTGGTTCGTGGTCACACCTGAAGTGGGGCCACGAACCAGGACTGTTTACCGGGAGGGGAGGGAAAGAGCGTGAGTTCCCCAACCAGGACCGCGGAACCACAGATGCGCCGCTGGACGCGGGCGGAGTTTTACCGCCTGGCCGAGTTGGGCATGTTCCAGGGCCAGCGGGCCGAATTAATCGAGGGCGACATCATGGTGTTGAGCCCGCAAAACTGGCCCCATGCGTCCACGGTGGACCGAGCGGCGGAGGTGCTGCGCCGGGCCTGGTCGGCGTGCTGGGTGCGGGCGAAGTTGCCGTTGAACCTGGGCCGATTCTCGGACCCGGAACCCGACGTGTCTGTCGTGCCGGGCAGGCGCGAGGATTACACCGACCATCCCACCACCGCCCTGTTAATCGTTGAAGTGAGTGACACCACGCTGACTTTCGACCGCACGCGCAAGGCGAGCTTGTATGCGACTGCCGGCCTCGCCGATTACTGGGTGATCAATTTGGTGGACAATCAAGTAGAAGTATACCGACAACCGTGCCCCGATCTTGCTCAGGATTATGGTCACGGCTACCAAAGCAAAACGGTGCATTCCAGTGCCGACCGCATCAGTCCCCTGGCTGCCCCCACCGTGACGGTGGCCTGTGCCGACTTGTTAAACTGAGTTTCCTTTGTGGGAATAGGGCATGAAACTCATCCTCGCCATCATCCAGCCGTCGAAGCTAGAGGCCGTCAAGGAGGCCCTCAGTAAAGTCGAGGTCTTCCGCATGACCATCGTGGACGTGCAGGGCTTCGGCCGGCAGAAGGGCCACTCGGAAGTTTACCGCGGCCACGAACTGACGGTGAATCTGTTGCGCAAGGTGCAGTTGCAGGTCGCGGTCAACGAGGACTTCGTGGAGCCGACGGTCAACGCCATCATGGAGGCGGGCCGCACCGGGCCGGAGGGCCGCATTGGCGACGGCAAAATCTTCATCCTGCCGCTCGACGACTGCATCCGCATCCGCACCGGCGAGCGCGGCCCCGAGGCCATTTGAAGGAGCATCTCGTGTCCAGCAACGCCGCTGGCCTGCTGCTGTCCGACGACCTGATCTTCACCAGCCGCATCACCGCAACGGCGCGGCGCACGGACTCTTCATCAAGCCGGCGCGGTCCTCGGCGCTGCTGCTGGCGCTGGCGGAGCAGGAGCCGCCGACGTGCGTGGTCGTGGACCTGGACAACCCGGGACTGGACGTGGCCGCGTTGCTGGGCCGGTTGCAGGCCGGGCCGGCGCCGCCGTTCGTCGTCGCCTACGGTTCGCACGTGGACGCCGCGGGGCTGCGGGCGGCGCGCGAAGCCGGTTGCGACCTGGTGCTGCCGCGCAGCAAGTTCGTGGAAGAACTGCCGACCGCCTTGCCGCGGTGGTTCGGGAATGGCGACTGAGGGTGCTTCACTACCCCCGACCGTCACGCCGTCCGCAGGCGGGCCTGGGCCGGACACGGCTCCGGGCTCAGGCTGCGGTAGGCCGACTCAATCGTCTCGCGCCGGGATGCGGAACAGCCGCCGCAACAGCGCGAACGATAGGCCAGCCATCTTCAGCGCTGTGCTCAGGATGATGCGCACGTCCAGCCAGAAGCTGGCTTGCTGCACGTAATACAGGTCGTAGGCCAGCTTCAGCCGCACACTGTCAAGGTCGGTGTCCGGCGGCAGCTGCACCTGGGCCAGGCCCGTGACGCCCGGCCGCACCTGTAGCCGCTCGCGGTAGTGCGGGATCTCCTGCTCCAGCTGCGGCAGGAACTCCGGCCGCTCCGGCCGCGGCCCGACCAGACTCATCTGGCCGAGGATGACGTTAATCAGCTGCGGCAACTCGTCCAGGTGCGTCTTGCGCAGGAAGCGGCCGACCGGCGTCACGCGCGGGTCACCGGGCCGCGACCAGGTAGCGCCCGTGAGACGCTCACACCGGTAAACCATCGTCCGCAGTTTGAAGATCGTGAACGGCTTACCGTTCAGGCCCATGCGCGTCTGCGTGTAGATCGCCGGGCCGCGCGAGGTCAGCTTGACGAGCAGCATCGCCAGCAGGATCACCGGCGTCAGCAGCACCAGCAGGACGACCGCGGCCACGAAGTCCAGGGCCACCTTGCCGGCGGGATACCAGGTCGAGTCCCGCATCACGCGCCACCTCGGGACGGGCAACGGACGGGCGCACGGCCCATGTGGGAAGATCAGCTTCAACACTACCCCCGACTCTTGTTTGATGCGCTTGAACATGGCGGAGCTATTGCGAAACACGCTCGCCTCCCAAACCAGTGCCATCTTCGGCCGTTCCGAACGAACCCTGCCCGGCGGCGCCGGGGGCAAGCAACCATAGCTATTTTCACGATGCGGGGGGCGAAGCGAGACACTGCTTCAGAGTGGGTAGCATCTGGGAGAGGAACGTCTGAGCCGGGTCCGCATCCGTGCGTTTGGGCTCGTCGGCCGCTTCACAAATCACGCATAGTTTATACAAGAATGCGTTTCTGCGAAAGGCCCATCGCTGACCTGCCGGCGCTTGCCAGGTCTCCCCAGCCTATCAGGCCCAGTCCCTGCGCAGGTCGCCGCCGCCTGCCGAGTCGGGCTTGCGGAAGTTGGCCGGCCTGAATTCCCCCGTTTCGCCCACCGCGCCGCCCTGCACGGTTTGCCACGGTCGAACTTGCTATTCCCAAGCCCGGGCGCCGCGGCGAGAATATGGGCAGGCAGGGGGAGCATGCGCGCACCAGCGTGCGCGGGAAAGGGTTGCCAACATGAGCGAACCACCGGAAATCACTCCAACCGAGGTCCAGGAGCAGGCCGAGGTCATCGTCACTCAGGGCCAGGACGTGCGCGGCCGGGTCTCCCAGTTGGTGTCCCGGGCCGCCGAGAAGTGCTGCCTGAAGCCGGAGGGCCTGCTCGGCCTGGCCCGCTCGGTGCTGGACGGCGCCGCGGCGGCCGTGAACCGGGCCGTGCCGCCCCAGCCTGAGAGCGTTCTGCGCCAGGTCGTGGACGGCCTGGGTGACGGCCTGGCCACGCTGGCCCTGGCCGCCCGCCTGGCTGTGGAGGAGGCCAACGCCCAGCGCAAGACCTTCGCCGCGGAGGATCTGACCAAATTCCACACCGACCTGCGCGCCGTCGGCACGAAGTTCGTGGACACCGTTTCGGAGTACGCTAACAAATTTCGCTCCGTGACGGCGGCCCAGCTCGGGGCGCTGCGCGAGCACGCCACGGCGACAGTCCAGCGCATCCAGCCCGGCCTCGAAGCCGCCGTCAGCGCCGCGCAGCAGCATCCGCTGCAGCTCGGCAAGGAGTCGGTCGGGGCGGGCCTGACGCTTTCACGGCAAGCGCTGGGGGCGCTGTTCGACACCATCGGCCGCGGGCTGCAGGAGGCCGGCAAACGGCTCTCCGGCACGGGGCCTCAACGGTAGCCGGCACAGGGCCTTCGCCATGCGTCTTTCGGTCCTCGCGCGCACGGAACGCAACGCCCGCCGGCTGGCGGAAATCCTGGCTATCCTGGGCAAGTATGGCCTGGCGGACTGGCTCAGCGGCCTGAAGTACGAATGGTTGCAGGGCCGCCTCGTGAGCTTCGACGGCGAGCGACTCGGCAAGCTAACGCACGAGGGCCGTATTCGCCTGGCGCTGACCGATCTGGGGCCGACCTTCATCAAACTCGGCCAGATGCTCAGCACCCGCGCCGACCTCGTCGGGCCGGCCCTGGCCCAGGAACTGACCCGGCTGTGCTCGCAGACGCCGCCCGACGCGCCGGCCGCCGTGCGCGCCACCATCCAGGCAGACCTGGGCAAATCCGTCGAAGAGCTGTTCGCCACCTTCGATGACCGGCCGCTGGCGTCGGCGTCCATCGGCCAGGTCCACGTCGCGACGCTGCACGGCGGTCAGTCCGTGGTGGTCAAGGTGCAACACGCCGCCATCGAGACCAAGATTCTGCAAGACCTCGACATCATGGGCGGCCTGGCCGAACTGGCGCACAAGCACGTTTCGCCAGTGCGGCCGTACCAGCCAGTGGCGCTGGTGCGCGAGTTCCGCCGCCTGCTTATGCAGGAACTGGACTTCTCCTCCGAGCGCCGCAACCTGGAGGAATTCCTCCGCAATTTCCGCGACAACCGCATGGTGCGGTTCCCGGCCGTGTACCCGGCGCTGTGCAGCCGGCGCGTACTGACGATGGAGCGCTTCCGCGGCGTCAGTGCCGAGGACGTGCCGGCCCTGCAGGCGACCGGCGCCAACCTGAACGAGTTCGCGCGGCGCGGTGCCAACATGTACCTGGAGATGATTTTTCGCCACGGCTTCTACCACGCGGACCCGCACCCGGGCAACCTGATGCTGCTGCCGGGCGGCGTCGTCGGCGTGCTCGACTGTGGCATGGTCGGCCGCATCGATGATCGGTTGCGCGAGGAGATCGAAAACATCCTGCTGGCCATCCTCATGAACGACACGCAGGAACTGGCCGGCGTCGTCATGCGGCTCGGCGCCACGCCGCAGGACCTGGACCGCGAGGCGCTGCGCAGCGAGGTCAGCGCGTTCCTGGCGGAGTACACGAACCAGTCGGTGCATGACCTGAACCTGAGTGAGGCGCTCAACCGCATGCGCGACATCATCCACCGTTTTCGCATCGTGCTGCCGCCGTCGGGCTCGCTGCTGCTGAAGACGCTGGTGATGCTGGACGGCACCGCGCGGCGCTGCACCCGGACTTCAGCCTGGCGGAGCTGATCCAGCCGTTCGCGACGAAGACGCTGCGGCGCCGCTTCTCGCCGAAGCGCTGGCTCGGCAGACTGCAACGGGCGGTGCGCGACTGGGACCGGCTGCTGGAGATGTTGCCGCGCGACCTGGCGGAGATTTTGCAGCGCGTGCGCAGCGGCACCCTGGAGGTCCGTATGGAGCACCGTCGCCTGGAGGAGACGGTGAACCGGCTGGTCATGGGGCTGTTGACGGCGGCGCTATGTCTGGGCTCGGCGGCGCTGTGGAGCGCCGCGGCGCCGCCGGTGTTGTTCGGGATGTCGATCCCGGGTGTACTCGGCTACGGTGTGTCGCTGCTGATGGGCGTGCGGTTGGTGCTGGCCATCCGCCGCGCCAACGACCGGCAGAACCCGCCGTGACCTTGCCCGGGGCGCTAGAGCGGTTCGCACGCGGATCGCGCCCGGGGTGGGACGGCGGGCACAGCTTGACCAGCAGGGGCCTGTACTGCCACAGCAAGGGGGCCAAGGGGGCCAAGGGGGCCAACTTTTTCACACGTCGAGAATCGGCGCCCTGGCCCCGTGCGGCTGGCACGGCGCGACCAGCGGCGGCGGTTGTCACAGCAAGGACGCCAAGAACGCCAAGAACGCCAACTTTTTCATACGTGGAGATGCGGCGCCTGGCAGCGCCGGCCTGCCGTTTGTGGGCCACGCGACTGCGAACCGCGCTGGTCCTCCGCCGCCGCGCCTCCTTCGTGGTCGCTCAATATTTCTTGTCGGTATCGTCCTTCTTCTTGGGCGCCGGCGGCCGGCCCTCGGCGCGCAGGTCGTCGAGCAGCAGGCTGTTGAAGTTCGGCAGGTCCGCCACGACATCGGCGCCGCCCATGTACTGATACCATTCCCGGGCCAGGTTCGCCGCCGAGCCGCCTTGCATCGCCCGCGTGAAGCACTGCTCCAGCGCCTCCGCGCCGAACTCCAGCTCGCGCGGCAGCCGGTTCAGCTCGTCACGGTAACGCAGGAGCACGTCCAGCTTCTTCCGGGCCAGGAAGTAGGTCAGCGCCCAGGACATCGAGCGGGCCACGCGCAGATCCTTCGTGTTCTGCGCCTGTACTTTTTTCAGCCGCCTGGTCAACTCGGCCTGCCTGTCCGAGTCGGAGCTTTTCAGCTTCTTGAGTTCGGCGTGCAGGTAGGCCACCTGCTCGGCGGACCTCAGCGCCTGGCGGAAGTAGCGGTCGCTGACGACGTTGAGCAGCACGTCCTTGCAGTTGGCCTCGTTGATAACCTTGTTTTCTTCCAGGAAACGGTAGTGGGCCAGCTGCACCCAGTTGGGCCGGGCGATCCCGGGCATTGCCTGGTTGGGCACCTGGAAGAAGGTGCCCCAGCCGTATTGAATCCACTCCGGCGCGGTGACGCCGCGCGGCACCAGGCCGGTGGCGGTCGCCAACTGGCGGGCGGCCTGGCTCGTGGTCGCCTCCCATAGCGACTCTTCTTCCAAATATTTCTGGGCCAGGGCGCGGGACTGGTAGGCGATGACGTAAAAACACTTCCGCTCCTGGAAGTGAACGGTCCGCTTCATCTCCTTGCCCTTCCAGAAGGCCGGGTCCAGCATGTCCTCGTACTTCACCTTGAATTCCTTGCTGCTCCACTCCGCCAGGTTGTTGGTGACGAAATCCGTGTAGTCCGGATCCTGGGGGCTGGAGGCCAGAACGATCATGTTGTCGTTCCGGGCAAAGAAGCCGTCGCCCGCCAGAGGCCCAGCGTTGAAGTTCTCCACGTTGGCCTCGTACCGATCCGCCCTGGAGGCGGTGGTGCCGATGAGCACGGCGACCAGGCGGTGTTTCGGCATTTCCTGCGGCCGGCCCTGGAGCGCGAACCAGTAAAAGTAACTCAGGTACGTCTTCTCCAGGATGTCCAACCGCTCGTCCACGCCCTTCTGCGCGGCGGTGTTGCTCGACACGTTGGTCACCACGGTGTAGTGGGGGCGCTGGACCCTGCGGAACTTCAGTTTGGCGCTGGCGTCGTTGAGGTAGGAGTCGAGCAGCGACGGCTCGCCGTTCGGGCCCTTGCGGGTCACGCGCGGGTCGTCGTCCTTCGGGGGGTGCTTGAAGAATGCGTCCTTGACCTTGTCGAGGGCGGCCAGGGTCGTTTTGGCCCGCTCCAGCCCCGGGGCGGTTTTCTTCTCCTTGTTGAGGTTGGCGATTTCCTCGCGGAGTTCCTCCATCGTGGCGTGGAAGGCGTCGAGTTTCTGGGTCTTTTTCTCCGGCAGCCGCTCGCGGACGAGGCCGTGCCGCAACGCCCAGTCGATCAGGATCAACAACCGCTCCGGCGTTTTGCCGTCCTTCAACATTTTCTTGTGCAGGCTGGCGAAACGCTGGCCCGGGCTCGACATGGCGGTGAATTTCTCGATCACCAGCTGGTGCGAGGGCACCCGCAACTCGCCACTGGCCCGCACCAGGTTCACTCCTTCCATAATGTAGTAGCGGTATTTATCTTTCTCCTCCGGCAGCTTTTTCACCTCAACCACCACGTAAAAGAAGCTGCCCATCGGCTGGTCGGGCGCCGGAGACCGCTTGCCGGTGTCGCCCTGTGCCTGCCCGCCGCCCGGGATACCGCCGGGGCCAACCCTGCCGCCGGGGCCGGTCTTGCCGTCGGCGGGGTCTTCCGTGGGCTTCGCCTTGTCCACCTTCAGGATGACGTAATCCGCCGTGCCGGTCGCCACTAGCAGGCCGATCAGCAATAGCGCCGCCACCGCCTTCACGCCGTGCATGCCCGGAGCCCTCCGCTCAGAGGAAGAGGTGTTCGTTCAAATTGCGCTTGCAGTGCCACACGATCAGCGGCACCATGCATACGCATTATTGTCCCATGCGGCCCGGCCGCCGGCAACCGTTTTTCGCCGCCGGCCGCCGACCCTGGAAAGGACCCCATGTTGCGTCTACCCGTCGTGTTCATCACCGGCGCCAGCGGCGAGATCGGCCACGGCCTGATCGCCCACCTCGGCCAGGACCGCAGCCGGCCGGTCATCACCCTCGACCTCAACCCGTTGGCCGCGGACCTGGCGCCGCTGGTGCGGCAGCACTACACCGGCTCGATCCTCGATGGCCAGTTGCTCGACCGTATTCTGGCGGAGTACGAGATCGATCTGGTCTTCCACCTGGCGGCGCTGCTCTCGACGCGCAGCGAGTTCGCGCCGATGATGGCGCACCGCGTCAACGTCGAGGGCACGATGGCCATGCTGGAGTTCGCCCAGCGCCAGGGCGAGTCGCACGGCCGGCCGGTGGTTTTCCTGTATCCGTCGTCCATCGCCGCCTACGGTCTGCCGAGCCTGGAGGCCAAGCGCCAGGCCGGCAAGGTGCGCGAGGACGAATTCACCAAGCCGACGACGATGTACGGCTGCAACAAGCTGTACTGCGAACAGATCGGCCGCTACTACGCCCGGCACTACAAGCAGCTGGCTCACGAGACGCTCTCGGGCAAGGTCGATTTCCGCTGCCTGCGCTTCCCGGGGCTGATCTCCGCGGACACGGTGCCCTCGGGCGGCACCTCGGACTTCGCGCCGGAGATGATCCACGCGGCGGCACGCGGCCAGCCCTACGCCTGCTTCGTGCGGCCCGACACGCGCATCCCCTTCATGGCCATGCCGGACAGCGTGGACGCACTGCTGAAACTGGTGGCGGCGCCGCGCGAACAGTTGACGCGCACTGTCTACAACATCGGCGCCTTCAACCCATCCGCGGAGGAGGTCCGCCAGCTGGTGCTGCGCGAATTCCCCGACGCCCGCATCAGCACGCAGGTCGATGCCAAGCGGCAGGGCATCGTGGACAGCTGGCCCGCGGACGTGGACGACAGCGCCGCCCGCCGCGACTGGGGCTTCGCACCACGCTACGACCTGGACCGGGCGTTTCACGAATACCTCTTCCCCAGCATCCGCAAACGCTACGCCTGACGCCAGGACCCGCTTTCTGCCGCTTGCAGCAGAAAGAGGGGTTTGGGCCGCCAGGGTGTGTCGCTACATTTTGGCATTTTCAGGCGAGCGGCGCGGCGTCAGCCCGCCGGTGACACACAGCACCGGCGGGCTGACGCCGCGCCGCTCGCCAAAATCCAGCGGCACACCCAGGCCGCCAATTGCTCTTTTCCGCGCCGCCCCTGTCCGCTATAGAGCGGCCCGCGTGGTGGCGGTCGGGTTGGACTCCCCGGCCGCCGCGCCGACTCATGTCGTCCCTCTCTCTTCAAGGAACAGGTGTAGTTTCATGCGCAAGTTGCTCTGGAGTGGCGTCGCCGCGCTGGTCGTCGGCGCCGTCGCCGTCTACGTGGCCTACGACCACGCGCGCCAGCACCCCATGTCGGTGCTCGGCCGCTGCGCCACCGCCGCCGCCACCTTTGGCCTGACCGGCAACCCCGTCGAAGCCGTCCGCAACCTGCAGGGCGTCCCCTGCGACGCCCTGCAGGTGGGCGAGCTGGCCAAGCCCGGCGACGAAAAAGAAGTATTGCCTCCCGTGCCGGACGCCGAGGAATTCCCACCGGTTCACGAGGCCGAGGAAGTCATCAACATCGAGCCCGGCGCCCGGCTCGACGTTCCCGAGGAGTACGCCATCGATAAAGAATGGGAGCAATGGTACGACGACTCCGAGTCGCCGGTGATGCCGGAGGTCGGCACGGAGGAGGGCACGGAGGAGAACAGCGCGTCGGGAACCGAGGAGTCGTATCCGCTGCAACTGTGCGTGCCCATGCAGGAGCCCGAGGCCGGCACGTCCAGCGAGGCGATTTGGTCCATCGAGATGATCGGCGTCGGCACCGTGCGCGACCTGCTCAAACTGTTGCGGTGCCACGGCGAGGACGCCTGCGCGTCCGGTGACGAGGACGACTGCGGTTGGCTGCTGCGTCTGCTCGGCTTCGGCCGGCTGATGGACGAGTCGGCGGAACAGCCGATGACCGAGAGCGAGCCGATGCCCGCCAGCGAGGAGGCGACGGAAGAGATGCCGATGCGCGACCCGGACTACCACCGCTATCACTACCACGGCTGCCCCTACTCGGGCTGCCCCTATCCGCACGCCTACACGCCGCCGGTTTACACGCCGCCGGTGACGACGCCCGTGCCAACGCCGGCACCGGCGCCCGAGGCGAAGCCCACGCGCAAGCCGCGGCGCGGCTGCGGCGAGAGCCAGATGTCGTTCTGGCAGCGCCTGATGTCGCTCGTCCAGGATCCCAGCGGCCCGGCGAACGTGGACACCATGGAGTGCCGGCCGTCCGATATCCACCGCGAACCGCGTATGCCGCACTTCCCGTTCTGAGCTTGTTCCTGGTCCGAGCCCGAGCGCCGCGCGGGGCAACGTAGACCCCGCGCTGGCGCTCGGGCTCGAACCGACCGAAAACCAGAGAGCCCCGCGGGTGAGTCAGCAACCCGCAGGGCTCGTTGTTTTGGCTGCCTGAATCGTGCGGCGGAGCAGCTCGGCGACCTGTCCGGGGCAGCGCACGCCCTCCAGGACCAGTGGCCCGAGCCGGCCGCCCGCGGCGAACACCAGCACTCGACCGACTCCCAACCGCCCCTCAAGCCAGTCCGCCCGCATTTCCACGGCGGTCAGCTGGGTCAGGTCCACTGACAGCACCGTGAGCCGGACGACGCCGCGCTCCAGGATCAGCCGTCGATTCGTCAAGCGGTAGTTGCGGCCGAAGAAGCGGGCGCCCCAGCGGAGCAGTTGCGTCAGGCCAATGCCGGCGGCCACCGCCAGCGCCAGGGGATGGCCGTAGCCGGTGGCCCGGGTTGCTTCCCAGGTCAGGTACGCCAGCAGCGCCGCCAGGGCCGAGCACACCAACCAGCCTGGCAGCATGGTCGCGCCCGAGTAGCCGCCCCACCAGACCTCCACGTCGGCGGGGTCGGCGTCGTCTGGCGCGGTCACTTGGCGCTGGCCGGCTCGACCACCTTCTTGACATCCTCGGCGGTGATGAGACGGCTCGGTTTGTCGAGTTCCTGGCTGAGCCAGCTCATGACGAACGGGGCGTAGGGCAGCTGGCCGCCCTGCTTGAGGATGCCGAGGATGCGCTCGCGACGGCGCTTGCGCTCCTTGACCTTCAGAAAGCCGTTGATCAGCCGCGACTGCTTCATGTCGGCGGCGCGCTGTTCGCGGCGAATTCGGCGTGCTCCCATCGTTCACCCCCTGGTGTGCATTGTCTGCTTCAAAAAGTGGATTGTAGCAAGCCGGCCGCGACCTGGACAGGGTCAGCGATTGGTGACGACGAGCACGTCCGCGCCGCGGTAGAAGTCGCGGTGCCGGCCCAGGACGCGGACGTTGGCCGGCACCGCGCCCGCAGGCCGTCCCAGGCCTCGACGGACACGAACAGCAACACCCGCACGCGCGTCGCCAGGAACGCCAGCGCGTCCGCGTCACAGAAACAATGCTTGACGGGGCGCTGCACATAGAAATTGAGGCTCGGCAAATGATCGACCTGGTAACCGCCGACGCGCAACTCCTCGCCGCGATTCAGGCCCGCCGCCGCCACCAGCGGCCGCGGCGCCTTGTGGGCGTCGAAGGCGTTCGCGCCCAGAACCACGAACGGCCCTGTGAACAGCAGCGCCGCCGCGGTCACGCCGCCGACCAGCCGCCCACGTCGTCGCTCCACGAAGCCCCACGCCGCCAGCGCCGCAGCCACTGGCACCAGGCCCAGGACCGCCCACCATTCCAGGCCCGGCAATGTCCGGTGACTGCGGACCAGCGGCACCGGCAGCGCCCCGGCCACAGCGACCAGACCGAAGGCCGCCGCAACGCCGATCAGCAGCAACAGGGCCAAAGCGGTGCGCACGAGCCACACGGGCGGCGTGACGACGCCGCGCCACCAGCGGATCAGGAAGCGGGCGGTCAGCAGGGTCAGCGGTGGCGTCGTCGGCAGCACGTAGTTGGGCAGCTTGGTCGCGGCGGCGGTGAACACGACCACGAACGCCATGACCCAGCACACCAGCAGACGGTAGCCGTCCGCGGGCCGCTCGGCGTCGTGGGCCGCATCCCAGTGCGGTTGCCAGCGCTGCCAGGGCCGGCGCACGGCGGACCAGCCGGTGTACCAGCACGTCAGACCAATGAAGACCGACCACGGAGCCAGGCCGACCAGCAGTACGAGCGGGTAGTACAGCGGCGAACCCGCATGGCTCTCCATCGGCTCCAGGGCACGCTGGACGTTGTGTGTGCCCAGGAATTCGCGCCAGAACTGGCCGCGAGTATCGACACCCACCCAGATGTACCACGGCAGCGCCACCACGGCGAACGCCAGCGCCGCCCAGCCGAGGCGCCGCCCCGGCCAGCGCAACCGGCCGGACCAGGCCAGCCACAGGATCAGCGCCAGCGCCGGCACCACGAGGCCGACCGGCCCCTTGGCGAGCACCGCCAACCCCACCGCGACGCCAAGCAGGATGAACCAACCGCACCCCTGCTGTGCTGCCGTTTGTGGTTTGGCGGGGAGCGCTAAGCCGCAAGCGGCGGAACAGTACAGCGTCAGCACGACAGCGCACGTCAACAGGGCGTCCGGGTTGGCGAAATGGCCGGCGACCAGGAACTGCGGACAGCTGGCCAGCACCAGGCCGCCCAGCAGGCCGGTGGCGTGGTCGAACAGGCGGCGGCCGAGTTCGTACACGAGCAGCAACGTCAGCAGCGCCGCCAGCGCCGACGGCAGCCGGGCGGCGAACTCGTTGACGCCGAAGGTGCCGTAGGCTGCCGCCTGTAGCCAGTAGAGCAGGATGGGTTTGTGGCAGCGGAATTCGCCGTTGAAGGTGGGCACGACCCAGTTGCCGGACTCGAGCATTTCCAGCGCCGCGGTGGCGTTGCGGCCCTCGTCCACGTCCCACAGACTGGGGCCGCCGAGGTTCACCAGGAATAGCACCGCGCCACTGCCGAGCAGCACCAGATACGCACCGACACGCTGTTGCAGGAGCCCGCTCATGCCGCGATCCTCTCGGGACGGCTTCCGTGCCACCGGCCGGGCATTATAAAGCAACCGCGGTTTTGCGGGAGGGCAGTTTGCCCCGAATCGATTCCAACGGCCCTGTCGTTTTTCGCTTGACGCACCCCCTCAGTTCAGGGATGCTACAAACACCGGTCTTTGTAAGAACATTCTTTACACTCATGTTCTCGACGGAGCTTGCTGCCATGCCTCTCCCGCCACTTCCGCGAAGACGACTTGCGTTCACGCTGATCGAGTTGCTGGTGGTGATTGCGATCATCGCCATCCTGATCGGCCTGCTCCTGCCCGCCGTCCAGAAGGTGCGCGAGGCCGCCAACCAGACGCGGTGCAAGAACAACCTGCACCAGATCGGCGTCGCGCTGCACAACTACCACAGCCTGTTCCGGGTGTTGCCAACCGGCGTCCAGACCGGATCGACCAACAACCTCCTGTCGTTCCACGTCACCATCCTGCCGTACATGGAACTGGACACCCTGTACGCCAAATTCAACTTCAACGTGCCGTACGACAACGCAGCCAACCTGGCCCTCGGCCTGGTGCTGGTCCCCGCGTACCAGTGCCCCGACGCGAACCAGCTGTACACGCAGTACGGCTCGGGGGAATGGTCGAACGGCCAGATGACCTACACGACGCACTACTACGGCGTGGCGGGGCCGCTCGGCACCAACCCGGCCACCGGGGCCGCCTACAAGATGCTCATCACCAACCAGGGCAATGAGTCCTTGCAGGGCGTGCTGGGCATGGGCAGCCGGATCCGCCTGACTGACATCCGCGACGGTACATCCAACACGCTCATGGTCGGCGAGATGTCCTGGGACAACGCCAACTATTACCGCGTCTGGTCGCGCGGCACCTACGACGACGGCCAGGACCGCGACACCACCTGCTGCCGCAACGTCGCCAACGCCATGAATTCGACGCCGTATGACGGTGCCGACAACGCCAACAACACCAGCTTCGGCAGCAATCACACCGGCAACGGGGCGAACTTCGTCCTGGCCGACGGCTCGGTGCGCTTCATCAATGGCAGCATCACGATGGGGACGTACCTGAGCATCGCCAGCTACAACGGCGGCGAAACCGTGGGCGACTTCTAACCGAGAGCGATGGCCATGCGCGGGCTGGTGGGTGGCGTTCGTCGCCTGTGGAATGGCGCTGGGGTGCGGGGGCTCGGCGGCCCCGCACGTCGAGGGCGAGGTGACCTTTGACGGCAAGCCTCTGCCCGCGGGCCGGATTTATTTCACCCCGGACACGACCAGAGGGAACGACGGGCCGCAGGGCTACGCCGAGATCCACGACGGCAAATTCGATACGCGCAAGGGCGGCAAAGCGGCGTTCGGCGGCCCGACGGTCGTCGTCATCCAGGGCTACGACGGCAACAAGGACGCCAACGCCGCCGTGATGGGCAGCCCATTGTTCCGGGAATACACGGTGACGGTCGATCTGCCGAAGGAGCCCTCCATCCAGCGGTTCGACGTGCCGGCGACCGCGGCCAAGGATTTGCCGAAGCAAACCAAGGGCGGCCGCAAACCGTGAGACCGGTACCGGAAATAACGCAACCCCGTTGGGACTGCGCGCTCTTCGCGCAAAGCCGCAACGGGGTTGTCGATTGGGCCCGCCTGGACTCGAACCAGGAACCAAGGGATTATGAGTCCCCTGCTCTGACCATTGAGCTACAGGCCCTCGCGGCATCCTAATGGACACTTTAGCTCACGGACAAGGGCAAGGTAGGGTAGCTTCGGAATCACTTCATCTTCACGATCCACTCATGCAGCAGCGCCAGCGCCGGCCGGTCCACATGATGCGTCGCCAGCGGCGGCATCTGCCCCGGGCCGCGGCGGGCCATGCGCAGGTACAGCACCGACTTCTCCGGATGCCCCGGCACAATTATTTTGGCGTCCGGGACGCCGAACCGGTCGTGCTGCGGCGGCGCGTTGATGAGCTTGCGGCGCTCCGGCGGCGTGAAGAATTCCAGGTCGATCATGGCGTTGCCGCCGCCGGCCAGCTGATGGCAGTGGGCACAGTTGGCGTGCAGGTACGACCGCGCCCGCTCCTCCAGCTTTTCGCGCGGGTCATACGGATCGACCAGCTTCGGATACTGGTGCGGCTGCTTCGGCAAATACGAGGTGAAGCGCGGCCGCTCACGCAACTGCCGCTCCAACCACTCGGCGGGCTTCTGCTTCGCCTGCTTTGGCACGTTAGGGTCCGGCCGCCACGGATCGCGCACACCGAGGACGGTCCACGCTGGTGGCAGCTCCGTCCGCAGCAGGTCCGTCCGCGCCAGCAGCGGCGCCTCCAGCAGGCGGTGGTAATCGCTCAGCGCCGGGTCGCGCCGCTCCTTGCGCTCCTGCACGTGCTCCGCCACGTTGACGTGGAACAGGCCCAGGTGCTCCAGCGTTCGCAACTGCTGGTCCATCACCTTGCCGTAAGCGTGCAGCTTGTTCATCTGCACCATGCTCACGCCGAGCACGAACCGCGCGGCCCGGCTGTGGCAGACCATGCACTCGGTACGGCCGGGGTAATGCCACGTCTGCTTGCGCGTGCCGCCAGCCGCGTTGCGGACGGTGAACGTCTCATCGCGGCCGCCGGCCTCCACCAGGTACGCCTCGGTCTGAGCGTCGTTCCAGCGGTAGGTGTAGCCAGCCCACTGGCCCCATTGTTTCGTGAGCAGTCGCGTTTCCAGCCGTCGCCGGGACGCCGGGTTCTTCTCCTCCAGGTCCAGCAGGAACGTCTTGACCAGCACCGTCCCCTCCGGGAAGGTCCAGCCGCCCTGCGTCGAGAACTCGATTTGGCCGTAGTCCGGAATGGCGATGAACCGCTCCTTGTACGTGTCGTCCGCCCACAGCGGCGCTACCACGTCGTAGGGAATCAGCGCCGGCTGCACTCGATGGTCCTTCACGGACGCGAACAGGCCGGTTTCGCTCAGCGTTTTGGGGAACGACGTTTTTTGCAACTCCGGCGGCGTCGGTTCCAGCTGGTAAAAGCCGCCGCCGTGGTCCGCGATCAGCAATTCGCCGCGCGCGTCAATGCCGAAACCAGTGATTTGCAGCGTCGTCGTGGCCAGCTCCCGGTGCCAGGTTTTCTTGCGGCCCTGGTGCTTGACGCCCCAGATTTTGCCCGTGGACCAGTCGCCATAGATGTACGCCCCGCGCATCTCCGGGAAGCGATCACCGTGGTAGACGACGCCACCGGTCAGCGACCGCGCCTCTGTGTGGTGGTGCTCGACAAACGGCTTGACGAACGGCGTCGGCCCCGGTTTGCGGTTCAGGTAAAACGGATGGCCGCCCTCCATTACGCTCCAGCCATAGTTGGCGCCGCGCTCCAGCAGATACGCTTGCTCCCACAGGTCCTGGCCGTTGTTGCCGACCCAGAGGTCGCCGGTTTTCGGATCGCAGGTGATCCGCCACGGGTTGCGCAGGCCATACGCCCAGATTTCCGGCCGCGCTCCCTTGAGGCCGACGAAGGGGTTGTCCTTCGGCACCGCGTAGCCCTTGCCCGGTGGTGCGCCGTCCACGTCGAGGCGCAGCACCTTGGCCAGCAACCTGGTCATATCCTGGCCGACGACGTTGGTGTCCGAATCGGAGGTGCCGTCGCCGGAGGTCACGTAGAGCATGCCGTCTTTGCCGAAGGCCACGTCGCCGCCGTTGTGGCCGTCGGAGTTCCAGGCGATGATGACCTTTGCCGACTTCGGGTCGAGTTGGAATGGGGCCTTGCGAGCCATCGTGTAGCGCGTTACGCGCGTCTGCCGCGGCGCCGCCTTCGCCGGGCCGTTGCTGCCGACGTAGAGGTAACCGTTTTCCGCGAACTTCGGGTGGAAGGCGACGCCGTAGAGGATGTCCTCGGATTCGAGCAGCACGTGCATCCTGTCCGTGTTCGGGTCGTCCTGGATGCCGATCAGACGGCCGCTGCCGCCCCAGGGCCAATGCTGGTGGATGAGGATGAGGCGGTCGCTGCCGGGTTCGCGGGTCACGCCGATGGGACAGGCGAGCTTGATCTTGGCGAAGGTGCGGCGGACGCGGAACGGCGGCGGTGGTTCGGGCAAACCGAGCACCTTCGAGGTCGTCAGCGGCAGACGTTTCGCCAGGCCGTAGGGCTTGCCGGCCAGGTCCAGCGTGGGCGGTTCCGGGGCGGCGGCCAGGGAGACGCCAACCAGCACGAGGGGCGCGAGGATGTACAGCGGACGCATGCGCGGACACTCCAGGCGGGTGGCAACCAGGGCGGCTGGTGTAGTTGTACCGCGCCGGCAGCTGCGCCGCCATTGGGGACCGTGGCGTCCCTGCTGTCTATCCGAGCCCGAGCGCTGTCCGAGCCCGAGCGGTTCGCGAATGGCAGGCGCACACGACGTGGCACGGCTCTCCAGAGCCGTGCGGTTTCCACCACGGCTCTGGAGAGCCGTGCCACGGTTTGTAGTCCACGCGCTTGCGAACCGCTCTATTTGAGGTGCTGGACCATCTCCTGGCACGACTTCTCGCAGCGCCGGCACTCCTGAGCACAGCGCTTCATGTGCTGGTCACTGGGATACTTCTCGCACGCCGCTGCGCAGACGGCACACGCCTTCGCGCAGGACTCACAGATCAGCACCGACATCGGACCACGGCGGGAAATGATCTGAGACGCGGTTGCGCAAAAACTTGCGCAGTCCGCGCAGGTGCCGAGCGTCACCAGATGCTCCTTCTTGCCCGCGGCCGTCAGCACAGCGCAGTGGGTGGCGCAGTGACTGCACTCGCGCTGGCAGTCGCTGCACGCCCTGGCACACGCATCGAGATGGGCCGCATGCGCATCCTGTTTTTTATCGCCAGCGGGGGCCGCCGGGCTCTGCAGACACAACACCACGGCCGTCAGACCAACCAGGCACCACCAGTTCGCGCGTCGCATGGCATCTCCTTGGCAAAGGGATAGCGGTCACGTCGTCATTCACTCCAGCGCTCGTTATTATCGGCAAAATTCATACCGTCGTCATCGCCTGTATAATTTCCTGGGGCGCCGGGGCGGATTTCTTCACAAGCCGTGAGCGGGTGGGGCGATTCCCTTGTGAGGCGAGACAGTCCCGCCGCCGGTACAGAACCTGCACTCTGGTCGTATCATGCGACGCTTCGTGAACCTGACGTTGTTGCTCGTCGCGGCCCTGGTGGTGGCGTTCGGTCTGTTGCAGCAGTGGCTCGGCCGCCACGTGACCGAGCAGGTCGTGGCGGAGCTGAGCAAGGCCTATAACGGGCCGGTGCGTCTGAAGGGCGCCCAGATGGGGCTGCACGGCACCACCCTCTTCGGCCTCGAACTGTTCGAGCCGGATGACCCGCATGGCCGGCCGTGGCTGCAGGTCGATCAACTCCGGACGGATGTCAACCTCGCGGACGCTCTGCGCGGCCAGGTGCGGCCAAGCGAACTGCGCCTGGACCGGGCGGACATGACGCTGCGCTTCGACAAGGAGGGCCAGTTGCTGACGCGCTGGCCGACGCCCGGCTCCGGCAGCGTGGGAGGCTTCGCACTGCCCCGGGTGGACCTGCACGACAGTCAACTCCGCTTCCGGCGCACGGACGGCTCCGAGCTGGTGGTGCCACACGTCAACGCCACCCTGGAGCGTGTCGGCGACGAGCAATATCGGCTGACCGGTGACTTCCGCGCCCGCGCTGGGGGGAGTGGACGGTCAGCGGCAGCGCCGACCACGGCCGCGTGGAGGCCCGGCTGACCAGCGCCGGCCGCGTTCCGGTCACGCAACAGATGCTGCGCGACCTGCCGTTCGTGCCGGAGAGCGTCTGGCGTGAGGTGCAGGTCAACGGCGACACGCCGGGCACAATCACGCTGACCTTCGACCCGGCGCGGCCGCCACTGCACTACCGCATCGAGCTGGAGCCGCGGCACACGCACGTCCACGTCCGCGCCATCGACCTTGACATTGACGACATCAGCGGCCGGCTGGTCATCGACGACACGGTGGTCCGGCTGCACGACGTAACCGGCCTGGTCGGCGGCGGCCGTGTGGCAACCGAGGCGGCGCTGGACTTCGGCGGCGCAGTGACGCACCTGGACATCGCCCGCCTGCAGGCCGACGGCGTGGCGCTGGAACGGCTGCCCCGCAGCTGGGGCCTGCCGCGCGACCTGACGGGGAGGTTGGCCGCCGAGGTGGCGGCGCACCTGGACAACGCGGACGGCAAGGTGCGCGGCCGCGGCACCGGCACGGGCCAGTTGCGCGACCTGCGCGTGGCCGGGGTATCGATTCCGGAGCCGGTGCGGCTGACGCTGCGCGATCGCTCCGCCGACGGCAAGGAGCCGCCCACGCTGCTGGTCGAGGGCCGCGTGCAGGGCCTGAGCCTCGCGGAACTGGCGGCGCAGCTGGCGGAGCGGCCGAAGGTGGCGCTGTCCGGTCGGCTGGCGGCGCAGGGACAACTGGTGCTGCCGCTGGACACAATCGGCGACCCCGCGACTTACCGCGGCGGCGGCACCGTGGAGATCGCGCAGGCGCGGCTGGAGACGGTATCCCTCGACCGGCTGCGGGCGGAGGTGGCGTACCGGGACGGCAACCTGCGGGTCGCTGGCATCAGCACCGAGGGTGCGGACGTGAGCCTGACGGGCGCCGCCGAGGTGGCGCTGGCGCCGGCGGGCGATCTGCGGCTGGACCTGACGTTGCGGCGGTTGAACCTGGCGGCGCTGGGCGAGTATCTGAAGACGCCGGAGCCGCTGCGCGGGGCTGTCAACGGCACGCTGGGCGCGCGCGTCCCCGTCAAGCGCTGGGACAAGATCGACGCCTGGCACGGCGACGCGGCGCTGTCCGTGCCGCGGGCGGAGTTTGGCGAGTTGACCGTGCGTCAAGGGGCAGCGCGGGCGGAGCTGCGCGGCGGCCGGCTAACGCTTACCGAAGCTCGCGCTAGCATCGAAGACGCGGACGTGGTGGCGTCGGGTCGGGTCGAGTTGACCGAGCCCTATCCGTTGCAGGGCAAGCTGGAGGTGCGTGCGGCGAACCTGGCGCTTCTGCGGCGCCTGCCGGCGGCGTGGCGACCACCGCAGCTCGTCGGCGGCCGGCTCAGCGTGTTTGCGGACGTGAAGGGTTCCCTGCGGCCGTGGCTGCTGCAGACCAACGGCCGCGCGGCCGCCATCGACCTGGAGTACGTGAAACTGCGGGCGCCGCGGGTGGCGCTGCGCTGGCGCAGCGACGGCGACCGGCTCTCCGTGGACGACCTGGACGGTACGCTGGCGCAGGGCCGAGTGACGGGCTCCGCGTTACTGCCGCTGCGCGGCGCGGTGGCGGGGCGGGTTGATCTCCAGGTGCAGGACGTGGACGCGGCGGCTCTGGGGCGATCCCTGTGGGAGCAGCCGCCCGTCGCGCTGGCTGGCCGGCTCAGCGGTGTCGTGACCGCGACGCTGGCCCCGGAGGAGGACGGCCGGCGTGCCGGCAAGCTGACGGTGGAGCTGCCGAAGGCGACGCTGCGCGTGGAGGGCGTGGCGGTGGAGCAGTTGCAAGGGACGCTCGACTGGCGGCAGCCGCTCGTGACGTACCACCTCGACGGCCGGGCCGCCGGCGGTCTGCTGCACCTCGACGGCCAGCTGGAGACCGGCGCGAAGGTCACCGGCTCGGGGCGGCTGCGCGTGGAAAAGATGTCGCTGTCCCGGCTCAGCGGCGCGTTCCGCAACCAGCTGGGCGAGCCGATCCTGCACGGCCGGCTGGAAGTAGACCTGCCGTTCGAGCACAACGGCGGCGGTCCGCTGGGCGTGGGCCGATTCGCGGTGACGCGGCTGGGTATCGGCGACGGCGACCTGCGCGGCGAGGTCCGCGGCGATTTGCAGTTGTTGAAGGAAGAGTTGCTGGTGCGCGAGGTGAGCGGCGAGCTGGCGGACGGGACGCTGCGCCAAGCTGGGCTGGCACTACCAGCAGCCGGAGCGGCGCTGGTTCCAGCTGACGCTGAACCACGTGGAGGCGGCGAAACTATTGAGCCCGTGGCCGTCCGCCGCGGGTCGGCTGCAGGGCCCGCTGGGGTTGCAGATCGACGGCAAGCTGGGTCGCACCTGGCAGGGCACGGCGGAGGCGCGGCTGCAGGGCGGCAAGGTACTGGGCGCCGAGGTCAGCGAATGGCGGCTGCCGGTGACCTGGGCGTTCGCGCCGGAGACGGGCCGGGTCCGGGTCAAGACCTCCGAGACCAGCGTCTACCTGGGCGGCGGCCGCGCCACCGGCTCGGCGACCCTGACGGTGGACGGGGCGGTGCAGCTGCAAGGCAAGATGCAGTTCACCAACGTCGATCTGGGGCCGGTGCTGGGCGGCCACGTGGACGGCGCCCCGCTGGGCGGTGGCAAGGTGAGCGGCAAGGTCGAATTCGTCTCGGAGGATCTGCGCAGCGCCAGCAACCTGACCGGCCAGCTGGACGCGACCCTGGAGCAGACGAAGTCGCTGGACCTGCCGGTGTTCAAGCAGGTGCTGGCGCTGGTGGGCGTGGCGCCATCAGAGACGTTCCGCAGGGGGACAGTGCGGGCGCGGCTGGCCGGTGAGGTGGTCCGCATCGAGCGGTTGTCGCTGGACTCAAGCCTGGTGCAGCTGTACGCGACCGGCACGGTGACGACGCAGGGCCGGCTCGGGCTGGACGTGACGGCGAATACGGGCCGGGCGGGCCTGACGGTCGGGCTGCTGCGGCAGCTGGGCGTACCGGTCATGGGCGAACTGGGGCCGCGGCCGCTGGCGGTGCTACGGCAGCTGTTCGCGGTGCGCCTGCTGCACATGCACGTGACCGGCACCGTGCGACAGCCGACCATTCAGGTGCAGCCGCTGCCGCTGCTGGGACAGGAGCCGCTGCGCTACTTCCTTGACGGGATCGCGGGGCGCCGCTGACGGTCCGATTGCTGCTGACCGATTTATCGGTTCGCGTTCGTGCTCCAGGCATGAGCGCGAACCGATAAATCGGTCAGGGCGCTTCGGTTCAGGGTTTTGCGGGTGGGCGGCCAGCAACCGGGGCCTGGCATTGTACTTGTAATTCGGGTCGTTCATGCCCCGGGCTTCCAGCGCCGCTTCTTCCATGTCGAAATCCGCCAGCAATTCCGGAGAGTTCGACTCGCAGTAGGCGATGGACTCCAGAACGGCTTGCAGCGGCAAGTCGTAGTCAGTTGCGATCTCCTCCGGGGTCATCGGTTCGTCTTCGCGAGCGTCCGTGCCGAAATCCAGCGGTCCTTCACAAACAGTTGCTTGTAGGATGAACCCGGTTTCGGCACCAGATACTTGTAGGAGTTGGGTGCCGTGCTCATGGATTGCTCCTGAAACTGCTCCCCGCGCTCCCTTCAAGGAGCGACCCGGCGCCCGCGGGCGCCGGCTCGCTCCAGGGATTGATTTCAACCCGCCCGAGCGACTACAGAATGCCCGGCGCCGCCACCTTGATGCCCTTGAGCACCATCTTGAGCTGGTCCGGGTTCGGCGCCACCTCCAGGGCCACCTCCTTGGTCACGTCGCCGCGATCCACCAGCTGCCGCAGATTCTCCGTGAAGTCCACCATGCCTTCCTCGAAGCACATGCGGATCGCGTCGGGGATCTTGCTGTCGTTCGCCTGGCCGATCAGCTTGCGCACGATTGGGTTGACGATCATGATCTCGTTGGTCGGTACGCGGCCCTTCTTGATGCCCTTGATGAGCTTCTGGGCCACCACCGCCTTGAGGTTGTTCGCCAGCGCCTGACGGATGGCCGGGTGCTTCTCCGGCGGGAACAGGTCCATGATACGGTTGATCGTTGTCGCCGCGCTGGAGGCGTGGATGGTGCCGAACACCAGGTGGCCCGTTTCGGCCGCGTGGACCGCCGCCTCAAACGTCTCGATGTCGCGCAACTCGCCGACGAGGATCACGTCGGGATCCTGCCGCACTGCGTCCTTGAGCGCCTTGTGCCAGTCCTTGCTGTCCAGGCCGATCTCGCGCTGATTGATGTACGACATCTTGTCCGTGAACGTGAACTCGATCGGGTCCTCGACCGTCAGGATGTGCAGCGCCTCGCGGGAGTTCACATAGTCGATCATGGACGCGATGGTCGTGCTCTTACCGCTACCGGTCACGCCCGCCAGGATCACCAACCCTTCGGAGAAGTTGCACAACTTCTCGATGGTCTCGGGCAGTCCCAGGTCCTTGAAGTTAGGGATGACGTTGTTGACGCGCCGGGACACCAGCGACAGCCGGCCGCGCTGCTTGAACAAACTGACGCGGAAGCGGCACTCGTCCTGGCCGATGACATAGGAAAAGTCCACGCCGCCTTCCTCGTCGAGGATCTTGCGGTGCTTGGGGCTCAGCTGCGTCAACAGCAGCCGCTCCATGTCCTCCTGCGTCAGCGGCCGCATCTCCAGGCGCTTGATGTCGCCGCGCATGCGCACCATCGGCGGTTGGCCGACCTTCAGGTGCAGGTCGGACGCTTCCAGTTCCATGACCTTGCGGAAGAGTTTGTTGACCTCCGGCTCCTTGCGCGGCTCTGCCGCGGGGCGCGGGGCGTCCTTTTTCACCGCAACCTCGGCGGCGCCGTCCTTCTTGCCGTCGCCGTCGTCCTTCTTCTCGGCGGCCTCGACTTTCTCGTGCTTCTCGGCCTTTTCGGCGGCGGCGGCGGCGCGGGCGTCTCGCTCCTTTTTCGCCGCGACGGCGGCGGCGCGGGCCCGAGCCTCGGCGGCCATGCGGGCCTCGTCCTTGGCGGGCGGCGGGGTGTCGTCGGTTTTGTTCGGCGTAACGTCGGCGGTCGCCATGAGGAAAACCTCTGTGGAGATGGGTCAAAGGAATCTACGCGGCCGGTTCGAGCAGCCGCACCGGCACGCCGCGCGCGGCCAGGTAGGCTTTCGTCTGGGCGATACTGGTCTCATTGTAGTGAAAAATGCTCGCCGCCAGCGCCGCGTCCGCCTTGCCCGCGGTGAGCACCTGAAACAAATGCTCGGCACTGCCGGCGCCGCCACTGGCGACCACCGGGATCGACACGGCCTCGGCGACGGCCCGCGTCATGGCCAGATCGTAGCCCGCCTTGGTGCCGTCGGCGTCCATCGAGGTCAGCACGATCTCGCCGGCGCCGAGTGCCTCGACGCGCCGCGCCCAGGCCACCGCCTCCAGTCCGGTCGGCACCCGGCCGCCGTTGATGTGGACTTCCCACCATTCGTCAGAAGTCAGAGGACAGAAGTCAGAAGTCAGAGTAGAACCAAAACGACCTGCCTCCCTGACTTCTGACTTCTGACTTCTGTCCTCTGACTTCTGACTTCGGACGCGGCGCGGGTCGATGTTGACCACCGTGGCGCAGCGGCCGAACTTGCCGGACACTTCACGGATTAATTCAGGCGTCTTGACCGCGGCGGAGTTGATGCTGACCTTCTCGGCGCCGGCCTGGATGAGCCGGATGGCGTCCTCCAGCGTGCGAATACCGCCGCCGACGGTGAACGGCATGAAAATCTCCTCGGAGACGCGGCGCACCACGTCGAGCATAATTTGCCGACCCTCGTGGCTGGCGCTGATGTCGAGGAACACCAGTTCGTCGGCCCCCTGCTCCTCGTAACGGCGCACAACCTCCACGGGGTCGCCAGCGTCACGCAGGTTCACGAAGTTGACACCCTTGACCACGCGACCGCGGTCCACGTCCAGACACGGGATGATGCGCTTGGTGAGCATGAAAGGTTCGGGTCTCGCAGCGTTCGCTCGTCGATCACGGAGGGCCACTGTCCAGTTTGCGGCGGCGCGAGCGGCCTGTCAAGGCAGGAGGGCCTGGACAGGAACTGGCCGCCCCGCAACGAGGAGCCCGGGCGGGACGACGGGGAGGGAATCGAGCCCCTACCCGCCCCCGCCGCCAGTGACCTCCCGGAGGGTCTGGACGAGGCCCTCCAGGCTGGCGAACGGCTTGGCGAGGACACAGGCGGCCCCCGCCTCCAGCAGTTCCTCGGTCGTGTACCGCCCGGCGTGCCCGGTCATGAACACGCAACGGACGCCCGGGTCGATCTCACAGAGGGCGGACAGCGTTTGTAGCCCGTCCATGCCGGGCATCTGCACGTCCAGCAGGACCACGTCCACCGTGCCCCGGTGCCGCTGGTAGAAGCGCACCGCTGCCTCGCCGCCGGTTGCCCGCCGCACCGCGAAGCCGTGGCACTTCAGGGCGAAATCCAGCATGGCCAGCACGGCCGACTCGTCCTCCACCACCAGCACCTCCAGGCCCAGCCCACCACGCCGCACCCGGCCCAGGGCCATCGCACACAGTCCCGCCACAGCCAGCAAGGCCGCCTGCTCCCCTGCGTCGAAGGCCCGGTCATCGGGGAAGGTGAAGCCCAGGCCGCCGACGATCTCGCCCCACCGCATCGGCACCGCGGCGAGCGCACGGCCGACACGAGGCTCCGGCAGGGGGTAGCCCGGTGGGTAGAAGGCCACCCGCCGCTCCAGGGTCTCCAGCAGGACCGGCCCGCCCTGCCGCACCGCCACGGCGATGGGCACGGGGGCGTCGGCGGAGAATCGCCGCCAGGCGTCGGCCACCTCCTGGGGGTAGCCGACGATCCGCGGGCAGTAGAACTGGGAGCCGTCTTCGTTCAGCAGGGCGAGCACGGCCACGCAGCCCCCCAGAGCCGGCAGCCCGTGGTTCACCAGGGCCTCGGACACCTGCTCGACCGTGTCGGCACGCCCCAGAGCGTTTGCCAGGAGCCGCAGGGGCTCCGGCACCTCGCCCCCTTCCTCTCCCGGCCGGCCGACACCGATGACATCACCCACGGCACTTCCTCGCTGACAAACCTCATGGACTTGCCCATTTTATCCCAGGCTGGCTGGGCCGACTCCCGTGCCCGTGTTGGCGGCCGGCGAGTCCGGCACGCCGTGGTCAGCATAGCCTTGACTCCCTCCAACAGGAACCCCCGATGCGCTACAGTGAGCACGGTATCATCCCCATCAACAACACCTTGATTGACCACCACGGTGAGTACATCCAGGACGGTTGGGGTCCGTTCGTTGGAAAGCATAGCAAATTTCAGGGGTTGTTCGACCGCTCTGCCCCGACCGAATGCACGAACACCGGTTTGCTCGTGCCGTGGATCACCTTGCGTGCCACGTTCCCCAGGTGGCCGGTCGGGTCGGGGAGACCGTGCGTCTCCAGAGCCACCAGGTCGATGCCCGTTGCCGCGAGCGCGTCCAGGATGGCGGTTCCAAGATCTCTGTCCACCATCACCTGGGCCTGGACTTGCAGTCCTCGGGAGCGCAGTCGAACGGCAACGCCGTCGAGATAATCCTGGGCCTCTTTCCGCAGTCGCTCCTGGACGGAATGGATCTCATCGAGCAGTTCCAGCGTCGCTGAGCAGAGGCTGTTTGAATCGAGTTCCGGGCTGCCGCCGTAAGCGACATCCGGGACGACACGCAACAGGGAATAGTCGGCGCCCATCAGGGCGCCGAAGGCGAGAGCCGGTGTGAGCACGCGCTCGGCCTGCGGGGTGCCGTCCAGCATTACGAGCAGGTGTTGCAGGGCGAGTTCCTGCGGCTGCTCGGCGACGCTGGTGCCAGGCTTTACGTACAGGATCGGCACCGAACAACGATGGAGAACCTTGTAGGCAACACTCCCGAACCAGAAGCGTCCCAGAGTCCCGCGACCGTGGGTACTCATGACGACGAGATCGATGGCGGCGTCCCTGGTGTGCGCACAGAGGGTGGCCGCGACATCCGTGTCTTGCAGAACCTGGCTGCTCAGGCTGACGCCCGGCCCGGCCACACTCTGTGCGCGCTCGACAACACCGTGCAAATAGTCGTGCCAGGTGCTAACCAGCTCTGCGGTTGATCGGCCGGAGAACAATGCAGGGTGTGGAGCTACCGTCACCACTTGCACGCTGGCGCCGCTGCGTCGAGCGATGCCCAGCGCGATTGACAGAGCGTACTCCGCAAAGGTAGAGCCGTCCAGCGGCACCATCAAGGAACGATACACAACTTCCCGGCGCTCGTCACTCATCGGGCCTCAGATCTCCAAAATCTCTGGCGGGTCGGTAGGCTGGCGGCCAGCCGTCGGTCCAAAACGTCCAGGGCCGACGGCTGCCGCGCACCGCTTCGCTATCAGATCGCCCCTTCCCGTTCGGCTCGGTGTCGATTCCGGGCTGACCGGCTCCGTTCAGGGTTGGTCCCAAAAATCCTTCCTCATGTTGTCAAAGGACGGAAAATGAAAGTGGAACACCGGCTCGTCCAGGTTCAGGGCCCGGAGCAGGTGGGTGCGCTCGTTGGCCGGCAGATCCTTCTCGGCCCGGATGGCCTTGCGGATCTCGTCGCGCGTTCCTTCAAAGGCCTTGTGCTCCTTTTTTCCGCCGCTGGAACGGTAGTCAATCTCCGCACGCCAGTGCTGGTCATCGATGCGGGCCAGTTTCATGGCGTCGAAGGATTCCCACATCGTTTTGCCATTTTTGGACTCGAACTCCTCGAACACCTCCCGCAGCCGTTCATCTGGCCGGAGGCGGAACACGCGCACGTGTTCCGGCACGGGGGGCGTCTCGCGCTCCGCCAGGGTGACCTTGCAGGTCGCCAGCTTACCGCCGCGAACGTAGCTCAGGGCGACTGCCTGGCCGGACTTGTCGGCGCGCACCAGCTTTACCAACTCTTCGGGGGAGTGGAGCTTCTTGCCGCCGTAGTTCAGCAGGATGTCATGGGGTTGCAGGCCCGCTTTTGCGGCCGGCGAATCCTTGGCCACCTGCTCGACCAGCACTCCTTCTCCCCTGGGGATGATGGACATCTGACTCGACAGCGCGGCCGGGAGCGCCTCGACGCCCACGCCCAGGTAAGCCTGCTTCTGCCCTGCCTGGTGCGTGCTGGCAGGGGCTTGCTTTTTCGTGGGAAGTTTGTTTCCTTGCGCCGCAGCGCCGTTGACTCCCAGGGCCAGGAACGCGAGCGTGAACAGTGCCTTTCTCATGGACCTTCTCCTTTCACTTGAAAGAGGTACTCAAGGGTGCTTTTTCCCAGTCGCCGGCCCGTGCGCTACCCTCTGCACACTTCGATCTCGTTGGCGCGGATGGGCAGTTCCGCGGCCTCCATGACCGCCTGCTGGGCCAGTTGCTTCGCGTAGTAACTGCGCGCCTGGCCGTGCAGGACAAGCCCGTTATCGCGAATGTCGAGTTGGAAGTCGCGCACGAGCAGGATCAGTCGCCGCCGGACGCGCTCTTCGATGTGGGCCAGACGCTCGCACGTCGCCGTGTCTTTCTCGAATTGATCGTTCATGCTGATCTCTAGGCTCCATCTGCCGCGCGGATGTCACCGTCGGCAGCCTTTCTTCGTTCGTCGGGCGATCCCCAGGGATGTGAAACCTTCTTCGCTCTTGACCAGCCAGGGATGGCGAAATCGTAAGCCAGCCGAGATGCCGTAGGTCGATGACCGGTGGGAGCCAGCCAGGAGGAAGCATCACCTGGGCCTCTCATTCTTTCTGATCTGCAATTTGCTTTCTGATCTGCAATTTGAATGCCGAGATGGCCGTCGAGGGGCATGTTCCGGGGCAATCGCGAGGTTTCATTGTTGGCCTGATGGGCGGCCTGGAGGGCGTTTGCCAGGGTGCGGATCAGTTCGGCGGCGTGGCGGCGGGGGCTGGGGGGTGCCGTTGAATTGCCGGGACAGGGTGCCGCCGTCCACGTATTCCAGGGAAAAGAATGGGTGGCCACCGGCCTCGCCGATTTCATAAATCTGGACGATATTCGGGTGTTGCAGTTTGGCGATGGCTTCGGCCTCAACGCGGAAGCGGGCCACCTGCGCCGGCCCGGCGTGCTCCCTGGCCAGGATCATCTTCAGGGCCACGAGGCGGTTCAGACCCTTCTGCCGGGCCTTGTAAACCACGCCCATGCCGCCGCGGCCCAGCGTGCCCAGGATCTCATAATCGGGCAGCGTCGGCAAATCAGCCGGGGCCGCACGCTGACTGGATTGCCTGGTCTCTTTTTTTAAGCCGAAGCGTTGTATCTCAAAGCCTGGGGTGCGCTGCCGCAACCCCAGGCTTTGAGATACAACGGCTTCGGCGTAAAAAAACTGCCTTCGCCTTTTTTTCAACCGGGAGGTCTCATGGCAGCCCAGGGTTACCGTTTGCCGCGGGTGCAGGTGGTGCCGCAGGCGGACGAGCAGGTGTCGTTTCAGGTGGACGGCCAGGAGCGGCTGCGCTGGAACCACAGCAGCCGGGCGCCGCGGCCGTTCTTCTTCCCGTTGCTTGGCCCGAGCGGCCGGTCACTGACGCGCATGGGCCACCCGGCGGCGCCGGACCACGATCATCATCGGTCGCTGTGGTGGGGCCATCAAAACGTTGCCGGCGTCAACTTCTGGGAGGAGCGCGGCGGCAGTCAGCAGGTCCGCCAGGAGGCGTGGGTCCACTACCAGGACGGCGCCGACGAGGCGGGCATGGTTGTGCGTCTCGGCTGGTGGGACGCCCACAAGGTACGGCTGCTGCAGCAGGAATTGATCGCGGTCTACCGGCCGCTGACTGGCGGCGAGGGCTGGCTGGAGTTGCAGACGACGTTCACACCGGTGCTGGAGAAACTGCAGCTGGCGCGAACGAATTTCGGCTTCCTGGGGCTGCGTGTGGCGGCGAGCCTGAGCGCCCACTACGGCGGCGGTCGGCTGACCAGCAGCGAGGGGGCCGCCGGCGAAAAGGCGATTTTCGGCCGGCCGGCGCGCTGGTGCGACTACAGCGGCCCCATCACGGACAAGGCGGTGGAGGGCGTCACCTGGTTCGACCACCCGGGCAACCCACGGTATCCCACGTCCTGGCACGTCCGCGACGACGGCTGGATGTCCGCGGCGTTCTGCCTGCGTGACGCCTACCAGCTGGAGCGCGCCCACCCGCTGCGGTTGCGCTACGGCTTGCACATCCATGCGCGGGCGGTGGATGCGAAGGTAGCGGAGGGCCGGCACAAGGACTTCGCCGCGACGGCGGCGTGGCAGGTGGTCAAGGCGAAGCCGCCGTGGCGTGTGGTGCTGCAGCGGGCGGCGAAGTGACTGTTTCTTTGCCGCCTGATCCTAATTTGAGGGCGTCTGCTGGAGTCGCCCCCTGGCAGCGTCCTCTTATCTTCTCCGCGCACATTCCTTGCAATCAGCGCCGGCGCGGCGCTGGCAGGCGGTGGCGGCGTCACCCGGAAGGGTCCTGGCGGGACACACGTTTGCGCCGGCTGTCACAGCAAGGATGCCAAGAATGCCAAGAATGCCAACTTTTTCACGTGTCGGATTCCGAAACCAGCCCACGAATTACTTGCAGAACGGCGACCGCCCTGCCGGCGCGAGAGGGGACATGAGTGCCACCTCCTGGCGGGTTCGGCCCTCTTTCCCCATCCCCACCCGTCCCGGTTTCCCCGCCCTGTCCAGAAGCCGATTCGAGCTGCGTCCTCTTGTCTTCTTCGTGACCTCAAGGGCTGGCCACAGCAGCCGGTATGGCACAACTTATCCGCCACCGGAGGACGGTGGTTCGCCCGGACTGGCGCTGACCATCCAGGCCGGACGCTTGAACGTCCAGTCCGGTGGCTCGGTGGGCAGCTCGTAGCCCGCCTCGGCCATGACCTCGACCAACTGCCGGACCCGGCCTTCCGACGCGCACTCGGCGTGGATCACGTCATGGTGGTCCGTCTGGACCAACTGTCGGCCGTGGTCGGGGATGAAGAACAGGTCATCGACCACGCTCCAGCTGAACGTCAGGAAGGCGAACAGCACCGTGGCGAGCACGTCCTCCTCATCCCGGTGGAACCGGACCGCCCCGGCCCAGCCGCTTGGGATGCCCGCGCCGCGCAGCACGACCCCCCGCACGCTCTCGTTGAGCGATCGGGACTGGCCGGTGTCGGGCCAGGCCCCGCAGCGCGGCCACAGTAGCCCGGTGGCCCACTCATCCAACCCGAACAGCAGCGAGGTGACGAAGAGAGGCCACGTCGCCGGGTCGCGCGGTAACACCCAGAAACGCGCGTGGCTGCTCGGTGGCAGGAGGCTTAGGCAGCGGGCATCGGGGTAGCGCGGGTCGAACCCGATGCCGACCTCAACCGCCCACCGCAAGAACTCGTCGCCGCGCACTGCCTCCATTCGCGTCATCCTTCCGGCGCCACCGAACGACCAGCTCAGCAGCCGGGGCCGCTGGCTGGACACTGTGTCACGAAAGACCGAAATGCGGCCCCGGTCTGCTGCAGCGCCCTTGTTCGGCGCGATTTGCTACGCCGGCTCCTTCTCCGCGTCCTTCGGCCTCTGGCCAGCCCCCTCTCTACCGAACGGATAGGCGTTGGCAAATTTTCTGCCGCATGATGGATTGCAATCCCCATGTCATCAATAGCGATTAGGCCCAAGGAGACCTTCAACTTGATCCAATGGTCGATCACAGCACCCATCAACCTTCGAATGACCGCGACATTGAGTTGTCGCGGTCGGACACCAATGGCCATCTCAAGCGCGTCGGCGTACTGTTCCAGGTCGATACTGCTTTCGTCGGGGTCTAATATGTCTTCAGTCAGGAGCAAGGCCTGGCCTCCGCGCAGCATCGCGTCCAAGAGCGAACCGAGGATCTGAAGTTCAGAGTCAGATTAATCGTATTTCGCGGGATCAATTTGCTGAGAAACGTTAGGCGGTTTCGAGCCTGCAATCGCCGTGCCCTCCTTGGCCGGTTCCGGCTGAGGAACGGGGTTTGAGCTCGCATCGCTCTTCACTTCCAATTTCTGCGCGTGAGCCGTGTTAACGAACTTCACGAAAGCCTCAGCCGTCCCGACGACCAGCTTACCCTCACCGCCGTAAGGCGAGACCGACCCAGGGGACCGCTCGTTGCACAGCGTGGCGACACGGGCCAGGATTGTCCGGAAGGCCGCAGGCGAGAAAGGCACCGGGGCCTCTTGGGTATGCCCACCTTCGGTCCAACGATAAACGCACCGGTCCCCAACCCGTTCGAACTCAACATCGCCTCCGACGCAGGCCCCGAGCAACTGCTCGGTTAACCCTACGACGCCGCGTTGCGTCGGCCTGAAGGCGCGTTGCAAGCGATCATAGACCGTCCCGGACGGGATCACGGCACACCTCGGATCTCTTTCGCGAGAGTTCCCCACATAGCCAACAGGCTGTCCAACGCCGGCCCTGGGTCGAACTGGATGACCCCGCCACAGAGAGCGACGAGTTCGGCCACGTCCGCCCCTTCATCGTACTCGATCAGGCCCCCGAACAGGGAGAGATGTTCGACCGCCGCGATCCGTACCACCTCTTCAGGCACATCGACCGCGATGACCGCCGGGCCGCGCTCGTTCGAGAAGGCGGCCGCCTTACCTCGGGCGTAGGTGAGTGAATCACCGACAGCAGACGGCGTGCCCTCGACGGTGAACGAGAAGTTCTCCGCGATGCCTACCCCTCCCGGCTCGACGAAATTGACATCGGGGCCGAGTTGATCGATGCTCTCCGCCCGGCGCGCGTCGTTCCGTGCAGCAGCCACATATCGGGTGTATCTCCCGGAACGACCTACCGCGTGTCCGTGGACGAACTCCCTCATTGCCTCCGCCCGGTTTGCTCAATTGGGGGTGACTCGGGAGTGCCGCCATCCGTGAAGCCTCTGTGGCCGAACAACTCAGTTCACGTGCGGGCCACTCGACTCAATGCTCAGCTGCAACCTCAGTTGGCCCGTCACGTGCAACAACTGGTTCGGGCCGGATTAAATAAACCTGACCCCTTTTTCTTTCCCGGCACCTCGCTCACGCGGACGAGACCCCCACCCATGCTCGTCTGGGACACGTTGCCTCAGCAACGCCCGCCGTCACTTCGTCGGCTTCCGGCGTGGCGGCTTCTTCGCACCATCCGACTTGATGATGAGACTGCCCTTTCCCCTGGATGGCAACGGAATCCTCGCCTGATCAATCGTAGCGGCGATCAGCGCTTCCACGTCTGGATGTGCCAACTGGCTGGCCGCCTCCACCTGGATGAAGCGAGTCTGCTTTCCCGATCCCCGCAGAAGCCGCTTCGGGTCGGGCAGCTGAGGTCCCTGACTGAAGTACAGAGACACACCGGTGGCACAGGCGCGGATCGCCACGATGGCATCGATCCCTCGGTCCGCCGGCGAATAGCCGATGACGAGGGCGTGACTGTAGTCGTACGCCAGTTCGTTGGCGGTCGGGAATCGCTTACGCACAGCAGCCCGGACCGATCGAAAGAGCTTCTGAATCTTCGGATCAAGCTTGTCGATGTAGGCCCGGAGCTGGGCCTCCGGCGTACGGTTCGTGCTATTGGGTTTCACTGTCATCGCATTCTCCCGGTCGTGCTCAGCAGTTCCGCCTTAAATCCGCCGAACAACCCAGTTCACGCGCGGGCCGAATGACCTGGGCGCATCCGATTGATCTCAGTTGGCCCGTCACGTGCAACACCTGGTTCGGGCTGTTTCCTTGCTTGTCTGGCAATTCATTTCAGAAAACTTAACCCGACCCTTTTCCTCTTTCCGAGCGGCACGGTTTCTCAGTTGACGCGCAACTTCGGGTAGCGCCTGTTTCAGGCTCTTCACTCCCGTATCCGTTACCCTCGTCAGGACGAGCGACAAGCTCTCAAGCGCCGTCAATTCTGCGAGATGAGTCAGCCCCTTGTCCGTCACCCTGGTGCCGCTGAGGCTTAACCTCCGCAAGTTTTTCAATCCCTTCAGGTGGATCAACCCTTCATCCGTCACCTGCGTGTCACCGAGGTTCAAACCCTCAAGTTTTACCATTTTTTTCAGGTGGGTCAAACCTTTGCCTTTCAGCGGAGTAAACGCCAGGTCCAACGACTGAAGGTTGGTCATGTCCTGGAGGTGCACCAGTCCCTCATCTGTCACCTGAGTTTGCGGCAGGGATAACCAACGCAATGCGGTCAGATGCTTCAGACGAGCAAGCCCCTTGTCTGTCACCGCCTTCCCGGACAGACTCAGGCTCTCAAGTTTTCTCAGGCCGCTGAGGTAAACCAACCCTTCGTCCGTGACCTGCGTATGCTGGAGTTCTAACCCGTCCAGTCCGACCAAGCCCTTCAGCCGCTCCAACCCCTTGTCCGTGACCTGCGTCCCAGACAGGGAGAGGAACCTCAGTTTCGTCAACCCCTTGAGGTAGTCCAACCCGTCGTCTGAGACCTTGCTGTGCCCCAACTCCAGCACTTCCAATTCGGTCAACCCCTTCAGGTGAACCAGTCCCGCCCCCGTCACCTTGGAGAAGCTGAGATGCAGGCTGGCGTAATTTGGAAAACGCCCGCAAGGGCGCCAACTCCTCATCGGTTCCTGAGTTGATTCTGAACCTCACCCACACGACCGCGCCATTGAGTTTCTCATCTCTGACAATTTCCCCCCCGATTTGTCAATGGCGGCGGCCGCTTTTTCTTCGGCCACGACATCAGTCTTCTGTGCCGGTGCGGTGGCGCTCAGTGCCCCTGTGGCGGTGACTGCTGTCGTTAGCAATAGCACCAAAGCCAGACCCATCGTCGGGGAAATTCGCATGGAACGCTCCTTGAACATGCTCCAGCCTCCCTTTGTGCCCGAACCAGGTGATTAGGGCGCGCCGTGCGCCCTAACAAGGTCACTGTTTCAGGTTTTACGTTCACCAGCGGAGCGGAGCGTAACCGGTCGAATCTCGAAAGTCAATAAGCGCGCACTTTTTTTATCGGAAATGCCCGGGGAGGGCATGCCGACACCCGCCGAACCAGATGATTAGGGCGCCGTGCGCCTAACAGGGTTGCGGTTCCCGATTTTACTCTCCTAGCGGGCGCCGCGCTGCGCCAGCGCCCGCTAGGAGAGTAATCGCCACGCAGCCGGAATGCAAGTGGCACGCCGAACTACGGAAAAGCCCCCGCCGACATCTCTAGAACGGTCGATGTCATTGTGGCTGAAGCAGTGCAGCCGAACGGCGGATTCTGTCACGGGAGGGGGGAGCGCGCTAAGCCGCAAGCGGCAGAAAGACGGGCGGCAGTGCCGGGCCACCGTCGCTGTCCCATCAGTTCGCGCGTCTTGCGCGGCCTATCCAGCCTCCCCGCCCGTGACCCCGGCGGCAGCTCCTCTAGCATCTTTCGACGCTTTGGCGCACTAATACCCCCGCAGCGCGACGGCACTTCTTCGCCGCACGTTTTTCGTCGGCCGGGCCTCGGAACCCCGCCAGCCAATCGTGACCAGAGGTCTTCACTGTGCTCCACCGAGCCACCGTGACGTTGTTCGTCGTTGTCGCCGGTCTGTTCGCCGCCCCGACGCCGGCCGCCGCTCACGGCGAACGCACCATCTTCCTCGCTGGCCAGATGTCCGACGAGGAGTTGATCGCGTTCACCACCGCCGTCGCCGCCAGCCCGAATCCTGGCGTCGTCCTGCTCGATTCGCCCGCCGCTGCCAAAACCACCCGGGCCTTCCTGCAGGCGTTCCAGCCCGACCAGCTCGTGCCCGTCGGCGAGTTCCCGGAATCGGTGGCGGACATGGAGGAGCGGTTGGGCCTCAAGACAGCGCCGCGTCGCGCCTGGCAGCGCGGCCCGCCAAAGGCACTGGAGCGCGCGCTATATCCGCTGGCCCGCCGCGCGGTCGTCTGTCCGGCGCAACCGCGGCGGCTGCTGCTCCAGGCCGCGTGCTTGGCCGGTGTGCTGCGGGTGCCGCTCGTGGTCACCAACGGCGCCCCGGCGGAACGCGCTGACCTGAAGCGCCGCCTGCTGGCCTGGCACACGAAAGAAATCCTGGCCGTCGGCGCCGGCGCGGAGCACTGCCTCGGCCTGACCAAAGCGGCCGTGGTGCCGCTGCCGGACGAGCAGGCCGTGCAAGCCGAGCACATCCGCCATCTACGCAAGCAGGGACCGATCGAGACGTTCGTGGTTGCCAATCCCGCCGACGACAAACACGGCCGCCTGTCGGCGCTGGCGCCCTGGCTGGCGCTGCAGCGCCGCGCCGCGCTGCTGCTGACCAACGACGCTGGCGACGACGTGCGCTCCCTCGTGCAGGACGCCCTGAAAAACCCCGATCTGGCCGGTTGTGACGCGGTGATCCTGCTCGCCAACCTGAAGGCGATCCCCGTGGAGAAGCGGCCCAACCCGGTCGTCGGCGGCGCGGATCGCTTCATTGAGATGGAGCCGCTGACGCCGCGCGGCGGCGAGCCATTCAGTTTCGCCGTCGGCCGGCTGTTCCACGCGGACCGCGGCCTCGTCATGCTGATGCTCGCCCGGCAGCGGCTGCTCGCCACCCAGACCGGAACACCGAAGGCGCTGATCGTCAGCAATCCCGGCGGCGGCCTGCCGCTGCTGGAGATGTTCGCCCGCAACACCAGCCGCGAGTTCAGCAACGCGGGCTACGAAACCAACGCCTTCTTCGGCCGTCAGGTGAACCAGGCGACGATTCGCCGGCTGCTGCCCCAGCAGACAATCTTTCTGTGGGAGGGCCACCACACCACGCTCGCCCGCGAATACGGCATCCACAAATGGAAGGAGACGCTACAACCGTCGCTGGTCTTCCTGCAGAGCTGCATGGCCCTGGCGGCGCCGGAGGCGCAGCCGTTCCTGGAGTGCGGCGCCGTCGCGGTCATTGGCTCCTCGACGCGGACGTACTCCGGCTCCGGCGGAGCGCTGGCCCTGGCATTCTTCGACGCTCTGCTGTATGAGCAGCAGTCGCTGGGCGGGTCGCTGCGCCAGTCCAAGAATTTCCTGCTGGCGTTCGCGCAGCTCAAGGAAAAGCGACTCGGCACCGAGGCGAAGCTGGGCGGCGCCAACGTGCGCTCCGCGTGGGCCTTCACGCTCTGGGGCGACCCGACGCTGCACCTGCCGCGAGCCACGGCGCCCGCGGACGCGCTGCCGGCGGTGCGGTCGCAGGTCGTGGACGGCAAGAGGCTCACCGTGACGCTGCCGTCGAACTATCCGCAGGTGAAGACGAGCAAGTATCAGACGGCGATGCTGCCCAACGGCCGCCTGGCGGGCCTGCGCAGCAAGGAAACCGACGACGAGGAGCGGCACGCACTGACGCAGTTCGTGTTCGTGGAAGTTCACTTGCCGCAGGCGCCGGCGGATCGGACGCCGCGGCTGCGCGGCAGTCTGCCGGGCCGCAACTGGACGTTCCTGTGGGACGCCCGGCGGCGGTGCGGCTATTTGCTGGCGGTGCCGCGCGCCGCCGACCGGGAACGCGGCGAACTGCGCTTCCAGGTGGCGTGGAACTGACCATCCTGTCGTGGGGCAGACATTCCTGTCTGCCGACCTTTCAACGATGGCAGACAGGAATGTCTGCCCCACGAAAAGAGCGATCCTTTCCCAACGGATGAGAGGCCCATCCATGTCACGGACGACGCTGTGTGTGCTGACGGCCGCGGTCCTGGCGGTGCTGTCGGTGGGGGTGATGCTGCTGCGGCAGCAGGCGCTGGGCAACGACCTGCAAGCGCCCGCTGGCCCCAACACGTACAAGGTCACGATGGTCGTGACCGGCAAGAGCACCGGCGACGCCAAGCTGGTCACGGCCTGCCCGCTCGACTTCCAGCGGCAGCATATTTTCCAGGAAAAATACGACAGCCTGGAGCTGATCGCCAGGGCCGTCGAGGGCCGCCAGTCCGACCGCCGCCAGGTGCAATGGGTGCAGCGCGTCGGCACGCCGAAGGGGCCGATTCAGGCGCGCTACGAGTTCTTCTGCCGCGTGGACGTGCGCCACCCGTCCTCGCCCATGCGCCGCCTGGGCGAAGCGCTGTACGCCGCGCCGAAGCCGGGCGAGTACGTCCAGAGCGAGCCGCGTATCGACGCCGCCGACGAGGAGATCACCGAGCTGGCAATGGAACTGACCCAGGGGTTGACGGCGCCCACGGACCAGGCGCGGGCGCTGTACCGCTGGGTGGACGAGCAGATCGACAACGAGCCAGGCCCGACTGCCGCCGGCCGCAGTGCCGTGGAGTGCCTGCACGACCGCCGCGGCGGCGCGGCGGCGCAGAGCCGGCTGCTGGTGGCGCTGTGCCGCAACCGCGGCCTTCCCGCCCGTCTGGTCACCGGCCTGACGCTCGGCAAACGCAACGAGCAGAAGGGCCACGTCTGGGTCGAGACGTGGGTCGGCGACTACTGGATGCCGATGTGCCCCTTCCATCGCTACTGCGGCCGCGTGCCGACGACGTACCTGGTCTTCGGCTTCGGCGACTTCCCGCTGGTGCGCGGCGGCCACCAGACACGCAACCTCGACTTCGCCTTCCTGGTCGAGAACAAGGTCACCCCCGGCCAAACCGCCGAGCCGTCCGGACTGCGGGGGTTCCTCATGCGCACGTCGCTGAACGCGCTGCCGCCGGCCGAGCGCCACCTGGCGGAGTTTCTGCTGCTGCTGCCGATCGCGGCGCTCATCATCTGCGTCTACCGAAACATCATCGGCATCCACGGCTTCGGCACCTTCGCGCCGGCGCTGGTCGGCCTGGCGTTCCGCGACCTGCGCAGCCTGCCGGGCATCCTGGTGTTCGTGTCCATTGTGCTGATCGGCTGGGGCCTGCGCCGCGTGCTGGACCGCTACCACCTGCTCCAGGTGCCGCGGCACGCTCTGTTGTTGACGCTGGTGGTGCTCGTGCTGCTCATGGCCATCGTGGCAGCGAACTTCCAGGATCTGGCGGTGACGCGCTATTTCTCGCTGTTTCCGATGGTGATTCTCGCCGGCATGATCGAACGCTTCTGGACGCTGGAGACGGAGGACGGCACCGCGGCGTCGTTCAAGACGCTGTTCGGCACGATGGTGATCGCGGCGACCATCAGCCTGGTGCTGAGCATCCCCGCGCTGGTGCTGCATCTGTTCCGCTACCCCGAAACGCTGGGGTTGGCCATGGCGGGCATGCTGCTGATCGGCCGCTATACCGGCTACCGGCTGTCCGAACTGCTCCGCTTCCGCGACTTCCTGAAGCCGCCGCCGCCGCACGTCAGCGCCGAGCGCATTGCGCTGAACCTGCACATCGTCCGCAACGACGAGGCGGTGACGGCAAAATAACGATCCACAGATGACACAGATAGCACAGATAAAGACAGAATTGGTTTGTCTTTATCTGTGTTATCTGTGTCATCTGTGGATCCTCCTCTCTTTATTGGAGAAGCCCATGCTCTGGTTGTTCCGCGCCGCCCGCCGCCTGCGCGAACTCGGCATTCTCGGCATGAACTGCCGCAACGCCGCCTGCATCCTCGATCACAACCCGCGCGCCTGTACCCCATCGTGGACGACAAGCTGCGCATGCGCGATCTGTGCGAGCAGATCGGCGTGCCGACGCCGCGCGTCTACGCCGCGGTGCGCTACCACTCCGAACTCGGCCGGCTGTCGGACATCCTCGGCGGCCGCGGCGATTTTGTGGTGAAGCCGAACCACGGCTCCGCCGGCCGCGGCGTCCTGGTTGTGCTGCGCCGCGACGGCCGCCGCTACGTCCGCCACAACGGCGAGTTGATGAAACTGGAGGAATTGCGACAGCATTTGTCCGACATCCTCTCGGGGATGTATTCGCTGGGCGGCCATGCGGACCAGGCGATTGTGCAGCAGCGGGTGCGGTTGCACGCGGCGTTCACGCCGATCAGCTTCAAGGGCATCCCGGACATCCGCGTCATCCTGTACCGCAACGAACCGGCGATGGCGATGCTGCGGCTGCCGACGAAGGAGTCTGGCGGTCGCGCGAACCTGCACCAGGGCGGCATCGGCGCCGGCGTCGATCTGGCCACGGGCGTCACCTGTCACGCGGTGCGCAAGAACCATTTCGTGGAGAAGCACCCTGACACGGGCGTGCCGGTGGTCGGTATGCAGGTGCCGTACTGGGAGCAGGTGCTGGAGATGTCGCGGCGGGTGGCGCGGGCGGTGGGCCTGGGCTACGTCGGCGTTGACATCGTCGTCGATGAGGCGGACGGGCCAATGCTGCTGGAGGCGAACGCACGGCCGGGGCTGGCCATCCAGATCGCCAACGGCCGCGGCCTGGTGCCGCGCTTGCAGGAGATTGACCAGGAGTTGCGGTTGCGGCGGTACATGGGGGAGAAGGCGGAGGAAGGGGCAGTGGCGGGCCGGGTTGGCGAACCGCTGCGGCGGAGTGCGTAGGGGAGACGGCCCTTCTGCTCGTACCGCGCGGTGCCGCGCCGGTCGGCCTCTTCCAGGCTGCACCGTGGTTGCCTCGTCGCCATCGTTCTCCTCCTTTCCTTCCTCAGAACAACCCGCCGCTCACGCCGTGCGCCGCACGTCCTGGCCAGCCCACGTCGGCACCTCGGCGCTGGCCTTCATGATGCCGATCACATGCTTGCACGGCCGGCCCTCGTCCTCACCGCGATAGATGGCGTCGGCGCAACTGCAGTGCCAGCGCAACTGGCCCGTCTCCTGCCGCTCCAGGGACACCTGGTACACCAGACGGCCGCCCTCGACCTCCCACGTCGAGACGCAGCCGACACCGCCCGGCACCGGGTTGCGATAGATCAACCGATATAAATATGACTTCGGCTGCCGCTTGCGATCCGGGCCGGGCAGCAACGTCACCAGGCCGACGAACGTGGCCTCGTCCTCAACGGTCTGGTGGGGTTGGGTCAGCACCATGAAAAACCTCCTCAGGCGCGACGCGGTTCCCTCCGCCGTGTGGTTCCCTGCCGAATCCGCGCTTTTTTCCTCTTCAGTATCGTAGAATGTCTTCCGGGGGTTGAAAAATCGGCCGCCGGATGATGGTATTTTACAACAAACGGCCCGTGGTCTCCCAGGTCGGCAGGGCGCGGAAACTCCCCCGCGGGCGCGACACGACACGCTCGGGGGGAACTGGTCTTTGACACCACTTTCCCCCGTCGCTATGATGAGGTGGCGATGGGAACGCTGTCGGCACGGAAGTCGAGCCCGGCCACGGGCCACCCTTGTCAGTTCTCTGGGCCGCCCCTCCGTGGCTCGCCTTCCGTTGGGAGACGCCAAGGCGCATGTTGCAAGCCCTGGTCAGCACCACCAGCCGACTGCTGAACGACCTGTACCGGGCGTGGTATCGCAATCGCCTTCCCGCCCCGGAGGTGCTGGAGGCCCCGCCCACTGGGCCGCGGAAGTATGAACGGCTCGACCGCGTCATCCTGACCGATGAGGTGTCGCGGACGCTCTTTGACGAATTCACTGCCCACCGCACTGGCCAGCGCGGCGACGAGGAAACCGGCTGGGTGCTTCTCGGCGTCCGCGACCTCCACGAGGCGGTGGTGCTGGCGACGCTGCCGGCCGGCGCCGGTCGCAACGCGGGAGTCGCCCACGTCCGCTTCAACAGCGACGGCCAGGCCCTGGCCAGCCGCGTCGTCCGTCAGTGGGACCGCCGGCTGACCATGCTCGGCGTGGTCCACACGCACCCCGGCAGCCTGCGCCACCCCAGCGACGGCGACTACCACGGCGACAGTCAATGGATCGGCCGGCTGCGGGGCGGGGAGGGCGTGTTCGGCATCGGCACCGCCGATGTCAAACCGCCGCGCGGTGATGCCACGGTCGCCCATCAGCCGCAGCCGCACATGCAGTGCCTGGGCGAGCTATGTTTTTCGTGGTACGGCCTGGGCGACGGCGACCGCCATTACCGTCCGTTGGGTGTGACGCTGACATTGGGGCCGGATCTGGCACGGCCGTTGCATGTGTTGTGGCCGGTGCTGGAAACGTATGCGGAGCAACTGGACCGGCTGTGTCGGCAACAGGCCCGCGTGGTCTTCGACGTGGTGGCGGGGCCGAGCGGTCCAGCGCTGTCCGTGACGTTTCCCCTGGCCGCGCCGGGCGAGCAGCTGCGGCTGATGCTCGACAAGAAGGGGGTTGCCTATTTCCTGCTGCGGGGAGATGATTTACTGAGCGTGGACCCTGAACAGGAGCGGTTGGATCGTGGCGTGTACCTGCTGCTCGCGGAACTCGCGGGACAGAGTTAGCGGTTTCGGTTGTCTGGTTTCTTTTTTCTTGGAAGGGAGCAAGGCCATGGATTTTCGTCCCCTCAACGACGTGGAGCGCCGCCAGCTCATCAGCGCCTTGCGCGGCAACGCCGAGAGCGACCGCGCCATCCTCATGGACCGGCGCACCACGACCTTCGCCGGCACTGCCGACGAGGTCACCGACGAGGAGGTTATCTCCGCCATCAAGTCGGTGCCGTGTCATTACTAATCGTCATTAGTCATTAGTCATTAGTCATTAGTTACCAGGCCCCTGCCGCTGGCGGCAGCCCCGATTCCTAATGACTAATGACTGATGACCAAGGACTAATGCTATGGGCCTGCTCGACAGTGAAGCCGGTAAGCGCCGCCTGCTGACGGTGGAAATCCCCGTCATCGAGCGCTACAACGAGGACCGCGAGCCGGCGTACAAGATTCAGATCGTGCGCCTGGGCACGACCCTGGTGCTGCGCTACAAGCTCAAGCCGATGCACAACGTCTACCAGCTGGAGACGCGGCTCGTGTCCAGCTACCCGACGGTGCCGCCCGAGACGCGCGTGCTGACGCCGTTGAAGCACTGTCCGCACCTGCTCGAAGGCCAGACGCTGTGCATGTGGCGGCAGGGCAGCACCCGCGCCACCAGCCGCTGGGACCCGGCGCGCTTCACCTGCGTCTTCGCCATCCAGGCGGCGTGGCGCTGGCTGGCGTGCTATGAGGTGTGGCACGAGACCAATGAGTGGCCACTGCCGGAGGCGAAATAGTAGTGCAACACAACGGCATCAGCCAGGCCGTAGGAGCGCACCGTGCCAGGCGACACCCTTCACACGTTGTTGCGGGGCGCGGAGGGTAAGACATTCCGCTTTGTCTTTACCGACGGCGACGCGATGCTGGCTAAGGTTGTGAGTACCACCCACCTTGACGCGGATGACACGGTTGTACTGGTGCGTGTGGGGGCGCCGCCGGGCGAGTGTGGTTGGCAGGTAAAGCTCGCCGATTTCCTTTCCGTGGCAACCCCTGATGGGGACTTGCTTTTTCGGCACACTTAACACGGAGGTAACGTCTTGGCTCACGTGATCCAGGTCGGCGCCGGCAGTGGCGGCATGCCCGTCCTCGACATGCTCTGTCGTGATGCGCGCATCACGCAGGTCACGCTGATCGAGCCGGACATCTACAAGCCGCACAACGTCGAGCGCCACATCTTTCCGCCGGCCGGCATCGGCGAGCCGAAGGTGGAGTTGGCCGAGCGCTGGCTGAAAGAGCGGCGGCCTGACCTGGACGTGCGCCTGTTCGTCTGCGACCTGCTGGCGCCGGAGCAGCAGGCGGCCATCGAGGCCGCGGCCCGCACCGCCGACATAGGCGTATGTGCCGCGGACAACGAGGTGGCCAAGTTTCACTGGGACGCCCTCATGCGCCGCTGCCGCAAACCGTGGACGCTCGGCGAGGTCCTCAGCGGTGGCATCGGCGGTTTCGTCCACTGGTTCGCCCCCGACGGGCCGTGTTACGGCTGCGTCGCCAGTTATTTGCAGCGTAGCGTCAAGGAGGACAACAGCAAGCCGCCGGACTACTCGCAGCCGGGCGGCCCCGTCGCGGAAACGACGGTCCCCGCGAGCAAGGCGTCGATTGAAGTCATCGCCTCGCTGCACGCGCTCCTAACGCTTGACTTGTTGAACCATGCGACGAACTTCGCGCCGGGCTTCACCAGCCTTTTGCTGGCGCTGCAGCGCGTGCCGGGCGTCTTCGACGAAGCGTACCGGCCGCACCGGCTGCGCGTCGCCCGGTCGGCGGACTGTCTCATCTGCCGACCGACGGCGCCGGAGTTCGCCACGACCTCGGCGGAGGCACTCGATGTGGCCCTGGATCAAGCGCTGGCGCGACTGGGCGATGCATGACCTTTGGCCCCTTCACCGGATCGGCCCACAGCCGCAGGCCATGCACTACAGTTATGAAAAAGCCGGCCTCACGGTCGATAACCAGCCCATCCCCTGGAACGCGGATGCGGTGCTGGTCGAGTGCCTGCTGCGCCTGCCCGCCGCCGCCGGCCGTCGCAAGGCCGACTTCACCCTGCACCTGCCCGAACAGCCCGCCATCGCCGCCGACACCCTCCGCGCCGACGACGGCAGCGACCAGTGCCGCCTCTTCTTCCGCCTGGCCGCGCCGGCCGCCACCGCCTTCGCCGAGATGCACTGGCGCGGTCAACCGCTCGGCCGCCTCCAGCTGCCCGTCCTGACCCGTGCCGAATTCCTGCAGCGCTTCAGCCTGCAAATGCCGACGCTGGCGGTGATGCTCGGCGAGCAGACGGTCGCCTGCCAGACGTTCGTGGCGACGCAGTGCCGTGGCATCATGGCCAGCGCCCTGCTCACCAGCGCCACCAGCCTGGCACCGGTCGTGGACCTGAACCTGCGCGTCGAGTTCCGCACCGAGGAGGGCGAGTCGGCGTTCACGGTGCCGCTGCAGTTGTCGAGTTCGCAGCTTCGAGGCAAGCAGGCACTGGTGACGGTGTCGCCGGGCCGCTTCCCGAAGCGCGTGGCGACCTGGGTGGCGACGTGGATGCTGGAGGATCAGGTGCTGGCGACGCAGCGCATCCGGGCCATCCCGCGCTTGAAGTTTCAGAAGTCGCTGCGCATCTCCGACACGCGCTTCGTGGTGCAGACCGCCAAGGGGCCGTTCGCGCTGACACGGCAGCTGCCGCCGCTGGCGGACCTGACGCGCGTTGGCCCGTGCTTTCTGGTGAGCAGCAGCGAACCGGGCATGGCGGGGCTGTGCAAGCTGGAGGTGCGGGCGCAGGTGGTCGGCGGCGTGCAGGCGCCGCTCTTGCTCGACCAGGAAGTGCTCATCACCGATGGCCCATCGCCGTTCGCACCCGGCACGGTGGACGCGGCGGACCTGGCGCAGATGAGCGGCTTCGACCTGCGGCTGGGAGTGCGGTCGCTGGGCGTCTTGCCGCTGGCGTCGGCGCCGACGGCGTCGTTCACCAGTGAGGGCGGCTTCAAGTCGCCGGGCGAGTTCACCTGGTCCGCGGCGGCGGACGAATTGCTCAGTGAGAAACTGGCCCGGCTGATGGAGGGCCGCAACGGCCGCTAAACGGTTCGCGCTCGCCTTGAATTGCTCTTGGCTTTTCCGACGTTCCACGGTATACCCCCGCCTTCCCCCCCGAGGCCGTCGAGTCGTGGCGGCCCGGATCAACAAGCGAAGGAGGTGCGGAATGAGCCGAACACGTTGGCCCCTGGTGGGCGTGTCCCTGGCGTTGATCCTGGCGGCGAGTCCGGCGACGTGGGCCCAGCAGGCCCAGCCCCACACGGAGGTGCGCGACTTCGTGATTCAGGTCGGCAACAAGACCGCCGGCCAGTATCAGTTGACGGTCACGCACCAGCCCGACGGCACCGAGAACGTCGCCATCAATGCCAGCGTTGAGGTCAAGGTGTTCCTCGGCAGGTACACCTACGCCATCCAGGCCACCGAGGTGTGGAAGGACTACCGGTTGCAGCAGCTCCGAGCCAGCGGCCAGGACGACGGCAAGCGCTTCGACGTGAGCGCCGTCGCCGAAGGCAACGGCCTGCGCGTCCGCGCCAACGGCCAGGAGCACGTCAGCCGCGCCGACGCCTGGACGACCAGTTACTGGAAACTGGCCGAGGCCCGCTTCCACAACCAGAACATCCCACTGCTGGACTGCGACACCGGCAAGGACATCGACGGCAAGTTGCAGTACGTCAGCATGGAGCAGATGAACGTCGCCGGCCAGACGCAGAAGTGCTACCACTTCCGCATCCTCGGCCCGGCCGCCCCGGTGGACGTGTGGTACGACAGCCATCACCGCCTCGTCCGCCAGGAGTTCACCGACAGCGGCCAGCACACCATCTTCCACCTGACCGCGATCAAACGCTGAGTCTCTGTCTTCTGTTGCGGGCTTTGCTCCTTGTTGACGCCAGCCCGGCTCGAAACGTTTTGAGCCGGGCCATTTCGTTTCAGCCGATTTGGCAGCCTGTTGTCTGGGCATCGAATCGTAGACGTGTCGCCCGTTCATTGGTCCATTCCAGCGTTTGAAACGGACCAGATCACCGGGGCCGCCGTATTCCGCTGTGGTGAAGTAACCTGTGGCGCCGACCCGTTTCCGCAGGTCCGAAAACTTGGCCGGCTCACCATGCACAAGCAATCTGCTAACATCCCGGAAGTTGAACGTCTCGTCCTTGCCGCGCACGCGGATGACGAGTCGGCGCCCCTTGGGGTCGATGCTGACCAGCTTGCCCGGCTCGTCGCCGCGGCGTCGCGGGGCGGTCATCGGTACCCTCACCTGGAGCTTTCGGGAACGGAGGCGTGGCGAACGCCTATTCTAGCGGCGGCGGCCGGCGGCGTCCCCGCGGGGTTTTTGGAATGGGCTGGAACTCGCTGGCCCCGTTTACGTTTCGCGCGGACTGGACGTGCGCGAAACATAAACGGGGCCAGCGATTGTCCGGTGGGTTCCGGTGTTAAAAATTGAAGCCGGGGAAGGCACTATTGTAGATGACGGCACCATCGCAATCCAGTAACGGGGGCGGTTCAAAATCGCAGACCATCTGAACCATCGTGTGTGTGGCGAACTCCCGCAGCGTCTGGCTGACCTTCAGGACTGTGGCGGGCAGCTGCGGGTTCAGGTCCGCCAGCGGCCGCTGCAATTTTGTGAAAAAGGTGTATTCGCGCTGTTTCCGCCGCAGGTATGAGTCCGGAAAGATGAGTGCCCCGACGCACTGATCCTGATATTCCCATTCCTCCCACCAGCTGTCATCGGTGAACGGGAACCCGGCGAGGATGGTGTAAACCTCCGCTTCGGCCATGCGGCCCGGCAGGTCGTATTGGTCCAGCCATCGCATGGCAATTTCCCGATCATTTGTTTCCGGGATATTCCCTTGTTGATCCTGGGGTTTCGGCTCAACGGATGGCGGCGTTTGCTCCCCATTCAACAGGGGTCGCTCGGGGTTCTCCAGGTAGCGAAGCAAGCAGAACTCGCGATGCAGATCGGCAACGTCCGGCAGGCCGAGCGCACTGGCTATGCTGCCCCCTTCATCAATCAACCCGTGATACCCGCCAGGAGCAAGCGTTTCTTCCCGAACCTCTTCCACAAACAATCCATCAACGAACACGGGCGTGAATTCATCGAAGATCACGCGAACCGCCGTCCGTTCGCCGGCGAGCAACTCCTGCAACGTGCCGACCGGACTGCCCGGCTGGAACCGGGACCGTGCGGTCAGCAGTGGGGCGGCGTCCGACAGTTTCGGCACAGCGGGGTAAAGCCGCCGTGGACCCGGAAGAAAATCCGCTGGCGAGTCGAACGCGGACCCAACCCCTGGCGGTTCTCCACCCTCCGCCGGAATGGGCGAGAGACCGAACACCATCACGGCCAACAGATTTTGGAGAACGGGCAACATGGTTTCGCTTCCTTGCGAACGAGAGGAGCGCGGCCGCCCGCGCAGTGTGCCGGGCCGCGGGCTGGGCATTAGCGACATTCGCCCACCGTGACAAGCCCAACCGTCACGCCGTCGGCGACACCGCCTTGCCCATCACCTCCGCCAGCCGCCGCAGCTGCCGCATCAGCTCACCGTACTGCTTCGGCAGCAGCGCCTGCGGCCCGTCGGACAGCGCCTTCTCGGGGCAGCTGTGGACCTCGATGTGAACGCCGTCGGCCCCGGCGGCGATGGAAGCGCACGCCATCGGCGGAATCAGGTCCGGCCGGCCGGTCGCGTGGCTCGGATCGACGATGATCGGTAAGTGACTCTGGCCCTTGACGTTCGGCACGGCGCTCATGTCCAGCATGTTGCGCGTCGAGTCCTCAAAGGAGCGCACGCCGCGTTCGCACAGCACCAGGTTCGGGTTGCCCTCCGCCAGCACGTACTCCGCCGACATCAGCAGGTCCTTGACCGTGGCGCTCATGCCGCGCTTGAGCAGCACCGGCAACTTCGTCTGGCCGACCTCCTTGAGCAGGTCAAAGTTCTGCATGTTGCGGGCGCCGATCTGAAACATGTCCGCGTAGCGCTCCACCAGCGGCACCTGGCGCGGGTCCATGACTTCGGTGACCACCGGCAGGGCGTGCTTGTCGCCCACGTCGCGCAGGATTTTGAGGCCCTCTTCGCCGAGACCCTGGAAGCTGTACGGACTGGTGCGCGGCTTGAACGCGCCGCCGCGCAGGATGTTGGCGCCGGCGGCCTTGACCTGCGTGGCGATCTCGTCCAGCACCTCCAGGCTTTCAATCGCGCACGGCCCCGCGATCATGGCCAGATGACCGCCACCGACCTTCACCTTGCCGACCGCGATGACGGAGTTCTCGCGGTGAAATTCGCGGCTGGCGAGTTTGAACGGCTTCAGGATCGGCAGCACCTGCTCGACGCCGGGGATCGCCTGCAGCGGTTCGGCGCGCAGCTTGTTCTCGTCGCCGATGACGCCAATGATAGTGCGGTGTTCGCCACGGCTCAGGTGCGGTTTGAGGCCCAGTTCCTGGATGCGTTCGAGCACGTGGTCGAGCTGCGCTTCGGTTGCCTGGGGGTTCAGCACGATAATCATGGGGGATTCCATCCGGGCGGAGGTGGGCGAGCGGGGTCGCGTAAGCGCCCCGTGGGGCAGAGTCCCACGCGACCCCGTGGGGCAGAGTCTCACGGGGCGCTCGACGCGACCCCGCTCGCCAGGTTGTTTCAGCTGCTGAGCGTCGCCATCGGGAAGGAGCCGAGCACCGACAGCTGCTCGCAGTATTCCGCCAGCGTGCTCAGGGTCCGCTTGACCTTCGGATCCTCAATGTGGCCCTCGAAGTCCACGAAGAAGATGTACTCGGGCTTGGGCTGCTTGGCGGGGAACGATTCGATCCAGGTCAGGTTGAGCTTGTTCTGCTTGAACACCTCGAGCACGCTCACCAGCGAACCAGGGTTGTGCGGAATGCGAAACATGAGTGCCGTTTTGTCGTGACCGGTCCTGCCTGCTTCCTGATGACCGATGACGGCGAAGCGCGTCTCGTTGTGCGGCGAATCCTCGATGTCAGGGAACAGGATACGCAAGCCATAACGCACTGCTGCCTGGCGACTTGCGACCGCGGCGGCGCCGGGCTCCCGCTGGGCCAGTTCCGCGGCGGTGGCGGTGCTGGCGACCTCGTGCAGCGAGGCGTGCGGCACATTCTTGCTCAGCCAGTTACGGCACTGCGACAGCGCCTGCGGTTTGCTGTAGACCCGACGGATTTCCTGCTGCTCGCAGTTGGCCAACAGGTTGTGGTGGATGCGCAACCGAACTTCGGCACAAACCTTGATTTGCGGCAGACGAATGAACATGTCGAGGGTGTCGGCAATGCGGCCGTCGGTGGAGTTCTCCAGCGGCACCACGCCGAAGTCCGCGTGACTGCGGTTGACCTCCTCAAACACCGCCGCGATGCTGCCGACGCGCATGAACTCGACCGCCTGGCCGAAGCGCTCCACCGCCGCCAGATGGCTAAAGCTATACTCCGGGCCGAGATACGCCACCTTGAGCACCTTCTGGAGCGCGCGGGCGCCGCTCATGATTTCGCGGTAGACGGCGCGAATGGTGGCCTCGTCGAGCGGCCCCTTGTTGTTCTCCAGGACGTTTTTGTACACTTCCTCTTCGCGGGCCGGGTTAAAAATTTCGCCACCGTGGCTGTTCTTGACCTTGCCGATTTCCGCCGCCAGGCTCGCCCGCTCGTTAACCAGTTTCAATATCTGGAGATCCAGCTTGTCGATGGTCGCACGAAGGTTCTTCAGGGAGGCCGCGGAGCGGTTCGCGGCGACGGGGCTGTCGGATTCGATTTTGCGCCATGGCGGATCTCGTCAAGGAGGTTTGAGCGCGGACCCCTGTCAATCTAATCAGGCACCGAATGAGTGTCAACCAACAAGACGTTTCGGCGAACCACTTTCAGCCGTTTTCGCTGCCAACTTGACGCCTGCGTTCGCTTACCCATTTTATCGACTGCCATTTTGGCGGATGGAGCACAAGGGGTTCCAGTATTCTGGCAAGAAAACTGAATCTCCTGGGACGCCATAACTATCTAATTGCGGTCAACATGAGAGCACGCCCAACCGCCGGCGCCCCGGCGGCACATGAGTTGCTGTGCAACTCCCTTAACGATAATGAGCAATCCAATGTTCGCGAACATGAACACCTGTTCCAGCAAGCGAACCCCTGACACTAAATCACGACCGTTGCGCCCGGTTCACTCGCCGTGGCAGCGCCCAACGGCGCCCGCGGGCAACGGGCCGACGCGGAACCGAGACGGAGACATCCGCAAGAAAGGAGCCTAAATCATGGCAGTGAATGAACAAATCATCGGTATCGACCTGGGCACGACGAACTCGGTCGTGGCCGTGATGGAAGGCGGTGAAGTGAAGGTCATCGCCAACCAGGAAGGCCATCGCCTGACACCCAGTGTGGTGGCGTTCACCGACAAGGGCGACCGTTTGGTGGGCGAACTGGCCCGCCGGCAGGCCGCGCTGAACCCGCGCCGCACCATCTACTCGATCAAACGCTTCATGGGGCGCCGTCACAACGAGGTGATGTCGGAAGAGAAGCTGGTGCCTTACAAGATCGTTGGCGGCCCCAACGAGCTGGTCAAGGTGGACATCGACGGCAAGCAGTACACGCCGCCGGAGATTTCCGCGTTGATCCTGCGCAAGTTGAAGGAGGCGGCCGAGGCGTACCTGGGCCACACCGTCAAGAAGGCGGTTATCACGGTGCCGGCGTACTTCAACGACGCCCAGCGGCAGGCGACCATCGACGCCGCCCAGATCGCCGGTTTCGATCCGGAATGGGAGATCGAGGGCAAGGACGGCAAGAAGACGAAGCAGCGCATGCGTATCATCAACGAGCCGACGGCGGCCTCGCTGGCGTACGGCCTCGACAAGAAGAAGAACGAGAAGATCGCGGTCTTCGACCTGGGCGGCGGCACCTTCGACATCTCCATCCTGGACGTGGGCGACGGCGTTTTCGAGGTGAAGGCGACCAACGGTGACACGCACCTGGGCGGCGACGATTTCGATCAGGTGATTATTGATTACGTCGCGGACCAGTTCAAGAAGGACAACGGCATTGACCTGCGCAAGGACGAAAAGGCACTGCAGCGGCTCAAGGACGCGGCGGAGCAGGCCAAGAAGGAGCTGTCGCAGGCGACGACGACGGACATCAACCTGCCGTTCATCACGGCGGACGCGACGGGTGCCAAGCACTTGCAGATGTCGCTGACGCGCTCGAAGCTGGAGCAGCTGTGCCATCACCTGATCGAGAAGTGCCGCGGCCCGGTGCTGGCGGCGCTGAAGGACGCGGGCTACAAGCCGAGCGACATCGACGAGGTGGTGCTGGTCGGCGGCATGACGCGCATGCCGCGCGTGCAGCAACTGGTGAAGGAGATCTTCGGCAAGGAAGGCCACAAGGGTGTCAACCCGGATGAGGTCGTGGCGGTCGGCGCCGCCATCCAGGGGCGCAACTGCTGCTCGGCAGCAAGTCGGAAGTGCTGCTGCTGGACGTGACGCCGCTGTCGCTGGGCATCGAGACGGTTGGCGGAGTTATGACCAAGCTGATCGAGCGCAACACCACCATTCCGGCGACGAAGAAGCAAACGTTCTCGACCTACGAGGACAACCAGCCGGGCGTCTACGTGCAGGTGTTCCAGGGCGAGCGGCCGATGACGGCGGACAACCGCAAGCTGGGCACGTTCCACCTGGAGGGTATTCCGCCGCAGCCGCGCGGCCTGCCGCAGATCGAGGTGACGTTCGACCTGGACGCCAACGGCGTGTTGCAGGTGTCGGCCCGCGACCAGAAGAGCGGCAAGGAAAACAAGATTCGCATCGAAAGCTCCAGCGGCCTCAGCTCGGAGGAGGTCGAGAAGATGCGCCGCGATGCCGAATTGCACGCCCAGGAGGACCGCAAGAAGAAGGAGTTGGCGGACGCCCGCAACGAGGCCGACAACACCGTCTGGCAGGTGGAAAAGCTGCTGAAGGAGAACGGCGACAAGATGTCGGACTCCGACAAGGCGCCGATCCAGGGCGCCATCGACCGGGTCAAGGACGCCATGAAGGGCAACGACGCGGACGCGATCAAGCGGTCGCTGAGCGACCTGCAGATGGCGGCCCAGGCGATGGCGTCGCACATGCATGGCGGCGGTGGTGGCGGCCCGGAGCGCGGCGGCAGCCCGCCGAGCGGTGACGGCAAGGGCAAGGATGACGTGATCGACGCCGAATTCGAGGTCAAGAAGTAAGAGAGACCGGACAACGAGAGGGACCCGTTTACGTTTCGCGCGCCCTTCCGACCGCGCGAAACGTAAACGGGTCCCTCTTATTTTGCTGCCAGGTCTTTCAGGTTGCCGGCTTTCTTCAAAAGGCGCGTGCGGCCCTCCGGCTCGACGCCGGCCTCGGACGCCAGCTTCTCGTACTCGCCGGCGATGAACAGCAACGCCTGACGGTGTTCGGTCGCGGTCGAACCCGGCGGGATGTTCAAAAACCCCATCCGGGTTGGCGAGTCTGGATCCCAACCGTCCGGATCGTCCCGGTAGGAATAGTAATGCAGGTGGTCAATCGCTTCTTCCCGCTCAAGCGGCGTGGCAGCCGGCTTCCAATCCAATTCGTCGCACAGCAAAGACGGGCGAATTTCCACCGTCTGATACCCGGCTCGGTACAGCCGCACCAAGACGGTGCGGTGAACGTTCCCCGTATGGATTAGGGCGATGCAGTTCCAGATGAAACCACGCGAAACGCCCGCCGTGGCCTGCACCGGGACAATCCCATTCTGGGAAAGCGGTATCAGGGTGAATTGGGGCTCTTCCGTTATCGGGGAAAAGATGTGGGACCCCCGCCTTTCAAGCGCATCGACTCGCAACGCGACCACTTCCGCATTTGGGGCCTTGGTATCCACCGGCGGCGTCCATTCGACGCTGGGGTAGGCATAGGGCACCGGCACAAACGGGATGCACCCCGCCACGAGCGGGCCGAGCACGCAGACCGCGATGGCGGCCCAGCGCCAGTACCGATCCGAGGTCTTGACCATCGCACCCCCTCCCTGGGATGATGCACCGTCGGCGTGGCAATAGCGAGAAGAACGAGCGGAATCAAGAGCGAAGCCGGCGGCTTGTAACGACCCCACTCGACGTTATGCGATAGCGGTTAGGGGTAGCGGAAGTCGCCAGACTTCCGAAGGCGGCGCTATCGACCTGGAAGCGACCTACCAGGAAGCCAGATACCGCGGCCGGATTGATTAGCGCCCGCCACGTTGGCCGTTTCCCGCTCTTTCTCCGCCGGCCCCGGAACGGCATCTGCCTGGGTGCGAACCACTTCTCAAACGCAGGCTCGCTTTGCACCTTGGCGTGCGTTTTTTTGGCCGAATGCTGGTGTGGCTTGCTACAATCAGCGCACGTCTCGCCCGGCCTGCCAGAGGAATGTCGATGTCACGAGGAAGACTGGTTCTCGTGTTGGGGATGCTATTGCCCGGCCTTGCCCTGGCGGCGTCCCCGGCCGGCGATGAGGCTGCCCGCCAGGACGAGCAGTTCCTGCGTCAGCATCAGGTCGAGCCCGACGCGGCTGGCCTGCTCCAGTTCTTTCGCCAGCGCACTGTCACCGACCAGGACGTGGAAGAGCTGCGCCAGCACATCGCCAAACTCAATCATCGGTTGTTCGCGGTGCGTGACCGTGCCGCCCGGGCCATTCGCGCGCGGCCCGGCCGCCCTGCCATTGTTGAAGGAAACACGCGACAAGCACTCCGACCCAGACCTCGCCCGGCGCGGGCGACCTCGCGGCCGCGCTCCAGGTCGAACCGGGACCGGCCCTCCCCGCTGCGGCAGCCCGCGCCGTGGGCCGCCTCCGCCCCGCCGGGGCCGCGGTCGTCCTGCTGCGCTATCTTCCCTTCGCCGAGGACGACCGCGTCGAGGACGAGGTGCTGGCTGCGCTCGTCGCCCTCTGCCCGCCGCACACCGCGGCCGATCCGGCGCTCAAGAAAGCGCTCGCGGATTCCCGGGCGGCCCGCCGTGCCGGCGCCGCCTTTGTGCTGGGCCGCCACGCGGACAAGGCTGTGCGCGCCACCGTCCGCCCGCTCCTGAAAGACGATGACCCGCGCGTCCGCCTCCGCGCCGCCCAGGCGCTGGTCGCTGGCCGCGACCCGGCGGCTGTGCCGCCACTCATCGAGCTACTCCTCGCGAATCCGCCCGAACTTGCCTGGCAGGCCGAGGAACTGCTCCTGCGCATCGCCGGCGACGCGGCGCCGACCATCGGCGGCGGCGACGGCAGCGTTGCCGCCCGCAAGAAGCAGCGCAACGCCTGGGACACCTGGTGGCGCGAACACGGGGACAGCGTCAATCTCGCCAACGTGCGGCCAGGGCAGCAGCAGCTGGGGTTGACCGTGTTCGCGCAAATGCACGCCCGCAAAGTGTGGGAGTGCGGCCGCGACGGCAAGGTGCGCTGGGCAATCACCAACCTGGCGGGCCCCATTGACGCCCAGGTGCTTCCCGGCAACCGCGTGCTCATCGCCGAGTACACCGGCCGCCGCGTCACCGAACGCGACCTGCAGGGCAAGGTGCTACGGCAGTTCAACCTGGACCAGCCGCCCGTCACCTGCCAGCGCCTGGCGAACGGCAACACATTCATCACCGTCTACACCGGCATCCTGGAAGTCAACCGCGACGGCAAGGTGCTCTATCGCCACGACCTCCGGGCCAACGGCGTCAGTCCGGGGCACGGCATCTACGGCGGCCACAAACTTGCCGGCAACCGGGCCCTGGTGGTCACGCGCCGCGGCAGCGTTTACGAGGTGGACACCGCTACTGGCAAGGCCGTCCACACCCACAACGTCGGCGGCGAGGGCCATTCCAGTGTCGAGGGGCTGCCGGGCGGCCATTTTCTCGTGGCGCACGCGTCGCCGGGCCGGGCCGTGGAGTACGACGCGGCGGGCAAGGCGGTCTGGGAGTACGCACTGCTCGGGGCGTACCACGCTACGCGCCTGCCCAACGGCAACACGCTGATTTCCAGCCAGCCAGGCCAGCGCGTGGTCGAGGTCAATCGGCAGGGCCAGACCGTATGGGAGAAGCGGACCGAGGGCCAGGTGTGGCGGGCCCGGCGGCGCTGACTTGTTTCTGGTCGGAGCCCGAGCGCCAGCGCGGGCAGCGCTGCCCCGCGCTTGCGCTCGGGCTCCGACCAACCGCGAAAATCCAGGGCGCTTTCGGATGAGCGCTCACACAGTCTTGAAAGGACAAACGATGCCCCCACGACTCGTGCGGCACATCCTCCACGCGCTCCTGCTGACTCTGGCCGCCGCCGTGCCGGCGCAGGCGCAGCCGGACCCGGCCAGGCTGGAGAAACAGCGGGCCCCACGGCCGGCGGAACTGGCCATCGTCTTTTCCTTCGGCTACGGCGGCGACCGGATGCCGCAAGACGACGCCCAGTTCGAGAAATTGCTGAGTGCCATCAAGGCGGCCGGCTTCAATACCATCCAGTGTACCTGCACCGCGCCGCGTCTGGAGCTGTGCCGCAAGCACGGCGTCAAGATGATGGTCGATCTGCTGGCGGACCAGCACCACGTCTACAAGAGCGCCGACAAGGCGCAGGCGGTGTGTGCGAAGTTGCGCGGCGACACGGCCGTCTGGGGCTACCATCTCTGGAGCGACACCTTCGCCAAGACCGGCCCGGGCGCAAGCGCGACGTGAACACGGTGCGGCAGTGGGACCCAACGCACCCAGCCTACAGCGGCACCTATCGCACCATCGGCATGAACCACCTGACCAACGCCGACGTGCTGGGCTACTACGACTTCCACTGGAAGCGCGGCGTTGGCCAGCACTTCCCGCACCTGCTGGCGTACTGGAACTGGGCGCGCGAGCGCAACGCCGTGTACTATACCTGGCTGTCGGCCACGTCGGGCCAGGCGGGCAAGGGCAATTTCAACCGCGGCCTGTATTCCGCCAACACCGGCCTGGCCTGCGGTCTCCGCGGGATTCTCTGGTTCCTCGCCACTGACCTGATGGACGCCAAAACCTTGCAGTGGACGGAGCGCGGCCGCGACATCATCAAAGTCAATCGCGAAATCCTGCCGCTGGCCCGCGAACTGGGCGCCCTGGGACTGCCGACGGCCATCTACTCGACGCCGATCACGAAGTCGTGCAACAACGACCCGCTGCCGGACAGGGAAAAGGGCAATCCGCCCGGCGGCCTCGCGGGGCGGGCGTTCCCCAAGGATTTTTGGCTGCAACCGCTCTCAGGCGAGTTCGTCCTGGGCGTGTTCAAGAACGCGAAGCAACAGAACCTTGTGTTCCTGGCGAACCACAACGCCTACGCGGCGCAGGACGTGTCCCTGAAGCTGGCCCGGCCCGGCGCAGTCAGCCGCTTCGACCGCCAGGCGGGCCGCTGGCAGCCGCTGGAGGTGCGCGACGGCGCCGTCGCGTTCCGGCTGAGCGCAGGTGGCGGTGAGTTGCTCCGTTTCGGCGAGTGAGGAAGGTGGATATGGCCGACGCACCGGACTACCTGAACCCGAATGTGCCGCCGGGCCTGCGGCGCGTGGCGATGCCGCTGATCGAGGCGACGCCGGCCGCGCTCGCGGGCTTTGGCTGCCTGATCGACGGCCCGGACGCCGTCCGCGTCGAGATCGTGCGCTGGCCGGCGCAGGGTTGGCGGCCGGTCGATCCGGACAGCGGCGACGAGGGCGGCACCACCGAGGGCGTCTTCGTCAGCGAGTGGCGAGGCGACGTGCTCTACGGCAGCAACGAGGCTGTCGGCGGCCGTTACATCCTGGCCTACGCGGTCGAACCGGCTCAGGCCAGCGAGGCACACTCTCGCACCCCGCAGCGCCTGCTGCTCTGGCACGCCAACTATCACCCCGACGGCGGCCAGCTGTTCTTCCCGCTCGACCGGCGGCCGTTTGCCGTGCCGCTGGCCCGACCGGGCGACGACGTGCGGCCAGAGGATTTCGTCTGCTTCCTGTTCGACGGCTCCCGGGGCCTTTACATCCATCCGAACATCTGGCACGAGGGCGTCTTCGCCCTGGAGGGCCGGCAGCGCTTCCTCGACCGACAGGGGGCGGTCCATGCCCGTGTGTCGGTCGATTTCCCGCGTGAGTTCGGCTGCCTGCTGGAGGCGGACGTGAGCCGGACGGTTACAACGTCTTGCGCGTCGGCAGCGGATACTCCATGATCTCCATCAGGATTTCCAGCTTCGACGGCCGCGCCAGCAGCGGCACCAGGTTCGGCAGCGCGTAGTAGTCGCCGGTGAACTGGAACGTGTCCACCACCAGGCCCGCCTTGCGGCACGCCTCCTCCAGCTGCTGCCCCGCGCCGGGCGTGCGCACGATGCACAGGTTCGGCTCCGTCTTCACGTCCCGACGATATTTCGCCAGCGCGTCCACGAAGAGCGGCGGCGTGTTCTCGCCCTCGTCCGTGACGACGATCAGCTGTTCGACATGATGCCGCTTCAGCCGCAGCGCCTCGACCGCCACGCCGACCGACGTGCCGCCGCCCGCCTTCACGCCCGCCAGCGCCCGCTCCCAGCCGGCCAGGTCCGTACCCGCCGCCTCGATCGGATACGCGATCGTGTCGAAGACGTAAACGTACAGCCGCTCCTCGTACACCGCCGATAGCAGCGCGCCGATGCGCTTGCCCAGTTCAATGGCCGAGTCCATTGACCCGGACTTGTCGATGAGCAGGGCCGTCGGCCGCGTGATGCGGTGGGCACGCCCCTCCAGGTAGGCAGAGGTGTAGTTGCGTGTGCCACTTGCTTGGCCGCCCTGCTGGAATCGCTTGCAGGTGCAAACGGCTCGACAGGCGGCCAAGCAGCGGCACACCCTCCTTTTCCTACCCACCTACTTCGGAGATGCACCCTCGTTCGATCCATTTGCCCGCGTAACCGGTCACAGCAAACGCTTGTTGCACAATCACACAAGCCTGTTGGAAAAAACCGCAACCGCAGCGCCCCATTCGCTCCGCTGACCCCGTTGCCATCCTGTCGCTGAAACTGCTATTTCGCATAAACTTGCGACGCAAGTAACCTGGAGAAGACGGATTGGCATTAAATTCGCTGATAAGTGGAAAGAGTGAAACTGGAAAGACCCACCAGGGTACAGACGATGGTAAACTCTCCCCCTTCCAACCTGCGGATTCTGCGCCGCAAGCCCATGAGCGGCGCCCGTCCGCGGCCGATTCGGCTCCAGCGGCTGTCGCTGCTGGACCCACGGCTGAACGGCGATCCGTGGTTGGTGACGCACGATGACGGGGAGTTGGCCCTGTACTTTGGCGACCATCAGGTGGCGGCCCTCCAGGGGTCGGACCTGGACACCCCCGCCCTGAACCAACTGCTGTTCACGCTGCGTCACCGCCGGCCGCGCCGCGGAGCGTGAAGGCCTGAGATGAAAACCTCCTGTGGCCGGCGACGACTTCCACCGAAAGCGTCGCCGGCTTTTTCATGCGCCGCCGGCCGCTTTGCCGAGCACCAACCCCGCGAAGAACGCCAGGCCCATCAGCAACACCACCACGAGGCCCAACCCGACCGCCGCGGCCGTGCTGAGGTGCAGTCCGGACTCCTGTGCCGCCCGGCCCATCGCCAGCGGCATGCTCACCGGTTCCACATCGATGGCGTCGTTGCGCGACGGCCGTGCTGGATGTGACGGCGAACTGCCGGGGCCGTTGCGCCGCGGCGCCCGGGCGCCGGCCGTTGGGTTGTTCAGCACGTCCCGGTCGAAGTCACCCTGCTCGAACAGGGACGGACCCTTGACCGGCTGCGGCGCTGGCGGCGGCGGCGGCTCGGGCTCGGCCGCGCCCGGCGTGGGCACGATGACCTGGCCGGCGCACGTGGGACAGCGGACGACGTTGCCCGCCTTGCGACGGGCGATGCCCATGAGCTGATTGCAATAGGCACAGCGAAACCGGATCGGCATGGTTGCCTCGCGCGGGGTCGGTTTCTCTCCGTTGCCCTTATTGTGGCGCGTCCGCCGCCGCGCCGCAACTGTTCCTTGACTGCCGCGCCAATTCGGTCACAATAAAGAACGTACTTCGCGGGGGAGGTTTCAGGCCGGCAGCCTGTCCGGTTGGTGCAAGGCTGCCCGCGCTCGAAAGGAGCCCTGGCCATGCGTTCGCGGTCTACCGCTCTGCTGTGCGTCATTGTGGCGGCCCTGGCGTCTGTGCCTCCGGCGGCGGCCCAATCCGACTACAAGCTCGTCCAGTTCAAGGACGGCTTCATCGTCGAGGGCCGGTTGCGACGCGACAACACCTACATTGTCGATCCGGCGTCGAAGACCATGGTCCGCATCTCGGTGCCCAACGGCTTCTACCACGTGGAAGACGCCGTGCGCAACATCATCTTCAGCCCCCGCCAGGTCAACGACCTGGTGAAAGCCCCTGAGCGCAAGGATCAGGTACGCTTCTGGAAGACCCCGGGGCGTCCCTCAATGGAATTGCCCAGTTCGTGGCAGATCGAGGAGGCCTTCCCCTGGCAGGCCAGCAACTGGGAGCGCAAGATTTCCCTGAAGACCTCGATCGGTAAGTTGGACATGAAGCAATACATCTACTCGTTCTCGCCGGAGTACATCAAGGTCGCCACGCGCGAGTATGACTGGAAGTCGTCGTACCTGCCCGACGAACTCGGCCCGGAGAAGGTGCGGCGGCTGCTCTACGAATACCTGGCCACACAAAAGAAGTACGACAAGAAATTTGATCGGACGATGACCGTGTACCGCTTCCTGCTGCAGGCTGGCTGGACCGATGCCGCCGAGCGCGAGTTGGAAGGCGCCCTGAAGGATTTTCGTCAGGAGAAAACTCGCCTGGGCGAATTACAGGACGCCCTGAAAAAATACCGGACGTTGCAGTTTATTGAGGACCTCGAAAAGGCGGCCAAGCTCGGGCAGCACAGCGTCGTGCGGGCCGGGCTGAAGCGCTACGCCGAGGAGAAAATGGAGGCCGACGCCGGCGACCAGTCCATCAACAAGGTGCTGGAGATCAGGACCAAATACAAGGAACTGGACAGGCAGATCGCGCAGGCGAAACATCAGCTGGGGCGGCTGCCGGCGCGCAAGGTCAACGAGGCGTTCTTCAAGCAGGCCGGGCGGGAGATCATCGACGAGTTGAACGAGGACACAGTTGGCCGGCTGGAGGTGTTTCTGAGTCAGGCGGCGGCGTTCGATCTGGCGCTGAAGAACAAGCAGAAGCCGAAGTATCAATCGACAGAGCAACTGCTGTCGCTGGCGGTCACCGGCTGGGTGCTCGGCAACGGCGCCGCCGAGGAAAAGGTGTCGGCGGCGCGCGAGTTGTGGCAGGCGCGGCAACTGCTGCTGGACTACCTCCGGGCCGATGACAAACTGACGCGGGATAACAAGCTGGTGGCGATGCAGAAGCTCGGCCTGCGGCCAGACGTGGCGGCGCGGGCGCTGCTGCTGCTGCCGCCGGAGCCGTTCGACAAGCTCGACGAGCCGCAGCCGTTCAAGGTCGAGGCCGAGCGCGCCGGCGGCCTGCGCGAGCCCTATTTCGTGCAGCTGCCGCCGGACTACCGCCACGTCGGCCGGACGTATCCGGTGCTGATCGTGCTGCACAACACCGCGGAAACGCCGAAGGAGTCGCTGAAACGCTGGGAAAAGTTGGCGGCGAAGTACGGCTTCATCCTGGCGGCGCCGGCGTGGCTCGGCAAACGCGAGTTTTACACCTACTCGGAGCGCGAGCACGCGGCGGTGCTGGACTGTCTGCGCGATCTGCGGCGGCGCTTCGCGGTGGACTCGGATCGGGTGTTGCTGTTCGGCTCCGAGGAGGGCGCCCGCATGGCTTTCGACGTGGGGCTGTCGCACCCGGATCAGTTCGCGGGGGTGATGCCGATGGCGGCGCCGCCCAAATATTTCGCGTTCCGCTACTGGTCCAACGCCCAGTACCTGCCGTTCTACGTGGTCAACGGCGAGCGCAGCGGCGAGGCGGGCAAGTTCACCAAGGCGCTGCTGAAGGACTGGGTGCGCTGCAATTATCCAGTGCTGCACGTGGAGTACAAGGGCCGGGCGATGGAAATGTTCGAGGGCGAGCCGAAGTACCTGATGGACTGGATGAGCCGCAAACGACGGGCAAACCCGGCGCGAGAGGTGGGCATCCGGGAACAGGAGTTCAAGACGATGCGGCCGACGGACAACCGCTTTTACTGGCTGGCGACGCCGTCGGGGCCGGACCCGCGCTGCCAGAACCAGGCAGGCGTGGGCGTCTGGCAGCAGGCGACGACGCCGGCGACGCTGCGCGGCAGCATCAGCAAGGACAACACCATTTCCGTGATCGCGACGGGCGTACCGGATGTGACCATCTGGTTGGGGCCGGGCATGCTGGCGTACAACGAGAAGGGCGCCGAGACCAAGGTGACGGTGCATGTCAACCGCATCACGGCGATGCGTAAGGTGACGCCGAACCTGGGGCTGCTGCTGGAGCACGTCTATCAAACCGGCGACCGCCAGCGGCTGTACTGGGCGCGGATCGACGTGAAGCTGTGAGAGCGGCTTCTTCCCAAACCCGCGGCGCCGGCACCGAGCCGGTGCCGCGTTGTTCATTGAGGGCAGCCGTGGACGACGAGGCGTTCCTGGAGGCGATCCGTGCCTCCCCGCAGGATGACCGCGTCCGCCTGGTTTACGCCGACTGGCTCGAAGAACACGGCGACGCGGACCGGGCCGAGTTTATTCGGACGCAAATCGCGCTGGACCGGTTGCCCTGGTGGGACGCTCGGGTTTTCTGCGCACACCTGCGCTGGCAGCAGATCATTGAACGTGACCCGGAGCGCTGGGACGATGACCTGCCCGCCTGGGCTCGAAAGGTTCATGACACGGCACGTTACCAGAGCTATCGCCGGGGGATGCCGTCGATCCTCCGTTGTGACCTCTCCGACTGGTTGTCACACGGCCAGGAACTGCTGGAGCGTTATCCGATTGAATCGATCGACTTCGGTTGGCAGGAATTCCGGGACCGGTTGTGCGATTGGTTATACTCCCCGCTGACCGGGCGGGTAAAACAGTACAACCTCAATGGGCTCCAGCTTGCCGACGATCACGTCAAGACCATGGCCGCGAGCCCGGCGCTGGTGCACGTCGAGACGCTCAACTTGTCGGACAACTGGTTCGGTGATGCGGGGGCCATCGCCCTGGCCGAATCGCCCTTCCTGACCAATCTTCAAGACCTGGACCTGTCCGTGACAAACGTCGGGCCGGCCGGCTTCCGGGCCGTCACGCAATCGCGTTCACTGCCCAGGCTGCGCTGTCTCACGGTCGGCCACAACCACTGCACCGTGGGCGACGAGGCAATGCGTGCGCTGGCGGATTCCCCCCACCGGTTTGAAAAACTCGTCTTTTACGGCACAGCGATCACCGACGAGGGGGTGAGGTCATTTTGCCGCGCGGACTGCATCGCAGGACTGAAGCACCTCGATCTCGGTGACAATCCGATCACCGGGACGGCGGCGGAAGTGCTCGCAGACTGTGCGAAGCTGGACCGCCTCGAAATCTTGCATTTTTGGAATGCGCGAATCGGTGACGCAGGCGCGGCGGCGCTGGGCCGATCTCCGCACCTGGGCCGGCTCCAGTATCTGGGGTTGCTGCGCTGCGGGATTGGTCCGACAGGCGGCTCGGCACTCGCGAAGCCGCGGACGCTTGGCAGCCTCGTCCACCTGGATTTGAGCCGCAACGCCCTGGGTGACGAACCCCTGATTGCGATGGCCGAAACGGACGCCTTCCGCAATCTGCTGGACCTGCGGCTCACGGCGACCGCGGTGACCTCGACCGGCCTCACCGCCCTGGCCCGATCGTCCAGCATCCAGCGTTTGATGCGGCTGGACCTGGGCGATAATCAGATTGACGACCGTGGCGCGATGGCCCTGGCCCGGTCCGGCCACTTCAAGGATCTCCGGTTGCTGATTCTGCACGCCAATCAGCTATCCAACCAGGGGGCGAAGGCCCTGGCCGCAGCAGCTCTGCCGCGGCTGCGCATCCTGCAACTGGGGCACAATCGCATCAAGGCTGCCGGGGCGCTGGCGTTCCTTGAGGCGTTGCCGGACGATTGCAACCTGGTGCTGCACGGCAACCCGATTTCGCATGACGCCTGGTACACGCTGGAAACAGCGCTGGGGGATCGCTTCCTGCTTTACTATGCCGACGATTTGCTCTCCATCCCGCAGCGGACGCCGAATGTCATCACCCAACGAAAGCGCAAGTGAGCGAACGACCTCGCCGCAGAAATCTGGGTTGCAGCGCGCTAAAACGCCAAGCGGCAGACCAGAAGTTGGGGCGCGTCATCCCAGCTTTCTGCCGCTTGCGGCTTAGCGCGGAGCGCCAATCCGCAAGCGCCATCCGGTTCGTAGCCCTGAACGCATCCCTTGCTCACAGACCCGTGAGCGCCGCGCGCGAGTCGCCGAACTCGGCGAGTTCGACGCCGGCCATGCGCATCAGGGCGAGGTACAGGCTGCACATCTTGCGGTTGGGGCTCTGCAGGTAGTCGAGCACGCGACCGCCGCGCAGCCGGCCGCCGCCGCGGCCGAGCAGCAACACCGGCAGCTGGCTGGCGTCGTGGCCGCCGTGCAGCATGCTCGAGGTCAGCAGGATCAGGCTGTTGTCCAGCAGGGTGCGCTCGCCCTCGCGGATGCGGTCGAGCCGGTCGGCGATGTAGGCGAGCTGGCCGAGGAAGAACTGGTTGACGCGGAGCCAGTCGCCGTTGTTGGTGTGCGACAGCAAGTGGTGGATCATGTAGTCGATGTGCTGGCCGGCCCGATCCGACGGCAGATTCGGGAAGCGCAGCGACGAGTGATCGTTGTTCAGCTTCAGCGTGCAGACCCGCGTCGTGTCGGTCTGGAAGGCGATCACGAGGATGTCGCACATGAGTCGCATGTGCTGGTCGATGTCCTGCGGGATGCCGTCGGCGGGGCGCGGCACGTTGGGCCGCGCCAGTGTGGGCCGCCAACCCTGCAAGCGGCCCTGCCGGCCCGCCTGCGTGATGCGCTGCTCCACCTCGCGGACCGAGGACAGGTACTCCTCGACGCGCTGCCGATCCCGCGTGCTGACCTGGGCCTGCAAACCGCGGGCGTCCTCGAGCACCGCGTCGAGGACGCTGCGGTCGGTGCGGCCGCCCTCTTCACGGAACAGGCGGTCGAAGGCCAGCGCGGGGTACAGTTCCAGCGGCACTGCCGTCGTCGGCGAACTCCAGGAGATGTGCGAGCTGTAAAGCATCGAGTAGCCGTTGTGCAGCGCGGCGATGGGCGGCTCGCAGCCGAGCACCAGGCTGGGGACGCGCGTCTGCGCGCCGACGCGCCGGGCGACGACCTGGTCGAAGCTGACGCCGGAGCGGACGTTGCCGCCGGCCCCGAGGGTGGTGCCGGTGAGGAGATTGCCAGTCTGCGAGCTGTGGATGCCGGGGCCGCCCACCGGGTTGCGCAGGCCGCGCAGGAAGGTGAGCTTCTCGCGGTGCGGCAGCAGCGGCGCCAGTACCCGACCCAGTTCCATCGTGCGGCCGTCGCCGCGGGCCCACCACTCGCCACTGTGGAAGCCGTTGCCGGCGAACAGCACCGCCAGACGCACCGGCGACGTCGCGGCGGCCTGGCTCCCGGTCTGGCCCCAGACCGGCAGCGATTCGAGCCAGGGCAGCGCCATGCTGACGCCGACGCCTTGCAGGAACGTCCGGCGCGAGAGATCGGTGCGAGCGCGGTTCATGGCAAACCTCGGTGTCGGAGTTTAGCGTTCGTCCGCGGCCGTCTTCGCCCCACGAAGGTAACGGAACTGAGTGCTCTCCACAATCGGCAGGATCGCGGCGGACACCCGGTAGTCGTGGGCGCGTAGCGACCGTTGCATCTCGTCGAGCAGCGGCTGATCGGCGAGCGTGAGCGAGCGGCCCAGCGCATAGCCTAGCAGCTTGCGGCAGAAGGTGCGCACAAAATCCTCGCGCCGTTCCTTCACCAGATAGCGGCGCAACCCCTCTATGCCGTCGAACGTGATGCCATCCCGCAGCGTCGCCCGGGTATCGACGGGCCGGCCGGCGAGGTCTTTCACGCGCCGCCGGCCGATGGGGTCGTAGCCCTCCAGCGCGAAGCCATACGGATCAATGCGGACGTGACAGTGGGCGCAGCGCGCGTCCTTCGTGTGCAACTCGACCAGCTGACGCACGGGCAATTTGCTGGTGTCCTCGCCCGCGGGCAGCTGCGGCACGTCTGCGGGCGGCCGGGGCAACTTCTCGCCGAGGAGCGTCTGCACGATCCAGTTGCCGCGCAGCACGGGACTGGTGCGCGACGCGCCGGCCTGCTTGGTCAGCACCGCGGCAAGGGTCAGGACACCGCCGCGGCCGAGCTTGCTCGCACCCGCGCGTTTCCGCCACTTCGGGCCTTTCACGTCATTCAGGCCGTAGTGCCGGGCCAGCGTCTCGTTGACGAAGATGTGATCGCCTTCAAGCAACTCGGACACCGGGCGGTCGTTCTGGAAATGGTCCTGGAACAGCAGGGCGGCCTCCTCGAAGAAGGCGGCGCGCAATTTATCATCGAAGGTCGGAAAGAGTTGTTCGCTCTTTTCGCGGTGCTCCAGGATGTCGCGCACCTGCAACCACTGCATGCCGAACTCGGTCGCCAGGCCGCGCACCCGCGGCGACCGCAGCAACCGCTCCGTCTGCGACCGCAGCGTTTTGCGGTCGCGTAATTGCCCCTTCTCCGCGAGCCGGCGCAGTTCGTCGTCGGGCATGGACGCCCAGAGGAAGTAGCTGAGGCGCGTCGCCAGTTCCAGGTCGGAGACGGGTGCCGGCTTCACGCCCGGTGGCGGCGCTTCGACGCGGTAGAGGAAGTGCGGCGAGACGAGCACGCGCGTCAGCACCGAGCGGAACGCCTCATCGTGGCTCACGCCTTTCTTGCGCAGCGCCGCGTGCTGGGCCAGTAGTTGCTGCCGCTCCGCGGGCCGCAGCGGCCGGCGGTAGGCGCGGGCGGCGAAGTCGGCGAGCGCGTCGAACTGGGCCGGCACGGCCGCCGCCTCCTCGGCCTGGAACGCCGCCGCCTTTTTCTTGAACAGCGGCTTGCGGTCGATGAAAAACTGCTGCAATTCCTTCGGCGTGTCCTGGGTGGTGTACTCCATGAACTGCGGCAGGTAATCGTACTCCGCGACCGGCTGGCGGCTGATGAACCGCAGTTCCACCCAGAGTCGGTCGAGCCGCCGTGCTGCCGCGTCGTCCAGGAACAGCCGCCGCAGTGGTTCGTCCTCGCGGTGGAACATCTTCAGCGAGACCGTCTCGTCTTCCGGCACAACCCTTGGGAAGCAGACGAACAGCGGAAAGACGCGCCGGAAGGCGTCGTGGCCTTTGAGCAGTTTCTTGTAAGCCGGGCTGTCCGCCGCGATGATGGCGCTGACACCGTCCTGGGCCGCCGGCGCGACGGTCACCTGCACCACCCCCGCCGACCCCTTCGGCAGCGCGACATCGACCACGAAGACGTAATCGCGGAACAGGGCGGCCGGCAGGCGGACCTCAGCGGCCTTGCTGTTCGCCGGGACGAGATCGCCGGGACCGACGAAGCGGTCCTTCGCCAGCCCGAACGGCACCTTGCCCGCGGCGAGACGCGGCAGTTTGGCCAGGTCCAGACCCTTGAAGAGCGGGCCATCGGCTGCCAGCAAAGTGTCATAGGTTGATGCGTCCTTCCCGGCCGGACGCGGACCGGTAAGCAGCGCCTGCACCTGGACGGCGAGCTTGCCGGCCTCGGCCCGCGCGCGGGGTCGGCGGCGCTGGCGCGCCAGCGAGCAAGCAGCGAGTTCGCAGGATAGGCCGGGTGAGCGCCGCTAGCCACCGCGGTGGTCGGACGTGCCGGGCCCTTGACGAAACTCCAGACGGCCTTGTTGCCGAAGCGATCGGCGTGCGCGTTGCCCACGAGGATCGAGTCGGCCACGTCGCCGGCCAGGTCCCAGGTGCGGCCGGCCTTCGCGTCCTCGGTCACGGTCAGGCCGATCTCGGTCATGTCGCAGGTGTGCTCGCCATTGCGGGCGTCGATGAGCAGGGCCAGAGAATCGCCGGCTTCCAGTTGGACCGCGCGCGCAGGGATCTTGATTTCGCCGCCGAGGTCCAGCGCACCATGCGCGAGCACCGCGGCCTGCACGCCGCGCCGCACCTCCAGCCACCAGGCAACGCCGTTGCCGCATGCTGGGTGGACGTGGTGGATGTGGGCCGACACGCGCACCGGGCCGGATTTGGGGTGCGTCCAGACGACGCCCACAAGTTCCTTCGGCATCGGGTGGACGGCCACGCAGTGCGGTCGCATCGTCCCCGGGATCTTCTCGGTGCGGTCCGAGGCGTTCGCCAGGACGACCGGTAGTTCGGCTCCCTTGCCACGCCAGCCGTTGATCGCGGGACGTTGCGGGTTCTTTGGCGTCGGTTCATCGAGGAGCGTCAGGGCGCCGCCGGCAGGAACTTCAGGGGCGGCGGCGGATCACCCGCTTTTTTCGCGGGCTCCAGCGCCACCAGGGCGATCCAGTTTTTGAGCCGGGCCGGATCGAGCGCGTGCTGCCTGGCGAGGTCGGCAAGCGTACGCTTGCGGTCATGGGCGAAGTCGGTGACTGCGGCGAGATATTTCGCGGCGTCCTTGAAGAACGCGGCGGTATCGATCTCATAGGCGGGTCCGAAACTGGCATAATCGCGGAGCAAGCGTGTCGGCTGGTTCTTCGCCTCGAACCGCGGTCGCTGCCAGAGGATTTGCCCCTTCGCATCGGGGGAAACCAGTTCACGCGCGGCGAGCGTGAGCAGCACCTCCGCCTGGCCGGGCGCCGGCTTCAGCGCGAGCCGCAGCGGCGCCGTTTCGCGGGCCGGCGGGTCGCTCGGCATTTGCCGCGTGAGGCTGTCGCGCGGCCGGGTGCGGTCGCCCCTTGTGTAGCTACCGATCCGACCGGTTTCCCAGAGGATGGCCTGCCAGCGCGCCACCTCGGCGACGAGCGCGGGGGCGTCCTTCGGCTTGGCCTTCTGCCACCGCGCCCGGATCAGGTCCAGCGGATGCGACCGCGCCGGATCGTTGAGAGCGTTCCACAGGGCGTGCAAGTATTTCGGGCTCAGCTTCTCCGTGGCGGCAACGGCCTCCAGTTTGACCGTGCCCGCCTTCAGGGCGTCGCGGTGCTTGAGCGTCGCTTGCACATAAGGCAGCAGCGGCAGCTTGCCGTCCGTTGGATACGCCGCGTATGCCTGGCGAACTGTCGCCAGGGCCTCGTTGCTCCAGTCGCGGCGGCCGGCCGACGGCGAAAAGCGGAAGCCGTCGGGCAGCAGCACCGCGTGCGCCGCCACGTCCCGGGCGGCCTTGAAGTAGCGGTCGATCAGCGCCGGCGACATGGTCAGCGTCGCGGCCGTGTTGGTGAAGCCCTCGCCAGCGGCGCTATCGGCGGGGAACTCGCGGGCCGGCTGCAACTCAACGCCGGTCAGGTCACGGAGGGTGTTGGTGTACTCGGCGTTGTTGAGTCGGCGCAGGACGGCCGGCCCCGGGTCGCCCGCCAGCGCCCGCGCCTCGGCATCAAGGACCGCACGCACCCAGCCGACCAGCACTTTGCGCTCCTGGGCGCTGGGCTGCGGTTTGCCGCGCGGTGGCATCTCGCCGATCTCCAGCTGGTCGGCCACCTGCTCCCAGGGGTGCAGATCCTTGCGGATCGCGGCGAGCCCAGTGAAGCGCTCCAGGTCGATGTCGCCCTTGTGGACCTTGGTGGAGTGGCACGCCAGGCAATACTTCTGGAGCAGCGGCCGGACCTGCTGCGTGTAGTCGGCCGCGAGGTCACGGGGCTGCGCTTGACCGCCACTGGGCGCGGCGGCGCCGAGCCAGGCGAGCGCGGCCAGGCCGGCACTTACCAGGACGAAGGGCACCGTGCGTCGGAGGCGGGATGGCGTCATGAACGTTTACCTGGAGGCCGCAATCCTGGTTTCTTCGCACCGCAGCAAACTCCTATATCCAGGAGCAACGCCGGAAGGTTCTCGCCAGGTTGCGACCGCCGAACCTGCTGTCTGGGATCGGCGAGCCAGGAGAAGGCAAAGGCGAGCAGCGAGGCGGGTCGGCTACCGAAGCGCCGAGTTACCCGTTTGGTGGGTTGGTGCCGGGGTCGCGGGAGGTGCTTTCCTCCCCTCCTTCTGTTCTAACGGATTCCTGGGACGGGGGGAAAGAAATTCTCACCGAAAAATCGGCACGCTCCGGCGGTTGCCGCGCTGTCCGAAATCCGTTCCGAGCAGCAAGGTGGTGGATGCAACGACCAAACGCACCTGCTGGAGCGAGCCGGGGTCAAACCGGTGACGTTCTGGTTCTGAGCGGCGTCACGTGGGCGGCGGCGCCTCGGTACCGCCGCCCGTCAGCTTGTCGCGCTCTTCCTCGGTGTCCGCCAGCAGGTTGCGCAGGACGGCGATCATCACGTCCAGCGCCTCGGCCTTCTCCAGACCGGAAAACTCACGGAAGTCCTGACAAATCCGCTGCAACTCGTACCACAACTGTCCGCGCGGCCGCATGACCATGCCCTCCAGAAAGGAGCCTCACACTGCCAGGAGTCTCCCTGTGATCTTCGCCGACGCGCTGCCGCGCAGCAAGACCCATACGGGAGCGCCATGCGCGTTCGTGATTGGTCGAAGCCCGAGCGCCACGCGGGGCAGAGTCTGCTCCGCGCTGGCGCTCGGGCTCCGACCAAAGCGACGGGTTGAACTTGCCGAACCGTGTCCTATCAGTGAACAATACACGTGGACTCAGCAGAAGGAGCAGACATCATGGCAGAAAAGGTGGTCATTGTCGGATCGGGCCCGGCGGGCTGGACGGCGGCGATTTACGCGGCGCGGGCGAACCTGCAACCGCTGGTCTTCGAGGGGGCGGTTACGCAGGAGAACAACATCAAGGGCACGCTGCCGCTGGGTCAGCTGAACCTGACCACGGAGGTCGAGAACTTTCCGACATGGCCGTTCGCCGACACGGACGCCATCAAGCAGCTGGCGAAATCCGCCCTGCCGCCGGAGCGCTTCGGCCCGCTGTATGAGGGCAAAAAGTTCCACTCCGGCAAGCGCGCCGCCACCGGCCCCGAAATGATGGAACTGGCCCGCCAGCAGGCCGTCAATTTCGGCACGCGGATCATCACCGACGACATCGTCCGCGTGGACTTCAAACGCTATCCGTTCCAGCTGTTCAGGCTGGAGGGCCAGACCGTCGAGGCGCTGACGGTCATCATCGCCACCGGCGCCCGCGCCAACTACCTCGGCCTGCCGTCGGAAGACCGCCTGAAGAACAACGGCGTCTCGGCGTGCGCGGTCTGCGACGGGGCGCTGCCGCGTTTCCGCAACAAGCCGCTGGTGGTGGTCGGTGGCGGCGACACCGCGGTCGAGGAAACGACCTACCTGACCAAGTTCGCCACCAAGGTGTACCTGGTCCACCGCCGCGACCAGCTCCGCGCCAGCAAGATCATGCAGCAGCGCGTGCGGGACAACCCCAAGGTCGAGATGAAGTGGAACCGCGTGGTGGACGAGGTGCTCGGCAACCCGGAAGCGGGCGTCACGGGCGTGCGGCTCAAAAGCACGGTGGACGGGCAGCAGGAAGAACTGGCGGCCGCGGGCATGTTCTGCGCCATCGGCCACACGCCCAACACCGACTTCCTGGCCGGCCAGATCGAGTTGAAGTCGAACGGCTACATCCGCTGGACGACGCCGCAGCGCAGCAACACCAGCGTGCCAGGTGTCTTCGCCGCCGGCGACGTGGCCGACGACTACTACCGCCAGGCTGTCACCGCCGCCGGCAGCGGCTGCATGGCCGCCCTCGACGCCGAGCGTTGGCTCGCCGAGCAGGGGCACCATTAAACGGTTCACCACACCAGTTGCGGAGCCGAAGTCGTGAGACTTCGGACGGGAGCCAGCGGCGGGCTGCTCCGCGCGCTGCATTCCTTGCAAAAGGTCCTTCGACTACCCGCACCATGCGCCGGCAGCATGGCCCGGGTTGGTCCCGGTAAGACACGCGCTGGCGCCGCCTGTCACAGCAAGGGGGCCAAGGGGGCCAAGGGGGCCAACTTTTTCACACGTCGAGATCTGGCGCCCGATTGAGAATTGCTTGCAAGTCGTCTGTCCTGCCTGCTCGACCAGCTTCAGCCGTTGGTTAGGAGGCGCCGAACAACAACTTCCAAGAGTAGGACGGCTCTCCAGAGCCGTCGGGACGGCTCTGGAGAGCCGTCCTACGAAGTTGTTGTTCGGCGCCTCCTTAGGTCGTTACTCGTCTCGACCCTATGGTTCCCGGTTCGCCCACTCGCTCAAGCCAGAACTCGCCCGAAGGATGGCGGCTTCGCAGACGCATCACCGCCGTGTAATCGTCTTCGTTGATCTCAGAGTCGCTGGTCGCGACATCAATGGCGACGAACTTGCCGTCTTCCTCGGGTTTGAGCGCCGGACGCACAACGCGCTGAAAGATCTCGGAGCCCAGTTGAGCGAGTTCCTCTGGGGTTCGACGTGGTTGGGTAGTTGGCATGGCTGTCTCCCAGTTGGATTTCCCTCCCAACCAGTCTACCGCACAACGGGGATCTTCTCACCGCAAGGAGCCCTCGAAGACCTCGATCCGCCGCCACGCCTGGCCCGGCTTCCAGCCGTCCGGGTAGACTGTGAAGAAGGTGCCGGGGAGGACCCCGATGCCCGCCAGGAACGGCTTGAGGCGCTCGGCCCAGGCGTCGGGGTCCGCTCCGTCGGCCAGCTCGTAGTCAAGGTTGAACCCCTTGATCCCGCTGCCCGCCCCGCAGTCCTCGGCTGCCCCGCCGAAGAACGCCTCCAGCTCGGCTTCGAGGTCAGAGCGGGAGAGGCCGTCCGCGCCAGCCGGACAGTAGACGTAGATGTTCGCCGCCACCTTGCCCTTCCGATCTGCACTCCGCTGGCTGAACAACAGAGTTCACGTGCGGGCCAAGTGACCTGGGCGTGTCCGCTTGACCTCAGATGGCCCGTCACGTGCAACGGCTGGTTAGGGGCCGTTTTCTTGTTTTTCTCGCCAATTCTTTTGAAAACCTAACCTGACCCCTTTGATTCTCCCGGCATCACCCCTTCTCCTCACGGCCCGCTCACGACCTCAACGCAAACTTTGCCTCACATTGCCCTGGCCTGACATATACATGCTCTTGATGGTACCGGAGCTTCTTCCGAGAAACCGGGTGGCGAGTATTCACGGCTAACTTTCCTCGGATGCCCAACAGAGAATAATCCTCCGCGACCGAAAAAGCACCGTAATCGAGCAAGACGTGATGCTCGGGACACAGGCAAAGCACGTTGCTGGGATCGTCCGCGCCGTTGTGCGGTGAGCCCAACGGCTGAATGTGGGCACCTTCCGCATACGGTCCGCGCGGCGTAACAATGACCTTCGAGCACACTTGGCACTTGAAATTGTAAAGTGACTTCACAAACTCGATTACCGCACTACTTCGCACAACCCGAACAATAGCGATCTCCATGCGACTAGGGAGTTCATCTGCCGCGTCGGCCTCGCCTGGAAGAAGTGGAGGCGAAGACAGCAACAAGTCCTCGCAGCGATCAATCTGCTCGTTGGAGAGAGCCTGTCCCATTTGCCCTGTCCCCCCACTGACGGCAATGCCCATGGTTGACAGGAGAATTGTTGGCTGGTATCGGCGCAAATTCTGGAGTTCGATGCAGCATACGCTCGTCACGTGATCGCGCAGCACCGATCGGGCGACTGCAATCCATTGGGAGTGGCTTTGCGCGGTGTGGCCAACCCCGAGCTGGAGCCCGTACCGTGACCAGGCTTCGTCCAGCGACAACTCTTCGACGGCGGTGACCATGCCGGCAAGATGCAGGCGGGGAGGGTGTTCCCCCCGGCGGTAGCAGAGAAACCAGGAGCCAATCGGCAACTTGGGAGCGTTGTACGGGTTCTTGTAGTAAACCACCCGATCGAACCCTGAGGCACTGAGCGTATCAAGCCAGTCAGGGTCAGCAGCAGTGATGTAGCCGGCGCGGTCTTCAAGCGGTATCGTCATAAAATTACCTGCATTTTTGTGTCCGAACACCATAGCTCAGGTGCGGGCCGAGTGACCTGGGCGTGTCCGTTTGCGCTCAGTTGGCCCGTCACGTGCAACGGCTGGTTCGGACAGGTTTCTTCTTGCCTCCGCCCCTGCTTTCTTAATCCCTGGTGGTGGCGGCCGGCTTGTCTTGCCCTGGCCAATTATGGGGCCAACCGCACGTGCTGGTAGGCCCGAATCAGGCGATCCAGCGTCACGAGTGGGCAATCGTAGTGCCGGGCCGTTGCGACGATCAACTGGTCCGCCGGGTCACGGTGGAAAGTGCCCGGCAGCCGAGTCGAGCCGACCGCCACCTCCGGGGAGAGCGTCAGCAGTTGCACGGGTGGCGCCAGCGCCTGGGCCAGCCATTGCTCCACCGGGACCGTGAACTGGAGCCGGCCCAGTTCGACCAGCTTGGCCACCTCCCAGCAAGAGATCGCGCAGACCCCCAGCCCCTGGGGTGCCTCCGCTTGGAGCAGCGCGGCGTAGTCGGCGGGCAGTTGGGCACCGCCGTCCACCCACCAGACCCAAATGTGGGTGTCCAGGATGATCACCGGAGGGCGTCCCAGTCAGCCTCGGCGACCGGCTCGGTTGGCCGGTCGTAGCGGAGGAGTGTGCCGCGGAGCGGCTGGCTAGCAGGCGCCGGGGCCGACGCTGGCAGGACGATCACCTCGACCGCCTGGCCGGCCCGGAAGGGGAGCCGGTCGAGCGACAGCTTGCCGTCTTCCGAGAGGACGGTTTCGACGCGGTGTGCAGGGGTCATCGGATGGTCTCCCGGGCGATGACACTGAATTGTCCAGGCCAGGGGAAGGACTGTCAAGTGCCCAAGCAAGCCCTACTCGCCCCCTTCCACCGAATCTGTTCCGAACAACTCAATTCACGTGCGGGCCGAGTGGGCTGGGCGTATCCGATTGACCTCAGTTGGCCCGTCACGTGCAACACCTGGTTCGGCCCGCCTACCGGATGTAGGGCTGGCCCGTCACGAGGCCGGGCACGATCCGGTAGTGCTTGTCGTTGAACGTACACAACACTGCCGAAAGACCGACGGTGATGGCCGCGATCAGGGCGTCCAGCAACCCGAGTCCGTGCGGCAGGTGGAAGGCCGTAAAGTCGGCCAGTGCCCGCTGGCAGTCCGCGGTCGTCGGCCAGACGATGGGCAGGGGAGCGGTCAGCCGCAACACATCGCGAACCTGCCCGGCGTTCTGCGCCCCCTGGATCAACTCCATGACGACCAGCCCGGGCACAGTCGGCAGCTCAGTGAGGCCTGCGAACCAAGCCAGGGCGGCGGCGTGCCCGCGTTGCACGTCGATCAGTACGTCGGTGTCGAGGACGAGCATGGCGGTTAGGCCCCGCGGCGCTGAGCCTGATCGCGGAGGCGGCGGCCTTCAGCCTGGGCATCGGTAATGTCCGGTCGGCTGCCGACCAAGCCCTCGGCCCGCCAGAAGGCGACGAGGTCCGCACCGCTCCGAACCGCGGCCACGGCCGGCCGGGCGGACATTAGTAGGCGAACGGTATAATCGGGCAGCGACAACCCCAGGCGCGATGCCTCGTCGGTCAGGGCCTCGGCCAGATCATCGGGTAGTTCAACGGTCTGAGGCATGGTTCGTCTCCCACGGCAGCGCTTTTAACACCCCGATTGTTTATGGTCCCACGAACCGCCCCAGGCGTCAACTGCTCAACAGGACGGCCCCACTTCAGAAGGCCGAACGCCAAAGCTCAGCAGCCGGCTCACGCGGAAGCGGCGCTGAAGCTGGAACAACCCAAATCGCGTGGCCGGTCTGCAGCAGATGGTTCGGCCCGGCGCCCCATGCTAACTCACGAAACGGTCCGCGTCCCCTTTTACGGCTAGCCACATCACCGATCCTCTATCCTCAAGAGAAGTTCCTGGGGCGGCCTCTTGCTGTTCCCCACTGGCCAGCACATGATCGTCAATCCAGATCCGGCGTACGCCGCGTGTGCCACCGGCTCCGCACACCCCACACAGAACCGATCAGCCCAATCACCGCCCAAGATGCCCCAAGGACATGCCACGTGGCTACACCCGTGATCGAACCTGGTGGGATGGACGCGGGTGGCGGCTTCGCGGGAACCGACTGGCCGGGCGGCGTCGTCGCCGACCGCTTCAGCGGCCAATCCCAGCAGAGGCTAGCTGTGAGCGGTCCGAACACCAGCGCCAACCACACCACGGCCAAGCACAGGACTCGAGCCAACTTCACGGTCAAGCGGACCATGTAACCGAGCGCTCGCCCGATCCAATCGAAGAACCCCTTCCCGAGTTCGTACACCCACATGGGCAGGCGGACGAAAATGAACCGGAAAACGCCAACGATCATTCGGCGGAGCGCGGCCTCGATCTTCTCAAGGAAGCTCATCACATCTTCGTCATCCTCATCCCACCGCTCGCCCATTGCCGCCTCGGTTGTTGTGATGGTCTCCTGCCGCCGAACATCTGATTATCGCGCGCCGCGCGCGATAGCAAGGCTCATCTTTCAGGTTTTACACTCGGCCGCGGGCGCTGGCATTGCCAGCGCCCGCGGCCGAGTGTAACCGCTATGTTCTCGAAATGAAAGAAACGCGCACTTTTTTTCTCTTTTTTGAAAGACACTCCTTTGTGGCCAGTCTGGTCGGGAGTACACTGCAACCACCTACAATCCCCTGACAGGAGGATGCCCATGACTCCATCCGCCAGTCCACCGCCGGCGCCGCGGTTGCTCAACCAGGTGCGTGGCGCTCCGGGCTGGTTTGGAAACCGCGTCCTAGCTATTTTCCGCGGCGCCCGCCTTCCGCGCCCGGCGCAGCTTGGCCGAGCGCGCCCGCGGGTTGGCGCTGCGCTCCGCGAACGTCGGCCGTACCGGCTCGTCCGCCGCCGCCGCGTACACGCTCGCCCGCACCCCCTCGCGGAACGCCGCCTTGACCAGCCGGTCCTCGCCGCTGTGGAAGCTGATAATGGCCACACGCCCGCCCGGCCGCAGACACGCCGGCAGCGTCCGCAGCAGCGCCTGTAAATTCCCCACCTCGCGGTTGACGAGGATGCGCAACGCCTGGAACGTCCGCGCCGCCGGGTGCGTCTGCCATTTGTCCGCCGCCGGCCGCAGCCGCCACGGCCGCCCCGCCTGCGTCGCCTCCAAAATCAGCTCCGCCAGTTCGCCGGTGCGCTCCAGCGGCCGCCGGCCGCGCGCCACCACCACCGCCGCCGCGATCCGCTCCGCGTCCGGCTCGTCGCCCAGCTCGCGCAGCGCTGCCGCCAGCTCCGCCTGCGGCAGCGTCGCCAGCAGCTGCGCCGCCGACCGGCCGCGCGTGCGGTCCATGCGCATGTCGAGCGGGCCGTCGCGCCGGTAGCTGAAGCCGCGTTCGGCGTCGTCCAGCTGCATGCTCGACATGCCCAGGTCCGCCAGCACCACGTCCACCGCGGTCAGCCCCTTCGCCGCCAGCGCCTGCGGCAGCCCCGCGAAGTTGCCGTGCTGCAGCGCGAACGGCAGCCCCAGCGCCTCCAGGCGTTCGCGGGCACGCGGCAGGTTGTCGGCATCGAGGTCGAGGCCAAGCAGCCGGCCCGTCGGCCCGACGCGGCGCAGCAGCTCGACCGCGTGGCCGCCCCAGCCGGTGGTGCCATCGACGGCGATTTCTCCCGGCTGCGGCGCCAGCACGCGCAGCACCTCGTCGAGCAGCACGGCGCGGTGCTCGCCGGCCGGAGTGCTGCGCCGGCCGCGCGGCCGATGGGGTCTGGTCATGGTTCCTGCTTGCTCCAGATCAACAACCCGCTCTGGTCAAAGCCCGAGCGCCAGCGAGGGGCCTCTCGCTGGCGCTCGGGCTCGGACCAGAGACAAGCCGCCGCAATCAGGCGAGTGCCCCCTGCTCGCCCAGAGCGACAGGCACATCTCGTGAGGCGGCTTCACCGTTGGTTTCCTTCGCGGCGGCAACCGGGTGGGCCGGCTCGTCCTCGTCGCCCTCCTCGCGCGGCAGCACACGGCCGAAGCGCTCGTAGAGCACTGGCAGCACCAGCAGGTTCAGCAGCGTCGATGTGGTCAGACCGCCGAGGATGACGACCGCCATCGGGTACTCGACCTCGTAGCCGGGCTTGCTACCGCTCAGCGCCAGCGGCAACAGACCCAGGCCCGCTGCCAGCGCCGTCATGAGGATGGGCGCGACGCGCTCGGCGGAACCGCGCAGCACCAACTCACGGCCGAAGGGCACGCCCTCGACCGTCTCCAGGTGGCGGTAATGGCTGACGAGCATGATACCGTTGCGCGCCGCGATGCCGATGACCGTGATAAAGCCGACCAGCGAGCCGAGCGACAGCACGCCGCCAGCGGCGTACGCCGCCGCCACGCCGCCGATCAGCGCGAACGGCAGCGTCAGCATCACCAGCAGCATCAGCCGCACCGAACGGAAGTCGATGTACAGCAGCACCGCAATACCCAGCAGCGCCAGCAGGCTAACGCCGAGCAACTGCCGCTGATTCTCCTCGCGGGCCTGGTACTCACCCAGGAACTCGATACGGTAACCGGTTCGCGCCGGCAGCGCGCCGACGCGCGCCTCGATGTCGCGGACGACGCTGCCGAGGTCGCGGTCCTTGATGTTGCAGGTCACGTCGATGCAGCGCGACGCCTTGTCGCGGCGCACGGTGTTCGGGGCGTTGACCCGGCGCAGCTCGGCGACGGCCTTAAGCGGCACCGTGCCGCCTTTCGTGGTCGGCAGGTCGATGTCGAGTTTTTCCAGATCCGGGTACGTGCGGCGGATACTCGGGTCGCCCCAGACGACCACGTCAAAGATCATCTGATTCTGGTGGACCTCTGCGACCTTGACGCCGTTGACCAGGGCATTGACGCTATCAACGATGGCCTTGGCGGTCAGGCCGTGGTCGGCGGCACGGCGCGGGTCGATGACCAGCTGGAACTGCGGCACCAGCACTTGCGGTTCGACCTTGAGGTTGATGACGCCCTCGACCATTTTGCCGTCCGGCCCCTTGGCGATGGCCTGCTCCACCTCCGCCGCGCGATCGCGCAGCCCGCCCAGGTCCGGCCCGTAGATGCGCAGCACGACGCTGGCGCCGCTGCTGCCGCCGGTCAGCACCTCACGGATGCGTTCTTGCAGATAGGTTAACAGGTCGTGCTGATAACCGGGGTAGCGGGCCATGACCGCTTCAATGTCCTTGCGCGCCTTCGGATAGTCCTCAACCGGGTCGTCGCCGAGGCTGACCCACAGCTCGGAAAAGTTCGGACCGTAGACCTCCTCGCCAACCTCGGCGCGGGCGATGTGCGAGCCGAATTCCTTCACCTTTGTGGTGGTGCGCATTTCCTTGCTGACCTTGATGATGTCCTCACGGAGTACGTCGATGTTGGTGCCGGGCTTGGCGACCCAGTGCATCAGGAAATCGTTCTCCTGGAACTGCGGCAGGTACGCCTCCTTGAGATGCGGGTACAGCCAGGCGGCGGCGGCGAACAGCGCCACGAGGGCGCCGAAGACGATGACGGGCCGGCGGAGGAACGTCGGCAACACGCGACTGTAGACGGCGCGGATGGCCACGACCAGCGGTGCGGTGCGGTGCTTGTCGATGGCCCCGGGCAGCAGGATGTAGCACAGCGCCGGCGTCACGACCAGGGCGACCACCAGCGACGCCATGATGGCGAAGATGTATGCCAGCGCCAGCGGCTGGAAAAATGACCCGGCCACGCCGCCCAGGAAGAAGATCGGCAGGCACACGAACACCACAATGAAACTGGCGTAGACGACGGCGCTGCGCACCTCCAGTGAGGCGTCCAGCACCACGCGAAAGGCGGAGCGCGGATTCCCGAGCTTGCGGTTCTCCTGGAGTCGCCGGACGATGTTTTCCACGTCAATAATGGCGTCGTCCACGACCTCGCCGACCGCGATGGCCAGGCCCGCGAGCACCATGGTGTTAATGGTCATGCCCAGGCGGCTGAGCACCAGTAGCGCAGCGACGATGGATAGCGGTATGGCGGTCAGGCTGATGACGGCGGTGCGCCACTCGAACAGGAAGGCGATCAGGATGAGCGCCACCAGAATGCAGCCGACGATCATGGCGAACTGGAGGTTGTCCAGCGCGTGTTCGATGAACGTGGCGGGGCGGAAGATTTTGGTTGTGACCTCGACACCGGGCAGGCTCGGTTCCAGTGTCTTCATGACCTTTTCGGTCTCGCGGGTCACCTGCAGCGTGTTCGCCCAGGGGAATTTTTCGACGACGACGAACAGGCCAGGGCGGTCATTGACGACGCCGTCGCCGATGAACAGCGGGTTGCCCGGCTTGATGGTCGCCACCTGGCCGAGCAGCAACGGCGTCGTGTCCTTGCGATGGGCCACGACAATCTGCTTGAGGTCTTCCTGACGCTCAATGCGCGTGATGTAGTGCAGGGCGATCTGCTGGTTCGGCGACACGTGGTAGCCGAGGCCGCCGTAGATGACGCCGTTCTTCAGTGCCGCCTTGACCTGCTCCAGCGTCAGGCCGTAGTCGCGCAGCACCTGCGGCTTGATGAGCACCTGGAACTGCTTGTCGTGCAGGCCGTAGGTCGAGACGTTGGCGACGCCCGGCACCGCCAGCAACCGCGGGCCGATCACCCATTTCATCAGCACCGACACGTCCGTCTGATCGAGTTCGGGCTCGCCGGGCTTGAGCTGCTCCTTCGGTTTGGCGGTCAGGCCGATGTGCAGCACGCGGCTGGTGGACGACAAGGGCGGCATCAGCCGCGGCGTGCCGACCTGCTGCGGCAGCTGGTGCTTGACCTCGGCGACGCGCTCCGCGACCATCTGTCGCACCTTGAACAGGTCGGTGTCGCGGTCGAAGAGCATCACCACCGACGACAGGCCCTGCACCGACTTGGAGCGCAGCACGGTCATCTGCGGCACGCCGTTGACCGCGTTTTCCAGCGGGATGGTGACGAGGCTCTCGACCGACTCGCTCGACATGCCGGGCGCCTCGGTCTGCACCTCGACCCGTGGCGGCGCGAACTCGGGGAACACGTCGAGCGGCGTGTGCTGGATGGAGTAGACGCCGACGACGATCAGCGCCAGCGCGGCGAGGACGACCACAAAGCGGAAGCGCAACGACGCCTGGACCAGGGAACGGAGCATGGTAGCGACTCTTGCCCCTCACCCGCGCCCGGGAAGAGGGGAGTTTGGTTAGGGGTTGACGCGCGCCTTGTAGAACTCAATGCTGAACAACTCGGCGGCACCGCGTGTGACCACGGAGGTGTCCGCGGCCAACGTCGGGCGGACGATCACCGCGTTGCCGACGCGGGCGCCGACTTCGATGCGCTGGCGCTGGTACTGCTGCTTGCCGGACTTGGCCTTGCCGCGGTCCAGGTAGATCCAGGCACCGCCGTGGGCATCGAAGACGACGGCGGAGTACGGCACCAGGCTCTCGTCGCGCTTTTCGCCCAGCGGCAGGTGGGCCGTGACCATCAAATCCTTGGCGAACAGTTCGGCCGGCACCGGCCGGTCCTGCGCTTGCTTCAACTCGTAGATCACGTCCACCGTATGGCGGCCGGGGTCCACGAGCGGCACCACGGCCACCAGCGCCGCCGTGAACGACGGCAGTTCGGCCCAGCCGACCTTGCCGTTATCCGCCTTGCCGCGCTCGGCAAGCGCCGTGCGCAGCGCTACCGTGGCGTCCTGCTGGCGGTCCAATCGCGGCAGGTCTTCCTCCGGCAGCGGTACGCGCACCCAGACGGGGTTGAAATCCAGGATGGTGAGCAGCGGCGCCGCCGCCGGCACGTACTGACCAGGGCTGACATGGACGATGGCCACCTTGCCGGCCCGCGGTGCGACCACGGCGAGCGTGTTATACAGGAACAGTTTCATCTTGCTTTCCGCGGCCTCGAAATCTTTCTGGGCGTGTTTGAGGCGCATCGCTTTCTGGTCGAGATCCTGCTGCTGCGCGAGGCCGCTCTTGGACAGGTCGTAGGTGCGCTCGTACTCCATCCCGGCGAGCTTGAGTGTCTCCTTCGCCTTGGTCACTTCGAGTTCGACGCCGTTCTTGAGCAGATCGACCTGAACGATCTCGACCGGAGAAAGCTGGGGCCGGATGCGGAGCAGCACGTCGTCGGCCTGGACCATCTGACCGACGATCGGCAGCAACCGGTCCCTGGCCGGGTCGAGGACGTAACCGGGGACCGGCGCGGTCAGCGTGACCTCGTGGCCCTGTTTGGGCGTGACCCAGCCGGTCAGGTCGGCGTGGGCCTGGACGAGCCGCGGCTTGATCTTCTGCGTTTCAACCAGGTTCTTGACCTCATCCTGGGCCAGAAGCAAGTAGGCTAACTCACCCTCGGACTTGGGCTTTTGCGTGGGCGCCGCGGCGGTGCCGCCGCCCGATTTTGGCTGGTTGCAGCCCAGGCCGGGCAGGGCCAGCAGTGCCGCCCCCAGCAGCAGCGTCGCGGCCGGCATCAGCGTTTTCATGAAGGGAACTCTCCGGCGACCAGGCGGCGTCAGGATCGACAAACTTTCGCCATGCTATCGTATTGAACCCTGGGGGGTAGCGGCCGGCAATCACGTTTTGGCCTGACGGAGCGGCAAATCTTTCCCGCTCAGCCCTGTCTTCCGCACTGGCCCCAAAACCGGACCAAGGCGAGCGCGCGAGGCGACCGGCGGTAGCGACTGGAGGGAGTTGCCGGCGGCGGATGCGGTCTTGTCGGACCAGAATAACACCGCCACGCCCAGCGGCAACACGCTCTAGCCGACGACCGCCGGCAAGCGCGTGACGAAGCGCGCGCCCCGGCCGGGCGCGGCGTCCAGCGTGAGCATACCGCCCAGCGCGGTGGCGATACGCCGGGCCACGGCCAACCCGAGGCCAACGCCCGCCAACCCCAACCGCCGGGCCTGTTCGGAGCGGAAGAACGGCTCAAACAGGTGCGGCACGTCCTCCGGGCCAACACCGGGGCCGCCGTCCTCGACCGCCAGCGTCACCCCATCCGCGTCCGCCTCGACGCGCACCGTGATCGGCGTGCCCGGCGGGCTGTACTTGCAAGCGTTGTCCAGCAGGTTATCGACCAGCTGGCCGAGCAGCGCCGGCTGCACGCGCGCCGGAGCGGGCGCGGCCTGGACCTGAAAATCCGCCCAGCGCGCGTGCTCGCGCCAGTGCTGCAAGTGCCCGGTCAGCCATTCGGACAGCTCGACCACCTCCAGCTGTGGCAGCTGGGCCTCGGCGTCGGCGCGGGCCAGGAACAGCAGCATCTCCACGATGTCGCGCAGGTGCTGGGCCTGGTTCTGCACCCGCACGAGCACGCCGCGGTAGTCCTCCGGCGTGCGCTCGCGGCGCAGGCCGACTTCCACTTGCCCGAGCATGGCGGCCAGCGGTGTCCGCAACTGGTGCGAGGCGTCGCCGGTGAAGCGCCGCTGCCGCTCGAACGCCTCCTGCAACCGCCCGAGCAGGCCGTTGAACGCCGCGGCCAAATCGGCGAGTTCGTCGCGGGTGCCGGGGGCGGGCAGGCGGCCGTCGAAGTCACCGGCGCTCATGTCACGCGCGGCGGTTGCCATCGCCGTCACCGGCGCCAGCGCCCGGCGGCAGTACCAGCGGCCGAGCAGCGCCGCCGTGAGTAGCACGCCCACCGACAGCACGGCCAGGGCCCGCACCAGGTTGTAAAGCGCTTCCTCCTGCGGCGCCAGGGAGACGGCGGCCGTCAGGATCAGCCCGGAATGTCGGTTTTCCCTGACGCTGGTTTGCCTTGGGAAATGGACCCCGTTCAATGGAGCCCCCAGGTATGTCAGATGGCGACTCCGCACACGCCAGCGCTGTCCCTCTCGCTCGATAACCTGGCTATCCGACAGACGACTCATCAAGATGTCCATCTTGTTTTTTACCTTGACCGGCTGCAATTCCTCGCCGGTCAGGTTGGCGGAGTGCTCCAGCACGCGGCCCTCGTCGCCGTGGACGATCCAGCGGACCTGATCGGGGCCGCGGTCTTTTCCAATGGTCCGGACGCGCTCATGCCGTTCCCACTCGATGCCGTCTCGGCCCACTTCCGCCGACGCCGCCAGCGTGTCCAAGGCGGCCGTCAGTCGCTCGTCCGTCTGCCGCTCCAGGTAGGCGCGGGCCAGGAAGTACAGCGCCGCCGAGAAGCCGGCCAGCACCACCGCCAGCGCCAGCAGCAGGAACGCCGTCAGTCGTGTCGTCAAACTCATGGCGCCTCTCCGAAAACGTAGCCGCGGCCGCGCAGCGTGTGGATCAACCGCGGCCCGTGTGCCTCCAACTTGCGGCGCAGCTCCTTGACGTGGACCTCCAGCGTGTTCGACAGGCCGTCGAAGCGCTCGTCCCAGACGTGCTCATAGATGCGCATGCGCGACAGCACCTCATTGGGGTGGCGGAGGAAGAACAGCAGCAGCGATTGTTCCTTGGCAGTCAGGTCGAGGGGGTGGCCGTCGCGGTCGGCGCGCTGGGTGGCGAGGTCGATGCGGACGCCGGCGTGGCTGACCGTGGTGCCGGGCTGGCGTTCGCGGCGGCGGGCCAGGACGCGGACGCGGGCCAGCAATTCCTCGAAGGCGAAGGGCTTGCACAGGTAATCGTCGGCGCCGTTATCCAGACCACGGACACGGTCGGAGACGGCATCGCGCGCGGTCAGGAACAGCACCGGTGTATCGCGGTCGCCCTGGCGGAAGCGGCGCAGCAGCGACAGGCCGTCCTCGCCGGGCAGCCACCAGTCGAGCAGCACCACGTCCCAGGGGCCGTGCCGCAGCGCGTGCCAGGCGGTCGGGCCATCGGCGGCGTGCTCGACGGTGAAGCCCTCCTCGCGCAGACCGCGGACGAGGTAGTCAGCCACGTCGGCCTCGTCCTCGATCACCAGGATGCGAATGCCCATGATGCCGCCCTGTTCCGCCGCTGGCGGCCTGGCGCCAGGCCGCCAGCGGCAGAAAAGAGACCTTACTTTTTCAACTCCGGTTTGGCCGCGGGCTTCTTGATCTTGCCGTTCGGCAGGATCTCGACCTCGATGGTCTTCTTGTCCGCCGTTTGCAGGTGCGCCTCGTAGAAGTCCAGCATTTCCTTGCCGCCGGCCACCTTGATGACCTCCTCGATGATCTTGTAAGTAGCCTTCGGGTACTCTTTCTCCAGCGTGGTCCTGACCACCTTCGGCAGGTTCTTGAAGGCGATCGCACGTTCGATAAGGATGAGCGTGCCGTTGGCCGCGTAGGTCACGTCGTGGTGCAGGTCCTTGTATGTCAACTCGATCTCGTAGACGACCTTGCCGTCCTCCTTCTCGGAGGAGGCGCCGAGCAATTTGGCGCCGGGGAAGCGGGTTTTCACGTTGTCCAGGATGGCCTTCGGCACCTTGTCGAGCGGCACCTTTTGCTCACCGCCCTCCCGGGCACCCACCCACGCCACCAGGCACAATACCGCCACCAAAGTGGCCCCGATCAGCTTCCGCATCGCTTCCTCCTGATTGTAAATGAACGGATAGGGCGGCTGGTTTTACTTCTTCCGCAACTCGCGCCGCAATGCCTCCAGTTCCGTCAGCAGACGGTCCAGGCGCCGCTCCAACTCGGCAGTGCGGTCGGTCGAATGGGACTCCCGGATCGACTGCTTGCCGCCCGCGTTCTCCCTACCCTTGGTTTGAGTTTTGCCTTTGGCGGGTTTGGCATCGTCGTGTTCGCCGCGCTGCTCGCCCTGAAAGCCGGACTGATGGTTCCGGCCGTCGCGTTCGTCGCGGTCGCCTTCTTTCTTCTTACCCTTGGCCTTGCTCGCGCGCTCTTCGCGCTCGTCGTCGTCCTCGCCCTTCTTTCCCTTGCCAGTCCTGGCCTTGCCTTCACCCTTGTGCTCGTCGTCCTCGCCCTTCTTCTTGCCCTGGGCCTTGGCCGGCCGGTCCTCGTCTTCGTGCTGGCCGGTCTGCTTTTGGCCATCCTTTTTGGCCCTGGCTTTCGCTTTCTGCCCGTCCTCGCGGTTGCCGCCTTGCACGCTGCCCGTGCCCAACAACAATACCAGGACGACACACGCCGCCAGCCAACGCAGACATACAGGCATGGAATCCCCTCCGGAAAGCATGGTTTCGGCGACTGTCCCGACGTGGGGCCGCCACCCGTTCCATAAAGGAGATTGTAATCGAAGGGCCTGAACTGGAAGTGAGCCGCACTTAAAATCCGCTTCATCTTCGCAGGGCGAACGACAGCGCGGATGCTACCCCAGGATGCGGTCCCAGCGGGCCTTGTGATAGGCGATCTTCTGGGCCGGCGTCATGGTGCGGAAGTCCCGCTCCGTCGGCTGGCAGTGACACTCCCGCTCCGCCGTGGCTGCGGTCTGGCAGGCACAGGACGCTTCGGATCGTGGTGCGGGTGGCAGGCTGATCGTGGTGCCGTTGCCGCCGTAGTGCATCACATTGGTTTGCAGTTGCAGGTCGTCCGCCAGCGACCGGTGCGGCTTGACGCCGAGGTTTTGCAGGACGCCGTGATAGGCGCGCACCGCCTCCTCCGGGCCGACCACCCCGTCCGCGATCAGCCGCAGAAAGCGGATGAACGCGAACTGGTTCTCGGCGTTGTTGATCTTGCGGCCGAACAGCGCCACGCGGGCGCCGTACTTCCTCGCCTCAGCGAGCAGCTTGAACGCGTCGTAGGTCGTGCCCGCCGAGCCGCCGAGGATGCCGACGACCAGGTGCGGATCGTAGTGGACCAGTTCCTCCAGCGCCTTCGGACCGTGGTAGACCATTTTCAAAAACAGCGGCCGGCCCTGCGCCGTGACGCCGCCGAGCGTGCGCACGATGGCGTCGTTGATGAACTCGGGCAGCTTCGCCGGGTCCACGGCGTTCGGCACATTCGGGTCAAAAATTTCCAGGAAGTGACGGAAGCCCTTGCGCTCGGCCTCCAGGCGGAAGCGGTTGTACTCCTCCAGGGCGGCGCGGTCGAGGACGGTGTCGTTGGTGAAGGTGATGCTGTACAGGCCGAGGTTGACGCCAAGCGTGCGTTCCTCCGCGGTGCAGTCGAGGTGGCCGCACTGCATGTGGTCGAGCGTCGCGGTGCGGAACGGCAGCGACGGGTGCGCGGTGTACTTGCCGCCGCGCAGGATGTGGATGTCGGTGGTGTCGTTGGCACGGGCCGCCGGTGTCACCGGGCTGTCATCGAAGAGGCGCCGGTGGATCGTCAACACTTCACTGGTGCTCGCCGACATCAGCATGATGTCCACCAGCTGCTGCTCGACGATTTGCGCGATGATGGCGCGGAACTCGGCCAGGCTGCGGTAACGGACCTCACCGGGGTGCGCCTCGGGCGAGCGGCCGGGGGCGCCGATGCTCAGGGCCATGTCGGCGTCCTTGGCGTCGGCGAGGATGAAGTCCTTGCAGCGCAGCGGGTCGGCGTGGAGGCGCCGCAGTTTTTTATCGAGCGTTTTTTCGACCATGACTCATCAGCAATTGGATTGCATTGCGCCCTACACACACACAGCCGCCCACGCACCCCGGTTAGCGCCGCTTCTGCCTACTTCCCCAGGACCAGATCCACCACCCAGCAACCGCGGATGTGCGGCCCGGGACCGCACACGTGCTCCAGGATGGCGGCTTCGGTGCAGCCGGCTTCTTCGAGGGCGTCGCCGAGAATCGGCATCACGGCGAAATCGCGGGTGTCGTACATCTGCCGGGCCAGAGCAACGACGGCGCCCGTCCGCCATTCCGGGGCGAAGGTGACGGGGCGGAATGGGTTGCCATGTACCTCGTGGATCAGCCGGCGGATCAACGCTTCCATCGCGTCCATCGCATTGCGGCGTGCGGCCTTGGCTCGTTCGCCCCGGCCGCCGGCTAAATGGGCGGCCCGCGACCCGGCCGCCCCGACCACCATTTCTGCCGTCTCACCTTGGTCGTACAGATACCGCTGGGCCGCATCGACCGCGTCTGCCGCGGCCTGGTGCGGCCGGGGTGTCGTGTCATAAACGACCAACGCCCGTTCGTATGCCTCCCACATTTCCTCTGAATTGATCAGGCCGTCCGCGTACTGCTCCCCCGCTTCGATCGCGCTAACGAATACCGGATCGGTCAGTTGGTCGGCGATCTGCCGCAGCAGGTGTGCGACGAGCAGGAACTTTTTGCGATCCGGCACGCCCAGCCCTTCCGGGTACGGCATGGAACACCATACCCGCCAGAAGTTGTGGGTGGAAAGGTCGAGCCATTCCTCCTCATCAACTTGCGGTTCAAAAACATAACCCGTCATTGGGCACCCCGACTGCGGAGCAGTTCTGACCCCTGTTAGCGTTGCCAGGCACTGCGGGATGACCCGATTCTTCGACAACACCACATCCCCGTTACCGGCCGGCGCCGCCGGTTTCGCGGGTGCCCCGCCGATGCGCGCCTCCACCTGCCCGATGGTCTCGCGCAGCACGCGCGCCGACTGCAGCAGCGCCAGCCGCTCCTTCTGCGTCAATTCCAGCTCGATGTGCTGCCGCGCCCCGCCGCAGCCCACCACGGTCGGCACCGAAATGCACACGTCGCGCAGCCCATACGCCCCGGACTGCAGCGTGCTCACCGGCAGGATTTTGCGGCTGTCCAGGGCGAGGGCGTGGATCACGTCGCGGATGGACAGGCCGACCGCGAAGCCGGAGCCGCCCTTGAGCTTGATGACCTGGGCGCCCGCGGTCTTCGTGTCCTCGAAGCACTCCTTCATCACCTGCGGGCCGAAGCCGGGCCACTGCTCCAGCGGCAGCCCCGCGACCGTGGCGCTCGACCAGATCGGCACCATGCTGTCGCCGTGCTCGCCGAGGATCAGCGCATTCACCTGCGTCGGCGGCACCTGCAACCTGCGGGCGAGGTAGCTGCGGAAGCGGGCCGTGTCGAGCTGCGTGCCCAACCCAATCACGCGCTGCCACGGCAGGCCGGAGCGCTGCACCGCCAGGTACGTCAGCACGTCCACCGGGTTGCTGACCACGACGAGGTAAGCGTTCTCCTTCAGGCCCGCCGCCTTGATCTGGTCGAGCAGGCCCAAAAAGAGATCGACATTGCGGTTGATGAGGTCGAGGCGGCTTTCGTCCGGCTTGCGACGCAGGCCGGCGGTGACGACGACGACGTTGCTGCTGGCGACTTCGTCCATGCCGCCGGCGCTGATGCGCTGATCGGCGGCCAGGCTGGCGCCGTGCAACAGATCCAGCGCCTGGCCCTGCGCCATGTCGTTGTTGGCGTCAATCAGGCAGATGCTGCTGACGACACCGCCGCACTGCAGCGCGTACGCCGTCATGCTGCCGACCAGACCGCCGCCGCCCACGATGCTAACTTTCATGTTTGCGTTCCCAGTACTGGCCCCGATCCGCTTGCGCCGCTCCCATCGGGCGCGCCGCCACAGGCGGCCCCTCGCCCGGGGGCGGCGGGGCGGGGCGTCCCACGCGTTTCAGGTCGAGCCGCAACTTGTTCAACACTGTCAAGCTTCCCAACGCGGTCGCGAAACAAACACCACCGCACACCAGCCAGAGAAGACAAACGGGCACGATCCCGGCATCGTGCATGAAGTGGAGGATGATGGCCGTGGCCCCTACCGAGCAGCCGACCGCCACGAACACCACCGCGCTGCCCAGCAGGGCGGCGGCCGCGGCGGTGGCCTTGATGGCCCCGGCCTCCGCCCGCACCGCTTCCGGGTCGGGCAGCGGGTGACCCAGTTCCAGGGCCCGCATGCGCTCGGCGTGTTCCTGGTCCCTGGTCTTTTCGGCCAGCGCTTCTTGCCGCGCCTGCGCGGTCGCCCATGCCTGGCGGGCCGCGGGATCGTTGCTGTCGGCCTGCTGCAACGTCAACAGCAGTTCACGCAGCTGATCGACGCTGGTTACAGTGATGTTCATCGAACTGAGCAATTCTTGCAGTTCCCCGACATTATTCACCAGGGGCATGGCCGTCTTCCTTTCAGGTCTTCGCCAGCGCGGCCATCACCTGATCGGTGACGAGCCGCACCAGTTCGTCAATGTCCGGCGCCTTCGCCGCGTGGCCGTTACTGCTCGGCGCAGCGGCGTGGCCGTTGCTGCCGGCCTTCGCGGCCGGGGCCTCGTCGCGCTTGAACGCCCTCGGTTCGGGCTGGAAGCTCTGGAAGCCGCGCTCCAGTTCGCTGTTGCCGCACAGGTCGCAGTTCTCTACCTTCAGCCGCGGGTCGTCGTAGCCGATACGCTTCTTCAACTCCAGCAATTCGCGAGTTTCCTTCTCGCTGAAGTAGTTGATGCGGCCCAGCTGCCGGGCGAGAATCAAAATCTTGCAGTAGGCGTCAATGATCTCCGAGTTGAAGTAGGCGTTCTCCAGCGTCGGCCCGAACGTGACGGTGCCGTGGTTCGCCAGGATGATCGTGTTGCACTCCTTGACGTAGGGCAAAATTGTCTCGGCGAACTTGGTGCCGCCGGGAGTTTCGTAGCGCGCCATCGGCACGATCCCCAGAAATACTTCGACCTCCGGCAGCACACATTTAGGAATTGGCTCCTGGGCGACGGCGAACGCGGTCGCGTGCGGCGGGTGGCAGTGGACGACCGCCTGCACGTCCGGTCGTTCCTTGTAGACGGCCAGGTGCAGCAGCACCTCGCTGGTGCGCTTGCGCGTGCCGGCCAGTTGCTTGCCCTCGTAATCAACCTTGCAGATGTCCTCGGGCTTCATGAAGCCCTTGGAGACCATCGTCGGCGTGCAGAGAATTTCGCGGTCGTTGAGGCGGATGGTGATGTTGCCGTCGTTGGCGGCCGCGAAACCGCGGTTGTACAGGCGGCGGCCGATCTCGCAAATCTGCTCTTTCAGCTTGTATTCGTTCATGATTTTCCTCGCTATCCCCCCCACCCCGGCCCTCCCCCACCAGGGGGGAGGGAGAGGTTGATCTGGTCGAGAATGCACGCACAAAAGGCGTCCAGCGGAACCTTGTTCGGATGAAACGGGGCGGCGGCTTCGGCGCCCTCGCTGACGGCGATGCGCTCGCCGTGACCGGCGCCGAGGTTGTCGTAAAGCACGAAATCCTCGCCGTCGGCCGGCGTCTGCTGTTGCAGCGCTTTCAGGCTGTACGGCACGCCGATCAGCCAGCGGCCGCCCGCCAGACTCGGGTGCCAGCGCGACAGCGTCACGGTGCCGATGACCTCAGCGATGCGCATGGCCGTCCAGTTCCCGCAGCGTACAGGCCGCGCCGTCCGGGCAGCGCGGCAAACCCACCTGGCAAAACGTCCGCAGAATTTGCCGGATCTCGAAGAACGTGCGGCCCGGCATTGGAACGGCGACAAGGTTCGGGGCGAAAGTCGCGAGCGCCTGCGCGGCCTGGGCGATGGTGGCGACCGCCGCGGCTCGCAAGCCAGCGACCTTGTTGGCGACGCAGCACACCAGCGCCGGGTTGTCGCAGAACAGCACACCACCCTGGCAATCACCGCGGGCGACGCGCTCCGCCACCGCCCGCGCCCAACCCGCGGCCGGCGTCTGAGTCGCGGCGGCCAGTTCCTGCAGCGCCAGGCCGTCGCGCTGCACGGCACGGGCGGCGCTCTGCACCAGGGCGTGCGCCCGATCCTGGCCGTAGCCCCACGGCAGGGCGCCGGGCTGCGCGGCCGGCTCTTCCTCGCGGCGGACGTGGACCCCCAGCGCTCGCAGTTCTTCCAGGGCCAGCGGCGTCACCACGGTGCGCGGCGGCAACAGCAACTCGCGGTGGCCGTTGAGGCGGCGGCGCAGTTCCTCGGCCGCGACCACCCGGCCCGGCCAGCGCAGCACCCCGTCAAGTTGGCCGTTGCCGCTCATCAGTCACAAATCCCCAGCACCACCCAGCGCACCGGCGAATTCCTGGCGCCGACCAGCTGCCGGGCCACGTCGCCGTCGTTCAGTGCCACCACGGTGTCATCGCGGCCGGCGCCCAGCGTGTCGATGGCCAGCTGCGGTTCGCCATCGGGCTGGCCGTTGGCGCCGAGCGGTTGTACCAGCAGCAGCTTCCAGCCGACCAGCGTCGGGTGCTTGACCGTCGCGGTGGCGTGGCCGACGATGCGCGCGCGTTGCACGAAAACCCCCTCACCCCCAACCCCTCTCCCTCTGAAGGGGGCGAGGGGAGCAAGACGCATCAGAAAATCCGCAGCGCCCCCACCGTGGACGAGCGGCGCTGGCGCGTGAACGTCAGCGGCGTCGTCACGCCCTCGCCGGTCGGCGTCGCGATGCTGAAGCTCAAATAGCCCTCGCCGCCCAGGCCCAGCGCCGCCATGCTCGGCCCGTTCTGCACGAACAGCGTCACGTCCATCTCGCGGCCCATGCGCGTGATCGTCTCGACGTTGCGCGAATGAATGATCGCCGTGTGCCGGAAGCCGTGCTCGTACTGCTTCGCCAGGTCGATGGCCGTGTCCACGTCCGGCACACGCACGCACGGCACGAACGGCATCATCTGCTCCTGCTCCACAAACGGATGCGTCGCCTCCGTTTCGCCGACCAGGATTTCCGTGGCCGCCGGCACCGTCACGCCCGCGTGCTTCGCCAGCACCGCCGCATCCGCACCGATCAAATCCTTGTTCACAACCAATTTGTTCTTGTCGCCCTCATAAGGCACGAACGCCACCTTCGTCAGCGCCGCGACCTGCTCCTGGTTGAGCCGGTACGCCCCGGCCTGCGCGAAAGCCGCCATCAACTCGTCGAAGATGGCGGCGACCGCGAACACTTCCTTTTCGCCGATGCACAGCAGGTTGTTGTCGTAACCGGCGCCGGCGACGATGCAGCGGGCGGCGTTCTCCAAATCGGCGGTCTCATCGACAACCACCGGCGGATTGCCCGGCCCGGCAACGATGGCTCGCTTCGGGCTGCGCAGGGCCGCCCGGCCGACCGCGGGGCCGCCAGTCACGCACAGCAGCTTCACGTCGCGGTGGTCGAAGATGGCCTGCGCCGATTCCAGCGTCGGCTGCGCGATGATGGTCAACAGGCTGTCAATGCCGATGGCGTCGTGGATGGCCCGGTTGAACAGCTCGACACCGCGGCAGGCGATCTTCGCGCCGCTGGGGTGTGGGTTGCACACGAAGGCGTTGCCGGCCGCCAGCAGGTTGATGGCGTTGCCGGCCAGCGTCGGCAGCGAGTGCGTCACCGGCGTGATGATGCCGACGACGCCGAACGGCGCGAACTCCTGCAGCGTGATGCCATGTTCGCCGCTGAAGGCGTCCGTCCGCAGAAATTCCACGCCGGGCGTCTTGTCCGCGGCGACGATCAGCTTCTCGACCTTGTGCGTCAGCCGGCCGATCTTCGTCTCCTCGAACTCCAGCCGGCCGAGTTCCTGGGCCTGGCTGCGGCAGATGTGCCGCACACAATCAACCGCTTTGCGGCGATCTTCGAGGCCGCGCTTCTGGAATTCGCGCTGGGCCGCCGTCGCGGCCTTCACCGCGGCGTCCACGTCGTCGAAAACGCCCCAGGCGCGGGCGTCGCCGTTGGCCTTCGCGGCGGCGCTGCCGTTGCGCATGGCGCTCAGCACCTCGTGCAGGACGCTGCGAATCAGGTCGTCGGTCACTTGCATGGTTGCGCTCATCGTCAGCTTTCCCGACTGGAAAAGATGGTCTTGTTCTCGACGTTCACAGTGTCCACGATGCCGATGATCGTGGCATCGACCGGTAGTTTTTCCGTCTCCGGCGTCAGGCGGGCGCTGGAGCCCTGCACGATCAGCACCAGTTCGCCCTGGCCGGCGCCGATGGTGTCCACCACGACGAAGGTGCGGCCGGTGCTCACCAGCCGGTCGCGCTGGCCCGGCTCGACACGCAGCGGCTCGACCGTCAGCAGCTTGTGCCCGGTCATGTTGGCGACCTTGTGCGTCGCCACCACACTGCCTGTCACGCGGGCCAGGAACATGGGGAGTCCTTTTCATCCAAATCATTGTTTACGGCGGGTCGCCAGTAATCCCGTTGTAAACGGCGTGCCATAGAAGCAACTCCTTCGCCTGCCGGGCGACGATCAGCTCCTCATTCGTCGGCATGATCCACAACTGCACCTGACTCTCGTCCGCGTCGATGCGGTCCTCGCCCTGCACGGTCGCGTTGCGGCGCGGGTCCATCACGATGCCGAACCACTCCAGGTGCTCGCAGATCGCCTGCCGCATCCGCGGGGAGTTCTCGCCGATGCCGCCGGTGAACACGATCGCGTCCGCGCCGTTCAGATGCACCAGAAACGCCCCGAGGTAGTGCCGCACCGCCTCGGCGTAAACGTCCATCGCCAGCTGGGCCCGTTCGTTGCCCGCCGCGGCCGCCGCCTCAATGTCGCGCAGGTCGTTGCCTGCGTTACTCAATCCTTGCAGGCCCGAACGGTTGGCCAGCTCGTCGAGCAGCTGGTCGAGCGTCTTGCCCGTCTCGCGCAGCAGCATCGGCAAGGCAAACACGTCGAAGTCGCCGACGCGGTTGTTCTGCGGCAGGCCGCTCTGCGGGCTCATACCCATGCTGGCCGCCACGGACTTGCCCGCGTGGATCGCACACAGCGAACTGCTGCCGCCCAGGTGGCAGGAGATGATTTTGGCGTCGGGATTGCCCAGCAGGAACGCCGTCCGCTCCGCGATGTAGCGATGGCTGGCGCCGTGGAAGCCCCAGCGCCTGACGCCATACTTCTCGGCCCACTCCTGCGGCGCCGCGTACAGTTTCCGCGCCGGCGGGATCGTCTCGTGGAAGCCCGTCTCGAACGCGGCCACCAGCGGTAACTGCGGCAACTCCCGCGCCAGCAGCCGCATCGCCGCGACATAGGGCGGGTTGTGCGCCGGCGCCACGTCCGCATACGCCTCCATCGCTGACAGCACCCTGTCACTGACGCGCTGCACGCCGGTGACGCCGCGCGCGTGGACCGCCTTGAAGCCGATGGCCGCCAGCTCGGACGGGTCTTTCAGGCAGCCCAGCCGCGGGTCCGACAGCTGTTGCAGACACAGCCGCACCGCGACGGCGTGGTCCTGCGCCGCCAGCTGGGCCTCCTCCTTGATCGCGCCCGCCTGGACGTAGCAGCGCGCCCGCTCTGAACCGATGCGCTCGACGCCACCGCGCGCCAGCACGCGCTCGTCCGTCATGTCGAACAGGCGGTACTTGAAGCTGGTGCTGCCCAGGTTCGCGACCAGGATCTTCATCCGCAGTTCCTCAGCGGCCCAGGAACGTCTCCAGCACCGCCTCGTCCGGTCGCGGGATCACGTGCGCGCTGACCAACTCGCCGTGCTGCGTCGCCGCCGCGGCGCCCGCGTCCACCGCCGCCCGCACCGAGCCCACGTCGCCACGCACGAACGTCGTCACGAAGGCGTTGCCGATCTGCACCTGGCCCGCCAGCGTGATGTTCGCCGCCTTGCACATCGCGTCCGTCGCCGCGATCGTCGCCAGGTAACCCTTCGTTTCCACCAGGCCCAGCGCCTCGACGCCGCCGCCGTTTCGACCGTTGACACTCGCCATGATTGAATGCTCCTTTGCAGAGGTTTCGCTTGTGTTAGCTCGCCGTCGCCGGCGCCGCGGCCGACTTCTTGCCAGCCAGCGGCAGCACCACGCCCAGGTCCTCGTGCGGCCGGGCGATCACCTGCACGCCAACCACCTCGCCGACGCGCCCCGCCGCGGCGGCGCCCGCGTCCACCGCCGCCTTGACCGCGGCCACGTCGCCGACCACCATCGCCGTCACCAGGCCGCTGCCGATCTTCGTCCAGCCGATCAGCGTCACATTGGCGGATTTGAGCATCGCGTCGCTCGCCTCCACCAGCGCCGTCAGGCCCTTCGTCTCGATGAGGCCCAGGGCCTCCATGTGTGAACTCGCCATTGCCGATTGCCCTCAAAACGGTGAGAGAGAGTTTCTGAGAATCGTTTGTCCGATCAGTTACTTGAACAGCTCCACCCGCGTCGCGTGCGTCAGGTCGCAGGCGTTGCCCTCGTCCGTGTCCAGATGTACCTCCAGCTTGCTCGCCGGCGCCAGCCGCACCAGCAAATCTTCCAGCACCATCGAACACGTGCTCTTGACCCGCAGCTGCAACCGGTCGCCGTCCTTGACGCCGTGGTGCGCTGCGTCCGCCGGACCCATGTGGACGTGCCGCTCGTGCCGGATCACGCCGCGTGCCAGCTCGATCATGCCCGCCGGCCCCAGCAGATAGCACCCCGGCGAATCGCGGTGGTCGCCGCTCTTGCGCACCGGCACGTCCAGGCCCAGCGAAATCGCATCCGTGAACGCCAGCTCCACCTGACTGTGGTCGCGGCACGGGCCCAGGATGCGCAGGTTCGGAATCATGCGATGCCGCGGCCCGATGATGGTCACTGCCTCGTTCGCCGCGAAGAAGCCATCCTGATACAGCGGCTTGTGGACCGTCAGCCGATGGCCCTTGCCGAACAGCCGCTCCAGATCCTCCTGCGTCACGTGACAGTGCCGGGCCGAGATGTTCACCACCAACTGGTTCGGGACGCCGTTCGTGCCCAGTCGCTGCGTCAGCGCCGCCCGCACCAGCCGCTCGACCGCAGTGCGCTCCAGGGTTGCCGTGCTCATTGTCGAAACTCCTCCGCCGTGCCGTTCGAGCCCGCCGCGTCCGCCACGATCAATCGCACCTCCGCCCCCTCGATCAGCGACCGTTGCTCTGCCGTCAGCCCCGCATCGACGATCAGCGTGTCCACCGCTGACAGCTCGCACAGGAACGCCAGCGCTTGCCGGCCGATCTTCGTGTGGTCCGCCAGCACCGTCACCATGTCGGCGCAGCGCATCATCTGCCGCTCTGTCTCGACCAGCAGCACATTGCTGTTGAACAGGCCCTTGGCGGTGATGCCACCGCAACTCATGATCGTCTGGTGGACGTGCAGGTCCGGCAGCACCTTCTGTGTCAACGGTCCCAGGCACACGCCGGTCTTCGGATAGACGAAACCGCCCAGCAGGATCAGGTCTGTCTCGCGGTTGCTCGCAAACAGGTTCGCGATGGGCAAACTGTTGGTGACGATTTGCAGCGGTCGGCCGACCAGAAACCGGGCGACTTCCAGCGTCGTGGTACCGCCGTCGAGCAGGATGGCGTCGCCGTCGTGAATGCGTGCCGCCGCGGCCCGGGCGATTTGCCGTTTCTCCTCGATCTGCCGTGTGGAGCGGTCCTCCAATGCTGGCAGCGTGTCGTCGCCAGCGTGGATGGCGCCGCCGTGCGTCCGCCGTACCAGGCCGCGCTCGTTCAGGTAGTCCAGGTCGCGACGAATGGTCGATTCGGAAACCTGGATGGCCCGCGCCAGGTCCGTCAGGGCCACGAAGCCCTGGCGGCTGATGAGGTCGAGAATCTGCTGGCGGCGTTCCTCTACGAGCACAACCGGCCCCTGCTTGACATTGACGGAAAATTATCGTTATCTAACAACTTCCGCTAGAATATTCCCGCATCACGCCATGCGTCAAGTAGAATCTGCCAATCTTCTGCAATTTTTCTCAATTGATCTTTCAGAAAACGTCATCCCGCCAGTAATGCTGGAGCCTCCCCGACGGTTCATGGACGAAGCGCCGGCCCGGGGATACAACGACGCCGGTCTCTAAATCCTTGTGGGAGAACCATGATGACTCGCCTTTGCCGTCTCCGCTCGGTGTGGTTGTTGGCCGGCGCTATCCTGTTCACACCTGTCAGCACGGCCCTGGGCCGTTACGTGCGGCCAGACCTGGACAGGATTCCGGTCGAGCAAATTGTCAAGAACCTGAACATGCTGGTCACCCGGAACCCCAAGGACGCGACGCTGCGGCTGAACCTGGCCCGCGCCCACGCGATGGCCTACGCCCTCAAGTCGGACGTGCTGGAAATCAACAAGAAGAACGGCCTGCCCTGGTTCGGCTACGCGCCGAAGCAGGTGCCGTTCACCGCGAAACCGACTGCCGATCCGGCCAAACGCCGGGCCGCCGAGGAGCAGTTGCGCCAGGCCATCCGCAACTATCAGGCGGCGTTGAGTCTGGCGCCGGACAATTTGACGGCGCAGCTCGGCCTGGCGTGGTGTCTGGAGCAGGCCGGCAAGAAGGACGAGGCGGTACAGGCGTATCGCCGGGTGGTGGAGAACGGCTGGAAGCGCGAAAAAGACCTGAAAACGGCGGGGCTCGGCTGGCACTCGGTCACGGCGGAGGCGGCCGGCTACCTGACGCCGCTGCTCGACAGGACGAAGGACGCCGAGGAGATCAAGACGCTGACGGAGCGCACCAAACAGATGCAAAAAGTCCGGCGGCCGGTGACGCCGCTGGTGATCCCGCTGCGCGACGGGCTGAGCGTCAAGGAACTGGTGGACCACCATGCCGCCGTGGCCTTCGACGCAGATGGTTCGGGCGTCAAGCACAAGTGGACCTGGATCAGCAAGAACGCGGGCTGGCTGGTCCACGACCACAAGCGGACGGGCAAGGTCGATTCGGCCTTGCAGCTGTTCGGCGGCGTGACGTTCTGGATGTTCTGGGAGAACGGCTACCGTGCCCTGTCCGCGCTGGACGCCAGCGGCGACGGCTGGCTGACCGGCGCCGAACTCGACGGCCTGGCGGTGTGGGTGGATGCCAACAGCAACGGCATCGTGGACGCGGGCGAGCTGAAGTCGCTGGGCGAGCTGGGCATCACGGCGCTGGCCTGCCGCGCCCATGCAGGGCCGGCGCCGGCGCACACCGCCGCCCACGCGCCACAGGGCGTGCGCTTCCGCGACGGCTCCACGCGGCCGACGTTTGACGTGCTGCTGTATCGGCGTTGACAGTGATTTATTTTCACCACAGAGAACGCGGAGAGCGCAGAGAAAAGACAAAGAATGAACGAAACACTCTTTTGTCTTTTCTCTGCGCTCTCCGCGTTCTCTGTGGTGAATCCTTTTTGAGAGTTACCCCATGGACGATAAAACAATCCTGGTAATCATCGTCACGGTGCTCGCGGTCGTGGCGCTACGGACGGCCCTGGCGGTCCTGCTCGCCGGTGGCGATTTGCAGCGCATCGCCCTGACCATGCGTGCCTCGTTCCGCATGTTGCGCGACCCTGCCTTTGCCGAGAAGGTCAAGCCGCTGCTGGCGCCGCCGCCGCCGCCGGAGCCGCCCAAACCCACCCGGCCCAGCGGCGTCCCGCTGTGGCTGCTCGCCATTCTGCAGCGCGAAGGCCGGCTGGTGGACTTCCTGCTGGAAGACATCAAGGACGTGCCGGACGCCCAGATCGGCGCCGGCGTCCGCGACATCCACAACAAGTGCCAGAAAGCCCTGAAGGATCACCTCGTCCTTGAAGCGGTGTTTCCCGCCCAGGAAGGCGCGCAGGTGGAGGTGCAGAAGGAGTTCGACCCCTCCGCGGTGCGTCTGACCGGCAACGTCACTGGCGAACCGCCGTTCCGTGGCACCCTCATGCACCCCGGCTGGCGCGTCAAGGAGCTGAAGCTGACGCCGCCGCCCAGGGGGCACGACGACCTCGTGCTGCAACCGGCGGAGGTGGAACTGCCCTGACCCGCTCACCTCACACCGGCGGCATCCCCGGAGCCCGGTGCGCACCACGCCGTTATAATCCGCAACCTTGTCGTGCCTGAACTCTTGCTGGGCCAGAAAAACCCGCGCGACAGGCAACGGCTGTCTCTCCCTTGCGGATCGCCCAGGCGGCGTGTGTTACACTCATGGCCCGGGCGCCCGTTCCACTCCGGATGCCGGCGCCCGCTTGACCCGGGGTGAGCGTCATGGAACCGTGTACAACAATCGGACTGCTCGGCCTGGGCTGTTTCCTGTTCGCGCTGCTCGGCCACGGCCTCTGGCTGATGATGGGCGCCGTGTTCCGCGCCTTCACCGAAAAGCCGACACCCGACGCCCAGCCGGCGCAGCGCACCTGCGTCCGCTGCGGCACCACCTTCGACCGGCGGCCCGAGGCTTGCCCTGCTTGCGGCCTGGACCCGCGGCGCCGTCGCCCGTGGACTGCGCGATCTTGAGATCACCACTGAGCAGATGCAGACGCTGGTGGCACGCTACGGACTGGAGCCGGCAATCGGTGAACGCATCTACCGATTGCTGGAGGCCCGCCAGGAGGAGCTGCTTTCCCGCGAACCGCTGCCTGCCGCCATCCCCGTCTTCAAGCCGGCCGCCGCGCCCGGCGCTCGCCGGTGCCGAGAGCGAAGCCCCTTTGGGAACTGCTGGAGCCGCTGCTCGCGCCCTGCAAGGACCTCCACGATCTCGAACCCGCCCAGCGCCGCCAGGCACTGGCCTGGTATCGCCAGGCGCATCCCGACGACCTGGCCCGGTTGACGCCGGGCAGTCTCCTGAAGCTGGCGCGGCTGCTCAAAAGCGCGGCGCTGGTCACACGCGCGCTGCACATCTATCAGCTCCTGGTACGTACTCACCCGCAGTCCGCGGAGGCGCGGGAAGCGGTCGCCGAGGCGAGCCGCTACGCCGTCGAGGAGAAGTACACGGGCATGGCCGAGTGGTTCGCGAACTGGGCCACCGAGCACACAGTCGCGGAGCCACCCGCCGCGGCCCGCGCCTCCGAGCGCTTTGTGCCGTCGCTGGCGGAGGCGACGCCAGCATCGGCCGCCACGTCCGTAGCTCGACCCGCTGCGCCGCGCCGGTCGCTGGGCGAATTGCTGGCGGGCTTCATGGAGGAACGCAACATCCTCTGGGGCGAGCTGGTCGGCGGCCTGCTGATCGTCGGCTGCTCCATCGCGCTGGTCATCAGTCTGTGGCAGACCCTGGAGCAGATTCCCTACTCTCCCTATCTGATTATCGCAAGCATCACCGCGGCGCTGTTCGGAGCCGGGCACTACACGCTGAATCACTGGAAGCTGGAGTCCACCAGCCGCGGCCTGCTGGTCATCGCCACGCTGTTGACGCCGCTCGATTTCCTCGTGGTGGCGGGCCTGTCGCGCGGCACGGTGCTGGACCCGGCCTGGCTGGGGCCGGTCATCGAGGTCGTTTCGCTGGCGATGTTCGGCCTGTTGCTGCTGGCGTCCGCCCGGGTGCTGGTGGGAGCCCTGCCGTGCGCCCTGGGCCGCCCCGAGCACTGGCTGACCCTGGCGGTGCTGGGCGGCGCCGGTAGCCAGCTCCTGGTGCCGCGCTGGCTGGACCCGGATCAGCAGAACGGTTTCTTGTTGGCGCTGGCCTTCGTGCCGGTGGCGTGCCAGGTGCTGGCGCTGGCAGCGGTGCTGCTGCCCCTGGCGCGGCGCGACCGCCTGGACGGGGCCGCCGCCAACGCCCTGTTCCTCTACCTCGGTCAGGCCACATTCACCACCGCGGTGGCCCTGGGCTTCCTCGCCTACTGGGTCGGCGATCCGTTGGCGGTGCTGCAGGACCTGGCCATGCCGCTGGCCGCCGCGGGCATGCCGATCCTCATCACCGGTGCTCTCGTTCACCGCCTGCTGGAACAAGCACCGCCCGAGCCCGCGACCGAGACTCCCGGGCAGCGCGGCCTGTCGCCGGCAGTCGCGCGCCTGGTGGGCACGGTGACGACACTGACCGGCATGCTGGTCATGCTCGGGGCGCTGGTGCTGACCTGGCCGCGGCCGGAGGGCCTGCTGGTGATCGGCGCCGTGAACGCCGTGGCCTTCACCGCGGCGGCGCTGCGATACCGCCTGCCGCCGGCGCATGTCCCGGCGCTGGTGTGCCTGGCGGTCGCCGCGCTGGTGGCGCTCCACGGCCTGGCGGGCAACCTGCCGGCCGCTGGCCCTGATGCGGGCGAACACTTGCTCCAGCTGGCCGCGGGCCCGTCCAGCGGCGGACTGCTGATGGGCCTGGCGGTGGTGCTGGCGCTGGCGGCGGAGCTGTGTCTGCGTTGCGGCCGCCGGCCGGACGGCCTGTATCAGACACTCGGCTGCGGCGCGGCGGCCGGCCTGGCGCTGCTCCTGACCGGCCGTGTCGGCGACACTGAGCCCGGATTGGCGGCGCTGGTTTTCGGAGTGGGTGGCGTCGGCTGTCTGCTGTTGAACCTGCGCTGGCGCGACGCCGCCGTCTGCCGCGTCGGGGCCGCGGTCCTCCTGGGTGCGACCGGCTTCACCCTGGTATGGGCCGACCCGAACATAAGTCTGCCGCGTCTCATCCTGCTCGCGCTGCTGATCGAGGCCACCTGGTTGCTGGGCCTGAGCTTTTTCCTGGGGCGAACCTTGGCCGACCGAGACTCGGTGTTCGCCGCGACGTTCCTGGAGGCGGGACTGGCCCTGTCGGTCCTGGCGGCCGTGACGCTACCGGTCACGCTGGAGTGGGACTGGTTGCCGGCGTGTTCGCTGTGTGCCCTGTGGCTGGCGGGACTGTGGTTGGCGACAGCCTGGTTCCGGGACTGGCCGCCGTTGTTCCAGATCTTCCAGGGCGCCCTCACCGTGGCGGTGGTCCTCGGCATCAGTGCCTGGCTCGGCGAGCAATCGTGGGTGATGGAGACACTCCGCGGACTCTCCCGGCCGCTTAGCCTCCAGGCGTACACCCTCGGCCTGTCCGTGCTCTCCCTCGCCTGGGCGGCGGTGCGCCGGTCCACGCGCCCACGCTCCCGTTTCCGGGACTTGCTAGACCCGGGAGACTGGACCGTTGATCGGGCCGTGTTCGCTGGGGTGCTCGTCGTCCAGCTGTTGCTGTGTGTCTGGGCCGTCCTGCCCGGGATCAACCGCGAACACTGGCCGAGTCCTCTGCCTGAAGTCAAGGTCGGGATCGGGGACTTTGACCCAGGTTGGGCCTGGCTCACCCTGAGTGTCCTGGGCCTGTCACTGACCATGAGCCTGTGGGAAGGCTGGCCCCGGGAGTCGGCCTTCGGCTGGCTGACACTTGGGCTGACACTGCCAGTGTTGGCCGCCTATGCGTTCCACGACGAGCGTGCCGTGGCGTCGGCGTTGCGCTGGGGCCTGGCGCTGGCCTTCCTGGGATACTCGGTGCTGCTGTGGCTGCGCCGTCCCCTGGAACATGGGCTGAGCCGCCTGGGCATTCCCGGCCCGGAGGCGGCGAACGTCCTGTCGCAGTGGCTACGGGGCGGCCTGCTCCTGGGGACGCTGTTACCGGTCCTGCTCCTCACGAGCTGGGTGGCGATTGCGGGGTTCTCGGGACGGCCGCCGGTGGGGCCGCTCGAGGACTCGGTGTTTGACCAGATGGGCTGGACCGTGTCCGTGGTGGTGCCGCTGTTGTTGCTGGCCCTGGGACTGGTCGGCCATGGTGCCCGCGAGGACGAGGCCGGCTACATCGCCGGGGCCGGCCATCTGCTCACGGTGACGCTGATGGGCGGCTACGCCCTCGGCGTGGTGACTGGCGGCGGCCGCATCGCCGGCGCGGAGGCGGCGTTCCTGATGCAACTCGGCGTCCTGGCCGCGGCGGGCTGGGGCCTCATCTGGCTAAGCCTCGGCCGCTGGCGGCGGCTGACGCTGATTGTGTGGCAGCCGACGCTCAGTTTGATCGGCTGTCTCGGCATCGGATTGTTCGCGCTGCTGGCACTGCTGGCGCGTCCCGTCAACTTTCCGACAACGCCTGTGCCGGAGTTCGTGACTCAGGCCGGTCACCTGCTCGGCTGGGTCGGACTGCTCGGCACGATTGCCCTGTACGTGTGGTGGCTGCGCCTGGCCGGTCGCGCACAAGAATCCGTCCACGTTCTGGGCCTGGGCGGCTTCCTGCTCGGCGTCCTGACGGCCTGTGCTGTCGCGCCGTGGGACGCGGACGGTTGGCTGGCGGTCCACACCCTGACTCTGACGTGGGCGGCGGCGAGCTTCTCCCTGCTGGCGTGTGGCTGGGCGGCCTCCCGGGACCTGCGCATGTGGACCACCCTGCGCCGCTACCTCCCGATGGTGCCGACGTGCTCCTGGGCAGAGGGCCTGGGGGCGCTGGTGGTGCTACTGGCGGTGGGCGGAGCCACGGCGGACCCGGCGCGACCGTACTGGTCCGGGGTGGTGCTGACAGTGGTCGTGCTTCTCGGGGTGGACGCGGTATGGTCGCGCCGCCCGGGACTGGTCTATGCCTCGGGCCTGCTGGTCAACGTCGCCGGCTTCACGCTTTGGCAATATTGGCAGCAGATCCGATCCTCCGAGATGGAAGTGCCCCCCTGGCAATCCAACCTGTTCGACCGCTTCGTAATCCTGCAAGTGCTCTTGCAAGTGCTTTGCTTCGCCGTGGCATCGGCGTGCTGGTTGTTTCTGGAACTGCGGCTGCGCCGCCTGGAACCGCCCATCGACCTGCGCGGCCGCTGGCTGCCCTTCGCTCACGCCGCGGCGCTGGCGGCCGTCCATTTACTGGGGCTGATGATCCTGCTCGGACTGGTCGGCGACCTGACCGGCATCGCCATTCGCATGAGCAGACCACTGGCCTGGGCAGCGCTGACGGCGACTGTGGCCGCGGTGATCCTGTGCTTCTGGGATTCTGAGGCGGAACGTTGGGGCCTGCCCGTGGCCGCCCTGTACTTCCTCGGACTGATGGCCCTGGGACTCGGACTGCACGGTCTGAGTCTGACGCCGCGCGATCTATCCCTGGTGGCGACGCCGTCCCTGGCCGGCTCCCTGGCCGTCTTCGCCGCGGCCGCCGCCGTGGCCCCGCACGCCGCCCCGCTGTGGCGGTCGCTCCGAATCCCCACCCGACCCGACAACGGACTCGTCCCCTGGTTCGTCCCGTCTCAGACACTACTCGGCCTGCTGACCCTCGGCCTGAGTGTGTGGCTGTGCCTGGACTTCCCGACGACGGTGGAGCGCCTCGCCGGCCCCGCCGCGGTCGCCCTCCTGACCCTGGCCTGTCTCACGATGACGGGATACTGGCAAACACTTTCCCGGGACGGTGCCCCGCTCCCGGACTCGGAAGTGCCGCGTCAGGTCACTCTGACACTGGCCCTGCTCGCCGCCCTGGAGCTGGGCTGGGCCTGGCTCGGTGCGGACGTACCGGTGCCATGGCTGCACCGCAACGTGATACTGCTCGCCGTCCTGACCGTGGCCGTGCCGCTGTACCGCTCGAACCTGGCCGGCTACCTGAACCGCGATGGCGCCTGGGCGGCCAGTGCCCGACGACAGGGACCAGTGCTCACGACCCTGGCCCTGGGCGTCCTGGCCGTGGTGCTGGTGCAGGAGTTCCTGCTGTACGACCGGGCGGTGCGGCGTGTGCCCCTGGCGTGGCCGGGCGTGTTGCTGGTGACGGCCCTGCTGGCGGGTGTCCTGGTCGGCTGCCTGTGGACGGCCCTGACACGCCGCCCCGAGCCGTTCGGCCTGCGTGAACGCGGTCGCATGGGCTGCGTCTACGCGGCGGAGGTGTTGTTGGTGCTGCTGCTGGTCCATGTGCGCCTGAGCATCCCGTATCTGCTGCCGAGCATCGGCCAGTACTGGACACTGGTGCTGATGGCGGTGGGCTTCGGCGGCGTCGGCCTGGCCGAGCTGTGCCGGCGGCGCGGCCTGCCGGTATTGGCCGGGCCGCTGCAACAGACGGGTCTATTCCTACCGCTGGTGCCGCTGCTTGCGTTCCTGATCCAGCCGCTGCCTGGCCTGGACCTCGTGGGCAATGTCATCCCGGGTTTCGACCTGTTCTACCGCCACCTCGAACGGTTGCACCAGAATTTTGGGCTACATGCTCTGCTGTGGTTCCTGCTCGGGCTGCTGTACGTGTTCGTGGCGGTGCTGCGGCGTTCATCGGTGTTCGCGCTGCTGGCGGCGCTGGCGGCCAACTTCGGCCTGTGGGTGATCTACGGCCACAGCGAGGGCCTGGCGTTCGTGCTGCACCCGCAGCTCTGGCTGGTGCCGCTCGGGCTGATCGTGCTGACCGCCGAGCATCTCAACCGTGATCGGCTGACGGAGGCCCAGTCTCAGGCGGTGCGTTACCTCGGGCTGCTGCTGATCTACCTGTCCTCGACGGCGGACCTGTTCATCACGAGGCTGGGCAACTCGGTGGTACTGCCGGTGATCCTGGCGGTGCTGTCGGTTGCCGGCGTGCTGGTCGGCATCCTGCTGCGGGTGCGGGCGTTCCTGCTGCTGGGCGTGGCGTTCCTGTGCCTGGTAGTGTTCTCGCAAATCTGGCACGCGGCGGTGGACCGCGAGCAGACGTGGGTGTGGTGGGCCTCGGGCATCGTCCTGGGCGCCGCCATCCTGACGCTGTTCGCGCTGTTCGAGAAGCGGCGCAACGATGTGCTGCGCGTCTTCGAGGAGATCAAGGGCTGGCGCTGAGCGGATGCCAGCACGGTCGCGGCGCGCCCTTGTGACTGTATGGGTGATTCATGGCATCTTCGGGACCGACCCTCGAACACCTAAAAACTGGCTTGACGCGGCTGTTACCCTCGGCGGCAGCCTTCGCAGAGACCGTCTATCGGTCGAGTACGCCCAGGTATGCCAACGAGTCGGATCTGCTGAGGGGGAAGGGCGCAGACGCAACGGCGGTCGGTGGAATCCGCTCGGCATCGCCGTGGCTTACGCATCCTTGACGCCGGAAACCGCGATGGCCGAGACGTTGGCCCATAATCCGACTGATGGGACAGTCACCTAGCTGCCCACCGGCTTGTCATGCGCCTCAATGCTCGTCGCGGGCGGCGGCGTTACCAGGGCCGCCGCGCCATTCCCCAGGGCTGGCTCAGGCGCCGGTGGTTTCGCCGCCGTCGCATGCTCGCCGACCAGGTAGCGCTCCACCACGTAGTAGAACACCGGCGTTAGGATCAGCCCGAAAAACGTCACGCCGATCATGCCGCTGAACACCGCCGTGCCCAGCGTCCGCCGCATCTCTGCCCCGGCCCCCGTGCCCACCACCAGCGGATACACCCCCAGGATGAACGCGAACGATGTCATCACAATCGGCCGCAGCCGCACCGTGCATGCCTTCACCGCCGCCGCGTAGATGGACAGCCCCTCCTCGCGGCGCAGATCCTGCGCGAACTGGACAATCAGGATCGCGTTCTTGCACGCTAAACCCACCAGCACAATGAAGCCGATCTGCACGAAGATGTTGAGGTCCATGCGCGCGATGGCAATGCCGGTGACCGCGCACAACAGACACATCGGCACCACCAGGATGATCGAAAACGGCAGCGACCAGCTCTCGTACTGGGCGGCCAGCACCAGGAACACCAGCACCACCGCGCCGACGAACGCTGTCATCGGGTTCTGCATCAGGTCCTGGAACGACTCCACCTGCATCGACTGCTTCTGCAAGTACGACAGCTCCGTCCACTCCGACTTCATGCCGCGCGGCAACTTTTTGGCGACCTCCTCCAGTTCCTCCATCGCCGTGCCGCTGGCGACGCCGGGCTTTGAGCCGGCGTTGATCGCCGCGGCCGGGTACAGGTTGTAGCGGTTGACGATCACCGGCCCGCTGGAGTCGATCACCCTGAGCAGCGAACCCAGCGGCACCATCTGGCCATCGCGATTACGCACCTGAAACAGCTTGATCTTGTCCGGCGTCAGCCGATACGACGCCTCCGCCTGCACGTTCACCTGCCAGGTGCGGCCAAACTTGTTGAAATCGTTGACGTAATAACCGCCCAGGAAGACCTGCAACGTCTGGAACACGTCGCTGAGCTGCACGCCCAGCGTCTTGCATTTGGTGCGGTCCACATCCACGTAGAGCTGTGGGGTGCTGGCGCGGAAGGTGTTGAAGACGCCGACCAGTCCCGGTTGCTTGTTGGCCCGCTCCGCCAGGGCATCCGCCTGGCCTTGCAGTTGTGCGTAACCCTGGTCGCTGCGGTCCTCCACCATCAGTTTGTAGCCGCCCGTGTTGCCCAGGCCCTGGATCGGCGGCGCCCCGAACACCGACACCCGGCCCTCCTGAATCTCCCGCTTGACGCGCCGCCGAATCTGCGTCATCACCTCGTCCGCGCTGGGGCCGTGGAGGCGCTCGTGAAACGGCTTGAGCACGATGAACATGCCGCCGTAGTTCGAGCTGATGGCATTGAGCACGAACGTCTGCCCCGGCACCGCTACGGTGTGGGCTACCCCCTCTGTCTCCCGCGCGATCTTCTCAATCTTCTCGGTCAGCTCGACCGTGCGCTCCAGCGACGCCGAGTCGGGCAGCTGCATGTCCACCACCAGGTAGCCCTGATCCTGCATGGGGATGAAGCCGGTCGGCACCTGCGTGAAGCTCCAGCCGGTCAGCGCCAGCAAGCCGACGTAGACGAACAGCACCATGAAGCTGAGCCGCACCAACCGCCCGATCAGCATGCCGTAAGCGTCGGTGATGCGGTCGAAGATCCAGTTGAAGCCCCGGAAAAAGACGCCGAGCACGTAGTTCACCGGCCGGATGATGACGTAACCGATGCCGGCCCCGACCACCGCCCCGGGCAGGAACAGCGCCACGTTGACGGCACCACGGCGCAGGCCCTCGGCCAGCGAGGCCGCCTTCTCGGCGTGCTCACCGGTGGGCAGCCCGAGTGCCTCACCGAACGCCTGCCCCAGCAGCCAGTTCGTCAGCATGCCGCCCGGTACGCCGAAGATCCACCAGGGCAGCGCCTCCTTCGCGTGGTGGGCGTGCTCACCGGGTTTGGGGTCCTTGAAGATGCTGCCGGCGCGGGCGGGCGTCATGGTCATGGCGTTGATGGCCGAGATCAGCATCGACACGGAAATCGTCAGCGCAAACTGCCGGTAGAACTGACCAGTGATGCCGCCCAGGAAGGCGCTCGGCAGGAACACCGACGACAGCACCAGCGTGATGGCGATGATCGGCCCGGTGATTTCGGCCATGGCGTGAATGGTGGCGTCGCGCACCTTCAGCCCCTTGGCGATCCAGCGCTCGATGTTCTCCAGCACGACGATGGCGTCATCGACGACAATACCGATGGCTAATACCAGGCCGAACAGCGTCAGGTTGTTCAGCGAAAAGCCCATCACGAGCATGACCGCCAGCGTGCCGACCAGCGATACGATCACGTCGATCGTTGGCAGAATGACCGCCTTCCAGTCCTGCAGGAAGAACAGCACCACGATCACCACCAGCACGATGGCCTCGCCCAACGTCTTGAGCACCTCATGCACCGACTCCTCGATGAACGGCGTGGTGTCGTAGACGATGGTGTACTTCATGCCCTCGGGGAAGCTCGGCGCCAGCTCCTTCATGCGTTTCTTGATGCGGTCGCCAGTCTGCAGGGCGTTGGAGCCGGGCAGCTGGAAGACCGCCAGGCCGACCGACGGCTTGCCGTCCAGCCGGCAGCGCGTGTTCATGCTCTGCGCCCCCAGTTCGATGCTCGCCTTCTTGTTCTTGAGCGTCGGATCCCCGGTCACGTCCTTGAGACGGGTGATGCGGCCGTCGTTGCCGGTCTTGATGATGATGTCGGCGAACTGCTGTTCTTCCAGCAGACGGCCCAGGGTGCTCATGGAATATTGAAAATCCTGGCCCTTCGGCACGGGCTGCTGACCGATTTGGCCGGCGGCCACCTGCACGTTCTGCTCGCGTAGTGCCGAGATGACCTCGCCGGCCGTCAGGTCGAGTTTGGCCAGGCGTTCCGGGTCGAGCCAGACGCGCATGCTGTAGTCCTGCTGGCCGAGCAGGCTGATGTCGCCGACGCCCTTGAGGCGGGCCAGTTCGTCCTTGACCTGGATGGTGGCGTAGTTGCTCAGGTCGAGCTGTTCGTGGTACGGCTTGCCGGTGACCTGGTTGTCCTCCGAGTACAGGTTGACGACCAGGAGGATGGCAGGCGACTGCTTCTTGACGGTGACGCCGGTGTTCTGGACCTCCGACGGCAACTTGGGCAGCGCCTGCGAGACGCGGTTCTGCACGAGCACCTGGGCCATGTTCAGGTCGGTGCCCAGCTCGAACGTAACGACCAGTGTGTAGGTGCCGTCATTGGCACTGGTGGAGGACATGTAGAGCATGTTCTCGACGCCGTTGACCTGCTGCTCGATGGGTGCGGCCACGGTGTCGGCGACCACCTGCGAGTTGGCGCCAGGGAAGTTGCAGGTGACCTGGACGGTGGGCGGCGTGATGTTCGGATACTGGGCAATCGGCAGGATGAGGTAGGCGATGAGGCCGGCCAGGACGATGACGATGGAAATGACCCAGGCGAAAATGGGCCGGTCGATGAAAAAGCGCGCGAGCACGGCGGCGGTCCTCCAGGGGGAAGCGTGAAGCGGCAAGCCGCGGACAGAAGGGCGCGGGCGGTGAACAGGGCGACCTACTGCCCCGGTTCGCGCTCCATCTTGCCCGGCACGGGATCGACGGTCAGGCCGGGGCGCACCATCTGAAGGCCGTTGACGATGACACGCTCGTCGCCGGTCACCCCTTCCTCGATGACGCGCAGGCCATTGACCAGCGTGCCCACGACCACGGGCAGACTCTGCACGAGGTTGCTCTTATCGACAATGTACAGGTATTTCTTGCCCTGCTGCGACACCAGCGCCCGATCGCTCACCAGGAACTTTTTGGCCGGCTCGCCCAGGGAGCAGCGCACCTTGCAGAACAGGCCCGGTTGCAGCGCCCCGTTTTTGTTATCGAAGCGGCCGCGCAGCTGCAGCGTGCCGGTCTTGGGATCGAGTTCCGGGTCCACGAAGTTGAGGACGCCCTTATAGGGGTAGTTGTGCTGGTCGGCCAGTTGCATCTCGACCGGCACGACGCCGCCATCGGTCGTCCCCTTGAACTTGCCCTCGCTAATCAGCTTCTTGACGTACAGCATCGAGTTCTCGTCGATGGGGAAGTAAGCGTACATGGGGTCGTAGGACACGATGGTCGTCAGGACGGTTTTGTCCTTCTCGACCAGGTTGCCCTGGGTGGTGGCGTACAGGCGCATGCGGCCCTTGATGGGCGAGAGGACGATGGTGAAGTCGAGGTTGAGCTTGGCCTCGCGCAGGGACGCCTCGGCGGCCCCGACGGCGGCGGCGGCCTCGCCCTTGCGGCCGACGGCGTCGTCGTAATCCTTCTTGCTGGTGGCGCCCTTGGTGGCCATGAGTTTTTCTTCGCGGGCCAGCGTGAGCCTGGCGGTGTTGTCCGACGCCCTGGTGCGGGTGAGCTCGGCGTCGGCCTTGTCGAACAGCGCCTGGTAGGGCCGGCGGTCGATCTCGAAGAGCTTCTGGCCCTCCTCGACCAGCTGACCCTCCTTGATAAACACCTTGTCGAGGTAACCGCTAACCCGGGCGCGGATGTCCACACTGTTGACCGCCTTGGTGTTGCCGGTGTAGTACTGGTAGTTGGGCACCTCTTGCACGAGCGGCGCGGCGACGGTGACGCGGAGGGCGTCGCGGGCGTCGTCGTGCTGGTCGTGCGGGCCGCAGCCGGCCGGCAGCAGCGCCGCCAGGCACAGCCCCAGTAGCGGTAACGTGTAGCGTAGCGGCGTCATGGGTTCCTCCTGGGAGATGCGTCGCCCGGGACGCGGGTAGCCGAAAAGGAGCGGACGGGACGAGAACGGCTGATGCAATTGATCTTATGAGGTGGGTGGGGCGCGACAAGAGCGGCCGGCGGGCGTGCAGGCGTACCACCAGGTGGTCGGGCTCACGCTGCTGGTGACCATGCGCACGCTGCAGGCGGCCTGGACCTGGAAGATCGAGTTCGGGCCGACGGCGGTGGCGCCGAGCGGCCCGAAGCAGCAGACAGGAATGTCTGCCCCACGAAGAAGAGGCAGAAAGACCGATTGCGGCACCGCTGGCGTTTTTGTCCTTGCCGCGGCAGCGCTGCCTCCGCTACCCTGGGGGGTATAACCGCTTTCCATCACGCCTTGTTTCGGGGGGTCTCCATGCGTTCCCACCTTTCGCCGCCCCTGGTTTTGCTCGCGGGCCTTGTCCTGCTGCTGACGCCCACGGCCCTGCCCGCCCAACCGCCGGCCCCGCCCGGCCTACCGGCGCCGCGCCTGCTGCTGGTCCTGCCCTGCGGCGGCCAGCAGGGCGCCACGCAAGAAGTCGTCGTCACCGGCCAGGAACTCGATGAGCCGCAGACACTGCACTTCAACTTCCCCGGCGTCCGCGTCGAACCGCTCGGAGCCGCCACCGGACCGATGATTAACCCCAACCCGAAGAAGAAGAAGGGCGGCATGCAGGCACCGGCGGCCAACAGCTTCCGCTTCAAGGTCACACTGCCCGCCGCGGCGCCGCCGGGCATTCAGGACGTGCGCGTCGTCACCAAATACGGCGTCAGCAATCCGCGGGCCTTTGTCGTCGGCGATGGCAAGGAGGCCGTCGAGAAAGAGCCCAACAACGACGTGATTTCTGCCCAGCGCATCGAGTTGAACAGTTCGGTCAGCGGCATCATCGCGTCGCCGACCGACGTGGACTACTTCCGCTTCGCCGGCAAACGCGGCCAGCGCGTCGTTGTCAGCTGCCTGACCACCAGCATCGACAGCCGGCTGCCGGCGTCCGTGCGGGTCTTCCACGGCGACAAGGAACTGGCGGCCAACCGCAACTATTTCCATAACGACGCCCTGTGCGACGTGCTGCTGCCAGCCGACGGCGACTACGACGTGCGCGTGTGCAGCTTCGGTTACACGCAGTCGGGGCCGGACCACTTCTACCGGCTGACTGTCAGCACGGCGCCGTGGATCGACGCCATCCACCCGTGCGTGGTCGAACCCGGCAAGGCGACCGACGTGACGGTTTATGGCCGCAACCTGCCCGGCGGCCAACCGGACCCGAAAGCGGTCGTGGACGGCCGCGTGCTGGACCGCGTCACCTACCGCGTCACGCCGCCGGCCGACCCGAAGCAGACCAGCCGCCTCGCCTTCAGCGGCCATTTGCCGCCCAACGCCTCCATGCTCGACGGCTTCGAGGTGCGGCTGCGCAACGCTTCCGGCTCGTCGAACCCGTTCCTGCTGACCTACGCCCGCGCCCCGGTGGTGCTCGACAACGAGGCCAACGACACGGCACTGACCGCCCAACGGCTGACGCTGCCGTGTGAGGTCGCCGGCCACATCGAGAAGAAGGGCGACCGCGACTGGTACGCCTTCAGCGCGAAGAAGGGCCAGGTCGTCATGATCGAACTCTACGGCGACCGTCTCGGGGCGCCGCACGACCTGTCGCTGGCGGTGCGCAGCGCCAGCGGCGGGACTGTGGTGGATCTGGACGACACGCCGGAGGTGATGAGCAACCACTTCTACTCGCGCACCGACGACCCGCCGCGCTACCGTTTCGTGGCCCCGGCAGACGGCGACTATCGGGTGCTGGTCACCAGCCGCGACGCCTACCTGCAGGCGGGGCCGCGGTACTACTACCGGCTACGGCTGACGCCGGAGCAGCACGGCTTCCACGTCGTGGCGGTGCCGCCCGGCGGCGCCAGCCCCGACGCGGCCATCGTGCGCCGCAGCGGCCAGCAGGCGTTCACGCTCTACATCTGGCGGTTGGACGGCTGGGACGGCGACATCACCGTCACTGGCGACAACCTGCCGGCGGGTGTGACGCTGCCGCCGCAGGTGCTGCCGGCCGGCAGCAAGCTGAGCGTCGTGGTCGTCAGCGCCGCCGACGACGCGCCGCTGTGGACCGGCGCGATCCGGCTGCTGGCGAGCGCGAAAGTGGACGGCCGGCAGGTGACGCAGGAGGTGCGGCCGGCGACGGCCACATGGGCGCTGCCGGCGAACGTGCAGAACATCCCGAGTCTGAGCCGCATGGACCGCGAGCTGGTGCTGGCGGTGCGCGAGCGCGGACCGTTCAACCTGCAGGTGGCGAAAAGCAAATTCGTCGCCCGGGCCGGTGAACAGCTGAAGGTGTCGCTGAAGTTGCAGCGCTTTTGGCCGGAGCTGACCGGGGCGGTGCAGGTGAACACCGGCTTGACGCCGCAGCAGCAACAGCAGCAACCGGTGACGTTCACCAACGTGAGCATCCCCGCCGGCAAGGACACCGCCGTGGCCACCCTGGGCGTCAAGAACAACACGCAGCCGGGCGTCTACACGGTGGTGTTGCGCGGCCAGGTACAGTTGACGCCGACCAAGAGCATGCCGAACGTCAAGAAGGCGCTGACCATCGTGCAGCCGGCGACGCCGATCACCATCATCGTGCTGCCGAAGCAGATTCTGAAGATGGGGCTGTCATCGCAGAACGTGAAGGTCAAGGCTGGCCAGAAGGCGGAGGTCAAGATCAAACTGGCGCGGACCAGCGACCTCGGCGGCGAATACAAGCTGGAGCTGGTGCTGCCGAAGGAGGCCAAGGGCGTGCGGGCCGAGCCGGTCCGCGTGGCCGCCGGGCAGAATGAGGCGGTGCTGGTCGTGACTGCGACGCCCCAGGCCAGCGCCGGGACGATCAACGCCAGCGTGCGTGCCACGACGATGATCGGCGGCATGCCCGTCACGCAGGAGTCGAAGCTCACGGTCAACGTGACGAAGTGAATTTGCAGTCCCGCCGCTGGCGGTTTGGCGCACCGCAACCCTCCCGGCGCTCGCAAAATTGCGAGTCGCGGGAGGGTTTTTGTGCGCCAGGCCGTGAGCGACAGAGTAGCAGTTGGGGCGCGTCCTCCCGTCTTTCTGCCGCTTGCGGTCCAGAGCGTTTCACGCACGGTTTGCACACGAGGGGGGCGGGCACGGGCTGACCACCAGCGGCCTGCACTGCCACAGCAAGGGGGCCAAGGAGGCCAAGGGGGCCAACTTTTTCACACGTCGAGATTCGGCGTCCTGGTTCCGTAGGGGTGGCACGGCGCGACCACCACCGGCGGCGGTTGCCACAGCAAGGACGCCAAGGACGCCAAGGACGCCAACTTTTTCATACGTCGAGAAGCGGCGCCTGGCAGCGCCGGCCTGCCGTTCGTGGTCACGCCACTGCGAACCGCGCTAGTGGTCAGTCACCGCTTGGTTTTCGGGTGGCAAGGCTCTCCAGAGCCGTGTCGGCCACGGCTCTGGAGAGCCGTGCCACCCGAAACTGGAGGAGTGACGCACCACTATTGCAGATTGCGAATGGGTGTAGCGGAAGTCGCCAGACTTCCGAGCAGCACCGGACGGAAGTCTGGCGACTTCCGCTACACCCAACTGCGAACCGCGCTAGCGGTAAGGCTCCGGTAACAGGTCGTCATCATCCGCAATCACGGGCGGCGCGGCCGGCTCCCGGCGCCGTGGCGCCTCTGGGACCGGTGCTGCCGTGGCGGGCGGTGGGGGCAGGGCGCGGCGCATGCGCCGGCGGCGCCGCCACCGGGCCAGGCCGCGCCAACCGATGATTGCCCCGATCAGCACCACGCTGCCGGCCAGCCACGGCTTGGCGTTCCAGACCCAGTAGCGCGTCGCCACCGTGACCGGCATCCGTAGCTCGCGGCGGCCCTGGATGTTGCCCCCCTCATCGACCCACACCAGTTCCATTTCCAGGATCATGCCGTTGTCCTGGCCCAGCGTCGGGTGGTCGCCGCCCGTTGCCACGGCCGCGCGCGCCGCCTCGGACAGTCCGCCGTCCAGCCCCAGGTCCAGCTCCTCATCGGGCCGCAGCGTGCCGCTGAGCCAACCATCCGCGTTCGCCGCGGTCGGGCCGGTCAGACGCACGTCCAGGTGTTTTTGCGGATCGGCGGTCGGGTCGGTGGGGCTAGCGCGGGCTCCAGGTGCAAGCGGGAACAGCAGCCGCGCTCGCCAGCGGCACGTGAACGGCTCGCGGTTGGCCAGGTGGATCGCCTGCGGCTCGGACAGCGCTTCGGTCAGGTAAAACCACTGTTGCAGCTGACCGCCGCCGTACTCGATCGGGCCGAACTTCTCGGGGCAGTGGAACTCGAAGCCGACACGGATCGGCACCGGCTTGACCGCCGCGCCGCCACCGGCCGCGGGGAAGTACAGGTCATACGCGCCCGCTTGCTTGAAGCGGTGCCGGCCGGAGTACACGCCGTCGCCGGCCTGCACGTCGGCATGGTCCACATGGCCGTCGTCGAACAGTTCGATGTCGAATGGTGACAGCCCATTGTCACCGCGCGGCACGCGCGCAGGATCAGCGGCCGGCCTGACTCCGGGGCCAGCGCCGGATCGACGTGGGCGCGGAGGGTCACCTCCTCATCGACGAACGGGGTGGTCGGGCTGACATCCAGGCGGCTCAGGGTTTCGACGGCGACGGTGAGCGTGGTCGCGGGCCGACCGGGGCAGAGGGAGGGCCAGGACAGTTCGTAGTGGTTCTTGCCGGGACGCGGCGGCTTCACGGCGACGCGGTAGTGGTGCCGCACCAGGCCGGGAACGTGTTTGTCGGCCTCGGAGCGGAGCGGTTCACCGACGGCGAGTGGTTTGGCGAGCGGGGCTTCCGCGGCGCTGGTCAGCGTCACTGCGCCCGGCGCGGGGTCGCAGCCATAACACAGGAGGGTGCATTGCAACTCGCACTCGCTGCCGAGCGGTGTCGGACCCTTGAGCATCGCGTTGACCAGCACGCGGCCGGGCATCAGGATTTCCAGGGGCAAATCAATCGGCGCTCCCTCCGCCGCCTTCGCGTGATCCTCGCCCGAGTGGAAGCGCAGCACGGTTCGATACCAGCCCGGTTCCAATCCGTGGCGCGACACCTTGACCGTCAGCGACGCGGGGTGGTCGTGGCGGATCGGTTCGCTGGCCGCCTTGCCGAGCACAGAGCGGTCCTTGAACAGTACGTCCACGCGGCCGTCGTCGGCCGGCAGCGCCTTCCCGAATCCGGCCGCCGGCGCCACTCGCTCAACCCGCCAGCGCACCGGCGCCTTCTGCGCATCGGTGACCAGCTGGAAATCCGCGGTGACGAACGGGGCGCACGCATCACCCGGCTCGGACGCCAGCCGCAGCGGTTCCTTGAAGTCAAGGCCGCCGCGCTGGAAGCGCACGCCCGTGTGCCGCACCTCCAGGTACACCGGCAGACTGACCAGCAAGGGCCGCTCCGCCTGGCCTGCCTCCGCCGCGTTGACCTGCAACTGCACCGTCCCGCGGTAGCGGCCTTCCTGGACACACAGCGGCACTTTCAGGCCCACGGTCAGCTGGTCGGGCGCGTCCGGGTTGGCGGAGCCGGTCAGCGTCAACTCGTCCCAGCCGCCGGCCGAGATGTTCTTCAGCCGCGGCCAGTCCCCGACGGCGCGCACGGCCTTGACCTTCGCCCCGAGGCCCGTTTGCAACTGGAGCGTCTGCCGCACGTCCGCGCCGGCCAGGCCGAGCAAGTACACCTCATCGAGCGGCACGGCGGCGCGGTCCGAACGCACCGTGACCAGGTTGGCGACAACGTGTACCGTCACCGGTGTCGCAATCACACTGTCGCCCACGAGGTAGAGCTGCCGTTGATATACGCCCGCCGCCAGCGGCCCGTCGTGGCTCAGGACGAAGCTGAGGGCCGCCCGGTCGGGCTGGCCGCTACCCTTGACCGCCTGCGGCTTGCCCAGGCCCTCGCAGCGGAACTTGACCGCCTTGCCAGTGCCCTTGATCGGCACGCCCCTGTCATCGGCCACCTGTGTGAAGGTGAGCTGCTCGGGCTGTTCGCGGTCGGCGCCATCGGTAGCGCTGAGCCAGACGGGCTCCGCCGTGGCCAGGCGCGTTTGCAGCACCACCTGGATTTCCTTGGGCGCCCGTTCGGCGCCGTGGGCGGACAGGTCCAGGCGGATCACGTCCGGCGTGGCACTGAGCTTGTAGAGCGATTTGCGGACGATCACTTCCGTGATGAGGGGCTCGCTCTGCCAGGGGACGCGGAACTCCAGCGTACCGTTCTTGAACTCGCGCGCGGTAGCTTTGCCCAGGCCGCGGCGGCCAGTTCCAGGGTGAATTTCCCTTGTTTGCCCTGCACCTGCAGCGACCGCGGCCCGAGTTGAAACAACCCCGGCTTGACCTCATCCTTGCGGGCAATCGGCCCGCGCGTCAGTTCGACCGTCACGTCCGTGACGACGCCGGCTGGGTCGGTGCGCTGGTCAAACGTCAGCGGCACGACCGCCCGCGCCGTGTCTGGCCCGTCGTTGGTCAGGACGATTTTTTGGGGGACCGTCAGCGTCGGGTAGGGCGCGACCTCCAGCGTCCGCCGCAGCAGCTGCCGCCGGGCACCGGCGAGCGGCCCCTTGATGCCCGTGATGAGCACGTCCACGTCATACGCGCCGGTCAGGCCCGGCCGCCCGGCGGATTTTGCGTTGCTGTCCAGGATCAGTTCGGCGCGGAACTGTCGCGGCGCCAGCCGGGCGTCGTCTGGTGGGTCGGCCAACGGTTGCAGCGACAGCTTGAAGGTGCGTGCCTTGGCCCCCGGCCTGGCCGCCGGCGCGAAGGTCGCCTCCACGTCGAAGTCGGCAACCTGGAACGGCACCGCACGCTTGTCGCCGTCCATGACCGCATAGGGCGTGAACTCGACCACAAAGGGGATGGCGTCGCGCGGCGTGTAGGGCTTGCCGCCGGCCGCTGGCGCGCGGAAGTGGAACAGCGACTGCTGTGTGCGAAACGCGGCCACGGCGCGGGTGACATACTTCTCGCCCTTCGCCGAATGCCGCACCTCGAATTCCAGTTCGCCCGCCAGCCCCGCCTGCTTCGCGTCCTTCGCCGAGGGCGAAAGGTGGTAATACCAGTGCGACCGGCTTTTCAGCGGCCGTAGCCCGTCCAGTTCGCGGTCGCCGAGGCGCGGCGGCCGCATGTCGGCGTCGAGCGGGGCGCGAGCGCGGCCGTCGGCCGCCTGGCGGTAGAGCAGGACGCCCAGGTCGTGCCAGATTTGCACCCTGGGCGTCGAAAATAATTCCTGGCGCTGGTCGCGACGGTCGGGCTCCAGCGGCCGCATCCAGTATTCGCGCAGTTCCCAGAGGATGTGCTGTAGCGTGCCAAGCAGCTGGACGTTGTTCTGCAGTTCGTAGCTGGCGGCGGCGCGACCCTGCGGCCCGGCGGTGCTCGATTGCTGGGCGAGGGCACGCAGCAGCGGCCGGTCGCAGTCGTCGCCCAGGGCGAAGGTGAACACGGGCGCGCCGCGCGCCCGGAACTGCTTCACCCACGGATCGACCCAGTGCCGCAGCCTTGGCCCGCTCAGGCCCTCGCGCTCCTTGATGTAGGCGTAGGCCGCGGCCGGGAACCGCTGGCCGGGTCGATTCGGGCCGACCTCGACGCCATCGGTGAACAGGAACGTCCACGCCTGCGCCCCCGGCCGCACCTGCGGCAACAGGTCCTTCTCGACCGTCTTCAGGGCCAGCAGCGACGCGGTGCCGTGCGGCAGGCTGACGGAGGCGCCCGGCCCGTCCTTCAGCAAGGCGAAGGTGAGCGTGCTGAAGGTGTCCTTCGTGATGGGCTGGTTGGCGTCGCGCAGTTGCTTGAGCTTTTTGCCCCAGCTGTCCTCCTGCTGCTGCATCTCTGTGATGAGCGCAGTCAGCAGTTCGCGGCCGGTGCGGTTGCCGAACTTCGGATACTTCTGCGCCAGGCCGACGAAGCCGGTGTCGTCGATGAATTTGCTGAGGATGATGTTCTCGGCGCGGTAGAGCACGAGAGCGACGCGGTCCTGCGGCCGGGCCACGTCCACCGCGAACTGCAAGCCATCCCAGCGCATGCCCTCGCGGTCGCTGGCGGGAAAGGTGCGCGTGCCTTCGGTCCAGTCCATAATCATGCTGAGCGACACGTCCACGGTCAGGATGAGGTCGTGCGGTGGTTCGGCGACAGCCTGCTCAGGCTGCCGGTCAGCGGGAGCCTGGGTGGCGGAGACGAACGTCAGCAGCCCGCCAAAGGCGACCAGTCCCAGCAGCCAGACACCACGCATGTTCATGAGACCTCCCTCGGGCTCCAGGCCGCCGGCGCAATGGGCGAGCGTTCCGGTTATTGTAGCCCGAGGGAGCGTGTCTTGCCTGGGTCTTCTTGCTGCGCCGTCGCGATCACTCGCTCTGTCCGCGGAGGTATTCTTCCCGCAGTTTCCGCATGGCCTGGTGGTTGCGCGTCTTGCTTGTGTGGATGCCGCCGTAGTTCTTTTTGAGGCTGCCTTCCTTGGAGGTCCGTTCCAACCCGACTTTCCGGGAAAACTCATTGCCGTGCTTTTCGATCTGACGAGCGTGCTCGATGCACAGCCGGGTTTCGGGGACCGCCTCCAACCGCTCGGGGTCGATGGGCTGACCGCAGATTTCGCAGGACCGGATGTTCTCCGACATGACGACCTCCCCTGGTAAGGTTGGCATGAGACGCGCCGGAACCGCGTCTGCCGGCGCGCGAAAAAACAGGAGCCACCGGTTGGGATTTCCGGCCGCTCCTGTGTTTTCTTCATCATCGTCCACTCAAACTATACGCTCCCTGACGGGCCGAAGTCAACCCGATACCGTGGACAGGGTGCATCCCGGTAGTGGTAGGGGCAGCGAATCACCTTCGTGGGACGGCTCTGGAGAGCCGTCCCACAAAGCGACCCCGTGGACACGCCGCCGCGCGCCTGAAACAATACCTGCGGGACCGTCGCCCGATTACCAGGAGGCAGCGATGTCACGAACGGCCGAACAGGCATACGCGCAACTGCTGGAGCGCGTCAAGGAGGCGCGGCTGCTCGGCTCCTGCGCCGAGGTACTCGGCTGGGACGAGCAGACGTACATGCCGCCGAAGGGCTCCGCCCACCGCGCCGAGCAGATGGCATTGCTGGCGCGGCTGACGCACGAGCAGTTGACCGCGCCCGCGCTGGGCGAACTGCTCGCCACGGCGGAGACGCTGCCGGACAAGGACGCGGTGGCGGCCGGCAACTTGCGCGAAATCCGCCGCGCTTACGACCGGGCAGTGAAGCTGCCGGCCGATCTGGTGGCGGAGCTGGCCCGCACCGCGACGCGCGCGCAGCAGGTCTGGCGCGCGGCCCGCAAGGCCAACGACTTCGCCGCGTTCGCACCGTGGCTGGAGAAGATCGTGGCGCTGAAGCGGCGCGAGGCGCAGGCGGTCGGCTACCGGGCGGCGCCCTACGACGCACTGCTCGACGAGTACGAGCCGGGGGCGACCACCGCGGAGATCACGCAGTTGTTCGCCCAGCTGCGAGCGGAACTGACGCCATTGATCGGAGCCATCGTGGCCGGCGGCAAGCGGCCGCGGATGGAGATTCTGGAGCGTGAATATCCGGTGGAGCGGCAGCAGCTGTTCGGCCAGTCCGCGGCGGCGGCGATTGGCTTCGACTTCACGGCGGGCCGGCTGGACGTGACGGCACACCCGTTTTGCAGCGGCACCGGCCCCGGCGACTGCCGGCTGACGACGCGCTACAGCGCTCGCCACTTCAATGAGGGCTTTTTCGGCATCCTGCACGAAGCGGGCCACGGCATTTACGAGCAGGGGCTGAAGCCGGAGTATTATGGCACGCCGGCCGGCAGTGCCGCGTCGCTGGGCATTCACGAGTCACAGTCGCGGTTGTGGGAGAACCAGGTCGGCCGCGGCCGGCCGTTCTGGGAGCACTTCTTCCCGCGCGCCCGGCAGACGTTCGTGGAGGCGCTGCACGATGTGGCGCTGGAGGACTTCCTGTTCGCGATCAACGACGTGCGGCCATCGTTCATCCGCGTCGAGGCGGACGAGGCGACCTACAACCTGCACATCATTTTGCGCTTCGAGCTGGAGCAGGCGCTGGTGAGCGGCGACCTGGCCGTCCGGGACGTGCCGGCGGCGTGGAACGAGAAGTTCCAGCAATCCTTCGGCATGACGCCACCAGCGGACGCGCTGGGCTGCTTGCAGGACGTACACTGGTCGAGTGGCGGCATCGGCTACTTCCCGACGTACACGCTTGGCAACCTGTACGCGGCGCAGTTCATGGAGCGGGCGCGGCAGGACCTGCCGGGGCTGGAGGACGACTTCCGCCGCGGCGAATTCGGCCGGCTGAAGGCGTGGCTGAACGAGCAGGTCCACCGCCCGGGGCAGGTATACCGGTCGCAGGAACTGTGCCGGCGCGTGACCGGGGCGGCCCTGGACCATCGGCCGCTGCTGAATTATCTGCGGCAGAAGTACGCGCCGCTGTACGGGATTTGAGCTACGGGGCGGTGCTGCCCGTTCTCCTGTCAGGGGCTGTGGCGCCGGCTGCACAAGCCCCGCCTGCCACCGAACCGGACGTGTCCGGCGGACACGGCTTGCAGGAACGCCGATGCCGTTCTCCCGCGAGCAGGCGATGATACGTTCCCTGATTTCCTGTCACAGTAGCTAAATAATCCTGTTGAACGACAATAGAAATGTCCGGTCTTAACGCGATAGAAATGTCCTCCTTGCCCAGGCCAAGGAGGAGCCATGCCTATCGACGTGCTTCCCACAGACCGGATCGCCATGAGCCAGAAGGAACGCGATGTCCTCAAGGTCATGCACGGCGTCCTGCGCGGCGAGCGCACCCAGGCCGAGGCCGCTCGGTTGCTCGACCTCAGCACCCGCCAGGTCCGCCGCCTGCAGCGCAAACTCGAAGCGCACGGCGACGACGCCCTGGTCCACGGGCTGCGCGGCCAGCCTTCCAACCACCAGGCCGACGCCGCCCTCCGGCACGCCGTCCTGCGGGCCTACCGCTAGCGCTACGCCGACTTCGGCCCCCCCTTCGCCAGCGAGAAGCTGGCCCAGGAGGGGCTGGTGGTCTGCCCGCAGACGCTGCGCCGCTGGCTGCTGGCCGCCGGCCTGTGGCAGCGCCAGCGCCGCCGCGAGCAACACCGCAGCCGCCGGCCTCGGCGCGCCTGCTTCGGCGAGCTGGTCCAGATGGACGCCTCGATCCACGACTGGCTCGAGGGGCGCGGCGAGGAGGTGGTCTTGATCAGCTTGATCGACGACGCCACCAGCCGCGTGCTGGCGCGCTTCTACCCGGCGGCCACGACCGAGACGCACCTGGACCTGCTGGGCCGCTGGCTGCGCCGGTTCGGCCGGCCGTTGGAGTTGTACACCGACCGGCACAGCATCTTCGCGCCCCAGGACAAGGGCAAGGCCTTGCCGGACGCCGAGACCCAGTTCGGCCGGGCGCTGCGCGAGCTGGGCATCGGCCTGATCCGCGCCCACAGCCCGCAGGCCAAGGGGCGGCTCGAGCGCTCGTTCGGCACCGCCCAGGATCGGTGGGTCAAGGAACTGCGCCTGGCGGGGGTGACCACCTGCGCAGGCCAATGCGGTGCTGGAGCGGCTGTTGCCCGCGCACAACCGCCGCTTCACCCAGGCGGCGCGGCACGTCGGCGACGCGCACCGGCCGCTGGGGCCGGCGCACGACCTGGCGGCGATCCTGTCGCTCCAGGAGGAGCGCGTGGTCGCCAACGACTACACGATCCGCTTCCGCAACCGCTGCTATCAGTTGCTCAAGCCGATCTACCCGGGGCAGCGCGGCGGCAAAGTGGTGATCGAACTGCGGCTGGATGGGGAGCTGGCGATCCGCTTCGGCGGCCGCTATCTGAAGTACCGGGAGGTCCCAGCGGGGTGCCGCCCTGGGGGCTCTGCCCTCAGACCCCCGGAGTTTAACGCCTTGGCGGCCGATGCCAATGGGGAAGAAGAAAGCCCGGCCCCGGGTGAGGGGGCCGAGCCGACTGGCATGCAGCCGACCGGCGGGCGCTCGGGTCGCACTCCTGCGGAGCCCTATCCTCCCGACGGCGCGGGGGAAGATACCCCGAAGCGGCGCCGCGGTCCAGCCGAAGATCACCCCTGGCGGCAGCCGTTCAAAAAGCAAAAGTGACAACCCTGTGACAGCGGACATTTTTATTGTTCCCAAAATGCGGACATTTCTATTGTTCCATGACAAATCGAAAATTCCGCCTGGCGAGGCGCCGACTGACGCCTTATGCTGGGATAGAATGGTAATGGAAGCGTCGTCCCCTGGAATGAGGAGCGGAGCCGTGGAAGAGATGATCGAAGCCCTGGCAGCCCTCAGCCACGCCCAGCAAAAGCAGGCGGTGATCGTGGTGGAGCAACCCGTCCACTCACCGGGTCACGAAATGGCCGTCCCGGAGCGCCTGCAACACACGGATGCGGTGTTCGCCCAGGATCGCGAGGCCAGCGCCGTCGCCGGCTGGCTCGGCGTCTGGACCGGCTCGCTGCTGCTCAAGGACATCCTCAAGGACAACTTCGCCACGCCCGCCGACGAGGACGAGCGCCAGCAGAAACTCAAGGCCCACGCGAAGGACTGCGACTGCTGCTAACCCACGTAGGGGCCTCCCGCACGCCGTTTACGTTTCGCGCACGCGCAACTGCGCGAAACGTAAACGAGGTTTCCCCGCTACGCCCGTCAATCCCCTTGCAATGCGGGTCTTGCACCCGTCCTTGCCCATTTCTCCCAGGTTTTCCGCAAGTCCAACTCCCACGCAACGCGGCCGCCGGATAAAGTAAAAATCGGTCACCTGTCACACCGCCACGGGGAGATTGCCGTCATGGGCCAGCGTCGCAACATTCAGGGGGGGCGCATTCTGATCACGGGCGCCTCGCAGGGCATCGGCCGGGCGCTGGCGCTGCTGGCGGCGCGGCGTGGCGGCCGCGTCCTGGCGGCGGCGCGGCAAGAAGATCTGCTGCGCGAGCTGGCCGACGAAGCGAAGGCCGCGGGCGGCGTCCTCGAAACCGTCGTCGCCGACGTGACCAGTCCGGACGACCGGCGGCGCATGGTCGAGGCGGCCGAGCGACACTTCGGCGGCCTCGACATCCTCGTCAACAACGCCGGCATCGGCGCCACGGGCCACTTCGCCGACGTGAGCGCCGAGCGGCTGCGCACGATCATGGAAGTCAACTTCTTCGGTCTGACCGAGACGACGCGCATCTTCCTGCCGCTGCTGAAGCGCGGCACCAGGCCGGCGGTGGTTAACATTTCGTCGATTGCGGGCAAGCGTGGCATCCCGGCGCGGAGCGAATACTCGGCGAGCAAGTTCGCGGTGCAGGGCTTCAGCGAAGCGCTGCGGGCGGAGCTGGCCAAGGATGGCGTGGATGTGATCGTTGTCTGCCCGGGGCTGACGCAGACCAACTTTTCCAAAAACATGCTGGAACAGAAGGCGAAGGTGCAGCTCGACCACCTGCGCGGCATGACCTCCGAGGACGTGGCGGCAGCGACGCTGCGGGCCATCGAGAAAGGCAAGCACGAAATCTGCCTGACGCTGAAAGGCAAGCTGATGGTGCTGGTCAGCCGCTTCTTGCCGCGTCTGGCGGATCGCATCGCCAAACGCAAGGTGCGGTCGCTGTTCCCGGAGGAGATCGCCGAGCGCGAGCGCCGCCGGCAGCAGGGCCAGGCGACGTCGGACGCGGCCAGCCCGGCGCCGGTGTAGGCACCGCTTCGCGCTGGAAAAACCCTTGCAACCGTCCCTCGGTGGGGTAACATCGGACGTGAGAGTCGCCGTCGCGTTCCGCCCTCGACGAGGTAATCATGCAGCCCGATGAACATCTCCGCCCGCGTCCGTCCCGTGTCCCGCTCCTGTTGCTGGGGGCGGTTCTGCTGCTCGGCCCCGGTCTGTGGGCGCTCGCCCAGGGCAACGCGGCCCCGCAGGAGCGCGCCGCCGAGCCCGACAAGGCTGCCCAGGGCAAGGCGGAAACACTCATCCGCAACCTGTTCAAGGCGAAGTACGACAAGGCCAGGGACGACCCCGCGGCCGCGACCGCCCTGGCGCTCTCCCTGCTGGACGAGGCCCGGGCGACCACAGACGACCCGGCCCTGCAATTCGTGGCTTACACGCACGCCCGCCAGCTGGCGGCCCGCGCCGGCAATGTCCACCTCGCCCTGGAAGCCCTCACCGAACTGGCGAAACGCTACCGGGTGGATGCCGTGGACCTCAAGGGCGCGACGCTGGCGACGGCCGGGGATCACGTCAAATCGTCCGAGGAGGCACTGACGCTGATTGAGGCGGCGTTCATCTTCATGGACGAGATGATTGCCCAGGACAACTACGCTCCGGCAGCGGCGGTCGTGGCCGCAGCGGAGAAGGCAACCGTCCACGTCAAGGAGGGGCAGATCGCACTGGCGGGCCGCATCAAGAAACGCGCCACCGAGGTCGAGGCCGCCCGCAAGGAGTTCGGCCGGATGGCGCCGTTCGTGGACCGGCTCAAGAAGGACAAGAACGACGCCGAGGCCAACCTGGAACTGGGCCGTTACCTGGTTGTCATCAAGGGCAACTTCGACCGTGGTCTGCCGTTGCTGACTCGCGGCACGGACGCCACGTTGAAAGCGCTGGCCGCCAAGGATCTGGCCGGGCCGAAGGATGTCAAGCAGCAGGTGGCCCTCGCCGACGCCTGGGACCGGGTGGCCGGCGAGCAGAAGCAACTGCCGCAGCGCCAGTTGCAGCGGCGGGCGTATTACTGGTATGACAAGGCGCTGCCGCAGGCTGACGGGAGTGACCAGGCTGCGCGTGGCCAAGCGGCACGAGGAGCTGGGCAAGCAGCTCGAGGCGGAACTGGCGAAGCAGATGGGCGTGCTGACCAACTCGGTGGGCATGCGGTTGGTGCCGATTCCGGCCGGCAAGTTCCTGATGGGGGCGGCCAACACCGAGCCGGGCTTCCGTGTTGATGAGGGGCCGCAGCACGAGGTGGCGATCACCCGGCCGTTCTTCATGGGCGCTCACGAGGTCACCCAGGCCCAGTACGAAAAAGTCATGGGCAACAATCCCAGCCAGCACCGCAACCTCAACGGTATGAACACCAACGAATGGCCGGTCGAGAAGGTCACCTGGCAGGACGCCAGGGCTTTTTGCGAACGGCTGTCGGAGCTGCCGGCGGAGAAGCAGGCGCGCCGCGTCTACCGGCTGCCGACCGAGGCGGAGTGGGAATACGCTTGTCGGGCGGGCCGCAAGGAGCCGTACCTGACCGGCGCCAACCTCACCGGCACCGACGCCAACATCTCCATGAGCGGCCTGGGCCGGCCGACAAAGGTCGGCTCGTACAAAGCGAACGCCTGGGGGCTGTATGACATGCACGGCAACGTCTGGGAGTGGTGCGAGGACTGGTACGACGCCAACTACTACAACCAGAGTCCGAAGCAGGACCCGCCCGGCCCGGCCAACGGCACCAGCCGCGTCCACCACGGCGGCTCCTTCCTGAGCACCCCGACGGAGTGCCGGGCGGCCTATCGCATTAGCAATCCGCCCACCAGCAGTTTCCACGACAACGGCTTCCGCGTCGTCTGCGTCATCAAACGCTGAGTCAGAAGTCAGGAGTCAGGAGTCAATCTGTCTTTTCTGCCGCTTTCGGCCTGGCGCTGACTTCTGACTTCTGACTTCTGACCTATGCTCATATAATACCCCCCACGAAACCGACATCCGCCCGCTGCGCAGGGCTACCTCCTATTTAGGATGACACCGGGATGGCAGACAGCAGCCAACTTCCACTGCGGGAAAAGCTCTGGATCTTGATGCGCAGCAGCCTGGTCGGCGTGCTGGCCACGGCCTGCGACCTGAGCACCCTGGGCGTGCTCATGCTGGTGTTCCACGTGCCCGAGAAGATCGCCAACATCCCCAGCCTGATCCCCGGGCTGGTGTTCATGTTCTTCGGCAACAAGTATTTCGCCTTCGAGGACCACTCCAAGCAGGTCGTCCGCCAGGGGCTGCGCTTCCTCTACGTGGAGACCTGGGCGTTCGTCATCAACATCCTGCTGTTCCACCTCCTGGTGACGGAATTGGGCTTCAGCGAGGACCGGCACTGGGCGCTACCCTTCCTGGCGCGCATGATCGGCACGGCGATCACCTACTTCACCTTCAGCTTCCCGTTCTGGACGTTCATCTTCCACAAGACGACGCTGGAACAGGCCGAGTTCATGATGTTCCTGGAGCAGAAGCGCAAGGAGGCGGCGACGAAACTATCCGGCCTGCACGTGCCGGTGCCGCACACCGAGGGTGGCAATGGTCAGATCAATGCCGCGACCAAGGCGGTGCAGCGGCCAGCGGAGCAGGGGTGACCACATCACGCCAGGAAAAAAACGTCCCGCCCTCGGATCCTCAGGCGTCGCCCAACCGCCACGATTCTCCTCGGACGGGACGCTCTCTCCTTCCCTCCATTGGGAAGACCGCCCGCCTTTATGCAAGCAACATGCCGTCCAGGCGAGTCGGTCATAACCCGCCCCCAGGCAGACACTTGCACGTCAGCAGGTTTATCAGTGCTTGACCAAAGCGAGCAGAACCCGGCATTTTGCACGTCCGGAGATTGCATTTTGCAAACCGGCGTTGCCGACGCACGATCCGGTCAAGTTTGCTGAATCGGCAAATCCGAAGTGCCGATCATCACTATACCCAACCGCCAATCGCGCCACAGGAATCGCCCCCCGATGCGCTGGCCGAGGCGCGGAAGCCCCCCAGGCGCCGAAGCGGCGCGCCCGGCCGCCCGCCTTCAACGCGCCGCCATCCCCGACTGCCGAATTCAGGAGGAATGGGATATGAAACGATACCTGGCCCTGGCATTTGCCCTGGCGCTGCCGCTGGGGAGTGTCCAGGCCCAACCGCCGGCCGCCGCGCCCGGGCCGACCATTTCGCTGTTCGAGCGGCAGAGTCAGGTGGTGCCGACGCGCCACGGCTTCAACCACACCGGCGGCGGCAACATCGACGTGGTCATTGCCGCCCCGGACACGCTCATCGTCACCATGACCGGCGTCGCGGTGGCTGGCGCCCACCCCTGCAAGGATTCCATCGCCGCCCAGGACTTCGACCTGACACAGTGCTTCGCGGTCGGCCTTGAGAAGCCGGAGGGCAGAAAACTCAAGCTGGTGATGGCGGCGCGGGTGATCGGCCTGCTGCGCAGCCAACCGCACAGCCGCGGTGTCGCCGAGGAGTTCGGCAGCGTCACCGTCAGCAGCGGCCCGGTGGCGCTGGCCACGCTGCCGGCGCCGGCCCATGCGGTGAGCCAGGGCCAGAGCCTGTCGGTCAACGACCAGCAAGGGCCGGTCGTGATACCGGTGCTGCCGGGCAAGTTCACGCTGCACCAGGTGTTTCACGTGGCGGTGCGCCACCCGCACTGTCTGCTGCCCTGCAAGGCGGCGTCGGCCGAGTTCGCCCCGGACCCGGCGCTGGACCCGCTCTGGATCAGCTACTGGGAGCCCTTCCACGGAGCCATCAAGAAGGACTTCGGCTTTCAGGTCATCATCAAGGCGGTTGCCGAATAACCAGAACCCGATGGCTCGGTTCGCGCGGGCCGCGCGAACTGAGTCATCGGGTTCTGGTATTGCTTGCTCCGTGCCTCCTTACTCGATCCAGTTGGAGGGTGGCGGCACGGTGGACCGCGGGCTGTTGACCACCGACCAGGTGAACTGGGTCACCGAGGAAGTGACGCTGCGGACGCTACCGTCGCCCATGGTCACGTTCGCGGCGCCGGCGCTGAACGCCTGCAACATTGTCGGGCTGCACGAGGCGGTCGGCGTGTTGCTGGCCTGCGGCAGCATCACCCGCACGTTCGGAGTAATGGCGGCGGCGGTGACAATTGTGTAGGCGGTGTTGGAACTCTGGTAACAGGTGACGGTGCCGTTCACCAGGCTGTTGGTGCCCACGGCCGTGAACGCGGACAGCGTGCTCCAGGCCCGCTGCGTGCTGCCACAAACGGCCCAGACGGTGCCGAACATGACGACATTGGAGGTGCCGGCCGGCTGGAAGCCGGCGGGCAGGCGCTGGACGGTGCCGCTGTTGAACAGGGCCGCGTTGCCCGCGAAGCTGACGATGCCGAGGTTGGTAGTGGTCAGGCCGGTGCCGGAGGCGGTGAAGTCCTGCGGCGTGGAGTACGCTGGCACGGGCACGGTGAGCAGGCCCAGATTGTAGGTATTCTGCTGCTCCACGAACGGCAACAGGTGGTAGAAGATGCTGACGCTCTTGCCGTTGAGCGGCATACTGTTGATCGGCGTGCCGTTGTAGGGCAGCTTGGTGCCGTAGGTGCCGGCGAAGTTGTGGGTCGCCTTGCCCAGTTGGGTCAGGAAGTTGATCGTCTGGGTCCGGGCCGCAGCTTCCCGGACCTTCTGGACGGCGGGCAGGAGCAGCCCGATCAGAATCGCAATGATGGCGATCACCACCAGCAACTCAATCAAGGTAAACGCACGGTTCTGAGAAACTCGGCGGCGCAGCATGAGAACCTCCCTTGAACAGGATGAATAAAACAACCGGCGGACGACGTACGGGCCGTCCGCGGCCGATGCACGGATGGTGTGGGGTTTTGACAATCGTCAACACGCACACGGAGTGCGTGTTCGCGGTTGGTTTCCAGCGTCGGCCCCGAACCGGGCACAGGCTAAAGTCTGCGGCTACTGGAGCCTGCGGTTGACGAAAGGGTGCGGTCCTTTGTGCTCCGCGGCCGCAGGTCGGAACCTGCGCCTGCACCGACCTGCGACGAAAGGGTGCGGTCCTTTATTGCCCCACAGCCGCAGGCTTTAGCCTGTGCCAACTCAGTTGAACGGACGCAATCTCAGCGTGGCCGTCCGCGAAGCGCACCGCGGACAGTCGCTCAGGGGAACCGCAACCCTTGTCGGAGGCAGCACCCCGGACAGGTCCTCTTTTTGATGAGAGGAGGATTAACACCCAGTTAGAAAGAATTAATGAAAGTTGTGAGAACCTGAGCAATCAATGTGCCACGACCACTCAAAAAAACTTGTCCTCACAAGTTATTAATGAGATTGGTGATAAGGCGAATGACCAGTTTGCCACCGAAATGATTGACTCTGGAACAGCCGGGGAAACGGTCACTTTTTTCCCATTCGATGAAGGAATGACCATTGCGGGTGAAAAAATATCCTCACCAGGCTCTTCGGTTCGGGCATATTCTGGTCAGGTCTAGCAAGTGGCCTGGGTCTGATCCGGATTACCCCTCGCCGGTCGTGTCCTCACTGGCGCTTTCGGTCAACACCCGGTCCACGGCCAGGCCGAGGCCCCTTAACTTCTGCCGCAGCGTGTTGCGGCTGAGGCCGAGCCGCTCGCTCGCCTGCGTCTGGTGGCCCTGAGTGTGCCGCAGCACCCGGGGCAGCACCAGCCGGTCGAGAGCCGCTACCATTTGGGAGTAAATGTCCTTCTCGCCGCGCGCGAGCAACCCTTCAACCAGGCCGATCAGGTCGAAGCCCAGGGCGGCAGGAGCGGCGGGGCCGGGGCCGACGGGCTTCGGCTGGTGCAACTCCGGTGGCAAGAACTCCGCCAGCACCACATGCCCGCTGGCGCGGAACATGGCCTCGCGCACCACCCCCTGCAATTCGCGGACGTTGCCGGGCCAGGGATACGCCTGGAGTAGCTCCAGCGCCTCCGGCGCGAAGCTGCGCAGGTCCATGCCCAGGTCGCGCTGGAATCGGAACAGAAAATACTCCGCCAGCTGGGGCACGTCCTCCAGGCGCTCGCGCAGCGGCGGCACGCGGATGGTCACGCCCTTGAGCCGGTAATACAGATCGTTGCGGAACCGGCTCGCCGCCACGGCCTCTTCCAGCGACTGGTTGGTGGCCGCCAACACGCGCACGTGCGTCTGCACGACCTCGTTGCCGCCCAGCCGCTCGAAGCGCTGCTCCTGCAGCACGCGCAGAATCTTCGCTTGCAGTGCCGGCACCATGTCACCGATCTCGTCGAGGAACAGCGTGCCGCCGTCGCACTGCTCGAACTTACCGATGCGGCGGCGGCTGGCGCCGGTGAACGCTCCCTGCTCGTGGCCGAACAGTTCGCTCTCCAGCAGCGCCTCGGGGATGGCGGCACAGTTGATCGCCAGGAAGGGCCGGTCGGCGCGGCGGCTATGGTGGTACAGAGCGCGGGCGACCAGTTCCTTGCCGGTGCCACTCTCGCCCAGGATGAGCACGTTCACATCCTGCGGCGCCACGCGGCCAATGGCCTTGCACATCTCCTGCATGACCGGACTGTGGCCAACGATGCGGTCGCCGCGCTCCTCGACCGGCAGCAGCGCCGGCACCCGCATCAGCCGGGCCGCCTCGAAAGCGCGGGCCAGGAGCTGGCTCAGGCGGTCGAGATCCACGGGCTTGACCAGGTAGTCGAAGGCACCCTGCTTCATGGCCTCGATGGCCGTCTCGGTGGTGCCGTGTGCCGTGATGAAGATCACCGGCCGCTTGCAGTCCAGCGCCTGCAGATCCTGGAAGACCTCCAGGCCGGAGCGATCCGGCAGCTGGATGTCCAGCACCACGACGTCCGGGCTGTGGGCGCGGACCAGTTCCAGGCCCTCGGCCCCGGTGCCCGCGGTCAGCACCTGCACGCCGTCCTCCTCGAAGACGTAGCGGAAGGAGTAACGGACGCTCTCCTCATCGTCAATGACCAGCAAGGTTGACATGGCGTTCCTCGGTCACGGGCGCGGGCAGGGTGATAATGAAACAGGCGCCGCTGGTCGGGCGGTCGGCGGCGGTGATGCGGCCGCCGTGTTCCTCGACGATGCGGCGCGACACGCTCAGGCCCAGGCCGCTGCCAGTCGGTTTGGTGCTGGCGAACGGCGTGAACAGCCGGCCGGCCATCGCCGGGCTGATGCCGGGGCCGGTGTCGGTCACCGTGACGCGGGCGCCGGCCGGCACCGGCTCCAGACACACCTCCAGACGGCCGCCACCCGGCATGGCGTCCAGCGCGTTCAGGAAGAGGTTGACCAGGACCGTACACAGCTGATTGGCGTCCACCGCGCCGGTCACCGCGGCGTCGGGGCAATGGACGGCCACCTCCACGTGCTGCTGGCGGGCGCGGCCGTGGACCAGTTCGACCGCCCGGGCGACGACCTCGCGCAGGTCGTCGGGCCGGCGCTGCAGGGCCGGCGGCCGGGCCAGGTCGAGGAAGTGCTGCACGGTCTGTTCCAGACGGAGGATTTCGGCGTGGACCACCTTGAGGTTCTCGGGGGTGAACGGCCGCGGCTTCTGATCGCGCAGGGCCGCCTCGACCAGCAGCTTGATGGAGGTGAGCGGGTTGCGGATCTCGTGGGCCACGCTGGCGGCGAGCTGGCCGACGGCGGCCAGTTGCTGGGCGCGGAGCAGGTCGCGCTGCTGGCGCTGGGCGCGGTCGGTCACGTCGCTGACCAGCTGAACGACGTGCTGCAACTGACGGTCGAGATTGCCCAGGTCGCCGTCGGGACTCAGGCTGACGGTGGCCACGTCCTGGTCGAGCCGGCTGGTGACATCGTGGATGCGGACGCTGAGGCGGTGCAGGCGGCGGCGCAGCCCCAGGGCGATGCCGTAGCCGCCCAGCAGACCGCCGAGCGGGCCGCCCACGCCAAGCAGGAACATCGCCAGGCGAAGCTGCTGACCAATGCGGTTGCTCTCCTGGGCGGTGTGGCTCATCAACTCCTCGTTGACGCGCTGGTATTCCCGGGACGGGTCGATGACATGGCGGATGGGATCCTCGTCGGCGGCCAACCTGCGGAAGTCGCGGCGCAGCCCGGTGCGGTCCAGCTCCTTGCGGAGTTGCTCGAACTCGCGCAGGTAACGCTCGTAGCCCGCGCGCATGTTTCGGACGTAGTCGCGCTCCTCCGCCGTGGTGCCCAACTCGTCGGCGCGGCGGAGCCAGTGTTCGAAGGCCAGCTGGTCAGCGTGGATGGCCTCCAGCGACTCGGGGTTGGGGTCGATCAGGTAGAAGAGGCAGTGGAAGCGGAGCCGGCGGACGCTCACCTCCAGCTGCTGGGCGGCGCGCATGCTGGCGACGTTTTCGGCCAGGATATCGACGAGGTTCTGCTGCAGCTGCTGCACGTGCCAGGCGCCGACCAGGCACAGGCTGGAGATGAGCAGGCCACCCACCACCGCCGGGATGGTGAGCTGGATCAGGATACTGCGGTTCATGGCGAACCCTCGCTGCGCGTGTGGGGACTGCACCAGCCCACGACGAAATCCCGTTCGCGGGACACATCCATTCCGGGCGCCAGGTTCGTGGTGCAGTTATTTTAACAGGCGGCGGCAGGAGGGACGCAGAGCGCGAAGACGCCAGCGGTGGAAAAAGCGGGTTGACGCGCCTCCGCATCGTCCCGCCGCTGGCGGCCTGGCCGCCAGCGGCGGAACGAGTAACAGAGCCCCTACCCTCACGGTTCCTTGCGGTCCAGCAAATTCAGCACCGCCACGCTCATGCTCAGCACGCCGGTGCGGATTGACGGCTCGTACACCGGATAATACTTGTCCGAGTGCAACGATGGCAGCGGTTCGCCACCCTTCGCCGCCGCCGCGACCTTCTCCGGCGCCACCGTGCCCAGGAAGTAAAAGAAGATCGGCACGCCCGCCCGGCCGAGCAACCCAAAGTCCTCACCGCCCATCACCGGCCCCTGTTCGTGAACGCGGTCCTTGCCGAACACCTCGCGAAACACCGCGGTTGTCTTCTTTGCCAGCGCCGCGTTGTTGAACACCGCTGGCGTGTAGTCGTCCAGGTTGAGCTTGATCGCCGGCTCCGGCGCCCGCGCCCCGACCGCCGCCGCCCTGGTGATGCGCACGATCGCGTCCAGCACCTGCTTGCGCACGGAGTCCTTGAGCGTGCGCACCGTCAGCTGCAACTTTACCTCACTGCCGATAATGTTGTGCTTGGTGCCGCCGTGGATCGAGCCGACCGTCACCACCGCGGACTCGGTCGGGTTGACCTCACGGCTCACGATGGTCTGCAAATCGAGGATGATTTTGGCCGCCAGCACGATGGGGTCAATGGTCGTGTGCGGCGCCGAGCCGTGGCCGCCCTTGCCCTTGACGGTGATGTCGATGGTATCGACGTTGGCCATGAGCAGCCCCTCGGAGTACGACAGCTGGCCGTGAGCATGGCGGCCGTCGCAGTGCAGCGCCAGGCAGAAGTCCGGCCGTGGGAAGCGCTCGAACAGACCGTCCTTGAGCATCCGCCGCGCCCCGCCACCGACCTCCTCCGCCGGCTGACCGATGAACACCAGGGTGCCGCGCCACTGCTGCTTCAGCGCCACCAACGTGCGGGCCGTGCCCACCCAGCAGGTCATGTGCATGTCGTGGCCGCAGGCGTGCATCAGGCCCACGTCCTTGCCTTCCTTGTCGCGCTGCCGCCGCTTGCTGGCATACGACAGCCCTGTCGTCTCCGTCACCGGCAGTGCGTCCATGTCCGTGCGCACCAGCACCGTCGGCCCCTTGCCGTTCTTGAGCACGCCGACGACCCCGGTGCCGCCGACGCCGGTCGTCACCTCGAAGCCGAGGGCCTTCAGCTCCTTCGCCAGCCGGGCTGCCGTCTTCGTCTCCTCAAAGGCCAGTTCGGGGTTGGCGTGCAGCTGCTTGTACAGCTGCTCCAGGGCGGGCAGTTCCTTATCGATGATCTGGTTGATGCGCTGCACCCGCGGCGCCCAGGTGTCTTTGCCGGCAGGGGGTTGCGCGGCGGGGTCGGAGGTGACGGGCGCGGCCGACAGGGCCCAGGCGGCCAGCGCCAGGCCCAGGCAGACAAACGTGCGTTGCATGATCTTCGTTCCTTTTCCGGGGGCGAACCTCGGCACGCGAGCGGTGCCACCACCACCAACGGCTGATTTGCCCAAGGTACAGGCTGCACCGGCGACCTGCACGGAAAATTCCCGGATTTTTGCATACGTTCCGTCGCGGGTTTGAGTATACTTAAAAACGTGAGGTGTGAGAATCCACCTCCGCGGTAAGGGAGGAGTCGCCTTTCCCTCCAGGTGCCCTGTGTGGCCAGAGTGGCGTCGCGGGAATATACGCGACTGCCGATTCCTCAGACCCACCTCTGAGCAATCCACCACTCCCCTGGAACTCGATTCTGCGGAAACCATCCACAAGGATTGTGCCGAGGTTGCGCTCCCGGGTGACCCCACCCTGGCGCCAGTTCACTTCCGAAGGAGAACCATCGTGCGGGCCAAACGTTTGACATCTCAGCAACGCCAGGAAATCTTTCACACGTTGGTGACCACCCAGGACACCGTCGGCAACGTGCGTAAGTCGTACCAACTCGTCACCGAGAAGTTTGAAATCACCGACGCGCAACTGCGTCAGATTGAGGATGAGGGCCTCGAAAAAGAATGGCCGCCGCTGTCCGAGGCCACCCAGACTGTCAGTTAACGGTGCGCCGTCGTCGCACAACACCAGAACCCGTTTACGTTTCGCCGAGTCCGCGCGAAACGTAAACGGGTTCTCGTTTGGCCCGGCGGCCGCTAATCGTTTTTCGTCACCGCGGCGCCGTGCGCGTGGTCGTGGACGTATAACCCCATGTCACCGCCGAAGATCCGCGCCCGCATGGCGTCGGTCAACGTCTCCTGCGGCGGCCCCTCGCACTGACAGCGCCCGTCGCTCAGGCAAATGACATGATGCACCAGCTTGCTCACCACGCTCACGTCATGCGACACCAGCAGGATCGTGACGCCGTGCTCCTGGTTGACGCGCCGGATCAGCTGGTAAAATTTCTCCTGGTCCTTGAAATCGATGCCAGCCGCGGGCTCGTCCAGCAGCAGCAGTTCCGGCTGCGGGTGAAGCGCCAGCCCCATGAGCACGCGCTGCAGCTCACCGCCGGAAATTTTGGCGACCGGGCTGTCCAGCATCTGCGCCGGCTTCGGAACGCCGACGCCCGTCAGGATGTGGAGCATGGTGCGCTCGACCCGACGGCTGACGCCCAGAAACAGCGGCCGCCGCTGCAGCGCCAGGGCCATCAGATCGCGCACCGTCAGCGGCAGGTTGGCGTCAATGGTCAATTTCTGCGGCACATAGCCGACGTGCTGCGGCGCCGGCCGCCGGTGGTCGTGACCGCAGTGGAAGCGAATATCCCCGGTGTACAGGATTTCCTTCAGGACCGCGCGCAGCAGCGTGGTCTTGCCGGAGCCGTTCAAACCCATCACGGCGGTAATGCGGCCGCGCGGCACGTTCGTGGTCAGGTCATGCAGAACGTCCTTGCCGCCCAGGCGCACGCCCACATGGGACAGGCTCACCAGTGCATCGGTCATTTCAAGTGTTTCGCCAGGGTTTCCACGTTCCGACGCATCACACGTTCGTAGTAACCCGCGTCCAGCTCGTCGGGCTCTGCGGTTTCTATCGGGTCGATCTCGATGACCGCTGCGTCCACGCTGTTGCGCTTGAGTTCGTCGCGCAGCTGGTCGGCGGAAGCGCGGTTGTACTGCGGCTCCACGGCGATGACGCCAACGTCGCGCTTCTGGCAGAGGTCCACCAGTTCCGCCAGGTGCTTGCCGTCCACGCTGACACCCGGCTGCGTCTGGATGTAACCGACGATGTTCAACTGGAACGACCGCGCGAAGTAGGCGAGCGACTCATGGTTGGTGACCAGGTTGCGATTCTTTTTGTCCTTCAGCAGGGCCAGGCCGTCGGCGTGCAGCTTTTTCAGCCGCTCGACGTAGGCGGCGGCGCGCCGGTCGTAGCCGTCGGCGCGCGGCGGGTCCACCTCCTTGAGGGTGTCGCGGATAACGTTGACCATGCCGACGGCCTCGTCGATGCCGAGCCAGACGTGCGGATCGGCGCCGGCCGGGTGCGTGTGGTTGCCGTGCTTGATTTCGCCGGTGCGGATGCGGTTGTCGCTCGGCACGCCGAGGTTGCCGACCGCCACCGACCTGAGCGACGGGTCGGCGGCGCTGGCGATCAACTTGGTGAGCGAGTCGTCCAGGGTCAGGCCATTGGCGAAATAGATGCGAGCCTTGCGCACCGCCAGGGCGTCCTTGTTGTCCGGCTGGTGGTCGTGCGGCCCCACGGTGGTCAGCAGGCTGAGCACCGCCACCTCGTCGCCGGCGACACTCTTGGCGAAGCAGTACAGCGGCGGAAAGGAAACCAGCACCCGCGGCTCACCGCCGGGCACTTTTTCCCACGGATCCTCCGCCTTGCCGCAGCCGCCCAGCCCCAGCGCCACGCCCACCGCCAGCGCCAACACCACCGTTACAATCCGACCACGCCCCTTGGCAAGCACCGGATCGGAAGATTGGCCGTGGTCTTCGCGCCGCTCCACCATGTTCGCACCTCGCTGGCGGGGAATACTTCGTAATACCTCCACCATTGTAACGGGCAGGTGCGAGTGTTGCCAAGAGCGCTTTCAGGGCTGCCGCTGGCGGCGCAGCGTCCTGTCGCTACGCCGCCAGCGATGATGGTGCTCAGAACAACACCGGCTTGCCGAGTTTGCGGCGGACGACGGAGAACTGGCCGGCGTGCATGAGGGTATGGTTGGCCAGCAGCTGGAACAGCGCACCGAGGTTCGGCGCGAACTTGGCCATGCCCCCCTTGGTGGGCCGGTCGAGGTCGGCGTCGCTGAGTTTCTCCAGGGCGGCGATGGTGGCGTCCCGGGTGCGGGTGAACAGAGCGAGGTACTCCGCCTTGGTGCCAAAGCCCTGGGTGGCTTCGACGCCGGCGTTCTGGTTGGCGTGGCGGTCGTTGAAGCCGGCGGGCAGTTCGGGGAAGGGCGCGGTTGGCAGTTCCTCGTGGACGAGGTGCGCCTCGGAGCTGATGAGGTGGCCCATCTGCCAGGCGATGTGGTTCGCCGTGGGGACCGGCCGCATGAGCAGGTCGGCGTCGGACAGGTCGCTGAGATACCAGTTGCACAGTTCGCGCGTGGAGGTCAGGGCGAGCTTGACCGCGTCGGTCGCCTTCATGGCATTCTCCTTCGTCGTCAGGACGGCGGGCCGGGCCACTCCCGGCACCTGGGGGGTATTGTAGGGAAACGCTGGGCCGGGGCGCCGGCTGGCAAAGGAATGAAAAGTAGCGAAGAAATCGCTTTCCGAGGTGGATTCCTGGAGCTATTGCTAACCCTGACGAGCCTGCTCTGTCTTGAAAGCGTTCTCGACATGGTATGCTGAGAGGCGGTCAATCAACCCGGTGAACTTGCGGGTGAGAGGGAATTATGAGGGGTGATGCCAGACCGACCGTCGTCTCACTCTTCACGGGAGCCGGCGGCCTGGACGTGGGACTGGAACAGGCCGGGTTTCTGACGGTCGCCGCGGCCGAATGCAACGAGGATTGCGTCGCCACTCTGGTGGGCAACCGAGAGGCGAAAATTCCCATTCCGGGCCTGGGAAGGCGAAGATACCTCGAGCACATGACAATTGTTCCCAGGTACGTCGAGCAAATCAATCCGGAAGACTTGCGGCCGGCAGGAGTGGGCAGCCGCTGGACACCCGATTTAATGGCGGGTGGGCCGCCTTGCCAGCCGTTCAGCAGTTCAGGCGATTTACGCTCCGTCACCGACCCCCGTGGCCGGTTGTTTGAATACTTCGTTCGCTTGGCCGGCTTGCTCCAGCCGCGGTTGATCCTCTTCGAGAACGTCCGCGGACTGGTCACAGCGCGCGGGCTGCGGGGCGAACCAGGCGAGGCCCTGTTCATGGTCAAGCAGGCTTTTGAAGGGATCGGTTACGCCACTCGGTTCGCCCTGCTCAACGCCGCGGACTACGGTTGTCCCCAGCGCCGCGTCCGCTGCTTCATGATGGCCGCGCGGGACGTGGCCGTCCCGCCGTTCCCCGAACCCACCCATGCCGAACACCCCGAACCGAGCCTGTTTGATCCGCGGCGGCCCTGGGTTTGTTTGCGCGACTTCCTGGCCTCCCAGCCGGAACCAGCACCGGCAGACGTGGTTCGTCCCTCAGCAACGCTGGCCGTTCAGCTACAGGCCCTCTCCGAGGGTACCGGGCTGCGCAGCGCCGGGGCCAGGGAAACCACCCGGCCCGGAGGTCATTGGGGGTACAGGCAGGGGACCTTCATCGCCGATTTGTCGCTGCCCGCGCGAACCGTCACCGCCTCGGCGAGCCAGGACTGGGTTCGCCTTCCGGACGGGGCGTTCCGACGCTTAACCTGGCGGGAGTGTGCGGCCCTGCAGGGGTTTCCCGCAGCGTGGCAGTTTGTCGGCGGCCGGGCCAGTCAGTTCCGGCAAATCGGCAACGCCGTGCCTGTGGTTTTTGGCGAGGTGCTCGGTCGGTGCTTGCGGCAAGCCCTGTTGGCGCCGCGTGGCAGGCAAAAGCCTGTTTCCGCCCCCTTACCTGCCGAGTTCGCCATCGCCATCAACTACACCAGGAAAGAACAGCGTCGGAATGGCGCCTCCCGCGCCCGGGTGATTCAACTTCAGCAAGCGGGCACCGTCAGCGTTCGGGACATCAAGGGGACGGGGTCGGCGGAGTCGCAGGGGGCGTAGCTGGCTCGACGTAAGCGATTTCGCCAAGCACCACCGCAGAGCGGACGTCAACAGCCTTCGCTGGCTTGAGGAGGATGTAGGGGATGACGTTGCCGTCGTGCAGAATGCGAACGTCGGCAGTTGACTCGGAGGGAAAAATGACCCTGCCGCAAAGGTGCCGCGGAGGGGTGATGTAAAACTTGTGATAGATTTTCCCCCCTGCCCCGGTCTGCTTGTCCCGTTCGTAGTCTCCCTGCTCGTACAAATACCCGCGCTGCATTGCAGCCGTCATCCGTCGGAAACTCATGCAGTATAGTTCATCGAATAGAATCTGCACAAACAGGACGGGCAACCCCGTCTTGTTTGCCCAGTTCTGGATCTCAGAAACCTCTTCCTGCTTCACCGTAGTGGACAGCGGCCCACCACCGGCTTCTCGGCGCGTCTGGTAATGCCAGGTACTATTTTTTACCTCGACGCCGCATCGAGCTTTCTTAATCACCGCCTCATCCGCCCGTTCGAGCCGCCTCTGCGGCCACGTCGTGACCAGATTGCGCTCGGCTTCAGCCAAGCTGCGCCAAACGGACTGGTCAAAAGCCAGCAGGTCGGGTCGCTTGCCTTCGAGAAGTTGAATCTCCTTGAAAGTCATAATTACCTTTCGGTGATCTTGCTCCCCCGGCATTGCCGCCCCGGACGGGCCGAATTCGACAAAGTGTAAGCCCTCAACGGACATGGACAGGGCAACTCGTTCGGCCCACTGGCCGCGGAGTTGATTGTTCAAGAAGTCGCCGCCGCGTTGCGACCCAGTCAACAAAACGGCTTTCGCACCGTACAGGATGAATTCTCGCACGAGTTCCCAGGTTTCTTCACGGGAGGATTGCCGTCGCCGTCGAAGTATTTTCTCAAGCCCGCTTTCGGCTACGTCCTTCACCAGTTTCAGATTGTCTGCGGCGCCTTTCCCGATCCGTGCCCTCCCCAGGTTAGTAAGCCGTTCAACGGCCTGCTGTTCCTCGACATACCTCGTGCGGAAACGTGCCTCCGTCTGGTCCACGTCAAGCCCGGCCAATTCCGTTTCAAAAGCGGGAAGGCTTTGAGAGACGCTCGCAGGAGCAGCTTCACATCATTCTACCACCGGCGTCACCGCGGCCTTGGCCAGCAGCGCCGGCCAGTACGCGAACACCTCGCGCACCTGTGGCCGCCCCGTCGTGTAGCCCGTCACCCCCGGCGGCCCCGACGTGACCAGCGGCGCAAACTCCTTGCTGAAGCGCTCCACCGCCGCGTGCCGGCTGTCGCGCACCGCCACACGCAGCACCACCTCCGGCGGCACCGCCCGCGGCAGCACGCCTGGCACGCTGTCGCCCGTCCCCAGACACTCGATCAAACGTTGCTCCACCTCGACGCCGGCGCGGCGCAGGCGCTCCAGAATCATCTCGCCGCAGCGGCGGGCCTTGGCCGGCGCGTCGGGGCCGGCGATGACCAGGGTGCCGCTGGCGGTGTAGCCATCGCGGTACGCCGCCGACACCTTGTACGTGTCCGTCGCCGGCCGGCCCTTCGCACCGCTGATGGCGACAACCTCCGGCCCCTCCTGGCGCAGCGTCACGGACGTGAAATCGGCGGTCACGTCCGGCGTCAAGTACGCGGCCGGATCGCCGACCTCGTACAGCAGTTGCTCCGCCACCGTCTCGACGTTGACCGCACCGCCGCTGCCCGCCGGCTTGGTGATGCGCATGGCGCCGGTGTCGTCCACCTCCGCGATCGGATAGCCGACGTTCGCCAGGTCCGGCGCCTCCTGCCAGTTACACCAGAGGCCGCCGGTCGCCTGGGCGCCGCACTCGATCAGGTGCCCCGCCACCGACGCGGCGCTGAGCCGGTCCCAGTCCTGCCACGACCAGCCGAACTCGTGCGCCAGCGGCCCGACGGTCAGTGCCGCGTCCGCCACCCGCCCCGTGATGACGATGGCAGCGCCGCCCCGCAGCGCCGCCGCGATCGGCTCCGAGCCGAGGTAGGCGTTGGCGCTCACCAGCCGCGGCCGCACGGTGGCCAGCGGTTGCCCCGTGTCCAGGTTCAGTAGCGGTTGGCCGGCCGCCAGCAGTTCATCGATGCGCGGCAGCAGATCATCGCCGCGGACGACGCCGATACGCCGCGCTTGCAAACCGTGCTCGTCGAGGATGGCGCGGGCCTTCGCGGCGCAAGCGGTGGGGTTCATGCCGCCGGCGTTGGTGACGATTTTCAGGCCGGGCTGCTGCGCCAGCAGCGGACACAAGCGCTCCAGCACATCCAAAAAATCGGTGGCAAAGCCGGCCTGCGGGTCGCGCTGCTTTTGCAGCGCCAGGATGGACATGGTGAGTTCGGCGAGGTATTCGAGTGTCAGGTAGTCGAGGCGGCCGTCGCGCGCCAGCAGCACGGGGGCGTCGAGGTTGTCGCCCCAGAAGCCGCAGCCATTGCCGACGCGCACGGTTTTCATGTGCCGCTTCCCCTCTTCTTTCCGCCGCTTGCGGCTTAGCGCTCCGACACCCTCCCGGCGCTGAGAAGATAGGGGTTGGCGGCGGGAGGGACGCAGCGCGCTAAGCCGCAAGCGGCAGAACTAACCGCCCTGCGTCGCCAGCGCCAGCGCGTAGCGGCAGCCTTCGAGGTAGTCCGCGATCTCCACGAACTCCTCAACGGTGTGGACGTTATTCTGACCGGCGCCGAACGTGATGGTCGGCACCTTGTGGCGCACCAGCCAGTTGGCGTCGAGGCCGCCGTTGGTGACGCGCAACGTCGGCTCCCAGCCCGCGACCGCCGCGGCCGCCACCGCCTGCTTGACTACCGGGCTGTTGTCCTTGAGCCGGAACGGATAATAGTCGCGCCGCGCCTGGAAGCGCACCCGGGCGCTGCGGCCGCGGTCGTCCGCCACGCGCTTGGCCGCCGCGGCGAAGGCGTCACGATATGCCTTGGTGATGGCGCTGGCGAACTGCGCGTCGTGACTGCGGCATTCGCCGCGCACCTCGGCGTAGTCGGTGACGACGTTGGTCGCCTCGCCGGCGCTCTTGCCGCCGCGGCCGGCGACGCTGCCGACGTTCGACGTGCCCTCGTGGCCGTTGCGCGTCACCTTGCCGAACCAGCCGTCCTTGTGGATTTCCGCCAGCGCCAGCGCCGCCACCAGCGTCGCCGACACGCCGCGCTCCGGGTGGACGCCCGCGTGGGCCGCCCGCCCCTCGATCTCCGCCTGCCAGCGCTCCGCCCCGACCGCCCCGACGGTGATCTGCCGCGCGGAGCTGCCATCGACGTTGAAGCCCATCACCGGTTCGCCCAGCAGGGCCTTGTTGACGAAGCGCGCCCCCCACAAACCGCTCTCCTCGCGCACCGTGAACAGCAACGTGAGCGGGCCGTACTCCAGCCGGCGCTGCAACAGCGTCGTGGCCAGCGTTACCAGGACGCCGACGCCGGTGCGGTTGTCGCCGCCCAGGGCCGTCGGCGCCACCGACACGATGCGCTGGGCCTTGCGCACCGGTTTGCAACCGGCGCACAGCGGCACCGTGTCGAGGTGCGTCATGAACAGCCGGCGCGGCCCCTTGCGCGTGCCAGGCAACTGGACGATGAGGTTGCCGGTCTGCGTCGGCAGCGGGATGTCGCGGTTGGCGTTGTCGAAGACGATGTCCCGGGGCGGCACGCCGGCTTCGCGCAGCGCCTGCGCGACCGCCCGGCCGATGGCCTCCTCCTCGCCGGTGACGCCGGGAATGTCGAGGAAGCGCAGCAGGCGGTCCACAGCCCGGGGTGCGTCAAAGGCCAAGTCATCCGCCATGGCAGGAGTCCCTGAAAGGGGCGAGGGTTGCGTTTCGGGGCGAAAATGGCATGATATGCAGAAACCCCCTGGTTTTAAAGGGGCCGGGGATTGGAAGAGCATTCACCACAAAGACACAAAGGACACAAAGAAGAACAAGAACTAAATTGCATTCCGCCCGGTTGTCTGTCCTTTGTGTCCTTTGTGTCTTTGTGGTGAATCCGTTTGGACCATAACATGACCGCCGCCTCGGAGCCGTTGCCTGACACGCCTGCCGCCCGGCCGGCGCCGCCGGCGTGGTGGCCGTGGGTGCTGTGCCTGCTCGGCGTCGATTACTTCAGCACCCTCGCCTACCAGCCCTCGCTCAGCTTCCAGCTTGCCGGCCGCCTGGCGCCGCTGGCGACCGTCCTGGTCGTGCTGCTCACGCTCTTCGGCGCCGTGCCGGTCTACTGGTTCATCGCCGGCCGTTCCGCCCACGGCCAGGGCTCCATCGCCCTGCTCGAACGGTATCTGCACGGCTGGCGCGGCAAGACGCTGGTCCTCATCCTGCTCGGCTTCGCTGCCACCGACTTCGTGATGCTCAAAACGATCTCGCTGGCCGACGCCGCCACGCACCTGGCCAAAAATCGCTACGTCGAGGAAGAGCGGCCGCAGGCTTACGTCGCCGCCAACGAATCTGTCATCACCGCCCGCGAAACCGTGCGCGAATTCGCCGGCGACTTCTGCGCCGATTACATCAACGAACAACTCGTGCTCACCATCGCGCTGAGCATTGTCGGCTTCGTCTTCTGGTGGGTGCTGCGCAATGGCTTCAACAAGAACGTCCTGGTTCTGGCGGCGCCCATCGTCGTCGTGTACCTGCTACTGAACGCCCTGGTCATCGGCGGTGGCCTCGGCTACCTGGCCGGGCACCCCGAGCATGTGCAGCGCTGGCTGGACCAGCTGGGCACCGGTGACTGGCAATTGCGGGCGCCCTCGGCCTTCAGCGGCTGGGGCGGCATCGCGATCCTGTGCCTGCTGCTGCTGCCAGAGTTGTCGCTGGGCTTCTCCGGCTTCGAGATGAGCCTGATTCTGATGCCGCAGGTCCAGGGCGACCCGGACGACGACCCGGCCCGGCCGCGCGGCCGCATTCGCAACACACGCAAGCTGCTCGTCGTCGCTGCCCTCATCATGAGCGTGTACCTGCTCGGCTCGGTGCTGGTGACGACGCTGCTGGTGCCGGCGGAGGCGTTCGCCACGGACGGAGCGGCCCACAACCGCGCCCTGGCCTACCTGGCGCACGGCGGCCGTCTGGCCGACGGCGCCGGGCCGGCGCGGCTGCTGCCGTGGTGCGGCCGGCCCTTCGGCACCCTCTACGACGTGACCACGATTTGCCTGCTGTCGCTGGCTGGCACCAGCGTCATGACGGCGCTGGCGGGACTGCTGCCGCAGTTCTTGCTGCGCTTCGGTATGGAATTGCGCTGGTCGCACCGCTGGGGCGTGCTGCTGGCGCTGTTCGCGCTGGTCAACCTGGCGGTGACGGTCTACTTCCGCGCCGACGTGAATGACCAGCGCGCCGCCTACGCCACAGCGGTACTGGTGCTGCTGTCCGACGGCGCCGTCATCGCCGCTGTCGCCAGCCGCCGCGAGCCCGGCAAGCGCCGGCTGCTCCAGCGGCCCCTGGGCTTCACCGTGATTGCTGTCGTCTTCGTCGCCACCACCTTCGCGGTGATCGTGCAGTCCAGCAGCGGTTTGTTGATCGCGGCACTGTTCGTCGGCACCATTCTCGCCTCATCGATCAGCGCCCGTGCCCTGCGCGTTGATGAGCTGCGCACGCTCGGCTTCGAGTTCAAGGACGATACGTCGAAATTCCTCTGGGACAGCCTGTGCTGCGCCGACTTCCCCATCCTGGTGCCGCACCGGCCCGGCCGCCACGAGCGCGACCTGAAGGAACAGTGCATCCGCCAGGACCACCAGCTGGCGCCGGATGTGGACATTGTGTTCCTGGAGGTGGAGGTCGATGACCCGAGTAACTTCTATCAAAAACTGTTAATCGAGGTGATCCGCGAGGAACGACGTTTCGTCATCAAGGTGACGCACTGCGTTTCGGTGGCGCACGCCATCGCGGCGGTGGCGCTGGAGATGTCGAAGTCGAGCCGGCCGCCCGGCGTGCATTTCGGCTGGTCGGAGTTGGACCTGCTGGAAGCGAGCTGGAGCTATCTGGCCTTCGGCGAAGGCAACGTGCCTTGGAAGGTGCGCGAGCTGCTGCTGCGGTCGGAGCCCCGGCCGGAACGGCAGCCGCGGGTGGTGGTTGGCTAAAGCCCTTCTTTCTGCCGCTTGTGGCCTGGCGGGGAGCGCTAAGCCGCAAGCGGCAGAACGAGAGCCCGCAAGCGAAGGAGGGTTCCGTCCGTGAGCACAGTCGAACACACCGCGCCGGCCCGAACCGAGGGCTGGGCACGCGCTCTCTTCGAGGGCATCGACGACGCCGTCTTCGTCCACGACCTCGACGGCCACATCCTCGACGCCAACCCCGCCGCCTGCGAGCGCCTCGGCTACACACGCGCCGAACTGCTCACCATGACCACGCGCGACATCGACGCCCCCGAGTTCGCCGCCGGCTTCTCCAACCGTCTGCAGGCGCAGCTCGCCGGCGGCCACCTGCGCGTCGAGGGGCTGCACCGCACCAGGGACGGCCGCACCATCCCCGTGGACATCAACACCTCCGCCATCGTCATCGACGGCCGGCCAGCCGTGCTCGCCGTCATGCGCGACATCACCCAGCGCAAACAGTCGGAACTGGCCCTGCAACAACAATCCACTCTCTTCCAGTCGGTCCTGGCCAACATGGGCGACGCCGTCATTGTCGCCGATTCCGCTGGCCGCTTCCTGGTGTGCAACGCCGCCGCCCGCCGGCTCTACGGCCTGCCCGACGAGGACTTCGGCTTCCAGTCCATGCCGCCACCCTTCGGCGCCTACCTGCCCGACCGCGTCACGCGCTGCCCGCGCGACCAGCTGCCCCTGGAGCGGACGCTGCGCGGCGAGTCGTTCGACCAGTACGAGCTGTTCCTGCGACACGCGCAGGCGCCGCAGGGTCGCTGGGCCAGCCTCACCGGCCGGCCGCTGCGCGACGACAACGGCCAGGTGCGCGGCGGCATCCTCGTGGCCCGCGACATCACTCGCCGCAAAACCAGCGAGCAGCGCCAGGCCACGCAGTTCGCCGTCACGCGCGTTCTGGCCGAAGCCACCGGCATCGAGGAGGCGGCCGACGGCCTGCTGCGCGAAATCTGCGAGGGCCTGGGCTGGGATGTCAGCGCCCTGTGGGTGCTGCGGGGCAAAAAACACCGCCTGCGCTGCCTGGCGGTCTGGAGCCACCCCGGCCTGGCCGTGCCGGAGTTCGTCACCTTGACGCGCCACGCGGTTCTCCCGCCCGGCACCGGACTGCCGGGCGTCGTCTGGGAGACGGGGCAGCCGGCTCGCCTCACCGAGGCCGCGACGAGCCCGAATTTTCCGCGCGTGGACACCGCTCGCCGCGAGGGACTGCGGCAGGGCTTCGCCTTCCCGATCCGCTCAAGCGGTGCCGTCCTCGGCGTCATCGAGACGTACAACACCACGCCGGACGAACCCGAACCCGCCCTGCTGGCGCTGATGGCCGCGCTGGGCGACCAGATCGGCCAGGTGCTCGACCGCCAGCGCGTCACGCAGGCGCTGCACGACTCCGAGGCGTTTTACCAGTCGCTGGTAGAGAGCCTGCCGCTCAACCTGTTCCGCAAGGATCGCGAGGGCCGCGTCCTCTTCGGCAACCAGCGTTACTGCAACACGCTCAGGACCGACCTGCAACATCTGGTCGGCATGACCGACTACGACCTGTTTCCGGTGGCGCTGGCGGCCAAGTACCGGGCCGACGACGACCGGGTGATGCAGACCGGCCAGCCGCTGGAGACGGTCGAGGAACACCTGCTGCCGTCGGGCGAGCGGATTTACGTGCAGGTTATCAAGACCTCAGTGGTCAACAGCCAGGGTGAGACGGTCGGCACACAGGGCATGTTCTGGGACGTGACGCCGCGCAAGCGGGCCGAGGAGGTCTTGCAGGCGTCCGAGCACCGCTATCGTCAGTTGACCGAGTCCACCCTGGACGCGATCGTGCTGGCGGACCACCAGGGCGTTATCATGCTCTTCAACCCGGCGGCGGAGCGGCTGTTCGGCTACAGCGCCGCCGAGGCCATCGGCCAGCCAGTGACGCTGCTGGTGCCGCCGCAGTACCGCGAGAAGCACGACCACGGCTTCGCGCGCTACCTGGCGACGCGGCGCTCGACCATCATCGGCCGGCCAATGGAGATGCACGGCCGGCGCAAGGACGGCAGTGTTTTCCCAATGGAAATCGCGCTGAGCGTCATCGAGGGCGACGGCTCGGCGCTGCAGTTCCTGGGAGCCATCCGCGATTTGACGGAACGCAACCGTATCCGCCTGCGCCTGGTGCAGAATGAGAAGATGGCGTCCATCGGTTTGCTGTCGGCGGGCGTGGCCCACGAAATCAACAACCCGCTGGCGTTCGTCGGCAACAACCTCGCCGTGCTGGAGCGCGACTGCAAGGGGCTGCTGCAGTTGCTCGAGCTGTACGGCGGCCTGGGCGAACGGCTGCCGCAACTCGACGCGACGCTGGCCGCGCAGGTCACGGAGCTGACCGAGGAGATCGACCTGCCGTACATCCGCAACAACCTGCCGCGGCTGCTGGCGCGGACGCGCGACGGTGTGGACCGTGTAACGCGCATCGTTCACAGCCTGCGCGGCCTGGCCCGCACCGATTCGCCGCACCGCCAGGACACGAGCATCCCGGACCTGGTGGAGAACAGTTTGGAAATCATCCGCGGCCGGCTGCGGCGCAAGAGCGTCCAGGTCGAGCTGGACTACGACCCGAATTCGCGCGTGCGCTGCGTGAGTACGCAGCTGAGCCAGGTGCTGCTCAACCTGCTGGTCAACGGCCTGCAGGCCATCGAGGCGACGGGCCGGTCGGAGGGCAATCGACTCGGCGTGCGAACCCGCTGGGAGAATGATGAGCTAAGGATTGAGGTGTCGGACAACGGTTGCGGCATCGACCCGGCGCACCTGTCGCGGCTGTTCGATCCGTTCTTCACGACCAAGGACGTGGGCGAGGGAACGGGGCTGGGGCTGTCGATCTCGCACAACATCGTGACGGCCCACGACGGCCGCATTGAGGTGGATAGCGAACCGGGCCGGGGGACGACGTTCCGCATTTACCTGCCGCGGCACAGCGGACGGGAGGACACGGTATGAAGGCGAAACCGAAACACACGCTGCTGGTCATCGACGACGAGCCGGATGTTTGCGACTCGGTCCATGACCTGTTGCGGCGCGAGTTCAACGTGCTCAAGGCGCAGCGCCCAGGAGGGCTACCAGCTGCTGCGCGATAACGAGGTCCACATCATCATGACGGACCAGCGGATGCCGCAGATCACGGGCGTGGAACTGCTGACGAAGGTGCGGCGCGGCCATCCCCGGGCGGTGCGCATGTTGTTCACCGGCTACGCGGACCTGGAGTCGATCATCGCGGCGATCAATCAGGGGCACATCTTTCAATTCCTGAAGAAGCCGTGGCAGCCGGAGGAACTGGAAGCGGCCGTGCGCAGCGCCGCGGAGGAGTACGAGCGACTGGTGGATCAGTCCGAGCAGGTCGCGCAGTTGCGCGACGAGGTGCGGCACCTGCACGAGCGCATCACGGCGCTGGAGAACGAGGTGTTGCGCCGTCGCGGCGAGGAGAAGCCGGGGTGATTTTTTACCACGGCTGGCCGCGCTGGCGGCGGCTTGCGGCGGCTTGCAATCGCTCCGGAGCGGCCTTAGAATGCGCAGGTGCCTTCTCGAACCGCAGACGCTGGCGTGCGGGGATTAACGGACATGAAACGGACCTGCTGGTGGCCGGTGTTGGCAGCGCTCGCCCTGGGCGGTTTGACGCCGCGCGCTGGGCGCAGAAGAACGACGACCCGCCGCCGCCCTATGCCGAGTTTCAGTTCGAGTCCGACCCTGCCGTGCTCAACGAGCGCCTGAAAAACGCCGGCAGCCTGGAGAAAGCCTTCCACCACATTCTGGACGACTTTAAAAAGCACCCCGACAAGTACAAAACACTGCTCGACAAGTTCAACATCAACGACCCGGCCGTCAAGGACAAGTTGGCGAAGAACCAGCACGTCGCGGACATCATCAAGAACATGCCCGAGGACGAGAAGCAGGCCATTCGCGATGCCTTCAAGGACCGGGCGCAGCCCCGGGACGACCTCATCGAGGGGAAGCGACCGCGGCCCGACGAACCGCAGCCGCCGGACAGGAAGCCCTTCGACCAGCTGCCCAACAACCCGGACAACAACAAGCGGCCCGAAATCCCCAAACCGTTGCAGACCGAACCGCCGCGCGACCAGGAAGATCCGCTGTCCCGGTTGTTGGAAGGGGCGGTCCAGCGCCTGGAGAAGACGGACTTCGCCGCCAGGGTGCTCCAGTCCGATGGGTTCCAGAAGAGCGTCACCAACTTCGAGGCGGCGCTGCGCAAGTCCAACTTCGACGGTCTGCGCCTGAGCAACACCCAGCTGGAGCAAATGCGGCGGAAGCTGGAGCAATTTGTACCGAGCAAGTCCCTGGGGCGGTCGTTGCGGCTGCGGAACGGCGACACCCCGCCGTCGCTGGGACGGCCCAACCTGATGCCGGCCAACCCCGGTGGATGGCTCGGGCCGCGGGCGGCGCCCGCAGCGCAACTGCCGGGCGCCGGCTTCTCGGGGTTCGGCCACGGCCTGCTGTGGGTGGTCGGTCTCGTCGTCGTGGTCGCGGCGGTGCTCATCGTCCTGCGGATGCGCGGCGTGCCGCTGCTGGGCGGTCGTCATCGGGCAGCGGCGTCGAGCCCGGCGGGCTGGCCGCTGCCGCCCGGCCGCGTCAGCACCCGCGCCGAACTGGTCGCTGCCTTCGAGTATCTGGCGCTGCTGCTGCTGGGGTCGGCGGCGCGTGCCTGGAACCACAAGAACATCGCCGCTGCGATCGGCAACCCGGAGGCCGCGCCGAGCGCCGGCAGGCCGCCGACGAGCTGGCGGCGCTGTACGAGCAGGCCCGCTACACGCCGGACGATGAACCGCTGTCCCCCGACGCCGTGGCCGCCGCCCGCCGCGACCTGTGTCTGCTGGCCGGAGTGAGTCACGCATGAGCGGCCGCCTCCGGATAGCCCGCGTCGGTCTGCTCGCCGGCCTGTGCGTCGCCTGGCTGGCCGCCGCGCCCGCTCACGCCCAACTGCCCCCGACGAAGGTGCCCTTCAAGGGAACGCAAATCTTCAGCAACATGCTCGCCAAGGTCTTCGGCTTGCAACCCCTGACGCGCGCCAGCGACCTCACCCGCGACAGGTGGAAAGACACGGTGGTCATCGTCTTCGGCGACCCCAAAGGGTTGGACGTAGTGACGCGGGAGATCGGTGGCCTGAATTGGTTCCGGGAGAACGGCGGGGCACTGCTGATCGCCGTGGACCGCAATGACCGCGGCCGGCTGGCAGACCTCAAGGTCCGTGTCGGCCCGGAATGGTACGAGTGCAGCCAATGGGGCCTGGCGAACGCCTATCGCGGCGACCCGCGCTTTCTGTACATCAAGACTGATAAGGCCCCGCCGCACCCGATCTTCGCGGGCCTGTCCCGCGGTCTGGCGGCCCACTACCCCTGCCCGCTGTGGCTGGCGCCCGATTGTGCCTTCCAGGTGTTGTGCAAGTACCCGGATGGGCATTACCGCTGGCCGACCGGGATGGGTCCGTTGTGGGACGCGCCGTACATCGCCGGCACCAAAGCCGACTCGCGGCCGGACCAGCGCGTGCTCATCATCCCCGGCCACAGCCTGTTCATGAACGGCCTGGTAGCCCAGCTCGACAAGCCGGGGCGCGACTGCGACAATTTCCTGTTCGCCAAGAACTGCGTCCGCTGGCTGACGGACGACGGCCAGCGCAAGCACGTCCTGTTCATCGTGGACGGCAAGGTCGTGACTGATCTGAAACTGCCGCTGGCGCCGCTGCCCATCCCGCCGGTGCGGTTCATCAACCAGCTGCTGCGCGCTATCGAGGAGGACAACCTCTTCAACCGCTGGCTGATCGAGTCCCTGCCGAAGGACCGCATTCTGCGCTGGGTGCTGGGCGGCGGCTTCGTGCTGTTGCTAGTGCTCGGCCTGGCACGGCTGCTGCGCGGCAAGCTGCCGTTGCCGCTGGGACCGCTGCTGCGGCGACGCGTGACCGACCTGCAATCAGCGCCGCCGCTGATCGCGCAGCGCCGCCAGGCCGTGCTGGCTCACGGCAACCTCTGGGAAGCAGCGCGAACGCTGGCCCGCCAGTGCTTCGAGGGAGACGCTCTGCGGCGGCCGGCGGCGCCGCCCGTGGCGGCACGCGGCCGCGCCGCCGAGCGCAGCCGGTTGAACACGCTGGTGGGGTTGTTGTGGCAGCTGGCGTATGGGCCGCCGCAGACGGTGCGCCTGCCGCAGTTCACCGCACTGCTGCAGGCGCTGACCCGCGTGCAGACTGCCCTGGCCGCCGGCGAGTTGCTGCCCTGGGCCGCGGCGCCGCCCCGTTCCGACCGTCCTCAACCACCGCGGCCGGCCGCCTCGGCTGCGGGTAACCCCTGAGACCGCGCCAGCCATGACACCCGGGCTCAACCTCGACGCCAGCACGAGCGACATCCAGCACTGGGCCGCGCGCATCCGCACGCTGGGCGAACAGACAATCCGCGAGGTCGGTCGCGTCGTCGTCGGCATGGAACACGTGACACACCAGTTCCTGATCGCGCTTTTGGCCGGCGGTCATGTGTTGCTCGAGGGCGTGCCCGGCGTCGCCAAGACCACCCTGTCGAAGACGTTCGCGCGCATCCTCGGCATCCAGTATCAGCGATTGCAGTTCACGCCGGACCTGCTGCCCTCGGACGTGACCGGCACCTACATCTTCGACCGCAAGACGAACGACTTCGTGCTGCGCAAGGGGCCGCTGTTCTGTCAGGTGCTGCTGGCCGACGAGGTGAACCGTGCGCCCGCCAAGACGCAGGCGGCGCTGCTCGAAGCGATGCAGGAGCAGCAGGTGACCATCGAGGGCACGACGCTGCCGCTGCCGCTGCCGTTCATGGTGCTGGCGACGCAGAACCCGATCGAGCAGGAGGGCGTCTACCGCCTGCCGGAAGCGCAGCTGGACCGCTTTCTGCTGCGCGTCGAGATGGGCTATCCGCCGCCGAAGCAGGAGGTGGCAATGCTGCGGTTGCACAGCGCCCCGGTGCAGGAGGTACAGGAGCTGTTCTCGCCGGACCTGATTCTGGAGATGCAGCAGCAGTTGGCGCAGGTCTACGGCCGTGACGACTTGCTGAACTACATCGTCGATCTGGCGGAGTCGAGCCGGGAACACCGCGACGTGGCGCTCGGCGCGAGTCCGCGGGCGTCGCTATGTCTGCTGCGCTGCGCCTGCGCCCGGGCGCTGCTGGCGGGCCGCCATTACTTCACGCACGAGGACGTGCAGGCCGTGGCGCTGGGCGTGCTGGGCCATCGGCTCATCATTCGACCGGAGTCGGAGGTCGAGGGCAAGACGGCGGCGCAGGTGGTGCGCGAGGTGGTGGATTCGGTGCCGGTGTTGGAAACGACGTGAGGCCTGCTTCGCCCCGAAGGGGCGAGATAACCCCTCGCCGCACAATCCGTGACGATCAGCTTTTTGAGGAAAAAGCGCCCACAGGGAGAAGATCCAGCGATTGCGCTTGCGTCCGGGACGCGGCCGGCGTGCCAGAAAGCGCTTGCCGGCACGACAGGTCACTTCTTCGCCGCGGCGATCAGTCCCGCGACGAAATGCACGGGGTTGTTCTGCTCCCGGGCCACCTCCGCCAGGGTGCGGAAGTCCTGCACACGCTGGCACAGGTCCACGATGCCCGGACAGCGAATGCGGCGTTCGTCAGCGCCGGCCAGGTATTGTCGGGCGACCGCCAGCGCCTCCTGCGGCCGCTCCAGCCGCAGCAGCAGGTTGACCAGCACCTCCGCCGGGTAGGTGTCACTGCTCTCCATCTCGACGCCCATCTCCGCCGCGGCCGCCGCGTCCTCGGCGCTCGACGGGCGCCGGCGGGCCCGCCTGCTCCACCTTGGCCCGGAAGTGCGCCAGTCCAACCTCGACGTTCTCGCCCGCCAGGATGGCGAAGTAGACGGCGTAATCCCTGTACTGGTCCTCGAACGGCGGCGCCCCCGGGTACTGGAAGCGCGGCGACAGCTTCTGGCCGTACTGGCACATGTCGCGGACCATTTGCAGTTCGGGGCCGCGCGGCAGATACATACTCATCTGCACCACGGAGCTGAGGTGCGAGGTGTCGATGCAATAGAAGTCATCGCCGAACAGCCAGTCACGGCCGGCGATCAACTCCGCCACGTTGCGCGACTCAGGCTTCTTGCCCTCCTGGTGTTCGATCTCCGCCGTCAGCCGGCCCACCAGTTCGTCGTACAGCGCCCGCACCAGGCGCTTGAGGCAGTAGTCGCGCGTGTCGGTGTCGTTGCGGAAATCCTGGCCACCGAGCGTGGTGATGGCGCTGCACAGGCCGTAGCGATCGAGCAACAGGTCGAAACCCTTGCGCGGGTGGACGCCCTCGTGAAAGGCGATGTTGATGAGATCGTTGCAGTCCTCGCCGTCGAGCAGCTTGACGTTCTCGATGGCCTTGACGACCGGCTCCTTCTCGCCGAGCATGCGGTAGAAGACCCAGGCGTCGGGGATGCGGCCGTCGCGCAGGGCCAGCGCGCCGACGTGATGGCCGGCGTTGCGGATGGCTTCCTCGTAGGCGGCGTGGTACTCCGCCGGCAGTTCCGATGCGGGCGCCGTCGGGATCGGCGAGACGCCCAGCTCGAACCGCTTTTTCAGCAGCAGCGCGTAAAAGAGATTGGGGTAATCGTGCCGCTCCTCCAGGACGTGGCACAGCTGGTCGATGGCCGGGGCCGCGCCCTGGGTTTCGAGCAGGGATTGCAGTGCGTCGAAGGTCGCTGCGTTGTTCATCGAGGTGACCGTGGGATGGGTTGTGGTTCAGCGTTGTAGCTTGGTCTTCAGCGTTGTGGCCTGGTCTCCAGCGTTGTGGCTTGGTCTCCAGCGTTGTGGCCTGGTCTCCTGACCAGGCCACCGGCCCCGACCTCCAGCGTTGTGGCCTGGTCTCCTGACCAGGCCACCGGCCCCGACCGAAGGTCTCCTCTTCAATTCGCGTGAATGTGGGGAGACCTTCGGTCCTGCCGCGTGGCCCGGTCCGGAGACCGGGCCACAACAGAGGAGGAGTCTGCCGCGTGGCCCGGTCCGGAGACCGGGCCACAACAGAGCGGAGACCGGGCCACAACAGAGCCACTGCAGAGGGAGACAGGATTGTCTGCCCCACGTTTGGTTTACTTCTTCGCCTCGACCTTGGGCGCCGCGTAGCCGGGCGAGGCGTTGAACGACTGCACCAGGCTGCCGTCGCTGGTTTTCCAGACCCTGACCTCGCCGTTCCAGCTGCCGGACGCGACCAGGCTGCCGTCGGGGCTCAGCGCCACCGCGAACACCCAGTCCGTGTGGCCGGTCAACGTCTTGATGGCCGCGCCCGTCATCGGGTTCCACAGCCGCACCGTGCCGTCCTGGCCGCAGGTCGCCAGCAACGGCTTCTTCGGATCGTTGCGATAAGCGATCTTGAAGACGCCCTTGCTGTGGCCGCCGCCGATCTTCGTCTGCTTGCCGATCTGCTTTTTGTCGTCCGTCGCCTGCCAGAAGCGCACATTGCCGTCGTCGGCCACGGAGATGCCGATCTTGCCGTCGCCCGTGATGGCGACGCCATAAACGCCCTGCTGGTGATCCGGGAACGTCAGCACCGATTCCTTCGCGGTCAGGTCCCACACCTTGGCCGTCTTGTCTCGGCTGGCGGTCAGCAGATACTTGCCGTCCGGGGAGAATGCCAGGCCGAACACCCAGTCCGCGTGGTTCTCAATGGGCGGGTCCATTTTGGCGTTGACGATGCCGCCGCTCACGTCCCAGACGCGCACCAGGCGGTCGCAACCCGCGGCAGCCAGCTTCTTGCCGTCGGTGCTCAGCGCCAGCGCCAGGATGGAGTCGTCCGTCTCGGCCAGTTCCCGCACCAACACCTGCTTGTCGTACACGCCGTCAAGGGTCGCGATGCCGTTGACCTCCTTGCCGCGCGGACCGAGATCGTAGACGCGCACGTCGCCCTCCTGACCGGGCCGGCCGCCGGCGACGACCAGTTTACCGTCGGGCAGGAACACCATGCCGTAAGCGCGCTCCGCCCGCGTGCGGACGCGCTTGAGCAGTTTGCCGTCGGCGATGTTCCACACCGTCAACTCATGATAGCCGCCGACGACCAGTTGTTTGCCGTCCGGCGTGAACGCCAGGGCGTTGACGTTGACCGGGAACTTGTACGCGGCCGGCGGCGCCGGCGGCTGCCAGCGGACGCGCAATTCGCGCATCAGGTCCGCCTTGGCGGTCACTTCCTTGTCGAGCTTGGCGCCTTCCTTGATCCACTGCTCGATGACGGCGATTTTCTCCTTCGCCAGCGCATCACCGGCCTCCCTGGGCGGCATGCGGTCGGCGCCCTTGCTGGTCAGCACCTCGTAAATCTTGCTATCGCGCGGGTTACCGGGCGTGATGGGATCCTCATTGATGCCGCCCTTGCGCAGGTTCTCGTAGGTGGTCATGTCGAGTTTGCCCTTGCGCTTCTTGGCGTCGTGGCAGGCGAAGCAGTTCTCTTTCAGGATGGGGGCCACGTCGTTGATGAAGCTGATGGAGCTTTTCTTGGCGGGGCCCTGGGCGCGGGCGGCGCTGGGCGTGCTGAGCAGCAGCAGCGTCAGCAACAGCCCGAGCAGCGAACAGAGGACACAGTAACAGCAGCGCGATCGCAGCATGGTCAGCGGACTCCTGGTGCATCCGAAGAGTCATTGGTCATCAGTCATTAGTCATTAGTAATCTGGGTCCCTGCCAGGAGCAAAAGTTAGGCTTTGAACGGGCACTCAGATGACTAATGACTGATGACTGATGACTAATGACTCAGTAATTAAACAGCAGTTCCTTGGTGTTGAACAGCACCCACAGCGCGTCCTGGGCGGCCTGCTGGCGGTTGGGACTAACGCGGAAGTGGCGCAGCATCAGCTCACGCTCCTCCGGCCGCGGCCGCCGGCACAGCACGCTCAGGTACAATTCCTCAATGATCTGCTCGTCCGTGATCTTCGGTTGTTTCACGAGCTTGTTGACGCTGCAATTCGGGTCCGCGAGCCGCCGCGCCAGGCTCTTGCCGTTAATCAGGTGCAGCGCCTGCGTCATGCTCGCCTCGTCGTGCCGCTCACAGGAACACGACGTATCGCCGCGCGGCCGGCCGAACAGGTCCAGCATCTCCGCGGTCAACTGGCGATCCGGCAACTGGCCGGCACGCAGACCGCCGACCGGCAGCGCCACCGTGCCGGAACCCGGGATACGGCCGACGAAATTCTCGCGGAGGCCCGTCGCCTGGCTGAGCGTGTCCAGCAACTGCTCTGCCGACAGCCGTCGCGGCAGCGCGTGTGAAAAGAGCAGTTTGTCATCGCGGTTCCACGGGTTCGTTTTGGCCGACAGCTGATACGTCCGCGAGTTCAGGATGGTCCGCAGCAGGTGGCGCACGTCGAAGTCGTGATCGACGAAATCCTTCGTCAGCGCGTCGAGCAGCGGGCCGTTGCTGGGTGGGTTGCTGCTGCGGAGGTCGTCCACCGGGTCGATGATGCCGCGGCCGAACAGGTAACTCCAGTAGCGGTTGACCGCGGCGCGGGCGAAGAACGGGTTGTCCTTGCGCGTCATCCACGCCGCCAGGGCAGCGCGGGCGTCTTGCTGCGGCGTCAGTTTCGGCGTCGGGGCGTCCAGGAATTTCGCCAGCACGGTGGCGCCGGTGGTCGAGTGGCGGGCCTGCGGGGCGGCCTCCCGGAAAAAGATGATCTGGTCATCGCGACGCTTGCCGGCCTTGCGGCCGACCTGCGTGAAGAACGCCGTCATGCCGTAATAGTCCGTCTGCACCCACTTCTCGAACGGGTGGTCATGGCAACGGGCGCAAAGCAACCGGACGCCGAAAAACACCTGCACCGTCGCCTCGGACGCCTCGTCGGCGCTGGCGTGGACGCGCCAGAAGTTGGCGGGCGGGTTCTCGGCACAGCTGCCCTCGGCGGTGACGATCGCGCGGACGAACTGGTCATACGGCTTGTTGGCGGCGATGCCGTCGCGTAGCCAGCGGTGCATGCCCCAGGTGCCCTTGTCGCGCATCAGGTCGAAGCGCACCTTGAGCAGATCGCCCCACTTCAGCGCCCAGAAGTCCGCGTGCTCCGGCCGCTCCAGCAGCGCATCGATGACTCGGGCGCGCTTGTCGGGGCGCTGGTCCGCGAGGAAGGCACGGATTTCCTTCGGCGTCGGCGGTAGGCCGAGCACGTCATAATGGACGCGGCGCAGGAACACCTCATCGGAACACAGGTCCGACGGCAGGAATTGCATCTTCTTCAGCTTGGCGTTGACGTGGCGGTCGATGTAATTGGTTTCGGGCGGGTTCGACCAGACGAACCTGGGGTCGTGCTCCAGCGCCGCCAGGTTGCTGACCGCCATGACGTGGCCGTAGCGCACCATGATGGCCGCCTCGCCCTTGCCGGGCAGCCGGACCAGGCCCGCCTCATCGACCGTGGCGACCACCTCGTTGCTGGAACTGTAGCGGGCGTCCGCGGTTACATCGCGCGCGCTGCCGTTGCTGTAGTGGGCGGTGACGCGCAACTGCTGCCGCAGCCCGACCGCTGGCAGCGTGCGGGACGACGGCGCCACCTCCACACGTACCAGCTTCGGCGCCGCGGCCAGGTCGTTGCCGGCCCCCTCCGCAAGCCAGCGCTGCAGGGTGCGGGCGTAAGCGCTGTCGGCGTCGAAGCGCTTGCCGCCCTCGTGCGGTACTCTGCCGGTCGGCTTGAGCAGCAGCAGACTGCGGTCGGGGTCGTTGCGGTTGAGGCGCCGGCCGTTGCCGCCGCGGGTCAACGTGATGTAATCGGTCGCCGGGTTGTAGCCGCGCAGCGACACCTTGAAACCCTTCTTCCCGGACGCGGAGCCGTGGCAGGCGCCGCTGTTGCAGCCGGCACGGGCCAGGATCGGCATCACATCGTTGGCGAAACTGACCGGCCGTTCCACCGCCTCGGTGACCTTCACCCGCACCTCCGCCTTGCCGCCGGGGCCGCTGATCTGCACGACGGTATGGCCGACGCCCTTCGCCCGCACCACGCCCTGCGCACTGACGCTGGCGACGGCGGGGTTGGCGACGGTGTACTGGACGGCGTGGGTGGCGTCGCGCTCGGTCTGGTCGGCGCAGTGGGCGGTGACCAGGATTTGCTGGCGGTCGTCGGCGTGCGTCAGGACGACCGCGGCGGGCGCGGCGCTGAGGCGGACGATGTTGGCCGGGGCGGGCGTTTGCGCGGCGGCGATCCCGGGCAGGGCCAGCAGACTGCCCAGCAGGCACAGACGGAGTGCGGCAGACATCGACAGTTCCTCTGGTGAGGTCACGGCGGGACGCGGGCAAGCGGCTTGCGGCCGAGGGTGGCAGCACGTTCGGCCGGGCGGGGTTGGTTGTATGGGAGATTATAAAGCACCGCCGCACAGCTTGGCGAGGGGAAAATTGCACTTCGTCGCCAGGGCGCCGAATCTCGACGTGTAAAAAAGTTGGCGTCCTTGGCGTTCTTGGCGTTCTTGTTGGGGCAACCCACGCCATCGAGCGTCCCGCCGTGCCAACCGACATCGCCGGCGGGCCGCTGCTGGTGGCGCTGGAGCGAACGGGGCCAGTGGTCTGGTCGCTGCCGTCGGAGATCCCTGACCCGCGTTCGGCAACAGCCGCCGCAGTTTGAATGCGCCCGCTTCCGATGGGCATCCCATTGCGCACACAAATCCAGGTGACAACTCACTGTTCACGATGTATCCTGAAGGTAGATTGGTTCTTTCGCCCGCTATTCATCGTTCTTTAATCGGCCGCCTCCCCGCGGTCGTTTACCCCCCTTTTTTCGCGTCCTTGAAAAGGTAGGGCCAATGGCAGCGCCGACCGTCATCGACGAATTTCTGGACCTGACCTACAAGAGTGGCGTGCTGAGCAAGGACGCCTTCGCCGATTACTGGAAGCGCCTGGAAACCGCCGGCAAGGTGCCGCAGTCGCCGAAGGAGTTGGCCGAGGCCATGATCCGCGACGGCCTGCTGACCAAGTTCCAGGCCGATCACCTGCTGCAGGGCAAGTGGCGCGGCTTCATCATTGCCGGCAAGTATCGGCTGCTGACCCGCGTCGGCGCCGGCGGCATGGGCAGCGTCTATTTATGTGAACACATTCGCATGCGCCGCAAGGTGGCGCTCAAGGTGCTGCCGATCTCGCAGTCCAGCGACCCCGCCGCTGTCGAGCGCTTCGAGCGCGAGGCCCGCGCCGTCGCCGCCCTCGACCACCCCAACATCGTCCGCGCCCACGACATCGACCGCGAGGACAAACTGCACTTCCTCGTCATGGAATACGTCGATGGCAGCAGTCTGCAGGAGGTCGTCAAGCGCAACGGCGCGCTGGAGGTGAACCGGGCCGCCCATTACATCGCCCAGGCGGCGCTCGGCCTGCAGCACGCCCACGAAGCGGGCCTGGTCCACCGCGACATCAAGCCCGGCAACCTGATCGTTGATCGCGGCGGCATCGTCAAGGTGCTCGACATGGGCCTGGCCCGCTTCTTCAAGGACGACCGCGACGAACTGACCAAACAGTACGACGCCACCAGCGTTCTGGGCACGGCGGACTACCTCGCCCCCGAGCAGGCGCTGGACAGCCACGGGGTGGACATCCGCGCCGACGTGTACAGCCTCGGCATCACCTTCTATTTCCTGCTGGCCGGCAAGAGCCCCTTCGAGGAGGGCACGGTCGCCCAGAAACTCATCTGGCACCAGGTCCGGCAGCCCCGGCCCCTCCGCGAGGTGCGCCAGGACGTGCCCGAGGAACTGGTCGCGGTCATGAACAAGATGATCGCCAAGGACCCCAACCAGCGCTACCAGACGCCGCTGGAGGTCGTCGCCGCCCTCAGCCCCTGGACGCAACTGCCAGTGCCGCCGCCCACCAGTGTCGAGATGCCGCGCCTCGACCTGTCCGGCGTCGCCCCCAGCAGCGCCGGGAACAGCCGGCAGCCCACCCGGGTGGACGCGGCAGGACCGTCGCTCAGCTCGATGCCGACCATGCAGTCGCTCAAGCCGCCGAGCAGTGCGGGCGCCCCCGGCAGCGACCGGCCGCGCACACCGGTCCCCGGCCGCGGCCGCCGGACTGCCGACGAGCCCGGCTACGCCACCGAGTCCAAGATCTGGCATCGGCCCGAGCCGCGCTCCGGCCCCGAGCTGCGCGCCGACCGCCGCCGCAACCTCACCCTGGCCGCCAGCACCTGGCCCATCTGGGTGACCGTCGGCCTGTGCTGCCTGCTGGTCACGAGTGCCTACGGGGCGCTGATCTGGTGGTCGGTGGCGCGCGACCTCGCGCCGCCCCCGGGGCCTGGCGGCCCAGCCGCCGCCGAGCGCGTCAACCCGATCCAGGCCGTGGCGACCTTCACCGGCCACACCGGCCCGGTGGACGCTGTCGCCCTGACGCCCAACGGCCTTCGCGCCGTCTCCGGCGGCGCCGACGGCACCGTCCGCGTCTGGGACCTGCCGACCGGCAAGGAACTCCACACGCTCGCCGCCCACAAGGAGCGCGTCCACGATGTCGCCGTCTCGCCGGACGGCTCACGGGCCCTGTCCGCCGGCTGGGACAAAAGCGTATGCCTCTGGAACCTGAGCACCGGCGCGTTGGTCCACGAGTTGCGCGGCCACAGCGACAAGGTGCAGGCGGTGTCGTTCGCGTCGGACGGCCGCCGCGCCCTGTCCGGCGGCAATAACCGCGAACTGATCCTGTGGGACCTGTCCACCGGCAAGGAAATCCGCCGGCTCACCGGCCACGTCGGCGACGTGCTCACCGTGGCGTTCGCGCCTTACGGCCGGCGCGCTGTCTCGGGCGGCCGTGACGGCACGGTGCGCCTCTGGGACGTGGACACCGGCAAACCCTCCCACGTACTGCAGGGGCACCGTGGGGCCGTCAACGCCGTGGCGTTCGCGCCCGACGGCCGCACGGTCCTCTCGGGCGGCGAGGACAACGTGGTCTGGCTGTGGGACGTGGACACCGGCAAGCAAATTCGCCCCTTCCTCGGCATCCAGGGCGAAATCGCCGGGGTAGCATACTCGCCGGACGGTCGCTTCGTCTTCACCGCGGCCGGTGACCGCCTCGTGCGCCTGTGGGAGACCGCCAGCGGCCGCGAACTGCAGCGCTTCGCGGGCCACACCCAGGCGGTTCGGGCGGTCGTCTGCGGGGGTGACGGCCGCTATCTGGTGTCCGCGTCCGACGACGCCACCCTGCGGCGCTGGCGGCTGCCGACGTACCTGGCCTGCCCGCTGGTCGGCGAGGCCGCCCGGCTCCAGGGTCACACGGCCGGCATCGACCGCATTGCGGTTTCGCCCGACGGCCGGCGCGTGCTGTCGGCCGGCATGGACAAGGACAACACCGTGCGCGTCTGGGAGCTGTGGCCGCATCCCAAAGCCGGCCGGGTCATCAAGGCCCACAACAATTCCGTGACCTTCGTGCAGTTCGCCGCCGACAGCCGCCGCTTCCTCAGCTCCAGCAAGGACAGGACCGCCAAGCTGTGGAACGCCAACGACGGCAAGCTGCTGCGGACCTTCACGGGTGACGACGCCCTGTGGGTTGCCCTGTTCTCGCCCGATCAGAAGCAGGTGCTGACCGCCGGCATGGACAATCTCGCCCGCCTGTGGGACGCCGAGACGGGCGTGCCGATCCGCACCTTCACCGGCCACGACAAGGCGATCAACAGCGCCGCCTGGCTGCCGGACGGCAAACGGTTCGTGACGGCCAGCTGGGACAACACGCTGATCCTCTGGAACGCCCAGACCGGCGCCGAACTGCGCCGCTACAAGGGCCACAAGGCCAGCGTGTCCACGGTGGCGGTGCTGCCGGGCGGCAAGCAATTCCTCTCAGGCAGTCAGGATAAATCAGTGCGGCTCTGGGACGTGGACAGCGGCAAGACGGTGTGGACCCACACCGGCCACACCGACAGAGTCTACATCGTGGCGGTGTCGCCCTGCGGCCGCTTCGCCGCGTCCGGCGGCCAGGACCAGACCATTCGGCTGTGGGACCTGGAGCGCAACCGGACGCTGCACGTGTTCACCGGCCACACGGGCGCGGTCGCCGGCCTGGCCTTCACGCCGGACGGCCAGCGGCTCGTCTCGGGCGGCCACGACCGGACGGTGCGGGTGTGGAACCTGCCCGGCTACACCGCCCTGTGCCCGGCCGGCGAGATTCGTCAGCTGAAGGGCCACACACAGCACGTCGATCGCGTCGCCTACAGCCCGGACGGCCGGCAGGCGCTGTCGGTCGGCCACGACAACTCCGCCCGGTTGTGGGACGTGTTTGGCGGCTACCAGGTGCGGGAGTTGCGCGGCCACACGAGCAAACTGTACGGCGTGGCGATCTCACCGGATGGCCGCACCGGAGCGACCTGCGGCGCGGACGCGACGGTGCGGATCTGGGATCTGCAAAACGGCGCGGCCCGGCACGTGCTGACGAAGCACATGAAGCCGGTCTGGGGCGTGGCCTTCACGCCGGACGGCAAGTATCTGCTCTCGGGCGGCGAGGACAACGTGGCCCGGTTGTGGGACGTGGACACGGGCGAGCAGGTGCGGGAGTTGATCGGCCACCGCAAGGCGATCAACTGGGTGGCGATCTCCCCGGACGGCAAGTTGGCGGCGACGGCGGGCTGGGACAACACGGCCCGGCTCTGGGAGTTGCCGGGCGGCGTGGAGCTGAAGGCGCTGCCGCACCCCGACAAGGTGACCACGGTGACGTTCTCGCCGGATGGCAGACAACTGGTGACCGGCTGCACGGATCGGCTGGTGCGCGTGTACGACGTGGCCCAGGGAGCGCTGCTGTTCAACCTGTCCGGCCACGGCAGCGCCGTCTACGCCCTGTCCTACTCGCCCGAAGGGGTGCGACTGCTGTCGTCGGGCGCGGACCAGAGCATCCGCCTGTGGGACATGACGACCCACAAACAACTGCGGACCTACGACGGCCACAAGGGCGCCGTCTCCGGTGTGGCGTTTGCACCGGATGGCCGCTGGTTCGTCTCCGCCGGCGCCGACAAGACAGTGCGGCTGTGGGGCGTGCCCGGCGCGATTTACGACCCGCCGCCGAAAAAGATCGATCCCAAGAAGGGCCCGAAGCAGGAGGTGAAGCCGCCGCCCGTCGAGCAGCCGGTGAAGCAGGTCCGCCAGTGCGAGGGCCACGAGGGGCCGGTGGAAGCGGTGGTGTTGATGGGCCAGGGACAGCGGGCGTTGACGGCGAGCCTGGACAAAACCGTGCGGCAGTGGGACCTGAACACGGGCAAGGTGCTGTGGACGTTCCTGGGCCACGAGGAGGGCGTACTGTGCGTCGCGGTGAGCGGCGACGGCCAGCAGGCGCTGTCGGGCAGCTGGGACAAAACGGCTCGGTTATGGGACGTGCCGCGCGGCAAGGAGCTGAAGAAGCTGCCCCACAACGGCCGGGTGACGGCGGTGGCGTTCGCGCCGGACGGCCGCCACGCCCTGACCGGCGGGCTGGAACGCAAGCTGCGTCTGTGGGATCTGGACAGCGGGCAGACAGTGCGCGAATTCGTCGGCCACGGCGACACGGTGACGGCGGTGGCGTTCCTGCCAGGCGGCAAGCAGGCGGTGTCGGCGGCCGACGACGGCACGGTGCGGCTGTGGAACGTGGACAGCGGCGCGGAGGTGCGCCAGTACAAGGACAAGGACCAGTTCGGGAAGGTCAACGCGCTGGCGCTGTCGGCGGACGGCCGGATGCTGTGGTCGGCGGGGCTGGACGGCGTGATTCGGCAGTGGGACGTGAAGACCGGCGCGCTGAAGCGGAAGTTGACCGGGCACGCCGGCGAGGTCACGGCGGTGGCGGTGTCGGCGGACGGCAAGCGATTGCTGTCGGGCGGGCGCGACCGGACGCTGCGGCTGTGGGACGCGGCAGACGGCAGGCCGCTGCGGCGCTGGGACGGGCACGGCGAGCTAATCACGGGCGTGGCGCTGACGGCGGACGCGCGGCAGGCGGTGTCTGTGGGCTACGACCAGAGGGTGCGGGTGTGGGATTTGAGCAAGTAGGCGGTCGGCGTGGGGCGCTCCGACCACTCCTGCGCAGGGCGTTCCCCGGAAGCGGACTGGGCGGTATAACATCAATAGGTGGCCAGGGAAGGTTTCGTCTCCTTTCATTTCACACACCCCCCTGATTGCCCCAGGGGACGCGCAGATTCCCCACCCGCTTCCCGCCCGAGCCGAGTTGAGTGGCGTTCGCCCGATGCCTGTTCCTGGCCAGGACCAGTTACCTGGGCCGCGACACGGAGTAGCCGCGGGAAGCAAAGGCACGCCTTCGTTCGGAATGACGCCAATGTCCAGGGACAAAAGACAGAAACGCGACCTGCACGCCCTCAATACGGACGGCATGGTGCTGTGCAATCCTCGCGACAAGGAAGCCGCTCACCGGGCTCAAATGGAAGGCATCGCCACGGATGACCGCGCCGCGGTGACGTGTCGGAAGTGCCTGGCATTGCTGTACAAGCTTGACAAGGCCAGCAATGAGGGGCGGTGACATTCCGGCATTCGCACGGCGCTTCCCGCTTCAGGGCAGCAGGTCCACCACCGCCACGTTCGCCACGGTGACGCCATCCAGGACGAGCGGCACGGTATCGCCGGGTCGATAAGTCTGAAGGGCACTGTAAGCGGGTGCGGCGGTAGGCCCGGACGGCTGTGCGTGGACCTCGACGCGCTGATCGACGAGGTTGACGATCCAGTAGCAGGGGATACCGGCACGGGCGTAGATGCGCACCTTGTCGCGCTGGTCGCGCAGCAACGACGAGTTGGCCATCTCCACAATCAAACCGGTGTCCGTCGCGCCGGGGTGACGCTGAAGATACGACCTTGGCGATCCCCGAACGATGGCAAAGTCCGGTTCGGGTTGGCTGTCCGCCAGGGCGACCGTCTGCTGAATGCGCAAGAGCCATCCGGCAGGGACGCAAGGTGGCAGAGCGGCTTTGACGAGGTCAATCGTCCCGTCGTGGGGCGGGTTGTGCGGCATTTTCAGGACCACATAGTTTTCGAGTAATTCGACCTTGTCCTCCGACGTGAGAATGCCCGCTTCGATCATTTTCTGATAGCGGGCGACCGACCAGCGCGGGATCGAGGCATCCAGGCCGTAGGTAACGGGGGTGGTGGTGGGGCTGCTCATGAGGCCCTCCTTCGGTTTGGGGCAAACGGATTCCACGGCAACCGTGGCCCGGCGAGCAATCGGGACTGCAGTTGACGCACGCGGTAGAAACGCCAACACCCGGCCGCAGGGGCCGGGTGTTGGTGGTGAATCGTGGTGCGGCGGCCGTCAGCACTCGCGCATCTTGCGCAGCGCAAGCCGCACACGTTGCTTGGCCTGACGGGTTTGACGCTCCTTGCGGCGCTGCAGCCGTTTGAGGCGCTGCACCGCGGCCAGAAACCGGGATGTTTCTGGCTCGCCATAGATCATGGCGACTTCTCCTTTCGCGCGCGTTCAGTTCGGGAACGTCTGGCGCCTCCCTGCCTCCGGGCTTTCGGAACCGAACCCTTTGGTGAGAAACATTCGGGGCGTCTTCGGGAACCGTCCCCTTGGCTCCGCCGGCGAAGAACGTCCAACCTTCTTCTCGTCTATACCAAGCCTACTTCGCGACTGCAACAGACGAACCCGATTTCTCGGCAAATTTTTTCCCGCCAACCCCGATGAACCGGAAGGAGGAAGGATGAAAAAAGACCATCCGCAGTCTTTTTTCATCCTTCCTCCCTTCAGCTGCACCCAGAGGTGGCGCCGCAGCTGTCGCACTTGCAGCACGAACCGCTGCGCACCAGCGTCAGCTGGCCACACTCGGGACAAGGGTCGCCCTCATACCCCTTGAGGCGGGCCAGGCGCACCTTGCTCTCCCGGGTGGCCGGCGCGGCGGCGGCGGCGGGAACGGACGCGGCGGCGGGGGGGTGGCCGTTGACGGCGCTCTCCGGCAGCGGGTGCAGGTGCTCGGAGCGCGGCGTGGCGAACGCCTTGGAAATCGGCCTGGGCTCCAGCACGCGCTCCTCGACCACCTCTTCAGATTCAAACTCCGGCTCGTCCTCGTGGCGGTGCAGGGCGTCGCCGCGCAGGTCGTCCGGCCGCACGTGCGCGAGGTCGTGCCGGCCCAGGTAGGTGATGGCCAGTTCGCGGAAGATGTAGTCGATGATCGAGGTCGTCATCTTGATGTACGGGTTGCCCTGCACGATGCCGTTCGGCTCGAAGCGCGTGAACAGGAAGGCGTCCACGAACTCGTCGAGCGGTACGCCGTGCTGCAGGCCCAGCGAGATGGCAATGGCGAAACAATTGGTCATGCTTCGGAACGCCGCCCCTTCCTTGTGCATGTCCACGAAGATTTCACCGAGGGTGCCGTCCTCGTACTCGCCGGTGCGCAGGTAAATCTTGTGGTTGCCGATGCGCGCTTTCTGCGTGTAGCCGGCGCGGCGGTCCGGCAGCCGACGACGGCGGCGGATGTAGCGGTGGACGATCTTCTCCGCGATGCGCACCGGCTCGGCCGGGTTGGCGTGCGCTTCCTTTTCCGGCTCGGCCTCGATGGCTTCCGCGGCCGGGGCGTCGGCGATGGTGTTGAGCGGTTGGCTAAGCTTGGAGCCGTCGCGGTACAGGGCGTTGGCCTTGAGCATCAGCTGCCAGCTGAGCAGGTACGCCTGCTTCACGTCCTCAATGGTGGCCTCGTAGGGCATATTGATGGTTTTCGAGATCGCGCCCGAGACGAACGGCTGCGCCGCGGCCATCATGCGGATGTGCGCCTCCGCGGACAGGAAGCGCTGGCCGGTCTTGCCGCACTTGTTGGCACAGTCGAAGACGGGGTAGTGCTCCGGCCTGAGGTGCGGCGCCCCCTCAATGGTCATGGTGCCGCAGACGTAGCCGTTGGCCTCCGCGATCTGCTCGGTGGTGTAGCCGAGCGCGTGCAACAGGTCGAAGCCGGGCGCCTCGAAGCGCTCCTTGCTGATCTTCAACTGATCGCGCAACACGTCGTCGCCGACGGTCCAGCGGTTGAACACGAACGACATCTCGAAGGCGCCGGGCAACTGCGACTCGATGCGGTCGAGCACCTCGTCAGTGAAGCCCTTTGCCTTGAGGCTGGCGCGGTGGACGTGCGGGCAGCCCTGCAGCGTGGCGGCGCCGCGACAGTAGCGGACAATGTCGTCGATTTGCTGCGGGGTGTAGCCGAGCCGCTCCAGCGCCGGCGGCACGCTCTGGTTGATGATCTTGAAGTAGCCGCCGCCGGCCAACTTCTTGAACTTGACCAGGGCGAAGTCCGGCTCAACGCCGGTGGTGTCGCAGTCCATGATGAGAGAAATCGTGCCCGTCGGCGCGATGCAGGTGACCTGGGCGTTGCGGAAGCCGTGCCGTTCGCCGAGTTCGACCATGCGGTCGCTCTCGCGGCGGGCGGCCTCCAGCAGATACGCCGGGCAGTGCTGCGGGTGGATGCCGACCGGCGGGATGGTCAGGCCCTCGTACTGCTCGCGCGGGACGTTGTAGGCGGCCAGGCGGTGGTTGCGGACGACGCGCAGCATCGGCTCGCGGTTGACAGCGAAGCGCACGAACGGCCCGACCTCGGCGGCGATCTCGGCGGACGTGGCGTAGGCGACGGCGTGCATCAGCGCCGAGATGGCGCCGCACTGGGCGCGGCCAGCCTCGGAGTCGTAGGGCAGGCCCTGCACCATGAGCAGCGAGCCCATGTTGGCGTACCCCAGGCCGAGCGTGCGGAAGTCGTAGGACTTCTGCGCCACCTCCTTGCTGGGGAACTGGGCCATGTAGACGGAGATCTCCAGGATCAGCGTCCACAGCCGGGTCGCGTGCCGGAATGAGTCGATGTCGAAGCGGACGGTCTTCGTGTCGTAAAACCTGATAAGGTTTAGACTTGCGAGATTGCATGCTGTATTATCGAGGAACATGTACTCGCTGCAGGGATTGCTGGCGTTAATCCGTCCGTCCACCGAGCAGGTGTGCCACTCGTTGACGGTGGTGTCGAACTGCACGCCCGGGTCGGCGCATGCCCACGCCGCGTAGGCGATCTGCTCCCACAGGTCGCGCGCCTTCATCGTCTGGCGCGGCTTCGGCGGCCGGCCCTGAGCCTTCGCCCGCTCCTTCTCGGTGCGCCAGTAGAGGTGCCACGGCCCGTCGTTGGCGACCGCGTCCATGAAGGCGTTGTCCACGCGCACGGAGTTGTTGCTGTTCTGGCCCGAGACGGTAAAGTACGCCTCCGAGTTCCAGTCGGTGTCGTACTCCGCGAACTCCGCGAACTCCAGCCCCGTGAAGCCTTGACGGGCGAGTTGTAAGACGCGCTCGATGTAATTGGCCGGCACCAGCACTTCCTGGGCCTGTTGGATGGCTTTGCGCAGGTTCTTGTTTCGGGCGCGGTCGAAGCGCTCGCTCTCCTGCGGCCACTGGTGGGCTGCCTTCATGACGGCGTTCAAGTGGCGATTCAGCAACCGCGAACCCGTCACCAACGAAGCGACTTTCTGCTCCTCGACCACCTTCCAGAGGATGAACTTCTCAATATCTGGATGATCAAGATCCAGAATAGTCATTTTTGCAGCCCTGCGCGTGGTCCCCCCCGATTTTATAGCCCCTGCCGCCCGGTCTCCAATTTTCAGGAAGCTCATGAGGCCACTCGACTTACCGCCGCCCGAGAGCGGTTCGCCTTCACCGCGGAGCGCGGAGAAATTTGATCCCGTACCACTGCCGTATTTAAAAATGCGCGCCTCACGGACCCACAGGTCCATGATGCCGCCCTCGTTGACGAGGTCGTCGCGCACCTGCTGGATGAAGCATGCGTGGGGAGTCACATGTTCATACGCCGATGTGGCCTGCGTCATCTGTCCCGTGGCCGGCTCGACGTAGTAATGGCCCTGCGGCGGTCCTTCGATGCCGTAGGCCCAGTGCAGACCGGTGTTGAACCACTGCGGACTGTTTGGCGCCGCCAGCTGCGCCGCCAGCATGTGGCACGACTCATCGAAGAAGGCGCGCGCGTCCGCCACGCTGGAAAAGTAGCCGCCCTTCCAGCCCCAGTACGTCCAGCAGCCCGCCAGCCGCCGAAACACCTGCCGCGCATCCGTCTCGTGGTCGAGAGCCGCCCCAGCCGCCGGCCGCCGCCGCTGCAACCACTCCGGTACACCCGCCTCCGTCACGGGCTCGGTCTGCGCCGGCACCCCCGCTCGACGGAAGTACTTCTGGGCGAGCACGTCCACGGCCACCTGCGACCAGCCCTCCGGCGCCAGCAGCCCCTTCATCTCAAACACCACCGATCCGTCGGGATTGGCGATGCGCGACGTCCGTGGCACGAACGTGAAGGATGCGAACGGATCCTGGCCGGCAACGGTGTAACGACGGGTAATCTGCATGGTACGTCTCGTAATAGCTCGGAACACTCCCCGGAAGTGATTGGGGGGAGTAATTGTATCAAGATCGTAAACAGGTGTCAACTACTGTTCGTCTGTTTTGACGAAGGGCAGCATCAGGCCTTTTTGGTCCTGGTATTTGCCGCGCTTGTCCGCGTAACTGACGCGGCACACGGCGTCGGCGCGCAGGAAGAGGATTTGCGCGATACCTTCATTGGCATAAATCTTTGCTGGCAAGGGCGTTGTGTTGGAGATTTCAATCGTGATCTTGCCGCGCCATTCCGGCTCCAGGGGCGTCACATTCACGATGATCCCGCATCTCGCGATCGTGCTTTTCCCCAAACAGATCGCGAGCACATCCCTTGGAATCTCGAACGTCTCCACGGTTTCAGCCAGGGCGAAGCTGTTCGGCGGAATGATGCAAAAATCGGCCTCAATGTCCACGAAGGCGTCCGTGGGGAAGTGCTTGGGGTCCACGATCGGCATGGCGACGCCTTCCCGCTTGAACGTCTTGCCGATCAGCTGCAAGGCCCGCTCGCGCTTGCCGACCATGTAGGGGAGGACGCGCACCAGGATTTCCTGGACGTGCCGGCTGCGCGAAACTACCCAGTCGTGGCGCGTCTTGTGGTTGGGGTTGGCGTGATTCGTCGTGTAGATTTGTCCAACCCCGGTGAGATTGTGCGCCAGTTCCAGCATGGAGCGATCGGTATTGGTGACCGTCAGTTTGACTCCCTCCCCCGGGTCGTCGCGCAGATGCCCTTCGCCGTCGATGAGGCCCGCCAGCCAGGCGGCGGCCACGTCCTTCATGCTCTTGATTTCGTGGTACGGCTCGAAGACCTTGAAGCGCCGGCCAACGCGCACGTCGTAGCCGTAACTGGTCAGGCCATACGAAATGGTCCCGGGCCGGGAGAGCCCTTCGGCCAGCGGTTCGATCTTGATGATCCGCTCAATTTCGTGATCGGGAAGCAATCCCATGACAATCCCCTTTGGGCGGCGGCCGTGCTCGCAATCGATCACCGTTAGTTTACCCAACGTCGGCCGTCCAGGGGACCGGCTTGCAGAGAAGCGCGGCAAAAAAAACCGGCGGCGTCCACTATCCCGCGCGCCGCGGGCGCCGCCGCTCCCCAAGAAAAACTTGCAACTTCCGCCGCATTCTTTACTCTGGATAGAATTCGGAAAACCACTCCAACCCCCAGGTCGGGCACAAAAAAGAGTGGGTCGCCGTTGTGAGGGCTGCTTCCGTGCGATTTATTGTGCATTTCCGCCCATGCGCTACTTCGTGTCGTCGCCGCCCTGTCCCCATTGGGGCGCTGGCGGCGCTCGCGGTCATGTTCCTCTCAGTCCACGGCGCCGGCGCCGGCGAACCGCCCGGCGCCGCCATCTACCAGCAGAAATGCGCCCGCTGTCACGGCAAGGGCGGCGAGGGCACCAAGGCCCATCCGCAGCAGCTCATCGGCAACCGCTCGCTGGCCCAGCTGGCCAAGTACATCGCTCGCACGATGCCGGAGGACGACCCCGGCACCCTGACCGGCGCCGATGCCGAGAAGGTGGCCGCGTACCTTTTTGACGCCTTCTATTCGCCGGCCGCCCAGGCCCGCATCAAGGCCCCGCGCGTCGCGTTCGCCCGGCTCACCGTCACCGAGTACCGCCAGGCCAGCGCCGATTTGATCGGCGGCTTTTCGACCGGCACCGCGCTGCGGCCGCTCAAGGAGGCCGAAGGCAAAGCGGGGTTGCGCGGCGAATATTACACGAAGGGCGGCAAGCGCAACCGCACGCTCGCCTTCGCCCGCATCGATCCCGTCGTCCACTTCGACTTCAGCACCAAAACGCCGGACTTCAACAAGCTCTCAACGCCGGAAATCTCCGCGAACTGGCAGGGCTCTGTCATGGCGCTGGACACGGGGCTGTACGAGTTCATCGTCCGCACGGAGCACTCAATCCGGCTGTGGGTCAACGACCTGCGCAAGCCGCTGATCGACAAGGCGATCAAGTCCGGCCCCGACACCGAATTCCGCGGCTCCGTCTACCTGCTGGCTGGGCGGGCGTATCCGCTGCGCCTGGAGTTCTCGCGCGGCAACGTCGGCGTGCGCAAGGATCCCAAGGACAAGTTGAAGACGGTCAAAACGACCATCGCGCTGGAGTGGAAGCCGCCGCACCGGGCCGCCGAGGTGATCCCGCAGCGCCACCTGCTGCCGCACAACGCCGTCACCACCTTCGCGCCGGCGGTGCCGCTGCCGCCGGACGACCGCAGCGCCGGCTACGAGCGCGGCAGCGCCGTCTCCAGGGAATGGGTCCAGGCGATGACCGACGGCGCCATCGAGGCGGCGGGCTACGTCGCCGCCAACCTCACGGAACTGAGCGGCATCCGCAAGGATGACCCGAAGCGCAAGGAACGACTGCAAGCGTTTTGCGTGAAGTTCGCCGAGCGTGCCTTCCGCCGTCCGCTCACGCCGGAGCAGAAGAAGCTGTTCGTGGACCACCAGTTCGCGACAGCCAAGGACGCGGACACCGCGGTCAAGCGGGTGGTGCTACTCGTGCTGCACTCGCCGCGCTTCCTCTACCGCGAGCCCGCGGCCCCGGCCGGCGTCGCCGGGGACGCCTACGATGTCGCCGCCCGGCTGTCGTTCGCGCTGTGGGATTCGCTGCCGGACCAGGAACTGCTCAAGGCGGCGGCGGCCGGCAAACTCGCCACGCGCGCGGACGTGACACGGGAGGCCCAGCGGCTGCTCGCTGACCGCCGGGCGCGGGCGAAACTGCGCGGCTTCTTCCTGCAATGGCTCAAGGTCGATCAGCTCGCCGAGTTGCCGAAGGACGCCAAACTGTTCCCGGACTTTGACGCCGCCGTCGTGTCCGACCTGCGGACCTCGCTGGAACTGTTCCTCGACGAAACGCTGGGGCCGAAGGCGTGGGACTATCGCCGGCTGCTGCTGGCGGACCACCTGTATCTGAACGGCCGGCTGGCGAAGCTCTACGGTGGCGGTCTGCCCGCGGACGCGCCGTTCCAGAAAGTGACGCTGAAGTCCGAGCCGCGCGCCGGCGTGCTGACCCATCCGCTGCTGCTGGCGAACTTCTCCTACACCGCGACCAGTTCGCCGATCCACCGCGGCGTGTTCGTCGCTCGCAACGTCCTCGGCGTGACGCTGCGGCAGCCGCCGGACGCCTTCACGCCGCTGGCGCCGGACCTGCACCCCAGGCTGAACACGCGCGAACGCATCACCCTGCAAACCAGCCCGAAAGACTGCAAGAGCTGTCACGGCATTATCAACCCGCTGGGGTTCACGCTGGAACATTACGACGCCATTGGCCGCTTCCGCGCTCAGGAAAAGGAGCGGCCCATCGACGCCTCGGGATTCTTCGTGACCCGCTCCGGCGACAAGGCGACGTTCAAAAACGTGCTGGACCTCGCCCGGTTCGTGGCCGCCAGCGACGAGGCGCACGAGGCGTTTGTCGCCCGGCTGTTCCATTACACGGTGCGGCAACCGCTCCTGGCGTATGGCCCCGAGAAGCTCACGGAATTGCGGCGGTTCTTCGCCGAGCATGATTACGACGTGCGGCAGCTGCTCGTCGAGATCGTCGTGCAGAGTGCGTTGCCGCCGTCGGGGAAGAAGAAGGGGTAACGGTCTCGCCGCGGCTTTTGGGGCCATCCTTTAGGGACGTACAGTCGCCACTCCTGGTTATAGTCCGTTCCGTCTCCTCAAGTCCATGTGAAAATTCACCTTGCGTCGCTGACAAGGACTTGCCGACTGGTGCATAGCACTTGAAACGATCAAAGGCGCACTCTGATGCGCCTTTCGCTTGACAGGCGTATTTGATCTGCGTAATATTGTATAGAAAGTGCATTTGGATGCGCTTTTGTCGAAAAGGTGTCGGCGTTGCCCGAGAATGTGTTCAAAAGGCGCATTGCAATGCACCTGCGATGTATGACCAGCCAGAAAATCGGAGAACAGATACGCACCCGGCGAAGATTCCTTCGACTTCGTCAGCGTGACCTGGCGGAGTTAGCCGAGGTTACCCTGCGCGGGTTGACCGACCTTGAGAACGGCCGGGGCAATCCCACGCTCAAACAACTTGCCAAACTCGCGGATGTGCTCGGGCTGGAATTCGCCCTGGTCGAGAGGTCGAGCCATGCGCCGGGCTAACGTGTATTGTCGGAGCAGGCTGGCGGGGGTTCTGGAGAAGTCCCCCAGGGGATACCGCTTCCAGTACGCCCCCGATTATGTGCGCAGTCCCCAGTGTCCTGCCATCAGCCTATCCTTCCCCAAGCAAGAGGCGGCCTTTGAATCCGCCGTGTTGTTCCCCTTCTTTTATGGGCTCCTGGCGGAAGGGGACGAAAAGGCGCTGCAATGCCGACTGCTCCGAATCGACGAGAACGATCATTTCATGCGTCTGTTGCGGACGTGCGCCGCCGAGACCGTCGGCGGTGTTACCGTGCAGGAAGTCCCATGAGCAATTGCCCAGGGTGCCTGAAAGAAGGACGGGACACGTTCTGTCCGCCATGCCGGAAACGATTATTCGGCGGGAAAAAGGTCTCTCATGTGCTGACGTTCTCACGCCCGGCCTTCAACCAGGCCAAACTTGAGAACCCGACGGCACGGCTGTCCATCTCGGGCATGCAAAGCAAAATGTCGCTGGTCTTGCGTGATGGGCGCCTGGAAATGACCGAGGCCGGAGGCCAGTACATCCTCAAGCCGGTCCCGCTCGGAGTGTTCCAGCGCCTGGACGCCGTTCCCGTCAACGAGCACCTGACGATGCAGATCGCGCGACAGGTGTTCGGCATCGCCGTCGCCGAAAACGCGCTGGTGGCCTTCGCCGACGGGGAACTGGCATACCTGGCGCGGCGGTTCGATGTCCAGGAAGACGGGACGCGCTCAATGCAGGAAGATTTCGCCCAGATTGCCCAGCGCACCGAGGAGTTGCACGGACAGAACTACAAGTACGATTTCTCTTACGAGGCCATCGGCGACCTGATCCGCAAGCACGTCGCCGCTTCTCCGGTGGTCCTGGAGCGGTTCTTCCAGCTGGTGGTGTTCAACTATTTCAGCCACAACGGGGACGCGCACCTCAAGAACTTCTCGCTGATCCGCAACGACCAGTACGGCGACTACACCCTGACGCCGGCGTATGACTTGTTGAACACCCGGCTGCACGTGCCGAACGAGTCCAGGACCGCCCTGGGGCTGTTCAAAGATGATTTCGAGACGGAGAGCTTCAAGGCGAATGCCTTTTACGCTTACGACGACTTCCAGGAACTGGCCCGGCGCCTGGGGCTGCGCGAACGGCGCTTCGCCCGGATCATGCGGGCCTTCATTGACAGGGAAAACGCCGTGCTGGCGCTGCTCGAGCGCTCGGCGCTCTCGGACGAGTGCAAGCAGTTGTACAAGGCGCACATGCAGGACTCGATCAAGGCACTGACCTACTCTTTCGCCGGACACCTGTAGCAGCACAATGAAGAGGCTTCCGCCCTGCCACTGCCGGCAATCTCGACGTATGAAAAAGTTGGCGTCCTTGGCGTTCTTGGCGTCCTTGCTGTGGCAGCACAGGCCGCTGGAGGTCAGGCCGAGCCCGCCGTCCCACCACCCGTGTGAGAACCGCGCTGGAACCGCTCCAAGTCCTTGTGAGGCAATCTTTTCCCGAGGCCAAAGACCTTTACAGCAGTGCTCGGGAGCGCCGTCCTTCCGTTCGTGGTCCACGCGACTGCGAAATGCTCTACTGACAACGTTTGCGGACGGAACCTGGTTGGATGAGGACAGCCGAGGTAGCCCCACGGTCATGGGGTTGTCTCGGTTGGAGTTGCGTTCTTGATTTTACGTAAGTCATTACGCCCGGCAGGATTTGAACCTGCGACCCTCGGTTTCTTCCCACTACGAGTTTCCTCGCCGCTCTGGAGCGTTCGTGGGCTGGACTGTATCTTCACCCTATCGTCCTGATTTAGGTGGCGACCGTACAGTCTCTGCACAAACAATCGGCTTGGATTACTGGAGGCTCCATGCAAGAAGCAACCGATCCAAACCAACGCTTGCTCAGGATTGCCGTGGCTGCATGTCCGGTTTGCGGTCGGCAGACCAGGAATCCGAAGTTCTGCTCGCGGTCCTGTGCCGCCAAGCGGAACAATGTCCTGGCTCCCAAACGGAGGCTTGCCGGTAGTTGTTCGGTTTGCAGCACTCCTGTTCCCAGACGGAACAAGTATTGCCCCGAACACCGCCCCAGGCCACTTGATCGATCACAACCGATTCGTACCGTTGCTGATGGATCCGACCATTCAGCCTGTCGATACGCACGCCTGAGACAGGACGCTCGTCGCCACTACCTCTCGGCTTTCCCTTACCGGTGTTCGCGCTGTGGGTATGACAAACACATCGAAGTCTGTCATAAACGGTCGCTGACGACCTTTCCCCTCGAAACACCCATTTCGGTTGTGAACTCCCTCGACAATCTGGTCGGGCTCTGTCCGAACTGCCACTGGGAATTCGATCACGGACTGCTGCAACTGTAGGTTTTCCTGATCAGGTCACATTCACTGCGTGGTTTCCCCTCGCAGTGCCCAATTTAGTTAGGAAACCGATGCTCTATCCCCTGAGCTACGGGCGCATCTGGGAGTATCATACAGCCCGAGCGCCGCGCCCTCAATGGCCCTTTGCATTTTCGCCACACTCGCCGGCCGTTCACCACAGCGGCTTGTGCCCGAGCAGCCGCCGCAGCAACCCGATGTGCCCGGCGTGCAGCATCTCGTGATGCGAACACCAGGTCAGGATTTCGCGCTTGTTCTTCGCCAGGGGGTGCGGCTTCAGGATCGGCCCGTCCAGTTCGCTCTCGGCCAGGTGCTCCAGCTCTTGCAGCGTCTGGCGGTGGACGCGGTCGAACACGGCGCGGATCTCGGCGGGGGGCGGGTTCTTCGCCGGGTCCGGCTCCGGGACCGAGTTATAGCCGAACGTGGCCACGAACGCCTCGGAGATGAGCGCCGCGTCGCCGGGCTGCGGGCCGCGGAGGCGGTCCAGGGCGAGGCGGTATTCCGCCACCGCCAGGTGGCCGACCTGCCAGGCGACATGAGTGACACCCTCCGCCGGCTGGCGGAACCAGTCGTGCGGGTCAATGCTCGCCAGCAACCGCTCCGTGTAGTTGCGAGCGAACGCGATCTGCGTGCGGAGCAGAGCCACCTCGGACATCGCCTTCCCTCCGGGAACACCCCTTGAATTTCGCCGCCTCATCGCCAAAATAGGAAGCTACCCTGACATTGACCCATTAGCAAAAAGGAATGACCCATGCCACGCCTGCGACCGCGAACCCAGGCCTCCAAAAAGCGCATCATGAAGCGCAAGCTCGAACGCCGCACCAAGACGCACAAGAGCGTCGGCATCCCGCCCAAGTGCAAATAACCCGATGCGCTTTCCGTAGTGCGGGCCACCTGCACTACGGAAAGCGCGCCGGTTATTTGCGGTCCCTGTCCAGGTCGAAGCAGTCGAACAGATAACCGCGGTGGTCGAAGACGCGAAACTCCAGGCGACCGCCGTGGATGTTGATGTAGCAGTAATGATAGTCCACGCGCACCTGTGCCTTGAACCACGTCGGCACCGGTCCCACGTCCTCCAACCGACCGCCGCCGCCTCCCGAAGTGATGTAGATGATGCCGTTCTGCCGGTCCACCTTGCCGCCGCGGATCGGCCAGGTGCGCTCGTACAGATGAATGTGGCCGTTGAAGACGATGTCCACCTTGTGCTTTTCGTACAGCGTCACCAGGTTGCGGACGTTGAGATCGCCCAGCCGGCTCTTGCCCTTCCTGGCGTCGCCGTAGTCGTCCGCATCCGACGACCACGCCGGGTGGTGGTGGTAGACGAACTTCCATTTCGCGTTTGACTTCGCCAGCTCCCGGTCGAGCCACTTGTACTGTTCGCTGTTGGGACCGACTTTTTTGTTGGTGTCGATGGCGAAGAAGTCCGCGTTGCCGTAGCGGTAGTGGTAGTAGTATTTCGGAGCCGGCATGGTGAAGTATTTGTAATAGTTGGCGTGGTTGCGTTCGTGGTTGCCGATGGTCGGGAACATCGGCACGTGTGCGAACAGCTCGGCGCAGGGCTTGAACAGCTCGTCCACCCAGCGGCGCTTTTCCGGGCCGACCTCGACCACGTCGCCGCAGTGCATGACGAAGTGCGGCCGCCGGTCCCAGATCTGCTTGCCGATGATGCCGGTCATCTTCGGGTTGTCCTGCGTGTCGCCGAGCACGGCGAAGGAGAAGGCGCTGTCCTCGTTGACGGCGGTCAGGAAACTGGCGGGAGCACTGGTCAGGGTGCGGCCGTCGGCGGTCGTCGTCGAGACGCGGTAGACGTACTGCGTCTGCGGCTTCAGGTCCGTCAGTGTGATGGTGTGCAGCGTCGCCTTTTTGTCCACGGAGGTCTTCTGCGTCAGTGGCGTTTTTTCGCTGAACTCCACCACGGACGTGCCCGGGTGGTTCGTCTCCCACATGATCGTGATGCCGTCGCGCGTGGTGTATTGCAGGTACGGCGCGACCACGAATTGCAGTTGCGCGTCCGGTTGCGCGGCTGCCGGCGCCTCCTTCTGGGCGACGGGGCCGCTGTCGGCTTCAGCCGGCGCGGGGCGTTTGAAGATCACGGCCAGTCCGACCAGGGCAATACAGCCGGCGAAGGCGCAGACCTTGAGCAGTGGGTTCACGACAACCTCCCATCAGCGGAATGCGATCCGACAATGCGGCCATTGTATGAACGCCCCGGCGAGCGGCGCGGCGTCAGCCCGCCGGTAACCTCGCAACACCGGCGGGCTGACGCCGCGCCGCTCGCCTGAGTTCACTGGGCGGGAAGGATATTGCGGAACGTCAGGTTGATCCGCTCACCGACAGCCTCGGCGGTCTTGGGCACGCCGTGCAGCCAGAAATGCTGACAGGTGCCGCCCATCACCAGCAGGCTGCCGTGGGCCAGCGGATAACTCAGCTTGTCGCGCGTCTTGATGTGCTTGAGGATGAACGTGCGCACCGCCCCCAGCGACACCGACGCGACCACAGGGTTCTGCCCCAGTTCCGGCTCCGCGTCGGTGTGCAGGCCGATCGAATCGCGGCCGTCGCGGTACAGGTTGAGCAGCAGGCTGTTGAACGGTACGCCCGCCGCCGCCTCAACGCGGCGCTTGATCGCCAGCAATTCCGGCGTCCAGCCCTCGCCGCGATGCGTGACGCCGGAATACGTGTAGTCGGTGCCTGCGTCGGCGAACCAGGCGGTCAGCCGCGGGAACGGGTGCATGTGGCCGCGCTCCTGCCGCCACGGCACCTGCTCGCGCAGCAGTCGCAACAGCCGATCAGCCTCGGCCCGGTCGTAGAACGCGGGGTCGTAGTAAAGTGTGCCGCCGTCGCGCAGCTCACGTTGCTCGGCCATGATGCAACCTCACGGTTTCGGATGCCGGCGACCCGCCCGCACCACGTCAGTTTACCAGCCGCAACGCCTGCCGCCGACGGCGCGCCCGGCGCTGCCCGACCGGATGACGCCCAGGTGCCTTCCGAAGTAGGCAATTGGCAACGGCCGGTTTTTTCGGTATGCTCAACAAATCCAGATCGCCGTGATTCGCGCCGACCGAGACGCATTGGCCATGCTAGACGCATCCGTGCCGCCGCCAGGTCTGCCCTGGTTCGGAGAGGTGCTCGCCGCCCTGCTGGAGCGCCGCGAGCTGCCCGAGGAGCGCCTGCGCACCGTCCTGCACGCGATGATGACCGGCCAGTGCTCCGATGCCGAGACCGCTGGCTTTCTCGTGGCGCTGCGCATGAAGGGCGAGACGGCCGCGGAACTGGCCGCCGCCGCCCGGGTGCTGCGCGAACACATGCTCGGCTGGCAGCCCGGTCGCGATGGCGTGCTGGACACCTGCGGCACCGGCGGCGATGGCACGGCCACGTTCAACATCAGCACCGCCGCCGCCTTCGTCGTCGCCGCCGTGGGCGTGCCGGTGGTCAAGCACGGCAACCGCTCCGTCTCCAGCCGTAGCGGCAGCGCCGACGTGCTCGCCGCCCTGGGCGTCCGGATCGACGGCGACGCCGGCTTCGCCCGCCGCTGCCTCGAACGCTGCAACCTCGCCTTCTGCTTCGCGCCGCACTTCCATCCCGCCCTGCGCCACGTCGCCCACGTCCGCCGCCAGCTCCGCGTCAGCACGCTGTTCAACTGCCTGGGGCCGCTGGCCAACCCCGCCGGCGCCCCGCATCAGTTGCTGGGTGTTGGTCGTCGCGAACTGCTTGACCTCATGGCCGGGGCGCTCGCCCTCCTGGACACACGCCACGCCCTGGTGGTTCACGGCCGCGATGGACTCGATGAAGTCAGCCTGTCGGCGCCGACGGAGGTACGGGAAGTGCGTGGCGATACAGTTCGCACTCTGGAATGGACGGCCGCCGATTTCGGCCTGGCGCCGTGCCGGCTGGATGAGTTGCGCGCTGACGGTCCCGAGGCGAGCGCCGCGGCGGTGCGCGGCGTGCTGACGGGGCAGGACGGCCCGGCGGCGCAGCGTGGTGCTGGCCAACGCGGCGGCGGCCCTGCTGGCGGCGGGGCGGGTCGGCACGCCCGCGGAGGGCGTCGAACTGGCCCATGCCGCAGTGGCGTCCGGCCGGGCCCGGCGCGGCCTGGAGTTGCTGCAGCGCTGTTCCCAGGAGATGAGTTAACCTCGGCCGCGCCGGGCTGCTCCCGCGGCGCGCCAGGGATGTTCCATCATGGCACAGAAAATCATCCTCGTGGCGGATCCCGGCATCGACGGCGCTGTCGCCATCGCGCTGGCACTGAACGACCCGGACATCGACATGCTCGGCCTGGCCGCGACGGCCGGCAACGTGCCTCCCGAGCAGGCCACCGCCAACATCCAGATTATCCTGGAGCAGATCGACCCGCCGCGCTGGCCGCGGCCGGGCGCCGCGCTGCCGGTCGAGTACGACCAGGACGGCACCCGGCTGCACGGCCCCAACGGCCTGGGCGGTGTCGCCTTCGCCAGTGCGTTGCTGCATCATCCGCATCTCGCCGACCGGCTGATCCCCGACCTGGTGCGGCTGAACCCCAAGGAGGTGACCGTTGTTTGCCTGGGTCCGCTGACGGCCGTGGCCCGCGCCCTGGACCGCGACGCGGAGCTGCCGGCGCTGGTGAAGCGCTTCGTCTGCGTGGGTGGCAGCATCGATGAGCCGGGCAACGCCGGGCCGGTCAGCGAGTTCCACTTCGCCTGTGATCCGCTGGCGGCGCGGCGAGTGCTGAAGTGCGGCGCTCCCGTGACACTGCTGCCGCTGGACACCACGCGCAAGGCGCTGTTCGCGCCGGCGGAGTTGCAGAACCTGTTCGCCGGTGAGTCGCGCACCGGCACGTTCCTGCAGAAAATCACGCCGCCAGGCGTCCTGGCGACCTCGAACCTGTATGGCATCGAGGGCTTTCACCTGAAGGATGTGGTGGGCATCGTCGCGGTGGCGCTGCCGGCGGCGCTGACGACGCGACCGATGGCCGTGGACGTGGAGACGCGCGGCGAGCTGACGCGCGGCATGACGGTGGTGGATCGGCGACTCTGGGAGCGGCCGGTGCATAACGTCGAGGTGGCCACCGGCGTGGACCGGACGGCAATGCGCGGCTACCTGGAGCGCGTGCTGCGCCAGGCCGTGTGAGTTGGAACTGGGCGAGCGGCGCGGCGTCAGCCCGCCGGTACTGCGCAGCACCGGCGGGCTGACGCCGCGCCGCTCGCTCAATTCCAACTCACACGCGAATGTACTTCCCCTTGTTTTTTTCAGGTGATCGCCCTACTCTGGTCGCCGTTGTGGCCGCTGCGCCGCCAGGAGGGTGAGCGCAAAGGGTCGGCGTTCCCGCGCCCCCGGCCGCAGCCAGACCCAGGGATTGCTTCCTCCCCGCCGAATCGGCTGGGGCTCCCGCACCGCCATCGCCACGACCTGGTTCTGTCGCGTCCGCCGCCGGTGTCCCGCGCCGGCGGTCCCAGGATTCCCCGCGCCCCAGGCAAGGAAGCCACCATGCCCCGCCGCACTCTGCTGCCGCTCGCCGGCGTTCTGCTGCTCACCGGTCTGCCCGCCGCCGCCCGCGCTCAGGGCACTCCTCCGAAGATGGAAAGCACGCTGAAGATCCAGATGGCGATGTTGAAGGCCGGGGCGTTCCTGAAGGAGAAGGAACCGGGTAAGGCGGTGGACGTGCTGGAGGAATCGCTGAGCCTCATCAACGGCGACCAGGCGTATCTCGCGTGTCTGCGCAAGGCCTACTACGCCTACGTCCAGCACCTGAATTTCACGAACCAGACGGCGGAGGCGAAAAAGTACCTGAACCGCCTGGCCATTCTGGACGAAAACGTGCTTCGAGACGCGACCTTGCGGGTGACAGCCGTCCCGGAGGCCCCGAAGATGCCGACGGCCGCCGAGTTGGTTTCCGGGTTGCCGGGGCAGGCCAAGGTGCGCGGCGTCATGCCCGAGCCCTTCGACGCCAGCAATCAGCGGCCGGCCGACGTTCCCGGCCTCGGCGGCAAGCAGGCGCTAACGCTACTGGCGCAGGCGGAGGAGGAGTTCAAACGGGAGCGCTACACGCACGCCCGCAATCTGTTCGAGCAGGCTCACCAGGCGGACCCGCAGTGTACGGCAGGCTGCCGCGACCGTTGGGCGTACAGCAAGCTGAGCTACGTGTTCGATGCCATCAACCAGCCAAATGGGCCGCTCTGCGCCTGGGAGCAGCTGGAGCAGGAAGTACACGCCGCGCTCGCGCTGGCGCCGAACCTGCCGAACCTGAAGGTCCGCGGCGAATCCTTGTTGCAGGAGTTGAGCAAGCGCCGCGGCAAGGCGGCCGGCCCCGCGGCGGTCGCGGTCAAGCACCTCGGCGGCAATGCCCAGGGCTGGCAGGTGGCCGAGAGTTCGTATTTCCGCGTGCTGCACAAGCAGTCGCCGGAAGTGGCCGAGAAGGTGGCCCGCGTCGCCGAGACGACCCGGGCCGAGATGAGCCGTAAATGGTTCGGCGACAAATGCGCGGACTGGACGACGAAGTGTGACATTTACCTGCACAACACCGCGGCGGAGTACCAGCAGCAGCATCCGAAGGTGGCGCCGGGCACGCCGGGCCACTCGCACATCGAGAGCGACCGCAAGACGTGCCAGGTGGTGCTGCGCCGCATTCACCTGCACTGCGAGAGCTTCAACTGGCTGCAAACGGTGCTGCCGCATGAGACGACGCATGTGGTGATCGCCGGCCAGTTCGGCGGCCCCCAGGTGCCGCGCTGGGCCGACGAGGGCCTGGCCGTGCTGTCCGAGCCTGCGGGCGTGCAGGACCGGCACCGGGCCAACCTGCTGAAGTGCCTGAAACCTGGTGGCGGCTCGTTCCCGGTGTCGGACCTGATGCAGATGCCCAACTATCCCGCCGCCGAGCGCGTCAGCGCGTTCTACGCCCAGAGTGTGGCGCTGGTGGACTTCCTGGCGAAGCAGAAGGGGCCGGTGGTGTTCAGCCAGTTCCTGCGCGATGCGGGCCAGAAGGGCTACGAGGCGGCGCTGGCGCAGCACTACGGTTTCCAGGGTTTCGCCGATCTGCAGAACCGCTGGGTGCAGCACGTCCAGGCGACGCTGACGCCGGCGGCGTACGCGAGCAAGTGACCGCCGGCGCCGAGGGATTTTCGGACCTTCGGCAGTATTCGTTCCCTGGCCAACGGAGGATCGAAGGATTTTGGTGAGCGGGCTTCAGCCGGCGGACGCATCCAGCTCGCCTGCGGTTGCCGACACTGCTCTTGACAGTACCTTCCGCGATCGTTATTCCCCTTCCCATTCACTCGGAGAAAAAATCCAAGCCCAAGGGGAATGGCCATGAGGTCACACTGTCAGCGAACCGCACGGGCGGTGTGGGGGGCGGTGTTGGCGGCGGGGTTGTTCGCCGCCCCGGCGCCGGCCCAGGGGCCGGCCGCGCCCGCCGTCGCGAAGCAGTACACGAAGCGGCACGAATTCAGCCTGCCCATCAACATGCTCCCGCAGGACCGTGGCAACGTCAGTGAAGTGCGGCTGTTCGTCAAGACGCCCACCACGGACTGGCTGCACAAGGCTACGGTGCCGCCCACGCAGAGCAGCTTCACGTTCCGCGCCCCACAGGACGGCGAATACTGGTTCAGCGTGGTGACCATCGACCGCGATGGCCAGGCCATCCCGAAGGACGTGACCCGCGAGCCGCCCAACCTCATCATCATCGTGGACACCCAGCCGCCGCAGTTCGCCCTGCAGCCCTGGATGGCGCCCACCGGCGAAACGTGTCTGCGCTGCGTCCTGCAAGACGCCAATCCAGATTACCAGAGTCTGAAAATCGCCTACCAGGGCCCCGGCCAGGTCTGGTTCGCGCTGGATCCCTTCCCGGGCCAGTTGGGCGCTTTCCGCCTGCCCAGCGTGGGTGCGCTGTCCGGGCCCGTGCGCGTCGCCGCCTGCGACCTGGCCAAAAACGTCGTCCAGCGCGACGTGCCGTTGAAGGACGTGCTGGCCGCCGTCCGGCCGATTGGCCCCGGCAGCGCCAGCCCACCCGGCGTGCCCCATGTCGCCGCGGTGCCACCGACGCCGGGCGTCACGCAGGCCGCCTACCAGACCCCGGTTTCCCCGCCGGCCACCGGTGTCGAGACCGGAGCGCAGAAGCCGGCGCCGGTGGCGGACCCGACGGGCCAACACAACGGCGCCCTGCAGCGGCTGCTGAACACCACGCACGCCTCGGTGGACTACAAAATCGATCAGGTCGGCCCCAGTGGCGTCGGCAAGGTGGAGATCTGGATGACCGGCGACGCCGGCATGAGCTGGAAGCGCGTCTGCGAGGATCACGACCGCCGCAGCCCCGTGGAGATCGACCTGCCGGGCGAGGGCCTGTTCGGCCTGCGGCTGGTGGTGACCAACGGCAACGGCTTCGGCGGCCGGGCGCCGGCGCGCGGCGACCAGCCGACCAGCTGGATCGAGGTGGACCAGACGCCGCCGTACACGCAGCTCAAGGAGATGGACCCGGTGACCAACGGCAGCACCATCGAGATTCGCTGGGCGGCCAGCGACAAGAACCTGGGCCCCGAGCCGATCCACCTTTTCTACCGGACGAGCAAGGATGGGCCGTGGCAACCGATCTGCCACCACCTCAAGAACGACGGCCGCTATGCGTGGACGTTCCCGCGCGACCAGGGTGCGCAGTTCTACATCCGCCTGGAAGCGATCGACCTGGCAGGCAACGTCAGCCGTTGTGAGACCCAGTCGCCGCTGCAACTCGACATGACCGAGCCGCAGGCACAGGTAGTCGGCGTCACCGGCGTCAACACGCCGGCGCCGCGTTAGGAATTGAAAGAGGATCCACAGATAACACAGATGACACAGATAAAGACCAATTCAAATGTCTTGATCCGTGTTCCTCTGTGTCATCTGTGGATCCTCTTTCGTCTTTTCTCTGTGCTCTCTGTGGTGAAATCCTCTTTCAATTTGTAATTGGGTATTGGTAAAGCCGCGCCGCCAGGAACTGCGGTGAGCCCGGCTGTTCCGGTGGCCGCGTGAAGTGCCAGGCGCGGTCGGTCGGCTGCAGGTCGTCGCCCAGCGGCCAGGCGTGGAACGGCTGCCGGCCGAGCAGGCGGACGAGCCGGTCGCTGCACATGCTGACGTTGCCGGCCCGCGGCGGCAGCGGCCCCGCCTGGAAGCGCGGCATGCCCATCAGCAGCGCCGGGTCGTAGCCCCCGACCCGGTTGACCACCTGGGCGATCTGATACAACGTCAATGGCCGCGGCGCTCCGAGATGGTACAGGCCGTGCTCGTCCCCCGCCAGGAAGCGCGCGAAGACGGGGTGCAGGTCGTCGCAGTAGGTGCAGGAGCGCACCTCGTCGAAGTAGAGCGTCGCGGGCCGGCCGGCACGAAAGCGCGACTGAATCCAGTCGATGGCGCCGGCGTGTTTGTTGAAGCTCGGCCCCATCGGCAGCGAAATCCGCAGCACCGCCGCCTTCGGACACGCCGCCGCGAGCAACCGCTCCGCCTCCGCCATCGTCTTGCCGTAGACCGTCACCGGGTCCACCGGGTCCGTCTCAACGTAGTTGCCGGCACCGACGCCGGAATACACCAGATCACTCGACAGGTGCACGAGTCGGCAGCCAAAGGCGCGGGCACAATCCGCGACCGCGGCGGCGCTGTGGACGTTGAGCACGCGGGCCATCTGCGGGTTGAGTTCGCACGACTTCAGCGCACAGTTACCGACGCAGTTGAGCACGGAACGGAAGCCGTGCTGCAGGAACAGCGCCCGCAGCCCGGCGGCGTCCTCCGCGTCCAGCGCGACGATGCCGGGGCCCTTCAGCCCGGGAGTGCGCCGCGGCCGTGTGCCGACCACCTGACCGGGGTAGCGGCCCTGGAAGTAGAAGAAGGCATTGTAGCCCGCCACGCCCGTGACGCCCGTGACGAGCAGGGGCAGACGGGCGGTGAGGTCCGTGTCGTCCGAACGTGCCACCGCGGTGGTGCCTCCCAGGAATTTTGAACTCTTTTCCGCTTCGCCGCGGGTCTGTTATTATGGTACAAAGACGGGCCAGAGGAAAAGCCGGCTTGCTACGGAGGGCCATTTATGAATCTCCGCCCTGAAGCTGTTAGCCTGTTCCTGTGCGAACAGGTCATCATCCAGGAGGGCACGCGGTAAGTCACGCCCGTGAACTGTTACACGCACCGCAAGGTAAAAGAGTTCCCTGCGGAACCGTTCCCACTGGTGTTGTTCGCCATGCTTCGCGGCGGTCGCGGCGACGTCCGGCTAGAATTCAAGATCGAGCGCCGGGAACTCTTTGAAAAATGGCTGGCGGAAAACCCTCAAGCCCTGGAGCAACCACCCGACGCGGACCAACCGCCGCAACAACCTTGAAAACGGATACCGGACTACCCGCGAGGACTTGCCGCCATGCCCCGACCTCTCCTGCTTGTGCTATCCGTCGGCCTGTTGCTGGCTTCGTTCCTGGCACTGCCCGTCCGCGGCCAGCAGCCGCCGAAGCCCACGCCCGGCGATGTGATGATCGAAAAATACCTCGCCGCCGAGACCGACCGCCTCAGCCAGCACGTCCTCGACGGCGCCAAAACGCTGCCGGAGTGGCGGCAGCGGCGTGAACGGCTGCGGCAAGAGTTCCTGGACATGCTCGGCCTGTGGCCGCTGCCGCAAAAGACGCCGCTCAAGGCGACCGTCACCGGCAGCGTCGAGCACACCGGTGTCGTCATCGACAAGTTGCACTTCCAGAGCGTTCCCGGCCTGTACGTCACCGCCAACCTGTATCGGCCGAAGACGATCAAGGGCAAACTACCGGCCATCGTCTACGTCTGCGGCCACAGCTGGAAAGGCCGCGACGGCAACAAAAGCGCCTTCCAGGACCACGGCCTATGGTTCGCCAGCAACGGCTACGTTTGCATCATCCTGGACACGCTGCAACTCGGCGAGATTCCCGGCGTCCACCACGGCACCTACGGCCGGCCGAACCTGCACCTGAAGGGCTACGGCATCAAGGGCTGGGACGTGCTGGAGAATCGCTTTTGGTGGCAGGCGGCGGGCTACACGCCGGCGGGCGTCGAGTGCTGGAACGGCATCCGCGTCATCGACTATCTGCTGACGCGCTCCGACGTGGACCCGCAGCGCATCGGCGTCACAGGCATTTCCGGCGGCGGCGCCACGACCTGCTGGATCGCTGCCGCGGACGAGCGCGTCAAGGCGGCGGTGCCGGTCAGCGGTATGAGCGATCTCGAAAGTTATGTGAAAAACAAGGTCATCAACGGCCACTGCGATTGCATGTTCGCGATCAACCATTACGGCTGGGAGTGGACGACGATTTTAGCGCTGGTGGCGCCGCGACCGCTGCTGTTCGCCAACTCGGACAACGACCGCATCTTCCCGATGGACGGCAACCGCCGCATCATTGCCCGGCTGCGCAACCTCTACAAGCTCCACGGCAAGCCGGAGCTGGTCGATGAGTACGTCAGCGTCGGCGACCACAATTACCGGCCGGACCTGCGCGTGGCTGTGTTTCGCTTCCTCAACAAGCACCTGAAAAACGACACCGGCCCCGTCAAGGACGCGGACTTCAAACCGCTGCCCGGCCGTGAACTGCGCGTTTTCCCCGAGGACAGGGACATCCCCGCCGACGCGCTCAACCTGAAAATCGATCAGACATTCGTGCCGCGGGCAGCGGTCCAGCTGCCCGCGAAGGGCGACTTTGCCGCGTGGAAAAAGGGATTGTTGCGGCAACTGCGGGAGCGCTCGTTCCGTGCGTTTCCGCAGGAAATCCCGGCGGCGGTGCAGAAGGACAGCCCCAACAAGCTGCTCCGCTTCACGACCGAGGCGAACATTGAGGTCGAGGCGCTGGTGGCGCAAAAGTGGCAGAAGGGCGACAAGGGCGGCACGCTGATCGTGCTCAATCCGGGCGAAACGCTGAACGGCATCCCGGCGTGGGCGGAAGCGCATGTACGGCAGGACCGAACCGCCATCGTGCTGGCGCCGCGCGGCGTCGGGGCGACAGCGTGGACGAAGCAGTCACCGCCCAATTACGTCGAGCGCGCCCATGCGCTGCTGGGCCGCACGGTCGATCAGGGCCGCGTCTACGATGTGGCCGCGGTGCTGCGCGCCCTGGCCGCCCGAAACGGCGAAAAAGCTGCGGGGCAGTGGCGCGTCGTCGGCCGCGGCCAGGCCGGCGTGATCGGCGCCTACGCGGCGCTGTTTGTGCCAGAGGTCGATGGCGTCGTCGCGGTGGAACCGCCGGCGTCGCACAAGGACGGGCCGATCTTCCTCGGCGTGCTGCGGACGCTGGACGTACCGCAGGCGCTCGGCCTGCTGGCGCCGACGCCGTTGACGCTGGTGGGCGGCGACGGCCAGGCGTTCGCGGCGACGCGGCAGATTTACGCGGTCGCCGGGGCGGAGCAGGCGCTGCAGCGGAAGTGACGCTGTGCGCCGTTTGATACCATGTCGCTGCCCGATCCCGGAGAGACCACGATGAACGCAGTCCGTGTCGAGACGACGGTCGAGGCTGATGGCGAGTGGCACTTGACGGATTTGCCTTGCCGGCGCGGCGACAAGGTCGAGGCGATTGTCCTCATTCTGGAGCCAACGTCTCGGCCTGGCACCACCGCGAAGCAACCGCTCTCTGCGGGCCGCCAGACTCCGGCCGAGTTGTGGCGCATGCCGCGTGCTCAACGACAGGCCGTTCTGGCCGCCGCGGCGAAACTGGCGGAGCAGGATTACCACGCCGACAAGGAACTGACCGGCTTTCAAGCGTTTAGCGCGGTTCGCAGTGGTGTGGACCACGAACGGCAGGCCGGCGCTGCCAGGCGCCGATTCTCGACGTGTGAAAAAGTTGGCGTTCTTGGCGTTCTTGGCATTCTTGCTGTGGCAGCGCAGGCCGCTGGAGGTCAGCCCGTGGCCGCCGCCACTTGTGCGCAAACCGTGCGTGAACCGCTCCAGAGCGGTTCACAGCCGCGTGGATCACGCCCCGTAGGACGGCTCTCCAGAGCCGTCTCCGAGACAAGGACGGCTCTGGAGAGCCGTCCCACAGGCTGTGCGCAAACCAAGTGTGAACCGCTCTTGTACCCCAGCAACAGCCTGGACAGCTACCTGTCGCCCACAGCAGGAATTATGCGGTCCGGTGACGGAGTTGTATCCGGCATCGATCATTCATATCCTCAGGTCAGACAATCCGTTCCTGGATCTTTCCACCGACTGTGCCCGCGCCTTGCGATGGCCCAACGAGGACTCCCGCCATGATCTGTGTGATCGAGGTCGCCCTGCTGCTGCTCGGCCTCCTGGTCGTGGTGACGGGCGACATCACCGTGGGCAGTAATCGCGTCCTACGAGGGACGCCCGCGCACATTCTGGGCGGCCTGCTGATGGTGCCGCTGCCGCTGTCGCTCCTGACCGGCTTGCTGGTAGGTGCGTTCCTGTCGGCCCAGGGGCGCGACCCCACCCAGGAGTCTTACGCGCTGGTGTTCATCCTCATCGACGTGGGTATCTTCGTGGTGTGCCTGTTGGCCATTGGCGGCTCGGCCCTGGTACTGAACCTCACCAAGGCCCGCAGACCCAAGCAGGGCGCTGACTTTCTGCCCGGCTCAGCCCTGTGGTGCCTCGGCTCCGTTCTGCTCCTGGCGCTGATGCTGTTGCCGTGCCTGGTGGCTGCGGTGCTGAACACGCTTGTCCCGGCCCTGGCACCGCCGCCGACACAACCGCCCCTTGCGGCCCAGCGCCCCCCGGGCGAGCGTCCTCCCGAGAGGCAAGGGCCACCGCACCAGAAGCAACCGCCGAAGAAGCGACCCAAAAAGGAGCCACCGCAGAATGCGGAGCAACCCGGCGACCCGGCCGTCCGCCAGGAAGTCGCGGAACTCCCGATCCAGGTGCCGGATCAGGTAGATGACCAACTGCAAAAGGCCGGTGCCAAGGTGTTCCTCAGCGACCTGCCAGAGTTCGCCGTCAAGCCCGGGCCGCACGGCTGGAAGTTCGCCAAGGGCGGCAAGCTGGGCACCATCTGGCAGAAGGACGGCGGCATCATTCTGGTGGTCGGCAAGACCTATCCCAAGGGGCTGAGCCTGGTCCCGCCCGATAACACGTACACGCGCGTCTGCTACTTCCTGGACGGGCACGCCCTGTCGGTGCAAGGCGCGGTGGCCCTCAGCGAAGACGAGCCGCATCACAAGCCGAACCCGACCCGGTTTGTCATCCTGGGGGGACAGTAAGGTGCTGTGGCGCTCAGACGCGATGCGGGAGCACAAGGTAACGCAGGCGTTCAACGTGGACGTCAGCCGCGTTGCCATTCTGGAACTGCGCACCTACACGGAAACGGGCCGCTGCTTCGGCTCCCACGCCGTCTGGCTCGACCCCTTCGTCACCACCAAACCCTAGCGCGGTTCGCAGTTGTGTGGACCACGAAGGGCAGGCCCGTGCTCCCGAACCGTCCTGCAAACTGCGCGAGCCGCTCCCAGGCTCGAATCTCGACGTGTGAAAAAGTTGACGTCCTTGGCGTTCTTGGCGTTCTTGCTGTGGCAACCGCCTCCGGTGGTTGTCGCGCCGTGCCAACCGCACGGGGCCAGGGCGCCAAATCTCGACGTGTGAAAAAGTTGGCCCCCTTGGCCCCCTTGGCCCCCTTGCTGTGGCAGCGCAGGCCGCTGGAGGTCAGCCCGTGCCCGCCGCCACTTGTGCGCAAACCGTGCGTGAACCACTCTAACGCGGGCTCAAGGCACCAAGCGATTCAAAGACGACCTTCCCCAGGGCCGGTGGCGGTCCGTTAGCATAGGCCCACTCGCCCCCCCATTTTCATGATCTCTGGGTGCCGCAACGCGGCATGACGACTCTAAAACGAATTCAGCACCGGCCCGGCGCCGTTGGCCAGCTGGCGAGCCATCGTGTGATGATGGTAGTGCATCGCGCACTTGACCATGTAGTACACCAGCAGCGCCGGGTCGCGACGGCGGCGCAGGAAGCGACGCACGCGCTTGCCGTACTCGCGCCGCAGCCCCGCGTCCGGCACGCCCGACATCAGCCGCCAGTACATCCCCGCCGCCCGCGCCCAGTCGATCGCGAACGTCTTCCAGCGCTGCCACGGCCGCGTGCGCCACCAGCGTTTCTGCCCCTGGCAGTACGGCACGTTCTCCTCCAGGTACAACTCCTCCAGCCGCCGAAAATACGCCTCCGGCTCGTACAGGTCGTTGAAGACGCGCACGTAGCCGTCGCGCAGGGCGGCCGGCGTCAGCTGCCGCGGGATAACGTTGGTGCCGTGCTCCGGCCGGTCGTTCGGGTCCAGCCGGCCCTCCGCCGCCAGGCGGTCGTACAGCGGTGTCTTGGGGATGGCGTGCAGCATGCCCAGCATCACATGCGCAATGCGCGCGTCCTGCACAAATTTGCGTTGTGCCTCAAAAATGCTCGGGCCGTCGTGGTCGAAGCCGACGATCATGCCGCACCACACCTCCAGCCCCGTCCGCTGAATGCGGTGCAGCCGCTCCAGGATCGTGCCACCCTTGCGGACGTTCTGGTACTTCTTGGTCTCGCGCAGCGACGCCTCGTTGGGACTCTCAACACCGATGAACACGCTGAGGAAATTGGCCTCGACCATCAGCGCCATCAACTCGGGGTCGTCCGCCAGGTCCAGCGACGCCTCGGTGAAGAGCACGAACGGGAAGCCGTGCGCCTGCTGCCACGCCACCACGTCGCGCAGAATCGGCTTGATGGCCCGTTTGTTGCCGATCAGGTTGTCGTCCACGATGAACACGATGTTCATGCCCTGGGCCAGCAGCGCTTCCAGTTCGGCGAGCACCTGGGCACTGGTCTTCAATCGTGGCCGGCGGCCGAAGGTGACGATGATGTCGCAGAACTCGCACTGGAACGGACAGCCGCGCGAGAACTGCACGCTGCCGAAGGCGTAGTGCCGCATCTTCAGCAGATCGAAGCGCGGCGTCGGCACCGCGGTCATGTCGCTCTTGTCGGCCTGCTCGTAGCGCCGCGCGTGCTGGCCCGCCTTCCACTCGGCCAGGAAGCGCGGCCACGTCTCTTCCGCCTCGCCGATGAAGATCACGTCCGCCAGCGGTTCGAAGTAATCCTCCTGCACGGTCACCCACGGGCCGCCGACCACCGTGAAGACGCCGCGGCGTTTCAGTTCCGTCAAGATTTCGCGCATGCGGAAGCGCTGCACGCTCATGCCGGTGACGCCGACCAGGTCCGCCCGCGCCAGGCGGTCGAAGTCGATGGGCTCAACGTTCTCGTCCAGGAGCGTGACGGTGTGTTCGGCGGGCGTCAGCGCCGCGAGCAACGGCAGGCAGGCCACGGGCAGGTTCGCCCGCTTGCCGAGCATGGGCAGCGCGCACTCCAGGCCCCAGAAGGACATCTCGAAGCGAGGGTTGATGATGACGATGTCGGCCATGCTGCTGCCTTCGTCCGAGGAAAGCGACCGTCCGCCAGGCGCAATGCTCTGGTGGGTGTCGGCAATGGATGAGGAAATTGCATTCCCAGGAGGCAAATCCTGTTCCGTGCTGCCGGCGCTACGCAGCCCGGCGCACGGGGACGCGGCCACGGCTGCCGGCGTTGCCGGGCGCAGCCAGCGCCGCTCCAGGGCCCGGCCCAGGGTGATGCCCGGCGCCTCGACGGTGCGGTACACCAGCTCCGATAGCAGTAACGTACTCGCGAACACCGCCGGCAGGAAGACCCAAAACGGCCAGTTGAGCGGCAGCAGCAGATAAAGCACGAAGGCGTGCAGCAGGTAAACGGAGTAGCTGATCCGCCCCAGCCAGCACGCCACGGCGGGCGTGCGTCCGCGGCGCGACCCCAGCAGCAGCCCGAAGCAGACGAACGCGATCCCCCATTCGCAGGCCAGTTCGCGCAGACAATCGGCAGTCATGTCCCGGGGGAACAGAGCGTGGTTGACCGCCCAGACTGCCATCACCACCAGAACCTGTCCGCCCAGCAGGGTGAGCAGCCGGCTGCACCGCAGCAGGCTGGCGCAGTGGCGCTGCGCAACCAGGCCCAGCAGTGGCGCGAAGTACAGGAAGCGCGACCCGAGCACGCCGAAGGGCTTGCCCTCCAGCAGCGACCGGCCCAGGCCGAGCACCAGGTAGCCCAGCTGCGCCAGGCCGGCGATCTGGCCCGCCCAGCGCAGCAGCCGGGCCACAAACAGCAGCGAACAGGCCGCGTAAATCACCAGCTCCAGTTGCAGCGTCCAGAAAACGCCCCAGACATGAGGGCGGCGAAAGAAGCCCTGCAACATGGTCGCGTTTAGCAGCCAGTCGCCCGTCGCGTCGAGCGCCAAGCCGCAGCCGAACTCGCCGCCGCAGCGGAGAAAGACGTAGCCCAGCAGCATGCTCAGCCAGTAGGCGGGGAAGAGGCGAAAAAACCGTCGCAGCCAGAAGCGGGCGAGGGAGCCGCCCTGTTCGAGGCTGACCGGGATGATGAAGCCGCTGACCAGCAGGAAGAGCACGACGCCGACCCGGCCCAGGTTCACGTGCGCCGCCGACCAGCCGCGGTAGTCCGGCAAACACTCGCCCAGGGCGTGCTCCGCCACCACCAGCAGGGCCGCCAGCCCGCGGGCGGCATCGAGGAAGCCGAGTCGTTCCCGGGCCGCGCCAGCCATGAAACCTCTCCAGGGATGCGCCGCGCCTGCCGCGGCCGGGTGGCGGGGGATACACCAGGGCCGGGGGAAAAATCAAGCCCAGTTTGGAGCGCGGCCAGGGCCGTTCTCTGGAAGCGGGCTGGGCGGTATAATGGAAATAGTGCCAGGGAGGGCTTGCATCTCTTTTCATTTCACAGACCCCCCTGCCAGCGCACGGGGCAGCGCAGATTCCCTGTCGAGTCCCGGGAGGTTCACGCCTTCAGCGCGGTCGGCGGCGGCTCGTCGCCGAGCTTCACCGCCAGCGCCTTCAGGTAGAGTTCCAGGTAAATGGCTGGGTTCATGAACACCCGCGCCATGAAGCGGAAGAAGGGGTTGGCGATGTCGCCGTGCTCCGTGATGGTCAGCCGCGTTCCGGCGTCCGTCGGCGTCAACTCGAACACCCAGCGGCCCTGAAACGGCCCCTTCTCGTCCTGGATGGCGCGCACCAGGCGGCACGGCGGCGTCGCCTCGGTCGTCTCCAGGCGGATGGGGTAGCCGTTGCGGTACGTCTCGCGCCAGACCGCGTGGCCCTCGTGGTCGGACAGCCGCTCGACCTGCTTGACCTCCGGGTGCCAGGTGGGTGTGTTCGGGAAGTCGGTGACGACCGCCCACACCACCTCGGGCGGCTGCTTGCTTTCCAGGGTGCGGAAGACGGCGTGCGACCGCGCCATGAAGGCGCCAGCCACCGCGATGGCGGCCAACACCAGGGCGACGACGCCCAGCGACATCAGCAGCCAGGGCAGCAGGTCCATGAACCCCTCATACACCATCGTCCTGGACATTGGTAGTTGGTCGGAGCCCGAGCGCCAGCGCGGGGGCCCGCGCTGGCGCTCGGGCTCCGACCAGTCACGCGCTGCGGTGGACCACGCGCTCGGTCAGCGCCTCCAGGCCGGCCCGGTACGCCGACGGTGCCAGACACTCCAGCTCGCGCCGGGCCTGGGCGGCGTACTCCTCCGCCCGTCGCCGTGCGAACGCCAGCGCCCCGGTTTCGTGCAGGTGCGGCCGCAGCGCCTCCAGCTTGTGATTGCCGGGCGCAGCCAAAATCTGCCGCACCCGCTCCGCACGCTCCGCCCCGTGGTGTTGCAGCAGATGCAGCAGCGGCAGCGTCAGCTTCTGCTGCGCCACGTCGGTCCCCAACGACTTGCCCGCGGTCGCCTCCTCGCCGATCAGGTCCAGCACATCGTCGGCGATCTGGAACGCCAGCCCCAGCAGCCGGCCGTAAGACGCCAACCGCTCCACCACCGCCACATCGCGCCCGGCGTACAGCGCCCCCAGCCGGCAGCACACGCTCGTCAACTCCGCCGTCTTGCCGTCGATGATGCTCAGGTACTCCGCCTCGGTCAGGTGCAGGTTGCCGCGCTGCGTTACCTGGTGCAGTTCACCGGCGCAGACGCGGTTGGTCGCGTCGCCGATCAGCCGGCACGCCCGCACATCGTCCAGCGTGCTCGACAGGTGGAAAGCGTGCGTGAACAGGTAGTCGCCCAAAAGGATGCTCGCCTGGTTGCCCCACTGGGCGTTGACCGTCGGCACGTAGCGCCGCAGGTCGGCGTCGTCGAGCACGTCGTCGTGGACCAGCGTGGCGGTGTGGATCATCTCGACGACCGCGCCCAGGACGTGGTGCGCCGCCGTCACCCGGCCGCAGGCGTGGGCGGTCAGCAACAGCAGCGTCGGCCGTAGGCGCTTGCCGCGGTAGGCCCCGAGGTGGCTCAGCAACTGGGCCACGCCCGGCCGCCCACTCTCCAGCGTCCGCGTGAAGACGCGCTCCACCTCATCCAGATCCGGGGTCAGGCTCGCGAGCACGTCGAAGGCCGGGCGCGGCGGAACGCTGTTCGGGGTTAATACCGGCTTCATGAACCACTCCAGGCTAGAGGATGCGCGGGCGGCTCAATCGTCCCTGCGGAAGGTGCCGCTGCGGCCGCCGCTCTTCTCCTCCAACCGTATCTGCTCGATGGTCATAACACGATCCACCGCCTTGCACATGTCGTAGACGGTCAGGGCGGCAACGCTGGCGGCCGTCAGCGCCTCCATCTCGACGCCCGTGCGGGCCTGGACGCGCACCGTGGCGTCGATGCGCAGCAGCGTCTCGTCCTCAAAGCGCAATTCCACCTGGACGGAAGTCAGCGGTAGGGGATGGCACAGCGGGATCAGGTCGGCGGTGCGCTTGGCGGCCATGATGCCAGCGAGGCGAGCGACCTCGAGTACGTCGCCCTTGGCCACGGCGCGGTCGCGGATCAGCGCGGCGGTGGCAACGGCCATGCGCACGCGCGGCGCTGGCGCGGGCCTGACGCAGCGTCACTTCCTTGTCGCTGGTGTCCACCATGCGACTGCCGCCGTGCTCGTCAAAGTGGGTAAATTCGCTCATCGGGGCTGTTGTACCGCTTCTGGCGGCGGGTGGCAGCCCCTGGTAAAATGCGGCCATGAACGCGGGCGGCATTGTGTTGTGCGGCGGACAGAGCCGACGGATGGGCCAGGCCAAGGCGTGGCTGCCGTTCGGCGGGGAAGCGATGTTGACGCGCATCGTCCGCAGCGTGGCCGAGGCGGTGGCGCCCGTCGTGGTTGTGGCGGGCCCCGATCAGGAGGTGCCGCCGCTGCCGCCGGACGTGGCCGTGGTCCGCGACGCCCGGCCGCAGCGCGGTCCCTTGCAGGGCCTGTGCGCCGGCCTGGAAGCGCTGCTGGGCCGCGCCGATGTTGCCTTTCTGTCCTCGTGTGACGCGCCGTTCCTGCGACCCGCGTTCATCCACCGGCTGGTCGAGCTGCTGGGCGATTGCCGGTTGGCCGTTCCGCACGCCGAGGGCCGCTACCATCCCCTGGCCGCGGTCTACCACCTGGATGTGCTCGGCGAAGTGCGTCGCCTGCTGGCCGAGGATCGGCTGCGACCGGGCTTCCTCTTCGATCTGGTGCCGACGCGCCGGGTGGCCGCGGCGGAGCTGACGACCGCCGACCCGGACCTGCGTTCGCTGCGCAACCTCAACACCCCCGAGGACTACGCCGCGGCGCTGTGCGCTCTGGTGGAGCCCGAATAGTGGATTTTTGCCCTTGGCGGCGGCGGTCGTGGGTGGTATATCCTCCGCCCCGATCCGTTCCGAGGGCGAGTTATGAAACGCGCAGCGCTGGCGCTGGTGTTGCTGGCCGGGTGCAGTACGGCCCCGTTGGCGGACCTGATGGACTTCTTCGCACCGGGCAAACTGGGCAAGGGCAACACCGCTCCCTATGGCGGCGTCTGCATTCCGCAGGGCGGGCCGGTGGTGCCCGCAGGGCCGGTGGTGGTGCCGGCTGGCACCGTGACGCCGCCGGGCGCAGTGCCGCTGCCGCCGCCCACCCTGCCCGTCGCGACACCTGTTTCCTCCGGGCCGAAAGCCAACGCCGAACCGCCACCGCCCGCGCCCATCCACCAGACACCGCTGTCTCCGGGCGCCGAGCCGTTCAACCCGCTGCCGAACACGTTGCCGGGGCGGTCACAGTGATGACCGGGAAAAAATACCCATCACGAAAACCACGAAAAAGACCAAAATCAAGGTCTTTTTCGTGGTTTTCGTTTTTCGCGTTTTCGTGATGGGTATTTATTCTTTACGTGGCTGCAACGGCACCGGCCGGTCGCGCTCCGCATCGACGACACACAGGAAGCCGAACGGCTCCGTCCCCAGGTTGCGGAACTGGTGCGGCTCGTGCGGAGCCACATACACAATGTCGCCGAAGCTGAGCGGATGCACCTGCTCGCCGAGTTGCACCTCGCCCTGGCCGCGCAGCACGAAGACCGCGTGCTCGTGGGCGTGGTGCTCGAACGAACTGAAGCCGCCCGGCGCGATCTCAAAATAGCGCAACTGGAAGCGCGTCTGCTCGCCCGCCTCGCCGACCAGCGTCGTGCGGCAGACGCCGGCCCAGTGGTGCGCCGGCGATTTGTAATCCGTGACCGCGACACCCTGCCAGCGGAAGTCCGGCCCGAAACGCAGCACACGCGACCCCACTGCACCACTCGCCGCGGGTCGCGCGGCTGCCTCGCAACTGCTGCCGATCGCTTCCATGTTCTCCCCTTTTCCGAATGAACGGCCCGGATGGCAAGCCGCCAACATTTTACTGCGTATCCTGGGGAAACGTGATGAGCACCTTGACGGCGGCGCCGCCCCGGCGCGCGGTGTCGAACGCCTCCCGAATGTGCGTCAGGGAAAATCGGTGCGTAATGGTGGGAAGCGGATTGACCAAACCGCGCCGCAGCAGTTCCGCCGCCTGCCGGGTGTCCTCCGGCCCGCACGAATAGGAGGGGGCCAACGTCACTTCACGAAAGTACAGTTCGCCCAGGTCCAGCGCTGTCCGCAGTCCCGTGGCGGTCGGGGCGAAGAGCACGGCCATGCCGCCGGGCCGAACGTATTCCAACGCTTGCTGAATGACCTCCGGGAAGCCGGGGCCGATGACGACAAAATCGGCAGCGTGACGCAATAGTTGGCAGGCGTCCTCCGGCGTCAGCATGGTATGCGCCCCGCAGACCTTGGCCAGCCATCGGCGTTCGGGATCCGGTTCCACGGCGGTGATCGAGGAGGTGTTCAGGGCTCGCGCCAGGGCCACGTTGAGCAACCCCATGACGCCGCAGCCGATGACCACGCCGTGCCGTCCGGCGAAGGTGGGCACGTGTCGTAACGCCTTGACGCAGCAGCCCAACGGTTCGATGAAGACGGCCTGTTCCGGTGTCAGATCGTTGACCGCGAAGCAATCGTGGCGGACGTTGAGAGCGGGCACACGGACATACTCCGCCATGCCACCGGGGTCGATGGCACTGCCGCGCCAGGCAGCGCAGTGGACGTGCCGACCGCGGCGGCAGTGTTCGCAGTCCAGGCAAGGGGCGTGGTGGTGAACGAAGACCAGGTCGCCTGCGTGGATGTGGGACACCTCCGGGCCAACTGCGACGGCGTAGCCGGCGACTTCATGGCCGAGCACGGTGCCGATCTTCTTCTCCAGATACCACGGCATCAGATCGCCGGAGCAGATGCCGCTCACCGCCGTGCGCAAGAGCACTTCCCCCGGCCCCTGCAGTGAGGGGCGCGGAACGCGCTGCAGGTCAAGTGTGTTTGCGGTGGCGATACGGGCCTGCCACATGGACAGGTCAGAAGTCCCGGCCCGTGAAGGAGAAGAAGGCATTGTGTCGGTCCCGCTGGCAAGGGCGTTGGTTGCCCTTATCCTATGGCGCGGGACGCCTGAAAAAGTGGTCGTCGCCCAGGCCGCAGATCAGCGCTGGGAAGACGAAGGCCCCGGGAACCAGCCGCAGAAGTTGAGCCAGACGGTGTGGAACGGCAGGTTGACCAGGCGCTGGCGGCAGCACCACAGTGGCGCCAGCAACCACACCAGCAGCCCCAGACACAGCGGGTAGGCGGCGTTGAAAAAGCTGCCGGCGGCGTTGGACAGCACCACCAGGCCGAAGAGCGACAGGAATGGGTAGCGCTGGGCGCTCTTCCAGGACAACCGCGGCGCGGTGGCTGCATGACAAGGCTCGCATTCGACAAACGGTTCACTGCCGGGGGCCGCCGGCGTCCTTGAAGTGCGTTTCGGAGTTGGGCAGCGGGGGCGGTGTCGGGGGGGCGAACAGGCTTTGCCACACCGGCCACGCCTCGCCGCCATAGGACCAGGTGCCCAGGTCGGTGTACCTGGGCACGCCTTTTTTGTTGGTGACGACCTCCTGGATGTTGATCTCCACGGTGTCCTGGTCCTCGCAGTGGGGGCAGACGTGGGCCGTGAACACCACGGGGTGGCCGGCGGGCCGGCCCGGGCCCAGCAGGCGCAGCAGTTCTCCCCCGTCCACAATCTCAACGACGGCTTCCTTGCCGACGGCCATCTTGCCAAGGACGCGCTTCGCTTTCCACGACTGGCAGGCCTGGCAGAACGGCACCATCGCGGCACCGCCCGGGATGGCCGCGGCGACGACGCACGCGAAGAGGAATTCCACGAACCAGTAAATGTACGAGCCGTAGTAGCCAAGGTTCATGCCCTGGCCGGCGCCCGCGCCCGCCTTGCCGATCGTCACGCCCTGCCTGGCGCGGAGATCGACGAACTCGGTGAACGTCAGATGCGCTCCGGGGTTCATCTGGTTCAGGTGCCGCAGCGTCAGCAGGTAGTCGCCGAGGTGGGACATCAACATGACGAGCACGCCGCCGGTGAAGCCCAGGGCGGCGGCCGCCCACATGTTGCGGACCTTACCCAGGCGCACCCCGCCGGCGGCGGCGATGCCCACGGCCAGGCCCATCCCCAGCGGGAAGAGCACCACCAGGTAGAACCACTGATGGCAAAAGCTCACGATGGCGCCGGTCACCACGGCGGCGGCGCACGCGAACAGGGCGGTCAGCAGCAGGCCGGTCAGCGGGGCGGCCCCGTCCGGTTGGAAGCGGACGGCGTCGAAGCGCAGCGGCGGCGGGGTTGGGGGGATGGTGGCCATGACGTCTGCTCCGAGAAGCCCGGCGAGCAGGGATGCAGACTCCCGCTCGCCGGGACGGGGTTATTTCGGCGCTGGCACTTTCACAGGCGGGGGCGGCACCATGGCCGGCGCGGCGATGTTCGGGGTGACCACGACCAGCGTGCCCTCGCGGGCCAGGCGGGTGTACAGCGGATCGACAGGCCGGCCGTTGGCGGACACCAGCACCGCCGTCGGCCCCTGCAACCGCAGGTTCTTCACGTCCACGCGCTTACCGTCCGTGGTGGACACCTGCACTTTATCGCTGTCCAGGTACAGGTGCTCTTGCCGCTCCTGATACTGCGGGACGGTTTGATTGCGGACTTCCTCACGGCCGTTCACGAGTACCTTGACCTGGACCGTCACCGGGACCACGGCGAACACCTTGCGGGCGATATAGGGCCGCCCGTCCTTGCCCACGTTGGCGGTCATGATGAGGGCGCCGGCCCCCTGGGTTGGTCCTGGGCGGGCAGAGGCGCTGTCAGCGCCAGCGCGAGGGCCGTACCGAACAAGAGACGCATCATCAGCATTCCTCCGGGTTGGGGGGTTCACCTGGGCCACACGAGCAGCCCCAGGCATTCAGGGGTTGATTTTCTTCGGCGGCGCGATTTTTTCCTTGGGCGGAATCACCGCCATCGGCAAGGGCATGGCCTCCTCGTTCAGTCCGGGGACGACGAGGACCAGCGTCCCGGGCCGGGCCAGGCGCGTGTAGAACGGATCGACCGGCCGGCCGTCCGCCGACACCAGCACGGGCGTCGCCCTGGTCAGTTTGAGGCTGTTCGCGTCCAGTTGCTTGCCGTCCACGTCGTACACTCGGAGGCCGGCGACATCCAGCTGCAGGGATGTCATCACGGGGATCGTGACGGCCACGACGCGCTTGCGTTTTTCAATTTGGCCGTTGACGTTGACCTCGTAGACCTCCTCGCGCGCCACGCTCCGGTACGTGGTGCGGATGATGAACGGCTTGCCGTCCTTGCCCACGTTGGCAGTCATGATTAGCGGCGCCGACCCCTTGGGCGGGTCCTGGGCCGCCAGGCGGCCCGTCAGCGCCAGCAGCAGGGCTGCTCCGAACAAGAAGCGCGTCATCAGCAATCCTCCGCGGGAAGTAGGGCAGCCGGGCCGCGCTGGTGGCGGGCCGGGCACCCGGGGTTGAGGTAACTACGGCCGCTTGATTTCCCTGGGCGGGGGCGGTGCGATCACGGGTGCCCCGTCCGCTTGAGACTGAACGATGACCAGCGTCCCGGGCCGGGCCAGGCGCGTGTAGTACGGATCGACCGGCCGGCCGTCCGCCGACACCAGCACAGGCGTGGCACGGGTCAACTTGATGCTTTTCACGTCCAGTTGCTTGCCGTCCACGTCGTACACCCGAACGCTGGCGTCGTCCAACCGAAGGAAAGGCTCCTTATTGACGACCACGACGTACACGGTCTCGATCCGTTTCTCAACCCGGCCGTTGACATTGACCTCGATGGTTCTTTTCCCCGGGACGGATCTAGCAACCGTGTGGATAAGCGCCGGCCGACCGTTCTTGTCCGGCTGGGCCGTCATGATGTGCGGTGCCGGCCCCGTGGGCGAGTCCTGGGCCGCCAGGCGGCCCGTCAGCGCCAGCAGCAGGGCCACGGTTAGCGAAGCTCGAAGCATGGTCCATCCTCCGTGAAACAGGGTTTGATTCGGTTCCAATATACCGCCGGACACTGTACGGACGAACGAAAATCCGCACGGGCCTGGAAGTCACCCGTGGGCGGCACACGGTTTCTCGCCTGGCGGACGCATCGTTTCGCCCCTGTGTCTCGTCTTCTTTGTGAATACCTTTTCTGATACGAGCTGCGCTTGCGGAGTCTACCATGCGACGCATCTGGGGTGCTGTGGGGCTGCTGGGGTTGATCGGGCTGACGCTGACGGCGTGGCTGGGGCTGCGATCCTTCGCCGGATCGGGACAGGAGCCGGTCGGCACGGGACTGCCGGCGCGGTATGCGGAGGCTGTCAAGACCGCTCGCACCCGGCTGACAGCAGTCTACGGCGCTCCCGAGCAGGACCCCGCCGGCAGCCACACCAGTGCCTTCAGCGCCGACGGCAAACTGGCCCTGTCCGTCAGCGGCGGCAACGTCATCGGCGATCAACTCGACGACTCCACCCTCACGCTCTGGGACGTGGCCAGCGGCAAGGTCGTGCGCCAGATCCGCGTCGCCAGGGCGGCAGTCGTCGCCCTGCGCATGACGCCGGACGGCAGCCGGGCCTTCGGAGGCGCTGGTCCTCGACCTGCCCAGGAAGCAGAAGGGTGCGCTGGCGGTGTGGGACCTGAAAACGGGCAAGGAACTCAAGCGCTGGCCCGGCCACAAGGACCTCGCCATCGCCCTGGACCTGACGCCGGACGGTACGCGCGGCCTGACCGGCGGACAGGACGGCGTCATCAAGGTCTGGGACGTGGCGCAGGGGAAGGAACTGCGAGAGTTACCCGCCCACAAATTCGCCGCTGATGCCGTGGCCCTGACCCGCGACGGCAAGCGCGCCGCGTCGGCCGGTCTGGTCGCAGAGGGAGCAGTGGCTGTCATGAAGATCAGGGTCTGGGATCTGACCACCGGCAAGGAGGTCCGCTCGTTCAAGGAAGAGAATTACGCCTTTTTGACCCTGACATTCTCGGACGACGGTAAACGGCTGGCCGGCGCCCGCACGGACCAGGCCGTAAAAGTCTGGAACCTGGAAGGTAAGGTGCTGGCAAGCCTCGCCGTCAAGCCGCCCGAATGGGGCCTGAGCACCCTGGCCTTCACCCGGGACGGCAAGCGCCTCGCCCAGGTGCGGAGCAATTTCAGCGGCGGCGTCGGCAACGAGCCCCAGGCCGGCATCGTCCTGCTGTGGGACGTGGCCGCCGGCAAGGAAATCTGGTCGCGGCCGCTGCCCCTGCGCGGCGCGGCGCCGGTGACGTTCACGCCGGACGAAAAGCAGGTGCTCGTCGGCGGCGGTGCCAACCCGTTCGTGCGGTTCGACGCCGCCACCGGCGCGGAGCAGAGACGCTGGGGCGGGCACAAGGGGGCGGTGACCGGCGTCGTCCTGGCGCCCAACGGCAAGACGCTGTACACCGCCGGCGCCGACCGCACTCTGAAACGCTGGGACGCGGCGGCCGGCACCGAGTTGCAGACCATCGTCGCCCATGCGGATAGCGTCACCTGCCTGACCCTGTCCGCCGACGGCAAGTATCTGCTCAGCGGCAGCGCTGACAAAACGGTCAAACTGTGGGACGCCGCCAACGGCAAGGAGTTGAAGGTGTTCGCCGGCCACACGGCGCCGGTGACGGCGGTCGGGTTCTCAAAGGACGGCAAGCTGGCGATCACGGGCAGCGGCGACCGTACAACGCGCGTCTGGGACGTGGCCTCGGGCAAGGAGCTGCGGACGCTGGAAGGACACTCCCAGGGCGTCACCGGCGTGGCGCTGGCGGCGGACGGCAAGCTGGCGATCAGCGCCAGTGAGGATCACACGCTGAAGGTCTGGGATCTGACGCAGAAGGCCGGCGACGAGGAGCCGCAGGTGCTGGAAGGCCACAAGCGCGAGGTGCTGTGCGTGGCACTGTCGGCGGACGGCAAGTACGCGCTGTCAGGCAGCCAGGACGGAACGGTCAAGTTGTGGGACGTGGCGGCGGCCAGGGCGGTCAAGACGCTGACGGGCCACAAGAACTGGGTAACCGCTGTGCGTTTTTCGCCGAACGGCAAGCGGGCGGCATCGGTGAGCGACGACCTGACCGTGCGGCTGTGGGACCTGACGGCCGGCAAGGAACTGGCGCAGTTCGACCTGGGCCGGTGTACGGACTGCGGCCGCTGTGTGGACTTCACGGCGGACGGTCGGGCGCTACTGCTCGGCACCGCCGGCTGGGTGGCCCTGCGCGTCGAACTGACGGACGTGGCGAAGTGAAGCGTCCCCCAACGCGCTCTTTTCCGGGGTGTGCAGCATGAGCACGAACACTGCGCAGGACAGGCCGGGCCTGTTCCCGTGGAAGACGGTGGTGGGCCTGCTGGCCCTGGTGAGCGTTTGCGTCGTGATCTGGTTCGTCATCCGTCGGCTTCAGCCCGCGCTGGAGCGGCCGGAGGTTTATCGGCCCGTCTTCGAGACCGACCACACCCGCCTGACGGGCGTCTACGGCACGCCCCAACTGGACGACCCCGACGACTTCCCGGCAGCAAACGCCGGGGGCGCGGTGACGGCCGTGGTTGCCGTCGGCCAAACGTTCTTCACCGCCGGTGCCGACCACTCGCTCAAGCGCTGGGACGCCACCTCCGGCAAGGTCGTGCAGACGCTCCGCGGCCACACCGAGGCCGTCACCTGTCTGGCGCTGTCGGCGGACGGCAAGTCCCTGCTCAGCGGCAGTGCCGACAAGACCGTCAAGCTGTGGGATGCCGCCACCGGCAAGGAGTTGAAAACGTTCACGGGGCACACCGGCACGGTGACGGGTGTGGCGTTCGCGACGGAGGGCCGGTTCGTCTCGGCCGGCGCCGACGGCTCCGTGCGACACTGGCAAACGGACGCCGACAGGCCGGGGGAGGTCATACAGAGCCCGTATGCCGTGACCGGGCTGGCGCTGGCGGCGGACGGTCGCCTGGTGGTTACCGGCAACGAAGGCGGCCGACTGGAACTATGGCAAGCAGGGGACAAGGCGGAGGCGCGCGTGCTGAAGGGCCACTCCCGGGAGGTGACCTGTGTGGCACTGTCGGCGGACGGCAAGTTCGCCCTGTCGGGCAGCCAGGACCAGACGGTCAAGCTCTGGGACGTGGCCGGCGCCCGGGAGTTGCGCACCTTGCGCGGCCACAGCAACTGGATCACGGGCGTGTGCTTCTCGCCGGACGGCAAGTGGGCGGCGTCGGTCAGCGATGACCTGACCGTGCGACTGTGGGGCCTGGGCGAGGGTCAGCCGGACGACCGGATTGAGCTGGGCCAGTGCAGCGACTGCCCCCGCTGCGTGACCTTTACGCCGGACGGCCGAGCGCTGCTGGTCGGCACTGCCAACGCGGTCGTGCTGCGCTTTGAGTTGAAGAATTGACGGAATCGAACCAGCAGCGGTTGCTGTCCTGGTTCGTCGTTCCGCCTGCAGGCGGAACGACGAACCCCGATCCGAGGGTTCCGTGCCAGCGCCGCGCGGAGGCGTCGCGGCGGCGGACTGCCGCGCGACGGTTGGCAATGGCGGTCATCGAGTGGCCGGGGGCTGCAAACCAAGGACGCCAAGAACGCCAACATTTTTATAGGTCGAGATTTGCATCCTTTGTCGGCACGGCGCGTCACCCGGTGACGCCGGCTGTCAGAGCAAGGGAGCCAAGACTGCCAAGGGGGCCAACTTTTTCACACGTCGCGTTCGGGTGTCGCGGGTTCTTCGCCCCGAAGGGGCGGGACAACTCAGCCCAGGGCAACGCCCTGGGGACGCCTTCGGGGCACGGAAGAAAGCAGGGTAACAGTCGCCTCCCTGGTTCCCAGGGCGTTGCCCGGGGCTAAGTGGTCCCGCCCCTTCGGGGCGAAAGACACGACCGCTACAGTCGTCTGCGAACCGCTCCAGAGCCGCCTTGCGTCGGCTGAAGCAGCGCGACTGACCTGATCGCCAGGATGCGGCGCGCCCGAACACTGCTTGCCGGGCAACCTCAGCACAATGTCGCACTGGAGCGCTGCCGCGGGGTGTAGTGCGCCAGGTAGCGCCGCTGGTTGTCACATTTGGGCAGATGGGGGGCGCACAACCGCAACGCTCGCTTGAAACGGCGCGGCAGGCACGCTCCGTCAGCCCACCTCGCGTGCCAGCACGGCCCGGCTCCGGGCGTGTCCGGGCATGGCGCCGCGCAGCAGCACCACATGCTGCCCCGGGTGGACCAGCCCACGCGCCCGCGCCCAGTCGATGGCGAAGGCCAGCTCCTGCTCGGCCCCGGACGTGTCCGGCGCCACCACCGGCGTCACCCCCCAGCACAGCGCCAGCAGGCGAGCGACCCGTTCGGTGCGCGTCAGGGCCAGGACCGTCGCCGCGGGCCGGCGGTTGCTCAGCGCCAGGGCCGTGCGTCCCGATTCGGTGGCGACCACGATTAGCGGCGCGTCCAGCCGCTCCGCCGCCAGGCAGGCGGCGTCCACCGTGGCCTCGGTGATCGGCTGCACCAGCCCGGACAACGACGCCGACACGCGCCGCGCCGCCGGGCCGTTCGCCTTCAGGTACGCCTCGGCCTCGGCGCAGATGTGCCGCATGGTCGCCACCGCCTCGACCGGGTATTCGCCGACGGCGCTCTCGCCGGAAAGCATCACCGCATCGGTGCCGTCGAGCACGGCGTTGAAGACGTCGCTGGCCTCGGCCCGGGTCGGCCGGCTGGAGTGCTCCATGCTGTTGAGCATCTGCGTCGCCGTGATGACCGGCCGGTGCGTCTGGTTGCACAGCGCGATGACGCGCTTCTGAATGGCCGGCACGCGCTGCACGTCCATCTCCACGCCCAGGTCGCCGTGCGCCACCATGGCGCCGTCGGTCGCGGCCAGGATCGCCGTCAGGTGCTCCACCGCCTGCGGCTTCTCGATCTTGACGACGACCCGCGCCGGACACGCCCGCGCCGTCAGCTCGCGGCGCAGCCAGGCCACGTCCTCCGCGTCGCGCACGAACGACAGCCCCACGTACTGCACGTCCTCGGCGTGGCGTGCGGTCCAGTCGAGATCGAGCAGATCCTTGTCGGTCAGCGACTTCACGGCCAGTTCGGAGCCGGGCAGGTTCAACCCCTGCCGCGACCGCAGCCGGCCGGGCAGCGTCACCTGTAACCGCGCCCGGCCCGGCCCAACCGCGGTCACCGTCATGGCCACGGTGCCGTCGGCGAACAGGATCGTTTCGCCCGGCTTGAGGTCGTTGGGCAGTTCGCGGTACGAGCAGGTCAACTCGCGGGCGCCGTCCTGGGATCGGTCGGTGACCAGGCTGAATTCCTCACCCAGCGGACACTCCACCAGGTCGCCGGGGATCAGTCCGAGCCGCAGCTTGGGGCCGCACAGATCCTGCAGGACGGCGACGTGCCGGCCGGACTCCCGGCTCAGCGTCCGCAGGTCGGCGAGCACCTCGGAGTGCTCTTCGTGGGTGCCGTGGGAGAAGTTGAGCCGGAACACGTTGACGCCGGCATCGAGTAGCCGGCGCAACACCGTCCGCTCCCGCGAGGCCGGGCCGACCGTGGCCACGATCTTCGTGCGGATGGGCGGTAAGATGTCAGCGTCCGTGACAGTCATGCACGGGTCCCTTCCTCGGCGACGGATCACTTTAGTTTAGGAGGCGCCGAACAACAACTTCCAAGAGTAGGACGGCTCTCCAGAGCCGTCGGGACGGCTCTGGAGAGCCGTCCTACGAAGTTGTTGGTCGGCGCCTCCTTAGGGAATGCGGGTCAGTGCAAAAACGGAGGCCTGCCACGGCGGCACGTCCAGGTACAGGCCGCGCGCTTGCAAAGCGTTACCGTCCCGGTCGTAAGTGGTCTCGCGCAGCGGATCCCGCAACCGCCACTGACCACCGCCCAGGTCCGCGAACGGCAACCGCACATAGCACTGGCTCTGGTTCGGGGCGTAATTCACCGCCACCAGCAGCCGCTCCGAGTCCGAACCCTGCCAGGCGAACGCCAGGAAGCAGTCGGCCGTCCAGTTGCCGTCCCACGCCGCCGCGCAGTCGAGCAGTTGCCAGCGGCCGTCCCGAACAGTCGGGTTCTTTAACACCCCCAGCAATTTCTGGTAGAACTTGCCCAGTTCCTGATCGATGGGCTCGTCCGGCCCACGACCAAGGTGCGGCGAGATGCGTTTCTTGCGCCCTTCAAACTGCCCCTGGTGGAAGAACCGCAGTCCGGGAGACAGAAACGTGATGACCGCTGCGGCCTGATGCACTCCCGGGGCGAAGGTGGCGGCGGCTCGCGGTTCGTCGTGGTTCTCCAGGAACCGGGCCATTTTGTCCTGGTAGTCCAGCCCCGCCCGGAAGTGCTCCCGCACCGGGCGGGCGTGGCCGTCACGGAGGCGGTCGTACAGCCGCTTGTCGTAGGTGTAGTCGAACCCCTGTTGCTGCAGCGTCCATTCCAGGTCCCAGTAGACCTCGGCCATGAAGAGGAAGTGGGGGACCTGCTGCCGCACGCGCTGGGTCGCCCGCGGCCAGAACAGCGGGGCACGCTTGCCCCAGGTCCGTTCAAACACGTCCGGCAGCACCAGCATGGCCATGTCGCAGCGCACACCATCGCATTGCCCAGCGATCTTCGTGAGTTCCGCGATCATCGCTTCCTGCGTGGCGGGGTTGGCGTAGTTGAGTTGCAAAGTGTCCGGCCAGCCCGGGAAATACGGATCGCGGCCGTAAGCCAGCAGCACATCGCCCTGTTTGCGCTTGACCCAGGTGTAGTTCTGGGGCGCCCGGGCCAGGTCCAGTTCGGTCCCCGCGACGAAATACTCGGGATGGCTCTCCACCCAGGGGTGACCCAGCCCCATGTGATTGGGGACGAAATCCAGCAGCAGCCGCAAGCCGCGCTGGCGCAGCCGCGCGCGTAACCTGGCCAGGGCGGCGTCGCCTCCCAGGTTGGTATGCACGGTGTAGCCGGTGATCGCGAAGCCGGAGCCCGGGATGTCCTCGTCGCGCAGGTCCGGCAAGGTTTCGTGAAATTCGCGCCGCCAGTCCGGATTGCTGCGCGAGACTCGTTGCGCTTCCGGGCCGGTCTGCCAGACACTCAGGAACCAGATGCAGTCGAAGCCCAGCTGGGCCAGGCGGTCCAGTTCCTGGTCGGGAATGTCGTCCAGCGTCGCCGGCCGGCCCAGCTTGCGGGACAGCTCGGTCAGCCAGACGCGCGTGTTGATCTGGTATAGCGCGGGATAACGGGGGGTGCTCATGGTGATTGGACCTGGTGGGCCAGAACCTGTCAGTTCTTACTTGTAATTCCAGTGCAATTCGTAAATGTAGCCGCCCTTAAGGGACAGTAATTTGAAGGCCAGGACGGTGGAGTCGCTGGCCAGGTATTCGGTGACCACGCCGCACGTCCTCCACCGGTTCGCGCTTGGCCGCCGGATACCGGATGATGCGATAGCGCGAGTATTCTTTCCCCTGGGGCATCAGAATCCATGTGGTCAGCTCGGCGGTGTCCGCCCGGACGTTCAACGGAACGGAGATGCTGTGCCCGCTCGACCGCAGAAACCTCCCGGAGGAGTGGTAATCGATGATGAGGTCCACGAACTCGCCGGGCGGCACCTTCTGAAAATCAAAGCTCACCTCCCAGAGACACTCTTTCTCCCCGGATCCCTGGCTCTCGGTGTTAAAACATTTATACAACCGCGACTGCAATTGCTGCGGGGGGAACCGGAATTCCGCCTGGGGGTCGGCGCGAGCAGGCGCCAGCGGAAGCGTTGGTTGCCGGCGGTGTCGGGCTTTCTGGCGACCTTCAGCCGCCGATAGTGGTGCAGGCGGCCGCCGGGATCGAGCTGCCCCGAGGCGCCGAACTTCCAGTTGCGCAAATCCGTGATCCACGAATCCTGGATGATCTCGAACCCCTTGAGGTCCGGCTCGTCGAGTTTGTTCACTTCCTCGGCGGCCTCCCCGGTCCACAACTCGTCCGGGCCGCGTTCGAGCAGGCGGCTCATCAGTTCCAGGTCCCGGCTGCCCTGGGCCAGCGATTCGACGATCTGGTTGAGCCGTTGGGAGCGCTGGTAGGACTTGACCAGGAAGTAGGGCACCAGGATGAGGATCGGGATCAGCAGGGGCACGTAGACGTAGGAGGACCAGTCCCGGTAGTCCAGCAACGTGCTCCAGATGCGCCGGACGGCCGAGGACTGGAGTGCGCGGGCGTTGGCCGTGATCGGCGTCGGCACCCCGGACGGTCCCTTGTCGAGCCGGGCGGATACCGCGGTGGAGGCCTCCGCGCCCAGGGGGCCGGGGACGGGATCCCAGGGGGCGTGGCCCGGCAGTTCGGTGCCGAACAGGTCGGGATGGGCCCGGCAGGCCTTGCGGCCGACGCAGTAACCGTGTCGCACCAGGCTGCTGATTTCCAGCAGGGAGAACCGATCGAGGTCCGTGCGGATCAGCGCGGCCTGACGCTGGATTTCCGGGGCCAGCGCCGTTGGGTCCTCTTCCGGTTCCACCACGTCAAGGATCGGGGCGAAGACGAAGCCGGGCGTGTCCCGGAAAATGTCACTCTCCAGCTGCCAGACTCGATCCATGAGGATGTCGGTGGCCCGCAGGGCGGTGCGGATCATGCCGCCGGCGCGGCGGTTCCCCTGCACCTCGATGCGCTTGCCCACGTCGCTCACCAGAACCCCGTCCAGTCCGCTGTTGAGCCGGCGGAAACAGGCCTGGCCCGTGGCCTGGCGGAAGGCGGTTTCGAGCAGGTGCCTGTTCAGCCAGAGTCGATCCACCGCGCTCAGGGCCCCGCCGTCCACCCGGCTGGCCTTCAGCAGCGCTTCCGCCTCGAAGTCCTGGGGCTTCAGCTGGGCAAACAGGGGGTCGTGGTAAAACTGATGGCGGCGCAGGGCCCGATCCAGGCTGGACACCAGGGGGTCATCGCCGGCGGCGGCCGCGGACGGGGGAGGGAGATCCCCCACCAGGCCGAGCCCGTTTTCCCCGTCGGTCAGCAGCAACCGATCTGGGAGGGTACTGCCCGCCAGCAGCACCTGGGTCAGCCGGCGGAGCGGTGTTTCCTGGGACGACCTGCTGGCCTGCCGGAGCGCCTCGACCACCGCGGGGTAATCGACGAAGTCCTCTTGGGACAGGGAAGTGGTCGCCAGCAGCGGCCGTTCCAGGCAGCGGAACATGCGGACGCCGAGGTTGTCGAACACGCCGCCGTCGGTGTACGCCTGCCGGCCGAACGCGCCGGTGCCGTCGCCGACCACGGCGCCGGTGAGTTCGAGCGGCGGGAAAAACCCAGGGAAGGCCGAGGACGCGGCGACCGCCATCGCCACGGTAGCCAGTCCCAGGTGGAGGTGGTCAACCCGAAAACCGTTCCCCAGCTGCCGGCGCACCATGAGCAGGCCGTCGCGGTGGAAGGAGCACAGGCAGCCCTCACTCAGGTTGGTGGCGAGGAGGTGTAGTTGCGGCCTCTCGGGCAGTTCAAACAGGCTGGTGTCGCCGTAGAGGTAGCGTTCGTAGTGGTATTCCAGCAGCCCGGTGCGCGTCAGCTTGCGGTTGGAGAGCCCCAGCAACCGGCGCGGCCAACGCATGGGGAGCAGCAGGGGGAAGCGGCGGACGATGCGGTTGCGGATGTCGAGGCGCACGAAGGCCAGCAGTTCGGCCGCCACCGCGTTGAACTCGCTGGGCGAGCCGTTGTAGCGGTCCCAGTTGAGCGCCAGGTGGGCGGCGAAGATGCTGCCGCCGGACACCGCGGTGATGTGGGTCACCCGGGACAGGATACCGGCGTCGCGCAAAAACCGGACCAGGCCGAGGTGATACAGGCTGGCCCGGAAGCCGCCCCCGGAAAGGGCGAGGCCAATCGTTTTCATGGTAGTCACCGTCGCATGGCCAGGGCTGTGCCCCGGTAAACCTGTGGAATCAGACCACCCTGTCGCGCGCTGGCGCTCTCCGATACGGGGGCGAAGGAAAATCAGCCGATCCTCCCTATCCAGGCGAACTGACGGGATCCTTCTCCAGCTGCTCGCGCTGAGCGACCGCGCCGACGTATTTGCCCAGCAACGCGGCGCCAACAAACGTGCCGACGATCGACATGAGGGCGTAGGCCACCACCGCGGTGACGGCCGCCGTGTCCGCGAAATTACGGGTGACAATCACCAGTCCCACGGCGGCGTTGCGCCCGGCCGTCGTCACGGCCAGGGCTTTGCGGATCGCGACCTCGGTCCCCCCGCACAACCAACCGATGCCAAGACTGGCGAGGAAGAGCAGACTCATTCCCGTCCACCCCCGCAACCGGATGGCGGCCAGGGTCTGGTATTGCGTGGCCAGGATCAAGCCGATCAACACCAGCAACATCACGTTGGCGACCAGGTTGATCGGTCTGGCCACCTTCTCCGTGAGCCGCGGCGCCCAGTGGTGGATGGCCAACCCGGCCGCCAGCGGCAGCAGTTGCGCGACCATCAAGGTGCGCATGATCGCCAGGTAATCGATGTTCAGCGTCTTGCTTTCCGGCGCGAGCCAGGTGAGCAGGACGCCGAGCAAGGCCGGCGACAGGACCGCGGACAGGCTGGCCAGGATCACCATCATACCGATGGACCACGGCACGTTGCCCCGGGCGAGCGTCGTCGCCAGCGGGCCGACCGGGGCGCCGGGGCAGACCGCCAGGATGAGAAAGCCCGCGGAGACCAGCGGCGCCGTCTGGAACAGGAGCAGCAGGCCGACCGTGACCGCCGGCACCAGCGCGTAATTGGCGGCCAGGCCCAGCGCGACCCGATGCACTGGCCGAACGGATGCCGTCACGGCCTCGAACTTCACCTGCAGGCCCATCGCCAACATGATCGTCACAAGTGCCGTCACGTTCAGGAGGGTGACCAGAGCAGCGGTATCCACGGCGGGTTCGCCCTCCTTCCCGAGCGTTTGCCCGGGTCAAGGTTTGGTCGCGTTCAGGCTCCGCTGCAAATCCAGCATCGCTTCCTGACTCGTCCTCAGAAACCCTTCGCCCGGGCGATCCAGGTCCGCGATGAGGTAAATCACCCCCGCGAAGGCCAGCACCAGGCCCACCATGGCCGGGGAACGTCGGGTCGCCGACAATCCGGCCTGGTAGCCCACGGAGGCCATGCCGAGCAGGGCCAGGGCGAACAGGCACACCCAGATGGCCATGGGGATACGGCTACGCAACCCAACAAAAATGCGCTTGGAGTGCAGGTCGATCGTGTCGTTCAACGATCGGACGAAGAGACTCGTCATTACGGCGTTGGAGTTCTTGTTCTCCGCCGCCCGGGTCGCTTCCACCCACAGCTTTTCCTGTAGTTCTTCCGAGCGCGTGATGGCCTCCGCCACCTTGAGATCCTGGGCGGCGCGCACGCGCACGTCCACGTATTCCCGCAACAACCGGGAGACCTCGGACCGCTGCGGTTCGGGCAGCAGGCGTGCGCGCAGGTAAGTCGTGCCGATGGCATTGGCCTCCTCAAGGACGGTTTGGCGGTGCGCGTCGTAGCGGTTGGCCGCCAGCCCGAACACGAAGGCGAGCAGGAACGCCAGCAGGCCAAGCACGGACCCCACCATGGCGCCAACCGGTGTCTCCTTTTCCTCGGCGGAGCGCGCGTGCCGCCACTTGCCGAACCGATAGCCACCCTCCACGGCGAGCCAGGCGAAACCACAGCCCACCAGGAAGAGCAGCCAGAGCGGCACGAAGTCCACTGGTCCGCTATGCACGATGGCCCTCCCGTCCTGCCGGTCATCTGGCAGTGCTCGGCCCGACGCCAGCCAGCTCGCCGGCCTGCGAATTTTGCTCCTCGGTCGCCACGGGTTTTAAGCCGGCGTAGAGCAGCTGTTCGGGGGTGTAGGTCGCGAACAGATGCATGAGACGGGCGACGACGCCGGTCCAGCCGGTTTGATGGCTGGCGCCGAGGCCGGCGCCGTTGTCGCCGTGGAAGTATTCGTAGAAGAGGATCAGGTCGCGCCAGTGCGGGTCATCCTGGAACTTCCGCGTGCCGCCGTAGACCGGCCGCCGGCCGTCCTTATCTTTGAGGAAGATGCTCGCCAGCCGGCGCGTGATCTCCGCAGCCACCTGATACAGCGTCATCAAGCGGCCGGAACCGGTCGGGCATTCCACTTTGAAATCGTCACCGAAGTAGGTGTAGTAATTCATCAGGGCGCGGACGATCAGGGCGTTGACCGGCATCCAGATGGGGCCGCGCCAGTTGGAGTTGCCTCCGAACATACCGGTGTCGGATTCGGCCGGCAGGTAGTCCACCCGATAGTCCTGACCGCCCGCGTGGAAGATGAACGGATGGTCCGCGTGATAACGCGACAGTGAGCGGATGCCAAAGGCGCTGAGGAATTCGTTCTCGTCGAGCATTTTGGCCAGGACGCGGCGGAGCTTGGTTTCGTCGAGAATGGAGGCGAGGTGGCGGCCGGCAACGCCCAGTTTGTCCGGGGGATGGATCGAGGCCACGATTTCCGGACGCGCCCTGATGAAGGCCGCCAGGCGTTCCTGCATTTCCGGCATTTGCTTCAGCAGCACGCCGTCGAAGACCGTGGCGGCGCACAGCGGCAAGAGGCCCACCATCGACCGCACCTTGAGCCGCTGGGCCTGGCCGTTGGGCAGGCGCAGCACGTCGTAGAAGAAGCCGTCTTCTTCATCCCACATGCCGGTGCCTCCGCCCACCTTCGCCATTGACGACGCGATCCACAGGAAATGCTGGGTAAACTTGAGCGCCATGTCGAGGTAGTCCGGATCGGTCCGGGCCAGGGTGGTGGCGATCTGCAGCATGTTCTCACAAAACAGGCACATCCAGGCGGTGCCGTCGGCCTGCTCGAGGAAGCCGCCCGTTGGCAGCGGGGCGCTGCGGTCGAAGACACCGATGTTGTCCAGGCCCAGGAAGCCCCCCTCAAACACGTTCCGCCCCTCACGGTCCTTGCGGTTGACCCACCAGGTGAAGTTGAGCAGCAACTTCTGGAAGATGTTCTTGAGCCATTCCCTGTCACCCGCGCCCTTCTGCGCAGCGTCCATGGCGTAGGTGAAAATCGTGGACCAGGCATGCACGGGCGGGTTGACATCGCCGAAATTCCACTCGTAGGCCGGAATCTGGCCGTTGGGGTGCATGTAGCGCTCGCGTACCATCAGCTTCAGTTGCTGCTTGCCGAAATCCGCGTCCACCAGCGTCAGGGCGGTGACGTGGAAGGCCAGGTCCCAGGCGGCGTACCAGGGGTACTCCCACTTGTCCGGCATCGAGATGACGTCGCCGTTGAACATGTGGTGCCAGTGCTCGTTGCGCGGCGCCTGCTTGCGATTCTCCTTGAACGGATCGGAGCCGCGTTCTTCGAGCCACTTGTCCACGTCGTACAGATAGAACTGCTTGCTCCAGAGCATACCGGCCAGTGCCTGGCGGAAGACATCGGCCTGGTCGGCGTCGAACGCGTCGGGGGTTAGCTCCGCATAGAACAGGTCGGCATCGCGCCGGCGTGCCAGGAATGCCTCCTCGAACGAACTGCCGAACGGGCCGCCCTGCTTGCCGTTGCTTTGGGGTTGGGCGGCGGGGGCGGTGTCGGTCAGTCGCAACCGGATCGTCCGGCACTCCCCGGGCGGCACCGTCAGCCGGCAATGCGCCGCCACCTTCGTCCCCTTTTTCTCGGGGTTCACCGCCCCGTGCTGGCCGTTGACCACGTAGTTGTTGATGCCGTCCTTCACGAAGGGTGTGCGGTTCGGGACGCCGAAGATGCGCTGCGTGTTGGTTTCGTTTTCCGTGAACAGCAGTGGCAAGTCGCCGTCGCAATACAGGTAACGATCGCCCAGGTGGTGGTTGGTCGCCTTGACAGCGTTGCCCACCAGTTGCAGCGTCGGCCGATCGGTGACGCCCTGCCAGGACCACTGATTGCGGAACCAGAGCGTCGGCAGCACGTGCAACTCGGCCGCCTCCGGGCCGCGGTTGTGGACGCTGATCTGGATGAGCAAATCCTCGGGGGACGCCTTGGCGTACTCGACGAACACATCGAAGTAACGATCCTGGTCGAAGACGCCGGTGTCGAGCAACTCGTACTCGAACTCGGTGCGGCTGCGGCAGCGACTGGTTTCGACAAGGTGGCTGTAGGGGAAGGCCGTCTGCGGATACTTGTAGAGGTACTTCATGTACGAGTGCGTCGGCGTGCTGTCGAGATAGAAGTAATACTCCTTGACGTCCTCGCCATGGTTGCTCTCGCTGTTGGTCAGGCCGAACAGGCGCTCCTTGAGGATGGCGTCCTTGCCGTTCCACAGGGCCAGCGCGAAGCACAGCATTTGCTTGTCGTCGGAGACACCGGCCAAACCGTCCTCGCCCCAGCGGTAGGCGCGCGAGCGGGCCTGGTCGTGGCTGAAGTAGTTCCAGGCGTCGCCGCCCTCGCTGTAGTCCTCGCGCACCGTTCCCCACTGACGCTCGCTGAGGTACGGGCCCCACTTCTTCCAGGGGGCCTTGTTTTCCCGCGCCTCTTCGAGTCGCAGCTGCTCGGCGTTCATGGGGCACCTACTTTGGGTCAGGACGGGAGACCAAGTCCGTACTTGTAATGTCCGGGGACTGGTTCCAGTTCGGTCTCATCCGTCGGTTGAAAGGGCTGCCGGAATTCCCACGCATTGTCCACGGACGGCACCGTCCAGAGGTTGCCGTCGGAGTCCAGGACGATCCACTGTTGCGAGGACCGGTCCACGTAAAGAGTCAGCACTTGCTTCCTTACCACGAGCATGATCTTGCTCCTCCATAGCGCACGGGACCAGGGCGATCCAGTTCAGGCGACTTTCTGAATATTGTAAGAAAAAGCACCTGGATGTCTGAATTGATTCGAGGTGGCGAAGCGGAGATTCGCGTTGCCGGGAGGTAGATCGACCGCAAAACGGGCACGACCGTTTCAACTGGACTGCGTCCCGGCGCCGCCGGGGGTTACGCTGGCCTGCTTCTGGAGCCACGCGGCGTGCTGCGCGCGCAGCAGCGTGATTGCCTCGTCGGTGGTGTTGAAGCAGACCGGGATGGCCATGTCCTCCGCGGACGCCAGCGGCGGATCGGTCGTCAGCAGGTGCGCTCTGGCCCAGTCCACCAGGGCCGCCCACATCTTGCCGACCAGGATCAGCGGCGTGTCGCGGACGTGGCGGACCTGCAGCAGTTGCCAGACCATCATGGTTTCCAGGACGGTCCCGATCCCGCCGGGGGCGACCACGAAGGCGTCGGACATCAGCACGAACTGGTGCAGGCGCGTGAAAAAGGTCTTGTGCTCGAATGCCTGTTCGACGAAGGGATTGACTTCCTGCTCGAACGGCAGATCCACGCGGATGCCGACGGACTGGTTGCGCTCCGGCGCTCCGGCCGCGGCCGCGCCCTCGTTGGCGGCCTGCATCAACCCCGGGCCGCCGCCGGTGATGATGTCGCAGCCCAGTTCGGTCAGGGCGGCCGCGAGGCGCTTGACCTCGTCATAAGCGAACGTCCCTGGCCGCGCCCGGGCCGAGCCGAAAATTGTGACCCGGTAGCGCTCGCGCCTGGACGGGCGCAGGCGGGTCAGGTCGTTCACGATCTCCCAGAGCCCGAGGACCGTGCGGATGAGGACCTGCTTGACGCCTTCCTCGTCCGCCAGGCTGACGGTCGCGGGGCCTTGCTTGGCGGAGTGTTCGGCGCTCACGGGTTGGTCCTTTCTTTCCGCCGCTTGCGGCGCAGGCGCTTCCCGCTGCGCCGCAAGCGGCAGCGGAAGAAGAAATCAGACGAAGTTCCTATCACACGTTGTCCGCGGCGGTGTCCTTCTTCCCCGACGCACCGCCGTGGGACTTCCCCCACTGCCAGCCGGAGATCGTCGGCATGTCGTCGCCGTGCTGGTCGATGTACTGCCTGTGCTCGATCAACTTCTCGTGAATCGCCTGCTTGAAGTAGGCGGCCCGCGCCCCGAGTTGTGGCAGGCGGTCGATCACGTCCTCACACAGATGGAAGCGGTCCAGGTCGTTGAGCACCACCATGTCGAACGGCGTTGTCGTCGTGCCCTCTTCCTTGTAGCCGCGCACGTGCAGGTTCTTGTGGTTCGTACGCCGGTACGTCAGCCGGTGGATCAACCACGGATAGCCGTGGAACGCGAACACAATCGGCTTGTCCTTCGTGAACAGCGCGTCGAAGTCACGGTCTGACAGCCCGTGCGGGTGCTCGCTCGACGGTTGCAGTTTCATCAGGTTGACCACGTTGATGACGCGCACTTTCAGCTCCGGCACGTGCCGGCGCAGCAGTTCGACCGCCGCCAGCGTCTCCAGGGTCGGCACGTCACCGCAGCAGGCCATGACCACGTCCGGTTCGCTGCCCTGGTCGTTGCTCGCCCACCCCCAGATGCCGAGCCCCTCGGTGCAGTGCTTGACCGCCTGGTCCATCGTCAGCCACTGCGGCGCCGGCTGCTTGCCCGCGACCACGACATTGACGTAGTTGCGGCTGCGCAGGCAGTGGTCCGTCACCGACAGCAGCGTGTTGGCGTCCGGCGGCAGGTAGACGCGGATGACCTCCGCCTTCTTGTTGACGACGTGATCGATGAAGCCGGGGTCCTGGTGGGAAAAGCCGTTGTGATCCTGCCGCCAGACGTGCGAGCTGAGGAAGTAGTTGAACGAGGCAATCGGCCGCCGCCACGGAATGTGCCGGCACACCTTGAGCCACTTGGCGTGCTGGTTGAACATCGAATCAATGATGTGGATAAATGCCTCGTAGCAGCTGAAGAAGCCGTGCCGGCCCGTCAGCAAATACCCCTCCAGCCAGCCCTGGCACTGGTGCTCGCTCAGCACCTCCATTACCCGGCCGTCCGGGCTGAGCTTGTCGTCATCGGGGTAAATCTCGGCCATGTAGCAGCGGGTGGTGACCTCCAGCACGTCCTGCCAGCGGTTCGAGTTGTTTTCGTCCGGGCTGAACAGGCGGAAGTTCTTGCCCTCCAGGTTCAGCTTCATCACATCACGGAGGAACTTGCCCATGACCCGCGCGGACTCGGCGGTGGTCGCCCCGGGGCTGGGCACCTCGACGGCGTAGTCGCGGAAGTCCGGCAGCCGCAGGTCGTGCAGCAGCCGGCCGCCGTTGGCGTGCAGGTTGTCGCTCATGCGCCGGTGGCCCTGCGGCGCCAGCTCGGCCAGTTCGGGCTTGAGGCGGCCCTGGGCGTCGAAGAGTTCCTCGGGCCGGTAGCTCTTCATCCACCCTTCGAGAATCTTGATGTGCTCCGGCTTGTCCATGTCGCCCATCGGCACCTGATGCGAACGCCAGTAACCCTCGCACTTCTTACCGTCGATCTCCGCCGGGCAGGTCCAGCCTTTCGGCGTGCGGAAGACGATCATCGGCCACGCGGGGCGCGTGGCCTTTGCCGCCCCCACGGCCCGGGCGTCGGCGCGAATCTGCCGGATCTCCGCCACGATCGTGTCGAGCACGCCGGCCAGTTGCTGGTGGACCGCCTGGGGGTCGTGCCCCTCGACGAAGTAGGGCTTGTAGCCCATGCCCTCGAAGAATTTTTGCAGTTCATCGTGGGGGATGCGGGCGAGGAAGCAGGGGTTGGCGATCTTGTAGCCGTTCAGGTGCAGGATGGGCAGCACACAGCCGTCGCGGGCCGGGTTAAGAAACTTGTTGCCCTGCCAGCCGGTGGCCAGCGGTCCCGTCTCGGCCTCGCCGTCGCCAACGACGCAGGCGACGATCAGGTCCGGGTTGTCGAAGGCGGCCCCGTAGGCATGGCTCAGGGCGTAGCCAAGTTCGCCGCCCTCGTGAATGCTGCCGGGCGTCTCCGGGGCGACGTGGCTGGGGATGCCGCCGGGGAAGCTGAACTGCTTGAACAGCCGCTTCATGCCGTCGGCGTCCTGGCTGATGTTCGGATACACCTCGCTGTAGGTGCCCTCCAGGTACGCATGGGCCACCAGCGACGGGCCGCCGTGCCCCGGGCCGATGACGTAGATCATGTCCAGCTCGTCGCGCTTGATGACGCGGTTGAGGTGGACGCAGAGCATGTTCAGGCCCGGCGACGTGCCCCAGTGGCCCAGCAGCCGCGGCTTGATGTGCTCGCGCTTGAGCGGTTCGCGCAACAGCGGGTTGTCGAGCAGGTAAATCTGGCCGACCGCCAGGTAGTTGAGGGCGCGCCAGTAGGCGTCCAGCTTGCGCAGCTCCTCGGCGGAGAGGGGCGTTGCCGCCGTGGCCTGACCGTCGCCGGTCTTCCGAATCGGGGGGGTGCTGGTGGCGGTCATTGCTCATCCTTTGTGTAGTGGGAGAGGGTCATGTGGACGTGATCGCCTGCCGCTGCGCGGCGCGACTCCTCGTTGATGAAGTAAGAGGTTTTGCCGTGGTAATCAAGGGTGGGGCCGATTTGGGGGTGAGGACGACCTCTGCCACGGTTGCCTCCAAGCCACATCCAGAGTGAATTTTCAAAGACTTCCAGAGTCCGGATTGACACTACCAAAATTCCACCTACTTTGCAGCCGCCCACCCCAACTGTCTTTTTTATCGACTTCTTGCTTGCAACGACAAACAGAGCGGCTACATTTTACTTTCTTCCAACTTTAACTTGACTGCGTTTCATGTCCGGGTAATTTCTGATCTTGTAAGAGTAGATGTTTGGAGTGTGTTGTTCGGCTGGCCGGTTGTTCCGTGTCGAATGGAACCGCTGCCAGCACTGAGGCACATTTCCGGTCCTGCAACCCCAACGAAGGAGGACACCATGTTCGGGTCACTGCGGAAACTCTTGCATCGGGAAATCTCGACTGGCAAGCGCCAGGGTTATCGGCCCCGCCTGAATGTCGAGCTTCTGGAAGATCGACTGACGCCGGCTCATGTTTCCTTTGCCCCGGTGGCGGTCTTTTCGGTGAATCCCGCACCCCTGCCTCCGGTGGCCCTGGTTCAGTTTGCGCCTCTGGTGCAACTGCCCAGCGTGCCCCCGCCGCTCAGCGGATCGACTTTGCCGATCCCGGTGCAGATTCAGGGAACCAGCACGCAAACGTTGTCCTCTCCGGTTAGCACCACGCCAACGTGGTCGCTGAGCCTGTCCTACGCTCTCCAGGGCAGCGTGACCGAAGGCTTGACTCCCGCGGCCACTCTGAATCCGCCCGGCTTCATCGCGCACTTCAGCCTGGCCGGTCAGATCACGGAAACCCTGTACAAGACAAGCCCTGCGGTCTCGTCCGGCTGGCACATCACCGCCAACATCAGCGAAAACGGCACGGTTTCCATGCCGCCCCAGGCCAACCCGGTCGCCAACCTCTTCAGCGTTAACGCCGCCGTCACCCTGTCGCAAACGGAAACGGCCTTCTATCCTCCCGGCGTCCTCCCGCCGGTCAGCCTGCCCTGGCTCGTCCAGGCAAACCTGGCATTGACCGGCACCTCCCAGGAGACGTTGCCGCCCGCGCCCGTGGCGACGGGCAACACGATTGTTGCCGCGTTTTCGCTGCATGACCAGATCACGGAGAGTCTGATGCTGGCGACGACGGGGACGGGTTCGCCGACCCCTGTTTACGTGATCGTCGGCCAATCCTCGGCCACCGGCAGCACGACGGTGACACTCACTCCGCCGGCGACGACCGGCTCTCCCTGGGTGGCCTCTGGAATCGTTCAGTATCTGGAGGATCTGAGCGAGACCATTTCCGATCCTTCAGGGACCACGCAAACACTGACCCAGGAGTACGAGTCGCTGGGGCAATTCCTTAATAACGAGTTTGAATTCGGTCTGTAGCGGCCCCTTCGAGGCAGACTCCAAGGTGTTAGGGCTGCTAGAAAATCCCCTCATGCGCCCGGGCGCATGAGGGGATTTTCATAGCAGGAAAACGGGGACGCCGGGACCGTTCATCTCCCCGCGACAACGTGGTACAATACCCGTGTGCGTCGTTCCCAATCCGCCCTGCCGCCGGAGCCAGCCATGACACCGACGACCCCCAGCAATTCCGCCGCGCCCCTGACCGAGCGCGTCCGCGCCGCCCTGGCGGACAACCCCGGCGCCATGACGCTCCAGCTGGCCCGCGACTACAGCGTGCCCGAGGCTGACATCCTCCGCTGCCTGCCGGCCGAGCGCGTCACCGAACTGGACGTGGACCGCTGGCAGGAGTTGATCGAGCGCTTCCCCGACCTGGGCACGGTCCACGTCATCGTCAGCAACGGCGCCGCGACGCTGGAGTCGGTCGGCACCTTCGGCAACTTCAGCACCTGGGGCGAGTTCTTCAACGTCCAGACGAAGACGCTCGACATGCACATCCGCTGGCCGAACCTCGGCGCCGCCTTCGCCGTCGAGAAGCCGAGCCACATGACGGGCGTCAACACGCTCAGCGTGCAGTTCTTCGACCGCGCCGGCGCCTCGGCGTTCAAGGTGTTCCTGAACTTCGGCAGCACCCCGACGGCGGAGCAGGCGGCACAGTTCGCCCGGCTGCGCGACGAGTTCCGCCTCGGTTCGTAGTACCGCCTTTAGGCGGAATTTGACAGTCAGATTCCGCCTAAAGGCGGTTCCCAGTCGCGTGGATCACGCCCCGTAGGACGGCTCTCCAGAGCCGTCGGGAGAACGCTGACGGCTCTGGAGAGCCGTCCCACGACTTGTGCGCTACCCAGACGCGAACCGCTCTAAAGGCGGTACTACGAACGAAGAGCAACCCCTTCAAGAAAGGTGGTCCGCATGACTCTCCCGACCCCGTTCAATCTCCAGCGCTGGATCGAGGACAACCGTCACCTGCTCAAGCCGCCGGTCGGCAACAAGATGCTCTGGAATAGCGGCTTCCTGGTCATGGTCGTCGGCGGCCCCAACCAGCGCGCCGACTATCACGTCAACCCCGGCGAGGAGCTGTTCTACCAGGTCGAGGGCGACATCGTCCTGAAGGTCATTGAGGACGGCGCACCGCGCGACATCCCCATCAAGCAGGGCGAGATTTTCCTGCTGCCGGCCCACGTGCCGCACTCGCCGCAGCGGCCGCCGAACACCGTCGGCCTGGTCGTCGAGCAGGCCCGGCCCGCTGCCGCCAACGACCATTTACGCTGGTACTGCCGCCAGTGCGGCGGCCTTGTCCACGACAGGGAATTTCACCTGGAAGACCTGGGCAAGCAGTTGAAGCCGATCATCGAGGAGTTCAACGGCAGCCCGGAGTTGCGCACCTGCCGGGCGTGTCACAGCGTCTTTGAGGTGCCGGCCCCGGCGAAGGCGTGAGGTGCGACCGTGCTGGAAAAGATCGACCTGCACACGCACATTTTGCCGCGCACCTGGCCGGACCTGCGGCAGCGCTACGGCTACGGCGGCTTCGTGCAGCTGGAGCACACCGGCCCCGGCTGCGCTCGCATGCACATCGACGGCAAGGGCTTTCGCGACATCCAGGACAACTGCTGGGATCCGCAGCGCCGTATCGAGGACTGCGCCAAGGTTGGCGTCGGCCTGCAAGTGCTCTCGACCGTGCCGGTCATGTTCAGCTACTGGGCCAAACCGCAGGACACCCACGACCTGTCCCGCCTGCTGAACGACCATCTCGCGGAGGTGATCGCGGCCCATCCGCGGCACTTCGCCGGCCTGGGCACGCTGCCCATGCAGGAGCCGGAGTTGGCCGTGCTCGAACTGGAGCGGTGCGTGCGCGAACTCGGCCTGGCGGGCGTGCAGATCGGCAGCCACGTCAACGGCTGGAACCTGGACCGGCCGGAGCTGTTCCCGGTGTTCGCGGCGGCGGAGCGGCTCGGGGCGGCGGTGTTCGTCCACCCGTGGGACATGTGCGCCCGTGAGCGCATGCAAAACTACTGGCTGGCGTGGCTGGTGGGCATGCCGACCGAGACGACCCTGGCGATTTGCTCAATGATTTTCGGCGGCGTCTTCGAGCGACTGCCGCGGCTGCGCGTCTGCTTCGCGCACGGCGGCGGTTCGTTCCCCGGCACGCTCGGCCGCATCGAGCACGGCTTTCAGGTGCGGCCGGATCTGTGCGCCACCGCGAACGCCAGGGGGCCGCGCAGTTACCTCGGCAGGTTCTACCTGGATTCGCTGGTGCATGACGCCGACGCGCTGCGGACGCTGCTGCGGTTGGTCGGGGCCAACCGGGTCGCGCTCGGGACGGACTATCCGTTTCCGCTGGGCGAGGAACATCCTGGAAAATTGATTGAATCGCTGCCGGAGTTGACCGCGGCGGAGCGGGGGTTGCTGCTGGCGGGGACGGCGCGGGAGTTTCTGGGACAGAATGACTCAGTCGTGAGCAATCCCGGGTAGGTCCATGTCAACGGCCACGTCTGCAAACTCGATTGCCGATCCGCCTTCGATGGCGTGGAATTCTCCGGTCATTTGTGAACAAGACCAGCTCGAAAAGAAACCATAGGCAAAGCGCTGCCGCCCAGCAGGACCGACCTCTTGCACATTGCCACGGTAGGGCGATGATCGAAAGAGTGCCTCCATCAGCGGTGAGGAAGGCTGGCCAACATTGTTGACGAGCCGCTTGTAAACCTGGGACGGTTCCAGGTCCACCAGCAGCCGTCCGCGGTAAGCCCCGTTCCAGGAAATTTGCTCGCTGTCGATAGGAACTCCACGAAGAAACAACTCAATTCAAACGATCCGATAATTCACCTCGACCACCGCGTCCCGGAACAGGGCGCGCAGCTCCACCAGCAGCCGCCGCGTGTCGCGTCGGAAGGCGTAGTAGAGCCAGCCGAGCGGCAGCGCCGCCGCCAGGATCGGCAGCAGCACCGCCAGCGCGGTCAGCACCCACTGGTCCGGCCCGCTCAGACTCAATTGCTGGACTGCGCCGTACGCCGCAACGCTGAACGCCGGGGCCAGCAGCAGGATCACCGTCAGCCAGAGGATCGACACCGGCCCCGTAAGGCGATACTCCAGCAGCGTCCCCTGGCGAACACGGCGGAACGTGCCCTCCAGGAACGGGGCAAAATCCAGCCCCAGCGCCACCCACGGCCGCAGTCGGAAACTAAACCGCACCTGCCCGACGCTGCCCTGAAACGGCCGAAATCCGAACATGAGTCCGCCGGCCCACCACCAACGCTCGACCGCGTTGCGCAAGCGTTCCTCGACCTCCTCCGGTTCCAGGTCCACGATCATTTGAAAATCCGGGTGCTTCTTGAGCCGGTTTAACTCCATCGGGCCCATGCCGTCTTCTCCCCGACTTGATATGTTCCCCGTGAATCCTGCCGTCCCATCGCCGAGCGGAGTTTCGCCATGCACTGGCAACCCGATGATGCGTTCGCCTGCCGCCTCGACGCCGACGACCCACTGCGGCACTTCCGCGACCGCTTTCATTTGCCGGCTGGCCCCGACGGCCAGCCCCTTCTCTATTTCTGTGGCCACTCCCTCGGCTTGCAACCAAAATCCGTCGGCCCGCTGCTGCAAGCGGAACTCGACGCCTGGGCACGCCTCGGCGTGGACGCCCACTTTCACGGCCCGCACCCGTGGTACAGCTATCACAAACTGTTCCGCGACACGGGTGCCCGCCTGGTCGGCGCTCGGCCCGGCGAGGTTGTGATGATGAACAGCCTGACCGTCAACCTGCACCTCATGATGCTAACCTTCTTCCGGCCGCGCGGCGAGCGCCGCAAGATCCTCATTGATGAGCCGGCGTTTCCATCCGACCGGTACGCGGTGCAGTCGCAGCTGCAACACCACGGTCTCGACCCGGCGGAGGATTTGTTGACGCTGCGGCCGCGGCCCGGCGAGGAACTGCTGCGCACCGAGGACATCGAGGCGGTGATCGAGCGGCACGGTCCACGGCTCGCGCTGGTGCTGTTGAACGGCGTCAATTTCCTGACGGGCCAGTGGCTCGACATCGGCCGCATCACCGCGGCGGCGCAGCGGCAGGGCTCTGCTGCGGGCTGGGACCTGGCGCACGCGGCCGGCAACGTGCCGCTGCAGTTGCATGACTGGCAGGTCGATTTCGCGGTCTGGTGCAGTTACAAGTACCTGAACGCTGGCCCCGGCGCCGTCGGCGGTTGCTTCGTCCACGAGCGCCACGGCAACAACCTGGACTTGCCTCGCCTCGCCGGATGGTGGGGTAACGACCCGGCGACGCGCTTTCAGATGCACTTGCAGGACCGCTTCGTGCCGCAGCCGGGAGCGGCCGGTTGGCAGGTGAGCAACCCGCCCATCCTGGCGCTGGTGCCACTGCGAGCGTCGCTGGCCCTCTTCGACGAGGCCGGCATGGCGGCGCTGCGGGCGAAGTCAGAATTGCTCACTGGCTATCTGGAATATCTGCTGGAGCGCCTGGCCGGGGCGGTGGAAGTTCTCACGCCGCGGAGGCCGGAGGAGCGCGGCTGTGCCCTATCGCTGCGGCTGCGCGACCGCGGCCGCGAAACCCAGGCGGCGCTGCAGCGGGCCGGCATCGTCTGCGACTTCCGGCCGCCGCATGTCATCCGCGTGGCGCCGGTGCCGCTGTATAATACGTTTCAGGAAGTGTGGATGTTCGCCCGGCAGTTGCACGAGCAGGTCCGCTGATCGTGGGAGCGCTGCATGGCCGATCTGCCGCAGTTCACCGTCGTCGGCTCGGGCCTGGCCGGGGCGCTGCTGGCGTGCCACCTCGGCCGGGCGGGCTACCGTGTCGATCTGTACGAGAAGCGCCCCGACCCGCGGCAGGGGCCGCAGGACCACGGCCGCTCCATTAACCTGGCGCTGTCGGTGCGCGGCATTGAGGCGCTCAAGGTGGTCGGCCTGGCGGACGCGGTGTTGCGCGACGCCATCCCCATGCGCGGCCGCATGATGCATTCCCCCACCGGCGAACTGACGTTTCAGCCCTACGGCAAGCAGGGTCAGGCCATCAACTCCGTGTCGCGCGCCGGCCTGAACGTCACACTCATCGAGGCGGCGGCGCGCTGCCCCGGTGTGCGGCTGTTCTTCGAGCACCGCTGCACGGGCGTTGAGCTGGCCACCGCCACGCTGACGTTCGCCACGCCCAGCGGCCCGGCGCACGTTCCGGCCAACGTCGTCATCGCCGCCGACGGCGCGTACTCGGTAGTGCGCACGGAGCTGCAGCGGCACGAGCGCTTCAATTATCGGCAGGATTACCTCAACTACGGCTACAAGGAACTGAGCATCCCGGCCGGCCCCGGCGGCATGTTTCAGATGGAGCCGCACGCACTGCACATCTGGCCGCGACACAGCTTCATGATGATCGCACTGCCCAACCGCGACGGTTCGTTCACCTGCACCCTCTTCTGGCCCTACGAGGGGCCGAACAGCTTCGCCGGCCTGAAAACGGATGACGAGGTGCGGCGGTACTTCCACGAGCAGTTTCCGGACGCGGTGCCGCTGATGCCGACGCTGCTGGAGGATTATCGCCGCAACCCGGTCGGGCCGCTGGTGACAATCCGCTGTCAACCGTGGCACCACGACGGCCGCGTGGCGCTGCTCGGCGACGCGGCGCACGCGGTGGTGCCCTTCCTCGGCCAGGGCATGAACGCCGCCTTCGAGGACTGCACCGTCCTGACGCAGTGCCTGACGCGGCACGGCCCGATGTGGGCCGCAGCCCTCGACGAGTACGAGCGCCGCCGCAAGGGCAACACCGACACCCTCGCGGACCTGGCCATCGATAATTTTCTGGAGATGCGCGACCGCGTTAGTTCGCGACTGTTTCTATGGAGGAAAAAGCTGGGGATTTTGCTGCATACGTTGTTTCCGCGCTGGTACGTGCCGCTGTACACGCTGGTCAGCTTCACGACGACGCCGTACGCCGCGGCGCAGCGCCGGGCGCTGGCACAGGATCGCTGGGTACGCATCATGCTGGGGTGGCTGCTGATCGTCGCGCTGCTGGCGGCCATCCTGTGTCTGAGGTTGGCCGCTTGAACGTGGGGCAGGCTTTCCAGCCTGCCCCCCGGAAGAAAACCGAGAATGGTAACATGCACCTAACATACTCCACCTATCTCTATTTGCCACAATTGCTCTCGTTGCAGCAGCCGCGCTCCGAACCGCCCGAGCACGACGAGACGTTGTTCATCATCGTCCACCAGGCGTATGAATTGTGGTTCAAGCTCCAGCTGCACGAGTTCGACCGCATCAAGGAGCAGTTCCGCGCCGGCGACCTGTACGGTGCCATCGCGTCCTTCAAGCGGACACGCACCATCATGAAAGTCATGGTCGAGCAGATCGACATTGTTGAGACGCTGACGCCGATGTCGTTCGCCAGCTTTCGCGCTCGCCTGGACACGGCCTCCGGCTTCCAATCGACACAGTTCCGCGAACTGGAGTTTCTGCTCGGCTACAAGCGGCCGGACATGCTCAAGCACCTGCCGCAGACCTCGGGGGAACACGACGACCTGTGGCGGCGGCTGCGCGAGCCGTCGGTCGTCGATGGCTTCTACGACTTCCTCGAAAAATGCGGCGTCGCCATCCCTCCAGCGCTGCGGCAGCGCGACCCGACGCTGCCCAACATTCCGGATGAGACGGTCGCCACCGGCATTTTGCACCTGTACCGGACGCAGCCGAACCTGCTCATCCTCTTCGAGCTGATGACCGACTTTGACGAGGGCTTTCAGGAGTGGCGCTACCGACACATCAAGCTGGTCGAGCGCACCATCGGCAGCAAGCACGGCACCGGTGGCTCGCTCGGCGTCGAATTCCTGAAAAAATCGCTGTTCCACCCGCTGTTCCCCGACCTGTGGAGCATCCGCCACCAACTATGATTTACGACATCACGCCCCCGATCTCTGAACAGCTGGCGGTCTGGCCCGGCGACACGCCGCCGCGCCGCGAAGTGCTCTGCGCCATCGAGCGCGGCGACAACATCACCCTGTCCACGCTGCACGCCACCGTCCACCTCGGGGCGCACGCCGACGCGCCAAACCACTACGGCCACCCCGCCCCCGGCATCGACGCCCGCAGCCTCGACTTTTACCTGGGGCCATGCCAGGTCGTCCACCTGCCGACGCCGCCGCGGACGCGAATCGAACCGGAGCGGTTGCCGCTGCCGCCGCGGGCGCCGCGCCTGCTGATCGCCACCGGCTCGTTCACCGACCCGCAGCACTTCGCCACGGATTTCGCCGCCCTGAGTCCCGAGCTGGTCGAGGCGCTGCACGGCCACGGCGTCCGCCTCGTCGGCATCGACACGCCCAGCGTGGACCTGTTCGACTCAAAGAACCTGCCGGCGCACCACGCCTTTTTGCGCTGCGACATGGCCATCCTGGAAGGGTTGGTGTTGAACGACGTGCCGGAGGGGGTGTACGAACTGATCGCGCTGCCGTTGAAGCTGGTCGGCTTCGACGCCAGCCCGGTGCGGGCGGTGCTACGGACGCTGCCGTGAATCGTCTTCGCCGTGGTGCCCGTGTTGTGGCTTGGTCTCCCCGTGTTGCGGCTTGGTCTCCCCGTGTTGTGGCCTGGTCTCCCCGTGTTGTGGCTTGGTCTCCTGACCAAGCCACGGGCCCCGACCGAAGGTCTCCTCCGGGTTCTAGCGCTCGAAGAGGAGACCTTCGGTCGCAGCCGTGGCCCGGTCAGGAGACCGGGCCACAACAGGGGACGCTGTCGTAGTGGGGGCGGGCCGCCTGCACAATCAGGCGGTGCAGGCGTGCCGCCCGCACTACGGGGTCACTGCGACCGCTTCACGTCGTAGCACAACAGGACGGACTGGTCGCGCAAATACAGCCGGCCGTTGGCCACCACCGGGTATGGCCACGCCGGCTTGCTGCTGCGCTCCGGCTGGCTGAACCGACCCTTCTCCACATAGGCGGTCGGGTTCGCTTCCACCAGGACCACCTCATTGCTCTTCTCGCCGCGCACGTACAGGCAGCCGTCCGCGTAACAGAGCGAACCCTGGCCGGCCGCCCGCATGGCCCACTTCGCCTTGCCGGTCGCGAACTCCAGGCACAGCAGCGCCTGGCCGTTGGTGCCGTACAGGTGCTCGCCCAACACGACCACGCCGCCGATCTGGTTCGCCATCTGCTTGGACGCCCACACGTTCGTCGCCGACACGCCGCTGCCCGCGGCCGTCAACTTCGCCAGGGCCGCGCCGCCGCCGTAGCCCGTGGAGACGAAGACGCGGTTGTCGTGGAACACCGCCGTCGGGATATTGGCGACCTTGTTCGTCCCCTTGGTGGAGCGCCACAGGAACTTGCCCGTTTTGGCCTCGACGCCCACGACGCCGTTGCTCAGGAGCTGGATGTACATGCGGACGCCCCCCACCTCGCCGATCACCACTGAAGCGTATCCGGCCGCGTCGCCGCCCGGAACCTTCGCCTTCCAGACCACTGCGCCGTCGGTCTTCCGCAGCGCCATCAGCGTCGCGGTGCTGCCGCCCGGTGTGCAGATCAACAGCTCGCCATCGATCAGCGGCGACTCGGCGTAGGCCCACTTGCCGGACGAACCGCCGAACTGCTTGCGCAGGTTCCTCGTCCAGCGCAGCTCGCCCCTGGCCAGGCCCAGGCAGGTGAGGTCGCCGTCCGAACTGAGGGCGTACAGGGCGTCGCCGTCGATGGTGGGCGTCGAGCGCGGCCCGGGCCAGTTGTTGCTGGCCGGGTTCTTGCCAACGCCGCCGACACGTTTCGCCCACAGGCGGCTGCCGTCCTTCTCCTCCAGGGCGATGGCCACCTCCTCGTTGCCCTGCATGGCCAGCAGGTAGATGCGGCCGCCCGAGACCGCCGGCGTGGAGTACGAGGGCCCGTCGCCCAGCTTGGTCGCCTTCCAGAGCAGTTTGGGACCGCCCTGCGGCCACGCTTGCAGCAAACCTTTCTCGCGCGAGACGCTGTCGCGCTTCGGGCCGCGCCACTGCGGCCAGTCGTCCGCCGCGGCCGGGGCCAGCAACACCAGGAAGAAGAAGGCAGCGTAGAGAAACCGTCGGTTCATCTTTCCTCTCCGAAACCCACCGTCCACAGAAAAAGGCCGGCTCACTACCGCGCCTTGACATCGTAGCACAACAAATTGGTCTGGTCGCGCAGGTACAGCCGGCCGTTGGCCACAACCGGCGGCGGCCACGCCGGCTTGGCGCTGCGCTCCGGCTGCTGGAAACGGCCCTTCTCCACGTAGCCGCGCGGGCTGGCCTGCACCAGCGCCACCTGTCCCTTCTCACCGCGCACGTACAGGCAGCCGTCTGCGCAGCACAGTGACCCCGGCCCGACGCACGGGTTGCTCCACTTGACCTTGCCCGTGGCGAACTCGACGCACACCAGATTCAACCCGGCGCTGTAGACGTGCCCGTCCACCAGCACCGCGCTGCCGACCTTGTTGGCCAGCTCCTTGAGGCCGTAGACGGGCACCGCCGAAAAGGCGCCGTTGGCGGCCGTCAGCCGGGCCACGCCGCCCTCCTTACCGGAGTTGCTGTACACCAGGCCGTCCTTGAAAATGGCCGTCGGCACATTGGACGCGGCAAAGGAGGTCTGCGTGTAGCGCCACAAAAACTTGCCGGTCCGTGCCTCGACACCGACCAGGCCCCCGTGGATAAAGCCGATGTACTGCCGCACGCCGCCCACCTCGCCGACGACCAGCGAGGAGTACGCCGCCTTGATGCCGACGCCGGTCACCGCGGCCTTCCAGAACACCTTGCCGCTGCGCTTGTGGATCGCCGCCAGCGTCGCCTTGGGGCCGCCGGGCGTGCAGATGACATAATCGCCGTCCACCAGCGGCGACTCCGCGTAGGCCCAGCTGCCCATGACGCCGCCCAGGTCGGTGCGCAGGTGCAGCGCCCACTGCCGTCTGCCCTTCTCGGCGTCGAGGCACACCAGGTCGCCGTCCGAACCGAGGACGAACACCAGATCGCCATCCACCGTCGGCGTCGAACGCGCCCCCGGGTACTGTACGCCGATGTTCTTGCCGACCGGACCGATCGGCTGCGTCCAGAGCGGCCGGCCCGTCTCCTCGCTCAGCGCGATCAGCACTTCCCGGTCGCGCTGCGTGGCCAACAGGTAAACACGCCCACGGGAAACGGCAGCCGTGGAGTACGAGAAGGTGTCGCCCAGGCTGCCCGCCTTCCACAACAACTTCGGCCCGGCCGGCGGCCACTTCTGCAGCAGCCCCGCCTCCTCCGAGAGACCGTCGCGGTGCCGGCCGCGCCACTGCGGCCAGTCGTCCGCCGCCGCGGTGCCCAGCACGCCCAGCAGCAGGGCCGTGCCCAGAACCCGTCTGTTCATGGTCGCCTCCCATTTGCCAGCGGCCGCCGCGCCCGTACCCCGAACGCCGGCGCCCGCCCCTATCGTAGCGACGGGCGGCCCGCCTGTCGAACGTTCGGCGGCGACCGGCGAGCCGCCCGTCGCTACGGAGGGGGAAGGGGAAACTGACTATCCAATCTCCCGGCGGCGGTGTAGCATACGGGAAGTGCAAATCGCGAGCGCAGGCCCGGGGTACGACGGTGGCAGGCTTCGACAACATAGAATACGCGAGTTTGACCGACGTTGGCGTCCGCCGCAGTCACAACCAGGACGCTTTCGCCGTGCTCACCGCGACCGACGCGGAGCAATGGCAGGGCCGCGGCCATCTTTTCCTGGTGGCCGACGGCATGGGGGCGCACGCGGTCGGCGAAATGGCCAGCAAAATCGCCGTGGACAACATCCCGCACATCTACACCAAGTATGTCCAGGAAGGCGCCCACGCGGCGCTGCGCAAGGCCTTCGTCGAGACCAACTTCGCCATCCACAACCGCGGCCAGCAGAACCGCGAGTTTGAGGGCATGGGCACCACCGCCACCGCCCTGGTTCTCGGTCCCGAAGGCGCCTGGGTCGGCCACGTCGGCGACAGCCGGGCTTACCGCGTTCGTGACGGCCGCATCGAACAGCTCAGTTTCGACCACAGCCTGGTCTGGGAGTTAGCCCGCCGTCAGCGCGTCCGCCCCGAGGAGTTGCAGGGCATTCCCACCAATGTCATCGTCCGCTCGCTGGGGCCCGAGCCGCTGGTGCAGGTGGACATCGAGGGGCCGCATCCGTTGCGATCCGGCGACATCTTTGTGCTGTGCAGTGATGGCCTGTCGGGGCCCGTGACGGATCGCGAGATCGGCGCCGTCGTCACCGCCCTGCCGCCGAAGGAGGCGTGTCAGTTCCTGGTGGACCTGGCGAACCTGCAGGGCGGGCCGGACAACATCACCGTGCTGGTGGTGCGTGTCGGTCGGGTGGTCGGCGCCGCCCCGCCACCGCTGCCCGACGTGCCGTGGTACGTCACCGCCTGGCCGCTGGGAGCGCTGCTGGGCAGCATCGTCCTGGCCATGCTGGCCATCGTCTGCCACATTTTCAGCATCGGTCTCGTGATGCCGCTGTTCCTGCTGGCGGCGGTGGCGCTGATCGCCGGCCTGGTCGGCCTGCTGCTGCAGAGCCAACAGGAAAAGCTGGCGCCGGCGGACGAGACCCGGCCGCTGCAGATTCATCGGCAGCTGTCGTGTGCCATCGACCTGGCGATGGTCCACAAGCTCGCCCGCGCTTTGGGTGTGCTGGAGGCCCGGGTGCGCGAGCGGCAGTGGCAGGTGGACTGGGAGCAGAGCCGGCGGCACCGCGAACAGGCCGAGCGGTTGCTGCGCGGCGGCGACCTGAAAGGCGGCTTCGGCGAATTTTGCCGGGCCATGCTGCCCCTGACCGAGGCGCTGCAGAAGTACCGGCAGAAGGAAGAAATCTTCAAGCCGTTGTGGGACAAGGTTCACGATTGAAGGCAAATCGCCGCGACGCCCGGCCCCGACGGACCGCGCCGCCGACTGATCCGGGACATGCGCGTGCCGACCGGCTGCCCGGTCCTGGGCGATACCTCCTTTGAAGCAAAGCAGATTATTTCTTCTCACGCACCGTCCACATGTACAGGGTGTGTTCGCGTTCGGGGCCCTTGAACTCGACGACCCGATCCGCCTTCCAGTTCGGGAACGGGTAGTCGTGGGCGACGATGCGCGTGCCGGGCTTCAGTTTCTTCAGCGCCTGCGGTTCCAGCTTCTCCATGAACTCCGGCAGCATGTACAGCATGATGACCGTGGCGTTCTCCAGATCCTTGACCTTCAGGGCGTCGCCCTGGCGAATATCGACCATACGCTCGACGCCGAACTTCTTGAGCGTCTCGTGCGAGTCCTTGATGCGGGCCGGGTCAATGTCCACGCCGACACCGCGCGCCTTGAACTTCTTGGCGGCGGTCGCCACGACGCGGCCGTCACCGCAGCCGAGGTCGAACACGTAGTCCTTCTCGGTGACCTTGGCCATGTCCAGCATTTTGTCCACGACCGTTTGCGGCGTCGGCACGTAAATGATGCGGCAGGTGACCTTGTCGTCCGGCTTCTGGCCGCGCAGGTCCGCGGGGCCGGTCATGATGAGCAGGCCCAGGAACGCGATCATCCCGAGCGCACGGGTGCAAAACATGCGGTCTCTCCTTTCCCCTTCCAGCGAAACCAAACCCTTGCAAATTTGAGATTGCAGATTGCAAATTGAAAGACAGCGGGCTTGCTGTCTTTCAATTTGCAATCTGCAATTTGCAATCTGCCATGCTGCGTTATGCCATCGCCGGCACGCCGACTTCCTTGCGCAGCGCCGCCGCCTTGTCGGTTCGCTCCCATGTGAATGTGTCCAGCTCGCGGCCGAAGTGGCCGTGCCGCGCCGTCTCGTGATAGATCGGCCGCCGCAGGTTCAGCGTCTCGATGATGCCGCGCGGCGTCAGCTTGAAGTGCTTGCGGATCAGGTCCACCAGCTGCTCCTCGTTCACCCCCGCGGCCGTGGTGCCGTTCGTGCTCACCCAGATGTTCAGCGGGTCGGGGTAGCCGATCGCGTAGGACAGCTGCACCTCGCACTGGCTGGCCAGGTCCGCGGCGACGATGTTCTTGGCGATGTAGCGCGCCATGTAAGCGGCGCTGCGGTCCACCTTGGTCGGATCCTTGCCGCTGAAGGCGCCGCCGCCGTGCCGGCCGCGACCGCCGTAGGTGTCCACGATGATCTTGCGCCCCGTCAGGCCGCAGTCGCCGTGTGGGCCGCCGCACAGGAAGTTGCCCGTCGGGTTGATGTGGCAGCGGATGTGCTCGTCGTTGGCCGCGGCCGCCATGCCCGGCAGCACCAGCGTCATGTCGCCCTTGACCAGGTCGTGCCATTCGGCCTTCAGCGTCGGCAGGATCAGCTTGTCGATCAAAATCTTGCGGGCCTCGTCGGAGAACAGCTCCGTGCTGCCCTTTTTGGCCATCACGCTCTCGTCGTGCTGCGTCGAGATGACGACGGTGTGGATGCGGTGCGGTGTGCCGTCGGTGTTGTACTCGACGGTGACCTGGCTCTTGGCGTCGGGCCGCAGCCATTTGAGCTGGCCGCTCTGGCGCAGCTTGGCGTGGTTCTCGACCAGGCGGTGCGCCAGGTAAATCGGCAGCGGCATCAGCGTGCTGGTCTCCTTGCACGCGAAGCCGAACATCATGCCCTGGTCGCCGGCGCCTTCGCGGTCCACGCCCATCGAGATGTCCGGCGACTGGGCGTGCAGGTGCGTGATTACCTGGCAGGTGTCGGCGGCGAAGCCGATGTTCGGATCGGTGTAGCCGATGTCCGCGATGGTCTTGCGGATGAGGGCGTCGAGGGTCTTGCGGCACAGGTCGGCCTTGGTGGTGATCTCGCCTGCCACGACAGCCAGGTCGGTGGTCACCATCGTCTCGCAGGCCACCCGGCTCTGCGGGTCGGCGCGGAGGCAGTGGTCGAGGACCGCGTCGCTGATCTGGTCGGCCACCTTGTCGGGATGACCCATGCTGACGGATTCACTGGTAAACAGGTAACGGTCGGAGTTCACGGAAGGGTCCTCGTGATGGGAGGTAAAGGATGCACTTTCGGCATGGTGGGTAATTATAGAACAAAGTGAAGAGCCGGTGCAATCGAAAGTTACTGCGCGGCCGGCACCGAGGCTGTTGTATGCGGAAGGCGAGGCGGGAAAAGGGTGTATCTCCCGGCTCGCCTGGTACAATAATAAGGGGAGTGCCAGGGAGGGCTTGCATCTCGTATCATCTCACAGACCCCCCTGCCAGCGCTCGGGGTAGCGCAGATTCCCTATCCACAACCCCGAAACACACGACTGGGCCAGCAAGGCACACCCCGCGTCGGTCTGCTCTTGACACGGCTTGAGCAAAACCGTATTCACCCCGCTCTCAAAGCCAATTTCCAGAACCCGGTCTGTGCGCGCCGGTTCCGCCGTGGCGGGGCGTGGGTGCGCACCCACGTGCGAGGAAGCCATGAACCAGCGCAGAGCGTGGTTGGTGCGGCGCGGCTGCCGCGGCCTGTTGCCCCTGGGGGCCGCCGCCGGCCTGCTGGCGGGGGCGCTGTTCCTGGGGTTGGCCGGTTGCCAGTCGATCATCCCCCGCGGCCAGGCCCCCGAGGAGCCCGAAAATCGCTTCGACTACAAGCAGATCAAGACCATCGGCGACGTGACCGACCCGGCCAACCTCACACCCATCCAGGTCAGCGGCGTCGGCCTGGTCGTCAACCTCGACGGCACCGGCGGCGGCCCGCCGCGCGACGGCTATACCAACCTGCTCAAGCAGCAGTTGCTCAAGCAGCGCGTCCAGGGCGTCGAGGAGCTGCTGCAATCGCCCAATACGGCCGTGGTGCTGCTCACCGGCATCATCCCCGCCGGCGCCCGCAAGGGCGACACCATCGACCTGCAGGTTTCGCTGCCGCAGGGCAGCAAGGTCATCAGCCTGCGCGGCGGCTATCTGCAGCAGACCGTCCTGCGCAACTACGACTCCAAGCGCAATATCAGCCCGCAGTACCAGGGCAGCGACATGCTGCTGCCGGGCCACATCCTGGGCGTGGCCCGCGGCCCGGTGCTGGTCGGTCTGGGCGCCGGCGACGACACTTCCCGGCTCAAACACGGCGTCGTCTGGGAGGGCGGCGTGTCGCTGATCGACCGGCCGCTCGCCCTGGTGCTCAAGAAGGACCAGAGCTTCGCCCGCGTCGCCAACTCGGTCGCCGAACGCATCAACCTGATGTTCCCCAACGATGCCCGCAAGCGCGAGGAGGTGCTGCTTCACAAGCGGCTCATGGTGCTCGACGAGGTGACCGGCCAGCTCAACGACAAGTTTCGCCCCAGTCCGACCAGCCGCGGCGAGACCGCCAAGGCCATCACCAAGGATGTCGTCTACGCCCAGGTGCCGCATGTTTACCGCCTCAACCCGGAGCGCTACCTCCGCGTGGCCCGGTTCATTCCGTTGCGCGAGAGCATGGAGGTGCAGACGAAGTACCGCCAACGGCTGGCGCAGATGTTGCTGGATCCCGAGCGTACGATCAGCGCCGCGCTGCGGCTGGAGGCGCTGGGCCGAGATAGTGTGTCGTTCCTGGAACCCGGCCTCAAAAGCCCATACGCCCTGGTGCGCTTCGCGGCCGCCGAGGCCCTGGCCTACCTGGAGAACACCGGCGGCGTCGATGAACTGGCCCGGCTGAGCGAGCAGTACGACGTGCTGCGGGCCTACGGTCTGACGGCCCTGGCGAGCCTGAACGAGCACGCCTGCCGTGTCCGCCTGGAGGGCCTGCTGTACAGCCCGAACCCGGAGATGCGCTACGGGGCCTTCAAGGGGCTGCGGATCATGGACGGGGGCTTCGACCATATCGCTGCCGTCCGCGGCGAGTTGCTGAACGACTCGTACTGGCTGCACCGGGCGGCGCCGACGGCGGCGCAGGCGCTGGTGCATATCTCCACCGGCAGCCGGCCGGAACTCGTGCTGTTCGGCGAGGAGCCGCGGTTGGCGGCGCCGCTGCGGTTGCTGGTCGGGGAGTTCACGGTGGTGGCGGCGGCCAACGACGACCGCTGCACCATCAGCCGCTACGAACTGGGACCGAACCGCACGCCCCTCACCAAGCAGTGCTCGTTCCGCCTGGAGGATGTGCTACGGACCATGGCGGACCTGGGCGGCCAGTACGGCGAGGCGGTGGACCTGCTCAAGCAGGTGGAACTGGCCCGGTGCCTGCCGGGCTGCACCGTGGCCGTGGACGCGCTGCCGCAGGCGCTGCCGGTTGAAGTGCTGGCCAGCGAGGGCAAGACGCCGCGCTACCTGGCGGCGACGCCGGCGCCGTTCGTCAGCCCGGAGGACAGCGGGGCGACGCCGCTGCCGTTCCAGCGCGGCGGCCAGCGGACGTATGTCGTCGAGGACCTCCCGGAGGAGCCGGCGCCGCCGCCGCGCCGCGGGCCGGCCGGCAACTGAGGTCGCGGGGCCAGTACCGGGTCGGAGCCCGAGCGCCAGCGCGGGGCCAACGCTGCCCCGCGCTGGCGCTCGGGCTCTGAAATCTGGTAGATTGCTGTTGTCGGCCCCACATCATGCGCACCCGTTGAGGAGGCCCCATGCTCAAGCGACTCGAACTGGCGGGCTTCAAGAGCTTCGCAGACAGGACGGTCTTCGACTTCGGCGACGGCATCACCGCAATTGTGGGACCAAATGGGTCGGGTAAGTCGAACATTGTCGATGCGGTGCGCTGGATTCTGGGCGAGCAGAGCGCCAAGAGCCTGCGCGGCGGCGAGATGACGGACGTGATCTTCAACGGCTCGGCGTCGCGGCGCAGCCTGGGCCTGGCGGAGGTCACCATGACCTTTGACAACCGCCGCCGCGTCCTGGCCACCGACTCCGAGGAAGTGCAGATCACGCGCCGCGTCTACCGCAGCGGCGAGGGCGAATACCTCATCAACCAGCAGGTCTGCCGGCTCAAGGACATCAAGGACCTGTTCCTGGGCAGCGGCGCCGGCACGGACGCTTACTGCATCATCGAGCAGGGCCGCGTGGACGTGCTGTTGCAGGCGTCCACGAAGGACCGGCGCACCATCTTCGAGGAGGCGGCCGGCATCAGCCGCTTCAAGGCCCGCAAGACCGAGACGCTGCGCAAACTGGAGCGCGTCGATCAGAACGTGCAGCGGCTGCGCGACATCATCGACGAGGTGGAGAAGCAGCTGCGCAGCGTGAAATTGCAGGCGGCCAAGGCACAGCGCTACCAGGAGTACACCGGCCGGCTGCGTGAGTTGCGCATTGCCCTGGGTTTGCAGGAGTGTCACCAGCTGTCCGGGCAACTGGCGGCGCAGACGGACACACTGGAACGGCAGAAGTCCGAACTGGAGGCGCGGACCAGTCAGGCGGCAGGCTGGGAGGCGGAGGCGCAGCGGCTGGAGACGGTGCTCGCGGAGCTGGACGAGCAGTTGCGCGTCCAGGAAACGGAGCTGGTGGAGGCCCGGCAGCGGATCAAGACGGCGGAGTGGCGCGTCGGCTACGAGGGCAAGCAGTCGGCGGACCTGGACACGGAGCTGGCGCAGACGCGGGTGCGGCTGGCGGGAGTGCGCGGGCGTGTCGCGGAGCTGGCGGCGGGCGTGGGGCGGGTGCGGCAGGAGTTGACGGCGGCGGAAACGGAGGGTGAACGGCAGCGGCAGGGCGTGCGCGGTCTGGAGGACGGCCTGCGGGCGACGGTGGCCCGGCTGGCGGACCTGCACACGCAGATTCAGGCCGACCAGGCGGAGCACCTGGACCAGATGCGCCGCGCCGCCCACCTGCACAACGACGCCATCGGCCACAAGGCGCAGACAGACAACCTCCGCCGCGAACGCGAGCGGCTACGTCTGAAGACCGCCCAGGCCGCCGAGAATCTGGCGTCGCTCGACGTGGAGTTGCAGGAACTGACCGAGGCAGAGGCGGAGTTGCAGCGGCAGCTGATCGACGCGCGGCAGACGCTGGCGGAGCAAAAACAGCAGCGCGAGCGCTTGCGGCAGTTGCACGACGAGACGGCTGAGTCGATGTCGCAATTGCGGCAACAGCGCAGCGGCCTGGCGAGCCGCATCGAACTGCTGGAGGGACTGGAGCGCAGCCACGAGGGCCTGGGCAGCGGGGTCCGTGAGGTGGTCCGCCTGATCGAACAGCCGGGGCCGGGGCCGTGGCGCAACGTCCTCGGCATGATCGCGGACTTCCTGACGGTGCGCCGCGAATACGCCCCGCTCATCGATCTGGCGCTGGGCGACTGGTCGCAGCGCTTCCTGGTGCGCGATCCGGCCCGACTCGATGCGGAACTGGCCCGCCGCGGGCAACCGTTCTCCGGCCGCGTCAGCTTCCTGCCGCTGCACGAGCCGGCCGCCGAGCGGCAGCCCAACCGGCTGCCGGCGGTGTCGCCGCCGGGCCGCGTGCGCCTGCCCATGTCGGCGGAAGGGACGCCGGCGCACCCCGGTGTCGTGGCGCCGGCGGTGGCGGTCGTCAGACTGCGAGCACCCCGAACTGAGCGACCTGCCGGCGCAGCTGCTGGCGCGGACGCTCATCGTCCGCGACCTGGCCAGCGCCCGCGCCATCGCGGCTCACACCAGCGGTTACCGACTGGTGACGCTGCAGGGCGAACTGCTGGAGCCGGACGGCACGCTGACGGTCGGCACGCACCACGCCGAGACGGGCATTCTGTCACGCAAAAGCGAGCTGCGCGAACTGCGGTTGCAGATCGCCGACCTGGACCGCCGGCTGACGGAGACGGAGCGCGACCTGGCCGAACTGCGCGAGCGGTTGGGCGAACTGGACGTGGACGTGACCGCGCGGGAGCAGGAGATCACCGTGCTGGCCGAGCAGTCCGCCGACCTGCGTGCCCGTCTGGAGCAGCACCGCGACCGCCGCCAGGGGCTGCACGAGGAGGTGACCGACAACCACAACGAAATCCAGCGCGTCGAAAGCGAGGTGGCGCGGCTGGAGCAATTGTACCAGGCGGCCAGCGCCGCGGCGGCGGCTGCGGAGGCCCAGGTGCAGGCGCTGCAGACGCGAGTCGAAGAGGCCGACCACGAGACGCGCACGCGCGAGCAGGAGCGACACCAGCGGCAGCAGGAAGTGACGCAGGCCAAGGTGGCGCTGGCGAAGGCCGAGGAGCGGTTAACGGCCCTGCGCGGCCAGTGCCAGCAGCGCGAGCAGGATTTGCAGCAGCGGCGGGCGGAGCACGCCCAGGGTCAGGAGCAGGTGAACGCGCTGCGGGCGCGGTTGACGGACAGTCAACGGGCAATGTTGCAGGCGTCGGCGGCGCTGGCGCAGCACTACCTGGACAAGGAGGCGGCGGGGCGGCGCGTCGGCGAGCTGACGCGGCAGCGGGCCGGGCACCGCCAGGAGCGAACGCGGCTGGCGAACCTGGCCCAGCAATTGCGCGGCGAATGGCGGGCGCAGCAGGAGCAGGTCCACGCCCTGGAGTTGCAAGTGAACGATCTGCGGCACCGCCTCGGCACGCTGGCGGATCGGCTGCGTGAGGACTATCAACTGGAACTGGCCCAGTTGTATCAGGAGTTTCAGGCGAAGCTGGAGGCGATCCCGGAAGCGGTGCCGGTGGACGCGGCGCTGCCCGAGGTGGCGCCGGCCACGGTGGAGACGAACGCCGCGGCGGAGGCGGTCGCCGTTGTGCTGGCGCTGAACGCGGCGGCGGCCAACGACGAGATCACGGAGTTGCGCAAGAAGCTGAACCGTTTGGGCAGCGTCAACCTCGAATCGCTCCAGGAACTGAGCGAACTGGAGACGCGGGCGGCCACGCTGCAGGCGCAGTACGACGACCTGGCCGCCGCCAAGCGGTCGCTGGAGGAGATCATCAACAAGATCAACGCCGACAGCCGGCGGCTGTTCACGGAGACGTTCGCGACCATCCGCACGCACTTCCAGGAGTTGTTCCGCAAGCTATTCGGCGGCGGCCTGGCGGATGTGGTGCTGGAGGACGAGGCGGACATCCTGGAGAGCGGCATCGAGATCATCGCGCGGCCGCCGGGCAAGGAACTGCGGAGCATTTCGCTCATGTCCGGCGGCGAAAAGACGATGACGGCGGTGGCGCTGCTGCTGGCGATTTTCCGCAGCCGGCCGAGCCCGTTCTGCCTGCTCGACGAGGTGGACGCGGCGCTGGACGAGGCCAACATCGGCCGCTTCTCGGCGGTGCTGCGCGAGTTTTTGGTGCTGTCGCAGTTCATCATTATCACGCACTCGAAGAAGACAATGGCGACCGCGGACGTGCTGTACGGCATCACCATGCAGGAGTCGGGCATCAGCAAGCGCGTGTCGGTGCGCTTCGAGGACTGGCCGGACGATCCGCAGACGGCGGCGGTGCCGGAGGCGAACGGCGCTGGGACGCCGGTGGTGGCGGGGCGGTCGTGAGGCTTGCGGGATGAGGCGGGTTGCAGGTAAGATGGCACCAACGAAGGCTGTCGTGAACGGCTCTCATCTATTCATCATTCTCTCATCGCGCAGCCGCTACGCTTTCCTATTGGCCCCCTCATGCATCAGGAAGGAAGCTCATCATGTCCTTACGCTACTTCGCCGCCCTGAGTCTGTTGCTGACGTGCGCCGCCGCCTGGGCGGACTGGCCGCAGTTCCGCGGTCCGACCGGCAACAGCCTCGCTGACAGGGCCAAGCCCCCGATGGCCTGGGACAACACCAGCAACGTCGCCTGGAAGGTGCGCGTGCCCGGCGTCGCCTGGTCGCAACCGATCGTCGTCGGCGACAAGATTTTCGTGACCACCGCGGTCAGCGACAAGCAGAAGAAGCCAACGCCCGACGCCGGCGGCTTCGGCAAAGGTGGCTTCGGCAAGGGCGGCTTCGGCAAGGGCGGCTTCGGCAAAGGTGGCTTCGGCAAGGGGCCGAACGAGGTGTACCGCTGGGAAGTCCACTGCCTCGACCGGGCCACTGGCAAACCGCTGTGGAAAAAAGTTGCCGCCGAGCGCAAGCCGAGCATTCCCACCCACGCGACCAACACCTACGCCAGCGAGACGCCGGCAACGGACGGCGAGCGCGTCTTCGCCTACTTCGGCATGGTCGGCGTCTACTGCTATGACCTGGGCGGCCAGCTGCTGTGGAAGAAGGAGCTGGGCTCGTACCCGATGGGCATGGCCCTGGGCACCGGCAGTTCGCCGGCGCTGGCGGACGGCCGGCTGTTCGTGCAGTGCGATAACGAACAGAAGTCGTTCCTGGTCGCGCTGGACGCGAAGACCGGCGGCGAAGTGTGGCGGGTGAACCGCAGGGCGAAATCGTCGTGGAGCACGCCGTTCGTGTGGCGGACAAAGCAGCGCACCGAGGTGGTGGCCTGTGGCTCCGGCGGCGTCACCAGCTACGACCCGGCGACGGGCAAGGTGCTGTGGGAACTGCACGGCATCACGGCGTCGTTCCAGGCGTCGCCGACCGCGGACGGCGAACGCATCTACTTCGGCCACACGCCGCCGTTCGGCACCGCCACGCTGTACGCGGTGAAGGCGGGGGCGTCCGGCGACATCACACCGCGAGGCGGGGCCACGTCGAGCGCAGGCGTCGCCTGGGTGAAGTCGCGGTCGGGGCCGTACATGGCGTCGCCGCTGGTGTACCAGGGCCGGTTGTACGTGGCGAACAAGGGCGTGCTGGCGTGCTTCGACGCCGCAACGGGCAAGGAACTGTACAGGGGCCGGCTGCCGGACGCGCGCGGCATCACCGCGTCACCGTGGGCGGCCGACGGCAAGATTTACGTACTCGACGAGGATGGCCAGACCTTCGTGGTGCAGGCGGGAGAGAAGTTCAAGTTGCTGGCGCAGAACAAGGTGGATGGCGGCATGTTCTGGGCGTCGCCCGCGGTGGACGGCGACCGCTTGTTGTTGCGCGGCACCGACTGGCTGTACTGCATCGAGGCCGCCCGAAAGTCCGCGAAGTGAGGCTTCCTGCTGTTTTGCAGCTCGGCGCTCGTCGTGGCCGGTCAGGAATCCAGAGACAGGCGGGAGCGCCAGGAGAAACGCCTGGCGCTCCCACCCGAATCACTCATGCCCAATGCCTAATCGCTGCCGCCGGTCTCGCCTTCGTAACGGATGACGCAGGCACGGTTGAGCAGGTGCAGCCCGCGGCGAATCCGTTTGGCGTCAGCGTAAGTGGTACAGGTCGTGAAGGGCCGTTCGTTGACCTCCGGCCGCTCGGGGTCGCGGTCGGCACGGACGAACACTACGAACCGATCCTCTTGTTCCCTTTGCATGGCATCACCTCAGCGAATCAACTCGTTGCGGCGGAACGGGAAATTCATGTGAAACAGGGAAAAACTTCTGAAAGGATGGTTTGAAGGTATCGCGGAGTTTCGCGGATTGCAACTGCAAATTTATTTTCTCACATAAATCAGTGTTTGCCGTAGATGCGACCTGAAGCGTTAGCGAAAGTCTGATGCCTGAACAAAGTTATCCGGCGCAGGGGCTGGCTTCCGCCGCGAAATACCCGGTGCAGGTTCGCAGCAGCAAGTCTTTGCGCCGCCCATCGGCCAGCAATTCCGACAGGCCGCCGCACTCGTAGCGCCGCCGCACCCGCCACACCGTCGAACTCACGCAATCGAAGCGCTGGGCCAGATCCTGGACCCGCGCCCCGTCCGTCAGCGCCAGCACCAGCTGCAGCGCGTGCCCGCTGATAGCCCGGCAGCGCCGGGTTATGAGCGATCCACTCCAGCACCACCCGCTCCGTTGCGGGCAGGGTCAAGGGTTTGGGTCTGCGGCCGCGCATGGGGCACCTGGGTAGGGGGAAGCGAACAACGCCGGCGCGGCCTCGGGAGTGCCGGCCGGCGTTGCGCGCATTACCATTGCGTCGCGGTCACCGAATCGCGGGCGGCATGATGGGCGCGTCCGGCACCTTGGGTGTGGGCGGCACGACGGGCACGTAGTACGGCGTCGGCGTCCGCGCCGGGGGGCGGGCGCTGAGCTGGATCAGGTGCGCCGCCTTGTCGCGGTACTGTACCGGCACCTCCGCCAGGCTGCGGTACTTGCCCACCACGGCCCCGTCCTGGACGTGTACCTCGCCCACCTGGGCCTTACCGCCGGCGATTTTGCCGGTCACCGTGATGACCAGCGAGCCTTCCTGGCGCCGCATCGTGAAGCGGTCCCCGGCACGGAAGGTAGTTGTCAGCACGTTTTTGTCGCCGTCGGCCACGATGCCTTTCTGGCCGATCACCGGCGGCATTTTCGGAACGGCGACGGGATCCTTGGGCAGCAGCGGCCCTTCTTTCTGAGGATTGAACGCAGCCGGGGTGCTCACCGACGAAAGTTTTAAGCCGTGCAGCGTCATTTTGGCCCCCTTGCGCAGCAGCGTCACGTCGAAGGCCGTGCCGGGCTTCAGCTCGGCGAGCAAATCCTGCAGGGCCTTCGGCTCACTGGGGACGGCGTGGTCGGCGACCGACAGCAGCACGTCGTTGACCTGGAAGCCGGCCTTCTGCGCGGAACTGCCCTTGAGCACATCGGTTACGACCAGGCCCATTCCCCTGGGCAGGTTCAGCTGGTCGGCCACCACCGCCGGCGGCTTCTCCACCGAGAGGCCCAATACCTTCTGGGAAGTCTGCGGCATAAGCCCCTTCTTTGCCATCCGTTCCACCCACTCCTGACGGGCCTTCTGCTCCTCGCTCAGAGCACGGGCCTTCTGCTGCCGTAGCAAGTCCAGATCGGCGCGTGCTTGAGCCATCGCCCTCTTAAACTCCTCCAGCCGCGCGTCCGTTTGCGCCTGGACCGCCACTATCTTGTCGATCATTTCCCGGGCCTTCGTCCGATCCCGCGCCGCCAGTGCCTTGTGCAGCTGCTCCATCAACTTGCCGTCGATCTCGGCGCCCTTCGGCAACTTCAGTTCCAGTTCAATCTGATGCGGTTCAATCTGAACGGGTTTGCCGATGGCGGGGTCAACCGGCCGAATGATCCTGATACGGTCCCCGGGCGCGAATTGTTTCGGGTCGAACTTGTCACCGGGCCGGAGGATCTTGACTTTCTCGCCCAGCTGTACCGGCGGCTGGACGTGGGGCGGCACCACCTCAATCAGCAGACCCTTCGGCGGGGCGCCTGCAGGGGCCAGATGCCACTCAAGGTGCCTCGGGCCCGACTCAAGTTTCTCCAGGGCCTTGAGGAGGAGTTTGCGGACCTCCTTCGTGTCGGCCTTGTCGCCCAGCTTTTCGAGCAGCGCCAGCGCGCTTGCGCAGTTCGTCCTGCGAAGCGTCGGCCTGCTTCCAGAGCATCACGATGCGCTTGTCGCCGACCACGACCGGCTTGACGCCGAGCTTCAGATCGAAGTTCTTTTCGTAGATGATCGGCGGAATGCCCAGCTGCTTGATGACAATGTCCGCGCCGGGGCCGACGCGGCGGTAGATCACCCGCGCCCCGGGGCCGGCCTTTTCCAGCACCGCCCGGTCACCGTGGCCCGGCACGAAATTGTGCAGGATGACGATGTCCTCCGCCTTCTTGACCTGATCCGGCACGAGCACGGCCCGCACCTTGACCGGCTCGACGGCCGGCTTCGCGGCGTCGGGCGCTTTCTTGATAATGATGATGATGTCGTCCTCGGGTGCGGCGGCCTGGACGGCATCGGTGCGCAGGCCGACGCCGGCCAGCACCACCGCCAGCGCCAGCAGCCCGCCGGCCGCGCCCAGCGACCAGCGCCGCGGGCAGCGCTTCTCCATCCGCAACGGTTCCTGCAACAACATGGTTACCCTCCTGTAAAGGTCGGACGATTGACCGGACACGCCAGTTGCGGCCCGCGGCACTGGCGGTGCCGCAACCAGGCTCAGTAAAAATTCCGCGTAGTCGGCGGCCTGGCGTGGCTGGACCGCGGCCGCGTCGGCGATGTATTCCTGGCAGAGCCGCACCTGCCGCCGCAGCCACCAGAACCACGGCACGAAGAAAAACAGCGGCTGCGCCAGGCCGAACAGCAGCGCACTCCAGGCGTCGAGCCGCTCCAGGTGCGTCAACTCATGGGCGAAGACCCAGCGCAGGCGTTGCGCGTCCGGGCAGCCGCACATGGCCGCCGGCAGCACCACCGTCGGCCGCCACAGCCCGCAGCTGACCGGCACGCGCAGGCGGCGCGACACCAGCAACCGCGGTCGGCGCGTCCCCGGCGTCATGGCCGTGAACAGCCGCGCGACGTGTTCCGGGGCGGGCTCGGCGGTGCGCAGCAGCCGGGCCAGCGCCCAGTGGCCGAGCAGCCAGCGCGTGCCGAACCAGGCCGCGAACAGCGTATAGGCGGCGACCAACCAGGGCATTGCGGCGGTCAGCAGCGCCGGGTCGAGGAGCGGCGCCGGCGTGGCGGCCGGCGGCGGCGCGGGCATCGGCGCGACCGGCGGCTCGGCGGCGACCTCCCATTCCAGGTCGGGGGCCTCCGCTACCACCTCACCCGGGACGAACGGGGCCGGCTCCGGCGGCGGCAGCTCGACAGCGCTGGGCGTTGGTTTCGGGGCCGCGGCGGCCGGCGCGGAGGCGGCCCAGTCAAGGACGAGCCAGGCGGGGGCCCAGCTGAGGACGGCGACGACGAGCGCCGCGCAAACGCCCCATTCCGCCAGGCGCTGGCGGCGAACCGGCTGGCGCGTGCGGCGGGCCAGCCCCCAGGCGAGCAGCAACAATAGCGTCCCGCCGGCGGCGCTGTGCGCCAGCCACGCGGCGGCGGTCGTCCAGGTCATGCTCATGGCGATCCTCCCTGGTCAGCGGTCGCGGGATTGACGGCGGGCCTGTTCGATCAGCACGCGCATCCGCTCCAGCTCCGCCGGCGGGATGCGCTCGGAGCGCAACAGGCTCTGCACCAGCTGGTCGGCGGCGCCGTCGAAAACGCGGTCGAGGAAGCGCACGGCGGTATCGTCGCGGCTGTGCAGCGCGCTGTAAACGAACGTGCGTCCTTCCTCGGTGTGCGTGACGAGCTGCTTCTTTTCCATGAGCCGCAGCAGCGTTTGCACGGTGTTGTACGCCAGGTCTTTTTCCTGCGCCTGGGCCAGCTCCTGGTACACCGTGCGCACGCTGCACGGCCCGCGCTCCCAGAGCACTTTCAAGATTTGCAACTCGCGGGGCGTGGGCGTGGATGGGTCAGTCACCTTCGGCCTCCTTGGCAGAAGACTTTAAGCCTAAAATTTTAGGTATTGTGCCAGCAGTAGTGAACCGTGTCAAGCGGACTTTGCCAACCAGGCGCACCGCAAGTGGTAGAATAGGGGCACGCCCTGGCTGGGACCGGAAGAAGAGGAGGGGCCGTGACATACTGCCTGGGCATCATGACGCAGCGGGGACTGGTGATGGCCTCCGACAGCCGCTCAAACGCTGGCTACGATCAGGTCAACATCTGCCGCAAGATGTACACGTTCGTGCAGCCCGGCGCCCGCGCCTTCATCCTGCTGACGAGCGGCAACCTGTCGCTGACGCAGTCGGTGGTGACGCTGCTGCGCCGGGACTTCGACGCGGGGCGCGGTCTGGCGGCGGCCGGCAATTTTTACGACGCCGCCCGCGCCGCCGGCGAGCAGGTCCGCCGCGTCTCCGACCTGGACCGGGCCGCCCTGGAGCGCGATGAGTTCAAGTTCAACATGCACCTGCTCCTGGGCGGACAGATTCGCGACGAGGTTCACCACCTGTGCCTGCTGTACCCGCAAGGCAACCCATTGTTCGCGACGGAGGACTCGCCGTTCCTGCAAATCGGCGAGTGCAAGTACGGCCGGCCGATCCTCGACCGTGGGGTGCGGTACAACTCAACCTCACTGGAGGAGGCGGCCAAGTACGCTCTGCTTTCGCTGGATTCGACGATGCGCTCGAACGTGACGGTCGGGCCGCCCATTGACCTGCTGGTATATAGCCGGGATGAGTTGCACCTCAGCCGCTACCGGCATTTCGACGACCAGGATCCGGACCTGCGCGACATCCGGACGCGCTGGGAGCACGCCCTGCGCAAAGGGGTGCTGGAACTGCCGGAGGTGCACTTCCGTGCCCCCGGGAGCGGGCCAGCAACGCCGCCGGACAGGACCGAGCAGAGTCCCGACGCCGGGCTCACCGAGCGGTCGTTGTGATCGGGTAATACGGTATCGCGTTGTTGGTAACCGCGCACTCAGGCGAAGATGTCGCGGACCACGCGACCGCCCACGTCCGTCAGGCGGAAGTCGCGGCCGGCGTAACGGTACGTCAACTGCTCGTGGTCCAGTCCCAGCAGCGCCAGCAACGTGGCGTGCAGGTCCGTGGTGTGCATGCGGCCCTCAACCGCGTGCAGGCCGTAGTCGTCGGTGCCGCCGTAGGTGAAGCCGCGCTTGACGCCCGCCCCGGCCAGCCACATCGGATAGCCAGTGATGTTGTGATCGCGACCGTCCGCCCCCTGCGCCGTCGGCATGCGGCCGAACTCGCTGCCGAACAGCACCAGCGTCTCGTCGAGCAGCCCGCGCCGCTCCAGGTCGGTCAGCAGCGCCGCGGTCGGTTGATCGACCATGCGCGACTGGTTAATCAGACCCTGATGCAGGTTGCTATGGTGGTCCCAGCCCGTTTGCGTGATCTCGACGAAGCGCACGCCCGCCTCGCTCAGCCGCCGGGCCATCAGGCACTGGCGGGCGAAGCTGCCGGCCGGGCCAGGCCGCACGCCGTAGGCATCGAGGACCGCGCGCGGTTCTCGTGACAGGTCCAGCAACTCCGGCAACCGCGCCTGCATCCGGAACGCCTGCTCGTAGGACTGGATCACGCCTTCCACCTGGTCCGGAGCGCCCGGCGCCGCCGCCAGATCGCGGTTCATGGACTGGATCAACTCCAGCTGCCGGCGCTGCAGGGCCGGGGCCGTCGCCGGCCGCAGGTTCGCCATTTCGCCGGCATCGTTCATGCGCGTGCCCTGGAAGTGGGCCGGCAGGAACGCGCTGCCGTAGTTCACCGCTCCGCCGAAGTTGGGCGACGGGTTGATGGTGACGTAGCCGGGCAGGTCCTGGTTCTCGGTGCCCAGGCCGTACAGCAGCCACGCGCCCATCGATGGCCGCGTGAGCTGCGCCAGGGCGGTGCCGGTGTGCAACTGAATGACCGCCTGCGGATGGGCCGGCGTGTCGGTGTGCAGGCCGCGAAGGAAGCAGAACCTGTCCACGTGCCGGGCGGTGTGCGGAAAGAGTTCCGACACCCAGGTGCCACTCTGGCCGTGCCGGGCGAAGCGGAAGCGCGACGCGGTCAGGGTGGCGCCGCCCGGAGCCTCCCGGCCGTTCTCCCGTTGCAGCCGTGGCTTGAACTCAAAGGTGTCCATCTGCGACATCGCGCCTTCCATGAACAGGAAGATGATGCGCCTGGCCCGGGCGCGGAAATGCGGCGTGCGCGGCGTCAGCGGGCCGTCGGCGGACGCCCGCGGGGCAGTGTGGCCGAGGAGGCCGGCCAGGGCCAGGTAACCGAAGCCGGCGCCGGCGGTCTTCAGGAGATGGCGGCGGCTGATTTCAGTGCCTGGCGCGGTCGAACGGGATTGCGGGTGCAACATGAACTCATCCTTCAGGCGCTGGTCCTGCGTGCAATCAACTCACGAATTTGGGGCACCAGATCGGTCGGGACAACCATGACCGTTTGCCCTTCCGTCTCCTGGGCAGCTTCATCCTCTGCCACCTGGGCGTCATTGTCCAGCTGCTCGTAGTGAGCGATCAACCGTTGGACGCGGGCTTCGTCCCAACCGGGCGGAAACTTCGGTGTGCTCATCTTACTTCACCTGATATAGCGAAACTCCGCCGACGCCAGCACCGCCTGACAAAAACTGGCCCACGCCGCCGCCCGCGGATTGGCATCGCCCTCCGCGCGCCGCCGACTCGTAATCCGCCAGGTAACCCTGCACCCGCTCCGCCTCCTGCGCCGTCGCCGCCCGGCCCAGCGTCAACCGATACGCCAGCTGCACGCGGCCAGCGTCGCCCAGGTCCGAGCGCTGCAACAGCCGGCCGGCCAGCGCCTGCGACTGCTGCCGCACAAACGGGTCGTTGAGCAAGTATAACGCCTGCGTCGCGACCGTGGTACTGTCACGGCTGCCGGTCACCATGCCCTGCTCGGCGAAGTCGAAGACCTCCAGCGACCGCGGCGTCAGGCCGCGCACCAGCGGCAGGTACACGCTGCGGTGTGTGCTCTTGACCGCCTCCTCGGTGATGCGCTTCGCAATCGGACTGAGATTCGACAGTTCGATGACCTTCAGATCCTGTGCGGCCGAACCCTGCGGCCGCGCCCGGTCCAGCCGGCCGGCGACGGCCAGCATGGCGTCGCGGATTTCCTCCGCGTCCAGCCGCCGCGGGCTGTGCCGCCATAGCAGCCGGTTGGCCGGATCGACCGCCAGGTTGGCCTTCGGCGCCGCCGAACCGAGCTGATACGCCCGGCTCAGCACCAACGTCCGCACCAGCTTCTTGACCGACCAGCCCTCCTGGACGAACCGCCGCGCCAGGTGATCGAGCAGCTCCGGGTGCGACGGCGCGGTGCCGGTCACGCCGAAGTTGTCCACGCTGCTCACTAGCCCCTGGCCAAACAGGTGCTTCCACACCCGGTTGACCATTACCCGCGGCGTCAGTGGGTTCTTCGGACTTGTCAACCACTGAGCCAGTTCCAGCCGGCCGCTCTGCTGCGGATTCACCTGCGGGGCGTCCGGCACCGGGAGCGCCGACAGAAAGCCGCGCGGCACCAGCGGACCGAGCTTCTCCGCCTCGCCGCGGATGCGGATTTCCGTGTCGCCAACGCTCTGGCTGTCGCGCACGCCCAGGGCCACCGCCCCGGTCAGCGCCGGGTCGGTCAGCGCGACCAGTTCCTTCTGCGCCAGGTTCATCTTCTGCCGGGCGATCTGCTGGTTCGGCCGGCCGTCGGCGGCGAGTTCCTTGCCTTTGGGCGTGCCGAAGATGGCCTGGAACTCCGCCTTCGCCTTGTCCAATTTGGCCTTCGCCGCCGCGATCTTCTCGGCCAACTTCGGGTCCGGGGCCTTCTTGATCGAACTCAGGTGCAGCAGCAACGCCGGGTCGTAGTAGTCCAGGCCGCCGCCGCCCATCTTGTTGCGCAGGCCGGAGCAGTGGTCGCTGCTGCGGAAGATGCCGGCCAGGGCGTAATAATCCTGTGTCGGGATCGGGTCGAACTTGTGATCGTGGCAGCGGGCGCAGCTCACCGTCAGGGCCAGCACCGCTCGCGACACCGTGTCGATCTGTTCGTCCACGTTGTCCATGACGAAGCGGACCTTGAAACGCTGGTTCACGTCCTTGACGCCCAGCGCCAGAAAGCCCGTGGCGATCAACTGCTCGTCGCGCTGCCGCGGCGACGCGGCCGGCAACAGGTCGCCAGCGATCTGCTCACGGAGGAACTGGTCGTAGGGTTTGTCGTGGTTGAAGGCGTCGATGACGTAATCGCGGTAGCGCCAGGCGTGCGGGTAGGGCAGGTTCCGGGCCGAGCCGGTCGATTCGCCGTAGCGGGCCACGTCCAGCCAGTGCCGGCCCCAGCGCTCGCCGAACTGCGGCGCCGCCAGCAGGCGGTCCACCACCGTCTCGATTGCGGCTCGCCGATTGCCGATGGCGGCTTGCTCAAACGCCGCGATTGCTTCGGGCGTCGGCGGTAATCCGGTCAGGTCGAAGTACAGGCGGCGGAGCAGCGTCCCCGGCGCCGCGTCGGCGACCGGCTGCAACCCCTTCTGTTCCAGCGCAGCCAGAAGGAAGCGGTCGCTGTCGGTCCGCGCCCGGGCGCCGTCCTGCACCGGAGGCGGCTGCGTCTCCCGCAACGGCTGCCAGGCCCAGTGCTCCTTGCGCAGCCGATCGTATGCCGCCCTGGTCTTGCCGAGCCCGGCCGGCAGCCGCACCTTCGGCCACGCCACCCCGTCCTTGATCCAGCGCGTCAGGTCGGCGACCTCCTCGACCGTGAGCTGTTTCTTCGGCGGCATTTTAAGGTTCTTGTGCTTGTGCGCGACCGCCTGCAGCAGCAAGCTCTTCTCCGGATGGCCGGGCACCACCGCCGGTCCACGGCTGCCGCCTTCGAGCAGGCCGTTGCGGTCATCGACGCGCAGGCCGCCCTTGGCGTTGGTGCTGGCGGAGTGACAGTTGTAGCAGTTGCTGACCAGCAGCGGCCGGACTTTCTTCTCGAAGAACGCCAGCGCCGCCGCCTCGTCGCGCGGCAGCGGTTGCCCCGACACCACCCCGGGGACAGCGACCAGCGTCAGGGACAAAGCAATGGAGATTCGGAGGTTGATGGTCATCATCTTGCATTCTTCCGGCGTCTTCGGATATACACCAGGAGGTAGGCCTGTCTTTCCTTCTGTTGTACTCCACGCCTGGAGAAGTTGAAAGCAATTTCCGAACGAATCAAATCCATTCCCGCAAATCACTAGATGGTCCTGGATTTGCTTGAGGAGGCGTCCCTGCGAAACCGTGGGGTCGCACCGCGCGCGGTTTTTCCCTTGCATTGCCAGCGATTTCACAGAAAATGACAGTTAGGGTCGGGTGAGTGGGTGAAGGGCAAGGACTGCTGGGCAAACGAGCAGGGCCGGTGGACCGTTCATTGTTTGCCGTGTCTCGCCCGACACCCACGGCGAGCGCAACGAGCGTGCGTCGGGTGAAGGATCGGATTTCGAGGTGCCCATGACTACCCTCTGCCCTGCTTGTTCGAGAGCCAATCCGGCGAACGCGACTTATTGCTACTTCGACGGTCGGAATCTGACGCAGGAAGGCGAGGCGGGGCCGCGGCAAGCCGGCACATTTCCCTTTCCCATGCCGTTCTGCTTTTCCGACGGTCAAGCCTGCGACAATTTCAATCAACTGGCCCTGGCGTGCGATGCCCGCTGGGACGAAGCCCGGAGCCTGCTGGCCGAGGGCACCTGGTCCGCGTTTTTCAGTGCGATCGGGCGCATCGACCTGGCGACCGTCGCCCGGCAAGCCGGCAAGGAAGCCAACCTCGATGTCGGGCTGAGCCAGTTGCTGGAGAAAATCCCGGCCGACCCCAACGTGCTGCGCCCACCGCAGTTGGCCCTGCCGTCCGCCGAGGAAAACCTGGGCACGCTGACGCCGGGGACCGACCACCGCTTTGAGCTGTTGATTACGAACCGCGGCATGTTGGTGCTGCGCGGCATGGTGATGACGGACTGCGATTGGCTCGTGCTCGGCGACGGGGCGTCGCTGAAGATGTTTCAGACCCGGGGCATTTATACGTTGTCGGTGCGCGTGCCCGGCAACAAAATCCGCGCTGGGCTGAAGCCGCTGCGCGGCGAAATCATCATCGATACCAACGGCGGTCAGTTCATCTTGCAGGTGCGCGCTGCTGTCCCGGTGCGGCCATTTCCGAGCGGCAAGGATACCAACGACGTGCTGGCCGGCGCCCGGTCGCCGCGCGAGCTGGCTCTCAAGGCGAAAGCCAACCCGCAGGAGGCGGCGGTCCTGTTCGAGCAGGGCGCCGTGAAAGCCTGGTACGCGAGCAACGGCTGGACCTACCCGGTGGAGGGGACACAGGCCTCGGGCATGAGCGCCGTGCAGCAATTTTTCGAGGCGCTGGGGTTGACCAAACCGCCCCAGTTGGAGGTCAGCACCGAGCGCCTGCTGTGCAAGGGCCAGGTCGGGCAGCGCCTCACCAAGCGCGTGACAATCAGCACCAGGGAGGCCCGGGTGGTTTACGCCCAGGCGTGGTGCAACCAGGAGTGGATCAAGGCGGGCCCGGGCAAGTCGCAGGGCAACAAGGCCACGATCCCGTTGTTCATTGAGGTTCCGCCCCGGCCAGGGGAAACACTCCAGGCCGAGGTAACGATTCAGGGGAACGGTAAACAGCAGTTTGTCGTGCCCTTGACCCTGGCGGTCGTGGCCGGGCCGGCCGCGGCTGCCGCGCCGCCAGCGCCGCCAAGAACGCTGCCGCTCGGTTGGCTGATCGGGGCGGCGGGTCTCGTGCTCGTGCTCGTGCTCGGCATTGTCGCGTTCTTGCTGGGTGCTGGCGGGAAGGGCGCTGAGGAACCGCCGCCGGTCGTGGACCCCAGGCCGCCAGCGCCGCCGCCGCAGCCGCCGCAGCAGCCGGCGAAAAACGAGGCATGGTGGGCCAGCGTCCCGGGCACCCGGCTGGCCGCGGTGGTGAACGATATCCACAACAGTGTGCCGGGAGAGGCAGCGGTCATCGACGGCCTTGGCGTCACGGACGAGGCGAAGCGCAGCAGTGCCTACGAGAAGTTTGCGGCGCAGGTGCCGAAGCTGGTGCCGAAACTGCAGCCAAAAATGCAGGACGCGCTGCGCGACTTGCTCGCGGAATGTTTCGCCTTCGATCCGAGCGACTACAGCTTGATGGCGCTGCGGCAGGGGTTGCGGAGCCAGTTCCCGTCGCGCAACGCCGCGTTCGGGCCGGAGGGGAAAGAAGACGTGGAGCGCGGCTACTGGGCGCTGCAAGTCTTTCTCGCTGCCCTGAGCCAAAAAAACCTCGCGAAACACGAGAAGCGTGTCAAAAACCTGGTGGGCGATCTCGCAGAAGTCTTTCCCGGCCTCGACGCCACGGTGCCGCCGGCGCAGCTCAAGGCGGAGGCGCAGAAGTGGTTCGCGGAACGGTGCTACAAGAACACACTGCCAACCGCGGCGAAGGATATCGACCGCGCCCTGGCGCTGCGCGACGACCTGCTCCGCCGGTTTGCGGCCGACCTTCCCCCGGCCGTTCGCGGCCCGGTCGATGTCGCCCTGGTCGAGGCGGGCCTGGCCAGGAGAGGCGACCTGTGGCCGAAGTTCGAGCTCATCTTGAAAGCGTGCCTGGAAAGCAACGACCTGGCCACCGGTTTGCGGATCGTCGAACTCTATAAACAAGCGACCCCCGCCGTGGCACCGCAGCTGGAAGGGGTGTTGGCCGCCAAATGGAAACTACCGGCCGACACCAAGTTGACGCAGGCCGCCCGAGCGGAGGCGTTCCAGAAGAGCCTGTTGCGCGCCACCACCCGGGCCAGGATCACGTTCAGGGAGCGGCTTGTGCAACTGCAAACCCTGACCGGCAGTGCCCTGTCGTCCGTCAAGGCGGGCCCGAGCAGTGAGGCCGCGCTCTTGCAGGACACCGTGCGCCTGGCCCACGCCTCCACGATGGCCTGCACCCTGTTCCACAAGGACACCCGCCTGGAACGGTTTGACGATCTGATCACCGTCAAGGTTCCGGAGGTGACGCAACCCGAACCGCCCAAGGTAGTCGAAGCGAAGCAGCCGCCCGATAAAAAAGCCAAGGCCCCGGTGATACCCGCCGCGAACACCCTGGTCGTGGGCGGACAGCTCCGGATTTTTATCGGCGCGCTGACGCCGAGGAGCCCTCGGGACGCGATGGGCGGCGGCCGCTTTTATCAAGCGTATCCAATCAGCATGAAGGCAGGTCAGGTCTACAGCATCTTCATGCTGAGCCGCTTTGACAATTATCTTCGGTTACTGGATCCCAACAACAAGGTCGTGGCCCAGGATGACGACAGTGGCGGCGGCCTCAACGCGCGCATCGTGTATCGGGTGCCGGCGGACGGTGTGTATCGGATCATTGCGACCACCTTTAACGTTGTGGGGATCGGCCCCTTTCAACTGCGCATTCAAGAAATCTCCGGCCTCGGCAGGCCCGGCTTCGGCAAAGTCTTCGCTCCGCCCGGGATGCCCATTCAAATGCCCCCTCAGGGACCCGTTCAGGAGGAGCCGAAAGCGAAGGACAGCAACACCGTACAATTCGATCCGCGCGACCTCGACAACCTCGCCCCCACCAAGAAAAGCCAGGCGCGAATCGACGCATTCAACCGACTCGCCGACAGCGCCCCCAGCGATCTGGCGCCGCGCTACGCACAGAAAATCGCCCGCTATTTGTTGACGATTCGGCAGACTACTGAACTCGACGCCGTAACCCCCAAGCTGGAAGCCATCGGCAAGTGCCGCCCGGTGCTGCTGGCCCTGGCCGACTACGCCGGCAACGAAAATAACGAAAACTACATGACCAAGAAAGAGACCCTGGAGGCGGTCACCGGCGGCGTGCTCCAGAAAAAGCTGCAATTCTATGGGGACGATGATTGGCGGTTGGCGTGCCGAAAGCTGTTGCTGCAACGGGCGCTCGAACTGACGGGCACCAGGCTGGCCGCCGGCGCGGAGGCGGCGGACATCCTGCGCGACCTGTACCGCGAACAGGGCCTGGCGTTCGGCATTGACGACGCCGACTTTTTGAACCAAACGCGACCCACCAGGGTGCTGGAGAAGGTCATCGAGCACGTCGCGGCCAGGGCGGCCAAACAAAATCTGACCGCCAGGGAGAGGGCGTACCTGACCCAGGTCGGCCGTCAGTTGCAGGTCGCCAGGTTCCTCGCCGACAACGATCTGGAGCACATGGTGCTCCTGCAGCGGATCTGGATCCAGGTGCTGTCCCTGGCTGTTCAGACGCAGGCCGCGGATCAAGCCAAAGACATGGCGGCGGTTCGAGAAGAACTGGAACGCCGTGATCTTCAGTCTTCGGGTGTGGTCGATCAACTGGCGCGGGCGAAGAGGCCATCCTGAGAATCTGGGCGCTGACCAACAAGCTCAAGAGGTGAACGATGCGGTGGCGGTCCTTCATCCTTGGGTTGACCGTGGGGTTCCTGGCCGTGCCGTCCACGGCCGGGGCGATCATCATTGAATTAAAGCCCGGCGTCCGGGTCAGCGGCTTCTTCGTCAGCGATGACGGCAAGACGTTGGTGATTGCCAATGGTCCGGGCACCGATGCCAAACGCACCGCCTACAACCGAAGCAAAGATAACATCAAGATCATTCATCAACTCGACCGGGAGCGCCTTGGGCAACTCACGCCAGCCGACGCCAGGGCGTATTGTGATTACGCCGCAGTGCTGGCGATCGAGAAAGACGACCCCGAGGCCCGGCACACGGCCCGGCGCTTGTTCTTCATTGCCGCCCACCTCAAACCGCAGCAATTCGGGCCCGTCGCGTTGCGCGGCATGAGCGCCCTGGCGCGCACCCCGCAGGAAGCCCGCAAATGCCTGGCCCTGGCCGTCCTGCTCGATCCGAAGGGCGATGTCAATGCTTTGAAGGGGGACGCCGTGAAGCCGGCGCGGCTGTCAAAGGAACAGGCCGCCCTGGCGCCGGACTTTCTCAAGGCGCTCAAGTACTATCGGACGGGGGACACCAGGCTCGCCAAGGACTATGCCACGCGCCAGGGCATGGAAAAAATGTTCGACCTGGTGCCCGGCATGATGGACCAAAAAGCCTTCCTGCAGCGGTGCGTCGATGCCGGCAAAGGCGACCATCAAACCTTCCCCGACGACGCCATGCGCATTGTCATTCAGGCCGAGTTATGGGTGATCGAACAACAGGCCAGCGACAAGGTTGGCGACAAGAAAAAAGTCCGCGAAACCAACTGGTCCGCCATTCTCCAGGCGCGACAGGTGAGTCCTGTGTTGCCCTTGAGTTTGGAGACGCTCACCACCGATTTCAATCCGCGCAATTGTTACTACCGAAACGGCAAATGGGTGGAGGCCCCATAACGGCAACTGGCAATTGACTGCCTGGTTTCGCTCCTGTCGCCTGAGGAATCCCCGAAGGCATACACTCCCTGGAGTAACCTAACATGTTTGCACAGGTTTCTTGCCCCGCCTGCCAATCCGTGATGTCAATCCCCGAGGGGGACATGGGCAAACGCCTTGTCTGCTCTCATTGCCAATCGCCATTCTTCGCGGGCAGGACCGCTCCGAAGCCCAACGTCCTCGGCAAACCAGCGGCCCAGCCCGACCCAGGCTTCCAGAAAACCATGCTCGGCGACACGGGACCGGTGATCAACTACAATTGCCCGCGTTGCCAGGCGTCTCTGGAGGCCCCGTCCATTGAGGCCGGCACCAAGAAACCCTGTCCCGCCTGCGGCCAGCGGTTGCAGGTGCCCGCCGCGCCGCCGCCGACCACGGCAGCGGCGCCGGCGCCGAATCTGAACAAGACGATGATGGCCTCCGATGAACGGGCGCCGGCGCCGCCGCCACCGCCGCCGATCAAGTACAACTGCCCCAACTGCAAAAAACCCCTGGAGTCCCCGGCGAACGAGGCCGGCACCAAGAAACCCTGTCCCGCCTGCGGCCAGCGGTTGCAGGTGCCGGCGGCGGCGCCGGCGACCCAGCAACCCAACCTGAACCGCACCCTCCTGGCGAGCAACGAGAACCGGGTTCCGGCCGCCGGCATTCCGGGCGGATACACGACGCCCACGGCGGCCGGCGCCGCCCCCGGTGCGCCGGCCGCGGCACCGGCCCACGGGATCACCATTGGCTCGTACACCGTGTCCCCGCGCATGCTCGCGATCGGGGCCGTCGTCCTGCTGTTGCTGCTGCTCCTGGTCCCCGCCATCCTTCGCGGCGGCAAAACGGAAGACCTCGCGGCCCAGAAAAAAGAAATCGATCTGGCGAACGCGGAGGTCGAGCGCAAGAAGGCCGAGGCGGAGCGCATGGCGCGACAGGAGTTGGAATACAAAACCCAGATTCGCGACATGATGGCCAGGCTCGCGACCCAGGAAGAGCGCACTGCGCGAAAACCACCTGGCGGCCCTGCGCGGGATCACCGACGAGAAGGTGCGGCGGGAACTGGAAGACAAGTTCCTGGCGGAGAAGCGCAAGTTTGAAGACGATAAACGCGAGGAGGATAAAAAATACCAAAAGCTCCTGGCAGACATTGCGGCGAATAAAGCTTCGACGGATGCGGCGCTCGCCGCGGCGCAGCGGCAGCAGCAGACCATTATCCAGGCGCCGCCGCCGGTCTACTATCACCCCCCGTATCACTGGAGATACTACTACCCGTGGTAAGAAGCCGTTGCAAAACCAGCCCGAAGCGCCAGCGACGGGGAACTCGATCTGGCGCTCCGGGCTGGTAACGCCAACCAGCAACGCGATTTGGCACAGGCAAGGGGTGCATGCGGCGGCCGCTCACTCCTTGCCGCGCACCGTCGCCTGGAGGACGTGCTGCAGTCGGGCCTGTACTTTCTGGTGCGCCTTGTCGATCTCCTTGTCGGTCAGCGTGCGGTCGTCGGCCTGATACGTCAGCGCGTACGCCAGGCTCTTGGTACCTGGCGCGATGCTCTCGCCGCGGTACACGTCGAACAGCCACACCTGCCGCAGCAGGTCGCCGCCACCGGCGCGAATCTCCGCCTCCAGCCGCTCCGCCGTCACCGCCTCCGGCACCACCACCGCAATGTCGCGCAGCGCCGCCGGGAAGCGCGGCACCGGCCGGAACGCATACCGCGGCGGCAGCGCCGCCTGCAGCGCCTCCACGTCCAGCTCGCCCGCCAGCACCGTGCGGTTCGCCAGCCCGAACGCCTGCGCCGCCTTCGGGTGCAGCACGCCGAAGTGGCCCAGCGACTTGCCCGCCGCCGTCACCTCCGCCGCGGCCGCCGGGTGCAGGTACGCTGCCGTCGATAGTCGATATTGCACCTCCGGCAAGTGCAGGTCCGCCGCCAGCGCCTCGATCAGGCCCTTGAGGTCGAAGAAGTCCAGTGGTTGTTTGCCCGCGGCGCCCTCGGCGGAGTCCGTCCAGAACTCGGCCAGGCGCGTGCCCGTCAGCACCAGCGCCAGCCGCCGCGGCTCCTCCGGCAGCCGTTCGCCCTGGCGCGGCAGGTACACCGGCCCCAGCTCGAACAGCCGCACGTCCGCCTCGTGCTTCAGGTTCTCCGCGGTCACGTCCAGCACGCCCGCCAGCACCGTCTTGCGCATGGCGGCGCGCTCCGGGTTGATCGGGTTCAGCAGCGTCACGTAGTCGCCGGCCGCCATGCCCAGCGGCGCCTCGCGCTCCGGCGTCGTCAGGCCGTAGGTGATGACCTCCTGCAGCCCCATGCTCACCAGCAGGTCGCGGACGCGCTCCTCGAAGACCAGCGGCACATTGGTCTGCTGTCGCGGCAGCCGATCCGCCAGCAGCGTCGCCGGCAGCCGGTCGTAGCCGTGGATGCGGGCCAGGTCCTCGATCAGGTCCGCGGCCCCCGCCTGCACGTCGAGTCGGTGCGGCGGCACCACGGCGCGCAGCACGTCCGGCCCGATCAGCTCCACGTCGTACTGCAGCGCCTTCAGGGTGTCCATCGCCTCGTCGGCGGTGAAGGTCGTGCCGAGCAGCCGCTCGACCTCCGCCAGCGGCAGCGTGACCTCCAGCGGCGGCAGCGGGGCCGGGTAGTTGTCCACGACGCCCTGGCAGAGTGTGCCGCCGGCGTGCTGCCGCATCAACTCCGCGGCGCGTTCGAGGGTCGGCAGCACCAGTTCGGGGTGGATGCCCTTGCTGAAACGCACGCTCGCCTCGCTGATGAGGTTGACCGCCTTCATGGTGCGGCGGATACTCAGGAAGTCGAAGTTCGCGGACTCCAGCAGGATGTTTTTCGTCGAGGCGCTGACCTCGGTTTCCTGGCCGCCCATGACGCCCGCCAGCGCGATCGGCCCGGCGGTGTCGGCGATGACCAGGTTGTCTGGCGTCAACTCGCGTTTGGCCCCGTCCAGCGTGACCAGCACCTCGCCAGCGCGGGCCGGGCGGACGATGACGGTCGGCGCCTTGCCGCCGGCGCGCTCACGCAACCTGTCGTAGTCGAAGGCGTGCAGCGGCTGGCCCCATTCGAGCATCACATAGTTGGTGATGTCCACAATGTTGTTGATGGGCCGCATGCCGACGTATTCGAGGCGGCGCTGCAGCCAGCCCGGCGCGGGGCCGATACTCACGTTCTTGATGAGCGCCGCGGCGTAGCGCGCCGACAGCTTCGGATCCTCAATCGTGACATTGACCTGCCCAACGATTGGCTCGCCGGCGGCCTGTATCTTGTGTGGCGGCAGTGTGATTGTCTTGCCGGTCAGCGCCGCGACCTCACGGGCGACGCCGATCATCGACAGCGCACGGGCCAGGTTCGGCGTCACCTCCAACTCCAGCACGATGTCACCCAGGTAGTCGGCCAGGGACGTGCCGACCGGCGCGTCGGCGTCGAGGATGACGATGCCCCCGTGCTCCTCGTTGACGCCCAGTTCGAGCAGCGAGCAGACCATGCCGTTGCTGGGCACGCCGCGAATCTTGCCGGGCTTCAGTTCCTTGAGCACTTTTTCCTTGGCGTGGCCGTCGTACAGCACCGCCCCGACCAGGGCGAGCACCACTTTCTGGCCGCGGTCACCGACCTTGATATTCGGCGCCCCGGTAACCAGCGTGATCGTCTGGCCGCCGCCGTAAGCTACGGTCGGCACCGTCAGGCGGTCGGCGTCGGGGTGGCGGTCCACGCTGACGAGTTCGCCGACGAGCACCTTGTCGCGCGCCCAGATGGGACCCTGCTCCGCCTGCTTGACGCGCAGCCCCTCCGGCGCGGGCACGCCAAACAGGCGCACGCCGGCGACCTCCAGACCAGCCAGTGTCAGGCGCTCGGCCAGCTGGGCGGGCGGCAGGGTCATCTCGACATAATCACGCAACCAGCGCAACGAAACATTCATGGTCAGTTGAACCCGTCAGGAAACCAAGTTTGATCCACAGATGACACAGATAACACAGATAAAAACAATTGAATTTGTATTTTTGTCTTTTATCTGTGTTATCTGTGCCATCTGTGGATCAAACTTAAAACTGCTCCAGGAAGCGCAGGTCGTTGCCCCAGAACAGGCGGATGTCGTCGATACCATACTTCAGCATCGTGATGCGCTGCGGCCCCATGCCGAACGCGAAACCACTGTAGCGCTCCGGGTCGTAGCCGCCGTTGCGCAGCACCGTCGGATGCACCATGCCCGCACCCATGATCTCCAGCCAGCCCGTGCCCTTCGTTAGCCGATCCGCGTTCGGGTCGTCTTTCGGCCAGTCGATGTCCACCTCAATGCTCGGCTCCGTGAACGGGAAGTAACTCGACCGGATGCGCACCTGCCGTTCCTGGCCGAACATCCGCCGCGCGAACGCCGTGATCGTGCCCTTCAGGTCCGCCATCGTGACGCGCTCGCCGATCACCAGACCCTCCACCTGCTGGAACATGATCTCGCTGCGCGTCGTGATCGCCTCGTAGCGGTAGCACATGCCCGGCAGGATCACGCGGATCGGCTCCGGGCAGAATTCCTTCATGACGTGAATCTGTCCCGGCGACGTGTGTGTGCGCAGCAGCACGCCGGGCGTCGTCGTGTGGAAGGTGTCCCACATGTCGCGCGCCGGGTGGTGCGGCGGCATGTTCAACAACTCGAAGTTGGTCAGGTCGTCTTCCACCTCACGGCTGCGGTAGACCTGGAAGCCGAGGTCCGCGAAGATCGCGCAGATTTCGCGCAGCACGCGCGTGGCGGGGTGCAGACGGCCGCGTGGGATGGACCGGCCCGGCAGCGTCACGTCGAGCGGCGCCGCCTTCAGGCTCGCTTCCAGGGCGCGTTCCTTGGCGGCGGCCAGGGCCGTCTCGTACGCCTGCGTGAGCGCTTCCTTGATGCGGTTCGCTTCCTGGCCGTAGGTTCGCTTCTCGGCGGCCGGCACGTTGGCCACCGCCTTGAGCGCGGCGATGACTTCGCCCTGCTTGCCGAAATACTTGGTGTGCCAGGCGCGCAGCGCGGCCTCGTCGGCGCAGGCGCTCAACTCGGCGGTGGCGCGTTGTTCGAGGGAGGTCAACTCGGCGGACATGGGGTTGGGTCCTTGATCCAGGGTCACAGGCCCCTGGTGGACTCTGGACCAAGGAGCCAACGAAAACGCTAGGCGCTGGCGGCGGCCTTCGGTTGGTGGGCGCGCGCCAGGTCAACGATCTTGGTAAACGTGTCGGGATCGTAGACGGCGATCTCGGCCAGGCTCTTGCGGTTCAGGATGACGCCGGCGCGCTGCAGCCCGGTAATCATCAGGCTGTAGCGGAAGCCGCGCGACCGGCAGGCAGCGTTGATGCGCACGATCCACAGGCGGCGGAAGTCGCGCTTGCGCACGCGCCGGTCACGGAAGGCGTACACCCGCGAGCGGATCAGCGTGACGATCGACTGGCGGTACAGGTTATGGCGGCTCGCCCGAAAGCCCTTGGTGAGCTTGAGGATGCGTTTGCGGCCCCGCGTCAGGGTCTTGCCGCTGCGCGCGCGTACCATGATGGCTGGCTCCTTGGCTGTCTTCGGGGGGCAGGCTGGAACGCCGGCCCCATGGAAGCGGTGGCGGTCAGTTCTTGCCGCCCATAATTAAGACGTACTTCTTGCCCAGCTTGCCGGTCTCAACGACGCTCCCGCGCAGGTGGCGTTTGCGTTTGCCGGTCTTGTGACTGTTCAGGTGCTTCTTGCCGGCCTGGCTGCGCTTGAGCTTGCCGGTGGCGGAAACGCGGAAGCGCTTCTTGGAAGCCTTGTGTGTCTTCATCTTCGGCATGATACGGCCCGTTTCTACCCGTGTCGCCCCGGCGGCGGTGTGGGAAAAAAGAAAGGGGCCCCTGGCCGTCACCAGGGGTCCCGGAAGTTCGGTGACTCCCCTGCGCTCCATCTTGCAGAGGGGTGATTGTAGTGAAAGCGCAGCACCGCGGCAGGGGGAAAAACGTCAGGCCGTTATTTCGGCGCGACCATCGCGGTCATGCGCTTGCCTTCCATCGCCGGCGGTTTCTCCACCTTGGCCAGATCCTGCAACTTTTCCAGCACCTGGTTGATGATGCGCCGCCCCTCCTCCTGGTGCTGCAACTCGCGGCCCTTGAACAGCACGTACACCAGCACTTTATCCTTGTGCTCCAGGAACTTGCGCGCCTGGTTGATCTTGGTGTCCACGTCGTGCTCGCCGGTCTTGGGTCGCAGACGGATTTCCTTCAGTTTCTGGTGGTGCTGCTTGGTCTTGTCCTTCTGCTTCTGCTTCTGCAGGAACTTGAACTTGCCGAAATCCATGATTTTGCAGACCGGCGGCCGCTCCTGAGCCGCCACCTCGACCAGGTCGAGCTGGGCCTCCCGCGCCATATCCAGGGCCTGCTGCGTGGGCACAACCCCCAGCTGCTCCCCGTTGAGCCCGATGAGGCGAACCGGGCTAATGCGGATCTGCTCGTTGACGCGCTGATGATCGGGACGTGGTTGGTCCCTTCGGTCGTTAAATCCCGGCGGCAAGAAATCGCTCTCCTTTGGTACTGAGGACGCCGCCCCCGCAGGGTTTTGGCATGTGCGGCGGCCAGCCGTCCTCAATCGATGTCGAAACCGTTCCCCCTGGATAAGACGCCGTGGATTCGCATTCGGTTCACGACGGCACCTATCCAATCAACCATCTTGACACGCATGGCCCGTGCCGTCAACAGGGTCTTTGTCGATTTTGCCGGCGGCCGCAAGCTGCTGTTCACCCACGCGGCGCTGGACAAGTTCCTGAGCGGGAAGCCCTGGAAGTGAAAACCACCCGGCACGACGGCGGCCTTTTTTATTTCGCACCCCTGTTCCAGGGTGGCTCACGGGCACACAATAAACCAGGCCAAGAGAATAATACACTTTCCCTGCAGTTACGATGCCGCACCTCTATCCCCACTCTCACCTCTGCCACGGCACCCTGGTCGGCTTTACCGTCAAGATGTTCGGCAACGACGCCACTTACTGCGTTTTCTTCCGCACCAAGGACGGCAGGCGGCTGAGGCGCGACACGAATCAGACGCGCATGGCCCAGGCTGTTGAGGCGGCCAGGTTGATTATCGAGCGTGAGTTCCGCCCCCGCGGCTCAGATCGAGGAGAAGGCGACGTGGGAGGAAGTTATCGGGCGGCTGAAGGCCAGGCTCGCCGCCTCGGGCAACCGCGAAAGCACCACCGGTTACTACCTGAAACTGATCCGTCTGGTCAGGAAACTCTACGCGAACACCGAACTGCCGGAGCTGACGCCCGGCATGGCGGCGAAGTGGCGTGACTGGATGATGACCACGCCGGGCCGGCGCAACAAACTCCCGTCGTCCCACTACATGGCCAGCCTCATCTGCGGCCTTTCGGCCCTCTGGCAGAAGTGGCTCGTGGAAGATTTGAAGCTTCTCCAGGGCAACCCCTGGCAGGATGTCGCGCCGCCGAAGACCGACAAGCTGCCGGTGCGATACGCCACCGACGAACTGATCGAGGCGTTATACAAGTGGGTTGGGGAGCGGTTCGGCGACTGGCCATTCACGAAAATGTTTCTCGCCACGAAGGCATACACCAGCTGCCGCCTGATGGATTTGTGCAGCCTGAAATCGGGCCAACTCCAGGGCGGCATACTGGTGTTCCCGCCGGATTTAACCAAGGGACGCAAAGAGCGGGCAGTGCCGCTTCCCAAGGATCTGGTTCAAGGGCGGAACGTGGCTGAGGGAGAACTACCTGCCCGGGCTGCGCGCCGCCCTGGTCGCCAAGGGCTGGCCGACGCACCAGCTGAACCAGGAATTTTCCCCCCAGCGACTCTACTTCTGGGTAGAGACGCTGTTCGCCGACTACCGCAAGGCGAACCCCGACCGCCCCACACTCACCACGCACAGGTTCCGCAAGCGGGCCTTCACCCTGGCCTGGCAGGCGGGCATCGATATGCGGCAGGCGTCCATCGCTTACGGATGCAACGTGGACACGCTGATGCGTCACTACGTGCCGCTGGACGAACAGGCGGTGACGCGGGACGTGTTCGCCCGGATGCACGGGGCGAAAACGCCGACGGGGAGGAGGAATAGGATTAGGTGTATCTATTGTTTATTGTTGGGTGATTATCTATTATTGAGGTAGAAATAAAAGCCGCAAACCCTTAAAGTTTGCGGCTTTTTGAGTTACCCGGCCAGGATTCGAACCTGGACAAAGAGAACCAAAATCCGATAAGCACCCTCCACAACATGTTGGCCAGCAAGAAGTTTTGGATGCTGAACGGCCACGGTTGCACACTGGTTGCACAGACCGGCCCGAACTGCCAGCGGACCTGGCCCGCCTCATCGACGCCTGGCCGAACCTGCCCGAACACGTCCGCCGCGCCATCATTACCCTGGCCGACAGCTGCAAATGATGCCGCACCGATCCGTTCTTCACGGGCCGGCCTTCCTTGATGATTGGAAGCGCCGGCCCGCGCGTTTTCTGCCCTGGTCAGCCGCACTTCCCAATTCAATCGGGTGCCCTTCTCTCCCCCGCTCGGGGACCGGCCCAACCGGCCCACACGTCGATTGAAGCACGGAAAGCATGAGGATACCCGTGGGCCGAGGCGAGGGATGGCACTGGCCCACTCGCTTTGGACCGGCCCACGTCGATAGGGTTCCGCGAGCGTTTCGGCCCACTCACGTCTGCTTACGCGGCCGCCCCCTCGATCGCTTCGGTTCCGGCTGTCCAACTGGTTCGGCGGTAGCCTTCGGCGGCCTGCCGCGCCCGGGCGGCGGTTGCCGCGCCGGCTCCGTGGTGAACGCATCGCAACCCACCCCCAGCGCCTGGCAGAGCGCCAGCACGGACGGCCACTCCGGATACGTCCGCCCTTGCTCCAGGTTGCGGACCCCGGCCAGCTTCAGCCCGGCCGCGTCGGCTAACTGCTGTTGAGTCAACCCCGCCGCCTCGCGCAGTTCCCGTAACCGGCCCGCGAACCACTCGGGTTTCATGGGGAAAACCTCCCTTTCGGCACAACCAGAAATTCCATAAAATACGCTAATTAGCGTTGACACGGTGCGCTTACTAGCGTATTATAACATCGTCGCCACTGGTGACAAGGTTCTTTGACAAGCAGCCGCTCGGAACCGGGCAACCGGGAGGGAGGGCGGGACACGGGCGCGGGGGACTGGTTCCCGTCGCGCCAACCAGAGAAGAGGCAAACGGGGCCTGAAATCAAGTTGGACCCGCGACGGTTGGCGCCGTCCGGGTCCGTGGCATTCCTTCCGAAGAAAGGAACGCAGATGAACGCTACCGCAACCGCGGCCGTCCGTCAACGCAAACCCCGCAGCAAGCCGGCGCGGTCCATCCGTCTGGCGCTGGCGCCCTTCGGGGGCAACCCCGGCGTGGTGCGCATCACCGTCGGCAAGGACACCGCCGACTACTTCCTGACCGAGTTCCCGGCCGACTTCGGCCGCGGCTTCACGGTCGAGAAGGTCGGCACCGACGGCGAGCCGGACGTGTACCACGTCAACATTGACGCCGACAGCCGGACGTGCAGCTGCAAGGGCCACGCCCGCTGGCAGCGCTGCAAACACGCCGACGGGTTGGCGGCGCTGATCGCGGCCGGCAAGGTGTAACCACGGGACCACGGCAGGGGGACGCCCACCCCCTGCCACCCAGCGCGAAAGGTGGTCCCCATGAGGCTACGCCATGCGACGCTCGCCCGTAACTTGCCCAGCATCCTGAAAGGCGGCCTGCTCTGCTCCAAGAGCAAGGGCCGGCTGAAAGTGGTCTGGCTGCACACACCCCACAAGAGTAGCTGGGCCGCACTTCATACGGTGCGGCGCCACGGAGGGCGGATTGAATCCGTCGTGGTCCTGGAGCTGTCTGTGCCGCGGCGCTGGCTGCGGCGTTCGCGGAAAGGGCTCTGGTACTCCATCCAGGACATCCCCGCCTACCGCGTCCGCCGCGCCCTGGCGTTCGGCGAGGTCGCCGGCGCCCTGGCGGGTTGAGACGGCACGGGGCCGGGGGCAGCGCTTGCCCCCGGCCCCGCTGTCCGTTTCCCGGGGCGCCGGCTCACGGCATGCCGGGCTGCTCCCGCGTGGTGAACCGGAGCAGGCCGTGCGCCACCAGCGCCCGCCGCAGCGCCGCCCGGTTCACCGCCGCTTGCGTCATGCGGTCCAGCACGGTGTCTGGGCCATGCCCCAACTCCGCCCGCGCCTCCCGCTCCAGCCGCCGCACGGACTCCCCGAAGGCCGCCCGCTTCTCGGCCTGCACCGGCAGCCGTCCTTGCCAGACCTCCTCGGGGGTCGGCCCGTTGACGCCCCAGGGCCGCGCCGTCTCGTTGGCCTGCAGCCGGGCCGCCTCGGCGTCGTCGCACGTCCACCGCCCCGGCCGACCCGCCCGCGCCGCCTGCTGATGCGTTCGCGCCTTCATCGAGCCGATGCCGGCCTCACAAGAGCCGTTGTAGCGCGGCTGCCGCGGCGGCGAGGGCAGCGGCCACACCTCCCACGCCCGCAACAGCGACTCATACTCCTCGGACGCGAACGCCGAGCCATTATCCGACTTCAGCGCCAGCGGTGCCTCGTGTTCCCGGAACAACGCTTCCAGCGCCGCCGCGGCCGTTGCAGCCGTCTCGTCCGCCACCGGCAGCCACAGCAGCTGGCAGCCGCTGGCCAGGTCGCGCACCGCCAGCAGCCGCCCGAACTGGCCGTCCACCGGCGCCGGCGGCTCCGAGAAGTCCACCGCCCAGACCGTACCGGGGCGCTGCCAGTGCAACACCCGGGCCAGCAGCCGGTGCCGCCGCGCCCACGCCCGGCGGTAGCGGCGCAGCAGGTCGGCCACCTCGCGGCGCGCCATCCCGGGGCACAGCGCCTGCAGCGTCGGCAGCCCCACCCGCGGGCCCAGCAGCCCAATCAGCGCCAGCGCCCGGTTGCGCAACTCCCGGTCGGAGCGTTGCGCCGGCCGGCCCTGCGCTGCCGCCCGCAGCCGGTCGCGCCGCCAGCGCGCCTCCCAGCGCCTCAGTGTCCGCAGGGACAGCCCCAGGCGTGCAGCCGCCTCCGCCCGCGTCAGCCCCAGCCGGGCGGCCCAGCGGCAGAAGGCCACCGCCCGGGCGCGCACGGCCCGCTCCCGCTCCCGGGCCGCCCGCTGCCCCGCCGGCCCGCGCCGCCGCGGTTCCCCGGGCGGTTGCCCGGGGGCAGTCAGCCGTTGCACCCGCCGCTCCTCGCGGCGGGCACCCGCCGGGTCCGCGTCGCCCCCGCCGCCCGGCCGCCCCGGCGGCGCAGCCGCGGCAGCAGCAGGGCGATCTCTTCGCGGACCTGGGCGGCGCGCAAGCCGATGCGCAGCTCGCGCACCTCGGCCTCCAGGGCCGCCACCCGCGCGTCCGGCCCCGCCGGCGCCCGCGCCGGCCGGCCCGCCGGGCGCGGCTCCAGCCCCGCCAGGGCCGCCGCCAGGGCCTGGTCGCGCAGCGCCCGCAGCCGCCGCTCGCCCAGGCCCAGCGGCAGCCCCGCCTGGGCCACCGTCCGCCTTCCTGACAGCACGTCCAGCACCGCCAGCAGCCGCGCCTTGGCCAGCGCCGAGCCCTCCAGCCGCCCCACCGCCGCGTCCCACTCCGGCCTTCGTCCCCGCGTCATCGACCCGCCCTCCAGAAAAACGCAAATGCCGGGGCAGGCGACCGCCGCCCGCCCCGGCCAACTCTAGCTTCGGGGGACGCCGCCGGGCGCACGGTCAGGGCGGGGCCGGCGTGGGCGGGCACTCCGGGGCCGCCGGTTCGGCCGGGGCCTCGGCGGGGGCGGCGGGGGCGGCGTCCCCGAACGGCTGCAGCAGCGCGGCCATCTTCAGGGCGCGGACGGTGGGGCGCCGCTTGCGGGCGGCGGGCGGCTCGGGCGGCGCCGGCAGCGTCAGGCCGACCGCCTGCCGGGCGGCGCGGACCAGGGCCTGCTGCCGGGCGCACTCCCGGCGCAGCCGCTCACACTCGCGGCGCAGGTCGGCGGGCTCGGCGGCCGGGGCGTGGCCGCGCCGCCGGGGCTCACAGGCCGCCACCAGCCCGGCCACCGCCCGCAGTTCCAGCTGGTAGTAGCGGGCCAGCGACAGCCCCAGCGCCCGGCCGGCCTCCGCGGGCCGCAGACTGCCGGCCAGCACCTCCAGGATCGTCGCCGCCAGTCGCCGGGCCGCCGGGCTGGCTCCCGCGAACGGCGTCGGGTCCGCCGCGGGTGCCGGCGCGGGTGCCGCCGCGGGCGGCGCGGGCGTGCCGGCGGGCGGTCGGCCGCGCCGCCGGGGGGAGGGGGTGGGGCTCATGGCGCACCCCCTTCCGGGCTCGGCCCCGCGTCCAGCCGCCGCAGGCCCCCGTCCAGCGGCGAGGCCCCGGGCTCCGGCGGCTCCTCCGCATCCCCCGGGTGCCCCGCCACGATCCCCTGTGGGCACACCGGCGCGGGCAGCGCCGCCGGCGGCCCGCCCGGCGCCGCCGGGGCCGGCGCGGGCGGGGCGGCGAGGTCCACCTCGCGGCGGCCGCCGCCCGCGTCCGTAAGGATGACGCGCTCGCCCTCGGCGTGCAGGCTGAACGGCTGGCCCCCCACCTGCCCCGTCAGGTAGAACGGCGCCCTGGGCAGCCCGTGCCGGGCCAGCTCCAGGGCGTTGGCCGCCACCCGCGCCCGCAGCGTCCGCAACACCTCCGGCGCCGCCCCGAAGTAGCGGTCGGCCGGCACCAGGTTGCCGATGCCCTGGTGCGGCCGCTGGAAGTTGTAGTGGTCGATGAACAGCCCGACGCGCTGCCGGGCGTCGGCCAGGTCCACGAACACCGCCGCCTCCAGGCACTCGCGCCAGAGCGTGCCCCAGAAGCGCTCGATCTTGCCCAGCGTCTGCGGCCGGTGCGGCGAGGCCACCACCTGGCGGACGCCGCGCTTCTCCAGCTCCTTCGTGAAGGCGCCCTTGCCGCGCCAGGTGACGTACTGGCTGCCGTTGTCGGTGAGCACCTCCGCGGGGGCGCCGTGGACGGCTACGGCGGCGCGGAAGACCTCCAGGACCAGGGGCGTGGACTGGCTGGCGTGCAGGCCGTAGCCGACCAGGAAGCGGCTGTGGTCGTCGAGGAAGGCGACCAGGTAGACCCGGCGGTTCTGGCGCTTCAGGACGAAGGTGAACAGGTCGGTCTGCCACAGCTGGTTGGGGCGGCGCGCTCGAAGCGGCGGTCGTGGTCGGGGTGGGGCCTGGTCGGCGCCTCCTCCAGCTCGTAGCCGGCCTCGCGCAGGGCGCGGGCGACGGCCTGGGGGCTGGCGGCCAGGGCGGGGCCGCGGAGCAGCAGGGCGGCGATGCGCTCGGTGCCCCAATCGGGGTGGGCCTCCTTGAGCATGAGGATGGCGCGGCGGGTGGGCTCGGGCAGGCGGCTGCCGGCGGGGGCGCCGCGGGCCTTGTCGTCCAGGCCGGCGGGGCCGTCCGTCTCGAACTTGCGTTTCCAGGCGTACAGGGTATGCTTCGAGACGCCGACCAGGGGGGCGAAGTCGCCGGCGGGCAGGCCGCTGCGGCGCCAGGCGTCGAGGACGAGCAGGCGCTGGGCGGCGGTCAGGGGCGCGGCGGGGGTGTCGGGGGGCCGGGCGAGGCGCCGGCCGCGGGCGGGCTGCTGCAGGCGGGGCCGCTCGCGGGGCGGTTCGTCGGGCGGGGCAACGTCGGCCGGCGGCACTGGCGGGCCGGAGTCGGGGGCCTGAGGGGCGGGCCGCGGCACTACCGCGGCCGGGTCGGGGGTGGGGGACGGGGCGGACATGCGCCCTCCTTTCGTGCGGGGGGACCCGCGAAGGGGAGGGCCGAATTCCGGCACCCATTTCCAGCGATCAGACTGCCATTATTTCGGCGAGGAGGACACGGCAGTGAGGCCGGGGGTCAGACGGCGGCGGTGCTGTACACGCTGGTGGCGACGTGCAAGCATCTGGGCGTCGACCCGTTTGGTTACCTGCGGGAGGCGTTGCCGGGGCTGTTCGCGCTGGGGGACGGGCCAACGGCAGAGCAATTACAGGACTGGCTGCCAGATCGCTGGCTCTTACGGCGAGGCCGAGAGTCACCTAGCGGGGAAGCCTGGGCAGGCTGAGAAGAGACAGAGCAAACCAACAACGGCGTCAACCTGCGGCTCTCAGGGTTCCGCGGGTGGACGCCGTTTGCTTTTGGCACGGCTCGACGTGATTGGCCGGGCGCTTACGGACTAGTGAATCAACAGCCCCGGCAACTTTTTTGTTAACTTCTGGACCGTTTTCTCTGAAATCTTCCTATGTTGAAACCAGAGTTCTTTCAAATTGTGCAACTGCTCGAGATGAGCCAACCCTTCATCAGAAATATTAGTGTCATTGAGATCGAGGGATTCGAGACTCGTAAGGGGCTTCAAATGCGACAAAGAAACATCCGTGATCTTCGTCCCGGACAAGTTTAATTTGCGCAGTCTCAAACAATTAGCGAGGTGCCTCAAACCGTTTCCATCAATGGGCGTTTTGCCTAAGGACAACTGTTCAAGTTTCGGCAGTTTCCTTAGGTGTATCAACCCTTGGTTCGTGATCCGAGTGCCGTCCGCTGTAAGGATACGCAAAGACGAGAATTCGCAAAGATGTTGAAAACCACGATCTCCTACCGACGAGGGAATCCAAAGGAAATAAATCCTTTTCATATCCTTCAACTCCAACAAGCCGTCGTCCGTAATGTTGGTTTTGTAGATGGAAAGGGACTCCAAGTTTATCCAGCGGTTGATGGTAGGCATGCAACGGTCTGTGATGCCCGTTCCGGGCAAACTCACTTCTTTTAGTTTGATGCAATTGGCCAACTGGGTCAAGCCCTCGTCGGTGACTTTCGTCCAGCCAAGATTAAGGGATTCCAGTTCCACCAAGCGGCTCAGTCTTTTCACTCCCTCATCGCCGACGGAGGTTTCCCAAAGGCTCAATTCTCGAAGTTTCGTCAATCGGGCAACGTATTTCATGCCCTCGTCGTCGATTTTCTTCATATGTTCTAAGCGCAACTCTCGCAATCTGTTGCAATTCTCCAGATATTTCAGACCGTTGCTAGTGATGTTCCACATGGTATCTAGCGACAAAGTCCTGAGCCTGGGGAATGCCGCGAGGTGTGCGAGTGCGGCGTCGCCAACAGTGCTTTCCGCATGACTGACGGCGGTCACCGGGTTCCCAACCACCCAAAACCCAAGTTTTTTCAGAACCATATCTGATGGTTCTTTCGGCGGGATCTTTTCCTGATCCGCTCGCCCCTTTGGGGGAGCCTTTTGTCGATCTACTTGGTTTTGTGGTTTCTGATCGGAATCGGCATTGCTTTGAAAAATGCAGCACAAACCTGCATTCATGCTAAGCACGGTTGCCATGCTGATAATGATGTAACGCATGTGTGTCTCAGGGTGTCGGAAAGTTATTTGCTCACTCCGGCGCGGAAGCCCAGGTCATTTTTTGGGTTCAGCAATCCGCCAAATAAATGATTCTTTCGTGACCCCCGCCGCTTTATCTTCGCCCGGCTCGTAAGTCACACCATTCTGTTCCAAATGCATCAGTTGATTCGGATGCACAACGACACGATTAAGCACGTTCGCCAACCCCTGGAGGTCCTTAAACCATTCACCTTCCTTTTTAGAGTATGTGTCGAATTTCTTCTCATAGCCACAAACAGCGAATTGTAACACGCCTTTCGGGTCGAGCGCTTTATCGAGCGCATTCCTCAGTGCATCAAGGTTTCCTTTGTCATTGATGAGACCCGAGAGTTTCTTTACGTTGGGGTTTGTGTGATCAGGGTAGCGATTTTGGTATTGGAGACGCGCATCAGTTAACATTACTCCAGGCGCATTAATTTTTACCTTCTCGGGGTTTCCAATCCCACAATGACCAATGACAGTAATCCGCGTGAATTTCTTTCCGCCGTTTTTCGCCAGCGCTTGAAGGATAATGTTCGAGAGATCTTGCACATTACTTGCCTGCTTTAGCCAGAGCATGCCAGTATGAGGCGTTTGAAATCCCTTCGTACCCGGATCAAGCTTGTTATTTTGAACTCCGTTGGGGTTGTTATAAATTCTTTTCAGTGTTGCCAAATCCCCTTCGCGGGCGATTTTGTTGCCTTTTTCATCGACCTCAACACGATCATTGTACCCACCGCCCACGATCACCAGAGTCCCGGGTAAGAAGACTTGTTTTAATTCGTCCGCATTACCCGCATTGACCACTGCTTTTCCTTTTTGGTCGCGACTGAAAAACTGAATATCAGGTTGCAAGCCAGACGGATCGGTAATAGTCGCATCATTGTTCACATATCTATACAGGTTGCTGTCTCCTGTGCCCCCTACGAAATAATGGCCGCGCTTGGGGCTGAAATGTGTTCCGGAATTCCACCCTCCAAAACCGAAGATCGTCACGCCCGACGCGGACGTGACGGCTGAACGACTCGTCATCTGCACTGGCACCCACTGGGGGGCGGTTGACACCCAGGCGGCCCACGTCAAGGCCGGGGGTGCCGTAGTGAACCGCTCTTGGTGTATCCCACCCGCCGCGCGGTGTCCAGGGGAAAATCGGGACCGGGCGTCACCACTGCGGCGAAGCGCACCCACGGTGAAGGTGTCGGTGCCTCGTCTGCCCCTTCGCCTGTCCTGGTGGGCGGCCGCGCCGGCTCAGGCCGGGGCCGGGTGCAGGCGGTGTCCCCGGGACTCGGCTGCGCCCGTCGGTTGGCGAGCAGGAACACCCGTTCAGGAGTCCTGGACGGCTGGCAGCGATTTTGGCTTTCCTTCCGGCCGGCTCCCGGGTAGGATGGCCGGGGAACGAACCTGGGGTATCCGGGCGGGCGAATTCCGGAACGCATTTCGCCCGAGTTTACGGCCATTATTTCGTAGGGGGCACACTGTCCTCCTCGCCGAAATAATGGCAGCGGAAATCCTTGAAATCCGTTCCGGAAATCGCCTCCCTCCTCAGCCGCCCAGCAGGGGCTGCCATGAGGTCACCCCCTCCTTACTGACGCTATCCTACCCGCCTGACGCAGGTGATGAAACAGAAATCCGCCCGAACTGATCCTATGGCTCGCGGCGCCCAGTCAATGACAATAACCGTGGACGCTGCTCCGCTCGACGCCGCATGCCCGCCCCCACGTCGGGCGGAACCCCCGTTGGGGCAGCAGGCCCACCAGATCGACCGCCTTTTCTCGAAAGCCACCTTTCTTGATTTTGTGATCGCATGTATACTCCCAAAAGGCGGGTAGCCGATCCACCCGGCCAGGCGGACGGCTCAATGCGGTTGGCGGATGTCGCGCGTCGCACTCACCGCGCGCCTCCGCCAACCGACCCGTCTGAGTGAGTGCGTCATGGTGAATTCCGACTTGCCCCCGAACGACCCTCTCGCTGACATCCTGACCGACCCGAATTTTGGCGAACGTCGGCTGCGAGAGCAGCGGATCGAAGCCCTCACCACGGGCCGGCGCCGACAGCTGGACTCTTTGAGGGATGCCTGGTTCCAGCGATTCCCGAGCGCTCATGAAGCCTGCCCCGAACTGGGGCGCAGGCCCACTGAGGATGAGCACTTTACCATCTGGGCGGGGCGGTTGAAACGCTGGGGGGACGCCGTTCGCGCCTGCGGGTGTCGGGCACGGAACGCACTCCGCAACTGGCAACCGCCTACGCACATCCCCAAGGACAGCGACGAGTGGCGCCGCGCCGGGCTGGCGAGGTACATTGCCCTCCGCGCGGCGGACCCCAGTTGCAGTGCCGCGGACCTTGAAATGGTCTTGCGACGAGCCTGCACTGAAGAGTCCGCCCCGCTGCTGGCCACGTTGTACCTGCCGTCAGGATGGCTGAGCCGGATTCACCGCGACATCGAGCGAGCGGTTCGCTCGCCGGTTCGGCGGCGCGAGCCTGCCGCCCCGCCCCCGTCTGACCCTTGCTCGGTCATCGACAGCCTGTTGACCGAAGCCGAAGCAAGGCAGAAGCAGCAAGCCGACGCCAGGCGTGACGCAGAGGAACGCAGGCAGAAGCTGGAGGAGCATGCCCGCCACCGCGCACGGTTGGCGGCAGCCTTTGGGCGTGTTACCGCGTTCCCCAGCGAAGCAAACGAGCAAGGTCGAAAACCCGGCCCGGATGGTTTCCTGCTCTGGGCCGAACGGATCGTCGCGCTAGGTGCCGCGCTGCGAGAGTGCGACCAGATCATCGAGCGAATTCAGTTGATTGGGCGGCTGCAAGCAGCGGCACAGCGGCCCGCGCCTGCGGCAATGAAGTACGCTTGCGCCCTGCTGGTGCTGGGGGCACAGGGGAACATCCCGGTCGTAGCGGACAATTTGGAGAAGGCATACCTCGACTATGAACTTCGCCGGTTCGTCCTCTGGCTGCCTTTCATCCTGGACGTGCTCTGGACCCCATACCCCGGGCCTGATGGGTTGACACGGCACGAGATGCCACCAGAGGGAGTTAGCCTGGAGGATTACAAAAAGGCACATCGGGCGTTCGGCGAACGGCCACTCGATCCTGCCGACGAGGAAGCGAATCCGGCCCCACCCACGGTTGAACAATTGCTCAACAACATTCGGCTGCGGTTGCACCACCTTCGCGCTGATTTGGCAGCCGGGCGCCAGCCTGTCCCCCACACTTCGGGGAATTTCGCCCGAATACTCAAAGGCGACGATTCGGTTTTTCTTCTCCCCAAGATTCCGGACTTGTGGGATCAACTCGCGGCGCTAGGCCGCGGTGCGCCCCGGCGCTACCGGCGGGAGAGACGCCGGCGGAGCGCGCAGAGGCGGCACTGGTGACGGCGGAACAATGGCTGGTTCGGTTGACGGAAGACCCCCGGAGGCCGAGATGAAAGAACAGGATTCAAGCCGCGGAAAAACAGACGGACCTCTGGCCGAGGCACCTACCACCCTTGAGCAGTTCCTTGACTGGCTGGAGAAGGCGCGCGACAGTTTGGACCGGCTCGATGCGCAGCAGGACACCCGTTGCTATCCCAGCATCCAGGTGAACAAGGCATACGCCCACGCCCGTGATCTCGGCCTGGTGCGCGACCTGCCCACCGATCAGGTGTGGACGCCCGCCGGCGCCCGCCGCAAGCTGGACGAACTGCGCGAACTGGCCCGACACCGGAGGCCGGACGCCCCCACGGGGACCGCCAAACCAGATTGCGGCGGTGACACGCCAGCGCGTCACGTCCGGGGCGAACGATTTGGCGGTTGGGAAATCGTGCGGGACCTGACGACGGAGGAAGCGGCCCAGGTGCCCGCCCCGCACACGGGCCGGCTTGTGGTCGCCTTGGAGCCGCCGACTCTGGACGGCTATGCCGAACTGCGCGGTGAAATACGCTACGTCAAGCGAAACCAACATCTGGCCGTGGTGTGGAGAAATGGCTGCGGGGATGAAGTCCTGCACGACCTGGACCATTCCGGCTGTCTGCTGATGGGCTGCCAGCACGATGCGACCTGGCTCCCCGACGGCTGGGAGATGGACGTGTTCTCGACGGGCTGGACGCTGCCCCACCTCGAACGGTGGTTCGACTACGCAATCGATGTGGCCAAAATTGAGGACCGCGGCGACCTCCCGCCCAACTCCGACCACAGCCCCAGGTATCTGCCGACACCGCGGGGGCTGGTCACGCATGCCCACCTGATCGTGCGCCACCTCGGATTGTCGAATGCCCCGGTGGAGCCGCGGGTCTATGGACCGGGCGGGGTGCATCGCCGACCTGCGGGACGTGCTCGCCTACTTCCGCAAGGCCCTTTCGGCGCGGACCGCGCCGGAGAAATGCACACCAACTGCGACCGCTGCCGAGCCTACCTTACCGTCCTGGGTGGGGGAGCACTTCCAGCGGAATCAGTACCAACTGCTTCGGCTGCTCTGGAGAGGGACCGAGGTGCCTATCCCCGAGATTCATCACGCGATTTATGGCTGCAAGTCCGGTCAGGAAGAGGCGCTGGACAAGGTGAAGGACCGCACCAACCGAAAGTTGGCCGAGATCAACCAACCCTTCGAGGTCGCCAAGCGCCGCGGCGAGGTTTACGTCCTCCTGCACGTCCGCTAGCGCCGGACGAGCCGCCGACGATTCACCGACGATCAAACCGACAGATAGCGTCGTTGGTTCGTCGGCGGCGCTTCAGTCATACTGCCTCCAGATCAAGACCCCCTTGTTCTGGAGGCACCATGCATACCGACCCTTCCCCCCTGGACCACCTGCCCGCGCCCGGGGACATCCACACCTACATGGGCCGGCTCTACCGAGAGCTGGCCCTGCTACGCCGGCTGCTGCGCCTGGCCCAGACCGCTCAGGCGCGGAACACCTCGTCGAATCGTTCGGAACACCGTCGGGAGGTGTACCATGCCGACTGACATCATTCCCTTTACCGCGCCGTCGGAGGACAAGGCCCCGGTTCTCTCGCTGGCAGACAAGTTGTTAGTGGACGTTGCCGAACTTGCCACCCTGACCGGCCTTGGGGTCCGAACGTTGCGACGCATGGACGCCGCGCGCGACATCCCCGGTCGCGTAGTCGCGGGCCGGCGCGTGCTGTTTCAGACCGAAGTCGTGCGCGAATGGGTGCGGGCCGGCTTGCCCGACCACGACCGATGGGCCGTTCTGCAAAAACAGGCCGCCAAACGTTGAGTTCGAGAAAGTGCATTGTGGGGTGGGTGCGTGGTCGCCGAGCGGGCTTGATACCCCTGTTCTCCGGTTCGACTTCCGGCCGCCCCAACGAAACGGACACGCCCAGCGAAGATCGCTGGGCGCATCACCGAACAGGCTTGATACCCACACGAGAGTTTACCAGACGTGAACACGAAACGCAACTGGGTCCGGGTTTCTCGGGCCGCCCCTTGTCCCGTCTGCGGGTGTGCGGATTGGTGCAGCGTTACGGCGGACGGGGCCGTCTGCAAGTGCATGCGCGTCGAGGACGGCAGCTTTCGCTCGAAGGAAGACAGCAACGGCGCCCGCTACTTCCTCCACCGCCTGGCGGACGGCCCGCGGCCCGAGGCCGCGCCCACACCGCGGCCGGGGCCGGAAGCGAAGCGGGCGGACGCCGACACGTTGCACGAGGTCTACTCGGCACTGCTGGCCCGGCTGCCGCTCAGCAAGGCGCACCGTGAAGCGCTGCAACGGCGGGGCCTGACGGATGAGGTAATCGACAAGGCCGGGTACGGCACACTGTCACGCCAGGGGCGGCCGCGGGTCGTCCGGGAGCTGCGCGAGCGCTTCGGGGACAAGCTGTTGCGCGTGCCGGGCGTCGTGGTCAAAGAAGGGCCGTCGGGCCACTACCTGACGCTGCGCGGCCCGGTCGGGTTAATCGTCCCGTGCCGCGACCGCACCGGGCGAATCATCGCCCTCAAGGTGCGCAGAGACGACGCGGACGAAAAGAACCGCCGCTACGTCTACGTTTCTTCCGCGGGGCATGGCGGCCCAGGGCCGGGTTCTCCGATTCACGTCCCCTTGGGAACTCCCGAGGCGGCCGAGTTGGCGCGACTGACCGAAGGCGAACTGAAGGCTGATGTTACCCAGGCCCGAACTGGCGTGCCGACGCTCTCCGTCCCCGGCGCGACCAACTGGCGGCCGGCGCTGGCCGTGCTGAAGGAGTTGGGCTGCAAAACGGTTCGCCTGGCCTTCGACGCCGACGCCTGGGACAACCCCACCGTGGCGCGGGCGCTCCTGGCCTGCACCGATGCCCTGACCGCCGCCGGCTTTGCCGTCGAGTTGGAACGCTGGGACGGGGCAAACGGCAAGGGGCTGGACGACCTGCTCGCGGCCGGCAAGGCGCCCGAACTGCTGCAAGGGGATGTCGCGCTGCAGGCGATCCGGGAAACGCTGGCCGCTGCAACCGCGGATGAGGAACCTGCCCCACCCGATGAACTGGCCCGGTTGCAGGACGTGCTGGACGGCGGTGGCGCGGAAGCGCTGTTCCGCGACAAGGCGTTGATGCAGGCACTGGCCGACCTGGCTGGGGCTGATCCTGCCGGCTTCGCCGCGGTTCGCGCGTCCATTCGGGAGCGCGTTTCCCTCCGCGACCTGGACAAAGCATTGCGGCCCTTCCGTCGCCAGGCCGCGCCCGCGGAAGGCGCGGAATCTCCCACCTACTTCGAGCAAGACGGCTGCGTCTACCGCACCGTGCAGACGAAGGACGGCCCGGTCCCGGTGCCGCTCTGCAACTTCTCCGCCCGGATCGTGGAGGACGTGGTTCACGACGACGGTGCCGAGCAGGCGCGCAGCCTGGCCTTGCAAGGGGCGCTGCGCGACGGCTCGCCCTTGCCGCGGGCTGAGGTGCCGGCCGCGGAGTTTGCCGGCATGGGCTGGACCGTTCCCGCCTGGGGGACGCGGGCCGTCGTCTACGCCGGCATGGGGACGAAGGACCACCTGCGCACGGCCCTGCAGCTGCTGTCCGGCGATGTGCCGCGGCGCACAATCTACCGGCACACCGGCTGGCGGCAGATCGACGGGAGTTGGTTCTACCTGCACGCCGGCGGCGCCATCGGCGCGGACGGGCTGACCGACGCCATCCCGGTGGCGCTCCCCGAACCCCTGGCCGGCTTCCGCCTGCCGCATCCACTTGCCCTTCTCCAACCGGGTGACGTTCAACTGACCGGCGAGTTAGGTGCCGCCGCGGCGCGACAGGCGGCCGGACTCACCAGCGCCGTTCGGGCCAGCCTGGGGCTGCTGCGGCTCGGCCCGGATCGGTTGACGTTCCCGCTGCTGGCCGCGGTCTACCGCGCCGCGCTGGGGTCCACGGATTTCGCCCTGCACCTGGCCGGGCCGACGGGCTGTTACAAGTCCGAGGCCGCCGCCCTGGCGCAGCAACACTTCGGCCCTGAGATGGACGCGCGGCACCTGCCGGCCAGCTGGAGTTCCACGGGCAACGCGCTGGAGGGGCTGGCCTTCACGGCGAAAGACGCGCTGCTGGTCGTGGACGACTTCTGCCCCACCGGATCAGCTGCCGACGTGCAGCGCTACCACAAGGAAGCCGACCGGCTGTTCCGCGGCCAGGGCAACCGGGCCGGCCGGCAGCGCATGAAGGCCGACGCCACGCTACGGCCGGCGAAGCCGCCCCGCGGGCTGACGCTTTCCACCGGCGAGGATACGCCCCGCGGCCAGTCCCTGCGCGCCCGGCTGCTGGTGCTGGAAATCTCCCCCGGCGACTTCGGCCCGCTGCCCCCGGACCCCAACCCGACCTTGAGCGCCTGCCAGCGCGACGCGGCCGCCGGGCTGTACGCCGCGGCCCTGGCCGGTTTCCTCTGCTGGCTGGCGCCGCAGTATGAAGCGGTGCGCGCACGGCTGCGGAACGAACTGGCGCAGCTGCGGGACCAGGCCCGGAGCGCGGGGCAACACGCCCGGACCCCGGGCATCGTCGCCGACCTGGCCCTCGGCCTGCGCTACTTGCTCGACTACGCGCGGGCCGTGGGCGCGATTTCGGAGCAGGATCGGGCGGACTACTGGCGACGGGGATGGGGTGCCCTGGCGGAAGCCGGCGCGTCCCAGGCAAGCCAACTCGCCACCGTGGAGCCGGCCGGGCTGTTCCTGCGGCTGCTGGCGGCGGCCGTGGCGAGCGGCTACGCCCACGTCGCCGACCAGGACGGCAACCAACCCGCCGAGCCGCAGCGCTGGGGTTGGCGGCCCGAGAAGTATTACACCGGCGAGAGCACCGAAACCCGGTACAAGCCGCAGCGGGTGTGCGTCGGCTGGCTGGCGGACGGAGAATTGTACCTGGAGCCGGACGCGAGTTTCGCGGCCGTGCAGCAGTTCGCCCGCGACCAGAACGACTGTTTCAGCATCACGCCGCACACCCTCCGCCGACGCCTGAAGGAACAGGAGCTATTGGCCACGACGGACACGACGCGGAAGAAGTTGACGGTTCGCAAGACGCTGCAGGGCGCCCGCCGCGACGTGCTGCACATCGCGTGGGCTGGCTTGCCCCCCGCGCCGACAACCGGCCCAACCGGCCCGGAGGACGAGGCCGACGACAGGGATGGGCCGAAACCGTGGGCCGGGAACGGTAACGGGAACGGCGCAGCGGCCCACGGCAACCCTTCCATTTTTGAGGTAAACGTGCCCGTGGGCCGAAAGGGCCGGTCTCGTCCGGGGGAGGAGACGAACGCCGAGGAAATCTTGTCTGGGACGCAATCTGAGGGGTGGGGGGGCTGGCAATGAACGAAGCAACCGCCTTGCTGGCGGACCTCCGTTCCCGGGGCGTCGAACTGGATACGGACGGCGCCCGGCTGCGCTGGCGGCCGGCCTTCCTGGTGAACGCCCCGCAGGCTGAACTGATCCAGGCGCACCGGGCGGGATTGATCGGCCTGTTGACCGGGCCGGACTGCCTGGAGCGCTGCCCGGCCTGCCGCTGGCCGCTGGACTCGGCCCGGCGCTGCCCGAAGTGTTTCGACCGCCTGTGCGTGGACTGCGGCAGGCTCACCGGGAGTTACTTCATCCTGCGTTGCGTGGCCTGCGGACACGCTTTCCAGGACGGTGGGGAGGGCCGATGAACGCCGCGGACCCGATCATTGAGAAACTTCTGCGGCTGCGCCGGGCCGGGCTGACGCTGCGGAAGGCCGCCAAGGTGGCCGGAGTGCATGTGGCGACGGTCTGCCGCTGGCAAGCCAGCGACCCGGATTTGCGCCAGGCCCTGCGCCGGGTCAAGCACGCCCGGCCCGCTGTAGATCGCCCGTCGGTGGACTGGCGCCGCGACTGCCCCCGCTGCCGCGCCCGCGTGGTGGTCCGCAAGACGGCGCGGGGGGTGCCGTTCTGGCGTTGCGGCCGCTGGCCCTGGTGTGACTGGGCCAGCTGGCGGCCCCGGGCGTCCCGGAATTGCCGGCGGTGTGGCGGCCCGTGCTTCTGGTCGGACAGCCGGAAAACCATCGCCTGCGCGGGCTGCGGCCTGCGAACAAAAGCCCCCTAACGGCATGGCGGATGCGCCCACAAAACGCCATCGCCGGTGGCGAATCGGCAGCGGATTGACCATCAAACGCCAACAAAAGGGCATCAAAACGGAAGAAAACTGATCGTGGTGGCGCACCAAGACGCCGCCTTCACAATCGACGTAAGCCATTGCCGCGAAAAGTATAGCCCAAAAAAGCCGTCAGACGGGATGGCAGTTTTTGTACATGATTTAGGAATAATCGGGGGAGGGCATAGCCGTGGGCGGACTCGGAAGCGGTGCCTCGTATTACCACTGGTGGCGTCCCAGCAAAAAGGCGGTCGTCGAGGGGTGCCTTGCCCTGGACGCCAACCGCTGGACGCGCGAGAAGATTCTCGCCGCCGGCGTCCACCAATCCGGCGGCTGGAACTGGCTGATCGGCCCGACGAAGGCGGCGTCGTCCATCGGCTACGAGGTTTGCACGCTCGACCTGGCGAACCCCTGGGTGCGCCTCCATTACACCGTGACCAGGACGGGGCAGGCCCTCGACTACACCGTCCGCCTGGCCACGACCCGGCCGCGCTTCGGGGGGCTGCGCTGGTGGTTCCTCTGCCCGCTGAGCAAGAACGGCCGCCCGTGCGGGCGGCGCGTCGGCAAGCTGTACCTGGCGGCGCACTCGGTCTACTACGGCTGCCGGCGCTGCCACGACCTGACCTACACCAGCTGCCAGGAGAGCCGCAAGCACGACGCGCTGTTCCGCCTGCTGGCCTCCGACACCGGGATGGATTTCGCCACCGTGAAACGGGCTATGAAAAGGATCGGCAAGCGACGGTAGACCGCCGCAAGGGAAGACCGCGCCCTTGAGGTGAAGGCGCTGCCCCGTCGGCAACCACAACGGAAGGGCGAGAGTCAGCCTGGACTATTCGACGATGAGGCCGAGAGGTGACCACCGGGGGGTGAAACATGACTGCCGACGTTCCGCCGTGCGACAGATGCGACACATTGCTAACCGATGTTAACCCCGCGCCAGCGTTGAGTGAGCGGCAACGTCGATTCCTCGACGCCTACCGTCAGCGGCTGGCCATTGCCCCAGCTGCACGCTTGGCGGGGGTGCATCGGGCGACGGTCTACCGCTGGCTACGGGATGCCGCGTTCGTGGCGGCGATGCGCGTCGCTGCCGAAGCGTTCTTCCAGACGACCAAGGCGAAGGTGCAGGCAGAAGAAGCGGCCCGGCAGCTGTGGCGAAGGCTGCGGGAGCGGGAGCGCTGGCCGATGCGCTGCTACTACCTGGCGCGAGCCCGAGCGGCGAAACGCCGGCGCCATTAACTGCCCCTACTGGCCTTTGATTGGCTCGCCCGAAGTTTATACTTGTGTTGTAGTTGAATCCTTTGGCCGTGTGCCGCCGGCTTCGTCGTGAGAAGCGGACCGGCGGCCCGGCCTTCTCACCAAAGGAGCGCATCCCGTGGCCACGCCGTTCAAGAAACATACCGTCCGCTACGCCACACCGGACGGGCAACGCTGCAGCCCGGACACGCCCGGCGCCGTCAAGCGCGTCGAGGAATCGCGCAAGTATTACGGCTTGGTGCCGCTGCCCAACGGCAAGCGTAAGGCCGTCCCGCTGTGCCCGGACCTGGCCCGCAGCAAGCAAATGCTCAACAAACTGCTGACCGACGCCGCCATGCGTCAGCACGGCCTGGCCGACCCCTACGAGGAACACCGCAAGCGGCCGCTGGCCGATCACCTGGACGATTTCGCCGCGGCGCTGCAGGCCAAGGGCGACTGTGCCCAGCACGTTCAAAAGACGGTCGCTCATCTCCGGTCATTCTTCGACGCCACGGGCGCCATCTGGTTGGCCGACCTCGACGCCGGCAAGGCCGCCGGGTGGCTGACTTCCCTGCGAGCCGACCGCGAACTCCCCGAACTGCCCCACGGGCAAGAGTTGTTCACGATGGCGGAACTGGCCCGGATGCTGGGCATTCGCCGCATGTCAATCACCAAGGCGATCCGCCGGCACGGCCTGGCCGCCGTCGGGGCAGGCCCCGCACGCCGTTACCCGCGGGCGACCGTGCTTGCCCTGCTGGAACGGGCCTCGCGGGGCGCCTCGCCGCAGACGGCGAACCACAACGCGCAGGCCCTCCGGTCTTTCGGCCGCTGGCTTGCCGGCAAGCGCCTGCCCGCCAACCCGTTTGACCGGCTGCCACTGCTCAACACCGCGACTGACCGCAGACACGACCGCCGCGAACTGACGGCGGATGAACTCCGCAGATTGCTCGCCGTCACCGGGGCGAGCGAACGGGTATTCCGAGGGCTGAACGGATCGGACCGCGCGGCCCTGTACCTGATGGCGTGCGGGACAGGCTTCCGTGCCCGCGCTCTGGCCGGACTGACACCGAACGATTTCGATCTCGACGCCGACGTGCCCGCCGTCGTGCTGCCCGCGCGGCTGGCGAAGAACAAGCGGCAAAAAGTGCAACCGCTCCCCGCCGACGTGGCCGCAACCCTGCGCGGCTACCTTGCCGGCCGTCCCCGGGCCCTGCCCGTCTGGCCCGGCGCCTGGCGTTCGGTGGCGGCGGAGATGCTGCGGGCCGACCTGGAAACGGCCGGCATCCCCTACGCCGTCGAGGGAGCCGACGGCCCGCTATTCGCCGACTTCCATAGCCTGCGCCACTCCTACCTGACGCTGGGCGGCCGCGCCGGCATCGACCTGCGGACCCTGCAAGAACTGGCCGGGCACTCGACGCCGACGTTGACGGCTCGTTATTCGCACCGACGACTGCACGACCTGGCCGGGGCCGTCGAGAAGCTGCCGAGCCTCCTTCCGGCCAGCGCCTCCGGGGCGGCGGAGCCCGTCCGACTGGCCGCGACAGGCACGGACCGGCCGGTTCAGGGGCCGGTTGGGCCAGCGGTGAAAATCCGACCGACCCACGAAAACCCTGGAAAAACACTGAGGGAAACCCAAATCGGGCCGGCTGGGCCGGTTGGCTATGCAGAGGGAGAAACTCGCGCGAGCGATTTTCATTCGGTGCCGGGTAAGGACGATCTCAGGGCAGATGGCGCCGGTGTTGGTTGCACACTGGTTGCACAAACTCCGTGCAACCAAAAGCATCTCACGGCACCTGCCGGCACCGTAGGGGAGAAAGAAGAGGTGGCCCAGGAACAACACAACCCGCTGACTGTGCAGCGGGTTGCATCGACTGGCATTTCCAGGCATCAAGTTACCCGGCCAGGATTCGAACCTGGACAAAGAGAACCAAAATCTCTTGTGCTACCGTTACACTACCGGGTAGGTTGAGGCTGTTTTCAGCCTATCAGGCTTCCATTCTGTTACTTACGTCGATCTTCTTCTAGTCTCTATTAGGCATGGTTAAACTGTTATTGGTAACTCAGGCCGCTTCGGTTACCTACCTTGCCTCTGATCAAGGCCATTTTAGCAGGGCGGTCGCCGGGCTTCCACGTGAACTGCCGTCCAGATTGGACACCGATAAGTTCGGATAAGATCGGCGGTCACTGCCCGTTCCGCCTGCGCGCCTTCTCCGGGACGGGCCGCTTTCCGCGTGCCTGTCTTCCTGGCGAGGGCTGAACCGGTGACTGAATTATCGTGTCCCTCTCCTCATAGCGCGACTGTAACCTCCGCCGAGGAACCCTTGGCCGCAATCTTGGGCACCCCTCGCCATTTCGTCCCGACGCGCAGCGCCTGCGGGCTGAGGGTGACGCAACTGATCGCGGAGATCCGGTCGTGCTTGGACGAGCAGCGCAGGAACACCCGCTGGCCGCGTCGTGCCCAGGTCCGCCGGACCAGCGGCATCAGCAGAAAGCCCAATTCGTCCAGGAAAGCGCTGTGGGCTCATCGACGCCAGGCTTCCTGCAGAATCCGAGGGAACTCATCGGCCTGCCAGCATTCCACCTCCTTGGCGTTGCGCTCCCGGTCGCGCCGTTGCGGCTTGTAACTGCTCCAACCCAACCGGCGTCCCAGCAGCCGGCGGACGTTGTCGGGGTGATAGGTGACGCCGAAGTGCTGGCAGATCACCTGGGCGACCCGGGCCGAGGTCCATAGTTCGTTTGGGAAGCCGTGCGCGGGAGCCCCTTGGTCGAAGAGCGCTTTCAGTTCCCGCAGTTGCGCGTCCGACAGACGGCGTTTGGCACCGGGCACCGGCTTGGCAGCCAGGGCTTGGCCCTGGCGCGCCATCCGCCACCAGCGGTACAAGGAGGAGCGCGTCACGCCCAAGATGCGGGCGACCACAGCCGGGGCTTCCCCCTGCTCGACCAAGGCAACTGCACGGCGTCGCCGCCGTGCCAACTCGGCTGCCGTACCTTTGGATCTCATACCGCTATTCTAAGCACGCGCATCGACTATAGTGTCTTTAGGAAAGTCGGATGCAGTAGCCGCAAGGGGACTCAACAACATCTGACCCCGGTTGGAGCCACGACCATGCCGAGCTTGCACCGCCTTGTCCTGCTCACCCTCGCCGTCTGCTGCGTCGCGGCGCCCGCCCGCGCCCAGGACGGCTACCGCGCCGGCGTCGGACGGGCGGACATCACGCCGGACGCCCCCATCTGGATGGCCGGTTACGGCAATCGCAACAAGCCGTCCGAGGGCGTCGATCACCCGCTGTCCGTCAAGGCGCTGGCCCTGCAATACGACAGGGAGCCGCCGCTGTTGCTCATCACCGCCGATATCATCGGCTTCAACCGCGAGTTGGCCGAGGAGATCGCGGGCCAGCTGCACAAGCGATACAAGCTGCCGCGCGAGAACATTTTGCTGGCGGCCAGCCACACGCACACGGGGCCGGTGATCGGCTACAACCTCAAGGGCATGTTTGAATTGAAGGAGAAGGACGCGGCAGCGGTCAAGCAGTACGCGATAAAACTGGTGGAGCGCACGCTGGAGGCAGCGACCGCGGCGCTGGCGAAGACGGAGCCGGTGCGGCTGTCGTTCGGCCGCGGCAAGGCGACGTTCGCCATGAACCGCCGCGTGTTCCGGCCCGGCGGCGTCAACTTCGGCGTCAACCCGGACGGCCCCGTGGACCATGAGGTGCCGGTGCTGCGCATCGATGACGCCCAGGGCAAGGTCAAGGCGATTGTCTTCGGCTACGCCTGCCACTGCACGACGCTGGGCGGCGATCACTACCGCATTGGCGGCGACTGGGCAGGCTACGCGCAGGACTACCTGGAGCGTGCCCATCCGGGGGCGACGGCGTTGTTCATCACCGGCTGTGGCGGCGACGCCAACCCGGAGCCGCGCGGCAAACTCGACTTCGCCCGGCAGCACGGTCTGGAGATCGCCGGCGCCGTCAGCCGCGTGCTGACCGGGCGGCGCACCGCCGTGCAGGGCAAGCTCAAGGCGGCACTGGAACGCGTGGATTTGCCGCTGGCGAAGGCGCCCACACGCGCGGAGTACGAGAAGCGGCTCAAGGATAAAAATGTGTTCATTCAACGCCACGCCCGGCGGTTCCTGGACATGATGGACCGCGGCGAACCGCTGCCGACGAGCTATCCGTGTCCGGTGCAGGCGTGGCAGCTGGGCAAGGATCTGACGCTGGTGGCGCTGGGCGGCGAGGTCGTGGTGGATTACGCCCTGCGGCTCAAGCGCGAGCTGCGTGACGGCAACCTGTGGGTGGCGGCCTACGCCAACGATGTGTTCGCTTACGTGCCGTCGGCGCGCATCCTGTTCGAGGGCGGCTACGAGGCCGACTTCAACCTGATTTACTACGGCCTGCCGGGGCGCTTCAGCAACGACGTGGAAGAGGTGCTGGTCAAGAAGGTCCACGCGGTCGTGAAAAAGGTCCGGTAACGCGGATGATTCACCGCGGAGCACGCGGAGAAAAGACCAAAGAGGATCCACAGATGAACTCAGATAAAGACCAATTCAAATGTTTTTATCTGTGACCATCTGTGGATCGATTCCTCGGTCTTCTCTCCGCGCGCTCTGCGTGCTCTGTGGTGAATCCTCCGGGTTAAGCGGCGAGCGGCAGAAAGCAATCACTTCGGTGCCATGCGCAGCGCCCCGTCGAGGCGGATCACCTCACCGTTGAGCATTTCATTCTCGATGATATGTTTCGCCAATGCCGCGAACTCCTCGGGCCGGCCGAGCCGCGACGGGAACGGCACCTGCTGCCCCAACGACGCCCGCGCCGCCTCCCGCAGCCCCGCCAGCAGCGGCGTGTCGAAGATGCCCGGCGCGATGGTCACGACACGCACGCCGTGCCGCGCCAGTTCGCGGGCCAGCGGCAGCGTCATCGCCACGATGGCCCCCTTCGATGCGGAGTACGCGACCTGGCCGATCTGGCCCTCGAACGCGGCGACCGATGCGGTGTTAATGAGCACGCCGCGTTCGCCGGCGGCGTTCGGCGGATTGCGGCTGCACGCCTCGGCGACCAGGCGCACCACCTGGAACGTGCCGACCAGGTTGACGCGGATGACCTTCTCGAACGACGCCACGGAATGCGGCCCGTCCTTGCCGAGCAGCCGTTCCGCCAGGCCGATGCCGGCGCACTGGATCGAGCCGTGCAGCGCTCCGAACGCTTGCAGCGTGCCCTGCACCGCGGCGCGCACGGCGGCCTCGTCGGTCACGTCGGTACGGAAGCAGCGCACGCGCTCGCCCAGTTCGGCGGCCACGCGCTGGCTGGCGTCGGCGTTCAGGTCCGCGATGGCGACGTTGGCGCCGGCACCGGCCAGCAGCCGCACGCACGCCGCGCCCAGGCCGGAGCCACCGCCGCTGACCAGGATCGTGCTGCCCGCAATGTGCATGAGATTCTCCATCGAAAAGGATTCACCACAAAGACACAAAGAACACAAAGGAAAGACAACAGGGAAAATCGGTTTTCCAATTCCAAAAGGTCTTCTTTGTGTTCTTTGTGTCTTTGTGGTGAATCCTTTTATGTCTGTTGCGCCCCCTGCCGCAAGCGGTACAGCCGGTCGTGCGCATCCGGCGCCAGCGGGTGGCTCTCGTAAGCCGTGACCTGCTCGTACCACTTCGCCGCCTTGACGTGATCGCCCAGGTTCTCATGAGCCACGCCCAGCTTGTAGTACGTGTCCGCCCCGCTCTTCGTGCTCTTCAAAAAGTCCATCAGACACTCAATCGCCCGCTGCGGATTGTCGTTCAGATACAGCTCGCCCAGCTGCCGGCAGCAGCCGTACCACGCCTCCGCCTCCTCGGTGCTCGGGAACTTTTCCGGCTTGCCCGTGCGCACCTCTTCCAGCAGCGCCACCGCCTTCTCGACCTCACCGCGCCGCCGCAGCAGTCGCGCCCGCAGCACCTTCACCGCCAGGCTCTCCGGCTGCACCGCCTGCGCCAGGTCCAGCAAATGACTCGCCCAGTCCAGCAGGTCCAGGTCGCCCTGCCGGTCCAGCAGCCACCGCGCCTTCTGAATGCAGTACGGGATGTCGAACCAGTTCTTGACGCTCTCCCAGCGCTCCTTCATCTGCTCGACCGTCACCGAGTAGTAATAGCTATCCTTGCGCGCCAGCAGGTCCTTGTCGGTCTTGTCGTACTGCAGGCCCTGCTCGCAGCAGCGCAGGGCGGCCCAGACGTCCTTCTTCTGCTCGTACAACCTCGCCAGGCTGCGGTACGTCTCCACGCCGGCGCGCTCGTACTCGGTGTAGAGGTGATAGTTCTCCAGGGCCGCGTCCAGGTCGCCGCGGTTGATGGCGTCCTCCGCCAGCGCCTTGACCACCGCGTAATACGTCTGGCGGTCCTCGGTCTTGAGCGTCTTCGGCCCCGCGGCCCGGCCCGCCGCCTTGGCCAGCTCGTAATTCTCGTACAGCGCGTCGATGTTGCCCGCCTTCTCGTACGCCTGGGCCAGCTGCACGAACAAGCGCACCCCCTCCGCCGGCAAACCGTGGGCCGCCATGCGCAGATACTCCTCGCCGCGTTTCCAGGTGTCGTCCTGTTGCAGATGGGCCAATCCCAGCTCCCGGGCGTAGGCGTGATCGAAGAACTCCGGCGGCTTGCCGTCCACGCAGGCGGTGCGGTAATCCGCCCCTTGCAGGTCGTTGTACAGCAGCCGCTTCAGGTTCCAGGCCCCGGCGTCCACGGGCGCCTGCGGGATCTGCTCCTGCACCTTCTGCGTGAGCTTCTGTAGCAGCGTCCGCGGCTGCGGCTTTGGCGCCGCCGGGTCGGCCTGCGCCTTCGCTCCCGTCTGCGTCAGGTAGCGCTCCACCGCGGCAATCGCCTCCATGCGCCGCCCCGGTTGGCCGATGATCGTCAGGCCGACGCGCTCGACCATGCGCGGATGCAGCAGCATCGCCAGCTGCCACGCCTGCATCAGCACCACCCAGCGCTGCGGGTTCTCCGCGGGGCCACCCGACGCCGTCAACACCGCTTCCAGGCTTGCTGCGGCCTCGTCGTAGCGCCGCTCGTGCAGGTACGCCACCGCTCGCCAGTAGTCGCAGCGCGGTTGCAGCGCCGGCCGCTGACTCGACACCAGGTCGAGCAACCGCTGCGCCTCGCCCAGCTGCTCGGCGCTCGGCGGCGAGTGCAGCAGCAGCCAGCCGACGCGCTCGATGCAAAACTCGAAATTCACCTGAGCCAATGTCTCGGGATCGTTGGCCACCTGGTTGAGGTCCATGTTGCGGTGGATGCTAAACATCTGCTCGCGAGCCATCTGGTTACGTGGGTCGAGCTGCAGCGCCCGGTTCAGCGCCGCCAGCGCCTGCCGCCAGTAGCCCGCGTTGGCGTAGCCGACGCCGCGCAGCACGTACTTGAAGACGCGCAGCCCCGGCATGATCCGCCAGGTGTAGACGAAGTACAGCAACAGCGGCGCCCCCAACGCGATGCTCTGCGAACTGCCGGCGGTCGGGCTGCCGGCCGCCATCGCCGACAGCCGGTCGGCGATCAGTCCCAGGCCCAGGCACAGGCCGGTACAGAGCGCCGCGAACTCGATCTCGGATTCCTCCGCGTAGCCACACAGCGTCAGCAGGTAAAACAAAGGCAAGCCGAGCAACAACAGGGTGCCGGCCATCAGGCGGTGCTCGGGCGGTACCAGCGTGGGATCTTCTTTCAGCGCCGCGGTGGCCGCCACCACCAGGCAGACCGCCATGATCAGGCCCATCCAGACGCGGAACTTCGTCTGCGTCTGCCGCAGCGAGTTGAAGCCGTAGCCCAGCACCGCGCCGCCGGCGAGCGCCCAGAAGAGTTGTTGCTGCGCGTCCTCGGTGGGGTGCTCGTTCCAGATCCAGTAAGCGCCGCCGGCCATGCCGAGCAGCACGCCGGCGTAGACCAGGGCGGGGTTTTCCAGCACCAGGAACAGCAGGAACGGCACCAGCCGGCCGCGGATGCGGTAGCCGTCGATCAGCTTGTGCACCGCCGCGCCGCTGAGGAACAGGGCCAAACCGCCGAACGTACACGCCGCCACGCGGCCAATGTCCTGCCACCAGCCGGTCGCCTGCAACTGCAGGCCGACGAAGACCAGCAGGCCCAGGTAAATGCCCTTCAAGATGAACTCGGTCGATTGCCAGCGCATGCGGTCACCCGGTCGAGGGGACTTCATCGGGGTTGGTTCGGGACCGCCCGGCCACGGATGTTGCATGACCGGGCTCGTGGTGGCATTATACAGGTTGTCTGCCGCTTGCGGCTTAGCGCGCTGCAACCCATCTGACATCAGAAGGGATGCAGCGCGCTAAGCTGCAAGCGGCAGACCATCCGGGACGGAGCGCCGGACTGGACGGGAAGTGGGCACATCATTCGCAGCAAGGACGACTCGCATGTTCGACCTCGGCGCGCACGGCCTGCGTTACATGGGCACGATTTACCGCAACCTCGCCCCGGCGGCGCTGGTGGAGCACGCGCTGCGCCGCAGCGAGGGCGAACTGGCGGACAACGGCGCCCTTGTCGTCAACACCGGCGCCATCACCGGCCGTTCGCCGCGCGACCGCTACATCGTCGCGCAGCCGCCGAGTCAGGAGCAGATCGACTGGGGCAACGTCAACCACCCCCTAGAGCCGGCCGCGTTCGGCCGCCTGTCGCACCTGATGCGCGCCTACTTGCAGAACCGCGAACTGTTCGTCTTCGACGGCTTCGCCGGCGCCGACCCCGACTACCGCTTATCGGTGCGCGTCGTCGCCGAGCTGGCCTGGCACGCGCTGTTCGCGCGCTGCCTGCTGCTGCGGCCCAGCGCCGCCGAACTGGCTTCCTTCACGCCGCAATGCACGATCCTGTGCGCCCCAACCTGCACGCCGCGCCGTCCGAGGACGGCACCCACAGTGACGTGTTCATCGTGCTGGAACTGGAGCAGCCGATGGTGCTGATCGGCGGCACGCACTACGCTGGCGAAATCAAGAAGTCGGTGTTTTCGCTGCTGAATTACCTGCTGCCGCAGCGCGGCGTGCTGCCGATGCACTGTGCCGCCAACCTCGGCGCCGCCGGCGACACGGCGCTGTTCTTCGGCCTGTCCGGCACCGGCAAAACCACCCTGTCGGCGGACCCGGAGCGGCGACTGATTGGCGACGACGAGCACGGCTGGTCCGACGCGGGCGTCTTCAACTTCGAGGGCGGCTGTTACGCCAAGACCATTCGCCTGTCGCGCAGCGGCGAGCCGCAAATCTGGAACGCGATCCGCTTCGGCTGTGTGCTGGAGAACGTGCCGCTCAACCCCGACACGCGCCGCCCCGACTACGACAGCGAGCACTACACCGAGAACACGCGCGCCGCCTATCCGGTGGACTTCATCGACAACGCCGAGCAGTCCGGCCGCGGCGGTCACCCGGCCAACGTGCTGTTCCTGACGTGCGACAGTTTCGGCGTGCTGCCGCCGCTCAGCCGGCTGACGCCGGAGCAGGCGCTGTACCATTTCCTGCTCGGTTACACCGCGAAGATCGCCGGCACCGAGAAGGGCGTCACGGAACCGGAGGCGACGTTCAGCACCTGTTTCGCGGCGCCGTTCCTGCCGCTGGAGCCGACCCGCTACGCGGAGTTGCTGCGGGCAAAGCTGCTGAAGTACGGCGCGCAGGTGTGGCTGGTGAACACGGGCTGGACGGGCGGCGTCTACGGCCAGGGCAGCCGGATCAAGCTGGCACACACGCGAGCGCTGCTGCGGGCGGTGCTGGGCGGGGCGCTGCGGGACGTGGCGTTCGCGCCGGACCCGGTGTTCGGCGTGCTGGTGCCGCGGCACTGCCCGGGAGTGCCGGACGAGGTGCTGCAACCGCGGCTGGCGTGGGCGAGCGGGGGGGACTACGACAAGCGGGCGCGGCAGCTGGCGGCGCTGTTCGTCAGGAATTTTCAGAAGTACACCGGCCGCGCGGCGCCGGAGGTCCGCGCGGCCGGGCCGCGGGTTACTTGAGTTGGGCGCCGACGGTTACCTCAGCTTCGCCCTGGGGCCGCTGCTTCACGGAGCCGGCGACGTACAGGTCGGGCCGCTCGCCGTTTCGGTGAAACTGGACGATCATCGTCTCCCCCATCCAGTGGGTGGAGTGCAAGTCCGCCGGCGTCAAGGGACGGGCATCCGGGTACTGCTGTTTCAAATGCTCGTTCACCAGCGCGAGCATTTTGGCGACGGCGTCCGACCCACCGGCGAGCGACTCGCACCTCACCCGCGACAGCCGCCGAACTACGGCGGCCAGCCGGGACAGCGATTTAATGTCCGGGTACTTTTTGGCGGAGGCCGCCAGGGCGTAGAAGCTGACCGCGTGTTCCCGAGTTGCGGTTTTAACGCGGAGGACCGTCGTGGCACTGTGGACGATACCGAGGGCTTTCGCCCTCATCGCCTCCTTCACGGCCGCCGTCGTCGCCTCGTCAAAATCGAAGAACGCTTGTTCCTGGACGATGTAGCGCAGCAGCGCCTGGACCTCCGCGACGGGGATTGTCGTCTCGACGCGCTTGCTTCTGCCGTAGGCGGTGCTGACGACCACGCGACCGTCGGCGTGAATGACCAGCACCGGCTCCGGGTCGTCGCGCTTGGGGCCGCTCTGGAAGTCCAGGATGATGATGGGCGTTTTCGGATCGCGGGGTAGCTGGACCGCCTGGCCGCGCACCACGGCAGCGCTGAGAAACCACCCGGCGATCAATCCAACGGCAAGAAGAGTCCGGCGCCTCATGATCACCTCCGTGTTTGGGACGCGGTCACTTGAGCTTGGCCTTGACGGTCGCCTTGGCCGCGCCCGGGTCCGGCTGCATCACGGTGGCGGCGACGAACAGGTCCGGCCGCTCGCCGCGTCGGAAAAAGCGGACGGTCAAGTCACCCGCGTGCCAGCGGGCGAACTCCAGGTCCGCCGTGGTCAGCGGCCGCGCGTCCGGGTAGTCCTTCTTCAGGCGCTCGTTCGCCACCGCCAGCAGTTTGGCGATGGTGTTTGGGCCGCCGGCCAGCGACTCGTACATCACGCGCTGCAGCCGCCGCTCCACCGCCGCCAGCTGAGTCAGCGCCTTGATGTCCTTGTAATGCTGCGCGAAGGCGGCCAGGCCGTAGTACTTCGCCTCGTGCTCCTTCGCGGCGGTCTTGACGCGGATGACGGTCGTGCTGGCGCCGCCGACGCCGATGCCCATGCCCTTCTTCTTCACCTCGTCCGCGATGGCCGCCTTCGCCTTGGCCTCGTCGAAGTCGAAGAAGTGCTGCTCCTGCACGATGTAGCGCAGCAGCGCCTGCACTTCCGCGACGGGGATTTTCGCCTCGACGCGCTTGCCGATGGCGAAGGGGTTGCCGACGACCACGCTGCCGTCGGCGTGGATGGCCAGGACCGGCTCGGGGTCGGCGCGCTTCATGCCGCCGCCCTGGTGGTCCAGCGTGATGACTACCGCTTTCGGGTCGCGGGGCAGATCGACCGCCTGGCCGCGGGCCGCTGAGGCGCCGAGGAGCAGGGCCGCGATCAGGCCGCCGGAGAGAGTGAACTGCCGCATGACAGGAACCTCCCGTGTTGGGTTGATTCATCCACAGATGACACAGCTGGCACAGATAAGAAAAAGACGATTGAATGGGTCATTCTGTTTTCCATCTGTGCCAGCTGCGTCATCTGTGGATCACTTCCCCTTCGTCAATTTCTGCCGCTGTTCCGCGATCAACTTCAGCAGCGCCTTCTGCGGGTCCGCGAACTTCTTGATGCCCTCGCTCATGAGCGTGTCTTCAAGGTGCTTCATATCAACAGCGTGCTCGATCTCGGCGAGCACGTCCGCGGGCGGCAGTTCGTTGATGTGGCTGGTGATGGTGCGGCCGCTCGCATCGACCTCGTCGTTGGTCAGCGGCGGATTGGTCTCGATGTCGCTGCCGGCGAACGCCTCGACGTACTTCCACGGCGGGTCGTCCTTCTTCTTGACGCCCGTGCTGGCGAAGATGATTTCCTGTTTGATCGGCAGATGCTTGTCGGCCCAGAAGCGCTGGTTCATCTGCCAGATGCGCTTGGCGTTGACGATGCCGACCTGGCCCTGCGCCGCGGCGACAGCTGCGGCAAATGATGCTCGGTGTAGACATCGACGCGGCTGACGAAGATGCTGTAGACCGACTTGAACTGCGACCGGTCCGTGCGGCGCTGGGCGCCGCGCCACATGGCGTCGCGAGCGGCGGTGTACTGCCGCGGCGTGAAGGTCAGCGTCACGTTGAGCGTGACGCCCGCGGCGCACAAATCCTCGATGGCCAGCAGACCGGCGGCCGTCGCCGGGATTTTAATCATGCGGTTCAGGTGGCCGGCGCTCCACTGCTTGCCCAGGGCGATGTAGCGCTTGGCCTTCTCCTCGTCGGACAGGCCGTTGCCTGGGTCTTCCAGCAGCGGGTCCAGCTCGAAGCTGACGTAGCCGTCGTCGCCGTGCGTGTCCTTCCAGACGGACAGGAACACCTCCTGCGCCTGCTTGACGAGGTGGTCGGTCAGGCTCCAGGCGATGTCGTGATCGCTCTGGCCCTTGTTGATGAGGTCGATGAGATCCTTGTCGAAGCGACCAGTCTTGATGAGGTCGCCGACGATGATCGGGTTGGAGGTGGCGCCGGTGGCGCCGAGGAGCCGGTTGCGCTTGACCAACTCGGGGTCGATGGAGTCGAGCCAGAGCTTGGTGCCCGAGGCGATCAGCGAGGAAAGTGCGACGCCCATGACGGCGGTCCTCCGAAGGGTGATGGCGATCCACTGGTCTCATTCTAGGGAGTGCGGCGCCGGGTGGGCACGATGAAGTGTCAATCGGATTCACCCGCGTCTGTGGACGGCGGATTTCCGAGATCGCAGACTCCTGGGCTGAAATGTTCCAGCAGACGTTGCCGGAGTTCGGGGGAGGGCACGGCCGACTGGTTCGGGTTGGCAACTCTTAGCCCGGATTACGCACCGTCTTTTTCAATCGGGACATATCCCGTTGGCTTGGCTCTTCTTTCAAGGGCACAGGTAACCCGCCCTGAGTGGGAGGCGCACCGTGTGGCCATGTGGCCATGTTACTCCTGGGTGCGCCCGCATTCCCCGCCCGCCTTCACTGCGGGAAGCCCACCGGCGACACCGGCGCCTGCGGCGCGACGCCATTGCCGCCCTGCGGCACGAACTGCGGCATCCCCTGGTCGTAGCGCGGCGCCTCGAGCCGCACCGGCACCGGCACATACGGCTGCGCCTGTCCCGCCTGCCAGGTGCTCGGCGCCGGGCTCAGCGACGGCGCCGGCAACGACGGCGGGTTCGGCGGCATGAAGTACGGCTGCTGGCCCGGCCGCGGGTCGCCGAACTTCATTCCCCGCCCGCCTTCACTGCGGGAAGCCCACCGGCGACACCGGCGCCTGCGGCGCGACGCCATTGCCGCCCTGCGGCACGAACTGCGGCATCCCCTGGTCGTAGCGCGGCGCCTCGAGCCGCACCGGCACCGGCACATACGGCTGCGCCTGTCCCGCCTGCCAGGTGCTCGGCGCCGGGCTCAGCGACGGCGCCGGCAACGACGGCGGGTTCGGCGGCATGAAGTACGGCTGCTGGCCCGGCCGCGGGTCGCCGAACTTCTGCACCGGCTGGCCATCCTCCGGCGCCTGGGCGCGGATGACCGGCACCGGCGCCAGCGGTTGCGCCGGCGGCGCCGTCAGCCGCGTGACCGTCGCCGGCATCGCCGCCACCTGACCGTTGCTCGCGGTCAGCGTGCCGGGCGTCTGGCCGTTCGCCTTCATCTGCGCCAGCTGCGTCGGCGTGATGCCCTTGGTGTCGCGCAGGTGCTTCAGCCACGTCGCCTCCAGGTCCTCCACGCCGCGCAGGCCGTAATACTTCCGACACGCCCCGTCCCAGTCGCCGTTCATGCCCATGGCCACGAACCCCAGGAACGTCCGGCGGTCGCTGACGTGGACCAGGTAGTGCGACACCGAAAAGCCCTGAGCGTACAGGCACATCACGCGCTCGTGGTCGTTCGGGTACTTCTCGATGCTGAACAGCGTCCGCAGCGGGAACTGGCCGCGGTGGTTCAGGATACTCCGCACCAGTTTGTCGTGACGGTCGCGCTCCAGGTCGTCCTCGGATAGCACCGAGCCGCCCTCGTCGGCCCAGCGCGGCACCGGCCGGCGGAAGTAGTACGCGAACACCGTGTGCGTGATCTCGTGCGGCAACACGCTGTTCAGCAGCCGTTCCAGCGGCCCCTTGATTTCCATCTGCTGGCTGGTGACGCCGCCCGGCCCGAACATGAACGATGTCGCTCCGCTCGGCCCCTCTGGGCAGACTGTTACCTTCAACGGGCACGGCCGCGCCCATGTCGGCATCTCTTGGCCGAGCCACAAGAGGGCCTTTTCGCGGCGGTACTGCTCGGCGAGCTGCCCGACCTTCTGAGCGATCTCCGGTGTCGGGGCGTCCACCAGGAAATTGGGGGTCCGTACGTAAGCGCCGGTCGAAGCGATGACGGCGACGAGCGCGAATGCGAGCGCGTGGAGACGGCGCAAGGCCATGATAGCCTCCTGGAAGATGCGTCGAAAGATTGGCATCCGATGAGCAGCCGGGACGGCGGCGTTGAGATGTCTGACGCAAGTCTACAGCAAAACGTGAGCCAAGCCAGAAACGCCGAGCGCTTTTCGCCACGTCGCGGTGCTAACGTGCGGCCTGGGAGCAACTTTCGCGAAGAGCCGGTCAGTCCGGGACGCCGTACACGCCGCGGAACGCTTGTAAGAATTGCCGGTGGCGCCCGCGGTAAATTTTGCCAGGACCGTTGCAACCTGCCACGGAGCACTGGAGCGGTTCTCGGGTTGGGTAGCGGAAGTCGCCAGACTTCCGTCCGGCGCTGCTCGGAAGTCTGGCGACTTCCGCTACGAAAACCGCCGCATCCGCTTGCGCGGTGTGCGGCGGTTTTCCAGCGTCGCTAGTGCAATGGTAGCAATGGTTTGCGATCAGAAGGTTGGAAAGATGATAATTCCTCACAATATTTTCGCGCAGGGCGCATCGTATAGTTGAACACATGGCAGGGGGGCCTCGACGGTCCCAAAAATCGCGATTCGATACCGGGGGGTAGAGGAGTCTTCGGACTTCTAGCGAGTCGTTGTTTTTCGACTGTCTCCTTTGGGGTAAGGCGCCCTTGACCCATGTGGTCATGGTGCTGTCCGGGCCGGTTTCGACTGCGAGGTTGGCAGCGTCCTCGTGGTTGGGCCGGCCCGACTTTTTTCCCGTGGAGCAGGCTGGAAAGCCTGCCCCACGTTCGCCAGCTCAAATCCACAACTTGATCCGCGAGCGCAACTGCGGCGGTAGTTTCTCCTCGATGCGCCGCACCTCATTTGGGTGATAGCGCGTGCTGAAGTGACCACAGATGATGAGTTCATTCTTGAACCGATCCGCGCGTTCGGCGAAATCATCCAGGTGCATGTGCCCGAACTTGTGGATCTTCTCGCGGCGGTGGTTCGGCCGGATGAAGCTCAATTCCGTGATGAGGATTTTGGCCTCGAACGCCGCGGGACAGCCGTCCAGGCCGGCGGGGCTGGTGTCGCCGGTGTACGCCAGCAGTGGCGTCCGCACCTCGCGCGTCACCTCCACGCCGGACAGCCGCAGGTCGCGAATCTGGTCGCCGCGCAGACCGTGGTACTCCTCCTTCAGCTTGTTGCGGCGCTCGAAGACCACGTAGCCCAGCGACGGGATCGTGTGCGTCGTGGCGAACGGCACCACCACGTGCTCGCGCGACAGCTCGATCTCCTGGCCGGCATGAACGCCGTTCAGGTCGCAGACCATGCGGCCGCGGTCCAGGCGCTGCATCACCAGCAGCAGCCGCTTCACATCCTCCAGGCCCGGCTCCGGCAGGTAGATCGTCGGCGGCCCCATCTTCATCATGCGCCGCCGGGCGACGTACACCGGCAGTGCCGCCACGTGGTCCAGGTGCGTGTGCGTGATGAACCACGTCGGCGTGCCCATGAAGTCCCACGGCTGCGCCCCCAGGTCGAAGCCGATCTTCAACTCGGGGATGCGCCAGTAGCTCTGCACGGCGGCGCGCGAGTAGCCCTCAATGGTCAGACCGGCGTGCTGGTGCGTCAGGTACGGTGCGTTGTCCACCATGAGCAAACGATCCCTGGGCGGATGGTCGGAGGGGCGACGAAGGCAGGACACCGGGCGGCCCCGTCAGGTTCCCGGGCCGCGGCGTCAGGGCTTAAAGTCGCGCCACATGTGCATGGGCATGCGGTTATTCTGGTAGTTGGGCATTTCGCTCTTGACTACCCCGACCACCACGGCCATCACCACCCACAGGATCAGCGCGACGATGCTGACTAGCAGCCCGGCCGTCGGCAGGCCGACCGGCTGGTTGCGGGCGAAGCCCGAAATCAGTCCGACCAAGCCGAACAGCGCCGCCAGGACCGACAGGCCGATGAACGAGTAGACCGACACGTCAGCCACGGTGTTCACCCAGCGCATGTTGTTGGGATGGGTAGTGCGGGCGATGAGGTCAAAACCGACGGCCAGGACTCCCAGCGAGATGGGGAACAGCATCATCAGCGCCAGCGCCAGCAGCAGCGCCGCCAGGCCCCAGTCCGTGGCGTGTCGCGTGGAGGTGCCGCGCCCGCCTTCAACCGCTCCGCCAAGCGGATCGTTGTACGGATCCATCTTACCCCCCTTCGGGGGAGTCATTAGTCATCAGTCATTAGTCATTAGTTCTCCGGGTCCCCGTTCAGAACTAATGACTAATGACTGATGACTAATGACTCTCAAAGTTATTTGGGCGCCTCCTTGAGCTTCTGGAAGTCGCCCGCCCGGATGATGATGAGCCGGCCCGGCACCAGGTACGTCCGCAGGGCACGGTTCACCGCGTCCAGCGGCAGCGCCGCGATCGCTTTCTCCTGCTTGGCGTAATAGTCCATCGTCCGCCCCAGGTACAGGCCGGTGCTCAGCGTCGTCAGCAGCGATGAGTCGCTGCCGCGCTCCCGCTGCTGATCCTGGAGCAGCGCCTTCCTGGCCGCCTGCAGGTCCGCGGCGGAGACACCCTCCTTGATGATCTTCTCCAGCTCCTCCAGGGCCGCCTTGTCGGCCTTGTCGATGTTCTTGGGATCGGTGCTGGCAAGCATCACGAAGATGCCGTACTTATCCTCCGGCATCACCTGCAGAATCGACCCGGCCTGGTAGGACAGGCTCTCCGTTTCGCGCAGCCGGCCCCACAGCCGGCTCGCCGTGCCCTCACCCAGGATGAAGTTGCCCATCCGCAGCGGCAGATAGTCGGGGTCCGTGTCCACCAGCGCCAGCGTGAAACCGGCCAGATACATGGCGTTCTTCTTGTCCGGCGTCACAATGTCGTGGCGGTGGCCCACCACGTCGATCCTGGCCTCGCGGCCGATGCGCCGATAGGGCACCTTCGACTTCCAGTCCGCCAGCATTCCCTCGAACTGCTGGACGGTCGCCGCCGTGTCGAAGTCGCCGATCACCACCAGCTCGCCCTTGCCGGTGCCGACCTGCTCCTGGTACAGCTTGACGATCTGCTCGCGCGTCAGCTGCTTCAGCCGGGCCAGCGACTCGGGGATGGTCGGCTGATAGCGGATGTGTGTCTTCGGGTACGGATTCAGTTTGATCCGCAGCGTCCGCAGCGCCAGTTGCAGCGGATCGGTCTGCGCCTTTTCCAGGGTCAGTTTGGCATTGCTCTTGAGGATGTCCAGCTCCTTCTGCGGCAACGACGGCTCGCGCAGCACCGCACGCGCCAGGTTCAGCACCTGCGGCAACGTGTCGCGTTTCGCCTCAACCGACAGCGTCAGCGTGCCCAGGTCGCTGCTGACGTTGAGCTTCGCCTGCAATTTACCGAGTTCGTCTTCCAGTTGCTGGTAGGTGTATCTCGCGGTGCCGCGGCGCATCAGTGCGCCGAGCTGGCTGCTCGCCTCCACGTACTCCGCCAGCGACTGTTCGTTGCCGAAGCGCAGCGTCAACCGGGCCATCACGGTTTCGCCCCTGGTCTTCTTCGGCAGCAGGGCGACCTTGATGCCGTTCGCCAGTTCCAGGCGTTTGAGCCGCCGCTCGATGTTCTCGGGGCTGGGGTCGAACGCTTCGCCCTCGGCGGCGCCGCCGCCCCCCTTGAGGTCCTTGAGCATGGCCGTCAGCGACGGAGTCTGCGGCACGTCGGCCCGCACGATCTGCTCCTTCCCGGTCGGCACGAACACGCCCACGGTGCGGTTGCTCTGCACGAAGTATTTGGGGCCGATGCGGTTCAGGTCCGCGACCGTCACTTTCTTGAAGCGGTCGCGGTGCAGGAACAGCAACCGCCAGTCGCCGGCGGCGATCCACTCGTTCAGCTCCACGGCCAGCTTCCTGGTGTTGGTCAACCGCTGCTCGTAGTCCGCGAGCATGGACCGCCGGGCGCGCTCCAGTTCCTCCTCGGTGATGGGCTTCGCCTTGAGGTTCTCCAGCTCGTCAATGATGATGTCGCGCACCTCCTCGGGGTTGACGCCGTCGCGGACGGTGCAATAGACGCTGAAGACGCCGGGGTCGTGGAACAGCCCGGTGCCGCCCTCGATCTTGTCGGCCTTCTTGCCCTCGACCAACCGCTTGTACAGCCGGCCGGCGGGCCGGACGAGCAGCACCGACTCCAGCACGTCCAGGGCCGCGAACTCCGGGTGCGCCGTCGCCGGCATGTGATACATGAAGCCGACCATCGACCCCTTGCCGGCGCGGCGCAGCGTCACGTGGCGCTCGCCGTCCTGGGCCGGCTCCTTCGTGTAGGTCGCCTCGATGGGCGCCTTCGGCTTCGGGATGGCGCCGAACGTGCGGGCGATGTGCGCGTGTGCCTTGGCCTCGTCGAACTTGCCGGCGACCACCAGCACGATGTTATCCGGGCGGTAGTATTTCTTGTAAAAGACGCGGAGCCGGTCGGCCGGCACGTTCTTGACGTCGGCCTCGTTGCCGATGGTCACCTTGCCGTAGTTGTGCCATTCGAAGGCCGCCGCGAACAGGCGGTTGCGCAGCACGGCGGTCGGGCTGTTCTCGTAGATCCGAAACTCGTCAAGGACCACCGGCCACTCGTCGCGCAGGTCCTGCTCCTTGATGAACGAGTTCATGAGGCGGTCGGCCTCCAGTTCCAGCGCGAACTTCAGGTTGTCGTCGTTGCCGACCATGGTTTCGTAGTAATTGGTGCGGTCAAAATCCGTGGTCCCGTTGAAATCGGCACCGCGGTTCTTCAGCAGTTTGACGTAGCGCACCGGGAAGTTCTTGCTGCCCTTGAAGAGCATGTGTTCGAGCAGGTGGGCCATGCCGCTCTCGCCGTAGCCCTCGTGCCGCGAGCCGACCAGCACCGTCATGTTGACAGTAACGTTCGCGGTGCTCTGGTCGGGGATGAGCAGGTAACGGGCGCCGTTGTCGAGCTTGTACTCGGTGATACCCTCGATGGTGACGACCTTTTTGGCCTGGGCCGCGGCCGGGCTGGCGTGCAGGGCCAGGGCGAGCAGGGTGATGCCGCTCAGTAGCAACAAAGCCGGCCGCGGCCGGCGTGGGAAATCGCGATACATGCAATCGACTCCTGATGAAATGGCGAGACGAGCAACCGTGCGCTCACGGTGGAGATTGTAGCGGCCTATTTGTCCGTTGTCCGTTGTCCGTGGTCCGTTACCAGAACTCTGCTGTGCAACCGTGGGACGGCTCTCCAGAGCCGTCGTTCGGCAGAGACGGCTCTGGAGAGCCGTCCCACGAAAAGCAGGCCGCTTGCTCACGTACTGACAACGGACAACGGACAAACTTACTTCTTGAAGTCCCCGGCGCGGACGATGACCAGTCGCTGCGGGTCCAGGTGTGTCCGCAGGGCCGCGTTGACCTGCTCGGCGGTCACCCGGGCCAGGTTCCGCTCCTGCTCGGCGTAGTGGCTCAGCGGTCGGCCCAGGTGCAGCGCTCCCGCGAGCAGGCTGACCACGTTGGCATCCTCGCCGCGCGCCACCTTGATCTCCTCCTGGTAACCCTTGCTGGCCTCGTCCACTTCCTTCTGAGTCACGCCATCCTTGAGGAGGCGGTGCAGTTCCTCCAGCGCCGCCGATTCCGCCTTGTTGATGTCGGCCGGCGGACAGGTGGCGTTGATGCGGAACGAGGAACGGCCGCTCGGGAACGACGAAACGCTCACCGACGAACTGGCCCCGTAGGACAGGCCCTCCTTGACGCGCAGGCGGTTGAATAGCCGCGAGTTGGTGCCGCCGCCGAGGATGTAATTGCCCAGCCGCAACGGCAAATAGTCCGGCGAAGTGTCGGTCAACTTGAACTGCAGCGCGGCCAGGAAGACGGCGTTCTCCCTGTCCGGCGTCACGATGTCCACGCGGCCGCCGGGCACCTTCAGGTTCGGCCCGGAACTAATGCGCTCGTAGGGCACCGGCGACTGCCAGCCGGCCAGGAGTTCGCCCATCTGCTTCAGCGTCGCGGCCTCGTCGAAGTCGCCGACGATGACCAGTTCGCCGACAGTGGCGCCGCACTGCTCCTGATACAGCTTCACGACCTGCTCGCGCGTGACCTGGTCCACGCGGCCGATCAATTCCTTGATGGTCGGCCGATAGCGGATGTCCTCGGGCGAATACGGATTCAACTTGCGGCCCAGGGCGTTGGCCGCCAGGGAGCCCGGCTCGCTCAGCGATTTTTCCAGCGACTGCCGGTAGCCGCGCTGCAGGATGTCGAAGCGGTCCTGCGGGAACGTCGGCGCCCGCAGCACCTCGCGGAGCAGTTCGAGCACCTGCGGCAGTGTCTCACGTTTGGCCTCAATGCTGACGGACAGCTCGCCCAGGCCGCTGCTGGTGTCGAGCGTCGCCTTGAGGCGGTCCAGCTCATCCGCCAGCTGCTCCTGCGTGAATTTTTTGGTGCCGCTCAGCAGCAGCGGGCCGACGAACTCCGCGGCGACCCTCTGGCCGGCCAGCGACTTTTCGTTGCCGAAGCGCAGCGTCAGGTCGAGGAGGACCGTTTCGCCGCGCGTCTTCTTCGGCAACAGCGCGACCTTGACGCCGCCGGGCAGCGTGGCGCGCTGGAGCCGGCGGTCGATGTTCTCGAAGGTTGGATCGAACGCCTCGCCCTTGCTGACGGCGGCGCCGCCCTTGTAGTCCTTGACCAGCGCGGTAATGGAGGGCGTCCGCGGAATCTTCGTGCACACGACCTCCTGGCTGGGCAGGTACAGGCCGGTGGTGCGGTTGGTCTGGAGCAGGTACGCTTCGGCAACGCGCATCACGTCCTCCGGCGTGACCTTCATCACCCGGTCGCGGTGCAGGAACAGCAGCCGCCAGTCACCCACGGCAATCCACTCGCTCAGCTCCACGGCGATGGTCGTGCTCCTGGCCCAGGCGCGCTCGTGCTCCGCGAGGAAGGTGCGGCGAACGCGGTCCACCTCCGCCTGCGTGACGGGCTGCTGTTTCAGGTTCTCCACCAGTTCGATCATGAGGTCGCGCACCTCCTCGGCCGGGACGCCCTTATCGACGGTCGCGGACAGGCCGAGGATGCCTGGCTCGAACAGGCCGCTGGCGCTGCCGCTGACGCCGGTCGCCTTCTTGCCCTCGACCAGCGCCTTGTAGAGCCGGCCGGACGGCGACGAGCCGAGCACCGACGCCAGCACCTGCATCGGGGCGTAGTCGGGGTGCGCCGCGGCGGGGATGTGATACATCAGGCCGACCAGCGGCACCCGGCCGACGCGGCGCAGCGTCACCGTGCGTTCGCCGTCCTGCTCGGGCTCCTCGGTGTAGGTCTTCTCCAGCGTGCGCTTCGGCCGCGGGATCGGGGCGAGGTATTTGCCGACGTACTCCAGCGCTTTGTGCTCGTCGAACTTGCCGGCGATGGTCAGCACGATGTTATCGGGCTGGTAGAACTTGCGGTAGAACGCCTGCAAGCGGTCGATAGGCACGCGCTCGATGTCGCTGCGGTTGCCGATGACCGCCTTGCCGTAGTTGTGCCACTCGAACGCCGCGGCCATCATGCGCTGCGTCAGGATGTAGTCCGGGCTGTTCTCGCCGGTCTGAAACTCCTGGCGCACCACGGGCATTTCCCTGACCAGGTCCTCGCGCTTGACGAAGGAATGCACCAGCCGATCCGCCTCCAGTTCGATGCCGAACTTGAGGTTGGCGTCGCTGGCCGGCATGGTCTGGTAGTAGTTGGTACGGTCGTAGGAGGTGGTGCCGTTGAAGTCGGCACCGCGGGCCTGCAGGGTCTTGAACGGGTTAGGGAATTTGGGGCTGCCCTTGAAGAGCATATGTTCGAGCAGGTGAGCCATGCCGCTCTCGCCGTAGCCCTCGTGCCGCGAGCCGACCAGCACCGTCATGTTCACGGTGACGGTGGACGAGGACGGGTCGGGGAAGAGCAGGACGCGGGCGCCGTTGTCGAGCTGATATTCGGTGATGCCCTCGACGGTGGCGACCTTTTTGGGGGCGGCGGGCTGGGCGCGGACGGGGGCGACGGCGCTCAGCAGGGCAAGGGCGGCGAGCAGGGCAATGAACGACCGAACCGGCTGGGGCCGGCGGCGGGTCGTGGAATGGTTCATCGTTCGAGACTCCTGTCGGCTGATGGCCTGAAGGGATTCGGGCGCTCCAACTTCGCCATTGTAAGGGGTCGGGGTGGTGGAGAAATAGGCCAAACTGAGCCGCAACACTGCCGTATTAGAGCGATTCGCAGTTGGGTGTAGCGGAAGTCGCCAGACTTCCGTCCGGTGCTGCTCGGAAGTCTGGCGACTTCCGCTACACCCATTCGCAATCTGCAATAGTGCTGCGCTCTCTCCCAACTGCCTTCTCGAAGCCCGGTCCCAGGCCCTGACGGGACTGGCTATTGGCTCCCACCCCTTCGGGGCTCAGAACCCGACCGCTACACTCGACTGCAATCCGCACTGGAGCGGTTCACGCACGGTTCGCGCACGGGGTGGGGCGGCGGGCACGGCTTGACCACCAGCGGCCTGCATTGCCACAGCAAGGGGGCCAAGGAGGCCAAGGGGGCCAACTTTTTCACACGTCGAGAATCGGCGCCCTGGCTCCGTGTGGGTGGCACGGCGCGACCACTGGCGGCGGTTGCCACAGCAAGGACGCCAAGAACGCCAAGAACGCCAACTTTTTCACACGTCGAGATTCGCCGCCTGGCAGCGCCGGCCTGCCGTTCGTGGTCCACACAACGGGGAACCACTCTAATCGCCAAGGCGCTTCTGCATTACAGCAGCGCCGTGCGCTCATCATGGCCGTACATGCGGTTGAAGTTCTGCACCGCCACGCCGCTGGCACCGCGGATCAGGTTGTCCTCACAAACCAGGATGACCACGCGACCCTGGACCACGCGCACTGCCACGTCGAGGAAGTTGGTGCCGAGGGTGTCCTTGGTCGCCGGCAGGCCGGCGCGCACGCGCACAAACGGAGCCCTGGCGTAATAGGTTCGGTACAGTTCCAGCAGCTGTTCCTCCGAAAACGGGCGGCGCGGCGTGGCGTAGATGGTGGTGAAGATGCCGCGGTCCATCGGGATCAGGTGCGGCGTGAACAGCACCTGCACCGGTTCGCCGGCCACGGCGGTTAGCGCCTGTTCGATCTCCGGTGTGTGGCGGTGCTGACCGACGCTGTACGCCGCCACACTCTCGTTGCACTCTGGGAAGTGATAGGGCAACTTCGGCGTCCGGCCGGCGCCGGAGACGCCGCTTTTGCTATCGACGATCAAATCCTTGAGATCGACGTACCGGCCGGCCACGAGCGGGGCCAGGCCCAGGATAGCAGTCTGCGGATAGCAGCCGGGGTTGGCGACCAGCTGGGCGCTGGCGATGTCGTCGCCGTATAGCTCCGGCAGGCCGTAGACTGCCTGCGTGAGGTGGGCGAGGTCTTCGTGACTGTGGCCGTACCACTGAGCGTAAACGTTGGGGTCGGCGAGGCGGTAGTCGGCGCTGAGGTCGATGACGCGCAGGCCGCGCTGCAGCACGGCCGGCAGCGTGCCCATGCTGACACCGTGCGGCAGACAGCCGAAGACGCACTGCACGCCGCGGGCGACGAGGCGATCCGGGTCGAACGGCTCCAGACGCAGGTCGAGGCGACCGGTGAGACTGGGGTGAACATCGGCGAGGTGCGGCGTGCCCTCCTGCCGCGAGGTCACGGCGACAATGCGGGCGTGTGGGTGCCGCAACAGGATTTTGATGAGTTCGACGGCGGTGTAACCGGAGCCGCCCAGGATGGCAAGGTTCGTCATTTGTTCGTGGTCCGTGGTCCGTGGCCCAATCTCCGGACCACAACGGTGGCTGTCTTTCAATTTGCAATCTGCAATCTTAAATCTGCAATTCAAGCGAGTCCCCAGTACGACACGGACCCGTCACTGTAGCCAACCAGGCCGCGCAGGCCGTCGTGCGCGATGGCGACACTGCGGCCGCTGGGCACCGGCCGGCCGACGAGATCCTGAAAGCCCTCCACCGCGGCCTGGATGGTTGCCGGCGAATATGCGAAGCCATCGCCGGGCCGGCGGATCACGCAGTGCGCCGAAAATTCGCGCGTCGTGGCGCCCGTGGCCAGGCCGACCACGCAAATCGGCGTCGTCCAGCGGAACGCCTGGGGGTCCGAGGGCTCTGGCTCCTTCGCCGCGTCGCCGACCGCCAGGCAGCGCGTGCCGCACGGCGAAAAGGCGATGTCGTTGAACTTGCGAAAGCCGCCGTGGTACACCGCGTCGCGGTAGCGCACCTTGTTGTCGCGGCGGTACAGGTCCCAGCCGCACAGCGCGACCCCGGAACCGCCACGGCCCGCGGCCAGCGCCCGGTCGCCGGTGCTCGAAAATGCGACCTTCAAAATGGGACCGAGCGGCTCCGACTTCAGGTCCTGCAACCGTTTGGTCCGCCGCACGTCCCAGAGGCTCACGTAGCCCCCCTCGGTGCCGGTCAGCACGCGCTCGCCTTCCGGCGAATAGGCGACACCGCGAACGCCCTCCTCCTCGCGCAGCCGCGCCAGTTCCTGGCCGCTGGCGACCTCCCAGAAGCGCACCGTGGCGTCGGCGCCGGCCGAGGCCAGGAACGCCGCCGACGGCGCGAACGCCAGGCCGCCCACCGCACCATCGTGGCCCGGCAGCCAGCGCAGCGGTCGATCCGCCGTCATGTCCCACAGCAGGATGTTGCCGGCCCGATCCGCGGACGCCGCGTGCCGGCCGTCCGGCGATGTGGCCAGCGCCGTGATGGCCTCCTCGTGCGCCGGCAGATCGATGTAGGTTTTCAGGTTGCGCAGGTCGATCTTGTGCAGCAGCGGGCCGACCGAGGCCAGGGCGTAACTGCAATCCCGGCTGAACTCGAGGTGACTGACTGAGCCGCCGGTCGGCAGGCCGAAGGCGTCCAGCAGGCCGCTGGTTCGCAGCTGGCCGGCGGTGGTCTGCCGCGGCGCCGGCGCCGGGTCCGCGACCGGCCGGGGCGCCTTCACCTCCTCCAGTTCCTCCACCACCTCCAGGGCGGCGTTGGGGTCGGGCACCCACATCGGTTCCTTGCAGGCTGGACAGCGGACGCGCTTGCCGGCGTACTGGTCGCCGACCCAGGTGTCCCGGCCGCACGAGCATTTGGTGAGGATGGGCATGACACTTCCTTTCCAGGGATCAGCCGAAGGCCACGGTGCCGTCGTCGTAACCGACCAGGCAGCGGTCGCCGACGTGCGAGAGGATGATGCTGTGGGCGGCCGGCACCGGCACTGGGCCGACGAACTTGCGGAACCGGCTGTGGAAGGAGAAACTCAGGCCGGTCAACCCGCGGCTCAATTCCACTTCAAAAACCGGCGTCGTCCAGTGCTCGGCGTCTGCGTGCATGTCGAACTCCTTGTGCGGCGCGCCTGTCACCAGGCAGTGCGTGCCGCACGGCGAAAACGCCACGGCCTGGCCGCGCCGCACCGCGATGCGAAAGCGGTCGAACTCCTGGTTCTGCTGCCCCGATGCGATGCTGGCCGTGCCGCACGGCCAGAACGCCACGGCCTGGCCGCGGTCCACTGTGCCGCGAAATCGGTCGGGCCGGCCAGGGGCGTCGTACCGCGCGTACACCCCGGCAAGGCCGCGGTGGCCCTCGTCCAGGAAGATGGAGCGGTGGTAGGCCAGTTTGCTGGGGCCGGTGGCCCGTTCCCAGCTGCACAGGGCCACGCCGCCGCCGTGGCGCGCTGCGGCCATCGCCCGGCCGGCGTCGCGCGAGAAGGCAACGGTGACGACCGGCTCGTCGAAGTGAGACTCCAACTCCTGGATCAGCTTGGCCCGCCGCACGTCCCACAGGCTCACTTCGCCGCCGCGGCTGCCGGTCAACAGGTGGCTGCCGTCCCGCGAATACGCCAACCTGGTGAAGGGCGCGTCGTCCCACACGCGCACCAGTTCCTTGCCGGTCTCGACCTCCCAGAAGCGCAGCGAGGCATCGGCGCCGACCGAGGCCAAAAACGCCGCCGACGGAGCGAACGCCAGGGCTGCCACCTTGTTCGTGTGGCCCGTCAGCCAGCGCAGGCCGCGCCGCGTCGCCAGATCCCATAGCAAAATGTGGCCGGCGCGGTCGGCGGACGCGGCGTGGCGGCCGTCCGGTGACACGGCCACGGCGGTGATGTCGGCCTGGTGAGCCGGCAGCTGGAAGTAGTGCCGGCCGGTGGTCAGGTCGGCCTGGAACAGCAGTGGGCCGACGGCTGCCAGGGCGAAGCGGCAGTCCGGCGCCAGCGCCAGGCTGCGGACAGGCCCGCACGCCGCCCCGAAGCCGAGGGCGTTGCGCAGCCGGCCGCGGCGGAGGCCGTCATTGAGGCCGATCCGTTCCGCCGGCAACATCGCGTCCTCGCCGTGGAAGGCGAACGGGGCCTGCTTGTCTTCCAGGATCGGTTCAGCCGGTTCGTCCTCCAGGATGGGCTCGGCCGCCCCGTCATCCTGGACCGAGATGGTCATCACGTCTCCCAGGATGGGCTCCGACGCCTCACACTGCCGGAAGGGCTCGGACGACTCCTCCTCTTCCAGGACTGGCTCGGCCGCACTGGACAGATCGGGGAGCGCGAGCACCTGTTTGCACCTGGGACAGTGGACGAGTTGGCCGGCAAAATCGTCGTGGGCCCAGATTTCCTGGCCGCAGGTGCAGTGCGTGTGAATCGCCATGATGGGCCTCGCACGGGACGAAACTGGGCAGCGCGATCGGCGGAAATAAGGACAAGATAGAAAAATGGGCGTCCCCGTTCCACCCGGGGGAGCGGGGACGCCCATCCCTGCGAAGGGCGTCGAGCGGGGGGCGACGGCGTGCGGCGGAACGTGGGTTGGCGGAATGGTGGCGCGGCGTCCCGGCGTCTCAGGCGTCGGCCTCGGTGGCTTCCTGGGTGGCCTGCTTGAGCGGGCCGCGGTAGGTGATCCGCCCCTTGGTCAGGTCGTATGGCGAGATCGCCACGGTCACGATGTCGCCCGGCAAAATGCGGATGAAGTGCTTGCGCATCTTGCCCGCGATGTGGGCGATGATTTCATGGCCGTTGTCCAGTTTGACGCGGAACTGCGTGTTGGCCAGCGCCTGCATCACCTTGCCCTGTACCTGGTAGTGTTCTTCTTTGGCCACAATGCACCTGTCCCTTGAGCCGCCGACCTGCACGAAGTACGCCCACAGGCGTCCGGAAAACGAACCGCCCCTCCGCGGCCGGGTCGGCGTGAGCGGGCCGGAGGTGGCGTTGGTGCCGCCGCAATGTCGGCAACATCGGTATTTTATACTGTACAGGATTCGCGGAACGGCCGCCAGAGAAGAAAGTTCACCACAAAGGGCACAAAGGAAAAGGCAAAGGAAGGCAGAAAAGGAAAGATTTCAAACCCTTCCCATCTCCTGTCTTTCCCTGTCTTTTCCTTTGTGCCCTTTGTGTCTTTGTGGTGAACCCGCTCGTTCACGTCCGTGACTCGGCTTCGTCGCCGATGTGATGCTTGCGCAGCAGCCGGTACAGCGCCCGCCGGCTGATGCCCAGCGCCCGCGCCGTGTGAACCTTGTTGTTGTGGTGCTTCTGCAGCACCTCCAGCAAGTGCTGCCGCTCCACCTCGCGCAGGTGCTCCGGATGCGCCGGTGCCGCGGCCGGCCCGGCGAGCACGCCCTCCGCGAATGCCTCCGGCAAGTCGTCGAGCGTGATCATCTGGCCCTCCGCCAGAATCTGCGCCCGCTCCAGGACGTTGGCCAGCTCGCGGACGTTGCCCGGCCACGGGTAGCGGTTCAGCGCCGCCAGCGCCTCCGGCTCGATCTCGAACGGCTTCGGGCCGAGATGCCGCGTCGTCAGGAAGTGTTTCACCAGATCGGGGATGTCCTCGGGCCGGTCGCGCAGCGCCGGCAGCGTGATCGTGATGACGTTCAGGCGGTAATACAAATCCTCGCGGAAGCGGCCCTCCTTCTGCTCCTGTTCGAGGTTCTTGTTGGTGGCTGCCACGACGCGCACGTCGGCGTGCTGCTCGTGCGTGCTGCCGACGCGGCGGTAGTGGCCGTTCTCCAGCACGCGCAGCAACTTCGCCTGCAACCCCGGCGCCATCTCGGCGATCTCGTCGATGAACAGGGTGCCGCCCTCGGCCACCTCGATCAACCCCTGCTTGGCCTGCGTCGCCCCGGTGAAAGAACCCTTCTCGTGGCCGAACAGTTCGCTCTCCAGCAGTGTCTCCTGCAGGGCGGCGCAGTTGATCGTCACCAGCGGCCGCTCGCGGCGCCGGCTGTTAAAGTGCAGCGCCCGCGCCACCAGTTCCTTGCCGGTACCGCTGGCGCCGCGGATCAGCACTGTGCTCTCCGTCGGCGCCACCTTCTCGATCATCTGCACCACACGCTTCAGCGCCGGGCTCGACCCGACCATGCGGTAGCGGTCGGACTCGAACTGCGCCTTGATCTGCTCGCGCCATTGCTGCTCGCGCCGCGCCAGCGCCGCCTTTTCGTAGGCTTTTTCCAGGTGGATTTCCAGTTCGCCCTGTTGCAGTGGTTTGGTGAGGTAGTCGTAGGCGCCGCGCGCATGGCCTGGATGGCGGTCTCGATGCTGCCGTGCGCCGTCAGCATCACCACCTCCAGTATCGGCAGGAGTTCCTTGAGCTTGCCCAGCAGTTCGACACCGCTCATGTCCGGCAGGTGCAGATCGAGCAGCGCCACGTCGGGGCGGGCCTGCTCGGCCCTGGCCAGGGCCTCGGCGGCGCTGGCGGCCTCGGTCACGCGCAGGCCGGAGCGTTCAAAGCGGCGGCCCAGCATCTGCCGCAGGATGTCGTCGTCATCGACGATCAGCAGTTTCATTGGGGACATGGTGAACTTCGCGAGGCGAAGACTCCGGGAGAGGTTGCCGGGCGAGCACAGCCATTATGCCATGCCCGCCGGGCAACCACAACCGTCTCAGTGCGGCGACCGCATGGCCAGGTCCACGGAACGGCTGTCCTGCAGCCGGGCCTCGCGGACCTCGCGGACGTACTGGTGGCAGCGGACGCAGCTCATGGTCATCTCGAAGTACGCGAGCGTCACGCCGTCGATGTTCTTGGCCTTGGCCTTCTGGATGATGTTTTCGGCGGTGCGGCGGAATTCGTTGCTGTACATCACATAGCGCGGCGTCTTGATGACCTGCCACTCCTCGCGCTTGGTCAACTGGATCAGCTCATCGGCATTGCTGCTGATGCGGTTGAAGTCGGAGGTGGCGATGCCGGCGAGCAGGGCCTGTGAGGACTTGAGCTTTTCCATCATGATCTTGTTGACTTTCGGCTGCGGGGCAGGCGTCGCGGCGGGGGCACACAGGCCGAGCAGCAGCAGGCCGAGCACAAGCGGGAAGAAGCGTCGCATGGGAAGAACCTCCAAAAAGGGCGGGAACCGGGCTTGAGAGAACACGGAGCAAATCGTGAGCCGGTTGTGTGATTTGCAGCAGCCGCGCACGTTCGGACTGGTGGTTTCGGCCGAAAATCGCCGGGCCAGGCGTGAGCGGCGCGGCGCGCTTCCGCACACCGCTGTCCCGCAACCGCACAGCTACAACAGGCCGGGGCCGCGTTGGCGCCGCGGTTTTTTCAGGCCCGGCGCGTTGGCACTGCGATTGCTTTGCTCTCCCTCGCCCAGCGACTGCGCCCGCCCCTGGAGGATAGTCCCATGGCCGCCGTCAACGAACCTATCCATGCCGCACCACCCGCCGAGTACACCTCGAAGGCCCCGGCGTCCGCGCCGACCGCCGACAGTCGCCCGGATTCGGGCGATCGCTTCGCCCTGGCGTTCTGGATCGGCAGCATGATCTTGCTGGTCGTGCTGATCCTGTGCGACCTGCTGTTCACCTGGCTGCAGTGAAGGAATTTGGAGGTCTTTTTTCTTGGGATTGTCGCTTCATGTGGGGCAGGCTTTCCAGCCTGCCAGGAGACCGGTAGGCTGGAAAGGCTGCCCCACGTAGAGAGGTAGCATTCACGGCAAGGGCACACCCTTGAAGCCGTAGGGCACTTTCAGTTCCACCATGCGCCCCGGCGTGCGGTACACCAGCCGCCAGTCGCCGACCTCGCCGAACTTGACGCCCGGGTTCGCTTTTTTCGTGAAGTGGTAGCGCAGGTGTGCGTGTGCCGAGGTCAACTTCACGTCCTCAAAATCCTCCGGCGCCGCCCGCAGCCGCTGCGTGACCTTGCCATTGATGGTTTTTTTTATCAGCGCGATCGAGTTGTAGCTGATCCACGAAGCCCCGGCGGCCAACTGATAGCTCTCGAACTTCGGTCCGCCCGGTGGGTTGTCGATCTTCACATCGACCGTCCAGTCGTCCCCATCAACCTTGATGTCCTCGACGCGCACGCTGACGCTCTCCTTCGTTTCCTTGACCGGCGGCGCCTCCGGCTTGAGTTTGTCGAAGGTGAACGTCAGCATTTTTGTCGGCACGATGACGGTGAAGTGACCTTTCAGCAATTCGAGGGCCTGGTCGGCGCGGTGCGGACAGGGGCAGCGTAGCTCGACCTCGACCGCCGGCTGGTCGATCACGGAAAACGACTCGCCGCCGGGGATTTTCGCCCTCGCCACCGCTTGTCTCGTTCCGAACTCCGCCTCCGCTGGGCCGACACCGACCCGGATCGGGTGCAGCCCTGGCTCCCAGGCGAGGTCCATGCTCAGCACACAGGTGCGCTGGCCAGACTCCAGGTCGTCAATGACGGTGAGCCGTTTGAGGGCGGTCCGAAACGGGCCGCTGTAATTGCTCGGCACCTGCCGATACGGCCCCTCGACCAGGGCAACCACCCCGTCCGGTTGATACAGGTTGACGCGGAGGTTCGCCTGTTTGGCGATGGCATCGACTGCCTGCCAGAACGTCGCGCCCTTGAGGCCGCCTTTCACGATCACCGGGGTCCTGTCACGGCGGCGGTCCTCGACACGCAGACCAGTTTTGCGGACATGCTCCAGCAATTTGTCCAGCGGCTGGTCCGCCGGCAGATCGACCATGTGCGGCGGCAGCTCCTGCTTGTCCCCATTCTGCGCCGCCCCGGCCCCGCACCAGCACGCCAGTCCGGCGAGCAGCAACCCCAGCGACCACAATCGAATCCACATGGCTCGAACCCCCTGTCCACCGTGGTGCAGAGGCCCGCTTGCACGCGCTCCCCGTGCCGGCGGCCCGCCGGCACTACGAAATACCGCCCAGCACCATCGTCAAATACGCCCGCGGCTCCACCGCCGTCAGGCCCAGCGCCGCACTCACATCCTGCAACACCCGCTCCGCCGCCGCGGCCTGCTCCTCCGCCGCCACGATCTCCACCTCGACGAAATTGCCCAGCCCCTCCACCTCGTCCAAACACACCTCCAGGGCGAAATGGTCGCGCGTCAGCCGGACGATCCGCCGTGACTTGCGCACCACCGCCGTCGGCCGGTAGCCCAGGTGCGTCAGCAGTTCGCGGAACCGTGCCACCGCCTCGGGGCCGTCCTCGAAGGGGATTTCGATCTCCGTGCGCTGCTTGGCGACGCTGCCGGTGCCGGCGGTACGCTTGCTGCCCTTGTAGGTGATGCGATTCTCGGCGTCGATGCGCCGCAGCCGCAGCACCTCGTCGGTTCGGCTGAAGTCCCGGTCGGGCGCGTTGAAGTAGTGGTCCTCTTCCTCGATCGGCGCCGCCGGCGCCGCCCCCCAGGCGGCCAGCCGGCGCTCCATAGTGTCAAAGCCGGGAACACGGTACTTGATTTCGATTTCCAGCATGATGGGATCTCCTGGTGCCGGCATTGCGAGGGGAGAAGGGATATAATCATGACAGGCGCGCGGCCGGCGGTCCAGAGGGGATTCCGCGGGTTCGCCGGTTTCCGCGCAAGCAAGGTGAAGACCGCCTGAAGGCGGAACTACGAACGAAGAAGCGCACCGCCGGCAGGGAGATGTTGCATGAGCGAGTTTCAGACGGTGGGCGAGGTCGGCGACGTGGCCGAGGGCGAGGGCCGCACGTTCGAGGTCAACGGCAAACTGATCGCGGTCTTCCTGGAGCAGGGCCGCTATTTCGCCGTGGACGACCTGTGCCCGCACATGGGCGCGTCGCTGGCCGGTGGTTACGTCGAGAACGGCGTCGTCACCTGTCCGTGGCACGCCTGGCGCTTCCGCCTGGCGGACGGCACCTGGGCGGACTATAGCAAGATCAAGATCGGCTGCTACCCCGTGCGCGTGGCGGACGGCGCCATTCAGGTGCAGGTGCCCGCGGCGGACGCCAAACCCTCCGAGGGCCCCCAACCATGACGGGCATGACGATTACGCGGCGCGGCCTCTGGCTGGCGCTGCCGTTAACGCTGGCCTTGCTGGCCGTAACGCGCGCCGAGCCGCAGTATCAGCTGCCGAAGCAGAAGCCGGAGATGATCAAGGCGCCGTTGCAGCCCGGCCAGTCGAAGGTGCAGACCACCGGCATCAAGGTGATCCCGCGACTGGAGCCGATTGCCGAGACGCGGCTCATCATGGAGGGCGTGGCTCACACGAACTTTCGTGGCCTGGAACGGCTGCTGACGGCGCGGCCCAACGAGGACAAGGCCTGGCAGTTCGCCCGCGGTCAGGCCCTGCTACTGGCGGAGACGGCCAATCTACTGATGCTGCGGCCGCCGAAGAACCAGGGCCAGGCCGTGTGGTTCGAGAAGAGCATGGCGCTGCGCGACGCCGCCAAGGACCTGGCCGTGTTGGTCGGCGCGCGCGACTTCGAGCGCGGCCGAGCCAGCCTCATCAAGGTCGGCGCCGTCTGCAACAGTTGCCACCAGAGCTTTCGCGTCAACGTGGACGTGACGCCGTTCGTGCAGCCCAAGATCGAGAAGGTGAAGCTGGACCTGTGATGTGGGGCAGACATTCCTGTCTGCCATATGCGGTGGTCGCTTGACGCGCGCGACGGGCGCCAATAGCCTTGGCACCAAAGCAGGTGCGCCGACCGCCCGCGCAAAGATCGGCCCTGCGGCGGCGAATAACTCTGCGGGACCGACCTTCCGGCTGCCAATCGTGGGCCGGGGGTGGACGGCCCTTCACGCTCCAGGTGCCAACCACCATGCCTGACAACCCGCTCCCCACCGACTCCCCCCAGGCTGCTCCGACGCCCACGTCGCAGCCCGGCGTGTTCACGCCCCCGGCGCCGCCGAAGCCCAAAAAGCGCGGCCGCCTGGGCACGTTCATCGGCTACCTGCTGTTCGCCCGCGGCCGGGAGGACGAGATCGTCATCATCAGCCACTCGACGCTGTTCTACTGGTGGCCGGTGTGGGTGACCGGCTACGTCATGGCCGCCCTGACCTATTTCAACAACACCCACGCCGTCTTCTTCCCCGACGACTCAAAGATCGTCACCGTGGAGAAGGCCGAGTTCAATCTGGAGGGCATGGACGCTAAACAGCGGGAAGCGTTCGAGAAAAAATACCCGGCAAAGAACTTCCAGGCCGTCCTCGTGCCGAAGGATGACTACGACCCAAAGACTGGCAAACTGCAAACGCTGTACAAGTGGGACCAGCTGAAAGGCGACTGGGTCTACCATCCGCCGGCCATGCACAACCACCGGCTCGTCGGCGCCATTTTCATACTGGTGCTGCTGATGGTCATCATCATCACCAACGTACCGTTGCGCGGCCTGTGGTCGATCATCGTCCTGGTCGTGATCATCCTGGGCTCGGTTATCATGGCACAGGCGGGGCTGTGGGATTACGTCTTCCGCGGCAGCGGCCGCGTGCTGACGACGCACATCAACCTGGGCGGCTACATTCTGCTCTCGACCGCCCTGATGATCCTGTGGCTAATCAACTTCTTCTTCTTCGACCGCCAGTTCTACATGATCTTCACACCGGGCCAGGTGCGCGTCCACCTGGAGATCGGCGGCGGCGAGACGGCTTACGACACCACCGGCATCGTCTTTCAGAAGCAGCGCAGCGACATCTTCCGCCACTACATCCTGGGTTTCGGCTCGGGGGATTTGATTATCCGGCCGCAGGGCAAGGAGCACATCGAACTGCACAATGTGCTCCAGGTCAGCCGCCGGGTGCGCGAGATCGAGAAGCGGTTGCAGGAGCGGCAAGTGGTTTCGACCGCGCAATGACGTTTCGGGCGTGCGGCCTGGCGCGGTTGTGGCGCGCCGGGTCGCACGCCGTCAGCGGCGGACGCGCCAGCCTGCTTGACACGCCGGCCGAACGCCTTTACCTTGTGGGAGTAATAATTGCCCTGTTGCGCGCCGGCCGGGCGCGCAACAGGGCAACGACCCGCGACCCATCTTCAACCTCTTTGGAAGGCAAGCGCACTGATGTCCACAGCCACACCCCAAGTCGCCTCCGTCGCGGCCCCGAAACAAGAGTTGAAGGTGATCAGCCATTCGCAGTTGGTTTACTGGTGGCCGGTCTGGGCCGTCGGCCTGTTGATGGGCGTCATCACCTGGATGCACGGCACCATGCTGGCCGTGGTGCCCGACAAGACCATGGCCGGACAGGAAGTCGGCTTCAACCTGGGCAAGGATCAGGAAGTCCGGGTCAAACTGGACGTCGGCGCGGAAGACATCAAGGACCGTTCGGTGTTGTTCGCGCCCAAGGGCAAGACCATGAAAACGCCGCACCAACACGTCGCCAACTCGGCGGGGCCAGGTGTCGTTTTCCTGACAGTGCTACTGCTGGTGATCTTTATCACGAACGTGGCGCTGCGCGGCCTGTGGTCGGTGCTGGTGATCGTGGTCATCATCCTGGGCGCCACGCTGCTGTCGGTGTTCCGCGTCTGGGATGATATTTTTGCCCTGGTGGGGCTGCTGGACATCCGCATCAGCATGGGCGGCTACTTTTTCGTGTCCGTCGCGCTGTTCATCCTCTGGCTGGTGGCGCTGCTGTTCTTCGACCCCAAGACGTACATGATTTTCTCGCCCGGCCAGATTCGCTACTGCCTGGAGATCGGCGACGGCGAGCACGTCCACGACGCGACCAACCTGTCGGTGCGCAAGCAGCGCGACGACATCTTCCGGCACTGGATTTTGGGCATGGGCTCGGGCGATTTGATCGTCACGACCGGCGGCCAACGGCCCGAGGAGTTCCCCCTGCCCAACGTGCTGTTCGTCAGCAGCAAGCTCAAACAGATCGAGGAACTGCTGCGCTCGCGGCCGGTGGTCGCCGGCGGACGCTAACACGTCACCGGCCCTGTTCGCCTTGATTCATCGGTTCGCGCGGGGCCTGCGCGAACCGATGAATCAAGGCGGAGGAGGGCCCGCCCCATTTAATAGCTTGAGCCTCCCTGCCCCATCGGTTACCTTAAATCCATCGACTACATCCGCACGCGCTTCCCGCCGGAGGGTTCCGATGCCGCGCTCACGCTCCCACCTCGTCGTTCTGTCCCTGCTCACTCTGGCCGCCCTGACCGCCGACACTCGCGCCGGCGGCTCGAAGGGCAAGCGGGTCGATTTCAACCGCGACATCCGCCCCATCCTGTCGAATAACTGCTTCGCCTGTCACGGCCCGGACCGGAACCTGCGCAAGGCCAAGTTCCGACTCGACACGGAGGAGGGCGCCTTTGCGGACCGCGGCGGTTATCATGCGGTCGTGCCCGGCAAGCCACAGGACAGCGAACTGTACCGCCGCATCACCGCAAAAAACGCCCGCGAACGTATGCCGCCGGCGCAGTCGCACAAGCAGCTGGCCGCCCGGGACATCGACCTCATCCGCAGCTGGATCGAGCAGGCGCGAAGTATCAGGGCCACTGGTCGCTGCTGCCCGTCACGCGGTCGGCTGTGCCCGCCGTCCAGGATAAAAGCTGGCCGGGCAACCCAATCGATCACTTCATCCTCGCCCGACTGGAGCAAGTGGGGCTGAAGCCGTCGCCCAGCGCGGACCGCCGCACGCTTCTGCGCCGTCTCAGCTTCGACCTGACCGGCCTGCCGCCGACACCCGCGGAGGTGGACGCCTTCCTGGCCGACCAGTCGCCGGACGCTTACGAGCGCGTTGTGGACCGGCTGCTGGCGTCGCCGCACCACGGTGAACGGCTGGCGATGTACTGGCTGGACCTGGTGCGCTACGCTGACACGACCGGCATTCACGGCGACAACCACCGCGACATCGCCCCGTACCGCGATTACGTCATCCGGGCGTTCAATGACAACAAGCGCTTCGATCAGTTCACGCTGGAGCAGTTGGCCGGCGACCTGCTGCCGAACCCGACGGTGCCGCAGAAGATCGCGTCCGGCTTCAACCATTTGCTGATGACGACGCGCGAGGGCGGCGCTCAGCCGAAGGAGTACCTCGCCAAGTATTTCGCGGATCGGGTGCGCAACACCGCCGTCATTTTCATGGGCCTGACGATGGGCTGTGCCGAGTGCCACAACCACAAGTTCGATCCGGTCAGCATGAAGGACTTTTACAGTTTCGGCGCCTTCTTCGCGGACCTCAAGGAAACGGCAGTCGGGCCGCAGGAGCAGGTCAAACTGGCAACGCCCGCCCAGGAAGCGCGGCTCAAGAAACTCGACGCCGCCATTGTGCCGCTGCAAAAGCTGCTGACCGGGCCGTCGCAGGAACTGGACGCGCAACAGCGGCAGTGGGAACAGGGGTTGACACCCGCGGCGAAGAAGGCATTGCCGAAAAACATCGCCGCCGTGCTGTCCATCGAGCCGGGCAAGCGCAACGCCAGGCAGAGGCAGGACGTGATGAATCACTTCCGCGCGACGCTGCCGGAGTTGCAGAAACGGCGAGCCGAGCTGACGAAACAGCAGGGCGAGAAGAACGCCTTGATGCGCGACATCCCGCAGACCATCGTCTCCATGTCGGTGAAGCCGCGCACCATCCGGGTGCTGCCGCGCGGCAACTGGCTGGACGATTCGGGGGAAGTGGTCGGCCCCGCAGTGCCGGCGGTGTTCGGATCACTGCGGACGAAGGAGCGGCCGACACGGCTCGACCTGGCGCGCTGGCTGGTAGCGCCGGAAAACCCGTTGACGGCGCGCGTGTTCGTCAACCGGCTGTGGATGCTGACGTTCGGTCAGGGCCTCGTCAAGACGCTGGACGATTTCGGCTCACAGGGGGCCTGGCCGACGCACCCCGAGTTGCTCGACTGGCTGGCGGTGGAGTTTCGCGCGTCCGGCTGGGACGTGCGGCGGACGTTGAAGCTGATCGTGATGTCGAAAACCTATCAGCAATCGTCGCAGGTCAGCCCGGCGTTGCGACAGCGCGATCCGTACAACCAGCTGCTGGCACGGCAGGCCCGCTTCCGCCTCGACGCCGAGATGGTGCGCGACAACGCTCTGACGGTCAGCGGCCTGCTGGTGCCGAAGATCGGCGGCCGTAGTGTGCGGCCGTACCAGCCGCCGGGCTACTGGAAGCACCTGAACTTCCCGACGCGCGAGTACCAGAACGACAAGGGTGAGGATCTGTATCGGCGGGGGTTATATAGCTACTGGTGCCGTACGTTCCTGCACCCGAGCCTGCTGGCCTTTGATGCGCCGACGCGCGAGGAGTGTACAGTGGAGCGGCCGCGCTCCAACACGCCGCAGCAGGCACTGGTGCTGCTCAACGATCCAATCTACGTCGAGGCGGCCCGCGTCTTCGCGGAGCGCGTCCTGCGCGACGGCGGCAAGACGACGGACGGGCGCATCCACCATGCGTTTCGGCTGGCGCTGGGGCGGCCGGCGGCGGAAGCGGAAGTGCGGTTGCTGCGGGCGCTGGTCGAGCAGCACCTGCAGCGCTACCAGAAGAATCCGAAGGCGGCGGCGGAACTGCTGCGCGTCGGCGACCGGCCGGCGGCGCCGGACCTGTCGGCGGCGGAGCTGGCGGCGTGGACGTCGGTGACGCGCGTGGTGCTGAATTTGCACGAGACGATCACGCGGGAGTGAGGAACTGGTGCTTCTGGTGTATCGGCTGATGAAGTGTTAAAATCATTTCGACGGCGGTAACGGTCCGTCGAAGCAGACTCTTTCGAGGGGGAAAATATGGCAACCCATGTGATTCAGTTCCCAGGCAGGGAGGAGTACATCCAGGCCGTGGGGGCCCTGTCGGAGGTGCCCCGGATGCGCGTCGGGCTGCCTGACTTCAAAATGGTGGTCGAAGACGAACACGTGAGAGCGCTGGATCAAGCCGGCATCCCCTACACCGATATAACGAGGTACGTCCCCCGTGAGCCCCCCGCGCCCATTCAACCCTGAAGCACTCCGGCCGTACGCCTTCCCCTGGCTTGTACCGAACGTCGGCAACTGGTCTGCGGTCTGGCGCTACACGGTGCTGTTACCCATGGAGCAGGTGCTCCCGGACGGTAACGTCAAGCCGGTCGCGTCGAAACAGGATGAACATGATTTGCACTACGCGGGTGTAATCGGTTGCCACGTTGGCACAGGCTTCTACCAGGGCTGACCGCGCCCGCAGATGGGCTGGTTGCTCAAACTCGCTGGGGATGAACCCATGAACTTGATCGACAACATCCACCGCCGCACCTTCCTCAGCCAGTCGATGGCCGGCGGCCTCGGCCTGACCGCCCTGGCGACGCTGCTCCGGCCCGACCTGCTCCGCGCCCAGGACGCCGCGCAGCACCCCGAGGTGCCGCGCTGGCCGGGCGTCGTCCGACCGCTGCACCACGCCCCGCGGGCGAAGCGCGTTATCTGGCTGTACATGGCCGGCGGCATGTCGCACCTGGAAACCTTCGACCACAAACCACGCCTGGCCCAGCTGCACGGCCAGCCCATGCCCGAGTCGTACACGCGCGGCCAGCCCATCGCTCAGCTGCAGGGCCAGCGCCTCACCTGCTTCGCGCCGCAGCACCCCTTCAGGCGCTGTGGCCGCTCCGGCCAGGAAATTTCCAGCATCTTTCCGCACCTGGCGACCGTCGCGGACGACCTGTGCATCATCCGTTCGATGAAGACCGAGGCCATCAACCACGATCCGGCCCACACGTTCATGAACACCGGCTCGACCATCGCCGGCCGGCCGGCGATGGGCGCGTGGCTCAACTACGGCCTCGGCAGCGAATCCGACAACCTGCCCGGCTTCGTCGTGCTGACCTCGCTCGGCCGCTTCGGTCAGGCCCAGCCAATCGCCGCCCGCCAGTGGCACAGCGGCTTCCTGCCCAGCCGCTTTCAGGGCATCGAATTCCGCTCCGCTGGCGAACCGGTGCTGTACGTCACCAACCCGCGCGGCGTCGGCGCCGAGCAGCAGCGCGACGTGGTGGACGCGGTGCAGCAGCTCAACCGCCTGCACGACCGGGCCGTGGACGACCCCGAGATCGGCACCCGCATCGCCCAGTACGAGATGGCCTTTCGCATGCAGACCAGTGTGCCGCAGCTGATGAACCTGGCCGACGAGCCGCAGCGTGTGCTGGACCTGTACGGCACCCGCGGCGCCGACGGCTCCTTCGCGGCCAACTGCCTGCTGGCGCGGCGCATGGCGGAGCGCGGCGTCCGCTTCGTGCAGCTGTACCACCGTGGCTGGGACCACCACGGCGGCATCCGCGACGGCATCCGCGGCAGCGCCAGTGAAGTGGACCGCGGGGCGGCGGCACTCATTCGCGACCTGAAGCAGCGCGGTATGCTCGACGAGACACTGGTGGTGTTTGGCTGCGAGTTCGGCCGCACGCCGATGGCGCAGGGCAACGGCCGCGACCATCACATCAAGGGGTTTTCCATCTGGCTGGCCGGCGGCGGCGTCAAGGGCGGGGTCACGCACGGCGCCACGGACGAACTGGGCTACAACGCCGTCGAGCAGGTGCTGCCGGTCCACGACCTGCACGCGACGATGCTGCATCTGCTGGGTATTGACCACCGCCGGCTGACGGTTCGCTTCCAGGGCCGTGACTTCCGCCTGACCGACGTGAGCGGTGAGGTGGTGCGCGAGATTTTGTGCTAGGCATATTGTCGTGGAGCAGACATTCCTGTCTGCCGAGGGACCGGCAAGCTGGAAAGCCTGCCTCACGACAAGCGGCAGACAGAGCGCTCAGAACCCGCCGAATGGGCTCAACAACCCGTTGTTGTTCCGCGGCCAGGCATAGGGGTTGAAGCCCGGGTTGTACGGCCCGATTGGCAGGTTGGGGTTGAACATCGGGTAGTTCGGGGCAAACAGATTCTGGTTGTATGGGTTATACGCAAACGGATTGTAAGGCGTGGGGTTGATCGGGCCAGGATAGTACGGGCCTGGGTAATACATCGAATTGTAGTTGAACGGGGGCGTCATCAGTTGGGAGTTCATGGGGTTGAAGACGTTCTGGTTCGTCGCCCACGGTGGCAGCGATGAACCCGGGATGAGATACGGGTTGCGGTTGGCGTTGAGGCTCTGGAAGGAAGGAATCGCCTGACCATTGTACATGGTCATCACGCGATTGCCGGCCGTGGGAAAATACTGCTGGCCAATGCCGCCGCCGTGCGGTTGAAAGAGCTGAGCCCGTGCCGCCGCCGTGCCCAGCGCGACCGCCGCCAGCGTCAAACTCGCCGCCAGCGCCCCGCGACCGATGGTGTGCATCTGTCAATCCCCCCTGGTGTTCTAGTGAAGCCGACCGCGGCAACCCCTTCCCCTCATTATGCCCTTGCAGAGGTGGCTCTTGCGAGAGCCGAATGCCGCCAGCGGCCAGACTCGTGCGCCGACGTCCCTTTTTTTCCGCACCGGCGGCACCCCCCGATTATCCGGCTCGCCATTTTTTGTCCTGAAAAAAGTTGCAATCTCCCTGCCGGGGTTGTAATTTGAGAGGAAGTGTGGGGCGTTGTGCTAACAACAGCACCCACACCAACTTTACCGCACGACAACCTGCCTGCCCGAACCATCGGGATGGTTCCTGCCGCTTCCTCCCGGGCGGCATCACGGTCCCGCCCCCGCCACCAGGGATGACTCATGAGACACTGGGCACTTGTTCTTTGCATCACTGCTGTCGCCGTGCCGCGGGCCGTCGCCGACGACCCCCGCGATGGCGTCGCCTTCTTTGAAGCCAGGATTCGTCCTGTCCTGGTCGAGCACTGCTACCAGTGCCACGGCCCGAAAAAGCAGCGCGGCGAGTTGCGCCTCGACAGCAAAGACGCCGTGCTCAAGGGCGGCGATAGTGGCCCGGCCCTCGTGCCCGGCAAGGCGGACCAGAGCCTGATCGTCAAGGCGCTGCGCCACCAGGGCGATCTGAAAATGCCGCCCAAGGGCAAATTGCCGCCGCAGGTCGTCGCCGACTTCGCCAAATGGGTGAACATGGGCGCCCCGACCCGCGCGACGGCAAGCCCGCGGCGGTCGCCCAGGGCATCGACTGGAACGCGGCGCGCAAATTCTGGGCGTTCCAGCCGCCGCACAAGCCCGCCGCGCCGAAAGTGCAGAACGCCGCCTGGGTGCGCACGCCGATTGACGCCTTCGTCCTCGTCAAACTGGAGGCGGAGGGCCTGAAGCCGGTCGCGCCAGCCGGCCGCCGTGAACTCATCCGCCGGGCGTACTTCGACCTGATCGGTCTGCCGCCGTCGCCCGAAGAAGTGGCCGCCTTCGTCAACGACCAGTCGCCGCAGGCGTTCGCGAAGGTCATCGACCACCTGCTGGCGTCGCCGCACTACGGCGAGCGTTGGGGCCGCTACTGGCTCGACGTGGCTCGCTACGCTGAGGACCAGGCCCACACCTTCGCCGTCAAGCCAAACACCAACGCCTGGCGCTACCGCGACTGGGTCATCAACGCGCTGAACGAGGACATGCCCTACGATCGCTTCGTGAAGTTGCAGATCGCTGCCGACCTGATCGAGAAGGACGACGCGGGCCGGGTCAAGCACCTGCCGGCGCTCGGCTTCTTCGGCCTGGGCGCCCAGTATTACAAAAACACCGACGCCGCCAAGGCCGCGGCCGACGAACTGGACGACCGTGTGGATACGCTGACGCGCGGCTTCCTCGGCCTGACGGTCAGTTGCGCCCGCTGCCACAACCACAAGTTCGACCCGATCCCAACGCAGGATTACTACTCGCTGGCGGGCGTCTTCCGTAGCAGCAAACTCAGCGACCTGACGCTGGCACCGAAGCAGTTGCAGGAGCGCTTCAGCAAGGTTCAGGGGCGGTTAAAGGAACTGGACGGTGAACGGCAGCGGTTGCTGGCGGAGCCGCTGGCCGGCGAGCTGGCCCGCTACCTGGTCGCCGCCTGGAAGTTCCAGCTGCGCAAGCAGACCGAGTCGAAGTGGTCGATCAACGCTCAGGCGAAGCAGGATAAGCTCGACGCCGGCATGCTGAACCGCTGCGTGAAGTATCTGGGCAAGGCCACCGCACAGACCGGCCTGGCCGAGTTGAAGAAGCTCACCGCCGCCCAGGAGGACAGGGCCGTCGCCGTGGCCGCGGCGTTCCAGAAGAAGGTGCAGGGCCTTCTGGCCGATCACAAGAAGGATCTCAAAAAGACCAAGAACAAGATGCTGCAGGACCTGTTCGGCGACAAGGGCCTGTTCACGCTGTCGGAAAAAGACGCGCTTGGCAAGATGACCGACGCGCAGAAGCAGAAGTTGACGCGGGTGAAGACCGAACTGGCGACGCTACAAAAGGACGAAGCCGCGAAGCCGCTGCCGTACGCCCACTGCCTGGCGGAAGCGAACGTGGGCAACATGAAGGTGTTCGTGCGTGGCAACCCGGCCACCCTCGGCGAGGAGGCGCCGCGCAGGTTCCTGCACGCCCTGGCCGGCGACAACCCGCCGCCGTTCAAGCAGGGCAGCGGCCGGCTGGAACTGGCCGAGGCCATCGCCAGCAAGGACAACCCGCTGACAGCGCGTGTCATTGTCAACCGCATCTGGCAGAACCATTTCGGCCGCGCCCTGGTCGGCACGCCCAGCAACTTCGGCAAGCTCGGCGACCGGCCGACGCACCCCGAACTGCTGGATTACCTGGCCTGCCGCCTGGTCGAGTCGGGCTGGTCGCTCAAGACGCTGCACAAGGAAATCATGTTGTCCGCGGTGTACCAGCTGGGCAACGCCCAGGACGAGCAGAATTTCAGCAAGGACGGCGACAACCGCTGGCTGTGGCGCATGAACCGCCGCCGGCTGGACATTGAGGCGTGGCGTGATGCGATGCTGGCGGTCAGCGGCAAGCTCGACCCCAAGCTGGGCGGCCCAACGCTGAACCTGTCCGCGTCGAGCAACTTCCGCCGCACCGTGTACGCCCGCATCAGCCGCAACGACCTGAACCAGCTGCTGCGGTTGTTCGACTTCCCCGACCCGAACATCACCAGCGCGAAGCGCAACGAGACGACGGTGCCGCAGCAGCAGTTGTTCGTGCTGAACAGCCCGTTCGTGATCGAGCTGGCGAAGGCCCTGGCGGCGCGCGGCCAAGGACGCCGCCACCGACGAGGCGCGGGTGCAGCGGGCCTTCCAGCTGGCCTACGGCCGGGCCGCGGAAGCCGGCGAGGTCCGCGCGTGCCTGGAGTTCCTGGCCGGCCGCGACGACCCGACGGAGCAGGCCAGCAACCGCCTGACCCGCTGGGAGCGGCTGGCGCAGGTGCTGCTCGGCAGCAACGAGTTCATGTACATCGATTGAATCTGACCCCGCTCCCCCTGAAGGGGCGAGAGGAGAAACACCGTACCCAGGAGTGTCCGCCATGCAACCCCTGTTCTCCGCCGCCCCGATCAGCCGTCGTGCGATGTTGCAGCGCATGGGCACCGGTCTGGGCGTGCTCGGCCTGGCTGGCCTGCTCGCCGAGCAAGACGCCGCGGCCACGCAGCCGACCAATCCGCTGGCGCCGAAGCCGCCGCACTTCCGGCCGCGCGCAAAGCGCATCATCCACCTGTTCATGAACGGCGGTCCCAGCCAGGTCGATACCTTTGACCCGAAGCCGGCCCTGACGCGCCACAACGGCCAGCGGCCGCCGACGGCCAACCGCAGTACCGAGCGCGCCACCGCCGGCCTGATGATGTCGCCGTTCCGCTTCCGTCGCCACGGCCAGTCCGGGCTGGAAATCAGCGAAATCTTCCCGCAGGTGGCCCGGCACGCGGACGACCTGTGCGTGATCCGCTCGATGTACACCAATGTGCCGAACCACGAGCCGTCGCTGTTGATGATGACCTGCGGCGACACGCAGCCGGTACGGCCGAGTTTCGGCTCGTGGCTGACCTACGGCCTGGGCACGGAGAACCAGAACCTGCCCGGCTTCGTCGTGCTGTGCCCGGGGCACCCGGTGGTGGGTCCGGCGCTGTGGAGCAACAGCTTCCTGCCCGGCATCTACCAGGGCGCGCACATCAACAACAGCAACATGAACCCGCGCAGCGTGCTGCCGAACCTGACCAGCGGCAACCTCGGCCCCAATTCGCAGCGGCAGCAGGTGGAGCTGATGCGGCGGCTGAACGAGGCGCACCTGGAGCGGCGCGGCGGCCACGACAACCCACTGGAGGCGCGCATCCAGTCGATGGAGATGGCCTTCCGTATGCAATTCGAGGCGCAGGAGGTGTTCGACCTGGCGCGCGAGCCGCAGACGACGCGGCAGCTGTACGGCACCACGCCGTTCGGCAATGCCTGCCTGGCGGCGCGGCGGCTGGCGGAGCGTGGCGTGCGTGTGGTGCAGATTTTCACGGGTTCGGGCCAACCGTGGGACGATCACGGCGACATCGCCAACCACCGCAACAACGCCCGCACCGTCGATCAACCGATCGCGGCGCTGCTGACGGACCTGAAGCGGTCGGGGCTGCTGGAAGACACGCTGGTGCTGTGGGGCGGCGAGTTCGGCCGGACGCCGACGTCGGAGGGGGCGCGCGGCCGCGACCACAACAACCACGGCTTCTCGGTGTGGCTGGCCGGCGGCGGCGTCAAGGGCGGCATGGCCTATGGCAGCAGCGACGAGTTCGGCTTCGCCGCGGCGGAAGGGCGGATGCACGTTCACGACCTGCACGCGACCATGCTGCACCTGATGGGCATCGAGCACGAGCGGCTGACGTACCGTTACAGCGGCCGTGACTTCCGGCTAACGGATGTGTCCGGGACGGTGAATCGGGCGATCATGGCGTGAAATGCCGGGTAGACGAAAAGGGCCATTCATCCCCTGTGGGTGAATGGCCCTTTTTTCTTTGCCGTCCTTGACGCCCCGAACAATGTTCCGGTTACAAAGGTAACGGAATTACTATTTCTGATAACGTCTATTCAACTCGACGTTGATTTCATTGACTCTCCCTCGAGCGACAACGAAGTTGCTGACTACATCTACTCCCAGATCGAGGCGCAACTTCTGCGGCCACCGATCAATCTTGACATCATGAACGATTCACTGATCCGAGCCGCTCTTAATGCAGATCATCCGTGTCAGCCGGCTGGAAATGGTGCCGGCCCAGCAGGGCGCTCCAGGCCATTCGTTATCCACGCCTGGAGGAAACGCCACTTGCTACTCGTTCCCAAACCCCAACCTGGCAACGAGGGCGCTGATTCGAGGCCGATCTGGGCGCTCGCAGTGCGTCACGGACTGCAAGGGGATCAATCCGGGGCTCGCGGAAACGAAGAACCCCTTGCAAACACTGGCAACGCCCGGCACAACCCAGAGGGGTCGGATCTCGACGTATGAAAAAGTTGGCTCCCTTGGCTCCCTTGCTGGGGCAGATCAAGCCGCTCGATGTCAGGTTGTGCCCGCCGTCCACCACCGTGCGCGAACCGTGCAGGGAACGCTCTACACCGACTGGCGCTCCCCAGGCGGCTCCAGGACCAGGCCCTCGCCGATGCTGCGCGCCACGTCGCCGACGCCGAAGACCGCCAGCAGCACCGCCAGCGACGCCAGCGGCAAGAATTGCGTTGCTGCGTGGAGCGTCATGCACGCCAGTTCCAGCAGCGCGAACAGCAGCAGCAGCCACGCCAGCGGCGGCCGGCGTCGCCCCGCTTCCTTGAAGCCGCGGCGAACGCAACTCCACAGCCCCCACGCCGTCAACGACAGCGCCAGCCACACCGTCGGCCACGCCCACTGTTCGAGGTCCTGCCGGTAAAAGCCGCGCAACTCCAGCCCGCCGCTGCCCGGCAGCGCCTGTGCCAGCAACTGCGCGGCGTCCTCCGGCACCGCGTCCCCGGCCAGCGGCCAGTGCAGCGGCGCAGCGCTGCTCAGGGCGGCGCCCGCGGGGGCCAGGAACAGCGCTGCCGCCGGGGCCGCCAGACTGACCAGCACCGCGGCCAACCGGTTGCTCAACGCGGGGCCGTTCGGGCCGCCCGTCCGGCTGACGCGCCAGGCCAGCACCACCGCCCAGCCCAGGCCCAGCAGCACCAGCAACCCGGCGACCAGGCCCGACTGCGGCCAGGCCGGCCACGCCAGCGCCCCGGCGACGATCAGCACCGCTGCCATCGCCAACCAGGATTTCCAGGCGAACGCCGGCGCGAACGTCAACCGCCAGCCGTAAGTCACCGCCGCCAGGACCGTCAGCTCCAGCGCCTCGGCGCGCAGCGCTTGCGGCAACTCTTTCGTCCACTGCGGGTACAGCGGGTGCAGCGGCAGCAGCAGCGCCGCCAGGACACCCCACAGATAGCCCTGCTGCCAGCGCAGGACGAGGAACGCCGCCAGCGCCAGCAGCACATGCCACGGCGCCACCGCGGCCGTCGGCGGCCGTAGCGGCGGGAGCGTCAGCAGTAGAAGCGTCAGCAGGCCCAGGGTCAGCAGCAGTCCCCACGGCAGCCGCCGCGGCGCGGACTCGTCCATCGCGGCCCTCACATTACGAACCGTTGATCTGCCCGCTGTCATTGTAGGGGCCGCCGCCCGGCGCCCTCTGGAATTTGGGGTGGGTGGGGAGGTGTGCCACTGCTTGGCCGCCCGTCCCCGTCCCCGGCACAGGTGACGGTTCCACCGGGCGGCCAAGCAGTGCCACACTCTCTCACCTTCACCCGCCTCTTGCGGAAAACACCCCGCCGCCCGGCGGTGTTCGCCCCGGCCGGCTGATTCGTCATTACTGGCCGGCTCAGGTGCTGGCCAGGAGCGCCACCGTACCTATTAATAGGGGTACGCACCCCGTTCCGGATAAACCCCACTCACAGGAGTGTGACCTTCATGTTAACCAACCTGTGGAAGCTCACTGCGTTGTTGATCGGGTCCGGTCTGTGCGGCCTGTTCCTGTGCGGCCCGGAACCGTCCCCCACCGCCGCCCAGCAGCCCGCGCCCAAACAGGAGGCGGACGCCCACGGCGACAAGCTGCCGCCGCTAGCGCTGACGCGCCTCGGGACGGTGCGCTTCCGCCACGGCAGCCGCATTCTGGCGCTGGCTTACAGCCCCGACGGCAGCGTCCTCGCGGCCGGCGGCGGCGACGACCCGGTGCGCCTGTGGGACGCCAGGACCGGCAGGGAACTGCGCACCTTCAAGGAGCCGTGGGTCCATGCCCTGGCCTTCTCGCCCAAAAAGGGCGACTCGATCCTGGCCATCGGCGGCGCCTTCAAGACCATCCAGCTGTGGGACTACAACACCGGCAAGAAGCTGCGCGACCTCAAGGGCCACACCGGCACCATCAAGTCCCTGACGTACACGGACGACGGCCGCCTGCTTGTCTCCACCAGCCAGGACAAAACCGTGCGCATCTGGGACATGGAGCAGAACGGCGCCCAGATCATTTTGTTCGAGGGCCACCAGGACGAGGTGAACGCCGCGGTGTTCGGCCCCAAGGCGCGGACGGTGACCACCGGCGGCTGCGACTACACGCTGCGGCAGTGGGAGGACAGGCCGCCCGAACCGGTCAAGGCCGGCTGCGCCGTCTACGCCCTCGCGCTGACGCCCAACCAAAAGACGCTGGCCTCCGCCGGCGACGACAACACCATCCGGCTGTGGGACTACGCCACGCTGAAGCAGACCGGCCAGCTCAAGGGCCACACCGACACCGTTGTCTCGCTCGCCTTCATCGACGACGGCAAGACGTTGGTGTCTGGGGCGCTCGACGGGACCATCCGCCTTTGGGACGTGGCCAAGAAGGCGGAGACGAAGAAGATCGTGCGCGACCGCGGCGACAGCGAGGCGCAGGCGGTGAGCCCGGATGGCAAGACGGTGGCGTCGGCGGGCACGAACAACGTCATTCGCCGCTGGAGCCTGCCGGACGGCAAGGAACTGACCGCGGCGGACAGCCACAGCGCCGGCGTCACTGCCGCGGCGTACTCGCCGGACGGCAAGTTAATCGCGTCGGCGAGTCTGACCGGCGAGCTCTGGCTGTGGGACGCGAACACTGGCCGTGAGTTGAAAAAGCTGGCCGGCGGCCATCACGGCGAGGTGCTGCTGGCGTTCGCGGCGGACGGCAAAACGCTGGTGTCGGCGAGCATTGGCCAGCCCATCCGTCTGTGGCAGGTGCCGGCCGGCAAGGAGATCAAGAGCATCGCGCTCAAGGAGCCGGTGCTGTTGAAGTCGCTGGCGCTGGCGCCGAACGGCAAGTTGCTGGCGCTGGGTTTCCGGCAGAACCTGGTGCGGCTGTTCGCGCTGGACGGCAACAAGACGGTGGACCTGGAGTACAAGGGCGGCGTCGAGGCGCTGGCGTTCTCGCCCAGCGGCAAGCGCCTGGCGGGGGCTGGCTGGGACAAGGTGGTGCTGTGGGACGTGGCCTCCGGCAAGGTGGAAAAAGCGCTGGGCAAGCCGCAGCGCGTGGCAGCGCTGGCGTTCGCCGGTAACGACCGGCAGCTGGCGGTCGGCAACTACGACGCGACCGTCCATGTCTGGAATGTTGGCAAGGACGAGAAGGGCGAGTATGTCTCCGCCGCCACGGAGCCGCAGATTTTCGAGGGCCACACCAGTGCCGTGTTCGCCGTGGCGTTCGCCGCCAACAACCGCACGCTGATCTCGGGCAGCCATGACAAAACGGTGCGCGTCTGGGAGGTGCTGAACGCCCGGCCGATCTACGAATGGAAGGGACACCTGGGGCCGGTGACGGCGGTGTCGGCGGCGCTGGCGGGCCGCACGGTGCTCTCGGGCAGCGCCGACACGACGCTGCTGCTCTGGGACCGCACCGGCGGCAAGGTGCTGGACGACGTGAAACTGCCGGACGCGGAACTGGATGCGTTGTGGAAGGAGCTGGCCTCGGAGGACAACCCGAAGGCGGAGAAGGCGCTGTGGACGCTGGTGGCCGCCCGCAAGCAGTCGCCGGATCATCTGGGTCGCAACATCTACCTGGTGGACCCGCAGGAGGTGCTGAAGAACCTGAACGACCTGAACAGCAACAAGTTCGTCACGCGCGAGAAGGCGCAAAAGTGGCTCGCCGCCAAGGGCCGCTGGGTCGAGGGCGTGCTGGACAAGGCACTGGAGAAGCCGCCGTCGGACGAGGTGCGGCGGCGCGTGGTGCAGCTGCTGGAAAAGATCCGCGACAAGGGCGGCCTGTCGCTGCTGCAGGAGCGGATGCGGCTGTACCGCTTCATTGAAGTGCTGGAGCAGGTGAACACGGCCGAGGCGCGGTCGCTGCTGGAGAGCATCGGCCAGCGCGGGCCGGAGGACTTCCTGCGCGAGGAGGCCCAGGCGGCGCTGAAGCGGTTGGCCGGCCGCGGGACGTGACCGATTCCATGTACGTGGATGGTCCGAGCCCGAGCGCCAGCGCGAGGCCTGCCTGGCCCCGCACTGGCGCTCGGGCTCCGTCTTGTTTGAAAAGAGGCCCCCATGCCGCGAACCCATGGGCTGTCGATGGCACTGGTGCTGGTGCTGACCGCGACGGCGCCGGCTCAGGAGTACACGCTCAAACTCAAGCAGGCGGCCACGGACGCTGCTGTCGCGGTCAAGCGGCACGATCAGTTCAAGCTGGAGTTCAAGCTGAGCGACGGCGGCAGCAACGCCGTGCAGAGCAAAAAGGCAGCCCGCGCACTGACGTTCACCTACCGCGAAACCGGCCTCGCCAAAGCGGACGGCGCCGTGCAGTTCACCAGCCTCAAGCGCGAATACAAGAAAGCCGAGCGCGCCGTCGATGGCGTCAAGGAGACGCTGCCTTACCAGGGCAAGACGGTCATCCTGGACAAAAAGGAGGGGAAGTACAGCTTTCGCATCGTCGGCGGCGAACTGCTGGACGGCAAGGACGCGGACGAGTTGCATGATGAATTTAACAAGAGTAATCTGAAAAGCCTAAATCGCGACTTCTTTTTACCGAAGAACCCGGTAAAGGTCGGCGACCCCTGGACGTTGGATGTAGATCCCGTCGCGCGCGCGATCGCCAAAAGCTGCAACTTCGCCCTGGACGACGCCAAAAGCACCGGCACCTCCCGGCTGCTCAGGGCGTACCGCAAGGACGGCCGGCAGTACGGCGTCATCGAGACCGTCATGGACTTCCCCATCACGCATCTGGTGGACCCGCAGAACGGCATCAAGACGCCGTGTCGGGACAGCAACTTGCGCCTGAAAACGGTCACGAACGCTTGCACCGACGGCACGCGCGAGCAATCGGCCACGCAGTCCACCTGGACGAGCGATGTGCGCGCCGAGTTCGACAACAATGGCCAGAAGCTCACCCTGACCGTGGTGCTGCGCGGCACCGTGGAGGAGTCGCGAACCGAGGCGGAGTAATCCCACTCCACATTCCAAACCGGCCGGCCTCTTTGCGTTGTGGCCTGGTCAGGAGACCAGGCCACAACACGAGGGGAGTGGCCACCGAGGAGACCAACGATGGGCAAGACGTGGTGCATCGCGGCGCTGGCGCTGGCGCTCAGCCCGCTGGCGGCGCCGGCGCAGGAGTACGCTATCAAGATCGGGCGGCCCGGCCTGGGCGACAAGTTCCAGGTCAAGATCAATGGCACCCATGAAGGTGAATTCAAAGCCCTCGACAGCGACAACAACGTCAAGTTTGAGGCGAAGGAGACGAAGATCACCAAGTTCGTCTTCCGCGAGGTTGGCCTGGAGCGCGCCGGCGACGAACTGGTGAAGGTCAAGCGCCAGTACGAGCACGCCGACCGCATCGTCAAGGGCGAACGGCGGACGCTGCCCTACCAGGGCAAGACGCTGCTCATCGAGAAAAAAGGCGGGAAATTCCAGTTCCAGATCGAGAACGACGAGGAAATCGTGGGCAAGGAGGCGGAGGAGTTGAACGAGGAGTTCAACAAGGGCGGCTTCCACAAGCTCATCCCACTGCTCCTGCCGCGCAAGGCGGTCAAGGTGGACGACACCTGGAAGGTGGACACGGCCTTTCTCGCCAAGGAATTCGGCAAGGACGGCAAGGTCGAGATCGATGCGGCCAAGAGCACCGGCACCGGCAAACTGCTCAAGGCGTATCAGAAAAACGGCAAGCAGTGCGGTGTCTACGAGGTGACGATGACCTTCCCCGTCACGCAGTTCACGACCGACTCCGGCGACAAGGGGCCGACCAAGGACAGCAAGTTCAGCCTCAAACTCACGGTGGACGGGCCGATTGACGGCACCCTGGGCGAGTCGCACATCAACGTGGAACTCAACGCCAACATCAACGCCAGCATCAACACCAATGGGATGGACCTGACGCTGGTCATCAGCCTGCGGGCTAATTCCGAGCAGGTGCGGGTGCCGATCGCGAAGTAATGCTGTTGAGCCCGACGCGCCAGCGCGAGACGCTGGCGCGTCGGGCTCAGAAAAGTTATCACTTCTTCAGATGCCGGCCGCTCGGCTGGTAGCGCTCCAGGTATTCGAGCAGGTCCATTTCCTCGCCGAGGTTGGCGTAGCCGTTGACGGTCAGTTCCGCGATGGCCTGGCGGTTGCTCAGGCCGTCGAACTCCATGCGGTAGACGGCGACGTAAGCGCCGGTGCGGTGCGTGCCGGCAAAGCAGTGGACCAGCACCGGATAGTTGCTCGGGTCGCTCATGACCTCCAGGAAGCGCTTGACGCCGACCTCCGCGGGCACGGAGCCGTCGGCCGCCCACCAGGGCCGCGGCGCAATGCGCACGTGCAGGATGTCCTCCTTGTGGCAGAACGCTTCCTCATCGGCGTCCGGCGGCGTCTGGCCGGGGATCGCCCCGTCGCGCAGCGTCACCACGGTTCGGATGCCGTGGTCGTGGACGACGCGCTTCAGGCCGTCCAGCGTCAACTGGCCGCTGCGGTAGAGGACGCCCTCCTGCACGACCTGGAGGTTGCGCAGGTGCGTGTGCTTCTGTCGTGCGTAGATGAGCGGGCCGCCGACCAGTAGTGCGACGATGACGGCGCTGAACAGATAGCGGAGAAAGCGTGGCATGCGCGAGCCTCCCTGCTCCGAACGATGGTGGGAACGAAGGACCAACGACGCGGAATTGTAAAGGATCGCGGGCGAAAGAAAAGGGCAGGTTGCGGGAGGAAGAGAGTTCACCACAAAGACACAAAGGAACACAAAGGAAAGACAAATACAGGATGACAAACGGTTTCTTTTCCTCTTGGTCTTCTTTGTGTTCCTTTGTGTCTTTGTGGTGAACTCCTCTTCGATTCAGCGCACGCGGGCCACGGGCTCGGGGAGTTTCAGCAGCCACAGCGCCGCGCGGCCCAGCGCCCGGCCGCAGCGGAACAGCCAGTCCGTCTCGCGCGATCGGCGGCGGCAGCCGATCCGACAGGTTCGGCCGGAACATCATCAGCAGGAACAACGGCAGATACCACAGCACATACACACCGCCCTGGTCCGCGTACCAGAACTGAATGCCGATCAGCACCGCCGCGGACAGCGCGATCAGATGGCCCAGGTTCTTCGGACTCGGCCAGAACGCCGTCGTCAGCACGAACGCCAGGTAAGCGATGAACACCGGGATGCGATACGCCCAGTGGACCCCCGTCCAGACGCCGACCGCGTTGGGCACCTTCCACGGCTGCCAGTCCGATAAAGCGATGGCCTCACTGACGCGGCGGGCCAGATCGTCGCTGCACCACAGCACGACGCCGACAACCGCCAGGGCCAACCCCGCCGTCAGCAGGAACATCGCCAGGAAGCGCCAGGTGCCGCGGCCGCGGTAGAAGCTCAGCCACAACGGCAGCAGCAGCGCGGGGAAGTAAATGGTGCCGGCGGCCAAACCGAGGAGCATGCCGGAAAAGGTGGGCGTGCGATACAGCACCAGCGCCCAGACGACCAGTGCCATCGGCCAGACGTGATGGACCTGGCCGACGTGGTAGCCGGTGTAGGGCAGCATCAGGTAGAAGGTGGCCGCGGCCATGCCGGTGGCGGCGTCCTGGAAGTGCCGCCAGGCCAGCACGATCAGGCCAAGGACCACCGCCAGGTGGCAGGCGACCGCGACGGCGCGCATCACCCAGTTCTCGAAGGGCCGTTGCGCCAGGTCGAGAGCAACGCTCTCCTTGCCGACCTTGGCCGGCTCCTCCTGACCGGTGGTTTTGGTTTGCGCGGTGGGCGACGGCGGTGGGGGGTGGTCGGTGCTGCGGAAAGCGACGGCGATCAGGCAGACGAACAGCGCCCCGGCCAACCAGGCCATGCCGCCGAAGCTGAGGTTGGGCGCCAGCGCCGGCCGGCGCTGCAGGGCCAGGTCGATCAGGCAGCGGAGCAGCAGATACGCGGAGCCGGCCAGCAACCAGAGGTAGCCGAGCCAGCGCGTGCGGGGCGGCGTCAGTTCGTTGGTGCGGGCCAGCGCTGACACGCTGGTGACGCCGGTGGCGGGCAGCGCCACGGCCTGGCCGCCGACGGCGCCGACGACCGAGGTGACGGCGGTGGCGGGATGGCGTTCCGGCGTGGTGACGCCGGGCCGGGCCTCCTGCACGAGCAACAGGCCCGGTACGAGCAGGTAAATGGTCAGCAGGTCCCAGTTGCGGAAGCTGAGCAAGCGCGAAAACTTGAAGAACAGCGCCACCGCCAGCAACAACGAGAAGTAAAACCACGTTGTGGCGTTGGGCAGGTTGAAATCCAGAAAAATCGAAGACGCCAGCATGCGTGCCGTACTCGTGAATGGTTGGGGTAAACCGTTGTTGTAACCGACAGGCGGCGCGCGTCAAGCCCCGCAACGGCCGTCAGCCGGGACGGTTGCCACTTACACCCTTACGGGCGAACGCCTGGGTTGCTCGGCAAAGAGGTGTGTGAGTCGCCATCACTGGAGATGATTGTAGCAATCGCGTTGCCTGTGTCATCAGGAAAGCTGCCGGCCAGGGGGGAAAGGGGGCGAAATCGTGCGGATGGTAGCGGCTGCGGTTCTGATTCTCGCAAATCGCCGCTGACCGCTGCTACCTCCCGGCACCCTGGAGGGAGGGAGTTCATTCCGAACCGTCCGCAGCGCGGGCCGTTCCCCAGGTGCGACCCGCCTGGTATGATAGAGGAAGTGCCAGGGAGGGCTTTCATCTCGTATCATCTCACACACCCCCCTGAAAGCTCATGGGGCCGCGCTCATTCCCTACCCCCTATCGCGCCCGGAGCGAATACAATCCTCTACCGGGGCAGAGGAGCCAACACCGAACCACCCGGTACAAAAACGAGAAGGCCGTTGACCTCCGGTGGGCGTAGTGGTAAGAAAAGAACAGCACAAACGTCCCCGTAGCTCAACTGGATAGAGCGCTACCCTCCGGAGGTAGAGGTTACAGGTTCGAATCCTGTCGGGGATAAAAATGAAGCCTTGCGAGAAATCGCAAGGCTTTTCTTTTCGCCAGGAGCGATGGTCGCTGTTGCCCATGAGGGTGTCGCTGAGCGACCTGGCGGGCCGGTCAGGAACGGGTGAGCCGCTTGAGGGCGGCCGCAGCTTCGCGGGTCAGCCGTGCCCCAGGGGCGCCGTTGGCCAGCGTCCGTAGCACCTCGCTGGCCGCGGGGGTGCCGATGTGCTCCAGCACCGCCACGGCGCGGCACGTCCGCAACACCTCCGCGGACGGCGAATCCCCTTCCCACAGCGCCAGCAAGCTCTCCAGGCGCCGCCGCTGCTCCAGGGAGGTCGGGGTTTTGAGCCGTTGCCGCAGCGTGGGCACCAGCAATTCGCCGTACTTCCGCAGCCCAGCAGTAGCCTGGTCGCGCACGGCGAAACGTGGGTCGCCCAAATCCGTGAGGAGTTTTTTCACCCGCTGTTCGTCCAGCGGCGCAACCGGCCGCAACCCAGTGTTCACCAGCGCCACGGCCGGGTCGCCCGCATCCACGAGGGCGGCCAGGGCCACGTACGCTTTCGCCGTGTCCGCCCCGGCCAGGTCGTCCCAGGCCGCCCGCAGCGCTGCTTGCGTATGCTTCGCTGGCTGCGGCTGCGGGCGGACCAGCGGGCGAATGTCCCAGAGCAGGGCCGTGCCGTCCGAACTGCTGGAGGCGAGCACGCCGCCGTCCCGCGACACGGCCAGCCGCCACACCCGGTTGCGGTGGCCGTCCAGGCGCGCTCGGGTCGCGCCGGTCCAGGCATCCCACACCCGCACCTCGGACGGGTGCCCGCTCACCAGGCCGCGGCCGCACGCCGAGAAGACCACCGCCATGTCCCTCAACTGCCCCTGTCGCGATTGGTGCTGCTTTTCCCAAATCACTTTCCCGGAAACGAGTTCCAGCACCCGCACCACACTGCCTATGTCCTGCCCCACGGCCAGGAGCCGGCCGTCCGGCGAGAAGGCCACACAGTGGCCGCCGAAGGCCGCTTCCCGGTCGTCGGGGCCAACGGTTTTCGACGCACCCGTCGCCACGTCCCATAGCCGCACGCCCGGCGTTACATTGTCTGTCACACTCGCCAGCAGTGCGCCGTCCGGGGAAAAGGCGATCTGCCAGGACCAGTCTGGCGAGCCCTTGCCCTCGAGCGTGCGCAGCAACTTGCCGGTGCCGACGTGCCAGAGGCGAATCCAGGTGTCGTAGCTGGCCACCGCCAGGGTTTGGCGATCCGGGGAGAAGGCCAACGCGGTCACGCCTTCTTTGTGGCCGCCGAGCGTGAAGCGGTGCTTGCCGGAAGGGAGTTCGTGCAGGAACACGTGCTCGGAGCGGGCGGCGACCGCCAAAAGATCGCCGCCCGGCCCGACCGCGATACAGTCACCGCTGCCTGGCTGCCAGCGTAGGCTCAACCGTTGCTTTCCCGTGACGGTGTCCCAGAGGCCGACCTGCTCGCGTTCGGTGTCGAAGGCGGCCAGCCGTTTGCCGTCCGGTGACAGGGCGAGGTCAAGCCACAGCGTCGAATGACTGCCCGGCGGCACGCGCTCCCGGTTCGCCGCCAGGTCCCAGACGCGCACGCGGTAGCCGTCCGTGCAGGCGAGGGCGGTGCCGTCGGGGGAGAAGGTGAGTTGACGCACCCATTGCCACTGCTCCAGGTGCCGGAGTTCCCGGCCGGTGGCCACCTCGAAGAGCCGCACGCCGTCGTCGATCACACAGGCCAGGGTCTTGCCGTCCGCCGAGAAGGCCAGCTCGTCGTTGGAAAAAAAATTCCCCTGGACCCAGGGCGGCAGGTAGCGGAGTTGCTCGCCGGTGGCGGCGTCCCAGAGACAGACGCGGTCGAGGCACAGGCCCCAGCGGCGATTCAACTGACAGGCCGCCAGGACGGAGCCGTCGGGAGAAAACCGGGCGGCCGTCACCAGAGACCCCGGCAGTTGCGACGCGCCGAGCAGTTTACCCGTGCCCACGTCCCAGCGCCGCAGGGCGCCGTCGCGGATCGCCAGCAGCGTGCGGTCGTCGGCGCTGAACGCCAGGTCGAGCGCCGATTCGTCTCCGTACCGAACGGTGCGGAGGCATTTGCCCGTGGCCGTGTCCCACAACTGAATGAGGCCGCGGGCCTCGATCGCCAGCAGGCGGCCGTTGTGCGCGAACCGGACCATCCTGACGAAATTGTCGCAGGTGAGTTTGCGGGCGACCTTGCCCGTGGCGACCTCGTACAGGGCCACGGCGGATGCCGCGCACACGATGGCCACATGCTTGCCGTCGGGCGCGAAGGCAAGGTGCGGACAGTAGGCGGCTTCGTCGAGACGGTATTCGCCGAGCAACTGGCCGGTGGCCGTCTTCCAGAACAGGACCCCGTGTTCGCCGATGGACGCGATGGTCTTGCCGTCCGGGGAGAAGGCGAGCGCGTTGATGCTGTCCCCGTGATTGAAGCGCACCGGACCGATGCGGCCGATGGCGTGGGGCGGCAGCGGATCGCCGTGGTGGTCGAGGCGCACTGGCGGCGGCTGGGCGGTGACCGCGGCGGGCAACAGGCAGAGGTAGAACGCGAGCACAAGGGCTGAGCGGGTCATGGCGGCCTCCTGAAGTGTTCCCCAGCATAGCCGATCCGGGAGGCCGTGCAACATGAACGCCGTTTCCGTTTCGCGCGGATGCTGCCCGCGCAAAACGGAAACGGGGTTAGCATTGTGCAACCGGTCGCGGGTCGCCACGTTCCCTGGCAGCAGCGCCTACAACCGCTCCGCCCCCAACCGCATGCAGAGGTCGCCAAAGCCCTCCCCCCGGCCGCCGCTCCCTGACGCCCACAGGATCAACTGGAATCCGTGCAGAGCTTTTCGCGCTGGCCGTTCAGGGCGGCGTGAACTTCCGGAAAAGCGGTTCTCCGCCATTGCTGCTGATAGTCGGGGGTGCGGTTGGCGTCGGTTGCTGGGAATCACGAGGGACACCTGGACAACCGTGCCTATAAATCAGCAAGAATGGGGGAGAACCGCTTTGTCGTGAGCCTGCCTGAGCGCGCGGATGTCGAGCTTCTTCATCGTCAACATCGCCTTCATGACGCGCGCGGATTTTTCCGGGTCGGGATCGCTCAACAATTCAGGCAGCACAGTCGGCACGATTTGCCAAGACAACCCGAACTGATCCTTGAGCCAACCGCACTGGACCTCGACGCCACCCACGGACAGCTTTTCCCAGTAGGAATCCACTTCATGCTGCGTCTGGCAATTCACCACAAAGGAGATGGCCTCCGTAAACTTGAAGTGTGGCCCCCCATTCAGGGCGACAAACGACTGGCCCTCAAGCTGAAACTCCACGGTCATCGCCGAGCCCGCCGGGCCGGGACCGGCATCGCCGTAGCGGACCACCTTGACGATCTTTGAGTTCGGAAAAATCGACGTGTAAAAGCCGGCCGCCTCTTCCGCCTGATGATCGAACCACAGGAAGGGCGTAATTTTTTGGATGGGCATGAAATGGGTCTCCTTCCATTCAAAGTAATGGGGGACGAATTACACGAGGGAGTGTACAGTTGTCGTCTAGCTTCTGTCAAGCGGTGTCTGTACCGGTCGGCCACATTGCAACCGCTCATTTCGCTTCCCCGTCGCCCGCCCTTCCGCTACCATGAACTGGCGCCGCGCTGCCCCCGGTGGACCGCCCGCCGTCGCGACTCTCCCCGCTGAGGTTCCTGCACATGGACAACCTGGACGCCGGTCCCATACTGCCAACGCCTGACCCCGCGCCCACCGGGGCATTCACCCCCGTGGCCGTGCCGCCCGTCCCGCACACCACCGTCGCCGTCCCGGAGCCGCGCGCTCCGCTAACAACCCCGCCGCGCCGCGGTGCCTGGCGCGGCGCCCTGCTGTTCGTCGCTGTCTTCCTGGTGGTCACGCTTACGCTCGTCTTCACCATCCCGCTGCTGCATGCCCGCTGGCTCGTCCTCGACGGCCAGGCCAGGGCGGAAGTCCTCTACGCCCAGCGCCGCGCCGAGCTGCGTGCCGAGGCCGACGAGGCCGAACGCCTCCTTGATGTGCTCGACCGCCGCGTTAACCTCGTCTCGCTCGGCTTCCGCGCCGTCGTGCAGAAGGTGACGCCGCATGTCGTCAATGTCACCAGCTTCAGCGACCAGCCGCCCGCCCGGCACGAGAAAATGCCGCCGAATTACTTCGACCGCGAGACACGCCGCGATTACTGGTCGGTGGGCGTCGGTTCGGGTGTGATCGTCAAGCCGGGCTACGTGCTGACCAACTTCCACGTCATCCGCGGCGCGACGCGGCTGCGCGTGACGTTCGCCAGCGGCCAGGGCATCGCCTTCGACGTGGCCGGCCACGCCTTCTCCGACCGGCCGATGGACCTCGCGGTGCTGTGCCTGCCGGAGCCGCCTGCCTGCCTGCGGCCCGACTACGACATCACCACCGAGTTCGCCGACAGCGACCGCGACGTGGACCGCGGCGACCTGGTGCTGGCCATCGGCAGTCCGCTCGGCCTGAAGCAGACGGTGACGCACGGCATCATCAGCGCCAAGGGCCGGTTGCTGGACAGGATCACGCGGGCGGAACTGCTGCAAACCGACGCGGCCATCAACCCGGGCAGCAGCGGCGGGGCGCTGTTCAACCAGTACGGCAAGTTGGTCGGCGTCAACGTGGCCATCGCCAGCGAGAGCGGCCGCAACGAGGGCATCGGTTTCGCCATCCCGAGCAACACCGCCCGCGCCATCTTCGACAAGTTGGCCACGCTCGGCGAACTGCCGCGCGGCTACATCGGCGTGGCGCTGAAGAACCTGCCACGCGAGCGCGCCAGGCAACTGGGGCTGCTCAAACGCAACGTCGGCGGCGTTGAAATCATGGAGGTGCAGCCCGACCAGCCGGCGCAGCAGGCCGGCATCAAACCGGGCGACATCATCGTCGGTTTCGACAATGAATTGCTCGACGCGGACAACCCGTCGCAGCAGCTGACCCAGTGGCTGCTGGAAAAGTCGCCGGGCCAGCAGGTGACGCTGGAGGTACTGCGCGGCGACCAGCGCCGCCAGGTGACGCTGCACGTCGGCCGCCGGCCGGACAAGATCGATTAGCGCAACGCCTGGCGAGCGGCGCGACGTCAGCCCGCCGGTGTTTCGTCGTACCGGCGGGGGTAGCGTGTCCGGTGGTGCCGCCGGTTGCCACGGCGGGGCCGGTGGGGGGCGCGCCGTGTGGCCATGTGGCCATGTTACTCCCCCACACCTCTGCGGGGCACTGGAGAACAGGGCTGGGCGTTACCGCCGCCCGCCAGTCGCGCTAACGTCGCGCCGCTCGCCAACATCGAGTGGCGCACCCCCATTCTTGACACCGCCGCGGTCATCCTTTACGATCAACCCCAATCATCCCGGATCAATCGCCTCGGATCCCCTTGCCGACGTGTCCCATGCCCAACGCCGCGATACCGCCAGGCCCCGACCCCGCCCCGGGCGCCGACTCCACCGCGGTGTCCGAGTTCCTCAAGTCCATCCTGCGCAGCGGCCTGCTCGACCGGCCCCAGCTCCAGGTCGCCGTCCAGGGCGTCAGCCGCGAACAGCGCGCCGACCCCGCCCTGCTCGCCGAACACCTCATCAAGACCGGCAAGCTGTCGCGCTTCCAGGCGCAAAAACTGCTGAAGGGGGCGGCCCGCGGTCTGGTGCTCGGGCCGTACCAGGTGCTGGCACCCATCGGCCGTGGCGGCATGAGCACCGTCTACCTGGTGCGCGACAAGCGCGACCAGACACTGCTGGCGCTCAAGGTGCTGCCGCCCAAGCGCGCCCGCGAGGAAGAGCGGATGCTCGCCCGCTTCCGCCGCGAGATGGAGCTATCGCGGCGTGTCGCGCACCCGCACATCGTCCGCATCCTCGACGTGGGAGTGGTCCACAGCGTCTACTACATCGCCATGGAGTTCATCTGGGGCCAGAGCCTGTACCGCGTCGTCACGGAGGACGGGCCGCTGAAGGTGCCGCGGGCGGCGCGGCTGTTCGCGGAGGTGGCCGCCGCCCTGGAGCACGCCCACGCCCGCGGCCTGATCCACCGCGACCTCAAACCGTCCAACATCATGATTACGCCCAACGACCACGCCAAGATTCTCGACCTGGGTCTGGCGCTGATAGCGGGCGAGACCGGCGCCGAGCGCGAAGTGGTTGGCGGACAGGGCTATGTCGTCGGCTCAATGGACTACATCGCGCCGGAGCAGACGCAGGACGCCACCGCGGTGGACCAGCGCTCGGACATTTATGGCCTGGGCTGTACGCTGTACTTCGCGCTGGCCGGCAAGCCGCCGTTCCCGGGCGGCACGGCGCTGGAGAAGATTCAGCGCCACCGCCGCGAGGAACCGGCGCCGCTGGAGCAGCTGAACCGCACGGTGCCGCCGGCCTTCGCCGCGCTGGTGCGGCGCCTGATGGCCAAGGACCCGGCCCGCCGCGTGGCCACGGCGACGGAGTTGCGGAGCGAACTGCTGACCTGGGCTGAAGCGGCGCCGGGGCTGCCGCTGGACCGGCCGGAGGACACGGGGTTTTACCAGGCGGTGCAGGCGTTGAGCCGCGGCGAAGGGGCCGACCTGGCCAGCGCGGACCTGCCACTGCCGGAGGCGAGACAGGGATTGGGTTACTTCAAATGGGTGGCGCTCGGCCTGGGCGCCTTCTGGCTGGTGCTGCTGTTGCTGGTGGGACTGGTGCTGTTGCTGCGGTCGTGATTTTTCGAAAATCCATCGAAAAACAGTTGCTTGCCACCGGGGCGGCGCATAATATCTGTTTAATGCGGTCGGCCGCAAAACCGGCCGCGACCTGAACGACAATTTGGCTGGTATCTTATCCAGAGTGGCTGAGGGACAGGGCCCGTTGAAGCCACAGCAACCGGTCGGCCGCCAGGCTGATGCTGGTGCTAACTCCCTCCCGGTCCGGCCGGGAGAGATAAGATCGTGTGCGACGCACGCCTCTTCTTCTCTAAACACCGGGAAGGGGCGTTTTTTTACGTCCCTTCCCGCCTCTGGCTAAATACCCGCCGACAAACCGAAACGCCTTTTGCATTCCTCCCCTCTCCCCCTTCAGGGAGCGAGGGGGGAAGGAAACAATGGAGGGACCGTCGTGGCTGACTCGTTTGTGCGCGGCTTGAAGTGTCGCCTGTGCGGCAAATCCTACCCCCAGGGCCCGAGCAACTTCTGCGAGGACGACTTCGGTCCCCTGGAAGTCGATTACGACTACGGGTCCATTGCCGAGGCGATCAGCCGCGAACAGATCGGCCTGCGGTCCTTCAACATGTGGCGCTATCGCGAACTGCTGCCGCTCGACGGCGAGCCTACGGTCGGCACGCTGGTCGGTGGCACGCCGCTGGTGCGGGCGGATCGACTGGCCAAAGCGCTGGGCGTCAAGACGCTGTGGGTCAAGAACGACGCGGTCAACTTTCCGACGCTGTCGTTCAAGGACCGTGTGGTGTCGGTGGCGCTGAGCAAGGCCCGCGAGTTCGGCCTGGAGACGGTGGGCTGCGCCTCGACCGGCAACCTGGCGAACAGCGTCGCCGCCAATGCCGCCGCCGCCGGTATGCGGAGTTACATCTTCGTGCCCTCCGATCTGGAGCCGGCGAAGGTGCTCGGCACGTCGATCTACGGGGCGAAGGTGATCGGCGTCCACGGCACCTACGACCAGGTAAACCGGCTGTGTACGCAGGTGGCGTTCAAGTTCGGCTGGGGCTTCGTCAACATCAACCTGCGGGCGTACTACGCCGAGGGCTCCAAGACGATGGGCTACGAGATCGCGGAGCAACTGGGCTGGCGCGTGCCGCAGCACATCGTGGCGCCGATGGCCGGCGGCAGCCTGATCGGCAAACTGCACAAGGCGTTCCACGAACTGGAGAAGATCGGGCTCATCCCGAGCGGCCGGTGCAAGATTTACGGCGCCCAGGCGACGGGCTGCAACCCGATCACGGGCGCGTTCAAGAAGGGCCTGGAGACGCACGAGCCGGTGCAGAAGCCGAACACCATCGCCAAGTCGCTGGCCATCGGCGACCCTGCGGACGGCTACTTCGCCATCAAGGTGATGCGTGACAGCGGCGGCTGGGGCGAGGACGTGAGCGACACGGAGATCGCCGAGGCGATGGCGCTGCTGGGCCGGACGGAAGGCATCTTCGCGGAGACGGCCGGCGGCGTGACGCTGGCGGTGACGCGCAAGCTGCTTGAGCAGGGCCGCCTGCCGCGCGACGAGGAAATCGTGATCTGCATCACCGGCAACGGCCTGAAAACGCAGGACGCGGTTGCTGGCTGCCTGGAGCGCCCGGCCGTCATCCAGCCGTCGCTGAAGGAAGTGGTGCGCATTGTCGAGGGCGCCCGACGCCGGAGCCGGTGCCGGCGCTTGTATAATCATCAAAACCCAAAGACAAATCGCGAAAACACGAAATAAAAATGAATTGGTCTTTTTCGTGTTTTCGTCCTTTCGTGCTTTCGTGATTTGTCTTTACTCACCACGGAGCCATTATGTCAATCCGCGTTCACATCCCCACGCCGATGCGGCAGCACACCGAGGGCCAGGCGGTCGTCGAGGTGGCCGGCGGCACGGTGAAGGAGGTCGTCGAGAACCTCGGCACCAAATACCCGGCGCTCACGCCGCGGCTGTTCGACAACGGCCAGTTGCGTCGCTTCGTCAACCTGTACCTCAACGACGAGGACATCCGCTACCTGGACAACCTCAACAGCGCGGTCAAGGACGGCGACGAGCTGAGCATCATTCCTGCCGTGGCGGGGGGCTGACCATGACGGACCACGACCACGACGAGCACGGCGAGGAGGTGGAGGTGCCGGAGGGGGCGGCGATCCTGCCGGACGTCCCGCCCGAAGTGCCGGTGCATCCGTTGCTGCTGGCAACGCTGCAGCCCCTGGTCTTTCTGATCGCTTCCGAGGAGAACGTGGTGAACCCCGACGCCGCCACCCTGACGTTGGAAATCATGCTGTCCTATTTGCACCGCCTCAAGGGTCCGCAACGAGACCAGGTGCGCGAGGACATGGCTTGCCTGCTCGAATTCGCCCGCCAAGACGGCTGGGGGGAGGGGGAGATGAACGTGCTGCAACACGTCACCAAGGATTTTTTTACGGACTTCGGCGACACGGTGATCGGTGAGACCCAGGAGTGACATGGAGCCAACGCTGGAGCGATACAGCCGGCAGATGCGTTTCGGCGGCATCGGCGAGGCGGGGCAGCGGGCGCTGCTGGCCAGCCACGTGACGCTGTGCGGCTGCGGGGCGCTGGGGACGGTGCTGGCGAACTTGCTGGTGCGGGCGGGCGTCGGCCATCTGCGGCTGGTGGATCGCGACTTCATCGAGACGCACAACCTGCAACGACAGGTGCTGTTCGACGAGCACGACGTGGCGGAGAACCTGCCCAAGGCCGAAGCCGCGGCGCGCAAGCTCGGCGCGATCAATTCCGGCGTCCACGTCGAACCGGTGGTCGCGGACATCGACCGCACCAACATCCTCGACCTGGTGCATGACGCCGACGTGATCCTGGACGGCACCGACAATTTCGAGATTCGTTATCTCATCAACGACGCCGCGGTGAAGCTCGGCAAGCCGTGGGTCTACGGCGGCTCCATCGGCAGCCACGGCCAGACGATGACGATCCTGCCCGGTGAGACGCCGTGTCTGCGCTGCGTCTTCGAGGCGGCGCCGGCGCCGGGCGAGGCGGCCACGTGCGAGACCGCGGGCGTGCTGTCGCCGGTGGTCAACATCATCGCCAGTTTCCAGGCGACCGAGGCACTGAAACTGCTGACCGGCCAGCGGGCGCAGATCAACCGTGACCTGATCTATGTGGACGTGTGGGAGAACCAGTTCCGCCGCATCAAGGTAGCGCCGCTGCTGGGCAAGGTGGACTGCCCGTGTTGCGGCCGGCGCCGCTTCGAATGGCTGGAGGGCGAGCACGGTTCGCACACCACCAGCCTGTGCGGCCGCAACGCCGTGCAGGTGGCGCAGCGCAGCGCCTGCGCGGCTGAACTTCGAGGAGATGGCCCGGCAACTGGGGACGCTCGGCGAGGTGAGTTACAATCGATTTTTGCTGAAGTTCAGCGTGGACGGCTACGAGTTCACGGTGTTCCCGGACGGCCGGGCGATCATCAAGGGCACCAGCGATGTGGACCGGGCGCGGACGCTGTACGCGCGGTACATCGGGAATTGATTCGGGGTCGTTGGCAGGAGATTGCCATGTTGATGGTGAAACAGTCAGCCCGTGCGCCCGCCACAGAGACCGCGCTGAACCTGTACCGCCTGACGGTCGCACAATTCCATCAGTTGAATAACTCCGGCATCATTCCGGGGGACGAACGCATTGAATTGCTCGAAGGGCTCCTGGTGCGAAAAATGACGCCCAACCCGCCGCACGCCGTCACCGTGCAATTGCTGGACGACCTTGTGCGAGACTCACTCCCGAAGGAGTGGCGCGTACGTGTTCAGCTACCGATCACGCTCTCAGACAGTGAACCGGAACCAGACCTGGCCGTGGTGGTCGGCCCCGCACGCCGCTACGAGGAGCGCCATCCCGTACCCGCAGACATCGCTCTCGTTGTGGAAGTCGCCGACACCACGCTGGGAAGCGATCGTGCGGACAAGGGCCGTCTGTACGCCCGCGCCCGGCTGCCGGTTTACTGGATCGTGAATCTGGTGGACCGCGTCGTTGAAGCCTACACGCAGCCTAAGGCCGGCAAGGCACCCGCCTACCGCCAGCGGCAGGACTACGGCCCCGACGACCGGCTGCCTCTCGTCATCGCCGGCAAGCAAATCGCCACGTTCCAGGTCGCCGACCTGTTGCCGCGCGCCACCGCCTGACCCTCGCCACCACCCGGGCCACCCCATGATCTACCTCGACAACGCCGCCACCAGCTTCCCCAAGCCCGAGGCCGTCTACCAGGCCCTCGACCGCTGCGCCCGCACCAGCCTCGCCAACCCCGGCCGCGCCGGTCACAAAATGGCCGTCGCCGCCGAGCGCACCCTGGAGGACGCCCGCCACGCCCTCAACCAGTTCTTCCACGGCGCCGGCCCGGAGCGCTTCGCCTTCACGCTCAACTGCACCGACGCGCTCAACATGGCCTTCAAGGGCGTCCTCAACGACGGCGATCACGTCGTCACCACCGTGCTGGAGCACAACAGCGTCAGCCGGCCGCTGCGTGCCCTGGAACTCGCCGGCCGCATCACCCTCACGCGCCTGCCCTGCGACGCCGGCGGCACCCTCGACCTCGACGCGCTGCGCCAGGCCCTGCGCCATCCCACGCGCCTGGTGGCGCTGACGCACGCCAGCAATGTCCTCGGCACCGTGCAGCCCATCGTCGAGGCTGGCCGCCTGGCGCACGAGCACGGCGCCCTGTTCCTGGTGGACGCGGCTCAGACCGCGGGCGTGCTGCCCATCGATTTGACGCAATTACCCATCGATTTGCTGGCGTTCCCCGGCCACAAGTCGCTGCTGGGGCCGACCGGTACGGGGGCGCTGTACGTCGGGCCGCGCGTCGAACTGCGGCCCTGGCGCGAGGGGGGCACCGGCGGCGACTCCGCCAGCGAGACGCAGCCGCGTGAGCTGCCATACTTTCTCGAAGGCGGTACGCCCAATGTGCTCGGCGTCGCCGGCCTGGCCGCGGGCGTGCGCTATGTCGCGGAGCAGGGGCTCGAACAGATTCACCGCCACGAGGTTGAGTTGATCGAGCGGCTGTGGGGGCGTCTGGACGAGATCGGCGGCTTTGAGGTGTTCGGTCACCGCGACCCCAGCCGGCGCGTCGGCACGCTCAGCTGCCGCCACGCGGCGCTGGACGCGACCACCCTGGGCGGCATTCTCGACTCGGCGTTTGACATCGCCATCCGCCCGGGACTGCACTGCGCTCCGTATGCCCACCGCGCCCTCGGCACCTTCCCCGACGGCACCGTCCGCGTCAGTCCGGGGCCGTTCAATACCGCGGACGACATCGACCGGCTGGCACGGGCCCTGGCGGAGATCACGGCTTGACGCGCCGGGACGGCTGGCAACACGCATCCCCGAACAGTCTGGCGTTTCGCAGCAACGGGGCCAAGGGGAACCGCTCAAGCCGATCACTCCTTCGGGATCGCCCACACGCGCACTGTGTGGTCGGCGCTGCCGGTCACGGCTCGCCAGCCGTTCGGCGCATACGCGATGCTCCAGACGCCGTGCGTGTGACCCAGGAATTTCGTCAACTCGCGGCCGCTCTCCAGGTTCCATAACCGCATGGCCTTGTCGTTGACGCCGCCACCGCTCAGCAGCCGGCGGCTGTCCGGCGACACTGCCAGGCCGATCACGTCGTCCGCGTGCCCGGTCAGCTTGTGGACCTCCTCGCCGTTGCTCACGTCCCAGACGCGGATGGTCCGGTCTCTGCTCCCTGAAATGGCCCGGCGGCCGTCCGGCGTCAGGACCACGCGGTAGACGCCGCCTTCGTGTCCCTTCATGGTCCGCAGCGGCTTGTAGGTCTTCGCGTCCCATAACGTCACGATGCTGTCCCAGCCGCCCGACAGGATGTAGCGGCCGTCCGCGGAAAACACGGCGCTCTCGGTCGAACCCTTGTGGGCGTTGCTGATGGTGTGGACCGCCTGGCCGTTCACCGCATCCCACAATCGCAGCGAGTTGTCGTTGCCGCCGGAGAGCAGCGTCGTCGAGTCCGGCGCGAACGCCAGCGTCCGCACCGAATTGGTGTGGCCCGTCAGCGCGTGCAGCTGCGCCCGCGTCTGCATGTCCCAGACCAGGATGGTGTTCTCGCTTCCGGCGGACGCGGCCAGCTTGCCGTCCGGCGACACCGCCACCGCGTTCACCTCATCCTTGTGTCCCAGCAGCCGGCCGACTTCTTTGCCCTTCCTCAGATCCCAGATGCGCACGGTCTTGTCCCAGCTCGCGGACAGGGCATGGCGGCCGTCTGGTGTGACGGCCACGGACAGCACCTCACGGGTGTGGCCCTCCAGCGTCAGCAGCAGGCCCGAGGCCAGGTACGGAAACTCCTCCAGCACCTCCTGCACGCGCTCCTGGATGCGTGCCTTGGTCAACCCGGCCAGCCGCGGCAGCACCAGCTTGTAATAGCGGTAGGCTCGCAGGCGAATCTGGCCGGCCGCCCCCGGGCCCTCGGTGCGGGCGCGGTCCCACCAGGCGTCGGCCACGGCGCGGGCCTCGTCGTCCTCCGGGGTACTGGCGTCGGCCACCTTCGCGTCCCTGGCGGCCAGGACGCGCAGGTCCGCGTCGCTACCTTTTTCCAGGTGCCGCAGTCCCTCGCCCCAGCGGCCCTTGATGAAACACAGGTACTTGCCCACCGTCAGGTTGGCTGCCGGGTCAGCCGGCTTGTCTTGCAGGTGCTTCAGGGCGGGCCGCACCTGCTCGAAGGCCGCCTGCTGCTGAGCCAGGGCCTTGACGCGCTTGTGGGCCTCCGCGATCAGATCATGGGCTTCCGCCTTGCGGGCCAGGCTCTCGGCCAGCTGGCCGGCGGTCTTCGCCACCTCGTACTGGTCCAGCTCGACGGCCTCGGCTACCACAAGCAGCATGCGCCGCACCAGGGCGCGCTGCTCGTCCGGGCCGGCGTCCAGTTTGGCCGCCAGCTTCAGCAACTCAAGCTTCATGTGCGGCAGGTCCACCACGTAGCCGGCCGCCAGCTCGTCCGCCGCCTGGAAGGCCAGCGTCAAGTCGCCGCCGCGGGCGGCCAGGTCGCGGGCTTCGCGGATCGCCACGAAGCGCAGGTCGTCGTCGTCCGTGGTCTTCTTGCCCTCGTCAAAAAGAATCTTGGCCAGCTCGCGGCGGGCGCCGGCGTTCTCCGCGGCGCCCGCGTACTTCGCCTTGAAAATATTGCGGATGACCGCCTCGGCCTTGTCCTGGGCGACCGCACTCGGCGCGGGCTTCTTTTTCTGGCCGCCCGGTTCAGCGCTGGCCAGCACCCCGATCAGGCCGAGCAACAGGCCGGCGAGGACCGCCCCCCGGCGCCAGTGTCGTTCTTGCTGCATCGCGAAACCCCCCTCACGTCCGGGTCAAGCCCGGCCCCGATCACCTGGGCAACCCCCACAATCGCACCGTCCCATCCCGGCTGGCGCTCAGCGCGTATACGCCGTCCACCGAGAACGCCACGCTCCCCACCTCGTCCGTGTGTCCCTCGAAGCGCCGCAGTTCCACGCCGCTGGGCACGTCCCACAGGCGGATCGTCCGATCCTTGCCGCACGACAGCAGCCGCTGGCCGTCCGGCGCGAACGCCACGCCGTACACCTCGTCCGTGTGACCGGTTAGCCGGACGCCCTTGCCGGTTTTCAGATCCCACAGGCCGACGGTGCGGTCGGCGCTGGCCGAGGCGGCGAACGTGCCCTGCGGCGTCACGGCCACGCCCAGCACCGCGTCCTTGTGGCCGCCGAACTCGCGGAGCATCTTACCGGTCGCCACATCCCACAGGATCACCCGCCGATCATGGCCGCCGGAGAGTAGCCGTTCGCCGTCCGCGAACAGAGCCACGCCCCACGTCGGCGCCCGATGTCCCTCCAGCAGTCGCAGTTCCTTGCCAGTCGCCACCTCCCAGACACGCACGGAGCGGTCGTCGCCCACGCTGGCGGCCCGCTTGCCGTCCGCCGCGAAGGTGACGCCGTTGACGAAGCCGCCGTGTCCCGTGAATTGCCGCACCGCCTTGCCGGTGGCAGCGTCCCACAGCCGGACGGTGCCGTCCTCCCCGCAGGACAGGAGGTGCTTGCCGTCCGGCGCGAACGCCGCGCTCCAGACCTGGGCGGTGTGGCCCTTGAATAGTTGCAGTTTCTCGCCCGTGATGGCATTCCAGAGACGCAGTTCCCTGTCCGCGCCGCCCGAGATGACGAACCGGCCGTCCGGCGACAGCGCCGCGCACTGCACGGCGCCGGTGTGGCCGGTGAAGGTGCGGAGGTGGCCGAGCGGCGTGTGCGGACTCAGACCGATGCTGGCGACGCGCAGCTCCGTGCGGGCTTCCTCCTCCCGATCCAGTCCGCCAAGCAGTTGCCGATACCAGAAGACCGCGCGCCGCTGCAGTTCCTTGCGGAGCGGCCCCTCGAAGTCCGCGGCCAGCTCCCACCAGCCATCCGCGACCAGCAGCGGCTTTTTCGCGTTTTTCTGACAGGCAAGGTCCGCCAGGGCCAGGCGGCGCAGGCCGCCGTCGCGGCCCTGAGCCAGCAGCGGCAGCGCCCGGCCCCAGGCGCCGCGCAGAGCGTAGAACCGGCCGGCGCTGGTGTGAGCGGTGGCGTCCCGGGGGTTCTTTTGCAGCGCCTGCCGGGCGACCCGCAGCTGCTCCAGCTCGGCCGTGACCGGAGCCAGTTGCTCCAACCGCCGTTTCACAAGGCCGACCCATCGGGGCGACGCCGAGCCGTCGGCGGTCTTGCGGAGGGTGGCTTGCAGTTGGCCCCAGGTGTGCGGGTCGTCGCGCAGGGCGGCGTCGTCCAGGAGCGACAGACCACACTGGGTCAGGAATTGCTGCTGATCGCTGGACAGCGCCGCGGCACTGCCTGGGCCAGCACCTCCGACCGGGCCGCCAGCACGCTCAGGGGGAACTCCTGGGCCAGGGCGTCCGCGGCGTCCAGCCAGGGCTGTTTCTGGCCGGCGCCCAGGGCCAGCACACCGGCCTCGCGCAGACCAACGAACATGACCGCGGCTTCGTCCCGGGTGGCCTTCGCTTCGGTGAGGAGGGTTTGCGCCAGCGGCAGGCCTGTCTTCGGATCCTTCGCGGCTGCCGCAAAGTCTTTCTGGAACAACCGGTGCAGGTTCTTCTCCGCCTTGCCCTGCTCCGCCGCGCTGGGGATGGGTTGTTTCGCTTCGCCCTCCTGACCGAGCCCACGACCGGCAGCCACGATCAACAGTGTCGCCAGCAGGGCCAGAGCAGGGCCAACTCGTAAGCGGTTCGGTGCTGCTGGGCTCATGCGGTCCTCCCGCCGGGAACAGGGGATTGGTGCAAGGTTGCGGCCGTCTTCACAGTACCGCCGGCCGTGCAGCCGGGCAAGCGCTTTCGCGAGCGCTGCTCGCCCGCCTGGGTCTGCCGCTTGCGGCAGACTCAGGCGGGCCAGCGGCGGGGAGCCATCACTCGGTTCCCTGGTAATACGATTTTCAAATCCGTATGATGGACCCCGGTGGTGTTCTGGCCCTCCTCCACTGCCCCGGTGACAACGCCATGCGCAACCTGCTCCGCCTCATCCTGGCCCTGCTGACGCTGACCCTGAGCGCGACGCTCGCCCCGGCGCACTACCACATCCTGCTGCCGGACAAACACAGCGTTAAGAAAGACGAATCAGTCACGCTGCTCTATCGCTGGGGTCATCCGTTCGAGCACCAGTTGTTCGCCGCGCCGCCGCCGCAAAGCTTGCTCGTAATCGCGCCGGATGGCAAGGTGGCGAATCTGACCAAGCAGCTGGAAAAGATAAAGCAGGCCACGCCCGATAATAAGGAAGTGGTCGCTTATCGGCTCAAGTTCACCCCGAACCAGCGCGGCGATTACACGTTTTGCCTGGTGGCAGCCCCCGTTTTCCTGAAAGAAGACAATGTGATTGTCATGGATGTGGCGAAAGCGGTTTTGCACGTCCAGGCCCAGAAGAACTGGGACGCTGACGCCGTTCAGGGAGGCATCGGCAAACTCTGGATGGGGCTCTGGATGCGGCCGCTGACGCGACCCTACGGCTTACAACCTGGCACGGTATTCCAGACGCAACTGCTGAGTTCGACGGTGAGCGGCTTCGACACCGGCGAGAAAAGCAAAGGCCCCACGCCGCTTGCCGGCGCCCTCGTCGAGGTCGAACGCTTCAATCCCGCCCCGCCCAAACAATTACCGGCCGACGAGCACATTACCCGTACGCTCAAGACCGATCCCAACGGCGTCGCCACCTGTACGCTCCAGAGTCCGGGTTGGTGGGCCATCACTGGCCAGATCGACGGCGGCGTTAGCAAGCACAACGGCAAGGACTACCCCGTGCGCTATCGCACCACGTTCTGGGTCCACGTGGACGAAAAGATCGCCGGCAACTGAGCGGGAGTCGCCATGCTGGCGGTCCACATCTCCGACAACGTGCTGAACTGGCCCTGGCTGCTGGGCGGCTTCGCAATCGCAGCGCTGCTGGCGCTGGTCGGCAGCTGGCGCATCCGCGATGAGGAAATCCCGCAGATCGCCCTGCTGACGGCCGCCTTCTTCGTCGCCAGTTCGATCCACGTCCGCGTCGGCCCCGGCAGCGTCCACTTGCTGCTGAACGGCCTGCTCGGCGTCATGCTCGGCTGGCGTGCGTGCCTGGCGATTCCGGTGGCGTTGCTGCTACAGTATCTGTTGCTGCAACACGGCGGCCTGTACACGCTCGGCGTTAACAGCGTGGTGATGACTGCCCCGGCCCTGGCGGCGGGGGCGGCATTCGCCGGGCTGCGGCGCTGGCGCGGCTGGCGCACGGCCTGGTGCCGGACGCTGCTGGTGGCCGTGAGCAGCCTGGCGTGGACGCTGAGTTGCGTTTTCAGCGTGGCGCTGCTGGTGAGCAACCTCGGCACCCTGGAAAACGTGGACACCACTGCGGCCACGGCGGTGACGCTGCACCCGCTGACGCTGGCGGTGGCGCTGCTGCTGGCGGCCGGGTCGGTGTGGCTGGAGCGGCGCCTGGAAAATCGGCCGGAGTTTCCGCTGGGCCTGCTGCTCGGCGAGTTGACGGTGCTGGCGACGGTGGCGTTGAATTTCCTGGTGCTGGTCTGGGGCGGCGAGACAAACTTTTTTGTGCCAGCGCTGGTCGTGGCGCTGACGCACCTGCCGCTGGCGGTCGTGGAAGGCGTGGTCGTGGGCTTCACGGTCGGCTTCCTGGCCCGGGTCAAGCCGGCACTGCTGCGGCTGCCCGACGGTGGTTCCCCCTGGCGAGCGCCTGCATCGGAGGTTTCGGAACATGTTGCGCCGCGCTCCCCTGTGCTGCCCTGCCCTGCTGGCGCACCTGCTGCTGCTGACGCTGACCGGAACGGCCCGGGCGCACCGGCTTGACGGCGATTACTGGGTGCAGCCGGACGGCAGGGTCAAGCTCGAATGCTGGTTCGAGACCGGCGACGCGCCGCCGCTGGCGAACGTGACGGTGCTGCGCCCGGCGGCGAACCGCTGTTCGGCAAGACGCTGGTCATGAAACAGGGCGTGCTGGTGTTCGCCGTCGCCAGGGCCGAGGATTTGAAGGTCGTCATTTCCGCGGGCCAGGGCCACACCAAGGAACTGCGCATCCCCGCCCGGGAACTGGAGGCGAAATTGCCGCCCGTGCTGGACGTGCAGAAGATGCAACTCGATCAACTAGCCGGGGACCGCAAGCAAGAGCGCGACCGCGAACCGCAAGTCCGGCTGCCTCGACCGGCGCCCACGGACGGCGAAGCGGGAGCCCGGCGCGAGCGCGGCACTGGCCTGGACGTGCCGGCCCTGGTCGCCGGCATCGCCTTGCTGCTGGCGCTGGGGGCGTTCGTCATCAGCATCCGCAACGCCCGCGAACTGCGGCGGCTGCGGCAACTGAACCTCCCGGAAGCGCAGCCCGTCCGACCCGATGAGCATGCCCACGCCGTGTTCGTGCAGCGCGCGCGGGTCCGCGCGAAACTTAAAGCGCGTTACGGTCGGGTGTAGCGGTTTCTTCGCCCCGAAGGGGCGGGACAACTTAGCCCAGGGCAACGCCCTGAGGACGCCGACGCGGGGCAAGAAAAAGGTGTCAGGACCCTTTTTCTTGACAAGGGAGTCGATCTCGGGTAGTGTGCGGGATATGGGGAGGCCACATCGCGTCGCACTGGGCGGTTATGCGTATCACGTGCTCAACCGCGCCAACGGCCGGCTACCGCTCTTCCAGAAGGACGGCGACTACGCCGCTTTCGAGCGCGTCCTCGCGGAGGCCCTGGAACACGTCCCCGGCATGCGCCTGCTGGCGTACTGCCTGATGCCCAACCACTGGCACCTGATCCTGTGGCCGCCGCGCGACGGCGAATTGTCCGACTTCGGGCACTGGCTGACGCTCACCCACACCCAGCGCTGGCGCGCCCACTACCATGACGTGGGCGCCGGGCACCTCTACCAGGGGCGGTTCAAATCCTTCCCGGTGGCTCAGGATGAGCACTTTCTGCAGGTCTGCCGCTATGTCGAGCGCAATGCCCTGCGGGCCCAACTGGTGCGCCAGGCAGAGCGGTGGCGCTGGTCGAGCCTGTGGCGGCGGCAACATCCGGAGACCGTATCGCCGTGCTTGCACGACTGGCCGGTGGTCGTGAGCAGGAACTGGGTCGAGGAGGTCAACCGCCCGCAAACGGAAGCCGAACTGGAGGCGCTACGGCGGAGTGTGCGGCGAGGGCAGCCCTTCGGGGCCGAGCCGTGGGCTAGAGCCGTGGCGGCGCAGCTGGGGTTGGAGAGTACCCTCCGCGCCCGGGGCCGTCCGCGGAAGCCGATCGGGGAGGGGCCGTCTGCTGAAAAAGGGTCCTGACACCTTTTCCATCCTGACACCTTTTCCATCCCTTTTCCATCCTCGTGCTACTTTGACTGCGGCACCGCTCCGAAACTCCGCCACATGTACCACGTCGCTACACTGCGCCACGGCCGCCACGCCTCCGCCAGCGCCACCAACGTCGCCCTGTCCGGCACCTCCGCCAGCCCCCACTGCCGCTGCACCCCCACGCGCAGCCCCAGGTCGCCCACCGGCAGCACGTCCGGCCGCCCCAGCGAAAAAATCAAAAACATCTCTGCCGTCCAGCGGCCGATGCCGCGCACCGGCAGCAACTTCTCGATCACCTCCTCGTCGGACAGCGCGTGCAGTTCGTCCAGCGGCACCGTGCCGTGATGCACCTTCTCCGCCAGGTCGCGCATCGACCGCACCTTGTTACTGGACAGGCCGGCGCTGCGCAGCGCGGCTTCGCCCGTCGCCAGGATAGCCGCCGGCCGCAGCGTCGCCGGGGCCAGCGTTTGCAGCAGTCGCGCCCGAATGGAGTGGGCCGCCTTCGTCGAAATCTGCTGCGAGACGATCGACCCCGCCAGCACGCTGAAATGGTCCGGGTTGATTTGCAGCGTACACGGCCCCAGCTGCGTAATCAGTTTGCGTAACACCGGGTCGCGCCGGGCTGAATACCGGTGCGCCCACGAAAATCCGTAGCGCCCACGAACGCGCCCCCCGAAACTGCTTGCCTGTCTGTCGCTCCGCTCTTTATACTTCACGAGGTCGCCAGTTGCGACGCGATCCGCCACGGGAGATGCATTCATGCCGCGAACAGTGAAGATCCTCAGCGCCGGCCTGACCGGGCTGTTCCTCAGCACCGCCCTGCTCAGCGCCGGCGACACCCAGCCCACGCCCGCCGAGGTCAGCCAGCTCCAGGCGAAGTATCGCGCCGAACGCGACCGCCTCACCACCACCGGCGCTGCGAAGATGTTTTTGCCCGATCTGGTCAAGCGAGCCGAGGTCATCGCCAGGGGCGGCGACGATGCCCTGAAAGGCGGTCGTCTGCTGCAAGCCGCCGTCGCCTATCGCCAGGCCCGCTGGCAGCTGCCCTGCTACCCAACCGACTTCCCCAGCCACGTCAGCCGCGTGTTCGGCAACCTGCGGCTGCGGCATACGCAGGAGGTCCGCTGTGCGGCTTTCAGCCCCGACGGCAGCCTGCTCGCCACCGGCGGCAACGACCGCCTCATCCGCGTCTGGGACATGGCCAACGGCTACCAGCTTCGCACCTACGACGGCCATCATGAGACGGTTCGCGCCGTGGCGTTCAGTCCCGACGGCAAGTACGTCGCCTCGGCCGGCGGCCGCGATGTGCGGCTGTGGGATCCGCTGACCGGCAAGGACGTGCGCCTCTGCCCGGGCCAGGGCCGCTACGTCATCACGCTGGCATTCAGCCCCGATGGTAGATACCTGGCCGCGGGCGGTGACGACAACTCCCTGCGCGTCTTCGAGGTCGCCACCGGCAAGGAGAAGCGTGCCGTCACCGACTTCCGCCAGGAGGTCCAGTCGGTCGCCTTCAGCCCGGACGGCCAGCTGCTGCTGGCCGGCTGCGGCGATGGCCAGCTGCGACTATACCTGTTCCCGCGCCTCCTGAAAGACGAGAAACAGGTCGTGGACTGGTCGGCGCAGGACAACGTGGGCGCCAGCCACTTCGTCGCCTTCGCCCCGGACGGCCGCGCCTTCGTCCGCTGTGGCACCGACGCCATCAAGCTGTACAACGCCACGGTCGGCGGCCCGGCGGGCGGCGAGACGGTCAACGTCGTGCCGCACCGCCTGGGGACGCTGACGCACCCGGAGGTGCCGCCGCGCGGCGGCAACAAGGCCAGGACCGAGTGGTTCACCTGCGCCGCCTTCAGCCGTGGCGGCACCACCCTGTTCACCGGCGGCACCGATGGCCTGGTCCGCCTCTGGGACCTCGACTCGGGCGCGGCGGTCGGCACCTTCAAGGGCCACAACGACAAGGTGCAGGCCCTCGCCTTCACGCGCTCCGGCGACAAGCTCGCCTCGGCCAGTAGCGACTTCACTGTCCGGTTGTGGAGTTTCGAGATCGTTTCGCAGTCGCGCGAGTACGCCGGCCACGGTGACAGTGTCTGGACGGCGGCGTTCAGCCCGGAGGGGCAGCGCCTGCTGACCGCCAGCGGCGACGGCACCGCCAAACTCTGGGACGTGCGCAGCGGCAAAGTGCTACGGACGCTGCAGCACAAGGCTGGCGTCACCTGGGCGGAGTTCAGCCCGGACGGCCGCCAGATCGCGACCGTGGGCGGCGAAAAGCTGGTCAAGGTCTGGAACGCCGACACCGGCGATTTGATCCGTACCCTGGAGGGCCACACCGGCACCGTCACCGCCCTGGCCTGGGACGGCAAGGGCACGCGCCTGGTCACGGGCAGCGTTGATCGCACCGTCAAGGTCTGGGACGCGGTCACCGGCAAGGAGCTGCGGAGTTTCGCGCCGAAAACGATCGTGACGGCGGTGGCGTTCAGTCCCGACGACAAGACCATCGCGGCCGGCGGCGTCGATCAACAGGTGCGCTTCTGGGACGCGGCCGGCGGCAAGCCGGAGGTGCGCTGGATCGCCCATAACGGCGGCGTCGGCGGTCTGGCATTCAGCCCGGACGGTCAGACGCTGGCCACCTGCGGCGGCGACGGCCTCGTCAAGTTGTGGAAGACCGCCCGGCCGGGCAGCACACCGATCGAGTTGCGGGGCCACACCGGGCCGCTGAGCAGCGTGGCGTTCCGTCACGACGGCAAATTCCTCGTCTCGGCCGGCAGCGACCAGGGCATCAAGCTGTGGAAGATCGAAGGCAACAGCGTCAAGGAAGCGCAGAACTTCCGCGGCCACAAGGACTGGGTCAGTTCGGTGGCGTTCAGCCGTGACGGCAACTACGTTGTGTCCGCGGCCTGCGACCGCACCTTCCGCGTCTGGGAAATCACCAGCCGCGAGATTCCGCTGCTGGCGGAGCACACCGGCTCGGTGGACGCGGTCGCGGTCAGCCCGGACGGCAAGCGCATGGCCTCGGCCGGCACCGACGGCACCATCAAGGTGTGGGATCCGGCCAGCGGCGTCGAGGTGGCGTCCCTGGCTGGCCCTGGTGTGCCGATCGTCACGCTGGCGTTCACGCCCGACGGCAAGACGCTGCTCAGCGCCGGCGGTGACCGGGCCGTGCGCCGCTGGGACGTGCTGGCCGGCAAGGAACTGCCCTGGCAGGAGGGCCATAACCTGAACTTCAAGGATTTGTTCGAGCCGGTGCCGATGCTCTCGACGACGCCAGATGGCAAGCGCGTACTGATGTGGATGCCGGCGAAGAGCGACAACTATACGATCGTCGGCGTCTTCGACCTGAAGAGCGGCGATCAGCTGGTCAGGTACGACGCCACCGGCCGCAATGTCAAGGCCGTCGCGTTCACCCGGGACGGCAAGTTCGCCGCGCTCGGCGCCGAGGACGGCACCGTGCGGTTGATTGACCTGGACCGCAAACAGCAGGTGGCCGACGCGCAGGGCAAGAAAACCGACTGGCACGTGGCGGACAAGGCCGCCGTGGAGGCGCTGGCGTTCACGCCGGACGGCAAGACGCTAATCGTCGGCACGGCCCGGGGCGAGGTCAAGGTGTTCGATGTGGCCCAGCGAAAGCAGTTGCACGCGCTCAAGGGCCACGCCCGGCAGGTGCAGTACGCGGTGGTGCGCGGCGACGGCAAGGTGTTCGCCACCACCGGCATGGACAACGTTGTCAAGCTGTGGGACACGGCCACGGGCAAGGAACTGCGTGCCTGGGACATGCGCGAGCCCCACGACGAGCACTTTTCATTCGTCGGCCAGATGGCGTTCACGCCGGACGGCCGGCACCTGCTGACCGCCAACAGCAACACCACGGTGTACATGCTAGAGTTGCCGTGACGCCGACGGGAACCCAGCGGCCCGCGGCAGCGTCCAAGAGACAGAACCTTTCTTGCTACGCCTCTTCACGTGGGGCAGGCTTTCCAACTTGCCGAGGCGCTACGGCAGGCTGGAAAGCCTGCCCCACGTGAAGAGGCGCGAAACGTGAACGAAAGACGAACAGACGAGGACATTCCATGAAGCAAAAGTTGCTGGGCGGCGGGTTGTGCGGCGTGGCGGCCCTGCTGTTGCTGGCGGCGCCGGGCCACTCGGGCCAGGGGTCCACAACGCCCAAGGAGGCGCTGCAGGAACTCAACGACTTCATCGGCGGCTGGAAGGGCAGCGGCACCTCCGAGAAGAACAAGACCGAAATCTGGAAGGAAAACCTCAGCTGGAGCTGGCGCTTCAAGGGCCAGGACGCCTGGCTGAACATCGAGTTCAAGGACAGCAAGTTCTACAAGAGCGGCGAGGTCCGCTACCTGCCCGAGAAGCGGCACTACCAGATGACGCTGACGGACAAGGCGGGGCAGCGGCAGGTGTTTGAGGGCGTGTTGAAAAAGAATCGGCTGACGCTGGAGCGGCTCATCCCGGACAAGAAGGACGTGCAGCAGGTGGTGCTGCACACGGCGGGGGAGGGCGTGCGCTTCATCTGGACGTTCAGCGTCAAGCCGGCCAACCGGACGCAGTTCGTCCGCGCTTACCAGTTCGGCCTGACCAAGGAGGGCGAGAACTTCGCGGGCGGCAACGCCAACAAGAAGCCGGAGTGCGTCGTCACCGGCGGCCTGGGCACGTCCACCGTGTCGTACAAGGGCGTGACCTACTACGTCTGTTGCAGCGGCTGCCGCGACGCCTTCAACGAGAACCCGGAGAAGATCATCAAGGAGTACGAGGCGAGGAAGAAGAAAAAGAACTGAGCGGCCGTTAGTCTTTCTGCCGCTTGCGGCTTGGCGCACTGCGACCCATCTGAAGCCAGATGGGTCGTAGTGCGCTCAGCCGTAAGCGGCAGACAAGAGCGCCTTACTTCACCGCCGGCAGCGTCAGGCCGCGCAGCGTTTCGGTCTTGCCCTTGCGCAGCACCTGCACTTCAAGCGGTTGATTGCCGCGGAGGCCTGCCACCTGCTGGCGAAACGCAGTGGGGTCCGCCGGCACTGCCTTGCCGTCCAGCTTCATCAGGATGTCGTTGGTCTTCAGGCCCGCCTTCGCAGCGGCGGAGTTGGCATCGACATCACGCACAACCAGCCCCTGGCCCTTCGGCAGCCCGAGCTGATCGACCAGCGCCGGCGTCGGCGCCGCCACGGTGGCCCCCAGGCGTCCCGCGGCGGGTGTCGGCGGTTGCGCGACCCGGGCGTAGTTCGGGTAGAAGCCGACGACGCGGCGGTAGCCGTCCCAGGACTTCTTCATACTGTCGTTGACGCGATCGAACTCCTGGCGGAGCCGGTTGAGGTCGCCGAGGTCCATGCCCTCTTTCTGCAATTCCTGGCGAATGTCGTCGGTGTTCAGTGCCCGCCAGATTTCCTCGACGACGGGCGAGAACGGCCGTTTCAACTGCGGCGGCCCGGGCGGTTGGGCGGCCTTCACCTTGTTCTGCTGGGCGGCGGCAGTTCCGGCCAGGAAGAGGACCGCCACTGCAGCGAACGTCCCCAGCCAGTGCCGGGCGTCCCTGCCGCTACAAGTCAGAGTCCTGGTCATGGTAGTTCCTCCGGATTGGTGTAGCCGAAGTCGTGAGACTTCAGACGCGCTGGTGCGCAAGCATAGTTCACCACTGAAAGCGGCCGCGCACCTGCGGGTTGACAATCTGCTCGGCCGGCCACTCGCCACGGCTCAGGGCCGCGATGGCGGTGGCTGCCGCCTCCGCCATATCGTCGCGCGAGCGCAGATCAACACCGGCGGCGTGCGGCGTCACGGTGACGTTGTCCATCTCGAACAGCGGGCTCTTGCCGGGCGGCTCGTCCTCGAACACGTCGAGGGCGGCACCGGCGATGGTCTTGCGGCGCAGGGCGTCGATCAGGTCGGCCTCGCACACCAGGCCGCCGCGGGCCGTGTTGACCAGGTAAGCGTCCGGCTTCATCAGCGCCAGCGTCTTGCGGTTGATGAGTTGCTTCGACTCCGATGTCAGCGGCAGATGCAGCGACAGAAAATCGGACTCCGTGAACAGCCGCTCCAGCGGCACCAGCGCGACGCCGTGTTGAGCGGCGAAGCGCTGGTCGGGGTAGGGCTCGTAGGCCAGCAGTTTCATGCCGAAGGCGGCGCCGCGGAGCGCCACCGCCTTGCCGATGCGGCCCAGGCCGGCGATGCCCAGGGTGCGGCCGCGCAACGGCAGGTTCGCCTGCCGCGGCCACTTCAAGGCGACCGTGCCGAGGTGCTGTTTCACCAGGTTCTTGGCCAGCGCCAGGATCAGCGCGAAGGTGTGCTCGGCCACGGCGTCCTGGTTGGTGCCCGGCGCGAAGGCGACGGCGACGCCGTGGTCGGTGGCGGCCTCGAGGTCCACGGCGTCATAGCCGACGCCGGCGCGGGCGACGCAGCGCAGCTGCGGATTGGCATCGAAGACGCGAGGCGTGTACGGCTCCGAGCCGGCGATGCAGGCGGCGCAGCCCTGCAGGTCGCGGAGGATTTCGTCCTCCAGCAGTTGGCGGTGGTACTTCTGGAAGACCACCTCAAGGCCGGCGTCGCGGAGCACTTTCAGATACGAAGCCTCCACGCCGAGGAGGGGGGCAGGAGCAATGAAAACCTTGGCCATGTCAACGCGTTTCCTTGATGAAGAACGAACCATGCGATAATGGCAATTTACACATCGGTTCATCAAAGGCCAGCGGCGGCCCGCAGGCGCACGCAGAAGGCCCGCAGCCGTCGTTGCTGATCGCGATACAACTCTTCTGCTTCCCGCAGATCACGGCGCTGGAAAAAAATCTCTTCCCCGGGCCGTAACTGGCCAAGCCGGTCGAGGTCAGCGCTGATGATTTGGGCGACCTTGGGGTAACCGCCAATCGTTTGGGCATCCACACCAAGGATGATGCACTGGCCGTCGCGCGTTACCTGCACGGTGCCGGGACAAACGGCTTCGGAGACGAGTTGCGCGGTGGGACCGAAAACGGTTCCCCTTGCAGGCGTAGCCCCATCCGGTCGCTGTCGGGACTAACCGTGGCCAAGCACGGTTCAACCACGGTCCCCAGGAACCGGCCACGGTCGCCAAACCAATCTGCCTGCGGCCCTGGAACTATTCGCAACGGCTGCGGCCTCTGATACCAGAGAGAATCCAGGTGGTCCGCACCGGCTACCGCGAAGTTGACTGCGAGCCAGCGCCCTGGAAGGATACTGGGTTGACAGGCTAACGAATCGCCGCGCCGCGAATGGCGAAGCGCGGATCGGCTGCCGAGCATCAGCGGCACCTCGAAGCCGCCCACAACGCAAAGGTAAGCGCGCATGCCGCGCCGCGTTCCATCAATGTGCAATTCTTCATCGGGGCGGAGTGTAAAGGTGTAGTTGGCGGTCAGTCGGCGCTGGTCGGTACTCACCGCGAACGGGGCGCCGAACACAACACACGCCGTGGGCTGATCGGCGCGTAGAATCGGGCCGGTGAGGCAAATTTCCAGCGCGGCGGCATCTGGCGGGTTGCCGACCAGGGCGTTACCCAGCGCCAGCGCGGCGCGGTCGGCGGCGCCGCCAACCGGCACGCCGAGACTGCGGCTGCGCGGCCGGCCGAAATCGACCAGCAGCGATTGCGTTCCGGGGCGGAGCACGTGCAAGCTCATGCGAACGGCTTCAAGGCGACGCCCTGTTTCGTCAGCGCGGCCCGCAGTTCGCGCACGAACGCCAGCGCCTGCGGGTTGTCACCGTGGACACAGACGGTGCGCACGCCGCGCTCGCGCACCAGCCACTCCACCTGGCGCACCGCCTCCGCCGGATCCTTGACGAAGGCGTCGGGCTGGTCGCGCGGCACCAGGGAGCCATCGGGGCGGTAGCGGCGGTCGGCGAAGCCCTCGGCGACGAACGGGACGCGGCCGGCGCACAGCGCCTCCAGCAGCGAGCCAGGCAGGCCGAGGACGGGCAGGTCGAACAGCCTGGCGGCGGCGACGACGGGCCGGGCGTAGCGGTCAGCGCGGCAGGCGAGGTTGTACAGGGCGCCGTGGGCCTTGAAGTGCCGCAGCGGCACGCCGACGGCGCGGGCCACGCCGGCGAGGGCGCCGACCTGGAAGACGCACTCCTCAAAGATTTGTTGTTCTCCGGGGTCGAGTTCACGGCGGCCGAAGTGTTCGCGGTCGTAGAAGCTGGGGTGCGCACCGACGCTGACGCCGTGCCGGGCGGCGGCGCTCAGCGTGGCGAAGGCGGTGGCGGCGTCACCGGCGTGGCCGCCGCAGGCGACGTTGGCCGACGTGATGAGCGGCATTAACTCGGCGTCCAACGCGCAGCCTTCGCCCAGGTCACAATTCAAATCTAATTGCATGGCGCATGAGATCAACTGGGGTCATGGGTTCGCTGCCAGACCACACCAGCGCCCGTTTACGTTTCGCGCGGACTTCACCCCGCGCGAAACGTAAACAGGGCGCGCGTGCAGCACCGGACCTCACGGTTGTCCGAGCTTCCAGACGATCTCATTGCGCGCCGAGCGCAGACACCGGATCACATTTTTCAGGCCCTCGGGGTCGAGCAACTTAGCAGTGCTCAGACACTCGTCAATCTGTTCCTCCAGTTGCTCCATGCGGTGGCTCATGCCAGCGGCGCTGCGCGGCCCGACCCGTGCGGCCACCACGACCAAGGTGCCGCCGTCGCGCTGCTCCTTGCGCATCTGACTTTTCAGGTTGGCCAGGGCGTTGCGGATGCGCGGCTCCACGTCCTTGCCGGCGGCCAGGCCGTGGTCACTGCGGTAGCGGGCGAGCACGTCGTTGTTGCTTTTTTGATGGAGCCACTCAGGGTGGTTCGTGAAAATCTTGCGGAAATAGCTGCTGATAGTATTCGGCTTGCGCCCGCCTTCTTTGCCATGGATGGATCTCCCCGGGTTGGATGGTCTCAACTATCACGCTATTGTAAAACAGCGTGATAACTTAGCAAGATAATAACATCTGGGGAGCAGGGAGAATCCATCTAAAAATGGCGGGAGGTGTAAAAAATGTGGGCCACCAGCTTCGGGGCAGGGAGCGGTCACGTTTCCGGCAACCGAGCTAAAAAGTTGTGGCGAAAAGCGGGCATCCTCTGGGTTCTTCGTTCGTAGTACCGCCTTTAGGCGGTACTACGAACGAAAACGGTTCTTTCCGCCACCGGCTCTAACGAGCCTGGGCCGCGCGTGCGGCTGGAGTCGGCGCCCGCGCGGCACTGATCGATGCTACTATACGTTCGAGCACGCTTTGCTCACGGCCCCATACCACCGTGGACGCGCTGATAGGTCATGTGCGAGGGCTGGTCGTTCATCCAGAAGCGCCGCCATTCGTCATGGATTTGCCGCAGATCCTCCGACTGGAAGAGCAGCTGTTCCATGCGTACGTTGGGGTCGGGCGAGTATTGATTAACGAAGCAGCCGGCGTTGGCGAGGCCGAGGACCGCGAACGCCGCCAGTAAAAGCACCCGTCGCATGGCCTTTTCCCTTCCGCATTGGAACGCCGCCCAACGTAACGCCCCGCACCGGCAGCCGCTGAGCTTGCGAATTCTATCACCTGTATCGGTTGTGCCGGCGGTACACTTGAAGGCAATTTGGCGCGACGGCCGCCGAAAAAAGAAAAACCCCCGAGGGCTGCTCGGGGGTGGGGCGGCGTACGGGGCTCAGGTGGGCGTCTTGCGGGACGGCCGGCTGGCCCGGGCCTTGGTGTCGCCGCCAGCGTGGGCCATGCCGTTGCCGTCCGTCTCGTGGTCCTCGTCGCCGGTCATCTCCGGGACGTTGTCCATCAGGCGGACGCGCTCTTCCATCTCCTTGCCGGGCTTGAAGGTGACGACGTTCTTGGGCTCGACATCCACCTTCTCGCCAGTACGGGGGTTGCGGGCCTTGCGGGCCTTGCGGCGCTTGACCTCAAAGACCCCGAAGTTGCGCAACTCGATGCGCCGATCCTTGAGGAGCGTCTCGACGATGGCGTTGAAGGTCTTCTGGACGATCTCCTTGGTCTTCAACTGGGTTAAGCCCAGTTCCTCGGAAATCTGTTTGACGATCTCTTTTTTGGTCACCGGTTGGGTCTCCGTGCCGATTTTTGCCAAGAGGAAGGCCCCGTTGGATGAGTTTAACTGTAAAGAGCGCCTGGAGTAATGTCAAGTAAAAAGCGAATGAGGCTGCGACGCGGCCCGTTCGGGCGATCCGGCTGAATGCGCTTGCGTGACCCCGCGCGTCTGTTTTACCATGAGGCAGGCGCTTTTCGCGTGCCGGCGCCGGCCCAGGCGGCAGGCACTCCTTTCCAGAACAGGCAGCCAACATGGCCTTCATCATCAAGTGTCCGAATTGCCAGTCTGCGCTGCGCATCAAGGATGAGTACGCGGGAAAAAAGCTGAAGTGCCCGCGCTGCGCCCACGTGATGTCCATCCCGCCGAGCCAGCCCGAACCCGAGGAGGCCCCGGCCCCAGCGCCGCCACCACCACCACCGCCCCGCAAGGAAATCCGCGCGGTGCGCGCCGCCCCGCCCCGCCGGGCGCGCGATGAGGCCATTGAGGAGGACGAGCCCCGCCCCGTCCGCCGGGGCCGCCGCCGCGACGAGGAAGACGAGGACGAGCGCGACGACCGCCGCGACCGCCGCGACCGCGACGAGCGCGACGACCGCCGCGGCGGCAAGCGGCTGGCCTACAAGCCGTGCCCGCGCTGCGGCTGCACCGACGCCACCAAAATCGTCTGGACCTTCTGGGGCAGCTTCTACGGTCCCGCCATGTTCAACCACGTGCGCTGCCGGGACTGCGGCTACGCTTACAACGGCCGCAGCGGTCGCTCCAACCTGATCCCGGCGATTATTTTCGTCACCATCCCCGCCGTGCTGATCGCCGGTATCATTGGTTTTCTGATCCTGGTGTTGAAGAACGCGGGCGTGTTTGGGAAATAATAAGTCCCATCCGGCAAGGTCATTCTCTGGGCGAGCGGCGCGGCGTCAGCCCGCCGGTGCTTTGAAGTACCGGCGGGCTGACGCCGCGCCGCTCGCCGAGGCCCTCGCCGGTTCCGGCGCGCCCACGGCAAGACCGCCCCCTCCCATTTTCTTGATCGCAATCCCTTCGCGATCCTACCTCTCTTCGCCGACCGCTACGGATTCTCCCGGTCTCATCCGAAACGCGCAACATGATGAATTTGGGGAAAGGATTTAAAGAATGGCGAATCACGCTGCCGAAAGAAGTTGGCAGAGGAAGGTAAACCAAGTGCTCTGAGCAATGGGCTCGGCGACCTGGTTTGGGTCACGGAGGAAACTACACGGCCCGAGTGGCGAGCGACGCGACGGGCCCTCTCCCCGCCGCGGCGGTCGCGTCCCGGCGCCCCTGTCCATTCCGACGGAGGATACCTCGTGAAAGTAGCTTATTTGTTGGTGACGACGGCCTGGTTCTCCAGTGCGGATGTCGTCCCGGTTTATCAGGGCGCGCCGGCCCCCACCGGGCCGGCGGCCACCACCCAGGCACCCGCGGGGCCGGTCATGAGCACCGGCCAGGCGCCCCTGGGGTCGGTCATGAGCACCGGCCAGGCGCCCCTGGGGCCGGTCATGAGCACCGGCAGCGGCTGTACCGGCTGCAACAGCGGTTGCGGCGCGAGCGGCTGTAACAGCTGTGGCCTGGATGCGTGCTGCCCCCAGCAGAGTTGGGGCCACCGCCTGTGCCAGCGGCTGGGCGGTCTGTTCCAGCGCAACAACAACAGCTGTGATTGCTGCGGCGGCGGGTCCTACCAGGCGGCCAGCAGCGGCTGCTGTGGCACGACCAGCGGTTGCTGTGGCACGATGAGTTCGACCTGCGGCGATTGCTGCGGCGGCGGCAACCAGGGCTTCGGCGGCCGCCTGTTCGGCCGGCTGAAGGGGATGTTCGGCGGCGGCCATCACGGCGGTGGCAGCGATGGTTGCTGCGACGGCTGTGGCGGCGGTGCTTACGGTGGTGCTTACGGTGGTGCTTACGGCGGCATGTACGGCGGCACGATCCAGTACGGCGTGCCCGGCAAGACCGCGGAGCCGCTGCCGCCGCCCAAGGACATGCCGAACAAGATGCCCAGCGGCAAGGAGAAGGCCAAGTCCATTGAGCCGCCTCCCCAGGGCGCCGCGATTGAGCCGGCCCCGCTCGCTCCCACGCAGATCGCCCCGCCGGCCGTCCCGACGCTGCAACCCGCCCCGGCCATCACCCCGCCCGTGCCTGGCTCCCTGAATAAGCAGGAACGCCCGTTCTGAGTTGCGACAACGGAACGGCGGGCCGCCTCGCCCGCCGCCGTCTCCGGTCGCCCGCCGTTTCGCCCCCTGGCTTCGCCAGGTCGTTCTCGCCGGGCCGCGGGAGACGGGTGCCAGGCCCCTTGGTATCGGAACTATGCTCCGCCGTGCCCGGCCGGGGGGTAGTTCCGATACCGATTTAGCGTTTGTGGTTCCACACTGCGTGGCTGAAGCGCTCGCGCACCAGCTCCTCCGTCGCCTGTCGCTCCACCGCAGTCCACTCGCTGTGAAGAATGATGCTGCAACCCGTCTCCGCGGCAAACTCCCACCACAACCGCACGATCACATCTTCCACCGACAGTTTGCGCCCCGTCTGTTCCGCGATACCAGGCAACGTTGGGGTGTGTTCGCTTTGCGCGAGCAGGATCGCCCCGTGTTGAAGCAAGGCGCCGCGGTGCTTGCGCTGGGCACTGCCGACAACCTTGGCGTCGCCGATGATGAGATCACCGGCCGTGAGATGGTGAAAGCACAACGAACTGGGCTTGTGTTGTTCGGCCCCCGCCGCCACCAATCGCGTCTCAACTCCGAATTCCGGCGCGGCAAGCGCTTTTGCAATCATCTTGTGCATCCGGCAAAGCCACGACTGCCCGTCCTGCCAGCGCCGCTCCGCCGGCAGCGCCAGCGCATACGTCAGCTCGTGGTGATGCACCAGCGTTAGGCCGCCGGACGGCCGGCGCAGCCACGGCAGCGGCGCCACCTGCGCGTCGTCTCGCAGCACTGCCGCCGGTTGAAAATAGCCGAGGCTGGCGGTCGGCCGGTCCCAGGTGTAGAAGCGCAAGGATGCGACGCCATCCGCGGCGGAGCGCAGCAGGGCCTCGTCGGCGGCCATGTTGTGCGGGCCGTCGGCGGCGGCGAACGGCAGCAGGCGGCAGGTCAGGGGGCCCATCGCAGGATCGGCTCCTTGGCCGCCTTGACCTCGTCGGGGCGGCTGATGGGCAGCGTGTGCGGCGCGTCGTGCAACAGGTCCGGGTCTTCCTGACAGATCTTCAGCAGCGTCGCGGCGAAGGCGTCGAGCGTCTCCTTGCTTTCGGTCTCGGTCGGCTCGATCATCAGCGCCTCGGGCACCACCAGCGGGAAGTACACCGTCGGCGCGTGATAGCCGTAGTCCAGCAACCGCTTGGCCACGTCCATCGCGGTGATGCGCCGCTCGCGTTTCAGCTTGCGGGCGCTGGCGACGAACTCGTGCATGCAACGGTCGCCGTGCGGCACCTCATAGGCGGCCTTGACCAGCGCCAGCAGATAATTGGCGTTGAGCACGGCGTTCTCGCTAACCTCGCGCAGGCCGCGCGGCCCCAGCGTGCGGATGTAGCAGTAGCCGCGCACCAGAATGCCGACGTTGCCGAAGAAGCTGCGGACGCGGCCGATGGACCTCGGCCGGTCGTAATCGAGCTTGAAGTTCTGGCCGTCCCGGGCGACAAGCGGCGCCGGCAGGAACGGGGCGAGGTGAGCCTTGACGGCGATGGGGCCGGAGCCGGGGCCGCCGGCGCCATGCGGGCCGGTGAACGTCTTGTGGACGTTGTAGTGCATCATGTCCACGCCGAAGTCGCCGGGCCGCGTGATGCCAAGGATGGCGTTCATGTTGGCGCCGTCCAGGTACATCAGCGCCCCGTCCTTGTGAACCAGTTCGCGGATGGCGACAATCTGCTCGTCGAACAGGCCGAGGGTGTTCGGGTTGGTAATCATGAACACGGCGGCGCGATCGTCCAGTTTGGCGCGCAAGTCGTTCATGTCCACGAGGCCGCGGTCGTTGCTCTTGATGGTGACGGCATCGAAGCCGGCGATGACGGCGCTGGCGGGGTTGGTGCCGTGAGCGCTGTCCGGGATGAGCACGCGCGTCCGCTGCTTCTCAGCGCGGTCGCGGAAGTACGCCGCGGCCACCAGCAGCGCCGTCAGTTCGCCCTGCGCCCCGGCAGCCGGTTGCAGCGACACGGCATCAAGGCCGGCGATTTCGCCGAGGATTTTCTGCATGTGAAAGAGCAATTCGAGCATGCCCTGGTGCGCGGCATCGACGGTGAGCGGGTGCAGGTTGGCGATGCCCGGCAGCGCTGCCAGGCGCTCGTGCCGCTTGGGGTTGTACTTCATGGTACACGATCCCAGCGGATAGAAATTGGTGTCGATGGACATGTTGCGCGTCGAGAGGTTGACGAAATGGCGGATCAGGTCGATCTCGCCGACCTCCGGCAGCGGCGGCGGCTCCGCGGTGAGGGCGGCCGGCGGCAGCAGTTGCGCGGCGGCCGCGGTGGGCACGTCGCACTCGGGCAGGCGGTGGCAGCGCCGGCCGGCGTGGCTTATCTCGAACAGCAACTCGGTTGATTGGGATTTATCCATCGTAACTCACGAACATTAAGGTGAGCGGCGCGGCGGCAGCCCGCCGGTTCAGCAAGTCACCGGCGGGCTAACTCCGCGCCGCTCGCCAGTGTGCGTATCAAGTCTCACAACCCGAACGCCGCTGCCAGGCCATCGATCTCCTGTTTCGTGCGCTTCTCCGTGACCGCGACGCTGACGCAATCGTTCAGCGCTGGATACCAGCGGCCCAGGTGCAGCCCCCCAGATAGTTCGCCCGCAACAACCTGTCCAGCAGGTCCGGCGCCGAGCCCGGCACTTGCAGCGTGAATTCCTTGAAAAACGGCCGCGAAAACTGCAACCGCACACCGGCCATCTGCGTCAACCGCTCCGCCGCGTAGTGCGCCTTGCGCAGACAAAGTTCCGCCGTCTCCTTGAGGCCCTGCGGCCCCAGCGCCGCCAGGTAGACCGCCGCCCGCAGCGCGAACAGGCCCTGGTTGGTACAGATGTTACTGGTCGCCTTCTCGCGGCGGATGTGCTGCTCGCGCGTTTGCAGCGTCAGCACCCAGCAGCGCTGACCGTGGCGGTCGGTCGTCTGGCCGACGATCCGGCCCGGCAGCTTGCGCACGTATTCGCCGCGACACGCCAGGATGCCGAGGTACGGGCCGCCGTAGGCGATCGGATTGCCCAAACACTGGCCCTCCGCGACGGCGATGTCCGCGTCGTAGCTCCCCGGCCGCTTCAGCAGCCCCAGGCTGATCGGGTCGAAGCTGACGATGAACAGCGCTCCCTTCGCGTGCGCCGCCGCGGACAGCGCCTCCACCTCTTCGAGACAGCCGAAGAAATTCGGGTGCTGCGCGATCACGCACAGCGTCTGCTCGTCCACGGCTTTTTTCAGGTCGTCCGGGTCGAGGAAGCCGTGTGGTGTCGGCAGCGTCGTCACGCGGGCGTCGAGGTTGGCCAGGTACGTCTCCAGGGTGCGGCGGTATTCGGGATGGACGCTCTCGGCGACGAGCACCTGATGGCGCTTCGGCGCAATGGTCAGGGCCATGAGCACGGCCTCGGCGACGGCGCTGCCGCCGTCGTAGAGGCTGGCGTTGGCCATGTCGAGGCCGGTCAGCTGACAGATGAGCGTCTGGTACTCGAAGAACGCCTGCAGGCTGCCCTGGCTGGCCTCGGCCTGGTAGGGCGTGTAGGCGGTGTAGTATTCGCTGCGACCGGAGACCGCATCGACGACGGCCGGGATGAAGTGGTCGTAGCTGCCGCCGCCGAGGAAGCACACCGCGTCGTCGGCGGAGCGGTTGCGGCGCCCCAGCTCGGTGAGGTGCTGCTGCAGCTCAATCTCGCTCAGGGCCGGCGCCACGTTCAGCAACCGGCGCAGCCGCACTTCCTCGGGGATGGCCTGGAACAACTCTTCGATAGAACCGATACCAGCGGCCGCGAGCATTGCCTGCTGGTCCGCGGGCGTGTTCAGGACGTACGACAAAATCTACCTCCTCCTTCGGAGGAGTCATTCGTCATTCGTCATTCGTCAGCAGTCTGAACCCTGATGACGAATGACGAATAATGACCAATGACTAATGACCTCCTGAAGCAATCTGCTCCTCGTACTTTTCCAGTGTCATCAGATGATCGAGGGTGGTGCCCTTCTCGACGCGAATCTTGACCATCCAGCCGGTGCCGTAGGGGTCCTTGGCGACCGGCGACGGATCGGTTTCGAGCTTGTCGTTGATGGCGATGACCTCACCGTTGACCGGCGAGTACAGATCGCTGACCGCCTTGACCGACTCGATCTCGCCAAAGCCCTCGCCGGTGAAGACGTGATCGCCCACGTCCGGCAACTCAATGTATACCACATCGGTCAATTGCTCGACCGCGAACTTGGTGATGCCCACCGTGCAGACATCACCATCCAGGCTGGCCCACTCGTGCGAGGCGGCGTAGCGCAGGGTCTTTGGGTCCATAAGGGTCGCTCCCGTCGTGGGAATGTCTGCCCCACGACTTAAGGTTTCGGTCTCTTGTAGAACGGCAGCGACACCACCCGGGCCGCCTCCGCCTTGCCGCGCACGTCCACCTGCAACTGGGTGCCGACCGCGGCCGACGCCGGCTCCACATAGGCCATCGCAATCGCCTTCTGCAACGTCGGCGCAAACGTACCGCTGCACACCCGGCCCACCGACCGCTCGCCGGCCAGTAGTGCTGCGCCTTCCCGCGCCAGCCGCTTGCCCGCCAGCTCCAGGCCGACACGCACCGGTAACGATTTGTCCGCCCGGCGCCGCTCCAGGGCGGCACGGCCGAGGAAGTCGCCCCTGTCCATTTTAACCGCCCAGCCAAGGGCCGCCTGGAACGGGTCGATCTCCTCGGACAGCTCGTGGCCGTAGAGCGGCATGGCCGCTTCCAGGCGCAGCGTGTCGCGTGCCCCAAGGCCGCACGGTTTGGCGCCGCGCCGGACCAACTCCTCCCAGAGCGGCAGCGCGTGGGTAGCGCCGATCATCAACTCCACGCCGTCCTCGCCGGTGTAGCCGGTGCGGCTGAGGACGCACTGCTGGCCCAGGCAGCGCGTCGGCGCAGCGTGGTAATACGTCAGCTGCTCGGCGTCCGCCTCGGTCAGGCCGCGAACCAGCTCCAGCGCCTTCGGCCCCTGCACGGCGATCATGGCCGTTTGCATCGTCTGGTCCGTGATCTGGACGTTACGGCTACCCTTGTGCTGCTCCAGCCAGGCGACGATCTTGGGCCGGTTGGAGGCGTTGACCACCATGGCGTAGCCGTAGGGCCAGCGGTAGACGAGCACGTCGTCGCGGATGCCGCCCTGCTCATTGCAGACGAGGCCGTAGCGGACCTGGCCGTGCTTCATCGTGGCGGCGTTGTTGGTGTAGACGTGCTGGATGAGAGCGAGCGCGTCGGGACCGTCGAAGGACAGCCGGCCCATGTGACTGATGTCGAAGAGGCCCACGGCGGTGCGGACGGTCTGGTGCTCGTCGGTGATGGTGCTGTACTGCACGGGCATTTCCCAGCCGGCGAACGGAACCATGCGACCGCCGTGTGCGACGTGCCAGTCGTACAGGGGCGTGCGGGCCAGCGGTTCGGCGGTCGTGGGCGCCGTCATGGCAGTGGTCCTCCGGTGCGAGCCGCGAACGGCGTCGGGACGGGGAAGGGCGGTATAGGTTGGAAGTGTAGGAAGTTGGGGCGCGGCGATCAAGACGGGTTCGGCGGGGCCGCCCGGCCGGTGATTTCGTCGAATGCGGCCCAGAGGTCATGCAGCTTCGCGGACGACAATTTCCCCAGGAACGAACCCAGGTAGCGACGATCCAGTACCGTAAGTTGAAACGCTAACGCCACGGAGGCGCGCTTCAAACCGTTGTCGGCGTCCCCCTCAATCAGCAACGTTCCGGGGAACCGTAAAGCATCCTGCTGAGTGGTGAGTGGGATGAGCAACACCGTGGGCAGTTGATCCGAGGTGGCCGAAGTTTGGACTACAATAGCAGGTCTTCTCCCCGTCTGGGCACGGCCGGCCCCAGCCGGAAAATCCACCCAGTAGATGTCGCCAATATTCACGACTCCGGCTCCTCGTAAGGAAACAGGTCCCAGGAGGCGGCGCCGAGCGCCTGCCATTCCTGCAACTCTTGCTGAAGTGCCGGTTCCATCGGAGCGTCCGTGAGTGGTATCAAGAGGATGCCGCTCTTCGTCTGAATCACGCGCAGCGGCTTTTCTGGAGTCAGTCCGTAGTGATCCCGTAATTCAGGCGGCAAGGTGATTTGGCCGCCGCTGCTCATTGTCAGGTTGGTCATCGGTTGAGTCCTCAGCATTTACGGCTGTCCAATGTACATGGCGAGCAGTTCTTCCTGCGTCAACCGTTTGACAAGAGCGCCGATTTCGTCCGCGCCCACGGCCAGCACCTCGACGCCCTGCGGCGTGCGGCGGTAAGCCACATCCACGCCCTCGAAAAAAAATTGCAACGTCAAGTCTTCGGTAATTCGCTTGCGAGCCTCTGATGTCATGGGCAGGCGCGCCGCTTCTCGAGCCACCAACTCGATCACCCGAGCGGGCGGTTGCAGGAGACCGCGCGGAAAGGTTGCGGATCGGGGATCCAAATCGTTGTCCTGCGCTTGCTGATAAGTTCCACCCGACATGGGACACCTCGTTGGTAAATCGGTATTTGAAAGCGTACCAACAGGGGGCGCGCATTTGCAAGCGCAGCCCTTGTTTTTGCCCCGGCCATGGGCGAGAATACGGTGTTCAGAAAAACCCCGCCTCCCACGCCCACCCGCTTGGAGGAAGAACCGTGACACTCCGCCCCCTCTCCCTCGGACTCCTGCTCATCCTGGGCACCGCCGCGACGGCGCCTGCGCAGCAACAGGCCGGCACCCCCGGCAAGAAGCCCCCTCAGCCGCAGGAACTGCGTCAATCCGTCACGCGCGGCCTGGCGTTTCTGGAGAAGGAGGGGCTGGCCTGGTGGGCCAAGCGCAAGTGCAATGCTTGCCATCACGGCGCCTTCCTGCTCTGGAGTCACAACGAGGCCCGCGCCCGCGGCATCCCGGTGGACGAGCAGAAACTGGCAGCGTGGACGACCCAGGCGCTGAATTTCTACCAGAGCAACCTGAAGGAGTATCAGACCAAGAAGACCGGCAACGTCGAGGGCATGCACCTCGTGCTGGGCCAGGTCGCCGCGCCCGCGGCGGAGTCGAAAGCGGGCCTGGCAGTGAAAACCATCGCGGACGTGCTGGTCAATGGTCAGAAACAGCAGGGCTTCTGGAAATACGAGGGCCAGGGGCTGAAGCGCTCCGACGCGGAGAACAACGAGGCGACCACGCTCTGGGCCGTGCTGGCGCTGACCACGGTCGAGAAGAGCGACCCCGCTTATGCAACGAGCCGTGAGCAGGCGCTGGCCTGGTTGGCGAAGGCGCCGGCCGGCGCTAGCAACGAAGCCCTGGTGGTGCGGCTGCTGGTGGAACTGGAGTTCGGCGACGTGCTGCGGGCCATCGAACTGACGAAGGAGTTGAAGGCACAGCAGAACGCCGACGGCGGCTGGAGCTGGACAAACGGCCGGCCGAGCGAGGCGTTCGCCACGGGCCAGAGCCTGTACGCGCTGGGCCGCGTTGGGCTGAGCGGTCAGGACGCGACGGTGCGGCGGGCGTGGGCCTTCCTGGCGGAGCGGCAGCGGCCGGACGGCTCCTGGTTCTCGCCGACGCGCAAGCCGAACGCCCCGGATAACCCCATCGCCGTCTACTGGGGCAGCGCCTGGGCCACCATCGGCCTGGCACGCACGCTGCCCCTGGAGCCGCGCTGAGATCGTTTTTCCCGGAGAGTTTGTTTCCCTTCCCGGACGCCGCCGGTAGGATAGGGGGTATCCGTGATGGTAACTCCGTGCGCCCGACCGAAGGAGCGCTGCCTGCCCCATGATCCGCTACCCGTTCCTCCTGCGTCGTGTTCTCGCCGTGTCGGCCGCGTTCGCCCTGGCCGCGGTCGTGCCCGTTGACGACCGGTCGCCGGCTGCCGCGGCGCAAACGAGCGGCAAGGCGCCGGCCAAGCACTGGGCGTTCCAGCCGGTGCGGCCCGTGGCGGTGCCGAAGGTCAAGAACGCCGCCTGGGTGCGCAACCCCATTGACGCCTTCGTCGCCGCCGAGCACGAGGCCCGCGGCCTGACGCCCGCCCCGGCGGCCGACCGCCGCACTCTGCTGCGCCGCGTCACGCTCGACCTGATTGGGCTGCCGCCGACGCCCGCGGAGATCGACGCTTTTTTACAGGACCAATCACCGAACGCTTATGAGAAAGTGGTCGAACGGCTGCTGGCGTCGCCCCACCACGGCGAGCGCTGGGGCCGCCACTGGCTCGACGTGGCCCGCTGGGCGGAGTCGGAGGGCTACGAGAGCAATCATCTGCGGCCGCACGCCTGGCGCTACCGCGACTGGGTGGTGCGCAGCGTCAACCAGGACAAACCGTTCGCCGACTTCGTGCGCGAGCAGCTGGCCGGCGACGAGCTGTCGCCCTACGCCGACGAGCACCTGATCGCCACCGGCTTTTTGGCGGCGGGCCGCCTGAGCAGCAACGAGGAGGACAGCGTTCGCCAGCGCAACGACCTGCTGGTGGACATCACCAACGCCACCGGCGCGGCGTTCCTTGGTCTGACGTTCAACTGCGCTCAGTGCCACAACCACAAGTTCGACCCGATCAGCGCCCGCGACTACTACCGCTTCCAGGGTTTCTTCGCGCAGGGCCACCTTGGCAACGTCGTCCTGCGCGACACCCACGAGGGCCGCCGACCCATCGAATACGACCGGGCCGTGATGCTGCGCGAGCAAATCCTGGAACGCACACGGCGGCGCTGCGTGGCAGCGGTGCGCCGCCAGTTGCCGCCCGCGGTGCTGGCCGCGCTGGCGGTGCCGCCGGATCAGCGCACTCCCGCTCAGGAAAAACTCGTGCGCGGCTCCGAGTTCAACCACCTGATCGGCCAGGGCCCCATCAGCAAGGCCATCGCGCCGGAAGACCGCCGGCTGTACGACGAACTGAAGGCCCGCATCGCCCTGTGGGAAAAGCTGGCGCCGGAGCGGCCGCAGACGCTCGCCTTCTTCTCGCCGGTGACCAGCCCGCACCGCTTCGAGCTGCTGCCGATGAAGGGCTTTTATCCGCCGCCGCTGATGCCGGAGGAGCTGGCCCACACGCGGTCGCGCTTGCTGAACAGCGGCGACGTGCATCAGCCGCGCGAGGCCCTGGCCGCGGGCTGGCCAGCGCTGTTCGGCCCAACGCCGCCGGAGGTCGTCGCCAAAAAACCGCGCCTGGCGCTGGCGAACTGGCTGGCGAGCCCGGACCATCCACTGACCGGCCGTGTGTACGTCAATCGGCTCTGGCACCACCACCTGGGCCGCGGCATCGTGGCGACGCCCGGCGACTTCGGCACGCGCGGCGCTCCGCCGAGTCACCCGGCCCTGCTCGACTGGCTGGCCGCGGAGTTCTGGCGTCAGGGCGGCAGCACGCGCGCCATCCATCGCCTGATCGTGACGAGCGCCACCTATCGCCAGGATGCCCAGCGAGTACCGGCCAACGCGGCCATCGACCCGGACAACGTGTATCTGTGGCGCTGGCGGCCGCGGCGGTTGGAGGCGGAGGTCATCCGCGATAGCCTGCTGGCGGTCAGCGGTGACCTCGACCGCCGCCTCGGCGGCCCGAGCATCACCGACGAGCAGAGCCGGCGCCGCGGCCTGTACCTGTTCCAGAAACGGCATGCGCCGCCGGCGCTGCAGGGGTTGTTCGACGGCCCCAACGCCGTGCTGGAGAGCTGCGGCCGGCGGCACATCTCGACGGCGGCGCTGCAGGCGCTGTACCTGCTCAACAACGACTTCAGCATGAAGCGGGCGCAGGGGCTGGCGAAACGGATTACGGCGCTGGCCGGCGACGACCGCGAGAAGCAGGTGGAGGCGGCGTTTGTGCTGGCGCTGGGCCGGCCGCCGGATGGGCACGATCGCGCGGCGGTGCGGCGCTTTTTCGAGAGTGCGGCGGAGTCGCCGGCCAGCCTGGTGCAGTTCTGCCAGGCGCTGTTGAATGCGAATGAATTTGTGTACCTGGATTGACCGCGGGTTCAGGGGGGATGAACATGACGCGCATCTGGGCGGTGGTGCCGCTGGCGCTGGCCCTCGGAATGGTGCCGGTTCACGGACAGCAACAGGGCGGCCCACACTGGAGCGTGCTGGCGCTGAAGGTCGAGAAGGCGGACCCCGACGACCGCCGGCCCTTCCGCGACAGGTCAACGACCCAGATTCGGGCCGTCCTGCACCTGCCCGGGAAATCGATGGTTGGCATCGACGTCGGTGAGAGCACGATCACCTCCATCGCGGACGACCAGGGGACAGACCTGTTGGCGGCCGACCGCAACGGCGCTACTCCCCTGATCGCGAAAGACGCGCAGATTTCGATGGGCGGCCGGCTGTGCGGCGTCGCCTTCAGCACCGCGAAAACGCCCGCCGCGGGGGCAACCCGGGTCCGAGTCAAGGGAACGCTGGTGGTCCTCGTCGGCAAGGGCGAGAAGCGCTTCGAGCGCGACAACGTGGCGTTGCGGCTCGGGCTGGAGTTGCCGGCCGGCACACTGAAATTCACCGGGACCGGCTCATTCAGCGGCACCCTGACCTACACCGGCAAGCAACCCGTGAAGGATCTCACACTGTTCAACGAGGCCGGCAAGGAAATCACGTTGCCGCAGACCGCGCACCTCAAAGGGGTGCCGCTCGGCGGCAAGGGCAAGAGTGAACAACATTTCCGGGGGCATTTCCCCCTGCCGTCCGGCCTGTCCCGTGCAAACGTCCGCGTTACCTACTTCGAGGCGGTCGAGAAGGTCACCGTGCCCATCGACCTGGAAATCGGCGTCGGATTGTGAATTGGTCTCCCGTATCAGGAGCACGCGCATGCTTCGTTCGCTCGCCGCGGCCGGCCTCGTCCTGGCCGCATTCGCCTCCCCGGCCCCCGGTCAGGCGCCAAAATGGGTCGTGCTGGGAATGAGCGTTCAGAAAGAAGCGCCACCGGGGATCCGTACGGACCTGCTCATCGACCGCGGGACCACGGTCACGGCGCGGCTGCACCTCCCCGGGAAGTTCATCACCCGGCTCGATCTGGCGCAGCGAATTGACGGCCTTCACGGACGACCGGCAGACCGATTTGCTCCGCGGGCTGAAGCAATCCCCCTTCAAGCTGGGCCTTGAGGTCCTGGCGGCGGACTGCCAATCGCTGCGGGTCAGTTTCACGGCGCCGGGGCTGCCGGCCCAGGGCTCCCGTAAATTGAAGCTTGCCGGCACCCTGGCCGTGGACGTGGGCAAGGTCGAGAAGACCGTCGAGGTCAAGGATGCCGACCTGAGCAAGGGTGTCGATCTGCGCGTCGGCACGCTGGAACCCAGGCGGCTCGGCAAGGGCAAGGGTGGGGGCACGATCAAGGGCATGTACACATACACGGGGACCCGCCCCCTCAAGGCGCTGGTCCTGCTGGACGCCGCCGGCAAGGAGGTGGTCTTTCGACAGGTCATCCGCTCCGGGGGCTTCGGATCCAAGGCCAACAGCGGTTTCCAGGTGACTTTTTTCACGGACGGGAACCTCGAGCGCTGCACGGTGCGGGCCACGTATTTTGACACCGTGGAGCGGATTGCGGTGCCGATCGCGTTGGAGGTCGGCGTGGGGTTTTAGGCGGCGAGTAACGGGGCGTGGTGCTCCTCGTGGAAAGGGGCGGACGATGAAACGTGGGGGCGTTTGGGTGGTGGTCGCCATGTTGCTGACGACGGAGGTTGCCGTGACGGACAGCGAGCAGAAACCGGACGACGCCATTCGCAAGGCCGTGACGTTCTACGCCTCCTTCGACGAGAATGCGAAAGCCGACTTCGGCGGCGGTGACCTGACACTCTCGACGCGCTTCAACCACGCGACGGAGAAAGGCAAGTTCGTCTTCGAGAAGGGCTACAACGACAAGGTATTTCGCGTCGCGCCGGGCAAGGGCGTTAGCGGCGGCTGTCTGGAAGTGGTGGACGTGCTGCCGAACAACGGCCGCATCTTCTTTCCAGCGAAGGGCAACCTCGCGTTCAGGCCGAACGGCTGGGGCGGCTCCGTGTCGGTGTGGATCAACACGGACCCGGACAAACTGTTCAAGACGAAATTCTGCGATCCGGTGCAGATCACGCAGAAGGGCGCCAACGACGGCGGCATCTGGTTCGACTTCAACGACGCCAAACCGCGCGACCTGCGCATGGGCGTCTTCCCGGCGGTGCCAGCCGGTGCCAGGGGTGTCGCCGAGTCGGACCCCGATGCGCCGATGGTGTGGGTGCGCGGCGTCGGCTTCAAGGCCGGCGACTGGCATCATGTCGTGCTGACGTGGGACCACCTGGACACCGGCAAGAAGGACGGCCAGGCGGACCTGTACATTGACGGCAAGCACCGCGGCACGGTCAAGGACCGCGAACTGGCGCTGAAGTGGGACCTGAACAAAACAGGCGTTTACGTCGCCGTGAACTTCATTGGGCTGCTGGACGAGTTCGCGCTGTTCGACCGGCCGTTGACGGCCGCGGAGGTGAGCCGCCTGCACCAGCAACCGGCGTTGCTGGCGGCGCTGAAGCAGGCAAAGAAGTGAACGGTGCCAGGGGATGACATCTCGACGTATGAAAAAGTTGGCGTCCTTGGCATCCTTGGCGTCCTTGATTTGACAAACCCCGCCGCGCGACGCCTGCCGTTGCCAACGGGGACAGCGGCCGGGCGCAGGTGGCGTGAGCCCTGGCGCCCTTGCCGTGAGCGCCTCCAGTGATCCCTTGGAATCCCCCAGCGAAGAAGGCGTTCGCGATGAGCGTGTCAGTTCGTGGACCGGGATCGTGTACGTTGACGGGCCGGGCGACACGGCCATGAGGCCGATCATGAAGGCGAGTCTTTTTCCTTGTCCGCGCTGCGCAGCCGTAGCAGCGTCACCTCCGGCCGGCAGTTGAAGCGCAGCGGGTGCTGTCCCGCCAAACCGCGGCTGACGTGCAGCAGCGTCGGCTCCTCGTCGAAGGTGCCGCAGTCGTACTTCCGGCTGTACCGGCTCGGCACGAAGATCGAGCCCACCACCGGCAGCCGAATCTGGCCACCGTGGACGTGCCCCGCCAGCATCAGGTCCATCTTGTGTCGCCGCGCCCAGCGGATGTTGTCCGGCGTATGGCTCAGGCACAGCCGAAACGGCCCCTCCGGACAACCGCTCAGGTCCGGTGGCGGCCCGATCCACGGTCCCTCGTGGCCCACCACCACCAGTGGCTCGCCGCGCACGTCCAGAACCCGCCAGCCGTTGCCGAGGTTGTCCAGCCCCACCCGCGCCAGCCGCTTGCGGATGCGCGGCACGTCGCGCCAGCTGTCGTGATTGCCCAGGATCGCGAACGCCGCCACGTTCCAGTGCAGCCGGCCCAGCAGCGGAATCACCCAGCGGTGGTGCCAGCTGCTGTCCACCACGTCGCCGGTGACGGCCACGATGTCCGCCTGCCACGCCCGGCAGCGGTCCAGCACCACGCGGTAAAAGTCGCGGTCCGGTGTGCCGCAAAAGTGTAGATCGCTCAGGTGCAGGATCGTCAGTCCGTCCCACGCGGCCGGCAGCCGCGGCAGACAAAACTCGCGCTCGGCGAACTCGACCTGGAACACCTGGTTGAACGGCAGCCGCGCCGCCCGCCGGTGCTTGCCGTGGCCGACCGGCTTGTAGCCAAGTTCGCGCGCCACGTCGATCACCTGACTGTGGTTGCCGCGCAGCACCGCCGGGGTGCGGCGCAGCAGCCGGCGCACCGTCGTCAGCGGGAAGGCGACGAACGTCGTCAGCCAGCACAGCACGACATAAGCGGGCAGCAGTCGGTGGGCGAAGTCCGCCTCGTCGGTGCCGAGCGCCCACGCCTGGCCGAAGGCGAACCAGAACAGCACCGGCCCGGCCAGCACCACCAGACCATCGAGCTTGCGCAGGTGACTCAGGAGCTGGTGTGGCAGATTGCAGCCGTAGATGCAGTTCAGGCTGACCACCGCGAAAATGGCGTGGCCGAGGCAGGCGGCCAGGAACAGCAGCCAGAGCAGGGCCGAACCGGCCGGACTGCCCGGCAGGAACTCGAACAACGGCTCGGCCGCCAGCAGGGTCATCGTCATGCCGGGACTCACGCCTTGACGACCTGGTTGCCAGCCCCGTCCCGGCTCGAGTCCGGCTCGGGGCCCTCCAGCGCCGCCAGCATCTGATCGACGCGGAACGGCTTGTACAGCACGCACCGCAGCCCCTCCTGCCGGGCCTTGACGATCGAGTGCGACGGGTCGTAGCCGAACGCCGTCATCAGGATAACGCGCGCCTGCGGCTGCGCCTCGCGCAGCCGGTGGAACACCTCGTAGCCGCTCATGTCCGGCAGCCGGATGTCGGCCAGCATGGCATCGTAGGCGCCGAGCCGCGCCATGGTCATTGCCTGCTGGCCGTCGCGGGCCGTCTCGACCACGCAGCCGAAGCGGCCCAGCAGGCTGTGCGCCGAGCGGCGCACGCGCTCGTCGTTGTCCACCACCAGCACACGCAGCCCCTTCAGCCGCGGGTGCATCTCCGGCTCCGGCCCGAACAGACTGCCCGCCGGCGCCATGTCCTCACCGACCTTGTTGATGCACTGCTTGATCGCCCGGGCGCTGGCCAGGATCAGCCGCAGCTTCTCGGTCAGCTCCGGCTCGTGGCCGATGTAGCGGTCGAGCACGTCGCTGGTCGTGTTCAAAATCTCGTCCACCGGCAGCGCCACCTCGCGGTTGATCGCCTCGATGGACTGCGACGTGGCATGGTGCTTCTCCGCCGACAGCAGTTCCAGCGTGTGCAGCGCCTGGGCGATCTCTCGGCTGAAGATTTCCGCGAACTGCAGGTCCTGTTCGCCGAAGCCGCCGGCGTTCGGGCTCTCGACGTTGAAGGTGCCAATCACCTGATCGCCGACCGTCAGCGCCACCGTCAGCGATGACCGCGCCCCTGGGCGCCTTCGAGGTAGAGCGGATCGACGGTGGTGTCGGGGCAGAGATAGCTCTTGCCGGTGGCGGCGACGAAGCCGGTGACGCCGTTGCCCTCCGCCTTCGCGAACAGCATGCGGCCGGCCGCCTCGGGCGTCATGCCCTCTTCCAGCAGTGGTTCCAGGCGGCCGCTCTGGCGGTCGAGCAGGCGGATTTCGATCACGTCGTAGTGCAGCAGGTCGTGGGTGTAGTGGCGGATGTTCTGCTTGAGCAGCTCGATGCGTTCCTCGACGCTCATCTCGGCGAGCTGGGCGGCGGACAGGGCGGCCAGTTCACGGCCAGCCTTGTGCAGGGCGTCGAGCTTCTGCTGCTGCTGCATCAACGGCGTCACGTCGCGGGCCAGGGTGATGATCTGGCCGACCTTGCCGGAGTTGTCGAAGACGGGGGTGGCGTGCAGTTCGATGTAGTGGTTGTCACGGCGGTGCAGGCGGGTGGTGGCGGCCCTGCCGGCCAGGGCCGTGTGGAAGGGACAGTAGTCCGGACCTAAAATCTCTGGAGAGCCGAGGGCCTCGTAGAAACTGCGGCCCCGGGCGTAGCCGCCCGCCCAGCGCTCGAAGGTCAGGTTGGCCCAGCTGACACGCAGGTCCGGGTTGACCAGGGCGACGCCATCACTGATCACTTCGAGGATGTAGTCGGCCTGCAACAGCGAGCCGGCCCGCTCCCAGACCGTCGTGTCGTGCGGGCTGAGGTAAACGCCATCGAAGGTCTGCTGGCGCAGCAACGCCAACCCCTCGGCCACGTTGCTGACGCGCACCAGGTCCAGGTTTTCGCGGCCAGGGTCCAGGGGAGTGTTCGAGGGCTGGCCGGCACTCTCGAACACCAAAATGCGCCGTCGAGGAGACAACGTTTTCTCCGCCCCGGTGGTGTCAGCTGGCATCTTTGGTAGAGTATAGACAATTCGCCGGATCGCTACAAGCGCACCGCCAGCACGAAGCTGGGCAAGGCTGGCGAAAGATTCGGCAGGACTGGCGAGGGCGTGCGCGGTCGGAGCCCGAGCGCCAGCGCTGCCCCTCGCTGGCGCTCGGGCTTCGACCCCGGCACGCGGCTTGCATGGGTGCTATCCGAAACGACCGTGAACCCCGAGGAGAAGGCGATGAGACACGTCTGGCTTGCGGGATTGCTCAGTGGACTGGCCTTCAGCGGTGGCGTCCTGAGCGCGGGCGCCGCGCCGCAAAAAGTCGATGCCAAGGACCGCCAACAGGTGCTTGACAAGGGGCTGGCGTTCCTGCGGACGCGGCAGGACGCGGACGGCAGTTTCTCCGCCAAGCGCACCGGGCCGGGCGTGACGGCGCTGGTGGTCGCGGCGCTGCTCAAGAACGGCGTCAGCCGGAAGGAGCCGGTCGTCGTCAAGGCGCTAGGCTACCTCAAGAGCAAGGTCCAGAAGGACGGCGGCGTCTATGACAAGATCCTGGCCAACTACACCACGAGCATCGCCATCGTGGCGTTCAAGGAGGCGAACAAGAGCGGCCAGTACGACGATGTCATCAAGAACGCGGGCGACTTCATCAAGGGCATCCAGCACGGCGAGGACAAGCCCAACCTCTTCGGCGGCTTCGGCTACGACAAGAAGTCGCGGCCGGACCTGTCGAACACCAACTTCAGCGTCGAGGCCATGCTTGCGGCGGGCATCGACAAGAAGGACCCGGCGATCCTGAACGCGCTGAAGTTCATCAGCAACTGCCAGAATCTGCCGGGCGAGCACAACAAGCAGGGCTGGGCACGCAAGGCGTCCAAGGACGATCTGGGCGGCTTCGTCTACGCGCCGGACCCGGACGACAAGCAACACGCGACGCCGGCCGGCGGCCTGCGTTCCTCGGGCGGCATGACCTACGGCGGCCTGAAGAGCTTCCTCTACGCCGGCGTCAGCAAGGAAGACGTGCGCGTCAAGGCGGCGGTGCAGTGGGTCCGCAAGCACTACACGCTGAGCGAGAACCCCGGCCTGGGACAGAGCGGCGTGTATTACTACTACCACACCTTCGCCAAGGCGATGGACGCGCTGGGCGAGGATCCGTTCACCGACGCCGACGGCAAGAAGCACGCCTGGCGGACGGAGTTGTTCCAGACGCTGCAAAAGCGCCAGGAGAAGAACGGCGGCTGGAGCAACAAGACGGACAAGACCTTCGGCGAGGCGGACCCGAACATCGCCACGTCGTTTGCGCTGCTGGCGCTGAGCTACTGCGAGGTGTCAAAAAAGAAATGAGGAATGAAGAATGAGGAATCAAAGACAAAGGATTGGTTTTGATTCCTCATTCCTCATTTCTTCCGTTCGGATCCGGGTTGGTCAGGAATCCGAGGGGGCCAGTATCAAGCACCACAACCGGTTTCACGACCCATCCCTGATTCGGTTCGGGATCGGGTAACCGGAACCCGGTCAGCCGGCGGGAATCGTTCAGCGCCTGAACGATGTCGAAGTCGGATGCCGTGTCCGGGCAAGCGTTCGCCAGCGCGACCCATTCCTGAATCGTTTTGGCAGCGCGGATTTGCCGCTCCCACTCACCCGCCGGCAACTTCGATTGGGCGACGGTGACTTCAACGGTTTCCCCATCGGCAATCGGCAGCGGCTGCGCGGGCGCAGCACGCCCCCTTCGTAAACGGCCAGCACGGTGGTCATGACGATGCCCTCCAGAAAATCGTGCATGCCATTGTACCACCGCCACCGCCGGGCCGGCACTGCTTCTTGCGGTTTCGTCCCTGGGCGTGAGTCGCCGTCGCCTCCGTGCAAGCCGGTACCTTCCCCTGCCAACACTGCGGCACCGGACGACCCTGTTTGCGATAAATCACCGACATTTGATGATAATCCTACCAGTCCGTGGACTGACCCGCCACAAGTCCGACGTACGGATTCTCCGTGTACGACGCCACGAGCAAATCGCCCTCAGGCGGGAGACAGGCGCTGGTCAGGCGCCAGGCTGCCGAGCCCGTTTTTGTTTCGCGGGCATTATTCCGTTGCACGACCGCCGCCGCGTGCATTACGCTGCAAGGAGAAGCCCGCCGTAGCCCCTGAACCTTCCCACCGACGAGGTGCCTCGGTGTCCGCCAACCAGCCGCAACACCCGCAGTTTTCCCGACGCACGTTGCTCCAGGCCGGCACCGTCGGTCTGCTCGGCCTGGGCTCCGGCGACCTGGCCGCCCTGCACGCCGACCAGCCGCCTGCCCGGACGCCGGCCGCTCGCCGCATCATCTATATTTTCCTGTCCGGCGGCCTGGCCCAGCACGACAGCTTCGATCTGAAGCCCAATGCCCCCGACACGATCCGCGGCGAATTCCGGCCCACCGCCACGCGCACGCCGGGCGTCCACATCTGCGAGCACTTGCCGTTGCTGGCGCAGCGCAGCCACCTGTGGGCGCTGTGCAGGTCGCTGACGCACCCGAGCAACAACCACTCGATGGGGCATCACATGATGATGACCGGCCGCACACCGCTGCCGCCGGGCTTCAATCAGAACACGCCGCTGCCAGGCGATTGGCCGTCCATCGCGGCGGTGGCCGGCTACGCCACGCAGCCGCGCCACAACCTGCCGCCGGCGGTGGTGCTGCCGTTCACGCTGGTGCATCGCACCGGCCGCGTCATCCCCGGCCAGTTCGCCGGCCAGCTGGGGCCACGCTGGGATCCGTGGGTGGTCCGCGCCGCCCACGATTGTGGCGAGGCCGTCTACGGCCCCTGTCCCAACTGCTTCCGCCACGACCAGGTGCCGCACACGCACCCGCCGCACCTGACCTTCCAGGCCCCGAATCTGACGCTGCCGGATAACCTCAGCGCCCGCCGGCTGACGGATCGCCTCGGCCTGCTGAACCACATCGACGCCCAGCGCCGCGACCTGGAGCGGCAGGCGAGCACGCAGGCGCTAGACCGCCATCGCCAGAACGCACTCAGCCTGCTGGCGGACCCGCGGACACGGCGGGCCTTCGATGTGCTGAATAGTCCGGCGCCGGTGCTGGAGCGCTACGGCCGCAACCTGTTCGGCTACTCGCTGCTGATGGCCCGGCGGCTGGTGGAGGCGGGTGTCAATCTGGTGCAGGTCCACCTGGGCAATAATGAGACGTGGGACACGCACCAGGCGGCGTTCCCGAACCTGCGCGACAAGCTGTTGCCGCCAACCGACCGGGCGGTGTCGGCGCTGCTGGACGACCTGCAAGCGGCGGGCCTGCTGGACGAGACGCTGATCGTGATGGCGGGCGAGTTCGGACGGACGCCGCGGGTCTTCACACTGGCGGGCGTGCGGCTGCCGGGCGCGACCACTGGGGGGCGGTGCAGACGGTGTTCTTCGCGGGCGGCGGCGTGCGCGGCGGCACGGTGGTCGGCTCGTCGGATCGCATTGGCGCCTATCCCGCGACCTGCCCGCATACGCCGGAGAACCTCGGCGCGACGATTTACGAGGCGCTGGGCATCCCGCGCACTGCCGCCTGGCACGACCCGGCCAACCGGCCGCACTTCATCTACCACGGCGAACCAATCAGCGGACTGATGTGAATCTCAGAATAGAATAGCTCAGGGAGCACTCTATCAAACACAACCTCCGCCCGGCCCGCCGGGCTGAGTTGTTTGTACGGCGGCGCGAGCGAAGGAACGAATCGCCCTGGAACTACCGCATGTCCCGTGGCCTCTTCCTGTGCCTGGACGGCCTCGACGGCACCGGCAAGTCCACCCAGTGCCGGTTGCTGGTGGACTGGCTGCGCGCCCGCGGTGAAACGGTCGTCGCCTGCCGCGAACCCGGCGGTACCGCCCTCGGCGACCGCCTCCGCGCCATCATCCTCGACAGTCGCGAGCCCCTGACGCCGGCCGCGGAGATGTTCCTGTTCATGGCCAGCCGCGCCAGTTGACCACCGAGGTCATCCGCCCCGCCCTGGACGCCGGGCACGTCGTCGTCTCCGACCGCTACCTGCTCGCCAACGTCGTCTACCAGGGTTACGCCGGCGGCCTTGATGTGGACGAATTGTGGCACGTCGGCTACCTGGCGACCGGCGGCCTGGAGCCAGATGTGACGCTGGTGCTCGACCTGCCCGTCGAGCTGGCGCTGGCGCGGCGCGACCGGCCGGCGGATCGCGTGGAGAGCCGCGACGAAACCTATCACCTCAAGGTGCGGCAGGGGTTCATCCTGGAGGCCCGGCGACGGCCCGACCGCGTGCGCCTGCTCAACGCCGCCGGCTCGGTGGAGGAGGTCCAGCAACTGATTCGACAGGAGGTGGAGCGTGTCCTGGCAGCGCGTGCGCGGCCATCCGGCCCAGGTGGAAGCGTTTGACCAAATCTGGCGGCGCGGCCGGCTGGCGCACGCCTACCTGTTCACCGGGCCGCCCGGCGTCGGCAAGCGCCGGTTCGCCGAGGAACTGGCCCGGGCGCTGCTGTGCGAGGGCCGCCCCGATCCCGACGCGCCGCTAGCCGCCTGCGACGCCTGTCCCAGTTGCCACTTCATGGACGGCGGCACGCACCCCGACTTTTTCCTGGTCGGCCGGCCGCCGGATAGCAATGACGTGCCCATCGAAGTGATGCGCGAACTGTGCCGCGGCTTCACGCTCAGGACTGCCCGCGGTCACGGCAAAATCGCTGTCCTCGACGACGCCGACGACCTCAACGACGCCTCGGCCAACTGCTTCCTCAAGACACTCGAAGAACCGCCGCCGCGGTCGCTGTTCATCCTGATCGGCACCAGCCTGGAACGACAACTCTCGACCATCGTGTCGCGCTGCCAGGTGGTGCGCTTCGCGCCGCTGCCGGGGCCGCTGGTGCTGGAACTGCTGCGGCAGCACGCCGACCTCGACCCGGCGCTGGTGCCGCGGCTGGCGCGACTGGCGGACGGCAGCCCCGGTCAGGCGCTGGCGCTGGCGGATCCGGAATTGTGGGCGTTCCGTGAAACATTCCTGGAGCAACTGGTGCGGCCCGACGCCGATGTGGTCGCGCTGAGCCGGGCCTTCATGGAGTTCGTCGAGGAGGCGGGCAAGGAGTCGGCGGCGCAGCGGCGGCGCGCGGCCCTGGTGGTGCGGTTGCTCATCGAATTCCTGCGCGACGCCGTCGCGGTGGCGCTGGGCACGGCGCCGCGCCTGGCGGAACCGGACGACCTGCGCCGCCTCCAGGCGCTGACGGAGCGTGTGGACGCAGACCAACTGCTCGACATGATCGAGCGCTGCCTGGAAGCGGAGACGCAGATCGAACGCTACGTGCAACTGGTGCTGGTGCTGGAGGCGCTGGTGGACGCGCTGGGCGTGCTGATGCGACGGGCAGCGGCGGCGCGGTGAGGGGCGGGCCGTTCCCAAAGCTGGCACGGGCTGTCAGTGTGGGGCGTCGGTTGTCAGAGCAAGGGGGCCAAGGAGGCCAAGGGGGCCAACTTTTTTACACGTCGAGATGTCATCGCCTGGCCCACGGTGGGTGGCACGGCGCGACCCGGAGCGGCAGGACGGGGTAGGTGTGCCTCTGGCATGTGGCGAGCGGCGCGGCATCAGCCCGCCGGTACTTCGAGTTACCGGCGGGCTGACGCCGCGCCGCTCGCCGGACGTGCGCGTTTTGTCCGTCAACGCTTAAAGCGTCCCCGGCGCCGGCCGCTCGCCCGGTAGACAGCGGAGCAGGTCCGGCGCCCCCCGCAGCCGATAGTCCGACGGCGTGACGCCGAACTCCCGCCGGAACACGCGCGCGAAGACCTCCGGGTGCTCGAAGCCGCTGCGCGTGGCCACTGAGCGGATGCTCAGGCCGGGATCCTCCAGCAACAGTCGCGAACGTTCCAGACGCACGCGGCGGATTTCCGCGGCCGGCGAGCGCTTCAGCGCGACGCGGAAGCGCTGCTCCAGCAGCCGCCGCGACATGGCGACGTGCTTGACCACGTCGGTAACCTGGATCGGGTCGGCGGCGTGGGCGCGGATGTAGTGCAGGGCCTCACGCAGCACCGGGTCGGCAATGGCCAGCGTGTCCGTGGACTGGTACGCCAGGATGCCGGTCGGCGCAATGAACACCGGGCCGTCCGGAGCCGCGGCGCCGTCCATCAACCGGGCGAGCAGTCCCGCCGCCTCGAAGCCGATGCGCCGCGGTCCCAGGTCGATGGCCGAGAGCCGCGGCACCGAAACGCTGCTGAACAGCTCGTCGAACTCGCCGGCCAGCACCGACACGTCCTCGGGCACCCTTACCGCCGAGTGCGCACACGCCTCGGTCACCTCGCGGCCGAACCGGGAGTCGAAGGCGACCACCGCGGCCGGCTTCTCCAGGGCCGTGATCCAGTCGCGCAACTGCCGGGACCGCACCGCCTCCTCGCAGCAGGTCAGGTGCGGCGCCTCCAGCACCGTGGCGGGGTGGCCGACGCCGGCGACGGTCTCCAGGAACGAGTCGCGGAAGTCGTTGCGGTAGGTGGCCGAGGGCGGCAGACCGTAGTAGCCGAACTGCGTGTGGCCGCGCTCCAGGAAGTAGCGGGCGGCCAGTTCGCCAGCGGCGCGGCCGTCCGCCGTGCAGGTCGGGATGTGGCCCTCGCCGTGCCGCGACCACGACACATTGACCGTCGGCAGTTGCGCCGCGCGAATCGTCTCGGCCAGGGCGGCGTTGGTGACACGGGCAATGCAGCCGTCGAGACGCTCATCTTGCGGCAGCGATTGCAGCTCGTGTTTGCCGTGCTGGCCCAGATGCAGCGTCCAGGCGCCGTGCTGCTCCCCGTACCGCGCCACGCCCTGAATGAGACACGAACCCCAGGAGCTGGACGTGTCGATCAGCACCGCCACTGTTTTCCGCTGCCCGGCCATGAGCGGACTCCCTCGTTTCCATTTTTATATGCTGGGTCGGGTGGTAGGGGGAATCGCTGTCTGATTCTCTCTCCGGATCTTTACGCAGCCCTCATCGCATAACCACCGCTCCTTCACGATCCGCCGGGCACGGAGATTTCCGGTCCTGCGGCCAGCGTTTGCGGAAACGGTCGGGTGAATTACGCAAATCGTCCTTGACCCGGCGGCCCCAGCCTGTGCTTAAATAAGAACTTACGTTCGGCGGTCCGAGGACGAGGGTTCTCCGGGTTCCGCCACCCATCGAACCGAGGCCGACGTTGCCGGCCGCACCGCGATTGTAGGGCTCATGAACGTATCGACCGACGGTATCCTGGCACAGACTGCTCGCTGCCCGGCAGGAGGGTTCTGGACTGCCCCGCGGCTTTTACCACGCCCCCGAGGTGTACGCCGCCGAAATGGCCGCCATCTGGCGCACCGGCTGGCTGTTCGCCGGCCACACTTGCCAGCTCGCCCGCCCCGGCGATTACTTCACCCTGACCGTGGACACCGACCCGGTGGTCGTGCTGCGCGACAGCGCCGGCGTCATCCGCGCCTTCCATAACGTCTGCACGCATCGCGGCATGGTGCTGTGTCAGCAGCCGGCCGGCTCGGTCGGTGCCGCCATCGTCTGTCCGTACCATCAGTGGGCCTTTGCGCTCAACGGCACCTTACTCGCCTGCCGCGGCATGCACGCCGACCTGGACCGCGGCCCGCTGGCGCTGCGGCCGCTGGCGGTCGGGACAGCAGCTGGCCTGATCTTCGTGTCCCTGGCGGAGTCGCCGCCGCCGTTCGCGCCGGCGGCAGCGCTGTTCGGCCGCCTGGCCGGGCCGCAGGACCTCGAACGCGCCCGGGTGGCGCACGCCATCGACTACGAGATTCACGCCGACTGGAAGCTCGTGTGGGAGAACAACCGCGAGTGCTACCATTGTGACGTCAACCACCCGCAGTATGTTCGCTCGAATTTCGACGTGATCGAGGGGCCCGACATAGGCGCGGGGCCGCGGCGGCGGGCGGAAGCGGCGCAGGCGCGGCACGCGGCGCGGTGGCAGGACAGCGTCTGGTCGGCCACCCACGCCGGCGGCGGTCTGGCCGCGTTCCCCGAGGGCGACACCTGGTTCTCGGCCACGCGCACGGTGCTGGCGGACGGTTACCAGACAGAATCGCTCGACGGCCGCCGCATTGGCCCGCTGCTGGGTGGCCCCGGTGAGGCGGACGTGGGTGTGCTGCGACTGCGGGCGCTGCCGAACTTCTGGAACCACACCAGTTGCGACCACGGCGTCACGACGCGGCTGCTGCCGGCCGGCCCGCGCCGGACCCTGGCAACGGTTTACTGGCTCGTGGACCGCGACGCCCGCGAAGGGAAGGATTACACCCTGGAAGAGTTGCTGCCGTTCTGGCAACTGACCTCCGAGCAGGACTGGCAGCTGTGCGAGATGACGCAGCGCGGCGTCGATTCGAGCGCGTACCGACCCGGCCCGCTGTCGCGCGAGCGCGAGTATAACCTGGAAGCGTTCTTCCGCTGGTATGTCCGCCGCCTCAGCACCCCATTGCCGGACGCCCAGCGCTGAGAAGCGGGTAGCGCCGTCTTTGTTCGCAGTTCCACCTTGTCCTTCGGCTGGCCCGACCGTGGCGGCACTGGCCGAACCCTTGCCGACGCAATCACTGGAGCGGTTGGCAGACGACTGTAGCGGTCGTGTCTTTCGCCCCGAAGGGGCGAAGAACCCGCCACACCCGAACGCAACGCGCTCTCGAGCGGTTCGCAAGCGCGTGCACCACAAATCGTGGCACGGCTCTCCAGAGCCGTGGTGGAAACCGCACGGCTCTGGAGAGCCGTGCCACGTCGTGTGCGCCTGTCATTCGCGAACCGCTCTGGTCGATTTGCTGAAGGCCCCCCACCTGCACCGGCACTCAGCGCGATGCCCTGCTGCGCGTCCTCGGCCGCCGCTGACCGATTTGACAGTTTTCGGGTCGTGACCTAATTTTAGGTGGCCCGTGGCGTCCCAAACATCGTCCCAGAAGAGGCATCCATGAATCCCACCTCTGCCCCCGTCGCGGCGACGAGCCGCCCCACCCCGGCCCCCACCACTGACCGCCGCGCCAACGTCCGATACGCCTGTGAGCGCGAGGCCCTGTCGCGGCCGCTGGACCCGGCCAGCGTCATCAGCTGGGGGGCGACCGTCGTGGACGTGTCACGCGGCGGCGTCGGTCTGCTGCTGTGCTTCCCGTTCCAGCTTGGCACTTTTCTGGCCGTGGCCCTGGAGGACGGCCCGGAGGTGCGCACGTTCCTGGTGCGGGTCGCCCACGTCACCGACCGCGCCGACGGCACCTGGATGATCGGCTGCGAGTTCGCCGAACCGCTCAGCGATGACGACCTGCGCGGGTTGGTGTAAACGAACCGACCTCTGGAGCCGGCATCTTTCGCCCGGGGCAGTGTCCTGCTATAACGGAGGACAGAGTGCCTTCACCGCGAAGCAGCCCCCGTGCCGATTGAGGCCGTCATGCAATCATCGCAGTTTGACGTCGGTTCCAGTACGCCGCCGTCACCGCCGCCGGCCCCCTCGCCCGCGGAATTGACTGACCTGGTGCGCCAGTTACTGGACGTGCAGCGCGAACAGCTGGCCCAGCTCCAGGCCACCGCCGCCGCCCACGACACCTCGGCGCGCTGGCGTGCCCTGGTGGCGCGCTGGAAGCAGGACTTCCCCGAACTGCCCGACGCTTGCCGTCAAGCGCTGCCCATCCTGGAGCGGGCCTATGGCGCCGTCATCGCCGCCCTGGTCGAGGAACTGCGCCAGAACGGCCCCGACGCTTTCGAGAGCGATTACATCTTGCAGGACTTCCTGGACCGCTACGGCATGCGCCTGGGCCAGATCGGCAATATCCTCAACCTCGTCGCGCCGCTCGCCGAGGCCGGGTCGCAGAACGAACCCTCTTCTTGAAATTGCAGATGGCAAATTGAAGGACAGAAAGCCCATTGTCTTTCAATTTGCCATCTGCAGTTCCCACCCTGTCGGTCGGCGCGGCGCCAAACTTTAGCAAAATGCTCTTGTGCCGTCTGCCCCGCTGGCGTATGGGCCGCCTGACAGTCGGATCGGTTCCCATGTCCGGGAGGCACGTCATGCCGCGCCAACGCCATCTCCGTTCGCTGGTATGCGTGCTGGGCCTGCTGAACTGCTGGCAGCCCGCGGACGCCTTCGCGCAGGTGGTGGCGCCGCCACCGCCGCAGCCCGTGGCCGTCGGCAACCCCGGCCCGACCCTGGGTGCGCCGGTGCAGAACAACGGCTTGAACCCGACGCCGCCGACGTATCGCCCAGGGATCAGTTTTCAACCGGTGGTGCAACAACCGCCGCCCCCGCCGCCGCCGGGCACGCCCACGCTGCTGCCGCCGCAACCGCTGACGACCGGGCCGGCTCCGTTTACCTATCCGCCGCCCCCGCCGCCCCCGCCGCCGCCCGTCAGCCCCTTTGCGCCGCCGCTGCTCGGCGAGACCTTTAACGAGCGGCCGCTGGCGCCGCCACCCGGCATCTACACCATCCTGGAAGTCGGACTGGTCGGGCCGCACGTCAAGAACCAGTTGATCGGCCAGGTCAATGACCTGAACGGGTTCAAGACGCTGCAGCTGCCGACGGCGTCGCTGGAGTGGACCGGTTCGCCGCGCATCGCCGTCGGCTACCAGCTGGCGGACAACATGGGCCAACTGCAGTTGACGTATGCTTCCGTCGTCAGCCAGGGCACCGGCACCATCGCCAACTTCGACGCCTTCGGCGCCGGCTTCCTGCGCAGCCGGCTGAACATGAACGTGATCGATCTGGATTATTTCAGCGGCCCACAGCTGTTCGCGCCGGCCTGGAGCGTCAACTGGGGCGCCGGCGTCCGCGTGGCCGCGCTGTACTTCGACAGCCAGGCGCAGGGCGGTCTGATCGAGCAGCGCGTGGCCAACAACTACGTCGGCGCTGGCCCGCACGGCCTGATCGATCTCCGCTACAGCTCGCCCAGGGTGCCGGGCCTCTCGCTGCTGAACCGCCTTGAAGGTGCGGTGGTGATCGGCGACATCAACCAATCGTTCGAGCAGAATTACGAGTACACGAATGGGGTGCCGCTGTTCGGTGCGGCGACGCGCGTCAACTCGGCACAGGCGGTGCCGGAGTTGACGTACCGGCTGGGCCTGGAGTACGTGCCGCCGGTGCGCGGCCGCTGGATGCGCTTCAGCTTCGGCTATGAGTTCGATTACTGGTGGAACGTCGGCAACACTGGCACGAACGGCTACCTCAACAAATCCTCTGAAATCAGCCCGTCGCGCGAAGATATTTACCTGCAGGGCATCTTCTTCCGCGGCGAGTTCGCGTTCTGATTGCCCCGCCGATCACGGTGCCTCGCGGACGCCCAGTGCTTGCCGCAACCGGGCGATCTGCTCCGCCATCGGCCGCGGCGGCTTCGGCGTCTTCTGGCCGAAGCGGGCCTCCACCTTCAGACTGACCGCCACCGGCCCCGGCCCGCTCAGCGCCTCGGCCGCGCCCGCCCGCCACGCTGCCAGGGTCTCGAAGGCGTACACGCGGCCAATGCCCGCTGCCCGCGCCAGCCCGGCGAAGTCCGTGTGGCCCGCCCCGGCCGTCGGCTGGCCGCCGGTCACCTCGTACAGCCCGTTGTCCATGATGAGCAGATACACATCCGCGGGATGGTTCGCCAGCGTCACCAGGCAGCCGAGGTTCATCAGCGTGCAGCCGTCGCCGTTGACCACGATGACGCCGCGGCCCGGTTGCGCCAGCGCCAGCCCCAGGCCCAGGCTCGGCCCGTGGCCCATCGCCGACGGGATGTAATGGAAGTCCAGCGGCGAATCCGACAGCTGCGGCCACAGCCCGGTCGCGCTCATGGTGGTGATGACCACACGCTCGCCGCGGTGCCCGGCCAGCACTTCCAGCGCCTCACGTTGCGTCATGGGATTCATGGCTCACTCCGCCAGCAGCACCACGCCGGCCCGGCGCTCCGCCCGCGCCTGACGGTAGGCCGCCGCCAGGTCCGCGGCACCGTGGCGGCTGTCGAGCAGGGTGTATGGCAGCCGCCAGGCCTGGAGGATCGGCTCGGTGAAGACGGGGCAGGTGTCGGCGGTCTTGCCCTGCTGCAGCGCGTACCAGCTGCGGACGCCGACCACCAGGAACAGCGGCAGTTTCAGGTCGTGCAGGATGTTGCGCAGGGCGTCGCCGGCCTCGAACAGGCCGGTACACTGGATGAGGATGAGGGGCTGAGCGCCGCCCAGCCACAGGCCGCCGGCGACCGCGAACGCTTCGCCCTCGCGGCAGACGCGCACCAGCGTCAGCCCCGGCGTCGCGGTTAGCGCGGACTCCCAGGTGCCCAGCTCGGTGTCGGGGATCCAGACGACGTGGGTGATGCCGCAGTCACGCAGGGCGGCGGCTACCGTGGGTCCGTCGAACATGGGGCACCTTTATTGCAGATTGCGAATGGGTGTAGCGGAAGTCGCCAGACTTCCGAGCAGCACCGGACGGAAGTCTGGCGACTTCCGCTACACCCAACTGCGAACCGCTCTAGCCCTTGTGTTCCTTGTGACATTTGTTGCAGTTCATGGCGGTCATCTTGAGCAGCATGCCGGCGTTGGCGTTGCCGTTGACCGCGGCGGTGGCGGCACGAATTAGCTCGTCGGTGCGCAATTTCCACTCCAGCTTGTCGCCGGCCGGCGGCGTATTCCTGGCCAACTCCTTGTAATAGTCGAGCAGGGCCGCGGCGTCCGCCTGGTTGCCCTTGCCAGTGGTGACCTTTTTGGCCAGGCCGCTAGTCTGCGCCTGCTTCATGATCTCCTTGATGGTGTATTTGGGCTTGTCGCCGCCGCCCGCAGGCGCCCCGCCCGCCAGCAGGATCAGCGCCAGCGCCACACTACCCGTCGCAATCAGGCCCCGCATGGTCCACCCTCCGCCGAAAAACGCGGACTCCCCGCGCCCAGGGGTGGGGCGCGGGGAGCGCTGGCGTCACGCCCGTGGTTAGCCCTTGTGGACCGAGTGGCAGCCCATGCAGTTGACCGACATTTGCAATTTCTTACCGGAGCCTTCCTTGCCCGCCACCACTTCCTTGGCGGCCGCGACCATCGCGTCGGTCTTCTTCTTCCAGCTGGCGGCCTCGCCCTGCGGCGGCTTGTTCTTGGCCAGCTCCTGGTACAGGTCGAGCAGCTGCTCGGCGTCCTTCTTCTCGCCCATGCCGGCGGCGATTTTGAACAGCAGCGACTTCTTGCCGCCCTTGTGCGCCTTCGCCATGATCTCCTTGATGGTGTACTTGCCGCCGCCGACCGCGGACGTGCCCACGCCCGCCAGGATGGCCAGCGAGGCCACGGTGCAGAATGCCGCCACAAAAATCTTCATGCTCAGCCCCCAAGAAAAAACAACCCGGCCTGCCACAGCGCAGGCCCGCCAACCCTTCCCACGCCCGGGATCCGCGCCCAACGCACACTTTGGGAAGAGATCAGTCCCGTTGTATAAACGGCCGCCGGACAGTGCAAGCGTCTGCCGCCAACCTTCCTCGATTCGTCACAACCTTCTCTTTGACTGCGAAACCGGTGCCGCTATTCGACGTCCGCCACGATTCAACCCGGGGGCGGTCTCGGTAGAATGCACGCATGGACACGCTGGAACAGCGTCTGAAGCAGCAGGCCCGGCGGCTCGGCTTCGAGCTGGCCGGCATCGCCGCCGCCACGCCCGCCGACACCTTCGACGCCTTTCGCGCCTGGCTCGACGAGGGCTGCGCCGGCGAGATGGCGTATTTGCACCGCCACGCGGACGCCCACCGCCGGCCGCAGTCCGTGCTGCCAGAGGTGCGCAGCGTGGTCATGGTCGGCCGCAGTTACAAGCCGGCGGCGGAGAGCACTGAGCCGCAAGCGGCGGATTCGGGGGGGCGTGTGGCCCGCTATGCACGCGGGGCGGATTACCATGACGTGCTGCGCCGCCACCTGCTGGCGCTGCTCGACTGGGTGCGCGCGGAGCGTCCCGACTGCCGCGGCCGCGTCGTCGTGGACACCGCGCCACTGCTGGAGCGCGACTTCGCCCGTCGCGCTGGGCTGGGCTGGTTCGGCAAGAACACCATGCTGCTCCACAAAACGCTGGGCAGTTATTTCTTTCTCGGGGCGCTGTTGCTGGACGTGGAATTGCAGCCCGACGAGGCGTTTGCAACGCGGCACTGCGGCAGCTGCACCGCCTGCCTGGACGCCTGCCCGACGGCGGCGTTTCCTGGTCCCTATCGGCTCGACGCCCGGCGCTGCATCAGTTATTTAACAATCGAGCTGCGCGGCCCGATCCCGGAGGAATTGCGGCCCGGTGTGGGCGACTGGCTGTTCGGCTGCGACGTGTGCCAGGAAGTGTGTCCGTGGAACCGCAAGGCGCCGGCCGGCGGCGACCTGGAGTTGCTTGGCCCGCCGGGTGCGGAGGCGCTGGATGCGGTGGAGTTGCTGGGGCTGTCGGAGGAGGAGTTTCGCCGGCGGTTTCACGGCACGGCGTTGACACGGGCCAAACGATGTGGGCTGCTGCGCAACGCGGCGGTGGTGCTCGGCAACCGCGGTGACGCGCGGGCGCTGCCAGCGCTGCGGCGGGCGCTGGCCGACCCCGAACCGCTGGTGCGCGACGCGGCGCAGTGGGCCATCGACGCCATCACGCGGTGCGCGGGGATGCCATAGCCCGTCTGTCTGCCGCTCGGAGGCGCACCGCGGCGCAACCGCGCTTGTCAGTTTCGGGGCGGTTGCCGCATAATGGGCGAGGAATCTTCCACCGGACCTCGTGAGGAAGCCACCATCATGGGCCGCATTGCCATTGCCAGTCCACAAGAAACCGTCCCCATCGACCGCACCGCGCTGCGCCAGCTGGCCCGCGCCGTCCTCGACGGCGAGGGCGTCGCCGACGCGGAAATCAGCCTGGCCTTCGTGGACAACCCGACCATCCACACCCTGAACAAGCGCTACCTCGACCACGACGAGCCGACCGACGTGCTCAGCTTCCCGATGAGCGAACCCGGCGCCAAAAAGCTCAGCGGCGAACTGGTCATCGGCGCCGAGGTGGCGCTGGCCCAGGCCCAGGCCCGCGGTCATGACGTGCACGCGGAACTGGCGCTCTACGTCATCCACGGACTGCTGCACCTCTGCGGCCACGACGACAAATCGCCCGAGGCGGCGAAGGCCATGCGCGCACGTGAGCGGCACTATCTGCGCGAGTTGGGGCTGCCGGACATCGCCGAAGATGAGGGAGTGAAGGGGTGAACGAGGTTTTTGTCACCCCTTCACCCTCTCACCCCCTCACAGTCAACCACCTGAACGATCATGAAGGACTAACAGTTATGGCGGCGGAAACAGCCCTGGCGGTGGTGTTGCGCACGACGGACTTCAGTGAGACCAGCCGCATCGCCACGCTCTGGACGCGCGAGTTCGGCAAGGTGCGTGCCCTGGCCAAGGGTGGTCGGCGGCCGCGTTCGCCCTTTGAACTTGGCCTTGATCTGCTCAGTGTTTGCAGTATAGGGCTGCTCCGCAAATCCTCCGGGGGCCTCGATCTGCTCACGGAGGCACAGGTGGTGCGGCGCTTCCCGCGGTTGCGCAGCGACCTGACGGCCCTGTACGCGGCCTACTACATGGCGGAACTGCTGGCGGATTGGAGCGGCGATTACGACCCTCACCCGGTCCTGTTCGATGAGACACTGGCGACGCTGGCGGCCCTCGGGGAGCCCGATGTCCCCACCGGGCCGCGGCTGGCGCGGTTCGAGTGCGTGCTGTTGCGGGAGCTGGGCTACGCGCCCAGCCTGACCGGTTGCGCCCTGTGCGGCCAGGCGCCGGGCCGCGCCGAGGCGTTCAGCCCGGCGGCGGGCGGGGTGCTGTGCCCGGCATGCGCACCCGGCCAGCGCGACCATCGGCCGATCACCACGGCGTGCTGGCAAGCGCTGTGCGTTCTGGACGCGCCCGGCGACGGTTGGCGGTCGCTCGGCCCGGAAGCCCGCGCCGAGGTGCGGCAGGTTCTGAACCAGTACGTGACCTACTTGATGGGGCGCCGGCCGCGCCTGTTGCCTTACCTGGGGAGTTGAGGTCGTGGGGATGCGTTCCACCCAAGCCGTGCGTGTGCCGATGCTGCCCCACCGCTGCCTGCGCGCGCTGGGGGCGGCGGTCGTGGCCTACTTCGCCCTGACCTGCGCCGCCGGCTGCGTCAGTTGGCCCGCGAACTGGAACGTCTTCAACCGTCCCAAACCACCGCCGCCGCCCGGCCCGACCGACAGCTTCGTGTTGCGCGGCGACCAGCTGGAACGTGACCCGCACGCCATCGACGGTCCCCTGACCACTGAACTGGCCGGCGCCCGCCAGCTGTACGATCAGGCCAAGTACGCCGAGGCCCGGCCGATCTTCGCCGGCATCGCCAACAACACCAAGGCGCCGGCGCAGATCGCCGAGGAGGCGTGTTACTATGAGGCCGACTGTCTGCGCCTGCTGGGCGAGTATCCCAACGCCGGCGACACCTACATCAAGCTGTTGAACGCCTTCCCCTCAACGCGCTTCGGCAACCTGGCCCGGCGGCACCTGTACGACATCGCCAACTACTGGCTCGACAGCACCCGTGTAGAGATGACCAAGTTCAAGAGCGACGACATCCAGCGCGTGCTGTACCAGGTGGGCAACTTCATGCATTTCGAGAAGACCAAACCGCTAACCGACATGGAGGGCCATGCGCTGCGCTACCTGGAGCAGGTCCACATCACCGACCCGGGCGGACCGCTGGGCGACAAGGCGTATTTCCTGGTTGGCAGCGTCCGCTTCTACCGCGAGGACTGGACGGCGGCGGACCATTACTTCTACGAGATCGTCAAGAACTACCCGCGCAGCGAGCACGCCGAGGAGGCGCTGGAGCTGTCGATCATCTGCAAGCAGATGGCCACCGGCGGCTCGGAGTACGATGGCCGCAAGGTCGCCGAGGCGCGCGAGCTAATCAATCTGGCCCAGGCGTCGTTCCCCAAGTTGGCCAACGAGCGCAAGGAGTTCTTCACCAACCAGCTGGCGTCGATCTCGCTGCAGCAGGCGGACAAGGATTGGGGCTTCGCGGAGTTCTACCGCCGCCAGGGCCATCCGGCCTCGGCGTACTTCTACTACGAGATTGTGATGCGCCGCTACCCGGGCACCAAGTACGCCCAGAAGGCCAAGGAACAGAAGGACCGATTGGAGGCCGAATTGAATCGCAGGGCACCGCCGGAGCAACCGCGGCCGGGCGCGCAGATCGGCGCGGTGCCACCGACGCTGACGCCAGGCATGGAGTTGGGGCCGGCGCCAGGGGTGCTGCCGCCGGCGCTGACGGGGCCGCGACAGTAGTTCTGCCGTAGCGCAGGCGGCTCGCCTGCTCTGCGGGGACAGGGAGGTTCGGACCATGAAAGGCACGCGCTGGATCCGTGGCGTGGGCGGTCTGCTGCTGGCGGGCGCGGTGGCGGCGCTGGTCGGGTGCACCGGCAACGGCCACTTCAACGTACTCGGCTACACAACCGAGCCGAACTACGACTCGGGCATCCACACCGTGTACGTGCCCATCTTCAAGAACACCACCTTGCGCCAGAATCTCGAATTCGACCTGACCCAGGCCGTCATCCGCGAGATCGAGGACAAGACGCCCTTCAAGGTCACTAGCTGCCGCGAGAAAGCCGACACCGAGCTGCTCGGCACCATCGTCAGCCGCACCAAGGCGACGATCGTGCAGAACAATTTGAACGAGATCCGTAACGCCGAGACGACGCTGACGGTGGAAGTGAAGTGGCGCGACCTGCGGGCGGGCCACATCGGCGACCCGCTGTCGCTGAACAAGCCGCGCCGCGCCGACGACCCGCCGCTGAAGCCGGGCGACCCGCAGCCGCCGGTCATCGTCCAGTCCCTGGCCTCGTTCACGCCCGAAATCGGCCAATCGCTCACCACCGCCGAGCAGGACAACGTCAACCGACTCGCGGTGCAGATCGTATCCATGATGGAGAAGCCTTGGTAGTCATGAGTCATTAGTCATTAGTCATTAGTTGGTGTAGATTGGATGTATGTTATCTGGTCCCGGATAGCATTGACTAATGACTAATGACTAATGACTAATGACTATCTCTGGCACCTTCGCGACCGCACGCTGACCCTGAGTCCGACCGGCCCGCCGCTGGTCATGGGCATCGTCAACGTTACGCCCGACAGTTTTTCCGATGGCGGCCGCTTCTCCGGCACTGACGCAGCCATCGCTCACGGCCTGCGCCTGGTGGACGAGGGCGCTGACCTGCTCGACGTGGGCGGCGAATCCACGCGCCCGGCGCCGCGCCCGTACCGCTTGCCGAAGAACTGGCCCGCGTCCTGCCGGTGGTTGAAGGGCTGGCCCGCCGCACCACCGTACCGCTGTCCGTGGACACGACCAAGGCTGAGGTCGCACGCCGCTGTCTGGCGGCCGGCGCCCACATCATCAACGACGTGACCGCGGCGGCCGGCGACCCGGACATGCCGGCGCTGCTGGCGGCGCAACCGGCTGGCGTCGTGCTCATGCACATGCAGGGCACGCCGCAGACCATGCAGCTGGCCCCCTCCTACGGCGATGTCGTCGCGGACATCGCCCGGTTCTTTCAAGAGCGCTTGACTCAGTTGACGGCGGCGGGTATTGGGGCGGAGAGGGTCGTGCTCGACCCGGGCATCGGCTTCGGCAAGACCGTCGCCCACAATCTGGAACTGCTGGCCCGACTGGAGGAATTCCGGCCGCTGGGCCGGCCTGTGTTGCTGGGCGTGTCGCGCAAGGGCTTTCTCGGCAAACTGCTGGGCCGGTCACTGGAGCAGCGCCTGGCCGGCTCCCTGGCGGCGGTGCTGGCGCCGCTCAGCCGTCACGCCGTCCACCTCGTCCGCGTGCATGATGTCGCCGCCACGCGCGATGCCGTCACGCTGTTCAGCCTCATCCAGGACACGCGCGGCGGCCGCGCGCCGCCATCGTAAACGGGCAAGCGGAGGCTGCCTTGATCCATCGACTCGGCCAGCTTTATGAATCGGTGAGCACCGCGGACCTGATCCAGATCGGCATTCTGGCGGTGGTCATCTACGCGGTCCTGCACTTCCTCGGCAAGACCTGCGGCCCTGGCTCGTCCATCGGTCGTGGCCTCGGCCTGGTCGCCGTCTGCCTGTTTTTGGCCGCTCAGGTCGTCATCGCCGCGCTCGACCTCACCGAACTGGGCCGCGTCCTCGACTATGTGCTGACCACTGTGCTCCTCGGCCTGGTCGTCATCTTCCAGCCGGAGCTGCGCCGCGGCCTGATGGTGCTCGGCCGCTCGACCGTGTGGCGCTACCTGAACGTCGATACCCAGTCGCTGGCGGAGCTGCTGGCGGTCACCGCCGAGGCGCTGTCGCGCGACTGCGTGGGGGCGCTGATCGCCATCCAGCGCGAGGTCGGCCTGGGGCCGTATATCGACACCGGCGAGCGCATTGACGGTGACTTCTCGTCGGCGTTGATCCGCTGCATCTTCATGCCGCGCAGTCCGCTGCACGACGGGGCCGTCATCCTGAGCAGCGGCCGCGTCGTTGCCGCGGCGTGTCAACTGCCGCTGGTGGTCCGCGACGGCAAGACGCCCGAGCAGCCGGACCACCATCATCTGGGCATGCGTCACCGGGCGGCCCTGTGCCTGAGCGAGGAGACCGATGCGCTGCTGCTGGTGGTCAGCGAGGAGACCGGCCGCATCTCGCTGGCGCAGGGCGGCAAGCTGGAAACGGTGCCGCGCGAACAGCTCGCCCGGCGGCTGGCGACGGTGCTCAGCAGCCCGGCCACGTACCCCCTGCGCAAGGCGGCCTGACCCATGAACCAGATGCACCTCAACAAGGAAACGCAGCGGCTCTCGCCCGTCCGCCCCATGCTGGGCGCCGCGGCGGCGCAGGAGACGGGCAAGTTCACCTGGGGCGCCTGGCTGCGCTGGCCGTTCCCGGGGGCGTGGTTCGCCGCGTACTGCCTCCGCAACATCGTCCTGGAAGTGCTTGTGGCCCTGAGCCTGGCGTTCCTGGTCTGGCTGTACGCCCGCAGCCGCGATCAGGAAACCCTCGACGACATGCCCATCCCTGTGCAGATCATCCTGGCGCCGGGCACGCTCGGCAACTACGAACTGGAGATCGACGGCAGCAGTCGAGTGCCGGTGTCGTTCACGGGCCCGCCATCGCGCATCCGCGAACTCCGCAATCAACTCCAGCGCGGCCAGGTCTTCGTGCCGGTGACGCTCGCGGTGCCGGAGGAGTGCCTCAAGGACAGCGTTTACCACGACTGCTTGCGCGTGGAGGCGGAGGCGGTGCCGGTGCCGCCGGGCGTGCAGGCCGTCGTTTCCGAGGGCCGCAATGCCATCCCGGTCAAGCTGCTCAAACTGGCCGAGCGGCACCTGCCCGTGCGCCTCGACCACACCGGCGACGTGCGCATCAGTCAGGTCAAGCTGGAGCCCGCGACCGTGATGGTGCGCGGCCCCAAGGACGTGCTGGACCGCGTTCGCTTCATCGCCACGCAGCCGTACACTGTGGCGACGCCGGACGAACTCGCCAGCGGCCCCGACATGCTGCTGCGCGGTCAGGTATCGCTGGTGCGCGAACTGGAAGGCCGACCGATCCAGGCGACGCCGCCGAGCGTGACGTTCCGCTTCCGCGTCCACCCACGCCAGAAGGTGTACGAACTGACGGACGTGCCGGTGACGTTCCTGTGTCCGCCAGACTTCCCGTGGCGGCCGCGCTTCGACAAGGACAGGGGGCGGATCAGCCTGCGCGTGGTCGGGCCGGCGACGGAGGAGCCGCCGGCAGTGCAGGCGTTCGTGGACCTGACGCGCGGCAGTTTCGGCCAGGGCAGAAATCTGGAGCCAGTTCGGCTACAATTACCAAGGGATTTTCAGCTGGCCCAGGAGCCGCCGCGTCGCGTGGCGTTTGTGCTGGAGCCGGCCGCTGGCGGCGACGACTAAACCCGTCTGCCTCGATTCATCGTTTCGCGCCGGCGGGCCGGCGCGAAACGATGAATCAATCTGGAGGAACGCTGGCGTCGTCTTTTCCTGCCTTGAAAGTGTCATGGATTTACAAATCTACTGTCGCGACCTCGGCCAGCGCGCCCGCCGCGCCTGCCGCACCCTGGCGACGCTGACCACCGACCGCAAGAACCGCTGGCTGCACCTGGCCGCCCGCCATCTGGAGGAGCGCACGCCCGAACTGCTCGCCGCCAACGCGCGCGACCTGGCCGGTGCCGCCGACGCTGGCCTGACCGGCGCCGCGGTGGATCGACTGCGGCTGACTCCCGAGCGCCTCCGCAGCGTCGCCGCCGGGCTGCGCGAGGTGGCGGCGCTGCCGGACCCCGTCGGCCGCGTCGCCAACAGCAGCGTCCAGCCCAACGGCTTGCAGGTCCACAAGGTCCAGGTGCCGCTCGGTGTCATCTTTTTCATCTACGAATCCCGGCCGAACGTCACTGCCGACGCCGCCGCGCTGTGCGTCAAAAGCGGCAACGCCGTCATCCTTCGCGGCGGCAAGGAAGCGCTGCACTCCAACACCGAGTTGCACAAAATCTTGCAGGACGCCCTGCGCACCGCTGAACTGCCGGAGGACGCGGTGCAGCTGGTGAGCACGACCGACCGCGCCGCCGTCGGCCAACTGCTGCGGCAGAGCGATACCATTGATCTGGTGATCCCGCGCGGCGGCGAGGCGTTGATCCGCCGCGTCACCGCCGAGGCGACGATGCCGGTGCTGAAGCACTACCGCGGCAACTGTCACGTCTACGTCGATGGTGCCGCCGACCTGGCGATGGCGGAGCGAATCGTCGTCAACGCCAAGTGCCAGCGGCCCGGCGTCTGCAACGCGGCGGAAAGTCTGCTGGTCCACGCCGACGCCGCCACGGCGTTCCTGCCGCGCATCGGGGCAGCGCTGCGGCAGCGCGGCGTCGAGCTGCGCGGCTGCGCGGCGACGCGCCGCCTGCTGCCGGACGCGCAGCCGGCCACCGAGGAGGATTACGCGGCGGAATACCTGGACCTGATCCTGTCGATCAAGGTGGTGAACAACCTGGAGGAAGCGATCGAGCACATCAGCCGCTACGGTTCGCAGCACACGGACGCGATCGTGACCAACGATCTGACCGCGGCGCGGCGTTTCACCGCGGCGGTGGACTCGGCGGCGGTGGTGGTCAACGCCAGCACGCGCTTCCATGACGGCCATGAATTCGGCCTCGGCGCGGAAATCGGTATCAGCACGGATAAATTTCACGCACGCGGCCCATGCGGTTTGCTAGAATTGTGCAGCTACAAATACGTCGTGTACGGCGACGGGCAGGTGCGGGAGTGACGGTTGGTACGTGGGCAGACATTTCTGTCTGCCGTTGTGGTTGGCAGACAGGAATGTCTACCCCACGCAGAAGGACACCCTGAGCGCAACACCCAGAGACCGAGGACGGTGCCGATGGAAGCGGTCATGATCATGGCGGTGGTGCTGCCGATGATGATGGCGGCGGCGTTCCTGCTGGGCCGCCATCTGAACCGGCGGCAGGCGCCCACGGAGACGCTGTCGCCGGTGACCCGGCAACACCTCGACCTGTTCCAGGGCGGTCAACTCAATGAGGCCCAGGTCGAGGCCGCCAAGGCCCGCTTCCGCGATCTGCTGGAGCGCGGCGAACTGGCCCAGGTCGAGGCCAGTCTGCGGCCGGGCATGCACTTCGTGGTGCAGGTCCGCGCCCTGGCCGAGATCGGCACCGACGACGCCGGCCGCATCCTCGAACGCCAGTTGCAGCGCCGCCTCAGCGATGACCTGCTCGAACAATCGTGGTACTGGATCGACCTGGCCAGCAGCCTGCGCAGTCTGAACCGTCAGGAGAGCCTGCCGCACCTGCTCCGCGTCGCCGACAACGCCGGCGACATCCCGCTGGGCCACTTCTTCGCCGCCGAGACCGTGTGCTTTTTAAGCTTCGGCGGCTACCTGCGTGAGCCGGAGACGCCGCTGGGCCGGGCGGCACTGCGGGTGCTGCACCGGGCCATCGAGGGGTTGCGCCACGGCGTGCCGCCCTACCTGGTCATGGAGGCCCGGCTCGGTGAGGTGATCGAGAACCTGTGGGACCACCGGCCCGAGGAGGTCCACCCGCTGGTGGTGCGCGTGCTGGCCGAGACGCTGAAGTTGCTGCGCCGCGCCCCGCACGCCCGGCTGGCGCTCGCGGAGGAGACCGCCGAACAGGAGGCGTTCGAGTGGCAACTATCGCGTGTCGCGGTGCTGGAGCCGGTGCTGACGGACTATCTCGACGAGGCGCCCCATCACCTGTGCGCGCTCATCCCCACCGCCCGGCCCCAGGAACTGCGCGACGTGCTGCAGGCGCTCAACGACCTGTACGCGGAGGCGGGCGCCGCGCTGCTGCCGATGTTGATGAAGCTGCCGGCACCGCTGCACGAGCCGGCGGTCGAGGTGCTGACGTGGTCGCACGACCCGCGCGTGGGGCCGTACCTGCGCGAGTGGGTGAAGCGGCGCGTCGGCATGACGCGGCGAGCGCAGTGGCGACGACGGCCGCTGCCGCCGGGCCGGTCGTCGGTGCCGGCGGACGTGCCGTACCGGGCCATCCTGCGGGCGCTGCGCGGCCACCCGTCGCCGGAGACCGAGGCGTTTCTGGCGCTGGCGTCGTGCGACTGGGACCCGACCATCCGGGCGGCGGCGGTGAGCAGCCTGGGCTGGTGGGAGCCGCTGCGCCGCGGTGAAATCCTGGCGTGCCTGCAGCAGGCGCGGCGCGACGCCAACGCGGAAGTGCGGCAGAACGGCCGGGCGGCGCTGGCGCGGCTGGGCGAACGGCAGGCGCTGCAGTGGTTCCGTCAGGCGCTGACCGGTGAGGAGAGCCGGCAGGTTCACGAGGCGATTCAGGTGGTCGCGGTCGAGGGGCTGACGCTGCTGTGGCCGGACCTGGACCGGCTGGCGGACTCGGAGGACGGCGACATCGCCCACCTGGCGTGCGAGGCGATCGAGCGCTTGCGTGAGGATATGGACCGGCGGTGCGGCTGAGGCCCGCGATGGGAAAGGCCCAGCGTCAGAACAGACCTTTTCAATGGGAGAATCCAATGGACACCGTCCAGTTGCCTGATGCCAACCTGCAAATACCTTCACCGGAGGTGGTCGCTTTTTGCGAGGAGAAGGACATTACCGACGAGGTGGCAAGGACTGTCGAATTGGCCAAGCGGTGTTTCCGGACGGACAAAACCGCCCTGCGTGTGGTGGGAGACCCCGAGAGTTGTTGGGAATGGCTTGTTGTTGACGTGTTCGCCCCGGGGAGCGTCGAAGAGGTGCTGGCGGACTACACCACGTTTAAGAAATTGTGGATGGCCGATATCCCCAAAGAAAAGCAGTTCTTCATTCGGACATTGTACAACTTCAGTGGTAGACATGAACCCCCGACGAATCCTTGAGGTGGCTGTCCATCTGGCAGGCAAACAGGGCTCGGCTGAATACCGCTCCGCGGTCAGCCGCGCGTATTACGCCGTTTTCAACGTGGCCGTGGACTTTCTGGAAAAACTGGGGTTTCCAAAAGCCGGCAAGGAATATCATGTGGCCCTGCAGCGAAAGTTATTGAACTGTGCCGACCCGGAGTTCGAACAAATCGGGTCCACTCTGGGGGATTTTCACGCCCAGCGTGTACTCGCCGACTATTTCATGAGCGACCCGTCCACCGAGCAAGAGGAGGCAGCGCTTGCCGCCATCCGAGAAGCGGAACGCATCATCCAGGCGTTCGACCAGTTGCCGATTAACTCGGAGCGCTGGAAAAACATCAAGGCCGCGATTGCGCGCGTCAATTACGGTTGACCCAACTATTAAATCGTCACCGCCCCTTCCGACGCCGAGCGCACCGTCCGCGCGTATTTCGCCAGCACGCCGCGGCGTTCGCGCGGCTCCGGCGCCTGCCACGCCGCCCGCCGCCGCCCCAACTCGTTGTCCTCAAGGGCCACGCTCAACAGCTTTTTATCCGCGTCAATCGTTACCGTGTCGCCGTCCTTCAGCAGCGCCAGCGGGCCGCCGACCCATGCCTCCGGTGCGACGTGGCCGACCACCAGGCCGCGCGTGCCGCCGGAGAAACGGCCGTCCGTAATCAGCCCAATCACCTCCCCGAGCCCCTGGCCCGACAGCGCCGCCGTCACCGACAGCATCTCGCGCATGCCCGGCCCGCCCACCGGTCCCTCGCCGCGCACGATCACCACGTCGCCCGGTTTGATGTCGCGCCGCGAAATCGCCGCGAAGCACGCCTCCTCGCCATCGAAGACGCGCGCCGGCCCCGTGATGCTGCGCTTCTTCAGGCCCGACACCTTCGCCACCGCCCCGTCCGGCGCCAGGTTGCCGCGCAGGATGACGATGTGCCCGCGCGCGTGCATCGGCGCGTCCATCGGCTTGATGACGCTCTGCTTCTTCTGATAAATGCTCGGCACCGTCGCCAGGTTCTGCGCCAGCGCGCCGCCGGTGACCGTCGGGCAGTCGCCGTGCAGGAGGCCCGCGTCGAGCAACGCCCGGAACACCGCCGGCGTGCCACCCACCTTGTGCAAGTCAAACATCACATATTTACCGCTCGGCTTCAGGTCCGCCAGGTCCGGCACACGGTCGCCGAGGCGGTCGAAGTCCGCCAGCGTCCACTCGACCTCTGCCTCGCGCGCGATCGCCATCAGGTGCAGCACCGCGTTGGTTGAACCGCCCAGCGCCAGCACCGCCGTGTAGGCGTTCTCCAGTGATCGCCGTGTGATGATGTCGCGCGGCCGCACGCCGCGCTCGATCAACCGCACCAGCGCCCCGCCCGCCAGGAACGTCTCGCGCTCCTTGGCCGACGACACCGCGGGATAGCTGGCGTCGTAGGGCAGCGACATTCCCAGCGCCTCGATCGCGCTGCTCATGGTGTTGGCGGTGTACATGCCGCCACACGAGCCGGCCCCCGGACACGCCTCGCACTCGACGCGGTGGACGCCCGCGGCGTCGAGCTTGCCGGCCTGGTACTGGCCGACCGCCTCGAAGATGGACACGATGTCGATGTCGCCGCCGTCGGCGCCGGTGCCGGGTAAAATGCTGCCGCCGTAGACGAAGACGCTCGGGATGTTGAGGCGGGCCATCGCCATCAGGCAGCCGGGCATGTTCTTGTCGCAGCCACCCAGCGCCAGCAGGCCGTCGTGGTTCATGCCACCGGCGACCACCTCAATGCTGTCGGCGATGACCTCGCGTGAGACGAGGCTGTAGCGCATGCCCTGGTGACCCATCATGATGCCGTCGGAGGCGGTCGGGGCGCCGAAGACCTGGCCGACGCCACCGGCGGCGCGGATGCCCTCGACGGCCTTGCGGGCGAGGCGATCGAGGTGAGCGTTGCACGGCGTGATGTCGCTGAACAGCGAGGCGACGCCGATCATGGGTTTGGTGAAGTCGTCGTCGAGGAAGCCGACGGCGCGGAGCATGGCGCGGTTGGGGGCGCGGCCCATGCCCTCGGTGGTCAGTCGGCTGCGGCAGTTTTTGGCGTCGGACATGCGGGGCTCCTGATCGTGGCGAGGGTTGCTGCTCGGTATACGGCGGTTGCGCGGCGGCGTCCAGGGAACGCGGCGGCGAGGCATTGAGGCGCGCTGGGGCGTTTGCTAAGCTCAGGATGGCGGACAAGTATTGGATTTTGATCGGCCCCGCGCACGGGGGAATGGTCATGGCCACAGTGAATTCCACAGGAGAAGTGCTGAAACTGTCCGAGGCGGCAGCGTACCTGCAGGTCTCACAGAAGGCGTTGCGGGAGTTGGCCGAACAGGGGGCAGTCCCCGGACGGAAGATCGGCAAGGCCAACCGCGCTACCTGGTGTCGCGCAACCTGCGTCACTTCAAACTCATCCCCGGGCTGCGCGTCGAGAACTGGGCGGATTGAGCCGGTGTCACTCACGGGAGCCATCCATGTCCATCTTTGACCTGTGGCAACTGGCTGCTGAACGCAAGGAAACCGGCCGACCCTACCTGGAATTCCTTCGCCGGCCCGCATTCAGTGTCGGCATTTATGAACTGGCTGTAGATGCCATCGACACGCAGCGGCCGCACACCGAGGACGAAATCTATTGCGTTGTCGCCGGCTGTGGCATCATCCGCATCGGCGCTGAGGACGTGCCCGTGTCGGTCGGCTCCGTCGTCTTCGTACCGGCCCAGCAGGAACACCACTTCCACAGCATCACCATGGACCTGACGCTACTGGTCGTGTTCGCGCCGGCGGAGGGGACGCACGGTTGACGCTCGCGGCCGTATCTGAGATTCCCACGCATTCGTGGAAGAAGAGGATCGGTCCCGGGCCGCTGGCGGTCCGGCCGCGCAAGGGTGCCAAGGGTGCCGAAGCAGCAGGCGCTTGCCTCACCGCCCCGGCCCGAAGTCGCCGCGCTTGTGACGCCGCCAAGCGCCGACGGTGGGAAATGAGATAGTTGTCACGATGACCCATCGCGGCGTCGTCCCGGCGGAGCCCGAAACGAGGCGACGCGACCCACATTGCTAGAGTCGCGTCACCTCGTTCGCGCTCAGTGGTTAAACAAGAACGCCGGGCTGTTCATCAGCGCCCAGGTCACGTCCTGCGCCGCCATCGTCCGCGCGTCCGCCGGCACCGTCAGTTCGTTGACCGCCCGCTGCAACCGCACCAGCTCCTGGTCAAGCGAACGCTGATAGTTGGTGAGTGCCTGCGCTTGCTGCGGCGTGCGCTTGTCGCGCGGCAGCAGCAGAATGCGGGCCACCTGGTCCGGCACACCCTGGATCGGCACCGGCGGCTTCAGCGTTGTCACCGACAGCCGGAAGCGGCCGATGTTGTGGTTTTTCGTCGGCGTCAGGTGCTCCAGGTTGAACGTGAACTTCGTGCCGGCGGCGTTCGTCACCTTGGCCTTGAACTCGAACACCGCCGTGTTCGCCCTGCCGAACTGCGGCGCGATCGCCCAGCCGGTGTCGTTCTTCTTGTCGATCGCCTTGGCGACCGGATACTGGGCCTGCGAGAACGAGGCAATCGCCTTGGCCAGCGCCTGCGGCTTCTGCTTCCCGGAGCCGTCCGCCGGCGCCGCGGCCACCTTGAACTCGCTCAGCACGAAGTTACCGTTCGGCGCCCGCCCCGGACCACGGGCCGGCAGGCTATTGTCTGGCAACACTTCCAGTCGCACCGCCGTCACGCCCACCATCGGCGTCTTCGCCGTCACGGTGTACACGTCCGTCGCCGCCAGCTTGCCCGACACCAGGATGGAGCCGTCTGGCAGCTTTTTCAGCGTGGCGCCCTCCTTCGACTTCATCTCCTCCGGCTCCAGCACGACCCAGATCGGCGACTTTTTGAGGTCGTCCTCCCATTTCGGCTGCTCGTCGGTCAACTTCTTCTCATGGGCGGCCAGGGTGGCGGCGCGGCGTTTGCCTTCGGCGACCAGTTTGCGGTAGTCCGGCTCGTTGAGCTGGAACTCCTGCAAGCACTCGTTCAGTTCCTGCGGTGTCGGCGGCCGGTTCAGGATGGACAGGAACAATTCCTCGATCACCTTCGCGTTATCCTGCTGGCGGGCTACCAGTTTGGTGATGTTGTTGCCCGGGTCGCGGATGGCGTCGCCCATGACGGGACCGTTGACAAGGTTCAGCACCGGGCCGAGCAACAGGCTGCTGGAGCGCTCGCACTCACAGGCGCTCTCGCGCGCCGGCCGGCCGAACAGGTCCAGGAAGCCGCTCGGGATCGATGCACTCGCGTCCAGCATCTGGGACGCCCGCGCCCCGGCGGCAGGCCCGGCAGCTTCGACGTGGAGCCCGTCACGCGGTGGATGGCGTCGTACAGCACCTCCGCCGGCAGCCGGCGGGCCAGGGCGTGTGAGTAGTTGATCTCGTCGTCCTTGTTCCAGCGGTTGGCGACGTAGCTGTGCTGGTACGTCCGCGACTTGCAAATGGTCTTGATGAGTTCGCGGACGTTGAAATTGCTCTTGATGAACTCCGCGGTCAGGCGGTCGAGCAACTGCGGGTTGGTCGGCGGGTTGCCGGCGCGGATGTCGTCCACCGGTTCGATCAGGCCGACGCCCAGCAGGTAGCTCCACAGCCGATTGACGTAGCTGCGGGCGAAGTACGGGTTCTGCTTCGACGTGATCCAGCGCGCCAGCTGTTCGCGGCGCGGGGCGGTCTTCGGCGCCAGGTCGCTGTGCAGGAACGGGAACGCCGGCGGTGTCAGCACACCGGTGCGGGCGTGCGTCACCTCGCCGTCCTTCTTGTCGAAGATGTCCTCCACGAGTGGCACGGCGCCCATGACCGCGCTGCCGCCGATCTTCTGGCCCTTGTACTTCGCGTCCTCCTTGCGGCCGACCTGCGCGAAGTACGCCGCCATCTGGTAATACTGCGTCTGCGTCCAGCGCTCGAACGGATGGTCGTGGCACTTGTTGCAGTTGAAGCGCACCGCCAGGAACAGGTGCGTCGTGTTCTCCATCGTGGCGCCCGGGTCGCGCAGAATCTTGTAATAGGCGGCCGGCGGGTTCTCCACGTTCGAACCCGACGCGGTCAGGATCGTGTGCGCGAACCTGTCATACGGCATGTTCTCCGCGACCGACTTCTTGATCCAGGTGCGGAATGCCTCCGCGCCCGGCACGCCGAGGAACTTGCGGTTGACCTGCAACAGGTCCGCCCACTTGTTCGTCCAGTGCTCCACGTAGTCGGGGCTGCCGACCAGTTGATCGACCAGGGCCTCACGCTTCGTCTTGCTGTCGCGCTTGTCGGCGAGGAAGGCACGCACCTGCGCGGCGGTCGGCGGCAGACCCGTCAGGTCGATACTGACGCGGCGGATGAACTCACTGTCGGTACACAGTTCGCTCGGCAGTACCTTGACCTGCTTGAGCTTGTCGTACACCAGTTTGTCGATGTAGTTGTACTCCGGCACCGGCTGCCACGCGAAGCCGCTGCGGTCGCCCATGACGATTAGCGACGTGGCAGTGTAAGCGCCCTCGTAGCGCACCATGACCGCCGCCTCCCCGCGGCGCACCGCCGTCACCAGGCCGCCGCGCTCCACCGTGGCCACCTCAATGTTGCTGCTGTCGATAAACGCCTCGGCGGTCACGTCCCGTTTCGAGCCGTCGGCGTAGGTGGCGAGCACCGCCATCTGCTGCTTCGCGCCCGGCAGCGGCAGCATCGGGTTTTTGGGCAGCACCTCGACGGACTTGACGCGCGTGGTCTTCGGGTCGAACTTGACGCCGGCGGCGATCCACGACTTGAGCAGTTCATAGTAGGGCTCGCCGGGCTGCGTCAGCACACCGCCGACGTGTGGCACGGCGCCACTGGTCTTGAGCAGCATCAGGCTGCGCTCCGGGGCGGCGCGGTTGAAGCGGCGGGCGGACAGATCATCGGTTAGGGCGCGGTGGTCGAACAGTGGGTCGTAGCCGCGCAGCGACAGCTGGAAGCCGTTCCTGCCCGCCTGGGCACCGTGGCAGGTGCCGGCGTTGCAGCCCATGCGGCCCAGCACCGGCATCACGTCGCGGATGAAGCTGACGTCCTGCTCCACCTTCTGACCGCTCACCTTCACCGGCACCGTCACGGACTGGTTCGCCAGCGAGAATTTCAGCGCGCCGTTGCCGTCCGCCATCGGCCGTACCAGGCCCTGCGGCGACAGCTTCACGAGCGCGGCCGGCACGGTTGCTTTCACGCCGCGGGTCATGTCGATGCGCTCGCCGTTGTCGAGCACCGCGGTCAGCAGCAGCTGGCGGTAGTCGAATGGGTGCTTCAGCTCGACGGACTTCGGGTAGGCTTCGAGGCGCACGACCTTGGCGCCGGGCGGCAGTTTTTCCTGGGCGGGCGCCGCGGCGGTCGTGGTCAGCGCCGCGGCCAGCGTCAGGACGCCGGCGATGCGGAAACTCGGGTGAGTGCGGTTCATGGGTATCGCCTGTGGGATGTCGCGGGATGTTATGGTTAGCGCTCGTTGTCTTCATTGTCTTTTCGTGGGGCAGACCTTCCTGTCTGCCGAGGGACCGGCAGACAGGAAGGTCTGCCCCACGAAAGAGGTCACTTCGCCCCGATCGCCTTGGCCGGGGTCAGTGGCACGGGCACGAACTCGCGGACCAGTTTGCCGGTGTTGGGGTCGTGCAGCCGGACCACGCCGGCGAAACCCGCCGACGCCACCAGTTGGCCGTCCGGCCGAAACGCCACCGCGTACACCGGTCCCAGCTCGCCGTCCAGCTTCGCGATCAACTTGCCGTCGCTCACTTGCAGCACCCGCGCTTCGCCGGTGCCGTCCTTGCTGCTGCCGCACACCACCCGACTGCCGTCCTTGTTGAAGCGCACCGAAAACACGCGCCCCGGCAGCGCCGCCGGCCTGAAGCTCGTGATGCGGTTGAAGTCGTCGCCGATCTGCCGCGGTTTGGTCCGGTACATCTGGTACAGCTTCGGCAGCCCGTCCGCGCCGCCGATGACCAGTTCGTCCTTGGTCGGGTGCCGGTCCACGGTAATCAGGCCGCCCTTGAGCGCCCCCGGCGTGATACTGGTGATGTTATCGACCAGCCGCTGCGTCGCCACCTCGGTCAGCTTCATCGACATGTCGCGGCTGACCGACACCAGGTGCGAGCCGTCCTTCGAGAAGACCGTCTCCAGCACCCAGTCGTCGTGGCCGCCCTGGTAGAGAATTTGCTTGCCCGTCAGGTCGATGGCCCGCAGCGACTTGTCGGCGCAACCGAAGGCGATCTTCGTGCCGTCCGGCGACCAGCTGACGCCGTACACGGTGTCGAACGTCATCGGCACCGACAGCTTGAGCTGCTTGCGCGCGACATTCCAGACCTGGATCTCACCGAAGCGGCCCGGCGAACCGCCCGCGACCGCCAGGTACTTGCCGTCCGGCGAGAACGCCACCGACTGGATGCGCTCCGAGGCGCCGATCAGTCGCGCCACCAGGCCGGTGCCGTCCGCGTGGTGCAGCAGCACCTCGTGATAGCCGGACACCGCCAGCAGCTTACTGTCCGGCGAGAACGCCACCGACGTGAGCACCGGCGCCAGGTGGTAGACGGGCGGGTGGTCGGCGTCCACAACGATCTGCCGCGCCGACGGCGGCGTGTCGTTCCGGGCACCCTGGGCGATCCACTTCTTGATGAGGTTGACCTCGTGGGCGCTGAGCGGTTCCTTGTTGCGCGGCATCTTCGGCGACTTGCCGTCGTGCGGCGTGATCTGCTCGACAATGTAACTGCGGTCGGGCTGGCCGGCGACGACGCCGGGCTTGTCGCTCTCGCCCTGCTTGAAGAGTTCGTCGTAGGTGGTCATCAGGAAGCTGCCCTCGGCCTTGGCGGGCTGATGGCAGCCCTGGCAGTGCTGCAGGAACAGCGGGCGGACATGACGGTAATAGCTGACGACCTCGGGCAGCTTGTCCTTGTCGTCTTTTTGGGGCCGGGCGTCACCGGACAGCAGCGGCCAGCACAGGCCGAGCAGGGCGACCGGCAGTAAAAAGCGTCGGACGACGGTCATCGCGGACTCCTGTTGAATACCTCACAAACCTGGCACTCTCCCGCGGTCAACGGAGGGCGGGTGGTATGGCGGGCCGGGCGGGCGCGGCGGCGCGGGGATGGCGGCGGTGGCGGGTGAACAATTGCGATTGTGGCACAGCGGCGGGCGACTGACAAGCATTTTTTTTCTGACGCACGGCAGCTGTTCGGCGTTCGGCTGTCCGTCAGGATGACATCCAGGGAATGAGTAGCCGCGCGGACCAGCGAAGGCTTCGGAGGCGGTTCAAGAGACTCCGGTTATGGCTTTTGCAGATTCCGGCGCGCGCTACTTGCAATCTGGTTCCTGGGTGGTTACGCTCTCCGGCGGGCGCTTCTTGAGGCTTTTCACAAGCGCTTCGACAGGGGATAATAGTCGTCCTAAAAGAAGACGTTTCAAGAGGTCCGCGCCGAACCAGCCGTTGTGGCAGCGCAACACAGGCGAGACGCCTGTACCACGGTAAAGAAGTCTCCTCCCCCCTGCACTACGCAGCAAGGAAGGGCCCGGAGGCACACCTTGGGGATGGAAAAGCGTCAAAGGTATGCCATTTGCTTTCATCACCATCTCCTGCGCGGTGTGGCTCGCACGTCCTTCCCAACGGAGCAACGTGCGTGTAAGCCTTGGTGTTTCATCGGTTTGTACCGCGGCCACCAAAACAGAAATCGGCCGGAACGGCAGGGCCGAGGTCGATGCTGCCGCTCGTTCTAGCATTCGCTGCTACAATGCGGGCAGGGGCCGCGTTGGCTCCTTCCTGGATGTGAGCCCTTCATGGCCATGAGCAACCCAACCTGGGCAGTCCCCGGGCAGTCCGCCGACTCCCTGTTCCAGGGGTACTCGCTCGGCGCGGCCTACGACGAGATGTTTGATCAGGAACTGCGCCCCCGCCCCCACTACGAGGCGCTGCACGGCCGGCTGCAGGGGCTGGCGCCGGACGAGTTCCGCCGTCGCAAGGCGATGACCGACCTGTCCATGTTGCAGGACGGCGTTGGTTTCACCGTGTACCGGCAGGAAGAGGGCATCGAGCGCGTCTGGCCGATGGACCCGGTGCCGCGGATCATCCCGGCCCACGAGTGGCACACCATCGAACGCGGACTGGTGCAGCGGCTCACGGCGCTGAACCTGTTCCTCAAGGACGTTTACCACGAACAGTTCATCCTCCGCGATCGGGTCATCGAGCCGCGGCTGGTGTACGAAGGAGCGTACTTCCGCCGCGAGTTCATGGGGGCGGCGGTCCCGCGCGACATCTACATCCACGTCTGCGGCACCGACCTGGTGCGCGACGCCGACGGCCAGTACCTTGTCCTGGAGGACAACGGTCGCACGCCGTCGGGCGTCAGCTACATGCTGCAAAACCGGCAGGTGCTCAAGCGGACGTTCCCGCAGATTTTCGAGCCGTTCGACGTGCGGGCGACCGACGACTACCCGGCCGCGTTGCTCGACGTGCTGAAGTTCATCGCCCCCGGCGGCCGGGCCGACCCGACGGTGGTGCTGCTCAGCCCGGGCATCTACAACTCGGCGTACTTCGAGCACACGTTCCTGGCCCAGCGCATGGGGGTTGAGTTGGTCGAGGGACGCGACCTGTTCGTCGATCAGAACCGGGTCTACACGCGGACCACGCGCGGCCGTGAGCGGGTGGACGTGATCTACCGCCGCATCGACGACGACTTCCTGGACCCGCTGGCGTTCCGACTGGACAGCAGTCTGGGGGTGGCCGGGCTGGTGAACGCCTACCGGGCCGGCAATGTGGCGCTGGCGAACAGCATCGGCACCGGCATCGCCGACGACAAGGGAATATACCCATTCGTCCCGGACATGATTCGCTATTATCTCAAGCAGGATCCGGTCCTCGCCAACGTCGAGACGTACCGGCCGATGGTCCCCGCGCACCTGAGTCACGTGCTGGCCAACCTCGACCGGCTGGTGGTCAAGGCGGTGAACGAGTCGGGCGGCTACGGGATGCTGATCGGGCCGGCCTCGACGGCGGAGCAGCGGGCCGAGTTCCGCGCCCGGCTCACGGCCCAGCCGCGCGACTACATCGCCCAGCCGGTGGTGCCGCTGTCGCAGCATCCGACGTTCGTGGACGGGCGGTTGGAGGGACGGCACGTCGATCTGCGGCCGTTCGTGCTGTGCGGCGAGAAGATCACCATCGTCCCCGGCGCCCTGACGCGGGTGGCGCTGCCGCGCGGCAGTCTGGTGGTGAACAGCTCGCAGGGCGGGGGCAGCAAGGATACGTGGGTGCTTGCGAAATAACCAGAGGTCAGAAGTCAGAAAGCCAAGACACAGATCTGACCTCTGACCTCTGACCTCTGACCTCTGACTTCTATGCTGAGTCGTGTCGCCGACGCCCTGTTCTGGATGAGCCGCTACGTGGAGCGTGCCGAGCACGTGGCCCGGCTGCTGGACGTGTGCTTCCACCTGGAGCTGGACCTGCGCGGCGTGTTGGCCGGGCCGCACGAGTTCCAGTGGAGCGCCCTGGCGGCCATCCTGCAACAGACCGTGCCGCCCCTGGAAGGTGGAGCGGACGTGGCCCGGCACGCCCGCATCAGCCGCTGGCTGACGTTCGACCTGGACAACCCGACCAGCATCATGTCCTGCGTCACGCGCGCCCGGGCCAACGCCCGCAGCATCCGCGGCTCGATCAACCTGCGAATGTGGCGCGAGCTGAACAAGCTGTACTTGCAGCTTCGCGACCCAGACTTCTGTCGCCGGGCGGAGGACTCGCCGCACGAGTTCTACCAGGCGGTGGAGTGCGGCAGTCATCTGTTCCAGGGGGTGTGCGACGCCACACTGGCCCGCGATGAGGGCTGGCAGTTCATCCAGCTCGGCAAGTTCCTGGAGCGCGCCGACAAGACGCTCCGCATTCTGGACATCCAGTATCACCTGCTCCGCGGCCTGGACGACCCGGCTGACCTGTCGCTGTCCAACCTGCAATGGGCCGCCGTGCTGCGCAGCTGCAGCGCATATGAGGGGTATCAGCGGCTGTACGTCGGCCGGGTGGAGCCGGAGCGCGTCGTCGAGTTTCTGCTGCTGCATCCGACATTCCCGCGCTCGGTGCGGTTCAGCCTGGAGGAGGCGGCGCGGGCGCTGACGGCGATCGAGGGGGCGGCCGCGGCGCAGCAGGTCAGCAAGGTCGGCCGGATCCTGGGCCGGGTCCTCAGCGACCTGCAATACGCGGAGGTCGGGCAGGTCTTGCAAGAAGGTCTGCACCTGTTCCTGGGCGGAGTGCAGGAGAAGTGCGGCCAGGTGGGCCGGGCGGTGCAGGAGGCGTATTCACTCCGATAGTAATAAATATTCACCGCAGAGCACGCGGAGCGCGCTCTGCGGTGAATTTCCTGGATTGAAACGAATGATCCTCGAAGTGCAGCACGAGACGCGGTTCGAGTACACCGAGGCGGTGGCCGAGTGGGTGTCCGAGGTGCGCATGGAGCCGGCCTCCGACGCCCGCCAGAGCTGCCACTCGTTCCACCTGGCGGTGTCGCCTGCGGCCGAGGCGTACCGCTACCAGGACGGGTTCGGCAACCACGTCCACCACTTCAACCTGCTCGCCATCCGCGGCCAGGTGCGTATCTTGGCGGCCAGCATCGTCGAGACGGCCCCGGAGCCGTGCGGTTCCGCCGCGAGTGTCGCGACCTATCCGTGCGACCTCGGCGACGCGCGGCTGGAAGCGCTGGACTTTTTGAAGTTCCGCGGCCCAATCCGCCCAGGCCCGCGCCTGGTCCGCCTGGTCGAGACGCTGCGCCCGGCCCGCGGCGCCCGGCTGGCGGAGGCGGTCGCCCGGATCGGCACCTACATCCACGACCACTTCGAGTACGCTCGGGACGTGACCCTGGCGAGTTCCCCGATTGATGACGTGCTGGAACACGGCAAGGGCGTCTGCCAGGACTTCACGCACCTGATGATCGCGGTGCTGCGGTCGCTCGGGGTGCCCGCCCGCTACGTCAGCGGCTACATCCACCGCCCCGACAAGCAATCCCAGAGCCACGCCTGGTGCGAGGCCCTGCTGCCCGACGCCGGCTGGGTCGGTATCGACCCGACCAACGACTGTCCCGCCGACGAGTATTTCGTCAAGGTGGCCACCGGCCGCGACTTCACCGATGTGCCGCCCAACCGGGGCGTCTTCCGCGGCCGGGCCGAGGAGTCGATCTTCGTCCGCGTCGAGACGCGCCAGATGGAGCGTGTGCCGTCGCTGTCGTGGCAGGAACAGCTGCCGCCGCTGAACGTGCCGCTGACGGCGATCGTCAGCCCCCGGCCGGCGCGGCGCGGCGACGACGAGGGGGCGGAGCAGCAGCAGCAATGATACCTGACCGAAACACCGCAAGAACCGTGCCGCACACTGCGCAGTTCCTTGTGCCCACCATCCGGCTCTGATATGATACCCTTTGGGCACTGGAACCGGAGGGCAGACGCGATGGCGACGGAAGAAAAGGCGGTGTCGTGGGTCGTCTACAAAATGACCCTCAACAACCATCCCGAGGGGATGAACGCGATCTGCTCGCAGGGCGAGTGGGAAGAGATGGAGCAGGCTCGTCCCGGCTACCACACGCTCATCCAAAGTGGCATCACGAACGAAGGCGAAGCCGAGCGGCTGGCGCGGGGCACGGCGGGCGACACGAAGCCCCGACACTTGCGCTAGGGGGCTGCCAGCCTTCGATAACCGGAGGAGGAGCCCTATGCCACTGACGGTCGAAGTCGAGCAAGAGGAGGATGGCCGCTGGCTTGCGGAAGTACCGGAGCTGCCGGGCGTTTTGAGCTATGGTCAAACCCGCCAGGAAGCCATCGACCGCGCGCAGGCGCTCTCCTTGCGGGTGCTCGACCACGGCGAGCCAATTCCGCAGATGAACCACGTATTTGCAGTGACGCCATGAGCAGGGCCTTCTGAGTCTAGCCGGACATGCCCAGGTCACGACGCCGCGTTCAACAGCGCCAGGCGTGCCTGAGCGGCTTCGATGCAGCCCTGGGCCGCGGCCAGAACTGCCGTGATCTCCTGACCCACTGCCCCGGTGGGAAGACCCGCCTTCAGCCGGGCGGACGCCTCGCTCACGCGGCGCACCCCGGCGGCACCATCCCGTTGTGTGAAACCGCGCTTCCCAAGCGTGAATGCCTTCAGGAAGGTGCAGGCGTCGTCCAGTTCCATTTTCAGTCGTTCGATCGGCGGCGCGGCCATGGGATGTCCTTTCTGCAGCAGGGGGGTCACCCGACAATGAGCCCCCGCTCCCGCTCGTGGACCAGAAGATAAGTAATGAGCGACGTGTTCGCGGCCCGCAGTCGCCCGGCCGCCGCCTGGTAGCGGGCCTCCAGCCTGTGCAACTCCTCCCGGCCCGCCGGGTCGGCGAGCAGCGCTTGCAGTTCCTTTTGCCGCTGCTCCAGGGTCTTCGTCTCTGCCATGACGGCCCTCCTGGTCGGAGCCCGAACGCCAGCGCGGGGCCAACGCTGCCCCGCGCTGGCGCTCGGGCTCCGACTCACCACGAACCTTCACGGCGCTCCCGTTTCCGCACGCCCCTTCGCCGCCCTGGTCGATTTCCCGCGCGGCTCGCGCGACCTTGCGCGGAGGGAGGGCCGGGGCGCTCGGCGGCTTCAGCCGCAACGCGGGCAAGCCCAATTGCTCGTGAAGCAGGCGCAGCCCCTCGCGGAAGGCGCCGTCCAGTTTCTGCGCCTCCGGGCAGGCCGACAGGTCCACGAGCACGGCCTGGACCGTGCGGGTGATGTCGTCCAGGTATCGGCTCTCGTCCGTCTGCCGCAGTTTGGCGTACAACTCCGCCAACCGCTTGATGGCGCCGGCGATGGTTTCCTTGCGGTCGGTCGGCAGCCCCGTGGCCTGTACCGCCCCTTCCAGGGTCCGGAAGTGTGCCTGCATGGTTTCGTGCATTTGCGTTCTCCGGTGGCTGGTGGACTCTGGCCTCTTCCCCCTTGATGTCGGCTTCAGCGCCCGCCCTCGTCCGGCCCGGGACCGGCCTGGGCTTCTTCCTTTCGCTCAGGCAGCATGAGGCCGCGGCCGGTAGTCGAGCCGGTGCCGCCGCGCAGCTCGCGCGGTTTGGCGGCCGGCGTCGTGGCTGCCTCCTCGGCGCTGTCCTCGGCGCCGTCCTCGCCCGGCGTCAGGCGCTTGCGACTCAGGCCGATCTTACGGTCGCCCGGATCGACGCGCAGAATCTTGACCTCCAGCTCGTCGCCGACCTTGACAAGTTCCTCGGGGTTCTCGACCTTGTGGTCGGCCAGTTCGCTGACGTGCAGCAGTCCTTCGAGGCCGGGCTCCAGTTCGACAAAGACGCCGAAGCCGGTGAGCTTGGTGACCTTGCCCTTTTTGAGATCGCCGGGATGGTAGCGCTCGGGGATGTCGCCCTCCCACGGGTCGCCCGCCAGCTGCTTCAGCCCCAGGGCCATTCGCCGGCGCTCCCGGTCCACGCTGAGCACGACGCAGGTCACCTGCTGGCCCTTGCTGACGACCTCGGAGGGATGGCCGACCTTGCGTACCCAGCTCATGTCGCCGACATGCAGCATGCCGTCCACCCCCTCCTCGATCTCGATGAAGGCGCCGTAATTCGTGAGGTTGCGGACCACGCCGGTGACTTTCGTGCCCGGCGGGTACTTCTCGGCCACCGCGTCCCAGGGGTTGGGCTGCGCCTGCTTGATGCCCAGCGAGATTTCCTGCTTTTCCTTGTTGACGTTCAGGACCTGCACCTCAACCTTGTCGCCGATGTTGACCAGTTCGCTGGGGTGGTTGATGCGTTTGGTCCAGCTCATCTCGCTGATATGCACCAGGCCCTCGATACCCGGCTCCAGTTTGACGAAGGCGCCGTAGCTCATGACGTTGACGACCTCGCCGGTGTGCCGGCTGCCGACCGGGTATCTGCCCTCGGCGTTGGCCCACGGGCTCGGCGTCTTCTGCTTCAGGCCGAGCGCGACCTTCTCCTTCTCGCGGTCCACCCGGATGACGTACACCTCCAGCTCCTGGTCGATGCGCACCACATCTTCGGGACTGGTGACGCGGCCCCAGCTCATGTCGGTGACGTGCAAGAGGCCGTCGATGCCGCCGAGGTCCACGAAGGCACCGAACGCGGCGATATTCTTGACGACACCCTTGCGGATCTGGCCGGGCTCGATCTCGGCCAGCACCTGCTGCTTGAGGATGGCACGCTGGTCCTCGATCAGCTTGCGGCGGCTGACGACGATGTTGCGGCGGTCCCGGTCGATAATCATGATCTTGCACTCGACGGTCTTGCCGAGCAGGTCGCCCAGGTCCGGAATGCGGCGGACATCCACCTGGCTGGCGGGCAGGAAGACGTTGACGCCGATGTTGACCAGCAGTCCGCCCTTGACCTTGCGCGTGACGGGGCCGGAGACGGCGTCGCCCTCCTTGTATTTGGCGAGCACGTCATCCCACTCGCGCTGCCGTTTCGCCTTGCGGTAGCTCAGGACGACGGTGCCGGTGTCGTCCTCGACCGCTTCGAGCAGCACCTCGATCTCGTCGCCGATCTGCGGCGGGACCACGCGACCGAGGGCCTCATCGAACCACTCGCGCAGCTCGACGGCGCCTTCGCTCTTGTAGCCGACGTCCACCCAGACCGCCTCGGCGGTAACCTTGCGCACGCGGCCGGTGACGACGCGATTGTCACGGAAGGTTTGCAGCTCCGCGGGCAGCCAGTCGTCGCCCTCGTGGCCGAAGGCGGCGTCCAGTTCTTGCCGGAGGTCGTCCTCGGTCGGCTCGTAATTGCGGAGCAGGGTACGGTTCACCATGTCGTCGCGGCCTCCTTTCATTGGCCCCGTCGGCAACAGGGCCTGCTTTCCGCGAATCGGTTGTGCTCGGCACTGGAAATGACGCGCCCCCGCCCGTGCCGGCACAGGCGGGGGCGTCCTCGTCCTGGATTTTAGTATCGACGACCGCCGCCGCCACCGCTGCCGCCGCGGCCGCCGCCGTAGCCGCCGCGGCCGCCGCCACCGCCACCGCCACCGCCGCCTTCCCGGGGCCGGGCTTCGTTGACGGTCAGGGCGCGGCCGTCCACCTCCTTGCCGTTGAGGGCGGTGATGGCCGCCTGGGCTTCCTGGTCGGAGCCCATTTCCACGAACCCGAAGCCCTTGGAGCGGCCGGTGTCGCGGTCCATGATGACCTGGGCGGACTGCACCGAGCCGTGCGCCTCGAACATCGTTTGCAGGTCGCCGTCGGTGACGCCGTAGGTCAGATTGCCCACGTACAACTTCTTGCCCATGAAAGGGCCTCCTGGAGAAAGCAGCCGGGAGGGTGCTGTGGCCCACAACGGGTTGGCGCCGCCCGGCGTATTACTTGGGGTGTCCGCGTGGGACGGGGAAGGGGAATGGAAAGATAGCGGAAATGCGATCCGTCCAGGGTCCGGTTCACGAGGCCCAGTAGTTTGTAGCATACGGGAAACCCGCGCGAAGGGATAGGGGGCTTCGGGACACGAACCGGAAGGCTGGTGCGGACGTGCGTGGCCAGCAGGGTAGCGAGCCGGTCGTTTGGGCCGCTGGGCACAAGAGGGGCTGTCTCCTGGAATACCAGTCACGGCGACCGCCGTCGGGCTATGCTTGTTCGGCCCCGTCAGGCGGCCGTGCGGAAAAACCTCGCTGGACAGCAATCGCCAGGGCAAGCACAATGGGAACGATGCTGGTCAACGGCCGCCAGGGGACTGTGCGGCCCGCTTCCGTCCTGGGGACCGTCGTGAAAAAATCCTGGTGGCTGCCCGTTCTGAAATATGTGCTCGGCTTCGGTCTGCTGGCCGTTGTGGTCTGGTTCAACTGGCGGCCCGGCGGCGGCCGCAAAGGGTTGGCCGACGCCCTGAAACAGCCGATCCATTTCGTCCCCTTGCTTCTCGGGGCCGCCCTGTACACGGCCGGCCTGCTGGTGACCTTTGTGCGCTGGTTCCTGCTCGTCCGCGCCCAGGGCCTGCCCTTCACACTGCCCAACGCCCTGCGCCTGGGCATGATCGGCAACTACTTCAACACCTTCCTGCCCGGCTCGGTCGGCGGCGACATCATCAAGGCGACGTTCATCGCCCGCGAACAGGACCGCCGCACGGCCGCCGTCGCCACCGTGATTCTGGACCGCGTCATCGGCCTGTGCGGCCTGCTCTGGGTGGTCGCGCTGCTGGGCGGGACGTTCTGGGCGACCGGCGTGCTGGAGACGCTGCCGGCCGAAACGCTGCCGGCGGCGGAGCGTGCCGGCATGGTCGCCTGGCTGCAGGGGCTCACGGGCGTGGCCCTGGGCGTCGTGGCCGGCTCGGTGCTATTCTGGCTGGCGCTGGGCCGGCTGGGCGACGCCCAGGCCCAGGGGCTGGCCGCCTGGCTGGGCCGGCGCCGCTGGGTGGGGCCGGCGCTGGCGGAGTGCTGGGGGGCGGTCTACCTGTACCGCCGCCGCGGTCGGGCCGTCGGTCTGGCCCTGGTCATGTCGATGGTGGCGCACCTCGGCTTCATCGCGGTGTTCTACTGTGCCGCCCGGACGCTGACGCCGGCGGACGAACTGCCGGCGCTGGGTATGCATTTCCTGTTCGTGCCGTTCGGCATGACCGCCCAGGCGCTGTTCGTGACGCCCGGCGGCGTCGGCGGTGCCGAACTGGTGTACGGCGAACTGTATCGGGCGTTCGGCGCCGCCTTCAGCGCCGGCGTGCTGGCATCGCTGATCAAGCGCGTCATCGACTGGGGCACCGGCCTGCTCGGCTACCTGGTCTACCTGCGGCTGCGGCCGGCGCTGCCGGCGGCGGCCGCCGTCCCAACCGAGCATTTGAACGGCTACGAGGCGGCGGCTGCACCGCACACCCAGCTGGCGGCCGAAAATGCCGGCTAAAACCGCTCTCGACGCCGCGACCCGTGCCGGCGTATGCTGCCACCGTCCGCTGTCCGGATCGATCAAGGAGGATCCATCATGGCAGAGGCCCAATCGGAGACGCCAGCCGCGCCCCGGGGAGCCGGCGGCAAACTGTTCGGCTGGCTCAGAGCCGGGATGGTGAGCGTCGGCAGTCTGCTCGCCGGCGCCGCGATGATGTACGCGACCTCGCTGGTCGATCAGATCATCAAGCCGGCCGCGCCCGTGGCCAACTTCCAGGCCGACCCCGACGGCCTCAAGGTCGTCTTCCACAACCGCTCCAGCGGCGGCCGCGAGGGCTGGTGGGACTTCGGCGACGGCACTGCCCTGGAGCCGTTCGTCCCCGACCAGAACGCCACGCACACCTACGCCAAACCCGGCGTCTACACCGTCAAGCTGACGCTGAAGAACCTCCTCAGCGAAGCCAACGACCGCAGCGCCACGCTGACGCTCGACTCCGAAGCGCCGACCCCGGCCATCGACGAATTCACCGTGACCCCCGTGCAGGCCGTGTCCTATGCGCCGGCCACGTACCGCGTTGCCGTCAAGTTCAAGAACGCCAACGTCTGCGTCTGGTCCGTCGGCGACGATCAGCCGCTGGAGGTCGCCGAGGACGCCCCGACCACCCAGGAGCGCATGGTCACGTTCAAGCAGCCCGGCACTCACTTCATCCGGTTCGCGGCCTTCAACGGCAAGCAGACGGTCGAGCGCTCGGAGCAGGTGACGGTCGCGCCTGCGCCGGCGGGCCTGGTCACCGCCACCGTGCAGGTCGCCTACGAGGCCATGCGCGTCCGGCCGGTGCAGAAGGTGCTGCCGATCGTGGTCGCTTTCCCGGCCGACGTGCAGGACACCACCTTCTCCTTCTCGAAGGAGTATGCGGCGGAGAACGGCTTCATGTTCACACAGGCGCAGTTGGGGGCGTTCCCGCCGGAGGTGAAGTCGCCGAATCTGGAGATCAGCGCGGACAAAAAAAGGGTCACGCTCACGGGCCAGCTGGTCAAGCAGGGCGGCCTGTTGAACCGCAACGCGCCGCTGCCGATGTGGAGTGCGCAGCTGGTGTTGACGCAGGAGTGGCGCGGAGCACTGGGCAAGCAGGCGCCGCAGGTGTCGTCGATGGCCCTGAACGTGCCCGGCGTCACTGAACTGGAACTGCCGAAGGTCCGCGCCGGCTGGGTGGCGAAGAGCCGCACGCTCGACCTGGAGCTGCGCAAGGACGGCGACGTGCTGTGGCGCGGCACCCAGCTGCCGCGCGGCGCTGTCGTCAACTGGGGCAACAACCAGGCATACGCGCTGACGATCACCGAGGCGGCCGGCAAGTTGCGCGTCGAGGTAGCGCCGGCTCCGGGCGTCGTCCCGGTGGGGAACTGACTCGTCCGAGCCGCTTACTCCGCGAGTACGCTCCGTGCGCGGCTCGGACCCCTCACTTGGCGCGGCGCTTGCGTCCCGGCCGCGGCCGCACCAGGCGCTCCGGCGTCGGCGGCACGTCCGGGGCGCGGCGGAGGGCGTTCTGCGCCGCCAGCTCCAGGAAACGCTCCTGACTGCGCACCAGCGGCTGACCCGGCTCTGGCTGCACCCGTCGGTAACTGCCGTCCGGCAACAACTCCCGCGCCTTGACGTTGTCCGCCAGTGAGATGGCAAGGATTTCACGCAGGCGCTGCTTCAGTTCCGGCGGCTCCACCGGGATCACCACCTCGACGCGCCGGCTCAGGTTGCGGTCCATCCAGTCCGCCGAGCCGAGGTACAGCTGCGGGTCGCCACCGTTGTCGAAGTAGAAAATCCGGCTGTGCTCCAGGAAGCGATCCACGATGGAGATCACGCGGATGTTGTCGCTGACGCCCGGCAGCTGCGGCCGCAGTGCGCAGATCCCGCGACAGATCAGGTCAATACGCACGCCCGCCTGGCTGGCGCGGTACAGCGCCCGCACCACCGCCGGCTCCAAAAGGCCGTTGATCTTGGCGATCACCCGTGCCGGTTTACCCTCCTGCTGGTTGCGCGCTTCCTGCTCGATCTTCTCGATGAAGAAGCCCTGCATCCGGCTCGGCGCCACGATCAGCTTGCGCCATTGCGGCAGTTCGCAGTAGCCCGTCAGGTAGTTGAACAGCGCCGACACGTCCTCGCAGAAGTCAGGGTTGCAGGTGAAGTAACCCAGGTCGGAGTAGATGCGCGCCGTCTGCGGGTTGTAATTGCCGGTCGCCAGGTGGACGTAGCGGCGAATGCCATCGTCTTCGCGGCGCACCACCAGCGCCACCTTGCAGTGCGTCTTCAGGCCGACGAAGCCGAACACCACATGCACGCCCGCCTTCTCCAGCTCGCGCGCCCACAGGATGTTGCGTTCCTCGTCGAGCCGGGCCTTCAGTTCGATGACCGCGGTCACCTGCTTGCCGTTGTCGGCGGCGCGCTGCAGCGCCCGCACCACCGGCGAGTCGCTACTGGTGCGGTACAGCGTCTGCTTGATGGCCAGCACCCGGTCATCGACCGCCGCCGCCTCGATGAAGTCGATGACGGGGTTGAACGATTCGTATGGGTGATGCACCAGGATGTCGCGGCTGCGGATCGCCGACCAGAGCGTGGTCGCCTTCTGGAACTCCGCCACCGGCTGCGGCGCGAACCCCGGGTCGCGCAGCGCGGCGAAGCCGGGCAGGCCGTGAATCTGGAACAGCCCGGTCAGATCGAGCAGGCCAGGGACGCGAAACAGGTCGAGCGGCACCAGCTCCAGCGCCTCCATCAGGAACTGCTCCACCTCCGGCGGGCAGCCCGCTTCCAGCTCCAGCCGCACCGCGTCGCCGCGGCGGCGCTTGCGGATTTCCTCCTCGATGGCTTTGAGCAGGTCTTCAACCTCTTCGTCGTCGATTTCGTACTCGCTGTTGCGCGTCACGCGGAAGACGGAGGCGGAAACCAGCACCATGCCGGGGAAGAGTTCGGGCAGGTGGCTGCGGATGACGGTTTCCAGGGACGTGAACGCATAGCCCCCACCTTTCTCCGCGCCGGGGCCAGGCCCAGGGGACGGCAACTGCACGAAGCGCGGCAGCACGCTGGGCACCTGCACGACGGCGAACGACGGTTCGCTGGCGCCGGGCGCAGCAGCAGCACGGCCAGGTTCAGCGATTTGTTGAGCAGGTGTGGAAACGGATGGCCGGGGTCGATGGCCAGCGGCGTCAGCACCGGGAAGACCTCGCGCCGGAACACCTCGCCGACGTGGCGACGGTCGCCCTCGGTCAGTTGCTGCATGCTGCGGATGACGATGCCCTCGCGCTCCAGGGCCGGCAGCAGTTCCTGGGTCAAACACAGATCGGCCTGGGCGAGCATCTGCAGGACGGTGGCGTGAATGCGCTCGTTCTGCTCGCGGGGCGGCATGCGGTCGGCGCCGGAGCCGACGGCGATGCCGCCGTGGATTTTTTGTTGCAGACCGCCGACGCGGACCATGAAGAACTCGTCGAGGTTGGAGCCGAAGATGGCCAGGAACTTCAGGCGCTCCAGCAGCGGCACCTTCGGGTCGAGCGCTTCCTCCAGGACGCGGCGGTTGAACTCCAGCCAGCTCAACTCGCGGTTGAGGTACAGCGCTGGGTCGTCGAGGGACGGGGCCGGCAGCGCGGACGGGGCCGGCGGGGTCGCGGACGGGGCTCCGTTGGCGGCCTTGTGGTTCGGTTCGATTGCGGAAGCTTCTTGCATGAAACCGTCTCCTGCGAATGGCCGTGGCAATTATAGCTCGATCCCGGCGTTCGTCCGAGCCCGAGCGCCAGCAAACGCTGTCGGAAGCAGATGCTTGACATACCCGATGGCCAATGATACGCTCACCCTACCAACCGAGTTTCGGAAGTCTGCCCGCCGCACTACTCTCCTGCCGGGCAAAACCGCACGAAACCCGCAGATTCCGCCGGTTCAACCTACCCGTCGGCTGGGGGCAGCCGCGGCACCGTCCATCAACCATCTGGAGTGAGCCACATGGCAGCCCAGCGCACGCGTCGTGAATTCCTGCACAGTCTCGGCGTCACGGCGGCGGCCCTGCCGTTCGTCGGCAACCTGCCGGGCCTCGCCTTCGCCAACCAGCAGCGGCGCAAGCAGCGGCTCGTCATCATGTTCAGCCCCAACGGCGTGGTGCCGAATACCTTCTGGCCGGACGCCGCGGGGAACCTGGCGAACGTGGCGCTCAAGGCCAGTTTGAGCCCGCTGGAGCCGTTCAAGAACCGTCTGTTGACGCTGCACGGCGTCTGCGACCGCATCCGCGGCGACGGCGACGCGCACATGCGCGGCATGGGCTGTCTGCTGACCGGGGTCGAGTTGTTCCCCGGCAACGTCCAGGGCGGCAGCGACACCCCGGCCGGCTGGGCCCGTGGCATCTCGATCGATCAGGAGATCAAGAACTTTCTGCAGCGCGACGCCGCCACCCGGACGCGGTTTGGTTCGCTGGAGTTCGGCGTCATGGTCCCCAACCGCGCCGACACCTGGACGCGCATGGTCTACGCCGGCGCCAACCGGCCGATCGCGCCGGTCGATGACCCCTATCAGATGTTCCAGCGCCTCTACGGTCGGGTGCGCGATCAGGAGACCGTCGGCAGCGTCCTTGACGACCTCCGCGGCGACCTGCAACGGCTGTCGGCGGCCATCAGCGCCGAGGATCGCCGCCTGCTCGACCAGCACACGACGTTCGTGCGCGAGATGGAGCAGGATCTGCGTGCGAACCGGGCCGCCCAGCACGCCGTGCCGCAGCTGGAGGCCAACGTCCGCCTGGAAAACAACCACATCCCGCAGATTTCGCGGATGCAGATCGAGCTGATGGTCAACAGCTTCGCCGCCGACTTCACGCGCGTGGCAACGCTGCAATTCACGAACTCGGTCGGCATGGCGCGGATGAACTGGATTCAGGTCTCGGAAGGCCATCACGAGCTGTCGCACCGGCCCGACAGCGACCGCACGGCCCAGGACCAGCTGACGCGGATCAACCGCTGGTATTGCGAGCAGCTGGCCTACCTGGCGCGGCGGCTGGCGGAGACGCCCGAGCCGGGCGGCACCGGCACGCTGCTCGACAACACCTTGATCGTCTGGACCAACGAGCTGGGCAAGGGCAATTCGCACACGCTCGACAATATCCCGTGGGTACTGGTCGGTAACGGCCTCGACTTCCGCATGAGCCGGTCGTTGCGCTACAACCGTGTGCCGCACAACCGTCTGCTGCTGGCGCTGGCGCACGGTATGGGGCACCGCATCCCGCGCTTCGGCAACCCGAACTTCTGCGGCGACGGTGTGCTGGCGAACTTGACGTGAGCGCTTATTTCTGGTCGGAGCCCGAGTGCCAGCGCGGGGCAGACTCTGCCCCGCGCTGGCGCTCGGGCTCCGACCCAATCCATTTCCGATCCATTACTTGACGAACCATCCCCTGTTCGTCGAATCGGTCTTGAAAAAATGCAATAACTGCCGGCCGATCTTCGTTTGCCCTTGCACGGAATGGTGCATGCGGTCGTTCTCGCGGAAGTCGCTCAGCTGGAAGTGAAAGCCATCCTTGCGCTGGACCTCGCCGTTGGCCCACAGGTACGGCCCCCAGCTCAGCCACGGCGCCTTGACGGCGCCGCGCTTCGGGTCGTAATTCAACGCGGCGTCCCCCCTTGAGTTGATGTTCGATGAGCCATTTCACGGCAAAACCGGTCTCGTAGGAATACGGTTCGGAGTTGCCGGGACCGCCGGCCCGGTCTGGGGGCGCCTTGGCCCAACCGCCATAGGTGCGGCTCGACAGGTAGACCAGTTTCACGTTCGGAAAACGTTTGGGCAGCACCTGGACGATCCGTGTTAGCTCGGACTGCAAATCGCGAATGTATTTCGGGAAGCCGCCGGCATGTGGGCCGGGGTTGGTCTCCTTGAGCCAGATAATCTGCGCCTGTGCCCGCGTCACGCCCGCCGCCTTGAGCTTCTGATCGAGCGCCGCCCAGTACTTCGTGCCGCGGCTGTTATCGTCGGGGTTCTGAACCATGTTGGCCGACATGCCACCCATGGCGCCGTTGACGAGGACGATCTTTGGATTCATATCCCTGTCAGCGCCGGCCACCTGCAGGAAGCCATTGAAAGCCTGCACGGTGTTGCTGTCATAACGATGGACGAGCCATCGACCACATCCAGACCGCGGTCGCTTGCTCGGGAAGGGATCTGCTTCAGGATGCGCTGAGCGGAGTCGGTGATGTTCCGCACGCTCCATTTCTCTTCAAACACGCCACCCTCCGCGCCGCCGTACCAACACAGCTCACGTGCGGACCACTCGACCGGAGTGTGTCTATGTGGACTCAGCGCGGCCCCGGAGCGAATCCAGAGCAGGTACTTTTCGTAGATGACCTGGCAGGTGTTCGCGTCCTTTTTGGCGTCGGCTTCACCAATTGAGGGAGTTCCGTAAACTTCCTCGTGGCGGCCCTGTAGGTCGGCCCGTCGGGGTAGTCATCCAGTTTTCCAGTGGGTGACCTTTGCCCGTCGCCCGCGCAAGGCAGATTCCTGGGAATTCTGTGTCGAATTCACTGCGTTACCCAATTGTGTGCGTCATTTAACAGGTTGACAACCGGTAGTTTGTGTCAAAAGGAGTTCAGCATGGCAGAGGTGTTTTCGCGCGGCCGGATTTTCGACGACATCACGCAGACGGTCGGCGGCACGCCGCTGGTGAAATTGCGGCGTGTCGTCGGCGATGCCCGGGCCACGGTGGTCGGCAAGCTGGAGAATTTCAACCCGCTCTGGTCGGTGAAGGACCGCATTGGCGTGGCCATGATCGACGCGGCGGAGCGTGAGGGCAAGCTCAACAAGGACACGACGATCATCGAGCCGACCAGCGGCAACACCGGCATCGGCCTGGCGTTCACCTGTGCCGCACGCGGTTACAAGCTGGTGGTGACAATGCCGGAGACGATGAGCCGCGAGCGTTGGCGGCTGCTGAAGGCGTTCGGGGCGGAGGTGATCCTGACGCCGGGCGAGAAGGGCATGAGCGGTGCCGTGGCCCGCGCCGAGGAACTGGTGCGGAGCACACCAAATTCGTTCATGCCGCAGCAGTTCAAGAACCCGGCCAACCCGGAGATCCATCGCCGCACGACCGCGGAGGAAATCTGGCGCGACACCGATGGTCGAGCGGACATCCTGGTGTCAGGCGTCGGCACCGGCGGCACCATCACGGGCGTTGGTGAGGTTCTCAAGAAGCGGAAGCCGAGCTTCCAGTGCATCGCGGTGGAGCCGGTGACCAGTGCCGTCATCACGCAGACGAAGCAGGGCCAACCGCTGCAACCAGGGCGGCACAAGATCCAGGGCATCGGCGCCGGCTTCATCCCGGGCGTGCTGAACGTGGACATCATCGACGAGGTGATCCAGGTGAAGGATGAGGACGCCTTCGAGATGGCCCGGCGGCTGGCGCGTGAGGAGGGGATGCTGTGCGGCATCAGTTGCGGCGCGGCGGCGCACGCGGCGGTGCAGGTGGCGAAGCGGCCGGAGAACGCCGGCAAGCTGATCGTGGTGGTGCTGCCAGACCTCGGCGAGCGCTACCTGAGCACGGCGCTGTATCCGGAGTAAACAATTTAGCCACAGAGGACACAGAGGACACAGAGAGAAAAAAGGAGGAGTTATTTTATCCGCCTCTTTTCCTCTCTGTGTCCTCTGTGGCTATTTTTCTTTCTTGTTAAAGTCGGGCATGCGGCCGGCGGTGATGTCGGCCTCCCACTCGTCCAGCAGCGGCCAGGCCGTGGCACAGGTGCCGAAGTCCGCCATGTACTGATACTGCGTCAGCCGGTCGATGGCCTTCTGCAAGATGCGCTTGTCGCGACGAAAGACGGGTCCGTGGCTCGGCAGCAAAAACTCCGCGTCGTCCTGCTGGATGCGCTTCAGCGACTTCAGAAATGCCGGGATGTCCGAGCCGTGGTGCGCGTCAATGACGCCCACGCAGCTGTCCTTGTAAATGTTGTCGCCGCAGAACAGCAGGTTGCCCATCTTGAAGCTGAGCTGGCCTTCCGTGTGGCCCGGCGTATGCCAGACGGTCAGTTTTTGCTTGCCGACGGTGATGCTGTCGCCCTCGTTGAGCTGCTGATCGACCTCGCAGGGTGGCATCTCCAGAAAAATGTTCTGCGCCTTGATGGTGGCGAAGGTCATGATCTCATCGCCGGTTTTCAGTGGCTCGACCGTCTTGGGGTGGGCGGCAACCCTGGTCCTGAGCAGCTCCCGCGCGCGGGCGATACCCTGGATGTGGTCGGCGTCGGCGTGCGTGGCGATAATCATCTTGCACGTCGAAAGGTTGAAATCCATCTTGCGAATCAGTTCGATGATCTCGGCCACCGTGTCGAGGTAGCCGATGTCGATGAGCAGAAATTCCGAGCCGCCATCGATCAGATAAACGTTGACGCCCAGACGGCGGCCCGCCTGGTAATTCATCTCGATGACGTTCGGAAACAGATACTTGCGCGTCAGCATGACAGGATTTCCTCTCCGTCCTTCCTCATCCCACCGTTCATGATAGCGGCGGTGACAATCCGTGTCTTGCCGCTACGCCGCCGGGCTGTCAGCCAACTTCCGTTCCAGGCGGGCGACAAAGTCATCCAGCAAGCGCGGCTTAAACAGCGGCGGACCATGCCCGAAGCAGACCACGGACGGCCGCAACCGGTGCAGCACGAGGACGCTCTGCGCGTTCTGTTGCGGGTTGGCGGAGAAGAACCACGGCGTCAGTCGCAGCCCTTCCCGGAAGGAGAGAAAATTGATGTTCACCAGCAGATCACCGGCGATGGCAACGCGGTCGGACTCGCGGAAGTAGACGACATGGCCGGGGGTGTGGCCGGGCGTGTGGACGACGCGGAAGCCGGCCACGGTGTCGCCGTCGCGCAGGACGCGGCGAACGCGCACCGGCGGCCCGGCCCAGACCCGTTCGCCCAGGCGGAGGATGCGGTTGCTCGGCACGAACGGTGCCCGGCCCTCCATGACGGCCGCGTCGCTTTCGTGACAGGCCAGCGGCACACGGAAGCGGTCGCAGACCACGGCGGCCGAACCCTGGTGATCGGGGTGGACGTGCGTCAGCGCCATAAGCGCGAGTTTGCGACCGGTCAGCTGCCGCAGGATGCGCGACCGTGCCCAGCGCGTGCCGGCGTCGATGAGCACATCCCCGACCAGGTAGACGTTGATGGCGTCGGCGGGGAAGCCGTGCAGTTGCCAGACGTCCGTGGCGATCTGCCGCATGGGATCTCACGAAGGGGCCGGGCTCGCAGGGCATGTTACGGTTTTGCGGCGCCGCGCAAGACGGCGGGGCGGCGGGCGTTCGGTACAATGCACGGCAGCATCCGGACCGTGGATAAGAAGGCAGCGGAGGAGACGCGCGTGTTCGCCACCACTCGTTGGAGTCTGGTCGTCGCGGCCCGGGGCGATTCGTCGGCCGCCCGCGCAGCCCTGGCCGAGCTGTGCCGCCTGTACTGGTATCCGCTCTATGCGTTCGTCCGCCGCCGCGGCCACGCCCACGACGAGGCGCAGGATCTGACCCAGGAGTTCTTCACGCGCCTGCTGGAGCGCGACGACCTGGCCGCGGTCGATCCGGCCCGCGGCCGCTTCCGCGCCTTCCTGCTGGCCGCCTGCCGTCACTTCCTCAGCAACGAGCACGACCGCGCGACGGCCCTGAAACGCGGCGGCGGTCGCCAGCTCCTGTCCCTCGACTTCGGCGACGCCGACCGGCGCTACGCCGCCGAACCCGGCCATGAGCAGACGCCCGAACGGCTCTTCGAGCGCCGCTGGGCACTGACGCTGCTGGACCGCGTCGTGCAGCGCCTGCGCGAGCATTACGAGACGGCCGGCCAACTCCCCTTGTTCGAGGCGCTCAAGGGTTCTCTGACAGGCGCGGCGGGCGACTCCCACGCCGAGGCGGCGGCCGCGCTGGGCATGACCCCGGGAGCAGTCAAGGTGGCGGCCCACCGGCTGCGGCAGCGCTACCGCGACCTGCTCCGCGACGAGATCGCCCAGACGGTCGAGGATCCCGCGGCGGTGGACGACGAGATTCGGGCCCTGTTCAGCGCGCTGGCTCCTTGAAGATTTTTTGCCGCGGCTGTAACCTTTCGCCACCGATGCTTCTTCTCTGGGTAGACTGCAACGTCCCCCAGGAGTCTGTCATGGCCGCATCCTGTCCCCACTGTGGTACCCCCCTGCCCCCCGACGCGCCCGAGGGCCTGTGCCCCGCCTGTCTGCTGGCGGCGGGCCTCGACGGTACGGCACCCCACACACCCGCAGAACCCGACCGCGTCCAGTACCTGGAAACCGTCCTCAACCGCCGGCTGCCCGATTACAAGCTCCGCCAGCTGCTCGGCCGCGGCGGCATGGGGGAGGTGTGGCTGGCCGAGCAGCCGTCGCTGGGCCGGCAGGTGGCCATCAAGGTGCTGTCCGCCGAGGTGAGCAGCAACCCCGCCTTCGCCGAGCGCTTCCACTGCGAGGCCCAGGCCCTGGCGCAGCTTGACCACCCCCATGTCGTGCGCATTTTCGACTTCGGGTGTGTCGATGACCTGTTCTTCATCATCATGGAGTACCTGCCTTACAACCTGCGGCAAAAAAACTTCTGCAAAAGCCCCAGCGACGCCTGGTGCAATCCCTTTCTGCAATTCTTCAACCTGTGCGACGCGGTGTCCGCCGCCCACGCGGCCGGCATCATCCACCGCGACCTCAAGCCGGAGAACATCCTGGTCACCGCAGGGGGCCAGGTGAAGCTGGCCGACTTTGGCATCGCCCGGCTGCGCGACCGTCAGGAGGTCCGCCCGGACGGCCTGCCACCCGGCGACGCTGCCCGGCTGACGGAGGCGCATCAGGTGATGGGCACGCCATTGTACATGGCCCCGGAACAGCGGAAGTGCCCACAGGAAGTGGACGGCCGGGCCGACGTGTACGCGCTGGGCTTGATCCTGCACGAGATCCTCACCGGCAAGCTTCCGGCCGGCCCGCCGCACACGGGCTATACCCAGTTCGATGCCGTCGTCCGCCGCGCCACCGACCCCAACCCGGATCGGCGCTTCGGCAGTCCCTGGCTTTTCAAGGACGCGGTCCGGCAGATCTTCGAGGCCACAACCTTATCGGGCATGCTAGTCGATCTGGCCAATTGCGCGTGGCTGTTGTACGGGTTGCTGATCGTGTGGGAGCCGATTTTCGTGGGAGCACACAACGCTCCTGCCCTGGGGTTCGAGAATCGGGCAGGCGGTTGGGAGTGGGCGCTCCAGATGGTTTTTTTCGGCCCGGTGCTCCTCTATGCACGCTACTGGAGGTCGCGTCTTCTTGAGCAGCTGGCGGTCACGGCGGCGCTGGTCACCCTGCTCGCCTACAACCTGTTCACGCACGGATGGCGCGCGGAGTTGTGGACCCAGGCGTACTGGTGGGTTGATGCGCTGCTGGCTTTGCTCCTGTACCTCTGGGTCACGCCACCGCTCATCTACCTGGAGGAGGCGCAAGAGCGTTGCGACCGGACCGACGGGCGGCCTGCGCGCGGCTGAAGCTGCACGTTCGCCTCCTGGTACCGGCCCTCATTGGTGGCTGTTTGGTCTTTGGCTGGCTGGCCCCCGCGCCGTTACGCCACTGGATGGACGTGCCCCTGGTTGCCCTGATGGTGGTGCCGCGCTGGGTGGACGCCAGCGGGGTGCGCAAACACCAACGCTATCGCGAACTTTCGCCTTCTCTGTTAAACGGCCCCTTCTTTCCCAGGTAGTTTCCCGGGAAAGAGGGCCGGGCAGAAACCGCTCGCCATAATGATGGGTGTCCTTTCACTGGAGAGATTCATGAGCGATCAGGCGTTGCGCGAGCAGTTGCGGGTGCAGCTGGCGGACTTGCAGGCGAAGGGCCTCTACAAGCGCGAGCGGCAGTTGCAGGGGCCGCAGGGCGCCGCGATCCGTGTCGGCGGCCGCGAGGTCATCAACTTTTGCGCCAACAATTACCTGGGGTTGGCGAACCACCCCGCCATTGTCGAGGCCGCCCATGAGGGGCTGCGGCGCTACGGCTACGGCATGGCGTCGGTGCGCTTCATCTGCGGCACGCAGGACCTGCACAAGCAGCTGGAAGGCGCCGTCGCCAAATTCCTCGGCAAGGACGACGCCATCCTGTACAGCTCGTGCTGGGACGCCAACGGCGGCCTGTTCGAGACGATCCTGACCGACGCCGACGCGATCATCAGCGACGAGCTGAACCACGCCAGCATCATCGACGGCGTCCGGCTGTGCAAGGCGCAGCGGCTGCGCTACAAGAATTGCGATGTGAACGACCTGGAAAGCCGCCTGAAAGAAGCGGCCGGGGCGCGGCTGCGGCTGATCGCGACGGATGGCGTGTTTTCGATGGATGGTTCGCTGGCGCCGCTGCCGGCGATCTGCGACCTGGCGGAGAAGTACAGCGCCGTCGTGATGGTGGACGACAGTCACGCGACGGGCATCCTGGGGCCGGGCGGCCGCGGCAGTGCGGAGCAGCTCGGCTGTCTGGAGCGCATCGACATCATCACAAGCACGCTGGGCAAGACACTCGGCGGCGCCGCGGGCGGCTTCACCTGTGCGCGGCAGGAGGTGGTGGAGCTGTTGCGGCAGCGGTCACGGCCGTACCTGTTCTCGAACGCGGTGCCGCCGCCGATCATCGCCGCGACGCTCCGGGCGCTGGACCTCGTGGCCAGCAGCAGCGACCTGCGCGACCGGCTGCACGCCAACGCGCAGGCACTGCGGACGGGCCTGGAGGCGGCGGGCTTCACGGTCAAGCCCGGTCAGCACCCGATTCTGCCGGTGATGCTCGGCGACGCGGCGCTGGCGGCGAAGATGGCGGATCGACTGCTCGACCACGGCATTTACGTGATCGGCTTCAGCTACCCGGTAGTGCCGCAGGGCCAGGCACGCATTCGCATCCAGCTGTCGGCGGCGCACACGCCGGAGCAGTTGCAGCAGGCGGTCGAGGCCTTTCGCAGCGTCGGCAAGGAGCTGGGGGTGATTTAGAGCGCGTTGCGGCAACAGACTGGCGCGACCCGACACGAGGCTGACGGTGGCGCGCATGGGCGGTCTCCGGGGAGCGAGGCGGAAGGGTGCAAGGCCCAACCATTATGGACTCGGGTAACTGAACGCGCCAAGCGCGGATCGAGCTTCAGGGTGCGCCTCCAGGCTCCCCGGTGGTGCGCTGCGGAGAAGTCTCATGAAACCGCTTGAGGGAATCCAGGTGCTCACGCTCGCCGTCAACCTGCCGGGACCGCTGGCCGCGGCGCACCTGGGCCGGCTGGGCGCCACGGTGGTCAAGGTGGAACCGCCCACGGGGGACCCGCTCGGCCGCGTTCTGCCGCAATGGTATGAGTTGCTCCACCGCGGCCAGACCATCCACACACTTGACCTCAAGGGAGGCGAGGGCCGTGGCCAGCTGGAAGCCCTGCTCGCCCATTCGGACTTGCTGCTCACCGCGACCCGGCCGGCGGCGCTGGCGCGGCTGGGGCTCGACTGGGCCGCGTTGCACGCCCGTCACCCGCGCCTCTGCCAGGTGGCAATCATGGGCTACCCATCGCCGCGCGAAGACCTCCCCGGACACGACCTGACCTATCAGGCGCTGGCGGGCCTGGTGGAGCCGCCCGGACTGCCGCGCACCTGCCTGGCCGACCTGGCTGGGGCGGAGCGCGTCGTCACGACGGCCCTGGCCCTGCTGCTGGGGCGCGAGCGCGGCCAGGGGGCCGGATTCGCCCACGTCAGTCTGGCGGAGGCGGCGGAGGACTTCGCCGCACCGCTGCGGTACGGCCTGACCACGCCCAACGGCGTCCTGGGCGGCGCCTTTCCAGGCTACCACCTCTACCGGGCGCGCACAGGCTGGGTCGCCGTCGCCGCGCTGGAGCCGCACTTCTGGGAGCGATTGACTCGCGAACTGGGCCTGACCGTCCCCGACCGCGAGCAATTGCAACAGGCGTTCCTGACCCGAACCGCCGCCGAGTGGGAGGCGTGGGCGCTGGCCCGTGATCTGCCGCTCGTGGGAGTCCGGGAAGGATGACAAGATGACAAGGTGACAGGGTGACAGGGAGAAAGAGGCAATGCCTGTCTTTCAATCGCCTCGTGCGCGACCGCCGCAACGTCAAACAGACCAAGGTTGCCATGCAGCGGGACTTCCTCGTCACACGGCTCGCCGACGCGAAATGGATGGTCGGCGACCCCAGCTCGGTCAGGTCGATGGCCGCGCCGTACTCGCACGTGATCTGGAGCCATCTCCTCAGCCCCTTGCCGGCGCCGGCGCGGCGGCATTAACTGACAGGGGACTGACCTGCCAACGCTGTCACGGGAAGGAGCGCTATTGATGAAACGCATACTGGGGCTGATCGTGCTGGGCTGCGCGGCGCTGGGCCTGCGCGGCGGACTCCAGCGAGAGCACCGCCGAGCCGCAGAAGGCCGGCGACAAAAAGGGCGATGAGATCACGCTCGACGATTTGAAATCGCGCCTGCCGGCTGGCTGGAAGATGGAGAAGCCCAGCAACAAGTTCCGCGCCTACCAGTATCGTGTGCCGAAGGCCAAGGGCGATCTGGAGGACGCCGAACTGGTGGTCTTCTACTTCGGCCAGGGCGGCGGCGGTGACGTGGATGACAACATCAAGCGCTGGAAAGGCTTCTTCGTGCCGCCCGAAGACAAGACCATCGACGAGATGTCCAGGGTCGAGAAGTTCAAGGTCGGCAACGTCGCGGTGACTTACCTGGACGTGCGCGGCACCTTCCTGTACAAGAACCCGCCATTCGACCCCAACGCCAAGACCCAGCGGAAGCGCGATTTCCGCCGTTTCGGCGTCGTCTTCGACAGCGAGAAGGGGCCGTATTTCATCACGCTGACCGGCCCCGCCAAGACGATGGCAGAGAACAAGGCGGGCTTCGATAACTGGATCAAGGGCTTTAAATGAGCGGAGCGGTTTTCGTTCTGCCGCTGGTGGCGTAGCGGGGGAACGCTGCGCCGCCAGTGGCGGCAGGCGGAGTCATTGATCGGTCGTCATGCAGCTCGATGCGTTCGACTACCTGCTGCCGCCCGACCTCATCGCCCAGCAACCGCTGGAGCCGCGCGACCACTCGCGCCTGCTGCTCGTCCGCCGTGCCGACGCCACCCTGAGCCATCACGTCTTCCGCGACCTGCCCGACCTGCTGGCGCCCGGCGACCTGCTCGTACTCAACGACACGCGCGTCCTGCACTCCCGGCTGCTCGGCCGTCGCGGCCGCACCGGCGGCAAGTGGCAAGGATTGTTCCTGCGCGAAATGGAAGGGGCCTGGGAGCTGCTGTGCCAGACGCGCGGCCGCCTCGTCGCCGATGAAACCATCGAGGTCGAACCGGGGCCGTTGCAACTACAATTGCTCCGCCGAACGCCGGACGGCACCTGGCTGGCGCAGCCGAGCCTGCCGGGCAGTCCGGTCGAGTTGCTGGCCCAGCACGGCCAGGTGCCGCTGCCGCCGTACATCCGCAAGGGCCGCGCCGCCGACGCCGACCGCGATCGCTATCAGACCGTCTACGCCCGCCACGCCGGCGCCGTCGCCGCGCCCACCGCCGGCCTGCACTTCACGCCGAAACTCTTCGACCGCCTGCAGCAGCGCGGCGTCGGCTGGACGTTCGTGACCCTGCACGTCGGCCGCGGCACCTTCCAGCCGATCCAGGCGGACGACGTGACGCAGCATCGCATGCACCGTGAGTGGGGCGAACTGTCCGCCGAGGCGGTCGCGTCCATCGCGGACTGCCGCCGGCGTGGCGGTCGTGTGGTCGCGGTCGGCACCACGGCGGTGCGCGTGCTTGAGACAGCGGCTGCGGCCGACCCGCTGCGGCCCTGGAGCGGCGAAACGGACCTGTTCATCTACCCGCCCTACGCCTTCCGCGCTGTGGACGCCTTGGTGACCAACTTCCACCTGCCGCGCACCAGTCTGCTGCTGCTCGTCAGCGCCTTCGCCGGCGTCGAGCTGACGCGGCGAGCGTATCAGGCCGCCGTGGACCAGCGCTATCGGTTTTACAGTTACGGAGACGCGATGCTCATCGTGTGACACCATGAACCCCCGCATCCGTGCCGTGCGCCTGGCCAACCACCGCCTCAATCCGGCCGAGGCGGAACTGTGGGTGGCACTCCAGACCGAACCGGACGCGGCGGCTGTCGAGGTCCGCGGCCGCCTGATGGGGCCGCGCTGCCCCTACGCCGCCACCGTGGAAATCGCCTACCCGCTGCGGCCGCTGCCGGCGGCGCTCGGCGCCGCTGGCGGCTACCAGGCCCGCATCCTGATCCCCGAGCCGAGCCTGTGGGAGCCGCAGACGCCGTTCCTGTACGATGGCCCGCTGGAATTGTGGCAGGACGGCCGTCGTTACGATCAGGTGCGGGTCAGCCACGGACTGCGCGTGCTGCAAATCGGGCCGCCAGGGCTGCGCGTCAACGGCAAACCACTGCCGCTGCACGGCGTCCGCCGCGAAACGCTCACCGAGGACGAGGCCCGGGCGCTGCACGACCGCGGCGTCAACCTGCTGCTGACCGATGTGCGCGACGGGGTGACGCAACCCTGGGACGTGGCGGATCGCTTCGGGCTGCTGGTGCTCGGCCGGTTGCGGACGGCGGCGGACGTGGCGGCGGCGCTGCGGCTGCGTGGCCGGGCGTCGGTGCTGGGCTGGGTGCTGTGCGGCGAACTGCTACATCCGCCGTGGCTGGCGCTGGCGGAACTGCGGACGGCTGGCCTGATCGGGGCGGAACTCGAGGCCCCGGCGGCAGCGCTGCCGGCGGAGGTGGCGTTCGTGGTGCAGCGGGCGACGCTGACCGGGCCGCAGGCGTGGCCGGCGCTCGTGGTCGGCGGTAACGGCGCCGGCGGGGAGGCCGCCCCGGGCTTGCTGGGGCGCATCGAAGAATAAAGGATTCCGTTTAGCTCCAGAGAACACCACGGCGAGCGGCGCGGCGTCAGCCCGTCGGTACTTCCCAGCACCGGCGGGCTGACGCCGCGCTGCTCGCCAAAGCCAGGACCGGCGAGAGGCAGCGCTCACTTCTGGGCGGCCGTCCTCTTCTTGAGGATGACCTTGACCTGCAGAACGGTCTTGCCGAACTTCAGGGTGTCCTCGCCCTTGAGCGGGAAGCGCTTGCCGGAGGCGATGGGCGTGCCGTTGATGGCGGTGACGCGGCGGCCGGTGTCGGCGATGCCCAAACCGTTCTTGTCGAACCAGATCAGGGCAAAGCGGTTGACCTTGACGGCCACACCGGGATTCTCCTGGTCGGTCAGGTCCACGTCCACCGCCAGCGGCCCCTTGCGGCCGACGTAGGTGACGCCTTCTTTCAGGGCGTAGTTCTTGCCGACACGCAGGCCCTTGATGACCGACAGCTTGACCTTGGACCCTTCCGGCACGACGGGGGCGGACATTGGCGGCTCCTTGTTGTTGCACGAGACGGCGAGCGCTGACGACGCGCCAGCTTAGCAGACCGCCTGACGGATTTCCTCCGAAAACGGCGCAGTCTTGCTGAACTTTCTGCATGGAGCGCTTGCCCGGCGTCTGGAATTCCCCGCCGCTTTCGTCAGCAGGTCGAAGCGCTTCAGGCTGAGAGCGTGTTGATCCCCCGCGGGGCTCGGTTGCTCACTGGCCCACTCCCAGGCGAGCGAGCCTCCCAGGGCCACCACCAGGAGCACGGCCAACGACAGCGCGCTCGTACGCCAGGCACTCATGACCCGCCCTCCTCGTAGAACCTTTGGAAATCTCCAGGGCAACTGTCCGCTTTACCCGCCCGCCTGAATGATCCAGTCCTTCTGCTGGTGGAAATCTTCGAGCAACGTGTGGATGGCCGCGCGGGTGCCGGCAACGTCTTGCGGCCCCGCGACCGTCACATAAAGGTCGTGCAACTGCACCGCCTCACCCGTGCGATAGCCGTCGTGCTGCACAATGACGCGCTCACCGAGGCGCGACCGGCTGGTGGACAGCGGCACGAACACGCTGCGGTCAAGCTCGAACGCGAACACCCCGCCGGGGGCCTGATCCTGCAACACCCCAACCACGGTAAACGCCTCCTTGCCCACGGTGACCACCTGGCCCACCGCCGCGCCGTCGGGGAACAACGCCTCCGCCGCGACGGCACCGAGCACCGCCACGTTGTTGCCGTCGGCCCCGTCCGTCGCGGTCAGGAAGCGGCCGTCTTGCGGCCGCAGCCCGAACAGGTCCGCGAACGCCGGCGTGGTGCCGATGATGAGCCCGGTGTGGACCCGGTTCAGGTGCCGCACCACCTGCGGGAAGCGGCGCACCGGCACCACCTGCGTCACCGCCGGCAGGGCGGCGATCCGCTTCAGGTCCGCGTCCGTCAGGCCGTAGGTGTTGACCCAGGCCCGCGACTTTCCCTGCATTTCCTTGGTCAACTCGCTGTGGACGCGCAGCAGGTTGGTGCCCTTGGCCGGCGCCGCCAAGAATGCGCTCAGGCGGCGCAGCACGCCATGCGGGTCGCGCAGGACCACTTCTCCTTCCTTGACGCCTTCCGCGACCTCCACCACCACCTCGTTGGCCAGCCCCAGCGTCACCGATCGCTTCTGAATCCCCCCGTCGCTCTTGACGTAGCAGTAGCGCTCCTTGCCGGCGCGCACGACGGACTGCACCGGCACGCGCACCACTCCGGCCCGCCGCGCCGCCGCAATGGCGACTTCGGCCGACATGCCGGACTTCAGACCGGGCGGCACCTTCTCCAGCTGGACCAGGGTCTTGTAATACTTCACGTCCGAGGCAAAAATGTCCTGCGGCGTGGCGACCGTGTCCACCACCCTTACATAGCCCGGCAGGACGTTTTTGGGGTAGGCGTCCACGCGGATGAAAGCGCGCTGTCGGCTGGCCGCGTCGCCGGGGGTGGCGCCACGCACGTAGGACACGAGGGCCTCGGGAACGCGGGCGATGACGAGCATCTTGCTCAGGTCGGGGATTTGCAGCAATTTCTGGCCCATGCGCACCGGCTCGCCCGGGACGATCGCCGGTTGCGAGGCAGAGCCGCCGCGCACGTTCTCCGGAACGTAGTACATCGCCACGCCGTCCTGCGGTGCGACGATCTTGCACGCCTTGATCTGCTCCTCGGTCTGCCGCAACCGCGCCTCCGCCTCAATGGCGCGAGACCTGTTGACGAGAATGTCCTTCCGGGCATAAATTTCCAGCGTTTTGACACCGGCCTTCACCAGTTCGAGCCCCAGGCGAGCCTGTTCGATCCGGAGTTCCAGGGCCTCCCGCTCGTCGGGGTCGTTGCCAGCATACTTTTTCGACGCCAGTTCCGCGAGGCGCAGCCCGATCTCCCCCTGGCGCACCTTCAGCTTGTTCTCTTTCTCAACCCGTTTCAGATCCTCGTCCGCCTTCTCCACGTCAAGTCTCGCGAGGTCCAGCAGGTGCTTTTGCTCCGTCTTTTGCTCCTGAAAGTCGGCGTCGTCCAGCTGGACCAGGAGGTCGCCCTTTTGGACGCGCGTGCCGTTGTCGATGACCCAGCGGATCGTGGTGGCGACGGTGTTGCCGAAGCCGCGCGGCTTGACGGTGCAGTAAATGTCGGTGTTCTTCGAGGACTCCAGGGTGCCGCGGGCCATGACCATCAGCACCACGTCGCCGCGCTCGGCCGGCTGAAACTCCTTCGCGGCCTGCGGCAACTTCTCGACCAGTTGCAGCCGGTCCTTCGGCGTGAGCTTGTCGAAGCGCTCCAACAGCTCCTGACGTGGGATGATCTTGTTCCCCGCGGGGCCCGGTTGCGCCCCCACGGTTTCCCAGGCGAACGCACCTCCCAGGACCACCGCCAGGACGGCGACCAACGACAGCGAACGCACGTGCAATGCTCTCATGACTCGCCCTCCTCGTAACCCTTCGGAAATCTCCACGGCAACCGTCCGGCTCACTTCACGTCCTTGATCCAGTCGCGGATCAGCCGCACCGCCTTCTCGTCGGGCACGTGCGAGCCGATGTGCGGCATACGGCCCAGGCCGGTGCGCTCCATGCGGTTGAGGATGATCGACTGTTCCGGATGGCCCGGCACCAGCAGTTTGGCCCCCTTGAGCCCGAAGTCGCCGTGCGCTGGCTTGACGTTGACGACGCCCAGTTCATTCAACGGCAGCGTCGCCAGCAGTTTGAACTCCGCGTTGCCGCCGCCCCATTTCATGTGGCAATGGCTGCAATTGGAATGCAGGTATGAGCGGGCGCGCACGTCCAGCGGTTGCCTCTCGTCGTGGAAGTCCGCGAGCCTGGGCAGTTTGTCCGGCGTCTGGGGCAACTTCTTCGTGAACAGGCCGATGTGATTCAGCGTCGCCAGCTGGTTGGCAATCACGCCGTCATAGTTATGATCGCGGTTCATCTGCAGCGTGCTGACGCCGAGCGCGAACTTGGCGGCGTTCGTGTGACAGAGGGTGCATTCGGCCCGGCTCGGGAAGCGGTACTTCTGCTCCACGGTCTTGTCGCCGATCTTGATCTTCAGCATCTTGTCGAGCCCGGCGGCGTCGAGCAGCTCGGCGTCGGTCTGCTCGTCGTTCCAGACGTAGGTGTAGCCGCGCCAGTACTGGTCGCCGTATTCCTGCGTGCCGGGGAACTGCTGGAAATGCAGGATGCGTGTCTCCAGTCGTTTGCGACTTTTGGGATTGCCGCGCTCCATGTCCATGCTGAAGGTCTTCACGAGCACGGTGCCGTCGGGGAAGCGCCAGCCGGGCGGGGCGCCGGGCGACGGTTGCGGATACGTGATCTCGTCGAAGCCGATTTGACCGTTGCCGGGGATGGCGAGGAAGCGCTCCTTGGCAGCGTGATCGCCCCAGAGCTGGGCGTTGACCGAATACGGAATGACGCCGGGCGCGACCTTGTGGTCCTTGGTGGAAGTGAAGATGCCGGTGTCGCTGAGCTTGCGCGGAAACTTCGCTTGCGGTTTCGCGACCGGCGCCTTGACGAGTTGATGGATGCCGCCGCCGGTGAAGTCGAGGAAGTAGAGTTCGCCGGCCGCATCCTCGCCGAAGCTGACGATGCGATAAGTGGTGCGGGCGAGTTCCCGGTGATTGCCGACCACGTGCACAGTCTTACCTTCCCTCACGGACGACCAGGGCTGCAATTCGAGCATCCAGATTCTGCCCGTATCGAAATCGCCATAGATGTAAGTGTGCGCCCCGCTCAGTTCGCGCAGGCGTTTGCCTCGATAGACAAAGCCGCCGGTGATGGAGCGGAAGTCGGAGTGCGGATGTTCGACCACCGGCTTGAGGATCGGCGTCGGTCCCTTCTTGCGCTCCGGCCGGAACGGGTGCGTGCCCTCCATCACCGACCAGCCGTAATTGCCACCTTTTTCGATCTTGTAAATCATCTCCCACAAATCCTGGCCGACCTCGCCGCCCCACAGGTCGCCGGTTTTGCGGTCGAAGCTGAAGCGCCACAGCTGCCGCAGCCCATACGCATAAACCTCGGGCCGGGCGCCCTTGATCTTGACGAACGGATTGTCCTTCGGGACGGCGTAACCCTGACCAGGCGGCGCGTTGTCCACGTCGAGGCGCAGCAGCTTGGCGAAAACACTGCCGAGGTCCTGGCCGATGTTGAGTTGGTCCGCGATGCCGGAGCCGTCGCCGGTCGCCAGGTAGAGGCAGCCGTCTGGACCGAACTTCAGACAGCCGCCGTTGTGGCCGCCGTTGGGCCACTCGAAAATGACCTTCTCCGAAGCGCGGTCGATCACCGGCGGCTCGCCCTTGACCGTGAAGCGCGACACACGCGCGCCCTTCGGCTGCCTCTCCTTCGACGGGTCGGGAATCCAGGTCACAAAGAGATAGCCGTTGTCCTTGAACCGCGGGTGGATCGTGAAGCCGTAGATGATTTGCTTGCCGCCGCCCTTCGTCTTCAGCTCCAGAGCGAGGTCGGCTTTCTCGACATCGCGCTTGTTGACGAACGACCAGATTTTGCCCCAGCGGCCGGCGACGAACAGGCGGTTGGTGCCCGGCGCGAAGGTCAGGTCAAGCGGTTCCTCGAACTTCGGTAACTTCGGGAACGCCGGTTCTGTGCGGTACGGCGGCGGCGGCTCCGGCGAGCCGAGAACTCTGGAAGTCGTCCACGGCACGCGCTTCTCCAGACCGAACGGCTTGCGGACGCCCTTGCCGTCGCCGCCGCCCGGTTCGGCAGTGGTCGTCCACCCCAGGCTTAGCAAAACCACAAACCCCAATGAAGCCAGCCCCGCGCCGCGCATGTTCGACTCCCCACGAAGGTGTGCCGGTTGTATGTGTCGCACTTCGCGGTATTGTCGCGCGCGGCGGGGGCCGGTCAAGGGGAATCCCGCCTCCTGGCGCGCGGCGCGGCGTCAGCCCGCCGGTACTCGGAAGCTGGCGAACGGCGCGGCGTCAGGCCGCCGGTACTCGGATGCACCGGCGGGCTGACGCCGCGCCGCTCGCCAGAAAGTGACCTTGGCCGCGCTGGACGCAGTCTCAGGACTTGATGTCGTAGTTGAACACGTTGTCCTGGCCGGACTCGACCTTGAAGGTGATTTTGGAAGTGCTCCCGTCTCGGAGGGGTTCGGGGATCGGGTTCTTGCTCTGATCGTTGTTCTTGGGCCCAGCCTTGTCGGGGCGTACGCCGGGCCCGCGGCCCTGTCCCGGGTTCACCGGCACCACGGACGGATCGACATAAAGGAAGGCGACCGTCGTCTCCCCCGCGGGCACATCCTCGGCCGAGTACGTGCCGTCCTCGTTGATCGGGAATGCGTACATGCGGCCGTTCGAGCCGAGGAAGGAAATCTGCAAGCCCTTTATCCTGGGAGCCCGGCCGTTCAGCGTGACCTTGCCGGACACCTTGGCGGGGGAGGAACTGCTGCCACACCCCAGCACGCTGGCGGCTGCGCAGACGCACGCCAGGAAGACGGCGAACCGACCGGCATGGGAACCAGACATGCGAAAACCCTTGCGGTCGAAGGAACCAGGCCCTCCCGGACGGGAGGGGCCTGCAGGTCTGCAGCGCGTTAATACTGCGACAGGTCAAAGACTTCGCTGCCGTTGCGCGACATCAACTGCGGCAGCACCGCGTTGGCACCGAAACTCAGGAAGGTGGTCGAGCCGTCCGCCATGAGGAAGTTGCCACCGCCCGCGTGGAAACTCCAGAAGTGGACCTGATCGCAAGTGTTGCTCGCCATTCCCGCCTGGAAGCCCACACTGGTCGCCGGGCAGCCCAGGCTGGCTGCGTAGTTGGTGGCCCGCGCGCCATGAGCACGTCGCCCACGCCGCTGCCGTCCCAGCCGGCCCCGGCGAACCACCAGCCGTAATACAGGTCGGCGCTGGGCGGCCGCTCACCCACCAGCAAGGTGTTGCTGGTGCCATCGCGGATGTCGGTCATGCGGATCGAGGAGGTCCAGTACAGGACGCCGTTACACGGGGCACCGCTGTAGGCCTCGTTCCCCTGGGCGCTGCCGGCGTTGCCCAGGTAGCCGGTGAAGGCGATGCTGCTCTGGGGGTAGATGCCCCCCTGGTTTCCCGATATGGAGTAGTCCTGGCGCTCGTCGGCCGGGCATTTCAACGTGGACAGGACCACCCCCAGGGCCGGGTTGGCTGGCGTCTGCGGGCTGTCCCAGAAGTCACCCCAGGGCCAATAGTTCCAGCCACTATTGACGGAGGTGTTGCGCGCCCAGTTCTCGGCCTGGGTGTACAGGTTATCCTGTTCAAAGAAGGGCATCATCTGCGCCATCCAGCTCCAGTAGTAGTGCGGGGCCGAATACTGGATGCCCTGTGGGAAGCGTTTGTACATGCCGTGGTAGCCGTGCAGAGCGACGCCAATCTGGTGCAGGTTGTTCTTGCACTGTGTGTTGGTCGCGGCCTCGCGCACTTTTTGCACGGCGGGCAGCAACAAACCGATCAGGATGGCGATGATGGCGATCACCACCAGCAACTCGATCAGCGTGAAGCCCTGCCGTCGTGGGAACCGTTGCATGAGCTGTCCTCCGCCAGGAACTGCATGAAAGCGATGAATTCATCGGTCGCTGAATACGTCCCCGATACGTGCGTACAGATCCATCTGCAAGAAGTTCGAGCCGGCGAACCGACCCTGGCCATCGGGCCCTCGTCCCCCGACCACGTCGCGTTGGCGGCGCGCGACAAATTCCGTTGGAAAGACCCTGCGTTTGTGGGAGAGGTAAAGTTGTGACCAAACGGTCGCGATTTTTAATGATGGTAGCTGCCCAAAAAACCAATTGCAAGAAGAAAAAACTGATGGATGTTTATTTTTTCATTTTTCAATTCCCGCCCGCAGACGGTCAAGGAAATCCTTCAAACGCCTGGGCGAAACGCCGGAAAGCATCAGGAAAAGTGAAGACGCAAGACTCCTGCCCTTCTCGCAGGCTGCCTTGCGTCTGCCGGCGGGATTGCAACCGCCGATGGTGACCCTGCTCGGGCCCCAGGTCATTTCAACTCGATGTCATAGCTGTTGGGGCCGGGCTTCAGTGAAAAGGTCAACCCCGAATCCTTGAAGTCGGCGTACTTCTCCGGGATGGCGACCCAGCCGGTTTTGTCCACTTCCACTTTCGGAGGCGGCGGCGCGTTCTTCTTCTGCCGCTTGTGGGGTTGGCTCAACTCAGGATCCGGAGAGTAGACGGTGAGCTTGACCTCTCCGGCGGCGACCTTCTCGACCGAGTACGTGCCGTCCTTCGCAATCATGCTCGCCCGGGTGATGCCGTCACTGCCGAGCACGGAAACCGTGCCCATGCGGAGGACATTGCCTTTGTAGGTCACCTTGCCACTCAGATCGCCGTAGCTCTGGCCGCAGCCGACCAGAAGCACGAAGATACCGAATCCCATCGAGCCGACTAGAAAATGCCTGAACACCGTGATCCTTTCCAAAAGCGAGCAACCTTCCGAGACCGAAACGGTCTCGGAAGGCTGCCGGACAACCTGGGTGGTTAGTAATCGATGGGCGGGTTCGCTTCGCGACCGGCCTTGGTGGCGAACGGCGGCAGTTGCGTACCGAACGAGTAGGCGATGAAGTGGACGGAGCCATCGCCGAACAGGAAATTGCCACCGCCGGTGTGGAAGCTAAAGGGATGATTGACGTGGCAGGCGGGTTGGGCGAGGGGGCCGCCGAAGTACCCTTGATAGGGGGAGCTGTTGGAGCCGCCGTCCGCCGAAGTGGCGCCAGGCCCGAAATACGCCGGCGACGGGCAGCCCCCGGTCGTGGAGATGTCGTTAGTGTTCTGCAAGCCAATGGAGACATCCCCCTCGTCGTAGGAGTCCCACCAGCCCCAGCCCCAGTCGGCGCCGAGCAGGTTCGGCGGCCGTTCGGCCGCCTGAATCGTGTTGCTGGTTCCATCGACCACTTGCGACGCGGAAACCTTGGAGCCCAGGTACATCATCCCTAACTGGGCCGAGGTGTTGGAAGAGGTGTACGTGTTGTACCCCGTCACACACAGGTAACTGGTGTAGCCGTGCGAGTCCTGAGGGTTCCAGAGTCCACTCGCATAGCGCGGGTCGGCCGGGCAGTTGTACGACGCCAGGACGATGTTGTACGTGGCGTTCTGCTGTTCCATGAACGGCGCAATGAGAACCAACCAGCTCGCCTGCCAGGAGTTGGTGGCGGGCTCGGGCCCGACTCCGGGCGTACTGGGCCGGGGCACGGCTTGCGTGGTGAGGTTCGGCGGAAACGCCTTGTAGTTGGAGTGGTAGTTGTGCAGGGCCTTGCCCAGCTGCCCCATGTTGTTCTTGCACTGCGTGTTGGCCGCGGCTTCGCGGACCTTCTGCACGGCAGGCAGGAGCAGGCCGATCAGGATGGCGATGATGGCGATCACCACCAGCAACTCGATCAGCGTGAACGCCAGTCGCTGTTGGAACCTTCGCACGATTTGACCTCCGCAGAGATAGCAAGATGGCAATGAAAACAACGGCCGCCCTGAAGCGTCCGCTTACACATGAACCGAAGACTATCTGCACGAAAATTCAGGACACGGAACCAAATCCACATCCCAGTCCGCCGCCTGCTGGGTGCGCGCGGGCAAACACCAGGTTTGATTGCCTGTCATATCGCGAGCCCGTGCCGTTTTGGAGAGGTACTTCCGAAGCCGAGAAACGGTTTCGAGTCTAGGAGTAAAACCTACAAGCCATGAAAGTCAATTGCAAGAAAAATGTTCCCCTTCTTTCACGATTTTTTCCTTTTTTCCGATTTCGCCCGGCAAGCAATTCGCTGCTTCAGGTCAGGCGGGCGGCACGCGCAGCGCGGCGAACGGAGCGGACCTGGCTGGGCGAGATCCGCCGTCCCGCGTAAGCTGTGCCGCAACGTTCACGGTTCGCGCCCAGCCGGTGCGGCCGGCCCGGGAGGCAAGGCATGGCGGACACCATCGCGGGCACATACCAGCCGCTGCTGGAAGCGGTCGCGTTCGCGGCGCGGGCGCACCACGGCCAGCGCCGCAAGGACGGCCAGACGCCTTACCACAGCCATGTGTTCCGCGTGGCCCTGGTGCTGCGCGAGGTGTTCGGCGTCGCCGACCCGCGCGTGCTGACGGCTGCTCTGCTGCACGACACCATCGAAGACACCACCACCGACTTCGACGATCTGGAAGGGCACTTCGGCCGGGAGGTTGCCGGCTGGGTGGCTCTGCTGTCGAAGGACAAGCGGCTGCCGGACGACCAACGCGAGGAGGCGTACTGCCGGCAACTGGCCGCGGCGCCGTGGCAGGTCCAGGTGTGCAAGCTGGCCGACGTGTTCGACAACCTGCTCGACATGAGCCACCTGGCGGCGGAGCAACGGCCGCGCAGCCTGGGACGGGTACGGCGCTACCTGGAGGCCCTGCAGGGTGGCCTGCAGCCCGAGGCGGCGGCGGCGCACGCCCTGGTCACCCGGCTGCTGGCGGAACTGCAAACCCGACCCACGCCCTCTTGACACGGGGGCGGCTGACATTCGTATAATCCACCGGGGAACGAAAACCGTTTCTTCTAGCTGAAAAGGGGGCGACCTGGTTTCGATCGGGTAAGGTGACGTGTTCGTGGCGTGTCGTGGTTGACCTGATGGCCACGTAAAAATCAGGTCACACTTTAACTGCTGAACCGCAGTTTTCCATGGCGGCCTAAATAAGGCTGCCCTGAGTCCGGGAGCTTGGCCTGAGAGGTTCCGGCTCAGACGCTAAATCAGGATCGCTGACGCTCGAGGTCGGGCAACCGATCGCACCGGAGGCGGCGTCGGCTAAATCTCACAGCCGGATAGCCCGTCGGCAACCCTGCTCCTCGGGGGGCCGACAGGCGAACACGGGCGGCGCGGCCGCAAGGTCACGGCCGTCCAGCATTGAGGTGCTACACACGTAGAAGCGGGCGCTGAAGTACTCCGAGACGCGGGTTCGATTCCCGCCGCCTCCACTCCGGTTCACCTTCGCCAACCGTAGCCACGGTTGGACGGGTGGAGTCAAAACCCTCGCAGCGCGAGGGTTTTGGCTTTTCCGGGCCATTCCCAGGCGCTGTCAGGTTCTCGGCTCAGACGGCGAAGTATCCTTGGTCCCGGTCGCCGACGTGAGCACTTCCCCCGCCAGCGACCACACGTAGTCGGCGGGCCCCAGGGACTCCGCATCAACTGGGGCGTGGTTCTCATCGGTAGCCACGTCATCGCTCAGGCCGGGCGCGCCCGGGTCGCCATAGCGCCGCCAGAATTCGTCGGTGGCGATCAGGAGGGGGAGGGTTCCCACGGTGCCGGTCGAGACCACCGGCATGGCCACGGGCAGGAAGTTGTTGGGCGGCTGGACCGGTTGGACGGCGCTCATCCCCGGGACGATCACCGGGCTGCGCGTGACCGGGCTGTTGCCGTCGGCGACCGCGATTGGGGCCGGGAGGCTGCCGGGTGCGCCGCCGGGGCCGACGATGGTGAAGAAGCTGTCCACGCCCGCGACGAAGGGCGTCACGGTGTCGCCGCGGATCGGCAGTGGTTTCGGGTTCCGCGGGGCTGGGCTGAGCGTCAGTGCGCCGGCGGTGTTGTACGCTGCCGTGGTGGTGCCGCCGTCGTTGGCAGCGAGCACCAGCGGCGACCGGCCGGGCGTGGCCCTGGCCTTGACGGTGAAGTCCAGGAGCAGCACGGCGCCGTCGGTGCCGTGGGCGGCTTGCACCGGGCTGGTGGTGAACTCGGTGACGCGGATGACGCCCTGCACGGCGTCGATGTTACTGACCACGAGGTAGCCCGGCAGCAGCGAACCAGCGCGAATGTTCGCGACAGTGAACTTGGTCGGGTCGTACTCGATGACCGAGTCGAGGGCGTCCACCTCGACGCCCGACTGCGCCGTCACGTCGAGCCGCTCCTGCACGGTCACCGTCTGGCCGGCGCTGCCACTGGCGGCGGCGAGGTAGAGGCGGGGGTCGGGTCCGGTGGCGCCGGTGATGGTGATGCCGGTGGACAGCGGGGGGATGACGCCAGGATAGGAGCCGACGACGGCACGGGAGACATCAGTGGCATCCAGGCCGGTGACGCTCAGGGTGGAGCTGCCCGTGACGCTGCCGATGATCCAGGGGTCGAGGTCCTTGAAGACGCTGAAGCCGGTGCCGCCGCCGACGGTGACGCGGGAGATGAGAGTGGCGTCCAGGCCGGAGTAAGTGTGGGAGCCATCGACATCGCCGGGATAGGCGTTGACATCCACGGCGTCGTCGCCCTGGGCGGCGGTGCCGTTGATGACCACGTTCTGCGTGGCGAGCAGAGCCTTCTGCGTGTAGGGGGCGTTGCTGGGGACGGTGGCGGTGAGGGTCAAGAGCGTGCCGGCGCCGCCCGTGGGGCTCCAGTGGCCGCCGCCGCTGCCGCCGACCACGGTGAAGGCGATCTGCATGTGGTGGGCGTCGATGCTGGTGAAGGTGATCGGGTTGAGGACGAGGTTGCCGTTGGTGGCGGCGTCGGACGACAGGGTGGCCGCCGTCACGGTGAGAATCGTCGGGTCATAGGTGAGAGTGAAGGAGGCGGACTGGACGGCGGCGGTGAGGCCGCTCAGTGTGATGGGCAGGCCGGTGCTGGTGTTGGGCACGTTCACGGTTTCGCCAGGGCCACGGGCGACGTTGGCCGCCGTGAGGACCGGCGTGACCGGAGCGGCGGTGAGGGCCTGGCTGTAGTTGGCGGCGAGGGTGGCGCCGCCGAGCGCCTGGACGGCGGTGGTGACGGCCACCGTGTAATTGCCGGCGGCCAGTTGGCCGGCGGTGGCGACGAAAGTGGCGACGTTGGGGTTGGTGGCGTCAATGACCAGCGAGCCCTTGACGCTGCCGCTCGGCCCAGTGACGGTGACGTCGGGTGCCACCGCCGTGGTGCCGGGGCTGTAGTACAGCTGCGTCGTGTTGGGGTCGATGGGGCCGTCGAAGACCAGCTGGACGTAATTGCCCGAGAGCGTGGCAGCGTCCACCTGGAAGGTGCTGACGACACTCTGCGTGACCGTGGGGGAGGTGCTCCCAGTGAAGCCGGTCGCTCCGCTGTAAACCGCCGTGAGTGGGTGGGTGCCGCCGCTCAGCGTGGAGATCTGGAAGGTGGCGACGCCGTTGACGACCGCGACGGCGCTGGCCCCCGGCAGGGCGACGCCATTGTCCAGGAACGTCACGGTGCCGAGGTTGCCGGGGTTCGGCGAAACGGTCGCGGTCAGCGTCACCACGGCGCCGACGAGCACGGGGTTGGGGCTTGCGGCCAGGGTCGTTGCCGTCTGAACGTTGACCACCTGGGCCACCGGATCCGACGTGCTGCCGGCAAAGTTCAGGTCGCCGCTGTAAACCGCCGTGATGGAATCGGACCCCGCCGGCAACGAGGACGTGGTGAAGGTCGCCACCTGGGACGAGGAGGGACTGGTCGATTGGTCCAACGCATTGAGCGCGACCGTCCCGAGCAAGGTGCTGCCGTCCATGAACGACACGGTGCCGAGGGGGACGAAGAACACGCCGTCCGGATTCACCGTGGCGGTAAACGTCACGCTTTGCCCGACCAGGACTGGCGAGGCCGACGTGGTGAGGGAGACGGTCGGATTCCCAAGGATCACCTGCACCAGTGTCGTGCTCCCTGCCGCATAACCATCGGTCATGTCGCCGCTGTACGAAGCGATGATGTGGTAATGGTCGGGAAGCAGGGCGGAGGTCGTGAACGTCGCCACGCCGTTCACCAGCGACATGGTGCCAAGCGTCACGGGAGTGCTGTTCAGCGGATTGTTGACACCGGTGGTGTAGGAGTAGGTGACGCTGCCGGTCGGCACCGCGCCGCCGTCTGTACTCGCCAGCGTTGTCGTGAAGGTCACCGCCTGGCCAGCGACCGCGGGCGTGAGCGAGGAGACGGTGGTCAGCGTGTAGTTGCTGTAGCCGCCCAGGGCGAACAGCGTGCCACCATTGATGGCGTAGACCACGCCGTTGGGACCGATCGCGGTCGGCGTGTAGGGTTCGCCGTAGCCGTTGGTGATTTCGACCGCCTGGGTGATGGTGTCGGTGGCCAGGTTCCAGCGGTAGGAATAGCCGTCTTCGTTGTTGATAAACACGCTGTCGGACGACGGATCGACAGCGGTGCCGTTGGTACACCACTCGCGGGTGGCGTCGGGATAGCCATTGTTGACAAATTCGCTGTCCTCGGTCGGGCTGGTGATCGTCATGATCTGCTTCATGACCAGCATGTTGGGGTTGGGATCGTTGTTGGGGTCCGTCTGCGTGGCGTTCGGGTCGAGGATGGCGATCTCGTTGACGCCGTTACCGCCGTACGAGCCCACCTCGCCGGCGACGTAGTTGTTGTACTTGGTCAGAATCAGATACGACGAGGTGCCGGTGTAGGAGGGGACCATCGACGCCGGGATGATCGACGGCGTGTCGTCCCAGCCGAACGCGCCCGGCGTGTACTCGGTGGCGAGGTCGGCGGAGTAATGGGTCATGAAGCCGCGCGAGCCGTTGCTGGTGTTTGGGTAGACCCCCAGGTAAACGGTGCCGTCCGGCGCCACCATCGGCGCGGCCGTGCTGATGCCGATCAGGTACACGCCGGTTCCAGCATTGGGGACCGAGAGTATCACCGAGTATTCATGCGCCAGGGTGGTGGCGTTCACGCCGACCAGGTACGACCCGGCCGAGTCGGCGATGGCGACGTACAGCGTCGAGCCGTCATTGCTGAGCGCCGGCGCCGAGCCGACGGCCGGTGCCCCGCTGCCGGCTCCCGTCGCCACGGTGGCGGTCACGTAGCTGCCGGCGCCGGTCGCGCTGACGCGGGCAATGCCGCCGTCGGTGATGCCCGCTGGATTGCTGCCGGTCTCCTGAAAGCCGAAGAAAATGTCGCCCGCATTGTCCACCGTCAACGGCGTGTCGATGTAGATCGACGAGTCGTAGGCCGAGGTGTAAGTCCCGTAGAACTCCTCCACCGTGGGCGTCGGCGTGGAGCTGCCGGGGTTGTCGGGATTGCTGATGTATTCGAGGGTGCCGCCGAGGCCCGGGAAGTAGACGTGGTTGGTGATCGGATCGTACACGGGCTGGTAGGGGGGCAGCCAGCCGTTGCTCACCGCGATGTATTCGCTGGTCACGGTCCAGAGGAGAGTTCCCGTGTTGCCGTTGAAGGCTTCCAGTTCGTAATTGGCGGTCCCGGTCTGCTGCCCGGACGAGGTGACCTTGACCGGCACGATGACCGTGTCATTGGGTGTGAAGACCGGCTCGCCCGTGTGCCAGAAGTACGAGCCCTGCAGGTTGACCGAGGTCTGCCAGAGAATCTGGTCCGTGGGTTGGGCCGCCACGCTTGAGATGCCCGTGTGCTGGGCGTTGCCGTTGAATTCGTTCCAGAGCTGGTTCACGGTCTGGGTCACGGGACTGGATGTGCTGCCGAGGTTGGGGCCATCACCGCCGTAGACCGCGACCAGGTTATGCACGCCAACCGCCAGGCTGGACAAGGTGATGGTGGCCGAGCCGTTCGTCAGGGTTCCCGTGCCGACAACGACGTTGCCGTTGCTGGCGTCTTCCAGGCTAACCGATTCGCCATCCGGGGGCGCGGGCGACACCTGCACGGTGAAGCCGACGCTTTGGCCAACAAGCGACGGGTTGGGCCCGTTAGCGGTTAGCGTCGTTGTTGTCGGCGACGCGAGGCCGAACTTGGCCACAAAGGCGGCGTCTTGGCCTCCGCTATAACTCGTCTGGAAGGCGCCGGTAGTGGTGGGGAAATTGGTGGAGGAAGTGTAGCCCGTGACGTAGGCGTTGCCCGCGCCGTCCACCGCGATGCCCGAGCCCTCGTCCTGGTTGTTACCGCCGAGATAGGTGCTGTAGCTGAGGGCGGTCCCGGTCGCGTTCAGCTTGGTCACGAAGGCATCGTAGAGACCGCCGTCGCTGCCGTGACTGGTCTGGAAGGCGCCGGCAGTGGTGGGAAAGTCGGTGGAAGCGGTGTAGCCGATGACATAGGCGTTGCCCGCGCTATCCACCGCGATGCCCGTGCCCAAGTCGAACTGGTTGCCGCCGAGGTAGGTGCTGTAGCTGAGGGCGGTGCCGGCCGCGTTCAGCTCGGTCACGAAGGCGTCGTCGGTGCCGCCGTCGCTGGCATGGCTGCTCTGGAAGGCGCCGGCAGTGGTGGGAAAGTTGGAGGACTGGGTGAAGCCGGTCACGTAGGCGCTGCCCGCGCCGTCCACCGCGATGGCGTAGCCGTCGTCATAGCTGTCGCCCCCGAGGTAGGTGCTGTAGATCAGGGCCGCCCCGGCCGCGTTCAGCTTGGTCACGAAGGCGTCTTCGGTGCCGCCGGAACTGGTCTGGAAGGCGCCGGCGGTGGTAGGGAAGTTGCTGGAGTAAGTGTAGCCGGTGATGTAGGCGTTGCCCGAGGCATCCACCGCGAGGCCGTTGGCGCGAGCGCCGCCGCTGCCGCCGAGGTAGGTGCTGTACACGAGGGTCGTGCCGGTTGCGTTCAGCTTGGTCACAAAAGCATCCGGGGCGCCGCCGTAGTTGGTCTGGAAGGCGCCGGTAGTGGTGGGGAAATTGGTGGAGGAAGTGTAGCCCGTGACGTAGGCGTTGCCCGCGCCGTCCACCGCGATGCCCGAGCCCTCGTCCTGGTTGTTACCGCCGAGGTAGGTGCTGTAGCTGAGGGCGGTCCCGGTCGCGTTCAGCTTGGTCACGAAGGCGTCGTAGAGACCGCCGTCGCTGCCGTGACTGGTCTGGAAGGCGCCGGCAGTGGTGGGAAAGTTGGAGGACTGGGTGAAGCCGGTCACGTAGGCGCTGCCCGCGCCGTCCACCGCGATGCGGTAGCCGTAGTCAGCACCGTTGCCGCCGAGATAGGTGCTGTAATTGATAGCCGTGCCGGCCGCGTTGAGCTTGGTCACGAAGGCGTCATAGCCGCCGCCGGGACTTGCCTGGAAGGCGCCGGTGGTGGTGGGAAAGTTGGTGGATTCGGTGTCACCAGTGACGTAGGCGTTGCCCGAGCCGTCCACCGCGATGGCGAGGCCGTCGTCCTCACTGTTACCGCCGAGGTAGGTGCTGTAGACGAGCATCGGGTCGATGGTCAGCGGCAATCCCTTATCGTAAGCGCCGACCTGAAAACTGACCTGACCCTGAGTGCCGAGCACGAACTGCCCCGACACCGTCTGGCGCACGCCATTGATTTCCTGGTAAACGACCGGGGCGTGTTGCAGCACGTCGCCGGTAGCGGTGTGCAGCACCAGGTCGCCCTGGGCGTCCAGGCTCATGCTGTCCTGCCCCTGGAAGTTGAGTTGGATGTTCGACGGCTTCGCGCCCGGGGCGACCACGAAGTCGTACTCCAGTTGCTGCTGGTTGCCGTAGTAGACCAGATTGACGCCCGGGTAGACATCCTGGTATTCGACCTGGCTGTAATTGGCGATGTTGGTGTGCCACTGGCTCGGATCGTTGCCGATGAAGTAGTTGCTCACGCCCGCTTGCTTGTCGAGGCCGCTAACCGACGCCTGCGGGTTGGCGCCCACCAGGTTCATCGCCAGGGCCACGCCGGTAGTACTGGTCAGCGGCGAGGTCTTGGCGGTCCCGCCGGCCGCCGGTTGCGTCAGGCTGAGCACGGCGCCGGTCGAGGTGAGGAAGAGGGCATAGCCGTTGCCGCTCGACAGGTATTGCACCTGGGCCGCGGTCTGACCGACGTTGGCCTCAAAGCTGAGCGGCAGTTGGCCGTAAGCCTGCTGCATCTGGGCGCTGGCGGGCGCCAGTCGGTCTTCGAGCCGCTCGACGCACAGCCGCCACCAGCACGGCCGGGTTGGCCGGCGACGAGACTCGGTGTGACCTGGAAGATTGCCAGACATCCGCCGCACGGAAAGCCACGAGGAGAATCGCATCGGTGTTCGCTCCAGATCCCTTGGGATCACAGGGGTGCGACGGCAAACGCCACCGCGGGCACAGGCTGTGCACTGCGCCGCCACGGCTGCGCGTGCCCAGGTGCCGGTCCAGTCCGGCCTTACCGTTTCCTGGGTCACCGCACGGCGCGTCTTCCGGGGATTTGTGAGTGGAAGGGAGGTTCGTCAACCAGGTAGGATTTGGGTGAACCAGCCGCAACGACAGTCTCAGTAGCCATCCCCAGACGAAACGTCTCTCATAATTCTCACAGAATGACAACGGATCGAAGAAAAGCAAGTAAAAACCCTATCCCGAGTGTTATTTTCTCCACAAACGTGCTGCTGATCGGCACCCAAACACGGGCGAGTCGATGCCGGTCCAGCGACTGACGGCGACCTGGTCGCCACCATCACCCAGGGAATCGAAGGTCCGAAAAAGCCGATCCCACGAGGAGGAAAACTTTTCTCCAGGGAGGGTTTTTTCTCTTTTTTTGTGTACTAACGTATAATATACTGTTATTCATGTTGAATGGTTGTCGATGTAGTTCAGCAGTACACCGAAGCAGAGGGCAGCCGGGAGTGCAGGCTGGCATGTTGGCAAGAAATGCTTCACGGATAGGAAAAGGAGCTTATTGTCCGGGCGCGTCCACCGTGCTCGGTAACCGTTCACCACAGTTTTACTTGCAGGGGGTTTCACCATGCCGGATTTCAGTCGATTGACCGAGCGCCAGCGCGAAATTTACGAGTTCATCCGCAAGAAAATCGAGTCGCGCGGCTACGGGCCCACGGTGCGCGAGATCGGCACGCACTTCGGCATCAAGTCACCCAACGGGGTCATGTGTCACCTGAAGGCCCTGGAAAGCAAGGGCCTGATCAAGCGCGAGACCTTCTCGGCGCGCGCGATTCAGCTGCTCGACCACCATCCGCAGAACGCCAGTCTGCCGCTGCTGGGCCGCGTGGCCGCGGGCACGCCGGCCGAGGCCATTGAGCAGCCAGAGGAGCGCCTGGAGTTTGGCGACCTGTTCGCCGGTCCAGACCGCTTCGCCCTGCAGGTGCGCGGCCAGTCGATGATCGAGGATCACATCGCCGACGGGGATTACGTCGTCATCCAGAAGAAGGAGACCGCCCGCAACGGCGAACGGGTGGTGGCCCTGATCGACGGCGAGGCGACGCTGAAGTATTTCTACGACGAGGCCGACCACATCCGCCTGGAGCCGGCCAACGACACCATGCAGCCGATCATCGTGCCCAAGTCCGAGTCGCCGCGCATCCTCGGCGTCCTGGTCGGCGTCCTGCGCAAGTGCTGAAAAAGGAATTCACCACAGAGAACGCGGAGCGTTCTCTGTGGTGAATTCCTTTTCGATCAAGCCACTGCCAGCCGGTGGGTGGCGGTGCCGGGGCGGATGCCCAGCGTGTGCAGCAGCGCCAGGTTGGTGCGCTCGTTGCAGCGCACGGCCCGCAGTTCTTCGATGTTCAGCGGCGGGTGTTCGGTCCAGTGCAGCACCCGCCGCAGCCAGCCCTGCAACCGCACCGGCGACCAGTCGCCAACAATGTCCGCCCCCGCCAACCGGCCATCTGCCGCACCCACGAACGTTTGCAACACCTGCGCCACTTCCGGCAGCGTCAACTTGCCCGAATCCCAGTTCACCACCGCGTCACTCTCGACCAGCACGTCCTTGTCCAGCGAAATGTACAGCGGCCAGCGCCGCAGCTCGAAGCGGTACGGGGCCAGCAACTCCGCCAGCCGGCTGGCACTGGTCGGTTCGGTCGGCTGCGGCCGCAGCGGGCAGTGTGGCACGCCGCGCCAGCCGCCACCGTAAAACTGGCGGATGCTGGGGAAGACCTGTATTTTGCCCGCCCGCAACTGCCGCCACGGCGCCAACCAGCGGTAGGAGTTGTCGAAATCCACGTCGCCGCCAACGTGAAAGATGCGCTCAACGTTCGGCAGCTGGGCCGCGTGGTACAGCCAGGTGCCGCAGTGCAGGAACGGAATGCCGCGCATCCAGTCGGGGTGGTTGTCCAGCACCAGCAGATTGAACGGCTGCTCCAGCCGGCGCAACAGCGCCAGGCTCACGTGATGGAAGTCGCCTGAGCCGTAGAAGGTCAACGCCGGCCCGGGCGGTTCGTCCTGGCACAGGAGCGACAACGCCTCCTCGAAGCGGCGAAAACGGCCGAAACTGCACCCCATGCGGATGCGCCGGCCCCAGGCCCGGGCCTCGTACACGGCCGGCCGGTAGCGGTTGTGCAGGACATTCTGGAGGGCAAAACTGCCATCGAGATCGAGCAACCGGACGTGCATGGCTCTCCCCTTACGCAGTGGCGGGCGGCGGTCGGGGGATATACGCTCGGGTCGGTCCCGGTGCAAGGGCAAACGGCAGGGGGTCGCTCGCCGGCAGATCACTCGCCCAGTTGCGCTTCCAGGTCCGTGGCGCGGCGCAGCTGCTGGTCGCGCTGGCCGCGCTCCAGGTGAAAGATGTTCGGCGCGTCCAGCTGCTCGCCGGCAGTGAGCCGGCACTCCTTCTGCTTCTGGCGACTGCGGTGGAACCAGTCGGGCAGGCACTCGGCACAGCACAGCGCGTAGGTCTTCAACTCGGCAGTCAGGCCGTCGGTCCAGCGCGCGGCGATCTTGAAGACGGCGGGCCGGCCGCAGCCGCGTGTGTAGCACAGCACTGGGTAGGGGGGCATCGGCATACGCGGCGTGCGAGCGTCAGTCGCTCTCGAAGGGAATGGGTTCGCCGTTGATCTTCGCCAGGGCGTTCATGGCTGCCTTCTGCTCCGCCTCTTTCTTGTTGCGACCCCAGGCCGCCGGGAAGCGAATGCGGCCCGTCGAGGCGGCGATCTTGAAGCATTTGCTGTGGTCGGGGCCCTTCTCGTCGAGCAGTTCGTACTGCGGCGTGGCACCGTACTCGCGCTGTACCACCTGCTGGAGCATCGACTTGAAGTTGCAGCCGTGCGTGCCGCCCGCGACCAGCTCGATCTCCGGGCCGACGAACTCCAGGATCAGGCGCTTGGCCGCGTCCAGGCCGCCATCGAGGTAGACGGCGCCGACCACTGACTCGAACACGTCCGCCAACAGGCTCGACGGCACCGCGTGGTGGCCGTGCATGCCCTTGCCGAGGAACAGGTAGTCGCCCAGATTCAGCGCCCGGCTGAAGCGAGCGCAGGAGCGGCGGCTGACCACCACCGACTTGATCTTGGTCAGGTCGCCTTCCTGGAAGTCGGGAAAGCGCAGAAAGAGCTGTTCGCAGGCGACCAGACCGAGCACCGAATCGCCGAGAAATTCCAGGCGTTCGTTGGACGAGAGGCGCGTGTCGGCGCCGGAAGTGTGGGTCAGGGCCGACCGCAAGAGTTCCGGCTGGCGAAAGCGGTAGCCGAGGACCTTCTGACATTCTTCGAGGATTTCCGCCTCGCGGTCGAGTGTGAGTTCCTGTGGCATAAGCAATCGCGTCGCTGTGAAGTTGGCTGGACTTTATCTTGACGTTACCATCCGCGTGCGCCATTGTCAACGCTATGCCACCAGCTCCGTCGTGCAGGAGGCCATCAACAGCTTTGCAAGGCAGAATCCTGTGTGTTACAAAGGGGCGAGGAATTACTCCGCCGCTTCCGCCGCAAGGACAAGGCAGGATTTGCCATGCCGCGCCGTGAACTCTCTCCCGAAGTCCTCCAGGAAATCCGTGACCTCGCCGCCGGCTGGGGCAAAATCGTCGCCCGCCGCGCCTTCGGCGCCGACGGACCGGGCCTCGACACCGACTTCGACACCCTGGAGCAACTCGCCCGGGCCGCCGCCGCCGGCCTGACCGAAGGCGCCCTGGCCACGCTGCTCGAACAACAGGCCCAGGCCCTCGGGGAGCGACAGCCCTGTCCCGACTGCGGCACCCCGTGCCCCGTGCGGCGCGAACCCCGCACCCTGGCCTTCCCCGGCGGCACCCTCCCGCAGCGCGAGCCGGTCTGCCACTGCCCCGCCTGCCGGCGGGACTTTTTCCCCCCAGCGGCCCCCGCTCCGCCTGGACAGCCACGCCTACAGCCCGGCCGCCCGGCGCCTGATCGCTGAGGCGGCCGCCCGGCTGGGCTCCTTCGCCGACGCCGCCTACGCGCTGTCGTTGGCCGGCCTGGCCATCTCGCCGCAGCACGTGCGTACGCTCGCCCAAGAGGTGGGCGCCGACCTGGCGCGGCAGCGCGACGCCCGGGCCGCCCAACCGCGCCGGCGGCGGCCGGTGTGCGTGGCCCAGACCCCGCAGGTGGTGGCGGTCGAGGTCGATGGCGGCCGCCTGCGCACGCGCGCCACCGGCGCGGGGCCGGGCGTGCGCGGCTTGGAGAACAAGGAGGACAAGATCGCCTGCCTGGTCACGCTGACCGACGCGGCCGCGGACCAGGACCCGCAGCCGGAGCCGCCGCCGTCCTTCCTGCAACCGCGGCGGGTGGAGCGCCTGGTGCGGCAGATGGCCGGGCAAGCCGGGGACGGCCCGCCGGACTCGGCGGCGGCGCCGGAGACGACGGCCGGCGCCGCGGCCGAGCCGGCCGCGGCCGAGCCGTGGGCACCCAAGAAGCGCTTGCGCACCTGCGTGGCCAGCCTGGCGGACAGCCAGACCTTCGGGCCGCTGGTGGCGGCCGAGGCGCAGGCGCGGGACTTCTACCGGGCGGCACGGCGGGCCTTCGTGGCCGACGGGGCGGCCTACAACTGGGCCCTCCAGCAGAAGCACTTCGCCGACTTCGTGCCGATCGTGGACTTCCTGCACGTGCTCTGCTACGTCTACGCGGCGGCGTTCGCGGTGGGCGCGGACGCGGCGGGACGGTGGGGGCAGTACGTGGCCTGGCTGCGGGCCTGCTGGCAGGGGCGGGTCGCGGAGGTGGTGGCGGCACTGCAGCAGTGGCAGGGGCGGGTGGGTCAGCCGCCGCCGGGGGCGGAGTTGCCGGCGACCGACCCCCGGCGGGCGGTGGCCGAGGCCTTGAGTTATCTGTCGCACAACGCCGCGCGGATGGACTACCCGCGCTACCGCCGGGAGGGGTTGCCGATCACGAGCAGTCTGGTGGAGTCGCTGGTGGGGCAGTTCAACGCGCGGGTCAAGAGCCGCCAGAAGTACTGGAACCGCCCGGAGGGTGCCGAGGCCATCCTGCAACTGCGGGCGGCGCTGCTCAGTGAGGACGGCCGCTGGGAGCGCTACTTCGCCGAGCGGCCCGGGTCGCCGTATCGGCGCCACTCCAAAAGTGCCTGACCACCGGCGTCATCCCAGCCTTGGTCTCGCAAAGTTGTTGATGGCCTCGTCGTGCAGGAGGGTTTGCAGGGTGCCCTCGTGGAGCCCGGCGGTAGCGGCCTGAGCGACCTGTGCCATGGCATCGCATCGAGATCGATGTCGAGTCCGGGTCCGTCGTCGCCGAAGGCGCGGCGGGCGATGATTTTGCCCCACTGGGCCGCCGTATCACGGAGTTCCTGGAGTTGTTGGGGAGGGCACCGTCTCAAGCGGCCACAGGCGGGGTTGACACTTTCGACTCCAGTTGCTGCGGCTCGGTGTGCAGCAATTCCCACCAGTCGTAGGTCGGCAACTGCAGTCCCAGGTGGTGGTACGGGCACTGCGCGCGACGCTTCCCTCCCGCGAACTCCCGGCAGTTCCAATACAGCCGCTTCAAGTCCAGCAGCGCTTGGGTCAACGTCCGGTGCCGCGCCTGGTGCATGCGTACCACGCTGTTCAGGCACTCCACCACACTGCTCGCCCGCACCACCCGCCCCAGCACCCGCGCTACCCGCCGGTACGCACCGTGCCAGTCCGCCGCCGTGAGCCCGCACACCAGCGCCCGCACCACCGGCGCCACCACCGCGCACGCCCCGCCAGGCTTGGGACCGCACCCCGGCCGCGTCGCGTGCCGCACCCGCCACCACGCCACCAGCGCCTCCCGCAACTCGGCGCGTGGCTCCGCCTCCCCCAACTCCCGGTGCAGCCGATCCAGGAAGGTCAAGCTGCGTGCGTCCGCCAGCATCCGCCGCACCTTGGCCCACCGCGACCCGTCCAGGTCCGGCAACGCCGCGCCTAGTTCCGCCTCCGCAGCAGCACGGCCGTTCAGCCGGCCATCGGGGCGGAACAGGTCCAACGCCGTCACGGCCCGCCGCCAGGCGGCCTCGCGGCGACAGGCCTCCGCGAACGCCCGCTCCGCCTGCTCCCAGGCGTGCAGCGCCCGCTGCTTGTCCCCGCGCTGATCTTGCCCGCGGCGCCGGGTCTGCGCTAACGCCCGGTCGGCCTGCTCCGCCTGCTCCCACACCGCTTGCGCTGCCGACCACTCGCGCCGCAACGCTTTCTCCCCTTCACGCCGCGTGTGGAACACATCCAGATTGACCTGCAGCGGCCGGCCGTCCTCGGCCGCACGCCGGTCGGCGCGGAGGCCCTCCAGGCCGCGCTGCAGTCCGGTGCCGTCGTCGGCCGCGACGTAGTCCAGGTGCGGCCAGGCCCGCAGCGCCTCCTGCCAGGTAGCGCCGCTGCGGTCGGGCCCGCGCTGGCCCAGCACCCAGGTGAGGCTGTGGGGCTCGACGCCCATGAGTACGGGCATGCGACGGCAGAAGATCTCGTCCAGGCAGAGTTCCCGAACGGCCGGCCGGCAAGCGCGATCGAGGACTGCCAAAGCGTGACCGGCCCGCGCTGCCGCGTCCTGGACCCAGCGCCCCAGAGTGGCACGGCTGGGGCGGCTGTCGTCCGGCAGCACGCAGGCCAGCAAAGCGCCGGCCTGGTTAAGGCTCAAGCCGAGGGCGGTTGCGGTGGCGGCGAACCGCCGCTGGCGGGCCGCGCCGAAGGGCACGGCATCGCGGAGGGCTTGCGTCAGGAATGGTTCTCCTGGCGGAGGCGGGCGCAGTCGGCGAGGAGTTGGCCACGGGAGGGGCCACCGGCCTGGGCGTCAGCGACAGCTTGGTGGACGCGCTGGGCCTGTTCGTAAGCGGCCTGCCGGCTACAGCCGGCGGCGCGGGCGTGCGCGGTGATGGCGCCCCAGGGGCCGGACAAGACGGCAGCGGCATTGCCGATCCAAGTGAGGGGGGATAGGGTGGGCATGGGAGTGAGCCTCAGTGCGTGTTTGGCCTGGCAGCTGACACGCAGCTGTTGTCTTGCTCCCTTCTCTTTTGTCAACCTGCCGAACCTGAAAAAGTGGCCTTTTGAGATGGTGCCGTTGGGGAGTAAGTTGGCGTCGCGCCATGATGGCTCCTGCCCTGGAGTAAAGACGACGAAGCCGAAGGAGTTCTTCTTGACAAGTTAGAAAGCAGGACTTGGCGGGACAAAGCGGTTCATAACCTCTCGCCAAGAAAAATAGGAAAAAAACGCTGTTGAACGACAATAGAAATGTCCGGTCTTAACGCGATAGAAATGTCCTCCTTGCCCAGGCCAAGGAGGAGCCATGCCTATCGACGTGCTTCCCACAGACCGGATCGCCATGAGCCAGAAGGAACGCGATGTCCTCAAGGTCATGTACGGCGTCCTGCGCGGCGAGCGCACCCAGGCCGAGGCCGCTCGGTTGCTCGACCTCAGCACCCGCCAGGTCCGCCGCCTGCAGCGCAAACTCGAAGCGCACGGCGACGACGCCCTGGTCCACGGGCTGCGCGGCCAGCCTTCCAACCACCAGGCCGACGCCGCCCTCCGGCACGCCGTCCTGCGGGCCTACCGCCAGCGCTACGCCGACTTCGGCCCCCCCTTCGCCAGCGAGAAGCTGGCCCAGGAGGGGCTGGTGGTCTGCCCGCAGACGCTGCGCCGCTGGCTGCTGGCCGCCGGCCTGTGGCAGCGCCAGCGCCGCCGCGAGCAACACCGCAGCCGCCGGCCTCGGCGCGCCTGCTTCGGCGAGCTGGTCCAGATGGACGCCTCGATCCACGACTGGCTCGAGGGGCGCGGCGAGGAGGTGGTCTTGATCAGCTTGATCGACGACGCCACCAGCCGCGTGCTGGCGCGCTTCTACCCGGCGGCCACGACCGAGACGCACCTGGACCTGCTGGGCCGCTGGCTGCGCCGGTTCGGCCGGCCGTTGGAGTTGTACACCGACCGGCACAGCATCTTCGCGCCCCAGGACAAGGGCAAGGCCTTGCCGGACGCCGAGACCCAGTTCGGCCGGGCGCTGCGCGAGCTGGGCATCGGCCTGATCCGCGCCCACAGCCCGCAGGCCAAGGGGCGGCTCGAGCGCTCGTTCGGCACCGCCCAGGATCGGTGGGTCAAGGAACTGCGCCTGGCGGGGGTGACCACCTGCGCAGGCCAATGCGGTGCTGGAGCGGCTGTTGCCCGCGCACAACCGCCGCTTCACCCAGGCGGCGCGGCACGTCGGCGACGCGCACCGGCCGCTGGGGCCGGCGCACGACCTGGCGGCGATCCTGTCGCTCCAGGAGGAGCGCGTGGTCGCCAACGACTACACGATCCGCTTCCGCAACCGCTGCTATCAGTTGCTCAAGCCGATCTACCCGGGGCAGCGCGGCGGCAAAGTGGTGATCGAACTGCGGCTGGATGGGGAGCTGGCGATCCGCTTCGGCGGCCGCTATCTGAAGTACCGGGAGGTCCCAGCGGGGTGCCGCCCTGGGGGCAGAGCCCCCAGACCCCCGGAGTTTAACGCCTTGGCGGCCGATGCCAACGGGGAAGAAGAAAGCCCGGCCCCGGGTGAGGGGGCCGAGCCGACTGGCATGCAGCCGACCGGCGGGCGCTCGGGTCGCACTCCTGCGGAGCCCTATCCTCCCGACGGCGCGGGGGAAGATACCCCGAAGCGGCGCCGCGGTCCAGCCGAAGATCACCCCTGGCGGCAGCCGTTCAAAAAGCAAAAGTGACAACCCTGTGACAGCGGACATTTTTATTGTTCCCAAAATGCGGACATTTCTATTGTTCCATGACACGACAGTACAACTCACCTTGCAGCACAATTTGCCTTGATCTATAATCCCCAAAGAAAGATGGGTTCAGCAGTTGCGACGGCAAGAGCGGTTGTTCCCAAGCTGGACGTCGTGGGTTCGAATCCCATCGCCCGCTCTGAACGCAAACCGATAGCCTGACGCTAGTTAAGCGTACCTCTCGACGGTCGGGAGTGCGGCCGGAAACCCTGAAAGTTGCGGAAGTCTTCCGCAGAAGGGTCCACCGCATGTCCCGCACGTTCAACGTCCCTACTTACCGCCTCCACAAGCAATCTGGCCAGGCCGTCGTCACTCTCACAGACGGGCTGGGCGGGCGCCGCGACGTTCTGCTCGGGCGCCACGGCACGCCCGAAAGCCGCGCGGAGTACGCCCGGGTGATCGCCGAATGGGAGGCGTCCGGCCGTCAACTCAAGGTCACCCGGGAAGCCTGCTCACGGTCGATCAACGAGGTTGTGCTTGAGTTCTGGAAGCACGCAGAGCAACACTACCGCTGACGGCGAGTCGTCCAGCGAACTGAACAACCTGCGCATTTCGCTCCGACCGCTTCGGGCCATGTACGGCATGCTCCCTACCGTGGAATTCTCCCCTCTCAAGTTGAAGGCTCTGCGGTAGAAGATGGCCGACTCCCAGCGCTACCTCGTGCGCTTCAAGATCGAGGAACAGACACTGGAGCGCTGAGTGTGGGATCACTGCTTCCGGTAAACCCCGGACGGCTGTGAGGCCCTGTGGAAGAAGAGGTGGCGGCCCGCTGAGTTGCTCCGTTCGGAGAAGGCCCTTACCCGCGGCGTCATCAACCAGCGGATCGGCCATGTCGTGCGACTGTTCCGGTGGGTGGTCGCCGAAGAGATGGTCCCGAAACAGTCCACCGTGCCCTGGCCGCCGTGCAGGGGTTGCAACAGGGGCGAACCGAGGCACCCGAAGGGGAAGGCGTGCAACCCGTGACGGTCGAGGTGGTCGAGGCCACACAGGCGAAGATGCCCGCCCCGTCGCCGCGATGGTGCGGGTGCAGTTGCTCACCGGAATGAGGGCCGGCGAGGTGATGGTGATGCGGGGCATCGACCTGAACACGGGCAGGGCGGTCTGGACGTACAGGCCCCGCAAGCACAAGAACCAGCACCGGGAGCTGGATCGTATCATCCACCTGGGGCCGCAGGCCCAGGAGGTCGTCAAGCCGTTCCTCCGCCCCAACGTCGAGGAATACTTGTTCTCGCCGAAAGCCTACGTCGAGGAACTGCGCGCGAGGCGTGCCGCGCAGCGGAAGACGAAGCGCACACCCAGCGAGAAGAACCGCAAGCGGAAGGCCAACCCAAAGCGCCAGCCCGCCGAGCGCTACAACCGGCGTAGCTACCGCTCGGCAGCAAGTGGTGTACGAGCCGCGCGGCGCTGGCTCGGTTTTTGGCCGCGCTCACGCCGGCAATCCCTTGCGACTCTGCCCCATCCCTTACGCCGCGCCCGGACACCACGCGCGCTCAACGGCAGCGTGAACGTGGCGCGAAACGCGCTGGAGAGGAGTTGGAAAAAATCGGCATGTAATCGAACGCCAACGCCGCTGGTGACTGGCCAGCGGCGTATGGGTGATCCCCGAGAGGACCAAGGGAACCGCACTGGCTATCTTTGGGGGTAGCTAACCCCAGTCGGGCAAGGGGTTAGGTCAACGAAACCCTGGGTTTTTCAGCCACATTCCGGGTGGACAAACGAGGCGGGCCGGAGGCCGGCCGGCGGCGCAACCCAGGAAACCCAGGGAAAAATCAGGGATCGAGACCCCGCCAAAGATAGCCAGTGCGGTTTCCCTTGGCTCCCTTGCTGTGGCAGTGCAGGCCGCTGGTGGTCAAGCCGTGCCCGCCGCCCCACCCGTGCGCGCTCCGCCTGCGAACCGCTCTGGAAGATGATAGACGGTGAGGCGATTGCCCAGGATCGCTGGGCCGTGAACTTGCTCATCCTTATGCGGCAGCGGTAGCAGAACAGCGCTCATGCGGTTCGCTGCTCCCAGTGGTGCTGCATCACGCCCAGCGCCAGCACCGCGATCAACTCGCTGGCGCGCCCGCCGGTGTCCTCGTCCTCTCCGATCGGATCGGTCAGCGTCGCCGCGGCCAATCGATGCGTGGCCACTTCCTCGTCCAGCGGCTTTTTGCGGAAAACGATCTTCCACGGCTCGTTCCGTGGTCCGGTCTGCCGCGGGGCGTCCACGGTGCGGCAGACGGAGATGTGTCGCGCCGCGCAGTGCCGCAGCAGATCGTCGCGCTCCGCGTCGTCGAGGTCGTGCAGAAGCACCATCGCCACGTCCTCGCGCTCGTCAATGCGATCACGGGCCGTGTCGGCATCCGCAAGGATCTCCAGGCGGGCGCTCACCGGCGGCGCGAAGCGGAAGCCCGGCTTTTCCTTGTGGGTGTTCAGCCAGTCCAGGGCGCTCTCGACGATGGCTTCGGCGTGCTCGCGCTCTGCGCCGAAGCCCGGAAGCACAAGGACGAATGTGTAGTCCACCTCCTGCATGTGGTTCATGATTTTTCCCCCGGCGGCCAAGCTGCTCACGTGGCACGGCTCACCAGAGCCGTGCAGCAAGCCGAATGCTGCGGAACCACGGTTCGGGAGAGCCGTGCCACGTGACGAGGTTACCCGCCGGGAATACTCCCTCGGCAGGGCGGGCGACCTTCATCCAACATACCGACCAACCGCCCGTAAAACATTGAGGCGCTGAGTTCGGATCGATTCCCCTGGTCGCCGCCGGGAATTATTCTCGCGGTGCGCGCATCCCACTTAGAATGGGAGATGAGGGGTTGCCACCTGCGTGCGCGACCGCAAAGGGGATGCCATGCTGATTCTGCTCAACCAGGCGTTTTTCGTACTGCACAGCCTGCTGATCGTTTTCAACATCGTCGGCTGGGCGTTTCGGCGGACGCGCTTGCTGCACCTGATTACGATGGGCGCCGTCATCTTTTCCTGGTTCGTGCTGGGCGCGTTTTACGGCTGGGGCTACTGCCTGTGTACGGACTGGCACTTCCAGGTGCGCCGGCAGCTCGGCTACCACGACTCGGAATCTTCCTACATCCAGTTGATGGCGAAGCACTGGGCGGGCGTGGAACTGAGCGCGACGGCGGCGGCCTGGATCGCCGGCAGCGTCTTCGCCTTCATCCTCATCGCCATGACGGTGGTGTGGACGCGCGTCCTGCTGGAGCGCTTCCGGCGGACACGACCGCTGGCCGCTCCACCGCGGTCTGTTCCACCAGCGCCCGCGCCTGGCTGACCAGCGCCGCACACGCCGCCGGCTCCGCCAGCGCTGCGAACTTCGCCAGGTCGCAGCGTGCCAGCACGTCCACCAGCAGTGTCTGCTGTTCCTGCGTCAGCACGTCCGCCTGCCGCAATTCCGCGGCCAGTTCCGCGCTGGTGCGGCGCTGCGCCGGCAGCCGAAAACGCTGTTCCAGGTACTGCCGCAGCACCTCGGCCAGTTCGCGGTGGTGCCGCTCCGCCTCCGCCGCGGTGGCGGGCTGCTGCCGCGCCAGCCGCTCCAGTTCGCACAGCGCCACCCGATCCGGCGGTGGCGCCGGCGCTCGTCGCCGGCGCAGCACCAGCCACGCCGCCGCCGCCAGCAGCACCGCCGCACCGGCTGCCGCCAGCCACGGCCACGGTGCCGCCGCGGGCTCGACCGGCGGCAGGGGTTCAATGTCGGTGATGTCGCGGGACTCGTCCACGTCCGGCTTGCCGACCTGCGTCAGCACACGCAGCGCCGGCCGCTGTTTCCAGGCCACGTCCACCCAGTCGCCGTCGTCCTCCTTGTAGCGCAGCGCCGGCACCGCCAGCACGTGCTCGCCCGGCTGCAACGGCTCGAACACCAGCTCGCGCCGCCACGTCGCCTGTTTGCCGTCCGCGCCCGTGACCGTCTGCGTCGGCTTGCCCGCTCGCACGGCCCAGTTGGCGTCGCCGAGCGGATCGTCCATCTGCACCGTCAGCGGGGCCGTGCCGACGACCTCGACGCGCACGCGCACCTCGCCGGAGAGGCGCAGCGTCCGGTCGGCGCCGACGCCGTCCAGGATGGTCAGCGTCGCCTGGTGGTCGCGCTGCGGCGGCAGTCCCTGCGGCGCCGCCAGGCTGGCGAGCAGCATCAGACCGAGCCAGAACCGTGTCACGGCTACGTTCTCCTCAGGCGCCGCTCGCGCAGGCGGAAGAAGCGGATGAGCGCATCCAGATGGCCGCCGTCCGTCCACACCTCGATAAGATCGACACGCGCCGACCGCGCCAGTTGCCGCAGTTGTTCGCGCCGCCGCCGGGCCTCCTCGGCGTACGCCTGTCGCAGGGCCGCCCGACGCGTGTCCAGCAGCAGCAGTTCGCCGGTCTCGGCGTCCTCCAGTTGCAGCAGGCCGACCTTTGGCATCTCCTCCTCGCGGCGGTCGCGGATCGGCACCGCGATCAGGTCGTGACGGCGGCCGGTCAGTTTGAACATGCGGTCGTAGCCCTGATCGAGGAAGTCGCTCATCAAGAACAGGATGCCGCGGCGGTGCAGCACGCGGTTGACGTAGTGCAGCGCCTCGCGCACATTGGTGCCCTGGCCCTGTGGCTGGAAGGTGAGCACGTCGCGGATCAACCGCAGCACATGGCGGACGCCCTTGCGCGGCGGCACGAATTTTTCCACGCGGTCGGTGAACGCCACCAGGCCGACCTTGTCATTATTGCTGATGGCGCTGAAGGCCAGCAACGCCGCCAGCTCCGCCGCCACGTCGCGCTTCTGCTGGAAGCCGCTGCCGAAGCGCTGACTGCCGCTGCAATCGACCAGCAGCATCACCGTCAACTCGCGTTCCTCGACGAAGCGCTTGATGAATGGGTGGCCCATGCGCGCGGTGACGTTCCAGTCGATGGCGCGGATGTCGTCGCCGGGCTGGTACTCGCGCACCTCCTCGAAGGCGATGCCGGCGCCCTTGAAGACGCTGCGGTACTCGCCGCCGAGCGGGTCTTCGACGGCGCGGCGAGCCCGTAGTTGCAGGCGACGCACCTGGCGCAGAACTTCACGGGGGAGCATGGGATGGCCTCATTCTCCAACAGCGCTTGTGGCCTCTTGGTTCGTAGTTCCGCCTTCAGGCGGTCTTCGTTCCCACCCGCCTGAAGGCGGAACTACGAACCAGGACCAACACCGCTTCTTAACGCTCCGGCGCAATTTCGCCGCGCAGGCGCAGCTCGTCGATCCGCGCCAGCTGCCGCTCCAGCCACGCCCGCACCGTGCCGGCCGTCGGGAACAGCGCCAGCAGTCCGATCAGCACGGCGCCCACGACCGCCAGGGCGAAATACTGCTGCTCCAGCAGGAAGGCGATGCAGCCCAGGAAGCCGGCCGCTTCCAGCAGCGCCGCGGCGACGAGCAGCGTGGTCTGACGCACGAGCAGGAGCTTGGCGGCGTCGGTGGCGACGTCGGCCGGGTTGACGTTGGGCGGCGGCGCCCAGGTGCCGGTGGCGATCTGCTGCACCGCCCGCTGCGTCATGAAGCCGGGCAGCGCCACCGCCAGGGTCGCGTTGACGGCCATCACGGCCACGGCGATGAGCGCCATCATCGGCAGCCCGCCGCGTGCCGGCACATTGCCGCCCAGCACGATGGCCAGGACGATCACCAGGAACGCGGTCACGCCCGTCAGGAGCGCGCCGACGATGATCTGCAGCGTGAGCACCCGCTGCTGCGGGACGACGGGTTCGGGGTCGGTCATGGCACGTTCTCCACGGTGGTGCTCACGCCTCCAGGATTTCCGGGGCGAGCAACTGCTCAATCGTGAACGGACACTCGCCCGGCAGCGCCGCGCTGTCGAGCCCCGCCTCCGCGGCCACGCGCTCAAGCGCGTCGGCGTACGCTTCGGGCAACACCGCCTCCGCATGGTTGCGCAACACGCCGCGTCGCACCAGGTCCGCCAGCTCCTGGCGCTGCTCCACGACGGTACCGCGCCAGCTCGCCGAGCGCCGTTCCGGTCGATGCGCCCACGTCAGGACGTGCGCGATAAGCACGGTCAACCGACTCTTCACCTCCCGCCGGTCGCGTCGTGCCATGTCCGCCAGGTACTCCTGCAGGTGCGGGTAATCCAGGTCGCTGATTCTGCCCTGATGGATCAATTCGACCATTGCTTCGAGCCACGCCGTTTCGTCGGACTCGTACAGGTCTGCGAGGGCCGAAACCGCTTGCCGGATCATCCCAGTTCCCCTTGTCTCATGGTCAAGTCAACTCCACTGCTGCCGCCCGCCGCCATGACCACTCTTTCAGGAATAGCTCGCGACCATCCGGCCCCCGGAGCATGACAACCTCCGCGGGCGCCGCCTCACCACCGCCGCCAGTTGACCGGGCACGACCCCGCCGGAATCTCACTGCCGTGCGGGAACAGCGCCTCGGCCTCCGGTGGCCCCCAGCTGCCGGCCGGGTACGTCAACGGCTTCGCGACCTTCTCGCGCTCCCACGCCGATAGCAGGACATCGCCCCACTCCCACTGATAGTGAACCTCGTCGGCGCGCGTGAACAGCGTCGCGTCGCCGCGGAGGCAGTCCAGCAGCAGCCGCTCATAGGCGTCGCCGACGCGGACGTGGAACTCCTTCTCGTAGGCGAAGTCCATCTTGACGTTGGCGGTGGCCAGACCGACGCCCGGCCGCTTGGCCCCGAAGTGAAGTTCGATGCCCTCATTGGGCTGCACGCGGATCACGAGCAGGTTCGGCGACCGGCCGCACACGTCCGCGTCACGGAACAGCGCCAGCGGTGGCGTGCGGAACTTGATCGCGATCTCGGTGCCGCGCTTCGCCAGCCGCTTGCCGTGCCGCAGGTAGAACGGCACGTTCGCCCAGCGCCAGTTGTCCAGGTACATCCGCAGGGCCACGAAAGTTGGCGTCCGCGAATCCCTGGCGACGCCGGGCTCGTCACGGTAACCCGGCACCGGCTTGCCGTCGATAGTGCCGGCGCCGTACTGGGCGTGGACGGTCGCGATGCACACCTCCTCAGGCGACTGCGGAATGCGAATGGCCTCCAGCACCTTGACTTTTTCGTCGCGGATGGCGTCGGCGGTGACGCGGATGGGCGGCTCCATCGCGGTCATGGCCACCAGCTGCGTCATGTGGTTGAGGACCATGTCGCGGAAGGCACCAGCGTGGTCGTAGTAAGCGCCGCGGCCCTCGACGCCCAGCGTCTCGGCGACGGTGATCTGCACCGACTCGACGTAGCGCTGGTTCCAGACCGGCTCGAAGATGCCGTTGCCGAAGCGGAACACGAGCAGGTTCTGCACGGTTTCCTTGCCGAGGTAGTGGTCGATGCGATAGAGCTGGCTCTCGTCGGCGACGGCGTGCAGGCGGCGGTCGAGTTCCTGGCTGCTGCGCAGGTCGTGGCCGAACGGTTTCTCGATGACCAGCCGTGTCCAGTGGCCGTCCTCGGCGCCGCTGGCCGGTTGCAGCAGGCCGGCGGCGTGTAGCTGCTCCGCGATGGGCGCGAACAAATCCGGCGCGACCGCGAGGTAGAACAACCGCTTGCCGGGCAGGCCGCGCTGCTTTTCCTGGGTTTCGATGGTCCGCTTGATGGCGTCGAAGTCCTCACGGGTGCGAGCGTCGCCGCGATGGTAATCGATCAGCGCGAGGAACTGCTGCCACGCGGCCGGCTCTTCCTTCGCCACCGCGACGTGCTCGGCGAGGAACTGGCGATACTCGGCGAGGTCCTTGCAGCGACGGCCGACGCCGAGGATGAGGCACTCGGCCAGTTGCTTCTGCTGCCAGTCGTGGAACAGCGCCGGCAGCAGCTTGCGTGTGGCCAGGTCACCGGTGCCGCCGAAGAAGACGAGCGTGACGCCGCGAACGATACCGTCGGTAGCCATCGAACTCTCCTGAAAAAACCAGCGATCCACAGATGACACAGATGAACACAGATAAAACCAAATCAATTTGTCTTTATCTGTGTCATCTGTGGATCTGATCTTTTGTCAGTCCAGCGACTTGATGAAGATGTTGCGGAACTCCACACGGACGTTATAGCTCTGGAAGCCGATGTGGCCCTTCTCGCGCAGGAGGCCCGGGTGCTTCTTGGCGTGCTCTTTCACGTAGTCGTCGAGGTTCGCGTCCACGAGAATTGCGCCGTTCTGCTCGATGGTGATGCGCCGGCCCTTCGCCACGATGCGCAGCTTGTTCCATTCGCCAATGGGCCGGTTGTTGGTCTTCTTCGGCGGCACGACGTTGTAGATGGCGCCGGTGTGCTGCCACGTCTGCAGCTTGCTGGGCCAGCCCTCGTCGTCGATGAGCTGGATCTCCATGCCGACGTAGGCAGGGTCACCCTGGAGCGGCGACCGGATGCCGACGCCGCTGTTGGCCTTGGCGGACATTTTATACTCCAGACGCAGCTCGAAGTTGCCGTATTCCTTCTCGGTCATCAGCCAGCCGCCGCCGCCCTTCTCGACGTACAGCACGCCTTTTTCCGTCCCCCAGACCTCCATCTTGCCGGTGGCCTTCCAGCCGGTCAGGTCCTTGCCGTTGAACAGCGCTCGAAAGCCGTCCGGCGGCTGATTATCCTGAGCGTGGCTGACGGTCACCGTCGTCAGCAACAGGGTCAGGCCCAGCGCCATGCGCAGTGTCATCGTTCGTTCTCCTCAAAGGTTGTGGTTCCGGCGATGGCCGTATTAGACTCGCCGCGGCGGCCGACACCAATAAAAAAACCAGTCCCGTCGAGCTGCGAAGTCGCAAACAAAAATTCAGAAATGACTTACACTATCAATTCACGTCGCAGTCTCAACATAAAACATCACCTCGCCATCGAGGAACAGGGCGTTGCGCAGGTCGGGGATGGTGGCGTAGGCGCGGGTGAATGGCAGCAGGCGAATGCGGCCCTGCTCGCGCAGTGTGCGCAGGCCGTCGTGGAACTGGCCCAGCGTCAGGCCGGGGCGGAGCGGCCGCAGCTGCTCATACACCTCGGGCAAGCTCAGCGGCAGGTGCCGGTCGCTCGTCCGCTGCTGCTCCGCCAGGGCGACGATCCGCTCCAGCCAGGCGGACGGATCCATGGGCGGTGCGACGGGTGCCGGGGCCGGGGGGGATGTCAGGCGGCGGGCGATCTCCTCCAACGACGGCGGCTCGACGCGCCGCGCCAGGGCGGCGACCGCTTCCTGCAAGGGGCCGACCTCGGCGCGCAATTGGGTCAGTGCCTGCTGCTGGTCGGTCAGGGTCTGGACCTGCCGGGTCACAGCGGCGGCGACGCCCTGCACGAGATGCAGCGTCGGGCTCTGCTCCAGGGCGGCCCGCACACCCGCCGCGGTCAGGCGGTACAGTTCCTTTTTGGACTTGCCCTTGCCGCTGAACGCGCCAGTCCCGAGCAGCCAGCCGCGGTCCCGGCACAGCAGAGCCGCCTCCTTGACCGGCTGTGTTGAGCCCTTGAAGTAGCCGGGCACCTTCGCGGTGCCGAGCAGCGGCCGCGGCGTCGGGTCGGCCAGCACTGCGCCAGCGCTTCCAGCGCCACGGCCTGCGGGTCGGGTTTTTTCTTGGCCATCGTTGTTACAAGGAAGTCCTATTCCAGCGTGTGGGTGCCGTGCGTCACCGCGCCGCCGGCCCGCAGCGCCGCCGCGATCAGCGTCGTCTCCGCCAGCTCCTGTTCGGTCGCGCCCGCCTTCTTCGCCTTCTTGGCGTGAATCTCGATGCAGTACGGGCACTGCGTCGTCAGCGCCACCGCGACCGCCATCAGTTCCTTGTACTTGAGCGGAATCGCTCCGTCCTTGAACGCCGCCTCGTCGAACGCCACGAACCCCTTCCAGGCGTCCGGGGCCAGCTCGCCCAGCTTCTTGAGCTTCGTCAGGTTCTTCATGTCGTACATCGCTGTCCTCCTAAATAGTCATTGGTCCTTAGTCATTAGTGAACAGGGTTGAAGCGCTGGGAGAAACGCCAGACGCTTCAACCCTGTTCACTAATGACTAAGGACTAATGACTATTGACGCCGATGTCAATCGTTCACCTGCAACGACGCGGTCAACACGCGCCCGATGCGCTCGCGGCACTCCTCCAGGTGCGCCCGCGTTGTGATCAGGTCATCCGCGGCCATGCCCTTGTCCTTCAGCGCGTGGTCGATGCGCTGCTGGAGCTCCTTCAGGTGGTGCCGTGCCAGGCTGCGCGCGTCCGGTGGCATCGGCACACTCGGGCCGAAGTAGAACAGGAAGCCGCTGCTGCGCTGACCCAGCACGATGTTCGACAGGTCCTTGACGTGCTGCCGCTGCAAATTGCGACGGATCACCGACGACTCGCCGGCCTTGCCCTCGGCCACGCCCTTGACCGGGTACTCACTCCAGATGCCCTCCGTCAGTGTGCGGAACACCTCCGCCTGCGTCAGCGGCTTTTCGCCGTTGTCCACCTTCAGGGCGTTGTTCTGGATGCGCGTCAGCGTGCCCGCGTCCAGCAGGTTCCGCAGCACGACGCGCTGGATCGACAGCACGTACTGGTTCACCGGCACGTCCACCGAGTAGAACGTGCCCTGGTTGCCCCAGTGCATCCAGCGATCCGCCGCCAGCCGCCGCAGCAACTGCGGCGAGAACTTGAAATACTTTTCGCTCAGGATGTGCTCCTGCAGGAACGCCAGCGCCTTGCGCTGCCTGTCCGCCTTGACCGGCAGGAAGGGGTCGCGGCCCTTGGGGTCGCCACGGTGGTCGCGGTGGATGTGCTCGCCGCCCACGAACTGCGACAGCAGGTACGCCCCGTTGGCGTACTCGCCCAGCAGCATCATGAACGCCATCCGCGTTCGCTGATAACCCTCGCCCTTCTCCACCGTCTTGTCGGACAGCGTTTTCAGCAGCTCCTCGGCCAGACGCATGCGGTCCATGCCGTACTTCATCGGGTCGGAGCCGAGGTCGAAGGCGTTGATGTGCGGGTCGGCACTGGCGAACAGGTCCTCGTCGGTGCCGTAGTCGTGGCCCGGCAGCGCCCCCTTGTTGGCGATCTCCTGCAACCTGGCGTACTCGCCCTCGGTGCCGCCCGACAGCGGCTTGTAGGCGTACTCAATCGCCCAGTAGTCATACGGCCCAATCGTCGTCGTGAAATAGTCGCCCTGCTTGGTGCCCTTGGGCGCCAGGTTCGCCGGCAAATAGTCCATCACCGAACCGGACAGGCCCAGCTTGGACGTGATGGTTTTGTCGTGCAGTTGCTCGTTCTTGAGCATCGTGCTGGCCTTGAAGTTGTGCCGCAGCCCCAGCGTGTGGCCGACCTCGTGCATCACCACCGACTTGATGGCCTGGCCGATCAACTCCTCCGGGACGCCATCGTTGCCCTTGACCTGGCCGCGCGCCGCCAGCGTCATGGCCGCCAGCCCCAGTTCGTACTTCATCCGCGCCGCGCACTGGCAGATGCCGTGCTGGATCGCCCACAGCTTCATCCGTGGGTCATGCGGCGGCACGCCGGGTTCGTGGTGCTGGTCGCGCTTGTCCCAGCTGAGGGCGTTGCCGCCCTTGCCCGGCGGCGGCATCAGGCCGTGGCCCTGCTTGATCGCCATGATCGGGCTCGGGTGGTCCATGAATGACGTGGTGCCGGCGCCCATCAGCTTCGCTTCCAGCTTCCAGAAGCGCACCATGTCGGCGTCGAAGATGATGTCGGCGTCGAGCAACTCGCCGGTGAACGGGTTGGCCCGCGACGGGCCCATCGCGAAAGCGCCGCCGGTCGTGATCCAGCGGAAGGTGTTGTAGTTCATGTCCTCCGGGTCAAACTCCTCGCCCTCCTGCTGCCGCACCTCGATGGCGTCGCGGAAGCCGATCTTCTCGAACGCCTTGTTCCACTCCAGAATGCCTTCGCGGACGTAGGCGCGGTACTCGAACGGCACCGAGTTCTCGATCCAGAAGATGATCTTCTTCTTCGGCACGCTCAGCTTGTTCTTGTGCTTGGGGTCGGTGTCGGCCCGCTCCAGCCGCCAGCGGTTGACGTAGCGCAGGAAGTTGGTGTCCTTGCTGTCGCTGGAAAAATCCTTCGTGACGCTCAGGAAGTAGCCAACGCGGTCGTCCGCCAGGCGCGGCGTGTAGCCGCTCTCGGGCAGCTCGACCAGGCCGTAGTGCATCACAATGGTTCGGCCGCGCGAATCGATGTTGCTGTCGTCCCCCCAGAAGAAGTAACGGCCGCCGCTGAACGTTGCCTGTACCTGCACCTCGATGTTGCGCGGGAACGCCTTGATCTTGCCCCAGGTGCTGCGGCTGCGGTCGAAGCTGCCAAAGCCCAGGTCGGCGAAGTCGGTCATGAAAATGTCGCCCAGATCGATCAGGACCGACTGCCGGCTGTGGTTGACGCTCTTGATGGGGATGGCCATCAGCACGGAATCGGTGTAGGTCGTTTCAACGGCCCTGGCGACCGGTGAGCCGGCGGCGGCCTTGAAGTGGACGTTGCGGCGGATCAGGTGCAGTTTGGTGTCGCTGACCTTCTTGAAGACGAGCACCCATTGCTCGTCGAAGTTGAGGGTGTAGCCGCCCAGGCCGCTGCCGCGAGCGATGGCGATGGGTGCCAGCAGCGGCCGATTGAACTGACTCTGCTTGATCTCGGCGTAGACGTTCTCGCCTTTCTCGTAGAGTTTGAAGAGGCCGTCGTGCTCCTTGGCCCCCTTGACGAGCTTGTCGAAGTCCGGCAGTTTCGGAGTGCCGTCGTCCTTGGCCGTGGTCTTGGCGGAACTGGTCGTTTGGCTCGGCTGCGCCTGGCCGCGGAACGGACTGTCCATCCAGCCGGCCAGCAATAGCGCCGCGGCGAGGGCGACCCACGCAAATTGTTTCATGGTGTCCTGTGCCTCACGTTGGAAGGGTAGTGATGCGACCGTCCGCGACGGCCCGGAGTTGGGCTGCGGACGTGGGGAAAAGTGCGGCCCTCCATAACCGCAAAGTCCTGGTGACTCCCCTAGATTAACGCACGGGTTCGCTTGCCGCAAGCGGTTCTTGTCCGAGTGGCTCATTCAAACGAAAGGAGCGCTCCCAGGCACCCCGGGAGCGCTCCGCATTGGTCGGGAATCGGTCGCGGCCTGGCTCAAGTCAACCCGGGCAGCCGGCCAGTGCTGTCGCCGAAGCGCTCCACCGGGCAGCCCATGCGCTCCAGCAGTGACATGTACAGGTTGCAGATGGGGGTGTTGCGCGGGTAGCGGATGTGCCGGGCAGCCGTGACGCTGCCGCCGCCCTTGCCGACCAGAAGGATCGGCAGCTCGTCATGGTTGTGACGGTTGCCGTCGCCGTTGCCGCTGCCGTAGACGATCATGACGTTGTCCAGCAGCCGGCTGCCGTCGGCCTCGCGCACCTGGTGCAGCTTGCTCAGCAGGTGCGCAAACTGCTGCATGTGGAAGCGGTTGATGCGGTGAATCTTGTCCAGCTTGCCGGCGTTGTTCTGGTGGTGCGACAGGTCGTGATGGCCGTCCGGAATGTCGATGAGGCGGTAGTTGCGGTTGCTGCCCTCGTTGGCGATCACGAAGGTGGCCACGCGCGTCAGGTCCGCCTGGAAGGCCAACGCCAGCAGATCGCCGAGCAGCCGGGCGTGCATGCCGAAGTCGCGCGGCACGCCGGTCGGCCGCGGTGTGCCGGGGCGGATGGTGCTCTGGCCGGCGGTGGAGGCCGTGATGCGCCGCTCGACCTCGCGCAGCGAGGTCAGGTACTCGTCCATGCGCCGCTGGTCGTTGGTGCCGAGCCGGCCCATGAGCTGGTTGGCGTCCTCGTTCACGAAGTCGAGAATGCTCTGGTTGTAGCGCTCGCGGCGCAGGCGGGCCTGCTCGGCCTCACCGGCGACCGGGCCGGCGAACAGGCGGTCAAAGACGGCCCGCGGGTTGACTTCCTTGGGCACCGGCGTCGATTGGGAACGCCACGACAGGTTCGAGGAGTAAGCGCAGCTGTAGCCGGAGTCGCAGTTGCCGGCCTGGCGACCGCCATCGCAGCCGACCTCCAGCGATGGGAAGCGGGTTTCGCTACCGCGGCGCTGCGCCACCACCTGATCGACGGAGATGCCGACGCGGATGTCAGCGCCGGCGGTCTTGCGCGGCTGGCTGCCGGTGAGAAACGCGGACATGGCGCGGGCGTGGTCGCCGGGGCCGTCGCCGTTGGCTCGCGCCTTGTCGCAGGTCAGGCCGCTCATGACCGTCAGGTAATCGCGGTACGGGGCCAGCGGTTCGAGAGTGGGAGTCAGCGCGAAATTGCTGCCGAGGGTAGTCGGCGTCCAGGTCTGCATGTTGACGCCGTTGGGGACGTAGACGAACGCCAGGCGGCGCGGCGGGGTGGCCGTCGCGGCGGTGGTGCTCGCGCGGAGGAGGGAGGGCGCCATCGCTTCCAGGGCCGGCAGGGCGATGCTCACGCCCAGGCCCTTCAGCAGTGTCCGTCGGTCCAGGAGCAGGTTCTTCGTCATGGGGATCCTCGGTTACAGCACAATCGGGTGTTGACCCTTCAACACCGCCAGGGAGGCAAGGTTTCGGGCGAATTCTTCGTGGGGCAGGCTTTCCAGCCTGCCCCACGAGTTTAGCGCTTGCCGCGCCGGAACTGGAACGGTTCGCTATGCACGATCGCCAGCACCAGGCTCGAAAAGCGGTTGTCGTTACGCGCCACCACTGCACAAATGTCATCAACGGCACAGCGGTCGTAATATTCTAACCCACGTCCGAGGGCATAGGTTAGCAATTTCTCGGCCAAACAGCGCCGAAATTCCGCGTCCCGGGCCTTGAGAATCTTGACCAGTTCGCGCGGGCCCTGGAACTTCTGGCCGCTCGGCAGCACGCCGGACGGGTCGATCTTGAACTTGCCGTCCATCGTCCGCCAGGTGCCGATGCCGTCGTAATTCTCGAAGCCGAAGCCGATCGGGTCCATACGATTGTGGCAGACCGCACAATCGGCCTTGCTGCGGTGCAGCTCCATGCGCTTCCGCAGCGAGCCCTTCAACTCGACGCCGGGGGCCTCTTCCAGGTCCGGCACGTTCGGCGGCGGCGGCGGCGGCGGGGCGTTCAAAATGTTCTCCAGCACCCATTTGCCGCGCTTGACCGGCGACGTGCGGTTGGGGTTCGAGGTCAGCGTCAGGATGCTCGCCTGCGTCAGCACGCCGAACCGCTCCGTCCCCTTGAGGGACACACGCTGAAACTGCTCGCCCTTGACGCCCGCGATGCCGTAATGCTTCGCCAGCCGTTCGTTGATGAACGTGAAGTCGCCGTCCAGGAAATCGCGGAGACTGCGGTCCTCCTTGACGATGGCGTCGAAGAACAGTTCCGTCTCGCGGATCATCGCCCGCCGCAGTTTTTCGTCGAACTTCGGGAAGGCGCCCGGATCGACCGCGGCGGTCGCCAGCATGCGCAGGTTGAGCCACTGACCGGCAAAGTTTTCCGCCAGCGTCCGGGCCTTCGGGTCGCGCAGCATGCGCTTCACCTGAGCGTCAAGCTGGTCGCGCAGCTGGGCCTTACCGGCGAGGTCGAACAACTCGTCGTCCGGCATGCTGCTCCACAGGAAATACGACAGCCGCGACGCCAGCTCATATTGCGAGATGCGGTGAGTGGTTTCCTCGCCCTTGAGCCGCAGGTCGCGCTCGACGCGGAACAGGAAGTGCGGCGACACCAGCGACGCCTTCAGCGCCAGCTGAATGCCCTTGTCGAAGCTGTCGCCGTTCTTCTGCGCCAGATCGACGAACCTGAGCAAACGGTTCAGTTCGTCCGGCGTCACCGGCCGGCGGTAGGCGCGCTTGACGAACTGACTGAGGATGGTCCGGGCCGCATCGGTCGTGTCCTTGCCCTTGGGTTCCGCGATCAGGATGCGCTTGCGCAGCTCGGGCGACTTGAACGCCTCCTCGAGAATTTTGTCTGCGGCGGTCAGGTACTTTTCCAGCAGCAGCGGCGACATGGTGAGCACGTCGCCGATGTTGTCGAAGCCGTAGCCGACATCATCGGAGGGGAAATCGTCCGCGGGCCGGAACTTGACGCCGACGAGATCACGGATGGTGTTGTTGTATTCGTTTCGGTTGAGGCGGCGCAGGGTGACGCGGCCGGGGTCGCGCTTCTTGGTGCAGTCGAGGCCGGACGCCTGCGTGTCGATCCAGGTGAGCAGACGTTCCTGCTCGTCGAGCGGCGGCTTCTTGCGGCCGGCGGGCGGCATCTCACCGCTGCGAATCTGGTGGGCGACCTTCTCCCAGAACTGCGGGTTCTTGAGGATGGCCGCCTCGTCCTTGAACTTTTCGAGGTTGAGGCCGCCCTTGGGTTTGAGGCCGCCGTGGCAGCTGATGCAGTAGCTGTCGAGTAGTGGCCGCACATCCTTCGCATAGGAGAGCTTGCCGGCGGCAGTGACCTTTTTGGGCGGCTCCTGCTTCTGCGGAGCCCCCTGGGCCAGCGCGAACAGCGGCAGCACCAGCAAGGCGACCAGCAGGGAATGGCGGTAACCCATGTACACAAACTCCGGGCAGGGGCCGCAGCGGCGGCCGATCACGGGAGGGTGGGGAGAGCAGGCAGGCACTAAACTTTCTTATTTATACCCCGGCCGGGGGCGTTTGTCTCGCGCAAAATGGTCAGAATTTCAGGTTGCCGGATTCAGGCAATCCACAGGTCGTTGCAGGCCCGTTCGTAGCTCTGTTCGAGGTGGAGCGGGACGCCGCGGTCTTCGGTCAACCACAACGGCAACGTGGGAAGCGGTTGCCCCAGAGCCAGCGTGTGCGACCCAAACATGCCACCGCCATTTCTCCTCTGGACACAACGCGCGCCCTCCGCTATATCCCCCGACCCAATGCCTGCACAATGCGAGGGGGTAGCGCGATGGTTCAGACCATCCACACGTCCCGCCGGACGCTCGCGCTCATTTGCGCGACCAGCGCCGGCTGGGCGTTCAGCTTCGGCCTGGGGGCGCCACTGGCGTCGCTGTGGCTCAACGCGGCCGGCTGTGCCAAGAACGTCATCGGCTGGAACACGGGAATCTACTACACCGGCATGGCCCTGGCGGCGCTGGGCGTGCCGTGGCTCATGCGCCGCTGTGGCAAGAACTGCACCGCCGTCGGCATGCTGCTCAGTGGCCTGAGCGTGGCCGCGTTCCCCCTGGGCGGCGGCCTGGCGTGGTGGTTCGGCGCCCGGTTGCTCAACGGTGTCGCGGGCGCCATGAGCCTGATCCCGCTGGAAACCTACGTCAACCGTGACTCGCCGCCCGAGTTGCGGGCGCGTCACTTCGCTTACTACGCGGTGGCGATCACGCTCGGCTGGGCGCTGGGCAACTGGCTCGGCCTGCACCTGTACCACGACGCGGCGTACCTGGCGTTCACTGTCGGCGGCGCCTCGGCGGCGCTGTCGGGTGTCGCCATCTGGGGCTGGCTGCCGCGGCCGCGTGAGGTGCCGCCCGCCGCGATCAGCCGCGAACCGTTGCCACTCGGCAAGCACCTGCTCAGCTTCGGCTCGGCGTGGAACCAGGGCTTTCTCGAAGGCGGCATGATCGCATTCCTGTCGCTGTACCTGCTGTCGCAGGGCCTGTCGGACGATCAGGTCGGCTGGCTGACGAGCGCCACCATGATCGGCGTGCTGGCGTTCCAGATTCCGGTGGCCTTTCTGGCGGATCGCTTCGGCCGGTCGGCGGTGCTGCTGGGCTGTTACGCGGTGGTGGTGGTCGCTCTGGTGGCGCTGCCGTTGTGTCCGCCGTCGGCGTGGCTGGTGGTCTGGCTGCTGCTGGTGGGGGCCTGCTCCGGAGCGTTCTATCCGCTGGGCCTGGCGCTGCTGGGCGAGCGCGTGCCCGAGGCGCTGCTGGATCGGGCCAACGCCTGGTATCTGGCGATCGAGTGCGTCGGCTGCCTGGTGGGGCCGGTGGTGATGGGCTACGCGATGGACTGCATGGACTGGGGCGGCTTGCCGGCGATGTTTCCCGTGGCTCTGGCGACCATCCTGGCGTTCCTGGCGCTGTGCGCGGCGGTGCGGTTGCGCGCCTGGCTGTGCGGCGAACGGCTGGCGCCGGCCGTGCGGTCGGACGAACCCTCTGATCGGCAGGCGGCGTGAGTAGAATATCCGTGGTGCAGGCGGCCCGCCTGCATTCCAGTTCCGCAGGCGGGCCGCCTGCACCACGGAAGCGAGATCCACCATGTCAATGCCCGTCCGCCATCTGCCTGTCGTGCAGCACTGGGACTGCCACAGTTGCAGCAACTGCTGCCGCGAGACCCAGGTGCCGGTCAACGACGAGGAACGGCAGCGCCTCCGCGCCCAGGACTGGGGCGGCGAACCGGCGCTGGCCGGACAGCCGTTGGTGGTGCGCCGCCACGGTTGGTGGGCGCGCGGCCACGTCTTGCAGCAACGGCCGGACGGCGCTTGCGTGTTCCTGTCCGAAAAGAACCGCTGCCGGATTCACGAGCGCTTCGGTGCCGACGCCAAGCCGCTGGCGTGCCGGCTGTTCCCGTTCGTACTGGTGCCGGCCGGCGACCACTGGCGCGTCGGCCTGCGCTACGCCTGCCCCTCCGCCGCCGACGACCGCGGCCGGCCCCTGAGCGATCACGAACAGGAACTGACCCGCCATGGCCGGCTCATCGAAGAATATGAGCACACCGACGCCCGGACGCAGCCGCCGCCACCGCTGCAAGCCGGTCTTCAGCTGGACTGGCCGGACCTGCTCCGGTTCGTGCCACCGCTGCTCGCCCTTCTGCGCGACCGCCGCGACCGGGTGGAACGCCGGCTGCGGAAGTGCCTGGCCCTCGTGGAACTGTGCCGGCAGGCGCGTTTCGACAAGGTGACCGGCGGCCGGCTGGTAGACTTCCTCAGCGTGGTCTGCGCCGGCCTGGATGCGGAGGTGCCACGCGACCCCACGGAAGTGCCGCCGCCCGGCGCTGTCGGCCGACTGCTGTTCCGCCAGCTGCTGGCGATCTATGGCCGCAAGGACCGCGGTGAACAGCGCGGCGCCGCGACGCACAGCCGCTGGGCACTGCTGCGCGCCGGCTGGCGGTTCGCCCTGGGCCGCGGTTCGGTGCCGCGCATCAACGCCCGGCTCGGGCCCGTGACCTTCGCCGACGTGGAGGCGAACACCGCGCCGCTGTCCGCCGCGGCCGAGGAGGTGCTGGAGCGCTACCTCGTGGTCAAGGTGGGATCGCTGCAATTCTGCGGTTCGACGCACTTCGGGCTGCCGTTCTGGGACGGCTTCGAGGCGCTGGCGCTAACGCTGCCGGTGGCTCTGTGGCTGACACGGGCAATCCCGACGCAGCCGCGCGCGGCCGCGGTCGCCCAGGCGCTGAACCTGGTGGACGACCACTTCGGCTACAACGCGGTGTTCGCCACGCGGCGCGTGCGCTTCGTCCAGCGGACGCTGGCGCGGCGCGGCGAACTGCCGCGGCTGGTGGCGTGGTACGGGCGCTGATGCTGTTCTTTCCTGCAAAACCACGCGCCCGACCCCGGGCCGCCAGAGCCGCCAGTGTTGGCGAATCCGGCGCTCCCGTATGCTACGGCGCGGCGAACCGCTCCGATGCCTACTTGAACTTTTCGAGCTTCTTCTCAACCTCGGCCTTGCGCTGCTGATCGCGCCGGCTGTCGCTGGCCACCGCCAGGCCGCGCTGCCACGCCTTCCGCGCCGCCGCGCGCTCGCCCAGGGCCAGGTACACGTCGCCCAGGTGGTCGTAAATCTCCAGGTGCTGGGCGTCCTCGTCCTTGACCGCCTTGAGCAACTCGACCTTCGCCTCCTTGTACTTCTTCAGCTTGAACAGCACCCAGCCCAGGCTGTCCAGGTAGGCGCCGTTGCCCTTTATCTCGTCGTCCTTGAGATTGGGGTTCTTCTTCAACTGCCGGGCGCGGTCCAGCTCCAGGGCCTTGCGGATCATTCGCTCCGACTCGGCCAGGTGCACGTCGCGATCCGCCCAGATGTAGCCCAGGTCGTTGTAGTAGCCGGGTTCGTCAGGGTGCCGCTTGATCAGGTCCTTGAGCACGTCCGCGGCCTTGTCGATCTGGTTCGCATCGACGTAGATGCCGCTGAGCAGGTAGCGGTAGCGGTCGGCGTAAAAATCGCGGCCCTTGGGCGTCAGGGTCTGGTCCTTGCCGATCAGGTCAACCACCTCCTCGTAGACCTTGGCGGCCTCGGCGTCGCGGTTGGCCTCGCGCAGCACCATGCCCTTGAGTTCGAGGTTCTCCCACGTGTTGTCCTCGCGCACCAGGTTGTCCACCATCTTCAGGGCCTGGTCGATCTTGCCCTGCTTGGCGACTGACTGAATCAGCAGTCGATGGACGCCCGGCCGCAGCGGCGCCAGCGGGTCGTACTTCTCCAGCTCGTCGAAGTACGCGCCCTTCACCGGGTCATTGAACTCCATGAGGTAGTGGCGTGGCTTACCGTCGTCCACCTTGAGTTCGAGCAGTTCGCGGCAGACGCGGGCGCTCTCGGCGTACTTCTTGTTGTTGAAGAACAGGTCGATCAGGCCGCCGTAGGAGACGAGGATTTTATTCTTGCTCTGGAGTTTGACGGCCTGCTCGGTGCAGACGCGGAAGAAGGCCTCGGCGGCCTTGCGGTCCTTGAGCTTGGCGGCGGTCTGGGCCAGCAGGTAAGCGCCGTTGAAGTCCAGCGGCTGCTTCTTGGCGAGGGCCTTCAGTCCCTCGGTGATGAGCTTCTTGGCGGCGGCGGGCTGGCGCACCAACTCCCTGTACCGGGCGTTGATGGCGTCGTCGCCGGTGATGTCGCCGAGCGCTTGCAACGGCGTCAGCTTGGGTTCGCCGGCACGAACCGGCGCGGCGCCGGCCAGCACGAGCACGACACCAAGGAACAGGATGCGCATGGGTTTTCTCCACTTTAGACGTACCTGGGGCGCTAACGATTCCTTCTCCCCTGTATGGTAGCCAAGGCGGCCGGACGGTGACAAGGTGAACGGGTGAGGGGGTGAAGGGGTAACAGACAGCGGCGGTCCTGTGTTTCACCCCCTCACCCCTTCACCCCCTCCGAGCCGTTGGCCTTGACGGTGGGGAGACGGAGCCCTAACCTAATGAAAGAAAGGGCGCTTAGCTCAGCTGGCTAGAGCACTAGCTC
>CAVVPN010000010.1:0-297419 GCA_963750165.1 uncultured Gemmataceae bacterium | reverse complement strand
CCGGTACTGGAGGCACAGGAAGTACAACGGCGCATCGGAGTTGTTCCGCCAGGCCCGTGCCGCCAGTCGGGCCGAGGCGCAGGGCCGAGCCTTCCGCCACGTCGATGCACTCGTCATCCACGAGAAACTGGCCCCGGCCTCCGACGATGACGTAAACTTCGTCGTTCTGCTGGTGCTTGTGCAGGAAGGGAATGCCCTTGCCGGGCGGGACCACGTTCAGCGACATTTCCAGGCCCGCCGACCCCAGGAGGTTCCGCAGAAACATCTTGCCCTTGGCTGGCCTTGGAACGTCGGGCGGCTCCAGGCGGAATTCCGTCCATCCCTCCTTCGGGCCGGCGTGGACACAGGTGAAGTTGGTGCCCCGCACCGTCTTGTCGTTCAGCATCGTTTCTCTCCTTTCAGAATCGAACCGATTCGTCCATGACCGCTGAAAACTCGGCAGGAGAATTCTGCTTCCGGGGATGCTTCGGTCGCTCACAGTTGGCCCATGCCGCCGTCGATGTTGAGTTCGACGCCGGTGATGTACGACGCATCGTCGGAGGCGAGGAAGATCACGGCCTTGGCGACCTCTTCCGACTCACCCAGGCGCTTCATGGGCACATGCTGGGCGAAGCCGTCCGCCAACTGCTTCGCCGCTTCGGGGGTGGCGTCGTTCCTGCCGAAAATGGGCGTTGCAATCGGGCCGGGAGCGACGGCGTTCACCCGGATTCTTCGACCGAGCAGTTCCGCCGCCAGCGTCCGGGTCAGCGACCGCAGCGCCGCCTTGCTCGCCGCATAGACGCTGCCGTTCGGCATGGATTTCCCGGCAGCGACGGACGTGTTGATGACGATGGCCCCGCCGTCCTTGAGCAGCGGCAGCGCCTTCTGGACCGTGAAGAATGCCCCCTTGAAGTTGATGTCCAGGATTTCGTCGTGCATCGCCTCGGTGGTCTGCTCGAACGGGGCGAACTTGGCGATCCCGGCGTTTGACGAACAGCACGTCGATGGAGCCGAACTTCTTCTTGGTGCGGGCGAAGAGATCGTCGAGATCACCGAGCCGAGCCACGTCCGCACGCACGGCCAGCGTGTCGCCGCCAATGGACGCTGCGGCTGCGGCCAGCGTCTTCTCGTCCCGACCGCTGATGACGACCTTGGCACCACGCCGGCTGAACTCCTGGGCGGCTGCCAGGCCCATCCCGCTGTTGCCGCCCGTGACGACGACGACCTTGTTCGTGAACGTGTTCATGTCTTGCTCCTGTGTTGATGAATTTGGTTGAAACCGAGGGCGAAACGCTCTCTCATGACGGAAAACACTTGCCGAAGGCCACGAGCAGCTTCGGCGACCCCTTGATGCGGATGCGCCTGCGCAGCAAGGCCCACAGCAGGCTTCGCTCTTTCGCCAGGAAGCCCAGCCATGTCTCGCTGTCGGCGGTCACTCGCAGGTCGGCCTCGCCCTGATGACCGTCCTGGACCTGCAAGGTGCCGTTCCGGATCGTGACAGTCGCCTGTTTTTCCTCCTTGCCGGTGAAGGTGAAGTGATAGACGGCGTTCAACTTCGCCGCCTTTCCTGGCTGAAACACCAGAGGCAAGCCCGACAAGAAGCGCTGGATGGTCCGGAGGCCGCAGTCCGTTCCCGACTCGCTTGATCGTCTTGAGGGGGAAGCGGCGGGCCACATGCTCCTCGGCGTCCGAGCCGGGAACGACGTAAACCGTCTCTTGCTTCTCTTGCAACGGACGAACGACCTCCCGCAGATGCCCGGCCTTGTCGGTGAGATAGGGGCCGATGACCTCTTCCCCAGCCGGGCAGACGCTCAGGCAGTACGCCGCCTTGTAATTCGGCCCGAAGGAGAGGCTTTGCCACATCGACGCCGATTCCGGGTCGGACACCTTCTTGCGGTAGTCCAGGGCGTCCTTGCTGTCGGCGATCTGCTCGACCCAATCGGTGAAGCCGCCCATGAACTCCCGGTAGTTGTGCGTGTAGCAGGCCGAGAAGTTGAAGTCTCCGTTCGGGGCGATGGCTCCGACCGGGCACGCCGCCACGCAGAGTTTGCATTCCAGGCACGGGTTGTACGAGATCGGCTGGTCGTAGGCGGTTGCTTCGGCACCGATCAGGACGGTCCCCAGCAGGATGAAGTTGCCGAACCTGGGGTGGATGACGTTGCGGTGAATGCCCATGTGCCCCAGGCCAGCAGCGACGGCGACCGGCTTGTGCGACACCACCCAAATCTTGCCACCCGGAAAGCGATCCATCTCCATCGGGAAGCCCATCGCCGGGTTCAGCGCCCGAACGCCCTGGCGCTCCAGGGTCGCCACGATCTTGCGGGCGATCTCATTGACGTGATCTCCGGTGTGGTGGAATTCGAGGTTCGCCACCGAGCGGGCGGGGCTGCGGATCGGCTCCCGGTTCATGCGACAGACGAAGCTGAGGAGCGTCTTGGTCGCAGGAAACACACGCAAGATGTCGCCTCGCTGGTCGTCCAGGGCGGGACGGCTGATTTCGACCAGCCCGGCGTCGTCGGCCCCGCAGTCGAGGCAAAGCTGACGGAGCCAGGCCGCATCAAGGGGTTTTGGCGGCTCGGCGATGCCGGGGCGTTTCTCCTGGTTTTCGTGGAAGCGCCGCACGGTCGGATGTTCGGCGAGGTTCATGATGACGCCCCTTGTATTTGTATATGCAACCATGTCTCGAAAAAAACACCGGACGGATCAGCGTTTGCCACCCGGCCCGCCCACCTTCTTGGCGGCTTTGTCGAGCAAGGCAACCCCTTCGCTCCCCAGCAGTTCGGTGGCCTGGCGCTGGGCCTGCTCCCAGGCCGGCACCGCCTTCTCGATCAGCCGCCTTCCCTGGGACGTTAAGCGGAAGGGCTGGGCACGGGCATCTTCTTCCGGCACGACCTCCAGCCAGCCGTGGGCCTGCAACGGCTTGACGTTGCGGCTCAGGGTGGACGCATCGAGTTGCAGAATCTCGCAGACCTGGGCGGGCCGGGCGAGGCCGAGGCGGGCGGTCACGATCAGGATGTTCAACTGGCTGACCTTCAGGCCCAGCGGGCGCAGGGCGTCGTCGTAGAAGTTCGTCACGACCCGGTTCAGCAGCCGCAGGCGCACGGCGATGCACGTCTTGGAGATCGTGTCGATGTTGCTGTTCGTGGCTTTGTCCATGATCGTGCGGCTCCTTGCTGTCACATTAATTGTATATGCAACTATCGGCAGGAGTCAAGCCGATTCTTTGACAATTCGGGCGTAGCAAGGTAGGCGATCAACCGCCACGCTTCGCCGCCTCCAGCGAGTAGGTGGGGTCGGCCTCGTCCCACTTCACGTCGCCAGAAGGGCCGTAGATGGCCGGGACCGGCTCGTGCCCGGCCAGCCGCAGCCACGTCTGCACCTGGGTCCGGTGGTGGCAGGTGTGCAAGACCCGCCGCCAGAACACCCATATCCGTTCCCGTTGCAAGCCGCCGAAGAAGGGCCGGCTCTCCAGCCACCAGGCGGCGGTGCCCTGCGCCAACTGCGGCAGCCGTTGCTTCACCAGCCAGACGTACTTCTCGATGTACGCCTGAACGACGGGCTTCTCGCCAGGAGGGAGGAGTTCTTCAACGGGCGGCTCCTGGGTGCCGACGAACTGAGCGAAGAAGCGCCGCTCCGAAAGAAGTTGGTGGACCAGGATCGTGCGGATCGGGTTGGTCTTCTCGTGCGGCTTGAAGTCGAGCAGCCCGTCCGGCACGGATCGCCACACGCTGACGGTCTTGTTCGCCTCGCTGGCGTAGGTGGTGACGACGTGCTGGAAGACCGGCTCGACGGCCTGGGGCACGTCGGCGTCCGGGATGGCGATGAAGTCGTAGTGCATGGACAGGTTCCTCCACGAATCCTCGGAGAGAAGAAGACGCTACTTCGTGGCGGCGTGCTTCCGCAAGAACTGCCGCATGAGGTCGGCGATCTGGTCGCCGTCTTCCTCCAGGGCGAAGTGGCCGGTGTCGAGCAGGTGGTACTCGACGGTCTTCAAGTCCCTCTTGTACGGCTCGGCCCCAGCGGGCGGGAAGATCGTGTCGTTCTTGCCCCACACGATGAGGGTCGGCGGCTGGTGCTGGCGGAAGTAGTCGTGCCAGCGGGGGTACTGCGCCGGATTGCTGCCGTAGCTGTAGAACAGCGCCAACTGGACCTCCTGATTGCCGGGCCGATCAAGAAGCGCCTGGTCGATGGTCCAGGTGTCGGGACTGATTGCCTCCACGTTGCGGACCCCGTGCGTGTACTGCCATTTGGTCGCTTCCAGCTTGAGAAAACCTCGAAGCGGTTCGGCGTTCTTCTCGGAGCGATCCTGCCAGTACGCCTTGAGCGGCTTCCAGAAATCGTTGTCCAGCCCCTCCTCGTAGGCGTTGCCGTTCTGCACCACTAGGGCGGTCACACGCTCCGGGTGCCTGACCGCCAGCCGGTAGCCGACTGGAGCGCCGTAGTCCTGGACGTAGAGCGTGTACTTCTTCAACCCGACCTTCTCGGTGAACTTTTCCACCACGTCGGCCAGCTTGTCGAAGGTGTAGTCGAACTGGCCCACGGGCGGGGCCGCACTATAGCCGAAGCCGGGGTAGTCCGGGGCGACCAAGTGGAACTCGTCGGCCAGGGCCGGGATGAGGTTGCGGAACATATGCGAGGAAGTCGGGAAGCCGTGCAGGAGCAAGATCGTCGGGCCGTCCTTTGGGCCGGCCTCCCGGTAGAAGATGTCCAGGCTGTCGATGTTCACGGTGCGGTACGCTACTTTTGGAATCGTCATGTTCAACTCCTTGTGAGGGAAGGTCCGTCGTCGGCAGCCGCCCCTGGGCGACCACCCTACCAGAAGGTATCTGCCTGGGCGTTGACCGTCTCAAGCGGGCGACGGGATGGACTCCTGGGCCTGCCGGTGCGCCAACTGCGCCTCCAACTCGCTGATGCGGCGCTGTAGTTGCTCGATCACCGGCTGGACTTCTCGCTGCGAAAACCGCTTCTGGATGTGCTGGGGGCAGTTACTGACCCATGCGGACTTTTCCGAAAGTAAACCTTCGCAATCAGGTTTGCCTGGTTTTTCCGAATGCCAGCGGCCACGGGATGGAGAAGACGATGGCCCGCTCGACCTTGCCCGGATAGTCGGGGTCACGCAGCCGCTCCAGTAACTCGGCGTCATCCTCGACCACCCTGGCGGTGCCCCACAGCTTGACCCGCTGCTGGTTGGCGTAGTCCATCAGGAAGATGAACGCTTTCGGGTTCTCGGACAGGTTTCCCAACGTGATGTACTGGCGATTGCCGCCGAAGTCGGCGAAGGCGAGCGTCTTGTCGTCCAGCACCTTCAGGAAGCCGGGCGATCCGCCCCGATGCTGGATGTACGGCTGCCCCTCGGCGCTGGAAGTGCCCAGGTAGAACATATCCAGCCCCGCCAGGAACTCGGCCAGGTCCGGCGTCACACAGGTTCGCCAGCCCCGGCGTTCCACCTTGGCGTAACTGGCTCGTGAGCCTTTCGCCGTCTGGACGTTCTTCACGGCGGGGCTGAAGGCGATGTCGCTCGGATAATGGTGCATGGAAAACCCTCCGAATGGCACGGCCCGCCACGACAGGCAGGCCGTGCCGAATGCCGTCACTCAGGCGGAAAGAGCCGGTGCTTTGGGGAAGTCGATGGCCGTGCCGGCGACATGGTTGAAGTAGTTCGTGAAAATGTTCAGGGCGACGTGGGCCACGACCTCGGCGATCTCGGCGTCCCCGTAGCCGGCATCCCGCACGGCGGCGATGTCGGCATCTTCGACCACTCCCTTCTTCGCTACCACCGTCCGGGCAAAGCGGAGCAGCACGTCGGTCTTCGGATCGGCGGACGTTCCTCGCCGGCTGTCGAGGACATCCTGATCGGTCAGCCCAAGCCGCTTGCCGATGGCCGAGTGCGCCGACACGCAGTAGTCGCAGTGGTTCGCCTCGCCTACGTCCAGGGCCAGTTGCTCTCGCACCCTTGCCGACAGAACACCGTGGCTGAGTGCGCCGCTGAATCCCAGGTAGGCGTCGAGGACGGACGGCGAAACGGCCATCGCACGGGTCAAGTTCGGAACGATACCAAACTTGGCCTTCACGGCGTCGAGCAGTTCCTTGGCTCGACCCTGGACGTTTTGCAGGTTGACGGGAGTGATTCGTTCCATGTTCAGACTCCTCATACGGGCGATGACAGGGGCAAGAAACATACAGACAGGTCTGTATTTACGATGCCAAAAAGAGAGAAGAGTTACACACTTTTCTCCTCGGCCACCAGCTTCAAAGCGGCGTCACGGGCCACGTCGGCGGCATCCGGCGAACCCTGGATCACGGCGGTCACGACGGCCCCCTCCACGAGCAGGGCCACGGCGGGGGCCACCTTCGCCGCCGACTTTCCGATGGCTTCCTCGACCAGACCCCGCAGGAACTCGCTGAACCGCTCCTTGTGTCCCCGCACGAACTCCGTGCCGGGGTGGGCGGGATCGGCCAGTTCGACGGCGGCGTTCTGAAAAGCGCAGCCCCGGAAGCCCGGCGTCTCGAACCACTCCTTGAGGGCGGCGAAGAAGGCACGCAACGAGTTCTTCGCCTTCTTGCCGTGCTGCTCCATCGCCGAGCGGAAGAACTCCAACACGCCTTGCTCTCGGTATTTCAGAACAGCTAGGATCAGGTCGTCCTTGGACGGAAAGTGCTTGTAGAGGCTCATCTTGGCGACTTCGGCCTCGGCGATGATTCGGTCGATGCCGACTGCCCGGAGGCCGTCCTGGTAGAACAGCCGGTCGGCGGTTTCCAGGATGCGCTGGCGGGCTTCAGAAGTCTCTCGTGTGCGTCCCATGCTCAAAGTATACAGACCTGTCTGTTCATTGTCAAGGCGCTGGCCTCTTTTTTTTCATTGAGTTCACCGTCCAGCTTGGCAACTGCTGGTTCACCCTCAGCCCGTTAAGCGTAGTTGCTGATGATGTAGGCTTCCAGCCTCGTTGCGAACAGCATGTGGTGGGTAGCGAGGCTAGCCGCTGCACCGCAGAGGGCCATGAAGAAAAGTCGAAAACCCAGCGACCGCCCTTGACATGCAACCAAATGGTTGCATATTATTGGGAGAGGACGACCGACATGGACGACGTGTTCAAGGCGCTGGCCGACCCGACCCGACGAAATCTACTCGACCGGCTTCACGCCGACAACGGGCAGACTTTGGGGGCGTTGTGCGAACACCTGAACATGACAAGGCAGGCGGTCACAAAGCATCTTGTCCTGCTGGAAGAAGCTAATCTGGTTGTCACAGTACGAAAAGGTCGTGAGAAACTGCACTACCTCAACCCGGTCCCGATCCACGAAATTTACGAACGCTGGATCAACAAGTTCGAGCGCCACCGTCTGGAAGCGATTCACCAACTCAAGAAAATCCTGGAGGAAAAGAACGATGGAAACGACGAGTAAGCCGAAATTCGTGTACGTCACCTACATCGCCACAACCCCGGAAAAGCTGTGGGAGGCGCTGACGAAGGCCGACTTCACCGAGAAGTATTGGTTCGGCAGTCGCATCGAGTCTGATTGGAAAGTTGGCTCACCCTTCAAAATCCACAATGGAGTCGCTGACAAGGACTGGCACGGTAAAGTGCTGCAATGCGACCCGCCCCGCCTGCTTTCCTACACGTTTCGAGTGGCCGGGGGTGCGGAGCATTTCACCCGTGTCGCATTCCAGCTTGAACAACACGGACCAGTGGTGAAGCTGACGCTCACTCACGACGAACTCGACGAGAAGGATGTCAAATTCTTCACGGGTATCAGCGGGGGCTGGCCTGCGGTGCTGTCCAACCTCAAGAGCCTGCTCGAAGGCGGGCAACCTCTGGTTCCAAAGCCGTGTTGAGCCGTTACGCTGAAGTACGGCGTCGGCGGCGTGGTCATTGAGCCACGTCGTCGGCGTCGTGGTCGAGATACACGTCCATCCACGAGGCCATCGGCGGGTTCGTCACCCGAAGGGTACGAGAGTGGGTGGCAGCACCGGGAACGGGTCACTTCAACTTGTGCTTCTGGAAGAACTCCCACATCAGGTCGTTGGCCGAGATGTTCTTGGCCGACTTGCCGATGAAACCCACGGGCGGCTGCTGGCCGGGCCAGGTGTGACCGCCTTCCTCGATGACGACCAGCACGACCTCGGCCCCGTCCTTGCCGCCGCAGTAGGTCTTCCGGGTCACTTTCATTTCATCGCCGTCCTTCGAGATCGTTTCCGTCTTGGGCTTCTCGTCGCAGCCGTTCAGCTTCACCCAGGTCTGCACCGACTCTTCAACTCCCTTCAGCTTCATGAAAGCAGGCGTCTTCCCCTTCACCATCTCGAACGGGACGAGGGTATCCTTCGTTCCGTGGAAATGGATGACCGGCACCGGGCCGCTTCGGCTTGCTCTCCTCGATGGCGATGGTCCCGGCCACGGGAGCGATGGCGGCGATCCGGTCGGACAGTTCGGCGGCGAGGCGGTAGCACATCATCCCGCCGTTGCTCATGCCACAGGCGTAGACCCGCTTCTCGTCCACCTTGACCACGGTGCCCAGGTCGTCGAGCAGCTTGCCGATGAAGGCCACGTCGTCGGCCTTTTTGCCCTTGAAGCCGCCTGCATTCCAGGTGAGGAACGGGCCGGTGCCGGTGCCGCTGGGATAGACGACGATGAAACCCTCCTTGTCGGATGTCTTGTTGAGGCCCGAAAACCAGACCATCATCGAGCCATTCATCGCCGCCCCGTGCAGCGCCAGGAGTACGGGCGCAGGCTTCTTCGGGTCGTAGCCCTTCGGGATGTGGACAAGGTAAGTGCGCTTTTGCTCACCCATCATCAGCGTGCGAGTGTGGTCGCCGGGGCCGAGCGGATCGGCTTGCTTCGGCGTGTCTTGGGCGAATGTCGAGTGCGCCATCAGGCCGACCAGGGCCAGCGTGATAACCGATTTCTGCATGTTCATTCCTCTCGTCGCTGATTCTCGACCGCTGCTTCGTAGACGGCGACGGCAGCCTTCGCCATCATCTGGATCGTATATCGTGAGGGGAGCAGCGGCAGCTTCTTCAGGCCCATCTTCACGATGACTTCGGCAACAGATTCCTCGATCTTCTCTTCCAGCTTCTCGACGGTCTTCTGGTCCATCATCGTGCATTCCTTCAACCTATTCCTTCTCGGCAGAGATGAACTCCACGTCCACCGTCTCGCCGAGCCGTCCCGTTTCGACGGGATCGAACCGTAGCCGCCTGATCGTACCTCGATACGTCGCCGACGAGGACAGGTCCACTTCGTAGGTACGGAACTTCCCATCCGGTACGATGGCGAACTTCACGCTCTGTTCCCCACGAAACCCCGGCTTGTCGGCGGTTTCCCAAAACAACTCGGCGGTCTTGTTCGTCGTCCGGTAAGCTGCCCGAACGAAGATTGTGGGGGCGTCTTTCGCCTGCCAGCACCTTTCAGGCCCGAACAACTGCGGATCGTCCTGCTCGACCTTCAGCCGCCAGCAATCCTTCAGCGGGAAGCCCGTGTCCTGGGCGTTCACGAGCCACCAGTGCTGGCGGTCCTTCGTAAAGCGGTAGTCCGGGACCGCAACTTTTGGACGCTGCCTGGAGGCTTCCCGGCGAATGTTCGCCAGGGAGTCCAGGACGAGCGTGTAGCGGTATTCGTACACGATGTTGTAGTCGAGAATTTCCTGGCGCACGGGGGCGAGGTAGCCGGTCGGATCGTCGTTGGGGCCACCCGTGTCCGGCTTGCCGTGGAAGCCGCCCAGGAACCGAACGACATCGGGATGGAGGACGCCCAGCCCCCAATCATCATCGTCCACGAGAGCGGCCCAATGCTCGGTGGCGAAGAACGTCGCCCACTGCGGCCTGCCGTCCTTCGCCGGTCGCCTGGGAATCTCCGTGAGGGGCTTGTCGGCGAACGGATTGTCGCCGGTGTAGGTCATCAGACGGTGCAGCTTGCCGATGGTGTAAACAGCCGGCAACTCCTGGTCCAGCGCCGGGTACTGCTTCTGGTCCTTCCGCTGGTTCGTCAGGCGGTTGCAGACCCGGACGCTGCGGCCCTCCAGCGTGATCCACGTCTCGAAGGTGCAGTCACCCGGCACCTTCTTCAAGGCCCACTGCATCGGGACCGACTTGACGTAGAGCGTCTTGCCGTCGTTCGTCTTCTCGACCAGCTTCGAGGCGTTGCCGTACACGTCGCCGGCGCTGACCGGGTTCCAGGGCCAGTCCTTCCAGGCCGGGTGCGCCGTGCCGAAGGGCTTGGGGCCGGCGTAGTACGACTGGCCGATCCACCGGCCCAGGTCGTGGACGTTGACGACGTTGCCGCCCTTCCTGACATCGGCGAGGAAGCCAATGCTCCCGCCCCTGTCGAGGTCCACCCCGACCTTGATGATGCCGTTGTTCAGGTAGGCCATGCGGTCTGAGCCATCCCGGAGCGGACGTTTCTCACCGGCAAGGCCGAGGGACACGGCGATGACCACTGCCATCAAAACAAGGATTCGTTCGACGGATTTCACAACGATTCATCACAACTTGTAGCCGCTGCCAGGTTGTCCCAGCCGTCTGTCACGACTTCAGGCTGATTCTGCCCGGAAAATCGCACAGCGGATAACTTTCGGTCGGTTCGGCCAGAATCTCGGCCAAGGTCGTTTGCCGAAATGCTTCTTCCACCATCGCCAAAGCACTGTCCAACCGTTTATGCAATGGGCACAGACGGACGCCGTGGGCCGTCAATCCGAGCGGGCATTCTCGAATTCGGCCAATCGGTTCCACCGCATTGACGACCTCCAGAATCGTCAAATCGGACGGGGATTTCGTCAGGACCATGCCGCCGCCCAAACCACGCTTCGACTGCACGATCTTGGCATGGCACAAGCCTTGTAGCACCTTCGACATATAGGGTTTGGGCACCTGAGTCGCCGTCGCAATTTGCTCGGTGGTCCGAGGAGACGGCGCTTGATCCGCCAGGTGAACGACGGCCCGCAATGCGTATTCGACCGTCTGCGAGAACATGATTTTTTCCTCGACCGGCAAAACTGGACCTTGACATCCAGTTCGGCCACGGTATTCTAGTCGATAATTGGACATCGTTATCCAATTATCCGGCTTTGGCTGCCCGCCGTCAACCCGAATGTCCTGGAGGAACACCGATGATTCACGTCAACGAAAAACGCCTTGAGTCGGACCTCACCTATCGCTTCCGGTACACGTCCGAGTTCATCGGATTTGGTGCGGAGGACATCGCTGCGATTCATGCCGCTGCGTCCGCCCTCGCCCCGGTCGTACCAGCGCTGGTGAATGCCGTCTACGATCAACTTTACCGCTACGACGCCACCTGGAGACATTTCCTCCCTCGGCAGACCGGCTACGAAGGGGTCGTGCCGAAATCTCTCGATGAAGTGACCCAAGACCACGAGATGATTCGCTACCGGAAGGAACACCTTGCCCGCTACCTGACTGCACTCGTCAGCAAACCCTACGACGAGAAGATGGTCGCCTACCTCGATACGGTCGGGAAGATGCACACGTCGAAGGCAGGGGCCAAAGAACTCGCCGTGCCCCTGGTGCAAATGAATGCGCTGCTCGGCTTTGTTGCCGACGCCCTGACCAACACGATTTTGAGCCTGAACTTGGAGCGGGGGCAGGAAATCCGAACGCTGCGGGCTTTTGGCAAGTTGCTCTGGCTGCAAAACGACCTCATCAACCGCCACTACCAGGAAAGCCCGGCGCTGGTTTCCGTGGCCTGAGCAAAGGGCGTAGCTCGTGCGGGTCGGTTCGGTACTCATTCAAATAGCACCGATAAAGTCGAGTTCGGGTACTCGAAGGAAGTGCGTCCATGAAGAAACTCTGGCTGGCCTTTGGCATCGTGGTCCTGGCTTCCTTCTCCGTTCTTGGCTGGGTCGGCACCCGCATCTACCAGGAACAGCCGCCGATCCCGGATCAAGTCGTCGCCACGGACGGCCAGGTGGTCATCCCAGGCGGCGACATCGGGAAAGGGCAGAACGTCTGGCAGGCGATGGGCGGCATGGAGGTTGGGTCGATTTGGGGCCACGGCAGCTACGTCGCACCGGACTGGTCGGCGGACTGGCTGCACCGGGAATGCGTGTTCATCCTCAACGATTGGGCCACGGCGACCTACCGGAAGGAATACGACCAGATCGAGCCAGAACAGCAAGCCCAACTTCAGAAGCGTCTTGAACGCCTGATGCGCACGAACACGTTCGATCCCGCCAAGCATACGATCACCGTGGACCCGGTGCGAGCCAGGGCGTTCGAGTCGAACCTGCGGCACTACGCCGACGTGTTCGGCAACGGCAACACGAACTATGCCATCCCCAAAGGAGCGCAGAGCGACCCGGACAAGCTGCGCCAGTTGGCCGCTTTCTTCTTCTGGACCTCCTGGGCGGCGTCCACCAACCGCCCTGGGGCCGACCTTTCCTACACGAGCAACTGGCCGCATGAGCCGCTGGTCAGCAATCGCCCGACCGGCGAGGCCGTGGTCTGGACCGGCGTGAGCGTCATCATGCTGCTCGCCGGGATCGGAGCGATGGTTTGGTGGTACGCCTCGCAAACGCAGGAACGCCCCACGGGGCCGGTTCCCGAAGCCGATCCCATCGTTGGCTGGAAGGCCACGCCGTCACAGCTAGCCACGGTCAAGTATTTTTGGGTCGTGGCGGCAATGATCCTCGTGCAAATCCTGCTCGGCGTCGTCACCGCTCATTACGGGGTCGAGGGCGACGGCTTTTATGGCATTCCTCTCTCGAAATGGCTTCCCTACAGCGTGACTCGGACGTGGCACCTTCAACTCGGCGTGCTTTGGATTGCGACGGCGTGGCTCGCCGCTGGGCTGTTCATTGGGCCGCTGGTCAGCGGGTCGGAACCAGCCGGCCAGCGGCTCGGCGTCAACATCCTGTTCGTGGCCCTGCTGGTGGTCGTGGTCGGGTCGATGGCCGGTCAGTGGTTGAGCATCCAGAACCAACTCTCGCCGAGCGCCTCCTTCTACTTCGGACACCAGGGCTACGAGTACATCGACCTGGGCCGGGTCTGGCAGATCGGCCTCTTCGTCGGCCTGCTGCTCTGGTTGGCGCTGGTCGTGCGAGTGGTCGTTCCGGCCTTGAAGAAGTCCGGCGAACAGCGGCACTTGCTCCTGATTTTCTTGATGGCCTCGACCGCCATTGGCCTGTTCTACGGTGCCGGCCTCACCTGGGGCCAGCACACCCATCTGTCGATTGTGGAATACTGGCGCTGGTGGGTGATTCACCTGTGGGTGGAAGGGTTCTTCGAGGTCTTTGCGACCACGGTAATCGCTTTCTTCTTCTACCGGCTCAACCTGGTCACGCCTCGTTTGGCTGCCCAGGCTTCCTTGCTGTCGGCCACGATCTTCCTGGCGGGCGGCATCATCGGCACGCTGCACCATCTGTATTTTGCGGGGACTCCCACGGTGGCGCTGGCCTGGGGATCGGTGTTCAGCGCCCTGGAGGTCGTGCCGCTGATTCTGGTCGCCTATCCCGCCCTGGAAGACCTGCGCATGTCGAAAGCGACCCCCTGGGTCCAGAAGTACAAGTGGCCGATCTACTTCTTCGTGGCCGTGGCCTTCTGGAACATGGTCGGGGCCGGGTTGTTCGGCTTCATGATTAACCCGCCGATTGCCCTCTACTACATGCAAGGCTTGAACACGACTCCAGTACACGCCCATGCCGCCCTCTTCGGCGTCTACGGGATGCTGGGAATCGGCCTGATGCTCATGTGCCTGCGGGCGCTTCTGCCGGGCCTCGTGTGGAAAGAAGGAACTCTCAAGTTCGCATTTTGGTCCATGAACATCGGCCTGATGGCGATGTGCGTCATCAGCCTCTTGCCGGTCGGGTTGATGCAGACCTGGGCTTCGGTCGAAAAAGGCTACTGGTACGCTCGCAGTCCAGAGTTTATGCACACCGAGGTCATGCAGACTCTTCGCTGGCTGCGTGTACCTGGCGACACCATCTTCGCCCTGGGAGCCGTCGCCCTGGTGTGGTTCGTGGCTGGGCTGAAGACAGGCCATTCGATCCGAACGGGGGAGAATGAGCCTGTTGTGCCAAGGAAAGAACTGGATGCGGTTCCGTGAGAAGGCGTCCTACGCACAGCCGAGAGGCTGACGTGAATCAAAGAGGTCGTCATGAAAGCCGTCGAGCGTCTGAAAACCGAACACGACCTGATCGAACGTGGCCTGAGCCTGCTCGAAAAAGCCGTGGCATGTCTCGAAGCGGGACAGTCCCTCCCTGCTGGTTTCTCGGAGTGGGCAGCCCGGTTCTTCCAGCAGTTTGCCGACCAGTGCCACCATGCCAAGGAAGAGGACGTGTTCTTCCCTGTCCTCAAGAAACGAGGCATCCCCGAACAGGGCGGGCCGATTGGCGTCATGCTTCACGAGCATGTCCTGGGCCGGGACTGCGTGGGCCGGATGCGTGAGGCGAGCCAGGCGCAGCCGTTCGACGCCCAAACCTTTGTTGACGCTGCCCGGCAGTATATCCCCTTGCTACGCCAGCACATCTTCAAGGAGAACAACGTCCTCTTCCACATGGCCGAACGGGTGATGAGCGAGGCTGACGATGCCGACGTGACGGGTCGTTTCTCGCAGGTCGAGAAGGAACGAGGGCTGACCAGTTTGCACGAGAATTTCGGCAACGAAGTGGTCGGGTGGGAGCAGGCGCTCGAAGGAGGCTGAAGGTCATGACCGACTACACGCTGTTCGTCGATCTGGCGAAGGAAGTCCAGCCGCCCGAAAAGGGAATCCTCAGCCGCACCCTGTTCAACGACGACCGACTGAAGGTAGTGATCTTCGGCTTCGGCCAGGGCGAAGAGCTATCCGAACACACCGCCTCAATGCCCGCCGTCTTGCACTTCCTTCAGGGGGAGGCGACGGTGACGCTGGGCGACGACAAGCACGAGGCGAAGCCCGGCACCTGGGTCCACATGCCAACGGGCCTGCGCCACACCATCCAGGTGAAGACGCAGGTGGTCATGATGCTGTTGCTGATGAAATAGACCCGTTGCAGAATTCCCGACGAACTCTCCTTCACCTGCTCTCAATCACTCGGTCCCGTCACAGCTTGTACCCGATCTGCCGCAGGAAGTCCTTCCGCCACCTGATCTCGTCCTCGTCCTCGACGCCCTTCGGGGAGAACCCGTCCACCACGCCGAGGATGCCCCGGCCCGCTTCCGTCTCGGCCAGGATGACCTCCGTGGGGTTGGCCGTGGCGCAATAGATGCGGCACACGTCCGGCACCATCTTCAGCGTGTTCAGCACGTTCAGCGGAAAGAAGCCGTCACCCAAAAACACGATGAACGAGTGGCCGGCTCCGATGGCGGCGGCGTTCTTCTTCGCCAGTTCGGTCATGGCCGGGTCGGTGCCGGACCAGCGGATCAGACACTTGCCGGAAGCCTCGCAGAAGGCCAGCCCGAATTTGATGCCGGGCACGGCCCCGACCAGCGCCTCGTGGATGTCCTCGACCGACTTGATGAAGTGCGTCTGGCCCAGGATGAAGTTGGTGTCGTCGGGCTTCTCGATCTTCACGGTGATGAGTTGCATGTCGGTTCCTCTCATGTCGGCCCGTCATTTCAGGATGGCATTGTAGCCGTGATGGAGCCAGGAGTCCTCGGTCATGGTCGGCACAGGCCCAGGAGCAGCGGGATAACATCGAAATGAAAGGGATTTGCTTGAGAATGGCTGCGATGCGGACATTTCACGGGTCGGTTCCAAATGCCCTTTAGATCGCCCAGGATGGCCCTGGAGACGCCTGAATCGCCCCAGGCAGGGCTTGGGCCATCGGAGGCGTATTGCGAGGCCGCAGGGCCACTATGGAGGATTAAACACCCTCATGTGTAACTCAGTTGAAGGTATCTGTCCATCTCTACATCCAGCCAGTTCCCATGCTTCCTTCTTCTCTGTCTTTGCGCCTTTGTCCTTGGTGGTTTCAGCGCCTTGCCTCCTGATGCTCGTGTAGGTTTTCTTTGTGTCTTGGTCTTCATGGTGTATTACCCCGGCACGAAATAAGATCAAATCAATTCTACCGGGGCAGCGTACCGAGTCCACGGATGTAGAAAGTAACTTATCACATGATCCGGCACCCGAACCAAGCGTTTCATGAAGTCCAACAACCGGCCCTGCAACGTCGGCCGGTCGGGCGGCAGGCCCGCCTCGTTCACCGTACCCTTCATGTCGTTGTTCAAATACTCCACTGGGTTCAACTCCGGCGAATACGCCGGCAGATAAAACACCTCGATCTGGTCCCGGTGCGCCTCCACCCAGGCCTGTACCGCCGGCGTCTTGTGGGCTTGCAGCCGATCCGCGATCAGCAGCATCTTCCGCGTCGCCCCTGCGATCAGCTTGGTCAAGAACATCAGGAACACCGCCGCGTCGAGCGCGCCCTGGTAAGTCATGAACCGTACCGTCCCCTCGTTGCTGATGGCCGAAATCTGGTTGACCCGGAGGTGGGGCTTAGGCACCTCCATCGTCGCGCGTGCTCCGAGGCGGGCGTAGCCGTAACCGGGGTGGTGATCGGCCGCCACGCCGACCTCATCGGTCCACAGAATTTCCGCCTGCTCGCGCTCAGCCTGGGCTTCGATGGCGGGGTAGGTTTCCAGCAACCACTCCTCGACCGCGTCGGGATCCTGCTGCCGCGCGTGCCGGCTCGGTTTCTTGGAGGTGTAACCCCAGCGGCGCAAGTACGCGCCGACGGTGCGCTCGGCCAGGTCGATGCCGAACTCCTGGCGGATCAGGTCGCGCACGGCGCGGCGCGTCCACAAGGCGTGCGGGATGCCCACTTCCTCCGGGGAGTGCAGGTCGATGCACGCCCGGATGCGCTCGGCCTGCGGGTCGGACAAGTAGCGCCCGGAACCGAGCGGCCGGCCGCTGCGACCGCCGGGCAGGGCAGACAGGCCGTCGGCGACGTAGGCCGTCCACCAGCGACTGATGGTTTCGTGGCAGACGCCCAGGAGTTCGGCGAGATCCAACTCGGAGTAGCCCAACTCGATCCCCCGTAAGGCGCGCAGACGCAGCACCTGGAGGGCTTCATCCGACAACTGGCGGGCGTCAGGTAACTGGATGGACATGAGCAGTCTCCGTCTCGGAGTGTCGCGGTTATTCTCCCAACGGACTTTTGAGCAACTTTCATGCCGTGGTAATAAGCCCAAAGACTTTTCGACCGTGACTTTTCAAAGATCAACGACATTGCCACTTATTGAATCTCCGTGTAGGCATTCGGAGGATTGTTCCGTTTTCGGCATCATTGCCGGGGCAACGTCCTTTTGCTCGCAACCCGGAATTCCTGGCAGTAATGTGTTGTGATTTGGAAGTCAGTGAAATGTAGTTGAAGGTTATCAGAATCATACACCTGACCGAAGAGAAAAGGAAGAGAACTCAGAAAAAAACAGGCGGTAGTAGGCTCACGCATTTGGTCTGGTTGTACAGCCAGATTGCGTTCGCCCCAGCGGCTCTTGGTCCGGCAGCAGGTGATCGGTGCCGACTTGGATCAGCGGCAAGGCCGACATGCTCATTTGACGGCAACGCCCCGGTAGAGGTAGCCGTGCGTTCTCGGCGTTCTTTCCAGGTAGAATTCTTCGACTTCCACGGACGAGAAGGGCTGGGCGGCGACCAGTTCCTTCATGTTGCGGTCCAGGCGACAGCCATCAGCCAGGCACCTTTCCAGCCAGTTCAGCCGGCGCTGCCACTTCTGGACCTTCGGCTCCGGGCTGAGGCCATGCTCCAGGAACAGGAAGCGACCTCCCGGTTTTAGTACCCGGTACACTTCGCTCAAGGCTTGGCCCACGTCCTCAATGCTGCACAGGGTAAACGTGCTGACGGCGCAATCGAAGTGGTCAGACTCGAAGGGGAGACGTTCACCGTTGAGAACACGCTGGTCAACTTCGATCTTGGACCTTCTGACACGCTGTTGTGCCAGCCGTTGCATCCCGGCGTTCGGATCGACCGTGGTGATCCTGCGGACCTGGGCGGGATAGTGCGGCAGGTTCAGGCCCGTCCCGAAGCCGACCTCCAGAACGTCGCCGCAGACCGTGGCGAGCAGTTGTCGCCGGTGCCGTGCCACCAGCGGCCTGTTCAGGAGGAGGTCGCAAAGTCGAGGGAAGATCACGTCGGAGTAGAAGCGCAAGGTCGTTCCTCTGATACCCGGCTGCCTCCGACGAGATTCCCCGCTCACCGGACCCCGTTCGATGTCGGGTGCAGCAGCCGGTAGGTTTTGTATCCGCCGCCGACGTTCGCCGTCTGGAACCCGGCCTGCTTCAAGATGCGAGTCGCCAGGTAGCCCCGCTGCCCTACCTGACAGTACACAGCGATCTGGCGGTCACGGGGCAGTTCGCCCAGCCGGGGCCGCAGGTCGTCCACCGAGAGATTGACGGCTCCGGGGATGTGCCCGTCTGCATACTCCTGCGGCGTCCGCACGTCCACGAGGTACGGGGCTTCGCCGGCAGGAGCGGCCAGGACCGCCTCGACATCCACTTGAGGATGGTCGCCTCGGAGCAGCCCGCCCGCCACGAAGCCCGCCATGTTGATCGGGTCTTTGGCCGAGCCGTACTGCGGCGAGTAGGCCAGTTCCATCTCCTCCAGGTCGAAGACCGTCATGCCCGCCTGGATCGCCACGGCCAGCACGTCGATCCGCTTGTCCACGCCGTCACCACCCACGGCCTGCGCCCCCAGCACCTTTCCCGTCTCCGGGTCGAAGAGCAACTTCAGGGTCATTGCCTCGGCACCGGGATAGTAGCCGGCGTGCTGCGTCGGGTGAACGTAGACCTTGCGGTAGGAGCGCTTCGACCGCTTCAACACCTTCTCCGAAGCGCCGGTCATCGCCGCCGTCTTGTCGAAGACCCGGACGATGGCCGTGCCCTGGGTTCCTCGGTAGCGGGCCGACCGTCCAAAAATGTTGTCGGCGGCGATGCGGCCCTGGCGGTTCGCCGGACCCGCCAGCGGCACCTGCGTCGAGTCGCCCGTCACGAAGTCCTTGATCTCGATGGCGTCACCGACTGCATAAATGTCCGGGTCGCTGGTCTGAAGTTGTTCGTTGACCCGAATGCCGCCACGGGGGCCGACCTCCAGGCCCGCCTCGACGGCCAGCTTGTTCTCCGGGCGCACGCCGACTCCGAGGACGACCAGTTGGGCCGGAAGCCGTTGGCCCGACTTCAGGCGGACGACCAAGCCATCGGGGGCCGACTCAAACGACTCGGCGGATTGGCCGAGCAGCAGCGCCACGCCCTTGCTCGCCAACTCCTGGGCGAGGGGCGTCGTCATCTCCTTGTCGAACGGCGGCAACACCTGGTCCTGCAACTCGACCACCGTGGTTGCAATGCCCCGGCCCACGAAGTTCTCGACCAGTTCCAGGCCGATGAAGCCCGCTCCGATGACAACGGCCTGCTTCACGCCCTGGTCCATCCTGCCCTTGATGCGGTCCACGTCTTGTAAGTTTCGCAGGGTGAAGATGCCGGGCAGGTCGATGCCGGGCAGCGGCGGGCGCAGCGGTGCCGCTCCTGGGGCGAGGATCAGCTTGTCGTAGGTTTCGTCGTACTCCCGGCCCGAAGCGAGGTCACGGGCATGGACCTTCTTTGCCGCCCGGTCGATTCGTTCCACCGAGGTCCGCACCCGCACGTCGAGGTTGAAGCGGGTCCGCAGCCGATCCGGCGTGACGACGAGCAGTTTGTCCCGCTCGGCGATCTCGCCGCCCAGGTAGTACGGCAGGCCGCAGTTGGCGAACGACACGTCCGGCCCCCGCTCGAACAGGATGATGTGGGCGTCTTCCGAGAGGCGGCGGGCACGGGCGGCTGCCGATGCGCCCCCGGCCACGCCACCGACGATGAGCAGTTTCATGAGCAGACCTCCTTCGTCGCACAACAGCCGGTCGAGGCATCCTTGACCTGGTTCCAGGGCATCCGGGCCAGCATCATCCCCATGCCGCAGGTATCCGTGATGCCGGCGAACACCAACCCGGCCCCGATGAAGGCGGACAGTCCGAGGAAGGCCGGGTGGACCAACCAGCCGAGCAGCACGCCCAGCAGCACGAGCGATCCCGCCGCAATCCGCACTTGCCGCTCCAGCGAAATGGCCTTCTTGCCACGGACGACCGGCAGGCCGGCTTCGACGCACGCCAGGGTGCCGCCCTCGATGTTGACCACGTTTGAGAAGCCTGCCTCCAGGAACTTCTCGCACGCCTTCTGGCCTCGGCTCCCGGAGCGGCAGATGATGTACAGCGGCTCGTCCTTGCTTCCATTGCGGGCCTGCATGATCGCTGCTGGGTCGAGCCGGTCCAGGGGCACATTGCGGGCAACAGTCGTGTGCAACTCCCGGAACTCCACCGGCGTCCGCACGTCAATGAGTTCGATCTTCCCGGCCTTGCACAATTCAGCAAGCTGCTGAGGGCTGATGGTCGTGACGGTCACTGCGATCTCCTTTCGTCCTCGGAAACGGTTGGTGGTTTTTGGTTCTCGACACGGGGAGGAGCCGAACTCGGCTCGCAAGTTCCGCTCATTCAGGTCTTCACACCGAGGCGTGGCAGCACCCAGGCTTGCAGGACGATCCAGATCAGGAGGACGCCCAGGGGAATCAGGACTTCCATCGTTCTGCCTCCTCCCGTCGCAGGTTCGGGATTGTCTTTCATTGTTGTTTATGTCCCGACATTACGATACGTCAGGCGAAAAAAATTCAGCCCGTGCCGCCGAACCGGGCTTCGATGCAGGTCATGATGTTCGCCAGGTGGGGTTCGGCGATTTGGTAGTACACGTTGCGTCCGTCCTTTTCACTGGTCATGAAGCCGCATCGCTGCATGAGCCGCAGGTGTTCAGAGGCCATGTGGCTGGGGATGCCGCACGCCTCGGCCAGTTCACCGACCGTGTAGCGGCCTCGCAGGAGCATCTGGACCATGCGCAGACGGTGCGGGTGGGCCAGAGTCTTGAGACATTCCGCCGCCTGTTCCAGAGCTTTCAGGTCGGTGAGGGCAGGCGGCGTTTTCGTCTTGGCGGTCATCGTGTGCCTCCGATACTCGATTATATCGGAACCTTCCGACTTGTCAATGAATCTTTCTCGGCTTCGAGGTCAGCCGAAATGTTGCCGGATGCACCTTCGGCAGCGATGAGAGCGTCAGGCTTTGACAGCGCCGAAGGCGGCGAAGCAGACGTTTTTGTGCAGGACTTCGACCTGCGAAAACCCGACCTGACGCAGCAACTCCAGTTGGAAGAGCAGCGGTCGGGGCGTGTCCTCTTTCTCGACGTAGGCGAACACATGGTCCCGGTAGGCTTCGTCCTTCAGCCGGGTCAGGTACTCTCCGTAACGCCGGCGCATGAGTTCCTGGACCGCAGGGATCGAACTCTCGACCAGATCGAAGACCCACACCGAGCCGCCAGGGCGCAGCGCCCGGTGGAACGCTGTGAAGACAGCCCGCCATTCGTCATCGGTGCGTAGGTGGTGCAGCACCGCAGCCGCCAGCACGATGTCGAACTCCCCGGCAGCAAGGTTGATCGCTCGAATGTCGCCCTGGATGGTCGTGATGCAGCCAGCGGTCGCTCGGCTGACCCGCTCCCTGGCCCGGTCGAGCATCGGCTGGCTCAGGTCGATCAAGGTGGCGTCGAGGTTTGGCAGGGATTCCAGCAGTTTGAGGGTGTAGTTGCCGGCCCCGCAGCCCACGTCGAGAACATGGTGGGCGTGCGGTGTCGTGGCCGCTGCTGCCTGGGCGACCAGCGCCATCGCCATCGGCGCATCGACCGTGGCCGACTGGCCGGTTTCGAGATTGGAGAACCGTTCCACGTCGGCGTCGAACCGCTGCCGGATTTCATCGACGGTCGATTTCATCACTTCCTCCAGACGATCCATTCGATGGCGAGTTGCAACCTGGACATGACTACTTCTCCTTCGCCGGCAACTTCCCAACAAACTTAACCGCCTGCTGAATCCATTCCTTCAACTGCTCATCATCCTCGACGCCTTCCGGCTCAACTAGCACCCAGCCCTTCATCGGCTTGCCCGTGATGTCGAATTCCCGGACGTGCGGTTCCAGGAGTGCGTCGTCGTAGTTATCGGGGCCGAGCCTGGCGATCATCGAGCGCTTCCACACGCCGACGAGCATGTTGCCGTTGAGAAGGAAGCCGACGCCGCCGAACATCTTCTTCTCCTCGATGTTCTTCTTCCGGGCCAGGGCATCACGAATGCGAGCGGCGAGGATTTCGTCAAAGGCCATGTTCACTCCTCTCGTCGCTGATTCTCGACCGCCGCCTCGTAGACCGTCACCGCAGCTTTCGCCATCAGGTGCATGGTGTGGCGGGCCGGCGGGCCGGCAGGAGCGGCAGTTTCTTGAGGCCCATCTTCACGATGATCTCGGCGATGGCTTCTTCGATCTTCTCTTCGAGTTTTTCGACGGTCTTCTGTTCCATGTACTTCACCAGTCGGATTTCTTCGTTTTGAGCGTCTTCAATTGCTCCGAGAGCAGCGACACCAATTTCTCCGCAGCATCTTTGATGTCCTCGTTGCCCTTCACCCTCCCCACCGGCTCGAAAAGGACGAACTGGATCGCCGTCATCGCCACAAGCCGCTGCAAGGATTCGATGTCGGCGTACTGCCAGTTCTTCGATCCGAACGGTGTGGGATGTTTGTCTCGCAACAGGGCGTCGATGTCCGCCTGCAAGTCCATGATTTCCATCAGTTTCTTGCGGACAAGTTCACCCGTCTTCTCAGCGTCACGCCGTACTTCGTCAGGCACGCTCATGTGAAAACTCCATCCTCTGTTGGTTGGCCGGCTCAATTCTGTCAGACACTCACGGCACGAACCAGGGATCATCCTGGATCGCCTTCAGGCATTCATCCACGGTCAGGGCATTGTGCAGTTGGACCCACTGGCCGGTGTGTCGCATGAACGACAGGGCGAATTTGGCGTTGCCGACATATTCCATGCGGGCGAAATTCGTCTCGAAATTGGGGGCGATGGCGTTCGGGCCAGGGCAGGCGTAGATCGAAACGAAGTAGCACTTCGAGCCAAGCCATTTGGTTGCGATGTCGGTGATGTAGTTCAACTGGTGGCCCGTTGGCGGCGGCTGGACATGCTTGGGCTTGAGGACCGTTTCGATCAGTTCCCTGGCCTTGGTGTCCATTTCGCCCTTGAGCGTGCCGGGCAAGGCCGACTTGGGCTTTTTGCCAGGGCTGAAGGTCCAGGCTTTTCGTGGTTTTACCATCGGTCAATCCTTTCTGTTGCTACCTTGCTTGCCCTTCCAGAACGGACAGAACGGGCAGTCCTCGCCGTGGGGAAAGTCCTCACCTTCCTCGTGCGGGCACCCCATGTTCCCCTGGCTCATCGCCACCTGCTTGACGCCGTGCTGAAGGAAGAAGTCCTTCAACTCCTGTTGCACTTTCGGGTTGGTCGTCACGTCCGTCGCCACCCACCGCTGCATGATCGCCTCGGCACCGTCATGGAGGATCACGCCTGCGGCGATCTTCGTGGTCGTCTTGTCGTCAGGGCCGTACATCGCCACGGTGCCGATGGGATACTGCGGCTGCTGGCGACCTGACCCCAGGTCGGCCTCGACGCCCTTGCGGTAGCAGCAGTGCTTGTACTTCTTGCCGCTGCCGCAGGGGCACGGATCGTTGCGGGAGAGTTTTTTGCGAGCCATTTCTGCGCCCCCTCACTCCTTCTTCCCCTCGACCGTCACGCCCGTCGTGTCCACCCGCAGGCGCACGCCCCGAATGCTTGAGCCTTTGCCTTCCTCGTTGTCCCACCGTAGGTCATCCGGTCCATGCGCAAGTGCCTGTTGCTCACTTCTTGTACCGATACACCCACATCACGCCGTCGTCCTTGCTGTCGCCGGCGACGTGACAGAAGTAGGCGTTCAACTCCCGGTCGAAGAACGTGTTGGCGGCGAACGGGAACTTGGGGCCGTCTGCCGGGAACGGTATCGGGTCCGCCCAGGAGTTGCTTTTGGGGTCGTAGACGTAGATACCTGGCTTCTTTCCCTTGAAGTGGACGGCCACAACGATGTCGAGGCGGGCGTCGTACTCGTAGAACGCTGCGTTCGTGTTGGCCGGCTCCGGTGCGGTCCCGGTGGGCTTCAGGTGGCTCCAGGTGTTGTCCCCGATGTCGTAGGCCATGAGTCCTTCCCCCTTCGAGCCGTCGCCGTCGTTCCGGTAGATGCGGCCCCGCTTGGTGTCGTGGCAGCCGCAGGCGTCGTACCCCTTGGGCGACGGCCCTTTGGGCTTGGCGTCGGTCCAGAGGTTCTTCGCCGGGTCGTAGATCGCCACCGTGTCGGACCCCACGGCGAGGAACTGCTTCCGGGAGGGGAGGTAGTGGAGTTGCGGGAACCCACCGGCGTTGATGGCGGTCGGGTTCGCCGTGGGGGACCGCTCGAACTCGCCCGACGCCACATCGTAGAACCAGGGCGAGAAGACCGCCTTCTTCTTGCCCTTCATCTGCCCTTCGAGCAGTTTCAGCCCCTCGTCCATCTGCTTCTCGCCGCCCAGGAAGTACCGGGGGACCGGGCCAGCGGACCAACTGAGGAAGGCGAACTTCTTGCGGTCGGAGTCGTAAGCGAGGTAGCCCCAGGCGTGAACCAGGGGGTGCAGCGGCACGGGCCGTTTGCCGTCGTCGGTCAACTGCCCGCTCTCGTCGATCAACAGTTGCCCGTCCTTCACCCGCTGCGTGAACGTCTTCGTGTCCGTTCCGGGGTGGAGGCAAGTCCAGGCGTGCTGGTTGATGTCGTAGAACCACAGGTCGTCCATGACGTGCCCATCCGGCTTGACGTAAGCGTGGACGCCTTCGCCGTAGAGGAAGGCTCCCCGCTTGTCCGGTGCGAGGATCAGGGCTTTAGCGCCCAGGCACTTCCCCGTGCCTTGCCCCACTTCGGGTCTGCGGCGGGGGCACCGAGCTTCAGCCACTCGTTGTCGCCCATCGCCTTGATCTTCTCGACGTGCGCACCCGGCTTGCTGGGCAGGTCGGCGAGCGGCCCTTTCCTGTCCTGGGCGAACCCGGTCAGGCTCACGGTCAGGAATGCGGCCACTACCAATGCGCAACGGATCATCCAGAGGCTCCTTTTGAACGTCATTGCTGCACCACCATCAGTCCTTCTTGTCCACAACCGTCACGCCCTTCGTGTCTACCCGCAGCCGCACGGCCCGAATGCTCGACCCCTTGCCTTCCTCGTAGTAGACGCAGTACACCAGGCCGTCCGGCAACTCGACCATGCTCGGATAGGCACCGCCCACGGTGTCGATCTTGACCGGGCCGTTCCACGTCTTGCCCTCGTCGGCGGTCCAGTGGAGCGACGTGGCAGGCACCCGATGGCCCAGGAGGATGACTCCGCTGCTGTGACGCAGGAAGTACGGGCAGTGCCCCTTGAAGCCGAAGGACTTGACCGGCCCCCAGGTCTTGCCGGAATCCTCCGAGACGGCGTAGTGCATGTCCACCTTGGACGACCGCAGGGCTGCCAGCAGCTTGCCGTCCTTCAGGGGCACCACGTCGGTTTCGGCGTCAAGGTAGATGTCGGCCTTGTCGCCGATGTACGCCAGGTCTTTCCAGGTCTTGCCGCCGTCGTTGGACCTGATCGTGGCCCCGAAGGTCTTCTTGGCCTTCTCGTCCTCGCAGTACAGGCCCAGGATCAGCGACCCATCAGCCAGTTGGCGCACGGGTGAAGAACAGGCGAACGAGTACAGTGAATCGAGTTTGAGTTGAACCGGCTCGCTCCAGGTCTTGCCGTTGTCGGTGGAGCGGGCGAGCATGACGGCGGCTTGATTTTTCTGGACCGTGAACCAATTCAGCAGGAGCGTGCCGTCCTTGAGGCAGGCGACGGAGGGATCACGGTCATCCAGGTCCGTGTCGATGGCGACGACCGGCTTGCCCCAGGTCTTGCCGTTGTCGGTCGAGCGCACGGCCATGATGCGCCCTCCCTTGGGCCACTTGTCATTGGGCGTCGAGACGTGACCGTAACCGGAGTAGAAGACACAGTAGAGGTCGCCGTTTTTCAGGCGGCAAACATCAGGAAAGGCAGCGTATCCGCCTGCTGCCTCGGCAGAGCAAACGATCTGGTGCTGGGCCGAGGCGGCTGAAGCCACGATCAAGTAGAGGGCCAGGGTCCACGTTATTCTTGGGAGAGTCATCGTTATTCTTCCTTCAGTTGCTCGACTTTCCTGGTCCCCATCAGAAGCCAAGGTCTTCTCTTTCGTGGATAGCGAGTCCGATTTGCTCGACGCCTGGAGTTCCCCACGAAAAGTGGACACGGGGTTAACGGTTATTCGGACTGTTCATACTCGGCCGGGGACACGTACCCCAGCGACGAGTGCCGGCGCCGCGTGTTGTAGAAGACCTCGATGTACTCGACGAGCGCCGCCCGCGCCTCCGCCCGGGTGGCGAAGTCGGCGTCGTGCACCAGTTCCTTCTTCAAGGAGGCGAAGAAGCTCTCCATCGGGGCATTGTCCCAGCAGTCGGCCCGGCGGCTCATGCTGCAGGTGATGCCGTGCTTGCCCAGGAGGCGTTGGTAGTGGTCGCTGGCGTACTGGCTGCCCCGGTCGGAGTGGGCCAGCAACCCCTCCCCCGGCAGCCGGCGCTGCACCGCCAGCTCCAGGGCATCGACGACCAGCCGGCTCTCCAGGTGGTCGGCCATCGACCAGCCCACCACCCGCCGCGAGTACAGGTCCTCGACGACAGCCAGGTACAGCCAACCCTCCCGGGTCGGGATGTAGGTGATGTCCGCCACCCACGCCTCGTTGGCCGCGGCGGGGTTGAACTGCCGATCCAGGAGGTTCGCGGCCACGGGCAGGTCGTGGTTGGAGTCGGTCGTGCAGCGGAACTTGCGGGCCGTCTTGGCCCGGAGGTCGTGGTCGTGCATGAGCCGGGCCACGGTGTTGACGCAGCAGTCCTGGCCCCGGGCGACCAGCTCGGCGTGGATGCGCGGGCTGCCGTAGCGGGCCTTGACCTCGGCGTGGATGGCGCGGATTTCCACGAGGAGGGTGTCGCGGCGCCGGGCGCGGTCGCTGGCGGGGCGGTCGCGCCAGGCGTAGTAGCCGGCGGTCGAGACCTCCAGGGTTTCGCAGAGCAGGCGCACGGGCCACTGGCCGCGGTGTTCCTCGATGAAGCGGAAGGTCATGTCGCCTCCCTGGCGAAGAACGCCGTCGCTTTTTTTAGGATGTCGCGCTCCGCCAGGAGCCGCTGGTTCTCGGCCCGGAGGCGGCGGTTCTCTTCCTCGAAGGGGGAGAGCTTGCCCTGGCCGGGGAAGGCCTGGCCGCCCTTGGCCTCCAGCGCCTGCTTCCAGGAGCGGAGCAGGGTCTCGTGGATGCCGAGGGAGCGTGCGGCCTCGGCGACGGAGTAGCCCTGCTCAGTGACGAGCTTGACGGCCTCGAGCTTGAACTCCGGGGTGTAGGTACGTCGGGTTCTGGCCATGATGGACCTCCTCAGGAGAGTTTACACTCTTAACTGGGTGTCCACCATTCGTGGGGAGGTTCAGCCAGGGAGCGAATGCTGGACGGTCGGATTCGCACGATCCGGGACGGTCGCTGGCTGCGGACTCGGCGAGAGTGGATCGAGGCGTACATCGCCGAGAAGACGATTAAGGCGGCGAACAGTGAACCGGGCATGTTCACCGTGCCGAACCCGCCTCGGCGTCGGCTGGGGCACATCAAGTTGAAGAAAGGTGGAACCGGCTATCGCTTCTTGGAGAAACTGCGTGAAAGTGAAAAGAAGAAGCCGACGTGAGCGAGGGGTTGACGGAACTGGTCGCCGGCACTGACCGGCCCCGTGCCGGGTGAGGGAGTTCAGCTTGCCCAGCGCTCGTTTCCTGTTTCTGTCCGACCTCCTCACGCCTCCTGCGGCACGGGTCCGGTCTGGAAGTCAAGTCCGGCGCTGAAGTGGGTCAGGACCGTGCAGCCCTCGACGGTCGAGTGTGGGCCGTGCATCGTTCCGGCCTTGCCCCGGAAGTAGCTCCCCGGCCCGTAGCTCTCGCCGTCTTCCACGAAGTCGCCTTCGAGGACGTATACCGTCTCGTCGGCTTGGGTGTGCCAGTGGGCAGGGATGACCGCACCGGGTTCCAATCGGGTCAGGACGGCCATCGCCCCTGTGGCCTCATCCTTGTGCAGCACTTTCATCGTCACGCCGGCCATGCCCAGGTCGGCCCACGGCAACAGACTCTCCCGCACCTTCGTCTGATACATTCGCTGTCTCTCATGAAAGATGCCGCTCCCCAGCGACTACTCAATCTCGATCCCTTCCCGCTCGAAATACTCGGTCAATCCCTTCTCCAGCGCCGCCATCGCCTCGGCCAGCGTGTCCGGTTTGTCGTCCTCGAAGACCAGACCGCCGTAGTCCAGCGCCCGCACGACGAAGCCGAACATCTCCTGGTCGCCGATCTCGACGTGGCCGTAACCCCGGACCCACTGAGCGATGGCCGGGAACATTTTCTCGACGCCGATCTGCTCCTTGGTTGGTTCGACCATGCCGACCCGGTGGGCCTCTCGCAACTGCCGCAAGTGGGCCTCGTAGGCTTCCTCGACCTGCGGCAATTCCTTCTGCACGGCGACCTCGATGCCGAGTTCAGCCAGGTGCGGGAATAGCTCTCGCCACTGGTGGTGCCCCCGGACGTGGATGCGCCGGGGCCGGTGCGATTTCCCGGTCAACGGGCGGCGCATGGCGTGAGCCAGTAGCGTGGCGAGGTCGTTGACGCTCGGCCTGCCCTCGACGTGGCTCTCGGCCAGGAGGGAGGCGTCCGGCTGGGCAACGACCAGGCCGAGGTAGTGCGTCTCGCTCTGCGTGATCGGCTTGGGCAGCGCCCGGAAGTCGGCCTCCCAGGTTTCGTTCTCCTGGCGCAGACGCTTGAAGCGGCTCTTGACGAAGGCAGCATCCTTGCCCAGCTTCAGTTTCTCTTCTCGTGCCACGGCCCGATTGCCTTCTGTAGCCCGGCCCCCATCGCCCGGTGCTGGCCCACAGGCAGATCAGCACGCAGACGGAGGCACCGGGGCGGCGTTTTTCCTCTGTTTGCCGCAGTTAGTTTACAACCCTCGCTTCCCGAAGTATTATCCCGCTGCGGGAGCGTGTTTTTGTGGCCGCTTTGCAGACAGTTCCGCTACGCCTCGGTCGGACGACGGCCCGACACCGGCCAGGCACTTTTGACCAGCTATCGGATGAGCGTGCAAGGAGAGACGCCTGCCATGTCCGACCGTCGCAGAATGATCGCCTTTATTTCGTCGCAACTGCCCGAAGCCGAACGAACCGTCATCCTCGGCCACGGTGCTGGTGGCCCGGTCGTCGCCCAAGTCGTGGTGGCGGGGAACGACATTGAGATCGCCTCGAACTGCCCGGAGTGGGTCACGCTTCGAGAGGTCTACGAGCATTTTCGCTGGAACTCGATGACATCGTGGGAGCAGCAGGCGGCGATTGGTCCTGCCGGTGGGCAGGGCACCGGATCACCGGCGAGCCGGATGGAGGAGATCGCTGGCCGGCTGGAGGCATGTCTTTCGACCTTCACCAAGGCTGGCGGGAACGAAACGTCCGATGCACCGGCTTTTTCGGAGGGTCGCCGAGGGCCAAGTCAGCAAGGCGCAATGACGACACGAGACGTGGCTGAAATGCTGGGGTGTTCCTACACCGAGGCCCGTGAGCGGCTTCTGGACGGTCGGATCAGGGCCGTGAAGGACGGACGGTGGCTTCGCACCCGCCGTGAGTGGGTTGAAGAGTACATGGCCCGCTACACGGTCCAGGGTGTCCAGGACGGCCCCGATGTTCATACGGTGCCTGTTCCACGGAGAAAGCGCCCGTGCCAGTTCCAGTTCAAGAAGGGTGATGCCGCCTACCGCTTCCTCAAGAAGCTGGAGGAGGAGTAGTTCGCCTCGCCCTCTGGAAGATGTCCCGAAGATGCTCGGCGTTCTTCCGGGAATGGTCGTAGTGCAGCATTACCATCTGCGTGGTCTGGTGGCCGAGAGCCTTCGCTACTTCGTAGATGTCGAGTCTCCCGTTTTCCAGGGCGTGTGTGGCCCAGGCGTGTCGATAGGCGTAGGGCGTGACTTCCTTCCTGATGAGTTTATTCGCCCGTGCCGTCTCGAATCGGACGAACGAGGCTTGCGTTGTCCAGGGGCGACCATACATATTGCGAAAAATCGGTCCGGTAGCGTACTTCGCCGTAAGTCGGTCCACGATTTCGTACAACTCATCACAAACACCGATCACTCGGTCCTTCCCCGTGACCCGGCCCGTCTTGTGTTCGCTGGGGTCCAGCCGCCACAGGCCATTCTTCAGGTGCCTCGCCTCGATCTTGGCGATCTCTCCAGGTCGTGCGCCGGTGAACCACAACGCCTGAAGAAAGTCACAAAAGCGGTCGTTGTTCCAGAACTTGAGCAGCGCCTCGTGTTCCTCAAGACTGATGACGACAGCCCGACTTTCGATCTTCGGCGACTTGACGGACAGAAACGGGTTGTGGCTGATGTTGATGCCCTTTTTTCTGACCGCCCAGGTCAGCACCGCCTTACAGCAGTTGATGTACGTCCGTTGCGTCTGGTCGGAGGGGAAAGTCTCGGCCCACTTCCGAAGGTGAATCCCTTCGAGTTCTGCGTTGACAAGCAGCTTGCCGACCCGTGTACCCCTGTACTCGAAACGGCAGAGTTGCAGCGTCGTCTGCTCATAGCGCTTTGCCAGGTCGGGATTCGTTTCTTCCAGTTCCCTGACGTAGAGGGCACAGATCGTCTCGAAGGTGTAGTCTGACTCCGAGGCCGTGTCCCCAAGGGTCATCAGCTTGTAGAATTCATCAAGGATGATCCGTGGCGGGTTCCACCGACCGCCCCGACCTTTCTTCGGTTTCGGGGCGTCGGCGGGGTGCTTGCCAAGGAAATGTTGCTCGCCGTCGAGCTTGACGAACCAGCCGCCGCCCGACCGGCTATCGGAGTACCAAGGGAATGGCTTCTTCATGCGAGGAAGAAGCCGGTAAGCGCCTTAAAGTTCGGAATCTTCGTCGATAAGGTGCATCATAAGGTGCATCGAAACCAAAAAAGGCCATTTTTCCTGGGAAAAACGGGCCTCTTGAGGTCGTCATGGGCGAGATCGATCGGTGATGAAAATCGCTGCAGGTTTATTGGGGCGGACCTCAACCTGCACCGACTCGATGCTCCAGCCCCTGGCAAAGGCGTCGTGCAGTCAGCACGACGCTGACCCTGGACTTCGCGGGTCACGACTGCGCCACCGGCTTCCTGATCCGCGAGACCGACGGCAACGGCCCTGAGTGAGCGGACATCGTTGGCGTAGATGGAGACCCGAAATGTGCCGTTCAGGCCGCCTGCGTCACTCCACCGACAGGCAGATAGACTTGCTGGCCTGCTCGAAGAACTCCGCGTCGCCCTGGTCCTGCGCGACAGCGTTCCCCGCGCTGTCCTGGACCATCTCCACCAGGACGAGCAGTTCTTTGCGCTGGCACCAGGTAGCGGATACCGCCACCCAGCCCGCGCCCCCTTGACGACTCATGCGGGCCTGGAACCGGCAGAGTACGTAAGGGTTGCCGGCCGCGTTCTCCCCTTGCACGAACTCGGGGTTGCCCACGATCAGGGCACGCTTCGCGACCAGGCTAGCTTTCAAGTCCGGGACCGTTTTCTCCAGGAATTCCTTACGGGATTGCGGCTCGGCCCGCACCTGCACCTGCAGCGAGCGCTTGCGGTTCGCGAACGCCGTCAGCCCCGTGTCCGTGCTGACCTGCTTCCACTCATCGGACGGCAGCTTCAGCCGGAAGCCCTTGGGATCGTCATAGGTCCAGGCCGTCCCCCCGTCACCGGTCAGGTACAGCGGCACCAGGACCGCGCCGACCACCAGCAGTATCACCGCCGCGATCACCAGGAGTTTACGGTAGTTCACGGCGCCCCCGCTTCCGAGGCCGACGGCATCAGCAGCGCCACCGGGTTTTGCAGCTGGCGAATCACCGCGTTGCCGAACGCCGCTCCGACCGCCCCGTCCAGCACGCGATGGTCGAACGAGAACGACAGGTACACCAGGTCCGCCGGCCGCACGTTGCCGGCGTCATCGAACACCGGCCGCCGCACGATTTTGCCCACGCCCAAAATGCCCACTTCCGGCGGGTTGAGGATCGGCGTCGCGAACAGGCCGCCGATGTTGCCAATCGATGTGACCGTGAAGGTGCCGCCGCGCAGGTCTTCCAGCTGCGACCGGCCGGCGCGGGCGTCGCCGCTCAGTCGTTCGATGTCGCGGGCGATCTGGAACAGGTCTTTTTTGTGGGCGTTGCGCAGCACCGGCACGATCAGGCCGGCCGGCGTCGCGGTGGCGATGCCAAGGTCGTAGCGGTCGTGCAGCACGATCTCGCCGGCCTGCTCGTCCAGCGAGGCGTTGACGATCGGCACCTCGCGCAGCGCCGCCGCCACCGCCTTGACCACGAACGCCAGGTACGTCACCTTGACGCTCGCCTGCCCCGCCGCCTCCTTCAGCCCCTCGCGCAGCCGCACCAACTCCGTCACGTCGCACTCATCGACGTAGGTGTAGTGCGGCACCGTCGTCTTCGACTGCACCATGCGCTCGGCGATTTTGCGGCGCAGGCCCACCAGCTTGATACGTGTGCCGGGTTTGCCGTAGTCGAAGCGAAGCTCCACGGCGGTGCGCGTCGGCGGCGCGGCGGACGCGGTGCGCTGCACGGCGCCGGACAGGTCTTCAATGAGGACGCGGCCGTCGGGGCCGGTGCCGTGGATGCTGGCGATGTCGATGCCGAGCTTGCGGGCCATCCAGCGCACGGACGGCGCCGCCTTGACCGGCAGCGCCGCCGGCACCGGGCCGTTGCTGCTGCGCTGCGCGGCCGCCTGGCAATTTGCGGTCGTGGAGTTCGCCAAGACGGGGGCCGCGGCGACGGCGGGCTCGGGCTGGGCGGCGTCGGCGTAGGACAGCATGACCTGACCGACCTTGACGGTCTGGCCCGGCTCGGCCTGCAGTGCGGTGATCTTGCCTGCGAACGGCGCCGGCACCTCCATCGTCGCCTTGTCGGTCATCACTTCCATGAGGGCCTGGCTGCGCTTGACCACGTCGCCGGGCTTCACCAGCCAGCGCACCAACTCCGCCTCGTAGACGCCTTCGCCCAGTTGTGGCAGCGGAAAGTCCATAACCCTCACCCCCGTCCGGCGAGCGGCGCGGCGTCAGCCCGCCGGTGCTGTGCAATACCGGCGGGCTGACGCCGCGCCGCTCGCCGGTTCAAGCCTGCTCTGTCGCCACCTCGTGCAGCGCCGCCTTGATCTCCTTCAACTGCGGCACGCTGTTCTGCTCATACACCTGGTTCAGCCCGATGCCCGGCACGTGCTTGCCCAGCAGCACGCGCGGCCGCACCAGCAGGTCGTAAAAATGCTCGTCCACCACGCGCCGCAGCAGGTGCTCGCCGAAATTCGTGACCTCGGTGTCCTCGTTGACAATGAGCACGCGGCCCGTTTTGAGCACGCTCTGCGAGATGGCCGCCCAGTCATACGGAAAGATGCTGCGCAAATCGAGCACGTCGAACGTCAGTCCGTTTTCCTTGTGCAGCTGGTCCGCCGCCTGGGCGCACAGCGGCAGCGTCCGGCCGTAGCTGACGACGGTGGCGGTGTCACCCTCACACACCAGGTTCGCCTTGCCCAGCGGCACGAAGTACGGTTCCAGCTCCGGCCAGCGCGGCTGCCACTGACTGCGGTCGCCGACCGGCGCGTCGATCATGCTTTTCAGCTGGTTCTCGTCCGCCGGCTCACCGGGCAGCAGCTGCGTGCCGCGGACGCGCAGCAGCGCCTTGGGCAGCAGCACCAGCACCGGGTTCGGCTCGCGGATGGCCGACAGCATCAGGCCGTAGGCGTCCAGCGGGTTGCTCGGCATGACGATCTTCCAGCCCGCCAGCCGGCTCGCCCAGCTCTCGAACGAGTGCGAATGATACAGACTGCCGCGGATGCCGGAGCCGCTTGGCGTCATCAGCACGATGGGCATGTCGAACTGACCGTTGCCCGCCCAGCGCTGATTGCCGGCCACTTTCAGCAAGTCGATGGTGTTGAAGCCGTAGTCGCAGAACTGAATCTCGGCGACCGGCCGGCCGCCGGCGTAGGCGATGCCCATCGCGGTGCCGACGATGCCGCGCTCGTCCAGTGGCGAGTTCCACGCCGTTCGCAGCCCCTGCGTCGCGGTGAAAACGCCACCCAGCGGCGGCCCCACGTCCTCGCCGAAAATGTCGGTGACGCCCAGGTGCTCCTCGCCGTAGTGCAGGGCCATGCGCACGGCCTGAACCAGCGTGGCCATGAATCGCCTTCCTTCTCAGGTCGTGGTGCAGGCGTCTCGCCTGCGAAACCGCCCCGCAGGCGAGACGCCTGCACCACGGTCAGCTCGGCAGCCCCGTGTAGTCGCCCGGATACACCGCGTCCACGGGACTGGGTGCGTAGGTGTGCAAATAAATGTCCTGCGGCTCCGGGTTGCGCTCCTGATGCACCCGATCCACCGCGTCGTTGGCCTCCGCCTGGGCCTCGGTGCGGATGTGCTCCGCCGTCTCCGCGTCCAGCACGTGCGCTTCGAGCAGCCGTTGCTCGAACAGGGGGATGCAGTCCGGTTCATTCTTGACGCGGTGTGCCCCGCTGGATGAGGAATGACCGTGCAGCCGCGACACCAGCGCCTCCAGCAGGTATGGCCGTCGCGTCGCGCGGCAATACGCCAGCGCTCGCTGCACCGCGAACCAGCTGGCCACCGGGTCGTTGCCGTCCACCACCTCGCCGGGGATGCCGAACGCCTGGCCGCGGTCGATGATGTGGTGCTCGCCGTGCTGGCCGCACGCCGGCGTTGAAATGCCCCAGCCGTTGTTCATCACCACCATCAGCACCGGCAGTTCGTTGCCCGGCCGTGTGCTCCAGACCAGGCACGAGGCGAAATCGCCCTCTGCCGTGCCCGCGTCGCCGCCGACGACAACGGTGACACCAGCGCCGCCGTGCCGCTTCTGCACCAGCGCCGTGCCAGGGGCCATCGCAAACTGAATTTCGATAACGGAGCTGACCGGGATGATGTTCCAGTCCCGGCAGGAGAAGTGCCCGGGGAAATTGCGACCGCGGGAGTGCGGGTCGGTTGCCTTCATGGCCATTTGCCGGATGCCGTCGATCAGCGGCATGCCCATCGCCACCATCGTGGCGCTGTTGCGGTAGTGCAGGTGCAGGTAGTCGAAGGCGGGTCCGCTCCCTTTTTTGACCTGCAAGCCCAGGACGGTGTTGAACGCCTCCTCGCCCGGGCCGCCGATCCAGAAATAACCCTCGCCGGATTTGCTCATCTTGATCATCCGCTCTTCCAGCGCCCGGGAGCGGACCATCAGGCGATAGACCTCCAAACACTGCTCGGCGGACAGGTATTCGTCACCGGTGGCGACCCCGGGCAGCAGGGTCGCGGTGGCACCGTTGGATTCGAGGACAGGTACGTCGGCCACAGGTCTCTCCTCAACTGCTCGCGGGGTCATCGGGGCGGCGCGTCCTGCGCCCGGGTATTATTATTTTATCTGATAAAGGCGGACAGGGCAAAATCCGAAATCCCGGTCTTTATCGGCCGGGCCGCGGCGGCCCAGCCAATCCCGTCATTGAATTCTACGTCTCATTTGGCCCGGACTTCGTGACACAGAGCAGAAAAGTCGGATTGATCGCTTCAAACCGCAGCGTTTCCAGCTGTTCGATGCCGCGAGCGAGGTTGACCAGCAGCACCTGCACCGGCCCCGCCAGCTGTTTCAGCAAAGCGTAGACCATGTTGAGCGCTTCCAGTGTCGCCAGGTTGACGACCAGCCGGCCGCCGGGCCGCAGCGCCCGAAAAGCCGCTTCGATCAGCCGCGACACCTCGTGACCGGTGCCGCCGACGAAGATCGAATCCGGTGGCGGCAGCCCCGCGAAGACGCCCGGCGCGGTGCCGAGGACCGCCTTGAGGTTGCGAACGCCGAACGCCTCGGCGTTGGCCAGGATCAGGTGATAATCCGCGGCGTCCTGTTCGATGGCGTAGACCATGCCGCCGCCGCTGCCATCGACGCCGGGCGAGCCGACCAGCTGGGCGCACTCAACGGCAACCGCGCCGGAACCAGCACCGATGTCCCAGACCACCGAGCCCGACTGCACGTCGAGCTGCGCCAGCGCGATGGCGCGGACCTCCGCCTGGGTGATGAGGCCGCTCTTGGGCCGGCTCTGGGCGAACACGTCGTCGGGGTTGCCGAAGCGGCGGAAGCGGGCCGGGCTGCGGCGCAGGTCGGGCCGGCCCGGTTTGCGCTTCAGGATCATCACGTTGAGTGGGTCGAACTCCATCTCGGCGATGTCGCTCAGTTCGCCCTGCGTGACACGCTCGTCGCGGCCGCCGAGGTTTTCGCAGACGTAGGCCCGGAAGTAGTCGAGGCCGCGGGCCAGCAGCTGGCGAGCGATGGCCGGCGGATCGTCGCGTTCGCTGGTGAACAGGCCGACGACCTCCGCGACGCGAATGCGGTCGAGCACGTTGTCGAGGGAGTGAGTCGCCAGGTTGGTGAGGAAGGCTTCCTCCCAGCTTTCCTTGATGCGGGCGAAGGCGAGCTGCATGCTGCTGACGTGCGGCAGCACTTCAAAATGATCCTTGCCGAGGCGGTCGCACAGGTAGCGGGCGACGCCGTAGAAGAGCGGGTCGCCACTGGCGACGAGGGCGACGCGCTGACGGCCGAGCTGGCCTTCAAGGGTCTTGACCGCCTCTTGCAGGTCGGCGCCAAGGCGTTCCTTGCGGCCGGGCGCGTCGGCCACGAGGGCGAGGGCGTGGTCGGAGCCGTAGAGGATGTCGGCGCTGAGCAGCAGGTCGCGGGCGCGGCTGGTCAGGCCGGACAGCCCGTCGCTGCCGACGCCGATAATGTGGATTTTCGCTTCAGGGTTGCTCACAGGGGGATCCTCGTGCGGACTGCCGACGGACTTCCAGGTGCCTGATTCTAACCGCAGCGGCTCGCCAAGCCAACACCGTTGGGCTACCGTAAACCGGAGCGGCAGTCAATCAACGCAGGACTCTGGCCACGGGAGGAAGAAACGATGCGCACGCGATGGTGGAGTTGGGGGTTGCTGGTGCTGGTCCTGCCGGCGGCCGCCGCCGGGCAAGACGGCAAGTACGCGCGGCCGAACCTGCTGATCGAGGTTGGGGAATTGCCGATGGAGGCGAAACTGGAGCAGAAGTTGACCGCCCCGGCGTTGCTGATCCTCGACACGCGCTCGCGGAAGGAGTACGACAAGGGGCACATCCCCGGAGCGTTTCATGTGGACGCGGCGGTGTGGGCGAAGGCGTTCGCGAAGTCGCCGCAGGACGCGGAACTGTGGGGAAAGCTGCTCGGCAAGGTGGGCGTGTTGCCGGAGCAGCGCGTGGCGGTGTACTCCGATGACGTGCGCGATGCGGCCCGCGTCTGGTGGATTCTGCGTTACTGGGGCGTGAAGGACGTGCGGCTGGTGAACGGCGGCTGGGACGCCTGGGTGCAGGCGAAGAACCCGGTGGAGAAGTCCCAGCGTGAGGCCAGCATGACGAAAGCGAAGTGGCAACCGCAAGCCAAGCGCCTGGCGACACGCGAACACGTGCTCGCCCTGCTCAAGGACAGGGGCGACGCCTGCATCGTGGACGCGCGAACCAAGGGCGAGAACCGCGGCGAGGTGAAGACCGCGAAGAAGGCCGGCGCGATCCCTGGAGCGAAGCACCTGAACTATATCGACCTGATCGACCCCAAAACGACGCGCTTCAAGAGTGCGGCGGCGCTGGCGAAGCTGTTCCAGGACGCGGGCATCAACCTGAAGCAGCCGAACGTCACGTATTGCCAGTCCGGCGGCCGGGCGGCGGTGATGGCATTCGCGCTGGAGTTGATGGGCGCGAACGACGTGCGCAACTACTACCGCAGCTGGGCGGAGTGGGGCAACCGTGAGGACACACCCGTGGAAAAGAAGAAGTGATGCACCACGGTTGGCGTGTCGCAGCGGATCGGGTCGAGTGCTGTTCGGGGGACATACTCAGCGCGCCTCCGGTCGGTCTGCGTCGTTCGCCTCTGGGAGGTCAGGCCCCGAGGCGGGCGCGGAGGGTGGGCAGCAGCGGGGCGAGGAAGTCCGCCAGCCGGCCCAGGTGTCGCGCGGCCGTATCGCAGTGGACGTCGCCACGGATCGGCTCCCCGGCAATGACGCCGTATCCGGTCCGGCCGCTCCCGCCGTGGGCGGTGTGGCGACGTTGGCCGCGCCGGCCTGGTCGCCGTCCACCCCGACGTTGGAGATGGACGCCGTCTTCACCCCCGAGTTCACGGTGCTCGTCATCAACGTCGAAGCCGGTCCGACGCTCGTGGCGGCCATCGAGCTGGTCAGCCCCAGCAACCAAGGCCGCCCCGCCACGCGCCGGGCCTTCGCCATGAAGTGCCTGAACTACCTCAACGCCGGCATCGGCCTGATCATCATTGATGTCGTGACGGAACGCCGGTCCAACCTGCACGACCAGATGGCGCGATTGATCGTCGGCACTGCCCCGCGCTTCCCCGGTACCCCCTCGACCTACGCGGCCGCTTACCGACCGTTCCGGCGCGGCGCGGAGGCGAAGGTGAGCGTCTGGCCGGTCCCCCTGACCGTGGGCCAGCCCCTGCCGGTGCTGCCGCTGTGGCTGCGCGGGGTCGAGGAACCCGTGCCCGTGGATGTCGAAGCCGCTTACTCCGAGGCACGGCAACGCAGCGCCCTCCGCTGACGGCAACGCATCTGCAACAACGGCTCGGCCAGTTCAAAAAAAGGTTCAAAAAAAGGGTCGGGAGTCGATATTACGATTCCGAAAAATCGTAATATCGACTCCCGACCCTTTTTTCGCTACCCCGATTCGGCCGCCGGTCAATCGGCCCGCTTGAACGTCACCAGGGTCATGGTCGTCTCCGCAATCACCTTGCCCTGGCTGCGGGTGGTGCGGACCTGCTTGACGATGCTCCCGGGCACGTCCTGCGACAGCCACAACTCGTACTGGGTCTCCTCGCCGCTGCCGGCCTTGATCGTGGCGGCCAGGGTCTTGCACTTGTACTCCTTGCCGCCGACCTTCAGCGACTCCTCGCCGGCCTTGGCGCCGGTCTCGGTCAGGAAGCGCTCCAGGGCCGCCTTGCGGATCTGGGCCGGGAAAATGTGCCGCGTCGGCGCCGCCTGCACCCTGCCGAAATATTCCTCCTCGGTCACCACCGTCTCGACGACCACCCGCTTCGGACTCACCTCGATGACCTTGCGGGCGATCAGCTTCACGTCCTCGTCGGCGGACCCGGGTTTGGCGTCGCCCGCCCTGGACACTTCCTTGTGGACCACGGTCGAACCCGGCTTGGAGTCCGCCCAGAATTTGTAGTAGGGGTTGGCGACCATCTCGCCCTGGTTCCCCTTTTGTGCCGACACCGACAGCGGCACCGACACGGCCACGAGGCCGACCAGCCACAGGCAGCGAATCCACCGCGACATGTGCAAACTCCTTGAAATGATGGGGACCGATGCGACGGCGTTGTTGTACGCGCGGACTACCACGCAAGTCAACGGGGCGGACCGACAATCTGCCGTTTTTTTTCGCGCCTCGTTGACGCCCGGCGCGGCGCCGCCTAAACCACCCATTGCCATTCTTTCTTCCTCTACGACAGGTGACGCATGAGCGGACAACACCGTCGGCAATTCCTCAAGGAACTTCTGGGCGCCCTGGTGCAGACGGCCGGCGCCGTGGTCGTCGCCTGCGCGGCGGCCCCCGTGGCCGCGGCCCGGGCGGCGGCGGCGCAGGACCCGCAGGAGCGCGCCGACCTCCTCCCCCCGGCCGTCGAAACGGCCGAGGGCACTTACCCGGTGTCCTTCGTGAACCGAGCTTTCCGCAACGCCGGCGGCGGCGGCTTCCGCAACGGCGGCGGCTTCGCCAACGGCGGCTTCCGCAACGGCGGCTTCGCCAACGGCGGCTTCCGCAACGGCGGCTTCGCCAACGGCGCCTTCCGCAACTTTTAAGGACGGCCATGACCCCCGGGCACGCAGCCGCGCTCGACGCCCCGGCCCCCGGGCCGCTGGAGTTGCTCGTCCTGCAGCCGACGCCGTTTTGCAACATCGACTGCTCCTACTGCTACCTGCCCGACCGGCTGTCCGCCCGGCGGGCGACGCCGGAGACCCTCGACCAGACCTTCCGCTGGGTCTTCGCCAGCGGCCTCGCCCGCGACCCCTTCACGCTCCTGTGGCACGCGGGCGAGCCGCTGGTGGTGCCCGTCGCCTTTTACGACGACGCGGCGCGGCGTCTGGAACGGCACAACACCGCCGGTGTCCCGGTCGTGCAGTCCTTCCAGACCAACGCCACCCTCATCACCGACGCGTGGTGTGACTACTTCCTCCGCCACCAGGCCCACCTCGGCGTCAGCGTGGACGGTCCGCACTTCCTGCACGACCGCCACCGCCGCACGCGCCGCGGCCAGGGCACCCTCGACCGCGTCCTGGCCGGCATTTCCCTGCTGCACCGGCACCAGGTCCCCTTCGACGTGATCACCGTGCTGACCGCCGACGCGCTGGACTATCCCGACGAGTTGTTCGACTTCTACGGGGCGCACGGCATCACCGCCGTCGGCTTCAACGTCGAGGAGATCGAGGGGCCGCACGCCGCGTCGTCGCTGCAGGCGGCGGGGACGCCCGAGCGCTTCCGCCGTTTTCTGACGCGCTTCCTCGACCTGGCCCTGGGCGCGGACCCGCCCCTGCGGGTCCGCGAATTCGAGACGGCGGCGGGCGCCCTGCGGCACCCCGTCCGCTTCGGCGCCGGCTCGCGCACCCAGGAAAACAACCCGTGGGCGATCGTGAACGTGGATTGTGCTGGCAACTTCAGCACCTTCTCGCCGGAGCTGCTCGGCCTGTCGAGCCCGCGGCACGGCGACTTCGCGGTGGGCCACGTCGCCGCCGACCCGCTGGCGCGCGTGCTGGCCGACGCGCGGTACCGGCGGCTGGCGGCCGAGGTCGCGGCGGGCGTCGAGCGCTGCCGGGCCACCTGCCGATACTTCCCGTTCTGCGGCGGCGGCCCCCCGGGCAACAAGTACTTCGAGAACGGCACGTTCGACTCCACGGAGACGTTGTTCTGCCGCCTGCACAAGCAGGTCTGCATCGACGTGTCCCTGGACCGGCTGGAGCGCGCAGGCGGTGGCCACACCCTTGACCCTGAACAGGCCCGCGCATGACCCTGCACCCCGGCTGCCGGCTGGCGGTCGCCCCCCACTTCCACGTCGAGCCTGACTGGCCGGCCCGGCTGCGCCTGGGGCAGGGGGTCGTCGAGGAGGACGGCCGGTTCTTCCCCCGCCCACCCTGGCTCGCCCCGACGGGGGCGGAACTGGCCCTGCTCACGGCCCCCCCGGAGGGCGACGGCGACGGGCTCTGGCTGTTCGCGCTGCCGGAGCATTTACGGTCGTTCTGGTGGCAATTACTGGACCAGGCGGGCGCGGTCGGCGCCGGCCCCTTGCCCGGGTTCGAGGAGTTTCTGGGCCGGGTCACCGCCTTCTTAGCCTTCAAACAGGTGCCGCCGCCCCCCGGGGCGTGGGCCGAGGCGGTGGTCGGCCGGCCGGGGCAGCGGTCGCTGCGCTGGGACGCGGCGGCCGATTGCCCGGCGGGGCTGGCGCCGGGCGTGGAGCCCGCCACGGCTCTCCCCGTGCCGCCGGAACCGCCGCGCCTCTGGGGCTGCGTCAATCTGGGTGACGAGGCGACGGCGCTGGTGTTCCTCAACCTCACGGGCCCCGGGCAGGAACGGGATTTGCGCGCGCGGGGGCTGGACGCTCCGGGGCCGGCGTCGGTGGGCGAACTGGGCCGGCGCTGGCTGCGGGCCGCCCCCGACTACCCGCCGGTCCGCCTCCGCCTGGGGCCGGGCGAGGGCGTGCGCCTGCCCGACGGCGGGCTTATTCTCGACGGCTGCCCCGAGGACAAGCGGGAACCGGATGTGTGGTTGATGATCTTTGCTGACGGGGTGGCCCGCGCGGACTTACCGGGGGCTGGGGAAACAGACCCGAGGGGTAACGTGTTTCCGCAGGACGGCTATTGACCCGTCGCGACGGGTCGGCAGCCCGCCAACACGAGTGGGGCGCGGGTCTGGGTCGCCGGTACGCGCATCGCCCTGCGGCGGTCCAGGGTCCTGGCGCCGCGCTCGCAAGATCATTTGCCGCTCACCACTTCGCGCGTCTGGAGCATCTGCTGGATCAATTGGAGCTTGTTCCCGACAAAAAGAACATTATGCATCTCGAACTGCTGCGCGTGGGCGCCTGCGGTCTTCACGAGCAGGTCGCCGGAGCCGAAGCCGAGCAGCCAGTGGCGGAACAGGTCGCTGCGCCGAATCGCCGCCAGGCCGCGCTGCCGAACCACTGATTATGTTGCGCCCGCTCAGGCTCGGTTTTCGGTTTTACGCTCCGTAGCGGGCGCCGGCGCTCACGGCCACGGGACGATCTCCACCGAACCGCCCGGGGAGCCCTCGACCGCCAAGCGGTGGCCGGCGAGCAACCGCATCCCCAGCAGCGCTTCCGGGCCGACCGACATCGCCAGCACCGACAGCCACCCCGGCCCCCACTCCAGTTCCGCCTCGTAGTAGTCCGTCTGCTGGGTCGAGCCGTCCGCCAGCACTGCCGTCCCGCCCGACCGCCACGGCAGGCCGAGGGCGGCCACGACCGCTGCCGGCAGCACCAGTGCCCCTGTGAAGCCGGTGTCCACGACCATGTCCACGTCCGCCACCACCCCGCCCGGGCCGCGAACCCGGAGGCGGACGACCGGCTCGCGGTTGGCGTTCACGGTGCCACGGATCACCGGCCGCCCCGCAGCCGGTGGGTGGCCGGGTAGCCGGCCCGGACGAGCCAGACCTGCGCGCCGGGCACCCGGCCGTACAACCGGGTTACCGCCGCGTGCTCGTCCTCGTCCACCTCGAAGGTGCCAGATTCCACGTCGATGGCGACGAACTTGCCGTTGTCCTCCGGGCGGAGGGCAGGGCGGACCTGCCGCGTGAATGTGTCGTCACCCCGGCGGGCGAGTTCTTCTCGACTCAGGCGTGGTTCGGTAGCGGACATCGATTTGCCCCGTGGATGCTCCGGCGACAAGCTCAGGATACACCAACCGCCGGGGCGCGTCACCCACAGACTGGACGACACCCCGGCCCCCCGGCGCCCTCCGCGGCCGAACAGGGAGTTCACGTGCCGTGCGCGCTGAGCCGGCTGCGTGCCTGGTGGGACCAGGACGCGCGCCCGGTCACGGGCAGCGCAGCGTTCGGTACGGCGCGGACGGTCCAGGCGATCGGGCCCCGTGACAGCCGTTTCGCGGACAGAAAAGGGGCCGTGCACGGCCCTTTTCCGCCGGATTTTTATTGCACCAACCCTTTCACCGCCCGAACAATATGCCCGGCATCAATGCCCGCGGAGTTGAGCTCCTCGGCGGGCGAACTCGAGCCGGGCATCTTGCGCACCGCCAGTTTGATCACGGTCGGCATCTTGACGCCAGGGCCGGTAAAAGCGTCCAGCACCGCGTCGCCCAGGCCACCCTCGAACCAGTGGTCCTCGACCACCAGCAACTTACCGCCGGCTTCTGCCGCGGCGCGACGCAGCCCCTCCTGGTCGATCGGCTTGACCGAATAGGCATCGAGCACGCGCACGGCGATCCCCTCCTGCTTCAGTGCGTCGTGGGCCTTGAGCGCCTCATGCACGGTGATGCCCGCGGCGATGACCGCCACCTTGTCCTTGTCGGATTGACGGATGACCTTGCTGCCGCCCACGGGGAACTTTTCGCCGGGCGGGTAGATCACCGGCGTTTTCTCGCGGGTCGTGCGCAGGAACGAAATCCCTTTGAGATCAACCATCGCCCCCACCAGCTGAGCCGTCTGGTTGGGATCGCAGGGGTACAGGACCGTGCTGCCGCAAACCGCGCGCATCATCGCCAGGTCTTCGAGGGCCATCTGCGAGGGGCCGTCCGAACCGATGCTCACGCCGGCATGGCTGCCGCACAGGTGGATGGTGGCGTTGGAAATGGCGGCCATGCGGATCTGATCGTAAGCGCGTGTAAAAAAGGCGGCGAAGGTGGACGCGAACGCGCGCTTGCCGAGCACGGCCAGGCCAACCGTAGCGCCCAGCAATTGCTGTTCGGCGATGAACATCTCGAAGAACCGATCCGGATAAGCCTTCTTGAATTCATCGGCGTGCGTGGAGTTGGACACCTCGCCGTCCAGCGCCACCACGTCGGCCCGCGCCGCACCGAGTGCGACCAGGGCGTCGCCATAGGCCTTGCGCGTCGCTTCCTTGCTGCCGAGCTCGTACGTCGGTGGCCGCAGCGGCTGGGCGGCTGGAAGGGCGGGCGGCCGGCGGTCCTCGGGTTTTGGCACGGCAACCACGATGCGGCGCTCCCCGCCCAGTTCGGCAATCGCCGCCCTGGCCTCGTCGGCGGACAGCGCCTTGCCGTGCCAGCCTTCCTTGTTAGCCAGGAAGGAGACGCCGTGGCCCTTCTCGGTTTTGGCAACCAGGACGGTTGGCCTGTCCTTTTGTTGCAGGGCTTCGCCGTACGCCTTGTCTACCGCGGCGACGTCATGGCCGTCCAGTTCGATGGCGTGCCAACCGAAGGCCCGGGCCCGCGCGGCGTAAGCGGCGCTATTCCAGCCCAGGTCGGTCTCGCCCCGTTGGCCGAGGCGATTCATGTCCAAAATGGCGATCAGCTGGTGGAGCTTGTAATAGGAAGCCTTGTCGAACGCCTCCCAGATCGATCCCTCGGCCATCTCGCTATCGCCGAGCACGACCCACACGTGGTAAGGCAGCCTGTCCAGGTACTGGGCGTTGAGCGCCATGCCGACGCCAATCGGCAGGCCCTGGCCGAGCGAACCGGTGGCCACGTCCACGTAGGGCAGCACGTGCGGGTTGGGATGGCCCTCCAGCCGGCTGCCCTGCTTCCGCAGGGTCAGCAATTCCTGATCGGTGATGGCGCCGGCCGCCTTGTACATGGCGTACAGCACGGGGCAGGCGTGGCCCTTGCTGAAGATAAGCCGGTCGTTGTTGGGGTGGTGGGGCTGCGCCAATCATAGCGCAGGTACTTCGCCAGCAGGACCGCCATGAGGTCCGCCGCCGACATGCCGGAGGTCGGGTGGCCTGAGCCTGCGGCCGTGGTGCAGCGGATGCTGTCGATGCGTAACTGGGCAGCCAGTTCTTTCCAATTCTGTTGGGGATCGGCCATGACATACCTCCGGGTGCAGGTCGAGAATGGGTTCGGTTGACTCAATGACCGCCAGAGCGGTTGGCGTTTGGGGTAGCGGAAGTCGCCAGACTTCCGAAGCCGCTACGGAAGTCTGGCGACTTCCGCTACGAACAGACCGCGATGCGCCCTAGTGTACGCCGTTTGCCCCTGGTCGCCCGCCCCACCATTTGGTGTCCGTCCGGCCAACCCAGTAACTCTGGGGGCAGGGGCCACCGGGCCGCACGGCCCGTTTCGTGCTCAACGCCCCGGATGCGATTCGCTACAATGAACGCACTACTCATCCGCCAACGACCCTCCCGGAGTGGCTTCCCCATGCCGTACCGTCCCCTGGCCCTGGCGGCGTTGTCCCTGTTCGCGGCCGGGCTGCTGGCGTGGCTCGCCCCCTCCGCGGCCGAGCCGACCGGCCCACAGAAGGCCCAGCCCCCGAAGGCTGGCCGCGTCCCCTGGACGACTTCGCGCGTCGTGGGCTCGCCGGACCCGCCGCCGCCCTTCAAGGTGGTCCGCGCCTTCCCGAACCTGAAATTCAACCACCCGCTGCTGATGACCCGCTGTCCCGGCAGCGACCGCCTCTTCGTCGGCGAGCAGCGCGGCGTGCTCTACTCCTTCGCGGACAAACCGGACGCCCGGGCGGAGCTGTTCTGCGATCTGCCCAAAGAACTCAAGAAGATCCACCTGCACCCGCAAACCCGGGGCTTCGAGGCAGTCTACGGCCTGGCCTTCCACCCCCAGTTTGCGAAGAACCGTCAGTGTTTCGTCTGTTACACCATTTTGCCGAAGCAGCGGCAGCGGAACCTGGCGGACGGCACGCGCGTCTCGCGCTTCACCGTCACCAACACCGACCCGCCGCGGATCGACCCGGCCAGCGAGGAAATCGTGCTCACCTTCATGCAGGGCGGCCACAACGGCGGCGACCTCCACTTCGGCCCCGACGGCATGCTCTACATCTCCACCGGCGACGCTGCCGACCCCAATCCGCCTGACCCGTTTGAAACCGGCCAGGACATCTCCGATCTGCTCTCGTCCATCCTCCGCATTGACATCGACCACAAGGACCAGAGCAAGAATTATGCCGTGCCAAAGGACAATCCCTTCGTGAAGCTGAAGGGGGCGCGGCCGGAGGTGTGGGCCTACGGTTTCCGTAACCCGTGGCGGATGAGCTTCGACCGCCAGACCGGGGCGCTGTTCGTTGGTGACGTGGGCTGGGAGTTGTGGGAGATGGTGCATCGGGTCGAGAAGGGTGGTAACTACGGCTGGGCGGCGATGGAGGGGCCGCAGCCGATCAAGCCGGGCAAGGCCGGGCCGACGCCAATCATCCCGCCGCTGATCGAGCTGTCGCACACCATCGCCTGCAGCGTCACCGGCGGCCGCGTCTACCACGGCAAGAAGTTCCCCGAACTGCGCGGCGCCTACGTCTTCGGCGACTGGGAGACACGCCGACTCTGGGCCGCGCGCTTCGACGGCGACCGCACGAAGGAGATGCCGGAGATCGCCAAACCATCCGTGCGCATCGTCGCCTTCGGCGAGGACAAACACGGCGAGTTGTACTTCCTCGATTACGACGGCGGCACGGTCCACACCATCGCGCGCAACGATGCCGCCGGCCGCAATGCGGACTTTCCGACGAAGCTATCCGAGACGGGATTGTTCGCCTCGGTGAAGGAGCACACGCCGGCGGCCGGGGTGCTGCCGTTCACCGTGAACAGCCGGCAGTGGCAGGACGGCGCCACGGCGGAGCATTTTGTTGCCTTCCCGGGTAAGTTTTCTGCCGCCCTGTACACCGGAGGCGGTCGGCCGATCCCGGGCATGGTGGACTGGCACCGCTTCCGTCTGCACTTCCCGAAGGACGCGGTGCTGGTGCGGACGCTGTCGCTGGGCAGCCGGCGGCTGGAGACGCAGTTGCTGCATTTCGACGGCGTGGACTGGCGCGCTTACACCTTCGCGTGGCGGGACGACCAGGCGGACGCCGACCTGGTGCCCGCCGACGGCGCCGAGAAGGAAGTGAGCGTGGGCAAGCAACGGCGCGTCTGGCAGTTCCACAGCCGCAGCCAGTGCATGTTGTGCCATAGCGCCTGGTCGGAGTACGCGCTGGCGTTCCAGCCGGAGCAGCTGAATCGACCCGGGCCTGACGGCCGCAACCAGCTTGTGGCGCTTTCGGAGGTGGGATTGATTCAGCGCATGGGCGGCAACGGCAAACCGCTGCCGCTGTTCGACGACGCCGCGGCCGGCCGAGAGCGCAAGCTGGCGAACCCGACGGACGCGCAGCAGCCATTGGAGGCACGGGCGCGGGCGTACCTGCACGCCAACTGCGGCCACTGTCATGCGGACGGCGGCGGCGGGGCGGTGAACCTGCGGTTGCAGTTCCCCGTCGCGGTGCAGCAGATGCGGGCGGTCGGCGTCCGGCCGTCGCGCGGCGATTTCGGGCTGCCGGGCGCCTGCCTCATCAAGCCGGGCGATCCGTGGGCGAGCACACTGTACTACCGCATGGCGAAGTTCGGCCGCGATCGTATGCCGCACATTGGCTCCGAACTGCCCGACGAGGCGGGGCTGCGGTTGATCGAGCAATGGATCGGCGGCCTGGCGGGCAAGGCCAAGCCGCCGGCGACCGACGGGCCGCCGCAAAAATTGCTGGCCGATCCGCGGTCCGCGCTGCTGGCAGCGCGGCAACTCGGGCGCGGCGAACTGAAGCCTGCCGCGCGTGCCCAATTGCTGGCCGCGGCGGCACAACTGCCGGCCGGGCCGGTGCGCGATCTGTTCGAGGGCTACTTCCCCGCCGGCGAGAAGGGCGAACGCAAACTCGGCTCGAACCCACGGCCGCGGGCCATTCTGGCGCTGGCGGGGAACGCCGGCCGCGGCGAAAAGCTGTTCTGGTCGCAGACGGTCAACTGCGGCAGCTGCCACAAGGTCGGCGACCGTGGTACGCCGATTGGGCCGGACCTGACGGTCATTGGCAAGCAGCGGTCGCGCGCGGATTTGCTGGAAAGCATTCTGGAGCCGTCGCGGCGTATCGAGCCGAAGTACGCCGCCTACAGCGCCCAGGTGGCGGACGGCCGCTCGGTCACGGGGCTGCTGGTGAAGCGCGACGACAAGCAGGTGGTGCTGCGCGACGGGCAGAACAAGGAGATTGTGTTGCCGGCTGGCGACGTGGAGCAACTGCGGCCGTCGCGGACCTCGCTGATGCCCGACGGCCAGCTGGCCGGCCTGACCGCCCAGCAGGCGGCGGACTTGCTGGAGTACCTGGCCACGCGCAAATCGAGCGCGAGCAAGGTCAGCAAAACCCGGCTACACCGGACGGCGGGGCGCCAGGGGAGTGAGTCATGGGCAAGCGACGACTGCTGAGATGGGGTCTGCTTGCCTTTGCGACGGTGACTGCGGCGGCACTGGCCTTCGTGCTGACGAACACGCCGCGCCCGGATCGCGTCACCAGGGCGAACGTCTATCGCGTAAAGGGGCTGACGCTCCCGGAAGTAAGGGAGCTTTTTGGAGTCGCCGACGAAGAAGCCGTTTCAGCCGAGGGCTACACCTTTCGTTTTTGGACCGGCCGCTCCGGGTGGACTTGGGTGAAATTCAACGACCAGACAGGGCGGGCCGTGGCCGCTGATTTCTTTGAGTCCAGAGACCCAATAAACCCGATAGACGTTTTCTTGGCTCTTCCGTTTTTAGGTGCGAAACACTGGATTTTCGGTGAACGGACGATCACGTACCCCACGATTTTTCCAGGGAAAATTGAGAATCGGGCCGATAACCCGCACCTAAAAACGGAAGAGCCGTTTTCTTTTCCCGCTTCGGCGAACGGTTCGGCTGGTGACGCCGCCCGAAATGCGGTTCAGGCCGCGAACGCGGTGTAAAGCCGCATAAAAAAACGACGGCGAGAGGGTTATACTGGGCTCGTGTCAGGTTTCCCCGCGTCGAGTATAGTTGCACCTCCCGCCCGTCATTTCGTTTCATGCTGGCTCAAAACGTTTTGACAAAACGTAAACGGGGTCAGCTGGGACCGGCGCCCTGCTGCCCCCGTTTACGTTTCGCGCGCACCCGGCGTTACGCCAGGATGCCGCGGACGACATGCCCCTGCACCAGTTCGCGCGGCTGGTTCAGGTGGTTGTACTGAATCGTGTCCGGGCTGATGCCGACGCTGTGGTAGATGGTCGCCAGCAGGTCGCGCGGGTGAACCGGGTGCTCCAGCGGCGCCGAGGCGGTGGCGTCGGAGCGGCCGTAGACGAAGCCGCGGCGCACGCCCGCACCAGCCGCGACCGCGGTGTAGCAGTACGGCCAGTGATCGCGGCCGTCGTCGCTGTTGCTGTTGCCCGACGTGCTGACGCCGCGCTGCGGACTGCGACCGAACTCGCCGACCGCCACCACCAGCGTCGAATCCAGCAGGCCGCGCTCGTCCAGGTCGGCGATCAGCGCCGACAGGCCCGAATCGAGCATCGGCGCCGCCTGGTTGCGCATGCGGCCCGACAGGCCGGAGTGGACGTCCCAGCTGTGGTTGTCGCTGTTGGCGACCTTGGGCCAGTTGACCTCGACGAAGCGCGTGCCGGCCTCGATCAACCGCCGGGCCAGCAAGCAGCACTGGCCGAAGGTGTTGCGGCCATAGCGGTCATGGATGGCGGCCGGCTCCTGCGCCAGGTTGAAGGCATTCCGCGCCCGACCGGAGATGACCAGGTCCAGGGCGGTGCGGTAGTACGAGTTCATCTGATAACGCTGCGTCGCTTCCTCCAGCGCCGGCATGCCGTGCGAGATTGCGTCGCGCAGCCGGCCGCGGCGCTGCAGCCGACCGGAGGAGATTTCCGGCCGCAGTTGCAGCTCGTCCACCCGGATGCGCGACATCTTGTTCTGGTCCATGTCGTCGCCGGGCGGGTAGAGGTAGTAGGGGTCGTAGGCACGGCCGAGGAAGCCGGCGTTACCGCCCTTGCCGACGACGTTGCTCTCCTGCAGCGGCCGCGGCATCATGACGAACGGCAGCATCGGCTGCGTCGGCGGCTTGCGGCGGATGATGTTGGAGCCGACATGCGGGTAGTCGCGCGGCGTCGGCGGCTCCAGCTGGCCGGACGGGCTGACGGCGTCCGCCTGGTAGCCGGTCAGCATCTGATAGATGGCGGCGGTGTGGTTGAACAGGCCGACCGGCGAATAGCTCATGGAGCGGATGAGCGTCACCTTGTCGAGCACCTGCGCAAAGCGCGGCATCAACTCGGTGACATGGACGCCGGGCAGGCGCGTCGGGATGGGGCGGAAGACGCTGCGAACGCGGTCGGGCACGTTGTCCTTGGGATCCCACAGATCGAGGTGACTGGGGCCGCCCTGCAGGTAGAGCAGGATGACACTCTGGGCGCGGTCGAAGCCGGGGCCCTGGTTGGTGGTAGTGTCGTTGGCCTGGGCCTTGACGCGGAACAGGTCGGCCAGCGTCAGGCCGAGCACGGCGGAGCCGCCGACGCGCAACAGATCGCGACGGGTGATGCCGTCACAGGTATCTTTCCCTGGCTGACCGGGGATCACGAGCATGGCCGGAGTCCTCTGGTTGGTGGGTTCGCTGTGCGCCGGCTGGCAGGCGGGAAGTCGGGGTAGGGTGGTCCGGTTGCGCAGCCGTGGGTGGTTAAACCTTTCCCTGCACTATACCGCCGGTGGCGCGGTGGCGTCAATCAGGTAGCGGAGAAAATCCTACAATTCAGGGAGAACTCCTGACGACGGCCCCGTTAACGTTTCGCGCACTTGCCGGGTGCGTGAAACGTTAACGGGTCAGATCCCAGCAAGCGCGCCTCCTTTTCTGAGTGCGGCCACGGACCACCGGTCACTTTTTCTTCAGGAACTCCAGCAACACCAGGGCATCGGCCCGGGTACCGGCGGCGACCGCCGGCAGTTCCACCCGGAAACCGGGGTTGTGGTTCAACGCGGGCCGGATGCCCTTTTTGAGTTTCTCCAGGACGTCAGCAGGGCCGCAGCCGATGTTGATGAACAGGACCCTGGTTTCGGGGTAGGGCGCCGCCAGGTCCTGGAAGTCTTCCGACCCCATCGTCGGCGACGGACCGGGCAGGACCCTGTCCTTGCCGAGGGCGAGCTGGAGCGGGCGCTGGGCCCGCTTCGTGGCAACCTCGTCGTTGAACATCGGGCCGGCGCTGCCCTTCATGACGTACAGCGGCATCTTGTCCTTGGGGACGTCGGCGGCGACCGCGATGGCGTCGGTGACGCGCTTGATCCCCGCGATCAACTGCGCGCGGACCTTCGGGTTATACCAGCGCAGGTTGACCTTCAGGGTCGCCCTGTCCGGGATGACGTTGTTGGCGTCGCCCGCCTGGAACGCGCCGACCGTGATGACCGCCGGCTCCTGCGGATCGACGCTGCGGTGTACCAGGCTCTGGTACTCGATCACCGCCAGCGCCCCCATCACGACCGGATCCTTCGCGCGCTGCGGCGCGGAGCCGTGGCCGCCGACGCCGCGAATGATGATGTCGATCTGGTCGGTCCCGGCCATGCGCTTGCCGGCGCGGGCGGACGCGGTCCCCACCGGTAGCATCGGCGTCACATGCGACGCGATGAGCACGTCCGGCTTCGGCGCCTTGTCGTACAGGCCGTCCTTGACCATCGCCCGCGCCCCCTGGATGATCTCTTCGGCCGGCTGGGCCACGAGGACGAGCGTCCCCGACCATTCGGCCTTCAGTTCCTTCATCACCTTCGCCACGCCGATCAGGAACGTGACGTGCGTGTCGTGGCCGCAGGCGTGCATGACCGGGACGAAGCCGGTGGCAGTCGCGGCGATCGCCTTGCTGGCGTAGGGCAGGCCGGTCTGCTCGCGCACCGGCAGCGCGTCCATGTCGCCGCGGAACATCACCACCGGGCCGGGGCCGTTCTTCAGGATGCCGACCACCCCGGTCTTGCCGATGCCGGTGTGCGTCTCGTAGCCGAGGGCCTTGAACTCCTTCGCGATGAGGGCGGCCGTTTTGACCTCCTGAAAGCCGAGTTCGGGGTTGGCATGGACGTGCTTGAAGATCTCGACGAGGCGCTGCTCGTCCTGCTCGACCAGCGCCGCGACTTTTTTGGCGAGCTGGACATCGGCCGGGTCGCCGGCCTGGGGCGGGGCACCGGACGAGGCCGGCGCGGCCGGCGTGCCGAGCAGGGTGCCGGCGACGAGCAGCGCCGCCGCGGTCAGAAGCAATTGTGTTCGCATGGGGTCATCTCCTTGCCACAGGGTCCACAGGCCAGCATACGGGTTTCGGGCGGGGGTTTTGAGCGCCGCAGGGCGAACAACAGGTAGTCCTTGACAAACGAGGGTGATTTATCGCGCTTCTCGTTAACTGCCAGTAAGTTGCGAGAAGCGTCCCCATTTTCCCCGCCGGCGGCGCGGCGGCGTCAATCATCTACCTGGAAAAACTTCTGTGGACAGCCGCTGTGGCTTTCAAGCCAGAAGCGGTTGCAGGATGCCAGCGATGTCAGCCGGGACGTGTGGGGCGTTCTCGGCGAGATCGAGTCGCCAGGTGACATCCGACTTTTGGCGGAACCGCTGCAACCCTTCCGGTGCCGGGTGTACGACCTCTTCAAAGAAACGCTTGCCCGACACGTGGGACCGATATTGCACTGTCGCCGCGGCCCCCAGCGCCTGGGATCGCAGCCGGTCAAACTCGTCGAACAGTTGCGGATGGGCAACGAGCGCCGCCCAGACTTGAAAACGATTCTGGATGTCGGCGTCGGATGGGATCGGAACCGTGGCGTGAAAGGCGCCCGGATAGACTGCTGCGGCCATCCGTTCTTTGAGGTGCTCGGTGGTGGTGAACAACGCCCAGTGAGCTACCCGGTCCAACAGGTTGCTTTGGAGATGCGTTCGGAAGGCGGGGAACTGAACGGCGAAGGCCGGGTTCTCGGCCTGGAGACTTGGTTCGAGTTCGTCGGGGTCGGCGAAATAGCTTTCCAGGCAGTCGCGACCGGCAACGATCCGCAGTTGCGGCAATGCGGCAGTCTGGGCGGCGACCGTGGCGGCGTCCCATTCGTCACGATCTACCAGGCCGAACAGGTTGCCCGGGTTGCCGCCGTGGTTGCGGAACCATTCCAGGGACGAGAGCACCGCCCGCTTGCCGTCAACCTTCTCGACGACCACCTTGGCGGCGAACTGATGCGGGTGGGCGAGTTTCTTGAGCCACGCCTCATAGACGGCCTTGTCGTTCGGCCCCTCGACGAGCAGAAGGTGTTTTCCAGGAAATCCGAGCAAGATACGCTGGAGAGCTGGGATGGGCTTTGGCGGTGTGCTCATGCGGTTCTTCCCACCCACTCACCCAGCTGAATCCGCTCTTCCTCACGAACAAACCAATCCCAAACCCGCTCGGAGTGCGACGCGACGATCAGTTGCCCGTTCCGCTTGCGGACGACCCATTCCAGTGTTTCCAGTAGCTGGTCAACCATCCCGATGTGAATGTGCAGGTCCGGTTCGTCGAGGAGCACGATTCCCCCAGGCCGCAGGAAGGCCACGATAAAACCGACCAGCAGCAACATCTGTCGCTCCCCCGACGAGAGGGCTTCGATTGGGTGCTGGTAGGGAAACCCTGCCTCGGTAGTGCCTTCCACAACCAGTCGGCCCTTGGGTCCGAATCCCGTGATCCGCTTTTGTCGGTGTTCCAGGGCCAGGTTGACGAGTCGGAGGCATTCCTCAAAGCGCTCCGGAGTCAAGGCCTGGACCGTCAAGAGGATGGAGTCAAGATTCACGGCCGAGTCGTAAACCGCAGTCCAATTAAACTGCGTTGTGTCGATGATCTCGGCGCGTGTCTTTTCCGGCGCCCGAATAGTCCGGCCCTCTGGTGGAAAGTAGACGATGTTCGGAAATGGCTCTGCCCCAGCAAGGCTGCGGTGGCGCAACACGAGGAAATTGTTTGGAGGCAGTCGAATGGTGTCCTGATGCTCATAAACAATGCGGCCGGCGAAAATGGCCCCCGGGTGGGACTCCTTGAGGGCGGTCCATGCCGCGGGTGATCCTTCACAAATCCAGAGCGGCGGAGCGTTTGGAATACCTACAACTTCCATGGCAGCAATCAAATCGACGGATGGGTGTATGAAAATGCTTGGAGGCCTTTTGCTGAAATCAGCCCCTTGGCCCTCCTCAATCCACTCTCCCCAAAGCTTCCACAGCGTTTGAATCGTTTCCAAAATGGTCGTCTTGCCGCTGCCGTTCGCTCCTTGCAGCAAAAGGCGACGCCGGGCTGGCTCCGGAAGGGGGCCGCCACCCTCCGGAATATCCCGGTGCAACGATTTGACGTTGTGCAGTCGCAGACGGTTGACGTACACGGCTCGACCTTTCCCGTTGGAAGCGGGGACACTTGGCGCCTCGGCCGAAGCCCGGCGCGTGGCGTCACTCTGGACATTATAGATGCGCCGTCGGAGGCGCTCAACCAGGAGACCGCGTTCCGTGCGGAATGTGGATCGCAGGCCGCCCGCCGCCTCATTCCTGGGGTTCGTCGGGGATCGGCGGTTGGTCCGTCGTCTCAATCGACCGGGCCTGGGCCAGATATTCTCGCAGGAAGCTCTCCAGCCACTGCATCTGGCTGACCTTGGAACGCGCGAAGAAATGGACGGCTTCGGAATCCAGCTCGACGCCGCGCCACCAACGGTAACGGCCGGGCACCCAATTTTCCTCCGTCAGTTCGCCGACGCCGAGTTTGGCCGCGGCCTCGGCGTCGATCCGGCAGCGCGTGACGAACCACAGCATTTCCGGTTCGGAGAAGTTCAACCCGATGTAGTATTTGCCGTCCAGGTTCAGGCCGATGTAATCCCACCCGACCGCCTTTTTCACCGACACCTGGCAGGCCGTGACGGCCTCGAACAGCATGGTGGTCAGGTTCGAGAGGGCACGCAGCCCTTCAGGCATGTACTTCCCCACCTGAGCAAGCGTCATACTTCGGGCTCCCAAAAAGTCGAGGAATTGTCGCGCCAGGAATCGGCAGTGGCACCGACTGCATCGGGTTGGGGATTTCGTATGGCGGATTCGGGGCCGCCTTGGCGCCACGGCGCTGGCCTTCAACCCGCCTTCTGGAGTTGCCTCTCGAAGTCCGTCGGATCTGCCAGGCCGTACGCCTTCAACATCGCCCGCACTCCGAGCAGGTGATGGGGGTAGACCGGCGTGTCCATCGGAAAGGTCGGGACTGCCATCAGCGCGCCCGTTTCCGGGTGCTCGTATACCCGCGTCTTTCCTTCAAACAAGCGCATGGTAAACCCCAGCGAGCGTAACAACTGATCCAGCCGGCCGTAGGTTCCCTCAACCATTGTCCAGCACCCCTTTTGCCTGCACGTCCACCTGCATGGCTGGATTCTACCGCACCCCGGATCGGTTCGCCACGCCCTTCCCTCCTTCCCCCGCAGGCGTGGCATACAATACCCCCGTCCGCCCGAACCCCGGCCCCCGGATGGGTGTCCCGGGGTCAGGTTCACCCGTTGTAGGGGTGGCCATACTCTTTTCAGGACACACCTCCATGCCGACTCTCAAGCTCCCCGATGGCTCCGTCAAACAGGCCCCGCCCGGCGCCCGACCGCGCGACATCGCCGAGGGCATCGGCAAGCGCCTCGCCCAGGCCGCCGTCGCCGCCAAGGTTGATGGCGCCATTACCGACCTCGACCGCGAGCTGCCCGAGGGCGAACACACCTTCCAGATCCTCACCGACAAGGACCGCGACGCCCTCGACGTGCTCCGCCACAGCTGCGCCCACATCATGGCCCGCGCGGTCCTGCGCCTTTTCCCCGGCGTGCAGCTCGCCTTCGGCCCGACCATCGAGAACGGCTTCTATTACGACATGGACTCGCCCACCCCCATCCGCGAGGAGGATTTCCCGCGCATCGAGGAGGAGATGCGCAAGATCATCAAGGACGCCGAGCCGTTCGAGCGCTTCGAGCGCCCGCACGACGAGGCCCGCGCCCTCTGCCAGGACATGGGCCAGGGCTACAAGGTCGAGAACATCGACGACACCTTGAAAGATTTTCCGACCCTGAGCTTCTACCGCCAGGGCGAGTTCATCGACCTGTGCCGCGGCCCGCACATCCCGCACGCCGGCAAGGTCGGCGCCTTCAAGCTGCTCAGCGTCGCTGGCGCCTACTGGAAGAACGACAACAACCGCAAACAGCTCCAGCGCCTCTACGGCACCGCGTTCTTCAGCCAGAAGGAACTGGACGCCTACCTGCAGCAGCTGGAGGAGGCCAAGAAGCGCGACCACCGCGTCCTCGGCAAGCAGTTGAAACTGTTCACCATCAGCCCGATGGCCGGCAGCGGTCTGATCCTGTGGATGCCGAAGGGCGCCATCGTCCGCGGCATCCTGGAGGCGTTCATCAAAGAGGAGCTGGTCAAGCGCGGCTATCAGCCGGTGTACACGCCGCACATCGGCCGGCTGGAGATGTACCGCACCAGCGGCCACTTCCCGTACTACCGCGACGCCCAGTTCCCGCCGATGTACTTCAACGCCATCGCCGCCGCGGTGGACCTGGCGCAGTACCGCCTCGAAGCGGGCCACCTGGACGAGAAGAAAGAGCATGCGTTCAAGGAACTGCTCGACCTGGCCGAGTACAAATTGCTGGCCGAGGAGTACCGCAAGGCCGGCAGCGACGCGGAGCGCCTGGAGATGACCCGCCGCGCCGCCATCCGGATACTGGACGCGGTCGGGATCGAGGTCCCCGGCCTGCACGAGGCCTCGACCCCGGCGGACGCCGGCCAGGTGCTGCTGCGCTGGCTGGAGACCAAGGAAGGCTACCTGCTCAAGCCGATGAACTGCCCGCACCACATCCAGATTTACAAGGCGGAGCCGCGCAGCTACCGCGATTTGCCGGTGCGCCTGGCGGAGTTCGGCACCGTCTACCGCTTTGAGCAGACTGGCGAATTGAACGGCATGACCCGCGTCCGCGGCTTCACCCAGGACGACGCCCACCTGTTCATGACGCCCGAACAGGTCGAGGCCGAAATGCACTCGAACATCGAACTGGTGCGCTTCGTGCTGGACTGCCTGGGCCTGACCGACTACCGCGTCCGCATCGGCCTGCGCGACCCGGGCAGCGGCAAGTACGTCGGCAGCGACGAGGACTGGAACAACGCCGAAAAAACGCTCGTGGAGGTCGTCAGCAAGCTCGGCATGAAGTACACCGCGGAAACGGGCGAGGCGGCGTTCTACGGGCCGAAGATCGACTTCGTGGTGCGCGACTGCATCGGCCGCGAATGGCAGCTCGGCACCGTGCAGCTGGACTACAACCTGCCGAAGCGCTTCGACCTGGAGTACGTCGGCGCCGACAACAAGACGCACAAGCCGGTGATGATCCACCGCGCCCCGTTCGGCTCGATGGAGCGCTTCATGGGCATTCTCATCGAGCACTTCGCCGGGGCGTTCCCGCTGTGGCTGGCCCCCGAACAGGTCCGTGTGCTGACCGTGAGCGAGCGCTTCAACGACTACGCCCGCACCGTCGAGACGCAGCTGCGTGAGCGCGGCTACCGCGCCAGCGGCGACTACCGGCCGGAGAAGATCGGCTACAAGATTCGCGAGGCGCAGCTGGAAAAGATTCCGTACATGCTGGTCGTCGGCGACAAGGAGCAGACCAACCAGACCGTGGCGGTGCGCGACCGCGTGGATGGCGATCTTGGCGCTATGAGCGTGCCGGAGCTGCTGCAGCGGTTGGACGTGGAGGTCAGGGAGAAGCGCATCCGCCAGGTGAGCACGGCCAGTGTGAATCTGGGCGACGGCGCGGCGAAGTTCGCGGAGTAACAAAACTGGGCGCGGCTGCCGGACCTCCGGCGGCCGCGCCGGGAGGGATCACACCATGCCATTGCGCGACCACTTTCATCCGCCCGTGAGCAAACACCACTCCTGGAACGAACTGCACGGCATGTGGCCGGCCACGATCGTCCGGCAACTGTTTGATCTCCTCCCCTCGGGTTACGTCGCCGCACCGATTGCCCATTTGGGAAAAGCATTCGCGGTGGACTGTCAGGTGAATGAGCCGATAGTGATCGAATCCGCTCCTGGTACGGGGAACGGTAGTGTCATCACCGCGACAACCCCGGAACCCGCTCGGACCCTGGAAGTGGACCTGCCCGACCCGAGCGAGTACGAGGTGCGCATTTACGACGCCGAACACGGCCGGCAGCTGGTCGCGGCCATCGAGATCGCCAGCCCGTCGAACAAGGACCGGCCGGAAAGCCGCGGGGCGTTCGTGGCCAAGCTCGCGGCCCTCCTGCAGCGCGACATCTGCGTCGCGATCGTGGATCTGGTCACGGCCCAGCAGTTCAACCTGTATGCGGACCTGCTGGAAGTGTCCGGCGCCGCGGACCCGCGCCTCGACCCGGCGCCGCCGCCCCTGTACGCGGTCACGACCCGGAACCGCAAACGGTCACCGAAGCGGTCCCTGCTCGACGTGTGGTATGTTCCCATGACACTGGGGCAGCCGCTGCCGACGCTGCCGCTCTGGCTGACCCCCGACCTCCGCGTGCTGCTGCCGCTCGAACCGGGTTACGAGGAAACCTGTCGGTTGTTACACATCTCCTGACGGGCAACACGCGGAGGGCGGCGGCTGTCGCAGACGGTCATGGCAGAGCAACTGGTGCCGGGGCGGGACTACTACGTCGAGGGCGGCCGCTGGGTGTTCACCGCGGAGTTCCTGCGGCGCCGCGGTTACTGTTGTCAGAGCGGTTGCCGGCACTGCCCGTATGGGTTCCGCAAGCCGTCACCCGAAGCGAAGGACGATGCAACCGGGGCTTCGGACGGGCAGAACGCGCGATGACCTTTTCCGCACTTTTCCTTGCGGATGACCTCTTTGTTCTGCTGGCGGGGAGGCCAGGTCATGCCGCTGCACGATTGGAAGGACGAACGGGGCGGGGACGGCGTTCACCGGCTCTGGCTGGCGCAACTGCTCGCATGTGATCAGTTATCGGATCGGCAGCCCCATGCCCTGCGACGAGGAAATGGGCACACAAATCGTTCTCTGGCGTCGCCTCCTCAGGGTCGGTCAGCCCTTGCCGGAATTGCCCCTGGCGCTGGACGAGGATCAGGCGGCCCGGCGGGCGTACCTGGACTGATCTTTCCCCGAACCAAACCGCCACTTTCCAGCGCCCGAGTGCAACCGCGGCGCGCCGCCGGGGTTATCTCTTGCGAAGCACCGCCGGTAGCCATTCGCCTGACGGCAGGAGAGCGGGACCGTCGCTGCGTGTGCTTTTCCCAGTCCCCGTTCACCGGAGGGCCAACCGATGCGCCTCGCTGCACTCATCCCCTTGTTCGCTGCGGCCGGTTTCTTACCGGCGCCCGCACAAACCTCGTGGCAGACCATCACCTCAAAAGCGGGGCAGTTCTCGGTCGAAATGCCCGGCAAGCTGACCATGCAGAAGTCGCGCATGCGCAAGGGGGCCGGCGGCACCATCAAGATTCTGGTCCTCGGCTGCAAGGCGCAAAACGCCTACTACATCGCCTACAAGATCGAGCACCCCACGGCCATCGTCAAGGGCACTGAAGAGGCGGAACTCAACGCCGAGCGCGACTTCCTGGCGGAGGAGTGGAACGGCAAGGTACTCAGCCAGAAGAAGGTGCGGGCCGACGGCCGGATCGGTCGCGATTTCACCGTCCGCGGCAAACCGATCGCGGAAGAGGGCACGGTCACCATCCGCGTCCGTGAGTACCTGGATGGCCGGTCGATTTACGCGGTCATGGTGGTGTCGGCGCCGAACCGGGAACTGCCCGTGGACACGGGCCGCTTCCTCGGTTCGCTGACGCTGGGGCCGGGCCAGGTGCGGGCGGCCGGCAAACCGGAGCCGGAGCCGACGGGCATGGAACTGAAAGGCTGGGGCCTGGCCATCAACCCGGGCAAGGACTGCGTGTTCCTACCGGACGCCAAGAAACTAACCATCACGGTGCCGGGCACCTGGCACGACCTGAACCCCGACACCGGCAAGCTCAACTCGCCGCGCGTCCTGCAAACGGTCGAGGGCGATTTCGTCGTCACGGTGAAGGTGACGGGCGACTTCAAGCCGGGCGGCAAATCGACCAACCCCAAGGGCGTGCCCTTCCACGGCGCCGGCATCCTGATCTGGAACAACTCCGACAACTTCATCCGCCTGGAGCGCGGCGCCATGCTGCGCAACAAAAAAATCGGTACGATTGTGCTGTTCGAGGAGCGCGAGGCCGGCTACCGCGGGGCGCTGCACAACGAGGTCTTCCCCGGTGGCGACTGCTACCTGCGCATGGAACGCAAGGGCAGTCGCATCTTCGGCAGCATTTCCTTTGACGGCAGCAAGTGGAAAAAACTGCACCCGATTGACACACTCTGGCCGGCTCGGTTGAAGGTCGGCCTGTCGGTAATCAATTCGAGCACCACGCCGTTCGCGGTGGGCTTCGAGGAGTTCACGTTGAAGAAGGCCCCGTGACATTTCTGGCCGTGGTGCGGGCGGCTCGCCTGCGGCAGTCCGCTGCAGGCGAGCCGCCTGCACCACGGGAAGTGACGGCACGGTCTCATTTGCTCCTGGTATCTCGGCCGGCGGCGCGCGACAATCACACAGTCCGGCCCAGACAACCAGGAGCATTCGTCATGTCCACGCTACGCCTCATTCCGTCGCTGTTCGCCGGCCTGCTGCTCGGCCTCGCGCCGGCGGCGGCCCAGCAACCGCCAGACGCGCCGGTCACGACCGTTGCCGTCGATCAGTCGGCCAACACCCCGAAGCAGTGGGCGGCGCTGTCCGACCTGCTGCGCGTGACGACGAACGCGCTCAAGAAACAGGAGTGGCCGGACGCCGCCCTCGGGCTGCAACAACTGCTGGACGTGTCGCCGGGCGTGCTGGTGCCGGTGCCGCGGCGGTGGGCCGACGGCAAGGAGACAACCCACTGGCTCAGCCCGCACACCGTCGCCGACGCCCAGCTGGCCGCCCTGCCGCCGCCGGGACTGGCGGCCTATCGGAAACACGCCGGGCCCCAGGCGGACGCGCTGTTCAAGAAGGCCCGGCAGCAGAAGGACGCGGCCCTGCTGGCGCAGGTGGCGCGGCGCTTCGCGCACACCGACGCGGGCCGTGAGGCGCTGCTGCTGCTGGCCGAAGCGCACGCCGGCAAGGGGCGGCGCCTGGAGGCGGCGCTGTGCCTGGATCAGGCGCTGCGCCGGCCGCCGGCTGCGAAGGCGGAGGCGGACCTGCTGCACCGGACGGCGGCCGCGTACCGCCGCGCCGGCGACAAGGCCAACGCGGATCGGCTGGTGAGGCGGTTGCAAGTGCTGCTGCAAAAGGAGCCCGTGAAGCTGAAGGACCTGGAAGTCGAGCTGGAGCGCATCAAGATCGCGACGGGTGACTGGCCGCTGTTCCGCGGCAACGCGGCGCGCAACGGTTATGGGCCGGCGGGCGTGCCGAAGGTCAAGGCCCAGCAGTGGGCGCGGCCGACCATGATGGACCGGATGGACAGGGGCGACGACCCTGACCCGAGTCCGAGAGCCGCGGAGTGGCTCAAGAAGGCACTGGCCAACCTCCAGAAGAACAACGGTTTCCTGGCCCCGAGCGCTTCCCCCATCGTCGTCGGCAACCAGGTGGCGTACCTCACTTACTGCGGGATCACCGCAGCAACGCTGCGGGAGTACCGGGACGGCAACGTGGTCATCAAGCCTGGTGAAATTTGGTGGAAAAGCACGCCGTTTGAAAGCAGTCTTGGAATTCTGATGATCCCGGACGGCAAAAACCTCGTTCGTCCGATCGTGGACAATTGGTTGACGGCTTACGACAAGGACGGGCGCAGTCCGGTCGTCTTCGAGAACGAGCAGATCGGCGCGCTGTCCACCGACCACAAGTTTGTGTTCAGCGTCGATGACCTGGCGGTGCCGGTCCCGCCCGCCTTCCTGTCGAACAACGTCCGGACCACCCCCGACCAGTACAGCGAGGACATCAAGCCGCGCGTGTTCTGGAACAACCTGCAGGCGTTCGAGCTGGACACCGGCAAGTTGGCCTGGCGGCTCGGCCAGGGCTTTGAACCCCGGAACATAGACAAGAAAGACCCGTTCCACGAGAGCCACTTCCTCGGCGCCCCGCTGCCGCTCGCCGACAAACTCTACGTGCTCAACGAAAAGAACGACGGCACCCTCCGCCTGGTGTGCGTCGATCCCGCCCGGGGCGAAGCGCTGTCGGTGCAGCCGCTGGCGACCGTGCAGGAGAAATTCTTTGCCGACCCGAACCGGCGAACGCAGGCGTGCCATCTGGCCTACCAGGATGGTGTGCTGGTCTGCCCGACCAACGCCGGCGTCCTGCTCGGCGTGGACCTGGCGACGCAGACGGTGCTCTGGATGCACGGTTACCGACCGACCGGCGAAACCAAACCCGAAAAGCTCACGTTCCGGCGGCCCACCTGGCGGGCGTCGGCGCCGGTGCTGCACGCCGGCGCGGTGATTTACGCCGGCCCGGACGACGACGCCGTTCACTGCCTGGACCTGCGCGACGGCAAGCCGCGCTGGCGGGTCAAGCGCGACGGCGCGCACTACGTGGCGGGCGTCCACGGCGGTCGGGTGCTGCTGGTCGGCCGCGACCACTGCCGGGCGTTGTCATTGCAGGACGGCAGCGAAGTGTGGAAGTTGGCCATTGACGAGCCGACCGGCCTGGGCGTGCTGGGGGCCGACGGCCTGTGTACGCTGCCGGTGCGCGGCAAAACGGTGGCCCTGTGGACGATTGACCTGGGACGCGGCCAGGTGGTGGCGCGGCAGGCGCTACCGCAGACGGAACTGCTCGGCAATCTGGTGATCCACGGCGGCCGGCTGCTGTCGCAATCCGCGACCAAGGTGAGGGCGTTTCCGCTGGCGCGATGATGCTCTTCGCGTGGGGCCGGCGGAACCGGCTCAAGGAAAGTTCCGGTTATTCCCAGCTGTTCCTGGGCGATTACCTGCAAAAGGCGGGGGTCATGCCGGCGCCGGACCTGTTCTATTTGCAGTACAGCTTCAAGTGGTGACGCCGGCCATCCGAAGTAAGGAGTCGCCGAACACCAACCCGGTTTAGCCGCGCGTCGCGGCTAAACCGGGTTGGTGTTCTTTCTTGTCTCCTTATTCTTTCGGTCTTTTTTCGTGGGTTTCGTCTTTTCGCTTTACTTCTTGGGCCCGTCCGGCGTCACCTTGAGCGTGACGCGCTTGCCCTGGCGCAGCACCACCACCTCAATCGGCTGGCCGGCCTGGACGGTGGCCATCACCGCCATGTACGTCTGGATGTCGCGCACCTCACGGTTGGCCAGTGACACAATCTTGTCACCGGACTTGAGGCCCGCCTTCTCCGCCGGCCGGCCCGGCGACACGCTGGCGATCAGCAGGCCGTCCTTCTTGTCGTTGTAGTCCGGCGCGATGCCGAGCGTCGGCCCCTTGACACGCGGCGTCGTCGTGGTGTCGGCCGCCACTTTCTGGTACTTCGGCCGCTCCGGCGTGGTGGCGAAGTACGTCAATACGTCCTGCGACAGGTCCACGATCTTCTTCATGCCGGCCAGGTTGATCTTGTCCGCCGTGTCGCTGGGGCGGTGGTAGTCCGGATGCGTGTTCGTCCAGTAAAAGAGGACCGGCACGCCCTGACGGTAGAACGAAGCGTGATCGCTGTAATCGGACCCGCCCGGCCGCTTGCTGACCGCGAACCTGTACTTCTCGTTGAATTTGTCCACCAGCGCCTCGAAGCCGGTGCCGGTCTTGACGCCCTCGCAGAGCAGTTTGTTGTCCTGGAGCCGGCCGACCATGTCCAGGTTGAGCATGAGCACCGTGTCCTTGAGCGGCAGCAGCGGCTGCTTGTTGCAGTAGAACGCTGAGCCGAGCAGGCCGCGCTCCTCGCCGCTGAAGCTCATGAACACCAGCCGCCGCCCCTGGCGGTTCTTCATGGCGCCGAAGCGGCGGGCCAGCTCCATCACCGCCGTGCTGCCGGAGGCGTTGTCGTCGGCCCCGTGGTGGATCTGCTTGCGGTCCTCCGGTTTGGCCAGGCTGCCGTATTCGCCGCGGCCCAGGTGATCGTAGTGGGCGCCGACCACGACCGTCTCGTTGGCCAGCGGCCCCTTGCCTTCGAGCACGCCGATGATGTTTTTCGCCGTGATGACCCTGGCCTTGACCTTCACTTCCAGGCTGACGGTCCAGCCCTTGACGGCGCCGCTGCGCGGCTTCAGGTCGCGGTCGATGTCGCGCTCCAGTTCTTTCAGGCCGGTGCCCAGCCCGGATTGCAGTAGGGGGTCGATGACCGCCCGGCGGACGTGCAGTGCCGGCACTGTGGTGCCGCGCAACTCCGCCTGATCGGCGAACACGCTCAGGAAATCGCCTTTCTCGCTGGGATCGTTGACCAGCAGCACCGCGGCGGCCTTGTGGCTGACCGCCGTGGCGATCTTGCGTTCCAGGCCGGCGTGGGCGTCGCGGTCGCCGGCGAACGGGTTCTGCGTGTTGCTCCAGCGCGGCACCCGGCGGATCACCAGGACGACCTTGCCGGCCACGTCGAGGCCCGCGTAGTCGTCGTACTTGATGGCCGGCACCGTGACGCCGTGGCCGGCGAACACCAGCGGGGCGGCCGTCACCTTGCCGGAGCCGGACAGGCCCATGACGCTAAAATCCTTGCCGGATGACAGCACGATGACCTGGCCCTGCGGCCCCTTCAGCGTCAGCGTGGCCGGGCCGTCCACCTTCGCCTGGCCGACGCGAATGGGGAAGGGCTGCTCGTAACCGTTGGTGCCGCCCGGCTTGAGGCCCGCCTGCTTGAACTGCGCCGCGATGTAGGCCGCCGCCTTGTTGATGCCCTGCGTCTCGATGCCGCGGCCCTCGCACTCGTCGGAAGCCAGGAAGAAAATGTCCTTGCGCATCCGCGCGACGCTGGCGTCCTGCGCCTGCGCCGGCGCCTGCGCGACCGCCAGCACCAGCAGCCCCAGCGTCAGCAGCAGCCCGCGGTATTTGCTCGACCGTTCGCACACGGCCATGTCGGTGTCTCCTCATGAAAAACCTGGAAGGATCAACATGAGGATGATTATAGCAGGGCCCGGGGTTCTGCCGCTGCACGTGGGGCAGGCTTTCCAGCCTGCCCCACGAAGCGAGCAGAACGCAGACGGTCTATTTCCACGCCCCCGACTCCGGCGTCACCTTGAGCGTCAGTTGCTGTTCCTTGCCCTTGTCATCCTTGCGGACCACGACGCAGTCATAGGTTCGACCGGCCTGGAGCGACTGCATCACACGCTCGTAACTGTCCTCGGTGCGAATCTCGCGCTTGTTCAACAGGATGATCCGGTCCCCCCGTTTGAGCCCCGCCTTCTCGGCCGGGCTGCCGGGCCGCACCGCCGTGACGTTTACGCCGTTGCCATCGGCGTTGGCGAACAGGCTCGACTTGACACCCAGCGTCGGCGACGTGGCCTTGTAGTACGGCTCCAGCCGGGTCCACGTCGGCCGCTCCGGCGTCGTGGCGAAGTAGGTCAGCACGTCCTGGGACAGGTCCACGATCTTCTTCATGCCGACGACGTTGATTCGGTTCGCCGTGTCGCTGGGGCGATGGTAGTCCAGGTGGAAGCCGGTGCAGAAGAACAGCACCGGCACCTGCTTTTGGTAGAACGAGTAGTGATCGCTGTACGGGATGTTGCCCGGCTTCAGGTACAGGTCGAAGCCGTATTTCGCGTTGAACTTGGTGGCCAGCGTGTCGAAGTTCGCGCCGGTCTTGATGCCCTCGCACTCCAGCACATCTTTCTTGACGGTCTTGTCGAAGTGCAGCCGGCCGACCATGTCCAGGTTGAGCATGAACACCGTGTCCTTGAGCGGGAACACCGGCTCCCGGCAGTAGTGAAGCGAGCCGAGCAGACCGCGCTCCTCACCGCTGAAGCACATGAACACCAGCCGCCGGCCTTCGCGGTCTCTCATGGCACCGAAGCGGCGGGCCAGTTCCAGGACCGAGGTGGTGCCCGAACCGTTGTCGTCGGCCCCGTAGTGGATCTTGCCCTGGCCCCCTGACCCCCGGCTGCCGAAGTTCCCACGGCCCACGTGGTCGAAGTGGGCGCCGACCACCACCGTCTCGTTGGCCAACGGCCCCCTACCTTCGAGCACGCCGATCACGTTTTTGGTCGTGGGGACGGACCGGTTCACCCTGGTTTCCACGCTGACGGTCCAGCCCTTGACGGCGCCGCTGCGCGGCTTCAGGTCGCGGTTGATGTCCTGCTCCAGTTCCTTCAGGCCGATGCCCAGGCCGGACTGCAGCACGTGGTCGATCACTGCCCGGCGAACGTGCAGCGCCGGCACCGTGGCGGCACGCAGCCCCGTCTGCTTGGCGAACGCGCTGAGCGTGTCACCCTTCTCGGTCGCGTCATTGATCAGCAGCACCGCGGCGGCCTTCTGAGCCTGGGCCTGGGCCCACTTGTTTTCCAGGCTGGCCTGGGCCGTGGTGAACTGCGGCGGCGGTTCGTCGTGGTAGCGCGGCGTGCGGCGCAGGACGATGACGACCTTGCCCTTCACGTCGAGGTCCTTGTAGTCGTCGTATTTGGCCGCGGGTCCGCTGATGCCGAAACCGGCGAACACGAGCGGCGCGTTGGTCAGCTTGCCGGCGGCCGAGCTACCCATTACCGTGAAGTCCTTACCCGCGGCCAGCTCGACGACCTGACCCTGCGGCCCCTTCAGCGTCAGGGTGCCGCCCTCCAGTTTGGGGCTGAGGCGTCCGAAGGCGAACGGTTGGAAGTAACCATCGGTGCCGCCGGGCTTCAGGCCCGCCTTCTTGAACACCGCGGCGATGTGCTCCGCCGCCTTGTTGTTGCCCGGCGTACCGGAGTCGCGGCCCTCCAGTTCGTCGGAGGCCAGGAAGAAAATGTCCTTGCGCATCCGCGCGACGCTCGGGTCCTCCTGCGCTGGTGCCTGCGCCGATGCCTGCGCGACTGCCAGCGCCAGCAGCCCCAGCGTTAGCAAGAGCCAGCGGATTTTACTCGACCGTTCGTGTACGGCCATGTTGGTGTCTCCTCAGTTGAAAAACAGGAAGCCTGCGAATCTGCGGGTCTTTTCTTCTGTAGCGGAAGTCGCCAGACTTCCGAGCAGCGCCGCACGGAAGTCTGGCGACTTCCGCTACCCCCAAACGCCACGCCCGCTAACAGTCGTGGGACAGGCCGGCAACCTGTCATCCTCCACAACAAGCTGCCAGCCTATCCCACGTTCGCTCACACCGCAAGCGCCAGTCCGCGCGTCACAGGCAGCGCAGGAACGCCACCAGGTCCGCCTTCTCCTCCGCGGTCAGGTTGCGTTCCAGCACCAGGTTGAAGAACTCAACGGTGTCCTCCAGCGTCAGCAGCCGGCCGTCGTGCAGGTACGGCGGCGAATCCTTGATGCCGCGCAGCGCGAACGTCTTGATCGGCCCGTCCACCGCGGCCATGCGGCCGTTGATCATCTGCTTCTTGAAGAAACGCTCCGTTTTCAGGTTGTGCATCAGGCCGTCGGTGTAGAACGGCGCCGGATGGCACTCGGCACATTTGGCCTTGCCGTGGAACAGCTGCTCGCCGCGCAGTTCCTGCTTGGTCGCCTTCTTGTTCAGGCGGCCGAACACGTCCAGTTTCGGCGCCGGCGGGAAGTCGAACAGTTCCTGCACCTCCGCCATCGCGTGGACCTGACCGCCGCGGTCCAGCACGTTGATGCCCTTTTTGACCGCCTTGTCGATCTCGCCGTCGAAGTAGGCGGCGCGCTGCTCGAACTCGGTGAAGTCCTCCACCGAGCGCAGCGCCCGCTGCGAGCCGAACAGCTTCGCGATGTTGGCGCCGCGCAGCGACGGCACATCAATACGGTGGCGGAACGCCTGCGGCCGAATGTCGCCGACCAGGTGCGTTGCCGCGTTGGTGTGGCCGTTGACGTGGCAGTCGAAGCAGGTCACGCCCAGGCTCGGCTTGAGCGACCGTCGCCCATCGGTGGCGTTGAACTGCTGCTGCGGGAACGGCGTCAACAGCAGCCGCATCCCTTCCAGCTGTTTCGGATTCATGATGTCCTTGAACAGGTCGTAGTAGTTGGCGATGGTCACCAGGTTGCCCTTCGACACGTCGCCCAGGTCGAGGCGCGTGGTCAGGAAGATGGGCGGCGGGAACTCCGGCAGGAAGTGGTCGGGCAGGTCGAAGTCCAGGTCGTAGCGGGACAGGTCGCGGCCTTCCTGCTTCTTGATCTCGTCGATTTGCAGCTTCGGGAACAGCATACCGCCCTCGGGCTGATTGGGGTGCGGCAGCGGCAGGAAGCCCTTCGGCCACAGTCCTTTTGCCTTGATATCCGCGGGCGTCATCCTGGCCAGCTCCTCCCAGGTGACCCCCTGGGGCAGCCTGACGCGGACGCCGCCCTGCACCGGCTTGCGCTTGGCCGACATCATCACGCCCTTGAGGGGCTTGTCGGCCAGGTCGTAGCGCTCCTTGAGCAGCGCCTGCTGGCGTGCCTGGAGCATGGGCTTCTCGGCGGACTTCTCCTGCACAATCGTGGCAAACGGCTTCTCCTGCTGGGCGCCGGCTCCTTGGCCGGCGCGGCCGGGTTCTGGGCGGCGACCCGTTCCCCGGGCCGCGACAGTGTGAGGGCGACAGCGGCCGCCAGCGTCGCCAGGATGGCGAGGCCGGCCAGGCATGCACAGCGTCTCATGACGAAACCCTCCCGTACTTCTGGCAGCGGCGCCGGTCGCGGAACGACGACGTGTCGGCCTGCGGGCGCCGCGAATGTTGTGTATCCTGCCGTGGCCGCGACGGCTTGTACAATAAATTCTCCCTATGCAAATGAGAGGCGCCGCGCATGGAGATCCATCAACTGCGCTACTTTCTCGCCGTGGCCGAACTGCGGAACTTCACGCGGGCCGCCCAGCAGTGCTACATCTCGCAACCGTCGCTGAGCCAGCAAATCATCAAGCTGGAGCGCGAGCTGGGTCAACCGCTGTTCCAACGCCGCCGCCGCGACGTGCGCCTCACCGCCGCCGGCCGGGCGCTGCTACCCACGGCCGAGGCCATCCTGGGCGCGGTCGAGGAGGTCAAGTCGCTCATCGAAGCGGCCACCGACCCAGAACAGGGCACCGTCACCATCGGGGCCATCCCCACCGTGGCGCCGTACCTGCTGCCGCCGCTGCTGCATCAGTTCGCCCTGGCGCACCCCCGGGCGGAGATCGCGCTGGTCGAACACCTGACCGAGCACACCCTGCGCGGCTGCCTGGAGGGCGAGCTGGACGTCGGCGTGGTCGCGCTGCCCGTGACCGAGAAGCGGTTGGAAGTGGAGCCGCTGTTCAGCGAGGAACTGTTGCTCGCCCTGCCGCCGAAACATCGGCTGAGCCGCAAGCGGCAGATCACGCTGGAAGACCTCAGCGCCGAGCCGTTCGTGGTGCTCGACGAGATGCACTGCCTGGGCAAACAAATCATCCGTTTTTGCGAGCGCCCGGGCTGTCCGCTGCCGGTGCGCTGCCGCGGTGCTCAGCTGTTGACGGTGCAGGAACTGGTGGCGGTGGGCCGTGGCGTGTCGCTGGTGCCGGCAATGGCCTGCGCCGCCGACAGCGGCAAGCGCTGCACGTACCGCTCGCTGGCCGGCACGCGGCCGACGCGGACGCTGGCGATGGTCTGGCCGCGGCGCCGCTATCACGGGCCGCTGGTGCAGCAGTTTCTGGAGGCGCTGCGCGCCGTCGGTCGGCGGTGACGCTAAGGATAGGGAGGGGTTGTGCTGCGCTTTTTGGAGTGCGGCGATTTATCGCCGCTTTTTGGTCGCGCGGAAAAGCGGCGATGAATCGCCGCACTCCAAAAAGCGCAGCACAACCCCGTCCGGCTGCTTGGGGGCAGTGACGAAAGGGGCCGGTCTTCGCTCGAACCCGCCTGAAGGCGGAACTACGAACCAAGACAACCGTCAACGTCCCTTAATATGCGGGTTCGCCCACAGCAGCGCCGTGGAGTCGGCGTGTCCGGACAGGAACGTCCGGCCGTCCGCAGCGCCGGCCAACGCCAGCACCGGCCCGTTGTTGCCCTCGAAGAGCAGGGGCGGCCTCTTCGCGCCGACTTCCCAGAGCTGAATACGGCCGTCGTCCCGGCCACACGCCAGATACCGGTCGCTCACGTAGGAGACGCAATTGGCCGGGCGGGAATTTTCCGCCCGGTAGTTGGCCAGGGGCTTTCCCGTGGCGGCGTCGTATTCGATCAGGATGCCGTCGCGGTCCCCACTGTTGCCGGCGGCCAGCCGTTTGCCGTCCGGGCTGAAGGCCACGCAATGTTCACTGGAATCCACGTCGTGTGCCCACAGGCGCTTGCACGCCTCCAAATCCCAGACTTCGATTCGACCGTCGCACACGAGGGCCAGCCGCTTCCCGTCGGGGGAGTTGCGGACGAACCACACCCACTTGGAGGTTTCCAGGGACGGCAGTTCTTTGCCGGTCGTCAGTTCCAGCAGCCGCGCCCGCTTCTCGTCTCGGGTGAAGGCCAGCACCTTGCCGCCCTGGCAGAAGGCGAGGGACTTGGCCCCTTTCCACCGGTCAAACGTGGCGACAGGTTTGCCTGTGGCCGCGTCCCACAGCCGCAAGGGCGCGCCGTTGCCCGCGGTGGCGAACTGCTTGCCGTCCGGCGACAGGACCAGGTCCAGCCGCCACTGGTCGAACGCCGGAACGTGGTACAGGAGCTTGCCGGTGGCGCCGTCCCAGCAGCGCACTGTCCGGTCGCGGCTGGCGGTGAGCAGGGCCTTGCCGTCCGGCCGGTACGCCACCACCTCGATGCGGGCGCGGTGGCCGTCCCCCAGGTTGAGTTCCTGGCCGGTGGCCACGTCCCAGCGACGCACGGCCTCGTCCTCGCCGACCGCCGCCAGCGTCTTGCCGTCCGGGGATAGCGCCACGCTCAGGACGGCGTTGCCCGGACCCTGGAGTTTCCGCAGCAGTTTGCCTTCGGGCAGTGCCCAGAGGCAAATCACCCCGTCGTGGTCTCCCGTGGCGAGCATCCGGCCGTCCGCGGAGAAAACCACCCTGGAACACCAGCCGAGGTCGTCCAGGACCAACCGCTCCTTGCCCGACGCCACCTCCCACAGCCGTACCGTCCCGTCAAAGCTGCCCGTGGCCAGCACGCGGCCGTCCGGCGAGAAGGCGACCGTGTTCACCGTGTCCCGGTGACGGTCCAGGCGCAGAACCTCCTTGCGGGTCTGTACACTCCAGACCCGGACGGCGTGACCTTCCAACGGGTAGGCCAGGAGTTTGGCGTCGGGGGACAGGGCCAGGGCACGACTCCGGCCATCCAGTTGGGTCCGCAGCCCTTTCGGTCCCTTGAAGCGTAACACGTCCTTTTTGCTGGCCACGTCGCGCACGCACAGCTGGCCGCCAGCGTCCACCCACGCCAGCAGTTTCCTGTCGGCGGAGCAGGTGATCCCGGTGACGATCAGGATGCCGGAATCATCCGACCCGGGGTTCACCTTGTCCGCCTGGGCGAACAACTGCGGCGTGCGCTTCCCTCGCCAGTCCCACATCCAGACGCCGTGGGCGTCGCCGATGGCCAGCGTGCTGTCGTCGGGTGAAAAGACCACACCCACAAGGTGATGAAACTGCGGAGCGCGACGCAGTTCCTTCCCCGTCGTCCGGTCCCAGACGCGGACGCTTCCGTCCATGCTCGCCGAGGCAATCACCTTGCCGTCGGGCGAGAAGGTCACGTCCAGCACCATGTCCGTGTGGCGAAGGCGTTGCGTGCCCAGGCGGTGGACCGCCTGGCGGGGCAGCGGATCGCCCAGGGCGTCGGTGCCGGTTACCGGCTTGCCCTTGGGGTCGCCCCCTCGCGCCGGCAGGACGGACGGAGCCAGCAGCAAGGCCAGCAGGAGCGCACCGCGACGGCACACAGGAGTCATGGGGGGCCACCTTTCTGGATAGCGACGTGGAGACTTCTTGAGAACTCAAGCGGTTCACGGTCGGCTTGCGCACCAGTTGTAGGACGGCTCTCCAGAGCCGTCTCGTCGCTCCGACGGCTCTGGAGAGCCGTCCTACGGTTCGTGGTCCAAGCGACTGTGAACCGCTCTACCCGTTTTATATCCTGTCCGGGCCCACTTCGGGGACAAGGGCTGCGGTTCATGGCGCCAGTCGGTGCCATTCTCGACACGTAAAAAAGTTGGCTCCCTTGGCTCCCTTGGCTCCCTTGCTGTGGCAACCCGCGCCAGCGGGAGACGGGCCGTGCCGACCGTCCTCGGCTTCAGGAACCCACGTCCACCCAGCGTTTTTCCTGGTAACTCTGCAAAATGGCGTCGCACAGCTCCACTTCGCGGTGCCCGTCCTCGAACGTCGGGAAGTCGCGCGGCGCCGTCATGTCCCCAGCATCGATGTAGTCATAGACGGCCCGGTACAGTTGCTTGAACGTGTCGGGAAAGCCCTCGTTGTGGCCGCCGGGGTAGTTGGTGAAGTGGCGGACGCTGCCGTGCAGCAGTGCCGGGTCGCGCAGCAGCAGTTCGTTGGCCCGGTCGCGGTAGCCGATCCACAATTCGTTGGGCCGTTCGCTGTCCCAGGCGAACGACGCCCGCGCCCCGGCGATTTCATAACGGCAGCAGTTCTTGCGGCCCGCCGTCACCTGCGACACCGTGAAACAGCCCGTCGCGTCCGTGTCGAAGCGCAGCAACACACTGGCGTAGTCCTCCGTCGTGATCGCCACCGGCTCCGTCGCGCCGCCGCCGCCGAATTTGCTCTGAAACGTCTCAACCGAACCGCGCGGCCGCTGGCGTGTCGGCAGCACCGTGCGCAGGTCGGCGCACACCTGCGTCACGCGCAGTCCCGTCACCGCCGTCACCAGGTCCAGCCAGTGCGTGCCGATGTCCGCGACCGCCCGCAGGGCGCCGCCCTCCTCCGCCAGCACGCGCCAGTTGAAATCCGTCTCGTACAGCAACCAGTCCTGCACGTAGGCGCCCGTGACATGGTGGACGGCCCCGAGTTGGCCGTCGGCGATGCGCTGCCGCGCTTCCAGGTTCAACGGATAGTAGCGGACGTTGTAGTTCACCGCCGTCACCACCGGCGCCCGCGCCGCCAGGTCCAGCAGTTCCGCCGTCTCCTGTGCGTTCATCGCCAGCGGCTTCTCGCAGACGACGTGCTTGCCCGTAGCCAGGGCCGCCTTGCACTGCTGGTAGTGCAGCCGGTTGGGCGAGGTCAGGTGGATCACGTTGACGGCGGGGTCGGCGAGCACGTCCTCGTAGCGCTCGTACGCCGTCGCCAGCCCCAGTTGCCGGGCGGCCTGGCGGCTGCGCTCGGGTGTCGAGCCGAGGACGCCGACCACTTCGCGGCCCAGCCGCCGCAGCGCCTCGACGTGGACCGGGCCAATGAACCCCGTGCCCACCACTGCCGTGCCTGTTTTGCTCATGACGTGCCCTCTTCAGGTGCCGAAAAAAACCAGGACGGCAAAGCCGGCTGGACAGTTAACCTGGCTTTTGGATACGCTTTAGCGTTCCCAACCCAGGAGCTTGCCATGGCCAGGAAGGTGTCCCGTCCCGAACCGACCCACCTCGAGCATTTGCAGGTGCTGTACCAGCATTGCCCCGACTGCCAGCAGCCGATGTGGGCCGACTACTGCAACCGCCGGACGGTCGCCACACTCCTGGGCCTGACGCGGCTTGTGCTCCACGTCCGCCGCTGCCACCACGCCGACTGCCCACGCTACCTGCAGTCCTACCGCCCCGAGGCCGAGGGCCGCCACGCTCTGCCCCAGCACGAGTTCGGCCTGGACGTCATCGCCCAGGTCGGTGCCCTGCGCTACGCCGAACACCGCTCCGTCCCCGAAATCCACCAGCACCTGGTCGCCCGGGGCCTGGCCATCGCCGAGCGCACCGTCACTAACCTCCTGGAGCGCTACGACGAGTTGCTGGCCGTCACCCTGACCGACGCCGGCCGCCTGCACGGCCTGCTCGCCGCGCAGGGCCGAGTCCTCCTGGCCATCGACGGCCTGCAGCCCGACGTCGGCCACGAAGTGCTCTGGGTGTTGCGCGACTGCCTGTCCGGCACCGTCCTGCTGGCCCGCAGCCTGTTGTCCAGCCGGCAGCAGGACCTGGCGGCCCTGCTCGGCCAGGTGCGCGACGGCCTGGCGGTGCCGATCACGGGCGTGGTCTCCGACGGCCAACACTCCATCCGTAAGGCCGTGGCCGAAGCCTTGCCCGGCGTGCCGCACCAACTCTGCCACTTCCACTACCTCCGCGAGGCCGCCCGGCCGATCTACGAGGCCGACCGTCATGCCAAGAAGGAACTCAAGAAGCGCGTCCGCGGCGTGCGCCCGCTCGAGCGGCAACTGGAGGGCCGCACCGACCCGGAAGCCCCGGCCATCCAGGGGTACTGCGACGCCGTCCGCAGCGCCGTGACCGACGACGGCCGGCCGCCCCTGGAAGCCTCCGGTCTGCAACTCCACGACCGCCTGTCCGCCGTGGTGGCCAGCCTGGACGGGGTGGCCGAAAAAAGGGGCTCCCCAAAGAACTCGTCCGGCTGAGGCAATTGCTGGTGGTGGCGTTGGCGGCGACGGCGCCCCTGTGGCCGCCCGTGCGCGTGGCCTACGCCTGGGTGTGGCAAGTGGCCCCCCTGCTGGGCGAGCACGGCCCCGGGGTGGCGGTGACGGTGCGCCGACGTTTGGGCGGCCTGCTGGGGGCGATGACGCGGCAGCGCCGGTTGGCAGGGGTGTTGGCCAGCGGGGTCGAGCACTTCGTGAAGGTCACCCGGAGTTACTGGCCGGGGTTGTTCCACTGCTACGCGGTAGCCGACTTGCCGCGGACCAACAACGACCTGGAGCAGTTCTTCGGCAGCCATCGGTACCACGAGCGCCGGGCCAGCGGCCGCAAAGGGGCATCCCCGAGTCTGGTGCTCCGTGGGGAGGCCCGCGTGTTGGCGGCCGCGGCGACCCGGCAGCACCTCTACACAGCGGAAGAGTTGGCGGAGGCAGACCCGGCCAGGCAGGCGGAACTCCGCCAACACCTGGAGTCCCGCCGCCGCCGCCGAGTCAACCGCACACGGTTCCGGCGCAATCCCCGGGCGTTCCTCCAACAGTTGGAGGAAAAACTGCTCCAGCCGACTTTGCTGTCCTAGGTTTTTTCCCAGCGCGTCGGGCAGTCCGCAGCGTTCGGCGACGAACTTCACCAGGCTTTCCGACATGTGCGTGTTGAGGCAGTCGACCACGAAGATCCATTCGGCGGCGGGGTCGGTGTCCACGGTCCGGGCGATGTGCTCGACGAACTCCGGTTCGGTACGGGTCGCCTCCAGCGTCGGGCAGACGATCATCCCCGTCACCACGTCCAGACCTGCCGTCAGCGTCGTCGTCCCGTGCCGGGTGTATTCGAATTCCTGCTTCGCCACGCTGTCGGGTTTCGCCGGCTTGTCGGGGGCGTTCCGCTCGATGGCCTGCAGCGAGGTCGCCTCGTCCACGCTCACCGTGTGCGTGCCATCGGTCGCCGCCTTCGCCGCTGCCTCGAGGTAGGTTCGGCAAACATTTTCGACCTCGGCCTGGAACTTCTGGGGGTCCTTCTCCGTGGTGTTGAGCCACATTTTCTTGCGGTGCGGCTGCACGGCTGCCTGCTGCAGGAAGCGGCCGACCTGAGACACGGAAATATCCGCCACGATCTGCCGCTTGATCGCCTCGTCGCGCAGTTCCCGGAGCGTCCAGTGGTCGATCGGCCGGCCCGACAACTTCGGCGGCTCGCACGCCAACGCCACGATCTGGGCCACCTGCTCGGCGGTGAACGTCGCCGGGGCACCCGGTCGCGGGGCGTCGGAGAGAACGTCGAGGATCGCCTCACGCAGACGGTGGGGTTCGGTGACATTCCCACACGCACAGCGAATCCCAGGCGTCCCGCCACCGCTGCCGCCAGATGCCCACCTGCTGCCGGTTGAGGCCGACCTGCAGAGCGATCTCTTCGTTCAGCAGGCCGGCGAATCCCAGCAAAATGATTGTCGCCCGCTGCGCGACGCACTTGCCGACCGTGCGTGACTTGCTGAATTCCTTCAGCAGATCCTGCTGCCTTTCGCTGATAATGATCTTCGCGGCCTTCCCTGCCATTGGTCGATCTCCTGCCTCACAATCGAGGGACCAGGCAAGATACGCCATTTCCAGTTTTCGTGAAAGGCCGTTTTCGCGATGCGGCACTAGCGCGGTTCGCAGTGGTGTGGACCACGAAGGGCAGGCCCGTGCTCCCGAACCGTCCTGCAAACTGCGCGAGCCGCTCCCAGGCTCGAATCTCGACGTGTGAAAAAGTTGGCCCCCTTGGCCTCCTTGGCCCCCTTGCTGTGGCAGCGCAGGCCGCTGGAGGTCAGCCCGTGCCCGCCGCCACTTGTGCGCAAACCGTGCGTGAACCGTTCTAGAAACGGGGTCAGATAAGGCCCGGCTATTAGCGCGAATACAACTCCGTCATCTGCTTGATGCGCTCGACGACGCCCGGCGTCACCTGGCCGCTGGTGAAACGCCAGCCCCAGTTGCCGGCCGGCCGACCTGGCAGGTTCATGCGCCCCTCGGTGCCCAGGTTCAGAAAATCCTGTAGCGGCGCCAGCGCCCAGTCCGCGACCGACGACCACGCTGCCCGGATCAGGTCCCAGGTGATGTCGTTGCCGTCGCGGCCCAGATAGCGGCGGGCGAAGTCGCGCGTGTGCTCTGGCTGCGACCGATACCAACCCCAGGTCGTGTCGTTGTCATGCGTGCCGGTGTAGACGGCGGTGTTGTGCTCATAGTGGTGTGGCAGGAAGCGGTTGTTGGTGTCGCTGTCGAAGGCGAACTGCAAGATGCGCATGCCGGGCAGGTTCAGCTCGTCGCGCAACTTCTCGACACCGGGCGTGATGACGCCCAGGTCCTCGGCGATCAGCGGCAATTTACCGTCCAGGGCCTGGCGCAGCGCGTGAAACAGGTCGCTGCCCGGCCCTGGCAGCCATTCGCCGACCTCGGCGGTCGGTTTGCCCGCGGGCACGTGCCAGGCCGCCTCGAAGCCGCGGAAATGGTCGAGCCGCACCAGGTCCACCATCTGCAGGGTGGCGCGCAGACGGGCCGCCCACCAGGCGTAGCCCGTCCGCTTGAGTGCCACCCAGTCGTAGAGCGGGTTGCCCCAGAGTTGACCGGTCGCCGAGAAGTAGTCCGGCGGCACCCCGGCGACGAAGCGCGGCCTGCGGTCGGCGCCGAGCAGGAACAGTTCAGGGTTGGCCCACACGTCCGCGGAGTCGGCCGAGACGAAGATGGGGATGTCGCCGATGAGGCGGACACCGCGCTGCCCCGCGTAGTCCTTGACGGCTCGCCACTGGCGGAAGAACAGGAACTGACGGAACTGGTGCAGACCGGCGCCGTCGGCCAGCCGCTGTTTCGCCTGCGCCAGGGTGGCGGGCTGGCGGCGGACCAGTTCCGGCTCCCAGTCCAGCCAGCTTTTGCCGCCGTGCGCGTCCTTCAGGGCCATGAACAGGGCGAAGTCGTCGAGCCAGGCGGCGTGCTGTTTGCAGAACTCGGCGAACGGCCGCCGCAGCGCCTGCGCCTGGCCGGCCTTGAAATGCTCCCACGCCCGGGCCGTGATCCGCAGCTTGAACTGAATGACCGGGCCGAAATCGACGTACTCCGCGGGGAAGCGGGCGCCCTGCACATCGGTGGGCGCCAGCAGGCCGTCGCGCAGCAACCCGTCGGGGTTGACCAGATAGGGGTTGCCGGCGAAGGCGGAGAAGCACTGGTAGGGCGAGTCACCGAAGCCGGTCGGGCCGAGCGGCAGGATTTGCCACCACTTCTGTTTGGCCGCGACGAGCAGGTCGATCCACTCGAAGGCGGACTGGCCCAGGTCACCGATGCCATAGGGGCCAGGCAGGGACGTGGGATGGAGCAGAATGCCGGCGGAACGCTGCGGCCGACGCGGCGCGGGCGGGGGAGCGGAGGGGGAAACGGACACTGAGAAACCTCCTGTCTCAGAGGTCAGGAGTCAGAAGTCAGCGCTAAGCCACAAGCGGCAGAAAAATCAATTCTGACTTCTGACTTCTGACTCCTGACTCCTGACTAAATAACCGTCCCATCCGGCACGACGGCCCCGTTCGGGATGACGATGATGCCGTCGCGGATGACGTAGTTGTCGCCCTCGTCGTTGTCCAGGCCGCGGCGGTTGACGAGTTGCACCCGGCGGCCGATGCGGCAGTCCTTGTCGAGGATGGCCCGCTCGATCACGCAGCCGTCACCGATGCCCAGCGCCGGCACACTCGCCACGCGCGTCACCTCGTCCTCGTAGTCGTCGGCGCCGATGACCACCGTATCGCGCAGCATCACGTCGCGGCCGATGTGGCTGCGGACACCGACGATGCAGCGCTCCAGCCGCGTGCCCGCCTGCACCACACAGCCGTCGCTAATCAGGCACTGCTGCAAATGCGCTGCCTGCACTTGCGACGCTGGCAGGTTGCGCATGCGCGTGTAAATGATGCCCTCGGGGCTGTAAAAGTCGAACGGCGGCCGGTCGCTCGCCAGCGCCAGGCTGGCCTTATGATAGGTCGTGATGCTGCCCACGTCCTCCCAGTAGCCGTTGTACAGGTGCGCCTGCAGGCGATGCGACCGGAGGCTGCCCGCCAGCAACTGCGTCACGAAGTCGTGCGCCCGCGGCTGGCCATTCAACAGGCCGATCAGCGCCTCGCGGCGGTACAGGTAAATGCCCATGTTGGCGAGGTAGTCGCGGCCGGGACTGGGGCAGCCGAAGCGCTGCAGGAAGCTCGGGGCCGTCCGCAAGGCGGCCAGCTGGGCTGCCTGCGGCTTCTCGACCAGTTCGACGACGCGCAGCGTCTCGTCGAGGCGGACGACGCCCAGGTGGGCCGCCTGGGCGGCGGTGACCGGCACCACCGCCAGGGTCACGTCGGCTGCGCTGGCCTTGTGCGTGGCCAGCAGCTGGCGGAGGTCCATACGGTAGAGCTGATCGCCACTCAGGATGAGCACGTCCTCGCAGGGGTCGTCGTGGACATAGCGAATGTTCTGGCGTACGGCGTCGGCGGTGCCGCGATACCAGTCGGCGGCCTCGTTGGTCTGCTGGGCGGGCAGCACTTCCACGAAACTGCTGCCGAACGGGTCGAACTTGTAGGTGTTGGCGATGTGGCGGTGCAGGCTGACGCTGAGGTACTGCGTGAGCACGTACATGCGCTGCAGGCCGCTGTTGATGCAGTTGCTGATCGGGATGTCGATCAACCGATACTTGCCGGCGATGGGCACGGCCGGCTCGCTGCGGTGCTTGGTCAGCGGGTAGAGCCGGGCGCCGCGGCCGCCGCCCAGGATGAGGGAGAGAACGTCCTTCATGGAGAGCCGACTCGCAAGGGCATAAAATGAGCATCGGAAGCCGTCGGCCGCCGCGCGGTCGGGCGCCGCGTGGGCCACAGCCGTTTGTCCCACACCGGCGCGGCGTTGTCAACCTGGAGAATGCGATGCGGCCATTGTTATTGACGTTCGACGTGTTCGGCACCCTGATCGACTGGCAAACGGGCCTGAGCGCCGCGCTGGCGGAACAGCACCATCAGCTGACCGACAAGGATTTCGAGCGCGTGCTGGCGGCACAGGAGGCGGACGAGGCGGGGACGTTCCAGCCGTATGCCGAGATCATGGCCGCGAGCCTGCAACGGGCGCTGGGGCTGAGCGCCGACGAGGCGAAGGCGGTCGCGGAGGGGATCGGTAAGTGGCCGCTGTTCCCGGACGCGCGCGACGCGCTGCGGCGGCTCAAGGGCGTGGCCCAGGTGGTGGCCATGACCAACAGCGACTGCGTCAACGGCGAGCAGGTGCAGGTGCAGCTCGGCTTTCCGCTGACGGACTGGGTGTGTGCCGAGCAGGTGAAGGTGTACAAGCCGGCCCTGGCGTTCTGGCAGAAGGTGTCCGACCGGCTGGGCGTGGCGCCGGGGCCGCAATGGTGGCACGCCTCGGCGTATGCGGACTATGACCTGAAGCCGGCCAAGGAGTTCAAGTTGACGACGGTGTTCGTGCAGCGGCCGCACTGCCGGCCGGGCGCGGCGGACTTGCAGGTCGCGGACTTGACGGAGTTGGCGGATCGGGCGGAGAAGGAATCCTAGCGCGCGTGCCGGCCGGCGGTGGCGGTATCTCAGCGCGGGTGGCGTTCGGGTGTAGTGGGTGAGTTTGCCACTTTGCCACTTTGCCACTTTACACCTATCCCATGACGGGTTCCTTGTCCCGGACTGGCAGCAGCCGGCACCGCTTCACCCGAACGCCACGCGCGCTAGCCCCTCCGGGGCCAAGACACCGCTACACCCAACCGCCACGCGCTCTATGATACTCTGGGCAGGAAGAATCCCATTCCTTTCCCGAGGTTGCCCATGCCGCGTCCCCTTCCGTTCGTGCTGGCACTCACCCTGACCGTGACCGCGGGCGGCCTGCGGGCCCAGCCGCCGCGCACCGACGCCGACGGCCACGCACTACCGCCGGGGGCGCTGTTCCGCCTTGGCAGCGTGGCATGGCGGCACGGCGACGGCATCAGCAATTCGGCGCTGTCGCCGGACGGCAAGTTGCTGGCCACCGCCGGCCATTACTCCGTCGTCGTCTGGGACCTGGCCAGCGGCAGGGTGCGGCAGCGCTTTTCGTTCGACGACCAGTTCTGGTACACCCAGCCGGGGCTCACGTTCTCCCCGGACGGTAAGCGCCTGGGCTACCTCCGCCATTCGGGCCTGGCCTGCGTTCTGGACGTGGCGACCGGCAAGGAGGTGCGGCGCTTCACCATCGATTTCGCCGAGCGCGACGGGTTTTCCAGTCACTTTTGCCGCTTCTCGGCCGACGGCGCCCAACTCGTGCTGACCCGGACGAAGCGCACCGTCTTCCTGGACGTGGCGACCGGGAAGGAAGTCCGTGCGCTCCCCGTCGGCAGGCTCGCCCTGCTGTCGCCGGACGGCGGGATCTTTGTCCGCAGCGACGCGTCGGAACGGGCCGTCGTCCTGGGGGACGCGGCCACGGGGGAGATACTCGCTCGTTGGAAGGTTGGCCTGATTTTAACCCACTCCCAGGCCGCGGCGTTCGCACCGGACGGCCGAACACTGGCGGTGGTAGACGACAACAAGGAAATCCAGGTGCGCGCCCTGCCGGGCGGCAACGTGCTGGCGGCGTTCCCGCTGCCGGGTTCCGCCTGGCAACAAGTGGGGCGGCAGTCGCGAGCCATCTACCGCGTCGGCTTCCTGTCGGACGGCAAGACGCTGTGGCTGGCGACCGTGGGCGGCGTCGTCCACCGCTGGGATTGGGCGGCGAAAAAAGCACTACCGCCGCTGTCGAAACACCCCGGCGGCGTGAACAACCTCCACGCCCTGCCAGGCGGCAAGATACTCGTGTCGGTCGGAGCGGACGGCCTCATCCGCCGCTGGGACGCGCAGACCGGCAAGGAGCTGGCGGCGCCCGCGGCGTTCGTGGGCTGGACGTATGCGGCCCTGGCGCCGGATGGGCGCCGCGCGGCGGTCGGCGACGCCGCGGGCCGGCTGGAGTTGTGGGACGCGACCAGCGGCAAGCGGCTGCGCGTGCTGCGGGCGGCGGGGCCGGCGGTCCTCCGCGTGGCCTTCACGCCGGATGGCAAGGAGGTGGCGGCGGCGCTGCCCTCCGGCGTGGTGCAGTTCTGGGAGGCCGCCACCGGCAAGCCGGGGCGGTCGCTGCGTTGGGGCAAGGAGTACGACCGGGCCTACATCTACCAGGTGCAATTCAGCCTGGACGGTCGCCTGCTCATGCTCGGTCACCATGAACACGAGACGAAACTGTGGGATCTGGCGACCGGCAAGTCCGTCTGGAAGCGGCGCACCGGCCCGGCGGCGCTGACGCCGGACGCCAAGGGCGTGGCGGTGGCGGTCGGCGGGCCGTACGCCGTCTGCGTGGACGTGGACAGCGGCCAGGAGCGCTACCGACAGCGGTTCAACTCCAGGGTGGGAGAAAACGGGGTTTCCGTTCAGCGGCTGGCGTTCGCACCCGACGGCCGCACGCTGGCGGTGGCGGAACACTACGGCGTCGTCACCCTCTGCGACGGCGCCACGGGGAAACCGCTGCGGCAGTTCCAGGCGACGGCGACCTTCGACAACCCAATCCTGGCCCTGCGTGGCCTGAGCGTGAGCGCGCTGGCCTTTTCGCCGGACGGCCGCTGGCTGGCGACGGGCGGAGCGGACGCGGGCGTGCGGCTCTGGGAGGTGGCCAGCGGCCAGGAACTGCTGCGGTTGCCCGGCCACGAGGGGGACGTGGAAGACGTTGCGTTCGGAACGGACGGGCGGACGCTGCTGTCGTGCGGCCGCGACGGGCAGGCGCTGGTGTGGTCGCTGCGGCCGGCGCCCGGGGCCAGGGTGGAGCTGGAGCAGTGCTGGGCGGACCTGCGGGCAGACCAGGCCCTGCCGGCGTTCCGGGCCGTGTGGACGCTGGCCGAGGATCCCAAGGGGCCGGCGCTGTTGCGGGCGAAGGTGGTGCCCGTGCAACCGCTGCCGCGGGAGCGACTACGGCAATGGATCGAGGAGCTGAACAGCGGCAACTTCAAGGTGCGCGACGCCGCCACCAAAAGCCTGGCCGCGGCCGGGGATCTGGCGCGGGCGGAACTGGAGGCAGTGCAGCACAAGCCGCCGACGGCGGAGGTGCGTCAGCGGGTCGCCAAACTACTGGAGGCGCTCGACGGATCGCCGACGGTGGAGCAGTTGCGCCAGGACCGGGCGGTGCAGGCGCTGGAACTGGCGGGAACCCCGGCGGCGCGGCAGGTGCTGACCGAGTGGGCCGGCGGCGCGCCCGGGGTGCGGCTGACCCGGGCGGCGCAGGCGGCGCTGAGCCGGTTGCGGGCCGTCCCCTGACCGGCTCCGGGCCGACCTACCGACCTCGCTTTTGGGCTGGCGCAGGGCCACAATCAACCTATCACCACCTCCACGTCACAAGAATTTCAGGAGGTCAGGAAGGGTAGGGAGAAGGAGGAGTGCATCATGTCCACAACCACACCACCACATCGGCCGATGCCGCCGGTCACCGGAACCTGTCGCTGGGTCAGCCGCCGGCATCACCACCTGAAGATCAACCGCGTGTCATACACCGTCCTGCGCCTCGACAGGCGCTACCGCCTCATCAACTGGCGCAGCGGCAATGTCTACGACATCGACATCCCGCGGCAGTCGTGTACATGCCCGTCGTATGTATGGTTCCACTGCCCCGTGCAGGCGGGCGGCGATGGCCGCTGCAAGCACATCGCGGCGCTGCGCAGCCTGGGATTGCTGCCGAAGCCGAAGGATCTGGAAGCCTCGGCGTAAAGGTCGATGGCGAGCGGCGCGGCGTCAGCCCGCCGGTGACTTGAAGCACCGGCGGGCTGACGCCGCGCCGCTCGCCATTGCTTCTAATACCCCGACGCCTTGCCGTTGATGCGCCGGTCGGCCGCGCCGACGTACTCGCCGGTCTTCGGGTTGACCCAGATGGAATGCGCGTCGCCCTGCCGCCGACTAACGACGGTGTGGCCCAGTGCCCGCAGCGCCTTGACTGTCGCGGCGTGCTCCTTGACACCCTCGAACGCCAGCTCATCGGGGAACCACTGATGATGAAGCCGCGGCGCGTCCACCGCCGCCTGAATGTCCATATCGAAGTCGATCACGTTGACGACGACGCACAGCACCGTGTTGATGATGGTGCGGCTGCCGGGGCTGCCGGTCACCAGCAGCACCTTGCCGTCCTTCGCCACGATGGTCGGCGTCTGCGAGCTGAGCATGCGCTTGCCCGGCGCGATGGTGTTCGGCTCCGTACCGATGCCGCCCTTTTTCGTGGTGACGCCCGGCTTCCAGTTGAAGTCCATCATCTCGTTGTTGAGCAGGAAGCCCGCACCCTTCACAACAACGCGCGAGCCGTAGCTGTGCTCCAGCGTGTACGTGTTCGCCACCGCCAGGCCGTCCCGGTCGATCACCGAGAAGTGCGTTGTGCTGTCGCTCTCGCCGGCCAGTGGCAGCTCCCGGTCGAGGTCCTCGCTGCGCGTCGCCTTCTTGACGTTGATGGTTTTCGCCAGCTCGGCCGCGTATTTCGGGCTGGTCAGGTGCGTGGGAATCTTCGTGAAGTCCGGGTCGCCCAGGTAGAGGGCGCGATCGTGAAAAGCGCGGCGCATGGTCTCGGCCATGTAGTGCAACGTCCGCGGCGAATAGCGGCCCAGCTTGCGCAGCTCGAAATGCTCCAGAACGTTGAGCATTTCCACCAGGCAAATGCCGCCCGAACTCGGCGGCGGCGGCCCGTAGACATCGTAACCGCGGTAGCTGCCGTGGATGGGCCTGCGCTCCTTCGCCTTGTAATTCGCCAAATCCTGCCTGGTGATGAGGCCGCCGTTGGTCTTCATGTCGGCGACGAGTTGGTCCGCGATGGCCCCGGTGTAGAAGGCGTCCGGCCCCTGCGCCGCGATCAGTCGCAGCGTCTTCGCCAGCTCCGGCTGCACCAGCCGATCACCCGTCGCCCACTTGCCCTGTGGTTTGCCGAAGACGCGCACCAGTTCCTTGAACTCGCCACCATTGCCGACCACCTGGTTGAGCGACTTCGCCAGGGCCGCGTCCAGCACGAAGCCGTCTTCCGCGAGCTTGACCGCCGGCAGCACGAGCGTTTTCCACGGCAGCTTGCCGAAGCGCTGGTGGGCCAGGGCCAGGCCGCGGACGGTCCCCGGCACGCCGACGACCTTGTGGCCGTAACGGCTGCCGCCCCTGGCGAACATGGTTTTCGTGGCCGCGGCCGGCGCCGTTTCGCGGTACTCGAAGACGGTCGGCTCACCCTTCGGCGGATGCACGAGCATGAAGCCGCCGCCACCGATGTTGCCGGCTGGCGGGTAGGTGACCGCCAGGGCGAACGCCGTGGCGACCGCCGCATCGACGGCGTTGCCGCCCTGCCGCAAGATGGCCAGGCCAGCGTCGCTGCCCGGCGCCGACACCGACACGACCATGCCGTGCTTGCCCGTGACCAGCGTCGCGGGCTTCCCCGTGGCCGGCTGACGGCCCTCGGGCAGCAGGGACAATCCGGCGACCGGCAGCGCCAGCGCCAGAGTGAGGGACAACAAGCGTGCGTGCATCTCAACCCCCCGAAAAGACCGCATCCACAGATGACACAGATGACACAGATAAAGACATCTTAATTTGTCTTTATCTGTGTCATCTGTGGATCCATCTTCATTTCACCAGTCCCAGGTTCTTGATGATCTCCGCGCTGCTGGGCACGCGGTTGAGGCAGTACAGGTGCAGGCCGCGGACGCCGTGGGCCAAGGCGCGGCGGCAAATCTCCGTACACACCTCGACGCCGATTTGCCGCACCGACTCGTCCTCGTGCGCGAACTTTTCCAACTTCGCCAGCAGGTCGGGCGGCAGTTTCGAGCCGCACAGTGAAGTGAAGCGTTTGATTTGCGCCGTGTTCAGGAACGGCAGCACACCGGGGATGATCGGCACCTGGACGCCGCGCTTGTGGCGCAGGTAGTCCTCCATCGCCAGGAAGTCGTTCCAGTCGTAGAAGAGCTGCGTGATCAGGAACTCCGCCCCGGCCTCGACCTTGGCCACCGTGCGGTCCCAGTCGAGCACCTTGTCGCCGCACTCGACGTGGCCCTCGGGGTAGCACGCCGCGCCGACGCCGAAGCCGCCCAGATCCTTGACGAAGCGGATCAGATCGACCGCGTAGCGAAAACCGCCCTCGACCGGCTGAAACGTCTTCTGGTCCCTGGGCGGGTCGCCGCGCAGGGCCAGCACGTCGCTGATGTCCAGCTGTCGCGCCTCCTCCAGCACGCCGAGCAGCATGTCGCGCGTCGAACCCACGCAGGTCAGGTGCGCCACCGCCTCCAGGCCGTGTTCGCGACGGACGCGGTTGACGACACGCAACGTGGTGCCGCGCGTGCTGCCGCCGGCGCCGTAGGTGACCGAGATGAACGCCGGACCCAGTTGTTTCAGGGCCGGCACCGTGTCCCGGAACAGCGTCGCCTCGGCGGCCTCGTCCCTGGGCGGGAAAAACTCAAACGATATCGCCGGCTCCTGCCGGGCGTACAAATCGCGGATGTGCAAGAAACGATCCTCCCCTGGCGGCACGGAATCGGTCAAAGGCATTACCCAAATTGTCGGACAACGAGCCGTGTTTGCCAAGCCGACTTGCCGCAAACGTCCGCTCGGTCTATAGTCCGGCCCGCGGCATGTCCACCGCCGCGCTACACATTGTTCTCTTCTACGAAAAGCCGCTGCGGAAGTTCGACCGCCTGCTGGGCTGCGACGCCCTGCACGGCCATGCTGACCGGTCACGAGAGGAGAAGGACATGAGGTCCACGGACGAGCGGGGGCAAGTGCGGGTACGCCGGCGCGTCTCCAACAGCCTGTTGCCGGAGTTGTGGCTGTTCGTGCGCTGCAGCGGCAAGTGGTGGCTGGTGCCGATCCTGCTGGCGCTGCTGCTGCTCAGCGGACTGGCGCTGTTCGCCGGGGCCGTGTCCGCGCCGCTACTTTGCACGCTGTTTTGATGACCGGGTTGCTGGTGTTTTGAGGCGTGACAAGCCCTTGGCCCTGCCTGTCCCGGGTGGCACGGCGGGGCTTCCGGTGGCGACGGCGGTCACAGCAAGGGTGCCAAGGGTGCCAAGAATGCCAAGATTTTCATACGTCGAGAATTGACGCCCTTGCGGCATGTTGTGGCAACCCATGACACTCCACGGAACTCAAGGCACCTGGATTGACCGCGAACCTCAGGTCAGAGAAAATAAACCTATCTTGACCTGGCAGGGATTCACGGGCACCACCCAATCGCCGGAGCCCCAAGGTGGAAGAATTTGCCTGCGACCTGCTCTTGTTCTTCGCAACGACCACCGAGAGGGAGCAACTTCGGGAGGTGGCGAAAGAGTTGGGGTTCCCGTTCAACCGAGGCAAGCACCCGCAATTGGGGAGATATTACCGGATAGGCATGGTGGGTGACTTTCGCGTCCTTGCGGTCCAGACCGAGATGGGGCCGCTCAACTATCAGGGGTCAGCGTCCCAGGGCATTTATTACAAGTCCGCGACCGGCGCGACTGCGATTGTCCAGCTCGGCATGGCGTTCGGCATCGACCCGGGCCGCCAGAAACCCGGCGATGTCCTGGTGTCCAACTCAATCATCCCTTACGACCGCCGGAATGTCCATGCGGACGGCGAGGGTTACCGGGTGGATTACGGGCCGGCGAAGCGGCAAGCTGCCAGGCCGTTCATGGTCGAACTGTTCCTGAAGCAGAGCCAGCAAGAGGGCTTGCCCTTCCAGGTCCACCTTGGCGCACTGCTCTTGGGCGGTGCCGCAATCTTCAGCGGCAAGTTCCGCGACGAACTGGTGCGGGCCATTCCACCAACGGACGAACCGATCGTGGGCGGCGAAATGGAAGGGGTTGGGCTGGTGTCGGTGTCCCCACCTGAGGATCCCGCCTGGATCGTGATGAAGGGCATTTCCGACTTCGCGGACGAGCAGCGCGATAAGATTTTTGAGGAAACCCGGCCGCGGGCCTGCCGCAATTCGGCGTGGTTTGTCCTCTCGGCACTGGCAAAAACGAAACCACCTTGACGGGGCGGATTCCGGAAAGAGCAGTCATGCCCATCGAAGATTATGTCCGCGAGGGGCCCACCACGAGTTGGCACCCGCTGCTGCGGCTCCTGGAAGCCCATCAAAAGGGGGGCGGCAGAGCGGTTTTTCAACTCTACCGGCAGCCGGAGTTGTTGGGTTACCGGAAAGCCAAGATTTATCTGTATCTGTTTCAGAATCCGAAGCGCTACATGCAAGAGTCACTGACCGAAGCGGCCCCGCGCCGGAAACGCGAGATCTGCGACGTATTTCGCGCCGATTTAGGCCATCAGCAAGCCGCCGCGGGAGAACGCCGTCAGCTGCTGGTCAATCATCTCCCCCAATGCCGCCAATCGCTCGGGACCGTCTGAAAGTAACTTCCCGTCTTTCTGAATCGGCCGCCATTCTCGGCTGGTCCACGCACTTAGGCCCTCCAGCAGGGCCTGGCGGTCCCGCGTGCCGTCCAGCAGCGTTACCAGATGCCGCTCCAGATCCCCGAGGGGCATTAGTTGGTGGCGCCGATTCGTGACCGTGGTCCCGACCGCCGCCTGGGCGCGGGCCAGCGCGCCGACCACCGGCCGCTCCGACACCTGGGCTGTCAGCCGCGGTGGCCGCAGCGACAATTCCACCAGACTCGTGGACGCCGACGCATAGAACGTCAGCAGCGACTGTCCAAGAATCCGCACGTCCGGCGTCTCATCGACGCCTTCGCCACCCGCAGGCACCAGGGCCCGTGCCCGCTTCAGCAATTCCCGGAAGGGCACCGCCTGCGGCCACACCTCCGCCAGCGCGACCATCGCTGCCTTGACGAGCGGCTCGCGCGACTGCAGCGTGATTCCGTCGGGCGTCTCGAACGTGATCGGTTGATCGGACGCCAGCGCCGCACGTTTCGCCTCCTGGTTCACCCCGCCGCCGGCCTGCGTCCAGCCCGCCTCCTGGGGCCGGGCCGGCGAGGCCACGTGGAACACCACGAGTTGTTCGGGCCGTAGAGAGTAATTGGGCGTCACATGGTCGTGGCACAACAGCGTCTGGCGAAACATGCGGTTGCGCAGGAAATCCATGTACTGCTCCATGTGGATGTTATCCTGCGACAACATTTGCAGAACGTTCTCGACCTCGGGTGGATAGTTGCCCGGCACCATGCTGCGGAAATCCACCTCAGCCAGGTAACACAGGCCGCGCGCGGCGGCGCGCTCGGCGAACTGGTAAAAGTAGACCGGCTCGTTCACGTCTTCGAGGTGTTCGTGGTAGAGGTAGGCGTCGGCACTGCGGCGGAAGGATTCGAGTTCCGACTTGAGCATCAGGCTGTACGGGGTGTTCTCGGCGGCGACGGTGCGGGCGAGGAAGTCGAGGAGGTTGCGGGCCTGTTTGACGCGAACGCGCGGCTCGCGGAAGTAGCGGACGTGGAAGCTGAGCATGTCGCGGATCATGCCGCGCATGTGCCAGCCCGGGTAAGTGTTGTAGCTGACGTAGGCGACGCCCGGGGGGTTGAGGTGTTCCTTGCAGATGCTGAGGATCTTGTCCCGGACCGGCTCGGGCACCCAGGAGTAGACGCCGTGGCAAAGGATGTAGTCGAACTTGCCGAGGTCGGGGCCGATGTCGAGGATACTGAGGTGGCGCAGCTCAACGTTCTTCAGGCCGACTTTGCCGAGCAGTTCCCGGCCCTGGGCGATCTGCACGCGCGACAGGTCGATGCCGAGGAAGGTACTGCCGGGCAGCTGGTCAGCCATCGGCAGGAGGTTGCCGCCCGCGGCGCAGCCGAGTTCAAGGACGCGGCAGCAGTCGGCGGGGGCGGGGTTCTGACCGAGCAACGTGGCCACGGTCGCCAGGCGGTCCGGGTGCGTCTGGGCGAAGGGGTGGCTCTCGTAAGGAACTTCGTCGTAACTGGTGCGGGATGAGTCGGCCATGGTTCATTCGCTTTCGTCAAAGGAGTTCGGGCAGTGGAACGGGCGCGGGACATTGCCGATTGTTGTAGGGATTTTTCTCTTCCGAAAAAATTCACTTGACTCCCACTTCCCCGTCGGAGACTATTTCCAATTAATCAATTGAGACTTCTCGCTCATCCCCACCGTATTTGGGCTTAACTTGTTGCAGAGCATCGGCGGCGACTGGTCCGGCAGTTCCGCTGTCCCTGTTCGGGCTGAAGGGGACATCCGGTGGAAAATGTAGGCGAAAACCTGGCCACTGCGTGGTCCATCCCCATGCCAAGGGTTGTTCACTGCCTTATTCAGCGGTGGGGATGAGCGAGAAGTCTCAATAAATTAACTCCAATTTCGTTTTGCTCGTCTGCCGTCGGGGTAGGTTTGTCGGGCCTGTTCGTCGTCATTGCGGCAAACCAATTTTTGTCGGAGTGCTACTTTCCATCGTCGCCAATTCAGGTAAGGGAGTGGGGAGCCATGCGAAAACTGTTCAGGCCACACCTCACATTTCTGGTGTTATTGTTAGCCTTGCCCGCGCACCGCGGCGCAGCGCAGGAAAAACCGGCGAAGCCGTTTGTGCTCACCAGCTTCATTGCCGCGGCGCCAAAGGAATGGCAGGAGAACCAGAAAGGGTTCCTGCGGCAGTTGGCCTTCGTGCGCGCGAAGGCGAAAGAGATCAACCCCCGTTTCGCCCCGTCCGAACTGCCCAACCCCCTGGTGGCCATCGCACCGCTCGGGGATAAGCGAAAAGTGCAGCGGGCGATGGGAAAACTCGTATTCGCCACCGGCAATGTCCATATCGCGGGGACCGGGGACTCGGTGATCGTCTGCAAGGGGGACCTGACCCTCACTGGCCCGGTGATTTCCTCGCTCCTCTTCGTGGACGGTAACCTCACGTTGAAGGGACGTTCGGGCATCTCCAGTTGTTGTATCTTCGTGACCGGGTCGTGTGCCGCGGACCAGTCGCCCATCAGTGATTCCGTCGTCTTCTGCCTCGGCAAGGTGAGTGCGGAAACCATCGGGAACAGCTTTGTCGTTGCGGACCTGTCCGTTGCCAGTCTCCTGGCGCAGGACGCACAGTTTGCCGGCGGTGGGGTGCTGCGCACGCGAGACGAGATCGACGTGACCTACCCGCCCACCGGCGCGGCGACGGAGTGGTTCCGGTTCTACACCGTGCGCGATTTTCCGCTGCGCCTGAAAAACCAAAAGGGCAAGTTCGTCGTCGAGGAATTTAACGAGGCATCGCCGTACGCGCGGCACGGCTTGCGCCGCGGCGACCAGATCGTCCAAATTGCGGACGTTTCCCAATTCGAGACGAGGTTCGATATTCTCACTGCCTTGAAAAAGGCGGCCGGCGGATCCTTTACGCTCCGGGTGTTAAGGGACGACAGGACGCTCGATCTCACGATCGGCAAATGATGCCCCACCGGCTCGTCCGGGCCGGTGCCCCACTGGATGAGTTCGTTTGTGGTTTTCCATTAGTTTATGGTGGTTTTTCCCGGCGAACCGGCGACCGGAGGCGCCCGCACTTTCTGCGCGCCCGGTGGCTCTCCGCCTGCGCGAAAAGTAACAGACACACGCCATGTGTCTGCTGCTGATTCCCACCAACATTATCGACGTCGGCTCGTTTCCCTCTCACAGGAGAATTCGTTAACCGATCTCCGGTGAGCCAAAGAAGTTTTGGTTTTGCACGAACGCTACGCGGCGTTCCCTGGTGCCTCGTTGTCTCATCTGGAACCTGGAATCCTGGAGCCCCCGATCCCCAACGCAAGGAACCGACTCATGAAGACTCTCCAACGTCGCGTGAGGCCTGAATTCGACCTCCTGGAAGACCGGTTGGCGCCGGCCGTTTTTTGGGTGGTCAACAACCTGGACAACAACGTCGGTGGGTTCAACAACATGACCATGCGCAACGAGGGCTCGCTGCGCTGGTGCATCAACCAGGCCAACGCCCAGAACGACCGGGACCAGATCCTGTTCGCCATCCCCGGCAACGCCACCACCATCACCCTCAACAAGGCCCTGCCCGACCTGACCATCACCAACCCCCTCGACATCCTGGGCAACACGCAGGTGCTGAAGAACGGCCTGCCGGCCGTGACCATCGACGGGAACGGGCGCGACTACGGCCTGAGCGTGCAGGGGACGGACGCGACCATCAATTCGCTCTGCATCCGCAACGACGCCAAGGACCAGATTCTGATCAACAACGGCAGCAACTCGCAGGTCATGGGCTGCCTGATCGGCATCAACGCGGCCGACCAGGTGAGCGGCGGCGACACCGGCGTCCACGTCACCAACTCGTCCAACGTCAAAATCGGATCCTCGACGGCCCGGAACATCATTGCCGGCAACAACATCAACGTCTCCTTTGAAAAGACTTCCAACAGCTTCATCCAGGGCAACTACATCGGCACCAACATCGCGGGCACCAAGGTGGCGGGCCGGACGCACGTCAATGTTCAGCTCGACAACCAGTCCAACTCCAACATGGTCGGCGGCACGGCCCTCACCCCGGGCACCGGCCAGGGGAATGTGATCGCGAACGGGTACTGGGCCAACGTCGCCATCTACAACCAGTCTAACTCCAACCAGGTTGCCGGCAACCTCATCGGCCTGGACAAGACCGGGCAAAACAAGCTCGGCAGCAGCATTTACGGCGTGGTGTTGATGCCGGATGAGAATGGCTCTTATACGGACACTTACCCCCAAAACAACATCATCGGCGGCACCGACCTCACGAACCGGAACATCATCTCCGGGGCGGTTAACTCCGGCATCCTCATCGGCTCCCACGGCGGGACCTACAACACCAAGGTCCAGAGCAATTACATCGGCACCAACATCGACGGCACGGTCGCCGTCCCGAACCGGTTCGGCGTCTTCATCTCCAGCAGCGGCAACCTCATCGGCGGGGTGAACCTGCTCGGCCTGCCGGACGGCATGGGGCTGCCCCCCGGCAACCTGATCGCGGGCAACAGTTCGGTCGGCATCAACATCTCCGGCTACGATGTCAACGAACAGACCATCTGGTACGCCAGCAACAACACCATCCAGGGCAACCTGATCGGCACCGACAAGACGGGCAACGCCAAACTGGGCACCCAGTCGTTCGGCATCCAGGCCAAACGCTACCGGAACCTGACGATCGGCGGCGGCGCGGGGGCGGGCAACTGCATCTCCGGCAACACGACCGGGATCGACCTGCGCGTCGGCCTCACCTCGACCATCATTCAGGGGAACATGATCGGAACCAACAAGCAGGGGCTCGGCAAGCCCAACCTGGGCAACGGCAGCGGCATCCGCACGGACGGGGTGTCGGGGCTGGTCATCGGCGGCGTGAGCAACGGCGCCCGGCCGCCCGGCAACATCATCTCGGGCAACACCAGCGACGGCATCAACACGGTCCGCACGGACAGCACCATCCAGGGCAACTTCATCGGCCTGGACCGGCGGGGCGCCGCCCTGCCCAACTCGGGCAACGGCATCAGCATCTCCCTGGGCTTCGCCGCATCCGGCGGCACCATCACCGGCACGTCCGGCAACGGCGTCGGCCCCATCACCATCACCAGCAACGGCCACAACCTGGAAACCGGGCAGCGAGTGACCATCCAGGGGGTGCTGGGCAACACCAACGCCAACGGCACCTTCACCATCACCGTGATCGACGGCAACACCTTCAGCCTCAACGGCACCACCGGCAACGGCAACTACGGCGGCGGCGGCACCTGGGCGGCGGTCTACACCCCCGCCGTCAAAGCCTCCGTGACCATCGGCGGCACCGCCCAGGGCGCCGGCAACACCATCGGCTCCAACGGCAAGGACGGCATTTATGTGTCCGGCGGCGGCAACACGGGGCTGGTGATCCTGGGCAACATCGTCGGCCTCGATCCCTTCGGCGCGGCCGTGCGGGCCAACCAGGTGGGCATCCACCTCGACGGGGTGAACGCCGCCACCGTCGGCAGCGCCGCCGCACCCAACATCGTCTCCGGCAACCAGCAACAGGGCATCCTCGTGGAGCGGGGCTACGGCAACCGGGTCATCGGCAACAAGGTCGGCTCCGACAAGACCGGCCAGACGGCGCTGGTCAACACGGCGGCAGCCATCCGCGTCACGGGGGCCCTCGGCGCCACCGTCGTACGAGACAACACCGGCTTCCACGGCAAGGGCGTCGCGAGCGTTGAAAGCGTCAACAACACCGGCACCCTCAACAACATCGCGGTCGGGAACAACCGGATCATCCAGGAACCCGCTGCTCCGGGCGGCATGGGCGCGAGCCTGTTGATGGAAAACAGCACCGGGGTGGCGGTCGCCCAGAACATCTGGGACACGGGCGCCCTCCTGGACGGCACCGGCACCTTTGCCAACTGGCTCACGGGCAACTACGTCGGCGTCGATGACAACAACCAGTCCTACGGGAACACCCTGAGCGGGATAGTGGTCCAGAACGGCGCGAACAACAACGCCATCGGCCTGGCCGGCAACGGCAACACCATCGCCTTCAACGGCGAGGACGGCGTCTCGCTCCTGGGCCCGGACACCAACGGCAACACCCTCACCGCCAACAACATTCACGACAACAGCGGTGCTGGCGTCAACCTCGTCGCCGGCACCGGCACCGCTTTGACCGGCAACACCATCACGAACAACCAGCAGGGCCTGGTGGTGAACGCCGGCGTGACGGACACCATCCAGGACAACACGATCACGCAGAACACGACCGTGGACATGAACCTGCTGGGCGGCCAGACCACCGCGGTCGGCTCCCTCGGCGTCGCCGGCACCGTCCAGCAAACGGGCGGCCTCCTCGACATCCAGGGCACGCTGACCGTTCAGACCTCCTACGCCCTGGACGACGGCACGGTCTCCGTCGGCACCCTGACCGACGACGGGACCCTCACGCAACTGGGCGGCACGTTGCAGGGGGACGGCACCGCCACCGTCGCCCAGGCGCTCACCTGGTCCGGCGGCACCATGAGCGGCAGCGGCACCACCGACCTGAAGCCAGGGGGGAACCTGACCATCAACGGCCCGGTGACCCTGAACACGCGGACGGTCCTCAACGAAGGGGACGGCATCTGGAATGGCACGATTGGCGGTGGCGGCGGTACCCTGCGCAACACGGGCAGCCTGTCCGGCACGGGTACGCTGACGGGCGCCCTCTCGGACGCCGGCGACCTCTACCCGGGGGGCGACCAGGTGCCCGGGACCATCACGGTCATCGGTTCGTACACCGAGACGGGGACGCTCCACTTCGACCTGGGGGAGGTCGGCGACCCCTCCGATTTGATCGTGGCCTCCACGGTCAACCTGAGCGGCAATCTCGATCTATCCGCGCTGGGGCCCGACCTCGCGGATTCATACACCCTCATCCACAACACAGGCGGCGCCCCCGTCAACGGCATCTTTAACGGGCTCCCCGAAGGGGATCTCGTCCCCGTTGGGGGCCGGGTGTATCAAATCAGTTACAAGGGCAACGGCGGCTACGACGTGGTCCTGAACACGCCGGCCGAACCGCCCTCGACGACGGCGACGGTGACCGTCATCGACGAAGGCGGCACGTACAACGGCTCGCCCTTTGCGGCGACCGCTTCCGTGGTCGGCAGCGACGGCATCCCCGGCCCCACCCTCGAAGGCGTCGGCCTGACCGTGACCTACTACGCCGGCCCCACCGCCACGGGCGACCCGCTCCCGGGGGCGCCGACCGACTCTGGCACCTACACCGTCGTCGCTTCCTTCCCCGGCAGCGCCGACTACGACGCCGCCTCCAGCCTGATGACCTTCACCATCAACTCCGTGGGCCCCATCCCCGTCGCGACCGCCGACACCTTCACCGTCGAGCACGACCAGGTCCTGCAGGTGACCGCGCCGGGCGTGCTGGCCAACGATACCGGCGCCGACGGCGCCACCCTGGTAACCAACGTCTCCGACGGCACCCTGACGTGGGACGGCGACGGGTCGTTCATTTATCAGCCGGCCCCGGGCTTCGTGGGCACGGACTCCTTCACCTACCAGGACGCCAACGGCGGCGCCCCGACGACCGTCACGCTGACCGTGACCGACGTCGCCCCGGTGGCCCAGGACGCCACCTACCAAACCGGCCCAGGCCAGACCTTGAACGTGAGCGCGGACAGCGGTCTCCTCACCAACGCGACCGACTCCGACGGGGACCAAATCTCCAATGCCACGGTCGTAAGCGGCCCGAGCAACGGCGCGCTGACGCTCAACGCTGACGGCTCGTTCGCCTACATCCCGAACGCCGGCTTCGTCGGCGCCGACACGTTCACCTACACGGTCACCGCCGACGGTCTGACCAGCGCTCCCGCCACGGTCACTCTGAACGTGGCGAACCAGGCCCCGACCGCCGGGAACATCGGCCTGGATGTCATCCACGACCAGCCCCTCACCTTCAGCACCACCGACCTCCTGGCCAACGCCACCGACCCGCAGGGGTACACGCTGACGGCCGCGATTGTGACCGGCCCCAGCGACGGCACCCTGACCGACAACGGCGATGGCACCTTCACCTACATGCCCAACCCCGGCTTCGTGGGCACCGACACCCTCACCTACCAGGTCAGCGACGGGTTCAACACCAGCAACACCACCCTTTCCTTGGTGGTTCACGACGCTCCCCCGGACGCCTCGAACGACGTGCTGTACACTGCGTACAACCAGACCCTGACCATCACAACCGCCGACCTGACGGATACCGCCATAAACCCGGATGGGGACACGCTGACGGCTGCGATCGTGACCGGCCCGAGCGACGGCACCCTGACCGACAACGGCGACGGCACCTTCACCTACACGCCCGACGTCGGCTTCGTCGGCACCGAGTCCTTCACCTACCAGGCCAGCAACGGGATCAGCACCAGCGACGCTGCCACCGTCCAGGTGGTCGTCCACAACTGGGCCCCGCAAGCCTTCGACGCCACCTACCAGGTCGCGGTGAATGGGCAACTGACGGTGGCCGCGAACAACGGCGTGCTGTCCGACGCCTACGACGACGAGGGCGACGCCATTACCGCCAGTCTGGCCAGCGGCCCGAGCAACGGCACGCTGACGCTCAACGCCGACGGCTCGTTCACCTACACGCCGAACGCCGGCTTCGTCGGCACCGACTCCTTCACGTTCACGGCGAGCGACGGCAACAGCAACAGCGACCTGGGCACCGTCACCCTCAGCGTGAGCGCCCCGCCCACGGCCACGGATGTCAGCGCGGTGACGACCACGGGCCAGCCGGTCGCGGTGAACGTGCTCAACAACGTCCGCGACGCCAGCGGCGCCGCGCTCACGGTCAGTGCCGTGACGCAGGGCGCCTTCGGCACCGTCATCATCAACCCCGACAATACCGTCACCTACACGCCCGACGCCGGTTTCGTCGGCACCGACTCCTTCACCTACCAGGCCAGCGACGGGGTCAACACCAGCAACACTGCCACCGTCCAGGTGGTCGTCCACAACTGGGCCCCGCAAGCCTTCGACGCCACCTACCAGGTCGCGGTGAATGGGCAACTGACGGTGGCCGCGAACAACGGCGTGCTGTCCGACGCCTACGACGATACGGGGGACGCCATTACCGCCAGCCTGGCCAACGGCCCGAGCAACGGCACACTGACGCTCAACGCCGACGGCTCGTTCACCTACACGCCGAACGCCGGCTTCGTCGGCACCGACTCCTTCACGTTCACGGCGAGCGACGGCAACAGCACCAGCGACCCCGGCACCGTCACCCTCAGCGTGAGCGCCCCGCTCACGGCCACGGATGTCAGCGCGGTGACGACCACGGGCCAGCCGGTCGTGGTGAACGTGCTCGACAACGCCAGCGGCGCCGCGCTCACGGTCAGTGCCGTGACGCAGGGCGCCTTCGGCACCGTCATCGTCAACCCCGACAACACCGTCACCTACACGCCCGACCCCGGCGCGGCCAGCGACGACACCTTCACCTACACGGTCAGCGACGGTAACGGTGACACAGCCACCGCCACCGTCCAGGTGGTCGTCCACGACTGGGCCCCGCAGGTCTTCGACGCCACCTACCAGGTCGCGGTGAATGGGCAACTGACGGTGGCCGCGAACAACGGCGTGCTGTCCGACGCCTACGACGACGAGGGCGACGCCATTACCGCCAGTCTGGCCAGCGGCCCGAGCAACGGCACGCTGACGCTCAACGCCGACGGCTCGTTCACCTACACGCCGAACGCCGGCTTCGTCGGCACCGACTCCTTCACGTTCACGGCGAGCGACGGCAACAGCAACAGCGACCTGGGCACCGTCACCCTCAGCGTGAGCGCCCCGCCCACGGCCACGGATGTCAGCGCGGTGACGACCACGGGCCAGCCGGTCGCGGTGAACGTGCTCAACAACGTCAGCGACGCCAGCGGCGCCGCGCTCACGGTCAGTGCCGTGACGCAGGGCGCCTTCGGCACCGTCATCATCAACCCCGACAATACCGTCACCTACACGCCCAACCCCGGCGCGGTCGGCGACGACACCTTCACTTACACGGTCAGCGACGGCAACGGCGACACGGCCACCGCCACCGTCTACGTGTCCATCTACGGCAGTGGCCAGTGGGCCAGCTCCGTCGTGGATTTCAGCTCGCAGAACAGCACCGGCTCGGCGGCGGCGCTGGGGGCGCCGGACACCCTCAGCTATGGACCCAGCGCCACCGCCTGGTCGCCGGCGTCGCAGGGCGGCACGACCGAGACGCTGACGCTGGGCTTCGACACGGCGGTGAACGCCACGGGATTCACCATCCGCGAGACCAGCGGCAACGGCTTCGTGACCCGCGTGGACCTGATCGACACCGACGGCATCGCCCACACCGTCTGGATGGGGGCCGACACGACGCCAACCGGCGGCCCGGACGACCTCATCGTCAACTTCGGGGCGCCCACCAGTTACCTCACGTGCGAGATCTGCATCTACACGGACACCGACCTCGCCGCGGGTACTTTTGAAGGGATTGACGCCGTCCAGTTGAGCGACGGCACTGTCAACACGCTGACTGACAGCAATCCGACTGGCAACAATCCGACTGGCGGCACTCTGACCGTTTTGGGCCTCGGGTACTGAGCGGAGAATGCACGGCGTCCGCCGAACGAATCGGCGGACGCCGTGTGATTGTTCTTGCAAGGGCATGCCGCCAGGATCGAAGGCCACACCGCCTGCGCTGCAGACCACCGCTTCCCCTACCGCCCCTCTTCCAGGCAGCGCCCATTCTTTGGTGGTCGCGGAAGCAGGATGAGCCAGGCGCCTGCCGCGTCTTATCATGAGACGATCAACGCCGATTTCGGTGAAGCCAGAGGACCTCACACACTGATGAAGCTCGCGCAGTCCCGCCAGGTATGGCGAGCCGAACAGCACCCTCCCACCTCCTCGCCGATGGGCGACTGATGCAGCTCGAGCGCCCGCAGGCGGTGCAGGAAGTCACAGCTTGTAATGGAGCGTTGAACATCCTTCAGCCGATCCGCACGGGTTGACGTTGTCCCGCTCTTTGATACTTTAATATATAAGGTAGTCGTCACAGAATATGCGCTGCTTGCTCCGGTCGGATCCACCGGCGGGCGCAAGCGGAAGTTCGCAGCGCGCGGAGGGCCGACACACCGCCTTCAGCAACTGCCTCAGACCCCATCGAAGCCTGGTCAGGTTCAAGGCTACCGCATTTTGTCCGCACCTGCACCCGTGCCACCTTCGGCCTGTGAACACGTTCGACCGCCGTGGCGCGGCTTTGAGCGCCTCCTGATCGACCAACCCACCAGCCCGGCGATCGGCACGACTCTTGCTTCCGGTGCCGGACGCCGCGGCGATCCCGCCGCGGAGCAACTAGCGCGCTTCGGATATGGCACGGAAGCAGCATTTTTACCAGCCCCTGCTGGAATTCCCGCCCGACACCGGCGATGACGAAGCGCCGCAAACCCCCGTTCTTGCTCACGAGAAAGGAAGCACCCATGCAGTACAAGACCATCTGCTTGCAACTGATCCAGGACCGGCCAGCGCTGCACGATCAGCTCGCCAGGGAGAAAGCCCTACTGCCGGCACTGGAGACTTACGCCCAGGAGTTGAAGGACCGCCACCAGCATTGGCAGGAGCAACTCGCCCAAACGAGGCCGGGCAGCAGCGCGGAGCAGATCGCGAGCGAAGCCCTGGAGATCGCCCTGCGGGAGTTGGAGGATTCTTTGCCTCCCGCGTCGCCGCAGGACGAGGACGAGCCGCTGTCCCTCGACGCGGCGATGGCGTATCTCCGCCCCACCCGGCCCGCCTGAACGGCTGGCGCCAGCCGCTGCTCGACTTCGATGCGTCTTCTCCCGCCGATTCCCCTCCCGCCGATCCGGCCCCGCCCGGTGCGCATGATGACGGCACGCTAATCAGCCCGCCGGCCGCTGCCAGCGCAAATCCGGCTCCCCCTGAAGGTCTCCCCCAAATTTCCGCTGGCACCGGCGCTGCGCTCCCGGCTGAGGCTGATTTTGCTGCGCACCGTCAGGCCCCGGTGGCGGGGCTGCAAGCGTTAGGAGACCGCGCCGTGAAAGCTACCCAGCTACTGCTGCCATTCGATGCCCCACCGCTGCATACGCCCGAGCCGCCGGCACTGCCGAAACCCAGGCCGCCGACCAGCGAGCACGAAACCGCATCTCAAGTCCAGATCGCCGGCGGCGAGAAGGCCAAGGCCCGCGACATCCTCGCCGCGATCCGGACGCTGAAGGCCATCGAGCAGGAGCGCCGCGCGGCAACACCCGAGGAGCGCCAGATCTTCGCCCGCTTTGGCGGCTTCGGGCCGGTCGCCCTGACGCTCTTCCCCAACCCGGTCACCGGCCGCTACAAGGATGCCGCCTGGCAGGCCATCGGCGAGGAATTGCGGTCGCTGCTCACCGACCCGGAATACGACTCCGCCAAGCGCACCACGTTCAACGCCTTCTACACCTCCTCGACCGTCATCCGCGCCATGTTCGCGGCCCTGCAGCGCCTGGGTGTTCCTGATCATTCCCGGGTGCTGGAGCCGGGCTGCGGCCCCCGGGGCGCTTCCTCATGCTGGCGCCGAAGGACATGCGCTTCCTCGGCGTGGAGATGGACAGCATCTCCGGGCGCATCGCCCGGGTGCTGCACCCGCAGGCCGACATCCGCATCGAGAACTTCCGCGACACGAAACTGCCGCCACTCGACGCGGTGATCGGCAACGTGCCGTTCGCCGACCTGAAGCTCGACCACCGGGGCCAGACCTATTCCCTGCACGACTACTTCTTCGCCAAATCGGCCGATGCCCTGAAGCCCGGCGGCGTGCTCGCCCTCGTCACCAGCCATTACACCCTGGACAAGCAGAACGCGCAGTTGCGCGAATACCTGGCCGGACAGGCAGACTTCCTGGGCGCGATCCGCCTGCCTTCCGATGCGTTCAAGCGCGAAGGCACGGCGGTCGTCACCGACATCGTGTTCCTGCACAAGCGGGCGCCGGGAAAACCCGCCCGGCACGCCGACCCCGATTGGCTGGGCGTCGCGCCGCTGACCGTGGACGGCGCCGAGGTGGCGGTCAACAAGTATTTTCTCAACCATCCAGAGCAGGTACTGGGCACCTGGAGCCGAAAAAACCTGCACTATGGCACGGAAGGCTTCAGCGTCGAGTCGAACGGCGACCTGGCCGAGCAACTGAGGGAGGCGATCCAGCGCCTGCCGCAACTGGAAACGACCCAGGCCACCGCCGCGGCCGCAGCTCCGGCAGCCACCGCTTTCGTGCCGCCGCCACCCGAGCGCCACGTCTCCGAAGGCAGTTTCTTTGTCCACGACCGCCGCATCCACCAACTGATCGACGGGCAGGCCAAGCCGGTCGTGTACGGTGGCTCCCAGCTTTGGGAAGGCGGGGCGATGTTCGGGCGGCGCATGGGCGACCTGATCGGCCTGCGCGACCTCGCCCGCCGCGTGCTCCAGTCCCAGAACGAAGGCTGGCCAGAGGAGGCGCGCGTCCAGGCCCGCAAGCAGCTCAACCAGGCGTATGACCGCTTCGCCCGCGCTTACGGCCCCATCAACAAAACGACCTTCAGCGAGACGAAGGACGGCACGGTCATCCGCCGCATGCCCAACCTCGCCCTGTTCAAGCAAGACCCGGACGCCATGCTGGTGATGTCGCTGGAGGACTACGACGAGGAGACGGGCAAGGCCACCAAGGCACCGATCATGCACCAGGACGTGGTAGGCCAGAAGCCACCCGTCACCGCCGTCACCAGCGCCGAGGAGGGCCTGCTGGTTTCCCTTGACCGGCACGGCGGCGTCGATGTCCCGTTCATCGCGCAGCTGTACGGCCAGCCCGAGGCACAAGTCCTCAGCGAATTGGGCGACCTGATCTACCGCGATCCCTTCGCGAAGGAATGGCAAACCGCCGACGCATACCTCTCCGGCAACGTCCGCGCCAAACTCGCCCAGGCCGAGGCCGCCGGGGCGGAATACCAGCGCAACACCGAGGCCCTGCGCAGGGTGCAGCCCGAGGACGTGTTGCCCGGCGACATCGACGCCAACCTCGGCGCGCCGTGGATACCCGAATCCGACATCCAGGCGTTCGCCGCCCACCTCTTCCAGGTCGAGCACGACGCGATCCAGGTGGCGCACCTGGCCCGAGACGCCCTGTGGAGCATCGACTTCGGCTACGCCGCCCTGAAGTCGGTGGCCGCCACCGCCGACTTCGGCACGGCGCGGGCCAGCGGCACCTGGCTGCTGGAGTTGGCGCTCAACCAGAAATCGCCCACCGTCTACGACCCCGACCCGAACGACCCCGACAAGCGCGTCGTCAACCAGCAGGAGACGCTCACCGCCCGCGAGAAGCAGAAACTCATCAAGGAGAAGTTCAAGGCGTGGGTCTTCACTGATCCTGATCGGACGGAGCGGTTAGTTCGGATTTACAACGACACCTACAACAACCTACGCCCCAGGCTGTTTGACGGCACGCACCTGGAGTTCCCGGGGATGAGCCCGGCGTTTTCGCTGCGCCAGCACCAGCAGGACGCGGTCTGGCGCGGCATGAGCGGCGGCAACACGCTACTGGCGCACGTGGTCGGGGCCGGCAAGACCGCCTGCATGGCCGCCACCGGCATGAAGATGAAGCAGGCCGGCCTCATCAACAAGCCGATGTACGTGGTGCCCAATCACCTGTTAGAGCAGTTCGCCCGCGAATTCCTGCACGTCTACCCGAATGCGAAACTGCTGGTCGCGTCGAAAGAGGATTTCACCAAGGAGCGGCGCAAGCTGCTGACCGCGAAAATCGCTTCCGGTGACTGGGACGGCATCATTGTGACCCACTCCTCGTTCGAGAAGATCGCCATGTCGAAGGACTACCAGGCGCAATTCCTGCGGGAGCAGATCGAGGAATATGACCGCCTGCTCTGCGAAACCGCCGCCAACAAATCCGACCGGGCCGCAAGGAACCTGATCAAGACGATCGAGAAGCAAAAAGCAGGCCGCGAGGAACGGTTAAGAGACCTGCTGGCCCAGGACAAGAAGGACGACGGCCTGGTGTTCGATGAACTGGGCGTTGACCACCTGTTTGTTGATGAATTCCAGTATTTCAAGAACCTGGAGGCCGCCACGAAAATGGATCGCGTGGCGGGCATTCAGACGGGGGGGAGCGAGCGGGCCTTTGACACGTACATGAAAGCCCGCTACCTGCACCAGCAACACCCCGGCCACGGGCTGACGGCCGCCACCGGCACGCCCATCAGCAACAGCCTCGTCGAGATGTACACGATGCAGCGCTTCCTCGACCCGGAGGGCTTGCGCCGGGGCGGCATCGACCATTTCGACGCCTGGGCCGCCAACTTCGGCGAGGTCGTGGAGTCGATGGAAATCTCCCCCGACGGCAAGACGCTCAAGCCCCGCAGCCGCTTCGCCCGCTTCGTGAACCTCCCCGAATTGCAGCAGATGTTCCGAGCCTTCGCCGACGTGCAGACGGCGGACATGCTCAACCTGCCCAGGCCTCGGCTGGAAGGGAACAAGCCGCACGTCGTCGCCTGCCCGATGTCGCCGGAGCAGGCGCAGCTGCAACAGGAGCTGGTGGCGCGGTACGAGCGCATCCGTAACGGCGGCGTCGATCCCCGCGAGGATAACGCCCTGGCCATCACCACCGACGGACGCAAGCTCGCCCTCGACGCACGCATGCTGTCCCCCGCGGCGGCGGATCATCCCGACTCGAAGATCAACGCGTTGGTGAGCAACGTCGTGGACATCTGGCGGCGCACCGCGCCGGCCCGCTCCACGCAGCTGATCTTCTGCGACATGGGCGTTCACCCGACGCCCTGGGGTTTCAGCGCCTATGAGGAGATCGCGGAGAAACTCGCGCGCAGCGGCATCCCGCGCGAGCAGATCGCGGTGATCGGCGACGCCGACTCCGACGCCAAGAAGCGCGTGCTGTTCGAGAAAGTCCGGGGCGGCCAGGTGCGCGTGCTGCTCGGCAGCACCACCAAGATGGGCACCGGCACCAACGTCCAGAAGCGGTTGATCGCCCTGCACCACCTGGACGCGCCGTGGAAGCCGGCCGAGGTGGAGCAGCGCGAGGGCCGCATCCTCCGCCAGGGCAACGCGAACCAGGAAGTGGCCATCTACCGCTACGTCACTTCCGGGAGCTTCGACGCCTTCATGTGGCAAACGCTGGAGACCAAGGCGCGCTTCATCAGCCAGATCATGACGGCCGACACGTCGGCGCGGAAGGCCGAGGACGTCGGCGGGCAGGAATTAAGTTACGCCGAGGTGAAGGCGATCGCGTCGGGCAACCCGGCGGTGCTGACGCTGGCCGAGGCCGACGCCGAATTGCAGCGCCTGGCGATCCTGCGGAAAAGCTGGGTGGACGAGCAATACCTGGCGCGGCGGAATGTCCGCGAACTCCCCGAAACCATCGGGCGGTTGCAGAGCCGCCTGGCGAGCCTCACGGCGGACCTGGCGACCGCCCAGGCCCACGTCCACGATCCCATCGTGATCGGCAACAGGAAACCGCTCCGGGAGGAACTGGTGGCGACGCTGGGGGAGGGCCTCGACGCCCTGCCGCGGACAGTCGGCCTGACGCGGCACTTCCCCCTGGGGGTCTACCGCGGCCTGAAATTCGGCGTCATCCTGCACCCCAACTGGTCGCCGGAAGTGTACCTCGAAGGCGCCAGCAGGCGGCAGGATCAGTTGTCGCGTGACCACCACGGCCCCAAAGCCGTCCTGAACGCCATCGAACGGCTGGCCGCCGGGTATGAAGTGGCCCGCAACCGCACCCGGCAGGAATTGGACATTACCGAGAACCAACTGCGGGATTTCCAGGCGCGGCTCGGACAGCCGTTCGCGCACGGGGCCTACCTGGACGAGTTGACCGCCCTGCGCGACCAGCTGAAAGCTGGGCTGACGGCACAGCCGCAGGAGCCGGAACAAGCAACCGGCCCGACCGTCGCCGAACTGGCGGAACGGATCAAGCAGTTGCGGGCCGGGAACGCGGTCGAGGCTGCGCCGCCGCGGACGGGCAAGCGCACCGCGTCGGCGGAGGAACCGGTGACGGCGCGCATCCGCCGCCGGGCCGAGGCCCTCCCCGCAACCGGGCCTGGGGTCATCCCCGACCCGCCACGCGGGAGCGATAGCGAGGGGTGTGCGGACGCCTCACCGCCACCGGCAACCGAGGTGGCCGCGGCCACGTCACAGGCCGGCCCTGAACAGGCCGCTCCGCCTGAGAGTCCCGCGCCCGACACGACCGCGGACCAGGACCTGTCAGACAAGTCCATTGATTACCGGCAACGTGTGGCAGCCGGCCCGAGGCAGAAGGCGTACCAGGCCACGTTGTTTTGAGTTCTGGTTCCGGAAAGCCACTCGGGCCGCCGAGGACGCTGAGGGCCAAGAGGTACGCCTTGTCGTACTCAGCGTTCTGCGTTTCGGCGATCGCGGCCCTAGTCTCGCCGTTGCGAATGTCCTGTTCGGTGGGCTCGGCTTGCTCACTTTTCTGCATTGCCCTCAGGTTCGTCGGCGGTTTTCAGGGGAAGGCGGCGCAGAAAGATGGGCGGGGAATGGTCTCCAGGGCGCAGGGTCACCTTTGCTTCTGGACTCTCGATGATCTCATGCGGGAACTGAGTGCTGGCGAAGTATCGGGCGAGGTCGGGTTTGAGCTTGTAGTTCGGAGCGTCCCCTTCGATCACAAAATGAAACCCCTTCTGCTTCAACTCTTCCCATGTTCCCTCGTATCGGTGCGAATTACCCACGTTGTTCTGTCCACGAAGATGAATCCAGAAGTTGGCGCCTTGCGCATCCCAGCTCCGAACCTGGATTGTCGCGACTACATCCGCCGTCGGGTGCTGATTGAGGATTTCGGCCAGACGGGACGAATCTTCGCTCAATTGCAGGAAAGGCCACATTCCAGCCGGCATGCCGAGGTCATTTGTACCGCGAAGCGTCGCTTCGACCTCGTGTAGCCTGGTCCATAACTCGGGATGGTGTCGGGAATGCACGCCGAGCAGCTGCACTAGCGGTTCGATGTCTTCCAGGGCCTCCCGGCCGTGGGCAGGGGTCCAGGTGTGGACTATCCCGCCCGCCTCGGGCATCTCGTTTGTCTCCCACAGTATCTCGCGTGCCACGCCCGCACGGAAGTAACGCCGGTTCCATCGCTCTAGCCGGAGCCACTCCTTTAGGATGCCGTAGGTTCGATCAGTGAAGCCTGAGTTCTCTGTCTCAGCTACCGACAACTTCAGGATCGGCTTTAACAACTTCAGGTGTAAAATTTCGTCGTGAAGCCCCTCTTTACCACTTTTCAGCCAAAGCAAGAGACCCTTGGCCTCATTCACGCGGCGGTCGAACAGGGCTGTACCGGCCGTGAACAACTCGACCGAATCCGTCAAGAGGTTCACCCGACCGACGAGAATCGAGAGATCCTGGGCGAGCCACCGTACGAAGACTGGCCCCTTCAGCGGCAAATTTTTTTCGGTCCTGGATTTGAATTGCACCAGAAAGGAGTCCTCAGCGTACCAGAACTTTCCCTCGGACCGAAGAAGTGTGGCCACGGCGTCCGCCAACCCGAAATCCTCCTGCCTGGGGATCGGTGCCACGGCGCAGAACGCTTTCAACAGGAAGATCCCAAGGTCTTCTGCCCGATCGCCGCTGCGGTAGTTTCGGTTGCGCTTACTCATGCTAGCACAATGAACCTGGGAGAGCCCGAATGCCGCCATAGGGGACAATTCCCATCCTCCCGCGCCGCCAAGCCACCGTCAAGATGCCGACCATCCGAGGCGGATTTCAGTTGAGCGGACCCACCTCAAACAATCGCCTGCACGCGCCCGACTATGCCGTTGTCCAGCATCACCTTGATGCCGTGCGGGTGTGTGGGACTTTTGGTGAGGATGCGGGCCACGATGCCCTCCGTCAATGCGCCAGTGGGTTGATTCTGCTTCTCCACGATTTGCACGCGCAACCCCGAGCGAATTTCACTGCGTACAGGCACACTCATTCGTTCTCCGTTTCGTGTCATTACGGCGTTCAATCAAAACCAGTAACCAGTGCCCCTACCTCACTATTCAAGCAATCGGTCAACATCCAATCCGGATTCCGAAAGAAGCGCAAGACCTTTCTCCAGGTATTCTGCAAGCACGGATTTACTCATCATCTGAAACACCGCCGAGCCAAGCTTCTTGAACTTGTCACTGATCTCCTCGTATTCTCCAAGCAGATTATGAACGTCCACTTCTCCCTCTCCGCGCCCCAAGTACATGATTACCGTCATCATGTAGATGGTCGCGGCGGGAAGGCCGTTGAGAAATGCCTTGAGTTCGTGATGTTCCGGGGGTGGTTCTTTTTGAGGAATATCCGCAGCGCAGATGAACCGGATTTCTTCCGATGATTCCTCTGTCGGTTTTGGCCTGCGCCCATAAATTGCCGTCGATAGAGTAATTGCACGCGCGATGGAGTCGGAAAGTTTCATGGCATTTCATCCTTTCACCATGCCGCTACGGGGGGTCGGCCAATTCAATGACGCCACCGATTGCGGATCAATTCGACCAGTTCATCGAAGGAAAGCGCCCTGTTGCAATTTGCGACGGCAAGGATTTTGTCGTAAACGGATCGGCCAGATTTCAAAGACCGACGATCCAGTACGGAACGAATCTGCTTGTCGCCTTTTTTGTAGAAAACCCAGGGCGTCCAGTCGGGAATTGATTTGGCACGCTCTTCCATCGCTTCGTCTTTGAGCACCTGCTTGATTTCTGCTGACGCAATCAGGTCCATGTAACTCCGGCCTGCTTCAGTGAAAACGCTCGGGTCGCGTCTCGTGATGAAATAATAGCAGTCGTCACGATGGAAATAAATCTGATGCCAGCGAAAGCGATAAATCGCCTCAACGGCTCTGGTGCCCAGAATTAAAGCATCCCTGCACTTGTCCCGAACGGCATCTTGATGGAATTCTTTTCCGTCGCACTCAATACCGATTCGTGCCCCGTAGCGGTTTATCACGACGAGGTCAATGTGGAAGGTCATGAAGCCGGTGTTGACCTTCACCTGCGGCCGAATGCTCAGGGGGTCGGGCAGGTGCTTTTGCAGCCCAATCGCCATGTCCTCTTCGATCTGGCTCTCGAATTCCGTCAAGTCCAGAAGCATGAGCCACCTCCACCGCGAGCGGGAGGAGAAGGTTTACTTTTTCCCCACGCCTTTCGCTGCCGCGCTGCGGATCGTCTCCGGCATCTTTGCGTTCGCCATCTCCTTCCTGGAAAGCTCTTCATAGATCTGTTTGAATGGCTCCATGAAGTCCGCCGCGTTGCCGTCGCACATTTCCTTCCAGCCCAACCGCTCGACCGCTTGCCGAGCCGCAGGAGGAAGCGTGTCGAGGCCCTCCTTCATGCGATGGGCTGAAAACGTCTTGATGACGCTCCTCACCTTATGCCACGCCTCGGACCAGCTCATCGGCTCGCCGAACTCGATCTCCCGGGCTTTCCGCAGGATCAATGCGACCGGCGGGAACGTGGGCAACTCGTACTCCATGACGACCTGCTTGGCCACGGCGTCAGCCAGCGGGAACGGCATCTCCTCAAGGAAGTCCCAGTACGGTTCCCGCGACTTCGGGGACGCAATGCCAACGCCGTTGCTGATGTAGTCCATGAACTTTGAAAACTCTTCGCGGGTCATGGCGTTCTCCACGGAGGGCTTTTACTTTTGGGGTCCATTTTCCGGTCGTGCTGAACCTGCGTCAAGCCTCTGGCTGACGGATTTTCTGAATTTTTGTTCAATGTGAACGCCTATTTCACCCCGTTTCCGTCGTCTTTTCCGTGGATCTCCCTTTCTTCTTGAACCGAACGACGTTCATCGCTACGGTTCTGCTCTTGACCTCCAGACTGAAACCCCTTACAGCGGCAGAACTTCAGCGGATCAAGGGCCTTGCGCCGTCCCTCGACCGGGCGTATCGTTTGCGGATGACCAAGCCCGCGAATACCGTCACCTACTACGCGACCGCCAACCCCCGCGCTCCCCTGGTGAAAGTGATCGGCCAGTGGCCCTCCCCGGCCGGGTTGATCCGCAGCTGCCAGTCGGGCGTCCGAATTCTCAGCCGCCCGGCAACGCCTGCGGAGACGCAGCAGGAGGCCGAGTCGCTCCGCCACCTGGCCGTGCGCTGGACCGACCTGGAGGCTATGTTGAAGGAGGAGGCCGAGGACCAGGGCGAGCAAGCGGGCGAGTTGCTGCGTGAGGCGGTCAGATTGAATAGGCCATTGATTGACGCCGCCCTCACCGAGGGCAGGAAACGAGAGGCCAGACACGAACGACTCAAGGCGAAGCGGCGGGGTGATCCGCCGGCCGTGGCACCGCCACCTGGACCTGAACCCACCGACCAGGATCGCGACAACCACCGCCGCCGGCAGGAGATCGCCGACAAGCAAAACGCGGAATACCAGGAAGCCTACCTCCTGGCCCTCGGTGTCCTCGGCGGCGGGTGGACGCCCTGGATGGTTTTGCGCCTCATCGACAGCGACTACCACCGCACCGGCAATTACGAACCCGTCGCCACGGCCTACAAAGTGTATCGCGGCGGGCAACGGCTGACCGAGAACAGCGTCTATTTACGGAAGCTGGATGACGGCACCGTGAAGCGGTCAACCCGGCACGAAGACCTGTTCGGCGACCTGCTGACCGAACCCCATCCGACGCGGAAGTTGGAGTTGATGGGCGGCCAGGTCGTCCCGGCCCCACACTACAGCCTCGTTTGGGGTGCTCTGGAAAAGTATGAGCCGCGGAGCGCCGAGCAACTCGCGGCAGCCAGAGGGGTCAGGGAGCGGAACAAGGCGGCGAAGGAACAGGTTGCATTCGAGCGCGACTATCCTCTCTGGGCCGAGATCGAGCGGCAGGAAGAAGAAGGGCGGGGTCGCTAGAACAGCAGCCCCTGGACTGCCTTTTTTGTCGCCTCCGGCTCCCCCGCCTTTTCAGGCCGCTCCGCAGCCTGTGGTGCCTCCACCTGGGGTTCCCGGGCCTGACGCTCCTCTGCCACCGCCGCGGTGTGTTCGCCCAGCACGGGCATTGACTCGGCGGACGCACGCTGCACCGGCCGCTTGCCGCCCTTCTTCCGCTTCACATCCGGGTGCCTGCCCTCGAACTGCTCCATGAACTCCTTCTCACGCCCGGCCAGCTTCGCCTGGACCAGAAGCGCGGCGAACGCCTCCGCGCCACCCACGGCTTCGACGGCATCCGGGAACATGGCCTGCGACCACCAGCCAGAATCGCTCAGGGGGTGTGGCTTGTGGCGGTTCATGATGGAGCGTGGCGGCTCGCCCTCCCCAGGCGGCGGTAATTCCTGGCCGACAAATGAAATCCAGTGGATGCCGGGATTTCGCGTGTACCTGACTTCCACGGTCTCCTCCCCGATCCGCATCGGGAAGGCGTGGATCAATTCGTCTTTCCATTGGGGCGGCGTGGGTTTGCGTTCGACAATGCGCCCCTCGGCGTCGAACGAAAGCCCGAACTCCCGCATCGCCCTTCGGGACACGGTGCGGGCGACGGCGACGGCCTGGCCGGACACCGCGCCGCGGTGCTCCTCCCACACCGCCAGCCGGCGCGCCCAGGTGACGGCATCGGCGCGGGATAGGGGCATGAGCCCGCCGATCAGGTCAACCGGCGGCGTGTCTGCCAGGCCGGACTGGATGTGTTGGAGGGTGGCGAGGGGATTCACAACCGGTCTTCAAGCATGAGGAAGGGACAGCAAGTCATCAGAACAGCATTCCCTGCGTCGGGTTCTTGTCAGGGCCGTCGCGTTTATCTGACAATCGGGAGGTATGCTCTCCCACTGGCCCTTTGCACCAGGTCCGCGTGACCGCCTCTCGTCCCTGCTTACGCCGTTGCCAGTCTTCCCTGGCGGCCTGATAGACAGGCGTGGCCTGCTTCGCCCGGATGGCAGCCTCCACCTCGGCGACCTCGGCGTGATCTTCGGTCGAGATTCTGAACACATGGCTGCGCTCCAGAAAGTTGCCGAAGACCCACCACCGGCCTTCCTCCTGAAAGACGAAATTGCCATAGTCCTCGAAGGAGGGGTCCAGGGTGTGTTTGCCCAGCGCATCGAGCAGCACCTCAACCGGATCGGGGGCCTCGCCGTACCACTTGCTGCCGTTGGAGTGGATGGTGAGGGTCATGAGCGTGTGCGTTCGTTGATTCGTTCAAGATTGCGGACGTTGACCTTACCGGGAATGTCCGGGTTCTGCCAGTCGATGGTCGCCAGGGTGACGTCCGGGCTGAGGACCTGGAGGGCGGTGACGGTGCCCTTCGCGAAGGGCAGGTCGCCGGTGATGTTCCCGGTTGAGCGCAACCAGTCGGCCGAGTAACGGACGGTGTCGCCCACGTTGATGGGCTGGGTGCGGCCGGTCCAGGTCACAGCCGTATCCCCTGGTCCTGGTCCTTGAGCATCTGGTTTGCCTTCGCGAGTGCCGCACCTGTCCTGGCCTTCAAGGACTCCGGGACCGTCAACTGCACCATGCCTTCCTGGTCTGCCTTGCGGTGGATCGCGTCGGAGTAATCTTTCAAGGCGCGGGAGCTCAACCACAATGCGGCTCGAAGTAAACTGTTCTCGATCCGCAGCTGCGTCAGGGCCTCCTTGGGGGAGAGCGGGGGAGGCTGGTCCTTCTGCGGGGCCTCGGCAGGACGCAGGGCCTCAACGGCGGCGCGGGCCTCGGGGCCGAGGTGACGCCAGCGAACGGCCGAGGGCAAGCGCAGGCGGGCGGCCTTCAGGATGTCGCGCCTGCCGGCGCTGGTGAGGCCCCGGTCCCACCATTCCTCCGGGGTGGTTTCGTGATTGGGAGTGTCGGTCATTCCGGGAATGCTAACCCAACCTTCCCGGCGGCGCAACCATTTGTATGACAATTTCTCTTTACAATATCCATTCCAGGCACTAAACCGGACTTCCACAACCACAGAAGGAAGTCATGGCAGACGGAAGGGCGGGACCGAGAACAGCCCTGAACGCCACCGCCGGCTTGAGCGTTTGCGAATGAAGGTGTACCACGGAAGGCGAACGGAACACGGCTGCGCCATCGATGTCGAGGAGGACGGCGAGGTCTCCTCGCTGCACCCGCGGAACGACTTGCGCAACCACTCCGAGTTGTTCGAGTGGGGCTACGGCGGCAGCGGCCCCGCCCAACTCGCCCTCGCCCTGGCCGCAGACGTGCTCGGCGACGACGACCGGGCACAGCAAGTGTACCAACGGCTCAAATTTCGCATCATCGGCGGCCTGCCGCACGAAGGCTGGGAACTCACCGAGCAGCGCGTCCGCGCGGCCATCGACGCCATCGAGCAGGAACACGACCGGCCACGCTGAATTCCCGCCCTGCGGCCTCGCTGTCGCGAGTCGTCTTCCTCAGCGCTCGAACGCCGGGGCGTGCTGCTTCACCCAGGCGCGCAGCTCCTCGCCGCTCTCGAACTCCGCGATGTCGATGCCGTCGATGGTCGGCTCCCCCTCGCCCGCCTGCCGCAGTTCGTCCTCACTCATCTCGCGGACGTAGGTGACCCGGTGCCGCTGCAGCCCGCGGTCGGTCAGGTTGACGCCGCCCTGGTTCACCGGCGCGTCGAGGTTGCTGCCGCGGATGAACACCAGCGTCACGACATCCCCCGTGAATTTCAGGAGCAGCCCGGCGCTCGGGTTGTGCCGCCAGGACACCAGGCAGCTGTAGGGCAGCCACTCGCGGTCGCCGTCGCGCCGGCGGAACTCCACCGCCAGGGCCTTCTCGTGCAGGCCGCGCAGGTAGCCGAAGGCGGCGCAGGCCGCCTCCTCCGCCTCGTCCGGCCGCCCGGCCGGCGGCAGTCGCCCGGCGAGGCCGTCCGGCGCCGGCTTCTTCCTCACGAAATCCAGCACGTCATCGGTCATAACCCCGCTCCTGCACCTGTGCCCGGGTTAGCTCCGGCCGCCGCGGCTCGTGCGCTTGCCGGAAGGCGGCCTGACGCCGCAGGTAACTCAGATGGCGTTGCAGACGCTGCCGCAGCGGCGGCGGGCGCCGGCTCGCGGCCAGTTCCGTTGCCGACAGCGGTTCGTCGGCCCGGCTCACCGCCTGGAGCAGCCCCGCTTTCGAGTCGGTGAACACCAGCGCCTGCTCCTTGCCCCGCGACAGGCTCACGTAGAACTGCCGGCGGTTCGACGCCGGGAACGACTGCGCCGCCTGGCCGACGAACACCCGGTCCACCGTCTTACCCTGGCTGGCGTGCGAGGTGACGGCGTAGCCCAGCGCCAGGTGGCCCCAGTCCTTGGCGATCACCCGGCCGCCGTCGATGACAATGTCTCCCTGCTTCGTGAACCCCGCCACGGTGTACAGCGACCCGTTGTGCAGCCGGTAGCGCCCGTCCCGCGTCTTGCCGTTGGCGGTCAGCCGAATCCGGTCGCCCACGGCCAGCACCAGTCGGGCCGGGCGGTAGACCTCGAAGCGCGACGCATATTCCACCGGCGCCCGCGTCCCGTCGCCCAGGACCAGCCGCGCGCCGTTCCTGCGGCCCGGGGCGTTCTGGTGGAAGACGAGCAGGTCCCCGGCCTCCAGGTTCGTGGCGTCGGCCTTCTGCGCGTCGGTCAGGTGCCCCGGCAGCCACACGTCGAACGTCCTCTCCTTGCCGAGCTTCTCCTGGGACTTCAGCGTGTCGCGGATGGCGTGGGTGATCCGCGCCGCCTCGGCGTGGGTCGGGCTGATGACCAGCGCCGTCTTGGGCTCGCCGTTGCGTTTCCGCTCGGCGGTCGCCGCCAGGTAAGCGCCGGCCAGGGCCTGGTAGCGCTCGCCGTCGGGCACCTCCCGCACCCAGCCCAGCCGGTCCAGTTCGGCGAAGCCTTCCGCCGTCCTGCCCTCGCTCAGCAGCCGGGACGCCTTCTTGTAGTCCCCCGACTGGCGGAGGATGTCCTTGACCTCGGCCACGGGCAGCCCGGCCTTCTGCTCCAGCAACCGCAGCGGCTCGCCGGCGGCGACGCTGCGGTGCTGTCTTCGGTCGCCCACCAGCACCACCCGGGCTTCCAGTTGGCCGGCCGCGTCAAAGAGCCGCAACATGTCTTTGGTCGAGAGCAGCGACGCCTCATCGACCAGGATGACGCCGCGGCGGGCCCGCTCCTGCATTGACCGGTCGCGCAGGAACCGGGCCACCGTGTCGGCATCGGCAAACTTCGCCTCCTGGCGCAGGACGCCGCGACTCGCCTCCGCCGTCGGCGCCAGGGCCACCACCTGCTTGCCGGCGCTGGCGAGCGCCTCGCCGATCTCCTGCTCCAGGGTCGTCTTGCCGGTGCCGGCCACCCCGCGCACGATGGTCACGCGGTCGCGCGAGCCCAGCACGTGCCGCACCGCCGCCTTCTGCCCGTCATTGAGCCACTCCCGTGACACCGGCCGGCCGGGGTCGCCCAGCGGCCGGTAACGCCCCCGCCCCTGGCGGGCGAAGGCCAGGAGCCGCGACTCCTCCGCCACGGCCTCCCGGGTCGTCGCCATACCGCGGCTATCCTGCTCGCCCCGGATCAGGGGGCGCCGGGCCAGTTCCTTCTGCACGCCCTCCACCGTCACCGCGCCCAGGCCACGTTTCAACGCCTCGGTGAGGAGTTTCCGCTCCGCCACCACCGACTCGCGCTCGAAGCAGTGGCCCAGCGCGAAATCCACCGCCTGCCCCTCGCCCTGCACCGGGCGGGCCCAGGGCGTCTCCCGCCGGTGCACCGCCGCCAGCGACTGCCGCTCGGCCTGAGTCAGCCGACTGTCCCAGTCCTTGCGCAGCTCATTCCAACTCAACTCGTTGGTCTTCTTCTCGCGCGTCGCGGCGCCCAGCTCGGCCTTGCGGTTCGGGTCGGTGATCCCCAGCTGCTTCGCCTTCTCCTCGATCTGCTCCGTCCGCCGCGAGAAGCGTTTCAGCACGCCGGCCGGCACGCCCGCCAGCTCAAAATCATCGCGCTTGCGCTCGACGCCGAAGCCCAGGTCCTGCAGTTTGCCCGCCAGCCGCACCCGGAACATCGCCTGGTAAAGCGGCGCCGACGCCTTCAGGTCGCGGAACTGGCCGGCCTTCCACTGCCGCTCCTGGTCGTCCCATGTCGTGTTGAAGACGAAACAGTGGGCGTGCAGCTGCGGGTCGGGCACCCCCGCCACCGGCCGCGAGGTCGTATGGATGAACTCACTCCACACCAGATTGCCCGTGACGCGCTCGCCGTCCTTGCCGCCCTTGCGCACCCGCGTCTTCATCTCGGCCTCAATGCCCTGCATCGTCTCGTCCACGGCCGAGCGGAAGGCGTCGAGGATCTCCCGGTCGCCGCTCAGGGCGTAGAGCAGCGACACCGACTTCGGCACCGAGAAGGTGAAGTCGTAGCCCACCGTGCGGTCGGCGCGTGTGCGGGCGGTCAGTTGCTCACCGTTCCGCGGGTTGAGGTTGTCGCACAAGCGCTCGAACGCTTCCCGGTCAACGACCCCCTCCAGCGCCAGAAGCCGGGCGCCCTTGCCGCCCCAGGAGCCGATGATCTCCTGGCCTTCGCTGTAATAGTCGGCGCTGGCGTAATAGCGCTTGGCGCCCTGGGCACTGTCTTGCGGGGTGATGCGGAGCATGCGCCAGTATATGCACTCAATGCTGGCAAAAAATCAACCGTGACGTTACTCCCGGTTGCGTTTCCTGTCTCCCAGAACTGCACCCCCGGCCAGGCGCCGCACGGCCAATGCCAACGCGGTGTCACCCCCCTGTCAGCCCTGCCCCCGCCTTTCCCGCGCCTGCCGGACGCTTCACCCCTGCCCGCTTCCCTGCTGCCCGTCAGCGGCCACGCCGGACAGTTGGGCTCTGCGACAGTTCCCTACCGGATGGCGACGTTCCCGCCTGCCTGCGACTCGTGTGTGTCCGGAGCCCGGGTCCTCCTTTGCCACCCCAGCACTGCCCGTGTCTTCGGCCCGACGGAAGCGCTGCCGGCCGCCGAGAAGCCTGCGGTGCAGGGACGCTGTCCTGATGCCCCCCTTCGTTCCGGCAACCCACCCCCTGGCCTTTCTTGTGGAAGCTGAACCCGGCGTCCTCCGGCGTGCGCTGCGCCAAGCAGAAAATCGGTTCCTCCGCTGCGCGGCCCCTCCAATTTTCCGCTTGCTCCGGAGGCCTGAGCCGGGTTCGGGCGCGTCCACGAAAGGCCCGATGGTCGGGCCTGCAAACGAGAAGGAGAACATCATGTCATCACCCGCACACAAACTTCGTATCGGCAGCCTGCAAGCCACCGTCTGGAGGAACCTCTCCGACAAGGGCAACTGGTACTCCGTCAAACTCACCCGCGGCTACAAGGCCGACGAGGGCTGGCGCGAGACCGACAACCTGGGCTTCGAGGACCTGTTGCCGGCCGCGAAACTGCTCGACCTGGCCCACACCTGGGTTCTGCACCAGCTTGAAGCCGACCGCAAGGCCCGCAAGCAGTCCGAACAGGCAGCCGCCTGAATTGGATGCCGGCGGGTACCCTCGCCCGCCGGCTTTTTTCAACCACCAAAACAAGGAGTTTGTTATGACCAGGACGGTTCGATTCACCTTCCCGCTCGGGCGGGTCGTCATCACGGCCAACGCCGCTTCCCAGTTGGACAGCAAGGCAATTCACGAAGCCCTGAGCCGCCACGCCCGTGGCGACTGGGGCGACATTCCTGCGGAGGACGTTCACGAAAACAACCGCTCGCTGAAGGAAGGCGGCCGCCTGCTGTCGGCCTACGGCAACGGCGTGCAGCGATTCTGGATCATCACCGAAGCCGACCGCTCCGTGACCACGATTCTTCTCCCCCTGGACTATTGAGAAAGGAGACCATCATGACACATCTTCAACTCAACACGCCCTGGTCGCTACATTTCGACCGCGACGGCACCGAGGACATCGCCATCATCCGTGACGCCCACGGTGATGACCTCGTGACGAGCCGCCACTTCTGGCTGCCCGAGGGGACCGACCCGGTGCCGCCGACTCTTGCCGCGATGCAGGTGATGGCCGCCGCCGTGAGAACCACGACCACATACCTCGTCACCGCCTGGTGTGACCGCCCCTTCTTCGCCCGGTGCGAGGTGGACGCGGAATCACCGCACGAGGCCCTGGCGAAAGCCCGCCAGGCCGTTGCGGACGCCCCCGTCGAGGAATGCGATGAAGGTTATTACTGGGACGAATGGCGGGTGGATACCCCGGAGGAGGATGGCGTGTTGCGGCACCTCGATGCACCGGCCCGGCTCCGGGACGCCGCGGCGTCCCTCCTTGCCGCCTGCCGAATGGTGGTGGACCGCTGGGAACAGGGCGACCTCGCCGAAGCCGCCCGCGCTTGTCGAGACGCCGTCGCCGCAGCGACCGGGAGGACAGTATGACCAACAACACGATCCGTTCCGCTCGCGCGGCCGAAACCCTGGAAGCCTACGTCTCGGCCAAGGGCGAGGACTTCGAGGCCAGCACGGTCGAGATCACCGACCTGATCGCTGACCTGCTGCACCTGGCCGCGCATTACGCAGCGGAGGACGGCGGCGAGGCGGAAGCCTACGTCGATCAATCCCTGCGGCTCGCCAGGATGCACTTCGACGCCGAGCACGGCAACCCAGAGGAGGAAGCACCATGACTCGCTTACTCACCCTCTACCTTCTCGCCCAGGAAGCCGACCAGCGCTTCGGTGAGGCGCTGAGGCGCGCTTACGGCAGGAAGGCCGGTGACTACCGCTACCAGCCCGACAGGCAGACGGCGGAGATACGGGCGCTCGGCGAGACGTACCAGCGCGCCATGGAGGCGTGGCGGGCTGCGGCGTTCAACAGTAACAGGAGGTACTCATAACCACCGAACACGTGCAACGCATCGCCATCGCCGCAACGGCGGCCGGCGCGTGGACATTTCCGGTTGCGAAGTCTGTCGCCGCGTGGCATTTTCCACCTGGTTTGTCACTCCTCCCGTCCCCATGCGCCTGTTCGTCTCTGGAGCCACCGCCACCCTGCGCCGCCACCTCGGCTCGCCTTACCTCGGGGCGCTGGTCGTGCCCGGGGCCGGCAACCGCGTGGACCCGCTGCTGACGGCCGGCGTTCCCTGGGCGGCGGACAACGCCGCCTTCACCGGATTCGACGCGGCCCGGTTCTGCCGGATGCTCGGCCGGATCGCTGGCCACCCGGGGTGCCGGTTCGTGGCCTGCCCCGATGTTGTCGGGGACGCGGCGGCCACCTTGCGGCGGTTCGCCGTCTGGTCGCCGGTGATCCGCGCCCTCGGCCTGCCCGTCGCCCTCGTCGCCCAGGACGGGCTCGAACGCCTCGCCGTTTCCTGGGACGACCTCGACGCCCTCTTCATCGGCGGCAGCACGGAGTGGAAACTCGGTCCGCACGCCGCCGCGGTCGCACGAGAGGCGAAGCAGCGCGGGAAATGGTCGCACTTCGGAAGGTGCAACACCAGGAAACGGTTCCGACACGCTTACCAACTCGGCTGCGACAGCATCGACGGATCGGGCTTTTCCCGCTGGCCGGATCAAAGAATTCCCCTCGCTTTGGGCTGGCTTCAGCGGTTGCACGGGGAATCGGACGATGCTTTGCTCGCGGCGGCGGCGCCTGACTTCTTCCGCGGCGGCCTGGGAGACCACTTGCTTGCCCGACCGGGGTGGACGGTGGAGCGCGTGTCCTCCGGCACCGGCGGCTACCTGGTGCATGCCCGGTTCCGCCACGAACCCGTCAGCTGCCCGGGCTGCGCGCGGCCTGCGCCGGACGCCACCCGGCTGGCCGGCCACGGCGGCAGGACGACCCGTGTGTGGGACCATCCGCGACACGGCCGCCCTGTCCGCCTGGCCCTGACCCGCAGCCGCTTTCGCTGCACGGCCTGCGGCCACACGTTCGCCCCGCTGCCCGAAGGCATTCACCCGGCTTTCCGCCTGACGCAAGCGGCGGTAAAGTGGATCGCGGCCGAGGCGGAGCGGCTTCCGGCCGACGAAATCAGCCTCCAGGCCGGTGTGAACGGCCGGACGATCCGGCGGGTGCGCCGCCGCGCCAACACCGGAGTCGTGCCTTCAGCCCCGGCTATGTCCGGCCACTGATGGGCGGTCCCGCCCTGCCTGGTGGGAGGCTCCGCTCTCCCCTCTCCCGCGGTTGAAGGATGCCATCGTCCCGATACGGATGCCTCGGTCGGCCCCCCATCCCTACCCCCCAAATCGCCCCCAGGGCACACGCTGGCGGGCACGAAGTCTCGCAGGTGTGGTAAAGCCAGTAGAAGGGCAGGCGTCTTCCCGAAGGCTTCGCTTCGGAATCTTTGACTGTGTCAACCCAAGGGGATTTCCCCGGGAAAGCCCCGGATTCAGTCAGCCGCTTAACTGTGTCGGCGGGGACACGCCTTGGCGGGGAATCACATCGGCGGATAGCAGTGTTGCCGCGTTACCACAGTGCCGCCTTTCCGCCAGGTCGCCTTACCGCCTCTGTATTTCGGCGCGTTGCCGCCTGAGCGGTTTGCCGCCTCCACGCCGAACAGCCTCACCGCTTTCCCTCTTCGGCGCGTCGGCGGCAATACGCTTTTCCGCCGACGCGCCAGAACGCTTAACATCAACCACGCTTACCCGCCGAAGTGCCGAAACGCTTCGGCGGCTTTCCGCCTTTACGCTTTGCCGCTTCGCCCGGTTACAACCTGCTTGACATCGCCGCAAAACCATTTATGCAGGAAGGCGGGTCGGCGGGGAAGCGGTTTTCCGCCTTCCCGGAAAAGCGGCAAACTGCCGACGCGCCAGGGAACGGCCAGTGCAACGCAACGAAAGGGCAGTGCTTGATTATCTCGGTCATCAATCAGAAGGGCGGCGTCGGCAAGACGACCTTATCGGTCAACCTGGCGGCCGCCCTCGCCGCCCGCAAACTACGCGTGCTGGTCGTGGACGCCGACCCCCAGGGGTCCGCCCTCGACTGGGTCGCCGCCCGCGGCCAGGACACGCCGTTCGCCGTCATCGGCATGAGCAAGCCCATCCTCCACCTGGAACTCGCCAAGATGGCCAGGGACTTCGATGTGGTCCTCATTGACGGCCCGCCGCGGGTGTACGAGGTGGCCAAAAGCGCCGTCATGGCCAGCGACGCCGTCCTGATCCCGGTCCTGCCCAGCCAGTTCGATGTTTGGGCGGCCGAGGAGACGGTCAAGCTGCTGCAGGAGTGCGCCACCTACAAGCCCCAGCTCAGGGCGGCGTTCGTCATCAACCGCAAGATCGCCAACACCGCCATCGGCCGCGACGTGGCCAAGGCCCTCAAGCAGTACCCGCAGCCGGTGCTCCAGACGACCGTCTGCCAGCGGGTGGCCTTCGCCGAAAGCGCCCACGGGCGCACGGTGCTGGAACTCGACGCGGACAGCGCGGCGAGCAAGGAGATTCAATCCCTGGCCAGGGAGGTGCAGAAGCTGGCGTCATGACGGGCAAGAAAAAGACGGTAGATTTCAGCGTGCGGCCGCGGGCGGCCAAGGAGGAGTTGCCGGCCCTTCCGGACCAGTGGGTGCGAGGCGAAGGAGGGCCGCAGAAGCGGCTGACCCTGAACCTCCCGGCGCCGCTGCACACGGCGTTCAAGGGCCGGTGCGTCGTCGAGGGCGTGACCATCCAGGACAAGGTCCGCGCCCTGATCGAGCGGGAGTTGACGCCGGCCGGAGAGGCGGCGAAACCCGATTGAGGGACTCGCGGAGCATGGTCCGTTTTCGCCAATTCCGCCCACCCCTTGAGCGGACGACGGGCAAATTCCTTACGCCACAGGCAAGCCACTTACGGGTTTGGCTGTTTGCCGTGGCGGATCTTGCAGAAGCCGAGGAAGGCCGCGTCCGGGTTGGTCAGTTCCGGCCTGCCGCTCTCGACCCAGAAGGACCGCCACTGCTGCTCCAAGTAGTACACGTCATAGCCGGGGGCCACGGTCCTGGCGTCGTGGTAGGTTTCCGGGTCGAGCACGGGGTAGGCCGCTGGCGGGGCGGGGAGGAGGCGCAGGGCGCTGCGGTTCACGAACCGCACGTTGGCGCCGTCAAACGCGACGGCGTAATCCGGCATGTGGTGGTGGCGCGCGTCCTCGTCGCAGATCATGCCGACCAGCCGCCGGAACTCGTACTCGTCCGAGGCCGAGCCGCACTTCTTCTTGAGCAGTTCCAGGGAGATGGCCCACTCGTCCTGCTTGCCGCAGTGCTTGCGGGCCAGCTCGTACATGCGGCGCTCCAGGGGCTTGCGCAGCCGGAAGTAGTCGCGGTGCAGCGTCAGGACCTCGCGGGCGGTGACGGCGTTGAAGACCCACTCCGAGAGGGTGATGCGCAGCTCCGTCATGCGGCCGCCGTTCGTCTGCCGGACGATCTTCCAGCCGTCGATCAGGCCGAAGCCCTCGGTGACCTCCTGGTCCCCCGTCCGGATGTTGGTGCGGATGCGGGTGCCGCTCAGGCGGTCCAGGGCGCCCTTCAGCTGCTCGTAGCCGCGGCCGTCGGTGTTGCGGTTGGTGGCCACCAGCAGGTCGTAGGCCTTGAGGTGCAGCGTCTGCTGCAGCGGCACGCCGGCGTTCAGCTTGGCGACGAGTTGGCTGATGCAGTAGATGAGGATGTCCTTGTCGTGGATGGTGGCCAGCCCCAGGACGCTGGGCAGGACGGCGAGGCGCACGCCGTTGTGCTCGTACTCCCGGACGCCCATGTCGGGCTTGGTGGCCAGGGAGAAGATCGGGTGCTCCATCGAGCCCATGTCGTCCTTGGGGATGGCGTCGGCCACGTCGCAGATGAAGAAGTCCTGGATCGGGTGGCGTTCGGGCAGGAGGGGGGAGCGCGTCGGGGGGGTGTCCATCGGTCGGCCGTTTCGTGTTTTCACCCATATTCGTGCTTTCACACAGAAATGTCAAGCATCGTGTTTTCACCCGAAAAATGGCCGTTTCGTGCGATCACACGGCGCAAGCCGTTATCGTGCTTTTACACGAAAACCATCGTGCATTTGCCCAGAACCTTTCGTGTATTTACACGGAAGTGCTATGAAATGTTCCAGCTTCTACAAGGGCTTGCACGTCGAGTTCGGCCCTTTAACACAAGTAATTAACTCATCTATAACACACAGGCGCCACCTGTGGATAACCTGCGTTGACACGAAGCCATTTGCTACGCAAATGGAGACTGAGCAGTCCTGGCGGACTGCAAATATCGTTTAGGAAGGGGGAGATGATTTGCTCATCTCCCCCTGCAACCCCCTCTGGCAAGCCTAAAAATGAGCGCGGCTCACGCCGCCGCGCAACCCATCTGGGCGGGGCGCCGCTAACGCGGCGCGGGCTCGGCAGGGAAAGGAAGAGGAGCCGAGTCGGTTGGCCACTCAGTTGGCCAACTTACCGGCCGCCAGGGTAAGTAGCGGCGGGGACCCCTTCCATTCCTTCAGAATTGGTCCAGGAACAGCAAAGAGGGTAGGGGGCACTCCCACCCTACCCAGCGCCGCCTTCGCGCTTCGGTGGGCATTCCTGTGGCACACAGTGGCGCGATGCCACCACCGGCTCGCCGGCCCTGGGTGGCCCGTGCACCAGTTACCTCCCCGACACCGCCGGCCGGGCTCCCCGGGAGTTGCCGCGGCCGCCGGTCCCCACGCCCGGTGCGGCTGGGATAACGTTCGGTTGCTTCGTAGCGACAGCAGGACGGCGCCTGTTTGAGCGGACGGTCCTGGCGCCGCCAAAACTGTCAACACCGTTGGCAGAATTGCACCCTGATGCCGGTCCGAGGAACCCGCGCTTGCCGGGCCGAGGGCATTTCTGCACAGACAGCACCGAGGAGTCCTGCTGGGGGCAGGACGCTCGGAAATGCTGTCCGAGCGTAGCGAGGCGTGTCTGCGCGGGAATGTTGACTTGCCGGCCGCAAACATCTCCTTTACTTCACCACGCCGCCGCGCTATACCGGCCTTCCCACCAACAACCGAGGAAGGAATGCTTATGGTACGGCCGAAGAAAGCGCAACCTGATCAGGACGCGGAAAACCTCGCACAACCCCAGACGGATCACCCGGCATCGGAGGGCCTGAGCGGCAACGAAACGCCGCCGACCGCCGCCGCGGCCGCGGAAGCCACGCCTGTCGGCGAAGCGCCCCAGGACGGCAGGGCCTCCTGGAGCACGCGCATCGTCGGCATCTGGACCGACGTGGAGGCGGGCGTCCACCTCCGCGAAGACCAGACGAACCGGCGCATGACGATCCAGTTCGACGAGAAACCGCAGGAGGAAGTCCGCAGGCTTTTGAAGGAGGAGCACGGTTACCGCTTCGACGGCGAGAACAAACTCTGGTACAAGCGCATCAACCCGGCCGCGGCGCGGCAGTACCGCGACGAGGCCGAGCAATTGGCCTTCGAGGCCGCCAACCTGATCCGCCAGGAGAGGGGGTTGGAGCAGAAAAGTTTCTTTTCCCTCGGCGTGTAAGTGACCAGCCAGAACTCGCGACATGGTTGCGAGAATGGTCCTGGCGCCGCCAAAACTGTCAACGCCGCTGGCAGCATTGCACCCCGAAGCCGGGGCCGTCTTCAAGGACATCTACCTTGAGTTCCTGGACCTCACCCCCGCGCCTTCGGAGGCCGCGCTGCCGGCACTCGAAGAGCCAGGCCCACTCCCCACCCAACCGAAAAAGCTATCAAAGGGCAAGAAACCGTGATCCCGCACAACACGAAATCCTCCCCACTGGTGTCGCATCCTGACGTCCCGTGAACGACGCGGCGCCCGAGATGGCCGGGGAAGGGGAGGCCGATGACCTGACGCCGCCTGATACCGGCGAGCCGGTGCAGCCGCGCCGACGCCGGTGGACCAGGCGCTTGCCCCAGGTCATCAGCGAGGACATCATCGACATCGGCAACGGCCGTTATGCCCGCTTCCGCCGCGACCGCCGCTTCGCCCAGGTGCAGGTGGTGTTCACGGCGCCGGAGGGCGTGGACCCGGACCCTGGCCGTGAACTGACCGACCAGTTTAAGGAACTCGGCTGGACGTGGCGGTCGCATGAGCCGGGAAAACCCTGGGTGTACCCGCTCGACAAATCCACCGAGTATGATCCCACCGCTCGCGGAGACAGCCGCGACGTGCTGCATGAGCAGTTCCTGCTCATCCTCCAGGAATACCGCGAAAAGCACGGTATGTCGCCGACCCTCGATTGGTGGGGCCTTGCAGTCAGCGATACAAGTCCCCGGGACGCTGACGGCGGCGGCCGCTCCTGCGGTTCCGCGGAGGATCAGGCGGCCGGAATCGGTCACGAACCATTGCCGCAGTCACCGGAAGAAGAAGAAACACGGGCCGGGGCGCTGGCGCGGGAGATGCTCGACGCCTTCGCCAGCGTCGGCGCCGGGCGGTTTGACCTGACGTTCACCGATGCCGCCGGCGAGAAGGTCGGCTTCCGAGGAAACCGCCCGCTCGACCAGCTGCGATCCGACATGCCCGCCATCCTCCGGGAAGCCGCCGCACGGCGGCACAACGTCATCGTGCGCCCGCGGTCCGCCGGCGCCACGCTGATCCAACTCGACGACCTTGGCGAGGACGGGGCGGTGCGGTTGCGGCCGGTGTCGTTCCTGGTGCTGCGCACCAGTCCCGGCAGCTTCCAGGCCTGGATTGCCGTAGCCGACGGAGACGCCGATTTCGCCCGGCGGTTGCGGAAAGGGGCAGGGGCCGACCTGACCGCATCGGGCGCCGTGCGCGTCAGCGGCAGCATGAATTTCAAGGAGAAGTACACGCCGGCGTTCCCGCGCGTCGAGACGGTTTCCACAAGCCCGGGCAGGGTGGTGACCCAGGCCGAACTAGACGCCCTCGGCCTGGTCGCGCCACAGGAGAAATTCACCGCGACTGTGATTCCCCGTCCCAGGCCACTCGACGCCTGCGGCTGGCCGAGTTATCGGCAATGCCTGGAACACCCGAAGGCCTGGAAGGAAGGGCGGCCGGACCGAAGCAAGGCGGATTTCACCTTCTGTGTGTTGGCGATCGATTGGGGATGGAGCGTCGAGGAGACCGCGGCCCGCCTGATGCAGGAAAGCGGCAAGGCGCAGGAAGAGGGGGAGAAATACGCGCTGCGCACGGCGAGTAACGCGGCCAGGGCGGTTGAGGGGCGAGGGAGGTAACGGTTCAACGTATTCAGATACGATCGGGTGAAAATATCGGTAGACAATCGGATATGATCGGGTGATGTTACGGGTACTTACCACCTTGCTCCTGCTGCAGGCCTGCACCGAGGCGGTGACCAGACGCGACTCCTTTAGGGCCGCAGTCTTCTCCAGCCCCCTGTTCACCGTGACCATGTTGACGTGCCGTTTCGGCAGATGCATCCAGGCGCTGCCGATCCCGCTGATCTTGTCGGCCGGCGCCTGGGGTAGGCGGAAGGCGTTTTGGTTGGCACTAACCAAGGCAGCCCGTGTCGCAAAACCATGCATCGGTGGCTAGGGCTTTGTAGAGCGCGGCTTGCCACGAGTTTCGTCGCGCCGCTCGTCGAGTGGCTTCTTGCTCCAGCAGATACTTCTTGACGGCCGCGGCACCAGCGGCAGTGTTCCGGAGCCTCGTGAACTCGTGCTTGTTGCCGACAATGTCTCCGCCCGCGACGATCGAGTACAAGCGACCGAGCGCCAGTTCTTTGAAATGGTGTTTGACGCGCTTTTTAGTAACCGTGTCCCAGGAAGCGGGAGGGGCAACATCGAAGAGGACCACGACGGGCGTCTGAGGCTTTTCGATGGACGCCGTAAGCCACACTTCGGCATCAATGTTGTCGTAGTATGGGTGAATGCACTGCTTGCTAACGCATTTCGGAACCGCAGTGCGCTTTTTGATGTTGCACGGGTAGCATGCTGGAAGAAGGTTGTTTGGCGCAACGGCAAGGGCGGGATATCGAGACTTAGGTAAGTAATGATCCAGCGTCTCGACAAGACGCAGACCGCAAAGCGGGCAGATGTCGTCGTCACATAGATCAAGGATCTCGTCGTAGTATTTCCGCCCAGGTCCACCGACCATACGCCCATCATATACCCTCTCCATCTCCTTTTTTGTGACCGCTCCCACTTTTCTGTGGGCAGAAAGCGAAAAGAACGAAACAGGTGTTCCGGGAGGCTTCTTGCCTGCGGCTACATAGGCAACGTCAAAGTTAACAATGTCACCCTTGATTGCCGTTAGCTTCTGCTTCAGGACCGCTTTCTTGATTTTGCTAATACATGCCAGGAACACTTCCTCAGCCGTGGCGGTAATGGGCGTGAGAGGTTGCATGGTCTACTTCGCCTCCCCCTCGTCCGTTGTTGCAATCAGGGCGGCAAGAATTGCCTTTGCCTCTCCTCCCAACCGGTTTGAGAACTTGTTCAATATGGCATCGTAGTCCGGGTTCTCGTCCACCGCTTCCTGCAACAGTTTGTGGAAGCCTGAGCTGGTGACATCCAGCCGAAACACTTCCTTTGTCAGCAGCCCAACGTTCTCACCGAAGCTTTCTGTTTTCAAGTGCACGGGACGGACAATCTGCCCCTTCCGCCTCAGAACCCAGACGCAGTTGGCAGGCACTTCTTGAAGAACGACGGGCGAGTGTGTGGCCATGATCGCTACGCCATTCCTGTCGATCAGCAGGTCCGAAAGTGCCCGAATGAATGCAGACAACAGCGGCGGATGCAGGTGGGACTCCGGCTCGTCGATGAGCACCAGCGTCCGCTCTTCAACGGTTTCCACGAGCCTCGTGACAGTCAGTAGTACCATCTTGTGACCGGTACTCAACTTGCCAAACAGCAGAGCCGCCCGGCCGGCTTGGTCCAGGTCAGGATCGGCGTCCTCGTCTTCATCCTCTTCGGATAGCCCCTCCGCAAGCCGAACGACTCCGTGGTCCCTGAAATTTGAGTCCGACTCAAGCGTCTGCAGAGCGGTCCGCCACCTATCGACCTTTGGTCCCGAAATGCACTTTTGGAAGCCCTTCACAAACTCCGTGGTGAGCATGTCTAGGTTCTTGAGCGCCCCGCCGGCCTTGCTTCTGTTCTTGAGGCCGACATAGGTGTACTGCATTCCCTCATCGTCAGCCTGGCGGTCAGGTAAAGGCTCGAATGGATCGAATGCGCTGAATGCAACGGACACCAAGTTCGCAAACAGGGCCGTGCCCGCCACACCGTCTGTCCGCTCAAAGACCCCACGATTGACAGGGTCAGGTTCCTTCGCCATGAGCGCGAGCGTCATGTAGTGCAGCAACCGCGTTTTGCCGACCCCATTCTTGCCGATCAAGACATGGATATTCGATGGCGGATTTGACGAATGTTTTACATCGAACGATAGTTGGATGAGATCCGCCTCGGGATTGTCAAAGGTGGGGGCTGTGTACTTAAACTGATAGTCGGTAAGTCTCGCGCCGCCAACCGCCAGCCTACTGAATTGGCCCTGAACCGTAACCGCCGTAACTGCACTGAGAAGAGATTCGGTGGTGACATCTTCCTTCAATGCCCCTGCGAAGAGCTGCTTGTCCGCGGCGACATCCCGCAGTGCGGACAATACCGTCTTCCTTGTCGCCGCTCCAAGTTCCGTCAATCGCTCGTAATAGGTGCCGTCCTGGCCGAGCGAGAAGAACTTCTTGTCAAGCTTCTCAAAGGGACTTGTGATCGAAGGGCGGGCTTGACCTTCAGACATTCCGAATTCGCCGATCTTGACATCGCCAATCGTGTGAGCCATGCCGCCGTGGTCGCAAATAGTAAGCTGGTACTGCGTCTTGTACTTCCCGCGGTCGGCCCAGTCGTCCGGAATCAGAAATGCCTTGCCACGGGCATTCTTCGGCAACCTTGCACCGCGTTTCAGGACTGTGAATTCCATGATGGCATTCCAGATCAGATCAGCCTGCTTCTGGCTGTGTACTTGGTGTGATGGCGTTGAACCGGTGGCATTTACTTCTTCCGGGGCTTTCTGGAGGAGGGCTTCCCGGCGGCTTTGGCATCGGCAACCGCGCAGTAAGTGCGCCCGGATCGCCTCACCGCAAGTCTTCGCGAGCACCTCGGCGAAATCACACGGCAAGGCGTTTCCGATCATCGCGCAGACGTATTCCATATAAGGAGAGTCAAACACATAGTCCCTCGGGAAAGTCTGTAAAATGGCAGCCTCGCGCGCGGAAAGCGTGCGGTCCTCTGCCGGATGCCCGAACCGCCCCTTACTGAGTGTCGTGCAGCCGGCGGTAATCGTCGGCGACACTTCGTCCCAGCTCATCCGCCCGTACACATTGCTGAACCCAGCCTTTTTGTCCTGATGGCACGGTGGGCGAAGCCGTTTTGGAATTTTCTTCCAGTGATCCCCCGGCTTTGCATGCCGGAGGCGACTTTGATTCCGCGGACACAACTCCCGGACCACGTGCCAGGAGTGCATGTCGGGGCTCGTAGATCGCCTGACTTCCGCCATCGTGATCGGCGTTGGCATGTCCCCGATCGCACTGCGAACCGTCGTCCACTTCGCTAGCCGGCCCTCACCGGTGCGCGAATGCGTTGCGGGCGGGAGAGCGATCTTGAACCCCCTTCCTGCCAGCAATACGAGCCGCCTGCGACTTTGGGGAACTCCGTAGTCCGCGACTTGGAGCACCTCGTATTCAGGGACGTAGCCCGCCGCTTCGATGATCTTCAGGAAAGCGTCGAACAGCTTTACGCCTTTTTGAGTAAGACCGGGAACATTCTCCATCATGACCGCATGGGGACGGGCCTCCTCGACTAGCCGCGCCAGTTCCCCGATCAACTCGTTTCTGGGGTCGCCCCGCTTGTACTTCGAGGTCAAACTCGTGAAGCCTTGGCAGGGCGGGCATCCCGCGAGCAGGTGGATGTCTTCGCCGCCAGCCTGCTCGACCAAGTCGGAGCCGCGCACTGTCGTAACATCTTGTTTGAAGACATGGGTGTCCGGGTGGTTCACCTTGAACGTGGAGACAGCATGGGACTCGATCTCCACGCCGGCAACGACGCGAAAACCAGCTTTTTTCAAGCCGGTTGTCAATCCGCCTGCGCCACTGAAGATGTCCACGGCATTCAGTCTGATCGGGCTATCGCTTCGCGGCATTGCTTCTTTGCCTCTCTGCTTCTTGAAGAAAGGCTTCGTGCATCTTCCGCGTCCGCTGGAGGAATTTGGCCCACTCCACCCGCGTCAGCGCGCCGCTTGCTTGCAGCCCATCGAATGCCACCTTTTGCGCCCCCTTGAGAGCCAATGAGTCGCAGACGAGTGTGATGTGGAACTTCTCGAACCCTTTCAAATAGTCTTCTTCACCCTTTTTGTGCAAGAAGGCATCCATCGAGTCGTGGTACGTCACAAGTCGGTCCATCTCCGCATTCTTGAGTGGATCGCCGGGCCTCTTTATAAGGATGACCTCGATCACTCGGTCTTGGTTAGTGATCACCAATTCGGCGCGTTTTTCTTTGTCAGAGCCGTCCATCTTGTACAGTGAAATGCGTTCGCCGGTTTCGCTGCGATAGAACTTTACGAACTCCCCCTTCAGCTTCTCCAGTCCCGTGTTGGTAGTAATTGGCGACCACTCCGGGTTGATCAGCCACGGGGACTCCTCGATCAGCGCCTGAAACGCATCGTCAAGGGTGTCCTCGTCGTCCTTCATCTTCTCGACTTTTTTGATTACCTTGACCCGGTCGTCGGCAATGCGCCCGAATGACGTCAACTCCGCAACTCTGGCTGTGCGAAGGATGTCCGCAACGACCTCCAGCGTGTTGTCGTCGTTCTCAGCCGCTTCGATCAGTTTTTCCTCTAGCGTGATGTGCGGTCCCACAAGTAGTGCCAGATCGACCATCGACCGCCGACGCGCTTCATCTTGTAACTCATCAGGACGAGCCGCCTTCACCATCATCTTGGCGATCTCTATTGTCTTCTCGCGGATGTCTCTCTGCTCATCAGCGGGGTACGTTTCTTCTACCTCTTCCTCGACATTTGTTTCCTCGACGAACAAGTCCCACGCAGCCTGTCTGACCGGTTCGCGGGTGATCGTCCCGACCTTCTTGACAACTCCCTGCCCCCACTCCTCGAATGCCCTGGCCAGCGGTTCCGACCACAGGATGTCCTGACGGCTCGTGAGGATGAGGTCTTCCTCGTCATCGAGCCAGTCGGCGTTAAGCATGCCGACAAAGTATGACCGGATGTCGTATTCGCCGGTGAAGCCGGCCTTGCGGCCGAAAATCAGCGTTTGCGCAGCGAGCTTTCCCCGACAGTAAATGCGAACCCCCGCCATCTGCTGATCGCGGTACGGCACCTTCGAGTAGCCAACCCAGCCGGTAACAGGGTATTCTTTGCCCTCGAACTCGAACGAGCCCTTCAGATCCTTCATCGCCTTCCCACCTTCGTCGAATGCCAAATACTTGGGTGGCGAGTAGCTCTTGTTCTTCGGAGTTAGTTCTTCGCGAAACTCTATCCGCGTCCCGAGGCGAAGCTCGATGTTCAGTTCGCCGACCGTCCGCGTCGCGTCCGGATCGGCAGCCGTCTTCTGGTTGTCCCGAAGCACCAGTTTCCAGTTCGGCGACTGAACGCCGAACCGTTGCGACAACTGCCGCTCGAAGTCGTCCAGCTCCGGCACGATCCGGTGATCGAACATCCGCATCCTGATGATCGTGCCCTTCTCGGGGCGCAGCGTGCCGTCAAACCTTCCAATGTCGGGGACATAGTTGGAGTCCGTGTCCGCCAGCATGTCCTTCCGGTTCAGGATTATGTGCGAAGTGACGTACCCCTTCTCCTTATCGACCTTGACTTCGCTGCCTCCGGCCGTGATCACCTCGATCCGCTGGCAAATGCCGAGGGGCGCGAGCTTCCCCACGCCTTTGCGACCCATCACCAGGCGCTTATAGATCTTGGTTGCCCCGCCTCGCTTGGGATCGAGTCGGCGCTCCCGACCAACGGCGAGGAAGAATTGGTTGACCTCATCGGCGGTCATGCCGATGCCGTTGTCCTGAACTTCGATTACGTACCCTTTGTCCCGAAGAACTCCACCATGCTTGGTTGCCAGCAGCTCGCCCATCGGGGCGGACACGGTGACCTCAGTAGCGTCCGCATCGTAACTGTTCGCCACCACCTCGGCGATGGCGGCGGAAACGCGGTCGTAAAGTTTGATGCCGAGTTTATCGACTGTCAGCCGCGAGATGGTCATCGCGTACTTCGGCGGTGCAGGTGGGGACTCGCCCGCATCACCTTTTGGCATGACTTGCTCCGTGATCGCTTCCGCGCCGATTACCGACCTTTTGTGTTCGTTCGTCCAGTACTGAAGAGATCTGGGCGCGGTGATGATGGCCTTGGCGTCCTCCGATGGGTTTGAACCCTCAATCGGCTGATTCCAATCACTCAGATCAGTTTATCTTCCCGCGTATTCAAAGACAAGCAGCGTTGCCGGTGGGGTCGGGGGAAGCCACTGGACAGTGAGGATTGTATCGGTTCACGCCCCGCTCTAGGCACTGACACCGCAAGTCGTCGCCGTCAAATGCCTTGTCACCGACCTACTCGTCGATCACCGGCACGCGCTCTAGGGTACAGCCGAGCATCGGCACCAGCAGCGGCGCGTCGCCCGCCTGGCCTGGCACCATATCGACGACCAGCGCCGTGTCCTCGTTCGGCCGTGATGACCACCTTGGCGCTAAGAAGCGGACTCAAAACCCTAGGCGGCCTGGGCGAAGGGCTGGAACTCTTCGCCGGGCTGCCGACCTTGGCGGAGCCGCCGGGCGCAGATGACGCAGGCCGCCAACTGCTGCAGCGCCAGGAAGTGCGCCGGCTCCCGCTCGTAACATCGCGCAGGCGCCGGAAGCGCCCGAACCAGCTATGGGTGCGCTCAATGACAAAGCGCGTGCGCCCCAAGCCGCTGCCGTGCGGCGTGCGCGCGGGGCCAGCAGCGCGCGGAGGCCCCACGCCAACACCAGCACGATCGTCCAGGGGAAGCCGTAGCCCCGGTCGCCCTGCAGCGCCCCCACGCGGCGGCGGGCGCCGGCGCCGCCGAGCACCGCCCACAAGAGCCACAGCAGCGCCGGCACCGCCTGCTCGTCGCGGCGGTTGGCCGGCCCGATCCAGACCACCAGCGGGATGCCGCAAGCGTCGGTCAGCAAATGCCTTTTGCAGCCGGCCTTGGCCCGGTCGGTCGGGTTGGGGCCGGTGTGCGGGCCGCCGGCCTGGGCGCGGGCCGAGGCGCTGTCCACGACCGCCCGCTCCAAGTTGCGCAAGCCGCGCCGGCCCAGGGCGGCCACCAGGTGCGTGTGGACTTGGGGCCACAGGCCCAGGGCGGTCCACTGGCGGAAGTGGCGGTAACAGGTGCTGCCCGAGCCGCAGCCCATCTCCTGGGGCAAGGAGCGCCAGCGGATGCCCTCGCGGAGCACGAAGAGGATGCCGCGCAGGCAGTCGCGGTCGGGGACGCGCGGGCGGCCTCCCTTGGGGGAGGGGGCGCGGGCGGGCAGGTACAGGGCAACGGCGCGCCACAACGTCTCGAACACCACAGGGTCCATGGCCGGGCCTCCGGGAACAGCTGCAGACAACCACAGCTGATCTAGGAGCCCGGCCGGGTTTTGAGTCCGCTTCTAAGCCCACAGCAGCTGCGGCCCAGCCCCTGAGCAGAAGGACGCCTTCTACCGCCACCCGGACGGCACGCTGGGGAGTGGCCGCAGCGGGAGAAGACCTTCACCGAGATGTTGGACGACCAGGAACCGAAGAAGAAGGGCAGGAAGTCGCAGGGGAGGTAGTCTCCTGGCAGGTGCCCGTTGTCTAGGTTTTTGCCTAGTAAGGCGTCCCAAAGCGCGTCACTGTTTTGTCACTGTTTTTTCGCCCGAGGGGGCCAAAACCCGCCTAATCTCACCCAGGAGTGCCTAAAGTGTCGATTCTATAAGTTGTTTATCTGCAATATTTTGTGTATCTAATCCAGGAATCGACGCGGCGTGGAGAAAAACAGTTCAGAAAACTCTGGATCTGTTGGTCTGGAACGATAGACACCAGCGGCCTGTCATACCATCGACCAAGACCACCAACCAGACCGGCTCAAAGCGGAAGCAGGGCGTCAAGTCGCGCCCAGGCCCGATAGCACTCGCACGTTGCGACCTTCAAGCCCGCCCGGTTGCGGATCGTCAACCGCCCCCAGACGTAGCAGATTAGCCCGGCGGTCCGGAACTTCCGGGCTGGAGGAGTAAGGGTCACCCTTGTCAAAACTTTTGTCAAAACGGCCCAGCCAGACGCTGACATTCCCCAACTTCCCGCCAACCGCTTGACCGCCGCCGCCCGGCAGGATACCCTAAATTCGACAGGGTTTTGACAGACTGCCGCATCCTGGCGGCGAAACAGCCTCCCGGTTTTTGACATTTTTTTTGACAAACGGTGGTTTTGACAAATCGCCGACAAGGGAGAGACGACGGAAATTACGGTATAATAGCTGGTTAAATCGATTCGGAGAGGTGACCGAGCGGCCGAAGGTGCGGCACTGGAAATGCCGTGTGGGGCAACTCACCGCGGGTTCGAATCCCGCCCTCTCCGCTGGCCTGTCTGCCGATGTGCCATAAGTGGTTGGCACATCGGCTTTTGCCTTTCTGAGGCTTCCTCAGAGATTCCCGTTTGTGGCGCCCTTTGTGGCGGGGGATTCTTTGAGGTCACCGTGTCCAAGAAGACCAACTCATTCCGCGTCGGCAAAGTCCTGGCCTACCTCCGAAGCCGCGTCTGGTATCTCTGTTACTACGAGAACGGCCAGCGCCACCGACCGCGCGTCGGCCCCGACCGTCAGGCCGCGCGCGAGCTGGCGGCCCAGGTTGAAGTCGGCGCGCCAATCGTAGACCTGATCCCGCTGCGCCTGGACGGTTCTGGCAGCCGGCGAGCCGGGAGCGTCACCGGTGGCCTTTCTCGATGTGTGAAAAAGTTGGCTCTCTTGGCTCCCTTGGCTCCCTTGCGCGGACGGGCACGCATCGGCTTGCAACGGCACCGATTGCTGTCGCCCGATGGCACCGGCTTGCCGTGACCGTCCTGGCTCCCTTGCGCCAGTCGGCAACCGCGGGCGCTCGGGAAACGGTTGCAGAGGAAGAAAGTTGGTGAAGTTGGATAAAGATTGGGTGTGCCGGCGGTCGAAAGAAAGTTTGTCGGTCAGCAGAGACCGGCGAACCAGGCAAACGGGAGCGGTCCCGTGAGCCAGGCGGGTCGTCGGTCCTCCATAACCTAGCACGATCTCGCACCCCTCGGCGGCCGGGCCGCCTGAAGCATGAGGAGACATCCATGAACCGTGCCAGTGCCAACAAGGCGCTCGCCATCGTCCTGCTGCTCGTCACGTTGAGTTTCTGGGGCTGTTCTCAGAAGCAGGCCCCCGCCGGCAGTGCCCGCGTCCGCGACCTGGAGGCCCGCAACGCCAAGCTGGAGGAAGACTACCGTGTCGTGGTCGGCCAGCGTGACCTGGCCCGCAAGAAATTGACCGCGGCGGAAGAGGAGACCGCCGCGCTGGGCCAGCAGGTGGCGCAGCAGCTGGAGCAGCTCCAGGCGGCGACGCGCGAGCGCGATGAGTTGCGGCGGCAGACGGTGGCCCGCACCGGCGAGCGCGACAACCTGCACCAGCAGCTGGTGCAGCTGGGCAAGGAACTGCAAAACCTGGCCGGCCGCATCGACTCGGCCATTGCCAGCACCACCCCGCAGCCGGTGACCGCCGCCCCGACGACGCCAGTCCCGCCGCGGTCGTGAACCAATCAAAATATATTCACCACAGAGACCGCAGAGAGCGCAGAGAAAAGACCGAAGAGTTGATCAACAATTCTTCGGTCTTTTCTCCTGCGCTCTCTGCGGTCTACGTGGTGAAATCTCTTTTCACCATCACGGCACGGCGTCCTTCTCAAATTCAACTACCGAGCGGGCCTTGAGGTCGCGAATGATGCGGCGATACTCACGGCCAGCCATCTCGTTGCGCAGACGGATGAGAATCTCTTGCTGCACCTTCTCGTCGAACGGCCGCACGCCGGCGTACTCGCGCTTGAGCAGACGGAAGATGTGAACGCCGGTCGCCAGCTCCACCAGCGGCCCGATCTCACCATCCTTCATCTTGAACAGGTACGGCTCGACCTCGGGCGGGCTGATCTTGCCCTGGTGCCGGCCGAGGCCCTCGCCCTTGCGATAGCGATAGCTGTCGCCGTCGTCGAAGGGCAGCAGCTTGTCAAAGTCCTCGCCGTGGCGAGCCCGTGCCACCAACTCCTCGGCGAAGCGGCGCGCGTCCGCCGCGGTCGGGTGGTTGGGACCGACGAGGATGAAGATGTTTTGCCACTTCACGGTGTCCACCGTCTGGAACTCGTTGAGGTGCTGCTCGTAGTAGTCGCACACGTCCTGGTGACTGATCGTCACGATCCGCATGCCAATCAGGCTGCGCACGTACTCGGTGGAGATGAACTCGCGCTCGGCGCTGCGCCGCAGGTTCTCCACGGAGGTGCCCTGTTTCGTCAGCAGGTCCTTGAACTCCTCCAGGCTGGCGCAGCGGAAGGCCTTGACCATGTGGCTGAGCCGCTTGTCGAATTCCTTGTTGGCGGCGACCTTGAGCTTGTCCAGGGTTTTCTGGTTCTTCTCCAACTTGTGCAGGGCGTCCTGGTAGATGAGTTCGCGCTCGATGAGGTTGTCCAGTTCCTCCTTGAACAGCCTGGGCACCAGTTCGTTCCCCCGCGCCCGGCGCTCATGACTTGGGGGCCGTGTTTGGTGAAGACCACGAACATCACCTCCTCGTCGAAGATCGGCTTGTTGTTGACCCAGGCGCGAACGCTCAGGCGCGGGGTGCCCTTCGGCCGGGGCCGGGGCGGGGTCGGCGTTGGCGCTGGCGTGGCCTGAGCGACCTGGACGGGTTCGGGTTCGTCGCGCAGGGCGCGGGAGGTGGTGGGCTTCTGCAGCGGGTCGTCCGCGCCGCGGAGCGCGGCCGCCGGCGCCGTGTTGCCGGTGTCGCCCGCGCAGCCGTTCCCGGTCAGGCCGCACGCCAGCACCAGCACACCCAACAGGAGACGCCGCGCCATACCGAACTCCCTCGGGTTGGCGGATTTTTTGCTAAAGTTCCGCGGGACGGGTTATATCGGGGCGTCCGGCAAACGCAAGAGGTGTTTGAGGGCGGCGTACAGCGCGGCCGGCTCCAGTTCACCCGGCCGCAGTCGGAAATAGGCACTGTGGGCGTCCACGACGCGCAGACGGCCGGCACTGCGCTGCGCCAGTTGCTCGACGCGCTTGCGGTGGCGGTAGCCGAGCACCACGTCCACCGGGCCGGTGTCGGGGTCGCTGACGCCCTTGCCCTCCAGGTGGACGGTGCCGAGTTGCCAGCGTGCCGCCAGCAGCCGCAGTTCCGCCAGGCGCAGCAGCCACTCGACCGCCTCCGGTGGCGGCCCGAAGCGGTCGCGCAGCTCGCCGCGAAAGTCCTCCAGCCGGTCCAGGCGGCGCACGCGCGACAGCCGGCGGTACACCTCGATTTTCTGCTTCTGGCTGGCGACGTAATCGCGCGGCAGGAAGGCGGGCCAGGGCAGATCGACGGTGACTTCGAGGTACGCCTTCGGCGGCTGTTTCTTCAGGTGGCGCACGGCGTTTTCGAGCAACTGGCAGTACATTTCATAGCCGACCGCCGCGATGTGGCCGCTCTGCTGATTGCCGAGGATGTTGCCGGCACCGCGGATTTCCAGGTCGCGCATGGCGATCTTGAAGCCGGCGCCGAGTTCGGTGAATTCCTCAATCGCCTTGAGGCGGCGCGTCGCCGTCGGTGTCACCAGCCTGTCACTGTCGAGCAGCAGGTAGGCGTAGGCGCGGTGCTTGTAGCGACCGACGCGGCCGCGCAACTGGTGCAGGTCCGCCAGGCCGTAGTTGTCCGCCTGGTTGATGAAAATGGTGTTCGCGTTGGGAATGTCCAGGCCGCTCTCGATGATGGTGGTGCAGAGCAGGATGTCGGCGTCGCGGCTGACGAAGCGGACCATCGCCTGCTCCAGTTCGTGCTCCGCCATCTGGCCGTGGCCGACGACAATGCGCGCTTCTGGGACAATACGCTGCAATTTGTCGGCGCATCGCCTCCATGTCGTGGACGCGGTTGTGGACGAAATAGACCTGGCCGTCGCGGTTGAGTTCGCGGTGGATGGCGTGGCGGATCAGCTGCGGGTCGAAGCGGGCGATGCGCGTCTCGATGGCCAGGCGGTCGCGCGGCGGCGTTTCCAGGTTGCTGATGTCGCGGATGCCCAGCAGCGACAGGTGCAGCGTGCGCGGGATGGGCGTCGCGGTCATGGTCAGCACGTCCACCGTCTGCCGCAGTCGTTTGAGCCGTTCCTTGTGCTCGACGCCGAAGCGCTGCTCCTCGTCGATGACGACCAGGCCGAGGTCCTTGAAGCTGCACGTCGGCGCTGACCAGGCGGTGAGTGCCGATGATGATGTCGACGGCGCCGCTGGCGAGGCGGTCGAGGATGCGCCGCTGTTCGGCGCCGCTGCGGAAGCGGCTGATGCCCTCGACGACGAACGGATACTCCGCGAGGCGTTCGCTGAAGGTGCGGTAATGCTGTTCGGCGAGCACGGTGGTCGGCACCAGCACCGCCACCTGCCGGCCGTTGTCGATGGCCTTGAAGGCGGCGCGGATGGCCAGTTCGGTCTTGCCGTAGCCGACGTCGCCGCAGATGAGGCGGTCCATCGGCTGCGGCCGCTGCATGTCGCGCTTGATCTCGACCAGCGACGTGAGCTGATCGGGCGTCTCCTCGTAGGGGAAGGCCGCCTCGAACTCGGCCTGCCATTCGGTGTCCGGCGGGTAGGCGATGCCGGGCTGCGCCTCGCGCAGTGCCTGCAGTTCGACCATCTCGCTGGCCAGGTCGAAGACGGCCTCCTGCACCTTCTCCTTCTTGCGCTGCCAGCCAGTGCCGCCGAGCTTGGACAGCTCCGGCTCCGCGTTGGAGCCGCCGACGTACTTCTGCACCAGGTCGATCTTGGACGCCGGCACGTAGACGCGCGTGCCCTCGCGGAACTCCAGGATGAGGTGCTCCTCGGTCTGGCCGTTCTTCTCCAGCATGTGCATGCCGCGGAAGCGGGCGATGCCCTGGCTGACGTGGACGACCAGGTCGCCCTCTTGCAGGTCGAGGAAGCTGTCGATGGCCCGCGATTCCAGTTGGCGGCGCGGCAGAATGCTGCGGGCCTGTTCGCGGTGGAACAGTTCATGGTCGCTGAGCACGAGCACGCGGGCGTCCACCAGGCGAAAGCCCGCGTGCAGGCGGCCGACCACCAGCCGCAGCCGATCCGACTGGGCCAGGGCGCCGGCTTTGAGCACTTCGCCGAGGCGGTGTTGTTCCGCCTCGTTGTGGCAGGCGATCAGCACACGATCTCCAGACGCGATGCCGTCCAGTTCGTCGCGCACCTTCGCCACGTCGCCGCTGAAGCGCTCGACCGACTCGACGCGCAGGTGACAGGCCGCGTCGGCGCCGGGGCTCGGCAGGGCGATCAGGCGGACGTGGGCGAAGCGCTGCAGGTGGCTGAAGGTCGCGGGCAGCGCGAACAGTCCGTTCAGGTCGCCGGCCCGTTCGAGGAAGTGCTTGCCCTGCTCGCGCAGATCGTCCGGTTCGACGAGCACCACCCAGGCATCGGCGGGAAGGTAGTCGGCGAGGTGGCCGCGATCCGGGTCGGTGGGGGTGCCGTTGTGGGGCTCGGTGGTTTCGTGGGCGGCGGTGATGACGGTGGCCGGCAGTTCGCCGAGGCTGCGCTGCGTCTGCGGCGAGAACTGGCGGATGGACTCGATGTCGTCGCCGAAGAATTCGACGCGGCACGGAGCCTCAGCGTCGTGCGAGAACACATCGAGGATGCCGCCGCGCAGCGAGAACTCGCCGGGCAGCTCGACCGCCTCCATGCGCTGGAAGCCGTGCTGCACGAGCCAGGCGCAGAACTCGTCCAGCGCGAGCGTCTGGCCGACGCGCAGGGCGCGGCGCTGGGCGGCCAGTTGGCCGCGGTCGGGGACGGGTTGCAGCAGTGCTTGCAGGGTGGTGAGCAACAGGCGCGGCGGTTCGTGGTCGAGCTGGTTGAGGACGCGCAGCCGCTGACCGCCAATTTCATCGACGACGCTCTCGCGCACCGGCCAGGCGTCCCAGGCGGGAAAGAGGACGGAGCGGACACCGGCGAAACTGTGCAGGTCCTCGGCCCAGAAATCGTTGTCGCGCGGGTGGGCTAGGACGACGACCAGGGTGCGCGGCGCGTGCAGGGACAGGGCGGCGGTCACGAGCGCGGCGGACGAGTTCCAGGCGCCGTCCACGGTGACGCCGCCGCCGTTGCGCAGCGCCGCCACCAGCGGGTGAAAGCCGGCGCTGCGCTGGATGGCGACGGTCAGATCCTTGAGGCTGTCCAGGCCTGTTGCGGGGGCCACGGCCGTTCCCTGGGCCTTGTCGTCCATAGTGCGTCCTTCGGGGATTGCGGGGCGGATACTCCATTCTACGCACGCAGGGAAACGAAGCGGGACGCCAGGTGGCTCAACCTTAAACAGTGATTGCGAGACAGCGTGATGCGGTTACGTCGCAGCGGGAGAGGCAAGGGGCCGTTTCAAATAGGCCGTTACCTGCCCGTACACCGGCCCTTCGAGTCCCCGCAGGGTGTGGCTAACGTCCAGCCATTCGCCGAGCTTGCTGGTCCAGGTGGCATCGATTTGTTGGCGAGCGGCATGCGTGGGCTTCCCGTCTCGTGTGTACAGGGCCACTCTTTCAAAGCCAAGCTCGTGCAGACCGTCCGCGGCGACGGTGAACCCCAGCAAAGCGAACGCTTGAACGAATGCCTCCAGGCTCTCCTCTCGAGCTACTGCTTCCGGCCAGTAATGGACCGACATGGCGTCGGGCCACCACCAGGCGTCCGTTCGTCCCGCCGCCCAGGCGATGCAGTTGTATTGCTTGGTGGCCGGGCTGGTCTCTGTATAGCCTTCCTCGGCGAGGTAAGGGAAGACGAGGTTCAAGGACATGGCAGATACCCGTGCGTCCGTGCCCAGCCCAACCAGGCCTCAGTCATCTTCGGCAGGTTGCCGCGGTCGCCCGAGGCTACTGGATCCTCTCCCGTGATGGCCTTGAGCGCCCAGAACCAATGGTCTGGCTCGCACTGGAGTTCTTCCAGGATCAGGGGCAGCGCTTCCTTACCCATGCCAATGATTTGTTGATACGCCGGGTTCAGCGCGATTTCGGTCCCGGACGAGATGAAGACCTTGGCGTCTTTCCATGCGTGAACGAGCTGCTGAAACCGCCGCCGAAGTTGCGTATCTTCGGACTGGCCCGGTTCCCGGACCACGACCTCAACGCGGGTGCCGTCCGCCAGGACGGCCGGGGGATCGAGGACGATGGTTCCGTTGATGACGTTGCCTGGAAAGTTCATGGCGCTGTCCTTTCACCAAGGGCGATTTACCGCCAGCGAGTCATTATAGCCGAAAACAGCGATGAATTCCCACCGTCGTTTCCCATGCTTCTCGTTATCCGGGTTCACTCCTTGCCGAGCAGCAGGTCGAGCACCCAGCAGCCGCGGACATGCGGGCCGGGGCCGCGGAGGTGGGTGAGGATAGCGGCGTCGGTGCAACCGGCTTCTTCCAGGGCGTCGGCGAGGATTGCGAGGCGGTCAACTTCCAGGCGGCCTTCCGGTAGCCTGCGCTCGTCCAGGATCACCTGGGCTAGTTGAAGAATCGCGCCGCCGTTCCAGGTCAGCCAAGTTGGCTCAATGGGTGTTCGGCGGAAGGGGTTGCCGAAGATGCAACGGAGGATGGCCACCTGCTCGGCGGACACTTCCTTGCCCCGTTCGGGATCGATTCGCTCCAGGGCCCGCAGCGCGCTGCGGGCCGTCTGATCGGCGGCCCGAAGGGGGTCGTTCCAGCAGATGACGCGCCGAATCTCCCAGCAATTTCCTCGGCTGACTGTATCCCTGAGGGGGGGGGCCTGCAAACTCGATGGGCACGACGGGTAGTGCCTTCTTGCCGAGTAAACCTGCTCCGACTTGTTCCGCGAGTTCCACCCGTTCAAGGGCCACAGGGTCGCCCTCCAATAAGGGCCATACTCGCCTGGCACAGGCGCAGGCGAACAACCGTAACCGTCGCCGATTCACCCGAAGGCGCTTTGCTTTTTGAGGACGGCCGAGGTAATACAGCAGCGGCTCCAGGTTGGTTTGAGCCAGCCATTCCACCTCGGTCATGGGCACGCCCTCACAGCACCAGTTCGTCGAGGGATTTCAGCTGATCCGCATCGACCACCGCGCGACGGAGGCGGTCCGGGTCCGTCGCAGTGTCGATCCGCTGCTTCACCGCCTCCGACAGTGCGCCGAACCGCTTGGCCAGTAGTTCCTGCAACACGTCGCGCAGGGACAGCAGCTGCCCCTCGGCGCGGCCTTCCCGCACCCCGCGACCGTAAATCGTTTCGCCAGTTTGCACGGACATCTTGAGAAACTCCTGTCTGTGAAGGGTATCGCTCAGTTGCGCCGCGGCCTCCGCCTGCAGGGCGGGGTATTCCGCTTCCTTGCGGTTGGCATACGACCAGATGAGCAGCGCCTCAACCAACTCCTGCCAGCGGGGCCGGTCCTTCTCCAGGATACCGCCCAGGTGGCGCACTGCTTCAGCGACGACACGGCGGAACTCGGCCGGGGTCGCCTTCACGGCACGGACGACCGCGAGCAGGTTACGCCAGCCGCCGCCACGGCCCAACAGTTCGTCCGGCGTGTGCTCCGACAGGTTCCAGAATAGCGGCTCGAATTGCGGGGCGAAAGGGTGAAAGGCGGCCGGCTCGGCGAGCAGGTCGGTCAGTCGCCGTGCGCTGCCCCACGGCGTCGGTTTGGTGTACAGCACGATGGGAATCACCGGCATGAGCCGCAGTTCCGTCCCCGGCCCGGGCGCCTGATGCCAGTCACGCCACTGCCGGTCCCAGAAGGACACCATCAGGTGCAGCGTGCGGAACGGCATCAGCGGGTCGGTGCGCGTCTGGTGCTCGATCAGCAAGCACACCAGGGCTGTGCCCGTGCCGCCGGCAGTGCGGTAAGGAATCTCGAAGAGAAGGTCCGCTTCGCGGCTGCGCCAGTCGCCGGACACGAACTCACGGGTCAGCAACCGGGCCTTGGCGCAATCGAAGGCGGCGGCGTGCTGAGGTAACGCTTCCTGCAAGAACTCTGCCAGGTTTTCGACGTTCTCCAGCGTCTTGCGGAAGACGCGGTCCGTCAAATCGCGCGGCGAATGCTCCGGCGGTTGCATGATGAATCCTCTGTGCGACACGCTGACGTGGGACAGGCTTCCAGCCTGTCATTCCTGCTGACAGGCTGGAAGCCTGTCCCACGGTCAGGCCGCTCAGCGCTTCGGATAAGGCGGCACCGGCGGCAGCGGATTCGGGTTGTTCCGCAACTCCTCCAGGATCACCGCGATGGCCCGGTTGAGCTGGTCGTCCGTCCCGGCGAACTCGCGGGCCGGGTCGTTATCGACCACAATGTCCGGGTCCACGCCGTGATTCTCGATGACCCACCGGCCGTCAGTGCTGTAGGATGCGGACTCCGGCTTGTTGAGCGTGCCGCCGTCCAGGAACGGCAGCGAGCCGCGGATGCCGACGATGCCGCCCCAGCTGCGCTTGCCGATCAGCTTGCCGAGTTTGTACTTCTTGAAGCGGTACGGGAACAGATCGCCGTCCGACGCGGAAAATTCGTTGAGCAAGCACACCTTCGGCCCCAGGTGCAGGTCGCCCGGGTTCGGCGTCGGGGCGGCGTTGCGGGCCACGTTCACCAGCGCGATCTCGCGCCGCAGTCGCTCGACGATCTGCGGCGACACGTTGCCGCCGCCGTTGCCGCGCAGGTCGAGGATTAGCGCCTTCTTGCGCATCTGCGGATAGAAGTGCTTGACGAACTCGTTCAGGCCCGTCGCTTGCATGTCCGGGATGTGGATGTAACCGACCTCGCCCTTGGTGGCCTCGCTCACCTTTTTGATATTGTCCTGCACCCAGTTGTAATAATACAGCGGGTGCTCGTCGCTGATCGGCGTCACCGTTACCTCGCGGCTGCCCTGCTCGGCGGGCATTTTGCTGACCTTGAGTGTTACCGGCTTGCCGGCGGTGTTGACCAGCGCCTCGTAAATGTTCACCAGTTCGTTGGCCGGCTTGCCGTTGAGGGCGAGTACGTAATCGCCTTCGTTCACATTGACGCCGATCTCCGTCAGCGGCGACCGCAGGTTCTTGTCCCAGTTGGCGCCTTTCAAAATCCTGGTGATTCGATAATATTTGGTTTTCGGATCCTGCTTGAACTCGGCGCCGAGCAGACCGAGGGGAATGCGCTGCGGTTTCGGGTAGTCGCCGCCGCCGACGTAAGCGTGACTGCAATCCAATTCGCTGATCATCTCACCGATGACATACGTCAGGTCGGCGCGGTGGTTGACGTGCTTGACCAGTGGTTCGTATTGCTTGCGCACCGCCACCCAGTCCACGCCGTGCATGTTCGGAGCGTAGAAGAAGTCACGCATCTGCCGCCAGGATTCGCGGAAGATTTGCTGCCACTCCTGTTGCCGATCCAGCTGCACTTGCAGGCCGGACAGGTTCAGCGGTTCGCCGACGGTGATCGAGGCTTTCGGCAGGTCAATGATGTAATAGTTCTTGTCCCTGGAAATCAACATCTTCTTGTGGTCGGCAGAAATCTCATAGCCGCCCACAGCCCCGAGCGACGTCTCCTTCTTCGCCGCCAGGTCGAAGACGTACAGAGCCGGCTTCTCCTTGCCGGTCCAGCGTAAATAATACGCATTGCTGCCGGCCGTCTGGAGGGCGGTGTAATTCGCCACCGGCACTGGCAACTGCAACACGCGGTCCTGCAAACCGTCCACGTCGATCTTGACCGCCACCGCTGCCGGCTTTTTCTTGTCGTCCTTGCTGTCCTTCTTTTCCTTGGCCTCCGTGGCCGCCTCATCGTCCTTCGGTGCCAGCGGGTTCGGTGTGTCCTTCGCCAACGTCATCAGGTACACGCGGGCCATCTCGGTGTAGGCGTAGTTCCACTCGACGCGGCTGAAGGTGGGGCTGAAGTCGCGGCTGGAGATGAAGTACAAATATTTGCCGTCGCTGCTGAACGCCGGGTCGCCGGCGTAGAACATGCGGTCTGTCGCCGGGAACGTCTTGTTCTGCTCCACCGAGTACAGGTGAATCTGCTGCTGGCTCGTGCGCTCCGGCTTGCTGTACGCAATCCATTTGCTGTCCGGCGACCAGACGTATTGATGAATCTCCCACGCTTTCGCCTGGTCCGCCTGTGTGACCACCTTGGTCTGCACGTCCACGTATTTCAGCCGCAGTTTCTTGTCGGCCCAGGCGATCTTCTTGCCGTCCGGCGACCACGCAATCTCATACTTGTAGGTATCGCCCTCGTTGGTAAGCTGCTGCGGCTTGCCCTTGCCGTCCGGCGTGATGAGGTAAATCTCGTCCTCGCCGCTGGCGTCCGAGACGAAGGCGATGTGCTTGCCATCCGGCGACCATTTCGGGTTGCGGTCGTGAACGCCCGGAGTGTTCGTCAAATTGCGCGTCTGACCGGTCTTGGCCGGCACCGTGAACAGGTCGCCGCGGGCGCTGAACAACGCCCGCTTGCCGTCCGGCGAAATCTCGTAACTGGCGACGTTCTTGCTCACGTCCTTGAACCCGCCGCGGGCCGCCGCGAAGTCCTCCAGAATGCGCACCGGCACCTTCGCTTCCTTTTGCTTCTCCAGGTCGAAGCGATAGATGTACCCGGCGTTTTCAAACACAATTGCCTTGTCGCCCAGCGATGGGTATTTAATGTCGAAGTCCTTGAAGTGCGTCAGCTGTTTGGTCGCCTTGCTGCCGAGGTCATACGAGTACAGGTTGAAACGCTGATTCGCGTCGCGGTCGGAGAGGAAGTAAATCTTGTTGCCGTGCCACATCGGAAAGGTGTCGCACGCTTCATTGTTCGTGATGTTGGTGGTAGTCTTCCTGTCGAAGTCATAAATCCAGATGTTGTCGGCCATGCCGCCGCGGTAGCGCTTCCAGGTGCGAAACTCGCGAAAAATGCGGTTGTACGCCAGCCGCTTGCCGTCCGGCGAGTACGAGCAAAAGCCGCCACGCGGCAGCGGCAATTGCTGCGGCAACCCGCCCTTGGCCGGCACCAGGAACAGCTGACCGATGAAGTCGTTCGGCTCCTTCATGCGCGAGCGAAAGATGATGTGTTTGCCGTCCGGCGTCCAGCCCATGACGATGTTGTTCGGCCCCATGCGGTCGGACACGTCGTCGCGGCCGAGCGTCGCGGTGTAGGTCAGCCGTTTGGGCACGCCGCCCTCCGCCGGCATCGTATACACCTCTGTGTTGCCGTCGTACTGGCCGGTGAACGCCAGCGTCTTGCCGTCCGGCGAAAAGTGGGCGAACATCTCGAAGCCCTCATGGCTCGTCAACCGCCGCGCCACGCCGCCCTTCGCCGGCACCGTGTACAGGTCGCCCGCGTAGGTGAACACCACCTGGTCGCCGTGAATCGCCGGGAAACGCAGCAGCCGCGCCTCGTCCTGTGCCGCCGCCAGCTGCGGCACCAGCGCCAGCAGCACCGCCGCCATCCAACCCTTTCGCATGGTCGCATCACCTCGTAGAAAGAAAGAGGATTTCACCGCGGAGCACGCGGAGAGCGCAGAGGGAAAACAAAAAAATGGGTGACCAATTCCTTGTCTTTCCTCTGCGCTCTCCGCGTGCTCCGCGGTGAATATCAAAACCTCAGCCAAGGAGAACCCCATGAGCAGCCCGACGCCGCGGGTCGCCCTGGTAACCGGCTCAGCGACCGGCATCGGCCGCGCCGCCGCCCTCCGCTTCGCCCGTGAGGGTTGGGCGGTCGCCGTCAATTATTCGCGCTCGGAAAAAGAAGCCAACGAGACGCTGGCCGAGGTCAAGAAGCACGGCGTGCCTGGCATCGTCTGCCAGGGTAGCGTCGCCGATGAGGCCATGGCCGCCGAACTGGTGCGCCGCTGCCGCACAGAACTGGGCGGTCTCGACGCACTCGTCAACAACGCCGGCACCACGCACTTCATCGACCACACCAACCTCGACGCCCTCACGGCCGAGATCTGGGATGAGATTCTGGGGGTGAACCTGAAGGGCACCTTCTTCTGCTCGCGCGCCGCCATGCCGCTGTTGCAGCAGCGCGGCGGCGCCATCGTCAACGTCACCAGCGTCGCCGGGCTGCAGGGCCACGGCAGCTCCATCCCCTACGCAGCCAGCAAGGCGGCGGTCAACTGTCTGACCAAATCCCTGGCCCGTGCCTTTGCCCCGCAGGTGCGCGTCAACGCGGTCGCGCCCGGGCCAGTGCTCACCCGCTGGCTCGCCGGCCACAGGGAGCACGTCGAGCGCTCGCTGACCATCACGCCCATGCGCCGCGCCGCCACGCCCGACGACATCGCCGACACCATCTACTTCCTGGCGGCCGGCACCACGCTTATCACCGGTCAGGTGATCGTCGTGGACGGCGGCCGGACCATGTGACTTGGGTGGCTAGAAAGTTGCCACGCGGTTACTTGCGGTGGCGGATCTTGGCCCGCATCCGCCGTTTCTTGCGCCCCACCTTGCGCCGACCCGTACCACGACGACGACTGCCCATGCGTTCCTCCTCGGATGATCGAGCCGATTGCCCAACCGGCAAAACCGTCATTTTAAACATTGCTGCGCCGTTGGCAAGGCGCGACACCAAACGGCGGCGATTGCCACAGCAAGGGGGCCAAGGGGGCCAAGGGGGCCAACTTTTTCATACGTCGAGATTCGGCACCCTTGCTCCAGGACCAACCGGAGAAAGTGGCACCTACGACACAAAGCGAATCTCTTGAACAAACCAGCCAAAATGTCTAAACTAACCCCATTCCGCAGTTTGCCGAGCCTTTGCATTTATTCCCCATTGCGAAACCTTCACCGCCGGGGAAATAATAGAAACGTGAAATGTTTCAAACCGCGCCCTGGCGTCGCGTTTGCCGCAAGGGATGACCGGGATGGAACTAGCGACCTTGACGATTGTGCTGACTACGAAGGCGCATTCGGGGTTGCCGGTGGGGGGGGGGGCCGCTATACTTCCCTTTTTATGCCACCGCTCAAAGTGGTTGGCAGATGCATAGTTAGGCACCGAGATCGACAAATGCGCTATCAGCTGGTGGATCGGCTCCTTGGGCTTGACCCCGGTCGCCAGATACGAATGGTCAAGGCGCTGACCCTGGGCGAGGAGTATCTGGCGGACCACTTTCCGACGTTCCCGGTCATGCCCGGTGTCCTCATGCTCCAGACGCTCGTTGAGGCCGGAGCCTGGTTGCTCCGCCTGAGCGACGACTACCGGCATAGCGTCATTGTCCTGCGCAAGGCGCGCAATGTGAAGTTCGCCAACCTCATGGAGCCGGGGCGACGGCTGCTGTTGACCGTCGAGATTGCCGAGCCCCCCGCAGGGCCGGATCAACCGCTGGTCGTGCTCAAGGGCAAGGGCGAACAGGATGGTGTTGCCACGGTGTCCGCGAAACTGACCGTCGCTCGCTATAACCTGGCCGACCGCGACCCGAAACTCCGGCCGATCGACGACCAACTGGTGGCGCGTCTGCGGGCACAGTATTTGCTCCTCAGTGGGGCGCTGAATGGCGTGACCGGCTAACCGGCCGTGGGGAGAAGCACAGGCGGGACGCCTGCGCCACGAAAGAGGGGAAGCACATGCGATTGACGGATCAGGTCGCGCTGGTGACCGGCGGCAGCCGTGGGATCGGCCGGGCCATCGTCAAGGCGTTCGCGGCGGAAGGGGCCCGGGTGGCGTTTGTCTACCGCGGCAGCAAGGAGGCCGCCGATAGTCTTGCTGTGGAACTCGCCGCGGCGGGACAGGTTGGCAGGGCGTTTCAGGTGGACGTGACCAACGCCGCCGAGGTCGAGCAGTGCGTGCAGACCGTCGAGGCCGAGTGGGGACCGATCGGCATTCTGGTGAACAACGCCGGCATCATCAAGGACGACCTGTTCGTTCGCATGGAACCGGAGGCGTGGAAGAGCGTGCTCGACACCAACCTGGGCGGCGCCTTCAACTTTTGCAAGGCAGTCGCTTACTCGATGATGAAGGCCCGCAAGGGCCGCATTATCAACGTGTCCAGCGTCGCCGCTGATTATGTCAACCCGGGCCAGACGAACTATGCCGCCAGCAAGGGCGCCATTAATTCGTTCACCCGTGCCCTGGCCGCGGAACTGGCCAGCCGGGGCGTGACCGTGAATGCCATCGCTCCCGGTTTTATCGAGACGGACATGAGTGAGGCGGTACGCAACAAGGCGGGTGATCTCATCAAGAAGATGATCCCCATGCGCCGCCTGGGACAGCCGGACGACATCGCCCGCGTGGCGGTGTTTCTGGCCAGTGCCGATGCTGCCTACGTCACTGGACAGATTCTGACCGTGGACGGCGGCCTGAGTCTGGGGGCGGTAGCCGTGTGACGAACGCCCGGACAGCCCAAAATTATCTACTTTCCCTTGAGGAGGTTTGACCCATGCCTAGTCAGGAAGAAATTTACTCGAAGGTCTCCGCCACGCTGGTCGAGGCGCTGAACGTTGATGAGGACGAGATCAGTCCCAAGGCCACCCTGCAGGGCGACCTGGGCGCCGAGTCCATTGACTTCCTGGACATTGTGTTCCGCCTGGAACGCGAGTTCGGCATCAAGATTCCGCGTGGCGAGCTGTTCCCCGAGTCGATCTTCCAGGGCGACCCCGAATTCGTGCAGAACGGCAAGGTGACCGCCAAGGGCCTGGCGGAACTGCGGGCCCGTATGCCGTTCGCAGACCTCAGCAAGTTCGAGCGGAACCCCGAACTGAGCGCCATCAGCGACCTGTTCACGGTCGAGATGATTACGCGCTACATCCAGGGAAAGTTGGCTAGCTGATTGCAGATTTTCGATTGCAGATTGCCGATTGAAAGACAGAAGAGTTCCGGTCTTTCAATCGGCAATCTGCAATCGAAAATCTGCAATCCTCTTCGGAGACGCGCATGCGCTGGATCTGGATTGACCGCTTCCTGGAGTTCACCAGTGGCAAGTCCGCGCGGGCGGTCAAGAACCTGAGCGTCACGGAGGACCTGTTTGCGGACCACTTCCCCGGCTATCCGGTGCTGCCCGCGGCGCTGATGCTCGAAGGGCTGGCGCAGACTGGTGGTATCCTGGTCGGCGAAGCCACCGCATTTCAGGAAAAGGTCGTGCTCGCCAAGATTCCGCGCGCTCACTTCACCCGCGAGGTGCTGGCGGGCGAGCAGGTCATCTACGAGGTGGAGCTGTTGCACCTGCGCCCGAGGGCGCCTCGGTGCTCGGGCGCGTGTTCGCCGGCGAGCCCGAGACGGGCCGGCCGCCGGCCCTGGTCGGCGAGGCGGAAATCTTCTTCGCCCATCTGGACCGGTCGCGCTCGCAGCAGCTCTTTGGCGACAAGAACTTCGTCTTCACCGGTGAGTTGAGCCATCTGCTCGCCCGGTTCCTGCCGAACCACGCCGGCAGGGAAGCGAGGCAGGACTAGAACGGTTGGCCCCTGGGGGTAGCGGCAGTCGTCAGACTTCTGTCCGGCGCTGCTCGGAAGTCTGGCGACTGCCGCTACCCCCAGGGGCCACGCGCCCAGGGTTGGGATTGTTGCAATCGGTTCGGACACGTCGTCCCAGGGAGGGCGGCAGAGCGGGCGCGCGTCGGCACGCCGCACCGGCCGCAGGTTCGTCATGGCACACACATCCCGTCGCACTGTCCTGACCGGCGTGGGCGTGGTGAACCCGCTGGGCACCGGCGCCGAGGCATACTGGCAAGGGCTGCTGGCCGGCAAGAGCGCCGTGCGGCTTATCACCCATTTCGACACCAGCCCGTTGCCAACGCGCATCGGCGCCGAGATCGCCGGCTTCGACGCCCGCCGCTTCATCGACAAAAAGGCTGGCAAGCAACTGCGCGTCATGGCGCGCGGCATCCAGCTGGCCGTGGCCGCGGCACAGCTGGCGCTCGACGATGGCCAGGTGGATAAGGAGCGCCTCGACCCGACGCGCTTTGGCGTCGAGTTCGGCGCCGGTCTGCTGGCCACCGAGCTGGAGGAACTGGGGCCGGCGGCACAACTCAGCGTGGCCGGCCACCCCGGTGTCGTGGACCTGGAAAAGTGGGGCGACCAGGGCCTGCCGAACATCACGCCGCTGTGGATGCTCAAGTATCTGCCGAACATGCTGGCCTGTCACATCTCGATCCTGCACAACGCTCAGGGGCCGAACAACACCGTCACCGAGAGCGAGGCAGCCAGCCTGCTGGCGCTGGGCGAGGCCAAGCGGATCGTCCAGCGCGACCAGGCCGACTTCTTCCTGGTGGGCGGCGCCGACAGCAAGATGAACCCGTTGAGCATGGTGCGGCAGTGCCTGTTCGCGCCGCTGTCACGCCGCAACGAGGCGCCGGAAAAAGCCATGCGGCCCTTCGACCGCCTGCGCGACGGCACCACGCTGGGCGAGGGGGCGACGGTGGTGGTGCTGGAGGAGCTGGAACACGCCCGTCGCCGCGGCGCCCGCATTTACGCCGAGGTGCTGGGCTTCGGCGCCGCGTTCGACCGCAAGAAGGACGGCACCGGCCTGGCGCGGGCGATCCGCGCCGCCTGCGGCGAGGCGGGCGTGGCGCCGGAGGACATCGACCATGTGAACGCCCACGGCCTGAGCACGCGCGACGCGGACGTGTGGGAGGCGCGGGGATTGCAGGAGGTATTCGGGCCGAACGCGGTGCCGGTGTTCGCGCCGAAGAGCTACTTCGGCAACCTCGGCGCCGGCAGCGGCCTGAACGAGTTGGCGGCGAGCCTGCTGGGGCTGGCGCACGGCCAGGTGCCGGCGTCGCTGAACTATGAGGAGCCGGACCCCGCGTGTCCAGTGGCGGTCGGCACGCAGACGCGGCCGCTGCGCCGGCCGTGCGTGCTCAAGGTCGGCTTCACCGAGATGGGGCAGTGTGCGGCGGTGGTGCTGCGGAAGTGGGAGGACAAATAATGGCAAATGGCAAATGGCAAATGGAAAGACATCCCCATCTGTTGGTTTTCAATTTGCCATCTGCCATTCGCAATTTGCCATTTTTGAGGTTGCCATGAAACGTCGTGTCGTCATCACCGGAATGGGCGCGATCACGCCGCTGGGCCACTCGGTCGAGGATCTGTACCGCCGCCAGCTGGAGGGCCGCAGCGGCGTTGGGCCGATCACGCTGTTCGACGCCAGCCGCTTCCCGACGAAGTTCGCGGCCCAGGTCAAGGACTTCGACCTCGGCCACTACGTCAAGGCGCCGGAGCGCTGGCAGAATTCCGGGGCCAACAGTCGCTTCGCCGCCGCCGCGGCGCAGCAGGCGCTCGCCGACGCCGGCCTGCTGCCGGAGGATCGCGCCGCCGTGGACCGCGGCCGCTTCGGCGTTTACCTCGGCTCCGGCGAAGGCATCCAGGACTTTCAGCATCTGGTATCGCTGATCTCCGAGAGCTACCTGCCCGAGCAGCGCGCCGTGGATACCGCGAAGTTCACGCGCGGCGCCCTGCACGACTTCCACGCCAACCGCGAGTTCGAGCAGGAGTTGCACACGACGCCCGGGCACCTGGCGGCGTACTTCGAGTTGGAGGGGCCGAATTACAACTGTCTGACCGCGTGCGCCGCCAGCAGTCAGGCGCTGGGCGAGGCGACCGAGATGATCCGTCAAGGCGAGGCGGACCTGATGCTCTCGGGCGGTTCGCACAGCATGATCCATCCGTTCGGCGTCACCGGTTTCAACCTGCTGACGGCCCTCTCGACGCACAACGAGGCCCCGGCGAAGGCGTCGCGGCCCTTCGACGCCCGCCGTGACGGCTTCGTGCTCGGCGAGGGTGCCGGCATGTTGGTGCTGGAGGAACTGGGCCACGCCCGCAAGCGCGGCGCGACCATTTACGCCGAGATGACGGGCTACGGCTCGACCGGCGACGCCTTCCGCGTGACCGACAGCCACCCGGACGGCCGCGGCGCCATCGCCTGCATGGAGTACGCGCTGAAGGACGCCGGGCTGAATTCGGGCGCGATCGGCTACATCAACGCGCACGGCACCAGCACGCAGGTGAACGACCGCGTGGAATCGCTGGCGATCAAGAATGTGTTTGGCGACGGCGCCTACCAGGTGCCGGTGAGCAGCAGCAAGAGTATGCTGGGCCATTTGATCGCGGCCGCGGGCGCAGTGGAGCTAATCACCAGCGTGATGGTGCTGCGCCGCGGTGTGCTGCCGCCGACCATCAACTATGAGGTGCCGGACCCAGACTGCGACCTGGACTACGTGCCGAACACGGCCCGCGAGAAGACGGTGCGGCACGTGCTGAGCAACAGCTTCGGTTTCGGTGGGCAGAATGTGTCGTTGATCGTGAGTCGCTTTGTGGATTGAGGCGCAAACTATCTCCCCTCGCCCCCTTCAGGGGGAGCAAGAGGAACCCCCGACCCCTCTCCCCCTGAAAGGGGCGAGGGGGGGAAGAGAGCAGACAGTCCCAAGGAGTGACACCGTGGAGTGGCTTTGGCTCACGCTCGGGGTGTTAGCCGGCATCGCTTTGCTGGCGGCGCTGGCGTTCACGACGCTGTACTGGTACGTGCGGATTCGCTATCTGCACTACGTGGTGCGCATCTTCGAGGAGAAGCCGCTGTTCATCATCCCGCGCGGCCAGCCGGTCGCGGACGCGGAAGACGTGACACTGCGCACCGACGACGGCTTGACGTTGCGCGGTTGTTACCTGAAAACGACGCAACCGCGCCGGCTGGGCGTGATCCTGTTCGGCCTGGAGTTCGGCTCGAACCGCTGGGCATGCGTGCCGTACACGGACTTCCTGCGGGCGCACGGCTTCGACGTGTTCACGTTCGAGCCGCGCGGTCAGGGCGACAGCGACAAGCAACCCGGCTACGACCCGCTGCAGTGGGTCACCGAGTACGAGCTGCGCGACTTCAGCGCGGCCCTCGCGTATTTGCAGCGACGGCCGGATCGCGATCCGCAGGGCGTGGGCTTCTTCGGCATCAGCAAAGGTGGCAGCGCCGGCCTGATCGCCGCGGCGCGCGACCCGGCGTTGCGCTGCTTTGTGACCGACGGCGTGTTCGCGACGCACACGACGATGCTGCCGTACATGAAGCGCTGGATTCAGATTTACAACAAGCGTATCTGGCTGCAGCGGGCGCTGCCGTCGTGGTTCTACGGCCTGTACGCGAAGGCGGGGCTGCGGCGGATTCGGCGTGCGCGCGGCCTACGTTTCGCACACCTGGAACACGCGATGCGCCAGCTGGGCGACCGGCCGCTGCTGATGATCCACGGCGGCGCCGACACCTACATCAAGCCAGAGATGGCCCAGGATTTGTTCGGGCGGGTGCGCGGGCCGAAGGATCTGTGGATGGTGGACGGGGCCAAGCACAACCAGGCCTTCCACCAGGCCCCGGAGGAGTACCAGCGCCGCGTGCTGGCGTTCTTCCTGAAGCACCTGGGCGGCGGCGCGGCGTCAGCGCCCGCCGGGCCGCCCCCGGCAGGAGCCCCCCAGCCGGCCGTGTCCGCGGTGGACAGGGATGCCAACGGGACCGTCGCGCACGTCACCCCCACGGTGACGACGCGGGCGTGAACTTGCACCCTTGATCCTCAACCGCTGACAGGGCAAATCCATGTTGAAGTGGCTCCTGCGTAAAATCCTGGGCAAGATCGTGGCCTGGCCGGTGCGCCGGCAGCTGGCGGCCTTCGAGGCCGCGACCCAGTCGCCGCGGGAAGTGCAGGAAGCCCTCCTCCGTAGCATCCTGGCCCGCCAGACCGACACCGACTTCGGCCGCGATCACCACTTCGGCGCCATTGGCACCGTCGCGGACTTCCGCCGCCAGCTGCCGGTGGCCGCCTACGAGTATTTCGATCCCTATCTGCAGCGCGTGCGCAACGGCGACTTCCGGGCGCTGTTGACAGATTCGCATATCCACATGTTTGCGTTGACGAGCGGCACGACGGCGGCGCGCAAGTTCATCCCGGTGACGCCGCAGTACCTGGCGGACTACAAGCGCGGCTGGAACCTGTGGGGCCTGAAGGTGTTTCGCGACCACCCCGCGGTGAAGCTGCGGCCAATCGTGCAGATGTCGAGTGACTGGCGCGAGTTCATGACCGACGCGGGCATCCCGTGCGGCAACGTGACCGGCCTGACGGCGACGATGCAGAAACGCATCATCCGCTTTTTGTACTGCGTGCCGGCGCGGGCCGGCTGCATCAAGGACGCGACGGCGAAGTATTACACGGCGCTGCGTCTGAGTCTGCCGCGCCGCCCGGGGATGATCGTCGCCGCCAACCCGAGCACGCTGGTCAACCTCGCCCGCACCGGCGACGAGGAAAAAGAGGCGCTGATCCGCGATCTGTACGACGGCACGCTGAACCCACGGCTGGACATCCCCGCGGACATCCGCGCCGCGCTGGCGTGGAAGACCCGCCGCCGCCACCCGGAGCGGGCGCGAACTGGAGGAGATCGTGCGCCGCACCGGCCATCTGTACCCGAAGGATTACTGGCCGAGCGACTGCATCATCGGTAACTGGATGGGCGGCAGCGTCGCCTCGTATCTGCGGCACTACCCGACGTACTACGGTAGCACGCCGGTGCGTGACATCGGGCTGCTGGCCAGCGAGGGCCGCATGACGATCCCGATGCGAGACGGCACGCCGAGCGGCATCCTGGACGTGACGACGCACTACTTCGAGTTCATCCCCGAGGAGGAGGCGGACAGCAAGCAGCCGACCGTCGTGGGCGCCCACGAACTCAAGGAGGGCCGGGCGTACTTCATCCTGCCGACGACCGCGTTCGGGCTGTACCGCTACCACATCCACGACCTGGTGCGCGTGACCGGCTTCCACAACCAGACGCCGCTGATCGAGTTCTTGAGCAAGGGCTCGCACTTCGCGAACATCACGGGCGAGAAGCTGTCGGAGTACCACGTTGCCGGGGCGATGAAGGACGTGCAGCAGGCGCTAAACCTGACGCTGACGGCGTACAGCCTGGCGCCGTGCTGGGACGACGTGGCGCCGTACTACGGCCTGTTCGTGGAGCGCGGCGACCTGGCGGATGTCACCGAAGGTGTGCGGCTGGCGGAGGCGCTGGACCGGCAGTTGATGGTGGTGAACGTCGAGTATGGCGAGAAGCGCCGCAGCCGGCGGCTCGGCCCGGTGCGGCTGGAACTGCTGCCGACGAGTACGTGGCAGCAGTGGGACCGGGCGCGGCAGGCGCGCACGGGCGGGACGCCGGAGCAGTACAAGCACCCGTGCCTGATCTCGGACCCGAAGTTCCGCGAGACGGTGGGCGTGGAGGAGGAAGTGCAGGTGGCGTGACCGGCTACTTCACGGCCGAGGTGCCAAAATTCGGGCTCGCCGGATTCACGTCCAGGGCTTGAGTCTTTGGGATAACGGCCAGTTTCACTCGGGCGTCGAGCAGTTGTCGCTCTTCGTCGGTCATCTCCAAAAAGTCGGCGGCGTCTCCGAACCGCCAGCCGGCCGTTTCCAAGGCCTTCTTTTTCGCAGCGTCCATCGTAACCGTCCTCACACGAACACCCGCCGATTATAAACATACCACTCCAGCACCAGCAGAATCAGCGCCCCCAGCGCGAACCACTTCCACAGGTCATACGGCTGCCGCCGCTCCGGCTCGGCCGCGACCGTGTCACCGCCGACCTTGAAGCGATCGCGCGGCGCGATGTCGCTCTCCAGCGGGTCGAGCAGGTTCACCGCGAAACTGCGCCGCCGCGGCCCGTCGCCGACCAGATCGTACAGGCCCAGCTGCTCCGTGTCGGCGAACACCAGGTCCGGGTCGTTCGGATCGCCACGGCGCTGCAGCGGCTTCGTCTTCCCGTCCGGCATCTGCACTTCCTTCCAATCGACGCCCGGTTCGCGGAACTGAAATGGCTCGCCCGCCTGCAGCGTCCTGCCCCCCACGTTCAGGTTGCCGAACTCCATGAGCACGTTGCGCAGGAACACCGGGAAGCTGCGCCGTAGCGGCCAGTTCGTCAGCAGATCGCCCCTGTCGTTGAAGAGCGTGAACGCCAGCACCACGTCCTTGTACGGCCCGCGGCGCACGCTGAACAGCAGCGGCCGATTGCCGGTCGCCTCCAGCACCGTGTCGCGCTGCGCCAGCGCTTTCTTCGCGCGGTCGCGGTCCTCGTCCTTCAGGTCGGCGGCCAACTGCAACTCAAACGCTTCGCCAATCGCCACGTCGCGCATGGTCCGGATGAGGCGCAGCAGTGGGTGGCTGGCCTTGCTGACGGTCGGCACGATACTCTTCTGTTTCCTGCTCTCCTCGAAGGGGTCGCCGCGCCGCCACGGCGGCGGCGCCGCGCCGAGGAACAGCGTGTGCGCCTGCGGCAGGTCCTTCTCCTCCTTCGGGGCGCAGTGATCGAAGACCACCAGGTCGTACTCGATCTTATCCACCGCCTTCTGGCGGTAGGCGGCGCCGTCCAGGTCGGCGGGCTTGAGCCACTCGACCTCGGCCAGCTCCGACGTCGGCCCCTCCTTGTCGAAGAACGCTTCCAGCGCCGGGTTGCCAGCCGTGACCACCAGCACGCGCGCCCGCCGCTGCGGTGCCAGCACCAGCCACGCTTCGTCGTCCAGCGGGAAGTCGTCGTTCACGCCGTCGAGGTACACGCGGACCACTGGGTTGGCGGTCATGTCGAGATCGTCCACCTTGAACCGCGCCCAGCCGCTGCCCGACTCACCGGGCTTGCCCTCCGCCTTCCCGGCGGATCGCGCGGCCAGCTTCACCAGCTGCGCATCCCAGTGAATCAGCTTGCCCTGCGACCGCACCTCCAGCCGCACCTTCACCGTTGCCTCCTCCGGGCGGAAGTTGTGGACCTCGGCGAACACCTTGACGCCGACGCCCTTGTTCGGCCGGGCCTTCTTGTCGTCCTGCTGGCCAGCGTCGGCGCGCTCGGCGTCCAGGGTGACGATGCCGACGTTGTTCACCGGCCTATCCTTCTCCTTCGCGCCCGCCTGGAAAAAGTGGACGTGCAGGTTGCCCAGTGCCTTCGTGTTGCCGGCCAGCAGCGAGTTCAGCGTCGCCAGGGCCGCGGGCGACGGTTCCTGAAAAACTGCGTCGGTGAACAGGTACACCTCCGTCGGCGTGCCCTGCCCAGGCTTGAACATGGTCCGCCGCTTCTCGGCCTCCTGGTCTTCCGGCTGCGACACGGCGTCCTCGGTAGAGCGGTACTGGTTCGCCAGGTTGTCCGCTAGCGTCAGTGCGTCCTCGATGCGCGTCGTCCGGCTCGTTTGCTTGATGGACTGGACCGCCCGCCGCAGGTCGCCCTTGTCGGTGGTGTAGCTCTGCAGCGTCGTCGCCGTGGAGTTGAAGACGATGACCATGCCCTGGTGGCCCTCGTCGGCGGCGTCGATGAGCTTGAGCGCCTCCTGCCTGGCCCACTCCAGGCGGCTTGGGGCCACGTCGGTCGCGGCCATGCTGGCGCTGTTGTCGATCAGGAGGATGTAGTGCTTGCCCGTCGCGGTCTGGCCGTGGAAGCGCAGCCCCAGCGTGGCATAGAGCAGCACCAGCAGCACCAGCAGTTGCAGCAGCAACACCACGTTCTGCCGCAGCCACTGGAACAGGGCGTTGACGTGCAGGTCCTCGATGCTCTTCTTCCACAGGAACGTGCTGGGCACCTGCAGCGGCCGGCGCTTGAGCTTGAGGAAGTAGAGCAGCAGCACCCCGATGGGCGGCAGTAACAGCACCAGCAACGGCCACCAGGTCCGCGCGTCGTCCCATTTCATCCCGGGCAGCGGGCTCTGGTAACTGAGGTCGAAGTTGTTTTTCAGCCAGGTGTTCACCTCGCCCGCGGCGCCGAACAGGTGCAGCAGTTGCAGTACCAGCGCGGGCAGCGCCAGCAACAGGAGCACGGCCAGGCAGACCGGGAACCACAGCCGCCCGAACAGGGAGCCGACGGGAGGTGCGCGAAACGCCATGATGAATGTCCTCTTCCTCCCCTCGCCCCTTTCAGAGGGAGAGGGGAGATTGGTTACTTGACCAGCCCGCGCTGCCGCAGAAAGCTGAAAATCAGGCGCTCGAAGGGCACCTGGTTGCTGGTGAACAGGTACGCCACGCCGCGGCGGGCGCAGAACTCGTACAGGGCCGCCCGGTACGCCGCCAGGTTCTGCTTGTAGCGCTTCAGCAGCGGCCCGCTGACCGTGACCTCCGCCACGTCCTGGTCCTCAATGTCCGTCAACTGCAGGTCGCCGACGATCTCCGGCTCAATCTCTTCCTGCGACAGAATCTGGATCGCGTAAATGTCCAGCTGGCGGGCGATGAGGTAGCGCAGGGCGTCCTCGTAACCGTGCTTGTCCATGAAGTCGCTGAGCAGGATGACGATGCCCTTGCCGCTGCACTTGAGGCTGAAGGTACGCAGGGCCTTTTTCAGGTCGCTCGGCCCGGCGGGCTCCAGTTTTTGCAGGAAATCGACCAGCCGCCACAGACTGCGGCGGCCGCGCGCCGCCGGCATGCTCTGCGTCAGCTTGTCGTTGAACGCCTCCAGCACGACGCGGTCCAGGTTGACCAGGCCGATGAAACCAAGCGCCGCCGCCACCTGCTTGGCGTAGTGCAGCTTGGTCGGCTTGCCGAAGTCCATCGACAGGCTGTTGTCGATCAAGATATAAACATGTAAATCCTCCTCCTCCATGAAGAGGCGGATGAAGAGCTTTTCGAGGCGGGCGAAGAGGTTCCAGTCGAGGTGGCGGAGGTCGTCGCCGATGACGTAGTTGCGGTAGTCGGCGAACTCGACGCTCTGACCCTTGCGCTTGCTGCGGCGCTCGCCCTTCATGCGGCCCAGGAAGATTTTACGCGACACCAACTCCAACTGTTCCAGGCGGACCAGGAACTGCGGGTCGAGCAGCGGTTGTGGGGTGTCGGGCATGGGTGCGCCGGGATGAGGGTGTGGGTTGTGGGATCAAGGCCATCGGGCCTTGATGTCGGCGATGGCGGCGGCCGTGCGGTTCGAGTCGGCGGCCACCGTGTCGAGCCTCGTAAGTGCATCCGCTGCCTTGTCCACGGCCCTTTTGGCTTCCGTGGCGTTGCGAAACTCGACCGCGGACAGGACATAGTCCGCCTTGTTTCGCAACGGCGCCAGCCAGTCCAAGTCGCGGCCCGCCTGCCTCAGGTCAGGGTCGGCCGAGTATAGCAAGCGCGTGCGGACAAAAAAGTGTTCCCGATCTTTTGACGTCGCGGCGAACCCCCACCGAAGCAGTAGCTCACCACCTTCCAGGAACAAAGCGTAATAGGCACGTCCGACGGCCGACCGCCAGTGGGCTGCCGTTGACCCACGGACCAGTTCGCGTGCCACGTCCAGGAAGGCCCTACCGTCCATCGGCGGACTCGTATTGTTCCGCAAACCCGAAATACCGCCATTGGTCGGGCGTGACGTTCGACGTCACCCAGTTGATGAAGCGCATGCCGGTGGCCCTATCCTTCTCGTGCTCCACGGGGCGGACCGGCTCAATGTAAACCCGCGCCTCTTCCTCATAGGCGGGCATGAAACTCACCTTAATGCACCGCAAATCGTCATAGGTGTCCGCGGCGACTTCCACCAGCCTGTCCATCAGGTTTCGGAGCCTCAATTCCTCGACGTAGGCGAGTGCCTCGGGATCGGCCACGACCGGAACCCCTGTCGTCGTCTTCATCGCTACCTCCATTCTCACATTACGCCCTGGCCCCCGCCAGCTCCGGGCCCTTCTCTTTCACTTCCTTCAGGATACCAAGCAGCACCTGGTCCGACGGAATGTTTTCCGCCTGCGCCTCGAAGTTGAGCAATATCCGGTGCCGCAGCGCCGGCAGGTACACGCGCTTGAGATCCTCGAAGCTGACGTTGTAGCGGCCCTCCAGCAGCGCCCGTACCTTGGCGGCCAGCACCAGCGCCTGCGCCCGCGCGGGCTGGCACCGCAGCGGATGAATTTGTTGGTGTCCGCCGCCGCGAACTCGCCCTGCGGGTGCGTCGCCATCACCAGCCGGATCGCGTAGTCGATCACCGGCGGCGCCACCAGCACCTCACGCACCAGCTGCTGCCACTCGCGGATCTGCTCGCCATCCATCACCTTGTTCGCCTGCGGCCAGTGGCCCGTCGTCGTCCGCTCCAGGATCGTCGCCATCTCCTCGCGGCCCGAGTAGTTCACCACCAGCTTGAAGAAGAAGCGGTCCAGCTGCGCCTCCGGCAGCGGGTACGTCCCCTCCTGCTCAATGGGGTTCTGTGTCGCCATCACGAAGAACGGCTCCTCCAGTTGGTGGATGGTGCCGCCGACCGTGACGCTGTGCTCCTGCATCGCCTCCAGCATCGCCGACTGTGTCTTCGGCGTCGCCCGGTTGACCTCGTCGGCCAGCACAATCTGCGCGAACATCGGCCCCGGCTGGAAGCTGAAGACGCGCTTGCCCTCCGGCGTCTCATTGATGATGTTGGTGCCCAAAATGTCGGACGGCATCAGGTCCGGCGTGAACTGGATGCGGTTGAACTTCAGGTCCAGCACCTGGCTGAGCGTCCGCACCAGCAGCGTTTTGCCGAGGCCGGGCACGCCCTCCAGCAGCGCGTGGCCGCCGACGAACAGGCACGTCAGCACACCATGCACGATGTCACTGTGGCCGACGATGACTTTGCCGATCTCTCGGTGGACTATCCCATAAGCGCGGCGGAATTCGTTGGCGCGTTCGGCCAGGTTGGTGGCGGCGGTAGACATCGCTGGTGCAGGCTCCTGTGTTGGGGTTTTCTCTGTTATTCGCCGGAAAACGGGGCGGATTGGGCGAGCGGCGCGGCGTCAGCCCGCCGGTGCTGTAGGGTTACCGGCGGGCTGACGCCGCGCCGCTCGCCGCGGTGTTCAACCTCGCGGGTTTCAGTCCTTCTTGTCCTTGTCCTTGTCGCGGTCTTGTAAGGCGCGCTTCTTCGCGCGCATCAGGCGGCTCATCGCGTCGCCGGCCTCCTGCGGCGCCTCCGGGGCGACGCCCGGCCCTTGCGCCCGGGCCGCGGCGCTGCCGGGCGCGTCGGCAAGTCCCCGGTGGCGCTGGGCACATCCGCTAGCGGCACATCGCCGGTCGCCTCGAAGCGGCGCTCCGCCCCTGCCGCCGGCCGCGCCTGCAGGCGCTCCGCCGCCACCACCGGTTCCGACACCGGCCGCCCGGCCAGGCGGTCCCAGTAGGCCCGCAGCGCCGCCGACCACTTCGCCGGCTCGATGGCGATGCGCCGCACCGCCACGTCGAAGAACAGGCCGATGCCCGCCAGCACCAGCAGCCAGAACCAGATCGATTGTAAACTCAAACTTCCCACGGGCGCCGCGCGGAAGATTTCGCTGCGCCTTCACCGCCGCCGTCAGGGTGTCCTCCGCCTCGCCATACGCCTTGCCGCCGGTGATGCGCCGCAGCGCCTCCAGCAACTCCGGGTTGGCCCGCATCTCGCCGAACTCCGGCGAATAGGGCACCGTCACCACCGTGCGCACGCTGCCGACCAGCACTTCCTTGTCGCCCACCCGCCGCGTCGCCCGGACGTTGAGGAAGTACGCCCCGACCTCCTCGGCCCGCATTTCCGCCTCGTATTCACCCGGCTTGCGCTGGCGGAACTCCAGTTCGCGATCCTGATTGTCCTTCAGCCGCGTCGCCGTCACCCGCGCCGTCACCTTCAGATCGACCAGCGGTTCCTTGTCGTCCCGGGCGTAGACGACGAGGACCGTGCGGTTGTCGCGCGTCTCCGGCACCACACGCAACATGCCGCCCTGCTCCTCGCGACGCAGCGCGTACTTGACCACCTGGTCCCAGAACTGCTTGTACATCTTGTCGCTGGCCCAGTCGCGGTCCCAGCCCACCGGCCCCTTTTCCCGCGTCTGCGCATCACTGGTGAAGGCCAGCACCGTGCCCAGGCCGTATTGCCACTGCGCCAGAATCGGGAACTGCAGGTCGCCGAGCTTGGGCGTCACGATGGTCACCTCCACCAGCTTGGAGTCGCGCGGCGTCGTGCGGACGAAGCCCTGCAGCTTGGGCAGCGGCTCGGGCAAGTTGTTGGTCGGCCGCGTCGCCCGGCCCGCCGCGGTCACCTGCGGTTGGAACGGCTTGTCGTGGATGAACGACTGCGAGACGATGCGCGATTCCTTGATGTAGATGGCCGGCAGCTGCTTGGGGTCGGTCACGTAATAGAACTTGCTGGCCTTGCCCGGCAGGTACGAGGCTGCCGGGATCGATTTCATCTTGTCCACCGCCGCCTGGCCGTGCGAGGTGATGCAGATCGCCGTGAGACTGATTTTCGCGGCCTTGATCTTGTTGATGAGCTGCACCGGCGGCTGCCAGTGATCGCCATCGCTGATGAAGATGATGTGCTTGGTGCCCAGCCCGTGACGGCGGTCGCTCAGCTCGTCGTAGGCCATCTTCAGGTGCGGCTCGGCGTCGGGCATGTCGCCGGGGTTCATCGTATCCACCAGGTTCAGCAGCCGGCCGCGGTTGGGGCCGACCTGCTGGAACGGGATGTGCCAGCGCGGCCCCCGGGCGAAGTCGTAGTACACCATGCCCACCATGTCCACCGCCGACAACTTCTCGACCGCCAGCCGGGCGATCTTCTTCTGCCACATGTTGCCCTCGGCGATCTCCGAGGCGTGCATGACCAGCACCAGGCCGCCCTTGCCCTCGACCTTGAGCGACTTCAAATCGCACACCACCGGCCAGGCTTTTTCCAGTTTGCTATTCTGCCAGCCGCCGGCGCCGTAGGCGTGCTTGCCGCCGATGACCACCATGCCGCAGCCCTGGTCGTGCGTGTTGCTGCGCAGCACCTCCTGCTGCGCCTCGCTCAGCTTCTCGGCGGGCACGTTGGCCAGGATCACGCAATCGACGTTGCTCAGCAGCAGCAGCAGTTTGCCGAGATCCTGCGGCACCTGGTCCGCCGTCATGACAATCAGCTCGCGCTCCTTGTTGGCCTGACGCAGCCGATCCACCAGTAGCTTGTGCTCGCCGACGCGGTGCTGGCCGGTCTTCTCGTCCTCGATACCGTTCTCGATCAGCAGCACCCGGCTCTTGCCACGCACCACCACGCTGGTGCTGGCCCGGTTGTTCTCTACGCGGTCGCCGGGCAGCCCCTCACTGAGCACCTTGCCCTGCGCGTCCTCGACCCGCCGCGGCCGGAACACCGCCTCGAACGTGCTGGAGCCCTCTTCCGGGTCGATCACGCCGCGCAGCGCGATCTCGGTGACGCCCGGCTTCAGGCGCACCAGCTTCGGCCGGTCCTCGTTCCGGTCGGCGAAGAGTTTCGTGGTGGTGAGCAGCTGCTGCTCCTGGCCCGTCTCGGGATCCTTGAATTTCGTCAGGCTGGTCTTGTAGACCTGGAGTTCGCCGACGACGGTGTCGGGGTTGTAGCTGCGCAGGGTGACGTACAGCGTCCGCTTGATGCCCTTCTCGTTCTCGGTGGACGGATCGACGCGCTCGATGAGCACTTCATTGGGGTTTTGCTCGCCGGCGCCCAGCGGCACCACGTCGATCTGCACACGGTTATTCTTGAAGATGAGGGCCTGTTCCTCGGCGCGGCCGAGGTTCTCGTTGCCGTCGCTGAGCAGCACGATGCGCCGGGCGGTTCCGCCGGGGAACGACGCCAGGGCCAGCTTCAACGCCGCGGCGATGTCGGTGCGTTTGCCGTCGATGGGTGCGTCCTTGAGTTGGTCCTTCGTCAGGCTGAAGTACGGCACGTTGGCCGGCGGCAGGAACGCCAGCGGCCAGCGGCCGAAAAGGATCAGGCCGGCCCGATCGCGCTGGCGGCCGGTGCCGCGGTTGGCGACGGCCTGGTTGATGAACTTGATGAGCCGGTCGGCACGCTCGATTTGCGGATCGTCGCCCCTGGCGAACTTCTGCGGCACACTCTCGGAGCAGTCCCAGAGGAAGATGACCGTGACCGTTTCGTCGATGCGCTTGAGTTGCAGGTTGGCCAGGGCCAGCGTCAGCAGCAGCACCAGCGCGGCGCGGAGGCCGATGGCGACAGTGGCGCGGACGGGGCCGAGGCCGGCCAGGCTGCGGTAGCTGGTCCAGATCAGCCAGGGGATGAGCAACAGCAACAGCAGCCACCACGGCTCGGACACGGTGACGCGCTCCGGATTGAGCATGGCGACGAAGTGTTCCTGGCCGGTGCCAAGCGGCCCGGACAACCAGCCGCCCAGGACGAGCAGACCGGCGCCGACCACGGCGTAGGCCAGCGGCGACCACCAGGAGCCCGTCAGGAACAGCAGGAATAGTTGGCCCGCGAGCAAGGTGCCGACGCCGGCCAGCACCCAGACGGACCAGTCTGGCTTGCCGCCGTCGGGCATCCACAGCGCCCCGATGCCGAGCAGCGCGAACTGTGGCGCCAACAGCCACGACTTCTGTGTGATCATCAGGACGGGGATGGTCAGGGTGGTGAGGCCCAGGGCAATGACCAGCACGTAGGAGCCGGCCTGCGTGTCGCCCTCGATGTACAGCGCCAGCACGGCGGCCAGCACGGCGAGGCCGGCGGCGGCCCCGAGGGTCAGCGGCAGCATGGCACCGCGGCGCTTGCGGCGCGCAGGACGCCGACGGCCAGGGCCAGCAGCAGCGCAGCGCCGAGCCAGAGGCCGCCGGCCCACAACCGCGTTTGCGCCAGAGCGAGGAGTTGCGTCATCGTGGTGTTCCAGCCAGGACGGGACGGCCGGGAGTTCGGCGGCGCCCAGGACAACATGGTCGTCTGCGCCGGGTCAAAAGTCAATGCGCTGAACGCGGTCGTTTTCGCTGTCGAGGACGTGAACGCGGCCGTGGCTGTCCACCGCCAGGGCCCACGGCGCGAACAGCTGGCCGGGCCCACGGCCGACGCTGCCCCAGCAGCCGAGCGACTTGCCTGCCGCCGTGAACTTCTGCACGCGATGGTTGCCGTACTCCACCACGTACAGCGGCGCGTCTGGGCCTGGGCCGAAAGCCACGTCATAAGGGTACGCCAGCTGGCCGGGCTCCTTGCCGTGCTCGCCGAAGTACCGCACCAGGGTGCCGTCGCGCGTGAAGACCTGGATGCGGTGGTTACAGGCGTCGGCGAGGTACAGGTTGCCGTCCGGCCCCAGCGTCATGGCGCGGATGCGGGCGAACTGGCCCGGCTCGCTGCCGGGAGCGCCCCAGCAGCGGACGAACTTGCCCCGCGGGTCGAGCTTGCTGATGCGCTGGTTCTCGCCGAACTCCGCGACGTAATAGTAGCCGTCGCTGTCCTGCACCGCGTCGCTGATGTAGCTGAACTGGCCGGGGCCGGTGCCCTCGACGCCGCCGAAGGTCTTCAGCAGTTCGCCGTCGGGGGAGTAGATGCGCAGGCAGTGGTAGTGCGAATCGCTGACGAGGAGGTTGCCGTCACGGTCGATGCTCAGGCCGCTGGGCCGGCCGTTGCGGAAGTCGGGCGTTTTCCAGACGCGATCCAGGAACTTGCCATCGCGGTCGAAGACCTGGATGCGCGCGGTCCAGTCCACGAGGTAGAGGTGGTCGTCCTTGTCGATGGCGATGGCCCGCGGCTTGACCAGTTCGCCGCCGTTGATGCCGCGCTTGCCCCAGACCAGTTCGGGCGTGCCGGGATTGCCGCAGCCGGCGGCGCCCAGCAGCAGCGCGAGCAGCAGCCACGGGGTACGGGAACGGCGGTGGCGGAACATGGTGGACCTCGCGGCGCCTGCGGGATCAGCGTCGCGTCATTTTACGGCAGTGATGAACTCCAGGCAAAGGTGAGAAATGAGGCGTCCATCTTTTCTGCCGCTTGCGGCTTGCGCGCTGCACCCCTCCCGGCGCTAAGATGAATGTTGAGCGCCAAGAGGGATGCAGAACGCTCGAGCGGTTCGCAGTTGGGTGTAGCGGAAGTCGCCAGACTTCCGTCCGGTGCTGCTCGGAAGTCTGGCGACTTCCGCTACACCCATTCGCAATCTGCAATAAGTTCCCGTTTCGCGCGAAACGGGAACGGGGTTCGTGTTCTCTTGCGATTCGGAACCAATGCCTGGTTAATACAGATCCTGCTCGGAAAACAGGTTGGTGTCCTGCAACAAGAAGGACAGGCGGCGCTGCGCCGCGTCGGTGAAGGTCCGCGAGAATTTCAGGCACAACCGATTGCCGAATTCCGGCGCCAGCGGGAAGCACACCTTCTCGTAGCGCTCACCCCGAAGCGGGTAGTTGGCCACGATCCGGTCACCGGCCAGGACAGTCAGAGTCATGTCCTGGTTGGCCATCCCCGCGACGTGCAGCAGCCGGCCGGGAGTCATGTCCTTGAGCACCACTTGCAGGGTGGGGCCGATCCAGTTGTCCGGCCAGAAGCCCGAGACCCAGCGGCCGCGGTCCATCGACAGCGGTCCCTGGCGCTGCAGCCGGGTCAGGATCGAGGTGAACGGCCCCAGCGGCGGGCTGACCAGGCGGCGCAGCCGTCGGCCGACGCCGGCCAGCACCTTGCTCGCCGAGTAGCGGTGGCGGTTCCACCACTTGTGGTGCAGGTACGCCATGCCGGGTTGGAAGCGCGGCAGCCAGCACAGCCGCCGTGGCAGTCCGCGGTCACGCTCGCGGCACAGGTGGTGCCAGAAACCGTGGAAGAAGCCGATGTCCACGTAGCCCGCGTGCCGCCGGCACACTTCAAAGATTTCCTGGTAAATCTTGTAACGGCCCGAGAGTGTCTTGGTCTCCGGGTACAGCCGCGAGCAGGCCAACACATCGTGGACGTGTTCGATACGGCCGCCCGCCCGGTCGATGCGCAGCCAGTAGTCGTAGTCCATGACGTAGTGCAGCGCCTCGTTGAACGTGCCGACGCGCCGGGCGATCCGCGACAGCCAGAAGGCCGCCGGCTGGCAGACGCAACAGTCCTGCATCAATCGCCCGAACGAGTATTCGGCCGTGTTGTAGGTGCCGGTGACCTCGTCGTGTTCGTTGATGTAGTTCGCGTTGCCGTACACCATGTCACAGCCGGGATGGCTCTGGAAGTGCGCCACCGCCTTCTCGACGCCGTCCGGCAGCAGCACGTCATCGGAGTTCAGGTAGGCGCGGATGACGCCGCGCGTCCGGGCGAAACCCTTGTTAATGGCGTGCGTCTGGCCGCGGTCCGGCTCCGAGACCCACGGAAAGCGGTCGCCGTAGGATCGCAGCACTTCCACCGACTCGTCGGTCGAGCCGCCGTCCATCACCAGGTACTCGATGTGCGGGTAAGTCTGGTTCAGGACGCTCTCGATGGTGCGGCGCAGGAAGCGGCCCTGGTTATATGACGGCGTGACGATGGACACCAGCGGCGGTTCCGAGACGCATACGCGGGGGCCGTCCGCCTCGGGAGCAGCCACGCGCTCGCAGGCGCCGCGCAGGTTCTGGGCCGACTGCTCCCAGGTGTACAACCGTAGTCGCCGCTGGCCGCGAGCGACCAGTTCGATACGCAGCCGGTCGTCCTCGGCGATGCGTGCCATCAGGTCCGCCATTGCCTCGGGATCGGTCGGATCGCAGTCGAGCACGGCGTCGCCGCCGACCTCGGGCAGGCTGGTGGTGTTGCTGCAAATGACCGGTGTGCCCACGTCGAAGGCTTCGAGCAGCGGCATGCCGAAGCCCTCATACAGCGAGAAGAACGCCAGGGCGCGGGCCCGGCTCAGCAGCAACCGCATCAGCGGGGCGCGGACGAAGCCGATGTGCCGCACCGGCAGGTTCGGGAAGTCCGCCTGGATGGCTGGCCAGCCGCCGGGGTGGCCGGTGCAGACGAAGGTCATCGGCTTGCGCGACTTCTCCAGGAACCGGGCGAACGCCTGTAGCACACGGCGATGGTTCTTGTGCTGCCACAGGTTGGCCGGGTAGAGGAAGTAGTCGTTGGCCGGCACCAGTTCGCGCTCTGCCGCGGTCACGTCCCCCAGGGACGCCTGGCGGTGCTCTTCCTGCAGGGCCGGGCTCATCAGGAAGATGTCCCGGCAGTGAGTGCATTCCTGATCGAGCAGTGTCTGTCGGGCGTACTCGGAGATGGTGCCGATGGCTCCCGCTCCCGCCAGCGCCTGTGTGAACGCCACCCGTCGGGAGCGCAGCGTCTCGGCGTCGAAGAACTCGGGGTAGTACTCGTGCTGGATGTCCGGGATCAGGAAAATCTGCTTGTTCAACGGGAAGGTTAGGTCGTGCTCCACCGGATAGGCCCGGAACAGCACGTCCAGGTTCAGGTGGTGGGACAGGCGATTGACCTCGGCCATGTAGTGGTACGCCGGCAGGGTCATGATCTCACCCCGCTCCGGGCCGCGCTCCAGCAGGCCGCGGTTGAACACGGTGCAGAAGCCGAAGTACTCGTTGTCCCGATCCAGGCGGAACAGGGCTTCGAGCACCCCCTTGAGCAACAGGGAGATGCCGCCGGCCTTGCCCAGGACCACCTGCCTCATCTCAATTCCGATACGCATGGGCACTCACCTGAAACGTTGTGACTTACGAGGTATTGCCAAGCACGCCCCGCGGTCGCACTGCCCTACCCCGCCCGGCCACGGGTCAGCAGCCGGTAGGCCCGGCGCGGCAGCCGCAGCAGCCGCCGGGTCAGGGTGAGGCGGCGCAACTCCTCGGCCTCCTGCCGGGCGGCTCCGAGTTCGGCACTGAGCTGTTCGATGATCTGTTGCCGGGCGTCCCGGGCGTGCTCGGCGGCGGTTATCCGCGCGGCGAGCTGTTCGATGATCTGTTGCCGTGCCACCCGATCCGCCTCCGTGGCCATACCCATCGCGGTCAGAGTGTCCTCGATGTCCCGGGCGTAGCGGACCAACTCGGACTCGTCGGCGGCCGGGAAGCCGTCGGGACGGGCACCGATCCCTCCCAGGAGGCGCTGGGCCGCCTTGCACAGCACCTGCACCTCGATGAGGAACGCCAGCGGGAACACGTCCGGTCGCTGAACCGCCAAACCCTGGAGCGTGTTCAGGTAGTACAGCAGCGCCCCCGGCGTCAGCGGCAGGCCGCTGTGTTTCTCCGAGATGAGTCGCAGTTCCTCAGCCCGGTGGAACGAACCCGTGGAGGTCTTGGTCGTGGGATACTCCCGGGACGCTGCCAGGGTGGCCGGGACGACCACGGGCGGAGCCAGCCGGGCCAGTCGTAGCCACAGGTCCGAGTCCATGCCGTACTGCAACTCCGAGTCCAGGTATCCCGCGGCTTCCAGATGACGACGGTTGATGAACGTGGCGGGCTGCAGAATGAAGTTGAGGCCGAGCACCAGGGCGGGGGCGTGGAAGCGAGCCTGGCCGTCCGGGAAGAAGTCACTGAGCTTCTCCCCGGCCGCGTTGGCGCGCCAGCCGTTGCCGAAGTAGAACGAGGCCGCGCGGTCTTGACAGTAAGTGGCGGCCACGTGATTGAAGGCGCCGGGCAGGTAGAAGTCGTCGGCGTTCAGCCAGGCCACCACATCGCCCGTGGCCAGGCGAAAGCCGCGGTTGATGGCTGCACTCTGGCCGCCGTCGCGCTCGCTGACCCAGAAGGTAATGCGGTCGTGGTAGCGGCGCAACACGGACACGCTCTCGTCCGTGGAACCGCCGTCCAGGACGAAATACTCCAGGTCGGGGTAACCCTGGTCCAGCACTGAGCGGATGCACTGCTCCAGGTACTGGCCCTGGTTGTAGGAGGGCGTGACCACGCTAATGCGTGGCCGCTCCCGTGGGGTTGTGTCAGACACCGCTTGTTCCTCTCCCTTTCCGTCTCGCTCCCCGCGCCGCCGAACGTCACCGGCCCGTCCGGAGGCGCCGGAGCAGGTGCCGCACTCGGGACGGCAGGCGCCGCAGTTCCCCGGGCAGCCTCTTCAACCGGCGAGTGAACGATGCCTCGGCCAGACTGGTCTCCACCGCGGTCAGCCGCGCCGCACTGGACACCAGGTGGCCGTCCACGCGTTCGAGAACATCCAGGCTCATCAGCCCGACCATCTCCCGAATCGTGGCGACCTCAGTCTGACTCGCCACTAGCAGGGCGTTGAGGCGGTGGATGGTTTCCAGGCGGGCCGTCAACTGTTCCTTGAGGTAAGCCACAGTCTCCGACTCGGTCGTCGGCCGGGCGGCTCCCTGGCCGAGGGCCTCCAGGTTGACCAGGCCGATCATTTCCCGAATGGAAGTCAACTCTCCCTGAGTCACGGTCAGCTGGACGTTGAGACGGTGGATGGTGTCCAGGCGCGCAACCCGGTCCGCCTCACTGGCCTCGAGTTTCTGGCGGAGGCCGGCGTTGGCCGTCTGCAGTGCCGCCCGCTCCGCGTCCCCGGAAGCCACTTGTTGGCTCAGGCGGGTGATCGTGTCCAGGCGGACAGCTCGGTCATCCTCGGCGGCGCGCCACAGCCCCTGGAGGTCGAACAGGGCCCGCACCAGGCGTCCTTGCGGGCCAGCCATCAGGCGGGCGTTGACCTGCTCGTCCGAGTGTCGGACGAGGGGCCGCCGGCTGACCACCGCGAACAGGTCGTACGGGTGGACCGGCCGTTCAAAAGACAGGTGGCCGAAGCCCAGGCGCTCGAACAGGCGCCGCACCGCACACTGGCTGAACAGGTAGCGGTAGGCGCCGGCCTTGCCGTTGACGTAGACCAGGGTGGACTCACTGCCCGCGACCAATTCGGCGTGGGTCTTGCCCTTGGGATAGTCGGGCGCCTGCACGAGCAGCAGGCCGTCGTCCCGGAGGAGTCGGACGCAACACTCCAGAGTGGCTACCGGGTCGGACAGGCGGCCCAGCACGTCATTCAGGACGATCACATCCAGGGAGCCAGCGGGTAACTCCTGTGCCTCCAGCGGACCCAGCAGGACGGGCACCTGGAAAGTCTGCCGGGCGAAGTCGGCGGCCGCGGCGTCGAGTTCCAGGCCCGTGGCGTGGTAGCCCGCCTGCCGCGCCAGGGTCACGAGTCCGCCGTGGCTGCAACCCAGTTCAAGAACTGAGGCGGGAGGCAGGCGGTAGGTCAACAGGGCCCGCAGCCAGTGGACGCAGCGCTCCGGCAGATCGTGCCGCGCTCGCGCCGGGAGGTCCGGGGTGCCGGGGCCGTGCCCCTTCTTTTCCTCCCGGGAAACCAGGGTGCCACACTCCGCACAGGCGGCGTACTCCGGCGAGAAGGCCGCGAGCGAGGAGTTGCCGCACCAGCACGACCGCACCGCATCGCCCTCGTGAATGCCCATGCCTCTTCTCTCCCTGTGTTCGATCCCTCGGGGGTTTCCGTGCCCCCGAACCTCTCGGTCAGGCCGCCCGGGCGTCGCGGGACTGCCGCGTCGCCTCGTACCAGGCAATGGTTTTATCCAGGCCCTCCGACAGCGTGGTCGTGGCCTCGAAGTTGAGGAGTTGTTTGGCCCGGGTCACGTCCAGACAGCGCCGGGGCTGGCCGTCGGGCTTGGTGGTGTCGAAGCGAACCTCACCTCGGAAGCCGGTCTTCTGGGCAATGAGGCGGACAAGGTCGGCAATGGCGATCTCCTGACCGGAGCCGATGTTCACCGGGTCCGACACTTCGAGCACCTCGGTCGCCCGCTGGATGGCGCGGGCGGCGTCCTCGACGTAGAGGAACTCCCGGGTCGGCGTGCCGGTGCCCCAGACGGTGAGCACCTGGTCGCCGCGCTCCCGGGCCTCGACACACTTGCGGATCAGGGCCGGGATGACATGGGAGGTTTGCAGGTCGAAGTTGTCGCCGGGGCCGTACAGGTTCACCACCAGCAGATTGACGCCGTTGAAGCCGAACTGTTGCCGGTACGCCTGCAACTGCACCATCACCACCTTCTTGGCCAGGCCGTAGGGAGCGTTCGTCTCCTCGGGATAGCCGTTCCACAGGTCGTCTTCCTTGAACGGCACCGGTGTGAACTTGGGGTAGGAGCAGATGGTGCCGACCATGACGAACTTCTCGACGCCAATCTCACGACTGACCTCGATCAGGTGGGCGCCCATGAGCAGGTTCTTGTAGGCGAAGGTGCCGGGGTAGAGGCGGTTGGCCCCGATCCCGCCGACGACCGCCGCCAGGTGCAGCACCACATCGGGCCGCTGCTGCACGAGCAACCGGCGAACGTCCGCCTCCCGGGTGAGGTCGAACTGGGCACTGCGCGGCACGAAGAGGTGCTCGCACCCCGCCTGACGCAGCCGGGCCACCACATGCTGCCCGAGGAAGCCGGAGCCTCCTGTGACGACCACCCGCTTCTTGGCCCAATCCATGCTCGGTCCCTCCTGCAGTGAAGACTGGTCTCCCGGGCCGCCGCCCCGCCCTGCCGCCCGTCCCGACAGCCGGGGTGTCCGTGCCCTCAGGCGTTCGTCAGCACGCCCTTCTTCTGGCGAGCCTGGAGTTCGCTGAGCGGTTCGGCCTCAATGTGGTTCTTGTACTTGGTGTGGATGCGGTGCGTGCCGTCCCAGTAGGCGGTGACGTGCGGGTCGATGATCTGCGGGGTCATCTGGCAGACGAAGGTGGCGCGGTCGATGTTGGGGCTCGGCTTCTTCCCGGCCGAGCCGAGGGTGGCAGTCACCGCGTCCCGCACGGTGGCTGGCGGCCGCACGTGCAGGTGAGCGTTGTTCAGGTACTCCACCCGCTGCACCGTCAGTCCGATACTGAACAGTGTGTCCATCAGAGCCTTGGTGTTGTAGAAGGTGCAACTGGTCGGCTCGTAGGGACTCTCGGCGCCGATGGGGCAGTAGAGCAGGGGCAGCTTGTTGTCGTCCACATACACTGCCGTCTCCAGCACCAGCTGGCCGTCGTCCTTGATGATGTCGCGGATCAGCTTCAGCGCCCAGAAGGGGTAGCGGAGGTGGTAGAGAACGCCCGGGAAGATGACCACGTCGAACTTGCCGTAGGTTTGCGGCGTCAGGTCCATCATGTTCATTTCAACAATCTGGACCTTCGACTTGAAGAACGGCACCAGGAACTCGCGGGCGGCGACCGACGGGTCATTGTCGATGCCGATGATCTCACTGGCCCCGAGCTTCTCCGCCTCGAAACAGAAGATGCCGTCGCGGCAGCCGATGTCCAGGACGCGCTTGCCCTTGAAGTCCAGGGTTCGCAGGTTGCGGAGCGTCATGTTGACCAGTCCGCGCACCGCCTCCCAGCCAGGAGTGGAAATCTGCTCAGTGAGCTGGATGGTGTGGTAGAAGGGGTACTTCTTCATCCGTTCCAGGATTTCGGCTTCGGTCATGCTTCACGAACTCCTTTCCGTGCGGCCCAGCCGTCCCGGTTCGCCCCGACTCGGTTCGGCGGCCGTGGGTGCCTACCCCGCGCCTAGAAGGCCACGAACTGGGCAGCCTCCGAAGCGGATGTGCTTATAAAGGTAAGGTGGGGTAATGTCCAGACGAACTTACAGCCTACCCTTTCTCCCCAACCCTGTCGGCCAAGTGTCTGTGGGGCCTTTTCCATCAGGTCTCAGGACTCGGGGAGTTTTCCGCCCGCGCCGGCCGTCGCGGTCGAGCGGGGCATCTGCTCAGTATCTCAATCGGCACTCCAGCAGCAGCGATGAATGCAAAAGTTCAAAATTCGCGAATCCCCGACGATCGGATGGCCCCCGCCCTCGACGTGCAGGTGCAGCACGGTGCCGGCGCGGGCCCCTGCGGGGACCGCCAGGCGGACACCTTCCCGATTAGTGACGCACACCGTCGCCAGCACTCGGTCGTCCCGGTCTCGGAGTTCCAGGCAACATGGTTGCCCCCCGAGTCCCGGCCCGGGTGCCAGATCCAGGAGAAGGTCTCCCGGGCCCTCCCGGTCGGCGCCCAGGACCAACTCGGCGTCGTTCGTCACCCAGCGAAAGAGCTGTCCCCGGTGGCATTCCAGCTGGCCCCAGTTGGCCCCGAGTTTCAGGTCGCCGACGACCACGTCCTGAGCCGGCAACAACCAGTCTCCTCGGCCGGGGCTCGCTGGACAGAATGCCCGGAAGGTCGGGACCGTCTGACTCTCCTGGGCGACGCACAAACGGATCGGAGTGACCCTCTCGGGGTCGGTCGGGATGTTTAGCCGGACCTCCTGGCGCCCCGCGACCGGCACGGAGGCCACACACTTGCCCTCGGCGTCCAGAGCCTCCAGATACCCGGACGGGCCGGCCTCCACGGTCAGGCACAGGGTACGCTGGCGCTGGCCGAATCCGTTGACGAACAACTCAGCCTCTCCGGCGGCCTGACGGGTCAATGCTCCCTGGTACACCTCCAGCGGTCCCCAGCCCCGGCCAAGCAGGACACCATCCGTCATGGAGAACAGGTCGCCGGACTCCCGGGACCAACTCGTGTGGCGGAGGTACGCCAGTTCCTTGACCGGCCCGGGGCGGAGCAGGGTCAACGGGTCGTAGCGGTACGCCCAGTTGTGCGGCGGAAGAAACCTGTCCGGGAGCCGGTCCAGCAGAAGGATCGTGTCGTCCGCACGCAGACGGAAGGCGAGCACCTGATCGTAGCCAAGTTCGCTGGGGAGATCGTAAATGGGACCGTCATTCAGTTTAACCGAGTACGGGCCAAACTCCGGGACCAGCCGGTCGTGTCCCGGGCAGTTGGCCTGGACCAGGGGCAAGCCAAGCAGGTGCTGCCCGAGTTTCATACAGCAGTAGTTGCACAGGAACGGCGGCCGCTCGGGCTCGTCGAGAAAGAGCAGGACCAGGGTATGGGGCGGGGGGTTGGGGCAGACCGCGTGAATCTGGCGGAAGACGCGGACGGTGCGCTCGAAGTTGTACGGCAGTAACAGGTGGCGAACCTCCTGGACGGCAAAGGACTCGGCGGTAGCGTTGGCGGTCAGCAGGCCGACCGCAACCGCCACTGCCGCCGTACCGACCCGACGGCCTAGCCAGCTGCCGGCCAGGCAGAAGGCGGCGGCCAGCAGCACTGCCCACCCCGGGGCGGAGTAGAATTGTGTGCGGAACAGGTGCGACATGGTCAGGAACGGAGCCGAGCCCAGCAACAGCGCGATGGCCGCCACGCCCGCGACCACCAGGTACTGGCGGCGCTGCGACCGGCCGGCCAACCGCCAGCCGCCGAGGATGGCCAGTACCGTGGCAATCGCCAGGGTGATGGCGGCCGGGCGCCAGTACAGGGTCGCCGCCCCAGAACTCTGGAAGCAGGTGAGACTGGCTGAGAGGTGCAGGCCGAGGTTGGCAATCAGTGCCCTGGGCTCGTCCCGGGCCACGGCGTATTGCTGGGCCTGGTAGGCGTCGGCCCCGTGCCCGACCAGGAACATCAGCACCCGCAGCCCGAGCAGTCCAACCGTTCCCAGCCAGGCCAGCGCCCAGGGTGGCGACAACTCCCGTCGGCCACGGCCGAACCATGCCAGGGCCGGGGCGAGCAGGGTTAGTGGCAGGCCAGCTTCGTTGACCAGTAGCGAGGCGACCAGGGACAGGCAGGCCAGGGCCAGCAGCGGCCGCGAGCGGCGGCGACAGGCAACCAGGAACAGCAGCAGGCCGAGTTGCAGCAGGGCCAGGGCCACCCAGTAGAAGTTGCTGGTCCAGAGCACGTAGAAGCGCGACTGGTCGGATCGGTCGGTCACCAGCAGGGCGGCGGCAACCACGGCCAGCAACGGCATCTTCGGCCGCAGTTCGCGCAGCAGGCCGTAGAGCAGCAGGCCGTTGGCCCAGCACAACGCCGCCCCCAGCCACAAAAACCCCTCGATCCGCCCCGGCGTCAGCAGTCGCCCCACCACACACGGTAACATCGTCAGCGGGCGGCCGTTGAAGTGGTCGGAGTGCTGAAACCACTGGAGTGGGGGGGAGGGGAGGAAATTGATAAAGTCATCGGCCCCGCCCCAGAAGTGGATGCGGAGGGGATAGTAGAAGCACACCAGGGTCAGCACCCCCAGCAGCACCGCCACCAGCGCCGTCCGCCACCACGGCAAGGCCCCGCTCGTTTCCTCAGGGGAAGGCAACACGTCTGAGGGTGGCGACTCCGGGAAGCGCCGGGCCAGGACCGACCACAGCACCACCAGGCCAACCGGCAACGCGAACAGGATCGCCAGGACTTCGGGTTGGCCCAGCAGCGGGCTGCCGCGCAGCACCAGCAGCGGCACTGACGCCAGCGCCAGCAGGATGGTCACGGCTCCGAGGTCCAACAGTCGGCACGAAACCATGAGCATCCCTCATACCGAGTCGCCTGGCATTTTCTTGTTGTCCCGCGCTTGCGCTTCGGGCTCAGACAGGAACCGCCAGGGCGCTCCCGTATCAGTCCCAAGGTCAAGTAGCCCTGGCACTCTTCAGCAGGCGCAGGAGCTTAGCCGGGGCGCGGTGCAGGCGCCGCAGCAAGGTGTTGCGCTCCCGGGCCAGCTGATCGCTCAGCGAGCGGATCATCTCCAACCGCACCGCCCGGTCGGCTTCACTGGCCGCGTGGGCGGCCACGCTGGCGAGGCGGGCGGCCTCGACCGTGGCCCGTGCTGCTTCCCCGACCGCCAGCTGCCCGGTCAGGGTCTGGACCATTTCCCGGAGGGCCGCCCGGTCGGCTTCACAGTGGCCGATCCGGTCGTGCATGGCGTGGAGGGCGTGGGTCTGGGCCGACCGATCCGTCTCACAGCACGCCAGCCGTTCCCGCAACTGACAGATCTCCTCTTGCCACCGGGCCGAGAGCGCCTGGTTTTCCTGAAGGTGGTGCTGCGCCGCGGCCAGCTGGCTGGCCAGGGTGTGGATCGTCTCCGCGTACCGGGAGCGTTCGCGCTGCAACTCCGCCAGATGCGCCTCAACGTGTCCGACCTCGGCCCGGAGCCGGTGTAACTCCGCGGTCAGCCGCGGGTTGGACGGCAGGTCGTAGACGACCTCGGAGCCGCGATACCCCAGGATTCGTTCACACAGTCGGGCCGCGCCGGCCACGTCCACCACGTCGAACAGATCCGCACGCAGGTGCAACTGGGTGCCGTCGAAACCCAGGGACGTGGGGTGCAGAGGGGGCGGGGCCGTATACCGGAACGGCACCCCGCCGTGCGTCTCCTCGAACCACCGCCGCAGTCCGGGGTCGTCGTCGAATGTCGCGCGGATCACGTCGAGACGGGCTTGCCATTCCGGCTCGTCCGCAGCCCAGAGCCCCGCCACGCACTCGGACGCCAGGCGCTGGCGGTCCAGCTGTAACCGGGAGTCCTTCGGGAACAGGATTTCCCTGGCGTGCTGGAACGAGTCCGCCACCGGCACCGCGGGATAGATCGGCAGGTCCGGCACCCAGGGATGGACATTCAGTCCGGAGCGAGCGTTGAGTTGGCGGAAGTCCTGAGCCACCGGGGACGGCCGCCGCAACAGCAGGGCGGCGACGCCGGTGCTGTTGCCCGACAGGCCGGCCACGGTCATCGGCACGTCCACCGAGACGTAGTTGCCGGCCAGGTAGGCGAAGGCGAAACCGGAGTAGACATCGGGGCAGTTGTTGGCAAACACTTTCCCCGTGCGGCCGCGCAACTCGGCGATCAGGTCGCGGTGGATGACCGAGTTGTAGATCATCGGCAGGGCAGTGTAGCAGTCCCGGAAGCTGGCGACCGCGGCCATGGTCGGCACGGCGTCCACGCTTCGCAGTTCGCGGCTGAGGGGGATCGCCAGGAAGTTGGCCTCGCCCTCCAGGGCCACTGTCGGCCAGAGGTAAAACGCGGCGCTCCAGCGAACCACCCGTGTCCCGGTGCGGCGAATCAGACGGTCCAGCTCTCGCAGTGCGTGGGACAGCAGAGCATCGTCGTCGCCGAGGATCGTGACGTACTCGCCGGCGGCGTGGCTCAGGGCCAGCTCCCAGTTGTGGCTCATGGCCAACGGCTCGGGCGCCCGCACGTAGCGAACCCGGGGGGAGTTGGCCTCCTCCACCACTTCCCGAGTCGCCGGGGAACTGTAGTTGTCACAGACGACAACCTCGTAGTCCTCGAAGTCCTGGTCGAGACAGGTCCGCAGGCTGTGGCGCAGGGTGTGTGCCCGTTCCCGGGTCGGGATGACAACGCTGAAGCGCGGCCTGGTCATGGCCCTTGGTCCCCAGTAAAGGTTGGCTCGCTCACCGAGCCGGAGTCGGAACGGCGGTGTTGGCCGGCGCCGGCCGGGCGGTGGCAAGGGCTTGCCACCAGCTTCCCTTCCGCGAACTGCTGAACGTGTGCGTCCCCTCCCAGTAATTGGCGGCCTGGGAGTCGGCCGCCCGGTTCGTGTGCCGACAAACCAGGGTGGCGCGGTCCAACGACATGGTCCCATCCGGTCCCTGGGGCGCATCGGTACGCGCCGGCTCCAGGCTCACCGGGCGGCCGGCGACGAGAGGGGCGTTACTCAGGTATTCAAAGGTGAGGGGGAGCAGGCCCAGGCTACCGAGGGTGTCGATCAGGCCCTTACGGTTGAAGAAGGTGCAGCTGGTCGCCTCGTACGGGCTGTCCGTCTCCACGGGGCAGCGCAACACGGCATGACGGTTGTCGTCGATGAACAGGGCGGTTTCCAGCACCAGGCACCCCCCTTCGGAAAGCAGGTCGCGAATGAGCTTCAGCGCCCAGAAGGGGTAGCGCAGATGGTAGAGCACGCCCGGCATGATGACCACGTCAAAGGTGCCAAAAGTCTCCGGCCGCAGGTCGAGCAGGTTCATCTCGTGCATCCGCACCCGGGAACGCAGGAAGGGGATCAGCACCTCGACGGCCCCGCGGGACAGGTCGTTGTCGATGGCCACCACCTCCCGGGCCCCAAGACGCTCGGCCTCGAAGGCGAACAGTCCGTCCCGGCAGCCCACGTCCAGGACGCGCTTGCCGCGCAGGTCCAGGGAGTGCAGGGAGCGGAGTGTCAGTTCGACGAGTGGTACAACCACCGGCCACCCCGGAGTGCGGACACCCGGCGCCAGTTCGATGGTGTGGTAGAACCCGTAGTCGGCAAAGCGCCGCTGGACTTCAGACAGTTCCATGTCCCCAACCTCCTCAGGCGATCTTGCGCAGGTAAGCGGCCGGCCAGTAGGTAACCCGTCGGACGACCGTTCCCTCGTTGAACAGCCACGGCGGCTCCTCCAGTACGAAGTCCGTCCGCTCCCGGGCGAACTCCTGGGCAGCCTGCTGGGGGTTGTCCCAGGACCACTCGGGACGGCCTCCGGGAGCGTCCGCCACGTCCGCCATGATGCCGTCGGTCGCCACCAGATAGGATCCCGGTGTGACCAGTCCGGCGTAAGCCTCCAGTTCCGCCCGCACATGGGCGCGGGTGTGGCAGGAGTCCAGGATCACCAGGACCGTCTCCCCGGGCCGGACGAGTTCCCTGACCCGGGCCACCAGCCCCGGGTCCGTGGAACTGCCTTCCAGCAATGTGATGTACGGGGACAGCGGGTGAGACTCGATGGCGGCACGGTTCTGGGGCCGGATGGTCACATCGACGCCGACCACCCGGCCGCGGTCGCGGGCCTTGCAGAGACTGGCGTAAAAAATCAGCGACCCCCCGTGGGCCACACCAGTCTCGACGATGACATCGGGGTTGACGCGGTGGATGACTTCCTGAACGCGGAGCACGTCCTCGGGCAACTGGATGATCGGTCGGCCCAGCCAGGTGAAGCCGTATGAGTATTTCTGCGACCAACCCACACGCAGCCAGCAGCGGCTGAGCAGGTCGAATGCCTCGGGACCGTACAGCGGCAGCACCGCTCGTGTGCCGTCGGCCTCGTGGACCAGCTGGCGGGCGGTGGTGTCGATCGTGAGTTTCATGCCTTCGTCCCTCATCTCAGGCCGCGCGCATCAGGTCACACACAGCGGCACGGCTGCCGTGTCGGGCCAGGTGCTCCGCGACCTCGGCGACGTAGTTCGGGTTGAGCACCAGGGCCGCGGTCATTCCCTGGGCCAGCGCCTGTTCCGGGCTGACAATTGGGTGGCCGGTGCCCGCCACGAACTTGCCCTGCTTGGCAGGGTTGATGTCCACGACCCAGGCAACACGCCGGCCGTCCGGGTCCGCCAGGTTGCAGAAGGTCACGCCCTTGGCTCCCGCCCCCCACACGGCCAGCGGCCCGTCCCGACTGAGTCGCTCCAGGCTCTGCTGCCAGGCCAGCACCCGAGCCGACTCCGCGGCCCCGAACTGTCGGGCCAGACTCACCACGAACTCACTCCTGGGAGACGGCTCGGGAGAGCCGTCCCACGGGAGGGCCGGTTGCGCTTCCAGCCAGAGGTACTGGCCGCCGAAAACGTGGCGGACGGCACTGACCGCGAAGCCCGCGGCAATGAAGGCCGCGGCCAGGGAGCCGGCGGTGAAGAGCGAACAGTGTTCGTAAAAGCAATCCCAGGCTACCTGATGTCTCAGAATCCACTCGACACAGGGCGTCTCGAAGAACACTCTGGCCCGGGGCGAGTCGGACAGGGCGGCGCGTACGCCGCGCAACAGGCCCAGCGGGTCTGGGACGTGTTCGATCACATGACGGCAGACCACCACGTCCGCCGTCACGCCGGCCCCGGCGTCGAAGAAACGGCGGAGGAAGCGCACCCGGCCGTCCAGGTCGTACTCGGGACCGAGGTAGCTGGGGTCGAAACCCACACCGACGTTGCCGGCGCCGGGATGGGCGACCAGTTCCCGCAGGAAGCCGCCCTTGCCGCAACCGACCTCCACCACCTGGCAGTCGCGGACCCCGTGGACCTCCACCAGGTCGCGCGCCAGTCCCGAGACATGACGGCCGAACGCGGGCGAGGCCGTCTGAGTGTTGTCGTAGTCGGGACCGTAGGCGAGCAGTGTCGGATCGAAGGCAGCGTTGAAAACGAAGCCGCAGCCCCGACAGACGTGCAGCGCCAGGGTGCCGCGGGCCGCCCGCCGTGCCGCCTCGGCATCCGCCAGCAGTAGGTTCTGGTGGACGGGCACTCGCGGCCGCCGCAGGAATTCCTCGGTCGCAGCCGCGCACAGCGGGCAGACAGATTTGGCGCCGGACAGCGGGGACACGGGTTCGGCTCCTCTCGGCCGACGGCCCCTCAACCCGCGGCACTCGGCCGCAGTCGGGGGTAGCTCAGGTCTCGGGGTGAAATGATGCGGCGCTCACACGGCGGCCAGTCGATGCCCAGCACCGGGTCGTCCCATGTGACGCCGCACGCCGCCTCGGGGTAGTAGGACTCGGATATCTGGTAGAACACCTCGGTGTCATCGGCCAGCGTCTGGAAGCCGTGGGCGAACCCCTCGGGCGCGAACACCGAATGGTGGTTCTCGGCCGTCAACTCGAACGCGACCCAGCGGCCGAAGGTCGGAGACTCGGGCCGCAGGTCCACGATCACATCGAACAGGGCGCCGCGCGTGCAGCGCACCAACTTGGCCTCCGCCTTCGGTGCCGCCTGGTAGTGCAGGCCGCGCAGGGTGCCGCGGATGCGATTGTACGAGATGTTGCACTGCGCCCAGCAGCAGTCGATGCCGTGGGCCGCGAACTCCTCCCGACACCAGCTACGGGCGAAGAAGCCGCGTTCGTCCTCCCGACACTCGGGCTCGATCAGCCAGGCCCCGGCCAGCGGGGTCGCGTGAAAGCGCATGCCGCACCTCGGCCCGGGCGTCGCCGGGCCAGTCCGTTCGATCCCAACGTTATTGTCAGGGAGAAACCTTCAAGGTGCGGGCGGCGTTATAGCACGGCCGCGCTGCGCGGGTCAAGAGAGCCCTTGCTCTTCTCGTGCCCATGCTCCGCCGCGGAGCCAGAAGCGAACGGACCTGCCCGCCAATGCCCCAGACCTCCGAAAGACGGCCGGGGCATGGTATCCTGTTCCTGGCCGCCGTTTTTCGCGCCGGTGCGGGAAACGGTGGGCCACGGCCTTGGCCGCAAGCGGCAGAAAGCAGGGATTCAGCGTCGGGCTACACGTCCAGCCGCCAATGTTCCGGAAACCGCGTCGCCGGGAACACCGCCCGCGCCTCCGCCAGCAGTTCGAGCCACTCCGACGCCGTGTAGCGGTCGGACACATGGAACAGCACCAGCGCCCCCACATTCGCCCGCCGCGCCAACTCCGCCACCTGCGGCGCCGCCATGTGGAAATTCCGTCGCGCCAGCTCCGCGTCCGCCGCCCGGTACTGACACTCGCACACCACCGTCGTGCAGCCGTGCAGCCACGGCACCAGCCGCTCCAGCGCGACATCATCGAGCAAAAAGTCCGTCAAGTATGCAATCGACTCGCCCGCCGTCTCCGACAGCAGGGCAGCCCGCAGGTCCGCGATGGGCCGCGCTCCGCCGTCCACGTCCACCGTCGTCTGGCCCGGCGCCGGCTCTTTCAACTCCTTCAGCCACGGCCCCGGCTGCAGCCCCAGGTTCACCAGCTTGCCAGGGTCGATGTTGCTGCGCGTCTTCTCGCGCACCAGGTACGCCAGGCTCGGCCCCTGGTGCTCCAGCGCCAGCGCCGCGACCGTGTAGGCGCCGCCATCGAACAGCACGGCCGTCCGCGGCAACCGGCCGGCGTCATGGCGGTACTGGAACGCCTCGGCCAGCTCGAAGCGCCAGCTTTGCACGTGCTCCGGATGGATGTCGTTGACCCGCCAGACCCCCTGCCGGCCGGCGTTCAGGTTCCACCAGTAGCCGCGCAGCCGGCCGTGCAGGATGCGGCCCGTCTCCGGCGGCCCCCAGAGCACGTTCGGCTTCGCGGCGCGGTCGTAGTTGCTGCGGAAAAACGTGTCGAAGCCGGCGACGTGATCCATGTGCAGGTGCGAGAAACACAGATGGTCGATGGCCTGCACCTCCGCGTGCGGCAGCGCGTCGGGGCAGCCGCCGCCGCAGTCGAACAGTAGCCGGTCGATGGCCTGACCGCTGTCGAGGCGCACAAACAGCGCGTTGTCGCGGCCGGCGTCGCCCAGAACCTGAAACGTGATGCTCACTGTGCCTCCCGGGGCCGCGGTCAGTCCAGATCGTCCAGGTTCTGCCGCGGCCCCTGGTCTGGTTTGAGCATGAACTGGTTGAGATCGACCTGGCCGCGCACCTCGCTCTCGACCAGTTTGAGTCGCGCCTCTAGCTGGTGCAACCTGGCCTGTAGCGCTTCCAGTTTCGCCGCCGGGTCGTCGCGTGGTCGCGGTCGTGGCACCTCGGGATAGCCCAGCTGCCGCTGCAGCGCCGCGAACAGGTACAGCGGATCGCGGCCGCGGTTGGCGCGGGCGATCTTGCCCTCCTTCTCACCGAACAGCGGCGGCACTGGCGGCTCGTAGTCCGGCTGCTGCCGGCGCATCTCCGTCACATAGAACGTCGAGCGCAGGTACACCAGGTCGCCGAAATCGACGACGCCCAGTTGCCGCCGCACCGCTTCGAGGTACACGCGCCAGTCGGCGTCAAAGCCGGGGTCGCCGGCCATCGCTTGCAGGCCCGCTTCGTAGCCGAGACGGTTGCGGCTCAGCGTCTCGAACTGGTAGACGAACAGCCCCGCCGGCGTCCAGTCGCCGGCGCGGTAGCGGGCCTCGCGCTCCAGCACCAGCAGGGCGCTGTCGATGTTGAACTTCAACCGTTCATCCTCCGTCTGACGGATGACGAACGCCTGGAACGGCGTGAAGTAGTGCGGCAGCCGGACGAAGCCGGAGGACAGCAGGCCGGAGTGCTTCAGCTCGGTCGCCAGGAACTGCACGGCCAGCGGCAGCCGCGTCGTCGCCAGGATCTCCTCGTGGATGCGCTCAAGGATCTCCTGCGTCGCCATGCTGTGGCCGATGCGCTCGCGCACCGTCTGGAAGAAGTACGCCTGCTCGATGTATTCCTCGCGGTCCAGGGCCACGGGATTCTCCGAAATGGATTAGCCACAGAGGACACCGAGAACACAGAACCGAATGCCCGGCGTCACTTCGAGTCCTTCTTTTTCTTCCACCGCCCGATCGCGAACAGATGGACCCGCCACTTGCCGCTCTCCTTCTCCTTCACGACGCGCACGGTGATGTCCGCTTCCCCGGTGTCGCCGGTACACTGTCCGCGGAAGACGGCTTCGTCCTTGTCCGGGGCGATGATTTCGGAAGCGAAGGTCCACGTCTTCGCCCCTTGCATGCGCAGCGTGCTAAAGTGACTGGAAAGGAAGGAATCCAGAGTGGTTCGATCCTTCTCCACGGCTTTCTTCAGGTCGCTGGCCACGAGCACGGATGCCTGCACGTGATCTTGCCGCAGCCCGGCGCTCAGAAAATCGCTGGCGATCTCCCTGGCCCACTTCAGTTCGGCATCCTTCTTGTCGGGCGGTTGCTGTGCCAGCGCAGCGACCGAGAGCAGGAGCAGCAGCACGGACGCAAGAACGCGAGACATGGCGAACCCTCCGAACGATGTGCAGTGACGACTCCCGGTCAAGCGTACCGACGCCGGTAAGCCCTGTCAATCAGCCGGGCCACGGCCCAGGGTCGTTCCCTGGAAGCGGGCTGGGCGGTACAATAAAGAAGGTGGCCAGGGATGGTTTCGTCTCTTTTCATTTCACACCCCCCCTGTCAGCCCCAGGGGACGCGCCGATTCCCCATTCGCAACCTCAAACCCCACGCCGCCAGGACAACTCTGGCCACGGCCGTCGCGCCTTGACAGCGCCGGCCGCCTGCCCGATAGTACAACACAGTCCCACCCCACGCTGCCGCCCGCGGAGATCCCGCCATGACCCTACCCCGCCGCCAGCTCCTGGCGCCGCTCTGCCTGCTCCTGCTCGCCGCCCCCGCCGCCGCGGCGCCACCGACCGTCACCGCCGTCACGCCGCGCGGCGCTCAGCCCGGTAAGGCCGTCGATCTGGTCATCACCGGCACCAACCTGACGCCGCGGACGCGCCTGCTGCTGCCGTTCGCCGCCGAGCAAAAAGTGCTGCCCGAGGCCAGGCCGCTGCCCACGCAGGTGCGCGTGCAACTGACCGTTGATGCGAAGGTGCCCGTCGGCATCTACGTCGCCCGCGTCCTGACCGAGGATGGCGTCAGCGCCCCGGTGCTGTTCGCGGTGGACGCCTTCCCGAACGTCGCCGAGGTCGAGAACAACAACACTTTCGACATGGCCCAGAAGGTGCCGGTGCCGTGCGTCGTCAACGGCCAGTGCGCCGGCGGCGACGTCGATTTCTACCGCTTCACCGCGAAGAAGGGCCAGTCGCTGGTGATCGAGGTGCAGTCGGCGCGGCTCAGCTCGGGCGTGCTGCCACAACTGCGGCTGACGGACGCCAAACAGCGCTTCCTGGCCGCGGACGATTCGCAGGCGCTACACGGCGATGTGCGGCTGCACTTCGTGGCGCCGGCGGACGGCGAGTATGTCGTGGAGGTGTCGGACAGCCGCTTCCGTGGGGCGGCGCCGCCGCACTACCGGCTGAAGATCGGCGAGTACGACTACGCGGACGAGGTCTTCCCGCTCGGGGCTCGGGTCGGCGATGGGCACAGCAAGCCGGTGACCTTCACGCTGTACGGCGGCGCCTTGAAAAAGCCGCGGGAGCTGCGCCAGCCCATGCCTGAGTTGTCCATTTTGCCCTTTGGCCTCGACCAGACCCGCCTTGCCGTCAAGGATGTACTGCGGCCCGGCAGCGACCTACCGGAGGTCGCGGTGGGCTTGTATAAGGAAATGGTCCGCGCGCCGAGCGGACCGGAGGTCGTGGAACTGCAGCCGCCCATGACCGCCAACGGTCGTCTGACCGCGAAGGGGGAGGTCCACCGCTACCAGCTGGCCGCGCAGCCGGGACAGCGCTATCGCTTCACCGTCGAGGCCGAAGCGCTCGGCTCACGGCTCGACGCGGTGCTTCGCGTTACTGACCAGACCGGCAAGCAGCTGGCGACGGCCGATGACGTGGATTTGCTGCCGCCGGCCGCGGGGCTGCAGCCGTTCAAGTCGCTCGACCCCATGCTGGACTTCACCGTGCCCGCCGGCGTGTCGCAGTTGCAACTGGCAGTGAGCGACGCCCGCGGCAGGGGCGGCATCAACCACGGTTACCGCCTGTCCGTTGAGCCGGCCAGCGACGATTTCACGCTGCACGTCGCCCTCACGGAAATCAATGTGCCACGCGGCGGCTGGGCAGCGGTGCCGGTCACGGTGACGCGCCGCGGCTACACGGGGCCGATTCAGTTGCGGCCATACAGTCCCGTCAAGGGTTTCACGGTTCAGGGCGGTTACGTCCCGGCGAACGGGACGGCAGGCGTACTCCTCTTCGGCGCGGCGGCGAACCTCGACAGCCTGACGGCGTACCGATTGAATTGTCTCATCATTGGCCACTCCCCAGAGCAGTACCTCAGTTGGCGCATCTTCGCTCACAACGGCCGGCCCGAGAAGATGCTGGTCCGCTCCGCAGAGCACACGCTCGTCGTTGCCCGCGACGCCAACGTGGCCGTGGCCACCTGGCGGCTGCCTGGCCTTGCGGTCGGTGTCACCACCGCGGATCCCGTGGCCCTGCAACCGCCGCCGTCCGTGGAGGTCGTCGCGGGCTACACCGTCGCGGTGCCGGTGTCGTTCCGGCGCCTGGACAAGAGGAAGGCTGCGGTGGAAGTGACCGGCGTCGCAGTGGTCGGGCCGCCGGTGCCCGGCAAGCCGCCGACGCCCAGCCCGCTCACGTTCAAGCCCAGTATCGCGGCCGCCGACGCCGACAGGACCGCCTTCGTGCTGACCGCCGCGGTCAACGCCCCCGCCGGCCGCGCCGCCGACGTGATCGTGCGGGGCAAGACCCGGGTCGGCAACGCCGACACCATCGTCATCGGCCCGGCGCTGCAGGTGACGGTCAAGCGGCCGGTGGAGGTGCTGCTGCTGACGCCGAAATTGACGCTGACGCTCGGCCAACCGGCGGTGCTGAAAGGGCGCCTTGACCGGGCTGCCGTCTTCAAGGGCGCGGTGACGCTCAAGCTCGACGGCTTGCCGAAGGGCGTCACGCTGGCGAAGCCGCTGGCGCCGGTGCCCGGCACGCAGGCCGAATTTCAGATCGAGCTGAAGGTGGATGCGAAGACGCCCGCCGCGATGGCGAAGCTGACGCTGACGGCGACCGCGACCGTCAACGGTCAGGCGTTCGCGCATCCGGCGCTGACGGTGCCCGTGGAAGTCGGGAAGGAGTGAAGGGGTGATAGCACTTGTCTGTCACCCCCCGTTGTGGCCTGGTCCGGAAACCAGGCCACAACAGAGAAGGGGTGAGGGGGTGACAAGACAACTGCTTTCACCCCCTCACCCCTTCACCCCCTCATCTTCTACGTCCGCCGCACCGGCTTCGGCTCACGGCCGCGCTCCTCCTCCGGCAGCTGCCTGCGCCCGCAGACACATGCGTCCCGCCACCGACACCTTTAGCAACTGCACACCGCCGCGAAACACCATCACGCCGATGATCGTCAGGAAAATGGCCTCGATGAGGTACGGCCTGTCCGTCAACAGCACCGCCAGCGTCACGTAAAAGACGTACAGTCCGATCAGGATCAGCAGCCAGCCCGCGCACTCGCGCAGCCAGAACGCCAGACGGTCGAGCACGAACGCCACCGCGCCGCCCAGTTTGAGCCACATCATGACCGATCCTTTCGCCGTGCCCGCCGCCAGCGCACCGCGCCGCGTCGCGGTTCAGGTGCCGTTGCTCCTGGCGCGTCGCGCGCCACACCACGTCCTGTAACACCAGCAGCGCCTGCGCGCGGGACATCCGGCAGCGCCGCCAGTAACCCAGCCCCGCCGCCGTCACGTAGCCGCCGACCGCCAGCACCCAGCCCAGCAGGACGAGGCGACCGAGGTTCGGCTCCAGGCCGAGCACGTTGCCGGCCTGCACCAGCGCCACCCAGGCCGCCAGCGCCAGCGCCACGCTCAGCAGCACCGCCAGCGCCACCAGCCCGAACTCGCTGCTGCCGACCAGGTGCGCCGACCGCCGATGCGTCATCAACTTCGCCACCCGGGCCAGCGCCCACCAGTCCCATTCTGGCTGCGACAGCGGCTCGCGCGGGTCCGCCGGCAGCAGCCGCCGCGTCAGCCCCTGAAGCCGATAATGGCCGATCACGAACGCCAGCGCCGCGGCGCAGAGCAGCAGGTCCGTTGGCCGGAAAACGTACACGCGCCGGTGTTCGCCGAGCCGCCCCTCGAACAGCATTTGCTGAGCCACCTGGCCCAGCGCCAGCACCAGCAGGAACAGAATCGGCGTCATCCGTGTGCGCGACAGCACACCGCCCAGTCCGATCAGCAAGGCCAGCAGCGTCGCCACGCCGCGGATGCTCCCCAGCCGATCCAGCTCGGCCAGCAGCACACCGACCAGGCCGCCCACGCACAGCAGCACGTAGTTCGTCACCGCCAGGAATGGGGCGCTTTCCGCGGGTTCGGCGGTTGGGGTGGGGGTGGTCATCGCCGGGCCCTCCGCAGGCCGCGCAACCGTTCCATGCGGTCGAGGATGATCTGCACTGGATCAGCCTCGGCGGCACACAGGACCGGCACGCCCAGTTTGGCGAACGCCCGCCGCAGCGTGAAGAACGCCCGGTGATAGCGGGCGGCGCTGATCCGCGCCAGGGCGGCCGCCAGCGGCAGCCGCAGCAACTCGGCGGGCGCGACGGTCGGCGGCGGTTCGGCGTCGGCGGGCGGCAGCGGCAGACCGTCCGGCCACGGACAGAACACCAGCACCTGATGATGGCGAGCGACCGCGACGCGCACCGCGGCCAGCAGCGGCCCGAGCCGGTCGTCCAGTTCGAGCAGGTCGGCAAACAGCACGAACAGTTCGTTGTCGCGGCCGCGGCCGACGGCCCGCACCAGCGCCGCGGCCAGCACGTCGATCTTGGCCGGCGCCGCGAAGGCGAAGCGGCCGTCGGCCGCGTACAACGGTTCGGGGTACGGCACGCGATGCTCGGCCAGGAAGCGTTGCAGCAGCGGCGTGAAGGCGGCGTCGTCCTCCAGCAGCGCCGCCAGGCCGCCGGGGGCCAACCCGTAGCGCACCGCGAACAGCGCCGCCAGGCGCTTGCGCATCACCGTGAGCCGGCGCCGGCCGGGGCTGAAGAGCAGCGGCAGTGCCTCGTAGATGAATCGGCAGCGGCGGAACACGGTCGTGCCGAACGCCAGCAGCAGCGACCCGGCGCCGAGCAGGGCCACCGGCGTCCGCAGCGTGGGCGAAACGACCTCGCCGATGACGGCTTCCAGGTAGCTGTAGGCGAACAGCAGGAATTCGAGCAGCGGCGTCCGCGCCAGGTACACGACCAGGGCCGCGAGCAGCACCACGACGACGACGGTAAACGCCACGTCGTACACCCGGCCGGCGGTGGTTGGCGGCCGGCGGTCCCAGGCCGGCGTCGGCACGAGCCAGGGCAGCCAGGCGGGCACCTGGTTCACATCATTGCGGACCAGTTCGGGGTAGACCTCTTCGGCAAGGGCGTAGGCCAGCGGCAGCAGCCGTTCGGGCGGCCCCGGCACTGGCGGAGTGGGCAGGGCCGCGGCGTCGGCGAGATGGCTGAACATCTGGATGAGGTGGCGACGGCTACGGGCGGGGCGGAGGATTTTGACGCCGTGCTCGTCGAACAGGCACAGGCCGGGCAGGTCGCGGGCGCCGGCGCTGGCCTGGGCGACGGCGGCGCTGACCTGCACCAGCCGGCCGAGCAGGTTCTGGCCCGGCAGCCCGAGCCGCACCGACGCGGACTGATCGACGAACAGGGTGCAGCGGATGGGCACCTCGCTCTCGAACTCCTTGGTCATGAGGCGGTCGCGGCGGGCGGACGCTTTCCAGGCGATCATCTTGGGCGGGTCGCCAGGCAGGTAGTCGCGCAGGTCGAGCAGTTCGCTGCCGGAGCCGGGCCGTCGATGGCGGTGCATGCCCATCAACGGCAGTAGATTGAGGCGCTTGACGGTCGGGTAGTGGCCATCGACGTCGGCCAGGGCTGGCAGCACACGGTACTCGCGCGGCTCGTGCAGGAACAGCGTGTAGCTGAAAAAGCCCTGCACATCGGCGAACTGAACGCGGACGCCCTCGAAGCGCAGCTTGCCGGGGCCGGGACTGGTGATCTGGTAGACGAACTCCAGCGATTCCTCGACATCGAGGTGGCCGTCAATCGTGGCATCGCCGCCGCGCTGGACGACGCCGAAGGGCAGGCGGTCGGTGGCGCGGAGGTAGGGCGACGGCGCAATGCCATCACTGTGGACGATGACGCGGACGCTGTAGGTGCGACCGGCCCAAAGGCTCTCGACACCGCCGCGCTCGTCGCGCAGCTCGCGGGTGCAGCGCAGCCGGCCCAGGTGCAGCCGCAACTGCACCGCGAACACCAGCCAGCTGCCGAGGAACCAGACGAGCAGCGTCAGACACAGCAGCGCAATGGCGGGCGTGCTGCTCCAGAGCGTGAACGCCAGGAGGCCGAGGACGACGATCAGAAAGCCGAGGCCGCGCGAGGTCATGAGAGATCAAAGTTCTTGTTCGAATGTCGCTCTTGAACGCACACTGATGAGAACGGCAGTGAGAACCTGCTCGATCTTCGCCCCGAAGGGGTGGAACAATGTCACTAGACACAAAGCCAAGCCGGCCGCCCGTCGCCCGTTTCCCCAGGGTGCGCTGCGCGACCCTGGGCTCTGGGATACTACGCCTTCGGCGTAAAAACGACCCTGATGGGAACGCCCACCCCAACATCCGTGACGGTCGGTCTTACCGCCGATCACTTCTTGCCGATGCAGTAAAGATACTGGTTCGAGCGGATGAAAATCTGCCCGCCGACCAGGGCCGGGCTGGCGTTAAAATCGCTGTCGTCGCCCAGCGTGTTGTGGGCCAGCACCTGCAATTTATCATCCGCCGATAGCACATAGGCGCCGCCGTGGCGCGCGAAGATCAGAATCTTGTCGCCCACCAGGATCGGCGAACCGTACTGCCCTTTCAGCCCCTGCAGCGTTTTCTTCGTCACCAGTTGACCGTCGCGCGCCCGCAGGACGAACGCCTGGCCGCTGAAGTAGAACAGCCGGTCGCCGGCCAGCAGCGGCGACGTGTAACTCGCCCCCGCCTTGCTCTGCGACCAGACGATGTGGGTCTTCGTCACGTCGCCGCGGCCGCCGGCCTTCACCGCCACGAATTCGCGGTCGCCCATGCCCTGGTTCATGGCGTAAATGACGCCGCCGCGCACCACTGGCGTCGAGCTATTGTAGGTCGGCACGTTGTCCACGCTCCACAGGTCTTTGCCCGTCTCCGCGTCGAAGCCGCGCAGCCCCGCGTTCTGGTTCAGGATGATTTCCTGTTTGCCCCCAGGCCCCGCCGCCAGCACCGGCGTGGACCAGCACATGCCACGCAGCGGCGTCGCCCACATGCGTTTGCCGGTCGATTTCTCGAACGCCAGCAACTGCTGCGACTCCGTGTAGGCGTTGACCACCACCGTGTCGCCCACCAGCAGCGGGCTGGAGCCCGAGCCGAACACGATGGTGCCCTCGCCCAGGTCCGCGTGCCACAGCGGCTTGCCGTCCAGGTCCAGCACGTGCAGTCCGCCGCGGCCGAACGAGACATACAGCCGCTGGCCGTCCGTTGCCGGCGTGCTCGTGGTGAAGCCGTGCTGCGTCACCTGGCCCTTTAAGTCGTTCTCCGGCAGCGGCGCGGGGAACGACTTCTGCCACAGTTTCTTGCCGGTCTTGCGGTCGAAGCAGAGCACGTGCCGGACCAGTTCGCTGGCCTTGACGCCCGTGGAGGCCGTCACGAACACACGGTCGCCCCAGACGACCGGGCTGGAAGCGCCCGGCCCAGGCAATGCCACCTTCCAGGCGACGTTCTCGTCCGGGCCCCACCTGAGCGGCAGCGTCTTTTCGTCCGCGACGCCGTTGCCGTGCGGGCCGCGGAAGCCTGGCCAGTCCGCCGCCGTGGTCGAAGCCACGCACGCCAGCGCCACGAGTATCAGAATGCGGTAACGCATCAGTCATCTCCTGGTACGGTATCAATGGGGCGGATGCCTTGCCCCTTTTACCGCGCAGCACCCTCCGGCAAGCAAATCAGGAGATTCAGACAGGGTTGTTCGCTTTTTGCTCGCTACCCCTGGTGGGGAGTTCCCTCCCGGAGGCAGGAAGCGAACGGTCCTGGGGATTCAAAGAGGCGGACGGAGGAATCTGGATTAAGATAATCCGGAGGGGCACCGCCCATCTTTTGATCGAAGGGAGCAACGACCATGAGCCACCGTTGGTTCGCTGGCATCCTCTGTCTGGCCCTCGTGGGCGGCGCCGCCTGGTTCGGCCGCCGCGGCGAGCAGCCGCAGCCCGCGGCCGGCTGGGTCGAGGTCGCGCCAGGGCTGTTGCGCTCCGCCCAGCTGCCGGCCGGCTACGCTCTGCTCGACGGCGACCGGGCGCTGCTCATCGACGCGCCGCGCAGCCCCGACGGCCTGGCGGCGCACGGCGTCAAGAAAGTCGAACTGGTACTGCTGACGCACCATCACCGCGACACCTGCGCCGCGGCCCCGGTGGCGAAATTCCTGGCGGACGCTGTGCCGGTGCGGGCGGCGAAGGCCGCGGCGGAGTGGCTGACGCCGGAGGGTGTCCGCAAATACTGGCAGGAATCGCTGCCGTTGCGTAACTCGCGCACCGCTTACCTTGTGCTGCCGGTCGGCCTCAAGGGGATCGATTGCAGCCTGGACGACGGCCAAACCATCACCTGGCGCGGCTGGACCGTGAAGGTCGTGGCCACCCCCGGCCACTCCCGCGACCACCTCGCCTTCGCGCTGCGCAAGCAGGCCGGCGACCCGTGGCTGGTCTGCTGCGGCGACGCGCTGGCGGGGCCCAGCAAGCTGTGGTCACCGTACACCACCGACTGGGACCACTGGACCGACGCCGGCCTGGTGCCGACCGCCCAATCGCTGCGGCAGCTGGCGGACCTGAAGCCGGCGCTGCTGCTGCCGGCCCACGGCCCCGTCATCGACAAGAACCCCGTCGCGGCGCTGACGAAGACCGCCGTGGCCGTCGAGGAGGTGGCGTTCCTGAAGAGCTTCGAGCGCTACACCAAACAGCGGCTCGGCAACGCGCCGCAGTATCAATTCCTGGCGAAGGAGCAGGCGGGGTCGAACGGCGCGAAGCCGTGGACGCGCGTGTCGCCGAGCCTGTGGCTGACCGGCAACACCTATGTGCTCGTGTCGAAGGAGCAGAAGGCGTTCCTGGTCGTCGATCCGTGGGCGAAGCGCAGCGCCGACCAGGTGCTCAAACTGCAAAAGGACCAGCAGCTCGGGCCGCTGGAAGTGGTGATGTTCAGCCACGCCCACTATGACCACTACGACGGTGTTTACGACCTGCCCGGCCGCGACAGGTTTGAAATCTGGGCGCTGGACCGCGTCGCCGGGCCGATCGCGGAGCCGTATCGACTGCGGGCGCCGTTCCTCGACGCGCGGCCGGTCAAGTTCGACCGCACGCCAAAGGCCGGCGACACGCTCACCTGGCGCGAGTACCGTTTCCGCTTCCATCACCTACCCGGCCAGAGCGAGTTCACCTCGGGCGTCGAGACGGTGATCGACGGCAAGCGCTGCTACTTCACCGCGGACAACTGGTTCCACCAGGACCAGTACAGCGGCAGCGGCGGCTGGATGGGCCTGAACCGCAGCTGGCCGCTGAGCTACGCGGCGTCGGCGCAGAAGGTGCTCGACGCCCGGCCGGACTGGGTGCTGGCCGAGCACGGCGGCCCGTTCGAGTTTGACGCCGAGGATTTTCGCCGTCGCGTGCAGTGGGGCAAGGTGTCGGCCACGGCGGCGGACGCCGTCTGCGTGTCCGGCAACCATCTGAAGGACTGGAACCCGCACCGCGTCCACGCCGAACCGCTGGTGCAGAAGGCGAAGGCCGGGGCCACCCTGGACTGGGCCCTGGTGGTTGAGAACCCCATGAAGGTTAAGGAGCGTGTCACCGTCACCCTGGAGGGCCGGGGGCTGATGAAGGACCAGTCCTGGAACGTGGACGTGGGGGCTGAGGCCACCGCTCGGCGGGCGTTCTCGTTCCAGGTTCCCGCCAACCTCGGGGTTGGCAGGCACGTCTTCATCCTGCGGTCGGCGGTTGGCAACCAGCCGGACGTGGCGGATGCCTTCGCGGTGGTGGACGTGGGCCCGTAGTGCAGGCGGCACACGGATTGCACCCTTCTTCTCAAGAACCCAAACGGTTCGCCCTGGTTCACCACAAGAAGGGAGTGTGACCCATGCGCAACACCGCCACCTGGCTGCGATCAACCAGCGCCGGCCTGCTGGCCGTCGCAGCGCTGGCGCTGACCGCCGGCCCAGCCGGGGCCCAATTGACCTATAACAATTACCCACTGTCGGCGCCGCCGCTGATCGGCAACAACCGTCTGATTAACGAGCTGCTGACCGACCGCCGCGACGGCGACCGTGCCCAGGCCGCGCGGCAGCTCGGTCAGAGCGGTAATGCGAGCGCCATTCCGGCGCTGGCACGGGCCGCCATCCAGGATCCGGACCAGCACGTCCGCCGCGAGGCCCGGGAAGCCATTCGCGCCATCCGCACGCGCACCGGCGCTCTGACCACGTCGGCGATCCCGTATCAGCCCTGGGGCATTCAGTTCCAATCAAAGCCGGTGCAGGGCTCGGGCGACCCCTACGTGGAACTGGTGGCCAGCTGGTACAATCGCTTTCTGGGTCGCTACCCGGACGCCGCCGGCATGGCCAACTGGGTCAACCAGCTGCGCAACGGCGCCTCCGAGGGAGACGTGCAGGCGGCCATGCTCGCCAGCCCCGAATTCTGGACGGAGCGCGGCGGCACCCCGCCCGGGTTCGTCACCGGCCTGTACCAAACAGTGCTCGGCCGCACGCCCAACCCCCAGGAGGTCCAGGGCTGGTTGACCCGCTTCAACGCCGACGGCGGCAACCGCCTGGCGGTGGCTCGCGAGTTTATGCAGGCCGCCCAGCCTGAATTGTCGGGCATGTCCTGGTATTATCAGCATTGAGGGCGACGACGCGGTCGCGGCAGCGCAGTCGTCAGCCCCGGCGGGCGCAAGGGTGTTCCCCGCGCCCGCCGGGGCCTTTTCCTGCGTGCCGCACTGCGGGAGTCGTGCCATGAAATTCCGGGTGCTCCTCGCCCTGTGCGCCGCGGCCGCGCTGGTCACCGGCTGCAACCAGCGTAGCGATCAGCAGCTGTTGACCGAACTGAACAAGCTCACCGACCCGCCCAACAGCAAAACCGAGAAGTCGGACGAGGCCGCCAGAAAGAAGCGCGCCGAGCAGGCCCGGGAACTGTTGAAAGAGTTCGAGTCAAACTACCCGCAGAGTCCGCTGCTCAACGAGGCCCGCGCCCAGGCCCTCAAGGCCATGACACTGACCCGCGAGCCGGCTGACGGCGCCGCCGAGGTGGCCCGGAATCTGCGCGACCGGGCGCCGAAGGGCTCCGACTTTGCCGCCCAGGGCGACCTGTTCCTGGCGCTGCGCGAACTCCAGGACATGTTCAAGGGACTCCGGGACGAGGAACACATCAAGAACACCTATTATCAGAACGCCAGCACCATCCGCGCGCGCGTTGAGGGACTCCTGACCACCTACCCAAAGTACCGGCCGGCCGCCAACCTGGCGGCGCAAGTAGTTCAGCTGGCCGACGCCGCCGACGACGCCAAAACGCGCCGCCTGATCCTTGACCTGGTGGCCAAAAACCAGCCGACTCACGCGCTGGCCCGGGTTGCTGAGCGCGAGCAGTTCATCGGCAAGGAGTTCACCTTCGCGTTCACGCCGGTCGGTGCGGACAGGAAGCTGAGCATCCAGAACCTGCGCGGCAAGGTGGTGGTGCTGGACTTCTGGGCGACATGGTGCGCGCCCTGCCGGGCGGAGATGCCGAAGTTGAAGGCGCTCTACGAGAAATACCAGGCGAAGGGGCTGGAGATCATCGGTGTCAGTCTGGACCGCGACGAGGACGAGTTGACGAAGTACGTCAAGGCCCAGGCCCTGCGCTGGCCACAAGCGGTTGGGCCGGACGCGCGCGGCCTGGCCGAGCAGTGGGGCGTGGAGGGCATTCCGGCGGTGTTCGTCCTCGACCGCCAGGGCCGCCTGCACACCCTCAACGGTCGCGGCAAACTGGAGAAACTGGTGCCCGAACTGCTGGGCGCGCGCTAGCCTGAATTATTCACCGTGGAGACCGCGGAGAGCGCAGAGAAAAGGCAAAGAGTGTTGAATTGTTCATTCTTGGTCTTTTCTCTGCGCTCTCCGCGTTCTCTGCGGTGAATAAATCGGGCAATTCCTCTCAGCCGCCGGTGATCCACCACCACGCCAGCCAGATGCTCAGGCCGCAGACGACGCGCGCCGCCACCTGCACCGACCAGCCCCACAGGGCCAGGTTGAGGTAGCCGCTGGCCGCGCTCAGGGCCTTGCGGACCTCGGCGGCCACCTTGCGACGCGGGTTGATGTAGCCGAGCGTGAACCAGCGCACCACGTGAGCCGTCCGCGAGTTCAGCCAGTACTCTGCCTGGTCGAACGACTGCTCGATGGCCGGCCGGTCCAGCGGCATCGGCAGCACCACGCTGTACACGTCCACCGCGAACATGACCAGCGCCGCCGGCACGATCAGGAACAGGAACGCCCAGTGCGCCGCCAGGTCGCCGGCGGTCAGGTCGGCGTTCGTCCAGACGACGCGCGAGGCGACCACCTGCATCAGCGACAGCAGCAGCGCCAGCGCGCCCGGCAGCAGCGTGGACCAACTCATCAGAATGGTGCTGTGCTCCCGGATGAGTTCGAGCAGTTTGGGCCAGCGGCCCGGCACACTGAAGGCGATGCGGCAGATGGCCCAGTACAGCTTGAAGTAGCGGGCGGTGCTGAGCACGAAGAAAAAGACCAGGTAAAAATCCAGGAAGTGGATGAGGTTCAGGTGCTGGAGTGCGGACATGGCAGGGCTTTCGACACGTTTGGTCAGAGCCCGAGCGCCTCCTGGTCGGAGCCCGAGCGCCAGCGCGGGCTCCGACCAGGAGGCGCTCGGGCTCCGAAGATCACTGCCGCTTCTTCTTGAGTTCGGCCACCGGGTCCGCGTCCTGGGTGTGCATCCGCGATTCCTGCGTTTGCGTCAGTTGCACCGTAGTTTCCATGCCGCCGATCTCGATGGTGAGTTCCCCTTCCACCCGAACCTGCAAAGTCGAGGTCGCGAACCGGCCCTTGACGCGGTCGAACACCGCTTCGCCCTCCTTGGCCGTGTTGCCGGTCAGCTTGGCCTTGACGATCTTGAACGGCAGCGCCCCGTCCGCCCTGGTGGGCTGCTTGTATTCCAGGGTGGTACGGATGCGGATTTTGAGGGGGTTCGCTTCGCAGGTATAGGTGTTTTTGTGGTGATAGACGCCGACCGGGCCGAAGTCCTGTTCCTGGGTTTTTTGCCACTGCTTCTGGGGCTGGAAGTCCCCTTTTGGGGGGTAGGCGGTGAAGATGGTTTCGGCCGACTGTTTGAGAGCGTTCTCGCTGAGGATGCTCTTGAGCAGGGCTTCCATTTGCGGGTTGGCCTTGCCCACCTTTTTGACGAACTCGTCCACCTTGTCAATACGGGCGACCCGGAAGTCCTCGGTGATGTAGAACGTGAGTTCGCTCCCGACCAGGGCGTTGAAGAAATCGTTCAACGGGGCCTGGGCCTGATTCGGGTCGGTGGAGTCGTACGTAATCTTGTTGCCGCCGATGGTGATGTCCATTTTCACGCCGATGATCTGGTAGGCGACCACCCAGTGGTCTCTGCCGTTGAGGCGCAGCTTTTTGGCGGCGGGCGTCCACTTGACGTAGAAGGTCTGGAGTTGTTCCTGGTTGACATCCTGGCCCATCACCTTCATCTGCTGGACCGTTTTGGTCTGGAGGATTTGGTAGAAAGGTTTGGCGCCTTCGTCGAAGGCTTTCCAGCGCAGCGGCTGACCGTCCTGCGCCGGGCGGTGGGCGTCGAGCAACAAACCGTCAGCCCGGCCAGGAGGGCCAGGCAACCGAACCAGCGGCGCGCGGTCATGGTTGGTCTACCGGTTGAGGAATGGGGGAGAAGCAAGACCCGTCCTGTGAATGTAAGGTGGCCGCGCCGACAGCGTCAAGGGCAATGCGAAACGTAAACGGGATCAGCCGCGGCCCACGAATGGCATCTTCGTCGCCATCACGGTCAGGAACAGCACATTCGCGTCGAGCGGCAGGCTCGCCATGTACACCACCGCCCGGGCGACGTTTTCCACAGCCATCGTCGGCTCCGGAGTGCGTTCGCCGCTGGCCTGCAGCACGCCGTCCTTCATGCGTGCCGTCATCTCGGTGGCGGCGTTGCCGATGTCGATCTGACCGCAGGCGATGTCATACGCCCGGCCGTCCAGGGCAGTCGCCTTCGTCAGCCCGGTGACGGCGTGCTTGGTGGCGGTGTAGGGCGCGGAGTGCGGCCGCGGCGCATGTGCTGAGATCGAGCCGTTGTTGATGATGCGGCCGCCGCGCGGCGTCTGCGCCTTCATCAGCCGGAAGGCCGCCTGCGTACACAGGAACACGCCCGTCAGGTTCACGTCAACGACCCGCCGCCACTGCTCGACCGTCAGCTCTTCCAGCGGCACTGGCGGTGCTCCGGTGCCGGCGTTGTTGAACAGCACATCGAGTCGGCCAAACGCCGCGCGCGTCTTCTCGAAGAGCATGGTCACGGCCGCTGGGTCGCTCACGTCAGCGGGCACGGCCAGCGCCCGCGCCGTGTCCGGCCCCGCCGCCGCCACGGCTTGCGCCAGCGCTTCGGGCCGTCGCCCGGCGAGTACCACGGAATAGCCCTCGCGCAACAGGGCCTGCGCCGCCGCCCGGCCGATGCCGGAGCCCGCGCCCGTGACCAGTGCCGTCTTGCCGTTGCCCGTCATGGTTGTCGCCTTTATCCTGGAGGTGTCGCCATCCACGCCGTTCAACGTATGCGCCCGCCGGCCCGAGGGCCGGCGTATTCTCACACGGAGGCTGACGCATGAAATACACGCTTCCCCTTTCCCTCGCCCTGGTCCTTGCCCTGGCGTGGGTCCGCGCCGAAGGCCAGCCCGGTCCGCAGCAGGACGCCCCCTTCCTGACGGCCACGGGGTTCATTACCGAGGTCCGGCCGCTGGAAAAGCAGATTGTCCTGCGCGTCCGCAAGGGCGAATTCCTCAGGGTGACCCTCGACGACCGTTCGCGCATTGAGTTCCCGCAAACCGAGGGCAAGCTGGCCAACCTCAAGGAAGGCAAGCGCGTCCGCGTGACTTTTTACGTCAAGGACGGCAGCAACCGGCTGCTGTCGCTGACCGAGCCGGCCTTCACGCTGGGCAAGCTCAAGCAGGGCATCAACCTCGCCATGACGTTCGCCCGGTCGGCGGCGCTCAAGCAGCGCGACGAGTACAAGAAGAACGTTCAGGCCATGCTCCTCGACGCGGACGAGCGCATCGCCGTGCTGAAGGCAAAGACCGACAAGGCCGACGGCGCGGAGAAGCAGCAGCTCGCCCAGAATCTGGCGGAGCTGGGCCAGCAGTGCGCGGCGCTGCGCGAGCAGCTGGCCCGCGTGGACGCGGCGACGGCGGACAACTGGGCGGAGGTTCGCGACAACCTGAACAAGATGCTTGACAATGTACAGCGCCTCATCGAGCGCGCCGGCCAGAAAAAATAACCAGCACCATCCCAGCTGGTCAGTCCTTCAGCAGTCCGACCTGCCGCAACACCGACGCGTGGTCCCAGTAGATGCGCTCGCAGGCCAGCTTGTCGCCGCGGAACTGCACGACCACAACCAGGTCGATGTCCACGACCTGGCCCGTCGGCGGCACGCCCGGCAGAAACCACGGCATCGGCTTGCTGTGCGTGAAGCGCAGGTGCAGTTCCTCGACCAGTTGGGACGCTCCGAGGACGCGGTTGGTGAGCGTCATTTGTAGATCGTCGGGCCAGGAGGGGATGAAGTCCTCCTGGTAGAAGCGGCGCAGCTGGGCCTTGCCGCGGCCGCCCGTGTTGACCGGCATGTGGTTGACGGAGGCGTCCTCCACCATCGTGCCGAGGGTGTGCTCCACGTCCTTGATGGTGAACTCGCCGGCCAGATGGTCGGCCCAGATTTGTTCCAGGTCGAGGGTCGCCATGCGGGTTGCTCCAGGGGTTACCGAAACGCCGGCATCACGTGCTGGGCGAACAATTCCTGCGTCTTGATGACCTTCCAGTGTTCCAGGCCGCCGAAGTTGGTGAGGATGGCCAGCTCCGTGATCGGCGCCTGCGCGCAGCCGGCGAATCTGGCCAATCACCTGCTCCGGTGTGCCGATGAAACCGATCTCCTGTTCCACGATGTCACGGTAACTGAGTTTCGTCAGCGACTCCAGAGCGCCGCTGGCGTAGAAGCCGTAGCCCTTGGCGTTCAGCTCCTCCCGCGGCGGCAGGCCCTTGACCGGGCTGGCGTTGCAGGCCAGAAAGCCGTGCAGGGCGTCCTTGACCTCGTGCTCGATGGTGTTCGGGTCGTCGCCGAGGTACACGGGGCGGAGGTAGACAATCTCCGGCCGGTTGCCGGCCCGCTCCGCCGCGGTGAGGTAGGCGTTGATGCACGGCACCATCGCCTTGAACGGCAACAACGGGGGCAGGAACATGCCCCAGCCGCGCGTGCCGGCCATCTCATACGTGGCCAGACTGGTGCCGCCCGTATACAGCGGCGGGTGCGGCTTTTGCAGCGGTTTCGGCACCACGCTCAGATCCTTGAAGCGGTAGAAACGGCCCTCGAAACTGAACGTGTCCTCGGTCCAGGCGCGCAGGAGGATTTCGACTGCCTCCTCGAAGCGGCCGCGGCTCTCGGCCAGATCGACGCCGCTGCGCTCGAACAACCAGGCGTGGCCGCGACCCAGGCCGGTCTCCAGCCGGCCCCCCGTCAGGATGTCCGCCGCCGCGATCTCACCCGCCAGGCGCATCGGGTTGGACAGCGGTAGCGTGTGCAGCGCCACACGGAAGCGCAGCCGTTGCGTCCGCTGGGCGGCGGCAGCGATCAGTGCCAGCGGGTTGGCACTGATGCTGAATTCCTGGAAAAAGTGATGCTCGATGACGGAATACACGTCGAAGCCAACCTGGTCGGCGTGCTCCATCTGCCGCAGCAGGTCGCGGTAGGTCTCGACGTGCGACCGGCCCGGCGGCGTCTGCATCTCGGCGTACAGGCCAAAGCGCATGGGATGGTTCCTGAAGGTCACGCGGTTCGCGCGGAGCGCTGAGATGAGTACACCAGGAGACGGGCGGGCGGGCAACGGTTTTTTTCAAAATCCCTTGGTGAAGGGGGCGGGGAGGATTACCATGCCAACGTGGGATGCTCGCCACCCATGCCCCCAGCGCGGGGGAAGCGGTTCGATCGATCAGTCAAGGAGAGGTGTCATGGCGACTGAGGAACAATTGCAGTCCTACGCGGATACTCTTCCGCCCATCTACCGTGAAATCCTGGCCGCTTTCCCGCGGATCGAACCACACCGGCGGCAGGGCCAGGCACTGGCGTTTCAAACGTTGGCCGCGGACTTTGAGGAGCAAAAAAAAGGCATCAGCCTGGGGGAGATTATCGAGGCTTGTCAGGAGTTGGAGCAGCACCACCTGGTCAAGATCGTCAACGGAATATTTGTTCAGCCGCTGCTGCTGGGTGAGCGCCTCATCGTGATCATCACCGGCCAGCAGGCGCCGGTGGTCAAGGTGCCGCCGCTGCCGGCCCCTCCCGGTTAGGACGCTGCCCATGCTCTGGAAGCTCCAGTTCTTCCCGATCTGTAAATACCACGTCTTCCTCTCTCACTGCCGTGAAGACCGGGACAGGTTGGTGCATCCGCTGTACGAAACGCTTCAACAGCAGGGGATCATTCCCTGGCTGGATCGACACGATTACCCGTATGGCCGCACTTCCCTGGCGGCGCTGCGAGACGGGATTTTGGCATGTCGTCACGCCGTGTTTCTCATCACCCCCGACATGTTGACACAACCGCGCGGTTGGGGGATCGTTGAACTCGCCTGGGCAGAGTTGTTGCAAGAGAACGTGCGGGAAGCTGGTGGCGTGCTCCAAAACATCGTGCTGCCACTGTTTTTTCTGGCCCAGAACGATGAACGGTTGGGACGCTCCGCGTGGCAGGCGATCCGCGAGCGGGGCGCGTTTTATCGTCCCGAAGACGGCGATGCGGTGTCCTGGGCAGCCAGGCAAATCCGCGGGTTCCTTGATCGGGAGGCCGCGCTGGCACTTGGCTTTGCCAACGCGCTGGCGGGGGATTATCGCTTCCGCGCTCGCCTGCGCGCACGGCAAGGCTTGATCGAGCGGATCACGGCCCTACATCCGCCCCCGGTCCCACCGCCTGTGCCATGACGACCCGCGGCTAGCAGATTCCGCTCGGTTCGTGGGATTCAGTGATTCAGTGATAAGTGATGCACCAACGCGAACATTTCCATTGCACCCACCGCCGCCCGGGGTACGATGGTAGATGATTTGTTCCCAGGAACTGCCGAGGAGGAGTTCGGTCATGTTGAATTTCCTGAGCCAGAAGCCGGTGCGGTTCTGCGACGGCATGAGCCGCCGTGATTTCCTGCGGGTGGGCACGCTCAGCGCCGGCGCCGTCGGCCTGTCGCTGGCCCAGGCCGGGGCCACCGGCGGCAGCCGCAGCGACATCAACTGCATCCTCCTCTTCCTGGTCGGCGCCCCGAGCCACCTGGACACCTGGGATCTCAAGCCGAACGCCCCCGACAACGTCCGCGGTCCCTTCCGGCCCATCCAGACCAACGTCACCGGTGTGCAGATTTGCGAGCACTTCCCGCTGATGAGCCGCGTGGCCGACCGCTACGCCATCGTGCGCAGCGTCCACCACCGTGCCGCGCCGATCCACGAAACCGGCCATCAAATGATGCAGACCGGCTACCTGTTCCGTGGCGGCCAGGAGTACCCGCACTATGGCGCCGCCATCTCGCACCTGCGCGGCGCCGGTCGCGGCGGACTGCCGCCGTATGTGGTGCTGCCGAGTCCGATCGGCAACACCGGCGTCAGCGTCAGCCACGGCCAGGGGGCCGGCTACCTCGGGGCCCGCCACGAACCGTTCATCCTGCGGGCCGACCCCAACGCGGCCGACTTCCGCATCACCGACATCAACGCTCCCGCCGGCATCGACCCGGCCCGAATGCGCAGCCGCCGCGAATTGCTGGAAGCCATCGACAACGCCCAGCGCGCCTTCGACGCCACCGAGGACAGCCGCGCCCGGGACAACGCCTACGATCAGGCATTCAACCTGATCTTCGCGCAGAACGCCCGGCGGGCCTTCGACATCGCCGCCGAAAATGACACGCTCCGTGCTCGCTACGGCCGCAACACCTTCGGCCAGTCCTGCCTGCTGGCGCGGCGACTGGTCGAGCATGGCGTTCGCTTCGTGACGGTCAACATGTTCGACACGGTGTTCAACGACATCACCTGGGACTGCCACGCCGACGGCGGCTCGCTGGGTGTGAACCTGAACGACTACCGCGAGACGCTGTGCCCGATGTTTGACATGGCGTACACGGCGCTGCTGGAGGATTTGCGGCAGCGCGGCCTGCTCGACACCACGCTGGTGGTGGCGATGGGCGAGTTCGGCCGCACGCCGCAACTCAACGGCCGCGGCGGCCGCGACCACTGGCCGGGCGTCTGGTCGGTGCTGTTCGCCGGGGCGCGGGTGCGCGGTGGTCAGGTCGTCGGCGCGTCGGATCGCACCGGCGCTGAACCGCGCGACCGGCCGGTGAGCCCGGCGGAGATCGCCGCCACGGTGTACAAGGGCGTCGGCGTCGAACTGGGCACGCGCTTGCCGGGGCCGGAGAACCGACCGCTGCCGATCACGGAAGCGGAGGCGATTGACGAGCTGTTCCGGGGATAAATGATCCTCTGCTACTCACAGGCCCAGGATCTTAGCCCTGAGGAAGGATGCCCCTCAATCTGTACTCCGATGTTTACGCATCGGGCTCGGTGCCGGAGGGCTGGGTTCCCGTCAAAGGAGGGGCCGTCAAGTACCCTGTCCGCAATCGCGCGGTCCACCAGGTCTTGCGCTAACTGCTGGCCGGAAAGTGGCAGAAAGTCATCAAAAAAGGCAACACCGGGGACGTGCATTACTTCGAGCATGCTTCCGGTCAGGTAGCGGATGTCAAGTTTTTCCCAAGCCAGGGCGAGTCATGAGAACAGCCATTCACTTCCAGACGCTATTTCCCCAGGACGGTGGTGAAACCGCTCAACAACTTGCCATTTTTGCTTTTCTTAACCTGGGGGTCATTGAATCCCTGGCGACCGGCAGACTGGGAGCCACGGAGGCGGTTCAACTCTTTTACCACGCGGACAACTGCCTGTGGGTCCGCAAGGGGTTTCGCGAAAAAGCGGCCGACCACCTCATGAGCCACGGCGTCCAACTTCCGGACGTTTTTGACGCCCTTTCGGCAGAGCAGGCCCAGCGTGAGTTTCAGCGTGAACTGGAAGTGATGCGCGCTTTGCCTCAAACTCATCGAAACCGACAAGTTGGCCGCGTGATCAATTCATCTGCCAGATGGCGAAGGTCAGCACCCCCGCGAACGTCACCCACAACAGGTACGGCCCCAGCAGATACGCCGCCGGCTTGCTGACCGGCTCGAACGTCCACATCGTCGCGAAGATCGCCAGCCAGAGCAGCGGGATTTCCAGCAGCGCCAGCCCCGGCTCGCGCAGACCGAAGAACAACGCCGACCAGGCCAGGTTGAGCGCCAGTTGCACCAGGAACAGCGTCAGGGGCACCCGTGCGCCGGACCAGCCGCGCTGCGCCACACCAGCCACGCCGCCAGGGCCATCATGCCGAACAGGACCGTCCACACCGGCCCGAAGGCTGCGTCGGTCGGGTTGAAGGGCGGCTTCTTCAAGCCGGCGTACCAGTCGTTGACGCTCAGCGCCGTCAGCCAGCCGCCGCCCGCCGCGACCGCGGCACACAACGCCACAAAACCCAGCAGCCCCAGCAGGTCGAGCCGCGGCGAGATTGCGCGGGCGGGAGGGACGGCAGGGGGGGCGGGGGGCGGGGGTTGCATGCGACACCTCGGAAAACCGGGAGCGACGCCGGGCACTACATTCTTAGCCCGCCGGCCGATCGGGGCAACTGCCGCCCCACGTGCTGAGCGCGGCGGCGGCATCTTGCTCGGCGATACTCCATAGGCGATCAAGAGTAGCGGCGTCAAAACCAGCCAACTGAGCGGATGCCAACAACCGCCTAACTCCCCCACTATCCGGGAAGTTACGACTTGCCCTTGACTGGCACAGCCATCTCAGGCACCTTATGCTTCGTTCTCACCGTCGCGTTAGACCAAGGAGGGTCGAATCATGTTTTACCAGACGGAAGCCAAGCCCCAGGGTTGGCGGGCCATCGCCGTGTTCGAGGACCGCCCGGAGCGTCTCATTTACCTCGGCCGGTCCTCGACACAGGTGCGTGCTGGCTTCGCGGATGCCTACTTCGAGTTGTTCGACGAGGAGGAACGCGAGCACGTCCGCTCCATCCGCCTGGAGCGCTGGCACGGTGCCCCTGACGCCGGCCGCTGGCTGCAACAGACGACGCTCACCGTGCCCACTCACGCCAAGGTCGCCCAGAGCGCCTGAGTTTCCGCTCTTCTCGCGCCAGACCTGTCGCACGCACCTCGGGGCCTTGCCCCGCCCGCAACGCGCCGCAAGGCTCCGAGGCAGCCACTCCCATGTCTTTTCCCATACACGCACCTCGATTCACACAAAAAGGTTACGTTTTTAGATGATGAACGTGCGTCCATTGTCCGCTACCCGGTGGGAATACGATCACCGTGTCAGTTGTGTGCGGTGGCGGCTGCGGCGGCGGCAAGGAAAAGGGCCTGTGGGTCTTGCAAATGGGGCGCCATTACCCAACAATGAGAAGAGTTTGGCGAGGAATACGGGCGTCGGTGTCTTATCTTCCCGGACGCTGAGGAAATGCAAATGAACCCCTACACATCCCTGTGTGACGACTTCGGGGTGTACGTTTACACCAACACCAAAATGGAACTCCCCTCCCGCCGCGAGACGGTGCTCCACTTCTTCGATAGCCTGCAAAAAACCTTTCCGCAAATGACCGACTTCGACTGCCGTGACAACGGCGAATACGTTTTGGAGGAGGAGCGCGAGCAGGGCAGTTACCGCTGGGTGACGCTGGAGCAGCGGCGCATTTGTTCGGGCTACGTCAATCCGCCCAACCTGGAAGCCGCCGACACGCAGCACGAACGGGTGCTGGAACTGGCTCCGTACCACCTGGACCTGAGCCCGCTGGACTGCGAGGCGCTGGACGTGCTGTTCGCCTTCGACTTCGCCTTCAGCGGCAACCACGATGAGGTGGTCGCCGAGGCCCTGGGCGTCAACACCACGCTGGAGAACCTGGTCCAGTTGCAGGGCACCCGCGTCATTAATTACGAGCCGTCACTGATGCTGGCGCTGGACGACACCTGTCGGCTACAGTGCCGGCTGAGCATCGAGACGCGCACGAACGCTTACCAGATACGAACGGGCCAGTTCCCGGAGGCGCCGATCAGCGTGTATTTCACGGTGCGGCAATACTGGGGCCGGCAGCCGTTCAAGACCTTCGTGGATTCGTACCGTCATCAGCGGCAGCTGTGCCAGGAGTTGGTGGACAACCACATCATCAGTGCGGTGGTGCGGCCGCTGGCGCAGACCATCGCCGCGAAACAGTAATATCGTGGGGCAGACCTTCCTGTCTGCCGGTGCCTTGGCAGACAGGAAGGTCTGCCCCACGAATGGCCGCTGACCGACCGCGAGGAGCCATGACCACCCCCGTGAGCCTGAGTCGTTTCGCCCGGGAACTTTCGGCCGAGACCGCCTTCGACGTGCTGGCGGTCGCCCGCCGGCTCAAGGCCCAGGGCAAGGATGTGGTCGAGTTGCAGATCGGCGACAGCCCCTTTCCCAGCACCAAACACGCCCGCGAAGCCGGCCGTCAGGCCATCGACACCGGCGAGACGCACTACTGCGCCTCGCTGGGCCTACCGGGCTTCCGCGAGACCATTGCGGAGAACTACGGCAAGGAGTTCGGCGTGCCGATCACGGCGGCCAACGTCGTGGTGGGCGCTGGCGCCAAGGTGTTCGAGCAGTTCTTCTGCGAGGCGGTGCTGGACGCTGGCGACAGCGTGCTGGTGTTCAGCCCGCAGTTCCCGACGTTCGTGCCGAACATCGAGCGCCGCGGTGCCCGGCCGGTGTTCGCGGCACTGAAGCAGGCGCACCAGTTCCGCCCGGACCTGAACGCCGTGGCCGACTTCCTGAAGACGGCAGCCCGGCCAAAGGCGATCTTTTTGAACTCGCCGCACAACCCGACCGGCGGCGTCGCCACGGCGGAGGACCTGCGTGGCATCGCCGATCTGGTGCGCGGCCAGGACGTGGCGGTGTTCAGCGATGAACCGTACTGCCACATGGTCTGGCAGGGCCGGCACCACACGCTGCTGGAGCATCCGGACATGCTCGACCAGGTGGTGGCGGCGTATACCTTCAGCAAGTCGTACAGCATGAGCGGTTGGCGACTCGGCTACGCGGTCAGCAGTCCGCGGCTGATCGAGACCATCGGCAAGATGATTAACACGAGCCTGTCGTGCGTGCCGCCGATCGTGCAGCTGGCCGGCCAGGCCGCCCTCCAGTACGACGCCGCCGAGCGCGACGAGGTGATGCGGCGCTTCCACAAGAAGGTGCAGTTGCTGGTCGCGGAACTGCGCCTGGTGCCGGAAGTCCAGGTGTTGATGCCGGCGGGGACGTTTTACGTGTTCCCGGACGTGTCCGCGATCTGCCGGCGGCAGGGCATCACGTCGCACGGCCTGGCGATGTTCCTGCTGGAGGCGGCGGACGAGCGCTTCGGCGTGGCGTGCCTGGGCGGCGAGTGCTTCGGAGCGGCGGGACAGGGTTTCCTGCGCTTCAGCTGCGCCGAGCCGGACGAGCGGCTGCGGCTGGCGGTTGGCTTCCTGAAGGAGGCGGTGACGCGCACGGAGCGGGTGCGGCGGTATCTGGAGCAACAACCCAGGTATCGGTTGTCCTGAGCCGCGAAATATTTTTGGATTCACAGCGAACCAACTGGTGGGGGTCGGCGTCTCATCTTCCGTAGGACGCAACGACCGAAAGAATTTGAAAAAATCGGCGAACCAAACGAAAGGGTTAGCCGTCTTATGTGTGCGAGGCGATCCTGAACCTCATTAACCTTCTTGAGACGATCGACAATACCATGCGTTATTCCGTGATCAGTCTGGTGCTTGAACAGCAGGCGTTGCAGGCCGTCGCGGCCTATCAGCGCAAACTGCTGGCTCTTGATCGTCTCAACTTGTGACCCCGCGAACGCACTGAAGAGAACGCTTCAGGCCGGGTGTCACGAAACACCCGGCCTTTTTCGTTGGACGGGGCCGGAGCAGACAGTCTGGTGGTGTAACAGGAGCACGGCGATCTGATACGTCGTCAGTGGTGGTGCAACTCCACCCCGGACTACTCGACAGGAGCAGCGGTCATGCGACAAGCACCTGGTAAACGTCGGCTACGCATCCCACATGGGGTCGTAGCTCAGCGGTCAGAGCGCTCGCCTTTTAAGCGATGAGACGTGGGTTCGAGTCCCACCGGCCCTACTGAAGCGGAGACATAGATTCGGGGATCGGCTAACTGGTAGGCCGCCAGACTCTGAATCTGGCAACGAAGGTTCGACCCCTTCTCCCCGAACTGTTTTGCCCGGGTACGCCAATCGGCAGAGCGGCCTGGCTTAAACCCAGGTGATTGTGGGTTCGACTCCCACCCCGCGCACTTCGGTGATCGAACGGCGCTGTAGGCAACCGGACGACCATTCTGGCTTAGAACCAGAACTGCTGTGGGTTCGACTCCCACCGGCGCTACTGAGATACGTCCCTGTAGAGGAGCTGGAGTCCTCGCCACTCTGTCAAGGTGGAGATCGCGGGTTCAAATCCCGTCGGGGCGCTGACGGCGCGGTACGCAAACTGGCAAAGCGGCCAAGCTCAAACCTTGGTGATCGACTGCGAGTTCGACCCTCGCCCGCGCTACTGAAGTGCTGTGTTGGTTGGGCACTGGCAGGCCCAGACGGCTGTAACCCGTCCGCGTTAGCCTTGCAGGTTCGACTCCTGCCCGACACACTGCGGCCCGTTCTTCTAACGGCACAGGATCTCAGCCCCTCAAGCTGAGGACGCGGGTTCGATTCCCGCACGGGCTACTGATTGGTTCATGGCCAGGTGGTGGAATGGCAGACACGCGGTCCTCAGAAGGCCGTGCCTCATCACAGGCGTGGGAGTTCAAGTCTCCCCCTGGTCACTGGCGGGTGGAAGAGTTTCCAGCCGGGGCTCATAATCCCAGCTCTCCGGGCGCGACTCCCGGACCCGCGACTGCTGACGGCCGAGTACGCAAACTGGCAAAGCGACCAGGTCGAGAGCCTGGTGATCTGTTTGTGGGTTCAAATCCCACCTCGGTCACTGACTGCTGTGATGATCCCGTGGTCCAGCGGCCACGACTCCTGGGCCACGTCCAGGCAACGATGGTTCGAGTCCATCCGGGATCACTGCCATTTGTGGGGGCGCATGTGCCAAGGGCGGCGAGGATGCCTTGCAAGCAACCTGGGATGGGTTCGATTCCCATCGTCTCCACTGCAATCAATGGGCTCATCGTCCAACCGGGAGGACATCAGTTCGGCAGACTGAAAATCCGGGTTCAATTCCCGGTGGGTCCACTGCGCTAACGGAGGGTAGCCGGATACGGTTCGCCGGGCCTGTTTGCTAAACAGTGCGCCCGTCAGGGTATGAGGGTTCAAATCCCTTGCCTTCCGCTCTTGCCCCGATGGTGAAACGGATCATCATACCTCGCTTCGAACGAGGCGTTCCGGGTTCAACTCCTGGTCGGGGTACTGAAAACAGAGTCCCATCGTTCAGCGGCCAGGACAGCCCCTTGACCTGGGGAAGATCGGTGGTTCGAGTCCACCTGGGACTACTCCTCTCTCTTGACTCCGATTGACGGCGATTGCGGATCCCGCCGTGCTTCCGCGTTGATGCGCATGGCCAGTTCCCGGTTGCGCTCGAGTACCGTGGGTTCGCTCGACATGGGATCGTTCTCCGGAGCGGTTGCGCTGCACCTGCCGTCGCTGGCAGCGCACCGGAAAAGCGACCGGACGCCCCTTCTGCGGTTGCAATCTCCCCCCGCCCCGCTACCATTGCGGGGAAAGCAGTCGCCCTTTCAACCCATGTGCGGTCATGCCCTATTACGACCCCTACCTGTATTACGGCCTGTCGCCGCTGTTCCTGGTGCAGGCGGCGTTCACGGTTTGGATGCTCGTGGACGCCAACCGCCGCGGCGTCGAATCGCAGTGGTTCTGGATGATCCTCATCTTCCAGCCCTTCGGCGCCTGGGCGTATTTCTTCACGCACAAGGTCAAGGACTTCCAGGGCGGCCACAGCCAGCGCCCCGGCTGGCTGACCATCCTGTTCAACCGCAGGCCGTCGCTGCAGGAGCTGCGCTATCGGGCGGAGCAGACGCCGACCGTCGCCAACCGCTTCGAGCTGGGCGAGCGCCTGGTCGAGGTCGGCGAGTGCGCCGAGGCGGCGCCGCACCTGGAGGCGATGCTCGCGCGCGAGCCGGAGCACTGCGAGGCACTGTTCCTGCTGGCGCAGGCGCGACGCGGTTTGGGGCAGCCCGAACTGGCCATGCCGCTGCTGGAAAAGCTCGTCGCCAAGCAGCCCAACTGGCGCGACTACGAGGCGTTCCGCACGCTCGTCACGGTCTGCGACGACGCCGGCGAATCGGTCGCGGCCCTGGTCCACTGCCGCGAACTCGCCCGCGTGGCGCCGCGCCTGGAGCACCGCTGTCTGCTGGCCGAACACCTGATGGACACCGACGCGCGCGACGAGGCGCGGCGCGTGGTGGAGCAGGGGTTGGCGGACTATCACTTCACGTCCGGCCCGGCCCGCCGCCGCGATGGCCGTTGGGTGAGCCGGGCGAAGCAACTGCTCAAGTCGGCCGGGTAATCTGGAAACGCCATGATTTTCGCGGTTGGTCCGAGCCCGAGCGCGGGGCAGCGTTGGCCCCGCGCTGGCGCTCGGGCTCGGATTCCTCTTTTTTTGCTTGCCATTAAAACAACTGTTTGCTACAATGGTTTCAATCTTAGTTTGAAACGCTCGTTCCTTTCCCGGATGCAGCCATGACACTGAACGAGGACACCAGGGCCGCCCTGCTGCAGGCCGCCGGCGAAATCTTCGCGGCCAAGGGCTTCGAGGCGGCGACGGTGCGCGACATCTGCAAGCGCGCGGGCGCCGCCAATATTGCCGCGGTCAACTACTACTTCGGCGACAAGGAGCGGCTGTACGTCGAGACAGTGCAGAAAGCGTTCGCCTGCCGCCACAGCGCCGAGGACATGCCGAGCTGGCCGCCGGGCACGCCACGCGAGGAACGGCTGCGCGAGTTCGTGCGCCACTTCACCGCCGGGCTGATCGGCGACGGCCGGCCGGCCTGGCACATGCAACTGGTCGGCCGCGAACTAAGCCAGCCGTCGGCCGCCTGCGCTGCCTTCGTCCGTGATTTCGCCCGGCCGCACTTCGACCTCTTGCTGAGCATCGTCGATGACTTCGTGGCACCGGACACGCCGTCGGACGCGCGCCACCTGATCGTGCTGAGCATCATCGGCCAGTGCATCCACCACCGCTGCGCCCGCAGCATCATCGTGCAGCTCGTCGGCGAGGAGGAGGCCCGCACCTACACCGCCGAGCGCCTGGCGGAGCACATCGCCGACTTCTGCCTGGCGGCGCTGACGGCGGCGCCGGCCGCCAAAAAGGCGAAAAAGCGGTCTGCGAAATCGGTGTAACAGCCTGCGCGGAGGAGCGGACATGACCTGGCTGGCCTTCAAGATGTTGACGGGCGACCGCAGCAAGTTTCTCGGCATCGTCTTTGGCGTGATGTTCGCGTCGTTGCTGATCGCGCACCAGGTGTCGATCTTCATCAGCCTGTTGCAGCGCACCACCAGTCAGATCCGCGACGTGCGCGAGCCCGACCTGTGGGTGATGGACGCGAAGGTGCGTTACGTCGAAGAGGTGCCGGCCCTGCGGCCGACGGACCTGCAGCGCGTCCGCAGTGTGCCGGGCGTCGCCTGGGCGGTGCCGCTGCACAAGAGCAACGCGCGGGCCCGGCTCAGCGACGGCAACTTCCGCCAAATCCTCCTCATGGGCATCGACGATGACACGCTCGTCGGCGCCCCGCGGAGATGGTGCTGGGCAACCTCGCCGACCTGCGCAAGCCCGACGCAATTATCATCGATGAGGCGGGCTATACCTATTTGTGGCCGGACCAGCCGGTGGAGCTGGGCAAGGTGCTGGAGATGAACGACCGCCGGGCGGTGCTGGTCGGCGTCTGCAAGGCGGGAGCGCCGTTTCAGTCGTTGCCCGTCGTGTATGCACGCTACAGCCAGGCGATCTTCTTCGCGCCGAGGGAGCGCAACATGATGACGTTCGTGCTGGCCAAGGCGGAGCCGGGCCAGTCGCTGCCGGAGTTGAGCGCGCGCATCGAGCAGCAGACGGGCCGGATGGCGTTGACGGCGGACGAGTTCTCCGACCGCACGATCGCGTTTTACCTGCGTTTCACGGGCATTCCGGTGAATTTCGGCATCACGGTGGCGCTGGGCTTCATCGTCGGCGTGGCCATCGCGGGACAGACGTTCTACCTGTTTACGATCGAAAATCTGAAGCAGTTCGGGGCGCTGAAGGCGATGGGCGTGAGCAACCTGCGGCTGGTGGGCATGATCCTGTTGCAGGCGGCCGTGGTGGCGGTGCTGGGTTACGGCCTGGGCGTCGGTCTGGCGGCGCTGTTCTTTGAATCGACCGCGAACGTGGTCGCTCTCGCCGGGTTCTACATGCGCTGGCAGGTGATGGCCGGCACGGCGGCAGCGGTGCTGGTCATCGCCGTGCTGGCGAGCCTGCTGAGCATGCGCAAGGTGCTCGTGCTGGAGGCGGCCATCGTGTTCCGCGGATGAAGAAGGGTTCACCACAAAGACACAAAGAGCGCAAAGGAAAAGGCAAAGAACAGAAATGCATTGATCAAATGAATTCCTCCTCTTCGCCTTTTCCTTTGTGCTCTTTGTGTCTTTGTGGTGAATCGTTTTCGAGGCAATCATGTCCACCGTTGTCCACTGCCGCTGCGTCACGAAGGAGTTCGGCCAGGGCGAATCGAAGACGAAGGCCCTCGACGGCGTGGACCTTGATGTGTTCGCCGGCGAGATGACGCTGCTGGTCGGCCCCAGCGGCTGCGGCAAGACCACCCTGCTGTCGATCATCGCCGGTTTGCTGGAACCGACGCGCGGCACCGTGAATGTGCTCGGCCAGGATCTGACGCGCATGTCCGGCGGCCGCAAGGTGCGCTTCCGCGGCGACAACATCGGCTTCGTCTTCCAGCAGTACAACCTGTTGCCGGCGCTGACCGCCGCCGAGAACGCCGCGGTGCCGCTGCTGATCGCCGGCCGGCCGCGCCGCCAGGCCGTTGTCCGCGCCGCGGAATTGCTCACGCAGCTCGGCCTGGGGCCGCGCGTTCAGGCGCTGCCGAACCAGCTGTCCGGCGGCCAGCAGCAGCGCGTCGCCATCGCCCGCGCCCTCATCCACGAGCCGAAATTGCTCGTCTGCGACGAGCCGACCGCCGCCCTTGACGCCCACTCCGGCCAGACCGTCATGGAGTTGCTTACGAAGATAGCGGTCCAGCCGGGCCGCGGCGTGATCGTGGTGACGCACGACAACCGCATCTTCAAGTTCGGCCGCCGCATCATCGCCATGAGCGACGGCCGCGTCGTCTCGAACAAGGAACCCTCGGACCTGGCCGCCCCCCTCACGGAGCACTGATATGCGCACGATCCGCAAACTGCTGTTGCCCGCCCTGGCGCTGGGCATGCTCGGCCTGGCGGTCCACCATGTCGTCACGGCCCAGCAAACACCGCCGGCGCCGTCGCCCCCCGTCGAGCCAACGCGCAGCCCCTACAGCAGGACGCTGGCCGCCGCCGGCATCGTCGAGCCGCAGAGCGAGAACATCGCCATCGGCTCACACCTGCCGGGCGTCGTGGAAGAGGTGTTCGTCGTCGTCGGCCAGGAGATCAAGCAGGGCGACCCGCTGTTTCGGCTCGACGACCGCCAGCTGCAGGCGGAGCGCAAGTACCGGATCGCCCTGCTGTGGTCCGCGGAGGCCCAGCTGAGCAAGCTGGAGCGGATGCCGCGGCCCGAGGAACTGCCGCCCAGCGTCGCCAAGGTGCGCGAGGCCGAGGCCAACCTGATCGACAAGGACGAGTTGTACCGGCGCGCCGAGAAACTGTTGCCGTCCAGGGCCATCGCGGACGAGGACCTGATCCTCCGGCGGCAGGCGACGCGCATGGCTCGTGAGCAGCTGGCGCGCGTGAAGGCGGAGGACGCGCTGCTCAAGGCCGGCGCCTGGGAGCCGGACAAGATGGTGGCCCGCGCCGCCGTGGAGCAGGCCCGCGCAGCTGATCCAGACGGAAACGGAGTTGGAGCGCCTGTGGGTGCGGGCGCCCATCGACGGCACGGTGTTGCAGAAGAACGTGCGCGTCGGCGAGTTCGTTGGGGCGCCGCCGGGGCAGGCGCTGCTGGTGGTCGGCAACGTGCGGCCGCTGCACGTCCGCGCTGACATCGCCGAGCAGGATGTGCCGCGCTTCTTCCCACAGGCCGCGGCGCGGGCGGTGCTACGCGGCCACGCCAAACACAGCTACACGCTGAAGTTCGTGCGCGTCGAACCGTATGTCGTGCCCAAGAAGTCGCTGACCGGCGACGCCACCGAGCGCGTGGACACGCGCGTGCTGCAGGTGATTTACGCGGTGCTGCCGGAGCGCGGCGGCTTGTGGGTCGGCCAGCAGGTGGACGTGTTCATTGAGGCGACAGATGACGGCCTGAGCCCGGGGCGCTAATACCGAATCGCCAAGGTGATTCTTGTTTCTGATCGGAGCCCGAGCGCCAGCGCGGGGGCAGCGCTGGCGCTCGGGCTCCGACCCATCACGATTTTATCGGTTCGCGCGGCCCACCCCACGCGAACCAAAGGGGACCACTCATGGACCTGCAACTTACTGGACAAACCGCCGTGGTCGTCGGCGGCGCCCGCGGCATCGGCCGCGCCATCGCGACCGCCTTCGCCGCCGAGGGCTGCCCCGTCGCCGTCCTCGACCGCGACCCCGAGGCCCACGCCGCCGCCCGCGATCTCGAAGCCACCTTCCGCGTCCGCGCGCTCGCCGTCCAGGCCGACGTGACGGACTATGCCAGGATGCAGCAGGCGGCCGCTCAGGTCGCGCAGGCGCTGGGCGCATCGACCACGTGGTCTTCACGGTCGCCGTCGGCAGCGGCAAGTTCGGCTTCCCGTTCTGGAACCTGGAGCCCGCGGACTGGGCACCTGTCTTGCATGTCAACGTCGTTGGCGGCGTGAACGTGGCTCACGCCTTCGCTCCGGCCCTGGTGCGGGCGCGGCGCGGCACGCTGCTGTTCCTGGCCTCGGTGGCCGGCCAGATCGGCTCGCAGACCGACCCACCCTACAGCGCCAGCAAGGCGGCGCTCATCAACTTCGCTCAGTGTGCCGCCCGCGATCTGGCCGCGTACAACGTCCGCGTCAACACGCTTTGTCCCGGCATGGTGCAGACCGCCCTGAATCGCGCCGTCTGGGAGGCCTGGCACCGCCAGCAACCGGCCGAGCAGCGCCAGACCTACGAGGAGTGGGCCGGCGCCAAGGTGCAGCGCGTCGTGCCGCTGGGCCGCTGGCAGACGCCCGAGGACATCGCGCACATGGCCGTTTTTCTCGCCTCGCCGCGCGCCGACAACGTCACCGGTCAGACCATCAACGTCGATGGCGGATTCGTCATGCACTGGTGAGCGCGGTGAAAATTTTCTCCCTGCCGGCCGCGCCGGATTTGCCACCCCCGCAATTTGTGACCTATAGTTCCAACGACACGACCCCGGCCGCGGGCGGCCACGTTCCCGTTGCGCTCCCGGAGCGTGCCCCGTCTCATGGGCGCCGAGCCCTTCCTCGGTGCGCGCCCGGCTCGCGTCCGCATCCCGCACCACCCCCGCGCCGCCCGTCCCCTCGGGCCCGGGACTTCTTGCAGGAGAGATTTGCCATGCTGTATCGCACAAGGAAAGGTGGCCCGCCGGTTGGCCGGCGCCGCGGCGTGGCCGCCGTCGAATTCGCGGTCGTCTCGCTGTTCCTGGTGCCGCTGCTCATCGGCCTCTGGGAGGTCGGCCGCCTCGTTGAGGTGCAACAGTACCTCAACAACGCCGCCCGCGAGGCTGGCCGCCAGGCCTCCACCCACGACCAGACCGTCACCGGCGTGCAGAACACCATCATCAACTACTGCGCCATGAACGGCGTCACCGTCTACGCCAGCGACATCACCTTCACCAACCTGGACGCCCCCTGCCCCTACCAGACCAACGGTACCGGCAACTATCTGAGCACCGGCTCCGGCACCAAACTCTACATCCAGTCGGACGCCAACGGCACGTACGTCACGGACCCCAAGAACGGCAACGCCAAGGTGTATGTGAGCGTCGATTCGATCAACGGCAACGTGTCGGCCCAGAACTCGACAGCGTATTCCAACCTGGTCAGCAACAACAAGATCACCTCCGACCAGAACCCGCAGGACGCCCATCAGCTCGACCGCCTCCGGGTGTCCGTCAATATCCCCTTTAACCGCGTCCGCTGGATTCTGCTCAACCAGATCACCCCGACGCAGACCCTGTACGCCACCGTTCAGTGGCGGTCCATGAAGGACCAACCGCTGACGGTCAACACCAACCTCCCGCTGCAGTAACTGCCCGACCAGGAGTTTGCCATGCTCGTGACACCGTTTACGCAGAACAAGCGCCCCGCCAGCGCCGTGGTCGAAACCGCGGCCGTGGTGGTTGTGTTCCTGATGCTGCTGTTCGGGGTGCTGGAATACTGCCGCTTCATCTTCATCCGCCAGCTGGCCGCCAGCGCCTGCCGCACGGGCGCCCGCTACGCCGTCGCCAACACTACCTCGTCCACCCTCACCACCGACGTTCAGACTCTGGTCACGCAGCAGATGGGCGGCATGAACCAGAAGGTCGCCAACTTCACCGTGCAGTGTTACGCCGGCAACAGCACTGGCGGCATGGCCTTCGAGTACAACCCCAGCGGCAGCGCCAACTACGCCTACCAGACCGACACCAGCGGCAACAAATACTTCCTCGACAACACCACGCCCACGCCCAACAAATACACCATCGGCACGGACTCGACGGGTAATTACGTCAAGGATCCCAAGAACAGCAACGCCAAGGTGTACCTGACCCTGAACACGGTCACCAACGGGGTCACCGGGTCCAACGCGGCCAACCAGACGGCCTTTAACAGCTTCACCACCAATAACAATATCCTGGGCGTGATGCCGGCCAGCGACGCGCCGTTCGGCTCCTACATCGTGGTGCAGATCGACCTGGACTACGACCCCATTTTGCCCGTGTTATTGTTGATGCCCAGCACCATGCACATCACGGCCAAGTCGGCGATGTACAGCGAAGCGAACTGAACACCGGGCCGCGTCCGCGGCCGGGAATCGGAGAACCTCATATGATCCTGCGACCACAAACTCAGCAGCGTCGGGGCTCAGTCCTGCCCCTCGTGTGCATGTGTACGATTTCCCTGATCGGCATGATCGCCCTGGCGGTGGACATTGGCATGATCGCGGTGGCGCGCAACCAGTGCCAGAACGCCGCCGACGCCTCCGCCATGGCCGGCGCCCGCACCATCAACGGCAATAACAGCCCCACCGTCAACTACAACCTCTCCAGCGTGCCGACCAACGCCATCACGTCGGCTACCGAGAACTCCGTCTTCGGCCAGGCCATCTCGGCCAACCCTACCGCCGACTGGGCCCAGACGACGAACCACCCCAATTCGTACACCTATAACTCCGGCCAGGTCTCGTTGCAGGTGGGCAAGTACATGTACACCTACAACGACTCCAACCCCAGCACGGAAGGCTTCTCGATTCAGTGGACGAACACCGACACCACCGAACCGTACAGCGCCGTGCAATCGACCATCACCTTCCAGGGGAACTTCGCCTTCGCCCGGCTGTTCGGCATGAACACGTTCAACACCAGCGCCACGGCCATCGCCGTCCACCGGCCGCGCGATGTGATGATTATCATGGACCTGTCCGGCTCGATGCGTTTCGAGAGCCTGCTGGGCGTGCCCATGAGCGGCACCCAGGCCAACCCCGCCACCTTCAGTTCGGCGCGCACCCAGTCCATGAACAACGACCCCACCATCCCGCTGTTCGGCCACTACTCGGACAGCGCCACCGCCGCCCTGCAGGGGACCACGCCGTCCTACCCGACGACGGACGGGACCACCGTCGATTACAGCAACGCCGTGATCGCCTCCAATGCCGGCCCGGCCATCGTCACCGACTTCTTCCAGAACGCGGTCGGTGTCGCCCCCGACACGAGCAGCAACCTGGCGTTCACCGCTGCCCCCGCCGCCTACGCCTCGACGCCCGGTGGCGACAACTTCCTGAAGCAGACCCTGGACACCGGCGCCAACTACGCCCAGACGGTCTACCAGTTCAATAGCAACAGCTGGACCACCAACGCCAACTTTGAGTACAACGGTTACAAGGCGGTGCGCGCGAACTATTACGGCTACACGCAGGGCCCGAACTACTGGGGCAAGACGTTCTTGATCTGGCCACCGGCGCCGCGCGGGCCCAACGTCGTCAATCCGCCGACCTCGCTGACCAATACCACGTTCAACTGGTACAACAACCAGTCCAACGACTGGCGGCAGCGCTTCTTCGTGGCCGTCAACACCAGCTCCCAGGTTCCTAGCTGGGTCAACCACAACACCATCCTGTTCGACACGCCGGCCTCCGGCTACACCATGAAGACGCCCGGCACCTCCACGACCGTGACGGAGAACGGCTCGTCGGTGACCTACACCTACCGCATCAACTACGCGGCCATCCTGTACTGGCTGAACCAGAGCCCCGCCCCGTTCCCGACCACTCTCCAGGCGGGCCGCATCCGCTACTACACCACGATGCCCACCGGCACGGACAACACCCTGAACAACCGCTGGTGGACGACGGTCAGTTCGTCGCTGCCCAGCGACGAGCGCTTCTGGAAGGAGTACATCGACTTCGTGCTCGGCTTCACCGCCAGCACCACGACCGCGAACAGCTACAGCCGCACCCAGTCGGGCGTGTCCATCAGCGCGCTGATCGGCGGCGGCGACTACTATCAGTGGACGGGCAGCACGCTGCAGATTTCGCAGCGGCCGCAGCCGCAGCCGTCCCCGGCCACGCCGGGCGCCCCGTACGCGACCGGCACGCTGTCGGCCGCGGTGTCCAAGGGGGCCACCACCCTGACGCTCTCCTCGGCCATCGCCTACACGCCATCGGCCAGCAAGAACGTCGCCGGCTCCGCCTACATGCTGGACTACGCCGTCATCAACGGCGACACCACCAACCTGGTGACCATCAAGAACGGCAGCACCACTACCACCCTGAACTTGCAGTCGGGCACGGGGGCCGCTTACTCCAAGAGTGCCAGCGTGCAGATTTACTCGCAGTACATGGACTACGGCGACTGCCCGCGGCGGCCGCGGACCCAGTTCTGGTTCGGCCCGATGACCTTCATCGACTGGCTGGGCAACTACAACCTGAGCACCGGCTACAACGGCAACTCCCACCACTCCTGGCCGGGCAACTGCCACGAGGCCCAGGCGTGGGCCTGCAAGGTGGGCATCCAGTCGGCCATCACCGACATCCAGAATAACCACCCCAACGACTTCGTCGGCCTGACGTTCTTCAGCAGCCCGATGACCGGGACCAACACAGTCGGCCACCACAACAAGGCAGTCGTGCCGCTGGGCCGGCAGTATCAGCAACTCACGGATTCCTTGTTCTTCCCGCCCACCACGGTGACCGGCGGCGTCGCGGAGATCGGCCCGTACGCCCCTGACATGTTCCAGGTGCCGCGCGCCGACGGTGGCACAGCCCCCGGCATGGGCTTCATGATCGCCTACAACCAGTTCAGCTCCAGCGTGACCAACCTGCGCCTGTACGCCCAGCCCTCGACCACCTACCGCGGCAGCGCGGGCGGCCTGGGACGGCAGGGGGCCTCGCGGCTGGTCATCTTCGAGACGGACGGCGCACCGAACTGGCGTGCCTACGCCGCCACCGCGGGGTCGGGCTCCGACACCTACTACCCGATCCGCGTCTACAACCCGGCGAACCTGTCGGACACGAAGAACATCGAGTGGCCGACCACCGGCGCCTACAGTAGCACCGAGGTGACCAACGTGGTCAAGCAAATCACCGCCTCGACCAACGCGTCCCCGCCGGGTTACGGGACCACCCGCAAGCCGGCCTACGTGTACTGCATCGGCTACGGGTCGCTGTTCGACCCGACCAACGCCGGCGCCCAGCAGACGGCCGCCCTGACGTTCTTGCAGACGGTGCAGAACTACGGCAACACGTCGCCGGACCAGAACCCGGCGAATTTCCCGGCGATCCAGCAAATTTATGGCACGTACACGCAGCGCATCACCAGCATGCAGGCAGCGTTTCAATCGATCATGCAAGCCGGCGTGCAGGTGTCGCTGATCCAGTAATTTGGGAATTGCAGATTGCAAATTGCAGATTGCGGATTGGAAGACTCTGAGTTCGTAGTGCCGGCTTTCGCCGGAATCAGACTGGCTGATTCCGCCTGAAGGCGGTACTACGAACTCAGGTCTTTCAATCCGCAATCCGCAATCCGTTGGGGGTGTTCGTGAGCGTCGTGGAATTCGTGGACGTGGTGAAGGACTATCCGCGGGGCCTGCTGGGCCGCCAGCAGCTGCGGGCGGTGGACGGCGTCAGTCTGCGCGTCGAGGCGGGCGAGGTGTTCGGTCTGCTCGGACCCAACCGCGCCGGCAAGACCACGCTGGTGAAACTGCTACTGTCGCTGTGCCGGCCGACCGCGGGGCGCGTGCTCCGCCTGGGCCAACCGGGCTCCGACCGCGGCACCCTGGCCCGGGTCGGCTACGTCCACGAGAACCACGCCTTCCCGCGCTATTTGACCGCCGCGGCTCTGCTGGAGTATTATGGCGCGTTGAGCCTGCTACCCGAGCCGGAGGTCAAGGCGCGGGTGCCGCGGTTGCTGGAGCAGGTCGGTCTGGCGGATCGGGCCAACGAGCCGATCCAGCGCTTCAGCAAGGGCATGGTGCAGCGGCTCGGCGTCGCCCAGGCGCTGGTCAACGATCCTGAACTGCTGGTGCTCGACGAGCCGAGCGAGGGCCTGGACCTGTCCGGCCGCCAGCTGATCCGCGACCTGACCGCTGAGCAGCGCCGCCGCGGCCGTACCGTCCTGTTGGTGTCGCACCTGCTGTCGGAGGTCGAACTGCTGTGCGACCGCCTGGCCGTGCTGGTCGGCGGTCGTCTGGTGTTCCTCGGCCCGACGGCGGAGTTGACGCGCGACCCGGCCACCGGCGGTCACCGACCGCTGGAGGAGGCGCTGCGCGACGTGTACCAGCGCCAGTCCGTCAAGTAACGTGGAGCAGGCTGGAAAATCTGCCCCACGTGAAAGAGGCTGCCAACCAGTCTACATCCTGGAGAACGCATCCCCGTGGTGAATGGTTCCGCCGTCCTGTATGCGCTGTACTGGCTGATCCGCGACACGTTCCGCCAGGCGCTGGCGTCGCGCATCTTCTGGGTGATGCTGACGGTCAGCGGCGTGTGCATCGTCTTTTGCCTGGGCGTCAGTGTCGAGGGCGGCCTGTCGAAGAAACTGCCGGACGACATCGAACTGTACACGAAGGACAACAAGCCATTCATCGGTCGCAACCCGAACCCGACACAGCTGCGGTTGCTGTTCGGCAGCGTCACGGTCGAGCAGGGCCGGCACCGCGAGGAGGCAGTGCAATTCCTGGAAGTGATCCTGGCCAGCTACGTCGCTGGCACCTTTGGCGTGCTGCTGACGTTGGTCTGGACGGCGGGTTTTCTGCCGGACTTTCTGCAGCCGAGTGCCGCGTCGGTGCTGTTCACCAAGCCGACGCCGCGCTGGGTCATCCTGCTGGGCAAGTACCTGGGGGTGGTGGCGTTCGTGTCCTTCCAGGTGCTGGTGTTCTTTGGCGGCACCTGGCTGGCGCTGGGGCTGAGTACGGACATATGGGAATACGCCTACCTGTGGGCGGCGCCGCTGCTGGTGCTGCATTTCGCGGTGATGTTCACCTTCTCCACGGTGCTGGCGGTGTGGACGCGGAGCACGGTGGCGACGATGTTCGGTTCGCTGCTGTTCTGGCTGCTGTGCTGGGCGATGAACGCGGGCCACCACTACGTGGCGGTGCTGCACTACCTGGCGCCGACCGGGGCGGGGTTGTCGCCGTTGACGAACGCCCTGACGGAGGCCGGCTACTGGCTGCTGCCCAAACCGGTGGACTTCGGCGTATTACTGGAACAGGCCATCGGCACGCCACGGTTCTTTGATTCGATGTCCAGCTGGGACGTGATCCGGCGGTTGCAGCAGGAGGGCCAGTTTTACCCGGGGTGGTCGCTGCTGTCCTCGGTCGGCTTCGGTGTGCTGATGCTCGTGGTTGCCTGCCGCCAGTTGGCGACGACGGATTATTAGTCCAGGGTCCGTTGCAAGCAGGGGACAAGCACCGGGGCTTCAACCCAACTTGCAACGGACCACAGACGTCAGTCCGTCAACTTCCGCAGCGCCGCGACGGCCGCCGGCACCGCCTTGTGCGGGTCCGCCTTGGCCTCGTACTCCAGCGCCACGTAACCGCGGAAGTTCACCCGCCGCAAGATGTCCACGAGCCGCTTCAGGTCCGCGTCCTCGGTCGGCTTGCCGGCACGGTGGATTTCCGTCTTCAACTGCACCACGACCGCGTACGGCGCCAGGCGGGCCAGGTCGGCGTAGGGGTCGGCGGTGTGGAAGTTGCCCGTGTCCAGGTTGACGCCGAACCAGTTCGACTTGACCGCCTTGATGATCGCCAGCATCCGCTCCGGCGTCGCGGTGATGCCGCCGTGGTTTTCCAGCGCCGCGTAAATGCCGAACCGCCCCGCGTACTCGCTCACCTCCTGCAGCGCCGCCACCGCCTGGTTGTGCGCCCGCTCCTCCTTGTCGCCCTTCTCAACGTTGCCGGCGAAAACGCGCATCGTCTTGCCGCCGAGCCGGGAGGTGTGCTCGATCCAGTTCTTGACGTGGCCGATCTCCTCCTTGAGCCGGGCCGCGTTCGTCGTGCAGAAATTGTTGCCGACCGCAGTGCCGCTAATGTCCAGGCCCAGCCGCGTGCAGCGACCCTTCAGGTCCGCCAGGTATTCCGGTGTCGTCCGTGGGAAGTAATACGCCGTCAATTCGACCGCATTCAGCGGCATGGTTGCGGCGGTGTCGATGAACTCGACCAGCGTCATCGCCGGCTGCATCGGGTTCTTCAGACGCAGGTAACGATTGTAGCTGTATGCGGCCAGGCTCAGGTGCAGCCGCGACGGCCCCGGACGCTTGATCGGGTCGATGGCCGGGGCGGCGGCCAGCGCGGTTGCGGCGCCGGCGGCGACGGCGGTGGACAGGAACTGGCGGCGCGTCGGCAGATGCATGGGGGCCTCCTTTTCTCTTCGCCGGGTGGTGGGGTGACCGGGATAGTGTACGGAACCGCCGCGCCACCAGCCGCCGTTCAGGAAGAACGCAACCGGACGCCGCAGCTTTTGCAGTGCAGGGCGACCAGCGAGTTGACAACCCCACAATCCTTGCACCTGTTCGACGCAATGAGCGTGGCCAGGTCCGGCCCCGCGGCGGGCGGGGGGGCCGGGGCGGGTGGGGTCGGCCGCGGCGGCGCCCCACGAAACGTCTCCGAAGTTTGCCGGTCCCTGGCCGGTGCGGCCGGGGTGGCTTCCTCGACACGGACGCGGCGGGCGTGACAATTCAGGCAGCGCATTTCCGAAGGCGGGTTCAGGCCCTGGCAATCGACGCAGGTCCACGGCCGTTGCCGTTCCTCGATCTCGGCCGCGGAGTGTTCCAGGATGGCCGGGTGGAAGCTGTCGCCACAATCGCGGCATTCGACATATTCGCCCAGGGTGCGTGTCGGGAATATGGGGATGAAGTAGAGCGTGAAAAATTCCTTGACCCGTCGCTGCACATAGCTGGTATGGACCCGGCAACGTGGGCAGTAGAACGCGCCCTCGGTTACCTTGCTGGTGATCGTCGTCGAGCCCCAGATGATGAACATGGCGGAAGTCTCCGGGTTTTCGGTACAGCGGTGTCAGGGGGATGTCATCGCGGCGTTCCCGCGCTTCTCCGCGGTCGAGCGTAACACCGCAAAAATCCGAAAACAAGAGGCACGCCCCGCTGTCTCGATCACTTCACCGGAATGACGGCAAGGTCTCCTGGTGCCATCGCGGCCTGAAAGATGTTCACGGCGACGACCCCTTTTGTTGCAGGCCCTGGGAAGACGACATGGACATGGACGCCATTTCTCCCCGCGTGGCTGCCGGCTTTCGCAAAGATGGCGGTCGGCAACGGAAAGTCCCTGCAATCTGCGAGGCACGCGACCGGCTGCGCGGTGGACCCCGTCGCCACAAAGAACCGCAGGTCGCGCCGGTTCGCGGACAGCACCGCACGCTCGGTGACCTCGATCCGCGCGACCCGGCCCTTGATCGCCTGCTCGGTTTCCTTCGCGAATGCCGCCTTCAGACGTTCGTGCTCTCTGGCCAGGCGGTCGAGTTGCTCGGCCAGCTTCCGGTTGGCTTCCGCGAGTTCCTTGACGGTTGCTTTCAGGGCGGCCAGTTCCTTCTCGGGGTCATGGCGTTTTTTCTGCGGCGCGTCTTTTTCTTGCGAGGCGACCAGGGGTAACGAGTCACGCCCGAGCGCGAGGAGGACCAGAACGAGCACTGCCCCGCTTGTGCAGCGAACTATCATGAGTTGCCCCGTTCTTCGGTTGGCAGCCGCCGAAGCCGCCGGCTGCGGCTGGCCGGAACACGATCCCTGCGTCCCTGGCAAACGCAACCATCGAGCCTCGGCCCAGCCGCGGCGCTCATTTCCCGGTCCCGGACGGGACGCGGACCAGGCGCAGCCCGATGTAATTGACGCGCAACGTCGGCAACGCTCCGCGCATGTACGCCGCCGTGCAGTCCATGCCGGGCACGATCCAGCTGCCGCCCCGGTACGCCGGGGATGAGGTACCCAGATACTTATCGCCGCACCACTGCTGCACGTTGCCGTGCATGTCGTACAGGCCCAGCTTGTTCGGCGGGTACGAGCCGACCTTGCTCGTCCGCCCGAGGTACGGCCCGCGCTCCGCCTTGCCGCCCGGGTCGGTGCCCCGGAAATTGGCCTGTTTGGACGACAGGTTGTTTGTCGGCCGGTCGAGGTAATAGTCGAAGGAGCAATCTTTCTTGCTCGTGGCCGTGCCGCGGCAGGCGTATTCCCATTCCGCCTGGGTCGGCAAGCGGTACACCCAGCCCTTGCCCTTCGCGCGGGCGTTCAGCTTCTTCAGGAATTCCTGGGCGTCCTCCCAGGAGACCTGCTCCACCGGGAACCGCTTCAGGTCGGCGTCTGAAACATTCTTAACGTTGTCCACCCCCTTGCCCTTCCGGGAAAAGTAACTGGGGTTGGTGCCCATGACCGCTTCCCATTGCTCCTGCGTCACCGGGTACGCCGCCAGCTCGAAATCCTGCTTGATCTCGACCTGCTTGCTCTTCTTTTCCTGGCTATCCCAGCCCATCCAGAACGTCCCTTTGGGCACCTTGACAAACTTCATGCCGGCAATGACGGGGTCTTCCTTGCCCTTGTCGCCTGCCTCCCCGGGCAGTGGCAGCGTCGGCGCGAGCGACAGCAGTACAGCACTCACCAGACGACTCGTGTGCGTCATAATGGAACCTCAGGGGTGGAGACCGGAATCTTGCGCGTCGAGTTCTGATCAGAACGAACCGCGGATCATGGGAGAGCGTAACACCGCAAAACGGGGAAAATAAGTGGCTCACCGCAATTCGCACAATCGTCTTCGGAGTCCCCTGACCTGAAGCTGCTTGCTTGATCCGGCAGCGTCCGGCGGGTAAAAAGATACCTTGTCTGGCCCGCTGCCGTTTCGGTCCCACCATCTGCCGACGAGGTTGCCGTGACCCACTACACATCGCCGCCCACCGCCACCGGCCCCCGAGCCCTGCTGGTCCTGCTGCCGCTGCTGCTCCTCGGCCTCGTCCACGGCCAGACGCCGGCGCCCCAGCAGCAGCCCGCCGCCGACGTGGACCGCTCGCCCGTGGACCTCGTGCTCACTGGCGATGAACAGCGGCTGCTCACCGTCAACCAGACCAGCAACACCGTCTCGCTCGTGGACGTGGCCGGCGGCAAGGTGCTCGCGGAAGTGCCCGCCGGCAAGCGGCCCAGCGGCATCGCCCTGACGCCGGACGGGCGCCGCGCCGTCGTCACCGGCACCTTCAGCCACGACCTGACCGTGCTCCAACTCGACGGCGAAACGCTCAAGCGGACGGGCTCGGTCTACCTCGGCTTCGAGCCGCGCGGCGTCGCGGTGGCGCCGCAGGGCGATCTGGCCTATGTGGCGTTGACGACCGCGCATCAAATCGCGGTGGTCGATCTGGCGGCGCTGAAGGTGGTGGACCGCATCAGTGTCGGCAAGTGGCCGCGCTATCTGGCGGTGTCGCCGGACGGCAGCCGGCTCGCGGTCGGGGCCAACGGTGACGGCGGCGTCTCCGTCGTGGACACCGCCACACGCAAGCTGCTCTATGACGAAGCGTTCAGCGGCATCAACCTCGGCCAGATGCAGATTTCCAGAGACGGCAAGTACGTTTACTTTCCGTGGATGGTGTACCGCTACAACCCGATCACGCCGAACAACATTCGCATCGGCTGGGTGCTGGCGAGCCGTATCGCTCGCGTTCGGCTGGACGGCCCGGCCCGCCGCGAGGCGATTTCGCTGGACCCGCAAGGGCTGGCGGTGGCCGACCCGCACGGCCTGGCGCTGAGCCCGGACGAGCAGTGGCTGGTCAGCGCCGCGTCCGGCACGCAGGAATTGCTGGTCTACAAGACGGCGGGGCTGCCGTTCCAGGATTACGGCGGCCCCGGCGATCACATCGACGCCAAACTGCTCAAGGACAAAAGCCGCCACTACCGCATCGACCTCGGCGGCCGGCCGATGGCGGTGCGCTATGCGAAGGACGGCAAGCATGTTTATGTGACGAACTATTTACTCAACTGCGTGCAGGTGGTGGACGTGCCCGGCAAGGCGGTGGCGCGGACGATCGCGCTCGGCGGCCCGAAGGAGCCATCGCTGGCACGCAAGGGCGAGGCGATCTTCTATGACGGCAAGCGGTCGCTGGATCAGTGGTACAGCTGCCACACTTGCCACTACGAGGGCCACACCAACGCGGCGGCGATGGACACGAAGAACGACGGTTATGTGTCATTCACGTTCAAGACGGTGCTGAGTCTGCGCAACGTGACGAAGACGGGGCCGTGGACGTGGCACGGCTGGCAGAAGGACCTGCGCGCGGCCATGAGCAAATCGCTCAAGGACACGATGCTCGGCAAACGGCCGCCGAGCGCGGCGGACGTGGACGCGCTGCTCGCTTACTTCGAGACGCTGGCGGTGCCGCCGAACCCGCACCGCAACCGCGACGGCAGTCTGACCGAGGCGGCGCGGCGCGCGCGCAGGTGTTCAAGGGCAAAAAGGCGGACTGTGTGCGCTGCCACTCGGGGCCGTACTTCACCGACGGCCGCGTCCACGACGTGGGCACCGGCAAGCGCACGGACCAGTACAAGGGCTACAATCCGCCGTCGCTGCTGGGCGTGTATGATCGCGTGCTGTTGCTGCACGACGGCCGGGCGAAGACGCTGGAGGAGGCGCTGCGCGGCGACCACAACCCCGAGCGCGTCACCGGCCGCGGCGAACTCACCGACGCGGAACTGAGCGATCTGATTGCGTATCTGAAATCGCTGTGAACTGTCTTGTCTGCCGCTTGCGGCCTGGCGCGCTTCATGCGCTCAGCCGCAAGCGGCGGACAAGAAGGGCCGCTGACCGCGACGCGCGGATGTTGTAAAATGGGCGCACCCCCGGTCGTCTGCCGGGCGTTTCTTTCTCTCAGGGTGCCGCCGTCATGCTCATCGTCAACTGCCCCGCCTGCCGGGCGGCCAGCCAGGTTCCCGACACCGCTCGCGGTAAACAGGTCCGCTGTCCCGGCTGTCAGCAGCCCTTCCGCATTCCCGACACCACCAACGGCACGCCCGCACCGCCCCAGGCCATCGCCGCGCGTCCCCCGGCCGCGGTGCCCGCTCCGGTCCCGGCCGCCGCACGGCAGGTGCAGACCCAGCCCGGCCGGTTGCCCGCCGCGCCGCGAACGGCCCCGGAACTGCCGCCCCGGCAACCGCGACCGTCCGCGGGCGGCTTCCCGGTCGTGTGGGTGGTCCTCGGCCTGGCCGCCGTGTGCGTCCTGCTCGCCTGTGGCGGTGTCGTTCTGCTGGTGGTGTTCTGGATGACGCCCGTCTCGACGAGCCCGAGCACGGAGGCCGCGAAGAAGGCGGCGCCGCTGGGGAAAGAAAAGCCGGCCCCGAATCCCCCCCGGGACGAACCCGAGAAGAAGGAACAGAAGCAGCCCGAGAAGAAGGAAAAAGAGGACGAGAAGTTCGACCCAATCGACCAGTTCCCCAGGGAGAAGCCTGTGGCGACGCCGTTCCCGGTGCTGCCGCCGCCACCACCGGCCGCCCTGGTCATCACGCCGGCCACGCTCGCCGACGAACAGGTTGTCCTCAAACTGCCGGCAATGGCCAGCGCCGCGGTGGTCGGCGGCGGCGGCCGTTACCTCGTCTTCTTCCACCTCAGCCTGCACAAGGTCAGCGTCTTCGACGTGAGCAAGTGCGCCTTCGTCAAGGAGGCGGAGGTCGAGCCCGAGGACCAGGTGCTGATCGCGGCCGGCGCGGACCGGCTGATCGTCGTCTACCCGGAGAAGTCCAGCGCCGAGATCTTTCGGCTGCCGGACCTGACCCGCGGGGCGAAGGTCAAGCTGGATATGAAGGTGCCGCCGTTCGCCGTGGCGATGGGCTCGGCGTCCGCGGGACCACTGGTCGTCACCGGCCTCGACCTGTCGCGGCTCGGCGAAACGGCGTTCTTTGACGTGCGCGACGGCGCCAAACGCATTCCGCTGCCGCTCAACCCACAGGGCATTTTCGACATCACTCCGCAGCTGTTCCTGCGCGCATCGTCCAACGGCCGGCTGTTCACCTGTCAGCCGAACGCCGGCGGCGTCATCCAGGCGTGCGCGGTGGCGCGCGGCGAACTCAAACGCTACGCCGGCAACGGCAGTTATCCGCTGCCGAGCGCGGACGGCCGCCGCGTGTTCACGAACCACGACACCCTGAGCCCGGGGCTGAAGCTGCTGGTGGGGAACAGCGGCAACTGTGTCCCCGCGGCGCACGGCACGATGTACCTGCAATTCCTCAACGCCGGCCCCGGTCAGCCGCGCATCCCGCCCGGCGGCGTGCCAGTCCACCTGCCCGGTTTCGCGAAGCCGCTGGTCAAGCTGAACCTCGACGGTCTCGACGAACCGAAGGCACCACTGCGGGCATCGCTGCCGTTCGACCGGCGCGTGCATTTCGTCCCGGACGCGAAGGTCATCATCACGATCCGCGGCAACGGCGAGGAGATGGTGCTGCACCGCTTCGACCCGGAGGCGGCGTTCAAGAAGGCCAACGTCGATTACCTCTATGTGGCGTCGCGGCCGGTGCAGGCGGCGCGGCGCGGCGACCCCTACCGCTACGCCCTGGACGTGCGCCAGCGCGCGGGCGGCGTGGGTTACGAACTGGCCACGCACCCGCCGGGCATGCAAATCAGTCCGCAGGGCGAGATCACGTGGCAGGTGCCCGCGAACTTCCCCGGCCCGGAGGCGGACGTGCGCGTCGTCCTGCGGAGCGGCGGCCGGTTGATCGACCACGCCTTCACGATTGTCATTGCGAACCGATAAATCGGGAAAAGGACCCCCCTCCCCACCCATGAATGCCTGGCCTGCCGTCTGCACCGCCGCCGCCCTGGTGGCGTTGTTGGTGCTCATCATCCGCTACCGGTTCCAGGCGTTCGTGGCCCTGTTGCTCGTCAGCCTCGGCCTTGGCCTGGCCGCGGGACTGCCGCCCTTGACGGTGGTCGGCGCCGTCGGCAAGGGCATCGGCGACATCCTCGCCAGTGTCGCCATCATCCTGGCACTGGGCGCCATGCTCGGCCGCGTCCTCGACGCCTCCGGCGCCGCCGAGGTCATCGCTCGCACCCTCGTCCGCGCCTTCGGGGTTCAGCGGGCCTCCCTGGCGGTCCTGGTTGCCTCGTACCTGATCGGCATCCCGGTCCTCTTCAACGTCGGTTTCTTGCTGCTGATGCCGATCATGTATCGACTGCAGCGCGACACAGGCCGGTCGCTGCTGTGGTTCGCGCTGCCGCTGATCTTCAGCCTGGCGACGATGCACTCCCTGGTGCCGCCACACCCCGGCATCGTCGGCGCCGTGGCCAACCTGGGCGGCGACAAACCGGGCAGCACGATCATGATCGAGACGATTGTGTTCGGCGCCCTGATGGGCGTGCCGGTGGTGCTGGTCGGCTGGTTCGGCCCCGGTCGCTGGTGGGCGCGGCAGCAGTTCGTTGCCGCTCCGAGGGCGGAGGCGGCCGAGGACGACACGCAGGTGCTGGGCAAGCCCGCGACCCCGCCGCCATCGTTCGCGGTCGCGGTGCTGGTGGTGACGCTGCCGCTGGGGCTCAGCCTGCTCGGCTTCGGGGCGAAACTGCTGGCCGATCTGCATCATCTGCCCGCGGCGCTGACCGAGCCACTGATCGCCCGCGCCGACGCGCCGCCGTGGTTGGCGGTGTTGACGCATCGGCCGGTGGACTGGTTGCAGTTCCTCGGCCACCAGACGATGGCGCTGCTGATCCCGACGGGCCTGGCGTTCTGGCTGCTCGGCTGGCGGCGCGGCCTGGGACCGGAGCGGCTGGCGCAGCTGGCCGGCGACGGCCTGAACGACGTGGGTTCGATGCTGTTCCTGTTCGGCGCCGCGGGCGGCTTCAAGGAGGTGATCCAGGCGACCGGGGCCGGCCGGTACATCGCGGAGCAGGCGGGCGCGTTGCCGCTGACGCCGGTGGCGGTGGCGTTCGTGGTCGCGGTGCTGGTGCGCGTGGCGCTGGGCTCGGCGACGGCGGCGATCCTGACGGCGTCGGCACTGCTGGCGGGCCTGGCGGCGCGGCTGCCGGGCGCGAAACGCTGTTGATTCTGGCGGTCGCCAACGGCGTCACGTTCATGACGCAGCCGGCCGACAGCGGTTTCTGGCTCGTCAAGGAGTATTGCCGCCTGAGCGTGCGCGACGTGATGGTGAAGTTCAACGCCTGCCGGGCGTGCATGGCGCTGACCGGCTTCGCGATCCTGCTGGCGGTCGAGGCATGGTGGTTTGGCGGGTAGCTAACCGATTCCTGGCAATCCGAAAGCTGGGCGGCCTCGTCGAATGATTGAAGGAGCCCGAGCGCCAGCGCGGGGCAGGCGCTGCCCCGCGCTGGCGCTCGGGCTCCGACCAAACCGCCGCGCTCACGCCTGCTGCGGCTCCAGCCACCACGGGCTAATGCGATGGATTTTGTTCAAAATCTGCTCGCGGCTGTGGCCGTCCTTGGCGGCGGCCAACTTCGCCTTGAGCTTGCGCATTTTCAGCTTGCGCTGTTGACGGCGTTTCAGTTCGCTTTTACGCTCAACCATGAAGGATCCCCTCCGGCAACGGTTTCAGTTGACGACAACCCGGGCAACCGCGGCCATTCCAGTGCGGCCGCCCGACGAGAGGCTTTTATACGGAGCACCCCATGAAGAAACGATCCTGTCTGCTGGCCTGCGGCTTCATCGCCGGCCTTGCGGCTGCGCTCTACGTCGGCCATGTCCTCGGCCTCCGCGGCCAGCAGTCCGAGCGCTCCGGCCATTCCCTCGATAACCCCATCGATACGCCGCGCGACCTCTCCGGCCTGTCGATCAAAAACCCGCGCATCCGCGTCGTCCACACCACCGATCCTCATTTGGTCGGCGGCTCGATGTATCTGCAGCAGATCGATCCGTGGCTCGGCTACCTGTGGGGCAAGAGCCTGACGCAGCGCAACTTCCGCGAGCGCGACGGCGTGTACGGCGACGCCGGCAAGATCGAGGGGCCGCTGCTGGCCGACGGCGCCAGCAAAATGATGGACCGCAGCCATGCCAACTCCTGCGGTGCCTGCCACAACGTCCCGTACCGCGACGCTGGCGCCGGTCAGACCATGGCCAAGAACGGCGGCACCGGTCGCAACACGCCGCACATGTTCGGCGGCGGTCTGCAGGAAATGATCGGTCTCCAGATGCGTCTGCAGGCGCTGGCCAGCGCCGACACCAACCGCGATGGCTGGATCAGCTTCGAGGAAGCCAGGGGCAAGCGGCTGGTCCTGGCCAACCTGCCGCCGGGCACGCCGGGCCGCGTCGAGATCGACTACGGCAGCTTCGAGGATCTGGACGGCAACGGTTTCCCCGACCTCAACCCGATCTTCTACCCGATCTTCGTGGACAAAAACGGCCAGCGCATCGCCTTCGCCAAGAACCTGAAGTACCCCGAGGTGGCCGGCTACACCTTTGAGGTGCAGGTGTTCGGCTTCGGCAACCTGTATCTGCCGTTCCGGCCGCCGCTCTCGACCACGCTGCGGGCGTTCTCGTCGGCGCCGTTCGACATCCATTCCGGCTTGCAGGCGTGCGATCCGACGACATTCACCAGCCCCAACAAGGACGCCCTGGCCCTGGTGTCCAACGCGGGGGCGCAGCAGTTCGTGACCGCCGCCGGCAAGGACCGCGGCGGCATGAAGGGGCCAACCGGCATCAGCCTGGACGACCCCGACCGCGACGGCTACTGCGAGGAACTGACCGAGGGCGACCTCGACGTGACCGAGTGGTATCTGCTCAACCACCCCGCCCCGGCCCGCGGCCGCATCACGAAGGATGCGCTTGCCGGCGAGAAGCTATTCCACGCGATTGGCTGCGCCAGCTGCCACGTGCCGGACTGGCACCTGCACGCCCACAACCCGGGCGCGAAGGACTACACGCAGCGCTACGACGGCGACCGCCGCTTCTTCGAGCTGCAGGTAGGCTACAACGACAAAACGGAGCGGTTGGAGGGCAAGGTCGTTTACCTGGCCGACAAGGTGGGCAAGCGCACGATCCCGCGGCGCGGGGCATACACCGTCAAGGGCATCTACAGCGACTTCAAGTACCACGACGTGGGGCCGGAGTTCTACCAGATGCAGTTCGACGGCAGCCTCGTCAAGCAGTGGCGGACGACGCCGCTGTGGGGCGTCGGCACCACGGCGCCGTACGGCCACGACGGCGCCAGCCTCGACCTGGACGCGGTGATCCGCCGTCACGGCGGCGAGTCCCTGGCGTCGCGCAACGCCTACAAGAAGCTGTCGGAAGCGGAGCAGAAGCAGGTGGTCTGCTTCCTGCAGAGCCTGGTGCTGTACCAGACGGACCAGCTGGCCTGCGACATGAACGGCGACGGCATCATTTCGGACCACTTCATCGTGCAGAAGATGGACACGGGCCTGGAGCGGTTCAACCCGGAATGGCTGTTCCGCGTGCCGGGCAAGATCGAAGGGCCGATTCGCAACATCCGTGGCGAGCCGATTGTGTCGCGCGCCCTGGTGAACGTGCGGCAGGCGTACGGGCTGGACCTGCCGTACCTGCGCGACAGCGATGGCGATGGCTTCCCTGATGTGATCGACCCGGCGCCGTACAAGACCGGCTACCGTGATGGCGTGCGCTAGGAACTGGCGCCCAATTAGAACCCCGTTTTTAGTTTCGCGCGCGCGCGCGAAACTAAAAACGGGGTTCGTGTTTGTCGAGGTTCACGCCGTAAAACAGGCGGTCTCAAGCGCTAGCGGCACCCCGTTTGCAAAACTTCTCATTCAGGTGAAGTCCCGGCGCCATGCCGGGAGGGATGCACAGATGTGGAGCAGAGCAAAAGGGGTTTCCCATGAAGCGAATGCTGCCGTGTGTGGTGGTCGGCCTGTTGCTGACGGCGGGGGTGGTCGCGGCCCAGAACCCGGCCGTTCAACCACCGGCGCCGGTCAAACTCGGCCCGGAAATCCGCGGCCAAATTGTCAACATCAATCCCAAGACCGGTTTCATCACCATCCGCTCGGTCGAGGGCAATCAGATCGTGAACCAGATGTACCGCGTGAGCCGCTTCACGCGCTACTTCGACCGTCAGAGCCAGAGCCTGAACCTGGGTCTGGCCGCCACCGGCTTCCGCCCCGGTGAGAACGTGTGGTATCGCGTCATCCCGACCACCGGCAACGACCGCTACCTGGGCGAACTGCGTCAGGGACCCACCCCACTGCCGCCCAAAAGCAAATAGTGGCGGAAAGGGGGCGTCTTCGTTCGTAGTACCGCCTTCAGGCGGAATCCGAGACGCTGATTCTGCCTGAAGGCGGTACTATGAACGAAGACAGCGATCACGGTCTTGCGCTCATTTCCGGGCCGGCAGCACGCCACAATGAATCAGCGTCGGCACTACCGCGCCCGGCGTCAGCCCGGCCGCGCTGAGCCAGTCGCGATACTCCGCCGCGCTGTAGGCCCGGCCCTCCGAGAGCGTGAACAGCGCCGCCGAGTACAGCGCCAGCGGTAACGGACCGTCCAGCGTGTCGTTCAGAAACACGTCATGGATCAGCAACCGGCCGCCCGCCGGCAGCGCCACCGCGGTGCGGCCGATCAATTCGCGGCACTGCGGCACATCCCAGTCGTGCAGCACGTTGGAGAACAGCACCACGTCACAGCCGGCCGGCACCGGGTCCGTGAACATGTCGCCGGGCTGACATTCCAACCGCTCCGCGACGCCGTGGGTCGCGGCCAGCTCCGCGGCGACCTTGAGCACCTCCGGCCGGTCCCACACGACGGCCCGCAGCCCCAGGTGCCGTTGCAGCCAGGCGACGCTGTACAGGCCGCTGCCGCCGCCCACGTCCAGCAGGCGGTGCGCGTCCGCCAGCGGGTATTGCTGGGCCAGGACCGGGCCGACGTTGCGCGCGCGACCGGCCAGTGCCAGCGTCAGGTGACGGGCGCTCTGCTCGCGCTCCATCGCCGATTCCAGCCCTTCGCGGTAGATGAAGGCAGCGCCCTGCTGCTCGTCCTGCGCGCCCGCCGGCACATTGCTGCGCAGCCGCTCCACCATGTCGCGCACGCCGGCGCTCTCGGCCACCAGGTTCAGGTAACCGCTGATGTCGTGGTCGCCGCCGGGCACCAGATGCGTGCGCGCCAGCGGCGTCAGGTCGTAGCGGCCGCCGTCGTGCCGCAGCAGAGCGAACGCCTGCAAGGCGGTCAGCAGCACCTGCAGCGGCCGCGGTTGCAGACCGAGGTCGGCGCCCAGGTCGGCGAACGACCGTGGGCCGGACGCGGCGAGGCGGCCGAAGACGTTCAGGTGAGCGCTGGCGGCGGTGAGCAGTTCGGTGGCGAAGTTGCCGCGGAACAGGTCAAAGAGCGGCGCCGGGTCGGACGGCGGCGGTCGCAGGACGGCGGTGGTCACGGGGATGCCCTTGCGTGCGGAACGGGACGATGCGGGTTGGTCGGGGTTATTATCAGGGAGGCGCCGCGAAAGAGAAGGCGCCAGCGGCTGAATGAACGGGGGCAATCATGGTCAGGTACTGGGTGGTGGCGGCGATGGCGGTCGGGCTGGCCGTGCCGGGGGCGGCGCGGCGCAGCCGGACAAGCAGGAGCAGGAACGGATCGTCGCGGACCTCAAGAAGGTCGGCGGCCGGGCGCTCGCGGACAAAACGGGGGTCTTTCAGGTCAGCTTCTTCGTCGGCGTGTTTTCCGACAAGGCCCTGGAGGAACTGAAGCCGCTCCAGACGCTGCGCCACCTGGACCTGACCAGTGCCACCATCAACGGCGCCGCTCTGAAGCGGCTCGGCGAGCTGACGCAGCTGGAGCAACTCGACCTGCGCGACGCCCGGCTCGGCGAAGGCGGGGGCGGTAAGGGTGGCAAGGGCGGCGGCAAGGGCGGCGGCAAGTTCGGCGGCAAGTTCGGCGGCGGTGGGGGCGGCCCCAAAATCAACGACGCCAGCCTGGCGAACCTGGAAACGTTGACGCGGCTTCAGGCGCTGGACCTGAGCTACACCGCCGTCACCGACGCGGGGCTCAAGGCGCTCCAGCCGCTGGTCAACCTTCGCGCGCTCGACCTGACGAGCACGTCGGTCACCAACGCGGGACTGGCCCAGTTGAAGGGACTGAAGCACCTGCAAACGCTTCGCCTGAGCGGCCCGGCGGTTGGCGACGAGGGTCTCAAGGAGTTGAAGCATTTTGCTGCCCTGCAGGAGTTGCACCTGTTTGACACGAAGGTCAGTGACGCGGGCCTGGCCGCGTTGAAGGCGCTGAAGGGGCTGAAGCGCCTGGACCTGGAAGGCACGCCGGTCGGCGACGCAGCGGTGCGGCACTTGCAGACGCTGACGCAGCTGGAGTCGCTCCATCTGGTGGGCACGAAGATCAACGACGCTGGCATGCAACAGCTACGCAAGGCGCTGGCCAAGACGAAGATCGTGCGCTAAGCCGCAAGCGGCAGCAAAGAAGCGGGGGGCTTGCGGATCGGCGGCCGAGGTTGTATCCTCTTTTCTAACCTCCCTTGATGCCCGTGCCCTTCGACCGTACTCCCCCCGGTTCTCGTGGCACCCCAAGCGATTTTTTTGCCCTGCCCGCGCCCGCCTCCGGGGCACGGTGTCTATGGGAGGAGAGGACAAGGGCCTCGTCCCCAGGCCGCCCTGAACCGGCCCATCCCGGTGGGGCGGCCGGGGTCGTCCTCGAAAAAGCTGCTTGCCTGGCGTCATCGACTTTGTTCTCATGGCTGTCACCGCACAGCCCGCGTGAAATCGTTGCTGGAGATCCCTGCATGGCCATCATGGTGACCTGTTCTTGTGGCAAAACCTTGCAAGCCAAGGACGAGTGGGCAGGCAAGAGCGTCAAGTGTCCCGGCTGTCAGACGGTGCTCAAGGTGCCGGGACTCAAGGCCGGTTCGCCGCCGGCGCCGGCCGCCGCACCCAAGGCGCCGCCGCGCCGGCCGCGCGACGAGGAGGAGATTGAGGAAGAACAGCCCGTCGGCCGCCGTCGCCGGGATGAGGACGAGGACGACCGTCCGCGCAAGAAGAAGCGCGGCGGTGGTGGTGGCGGCGGCGGAGACATTCGCGATCTCAAGGAAGTGAGCCCCGGCATGCTCATCCTGCTTGGGATGGTTACCTTCGGCATCTACCCCCTCATCCACATCGCCACGATCCACGATAAACTGCCCGTGGAACGCGAGGACGACCCCAACTTTAGCAAGACGCTCATCCTGTTGCTTGTGCCAGGTCTGAATATGTTCTACGGCATCTGGCTCGTGTACCGGCGGCTGGCGACGCGGATCAACGAGCAGTGCGAGCGGTACGGCCTGGAACCCGATCTTTCCGACCCCTTGACGCCCATGGTTCTGAGCGTGATCTGCTGCACCATGCCAATCGGTTACATCATGATGCTGGTGTGGATGGTGAAGATGCAGTCCAAGGTGAATGAATTGATCCAGGCCGCGAATGGCTGAGCGACTTGAAAGCGGGGCGGCGCGTCCGGTTGGCGCGCCGCCCCGTCATTGTTTCGTGAACTTCGCCAGTTGCTCCGCCGTGATGCGGCCGTCGTGCAGCGCCGACGCCAGCAGCACGCCGCGCACCCCCACCGCCGCCAGCCGCCGCAGATCCACCACGTCGCGCACGCCGCCACCGGCAACCACCGTCACTTCGGGATGGTCCGCCGCCAGTTGCCGGCACAGCGCCTCCGTGCCGGTGCCGCCGCCGACGCCAACGCTGGCCAGGTCCAGCACCAGCACGCGCCGCACACCCAGGCCGACCGCCCGCGCCGCCAGTGCCGCCGGGTCGCGCTCCGGCCAGGTGGTCGCGGCGGCCAGCGGTTGACCGGACTTGAGGTCCAGTGAGAACAGCACGCGCTCCGGGCCGAGCGTGCCGCACAACTCCGCCAGCACCTCTGGCCCGGCCAGCGTCTCCAGCCCGGCGATGACCGTGTCCACGCCGGCGGCCACCAGCGGCGCCGCGCCCCGGGCCGTGCGCACGCCCGCGTCCACCCAGAGCGTGCAGCCGGCCGCGTGCAGGGCGGCATACAGCCCCAGCGCCGGCGGATCGCCCGCGATGGCGTCCAGGTCCGCCAGGTAGCAGCGCGACAGGCCGAAGTGTGCGCGAAACGCCGCCGCGACCGCCAGCGGCTCGGCGCTGGCCGTCAGGCGGCTGACGACGGGCCGGTACTCGGCGCGGCGGCCAGCGATGCCGCGCACCACCACGCCGCCCTGCACGTCCAGTACGGGGATGAGGTCGAGCATGCCCTGGAGAAATCCTCGAAAAGCGTTGGACGCGGCGAGCGGCGCGGCGTCAGCCCGCCGGTAGTTCTCAACACCAGCGGGCTGACGCCGCGCCGCTCGCCACCCTCAGCCCGGCGGCCATCCCATCGGCCGGCCGCCCAGCAAGTGCAGGTGCAGGTGCGGCACCGTCTGACCGGCCTGCTCGCGGCAGTTGAGCACCAGGCGATAGCCCTTGCCGAGGTCGAGCTGTTTGGCCAGTTGTACCGCGACCAGGTGCAGGTGGCCCACGAGCTGGGCGTCCGCCGGCGTCAGATCGTCGTGGGTGGCGATGACCTTTCGCGGGACGATGAGCACATGAACGGGGGCCTGCGGATTCACGTCGCGGAAGGCCACGCAGTGCTCGTCCTCGTGAAGGATGGTCGCCGGGATTTTCTTCTCGATGATCTTCAGGAAAATGTTGTCAGTCATCATGGGGCTGCTCCTCCTTTGGGGTTGGCGGTGCGGCTACAATAGCAAAGGTCGCTCCCCCGTTCAACCGAGCGCACGGAGGCAGCTTTTCATGCCCTGGATCATCGGCGTTGATGAGGCGGGCTACGGCCCCAACCTCGGCCCCTTCGTCATGTCGGCCGTCGCCTTCCGCGTGCCGGAGCCGCTGACGGCCGCGAACCTCTGGGAAGCGTTGCAGCCGGCGGTGCGCCGCCACGGCGAACGCCACGGCCGCGACCGCCTGCTCATCGATGACTCGAAACTCGTCCACGCCGGCGCCAAACCGCTGCGCAACCTGGAGGCCGCGGTCTGGCCCGCCCTGTGCCCCGACGCCAGGCCGCTCAGCGTCGCGGATTTTCTCGACCGCTACTGTCTGAAGTACCTTGATGAACTCGCCGCAGAGTTGTGGTACGCCGGCGGCACCGGGCTGCCGCTGCAGGCCGCGGCCGAGGACTGGCGCACGGCCGCCGAGCACTTCCACGGAACCTGCTGTGAGCGGCAGGTGCAGGTCGGCTTCGTGCGCAGCGTCATCGTCTGCGCGAAGCGCTTCAACGAACTGCTCGACCGCTACGACAGCAAGGGGACCGTGCTGGCGATTGCCCTGGCGGAACTGGTGCGCGCCGCCCAGCAGGCGCTGCCGGAGGACGCCCTGTATTTCTTCGTGGACAAGCACGGCGGCCGCAATAATTACGCTCCGCAGTTGCAGCCGGCGTTCGAGGATGGTGTCGTGATGGCGAACGAGGAAGGGGCGCTGCGCAGCGTCTATCGGCTGCAGGGGGCGAAGCGGCCGGTGCAGCTCACGATCCAGCCGCGAGCGGAGGCGGACCACCTGTGCGTGGCGCTGGCGTCGATGCTGAGCAAGTACGTCCGCGAAGTGCTGATGGCGCAGTTCAACGAATTCTGGCAGCGGCACGTCCCGGGGCTGAAGCCGACCGCCGGCTATCCGACCGACGCGACGCGCTTCTTCGCGGATATCCGTGCGGCGGCGGCGCGGCTGGGCGTGCCCGAGGCGCATCTGTGGCGACGCAAGTGACCCTCTTCCGTGGGGCAGACAGGAATGTCTGCCCCACGTTTAGCTCGGCATCAAATACGTCCCGGCCAGGCGGTCGTGCAGCGACCACGTCGGCCGCGTCAGCGCCAGCGGCACGTAGCCGGCCAGGGTGCCCGCGGCCACCACCCACAACATCAGCGCCACGCCCGCGAACTCCGGGCCGGGCGTCAGGGCCAGCAGCGACAGGCACAGCGCCGTCATGATCGGCAGCCAGAACAGCAGCGTCCGCCAGGCGCACTGCCAGCGCGCCGCCGGCCGGCCATCGCGCCGCCGCAGGCTGATGCCCATCAGCCGTAGCGTCAGCCCGCCGCGGAAGATCAACGCCCAGAGCACGCAGCCGGCGACGAACACCACGGGTGTCACGCACAGGCTCAACGCCATCACGCCGCGGAACTCTCGCCGCCGTTCCGGGGTTTCCGCCATCAGTTGACGGATGCGCGGTACGTTAAACGGCCCGGCCAATTGTTCCTCCGGGAAGCGATAGCGGGCCAGGGCGACGGCCACCGGGTCGGGGCCGGCGAAATCCTCCCAGCCCTTCAACTCCTCGCGCAGCTGGCGGCGCCGCTCCGTCAGCGCGTGAAACCAGTAGGTGCCGTCCGGAGCGGTCAGGTGCTCGCGGTCGCACTCCTCCACAACGGCCCGATCCGCCGCTGTGCCTTCGCCATGAACCAGAACTGCCTCGGCACGGTCGATGGCGGCGATGCCCTGCTGGGCATGGGCCATGCTGATCGCGAGCAGGAAATAGCGCAGGCAGAACAGCATCATCAACGGCGCAGCCAGCACCGCGCCCAGCAGTCCCAGGTGGGCGACGCGCTGCGCCCGGCTGACCTGAGTGGGCTGCCCCTGCAGCGCCTCCAGTTCGCGCTGCACCTCGGCGACACTGGCGAACGCTCGGGGACCGCCGACCAGCCGGTCGAGCACCTGGGCCGCCGGCGCCGGCACCGGGGCGCGGACGTGCTGGCGCGGCCCCAGCCGCGGCGGCTCGCCCTCCAGCGCCAGCACCGCCGTCGCCCGCACCAGTCGCAACAGGTCTTCCTCGTCCGGCAGTTCCTCGGCGGGGGCGGCGCCGCGCCGGACAGCGGGGCGTCCAGCAGTTGCAGGCGGCCGTTCGGCTGCACCCACACCTGGGCCACGTCCAGCGTTCGCGGCAGCGAGCCGTCGGCGCGGGCCGCGGCCAGTTCCTCGCACAGCTGCGCCAGCAGGGGCCGCGCCTCGCCCCAGGTCAGCGGCACCCGGCGGTCCACCAGTTCCGCCAGCGGCCGACCCCCCGGCGCCAGGAAGGCGTCCCACGATTGGCCCAGGTGCGTCCCACAGGTCAGCCACGGCAGTCGCGACGCTCGGTTCACCAGCCGCCGCGCTTCCGACAACCGTTCACCGTCCGGCCCCGTCACGCGCAGCCAGACGGATCGCCCCAGCGACGGGTCTTCGCCGAGCAGCAGGTCCGCCGCGTCCTGCACGCCCAGCCAGCCGCGCACCACGAACGGCCCCAGCCGCTCTGGTAAGCCGATGTCCGCCGCGACCGGCACCCCGTCCACGTTGGGCCGCCGCGGTTTCAGCGGCCGCCGCCACTCGCGCGCGGCAGCCGGACGACGCGCGTGCCGCTCAGCCACTCGTGCAGCCCGCGGTAGCCGTTGCGTGCCCGCATCGTCACCACCAGGGCCACGCAGCTCAGCACCTGGCAGATCAATATGCCGAACGCCAGCCCGAGCGTCTCCGGAAACGGCGCCAGGGCCAGGCCGAGCAGGTCGCCGGGCAGACACAGGAAGGTGTAGAAGGCCAGGGTGCGCAGGGCCGCTCGACCCAGGCCCGGTGGATCGCCGCCCGCCGGCGTGCAGACGCGCAGGTGCAGCAGCCACTTGCCCGGCGACCAGCCGAGCCAGCCGTCCAGGAACCACCACGGCACGAACTGCGCCAGCCGCATGGCCAGCACCGGCAAGATGTACCGCGGCGCCGTCTGGCCCCACCACTGCGCGGTCGCGAAATTCAGCAACGCCCCCAGCAGGAAAAACCACGGGAAGTCCAGCACGAAGGCGCCGAGGCGCACCGCGAAGCCCGCTGGCTGCAACTCACCCGGGGCGAAGCGCAGCAGCGCCTGCCGCAACTCTTCCAGGTCGCGCCAGCGCTCCTCGCGCTGCCGGCCCAGGCCGCGCAGCACCACCTTCTCCAGCGCCGGCGACACGTCGCGGCGCAGCGAGCGCAACGGCGGCGGCGGCTCGGAGACGGTGCGCGCCAGCGTCGCGGCGGCGTCCTTGCCCTGGTACGGGGCGCGGCCGGTCAGCAGGAAATACAGCGTGGCGCACACGGAATACACATCGGCGCGCACGTCGATGGCCTCGCCCTTGATCTGCTCGGGCGGGGCGTAAAGCAGCGTGCCCAGGAAGGTGCCGGTGCGCGTCAGGCTGCTGGCCTGTACGAGCGACTTGGCCAGGCCGAAGTCGCCGACCTTGACGCGGCCATCGTTCAGCACGAAGCAGTTGGACGGCTTCACGTCGCGGTGGATAACGCCAAGGCGGTGCGCCTCCTGCAAGCCGTCGATCACGTCGAGGATCCTGGCAATTGCCTCGGCCTGCGGCAGCGGCCCGTGGCGCTCGACGAGTTCCTGCAGTGTTTCGCCGGGCATCAGTTCCATGACGATGTACGGCCGGCCGGCGTCCTCATCGGCGGCGAGCACGAAGACGCAGCGCGGGTGCGCGATCAGGCTGGCCAGGCGGCCCTCCTGGCGGAAGCGCTCCACGGCGGTGGCGGAGGCGGCGTACTGCGGCGCGATGAGCTTCAGCGCCACGCGGCGGCCGGAGGCGAGCTGTTCGGCCTGGTAGACGGAACCCATGCCCCCCTCGCCGAGCAGACCGAGCAGACGGTAGCCGCGCACCTCCGGCGGCAGGTCGCTGTAATCCGGGGCGGGGGCGTCGCCGGTGCGCGTGCCGGTGGGGGTGTACTCGAACGGCGTGGTCGCGTCGCCGCCGGAGGGGGGCAGCGGTTTGCCGCAGTAGCCGCAGAACGAGGGCCGCACGCCTGAGAACTCCAGGGTACGGCCGCAGTCGGCACACTCGACCCGCATGGCCTCCCTCCACCGGCGCTCACGACACGATCTCGATTTGCGTGTTCTCGTCGAGGGTGACGCTGGCCAGTTCGCCGTTGTCCTTGGTGAAGTGAACGGTCGGCACGATGATCTCGTCCACCGGCAGACGCTGCGTGGCCAGGCCGGTGACCAGGCTGCCGCTGTGGCGAAACACGCCCGTCACCGTCGTCGTCCAGACCTTCTGCCCGACCTTGACGCGCTGCGTGATGCGGAGGCGCTGGCCCGGTTGCAGTCGCGCCAGCGCCTCGCGCGTGGCCGGGAGCAGCGGTTTGGCGGTCGTCGTCGGCGACGGAGTGGTCATAGCACGTCTCCCTTGCTGGGCGTGCCGCGCACCAACGCGATGCGGCCGGTGCGGGCCAGCTCCAGAATGGCGTAGGGGCGCATCTGCTCGATGAACGCCTCGATCTTGCTCTCCTGGCCGGAAATCTCGATCATCAGGTCGGTCAGGCTCACGTCCACAACACGGCCGCGGAACATCTCTACCAGGAGCGAAATCTCCACGCGCTGCGCCGCCGACGCCTTGACCTTGATGAGCATCAGGTCGCGCTCGACGTAGTTCTCGCTGCTGATGTCCTGCACCTGCACGATGGTGACGATCTTGTCGAGTTGCTTGCGGACCTGCTCCAGCTCGGCGTCGTCGCCGTGGACCACGAAGGTCATGCGCGACAACTGCGGATCCTCGGTTTCGCCGACCGCCAGGCTGTCGATGTTGAAGCCGCGCGATGCCAGCATGCCGGAGACGTGCGCCAGCACCCCTGGTTGATTGTGGACCAAAGCCGACAACACGTGCCGCATCCGCACCCCTCACTGCTACAGCGGTTAAGCTGACCAAGGTTGATCTTAGTGAGCGCCGCTGCCGCCTTCAACCGGGCCGTCCCCCCAGCGGCGGAACAGCTGGTGCGCGACACCGAGATGGTCGCAGACACGGCCGACGACGAAATCGACCAGCTCTGCGAGGGACTGCGGCCGGGTGTAGAACGCGGGCATGGCCGGCAGCACCACGGCGCCCGCCTCGGCGCAGGCGGTGAGGTTGCGCAACTGCACGACACCCAGCGGCGTCTCGCGCGGCACCAGGACCAGACGGCGGCGCTCCTTGAGATGCACGTCGGCGGCGCGGTGGATGAGGTTCTGCGACAGGCCGTGGGCGATGGCCGCGACGGTGCCCATGCTGCACGGGCAGACCGCCATGCCGGCCGTCAGGAACGAACCGCTGGCGATGCCGGCGCGGAAGTCGCGGTGATCGTGGTAGTGGACCTGGCCCGGCGCCGCGAGGTCGGCCGGGTCGCCGAGCAGGTCGCGCAGCTCAAAGCGGTCGAGGCGGACGCGGCGGCCCAGTTCCTCCTGGAGCACCTCCGTCGCCGCGGGGCTGACGGTCAGGTGGACGGTGCGGCCGGCGCAACAGCACTTCCAGCAGACGCACGCCGTAGGGGGCACCGCTCGCGCCCGTCATCGCCAGCACCAGGTCGTTGGCCGCCATCGTCACCCCGCTTTCGTGGGGCAGACATTCCTGTCTGCCGAGGGACTGACAGACAGGAATGTCTGCCCCACGTATTACTAACATAACCAACCAACCCCGAGAGGATACAACCCATGAAACTCGGTCTGATTAACTCCGCCTGGGCGCAGGCGGGCCGCGACACCGCTTACGGCATCCGCATGACCAAGGAGATCGGCTTCGACACCATCGACATCTTCGCCGATCCGCTCGACCTGGACGTGAAGGAGCGCTTGCTCATCAAGCGTGAGTGCGATCGCGTCGGGCTGCCGATCATCAGCATCGCCTGCGTCGCGGTCGGCCTGATTGACTTCAACCCGAGCGTGCAGCGTTTCCACCTGCAGCGCTGCCGGCAATACCTCGACCTGGCCTATGAGTATCAGGCGAAAAACGTGCTGCTGGTGCTGGGCGAGTACATCTGGGAGAAGCAGGTGATTCCGCCAGCGGAGCAGTGGCAGACGGGCGTGCGCAACCTGCGCGAGCTGGGCAAGTACGCGGCGGACCTGGGGCTGCAAATTGCGCTGGAGCTGGAGCCGTTCAAGCTATCACTGGTCAACGACGTGGACAGCATGGTGCGCTTTCTGGACGACGTGAACCACCCGGCGGTGCAGGCGAACATTGACGTGTCGCACTTGCAGCTGTCGAAGGTGCCGGCGGAGGATTTGCGGCGGCTGCGCGGTAAGGCGATCCACGTCCACGTGAGCGACTGCGACGGCAAGGTCCACGGCGACCTGCCGCCGGGCCGCGGCGTGGTGCCGTTCGGGCCGTACCTGCGCGAGATCAAGGCGCTGGGCATCGATGGAGCGGTGAGCATCGAGCTGGAGTATTCGCCGCAGCCGGAGAAGATTGTCGAGTGGGTGCGCGAGGCGTACCAGGCGACGGATCGGCTGATGCGCGAGGCGGGGCTGCGCGGTTAGCGATAACGCACAGCGTCAGTCTCAAAGGTGGAGTCGGAAGGTTTTTTGTCTTCGTTTGTAGTACGCCTGAAGGCGGTACTACTTCTACTGTGCTACTTTCCTCTTTTCGGTCGGCCGCGCGGCCGCGGCCGACGCGGCGGGAACTGCCCGGTCGCGTTGTGCCAGTGGTAGATGCGTGCCTCCTCGTTACGCCGCAGCACTTGGCTCACGATCTCCGCGACCCGGGCCGCGCTGGGGCTCGGCTCGCGCAGCAGTTCCGTGAAGATCTGCCGCACCTGCGGCACCGTCAGCGCTGGTGTTTTTCCCCCAGCCGCAGCTTCTCGGTCTGCAGGAACCACAGGGCCAACAGCGACAGCGTCATGTGGTGGTGCCAGCCCACCCAGCTGCGCACCTCGTAGTGTCCCAACCCCACCTCGCCCTTGGCCTCCGCCAAGAGTTCCTCGACCCCGTGCCGCGCCCCATGTACCCGCGCCACCTGCCCGCGCCGCGCCCGGTGCGCGTTGGAGAGCGTGTACCACGTCTGCGGCTTGGGCTCGCAACTCTTGAGGATCGCCAGACGTTCGCGCGGCCCCACGCAGCCGTCCTCGTCCTTGGTCTGCACCGCCGCCAACAGCACCTTGACCCACTGCGGCCCCTTGGCTCCGTCACGCACCTTCACCTTGCGCCACCGCCCCGCCGGCTGCCGCGCCGCCCACCGATCAACGCGCTCGAACGCCGGCAACCGCGGCCGGCCGCCGGGGCGCGCCGGCGGCGACCGCTCGGCCAGGTCACGCACCAGGGTGTTGCAGGGCACGTCCAGCACGTACCGGAGCCGCCGCTGCCGCAGGGCCGCCCGCAGTTCCGTGCAGCGGCCGAACTCGTCGTCGCCAGCCACCCAGTCCCCGGGCAGGTCGGCGCGGCGCGGTCCAGCAGTTCCAGGCCGACCCGCCACTTCTCGGCGAAGGCGACCGCCGCGGGCACAAACGTGGCGGCGCGGCGCCTGGGGTCGTGGGCCCAGTCCTGGTCCAGATAGAGCTGGGCGTCGAGCAGGGCCTTGCCGCGCGGGGCGACGTAGGCCAGGAAGACGCCGACCTGGCAGTTGTCGATCTTGCCCAACCGGCCGCACCACTGGCGGGCCACCCCACAGGAAGCCGCCCCCTTCTTGGGGAAGGCCGAGGGGTCCAGGACGAAGACGGCGTCGTCGTCGGCCAACTCCTCGGCGATGTGGCGGCGCAACTCGCCCAGGACGGCCTGGTCGTCCCAGCCGCCGCCACCGACGAACAGTTGCAAGGGGCGGCGCTTGAGGCCGGCCAAGGTGGCGATGGGCTCGGTGGTCTTGCGCTGCAGGCCGCTGAGCTTGCCGCGCAGCACGGTCAGGGCGTGGCCGCGGTGCTCCTCTCGGTGGAACCGGGGCAGGTAGCGCTGGGCGAAGGCGGTCAACTGGTCCGCGCAGGAGCGGACGGCAGCAGCGGAGAGTTCGGCGTCGTTCAGCAGGGCCTGCGCGTCGGGGTGGTCGAGGATGTCCATGGCGGCCTCCACAAAGATACCGCCGTTCAGTGTAGCCACCGCGTCAGCTGCCGGCTAGAATCATGTTGCACAGTAGAACTACGAACGAAGACAGTTCCATCCCGCCGTCGCTATTTGTTCATAAGTGGCCGGTCCCTGGACGGTGAACGAAATCCCCTCCATCGCCAACGAGGCCAGGGCTTATTCCGGCAACATGAGATCACCGTTGGCCCAGGATTTGAAGGAGAAACGGCCGACCAGATAGCCCAGGGCACGGCGTTCCACAGCAGAGTCTGGAAAGCGAATGATTACCATACCCAGATTTTAAGACCCGCAGCCGTTGATTGCAATCGCGCCCCAAAACCGCTCTTGTCTTCCCGCACCGCTCCGCGTATGAGCCGCTCCCGTGGCGGCTCGGCCGCCCTGGCGTTCGTTGTTCCAGGCAAAGAGGGTGCGCATGTTCCTCCGCCGGCCCGCGGCCGAATCCCCCCGTCACTGGCTCCTGGCCGTGGTGGCGCTGGGCCTGGCGCTGCGGGCCGGGTACTACCTGCAAAATCCGCCGGTCTGGCACGACGAGGCAGCCCTGTTGCTGAACATCATCGGCAAGTCCTTCGCCGGCTTGACCGGGCCGCTGTATTTCACCCAGGCCGCGCCGCCGCTGTTTCTGTGGCTGCAAAAAATCCTGGTGCTGCTCCTGGGCGACGACCCCCTGGCGCTGCGCCTGCTGCCGTTCCTGGCCAGCTGTGCGGCGCTGCTGTTTCTGGCGGAACTCGGTCGCCGACTGCTGCCGCCGGCCGGCGCCCTGGCGTTCGCGGCCCTGGTCGCCACCTCCGACCGGCTGCTCTGGCACGGCTGCGAGGGCAAGCCCTACGCCACCGACGTGTTCGTGGCTGCCGTGGTCCTGGGGTTGGCGCTGTGGGCCGCCAACGCCCTCACGCTGCGGCGACTGCTGCCGCTGGCGCTGCTCAGCCCGGTGCTGCTGTTCCTGTCGTATCCCGCGTGTTTCCTCCTGGGCGGCGTCGCGCTGACGCTGCTGCCGGCCGTCGGCCGCGCCCGCAGGCCGGGCCCATGGCTTACCTATCTGACGATGCTGGCCTTGCTGGCGGCGGCCTTCGTGTGCCTGTACCTGGGGCCGGTGCAGGCGCAGCGCGACCCCGGCATGGTGAATTACTGGCGCGACTCCTTTCCGCCCTGGCACACGCCCTGGGCGGTCCCCGTGGTGGCCGTTTGGCGCGTGGCCGGCGTGTTCAGCTACGCAGCGGAGCCGGTCGGCTGGACCCTTCTGCCGCTGGCGGCGGTCGGCTGCGTTCGCCTGTGGCGCGACGGCCGGCGGACGCTGCTGGGGTTCCTGGTCTGGCCGCTGGCGCTGAACGTGCTGGCGTGGCTGCTGGGCTATTACCTGCTGGGGGCGCTGCGCGTGACGGTCTACGCGGCCCCCGCGGTGCTGCTGCTCAGCGCCGCCGGGGTGGCGCCGACCTGGGCGTGGCTGCGGCACCGGCACCGGCTGGCGCCGCTGGCGCTGGCGGCGCTGCTGCTGGCGCCGGTCGGCCAGGCGGCCTATCGGCTGGTGCGGCCGTGGCAGCGCCTGGACGCGGCCACGCCCGCGGCCTTCGTGCTGCACGCCCGGCAGACCGACGAGCCGGTGGTGGGCTTTTACTGGGAGCACGCCTATTATTTCCGGGGGCTGGGGCCGCTTTACCGGCCGCACCACCTGGTCGCCCACGACCCGCCCGCGCCTGCGCCGACTTCCGAGGCGGGTTTGGCCGCGGGGCCGGTGCGGCGTCTGTGGGTGCTGGCGCCGCACGGCGCCGACGAGGAGCGGGACTACCTGGCGGCGCTGGCGCCCGGGGCGTGGCGCGTCCTTGGCCGACACCCCTTTCAGGACGTGACGGTCCTGCACCTGGAACGCCTCACCGCTGCGGCCCGGTAGCGCCGCCCCGCACCCCCGCCACCCATGACCGTTTCCGTCATTATCCCCGCACTCAACGAGGCCGACTGCCTGCCCGAGACCTTGCGCAGCCTGGCCGGCCAGGGCGCCCGCGAAATCATCGTCGTGGACGGCGGCAGCACGGACGGCACGGGGGAGGCCGCTGCCGCCGCGGACCTGGTGCTGACCGCGCCGCGCGGCCGGGCCAGTCAGATGAACGCCGGCGCCGCCCAGGCCCGCGGCGACGTGCTGCTGTTCCTGCACGCCGACTGCACGCTGGAAGCGGGGGCGCTGGCGGCGGCCCGCGCTGCACTGCGCCGCCGCGACACCAGCGCCGCCAGCTTCACGATGACCGTGCGCGCCGCCGGGCTGCTGTACCGATCCATTGACGCCTGTGCCACCGCCCGGGTGCGGCTGACGGGCCTGGTCTACGGCGATCAGGGGCTGGCGGTGCGGCGAACGGACTTCGAGCGCCTGGGCGGCTTCCCGCCGCTGCGGCTCATGGAGGATGTGTTCTTCAGCCGCGCCCTGCGCCGCCTGGGCCGGGTCGCGGTGCTGCCGCGGCGCATCTTCGTGTCGCCGCGGCGCTGGCAGCGCACCGGCCTGGTGCGGCAGACGCTGCGCAACTGGGTGCTGACCGCCCTGGCCGCGGCGGGCGTCCACCCGGATCGGCTGGCGGCGTATTACCCCGTGGTCCGCTGAGGGCGCGATTTTTCAGGCCAGCGCCTGGATGCGGCGGCATCGAGACTCTATGAATAATAGGGATGTCAAGTATTTCCCCGCCTGTTATTTCCAACCACGAGGTACGCGACGCATGACCGTGAACGCATGGCGGCTGGCCCTTGCGGGGGTGCTGTTCTGGCCCCTGGTCGGGTCCCTGGGCCTGGCGCAGCAGCAGATTCCCAGGGACCTGTACGATGGCTACGACTGGCAAGTCCCCAACCACACCTGGATGACCCCCGCCGCAGACGAGATGCCGATTTACTTCGTCAGCCGATCGCAGAACCTGAAGGAGTGGACCAAGCTCACGTCCTACTGGAACGAGGGCACCGAGAAAACGACGGACCCGTTCACCGGCGAACCGCTGACCCGCAAGGTGCTCAAGATCAAGGTGCCGCTGGGCCTGAGCCAGGGCCCGCCGGTGCCGGCCGAGAACCCCATGACGGCGGCGCGCTGGGCGCTGGGCCGCGATCTGTACTTCGATCCCGTGCTGTCCTCCGACGGCACCGTCTCCTGCGCGTCCTGTCACGACCCGCGCCGCGGCTACACCGATCAGGCGCCGGTGTCGGTCGGCATCAGCGGCCAGAAGGGCGGCGTCAGCGCGCCGACGGTGCTGAACAGCGGCTACAACGCCTTCCAGTTCTGGGACGGCCGGGCGAAGTCGCTGGAGGACCAGGCTCAGGGCCCCGTCGGCAACCCCATCGAGATGTTCGACGGCAAGGGCCACGCCTGGTACAGGTCGATCGCGCGGGTGCGTGCGAAGGGCGACTACACGGCCCGCTTCAAGAAGGCGTTCGGCACCCTGCCGACGCGCGACGCCATCGCCAAGGCCATCGCCATCTATGAACGCACGGTCCTGTCGGGCAACGCCCTGGTGGACCGCGCCGAGCTGGCGGCGCGCGTGCGCGTCTCCGACGACGGCGGCAGCGACTTCAACCCGAAAGCGGAGGATTTCGCCCTGGTGCTCAGGGCGGCGCTCAAGAAGCAGGATCCGGCGCTGAAGATGCTGGGCGCCGAGCTGGACGACGACAAGGCCATCAACAAGGTGGCCGCCAGCCTGGCGCGCGGCCGGGCGCTGTTCTTCGGCAAGGCACGCTGCGCGACCTGCCATGCCGGCGACAACTACACCGACAACTCGTTCCACAACCTGGGTGTTGGCGTCGGCAAGGACGGCAAGATTCCGCGGGACGCCCAGGGCCGCTTCGCTCAGCTGCCGACCGGCGCCAAGGACTTCGCGATGCTGGGCGCCTGGAAGACGCCCACGCTGCGCGGCCTGGTCGGCACCGGCCCGTACATGCACACCGGCGCCGAGAAGACGCTTGCGGAGGTGGTCGAGTTCTACGACCGCGGCGGCAACCCCAATGAATTCCTGTCGAACAAGATGCGCGATGAGACCGCCGAGCGGGTCTATGAGATGAGCCGCCGCCACAAGACGCCGTACCAGGGGCCGAAGCCGTTCCTGTTCGGCCCGGACCAGCGGCCGATCATTCCGCTGAAGCTGAACCTGACCAAACAGGACAAGGCCGACCTGGTATTGTTCCTGCGGGCGCTGGAGGGCGAACCGGTGGACGCCTTCGTCGCCGACCCGAAAGCGCCGCCGCCGTTCCTGAAGGCGCGCTGATCTGGATTTGCTGAGCCCGCAGCGCTGGTCTGAGCTTGAGCGCCAGCGAGGGGCCTGCTGTGCCCTTCGCTGGCGCTCAAGCTCAGACGCTTTTTGACTCACCTTTGGAAAAAGCTAAACTTTCCTGCCCAATTGGGGTACCGGGGCAAAAGTGGAAGCAACTTTTTCCGAAGAGGTGCAGTCATGAGAAAGGTTTGGCCAGTATTCTTGCTGGCGGCGGTCGTGGCAGTGCCCACGTCCGTGCAGGCCCAAAAGCACGGCGGGGGCGGACACGCCGGCGGCCCAGTCCATTACGCCGGCGGGCCGGTCCATCACGCCGCGGTCGTCAACCACCCGGCGAATCAGCCGGCCCATCACCCGATGAACCAGACCGGCCAGCATCAGGCGGGCAAGGTGGGCACGTCGGTGCGGGTCAACGTGAACATCAACGTCGGTAGCGTCATGCCGTTCGGCGGCATTCGGCACGTCCCCATGCCACACAAGGGCAACGGCACCCTTCACGCCAGCAACCAGGGCATGAAGCTGCCGGGCACCAACAAAATCGGCAGCCAGACCACGAAATCGCAGTTCAACACCAAGGCTGGCCAGTCAGGCACGAAGCCGCAGGTCACCACGAACGCGGGCCAGAAGGGTACGAAGCCGCACGTGACCACGAACGCGGGCCAGAAGGGTACGAAGCCGCAGGTGACCACCAACGTGATCACCAATGTCGTGGTGAACACCCGCGGCAGCTTCTGGCCGTACTGGCCGCACGGGCACGACGGGCACCGCGACCACGACGGGCACCGCGACCACAACAACAAGACGCAGTCCACGACTGCCACGACCGCCACGACCGGCTCGACCGGTTCGACGCCGATCATCAACTACGGCGGCATGCCCTACGGCTTCGGCGGCACGGGCGGCGGCTACGGCGGCATGTCCAACGGCTACAGCGGCTCGGGCGGCGGCAGCATGGGCGGCGGTAGCACCGGCGCCGGCACCAATGATGTGGCGTCCACGGACCCGACGGATCCCAACGTTCAGTCCGCCAGCGTCACGCCGCCGACCCCGGATGTGAGCACTCCGGACGTGAGCATCCCGGACGTGAGCACCACGGACGTTTCCGCTCCGCAGGCGGACGGTCTGTTTAACGTCCGCGGCGGTCTGCCGAAGGCGAAGCGCAGCGGTCAGCCCGGGACGGTCTTCGTGAACGCCGTCGCGGACGCGGCACCGGGTGCGGTCGCCGTCGCCCAGGCGCCGAGAACCATGCCGCGTGAGGTTCCGGTCGAGGCGGCGCCCCGGGTGCGGACGACGCCCGCGCCGCAGCAGGAGGCCGTCAGTGCGCCGGCGCGGGAGAACGGGTCGGGCCTGCCGGTGCTGCCGTCGGTGATGGGCCTGCTCACGTGCGGCTCCACGCTGTTCCTCGGCTGGCGGAAGATGCGCTAGCAAAACTGAGCCCGAAGCACCAGCGGGTACCCCTCGCTGGCGCTCGGGCTCGGACCTCGTGGTCGCAGTTCGTTCACGCATTTCCGACCGGCACCGACGGCTCGCGGCCGTCCTCAACCCACACCCAACCGTATTGCGTGTTGGTCGGCAGCGGGTCGCGCCGGTACTCCTGCCGAAGCTGCGTCAGCCGATCCGTCTTGATGGCGTTGCGCTGCGCCTTGACATCGACGTTCCACAACCGCGCCGCGTTCAGGCCGAGGATCTGGTTCTTGATCGCGTCGGTCAGTTGCGGATATTTATATTTGTTCATCAATTCATCGGTCATCTTCAGCCGCCGCAACCGTTCGATCTGGCTCTGCGGACTGCCGCCCCAGATGCAGTCGGTGCCCCACAGGATGTGATCGGCGCCCGCCGTCTGCAGCATCTGGCCGAGCATGTGCAGGCAGCGCACCGGGTCGCCCGCCGACAGCTGCTGGAAGGTGCTGCCCAGCTCGAAGTAGACGTTGCGAATCTTCGGGTTGCGGCGCAGGATGCGGAAGATTTCGCTGATCCAGGGGATTTCCTGCGGGTCCTTGTTCGGCGGGTCCACGACGCGCTTGCCGGTGCCGCGCCGAGGAAACCGGTGCCGCGGTAGCCGCTGTGGTAGATGATGAAGTTCAGGTTCGGGAAGTCCAGGGCGGCGCGCTCCACGTCGTTGGGCGTGCAGGCCCGTTCGTTGAACGCGCCCAGCGGCAGCCCCTTGTGGACGCAAACGTTGCGGACCCCCAGCTTGAGCGTGCGTTCCCAGAACGGGTACGCCACCTTCTTGTCGTTGAGCAGCCACGACTCGCCGCCCAGCTCGGCGCCGGTGTAGCACTTCCAGGCGCTGATGTGCAGCTTCTTGACCTGCCGCTCCATCTCCTCCAGCTCGGGCTTGCCGAGGTTCGGCCGCAACAGGCCGTGCGAGAGCACGCGCGTGGACTTGGCCAGGCGGTTCACATAGTCGCGCGTGGCGGCCATCTGGTCGGGCGGCAGTGGGTTGGTGGTCCAGTCGCGCGTCGGCACGCCGCTGATGATCGCCATCACCGTGTCGCTGTCGCCGAAGATTTCCTTGACGTAGTGGATGCGGTTGAGCAGTTCAAGGCGTTCGCGCGGCGTCTTACCGGTGGCCCTGGGCCGCAGCATCTGGAAGAACAGCAGACTGCCCTTGCCCTCCTTGGTCTCGAACCATTTGTTGCTCAGATCAATGTGGTGCGTCTGCACGTCGAAGATGAACTGATTTTTCGGCCACTTTTCATTGAAGGCGTCCTGATTCTGCACCTCGGCGGCGCTGACATCGTAGCAGTTGCCGAAGGTCTGGTTGAGCGCCACCAGCGCCGCCGCCATGCCGCTGCCGGTGCGCAGGAACTTGCGGCGGTCCATACCCTGGGCCCTGGCGCCCTCCTCACTCACGACCTTCAGGCGATCTTCAAACTCTTTTTGCTTGGGCGTCTGCTGCGGCGGGATGAACTCCTCGTTGGACGCGATGCGCGTCGGCACGGGAGAGGGGGCCTCGGCTTCGGCGTCCAGGTCGCACTGGCGCACCCACATGGGGAACCCTCCTGCGTTGGTGATGGCGGCAGCGGCGGCTGCCGGTGGTGATGGTGATGAGTACCCACGCCTGCTGCGGGCTGTTTCAAACGAAATAAGACGCAGAACTGAAAGAAATCAGGATTCGCCAGCCAACCTTTTGAGGTGGTCGAAAACGTTTTTCAGCTTCCCCTCAAGGTTTAGCGCCTGGCGGCGGGCTTTTTGATACAAGGCCTCGGTGCCGATCAGTGCTTGTTCTCCGGAGGGTCGATACTCTTCCAGGATGGTCCCGTCGTTGTTCAGAAGGTAAAGCACGTAGCCGCCGGAATCGACCACCTTTTCAATTCGGACCATTCCTAAGCCGAACTCAGTCCGAAAGGCGTCTTCTTGCGCAGTCGTTTCCCAATGAATCGCGTTTCTATCGGTGGCGGCGTTGAGCAACCGTAACAGGTCTTCCAAAGTCGGGGAGGTTTGCGTAGGCATTGACTGCTCCGTTTCTTTCACGGTTGATCGGTAGGCTCCGCGGCTGACCGCAATGGTTCGTGGTGGAGACGCCCCTGAATCCCGGTGAGCAGTCCGATCATCCCATCCAGCTTCTGAATTTGTTGATCTTGGAGAGAACCTGTCTCTTTTGCACGACGGTTTCTTTCAATAAGGAGGCGCCGAACAACAACTTCGTAGGACGGCTCTCCAGAGCCGTCGGGACGGCTCTGGAGAGCCGTCCTACTCTTGGAAGTTGTTGTTCGGCGCCTCCTAAATCGGAGGATGAGGAGGAGGTCATCCGCGGCCCGACGCAACCCGGACGCCTCCGCGTCGGTCAGACGCCGGTCGTGCGCCAACCGGTAGGCAACCAGCCGACATTCCTGGCAACGATAAATAGCCCGCGCCCACTTCGCATCCTGAGCGGCTTGCCGGAGATCCTCAATGCCGCTGCGAAGCACCCCGCAGTCGGCGGCTCGGAGTTGGGCAGCAATCCCTTCCACCGCACGGCGTGACTCCTCAGCTGCCCGGGTGATTGCCCGCTCGGCTCGAACTCCTGCTTCCTTGATTTGCTGGCGGGCATCGGCCACGGTCCAGATGGTCACGATAAAGCCCAGGACACTTACAACCAGTCCCACAATACCTGCAATATTACCAAGCGTGCTCTCCTCGCGGAAGATGATCGCGAAGACGACTGCGCCGAGCAAGATGATCGCACCAGACAGGTAGCCTTTCCAGGTGAACAGCCAGTCCGCCATCGTTGACGCTCACTGTGCTTACCCAGAGCCTGATCCCTGGGCATAATTTTAGTGCGAAAGCCGGGGAAGGCGCCTGGTCGGCATCTTCCCCCGGTTTGTGGCAATCGCGTAGCCTCACCAGTTCAGGCGCACCTTCGGCAGCCCCTTCTTGAGCATCTCCCGCCCCTTGGCCGTGATCTTGGTGCCGTTGAACGCCAGGTAGGTCAGCTGCCGCAGAGCGACCAGGTGCCGCACGCCCGCGTCCGACACACTCGTCTGCAGCAGCAACAGGCGCTCCAGTTTCGGCAACGGCGCCAGGTGCTCCAGCCCCGCGTCGCTGATCTTGGTGTAACTGAGGTTCAGGTCGCGCAGTCCTTTCAGGCCGCCGATGATTTTCAGGCTCGCGTCCGTCACCCGCTGATTGTGGCTGACATCCAGTTCCCGCAGCTGCCGGTACGTGGCCAGCGCTTGCAGGCTCTTGTCGGTCACTCCCGTCCCAAAGAGTTGCAGGGCTTCCAGCTTCTTCAGCCCGGTCAGCTCCTTTACGCCCTGGTCGCTGACCTGGAACAGGAAGCCGAGATTCAACCGCCGCAGTTCCGTGAGCCCGGCCAGTTCCTTCAGGCCCGCGTCCGTTACTGCCGTGCTGTTGATGTCCAGTTCTTCCAGCTTTTTCAGGCCGGCCAGGTGCTTCAGCCCTGCGTCGGTCACGCTGCGGTTGATGTCGAGCCGCAGCCGCCGCAGTTCGGGCAGGCCGGCCAGCACCGCCAGGCCATCGTCCGTCACCTTCGTGTTTCTGAGGTCCAGCACACGCAGCTGTTTCAGCCCGGCCAGGTGCTTCAATCCCGCGTTTGTGATCGGGACGCTGCCCAGGCTCAGCGTTTGCAACTGCTTCAGGCCAGCCAGGTGTTCCAGGCCGGTGTCGGTCACCCTGGCGAAGTTGAGGTACAGTTCGCGCAGGTTCTTCAGGCCGGCGACTTCCTTCAGGCCCGCGTCGGTGACGTCGGTGTCGAACAGCACCAGACGCTGGAGTTGCTGAAATTTGCCCAGGCCCTTGAGGTCGGCGTTGGTCGCCTTGGTGCTGCGGAGATCCAGCCCGAACGGCCGCGGTGGCGCCGGCAGATCGGCCAGCACGCCCGGCTTAAATTTGCCGAACTCGATGTAAAAGCCCGGGATTTCGCCGGGCCGGGCTGGGCCGCCGTCGTGCCGGAACATCAACAGGTTGTCGTTGGGCGGCCCCATCCAGGCAGCCCTGGCGCCCATCTTCCCCCAGGCGGTGACGATGTTCTTGGGCAACGGCTCCGACCCCTGGCCCTGGCCCCACACCGCCGGGGCCCCAAGACTGATGATTAGCACCGTCCACACGCTGCGGCACTTGCTCATGACGGTCCTCCCGAGAAGTGAAGATTCTCCGGTCGTGGCCGAATCGACTGAGCGACAGTATGCCCTCAACCCGGATCGTTGTCCAGCGCCGCGCCGTCGAACGGTCGCCGCGGGTGGACAAAAAACCCGGCACAGGTCCGGTTTCTGGCGTATTTTTTGGTGTCGGTTCCAGACACCATTCACGAGAGGAGGCAGTCATGATTGTCGTTGCAGAAATCGCTCTGTTTATCCTGGGCCTGTGCGCTCTGGTGACGGGCAAGCTGAAGGTGGGCAAGGATCGCATCGTGTCCGGCGCGGCGGCACGGTGGCTTGGCCTGGTCGGCATGTTGCCGATGCCCCTGGCCTTTTGTATCGGCGCGTTCCTGGGAGCGCAAATGGCCGCGCGCGGCCTGGACCCCCTGGACCGGGGCAATTATTGGTCCTACACCGTCGTCGAGGGCGGTACGGTGCTGTTTTGCCTGGTCGTGGTCTTCGGTCTGGGGTCGAAGTTCGCCGAGTCGCTGAACCCTTCGGGCCACTCCCGCCGTCCCGAGGGCGACGCCGAGTCGGGCTCCCCGGACCAGTTCGGCGACAACCCGGCGCCCACCGATGCGTACCAGGGCACCGTCCCGCTTCAGAGCGTGGCCCTGGCCGGTTCCCACCACCCCACACCCGCAGAGGCGGCGTCCAGCCCGAAGCAATCCCGGGCGCTGCTTCCCACCTGGCTCACCCTCGTGTTGATCGCCGTCCTGGCCGTCGTGGCGATCATGTTCGTCAAGTCCTGACGGACGAGGGTGCCAACCGCCCCGAGGAACACCCCGAAAAAAGTCGTATCAATCCCGCCGCGGCCGGGCAGAATAGGGTGGGAGGCACGTCATGGCAACCGGCCGCATGCACGCCGTCCTCCAGCGCCTTCGCGGCATCAGCCTCGTGCCAGCCGCGGAGGCGCAGAGCGACGGGCAATTGCTGGAACAATTCGTCACACGCCGCGAGCAAGCGGCGTTCACGGCCCTGGTGCGCCGTCACGGCCCGATGGTCTTCGGCGTCTGCCGCCGGCTGCTGAGCCACCACGACGCGGAGGACGCCTTCCAGGCGACCTTTCTGGTGCTGGCCCGCAGGGCGGCGTCGCTGCGGCACGGGCTGCTGGCCGGCTGGCTGCACGGCGTCGCTTACCGCACGGCCCTCAAGGCGCGGGCGCTCCGCAACCGGCGAGCGACGCGGGAGCGGCAGGTGGCGGAACTGCCCGAGCCGACGGCGGCGGAGCCTGAACCCTGGGCGGACCTGTGGCCGCTGCTCGACTGCGAACTGGACCGCTTACCGGAGAAACTCCGGGCGGTTTTCGTGTTGTGCGACCTGCAGGGCATCAGCCGCGGCGCGGCGGCGCGACAGCTGGGCTGTCCGGAGGGCACGGTGGCCGGCCGGCTGGCCCGGGCGCGGGCGCTGCTGGCCGGCCGGCTGACGCGGCAGGGCGTCGCGCTGTCGGCAGCCGGGTTGACGGCGGCGCTGTCCGCGGGTTCGGCGACGGCGAGTGTGCCGGGCGTCCTCGTGGCCGCCACGGTCCAGTCCATCACCCTGAGCGCGGCGGCCCCGCTGGCGGTCGCCGCCCTGACGGAAGGAGTGTTACACGCCATGTGGATGACGAAGTTGAAAATGGCCGCGGCGGTGCTGCTGACGGTCGCGGTGGTCGGCGCGGGCGCCGGCGGTCTGCTCTACCCCAGCGCGGGAGCGGAGCCTGCCCAGGAGAAGCAGGGGGCGGCGGGCGGTAAGAAGCAAGAGCCCAGGAAGCCGCTGACGGAACAGGACAAGTTGCGCCTGGAGGTGGAGAAACTGCGGGCGGAACTCACAATGGAGAAGGCCCGAGCCATCGCGGCCCAGGCGGACGCCGCGGTGGCCCAGGCCCAAAGCCTGGCCGCCCGCGACGAGGCCCGGGCGCTGCAAGCGAAACTGGAAGTGCAGCTGGCGCAGACGCGGCGGACGCAGCGAGTTGCCGAGCAGGCGGCGCGGCGCTGGAGCAACAGCTTCAGGCAGAGCGCGAACGCAACGCGGTCCTGCAAAAACAGCTCGAAGATACGCGGGTGGAGGCGGCCCGGCTGCGGGATCAGGTGGAACTGCTCCGCAAGGCTGCCGCGCAAAAGAAATAACCTCACCTCGAACCCACCCCGTTTACGTTTCGCGCCGCGCGCGCGAAACGTAAACGGGGCGATCGATTCGTCAATCCGCCTCGCGCTGGATGCGCTCGATGACGCGGTCAATCGCCCGCCGCAGATCAGGGCCGGCGAGCGCCCGCTGTTCGCGCAGGTAGTCGAGCGCCGGACGGCCCATGTAGAGCAGGTCCGCCTCGCAGATGCGGCGCACCAGCGGGTCCTCGTGCAGCAGCCGGGTCGCCTGGCAGATCGGCCGCGGTCCCGGCTTGATCTTCGCGGTCTCGGTCGCCTTCGTCAGCTTGCCGGCCTTGTCGAAACTCAGCTCCGCCGTGATCTCGCCGTTGCCGCCTTGCATGACGACGGCACTGCCCTTGATGTCGATGCCGTCGCCGGCTTTCCCGTCGGTCATGGTGGGGAGCTTGAACTTGTAAAAGCCGTCCTGGCGAAACTCCTGCGACAGCGTCAACCAGCTCAGCAGCGAAAAGGTGGCGTCCAGCCCGCCCTTGACGGGCTGCTGGTTCGTCTTGAAGTAATTCTCCAGCGCCTTGGCGTCCTTGAGGTGCTCCGGCCGGCCGTTCGGCGGCACCACGATGACGTTCGACGGCTTCATCCCCTCCGGCATTTTTTTCGCCACCGGGTAAATGCGGTAGCGCACCGCGAAGAAGCGCTGCTTGGGGAACATCTTGTCCAGGTACTCGTTGCCCAGGTAGAGGACCTGGCCGCCCTCGGCCTTGTTCTTGGTCAGGTACTCCTTGACCTGGGCCTCGGCCTTCTGAATGTCCTCCTTGGACGGCCCTTTTTTGTCCTGGACGGCAGCCGTCCCGACCGCCGCCAGCAGCCCGATCACCAACAGCCCTGCGAGTCGTTGCACGGTCCACCTCCGTAGTTGGTTGCAACAGTTGCCCTGTCGTCAACCGGTCAGGTTTTTCATTGAATCTCCCACCACGAATCTGGTAGGGTTGATATTCTAACCCCATGAGCCCCGATTGCAACCTGTCTGCTTCTAAACAAGGGAGACTCCGTCGATGTTGCAGCTGAACGCTCGGCGCGGTGCGACGTTTTGTGACGGCTTCACGCGGCGCGACTTCCTGCACGCCGGGGCGCTGGCCCCGCTCGGCCTGACGCTGCCCGGCCTGTTCGCCGCTGCCCAGAACCCGCGACGCGACGTGAACTGTATCATGCTGTTCCTGGTCGGCGGTCCCAGTCAGCTCGACACCTGGGATCCGAAGCCGGACGCCCCCGTCGAGGTGCGCGGCCCCTTCGGCGTCACGCAGACCAACGTGCCGGGCATCCAGATCAGCGAAATCTTTCCGCGCATGGCCCGGCACGCGGACAAATATTCGCTGATCCGCACCTGCTACCACACGGCGACGGCGGTCCACGACACCGGTCATCAGATGATGCAGACGGGCCGGCTGTTCAGCGGCGGCATCGAGCACCCGCACATCGGCTGTGTGGTGGGGGCATCCGCGGCCGCCGCGGCGACGTACCGGCGCACGTGCTGATGCCGCGACCCATCGGCCGCACCGGCGGCAACCTGCCGCACGGCCAGAACGCCGGCTACCTCGGCCGTCAGCACGACCCGTTCGTGCTCAACGCTGATCCGTCCGTGGCCAACTTCCAGGTGCCCGACCTGCTGCCGCCCGACTACATCTCCAGCGTCCGCGCCGACCGCCGCCAGCGCATGCGTGCCGCCGTCGATGGGGCGGTGGCTGCGTTCGAGCAGGACGCCGGGGCGCGGCAGTTCGACGGCAATTTCCAGCTGGCGTACCGCCTGGCGACCAGCGCCGAGGCGCGGGCGGCGTTCGCGCTGGAGTCCGAGCCAGCCAGGTTGCGCGACCGCTATGGCCGCACGCGCTTCGGTCAGTGCTGTTTGCTGGCCCGCCGCCTGATCGAGCGCGGCGTGCGCTTCGTGACGGTCAACATGTTCGAGACGGTCTTCGACGAGGTAACGTGGGACATTCACGGTTCGCGGCCGTTCACGGACATCACGCAGATGGCCCGCGAGGTGGTGCCGAACTTCGACCGGGCGTTCACGACGCTGCTGGAGGATCTGCGCGACCGCGGGCTGCTGGAAAACACGGTCGTGACGGCAATGGGCGAGTTCGGGCGGACGCCGAAGGTGAACCCTGCCGGCGGCCGCGACCACCACCCCGGGGCGTGGACGATTTTGATGGGCGGCGGCCCGATCCGCGGCGGCCGGGTGGTGGGCGAGACGGACGAGCAGGGCTTCGCGCCGAAGCGGCGGCCGGTGACGCCGGCGGAGGTGGCGGCGACGCTGTATCAGGCGCTGGGGTTGGACCCGCACCGCGAGCTGCCGGGGCCGCAGAACCGGCCGATCCCGCTGGCGGATTTTGGCGTGCAGCCGATCCGCGAGCTGTTTTAACCGGAGGGGAGCATGACGACTGCCACCGCGTTACCCATCATCCCGGGTAGTGAGCCCATCGACGGGGATGCGTTGTATGAGATTGTGAACGGCCAACGGCAGGAGGTTCCACCGATGGGGGCGTTGGCTGTTGGGGTTGCCTCAGAACTGGCAGGCCACTTATGGGCCTTCGCGCGCAAAACAAACTGGGCCGCGTTTTTGTGGAGATGTTGTTCTCTCTATCGACCGGACTGTCGCGCCGGCCGGACCTCGCCTTCGTCGCCAACGAACGGCTGGTACCCGACAGCGTGATGCAGACCGACCCGGCCCAGTACGAGGCGTCCCCGAACCTGGCGGTGGAGGTCATCAGCCTCACGAACTCGATGACGGATGTGTTGCAAAAGTTGCAGGAGTATTTCACCGCGAACGTTCAATTGGTGTGGGTGGTGGTGCCCCTGCAGCGGCTCATCTACGCCTACACCTCCCCGACGCAGGTGAACATCCTGGCCGTGGCGGACGAACTCAACGGTGACCCGGTGTTGCCAGGGTTTCGCCTGGCGCTCGCCCACCTGTTTACTTTGTGATTCATTCAGGTGCCGCATGACTGCTCCCGCCGAACGACGATCCAAACGGCTCCGCCGCACCCTCAGCGCTTGGGAGGAATTATCCTTGTTCTTCGCCGGCAAAGATAAAGTCCATCAGTCGCTCCGCAGACTGGTGAAGCGCCTGGAGAAGGCCGAGATTCCTTACGCCGTGATGGGCGCCATGGCGCTCACCGCCCACCGCTTCCGGCGTGCCACCGAGGACGTGGACATTCTGCTCACCCAGCACGGCTTTGAAGAATTCTGCCGCCGGTTCGTGCCCAAATATTACGAACCCTTTCCGAACCGCCCGCGCCGATTAACGGATCGGACCAACGGCGTTACCCTCGACATCCTGGTCACCGGACGCTTCCCGGGCAGCGGTAAACCCGGCCCGATTGCCTTCCCCGATCCGGCAGTGGTGAGCGAATTGTTTCAACAGGTTCACGTAATCAATCTGGCCACGATGATTGAACTGAAATTGGCGGCCCGCCGTTACAAGGATTTCGGCGACGTCGTGGAACTCATCCGCCACAATGACCTGGATGAAGCGTTTGCCGACCGACTGCACCCGTCGATTCGGCGAGACTACATCGAATGTCTGGAAGAAAAGCGGCGGGAAGACGAATACGAGGCGCGCAACTGTTGACGCGACCGGGAGAAGTCCAGTGGTGGAAAAGGTGTGCGAGCTACTGGCTGGGGTGGCCAAACGCCCCCAGATGTACGTTCACCAGGCCACGCTGCGGCCGGTGCGGGATTTCTTGTACGGTTTACGGGCAGGCTGTGGCTTCGGGGGATTGGCGTTCACACGGGAAGAGTATGCCGCCGCGGGCGCGGCACGCGGGTGGAGGACAGATGGTGCCATCGGAATCCTGTGGCATCTGGAAGCGAGTGGATTGCCGGAAACAACCTTGATTCAGGAATTGATCGCCATTGAGATCGATGCCTACCGTCGGGCCGCGGCGCGAGCGGGCGAGAACACAAACGAGCGCACACCATGACCAGACAATTCCTCTCTCTGACCATCGTTCTGCTGGCGGCCTCCGGCGCTACGGCAGAATTAAAAGTGTTGCCGCCCGCCGTCGTCCTGACCGGTCCGCACGCCACGCAGCGGCTGCTCGTCGTCACCGCCGCCGCTGGCCGGGCGACCGCCGACCTGACCGCACAGGCGAAGCTCACGTCCTCCCACCCCGCCGTCGTCAAGGTGGACGCCGACGGCACGCTGCGCGCGGTCGCGGACGGCGAGGCCACGATCACGGCCACGCACGGCCAGCAACAGGCCGCCATCAAGGTCAAGGTAATCAAGACGAAAACGCCGTTCACCTGGGACTTCCGCAACCACGTCATCCCGGTGCTGACGCGGCTCGGCTGCAACTCGGGGGCCTGTCACGGCGCCCTGGCGGGCAAGGGCGGTTTCAAGCTGTCACTGCGCGGCTACGCGCCGGCGGACGACCATTTCGTGATGACGCGGCAGGCGCTCGGCCGGCGTGTCAACAAGCTGGAGCCTGCCCAGAGCCTGCTGCTGCGCAAGCCGACGATGGCGGTGGCGCACGGCGGCGGCCTCCGCCTCGAAGTCGAGACGCCGGAGTACCAGGTGCTCGCGGACTGGATCGCCGGCGGCGCCCCCGGCCCGAAGCAGGACGGTGCACGGATTCAGCGCCTGGAGGTGTTCCCCGCCGCGGCGCTGCTGAAACCCAGGGACCGGCTGCAGCTGGTGGTCCGCGCCTGGTACAGCGACGGCCACGCCGAGGACGTGACGCGCCGGGTCAAGTTCGGCAGCACCGAGGACCTCGTCGCGGCGGTCGATGAGGACGGCCTGGTCACCGTCGCCGGCCGCGGCGAGGCGGCCATCACGGTCATCTACTCCAACCTGGTGGCGTCGGCCCGCGTCACCTCGCCGTGGGCCGCCGCGGTCGATCCCAAGGTGTTCGCGGCCTCGCCACGGCACAACTTCATCGACGAACTGGTGCTGAAGAAGCTGCAGGAGCTGCACATCCCGCCGTCGCCTCTCTGCGGCGATGACGAGTTCATCCGCCGGGCGTACCTCGACTGCGCCGGCACCCTGCCGACGCCGGAGGAGGTGCGGGCCTTCCGCGCCAGCAAGGCCGCCGACAAGCGGGCCAAACTCATCGACGCACTGCTGGAGCGGCCGGAGTTCGTCGATTACTGGGCCTACAAGTGGTCCGACCTGCTGCTGATCTCCAGCCGCCGGCTGCCGCAGCCGGCCATGTGGGCGTTCTACCAGCACGTCCGCCAGGGCGTCGCGGACAACAAGCCGTGGGACCGCTTCGCCCGCGACATCCTCACCGCCCAGGGCAGCAACCTGCAGAACGGCGCCGCCAACTATTTCGTGCTGCACAAGGACGTGGCCGAGCTGACCGAGGCGACCGCGGTGACGTTCCTGGGCATGTCCGTCACCTGCTGCCGTTGCCACAACCACCCGCTGGAGAAATGGACGCAGGATCAATACTGGGCGCTGGCGAACCTGTTCGCGCGCGTCGGCCTGAAGAACGGCGACCGGCCCGGCGAGGTGTCGGTGCAGTCGCTGCCCGGCGGCGACGTGCCGCACCTGCGCCGTGGCGTCGCCCTGCCGCCGGCGCCGCTCGACGGCAAACCGCTGCCGCTCGACAGTCCGGTGGACCGCCGCAAATATTTCGCGGACTGGCTGACCGCGGCGGACAACCCGTACTTCGCGCGGGCGCTGGTCAACCGCGTCTGGCGCAACTTCCTGGGCCGCGGCCTGGTCGAGGCGGAGGACGACCTGCGCCAGACCAACCCCGCCAGCAACGAGGAACTGCTCGACGCGCTGGCCCAGGATTTCGTCAAGCACAAGTACGCCGTGAAGCGGCTGATCCGCACGATCATGCTCTCCGCGGCCTACCAGCGCAGCGCGAAGCCGACCGCGGGCAACGGCGCCGACGACCGTTACTATTCGCGCTACCTGCCGCGGCGGTTGGCGGCGGAGGTGGTGCTGGACGCCTACGCGCAGGCGACGGGGGTGCCGACGAAGTTCACACAGGTGGCGGTCGGCGCCAGCGGCGGCGTGGCCGGCACGACGGCGTATCCGCTCGGCACGCGGGCGCTGCAGCTGCCGGACTCGCTGGTGGTGTCGCAGTTTCTGGACGCCTTCGGCCGGCCGGAGCGCACGCAGCCGTGCGCCTGCGAGCGGCAGCAGGACGCCACCGTCGGCCAGGCCCTGCACCTGAGCAACGGCAAGACGCTCAACGACCGGCTGCGCGACAAGCAATCGCGCGTCGAGCAGTGGGTCAAGGAGAAGCTCGGCGACGAGGAGGCGGTGCGGCGCGTGTTCCTGCTGGCGCTGAGCCGCGACCCGACGCCGGCGGAGCTGCAGCGCTTCCTGGCGCTGCTGGCCGAGGCGGCCCGCGACGGGCAGGGACGGCGCGAGGTCTTCGAGGACCTGTTCTGGTCGGTGCTGACGGGGCGCGAATTTTTGTTTAACCATTGACGGGTCGGCGGCACCACCTTACTGGTCGCGCCGTTCGGCGTGGAGGACCTGGCCGGCGACGGCTGCGCCGGCAAGGCGATACAATCAATGGATGCCGTTCCCCTGTTGCCGCAGGGTAAACCCATCCAGGGAGTCTCGCAATGTCAACCGTAACGCTCGAAGAGGCCCAGGCCCGGCTGCCGGAGCTGATCGACCGCCTGCGACCGGGAGAACCACTCGTCATCACCCGCAACGCCACGCCGGTGGCGCGCCTGGTCGTCGAAGGGCCGACCACGCGGCCGCCCCGCAAGGCCGGAAGTGCGAAGGGCGTGTTGACCATCCTGCAGGATGATGACGAGCACCTGAAGGACTTCGCGGAGTACATGCCGTGAGAGTCTTGCTCGACACGCATGCCTTCCTCTGGTTCATCCTGGACGACCCGCAGCTGAGCGCGTCCGCCCGGGCGCTGATCGAAGATGCCGCGAACGATGTCGAGGTTAGAGCGTTTTGCCGTCGGGTGTAGCGTCTGGGGATGGGGTTGAGTTTGCCACTTTGCCAGATTGCCACTTTTCACCTATCCCATGACGTGTTCCCGGTCCCCGCCTGGCAACCCAAGGCACCGCCTCCCCCGCTACACCCGGCTGCAACGCGCTCTAGCCTGGCGAGCTACTGGGAAATCGCCATCAAAATCGGCAAGGGCAAGTACGCCCTGCCGGAACCCTACGAGACGTCATGGACCGGCAGCTCACGACCAACGACTTTCGCATTCGCACATTCTGCCCAAACACACGGGCGTACTGACCACGCTACCGCCGCATCATAACGACCCGTTCGACCGCCTGTTGGTCGCCCAGGCGACGGTCGAAGCGATCCCGATCATCAGCACGGACGTGGCCCTGGACCTGTATGGCGTCAACCGCTTGTGGTGACAGAATGCCTGCTTGACCGGGATAAGGCTCCTCAATGCGCCTGTTCACCTTGTTGAAGTGTCTGGCCGAGGCGGCGTGCGACGGACAGCCGCGACGTGAGGTGTTCGAGGACCTGTTCTGGTCGGTGCTGACGGGGCGCGAGTTTCTGTTCAACCATTGAGCCGGTTGCCTTCCCGGACGGCGGGTCGGCGCGCCGCGATCGTGCCGGCGGTTGCCAGTCTTTGCAAGGGGCTCAAGGCGCTCACGGCGTTCACGGGCCAGCCGCTGCCAGACGGACCTGCCGCACTTTGCCGGCGGGCGTCCGCGGTCGCCACTCCGAGCAAGGGGTTCAAGGGGTTCATCTTTTTTGGAGCCCCGGCGGCCGATTTTTCCCGCAAGCCCTTTCAGGCGATCAACACCGACTCCACGGCGTCGTACCACGTGACGATGCGATCGACCGCGTCTGCCAGCAAGGCGTCCGTCAGCTCGACGCAATGCGCCTGCGTATGGTGGACGAGTTTTGGGCCGTCCCCGTTCACCACCGGCTCGGCGAGCCAGGTGAAGAACGCCTGTTCTTCCCTCACGGTGAAGAAGAACAGGCAGACGGGATAGGTGAACTTCCGCAGCGCCTGAAAGAACCCCAGCGTCGGGCCGAGGACCTGGTTCGCGCGCTCGGCGGTCGTCGGGGAGGGCACGCCGCGCAACAGCACGCCGAAGACGAGCCGCATCGGCTTGTCCTCGCGGTCCACGTAGACGTGCATGTCCAGGCCGGTCTGCTCCCTGGTGTCCACGACGCGCAGGTCATCCCTCCGGGTGAGGATGACGTTGGCCCGTGATTGCACCTGACTGCCGATGTAACGCTCGTTCGTCTCGCTGGTCATGTCCGTGCCTCAGCCGTTTCTGCCCATTTTACGAAAGTGGCGTCTGGAAAGCGGGGCGTTGTCGTCGAGTATCGCCACAAGAGGGGCGACGGAACCGGGGCCGGAAGGTCGGTGTGTTTTCTCTGCAACGCTTTCTGCTGCCAGGCTTTGCCATGAGCGTCCCAATTTCCCATTTCCGCATTTTTTCGTTTTGCCGGAACCGATCGACTGGTAGAATGGCAGAAGTTCTGCGACACTGCCGGGGTGGCTGCCCGCCGACGGGTTTTTTTTGCGGCGAACTCCGGACCTGGTTTCAAGCGCTTTCGCTACCACTACTTCGGCGAAGGGGACAACACCAACAGTGCCGATAGTCGCCGGGCGATTTCGACAAGAATGTGTCCGATGACCCCGGATAAGGGGGATGGCGTATGGCTCAGCAACGCAATCAATCCACGAGGGGTCCTAAACGAGTTACATCATCGCGAATGAGCCCAGGTGCTCACGCGCTCGCAGCCATCGGTTCAGAAACGGAGCAGGTAGTACTGCATCCAGCCTGGCTAAAGTGGCATCGTTACAAAACCAAGGGCAAGCTGGTGTGGTCAATGAAGCTGTACAAGAAGTAGGGATGGTTTTTGAGCCACTGCAACTCCGCGAATACGCGCTTGCGCAGTTCCCCGGCGTCGGCCGGGGCGAAGTTGGCCAGCTTGCCGTACTTGGTGTGCCCCCAGACCAGCTCATCGGGGTTCTCCTGCGGTGCGTACGGCGGGAAGTCCTCCGCCACCACCTCGGGGTGCTCCGCCAGGTACGCCTTGACCAGTCGCGACCGCCCGTGGATGTTGCTCCGGTCCCAGACCACGGTGAAGCGCGGCAAGGATTTCTTCAGCTCGTTGAGGAAGGCGACCACATGGGCCGCCGTGGCGTTGGTGTTGTCGGGCAGCAGCGTGAAGTACAACCCCGGCAGGTAGTGCTTGGGGCTCAGCGTGATGGCGCTGAGGGCGCTGATGCGGTCGCGCCGGTTGGCCACCGGCAGGAGGGGGGTGATCCCCCGCGGCGCCAGGGTGCGGCGCACCAGCGGCGTCAGCATGAAGCCGGATTCGTCGAGGAAGACGAGGTGGGCGTCGCGCGCCCGGGCCTCGGCTACGATGCGCGGGAACTCCCCGTCCAGCCAGCGCAGGATGGCCTCGTCGTCGTGCCCCCGCGAGCGCTCCTGCGGTTTCTGACTGCTTCAGTGGAGGCGGCGCTTGAGGATCTTGCGGACGTGCTCGGGGTGGAAGCCGAGGCCGAAGTGGCGCTGGATCAGGACGGCGACGCGCGCGGCGGTCCACAGGTCGTTGTGCCAGCCGTGGGCGGTGGCGCCGTCCAGGAGGAGATCCTCCAGGTGTTCGAGTTGGTCGTCGCGCAGGCGCGGGGTGGGGCCGGGATGGGGCTTGGCGGCCAGGCCGTCGGGAGCGGAGCGGGCCTGGCGGTGCCAGCGGTACAGGGAGTTGCGACACACGCCGAGGATGCGGGCGATGTCGGTGGGGGACTCGCCTTGGTCCAGGAGATCGACGGCGCGGCGCCGGCGGCGTTCCAGTTCTGCGGGGGTTCCAATAGGTCTGCTCATACATAGTTAGATACACCAGCAACCCAAAGGATTCGTTTTCCAGGCTGGAACCAGTAGAACAAGAAGCAGCGGTCGTTGTGCGAACTCTGACTCCGATTGTTGCGACCAACGCGCTTCAGCAAGCTAGAACAATTGCTAGCCGTTTTGGAAACCTTGAGTGCCGCCAGGCAGCTGAGGCAATACTTCAATCGATCGGCACACAACCAAATATTCGTGTCGTCAGACTCCAGGCGGGATCAGGGCAAGTGTTTGCTAATGTGAATGGTGAGCTAACACCAATCTCTCAAACTGGTGTCCACATTGGCGTTGAGGTGAATGGAGTTGTAATCGACAATGTGGTTCCTCAAGGAGTTGCGCCCCGGGATTGGATTCCTAGTTTCTCTGCTCCTGTTACTAGCAGACCTCCTCAAATTGTGCCTGCATCGAGATTTTTTGACAATGGCGTCTTCAATGCGGAGCGATTCCAGCGATTTTTCTCGTCTGGGAATCTTTAAGAGGGAGATGCGAAATGGAAAATGACGAATACAAGTCATCCAATGTCAGGGTCATTCCCGTGGTTGGAAAGGAATCACCATTCAACAATATCTCTTCGCTGATTGAGTATTTGCGAACAAACATGTTCATGATTGGCACGCCGTCAGTCGATAACTTGTACTCGTATCTGCATGGCTATGCGTACGCGAAAGTTAACTCCGGTGAGCCAGATGCATTACAATATCTGTCCAAGTATAACTTGTGGGTGATCGAGAGGTATCAGACGCACTCATCTCAAGGATGGAGTAAGATCATTTCGTTTTACACAATGAGCGAATCGGAGGGGATTTTGCTCTTTTGGAAGCTCTACGATGAGTTTCTTGAAAAAGAGAAGGACAAAGGAGAAAGAAAAGGTGTCAGGACCGAATGGCATTAACATATAAAAGGAAAAGAGGACGCAGCTCGATTCGGCATCTGAGGCCGGTAAAAGTGATACAATGGCCAGTCAGGAGACCGGGCGACAACAAACACAGCAACCCAAATTGCCTTGAAGGAATGAACCATGACCCCACCGTCCCTACTCCCGGAGCCTGGCCGCGTGGACGAACCGCGGGTGGCCCAGGAGTATTCAAACGTGTTGAGCCAGGTTGCCGCCGAAGGCAAGCCGCTGATCGTCCGCCGCAACGGCGAAGACCTGGCGGCCGTCGTCCCCCTGGCACTCCTTGACCTGCTGCGCGAAGTTCTGGCGCGCCAGGAAGTCGAACAGCGGGCGACACAAATCGACTGGTCGCGTGCGCCGAAAACCCAGCGACCGCCGCAGGCGTGGTTCGACGAGATCGACAACCCTTTTGAGGCGGAGGAGGGGTCGCAACCATGAGTTCGGCCCGGCTGCCGCAACTGGGCAGTGTGATCTGGGCTGAACTGGAGGACGCCAACGGCTTCCGCAAGGTCCGCCCCGCCGTCGTCGTGACGGCCAGCGCCGACATCGTTGCCGATGGGGCCTTGCGCGTCCTGGCCATCACGACGCGCCTGCCCACTCCACTTCCCGAGGACCACGTGTTGCTTCCCTGGGATCCACAGGGGAAAGCCCGGTCGGGATTGCGCCGCCGGTGTGCGGCGGTCGCCGGCTGGCAACTGGAAATCCCGGTCGCTGACGTGCAACAAGTCGTTGGCATCTTGCCCCCGGCAGTGATCGCTGAACTGCTGGCCAAGGTCGATGCCGCCATGCCTCCCCCGGCAACGGAGGAAGGCAACCCAGCGTCCGATGATGCCGCGAGCAATCCCCCGGCTCCGCCGCCAGAGTAGTTGAGCTTCATCTATCCCGTTAAGACGCCCTGCGAGTCCGCGCGGCCCTGGCTGGCTCCGGTCGCTACACTACCCATCGAATCCGGTCTATCACGCTTTGTTTGCGGGGCGAACCATGACCGCCCCCTCAGGTGCGCGCGCTTATCCAAGCCGCCTGCCGGGCCGTCGCCAGCGTCAACCTGCTCCAGTTGCTCAAGGAATGTACTGAACTTGATCTAGCCAATCCGACGGTTCGCTGGCGTAGGCGGCCAGCACCAGAAACTCAATCACTTCAGGGAAAAGGCAACCGGGGCGAAGAATCAAAACCCCCGGCGAATGTTGTCCGCTTTGGAGGTGCTGGTTCAGGAATCCGGGCATGGTCGTCCTGTCCAGCGTCACCAACAGACGATGCTCGCGCTGCGCCCAGCACAGGATGTCCGGATCGGTGGTCCCCAGGGCTAGGTCGGGGAAATCGCCAACCCGCACGACATCCAGGACATCCACCCCCACCGTGTTGTGCTGCTCCAGGGCAGACCACAACGCGCCGCGGAGATTCTCATCCAGCAAAAAGCGCAGCGGCATGGCTCAGGCGGTCTCCTTCCGGCCGCCGGTTGCCGGGGGGCTGGACTGTCGGGTTTCCAGGAGTTGCCGGACCTTGCGCACCCCAGGCCCGGGCGGCAACGATGCCTGGCGCTCAATCTCCGCCGCGCAGGCTTTCACATAGGCGTCCACTTCGACCTGGTTCTCCAGGTAGAACACGCGCACCGCGTCGATCAGGTCCAGGGGCAGGGAAGGAAGTTGCGCTGCGATCTGCTCCCGGGCGGCACCGGCCTGGTAGCAGCGCACAAGCGTGTACAAACCGATCCGATGGCCCGTCAGAGAAATCTCGCCGAACTGGTCCCGAGTCAAAAAGTCCGGTAAAATCATCGTTCATCTCCGAAAAAAAGGTCGGAACATCGGTGCCGGTTCATTTTTTGCATTCGCTTCCCCGAAGGTCAGGCGTTATTAGCGCCTGTCATCCTCAATCACCCAATTATCCTCCCACCTGGAAAAGGTGTCAACCGGGCGGCTCAGTCAGAAACCGGGGACGCTACCATGAGTCCGCGCGGCCCCGACCGGCTCCGGTTGCTACACTACCCATCAAATCCGGTCCTTCAGGCTTTGTTTGCGGGGCGAATCATGACCGCCGTGCGACCCACCCTTGGTTTGACGTTGCTGCTCGCCCTGGCCGGAGCGGTGTCCGCCCAGGACGCGCCCAGCTACGCCCGCCACGTCAAGCCGTTCCTGGCGAAGTACTGCCTGGAGTGCCACAACAGCAAGGAGGCCAAATCCGGCCTCAACCTGGAGACGTACAAGGGCCTGCGGGATGGTTCCGATGCGGGCGCGGTGGTCACGCCGGGCAAGGCCGATGACAGCACACTGGTGCTGCTGATCGAGGGCAAGGACACGCCGAAAATGCCGCCCAAGACCGCCCGGCAGCCCAGGGCCGCGGAAATCGCCCGGCTGCGGGCCTGGGTCGCCGCCGGCGCCAGGGACGACAGCGCCGAGGTCAAGTCGGTCCTGCCCGAGATCAAGCCGCGCGTGCCGGCCGCCCCGCCCGTCGCCGCCGTCGCCTACCGGCCCGACGGGAAAATGCTGGCCGCCGGCGGCTACCAGGAGGCGCTGCTGCTCGACGCCTCCGGGGCGCTGGTCGGCAAGCTGCCGGGCCAGACCGGGGCCGTGACGGCGCTGGCGTTCAGCCGGGACGGCAAACGGCTCGCGGTCGCCAGCGGCGTCAGCGGCGTCTCCGGCGAGGTGCGGCTGTACCGCCTCGACGGCCCGCCCGCGGACCGCGCGAAGCCGGAGCGCGTGCTGGCGGCGCACGCCGACCTCATTCACGACCTGGCGTTCAGCCCCGACGGCCAGACCCTGGCGACCTGCGGCTACGACCGCCTCGTCCACCTGTGGGACGTGGCCGGCGGCCAGCGGCTGCGGACGCTGAAGGAGCACAGCGACGCGGTGTATGGCGTCGCCTTCAGCCCGGACGGCACGCTGCTGGCGTCCGCGGCCGCGGACCGGGCCGTCAAGGTCTGCCGGGTCGCCGACGGCAAACTGCTGTACACGCTGAGCGAGGCCAACGACTGGGTGTACGCCGTCGCCTGGTCGCCGGACGGCAAGCACCTGGCGGCGGCCGGCGTCGATAAGAGCCTCCGCGTCTGGCAGGCCGGCGCCGACGGGGCCAAGCTGGTGCAGTCGGTCTTCGCCCACGAGGCGGCGGTGACGCGCCTGGTCTACGCGGCGGACGGCCAAACGCTGTACTCGCTCGGCGAGGACCGCACCGTCAAGGCGTGGGACCCGCGGACGCTGGCGGAGCGGCGCGTACACAACCGGCAGCCCGAGGCGGTGCTGGCGCTGGCGGTGCGGCCCGACCGCAAGCAGCTGGCCCTGGGCCGCTACGACGGGGCGCTGCTGCTGGTGGACGCGGCCGACGGCAAGGTGCAGGCGCAGCCGCTGCCGCTCAAGCCGCAGCCGGCGGCAAAGGAGCGCTTCGGCGTCATCCGGGAAGTGGAGCCGAACGACTCGCCCGGCACCGGCCAGTGGGTCGCGCTGTCGGCCACGCTGGTCGGCGCCCTCGGCAAGACCGGCGACGTGGACTTCTACCGCTTCACGGCGAAGGCCGGCGCGGAGGTCGGCGTTCAGGCGCTGACGAAGGAAATCGGCTCGAAACTGGAGCCGTTCCTGCAAATCATCGACGTGGCCAGCGGCCGCGTCGTGGCGGAGGGCGGCGACGGCGTGCTGGGCTACACCTGTCCGAAAGCGGGCGTGTACGCGCTGGGCGTGCGCGACCGCGACTACCGCGGCGGCCCGGGCATGACGTACAAGCTCAACGTCGGCGCCGTGCCGGTGGTCACGTCGGTGTTCCCGCTCGGCCTGCAGCGCGGCACCACGGCGGACGTGCAGCTGCAGGGCGTCCACCTCGGCGGCCTGAAGTCGGTGCGGCTGGCGGCGGCCCCGGACGCGGCCGTCGGCGCCCGGTTGCCGCTGCCACTGCCGCAGCTGCGCGAGACGCCGCTGGGCCTGCGCACGCTGATCGTCGGCGAGTTCCCGGAGGTCGTCGGCAAAGCCGGCGGGCAACTGCCGACGCCCGGCACCGGCAACGGCGTCCTGGCGGAACCGGGGGCGGCGCACGTCTGGCGTTTTAGCGCGAAGAAGGGGCAGCGGTTAATCGTGGAGGTCAACGCCCGCCGCCTCGGTTCGCCGCTGGACTCGGCCATTGACATCCTCGACGGCAAGGGGCAGCCGATTCCGCGGGCGACGCTGCGCAGCCTGGCCCGGACGCACGTCACCTTCCGCGATCACGACTCGGTGACCGCCGGCATCCGCCTCGACAACTGGAACGAGCTGGCGATGAACGATTATTTATACGTCGGCGGCGAGCTGCTGCGCATCAAGGCGCTGCCGCTCAACCCGGACGCGGATTGCAACTTCTTCAGCGCTGGCGGCCAGCGCGTCGGCTACCTGGACACGACGCCGACGCACCATGCCAACGGCACGCCGATGTACAAGGTGGCGATTCACCCGCCGGGCACGAAATTCCCGCCGAACGGCTTCCCGGTGGTGACGCTCTATTACCGCAACGACGACGGCGGCCCCGGCTACGGCCGCGACGCACGGCTGTTCTTCGACCCGCCGGCGGACGGCGACTACCAGGTGCGCATCACCGACTCGCGCGGCCAGGGCGGCCCGGCCTACGCCTACCGCCTGACGGTGCGGCCGCCGCGGCCGGGCTTCAACGTCAGCGTCAGCCCGAGCAAGCCGGCGGTGTGGCTCGGCGGCGCCGTGCCGGTGACGGTGAACGCCGAGCGCCTCGACGGCTTCGACGGCGAAATCAAGGTGCGGCTGGACAAGGTGCCGGCCGGGTTCGCCGCGCCGGCGACCGCCATCGGCGTCGATGAGAACAGCACGACTTTTGCGCTGTGGGCGGACGCCACCGCGAAGGCGACGTCGCCGCTGCAGCTGGTTGCGGAGGCGGTCATTGACGGGCAGAAGGTCGTCAAGACGGTCGCGGTGGGGCCGGTGACGACGAAGGCGGCGGGCGACCTGGTGACGGTGACGCTGGAGGACGTGGTGACGCTCAGGCCGGGCGGCGAGGCGAAGATGCGGGTGCGCATCGAGCGGCGCAACGGCTTCACGGGCCGAGTGCCGCTGGACGTGCGCGGGTTGCCGCACGGCGTCCGCGTGCTGGACATCGGCCTGAACGGCATCCTCATCACCGAGCGCGAGACGACGCGGACGGTGGTGCTGTACGCGGAGCCGTGGGTGGCGGCGCAGGAGCGGCCGTTCGTGGTGCTGGCGCGGCGCGAGGGCAAGAACACCGAGCACGCGGCGAAGTCGGTGCTGCTCAAAGTGGTGGCGGGCGGCCCTTGACCGGATTCATCTCACGGTCGCGAGATGAAATAACCCCTGATAGTTCCTTGGCTTAGCGTTTCATCTCACGCTGCCCCACACCCCCCCCCGGCTTTGATACGTAATGTAATTTCGTCCCGCGGTTGGTCCCGTTCGTCACGGAACGTTACCGAGGCGTACCGCGAAAAACGAGTTGCGTAGCAAAGCCCACCCCCCCGTGGGCCAGCTCGTGCCACGTCCGGGCGGAGAAGGTCCGCACCCCAACCAGTGCCAACCAGCGACCCGGTTCCCGTAGTGCGGGCGGCCCGCCTGCACCGCCCCTGTGCAGGCGAACGTGTCCGCGATCAGCCAGCGGTCCAGGTGCGGCTCGCCGACGTTCATCAGCGCGTGGTGCAGCACCCGCTCCGGAAAGCACGGCGCGGTGATGACGCGCTCCTTCGGGTCGTGGATGACGAATTGCCGGAACTGGCCCGCCGGGATTGTCCCGGCGTGCAACCGGGCCGCCATCTCCGCCAACCGCTCCTCGAAATGGTCGGCGAAGTCGCGCACCTCGGGCCGGGCGCGTTTGCCGCGGCTGGCCTGGTAGAACGCCAGCCGCAAGTTGTCGCGGTCCACCACGGCGTCAAACAGGTTGCCCGCGCGCTTCATTGCCGCCCCGTTTTTCCGGGTCCTCTGTTGTTGGGTCGAGAACCGCGATAGAATCACTCAGGGGAGAATTTCATACAACTCGGGTGCTGTCATGCAAATGGTTAAACTGCAGATTCCCGACAAGAAGGAGAGCGCCCGGGCGCTGGTGGAAATGAGCGGCCGGGGCCGTATCCTGTGCTTTGCGGACGACGTGTACATCGTGCCGGAACCCGCCCTGGAGTTGCTGGCCAAACTCGGCATCCGTTACCAGGAACTGGGCCGTGGGGGCCTCGATTATGCAGAAAAGGCGCTACGAGATGCTTCTGCCGCTCAGGTATAACGACGGCCGCGCCGTGGAGGACGAGAAAATCTACCAGACCCGCGAGGAACTGGTGGCCCGTTTTGACGCCGTTGCGCTTCAGCCCGGCGTGGTGCAGGGGACCTGGATTCACGAAGGCGTTCGCTATGAGGACGATCTGCGCCGGGTGGTCGTCGATGTCGAAGACGTGCCCGAAACGCGCCAGTTCTTCTTGAACTACAAGCCGGTCCTGTGCGAACGCTTTCAGCAACTGGAAATTTACATCGCGTCCTACCCGATCGAGATTCTCTGAAAACGGCAACGAGGGACCGGCCTCCGCTCCGGGCACCTTGCTTGCTTTCCTATGAGCCGGACGGAACTTGGGCGAGACGGAAGCCGAGGAAGGCGTAGTCCAGGAACCAGGCCAGCGCGTCGCCGAAGACGCAGCAGATAGGACTCCATCGGGCGGCCCATGTCCTCCAGCAAGGCGTTGGACAAGATGGCGTAGCCAATCAGGTCGCGGGCGATCAGCTTGCCCTGGTTGAAGGCGGGTTCGGACTCCTGCAAGGCGTTGCCCTGCTCCTGCCAGTAGGCGATAACGCCGCCGGAGAAGGCGGTGTTGCCGGTGGCCGGCGCCGTGGTGTGGTTGAGGATCGGCACGTCCAGGGAGGCGCTGGACATGGGGACGACCAAGGCCCGCGGCCAGACGATGGCGCGGTAGACGGCGGCCATGAGGCGGGGCAGGAACTCGTCGGGGACCAGGTAGCCGCCGGCGGTGCCGGTCTGCGTGTTCAGGGTGGCCTTCTGCTCGACGGGCAGGTCGAGGGAGGCGGCGGGCAGGGAACGGTACTCGGCGGACAGGCGGGCGCCGTCGCCGCCCTTGACGCAGCGCAGCCAGTCGTCGGGCTGTATTTCTACTTACTGCTCAACCAGAACTTCCGCGGCGAAGAGGTCGTGGATTTCCTGGAGTACCTGACGGACCAGGTGCCCGGGGCGTGGACGGTGGTGTGGGACCGCAACAACATCCACAGCAAATCGAAGGCAGTCAAAGCCTGGCTGGCGGAGCACCCCCGATTGGTGGTCGAGGACTTCCCCGCGCATGACCCGCAGAACGATCCGGATGAGTGGGTGTGGAGTTGGACGAAGTACGGCAAGCTGTGCAACCTGTGTCCGGCGGACGTGGACGATCTCTTCGAGGCCGTCTGGAACGCCCTGGATGATCTCAAGCACCAGCCTTGCCTCCTGGCCTCCTTCATCATGGATGCAGGCGTCCCGTTATGTCTTTAGAAAAGTCGGACGCAGTAAGGCTTCAGGAACAAGGATGAAACCACCTCCTTCAGGGCCGATTCCATCCATACCATCGAGACCATCCGTTGCCCTCGTCCAAAACAGGCCGGACATCGGATGACCGCCGATGATGGTAGAACAACCCACCTGAGTTCTCAATCGCCCTTTCGGAGCGTGAAGCAAAACCCCGGCTTTTGTAAGAAAACTGACCAATCCGGGCACGTCGAGGATCACAGCACACTTGCCGGGTACCTCTTTCGGGTCAAACGGTTTCCCGAGCACTTTTTCAGAGTGGGCAGTGTATTCCTTCGACCATTCGGCTTCTTGGCTCGTTTCAGGCCTCTCCCCATTCCAGGAGATTGTGACACCCGCATCAGAGCGGTAAAGAAAGAAGGCAGGTGGCGTTGCTGCGGCCATGAATTTCCCTCAGGAAGTTGTACCTGATCCAACTTTCAATCACAGTATCGAAGCACCCCGCGCTTCTTTCTAGGCAGGACAAGGTTCGGCTAGGGTTTTTTCACTCGGTCCTCTTCAATTCCCTGGTTCGTAGTACCGCCTAAAGAGATCGTCCAGCTTTCAAGTGTTGCAGGGAAAGGGTTTATGGCAAGAGGTTTACGTCCTGGCAGGAGCTTTTTGTTCAGGTGGCCGCGGCCCCCCCCTCCACCCCATTTTGGGCCACCCGGCTCGCCGTAACTCCTTATTTTTCAACACTTGAAAGCTGGACGATCTCTAAAGACGGTACTACGAACCAAGACATCACCGATTGCTCGGCCACACCCAATAATCGTAATAGATCCAGATGACGCGGGCCATGCGAAACACCCACGGCATCAGCGGGATGTAGCACACCGCCGCCACCAGCACGACGTTGCCCAAATTCCACTCCGGCAACAACAGCGACCCCACATAAGTCATGGCGCCGAGGATGGCCATGCTCAGCGCGTAGCTGACGTAGAGGGCGCCCATGAAGTAGCCTGGCTCGCGCTCGAACTGCCGGTCGCACACGGGGCAGCGCGCGTTCATCTTCGTCGAGCCGGCGAAGATGCGGCCGGCGCGGCAGCTCGGGCAGCGCTGCCGCAGCAGCGCCCACCACCACGAACTCGCTTTCGTCGCCAGCATGTCACTCGTGCTCCCGCACGTTGAACTCCAGCTTCCACTGGTCCTTGCCGTCCCGCCCGTAGAACCACAACTCCAGCGTGCCGATCTCCGTCACCTTGCTGTGCAGATGCACCGGCACGCTGCGACCCTGCTGCTTGTCCTTGCCCGCCGTCAGCGTCGTCGTCAGCGGACTCAGCCGCTCGATCTCGCCGTCGTACTCCTCCACGATCACCCCCGCCGTGTCGCCGCGCCGCACCGAACTGCCGAGCAGCTGGAACTCCACCGGCTCGCCCACCACAAGGTAAAACTCCTGGCCCGGCACATCGACCTCGCTGCCCTCTTCCATGCCGAACGGCGCCACGCACAACGCGCTCAGCGGCGGCGTGTAGCCGGGCACCGCCGGGCCGGGCTTGTGGAACCCCAGGTAGTACGCCCGCGCCGTGCCGCCGCGGATGCGCACCCCGCGGCCGCGCCGCACCAGCCCGTAGTACGCCGACCCCCGCGCCACCGCCAGGTCCAGGTCCGTGCCGCCCAGTTCCTTCACCGGACCCGCCCCCTGCTCCTTGCGCCAGCGGTTCAGCAAATCCACCAGCCGCTGCCGGATCGGGTCCGCCTTCAGCACGCCGCCGTTGAACAGCACCGCGCTCGGCAGCGTCACCTTCGTCGCCTTCTTCTTCGACGTCACCGTCCGCTCCAGCACGTCCGCGTGCCGGTGCAGGAAGTGCGCCAGGTGTCGCGTCACCGCCGCGTCCTGCACGTACGGCAGCCCCAGTTCCTGCAAGCCCACCGTCCGCGCCCGCTGCGGCTCCGCGTCCAGGCCCACCTGCGGGAAGAAGCCGTCCAGCAGGATTTTCTCCAGTTCCGCCCGCGTCACCTCGCCCTTGAGGGTGCCGCCCAGCACGGATCGGCCGCGGCCCAGAACCGTCACCGGGAAGCTGGCCGCCGCCGGGTCCGCGAACAATTTTTCCTTTGCCTGCCGGCAGCTGTACGTCAGCATCTGCATCTGCACCAGGTCGAGCTTGCCGCCCAGCCGGGCCGCGGTCGCGTGCGCCAGCGCCAGGTCCATGTTGTCGCCGCCCAGCAAAATGTGGTCGCCGACCGCCACACGCGTCAGCGCCAGATTGCCGGACTCCTCGCTGACGGCGATCAGGCTGAAGTCGCTGGTGCCGCCGCCCACGTCGCACACCAGCACCACGTCGCCGACCTCCACCTGCTTGCGCCAGCCCTCGTGCTGCGCCTCCAACCACGCATAAAACGCGGCCTGCGGCTCCTCCAGCAGCGTCAGGTTCTCCAGCCCCGCCGCCCGCGCCGCCTCCACCGTCAGCTCGCGGGCCACCGCGTCGAACGACGCCGGCACCGTCAGCACGATGTCCTGCTGTTCCAGGCGGTGGGCCGGCACGTCCTTCGCCAGCTGGTGATTCCAGGCTTCTGTGAGGTGTTTGAGGTAGTGCGTGCTGGCCTGCACCGGCGAGACATGGCGACCGCCCTCGGGGGCCTTCCACGGCAGCAGCGGCTGGCGGCGGTCGATGCCGGGGTGACACAGCCACGACTTGGCGGAGCTGACCAGGCGCGTTGGCACCTGGCTGCCAAAGTTGCGGGCGAACTCGCCAACGGCGTAGTCGCGGTCGGCGTCCCAGGGCAGCGCCAGGCTGCCGGCCGGCTGCTCCTTGGGCCCTGGCAGATACAGGAACGACGGCAACAGCGGCCGCGGCTCGACCGCCCCGGGCTGCACCACCTGCGGCACCGGTAAGACCTGCGTGACGGCCTGATCGGGCTCGACGCCGGCGTCGATGTACGTCAGGGCGCTGTTCGTCGTCCCCAGGTCAACGCCGACCACGTAACGCGCGGACACGGTTCATCTCCTGCGAGCGGTGGGCGATCTCTCCCCCATTGTACACCGCCGCCGGCCGTGTCAGCCGTTGCCGGTCCTTGCTCGGGGCGAAAGCGGATCAAGGGGAGCATCATCCCCTGGCCGGTTCAGCGGGTGGCAAGCGTTTGCCCATGCTGACCAGCGGTTCGACACGGTAGCCGAGCTTCTCATAGAAGGCGATCACCGCTTCGTTCGTGGTCCGCACTTGCAGGTTGATCTTTGGACAGCCCAGGTCGGCGAGCAAGTTCTCGGCGCGGCGCAACAGGGCGGTGCCGACGCCGCGGCGCTGGTGGCGCGGGCTGACCGCCATCTTGTAAATCCAGCCGCGGTAACCGTCGTAGCCCGCCAGCACCGTGCCGACCACCGCCTCGTCGGCCCGCGCCACCAGGAACAGCTCGTGCTGCCGCGCCAGCTTGCACGCGATGATCTCGGCGGGCACGTTATGGGCCGGCTCGTGGGGAAAGACCTCGCGCCACAGGGCCTCGACGCCCGCGGCGTCGGCCTCGGCGAACGGCCCGATGTCGATGGCGGTCACGGGTCCCCCGCGGTTAACGAAAGCCGCCGCCCAGCCGGATCAGGCACCCCAGCAGGGCGGAGACGGTGGCGATGCCGATGGCGATGTTGCCGAGCAGTTTGCCCGTCTCGGTCTGGCCGCGGCCGTCGGAGTCCATGTCGCCGTGGGTCATTTTCAGCAGGTCGGCGTTGGCCATGTTCGTGGCGATGCCGCCGAAGATCCAGCCCAGGAGCGGGCAGCAGGATACCACCAGGCCAATAATCCCGAGCGTCAGGATCAGACCGCCGCGGTGCGGTTGCACGTCGCGGCGCGGGCCGCGGTCGTAATAATCGCGGTCGCGGCGGCGGTCGTCGTAATCGTCGTAGCGCGGCCTGCGCGGCGGCTCCTGTTCCTCGAAGCGCAGCATCGGCCGTTCCTGGGGCAGCGGCGGTGGCTGCGGCGGCAGCGGCGACGGCGACACGCCGGTCGGGCCCGCCATGAACACGGCCCCGCAGGCCGGGCACTGCACCTGCGTGCCGTACAACGACTCGGGGACGGCGAGGATCTTGCGGCACTGGGGACAGGAAATCGTGTCGGGCATGGACACTCCAGGGAGATCAGCCCAGGGCAACACTCTCTCGTTCCCACGCTCCGCGTGGGAACGCACGTGGGGGACGCTCTGCGTTCCATCTTCGGGAACTTCGAACCAGGGAGGGCAGGACGCGGAGCGTCCGGGCGTGCGTTCCCACGCTCCGCGTGGGAACGCGAGGTCCGAGTCCGCCGGTCAGCCCAGCCGCAACCGCACCACCTTTTTCTTGCCGTTGCGCACCACCAGGCCGTCCGTGACCGCTACGTTGGCCTTCGGGTCGGTGACCTTCTCGTGTTCCGGCCCGATGTTGACGCTGCCCGCCTCGACCGCCCGCCGGGCGTCGTTGTTGCTCGCCGCCAGGCCGGCGAGCACCAGCAATTTGCAGACCCAGATTTTCCCGTCCGTCAGTTCCGCCGCGGGCACGGGCACCTCGGGAATCTCGTCGGGGTCGCCGCCGGCCTTGAAAATGTTGGCGAACTCCAGCGCCGCCGCGTCCGCCGCCGCGGCGCCGTGGTAGAACGTCACGAGGTCCTTGCCCAGCACCTCCTTGGCCTGCCGCGGGTGCGTCTGCGCCGCGTCCGTCAGCCGGGCAATCTCCGCCTCGCTGCGGTCGGTCAGCAGTTCGAACCACTCGCGCATCAACTCGTCCGGGATGCTCATGGTCTTGCCGAACATGTCCTTCGGCGAGTCGGCAACACCGACGTAATTGCCAAGGCTCTTGCCCATGCGGCGGACGCCGTCCAGGCCGCGCAGAATCGGCAGGGTCAGGCAAATCTGCGGCTCCTGGCCAGCGTCTTCTTGCAGTTTGCGGCCCACCATCAGATTGAACAGCTGTTCGCTGCCGCCCAGTTCGATGTCCGCCTTGATCTCAACGCTGTCGTGGCCCTGCATCAGCGGGTACAGGCACTCGTGCAGGCCGATCGGGATGCCACCCTTGTGGCGCTTGGTGAAGTCGTCGCGCTCCAGCATGCGCTGCAGGGTGATCTTGCTCGTCAGGCTCAGCACGTCCAGGAACGTCATTTTCGAGAACCAGTCGCCGTTGCGCGTCACCTCGGTCTTGCCGATGTCGATGATGCGGCTGATCTGCTTGAGGTAATCGCGGGCGTTCTCCTCGACCTTCTCCGGCGTCAGGCGAACGCGCGTCTGATCGCGGCCGCTGGGGTCGCCGACCAGGGCCGTGTAGTTGCCGAGGATGAGCACCGCTTGATGGCCCAGTTCCTGGAAGAGCCGCAGTTTCCGCAAGGGGACCGTGTGGCCGAGGTGTACGTCGATGCCGGTCGGGTCGATGCCGTACTTGACGCGCAGCGGCTTGCCCGTCTTGACGCTGCGTTCGAGCTTCTTGCGCAGCTCGTCCTCCGGTACGACCTGTTCGGCGCCGCGGCGGATCAGCGCCAGTTGTTCGTCCACGGGTTTCACGGTGGTCCCTCACGAGAACAGTTGAAAGCGGCCGACCGCCTCAAAGGCGTTGGCGAAGTGCTCGATGGCCGGTTGGCGTTGGCCGTCGGGCCAGTGAACGGTGAGCACGTCGAAGCGAGCGGGCCGGCCGAGCAGGCGGTGGGCTTGCAGGAAGTGCAGCGCCAGCCGCGTCAGCCGCTGCTGCTTGGCGGCGTCCACGGAAGCCGCGGCCGCAGTGGCGTCGGCGCCGCCGGTGGAGCGCACCTCGACGAAGACCAGCGTGCGGCCGTCCAGGGCGATCAGGTCCAGTTCGCCCGCGGGGCAGCGGTAGTTGCGGCGCAGCACGCGGTAGCCCAGGCGCTGCAGGAACCGCGCCGCGGCGCGCTCGGCCCGGGTGCCGAACCAGCGCCGCCACCAGGGTTTGCTGGCCGCGGACATGGTGAAGTCCCAAAAAGTTTCACCACAAAGACACAAAGACCACAAAGGAAAAGGCAGAGACCGGAGGAAGTTGTTCGTTCCCCGCTTGCGCTTTTGTCTTTTCCTTTGTGCCCTTTGTGTCTTTGTGGTGAATCGCATTACTCTGTTTTCGCCGGCGCTTCCTGCTTCCTGGCGGGCTTGGGCGTGCGCTCGCGCAGGCGCGTGGCCTTGCCGACGCGGTCGCGCAGGTAGTACAGCTTGGCCCGCCGCACCACGCCGGTGCGCTTGACCTCCACCTTGGCGATCTTCGGCGAGTGCAGCGGGAACGTGCGCTCGACGCCCTCGTTCTGCACGATGCGCCGCACCGTGAACATCTCGCGCATGCCGTCGCCCTTCATCGCGATGACCACGCCGCTGAAGACTTGCACACGCTCCTTCTCGCCTTCGAGAATGCGCTGGTGTACGTCCACCGAGTCGCCGATGGTGAACACCGGCACCTCTTTTTTGAGGCTGGCTTCCTCCACCAGTTCAAGCAAGCGGTTCTTCATGACTTTCTCCTTCGTTCGTTGGTGTCATTGGCTCGTTGGTGGGGCCGCCGGGCTGGCTGCGCAAGGCGGATTGTTCGCGCCGCCAGCGGGCGATGGCTCCGTGATCGCCGCTCAGCAAAATCTCCGGCACCGTCATGCCGCGGAACTCGCGCGGCCGGGTGTACTGTGGATACTCTAGCTTACCGGGCTCGCTGTGCGACTCCTCGGCGACGCTCGCCTCATCACCGAGCACGCCCGGCACGTAGCGGATCACCGTGTCGATGACGACCATCGCCGGCACCTCGCCGCCGTTGCAGATGAAGTCGCCGACCGACAGCTCACGCGGCTTCAAACCCAGCCGAATGCGCTCGTCGAAGCCCTCGTAGCGACCGCACAGCAACAGCAGCCGCTTGTGGCCGGCCAGTTCCTGCACGACCGCCTGCGTCAGCCGTTCGCCGGCGGGCGTCAGCAGAATGAGCGTGCCCGGCTCAGCAGCGCGGCCCTGCACGTCCTCGACAGCGGCGTACACCGGGCCGGGCATGATGACCATCCCGGGGCCGCCGCCGAAGGGCCGGTCATCGACGCTCTTGTGCTTGCCGGCGGCCCAGTCGCGGAGGTTCCACAGGTGGATTTCCACCAGGCCCTGTTGCAGCGCCAGCTTGAGGATGCTCTGCGTCAGGTAGCCCTGGAACAGGTCCGGGAACAGCGTTAGCACGTCGAAGCGCATAAGCCTTGTCTTTCTGCCGCTTGCGGCTTGGCGCGCTGCATCCCTCCCGGCGCGAAACGATAAATCTAGCGCCAGGAGGATCGCAGAGCGCCAAGCCGCAAGCGGCAGAAAATCGATCACGCCGTCGGCGCCGGGGCCGGTTCGGACGGCGGCGCGGCGGCCGCAGCGGCGGCCTCGGCCTGCGCCTTCTCCCACTTGTCCATGTACTTCTTCAGCAGCACCGCGACCTTTTCGCTCGGCAGCGCACCGACGCTCTGCCAATATTTGATGCGATCCGGCCGCAGTTTAACGCGGTCGTCCGTGTTCTTGACCATCGGGTCGTACGAGCCCAGTTCCTCCAGGACGCGGCCGTCGCGCGGCTGGCGGCCGTCGATGGCCACGATGCGATAGTACGGCCGGTGCTTCCGGCCCATCAACTTCATGCGAATGCGAACTGCCACAAGGTCACCTTTCTGTAGTCATCAGTCATTAGTCATTAGTCATTGGCCCTTTCACTAATGACTAATGACTAATGACTTCTTTGTCAGCGTTTCTTCCGTTTCTTCTTGCGCTCATCGGCCCGTTCCTTGGCGGTCTTGCGGTGGCCGGTGCCGATCTTGTTCTTCGGCATCACCGCTCCGGGCTGGAACATGCCCGCCTTGCCCAACCCGGTCACCATCTTGATGCGGTCCCAGATACTCATCTGCGCCATCTGCCGCATCAGCGTCCGCACCTGCTCGAACTGGCCGAGGAACTGCTTGATCTCGTGCGGCTCGGTGCCGCTGCCCGCGGCGATGCGCCGCCGCCGGCTCATGTCGATAATATCTGGATCGTGCCGCTCCTTCTTGCTCATCGAGTGGATCATGCCCTGGATGCGCTTGATCGCCACCTCGGGATCCTCGCCCTCCGGGATCATGTCCGCGAAACCGCCGGGCATCTGGGCCAGCAGATCCTTCATGCCGCCCATCTTCTGCATCATCTGGAACTGCTTCAGGAAGTCGTCCAGCGTGAAGTTGCCCTTTTCCAACTTCTTCTGCTGGGCCTCGATCTCCTCCTGGGTCAGCTGCTGCTGCACCGAGGCGACCTTCTGGATCAGGCCCATGATGTCGCCCTGACCCATGATGCGCTGGGCCATGCCCTCGGGCCGGAACTCCTCCAGGGCCTGCAATTTTTCGCCGACGCCGATGTATTTGATCGGCACCTGCGTCACTTCCTTGATCGATAACGCCGCGCCGCCGCGAGCGTCGCCGTCCAGCTTGGTCATGATGACGCCGTTGAGGTCGAGCGCGTCGTTGAACGCCTTGGCGCTGTTGACGGCGTCCTGGCCGGTCATGGCGTCGCAGACGAAGAACACGTCGTCCGGCTTGACGAGGCGGTCGATCTGCCGCAGCTCGTCCATCGGCATCTCGGCGATGTGCAGCCGGCCGGCGGTGTCCAGGATGACCGTATCGAGCGACTGCTTTTTGGCGAAGGCGACGGCGTTGCGGCACACGTCCACGGGGTTGGGCGGTTTGGTGCCGGCAGCGGTGGCGTCGGCGATGCTGCCCTCATCGTAGACGGAGAGGTTGAGCTGCTGGCCGAGCACCTTGATCTGCTCGACGGCGGCGGGCCGCTGCAGGTCGGCGGCAACGAGCAGCGGCTTGCGGTTGAAGCGGTCGCGCAACAGCAGCGCCAGTTTGCCGGCGGTGGTGGTTTTGCCACTGCCCTGCAGACCGCACAGCATAACGACCGTGGGCCGGTCCTTGGCGAAGTGGAACTTGGTGTCCACCGGCCCCATCAGCTCGACGAGTTCCTCGTAAATGATGCTGACAATCTGTTCGCCCGGCTTGATGGAGCGGAGCACCTCGCGGCCGATGGCTTTTTCGCCGACGCGCTTGATGAACTCGTTGGCGACGTTGAAGTTGACGTCGGCCTCCAGGAGGGCTTTGCGGACCTCGCGCAGGCCGTCCTGCATGTTGGCTTCGGTCAATCGGCCCTGGCCGCGGAGCTTCTTGAATGCCTCGCCGAGCCCGCGGGTAATGCCTTCAAACATGGATGCCACTCCCGAACGCCCGCTCCGGGGCCGCCGCTCTCTCCGCCGGAAAACGCCTGCGCCGCGCAGCCGCGACCGCACAGGCGTTAAACCATGCATTATAGAAAGAGGCGGCGCCGGGTGCAACGGAACCGCTTCGAGATTGCCCGAGTGCGCCGTGCGCTCGGGCTCACTGCACGTCATGGGACAGCGGCGTCGGCGGTCCTCGTCGGCTGGCCCCCGCTGACCCCGTTTTTAGGTTCGCGCAGCCCCACGCGAACCGATAAATCGGGTTCTGGTGGTTCGGTGACTCCTCACCCCCGTCCCGCCACCAACCGATCCGCAACCTCGGCCCGCGTCGGAAAGGCCACCTGCGTGCCGAGGCGGGTTACCGTCAGCGCCGCGACGACGCTCGCCCGCCGGGCCGCTTCCCGCAGAGCCAGCCCCTCCGCCCGGAACACCGCCAGCCCGGCCGCGAAGGCGTCGCCCGCCCCGGTCGGGTCCACCGCCACCACCGGCACCGCCGGCAAGTGCGTCGCCCCGTCCCCGTCCAGCAGCAACGCTCCACGGCTGCCCAGCGTCACGACCACCGCCCCCACCCCGCGCCGCCGCAGCGCCTCCGCTCCGCCCACGTCTCCGGCCGGCCGCCCCGTCAGCAATTCGACCTCGGTCTCGTTCGGCACGCAGAGGTCGCAGAGCCCGAACAGTTCCTCCGGCAGTTCCGCGGCCGGGGCGGGCGTCAACACGGTCAACACGCCCGCGGCACGGGCCAGGCGGAAAGCCTCCAGAGTGGCGTCGAGGGGCACCTCCAGCTGGCAGAGCACGGCGGCCGCTCCGGCGATGACCGGGGCCGCCGTGCGCACCTCCGCGGCCGACAGGCCGGCGTTGGCCCCGGCCACGATGACAATGCAGTTCTGGGCGGCGTCGTCCACGAGGATGGCGGCGGTGCCGGTCGGCCGGTCGGGGTCGGTTGCGACGTGGGTGGTGTCGAGACCGTCGGCGCGGTAGCTACGGAGGGCTTCGCGGCCGAAGGCGTCATCGCCGACGCGGGCAACCAGGGACACCGCTGCCCCGAGGCGTGCGGCCGCGACCGCCTGGTTGGCGCCCTTGCCGCCGCAGCCCAGGTGTAGTTCGCGGCCGGCCAGGGTTTCGCCCGGCCGCGGCAGTCGGGGCACGCGGAAGGTCAGGTCCACGTTCGCCGAACCGATCACGCAGATGCGCGGCGCGTCTGACATCCGATCACCCCCAGATTGGGAGAAGGAGCGACCGGCGCGGCCGCAAATGTGCTTGCGGCGCCTCCGGTCGTGGTGTTAATTACGGGGTGGGTTTACACCAACGGACGCGACATGGCCACCGACCTTGCACCTCCTGAACCGGGCCGCCGCACTCGGCGCGTGCGCATCGCCCTGGCCCGCGTTTGCCTGGCGATGAGCCTCAGTGCGGCCGGTATGTGTGTTGTCTCCGGTTTTCGGGAGGAGGGTGCGGTCATCTTCCTTGCATACCAAATCTTCCTCGGCCTGAGTTTTGCCGGCTGGGTGGTGTGCCTCGTGATCGATTCGCTCGCGCAGCCGTTCGACCCACCGAGCAGCTGCCCGCTGTTCGCGCAGCTCGGTCCCTGGTTCTTCCTGAACACGCTCATCATTTACCCCGGCGGCCTGTTCTTGATCTGCGCAGATCATGCAGGAAGGCACCCAGCGCAACGAGGCCCACAACAAATTAGATACACTGGCCAAGGCGATGCACAACTACGCTGCGGAACATCAATTCCATTTGCCGCGCGTCGCGAACAGCCGACCCGGGGAGCCCGGCGGCCTGAGTTGGCGCGTCGCCCTGCTGCCGTACCTGGGTGAAGAGGAATTGTACCGGGAGTTCCATCTCGATGAACCGTGGGACAGCCCGCACAACCTCGCGTTGTTGCCGCGCATGCCCGACGTTTTCAAGCCGGTTCGCAACTACCGCAAGGCTTACCACACTCATTACCAGGTGATCGGCGGCACCGCCGGCCTGTTCCGCGACAACCGGGCGCCACACCTGATCAAGGACACTCGGCCCAACGGAACCTCCAACACGCTCCTCATTGTCGAGGCCGCCGAGCCGGTGCCGTGGACGAAGCCGGCCGACCTGGCGTTTGACCGCGGCGGGCCACTGCCGAAGTTCGGCGGTGTTGCTCGGGACGGCACGTTTTATCTTGTGATGGGCGATGGGAGTGTGCTGAGTTTGTTCCGGGCCGGCGCTCGCGAAGAACCCTGGCTGCGGTACGTGCTGGAGCCGGACAACGGCAAAGACCTCCCTCCCCCGTTTCCCGATTGACAATCCCAGGTCACACGCGAGTAGAAAGGTGTCTGCCATGCCATCGACCATCCGTCTCGCCACCCTCGATGACGCCGCCCAGGTCCAGGCCGTGTACGCACCGTACTGTTACACACCCATCTCATTCGAGCTGGAACCGCCCAGCGTCGAGGAGATGCGGGGGCGGCTCCGGAAGGTCCTGGCACAGCTCCCGTGGTTGGTGTGCGACGACGGCGGCGAAGTGCTGGGCTACGCCTACGCCGCGGGCCATCGGGAGCGGGCGGCCTACGGCTGGTCGGTCGATACCAGCGTCTACATCCGGCAAGGACGGCAGCGGCAGGGCGTCGGGCGGGCGCTGTACACGGCGCTGCTGGCGCTGCTGCCGTTGCAGGGCTTCGTCAACGCTTACGCCGGGGTGACGCTGCCGAACCCGGCCAGCGTGGGCCTGCATGAAAGCATGGGGTTCGAGCCGGTCGGCGTGTATCGGGATGTCGGCTTCAAACTCGGGGCCTGGTACGATGTGGTGTGGTATCAGCGGCCACTGCAGGCGCGTCCGCTAGCGCCGCCGCCGCCCAGACGGCTGCACGAAGTGTTGGGGCTGGCCGAATGGGAGTCGGCGTTGCACGCGGGCGAACGGCTCCTGCGTCCCTGATGTGAGAAGATTGCGGAAGTCAAAAGCCGACTCTGGGATTTGAACCCAGGACCTATGCTTTACGAAAATTTGCGGCTTTCCCCATCAGTCATCGACGCAACTACCTGAAAGCACGAAAGATGTGAGTGATGATACCACGCCCAATTGCCGATTTCAAGCCCAGCAAAACGACGCAAAAAACCGCAGAAATTGCGGTATTTCGGTGGTTCACCCGGTAGTAAACCGGTAGTATTCCGGTAGTCGAAAAGCCCCAAAAAACCCGAGTGACAGCCATGACGCCCCCCAACAGAGAGCAGAAGAAACTCGCCCAAACGGTTCTTGATGAACTCGCTCGGTACAATTTCTACGCCACCTACTGCTGCGGCCCGCGAGAGTACATGCCTGATCTCCTCGGTTCAGATCACAGTCTGGTCAAGGCGGTCTCGGCTCTGGAAGTGACCTATCCTGCGTTTCAGTCCAACAAAGATTCTGATCCGGTGGCATGCCTGCCCCTTCCAGGCTTCAACTACTGGAGACAGATACTCTCGGTGAACGACCACACCGGGATCGACACCTATGACGAATCGGGAGTAATCCTTGACGAAGTCATCCAGGGGGTCATTTCATTCGCCCAATGGCTTCGCGACCACTATGGGCTCGATAAGCCTGCGACAAACATGGATGTGAAAGGTCGTTCAGTGACCAGGCGGCCCCCAGGCGTGGCTGCAGTAGCACACCTCAACGCGTTCTTGGACCTGCACCATCGCTGGAAAAGCCGAGAGCCTGACTTGAAACCACTTACGCAGTCCCAGATAGCTGAAAAGCTTGGCTGGAGTCAGTCCAAGGTAAGTCGGGTTATTTCGGAGCTTTTCCCTGAAAAAGGCTGGGATTCATACCTCGCATTGTTCACGCTGGACCGCGAAGACTTCCTTGAAGGCATTAAGAAAAAAGACGGCATAGTGGAGGCCAAATACCCTAATAAGGAGTAATCGACACACGGAATCCGCGGTTATGCAATTCACTTCTGAGGCCGGTTTGCATAGCGTCATATTTTCAAGTAATTTCCATAACTACTTGCAAAATTAACCTTTAAGTCAATTCGACGCCGACCAATTCGTTCTCATTTGAATGGCCCTCCAGTTGGTAGATCGCCTGCCAACCATCTACTAGGAGGTGCCGAATGCTCGGAGTCCACACGTCAAATCTCTGCCCGCTGCGGGAGGTGTGCAAGCACATGCCCCGCTCCAGGGACCGCCCCGTCCACCCATCCACCATCAAACGCTGGGTACTGAGTGGGGTTGGTCCCGACCGCGTAAAACTCGCCGCCGTCAGACTCGGCGGCAGGTGGTACACCACCCAGGAAGACATCCAGCGGTTCATCAAGGCCCTGTCCGGCGATGCCGCCGCGACAGCGGCCACCACACATCAACGCGAACGCCAAGACAAGAAGCGGCAAGACATGATCGACCGCGAACTGGCCGCATACGGCCTGTGATCGGTCACTTACTCTCGAAAGGACGAACAATGACCTACGAAGCCCTGATCCCCTTGATCGACCCGTTCCTGGACGAGGCCACGCCCCCGAACGCCTGGGGGCATATCCAAATTTTCCAGCCAGGCGGCACCAAGTCCGACGAGGAAATCCAGGTCGCTTTGGATTCGGAGGACTTCACCGCCTACCTGGCAATGCTCTTGCGGGAAGAGAACGGGCGGACCCCGACCCCGAAGCAAGTCGAGGACGCCCGTAGGGTCGTGCGGGGGCATGCCCTGGAGCGACCACGCCGTAAGCCCCGACAGGGAAAGAGGGATTCCCTGCCTAAGTTGCCAGTCCTGGGTCAGGTGTTGCTTGAATTCATCAAGCAACAAAAGGAAATTGAAGCCCCATCGGCGAGGTGGGTGCAGTTTCTCGCGGGCATGGCGAGACAGATGGGCCTCGACACCAGCACCGTTTCGGGGTGGCCGAAGAATGCCATCGCCCTGGGACACCAGTTCGCCGACCTCAAGGAAACGATTCAGCCCTACGGGGTGACCTTGCAGCCCAAGAACACCAACCTGCGACTCTGGAAGGTGGAGTACAAGGAACTCCCACCGCCGCCCCCGCCGCCCAAGGAAGAAGGCCAGGAGAACGTCACCCCACAATCAGGCGAAACCACCCAAGGAATGCAATTCACCGAGGTGGTGCAGAAGATGACACCAGAACAGCAAGCGTGGGTGATGCAGTGGTACAACCAGGTGTCTGAGGAACTCCGCCAAGGAACCCCAAGCGACACTGCTCAGTTCCAACCGTCGTGAAACCGTCGTCGAAGTGTCGGCCAGCTGCTGGAAGTAACTTAGCAGACCAAAAAGACTTCCGACCTGGCCGACACTTCTTTCTTCAAACACCATTACTGAGGTGAAAACCATGCCGAAACGATTCAACCCGAAAACCATCGAGAAGTGGATCCCACCCACGCTGGACGACGTTTGCGGAAATTACGACCTCCGGGACTACTTGAAACTGTGCAAGGAAGACTGGAAGCCGTTCGAGGAAGTCAACCTGCTCGTGGTGGGCGAACCCGGCACGGGCAAGACGAGCACCCTCATCAGCCACCTGCGGACCCGGTGGAATGACTCCAAACTCGGGTACGAGGAGAAGAACGTGATGTTCGCTGCCCACCGCGGTCAGCGGTTCAACTTCGTCCGCATCGATGGGGCGTCGGTGACGGAAGCCCGCCTGAACGAACTGGTCTCCGCCACGGTCGCGGAGGAGGTCGGGGCCGATCACAGCGTCGTCCTCCTCGACGAGGCCGGGGAGTTGTTCCACCGGGGCCTCGAGCAGAAATGCCGCCCCTTGCTGGAGCACCCCAGCGTCGTGACCTATGCGACCGCCCAAGATTTCCACAGCAAGCGGCGGAAGACCGACACGGAGGAGGAGGACAAGAACCGTTACCTGTCCTTCCTGAGCCGCTTCCGCAAGAAGATCTACACTGAGAAGCCCACCGAAGAGGAGGTGTTTGAATTCATTCGGGCACGGCTGCGGGAGTTCGAGATCCCGGACGAAGGCGATGAGATCGTCAAGCTGCTGGCGGCAAAGTGCAACGGCGTGGTCCGGTGGGTGATGGAAGGCCTGATCGCGGCAGCAACCGACCCGAGCGGGAAGTTGACCCGGAGGGTGGTGGCGGGATTCATGCCCAACCCGATGCTCTTCTGACAACCTGAAATCAACGAAGGAGAAGAAAATGAAGACTTGTGCCGACTGTTACCGATCCATCGAAGGGGGAAGGCTGCAGGTGCTCCCCGACACGAGGTACTGCAGCAGGTGTGCTGGCAATAAGTCCCAGCCGAGGCACACAGCAGCCCCTGGCTGGAAGGGGCATGAGCGTGTCCAGACCAAGCCGCAGGGATGGTCCCCGAGGGGAGGGGCAACAATTTACCTGGTAGCGGGGCAATGGGAATACCCACTCGAAAGCTGACACGCAAAAGGTAGTGTAGAGTAACGAAAGCGAGCAATCGTGCGTGGCCCAAGGGGTATTCCCCTTGGGCCATCCTGTTTCCCGCATGGGCATTTTGAAATATCTCCGTCCGCGAGATAGCGGGTGAGTGGGTGAGCGGTATAGATACAAGGAATCGAATTCATTAGCCGGGGTTCCGAGAATTTGGTCAAGCTGCCAACCATGTATGAATGCAGAAGTGTGGCAGGGTCCCGCCTGGCCTCAGTCGTGGACACAAAAGGGGTGATACGCGTAGTGGCGGTCCAAAATAAAGAGGCACTCACACCATACACCCGCGGGCGGCCTGAGCCAACGCAAAATCAGGCGGGGCATGGGAGAGGACAAAGAAGAACCTTACTGACACTAACACAGAAACCAGAACACAGAGAACGACCGGAATTCACAAACAGACAAACAGAAACAGATGCTAACATCAGAAACAAACACAGAGCACAAGAAAAAACCTGCAGAGAAACAGCAGAACCGGACCATCAAACCCAGACACACGGTACACAGTTACAAACAATTTGCATCGTCTCAGAATCAATAACCATCGTGATACGGACAAAGGAGTGCAATTATTCCAGACTTGGCGTTCCTTCTGCTGCTGCTCTTGCCCAACTTCAGAAACGTCCGCTCCGCGGACACCACCAGGACGTAGGGCGAGGCACCACATGAAGGGACCGCCAATCGACAAAGCCATGGACCCTTGAAGATTCAGTTACTCAAGTGGATACCCGGCTTCCTCGCAACAATACGCATTCCGGAGCACCAGAACATACCCATGCCAACAGACAAACCACAGCACAACGTGAAACGTCGGTTCCGGATCATTAGTGCCCAGCAGAAGGAGGCCATCCGACAAGAAGTCCTCGCCCGCCTCAAAGCAGACCCACCGCCGTACCTCTCTGACCTCAAAAACCACCTGGTCACGAAGTACAAGATTGCCGCACAAACGGCATACTGTTGGCTTCGGCAATGGTCCATCGGTTAGGGCCGCTCCGGCCAGACCGACTCGGGTTCAACTCGGCGATGATGTCTAGCACTCCACCAATCTCCACCAGTTCAACCACCGACACACTGGTAATCAGGACCAGTAAGTTGAAGTAATTCAACTTTCAGGACTGCCCTATGACCACACTTCTCACGTCAGTCATTGACCACCCGCTGGACACCGGCACCGCCTGAGCCGAACGCTGTGCGTCTGGCAGCAACACCCCGCGACGCCACTCCGCCAACTCGCCCACCTGGTTGCCGAATCGCTCGGCGTTCCCGACCACGTGGCGAGAGCCTACCTCCGTGAGGTCCAGCACCAGCTCCGGGAGCAGCAGCGATTCCCAGCCAGGCAACCCGACACGCCACCTGGCAACCCAAATCCTCCAACCCAACCCAACAAGTCACCCAAGCGTTGGACACTGGACGCCATCCTCGAACGCCTATCCCCAGGGAAAATTGCCTGCCAGCAATAACCTCAGCGTAGGATAGAGGCAACAGACTCTTGCAGTACAGAAAAGGTGGAAATAATCTGGGCGGCTGAAATCTCCAGAGCAACCCTCTCTCAAAAGCGAAAGAGCAACGCAAAATGACCGCAGCTGACTTGAAAGCAATTCTCGACAAGGTGCCAACCGATACGAATGTAACACTGATCGGTTTTCCTATTTCCTATGCTCACTGCGATGGTGGCACCCTAGACTTGGTGATCGGGAAACCATTCCCCGATATGGTAGATGGTTGGAAATGTCACTACCAAGACCACGAATACGACGACGTGGAAACACCGTTCCATTTGGTGGAATCATACTGGTATAGTGAGCGGTACGCATCCAGCATTCAGGCAAGTACTGATTGATAACCATTTGTCCGTGCAAGCTCATCCCTGGTCAGGTAACGCTGCTGGGGATGAGCCCACCAGTCAAACCCCTCAACCCCGGCCCGGAACTACTTGCCCTGTCGAACAAGTCGCCAAAGCAACAACGATTGCACAGGGCCAGGCTATTCTCCAATCGCAACCGAACCTCACGACTAACGAGACCGTTAATTTAATTGCGAAAGAATTGGGCCTGGACCGGGCCACCGTGTACGCATACATCCGCGAGATCAAGAAAGCCCTGTCCAACGGCAAACCCGATGTCAGCGACAGCGAATCCGATTTATGTGTCGTTCTTTCATTATTTTTTCAGCGAGCCCCACGAGGAAAAGATGAAACCAGAAGTATCCCAAATGAGCCCTAATCACCGACACCAACCAAGGAAACCGCGACTATGAAGTACCACACGAACGACCCGATTCTGCTGGCAGCCCTCAACGCGACCGAGGATAAGCAACTATGACTGCGTCTTGATCGAGGCGTGGATCGCCACCGGCTCTGGCCGGTAGTCCAGGCTCCGCTCGACCAAGTCCCCCACGACGACGCCCCCCTTGTTCTGCCAGACCTGACGCCAAACGCGGTAACCGGCCAGGATCGCCTTCTGCCACTCGTATAGCGAGCAAACCTGAACCTCACGGTCAGACACCAACCCCTGGATCGTCTTCAAAAGCGGGTAGTCAAGCGTTTGCACGCCGTCAGGTAGTCGTGCTTGCGGGCGTAGTCATAGACGATCGCGGAGATGGCCTCCTCGACCACTCTGGCCCTCGCCCCCTCCTCGACCTCGTCCACCTGGGACTGGCTCTTTCGCTTCCGCTTCAGCAGAGATCGCATGATGGGCGACCACCCCAAAACGGCCATGTGGGCCAGGTGGAATACGTCATGGAACCGATAGCCGTCGTCCTGCCAGGCGTTGTCGGTTAGCGGGTCGCCGACCCCCTCTGCCCCGAGCCAGCAACGGACCATCACCTTGCCTGCCACCACCTCCTCCTTGATGAGCATCTCAAAGCGGCGGGGGAACCGCTCGTTAAGCGGGGAATCCTCGTCGAACAGTTTGCTGGAACCGACTTCGCCTGTCGGCCAGCGGTTCTGGGTCTTCTTCAGGTTCGCGGCGACAATTTCATCAAGGTCCAACTCGAACTTGGTGGCGACATCGGCGACGTACCACAGAAGGTCGCCGAGTTCCTCTGCCACCTGATCCTTGAACATGACGTGGGCCTTCCCATCCCTCAGGTGCTTCTTGTACTCCGCAAGCAGCGTGCCCACCTCGCCCGCCAGCCCCAGTAGCGGGATCAGTATCCCTCTCTGGTCGTGTTCCGGCGACTGATCGGTTTCCCTGGCCTTCAACTGGTATTCGCGGAAGTGCATATGCGTCCTCGTGGGGAAAGCGTCAACGGGCGGCCAACGGCAACAACGAGGCTGACCTGCTCGCTCGGTCACAACTGCAATACCTGTGTCAGGTATGCGGCTGTGGAAAGAACTAGGCGAACCGCAGCTTGCTGGTTACCGAGTTGGGGGGCGAATCTCAGTAGGCCCACCGCCACCAGGAACAACGGGACGACGTACTCCCGATCCCAGTCCGTCCCGTCGGGGAAGACAGCCATCGCCTTCTGACGCAGCCGCTCAATCAGTTTCACCCGCCCCTGGAGATAGCCGCCCATTTTTGCCGGCGGTGTGTCGCCCCAACGGACCCATTCGCTGAATCTCTGGACCTCATCCTCGCGGAGTTCGGTTCGCAGAGTCAGGAACCGCAGGTTGCACTCAAGCAGGACGAAGTCCTTGGCGATGTGGGCCTTGCCCTGTGCCCAACCGAAGTCGATGATCGTCGGCATCCCCGTCTTCTTGAGGATGATGTTGCCGGGGTGCAGGTCGCCGTGAATTGCCCCCCTGAACAAGGTGAACCGCAAGGGCTTCAGCCGGTCCACCACCCAGAGCGGGTTGATGGTTTGCACTTCCGCGTCGGGGACGAATTTTTCGTCGGTCGTCCCCCAGGTTTCGACCCATCCATCACCCCACACGGTGCCCAGTTCCCGCAAGTACCACTCATACTCCACGCCCACGCCCACTTCATCCACGGAGGCCGTCCCGAATCGTCGGTGACAGTTGCCGAGGAGGTCAAAAGCAGCCTCAAAGGCCATCCCCGCCTGCTCGTTGTCGCCTCCGCTCAACGGCTTGCGGAGGTCTTCAACCTCGAATGCGGGGGATGCCGTTCCCGAAGCTGGGCTTGCACGGGGGACTGAACCCGTCGCGGAACAATCGACCACAGGATTCTATAACCAGCTTGGGCTTCGTCGAAGAGGATGGGGATAGCGAAGTTGTCTTTGGAATCGTAGGCGAACGGCTTGATGCTCAGGGCGTTCTTGTACTCGTCGCCGAGTTTGTTGGACTTAGTGCGGTCGAGAGTCTTGATGACAAGCGGGTGGGAGCAGAGGGTGTCCGCCTCCTCGAAGGAAAATTATCCAATCAGAACCAGGCTGCCGCTCTTGCCTTCCATCTGGCCGATGCGGCTTAGAGGCAGAACCGTCAGCCTAACGGCTTTATCCTGCATCCCGCAGTACTCTGGCAGGCCGAGGGCTGGCCAGACCGCTTCCTGGAGGCTCCAGACCGAATGGGAACTTGGCTGGGTCCGAATCCTGGCCAGCAATTGACGTGCAGAGAGTTGGATTGCCTCCTTCCGGCATTGTTCTATGGCTTCAAAAAACAGGGTTACGTTCACGCCCGAATCATCGACATGTTCCCTGTTTCTCCCCACCGGGTACGAGGCCGTTTCAGGGTTCGACACGGGCGGCGACGGAGGTCGAGGGTCTATAGAGTCTCGGTTGTCTTTTCGCCGAGCCTTTTTTTCTCGCTTGGCCATTTTCAGTTCCCCGTGTCGGTCCGCCGGATGGGTGGTTGTTACCGGCCCTCTTCTCGTGGGTCGCCTTGACCGCCTCATTGATGCCCCACTCGGGCGGATACCAGAGGCTGATCGGATTCGATTTGGGACGGTACGTCTGTTTGATCCGCGTCCGGCCGCTGATTCCCTGGACCTCAGGGTGGGCCACCCGGGCGTACTTGTCGGTTTCGCAGAACAGGTTCTGGCAGTCGATTAGCTGAAGGGGCGACCCCACAGGGCTCGGAAAGGATGCCCAGCCGCTCCACACTCCCGCTCCTGGTGCTCTGCCACCCAACGGATGATGTCCGCCTCGCTCAACCGCCCAGGCTTGTGAAGCACTTGCGGATGCCGTCGCGAGCCCCGGTCCCGCACCACGAAATCCATCTCCGTGAAGTTGGTTGCCGCGCTGTAGTTGATATCGGTGACATACTGGTAGGCCAGGAAGTCGCCGATCATCGGGTAGGCAAGATCAACTCGAACGCCTGCCTCATCGTGCGCCACCTGCGCCAGACGCCGGGGAAGCTGGTCTGTCATCATCCGTTTGAGCAGTTTCAGGTGGCTGCGGTGCTTGCGGGCGTCCTCGTATTCGCCGGACCCTGACGGCATGATGTAGGCCGCCGAGTAGATTCGCTGCCCGGCCTCCAAGGCCTTGTCCAGCACGGCCGCGTAGCGGTTGAGATTGAAGTCAGCGTAGCACGGGGTGCCCAACTTGCCGCTCCAACAGTTCCCATGTTTCGATCTTGTTGAACTGTTTGAACAGCAGCGTGCGGAAGACGATCTCGTCGGGCGACTGATCATGGCGATAGATGACATTGCGGATGAGGTACTGGCTGACACGGTCGGAGGCTCGATAGGCGTTGCAGAACTTGCGCTCGGCCAGGTCGGGTCGGTCGTCAGCGGCACGGCTCCCTCGATCCGCCGGAAGAACACGGCCTGCCGCTCGGCGGCGAACTTCCAGTAAGTGGCGTAGACCTCCGACGGCTTTGCCGGGGCCATCGGGCAGATGATCTGCGGCCCCTGCCGTTGTTCGCTCTTCAGCCTGGGCGGCGAAGGTTCAGCCTCTCGTATTGCTTCGGCCCCGGAGAAAAGGTCGGGGCCGTCGTCGGCGACCGAAGCTCGACGAAATGTCGTCTTAGCTGCCCTACCTGGCCGGCGGGTGGCCCCGCGGAACCGGCCCGATCGAGGGTTTCGACGGCACAACCCACGGCTTCGGCGACTTTCCCCTCGTTGTCGAGGTAGCAGACGGGGTGGCGTGCCTCCTCAGCGACGGCTAGTTCATGGTAGGCCGACACAAGTTTTTGCCAGCGGTCCATCGCCTCGCCCTCCCGCAAGGGGGTGTTCC
>CAVVPN010000009.1:0-128044 GCA_963750165.1 uncultured Gemmataceae bacterium | reverse complement strand
CTTTCCTCGACCGCCGCAGCCAGCGCCGCGGCACGGACACTTCCAGCACAACGACCGCCTCAACGCGGCCGCCGTGACGGCGAACCGTGTGGAGGGTTGCCCAAGTGGTCTTGTTCGGGGTGTGCAGCCAGACCACTTTCAGCCGGCCCTTGCTCTTGGAGCAGAGCAAGCCGCCTTTCAGGATGCTGGGCAAATTGCGAACCACCGTCGCATGACGTAGTAACACAGGGACCACCTTTCGCGCTGGGTGGCAGGGGGCGGGCGTTTCCCCCTGCCGTGGTCCCGTGGTTACACCTTGCCGGCCTTGACCAGCGCCGCCAGCCCGTCCGCGTGACGGCAATGGTGCCAGCGGCCGAACCCCTTGCACTCGCACGTCCGGTTGTCGCCGTCGATGTTGACGTGGTAAGCAGCCCCGTCGGCGTCGTCGCCCATCTTCTCGACCTTGAACCCGCGGCCGAAGTCGGCCGGAATCTCGGTCAGGAGATAGTCCGCGGTTTCCTTCCCGACCGTGATCCGCACCACGCCCGGGTTGCCGTCGAACGGCTTCAGGTTCAGGCGGATGGTGCGAGTGGGCTTGACGCGGCGGCGGGTTTTCGTTGCAGTAGACATTGCAGTTCCTTTCGCAAGAAGGAATGCCACGGACCCGGACGGTTGCAGCCGTCGCGGGTCCACTTTCGTTTCGGACCCGGTTGCCTCCTCTCTGTGGGCGTCGCCTCGGTCCTGCCGGACGCCCTGCCTCCCGAGTTTTCAAAGAACCTTGTCACCAATGGCGACAATGTTATAATAAGACAGTAGTCTTGCTTTGTCAAGACGATTGTCTTATTTATTCTGGAATTTCTTTTCGTGCCGATTGGGAAGGATAATCATCGGCGCGCACTACTTTGCGGGGCGGTTGCGGGAACTGCGCGAGCAGGCGGGATTAAGTCAGAAGGAACTGGCCGACCGGGCGCACCTGACCATCGACGGGGTTTCCCGGCTGGAGCGCGGGGACCGATCCCCTTCGTGGGAAACCGCCGTCGCCTTGGCGGACGCCCTCGGGGTGACGTGCCTGGCGTTCCTTGAGGCCCCAGCGCCCCCGACCGCAGACCGGGAGAGGACGACCGCCGAAAGCTCCAGACGAGCCGGCGCAGGAACCGACACCAGGCAAGAAGCGAGGCCGGCCGCGGAAAGGGTAGTTTGCCGGGGGGACTGTGGCCGCGGATCCCTTCCGCAAGTCTTCCGCGCGTCTTCCGCAGCCCTTCAGCAAACCGCGGAAATTCCGCGGTTTTTCGCGCGGAATGGAATGCCCTCGCACGAGCTTGCAAAGTGGCAGTCCATGCTGTAAAGTATTGATAGGAAGTGGTTTTCGGCTTGAACGGCAGTAGGATTTTTGGGCATCGACACGCTAGGGGTCACAGGTTCAAATCCTGTAACGCCCATTTGGAAGTGAAAGAACAGCAAGGACTTGCGGCGACTGTTTTTGCCAAGATTTTGCCAAGCGCGTCTTGCCAAGAATTTTGCCAAGAACTGGTCGGGAGACTGGTAAGCCGGGGCGAGCAGCCCCGGCTTCTTTCGCTTCTGGTGGACACGGTGGGCTATGCCGCAGTGGTGCAGGCGGGTACAATCGGTGGCTGTCCCGCTGTGCGGTTTTCCACTGTTTGGGCAACGGTCGGAGATCGGCGGCGGGACACTTCGTTCCAGCAGGTGCCACACCCAGCCCCGGATGTACTTGCAACCGGGCGGCTCTTGGGCTGACGGGGTGTGGTTCACTCCTTGCCCAGGATCAGGTCCACGACCCAGCAGCCACGGACATGCACGCCGGGCTGACGCAGGTGGTTCAGGATGTCCTCGTTGTCACACCCGGCATCTTCAAGGGCGTCGGCAAGGATAGCGAGGCGGGCAGGCTCAAGCGTCCCGGCAGGCAGGATGCGGTTCTCATAGGCGGCGGTGGCAAGTGCAAGGATCGTCGGCGTCTTCCAAGGCGGCTTCAGGGTGACGGGGCGGAAAGGGTTGCCAAAGATGTCCCGCACCAGAGTTACCATGTCGTCCAGCCACTTCTCTGCACCGCTCGTATCCTCTCCGTATTTGCCGATGATGTCTGCAACCCTCGCAACAGCATCCCCAACCGCCTTGAACAAGTCCTCTGTCGCTGCGGATCGCTGCACTCCAGCAGTGGCGGAATAATGGCGGCGCGCTTCTCGGCATTCATAGCCCTCCAGTTCCTCCGATGTTTGCCAGAACTGCATCGCTACCAGACCTGCACTCCTCTCTGCTTCACGGCGTTGCTCATCGCTTGCCAACCCGTCAGCGAATCTCTCGACAACCTCCAAGGCTTCTCTGCTCTGTGCCTGAACAAGCAGATTCCACACCTGACGGCAACACCCGCATGCAAGAAGCCGCAACTTCCGCCGCCCTGCTTTTCGCTGGACAACTCGACAAGTCCGCTGTAGGTGCAGGACCAGCAAGAACCAATGTTTGCTGGTGAGCCACTCGCTCTCCGTCATGGCATCACTCCTTGCCCAGGATCAGGTCCACGACCCAGCAGCCACGCACATGCACACCCGGTTGGCGCAAATGGTTCAGGATGTCCTCGTTGTCACACCCGGCTTCTTCAAGGGCGTCTGCGAGGATGGCGAGACAGGTTGGGTCGAGTTCACCTGAAGGCATTGAACGCTCTTGATAAGCGGCTGCGGCGTGGCTGGTCAAGGACGGCGTGAGCCAAACGGGGTCAATGAGGGTAGGGCGGAAAGGGTTGCCGATCATGTCTCTCAACAACATCGTCTGGGCAGCACGCTCAGAGATTTCGGCATCTCTCAAAGCGAAGTTGGCGACTGCTTCGGCAGCTGAGGCACCAATCCCCGGAGTATGCTCCGGTTCAGGCTCGGCACAGCCCCATGCCTCGTCCGCAGCGGCAGCAGCCACGTCAGGCGTGATGGAGGCGGCTTCGATGATACCGCCAAACTCTTCCTCAACATCTTGCTCCAGATCGCCTGTCCCTACTCCACCAAGCAAGCACCGGATGTCATCTGCCTCGCCGTAAATACGGTCCCGTTCTTCATCGGTTGCTAGCCCGTCTGAAAAGCGTTCAGCCACATCCACAGCCGCTCGACTCACGGGATGCACGATCAGATGAAAGATGCGACGGCAGCAAGCACAAGCGAATAGGCCCAGTTTCCGGTCGCTCGCCTTTCCTTGCAAGTACCCTAGCATTGGCGTCGGATCAACGCATTCCAGCCACTCTTGCTCGGTCATGGCATCACTCCTTACCCAAGATCAGGTCTAGCGCCCAGCACCCACGCACATGTACCCCCGGCTGGCGCAGGTGACTCAGGATGTCTTTGTTGTCGCAACCAGTCTCTTCAAGGGCGTCGGCAAGGACGGCGAGGTAGGCAGGCTCAAGCGTCCCAGTTGGCAGAAGGCGGTTGTCGTAAGCGACTTGGGCGAGAGCAAGGACGGTCGAAATGTGCCAAGATGACTTCGGGGCGACGCTGCGGAAGGGGTTGGCGAAGATGTCTCGGAGAAGACCAGCCTGAGCCGCACGCTCCATCATCCAGGCTTGCTGATCAGAAGCGGAGTAGTCTGCTTGCCGAGCCAGACTCCAGTCATAGTAGAGGGCTTCGACCGAGGAATCATAATAGTTGTCATTTGGATCGGCGGTAGCCTCAGCAGCACCATCCCCCCATGGGAGAGCCGTTGCCATTGCAGCGTAGCCAGCCACCATCCCATTAAATGCTGCTTCGTGTGCTGCCGTGCGAGCAGATTCTAACTCTCCAGCAGTTGCAAGCCCATCGGCAGTCCGTTCAGCCACCTCGACAGCCGCCCGACTCCTTTCGTCTTCAACTACGTTCCACATGCGACGAACCCAGGCGCAGGCGAACAACCGTAACTTGCGGTCGGTTGCTTTGCCGCGCAGAAACTCAAGCATCCTTTCTGGATCGGTACACGCCCGCCATTCTGCTTCGGTCATGGCGTCACTCCTTGCCCAGGATCAGGTCCACGACCCAGCAGCCACGGACATGAACGCCGGTCTGGCGTAGGTGGTTCAGTATGTCTTCGTTGCCGCACCCGGCTTCCTCAAGGGCGTCGGCAAGGACGGCGAGACGTGCGGTGTCGAGTGTTCCTGACGGCATGATACGCTCATCGTAGGCGGCAGTCGCAAGAGCAACGACATTGGGCGTCTGCCATGCTGGGTTCAGAGTGACGGGGCGGAAGGGGTTGTCGAATACGCACCGGATGCGCTCAGGAATGGTATTCCTCTCTGCCTGTTGCGCAGCCTCACGAACCTCTACCTCTCTACTCTGGAACACACCCATGTAGGCAGCTGTTGCCGTGTATGCAAGTTGCTCTATGTTCTTGGAGGCTGCATATGTCGCTGCTCTCCTTGCCTGACCCTGAACCACTGACATCCGTGTAGCAGCCCAAGCATTCTGGGCGGCTTCCTTTGCAATATGTAGCTCTCCCTCCGTCGCTTGACCATCTGCGTAGCGTTCAGCAACTTCCACAGCACGGCGGGAAGGTTCACTTCGTTTGTACTGATTCCAGATACGGCGACAGCAGGCGCAAGCGAACAGGCGAAGTTTCCGTTCACTGGCATGCCGACTTACGAGGAGGGCAAGCATCTTCTGCTGGTGGTCGCCAACTACCCAATCTTCTTCGGTCATCGGGTTGGAATCGCTAAGAATGCGTTCGACGTTTAAGCCGCCGTCATCGCATGCATACCAATCTCCGGCTCTTCCGTTTTTAGGTGCGAAACACTGGATTTTCGGTGAACGGACGATCACGTGCCCCACGATTTTTCCAGGGAAAATTGAGAATCGGGCCGATAACCCGCACCTAAAAACGGAAGAGCCGGTTTTCTTCGATGTCATCTCCGTGGCAAATCTTCAATCCGATCAATCGATGCTCCACCGCCAATGGAGTTGGTATACGTGCTCCGCCTCCGGGCTTGGAATCTCCCAGTATAACCAGCGGTGGTCGGGAGATTCATAAACAATCATTTTCCCGGTGTAAACTCGTGGGTTCGGCTCCCCTCGTTTCGCAGTCATTAATGCAATCGTCGAATAGGGCTTGTCCTCCGGGAAAAGCAACAGCATCGAAACCTTATAGGAACCTGGATACCCAATGACTCCAAACCACTGCTCCTCGCGACGTTGTAAAGCATCCCAATAAGTTGTGATGGAATGACAATCGAATTCTTCGTTAATCGGTATGTCCCTGGTGTCAAAACCCAGGAAACTGGAAATCATCGCCTGCTTTCCAACCAGGACAGGTTTTTTCAGCGCCACGACTTTCGCCGTTTGCGGGTTGGGCTGTAGAGCCCGACGAACGAGATCGCGTCCAGAGGTCCGGGCTTCTATCCATAAAGTATCCGTGTCTCTTAGCTTCACCAGTTTCATGTGGCGGCTCGTCGTATAACCCGCGCTACGGAGTGGTGCATCGGGAGTAATTGGTTTCCAGTCTCTCAGATCAACCTCAAAGGAATCCTCAAGGATGTTGAATTCCGCAAAGTTGTTGACCAGTCGTTTCTCGGTCACCGTGACGGGGTGCGGCGACGATTTATCGGTTCGAGGTCTTTCTCGGAGTTTAGCCTCCACTCGACGAAGGATTTGACCGCGCCGCAACTCTTTCTCCTTCTGCTGCGCCTGCAATTCTTCATTGGCCTTCCGCGCTTCAATCAGCGCCGCCTCTTTTTGGTTCCGCTGCACCTGCAAGTCTTCGTTGGCCTTCTCTGCTTCAATCGTTCGCTCCAGGGCAATCAGCCCCAGGCTGGTGACGATAATGAGAATCGCGCCCAGCGCCACGCTCGCGCGCAGGACGCCGCGGCGAAACGCCTTGAGTTGCCTGCGTTTTTCGGCGTCGGGCATGTTCGCCTCGATCCATTTCCGATCGAACACCCGTTGGTAAATCCGATTGCGCACCTGGAGCCGCCCCTCGACCACGCACGAGATACCCGACAAACGCAGGACGCTGATCAGCGGATTGGATTCGTCATCGCGCACGGTCTTTCGGAGGACGTGGGTGTAGAGGTCGAGCAACCCGGCCAGGTCCACCTCACTGTGCAGCATCCGATCGCGCACGAACAGCAGGTTGTCATCCCGTTCGCGCGCCCGGTTGGACAAGAACAGGTCCGCGCAGATTCGATCCACCTCGGCCGGTTGCGTCACGCCGCGATTATCGGCCACCGCCTGGCATAACCGCTGCGTCAGGTACGGTTGGCCCCCCGTCCAGTGCAGGATGCGCTCCAGCAGTTTCTCTGCCAGCGCCTGCTCCCGCCGCAGCCCCCGGCTGAGAGGGCCGGCTTCCGCTTTGCTGAAATCGCGCAATTCAATCCGCCGGCCGACGTTGAACGGAGTGGTCCGCGTATCCCGGATCAAGTCGGACGGAGTCGCAACTCCCAGCAAGCAGAAGGTCAGACGGCCAAACTCCGCATCCTCGGAGCGGCGGTTGTAACATTCCCGGATGGCGGCGAAGAATTCGTCGGTCGAGAACGGCAAACCACGAACCGCGTCGATCTCGTCCACGAAGATCACGACCTGGCCATTAAAGCGCGGCAGCACGATTTCGCGGAGCGCCAGCATCCACCGCTGCAACGGCCCCAGTCGGGCCTTCGCCAGCCAGAAATGCTCCAGTTCTTGATCCAGGTCGAACTGCAGGGCGATGTGACTCAGGAGACCATCGTACCACTGCTCGGCGGTCAAATTCCGGCCGATGGCGGTCAGGTCCAGGATGGCCACCGCCGTGTTCTCCACCCGCAAGCGAACCGAGGTGCTGACCATCAGCGACGATTTGCCCATTTGCCGCGACGTGAGGACGTAGCAGAACTCGCCGCGCTTCAGTCCCTCATACAGGTCGTGATCGGCCTGGCGCTCCACGTAGCTGGGGGCGTCGCTCGTCAGGGTTCCGCCGGTGACGTAAAAAGGGGTCTGGCCCGGGCTCATGGCAAGTGTCTCTTGAGGGAACTCGAATAAAACCGACGGAGATTCTCAACTTCCGCGAAGGCTACCCAGAAGCGACCGCGGTCCGGTACGGCGCAGCAACCAGGCCAGGACCAATCCCACAGCCCCCATACCAAGCACCCATAAGGGGAGTTGCCACAGGAACCCCTGATAGGGTGCCACGGCCATATCGTGACGCTGCTGGACGATCACGATCATTTGCGAGTTTTCAACCTTGGCAAACCCGGCCAGCCAGCGGCCGGCGTAAGCGGGGTCACGCTGCCCGGCCGGGTCCAGGTAGAAGGTTTTGACCGCATGGAGAGCGGCCCCGTCCGCATCCGGCGGGTCGAAACTCGGCAACTGGTCGTCGGGGAACCGGAGCGGCGTGTCGCCGTAGGCGTAGCACGGGTGCAGGAGAATGAGATAGGCGGGGGGCGGTTCGGGAGTGACGGGAGGGCCGCGCGGGGGGTTCGGGTCCTGCGCGGCCAGCAGGGCCACCTTGTGACGCTGGTCGTGCAAGTGGTCCAGCCCGAACGTCGCGTCCGTGACCACGGTGGCCGTCACCACGCCGGCGAAACGGCCTTTCGGGCAGAACGGGACGGAAACGGCCAGCCGGTAACGGTGATCGATCTCCGAGTGGAAGACGCGCGAGACAAAAACCCGCCGGCCACCGGACTTGTTTGCCAGATCCTTGGCCCCGCGGAAGTAATCACGGCCATCGTAGACCTTGTTCCACACGACCTTGTTGTGCGGCGAATAGGCCCGGAACCGTCCCTCCGCGTCGATCAGCGTGAGGCTGGCGATGGGGCCGGGGCCCGCTCTGGTCGGCCGCACGTTAAAGAATCTATTGGAGTCTCCGTTGTACATTTTTTGCGTCTTCTCGAAGAAGTCTTGCAAGGGCTGCCGAGCGACCTCGTCCTCGTTCCGGTCTAGCTTTTCGTACTCATGCCACAACTGGCCCAGTTCCGGGCTGGCGGCTATTTCGCTGACCGCGTCGCCGATCCGTTCCAGGTGCCGTTGGATGGTGCTGGCCGCGTGGGCGGCCGCGAACTCGTTGCTCCGGCAGACCTCATTCTCGAGCAGGGCCCCCTGCGCTTCACACAAATTCCAGATGCAAAAGCCGGCGACGAGGACGAGAATGACGCCCAACACTCCGCTCGCGCAAGACCCCCCGGCGGTAGGCCCGACTCTGCCGGCGTTTCTCCGCGTCGGGCATGTTCGCCTCGATCCACTCCCCATCGAACACCCGTTCATAAATTCGATTGCGTACCTGAAGCGATCCCTCCACAACGCGCGAGATGCCCGACAGGCGCAGGACACCAATCAGTGGATTGGTTTCGTCATCGGGCACCGGATGCCGCCGGACGTGGTGGTAAAGTTCGAGCAACCCGGCCAGGTCCACCTCGCTGCGCAGCAGCCGGACGCGAACGAAGAGCAGGTTGTCATCCCGTTCGCGGGCCCGGTTAGACAGGAACAATTCCTCGCAGCATCGGTCCACGTCCGCTGGCTTTGTCGCACTGGGGTCGTCGGCGACCATCGAGCAGAGTCGCTGCGTCAGGTAGGGATGGCCGCCGGTCCAGTTCAGGATTCGCTGCAGCAGTTTCGCGGCCTGGGCATCCTTCAGGTGTAGGCCTTTGGCCAGGGGGGCGGCCTCGGCGTCTGTGAAATCGCGCAATTCGATGCGCCGGCCGACATTGAACGGAGTGGTCCGCGTATCCCGGATCAAGTCGGACGGAGTCGCAACGCCCAGCAAGCAGAAGGTCAGACGGCCAAACTCCGCATCTTCGGAGCGGCGGTTGTAACATTCCCGGATGGCGGCGAAGAATTCGTCGGTCGAGAACGGCAGACTGCGCACCGCGTCGATCTCGTCCACGAAGAACACGACCTGGCCGGTGCGATGCGGCAGCACGACTTCCCGGATGGCCCGCATGAAGCGTTGCAGCGGTCCCAGGCGGCCGTTGGCTAGCCAGAATGCCTCCAGTTCATCGTCCAGGTGAAACTGCCCGGCGATATGGCCCAGGAGACCGTCGTACCATTGCTCGGCGGTTAAGTTCTGACCGATGGCGGTCAGGTCCAGGATGGCCACTGCCGTGTGTTCCTGACGCAACCGAACCGCGGTGCGGACCATCAGCGAGGACTTGCCCATTTGCCGCGACGTGAGGACGGAACAGAACTCGCCGCGCTTCAGCCCTTCGTACAGGTCATGGTCTGCTTGCCGCTCCACGTAGCTGGGGGCGTCGCTGGTCAGCGTCCCGCCGGTGACGTAAAAGGCAGCCTGGGTCGGGCTCATCGCAGGTGCCTCTTGAGGTAATTGGTATACAACTGGCAGCGCAGGCGCATCTCGGCCAGCGACTCGCCGGCGAGTACGCCGGCGCTGCGCAGGCGCTGGAATTGTTCGGTTGATGCCCTGGGCTGGCCGCGTAGCATGCCGCGGACCACGTCGCACAAACCGGCATCCCTGGAGAGCAAAATCACCAGCCGGCGCAAATGATCGTTGAAGACTCCGTCGTCGCGCTCGGCTTGTATCTGAAAGGCGGCCAGGTCCAGGCCCTTCTGAACCATCTCGTAAAGGCCGCGGTTGGCCAGGTAGGGATGGCCGCCCACCAAATTGACGAACGCCTGCAACTCCACCGCGGTCCGCAACGGGGAGTTGTAACGCCGATTCAATTCTGTCATCTGCTCGAGGGTGAAATCGTCCAGGACCAGAGAAGTGCCGACATTGAACGGCGACTGATTCAGGTCTTCAATCAACAATTGGGCCTCGGTGGCGTAAGTGATGACCAGGGTCAAGCGCCGCCACGGCTGCGTCGGCTCCGTCGCCCGCGCGTTGTGCCAGGAGCGAAACAGCGCGAACACCTCGCTCCGGAAGGGGCAGGGAAACAGGCGATCCACCTCGTCCATGGCCCAGACCAGGGGTTCGTTGATCCTCCCCAGGACCTCCTGGCAGATAAACCGATTGAACCGCCTACTGGTGTTGCGCCCCGAGGAAAAGAATTGGTCGAGGGGGATATCGAGCTTCAATTCATCGGCAACCCATTCCCCGAGCGTGCGGAACAACGTCTCCACCGATACGAGGTCGGAACTGTTGAGTTGCTGAAAATCGGTGACGACGACCCGCGTTCCGGGCCCCCGTGCCTGTTCGAGGCCGCGGGCTAACAGGGAGGTTTTGCCGACCTGGCGAGCGCCGCGGATGCGAATCACGCTGTCCTGGCGGCGGATCGCTTCCTGCATTTCCTGGTCCACCGGCCGATCGACGTAATACCGCGAATGCAGCGGCAGGACTCCCGACGGCGGCGCGGGGGGTTGTTGCTCAACCGTAGGTTTCTCCAGGGCGCTCACCACTTCCGTCAGGAGCCGTGGATTATCTTGCGGGTTCTTCCACAGGAAGTATTGTAAGCGATTGAGGACTCCCGCCATCTCGGAGGGGAGTTCTCCTTCAAAGTTAACGCGGATGGGCAAGATCCGCGGCTTGCCCTGGCGCTTCTGCCCCTCCTCGTGGGCAATCTGTAGCTCATGGGCCAGCATCTCGCTTTGTACCGACGCCGCGGACAGCAAGGCGATCACCGCGTCCGACGCACGGATGCGCCGATCCAGTTCTTTGGCCCACTCCACGCCGATCCCAAGGTGGCGATCGACGAAGACCTGGTAGCCGCGCGCGACGAACGCCGCCTCGAGTGATTTCAACAGCGCTTCATCCGCCTTGACATGTCGCTTGTACAACAGCGCTACCTGGAGCGGGTGCAGGACAGGTGGGGTTGGGCCTGGGTTGTCCCGCTTTTTGTCGCGCCACATTTTTACCGCCTGGGCCAGGCGTTCCAGATCGCCCTTCGTGGGTGGATTGGCCGCATCCAGCCGGTGGACGCTGGAGAGAAAATACTCCAGCGCCCTCGAGGGTTCGATCTGCTCGATGCGAAAGGAAACGATGGGGATATCGAGATCGACCGCCCGCTCCACTTCGCGCGGGACGTGTTTCGATTCATTGGCGTGCCTGGAGTACACCAGGATCAGGGCTCGACTCCCCCGGATGCCGGTCGCGAGGGCATCGGGGTAAGATTGGCCGGGCGTGATGTCGTCGGAAGCCATCCAGCATATGATCCCCATCGTTGCCAGGGCATCCCGAATGGCGTTGGCGACGGTCTGATCCTTACTCGAATAGCTGATGAAAGCATCATGGGCCATTACGATTGCTCCTGAAAGCTTCCGCCTGGGCAAAGGTTCCGCAGTCAGGTATCAAGCGAAATCACCGATCATGAGCCACTGCGGAGGATTCTTCGACACTTGGCCAGCCGGTTTGACCAGTCCTCCAATTCAAAGAACTTGAAGAAAGTCCGAGTATAATAGTGCTGCCCTCTGAATGCAAGGAATTAATTCAGCAAGTCCAAGTGGCCTTGGGCTCGCTGTTCAATTCTTGTCAAATTCGCTCAGCCACTCCGGCAGGTGAATCAGCACATCGCCCCAAGTTGCCGGCACCACCTCCACGGCGTGATGGGGCAAGAAGACCCAGACGTAGACGGTGTCGCCCTTGGTGAACGTGTGTCCGGAAAGGTCGGCGGCAATTGGAACTTTTATGGTCCACACCTCCGCTAAATTGGAGGCGAACACACGGAGCCTTTCGGGGCGCCCCAGTTTTCGCGAATAGTCAACGGCGTTCAGCCGTGCGAACCGTATCACGGCGGGTTTGGCCGTGTCCTTATCCTTCACGCGCTGGACGATATTCTCGACCAGCTGTTTCTTCTTTTCGTCCGGCATTGGATCGTTTTCAAAAAGCTCCTGGACCGTCATCGTCATTTTGTTCGGGTCCAGTATCCGCCACCAAACGGAGGGATGGTTGTCAGGGAGGTTCTTTATCAAATACTCGTGCACGGAGGCCGCTCCATAATTCGCGAACGCACCGGATGGCTTCGACAGTCCCGTACCCAGAAAATTATGCTCGTCGATTCCGAACCGTTTCCAGAGAGTATCCTTTACTCCTGAATAGTTCATCAGCACGTCGGCAATTGCCTGGTCCCGGCGCAGGGCCGCGGCCGCATGTTCGGGTCGCGCGGGGAGTTTAATCTTGAAGGCTTCGGCCAACGTGTTTTCGTTCACTTTTTCCACGGACAGTTTCTCGTGAACCTGTTTACGCCAGTTCCGCCATTCTTCCGATTGGACCTGTTCCGTCCATACCGCCGGCTGTGGAGGCAGGACCGTTGGCGGTGATGTTGGCCCCGCCAAGAAACGGACCAAGCCGAAAATGACGAGAGCCAAAAGGACCACCGCGCCGACGGTTTGCAGCTTGCGCGATTTGAGTGCATCCGACACCACCCCCCGCCATCTTGCCCCCTTGGGAGGTTCTTGGCCCAGTGTTGGCATACGGGGATCGGGCGTCGGCGGGTCTTCCGCCGGGGTTGGCTGCTCCACTACAACCGCGAGCGTGATGGCGGTATAGAGGTCAACGCCCAGTTCGTCCGAGTGCCTCCACTTCACGAACTTGGATTTCCAGGGGGGGTTGAGTTTGCGGAAAAGGCGTTCAGTGATCGTCACTTTGTTTTCCACGCTCACGGCCTGCTCGTGTTTTTTTAATTGATCAACAAACTCCCCCGGATAGTTGTGTGCTTCGGGATCGCGGGGGATGGTTCCGGTGTCACAGGCAATGCGAACCATCATCAAGCGATCCAGAGCGGGAGAAAGTTGCATCTCCTGTTTGATCGACGGCAGCTGCTCCAACATTTCAATCGCGGCCTCGCAGCAGTTGTGGAAACTGTCCGGACCATCGATCTGGAACATGAACGTGCCGCCGTCGTCCACCCAGGAAGCGAGTTTGCCACCCCGACGCTCGGCACTCCGGACCAGAGCGTCCTTGAGTTCATCCTTGGCGCTTGTCAGAAGGAGGTCGGTGATTTGATCGTAATGTTTGCCGCGGTCGCCGATATCGACCTGGACGAGACCAATTTCTACACGCTGATCATTTCGGATCGAATGCCATTTCTTGGGTGAAGGGTTCATGGACGATACCTTCTTTTTGTTGCGGGCTGCTCTGGTAAGGAGTAACACCAACAGCAGGTGTGACCGCGGGTGCACGCATGGTAACGCGTAGTTGACGATACCGCGCCAGTGCGGCTCGGTCAATAGACCGGTGAGGTGGACCCCAAAAACTGGACAGTCGTAAGCGGCTCTTCCGTTTTTAGGTGCGAAACACTGGATTTTCGGTGAACGGACGATCACGTGCCCCACGATTTTTCCAGGGAAAATTGAGAATCGGGCCGATAACCCGCACCTAAAAACGGAAGAGCCGAAAATTCTGACAGCGAGCCACGATGGCAAAGTCCGCGCTTGGGCTCTGCCGTCAATTGATTTTATCAGAGAGTGGAATGCGCACATGGACGGCGCAGTGCGTCTTGGGATTGATCCGACAGGCCGAAGGATTATTACAGGTGGTTTTGACAGAATTGCAAAAGTCTGGAATATTGAGAGGTTGTTACAGATTTCGGACAAAAAAAAGAAGTGAGAGCGAAAAGGAGTGGAAAAAGGGCGGGGTTCAATAACACGATTTGGAAAATCGTCATACGGCCTGGCTGGCCCGGTCAGGCACTCCAGGCCGGGGCTCGTAACAAAGTGAACCCCTTGAATCCCTTGCTTCCCAATGGTAGCGCCTGACATCCGCAGACTTCACACGACACGCTCAACCATCGCCGTCTCAGCATCAGCGTTAGCGGGCCTCGGTCGCCGGCCCGCCGTGAGCGAAGGTGCGGCTGCCGAAGTGGTGGACGAACAGGTCCTTGCACACCGCCAGCGTGTACCCCGCCCGCCGCGCCTGCACCCCCAGCACATCCGTGTCAAACAGCCCCAGACCTGCCTCAGACTCAATAGGACCGACCTTCTCCAGCACAGCCCGCTTGACCAGCAGGCAGAAGCCGCCCAACCGATCCGCTTCCAGGTCGAGAAGACGCGGGCGCCGATCGGCCCCTTGGGGTGATCGAGTCGGCGGCCGCGCAGGGGCGCGGTATCAGGTAGGCGAGACGGCTGGCTTGCAGGTAGCGGAGGACGGCCACGCTGCAGAAACCCCGGTCCAGCAACAAGTAACGCGGCCGCACGCCCGCCTTGGCCGCCTGCGCCAGCAGACGCTTGTCAGAGGACAGGTCAGAATGGGAGTTAGGGGACACGAAGTGTTACGAGCCTCGACCGGCAGATTCGTGTAGACGGGAGGCCCTCGCGGCCGGCTCTCTGAGAAAACTGGCCTGGGCGCGAAAGGAACCTGGGTTAGAATACTGCATTTTTGGAGCCTCCTTGCCGGGAATGCGTCTGTTGGCAAACTCCATCCTCGCAGCTGAGTCCCTCTTTTGCCTATCTCATTTTCATATCGATCCTTGCGGAGATCTACGTGCCATTCGACGCATCAACCGAAGTACCACACGAATCGACAGGGTGGAAACCTGAACCGCGCTGACCTGCAGCGCACTGTGTGGAACGTGCGCGACAGCGACGCCACGCTCATCCTGGCGGTGGGGAGCCGACAGGCGGCACGAAGCGGCGCTCGAGGCACTGCCTGGCGGCCGGGAGGGTGTTCAACTTCGTCGGCCCGCGCGGACCGCTCACTCCCGGCGGCATGAGTAACCGCGAACGTGGCGGCAACCCGAATGGGCTGAACTTGAAGTGCAGGCTTGGAGTTCCAGCGCTTACCGCACGGTCGCCGGCTCGCGCTCCGCGTTCTCGCCACGGTTGGCGGCCGGCTTCACCTTGGGCGGCGCTTTCTTCTTGTTGCGGCCGAAGAGCCAGGCGAAAAAACCGCGGGGTCGTTCCAGCTTCTCCACCCGGTCGAGCAGGTCGCGATTGATTTCCCGCAGTGCCGACACCTCGTCGGTCAGTCTCTGGTGGGTCGCGCGCAGCGCTTCGAGCAGGTCGCTCTTCAGCTGCAGGTGCAAGTTTGACAGGTCGGTGCTGGACAGCTCCACCTTGTCGAGCCGGTCCCGAATGGCGGCCATCGTCTTGCGGGCCCGGTCGCGCACCTCCTCCAGTTGGGCCTTGAAATCGGCGCGGGCCATCTCCAGCGCTCGCTGCTCCGCCGCGGCGATGTCGTCGGCCATGCGCCGGGCGAGGGTCGCAGCCGTTTCCTCGGCCTGGCGGGCCGTGTCGTCGATGCGGCTGGCGAGCTGCGCCTTCGCCGCCTCGGTCTCCTTGGCCGTGACCTCCAGGCGCTCCGTGAGCGACTGCGCCACCACCTCAGCCTGACGCGAGGTGTCCTCGATCCGAACGGTCAGTTGCCGGGTTGCTTCCTCGCCCTGTTGGGTGACGATTTCCAGGCGCTGCGACACCTCCTGGGCCAGGTGTCCCCTGGCCTCGGCCGCCAGCCGCGCCTCCTCCGCGATCCGCGCCGCGAGCAGTTCGTCGCTCTCACGCGCCGACTGCTCCACGCCTGCCAAGCCGTCGCGCATGACCTCCGTGGCCCGGGCCCGGGCCGTCGCCGCCGCCGTCTGTTCGATCACCGGCGTCTGCGCCACGATCTGCAGCCCCACCTGTTCGCTGACGTAGTCGTGCAGTTCGCGGCCGATCTGCAACACGCCGCCGCGGAGCGAACGCCGGATGATTTCCTGGACCATCGCCCCCATCACGGAGGTCGCCTCGCCAATGGACGAGTCCATCTGATCGACGAGTTGCGCCAGGTGCAGGTCGGTGAACGCGCGACCGCTGACGACCTCGGTAGTCTTCATGGTGCATCCTCAAAGTTGGTGCCACGTTCCCCGAAAGGTTGGGCCGCCGCGCACGCTTCGGGAAGTACGTGGGCGAACTGATCGTGCGGCCGAGGTGAACCCCCCGGTCCCGACGACCGCCCATTGTATCCGCTGGCCTGTGGGGGCCGCAAACCGGAACCCCCTCCAGTTTACGTCACTGGCAACACCGAATCGATGAAATCGGTGTCACCGTTTCGTCCCGCAGAGAAAAACCGCTGGAACATCCTACCGAAGCGTCAGGGGGCGACTCTTACGGCAATTTTGAACGTATGAAAAACCTCCTGACCGGCCTGGTCGGTGACGCCGACCACCACGGCGGCTTCCGGCGGGGCGAAATCCGTCGGCACAGCCCAGGTCAGCCGGCCGCCGCCGTCCACCTTCATGCCCGGCGGCCCACTTTCGAGCCGGTACTTGACGCCTCCCTTCTTCGACAGCGTGCTCATCTGGTAGGTGTAGGCCGTGCCCTTCGTCGCCATGCGCGGCGGCAGCGACGTGACCGCCAAAAAGTCCAGGTCCGATTTCTTGAGCGCCTGCTCGAGGTCGAAGCGACGAATGACGAGCCGGTCCTTATTTTTGGGCAGCGTGATGACTTTTTTGGCGTCGGCCAGCACGAACACCCGCTTGTCGAAGCCGGCGCCGTCCTGATCGAATTCCTTCTGGCCGAGATCCACCCCGGCGAGGGTCGCGAAGGGGCGGTCGTCGCCGATGAGGTGAAACGCGATCGTGCTCTTCCAGGTGTTGTACTTGAGCCGCACGTCAAAGAAGTAGTAGCCCTGCTGGGCCGCGAACAGCCAGCGCTCCGGCTTGCCTTTATCGCCGAACTGCAGCACCTTGAATTCGGGGTTGTACACGACGCCCTGCGTGCAGTTGAAGCCGTTGCGGTGGTGGCTGTGGCCGAACATACGACTGCCGTCGGCGGATGGCACGACGTAGATCCGGCCGCCGCCGCCGCCGTCGGTGTAGCGCAGCTCGTTGCCCTCCACGACCACGCTGGCGCGGCCGCTGCCGTCCCGCCACAAGGTGAACAGGCGGCCGTTGGCGGAGGCTCGGACCTGCGCCCAGTTCAGGGTCAATTTGCCTTCGACGTTCTTGACGTTCAGGTTGAGCCGGCTGAGTGTGTTCACGTCGAGCACCGCGCCGCCGGCCAGCGGAAACTTACCCTCCCCCGTCACCAGCAGCGGCCCCTGCGACGCCGAGCCCATGCACAGCGAGTTGACCCGGCCCTCGAACGGCACCGGCACGCTCGCCTCACGCTCGAACGTCCGCAGGTTGTAGCGCTGCAGCAGGCCGGCACTGGGCAGCAGCACCACCAGCTTGTCCAGGCCGGCGGCGTACTTGACCCCGCTGTCGTTCACGGAGATTTCCTTGACGATTTTGTCGGTGGTCACGTCGAACACCGATAGTTTGGCCGCCTTGAGCCGGTGCAGGATCAGGTAGCGGCCGCCGCCGGCCACGACCACGTCGCCGACCGGGCCGCCCAGGTCCACCTCGCTGCGATCCGCGCCGTCGGGCGGCGCCTTGTCGGGCGGGGCCTTCTTCCTGTCCTCCCTGGCGACGACCACCGGGTTGCCCTTGAGCGGCGTCACCTTGACCTCGACGACGTACAGCCTCGACAGGTAGCCGCCCAGCGCCAACTGCGTCCGACCTGAAGCCGGCTCCGGGTCGGCGTAGCGCAGCACCTGCTCGCCGTTGGCCGTCACCGTGATCGTGCCGTTGAGTCGTGTCACCGTCAGCTGGAACAGTTCGTCGGGGCTGCCCTGCCGCTTCGTCTGCACGACCTCACCGTCCTTGCTCAGGTGCAGTAGCGAGTGCGTGAACTTCAGGAGATAGCAGTCATTGCCCTCCAGAATGTCCTGCTTGGCGGCGTCCGGCCTCCCCAGGCGGACGCAGAGGGTGCGCAGCATGTTGCGCTGCGACTGGTAAATGACCTGGTTGCCCCTGAGGAACTCGGCGCCGAGTTTCATGGTCAGCTGGAAGTGCTCCGGCAGCGGTTCCTTGCTGGTCATCCAGTAACGGCCGCCGTTGTGGTCGAGCGTCAGATAGCCCTTCGCTTCCTTGATCTTGCCCTGGCCGACTTGCCAGGCGTCCGCCTTCGGGCCGAGAGTGGTGACTTTGGGCAGGGTGGCCAGGTCGAGCGGCCCCGGCTCCGGCTGGACGGCGGCGAAGCGCTCCGGGTTGATGGCGGCGGCTTTGATCTCATCCAGGTGGAGGGCATAGCCCATGTTCTGGGCGTCGGCCTTTTTGAGCGTGACGATGCCGACCGCCGCGCCGCGCTCGTTGAGCAGCGGGCCGCCGGAGTTGCCGGGGTTAATGGCGGCGTCGGTCTGGCAGTAGGCGCAGCCCTTGATGCGCACCAGGGGGGCGGAGACGGCGCCCTTGTTGAGCGACAGGACGGGCTCGTCGAACTTGAAGCCCGCGGGGTAGCCGAGGGCCGCGACGGCGTCGCCGATTTTGGGCTTGCCCTGAGCCAACGGCAGCGGCCGGAAGCCGGGGTGGTCCGGTCGGGCGGCAATTTTCACGACGGCGAAGTCGAGGCCGTCGAGCTTCGGCGGCGTGTACACCGTCTCGGCCCGGAAATAGTCGAGCATATCGGGGTCGTCGGCGCGGGGCACGCCGACCAGCAGCAGGTAGCCGGGCAGCACGGCGTCCGGCATCAGGACGTGGCGGTTGGTGTAGATGACGCCGTCTTTGCTGACCAGAAAGCCGGAGCCACCCGCGACCGCAATGCCGTTGGACAGCACCTTGAGGAACACGACGCTGCGCCGCGCTTCGGCGACGTTAAACGCTTCCCGGGCCTTGTCGGGCTGCTTGTCGGTTCCCTTCTCCTTGACTTCCTTGACTTCCTTGACTTCCTTGACCTCCTTGGCCTTTTCCTGGCCCTTGTCCCTGGCATGTTCGTCGTCCTTGACCTGTTTGTTAGAACCTTCCCTGTCCTTGTTCTCCGGCTTGTGCCGGACGATCGGTTCAGGCGCGTCGGGTGTCCCAGCTCCGGAATTCAGCACGACCACCAGGGTGATGACGCCCCCCAGGACGAGCATGCCGGCCACGCCCAGGAGGGCGACGAGCCGGACGGGGAAGGTGCGGCGCTGCGCGTCGGGATTGCGTCGCGGGGAATCGGGGGCGACTTTCGCGGCGGCAGGGTGGGACTGCACGCTCGGTTGGGCGGCCGGGGGTGGCGCGGACGCGGCGTGGACGGGTGCCGGCGCGGCCGGCGGCACGGGTTTGGGCGCGACGGGCAGTGCGGGGAATTGGAACACCTGGCCGCAGGAGCTACAGCGCATCTGCTTGCCTGCCACCTGCGCGGTGACTTCGTAGGGCTGACGGCAGCCAGGACAGCCGACGCGGATGGTCATGGTGATGAGTCCTGGGAGGGATGGAGGGGGCTAGATTTTCAACAGTGTGGAGATTGGGAAAAGCTTACCCGATGCAAACCGGATGGGCAAGGATTATTTAGCTACTGTGTCATGGAACAATAGAAATGTCCGCATTTTGGGAACAATAAAAATGTCCGCTGTCACAGGGTTGTCACTTTTGCTTTTTGAACGGCTGCCGCCAGGGGTGATCTTCGGCTGGACCGCGGCGCCGCTTCGGGGTATCTTCCCCCGCGCCGTCGGGAGGATAGGGCTCCGCAGGAGTGCGACCCGAGCGCCCGCCGGTCGGCTGCATGCCAGTCGGCTCGGCCCCCTCACCCGGGGCCGGGCTTTCTTCTTCCCCATTGGCATCGGCCGCCAAGGCGTTAAACTCCGGGGGTCTGAGGGCAGAGCCCCCAGGGCGGCACCCCGCTGGGACCTCCCGGTACTTCAGATAGCGGCCGCCGAAGCGGATCGCCAGCTCCCCATCCAGCCGCAGTTCGATCACCACTTTGCCGCCGCGCTGCCCCGGGTAGATCGGCTTGAGCAACTGATAGCAGCGGTTGCGGAAGCGGATCGTGTAGTCGTTGGCGACCACGCGCTCCTCCTGGAGCGACAGGATCGCCGCCAGGTCGTGCGCCGGCCCCAGCGGCCGGTGCGCGTCGCCGACGTGCCGCGCCGCCTGGGTGAAGCGGCGGTTGTGCGCGGGCAACAGCCGCTCCAGCACCGCATTGGCCTGCGCAGGTGGTCACCCCCGCCAGGCGCAGTTCCTTGACCCACCGATCCTGGGCGGTGCCGAACGAGCGCTCGAGCCGCCCCTTGGCCTGCGGGCTGTGGGCGCGGATCAGGCCGATGCCCAGCTCGCGCAGCGCCCGGCCGAACTGGGTCTCGGCGTCCGGCAAGGCCTTGCCCTTGTCCTGGGGCGCGAAGATGCTGTGCCGGTCGGTGTACAACTCCAACGGCCGGCCGAACCGGCGCAGCCAGCGGCCCAGCAGGTCCAGGTGCGTCTCGGTCGTGGCCGCCGGGTAGAAGCGCGCCAGCACGCGGCTGGTGGCGTCGTCGATCAAGCTGATCAAGACCACCTCCTCGCCGCGCCCCTCGAGCCAGTCGTGGATCGAGGCGTCCATCTGGACCAGCTCGCCGAAGCAGGCGCGCCGAGGCCGGCGGCTGCGGTGTTGCTCGCGGCGGCGCTGGCGCTGCCACAGGCCGGCGGCCAGCAGCCAGCGGCGCAGCGTCTGCGGGCAGACCACCAGCCCCTCCTGGGCCAGCTTCTCGCTGGCGAAGGGGGGGCCGAAGTCGGCGTAGCGCTGGCGGTAGGCCCGCAGGACGGCGTGCCGGAGGGCGGCGTCGGCCTGGTGGTTGGAAGGCTGGCCGCGCAGCCCGTGGACCAGGGCGTCGTCGCCGTGCGCTTCGAGTTTGCGCTGCAGGCGGCGGACCTGGCGGGTGCTGAGGTCGAGCACCCGAGCGGCCTCGGCCTGGGTGCGCTCGCCGCGCAGGACGCCGTGCATGACCTTGAGGACATCGCGTTCCTTCTGGCTCATGGCGATCCGGTCTGTGGGAAGCACGTCGATAGGCATGGCTCCTCCTTGGCCTGGGCAAGGAGGACATTTCTATCGCGTTAAGACCGGACATTTCTATTGTCGTTCAACAGGCGGAATTTTCGATTTTCGCGCCGCGCCCAGCTTCAGCGCACCTCCAGCGTGAAGTCGGGATGACCGGCGCCGCTGAGGTGCTGGGTCAGGCGGAACGCCTTGCCGAAGACCGCCGACTTCACCCAACCGTCCTGCTTGCGCACCGTGTAGCCCTTCGTCGTGTGCCGCAGGATGTCGAACTTGAGCGGTTCCTTGCGAGCGTCCACGAGCCAGTATTCGGGGATGTCGGCCTCCCAGTAGGCTTGCCGAAGTAAGACCGTGTCCTTGCGGACGGAACTGCGACTGACGACCTCAAGCACCATATCCGGCGTCCCTTCGACCTCCACGCAGCCGCCGTCGCGTTCGCTCTCCAACCAGCGTACACGTTCCGACTGCAGCGTTTCCGTTGACAGGAATACGGCATCCGGCACGCCATCGAAATCAGCCGTGACGTTGCTCAGAAACAGGCCGTCACAAAAGAGCCTTCCCAGGCCGCTGCCCTTGGCGAGGTTGCTGAGCACCCGGTTGATCTCGGTTTTGACAGCGACATGAGTAAAGACCTGTTGCCTCCCCATGTCCACCCAGACCTCACCCTTCAGGTACAGTGCGCGCGTTTTCTCCGGGAAATCGTCGGAGTCCGTCCAGCGACGAAACGACTCCAGATCGACCACCCAGAAGGGTACACTCAACAGGTCTACTTCGTCAGTAGAAAAGTGAACCATCATGATTTCTCCTGCCATGCCCCTGGGCGAGCCTCATCATACCAACCCCGCCCCCCGGCACCAGAGCGACCGCCGTGCATTGTCCGCCCGCCGCCGCCGACCTACCATGAAGGTGTACCGATCTTCAAGGAGGTCCCGTCATGAAACACGCCGTCGTCATCGAAGCGGTGCGGACGCCTGTCGGCCGTGCCCATCCCGAAAAAGGCATCTTCCGTGATGTCCGCGCCGACGACCTGTCCGCCGACCTGATGAAGGCCCTGATCGAGCGCGTCAACATCCCCGCGTCCCTGGTCGAGGACATTCACTGGGGCTGCGTCAAGCAGGAGAAGGAGCAGGGCTACGACGTGGCCCGCATGGCGTCGCTGATCGCGGGACTGCCGGTCGAGGTCGGCGGCGTCACGGTCAATCGCAACTGCGGCTCCAGCCTGCAGGCCATCAACTCCGCGGCCCAGGCCATCGCCGCCAACTGCGAGGAGGTGCTGATCGCCGGCGGCGTCGAGCACATGCAGCACATCCCGATGGAGGCCGGCTTCGACCCCAGCCCGCGCTTCTTCTTCCGCAACAGCCAGGCCACGCTCAACATGGGCCTGACCGCGGAAAACCTGGCCCTGAAGTACCGCATCAGCCGCAAGGAGCAGGACGAGTTCGCCCTGCGCAGCCACCGCCGCGCCGCCGAGGCGACCGACTCCGGGGCGTTCGCGAAAGAGGTCATCCCCACCTGGGGCCGCGACGAGGAGGGCCGCAAGAAACTGCTGACGGAGGACCAGTGCATCCGCCGCGACACCAGCCTGGAGGCGCTGGCGGCGCTCAAGCCGGTGTTCATGCCGGAGGGCGGCAGCGTGACGGCCGGCAACGCCAGCCCGATCAACGTCGGCGCCGCGGCGCTGCTGGTCGTGTCGGAGGAGAAGGCGAAGGAGCTGGGGCTGACGCCGAAGGTGCGGATTCGGGCGATGGCGGTGGCGGGCGTCGATCCGGCGGTGATGGGCATCGGCCCGGTGCCGGCGACGCACAAGGCGCTGGAGCGCGCCGGCCTGAAGCTGACGGACATCGACCTGATCGAGATCAACGAGGCGTTCGCGGCGCAGACACTGGCGGTGATGAAGGTGCTCAAGGCGGACCCGGAGAAGGTGAACGTGCGCGGCGGCGCCATCGCCATCGGCCATCCGCTCGGTGGTAGCGGGGCGCGTATCGCGACGACGCTGATTCATGCCATGATGGCGCGGAAGGCGCGGCTGGGGCTGGCGACCATGTGCATCGGCGCGGGGCAGGGCATCGCGACGATTTTCGAGGCGATCTGAGGAGGGACGATGACCACCATTACGATTGCGCTGCACGAAGACCAGCTGGACCGGCTGAAGTCTTTGGCTCAGCGCGCCGGCGTTAGCCCCGAGGAACTGGCACAACTCGGCTTGCAGGAGTGGCTGGAGCGGCCGCGGGAAGAGTTTTTGGAGGCGGCGCGCTACGTGTTGGCCAAGAACGCGGAACTGTACCGGCGGTTGGCCTGATGTTCTACTTGACACTCGGAGAGTTGCTGGACCTGCACCGCCGGACGATCGAACAAGCCGGCGGTGCGCCGGGCGTTCGCGATCACGGCGGACTCGACTCGGCCATGGTTCAACCGCGCATGGCCTTTGGCGGAGTGGATCTTTACCCAACGCTGGCGGACAAGGCAGCGGCGCTGGCGTTTTCGCTGGTCATGAACCACCCGTTCGTGGACGGCAACAAGCGCATCGGTCACGCGGCGATGGAAACGTTCCTGGTGCTGAACGGCCACGAACTGAGCGCGCCGGTGGACGAGCAGGAAGCCGTCATCCTTCGCCTGGCAGCCGGGGAGTTGGAACGAGAGGCATTCACGGAGTGGGTCCGTTCCCATGTCGTTGAACGCCTCCGGTCTGAACCTGGGGCGTGATGGGGCGCGGCCGACACGGAGGATCGCGAGTTCATGGACGGCACCGCTCTCTACGCCGAGCCGCGCTTCGTCGATGACCTGAAATCCTGCTACTTCTACCACACCACGGACGTGCCCGGCCACGGCGTCCAGCCCGGCGAATGGGACCTGCGCCCGGCGTGGACGCCTACCTCGGCGGCACCGACCTGCAGGGCAAGCGCGTCCTCGAAATCGGCCCCGCCAGCGGCTTCCTCACCTTCGCAATGGAGCAGCGCGGCGCCGATGTGGTCGCCCTCGACCTGCCCGCGACGCAGCCGCCGGATTTGGTGCCCTACACCCGCACCGACCTGCCGGCCTGGCGCGACGCCTGCCGCACTCACCTCGACAAACTGCACAACGCCTTCTGGCTCTGCCACCGCCTGCTCGGCTCGCGCGCCCGCGTCGTCCACGGCAGCGCCTACGCCGTCCCGGACGCCCTCGGCCCGGTGGACGTGGCCACGTTCGGCTGCGTGCTACTGCACCTGCGCGACCCGTTCCTGGCACTGGAGCAGGCGCTGCGGCTGACGCGCGAAACGGTGATCGTGACGGAGTTGCTCGCCAGCCGGGCGTGGTGGAAGCGCTGGCTGCGGCGGCGGTTGACGGGGCCGGCCGTGCGCTTTCTGCCGGACTTCCGCCGGGCGGCGCCTCCGACGAGTTGGTGGCAGTTCAGTCCGGAAGCGGTGCAGGCAATGCTCGGCGTGCTGGGGTTCGAGCGGACGACGGTGACGACGCACCGCCAGCTGTTTCAGGGCAAGCCGGTCGATCTGTTCACGGTGGTCGGCCGGCGGACGGGCGCGTAACGATTGTCACGTCTCGACGACGCTCCGCAGAATGATGCGCTGGCCGTCGGTCTCGCGGATGGGCCAGCCCTGCACGGTCCAGTTGTCGGCGCGGATGACGTGTGGCTGGCCGTGGCGCTGGATGGTGCGCTGACACTTCTGCTCGGCCGGCTCCAGCGGGCGGCGCACCGGCCAGGCGTTGCTGCGGCGGCGGTGGACGCGGTCGCCGTCGAGCACGGTGATGATGCACGGCTCGGGCAGGTCCAGCAGCCGCAGGGCGATGACCTCGTGCGTGCAGGTCGGGTAGCGCTCCTTGAGCCGCAGCACGTCGTAATCCAGCGCGGCGGCGTCGGCGGCGAACCAGTCGGCCGGCAGCAGCAACCGCGGCGCGAACAGGTTAACCAGCGTGGCCCCGGGCAGTCCGCGGGCCGCCTCTTCCGCGACACCCAGACGCTCCAGCAGCACGTCCTTGAGGTGGCGGCCCAGCTGCCGGGCCGCCGCCCACTGCTTCTGTTCCTCCGTCTGCTCCTGCGCCACCGCGGGCCGGCGCTGACCACGGCGCGGCCGCTGCTCCTGCGGCGGCAGGAATTGCAGCGCCAGCGCCACGGCATCAACCGGTGGCTCACGCAGTGCTGCCTCGTCGAGCACTTCGCGCACCAGCCGGTCCACGGCACCGAGCAGTTCTTCCGGCGGTAACTCGTCGATCATGGGCATGCCTCCCGTCGCATTGATGTGTGAGTATTTGTATAGACGACGGCAGGAGGCATTGCAAGGTTGGTGCGGCGCTACACCCCTCTTTCTGCCGCTTGCGGCTCAGCGCTCTGGATAGCCGGCCTCGCGGGCCCGCCGCAGCAGGCGCACGGCCGCCGCCGCCCAGCGCTCCGCCAGGGACTGCCGGCCCCCTTCCAGGGCGACCTCGGCACAGTAGCCGAGCAGTTGCCCGGCTTTCCACCAAATCCCAGCGGGTAATGCCTCTTCCGCGGTCAGTTTCTCCAGTTCGGCGACGGCCCCGGCGTGGTCGCGCCGCCGGGCCAGCACCGTCGCCAACCCGAGCCGGCTTTTCGCCCGCAGCAGGCGCTGGGGGCTGCCCGCCGGTGGGCTGCGCAATGAAAAATACCGATCCCAGTTGGCGACCGCGCCGGCGTAGTCGCCGCGTTCGCCCAGCCCCTCGGCCCGGCCCCAGCAGGCGCTGGCCAGACCGGCCGACACGTATCCCGGGGCGGTGGGGTCAGTCGCCAGGCGCTCCAGCCACGGCACCGCCCGGTCGTACCAGGTCACGGCCTCGCGCCGGTCCACGAGATACCACAGATCGCCCAGATTGGCGAGCACCGTGGCGGCACTGGCCTCGAATTTTTTCTCGCGCGGGAACTTCCGATACAGGTCGTCGTAGATGTCCCGGGCCCGGCGCATATCCTCCAGGGCCGCCTCCCAGGCTGGCCGATAGCCGCGATCACTGGGCGGCGGCAGTCGCTCCTGACGCAGCATGCTCCGGCTGTAGTAAACGCCTGCCAGTTCAAACTGGTAGCGCGTGACCGCCGCGTTCTTCTCCGCCACCGGCCGCAGCAGGGCCAGTGCCTGTTCGTAAGCCGTCGCGGCCGCGGCGGGCTGCCGCAGCGCCCGCAGCGACAGGCCCAGGTTGGTGTAGGCGGTGCCGAGGTTGGACTGGTATTCGAGGTTGTGCGGCGCGCGCCGCAGCAGGTCCGCGCGCAGTCGCACACACTCCAGAATGGCCTCGTGCCCTTGCTGCTCGCGGCCCGCCTGGTGGTGCAGCACGCCGAGGTTCTGGTACAGCCCCGCCAGATGGCTCTGGTACTCGCCCGACGCGGGATGGTCGCGCAGCAGCGCTTCCCAGCCGCGCCGGGCCTTGTCGTACTCCCGGGCCGACGCGGCGAACAGCTCGGCGCGGCGCTCTGGCCCCGCCTGCAGCGCCTGGCGGTTGTAATAACTGCCGAGGCTGTTGGCGCAGAACGCCAGGTCGCGGCGCACCGCCTCGGTTGGGCCGGCGGCATGCAACTCCGGGCGGGCCCGGTTCCATTCCGCCGCAGCTTTCGGCACCGGCCCCTGCGCCAGATACAGGAAGTTGCCGCGTCTCAGGTGACAGCGGCCCAGCTCGTGGCGGTGTTCGGGCTCTTCCGGCTGCCGGTCGCGCAGGGCCGTGAAGATGACCTCCGCCTGGCGGACGCGCTCCAGCGCCGCCTCGGTCTGGCCGAGGTTCTGCGACACCTCCGCCAGCGCCAGCAGCGCCCGGCCGTGGTCGGCACGCAGTCCCGGGTCGTCCTCGGCGGCCGCCAACTTGGCGAAGAAGTTGTTGGCCGTGCGCAGCAGTTCCTGCCGCAGCGGTTGCAGGCCCGGCTCGTTCAACAGCCGCTCCTCGCTCACCTGCACGAAGAATTGTTTGACCGCGGCGCGGGCGGTGGCGTAATTCTGCTCCGCCCGCAGCCGGGCCTCTTCGGTGCGCTGCCGCTCCGCGTTGACCAGGATGGTGCTGACCGTCAGGCCGAGCACGGCACAGACCAGCAGCACGGCCAGGCTCGTGACGGCCAACCGATGGCGGCGGCTCCAGCGGCCCAGCCGCGCCGCCAGGGGCTCGCGGTAGACGCTGACGGGCTCGTCGGCCAGCCAGCGCTGCACGTCGCGGGCCAGTTCCGCGGCGCTCTGGTAGCGGTCCTCGCGCCGGCGGCTCAGTGCCTTGAGGCAGATCGCTTCCAGGGCGGGCGGCGCGGCGGGCCGGACCTGGCGCGGCGGCCGCGGCGACTCCGTCTGGATGCGCCGCAGCAGGGCCGGCAGGTCCAGGGCCGTGACGATGCCGGTGCCCGTGCCGACGGCGGTGCTGAACGGCGGTCGGCCGGTCAGCACCTCGTACAGGATCGCCCCCAGGCCGTAGACGTCGGTGCGGGCGTCGATCTCGTCCGTGCGGCCGGCGGCCTGCTCGGGGGCCATGTAGCCGGGCGTGCCCAGCACCTGGCCGGGCAGCGTCGGCGTGGGGCCGGGGCCGTCCGCGGCCGGCACCAGGGCGTTCGCGGTTTCCCGGTCCCCCATGCGGCGGGCCAGGCCCCAGTCGAGCACGTTGACCTCGCCGAACTCGCCGAGGATGACGTTCTGGCCCTTCAGGTCGCGGTGCAGAACGCCCCGGGAATGGGCGAAGGCCAGGGCGTTGCAGACGGCCAGGAAGGCGTTCATCAGGCCGAGCAGTTCGATCCGGCCAGCCTGCGGGTTGTCGTGGTAGGCCGCGACGGCGGCGCTGAGGGTGCGGCCCTTGACGAAGCGCATGATGTAGTACGGCTGGCTGCCGTCGGCCGGCCGCACCAGGTCGTGGACGGGCACGATGTTGGGATGCTCCAGCTGACCGGTGACGCGGGCCTCTTCGAGGAAGCGGGCGCGGCTGGCGGCGTCCTGGGCCGTCTCGGGCCGCAGCTGCTTCAGGGCCACATCGCGGCCGAGTTCGGTGTCGCGCGCGAGCCAGACCTGACCGATGCCGCCGGCCCCGTGCAGGCTCAGGCGCTGGTAGCGCGACTCCGTGGCGGCCCCGGCTTCGGGCGCGGCGGGGTCGAACAGGCGCCCGACGCGCGCGGGCAGCTCGGCGGTGGTGACCGGCGGCGGCAGCGGCAGGCCGGCGACCGAACCGACGGTCGGCGTCTCCAGCTGGCGGCGCACCAGCTCCTCGACGCGGGCGCGGTCTTCCGGGGTGAGCAGACCGTGGTTCACCAGGGCCTCGGCGAGCGGGGCGTCGGGGCGGGCGGCCCAGGCACGGCAGGCGGCGGTCAACGCCGGCAGGTCGGGTGGCGTCTCGCGCAGCGCGAGCACCGCGAACAGCAGACTGCGTTCGATGTCCATGTGGGGCCTCATCACTTCCCCGGCACCGGGCGGCCCATCCGCGCCAGCAGCAACTTCATGTCCTCCCAGACTTCCTTCTTCTTCTCCGGACTGCGGTGCGGCAGCAGAAACGCGGGGTGATACGTACACAGCACGGGGATGCCACGGTAGTCGTGGAAGCGGCCGCGCAGCCTGCTCATCGACATGGTGACGCCAAGGACGGTCTGCGCCGCGGTGCCGCCGAGCGCGACGATATACTTTGGCACCACCAGCTCCAGTTGCCGCTCGAAGTAACTGCGACAGTTGGCCACCTCCGAGGCCAGCGGCGTGCGGTTGCCGGGGGGGCGGCACTTGAGCGTGTTCATGATATACACTTCCTCTCGCTTAAATCCGCAAGCGACGATGATCTTGTTGAGCAGCTGGCCGGCAGGACCGACGAACGGCTTGCCCTGCTCGTCCTCGTCCTTGCCCGGGGCCTCGCCGATGAAGCAGACCTCCGCGCCGGCTGGGCCGTCGGCGAAAACCGTCTGCGTGCGCGTCGAACACAGCTCGGGGCAGCGCGGGCAGGTGGACACCTGCTCGGCCAACAACTCCAGGGCCTGGCGGCGCTGCTCGACAGTCAGTTCCCTGTCCGCCGTCGGCGTCGGCGCGGCGGCCGGCTCGTCGAAGAGCGACAGCGGCTGGGCGGCGCCGACCGCTTCGGGAGCGGGCTCCGGCGGCAGTTCCTGGCGGGCGACGAATTCCACGCCGGCATTCTGCCAGCCCTGGATCGTCTGCCGGGCCTGCCGGATCAGGTCGTCGTTGCCGGGCGGGTTCGTGTCCGCCATGATCGATCTCCCTTGTTGGTTGGTCCGCTTCGCGGTCGTGTAGCCTGGATCTGAATGGGGGGAAGCGCTTGCCTCCATTTTAAGGAGTGCCCCGGCTCGGCGGCGAGCGGCCGCACTCCCTATAATTCGCTGCATGACACCCGCCATTGCATGCCGCGACCTGCGTAAGCGTTACCCCGCCCGGCCGGCCCCCGTGGACGCCGTCAACGGGCTCGACCTGGAAGTCCACCAGGGCGAGTGCTTCGGCCTGCTCGGGCCGAACGGCGCCGGCAAGACCACGACCATTGAGATTCTGGAAGGGCTGCTGCCCGCCACGTCCGGCGAGGTGCGCGTCCTCGGCCAGCCGTGGGGCCAGAACGACGACGAGCTGCGCCAGCGGCTGGGCATCTCGCTTCAAGAAACCCGCCTGTCGGAAAAATTGACGGTCGGCGAGACGGTGACGCTGTTCCGCAGCTTTTATCGCCGCGGCCTGGAGCCGCAGACCGTCCTGGGGCTGGTGGGCCTGACCGAGAAGGTGTCGGCCTTCGTCGGCAAGCTGTCGGGGGGGCAGAAGCAACGGCTGTCGCTGGCGTGCGCCCTGGTGGGCGACCCGGAGTTGCTGTTCCTCGACGAGCCGACGACCGGACTGGACCCGCAGTCGCGCCGCCAGTTGTGGGAGATCGTCCGCAGCCTGCGTGCCCAGGGGCGGACCGTCCTGTTGACGACCCATTACATGGATGAGGCCGAGAAGCTGTGCGACCGCGTCGCGGTGGTGGACGCCGGCAAGGTGATTGCCCTGGGCTCGCCGCAGGAGCTGATCGCGCGGCTGGGCGGCGAGCACTTCATCGAGTTCACGCTGACTGAGGGGGAGGCGGTGGGGCTCGATGGCCTGAAGGCACTGCCGGCGGTGGTGTCGGCGCGGCTGGAGGGGGAGGTGTATTGCCTGGCCGTGACGGCGGTTCACGTCACGCTACCGGCGCTGCTGGAGCACTTGCAGGGGCAGCGCGTCGGCCTGGCACGGCTGACGACCCGGCACGCGACGCTGGAGGACGTGTTCGTGACGCTGACCGGCCGGCACCTGCGCGACGCCGAGAACGGCAAGTGAGCGGCCGTGGGGACCGCCAATTCACTGCTTACCCAGCAACAGATCAAGCACCCAGCAGCCCCGAGCGTGTGGCCCCGGGCCGCGGCAATGCCCGAGGATGGCGGCGTCAGTGCAGCCCGCTTCTTCCAGCGCGTCCGCGAGGATCGGCAGCCGCTCGAACGAGCGGTCGTCGTAGACGGACTCGGCAAATTGCTCCACGGTTGGCGTCAGCGCCATGGGGTCGAGGGTGACGGGGCGGAAGGGGTTGCCGAACAGGTCGCGGACAAGGTTCGCCTGGGCTGCCTTGTGCGCGGCCATGGCATCACGGTCGCATTCAAACTGGCTCTTGAATCGCACGCAGGCGTAGCCGCAGGCGTGGAAGGCGGCGGCCCAGGCGTCCGGGTCGGTGGCGAAATGGGCGGCGACGCGCTGGAAACTGTTGTCGCCTGTCCTGCCGGCCGCCTCGGAAGCGTCCCCGCGCGCCTGGAGCAAGCTCTCCAGGTCGGCGCGGCCGTCGGCAAAGCGCTCGGCGGCCTCGACGGCAGCTCGGCTGCGTTCGTCGTCGAGCAGCTGCCAGACTTGCCGGCAGCAACCACAGGCAAGCAGCCGCAGCTGGCGCGGGCTCGCCCGGGAGGCGCAGGTACAGCAACAGTCGCCGCGGATCCCTGCGGCGGTGCCATTCCTTCTCCGTCACTGCTCACCCCTTTCCGAGCAGCAGGTCGAGCCCCCAGCAACCGCGGGCGTGCGCCGCCGGGCTGCGGCAGTGCCCGAGGATGGCGGCGTCGGCGCAACCGGCCTCCTCAAGAGCGTCCGCCAGGATCGGCAGTTGCTCGAAGCGACGACCCTCGTAGATCGCCTGGGCCAGGCGCGGGACGGTGCCGTCGGCCCACGTCAGCCAGGCGGGGTCGGCCAACGCCGGGCGGAACGGGTTACCGATCACGTCACGCAGCAGATGCGCGAACCGGGCCAGCGCGGCCCGCTGATCCGTCACCAGGAGCTGTCCGCCGTGCGGCACGGCGGCCCAGACGGCGTGCTCCAGCACGTCGTGCGCTGCGGTCCAGGCATCCGCGCCCACGGTAACGTACGCCGCCACCCAGGCACCCTGCACGTCGGAGAACGCGCCGGCCGCCCGCTTCGCGGCCCGCAACTCTTGCTTGCTGGCCTGACCATCGGCGAACGCCTCCGCCGCCTCGACGGAGCGGCGGCTGACTTCCTCGGTCAGATAGGGCCAGATGTCCCGGCAGCAGGCGCAGGCGAACAGGCGCAGTTTGCGGTCGCTGGCGCGGCCGCGCAGGAAGTTCACCAGCGCCTCCGGGTCGGCGCTCGCCAGCCACTCCGTGTCGGTCATGAACAATCCTCCGGCGCTATTTTACCGTCGTCTCTGGCTGTGGTGCAGGCGCCCCGCCGGCGTGCCGGTTCCGCAGGCGGGCCGCCTGCACCACGGCCAGAGACGACGGGCACCGCGTACCGCATGGATGAGGTGCCGGGGCTGCTGCGGGCAGTGCTGTCGAGTGAGTACCCGTCCGACGAGGAAGTGCTGGACTTGATTGCGGCAACGCTCTGAACCGCCGGCGCCTCGCTCACCCCGTTGTTAGTTTCGCGCGGGCCGGGTCCACGCGAAACTAACAACGGGGTTCGTGCTACTTCTGCTTGTTCCCGATGCGATACAGGTGCCCCTGCGTGCGGATGAACAGATCGCCGCCAGCCACTGCGGGTGAGGCCATCGTATCCTCGCCGAGGTCGGACTCCGCGATCACCCGGAACGTCCGCGCGGCCTCGACCACGGCCGTCTTGCCCTCCTTGGTGAAGAAGTACACGCGCTTGCCGGCGACCAGCGGCGTCGCCCGGAAAGTTCTGCCGAGGCGCTGCTTCCACACCTCCTTGCCCGTGGCCGCGTCCAGGCAGATGGCGATGCCGACGTTGTTCGCCAGGAACACCAGGCCGTTGGTCGCGACCGGGCTGGCGGAGTCCGGCGTCGCCCCGGTGTACTTCCAGCGGACGTGCGTGGCCGTCACGTCGCCCTGACCGCCGGCGCGCACGGCGACGAGCGGGCCGCGCATGCCTTCAATCGCGAACACAGTGTTACCGGCCGCCACCGGCGTCGGGATGACACGGTTGCCGTTGAAGGCCCGGCACTGCCAGAGTTGCTTGCCCGTCGCCGGGTCGTAGGCGTCCAGCACGTTGCCACCGAAGACGATCAGCTCGGTGCGGTCGCCCTGGCGGCGCAGCAGCGGCGTCGTGTACGAGTCGGCCGGTTCGGAGGTGGCGCCGGTGTCGCGCTGCACCAGCCACTTTTCCTTGCCGGTGCGCTTGTCGTGGGCGACGACGTAACTTTTGCCGCCGCCCCTGGGATCCTGCATACATGCGGTGATGAGCAGGTCGCCGAACAGGCAGGGCGTGTTGGCGTGGCCCCACCAGATCGTGTACGGGCCGAAGCGCTCCGTCAGGCTGACCGCCCAGGTGCGGTTGCCGTCAAAGTCGTAGCAGGCCAGGTCGCCGTTGCCGAAATGAATCCAGACGTGCCGGCCGTCGGTCACCGGCGACGGGCTGGCCATGTTGTTCTCGTCGTGGAAGCGATTGGGGCCGGGCTTGCCCGTGCGCCGGGGCGTGCCCTTGCCCACCTCGCGCTGCCAGACGATTTTGCCGCTCACCCGGTCGAGCCGCAGCAGCAACAACCGCTCGCCGTCCTGGGCCGAGACGAAGATGGCGTCTTTCCAGATGGCCGGAGTGGAGTAGCCGCGGCCGGGCAGCGGCGTCTTCCAGACGACGTTCTCGGTTGGACTCCAGCGCGTGGGCAGGTCGGCGGTCGGGGAGACGCTGTCGTGAGTGGGGCCGCGCCACTGCGGCCAGACATCTTGCGGTGCGGGGTCGGTGGGGCCGGCCAGCGCCAGCAACAGGAAGGCAAGGGCACGCATCGGTCGTGGTCTCCGTGGTTAATGTCATTCGGAGGCGAGCGGCGCGGCGTCAGCGCGCCGGTGCTGCGAGAACCGGCGGGCTGACGCCGCGCCGCTCGCCTCCAAGTGTTATTTCCTGGACTGCAAGTACGCCAGCAGGTCGCGCATCTCCTGATCGGTCAGGCCATCGACCAGGCCGGTCGGCATGATCGAGATCGGCAGCGCTCGCTGTTCCACCACGTCGCGGGTGTTGACCTTGAAGCGGCCGCCCCTGGCGTCCAGGTAAGTGTATTCGTCGAGGTTGGTATGCAGCAACATCCCGTCGCGGAGCTTACCGTCCGCGGTCTCCAACTGCCACACCTGGTAGTGCGGCGCGACGGTGTTGCTCGGTTGCAGAATCGATTCGAGCAGGTGGCGGCGGTCGGTGGCGCCAATGCCGCTGAGGTCCGGCCCCACGTCCTGGCCGCGGCCGTCGATGCGGTGGCAGCGGTAACAGCCGGCCAGCTTCGGGTGGAAGAAGACGCGCGCCCCGGCCGCGGCGTCCGCGGGGCCGTCCAGGCGTTTCAGCCAGGCGTCCAAATCCTTCGCCGGCGGCCGGCCCTTCTCCGGCGTGCGGTTGATAGCGCCGCCCTTCAGTTTCACGCCGATCAGCGCCCGCGCCGCGTCGGCCCGCAGCGGCGCTTGCTGGTCCTTCGCGATGGCGGCCAGCTCGTCGGCGTAATCCTGGGCACGCTCCGCCAGGCCGAGCAGCGCGAAGGCCCGCAACCCGGTGCCGAGTTTGGCGTCGCGGAAGACGGCGAGCAGCGGCGTGCTGCGTTTGGGGTTCGGGTGCTCCGCGAGCGCCCGCACCGCTTCGAGTTTAAGCGCGGCGTCATCCGACTTCAGCAGCTTCGTGAGCAGATCGACCGTCAGCTTCGGATGCGACGCGGGCACTTGCCGCAGCAGCATGGCCCGCTGCGCCGGTGGCGTTTTGTCATCGGCGAGGCGCTTCGCGAAGTAGTCGGCGAGCCGCGTTTCGCTGACTTCCTGGCCGTCGAGGCGGGCGAGCGCGGTCGCCAGGGCCAGGTGCATGCGGACACTGAGATTGGGGTTTTTCAGGGCCTTGACAACATCCTCACGATAATCAGTGAGTTTCTCGTCGGCGACCCACTTCACAGCCAGGAAGCGGACGGTTTCATCGGGATCATTCAGGAAAGTACGCACCCAGGGCAGATCCTTACTGGCCACCGATTTTGGCGCCCGCCTGTACGACAACAAGATTTCGATGCGATGTTTCACGCCGAAGATGCTCGGAGAGACGTCTTCCTTGCCGGTGTAACCGCCGGCCATGACTTTCGCATGTCGGATAAACGGATCGTCCTCGTTCGCGATCTCCGGCCCGGTCGCACCAGGCTCCGACCAGGATTGCATGCCTGTGATTGCCAGCGCGCGGACCGACCCGGGGTACTTCGGCGTCGCCAGTTTGTCCACGAACGCCTTTCGCCGCACCAGCGCACGAACGGCTAACTCGCGCAGGCCCACCTCTGTTTCTTTCTCAACAATGCTCATCAAATCCATTTTCTTATCGTCAACGTCGAGCAACGCCGTGAGCGCTGCCGCCCGCACGCGCACGTCGGCATGATGCACCTGCTTCCGCAAGAAGTCCCGGCCCTTCTCATCCTTCGCCAACTGCTTCGCCGCCGCCTCGCGCAGCGGCCGGTGCAGGCTGAAGATCGCCTTGGACGGATCCTGCGGCCGCGGCTGTTTTTTCGCGTCCTTCTGCCGGATGTGCCATACCGCCCCCTTGCCGTGCAGCGTGTAACTGCGCAGCACCCAGTCCGTGACGAACAGCGACCCGTCCGGCGCCACCGCCAGCCCCACCGGCCGAAAATCCGGCCCGCCCTGCACGAACGGCAGCCGCTCCGCCTTGAACGACGCCCCGCGCGGCTTGACGGCATAGCGCTCGACCCGGTGGTCCGCCCACGCGGTCACGAGCAGCTGACCGCGGTACTCCGCCGGCAGGCCGTCCGACTCGTAGCTGAGGATTTCGCACGGCGACTCGCCGACGCCGGTCATCATCGGCAGCGTACCGGGCAGGGTGCCGTGCCACGACTGGAACGGATGCTTGCCCGAGCGGCCGTAGCGGAACTGAAAGCCGTAATCGCCGCCCTCGACCGTATGCACCATGCGGCACGGCGGCGACTGGTCCGGGTCGTTGTCCACCGTGAACAGCCGGCCGAAAATGTCGCGGCACGAGCCGAAGGGGTTCCAGAAGCCGGTCGCCACGCGGCGCAGTTGCTTGCCGTCGGCGGTACACCAGAAGACGTGACCGCCGTCGCCCTGGCCGGAGAACGTCTTGCCATCGGCACCGCTCAGCTTGTACGCGGCGCCGAGGTTCTCGCCCATGCCGAAATAGAGGTTGCCCTTCGAGTCGAAGCACAGTCCCGACAGGCCGTTGTGTGGGTAGTCGCCCTTCGTGTCCAGGAACATGATGCGCGTCTTCTCGTCGGCCTGGCCCGTGCCCTTGGTGTCGCGCAGGCGGAGGATTTCGTTGCGCGTGGCAACGTAAACCGAGCCATCGGGGTGTACGGCCAGGTCCATCGTGTGCCTGGTGCCCTCGAAGAAGGTGGTGATGCGATCCGCCTTGCCGGCGCCCTTGGTGTCGCGCAGCATGCGGATGCGGTCGAACTTCGGACCCTTGTAATTCTTCGGGGCGAAGTGCGTGTGGCTCTCGATCACGAGCAACCGGCCGCGGGTGTCGCAGGCGCAGGCGATCGGGTGGACGATGTCCGGCGCCTGGGCGAACAGTTCGACGACCAGGCGCGGGTCGCTGACCTTGGGAACGTCCTGCTGGGCGAAAGCCGTGGGCGACGCGAACAGCAAGGCCACGGCGAGCGCGGAAAGGCAACGCATCGGTGAGCACACTCCAGAGGTAGCGCAGGCGAGGAAGGTGGGCACCCTTGAAGTGTAACGGCTGCGGCCGCGCGCACGCTATGGAAAAAACGAAGGCGAGCGGCGCGGCGTCAGCCCGCCGGTATCGCGAAGTTACCGGCGGGCTGACGCCGCGCCGCTCGCCCACGACAGTTATACGTCCAGCGGCCCCGCCATCGGGTCGTGCGCCTGCCGCGCCAGCCGGCGGAAGATCGTGCGCAGGTTGAAGCGAGCCGGGTCCAGGTCGGCCGTCAGCTCGCGCCAGTTCAGCGGCGTGGACACCGGCGCCCCCGGCACCGGCCGCACAACATACGGCGGCACCGCATGATGGCCGCGGGCGTTCTGCATCACATCGAGGTACACCCGGCCGCCGCGCTTCGCCTTGCGGATCTCCGTCGTCGCCACGTCCGGCAGCGCCGCTGCCACGCGCCCGGCCACGTCCGACGCCCAGGCTCGCGCCTCATCATAGCCGCCCGGGTCGCGCCACGGCACCAGCACGTGCAGGCCCGTTTTGCCGGAGGTCTTGACGAACGCCAGCCGGTTCAGGTCTTCCAAAGTCGCGTGCAGTTCGCGGGCGACCGTCACCACGTCCGCGAACGCGGCCGGCCCCGGGTCCAGGTCGAACAGCACAAAGTCCGGCCGCTCCAAATCCTGGACGCGCGAGAACCAGACGTGAAACGTCAGCGTGCCCTGGTTGACGAGGTACAGCAGCGCGTCCACGTCATTGACGAGCGCGTACTGCACCGGCTTGCCTCGCTCGCTCGGCAGTTCGACGCGCGGCAGCCAGCCGGGATAGGACGCGGGCGTGTTCTTCTGCCAGAAGTGCGGGCCGCCCGCCGCGATGCCCTCGGGCAGCCGTTCCAGCGTCACCGGCCTGTCGCGCAGGAACGGCAGCAGCCGCGGCGCGATGCGGTGGTAGAAATCGAACACGTCGCCCTTGGTGATGTCCGCGTCCGGGAACCACACCTTGTCGGCGTTCGTGCAGGCCACCGGCTCTGCGGGCGCGGTGGTCTTGGCCAGTCGCTTCGGCGCGTCACCAGCGGCCTCGGGACGCGCATACTCGTCCTTCATCTTGATGAGCAGCCACTGCTCCTTGCCGCCGCGCTGCCGCCCTTTCATCCGCACCAGGGCGAAGCGGCCGTTCAGCTTCTCGCCGTGCAGCGCGAACTCCAGCCGGCCCGCGGCGATGCCCTCCGCCACCGTCTGCCGCGCGTGCAGGTTGTCGTAGGTGCCGTGGTCCCAGATCGCCACGGTGCCGGCGCCGTACTCGCCCGCGGGGATGGTGCCGGCGAAGGTCGCGTAGGCCAGCGGATGGTCCTCGACCTGCACCGCCAGTCGCTTCACGCCCGGGTCAAGCGTCGGCTCCTTCGGCACCGCCCAGCTCTTGAGGACGCCATCGGCCTCCAGGCGGAAGTCGTAGTGCAGGTGGCTGGCGTGGTGCTCCTGGATCACGAAAATCGGCTTCTTGTGGCCTTTCTCCGTCCTCGGCCCCGGCTCGGGCGTCTTCTGGAAATCGCGTTTCGTGCGGTACTCTTTGAGTGCCATGTGGTCGTCACTCCATCACAATCGTTCGCGTTGCTGCAAACACAGCAAGTCGCGTACCACGGTGCGCTGTTTGCGCCCGCCGCGCCGGCACGTGTCGGCGCGGCGGGCGCGGCAGGGTCAGCGCCACGTCAGCACGCGGAAGACGCCTTCGCGCCGCCGCAGGTGTTCGGGCAGCGCCAGCAGCCGGTCGCGGTAGATGCTCAGCAGCAGCCCCACCAGGAATAGCGCCGCCCCACCGATGGCGATGCCCGCCGCCGCGGTCTGCAGGGCGCTCGGCACCCGCACGAACAGCGCCAGGCTCAACAAACCCACCGCGCCGAGCAGCGCCCCGACGACGGTCGTCGCTTTCAAATGAAACAGCACCCCACTGCCGAACAGCCCGACGGCCGCCACCAGCAGGCCCACCTCGTCCGGCGCGTGGAACTGGCCCGTGCCGCGGTAGCACAGCACCGCCACCAGCAGCGGCAGCCCCACCAGCAGGCTGCCGAACGTCAGACAGAGGCTCACCAGGTCGCTCTGCCGGTCCCGCTCGCGATACCAGCCGACATGGCCCGCCGCCAGCAGCACCAACCCCAGCAGGATCGCCGTCAATTCCAGCGACTCCAGGGCGGTCAGGTGCAACAGCGGGTACAGCGTCCGCAGCGCCAGCAGCCCCTCGCCCGCAGCGACCAGGACGTACCACGGCCGCCAGGCGTCGTCCGGCACCCACCACACCGCCAGGCCGCTCAGCGCCACCGTCACCGCCAGCAGGCCGAGCAGCCGCACGTGCGCCGCCGTCCACACGGGGCCTTCCAGGTCGCCGAACCGCCCGATCGCCACCAGCGCCGCGGCCACGCACGCCAGCGACAGCGTCAGGTTGGCGCACTGGAACAGCGCCTGCTCCAGCCCCTCCTGCTTGAAGCGGTGCAGCAGTCCGAAGCGGTAGGCCGCCAGCAGCGCCAGCCCCAGCACCGCGAACGCCAGCGCCTGGTACTCCGGCACGACCGCGGCGTAGCTGAGGAGCTGCCACAGCGCCGCCGCCCCCGTCAGCGTCGCCAGGTACACCGCCCCGGCCTCCCGCCGCGTCACCGCCGCCAGCACGTAAAACGCGGCCGCCTCCAGCCAGAAGCCGGCCAGCAGCAGGTTGAGCGGCACCCCCGTCACGGGGTCGATCGTCAGGCCCGTCACGCGCTCCAGGCCGTTGCCCAGCGCCGCCAGGAGCATCACCCCCGTGGCTGAGTGCGCCACCCAGACGAGCGGCCGCTCCGGCGTCCGGCCGCGGTACAGCCGGGACGCCACCAGGTAGGCGATCGGGATGAGCATGAGCACGAGCGCCTGGTCGGCCCAGGCCGTCACGCCCAGGACCGACAGCAGGGCGGCGGCGCCGACCAGCGTCGCCGCCGCCGTGCCGAAAAAGTACAGCGCCGACAGCGCCGGCGCCTGCCGCCGATACAGGAAGGCGCCGTAGCGGCACGACAACGCCGTCGCCAGCATGGCCGCGACGAACAGCCAGCCCGGCTCGTACGGAAAGGCCCGCCGCCAGACGGGGTTGGTGGCCCGCAGGTGCAGCACCAGGCCGAGCAGCACCGGCAGCGTGCTCAGGAACAGCCCCAGCGGCGCTCCGCTGCGCTCGAAGGCGTCGATGCGCCGGGCCAGGGGCGTTTGCAGCAGGTTGGCGGCCAGCGCCGTGGCGGCCAGCACCAGGATGACCACCTCGGTCGGCACCGCCACGGCCGCCAGGTTCAGGGCGAGCACCTCCGCCCAGAGCACCGCGAACGTCGCGAAGTAGATGTACACGCCGACGCGACGGACCACGAGGTCGGAGTAGAGGCAGGCGTACACCGCCGCCAGCACCAGGGCCAGCGCCAGCCATTGCTGCACCGGGTCGGTGACCAGGCCGAGCGGCGGCAGGGTGCGGGGCCGCGACAGCCATTCCAGCACCGGCCGCAGCCAGGAATAGAGATGGCCGCCCAGCAGGAGGGTGTAAGCGACGACCAGCACGGCGTGGCCGGACCAGTAGAACGCCATGCCGAAGCGCGGCCGCGTGAACGGCCCGGGCGCCTCGGCCCGCGCTTCATCCTCTCCGGAAGCGCGCGGGGCGGGCGGGAACAGCCGCTCGGCGTGGACGCACACCAGGCCGAGAGCCACCAGCAGCGTCACCGGCGCCACCAGCGCGTGGGCCAGCGGCGCGGCGAGGCTGGCCAGGAGCAGCGGCCCCGTCAGCGCCAGGCCGGCGACCAGGACGTACACGAACAACTCGTCGCGCAGCACCAGGGCGGAGACGAGATAAAGCACACAGCAGACGAGGGCCGCCAGCCAGAGGCGGCCGCCGGCCTCGACGGCGAGCAGGCCCTGCACCTGGTAGAACCAGAGGTTGAGCGGCATCACCAGACAGGCGAGCAGCGTCAGCGCCCGGCCCGCCACCTGGTAGCGCGTGCGCAGCACCAGTGCCCAGCCGCCCAACAGCAGCGCCAGCGTCCCGGCGCCGAGCACGCCGGCGGCGAGCAGCGGGTCGCTGAAGACGCCGGCGATCCAGAGGTAGACGACCAGGCCGAAGACCATCAGCGCCCCGCCACAGGCCAGCAGCCATTGCGTGCTGCGCGGGTCGAGCACGATCTCCAGCAGCGGCCGCCGCGGTTCCTCCGGGCGCGGCGTCCGCACGATCGGCTCCAACCGGCGGGGGCGGGCCGGCCGAACCACCGGGATGCGTTCCGACTCCAGCCGGTTTTTCAGGGTCATGCCGCGCTGGCGGGTGTCGGCCAGGAGGTCGTGCGCCTGCGCCAGCGGCAGCAGGTGGTTGTTCGCGTGGGACTGGATCTCCTGTTCCAGGAACGCCAGGTAGCGGAAGGACTTCACCGCCGGCGCGGCCACCGGCGCCCCGCAGCGGTCGCACAGCGGCTCGGCCGTGGTGAGCGTCTGGTTACACGACCAGCAGCGCTCGGCCGGCGCAGGTAGGATGTGAATTCGGTTTGGCCCGCCTGCCGGGCCTGGTCGATCAGCTCGCGGCGCTTGGCGTAGTGCTCGGTGAGCGCCTGCCACTGGCCGTCCTTGACGCGGCCCTCCTTGTGCCACTGCTCGAAGCGGCGGCGGACGAAATCCAGGGCGTCGAGCAGATCGTCCGCGGTGGCCGGGGAGCCGGGGAGCGGGGGCGGGAGCAACATGACGTACCTCGGAACTGGGGTGCGACGGGGGGTTCACGGGCGACCGGCAGCGCCGGCACTCATTCTGGCACAGCAGGCGCGGGAATATCACGAAAAAAAAGACACCCGCCGCCACAACGGACGCCGCCTGGTACAATGCCGCCGTCCCCCTCCGACCCCGGCACGGGAGCCGCCGCATGCAGTATTTCTTCTTCCATTTGATGTCCTGGCCCTACCTGCCCGACGACTTCGCGCAGCGCTACGACTCCGCCTGGGTCTGGCTGCCCAACGAACTGTACGACCCCGTCAAGGGCCACGACCTGTACCGCGAATACATCAACACCCTGGCCTACGCGGAGGAGCTGGGCTTCGACGGTATCTGCGTCAACGAGCACCACCAGAACGCTTACGGGCTGATGCCGTCGCCCAACCTCATCGCCGCGGCGCTGACGCAGCGCACGCGCCGCTGCAAGCTCGCGGTCATCGGCAACGCCCTGCCGCTGTACCACCCCCCTCAGCGCGTCGCGGAAGAATTTGCCATGCTCGACGTGCTCAGCGGCGGCCGGCTGATGGCGGGCATGGTCGTCGGCGGCGGCCCCGAATACTACGCTTACGGCGTCGATCCGACGACTGCGCGAGAAGTTCCGCGAGGCCCTGGAGCTGATCCTCAAGGCGTGGACGACACCAGGGCCGTTCGCGTGGGACTCGAAGCACTACCATTTCCGCTATGTCAATCCGTGGCCGCGGCCGTTGCAGCAGCCGCACCCGCCGATCTGGATTCCTGGCGTCGGCAGCCTCGAAACCATTGAGTTCGTCGCCCAGCGCCGTTTCGCCTACCTGGGTGTGCCGTATTTCCACATCGATGTGTTCAAGCGCGTCTTCGCCCAGTTCCGCGAAGCGTGCGACCGCGCCGGCTACACCGCAAAGCCCGAGCAGATGGGCTGGGGCATCCCCATCTACGTCGCCGAGACGGACAAACAGGCCCGCGCTGAGTTCGAGCCGTCATTCTGGTACTTCGTCAAGAACCTGCTCCGCGGCATCAACCTGAGTCCGCCCGGCTACACCTCGGCGAAGTCGGCGGCGGCGCTGCTGAAGAATCAGAAATACTTCCTGGCGGCGCAACAATCGTGGGACGACCTTGAGAAGGGCGTCTTCGCCATCGTCGGCAGCCCGGAGACGGTGCGGCAGAAGCTGGAGCATTACCAGAAGGAGCTGGGCGTCGGCGTCGTGCTGACCGGTTGCCAGACCGGCACGGCCGGCCACGAACAGACGCGGCGCAGCATGGAACTGCTAGCTCGTGAGGTGTTGCCGAGAACCCGCGGCGTGGCGGTTTGAAATAGATTCACCACAAAGACACAAAGAGCACAAAGAGAAAAAACGGTAGCCAGTGGTCTCTGTGCCCTCAACGCCGCCGGCCGCGGCGCTTCTTCACCTGCGGCGCCGCGGCCGGCTGCCCTTTCAGCTTGGCGATCTTGTCGCGCAACAGGGCGGCGCGCTCGAACTCCAGGTTCGCCGCCGCCAGCATCTCGCCGTGCAGTTTAAGTGGGAAGGGGAATTCCCGCGTTGCACACGGTTTGCTGGACGCCGACGAACTTCACGGAAGTGTCTTCAAGTCGAGGATGAAGGGGAATGACTTCTGGAGGTTCTTGACGAGTTTGTCGTCGGCGGTGACCAGTTCGCACTGCTCGCGCTCGGCCAGGGCGACATAGAGGGCGTCGTACACGCTGACGACCGATCCCTGAGCGATGGCCTGGGTGCGGCCGACGACGCCGGGGAAGGTAGCGTGGATTGTGGGCATGGTGGTGGCCACGTCGGCGAACAGGAGGATGCTCTCCCCGGGAGCGATGCGCCCCTTGCGCTCGGCCACGACCAGGGCGTTGGCGACCTCAGTAGGAAACAGGTCAGGCGCCAGCAGTTCGTGGTCTCCCTGGCGGAAGTCCTCCCGGAGCCGCTCGGCCTTCGGCGAGAGTGGCTCCGCCACCACCCACATGAATGCCACAGAGCAATCGACAACGTAGTTCATGCGCCGATACCGTCACGCATCTCGCGGATGATGCGGACGCCGATCTCCTGCACGCCGTGGGTGCGCAGGGTGGCTGCCCGAGCCTTGCGCGAGCGCTCCTGGATGCGGCGTACCAGTTCAGGGTCTTTTGGCCCTCCGGCGGCGGCCTGGCGGAGAATCTCTTCCAGGTCCGTCAGTACGTCTGAGGCTACGGTGTCTTTCGTTTCCATGCTTTTATTGTCCCAGACCGGGCGGTTCTGTCAACACGCGGGTCAACTTCCCGGGTAGCTGAATCAGAACCGGAGAACGAAACCAAGTCTCACCGCCGCCGGCCGCGGCGCTTCTTCACCTGCGGCGCGTGAAAAAATGACCGGGCCGGGAAAATGACGGAACCGGCCGACCTCCCGCGTGCAGTACCAGGGCAGACAGCGTGAACGGAGGGACGAACGCCGTGATGACCGACGGGCAGGCGCTGACGGACGCGGCGCTGCTGCAGCGCTTCGTGACCGCGACCGACGGCGCCGCCTTCGCGGCGCTGGTGGAGCGACACGGGCCGATGGTCTTCGCCGTCTGCCGCCAGCTGCTGCGCGACCACCAGGACGCGGAGGACGCCTTCCAGGCGACCTTCCTCGTCCTGGTGCGCCGGGCCGGCCAGTTGCGGCAACGCGAGTTGCTGGCGAACTGGCTGTACGGCGTCGCCCTGCGCGTCGCCCGACGCGCCCGCGCCGCCGCGGCCCGGCGCCGGCAGCGCGAGGGCCTGACCGCGGACCTCACCCACGCCGCGGCGCCACCGGCGCCAGACGGCGACCTGGGGCCGCTGGTCCACGAGGAGGTGGGCCGGATGCCGGCGCGCTACCGCGGCCCGGTGGTGCTCTGCTACCTGCAGGGCCTGAGCAACGAGGAGGCGGCCCGCGAACTGGCCTGCCCGGTGGGTACGGTCAAGAGCCGGTTGAGCCGCGCCCGCGATCTGCTGCGCGGCCGGCTCGAGCGGCGCGGCGTCACGCTGTCGGGGTGTGCATTGACGGCGGCGCTGGTGGCATCGACCGCACAGGCGGCGCTGCCGTGCGCGGCGAATTCGGCGGCCGGCGGGCTGGTTTCCGCCCAGGCGGCCGCCCTGGCACAGGGGGTGTTGCGAGCCATGCTGTGGACGAAGGTGAAACTCTGGGGCGTGGGGCTGGTGGCGTGTCTGCTGGTGGCCGGGGTGGGGCTTTTTGCCCTGTTCGGCCAGGGGGCCACGCCGCAACAAGACGGTCAGCCGAAGGTCGATGCGAAAACCCTGCTCGGCAAGTGGCAGGTGGTGCGCCAGGAGGCGACCGGCAAGGTGCTCCCCGAGGTAGGCCCCGACGGCGCGCAGCTCGTGCATCCGGAGGTGGAGTTTTTGGCCGACAAGATCGTGATCGAGGCCAAGGGCAAGCGCGTGGAAATGGCGTACAAAATCAACCCCAACGCCAAACCACCGCAGATCGACCTGACCCACCCGGACGGTGGCATCTTGAAGGGGATTTTCCAGCGGGAGAAGGACACGCTCAAGCTATGCTTCGCCCACGCCCCGGACATCGCGCGGCCGACCGAATTGACCACGAAGGCGGATACCCTGCACGTGCTCTGGGTGATGGAAAAGGGGAAGTAACGTGGGTGCGGCCGGCGCCTACCGCCGCCGGCCGCGGCGCTTCTTCCCCTGCGGCGCCGCGGCCGGCTGGCCCTTGAGCTTGGCGATCTGGTCGCGCAGCTGGGCGGCGCGCTCGAACTCCAGGTTCGCCGCCGCCGCCAGCATCTCGCCGTGCAGTTCCTCCAGATACTCCTCCGTGACGTAATCCTCCGCCGGCAGCCCCGCGACCTGCTGCACCAGCTTGCGGGCCGCGATCTCCTCCTCAATGCCCATGCTGATCGCCGAGCGCACGCTCTCCGGCGTGATGTTGTGCTGCCGGTTATATTCCAGCTGCAGCGCCCGGCGGCGGTTGGTCTCGTCCATGGCCCGCTGCATCGAATCGGTGACGCGGTCGGCGTACAGGATGACCTCGGCGTTGACGTTGCGGGCCGCCCGGCCGATGGTCTGGATCAGCGACGTGCCGCTGCGCAGGAAGCCCTCCTTGTCCGCGTCGAGGATCGCCACCAGCGACACCTCGGGCAGGTCCAACCCCTCGCGCAGCAGGTTGACGCCGACCAGCACGTCAAACGCCCCCTCACGCAGCTCGCGCAAAATCTGCACGCGCTCGATGGCGTCTAGCTCGGAGTGCAGCCATTTGCAGCGCAGCCCCGACTCGCGGAGGAACGTGCTTAAATCCTCCGCGAGCCGCTTGGTCAGCGTCGTGACCAGCACGCGCTCCTGTTTGGCGGCCCGGATCTTGCACTCGCCGAGCAGGTCCGGCACCTGGCCGCGCGCCGGCTTGACGTGCAGTAGCGGATCGACCAGGCCCGTTGGCCGGATGACCTGTTCGACAATCTCGCCGCCGGTGCGCTCCAGTTCATACGGCCCCGGCGTCGCGGACATGAACAGCAGTTGCTTGGTTCGCTTCTCCCACTCGTCGAAGCGCAGCGGCCGGTTGTCGAGGGCGCTGGGCAGGCGGAAGCCGTGCTCGACCAACGTGACCTTGCGCGAGTGGTCGCCGGCGAACATGGCCCGCAACTGCGGCAGCGTCACGTGCGATTCGTCGATAATCATCAGGAAGTCTTCGGGGAAGAAGTCGAAGAGGCAGTAGGGCGGCTCGCCCGGCTTGCGGCCAGAGAACCAGCGGGCGTAGTTCTCGATGCCGGGACAATGGCCGACCTCCATCAGCATTTCCATGTCGAAGCGCGTGCGGGCGCTGAGCCGCTGCGCCTCCAGCAGCTTGCCCTCCTGGCGGAACTGCGTCAGCCGTTGCTCCAGCTCGGTGCGGATGCCTTCCACCGCCGTCTTGATGCGCTCCTCGGGCGTGACGAAGTGCTTCGCCGGGTAGATGTACAGGTCTTCCAGCGGCCGCAGCGTTTCGCCGCTGACCGGGTTGATGATGGCGAGGTTCTCCACCTCGTCGCCGAACAGTTCGATGCGCACGGCGAACTCCTCGTAGGCCGGCCACACCTCCACCACGTCGCCGCGCACGCGGAACTTGCCGCGCTCGAAGGCCACGTCGTTGCGCTGATACTGAATGTCCACGAGCTTGAGCAACAACTGATCGCGGTCCACGATCTCGCCCTTGACGACGCGGACCATCATGGCCTTGTAGTCGCTGGGCGAACCCAGGCCGTAGATGCACGACACGCTGGCGACGATAATCACATCCTCGCGGCTGACCAGGGCGCTGGTCGCGGCCAGGCGCAGGCGGTCGATATTCTCGTTGACCAGCGCGTCCTTCTCGATGTAGATGTCGCGCTGCGGGATGTACGCCTCGGGCTGGTAATAGTCGTAGTAGCTGATGAAGTAGTGGACGGCGTTGCGCGGGAAGAAGCCGCGAAATTCCTTGTACAGCTGGGCCGCCAGCGTCTTGTTGTGCGACAGGACGAGCGTTGGCTTGCCGATTTGCTGGATCAGGTGCGCGGCCGTGTATGTCTTGCCCGTGCCCGTGGCTCCGAGCAGCGTCTGACACGGCCGGCCCTCGCGGAAGCCGGCGACGAGTTTGGCGATCGCCTGCGGCTGGTCGCCGGCGGGCTGGAACGGGGAGGACAACGCGAACGTGGCCGCCATGCAATCAATCTCCGACGATGACGTGCGGGCGTAGTTTTTCCAGCGTTTTCGGACCGATGCCCGGCACGCGCCGCAGTTCCTCGACCGTGGCGAAGCGCCGCTGCTGCCGCGTATCAAGGATGCGCTGCGACAGCTTCGGGCCGATGCCGGGCAGCATCTGCAACTCCGCCTGCGACGCACGGTTGACGTTGATCGGTCCCTTGAGGCTGTCTTCCTTCTTCTTGCCGGCCGGTCGCACCGGGCCGGCGGCTGGCGGGTACGCGGAGATGTGCTGCACGGGCTTGCGGGCCCCGACCTCGGCGGCCTCCTCCACGTCGTCGAACTCGCCGGCGTTGACGCACACCAGCGGTCGCAACCGTTGCAGGGTCGCCGGGCCGATGCCGCGCACCCGTGCCAGTTCCTCGACGCTGCGGAAGCCGCCGGCCTCGTCGCGGTACGCCTCGATGCGCTCCGCCAGCGCCGGGCCGATGCCGGGCAGTTGCAGCAGTTCGGAGCGGCGGGCCTTGTTGAGATCGACGCGGTAGTGCAGTGGTCCGCTGCGCTGGATTTCCGAAGGCCGGCTGCCGCCCGGCTGCACCGCCACCGCGTGGACGAACAGGAGCAGCCCCGCCAGGCCCAGCAATGCCGCCGTCGCCCACTGAACGCGGCGCGGCCAGGCGGTGGTCAGCTCGGTGGTGCCGGTCGGCGCGGCGGGTGCGGGCGCAGCGGTGGCGGGCGGCAGGCCCGGCTGCACGTTGAAGGTGCCAGCGGCGGCGGGCGGTTCCACGGGTGCGACATCCCTGAGGCGGAAGAGGGGGCGAACCTGGATATTATAGGCGGCGAAGTCAAAAAAGGGGCGGCGACGGTTCACTGCTGCCCGTTTACGTTTCGCGCGGGTCGAGATCCGCGCGAAACGTAAACGGGGTCTCGAATGGGAGAGCGCGAGGTGAACCCCGCAGGTCGCCCCGCCGTCTTCCCCGTGGGATACCGCGCAATGCCAGGAGCAACCGTCATGGCCAGTCGATCGCAACGGGCGCAGACCGCCCAGGAAACGCTCAACATTCTGGGCCAGGGGCACTACACCAGCCCCGCCGGCCGCACCGTCCACCTCCAGCCGGACCAGGACGCCGCGTTGGCGCGCTCAGTCCTGTACACGCCGGGCCGCCTCGACCAGCTGCCGCGCCCGGCCGCCGGCGGCGCCGCCACGGCCTTCGAGGTCGCCAACGAAACCACCCTGCACGCGGCGGCCCGGCTGCTGCGCGACGGGGCGGCGCGGGTGCTGGCGCTGAACTTCGCGTCGGCGCGGCACCCCGGCGGCGGCTTCCTGGGCGGCAGCCAGGCCCAGGAGGAAAGTTTGGCCCGCGCCTCCGGGCTGTCCCCCTGCCTCAACCAGTTCCAGGAGATGTACGACACCAACCAGCGTTTTTCGTCGTGCCTCTACACCGACCACATGATTTACGCGCCCGACGTGCCAGTGTTCCGCGACGACGACGACCGGCTGCTGGAGGAGCCGTTCCTGGTGTCGATCCTGACCGCCCCGGCCGTCAACGCCGGCGCCGTGCGCCGCAACGAACCGCACCACGTCCAGCACATCGAGCCGGTGATGCTCGCGCGCATGGACAGGGTGCTGGCGGTGGCGGCGCACCACGGCCATGACGTGCTGGTGCTCGGGGCGTGGGGCTGCGGCGTCTTTGCCAACGATCCGGAGGCGGTCGCGGACTGGTTCGCCCGCCTGCTGACGGGGGATGGGCCGTTCCGCGGCGTGTTCCGGCACGTGGTGTTCGCGGTGCTCGACCGCAGCGGGGACGGTGGGAATTTGCAGCCGTTCGCGCGGCGCTTCGGCGGCGGGGCGGCAGGGTCCGCGTAGTGAACGAGCGGCGGGAGGGAGTGGTTGGGGGCTTCCCCGGGAGCGGGACTACTTCTCCGCCTGGGTCACGGAAGGCTCACGGGCTCGCGGCTACCCGGGGAGGAATTCCCCGGGACGGAACCGCGGGCCGCGTGGTTGTCCCAGGCCGTCCCGGGGAATTCCTCTCCGGGTAGCCATCGGCGAGCCTGAAACAGCCTTCCCTGAGACGATCGGGGTAGCAAACGCTCGGGCGACGCAACATCGCCCGTGATGCAGAGCACCAAGCTAATCCTCCGCCCCGAAGAAGCCCCAACCTGGGACGTGTTGTAGCCGGCGCCGCCGCAGCCGGCAAGGCGACGGCCGCTACTTCGACGCCGGGGGCAGTTCGCGGATCTGCACGTTGCGCAGCACCGCTTCCGGCTGGTGCGCCCCCGTCACGTGGAAAATCAGCACCCCTTCCGCGGTGTACAGCAGCTCATCGGTTACTTTTTGCCCGTTGACGAGCACGGTCAGTCGCCGCCCCAGCCCGTCAGGTCCTTGCCGTTGAACAGCGGCAGGAACGCCTCCCGCCCTTTCGCCGCTTCCTTCTCCAACCGCTCGACCAGCTTCCGGATTTCATCGACCAGGGGCTCGGAGCAGGTGACGGTCAGGGTGTTTTGCGGCCGGTTGGAGACGACCGTCAGGGTGATGTGCTTCCACTTGCTGGTGCGGTGCCAGGTGCAAATCGCGTTGGCTACCAGGTCCGCGCGGGCGTTCCGGAGGGTGCCGAACTCCAGGGTTTGGGTCCGCTGCCCGGCCGGCGGTTGGTCCGGTCTGGTCCGCGTGAGCAGGGTACGCAGCGTCTTCTCGTCCAGAAGATGGGAATGAAAGCGGACGGCACCATCCGCGAACGCAGCATGGAACCCGGGCGCGCAGAGGCCGCCCAGTTTCGGCAGCGGGCCGGTGGGGTCATAAACCAGGTCGGCGGGACTGGTCCACGGCACCGGCTCAGCCGCCTCGATCACGAGGGCCGTGTTCGCGACGCCTGCGGGGAAGTCCTGCACGCCGCGCCCCGCCGCGCCCAGGGGAACTCCCTTGACTGGGCGTAACTCGATGTCGGCGCCGGGGCCGACAATCGCCTGGTAGAAGGTCGCATGCGGCGGCGTGGTCTTGACCCAGTGCGGCCCGTAGACGTTGGGCATCTTCTCCAGCAGTTTTCGATTGTGCGCGCTGTCCCACGGTTCGTCGAGCTTGAACTGCTTGAACAGGGGCCCCGCTTCAAGAAACGGCAGGAGGGCCACCCGCCAACTCAACAGCGGTTTGCCCCTGGCGTCACAGATCGCTGGCGGTGGGAAGCGCTTATGGGTGTCGTGGTAGACCAGCAGAGCCTGAATGATCTGGCGCAGGTTGTTTTGGCTGAGCAGGCGCCGAATTCTGAGTTCGTCTTTAGCACCCAACACGGAGTCCTTGCCGTTGAATTGCACGCCCTGGGGCGGTGACGCCGCGTTCGGCGCCGCCGTCTTTGGCGCACCCGGGATAACGGGGCCGTTATCCGTCGGCGGACGGAGCACGTGCGCCGCGAGGTTCACTGCTGCCGCTATCACCAGGGCCGCGAGCACGCGCACCAGCAAGCGCCGCCACGGCCGCGGCGCCGGCCGCGGTGCCGTGAACGGCGCCAGGGCGTCGGCCAGTTCGGCGGGCGTTTGGTAGCGCCGGGCGGGATTCTTGTCCAGCAGGCGTTCCAGCACGCGCATCAGTTCGGCGGGCACGTCGGGCCGGAGTTCGTTCAGGGGGCGCGGCGTCTGTTCGAGATGGGCCTTTACCTTCTGGATGGGTTCGCCGTGCGGGAACGGGGCGTGGCCGGCGAGCAGGAAGTACAGGGTGCAGCCGAGGCTATAGAGGTCGGCGCGGATGTCGGCGGTGTGGGCGGCCCGGGCCTGTTCCGGGGCGATGTAGTCCGGCGTGCCCATGACGGTGCTGGCCTGCGTCAGCCGGCCGCTGGGGTCGGCGGCCCCGCCCTCGGCGCGTGTCTCGATGGCCGTCTCGCTGACGAAGTGGGCCAGGCCGAAGTCCAGGATCTTGATCGTCCCCAGCTCCGCGCCGCTGACCATCAGGTTTTGCGGCTTGATGTCGCGGTGGACCATGCCGCAGGCGCAGGCGTGCTGCAGCCCCAGCGCCGCCTGGCGGACGTAGGCACACGCCTGCACGACCGGCAGCGGCCCGCGCTCCTCCACGAGCCGGGCCAGGCTGACGCCCTCGACGTATTCCATAACCAGGAAGTGGGCGGTGCCGGCCTGGTCGGCGTCGTAGGCGGTGACGATGTTGGCGTGGCTGAGGCGGGCGGCGTTCTGGACCTCGCGGCGGAAGCGCTCGACCGACGCAGGCCGGTCCAGCAACCGCGGGCAGAGCACCTTGAGCGCCACCACGCGGTCCATGAGTCGGTGCCGCGCCTGGTAGACCACCCCCATGCCGCCGTGGCCGAGTTTCGTCAGGATTTGATAGCGCGGGTGGTCGTACAGCTCCGGCGGCAGGTCCGGGACCGCCTCGGTCAGGGTGTCGCCTGCGGTCCAGGTCCGTGTGCCCCGGTCGGCCGGCGCCGCGGGGGTCGGGTCGGTGGACTGGCGTACCAGGCAGACGAACGAGTCGTCCGGGAGGTTTTTCAACTGCCGGCAACAGTCATCGCACCCGGCGACGTGCTCCTCAAAGGCGGCGAAGTCCGCGTCGCTGAGTTTCCCCAAACGGAACGCCGCCAGCTGGTCCGGACCCGGATGAAGGTCGATCATGGTCCCGCCTCCCGGTCGAAACGATGTGCGTCATAACTAGAGTGCGCGACGGGCCGAATCTTTTCACCAAAATTTTCTAGGGGTCGATCAACTCCTTGGCCTCGTGCCGCAGCCGGGCCAGCACCCGCGACTTGGCGATGAACACCGCATTGACCGTCAGGCCGAGTTCCGCCGCGACCGCCTCCTCATTCTTGCCCTCCAGGACGACGCGGCGAAAAGCCTGCCAGGTGGCCGGCGTCACCTGCGGCTCGATCAGTTCCAGCAGCCGGCCCATGACGTGACGGTCGTGTTCCCGGTCCCACAACTGGCTCAGGCCGCTGGCGGGGTCTTCGAGTTGCTCCAGCACCGGGCCGAGGTCGCTGCCGACGACGGTCGGCCGAGACTGCCGCGCCCGCCAGAAACCGCGCAGGCGATTGACCAGGATCGTCCGCAGCCAGCGCCGGAACGCCCCCGTGCGCTGGTTGTGCTCGAACTGCGGCAACTCGCGCACGACCACCGCGAGCACGTCCTGGGTCAGATCGTCCACGTCGGAGGGTTGCAGGCCGTGCCGCCCCAGCCACTGGCGCAGCAGCGGCGTGTAGATGCTGACGAGCCGCCGCCAGGCGTCGCCGTCGGGCTGGGCGCGCAGGCGTTCGAGCAGGCTGGCCGAGGTGTCCGACATGATCCGCTGGCCCACAACCGCGTGGCGACTCCCCGAACGGATACCCTGATCTTACCCCAGTCTCGGGCCGTTGGGACTGCGAAAAATAGTTTGACGCGGACCAGGCCTCGGCCCGACAATCCAGACAGTATCTTTTCCAAGAGCCCGGCTGCGGTAGACGACGGAGGAACCCATGGAAATGGCCATCTACAATTTAATCCCCATGCTCCTTGGAATGACGTTAGTTCTCTTCGGAATGACGGGCGTCCTCTTCGCCTTCGGCTGGGGCATCTACAAGGATCTGAAGTTAATCCGCCAGCGCCTGGAAAAGCTGCCCCAGGAGCGCGGAGGCCCGCCCCCGGGGCAGTCTGACACCGGCTAGCCTGGCGCGTCGGCGGACGGGTCGGCGAGCCGGGCCAGATCCTGTTCGTCGGTGAAGGTCAGCGACTCCGAGTTGACGCAGAAGCGCAGCCCGGTGGGCGCGGGGCCGTCCTCGAAGACGTGGCCCAGGTGGCAGTCGCAGCGGGCGCAGAGGATTTCGCTGCGAACCATGCCGTAGCTTGAGTCCGTCTGTGTGATGACGTTCTCCGCGGCGACGGGTTGGAAGAAGCTCGGCCAGCCGGTGCCGGAGTGGAACTTCGCCTGCGACGAGAACAGCGGCAGTCCACAGCAGACGCAGCTGTACACGCCCTGACGCTTGTTGTCGAGCAGGGTGCCGCAGTAGGGCCGTTCGGTGCCCTTGCCGCGGGCGACGTGATACTGCTCGGGCGACAGTTGGGCGCGCCACTCCGCGTCGGTCTTCTCGACGCGCAGCGACTCGACCGGGCCGACCAGTTGGCCCTGTCGGTTGAACACCTTGACCTGCATGGCGGCCTCCTCGTTCTCTGGTCCGAGCCCGAGCGCCAGCGCGGGGCAGCGCTGGCCCCCGCGCTGGCGCTCGGGCTCGGACGAGACTTACTTCTTCTTGAGGTGCTTGTCGAACCAGTCCACGATGCGCGGCATGTCCTTCGCCATGTCCGCCCAGCCGTGGCCCGCGCCCTTCTTGACGCGCAACTCTGCGGGCACGCCCACTTCCTTGAATTTCGCGATGATGATCTCCGCTTGCTGGATCGGCACCAGAACATCCTTGTCACCGTGAATGATGAGCGTTGGGGCGTCGTCGGCGGTGACGTGGTTGATCGGCGAAATCTTCTTGCCGATCTCCAGGATTTTGGCCTCGTCAGTGATGAGCACGTACTTGCCGGTTCCGCCAAATTTGCGGTCGAGTTCCTGGAACGCGAACGGCGCCGAAAAATTCTTCAGCACACCGCGGCCCAGGGCGTTCTCGCCGGCCTTGCCGTAGTTCAGGAAATCGGTCGGCGGGAAGAAGCACGCGACCGCCTGCACCCGGCTGGAGGCCCGGTTCACGAGGTCACTGGCGTTCGCAATGCCGGGCTTGCCGGCGGTGCCCAGCATCAGCGACAGGTGACCGCCCGCCGAGCCGCCAGTGATGCCGATGCGGTCCGGGTCGATCTTGTACTCGGCGGCGTGGCTGCGGATGTAACGCACCGCCCGGTGCATGTCCTCAAGGATTTCGGGGATGGTGTACTTCGGCTGACTGCCGTGAACGACCGCGAAGACGGTGTAGCCGCGCCGGGTCAGTTCCGACACGAGCGGGTTCTTCCCGAAGTTCGGATTGTGGGCCGAGACCCAGCCGCCGCTGATGACCAGGATGACGCCGGCGTCGTTGGCGTTGGCCTTCGGCGTGAACACGTCCATCGTCAGCGCCATGCCGTGCTTGCGGCCGTAGATCACGTCCGCCTTGTGTGTGAACGATGGTTCGCCCTGGTTGGCACCCAGGGTCTGGACGGTCAGCAGGGCGAGCAAACATCCGCAGAGGATCAGGCCGCGTCGCATGGGTCGCACTCCGTTCGCTGGTACAGAGGAAGGAAGTCGTGCCAGTCGTAGCCGTCGGACAGTTCGGGGGGTGGGGCGCACTCCAGGTGGACAATGCGGCGGTGGGCGGCGCAGCCGGGGGTGCTGTGGCCGCTGGCGTGCAGCAGCAGCGGCCGCATCAGCAGCACGTCGCCGGCGGCGCAGGTCAGCGTGACCGCGGCGCGGTCGTCGGCTTGCACCGGATGCGCCGGGTTGTGCGAACCGGGGAGGACGCGCAGCGGGCCGTTGTGGTCGGTGACGTCGTCCAGGTGGATGCGGGCGGTGAGCAGCGTGGCGAGCAGCTCGGCGGGCGCCTCGACGTGCGGCACGCCGGCCTTGGTGGTTGGCCGGAGGAAGCGGCCCTGGCGGCCGTGTGCCTGGACCGCGACGGTCAGATCGCGGTGCCAGGGCAGCGCCCAGCTGTCGCCGGGCGGCTTGTCGAAGTAGAGGCCGCGGACCAGGCCGCCGCGCGGGCCGAGGACACGCCGTAGCGCCGCCGCGAGCGCGGGGTGTCGGGCCAGGGTGAGGACGCCGGGCCAGAGGCGGAAGAGGTTGCGGGCGCCGTAGGGCTGGCCGCCGTGGCCGGCGAGGACGGCGCGGTCGGTGGCGGCGTCGGCGAGCGCCGAGGTGCAGGCGGCACGGATCGCCTGCACCTCGGCGGCGTTGAGGACGCCGAGCAGCAGGGTGTAGCCTTCATGCGTCAACTGTTCGAGCCAGTCCGCCATGCGTCGGCCTCCGACTTTCATGCCGGTCAAAACGGGATCTCATCATCCGCAATCCACGGGTGCGGTTCACTGGGCGGGTATTCGTCGGCGTATTCCAGCAGAAACGCTGGGAGTGCTTCGCGCGGCATCGGCCGGAACACTTCCACTTTCAGCTGCTGGACGATGTGTCGATTCCACGGCGGCAGGACAACCAGCACGTTCTCCCTCTCAAAAACCTCCGTCTGTCCGAACCGGGCGTGGATCGGGAATGCGGCCTTCAAGTCCGCGATCAGGCGGCGCGAATCCTCCACATCGGCCCCGAATCCGCCTCCCGCCCCAGCGGCGTAAGCCATCACGTAATCCAGGGTAAACTCGGTGACTCTCTGGACCTGCGGGCCGCGCTGAACTGGGACGAACGACTCCCGCGCCGCCACGTTAGGGTTCTCGATGTCCCAGGTATAGCCGTATACAGGCGGGTCGGGGAAACTCAGATGCTTGTGACGCACCGCCCAGTGATAATCCCATTCGGGATTGATCAGCAGGGACACGGCGCCGTGACCTTCCAACTCGGTCATGCTGCTCCCAGCCCGCAGTTCGTGGAGCCAACTCACCGGACCCACGTCCTGCACGTACGCCACCCATTCGCGGACAGACGACGGCAGTGGCCGCTGCAATCGCGTTTCGACCTCCTGAATCTCGGCCGTCCGGCCGCCCACGTCATTCATCGGGATGCCGAGCCACACTTCCGTGAATGCGCGGATCAACCGCCAACGCTCCTTCCAGCCGTCGGGAAAGCCGTGGTGAAAAGTCGGCCGCCAACCGCTGTAGCCCAGGGCCTCTAACCAGTCCGCGGAGGCTCGAGAGAGCAGTTCCACCCGCCGCGGCTTCAACTCCCAGTAGCGATCCGCGAACACCGGCAACCGCCGCATCTCCTCTTCAACGCGGATCAGCTCCGCCCGTGGGTCGCCGCGCTCCTCCAGCCAGTCGGCGTAGACCAGCCGCGGCGCCGCGTCGTGCGGGGCGGCACGGATCGCCGCCAGGAAGTCGGCGTCGTTCATCGCTCCCCCCAGAGCGCAACAGGGGACGCACGTGCGTCCCCTGGGTTCCGTTTCCACCTGTCCCCGTTTACGTTTCGCGCGGCGTTCCGTGCGCGAAACGTAAACGGGGTGAGAAGAACGTCGAGTGTTAGTAGCGATACGAATCCTGCTTGAACGGCCCCTCGACCTTGACGCCGATGTACGCCGCCTGTTTCTCGTTCAGCTTCGTCAGCTTGGCGCCGAGCTGTTCGAGGTGCAGCCGGGCCACCTCCTCGTCCAGTTCCTTCGGCAGCAAGGCCACTTCCTTCGGCATGTTCTTGCCGTCCTTCCACAGCTTCATCTGCGCCAGCGTCTGGTTGCTGAAGCTGTTCGACATCACGAAGCTCGGGTGCCCCGTGCCGCAGCCGAGGTTCACCAGCCGGCCCTTGGCCAGCACGATGATCCGCTTGCCGTTCGGCCAGATCACGTGATCGACCTGCGGCTTGATCTCCTCCCACTGCAACTCGCCCAGCGCCGCAATCTGAATCTCGCTGTCGAAGTGGCCGATGTTGCACACGATGGCGTTGTGCTTCATCCGGTCCATGTGCTGCCGCGTGATCACGTCCACGTTGCCGGTCGTCGTCACGAAAATGTCACCGTACTCGGCGGCGTCGTCCATCGTCACGACCTGGTAGCCCTCCATGCACGCCTGCAGCGCGCAAATCGGGTCGATCTCTGTGACGTACACCCGCGCCCGGAGCCGCGGAACGCCTGGGCGCAGCCCTTGCCCACGTCGCCGTAGCCGCAGACGATCGCCTTCTTACCGCTGACCATCACGTCGGTGGCCCGCTTGATGCCGTCGATCAGGCTCTCGCGGCAGCCGTACAGGTTGTCGAACTTGCTCTTGGTCACGCAGTCGTTGACGTTGATCGCCGGGAACAGCAGCGTGCCGTGCTTGACGCGCTCGTACAGCCGATGCACGCCGGTCGTCGTCTCCTCCGAGACGCCGATGATGTTCTTGGCGACGTTGCCGTAGAAATGCGGGTGGTCCTTCAGCGTCTTCTTGATGGACGCATACAGGACCGTCTCCTCCTCGGACTCGGCCGGGCGGTCGAGGATGGCGGGGTTCTTCTCGGCCTCGCAGCCGAGGTGGATGAGCAGCGTGGCGTCGCCGCCGTCGTCGAGAATGAGGTTGGGCGTGCCGCCGTCGTGCCAGGTGAACAGTCGGTGCGTGTAGTCCCAGTATTCGACCAGGGTTTCGCCCTTCTTGGCGAAGACGGGCGTACCGCGCGCGGCCAGGGCGGCGGCGGCGTGGTCCTGCGTCGAGTAGATGTTGCAGCTGACCCAGCGGATTTCGGCGCCGAGCGCCTGCAGCGTCTCGACAAGGACGGCTGTCTGGATGGTCATGTGCAGACTGCCGGCGATGCGGGCGCCGTCGAGCGGTTGGCTGGGGGCGTATTTGCGGCGGATGGCCATCAGGCCGGGCATTTCGTGCTCGGCGATGGCGATTTCCTTGCGGCCCCAGTCCGCCAGGGACAGGTCGGCCACCTCAAAGTCCTGCGCGGGCCGCGTGCCCTTGCGCTCCGTCACCGGCGTTTTCGTCGCGAAGACCGTCATTGCGTTCCAGCTCCTGGGTTAGCGCCGGCCCCCGACACCGCCCCGACTGGGCGGCCGCCACCGGCAAGAATGTAGGGTCCTCCACCCTTCATTAAGATGGAGAAATGATAGCAATTCCGCTCACGCAAGCCAAGACGACCCGCCTCAAGAGGGGCGAGCGGCGCGGCGTCAGCCCGCCGGTGACGCACAGACCGGCGGGCTGACGCCGCGCCGCTCGCCGCAATCCAGAGGCACACCCTGCCCAGCGTCGCATACGCTCCCGGTGCCGCCAGGGTTCAAACCGCCGCCGCCCGGGCGTTCGCCACAAACCGCCGCACTTTCTCCACGTCCTTCACCCCGGGCGCCGCCTCGACGCCGCCGGCCACGTCCACCGCATAGGGCCGCACCCGCCGCACCGCCTCCGCGACGTTGTCCGGTGTCAGCCCGCCCGCCAGGATCAACGGCACACCCAGATCGATGTCCGCGAGCAACTCCCACGCGGCCCGCCGGCCAGTGCCGCCGTAGACGCCGGGCTGGTGGCCATCGAGCAGCACCGCCGCGGGCAGCCGGCCCAGTGCGCGGCAGCCGTCGAGGTAGCGGCGCACCTGTTCCAGCGCCGCCGCGTCCGGCACCGCAAACGCGGGGACGTAGCGGTAGGGCCACGCGGGCGGTGGCTCGGGCCGGTCGCCGTGCCACTGCACCGTGCGAACGCCGCCCAGCGCCGACAAGCGCTCCGCCAGCACGGCCAGCGGTTCGTTGACGTACAGGGCGACCGGATCGACGAACGGCGGCAGGGCGTCGAGGACGGCGCGGGCGATCTCGGGCGGGACGCAGCGCGGCGACGGCGGATAGAAGTTGAGGCCGATGGCGTCGGCGCCGGCCGCGGCAGCAGCGCTGGCGTCGGCGACGCTGGTGATGCCGCAGATTTTGACGCGCAGCGGGGCCATGTCGGACACCGGGGCAGGCTCAGTAATCGTCGTCCTCGTCCTCATAACGGCGACTGCGTGAGGCTGGCCGCGCGATGGGGTACGGCCGCCGGCCATGGAGCTGGCGCGGCTCGTGCTTCCAGTGCTTGGTGCGCTCCAGCACGCCGACGCGGTACTCCGCCGACACCACCAGCCGCCAGGCCAGGAACACGAAGATGCCCGCCAGCGTCACGCACATCGAGACGTTGAACGCCTCCTGAAAGCGGCCGAACGCCATCGCCGCGCTCGTGCCCATCAGCATGTCGAACAGCGCCAGCATGAACGTGATGAGCAGCGACACGATCAGCACCACCGGTGAGGCGATGCAGAACAGCAGCAGACCACCGCCGTAGGCGAAGCCGAGCGTCGCGAGCAGGCTGCGCCACGAACTCGACGAACGCACGCTGCACCACAGTCCCGCGCCGCCGACGAACGCCATCGCCAGCACTGTCACGCCCAGCCACAGCAGCGTCCACAGAAACGCCCCAAGCCCGCCCACCGCCGACAGCAGCAGCGCTGGCACCGCGTAGGCCAGCAGGTACGGCCAGGTCGCGCCGCAGATGCCCCAGAATTTGCCGCGGATCAATTGCCGCGTCTCCAGCGGCGTCAGCAGCAGAGCCTCCCACGTCTGTTTTTCGCGCTCGCCGGTCACCGCGCCGCTGCAGCGGATGCCGACCACCAGGCTCGCCACCAGCATCACCGGCAGCCCGAAGTGCCAGTAAAACTGGTGAGCAGCAGCCCCCTGGTCGATGGACTGCGCGGCGGCCACCAGCCCCATCCAGTCCGCGGCGACCACCAGCCGCCCCAGGGACGCGAACGAGTCGCCGCTCTTCATGTTGGCGACCAGCAGGATCACCGCCCACACGGTCGTCAGCACCGCCACCAGGACGATGCCGAGCCAGCGCGGCAGCCCGCGCAGCACCGCCAGCGGCGCGATGCCCTCGACGTGCCGCTCCTTCCAGGTGAGCGGGTCGTCACCCAGGCGGGCGCGCCCGCGCGCCACCAGCGCGGCTTCTTGCGCTCGGCCCCCTGCAGGTAGCTCAGGTAGGCGCCGCGCAGCCGCAACACTGCCGCCGTCAAACAGACGCTGCCGAGCAGGCCCCAGGTGTACAGCAGCGCCAGCAGACGCTGGCCGATCTCGGTCGGGCTGGCGCTCAGCCAGTCGGAGCCGAGCGGCTGCAGTGGATTGAAGGCGTCCAGCACCGTCGCCACGCCGCGCAACCACGCCGGGCCAGCGTCGCGGCTGACGCCGCCGAGCACCTCCAGCAGCGCGTTCACCGCCGTGGCCAGCACCACCAGGCCCAGACCGAGCGAGTACAGGCTGAGCACCGCGTCGCGGGTGTGGCGGCACAGCACCGACGCCAGCAGGCTGACCGAGCCCAGCGCAAAGATCATCACCAGCGTCGCCGCCGCCAGCGCCAGGAACTTCAGGCCGTCCACCCCGGCATAGACCCCAAGAAACCCCAGCAGCGGCAGGGCCGTCAGCGTCAGCAGCAGCACCTGAAAGCTGCGGCCGAGCAGCTTGCCCAGGACGATCTCGCCCGGGCGCAGGTCCGCCGTCAGCAGGTATTGCAGGGTGCCGCGCTGCTTCTCATCGGTGATGGCGCCGGCGGTAACGGTCGGCGTCACCAGCACCAGCAGGATGAAGTGCTGGGCGACGATCAGTTCGAGATAGGTGCGGGCGAAGTTCGCGAACTCGGTGAAACTCGGCAGGCGACGCAGGCCCGGGAAGCCGGCCGTCCAGATCATGTAGCCGATCAGGAAGATGGCCAGTTCGATCAGTAGCAGCACGGCGTAGGCCCAGCGGAACAGATACTGGCGGTTCCGCCGGCTGCCGAGCAGCATTTCCTGATACAGGACTGGGCTCACCATGATCGTGCGGTCGCTCGGGGTGCAGTTTCTTGCTCCCCTCGCCCCTGAAGAGGGCGAGGGAGAAAACGGTCACGGTTGCGCCGGCACGTCGTGGGCGGCACGGTACAGGTTGAACGTCAGGTGCGCCTGCCCCTGGTGGTGCGCCTCGTGCCAGGTGAGCACCTTGACCCACTCGCGGTACGTCCACGGCGCCGCGGCGTTCGGCTTCTGCTCCAGCTGGCCGTCGTCGAGGCTTTGCAGATGCTCCAGCAGGGCGGCGCGGCGTTCGGTCAGATAGCGGCGGATGTCCGCCAGCTCGGGCACCGCGTCGTCGGGGACGCTGCCGCCGGCGAAGCGCTTCACGAGGTCGGTGCGCTGGGTTCGCCGCCGCCCATGCGCACGTTGAGGTGGCGGTCGTCCGTCGCGGCCAGGTGCATCAGCTGCCAGGCGATGTGCGCCCGTCCCGGGCCGGGCCGCCACTTCAGCACGGCCACCGCGTCCGGCCGCGTCGCGATGGCGTCGAGCAGCTCCAACGTCTTGCGCCGGGCGAACTCCAGCCACTCGCGCATGTCGGTCCTGGTCATCGTCGTCCCTCCGTAGCGACGGGCGGCTCGCCTGTCGCAACCCCCATCAGCGACAGGCAGGGCGCCCGTCGCTACGATACTGCCGCAGCGCCGCCAGTGTGCGCTGAAAATCCACCGGCAGCGGCGCCGTCGCCGCGATCACCTCGCGCAACCGCGGGTGCAGGAAGCGCAGCCGATACGCATGCAGCGCCTGCCGCGGCATCAGCACCTCATCGTGGCCCACGTCCGGCACCAGGTCCGATAGCCGCAGCACATCGCGGCCGCTGTACACCTTGTCCGCCAGCACCGGACAGTCAACGCTCGCCAGATGGACGCGAATCTGGTGTGTCCGCCCCGTCCGCGGGCTGATCTTCACCAGCGTGTAGCCGGCGAAGCGCTCCAGCACCTCGTAAAAACTGCACGCCTCCTTGCCGTCGTCCTCTTCATCGGTTACCGCCATCTTGACGCGGTCGAACTTGTGATGGCCGATGCGCCGCTCGATGTAGTCGCTGTCGCGCTCCAGCACCCCATGCGTGATGGCGACGTATTCCTTGAATATTTTGCGGTTCTCGAACTGGGCGCTCAGTTCGCGGTGCGTCCGCTCCTCCTTGGCCACGAGGATGACGCCGCTGGTGTCGCGGTCGAGGCGGTGGACGATGCCGGGCCGATAGTCGCCGTTGGCGTTGCTCAGGTGGCTGAAGCGGAACTGCAGCGCGTTGACCAGCGTGCCCGACCAGTGGCCCTTGGCCGGATGCACCACCATGTCCGGCGGCTTGTTAATCAGCGCCAGGTAGTCGTCCTCGTAAAGGACTTCCAGCGGGATGTCCTCGGGCACCGGCAGCGGGTGGGTCGGCTCTGGTAGCTGGACGCGCACCATGTCGCCGGCGCGCACCTTGTAGCTGGCCTTGGCGGTGGCACCGTTGACGGTCACCTGGCTGGCGTCGATGGCCTTCTGGATGTTGGAGCGGCTGAAGTCGGGCACCTGGCCGACGATGTACTGGTCGAGGCGCAGGCCCTCGCCCTTGCGCCCAACCGCCAGATCGAGCAGGCGGGGCAGCGTCGGCTCCGGCAGGGCCTCGTCGGACAGGGACGTTGGCACGGACATGAGGGACCTCAGCGCCAGGCCGGTCCCCCGGCGGGACCCGGGTGTCCGGTTATTTCCTCGGCTGTTTCATGAGGGGGCCGAGTTGCTCGTGGAACATCTTCAGCCGGTTGGCGTCCGTCTGGATCTGCTCGTAGAACCGGGTGATGAGTTCGCGTTCGTTTTCGCTTTCAAACAGCTTGATGCGCTCGGCGGCCTTGATGGCGTAGCCGCTCTTCTCGTGCTCGTCCACAACGCGGCGGTACGCCTTGAGGGCCTGGTCGAGCTGGGCCTTGACGCTGACCTGGGCGCTGCAGGCCAGGGTTTCCTCGCAGACGGCGATGGCGTACACCGCCTCGGCGCCGAGCACGGGATCGTCCTTGCAGTCGTCGGCGAGCTGGCTGAACATCTCCTTGGCGGCGACGACCTCGTTCACGCCGCCGTTGGTGTCGATGCCCATGCGTTTGATGCCCAGTTCCCACAGCCGCACCCAGGCGATCTGGGCGCGAGCGGCCTTGCCCTGATTCGTCTTCTCGTAGTCCTTGGCGACGTCCTGCAGGGTCTTGAAATCGACCGTCTTGTCAAACTCAACCCAGCGCTGGCGGTTGTCGTTGATGCCACCCTGGTAGACCACATAAGCAATGCCGCCGCCCACGATGACGACGAGGATAAGGAGTACGAGCAGGACGCCGCGACGGCTGGGCCGGGTCTTGACGGTATCGAGCATGCGGCCCATGCGGTCGGCCAGGATGTTCGTCTGCAGCTCTTTACGGTGTTCCGCTTTCATGCGGTGGCTACCTCGTGCAGCGGCACCCGGCTGGTGCCGGGAAGGAAAGTTTAGTATTTGGTGATGATAGGCCGACGGCCGCCGTGGGTCAAGCCGTCGTGCTGCTCCGCAGCCATAAGGACGCGCCACCCGCCCCGCCTCGCCGCGGTCGCCAGGGGCGACGCCGTTCCATATGCTGGCCAGGTCTGTTTGTTGGATCGCCGCCAGGGGACCACTGCATGGAAATTCACGCGCTCCGGGTCACCGTCACCGAGCAGGACCTCAACGACCTGGCCAAACGCCACCTCCCGAAAGATCAGCCCGTCGAGGAATTGCAGATCGGCATCACACCGGAAGGTGTCGTCGTCCAGGGCGAGTACTCCCTGTTCGTGCCGGTCAGTTTCGAGACACTCTGGCACCCCACCGTTCGCGACCGGCAAGTTCACCTGCGGCTGGTCAAATTCCGGGCGCTGGGCATGCCCGTGACCGCCCTGCGCGGTCTCATCATGAACGTCTTCAGCACCCTGGCTCGCGAGGAGCCCTGGGTGCGAGTGCTGGAAGACGCCGTGCTGCTGGACGTGGAGGCCATGCTGGCGAAAGAAGGACTGACCGCCCGCGTTAACCTCGCCGCCATCCGCTGCGAGGTGGGCATTTTTGTCCTGGAAGCTGGGCCGAATCCGCCCACCGTCATTTCGTGAAATCGACCACTGCCGACTGCCCGGGGGCCACGGTCCCGGTCTGCTCCCGCGTCACGCCGTTGCCCTTCTGCAGCCACACGGCCCGCACCGTGAAGGCGTAGTCCTGCCCCGCCGCGAGGGCCGGCGTTTGGTAGACGCGCGTCAGACCATCGCCGTTGACGCGGTGACCGTTGCACCACACCAGGGCCGCGTCGTTCGGCACCTTGATGGTCAACGTCGCCTGCCGCTCCGGCACGGGCGCGGCCTGGGCCACCGGCGGTGCGGACGAGACGCCCACGGGCAGGATGGGGTCGATGGAGCCGGCTGGCGACTGGTAGAAGTTGGACACCACCAGGCTGCCGGGGCTGTACGCGCTGCCAAGGCCGCCGGTGGCGTAAGTGCTGCCGCCGTTGGGCTGGCTCTCCCTGGCGCCCTTCACTCCCGAGGTCGGGCCGGCGGGCGGGGTGCCGATGGGGTCGATGGAGCCAGCCGGCGACTGGTAGAAGTTCGCCGGCAAGCGGGGGCCGCCGTAAATGCTGGACGCATACTGGGCGGAGTAGATGTTGTAGGCGGGGCTGAGGAGGTAGGTCGAGGCGAACGGCACGCCGCCATAGCCACCGCCGCCATAGCCGCCGCCGTAGCCCAGGCCGCCGACATAACCGTAGCCACCGCCGTAACCCAGGCCGAAGGGCAGACCGTAGCCGCCGTAGCCCAGGCCATAACCGCCGCCGTAGCCGCCGCCATAGCCGCCGCCGAAATTGCCGCCCACGACGAGCGGCGTGTAGGGGTTGTAGCCGTACATCCAGGGCGGGAACTGGGCGTAGGTGCGGCCGACGACATTGGTGTTGTACGCCCACTGCTTGAGATTCAGGCCCGGCACGATGTACGGGTTGCTCACGACGGGGTTCACCTGCTGGACGCTCGGGAACGCCCCGCGGAAGCCATTGTTGTAGTAGCCGGTGCCGCCGTAGTAGTTGCTGCCAGGAAAGCCGTTGGTTGAGAGGTAGTTGCCGTACGGGATGTAGTTGCCGTACGAGTTGCCAAGGCCGTTGTTGTAGTTCCCGTAGCGGTTGAAGTAGTTGCTACCAGGAAAGCCGTTGTTCGAGAGGTAGTTACCGAACGGAATGTAGTTCCCGTACGGGTTGCCGAGGCCGTTATTGTAGTTCCCGTAGCGGTTGAAGTAGTAACTGCCGGGAAAGCCGTTGTTCGAGAGATAGTTGCCGAACGGAATGTAGTTGCCGTATGGGTTGTAGGTCAGGCGCGAGTTGACCCCCAACGGGCTGTTGAAGCTCAAGGGATGGTACAGGTTGTGCAGCGACAGACCGGTTGTGCCGCCCAGGAATTGGTTGACGATCGGGGCGCCGGCGTGGCCGAAGTGGAACGCCGGGCCGGGCCCGAACCCGGCGTGGGGATGGACAAACCCGCGCTGGCCAAACGCGGCGGGCGTCAGCACCGCCGACAGGCTGAGAGCGAGCAACCCAACCGACAGGCATCGTCTCATGGCGGATACTCCTTCAGGCAAGGCACCAACCTCTTCATTATCTCCAGCTTATTATACCAACTGGCCGGAAAAGTCTTTCAGCCCCGGCCGGTGCTTTTTCTGCTTTTCGCATTCTTGCACGTTTCGTGCCGCCGCAGCGCTTACTTCGTGAAATCGACCACAGCCGTCTTGCCCGCGGCCACCGTCACGGTGCGTTCGCGCGACACCGGCTCGCCGCCCTGCGTCCAGTCGGCGCGGACAGTGTACGAAAAGGCCTTGCCCGAGGGCAAGTCCGGTGTCTGGAAAACGCGCGTGACGCCGGTGGCGTTGGTGAGCTGGCCGTTGAACCACACCTGGGCGTAGGCGCTGGGCACCTTGACGGCCACAACACCGTGCGTTTCCAGGGGCGGCGGCAACATCGTGGTCTTCGGCGTCGGTTCGCCGCCAATGGGGTCAATCGCCCCGGACGGCGAATGGTAAAAGTTCTTGATCGCCAGGGAATTGTTGTACAGGTTCTGCTGTTCAAAGTTGTAGAGGTTGTAGTATTCGGCGGTGTAAGGATACCACCCATACGAGTAGGGGTAAGGGTACGGATACGGGCCGGGCCACGCGTGGTGAATTTCGTAGTAGACGTAGGGGTTGCTGTAGCCCAGTCGGCCCTGGGCGGCGGCAGGCGGAGTCAGGCAGGCCAGCAGACCGCAGGCGAGTAACGCGGACAGCAGGATGGTCTTCATGGGCACTCCTTTCGGTTGGGGACACGTGGTTTGTTGCACAATCGACCAATTCACGCTCTGGCATTGTATTACGATCCCACACAGGTGGTCGAAAAACGCGGGCGGTGCGGCGGTGCGACTGCTACAATGCCCGGGGCAAGATCGCCGGCCGCCCAGGGGAAGTCGATGGAGCCATGAGGGTCGCACGTCCCGCGCCGCTGCCGCTGGTGCCGCTGCTGCGCAGCTACCTCGAAGCCGGCCCCGCCCCGGGCGCGGAGCTGGGTCGGCTGCCGGAGCTGGGGCCGCGCTTCCGCGCCGTGCTGGACGCGCCGCAGGGCCTGCTGCGTGAGGCATTCATCGATAGCGCCAGCGAAGAAGCCTTTCAAGAAGCGCTGCTGACGTTTTACGAGGCGGTGGTGCGGCCGCCACTGCACCGCGTCACACTGCTGCGCCGCGCCGGCGTGGTGCGGCACGGGCTTGGCCATCTGCTGCGCGGCCGCGAACCGCTGGCGTCCCGGGCGGCGGCGTTCCTGACGCCGGCCGGGGCGTACCACGTGCCGGGGCTGGGGCCGGCGTTCTGGTCGGCGCTGTTCCAGGCGCTGGAGCCGACGCAGTGGCCCGGCTGGACGCCCGCGGTGCGGTACGGCCTGGAGCGGCTGGACCTGGCCCGCGGTCTGCGGCAGCACGACCTGGCTGCGGCCTATGTCGCGCTCGCCGGGCTGTACGGTGAGATCCTGCGCCGCCAGCCGCGCCTGTCCGCGTTGCATCTGGACCATTTCTTCACGCTGGTGGCGGCGCTGCGTGGCCGCGATTTGTGGTCGGGCGTCGGCCGCTCCGGCATCGACGTGCCGGCATTGATTCGCCAGGAACGGGCGCGGGTGCCGTTGCGGCAGCGCTTGAAAGAACGCGGCGCCGTGCTGCAGGAGGCGCGGCGGCAACTGACCGCTGCCCTGGCCGCCGCGGACGGCCGCGGCGTGGCGGCGGCGCTGGCGCTTATGGACGCGGCGGCAGTGCGGCGGGCGCCGGTCGCCTGGGAGGCGTGCGGCGAACTGCTGCGCGACTGGGGCCTGCGCCTGACCGCGGCCGAAGATCCGTTGCCGGTGCTGGACGAGTTCTGGCGGTGCGAGCCGATCCCGGGCGCCGGCCTGTGGCTGCCGACCGCGCTGTTGCACATCCACGACGCCCGCCGTTTCGCCGTCTGGGACGAGGCGGCGCGGCGCGGCTACGCGGCGCTGAGCGACGCCGACGATCCGCTGGTGCCGGCCGCCGAGCGCTACCGCCTGTTCAATGAGGCGCTGGCCTGGCTGCGCGGCCAGCACCGCCTGCACCCGCTGGAAGCGCCGGCGCTGTTCGCCAACGTGGGGCAGACATCCGAGCCCGAGCGCCAGCGCGGGGCTCCGCGCTGGCGCTCGGGCTCGGATGTCTGCCCCACGGATCGCTTCGGCGGCTTCTGCGCCGACACCTTCCGCTTCCTGCGCGAGCTGGCCGGGCACAACCGCCGCGACTGGGTCCACGCCCAGAAGCCGCGCTACCGTTTCGCGGTGCGTGAGCCGTTGGTTGAGCTGTGCCAGGCGCTGGGGCAGCGCTACGTCGAGCCGGTGCTGCGGCGGCAGCACGGCTGGGATCTGGAGACGGCGCCGCGCAGCGGCCGCGCCCTGACCAGCATCTGCAAGAACGACTTCGGCAAATCGACGCCGTACCACACGGAGCTGTGGATCACCTTCTGCCGCCGCGCCGCAGGCAAGCGTAACGACGTGCAGTTCTTCGTGCGCCTGTCCGCGGCGGGGGTCGGCTACGGCCTGCGCATTGGCCGCGACGCCCGGGCCGCCGCCAAACTGTTCCGCCGCAACGTGCAGGAGCACGCGGAACTGCTGTACCGGGCGCTGTGCGCGCAGCGGCGCGTGCGCTGAATGCCGCTTCGGCGCCGCCGACGATTTTGCCGACGCCAAACCGCTGACCGACGCTGGCGAGCTGCGAGCGTGGGCCGCCGGCAAAACGCTGGTGGCCGCCAAGGTACTGCCGTCGGACGCGCCGCTGCTGGCCGGTGACGACCTGGTCGGCGACATCCTGCTGACGTTCGACCGCCTGCTGCCGGCGTTCGCCTGTGCCGTGAGTGCCGAGCCGCAGCAGCTGCTGACGCGGCGGACGGGCGAGGGCCGGCCGGAGGGGCCGTTCAGCGCCGCGGACTTCCAGCGAGCGACGCATCTGGGGGCGGACTGGCTGCGGCGGGCGCGGGAACTGCTGGAGTTGAAGCGGCAGCTGATTTTGCAGGGCGTGCCCGGCACCGGCAAGACACACGTGGCCCGCTGCCTGGCGCGGCTGCTGACCGACGGCCGGCCGGAGGCGGTGCGGTTGGTGCAGTTCCACCCAGCGTACAGTTACGAGGAATTCGTCGAGGGCATCAAGGCGCGGACGGTCGAGGTCAACGGCCGTCATGAGGTGAGCTACCCGGTGGAGGAGGGGCTGTTGTGCGCCTTCGCGGCGCAGGCGGAGCGCGAGCCGGCGGCGGCGCACGTGCTCATCATCGACGAGATCAATCGCGGCAACCTGCCGCGCGTCTTCGGCGAGCTGCTGTATCTGCTGGAGTACCGCGAGCAGAGCGTGCGACTGCCGTACTCGCGGCGCGAGTTCCGGCTGCCGCGCAACCTGTACCTGCTTGGGACGATGAACGCGGCGGACCGCTCGGTGGCGCTGATCGACCAGGCGCTGCGGCGGCGCTTCTCGTTCCTGGAGATGCCGCCCAGCGCGGACGTGCTGGCGGCGTGGCTGGCGGACCATCCGCCGCGCGCCGGCGCGGACTTCGCCGGGCGGTGGTGGGGCTGTTCGAGCGGCTGAACGGCCGGCTGCGTGAGGATCTGGGAGCGGCGCAGCAGGTCGGCCACAGTTACTTCATGGTGCCGGAGTTGGACGAGGCGCGGCTGCGCGTGGTGTGGGAGCACCAGGTGCGGCCGCTGCTGGAGGAGTATTTCAGTGCGCATCCGGGGCGGTTGAAAGAGTACGACCTGCAGCGGTTGTGCGGCGAGACGGCGGGGCGGCCGCGGACGACCGCAGGGCACTGAGCTGCGGCTTCTTTGCCCTGGCGCCGGCGCAGCAAAGAGTGTAAAACCTTGTGCCTACGTCGCGGCACGCTTTCGTCGCCGCCAGTTGTAGCCGAGAAGGCCGATGATGCCGAGCCCAACCAACGTGAGACTGGTAGGTTCAGGAACGCTCGACTCCGTTGGCGAGGCGAGGGCCGCCTGGCCGATGATCAGTTCTCCGCTTGAATAATTTGTGATGATACCTCCGTCAGAGATGGTGTATGTCACGCTGGAAATGTTAGCAGTATCATTGCTGACGCCGACGAAGCCAGGACCACCGCCAGGCAACGTGAATGCACTGTCATTAGTCCCAAACGTCTGTGTGTTTCCGTTCGTATCCGTGGCCGTGATGTAAGTATCCATGAATTCATCACCCGCGCTGTTTTCGATTACAGCCCCAAAGCCGGAGACGGGTTGGGCAAAAGTGAGGGTGATCGATACTCCTGCAACGCCCTGCGAGTCCACTGCGCTGCCGAAAACAGCGGGGAAACCATTCAATTGGCCGATGCCAAAACTGGTCAGGCCGCCGACGTTAGCGAAACCAACGATCGTCCCGTTCACGTAGTTTCCATCCGCCGTGGTAAGCGAGAAGCCAGGGGTGGTTAGCGTACCAAGGCTGCCCCAGTCGATAGAGTCGTTCGCGCCGAGGGCCGATTCGCTGGTGACGAGGATAAACCCTGCCTTCGCCGGCCTTGGCATTGCCACTACAGCGGCCAACACGAGGACAAAGGCCACTCGGATCAGGACTCGGTTGTTTGTGCGCATGGCAGTTTCTCCTGTCGGTCGCGGTGTGCGAACGGCGGCGAAACCACCGGCCGGAACATTCTTCTCCGAAACGCCGGGTGGTGTCCAGGTTCCATTGCACACCTGGAAAATCGCTGGGAAACACCTCGGGACGCTCGTTCACAGAACACACGTTTTTCCGAGCAACCCGAGCGTGGGCAACATTCTCGGGACATCACCACATGCCGGTGGTCAGCTTTTTTCGCTTGAAACGCACGCATTTGCACCTTCAATATATGCGCAATCGGCAGTCGAAACCCTTGATTTTTCGACTGGAGTCCTTGCGATGGCACCCGAACCGCTGGGAGCAGTAACGCAGTTTCTCCATGCCATCCGGGAAGGCGATGGGGAGGCCAAGGATCGGCTCATTCACCTGGTTTACAACGACCTGCGCCGCATCGCGGCCAGGCTGCTTTTCCAGGAAGGCACGCCCATAACTCTGGAACCCACCGACCTCGTTCACGAAACCTACCTGTGTCTCGTCTGCAGTGGCGTCTTCGATAAGGCTCCGAATCGGCACTATTTCTTCGCGGCCGCCGTCCAGGCCATGCGTCGCATCCTGGTGAGTCACGCTCGACGGCGTCGCACGGAGAAGCGCGGAGAGGGCTGGCAGCGCGTGGCCTTTGACGCGGTGCACGACCATAATCAGCAGGACAACGCGGACATCGAGGCACTGCACGAGGCCCTCGACGAACTGGCGAGACTCGACGAGCGGCAAAGCCAGGTCGTCGTTCTGCGCTTCTTCGGCGGTTTCACCGTCGCCGAGATCGCTGACCGACTCGGTGTTTCCGTTAGCACGGTGGAGAGCGACTTCCGGCTGGCGCGGGCCTGGTTGCACCGGCGCATCGGGGGCGAACCGTGAGAGGACTCCCCAACGTTCGCGGCAATTTCATGGAAACTTCAAATGGTCTGGCAATCGCTGGTCAGCGAACGAAACTCGCGCTACCCGCCAAGCCCGACCGAAGGTCTCCTCGCCGGCCATTCCGTCCGAAGTCCAGGAATTCGCTGTCGCGAAGAGGGTCAGCCCTTACCTGAACGCGGTCATCGACCTGGCCCGGCAAGCTTTTCCTTCGTCCGCACTGTGCGTGTCGCTCGGGCAAGATGCCGAAGACGAAAGGCATCAGTACATTGCCCTCGATGTCGAGGTCGGAGGTCTGCCGACCGAGGAGTTGCTCGCAGGGCAGCGCATCTGGTCAGCCGAGGTCACTCGCGTCTGCCCGTGCCGCCACGCCGTTTACTTCGTGCTGGGCTGGCAATGAATTGGCGTGATTTCCTGCCGCTGGCAACCCGGTTGGCCGCGGACACCACGGAGGCTGACTGGCGAAGTGACCTGGCAACCCCAGGAGGTAAGCGATGATCGAGACAGCACAACTGGCGGGCTTCGTTGCTGCCCACGCCATCCATTGCGTTTCCCAGGGAAAATCTCTGACGGTTCCCTTGCTGGTCGTCGAGAAACCCGACGGCAGCCAGCAGTACATTCAGGTCACCGGAATGTCCTCGGAGGAAGCAGTCACACAAGGCGAGCAACTGCTGACAAATCCCGTCGCCGGTGCCCGCCGCGGCGTCCTGGCCTTCGAGGCGTACCTGAATCTGCCGCCGGGCCAGACTGATGCGATCTTCTTGCACGCGCACTGCTACCAACCCGAAGTGCAAAAGCTCCTGGTCGCGGTGCCCTTCCGTGCGGCCAACCACCCGGACGGCTTTGCCGTGTTCCGCCCAAAGTTCATCGCCTATGAAGACGAACCCATCAATCCCGGCGCCCTCGACGCCTTCTTGCGCGGCGCAGCCCTGCATCCGCCCGGGCACGCGGTCTGGAAGGCGCACCTGGACGAGAGCCGGTGAGGTCAGACATCAGGCGCAGCGCCTGGAGTTGAAGCAGTCGCTGACGGAGCGCCAGCGCGAGGCGACCCCGCGCTGGCGCTCCGGGTTGACATCGGTTGCACTGCGGCTCACTTCTCGGCGAGCACTTTCTTGAGTTCGGGCTCCAGCGCGGCGAGGTTGCGCTCGCCGACGATGATGAAGCGCACGTTGCCGCGGCGGTCGATGAGCACGAACTGCGGCATGCCATTGACGAAGTAGTCGTTGAAGGCCCGCAGCGCTTCCTCCTTCGGCAGCACCATCAGCAGGTAGTCGAGCTTGTGGTAGGCGGCGAAGTCCTTGAGCACGGCCCGCTCGCTCTTCTGGTCGGACTCCTCCAACTTGGTGAGCTTGCCGGTCTTCTTGTCGAAGCCGATGTGCTGGCCGTTCTCGTAGTTGTAGAACGAGACGCCGACGACCTCCAGGCCCTCGGCCTTGTGGGCCTTGTGCCATTCGCGCAACTTCGGGAAAACGGAGGAACTCGCCGGCGAGAAGACGGCCCAGAAGTTAAGCAGTACCACCTTGCCCTTGAGGTCGGCCAGCCGCCGCACCTGGCCGTTGAGCCCGAAGTCGCCGCGGAAGTCCGGCGCCTCCTTGCCGACCAGCGCCGAGTGTGCCGTGACCAGCTTCGCCGCGGCGCCGGTGTTCTTCACCGTCAACACATAGGCCCCCATGCCATTCGCGTTGTAGGCGGTGCAGATGATCTTGTACTCGCCGGTCTTCTGACAGTTGAAGATGATGCGGGCGTTCTGCATACCACCGCTGTCGTCGTCAAAGGCCAGCTCCTTGCCGGCCTTGTCCTCCAGGCGCAGGTAGTTGTCGAACTGCGTGCTCACCATGTCGATCTGGTAGTTGACGCCAGCAGTCATCTTGACCATGTGGACCTTGAAGGCAGCATTTTGCTTCCGGTCCTTGGGGTCGTCCTGGGTGAGCTTGCCCTCGAAGCGCAGCTCCTTTTCGCCCTTGCCGCCGGCCGGCGCCACGCCCGCGGCCGTCGCCAGCACCAGTAACGCCATGAACCCATACCGTGCCATGTGAACGCCTCCCGTCTGAAGGGTATGCAGCAGGAATCAGGGTATCATTCAGACGAGCGAAACACAACGACCTCACCGCGAAAGCTGTCGCTCACTTGCCGTTCTTCGCGCGCAACTTCAGGCCGCTGTGCGAGGCGACGAAGCGCAGGAGCGCCTGCGTGGTCGGGTCCGTTTCGCTCGCGGCCAACCGGACGATGATGTTGATGTGGTCGCGGTCGGCCACCTTGAAAGTGGTGGCGTGGCACTTGCAACCTTTCAGTTTCTTGCAGAACGCTTCCGACATGGTGTCGATGGTCGGGTAGTCCTTGTCGGCATAAATGATCAGGGCCGGCGGGTGGTTGCCGGTGACGTGGTGCTGCGGCGACGCCTCCTTGTATTTCGACTCGTCCTTGCCGAAAGCCTTGTGGAAGAGGGCGACCGGCGCGATGGTGTAGACGCCGCTCATGGGGATCATGCCCTTGATGTTGGCCGGCGACAGGCCGTGGGCCTTCAGGTAGAGCGGGTCGGTGGCCAGCAGCGCGACGAGGTGGCCGCCGGCGGAGTGGCCGCAGACGAACAGCTGGTCCGCCCGGCCGCCGTACTTGCCGATGTTTTTGTGCGTCCAGGCGAAGGCGCGAGCCACGTCCTCGACGTGCGCGGGGTGCTGTACCTTCGGCGACAGGCGGTAGTTGCTGATGACGACACCGATGCCGTTCTTCGCGAGTGTTTTCCCCAGTGCGTCATACATGTCCTTGCTGCCGAAGGTCCAGGCGCCGCCGTGGATGAACAGCAGGACGGGGTAATTCTTCTGGCCCTTGGGGTAGTACACGTCCAGCTTGTGCCGCACCGCGTCGGCGTCCGGGCCGTTGTGGTAAGCCAGGTTGGCCGCCTTCTCGACCTCGAAGGTGCCGCCGACCATCACAGGGGCCGCCCTGGTGCCGCCCGCACAGGCCGACCCCTGCACCAGCAGCCCCAGCGCCAGCGCCGCCAAACCGATCCGCCCTGCTGTCATCGCACGCACCTCGCCTGAAAGGGGATGTCTCCTGGGATTCTCTCCAGTATACCCGCGCGTGTGCCGTGAGTTTCCAGTAAAAAAGCAGGGCGTTCTTGACGCCGACCCTTCACGCCCAACGGAGGCCCGAACATGAGCGAGCGAACGGTTGGCGTACGACGCGGCCTGGGTGTCGTGCTGGTGGCGCTGTGCCTGGGCTGTGCCGGCAGCCTGACCCAGAACCCTGAAACCATCGACATCAAGTCCGGCAAGGGGGCGGTGCGCTACGTCCAGTTCGAGTATCGCCTCCCGGCGGAAATCTGGGTGACCAGCGCGAAGGACTCCGACGTGAACCTGTACGTTTACGACGACAACCATACGGAGGTGGCCCGCGACGTGGGCGACGGCAAGGACTGCCATGTGACCTTCACGCCGGTGCGGACGCAGATTTACAAGGTGGAAATCCGCAACACCATCCGGCCGGAGCCCGAGCAGAAGCGCCGCAACGTCGATAACCGCTGCACCCTGAAGTGGAAATAACGCAGAATCGCCAAGGCGCCCTGGCGCCCTGGCGGTTCGTTATTTCGCGGTCAATTCCTTGGCCAGGGCGTCGGCGTCGTACAGGACGCGCAGCGCCTCCAGCACGCCGCGTGAGTGGACGGCGATGTGTCGGGCCTGCTCGTCGGTGTAGACGTAGTTGCGCACCAGGCCGTGACGGTTGCGGTCGAAGTTGATGCCGACCAGCTCGCCGGCGCGGTTCAGCACCGGACTGCCGGAGTTGCCGCCGATGGTGTCCGCCGTCGAGACGAAGTTGAACGGCGTCGCCAGGTCCAGCTTGGCCTTTCGCTTCAACCAGCGCGGCGGCAGCACGAACGGATCCTTGTGCTGCTGCTTGTCCGCCCGCGCGAACGCCCCGCCGAACGTGGTCGTGTACGGCAGCTTTTCGCCGTCCACCTCGTAGCCCTTGACGACGCCAAACGCCAGCCGCAGCGTGAAGGTCGCGTCCGGTGGGACGCTCTTGCCGAACAGCTTGAAGCGCGCCCGCGCGATCAGGGCGTAAGCTTGCTGCTCCACCTCCTGCACCTCATCCTCGTACTTCTTGCGCAGCTGCCGGGCCTCGCCGTCCAGCAGGCGGGCGAACTGGATCATGGCGTCCGGCGAACGGGCCAACGTTTTTGCGTCGGCATCGGCCAGTTTGCGGCGCTCCTGGGGGTCGCCGACTTTCGTGCCTGCGGTTAACTCCGCGGCGCGGGCCGCCGGCGACTTGCCTGCCAGCGCCTGGACCACCAGCGGGTGCTCGCCGCCGAGTTGCTCCGCCAGGAACGCCAGCGAACCCGCCAGCTTGACGCGCTCCAGGTCGGCGGAAATCGGCGCCGGCGAGAATAGCTGGAACTTCAGCGACTCCAGCGCCGAGCCGCGGTACTCGCGCAGCCGCTGCGCGTCGGGCTTCGCCTTCTCCTCGACCAGCCGCACCAGCGTCCGGGCGATGCGGAAATAGCGGCTGTTGCAGGCGTCGCCGAGTTCGAGCAGGGCGTACTCCTTTTCAAAAGTCGCCAGTGCCTTCTGCGCCGCGGCGATGCGTTTCCAGGCGTCGCGGTACTGCTTGCCCATTTCGTGAGCCACACTGATTTTGAACTGAAGTTTTTCCTCCTCCACCTGTTTGCGTTCGATGATCGCCGGATCGAGCAGGCCGTGATACTGGCCCGTCAGTGCCTTGCGGGCGTTGGCGACGGGGTACAGGTCCTTCTCCGCCTGCCGTGCCTCCTCGGGGCCGCGCTCGGCGTACTGCCGCAACAGTGCCTCCAGGTAGCGCAGCCGCGTCAGCGTGTACGGCAGCGTCACGTCGCGGCGGTGCTTGAGCCGGGCCAGCGTCTCCAGGCGGTTGGTCGAACCGGGATGGCCGGACACGAACACCACGTCGCCCTCCACCGGGCCGGTCGGGCTCCACTTGAAGTAATGCTCGCTTTTCACAGGCTTGCCGTTCTCGTAGACGCGGAAGAAGCAGACATCCAGGTTGTAGCGCGGGAACTCGAAGTTGTCGGTGTCGCCGCCGAAGAAGGCGATGCCCGCCTCTGGCGCCATGACCAGGCGCACGTCGGTGTACTTCTTGTAGCGATACAGGTGATACTGGCCGCCCTGGTAAAGCGTCACCACGTCGCTGCGCAACTTGGTCTTCGTCAGCGATTCCTGTTCGATCTGCGCCATGGCGGCGCGGCGGGCGGCGGCGGCCTGGGCGGGGTTCATGTCCGCCGTCACCGCGGCCTGCACCCGGTCGGTCACGTCCTCGATGGACTGAAGCACGTTCAGTTCCAGGTCGGGGCACTTCAACTCCCCGGCGCGCTTTGGCGTAGAAGCCGTCGCGGTAGTAGTTCTTGCTCGGCGTGCTGAGTTTTTGCAGCGAATCGGCGCCGATGTGGTGGTTGGTGACGACCAGGCCGTCTTTCGAGACGAAGCTGCCGGAGCCGCCGTTGTTGAAGCGCACCGACGCCTTCATGGCCCGGTCGAGCCAGGCGTCGCTCAGGTCGAAGTTGTACTTCTGCTTGAGCAGATCGCGGGGCGGTTGGTTGAACAGCCACATGCCCTCGTCCGCCGCGGCGGGCGGCGCGGGTTCCAGCAACGCTACCAGCATGTACGTGCCCATCAGCAGTGTGATCCGCACCGGAGGCCCTTTCCCGTAAAGTGTCCGTCTTGATCCTGCTGGTATCTCACGACATCCGCGGCCGCGCGTCAAGCGGCCCCCTGCCCTCTTCAGATTGACGCCTTTCGCCCCCTCCGCTAACCTGATGCTGCCACGCCGCCAGGGCCGCACGTTGTCCGCCCAGGGCTGGCCATTGTCTTCGAGAGTACGCATGAGCGAAAAATACATCTTCACGATCGAGCACCTGACCAAGGCGTATGGGAAACGCGAGGTCCTGAAAAACATCTGGCTGGCGTTCTACCCCGGCGCCAAGATCGGCGTCATCGGCAGCAACGGCGCCGGCAAGTCCACGCTGCTGCGCGTCATGGCCCTGCAGGAAAAAGACTTTCTCGGCAGCGCCCGAGCCGCCGATAACATCACCATCGGCTTCGTGCCTCAGGAACCGCGGCTCAACCCCGACAAGGACGTGCGCGGCAACGTTGAGGAAGCGGTCGCGGCCACGCGCGCCCTGCTCGTGCAGCAGGAAGAGTTGAGCAACAAGCTCTCCGAGCCGCTCGAACCGGACGAGATGGAGCGCATCCTGGAGAAGCTGGGCCGGGTGCAGGAAGCCATTGACGCCGCCAACGCCTGGGAGCTGGACCGCCAGCTTGAGATTGCGATGGACGCGATGCGGCTGCCCCCCGGCGATGCCCCGGTGAGCCAGCTGTCCGGCGGCGAGCGCCGCCGCGTCGCCCTGTGCAAGGTGCTGCTGCAAAAGCCCGATCTGCTGCTGCTCGACGAACCGACCAACCACCTCGACGCCGAGTCTGTCGCCTGGCTCGAACGCCACCTGCAAGAGTATCCCGGCACGGTCGTCTCGGTCACGCACGACCGCTACTTCCTCGACAACGTTGCCCAGTGGATTCTGGAGCTGGACCGCGGCCAGGGCATCCCGTGGAAGGGCAATTACTCGTCGTGGCTGGAGCAGAAACAGGAGCGGCTGGCGAAAGAGGAGAAGCAGGAGTCGGCGCGGCGCAAGGCGCTGGCACGGGAATATGAGTGGGCCAAGATGGCTCCGCGCGCCCGCGTCGCCAAGAGCAAGGCCCGCCTCAGCGCTTACGAGAAACTGGCCGCCCAGGAGTACGACGAGCGCGAGGACGAGTTGACGCTGCAAATCCCGCCGGGGCCGCACCTGGGTGAGCTGGTGGTGCGCTCGGAGCACGTCCGCAAGGGCTTCGGCGACACGCTGCTGATGGACGATTTGAGCTTCGACCTGCCCCGCGGCGGCATTGTTGGAATCATTGGCCCGAACGGTGCCGGCAAGACGACGCTGTTTCGCATGATCGTCGGCCAGGAAAAGCCGGACGGCGGCAGCCTGCGTGTTGGTGAAACGGTGGTGCCGGCCTACGTCGATCAGAACCGCGACACGCTCAACGGCGACAACACTGTCTTCGAGGAGATCACCGGCGGCGCCGAGTTCTTCATGCTGGGCAAGCGCAAGGTGGCGTTGCGCGGCTACGTGGCGCGTTTCAACTTCAAGGGACCGGAGCAGCAGCGCAAGGTGTCGGAGCTGTCCGGCGGCGAGCGCAACCGCGTTCATCTGGCGAAGCTGTTGCGCCGCGGCGGCAATTTGCTGTTATTAGATGAACCGACCAACGACCTCGACGTGGACACGTTGCGGGCGCTGGAGGAGGCGCTGCTGAGCTTCGGCGGCTGTGCGGTGGTTATCAGCCACGACCGCTGGTTCCTGGACCGCGTGGCGACGCACATCCTGGCCTTCGAGAGCGACAGCAAGACGGTCTGGTGCGAGGGCAACTACCAGACTTACGAGGAGCAGCGCCGCAAGCGCCTGGGCGCCGAGGCGGACCAGCCGCACCGCATCCGCTACAAGAAGCTGACGCGGTAGGACATTGCTTTCCGCCGCTTGCGGCTTGGCGAGCAGCCTCATCGATGACGCTGTCCGCCAGGCCGCAAGCGGCGGACACGGGAGACGAGCCGCGATGGCGCACGGCGCAGAACACGAGTTGCAGGACGTGACCAAGCACTACCTTCAGGGTCGGCGGGTGGTGCAGGCGGTGCGCGGCGTCAGTCTCCGCATTGAAGCGGGTGAGTTCGTCTCGATCATGGGACCGTCCGGCTCCGGCAAGTCCACGCTCATGCACCTGCTCGGCGCCCTGGACACGCCCACCAGCGGCCGCGTGCTGTTCCGCGGCCGTGACCTGTCCAGCATGTCCGACCGCGAGCAGGCCGAACTGCGCCGCACGAAAATCGGCTTCATCTTTCAATTCTTCAACCTGCTGCCGACGCTGACCGCGGTCGAGAACGTGGCGCTGCCGCTGCTGCTGGCGGGGATGCGCCGCAGCCTGGCCCTCAAGCCTGCCGACGAGGTGCTGGAGCGCGTCGGTTTACGCGAGCGGGCAAGCCATTTCCCCGACGAGCTGTCCGGCGGCGAAATGCAGCGCGTGGCCATCGCGCGGGCGCTGGTGATCGAGCCCGAGGCGGTTCTGTGCGACGAGCCGACCGGCAACCTCGACTCCGCGACCAGCACCGACATCCTGCGGCTGTTGCGCAGCATCCCCGAGCCGGGCCTGCGCTCGGTGGTGATGGTGACGCACGACGCCCAGGCGGCCAGTTACGGCGACCGCGTCGTCCACATCAAGGACGGCCGCGTGGACGCGGAAGAACCGGTGCGAGGACGCCAGCATGTTATCCGTCTACACCACCCTTAGCTGGCGTTATCTGCGGCGGCGCTGGGTGCGGGCGCTGCTCATCGTCCTCAGCATCGCCGCGGGCGTCAGCATGCTCGTGGCCACGCGGGCCCTCAACCAGACCATGGCGCAGGCGGCGCAGGTCGCCGCCAACCCCCTGGCCGGCGCCGTCGATCTGCTCGTGACCAACGGCGACGCTCCCCTCGACCGCAGCCTGGCGAAGGAAGTGGCCGCCATCGAAGGCGTGCAGGCCGCCCGGCCGCGCATCTTCGAGAAAGTGCGGGTCCTTGACGCCAAGGGAAGCCCCCTCGACCTGCCCAACTCCGCGGCCCTGTTGATTGGCCTGGATTTCAAGGAGGAAACGGCGGACGGCGGCCAGGGCTCGTCGCCCTGGACCGTCGAGCCGGACGGGGACGCGTTGAAAAACAGGTTCTACGCCAAAGGCTTCCTGGGCAGGCCCGTCATCCTGGGCAAGGTGCTTGCAGACGCCATCGACCAGGCCAAAGGGAAAGACTACGAGAACTTGACGCTCAAGGCGGCCCGGCAGAAGGAGCCGGTGGACGTGGTCCGCATCGCCAGCGTCACCGCGCAGGGGCCGGCGGCGGCGCTGGGCGGCAATCTGGTGATTCTCGATTTGCCCGCGGCGGCGCGCGTGGTTGGCCTCAAGCCGGGCCAGGTCACGCGCATCGACCTCGTGCTCGCGCCAGGCGCCGACCGCGACGCGGTGCGCCGGCGCGTCGAGGCGCTGCTGCACGGCCGGGCCGCCGTGCGCACGCCCGACGAGCAGAGCCAGTCGGTGCAGAACGTCATGGCCAGCATGCAGGTCGGCCTGCTGCTGTGCGGAGTCGCGGCGCTGGTGGTCGGCCTGTTCCTGGTCTACAACGCGCTGTCGGTCAGCGTCGCCGAGCGCCGCCACGAGATCGGCATTCTGCTCGCCGTCGGGGCCACGCGCGGCCAGATCCGCCGGCTGTTCGGCAGCGAGGCGGCGCTGCTCGGCCTGGTCGGCTCGCTGCTCGGCATCCCGCTGGGCGTACTGTTCGCGCAACTGGCGCTGGAGCCGATGCAGGAAACGGTCAGCAACATTTTCTTGCCGGTGGAGGCACGGCGCGTCGAGGTCAGCTGGCGGCTGTTGTTGACGGCGCTGGCCGCCGGCGTCGGCACGGCGGTGCTGGCGGCGCTGGTGCCGACCATCGCCGCGTCGCGTGAGAAGCCGGCCGCCGCGGTGCGTCGCATCCCCGCGGCGCCGACATGGAGCTATCGCCTGGCGCAGCTGGCCGGCAGCGCCGCGCTGCTGCTGCTGGGTTGTGGCAGCATTCTGGTGCGCGAGTATTTGCCGCAGCGCGTCGGCCTGTACGGCGGCCTGGCCCTGGTGCTGATCGCGGCGCTGCTGGCAACGCCGCTGTTGACGGCCAGCCTGGCGTGGCTGCTGCAACCGCTAGCGCGGCGCTGCCTGGGCATCGAGGGCCGGCTGGCCGCGGATAACATCGTGCGCGCCCCCGGTCGCACCGGCGTGGTGATCGCGGCACTGGCGGCGGGCGTCGCGCTGGTGATGCAGACCGCCGGCGTCATTCGCAGCAACCGGCAGGCGCTGCGTGACTGGGTGCAGGAGTCGATTGCTGCGGATCTGGTGGTGACCAGTGACAGCCCGGTCAGCTCCGGCAATCGCGGCCAGCCGATGGACCCGGGATTGCGCGAGCGGCTCAAGGCCATCCCCGGCGTCGAGGAGGCGTTGCCGGTGCAGCTGCGCAAGCAGTTCTACCGCGACACGCAGGTGCTGCTGATCGCGCTGAACGCCGCCGACTACTACCACACGGACACGCATCGCCCCCAGGCCGTCGCCGACGTGGAACTGTATCGGGTGCTGAGCGCGGCGGCGGACGGCGTGCTGATTTCCGACAACTTCGCCTACCTGCACAAGGTCAACGTCGGCGACACGATCACGCTGACGAGTCCGGCGGTGAAGCTGCGTGTGGTCGGCAAGCTGGTCGATTACTCGTGGAACCACGGCACCATCATCGTCAACCAGAGTTTCTACGAGCGGCACTGGCAGAACACGCGCGGCGTGGACATCTTCGACGTGTACCTGGTCCCCGGGACCGACGTGGCGAAGGCCCAGGAGGACATCCTGCGTCGCCTGGGCGCGGAGAATGGTTTGGTGGTGCTGTCGCGGTCGGAGTTGCAGAAACACATCGACACGACCATCGAGCGGCTGTTCGGCATCGCCTACGGCCAGCAGCTGGTGGTGATGTTCGTGGCGGCGCTGGGCGTGGTGACGGCGCTGCTGATCTCGGTGCTGCAGCGCCGCCGTGAGATGGGACTGCTGCGGGCCATTGGCGCATTGCAGGCGCAGGTGGTGCGTTCGGTGCTGGCGGAGGCGGCGCTGATGGGCGTGATCGGCACGCTGATCGGCCTGGCGGTTGGGGTGCCGTTGCAGTGGTATGCGCTGCAGGTGATCTTCCCGGAGGAAACGGGCTTTGCGTTTCCGGTGTATATCCCGTGGGGCGAGGCGCTGCTGATCGCGGCGGCGTCGCTGGCGACGGCGTCGCTGGCGGGCCTGGGGCCGGCACTGCACGCGGTGCGCGTGCGCATCCCGGAAGCGATTGCGCTGGAGTGAATCCTTGGCGGCACCCTGCGCGTTGAAATCGACCCCACCACTGGAACCACCGGCGCCTGGTGGGAGGGCGTGAACCGGGCCAACAAGCTTTTGGAGATGGACGCGGGCGAACGGCTGGCGAATCAGGCGAGTGTCCGTTGGACGTTGGAGATGGAAGACGGCCGGCCCGTACGCGGACGGAATCTCGAATCGGGCGGGGAAACCACCAGCGCGCTGGCGACAACTCCAGGACGGCGCGACTGCGCGTCGCCGCCCTTCCTGGGCCCGTGAACCACCGGCTCCCGGCGATTTGCTTGCAGCTTTCGGCGGGACCGCAGCCGCCTCCCGGGGTGGCGCGGGGCCGATAGGGGTGCCGAATCTCGACGTGTAAAAAAGTTGGCATTCTTGGCTCCCTTGGCCCCCTTGCTCTGCCAGACGGCGTCAGCCCTTGTCCCGTCGTGCCACTCCCCGCGCGCGCTCCACCGCCTCCTCCCATCGCCAGCCGACCCGGCCGGGCGCGGCGCGCCTGGTTTTCTTGCAAATGCGCGCCCGGTGGGGAAAGGAACCAGTCACCCCGAGCTGCTCGGCGTCCGCGGATCGGTTCGACCCAGCGAAGGACTTAAAGAGCCGCCGCAACCGTTCAACCCACCCGTGACCCGTTTCAGGCGGTGGCAATTGTAGACGGCAACGGGCGTAGAAAACCACCCGCTGCCGTCTCCAGTGAGCGCCCCCGGTACTGACCTCAGCCGACGCTGAGGCTGTCGGTGACGGTGAGCTTTTGCGTGCCCTTCCTGTGTAGGAGCAAGCCCAGTGGCGGCCGTCCCATCATCGCCAGACGGCGCGTTTACATCCAGCTGGGACTGGCGGATTCCAGCGCGGCCAGGTTCGCATTGAGCTGCGCGAGGAAGCCAGACAGTTGCGTATTCGTCGCGGTGAGGTTCGCGTCCAGCGACCCCAAGATCGCATCAAACTCCTGGAAGATCGCGGCCAGCTGTTGCTCAAGCAGATCGTTGGACGGCATTGTCGGGGAGGACAGGATCCATGTATAGTTTGGCGGACCGTGGTGGTGGTCTCCCTCGTGGCCCCGCGCCACTTGCAGCGAGCCAAACAGGCCGTGGAACGGGTTGTTGCTGGGGGCCAGGTGCGAGGTCAGGCCGGCTGTGAAGTACAGCGTGTTCCTGGGGCCGGCGGCGCCGCCATTGCCGAACGCCAGCCCCCACAGGTGCGTGAGGGCGATCGGCTGGCCGTTGGCGTCATTCAGCTCGCCGACGAAAGCGCCGCTGTGCGGATTGTAGGCGTTGATGTGGCCATCGCCGAAATTGCCGACCAGCAGATCGTTGCTGAAGCTGCCAAAGTTCGCGGGGGCTTTCGCGATTGCCCACGGCTCATTGAGGTGGGGGTTGTTGGGCTGGATCAGCCGCTGCTGTAACTGGCCGTCGGCGTTGTAGACATCGACAGCGCCGTAGCCCGGAGCTGCCGTCCCGCCGAGGACCGCGTCGGCCGGGGCGTATTCGACGTAGAGATTGTTATCGATGGCCTGGATGTTGAACGGATGGTAATTGCTCGGCAATTGAGAGTCGGTGAAGTTGCCGGACAGGGTCGTTACCAGATGGAAGTTCTGATCGTACACGTCGATGGTGCCCCTGGCGAAATCGGACGCATACAGCAGCGCGTGGCCGTGGCCATCCGAGGCGATGGCCAGGCCGAGGTAGACCGCGCCGGTGTTGGTCGCCCCGATGATGGCATGGGTGCCGTCCACCCCGGGACTCCAACCGGAGATGGTGCCATCGACGGTGGCGAACAGGAACTCGCTGGAGCCGGTGTGGCCGTTTTCGGAGACGTTGAACCCCCTGCCGCTGGTGTTGTAGACGATACCAGTCGGCGAACCGTGCGCCGGCAGCGGACTGTCCGCGGGGTTGGGCGGAATGTTGACAACCAACGACTCGACCCTGGCTGGCGAAGTCGAGGTGTTGTACACGGTACTGGTGCCCGTGCCCTCGTTGGCCACCCACCACGCGCCGGTGGGACTGGCGGCCAGCCCCCAGGGGTTGACCAGGTTCGGATCCTGAACCTGGGCCGGAGTGAACGAGGTGTTGTCGGATACCAGACTGGTCGGCACGATGGCCGTCGCTGGCACCAGGCGATCTTCGAGCGCTTCCAGCCGCGGGCGGCTGCTGACCCGTTGACGCACGGTTGTTTGCGTGCGCCGGCGCGCTGCGGCGCGGCGCCCTTCCAGTTTCGCAGCCAGGAAGAGAATAACATGATACGTCTCCTTTCGAGAGCTGGTCTGCGATACAATGAAAACGTCATCGCTGCCGGCGCAGACCGAGCGCCGGGGCGGTGCCGGGCCGGTGAGGGCTTGCTTGGCGGTAAGAACCTCACCGGCCTTCCGATTTGCCGCACAAAGGCGGCTTTTCACGGCTGCTTTATTTTCTCAACTCAGCGCGGCTCATTTCTTCGCGGACGGGTACTTCGCCCGCTCGGCCCGCCACTGCTTCACCTCGTCCGGCCTGTTCGTCACCGTGTACAGCTCGATCAACCGGTCGATGGCTTCGGGCAGAATTTTTTTTGCAACCGACGGGATCAGCTTTTCGCGTTGCTTCATCCCCGCGTAGCCTTTCCGCAGATGTGGTTCGGCGTCGGCGTACTTCTTCTGGCCCAGAAGCGCCCCGCCGAACATCGCTTGCGTGCTGAAGGTGTTCCAGGCGTCGGGCTGTGTCTTCGCGCGGATGGTCAGGGACTCGCGGAGCAGTGGCTCGGCCTCGGCCCATCGTTTCTGCTCCAGCAGTCCCCAGCCGATCTGGGCGAGCCGTTTGGCCAGTTCGGGGCCGTCACGGGGCAGTGTCTTCCGGGTTTCGGGCAACTGTTCCAGGAGCAAGTCCGTGAGCCTGCGGGCCAGTTCTGGGCTGTCACGGGGCAGCGTTTTCCGAGCCGCGTGCAACTGTTCCAGGAGCAGGTCCGCGAGCCTGGCGATCTCACCTGTTCTCGCGTAGGCGTTCTGCAATGACCTGGCGACCCAGCTCAAGTTGGGGTACTTCCTGGAGGCCCGGTAGGCTTCTTCGAGCAGCGGCAGGGCTTCCCGGAGGCGGCCTGCGTCCAGGTAGTTCACCCCCAGGTTGGCCACGGTCAGCTGCGTTTGGGGGCGCTGCCTGCCCAGCAGCTTCTCCTGGAGTGGGAGAGTCCTTTCGAAGAGTGGGATCGACTGATCCAGGCGTTTCAGCCGCCAGTACGTCACCCCCAGGTTGTTCATGCAGCCGAGTGTGTTAGGGTGGTCGGGGCCGCGCTTCGCCTCCGTGAGTTCGAGCGTCTCTTTAAGGAGCGGCAGGGCCTTGTCGAGCTGCCCGTCCTCCTGGTACGCCATGCCCAGGTTGTTCATGGTGGCGAGCGTGATGGGGTGGTCAGGGCCGAGCTTCTCCTTCATCAGCTCGAGCGTCTCCTGGTACAGTGGCAGGGCCTTGTCGAACTGCCTGGCGACCTGGTAGCACAATGCCAGGTCGTTCATGCTACCAAGGGTGTTGGGGTGGTCGGGGCCGCGCTTCACCTTCCGGAGCTGGAGCGTCTCCTGGTACAGCGGCAAAGCCTTATCGAGTTGCCTGGCGTCCATGTAGCCCCCGGCCAGTTCGTTCATGGTGGCGAGCGTCCTGGGGTGGTCGGGGCCGAACTTCGCCTGCCGGAGCTTGAGTGTCTCCTCGAACAGCGGCAGGGCCAGGTTGAGCTGCCCGGCGACCTTGTAGCACCCGGCCAGGGTGTTCATGGTGGCGAGCGTCCTGGGGTGGTCGGGGCCGAGCTTCACCTTCATCAGCTGGAGCGTCTCCCGGAACAGCGGCAGGGCCTTGTCGAGCTGCCAGGCGGCCTGGTAGCCCGCGGCCAGGTTGTTCATGCTGATGAGGGTGTCGGGGTGGTCGGCGCCGAGCTTGTCCTGCCGGAGTTGGAGCGTCTCCCGGAACAGCGGCAGGGCCTTGTCGAGCTGCCAGGCGGCCTGGTAGCCCATGGCCAGGTTGTTCATGCAGCCGAGTGTGTTGGGATGGTCGAGGCCGAGTTTCGCCTTCGTGAGCTCGAACGTCTTTTCAAGGAGCGGCAGGGCCTTGTCGAGCTGCCCGGCCTCCTCGTACGTCATGGCCAGGTTGTTCATGGTGGTGAGCGTGGTGGGGTGGTCAGGGCCGAGCTTCGGCTTCATCAGCTGGAGCGTCTCCCGGTACAGCGGCAGGGCCTTGTCGAGCTGCCAGGCGGCCTGGTAGCCCGCGGCCAGGTTGTGCTTGCTGGTGAGAGTGTCGGGGTGGTCGGCGCCGAGCTGCGCCTGCCGCGTCTGCAAGGCTTTGCCGAACACCTCGATCGCCAGCGCGTATTCGCCCAAACCCAGCAACGACAGGCCGAGGTTGTTCTGCATCGCGGCCACCTCCAGCGGGTCGCCGATGGCCGAGCCTTCCAGCTCCTTCACGGCCCTGCTCAGGTTCTCCCGTAGCACGTCCTGCAGGGGCCGACCCGATTCCGCGATCTGCGTTGGGTCCAGCGCGGCGAACACCGCGCCGAGGATCTCGTTGGCCTTCCTGGCGAAGGCCAGGTTCCGCTCCGCCTTCACCTTCTCCTTCTGTTCACCGTCGGCCCGCTGGGCCTCGCGGGCCTTGGCCTGCCGTTCCTGCTCGACGGCCTGTTCGGCCAAATGTTTCTGCTCCAGGGCATGGTTCGTGGCTTGACGCTCTGCTGCTGCGGCCCGATTGGCCTCGAACATCCCCACCGTCGTGCCGATCACCCCGAAGACCAGCACCAGGAGCACCAGACTGGCGGCGATCACCGATCCGCGATTCCGCCGCACGAACTTCCGCAGCCGATACCAATGGCTCGCCGGCGCCGCCAGCACCGGCTCCCCCGCCAGATACCGCTGCACGTCCATCGCGAAGCCGTTCGCCGTCTCGTAACGCCGGTTGCGGTCCTTTTCCAGCGCCTTCATCACGATCCAGTCCAGCTCGCCACGCATGAGTTGGCCGAGTCGCTTCGGATCACTCTTGCGGTTGGCCGACACGGTGGCCTTGGCCTGCCCCAGCGTGCTGATGCGCGTGCTCGGCCGGAGCGGTTCCTCCTCGCGGATCACCCGCCGGATTTCGTCATAGCCCACCGTCCGTAACCGCTCCTTGTCGAACGGCGTCGTGCCGGTCAACAACTCGTACAGCAGCACGCCCAGCGAGTAAGTGTCGCTCCGCGTGTCCACGTCCAGGCTGCTCTGCCCCGCCTGTTCGGGCGACATGTACAGCGGCGTGCCGATCATCTGGGCGAAGCCGGTGAACAGCGTCTTGTCCGTCAGTTCCTGCCCCAGTGCCTTGGCCACTCCAAAGTCGATCACCTTCACCACGGGGTAGGTGTCATGCACCGCGACCAGCACATTCGACGGCTTGAGGTCGCGGTGGATAATACCCTTCTGATGCGCGTGCTGCACCGCCTGGCAGAGAGGCACGAACAGTTCCAGCCTCTCGCGGGGCGTGAGCTTGGCCTGGTCGCAGTACTCCGTAATGGGCAGCCCCTTGACCAGGTCCATGACAAAGTACGGCCGGCCGCTGCGGGTCTGCCCGCCATCAAGCACCCTGGCGATGTTGGGATGATTCATCAGCGCCAGGGCCTGCCGCTCGGCCTCGAAGCGGGCGACCACCTGCCGGGTGTCCATGCCTGGCTTGAGGACCTTCAGCGCCACCTGGCGGCGCACCGGCTGCGTCTGCTGGGCCAGGAAGACGACACCGAAGCCGCCTTCGCCGATCTGCTCCAGCAGCTTGTACGGGCCGATCACCGTACCGGGGCGTTCGCTGAGGGGGACCGCCGCGACCTCTTCCCCAGGCACGGGGAGGAAGGCCCCCGTGGCCCCCACGGCTGCGGCGGGCCGTTCCAGGAAACTGCCGACTTCGCGGTGAACCTGGAGAAGGTATCCCACCTGCCGCTCCAGCTCGGTATCCCCGCCGCAGGCTTCGCGGACGTAGCCGTCCCACTGCTCCGGAGGCAACTTGCCCACGGCGTGAAGGAATAACTCGCGGGCTTTTTGCAGGTCTGCAGGCATGGCATCACGTCCCTTTCGGTTCGCCACCTACAATGCGGATTCCAGGTTGGATTCGTCCGGAGGAAATGCAAAAAAGTTTCGACCCGCCTGCCGCTCACTCTCCGTCCAGCAGGGTTTTGAGGCGGACCCGGGCGTAGGACCAGTGCTCGTAGGCGGTCGAGCGCGCGAGGCCGACCACCTCGGCGGCGTCCTCGATCGACAACCCGGCGAAGTAGCGGAGCTGGATCAGCCGGGCGGCCGGGGGGTCCTCAGCGGCCAGTCTGGTCAGGGCTTCATCAATGTCGAGGATGATGTCGGCCGGCGATGTGAGGCCGACATCGGCGGCGTCCAGGGACACGCGCTGACCCTGGCCGCCGCGCTTGTCGGCCTGCTTGCGGCGGGCCTGATCGACGAGGATGCGGCGCATGGCCTCGGCGGCGGCGGCGAAGAAGTGGCCGCGGTTGTCCCAGTACTGTTCTTTCCCGTCCCCGACCAACCGCAGATACGCTTCGTGGACCAGGGCGGTGGCTTCGAGCGTCTGTCCCGGTTTCTCCTGGGCCAGCTTTACGGCGGCCAGATGGCGCAGTTCATCGTACACGAGGGGCAAGAGTTGCCCGGCGGCGTGCGGGTCGCCTTCGGCGATGGCGTGCAGGATCTGAGTGACCTCGCTCATGAAGGCTGATTATAGCTCCCGGAGCCTGGTCAACCAGGAGTCAGCATGGCGTGCGGCCGACGTTGGACGCATGGTGGAAGTATGGTTCGGTTGCGGCAGCGACATCTCAGTAGAAAGAAGCCCATCCGGTACGAAGAGGCGGGCGAAAGGGGACGGCGCACCGTCCGCCGGCGTTCACGACTTGAGGTTTCAGGAGCAAGGAATCGGCGCAGAGGGAGCCCGGGCGTGGCGAACCCCAACTGCGGAGCAGGCTGGCAGCGTGGCCGGGGGCGTCCAGCGCTCCCGTCAGGTCTTCCGGGGTTTGCAGCGCACCCAACGGTAGGCCTGAAGACCCGCGAGGGCCATGGCGCCCAGCATGAGGGAGGACGGCTCCGGGACGGCCGGGCCGCTGCCCCCGACCCGGGAGTAGGTCAAATGGTCCAGCCCGACAAAAGAGTTGCTCAGCTGAAAGGCGACGATGTCGTTCGTGCTTGGTTCGATGCGCGGCTTGGGAAGGTCGGCGACGGAGGTAAGGCCCTCGGTGACGTCGGGGACAGATTCGCCGGGTCCGAGCATGGCTTTGCCCTCCTCACTCAACTGCCCCTTATCTTCATTTTACGCCGAGCAGGGGCTGATTTGGCTCACTCGTCATGCTAAAGTGTCCACTGGCGCTGGCAAAACCTGGACGGCGGCTGTGCCGGCCGGGTCCCGGAGATGCGGTCATGCACGTGCTCTTCATCCATCAGAACTTTCCGGCCCAGTTCGGACACATCGCCAATTACCTGGTCAAGCACAAGCGGTTCCGCTGCACGTTCGTGTCGGAGAAGCCGGCCGGGAACGTCGGCGGCATCGAGTGCGTGCAGTACCGCACGCGCGGCGGGGCTACCGAGAGAACCCATTATTGCAGCCGCAGCTTCGAAAACGCCATCTGGCACTCGCACGCGGTCTACGAGGCGCTGGCGCAACGGCCCGAGATCAAGCCCGATCTGATCGTCGCTCATGCCGGCTTTCTATCGACGGTGTTCCTGCGCGAATTGTGGGACTGCCCGGTCGTGAATTACTTCGAGTTCTACTATCACACGATCGGCGCGGACATGGATTTTCGACCGGACTTTCCCAGCCCGGCGCTCCACCGGCTGCGCGCCGCGCGCGCAACGCCCACTTGTTGCTGGACCTGGAGAATTGCGATGCCGGCTACAGCCCGACACGCTGGCAGCAGAGCCTCTTTCCGGCGACCTTTCGGCCGAAGATCAGGACGATCTTCGACGGCATCGACACGACGCTGTGGCACCCCCTGGCCGGCGTCCCGCGCCGCGTCACGGACCGGGCCATTCCGGACGACGTCCGCGTGGTCACCTACGTCTCGCGCGGCCTGGAGAGCATGCGTGGCTTCGACATTTTCATGAAGCTCGCCAGGCTGCTTTGCCAGCGGCGCCAGGACGTCCTGTTCGTGGTCGTTGGCGAGGACCGGGTTTGCTATGGGGGGGACGAGGAGGTGACGGGCCAGAAGAGCTTCAAGCAATGGGTGCTGTCCCGGGACCAGTACGATCTGTCCCGTTTTCTCTTTACCGGGCTGTTGCCCGCGCCGGCGTTGGCCCAGCTGTTTGCCCTCAGCGATCTGCACGTTTACCTGACCGTCCCCTTCGTGCTGTCCTGGTCGGTCATGAATGCCCTGTCGTGCGGCACGACGGTGCTGGCGTCGAACACGGCGCCGGTGCGGGAGATGATCCGGGACGGCGAGAATGGACTGCTGGCGGAGTTTTTCGATGTCGAAGGCCTGGCGAACCTGGCCGGCAAGGTGCTGGACGCCCCACGGGATTACAAGCACCTGGGCCAGGCGGGGGTGAAGATGATTCGGGAGCACTACAGCCTCGAAGTCAGCCTGCCGCGCATGCTGGCCCTGTACGAGGATGCCTTGCACGCGCACCGAACACCCTATTACCCCGGCAGGTAAGATCATCCTGTAGGACGGCTCTCCCGAGCCGTCGCCGCCGAAGAAGACGGCTCGGGAGAGCCGTCCTACTTGCGTCCGCAACGGCTTCTGGTAGTGAAAACCCCACGGTTTTTCCGTGTCGGCATCAATAAATCACAACAAAACCGACAGAAAAGAAAGTTTTCCCATCGACTAAAATTTCCTTGACATGCCCCCACGGCCTTACAACAATAACACCACTAAAAATTCCCGACGAGCCATCCCTCTATTTCGAAGAGCCGATTAGGGTGGTCCCGAGGCAGCACTGCGCCCATTCCGGGTGTACCGAACGGCCCGGACGCTCCAGCAGGCAAGATCGCTCGGCCCAGATTGGTTTCCTCTCCCAAGGTGCCGCGTCAGACGGCACCAGCGCCGGCCGAGGAAGACACGGAGGTTCTCTAAACTCGACCCTTGATGACCATTCCACCCGGGATCATATTCTCGGTGGTGTCCCGGCAGTGTTGCACACCCTCGGGTTGCTCGGAAAAACGCGCGTTCAGTGAACGAACGCCCAGGGTGCTTCCCTGCGCTTTTTGGAGCGTGCAATGCAGCCTGGACGCTCCCTGTGTTCTTTCGTCTGGTTAAGTCGCCATAAAGACCGCTATTGGTCTTTAAGCGTCGGCCGCGCCCGGCAAGCGCATGACCAGAATACGGCCAACGGTTTCGTCTCCCCGTTTCAGGCAGAATTCAAAAAAGAGGTCCCACCATGCCCATTCCTTCGAAGACTGCCACGAAATTTCGGTCCTTCGGCAGTTGGTTTTCGCGCCTGTTCCAGAAGAAAGGCGCGCGCTCCAGTTCTGGGCGGTCGCGGTTCGTCGAGCCGCTGGCGAGAGATCGGTTGAACGAGGTCCTGGACGCGGAGCGCCGTGCCTCCCTGCAGCGGCGGCGGCCTTTGCGCGCAGCCGGCGTATTACTGGCCAAATTTGGAGGTTCTGGAAGTTCGGGTTACTCCGGCCACCATTACGCTGACCGGGCACGCGCAGTGGTTGGACCAGCTGGGGATGCCGCACCCGATCGCGCTGGCGCCCGTGCAGATCCTGCAAGTGATGCCCGACGGCTCGACCACAGCGCCGCAGCAAACCGACGGCAGCGGCAACGCGACGATCACCACGGATGTCAACGGTTCTTATCAGGCCATCGTCACCTATAACACGACCGGATCTTTGGACCTGCGCGCCGTCATTTCCGCACAGTCGTCGTTCGCCCAGGTGGTCAACAACAGCACCGGGGTGGTCTACTCGATGACTTCCCAGGATTTCATCGTGGCCGAGCCCTCGGACGTTACCACGTATTCCATGCCAACCCTCAGTGCGGGCTCGAACGCGCCGCCCCTGGCTTCGGCTGACGACTCCTTGCAGCGTGCGTTCAGCGTGGATGACGCTATTGTTACCGGCGGCACTTACGTCAAAACAGACCTCCTGACCGGATCGTCCCTGAGCCCGCCCGCCCAGATCGTAGTCAAGCTCGGCAGCACGGGCACCGACTTTGACCCGAACACGACCACCATTAACCTGCTGACCCTGGACGGCTACGATTGGGACGTGATCCTGCACGAGTACGGGCACTACGTTGCTTCCAGTTATAATTTTCTCGCAACCGCCGGGGGCACCCATAATTTTGGCACCCACGAATCTCTGGGCCTGGCGTGGAACGAAGGGTGGGGCACCTATTTCGCCCTGGCCGCGGAGCGCGACCAGGCCGCGCAGCCCTACGTCCAGTCCGTGCCGAACGTGAATGGCCCGACCTACGACGATACTGAGGATAGCAACATCCATGTCAATCTCTTGACGCAGGTTGGCATTGGTGTGACCTTCGCCGGCAAGATGAATTTTGGCGAAGACGAAGAGTTGGCAGTGGCAGCGTCGCTCTATCGACTGACGCAAAGCGGAGTCGTCTCGGACGTGACGTTGTTCAACGATGTCCGCAGTGCGAGCGCTCTCACGATGGGCCAGGCCTGGGACGCCATCGCCGGTCCTTTGAGCGACGGCGACAGAGCCAATGCAGGCGCGACCCTGGGCGCCGAGGGCATTTCGCCGTGGGGACTGATTTCCACGGTGTCCGCCACCCAGCCGCCGACCTTCACGTGGGACGTCACGGCGCCGAACGGACTGAATAATTTCCAGCTGGAGTTCTTCGACACCAGTTTCGTTTCTCAGGGGACCATCACGGTGACCGGCGTCACCCCGGTCAATCCCAACGCCACCACCGCCAGCTACAGCTTTACTCCGTCAGCGGCAGCCTGGCAGAACTTGTTACCCACGCTGTCTGCAGGGGATTCCTACACCCTGCAATGGGTGGTCGAGGCGCAAAATACCACCCCCCCCGCAACGTATGCCAATGGCAACGCTACTACACCGGGCTCGATCGCTTCCTCCTCGATCGACCGCTACTACAGCGGCGTCCAGACGATCAGTACGTTGTATCCCTTCAATACGATCACGCCGGCGGACCAAAGCGAGCTGCTCGCCGGCCTGCAGGGCTTCGGCCAGAACGTCGGCCCCGCGCTGGACAGCGACGGCGCCTTCAACCAGCCCATGCCGATCGACGACCAGTCGGCCGGGCAAGAACTCGCCCTCAACAACGCCTGGCAAAACAGCGTCGTGACGCCCCTGCAGCAGTCCGGGCAAACCTACAACTCGCCCAACGACTTTGTTGCCGGACTCAACACGCTCAATCAAACCGATCCGGTCACGGTCTCGAACGTCACCGGCGGACTGCAAGGCAACGATTTGGTGTTCTCGCTCAATCTCGAAATCACGCAAACGCACACAGTCAACCTCGACCTGGGCTCGGGGTTGTCGGCGCTGGGGCTGGGTCTCGACGCCTCGGCGCAGGTCAGCGTGACCACGACGCTGGACATGAATTTCAGCTTCGGGCTCGATCTGACTCCGGGCCTGACCGCGGCGAATGCGTTTTTTGTCAACATCCACTCCATGAACGTCGGCGTCGCCATCTCCGCCAGCAATCTCAACTTTGGGATTCACGAGGGCTTTCTCGATGCGGGCGTGAAGAACGGCGCCGTCGAACTGGATGCGGCGATCGGCGTCGTGTTTCAGAACCCCAACTCCAGCGCTGGCAACGGCAACATCACCCTGAGCGCTCTTGAAGGAAGCGGGATCGACAGTTTCGTGACGCTGCAACCGTCCGGGTCGCTCTACGCCGATCTGCCGCTGAATGTGAACGGGGTGCCGGGCATCAGCATCAATCCGGCGAACCCGCCAGCCGTCGTCCTGTCGGACGACAACCTGTTCAACGGCTCGGCCCCCACTGTGAATATCAGCGATCCCAACAACCAGCTGACGCCGTTCCAGAATTTGACCGCGGGCGATTTCGGGAGCATTTTCAACAACCTCGGCTCCTCGCTGCAGACCATTGCCGGCAACCTGAACCCCGGGAGCAGTATCCCGCTGATCGGCTCGCAGATTTCCAACATCATCGACTTCACGCAGACCACTTCCAACCTCGTGAATCAGCTGCAACGGCAGGTGCTGGTGGGCGTCGGCAACCTGCCCGCCAACTACCAACTCGGCGCCGAGGCCGATTTCTCCGTCGCCCTTGGCAGCGCGGCGCCCGTCAGCGTCCACGTCACCCAGGCTTTAACTCAAAACGACGCGAGCATCAACGACCTGGCGACGGCGATCAATTCGGCGCTGACCACCGCGAACCTGTCCTCGTCGCTCCAGGCGGTGGCCTCGAACGGGCAGATCGAGTTGCTGGCGGTCAATGCGTCGGTTGCTCAGTTCACGATCAGTTCGGCCAACGCCACGGCGGCCAACCTGCTCGGGTTCGCCAACGGCGCCGGCAGCAGCCAGCCCACGACCATCCAGGCGTTGCTCCCCGTGCTGGCGAACGTGCTGGGCGTGGCCCCCAGCGCGCTGGGGTTAAGCTACGACCCCACCACGGAGTCGCTCAGCTTCGTCGTGAACATTCACGGTAGTTACAGCCAAAGCGTCTATCTGAACTTCGGCAACAGTTTCGGGCCGCTGACCATCGCCGGCTCGACCCAGGCAACCTTCGCCGCCAACGCCGTGGTGCAAGGCGGTGTCGGCATCAACCTGGCAGCGCTCGCCGCGGCGCCTTCCTCGATCCTGTCCGACCTCTTCCTGCTCAACAGCCCGAGCGTGACCGTGTCCGCCAGCCTGTCGGCGCCGACCATCAACCTGTCGGCAGCCCTGGGAACGCTGAGCGTCGGCGTGCAGAACGGCAGCGTTAGCATTACCATCGGCACGGGCGTGACCCTGAATACCTCGGGCGCCAGTTCATCGGATACGAGCTACCCGAATCCCGCCAACTCGCTGTCCCTGAGCGCCCTGGCCACGGCAGCTTCCTCTGGCGCCGGTGCGTTGCTCACGCTGCAACCGATCACCGCCAGCGTCAACGGCACGCTGCCGCTCTCGGTGAGCGGCGTGCCGGGGATCAGCGTCGGTTCGTTGCACCCGGCCATCGTGCTGAGCCTGGCCACCCCCAACGACCTGGGCAGCTTCCAGATCGAACCCAACGCCGATTTTACCAGTCTGTTGAGCGGCTTCATCGACTCCGTGGGCAACCAGTTGTCGGCCTTCAACGACGGCGACATTCTGACCACCATTACCAGCGTCGTGTCGATGTTGCAGAATTTTGGCGCCTTCAGCACCAAGCTGCCGATCATCAACAAAAGCCTGGACGACCTGTCCGGAATTGGGACGACGCTCAATACCGTAGTCACGGCCTTGACCGCGCTGAACAATCCGGCCTCTCTGATTGCCGACCTGCAAGGGGACATGGTCCATTTCACGGGCTCGGGGAATGTCACGTTCAGTTACAATGGCACCGCGGCGACCTCTGCGCTGAACTATAGTTCGTCCACCACGGCCAGCGCGATTCAAGCGAACCTCTCCACGATTCCGGCTCTGGCTGGAAACGTCACGGTTACAGGGAGCACAGGCACTTTCAACATCACCTTGCCGACGGGTGGCCAACTCACCGCCACCGGTCCGGTGACGGTGAACCCCGGTTTGCTGGCGCAACTGAACGCGGACATTCAAAGTCTGCCTGCCGCCTACCAGAGCCAGATTGCGATGGTCCCCAGCTTGTTACAGACGCTCATCACCCAATCCGGCCAGGCGGCACAGAACCAGTTCACCGACGCCACCTCTGCCTTTTTCAGCGCCGCGACCGCGGCCGTGGGTGCGTTGCAAGACGCGATTAACTCGTTGCCCACTTCCTACCAGAGCACGTTTACTTCCCTCCTGAACAGTTTGACAGGCGACCTCCCGGGCGTGCAAAACCTGGGGCCGGCGATCACCAACGCCCTCGGACTGCCGGCCGGCAGCGTCACCGTCTCCTTCGCCACCGTTCCTTCTCTGAACAACGACCAGGCGATCGAAATCAAGCTGAAGCTGACGCCCTCCGCCTCGCAGACGCTATCGTTGAACGGCCTGTCCATCCCGGGAGTGGGGCCGTTGTCGTTCTCTTCGAGCGGCACCGTCGTCGCCACCGTGGGAGGCAACCTGGAACTCGACTTCGGCTATGACCTGAACTCGAACACTCCCTTCCTGCTGAACACCACGACGGCCAGTTTGACCGCAAGCATTGCCGGTACCAACCTGATGCTGACAGGATCGCTCGGTGGTTTCTCGGTGGCCAGCATCGGCTATTCGGGTTCGCCGGCGACCGTCGCCCTGGGCAACAACGAGAATAACGGCCCGGCGAGTCTGGCGTTGACGATCAACACGACCAACGCCGCGACGCCCATCACCGACATCGTGAGCAACCTGAGTTCGGACGTTAGTGTCAATTTCGACTGGAAATTGAGTGCCAACCTGCCCATTCAAATTCTCAGCATCCCCGTTGGTTCCATTAGCATTGACGCCAATACCAATAATATCACCCAGCCGAACACCTGGGTGAACCCACAACTGGATTTGAGCGCCCTGCTCTCCAGCTTTGATTTCTCGAACATCACCGACGGCCTCAACGCCTTCTTGACCGCGCTCGAGACGGCCCTGCAAAGCAACATCATCGGCCAGCTGCCGCTGGTGGGACACGACCTCAATCTGGCGGGCGGTTTCATCCAGAAGCTACAAGACGACTTTGTCACGCCCCTCACGTCCTTCGCATGGCCGAGCGGCAGCACGCTCACGAACAGCCAGCTCATGCCGTTACAGACGCTCATCCTGGACGAACTGGGCTCGCCGGCCAGTCCGCCCGAGGGGGATGCCGCGCTGGGCATCCTCCAGGACTTGAACGGCAACCTGGTCACGACGGTCAGCCAACTCGCCAACATGGTTTACGTTGACCCGAACACCGGCAACGTGGTGTTCAAATTGAGCATCAAGGGCACCGACAGCTACACCTCCAGCTTCAATCTGGGCCTGGGGGGATTGCCTCTGAACTTTTCGACGACCGGCGGCATCACCATCGGCCTGGGTTACAACATCGGCCTCAAGTTCGAATTGAGCAAGGAGAACGGGTTCTATTTCGACGTCAAAGGCACCAGCATGAATTTTAACGTGGGCGCCAGTCTCGCCCCGGGCTCCACGTTCCAGGCCCAGCTCTTTTTCCTCGACCTTCTGGCCACCAGCAACACCGTGCCCCCGGCGGGCACCCCCAACGCGGGCCACAACAGCGGTCAACCCAGCGACACCTACGTCGCCGCCAACCTGACCGTCACGCCCGGCGACCCCCAGGGCAACGGCCAAATCCCGATCACCGATCTGGGAGCGTCTCTCTTCGGTTCGAGCTTCAATGCCAACGCCACGGTGAACATCGACCTGCACCTGACGGCCGACCTGGGGATGGACCCCAACTTGCCCTCGCTTTCCACCGACCTGCTGCTCAACTGGACCTTCGGTACCGGCAGCCAGGTGGGCAATAATGGCTCCACGCCCACCGGCGGGTTCTACAACATCACCCTGAACCTGGGCGATTTCATCAAGAAGACCATCGGTCCGATCATGGCGAAGGTGGAATCTTACCTCGCCCCGATCCAACCGATCCTCAACTTTTTGAATCAAGACGTCCCAATCATCTCCGACCTGTATGAACTCCTGGGTCAGGGGCCCTTGACGTTCGCCGATGCGATCTCGCTGCTGGGCTCAGGCGGTTCCGAACTCGGTCAGCTCGTTTCGATCCTGTCCACACTCGACTCCCTGGACCAGGTGGCGCAAAGCTTGTCGAACGGGACCATCAGTTTCGGCAACTTCGTCTTCGGTGCGGGAACCAACCTCAACAATTCCACTACCGTTACCGGTACTTCGGATGCCATGGATCTCGGCTCCGATTCGGAGACCGACTCCCAGCTGGCCGACAGCGTCGGCAATTCCGGCGGTTCCAACACCGGCTTCCTGAGCAGCCTGAGCAGCATCGGCCTGGACTTCCCGGTCCTGGATAGCCCGGCGAGTATCATCGGTCTGTTGCTGGGCAAGCCGGTGGACCTGGTCAAGTGGCAACTGCCCACCGTGTCGGCGAGCGTGCAGTTCGGGCTGGACCTCGGCCCCATTCTGCCGCCGATCCCGCTGTTCATCACGATCGGCGGCCAGTTCGGCTTCAACTTCAATTTTGGTTTGGGCTTCGACACCAGCGGCTTGCAGAAGGGCAATTTCCTCGACGGCCTGTACTTCACCGACAGTCCGCAAAAGCCGCTGATCGACTTCTACGCCAAGCTCGACGCGGGGGCGGCGCTGAGCGTTGCTGTGCTCTCTGTCGGAGTGGATGGTTATCTCAAGGCCGACGTCAGTGCCAACTGGAACCCCGCCCTCGTACAGAATGGCAAGGTCTATCTCGACACGGTCGTGAACACCATCGAGCAACAAGGCCTGCAGTGCTTGTTCGATTTGTCGGGCTCCTTGACCGCGGGGCTGGAGGCGTACATCACCATTGACTTGTTTTTCACCAGCTTCACGCAGACGGTCCCCATCGTCCCGCCGATCACCCTGCTGGATTTCAATATTGCTTGCGCGGCCCTGCCGCCGCCGCCGCTGGCCTCCGTCAGCCCTGCCGGGGGCACCAGTACGGACCCCGACGTTGCCGGGTCGTCGATTCCTTCCGGGACGCTGGTCCTCAACGTCGGGCCCTTCTCCGGCTTGCGCAAAAGCCAAAACGCTGCCATCAATGGGGACGACGGCAACAACGATGCCGTCCTGGTGAAGGAGCTGGATTTTAACGGCGCCCCCACGGGCATCATGGAAGTGGACATGAACAATCAGGTCCAGGACTATGACAGCCTGGGGATCATTAACTCTAGCAGTTTGCCCGCCGGCGAGACCATGGCCGCTTACGCCGCCAGCGATCCGCACAAGGTCACCGGCGTTTACGTGGACGGCGGCAACGGCAATAACAAGATCACGCTGGACCCAAGCGTCGTGGTGCCCGCCACGATTGTCGGCGGCGCCGGCAACGACCAGCTCACCGGCGGCTCGGGCCCCAACACCATCATCGGCGGCGGCGGCACCGACGTCCTGGTCGGCGGTCCGGGCAATGACTACATCGTTGAGGCCGACAACGGCGGCGTCAGTTCCGCCAACATCAAGGGCAATGGCGGCAACGATACCATCGACGTCAGCCATAGCAGCGGCGCCAACTACCTCGATGGCGGCGATGGCAACGACACCTTTACCGGTGGCAGCGGCAACGACACGATCTACGGCGACGCCGGCAACGACAGCATCACCGCCGGCAGCGGCAGCGACATGATTTACGGCGGCGCCGGCAACGACACCATCAACGCCGGCGCCGGTTCAGCGCAGAGCACCGTGTTGATTTACGGCGGCGCCGGCAACAACAGCATCATTGCCGGCAGCGGCAGCGACACCATCTATGGCGACGCTCCCAAAGCGGCCGCTTCGGACACCGGCCAGAGCACCATTTATGGCGGTGCCGGCACCGACGTCATCTACGGCAGCAATGGCCCCAACATCATTCACGGCGGCACCGGCAACGACACCATCTTCGCCGGCCCCAGCGGCGATAAAATTTACGGCGGCACGGGCAACAACAACTCCATTACGGGCGGCGCCGGCAACGATTACATTCTCGCAGGCGCCGGCAGCACCAATATCATTTACGGCGGCGCCGGCAACGACACCATCGACGCCAGCCAAAGCGCTCAGGACACCGTTTATGGTGGTTCCGGCAGCAATACCATCACCGGCAGTCCGCTTGGCAACGATCTCATCTACGCTGACGCCCCCGCGGCGCCCGACGGCGACGGCGGCCAGGACATCATTCATGGCGGCAACGGCGCCCACGTCACCATCTACGGAACCGGCGGCACGCATAACCAGATCTACGGCGGCAGCGGCCAGGACACCATCTATGGCGGCGACGGCGGCGACTCGATCTACGGCGGCAGTGGCAGCGACAGCATCATCGGCGGCACGGGTAACGACTCCATCGTCGGCGGCACGGGTTCCGGCATCAATCTGGGCAGCGGCCTGTTCGGCAACTATCTCGTTGGCGGCCCCGGCAACGACTCCATCACCGCCGGCCCCCACAACGACATCATTTTCGGCGGCAAAGGCGACGACCGGATTAGCGCCGCGGCAGCGGTTGCCGCGGCCGCGGGCGACACCATCTACGGCGGTTCGGGCAGCAACTATATCATCGGAACGCCGTCGAATCCGGACTTTATCTATGCCGATGCTCCGGGCGTCCCCAACGGCGACGGCGGCGTCAACACGATCCTGGGGGGTTCGGGCCAGGATACCATCTACGGCCAGGGCGGCAGCGAGAACATCATTTTCGCAGGCAATGGCAGCAACCGCATCTACGCCGGCAACGGCGCCACCTCGACCAGCTGGGTCGAGCCAAACGTCACGATCACCGGCACCACCCTGTCCTTTACCGGCACCGTGTCCACGGTGACCTTCCCCGGCCCCGTCCACACCGGCGACATCATCTACGGAGCACAGGGCTACGACACGATTCAGGGCGGCGCCGGCAACGACTTCATCAGCGGCGGTTCCGGCAACAATTCCATCACCGCGGGCACCGGCAACGACCTGATCTTCGGCGGCAACCCCTGGATCAACAGCGGGACGGGGATGCCCTACGATTACTACACCCTCTACCCGCTCATCTACGTCGGCGACAGCATCCACCTCCTGAACCTGTCTCCCGCCACCGGGACGAACCTCGCGAGCGTGTTCAAGTTGTCGTTCGGAGGCGTCAGCACCGGCTCCATCACTTACACGGGCACCGCCAGTGACGCCACGAACATTCAAAACGCGCTGAACAGTCTGTCGAGCATCAACCGAAGCATCAACGGCGTGGTCGGGAGTGTCTCGGTGTACGCCACCGGCATCGGCTACGATGAATCCTTCAATGTCGTGTTCAACGGCAACATCACCTGGATCAATCAGCCCTTGACCGTCAGCGTGACGAGTGGCCAGGGGACGACCTATACCGGCCTGGCTCCCCGTTACCGCAGCAGCCTTGACCCCACGCAGATGCCGGACGGCAACTTCACCCTGTTTCTGAGCAGCTACAATGGGGCCGCCGTCGATGGGACCAATACCATCCAGGCCGGCGTCGGCAACAGCATTGTGTTCGGGGGTGCCGGCAACGACACGCTCACCAGCGGCCTGGGCAGTTCTTACGTCGATGGCGGCGCCGGCAACGACCTCATTACCGGCGCCACCGGCGCCAGCTTCGGCATCTTCCGCGGCGGCGCCGGCAACGACATCATCCATGCCGGAGTCGGCATCTACCAGGTCTACGGCGACGACGGCGATGACACGCTCTTTGCCGGTCCGGGCCTGGGTAGTCTCGACAGCACGAACATCCAGACCGGTGAGCGGGTCTTCGGCGGCACCGGCAACGACACGGTGTATGCCTGGGCGCCGACGGCGGTTCCCGACAATCAACTCGGCGACGCCCTCTACGGTGGTCCCGGCGACGATTTCCTGTACGGCAATGTCCGCAACGATTTCCTCTCCGGAGACACCGGCGACGACACCATCTATGGCGACGCGCTCGCCGGCCCCAACTTCGCCCTCAACCCGAAAGAAGCCACGGTCGGCGGCAACGACACCATCTATGGCGGCAGCGGCGAGAGCATGCTGTACGGCGGCGGCGGCAACGACCTCATCTACGGCGGTGCTTCCTCCGACCGCATTGAGGGCCAGGACGGCGCCGACACCGTGTACGGCGGCGGCGCCAATGACGTCCTCGTCGCCGACGTCAGTCCCACCTACGCGAATGTCGGCAACGACGACATCAACGGCCAGTTCCCCTACCTGCTGACCGGCACCCTCACCGCGCCGCTCAGCGGTCAATTGTCCTCGACGGCAACCTTCGCCCTGACCGTGACCCAAAACGGCAGTGCGCCGGTGCAAGCTACGGTGATGGTCCCCGCCTCGGCCACCAGCGCCAACCAAACCGTGAACGACCTGGTGGCGGACATCAACCTTGCCCTGGCCGGCTCCCCGCAGCTCTCCTCCCTGATCGTCGCGGAAACGACCAAGATCGGCAGCGGCATTGCCATCGCGTTCGCGCCGCTGAATCCGACCAACGGCGTCACCATTGCCATTCAGAACGGTGTGAATCTCGGGGCCGCTCAGACACAACTCGGTTTCGCCGCCGGTCAGCAAGGGCTCAGCGTCAACGACGAAGCCACCAACATCCTGCTGATCAACGGCACGCAGCAGAACGACAACATTACCCTGGGTGAAGTACAGTTCCTCGTGGCCAGTGCCGTCATCCCCGCCAACGTCCTGTTTGGTGTGGGGAACACCGCGACCTTCAGTCTCTTGATACCAAGCACCAGCACACAAACGCCGGTGAACGTCGTGGTGCAGAACCCCACGGTGAACTCGCCGCAGGGGCTCGTCAACGCGCTCAACGCGGCCCTGGCGGCGGCCTTTAACCCGCAGCAAGTGTTTGCCTACCTGATCGGGCAAGTTCCCGGTTCGCAAACCATCGGACTGGGCACCGTGGGCATCGGTCACACGACCAGTTTCGTCATCTCCGGAACCAACAGCCTAGCCCGGACCGTGCTGGGCTTCACCAACAACGCCACCTCGCAAGACCGCCTCATCGTGAACTACGACGGCGGCGTCATCCCCATCGCCTGGCGGGTAGACCCCACCAAGCCCACCAGCCAGCCGCTCGTCGAACAGATGCAGATTTATGGCTATGGCGGCAACGATTACCTCGGCTTTGAACAGGGAACGGACGCGGTAGACGTGGCGGCAATGGCCGTCACCAACCCGGGTTTTGTCAGTGTTATTGACGGCGGCAGCGGGAACGACACCCTGGTCGGCTCGGGTGGCAACGATCAGCTGATGGGCGGCCCCGGCAACGACATCCTTTATGGCAATGCCGGAAATGACAGCCTGTGGGGCGGCAATCCCCAGCCGTTGGAAAACGGCAGTGTCGGCGACGTTGATCGACTGTTTGCCGGCCCGGGCAACGACGACCTCATCGGCGGCCCGGGAGAAAATGAGATGTTCGCCTGGTCGTACGATCCCAGCCCGGTCGTCACGCAGTTCCACTTCAGCGACGGCCAGTACGGCGTGGGCAGCGCCAGCCAGCCGGCCGTCATCACCGGTTCGGCCGACGCCCCGGCGGACGGCGTCCTCACCACCGATGCCAGCTTTACGTTGACCACTGCAGGCCAGGCGAACGTGGCGACCGTCTCGATCCCGGCCGCTGAAACTGTGACCAACACCAGCGTCGCCGACCTGGTAGATGAGATCAACAGCGCCCTGGCCGTGGCTGGTCTGGGCAACACAATCGTCGCCGGCCAGACCGGCCAGACCGGCAATACCATCACGCTGTCAACGATTCAGGCGGGCGCGGGACAATGGCTACAGATTTCCACGACCGCCGCCACCACGCTTGACACCCTTGAGGGCACGCAGGTAGCCGCTCCCGGGGTCAACGCCGCGGTCAACCAGCTCCACTTCCAGAATGCGCAAACTGCCGCCGGATCAGATAACAACGGCCCGGCGCAGCTCGTCGGGGCCTTCCCGGCGCCGGCCAATGGCGTGTTGACAGAGGCGGTCCGGTTCTCCCTGAGCGTCAACGGCGCCAATCCGGTGTGGGTGTCGCTGGCCGCGGCCACGACCTCGAGCAACACGAGCCTGGCCAACCTGATCACGGAGATCAACTCCGCCCTGGCCACCGCGGGGCTGGCCACGCTGGTAACTGCCGGAACTAGCGGCAACCTGCTGACGCTAACCACGATCGCCGGCGGGACCAACGAGACGCTCAAGATCACCACCAGCAGCTTCGGTGTTTTCGTCGGCACGACCGGACTGTTGACGACCGATGACAGCCTGGGCCAGAACACCGTCGAGGACACCGGTTACAACCGCATGCTCGGCGGAGCCAACACCGATTTCCTGTGGGGCGGCACCGGCCTGGATTTCCTGGACGGGAACGGCGGCACCGACTACCTCTACGGCAACGACGGCATGTCCTTCGTCAGCAGGGATGGCGGCGACGGCGGCGCGGCGTGGCTGCAGTACGCGCAGACGTTCGACAACGTTTGGTATTACAGCGGCACCAACGCGAACGACGTGATCACGGTGGACTACGTGACCGAACCGGGTTACCTGCAAGGCCACGAATTGATCACCCGCCTCACCAATAACAACGGCAATTACAGCTTCGACGCCCAGGTGCGGCTGGATTTTGCCGCCCTCGATTCGGCCGGCAATCTCATCTGGAACCCGACCGATCTTTATTATGATGTCTCGCAACTGGCCGGCCAGAACACGACCGCGGCCAAGCAGACTCTCCAGGATCTGGACGACGGCAATTACGCGGCCACGAATTTGACGGGCTTTGGCGGTTTGTTGCCCCCCGAAGGCGACTATGCCGCCATTATCATTGACGCCCTGGGCGGCAATGACACCGTGACGATCGGTCCCACCGTCCAGAAGCCGGTCTGGGTGGACGGTGGCGCCGGTGACGACCTCATCACCGTGCAGTCGGGCAATACCATTCTGCCCGACCAGACGTCCGGCCTCAACAGCACCGGCACGACAGGCGATTCCACCCCGGCGACGGCGTACAACTTGACCCCGGTCTCCCCCATCTCGGCCTCGCAGGTATTTTCGGGCCTCAGCCTCGCCAGCCCCACCGCTCAGGAATGGTTCACGTTCTCGCTGGCCGTTCCACAAGCACCATTGCCGGACACGGTCCAGGGCCAGCTGACGGCGACGAGCATCGCCGTCACCGATGGCCTGGTGGTCGTGGTGTGCGACGCCAACGGCAATCCGATTCTCGGGTCGAACGGCAACCCTCTGGAAATGACGGAAGGTTTGAGCGAGATCGACCTTTCCCAGCTTACCCCGGGGACGACTTATTATCTGAAGGTCTACGACAACCTGGTGCCGACCATTTACCAGCTCGACTTCAAAATCCAGGGCTCCACCAGCACGGTCAACCTGGGCGCCCGGCGCCCGACCAGACCGAGGTCGCGAAGGGCGGCAACGACACGCAAGCGTCCGCGTTTACGCTCGGGCCGTCCACGAACACCACCGGACCCATCGTCGCGACCACGCAGGTCCAGGGCCTGACCATCGACAGCCCGACCGACCAGGACTGGTACAGCTTTTCGCTGTCCCAGTCCGCGGCCGCAACCGTAAGCCCCACGGGCGGCGGCGTCACGGGCGGTTCCCTGGCCGCCGGCACCTACTTCCTGGAATACACCTACGTTTCCGCCAATGGGGAAACGGTCGCCAGCGCGGAGTCGGCACAATTCACCGTCGCCGCCGGCAACATCCCGCAGGTAACGTTGCCGCAACTTCCCAGCGGCGACACCTGGAACCTCTACCTGACGGCCGCCAATGGCGCCTCCGGCTCCGAGGTGTTGTACGCGAGCGGCATCAGCAGCGCGGTCTATTCGCTAAGCGCCGCCGCCGCCAGCAGCACCGTTATCCCCCCAACGGCGTCGTTGGCGTTCGCCAGCGGCGTCAACCTTCCGGTCGTGCCCACCAGCATGGTAATGGATCTTTGCGCAGCAAGGCACCACGACGACTGTGATCGCCAGCACGACACCGTTGACCGGCCCGATCAACCTCTCCGGACTGATCCCCGGCACGACTTACTTCATTCACATCTATGAGACGCCGATCACTCAGGAGACGCCGACCTACTACCAGTTCGAGTTCAACCTGCCGGGGACGACAGGGCCCACGACGCCGGCAACGATAGAGAACTACAGCCCGCCGCTGCAACCGGACAAGGCGGAGGGCGCGCTCGGCAACAACACGCAGGCCACCGCTTACAATTTCGGCGTGATCAAATCCGCCTTCGCCGCCGGCCTGAGCACTCCGCAGGGGTTGGCGTTCGACTCTCAGGGCAACCTTTACGCGGTCAGCAACAGCGGCAACTCGATCGCCGAATACTCCGCCGCCGGCACGCCGATCAACACCGCGTTCATCAGCGGCCTGTCGAACCCCACGGCGGTCGCCTTCGACGCTTCGGGCAATCTGTACGTGGCCAACGCGGGCAACGGCAACGCGGGCAACGGCACGGTCGCCAAGTTCTCCGCCGCGGGCACGCCGGTGACCGCCCTCACCCTGGCCGTTTCGAGCGCGAGCGACGCCAACCCCATTGTCATTACCACGACCAGCACCGCCGGGCTGACCAACGGCGAAACGGTGACCGTTTCTGGAGTCCTGTTCAACACTGCCGCCAACGGCACGTGGACCATCGCCAACGTGACCGCGACCACTTTCCAACTCGTGGGATCGACCGGGAACAGTACCCTCTCGAGCGGGGGAACCGTGACCGCTACCGAGATCGCTGGGCTCTCGGACCCGTTGGCTTTGGCTTTCGATCCCTTCGGTAATCTCGACATTGTTAATAACACCACCACCGGCTTCGTCAGCCAGCTCACGGTCGGCGGGACCTTCAATCTGTCGTTCATTACGGGGTTGACCAATCCCACGGCCCTGGCGTTGGATAAGCAAGGGAACCTCTACGTGGCCAGCGTGGGTACGAACATCGCCGCCAACGGCAACATTGTCAGCGAATACAGCGGTGCCGGGGCCTTGCTCAACGCCTATTTCGCCACAGGGTTAAGCAGTCCGACCGGGCTGGCCATTGACACCGCGGGCAACCTGTATGCGGCCAACGCCAGTCTCAATAGTGTCGCCCAGTTGACCCCGGGCGGCAAGCTCACCGTTACGGGCGCCAGCAACGCCAGCCCGATTGTCATCACGACGACCAGCACCGCCAACCTGAGCAACGGCGAAACGGTTACCATTGCCGGAGTGACCGGCGACACCGCCGCCAACGGCACGTGGACCATCACCAACGTGACCCCGACCACCTTCCAGCTCGTCGGTACGACGGGCAACGGGGCCTACGGCGGCGGCGGCACGATTACAGCAACCCTGGAGAATTTGAACTTCGTGACGGGCCTGAACCTGCCCTGGGGCCTGGCGTTCGACGCGCACAGCAACCTCTACGTCGTGAACTCCGGCACCGGCACCGTCAGTGAGTTTTCCGGGATGGGGGCAAACCTCACCGGCGGCACGGAGTTCCAGGGGTTGACACTCGTTAACCCCGACCAAAACTCCTGGTTCAAATTCCAGTTGGCGTACGCGCCCGAGATGGGCGACCAACTTTCCGTCTCCAGCACCAACGGCGAGGGCATCGACCAGATCGTTTTGCAAATCTACGATCGGAACGGCAATCTGATTACCAACAACACCATTCCCAACAGTACCGTTCTCGCCAACTACATCGACCTGACCCAGCTCAACCCGAACACCACCTACTGGCTGCGCGTGTCTTCGCAGGGCCAGGCGGAGACGACCTACAGTTTGATTTTCACCCTTCAGGGACAGGCGCAGACACAGGCGGCCTCGCAGACGCCGACCACCTTGAACCTGGGAACGGCGTCGGCCGGGCCGCAGCGCAACATCCTCATGGGCGGCGACGGCAACGACACCATCGAGGGCGGCGCCGGCGACGATTGGATCTTCGGCGGCAACGGCAATGACGTGCTTTCGGCCGGGCCGGACGTGGGCCAGCAGAGCCTGATCTGGGGCGGCAACGGCGACGACATCTTGCAGGTCATTCCGGGCAGCGTCAATCCCTTCTCCGGCCTGACCGAGTACTTCGACGGCGGCCCGGGCTTTAACGAGGTCGTCTACCAGGGCGGCAACCTGGATAGTTCAGGCCGGCCGATTCCCAATGTCGTCGCCCTGCATTACAACACCGTCCTGAGCTACTGGGAACTGGGCGCCGAGGTTTGGGACGTCGCCAACCAGACGTTCGAGACCGACCCGGCGACCGGTCTGCCGTTGTGGGACTTCGGCCTGTACACCGCAGTCAACGTGCAGCAAACGGTCATCAACGGCGGCGCCGGCAACGATGTCATCCACGCCGACGCGAACTTCAACATCAACGACCCGCTCCTGCCCAATTTCGATCCGAACAATCCGCCCATCAGTCTGCCGGGTTATGACCCCTCGGTCGGCTCGCCGGGCAACGTTCAGTCCGGCATTCAGTCAACGGCGTTGCCGCTCGGCGTCTTCCCCATGCCCCTGGTGCTCAACGGTGAAGGCGGCGACGACCAGATTTTTGGCGGCCCCGAGGCCGACAGCATTAACGGCGGCGACGGCGCCGACATCCTCTTTGGCGGCGGCGGCAATGATTCGATCGACGGCGGCAGCGGCGACGACCTGATCGTCAACAACTACAGCACCGGGTCGGACGCCTACGAGTACGTGGTCCAGGGGAACAACATTTATCGCAACAACACCGCGACGCACGCGGCCACGTTGCCCAGCGCCGCCCTGTGGTCCGGCCAAATTATCAGCGGCCTGACCCTGCAAAACCAGGACACGAGTTTGACCACCGGCGGCGACTGGTTCTTGATCCAGCCGCCTACTCCGCAAAATGCTTTCGGCAGCGACCAACTCGGCTACCTGACCAGCCAGATGATCAAGGTGACCGCTAGTATTGCGGGTACCGGTGGCAGTTTTACGCCCTCGGTCTATCTGTTCGCGGCAACCGGCACCGGGCAATATGTGCCCGCCGCCGACTTCGCGGGTGTGCCAACGGAGTACCTGCTGGAAGTTACCGGAAGCGTCTCCTCTTCCCAGGTGGTGAATTACACGATCCAACTGGTCAACCAGGGCCACACCATCGACGTTCCCGCCAGCAGCGCGAACACCCAGGTGATTTCCCAAAGCTTTACCGACAGTACGGTGACGCCCGCACAGCAAGTGCCGGCTCAGGCGTTTGTGCCGGTTGTGATTCCGGTGGGGGCCATTGATGGCAGCGGCACGGCGGCCTACGTCACCGGCGTTGCCGACAACACCTCGCTCACCACCCCCAGTTCCCTGACGGGCGTGACGGACCCCGGCGATTATCTGAATCCCTCCTATGCCCAGATCCACCTGGGCAATGGCAACACCTTCCTGCTCAAACTGCCGGCGCCGCTGTTGAATGCATCCACGTACTCCACGCAGGCTTTTATCGGCGTCAGCGGCGACATCAACGGCGACGGCATCCCCGACCTGATCGTCACCATCACCTCCGGCACCAGCACACCGTTCAACGACGCGGGGGTGTACATCCTGTTCGGCAACAAGAACGGCTTCTCCGGCGTGGTCAACCTGCTCACCGCCGCCAACGTCGTCATCCGCGGCGCGGGCCTGGAGGCCATGGCCAACAGCATCGGCGATGTCAACAGCGACGGCATCGCCGACGTGCTCGTGACCAACGAGACGAGCGGGGCCGGCACCGGCGCTTATCTGTTTTACGGCCGGACCAATTGGCCGTTGAATGCGGTTCAGAACGTCTTCAGCGCCAATTTCGACAACGGTACGACCAACGGTTTCACCTTGAGTTCCTTGCCGGTCGATGGCATGGGCGTGACACCCACGAACCTGTGGCACGTCAGCCCGACCGCCGCCGACAGCCTCCCCGACAGCCTGTACTTCGGACAGCAAAATGTGCAGGCCGTGAGCATCAACGCCACTTCCGGGACCTGGAACCTGTCGTTGATTATTGGCGGTCAAACTTACACCGCCAGCAACCTGGCCTACAACGTGTCCACGTCTTCGCTGCAAACCACTTTGCAAGGGTTGTCTGGCATTGGCGCGGGCAACGTCACGGTGACCGGCACCGCGGGAACCAGTTACGTGCTTACCTTCAATAACGCCCTGGCCACGGCCACGATTCCGCTGGCCACCGTCTCCGGCACGGCGAGCCCAAGCGTCCAGAACCTGACTCAAACATACGACGCCAGAAACGCCCAGGGAGTCGCCACGCATGTCGGCGGCTATGTGACTTCCCCCCAGATCACCCTGCCCGTCTACACCTCCCCGACCCTGTCCTTCAACTACTTCCTGGGCACCGAGTACGACCAGCCCTACGACCAGGCCAGCGTGCAAATCTCAACCAACGGCACCACGTGGTCGAACCTCGCCACGAACGACAATCAGGCCAGCAGCGGCTCCGTCACGAGTGCGAGCAACGCCAGTCCCATTGTCATCACCACCGCCAGCACCTACGGCCTCATCAACGGCGAATCCGTCACCATCGCCGGAGTCACCGGCAACACCGCGGCCAACGGCACCTGGACCATCGCCAACGTCTCGGCAACCACGTTCCAGCTGGTGGGCAGCACCGGCAATGGCGCCTACGTGAGCGGCGGCACCTTCACCGGCAACAATTCCACCTCGCTCACCGATAACCGGCAGGCGACGTCGGTCTCCGGCTGGAATACCGCCACCCTCAATTTGGCGCCTTACGCGGGACAAAGCGTCTACCTCCGCTTTTCCTTCGACAGCGTTGACGCTTACGTGAACGATTATGCCGGCTGGTACGTGGACAACGTGCAGGTGCAGGGTTTGCCGTTGCCGGTCAACGTGAGCCAGGCCAACGCCAAGTACCAAACGACCTCGTCGGCGACGTTCAGCGGTGCCGGCGTCGGCAATTTCTTCGCCGATGGCAATGACGCCATTGCCCTGGCCCAATCTTCTGGCGGCACGACCAGTGTTGAACTTTTCGACGGCGCACCCGGCTATGGTTCGATCACGGGGGCCAGCAACGCCTCGCCCATTGTGATCACCACCGCGAGCACCTATGGGTTGGTCAACGGCGAAACGGTAACGATTGCCGGCGTCACCGGCAACACCGCGGCCAATGGCACCTGGACCATCGCCAGTGTGACCGCGACCACGTTCCAGCTGGTCTCCTCCACCGGCAACGGCGCGTTCGCGGGCGGCGGCGTCTTCACCGGCGTCGGTAGTACCCTGGCGGCCTCCTCGGCCAGGGCCACGATCAGTACCAGCTTTGTACAACTCGGTGCCAATCCGTTCCCGTTCAAAGGACAGCCGCTCGTCGGCGTGGGCAACCTGGACAACGATGGATCCGCGGACCTGGTCGTGAACGGGATTTATGGCGACTTCGTCGTCTTCGGCGGCAGCACCTTCACCAACACCACCCTGAGCACGCTGTTGGCGAACAGCCCAACTGTGCAAAACCCGTATCCCAACCAGGCCATCGCGCTGCCGACGGCTCTGGGCCTCACGGTGTCATCGTATTCGTACGGCCAGTACGCGGGTGTTCCCGGCGCCCAGGACGATGTGCAGACGGTCGCCATCGGCGCCGCCTCGGGCACCTGGAACCTTACGTTGAGCATCGCCGGCCAGGGCTACACACTTTCCGGCTTGAGTTACAACATCACCCCCGCCGCCCTGCAAACGGCTCTGCAAGCGTTGGCCGGCATTGGCGCCGGGAACGTCACTGTCACCGGTACGGCGGGAATCGATTACGTACTGACCTTTGTGGGGAAGCTGGCCGATACCTTGATTCCTCTGGGCACCGTCTCTGGAACGGCCAATCCGTCGATCGTGCATACGGCTCTTGGGATGGTTAACGTGACTGGCGGCGCCACCGCCAACCTGGGCGGTTCCATCCTCGAGGGGCGCTCGATCCTGAACCTATCCACCGTCGCCACGGAGACCCACAACGTCGGCGCCGAGTTCCTGGGCGGTAACACGATTCGTGCCGAGTTGGCGACCGGCATCCCCGACCTGGTATTTGAACAGCAACAGCCCACCTTTACCAATAGCCTGGTTTCTACGCCGGCTTACCTGTTTGGCGGCATCGGCGCTCTGACGAATGCGGCCGGCCAGACCCTGCCCGCAGTGGCCCTGGCCGATGCCGGCAATGTCGGCGTGGACGTCTATTACGGACAGTTTCTGGAACCCGTCCAGGCGGTGGTGACGACGCCCCAGCCGCCGCAACCCTACGTCTACGCCATGACCACGCAGTACCTGTCCTCCACAGGGACAGGGCCGACCGGCGTCAACCTTGCAGCAAATGGCAATCCGTCGCTCAGCAACGCTTTTGCCCTGGACGGTACGCAACAAAACGGACAACTGTCCCAGGTGCAAAACGTTGGCGACATCAATGGCGACGGCCAACCGGACCTGCTCGTCAGCGGCGGCAGCGGCGCCACCAGTTCTAACTACAGTTACGTGCTCTTCGGCTCGGTCAACATTCAGAGTGAGGGCAGCATCACCAGCGAAGCGAACATGGTGATTGATCCGAGCTTGCACTTCACGGCCGCGCAACGCGCGGGCGACCTTGACGGCGACGGCCGAAATGACCTGGTGTTCTATACGAACAACGGCTCCCAATGGGTGATCACGGTCGTCCTGAGCGATGCGGGCGATCCCAATACGGCGGGAGCCTGGCCGGCGGTGCTGAACCAGGCCTGGTTGTCCGCCAACCCCAACCGCGTCCGCTATATCGATCTGACTTACGCCCAGATCGGCAACAGCGGTCTCCAGGTGTCGGCGCTGAACTGGACCGGGGCGCTGAATATGGTTGGCCAACGTTACGCGGACCTGCTGATTTCGGCGACCTATTACGGTGGAGCGCAACAGATTGCCTACCTGTTCGACGGCAACACGATTGCGTTCGACGGCCATACCAGTGAGAACGCGGCGGCCGGCGCGGTGTTGTCCGCCGGCAATGCCTTGATCACTTTTTCGCCCGACGGCCAGATCGCGGCGGCCATCCAGTTTGCGCAGGAAGCGGCAAATAATCCGGACGGCCTGTCGTTCTCGGCCTATACGAACTACCAGGTTCAGACAACCGTGGTGGGCGACGTCAACGGCGACGGGCTCGATGACGTGATGTTCCTGGTCCCGAATTTCTTGTACTCAAATTCGTCCGTGCCCGGCTGGACCAACCCCCTCTCCTTTGAGGTGTCGCGCGCCTATCTGTTCACGGGCCAAACCGCGGCCGTGACCACGACCTTATCGCTCAGCAACGCACGCCTCATTTATCAAGGCAATGGCCTGATCAACGTGTTTGCCACGGGCGATCTGAACGGTGACGGCTACGGCGACTTCGTTTTCACCCGCGACGCCGAAGGGACCGTCCTTCAGCAGGGCAGCGTGCTCGGCTACTACGGCTCGGCTCTGCTGGAGCACCCGGGCATTATCGAGGTCGGGCCGGCCAGCGCGAATTTCACGCTGTACCAGCTCACCCCGGCCGAGCAACAAGCGGGGCTGACCGTGTCCGCCGCGCAGCAATCCTATCAGTTGTACAACGGTTACTACACGCTGGTCACCACCGGAACATTGTCGGTCACGGCCGGCAACTTCAACGGCGGCAGCCAGGAGGACCTGGCGGTCGGCGAGACGTTCATGTCCTTGTACAGCGCCAGCGGTAGTGTGCTGAATCAGCAAACCGCAGGGCAGGTGTGGATCTTCTCGGCAGCTTCCCAGCAGTTCGCCGGCGACGCGCAGCTATACCTGTCCGCCGACGTGATCTCCTTCACCGCCGCCTCCGGTTCCGTCACCCTGGCCTACAACGGCGTGCCGGCGTCCGCGGGAAGTTTGACCTTTAGTTCGGCCACCACCGCGGCCACGCTTCAGACCTACCTCAGTTCCATCCCGGCCTTGAGTGGGGCGGGCAGCGTCAGCGTCACGGGCAACCCGGGCGGCCCATTTGTCGTCTCCTTTGGTGGCAACCTGTCTCTCTCTCTGCTATCCGCTCTTGCAGGTCCGGTCAATGTTGGCCTGGCCAACATCGTGCTCCAGGGTGTCAATGCGGGCGACAACCTGGGCACCCTGCCCTTGAGCCCGGACATTGACATCAATGGCGACGGCATCGATGATTTGCTCGTCGGCGCGGCCAATGTCGATACCAACACCAGCAGCGGCTTTGCCACGAACGGGGGCAAGGTCTACGTCATTTACGGCGCGCCGACGCAACAGTCGTTGCCCGCGCCCGGCAGCGCCACGCTCCTGGCCAACCAACCCAACGGCGGCCTGGCAAGCGCCGGCACCAATCAACCCGTGCAGTTCACGGGCCAATTCGCCGCCGCCACGGCTTATCAGTTCAGCGGCGGCCAGGTGTCGGTCACGGTGCCGCAGCTCAACACCACTGCAGGCGCCTATAACACGGTGTCCTTCTGGATGGATTGGAACGGTACCAATAACGTGATGCCGATCGGTTTCACGAATTACGATCTTTGGTTCGACAACGGCAGTTTCGGTTTCAACACCTGGTACGCCGATCTCTATGGCATCAGCTCGGCCGGTCTGGCCAACACCTGGGAATACGTCACCGCCGTGTTCAACAACGGCAACGTCACCCTCGACCAGTTGTGGATCGACGGCGTGCAACAGACGCTCACCCAGCGCTTCGGCACACCCGGGGCGCGGAACGTCACGTCGGCCGCGCGACTGTCCGGCGAGGTGTCTTCGGGCACGCTCTACGCCTTCCAGGGCAGCCTGGCCGATGTGGCCTTTTTCAGCCAACAACTGGCGGCTGCCCAGATCCAGGCACAGTACACCACCCTCGCCCTGGACACGAGCTTGAGCGCAACCGTTCTCAGCCAGGGGGCCGTGGCCTTCTACCCGCTGGGCGAGAGCAGCGGCACCGTGGCCCACGATAATTCAATCGATCACAACAACGGTTCGTTGAGCGCCAGCGGCGTGGCCCAGGGAGTGGCCGGGCCGCCGGCGGCCGACCCGGCGCAGTGGTATCAGTTCACCACGGTGGGCGACGGCCAGCCGGGCAATCAGATCGTCCTGACGCCGGGGGCCGTGACCGCGAATTCCACGAACCTGACCCCGGTCGCCCTGGGGACGGTGACGGGCGCAGGCGGCGTGCAGAGCACCCCCGCCATCGGGTTCACCAGCCCCAGCTACGGCGGCATCGTCCTTGGTCAGGGGGCCGTGGCCTATTATTCCCTGAGTGAGACCAGCGGCACGGTCGCCCATGATACGTCGAACGATGGCGACAACGGCACGATCAGCGCCAGCGGCGTGAGCCTGGGTTATTCCGGACCGCCGCAAACGAACACCTACGCTTATTCTTTCAGCGGCACCGGCCAGGTTTCAGTCACCATTCCACAGCTCAACACCACTGCAGGCGCCTATAACACGGTGTCCTTCTGGATGGATTGGAACGGAACCAATAGCGTGATGCCGATCGGCTTCGCCACGACCTACGACCTGTTCTTCTCCGGCAGCAGTTTCGGCTTCAATACGGGTCAGAGCGACATCTACGGCATCAGCTCGACGGGCCTGGCGAATGCGTGGCACTTCGTCACCGCGGTTTTCAACAATGGAAATGTGACTCTCAACAAGTTGTGGATCGACGGCGTGCCGCAGACGCTCACGCAACAACTTGGCACGTCCGGCAGCCCCAGCGTCACTGCCGCGGTGCACATTTCCGGTTGGGCTTATGGAGCAGGTTACAACTTCCAGGGCAGCCTGGCCGATGTGGCTTTCTTCAACCAACAACTGACCAACTCCCAGGTTCAAGCTGAGTACAACCTGCTTTCCAATGCGGCTGGCGTCAACGATGCCGGCCAGGTCGTCGGCGGCGATTTCATCTGGCAGAACGGCGTTGCCACTTCCCTGGGATCGCTTCCTCAAGCCTCCCCGTCCACGACCTTTGCCAAGGCGATCAACGACGCCGGCCAGGTCGTTGGCGCTACCAACACGGCTCACGGCCAGACTGTCGCGTTTCTCTGGCAGAACGGCGTGATGACCAACCTGGGCACGCTGGGCGGTTCGTACAGCATTGCCTGGGCTATCAACAATTATGGCGAGGTTGCCGGCTATTCCGAAACCACCAACAACGCGGCATGGCACGCCTTCCTGTGGCAGAACGGCGTGATGATCGACCTGGGCACTCTCGGCGGCACGTACAGCTACGCCTACGGCATCAATGACCTCGGCCAGGTGGTTGGTGAATCCTACACCACGAACAACGCGGCGGCCCACGCCTTCCTGTGGCAGAACGGCGTGATGATCGACCTGGGCACTCTCGGCGGCACGTACAGCTACGCCTACGGCATCAATGACCTCGGTCAGGTGGTCGGCTATGCCTCCACCACGAGCAACGCGGCAACCCATGCCTTCCTCTGGACCCCAGGGACCTACGGTCAAAACGGCACGATGACCGACTTGGGTACGTTGGGCGGCACGTACAGTTATGCCTACGCCATCTCCAATCTTGGCCAGGTGGCCGGCTATGCCTACACCTCGAGCAACGCGGCAATCCACGCCTTCCTCTGGACTCCAGGGCCCAACGGTTCGACCGGCACGATGACCGACCTCGGAGATGCATCGAGCTACTCCGAAGCCACCGCCATCTCTCCGCAAGGCAACTACATTGTCGGCACCGACAGTACCAACGGCAACTTCCTGACCTCACGGAGCCTTGCGGTCGGCGGGCCCAGCAATACGACGGGCGTGCTGGACTTCGACCTGTCCGATCTGCTCCCCGATCTCGATGCCTCCAATCCAGCCCAGACGCCGCTGTCGCAGATCACGAACGTCCAGTTGAACCTCAGCTACTTCGGCGCGGCCTACCAGGCCGGCAATGTCCTGAATGTGTATGCCGAAACTGCCGAGGGGAGTAACAGTGTGACCAGCGCCGACGGCAGCGCCGCCGCCACGCTGGTCGGTTCCTTCACGTTCAGCGCCGGCATGGCAACCGGCGGCACGATTTCTTTGAACCTCACCAGCGTCATCAAGAACGCCCTGCTCGGGGGCTCCACCCGGCTGACGCTGCTGCTGAAAACCTCCAGCACGCAACTGAGCCTGCTGGTGAACCAGACGGCGCCGGCGGGCGTGGCGGCAACCGGACTGCAAGTCTCTGCCAGCCAGAACGGCGCCCTGGGCAATCTGTACAACGCGCAGGGCGGCCTGCTCGCCTCGGGCCAGTCGATCATCGACACGCGGAAGTTGCCGGCCGGAACCTATTACCTGGAGGTGTACAATCCGATCGCGGCCCAGGGTGGGGCAACCGCAGTTTCCTACACGCTGTCCATCAGTCCGCCCGCCCAGGGGAAGACGCATCCCATCACGAGCAACGACCTCCTCACTGGCGACGATGGCAACGACACGATCATCGTCAACGGCGGGCTCAATCAGATCTTTGGCGGCGCGAGCAACAACACGTTCATCGCCGAGCCCACGGAAGTGATGGACATGAGCACAAGCGACACGCTCACCAGTCCGCCGCTCACCCAAACGGTGGTCAAAACGAACCAGCCCGCGGCGCTCGACCAACCCGTGACGTTCGATTCGCCTGCCCTCGAGAAAGCCGTGGCCCAGGCCCTGGGCATTCCGTTCACGACCTACTTCAACGGCACGATCCACCCAGCCACCCCCATTACGGACGGGGAGATGGCCACGTTGACGCAGTTGGACCTCAGCGGCCTGGGCCTGAGCGACTTGACGGGTTTGCAATACGCCACCAATCTGGTGTCGCTCAACCTGAACAACAACGCGCTGACCAGTTCCAGTCTTTCGGTCTTCGTGCCCGGCACCGATAACTACGGTCAGCCTTACGGTCTGAACAATTTGCAATTCCTGTCGCTGGACTTCAACCAGATCGCGAGTCTGAGCGATCTGTCCACCTTGACCAACCTCAAAGCCTTGAGTGTGGACGGCAACGTCGCCGCGGGATTGAGCGGCTCCTATGGCCTGGCCGTCGATGCTCAGGGGAACCTTTATGTCGCCAACTACTCCGCCGGCACCGTGAGCGAATTCTCCCCCACGGGCGCCTCACTGAATCCGACGTTCGCCTCGGGACTGTCCGGCCCCGTGGGCCTCGCGTTCGACAAGAACGGCGACCTCTACGTCGCCAACTATAACGGGAACACGGTCAGCGAATTCTCTCCCACGGGCGCGTTGCTCCATGCGTCATTCACCTCGGGGGCAAGTTTGAGTGGCCCCATCAACATCGCTTTCGACGCCGCGGGCAACCTGTATGTCGCCAACAATTTCGCGAACTCGGTGAGCGAATTCTCCCCCACGGGGGCCGTGGTGAATGCTGCTTTCGTCTCGGGAGTGTCTGGCCCGTGGGGCGTGGCGTTCGACACGAACGGCAATCTCTACGTCGCCTCGGAATACAACAACACGGTGAGCAAATACTCCTCCACAGGCACACTGCTGAATGGTTCTTTCGTGTCAGGATTGGCGGAGCCCACCAGCATCGCCTTCGACAAGAACGGGAACCTCTATGTCGCCTCGGGTGGCGGTACGTTGAGCGAATACTCCTCCTCGGGGGCGTTGCTCAACCCTTCCTTCGTCGCAGGAATGCCCGCATTTTCTGATCCTTACGCACTCGCGCTCGACAAGAGCGGCGACCTTTACACTTCCACGGGCAATAACACCGTGAGCGAATTCTCTTCCCTGGGGACCTCGCTCCGCGCCAACGTGTCGTACACCATTTCCGACCTGTCTCCCCTGGCGGGCATGGCGGCCCTGCAGTTCCTGAGCATCGACGCGACGACGACGGGTGCGGGCGCCGTTCAGAACGTCAGCCCGCTCGGCGGCATGCACGACCTGACGTACCTGTCGCTGCGCAACCAGAATGTCGCGGACATCTCGAGCCTGCTCGGCCTGCAAATCGTCAACGTTGCCTCTTCAGGTTTCACCACCACGTCCGCGGGCGTGGTCCAGGGAACCGGGCCCGATTCCAGTGCGTTTGACGGCCTGTCGAGCCTGGATACGGCGGCGGATACGAACGCCACGGCGACGTTTAACTTCAGCAACCTGCAGCCGGGCACCTACGCGATCTACGCGACCTGGCCCGCGCAGGAACTCAACAGCACGAGTGTTAGCTACGCGATCAACGACAGCTCCGCCAGCGGCGGCACGGTTACGCAAACCGGGATCCCCAACCTGTTCCAGAACGTCAGCGGCAACGTCAACCTGCTGTCGGCGCCGGCGACGACGGAGTCCGTCACCATCAACACGGGCACGGGAACCATCACGGAATACAGAAACGGCTCGCAGATCACGAACGGGACGGGCGATTTCGCTTCGGTGGAACCCGCGGTCATCGGCAACGGCGGCATCACCTATTTTTACTTCCCGGGCAATCTGCTCATCGGCAACGACATCATCACCGTGGTCGGCCCCTACGCCCTGTCGCTGAACGTGGCGGGAGACGTGGCCATCAACCCGAGTGCCACCTTCAATGTGTCGGCGTCTGGAACGGTGGCCGGCGCGGGGGCGGCTACGGCGGCTACGATGGCTCGGGGGGATCCGGCGGCGCGGGGGCGGCCGCAGGACCAGGCGCTTATAACGGCCCGAGCGCCACACAGACGAACAACAACCCGCAAAGCAATGCCTGGGGAGCTGGCGGCAATGGCGGTTATGGCGGCTTCAACAGCAGTGATTGGTCAACAGGGGTTCCCGGACAGTACGGCAATTACGGGAACTATGGGAATTATGGCAACGAGGGCTCCTATGGCTACGGCGGCTACGGCGGTGGCGGCGGCGTCAATAACTACTCCGGCGGCGGCTACGGCGGTAGCGGCGGCAGCCCGGGTGGCCAGGGCAGTTACGGCGGCTATGGCACCGCTGGCGCCGGGGGCTACGGCGCCGGCAGCGGTCCGGGTGGCCCCGGCAGTCCCGGCGGTCCTGGCGGCAGCGGCGGCACCGGCGGCCACGGCACCAACGCCGGCGCTGGATACGGCGGTACGAACATCAGTTCCGGCAGCGCCATCACGGGCGGCAGCGGCGGCGGCGGCGGCGGCGGCGGCGGCGGTGGCGGCGGCGGCGGTTCCGGCGGCGGCGGCGGCGGCGGCGGCGGCGGCGGCATGGCATCCAACAACATCAGCGGCGGTATCAACTATCAGGGTGGCTGGGGCGGCGGCGGCGGCGGCGGCGGCGGCGGCGGCGCCGGCGGCTACGGCGGCTACGGCGGCTATGGCGGCTACGGCGGCGGCGGCGGCGGCGCCCTGCAACTCATCGCCCAGGGGCAAATTTTTGTCGGCGGCAATTTCCTGGCAACTGGAGGCAACGGCACCAGTGCTTCCTCCGGGAATGGAGGGGGGTCCAGCGGCAATGGCGGGGGCGGCGGCGGCGGTTCCTTAGGCTACCAAAGCAGCGGGGGCTATTACGACGGCGGCAACGGTGCCAACGGCGGCGCCGGGGGCAACGGCGGCAGTGGCGGCGGCGGCGGTAGCGGCGGCGGCGGCGGCGGCGGTGCCGGCGGCGCCATCAAGCTGCTGGCCAGCGATGTCGAAATTCCCGGGGCGTTCGCGGTCAATGCCAGCGGCGGCAGCGGCTCCAATGCTGGCGGCAATGGCCGCTTTATTGTCGGCTCCAACACCAATACCCCGAGCCTGTCCGGCCACTTGACCGGAGCGAGCCAGACCGTGTTGTCCGCTGGCTCCGAGGGGGCCAACCCCTTCCTGCCGGGCAGCGCCCAATCGCCGATGATCCCCAACCTGGTCAGTGCAGCGGTCACCCCTGTCGCCCAAACGTACGGCTTGCTCGGCGGCGAGAGCAATGCCGGGAACTGGTCGGCGCTGTTGACTTCCCAGGTGCTCACCGCGGCGGTCACCAACAACCCCAACTTCCCGGGCGCCGAGGCCGTGTTGCTCGCGCATTCACCAGGGCCCCGAAGGCAGTGTCACCGTCAATAGCACGCCGATTTCCTGGAATTACAGCGAAAGCTTCAACGGCTACGATCTCGTCCTCTTCGCCAACCTGAGTGGACAACCTCTCCCCAACCCCGTCCTTGGCGCCGGTGCCGTGCTGCAACCCCTGGGGGGAATCGCAAGCATCAACGGGGTCCCCGTGCTGGGCGTCGGGCAAATTTACGCCACACTCGTGCCGAGTTCGCAAGCACTGCTCAACTTCGGCGCGACCGTCAGCGGTCAGAACCTGGTCACCTCGGCCAGCATGAGTAACGGTGAAGTGGCTTATCTCTTGCCGCCCAATTTCACCACCATTGTCAATGAGACTGCGGTGGCCGGTCAACAATCGTTCGTGTCGTCCACGGGGGGCACGTCAGCCGGCGTCGGCCTGGCGTTCGGCGGCAGTTCCTGGCAGAACCTTGGCACGGTCAACGTGGCGGCGGCCACGGGCTCAACCACGGGTGCGCTGACCGTCCAGGCCAAAAATCTCAGCAGCACCGGCAACTTCGCGTTGGACGCCGTGATGCTCGTGCCCGTCACCGCACCTCTGGCGGACCTGCAAAACGTGAACCTGAAGGGCGACCCGCTCAATAACGACACCCGCAATTCCCTGCTAACCAACCTCAGCCAGCAGATCAGCGCGGCCCCGGCGACCCAGGCCGTCAAGTCGGTGGCCTATGACGTGGACCCGAGCGCGCCCGTGTTGCAGCCGATTGCGCCGGTTTCCGTGAGCCCCACCGCGAACGACTATACCGCCTTCAGCACGACGGTGTCCCTGACCGCCAGCGACCCCAACGGCGACACCGTGACCTTCACGGCCCAGTCCAACAACAGCGGCCTGAGCGTCTACGTGAGTGGGACGACACTTTCCTTCTACAACGCCACTCCCACCGCCTTTACCGGCTCCGCCCTGGTCACCGTGACGGCTCACGACTCGAGCAATGGCAGCCTGGGTTTCGGCCTCACCGCGTCGCAAAGTTTCGAGGTCACGGCCAGCCCCACGGGCAGCATCTTCGGCACCGTCGCCACGCCCCCCACTCTCGGAAGCTTCGTCAGTTCGAACCTGTCTGGCCCGCTCGGCATGGCCTTCGACGCCAGCGGCGACCTGTTCATTGCCAACTATAGCAACAGCACGGTGAGCGAGGTGGCTCACGGCACCACCACGGCTACCACCTTCCTCTCCTCCGGCCTGAGCAACCCCTTCAGCCTGGCGTTCGACGCCAGCGGCGACCTCTTCATCGCCAATGCTGGCAACAACACGGTGAGCGAGGTGGTTCACGGCACCACCACGGCTACCACCTTCATCTCCTCCGGCTTGAGTAGTCCCGAGTCCCTGGCCTTCGACGCCAGCGGCGACCTCTTCATCGCCAATGCTGGCAACAGCACGGTGAGCGAGGTGGCCCACGGCACCACCACGGCTACCACCTTCCTCTCCTCCGGCCTGAGTGGTCCCACCGCCCTGGCGTTCGACGCCAGCGGCAACCTCTTCATTGCCAACTATGGCAACAACACGGTGAGCGAGGTGGCTCACGGCAGCAGCACGGCTACCACGTTCCTCTCCTCCGGCCTGAGTAATCCCGCCGCCCTGGCGTTCGACGCCAGCGGCGACCTGTTCATCGGCAATGTTGGCAACAACACGGTAAGCGAGGTGACTCACGGCGGTGCCACGGCCACTACGTACCTCTCCTCCGGCCTGAGTATTGTCTACGGCCTGGCGTTCGACGCCAGCGGCAACCTCTTCATCGCCAATTATGGCAACAACTCCGTGAGCAAAGTGCCAGCGTTGACTCCGTTTGAAGGCCGAACTATCAACCTCTTGAACAGTAGTTTTTCTCAGATCGCCACGACCGTCACCCTGGCCAACGGCAGCTATTCCTTCGCCAACGAACCGGCCGGCACGTATTACGTCCAGGAAGGCACACAGGGCCTGTCCGGAAATGGCTACCAGGGAACCGCTTACCTGTACACCGGCTCGGGCAAGCAAACCTTCCAGAACGCGAACGGCGCTAACTACAACTACTTTGGGTACTCTGTGGCGGCGTCCGCGAGTGCCGTGCTGATCGGAACGCTGAACAATGCCGCGTACCTGTACAACAATTCCGGTCAATTGCTGACAACCATGTCGGGGCCGGCTGGTGGAGACTTCGGGGCCTCCGTGGCTCTTACCGCCAGTAACGCGCTCGTGGGTGCCCCCTATGTCAGCCCGGGTGGGGCTGTGTACCTCTACAACACCTCGGGCCAGTTGCTGGAAACCTTCCTGGACCCCAACGCGACGGCCAACGACTTTTTCGGCAGCACGATTGCCGTCTCGGGAAGCGAAGTCCTCATTGGCGCCGACGGGGTAAACGGATATAAAGGGGCCGCCTACCTCTACAACACCGCGGTGCAGACGGTGGCGATTGGCACCTCTTCAGGAACCTGGAGCCTGTCGCTGATCATTGCCGGCCAGACCTACACGCTCAACGGCCTGGCTTACAACATCTCGACCGCAACGTTGCAGTCCAACCTGCAAGCGCTGGCGGGCATCGGCAGCGGCAACGTCACCGTCACCGGCACGGCGGGCAGTAGTTACGTGCTTACGTTTGCTTCCAGTTTGGGGCTGATCCCCCAGGGCACCGTTTCCGGAACCGCGTCCCCCACCATCTCTCTGTCCCGGATCACTTTGAATGACGTGAACGGCGTCACCTACGACTATTTCGGCAGCTCCGTGGCGATTTCGGGGACAAACGTCATCGTGGGTGCCTACGGCGTCAGCAGTGACGTCGGCGCCGTGTACCTGTACAACACTTCCGGATCGCTCCTGCATACCTACCCGGCACCCAGCAGTACCTATGATTTTGGTTACTCGGTGTCGGTGTCCGGGAGCAACCTCCTGATCGGAAACATCAACGGTGCGTTCCTCTACAACGTCTCCAGCCCATATCAAGCCCTCGAAACCTACGCGGCGCCGGGCGGGTCAAGCGGGTTTGGAGTTGCTGTCGCATTGGCGGGCACCGAAGTGATCGTGGGGAGCTATAACGGGGCTTACCAATACAGCACCTCCTCGACATCGCTCGTGCAATCTTACACGGACCCCAACAATTCGTCGTTTGACAATTTTGGGTACACCGTGGCCCTGTCGGGAACGAACGTGTTGATCGGCGCCTACGGTTCCAACGCCCCCGAGGGCGGCGCGCCCGACAATTTGTACTTCCCGGTCCTGGAACAGCAGGTCACGCTCACTGCCGGCCACAATGCCACGGGCGTCAATTTCAGCGGCGTTCCGGTCGTGAGTCTTGGACCCGACCAGACCGTCAACACCGGCACGGCCACGTTCACCGCGGTGCTCACCAACCCCGGCGTCGCCAGCTTCGGCACCACCTACACCTGGAACTTCGGCGACGGCAGCGGGTCCACAAACACCAGTTCCCTCACGAACACGCACGTCTACACGAACCCCGGCACCTACAAGGTCACCATCACGGTCTCTTACGGTGCAGGAACCTACACGGACACGATGCTCGTCCACGTCGTTCCCGAGTACGTGCAGATGCAATCGGTCACGACCAACGGCAACAACCAGATCACGGTGACCTACACCATTTCGGCCGTCGGCAGCCTGCCGTCGCTCAACCTTGGTTTCTACACGTCCCTGAATTCCCAGTACGATGCGACGGCCGCCTTGCTGACGACGATTTCTCTGACGCCGACGTTGTATGCGGCGGACTTGACTTCGGGGACGCACACCATCACCTTCACCATCGGTTCGGGAACGGGCCAGGTTCCGCTGCCGGGCGCCGGCGTCAACGATTTGTCTACGAATTACTACATTCTCGCCGTGGCCGACCCCAACGACGTCTACGCGCTGGACGCGACCGGCAACCTGAATTCGGCAACCTTCACGGGCGCTTATCATCTGCCCGGCTTGGGCGTGTACGTCCAGGGGACCACCGGCAACGATCAGGTGGTGTTCTCGGTCGCGAACGGCCTGGTGAACCTCCAACTCAACAACGGCGCGTATCAGTATTCGCCCTCGGATGTGACGGGTTTCAACATTCGCACGCACACCGGCAGCGATCTGATTAACGCCGCCCAGATTTCCCTCCCGGTGCAAATCTGGGTGGATTCCGGGACGGACACGATCATCGGCGGCAGCGGCAAAAACAACTACTACCTGCCCAACCCCGATCCACAAACCGCCATCTCCGGCCTGGGAACGAACACCCTGGTTGGCGGCACGGCCAACAATACCTGGGTCATCAGCGGCCTCAACAGCGGCACGGTCAACGGCATTGCTTTCTCCGGCGATTCGGACCTGATTGCCGGCCCCGGAACGGATCGTTTTGAGTTCCTCCCCGGCGGTAGTCTGACCGGCTCCATCACCGGCCAGGGCGGCAACGATTCGCTCGACTATTCCGCCTACGGTTCCGCCGTCAACGTGAACCTTGCCACGGACACGGCCACGGCGGTCGGCGGCGGGTTCAGCGGCATCGCGAACTTCGTCGGCGGCAGCGGCAGCAATGTCCTCACCGGCGCCAACAGCACCAACACCTGGCAGATCACCGGCGCCAACGCCGGCACAATCAACGGCTCGACATCCTTTAGCGGGTTCCAGAACCTCGTGGGCGGCACCGGTAACGACACGTTCTCGTTCGCCAGCGGGGCGTCGCTGAGCGGCTCGATCAACGGCGCCGGCGGCAGCGACACCTTGAATTACTCCGCCTGGACAACGCCGGTCAGCGTCGGTCTGACCGAGCAAAGCGACGTACAAACGGTGACCATCAACGCCGCCTCGGGCTCCTGGAGCCTCGGGCTCACCATCGGGGGCGTCACCTACACGGCCAGCAACCTGGCCTTCAACATTACCCCGGCCACGCTGCAAACAACGTTGCAAGGGTTGTCCGGCATCGGCGCGGGCAACGTCACGGTGAGCGGGACGGCGGGGGTCAGTTACGTGCTGACCTTTACGGGAACCCTGGCCAACACTTTCCTCCCGCTCGGCGTCGTTTCCGGAACCGCGGCCCCCGCCATTGTTCACACGATGATCGGCACGGGCCCGAACGCCGGTCTGGCCACCGGAGTGGGAGGAGGGTTCAGCAACGTCGAGAGCTATGTGGGTGGTACCGGCTCGGACACCTTGACCGGCCCGAACATTGCGAACGCCTGGCAAATCACCGGCGCCAATGCCGGCACCATCAACGGCAGCACTTTTTCATCGTTCGAGAATCTGGCCGGCGGCGCCAACAACGACACCTTCTCATTCAGCAATGGCGCGTCGGTGAGCGGCTCGATCAATGGCACCGGCGGCAGCGACACGCTGAATTACTCCGCCTACGCGGCGCCGGTGACGGTCAACCTGGGCCAGCAAAACGACGTGCAAACGGTGACCATCGGGGCCGCCTCGGGCGTCTGGAACCTTGCGCTCACCATCGGCGGCCAGACCTACACGCTTACCGGCCTGGACTACAACATTGCCACAGCCACCCTGCAAGCGGACCTGCAAGCGCTGGCCGGCATTGGCGCGAACAACGTCACCGTGACCGGCTCGATCGGCAGCAGTTACGTGTTGACCTTTACGGGGAACCTTGCCGGCACGCTGATTCCCTTGGCCAGCGTCTCGGGTACCTCGAACCCGTCGATCGCGCACACGGTCCCTGGCGGCGGCAGCTCGGCCACCGGCGTCGGCGGCGGCTTCACCAACGTCGCGAACTTTGTCGGCGGCACCGGCTCCAATACCTTGCAAGGGCCCAACTCGACCAATGCCTGGCAGATCACGGGGGGCAACGCCGGCACGATCAACAACAGCGTTACTTTCTCCGGGTTCGGCCAACTGATCGGCGGCGCCGGGAATGACGATTTCGCCCTGAATCCGAGTGTGTCCTTTGCCGGCTCGATCAACGGCGGCGGCGGCAGTGACGCCCTGGATTACACTGCCTTCACCACGACGGTGAACGTCAACCTCACGACGGCGACATCGACGGCGGTCAGCGGCGGCTTCAGCAACATCCAGAATTTCCTCGGCGGCACCGCCTCGAATAACACCTTGACCGGTCCCGGCACGGCCAACGCCTGGCAAATCACGGGCATCAATAACGGCACCGTCAACGGCACGGTCACCTTCGCTTCGTTCGCAAATCTCGTCGGCGGCGGCAACAACGACACCTTCGCGTTCAGCGACGGCGCCTCGGTCACCGGTTCGATCAACGACAATGGCGGCACCGACACATTTGATTTCTCGGCTTACACGACGCCGATCAGTCTCAACCTCGCCAGCGATACGGTCACCGCGGGAGTCGCACCCGTTACCAGCTTCGGGTTCGCCGGCATCGAGAACTTTATTGGGGGTGCGGCGTTCGACACCCTTACGGGCCCGGACGCCACCACCGTTTGGACCATCACGCACACCGACGGCGGCACGGTGGGCGCCGCGACGTATTCCTCCTTTGAGAACCTGGTGGGAGGTTCCGGAAACGATACCTTTAACTTCGGCAACGGCAAGTTTGTCAGCGGCTCGATCAACGGGGGGGCCGGCAGCAACACGTTGAACTATTCGGCCTACAGCTTCGCCGCCAATGTCAACCTCGCCGCGGCTACCTCCTCCGGTACGAGCGGCGGCTTCAGCAACATTCAAAACTTTGTCGGCAACTCCCTCGCGACCCTCACGGGAGCCAACACCAACAATAACTGGAACATCACCGGCGCCAATGCCGGTACTGTCAACGGCACCACCACGTTCAGTTCGTTTGAAAGCCTGACAGCCGGCACGCTGGCCGACTCGTTCGTGTTCAGCGACGGCGCGTCGGTCAGCGGTTCGATCACGGGCAACAACGGCAACGACACCCTGAACTATTCGGCCTACACCACTCCCGTGAACGTCAACCTGGCCACCGGCGCGGCCACGGGTGTGGCCGGCGGCATGAGCAATATTCAGTCCGTCGTCGGCGGCACCGCCGCCAACACGCTGACCGGCGCCGCCGCCTTCAACACCTGGACGATTACGGGCAGCAACGCCGGCGCCGTCAACAACACCTACGGCACGGTCAACTTCACGGCGTTCGCGAACCTGGCGGGCGGCGCGGCCGGGAACAGCTTCGTGTTGAACGGCGGGAGTGTGACGGGTTCCATCACCGGCAGCGGCGCCGACTCTCTGACGGGCAACAACACGGCCAGCACCTGGACGATCACGGCCGCCAACGCCGGCAGTGTGACCGGGGTTGCCTCCTTCAGCGGCATCGGCAGCCTGACCGGTGGCAGTGGGAACGACACCTTCGCCTTGACCGGCGCCAACCCCAGCATCTCCGGGATGGTCAACGGCGGCGGCGGCAGCAACACCCTCACTTATGCCGGCTACACCGGTGGGCCGGTCTTCGTCAACCTGCAGAACCTGTCTGCCAGCCTGATCTATGGCGGGGCCGCGGGCGGCATCAGCAACATCAGCGCTTACACCGGCCGGGCCAACGGCAACGACACCCTGTACGGTCCCACCGACCCCGTCAACTGGGTCATCACCAGCCCCCACACCGGCACGGTGGGCTCGGTGGCTTTCACGAATTTCGCGAACCTGGTGGGCGGCGCTTCGGCCAGCTTCTTCAACGGCAATCTCCAGACCCCGGTGGCGGCGCCGACCAGTTCCATCAACCCGTTACCGGCGCAAAGCCTGCCCACCTTCACCCTGAGCTGGACCGGCAACGACCCCGCCGGCTCCGGCATCGTTGGCTATACCGTCTACGTCTCCGACAACGGCGGCGGCTACACACCGCTGCTGACCAACACCGCGCTGACCGCGACGATGTTCACCGGCCAGGTTCAGCACACCTACGCCTTCTATGTCATCGCCCAGGATGGACTCGGCATCATCCAACCCGTCGCCGGGCCTGTGCAAACCACAACCGCCACCAACCCACCGGTCGTGACTACCCAACCGAACAACCAGTTCAGCACCGCCGGATTTTCGGCGACCTTTGCGGCGGCCGCCAGCGGCGCTACGGCGGTGCAGTGGGAGGTGAGCACCAACGGCGGCGCCACGTTTAGCGCGATTAGCGGCGCCACCTCCACGACGCTGACCCTCGCCAATGTCACTGCGGCCATGAGTGGCAATCTGTACGAAGCGCTCTTCACCAACGCCGTCGGCAGCGTCCTCACCAATCCGGCCGCGCTCACGGTCGAGGCGATCACCACGACCACCCTCCCCAACTGGACGGTGAACCAGCCGTACAGCCAAACCATCGCGGCCACGGGTGGCAACGGAGCGTTTAGCTTCACGGTCTCGGCCGGCAGCCTGCCGACGGGTCTGAGCCTCAACCCCACCACGGGGGCGATTTCCGGCACACCGACCACCACGAGCGGCAGTCCCTTTAGCTTCGCCATTACCGCGACCGACGCCACCGGCCACGCCGCTAGCCAGACCTACAGCGTTACCATCAACGCGGCCCTGAGCATCGCCCCCACGACGCTGCCCACAGCCAACGCCGGTAACGCCTACAATCATACCCTCACCGTCAGCGGCGGCACGACACCGTACGCCACCCTCTCCGTGACCAACTTCAGCGGCGGTACCACGGGGCTGACCTCCACGGCGGTCACCACCAACGCCGGCGCGGGCACGGTCACCGTGAACGGCACCCCCACCGGAACAGGCACCGCGACCTTCACCGTCAACGTCACCGACGCCGCCGGCGCTACCCTGACCCAGAATTACTCGCTCACGGTCAGCTCCAGCTCCGCCACCGGGACGACCACGACGCTCACGGACCTGGGTCCGAACCCAGCGCTGAACGTCGGCGGCACCATCCAGCCGGTCGCGTTCCAGGTCCACGTCGCGGCCGCCAACGACGCCTCCCTCACCGGCGACACCGTGTCGCTGTCGGACAATGGCGTCGCCATCCCCGGCGCCACCGGCACCCTGGACGCCAACAACAACGCTGTCATCACCGTCGCGAACTTCACCGTCGGCAGCCACCCCATCACCGCCAGTTTCGCCATGCAGGGAACCTTCGGCCTCAGCACCTCCACCCAGGTCACCCAAAACGTCGTCAGTTCCCTCCAGGTGGACTCAGCGACGCTCTCGGGCAACTACGTGCAGCTGGTCTTCGATGGCCCCATCGACCCCAGCACCACCCAACTCTACTACAGCCCCGGCGCCACCCCGGTGGCGCCCGACGTCACCCTGACCGGTCCGAGCGGCAGCGTCAAGGGCTCGCTTATCATTGACGCCAGCAACCCCAACGTCGCCACCTTCGTCGCCACCGCCGGCCCGGTGGCCGCCGGCAACTACACCGTGGCCGTCACCACCGCCGTCAAGGCCCTCGGCGGCGCCACCCTCGCCGCCAACTTCAGCCAGGCCCTCACCGTCGCCCCGGTCGCCCCACTGGTGACAGCGGCCAACGTCGCCCGCGGCCCCGGCGAAACCGTGAACGTGCCCAACACCGGCACCGGCCTGCCCATCACGGTCAGCGGCATCTCTTCTGCTGTCCAGTCCGCCTCCTTCACC
>CAVVPN010000008.1:0-6557 GCA_963750165.1 uncultured Gemmataceae bacterium | reverse complement strand
GCGCGACTTCCCGGCGCCGGCGCCGCGGGCGTTCCGCGACCTGTGGAAAGACCTGTGACTTTGCGGAGGACTGAGCATGGCCGATGTCATCAATTTCTATCACCTCAACGAGCCGTTCGGCTGTTTTTCCAACTTCTGGCGCTCGCCCGTGTTGCTCAAGGGCATGATCTGGCCGACGACCGAGCATTATTTCCAGGCCCAGAAGTGCGCCGGCACGCCGCGCGAGGAGGAAATCCGCCTGGCCAAATCGCCGATGATCGCCGCGCGCATGGGCCGCTCGCGCACCCATAAACTGCGGCCCGACTGGGAGAAGGTCAAGGACGGCATCATGCGCGAGGCGGTGCTGGCCAAGTTCACGCAGCACGCCGAGTTGCGGAAGCTGCTGCTCGACACCGGCGACGCCACGCTCGTCGAGCACACGGAGAACGATTCCTACTGGGGCGACGGTGGTGATGGCAGCGGCCGCAACATGCTCGGCCAGATTCTGATGAGCGTCCGCGAGGAGTTACGCGGACAGGTCTATAAGAAAAAATGATGAAAGCGCTTGCATTCGGAAACGAGCCTGGTAAGATCTCCCTTCACCTCACTTTTCTTTTCTGCCTCTTCCTTTTGTGGAGGTTCAATGTTCAGTCTACTCCTTTCGGCACTGCTCACGTTGGGAACGCCACAGACACCACTACCGCCTGCAGGCGCACAGCGCGAATCCGAGATCGCTAGGCTGACAAGGCTGGTAAGGCGAGTCCGTGACCAGTCGATTAACCAGCGTGATCCACTGATTCTTAGTCTGGAGGAGCGAATTAACTGGCTGAAGCGAAACCGCTAGCGAATCTTGCAGAGAGCAACTGGAGGAACAGGGGGATTGTGCTTCAACAACCCTTTGAAGAAAGGATAGTTCATGTTTTCGGCCATCTACAAGTGCTTCGGCCATCTACAAGTGCTTCGGCAAGCGTTCAGGCGTCAAACCACTCAACCGGGCACGGCTCTTTCTGGAGCAATTGGAGGACCGGCTTACCCCAGCCACGGCTACGTGGAATGGTGGGGTGAACGGGGGAAACTGGCAGGATGCGTCCAAGTGGCTCTGGGACGACAACAACCTGCAGGGTGTCAACTATCCTGGTGACACCGCTACCCGGACGACCGACCAGGTGGTTTTCGACAACACGAGTTCCACTCCATGCACTCTTGGTGTGAATCTGGCAGCTCCACTGGCTCAGCTGGATGTCGATCCTCAGTACCTTAACCAGATCACTCTCAATGGGAACGTGACCGTGCAGAACGGCAACGGTTTCCAACTGAATGCCGGCACTCTGTGGGTCAACTCGACCCTCAGCGTAGGGCCGGCCGGCATGAACAGCTTCAATCAGTGGCCCGGTGGGACGTTTGCTGGTACCGGTACGGTGAGCGTCTCCGGCGTCCTGTACGTGGGCTCCGCGGCCAGTTCATTCGGGCCGAACCTCAACGTCGCATCCGGTGGCGACGTTGAAGCTAACAGCAACAGCAACATTGCGCTCTCCGGGGCCAGCAATACCATCACCATCCAGTCGGGCGGTCTCCTGCGGCTGAAAGCGGACAACACCGCTGCCCAGGCTGATGCCAAGGGCGGTATCACCGGCGGCAACAACCACGCCATCTGGGTCTACGGCTCGCTCATCCGCGGCATGGACGACTACTCCGCCGGCGGCACGGTCCTGATCGACGTGCCGGTCGATGTGGATGGTGGCACCGTCACCGTCCGCTACGCCGACGATAACGACAGTCTCCAGCCGGATGTCCTGCACCTGACCAGCGCGGACCAGACCTTCGGCTACAGCCTCGTCACCAGTGGGGGGGGCGGAACTGTTACCGTCGAGGCAAACGCCACATTGCAGGTGGCTAACGGCGCCTACTTCGACTCCAAGAATACCACGCTGGAGATGTTCGTCTCCAAAGATTACGATAGCTACGTGGTCGGCAACGTCACCTTCGGGACCGATGGCGGCGAACTCTGGGTGACTGACGAGGGTCCGGGCAATACCGGCACGGCGGTCATCACCGGCAACTTGAACCTGGACGCTTCCACGATCACCTGGCTCAACTGGAACGGCAACCACGCCGACCAGATCTCGGTCAGCGGTACCGCGACACTCGCGGGCACGGAGCAGTTCTCGGGCAACCCGCCCCCGGTCAACACCTGGTTGACCACTGTCACCGCCGCCACCGTGGACGGCAACTTCACTACCAACCGGAATGTTGACAACCCCAACACGGTGATCCAGGCCCAGACCATTGTCGGCGGTTTGGGCATTCTCTACCAAGTGCAAATCTCGGGCACCAACAGCTGACCAGGACTGGGCAGGGGCGGCGCCGCGGCGCCGCCCCCACTTAACTGAAGGCGGTCACGTCGAATACACGCGCCGCCCCAGCAGCAGTGCTGGCGGCAGCAGCAGCGCGATCAGCAGGCCCGCCGTGCCGACCAGTGACGCCGCCAGCAGCGCGTCGAACAGAATCAATCCCAGGACGCTGCGCTTGACGGCGGCCTGCACGCGCTCCGGCGTCGGCGCCCGCACCGCGGCGGCCACCGGCACTCCCACGTAGAAGCCGAACAGCACCAGCAGATACGGGAACAGCACCTGACCAAGGCCGACCGTCAGGAAGGTCATTGGGTCATCGCCGCGCGCGCGCGCGGCCCGGCGGTCGGCACCGCCAGCGCCAGCACCAGCGCGAACAGCATCACCGCCGCGGCGCCCAGCAGCATCATCTGTGAACTGGCCCGCGCCTCGGTGCGCGCGAACCACGTCACGCCGACGATGTAGACGCCGACCACCAGCGCCAGCAAGACGCCCCAGCCGCCGACGCTGATTGGCGCGACCGCCAGCCCCAGCAGCACGTTGCAGAACCGACACGCGCCCATGCCCACCGGCCCCAGTCCCGTGTGCTTCAGCCAGGTGTCGTACAGCAGCACGCAGAGCGCCAGCACCACCGCCCAGGTCAGCGGCGCCGCCGCGAAGCCGTCCGCCCGCAGCCCCGCCATGCCGGCCAGCGCCACGCCGACGGCCATCAGTCCCGCCGCCAACCGTCTGGCCGTGCCCAGTGAAATGCGGCCCGATGGCAGCGGGCGGAAGGGCCGTTCGGCGCGTCCTGCTCCACGTCGAAGTAATCGTTCCAGACCATGCCGCTGCAGTACAGGCACGCGGACGCCAGCGCCACGAGCAGCAGCCCGAGCGCATTCGTGGTGATCGCGCCGCTGACCAGGCCGGCGAGCGCAATGTCGGCCAGGGCGGTAAAGACGTTGGGGATGCGCAGCAGCCGGGCGTAGGGCAGCCAGGCGAAGGGATGCGCCGCGGGCGGGGCGGGCTCCACGATCAGCGTGGCGTCGTTGTCGGAAGATTGGTTCATGAAGGGTTCCGGGTTGTCTTCTCCCCTCTCCCTCTAAAGGGGGCCAGGGGAGCCAGAGGAGGCCGCGGCGGCGTACGCCTCCAGCGCGGCGAACTGCTTGAAGAAGTCGTGCTCGGTTGTGCCCATCGGGCTCTTGAAGAAGCACGCCAGGTGGCCCAGGACGCCGACCTCGCCGCGCCGCTGCGCCAGCAGCGCCAGCCGCGCCAGGTCCAGCACCAGCGGCGCCGCCAGGACCGAGTCGCAGCCCTGCCACTGAAACTGCATCATCATCTTGACGCCCAGAAAACCCTGGAAGTGGATGTGGTCCCACGCCGTCTTCCAGTCGTCCAGCGACTCGATATACTCGATCGACACCAGCGTCTGCGGCTTGTAGCCGACGATGCCGGAAATCACCTGGTCCTTGGTCTGAATCTTCGACGACTTGTTGAGCGGATCGTCGAGCACCTGGCCATCGCGGTTGCCGAAGATGTTGTGGCCGACCCAGCTGAGGATGCGCAGGTTGCGATGCGCGAACATCGGCGCCAGCACCGTCTTGAGCAGCGTCTCGCCGGTCTTGCCGTCCTTGCCAGCATGGACCGTGTGCCGCTGCCGGGCCAGCTCGTCCGCCGCCGGGAACGATGAGCCCAGCGACGGCGTGAAGTTGATGTACGGCAATCCCAGCTCCAGCGCCGCCCAGGCGTACAGGGCGCTCGGCGGTAGCAGCGGCTGACGCTGCTCCAGCGCCGGCAGCAGCCTCTCGACACTCTGGTGGTTGTCGGTCAGCGTGAAGGGAGGCTCCGTCGAGGCGACGTTGATGACCACAAGCTGATCGAGCGCCTGATCGGAGCGGAACGCTTGCAGGTCGGCCTGGATGCGCTCGATGGCGCTGCGGCTGCTCTCGCTGCGGTGCGCCTCGGCCAGGTCGGCGAGACGCTCAATGGTGGTGCCGGCGCCCAGGACGGTGCCGGGCCGCACGTTGCCGCTCCACTGATCGAGGTCCGGCAGACAGGCGTCGATGACAGCCGGGTCGAAGACGCCGCTGCGCTCGTGCAGCTCGCGCACGGACTGGCGGTAACTGGTGCGGCGCACATCGTGGCCGCCGACGACCCAGGTTTTGGGTTCATCAAGACCGAGGCCGGCGAATTGCGGCAGGGCCGTGACCATGCTGGTGGGCCCGACCAGACCGCGGCCCAGCGCCGCCAGCCCCAGGGCCGCCGTCGTGCCCACGCCGCCGCAGGCACCGATCAACCATAAACCGACCCGACGTGCTTTCATGTGCGTTGTCGTCTTCCGTAGCGGGCGAGTTTTCGAGGGAGGGAGGCGCGGTTCGGTCAGGGCGGCTGCCAGAGCTTCACCGGGTAGGTTTGCAGGATGGCGTCATCGGTACAAAACAGCAAGTCGTTTTGTTGTGCCTGGCAAATGAGCAAGCGGTCAAACGGATCCTTGTGGATTGGGGGCAGTTGCGTCGCCCGCAAAACGTCAGCTTCCTCCAGCGACAGGTTGTTGATGCGTTGCGCATCGCGCTGTTTGGGCAGATAGATCTCCGGCGCTTCCGGGAAGGACAATCGGCCGGTGCTCGCCTTGATAAACACCTCGTAGAGAGACACGACGCTCAGGAACACCTGGTTGGCCGGGTCACAAATGTCCGCCCGCAACAACACGTCCAATTTGGGGTCGCTGGTAACTGAACTGTCGCACGCTTCCATGAACAGACGAACACCGATAGTGTCACGGGGCTGTCGCAGAAAGAGAGAGGGGTTCCTCCTAAGTTTGTGCATAGGTTCTCAAGCCATGCACTCGCCGGAAGGAGCCCCTCATGTGGCTGATGATAGCTTCTCTCCAGCCCATCGTCCAAGCCCTCGCCCCGGCCTTCACCCTGCCCTCGTTCCACACCCACTGCCAACTCGTGCTCGGCTGGGTGATGTGCCTGGGCCAGCACCGCCTCTGTCGCGTCGCCGACACCGCCCAACCCCAAGACTTGCGGGACCATTCCCGGCACCACGGCCTGGACACCACCTACAACTTCTTTGCGCACTCCGCCTGGACCGTGACCGGGTTGGCCTACCACGTCGCCGTCCTCATCCTGACGCGCCTCCACCTGGGCGGCACCATCACGCTGTTGGTGGACGACACCCTGGCCCACAAGCGCGGCAAGCACGTCTGGGGCCTCGGCTGGTTCCGCGATGCCGTCGCCTCGACCCGCAAACGCACCGCCACGGCCGCGGGGCACAACTGGGTGGTCGTCGCCGTCGCCGTCTGCCTGCCCTTCGCGAACGCCCCGATCCTGGCGTTGCCCTTGCTGGCCCGGTTGCACCGGCCCGGCCAGGCGCAGCCGTCCTGCCCACTGCTGGCGCGCGCTGCTCGCCGAAGTGCTGGCCTGGTTCCCCGGCCGGCGCTTTACCCTGGTGGCCGACGGCGCTTACGCGGCCCAAGCGCTGCTGGCGGACCTGGACGAGCGCGTGACCTTCGTCGGCCGGTTGCGCGGCGACGCGGCCGTGTACGACCCGCGTCTGCCTCAGGCCAAGCCCGGCCGGCGCGGCCGCGAGGCGAAGAAGGGGCCGCGTCTGCCCAACCCCAAAGCAGCCGCCGCCAAGGCCGACCGTAAGCGCGTGGCCACCGGGGACTGGGTGTGGCAGGCGGTGACGGTGACCGTCTACGGGGAGCAGCGCGGTCCTGCGGGCGTTCGCCTACCGGGCGGTGTGGCCGCGGGTGTTGGGGTTGCGGCCGGTGCAGGTGGTGGTGGTGCGCGACCCGGACGGGAAGTTGGACGATGCCTACCTGTTCACGACCGACGTGCGTGCGGACGTGGGGTGGGTGATTACGCAGTTCGCCTGGCGCTGGTCCATTGAGGTACTGTTCCGGGCGAGCAAACAGGTGCTGGACCTCGAGGCGCCACAACACTACAGTCGGGAAGCGGTGGAGAAGGTGGCGCCGTGGGTGTGGTCGTTGCAGAGCGTCGTGATGGTGTGGTATCTTACCGCCGGTCGGCAGTTGCCGGAGGCGGAGGAATTGCGCCAAGTGATGGGACCCTGGGAGAGTGAATGGTCGTTGCGTCATATGGTTGCCGTGTTGCGGCGGGCGACTTTGAACGCCCTAATTAAACCCAAGTCGGCCGATGCAACGGAACTCCTGAAACTCATCGAAGCGCTGAAAAACTGCGTAAATCTCGCGGTTTGAGCACTCGGAAAAGTGCGACTGCCAAG
>CAVVPN010000007.1:0-19672 GCA_963750165.1 uncultured Gemmataceae bacterium | reverse complement strand
GCAGCACGGCGTCGCGCTGTGCCTCCAGATACTGGAAAAAGTCGGGATCCTGGATGACGCCGTACTTGATCACCTCCGCGAAGCCGTTGCTCAGCTCGCGCGGCGGCAGCGTCGCCAGCAAAGCGACGCGTCCACCACCACGCGCGCCGGCTGGTGGAACGCGCCGATCATGTTCTTGGCCCGCGGGCGGTCGACCCCTACTTGCCGCCCACCGCGGAGTCCACCATCGCCAGCAGCGTCGTCGGCACCATGAGCAGCGGCAGGCCGCGCGCGAAGGTCGCCGCCACGAAGCCGGCCAGGTCGCCGACCACGCCGCCGCCGACCGCAACCACCAGCGTCCGCCGATCCGCCTGGAAGTCCAGCAGGTGCTCGTACAGATCCGCGGCCACGCTCTGAGGATTTTTGTGATTCGCCGCTCGGCAGGACGGTCAGGAAGGATTGAAAGCCGGCGGCGTCGAGGGCGTTGACGGCGGCCAGGGCGTGGCCGGCGACGTGCTTGTCGGTGACGACGAAGGCGCGGTCGCCGTGGCAACGTTGGCGGGCGAACGGCCCCAGGCGGCGAGGTGCCCGTGGTGACGGTGAGGTCGAGCCGCGCTTGCCCAGCTGGACGTGCAAGGTAGTGGGGTTGACACTGCACGCCACAAACGCGGCGGGGGGCAACAACCGCTTTCAGCGTGGCTGTTCGCCAACGCTCCACGACGGCCCGGCGGCGCCCTTGAATTGCTTCTCGACGACGTAGTTGCGTTCGGCGGGTGGGCAACAGCGGCGTCACGTTGTCCAGTTCGGTTTTGGCGTAGCCCGCCCTTTCGAGATAGATGCGGGCCATGCCCGCGGCTGGCGCCGCCACGCGCCGCGGACGCTGCTGTTCGTACTTCGCCATTTCCACCTGATGAATGCCGTCCATCGCGGTGAACTGGCCGGCGTTGCCGATCGGCACTTCCATGGGCGGCCGGCCCTCCGTCTGGCGAGCCTTGAAGTTGGCGGTCGCCTCGCGCTCGACGCCATCTTGCCCAGCTCCAGGCACAGCAGCGCCGCAATCTCGCCCTCGGTCTTGCACTGCTTGATTAAACCCTCGGTGACGTACACGACCAGGGTGCCCTGGTGGAAGATTTCCGGTGTCTCGGTGCCGATGGTGGCGAACTTCGGCTCCAGTCCCGTGTCGCGGTTGGCGGCGTTGACCTTGCGGCCGATGCAGTCGAGGTGCAGCGCCAGTTCCGCGTTGCCGCCCGGCGGCGCCGAGGCCGAGACGCTCACTGTCTGACCGGCCGGCGGTGTGCCGAACGCGCCGACGTTCACGACGGGCATGTCGCCCGTGTCGCTGGTCTTGAACACGTCCAGCGGAACACAGCCGCCAACCAGGGCCAGCACGCCCAGCACAGGCCATGCGCTACGCACCATGACGGCACCTCCTCTTTGGGCCACCAGCCATAGCGTTGCGGACGCTGCGTGTCCAGGCCAAAACGTGAAGGGGGTGAGGGGGTGAAAGACGGTCCTCTGTCACCCCTTCACCCCCTCACCCCTTCACCCCCTCACTTCCGGCGGGTGCCGACAATCTCATCCGCCAGGTCGCCGGCGTCGTAGACGGCCCGCACCGCCTCGGTCAGCGCCTGCGAGTTCACCGCCACCGCCCGCGCCTGCCGGTCGGTGTACAGGAAGTCCCACGCCAGCGACTGAATGTTGCCGTCGAAGATCAGCCCCACCACCTCCGCGTTGGCGTTGATCACCGGACTGCCGGAATTGCCGCCGATGATGTCCGCCGTGCAGACGAAGTTGAACGGCGTCTTCAGGTCCAGCTTGCCCTTGCGCTTCTCCCAGCGCTTCGGCAGGTCGAACGGATACACATAGCCCTTCGACTCCGCGTACTCGTACAGGCCGCCGAACGTCGTCTGGAACGGGATCTTTTTGCCGCCCTCCTCGTAGCCCTTCACCGTGCCGAACGACAGCCGCAGCGTGAACGTCGCGTCCGGATACGTGTCCGTGCCTTCCACCGCGAACTTCGCCTTCGCCACCTTGTCGTACGCCTGCTCCTTCACCTCCACCACCTTCGTTTCCATCAGCTCCCGGACTGCCCGCGCCGCCGGGTCCACCAGCAGGGCCAGTTTGATCAGCGGGTCGTCCGACTTCGTGATCGCCTCCTTGCCGCCCTTGTACAGGGCCTTGCGGGCCTGCACGTCGAACAACTTCGTGCCGTTAATCAGCTCTGCGGCCCGCTCGCCGGGCGACTTGCCGGCCAGCACCTGCTTGACCAACTTGTTCTCCGCCTTCAACGTCTCCGCCAGGAACGTCAAACTGTCCGCGAGCTTGACCGTCTCCAGGTCCGCGTACAGCGGCCGGCTCGAGAACAGCCTGAGCTCCAGTGACTTCTTGTTCGCGTCGGCGAACTCGGACAACCGCTCGCCGTTCGGCTTGGTGTGTTCCTCGGCGGCCCGCACCAGCGTGCGGGCATAGCCGAACAGGGTCGTGTTGAAGCCGGCACCGCCCTCCAGCACCGTGTAGCGTTTGATGTTGGCCGCCCGGAGCGGCTGTACCTTGGCGATCGTCTCCCAGCGCCCGCCAGGTTGCGCAGTTTCGGGTTGGCCGCGACCGCCTTGCGCAGCTTCGCCTCGTGCGCCTTCTTGGTGGCCATGAACTCCGGGTCGAGCAGGGCGGCCAGGCCGCCGTCCCGCGCCTTGCGGCTGTTGGCGACGCTGAACAGGCTGTCTTTAATCTTGCGCTTGTGCTCCGCGCCGTAGCCGCTGTAAACCGAGTACAGCACCTCCCAGCGGTACAGCCGCTGCAGCAGGTACGGGAAGCCCGTGTCGCGCAGGTACTCCAGCTCCGCCACCGTCGTCAGCCGATCCGTCTTGCCCGGGTTGCCGGAGACGAACACCAACTCGCCGTCCGAGACGCCCTTCGGGCTCCACTTCAGATAATGCTCGATCTTCGCCGGCTTGTCGTTCTCGTAGACGCGGAAGAAGCAGACATCCAGGTCGTAGCGCGGGTAGGCGAAGTTGTCGGCGTCGCCGCCATAGAAGGCGATCTGCTGCTCCGGGGCGAACACCAGCCGCACGTCCGTGTAGCGCTTGTAGCGGTACAGGTTGAACTTGTTGCCCTGGTAGAGCGTGACGACATCGCTGCGCAGCCCGGTCTTTTTCAGGGACTCCTGCTCGATCTTGGCGATGACCGCCCGCCTGGCCTTGAAAGCCTGCTCGGGCGACATCTTCGGGTCGATCGCGTCCTGCACCTGTTTGGTCACGTCCACGATGCCCATCAGGATGTTCAGCTCCAGGTCCACCGCCTTGATCTCGTCGGCGCGGGTCTTGGCGTAGAAGCCGTCCTTCACGTAGTCCTTGTCCTTGCTGCTGACCTTTTGCAGCGTCTCCAGGCCGACGTGGTGGTTGGTCATGACCAGGCCGTCGGCGGAAATGAACGAGCCGGAGCCGCCGCTGTTGAAGCGCACGGACGACTTCTGCACGTGCTCGTACCAGTCGGCGGGCTTCTCGAAGCCGTACCTGTCCTTGAGGAGCTTGCGCGGCGGGTTGTTGAACAGCCACATGCCCTCGTCGGCAGCGGCACGGTCGTTTGTCGTGAGCATGAGGATACCAGAGGCGGCCAGCAACAGGGCCGCGCGGAAACGGGGGTGCATGGATGAGCCTCCCTGGATGTTGGGGATCGTGGTGATTGTTTCCAGCGCCCTGGTGGTTCAGGGGTTGCCGCCGGCCGTCGGCGGCGTGCGGGGCGCGGCCACGGCGGGGGTCGCCAGCAACCAGCCCGTGCCCACCAGAACCAGGAACAACGTCAGCACGCCGAACGCGATCAGCGCCGGCGTATTACTTTGCGGCAGCTTCACCGCTACGCCCACGGGCAGACGCTCCGGTAACTGCAACCGCTTCTTGTTGTCTTCGTAGAGCAGCTGCGCCTTGTCGGCGCTGCCGAGTTGCTCGGCGGCGATGTCCCGTAGGTACGCCTCCTCCATCGTCCGGTAGGTTTTGTTGCCGGGCAGTTTTAGTTCCGTCCGCGCGGGCACGGTGACGTACTTTTGCGGCAGGGTGCCGTTCAGTTCCTTGATCTCGCCCGCCAACTTCTCCACCTCCTGCTTCTCCTCCTTCGTCAACTCCTCTTTCACGGTCCAACCGAGTTCGTCCCGGGCGGCTTCGCGGGCCAACTCGTCAAAGGACAGTTCCCCCCGGCTGGCATAGGTATTGTACTGCCAGTGGGCCAGCGCCTGCGGGATGGTGTCGCTGAACGACAGAAAGCCGATCACCACGCCGGCGATGGCGCCGCCGGCGATGTAGCCCGTGGACATCAACACCCCCGGGCTGCTGTCGGATTCCGTCGCGGAGTGGGGCGCCGCGCCCGCGGGCTTGCGCACCCAGCGGTCGGCGGCGTAGCGGACCAGGCCGCCCACGAAGATCGGCGCCGACGAGGACAACGGCAGGTACACGCCCACCGCGAACGCCAGCGACGACACGCCGCACAACTCCAGCACCACCGCGATGGACACGCCGAGCAGCACCAGCGCCCACGGCAATTTTTGCTGCAAAATGCCGTCCGTGATCAGCGACATCAGTTGCGCCTTCGGCGCCTTGAAGCGGATGACTTCGCTGCCGTCGTCACGCCGCGACCGCTTGCCGTTGATGCCGGGGTCCACCAGATACTGAATCCGGCCCTGAGCGTCGAGGAGATATTTGCCCTGCGGCACGCCCTGCTCGTTGCCCTCCGCCGCGTGCCAGATGAAATAGGTGGAGTCGTCGCCGGGGGCGTGGCCTTCGGGCAGGTCGCGCACCTCCACCGGGGTTTTCAACTCGGGCAGGTCCTTGCGCGAGTACACGGTGTAGGCGTCGTTGAGGCTGATGAGGATCCAGCCAATCACCAGCGCCGACGACAGGGCGCCGATGAGGATGGCCAGTTGCTGGTATTTCGGCGTGGCGCCGACCAGGTAGCCGGTCTTCAAGTCCTGCGACGTGGTGCCGCCGTTGGAGGCCGCGATGCATACCACCGCGGCCACGGACAGGGCGGTCAGGCGGTCTTCCGGCCGCGTCCAGCCGATCAGCAGGAAAATCAGACACGTCAGCAGCAAGGTGGCCACGGTCATGCCGGAGATGGGGTTCGACGACGAACCGATTTCGCCGGTGATGCGCGACGACACCGTGACGAACAGGAAGCCGAACAGCACGATGAGGACCGCCCCGAGCGGGTTCATTTCCAGGTTCGGCACCCAGGGCAAGACCGCGTGCAGCGGCCGTGTCAACCAGATGGCCGCCACCACGCCGAGGGTGCCGACGCCCACGAACCACAGCGGCAGGTCGCGGTCGGTGCGGGCCGTACCGGCGCCGTTGCCGTCGGTTTTTTGCTGGAAAATCGGCAGGTCCCGCAGCCCGGCACGGAGCGAGGACAGGATCAGCGGCAGCGCCTGGAACAGGCTGATGATGCCGCCCGCGGCCACCGCGCCCGCGCCGATGTAGAGGATGTACTCCTTCCAGATCTGCTCCTCGTCCATGTCCTTGATGAGCGTCTTGGCGGGGTAGAGCGGTTGCGCCAGACCGTCGCCGAACAGGCGGATGGCCGGCGTCAGCACGAACGCCGACAGCACGCCGCCGGCCACCATGACACAGGCGATGCGCGTGCCGATGATGTAGCCGACGCCGAGCAGGGCCGGGTTCACCTCAATGGCCGGCACCGCTCCGCGGAACCAGCTCAGCGACTTGCTGGCCGTGTCCTTCCACAGCTTCAGGCCCTGCCACAGAAACTGGTACACGAAGGCGACGCCGAAGCCGATGAAGACCGTCTTGGCCGTGGCCCCGCCCTGCTCGCCGACGATGAGCACGTCCGCGCAGGCGGTCCCTTCCGGGTAGATCAGGGTGCCGTGCTGCTTGACGATGAAGGCCCGCCGCAGCGGGATCATCATCAAAATGCCCAGGAGGCCGCCGAGTACGGACACGACCATGACGCGGCCGATGTCCATCTCGAAGCCGAGCAGCATCAGTGCCGGCATGGTGACGCCGACGCCGAAGGCGATCGACTCGCCGGCCGAGCCGGTGGTCTGGACGATGTTGTTTTCCAGGATGTTCGCCCGGCGGATGAAGGGCAGTTTCGAGAACACGCGGAACAGGGTGATCGACAGGACCGCCACCGGGATCGACGCCGACACGGTCAGCCCCACCTTGAGCACCAGGTACAGCGACGACGCTCCGAAAATGATGCCGAGCACGGCGCCGACCAGCACTGCCGACCAGGTGAACTCCGGCATGGTCACATAATCGGGGACGTACGGTTTGTGGCCGTCCGCCTCGGCCGCTTCCGCCGGCGCGGCTTGCGGGATTTCGGTGATGTTCGTGGACGCCATGAGAAAGACTCCCTGCTTGCTCTCGCCCGGCGCACGGCCAGGAACGCCGCGGCCGCACGGGGAGGCGCGGGCCGTCTGGCAATAGCTTGCGGGGAGGCAGGCGGGTTTTCAAGTCCCCAGGGGTGGAATGTGCGACCGTTTGCCCACTGCCGCTCTGCCTTTTTGCTTGACGGGCCGGCCAGCGGCGACGAGCATGGAAGGAGTTATTTCCCGGACACCCTGGAGACAGCCATGAAATTCGCTCGTTATGTTGCCGTGCTCGTCTGCTGCTGCGTTGCCGTGGGCTGCTGGAAATTCGGCGAGCAAGACGCTCCGAAAAAGCTAGCGAAACAGGACGGCCCCCGTGAGGCTGGCCGCCACGTTGAGTCCACGGGCAGGTTCTCCTACGTGCCGCCGCCAGGCTGGACCATGCGCGACTTCCCCGGGCTGAGATACAAGATCGTTCACACGACGCCGGTGAACGGCTTTGCCCCGAACCTGAACGTCACGGACGAAATGTTTCGGGGCACCGTGGACACCTACGCCGACCAGAACCTGGCCGCGCTGAAGACTGCGCTGCCGGGGTTCAAGTTACTGCGCCGCGAAAAATTCCAGACCGCGCAAGGGCTGCCCTGCGTGAAGTTCACCTCGGAAAACAAGCAGGGCGGCAAACACCTGCGGCAGACGGCCTACCTCTACCACAGCGGCGGGCGCGGTTTCGTCCTCACCGGTACGGCTCTGGCGGAGGAAGGGGAGAGATACGACGCTGCCTGCGACGCTTGCGCGAAGTCGTTCCGGGTTGAATAGGCCAACGGCTGCCCTCTGGGGACCCGATGAGCCTTCCTCGATCGGGGGAGCAGCCGTCGAGATGAAGGTCTCCGTGCCTCATTCTCCATCTGGCCCCGGTTCGCCGCACCAGCGGGGGCAGTGCGTCGCGTCGCGCTCCTGTTCAAAGCGCGAACTGTAGCACCACAGGATCAGGTTGTGCCGCGCGCCGCCAGTGATGGGGTTGGCGCCATGGCGATGCTTGCCCCGGTGCAGCACGGCCCGGCCCGGGACATGGACGACCTCAAACTCCTCATGCGAGTGCCAGTCCGTCTGCTGGTGCAGGGCGCAGCGCACGCCGCGGAAGAACAGCGTGCCGCCGGTGAACTGCTTGCCCAGGCAGACGTTGAGCGTCACATCGCTGGCATCGACATGGAAGTCGAGCGCCGTGTCCTTGCCGGTGCGCGTACTCCACGATGAAGCCGTGATGACTGTCGAGGGAGTCGCCGCCCACGTCGGGGTAAAACAACGCTGAGAAGGGCAGGACGTATTCCGCCATCAATTGCTGCAGCGCGGGGGCGAAGCCGAAGCTGTCGAGGACGGTGCCGTAGTTGTTCATCGTGTTCGGGCGGAGGAGCGGCAGTTCAGTCTGGGCGCACCACTGCTCGAAGCAAGCAGCCTCCTCCAGCAACTCGGCACAGAAGCGCGGCCGCAGCATGTCGAAGGTGTAGACCTGGGGGTGGACCTCGCGGCACAGCTGCCGCAGCGCCTCCGGGGTGCCGGCGCGCACGGCCTGTGCCAGGTCCGGCACGAACATCTCCTCACGGAGGATGTACAGGTGGCGGTGCCGCGGCCGGTAGTGTTCCGCGATGAGATCGCAGTATTCCTGGTATTCCATGACCGATCTCCCGACCAGCCCGAAGCGCCAGCGCGGCAGTCCCTGTTGTGGTAGGAAGGTAGGGGGTCATTGCAGCTGAACAGTGGCGGCCTTCGACCTTCGTGGCACGGCTCTGGAGAGCCGTGCCACGATACACTTGAGCTGCAACGGACCAGTAGTTATCCGCAGGGATAGACAAACCGCCCCTTAAAAAGTTCAGGGAAATCCGCCTCACGCCCGATAGCGCTCCTGCAGCGGCAGCACCGTCAGCTCACGCTGCCGCAGTTCCAGGCACGCCTCCACCGCCGCCTGGGCCGCCGCCAGCGTCGTGATGCACGTGACCCCGTGTGCCACCGCCGCGGCCCGGATGCGGCCCTCGTCCGTCCGCGCCCCCTTGCCGCTCGGCGTGTTGATCACCAGCGCCACCTGATCGTTCTTCATGTGGTCGATCAGGTTCGGCCGGCCCTCCTGGATCTTTGGGATTTCCTCGACGGCGATACCGGCCCGTTGCAGCGCCTGGGCGGTGCCGCGCGTCGAGATTAGCTTGTAGCCCATCGTCGCCAGCGCCCGCGCTACCGGCAGCACCTCCACCTTGTCGCGGTCGGCCACCGAGATGAACACCGTGCCCGACCGCGGCAACGCGCTGTTCGCCGCCAGCTGGCTCTTGGCGAACGCCATCGGAAAACTCTCGGCGATGCCCATCACCTCGCCGGTCGAGCGCATCTCCGGCCCCAGGATGATGTCCACGCCCGGGAACTTGTTGAACGGAAACACGCTCTCCTTGACGCTGAAGTGCCGCGGCGTTACCTCGTCCCGCAGCCCCAGTTCGTCGAGTGTCTTGCCGACCATGACCAGCGCCGCCAGCCGGGCCAGCGGCACGTTCGTGGCCTTGGCGACGAACGGCACCGTCCGGCTCGCCCGTGGGTTGACCTCCAGCACGTACACCCCCCCCACATCCCCTCCCTCACAGGGGGAAGGGGGGGGTTTGGCCACCGCGAACTGCACGTTCATCAGCCCCTTGACCTTCAGCTCCAGCGCCATCGCTGTCGTCTGCCGCTTGATCTCGGCGATGACCGGTTGCGGCAGGCTGTGTGGCGGCAGCACGCACGCACTGTCGCCGGAGTGAATGCCCGCCTCCTCGATGTGCTGCATGACGCCGCCGATGAACGTCCGCGTGCCGTCGGCGATGCAATCGACATCGACCTCCATCGCCGACTCCAGAAACTTGTCGATCAGGATCGGCTTGCCGGGTGACACCTCCAGGGCCCGCTCCATGTAGCGGCGCAGGGCCTCCTCGTCGTAGACGATCTCCATCGCCCGGCCGCCCAGGACGTAGCTGGGCCGCACCAGCACCGGGAAGCCGATTCGCCGCGCCGCCAGCAGTGCCTGCTGCGTCTCGGTCACGGTGTCGTTGGCCGGCTGCCGCAGCCCCAGCAGGTTGACCAGCGTCTGGAAGCGCTTGCGGTCCTCGGCGATGTCGATGCTGTCCACACTGGTGCCGATGATCGGCGCCCCCGCCGCCTCCAGCGCCTTGGCCAGGTTCAACGGCGTCTGGCCGCCGAACTGCACGATCAGGCCCTTCGGGTTGGTGCGCTCGCAGACGTTGAGCACGTCCTCGGCGGTCAGCGGCTCGAAGAACAGCAGGTCGCTGGTGTCGTAGTCGGTGGACACCGTCTCCGGGTTGGAGTTGACCATGATGGTTTCGTAGCCCGCCGCCTTGAGCGCAAATGCGGCCTGGCAGCAGCAATAGTCGAACTCGATGCCCTGGCCAATGCGGTTGGGGCCGCCGCCCAGGATCAGGATGCGCTCCTTGCCGGGCACCGGCGGGCGGACTTCATCTTCGGAACTGGCCCCCCCCTGTTGTGGCCTGGTCTCCGGACCAGGCCACGCGCTGCGACCGAAGGTCTCCCCGGGCGAGAGGCTGTGGAGACCTTCGGTCGCAGCCGTGGCCTGGTCCGGAGACCAGGCCACAACAGCGGCGGGCCGTTCGTAGGTCGAGTAATAGTACGGCGTGTACGCCTCGAACTCCGCGGCGCAGGTGTCCACGCACTTGTACACCGGCTCGACGCCGCGCGCCTTGCGATGGCGGCGCACCTCCAGCTGCGTCCTGTGCCACAGGCACGCCAGCTGCATGTCGGAGAAGCCCTCCTGCTTCGCTCGCCACAGTAGTTCGACCGACGCCGCCTCCATCGTCGGACACGCCCGCAGCAGTTGCTCCGTCTCCAGCAGGCCCGCGATGTGATGCAAAAACCAGCGGTCGATCTTCGTGCGCTGGTACACCTCCTCGACCGTCAGGCCGTCCAGCAGGGCGTAGCGCACGAACCAGATGCGCTCGGCGTTCGGCGTCGCCAGCTTGTTGAGGATCTGCTCGCGCGACGGCTGCCGCGGCGTGCCCCACAGGTCGTTGCGGTCGCAACCGATGCCGAAGCGGCCCGTCTCCAGGCCGCGCAGCGCCTTTTGCAACGACTCCTTGAACGTCCGCCCGATGGCCATTGTCTCGCCGACCGACTTCATTTGTGTCGTCAGCGTCGGGTCCGCGTCCGGGAATTTTTCAAACGTCCAGCGCGGCACCTTGGTCACGACGTAATCAATGGTCGGCTCGAAGCACGCCGGCGTCTCGCGCGTGATGTCGTTGCGCAGCTCGTCCAGCCGATAACCCACCGCCAGCTTGGCGGCGATCTTCGCAATCGGGAAGCCGGTCGCCTTGGACGCGAGGGCGCTGCTGCGACTGACACGCGGATTCATTTCGATGACGATCATGTGCCCGTTGTCCGGGTTAATCGCGAATTGAATGTTGCTGCCGCCCGTCTCGACGCCGATCTCACGGATGATCGCCAGCGCCGCGTCGCGCATGCGCTGGTACTCCTTGTCCGTCAGCGTCTGCGCCGGCGCCACCGTGATCGAGTCGCCGGTGTGCACGCCCATCGGGTCCAGGTTCTCAATCGAGCAGACGATGACCACGTTGTCCGCGTTGTCGCGCATCACCTCCAGCTCGTATTCCTTCCAGCCGATGACCGATTCTTCGATCAGGACGGTGTGGACCGGGCTGAGGTCGAGGCCGCGCGTGATGAGTTCGTTGAACTCGGTGCGGTTGTAGGCGATGCCGCCGCCGGCCCCGCCGAGCGTGAAGCTCGGCCGCAGCACACACGGCAGGCCGACCATCTCGCGAATGGCCTGCGCGTCCGCCAGGCTGGTCGCGGTGCCGGAGCGCGGCACACTCAGGCCGAGCTTGAGCATCGCGTCCTTGAACTTCTGCCGGTCCTCCGCCTTGTCGATGACCTCAGCGCGGGCGCCGATCATCTCGACGCCGTAGCGCTCCAGGACGCCGTGGCGCGCCAGGTCCATCGCCGTGTTCAGGCCGGTCTGGCCGCCGAGCGTCGGCAGCAGGGCGTCGGGCCGCTCGCGCTCAATGATCTTGGCGACGACTTCCCAGGTGATCGGCTCAATGTAGGTGCGGTCGGCCGTGTCGGGGTCGGTCATGATGGTGGCCGGGTTGCTGTTGACCAGGACCACCTCATAGCCTTCCTCGCGCAGGGCCTTGCACGCCTGGGTGCCGGAGTAATCGAATTCGCAGGCCTGACCGATGACGATGGGGCCGGAGCCGATGAGCAGGATTTTTCGGAGATCGGTTCGCTTTGGCATGGTCGGCGCGCGGCGTCCTCCAACGGGGCGCGAGGTCGATGGATCGTGGCAACGGCGGGGAGGGCGTTCGCCATTCCCGTGAAGCGGGCTCGGCGGTACAATATCAATAGTGCCAGGGAAGGCTTTCGTTTCATTTCATTTCACACACCCCCTTTTCCTGCTGGGGTGCCCGCCGATTCCCTGTCCCGAACGACTGCACCCTCCCCAGGGAGCCACCGGCGGGCGGCGGTTTTTTTCTCACCTCCTTCATCCTATTGCCGTACAATCATCCTCCAAGGGTCGCGCCGCCGTCTGGCCGCCCGCTTCATCCCAAACTGGAGCAATCCATGCCCGCACGCCTTCATTGCGCCGGCCTGCTGGTCGCGCTGGCGGCCGCCCTGCCGGCCCAGGCCCAGCAGAAGTACGAGATCAAGCTCAAGAACTCCGTGCAGGGCCTCGCCGATCTGGGGCACTTCACCGAGACGGAAGACACCACCCTCATTCCCGTGGACGCCGACGGCAAGGCGACCGGCGACCCCATCAAGATCCGCAAGAGCACCACTGTCGTCAGCCGCAAACACTACCTGGAGCAGGCCGCGGGCGCTTACTGGGCGAAGCGGATTCAGGTGACCTACGAACGCGCCGAGGAAACCGTGAATGGCCTCACGAAGCCGCTGCCGCTGCACGGGCTGACCGCGGTGGTCGAGCGCACCGACAAGGAGTACCGCTTCCGGGACGCCCAGGGCAAGGAGTTGCCCGTCGAGGTCGTTCAGGCGCTCAAGGGAAAATTCACCTTCCGCAAGGACGACGAGAAGCCCAGTGACGATCTGATCCTGCCGGGCCGGCCGGTGGCCATCGGTGAAACCTGGGCGGTGGACAAGGCCCTCTTGCTCAGGGGCTTCAAGCCCGGCGAGGACGGCCCGCAACCGGACCAGGACAACCTCAAGGCCACCGCCAAACTGGTCAAGGTGTACCAGAAGGACGGCCACCGCTTCGGCGTGATGCACATGACGGTCGTGATGCCGATCAAGGAGTATCGGGTCAAGGGGAAGGTCGAAAAGGCCGGCAAGGGGGATGGGTTTTCCCTCAACGCGGTCATGGATCGGTGCATCGACGGCAGTGTGACCGACGGCACGGACACGGGGAGCATGAAGATTGTCATGCTCCACGTCCAGCCCGACCAGTCCCGCCTCCGCATCGCCAGCGCCAAGCAAATGACCGAGTCGCACCGTGAGGTGGACCCGAAGGAGAAGCCGAACATCGTCAAGGATTTGCCGGTGAAGCCGGCGCCGCCGGGCAAGTACAACTTCCAGATCAAGCGGCCCGCCCAGGGCGACAGCGCCCTGGTGCAGCGGACGCTGCAGGAACTCAACGACGGCAAGATGATTGACAAGAACGGCACCGAATTACAGATTCCGAACCTGGAGAGCAAGACCTACAAGTTCGTCTACCGCGAAACCATCCTTGAACAGCTGCCGGGAGCCACCACGCCGACGAAGTTGAAGCGCGTGTACACCCAGGCAGAGGCGGCCGAACCCGGTCGCAAGATGAAGCCGCTGCCGATCCAGGGCAAGACGGTGCTCATCGAGAAGAAGGACGGCAAGTACCGCTACCAGATCGAGGGCAGCGCCGAGCTGACCGGCAAGGACGCGGCGGCGCTCGAGAAGAGTTTCAGCCAGTCGGGCGATCTTCGCGAATTGATGGACCTGCTGCTGCCGACCGAACCGCTCGGGGTCGGCGGAACCTGGCAGGCCGGCGACACGGTGAAACAGGTGGCTCAGGGCATGGGCATGGCCGGCATGGAGGTCGATCCGAAGAGCCTCAAGTTCACGGGCAAACTGGTCAAGGCGTACAGGAAGGACGGCCGGCAGTACGGCGTGCTGACGATGGAAATCGTGATGGCGCCCAGGGTGCTGCCGCTGGGCGGCGGCAAGATCATGAAGCTGGAGCCGGGGGCCAAGTTGGTCATTGGCCTGGACCTCGACGTGTGCATTGACGGCAGTGCGGCGCTGGGCACGGTCACGCAACGGATGGAGTTGAGCCTGATCGGCCCGGTGCCCGGTGCCGAGATGCGGATGCGGGTGAACACGCGCAACGCCACGACGGAGACGCGCACCGCGCTGCCGAAGCCGTGACCCATGAGGAGTAATGGCGGAAGGAGGCGAGCGGCGCGGCGTCAGGCCGCCGGTACTGCGCGATTACCGGCGGGCTAACGCCGCGCCGCTCGCCACACCACTTCAAAGGAGTCCTTGACCATGACCCCCCGCACCGCCGCGCTGATTGTGCTGACCCTGCTGGCGGCCGCGCCGCTGGCGCCGGCCCAGGAGAAATACACCATCAAACTCCGAGTGACCGACGAGGACGAGCCCGAGCTGGTTGAGCGAACCGAAACGGAGAGCGGCGGCCCCAGCATCATCGACATGCAGGGCAAGGCCACGCCCCTGAAGACGGTGGATACCAAAATCCGCTACGTGTACCGCGAAACGCTGCTGGATCGGCCGTCGCTGGCCAGGCCGCCGGTGAAGCTGAAGCGACACTACACCACGGCCGAAACCACCACTGATGGCAAAACGACGACGCTGCCGTTGCAGGGCAAGACGGTTCTGATTGAGAAAAAGGGCGCCCGCTATCACTTCCAGGTGGAGGGCGGCGGCGAACTGGCCGGGCCGGCCGCGGCACCGCTGGACCAGGAGTTCAACAAGAAGCAACTGACCGACATGGTGCGGGTGCTGGTGCCGGCCAGGGCCGTCGCGGTGGGCGACACCTGGAAGATCGACGCGGGCCTGCTCACGGCGGCGATGAAGGCGGTGCCGGGCGACTTCGCCATTGACCCGACCGGCGTCACCATCACGGGCAAGCTGCTCAAGGCGTATCGGCAGGACGGCAAACAGTTCGGCGTGCTGCGCCTGGAGATTGTGGTGCCGCTCAAATCGATCCCGTACGGCAAGGAAACCGTCCCGCTTGAGAAGGGGGCGAAGATGGTGCTCTCCAGCGAACTGGATGGCTGCATCGACGGTTCCTCGACGGCGGCGGCGGTCACCAATCGCATTGCGGCGAACGTGTCGGGGCCGATTCCGAACCTGGCGCTGCACCGGATGCAGATCCGCATGAACAACGCCACGACGGAGCGGCGCCGGCCGGCGCCGCCCTGATTGAGAATCCCATGAGCCGCTGTCGGGACGGTGCTGACCCCGTTTACGTTTCGCGCGGTTGCAGGTCGCGCGAAACGTAAACAGGGTCAGCTAGAGCGGTTCCCAGTCGCGTGGACTACAAGTCGTGGGACGGCTCTCCAGAGCCGTCGGGAGAACGCTGACGGCTCTGGAGAGCCGTCCCACGACTTGTGCGCTACCCAAACGCGAACCGCTCTAGATCGGTTCGCAGACGACTGTAGCGGGTAGTAGGTCCGGCGAGCCGAGCCGGACCCGCAGCGGGTGCCGCTCGGCTCGCGGCACCTACCCCAGACCGCTACACCTAACCGCAATCCGCTTTAAAGTGCGGTCAACTCGCCACCGCCAGCCGGCGCCGCGGCCGCACCGGGGTGCGCGCTGCCGGGACGCGAGCCGGCTTCGACCGCACTGCGAGCCGCGTCGCCGCGTCCACCAGACCGCGGAACAGCTGAATGTCCAGCCCCGACGCCGTCGCCGACGCCGGCTGCCACTGCACCGCCAACGCAAACCAGCTGTCCTCCGCCTCCAGCGCCTCGATGACGCCGTCCAGCGCCCGGGCGCTGACGCGGAAGCCGCGTGCCACCCGGCACACCGCCCGCCGGTGTTCGCTGTTAACGACAATCTCGCCCTCGCCGTAGAGCCGCGCCAGCTCCGTGCCGTGTTCCACCGTCATCGCGTGCCGCACGCCCTGCTCCGGCGGATGGCGGTGCTGCAGCGCCTCGGGCAGTTCGCGCGCCAGGTCCAGGTAATTGCTGCCGCCGAACGCGGTGTTGAGCGCCAGCAGGCCGCGGTCGATGGCCAGCAGCGGCAGCCGCTGCTGACGGCAGTGCGCCAGCAGGCCCTCTTCCTCGAGCGCTGCGTGCGGGCCAGGCCGGTCGGCGCCGGCGAAGACGACGCCGTGAATGCCCTGCAGGGTGTCTGCCCAGGAGCGCGGCGGTCGTGGCGGCAGCTCCACGGGGACGCCGCCTGAAGCGGTGACCGCGGCCGGGTAACCCGGCGACCAGATGCCCCAGCCGCGGTGCGCGCACGGGGCCGTCGGGTCGGTGTTGAGGATGCCGATATTAACGCACGGGGAAACGGCAGACATGGAGGACTCCTTTCCTCAAAACACAGGTCTTCCGAGTTTGACCCACCGGCGGTCCCGCCGAGGGTGCCAGTTCGCGGCAGATGTATGGGAGAGATTATAACGCGGCATTTGGGGTTGGCCAGCGAAAAACCGTAAAAAACGTAAGCCCGGACGTGCACGACAATTTAGAACGCATGGCCTGGAGGTGTAGCGGAAGTCGCCAGACTTCCGAGAAGTATCGGACGGAAGTCTGGCGACTTCCGCTACACCTCCAGGGCCATGCGCTTCAGGCGATTTAGAGTGGTTCGCAGTTGTGTGGACCACGAACGGCAGGCCGGCGCTGCCAGGCGGCGAATCTCGACGTATGAAAAAGTTGGCGTTCTTGGCGTTCTTGCTGTGGCAACCGCCGCCGCTGGTGGTCGCGCCGTACCAGCCGTGCGGGGCAAGGGCGCCAATTCTCGACGTGCGAAAAAGTTGGCCCCCTTGGCCCCCTTGGCCCCCTTGCTGTGGCAGTGCAGGCCGCTGGTGGTCAGCCCGTGCCCGCCGCCCACTCGTGTGCAAACCGTGCGTGAACCCCTCTCGGCCGTCACTCCCGCTGCTGCCCGCACCGTCCGCCCAGCTTCCGACAGTTTCCCGCCCCGGCAACGTACCTCGCAACCCGCACGCGCCGCAGGTAAGGTATAATAGTGTTCACTGAATCCCATCGCGGTTGATTCCGAGAGGCCGCCGTGACGCAGACAACTCAACCCAATTTGTTTGACGATCCAACCCCCGAAGCCACCCCGGCGACGGGCCTGTTCGCGGACGTGGTGTTCGACCGGCCGCTGGACCACGCTTACAGCTACGCCGTGCCCGAGGCGCTGCGCGGCGGCGTGGCGGTCGGCAAGCGCGTGCAGGTGCCGTTTGGCCGCGGCGACAAAACGACCGTCGGCTACTGTGTCGGTCTGAGCGAGACGCCGCCGCCGCGCGAGGTCAAGAGCCTGGTGCGCGTGCTCGACGACGAACCGCTGTTCAACGCGGACCTGCTGCGGCTGACGCGCTGGATGGCGGACTATTACCTATGCGGTTGGGGCCAGGTGCTCAACGCCGTCATCCCCGCCGGCGCCAAGGACCAGGCCGGCACCCGCACCGCCGTCTTCCTTGAAGCGATCCCCCCCGCGGAGTTGGCCGCCGAGCCGCCGCGGTTGACCGCCAAGCAGGCCGCGGCGCTCGACATCCTCCGCCAGCAGCGCCAGCCCATCGAGGCCCGCCGCCTGGCTCGCCTGGCCCAGTGCGGGCCGCGCGTGGTCGAGACGCTGCTGGAGAAGGGGTTCGCGCGTCGCCAGGTGAAGCGCGTTGATCGCTTCGAGACGCCGCGCGGCGACGACGGCCAGGCACCCGCCGGACCGATCGTGCTCAACCCCGATCAGCAGCAGGCGTGGGCAGCCATTGAGCCGGCGCTGCACCAGGGCGGTTTCAAGGCGTTCCTGCTGTACGGCGTCACCGGTTCGGGCAAGACGGAGTTGTACCTGCGGGCCATCGAGGCGGTGGTCAAGCAGGGCAAGACGGCGCTGGTGCTGGTGCCGGAAATCAGCCTGACGCCGCAGACGATCCAGTGCTTCCGCGGCCGCTGCGGCGAGGTCGCGGTGCTGCACAGCCACCTCGGCAACGTGGAGCGCGGCGGCCACTGGCGGCGCATCGCCGCGGGCAAGGTGCAGGTCGTCGTCGGCGCCCGCAGTGCGGTGTTCGCGCCGACGCCCAATCTCGGCCTGATCGTCATCGACGAGGAGCACGAGGGCAGTTTCAAGCAGGAGGCGACGCCGCGCTACCACGCCCGCGACGTGGCGGTGATGCGGGCGCGGCTGGAGAACATCCCGATCCTGCTGGGCTCGGCGACGCCATCGCTGGAGAGCTGGCACAACGCCCACCGCGGCCAGTACACGCTGCTGACGCTGCCGAAGCGTGTGCTGGACCGGCCGCTGCCGCACGTCGGCCTGATCGATCTGCGGCACGAATACCAGCGCGGCGGCCGGTTCCACGCGGTCAGCCCGACGCTGGAGTCGGCGATGCGGCACGCGCTGGGCAGCGGCGGCCAGGTGATTCTGCTGCTGAACCGCCGCGGTTTTTCGACGCATGTCCATTGTCCCGGCTGTGGTCAGGTCGAATCGTGCCGCTGCTGCGACCTGGCGCTGACGTACCACCGCCAGCGCGACGTGCTGCTGTGCCATCACTGCGGCTACGAACAGGAACCGCCGAAGTTGTGCCCGAAGTGCGGCGTCGCCCAGGTGCGCTACCAGGGCCTCGGCACCGAGAAGTTGCAGGCGGAGATCGAGGAGAAGTTCCAGGGCTACGTCGTGCAGCGCATGGACAGCGACACGATGAAGCGGCCGGGCAGTCACGGCAAGCTGCTGAGCGCCTTCCGCCGCGGCGAGGTGCATATTTTGCTGGGCACGCAGATGATCGCGAAGGGGCTGGACTTCCCGAACGTGACGCTGGTGGGCGTCATCAACGCGGACGTGGGGCTGCACCTGCCGGACTTCCGCGCGGCGGAGCGGACGTTCCAGTTGCTGGCGCAGGTGTCGGGGCGGGCGGGGCGTGGGCCACGCGGCGGTCGGGTGCTGGTGCAGACGTTCAACCCGGAGCACCCGTGCATCAGCCTGGCGGCGGCACACGATTACAAGAGCTTCGTGGTCGGCGAACTGGGACACCGCAAGCAGTTCGACTATCCGCCGTATCAGCGGCTGGCGCGGGTGCTGGTGCGCAGCCGGCAGCAGGAGGACGCGGCGGCGTTCGCGGAGCGGTTGCTGGTGGCGTTCCGCGACGCGCTGGACCGCCTGAAGACGCCGGACGGCGGCAAGCTGCCGGTGCGACTGCTCGGCCCGGCGGAGGCGCCGGTGTTCCGGCTGAAGAATTACTATCGCTTTCATTTTCAGCTGCAATCGACGAGCCCGGCCGTGCTGCATCAGGTGCTGCGTGCCGTGCTGCCGGCGCTGCGCTGCCCGAGCGGGGTGGAGATTACGGTGGACGTGGACCCGCTGAATATGTTGTGATAGATCGACCTGCGGGGGCGGATTTTGGTATAGTAAGAGAACGCGAAGATGATCGTGTTTCCTGGCACGACGCTGTGGCGGGGTCAGCGCATCCTGGGAAGGGGACCGGACGCCGATTTCATTGAACCGGGCGGGAATTCGCCAGCGGACAATTTCTCAGCATGTGCTGACCGATCAAGAACGAGAGTTCCTGGCTGCCTTCATCTACGAGGCCACGACCGACCCTTTCAAGGGGCCGGCCACTCGGAAAGGAGCGCGTGCGTGGTTCGGTTGGTCTGCAACACGGTTGTCGTCTCTCCGACCGATTCGACCCCGCGAATGGCAGCGTCGTCCAGGACACTCACCGGCGTCTCCCCACGTTCGCTGAGCAGGCCCCTACATCTCCCAGCGGCGCTGAGCAAAGGCCTTGCGTGGGTTCCGCCCCGCGGCCTTCTCCGCCTGGTAGAGTTTGAAGTATTTGGATTGCTCCCAGCGTCTTCGGTGCTCCCCACTCCACCGGGCGATGCCGTCCAGAATGTCGCCCTCCGCCAGCAGGTCGCGGGCGGTCTGGACCATGATGATTTGCATCTCGTCCTTCGCATGACCGAATACGGTTCCGTAGCAGACGTACACCTTTCGCGGGTGCGTATAACCGGTATAATTTGCTTGCTTGTTTTGATCCTGGGCGAGCGCCCTTCTGTCCGGCTATCGGAGAATGTCAGAGTAGCCATTGAAAAATGTCAGAAAAAGAAGTAAAATCGTTAAAATGTCGTGGAGTTGAAAGGCTCACCCCACGCGACGGAAACTCTGACATGATAGCGGGTTAGTAAAAATCGGGCCGTGGTAAGTTTGGCTATAGCGCGA
>CAVVPN010000006.1:0-58363 GCA_963750165.1 uncultured Gemmataceae bacterium | reverse complement strand
GCCGTCCAGGCCGAGCAAGCCCCACCCCGACTTCCCACTGTTCCCCCACGCGACGGGGCGGTGGGCGAAGAAGATCAAGGGGAAGATGCACTACTTCGGCCGCTGGGAGGACCCCGACGCCGCGCTGCGGGCTTACCAGGCATTCCTCTCGGGCGAGGTTCTGGCGAAGCCCAAGGCGGCTCAGGTGGACTCCGGCAAGCAGGGCGACGGCAGGCCCGCCAAGCCCTACGATGACTTCCCCCTGTTCGCCCACGCCACTGGCCGTTGGGCCAAGAAGATCGATGGCAAGACGCGCTACTTCGGAAGCTGGTCCGACCCCGACGGCGCCCTGAAGGAGTACCAGGATTTCGTGGCGGGCAAGGGGAGGAAGAAGAAGCCGCGGCGCACCGCGGCCGGTGATGGCAAGCCCTCCAAGCCCTACGATGACTTCCCCCTGTTCGCCCACTCCAGCGGCCGCTGGGCCAAGAAAATCCGCGGCAAGACGCACTACTTCGGCCCGTGGTCCGACCCCGACGCTGCCCTGAAAAAATACCTGGAAGAGAAGGACGCCCTGCACGCCGGACGCAAGCCGCGACCCGACCAGGACGCCTTGACCGTGAAGGACGTGACCAACGCCTTCCTGAACCACAAGCAGCACCTCGTGGACGTGGGCGAGTTGTCCCCCCGCACCTGGGATGGGTACAAGATCGCAGCAGCGGAGTTGGTTTCTCACCTGGGTAAGTCGCGGTCCGTGGCCGACCTGGACCCGCAGGACTTCGCCGCACTGCGGAACAAGATGGCCCGGAAGTGGGGGCCGCACCGCCTGGGAACCACCATCCAGTACATCCGCTCCATATTCAAACACGCCTTCGAGGACGGGTTGCTTACCGCGCCGATCCGGTTCGGGCACGGGTTCAAGCGGCCCATGAAAAAAACTATGCGGTTGCACCGGGCCGAGCAGGGGGCGAAGTTGTTCACCGCCGAGGAAGTCCGCCGACTGCTGGACGAGGCCGGCAAGCCGATGAAGGCGATGATCCTGTTGGGCATCAACGCGGGCTTCGGCAACAGCGACTGCGCCAGACTGCCCTGGTCCGCGCTGGACCTGGACGGCGGGTGGATCGACTTCCCGCGGCCGAAGACCGGCATCGCCCGGCGTTGCCCCCTGTGGCCCGAAACGGTCGCGGCGCTCCGGGCCGTCCTGGCGAAAGGCCGCCAGGCGAAGGACGAGGCAGACGCCAGCCTGGCGTTCATCACCAAGTACGGCGAGAGCTGGTCAAAGGAGACGACCACCAACCCGGTCAGTCAAGAGTTGGGCAAACTCCTACGCCGACTGGGAATCAACGGCCGCAAGGGACTGGGGTTCTACACGCTGCGCCACACCTTCCGCACCGTGGCCGATGAAGCCAAGGACCAGCCCGCCGCCGACTTCATCATGGGCCACGAGGTGGCGCACATGAGCAGCGTCTACCGCGAGACGATCAGCGACGCCCGGCTGAAGGCCGTCACCGACCACGTCCGCGCCTGGCTGTTCCCGCCGGCCAACAACAAAAACCAGCAGGGCGCCAGCGAGGAAGAATGATGCCGCGGCGCCGGGCTGGGCGCGTGCCCGGCCCGGCTTATGCCGCGCACGAAATAGTCTTCAGCGGCCCGCCCCCCGCGCCTTGTCCCCGGCCTTCTCCTTGTGGATCCGCACGTCATCCGCCGACACCATCCAACACCGGCCAGATCGGCGGCGGCGCAGGACGCCGCGCTCGCACAGCCGGCCGACTTGCGTGTCGCTCACACCCAATTCTTCGGCCGCCTCGCGTGTCGTCATGTAGCCGCGGCTCTCTCTGCTCATGGAAACCTCCGTGGCCAACCCCGCCGCGCCGGATTCGCGGCCGTCAACGGATTCGCAACCGTCAACGGATTCGCGACCCGGCCGGGCGACGCGCCTTTTCGTCGAAAGTCAAACGCTTCGTCTCAAGACGACTGGCGAAACTGGGTAATATTTGAGGGCACGAAAACCCCAGTGCCGCATTTCTTTTTCCCGACAAGTGGCCATGAGCAGATTGTCAAAATCGGTGTTGACCAGAAGTCTCCGGTCATGCCACGAACCGGCCGGCACGACGGCCGAAGAATCGACGGCACCGCCCGCCGGCTGGACGGTACGGGAGGTCGCTCGCCGTTACCGGGTCAGCCCGGACAAGGTGCGCGCCTGGATCAGGTCCGGCCAGCTGGCCGCCATCAACACCGCCACGGCGTTGTGCCGGCGGACGCGTTGGGTTATCTTGCCGGACGCGCTGGCCGCGTTCGAGTGTCTGCGGCATGGCGGGCCGCCGCCCAAGCCCGCAACTCGGCGGAAGCGTCTGCCAGCCGGAATGGTGGACTACTTCCCGGATTGACCTCGCGGCCAACTGGCCATACCCGGCCGGCACCAGGCTTTTCGCAGCACCGTCTATTTTCTGCGTCTTGGCGACCGTCAGCACCGTTCTTATCGAACGATCCGGCCGCCAGCCTGCAACAAAACTGGGAACCTGGGTAAGCTTGCCAGGATCAACAACTTCAACAAGATCAACAACTTCAACAGGTTTACCGCTGCTAACACGGCGCTTCGGCTGTGACTGCAACGCCACGTGGCGTTGCAGGGCTGGCCCGACCTGCTCCGCACTTCAACTGGATGCCGACACTGACCATGAAAACCGCAGCCCGTAAGACCCGAAAATCGGGCCATGTCTCAATTGTCTACATGCCGCTGGCGGACCTTCAGCCGGCGAAGCTGAACGACCAAATTTACCGCCCCGTGGATCCTGGCGACCCGGAGGTGCGCACCCTGGCGGATAGCATCCGTGAAATCGGCCTGAAGACGCCACTGGTGGCCACGAGGGACAACGTGATCCTGAGCGGCCACCGGCGGCGGGTAGCGTGCCAGCTGGCCGGTGTCATGACGGTGCCCGTCCAGTACGAATCGATCCTCAGCACCGACCCGGCGTTCCCGAAGCTGCTGGTCGAGCACAACCGGCAGCGAGTCAAGAGCCTCGACGAGCAGCTGCGCGAGGAAGTGGTATGTGCCGACCCCGAGGAGGCGTACCGCGTGCTGACTGAACACCGGCGGAAGCTGGCCAGTGTTGAGGTGAACCCCATCACAATCCAAGGCCACAAGCGGCGGGCGGCAATCTCCGCGGCCAAGAAACCATTCGTCGAAGCCATCCGGCGCATCCTGGACAAGCGCCGCAACTTCTGGCCGCTCTCCGACCGCCAGATTCACTACGCCCTGCTGAACGACCCGCCGCTGATCCACGCCAGCAAGCCGGGCTCGCGGTACGCCAACAACCTCAAGTGCTACAAGGCACTGTGTGAGTTGCTGACGCGCGCCGGCTCTGCGGCCGGATTCCCTTCGAGGCAATTGCAGACCCGACGCGCCCCGTGACGACGTGGAACGTCTTTCGCCAGCCGCAGCCGTTCGTCCGTCAAGAACTCAACGACTTCCTGAAGGGGTACTACCGCGACCTGATGCAGAGCCAGCCCAACCACATCGAGATCATCGGCGAGAAGAACACCATCGAGTCGATCATCCACCCCGTGGCGATGGAGTTTCGCATCCCGTACACCATCGGCCGCGGCTACTGCTCCCTGCCGCCGCGGCACGCGATGGCCAAGCGCTTCGAGCGATCCGGCAAGAACAAGATGCTCCTGCTCGTGCTCTCCGACTTCGACCCCGAGGGGGAAGACATCGCCCACAGTTTCGCGCGGTCGCTGCGGGACGACTTCGGGATCTCCAGCATTGAGGCCGTCAAGGTGGCGTTGACCGCAGAGCAGGTGCTGCGGTTGCAGCTGCCGCCCGTGGCGAATGCGAAGGCCGGGTCGTCACGTCGCGAGCGGTTTGTGAGTGCGCACGGTGAGCGCGTCTGGGAGTTGGAGGCCCTATCGCCGGAACAACTGCAGAGCATTCTTCGCGAAGCCATTAATCGCATCATCGACGTGAACCTGTTCAACAGCGAGGTGGACCAGGAGAAAAAGGACTCCGTGTTCCTTGACGGCGTGCGCCGCCGGGTCCATCAAGCCATCGGGCCGCTCGGCCCGATGGCGAATTGAGACATGGTGGAATTCGGCGGGCGACCCCGCCACCTGGGCCGTGACCACAGCCAGAGTGTTCAGGTTCTACTACCGTCGGCACTGACGGCAAGACCTACCCGGCACCTGACGCCGGTGCAGCGCGAGGAGCTCGTGACCAGGAGACGGAACGCGGCAGAGTTGCGCCAGGAAGGCAAGAGCACGCGGCAGATCAGCGACGACCTCGGGGTGAGTGAAACAACCGTGCGACGTGATTTGCAAGTAGCGTCACCTGCGTCATTCGATGACGCAGGTGACGCTATCACCGGCAAGGACGGCAAGGAGTATCCCGCCGCACAGCCCGTCATCACTGCCGCGCAGCGCTGGCAGCGCCGTGCTGAAACCGCCCGGCTGCGCGCCGAAGGCAAGAGCTTGCAGGAGATCGGCACGACGCTTGGCGTGAGCAAGGAGCAGATCCGTCGCGACCTGGCCCGCACCGAGCAACCCGAACCGCAGCCCTCGGGGGTTCCCCCGAGGGCTACCCGGAATTGGTGGCGGCCTGGAACGCCGCCAGCATCATCGCCCGTGAGAAGTTCATGGCCGACCGGCTCGCGACCCCACCGGCCGGCTGCTAGCACGCCAGCGTTCGCAGGCGGCCCGCCAGGTCGTGCGGCGGGTTTAAGGCGGACTGCAGCCTGGGTGTCTGCCCGGAGCGTTCCGGCGAACGCCAGAACGGCATGTCCCCCGGACGGCCAGCCGTTGCACCATGTACCTAACCCCGGAACGCGGCCTTATGGCTAAATGAGCACACGGCCCATTCACCAACCACAGAGAGGACGGCCCCGATGAGTACGACCACGATTCCCGGACTGGAAAATCTGATGACCATCGAACAAGTTTCCTCCGAGTTGGACATCAGCACCAAGACCCTGCGCGACTGGGCCGCCAAGGGGAAGTTCCCGGCCCCGCTGAAGATTGGCCGGCGGTGTACGCGGTGGCGGCGGGAGGACGTGGAACTGCACAAGCGGCAGCAGGTGCAGGGCTGAGCGGACCCGGGCGGTAGGAGACCAGCAACGAAAAACGCCGGTCTCGGGAGGATGCAACTTTCCCGAGACCGGCGCCGAAAAGAGGTTTCTCCCGTGACTCTACCAGAAACCGCAGATACGGGTGCGGCCGTCGCCCGTAAATCGGGCGGAAAAAACCGGACCGCCTACAACGCCGGCGGTAAAACCGGCCCCACCACAACCGCCACCGACAAACACACCGCGTCGCCGAAAATCCGGGCCGCCGCACGTCATCTGATCGACCGCGGCTTTGCCCTCTGCAGGCCGGACCCGGGCAAGAAAAAGCCGACGCACAGGAGCTGGCCAGCGCGGTCGCTGGCGCCGGAAGACTTCCAGCCCGGCGACCTGCTCGGCATCCTGGGCGGGTCTCTGTCTGACGGCAACCGGCCCGGCCACGCCCTGGTCATCATCGACCTGGATGCGCCGGAAGCGGTCGCGCAGGCCGACCACTTCCTGCCGGCGACCGGCATGGAGGAAGGCCGCGCCGGCAAACCGCGGTCGCACCGCTACTACCTCGTGCCGGTCGAGTCGATCCCCCACTGGGCGGTGAGCCGGGCCGGGCAGGCCGCCCCGGCCGCGCTCCAGGCGAAAGGCCACGCCGGGCCGTTCCTCAAGCACTTCAGGCACGCCACGACAAAGGCCGGCGTGCTCGACTTCATCGGCACCGGCGGCCAGGTCGTGGCGCCCCCTCCCTCCACCCCAGCGGCGAGCTGCGCACGTGGGTCGGCGGTAAGCCCGGAGAGCCGACCGTGGCGCCGTTTCAAGAACTGTGGGACGCTACCGGCCGACTGGCCTTAGCGTGCGGCTGCAGGATGCCCCGGGTTGGCGACGCAGGGCCGTCGCCCATCGCGCCGCCGGACCAGGCCGCCGTTATCCGCCGCGCCATCGCCTACCTGGCGACGTGCGACCCGGCCGTCTCCGAGCAGGGCGGACACGATGACACGTACTGGCCGGCGCGGGTCGCCTGCTACGGCTTCGACCTCGGTGAAGAGCTCGGCTTCCAAATCCTCCGGGAGAATTTCAACCCACGCTGTCAACCGCCCTGGTCGGAGGGCGACCTGCGGCACAAGTGCCGCGACGCCGACACCAAGCCCTTCGGCAAGCCGCGGGGTTGGCTGCGCGACGAGCCTCCCCCGGAACGCAACGGCCTGCCAACGGCCAGGGCGGGAAACTCGCCGGCGGGCGTGAACGAGACCGGCGGCGTGTCGTGGGAACTGCCCATCCCGCTCACCGCAACCGCGGCCGTCCCGCCGTTCCCCGTGGACCTGCTGCCCAAATGGATGGGTGACTTCTGCCGGCAACTTGCCGAGGCTACGCAGACGCCGGTTGACCTGGTGGTCATGCTGGTGCTCGCCGTGGCCGCCGCCGCACTGGCCCGCCGCTACCGCGTCCAGGTCCGCGACGGTTGGACCGAGCCGGTCAACCTGTTCGCTGTGGTGGCGTTGCCGCCGGGCGACCGCAAGAGCGCCGTCTTCGCCGAGATTATCGCCCCCGTCCAGGCACACGAGGCCAGCGAACGGATCCAGCTGGCGCCCGTCATCGCCGCCAAGGCGAGCGAGCGGCGCGTCCTCGAAGAGCGGCTGAAGAACGTCGAGAAGAAGGCCGCGAGGGAGGACGACCTGGCGGCGCGGGCACTCCTCAAGGAAGAGGGCGCGGCGCTGGCGAAGGAGCTGGACGAGTGCCGCGTGCCGTTCGCACCGCAATTGTACTGCGACGATGTGACGCCGGAACGCCTGGGGCAGCTGCTGGCCCAGCAGGGCGGCCGCATGCTCCAGGCCAGCGCTGAGGGCACGGCGTTCGAGATCGCCAAGGGCCGCTACTCCGAGACGGCCAACTTTGACGTTTACCTGAAGGGACACGCCGGCGACCCGCTACGCGTCGGCCGCGTCGGCCGGGACCAGGACGAGGTAGACCGCCCGGCGCTGTCGGCCGCCCTGGCGGTGCAGCCGGACGTGATCGTCGGCCTGGCGGAGCAGGCCAGCATGCGCGGCCGCGGCTTCCTGGCCCGCTGGCTGTACGCGGTGCCGCAGAGCACCGTGGGCCGGCGCAGGCCCGGGGCGGCAGCGGTGCAGCCGGAGGTGCGCACCGCGTACCAGGACAACATGCTGCGGCTGTGGATGCTGACGCCGCGCGCGGACAACAGCGAGGTCACCCTGCGGCTTGGCAGCGTCGGGAACGAACACATTCTGTCCCTGGAGCGCTGGCTGGAGCCGCAGTTGGCCGAGGGTGAGCAACTGTTCCATCTGGCCGGCTGGGCGAACAAGCTGGCCGGCGCCGTCGCCCGGATCGCCGGCGTGCTGCACGTTGCCGAGGCCATCGGCAGGGGCGCCAACGTGGAAACCACGGTCAGCGACCGTGCGGTGAGCGCCGCCGCACGGATCGGCCGTGACTACCTGCTGCCGCACGCTTCGGCCGCGTTCGGCGTCATGGGGGCCGATGAGCAGATGGAGAAAGCCCGCAAGGTGTGGCTGAGCATCTGCCGGTTATGTGAGAAGAGTGAGAACAGTGAGTACAGTGAGAGCGCCCCCCCTCGTTTTTCACGGCGCAACATCCACCAGGCCAACCGGTGCGCGTTCCCCAGCGCCGACCAGCTGGATTCCATCCTGAACATCCTCGTGCGGGAGAAGTATTTGCGGCCAACCGACGGTGAACCCGGCAAGACCGGCAGAGGCCACAAGAGCCCGGATTATGAGGTCAACCCCCTGGCTCTGGCCGCGCACAAAAACGAGGCCCCCCGTACTCACCGTACTCACTGCATTCACAGCGACGAATCCCCAGGCGACACAAGCGAGGAACCGAACACCGATGCCGTCCGGCTGACGCCGGAGTGAACATCGGGAACACTGGGCGGGAACATTGGGCGGATCAATGTTCCCGATGTCAACATCATCATGCGGCGGGTCTCTCTCTCTAAAGAGAGACCCGCCCAGCACGATGATGATGTTCGGGAGGATGCAAGAGACCCTTCGGATCGATGTCAGTACCTGACCATTTGGAAAACCGGGAGGCAATCATGCGTGCGTGTCTCGAAGCGCAAATCAGGCAGTGCCGTCAGAACCTGAATGAGATTGCGGCGTGTCTGCGGGGACGGCGTCAGATCGGCATTCGCAGCGGGGCACGCATGAGCGCCCTGCTCGGTGCCGCCAATGAGAAGCTCGCGACCGCTGCCGTCATGGAGTCTTGGAAAGACGGCGAACCGTGTGTGCTGCTTGACCAAGATGGCGCTGCTTCCTGATCCCGACGACGGCCCCGATGCCCCGACCGCCCCAGGGGCGAACGCCCGCGACGACGACCACGGCAGCGATACGGTGTTCGAGGCCATGCTACACGACAACCACCAGCTGCACGCCGGCCCGTTCGAGCGAACTGGCCAGCGCTCGCTGCGCCGGCTCGGCAGTGCCCGGAGGTGAGCATGCAGCAGCCAGGCGATTACCACGTCATCCTGCGCCCGCTGCCCGATACCGTGCCCGGCGTCGTGCGGCTGCGGCGGTTTCTCAAGACGGCCCTGCGCGGCTTCGGGCTGCGGTGTGTCACCGTGGATGAGGTGCCGCCGCCAGGACCACCCACACCATCGGCGACCGCCTACCTAGAACCGACCGAAGCACGGCTCAGCGCATGACCGCCTGTCCCCCGGACCCTTCGTCGATTTCTGGCTGCCGTTCAGCATGCAGCCTGAGATACCGAATTTTCACCGCCAACATGCCGGATGTATCACATACGCCGCTACCTTGTCCGTCAATCATTGAGAATCTTTCAGCATCGGCATGGATATATTGTCCCCCGAACGGCTCTTTTTGCTTCACTCAGGTCATGGGGTCGGTGATTCAAAAGTGATACAGCGGCGGCCCGGCAATGACTGAGGACAACCAACACGATGCCGACGACAGCGACACTCCCGATGGGGTGTTCGCATCGAAGCAGGGCCGCTTGGCCCTGCTGATCGCTTGTGGCGATTCTAACGAGATTGCCGCAAAGAAGTGCGGTATCGGTTCCGCCACCGCATGGCGATGGCGCCGCTCGGCCGCCTTCAGAGAACTCGTCCACGAACTACGCGCGGCGCTCATCACCGAAACCACCGGGAAGCTGGCGCAGACCGCGACCCAGGCGGCGGCCGTCCTGAACCAGTTGCTTAGCGACTCGAATAGCAGCATCAAGCTCGGGGCGGCCCGGACTGTGCTGGAACGGGCCGCGGAATTCATCAAGATCGCCGACTTCGAGGAGCGCTTAAATCGCATCGAGGCGGACCTGAAGGCAATCGAAATGGGCCGCGGACCCTCCTGACCATCCACCCAAGGATCATGCCCATGCCCATCGATCTACGCGAACTTTTCTCGGACGCGGTGCTCCAAGAGGCCATTGACCTGCTCGTCGAACAGGTCCGCGACGAATCTTTACTGCCACGGGATCGCCGCCAAGCCGCCGCGTTCCTGCTGACGCAGAAGGCGAAGCTGGCTCGCCTGCGTCCAAAACCAATCGCCCCGGTCAAGACCCAAGGTGCATCATGATCGCATGGCCGCAAGACGAGATGGCCCAGGTTCACATCGATGCGATGGTACTGCGGCTCATCTCCGCGGCCATCGAACGCGACTTCCGCCGGCGCCTTGCAGCTCTGGAGGCCCAGGTGTTCGGCCGGCCGGGGGTACGGGGAACGTGGCACTTTCTGTCACCGATTCAGGCCACGGTGACAGGGCCAGCAGCGGGGTAATTGGGCGGGCCGAAGATTCTGAGCAACAGGCCGAGGGTGCAGCTGGGGCACACTAACCAGGACGTGTCGGAGATTGTTTACGACCTCGGCCGCCAACTTGCCTTTGCTTGAAGGACCCGAACGTGGCACGCTGCACTACAGCCGGGCGGCCACCCGGCCCGATCACCTCGACTTGCTCGCCGGCCCCGGCCGCGCTCGACCGTCCAGTACGCTCGCCGCGCCGAGGGCCACTGGATCACCATCGGCGCCCAAACTAGTGAGGACGGCCAGAAGCACGGCGGCTCCCACGTCTTTGTCGAGGGCGGCCGCGTCACCAAAGGCCACCTAGGACTCACCGGCAAGAAGCTGGGCGCCACGCACGAGCCGGCCGAAGGGTTCGGCACGCGCACGGCCAGGGGAAACGGTCGCTGGGGATTTCGTTCCCGGCCGCAGCGATCTGTTTCCATCCGCCCCCGGCCGCACGGCCAGGGGAAATCAGCCCCGCAAACTGTCTACGCGGGCCGCAGCAAAGTTTCAATCCGCCCCCGGCCCGGCGGCCAGGGGAAACGGCGCCGGCCCTGGTGGACGCATCGACGCCAAGCGGTTTCAATCCGCCCCTGGCCCGGCGGCCAGGGGAAACGGCTAGCCCGCGATACGCCCACCTTCCCCTTCCAGTTTCAATCCGCCCCTGGCCCGGCGGCCAGGGGAAACCCGTGGGCGTTGACCAGGCCCAGCGCCTGCGACTCGTTTCAATCCGCCCCTGGCCCGGCGGCCAGGGGAAACACTGGGGCGTCCACGTGGACCGCAAGACGGTCGAGTTTCAATCCGCCCCTGGCCCGGCGGCCAGGGGAAACCCGTGGTGGGCGGCGAGCGCCTCGTGGGCCTGCGTGTTTCAATCCGCCCCTGGCCCGGCGGCCAGGGGAAACTAGGTCCAGTGCAGCGGGCCCCTGGGCGTGAAGGTGTTTCAATCCGCCCCTGGCCCGGCGGCCAGGGGAAACCGGCCTGCTTGTCCGGGTCGCGCACGAGCACGCTGGTTTCAATCCGCCCCTGGCCCGGCGGCCAGGGGAAACTGCAGTCCTTGCAAGTGGTGAAATGGCCAGTAGTTTGAGGGGATCAGTCGCGAACCCCTCAAAGTGGAAGAGGTGTTACCACGCTTCCAGTCCTCGGTCACCACAAAATCCTCTGCACGTTAAACACTTCCGTCTTTCGCGGACCTGCCTGGCCTGACGCCAGCACTCCAGGTTCGCGATGGCTACGCTTCACACCACAAGCGGGCCTTCGAGATCGACGGGGAGGCCAGCGCCGTGGTGTTCCGTCCGCACGTCCGCACTCAGAAAGTAAAAGCGCAACGAGTCCCGGGCCTGGTCGATCTCCGCCAACAGGCGGCCGCGCAACTGCACCCACTCCGCCGGGCCGATCGCACACTCGAAAACCGACTTCTGCACCCGTTGGCCGTAATCCTGGCAGGCCCGCGCCACCCGCCGCAGCCGCCGTTCCCCGGCGGAGTCCGTGGTGCTGACATCGTAGGCGATCAACACTTTCATGGCTCCCTCATCGGTGAAACCCGCTCAGTTCTTTAACACGCACGGGACGTAACTCGGCAGGTCGCCGCGCAAGTAACGGGCCAGCACCCGCGCCTGCAGGAACGGCAGCCTGCCGACCGGCGCCTTCTGCTCCAGCAACGGGTGCGTCACCTCCTCGCGCTTGCGCTGCTGGTAGGCCGCCAGAATCACGCGGCGCGTGGCCTCGTCCAGGTACACCCCGCCGCCCTCGCGCGTCACGAACCCGGCTGGCTTTACCTGTTGCCGGTTCACCAGCGCCAGGGCGAGCCGATCCGCCAGCAAGGGCCGGAACTCCTCCATCAGGTCCAGGGCCAAGCCGGGGCGGCCCGGCCGGTCCACATGCAGGAAGCCGACGCTGGGGTCCAGACCGGCCGCCGCCGCGGCCGCGGCGCAGTCCGTCAGCAGCAAGCCGTAGGTGAACGAGAGCAAGGCGTTCATGGGGTCGAGCGGGGGCCTGCGCGTGCGGCCGTGGGGGCGAAAGGCCTCCCGGTTCTGCCGCACCAAAGCCGGGAAGGTCTCGAAGTAGACGCGGGCGGCGTCTCCCTCATGACCGCGGACGGAGTCCACGTCGGCAGCTCGGCCCAGCGCCGGCAGGGCGTCCGCCAAGCGGTTGACCGCGGCGGTGATCACCACCTGGTCGGCGGCGACTTCCGTCTCGCGGCCGGCCCGCAGCAGCAAGTTGCGGGCGTTATGGACCTTGCCGGCGACCACACACCGGGCGATGTCGGCGCGGCGCTCAGGCTGGTCGGCGCGGCGGTACTGCTCGCGGCGCACCATGACGTTGCCGGAGAACGGGGCGTCCACCCGGCACAGCAGCCGGCCGGACTCGGACAGGAAGGTGACGGCCACGCCGCGCTCGGCGCACAGGGCCATGACCGCCGGGGTGACGTGGACGCCGCCGAAAACGGCCACGGACTCCAGCTGGTGGATGGGGACGGACAGGCGGGTCTGGCGCTCCACCTCGACCTTCACGGTGAGGTGGTCGCGGCGCAGCGTGGACCCGCGCGTGACTACGTACAGGGTGTTGAGTTGCACGTCCACCGGGAGGGTTCCTCAGGAGTTGGGTTGACGGAACAGGTCGTGCGCGGCCCTCTGGTAGCGGGCCTGAGCAGATACCAGGTCGGGGAGGCAGAGGGGGTTGACCGAACACTGGCGACACTTCGGGTGGACCACCGGGGGCGGGGTCGTCCCAGAGGCCAGGAGTTGGTGGAGCCGGGCGGCGGCGTCCTCGGTTTGTCGGCGCAGCGCCGCGTCAAACGCCACCGCCCGGCGGCGTTTGGATTTGACGCTGAAGACGGCCCCGGCGGGGACGGCCACGCCCAGCATCTCCTCCAGGCAGATGGCCTGGGCGCAGACCTGCACCTCGTCGTTGTCCCAGCGGCGGCGACGGCCGCGCTTGTACTCGACGGGGAAGGGCACGTCGGGGCCGCCCGCCGGGTCGGGGCGGAACTCGACCAGGTCGGCGACGCCAGCGACCTTGAGGCGGTGACTGACCAGGCGCAGGCCGCGGGCGGTGCGGAACGGGGACTCGTCGGCGTCGCGCGGGGCATGGACGCGCTGGTGGGCGAGGGAGCCGGAGACGGTGTGGACGTTCTCCGCCCACAGGCCCTCGACGCGGTGCAAATAGCACCGCCGCGGGCAGAACAGGAAGTCGTTGAGGGCCGACAGCGGCGGGTAGTCGTCGCCATCAGGCGGGGTGTGGACCGTCAAGGAGGTGATCATGGTTCATCCAACCAAGCGGTTCAGGGTTACGCCCGCGGGCAGGTTGCCATCGCGGACGGTGATGCGGCCTTTGTAATCTCCGAAGGCCCGAGGTGCCGCCTCGCCGCCCAGAGGCGTCACCTCGATTCGGTCAAACAGTTCGTGCGTCGGTGCGCCGCCGAGCATCGAGGCGTGTTCAAAGACGTACAGGCCGCGCGTCGCCATCAGGCCCCGGCTGGCGGAGCGGTCGATCTCCCACATCGTCCCCTTCAGCGCCTGCCACAGCAGTTCCAGGTCGCCGAAAGTGAAGCCGGTGTCTCGTGCCAGGTAGGGATTGACGAATCCGTAGCAGCGGAACAGGGCGTAGGGGACCGTGTTCTTGCGGCCCATCGTACCCGTGATGGTGCCAAATCGCTTGCCGGTCTCATCGTCTTTCTTGTTGATTTGCTCTGCCGCTTCCCGCTCCGTCGTCACCGCCTTCCGCGTGATCGCGTGTTCCATCGGCACGATCGGGTCGATCGAGCGGGCGAACGTGAACTGGGTCGCCCCCCGGACCTGGCCGCAGTTGACCCCCGTCGTCATCACGGCGCCAAAAGCACGCACGTCGTAGAAGTTTTTGCACATCCACTCGCGGGCCTTCCGGACGCTGTCGTAGTCCCCGCGGTCACCGGGCCGGGCCTTGGCCTTGCGCCCCTTTTTCCCCGCGGCGTTTTCCTCCGGCTCGTCCGCCGACGAGGCACCGTCCCCTTCGGCCGGCTTCAGCCCGAGCGCGTCCCACGCGGATTGGTGGATGCGGTTGAGGATGCGCCGCTCGTACACGGCGTCTTGCGTCTGGAAGTACAGGTCCGTGCCCGGTTGTCCCGCGCCGAGGACGGCGATGGCGTTGCGGATCTTTCGTTTCAGGCACCCGTCGGAGACGAGTCCTTGCAGCGACTGCGGGTCAAGGCGCGGCAGGTTCCCTGCATCGGGGTCGCCGTTCGGATTGCCGTCGATGACGTCGAACAGCAAGACGAAGTCATAGCGGCGGTTGACGATGTCGGTCGCGGTGGCAGTCATGGCAAAGCCTTTCAAGTGTTGGAGGATGTCGGAAGAGATTTTTGCTCAGCCAGGGTCGCGGCCCTGGTGGCCTGGCGTTCGGCGATGTCGGCGAACCGTTGGGCTTTCTGGTGGTAGTAGCCGAGGGCGAACAGGCCCTGCTCCCGCAGCGACAGTTGCTTTTGCCGCACTTCGGAAGCCGGCAATTTCTTCGATACTTCCGTGAGCAACTTTTCCAGGGCGACGAACGCGCCCGGCTTCTCGCCGCGGAGCTTTCGCAGATGATGTTGTGCGTTGGCGTACAGTCGCCCCAGGACGACCGCCGGCGCTGCGCTGAACGTGCCGAAGTATTTGTCGGTCACGGTGGCGTTCACGTCGCCCAGGGCGGCGTACTGGATCTGCTCGAACACGGACAGCAGTTGGCCGCACACGTAAGCCGGGTGCGCTTCTGCCTCATTCAAGGTTGCGGTCACCGGGACATCCCTCCGTTGTAAGATCAGTTTGACCAGGGCCAGGCGTTCTGGACGGAAACCCGTGCTGCCCTCGACACGCAGCCGCCCGAGGCACGCGGCGAGCACGGAATCCGGGATGGGCTCACTCATGAGGGCCGTGCGCGCGAGTCGCGCGGGCAGGTCCGGAGCGACCTGGTGGTCCCACTCCCGCGCCGTGGCCAGCGCGAGTTTCCGTAACGGGAACAAGTTGGTAGGGTGGCCGGCGCCGTCTCGGGTGGCGACGGCGATGGTCAGGTCACGGAACCATGCGCCGAGGTTGGCTTGCACCGCCGGCAGTTTGGCTTCCAGGTAGTCGCGAACGATGGCCCGCGCTGCAGCAGGAGCGGGCCAGGGAGTTCCTGACCACATTCTTGCAGGAAGGCATGCAGTTGAAGGAGGATTGTGTGGCCGCCGCCAGGAAGGCGGGCATCGCCGCCCGGACCCTGGAGCGGGCCGCTCACGGCTACCGCAACCAGCCGGGCGTTTGCGGCCCCACCGTCACCAAACCGGGGGACAAGCGGGGGTACTGGCAACTCCGCGAGACCTGAGATTGGCGAGGATGGCGAGGCGCGTTAAGTGATGGAACAGCAACAGCTTTTGTCTCGCCAGGGGTTGGCGCACGTGGCGGGGCAGCGTCAGCGTGGCGAGGCAGGGCAGCCTCGCCATCCCGTCATTGGCGTGGTAACCGTGGCGAGGCGGAAGCCGTTGGGAGCCAAAAGGTTGGCCAGTGCCTCGTCACTTCGCCACGGTTTAGTACGTGTGGCTTCCAAGAGGTGCTCACCAATGCTCCGTGCCGGTAATGGCACAGTCGAACGCTTGGTCGGCGTAGTTGCCTGATTCGGTCATCCTCGCTCACTGCCGGGGTCACCAACAAGCGCAGGTGCCTGCTCGACGGACCTGCCGAGCCGTCTCAGCAACACCGCGAGGTTGTGCCGGGTTTCGGCATGGGCTGGGTCCAGCGCCAGCACCGACCGCAGCGCTCGCTCTGCCGCCTCCCAGTCGCGGCCTTCCTGAATCAGCGCGTGGCTCAGCAGGACGCGCAGGCCGAACGCCTTGCCGTCCCGGGCGATGGCCGCCTCTAACGTCTGGCGAGCCGCCGCGAAGTCGCCGCGCTGCACCTGGCCGCGGGCCTTGAGCCAACCCAGCCTGGGCGACGGCGCCCCCTTCTTCTCCAGCCGCTGCGTGAGTTCTTCCAACTCCGCCCAGCGCGCGCTGCGCAGCAGGACTTCCCCCAGGGCCATCCACGACGGCTCGAAATCCGGCCGCTCCGCCAGAGCCGCCCGCAGCTGCGCTTCCGCCTCGACCAGACGGTCCTGCTGCAGGTACACCTCGGCCAGGAGCTGCCGGGTCTTGTAGCCGCGCAGGCCGACCTCCTCGCTGGCGAAGTAATTCCCCTTGCGCGAGTACAACAACCGCAGCCAGCTTTGCTCGGCCCCGAGCCAGTCCCCCCGGTCGCGCAAGAACAGCCCCTCCTCCAGCAGCAACTCCCCGTCGTCGGGGAAGCGCCCCAGGCCCTGGCGGCAGACCTTCAGGGCCTCCTCGGATTCACCCAGCAGGCGGTGCGTCAGGGACAGTAGGTGATACAGCTTGCGGACGATGGACGACTGCGGCGTCACCCGCTCCAGGCTGCGCTGCAGCCGCGGCAGCGCCTCCCGGTGCCGCCCCAGGTCCATCAGCGTCCAGCCCAGGTTGAACAGCGCGAAGGAGTCGTCGGGCTTCTCGGCCGCCTCCATCTCCAACAGCCGCAGGTTCCGGTCGAGCTTCCCCTGTCGCAACGCGGGGTCCTGGTAGCCGACGTGGTCGATGACCACGTCCGCCCACCGCACCCCGCCGCCCAGGCGGTTCACCGCCGGCAGGATCTGCTCGTGGATCCGGTAGTCCCACCGGATCTGCGGCAGGTTGCGGAAGAGGCGCACCTGGTCCAACAGGCGGAAGGCGGTGCGGCCAGGGTCCAGCACGGAGCGCACCTTCATGGCATAGGCGTCCAACTCGTCTCCCAGCCCGGTGAGCACGTCCCGGAGCCGCCGCCGGTTCTCCTCGTCCAGGCGGTCGTCGGCGTCGAGCCACATGACCCACTTACCCGTGGCGGCCCCCAGGCTGGCGTTGCGGGCGGCGCCGAAGCTGTCGCACCAGGGGAACTCCACCACGCGGGCGCCGAAGCGCCGGGCCACGTCCCGGGTGTTGTCCGCGGAGCCGGTGTCGGCGATGACGATCTCCCCGAACAGCCCCTCGACGGAGCGGAGGCAGTCTGGCAGGTTCTTCTCCTCGTTCTTGACGATCATGCACAGCGAGGTGTGCGGCCGCCCCTCCGCTGGCTCCAGGAACGGCACGGGCGGGGGAGGAGCCTCCGCACGTTCGTCCGCGGCCGCGCTCGCCTGTGGTTGTTCCTCCGGCTGCCGTGCCTCGTCCGCGGCGGGCTCGGGCGGCAGGTGGTAGCCGGCCGCGTGCTCCATGCCCCACTTGCCCTTGAAGAGGGCGAAGTTTTCCGCCAGTTTCTGCCGCGTGTCGATGCCCAGGGCCTTGAAGGTGCTGTTGCCGAAGTGGTGGACGTACACGTCCTGGGCCATCAGCAGGCGGAACCCCGCCTCCCGGGTGCGGATGCCCAGATCGTCGTCCTCGAAGAAGCCAATGCCGAAGCGCTCGTCGAGCGGGCCGATGCGCTCAAACACCTCCCGCCGGGCCAGCAAACAGAAGCCGGTCAGCCGCCGCAGCAGCAGGTGTTGCCCGGCGCAGTCCCGGCGCCGGCGGGCCGCGAAGGCGTCCAGCACCGACAGGTCCGGTAGGGACTGGCCCTCCCCGTCCCACGCGGGCAGCTGGTACGGGACCCGGATGCCCTGCGGGGCGGGCGCCCCGTTGGTCACGGGGCCGACCATGCCGACATTCGGCCAGTCGTGCAGCGACCACTTCACCAGGCCGTCCAGCCAGCCCGGGGTCAGCACCGTGTCGTTGTTCAGGAACACCAGGTAGCGGCCGCGGGCGCGTTCCAGGGCCTGGTTGCAGCCGGCGGCGAAGCCGCGGTTGGTCGCGTTGCGGATGACCTCGACGTGCGCGGGGCCGCGCCGACGGCGAAGCGCTTCCAGGTATTCCCCGGTGCCGTCGGTTGAGGCGTTGTCCACGATCACCAACTCGTAAGGCGGCCGCGTATGCCGCAGCAGGCTCTCCAGGCAGAGCCGCGTGTAGCGGAGTTGGTTGCAGCACAGGATGAGGATGGACGCCAGTTCGTTGCCCTTGGGGCGCGGCGGCGTGAACCAGGGCTCTGCGGGCACCAGCTGGGGGGCGGCCCGGGACAGGACTTGCCGCTCCTCCACCAGGCCGCGTTGACCCTGCACATCCCCGAGCGCCCCGAGCACCTGGAAGTAGGTGCGGGCGGCGTCCCGGTCGAAAGGGTTGGCGGCCAGCGCCTACTGCGCGTGGGACCGAGCGTAGCCCGCCCGGCCGGCGCAAGTGGGTATCGGCCAGGGCCTGCCGCAGCGCCGGCAGGTCGGGGCGGAACAGGGCAGCCTCGTAGTGGTGCGCCGCCTCCCCCGTCCAGGCCCCCAGCAGCCCGTGCAACCTCCAGAGCAGCAGCCGGCGCTTCGCCTGGGCCTCGGCCGCGGGGTCGCCGGCGTGTTCCCAGCCCGCCCGCTCCCACTCGACCCGGAACAGGTCGAAGCCGGCCACCAGGGTCAGCCCGTCCGCGGAGGCGGGCTCTAGCTCCTGCCCGCGGTTCAGCCCGTCCAGGGCGCGGCGGGCCGCCTCCAGGGCGAACGTCTTCTGCCCGGCCGCCCACAGAGCCTCGGCGAGGTTCAGGCAGGCGAGCGCGAACTCGGGTTGGGCGGCGAGCGCCCGGCGGAAGCAGTCCACGGCCACCTCGGCGGCGGCCTGGGTGCCGGGGTCGCCCCGCTGCGCCTGGCGACCCAGCAGGCAGCCGATGGCGTTGTGGAACAATGCGGCCTGCGGGTGGTCCTTCAGCGCCCGCTCCAGGTCGCGGATCAGGGTCAGGTCTTCGTGCCGGCTGCTCGCCTGGGTCTGGAAGCACCGCACCCACAAGTCCTCCACGGGGTCCGGCAGCCCCGAGCGCCCGGTGCGGTAGCGCAGCGCCTGCCAGTCGGCCTCGACCTCCCGGACCGACTCGTCCCAGAGTTGCTCGAAGCCGAACTGCCGTGCCTTGACACGCGCCGCCTCCGTGATGGCCCGGCGCTTGGCCTCGTCATCCAGGTAGTGCTCAAGCAGTTCCTCCAGGTCGTCAGGGCGGTAGTACACGCACTCCTGGCGGTCGCGGAAGTAAGCCGGCAGTTCCCGGTTCCCGGCCTCCTGGAAGACCAGCGCCCCGGCGAGCGCCGCCTCGAAGGAACGCCGCCCGCACTTGCCGCGGCCGCTGAACTGGAAGACGATCTTGGCCCGGGCCAGCATGCGGCGGTAGCTCTCGCCGAAGACGCCGGTCTGGATGAGCACGCGGCGGCGACCAAGCCGGGCGAGGCGGCCGAGCCAGGGCATACGCTCGCGCTGGACGGTCGGGTTGAGGTTGCCCACGAACAGGACATCGATGTCCCGCTGTCCGTCCCCCCACGTCTCCTCCAGGAAGGCGCGCTCGCAGCCGCAGAGGTTGGCAGCGCGGGCCTGGGCGATGCCCTCCCGGGCCATCAACTCGGCGCCCCGCGTGTCGGTCAGCACCACGTCGCAGCCGGGCAGAGACTTGCGGTAGGTGTGCCAGAGCAGGTGCCAGTCGAGGGCCAGCCCGACCCGCGGCAGCGGGGCCGACCACAGGCAGGGGGCGACAGTGGTGTACGGCAGGTACAGGGCCAAAAAGTCTGGCTGCCAGCCGTCGGGCAGGCGGCCGCGGACATCTTCCCACGTGTCGGTGAAGCGGACGGTCAGGTCGGTGTCGCCGTCGGAGTTGAACGCCAGACAGTCACCCCGGTCGCGCTGTGCGCGCAGGTTCTGGTCGGCGAAGGCGGCGGTGACCGGGCCAAACAGGTATTTCAGCGGCATAGCGGCTCCTCTGAGCGCGGAGGCCCTTATGGGTTGCCGGGGCAAGTTGAGGCCAGTGATCAAACCTCATCGAGAATTGGCCGTGCGCACGGAATGCAGGCGCGGGAGTGCAAGATCGTGCCCAGCTAGTCCCACGTTTCCCGACACTGCCCGTCAGTCGGGCATGATGCGGTCGCGGTCGCAACCTTTGCTACTGTGTATTGACAGACCGCAAAGGCGGCATCTTCCTTGTCCACTTCGGGCGGGGCCATTGCCTCTCTGTTCGGCACCCGGACGGCTACCGCGTTTTTTCACACGCAGCCCGTGCCGCCCTAACTCGCCGCAGAAGCCCCCTTTATGCGCACACTCGCACTATCTAATGCTTTCTTAATCAAAATATTCTTGACATCCGGAATAAAGCTGGAAAAATCCAACCTCCCTTCTTTCGCCCGTCCAGACCGACCGTCGGGCGGAGGAGACGAGCCCAGCGCCTTACAGGAGTGCGGCATGGAACCGGCCTCTTGGTTTGCCCGACTGACAGGACGTTTCCGGCGGAAGAAATCCCGCTCCGGGAAGCCCCCGCAGCTCCGCCCGAACCTCGAACTGCTGGAGCGCCGCGAACTGCTGAGCCTCAACGTCTGGCTGCCGCAGCGCCTGGAGGTCAACAGCGGTATCTCCGGAGGCTACTTCGGATACCGGCTGTTCCAGCCCGTGGCGGCCGAGCTGCAACCGCTGTTCGACTCCCAGTCCGGCACCAGCGACGTGACCGGCAGTTTCGCGCTGACCACCGGCGGGGACTACAGCCTCACCCTGAACCAGGCCGGCACCGTCGGCGGCGACTCCTACGCCTTCTGGGAGTCCGGCACAGTTGCCTTCAGCCTGAGCGTCGCGGGACAACTCACGCCCACAGGCTTCAGTCCCACCAGCGCTTCGGCCACGCAGACCGCCACACTCGACTGGACATACCTGGAACTGGACGGCAGCGACGAAACCGTCCAGTCGCTGGGCGGCACCGAGACGGTCGTGGTCACGGACGGGGCGGTCGCGGACCCCTTCTTCTGGGCCGGGCTCAACTGGCGCGGCCTGACCCAGCAACTTTCGGACGACAACGGCCTGGGCCTGTCCAGCCTGAGCGCCGACAGCTTCACCGTGGACGAGGCGGGGGACGAGAACTACGCGCTGACACTGAGCGACGGCCTGGCCACGCTGACCGCCAGTGGCAGTGAGCCCGTCGCGGACCTGGAGGAGACCGGCAGCGAGGCGTACGCGAGCACGACCGTCCGGGCGTTCAGCGGCACCCAGCAGGGGCAGGACAGTTTCACCCTCCACGAAGACGGCTCCTACTCCGGGGATTTCGTCTTCGGCAGCGTGGCCTACGGCGAGACGGGCTCGGGCAGCGCCTCGCTGGACGAGACGGGGACCTACACCGCGACCGGCACAATGACGGCCAGTGGGCTGCAATCCTTTGGCCCACCCCAGAACCAGGTCCACGAATCCCAGGGTGAGGCCCTCACCTTCAAAATCAAGTCGGACACGTTCACCTACCACGAAGATAGCTCCGGCCCCTTCACCCTGACCGAACAGGGCGGCTACGCCGGGGGCTCCTTCAGCCTGGGCAGCCTGACCTACGCCGGGCAGGGCTCCGGAAACCAGTCCCTGTCCCTGTTCTACGGTGAAGGAGATTCCGGTTCGTTCAGCGCCACGGAATCGCTGGCCGGCGTCAATAGCTTTGGCATCGACGGCACCCTGACCGACGGCACCGTGGACGGTGAGAGCGGCACCTTCACCGAATCCCTGTCCGGCCACCGCTCCGAATCCGCCGCCGGCACCTACGACCGCTCCATCCTGGGGTCCTACGCGGGGCAACGGTACGACCTCTCCAACTTCAGCCTGGGACTGTCGGCCTCGGGCACGTTTTCAACGGATCAGTCGGTCACCGAGACCGAAAGCGCCACCGGCAGTGCAACCGAGAACGGGACCGGCACCGACAGCTTCACGCAGGCGTTCGGCAGCACCAGTTCCCAGGACGGCGTCAACACGGAATCCTACGGCACCACCTCGACCTACACGGGCACGGGCACCTCCTCCGAGAGCCTCAACGAATCGGGGGAACTGAATTACACCCTGACGCAGATCGGCAGCGCCAGCGGTGGCGGCAAGGGTGGCACCAGCGTCTCACTCTCCAGTTTCGTCTTCAGCACCAGCGAGAGCGGGTCCTCGGCCCAGACCGTCACCGGGCAGGACACTCAGAGCGGCACCGCCACCGACTCCGACCACGGCACTGGAACGGGCAGCGACACGACCACCTACGCCACCACCGGCGACAGCGGGCAGGGGGCCTTCGACTTCACGGACACCGGCTCGTACAGCTACACCGACAACGAGAGCCTTACGGCCATCTTCAGCGGCACCTTTTCCCGGGCCGACTACCGCGCGGGCCAGTTCTCCGGCGGCAGTTGGAACCTGTCCAGCGTGGCGATTGACCGTGCGGCCACGAGTTTCGGGACAACCACCAGCATCGAGACGCAGGCGGAATCCGGCACGGAAACCATGACCGAAACCGACAGCGGAAGCGACGCCGGCGGTATGTCCTTTGCCGGCGTCGATTACTCCAACTCGGACGGCAGCTCCCTCACCGACACCACCACCGGCCCCGCCAGCGAGACCAGCACCGACAACTCCACGAGCGCCGGCACCACCAGCTTCAGCACCCGGCAGGAGGGCGTCTACGCGGGCTTCAGTTACCACTTCACCAGCGTCACCAGCCTGGGCACCCAGACCTCCAAGGATACCGTCGTCTCGTCCGACACCACGACCGCCACCGAGAGCGGCTCCCAGGGGTTCACTCAGTCGCAACTCGGCGGCCAGACCGTGCTCGCCAGCGGCAACCCGGTCCAGGGGGACCTCGGCACCTTCGCGCAATCCGGCACGACCAGTTTCTCCACCACGCGCACCACGAGTTCGAGCGAGACCGTCAACTCCACGAGCACCATGACCTACTACCAGGGCGGGGCCTTCGCGAACGGCTCCTTCGGCCTGAGTAGTTTCGCGCAGACCAGTTCGACCACGAGCACCTTCAGCCGCAAGAACTCGTCCACGGAATCGACCAGCGGTCACTTCTCCTGGAGCAGTAACGTCACGATTGCCTCGACCGGCGGCACCTTCGGCGGCGGCTCCCTGGTGCAGACCTCGACCGGCAGCTACAACAACTACTCCGCCGAGACCGTGACCAGTTCCGGCTCCGGCAGCGTGTACCAGCACCAGGAAGGCGTGTTCGGCGCCGGCAGTTTCAGCCTGAGCTGCGTCGTCCTGCAGAGCAGCGAGTCCTCCAACGGCACCGTCACCTCCGCCTCCGGGGGCGGTGCCGACAGTACCCTCACCACCTACTACAACTCCAACACCTCGGTGGCCGGCGCCGGTATCAACGGCTCCGGCGCGGCGGACGCCAGCATCCAGAGCATGTCGGGGCAGGAGACCATTACCCAATCCAGCAGTTCATCGTCCACCCAGACGCTCTACTTCAGTGACAGCACCAGTCATTACGAGGCCGGCAGTTACAGCCTGGGCAGCGACGGCCTGAACAGCATCACCGACACCTCCGTCAGCCGGCAGACCTGGTCCGCCACCGAGACGCAGTCCGCGACCAACAGCGGCTCGTACCACTACGACACGCTGAGGACCAACCAGGCCGGCGACGGCAAGGACTACGGCGGCGACACCCTCAGCGTCGGCCCCAGCACCGGCACCGTCCAGGAGACCTCCGACGGCACCTTCAGCGACACCACCGGCTCCACCAGTCAGAACAACGGCGACAGCCTGGCGACGCAGACCGGCGCCGGCATCTTCAGTAACTTCAGCTACAGCCTGACCAGCGTGGTCAACCAGCAGGTGAGCCACCAGAACGGCACCTTCCAGCAGACCGACACGAGCACGTCCAGCAACAGCCTCAGCGACAGTTACACCTACTGGACGCTGCCCGTGGGCGGCGGCCCGGCCCGGGTGGTGCGCGCGGGGCGGTCGGGCGAGTCGCACAGCCTGTTCAGCACGTCCGCCTACACGGCCTACAGCACCACGACCTCGACCTATTACGAGGCCGGCGTCTTCAACGGCGACAGCTACAACCTGTCCAGCGTCAACTCCGGCGACTACGGCACCACCAGCTGGACGCAAACGCAGCAGGGCACGGCCAGCGACGGCAACACCGACAGCTGGACCGCCACCGGCGAGCGCTCCGGCGCCGCCGTCTTCCCGAGCAACACGCTGCCCGCGCTGGGGCCGCAGTCGTTCACACGCTGGTCCGCGCAGACCACCACGGCTACCACCTCGTTCACCTCGACGGAGACGGGGACCGACTACAGCACGTTCACCCAACTCGGCGACTTCAACGGCGACAGCTACGCCTTCGCGAACGTCACGCAAAACCAGTCGGGCACCAGCGGCAGCACGGTCCTGTCCACCAGCACGACGACGCAGACCGGCACCGGCGGCGACACCTTCTCCATCGACGCCATCTATGCCAGCGACACGGGTGTGCCGGGCGGTTACGCCGCCACCGGGCTGTTCAGCGCGTCCGGCCTGAGCACCTACTCCGAGATTTCCTCGGCGGTCCAGAGCAGCACCACCAATAGCGCCAGCAGCTACCTGTACACCGAGCAGGGCGCCTTCGCCAACGACAGCTACGCCTTCGGCAGCGTCTACTCGTTCCAGGGGTCCTCCGAAACGCTCAACCTCGAAAAGTATTCAGGCGCCACCAGCACCGAGGTCCGCTACCAGGGCTACTACGGCACCGGCGCGCTGGAGACGACCCTGACCGGCGGCGTGACGTTCGGCAGCAGCCTGACCAACACCCTGGGCCGCGGCAGCACCGACGCCCTGATCCAGACCAGTAACACCACCACCACGCAGACGCAGACCGGCGCGTACTTCGACGGCAGTTTCAGCTACGACAGCATGGTCTACACCCAGACCGGCGTGTCCCGCGGCACGTACCAGCAAACCGCCCTGCAGTCCTCCTCGAACGCCACCGCCGACACCTTCACCGTGCAGGGCACGCAGACGAGCACCTCCGGCGTGGTCGCCAACGGCGCCGACTCCTTCACGGTCGTCCACGACGCGCGGGCCACGCAGGCGAGCGGCAACACCGTCTCGGTACCCAACCAGAGCTTCGTCAACGGCTACACCATCCTCCAGCTGGGCTCGTTCACCAACGACACCTGGGGGCTGTCAAGCGTGGTCAACACCGAGACCAGCACCGAGTCACTGACCCAGAACCAGTACTCCCTGGTCACCAGCACCGCCGGCGAAACCTGGGACCTGCAGACGGTCACCACCGGGGACTCCCCGGCCGGCTACGGCCTGGCGACGTTCACCGCCACCTCGCTCACCACCAGCAGTTTCAGCCAGGCGACCAACGACACGTTCACCAGCACCGGCACCAGCACCGGCACGGTCATCCAGTACGGCTCGGTCGTGAACGGCACCTTCGCCTTCGACCACCTGACCACCGACAAGCGCGGCTCCGACCTGACCACGTTCACCGAGACCGCCGCCACCACCAGCAGCCTCGCCACCACCGCGACCACCAACTTCCAGGCCCAGAGCAGCGCCTCCTACACCTTCGGCGACGGCAGCTTCTCCTCCGGCCAGACGTCCGTCGCCACGCAGTACGGCGTCGAGAACCACAACACCACGCGCTACGTCAAGTCCACCAACCGCGCTTACGAGGACGGCTACCTCACCAACGCCGGCTGGGACCTGTCCAGCGTCAACGCCTACAGCGACAGCCTGGCCACGACCGCCTCCGAGCAGACCACCGCCCTGGCCTGCTCCACGAACTACCTGCAGACCATCTCGCTCAGCAGCATCAGCAAGGACACCGCCCTGGCCACGCTCACCGCCCCCCAGGGCACCCTGGACTACGACCGCCGCAGCCGCGCCGCCGTCAGCAACACCACCGTCAGCACGCTCCAGACCGCGAACGCCTCCTACGCCGTGTACTCCAGCCAGGCCCAGCAGGGCGTCTACGCCGCCGGCAGCTACGCCTACGGCAGCGTCGTCTACACGACCACCCGCGTCGGCACCACCACGACCACCCTGACCTCGGTGGAGTGCATCCACTACGAGGGCAGCGAGCAGTGCAGCACCAGCGGCTACAGCACCGCGCTGGCCGACACCGACTCGGGCGGCGCCGCCGGCAGCTTCAGCCACAACGGCTTCCAGGATTACGAGACCGACCGGGCCGGCAACTCCCGGGCCACGACGGTCAGCACCGGCAGCTACGCGCTGTCCCAGTCGGGCTCGTTCGCCGGCGGCTCGTACGCGCTGGACAGCATGACCTTCGACTGGCGCGACGCGGCGCTGTCCTCGTCGGTGCTGACCACGACCCAGACCGACGAGTCCGGCTTCTCGATGACCGACACCTCGCTCTCGACCTCGCTGGTCACCGGCACGCAGGACGGCAGCCAGACCCAGGTGCTCCAGCAGTCGTCTGACGACGAGTTCAACCAGCACCAGGCCGGCAGCTACAGCCTCGATCAGGGTGGCTGGGTGTTGGACTCGGTCGTCTTCGACGCCGAGGGGGAGAGCCAGCTCACCCTGACCGACGACCGCGTCACCCACAGCATCCAGACCCAAACGTCCCTGCGGTCGTCCGCGCACCCCAGGGGGGTGCAGAACCTGATCAGCGAGGACAACGCCACCACCACTTTCAGTCTGCTGGCCCTGAGCAACGGCGACTACGAGAGCCACCGCGAGTATGACGACTCGGGCCTGTCCTGTTTCCTGCTCGACGGCGTCGCCAGTGCCACGCAGGGCGTGACGTACACCAGCCGGGAGACGGTGTCGGCCAACGGCACGGTCACCGGCACCTTCGCGCTGGGCCAGAACGCGCCGTTCAACGCCACCGCCACCACCCAGGACGACTCCTGGCAGGCCGGCACCGCCCAGGACGACCGCTGGTCCCTGGCCACCCTGCACGTCGAGGGCGCGGCCGGCGGCAGCGGCTGGCCTTACGGCCTGTCCAGCTACGCGCTGAAGGTCACCAGCGGCGACGAGTTGTCCATCGATTTGGCCGGCCGCAACACGCTGACGACCACGGGCAGCGGCTTCCGCGACACCAACCTGGGCAGCTACTCCTCCAGCGACGAGCAGTGGGCCACGGACACCGTGTCGGTGACCTCGTTCCAGTACTTCGCCGGCGCCCGCTGGACGGACGACCAGACCGGGGGCAACAGCTACAGCGCCGCCAAGGGGACCTACGAGTCGTGGTCCTACAGCGGCCAGTCGGGCACGGACAGCTTCTCGGCCACCGGCGGCGGCGACAGCGGCTTCACCCTGGCGCTGAATGTCACCAACACCGGCGCCAGCGGCACCACGACCATCGGCTTCACGCAAGACGACGCCGCCACCGGCTCTTTCAGCTCGGCCGAGACGGGCGACAGCGGCGGCACCAACTTCGAGCACAACCGCGACCTGCGCGGCACCTACAGCCTGCACGCGGCCGGCACGTCCACCGCCGTGAGCAACAGCGCGCCCGCCTACGACCTGAGTTCCTACGACCTGAACCAGAGCAGCCTGGACACCGGCTACGACTCGGTCAGCGGCAGCGGGGTGGGCACCCTGGCGACGCTCAGTCTGCTCACCGTCTCGGGGACGGGGGCCACCGGCACCGCCAGTGCCGCGTCTTACGCCACCTACACCCAGGGCGGCAGCACCGAGAACTACAGCAACGGGCCGACCGACACGGCGGCGGCGCTGGCCGGCCCGGGGGAGCCGAACCACGCCGGGCTGAGCCTGCTGCAGGGCTGGACGGAGATCCTCGAGCCGGGCGGGGCAGACGGGATGGCCGACCCGACGCGCTGGCCGCGGGCGCTGGCGCTGCCCCTGCCGGATGGGCTGGTGGTGCCGCCTGGGCGCCGACCGCGGCGGCCAAGTACGAGGGCCTGTTCCCGTACTTCACCGGCTGGCGGGTGTTCGCCATGACGGACCGGCCGTGGCGGGTGGCGGACGGCCCGTACAACCCGGCGACGCGCGAGACGGACTGGCTGACGCAGGCGAGCGCCGGCGCGGGGCTGCCGGTGAACCAATGGCGGGTGTGGGCGCTGCTGCTGCCGGGCGGGCCGGCCGAGCCCGTGCTGGACGCCGCCTGGCAGCGCTTCGAGCAGGCGGCGCGGGCGGCCGACCCGCTGGCGCTGGCGGCGACGAAGAGCTGGGAGGCGCTGTGCGCCGCCCTGCCGCCGGGCGGGAGCGTGACGACGGACTACTGGCGGCGCGGGGTGGAGTGGGCGGCGGGGGTGGCGGACCAGCTGACGGGCGGGCTGTTCCGCACGCAGTTCGGCCGCTGGCTGCTGAACAGCGCGGGGTACGGGCTGCTGACGGGGGGCGACCTGAGCCTGGGCGGGTTCATCAACACGCAGTCGGGCTCGTACCAGGCGGGGCAGCAGGCCGGTCAGGTGGTGCAGATCGCGCTGACGGTGTGGACGCCGGGGGGCTGGCTGGGGGTGGCGGCCAACGCGCTGCGCGGCTACCAGCTGGCCGGGGGGCTGGCGCAGGCGGGGGACGTGGCGCTGGCGGGGCGGTGGACGGACGCGGGCTGGATGGCGGGCCAGTCGTTTGCGATGCTGCTCATCCAGGCGGGGCCGTGCGCGGGTGGGCAAGGTGGCCGGGGAGTTCGCGGGCTCGGTGGCGCAGTTCGCGGCGAGCTGGGTGACGCGCGGCGTGTCGGTGGTGCAGGGGGTCAGCAGCGGCGTGCAGGGCATCCAGGCCATCGCCAACGGCGACCTGGTCGGGGGCATGTTGCAGGTGGCGCAGGGGGCCGCGGACCTCTTCTCGGCCACGCGCTCGTGCTTCCCGGCGGGGACCAAGCTGCACACCGAAGGCGGCCTCAAGGCGGTGGAGGACATCACCTTCGACGACCGGCTGCTGTCGCGCGCGGAGGACGACCCGGACGGGCCGCTGGCGTACCGGCGGGTGGTGCAGACGTTCGTGCGGGTGGCGCCTATACTGGCGGTGCGGGTGGCGGGGGTGGAGGTGCGGACGACGGCGGAGCACCCGTTCTACGTCTTGTGGAAGGGGTGGACGGGGGCGGCGTTCCTGGAGGACGGCGACCTGCTGCTCAGCCACGACGGCCAGGTGCTGCGCGTCGAAGGCGTCACCGACACGGGCGAAGTGACGACGGTCTACAACTTCCAGGTGGAGGAGTTCCACACCTACTTCGTTGGCGGGGATGGGTGGGGCTTCTCCATCTGGGCACACAACGCGAACAACGGCTACCGAGGTGATGACGCTCCCCGGAAAGCCCTAAGCCCGAAGAACGGACTCCGTAAACCTTACATTAACCGGGCTGGCGATCTGCGACCTGCGAGCCTGACTGGGCAATATAAGGGCAGGCAAGTCTCGGTTGGTGAGCATGTCCTTGGTGGGTTCCGGGGACGTGCCAAGTCCAATAGCCCCTTCATTAGTCTCACGCCGAATGGGCAGGTTGCGGCTGGATACGGGAAAAACGTCATTAAGGTCGATCTCAAAGGACTTCGGGCCGCGATCAGGTCCGGTGAAGTAAAAGGGGTGAGGATTTACACGCCATCGCAGGTGCGGAGAGCAATCCAGCGCGATCCCAACCTCACTCCTCATTGGAAGAAGATGGCAACATCCTTCGCAATCAGAGACAATGAGTACTTGATCCAGGGGGTTGTCCCATCTCGGTTTTTGACGGTCACAAGATCGCATTGAGGAAAAACGCTGTGGAATTACTTTTCTCTGGCCGGGTGCTTGGAGAAATTACGTCTGTCGAGGGCGAGGGCCTTTGGATGCATGGACAGTTTGCTCCGGGCCCTAGTGTTACCTCTGAATTCTTTGAATTTTTCAATTTTATGACAAACCCAGATAATTTCTCGCAGGATCCACCATTCCCGGAGCATTTCTTAAACGAGGATAATTGGGAGTTGTTAGATGAAAAAGGTGATAAAAGGGGTATTTCCATCCCTGCGATACAACCAGATGGCCTTATTTCGTGGAGGTGGCGAGATCTGAGAACATCAGTAAAAGAGAGCAAGCGTCGTCGAAAACGACATTAGAGGTCCGGTGGCGGGAAAATCGGGAAGATTCCCGCAATGACTTACAGTAAAACCAATTAGCGGCAAACTGCACCTCAAGTGGTTCAGCGAGACGAGCGGGTCGGAAGGTGGGCGACAATGAGGCTGCCGCTGTCCTCGGCCGCGGCCGGCCAAAGCCCACACGCCGGCGGGCGGTGCCCGTCGCCACCCAGGTTCCCAAGCACCGGGAGGGAAGCGATGGCTCTCACCCCAAGCGATGGCGTCACCCTGTACGTCCGCGGTCAAACCATCCGGACGACGGCGGCCCGCCCCTTCTACGTCCTCAACCGCGGCTGGACCCTGGCCGCCGACCTCCGCGCCGGTGACCGGTTCCTCGGTCAGGACGGCCGCACCCTGACCATCGAGGCCGTCACCCGCGGCAGCGACGGGGCCGCAGCGCCGCAGCCGGAGGACGACATCACCCGCTGCCTGCGCCACGGCGGCTTGCTGGCCGGCACCACGCTGGCCACCCCCGACGGCCCCAAAAAAGTCGAAGACCTCCGGCCGGGCGACCAACTCCTGACGCGCCCGCCCGACGACCTGCGCCGGAATTGATCCCCTGAACCGGCATCCTGCTGGACGGCGTCGCCAGTGCCACGCAGGGCGTGACGTACACCAGCCGGGAGACGGTGTCGGCGAACGGGACGGTCACCGGCACCTTCGCGCTGGGCCAGAACGCGCCGTTCAACGCCACCGCCACCACCCAGGACGACTCCTGGCAGGCCGGCACCGCCCAGGACGACCGCTGGTCCCTGGCCACCCTGCACGTCGAGGAGGCGGCCGGCGGCAGCGGCTGGCCTGACGGCCTGTCCAGCTACGCGCTGAAGGTCACCAGCGGCGACGAGTTGTCCATCGACCTGGCGGGCCGCAACACGCTGACGACCACCGGCAGCGGCTTCCGCGACACCAACCTGGGCAGCTACTCCTCCAGCGACGAGCAGTGGGCCACGGACACCGTGTCGGTGACCTCGTTCCAGTACTTCGCCGGCGCCCGCTGGACGGACGACCAGACCGGGGGCAACAGCTTCAGCGCCGCCAAGGGGACTTACGAGCCGTGGTCCTACAGCGGCCAATCGGGCTCGGACAGCTTCTCGGCCACCGGCGGCGGTGACAGCGGCTTCACCCTGTCGCTGAGCGTCACCTACGCCGGCGGCACCACGACCATCGGCTTCACGCAAGACGCCGCCGCCACCGGCTCTTTCAGCTCGGCCGAGACGGGCGACAGCGGCGGCACCGACTTCGAGCACAACCGCGACCTGCGCGGCACCTACAGCCTGCACGCGGCCGGCACGTCCACCGCCGTGGGCAACAGCGCGCCCGCCTACGACCTGAGTTCCTACGACCTGAACCAGAGCAGCCTGGACACCGGCTACGACTCGGTCAGCGGCAGCGTGGTGGGCACCCTGGCGACGCTCAGTCTGCTCACCGTCTCGGGGACGGGGGCCACCGGCACCGCCAGCGCCGCGTCTTACGCCACCTACACCCAGGGCGGCAGCGACGAGAACTACAGCAACGGGCCGACCGACACGGCGGCGGCGCTGGCCGGCCCGGGGGAGCCGAACCACGCCGGGCTGAACCTGCTGCAGGGCTGGACGGAGATCCTCGAGCCGGGCGGGGCGGACGGCCTGGCCGACCCGACGCACTGGCCGCGGGCGTTGGCACTGCCCCTGCCGGATGGGCTGGTGACGCCGCCGCTGGCGCCGGGCGTGGCGGCCAAGTACGAGGGCCTGTTCCCGTACTTCACGGGCTGGCGGGTGTTCGCCATGACGGACCGGCCGTGGCGGGTCCCGGACGGCCCCTACAACCCGGCGACGCGCGAGACGGACTGGCTGACGCAGGCGAGCGCCGGCGCGGGGCTGCCGGTGAACCAATGGCGGGTGTGGGCGCTGCTGCTGCCGGGCGGGCCGGCCGAGCCCGTGCTGGACGACGCCTGGCAGCGCTTCGAGCAGGCGGCGCGGGCGGCCGACCCGCTGGCGCTGGCGGCGACGAAGAGCTGGGAGGCGCTGCGCGCCGCCCTGCCGCCGGGCGGGAGCGTGACGACGGACTACTGGCGGCGCGGGGTGGAGTGGGCGGCGGGGGTGGCGGACCAGCTGACGGGCGGGCTGTTCCGCACGCAGTTCGGCCGCTGGCTGCTGAACAGCGCGGGGTACGGGCTGCTGACGGGGGGCGACCTGAGCCTGGGCGGGTTCATCAACACGCAGTCGGGCTCGTACCAGGCGGGGCAGCAGGCCGGCCAGGTGGTGCAGATCGCGCTGACGGTGTGGACGCCGGGGGGCTGGCTGGGGGTGGCGGCCAACGCGCTGCGCGGCTACCAGCTGGCCGGGGGGCTGGCGCAGGCGGGGGACGTGGCGCTGCAGGGGCGGTGGACGGACGCGGGCTGGATGGCGGGCCAGTCGCTCGCGATGTTTGCGATTCAGGCGGGTCCGTGCGTGGTGGGCGCGGCGGCCAAGGGCTGGACGGCCTCGAAGGCGGCCGGGGAGTTCGCGGGCTCGGTGGCGGAGTTCGCGGCGGTCTGGGTGACGCGCGGCATCTCGGTGGTGCAGGGGGTCGGCAGCGGCGTGCAGGGCATCCAGGCGATGGCCAACGGCGACCTGGTCGGGGGCATGCTGCAGGTCGCGCAGGGGGCCGCGGACATCTTCTCGGCCGCGCGCTCGTGCTTCACGGGCCGGACCAAGGTGTACGCGCGGGGGGCTGGGGCGAGGGCTGGCGGCGGCTGGACCGGCTGCGGGTGGGCGACGAAGTTCTGTCGCGGGACGAGAACGACCCGGAAGGTCCGCTAGTGTGGAAGCGGATCGAGGCGGTGTTCGTGACCTGGGCGCTGGTGACAAACCTGCACGTGGGCGGGAGCATCATCGAGACGACGGCGGAGCACCCGTTCGGGGTGGCGGGTCGGGGCTGGACGGCGGCGGGCGAGTTGGCTATTGGTGACGGTATCCTGGGGATGGCGGTCGGCGCGACGACGGCGGTGGAGGGGGTGGCGCCAAGCGGCCTGTACCAGCAGGTGTACAACCTGCGCGTGGCCGACTTCCACACCTACTTCGTCGGCGACGATGGGTGGGATTTCTCCGTCTGGGCACACAATGATTACTCTTCCAAGGAACTGGCCAAAAAGGGTAAGCAACTCCGAGACGGCAATAAGAATGAAATCCTTGTTAAGAATAAAAACGAGGCGAAGGAAGTGTTTTTCAGGGAGTTTCGTTCAGGCAAAAACCCAAAGTACCGGGACACGACGGGATGGAAGTCGGAAGAATACAGGAGGCATGGCAAAGCCGGTACATACCATTGGGACGATGTCCCCGGAAAGAGCAGCGAGCGGATCCCTGGCGCAACGAGGATGGAGGGGCATTATGATGATGGGAATGCCCACAGCTATTGGCCTCATCTTCAGATCCACACCCATGACGGCCGAGTTGTCCGAATCCTCTACGGCCCTCGTCCTGCTGGCCTTCCAAGTACGGTCGCGCCGCCCTCGTAGATCGCGTTAAACTCCGATGCTGGAGGAAGACCCGTGCTGGATTCTACATTTGTCTGGAACCTTGATCGCGGTGAAGTATTAGCTACTGAAGTCCCTGCGTCGTTGCCAGGGTATCGATCGTGGGTTGCAATTTACCCTTTCCTGGACCCCGACGATGAGAGAAAGCGGTATCGCTTACGCTGGATCGAGATTGGCATCAAAGATCTTGAAGAGAGGGATAACAATCTCGACGGAGACGAACCGTTCATCATTAACCACGAAAACGTGGTGGCTGACTCCCTTGAGGAGGTAGAATCTTTCCTTTCAAAGCGAAACCTTAATTCAGAGTTGTTCACATTCCCATTTTCGTGCGACTATCCTTGCTAATTCATATTGAAATCAGCTGAAGTATAATTGGTGCTGGTTTTCCGTACTCCCTCATTTGTGATTGCATGACACAGGCGCCGGCGCGGGGCTGCCGGTGAACCAGTGGCGGGCGTGGGCGCTGCTGCTGCCGGGCGGGCCGGCCGAGCCCGTGCTGGACGCCGCCTGGCAGCGCTTCGAGCAGGCGGCGCGGGCGGCCGACCCGCTGGCGCTGACGGCGACCAAGAGCTGGGAGGCGCTGTGCGCCGCCCTGCCGCCGGGCGGGAGCGTGACGACGGACTACTGGCGGCGCGGGGTGGAGTGGGCGGCGGGGGTGGCGGACCAGCTGACGGGGGGGCTGTTCCGCACGCAGTTCGGCCACTGGCTGCTGAACAGCGCGGGGTACGGGCTGCTGACGGGGGGCGACCTGAGCCTGGGCGGGTTCATCAACACGCAGTCGGGCTCGTACCAGGCGGGGCAGCAGGCCGGTCAGGTGGTGCAGATCGCGCTGACGGTGTGGACGCCGGGGGGCTGGCTGGGGGTGGCGGCCAACGCGCTGCGCGGCTACCAGCTGGCCGGGGGGCTGGCGCAGGCGGGGGACGTGGCGCTGCAGGGGCGGTGGACGGACGCGGGCTGGATGGCGGGCCAGTCGCTCGCGATGTTTGCGATTCAGGCGGGGCCGTGCGTGGTGGGCGCGGCGGCCAAGGGCTGGACGGCCTCGAAGGCGGCCGGGGAGTTCGCGGGCTCGGTGGCGGAGTTCGCGGCGGTCTGGGTGACGCGCGGCGTGTCGGTGGTGCAGGGGGTCGGCAGCGGCGTGCAGGGCATCCAGGCCATCGCCAACGGCGACCTGGTCGGCGGCATGCTGCAGGTGGCGCAGGGCGCCGCGGACATCTTCTCGGCCACGCGCTCGTGTTTCCCGGCGGGGACCAAGCTGCACACCGAAGGCGGCCTCAAGGCGGTGGAGGACATCACCTTTGACGACCGGCTGCTGTCGCGCGCGGAGCAAGACCCGGACGGTCCGCTGGCCTACCGGCGGGTGGTGCAGACGTTCGTGCGGGTGGCGCCTATACTGGCGGTGCGGGTGGCGGGGGTGGAGGTGCGGACGACGGCGGAGCACCCGTTCTACGTGCTGTGGAAGGGGTGGACGGAGGCGGCGTTCCTGGAGGACGGCGACCTGCTGCTCAGCCACGACGGCCAGGTGCTGCGCGTCGAGGGCGTCGCGGACACCGGCGAAGTCACGACGGTCTACAACTTCCAGGTGGAGGAGTTCCACACCTACTTCGTCGGCGGTGAGACGTGGGGCTTTTCCGTCTGGCGCACAACTCGAAGTATGGGAACGAGCAAAACCAAAACCCTCAGCAACTCACTGCCCAGAGGAGTGCATGGCTGTCTTCTCAGATCCCCTTGAAGCAAAAGCGAAGCAATGGCAAGCCCGTTTTTGATAAAAACGGGAATCGTGTGATGCAGCCCAATCCCCGGATTACCTATGCTGTTGCTGAGGTGAAAACCAAGAACGGCCGAGAGATCTGGGTGTCTGCAAACGGAAGCAAGAAGGTTCCCCAAAGAGTGTTGGATGCCCTCCACAATGATAAAAAACTGAACCCTGATGGCCTCGCTGTGCGGTTTAAGAAGGATTTTGATCCAAAAGGGATTTCGGCAAAGCCTGGCAAGCCTGGGAACCACCTTAACGACGCTGAAAGGCAACTCCTTCGTGCAATTAAAAAAGAGGCTGGTGCAAGCCTTGTTGCAATTGGGGCTACCAAGCCGATCTGTCGAGTCTGTCAGAACGCGTTTAGCAGAGCTGGACTTAGCAGCACCTTGTCAACTCCTCTTGTTGGGGCATCATAAAGACCACCCTGCTTTAGGTTAGGGCAATGAAATCTCCGCAATACGTCACAGAGGCTGAATTAGCCACGGTCTCTCGGCCCCAACGTATGGCTTGGGCTGCAATCTCTTGTGAGAAGGCACTGAGCTATTATTCGCCTCATTTCCAGAAGAAATATTATCAACAAAAAGCTATTGATACCACCTGGGAAATTGCAACTGGCAAATCGGTTAGTCGATCGGCTATTCAACGTTTGGCCATTCGGATTGAGAACCGCGAAGAACTGGCTGAAGATGAAGGCTATGATTCTGATTTGCTTGTTCCGGGCGAAATGTTGCTATTACTCGCAGAGCAAGAAGAATTGAAATATTATCTTTCGGCCGTTGATTACGCGTCAATTGTCTACTCGACATATGTGGCCTACAAACAGGGCATCAATCCGTCTGACCCGCTGATCCCCGAGGGCTATGGAGAGAAAAGCGCGATCAACTTCTATCATTTTTCAAGAAGTGTTTTCGAGCACGTGAAGACTGAGGAGTCCTTGATCGATAAGCGGAGCGAGTTGTTGAGAATTCCTCTCGATGATTCATTCCCGGCGCTAGACTCGAAAATTGTCGCCAATGCAACATTACTGCCCCCCCAGAAGGAGTGGCTTTTTTTGAAAGGCAAGTAGTCAAACGGCCTCGCGACACTAGCGACTCACCTTCGCCCCGTGACGGCGACTGGGCCGCCGAGATCGTCACCGCCTTGGGCCATTGGACTACGACCGCCGCAGCCGCGCCGCCGTCAGCAACACCACCGTCAGCACGCTCCAGACCGCGAACGCCTCCTACGCCGTGTACTCCAGCCAGGCCCAGCAGGGCGTCTACGCCGCCGGCAGCTACGCCTACGGCAGCGTCGTCTACACGACCACCCGCGTCGGCACCACCACGACCACCCTGACCTCGGTGGAGTGCATCCACTACGAGGGCAGCGAGCAGTGCAGCACCAGCGGCTACAGCACCGCGCTGGCCGACACCGACTCGGGCGGCGCCGCCGGCAGCTTCAGCCACAACGGCTTCCAGGATTACGAGACCGACCGGGCCGGCAACTCCCGGGCCACGACGGTCAGCACCGGCAGCTACGCGCTGTCCCAGTCGGGCTCGTTCGCCGGCGGCTCGTACGCGCTGGACAGCATGACCTTCGACTGGCGCGACGCGGCGCTGTCCTCGTCGGTGCTCACCACGACCCAGACCGACGAGTCCGGCTTCTCGATGACCGACACCTCGCTCTCGACCTCGCTGGTCACCGGCACGCAGGACGGCAGCCAGACCCAGGTGCTCCAGCAGTCGTCTGACGACGAGTTCAACCAGCACCAGGCCGGCAGCTACAGCCTCGATCAGGGTGGCTGGGTGTTGGACTCGGTCGTCTTCGACGCCGAGGGGGAGAGCCAGCTCACCCTGACCGACGACCGCGTCACCCACAGCATCCAGACCCAAACGTCCCTGCGGTCGTCCGCGCACCCCAGGGGGGTGCAGAACCTGATCAGCGAGGATAACGCCACCACCACTTTCAGTCTGCTGGCCCTGAGCAACGGCGACTACGAGAGCCACCGCGAGTATGACGACTCGGGCCTGTCCTGTTTCCTGCTCGACGGCGTCGCCAGTGCCACGCAGGGCGTGACGTACACCAGCCGGGAGACGGTGTCGGCCAACGGCACGGTCACCGGCACCTTCGCGCTGGGCCAGAACGCGCCGTTCAACGCCACCGCCACCACCCAGGACGACTCCTGGCAGGCCGGCACCGCCCAGGACGACCGCTGGTCCCTGGCCACCCTGCACGTCGAGGGCGCGGCCGGCGGCAGCGGCTGGCCTTACGGCCTGTCCAGCTACGCGCTGAAGGTCACCAGCGGCGACGAGTTGTCCATCGATTTGGCCGGCCGCAACACGCTGACGACCACGGGCAGCGGCTTCCGCGACACCAACCTGGGCAGCTACTCCTCCAGCGACGAGCAGTGGGCCACGGACACCGTGTCGGTGACCTCGTTCCAGTACTTCGCCGGCGCCCGCTGGACGGACGACCAGACCGGGGGCAACAGCTACAGCGCCGCCAAGGGGACCTACGAGTCGTGGTCCTACAGCGGCCAGTCGGGCACGGACAGCTTCTCGGCCACCGGCGGCGGTGACAGCGGCTTCACCCTGGCGCTGAATGTCACCAACACCGGCGCCAGCGGCACCACGACCATCGGCTTCACGCAAGACGACGCCGCCACCGGCTCGTTCAGCTCGGCCGAGACGGGCGACAGCGGCGGCACCAACTTCGAGCACAACCGCGACCTGCGCGGCACCTACAGCCTGCACGCGGCCGGCACGTCCACCGCCGTGAGCAACAGCGCGCCCGCCTACGACCTGAGTTCCTACGACCTGAACCAGAGCAGCCTGGACACCGGCTACGACTCGGTCAGCGGCAGCGGGGTGGGCACCCTGGCGACGCTCAGTCTGCTCACCGTCTCGGGGACGGGGGCCACCGGCACCGCCAGTGCCGCGTCTTACGCCACCTACACCCAGGGCGGCAGCACCGAGAACTACAGCAACGGGCCGACCGACACGGCGGCGGCGCTGGCCGGCCCGGGGGAGCCGAACCACGCCGGGCTGAGCCTGCTGCAGGGCTGGACGGAGATCCTCGAGCCGGGCGGGGCAGACGGGATGGCCGACCCGACGCGCTGGCCGCGGGCGCTGGCGCTGCCCCTGCCGGATGGGCTGGTGGTGCCGCCTGGGGCGCCGACCGCGGCGGCCAAGTACGAGGGCCTGTTCCCGTACTTCACCGGCTGGCGGGTGTTCGCCATGACGGACCGGCCGTGGCGGGTGGCGGACGGCCCCTACAACCCGGCGACGCGTGAGGCGGACTGGCTGGCGCAGACCAGCGCCGGGGCGGGGCTGCCGGTGAACCAGTGGCGGGTGTGGGCGCTGCTGCTGCCGGGCGGGCCGGCCGAACCCGTGCTGGACGACGCCTGGCAGCGCTTCGAGCAGGCGGCGCGGGCGGCCGACCCGCTGGCGCTGGCGGCGACGAAGAGTTGGGAGGCGCTGCGCGCCGCCCTGCCGCCGGGCGGGAGCGTGACGACGGACTACTGGCGGCGCGGGGTGGAGTGGGCGGCGGGGGTGGCGGACCAGCTGACGGGGGGGCTGTTCCGCACGCAGTTCGGCCGCTGGCTGCTGAACAGCTCGGGGTACGGGCTGCTGACGGGGGGCGACCTGAGCCTGGGCGGGTTCCTGAACACGCAGTCGGGGGCGTACCAGGCGGGGCAGCAGGCCGGTCAGGTGGTGCAGATCGCGCTGACGGTGTGGACGCCGGGGGGCTGGCTGGGGGTGGCGGCCAACGCGCTGCGCGGCTACCAGCTGGCCGGGGGGCTGGCGCAGGCGGGGGACGTGGCGCTGCAGGGGCGGTGGACGGACGCGGGCTGGATGGCGGGCCAGTCGCTCGCGATGTTTGCGATTCAGGCGGGTCCGTGCGTGGTGGGCGCGGCGGCCAAGGGCTGGACGGCCTCGAAGGCGGCCGGGGAGTTCGCGGGCTCGGTGGCGGAGTTCGCGGCGGTCTGGGTGACGCGCGGCATCTCGGTGGTGCAGGGGGTCGGCAGCGGCGTGCAGGGCATCCAGGCCATCGCCAACGGCGACCTGGTCGGGGGCATGCTGCAGGTCGCGCAAGGCGCCGCGGACCTCTTCTCGGCCACGCGCTCGTGCTTCACGGGCCGGACCAAGGTGTACGCGCGGGGGGACTGGGGCGAGGGCTGGCGGCGGCTGGACCGGCTGCGGGTGGGCGACGAAGTGCTGTCGCGGGACGAGAACGACCCGGAAGGTCCGCTGGTGTGGAAGCGGGTCGAGGCGGTGTTCGTGACCTGGGCGTTGGTGACGAACCTGCACGTGGGCGGGCGCATCATCGAGACGACGGCGGAGCACTCGTTCGGGGTGGCGGGTCGGGGCTGGACGGCGGCGGGCGAGTTGGCTATTGGTGACGGTATCCTGGGGAAGACGGTCGGCGCGACGACGGCGGTGGAGGGGGTGGCGCCAAGCGGCCTGTACCAGCAGGTGTACAACCTGCGCGTGGCCGACTTCCACACCTACTTCGTCGGCGACGATGGGTGGGATTTCTCCGTCTGGGCACACAATGAATATGCAGAGCGGATGTCGGCCAAGGAGAAGGACGGCTTCGCCAATAAGTACGCCAAGGATGTCAAGAAGGGCCGGGCCACGGATTGGGGAGAACTCACGCCCAAGCAGCAGCGTGCCATCAAGGAACATGCGGTGAAGCAGGGCTATGTGGATGAAAGCCTGCTCCACGGCAACAGCCTGAACACCAACGCCAAGGCACGGGGCTACACGCTGCGGGATCGTGACACCGGGGAAATCCTCAAGTACGGCGAAACGACCAAGCCCGGCACGACCCGGTATTCCAAGAAATACCTGGATTCGATCAACGCCGATATGGTCTTCGAGAAAGTGGGCACGAAGCGGGCGATGCACGCCTGGCAGAACCGGATGATCTTGGATCACGTCGATCAGTTCGGGCAGCGCCCGCAACTGAACAGGAGCAACTATTAGGAGACACTATGCGGGTGTGGACTTCAGGCGAGGTAATGAGCGACATAGCTGAACCGTATCGCTTCGCCCGAAAGGATGTGGAGCAGGCGTTGAACGCCTCGGTCGCTTCCGAGGACTATGGTGCTGGCGTGACCGAATGGGCGCTCATCTACATCATCATGGACGAAGACGATCCAGCCTACCCGGAAGTTCGGCGCTACAAGAAGCGCACCGGAGTAGTAGAGTTCCGGCTGAAGGTGGACCATCAAGCCTTCAAGGAAGGCGATGCACTCACCCAACGGAAGCTCCTTGCGGCGGCGATCCTGCGGTCCCTTGACCTGTCCGGGGAGTTGAAGATTTCCGACTTCGATGCCGAGCGTTTCAAGAGGGACCTAGTTCAAGCCCTGACCAAAAAAGAGTGGGCATGACCTCCAAGGAGTGAAGCCAATAACACCAGAACCCAACCAGCTGACCCCAGGCCCATTCTCGGCTTCGCCGCCGGGACGCCGCTCCTGACGGCGGACGGCTACAAGCGCATCGAGGACATCAAGCCGGGCGACATGATCCAGGGGCAGCCCGGCGACCACCAGGGCAACCACAAGCCGCACGCCGACGACGGCCAGGGCGATGGCGAGCTTCGCTGGTGGGAGCGCAACTGGCGCCGCCGGATTTTCCACCCGCCGTGAGGATAATTGGGGACGCTTCTGGCAAAGTATGATGGTGAAATGAGTTAGGAATAAAATATACCTCTGCTTGGCCCGCGACAATCAAGACGGGCGACAGCGGCGGCACCAGCTTCGAGCACAACCGCGACCTGCTCGGCACCTTCAATCTGCACGCCGTCGGCACGTCCACCGCTCACAGCAACAACGCGCCCGACGAGAACCTGGGCAGCTACCTGCTCACCCAGAGCAGCCTGGACACCGGCTACGACTCGGTCAGCGGCAGCGGGGTGGGCACCCTGGCGACGCTCAGTCTGCTCACCGTCTCGGGGACGGGGGCCACCGGCACCGCCAGTGCCGCGTCCTACGCCACCTACACCCAGGGCGGCAGCACCGAGAACTACAGCAACGGCCCGACCGACACGGCGGCGGCGCTGGCCGGCCCGGGGGAGCCGAACCACGCCGGGCTGAGCCTGCTGCAGGGCTGGACGGAGATCCTCGAGCCGGGCGGGGCGGACGGCCTGGCCGACCCGACGCGCTGGCCGCGGGCGCTGGCGCTGGCGCTGCCGGATGGGCTGGTGCCGCCGCCGCTGGCGCCGGGCGTGGCGGCCAAGTACGAGGGCCTGTTCCCGTACTTCACCGGCTGGCGGGTGTTCGCCATGACGGACCGGCCGTGGCGGGTCCCGGACGGCCCCTACAACCCGGCGACGCGCGAGACGGACTGGCTGACGCAGGCGAGCGCCGGGGCGGGGCTGCCGGTGAACCAGTGGCGGGTGTGGGCGCTGCTGCTGCCGGGCGGGCCGGCCGAGCCCGTGCTGGACGACGCCTGGCTGCGCTTCGAGCAGGCGGCGCGGGCGGCCGACCCGCTGGCGCTGACGGCGACCAAGAGTTGGGAGGCGCTGCGCGCCGCCCTGCCGCCGGGCGGGAGCGTGACGACGGACTACTGGCGGCGCGGGGTGGAGTGGGCGGCGGGGGTGGCGGACCAGCTGACGGGGGGGCTGTTCCGCACGCAGTTCGGCCGCTGGCTGCTGAACAGCTCGGGGTACGGGCTGCTGACGGGGGGCGACCTGAGCCTGGGCGGGTTCATCAACACGCAGTCGGGCTCGTACCAGGCGGGGCAGCAGGCCGGTCAGGTGGTGCAGATCGCGCTGACGGTGTGGACGCCGGGGGGCTGGCTGGGGGTGGCGGCCAACGCCCTGCGCGGCTACCAGCTGGCCGGGGGGCTGGCGCAGGCGGGGGACGCGGCGCTGGCGGGGCGGTGGACGGACGCGGGCTGGATGGCGGGCCAGTCGCTCGCGATGTTTGCGATTCAGGCGGGTCCGTGCGTGGTGGGCGCGGCGGCCAAGGGCTGGACGGCCTCGAAGGCGGCCGGGGAGTTCGCGGGCTCGGTGGCGGAGTTCGCGGCGGTCTGGGTGACGCGCGGCATCTCGGTGGTGCAGGGGGTCGGCAGCGGCGTCCAGGGCATCCAGGCGATTGCCAACGGCGACCTGGTCGGGGGCATGCTCCAGGTCGCGCAGGGCGCCGCCGACATCTTCTCGGCCACGCGCTCGTGCTTCACCTTCGAGACGGAGTTGGAGACGCCCGCGGGGTTAAAGCCGATCATCGACTTCCACCCCGGGGACAAGCTGTGGTCGCGGAATGAACTGGACGCGGACGGGCCGGTGGAAGTAAAAGAAGTTGAGGCGGTGTTCGCGACGCTGGGGCGGGTCTGGCACCTGCACGTGGCCGGCCGGGTGATCCGGACGACGGGCGAGCACCCGTTCCGGGTTCAGGGCAAGGGCTGGCGGCCCGTGCACGAGTTGCAACCGGGGGACCTGCTCTCGACCCGCACGGGGGGCCAGTGGGCGGTCGTAGAAGAAGTCTACGACACCGGCGAGTACGAGACGGTCTACAACCTGCGCGTCGCCGATTATCATACCTACTTCGTCGGCGGCAACGACTGGGGTTTCAGCGTCTGGGCGCATAACGAATATGGTGATGCCCGCGACTACATGCCCAACAAGAAGAAATGGGAAAAGAAGGGCGGCCTCGTCATCGAAAACGACGGCGCTCCGGGGTACACCACCTACATCAGGAAGGATGGCGTAACTGTCACATATAACTCGCAGGGCCACCCCGACTTCGGTCCTCATGCTCTGGCGAAGGTGAAAATCGGCAAGCAGCAGCCCGACCGCTACAAAGATTTCATCGCAGCAAACAAAGCGGTTGGCATGCCGGAAGCGGGAGCGAAAGCACCAATCGAAGGCACGACTTGGCATCATCATGAGGATGGTGTCCACATGCTGCTTGTCCCCTCAAGCATCCACAATGTCGCCCTCGGAGGCTTCCCCCACGCGGGTGGCGTTTCTGGGCTGTAACAACTAAGAGGCTGTTCCAAAAGGCTAAATAGCTACCGTGTTAGTAGCTAAAAAACGCGCTGTTTTCGACACTGTCAGTAATAAGTCATACTGAACAAACGTTTGCATTTGGAACAGCCTCTAAGGAGCATAGGGAGAGCGTCAATGACGGCTGCCAAGATCACCAAACAGGCTCCTCCAGTTTCGAGGAAGGAGATCGAACAGTTTGAGCAACGAAATGGCATATCGCTTCCCGATTCGTACAAAGCGTTTCTCTTGAAGACCAACGGTGGAGAGCCGACTCCCGACCGCCTGTTCATCCCCGGATGGTCTGGTCAGTCCACCTGCGTCAACCATTTTTTGGGCATCGGTCAAGGCGGGTACTATGACCTGGAGGCCAGCTTTCAGAATGCCGAAGACTACATCCCTGACCGCTTCATTCCGATAGCAATCGACACGGGCGGCAATATGTTATGTACATGCACTTCGGGTGACTCCGCAGGGAAGATCTTTTTCTGGGATCATGAGCATCCGCAAGGCGACGCCCCCAGCAGCCTCTATGAAGTTGCTTCTAGCGTGGACGAACTTCTTGAGAAACTGGTGTGACATCCGTCCGCTACAATAATTCCGAGGGATGTATGAGTGAGAACCTTGAAGATTTTCGACAAAAAGCGCAACAGGCTTTGCAAGCGCAGAACGAACTTCTTGAAGCCTGGCGGCGTACTGATGCGAGTTTATTCTCAGAAATTGGGACGCCAGAAGATGAAAAGCTTCTGCAGGGACTAATTGTCAATCGGATATTTCCTATAACAGCGTTCGGGGCGCTGGCGCAACTTAACTTGGAGGCTGCTATTGAAATTTTAATGTCTCTATACGTCGGAAAAAAAGTCAATCCCGACACAAAATATGGTGGGTTCACTTTTGAACTGAGTTCCATGTTGGACGATTTACGAGAAATTGGGGGTGAGCAGCTAATCTGGCGGCTTATTCGCCACCCCGAATTTGAGACGGACCGTCTTGAAGATGAAAGATTCATCGAATCGTTAGCCTTTGCGCTAGACATTGAAACTGAAGAAGTTCGTAAATTGCTACGCAATTAATCAGCCTCAGATCTGGCACCAACAGCAGATTCATCAACAGCGCCGACATCAACCAGGATAGTGGCGACCTTACCTTCGACGGCGGGCTTACCCCCTCCCACGGCGGCCACCAAGCGGGCGACAGCGGCGGCACCAGCTTCGAGCACAACCGCGACCTGCGCGGCACCTACAGCCTGCACGCCGCCGGCACGTCCACCGCCGTGGGCAACAGCGCGCCCGCCTACGACCTGAGTTCCTACGACCTGAACCAGAGCAGCCTGGACACCGGCTACGACTCGGTCAGCGGCAGCGGGGTGGGCACCCTGGCGACGCTCAGTCTGCTCACCGTCTCGGGGACGGGGGCCACCGGCACCGCCAGTGCCGCGTCCTACGCCACCTACACCCAGGGCGGCAGCACCGAGAACTACAGCAACGGGCCGACCGACACGGCGGCGGCGCTGGCCGGCCCGGGGGAGCCGAACCACGCCGGGCTGAACCTGCTGCAGGGCTGGACGGAGATCCTCGAGCCGGGCGGGGCGGACGGCCTGGCCGACCCGACGCACTGGCCGCGGGCGTTGGCACTGCCCCTGCCGGATGGGCTGGTGACGCCGCCGCTGGCGCCGGGCGTGGCGGCCAAGTACGAGGGCCTGTTCCCGTACTTCACGGGCTGGCGGGTGTTCGCCATGACGGACCGGCCGTGGCGGGTCCCGGACGGCCCCTACAACCCGGCGACGCGCGAGACGGACTGGCTGACGCAGGCGAGCGCCGGCGCGGGGCTGCCGGTGAACCAATGGCGGGTGTGGGCGCTGCTGCTGCCGGGCGGGCCAGCCGAGCCCGTGCTGGACGACGCCTGGCTGCGCTTCGAGCAGGCGGCGCGGGCGGCCGACCCGCTGGCGCTGGCGGCGACGAAGAGCTGGGAGGCGCTGCGCGCCGCCCTGCCGCCGGGCGGGAGCGTGACGACGGACTACTGGCGGCGCGGGGTGGAGTGGGCGGCGGGGGTGGCGGACCAGCTGACGGGGGGGCTGTTCCGCACGCAGTTCGGCCGCTGGCTGCTGAACAGCTCGGGGTACGGGCTGCTGACGGGGGGCGACCTGAGCCTGGGCGGGTTCCTGAACACGCAGTCGGGGGCGTACCAGGCGGGGCAGCAGGCCGGTCAGGTGGTGCAGATCGCGCTGACGGTGTGGACGCCGGGGGGCTGGCTGGGGGTGGCGGCCAACGCGCTGCGCGGCTACCAGCTGGCCGGGGGGCTGGCGCAGGCGGGGGACGTGGCGCTGGCGGGGCGGTGGACGGACGCGGGCTGGATGGCGGGCCAGTCGTTTGCGATGCTGCTCATCCAGGCGGGGCCGTGCGCGGTGGGCAAGGTGGCCGGGGAGTTCGCGGGCTCGGTGGCGCAGTTCGCGGCGAGCTGGGTGACGCGCGGCGTGTCGGTGGTGCAGGGGGTCGGCAGCGGCGTGCAGGGCATCCAGGCCATCGCCAACGGCGACCTGGTCGGCGGCATGCTCCAGGTCGCGCAGGGCGCCGCGGACATCTTCTCGGCCACGCGCTCGTGCTTCACGTTCGAGACGGAGTTGGAGACGCCCGCGGGGTGGAAGCCGATCATCGACTTCCACCCCGGGGACAAGCTGTGGTCGCGGAATGAACTGGACGCGGACGGGCCGGTGGAGGTAAAAGAGGTTGAGGCGGTGTTCGCGACGCTGGGGCGGGTCTGGCACCTGCACGTGGCCGGCCGGGTGATCCGGACGACGGGCGAGCACCCGTTCCGGGTTAAGGGCAAGGGCTGGGTGGCGGCGCAGGAATTGCAGCCGGGGGACCTGCTCTCGACCCGCACGGGGGGCCGGTGGGCCGTCGTCGAGGAAGTCTACGACACCGGCGCGTACGAGACGGTCTACAACCTGCGCGTCGCCGACTTCCACACCTACTTCGTCGGCGGCGACGACTGGGGCTTCTCCGTCTGGGCGCACAACGCATGTAATGTGGCCACTGATCAGAATGGCAAAACAACCATTGAAATTACAAACCCTTACAAATCTAACACGGTTGAATACCGCCATCTTCAAAGGTACGTGGCGAAGTGGAAGAAAGCGATTGCCGATGCCGGTGGCTCTCTGACACGAAGGACACCAACATCTGTGGAAAACGCTGATGCTCATAATTGGAGGAGAAGGATCCGACGAGCACACCCTGATCGAGTTAAGGATCGAGACGTTGGGCATGTGCCCGACGCTGCTGCTGGGGGTACTGCTGTTCCCGCAAACGGAAGATTCATGGCTCTCCATCCAACTGTTAATGCGTACATTTCATCGATTTACCCTCACATTTCAGTGGGGACGACATATCATGATGTGCGGTTGGTGTAGTGAATTCGTCTTCTCGTGACTCCCAGAAAGCGGTAATTAAACATGGAAAAACTGGACACTCAGCGCAGAATTTGGAAACTGTTGGATGACATTGTTAGGGACTTCCCTCGAAGAAAAGAGGAAGCGGAAAGCTACATGGCAAAACAGGGCCCCTTCGACCCATTGGAGATTGCGATCAATCCACCAGAAGCATTTGATACAATTCCGACCTTTTCCTCGAAGGCAACTTACAGCCCGACCGAAATGTTGCGGGCTAGATTTGAGTATGCAAGCACTGTGGATACGGGTTGGTATCTTTGGCTTGGGACAAAGGATATGATGAAATGGATAAAAAAACGGTCAATCAGAATTCGGCACACAGCTTTGCGTGGGCACTACGAAGGTTCTGCACCTATGTTGTTCTCTGATAATAAGTTGTCTCTTTTTGGTGTCACACCGGGAGTGCCGGACGTTCTGATTTATCTTGCCTGGAAAGACGAGATCAGCGAACCAGAAGTTTGGTCGTATGATAATTATGAGTTCAACAGGTTCCCAAATCTCGAACAGTACCTTTATTGGTATCTTACGCGACCTTGAGTGACGAGAAGAGTTATTAAATATGTCTGTTCGAGTGTCCGGCAAGGAGAAGCACCAAGTCGTGATAATCGAAGCCATCTCAGAGTTCGGCCCACACGAGCCCGACCAGGGAGCCGCCGACGTGCTGGCCTGCCTGCGAACGGGTGTCTCCGTTGGCACCTTGCTGGCAACCGCCGATGGCCCGAAACGGGTCGAAGACCTCCGGCCGGGGGACCAACTCCTGACGCATCCGCGCGACGACCCGCGCCGGAACTGATCCCAGGGTCGCGCGCCAGCGGGTTGTCGCCAGTGCCACGCAGGGCGTGACGTACACCAGCCGGGAGACGGTGTCGGCCAACGGCACGGTCACCGGCACCTTCGCGCTGGGCCAGAACGCGCCGTTCAACGCCACCGCCACCACCCAGGACGACTCCTGGCAGGCCGGCACCGCCCAGGACGACCGCTGGTCCCTGGCCACCCTGCACGTCGAGGGGGCGGCCGGCGGCAGTGGCTGGCCTTACGGCCTGTCCAGCTACGCGCTGAAGGTCACCAGCGGCGACGAGTTGTCCATCGACCTGGCGGGCCGCAACACGCTGACGACCACGGGCAGCGGCTTCCGCGACACCAACCTGGGCAGCTACTCCTCCAGCGACGAGCAGTGGGCCACGGACACCGTCTCGGTGACCTCCTTCCAGTACTTCGCCGGCGCCCGCTGGACGGACGACCAGACCGGGGGCAACAGCTTCAGCGCCGCCAAGGGGACTTACGAGTCGTGGTCCTACAGCGGCCAGTCGGGCACGGACAGCTTCTCGGCCACCGGCGGCGGCGACAGCGGCTTCACCCTGGCGCTGAACGTCACCAACACCGGCGCCAGCGGCACCACGACCATCGGCTTCACCCAGGACGACGCCGCCACCGGCTCGTTCAGCTCGGCCGAGACGGGCGACAGCGGCGGCACCAGCTTCGCGCACGACCGCGACCTGCGCGGCACCTTCAATCTGCACGCCGTCGGCACGTCCACCGCCGTGGGCAACAGCGCGCCCGCCTACGACCTGAGTTCCTACGACCTGAACCAGAGCAGCCTGGACACCGGCTACGACTCGGTGTCCGGCAGCGGGGTGGGCACCCTGGCGACGCTCAGCCTGCTCACCGTCTCGGGGACGGGGGCCACCGGCACCGCCAGTGCCGCGTCTTACGCCACCTACACCCAGGGCGGCAGCGACGAGAACTACAGCAACGGGCCGACCGACACGGCGGCGGCGCTGGCCGGCCCGGGGGAGCCGAACCACGCCGGGCTGAACCTGCTGCAGGGCTGGACGGAGATCCTCGAGCCGGGCGGGGCAGACGGGATGGCCGACCCGACGCGCTGGCCGCGGGCGCTGGCGCTGGCGCTGCCGGATGGGCTGGTGCCGCCGCCGCTGGCGCCGGGCGTGGCGGCCAAGTACGAGGGCCTGTTCCCGTACGCCACGGGCTGGCGGGTGTTCGCCATGACGGACCGGCCGTGGCGGGTGGCGGACGGCCCGTACAACCCGGCGACGCGCGAGACGGACTGGCTGACGCAGGCCAGCGCCGGCGCGGGGCTGCCGGTGAACCAGTGGCGGGTGTGGGCGCTGCTGCTGCCGGGCGGGCCGGCCGAGCCCGTGCTGGACGACGCCTGGCTGCGCTTCGAGCAGGCGGCGCGGGCGGCCGACCCGCTGGCGCTGGCGGCGACGAAGAGCTGGGAGGCGCTGCGCGCAACCTGCCGCCGGGCGGGAGCGTGACGACGGACTACTGGCGGCGCGGGGTGGAGTGGGTGGCGGGGGTGGCGGACCAGTTGACGGGGGGGCTGTTCCGCACGCAGTTCGGCCGCTGGCTGCTGAACAGCTCGGGGTACGGGCTGCTGACGGGGGGCGACCTGAGCCTGGGCGGGTTCATCAACACGCAGTCGGGCTCGTACCAGGCGGGGCAGCAGGCCGGTCAGGTGGTGCAGATCGCGCTGACGGTGTGGACGCCGGGGGGCTGGCTGGGGGTGGCGGCCAACGCGCTGCGCGGCTACCAGCTGGCCGGGGGGCTGGCGCAGGCGGGGGACGCGGCGCTGGCGGGGCGGTGGACGGACGCGGGCTGGATGGCGGGCCAGTCAATCGCGATGTTTGCGATTCAGGCGGGTCCGTGCGTGGTGGGCGCGGCGGCCAAGGGCTGGACGGCCTCGAAGGCGGCCGGGGAGTTCGCGGGCTCGGTGGCGGAGTTCGCGGCGGTCTGGGTGACGCGCGGCGTGTCGGTGGTGCAGGGGGTCGGCAGCGGCGTGCAGGGCATCCAGGCCATCGCCAACGGCGACCTGGTCGGGGGCATGCTCCAGGTGGCGCAGGGGGCCGCGGACCTCTTCTCGGCCACGCGCTCGTGCTTCACGGGCCGGACCAAGGTGTACGCGCGGGGGGACTGGGGCGAGGGCTGGCGGCGGCTGGACCGGCTGCGGGTGGGCGACGAAGTGCTGTCGCGGGACGAGAACGACCCGGAAGGTCCGCTGGTGTGGAAGCGGGTCGAGGCGGTGTTCGTGACCTGGGCGTTGGTGACGAACCTGCACGTGGGCGGGCGCATCATCGAGACGACGGCGGAGCACTCGTTCGGGGTGGCGGGCCGGGGCTGGACGGCGGCGGGTGAGTTGGCTATTGGTGACGGTATCCTGGGGATGGAGCGCGAGGCTACGACGGCGGTGGCGGGGGTGGCGCCGAGCGGCCTGTACCAGCAGGTGTACAACCTGCGCGTGGCCGACTTCCACACCTACTTCGTCGGCGACGACGGGTGGGGTTTCTCCGTCTGGGCACACAACGCCTACGTCAAAGAAGGCGAAGGTGGCAGATTTGGCGACCTGAAGCCGCGAGGAAAAACAGGTGATAAACTAACTCCTCATCACATGCCCCAGGACGGCCTTGGGCACCTTCCTCGGCAGGACGGGGGAGCGGTCATGATGAGGGGCAACCGTCACGCACAGACACGGACTTACGGAAATGCAGGCAAGGCGACCAAGGTGACCGACACGGGTGTTGCATTCCTGAAAGTGCTTAAAAAAGACATCCAAGACATCCGCAAAATTGCAAAGCAGGCCGGAAAGCCCACAATGTACGATGATGGGATCCGCGATCTCCTCAAGTATTACAAAAAGATCGTCCCGAACAAGATGAAGGGAGCCAATAAGGATCCTCTGCTGAGGAGATTCCTCTAGATACTCTAGACAGCGTAGTAGATGGTTGGTAAGGCAACGTTTCAAAATTAATCCGCAGTTCCCTTCTACAATAACCCTGGCCCAACCGGGGGCCTGGTTTGGAAGGGAGGCAGAGCCGTGGACATCCACCAATGCCAATGCCCTCACTGCCGACAAGGTGCGGACCACCCCGAACGCGCCCTCCATTACCGGCTCAACCTTCTCCTGAGCCGGTTGGATGAGCACCAACGCCGGTGGTTGGCAGCCTGGGAGTCCCAGAAGGTCGGCCGCGGCGGCGACCGCCTACTGTCCCTCATCACCGGCCTGAACGTGGAAACCATCCGGCGCGGTCGCCGGGAACTCGAGGACTCCCTGCGGGACTGCCCCCCGGATCGCATCCGCCGGCCCGGGGCAGGACGGCCCGCTGTGAAAAAAAAGTGCCGGGCCTCATGAACGCTTTGAGGCAGCTGGTTGAGGAGCAGACCGCCGGCAGCCCGCAAACCTGTCAGAAGTGGGTGCGCCACAGCGTCGCCTACCTGAGCACGCGGTTGCAAGGCCAAGGCTTCGCCGTCAGCCCCGCCACGGTCTATCGCCTGTTGGACGACCTGGGCTATTCGCTCAAGGCCAACCGCAAGCGCTTCACCGGCCCGCCTCACCCAGACCGGGACCGGCAGTTCGCGTACATCGCCGGGCAGCGGCGCCGCTTCGCCATCCTCGGCCAGCCGGTGATCAGCGTGGACAGCAAGAAAAAGGAGTTGATCGGCAACTTCAAGAATGCAGGGCGGCAGTGGTGCCGGCGCGCGACGGAGGTCAACGCCCACGACTTCCTGGACGACGCCTTGGGCCGGGCCGTCCCCTACGGGGTCTACGACGTGCGCCAGGACCGCGGCCATGTCTACGTGGGGTTGTCCGCCGACACCGCGGCGTTCGCGGGGGACGTGATCGGCCGGTGGTGGCGCGGCGAGGGACGGCTGTGGTACCCGCAGGCCGACGAGTTGCTGATCCTGTGCGACGCGGGCGGGAGCAACAGTTGCCGCGTGCGGTTGTGGAAACAGCGCCTCCAGGAGGAGTTGGCCGACCGCTGGGGGCTGTGGGTGACGGTGTGCCATTACCCGCGGGGGGCGTCGAAGTGGAACCCGGTGGAGCACCGGCTGTTCAGCCGCATCAGCGTCAACTGGGCGGGGGAGCCGCTGCGAACCGTGGAGACGCTGTTGGCCTGCATCCGGGGCACGGAGACGGACGCCGGTTGGGCGGTACGTGCGACGTTGCTGGACGCGGAGTACGCGAAGGGGGTCAAGGTGCCGGACGCAGAAATGCAGACGTGGCGCCTCCAAAGGCATGCCGTCTGCCCCAGTTGGAATTACACCATCAAGCCACGTTGGACAATATTCTAACATCAGCACCCAGGTGTAAGCTGCGGACTAATTTTGAACGGCTGCCTAACCTCCCTACTCAAATGTAATTGGTGTGTTTGCACGCCTTGGCTAAGGTGGTAAAAGCAGAGAGAATTATGTCAAAGAAGTTTCAACTGCGCCAGGAATTGTTGACAAGGCTCGAAAGCATGATTCCGATGCCTTCCGATGACAAATTGTCAGACAAGGTGTTGACCGAGTATCAAACGATTATTGATGATTTAGGGCCGATTGTCGATGAAACCTGCATCACTCCGTTGATCCAATCTTTTGGGTACGGTGATGCGTTTGAGGTATACTGGTCAGTAGTGCATCTGTTGGAGTCGCTCGATGAAAAGAAATTGCGTACTGCATTGCGGAAGGCTACGCGCGCCGGAGAAGCTGGGCCACGGATGTGGTCTGCCCTGATGCTCGGGAGAATGCGGAAACGGGAAGACATTCGATTTCTTTCTCCTTTGCTAAAGGATCCCAAGGAACAAGTCCGAATCCATGCCGTCCAAGCATTGGGTATGATCGGTGGAACTTCGATTGCAAGATTGCTTACGCCTTTTCTAAAAGATCGTTCCCTTGAAGTCCGTTCATGTGTTCGCGAAACGCTCAACAAGCTTGGACCAGAGAGGAGCAAAGAGAAATAATGAACTCGTCGAGAAGAAGACCCAAAACCGTCATTTGTATCCCAGGCATCTGGAACAGCCGAAGGGAGATTGTGACGAGCATTGCTAAGCGCAGTGGTGGATACTTGTTTGCAGGTGACGCCTTAATCAATCCTTCTACTGGTGAGGTTTACAAAGTTGACCTATACCATCATGATCCTGTTCTAGTGGAGGCCTTTGCGAACGCCAATTCTGGCAGTCTCACAAGCGCTGAAATGGAACAGATTTCTGTCCATCGCTATGCAATGTACTTGGTCGCCCGGGGAGGAAGTGTTAGTAAAGCAAGATCCCTCATGAACGCTACAAGTGCTGTGCTTCAGTCTGGAGGGATTGCAGTCAAGATTGAATCCTCTGGCGTGGCCCACTCCGCAGCGCAGTGGATCGAACTCACTCTCGATCCGAGTCCTAAGTCATTGTATTCCGCTTTTGTTGTTCTCGTAACATCGGACTCAGAGTACTATGCATGTGGCATGCATAATCTTGGATTGCCCGATGCATCCGTCTCTATGGAGCTTGACTCCGCCACAGCGAAAAAGTTACTGGATTGCTTGTTGCTGTCAACTTTGGAATTTGACACTCCGAGTGCTAACTTGGATTGTTTTACTTGTGTAGGAGTTAAGGGCCGTTTCAAAGCGGTTCTGGAACCATGCGTCCGGTTTCCCTCTGATGATCTATTTTACAATCCTTATGGCAACTGGCGGCTGGTGAAGTGTTAATCATCCCGTTTTGTAGCTGAACTGTCGCACGCTTCCATGAACAGACGAACACCGATAGTGTCACGGGGCTGTCGCAGAAAGAGAGAGGGGTTCCTCCTAAGTTTGTGCATAGGTTCTCAAGCCATGCACTCGCCGGAAGGAGCCCCTCATGTGGCTGATGATAGCTTCTCTCCAGCCCATCGTCCAAGCCCTCGCCCCGGCCTTCACCCTGCCCTCGTTCCACACCCACTGCCAACTCGTGCTCGGCTGGGTGATGTGCCTGGGCCAGCACCGCCTCTGTCGCGTCGCCGACACCGCCCAACCCCAAGACTTGCGGGACCATTCCCGGCGCCACGGCCTGGACACCACCTACAACTTCTTTGCGCGCTCCGCCTGGACCGTGACCGGGTTGGCCTACCACGTCGCCGTCCTCATCCTCACGCGCCTCCACCTGGGCGGCACCATCACGCTGTTGGTGGACGACACCCTGGCCCACAAGCGCGGCAAGCACGTCTGGGGCCTCGGCTGGTTCCGCGATGCCGTCGCCTCGACCCGCAAACGCACCGCCACGGCCGCGGGGCACAACTGGGTGGTCGTCGCCGTCGCCGTCTGCCTGCCCTTCGCGAACGCCCCGATCCTGGCGTTGCCCTTGCTGGCCCGGTTGCACCGGCCCGGCCAGGCGCAGCCGTCCTGCCCACTGCTCGCGCACGCGCTGCTCGCCGAAGTGCTGGCCTGGTTCCCCGGCCGGCGCTTTACCCTGGTGGCCGACGGCGCTTACGCGGCCCAAGCGCTGCTGGCGGACCTGGACGAGCGCGTGACCTTCGTCGGCCGGTTGCGCGGCGACGCGGCCGTGTACGACCCGCGTCTGCCTCAGGCCAAGCCCGGCCGGCGCGGCCGCAAGGCGAAGAAGGGGCCGCGTCTGCCCAACCCCAAAGCAGCCGCCGCCAAGGCCGACCGTAAGCGCGTGGCCACCGGGGACTGGGTGTGGCAGGCGGTGACGGTGACCGTCTACGGGGAGCAGCGCGTCCTGCGGGCGTTCGCCTACCGGGCGGTGTGGCCGCGGGTGTTGGGGTTGCGGCCGGTGCAGGTGGTGGTGGTGCGCGACCCGGACGGGAAGTTGGACGATGCCTACCTGTTCACGACCGACGTGCGTGCGGACGTGGGGTGGGTGATTACGCAGTTCGCCTGGCGCTGGTCCATTGAGGTACTGTTCCGGGCGAGCAAACAGGTGCTGGACCTCGAGGCGCCACAACACTACAGTCGGGAAGCGGTGGAGAAGGTGGCGCCGTGGGTGTGGTCGTTGCAGAGCGTCGTGATGGTGTGGTATCTTACCGCCGGTCGGCAGTTGCCGGAGGCGGAGGAATTGCGCAAGTGATGGGACCCTGGGAGAGTGAATGGTCGTTGCGTCATATGGTTGCCGTGTTGCGGCGGGCGACTTTGAACGCCCTAATTAAACCCAAGTCGGCCGATGCAACGGAACTCCTGAAACTCATCGAAGCGCTGAAAAACTGCGTAAATCTCGCGGTTTGAGCACTCGGAAAAGTGCGACTGCCAAGGTAGAGTCGCGGAAAAATGAAAAAGGAGCCCCTTCTTGAACTGCCTGGCATCAACATGAACGAAAATCGAGACGCTTCTTGCAATGCATGACGGCAACATGAGTTAGGTGCAAATTGCACCTCAAGTTATCTCGCGGAACTCGGAAAACATGAGACCGGGGACACCGGCAACGTCACGTTCGCGCTCGACCGCGACTGGGCGGCCACCTACAGCCTGAACGCCGCGGGCAACCGCAGTTACGCCAACCCCAAGTACCCCGCCGACAGCCTGGATACCTACCTGTCGAGGCAGAGCAGCCTGGACACGGGCTCCGACTCCGTGTCCGGCAGCGGTGCCGGCACCCTGGCCACGCTCAGCCTGCTCACCATCGCGGGCACGGGCGGCGCCGGCCTGGCCACCGTCTCGGCCTACGCCACCTACACCGTACCCGCCCGGCGGATCACGTCCTTGACGAGATGAGTACCTTGGAGGGGTCGCCCGATCCTCTGGAGGTCTCCCATGTCCGAACCGATTCTTGCTCCGACCGAAGTCCCTCACTCCCCGCGCCTCCCGTGACGCCGTCCGCCAGACCTGGGCCGAGCGCCTCGCCCGCTTCGCCGCCGCCGGCCTGACCACCGCTCAGTTCTGCGCCGCCGAGGGCGTCTCCGTCGCCTCCTTTTACCTCTGGAAGCGCCGCCTCGCCGCACAGAACCTCTCTGCCGGCCCAGAGTTTTCCCGGCCGGAAGCCGGCCCGCGCTTGCTGCCCGTGCGCCTCGCCGACCAGACCCCGGCCATCGAGTTGGTCCTGCCCGGCGGCGCCGTCCTGCGCCTCGGCCCTGGCGCCGATGCGGCCACCCTCGGCTCCTTGCTCCGCTTGTTGGGAGTGCTGCCGTGCTGAGCTTCTCTCCCGCCGTTCAACTGTGGTACTGCCCCGATGCCGTCGATATGCGCCTCGGCTTCGATGGCCTGTTCGCCCTGGTGCGCAACCGCCTCCAGGCCGACCCGCTGTCCGGCCACCTCTTCATCTTCCGCAACAAGAACGCCGACCGCCTCAAGGTGCTGTACTGGGGCGGGCACGGCCTGTGCCTGTTCTGCCAGCGCCTGGAGGCGGGCCGCTACCACTTCCCCGAGGCACCCGCCGACAGCACGAGCGTCGCCTTGACCGCCGGCCAGTTCCAGATGATCCTCGACGGCATCGACCTGTCCCGCGTCCGCCGCTTCAAGCACTTCACGCCGCCGCGCTGAGCCACCGCTACCCGGCAGCTGCGCCGGGGTTTCACCAGGCATGGACGCCTCCTCCTTCCCTCCCGATGCTCCGTTGCCCGATGACGTGGCGGCGCTGCAAGCCCTGATCCGCGAACTGCTCGCGGAAGTGGCCCGGCTGCGCCGAGAACGCGGAACTCAAGAGCAAGCTCGACCAGGCGCTCCAGCACCGCTTCGGCCGCCGCTCGGAACGCCGCCGGCCCCAGCCCAAGACGCGTGACGAGGACCAGCCCAAGCCACGCCGCGACGAGCACGGCCGCGCCGCGTTGCCCGAACACCTGGAGCGCCGCGAGGTGGTCCACGACTTGACCGAGGCGGAGAAGCTCTGCCCTTGCTGCGGCCAAGGGCGGGTGTGCATCGGTACGCAAACGGCCGAGCAACTGGACCTGGAGCCGGCCCGCTTCTTCGTGCGCCGCACCGTCAAGAAGACCTATGCCTGCCAGCACTGCGACCCGGCCTGTGTGCCGGTCGAGCAGCGCTTGCAGACGGCCGGGCCGGAGCAAGTCGGGCCGCTCGCCAAGGGGTTGTGCGGCCCCGGTCTGTTGGCCCACGTCATCACGGCCAAGTTCGCCGACCCCACGCCGCTGCACCGCCTGACCGGGCAACTCGGTCGCTCCGGCGTCACCGTGGCGCGGTCCACGCTGGGCGACTGGCTGGCCGGGGCAGCGGCTTTGCTCGACCCGCTGTACCAGCTGATGCACCAACGCCTGTTGCTCGCGCGGGTGATCCACGGCGACGACACGACGGTGAAGTTGCGCGTGCCGGGGGCGGACCGGACCCGCAAGGCGCACCTGTGGGTGGGCATCGGCGACGCCGACTCCCCGTATGCCGTGTTCGACTTCACCGCCGATTACACGGCGGCGGGGCCGACGACCTTTTTGGCAGGCTACCGGGGCTATCTGCAGGCGGACGCCCTGGCCCAGTACGAAGGGCTGTACGGCGCGGACAAGGTCAAGCACGTCTGCTGCTGGGCGCACGCCCGCCGCAAGTTCGTGGCGGCCGCCGAAGGGGGCGACGCGCGTGCCGACGCGGCGCTGGAACGCATCCGGCAGTTGTACGCCATCGAGCGCGACCTGCCGTTGTTGCTGCCGCCCGCGGACGAGCCGGCCACCCGGGAACAGCGCCGCCAGCGCGAAGAGCAACGCCGGCAGCGCCGCCAGCAGCAAGCCGAACCGATCCTGGCCGCACTGAAGCAGTGGCTGGACGAGGAGCGTCCGCGGGCCTTGCCCAAGACGGCGCTGGGTCAGGCCATCGGCGATGCCTTGAACAACTGGGCGGCGCGGGCGCGTTACCTGGAGCAAGGGTATCTGGCCATCGACAACAATCTGAGCGAGCGGACGCTACGGGCCATCGCCCTGGGTCGGAACAACTGGGGCGTGCTCGGTAGTGAGGCCGGGGGTCAGACGGCGGCGGTGCTGTACACGCTGGTAGGGACGTGTAAGCACCTGGGCATCGACCCGTTCGGGTATCTGCGCGAGGCGCTGCCGGGGATGTTCGCGTTGGGAGAGCAGCCAACGGCAGAGCAATTACTGGACTGGCTGCCAGATCGGTGGCTCCTGCGACGTGGCCGGGAATCACCGGGCAGTGCCGCCCGGGCCGGGTGAGTAAACACGGAGCCAGAAAAACACGGCGTCAGCCTGCGGATCGCAGTGATCCACGGGCGGACGCCGTTTGCTTTTGGCAAATCGACGTGATTGGCCGGGCGCTTACAGCACAACCGCGACCTGCTCGGCACCTACAGCCTGCACGCCAACCCGACTTCCCGCCGCCAGCCATACACGTCTACAAAACAAAAAGGACCGCGCAATGGCGGTGATTTTCGTTGACCGGCGGCAGTTCTGTGGTTAATAAACCTGGTGTCGGGTTTGCTGAGCCGATGAGAACTCGCGAGCCTACGGGCGTGTTGCCGTGGTGCTTCATTAACAGCCTCATCACACTGGTTCGAGCGCAAGCGATGTCTACCGTCAATCCACGCGACTTGTACATCGACTTGATGCAGCGCTGCCTGCTCGGCCTGATTTATGAGGACCCGGCCCAGGACCCCTGGTCGCAGCCCGTCTTCGACGTGGCGAAGCGCGCCCGCGGCCTCGACTGGCCGTTGCGCGCCCACTCGATGATCGGCCGGATGCGCATGGACAACCTCCGCGGTGCCGTGGAACACGTCCTCCGCCAGCACATCCCCGGCGACCTCATCGAAACCGGCGTCTGGCGCGGCGGCGCCTGCATTTTCATGCGCACCATCCTGAAGGCATACGGCGTCACCGACCGCCGCGTGTGGGTCGCCGACTCGTTCGAGGGGCTGCCGCCGCCCGATCCCGAGCGCTACCCCGCGGACCGCGGCGACCGCCACCACACCTACGCCCAATTGGCGGTGTCCCTGGAAGATGTCCAGGGCAACTTCGCCCGCTACGGGCTGCTCGACGAGCAGGTGCGCTTCCTCAAGGGCTGGTTCAAGGACACCCTGCCGGCGGCGCCCATCGACCAGCTGGCGGTCCTGCGGCTGGACGGCGACATGTACGAGTCCACGATGGAGGCCCTGGTCGCGCTGTACCACAAAGTCTCCCCCGGTGGCGTGGTCATCGTCGATGACTTCGGCGCCATCCCGGCCTGCCGCCAAGCGGTCCACGACTTCCGCGCTGCGCACGGCGTGGCCGCCCCCGTGCAGCCGATTGACGGCCTCGGCGTGTACTGGGTCAAAACTTCCTGAACCGGCGGATTCGGGCAAGACACCCGTTTCTGACACCTTTTCGACTGACACCCGCTGACACCCGCAATCGGGTGTCAAAACAGGTGTCTGGTGTCAGCCAAAATAAGAAAACTCAAGAAATTTCCTGGGTTTTTGCGTATTTCTTGCTT
>CAVVPN010000005.1:0-4697 GCA_963750165.1 uncultured Gemmataceae bacterium | reverse complement strand
GAAAGTCAACCAATTTTCCTTTGCCGTTGTCCCTTTCCAGTTCCAGTTCCAAATCACTCCATTTCCAGTTCCAAATCACTTTCCCGTTCACTTCCTTCGTTTCCAGTTCCAGTTCCAGTTCCAAATCCAGTTCCAGCTCCAGCTCCAGCTCCAGTTCACTTCATTTCCAGTTCACTTCCTTCGTTTCCAGTTCCAAATCGCTTTCCCGTTCACTTTGTTTGCAGTTCCAATTCATCCCCTCCTTCTTCCCCGTTCACTTCTTGCCAGTTCACTTCATTTCCAGTGTCAGTTCACCTTCTCTCCTCTTCCAATTCCTTCTGCAATTCACTACTTGTAACTCTCCTTGCTGTTCGCCTGCATCACGCCCCTCCTTTTGTTCATTTTGCACCACCTCAGATTCAATGGAATCGAACAAGCGGCCCAATATTTTTGATCTGTTCCCAACGCACAAACCGAAGGACTCAGCCAGATAGCGATACCTTCTCTGACCACGCGGTTCACCATCCTCACCGACGAGTTGCCGAAACTCGACGACAGCAGCGGCGCCTGTTGGTCGGCTCGTCACCTGCCGCTGACGGATCCTGGTACGGCAAGGAAGACACGGCACTGGAGGCGAAGTTGACGGCCGAATTGCCCGGCATCCTGCTGTGGAGTATCGCGGGCTGGAAGCGACTGCGGGACCGCAGCCGTTTGATCGTGCCCGAGGCCAGCAAGGGCATCACGCAGGAGATGGAGGACCTGGCATCCCCAATCGCCGCGTTCCTGCGCGAGCGGTGCGAGGTGAAGGCGGAGGCGGGCTACGACGTACTCGTGACGGAACTGTACCAGGCGTGGTGCCACTGGTGTGAAGGCAAGGGCTACACAAAGCCGGGTTCAGAACAACTGTTCGGGAGGAATTTGCGGGCCACGCTGCCGCACCTGAAGATCCGGCAACCGCGGGACGGTGACAACCGTGTCCGCCTCTACGAAGGCGTGCGGATCGCGTTCCCCTGCGTGCCAGCGGGCGTGGGGTGAGTTTGGCACGCGATGGAACGCGAGCCAGACCATTGCACGCGCTGCTCGAATCAAAAAATGAAGAAGAGATATAAGAGTACGACCTGCAATGCAGTGGCTCGCGTTCCATCGCGTGCCAGAGGCGCCAACGTTACAGACGACCCCGCGGTGCCAGCCTGTCGTTGCGGACCCCGGCGCAACTCCGAGCCGTGGCCATGAACCACACGATGATGACACCCTTGGTGCGACCTATGGACATATTCGGCCAACAGGCCCAAGCCGAAACCCGGATCACGGTGTTCTGGACGGCCTGGTATCGCCCGACGAAGCGCCACCCCTGGCAGCCAGTGGCCACGGGGCTGCCGACCGTGGCCGACGCCTGGCAGGCGCTGCTGGCGGGCTGCCGGGGTTGGGGAGCGGATTGTCCGTCGTGATCGCCGGCGACGAACCGCCCGACGCAGAGAGGTCCAATTCAGGTCCAGTGTTCTATTCCCATGCTACCGTCCAGGCGGCCCCTCTAAAGTACATCAGTCGAGCTTAACCTCGCTTGACGAAGGCCTCGGGGGAGCCGAGGATCTGGGCCAGGACGAGTTGGTCGCTGCCGCCGCTCTGTAGCTTCGCTCACGAACAAGGCCGGCTCCCCGGGGTCTGGCCTGCCGACCCAGCAGGGACTGAAAATCGGCCTGCACCAGGTCGTTCTGATACTCGGCCGAGGTCAGGATCACTGAGGCAACCTGGCCGCGCGACATGCCGCCGGCCAGCGCCTGCTCGAAGCCGGCCAGTCCGGCCGGGTCGGCCTGGCGACCCAGGGCGTCCTCATACAGGGCGCTCAGGAAGGCCTCGTTGCTGTCGCCGTGCAGGTCGAAGTACTCCGGCGAGCCAACCAGGAAGGACGCGAGCTGCTCCAGGGTGCCGCCGCCACCCAGGAAGCTGGTGAAGCCCTGCAGGCCGACCGCGTCGGCACTGCGGTGCAGGTACTGCTGGTACACGGCCTGCACCTGGTCCGTCGCGGTACTCCTGCGAACCCTCGATCTGCTGCACCACCGTGGTCCGCGGCAGCCCAGCGTTCAACTCTTTGACAAAGCCAGCCGCGCCGGGGTCTGCCGGACGGCCCAGCAGCACCTCGTAGAACATTCTCGACGAACACCTGGTTGGCGCTGGCGTTGGCGGCGATACTGCGGCTCGTAGGCGCCGATGGAGGGTGTGGCCGGGCGGAGGAAGCCGCGCTGGTCGCTGGTGGGGGAGCCGGCCGGGTCGCCCTGGGCGATGGCGGGGCTGCCGGGCAGCAGCGCCTGGGTGAAGGTGGGGCCGCCGTTGTTCTGCAGCGGGCCCAGCCGCGGGTCCAGGGGCGCGGCCGCGGTGCCCACCTGGTCGTGGTTCTGGCCGTTGACGAAGCTGTGAACGGTGCCGTCCACCACGCCGATGAAGTTGAAGCCCTGCGGGTCGAAGCACGCCGTTGACGTCGGGGCCTTTGCCGGCGTTGGCGGCGTTGCCGGCGATGATGCGTGTTGTGAACGTTGCCGTCGCCTGGGTGTTGAAGACGCCGCCGCCGTTGGCCGCCGCGTTGCCGTCGATGGTGACGTTCACGCAGGAGCAGCGTGCTGGGGTTGCCCTCGTGGGCGATGCCGCCGCCGCTGACCGCGGCGGTGTTGCCGAACAGCGTGTCGTTGGTCAGGGTCAGCGTGCCGCCGCCGTCGTCCTCGAGGCCGCCGCCGTTGGTGCCGGCGTGGTTGTCGCTGATGGTGCAGCCGGTGACCGTCAGCGTGCCGCCGGTAAGGTCCGTCTCCAGGCCGCCGCCAACGCTGGCCGACCGGTTGCCACTGATGGTGGTGTTGCTGATCGTGCCGCCGTTGCTGGCGTCTTCACGAACGCGCCGCCGACGCTGGTGGCCGCGGTGTTGTCGGCTGAGCGTGTCGCCCAGGAGGTTCAGCTGGACGCCCATCGAACTCGAGGCCGCCGACGACGTTGCCGGTACGGTTGCCGCTGATGGTGGTGTTGGCGATGGTGGCCGTGCCTTCGGCGAAGAGGCCGCCCTCCGAGGAGCCTGCCCGGTTGCCGCTGACGGTGCAACCCGTCATCGTCAGGGTGGTGTCGGAAATTTCGAGGCCGCCCTCGCTGCCGCCGGCGACGTTGCCGATCACGTTGACGTTGGTGAGGGTGGCGGTGCGTCACCTCGATCTCGAGGCCGCCGATGCTGCTGCCGCTGCGGTTGCCGTTGACGGAACTGTTGCTGACCGTCAGCGTCGTGCATTCGATGACACCGGCGCCGCCCTCGCCGGCCGCGCGGTTGTTGTCGAGCGTGCTGTTGGCGATGGTGCAGCCGCTGCCGGCCTTCTGGGTGAACACGTACAGCCCGCCCTCGCTGCCCTCGACCCGGTTGCCGTCGAAGTGGCAGTTGGCGATGGTCAGTTGGGCGCCGGAGAAGAGCACGCCGCCGCCGTTGTCGGCCACGTTGTTGGAAAAGCTGTCGTTGGTGAAGGTGGCCGACGCGGCGTTGCTTTCAATGCCGCCGCCGTCGCCCTCGGCGGTGTTGCCGTCGATGGCGCTGTTGGTGATGCTCAGGATCTGGTTGGCGTTGGAATCGTCCTCGATGCCGCCGCCCGAGCTGTCGGCGGTGTTGTCGGTGATCGTGCAGCGATCGATCGTGAGCCGGGCGGCCTCGATGAAAAGCCCGCCGCCTTCATCCGCGGCGGTGTTGTCGGTGATGGCGGTGCCGGTGATCGTGACGGTGTTGGCCGTCGAGAAGTCGGCGATGGCGCCGCCGTCGCCGTCGGCGGTGTTGCGGACGAAGGTGCAGCCGGCGACGGTGAGGTTGCCGGCGCCGGTGCTGCTGCCGATGGCGATGGCGCCGCCGTCGCTGTCGGCGGTGTTGTCGGAAGAAGAGTGCGTTGGTCACCGCGACGGCGCCGCCGTTGGTGAAGAGGCCGCCGCCTTCGTCGTCGGCGGTGTTGCCGCTGACGGCGCCGCCGGTGATGGTGACGCTGGCGTTGTCGGTCCAGATGCCGCCGCCGAAGCTGAAGGCCAGGTTGTCGGCGACGACGGTGTTGGTGAGGGTCAGGTTGACGTCGGGGCTGTAGATGCCGCCGCCGACGGAGGCGCGGCCGTTCATGCTCGGTGCCCTTGTTGCTGTTGCCGCTGGCGATGCCGTGCTGGACGGTGACGCTGTTGAAGGCGACGCTGAGGTTGGCCTCGACGGCAAGCCCGACGCGCTCGATGTCGAAGACGCGATCGACGCCGCCGCCGTCGATCACGGTGACGCCGGCGCCCATGCCGTTGATGGTCAGGAACGGGTTGTTGATCTGCAGGGCGCCGTTGGTGCCGTCGTGGGCGTTGCCGAACCGGGTCAGCGTGTAGGTGCCGGGGACGGTCAGGTTGATGGTGTTGGGGCCGCCGAGGGTCTGGTTCGCGTCGAGGATGGCCTGGCGCAGCGACAGGGTCGGGCCGCCCAGGACGTCGGCCGTGGTGGTGACGTTGAAGACCGTGGGGACGGTCCGTTCCTCCAGCGCTTCCAGAGTGAGTCGGATGGGGCGCCGGGGGCCGCGCTGCTGGTTGCGGCCCGACGTTGCCGGGTGGGACTGCTTCAACCATCGTGTCAACCAGGACAGGACCATGACAGACCTCTTGAAAAAGTAAACACGGGGGACGGGCGCTCCACACGGGGGGCGCGGAAATGGATCGCGACGAAGTTCGGAGCGTGATTTACC